>NZ_CP094343.1:0-4800000 GCF_022760135.1 Pseudomonas sp. M1
ATGAAACTCAAGCGTTTGATGGCGGCGCTGACCTTCGCCGCCGCCGGCGTGGGCGCTGCCAGCGCTTTCGCCGCGATCGACCCGGCGCTGCCGGACTACCAGAAGACCAGCGGCGTCTCTGGCAACCTCTCCAGCGTGGGCTCGGATACCCTGGCCAACCTCATGACGCTGTGGGCCGAGGAGTACAAGCGCCTGTACCCGAGTGTGAACGTGCAGATCCAGGCCGCGGGCTCCTCCACCGCGCCGCCGGCGCTCACCGAGGGCACCGCCAACCTCGGCCCGATGAGCCGCAAGATGAAGGATGTCGAGCTGCAGGCCTTCGAGCAGAAGTACGGCTACAAGCCCACCGCCGTGCCCGTCGCGGTCGATGCCCTGGCCGTCTTCGTGCACAAGGACAACCCCATCAAGGGCCTGACCATGCAGCAGGTCGACGCCATCTTCTCCGCCACCCGCCTGTGCGGCGCCAAGCAGGACGTGAAGACCTGGAGCGACCTGGGTCTGGGCGGCGACTGGGCCAACAAGCCGGTGCAGCTGTTCGGCCGCAACTCGGTGTCCGGTACCTACGGCTATTTCAAGGAAGAGGCCCTGTGCAAGGGGGACTTCAAGCCCAACGTCAACGAGCAGCCGGGTTCCGCTTCGGTGGTGCAGTCCATCAGCCAGTCGCTCAACGGCATCGGCTACTCCGGCATCGGCTACAAGACCGCCAGCGTGAAGACCGTGGCCCTGGCCAAGAAGCAGGGCGACCCCTACGTCGAGGACAATGAGCAGAACGCCCTGAACGGCACCTACCCGCTGGCGCGCTTCCTCTACGTCTACGTGAACAAGGCGCCGAACAAGCCGCTGGACCCGCTGGAAGCCCAGTTCCTGAAGATGGTGCTGTCCAAGACCGGCCAGGAAGTCGTGGTCAAGGACGGCTACATCCCGCTGCCGGCCAAGGTCGCGGCGAAGGCGGTCAAGGAACTGGGACTCTAGGTAGCGCCTCCGCCAGCCGTCCATGGGCTGAGCGGTAGGTGACCCAGCCCGTTGGCAGGCAACTGCCGACGGGCTTCGTCTCGTCATCTCTGTGTCATGTTTCTGTCATAGACTGCCGCAAGCGTGTCGCCCCCATGAATGACCTGGCCACTTCGTCGATGAACAATTCCACCCCCGAGCGGATCGATTTCAATACCCCGACCCTGCGTCGCAAACGCCGCATGCGCGCCCTCAAGGACCGCCTGACGCGCTGGTACGTGCTGGTCGGCGGCCTGTCCGTGCTGGTGGCCATCACCCTCATCTTCTTCTACCTGGCCTATGTGGTGCTGCCCCTGTTCCGCGGCGCCGAACTGGATGCCCGCGCGCCCCTCGCCCCGGCCTGGCTGAAGGACGTGCAGGCGCCCCTGCTGCTGAGCATCGAGGAGCAGAACCAGGTCGCTATGCGCGTGGCCGCCGATGGGCAGGTGCTGTTCTTCGACCTGGACAGCGGCGCCGAACTCAGCCGCCAGGCGCTCAAGCTGCCGGCCGGCAGCCGGGTGGTGTCCATCGCCGAGGACCAGCCGGGGCACCCGATGGTGGCGCTCGGCCTGTCCAATGGCCAGGCGCTGGTGTTCCGTCATGCCTACAAGGTCACCTACCCGGATAACCGCAAGACCATCACCCCGCAGATCGACTACCCCTACGGCGAGGCGCCCATCAGCCTCGACCCGCAGGGCCGCGCGCTGGAACACGTGGCCCTGGCCTCGGACGACGACGGCCTGCTGCTGGCCGGCTCCAGCGGCAGCCAGATGCTGCTGCTGAGCCTGACCAGCCAGGAAAACATGCTCACCGGCGAGACCACCCTGGAGCAGGAGGCCGTGAACCTGCCGCAGATCGCCGACCCGGTGAAGGCGATCTACATCGACCCGCGCAAGCAGTGGCTGTACGTCATCAACGGCCGCGCCCAGGCCGACGTCTTCGACCTGCGCACCCGCCAACTCAACGGCCGCTACAAGCTGCTCGACCATGCCAACCGCGAGGTCACCGCCAGCGCCCAGTTGCTGGGCGGCATTTCGTTGATGATCGGCAACTCCGACGGCGGCATCAGCCAGTGGTTCATGGCCCGCGACACCGACGGCGAACCGCGCCTGGCACACGTGCGCGACTTCCAGCTGGGCAGCAAGCCGATCACTGCCATCGTTCCCGAGCAGCGTCGCAAAGGCTTCGTCGCCCTGGACAGCGCCGGCGAACTCGGTGTGTTCCACAGCACCGCGCACCGCACTTTGCTGGAACAGCAGGTGGCGCCGGCCAGCGGCGTGCTGGCCCTGTCGCCGCGGGCCAACCGCCTGTTGCTGGAGCAGGCTGGTCAACTGCGCGGCTTCGATCTGAGCAACCCGCACCCGGAGGTTTCCTGGAGCGCGCTCTGGGGCAAGGTCTGGTACGAAAGCTACGACAAGCCGCAATACGTCTGGCAGTCCACCGCCGCCACCACCGACTTCGAGCCCAAGCTGAGCCTGGCGCCGCTGACCTTCGGCACCCTCAAGGCAGCCTTCTACGCGATGATCCTGGCCGCCCCGCTGGCCATCGCCGCGGCCGTCTACACCGCCTACTTCATGGCCCCGGCGATGCGCCGCAAGGTCAAGCCGGTGATCGAGCTGATGGAGGCGTTGCCGACGGTGATCCTCGGCTTCTTCGCCGGCCTGTTCCTCGCGCCCTACGTCGAAGGCCACCTGCCGGGCATCTTCAGCCTGCTGCTGCTCACCCCGCTGGGCATCCTGCTCGCCGGCCTGCTCTGGAGCCGCCTGCCCGAGCGCATCCGCCTGGCGCTGCCGGACGGCTGGGAAGCGGCGATCCTGATTCCCGTGGTGCTCGGCGTCGGCGCCTTCGCCCTGTGGCTCAGCCCGCACCTGGAAACCGCCTTCTTCGGCGGCGACATGCGCCTGTGGATAAGCCATGACCTGGGCATCACCTACGACCAGCGCAACGCCCTGATCGTCGGCCTGGCCATGGGCTTCGCGGTGATCCCGAACATCTTCTCCATCGCTGAGGACGCCATCTTCAGCGTGCCCCGCAGCCTCACCTACGGCTCTCTGGCCCTGGGCGCCACGCCCTGGCAGACGCTGACCCGCGTGGTGATCCTCACCGCCAGCCCGGGCATCTTCTCGGCGCTGATGATCGGCATGGGCCGCGCCGTGGGCGAGACCATGATCGTGCTGATGGCCACCGGCAACACCCCGGTGATGGACATGAACATCTTCCAGGGCATGCGCACCCTGGCGGCGAACGTGGCGGTGGAAATGCCCGAGTCGGAGGTGGGCGGCACCCACTACCGCGTGCTGTTCCTCTCGGCGCTGGTGCTGCTGACCTTCACCTTCGTGATGAACACCCTGGCCGAACTGATCCGTCAGCGGCTGCGGAAGAAATACGCGTCGCTCTGACCGGCGTCTGAAGAGGCACTTTCCAAGTGAAACAGAAGCAGGAAACGCTGAAAGCCTGGTTCGCCAGCGGTTCTCCCTGGGTGTGGATGAACGCCGGCGCGGTTTCCATCGCGGTGATCATGACCCTCGGCCTGCTGGCCGTCATCGCCGTGCGCGGCCTCGGCCACTTCTGGCCGGCCGACGTGCTGGAGGCGCGCTACAGCGTGCCCGGGCAGGAGGCGAAGGTGCTGATCGGCGAAGAAGTGCAGGTCGAGGAAGTGCCGCGCGAACGCCTGCGCGGCGCCGGCCTGCCGGTGCCCGCCGAAGGCCCCGAGTTCATGACCCGCGAGCTGCTCAAGCTGGGCAACCGCGATCTCTACGGCAGCGACTTCTCCTGGGTGATCGGCGACTGGCTCGCCGAGCGGCGCTGGCCGCAGGAGCTGGTGACCCTGGAACGCCGCGAGTGGGGCAACTTCTACGGCTACCTGGTCAGCGTGAAGCAGGACGGCCAGGCGGTGGCCCAGGGCGCCGCCGCCATGCCCGAGCTGCAGCAGCGCCTGCAACGGGTGGAGGGCTTGTACGACCAGCTCTACCAGTTGGAGAAGAAGGACATCGGCAGCATCAACCACGAGCTGGAGCGCCTGCGCCTGAAGGAGCGCCGCCTGCAACTGCACGGCGAGCTGGATGCCACCGCCCAGGCCGACCTCGCCGCCGCCCGCGCCGAGCTGCAGGGACGCTACCGCGAGTACGAAGACCGGCTGGGCGAGCTGCGCCAGCAGTTCAACCGCGACAGCGTGGTGATGCGCGAGGCCGGCGGCCGCGAGACCGAGATCAGCCTCGGCAAGCTGGTCCACGCCTACCAGCCCAACGCCATGGGCTTCGGCGCCAAGCTGTCGTTCTACTTCAAGAAGCTCTGGGAGTTTCTCAGCGAAGACCCGCGCGAGGCCAACACCGAGGGCGGCATTTTCCCGGCGATCTTCGGCACCGTGATGATGACCCTGGTGATGGCGGTGATCGTCACCCCGTTCGGTGTCATCGCCGCGGTCTACCTGCGCGAGTACGCGCGCCAGGGCCTGCTGACGCGGGTGATCCGCATCGCCGTGAACAACCTCGCCGGGGTGCCGGCCATCGTCTACGGCGTGTTCGGCCTGGGCTTCTTCGTCTACGTGCTGGGCGGCTCGATCGACCGGCTGTTCTTCCCCGAGGCGCTGCCGGCGCCGACCTTCGGCACCCCGGGGCTGTTCTGGGCCTCGCTGACCCTGGCGATCCTCGCCGTGCCGGTGGTGATCGTGGCCACCGAGGAAGGCCTGTCGCGCATCCCGCGGGCGATCCGCGAGGGCTCCCTGGCCCTGGGCGCGACCAAGGCCGAGACGCTGTGGAAGATCGTCCTGCCCATGGCCAGCCCGGCCATGATGACCGGCCTGATCCTCGCCGTGGCGCGCGCCGCCGGCGAAGTGGCGCCGCTGATGCTGGTGGGCGTGGTGAAACTGGCGCCGTCGCTGCCGGTGGACGGCAACTACCCCTACGTGCACCTGGACCAGAAGATCATGCACCTGGGCTTCCACATCTACGACGTCGGCTTCCAGAGCCCCAACGTCGAGGCCGCGCGGCCGCTGGTGTACGCCACCGCGCTGCTGCTGGTGCTGGTGATCGCCCTGCTGAACTTCTCCGCCATCGCCATCCGCAACCGCCTGCGCGAGAAGTACAAGGCGCTGGAAAACTGATCCGCGGCCGCCGCCTGCGCAGGCGGCGGCCCGAGCCTCCAACGGGAGAGACGAGATGCAACAAGAACCCCATCGCCATGGCATCGACCTCGCCGCCCTCGGCCGGCCGATCCGCGAGGGCATGCGCCTGGACAAGGAGACCGTGGCCCTGGAAGTGCCCGGCCTGAACCTGTTCTACGGCCAGAAACAGGCGCTGTTCGACGTCGCCATGCAGATCCCCAAGCAGCGCGTGACCGCCTTCATCGGCCCGTCCGGCTGCGGCAAGTCGACCCTGCTGCGCTGCTTCAACCGCATGAACGACCTGGTGGACGACTGCCGCGTGGAAGGCGAGATCCGCCTCGACGGCCACGACATCTTCGCCCGCGGCGTGGACGTGGCCGAGCTGCGCCGCCGCGTCGGCATGGTGTTCCAGAAGCCCAACCCCTTCCCCAAGACCATCTACGAGAACGTGGTCTACGGCCTGCGCATCCAGGGTGTGAACAAGAAGCGCACCCTCGACGAGGCCGTGGAGTGGGCGCTCAAGGGCGCCGCGCTGTGGGAGGAGGTGAAGGACCGCCTGCACGAGTCGGCCCTGGGCCTGTCCGGTGGTCAGCAGCAGCGCCTGGTGATCGCCCGGACCATCGCGGTGGAGCCGGAAGTGCTGCTGCTCGACGAGCCCTGCTCGGCGCTGGACCCGATCTCCACGCTGAAGATCGAGGAACTGATCTACGAACTGAAATCCAAGTTCACCATCGTGATAGTCACCCACAACATGCAGCAGGCCGCGCGGGTCTCCGACTACACGGCGTTCATGTACATGGGCAAGCTGATCGAGTTCGGCGACACCGACACGCTCTTCACCAACCCGGCGAAGAAGCAGACCGAGGACTACATCACCGGGCGCTACGGCTAAGGGCCGGGCGGCGGCCGCATCATAAATCTGCAACCTTCGGCGCGTAGCCTGCAGCTTTCGCGGAGCGAAACCACATGATCAACAAAGAAAGTCTCAGCCATCACATCTCCCAGCAGTTCAACGCCGAGCTGGAAGACGTGCGCAGCCACCTCCTGGCCATGGGCGGGCTGGTGGAGAAACAGGTCAACGACGCGGTCACCGCGCTGATCGACGCCGACTCGGGCCTGGCCCAGCAGGTGCGCGAGATCGACGACCAGATCAACCAGATGGAGCGCAACATCGACGAGGAATGCCTGCGCATCCTCGCTCGCCGCCAGCCGGCGGCCTCCGACCTGCGCCTGATCATCAGCATCTCCAAGTCGGTGATCGACCTCGAGCGCATCGGCGACGAAGCCTCGAAGATCGCCCGCCGCGCCATCCAGCTGTGCGAGGAAGGCGAGTCGCCGCGCGGCTACGTCGAGGTGCGCCACATCGGCGGCCAGGTGCGCAAGATGGTGCAGGAGGCGCTGGACGCCTTCGCCCGCTTCGACGCCGACCTGGCGCTGTCGGTGGCGCAGTACGACAAGACCGTCGACCGCGAGTACAAGACCGCCCTGCGCGAACTGGTGACCTACATGATGGAAGACCCGCGGGCGATCTCCCGCGTGCTCAACGTCATCTGGGCCCTGCGCTCGCTGGAACGCATCGGCGACCACGCGCGCAACATCGCCGAACTGGTGATCTACCTGGTGCGCGGCACCGACGTCCGCCACATCGGCCTGACGCGCATGAAGGAAGAAGTGCAGGGCAAGTCCGATAGCTGAGCCGCACCTGGGCTCATGGCGGCGCTCGCCGAAACGCCAACCCTGCTGCGCCGAGCCGCTTTTCGTAGGATGGGTTGAGCCTGCGAAACCCATGCGGTGGTGGCGATGGGTATCGCTTCGCTCAACACCATCCTACGAGGGGCCGTGCCCGTCCGTAGTGGGTAGGAGCGGACCTTGTCCGCGATAGCCGGGCGCCCCGGCGCGATTCGCGGATAAGATCCGCTCCTACGCTGCGCCACCCGCGCCATTCCCCTGTAGGAGCGCGCCCTGCGCGCGAAATCGCAGGCAGGGCCCGCTCCTACAGGTTGCCGGGAGGCACGGCATGCCTCCCCCGTAGGAGCGGACCTTGTCCGCGATAGCCGGGCGTCCCGGCGCGATTCGCGGATGAGATCCGCTCCTACGCTGCCCCACCCGCGCCATTCCCCTGTAGGAGCGCGCCCTGCGCGCGAAATCGCGGGCAGGGCCCGCTCCTACAGGTTGCCGGGAGGCACGGTATTTCTCCTTCGTAGGAGCGGACCTTGTCCGCGATAGCCGGATGTCCCGGCGCGATTCGCGGATAAGATCCGCTCCTACGCTGCCCCACCCGCGCCATTCCCCTGTAGGAGCGCGCCCTGCGCGCGATTCGCGGGCAGGGCCCGCTACGAAGTCGGTCTTGGCCCCTCCCTCAGAAACTCAACCTCACCATCTCCGCCAACTGCCGGCCCGCGGGATCGCGGGCACGGCTGTTGTCCTTCAGCGCCTGCTGCAGGCAATGGACGAAGTGCCGGGAGGTCGCGTCCAGCCCCTGGTCGCGCAGGCGGATGATGCTGATGTCCCCGTCCGGCAATGGTTCCTCCAGCGCCAGGGCCCGTGCGCCGCTGCGCAGCGGTTCGCAGAGCATCATCGGCTGCGGCGCGTAGCCGAGCAGGCCGGCGTCGACGATCAGGCTGCTGAGCATGCCCGCGGAATGGGCGCAGACGATGCGTTCGCGGGCGATCTGCAGGCCATGCTGGCCGAACAGTTCATGGGTGGTCTCGGCGTAGCGGTCGGCGGTGAAGTTCATCGTCCAGTCGTGCTCCAGCAACTGCCTCAGCGAGCGCGCCGAGGCCAGCGGGTGGCCGTTGCGGGCCACCACCTGCATGCGGTAGTGCGCCAGCGGCTGATGCACGAAGTCCGCGCCCTGGAGGATGCCCGCCGGGCCCAGGGCGAACTGCATGCGGCCCGTGCGCAGCAGCGGCAGGATCACCGCCTGCAGCCCCTCGTACAGCTCCAGGTGGACCTGCGGCATGTCCCTGCGGAAGGCCTGCAGGGCGTTGCCCAGCAAAGTCTGGCCGAACCAGGGGGTGACGCCGACACACAGCGTCGCCGCGCCTTCGCCGCGCAGGGCGGCCAGTTCCTGGCGGGCGCTGTCGAGCTGGGTGGCGATCTGCCGGGCGCGGGGCAGCAGCACCTGCCCGGCGGTGGTCAGCCGGGCGCCGCCGGCGTGGCGCATCAGCAGCGGCAGCCCCTGTTCCTCCTCCAGCTCGCGCAGGGCACGGGTCACCGCGGCCTGGCTGAGGCCCAGGCCACGGGCCGCGGCGCGAATGCCGCCGCCGTCGGCCACGGCTATCAAAGCCTGCAACTGATGCAGTTTCAACGCTCGCCTCCCCTCCGAACACCGGAGGTCGTCACGACAACATTTTTTTGGCTTATGCGCATGCGGCGCCGACGCTAGGGTAATCCACGCCCAGCATACCGGCCGGTCACGGGCATCGATCCAGTCCAATCCCACAAGAAAAACAGGAGCGAGCCGATGAACAGAGCCTGCATAGCGCCGGGCATAGCCGCCATCGTCCCGGAAATGGTCGAACTGCGCCGGGCCATCCACGCCGAACCCGAGCTGGGCTTCGAAGAGTACTCCACCCGCGAGCGAGTCATCGAACGGCTGCGCGCCTGGGGCTATGAGATCGCCGAGATGGCCGGCACCGGGGTGATCGCCACGCTGCGCAACGGCCCCGGCCCGGTGCTGGGCCTGCGCGCCGAGCTGGACGCGCTGCCGATCCACGAGCAGAGCGGGCTGCCCTGGAGCAGCCGGGTGCCCGGAAAGATGCACGCCTGCGGCCACGACGGGCACACCGCCATGCTCTTGGCCGCGGCCTGCGAGCTGGCCCGCGAGCGCAACTGGCGCGGCACCCTGCACCTGTTCTTCCAGCCCGCCGAGGAAGGCCATGGCGGCTCCGGGGCCAAGCGCATGCTCGACGAAGGCCTGCTGCAACGCTTCCCCTGCGACGCCCTGTTCGCCATGCACAACCTGCCCGGCCTGGCCGAGGGGCGCTTCATGGTCATGCCGGGGCCGTGCATGGCTTCGGCCGACGACGTGACCATCCTCATCCACGGCCGCGGCGGCCACGGCGCCATGCCCGAGCAGACGGTGGACCCGATCCTGGCCGGCGCGGCGCTGGTCGGCGCCCTGCAGAGCCTGGTGTCGCGCAACGTGCCGCCGTCCGAGGCGGCGGTGCTGACCGTGGGCGCCTTCCTCGCCGGCGACGCCAGCAACGTCATCCCCGACAGCGCCGAACTGCGCCTGAGCGTGCGCGCGCTGAGCCCGCAGGTGCGCGAGCTGCTGTTGCGGCGCATCCATGAACTGGCGCAGCAACAGGCCGCCAGCTTCGGCGCCCGCGCTGAAGTCCTGGTAGCGGCGGACGGCTACCCGGTGCTGGTCAACGACCCCGGTTGCGCGGAGTTGGTCCGCGAACTGGTCCTCGACTGGCTCGGCGACGAGGGGCTGGAACCCGAGCCGCGGCCCATCCACGCCAGCGAGGACTTCGCCTTCTGGCTGGAGCAGGCGCCCGGCTGCTACCTGATGATCGGCAATGGCGACGGCGAGGGCGGCTGCGCGGTGCACAACCCCGGGTACGACTTCAACGACCGCATCCTGCCGCTGGGCGCGACCTTCTGGGTCCGCCTGGCGCAGCGCTTCCTGGCCTGAATCCCGCCCCGCGAGGAATCCCAGCATGACAACAAGAACGACATCCTTCGCTGCGAGCGCCGAACCTTCCCGTGCCGGGCGCACCCGCGCCATCGCCGCGGTGTGCCTGGGCAACGCCCTGGAGTTCTACGACTTCCTCGTCTACAGCCTGCTGGCCACGCTGATGGCGCGGCTGTTCTTCCCCTTCGGGGAAAACCCGCTGACTTCGCTGATGCTGTCCTTCGCGGTGTTCGGCACCGGCTTCGTCATGCGCCCGCTCGGCGGCCTGCTGATCGGCCTGTACGCCGACCGCGCCGGGCGCAAGGCGGCCATGCGCCTGACGCTGTGGCTGATGGCCCTGGGCGCGCTGCTGTTCACCGTGGCGCCGACCTATGCCCAGGCCGGGCTGGTCGGGCCGCTGGTGATCATAGTCGCGCGCCTGCTGCAGGGCTTCGCCGTCGGCGGGCAGGTGGGCACCGCCACCACCATCCTGATGGAATACGCCGGCTCGGGCTCGCGGGCCTACTACTGCAGCTGGCAGGTGTTCAGCCAGAGCCTGGGCACCATCATGGGCGCGCTGGTGGTGCTGACGCTGAGCAACCTGCTGAGCCCCGAGGCCATGGACAGCTGGGGCTGGCGGGCGGTCTTCGCGGTGGGCATCCTGGCCATCCCGGTCAGCGAATACATCCGCCACCGCCTGGAGGAAACCCTGCCGGCCGCCGCCCAGGGCGACAGCCGGCAGGCGCGGGAAGGCGGCCTGGCGCTGCTGTGCCGGCACCCGCGGCAGCTGCTCACCGGCGTGCTGCTGGTGATCGGCGTCTCGGTGCCGGTCTACATCACCCAGTTCTACCTGGCCAACCACGCCATCAGCGTGCTGGGCATGCCGCTGGGCGTCGCCACCTGGGCCGCGGTGGTGAGCAGCCTGCCGTCGCTGCTGCTGGCGCCCCACGCCGGACGCCTGAGCGACCGCATCGGCCGGCGCCGCTCGATCTTCTGGCCGCTGCCGATCCTGTTGCTGGCGACCTACCCGGCGTTCCTGCTGCTCAACCAATGGCCCAGCATCGGCCTGCTGCTGCTGATCGTGGGGCTGCTCAACATCCCGCTGACGTACGGCATGGTGGCGTCCCTGGCGATCCTGCCGGAGCTGTTCCCGGCGGCGATCCGCGCCACCGGCCTGTCGGTCACCTACTGTGTCGGCGTCGCGCTGTTCGGCGGCTTCGCGCAGTTCTTCGCCGCCGGGCTGATCGACCTCACCGGCAGCCCGAACGCGCCGGCCTGGTACCTAGTGGGCGCCATCCTGCTATGCCTGGCCGGGTTGCGGATGGCTCCGGAAACCGTAGGGCGAACGCTGGATTGATTGACGGATGTGTCCGACCGGTCACGTCGGCATGGCATCCTGCCAGTGCCCGAGGCTATCCTTCGCCTTGGCGTTCCAGGGAGTCGACGATGAGCAAGGTCAGTGTTCTGGTGGTGGATGATGCACCTTTCATCCGCGACCTGGTGAAGAAGGGATTGCGCGACCATTTTCCGGGGTTGCGCATCGAGGAGGCGGTGAACGGCCGCAAGGCCCAGCAGCACCTCGCCCGCCACGCGGTCGACCTGATCCTCTGCGACTGGGAGATGCCGGAGATGTCCGGCATCGAACTGCTCGGCTGGTGCCGCGCCCAGGCGCCGCTGAAGGACGTGCCCTTCATCATGGTGACCAGCCGCGGCGACAAGGAGAACGTGGTCCAGGCCATCCAGGCCGGGGTGTCGGACTACATCGGCAAGCCCTTCTCCAACGACCAGTTGGTGAGCAAGGTGCGCAAGGCCCTGAGCCGCGCCGGCAAGCTCGATGCGCTGCTGGCCGCGGCGCCGCAGCGCAGCCTGGCCAGCGGCCCGCCGAACGATTCCCTCGCCGCCCTAACCGGCGGCAAGGCCGAGGTGGTGCGCACCCCGGCCACTCCAGCCGCGGCCCCGGCGCCCGCCCGTCCGGCTCCCGCTGCCGCACCGGCCCCCGCGCCTGCGCGCAGTGGCGCCCAGGGCAAGGGCCAGGGGCAGTTGCGCCTGCCCAATGCCAGCCTGCCCTGCGTGATCCGCGGGCTCAGCCTGAAGGAGGCGCAGCTGGTGGTGAAGCGCGGCCAGGTGCTGCCGCAGGTGCTGGAAACCGCGGTGCTCGACCTGGAGGAAGACAACGAGGTGGCGCGCCTGAACGGCTACCTGCACTCGGTCGCGGCGCTGGAGCCCAAGCCCGACAGCGAGTGGCTGCTGCTGTTGCTGCGCTTCGTCGACCGCGACCCGCAGAAGCTCGACTACCTGTCGCGCCTGATCGCCCGCGGCAGCACCCAGAAGCACTACGTCCCCGGCGCCTGAGGCCTGCTTCACAGCCCGACGGCCGGCGGCTCGCCGCTGCTGGCCGCGGCTGCTAGTCTTGCTGGCGTCGAATACCTATAACCAGAGTCGACATGCTAGGGCGCTTTTTCTTCCTCTGCAGTCTATGGATGGCTGCGGGGCCGGCTGCGGCCGTGACCATCTACAAATACGTCGACGCCAATGGCGTGGTCACCTACACGGACAAGGCCGTGGCGGGTGCGCAGGTGTTCGTCTTCCGCGACCGCATGGTCGAGCACCTGGAGCAGCAGGTGAAGCTGCAGACGCTCAGGCACGACGGCTTCGAAACCCTGCAGGTGCGCAACGACCTCTACGCCCCGGTGGAAGTGGAGCTGAGCGTGAACGCCGCGCAGAACGCCGTGGGCGTGCCGGAGAAGCCGATCCGCTGGGTGCTGGCGCCGCGCAGCGCCATCCGCCTGGCCACGCTGAGCCCGCGCGACGCGTCGCGGCCGATGCAGTACAAGCCCAAGCTGCGCTACGCCCTGGGCGACCCGCGCCTGCAACCTGTGGCCTACGATTATCCGCTGCCCTGGCGTGGCGGGCCCTTCCGCCTGAGCCAGGGCGCCAACGGCAAGTACAGCCACTTCACCCCCAAGAGCCGCTACGCGCTGGACATCGCCATGCCCGAGGGCACGCCCATCGTGGCCGCCCGCGGCGGCACCGTGGTGAAGGTGGAGAACGCCCAGAGCGGGCGTGGCAACAACCCCTCCGGCAACTTCGTGCGCATCCTCCACGACGACGGCACCATGGGCGTCTACCTGCACCTGATGCGCGGCTCGGTGCTGGTCAGCGAGGGCCAGCGCGTCGGCGTCGGCACGCCCCTGGCGCGCTCGGGCAACACCGGCAACAGCAGCGGTCCGCACCTGCACTTCGTGGTGCAGCGCAACGTCGGCCTGGCGCTGGAATCCATCCCCTACGACTTCGCCCAGCCGGTGGGCACCCTGCCGAACTTCGCGGTGGTCAAGGAATAGCCAGCTTCCCGGCGAAGGCCGCGCGCAGGTCGGTGGTCGGCGGCGGGGCGAAGCGCAGGCGCTCGCCCACGCCGCGCAGGTAGCTTTCCAGGCAGGCGCAGGCGCGCTCCGCGTCGCCTTCAGCCAGGGCTTCGAGCATCTCGGCCTGTTGCCGGCAGCTGTCCGCGGTATGGGCCTGGCCGCGGCCCAGGGCAATGCTCACGGCCAGGCGCTCCAGCAGCGGCCCCAGCAGATCGGGCAACAGGGGATTGGCCGACAACTGGGCCAGGCGCAGGTGCAGGTTCCGGGCCCATTCCTGGGCGCCCAGCGCGTCGTCCGCGGCCAGGCAGTGGCGCTGGGTGGCGAGCATTTCTCGCAGTTCCGCCAGGTTTTGCCCGTCCAGCCTTCCGGCCAGGCGCCGGAGCATGTCGCTTTCCAGCAGCAGGCGGGTTTCCAGCAGTTGGCGCAGGCGCTGCGGGTCGGCGCGGGCGACGCTGGCGATGCGCCGTGGCGCCAGTTCCACCGCGCCTTCCCGGGCCAGGCGCTGCAGGGCGCGGCGCACGCTGCTGGGGCCGGCGTGGAAGATCCGCCCGAGGGTTTCCTGGCTGAGCGGCGCGGCCGGCCGCAGGCGCCGCGAGAGGATGGCGGCGTGGAGGTCCTCGTAGATCCGCTGGGCCTGGCCGCGGCGGCGCGGGCCGGTTTCGCCGTTCATCGCCCGGTCCCCGCTTCCGGCACGCGCAGCGCCAGGTTCAGGCGCAGGCCTTCGTTGAGGATGTGCTGGCGCATGGCCTGGCTGGCGCCTTCGCTGTCGTGCTGGCGGATGGCGCGGACGATGGCCTCGTGCTCGGCCAGCAGTTCCTCGGCGTGGGCGGCGTTGCGCTGGATGAGGTGGTCGCTTTGCTCCAGGGCGCCGGCGATCTGTTGCGAAACGCTGAGGAAGATCGGGTTGGAGGTCAGCGCCACCAGCTTGCGGTGGAAGCTGTTGTAGGCCTCGACCACGGCGGCGGCGCGGCCGTCCTCCACCGCTTCGCGCATGTCCAGCAGCAGCAGGCGCAGGCGGCCGAGGGAGTCGCCGTCGATGCTCTGCGCCACCAGCCCGGCGATGAAGGGTTCCAGGGCGTAGCGCAGTTGCAGCACGTCTTCCAGGGTGGCCGTGGCCGGGGCGCGGATCTCGCGCAGGGCGTTTTCGTCACGCTGCAGTACCATCACGCCCTTGCCGGGCAGCGAGCGCACCACGCCGAGGGTCTCCAGCACGGTGATGGCCTCGCGCAGGCTGGGCCGGCTGATTTCCAGCTGCTCGGCCAGCTCGCGCTGGCCCGGCAGCATCTGGCCGGCCGCCCAGCGCCCTTGCTCTATGGTCTCGAGCAGTTTCTGAACCACTGAATTGACCAGTTTGGATGAGGAAAACATGGTTGCTCCTGAGGCAGTTAAGGCGCGCGCCGCGCCTGTTGGGGCGGCGCGCGCGGCGGCTGTCGTCAGCCGCGCAGTTCGCCCTTGCCGGGCGTGGCGACCAGGGTCTTGTTCGCCCCGGGTTCGCCGTTGAGTACCGAACGTGTGCGTTGCAGGTCGATGTCGTTTTCCCAACGGGCGATGACCACGGTGGCGACGCAGTTGCCGATCAGGTTGGTCAGCGCCCGGCCGATGCCCATGAACCAGTCCACCGAGAGCACCAGCACCAGGCCCGCGGCGGGAATCGCCGGCACCGCGGCGAGGGTGGCGGCGAGGATCACCAGGGCCGAGCCGGGGATGCCGTGGGCGCCCTTGGAGGTCACCAGCGACACCAGCAGGATGGTCAGCAGGTCGCTGATGGCCAGCGGCGTGCCGGTGGCGTGGGCGATGAACACCACCGCCAGGGTCAGGTAGATGGAGAAGCCGTCGAGGTTGAAGGAGTAGCCGGTGGGAATCACCAGGCCCACGGTGGAGCTGCGGATGCCCATGTTCTCCAGCTTGCGCATCACCTGCGGCAGCACGGCGTCGGAAGAGGCGGTGCCGAGGACGATCAGCAGTTCTTCGCGGAAGTAGCGCAGGAACGGCCGCAGGCGCACGCCGCTCAGGCGCAGCACGGTGCCCAGCACCAGGCATACGAAGAGGATGCAGGTGAGGTAGAACACCAGCACCAGCGCGCCCAGGTGGCTCAGCGACTCCAGGCCGTAGCGGCTGGTGGTGAAGGCCACGGCGCCGAACACGCCCAGCGGCGCCAGGCGCACGATCATGCCCATGATGCGGAAGACCACGTGGCTGAACTCGTTGACCAGCCGCGCCACGCCGCTGGCCTGCTCGCCCACCAGGTTCAGGGCGCTGCCGAACAACACGGCGAACACCAGCACCTGGAGGATGTCGTTGTTGGCGAAGGCACTGAACACCGAAGTGGGGATCAGCCCCATGATGAAGTCCACCGGCCCGTGGATGTCCTTGGTGTGCGCGGCGTAGGTCGCGGCATCGCCGGCGGAGAGGCCGTTCAGGTCGATGTTGGCGCCGTTGCCCAGGCCGCTGCCGTAGGCCACCAGCAGGCCGAGGAGCAGGGCGATGGTGGTGAGGATCTCGAAGTAGACCACCGACTTCAGGCCGATGCGCCCGACCTTCTTCAGGTCGCCGGCGCCGGAGATGCCGTTGACCACCACGCAGAACACGATGAGCGCGATGAGCATCTTGATCAGCTTGATGAAGCCGTCGCCCAGGGGCTTGAGCTGGGACGAAAGCTCCGGCAGGCCGACACCGAACAGCACGCCGAGGGCCAGGCCGAGCACCACTTGCAGGAAGATCGAGCGGGAACAGCGGTGGATGAGCATTGAAGGTCTCCGTTGTCTGCGCCCGTCCGCTTCCCGAGGGGAGGGCTGAGGCGCGCAGTTATTGTTCTGGTATTACCGGTCAGACCAGTGCAACTTATGCCCATGTGGCGCCGCTGGCAAGAGCGAATGCGGCGATGGGGCGACGAGTGGTTTTGGGGAGTGGCCTTTGAGCAGGACGTGGAAGCTCTAGGACGGAGCTTCCAACGAGCTGCTGGGGGTGGGGATTTTTTAGCGGGCGATGGGGGAGGGCCCGTGGGTGGAACGCAACTGGTCAGGCCGGTGCGTTGGCTATCCCAATCGCGGACGGAGTCCTCCTACACCTTCCGGCAAACCCAACACCCGTAGGATGGGTTGAGCGAAGCGATACCCATCACCGCAACAGCATGGGTTTCGCAAGCTCAACCCATCCTACGAAAAGCGCCCCACATGACTGGTCAGACCGGAAGCAGGAGCGAGCCCGCACCCGCTCTTAGCCTATAGCCTATAGCCTACGGCCTGCAGCCGCCTTCAATCCATCTTGACCACCTTGGCCAATACGATCTTCGGGCCCTTCATCTTCTTCACGATGATGCGCAGGCCTTCGGCTTCCAGCACTTCTTCCTCTTCCGGCACGCGCTTGAGTGTCTCGTAGACCAGGCCGGCGAGGGTGTCCGCCTCGATGTGGTCGAGGTCGATGCCCAGCAGGCGCTCCAGCTTGAACAGCGGGGTGTCGCCGCGCACCAGCAGCTTGCCCGGCTGGTAGGCGAGGATGCCGCGCTCGGTCTTGCGGTGCTCGTCCTGGATGTCGCCGACCAGCACTTCCAGCACGTCTTCCATGGTCAGGTAGCCGATCACCTTGTGGTCGGCTTCCTCCACCAGGGCGAAGTGCGCGCCGCCCTGGCGGAACTGCTCCAGCAGGCGCGACAGCGGCATGTGCTTGGTCACCAGCTCCAGCGGGTGGGCCAGTTCGTCCAGGTCGATGGTTTCCGGCTGGCTGTCGGTGGTCGCCAGCTCCAGCAGCAGGTCCTTGATGTGCAGCAGGCCGGTGAACTCGCCCTTCTCGGCGTCGAACACCGGGTAGCGGCTGTACTTGTGCCGGCGGATGGTCGCCAGCACGTCGGCCAGCGGCGCGTGGCGCTCCAGGTAGACCAGGTCCTCGCGGGAGTTGGCCCAGTCCACCACTTCCAGCTCGCCCAGTTCCACCGCCGAGGCCAGCACGCGCATGCCCTGGTCGCTGGGGTCCTGGCCGCGGCTGGAGTGCAGGATCAGCTTGAGTTCCTCGCGGCTGTAGTGGTGCTCGTGGTGCGGCCCCGGCTCGCCCTGGCCGGCGATCTTGAGGATGGTGTTGGCGCTGGCGTTGAGCAGCCAGATGGCCGGGTACATCGCCCAGTAGAACAGATACAGCGGCACCGCGGTCCACAGCGACAGCAGCTCCGGCTTGCGGATCGCCCAGCTCTTGGGCGCCAGCTCGCCGACCACGATGTGCAGGTAGGAGATGATGAAGAAGGCGCTGAAGAAGGACACGCCGCGGATGATTTCCTCGGAGTGCACGCCCACCGCGGCCAGCAGCGGCTCCAGCAGCTCGGCGAAGGCCGGCTCGCCGACCCAGCCCAGGCCCAGGGAGGCCAGGGTGATGCCCAGCTGGCAGGCGGAGAGGTAGGCGTCGAGCTGGTTGTGCACCTTGCGCAGGATGCTGCCGCGCCAGCCGTGCTGCTTGGCGATGGTCTCCACGCGGGTGGCGCGCAGCTTGACCATGGCGAACTCGGCGGCGACGAAGAAGCCGTTGAGCAGGACGAGGAGAAGGGCGAAGAGTACGAGGCCGAAATCGGCGAAATAGGTCAGCAATTCGCTACTGGGGGAAGGGTCCATGGTTCTGTTGGCTGATGAATGAGCGAGTAAGCATGGCGGCAGCGTGCGGCGCTGGCAAGATGACCTTGGTTCAGGCGACCTGCTGCCGCGGGAAGTGGCAGACGAAGCTGCTGCCCTTGCCCGGCACGCTGCTGATGTCCAGGGTGGCGCGGTGGCGGATCAGCACGTGCTTGACGATGGCCAGGCCCAGGCCGGTGCCGCCGGTGCTGGCGTTGCGGCTGGAGTCCACGCGGTAGAAGCGCTCGGTCAGGCGCGGCAGGTGCTTGGGGTCGATGCCGATGCCGCTGTCCTGCACCGACAGGTGCGCGCCCTGCTCGTCGCCCCACCAGCGGATGCGGATCTCGCCGCCCTCGGGCGTGTACTTGACCGCGTTGAACACCAGGTTGGAGAAGGCGCTGCGCAGCTCCGCCTCGCTGCCCTTGAGCTTCACCCTGGGGTCGGCCTCCAGGCTGATGCGGTGCTCGCGGGCGCCGGACAGCGCCTGGGCGTCGTTGCGGATGGCCAGCAGCATCAGGTCCACCGCCACCGGTTTGTTGTCCGCCGGGTAGTCGGTGGCTTCCAGCTTGGCCAGCAGCAGCAGGTCGTTGAGCAGGCCCTGCATGCGCGCGGCCTGCTGCTGCATCTGCTGCAGGGCGCGGGCCCAGCGCGGGTTGATGTTCTCGGCGTTGTCGAGGAAGGTCTCCAGGTAGCCGGCGATCACCGTCAGCGGCGTGCGCAGCTCGTGGGAGACGTTGGCGACGAAGTCCTTGCGCATCTGCTCCAGACGCTGCACGCGGGTGACGTCGCGGACCAGCATCAGGTGCTCGCCGTTGCCGTAGAGGGTGATCTGGAACTGCAGCAGCAGCTTGTCGTCCACCGGCGAGGGCATGTCCAGCGGCTCCTGGTAGTCGCCGCGGGCGAAGTATTCCTTGAAGCGCGGGTTGCGGATCAGGTTGGTCACCGCCTGGCCGCCGTCCTGCGGGCTCTTCAGGCCGAGCAGGCGTTCGGCGGCGAGGTTCCACCACTCCAGGTTGCCGTCGGCGTCGAGCATGACCACCGCATCGCGCAGCGCCGCGGTGGATTCCTGCATGCGGTCGATCACCGCCTGCAGGCGCCCGCGGGCGCGCTGGTTGCGCCGCTGCAGGTGGTAGATGCTGTCGAACACCTCGCCCCACAGGCCGTAGCCGTCCGGCGGCGGTTCGTCCTCGCGGTGGTTCTTCAGCCATTTGTGCAGGCGCAGCACCTGCCAGAGGGTCCAGCCGAGGTAGACGCCCAGGCAGCCTGCCAGGGCCCAACCGTATTGCCCGCTCACCGCGCCGATCAGCGCGGCGGCGACTATCAACAACAGCAGATGGCGGATCAGGGCGCCACGCCAGTCTTGGTTCACCAGGTCCTTTCCTTGTGAATATCAGGCGCGGGGGCGCGGTCAGCTCTTGGTGGAGAAACGATAGCCGGTTCCGCGGACCGTCTGCACCAGGTTCTCGTAGACCTCGCCCAGGGCCTTGCGCAGGCGGCGGATGTGCACGTCGACGGTGCGCTCCTCCACGTAGACGTTGCCGCCCCACACCTGGTCCAGCAACTGGCCGCGGGTGTAGGCGCGCTCCTGGTGGGTCATGAAGAACTGCAGCAGGCGGTACTCGGTGGGGCCCATCTCGGCCGGCTTGCCGTCGATGGTGACGCGGTGGCTGATGGGGTCGAGCAGCAGGCCGCCGACCTCGATCGGCGTCTCGCTGTCGCCGGCGCCGGTGCGACGCAGCACGGCCTTCAGGCGGGCCACCAGCTCGCGCGGCGAGAAGGGCTTGGTGATGTAGTCGTCGGCGCCGACTTCCAGGCCCTGGATCTTGTTGTCCTCCTCGCCCTTGGCGGTGAGCATGATGATCGGGATGCCCTGGGTCATCTCGTCGCGCTTCAGGCGCCGCGCCAGCTCGATGCCGGAGGTGCCCGGCAGCATCCAGTCGAGCAGGATCAGGTCCGGCTTGCGGTCGACGATGGTGGCGTGGGCCTGCTGGGCGTTCTCCGCCTCCAGGCATTCGTAGCCGGCCATCTCCAGGGCCACGGCGATCATCTCGCGGATCGGCGCTTCGTCGTCAACGATGAGGATTGTCTTGCCAACCATGGTCTTGCCTCGGGAATTCTGTACTGCGCCGCATTAGATAACGGAATTATTACAGCGATGTGACGCGGGCATGTTAGCCGAGGCAGGCGCCCGGCGGGGAACGGGGCGCTCTACTATGCTGTCGTGACCGCCCTGTTCCGGGCGGCCCCATGCGCGCCACCGGGGCCGTTGTGACGGCCTGCCCGACCTGCCGCCGTTCCCGCCGCGCCTTCCTTGCGAGTCCTACCTCAGAAGAGGAGATTCACGATGAACTGCAAACACCTGGCGCTGGCCCTGGGCCTGGCGCTGCCGGCCCTGGCCGCGCAGGCGGCGGAACCGGCGATGACCAAGAACGGCATGCTGGTCGATGCCAAGGGCATGACGCTGTACACCTTCGACAAGGACAGCGGCGGCAAGTCGGTGTGCAACGACAAGTGCGCGCAGAACTGGCCGCCCCTGGCCGCCGAGACCGGCGCCATGGCCAGCGGCGACTGGAGCGTGATCACCCGCGACGACGGCACCCAACAGTGGGCCTACAAGGGCAAGCCGCTGTACACCTTCGTCCAGGACAAGGCCGCGGGCGAAGCGAAGGGCGACGGCAAGATGAACGCCTGGCACATCGCCAAGCCGTGATACGGAGGGGATCCGTGTAGGAGCGGGCCCTGCCCGCGATTCGCGCGCAGGGCGCGCTCCTACAGGAAGCCGTTTCTTGCCCGTAGGGTAGGCGCCCGGATCAGCGCAGCGCGTAATCCACCACGGTGCCGACGAAGATCGCCAGGCCCGCCCAGTGGTTGTGCAGGAAGGCCTTGAAGCAGGCCTGCGGGTCGCGGTCGCGGGTGGAGTGGAATTCCCAGGCGAAGCAGCCGGCGGCCACCGCCAGGCCGGCGTAGAACCACAGGCCCATGTGCAGCTTGCCGGCGGCCAGCACCAGCAGCAGGAGCATCAGGCCCTGCAGCGTCAGGTTGATCACCCGGTCGGCGTCGCCGAAGAGGATGGCGGTGGATTTCACCCCGATCTTCAGGTCGTCCTCGCGGTCGGTCATGGCGTAGTAGGTGTCGTAGGCCACCGTCCATAGCACGTTGGCGAAGAACAGCAGCCAGGCCGCGGCCGGCAGCGTGCCGCTGGCGGCGGTGAAGGCCATGGGGATGCCCCAGGAGAAGGCTGCGCCCAGCACCACCTGCGGGTAGTAGGTGTAGCGCTTCATGAAGGGGTAGAGCGCGGCGATGGCGGCGCCGCCGAAGGACAGCCAGATGGTCTGCTCGTTGGTGCACAGCACCAGCACGAAACTGCTGGCCAGCAGGGCGAAGAAGGCGATCCAGGCCTCGCTCACGCTGATCTTGCCGGTGGCCAGGGGCCGCGCCTTGGTGCGCGCCACGTGGCCGTCGAAGTCGCGGTCGGCGAAGTCGTTGATCACGCAGCCGGCGGCGCGCATCAGCACGGTGCCGAGGACGAAGATCACCAGGTTCTTCAGGCTGGGCAGGCCGCCGCTGGCCATCCACAGCGCCCACAGCGTCGGCCACAGCAGCAGGTAGATGCCGATGGGCTTGTCCATGCGCGTCAGCAGGATGAAGTCCCAGGCGCGGGGGTGCAGGCGGGCGAGGGGTTTGATCAGGGCGGCGAACATGGCGGGCTCCGGCGGTCGACCGGAGGGATTATACGGCCTCGACTCCGGCTGCGCGCCACAGGCGCGGCAGGAACACCTCGGCCACCAGCACGCCCAGGCGCTCGCGGCGGAAGCACGAGCGGCGGCCCCAGAGCAGCGCGCGGCGCACCTCCAGGGGCAGGAAGGGCGCGGGGTACAGGCACACCTCGATGACGTCGCGGCGGAAGGCGCTGTCGCTGAACAGCAGCTCGCCCAGGGAGCGGCTGCCGAGCTGCGCCAGGTCGAAGCCCGAGGCCTCCAGGGCCGAGCGGGGCGCCACGCTGCGGGCGAAGACCCACGGCTGGCCGTGGCCGCGCAGGTAGACCTCGCGCACCCAGCCCTGGCTGTGGCTGGGCACGCCCAGCGCCGTGCATTCGTCGTCGCGCAGCACCTGCCAGCCCTCGGCCAGCGGTTCGACGCTGAAGGCGCCTTCGGCGAGGGCGGTGAGGCGGCGGGTCAGGGAGCCCTGGTCGAACAGCCAGTCGTGCACGGCGGGCTCGACGTTGGCCGGCAACTGGTCTTCGTTGAGCCAGTTCGGCAGAGGTACGGAAAGGTCGGACACGGGAATTCAACGCTGACGTAGGACCGCCGCAGGGTACCACGGAACGCCGATCGTTAGCCTGCGACCTATCGCCCCGAGCGCCGCCCGCGGCTCATTCCCAGCCCTGCAGGCGCATGGTGGCGCGGACCAGGCGCTGCTCCTCCTGCTCGATCTCGCGCAGGTTGTCGCGGATGCTGTGGATATGTTCGCGGGCGGCGCGCTGGGCCTGGTCCGGCAGGCGCTCGGCGATGGCGTTGTACAGGCGCGTGTGCTGGCGGTCGATCTGCCGCTTCTGCACCGGCCGGTGGTAGAGGTTGTTCACCGAGGCGAACACGGTGCTGAGCATCAGTTCGCTGAGCGACTGCAGGGTGTGCACCAGCACCGGGTTGTGCGAGGCCTCGCTGATGGCGCGGTGGAAGGCGTGGTCGCGGCGGGCGTGTTCGCGCGGGTCCGGCGGCGGCGTCTCGCTCTGCGCCAGGAGCATTTCCTCGTAGCGGCGCTTGAGCAGGATCAGGTCGGCATCGGTGGCGCGCAGCGCGGCCAGGCGCGCGGATTCGCCCTCCAGCAGGGCGCGCACTTCCAGCAGGTCGTAGAGGGTGCGCGGCTGCGAGGCGAACAGGTGCATCAGCGGCGTGGCGTCGTTGGCCCGGCTGAGGTCGGCGACGAAGGAGCCGCGGCCCTGCTCGGTGTCGATGATGCCGCGCCCGCGGAGGATGCGCAGGCCCTCGCGCAGCGCCGAGCGCGAGCAGCCGAGCTTGTCCACCAGGCGCCGCTCCGAGGGCAGCGCCTGGCCGACCTTGAGCACGCCGTCGACGATCAGCCGCTCGATGCGCTCGGCCACCTGGTCGGCCACCCGCGCGCGGGTGGCCGTGCTTTCGCCTTCCATTCGTCCTCCAACTGGTCCTACCAGTTCGAATATCTGGCGCCACTGTAGAACACCCGGAGCGCTTTGATAAGGCCGCTGAGCGGCATCTTGACCGAAAGTCCAAGGGCTAAACTGGTAGGACCAGTTCTGCGGCAACTGGACGCAGCCCCGCCCGGCGGTCCAGTCTGCGCCGACCTGAGACCCGTCAGTCCAGCAGCCGCCCGGCCCGCCGGGCGGCGCCACCCATAAGAAAAACCACCGTGTGAGACCCAATGAACATCCTCTACGATGAGCGCCTCGACGGCGCACTGCCGAAGGTGGACAAGGCCGCGCTGCTCGCCGAACTGCGCGCCGCGCTGCCGGACCTGGAGATCCTCCACGAGGCCGAGGACCTGCGCCCCTACGAGTGCGACGGCCTCTCCGCCTACCGCAGCACGCCGATGCTGGTGGTGCTGCCCGAACACGTCGAGCAGGTGCAGAGCCTGCTGCGCCTGTGCCACCGCATGCAGGTGCCGGTGGTCGCCCGCGGCGCCGGCACCGGGCTGTCCGGCGGCGCGCTGCCGCTGGAGCAGGGCGTGCTGCTGGTGATGGCGCGCTTCAAGCGCATTCTCGAAGTGAACCCCGAAGGCCGCTATGCCCGCGTGCAGCCCGGCGTGCGCAACCTGGCCATCTCCCTGGCCGCCGCGCCCCACGGCCTGTACTACGCGCCGGACCCGTCGTCGCAGATCGCCTGTTCCATCGGCGGCAACGTCGCCGAGAACGCCGGCGGCGTGCACTGCCTGAAGTACGGGCTGACCGTGCACAACCTGCTCAAGGTGGAAATCATCACCGTCGACGGCGAGCGCCTGACCCTCGGCTCCGACGCCCTCGACAGCCCCGGCTTCGACCTGCTGGCGCTGTTCACCGGCTCCGAAGGCATGCTCGGCGTGGTGGTCGAGGTGACCGTCAAGCTGCTGCCCAAGCCGCAGGTGGCCAAGGTACTGATGGCCAGCTTCGACGACGTCGAGAAGGCCGGCCGCGCGGTGGGCGACATCATCGCCGAGGGCATCATCCCCGGCGGCCTGGAGATGATGGACAACCTGTCGATCCGCGCCGCCGAGGACTTCATCCACGCCGGCTACCCGGTGGACGCCGCGGCCATCCTGCTGTGCGAGCTGGACGGCGTAGAGTCCGACGTGCACGAGGACTGCGAGCGCGTCGACGCCGTGCTGCGCAAGGCCGGCGCCACCGACGTGCGCCTGGCCCGCGACGAGGAGGAACGCGCCAAGTTCTGGGCCGGGCGCAAGAACGCCTTCCCGGCGGTGGGGCGCATCTCCCCGGACTACTACTGCATGGACGGCACCATCCCGCGCCGCGAGCTGCCGCGGGTGCTCAACGGCATCGCCGAGCTGTCCGACGAGTACGGCCTGCGCGTGGCCAACGTGTTCCACGCCGGCGACGGCAACATGCACCCGCTGATCCTCTTCGATGCCAACGTCCCCGGCGAACTGGAACGCGCCGAGGCCCTCGGCGGGAAGATCCTCGAACTCTGCGTGGCGGTGGGCGGCAGCATCACCGGCGAGCACGGCGTGGGCCGCGAGAAGATCAACCAGATGTGCGCCCAGTTCAACAGCGACGAGCTGACCCTGTTCCACGCGGTGAAGGCCGCCTTCGACCCGCAGGGCCTGCTCAACCCGGGCAAGAACATCCCGACCCTGCACCGCTGCGCCGAATTCGGCGCCATGCACATCCACCACGGCCAGCTGCCGTTCCCGGAACTGGAGCGCTTCTGATGGACAAACAGCACTTCGACCCCCGGGCTGGCCACGACCGCAGCGCCGAGCTGCTCGAACAGGTGCGCCAGGCCCTGGCGGAAAAGACCGCCCTGGCCATCCGCGGCGGCTCCAGCAAGGCCTTCCTCGGCCGTTGGGTGGAGGCCCGCCCGCTGGACGTCGCCGGGCACACCGGCATCGTCTCCTACGACCCCACCGAACTGGTGATCACCGCCCGCGCCGGCACCCCGCTGCGCGAGCTGAACGCCGCGCTGGACAGCGCCGGGCAGATGCTCGCCTGCGAGGCGCCCTGTTTCACCGAGAACGCCACGGTCGGCGGCATGCTCGCCGCCGGGCTGTCCGGCCCGCGCCGACCCTGGGCTGGCGCGGTGCGCGACTTCGTCCTCGGCACCCGGCTGATCAGTGGCCTGGGCACCCACCTGCGCTTCGGCGGCGAGGTGATGAAGAACGTCGCCGGCTACGACCTGTCGCGCCTGCTGGCCGGCAGCTTCGGTTGCCTGGG
Source organism: Pseudomonas sp. M1 (assembly GCF_022760135.1). Lineage (NCBI taxonomy): Bacteria > Pseudomonadati > Pseudomonadota > Gammaproteobacteria > Pseudomonadales > Pseudomonadaceae > Pseudomonas > Pseudomonas sp. M1. The sequence goes on from NZ_CP094343.1 coordinate 25,067, forward strand.
CGTGATCACCGAGGCCTCGTTCAAGGTCCTGCCCAAGCCACGCTGCCGCATCAGCCTGCGCCAGGCCATCCCGCTGGAGCGCGCCCTGCTGCGCCTCGGCGAGTGGGGCCAGCAGCCGCTGCCGCTGAGCGCCGCCGCCCATGACGGCGAGCACCTGTACCTGCGCTTCGAAGGCAACGAAGGTTCGGTTCGCGCCGCCTGCGACCGCATCGGCGGCGACGCCCTGGACGACGCCTGGTGGGACGACCTGCGCGAGCAGCGCCTGGACTTCTTCCGCGACCCGCGGCCGCTCTGGCGCCTGTCGCTGCCGGCGCTCAGCGCGCCGCTGGCGCTGCCCGGCGAGCAGCTACTGGACTGGGGCGGCGCGCAGCGCTGGCTGAAGTCCGAGGCCAGCGCCACGGAAATCCGCCAGGCCGTTAGCGCCGTCGGCGGCCACGCCAGCTGCTTCACTCCCGGCCATGTCGACGAGCCGCTGCATCCGCTGCCGGCGCCCCTGTTCAAGCTGCACCGCTCGCTGAAGCGCCAGCTCGACCCGCAGGGCATCTTCAACCCCGGGCGCATGTACGCCGACTTCTGACGCGGATAGACCTATGCAGACCAACCTGAGCGAAGCGGCCAAACGCCTGGCCCACGCCGAGGAAGCCGAACGCATCCTGCGCAGCTGCGTGCACTGCGGCTTCTGCAACGCCACCTGCCCGACCTACCAGGAGCTGGGCGACGAACTGGACGGCCCGCGCGGGCGCATCTACCTGATCAAGCAGTTCCTCGAACAGGACCAGGTCAGCGAGAAGACCCAGGAACACCTGGACCGCTGCCTGACCTGCCGCAACTGCGAAACCACCTGCCCCTCCGGCGTGGAGTACCACAAGCTGCTGGACATCGGCCGCGCCGCCATCGAAGTGCGCGTGCCGCGCCCGCTGGGCGAGCGCCTGCTGCGCGGCGGCCTGCGCGCCATAGTGCCGCGCCCGGCGCTGTTCAAGGCGCTGGTGAACACCGGCGAGGCGCTGCGGCCGATCCTTCCGGTGGCCCTGCGCAGCCACCTGCCGCGGGCCATCGCCCCGGCCGGCGTGCGCCCGGCCCAGCGCCACAAGCGCCGCGTGCTGATGCTCGAAGGCTGCGTGCAGCCGGCGCTGTCGCCCAACACCAACTCGGCCACCGCGCGGGTGCTGGACCGCCTCGGCATCAGCATCACCGCGGCGGCCCAGGCCGGCTGCTGCGGCGCCGTGGACTACCACCTCAACGCCCAGGACACCGGCCTGGAGCGCGCCCGGCGCAACATCGACGCCTGGTGGCCGGCCATCGAGAACGGCGCCGAGGCTATCGTGCAGACGGCCAGCGGCTGCGGCGCCTTCGTCAAGGAATACGGCTACCTGCTGCGCGACGACCCGCAGTACGCGGCCAAGGCCAGGCGCGTCAGCGAGCTGGCCAAGGACCTGGTGGAAGTGATCCGCGCCGAACCGTTGGAAAGCCTCGGCCTGAACTGCGACCAGACCCTCGCCTTCCACTGCCCCTGCACCCTGCAGCACGCGCAGAAGCTCGGCGGCGCCGTCGAGGCGGTGCTCAAGCGCCTGGGCTTCAACCTCACCGCGGTGCCCGACAGCCACCTCTGCTGCGGCTCGGCCGGCACCTATTCACTGACCCAGCCGGAGCTCTCGCACAAGCTGCGCGACAACAAGCTGGACGCCCTGGAAAGCGGTCGGCCCGACCTGATCGCTACCGCCAACATCGGCTGCCAGACCCACCTCGACGGCGCCGGGCGCACCCCCGTCCGGCACTGGATCGAACTGGTCGACCACGCCCTCAGCACCGGAAACTGACGCCATGCAAAGCAAAGCCGTACTCACCCAGCAAGAAGTCACCCGCATCCTCGCCGCCGCCCGCGCCGAGGCCCAGGCCAACCAATGGGCGGTGGCCATCGTAGTGGTGGACGATGGCGGCCACCCGCTGGCCCTGGAGCGCCTGGATGGCTGCGCGCCGGTCGGCGCCTACATCGCCACCGAGAAGGCCCGCAGCGCCGCCCTGGGCCGCCGCGAAACGCGCCTGTACGAAGAAATGATCAACAACGGTCGCACCGCCTTCCTCTCCGCCCCCGTGCTGCAAGGCACCCTGGAAGGCGGCGTGCCGGTCATCCATGACGGCCAGGTGATCGGCGCGGTGGGTGTCTCCGGCGTGCAGGCCGCGCAGGATGCCCAGGTGGCCAAGGCCGGCGTGGCCGCGCTCTAAGCACTCGACGAAACACAGGAGAACCTTGCGATGACCCAACGAATCACCCGCCAGCGCCTACAGGTCGCCGACGTGCTGCAACGCTTCATTGAGGAAGAAGCCCTGCCGGGCACCGGCGTGCAGGCCGAGGCCTTCTGGAAGGGCTTCGACGCCCTGGTCCACGAGCTGGCGCCGAAGAACCGCGCACTGCTCGCCGAGCGCGACCGCCTGCAGACCGAGCTGGACAACTGGCACCGCGCCCACCCGGGCCCGATCCAGGACATGCCGGCCTACCGCGCCTTCCTCGAATCCATCGGCTACCTGCTGTCGGCGCCGGCCTCGGTGCAGGCCACGACCGCCAACGTCGACAGCGAGATCACCCAGCAGGCTGGACCGCAGCTGGTGGTGCCGGTGATGAACGCCCGCTACGCGCTGAACGCCGCCAACGCCCGCTGGGGCTCGCTGTACGACGCGCTCTACGGCACCGACGCCATCAGCGAGGACGACGGCGCCGAGAAGGGCAAGGGCTACAACCCGCGCCGCGGCGAGAAGGTCATCGCCTTCGCCCGCGCCTTCCTCGACCAGGCCGCGCCGCTGGCCCAGGGCAGCCACGCCGACGCCAGCGCCTACCGTATCGAGCAGGGCCAGCTGCGCGTGACCCTGGAGGACGGCAGCGTCAGCGGCCTGGCCGAGCCGGCGAAATTCGTCGGCTACCAGGGCGAGCCGCTGTCGCCCAAGGCCGTGCTGCTGAAGAACAACGGCCTGCACTTCGAGATCCAGATCGACCCCACCAGCCCCATCGGCCAGACCGACGCGGCCGGGGTGAAGGACGTGCTGGTCGAGGCCGCGCTGAGCACCATCCTCGACTGCGAGGACTCGGTGACCGCGGTGGATGCCGAGGACAAGACCCTGGTCTACCGCAACCTGCTCGGCCTGATGAAGGGCGACCTCAGCGAAGCGGTGGAGAAGGGTGGCCAGAGCTTCGTCCGGCGCATGAGCCCGGACCGCCAGTACACCGCCGCCGACGGCTCCAGCCTGACCCTGCACGGCCGCTCGCTGCTGTTCATCCGCAACGTCGGCCACCTGATGACCACCCCGGCGATCCTCGACGAGAGCGGCGCGGAAATCCCCGAGGGCATCATGGACGCGGTGCTCACCGGCCTGGTCGCCATCCACGACCTGCAGCGCAAGGGCAACTCGCGCACCGGCAGCGTCTACATCGTCAAGCCGAAGATGCACGGCCCCGCCGAAGTGGCCTTCGCCGACGAGCTGTTCGGCCGCGTCGAGGACGTCCTCGGCCTGCCGCGCCACACCCTGAAGATGGGCATCATGGACGAGGAGCGGCGCACCAGCGTCAACCTCCAGGCCTGCATCGGCGCCGCCGCGGCGCGGGTGGTGTTCATCAACACCGGCTTCCTCGACCGCACCGGCGACGAGATGCACAGCGCCATGGAGGCCGGCCCGATGCTGCGCAAGGGCGACATGAAGGGCACCAAGTGGATCGCCGCCTACGAGCGCAACAACGTGCTGGTCGGCCTGGCCTGCGGCCTGCGCGGCCGGGCGCAGATCGGCAAGGGCATGTGGGCCATGCCGGACCTGATGGCGGCCATGCTGGAACAGAAGATCGGCCACCCGAAATCCGGCGCCACCACCGCCTGGGTGCCGTCGCCCACCGCCGCCACCCTGCACGCGCTGCACTATCACCAGGTGGACGTGCAGGCGGTACAGGGCGAGCTGCAGAAGGTCGACCTGGCCAGCGTGCGCGACGAACTGCTCGACGACCTGCTGACGATTCCAGTGGCCGCGTCCGCCGACTGGAGCGCCGAGGCGCGCCAGGAAGAGCTGGACAACAACTGCCAGGGCATTCTCGGCTACGTGGTGCGTTGGGTCGAACAGGGCGTCGGCTGCTCCAAGGTGCCGGACATCCATGACGTCGGCCTGATGGAAGACCGCGCAACGCTGCGCATCTCCAGCCAGCACATCGCCAACTGGCTGCACCACGGCGTGGTCGGCGAGGCCCAGGTGCGCGAGACCCTGGAGCGCATGGCCAAGGTGGTCGACCAGCAGAACGCGGGGGATCCGGCCTACCGCCCGATGGCCGCGGACTACCAGGGCTCGGCGGCCTTCCAGGCGGCCAGCGACCTGGTGTTCAAGGGGCGCGAGCAGCCCAGCGGCTATACCGAGCCGCTGCTGCATGCCTGGCGCTTGCGGTACAAGGCGCAGCACTGAGTTCGCCCCTGGGTGTAGGAGCGAGCTTGCTCGCGAACGGTGCTCACCTGAGGCTTCGGTGTCCTGCTGTGACTCCGCTCCCTCTCCCTAACCCTCTCCCTGAAGGGAGAGGGGACCGTTCGGCGTGCTTGGATGCTCTGGAGTCAGCCGGCAACACCGAAGGCTTCCATTTGAAACCTTCTTTCTCTCGGCACGGACCAGCCCCCTCTCCCGCTTGCGGGAGAGGGTTGGGGAGAGGGGCTCTTCACGCTCTTGCCTGTAGCCTGCCGCCTGCCGCCGCCCTAATGCACACCCAGCCGGCAGAACACCATTCGCGAGCAAGCCCGCTCCTACGAAAAGCCAACCCCCACCCCCGCACCACCCATCTTTGGTTGGCCCCCAACGCCCGCCCAACCGCCCGATGGCGTCTTGGCGCACGCCGGGAATTGCGTTAGCGTGCGGCCGCAACCGTGGTAACCCGCCCGAGGGGTAGACAATGAAAAAGTGGCAATGCGTAGTCTGCGGACTCATCTATGACGAATCCCAAGGCTGGCCGGAAGAAGGCATCGCAGCGGGCACCCGCTGGGAAGACGTGCCCGAGGACTGGCTGTGCCCGGACTGCGGCGTCGGCAAGCTGGACTTCGAGATGATCGAAATCGGCTGAGCCGTCCCGGCATCCCTGCGAGCGGCGGCCAGTGGCCGCCGTTTTCGTGTCCGGCCCCGTGCTTGAGCGCTTCGCGCGCTTGGCCGGGCTGCCGCCGGGCGCCGGCAACCCTGCCCTTGGCGGGGGGCGGAAAAGTGCGCTAGGTTGCCCTGGCAACCCGCAGGAGGTTCGACGATGCGCAAATGGCAATGCGTGGTCTGTGGCTTCATCTACGACGAGGCCCTCGGCCTGCCCGAGGAGGGCATCGCCCCCGGCACCCGCTGGGAAGACATTCCCGCCGACTGGGTCTGCCCCGACTGCGGCGTGGGCAAGATCGACTTCGAGATGATCGAGATCGCCTGACGACCCCCGCGAAACCCTGAATTCCACCGAGCCGGCCAACGCCGCTCGGTCCCGTTCGATGTGGAGAACCCAATGAGCGAGAACGCACCGCTGGTGATCATCGGCACCGGCCTGGCCGGCTACAACCTGGCGCGCGAATGGCGCAAGCTGGACGCGCAAAGCCCGCTGCTGCTGATCACCGCCGACGACGGCCGCTCCTATTCCAAGCCGATGCTCTCCACCGGCTTCTCCAAGAACAAGGACGCCGACGGCCTGGCCATGGCCGAGCCCGGCGCCATGGCCGAGCAGTTGAAGGCGCGCATCCTCACCCACACCCGCGTCACCGGCATCGACCCGGGGCACAAGCGCATCTGGATCGGCGAGGAGCAGGTCGAGTACCGCGACCTGGTGCTGGCCTGGGGCGCCGAGACGATCCGCGTGCCGGTGCAGGGCGACGCCCTGGACGCCATCTTCCCGATCAACGACCTGGAGGACTACGCGCGCTTCCGCGCCGCGGCTGCCGGCAAGCGCCGCGTGCTGCTGCTGGGCGCCGGCCTGATCGGTTGCGAGTTCGCCAACGACCTGTCTGCCGGCGGCTACCAGGTCGACGTGGTCGCTCCTTGCGAGCAGGTCATGCCCGGCCTGCTGCACCCCGCCGCCGCGGCGGCCGTGCAGGCCGGCCTGGAAGGCCTGGGCGTACGCTTCCACCTGGGTCCGGTGCTCAACCGCCTGGAGCGCGCCGGCGAGAGCCTGGAGGCGCACCTGTCGGATGGCCAGGCGATCCCCTGCGACCTGGTGGTCTCGGCCGTCGGCCTGCGCCCGCGCATCGACCTGGCCGCCGAGGCGGGCCTGGAGGTCAACCGCGGCGTGGTGGTGAACCGCGAGCTGCGCACCTCCCACGCCAACATCTACGCCCTGGGCGATTGCGCCGAGGTCGACGGTCTCAACCTGCTGTACGTGATGCCGCTGATGAGCTGCGCCCGCGCCCTGGCCCAGACCCTGGCGGGCAAGCCGACAGCAGTGTCCTACGGCCCCATGCCGGTCACCGTGAAGACCCCGGTGTGCCCGCTGGTGGTCTCGCCGCCGCCCCGCGGCAGCGATGGCCAATGGCTCGTGGAAGGCTCTGGCGCGGACCTCAAGGTGCTATGCCGGGATACCGCCGGTCGCTTGCTCGGCTACGCCCTGACCGGCGCGGCAGTCAGCGAAAAACTCTCGCTGAACAAGGAGTTGCCGGCACTTCTGGCTTGAAAGTCCTTGGTTATGGCGCTTCTGTCGTGGGAATGTATCCGCAAATTGTCAGACGATACTGGCGTACCAGCCTGCGGCGTGCCATCCTCCCCCCGTCTGCCGCAGCCTAGAGCCTGTAGGGCCTGGGCCGCGGTGCCTTAGGCGCTGTTGGGAAGACAGCACGGACACAAAAACAACAAACCGTCAAAGAGGCATCTATGCGTAAACCAGAACTCGCCGCCGCGATCGCCGAGAAGGCCGACCTCACCAAAGAACAAGCCAACAAGGTGCTGAACGCGCTGCTGGATGAGATCACCGGCGCGCTGAACCGCAAAGACAGCGTCACCCTCGTTGGTTTTGGCACCTTCATCCAGCGCCACCGCGGCGCCCGCACCGGCAAGAACCCGCAGACCGGCCAGCCGGTGAAGATCAAGGCCAGCAACACCGTTGCCTTCAAGCCGGGCAAGGCCCTGAAGGACGCCGTCAACTAAGGCTGTTCCCAGCCCCGGAGCCAGAGCGGCTCCGGGCTACTCCCGCCGTTACATTTCCCTTCGAAAGTACGGATGTAGTCCTTTCGGCTAATCGCTACAATGCGCAGTCATTTGTCTCGAACGCCGAGGTCTGTGCATGAAATTCCGTCTTCTGTTGTGGTTCCTCGGCCGTATGATGGCCAAGTCCTCGCGCGACAACCCGGCCTTCCGCCAGCAGCTCGAGGGCAAGGACCTGGTGTTCCAGCTGCACAGCCTGGACGGCAAGGTCGCCCGCCACTACATCGTCCGCGACCAACGCGTCAGCGCCCGCCGCGGCGTGCACCCGCAGCCGGCCTTCGCCATCGGCTTCCGCGACAGCGCCTACGGCTTCGCCACCCTCACCTCGAAGAACCCGCAACTGGCCTTCATGCAGGGCATCCAGAGCAAGGACATCCAGATCCAGGGCAACCCGGCGCTGGTGATCTGGTTCCAGGGCCTGGTGAAGTACCTCAAGCCGAAGAAGAAGGCGAAGGCCGCGGCCAAGGCGGTGGAGAAGGAAGCGGCCTGAGGCTGCCCTTGTCCGCTCCTACCGTTCACCGCGGGGCACGGCATTCCTCATGTAGGAGCGCGCCCTGCGCGCGAAATCGCGGGCAGGGCCCGCTTACAGTTCGCTGGGATGCACGGCATTCCCCCTGTAGGAGCGGACCTTGTCCGCGATAGCCGGACATATCGGCACGATTCGCGGATGAGATCCGCTCCTACGCTGCGCCACCCGCGGCATTCCCCTGTAGGAGCAACTGTCTTGCCGGCTACGCCAAGGCGCTTTTCGTAGGATGGGTTGAGCCTTGGCGAAACCCATGCGGTCGTGGCGATGGGTATCGCTTCGCTCAACGCCATCCTACGGGTCTTGTGTTTGCCGGAGGGCGCGCTTCTACAGGTCTGTCCGCAGCCAGATCAGTGCGGGCTGTTCATCTGCGAAGCCAGCTCGCGTAGCACGGCTTCGGCGTCCAGTACCTTGCGCACCGCGTCCTCGGCCCTTTCCCGGGGGATGTCCAGGCGGTCGAGCAGGGCTTGCGGCACGCCCTGCTGCGGGCCGCTGCCGATGCCGTTCTGGCGCAGCAGGCGGGTGGCCAGGCAGACCAGGTTGGCGTAGGCGGCGTTGGGGCCGGCGTAGTCCGGGTCGTGCTGGAAGCGCAGCGCGGTGTAGATCTCCTCGGGCATGTCCCAGGCGCGCATCAGCCAGGCGCCGATCTGCTCGCGGGTGATACCCAGCAGGTGCTGCTCGACGAGGTTGTGCGGCACGTGCGGGTTGACCTCCAGGTGGCGGCAGATCAGCGAGAAGTGCGGCGGGAAGATGTGCGCCAGGACCAGGTAGCCGATGCTGTGCAGCAGCCCGCCGAGGTAGGTCAGGCCGGCCTCCGGGCGCTCGGCGCGGGGCACTGCGCGGGTCAGGCCCTCGATCACCGCGGCGGTGTAGATCGCCTGCTGCCAGTAGGGCGTGGCGTGCTGCGGCTGGTCCTTGGGCAGGCTCAGGGTCTTGCCCAGGGCCAGGCCGAGGGCCAGGTTGATCACCAGGTCGAAGCCCAGCACGCGGACGATGGCGTCTTCCACCGAGCGGATCTTGCCGGGCGCGGCGTAGTAGGGCGAGGCGGCCCAGCTGACCACCTGGGCGGCCAGCGCCGGGTCGGTCTCGACCACGCCGGTGATGTCGTCCACGGTGGCGTTGGGGTCCACCCGCAGCTTGATGATCTTCTGCGCGGTCTTGGGCAGCGGCGGGATCTCTATGGTCTCTTCCAGGCGCTGCTGGATGCGCCGCGCGGTGAAGGCCTGCACCGCCTGGGTGATCTCGGCGCGATCGTCGTTGGGGCGGTCGAGGTTCGGCCGGATCTGCTCCAGGGGCACGCCGAAGCGCGCCGCGCTGGCCTTCTCCAGCACCTGGCGGAAGTCGCCGGTGGCGATCTCCAGCAGGGTGCCGGGGTTGCCGGATTCGATCAGCAGCTGCGGCTCCTGCAGCAGGCGCTCGTCGTACAGGCAGGGCGAGCTGGTCAGCGGCGGCAGCGCCGGCAGGCGGCTGAGCTGGTGCTTGCCGAGCATGCGCTCCAGGCGCTCCGGCTTGATCGCCAGCAGCTTGCGCCCGGTCAGCTCGGTCAGGCGGTTGAGGTCCAGCAGCTGGTTCTGCGGGAAGAGCACCAGCAGGGTGCCCACCGAGTCTTCCAGCAGGCTCGCCTGCACGCGGCGGGCGCTGGGCAGCTGGTCGTCGTCGGGCAGTTCGCGGCAGGGCACGCCGAGGCGGCCGAGCAGCTGGAGGATGACCGATGGGGCGGGGAGGGCTTCGGCGAGTGCGGCTTCGCTCATGGGCTTTGTGATCCGGTTAGCAACTGCAGCCGGGAGTATACCCAGCGGCTATTCGTGACTGGCCAGTCATCCGACCGGTGAAGTTGAAGCAGGTCACACTTGACCGTATTGCTGGCCATGTCGGAGCCAACGCTCCAGCAGCGGGCCGACGTGCTGCGGCCAGCGCGCCAGCAGGGCCTGGGCGGCGTCGCGCACCGCCGGCAGCAGGTCGGCGTCGCGCATCAGGTCTGCGACCTTGAACTGTAGCAGACCGGTCTGCCGCGTCCCGAGCATCTCGCCGGGGCCGCGCAGCTCCAGGTCGCGCTCGGCGATGACGAAGCCGTCGCAGGTTTCGCGCATGATCGCCAGGCGCTCGCGGCCGATCTGCGACAGCGGCGGGTGGTAGAGCAGCACGCAGTGGCTCGCCGCGCTGCCGCGGCCGACGCGCCCGCGCAACTGGTGCAGCTGGGCCAGGCCGAGGCGCTCGGGGTTCTCGATGATCATCAGGCTGGCGTTGGGCACGTCCACGCCGACCTCGATCACCGTGGTCGCCACCAGCAGTTGCAGCAAGCCTTCCTTGAAGGCCTCCATCACCGTGGCCTTTTCCGCCGGCTTCATGCGCCCGTGGATCAGGCCCACGCGCAGCTCGCCCAGGGCCGAGGCGAGCTCCTCGTAGGTGGTCTCGGCGGCCTGGCAGGTGAGTTCTTCGGATTCTTCGATCAGCGTGCACACCCAGTAGGCCTGGCGGCCTTCGCGGCAGGCGGCGCGGACGCGCTCGATCACTTCGATGCGGCGGCTGTCGGCGACCAGCACGGTGTTCACCGGCGTGCGCCCGGGCGGCAGCTCGTCGAGGATCGAGGTGTCCAGGTCGGCGTAGGCGCTCATCGCCAGGGTCCGCGGGATGGGCGTGGCGGTCATGATCAGCTGGTGCGGGCAGAGCCGGCCGTCGACGCCCTTCTGGCGCAGGGCCAGGCGCTGCTGCACGCCGAAGCGGTGCTGCTCGTCGATGATCACCAGGGCCAGGCGCTTGAACTTCACCTCGTCTTGGAACAGCGCGTGGGTGCCGACCACCATGGGCACGCCGGCGGCGATCTGCTCCAGCGCGGCGGCGCGCGCCTTGCCCTTGAGCTTGCCGGCCAGCCAGGCGACCTCGATGCCCAGCGGCTGCATCCACTTGCTGAAGTTGAGGTAGTGCTGTTCGGCGAGGATTTCCGTGGGCGCCATCAGCGCCACCTGGTAGCCGGCCTCCAGGGCCTGCAGCGCGGCCAGGGCGGCGACCACTGTCTTGCCGGCGCCGACGTCGCCCTGCACCAGGCGCAGCATGGGTTCGGGCTGCGCCAGGTCGTAGGCGATCTCCGCGCCCACGCGCTGCTGCGCGCCGGTGGGGGCGAAGCCGAGGGTGGCCAGGAAGCGCTGCGGCAGTTTCTTCGCCGGCGGCAGCTCGGGCGCGTGCTGGGCGCGCAGGCTTTCGCGCAGGCGCTGCAGCGACAGCTGGTGCGTCAGCAGTTCCTCGAAGGCCAGGCGGTGCTGGGCCCAGTGGCGACCCTCGGCGAGTTCTTCGAGGTTGGCGTCCGGCGGCGGCCGGTGCAGGTAACGGATGGCTTCGTCGAGGGGCGCCAGGCGGTAGTCACGGGCCAGCTCCTCGGGCAGCCAGTCCGGCAGGCTGTTCGGCCCCAGGCGCGCCAGGGCCTGCTGGCTGAGGGTGCGCAGGCGCTGCTGGGTGAGGCCTTCGGTGGTCGGGTAGATGGGCGTGAGGGTCTGCTCCACCGGAGCCGGCGCGGCGTCGTTCAGCGCGCGGTACTCGGGGTGGTAGATCTCCAGGCCCGAGGCGCCGGGGCGGGCCTCGCCGTAGCAGCGCAGGTGGGTGCCGCGCTTGAGGCCTTCCTTCTGCGCCTGGCTGAAGTGGTAGAAGCGCAGGCTCAGGGTGCCGCTGCCGTCCTGCAGGCGCACCAGCAGGCTGCGGCGCTTGCCCATGACCACGTCGGCGCCGGACACCACGCCCTCGACCACCGCGTCCTGGCCCGGGCGCAGCGCGCCTATGGGGGTGACGCGGGTGCGGTCCTGGTAGCGCAGCGGCAGGTGGAAGAGGATGTCCTGGAGATTTTCCAGACCCACCCGCGCCAGCTTTTCCTCCAGCGCGGCGCCGACGCCCTTGAGCGCCGTGACCGGGACGTTGGCCAGCTCGGTCATGCCGGTTGGGCGTCGCCCTTGGCGGTCGGCCGGGCCACCGAGCACAGGCGGATGGAATCGGCCAGCACCTCGATGGCGCGCGGCCGCGGGAAGCTGGCGCGCCAGGCGATGGCCACGGTGCGCAGCGGCGCCGGCGGGGTGAACGGGCGGATCTCGATCACCCCGGGAGCGTAGTGGTGGCTGTCCACCGCCGAGAACGGCAGCACCGACACGCCCAGGCCGGAGGCGACCATGTGGCGGATGGTCTCCAGCGAGCTGGATTCCACGGTGGTGTGGCGGTTCTCCTCGCCCCGGCGGGTGGTCGGGCAGGCTTCCAGCACCTGGTCGCGGAAGCAGTGGCCCTCGCCGAGCAGCAGCAGGCTCTTGTCGTTGAGCATCTCGGCGTCGATGGTCTGCCGGGCGGTCCAGGGGTGGTCGGCCGGCATCAGCACGTAGAAGGGCTCGTCGAACAGCGGCAGGGTGAGGACGTCGGCCTCCTGGAACGGCAGGGCGATGATGATCGCGTCCAGCTCGCCGGTGCGCAGCTTGTCGCGCAGGATGTGGGTGAAGTTCTCTTCGATGTACAGCGGCATCTGCGGCGCCACCCGGTGCAGCTGCGGGATCAGGTGCGGGAACAGGTAGGGGCCGATGGTGTAGATGGCGCCGACCTTCAGCGGCGAGGTCAGCTGGTTCTTGCCGGCCTGGGCCAGCTCGCGGATGCCCTGGGCCTGCTCCAGCACCTTCTGCGCCTGGGCCACGATGCCTTCGCCCACCGGGGTCAGGCGCACCGCGCTCTTGCTGCGCTCGAAGATCAGCACGCCGAGCTCGTCCTCCAGCTTCTTCACGCCGACCGACAGGGTCGGCTGGCTGACGTGGCAGCGCTCGGCGGCGCGGCCGAAATGCTGCTCCTGGGCGAGCGTGACGATGTAGCGCAGTTCGGTGAGGGTCATGGCGACTAATCCGTTGAGTTGGGCCAAGCATAGCGGCTGCGCGGTTGCGAACCAACCGCGCTAAACTCCGGGGCCCTGTCTTTAGGAGGCGAAGATGCCTGCGAATGTTCTGATCGCCGGTTGCGGCGACGTCGGCAGCCGCCTCGGCCGCCAGTTGGCCGCCGAGGGTTGGCGCGTGTACGGGCTGCGCCGCGATGCCGCCGCACTGCCCGCGGGCATCCTGCCGGTGGCCGGCGACCTGGGCTGCGCCGAGTGCCCGCCGGCCTGGCCCGAAGGCGAACTGGACTATGTGGTTTACGCCGCCGCCGCGACCCAGCACGACGAGGCCGGCTACCGCGCCGCCTACGTCGAGGGCCTGCGCCACTGCCTGGGCTGGCTGCAGCAGCGCGGGCAGCGGCCCCGGCGTGTGCTGTTCGTCTCCAGTAGCGGCGTCTACGCCCAGGCGGACGGCGAGTGGATCGACGAGACCTCGCCTGCCGAGGCCCGGCAGTATTCCGGGCGGATCATGCTCGACGCCGAGCGCGTGGCGCTGGACAGTGGCATCCCCGCTACCGTGGTGCGCCTGACCGGCATCTACGGCCCCGGCCGCGAGTGGCTGCTCAAGCAGGTGCGCGAAGGCTACCGGGTGGCCGTCGAGCCGCCGCTGTACGCCAACCGCATCCACGCCGAGGACGCCGCCGGGCTGCTGGCCTGCCTGCTGCGCGCCGATGCCGAGGGCAAGCCGCTGGAAGACTGCTATATCGGCGTGGACGATGCGCCCGCGCCGCTGGCCGAGGTGGTGGATTACCTGCGCGGGCTCATGGGTGTCAGCCACTGGGCGGACGAGCAGAGCGTGCGCCGCACCGGCAGCAAGCGCTGCAGCAACGCCCGCGCCAGGGCGCTGGGCTGGGTGCCGCGCTACCCCAGCTACCGCGAGGGCTACGCCGCCATCCTCGCCGGGCGCGAGGACTGAGGTGGACGCCAACCGGCTGCTGGCGCGCCCCTGGCTGCCCGGGGTGGAGCTGTTCCATGCGGACTTCTCCGGCCAGCCGTTCGGCCGCCATAGCCACGACGCCTTCGCCATCGGCGCCATCCTCCACGGCGCCGGCGGCTACCAGTGCCGGGGCGCGCGCCACGTGCTGCCGGCCGGCACCTTGTCGCTGATGAATCCGGAGGAGCCTCACACCGGCAACGCCGAGAGCGAGCGGCTGGTCTACCGCATGCTCTACATCGAGGAGTCGCGGTTGCTACCGCTGCTGGGCCGCAAGCAGTTGCCGCGCGGCTTCCAGGAATTGAACCCGGGCGACGATGGCTTGGTCGCGCAAGCCCTGGCGCGGGTGGCCGGCGAATTCGAGCGCAACGACGCGTTGGGCCTGGAAAGCGAGCTGCTGGCGCTGCTGGAGCTGGTCTTCGTGCGCCACGGCGGCATGCGCCCGGCGGCTTCGGCGAGCCGCGACGGCGGCGTCACCGCGCGGCTGCGCGACTACCTGGAAAGCCATTACCGCGAGGCGGTGAGCCTGGAGCAACTGGCCGCCCTGGTGCAGCGCCACCCGCGTCACCTGATCGAGAGCTTCCGCCGCGCCTACGGCGTGCCGCCGCACACCTACCTGCTGCAGCGCCGGGTGCGCGAGGCCAAACGCCTGCTGGTGGAGGGCGCCACGCCCATCGAGGCGGCGTTGGAGCTGGGCTTCTGCGACCAGGCGCATTTCTCCGGCACCTTCCGCCGCTTCACCGGCGTCACCCCGGGGCGCTTCCGCAGTGCCACGCGCACCTGAGTTTCCTACAAGACCGCCGCCACGCCGCCTGGCCAGACTGGCCTCCCGCCACTTCCGGGAGAACGCCATGTTCGCCGCCTTCGCGCTGGTCGCCAGCACTCATTTCGCCGCCCTGCTGTCGCCGGGGCCGGACTTCTTCCTGCTGATCCGCGCCGCCTTGCTGCGCGGTCGCCGCCATGCCGACGGCTGCGCCAGCGGCATCGCCCTGGCCAACCTGGCGAGCATGGGGCTGGTGCTGCTGGTCCTCGGCCAACTGCCCGACCTGGCGAACCACGGCCTGCGGGTGGTGCAGCTGCTGGGCGGGGCCTACTTCGTCTGGCTGGGCTCCCAGGCCGTGCTGGCGCGGCGCGAACTGGAGATTCCCGGGGAAAGCGCCGGGCAGTGTGCGGGAGGTTTCTTCCACGGCCTGCGCGAAGGCTTCCTGGCCAGCAGCCTGAACCCCAAGCTGCCGATCTTCTACACCGGGCTGTTCGGCGTGCTGGGGCCCTTCCACCTGCCGGGCTGGGCGCTCGGCGCCTGCGTGCTGTGGATGGGCGCGGTGGTGCTGTTCTGGGACCTGGCCCTGGTGCGCCTGCTGGATCGGCGGCGCTGGCGCGGCTGGCTGCAGCGCCGGGTGCGCACGCTGGACCGCACCTGTGGCGCCCTGCTGCTGGCGCTGGGCGGCTGGTTGCTCTGGCTGGGCGTGCGCTGAAGGCGCCGCGCGGGGCGGCGCCGGCGGTTCAGTCGCGTTCCAGCAGCCAGACGCGCTTGCCCGGGGCGTATTCGGGCATCTCGTCGGCTTGGGCGCGGTTCACCGCTTCGAAGAGTTCCAGCTTGTCGTCCTCGCGCTGGAACAGGTATTCGCGACCCTGGCGGCCCTGTTGCAGCCAGATGCTGTCGCTGTCGCCGCTCATGGCCGCGCAGTCGCCGGCCAGGCACAGGGCGTAGCGGTCGGCGCTGGGCATGCCCTCCACGCGGCCGTCGGCCTGGAAGGTCACCTTGCTGCCCTGGCCCGGGCCTTCCTGGATCACCCAGGTGCCCTTGAGGAAGCTGCCGTACAGGGCTCGCTGGAAGCTGGCGCCGATGGGCGCCGGGCCCTGCTGTTCGGCGCGGGCGAAGCGCTGCTCCGGCCAGTTCTCGCTGCCCACCTGCACCAGCTGCTTGCCGTCCACCGCCAGCTCTTCCTGCTTGCTGCCATAGAAGGCCACCTGCCAGTGCTTCTTGTCCGCCGGGTCCTGGCTCAGCTGGCCTTCGCCCTGTTCGAAGCCGTTGCTGTAGGTCGCTTGCTGGCTCTTGGTGTCGAGCCGCCATTCCAGGTTGGGCCCGTAGGCCAGCAGCGCCTCGCGCAGCTTGCCGCTCTTGCTGGCGGCGTCGATGGCGGCCTGGTTGATCCAGGTGCCGGACGGATCGGGGGTGCCGGCGCAGCCGGTCAGCAGGCCAAGCAGGGCGCTCAGGACGAGGGCGCGACGCATGCGGGTGCTCCTTGCGGACGAACAGGGGAAAAACGAACGGGGCCGCGAGGGCCCCGTTCGGGAGTGGAGGATTACTCCAGGACGACGATGGCGTCCATCTCGACCTGGGCGCCCTTGGGCAGGGCGGCCACGCCGATGGCGGCGCGCGCCGGGTAGGGCTGGGTGAAGTAGCGGCCCATGATCTCGTTGACCTTGGCGAAGTGCGACAGGTCGGTGAGGAAGATGTTCAGCTTGGCCACGTCGTGCAGGTAGCCGCCGGAAGCCTCGATCACCGCCTTGAGGTTCTCGAACACCTGGACGACCTGCTCCTCGAAGCCCTCGACCAGTTCCATGGTCTGCGGGTTCAGCGGGATCTGCCCGGAGACGTAGACGGTGTTGCCGGCCTTGATCGCCTGGGAGTAGGTGCCGATGGCCGCGGGGGCCTTGTCGGTGTGGATAACGGTCTTGGTCATGTCGACTCCTTGCGAGGGGTGGGATCAGCTGCGCACGCGGGTGATCCGGACCACCCCCTTGAGCGCGCGCAGCTTCTTGATGACGCGGGCCAGGTGCACGCGGTCGTGCACGCTGACCACCAATTGGACCACGCTGACGCGACCGTCGCGCTCGTCCATGCTGATCTTCTCGATGTTGCCGTCGGCGGCGTTGACGCTGGTCGCAAGCAGGGCGATCAGGCCGCGCTGGTGTTCCAGCTCGACGCGCAGCTCGACGTTGAACTCGCCGGTGACATCCTTGGCCCAGCTGAGCTGGATGCATTTTTCCGGGTTGTTGCGGATTTCGCTGATGTTCCTGCAGCTTTCCAGGTGCACCACCATGCCCTTGCCGGCCGACAGGTGGCCGACGATGGGGTCGCCGGGGATCGGCGTGCAGCACTTGGCGTAGCTCAGCACCAGGCCCTCGGTGCCGCGGATCGCCAGCGGCCCCTCGGCGTTGGTGGCGGCGGCGTCGCCTTCGCTGGAGAGCAGGCGGCGGGCGACCACGTAGGCCATGCGGTTGCCCAGGCCGATTTCTTCCAGCAGGTCCTCGAAGACTTCCATGCGGTACTCGTTGAGCACGCCCTGGATGCGTTCGGTGGGGATCTTCTCCAGGTGGCTGTCGAAGCCGGCGAGGGTCTTGTTCAGCAGGCGCTCGCCAAGGCTGATGGACTCGGAGCGGCGCTGCTGCTTGAGCGCGTGGCGGATGTGCGTGCGCGCCTTGCCGGTGACCACGAAGTTGAGCCAGGCCGGGTTCGGCCGGGTGCCCGGCGCGGTGACGATTTCCACCGTCTGGCCGCTCTGCAGCGGTTCGGACAGCGGCGCCAGGCGGCGGTTGATGCGGCAGGCGATGCAGCTGTTGCCCACGTCGGTGTGCACCGCGTAGGCGAAGTCCACCGCCGTGGAGCCCTTGGGCAGCTCCATGATGCGGCCCTTGGGCGTGAAGATGTAGACCTCGTCCGGGAACAGGTCGATCTTCACGTTCTCGATGAATTCCAGCGAGTTGCCGGCGCGCTGCTGCAGTTCGAGGATGCCCTTGACCCACTGGCGGGCGCGGGCGTGGGTGCCTTTTTGCACCTCATCCTCGTTGGACTTGTACAGCCAGTGCGCGGCGATGCCGTGGTTGGCCATCTCTTCCATCTCGCGGGTGCGGATCTGGATCTCGATGGGCACGCCGTGCATGCCGAACAGGGTGGTGTGCAGCGACTGGTAGCCGTTGGCCTTGGGAATCGCGATATAGTCCTTGAAGCGACCGGGGAACGGCTTGTACAGGTTGTGCACGGCGCCGAGCACGCGGTAGCAGGTGTCGACCTTGTCGACGATGATGCGGAAGGCGTAGACGTCCATGATCTCGTTGAACGCCTTGCGCTTGCCGCGCATCTTCTTGTAGATGCTGAACAGGTGCTTCTCGCGGCCCAGCACCTGGCCTTCCATGCCCTCGCGGGCGAGGCAGTTGACCAGCGATTCCTGGATCTTGCCGACGATCTCGCGGCGGTTGCCGCGGGCCTTCTTCACCGCCTGGCGGATGCGCTCGGAGCGCATCGGGTGCATGGCCTTGAAGCCCAGGTCCTCGAATTCCACGCGCATGCTGTGCATGCCCAGGCGGTTGGCGATGGGTGCGTAGATTTCCAGGGTTTCCTTGGCGATGCGCCGGCGCTTCTCGCCGGACAGCACTTCCAGGGTGCGCATGTTGTGCAGGCGGTCGGCCAGCTTGACCAGGATCACGCGGATGTCGCGGGCCATGGCCATGGCCATCTTCTGGAAGTTCTCGGCCTGGGCCTCGGCTTTGGACTCGAAGTTCATCTGGGTCAGCTTGCTGACCCCGTCCACCAGTTCCGAGACGGTTTCGCCGAACTGCGCGGTGAGCGCTTCCTTGGCGATGCCGGTGTCCTCGATCACGTCGTGCAGCATGGCCGCCATCAGGCTCTGATGGTCCATGTGCATGTCGGCGAGGATGTTGGCGACGGCGAGCGGATGGGTGACGTAGGCCTCGCCGCTGCGGCGGCGCTGCCCGTCGTGGGCCTGCTCGGCGTAGTAGTAGGCACGGCGGACCAGGTTGACCTGGTCCGGACCGAGATAGCTCGAGAGCCGGTCGGCGAAGGCGTCTATGCTCGGCAAGGCATCACCCCCTGCCGAGTGGACGGCGCCTGTGGTCGTCGGCCGGTCATCGAATTACAGGGCCTCGTTGTTGGCCTCGTCTTCGAAGGCGGCGAACAGCGGTTCTTCTTCAACCACGTCCTCCTGCTGAACGACTTCAGCATCGACCAGGCCGGAAGCGATCTCGCGCAGGGCGACCACGGTGGGCTTGTCGTTTTCCCAGGCTACCTTCGGCTCCTTGCCGCCGGTGGCCAGCTGGCGCGCGCGCTTGGTGGCGAGCATGACCAGCTCGAAACGGTTATCGACGTTGTCCAGGCAGTCTTCGACGGTGACGCGGGCCATGGTGTTCCTCGTTGCGGAAAATGGAGCCCGGGTTTCCGGGCGGACTGAATAGTCTAAAAAATCGCCAATCTTTATGGAAGGGCCGTTTGTTATGCCGACGGCTGCAACAGCTCCTCGAGCAACCGCTCGTGGCGCTTCTGCTGGGCGTCCTGGCGCAGCTGGCGGGCACGGAAGATCGACTTGAGGTCTTCCAGAGCATGGGCGAAATCGTCGTTGATCACCAGATGATCGTATTCGACGTAGTGACTCATTTCGTTGACCGCCTCGCGCATGCGCCGCTCGATCACCTCGTCGCTGTCCTGGCCGCGGTTGGTCAGGCGCTGGCGCAGGGCGTGCTGGCTCGGCGGCAGGATGAAGATCGACTGCGCGTGGGGCATCAGCCGGCGCACCTGCTGGGCGCCCTGCCAGTCGATCTCGAGGATCAGGTCGAGGCCTTCGGCGAGGGTCTTTTCCACCCAGCGCTGCGAGGTGCCGTAGAGGTTGCCGAAGACTTCGGCGTGCTCGAGGAATTCGTCGCGTTCGAGCATGGCGGTGAAGGTGTCGCGGCCGACGAAGTGGTAGTTCACCCCGTC
Source organism: Pseudomonas sp. M1 (assembly GCF_022760135.1). Taxonomy (NCBI): domain Bacteria; kingdom Pseudomonadati; phylum Pseudomonadota; class Gammaproteobacteria; order Pseudomonadales; family Pseudomonadaceae; genus Pseudomonas; species Pseudomonas sp. M1. Next base: position 44,298 of record NZ_CP094343.1, read on the forward strand.
CACCTCGCCCGGGCGCATGCCGCGAGTGGTGTGGGAGACCGAGACGCGCACGCTGGGCATCGCCTCGAGCAGCGACTTCACCAGGCTGGTCTTGCCGGCGCCGGAAGGCGCGGAAACGATGTAGAGGGTGCCGGACATGACTGAATCCTGGGGCTATGGGTGGAAAGCGAGCGCGCGGCTCACTCGATATTCTGGACCTGCTCGCGCATCTGTTCGATGAGCACCTTGAGGTTCACCGCGGCCTGGGTCGAGCGCGGGTCGAAGGCCTTGGAGCCGAGGGTGTTGGCCTCGCGGTTGAGTTCCTGCATGAGGAAATCCAGGCGGCGGCCGGCGGCGCCACCGGCCTTGAGCACGCGGCGCACCTCGGCGACGTGGGTGCTCAGGCGGTCGAGCTCCTCGGCGACGTCGCTCTTCTGCGCCAGCAGGACCATTTCCTGCTCCAGGCGCTGCGGGTCGGCTTCCAGCTTCAGTTCGGCGAAGCGGTCGAGGATCTTCTGCCGCTGGTTGCCGAGCATCTGCGGCACCAGCTCGCGCAGGTTGGCCACTTCTTCCTGCATGGCGCCCAGGCGCTCGTCGATGATCCGCGCCAGCTCCGCGCCTTCGCGGGCGCGGCCGGCCTTGAGCTCGTCCAGCGCCTGGTTGAAGGCGGTCATGGCCTCGGCGTTGAGCGCCTGCGGGTCGGCGGCGTCGCCCACCAGCACGCCCGGCCAGGCCAGCACGGCCAGCGGATCGATCGGCGCCGGCTGCCTGATCAGCGCGGCCACGCCCTCGGCGGCGGCCACCAGTTGCGCGGCGCGCTCGCGGTCGACCTGCAGCGGCTTGCCGGCGGTGTCCTCGTTGAAGCGCAGGGTGCATTCCACCTTGCCGCGCGACAGGCCCTGGCGCAGCGCCTCGCGCACCGGCCCTTCGAGGTCGCGGAAGGTTTCCGGCAGGCGCAGGTTCGGTTCCAGGTAGCGGTGGTTCACCGAGCGCAGTTCCCAGCTCAGGGTCCCATTGGTCCCGGCCCGTTCGACGCGGGCGAAGGCGGTCATGCTGTGAACCATGGGGCTACCTCGCTGTGATTCGGCTGAAAGCGATGAAATGTCATCGTGAACCGGCAATTGTACCCCAGCGGGGCCGGCCGCCGCACGCCGGCGGTGGTTGCCTGGCTGCCGGGGCCTCTATAATGGCGGCCAGTATCCGATTCAATCTCGCATAGGAAGTCTCGATGAACCGTCCCAGTGGCCGCGCCGCCGACCAGTTGCGCCCGATCCGCATCACCCGCCACTACACCAAGCATGCCGAGGGTTCGGTTCTGGTGGAGTTCGGCGACACCAAGGTGATCTGCACCGTGAGCGCCGAGAGCGGCGTGCCGCGCTTCCTCAAGGGCCAGGGGCAGGGCTGGCTGACCGCCGAGTACGGCATGCTGCCGCGCTCCACCGGCGAGCGGAATGCCCGCGAGGCCAGCCGCGGCAAGCAGGGCGGCCGCACCCTGGAGATCCAGCGCCTGATCGGCCGTTCGCTGCGCGCCGCGCTGGACCTGACCAAGCTGGGCGAGAACACCCTGTACATCGACTGCGACGTGATCCAGGCAGACGGCGGCACCCGCACCGCGTCCATCACCGGCGCCACCGTGGCGCTGATCGACGCCCTGGCGGTGCTGAAGAAGCGCGGCGCGCTCAAGGGCAACCCGCTCAAGCAGATGGTCGCCGCGGTCTCCGTGGGCATCTACCAGGGCGTGCCGGTGCTCGACCTGGACTACCTGGAGGATTCCGCCGCCGAGACCGACCTGAACGTGGTGATGACCGACGCCGGCGGCTTCATCGAGGTGCAGGGCACCGCCGAGGGCGAGCCGTTCAAGCCCGCCGAGCTGAACGCCATGCTGGAACTGGCGCAGCAGGGCATGCAGGAAATCTTCGAACTGCAGCGCGCCGCGCTGGCCGACTGACGCGGGAGGGGCGGGGATGAACGACGAACTGCAAGCGCGGCCGAGCCAGGAAGCCCGGCAGTGGGCGATGTTCTGCCACTTCTCCTCCTTCCTCGGGCTGGTCTTTCCCTTCGGCAACCTGCTGGGGCCGCTGATCGTCTGGCAGATCAAGCGCGAGTCCGATCCCTTCGTCGACAGCCAGGGCAAGGAAGCGCTGAACTTCCAGATCACCGTCAGCCTGGCGATGCTGGTCAGCTTCTTCCTCTGCCTGCTGGTGATCGGCTTCCTGCTGCTGGCGCTGGTCTGCGCCGGCGCCCTGGTGCTGACCGTGATCGCCGGGGTCAAGGCCAACGAGGGCCGCGACTACCGCTATCCGTTCACCTGGCGGCCGTTGAAGTAGCTGCTAGAAGCTGGAAGCGTGGCGGCTTTTGCTTCCAGCTTCAGGCTTCTAGCTTCCAGCTCTCAAATACTGAGCGTCCAGTCGTAGTCGATGATCAGCGGCGCGTGGCGCGAGAAGCGCGGCTGCCGCGGCAGCTTGGCGCTGCGCACGAAGCGGCGCAGACCCGGGGTGAGGATCTGGTAGTCGAAGCGCCAGCCCAGGTTCAGCATCTCGGCCTGCTCGCTGTCCGGCCACCAGCTGTACTGGTCGCCTTCGCGGTTGACCTCGCGCAGGGCATCGACGTAGCCCATGTTGCCGAACACCTCGTCCATCCAGCCGCGCTCGGGCGCGAGGAAGCCGGGCATCTGCTGGCATTCGCGCCAGTTCTTCACGTCCAGCTTGTTGTGGGCCAGGTACAGCGACCCACAATAGATGTACTCGCGGCGCTTGCGGCGCTGCTTGTTCAGGTAGGCGGCGAAGTCTTCCATGAACTTGAACTTCTGGTTCAGGTTCTCGTCACCCTCCTGCCCGCTCGGCAGAAGAATGCTGGCAATACTCACCTTATCGAAATCGGCTTGCAGGTAGCGCCCGTAACGATCGGCCATCTCGAAACCCAGCCCGCTTATGACGGCCTTGGGTTGCAGACGACTATAGATTGCGACGCCACCCTGGCTGGGCACTTCGGCGTCGCAGGCGTACAGGAAGTAGCCGTCCAGCTGGTAGGACGGGTCGTCCAGATCGAAAGCGGAGGCGCGGGTATCCTGCAAGCAGATCACGTCGGCATTCTGGGCTTGCAACCAGCTGAGCAATCCCCGCTCGGCTGCAGCCTGAATACCATTCACGTTCACACTGATGATCCGCATAAATGGCCCCCAAAATCACGTGTGTGTATGATACCCGAGCTCAAACGGTTTAGCTAAATTCATACCGGCCGGTTCTATTCCCATGCAGGCATATCAACGCGATTTCATCCGTTTCGCCATCGAGCGCGGCGTACTGCGCTTCGGCGAATTCACGCTCAAGTCCGGGCGCACCAGCCCCTACTTCTTCAATGCCGGCCTGTTCAACAGTGGCCTGGCGTTGGCCAAGCTGGGGCGCTTCTACGCCGCCGCGGTCGTGGACAGCGGCATCGATTTCGATGTCCTGTTCGGCCCGGCCTATAAAGGAATCCCGCTGGCGGCCGCTACAGCGGTGGCGCTGGCCGAGCAGCACGGGCGCGACCTGCCCTGGTGCTTCAACCGCAAGGAAGCCAAGGACCACGGCGAAGGCGGCACCCTGGTGGGCGCGCCGCTGGCCGGCCGGGTGCTGATCGTCGACGACGTGATCACCGCTGGCACCGCGATCCGCGAGGTCATGCAGATCATCGAGGCCCAGGGCGCCAGGGCCGCCGGCACGCTGATCGCGCTGAACCGCCAGGAGCGAGGCCGCGGCGAGCTGTCGGCGATCCAGGAAGTGGAGCGCGACTTCGGCATGCCGGTGGTCAGCATCGTGTCCCTGGAGCAGGTCCTCGAATACCTGGCCGGCGACGCCGAGCTCAAGCGTCACCTGCCGGCGGTCGAGGCCTATCGCGCGCAGTACGGAATCTAACCAGAACAGGGTGTCCGGCATGGCCAAGCAGGGTGCTTTACGCCGTGGTGCATTGATGGGGTTGCTGGTCTTCGGGCTGGCCGGGCCGGCGCTGGCGGCGAATGCCGCCGGCAATCCCTCGTCCGGCGGCGCCGTCGAGATGTACCGCTACGTCAACGACAAGGGTGTGACCGTCATCGATCGCCTGGGCGTGCCGTCGCAGTACATCGGCAAGGGCTACGAGGTGCTCAACGAGCAGGGGCGGGTGATCCGCGTGGTGCCGCCGGCGCCGACCGCGGAGGAAATCCAGCAGCGCAAGGCCGCTGCCGCCCAGGCCAGTTCCGATGCCCAGCTGCTGCGCCTGTATACCAGCGTCGAGGACGTCGACCGCGCCCGCGAGCGCAAGCTGTCCGAGCTGGATGGCCTGAGCAGCGTGGCGCGGGGCAACCTGCAGTCGCTGAAGACGCAGCAGGGCAACCTGCAGGCCCAGGCCGCCGACGCCGAGCGCGCCGGGCGCCAGGTGCCGCAGCAGTTGGTCGAGCAGTTGGCCAACCTGAAGGACGAGGAGCAGCGCCTGCTGCGCGACATCGCCCACTACCAGCAACTGCGCGCCCAGGCCAAGGCCACCTTCGAGGCGGACCGCGCGCGCCTCGCGCAATTGCTCGGCGCCTCCCGCTAGTCCGTCAGTCGACGGGCAAGTGCTCGAATTTCGCGATGCGCTCGCGCAGCCAGCCCGGCAGGGGCTGGCTCTGTCGCTGGTCGTTGGCGTAGGCGTAGATCAGCTCGCCGAGGGTCAGCGGCTGGCCCTCGCACCAGATCGCCACCTGGAAGGTCAGGCTGCTGCGCCCCAGGCGCGCGACGCGCACGCCCATGTCCAGCCAGTCGTCGTAGCGCGCCGGGGCGAAGTACTCCAGGCTGCTCTTCACCGCGAACAGGTCGCCGCCGCCGCGCAGCAGGTCGGCCGGGTAGCGGATCTCCAGGTTGCGGTAGTACTCGGTGGTGGCGACGTCCGCGTAGGTCAGGTAGTTGCCGTTGAAGACGATGCCCTGCGGGTCGACCTCCGACCAGCGCACGCGCAGGCTGTGGAAGAAGTGGAACTGGTGGCGTTCAGGGAAGACTGAAGGCATTGCGGCCTCCGGAAGGAAGAGGGGAGCCGCCACGGCGGGCGCCGTGGCGGGTAGTGCTCAGTGGCGCGGCTTGCGGTTGCTGATCAGGGTGCCGACGCCGCTGTCGGTGAAGATTTCCAGCAGCACGGCGTTGGGCACGCGGCCATCGATGATGTGCGCGCTGGTCACGCCGCCCTGCACCGCTTCCAGGGCGCAGCGGATCTTCGGCAGCATGCCGCCGTAGATGGTGCCGTCGGCGATCAGGCTGTCCACCTGCTCGGTGGTCAGGCCGGTGAGCACCTGGCCCTGCTTGTCCATCAGGCCGGCGATGTTGGTCAGCAGCATCAGCTTCTCGGCCTTCAGCGCCTCGGCCACCTTGCCGGCCACCAGGTCTGCGTTGATGTTGTACGACTCGCCGTTGGCGCCCACGCCGATGGGCGCGATCACCGGGATGAAGTCGCCCCTGACCAGCATGTTCAGCAGGTCGGTGTTGACCCCGGTGACCTCGCCGACGTGGCCGATGTCGATGATTTCCGGCTTGGTCATCTCCGGGGTCTGGCGGGTGACGGTGAGCTTCTTCGCGCGGATCAGCTCGGCGTCCTTGCCGGTCAGGCCGATGGCGCTGCCGCCGTGGCGGTTGATCAGGTTGACGATGTCCTTGTTCACCTGGCCGCCGAGGACCATCTCCACCACGTCCATGGTCTGCGCGTCGGTGACGCGCATGCCGTCGATGAAGTGGCTCTCGATGGACAGGCGGTTGAGCAGGTCGCCGATCTGCGGGCCGCCGCCGTGCACCACCACCGGGTTGATGCCGACCGCCTTCATCAGCACCACGTCGCGGGCGAAGCTGTTCTTCAGCTCGTCGGTCTCCATGGCGTTGCCGCCGTACTTGATGACCAGCGTCTTGCCGACGAAACGGCGGATGTAGGGAAGCGCTTCGGCAAGGACGCGGGCTACCTGGGCTGCGTCATCGCGGCTCTGGGACATGGTGCTGGGCTCCGGCATGGTCAGGTCAGAAGGGGATGGTCAGGGCGGGGTCGACCGCCTTGAGCTGGTTGCGGAACACGTCCTTGATGCGTTCCAGTTCGGCTTCGGAATCCGCCTCGAAGCGCAGCACCAGCACCGGCGTGGTGTTGGAGGCGCGTACCAGGCCCCAGCCCTTGGGATAATCGACACGCACGCCGTCGAGGGTGGTGAGGTTGGCCTCGCCCCACTGGCCGTCGCGCTGCAGCGCTTCGATCAGGGCGAACTTGCTCTCGTCGGTGACGGTGATGTTGATTTCCGGTGTTGAGACGTCCAGCGGGAAGGCCGAGAACACATGCTCGCTGTCGCGTTTGTCGAGGCTGATGATCTCCAGCAGGCGGGCGGCGCTGTAGATGCCGTCGTCGAAGCCGTACCAGCGCTCCTTGAAGAAGATGTGGCCGCTCATCTCGCCGGCCAGCAGCGCGCCGGTCTCCTTCATCTTCTTCTTGATCAGCGAGTGGCCGGTCTTCCACATCACCGGGCGGCCGCCGTAGCCGCTGATGAGGGAGATCAGGCGGCGGGTGCACTTGACGTCGAAGATGATGTCGGCGCCCGGGTTGCGCGAGACCACGTCCTTGGCGAACAGCATCAGCAGGCGGTCGGGGTAGATGATGGTGCCTTCGTTGGTCACCACGCCCACGCGGTCGCCGTCGCCGTCGAAGGCCAGGCCGAGGTCGGCGCCGGTTTCCTTGACCTTGGCGATCAGGTCTTCGAGGTTCTCCGGCTTGCCCGGGTCCGGATGGTGGTTGGGGAAGGTGCCGTCGACATCGCAGTACAGCGGGATGACGGTGCAGCCCAGGGCCTCGATCAGTTGCGGGGCGATCACGCCGGCGACGCCGTTGCCGCAGTCCACCACCACTTTCAGCGGCTTGGCCAGGGCGATGTCGTCGCGGATCTGCTGGAAGTAGCGCGGCAGGATGTCCACCTGCTGCACCTTGCCCACGCCGCTGGCGAGGTCGTTGTTCTCGATGCGCTCGCGCAGGGCCTGGATCTGCTCGTTGGCCAGGGTCTCGCCGGCGACGACGATCTTGAAGCCGTTGTAGTCCGGCGGGTTGTGGCTGCCGGTGAGCATCACGCCCGACTTGCCCTCCAGGACGTTGGCCGCGTAGTACAGCACCGGGGTCGGCACCATGCCGATGTCGGTGACCTGGCAGCCGCAGTCGAGCAGGCCCTGGATCAGTTGCTGGACCAGCTCCGGGCCCGACAGGCGGCCGTCGCGGCCGACGCTGACGCAGGGCTCGCCGCGGGCCAGGCTCTCGGAACCGATGGCGCGGCCCACCCAGTAGGCGGTCTCGGCGGTCAGGGTATCGCCGACCACGCCGCGGATATCGTAGGCGCGGAAGATGCTGGCGGGCAGTTGCGGGGCTTTGGGCGTGCTCATGGCGGGGGTTTGCTCCAATCCCAGGAGGTCCTGGTCTTCATCAAGAATGTCGATGTCCAGAATGTCGGTGTTCTGGAACAGTGGGTCGACCAGCTGCGTCTCGGCGCTGGCCGGCTTGTCGATCTTCGCCGCCACCGGGCGGGGCTCGGGGGCCGGTGCGGGGCTGGCGGGGGCCGGGGGCTCGGCCTTGCGCCTGGGCTGCCGCGCCAGCGCCTGGGCCAGCGGTTGCAGTGCGGCGAGGCCGACTTCAGGTGCTTTGGCAGTGCGCTGGCCACCGAGTTCCTGCAAGTACTGACCGATGGCCTGGGCGTCCTGGCGCAGGCGCCGTTGCAGGGCGCTCTGCGCGAGGTACACGCCCAGCAGCGCGCCGGCCAGCGCCAGCAGCGCGGCGCAGCCCAGCAGCGCCGGTGGATACAGCGCGGCGGTCAGGGCCGGGCCGGGGGTGAAGCTGAGTTTCCAGTTCGGGTTGCCGCTGGCCAGGTTCAGCGGCGCGGCGTTGCCGGCCTCGCCGCGTTGCAGCAGGACCTGCGCCGGCGAGCTGCCGAACTGCTGGGCCAGCTGCAGCTGGCCGGTGTCGGCGGGCATGTCCGGCAGGGCCTTGAGCAGGCGCTGCAGGTCGAAGACCAGCATCAGGCTGCCCTGGATGGCGTTGTCCGGGCCGCGCAGCGCCGTGGCGCTGTAGAGCAGCCAGCGCTGGCCGACGCGGTAGGCCTCGGGGGCGACGTTCTGCCCGCTCTCGGCGCGGCGCAGCATGTCCAGGGCGGCGTAGTTCAGCGGGCCGGGACGCTGGTTGTCCTGGCTGGCCTGGCCGCTGGCGTTGAGGTGGACGTCCACCAGGCCGTCCTGGTGCCAGTGGGCGAGGGTGGCCTCCAGGGCGCGGGCGCTGTTGGCGTCGGCCAGCGCCGGCAGCAGCGCGGGGTTGGCGGCGGCGCTACGGGTATCGGCGGCGAGTTGGAGCAGGGCCTGGCGCAGGGCGCCGGACTGGCTTTCGCCCCAGGCGCCGGCCAACTGCTGGCGGTGCATCTGCTCGGCGCTGCCGAACAGCGTCAGCCACAGCAGGGCGCCGGCGGCGGCCACGCCGAGGGTCGCCACGCCCAGGGCCGGCAGCAGCGACTTGAGTTCCGGCCGGGCCGCCGGGCCTGCCGAAGCCTTCGGCGGCGGGGCGACTTCCGGCAGGTCGGCCGTTCCCTTGGCACTGCGTTGGAAAAGTTTCATGCAACATCTCCTCGGCGAATCGTCCTGGAGGATTGTGTCAGTGGCTGCCCGAGTGCCCGAAACCGCCGGCGCCACGCTGGCTTTCGTCGAAGCTGTCGACCAGCTCGAAATGCGCCTGCACCACCGGCACCAGCACCAGCTGGGCGATGCGCTCGCCGATGGCGATGGTGAAGGGGGTGTTGCCGCGGTTCCAGCAGGAGACCATCAGCTCGCCCTGGTAGTCCGAGTCGATCAGCCCGACCAGGTTGCCCAGCACCACGCCGTGCTTGTGGCCAAGGCCCGAGCGCGGCAGCACCAGCGCGGCCAGGCCCGGGTCGGCGATGTAGATGGACAGGCCGGTGGGGATCAGCAGCGTCTGGCCGGGTTCGAGGACGGTGTCCTGCTTGAGCATGGCGCGCAGGTCCAGGCCGGCGGAACCGGGGGTGGCGTACTGCGGCAGGGGGAATTCGGCGCCCAGGCGCGGGTCGAGGATCTTGGCTTGCAGGGAATGCATCGGGTTCTCAGTGTCGTTTCAGGCGGTCGGCGATGAAGGCGATCAGCTGGCGGGCGATCTTGCCCTTGCTGGTCTGGGCGAAGGCAGTTTCGTGCAATTCGCGGTCGATCACGGTGATCGCGTTCTCTTCGCTGTTGAAACCGATCGAGGGGTTGGCCACGTCGTTGGCCACGATCAGGTCGAGGTTCTTGTCCTTGAGCTTGCGCGAGGCGTACTCCAGCAGGTTCTCGGTCTCCGCGGCGAAGCCCACGCTGAACGGCCGGTCGGCGCGCTGGGCGAGGGTGGCGAGGATATCCGGGTTGCGCACCAGCTGCAGCAGCAGGCCGTCGCCCGTGGTCGGGTCCTTCTTCAGTTTCTGCGTGGCGACCAGCTCGGGGCGGTAGTCGGCCACCGCGGCGGCGGCGATCAGCAGGTCGGCCGGCATCGCGGCTTCGCAGGCGGCGAGCATGTCGCGGGCGCTGACCACGTCGACGCGGCTCACCCGGTCGGGCGTCGGCAGGTGCACCGGGCCGGTCACCAGGGTCACCCGCGCGCCGGCTTCGGCGGCGGCCTCGGCCAGGGCGAAGCCCATCTTCCCGGAGCTGTGGTTGGTGATGTAGCGCACCGGGTCGATGTTTTCCTGGGTCGGGCCGGCGGTGATCAGCACGTGCTGGCCGGTCAGCGAGAGGAACTGGAAGCAGTCGGCGGCGCGCTGGGCCAGCTCCTCGGCCTCGAGCATGCGCCCGGGGCCGACGTCGCCGCAGGCCTGGCTGCCGGCGGCCGGGCCGAAGAAGTGCAGGCCGCGGCCACGCAGCAGTTCGGCGTTGGCCTGGGTGGCCGGGTCGCGCCACATGGCCTGGTTCATCGCCGGGGCCAGGGCGACCTGGGCATCGGTGGCCAGCACCAGGGTGGTCAGCAGGTCGTTGGCCACGCCCTGGGCCAGGCGCGCCATGACGTCCGCGGTGGCCGGGGCGATCAGCACCAGGTCGGCCCAGCGGGCCAGCTCGATGTGGCCCATGGCCGCTTCGGCGGCGGGGTCGAGCAGGTCCAGGTGCACCGGGTGCCCGGACAGCGCCTGGAGCGTCAGCGGGGTGATGAACTCACGGCCGCCCTGGGTCATCACCACGCGGACTTCCGCGCCCTGGTCGCGCAGGCGGCGGACCAGTTCGGCGCTCTTGTAGGCCGCAATACCGCCGCCCACGCCGAGGACGATGCGTTTTCGATAGAGCCGCTGCATAGGCCCGCCTTATCTTCGGAATTGGATGACGCGCGTCAGGGCCGGAGACGCCTCCCCAGGCCTCCGGTCGCGCGAAAGGGACGGGCTAAGATAGCACAGCGCCCGCCCCGGCACAGCGGGCGGCTCGACAGGGAGGTTGCATGAGCATTCGTCACTGGCCCGCGGCGGAACGCCCGCGGGAAAAACTCCTCGAACGCGGCGCGGCAAGCCTCAGCGACGCCGAGCTGCTGGCCATCTTCCTGCGCACCGGCGTGGTTGGCTGCAGCGCGGTGGAGCTGGCGCGGCGCCTGCTCCACGAGTTCGGCAGCCTGCGCGCGCTGCTGGAGGCGGACCAGGCCAGTTTCAGCAGCCACCTGGGCCTGGGCCGCGCCAAGTACGCCCAGCTGCAGGCGGTGCTGGAGATGGCCCGCCGCCACCTGGCCGAGCAGCTGCGCCGCGATTCCGCCCTGGAGAGCCCGCAGGCGGTGCGCGACTTCCTCAAGGCGCGGCTGCGCCACGAGGCCCACGAGGTGTTCGCCTGCCTGTTCCTCGACGGTCGCCACCGCGTCCTGGCCTTCGAGGTGCTGTTCCACGGCTCCATCGACAGCGCCAGCGTCTACCCGCGCCAGGTGGTCAAGCGCGCCCTGGCGCACAACGCCGCGGCGCTGATCCTCAGTCACAACCACCCCTCGGGCATCACCGAGCCGAGCCAGGCCGACCGCAGGCTGACGCAGCGCCTGAAGGACGCCCTGGCGTTGGTGGACGTGCGCGTGCTCGACCACTTCATCGTCGGCGACGGCGAGCCGCTGTCGATGGCGGAGATGGGCTGGGTGTGAGGCTCGCCGTGGGGCCGGTATCGCGCCGGCCCCACGTTGAACGGCGCCTCAGAGGCTGACCTTGGAGAAATCCTGGCGGCCGAACGGGTTCACGGCGTAGCCCTTGACCTCCTTGCGCAGCAGCACCGAGGCCGTGGGGTGCGCCAGCGGCAGCCACAGGGCCTGGTCGTGGATCAGCTGCTGGGCGTCGTGGTAGAGCGCGCTGCGCTTGTCCTGCTCGCTCAGCGCCTTGCCCTGGCTGATCAGGCCGTCCAGCTTCGGGTCGCAGAAGCGCGCGAAGTTCAGCCCGGACTTCACGCTGGCGCAGGAGAACTGCGGGGTGAGGAAGTTGTCCGGGTCGCCGTTGTCGCCGGCCCAGCCCATGAACAGCAGGTCGTGCTCGCCGGCCTTGGCGCGGCGGATCAGCTCGCCCCACTCGATCACGCGGATCCCGGCCTGGATGCCGACCTTGGCCAGGTCGGCCTGCAGCAGCTGCGCGCCCAGGCTCGGGTTGGGGTTGAGCAGGCTGCCGCTGGGGCGCGTCCAGATGGTGGTCTTGAAGCCGTCCTTCAGGCCGGCCTTTTCCAGCAGTGCCTTGGCCTGGGCGGGGTCGTGGGGGTAGCCGGGGATGTCCTTGGCATAGCTCCAGGTGTTCGGCGGGTAGACGCCCTCGGCGGCAGTGGCGCTGCCTTCGAACACCGACTTCAGGTAGGTCTGGCGGTCGAAGGCGAGGTTGATCGCCTGGCGCACCTCGGGCTTGTCCAGCGGCGGGTGCTGGCTGTTCAGGGCGACGAAGGCGGTCATGAACGCCGGCGTCTGCTCGATGCGCAGGGCCGGGTCCTTGGCCGCGGCCTCGACGTCCAGCGGCTTGGGCGACAGGGCGATCTGGCATTCGCCGCGCTTCAGGCGCTGCAGGCGCACGTTGGCGTCGGGGGTGATGGCGAACAGCAGGTTGTCCACCGCCGGCTTGCCGGCGAAGTAGTCCGGGTTGGCGGTGTAGCGGATCTGCGCGTCCTTCTGGAAGCGCTTGAAGACGAAGGGGCCGCTGCCGATGGGCTGGGCGTTGAGCTTCTCCGGGGTGCCGGCCTTCATCAGCTGGTCGGCGTACTCGGCGGAATAGATGGAGGCGAAGCCCATGCTGAGCATGGGCAGGAAGGTGGCGTCGGGGTGGCTCAGGGTGAAGCGCACCTGGTGCTCGTCGACCTTCTCCACGGCTTTTATCAGGGCCGGCAGCTGCAGCGACTGGGCGTGGGGGAAGCCGCTCTGCGCCACCTTGTGCCAGGGGTTGGCGGGGTCGAGCATGCGCCGGAAGCTGAACAGCACGTCGTCGGCGCCCAGTTCGCGGCTGGGGCTGAAGTAGTCGGTGTGGTGGAACTTCACCCCGCTGCGCAGCTTGAAGTCGTAGGTCAGGCCGTCGGCGGAGACCGTCCAGCTCTCGGCCAGGCTCGGCACCACCTTGCCCTGCGCCGCATCGAACTCCACCAGGCGGTTCATCAGCACGTCGGCCGAGGCGTTGGTGGTGGTCAGGGCATTGAACTGCACGACGTCGAAGCCGTCGGGGCTGGCCTCGGTGCAGACACTGAGGGTGCTGGCGCCGGCCAGGGCGGGGGCCAGCAGCAGGGCGAGTGGAAGCAGACGCATGACGGACTCCGGAAATGGTGGGAAAATGCCCGTCCCGTGGGCTGGGCGCAGTCATGCAAGGCCGTTGTCGGCCTTGAACCGGCTACCCTAGACCAAGCCGCCGCCGGGGACAACGGTGAAAGTCGACGAACGGCAAGGGCGCCGGGCCGCGGCCGCGCTGCGCCGGCATGTGGATAAGCCGCTTGCTCCCTTGCGACACTAAGCGGCTTTCTGATATAAAGCTGCGCTCTTTTCTGGGGCCCTGCCCCGTCGACTCGGAATCGAGTGGCGGTCGGACAGGTAAGACCCGGGTGGAAACCAAGTATCAACGAGTTCAAGCAGCCAACCCATGCCGGGTTTGGCATGTGGTTTATAGAGGGCTGAGCCATGTCGAGAGTTTGCCAAGTGACCGGTAAGGGTCCGGTTACCGGGAACAACATTTCCCACGCACACAACAAAACCCGCCGCCGTTTCCTGCCGAACCTGCAGCACCACCGTTTCTGGGTTGAGTCCGAGAAGCGCTTCGTACGCCTGCGCGTTTCCGCCAAGGGCATGCGTATCATCGACAAGCGTGGCATCGAGGCCGTCCTGAACGACCTGCGCGCCCGCGGCGAAAAATTCTAAGGAGCTGCAATCATGCGTGAACTGATCCGTCTGGTGTCCAGCGCCGGTACCGGCCACTTCTACACCACCGACAAGAACAAGCGCACCAAGCCTGAGAAGATCGAGATCAAGAAGTTCGATCCGGTCGTTCGCAAGCACGTGATCTACAAGGAAGCCAAGATCAAGTAATTGATCCCGGCCCTTGCGAAGAAACCCGCCAATTGGCGGGTTTTTTCATGTCTGCGCGGCGGGGCTGGTGGGGCCGTTCGTGCCACCGGGGCGTCCGGCGTGGCCGGCGAATCCCATCGCGGACGAAGCCCGCTCGCCGTCCGCGATTGGGTCCGCCGGACAATCCCCGGCAAAACACGGGCGCCACGCAGAAACAAAAACGCCGCTTCCCCTCACCGGAAAAGCGGCGTTTTTTCGTCAAACAGCTATCAAGCCTTCTGTTCGAAGATCACATAAACCTTGCGGCAAGGCTCCAGCACCTCCCAGGTGCCCTTGAAGCCGGCCGGGATGACGAAGCGGTCGCCGGTGCGCACGGTCTTGGCGCCGCCGTCGGCGTCGCGGATCACCGACACGCCCTGGAGGATCTCGCAGTATTCGTGCTCGGTGTAGTTGATGGTCCAGTGGCCGACCGCGCCTTCCCAGATGCCGACGTTGAACTGGCCGCAGGGGCTGGCGTAGTGGTTGCGCACGCTTTGCTCGGGATCGCCCTTGAGGACCTTCTCCGGCGCCGGGCGGTAGTGCTCGGCGGCGGTGCCGGCCTGGGCGAAGTCGACGATCTGCTCGATGTTCATGCTGACTCTCGTTTTATTGTGGGTTGTACGAGTGCTCCGCCACTGCGGGCGGGCCCGGACGGAGGCGGAATCGATCGAGTCTATGTTTAATAAAACGAACGTGACAAGGCGTTTTGGTGCCAAAGTGTCAAAAATATTGAAAATTCGCCCATCCCGGTTTAGGGTGGCGGACAGCGTGGCCCTCGCGCCGCCTTGCAGAATTTCTGACAGCGCGCCCATCCCCGGGGCGCCGGGACTTCGATAAGTAATTCAATAAGAGGACAAGTTGTCATGAGTACCCTCACTCGCGCCGACTGGGAAGCTCGCGCCCAGAACCTGAAGATCGAAGGCCGCGCCTTCGTCGACGGCCAGTACGTCGATGCCGCCGACGGCGCCACCTTCGACTGCATCAGCCCGGTGGATGGCCGCTTCCTGGCCAAGGTCGCCAGCTGCGACGCCGCCGACGCCGAGCGCGCCGTGCAGGTTGCCCGTGCCGCCTTCGAGTCCGGCGTGTGGTCGCGCCAGGCGCCGGCCAAGCGCAAGAAGGTCATGATCCGCTTCGCCGAGCTGATGATGCAGCACGCCGAAGAACTGGCCCTGCTGGAAACCCTGGACATGGGCAAGCCGATCAGCGACGCGCTGAACATCGACGTCGCCAGCGCCGCCAACAGCATCCGCTGGAATGCCGAAGCCATCGACAAGGTCTACGACGAAGTCGCCGCCACCCCGCATGATCAGCTGGGCCTGGTCACCCGCGAAGCCGTGGGCGTGGTCGCCGCCATCGTGCCGTGGAACTTCCCCCTGCTGATGTCCTGCTGGAAGCTCGGCCCGGCCCTGGCCACCGGCAACTCGGTGATCCTCAAGCCGTCCGAGAAGTCGCCGCTGACCGCCATCCGCGTCGCCCAGCTGGCCGTCGAGGCCGGCATCCCGAAAGGCGTGCTGAACATCCTGCCGGGCTTCGGCCACACCGTGGGCAAGGCCCTGGCCCTGCACATGGACGTCGACACCCTGGTGTTCACCGGCTCGACCAAGATCGCCAAGCAGCTGATGGTCTACGCCGGCGAGTCGAACATGAAGCGCGTATGGCTGGAAGCCGGCGGCAAGAGCCCGAACATCGTCTTCGCCGACGCGCCTGACCTGAAGGCCGCCGCCGAATCTGCCGCCAGCGCCATCGCCTTCAACCAGGGCGAAGTGTGCACCGCCGGTTCCCGCCTGCTGGTGGAAAAATCCATCAAGGCCGAGTTCCTGCCGCTGGTGGTCGAAGCGCTGAAGGCCTGGAAGCCGGGCAACCCGCTGGACCCGGAAACCAACGTCGGCGCGCTGGTCGACACCACCCAGATGAACAACGTGCTGAGCTACATCCAGGCTGGCCACGACGACGGCGCCAAGCTGGTGGCCGGCGGCAAGCGCACCCTGGAAGAAACCGGCGGCACCTACGTCGAGCCGACCATCTTCGACGGCGTGACCAACGCCATGCGCATCGCCCGCGAGGAAATCTTCGGGCCGGTGCTGTCGGTGATCGAGTTCGAGGACGCCGAGGAAGCCGTGCGCATCGCCAACGACACCCCGTACGGCCTGGCCGCCGCGGTCTGGACCAGCAACCTGTCCAAGGCCCACCTGATCGGCAGGGCCCTGCGCGCCGGCAGCGTGTGGATCAACCAGTACGACGGCGGCGACATGACCGCACCCTTCGGTGGCTTCAAGCAGTCGGGCAACGGCCGCGACAAGTCGCTGCACGCCTTCGACAAGTACACCGAGCTGAAGGCTACCTGGATCAAGCTGTAATAACGTTCGGAGGGGCTGCGCGTCGGCCATGCTGCGTTGTGATCGGATTCGGCCTGCTCATTTACTGGCGTAAACTGCGCGTCCGAATCCGATCACGCCTTGCCTGGCTCTAGCTCGCGCCCTCCGTGGCGAAGTCCAGAGTCAAAAGGCTTGCTAGGTCGGCCCCCTCGCCGGGGCCGGCTCTGACAAAGAGCCATACCCGCGGCCGGGTTTCCCTTGGGGAGCCCGGCCGCTTTGCATTGCGCGCCGGGCTCGGCCTCTGGCCCGGAGTGCGCTCCGGATGGAATGGGAGAACGACAATGCGTTGGGGTGCCTATTTCGCTGTCTGCCTGTCGGTCATCAGCATCGGCCTGGCCCTCGGCCTGACCATGCCCCTGGTGTCCTTGCGCCTGGAAAGTTGGGGCTACGGCAGCTTCGCCATCGGCGTGATGGCCGCCACGCCGGCTGCCGGCGTGCTGCTCGGCGCGCTCATCTCCGGGCGCCTGGCCGCCCGCCTGGGCACGCCGCGGCTGATGCGCTGGTGCCTGCTCAGCGGGGCCTTTTCCGTCGGCCTGCTGGCGCTGCTGCAGAACTACCCGGTGTGGCTGGTGCTGCGCCTGCTGATCGGCGTGCAACTGACCGTGGTGTTCATCCTCGGCGAGAGCTGGATCAACCAGCTGGCCGTGGAGAAATGGCGCGGCCGCCTGGTGGCCCTGTACGGCACCGGCTATGCGCTGAGCCAGCTGTCCGGCCCGGTGCTGCTGACCTTCATCGGCACCGCCGACGACCGCGGCTTCTGGCTGGGCGTCGGCCTGCTGGT
Source organism: Pseudomonas sp. M1 (assembly GCF_022760135.1). Taxonomy (NCBI): domain Bacteria; kingdom Pseudomonadati; phylum Pseudomonadota; class Gammaproteobacteria; order Pseudomonadales; family Pseudomonadaceae; genus Pseudomonas; species Pseudomonas sp. M1. The sequence goes on from NZ_CP094343.1 coordinate 60,963, forward strand.
GTGCGGTTCGCTGCTGCTCGTCGGTCGCGGCGGCGCGCCCAGGGTGGACCCGCACAGCGCCTCGGGGCGCGGCCTGTTCGCCTTCTGCGCCAAGCTGCCGGCCATCGCCTGGGCGGTGGTGCTGTTCGCCGGTTTCGAGGCGATGATCCTCACCCTGCTGCCGGTCTACGGCGTGCGCCAGGGCTTCACCCAGGCGGTGGCGCTGACCATGGTCACGGTGGTGGTGGTGGGCGACGCGCTGCTGCAGCTGCCCATCGGCTGGCTGGCCGACCGGGTGTCGCGGCAGACGCTGTTCAAGGGCTGCGGCATCGTCCTGCTGCTGAGCAGCCTGGGCATCCCGCCGTTGCTGCACGGGCCGGCGATCTGGCCGGTGCTGGTGCTGTTCGGCGCGAGCGCCGGCGGGCTATTCACCCTGTCGCTGATCCTCATCGGCGAGCGCTACCGCGACGATGCGCTGGTCCGCGCCAACGCGCACATCGCCCAGCTGTGGGGCATCGGCTGCCTGATCGGACCGCTGACCACCGGCGCGGTCAGCCAGTGGGTGAGCGGCCATGCGCTGCCGCTGATGATGGCCCTGGGCGCCTTCGGTTTCGTCGTGCTGGTATGGCGCAAGGGCTTGCCGCCGGTGGAACTGGAGGGCGATGAGCTGCCGGAAGCGAGCGGGCGCTGAGGCCCGCTGCTCTTCGTAGGATGGGTTGAACTTGCGATACCCATGCGGCCGCGGTGATGGGTATCGCTGCGCTCAACGCCATCCTACGGGGCGACTCCTGCCACGTAGCGGGACTCCGTCCGCGATGGGCCGAGCCCACGCACGGTGATCGCGGATAACGCCTATAACATCCTCTCCAGCCCGATGGCGCCGGCGATCCAGGCGTTGAAGCGGCGCCACAGGCTGCCCGGCTCGTGGTGCAGCACGTGCGGATGGCCGTCGCGCTCGTCCACCCAGGTCAGCCGCGGGCGGCTGCCGCTGCGGTCGATGCGTACCTGGTAGCTGACGCTGGGCGACATCCCGGCCAGCGCCAGCTTGCGCGTCTGCTCCGCCAGTTCCGGGCTGTCGACGATGATGCCGACCTCGGTGTTCCAGATGATCGAGCGCGGGTCGAAGTTGAAGGAGCCGATGAACACCTGGCGCCGGTCGAAGACGATCGCCTTGCTGTGCAGGCTGGCGCTGCTGGAGCCGCGCACCGTCCAGGGCGCGCCGGCCAGGCGCTGGTCCGGCTGGGCGCGCAGTTCGTGGAGCTGCACGCCGTGCTCCAGCAGGGCCATGCGGTAGGGCGCGTAGCCGGCGTGCACGGCGGGCACGTCGGTGGCTTCCAGGGAATTGGTCAGCAGGCGCACGCTGACGCCGTTGTCGGCGCGGCCGGTGAGGTAGGTGACGCCGCTGTCGGTGGGCACGAAGTAGGCCGAGACCAGGATCAGCTCCTTCGATACCTGGCGGAACAGCGGTGCGAGCTGGGTGCTCAGCTGTTGCTGCGGGCGGCTCTGGCCGCGGTCCAGGACCTTCAGCGGGTCGTCCCAGATGGCGCGGCCCGGGGCCCAGACCAGGTCGTCGAGCCAGCTGTCCAGGTTCGACGAGGCGCCGCGCAGGTGCAGGCGCTGCAGGTAGGCGGAGTGGCGCACCCGGCTCTTTTCCAGGTAGCTGTCCAGGCCGCGCCGGGCGCGTTCGAGGTCGGCGCGCTCGGGCTTGCCCCACAGGTAGTCCTCGATGGGGCGGCTGATGGCGCTGTTCCAGTACTGGTCGAAGCTCTGCCCCAGTTCCGCGGCCACCGGGCCGACGCCGAGCAGGTCGAGGTCGCTGAAGTTCATTTCCGCCTTGGCGCCGAAGTACTCGTCGCCCAGGTTGCGCCCGCCGACGATGGCCACGCTGTTGTCGGCCAGCCACAGCTTGTTGTGCATGCGCCGGTGCTGCTCGGCGAGGTTGAACAGGCGCCCGAGGTTGCGCGTGATGCCGGTGCTGCGGCCCAGGTGCAGCGGGTTGAACAGGCGCACCTGGATGTTCGGGTGGGCGGCCAGCACGCCGATCTCGTAGTCCCAGCCGTCGCTGCTGGTGTCGTCGATCAGCACGCGCACGCGCACGCCGCGGTCGGCGGCCTTGAGCAGCTCGTGGATAAGCGCGCGGGTGGTGAGGCCGTCGTGGACGATGTAGTACTGGATGTCCAGGCTGCGCTGGGCGGCGCGGATCAGCTCGGCGCGGGCGAGGAAGGCGTCGCTGCTGGAGGCCAGCAGGCGGAAGCCGGAGGCGCCGGGGTGCGCCGCCGCGCGTTGCTGCACGGCGTCGCCGAGGGCCGTGCCGCCCGGCGACAGGGCGTGCGAGGGCGTGGGCAGGGGAACGCTGGCGCAGCCGCCGAGCAGCAGCAGCGCCAGCCACAGGAAGCGTGGTAGCAAGCGGGAGTCTCCAGGCCGCCCCGGTTGGCGGGACTGCGGAGATTCTAGCCGCTCAGCGCCTCCTTGAAGCGATACCAGGCCATGCCCAGCGCCAGCAGCGGCGAGCGCAGCAGCTTGCCGCCGGGGAAGGTGATGTGCGGGACCTTGGCGAACAGCTCGAAACCGCTGCCCTGCTGCCCGGCGATGGCCTCGGCGAGCAGCTTGCCGGCCAGGTGGGTGGCGTTCACCCCGTGGCCGGAGTAGGCCTGGGCGAAGTACACGTTGGGCTGGCCGGGCAGGCGGCCGATCTGCGGCAGGCGGTTGGCGCCGATGCCGATCATGCCGCCCCACTGGTAGTCGATGCGCACGTCGGCCAGGTGCGGGAACACCTTGAGCATCTTCGGCCGCATGTAGGCGGCGATGTCCGCCGGGTCGCGCCCGGAATAGTGGCAGGCGCCGCCGAACAGCAGGCGGTTGTCGGCGGAAAGGCGGTAGTAGTCCAGGGCCACGCGCTGGTCGCATACCGCCATGTTCTGCGGCAGCAGCTCGTGGGCGAGGTCCGCCGGCAGCGGCTCGGTGGCGATGACGTAGCTGCCGGCCGGCAGCACCTTGCCGTCGAGGTAGTGGTTCAGGCCGTTCTGGTAGGCGTTGCAGCCGATCACCAGGGTCTTGGCGCGCACGCTGCCCTTGGCGGTGCGTACCCGCACTTCGGCGCCGTAGTCGATGTGGGTGACCTGCGAATCCTCGAACAGGCGCACGCCCAGGGACTGCGCCGCAGCCGCCTCGCCCAGGGCCAGGTTGAGCGGGTGCAGGTGGCCCGAGCCCATGTCCACCATGCCGCCGACGTAGCAGTCGGCGCCGACGATGCTGCGCATTTCCGCCTGCGGGACCAGGCGCAGCTCGTGGGTGTAGCCCAGGCTCTTGAGCTCTTCGTAGTCCTCGCGGAAGCCCTCGACGTCCGCGGCCTTGTTGGCCAGGTCGCAGTAGCCCCAGGTCAGGTCGCAGTCGATGCCGTACTTCTCCACGCGCTGGCGCACGATCTGCACGGCCTCAAGGCCCATCAGCTTGAGCTGGCGCACGCCGTCCTTGCCGACCACCGGCTCGAACTGCTCGACGCCATGGCCGACGCCGCGGATCAGTTGGCCGCCGTTGCGCCCGCTGGCGCCCCAGCCGATCTTGCGGGCCTCCAGCAGGACTACCGAGAAGCCGCGCTCGGCCAGCTCGATGGCGGTGTTCAGCCCGGAGAAGCCGCCGCCGATGATGCACACGTCGGCCACTTCCTCGCCGGCCAGGGGAGGGCACTGGATGCGACGGTTGAGGGTCGCGGCGTAGTAGGAAGGGGCGTGCTGGTCGGTGTGCACCGGGAGGCGAACGCGGGCGTTCATGTGCGATATCCTGATTATTGTGTTGTTAAAATTTTACGCAGGATAAACGCCGGCTTCCCGCCACGCCAAGGGGGGAAGCCGTAAAAACTCGACAAGCTGTTGCGATCAGTCGGGAATCGGCAGGGTCAGGCTCTCCTTGACCTCTTCCATCACGATGTAGCTCTTCGACTCGCGCACGTGGGGCAGCTTCAGCAGGATGTCGCCCAGCAGCTTGCGGTAGGAGGCCATTTCCGAGATGCGCGCCTTCACCAGGTAGTCGAAGTGGCCGGACACCAGGTGGCACTCCAGCACATGGGGCAGCTTGAGCACGGCGCGGCGGAAGTCCTCGAAGGTGTCGCCGGACTTGTAGTCCAGGCTGATCTCGACGAACACCAGCAGGCTGGCCTTGAGGTACTGCGGGTTCAGCCGGGCGTTGTAGCCCATGATGATGCCTTCGCGCTCCAGGCGCCGCACCCGCTCGGTGCAGGGCGTGGTGGAGAGGCCGACGCGCTCGCCCAGCTCGGTGAAGGAAATGCGCCCTTCTTCCTGGAGGATGCGCAGGATGTTGCGGTCGATCTTGTCCAGTTCGCGGCGGCTTTGGTGCTGGGTTCTCATGGAGGCTGCTCGGGGGCGGTGCTTATGGTTGGTGATTGTCGCCAAATATAGACGTTAAGCCAGTGGATATCACTGCCCCTTGATCTTCTGCGGGCACGCCGCCAGCCTGTTCCCAGGTCCGCGCCGGATGCGCGGGCCTTCCACTTCGCCGCCGGAGCCTGGCATGCGCTCGACCCGTACCCGAATCCTGCTGTTGCTGGCGCTGCTCATCGCGCTGCTCGCCGTCTGGGCGGGGCAGGCCTGGCAGCGGCTGCTCGCGGAGCAGGGCATCGCCGGCCTGGACTGGCAGGGGCCGGGCATTTCATTGGACGGTCTGACACTGCAATGGCTGGCCGTAACGCGGGAAAAGTCCGCTTCGCGCCTGGAAATCCAGGCCGATCAGCTGCGCCTGGGCTGGCCGCGGCGTATCGACGGGCGCTGGCGCCTGGGTGACCTGGAGCTACAGCGGTTGCATGTGGGTTCCTGGCCCGCCGCCGCGACCACGGAAGAGGCGGGGGAATGGCCGACGCCCGACCAGGTGGGCCTGTGGCTCGGCCTGCTGCCGCAGCGGGCCGTCCTGCAGCGCGCCGAGTTCGAACTGCCCTGCGCCGGGCAGCGGCGCTGCACCCTGGTCGGCAGCCTGCACTGGCAGCAGCTGCCCGGCAATGCCGCGTCCCTGGCCGCCGAACTGCAGCAGGGCGCTCAGCGCCTGGCCCTCGACGGCACCCTGCACCCGGAACAGGACGCCTGGCGGCTGGCATTGAAGGCCGATCTGGATGGCGAACGCCTGACCGACCTCGACGCCAGCTGGGCGCCGGCCGAGCGCCACTGGCGCGGCAGCCTGACCAGCCCCGGCGTACCGCCACTGGACGCCGTGCGCGCCTGGCTGGCGCCCTGGTTGCCGACGCCGACCCTGCCGGTTTCCCTGCCCGAGGCCGGACGCCTGCGCCTGAGCTGGGACAGCACCCTCGGCGGCGACGGCCCCTGGCCGGACTGGCCCGCACTGCGCGACAGCCTGGGCGAACTGGAACTGGCCATGCAACTGCCGCAGCCCTGGCCGCTGCCGGGCCTGGGCACCTTGCAGGGCGACCTGCAACTGCAGGCGGCCGCGACTGCGCCGAGGCAGTGGCGGCCGCGGGTGCTGGACAGCGACCTCTACCTGGCCGACCTCTACGGCGACTGGCTGCAGGCGCTACCGGTGGGCCTGCGCCCGGCCAACCTGCGCCTGGGCCTGCAACCCGACGACAGCGCTCCCGGCGCGGTACGCCTGGACCTGCGCGGTAAGGGCGCCAGCGACCTGCGCCTGCAAGGCGTGCTGGCGCTGGTGGAGGGTGAAGCCTTGTCCCTGGCCCTGAGCCAGGCCCGCTTGCAGGCCCAGGTGCCGGACCTGCAACTGCCCGGCCTGCGCCTGGGCAAGGCGGCGCTCGACCTGCCGCTGGACGGCGAGATTGGCCAGGCCGCGGCCAGCCTGCGTCTGGGCAAGGGCGCCAAGCTGAACCTGGGCAGCCTGACCGGGCCCCAGGGGCTGAAGGCCGCCAAGCTCGGCGCGACGGCGGACAAGGCCAGCCTGGCGCTGGGCTATGCCGCCGGCCAGCCCTTCAGCCTGGGCTTCGACGGCGCCGTGCAACTGTCGGCCGGCGAGCTGCGCCAGGCGCACCTCAAGCCGCTCGCCTGGAGCTACCAGGGCCAGCTCGGCGCCGGTCTGGCACAGCAACAGCTCAAGGGCCGGCTGCAGAACAGCGGTGGCCTGGCCGCCGACGTCGAGTTGCGCCACCAGGCCGATGGCAGCCTGGAGCTGACGGCGCAACTGCCGGAATTCTTCCTGCGCAGCGGCAACCCGCTGGCGGCCAGCCTGGCCGACTGGCCGGCGCTGCTCAGCCTGAACAACGGCCGCCTGCAGGCCCGCGCGCAGTGGCGCCTGCCACCGGGGCAGGGCGCCCAGCAGCTGGACCTGACGCTGAACGGCCGGGGCCTGGAAGGCGTCTACGACCGCAGCGAGATCCACGGCCTGGACGGCGAGGCGAAGCTGCAACTGCGCGGCTCGCAGCTGACGCTGCAGTTGCCCGGCCTGCGCGTGGAGCAGCTCAACCCCGGCGTGCTGCTCGGGCCCCTGCAGTTCCAGGGCGGCTACGGCGCCAGCCTGGACCAGCCGCTGGCCGGCCGCCTGGACTGGCGCCAGGCCGAGCTGAAGCTGTTCGGCGGCCGCGCCTGGCTGGACGCCGGCACGCTGCAACTGGCCCGCGAAAACCCCGCGCAGAGCCTGCATCTGCATGGCGTGCTGCTGGAGGAAATCCTCAAGGCCTATCCCGCCGAGGGCCTGGCCGGCAACGGCATCCTCGACGGCGAGCTGCCGCTGTTGCTCGGCCCGGGCGGGCTGCGCATCCAGGGCGGCCAGGTCGCCGCGCGGCTGCCGGGCACCCTGCAGTTCCGCTCGGAGAAGATCCGCGCCCTCGGCCAGAGCAACCCGGCCATGCAACTGGTGGCGACCATGCTCGACGACTTCCGCTACGAGCGCCTGGCCAGCCGCGTGGATTATGCTGAGGGCGGCCGCCTGCTCCTGGCCCTGGCCATCAGCGGCCGCAACCCGGCGCTGGAGCAGGGGCGGCCGGTGAACCTCAACGTCAACCTGGAGGAGAACATCCCGGACCTGCTGACCAGCCTGCAGCTGAGCGACCGGGTCAGCGACACCATCCGCAAGCGCGTGCAGGAACGCCTGCGCAACCAGCCACCTGCCGCGCCCTGATCGCAAGGAGAACACCGCATGCGCCCATGCGCACTCATCGCCGTCCTGGCCCTGCTCGGGCTCAGCCAGGGCTGTACGCCGACGGTACAGCTGGCGGCGCCCAAGGAGCCGATCAACATCAACCTCAACGTGAAGATCGAGCACGAGATCTACATCAAGGTCGACAAGGCCCTGGATGGCATCATCAACGAGAACAGCGGTCTGTTCTGAGGAGCTCTAGATGACACTGCGCAGCAAACTCGGCGTCGCCCTGCTGGCCCTTTGCGTCAGCCTGCCGGCCCTGGCCATGAGCCTGGAGCAGGCCATGTCGGCCCTGGGCGGGGCCAAGGCCCAGGGCCTGGTCGGCGAGCAGCCCGACGGCTACCTCGGGGTGGTCAGCAACAGCGGCCAGGCGGCGGACATCGCCGCCCAGATCAACGCCGCGCGCCGCGCCGAGTACCAGAAGGTGGCCGGCCAGAGCGGCGCCAAGCTCGGCGACGTGGAAGCCCTGGCCGGCAAGAAGGCCATGGACCGCACCCCGTCCGGGCAATACATCCAGCTCAATGGCAAGTGGGTGCGCAAGTAAGGGGATTTCCCTGGCGCCGCCGCCTGTCGGGCGGCGCCTGCGACCCGCCGTCGCGGCAGCGCTTATTCCTGTCGGCACTGGCCCTGGCGGGAGTAAATCCCGCGTTCGCCAAAGCGCGCCGAATTAGTTGCTGAAAACCGCGATCCGACATACTTGCATGGCTATGGATTTTTCAGGTGTTTTTGCTGGTTATCTGGTGGATGCGCCTCCGTGAAAGGCGTTTTTACCAAGAATTTCCTTCAATTACCGCTTGTTAAATAGTGATTATTTCTGCGGTCGAATTCCTATACTGCGCGCAACTGACGTTCAAAATAAGAAACGTCGCGTGCCCCACGCGACGTGGGAGGCAGCGATGCGCGTTCTGGTTCTCGGCAGCGGTGTGATCGGCACCGCCAGTGCTTACTATCTGGCCCGTTCCGGTTTCGAAGTGGTGGTGGTCGACCGCCAGCCCGGCCCGGCCCTGGAAACCAGCTTCGCCAACGCCGGCCAGGTTTCCCCCGGCTACGCCTCGCCCTGGGCCGCCCCGGGCATCCCGCTGAAGGCCATGAAGTGGCTGCTGGAGAAGCACGCGCCGCTGGCCATCAAGCTCACCGGCGACCCCAGCCAGTACGCCTGGATGTGGCAGATGCTGCGCAACTGCAACGCCGCCAGCTACGCGGTGAACAAGGAGCGCATGGTGCGCCTGTCCGAGTACAGCCGCGACTGCCTCGACGAACTGCGCGCCGAAACCGGCATCGCCTACGAAGGCCGCACCCTGGGCACCACCCAGCTGTTCCGCACCCAGGCCCAGCTCGACTCCGCCGCCAAGGACATCGCCGTGCTGGAAAGCTCCGGCGTGCCCTATGAAGTCCTCGACCGCGCCGGCATCGCCCGCGTCGAACCGGCCCTGGCCAAGGTGGCCGACAAGCTGGTCGGCGCCCTGCGCCTGCCCAACGACCAGACCGGCGACTGCCAGATGTTCACCACCAAGCTGGCCGAACTGGCCCAGGGCCTGGGCGTGGAGTTCCGCTTCAACCAGAACATCCAGCGCCTGGACTTCGCCGGCGACCGCATCAACGGCGTGTGGATCGACGGTCAACTGGTCACCGCCGACCACTACGTGCTGGCCCTGGGCAGCTACTCGCCGCAGATGCTCAAGCCGCTGGGCATCGACGCCCCGGTCTACCCGCTGAAGGGCTACTCGCTGACCGTGCCGATCACCAACCCGGACATGGCGCCGACCTCGACCATCCTCGACGAGACCTACAAGGTCGCCATCACCCGCTTCGACCAGCGCATCCGCGTCGGCGGCATGGCCGAGATCGCCGGCTTCGACCTGTCGCTGAACCCGCGCCGCCGCGAAACCCTGGAAATGATCACCACCGACCTCTACCCCGAGGGCGGCGACGTCAGCCAGGCGACCTTCTGGACCGGTCTGCGCCCGGCCACCCCGGACGGTACCCCGATCGTCGGCGGCACCCGCTACCGCAACCTGTACCTGAACACCGGCCACGGCACCCTGGGCTGGACCATGGCCTGCGGCTCGGGCCGCTACCTGGCCGACCTGATGGCGAAGAAGCGCCCGCAGATCAGCACCGACGGCCTGGACATTTCCCGCTACAGCAACGCCTCGGAGGCTCAGAATGGCCATCCAGCGCCTGCACACTAATGGCCGCATGAGCCAGATCGTCGTCCACAACGGCACCGTCTACCTGGCGGGCCAGGTGGGCGACGACATGGCCGCCGGCGTCGAACAGCAGACCCGCGAGGTCCTGGCCAGCATCGAGCGCCTGCTCGAAGAGGCCGGCACCGACAAGACGCGCATCCTCTCGGTGACCATCTACCTGAAGGACATCGACGCGCACTTCGCCGGCATGAACGCCGTCTGGGACCAGTGGCTGCCGCAAGGCACCGCCCCGGCCCGGGCCACCGTGGAGGCCAAGCTCTGCGAGCCGGAGATCCTGGTGGAGATGTCGGTGGTCGCGGCCCTGCCGTAAATCCTTTGCGTGGGGCCTGGTCGGATTGCCAGGCCTTTTTTTGCTTCACGGCCTTCGTCGGTGCGGGTTCGCCCGCGGCTGCGCCGTACCCGAATAACAGAGAGTTCCCGCCATGCGTCCAGCCCGTGCCCTGATCGACCTCCAGGCCCTGCGCCACAACTACCGCCTGGCCCGCGAAGTCAGCGGCGCGCGTGCGCTGGCGGTGGTCAAGGCCGATGCCTACGGCCACGGCGCGGTGCGCTGCGCCAAGGCCCTGGAGGCGGAGGCCGACGGCTTCGCCGTGGCCTGCATCGAAGAGGCCCTGGAGCTGCGCGAAGCCGGTATCCGCGCGCCCATCCTGCTGCTGGAAGGCTTCTTCGAGGCCAGCGAACTGGAGCTGATCGAGCGCCATGACTTCTGGTGCGTGGTGCACTCGGCCTGGCAACTGGAGGCCATCGAGCGCGCCCGCCCGGCCAAGCCGCTGACGCTGTGGCTGAAGATGGACTCGGGCATGCACCGCGTCGGCTTCTTCCCGCAGGACTACGCCGCCGCCCTGGCGCGCCTGCAGGCCCTGCCGCACGTGGCCAAGGTGGTGCTGATGAGCCACTTCGCCCGCGCCGACGAGCTGGACTGCGCACGCACCGGGGAGCAGGTCGCCGCCTTCGAGGCCGTGCGCGCCGGCCTGGGCCAGCCCTACGAGGTCAGCCTGCGCAACTCCCCCGGCATCCTCGGCTGGCCGAGCGTGCCCAGCGACTGGGTGCGCCCGGGCATCATGCTCTACGGCGCCACCCCCTTCGAACAGGCCCAGCCGCTGGCCGACCAGCTGCGCCCGGTGATGACCCTGGAGTCGAAGATCATCGGCGTGCGCGAACTGCCGGCCGGCGAGCCGGTGGGCTACGGCGCGCGCTACGTCGCCGAGCGCCCGGTGCGTGTCGGTGTGGTCGCCATGGGTTACGCCGACGGCTACCCGCGCCATGCGCCGGACGGCACCCCGGTGTTCATCGACGGCCAGGCCAGCCGCATCATCGGCCGGGTGTCCATGGACATGCTCACCGTCGACCTCACCGACCTGCCCGGCGCCGGCCTGGGCAGCCGCGTCGAGCTGTGGGGGCCGAACGTCCCGGCCAGCCAGCTCGCCAGCCTGTGCGGCAGCATCCCCTATCAATTGTTCTGCAACCTCAAGCGCGTACCGCGGGTCTACAGCGGCGACTGAGCGACGAACTGCGTAAAGTTTGCGCAGTATCCGAGGCCGATCTGTTGTAAATACTGAACGGTGTTGCCATGATACGGGCACTTCGGAACCCGCTCGCCGCAAGGCGCAGGCGGGTTCCGCCCGTTAGAGCCTGGCAGAACAAGAAATAAGATAAGGAGGACCCCACCCTTGGACGTTGGCGCTCGCCTGCAAGCCATCCGTAAACTCAAAGGGCTGTCCCAGCGTGAACTCGCCAAGCGCGCGGGCGTCACCAACAGCACCATCTCGATGATCGAGAAGAACAGCGTGAGTCCGTCGATCAGCTCCCTGAAGAAGGTGCTGGGCGGCATCCCCATGTCCCTGGTGGAGTTCTTCTCCCTGGACATCGAGCAGGACAGCAACACCCAGGTGGTCTACAAGGCAGACGAACTCAGCGACCTGTCCGACGGCGACATCATCATGAAGCTGATCGGCAAGGCCTATCCCAGCCGCGCCATCACGCTGCTCGACGAGACCTACCCGCCAGGCGCCGACACCGGCGACGACATGTACTCCCACGAAGGCGAGGAGACCGGCGTGCTGGTCGAAGGCCGCCTGGAGCTGACCGTCGGCGACGAGGTGTACGTACTCGAAAGCGGCGACAGCTACTATTTCGACAGCACCCGCCCGCATCGCTTCCGCAACCCCTTCGATGCGCCGGCGAGGCTCATAAGCGCGACGACTCCGGCAAATTTTTAGAGGCGGCGGAGCCGCCTGCGACCGTATGACGCAAGGCCCTCGCGGGCCCTGCAATTGTTTCAGACGCGCGCTCTTCCGTTATACTTGCGGCCGCCCGCGCTACCTAGACTGCGATGGAAACCGTGCCCGGGCGTACAAGCCACGATGAGGGTAAAAGGGTGAACCTGATAAAGAAAATCCTGGTGGCCCAGGCCGCCGTATTGGCCCTGATGGCCGCTGGCGCCCAAGCCACGACCAATGACGACATCGCCAAGCGCCTGGAACCGGTGGGCAAGGTCTGCGTCCAGGGCAAGGAGTGCGAAGGCGTCGGCGCTGTCGCTTCCGCCGGAGGTGGCGGTGCGCCGCGTTCGGGCGAAGAGATCGTCGGCAAGGTCTGCACCACCTGCCACGGCACCGGCCTGCTGGGCGCGCCCAAGGTCGGCGACAAGGGCGAGTGGGGCAAGCGCGCCAAGGAGCAGGGCGGCCTCGATGGCCTGCTGGCCAAGGCCATTTCCGGCATCAACGCCATGCCGCCGAAAGGCACCTGCGCCGATTGCTCGGACGACGAGCTGAAGGCTGCCATCAAGCACATGTCCGGCCTCTGAGCCACGGGCTGGCAGGAAAAGCCGATTACGGGCCGATGCTGTCCGCTCAAGAAAGAATGCCGTTTCTCTGGTTGGGGAAACGGCATTTTTCATAGGGGGTGGGGCTGGGGCTTGCCTTGCAGAGTGGGGCCTTGGCTCCGCGCGTCGATCCCCACCCCCCCTCATGCTCGCGAACAGACTCCGCTGCGGGGCTCATTCGCGAGCAAGCTCGCTCCTACGCCACCCCACCCACGCCATTCCCCTGTAGGAGCGCGCCCTGCGCGCGAATCGCGGGCAGGGCCCGCTACGGTTCCAGGAAGCACGGCTTTTCGTAGGATGGCGTTGAGCGCAGCGATACCCATCAGCGCAACCGCATGGGTTTCGCAAGCTCAACCCATCCTACGAAAAGCACCTCGACGCAAACAGTTGCTCCTACGGTTACAGGAAGCGCGGCTTATCGTAGGATGGTGTTGAGCGCAGCGATACCCATCAGCGCAACCGCATGGGTTTCGCAAGCTCAACCCATCCTACGAAGAGCACCTCGGCGCAAGACAGTTACTCCTACGGTGCCAGGAAACACGGCTTTTCGTAGGATGGCGTTGAGCGCAGCGATACCCATCAGCGCAACCACATGGGTTTCGCAAGCTCAACCCATCCTACGAAAAACACCTCGGCGCAGACAGTTGCTCCTACGGTTACAGGAAGCGCGGGCGGAGCGGACTTTGTCCGCGATTGGATTTACCGGCCACGCCGGACGCCCCGGTGGCGCGAACGGCCCCCTCCGCTGAACCACCGCGCCACTTGAATGAAAAGGCGCCGGAGCCTCCCCGCCGGTTTCCGGTCCAAACTTGGATAGGCAACCACGGAGGATCGCACCTTGGCGCACCGCTGCACCCTCGACGAAGCCGTCGATCACCTGCTGGCCGGGCTCGATGGCCCGATTCGCCTGGGCCTGCCGTTGGGCCTGGGCAAGCCCAATCACCTGGTCAACCTTCTCTACCGGCGCCTGGGCGAGCAGCCGGCGCGCCAGTTGACGCTCTACACGGCGCTGTCGCTGGGCCGGCCCCAGGCCGGCAGCGAGCTGCAGCGGCGCTTTCTCGAACCCTTCGTCGAACGCCTGTACGGCGACTACCCGGAGCTCGACTACCTGCGCGACCTGCGCCAGGGCAGCCTGCCGCCGAACGTGCGCGTCGAGGAGTTCTACCTGCAGCCGGGCAGCCTGCTGGACAGCGCGCCGGCGCAGCAGAACTACATCAGCTGCAACTACAGCCACGTCGCCCGCGACCTCGACGCCAAGGGCATCAACGCCGTGGCCCAGCTGGTTGCCCGCGACCCGGCGCGGCCCGGCAGGCTGAGCCTGGCGTGCAATCCGGACATCACCCTCGACCTGCTGCCCATGCTGCGCCGCCGCCGCGCGGCCGGCGAGCGCATCCTCTGCATCGGCGTGGTGCACCGCGACCTGCCGTACATGCCGGGCGACGCCGAGGTCGACGAAGATATCTTCGACCTGCTGGTGGAACAGCCGGAGGACGCCAGCACGCTGTTCTCCACGCCCTACATGCCGGTGGGCTGGCAGGACCACTGCATCGGCTTGCACGCCAGCGCCCTGGTGCGCGACGGCGGCACCTTGCAGGTTGGCATCGGCGCCATGGGCGATGCGGTGACCTCGGCGCTGCTGCTGCGCCAGCGTGACAACACCGCGTACCGCGCGCTGCTCGCCGAACTGGAGATCGCCGAGCGCCATACCGGGCTGATCGACCGCGAAGGCGGCTTGGGCACCTTCACTCAGGGCCTCTACGGTTGCAGCGAGATGTTCGTGCCGGGCCTGCTGGACCTGGCCGAGGCCGGCGTGCTCAAGCGGCAGGTTTATCCACAGGCGCAGCAGCACCGCGCGGACGCCGACGGCGTCTGGCTGCACGCTGGCTTCTTCCTCGGCCCGCAGGCCTTCTACCAGCGTTTGCGCGAGCTGCCGGCCGAGCGCCTGGCCGGCATCGCCATGACCGGCATCGGCTTCGTCAACAACCTCTACCGCGACGAGGAACTCAAGCGCCTGCAGCGCCGCGACGCGCGCTTCATCAATAGCGCCTTCACCGTCACCCTGCTTGGCGCCGGGGTGGCCGACCAACTGGAGGACGGCCGCGTGGTCAGCGGCGTCGGCGGCCAGTACAACTTCGTCGCCCAGGCCCACGAACTGCACGGCGGGCGCTCCATCCTGCTGCTGCGCAGCTGGCGCGAGAGCGGCGGCGAGGTCAGCTCGAACATCGTCTGGAGCTATGGCCACACCACCATCCCGCGGCACCTGCGCGACATGGTGGTGACCGAGTACGGCATCGCCGACCTGCGCGGGAAGAACGATGCCGAGGTGATCGAAGCGCTGCTGGCCATCGCCGACTCACGCTTCCAGGACGGCCTCATCGCCGAGGCCAAGGCGGCGGGCAAGCTGCCGGCGGACTTCGTGCTGGAGCCGCGCCACCGCGACAACCTTCCCGAACGCCTGCGGACGCTGTGCGCACAACACCGCGAGGCCTTGCCGGAATACCCGCTGGGCTGCGACTTCACGTCCGAGGAGCGCGACCTGCTGCGGGCGCTGACCTGGCTGAAAAGCAAGCTCCGGCTCAGCGAGATCCTCGAACTGGGCAAGGCCACCCTGGACGCGCCGGAACCGGAGGCCTTCCCGGCGCACCTGCAACGCATGGGCCTGGAGCGTCCCGAAGGGCTGCGCGAGGAGCTTTACCAGCGGCTGATCCTGGCCGGCCTGCACGCCACCCGGGACGGCTTTATGTAGGCGCGAACGAAGGGCATGAAAAAGGCGGGAACCCTTGCCGGGCGCCCGCCTTTTTTCACCGCGCAGCCTGGATCAGTCGAGGAACTCGACCTCGCCGCCGGCCAGGGACTTCACCCGGGCCAGGGATTCGACGCGGTAGCCTTCGCTTTCCAGCAGCTTGCGGCCGTCCTGGAAGGACTTCTCGATGACGATGCCCAGGCCGGCGATGCTCGCCCCGGCCTGCTGGATCAGGTCGATCAGCGCCTTGGCGGCGTGGCCGTTGGCGAGGAAGTCGTCGATCACCAGCACGTGGTCGGCGGCGGTCAGGTGCCGTGCGGAGATGGCGATGGTGCTCTCGGTCTGCTTGGTGAAGGAGAACACCTTGGAGATCAGCAAGTCGTTCTTCAGCGTCAGCGACTGGAACTTGCGGGCGAAGATCACCGGGATGCCCAGCTCCAGGCCGGCCATGACCGCCGGGGCGATGCCCGAGGCCTCGATGGTGACGATCTTGGTGATGCCCTGGCCCTTGAAGCGTTCGGCGAACTCGTGGCCGATCTGCTTCATCAGCAGCGGGTCGATCTGGTGGTTGAGGAAGGCGTCTACCTTGAGGACCTGGTCGGAGAGGACGACGCCTTCGCTGCGGATTTTGTCTTTGAGGGTGTTCAATTGAGGGCTTCCTGGCGGAGCTGGGGCCGCTGATGAAGCGCGCAATTCTACCTCGTAAGCGCCGGCCTGCGCGACCTTCCGACAAAAGAAGAAGCTGATCGGGTGGACAGCTTCCGCTGGCCGTCGCCGTGGCATTCCATTGTAGGAGCGCGCCCTGCGCGCGAATCGCGGGCAGGGCCCGCCTACAGGTTGGTGGCGCATTTCCCGTCCGTGCCAGCATCGTAGGATGGGTTGAGCGAAGCGATACCCATCGCCACGACCGCATGGGTTTCGCAAGCTCAACCCATCCTACGAAGAGCGCGTCGGCGCGCAGGCTCAGCGCTTGAGCAGCGCGCGGATGTCCGCCAGGGCCGCGTTGCCCTTGGCCGCCTTGACCTCCACCGGGGCGTCTTCCTGGCCTTCCCAGACCAGGTCTTCCGGCGGCAGCTCGTCGAGGAAGCGGCTCGGCGAGCAGTCGATGATCTCGCCGTACTGCTTGCGCTTGGCGGCGAAGGTCATGGCCAGGTTCTTCTTCGCCCGGGTGATGCCGACGTAGGCCAGGCGCCGCTCTTCCTCGATGCTGTCGGCCTCGATGCTGGAGCGGTGGGGGAGGATTTCCTCCTCCACGCCGAGAATGAACACATAGGGGAATTCCAGGCCCTTGGAGGCATGCAGGGTCATCATCTGCACGCCGTCGGCGCCTTCCTCTTCCTCCTGCTGGCGTTCGAGCATGTCGCGCAGCACCAGCTTGGCGATGGCCTGCTCGATGGTCATGTCGCCGTCCTCATCGCGCTCCAGGGTGTTCTTCAGCGCCTCGATGAGGAACCAGACGTTGCCCATGCGGAAGTCGGCGACCTTGTCGCTGGAGGCGTTCTGCCGCAGCCAGTTCTCGTAGTCGATGTCCATCACCATGCTGCGCAGCGCGCCGATCGGGTCGGAGCCCGCGCACTGCTCGCGGACCTTGTCGATGAAGCGCTTGAAGCGCTGCAGGCGCTCGACGAAGCGCGCGTCCAGGTGCTCGGCCAGGCCCAGCTCGCCGCTGGCGGCGAACATCGAACAGCCGCGCTCGGTGGCGTAGTTGCCGAGCTTCTCCAGGGTCGCCGAGCCGATCTCCCGGCGCGGCACGTTGATCACCCGCAGGAAGGCGTTGTCGTCGTCCGGGTTCACCAGCAGTCGGAAGTAGGACATCAGGTCCTTCACTTCCTGGCGGGCGAAGAAGCTGGTGCCGCCGGACAGGCGATAGGGAATCTGGTGGTGCTGCAGCTTCAGCTCGATCAGCTTGGCCTGGTAGTTGCCGCGGTAGAGGATGGCGAATTCGCTGTAGGGCCGCTGGGTCTTCAGGTGGATGGTGAGGATTTCCATGGCTACCCGCTCGGCCTCGGCTTCCTCGTTGCGGCAGCGGATCACCCGGATCGGGTCGCCTTCGCCCATCTCGCTCCACAGCTGCTTCTCGAACACGTGGGGGTTGTTGGCGATGAGCACGTTGGCGCACTTGAGGATGCGGCTGGTGGAGCGGTAGTTCTGCTCCAGCATCACCACCTTCAGCGAGGGGAAGTCGTCCTTGAGCTGCATCAGGTTTTCCGGGCGCGCGCCGCGCCAGGCGTAGATCGACTGGTCGTCGTCGCCGACCACGGTGAAGTGCGCGCGCTGCTGCACCAGCAGCTTCACCAGCAGGTACTGGCTGGCGTTGGTGTCCTGGTACTCGTCCACCAGCATGTAGCGCACGCGGTTGCGCCACTTCTCGAGGATGTCCGGGTTGTCCTGGAACAGCTTCACCGGCTGCAGGATCAGGTCGTCGAAGTCCACCGCGTTGTACGCGCGCAGGGTGCGCTGGTAGTGCAGGTAGACCATGGCGGCGGTCTGTTCCTTGGGGTTGCGCGCCTTGGCCAGGGCCTCCTCGGGCAGGATCAGGTCGTTCTTCCAGCCGCCGATCAGGTTCTTGATCTCGTCCAGGCCGTCGTCGCCGGAATACTCCTTCTGCATGATGTCCGTCATCAGTGCCTTCACGTCGCTCTCGTCGAAGATCGAGAAGCCGGGCTTGTAGCCCAGGGCGGCGTATTCCTTGCGGATGATGTTCAGGCCCAGGTTGTGGAAGGTGGAGACGGTCAGGCCCTTGCCTTCGCCGGGGCGCAGCAGGGTGCTGACGCGCTCCTTCATCTCGCGCGCGGCCTTGTTGGTGAAGGTGACGGCGACGATGTACTGGGCGCGGATGCCGCACTGCTGCACCAGGTAGGCGATCTTGCGGGTGATCACGCTGGTCTTGCCGGAGCCGGCGCCGGCCAGCACCAGCAGGGGGCCGCCGACGTAGTTCACGGCCTCTTGCTGCCGGGGGTTGAGTCGGGACATGGTTCGGGAAGGGTATCGATGGCGAAGCGGGCGGCCATTCTACCAGCCCCGCCCGGGGCTGCGGAAAAACGGCGATCTGTGACGCCGTCGCGCTTCGCCGTTTTGGATAAATTCATACTTGTATTAGGCTTGTGGCTGCATTAGTTGAAGAAAACTCTGAAGAGTTTCTTGGTTCTGCGCCGACAGACGGCCTCGTCCGGGCGCTGGAACGCCAATCCGGATGGCCGGGGCATGGGATGGCGCCCGGGGCATTCCTTTTCTTTTCATGGGGGTCGCTTGGCTGCGTCGGTCGAGTCCACGCGCCTGCTCCTGCTGGCTGAAACGCCGCAGTGGGCCCAGCTGCTGCGCGAGCATCTCGCCGCGCTGGGCAACGCTTATTCGCTGATCACCGCGCCTTCCTGGGAGTCCGCCCGCAGCCTGTTCGACGAGGACGAGGTCGGCCTGGTGCTGGCCACCCCCGGCAAGCTGCCCTCGCGGGACAACTGCCGGCTGCCGATCATCCTGCTGCTGGAGCGCGAGCCCGCGCAGACGCCCGCCGGCGTGGCCGACTGGCTGACGCCGCAACTGAGCAGCGAGGTGCTGCGCCGCTCCCTGCGCTACGCCCGCGAACGCAGCGGCCTGGAAGCCACCCTGCAGCGCCTGGCCGAGCAGGACCCGCTGACCGGCATCGCCAACCGCCAGGGCTTCCAGACCTTGCTGGCCGCGCAGCTGGACGAGTTCCAGGGCCGCGGCCTGGCCCTCGGCCACCTCGACCTGGACAACTTCCGCCACGTCAACGACGCCCTCGGCCACCAGGCCGGCGACCGCCTGATCCTGCAGGTGGTGGCGCGTCTGCGCTCGCACCTGGAGCACGGCGACCGCCTGGCGCGCCTGGGCAGCGACGAGTTCGCCCTGCTGCTGGACACCCGCCGCGACCCGCGGCGCGCCGAGCGCCTGGCCGAGCGCATCGTCGAAGTGCTGGGAGAGCCCTACTGGGTGGAAGGCGAGAGCCTGCTGCTGGGCTGCAGCCTGGGCCTGGCCCATGCCCGTTCCGGCGACAGCGCCGACGCCCTGATGTGGCACGCGCACATCGCCATGCAGCAGGCCAAGATGCGCCAGGGCTGCACCTTCCACCTCTTCGACGAACGCATCAACCGCGGCGCGCGCAGCCTGGCCGAGCTGGAGAGCGAGCTGCGCCGGGCCCTGCGTCGCGACGAACTGGAACTGCACTACCAGCCGCGCCTGGACCTGGAGAGCGACACCATCGTCGGCCTCGAGGCCCTGGTGCGCTGGCGCCACCCCAGCCGCGGGCTGCTCACCCCGGGGGATTTCGTGCCCCTGGCCGAGGAGAGCGGGTTGATCGTGCCGCTGGGCTACTGGGTGATCGCCCGCGCCCTGCGTGACATGCAGTGGCTGCTCGGGCGCGGCCTGCCGCCGCTGCACATGGCCATCAATCTGTCGTTCCGCCAGTTCCAGGACAGCCAGCTGCTGCCCACGCTGCAACGGCTGATCGCCGAGCGCGGCGTGGATGCGCGCTGGCTGGAATTCGAACTCACCGAAACCGCCGTGATGCGCCGCAGCGAGCAGGTCCTGCAGACCATGCAGACGCTGGGGCAACTGGGCGTGCGCTTCTCCCTGGACGACTTCGGCACCGGCTTCTCCTCCTTCGTCCACCTCAACAGCCTGCCGATCACCCTGCTGAAGATCGACAAGAGCTTCGTCGGCGGCATGTCCGAGCGCGCGGAGAACCGCCAACTGGTGCGGGCCATGATCAACCTGGCGCACAACCTCAACCTGGAGGTGGTCGCCGAGGGCGTGGAAAGCGCCGACCAGCGCCAGCTGCTGCGCCAGTTCGGCTGCGACCAGGTGCAGGGCTACTGGATCAGCCGCCCGCTGCCGTTGCCCGAGCTGGCGCGCTTCCTGGTGTTCGGCGCCGGACGCGCGCTCAGGCAGCAGGACCCGGTCGGCAACTGAAGCCCGGTTCCGCCATCGGCTGCAGCAGCCGCGCGGTGCGCGCCTCGAAGGCCAGGCACAGGCCCAGCGCGGTGCACGCCAGCCCCGCCGCCAACCCCCACCAGACACCGTGCGGGCCCCAGCCGAAGGGGAAGGCCAGCAGCCAGGCCAGCGGCACGCCCGCCAGCCAGTAGCCGGCCAGGCCCACCAGGAAGGTGGTGCGGGCATCCTTGAGGCCGCGGATGGCGCCCATGGCGATGCTCTGCAGGCCATCGAACAGCTCGAACCAGGCGGCGATCGCCAGCAGGCTCACGGCCAGTTGCACCACCGCCTGGTTGGCCGGTTGCTCGAGATCGAGGAACAGGCCGATGACCTGGCGCGGCGCCAGCCAGAACAGCAGGGCGAAGGCGAACATGCACAGCGCGCCGAAGCCGATGCCCACCCGCCCGGCGCGGCGCGCCTCGAGCAGGCGGCCGGCGCCGTAGTGCTGGCCGATGCGGAAGGTCACCGCGTAGGAAATCCCCACCGGCACCATGAAGGCCAGGTACACCGACTGGATGGCGATCTGGTGCGCGGCCAGCGCGGTGGCGCCGATCGCCCCCATGCACAGGGTGGCCACGGTGAACATGCCCGACTCCACCGCATAGGTACCGCCGATCGGCAGGCCCAGGCGCAGCGTCTCGACGATCTCCCGGCGCTGCGGACGGCCCAGGCCGCGCAGCAGCGGGTAGGCGGCATAGGCCGGATGCCAGCGCAGGTACAGCGCGAGGATCAGCGGCAGCAGGTTCATGACGATGGCGGTGACCAGGCCGATGCCGGCCAGGCCCAGGCGCGGCAGGCCGAACCAGCCGTCGAGGAAGGCATAGTTCAGGCCCAGGTTGGCCAGCGCGCCGAGCGCGCTGATGGCCATCACCGGGCCGGGGCGCTCGATGGCGCTGGTGAAACCGCGCAGCACCATGAAGGCCAGGTAGCCGGGCAGGGCGAAGAGAATGCTGTGCAGAAAACTCATGGTGCCATGCACCGTCTCCGGCGCCTGGCCGAGCGCCAGCAGCAGCGCCTCCAGGTTCCACAGCAGGGCGCCGGCGAGCAGCGCCAGGCCCAGGCCGACCCACAGCCCCGCCTGGGTGGCGGCGGCCGCGCCGGCGCTGTCGCGCGCGCCATGGCGGATCGCCACCAGGTTGCCGGTGGCCGCCACCACGCCGCTGCACACGGTGGAGACGAACGCATAGGTGGAGGCGCCCAGGCCCCCTGCGGCCAGGGCGTCGGGGCCGAGCTTGCCCATCATCAGGGTGTCGGTGAAGACCATGGCGACATAGGCCAGCTGGGCGGCGATCAGCGGCCCGGCCAGGCGCAGGATGGCCTGCAGTTCGGTGCGGTAGGGGGTGGGCATGGCATGAGTCTGGTTTGGGCGGCGCCTGGCGTCTCCCGGGTTCATCGATTCGCCCATTCTGGTGGGCCGCCCGGCCTTCCCACAAAAGGAAAAAAGCGATGCAATGCATGAGTCAGACTCATGCCTGAAGGCCCGCCATGCCCCGTCGCCTGCCCCCGCTCTATGCCCTGCGCGCCTTCGAGGCGGCCGCCCGGCACGCCTCCTTCACCCGCGCCGCCGAGGAACTGGCCATCACCCAGAGCGCGGTGAGCCGCCACGTGCGCACCCTGGAGGAGCACTTCGACTGCCAGCTGTTCCAGCGCCAGGGCCGCCAGCTGCGCCTGACCGAGCCGGCGCGCCTGCTGCTGCCGGGCCTGCGCGACGGCTTCGACGCCCTGGAGCGCGCCTGCGCCAGCCTGCACAGCGACGAGGACGTGCTGCGCCTGAAGGCGCCCTCGACCCTGACCATGCGCTGGCTGCTGCCGCGCCTGAGCATCTTCCGCATGGCCAACAGCGATATCGAGGTGCAGCTGACCAGCGCCTGGATGGACGTCGACGAGGTGGACTTCGCCCGCGAGCCCTTCGACTGCGCGGTGCTGCTCGGCGCCGGGCGCTTCCCGGCGGAATGGGAGAGCTGCCTGCTGTTCCCCGAGTGGCTGATCCCGGTCGGCGCCCCGCAACTGCTCGACGATGGCCCCTGGGACGTCGAGCGGCTGGCCGCCGCGGAGCTGCTGCACCCCACGCCGGACCGCCGCGACTGGCGCCGCTGGCTGCAGCGTGTGGGCCTGGAGGAGCAGGTGTCGCTCAAGGGCGGCCAGGTCTTCGACACCCTGGAGCTGGGCATAGTCGCGGCCACCCGCGGCTACGGCCTGTCCATCGGCGACCTGGTGATGGTCGCCGAGGACGCCGCCGCCGGCCGTCTGGCCCTGCCCTGGCCCTGTGCGGTGGCCAGCGGCGAGAGCTACTACCTGGTCTGGCCCAAGGCGCGGCGGCAGCAGGAGCGCCTGCGCCGTCTGAGGGATTTTCTTCTGGCCGAAGTCAGCGCAATGCGACTGCCGCAGGTTGAAATTCTGGAGTAGGTTGTAGGGCGTTTCCGCGGCCCCTGCGACTGGAGCGCGCATGCGACGCCCGACCGTCTGTCTGGCCCTTTGCCCCCTTGCTACGGTCGTGCCGGAGGGGAAACGCCCGGCCATCAACGATGGGCCAAAGCCCATGTCGCCGCGCCTTCCCCGCCATTCGCAACCGGGGGAACATTCGATGAAAACCTGTGGACTACTGTTCGGCATCCTGCTGCTCGGCGGCCTGGCCAACGACGCCGTGGCCGCCACCGAGCTCAAGCACTGGCCGGAGCCCGCGGCGAAGCAGCTCGACGCGCTGATCGCGGCCAACGCCAACAAGGGCGCCTACGCCGTCTTCGACATGGACAACACCAGCTACCGCTACGACGTCGCCGAGGCGTTGCTGCCGTACCTGGAGAACAAGGGGGTGCTGACCCGCGACAAGCTCGACCCTTCGCTGAAGCTGATCCCCTTCAAGGACCTCAAGGGCAAGAAGGAGAGCCTCAACAGCTACTACACGCGGCTCTGCGAATTCGACCACCGCGTCTGCTACCCCTGGGCCGCACAGGCGCTTTCCGGCCTGACCCTGCGCGAACTCAAGGGCCACCTCGACGCCATGATGGCGAGCGGCAAGCCGGTCAAGAGCGACTACTACGACGGCGACACCCTGCGCACCGTCGAGGTGCAGCCGCCGCAGCTGTTCACCGGCCAGCAGGAACTGTTCAAGCGGATGATGGAGAACGGCATCGAGGTGTACATCCTCACCGCCTCCCACGAGGAACTGGTGCGCATGGTCGCCAGCGACCCGAAGTACGGCTACAACGTCAAGCCGGAGAACGTCATCGGCGTCAGCACCCTGCTCAAGGACCGCAAGACCGGCGCGGTGACCACCGCGCGCCGGCAGATCAGCGAGGGCAAGTACGATCCCGAGGCCAACCTGGACCTCGAATTCACCCCCTACCTGTGGACCCCGGGCACCTGGATGGCCGGCAAGACGGCGGCCATCCAGACCTACATCGACCCGTGGAAGAAGCCCATCCTGGTCGGCGGCGACTCGCCCAGCAATGACGGCCACATGCTGTTCCACAGCACGGCGGACGACGGCATGCGCCTGTGGGTGAACCGCAAGGCCAAGTACATGGACCAGCTCGAAGGCATGATCAAGAAGAACGCCGAGGCCCAGGCCAAGCTGGGGCAGCCGGTGCGCGCCGACAAGAACTGGCTGGTGGTCACGCCCGAGGAGATTCTCTGAGCCGGCGGCGGGCGGCGCCCCCTGCGCTGCCCGCCGCTTCCAGGCATGCCCTGTCGCTCCTGGCCAAGTCCTGGCGCGCAGGCAACGCCCGAGGTCGCGTTCACCGCAGGACTGCAACACGGCTTTGCTAGGGTGAATGCTGGACTAGTCCAGGGAACGGCCCGCGCCGGGTCCTTCCACCCACAAGACCACCT
This sequence comes from Pseudomonas sp. M1, assembly GCF_022760135.1. NCBI lineage: Bacteria > Pseudomonadati > Pseudomonadota > Gammaproteobacteria > Pseudomonadales > Pseudomonadaceae > Pseudomonas > Pseudomonas sp. M1. The sequence goes on from NZ_CP094343.1 coordinate 84,601, forward strand.
CGGGGGAAACCAGATGAAACCCATGCGCACCCTGCTCGCCGCGCTGCTGCTCGGCGGCCTGGCCAGCAGCGTCTTCGCCGCCACCGAACTCAAGCACTGGCCGGAACCGGCCGCCAGGCAACTGGACGCGCTGATCGCGGCCAACGCCAACAAGGGCGCCTTCGCCGTCTTCGACATGGACAACACCAGCTACCGCTACGACCTGGAGGAGTCGCTGCTGCCCTTCCTGGAAATGAAAGGCGTGCTGACCCGCGAGAAGCTGGACCCGTCGCTGAAGCTGATCCCCTTCAAGGACGTGGGCGGCCACAAGGAAAGCCTGAACAGCTACTACTACCGCCTCTGCGAGGTCGACGACCTGGTCTGCTACCCCTGGGTCGCCCAGGTGTTCTCCGGCTTCACCCTCAAGGAACTCAAGGGCTACGTCGACGAACTGATGGCCTACGGCAAGCCGATCCCCAGCACCTACTACGAGGGTGACGCGGTCAAGACCATCGAGATCAACCCGCCGAAGGTCTTCACCGGCCAGCAGGAGCTGTACAACAAGCTGATGGAGAACGGCATCGAGGTCTACGTGATGACCGCCGCCCACGAGGAACTGGTGCGCATGGTCGCCAGCGATCCGAAGTACGGCTACAACGTGAAGCCGCAGAACGTCATCGGCGTCACCACCCTGCTCAAGGACCGCAAGACCGGCGCGCTGACCACCGCGCGCAAGCAGATCGGCGAGGGCAAATACGATCCCAAGGCCAATCTGGACCTGGAGATCACCCCCTACCTTTGGACCCCGGCGACCTGGATGGCCGGCAAGCAGGCCGCCATCCTCACCTACATCGACCAGTGGAAGCGCCCCATCCTGGTCGGCGGCGACACCCCCAGCAGCGACGGCTACATGCTGTTCAACGGCACCGCCGAGAACGGCGTCCACCTGTGGATAAACCGCAAGGCCAAGTACATGGACCAGCTCGACGGCATGATCAAGAAGAACGCCGAGGCCCAGGCCAAGCTGGGGCAGCCGGTCACCGCGGACAAGAACTGGGTGATAGTGACGCCGGAGCAGATCCAGTAGCGCGGGTTCGGCCGGCCCCGGCTCAGCGCCGGGGCTCGGCCAACTGCTGCAGGCCGTGCTCCAGGCTGGCGGCGGACAGCTCGCCCATGTGGCTGTGGCGCAGGCGGCCGCCGGCGGCGTAGAAGAAGGTGGTCGGCATGCCGTAGGCGCCGGTGGCCTGGCCGAGCTGGTTGCCGAGGTCGAGCAGGACTTCCCTGGGCTTCAGGTTCTGGCTGGCGAGGAAGCTGGCGATGGCTTCGGCCGGTTCGCCCTGGTTGACCAGCACGAAGCGCACGTCCGGGCGCGCCTGCTGGGCGGCTTCCAGCACCGGCATCTCGCGGCGGCAGGGCGGGCACCAGGTGGCCCAGAGGTTGACCACCAGCGGGCGGCCGTCCAGTTGGCCGAGGCTCACCGGGCGGCCTTGCAGGTCGCTCAGCGCCAGGGCCGGCAGTTGCTGGCCGCGGTCCAGGGCGGAGACCACCGCCTTGCCGCTACCCCAGACGCAGAGGCCGCTCACCAGGGCGATGGCCAGCGGCCGGCGCAGGCTGTTGCGGTGCCAGGCCAGCCAGGCGCCGAGCAGGGCCGCGGCGAGGGCGCCCGGCCAGGCGAGGAAGCCGCCGTCGCGGATGTCCAGCATGCTCCAGGGGGCCGCTGCGTATTGCCCGGCGTAGCGCGCGACGAAGGCCAGGCGCGCCATCAGCAGGCCGGCCAGGAGCATGGCGAAGAGCGCGCCCTCGGGGTTGCCGCCGCGCCTGCGCCCGGCCAGCCAGCCGCCCAGCAGCGCGGCGAGGAAGCCCAGGTAGAGCAGGGCCTGGGGCATGGGAATGGCGAGCGGGCCGAGGATCAGGCTGGTCATGACGGTCTCCGGAAGGCAGGCCGCGAGTATCGCAGCCCCGTGCCGGTGGGCGGGAGCAGTGCTGTGGATAAATGTTTCGATCGTGCCTTGTCGCCCGGCACGGTATTTCCCTGTAGGAGCGCGCCCTGCGCGCGAATCGCGGGCAGGGCCTGCTCCTACCCCCGCCGGCAAAGCACCCCGTAGGATGGTGTTGAGCGAAGCGATACCCATCACCACGGCAGCATGGGTTTCGCAGGCTCAACTCATCCGTTGAGGCGCACCTTGGTGCAGCCGGCAAGACAGCCACTCCTACGACCGTGCCTCCCCAACACCGTTGCCCAGGCGCTATGCCCCCTTCACGCCAGGACGACATCCTCCCCGGCCTCGGCATGCAGTTCCTCCACCAGCCGTGTGGCGCAGGCGCCGACCTTGCGCACGGCTGCTTCGATGCGCGGCAGGTCGCGGTTGGAGTAGTTCATGCGCAGGCAATTGCGGTACTTGCCGGCGGCCGAGAAGATGCTGCCGGCCGCCACCTGCACGCGCTCGGCCTGCAGTTCGCGGTTCAGCCGCACGCTGTCGAACTGCGGGTGCAGCTCCACCCAGAGCATGAAGCCGCCCTGTGGCCGGGTGGCGCGGGTGCCTTCGGGGAAGTAGCGGGCGATCCAGTCGGTCATCAGGTCGCGGTGGCGCTGGTACTGGGCGCGCATGCGGCGGATGTGCGGCTCGTAGTGGCCGCCGCCGACGAATTCGGCCAGGGCCATCTGCGGCTGCGGCGCGCAGGTGCCGCTGGCGATGTACTTGAGGTGGAGGATGCGGTCCAGGTAGCGCCCCGGCACCACCCAGCCGGTGCGCAGGCCCGGCGCTACGGTCTTGGAGAAGGAGCTGGCCAGCAGCACGCGGTCGTCGCTGTCGAAGGACTTGATGCTGCGCGGCCGCGGGTAGGCATAGGCCAGCTCGCCGTAGACGTCGTCTTCCAGGATGGGCACGTCGTAGCGCTGGGCCAGGCTGAGCAGGGCGCGCTTGCGCGCGTCGGGCATGATGTAGCCCAGCGGGTTGTTGCAGTTGGGGGTGAGCAGGATCAGCTTCACCGGCCATTGCTCCATGGCCAGTTCCAGGGCCTCCAGGCTCACCCCGTTGGTCGGGTCGGTGGGGATTTCCAGGGCCTTCAGGCCTTGGGCCTTGAGCGTCTGCATGGCGCCGTGGAAGCTCGGCGAATCGATGGCGACGATGTCGCCCGGCTGGCAGATGGCGCGCAGGGTGATGGCCAGGGCCTCCTGGCAGCCGGTGGTGATGATCGTTTCGCTGGGCGGCACCTGGCAGCCGGAGTCCAGCATCAGCCGGGAAATCTGTTCGCGCAGCGCCAGCGAGCCCTGCAGGCCTTCGTAGCCCAGGGCCTGCAGGTCGGTGCGCCGCGCGGCGTTGGCCATGGCGCGCTGCAGCGGCTTGAGCGAGGGACTGGCGATGTCCGGGGTGCCGCGGCCGAGCTGGACGAAGTCGCCGCCGGGGGCGTGGCGCACCTGCTCCAGCACCTGGTCCCACTGCGATACGTCCACCGGTCGCTGCGCCGGCCGGGTCATCGCCGGCATGGCCGGCTGCGGGCGCCGTTCGGGGACGAAGAAGCCGGACTTGGGCCTCGGCTCGACCAGCCCGGCATCCTCCAGCACCCGGTAGGCCTGCTGCACGGTGCTGATGCTGACGCCGTGCTCCTCGCTCAGTGAGCGCACCGAGGGCAGGCGGTCGCCGGGGCGGTACAGCCCCTGCTCGATGCGCTCGCCGAGGGTGGCGGCCAATTGTGCGTAGCGTTTCATGACAGATGCCCCGTGCCGCATCGTGGCGGCAAAGACCAGTACAGATCGGGCAAAAGTACGCCATTCAGTTGGTTTTTTCCGCTGTCTGTATGGAAAAAATTCCATTTCTTTGAATCTGTAATGCAGCCTGTCCTTTCGCCACTCTATCCATAGGCTCGGAGGAGGAGTGACGACATGAACGGCATGACAGACGTGCGCTTGACCTTGTATCAGCGCGAACTGCTCGGCATCGACGACGGCAGCCTGGCTCCGCGCGGCCCGGCGGAAAGCCGCTGGCGCCAGTTCTGGCGGCGGGTGCGCACGCGCAGGCAACTATTGGAGCTCGGCGACGAGCAACTGCGTGACATCGGCATTTCCCGCGAGCAGGCGCGCATCGAGGCGCTGCGGCCGTTCTGGCGCTGCTGAGGCTCAGTGCCCGGCGCGGTATTGCAGGGCCTCGGCCAGGTGCGAGCGGGCGATGCGTTCGGCGCCTTCCAGGTCGGCCAGGGTGCGGGCGACCTTGAGGATGCGGTGCAGGGCGCGCAGGGACAGGTCCAGGCGCTCGCCGGCGGTTTCCAGCCAGGCCTGGTCCTGATCGTCCAGTGCGCAGTTTTGGTGCATCGACTTGAGGTCGAGGACGGCGTTCGCGCAACCCTGCCGCGCCAGTTGCCGCTCGCGGGCGCTGGCCACCTGCGCGGCGACCTCGGCGCTGCCCAGGCTGCCATTCTGAGGGACGAGACGCGTGGTTTCGCGGCCCACTGTCAGGTGCAGGTCGATGCGGTCCAGCAGCGGGCCGGAGAGCTTGGCGCGGTAGCGCTGGATCTGCTCCGGGGTGCAACGGCAGCGGCCGCTGGGGTCGCCCAGGTAGCCGCAGGGGCAGGGGTTCATCGCCGCCACCAGTTGGAAGCGCGCCGGGAAGCGCACCCGGCCGTTGGCCCGGGCGATCACGATTTCTCCCCCTTCCAGGGGCTCGCGGAGGACCTCCAGGACCTTGCGATCGAACTCCGGCAGCTCGTCGAGAAATAGCACGCCTTCGTGGGCCAGGGTGATCTCCCCGGGTTGCGGCCGACTGCCGCCACCCACCAGCGCGGCGGCCGAGGCGCTGTGGTGCGGCTGGCGGAACGGGCGCTGCGGCCAGTGCGTCAGCGGCCCGCGCCCGGACACGGAGTGGATGGCCGCCACCTGCAATGCCTCGTCTTCACTCAGCGGCGGCAGCAACCCCGGCAGGCGGCTGGCCAGCAGCGTCTTGCCGGTGCCCGGCGGGCCGCTCAGCAACAGGTTGTGCGACCCGGCCGCGGCCACCAGCAGGGCGCGCTTGGCCGCGGCCTGGCCCTGGACCTCGGCGAGGTCGGGGTAGGGCGGGGTTTCCCGCAGCAGGCCGCGGGCCTGGTAGGGCGCCAGGGGCGTCTGGCCGGTCAGGTGCGCGGCCAGCTCCAGCAGGTGGCCGACGGCGTAGACGGTCAGGCCGCTGGCCAGGCTGGCTTCCTCGGCATTCTCCTTCGGCACCACCAGGGCGCGGCCGGCGGCGCGCGCCGCCAGGGCGGCCGGTAGCACGCCCTGCACCGGGCGCAGGGCGCCGGACAGGGCCAGTTCACCGAGGCATTCGAGGCCGTCCAGGCTGGCGCCGGCCAACTGGCCGTTGGCGGCGAGCAGGCCCAGGGCGATGGCCAGGTCGAAGCGTCCGCCGTCCTTGGGCAGGTCGGCCGGGGCGAGGTTGAGGGTGATGCGTCGGGCGGGGAATTCGAAGCCGGAGTTGAGGATGGCGCTGCGCACGCGGTCCTTGCTTTCCTTGACCGCGGTTTCCGGCAGGCCGACCAGGGTCAGCGACGGCAGGCCGTTGGCCAGGTGCGCCTCGACGGTGACGCCGGGAGCCTCGACGCCGACCTGGGCGCGGCTGTGGACGATGGCCAGGGACATGGATGGGGGCAGCCTCTTCCCTCACAAACCGCCAGTCTAGGAGGTCAGGGAAGCCGGGACCATGCTCGGAGTCGCTGTAATGCTGCCGATGTCCTGTGGGAAGTTTCTTGTTGGCCCGGGTTGGTGAACACGAGCGGGAAAAAGGCGGGAGAGGAATCGCTCTCTCCTTTCCCAACCCCTGCGGCTTATTCGGCCTCGGCGGGCGGCGTGAGCCTGGCTTCCAGTTCGGCGACCTTGGCTTCCAGCGCCTCCAGGCGGGCGCGGGTGCGGGCGAGCACCACCATCTGGCTGTCGAACTCATCGCGGCTGACCAGGTCGAGCTTGCCGAAGGCGCTCTGCAGCAGGACCTTGAATTGCGCCTCCAGCTCGGCGCGGGGCAGCGGCGATTCACCGCCGAAGAGGCGGCTGGCCTGTTGGCCGAGGGCGTCGAGGAAGGCTTTGGGCGGCAGCATGGCGAGGGTTTCCGGTTGGGACTGGGTGGGAAGTCTATCACGCTGCCCGGTGCCGCTGGCGCGGACCGGGCAGCCGCCGCAGGTTCTGCGCGCTAGCGCGGGGGATCGGCCTGGGCCGTGGACAGGTCCGCGAAGACCTCGGCGAACATGGGCGCCAGGAGCCGGCTGCCCGCCGCGTTGAGGTGGTTGTCGTCGGCGTAGTAGGCCTGCCCTTCCCGGCCGCCGTAGCATTGCCCTTCGTCGCACAGGTAGGGAAGCGGATCGAGAATGTTCACGCCGCAGGCTTCCCGGGCGCGGTCCTGCACGCTCCAGACGAAGCCGTTGCGCGCCTCGTAGTCGGCCCGGCTGAGGGTGACTTGCGGCGCCTTCCCCTGGAGCATCTTCCGGCTCATCACATCCGGTACGTCGACGCGCATTTCCGGTATCGGCCGCACCAGGTAGACCGGACGCTGCCGCGCCAGGGCGCAGGCGTGGTCGATGTAGAGCCGGGCGAACGCTTCGAGCCATTCGCTGCTGGGCTCGTCCACGGGCGAGCTGATGTAGGCCTGCGGCCGGTTCTTGCGGTTCTGGTCGATGCCGTTGTAGCCCAGCGGGTAGACGGAAGTGCGGGTGACGATGATCAGCGGCACCCGGCCGGGCGCGTCGTCGAGTTCGGCCGGCAGTTGCCGGCGCAGGCGGTTGCAGGTGTCTTCCGGGTTGTCGCGCGGGTGTTCGCGGATGTGCAGCCCGGGGACCGGCAGGCAGGCTGGCGCGGCCCGCAGGTAGATGCCCTGGCCGGCGTCGGGCAGCGCGAGTTGCGCGGCGGTGACCACGGAGGCGGCATGGCTGTCGCCGATGAGCATGGCCTGGATGTCCGGCCCCCCATACACGCAGCCCGCGCCCTTGCTCAGGCACTCCTCGTTGCGCGGCGTGCCCTGCAGGGCCTGTTCGCGCATCGCCAGGATGTCCGCGGGCATCCGTTGCGGGAAGCCTTTCGCCCTGACCACCACCTGCGCCAGGTAGCCGGCGAGGATCATCAGGCCGGCCAGTCCGGCCACGGCGAACGCCCGCCTGCCCGTGCCCAGCCAGCGCCGCGTCGGTCGTTCCACCAGCCGGTAGGAAAGCTCGCCCAGTATCAGCGTCAGCAACAGGGCTGCGGCGATCCACAGGGGCGTTTGCCGGTGGCCGGCATGGAACAGCCAGGCCACCAGCGGCCAGTGCCACAGGTACAGGGAGTAGGAGCGCGTGCCCAGCCACTGGACGGCGCCATGGGTGCACCACGGCGAGGTTTCCCGCCGGGCCGCCAGCACCATGGCGGTTCCCAGGGTTGGCAGCAGCGCCAGTGCGCCGGGCCAGGCGGCGGATTCGTCGAGCAGGAACACCGACGCCCCTATCAGCGCCAGGCCGCCGGCTTCCAGCAGGCGCCGCGCCGTCGCCGGGAGCCCGAGGTTCGAGCAGAGCAGGAAGCACAACCCGCCCAGGAGCATTTCCCAGGCGCGGGCGGGCAGGAGGTAGAAAGCCTTTTGCGGATGGCTGGCGGTCAGCGCGATGCACAGCGCCAGCGAGCAGGAGAACAGCGCCAGGTGCACGCCCACGAGCGTGCCGCGCCGGGGCAACAGCTTCCAGGCGAGGGCGAGGATGAGCGGCAACGCCAGGTAGAACTGCCATTCGACGGACAGCGACCAGGTGTGCAGCAGCCATTTCGCCTGGCTGGCGCTGTCGAAGTAGCCGGCTTCCTTCAGATACAGGTGATTGGACAGGAAGGCCAGGGACTGTCGGGCGTGCCGGCCGAGGGTCTTGTAGTCGTTCGGCGCCAGCAGCAGCCAGCCGACGGCCAGCACGACCGCGCAGACCACCAGCAACGCCGGAAGGATGCGCCTGGCCCGGGCCCAGTAGAACGCCAGGACGGAGAAGTCGTTGCGTTGCAGGCCGGTGCCGATGATCCCTGCCATGAGGTAGCCGGAGAGCACGAAGAACACGTCTACGCCGGCGAATCCGCCGGCCAGTCCGCCGACGTCGAAGTGATAGAGGATGACCGCGACCACCGCCAGGGCGCGCAGGCCGTTGATGTCCTGCCTGAAGTGGTTGGTGGGCGTGGGGGTTGCCTGGCCGGGCCAGGCGCGGCGGCTGGGGAGAAGGCTCATCGCTGGTTTTCCGCAAATCGGCGAAAGATAGGTCTTTCGACTCCTGCGGCGACGCCCGCTCGGATACTGAGGAACTTGCCTTCAGGCTTTCGGAAAATCCCTTCGGATAGATGGCCCTGGTCCAGCGCTGGTCGAGCCTCTTCCCTATGGCGCGGCCCGGATGGCCCTGGTCGGCCCCCACGTTGGCCGGAAAAAGCAGGGCGCTGCACGATTTTTGCGCAGTCATGGCGGCAGGACTGCCCGCTTCTGGTGCGCGACATGGCACCCGGCCATCGCCCGGCGCCCGGTGTTTTTCGCTAAGCGGCTGAATCGCCGGGCTTTTCGCCGAGCTGGCAAGCTTCCTGCTTTGGGGCTGGCATAGCGTGCACCGATGCAGGTCCGGTGCGGCTGGCGGAGCTGACGAGCGCTTCGCGGGAAGCGGCTGGAGGAGTCGGAGTGCTGAGGTAGGGCGGCCGGCGCGTTACAAAGCCAGACACTGCGCTTAGACTTGTCCCCGGGTTCGTTTTCCTGGGGCGAGTCCACCAAAACACGGGAGAGAGTTTCATGAAGCTAGTCACAGCCATCATCAAGCCGTTCAAGCTCGACGACGTGCGCGAGTCGCTGTCCGAGATCGGCGTGCAGGGCATCACTGTGACCGAAGTCAAGGGCTTCGGCCGGCAGAAGGGGCACACCGAGCTGTACCGTGGTGCGGAGTACGTCGTCGACTTCCTGCCCAAGGTGAAGATCGACGTGGCCATCGCCGACGACCAGCTGGACCGCGTCATCGAAGCCATCACCAAGGCCGCCAACACCGGCAAGATCGGCGACGGCAAGATTTTCGTCGTGAATCTGGAACAGGCGATCCGCATCCGTACCGGCGAGACCGGTACCGACGCCATCTAAGCCAACCGAACCCCACCGCCCCAGGAGAAACAACAATGACTCTGCGCAAGTTCGCAGGGCTAGGAGCCCTTTTGTCCCTCGCAATGCCTGGCCTGGCCATGGCGGACGAAGCTGCGGCCCCGGTCCTGAACAGTGGCGACACCGCCTGGATGCTGATTTCCAGCGCCCTGGTGCTGATGATGACCATCCCCGGCCTGGCCCTGTTCTACGGCGGCATGGTGCGCGCCAAGAACGTCCTGTCGATCATGATGCAGTGCTTCGCCATCACCGCGCTGATCAGCATCCTGTGGGTCGTCTACGGCTACAGCCTGGCCTTCGACACCGTCGGCATGGAGAAGGGCGTGATCAACTTCGCCTCCTTCGTCGGCGGCTTCGACAAGGCCTTCCTCAGCGGCCTGACCAGCACCGGCCTGACCTCCGCCGCCGCGCTGTTCCCGGAAAGCGTCTTCGTGATGTTCCAGATGACCTTCGCGATCATCACCCCGGCGCTGATCGTCGGCGCCTTCGCCGAGCGCATGAAGTTCTCCGCGCTGCTGATCTTCACCGGCCTGTGGTTCACCCTGGTCTACGCACCGATCGCGCACATGGTCTGGAGCGGCGACGGCGGCCTGCTGTGGGACTGGGGCGTGCTGGACTTCGCCGGTGGCACCGTGGTGCACATCAACGCCGGTGTCGCTGGCCTGGTGGCCTGCCTGGTGATGGGCAAGCGCAAGGGCTACCCGACCGCCGCCATGGCTCCGCACAACCTGGGCTACACCCTGGTCGGCGCGGCCCTGCTGTGGATCGGCTGGTTCGGCTTCAACGCCGGTTCCGCCGCCGCCGCCAACGGCACCGCCGGCATGGCCATGCTGGTGACCCAGATCGCCACCGCCGCCGCGGCCCTGGGCTGGATGTTCGCCGAGTGGATCACCCACGGCAAGCCGAGCGCCCTGGGCATCGCTTCGGGCGTGGTCGCCGGCCTCGTGGCCGTCACCCCGGCCGCCGGCACCTGCGGCCCGATGGGCGCCATCATCCTCGGCCTGGCCGCCGGCGTGATCTGCTTCTTCGCCGCCACCACCCTCAAGCGCGCCATCGGCTACGACGACTCCCTGGACGCCTTCGGCGTGCATGCCGTCGGCGGCATCGTCGGCGCCCTGCTGACCGGCGTGTTCGCAGCGCCGGCCCTGGGTGGCTTCGGCACCGTCACCGACATCGGCGCCCAGCTGTTCATCCAGTTCAAGGGTGTGGCCTTCACCATCGTCTACACCGGGATCGTCAGCTTCGTGATCCTCAAGGTGCTGGACCTGGTCATCGGCCTGCGCGTCACCGAAGAAGAAGAAACCGTGGGCCTGGACCTGGCCCTGCACAACGAGCGCGGCTACAACCTGTAAGGTTCGCGCGAGTTCGACGAAGGGCGCCTACGGGCGCCCTTTGTTTTTTTCTGCGCTTCGCTAGAATGCGCCCGCATCGGTAGCCAATCGGAGGCCTCGCCATGTGGCAGCAGACCCTGATCGCCCTGCGCCCGCGGTCGCGCGGTTTCCACCTGGTCACCGACGAGGTGCTGGCGGCATTGCCGGACCTGGCGCGCTGCCGGGTCGGCCTGCTGCACCTGCTGTTGCAGCACACCTCGGCGTCGCTGACGCTGAACGAGAATGCCGACCCCTCGGTACGGCGGGACTTCGAGCGATTCTTCAATCGCCTGGTGCCGCAGGACGAGGGTGGCTACGAGCACGATTACGAAGGGCCGGACGACTTGCCCGCGCACTTCAAGGCCAGCCTGCTGGGCTGCCAGCTGACCCTGCCGGTCAGTGCCGGGCGCCTGGCGCTGGGCACCTGGCAGGGCATCTACCTGGGCGAACACCGCGATCACGGCGGGCCGCGCAAGGTGCTGGCGACCCTGCAGGGCGAGGCTCTGTGAATTTTTTCCGGCAGCGTTCGTCAAAGCGCGCGGCTGGGCTATAACTAACCTGCTTTGCAGCACCACGAGGTTGAGCGATGAGCGACGAAGAACTTGAACAAGACGAGCTGGAAGGTGCCGACGAGGACGACGGCGAAGAGCTGGCCGCGGCTGACGATGGCGACGCCGATGGCGAAGCCGACGAGGCCCCGGCTTCCTCTGGTGGCGGCAAGAAAGCCAAGGCAGCCGTAGAGGAAGAGGAACTACCCTCGGTGGAGGCCAAGCAGAAGGAGCGCGACGCCCTGGCCAGGGCCATGGAAGAGTTCCTCTCCCGTGGCGGCAAGGTCCAGGAGATCGAGCCCAACGTGGTCGCCGATCCGCCGAAGAAGCCGGACAGCAAATACGGCAGCCGCCCCATCTAAGGGCGACGTCGTGAAAAGGCCCGCCCTCCCCGGAAGGGGAGCGGCGGGCTTTTTCTTTGTGACGGCCCGTGGGCGCAGTGCTCTTCGTAGGATGGGTTGAGCCTTGCGAAACCCATGCGGTCGGGGTGATGGGTATCGCTTCGCTCAACGCCATCCTACGGGTCTTGTGTTTGCCGGAGGGCGTAGGAGCGGACCTTGTCCGCGATAGCCGGAGGTATCGGCGCGGATCGCGGATGAGATCCGCTCCTACGCTGCCCCAGCCGCGCCGCTCCCCTGTAGGAGCGCGCCCTACGATGAACCATCGGCGCTCCCACGAGGAGCGTTTCGATTACAGCCGCGCCAGCACCCCGGGCAGCTCCGCGAGGCTGTGGATGATCGCGCTGGGCGCTTCCTCGCCTTCCCAGGCCTTGCGCGCCGGGTTGAACCAGATGGCCTGCAGGCCGGCGCGACGGGCGCCGGCGATATCGTCGCTGGGGTGGTCGCCGATGTGCACCGCCTGCTGCGGCTCAACGCCGGCGCGCTTGAGCGCTTCCCGGAAGGGCTTCGGATCGGGCTTGCCGATGCCCAGCTCCTCGGCGCACAGGGCGAACTGGAAGTAGTCGGCCAGCCCCAGGCGGCGCACGTCGGCGTTGCCATTGGTGAGCACGCCGAGGATGAAGCGGTTGGCCAGGGCCTCCAGGGTCGGGTGCACCTCGGGGAACAGGCTGACCTGGTGGCGCGCATGGAGGAAGACCTGGAAACCGGCCTCGGCCAGGTCCGCCGCTTCCGCCTGTGGATAACCTGCATCGAGCAGGGCGTGCAGGAGGATGCGCCGGCGCAGCTCGCTCAGGCGGTGTCTGAGCATTGGGTCCTGCTGCATCAGCCGCGCGCGGATCGCCCACAGGTGCTCGATGGGCACCGGGCCCAGTTGCGCGGCGTTCGCCGCCAGCCATTCGCGCAGGGTGGCTTCGGCGCTGTTCATCACCGGGGCGACGTCCCAGAGGGTGTCGTCTAGGTCGAAGGTGACCAGCCGGATGCTCATTCCTCGGCTCCTGTATCGGTATCGCGTTTGACGCGCCTGGCCCGCGGGTGGGCGTTGTCGTAGACCTTGGCCAGGTGCTGGAAGTCCAGGTGGGTGTAGATTTGCGTGGTGGCGATGTCGGCGTGGCCGAGCAGCTCCTGCACCGCGCGCAGGTCCTGGGAGGATTCCAGGATATGGCTGGCGAAGGAATGCCGCAGCATGTGCGGGTGCAGGTGCTGGCCCAGCTCGCGCACGCCGGCCTGACGCACCCGCAGCTGCACGGCGCGCGGCGTCAGGCGCTTGCCGCTGTGGCCGACGAACAGCGCGCGGTCGGCCGGGCGGACCATCTCGCGCAGCGGCAGCCAGTCCTCGATGGCCTTGCGCGCGGCGCGCCCCACCGGCAGTTCGCGGACCTTGTTGCCCTTGCCGAGTACCCGCACCAGGCCGGCGGACAGGTCCAGGCCGTCGAGGTCCAGGCCGACCAGCTCGGACAGGCGCAGGCCGGAGGAATAGAACAGCTCCAGCATGGCCTGGTCGCGGCGGGCGATGAAGTCGTCCTCCAGGGCGCCGTCGAGCAGTTGCCCGGCGCGGTCGGCGTCGAGGGTGCGCGGCAGCTTGCGCGCGGCCTTGGGCGCGGCCAGGCCGTCGGCGGGGTTGTGCCGGCAGCGGCCCTCGCGGATCAGGTACTGGTAGAGCCCGCGCACCGCCGAGAGCAGCCGCGCCAGGCTGCGGCTGGCCAGGCCCTGGGCGTGCAGGCGGGCGACCTGCGCGCGCAGCTCGCGCACCTGCAGGTCGGCCCAGTCGGCGATGCCGTTCTTCTCGCACAGCGCGACGACCTTGAGCAGGTCGCGCCGGTAGCCGGCGAGGGTATGCGCGGACACCTGGCGCTCGCTGCGCAGGTGTTCGAGGAAGGCATCGAGGTCGGCTACAAGCTTCAAGCTTCAAGCTCCAAGTGAAAAGCCCGGCTTCCACCGCGTTGCCTTGCTTGCGGCTTGCAACTCGAGGCTTGCCGCTGCCTGGCTAGCGTACCGACCGCAGCGGCGTGGAGAAGCGCGGCAGGACACGGGCCAGGACCTCGGCCACGTAGCCGAGGAACAGGGTGCCGAGGGAGCTCTTGTAGTGCTGCGGGTCCGGGCTGCCGATGGCGAGCACGCCGTGCAGGCCCTGGAAGGTCAGCGAGACCACTGCCGCCGAGCCGACGCCGTCGCGTTCGGTTTCGCCGAACAGGAAGGCCAGCTCATGGGGGCGCAGCACGCCGCATACGGTCTTGCCGCCGGAAAGCAGCCCGCCGATGGCCTGGTGCGCCTCGGCGCTGCTCACCGAGCGGCCCACCGGCAGGTTGTTGTCGCTGAACAGGATCAGGCTGACGTAGGGCACCTGGAACTCGTGGCGCAGGCTGTCTTCCACGGTGCTGACCACGTCCTCCAGGCTGGTGGCGTCGAGCAGGTCGAGCACCAGGCGGCGGGTCTTGTCGAACAGCCGGTCGTTGTCGCGGGCCACGTCCATCAGCTGCGCCAGGCGGTGGCGCATCTCGATGTTGCGCTCGCGCAGCAGGCGCACCTGGCGTTCCACCAGCGAGACGGCGTTGCCGCTCTCGTGGGGGATGCGCATCTCCGGGATCAGCTCGTCGTGCTCGACGAAGAATTCGGGATGCTCGCGCAGGTACTCGGCGACCTGTTCGGCATCCAGCGGCGGGCGGTGTTCCGGGCTGTTCTCGGTCATGGGCGTCTCGGCTTGGCGTCTCGGGTTACAGGCGGACCTGGCCTTCGTACACCCGCACGGCGGGTCCGGTCATCATAACCGGCTGGCCGGGGCCTGCCCACTCGATGTTCAGGCGGCCGCCCGGCAGGTCGATCTGCACCGGCGAGCGCAGCCAGCCCTGGCGGATGCCGGCCACCGCGGCGGCGCAGGCGCCGGTGCCGCAGGCCAGAGTCTCGCCGACGCCGCGCTCCCACACGCGCAGGCGCGCATGGTTGGCGTCGAGCACCTGGAGGAAGCCGATGTTGGCCTTGGCCGGGAAGCGCGGGTGTACCTCCAGCTGCGGGCCGAGGGTGCGCACCGGGGCGCTGTCGACGTCGTCCACCCGCAGCACGCCATGGGGGTTGCCCATGGAGACGGCGGCCAGCTCGACGTTCTGCCCGTCGACTTCCACGGCGTAGCTGGTGGCTTCGGCGTCGGCGACGAAGGGCACCTGTTCCGGCGCCAGGCGCGGCGCGCCCATGTCCACGGTGACCTGGCCGTCGTTGGCGACGCTGAGCTCGATGATGCCGCCCTTGGTCTCGACGCGGATGGTCTTCTTCATGGTCAGGCGCTTGTCCAGCACGAAGCGGGCGAAGCAGCGCGCGCCGTTGCCGCACTGTTCCACTTCGCTGCCGTCGGCGTTGAAGATGCGGTAGCGGAAGTCGACCTCGGGGCTGCCCGGCGGCTCGACGATCAGCAACTGGTCGAAGCCGACGCCGGTGTTGCGGTCGCCCCAGCTCTTGACGTGGCGGGGCAGCACGTGGGCGTGCTGGCTGACCAGGTCGAGGACCATGAAGTCATTGCCCAGCCCGTGCATCTTGGTGAAGCGCAGTAGCATGGTTTCGGCCTCACTCCGGCAGCAGGCTTTCGCCGGCGTAAAGCTCCTGGACGGTCTCGCGGCGGCGCACCTCGAAGGCCCGCTCGCCATCCACCAGCACCTCGGCGGCGCGGCCGCGGGTGTTGTAGTTGGAACTCATGACGAAACCATAGGCGCCGGCCGAGCGGATCGCCAGCAGGTCGCCTTCTTCCAGGGCCAGCTCGCGGCCCTTGGCGAGGAAGTCGCCGGTCTCGCAGATGGGGCCGACCAGATCGTAGGTACGTTTCTGGCCCGCGCGCGCGATGACCGGGGTGACCTCCATCCAGGCCTGGTACAGCGCCGGGCGGATCAGGTCGTTCATCGCCGCGTCGATGATGGCGAAGTCCTTGTGCGCGGTGTGCTTGAGGTACTCCACGCGGGTCAGCAGCAGGCCGGCGTTGGCCACGATGTAGCGGCCCGGCTCGAACACCAGGGTCAGCTGGCGGCTGCCCAGGCGCTCGCGGATGGCGCGGATGTAGTCGCTGGCCGGCGGCGGGGTTTCGTCGCGGTAGCGCACGCCGAGGCCGCCGCCCAGGTCCAGGTGGCGGATCAGGATGCCGCGCGCGGCCAGGCGGTCGACCAGCGCCAGCAGGCGGTCGAGGGCGTCGAGGAAGGGCTCCAGCTGGGTCAGCTGCGAGCCGATGTGGCAGTCCACGCCTTTCACTTCCAGGTTCGGCAGCTCGGCGGCGCGGGCGTAGATGGCCTCGGCCTCGTCGATGTCGATGCCGAACTTGTTCTCTTTCAGCCCGGTGGAGATGTAGGGGTGGGTCTGGGCGTCCACGTCCGGGTTCACCCGCAGCGACACCGGCGCCTTCACGCCCAGTTCCGCGGCCACTTCCTGCAGGCGTTCCAGCTCCACGGCGGATTCGACGTTGAAGCAGTGCACGCCCACTTGCAGGGCGCGGCGCATGTCGTCGCGGCTCTTGCCGACGCCGGAGAACACCACCTTGGCCGGGTCGCCGCCGGCGGCCAGCACGCGTTCCAGCTCGCCGCGCGAGACGATGTCGAAGCCCGAGCCCAGGCGCGCCAGGACGTTCAGCACGGCCAGGTTGGAGTTGGCCTTGACCGCGAAGCAGACCAGATGCGGCAGGCCCTGCAGGGCGTCGGTATAGGAGCGGAACTGCTGCTCGATGTGAGCGCGCGAGTAGACGTAGGTGGGCGTGCCGAAGCGCTCGGCCAGCGCCGACAACGCCACGCCTTCCGCGAACAGTTGCCCGTCACGGACGTTGAATGCCTCCATGTGCTGCTCCCTTACAGACCGTAGCGGTCCTTGCTGTGCTTGCTTTGGGCTTGCTGGTCGTCCGGCAGGTACAGCGGGCCTTTCTGGCCGCAGCCGGCGAGCGCGGCGCTGAGCACGGCGAGCGCGACGAAGGGAAGAAGCAGTCGCTTCATGGCGGAATCCTTGTGATCAAAGCGTAATTGGACCGGAGTATACCGGCCCCCCGGCGCCTTGCCTATGCAAGCGGACTCCCGCCCGGCGGGGCTTCCAAAGGGGCTGGCGGGGGCCGCTCGCAGCAACGCGGTTTGCGATCAGCCCCCGCCAGCCCCTAGGATCTGACAGAAAAAACGGAGGATCCATGCAAGCCCCCGTCCCACTCGCCGGTTCCATTTCCATCGCCTACGTGCAGGGCCTGGTGGACCACCTCGAGCGTCGCGGCGTCGCGCCGCAGCGGCTGCTGGCCGGCGTCCAGCTCGAGCCGTCGATCCTCGACCAGCGCGAGGCGCGCATCGCCGCCAGCGTCTATGTCGACCTGCTGGAGCTGGGCCTGGCGCTGAGCGGCGACGCCGACCTCGGCCTGCACCTGGGCGAGGCCGTGCGCCCCGGGCACTTTGGCGTGCTCGGCTACCTGCTGATGAGCTGCGCGACCCTCGGCGACGCCCTGCACCGCCAGGCGCGCTACGCCGAGCTGGTGGGCAGCCTGGGCCGCGTCGAGCTGGCCGACGAGCCGCCGCGCGCCGGCCACGAGCCGCTGGTGCGGCACAGCTGGGAGCCTTTGCTGCCGCGCCAGCAGCGCCAACTGGCGGAAGAGACCCTGGCCTGCTGGCTACGCTTCGGCCACTGGATCAGCGGTTTGGAACAGGCGCCGGTGGAAGTGCGCTTCCGCCACCCGGCGCCGGCCGATACCACCGAGCACCGGCGCATCTTCCGCTGCCCGGTGCTGTTCGGCCAGGCGGACAACGCCCTGGTCTTCCCCCGGCGCCTGCTGGCGCTGCCCCTGGGCCAGGCCGACAGCCAGATCCAGCGCACCCTCGACGCCTACGCCGGGCGCCTGCTGGAGAGCATCCGCCGCGGCGAGGGCGTGCTCGAACGGGCCCGCCAGTGCCTGGCCGAGCGCCTGCCGGAGCAGGCCGTGGACCTGGAGGCCCTGGCCGGCGAGCTGGCCCTGAGCCCGCGCACCCTGCAGCGCCGCCTGCGCGACAGCGGCCTGTCGTTCAGCCGCCTGGTGGACGAGACGCGCCAGCAACTGGTGCTGCACCACCTGCGCGACCCGGCGCTGGAGCTGGCCGACGTCGCCAGCCTGGTCGGCTTCAGCGAGACCGGCTCGCTGGCGCGGGCCTTCCGCCGCTGGACGGGGCAGAGTCTCGGGCAATACCGGCGTACACTGCAGCCTTTGGCAGATTCCTGAGGACAATGCATGAGCAGCATGAGCGAAGCCCGTTTCCACGACCTCGTCGACGAGGTGCAGACCACGGTGGAAGACGCCTTCGATGACAGTGACCTGGACGTGGACCTGGAGAATTCCGGCGGCGTGCTGACCGTGCGCTTCGAGAACGGCAGCCAGCTGATCCTCAGCCGCCAGCCGGCGCTGCGCCAGCTGTGGGTGGCGGCGCGTTCCGGCGGTTTCCACTTCGACTACGACGAGTCCGGCAGCCTGTGGCTGAGCGACAGCACCCGCGAGCCGCTGGGCGCGCTGCTCAACCGGGCGACCCTCGAGCAGGCGGGCGAGGATGTCGAGTTCCCCGGCCTCTGAAGCGCCGGTCCCCTCGCCCTGCTGCCGGCGCTGCTGCCTGGACGAGGGTGACGTCTGCCTGGGCTGCGGGCGCAGCCTGGCGGAGATTCTCGAATGGAACGAGGCCGACGGCGCGCGCCGGCGGCAGATAGTCGAGGCCGCCCTGGCACGCCGCAAGCCGCTGTGGCCGGGCCCCTGACCGGGTGGTCTTGCTTATTCGCGGTACTGTGTTAGTGTCCGCTGAAAACCCCGCCTTGGGCGGGGTTTTTCTTTTTTCGATCCACTGCCAAGGAGTCTGCCGGCCATCATGACCACCGCACCGTCCATCACCGTTACCCGTCTCGACCTGCAACGTCTGGAGCGCCTGCTCGACAGCCTGGAAGAGTACGGCCCCGCCGCCGAAGCGCTGGAAGCCGAGCTGTCCCGCGCCAACGTGGTCGGCCACGACGAGGTGCCGCCGGGCGTGGTGACCATGAACTCCACCGTGCGCTGCCGCGAGGAAAGCAGCGGCAAGGAGTACCTGCTGACCCTGGTCTACCCGGAGGACGCCGGCGGCGAAGGCAAGGTGTCCATCCTCGCGCCGGTGGGCACCGCGCTGCTGGGCCTGACCGTCGGCCAGAGCATCGACTGGCCGGCCCCGGGCGGCAAGACCCTCAAGCTGAGCCTGCTGGACATCACCTACCAGCCCGAAGCCGCCGGCGACTACAACCGCTGAGCGCCCGTCACGATCTGCTGCGCACCGCCCGGGCCGGGCCTCAGGCCTCGGCCAGGGCCTGGTTCAGCGCGCTTTCCAGGCGCTGCTTGTAGCGCAGGTAATGGATGCTCTGCAGCGCCGACTCGGCGGCCACCGCCGACAGGTCCAGGTCGGTGATGTAGCAGGGATAGCGCTCCTGCCCGCGGCGCTGGGCGAGGATGTGCCGGGCCACGGCCTGGAACAGCCCGGCGCCGTACTCCAGTTCGGAAAACTCGCGGTGGTTGCAGTACAGGGTGATGCGCGAACGCTGCCCCGCCCCCGGCTCGACGATCGCCTGGACGTTGTAGTAGGGCCGCTCCTGCGCGCTGGGCGGCGCCTGGCGGCGTTCCACCCGGCGAGCCCGTCCGCGGCCGGCCGGTAGCAATTCGTAATAAATGATTTCCTGCACCGGCTGCGCCTCGCCCAGCGGCAGCTGCGCGCTGCGCCGGTAGAGCATGGCCTGGAGGAAACGCTGTAGCGGCACCAGCAGCGTCTGCTCGTCGTCGCAGGCCTGGCGGCCGTGCCACAGGGAGTTGCGTTCGTCCAGCAGGTAGAGCGTGGCCTGGCCTTCGTCCAGGCGGTAGAACACCTGCAGGCAGCCGGGGCGGCCGAGCGGCAGCAGCAGCGCCAGGTCCTCGCCTTCCAGGGCGTGGCGGTCCAGGTGCAGCGGGCTGTAGGCGCCCTGGCGTTCGCCCAGGTGTTCGAGCAGGGCCGGCAGGTCGGCCAGGCTCTGGTGGCTGACCTGGCCCGGCTGCAGGCGCAGCAGGTGGTACTGCTGGCGGATCTGCAGCAGGTAGCGCCCGCCGTTGCCGCTGGCCAGTTGGGCGTAGGCGTCCTGGAACAGTTCCTCGACGCGCTGGGCGATGGCCGCCGCGCGGTTGCGGCAGAAGCAGCGCACCAGCAGGCGCGGCGGCGCGGCGTCGGCGGGCAGGGCGTTGAGGTAGTCGCGCAGGCAGTCGAGCAGCGCGCCGGGGCCGGCGTAGCGGCTGACCAGCAGTTCGTTCCAGCTGTTCAGGGTGACCTGGTCGAGGCTCAGCACCAGGTTGTCGCGCATGCCGGAGTAGCCCAGCGAGTCGGTGCGCCCGCTGGTCATGTGCAGGTTGGCCTGGCTGTGCTGGCGCAGCGGGTCGAGGCCGACGTTCACCAGGATCAGCACGCTGGCCGGGGCGCTGGGGCGTAGCAGGGCGCTTTCGGCCACTTCTTCCAGGGGCATGGGCATGGCCTGCTGCAGGCCGAGCAGCAGGTTGCCCAGCTCGTGTTCGCTCAGGTCGCTGTCGCCGGGCTGCAGCGACAGGCGGGTGCCGGCGTCGATCACGCCGTTGCGGTGGCTCCAGGCCAGCAGCTCGATCAGCTCGCGGGCGCGTTTGAGCGGCGCGTAGTCGGCCAGCTCGGCGCCGGTCAGGTTGCCCGGGAACAGCGCCCAGGAACCGCCCTCGGCGGCGTTGCCGGCGGGCAGGCGGGCGAGGGTGAGGAGGTCTTCGCCCAGGTCCGGGGCGATGCCCGGGTTGATGTGCTCGACCTTGCCGGCCTTGCGTTCGAAGGCGGCGTACAGGCGCCGGCCGAGCACGCCCAGGTCGCGCGGGTCGATGTCGCTGGCGGCCTGCTGCTGGCGGGCGAAGCGCGAGAGGAAGCGGTAGCTGTAGGTCAGCTCGTTGACCAGGGCGCGGCGCTCCAGGGTGACCTGGCGCACCTTCCACTGGCTGCGCGAGTCGAGCAGGCCGAGCACGCGCCCGTCCCAGCCCCAGGCGCCGGTCAGGCGCTCCATCAGCAGGCGCTGCCAGCTCTTGCGGCCCTGCTGCGGGCGGCGGCTGAGCTTCTTGCCGACCTTCAGGTACAGGCAGCGGCGCACCAGTTCCAGGCGCTCCTGCTCGCCGCGCGCGATCAGGTATTGCTCCAGGCGCCGGTAAAGCAGGATGTACGGGTCCAGCTCGTCCAGTTCCAGGCGCCCGGCGTAGACCTCGGCCTTGAAGCGCAGGGCCAGGCAGGC
Organism: Pseudomonas sp. M1; assembly: GCF_022760135.1. Taxonomy (NCBI): domain Bacteria; kingdom Pseudomonadati; phylum Pseudomonadota; class Gammaproteobacteria; order Pseudomonadales; family Pseudomonadaceae; genus Pseudomonas; species Pseudomonas sp. M1. The sequence continues at coordinate 105,207 of NZ_CP094343.1, forward strand.
GACCTGCGGGTGCTCGCTGGCGTAGACCTCGCTGAGCAGCAGCTTGAGCACCGCCTTGTAGGGCGAGGTGATGCCCTTGAACAGCTGCCACATGCCCGAGCCGACGAACTCGCCGGGCGGGATGTGCGCCAGGTGGCCGAGGTCGAGGACTTCCTCGTGGCGGATGAAGCGCTTGCTCAGCAGTTGCTCGACGTAGTCGCGATAGCGCCCTTCCTCGTATTCCGGCACCAGCCACCACAGCGGCGTGCGCCCGCCGAGCCAGATGGCGGTGCGGTAGAACTCGTCGAGCAGCAGGTAGTGCTGGCTGGTGCCGCAGTCGTCGGAGGTCAGCCGGGCGTTGCGCGCGCCGCTGACGAAGCCGCGCGGGTCGATGAGGAAGCAGTGCACCTCGGCGCCCTGGCCCGCGGCCCAGCGCTCCAGCAGCTCGCACTTGCGCTGCAGCTCGGCCACCGCGCCGGGCGCGAGCCCCGGGGCGTGGCAGACCCACAGGTCGAGGTCGCTCCGCTCCTCCTGGGCCACCGTGCCCAGGCTGCCCATCAGGAACAGCCCGTGGATCGGCAGGTCGACCTCGCCGCGGCGCGGCTTGTAGCTGAACGAGCGGGTCAGGCGCTGGGCCTCGGCCAGCAGCTCGTCGTCGGGGACGAAGCCGCACAGCCCCGCCGGGGTGGCGCCGGAGACGTAGCCGGGGAGCAGCGGGTGGTTGACGTCCAGCAGCAGCGGCAGCAGGCGCAGCACCAGTTGCTGGCGGCTCGACAGCGCGGCCGTGGCGCGCTCCAGGCGCCCCTGGTTGATCGCCAGGAAGCGCTTGCGCAGGCGCGCCAGGACCTTGCGGTCGATGCCGTCGTCGATGTCCGGACGAATCTCGTGGGTGAAGGTCATGGCCTGCCGCGGTCAGCTATCGGGCGGTCATGGCTGAGTGCCATTACCGCATGGACTGCACTGTATATCGACCGCGGCGGGGCTGTCCTTAAGGAAATGGGGCGGGCCGCCGATGGATGGCGGCCGCGGGGTTCAGGGCTTGAGGATGTTCAGCAGCACCTGGGCGTGTTCGGCGGCGTCCAGCCCCAGGCTGGTCAGGTAGCCGCCGTCGGGCTGGTCGATCAGGCCCTTGGCGTGCAATCGCCCGGCCGCAGAGACGGCCGTCGGGGCCGCGTCATGGTGGATCTTCAGGCCTGCCTGGGTGTTCTCGAGATCGAACAGGGCAAGCAATTCCAGTTCCGCTACCAGCTCTTGGGTGAAGGCCATGGCGACTCCTCGGTGGCGATGTTGCGCCAGTTTAGCCACAGCCACCCCGCGCTCGGCAAGCTCATTCCTCGCCGGGCAGCTGCGGCAATGCGCGCAGGGCCTGCTCGTACCAGGCGCCATCGAAGGCGCGGTCCTCGGCGAGCATCGCCTGGATCTCGTGGGCCAGCACCATGGCCATCATTTCCAGGGCCTCCTCGCGCTCGTAGCCGACCAGGGTCAGCTTGTTGAGCACCGCGCGGGCCGCCGCCGGCTCGCCGCTTTCGATCTGGTTCTCGATGGCCTGGATCAGGGTTTCTGCCGCGAAGGATTCTTCGCCGTCGTCGATGTCGCTCATGCCGGGTGGCTCCGTGCGGGCTTGTGCAGCCGGGGGAAGTTGTCCAACCTGCGCAGACCTGGATGGCCGCAGAAGGACGCGGATGCGACATGATCACCTATTACACCCTCGACGGCGACCGCTTGCAGCGCCACACCGGCGAAGTCGGCGCGGCCATGCCGGCGGGCACGCTGTGGATCGACCTGCTGCACCCCACGGAAGAGGAGGAGCGCCTGCTGGAGTCCTTCATCGAAGTGGACGTGCCGACCCGCGAGGAAATGGCCGAGATCGAGGATTCCTCGCGCTTCTACGAGAGCAAGGGCGCGCTGTACATGACCACCTCGGTGGTCAGCGGCATCCGCGAGCACCGGCCGAACACCGCCGAGGTCACCTGCGTGCTCACCCCGCAGTGGCTGGTGACGGTGCGCTACGCCGACGTGCTGTCGTTCCGCACCTTCGAGACGCGGGTGCAGCGCAGCGGCTGCAAGGGCGCCAGCGACCTGCTGTTCGTCAACCTGATGGACGCGGTGGTTGACCGCATCGCCGACGTGCTGGAGTCGGTGCAGGGCCAGCTGGACACGCTGTCGCGGGACATCTTCACCGACCACGGCGAACTGCCCCGCTCCCGCGTGCCCAAGACCGACCTGCAGCAGATCGTCAAGCAGCTGGGGCGCACCAACTCGCTGCTGTCCAAGCTCAACGAGAGCCTGCTCAGCGTCAGCCGGCCGCTGGCCTACTTCCGCCAGAGCGGCAACGGCAACGCCTGGATCAGCGAGGAAGCGCGCCTGGGCATGAAGTCGGTGGAGCGCGACGTGCGTTCGCTGGGCGAGTACCAGTCGAAGATGTCCGCGGAGATCACCTTCCTGCTCGACGCCACCCTGGGCCTGATCAACATCGAGCAGAACAGCATCATCAAGGTGTTCTCCATCGCCGCCGTGCTGTTCCTGCCGCCGACCCTGGTGGGCACCGTGTACGGCATGAACTTCCAGCACATGCCGGAGCTGGCCTGGGCCAGCGGCTACCCGCTGGCGCTGGTGGCCATGGTGGTCTCGGCGATCATCCCCTACCTCTGGTTCAAGTTCCGCGGCTGGCTGTAGCGTCGCCGGGGCGCGCGGCCTTGATATCGATCAAGATCGCCATGCCCGGCGGCTAGCAGAGTGGGGGGAGCGCTCGCCCGAGCCCCCATGTCTCACAGGAGGAGACCATGCCGCAGCCCGATGCCAAGAACCCGCCCGTCCTCGCTGCCCTGGAGGCCCCGACGCCGACCCGCGGCGGCGAGGAAATCCGCGCCCAGAGCCACGGCCCCGTCGCCCTGACCGTGGCCATGGCGCCGCGCGGCAGCAACGAGGATTCCGGCTCCGCCGGCCTGCCTTCGTCCTACCCCTACCGCAAACGCCTGCAGCGCAAGGAATACGAGGCGCTCAAGGCGCAGCTGCAGGTGGAGCTGCTGAAGGTGCAGAGCTGGGTGAAGGAGACCGGGCAGCGCATCGTGGTGCTCTTCGAGGGCCGCGACGCCGCCGGCAAGGGCGGCACCATCAAGCGCTTCATGGAGCACCTGAACCCGCGTGGCGCGCGGGTGGTCGCCCTGGAAAAGCCCAGCGACGCGGAAAGCGGCCAGTGGTACTTCCAGCGCTACGTCCAGCACCTGCCCACCGCGGGCGAAATGGTCTTCTTCGACCGCTCCTGGTACAACCGCGCCGGCGTCGAACGGGTGATGGGTTTCTGCACGCCGCGCCAGTACCTGGAGTTCATGCAGCAGACCCCGGAACTGGAGCGCATGCTGGTGCGCAACGGCATCCAGCTGTTCAAGTACTGGTTCTCGGTCAGCCGCGAGGAGCAGCTGCGGCGCTTCGTGTCGCGCCGCGACGACCCGCTCAAGCACTGGAAGCTGTCGCCCATCGACATCCAGTCGCTGGACCGCTGGGACGACTACACCCAGGCCAAGGAGGCGATGTTCTTCCACACCGACACCGCCGACGCGCCCTGGGTGGTGGTCAAGTCCGACGACAAGAAGCGCGCGCGGCTGAACTGCCTGCGCCACTTCCTGCACACGCTGGACTACCCCGGCAAGGACCTGGCCATCGCCCACGCCCCCGACCCGCTGCTGGTGGGGCGGGCGGACCAGCTGGACCGCGACGAGCTGGCGCGCCCGCATGCCACGCCGCCGCTGCCGCGCCAGGTCGAGGCCAGCGAGAGCGCACCGGCGGCCTGAGGGGCCGCCGGGCCCGCCTCACTGCGCCTGGCTGAGCTGCATGAGCTGGCCGGCCAGCTCGCGGGCGTGGCGTTCGACGATGATCGGCGCCCAGGGCCGGCCGGAGGCGCTGACCAGGGCGTTGCTCTTGCTGTTCATGTCGCCCAGGGCGGTTTCCAGGTAGTTCCAGCGCATCTGCAGCTTGCCGCTCGCCGCGCCCGGCGGCAGGCGCGAGAGGCTGCGGCTGATCAGCGGCAGCAGCGTCTTCTCGTCCTGGCCGAGGTAGCTCTGCGGCGCCTCGCGGGCGATCTCCAGCACGCCCAGGTAGGAACGCGCCAGGTACTGCACGGAAAGGTATTCGATGCGCACCGGCACCTGCCACAGCGGCAGCTCGTCGGCCGCGGACGGCGGCACGAAGCGCTCGACCTGGCCGAGGAAGTCGCGCAGGGCGCGGCTCAGGTCCGGCAGGTAGGTCCAGGGCAGGTCCTCTTCCTTGGGGCCGTAGGTGGTGCCGGCCTGGATCTGCGCGAGCAGCGCCTGGTGGGCCTTGCGCAGGCCGTCGTCGGCCTTGGCGTAGCTTTTCACCGCTGTGTCCAGGGCGGCCAGGTCGGCCTTCAGCTGGTTGGCGTGGTTCTCCTGGAAGCCTTCGCCGCGCAACAGCATCAGGCTGCCCAGGGCCCGGCAGGCGTCGACCTGCATGGCCTGCAGCTGTTGCTCGTCGCTGGGCAGGTTGGCCCGGGCGGGCAGGGCGAGGAGGGTGAGAATACAGACGAACAGGTACTGCAGGAGGTATTTGCGGTTCATGGCGGGAGTTTCCCTGTTGTTCTTGTTGGCCGCCTGGCCACGCCTTGGCAGGCGTGGGTGGTTTCGCGAACGGCGCCGGCCTTGCCTGGCCGGCCGGTTACCTGCGAGGGGTCACCGTACCGGGGCGCGCTCCCCCTGGCGCCCCGCCCGATGCTCCGGGCCAGCAAAGGCTAGCGCCTGCGCCGGCCGTTGCAACCGATCGAAAGAGTGATTCGCCGACGCCATCATGCTTCCTCGCCCGCGGCCAGGCGCAGGCCGTGGACGTCGAGAATCTCGATGCCGGCGTAGCTCAGGCGCAGCACGCCGCGGGCTTCCAGCTCCTTGAGCAGGTGGTTGGTGGTCTGCCGCGACAGCCCGAGCATGGCCGCCAGCTGTTCCTGGGGCAGGTGCAGCTCGCGCTGGCTGGCCTGCGCCTCGCCATAGCTGGCGGCCAGCATCAGCAGGCGCCGGGCCAGGCGCTGGGCGGCCGGCAGCAGGGCCTGTTCCTCCAGCACGGTGAAGGCCAGGCGCAGCTTGTGGCTCATCAGCAGGGCGAAGTCGCGCCAGTACTGCGGCTTTTCGGCGAGCAGCGCGTGCAGCGCCGGCAGCGGCACCTGCAGCAGGGTGGTGGGGCCTTCGGCGTAGGCGTCGTGGGTGCGCGGCTGGCCGTCGAACAGGCAGATCTCGCCGAACCAGTTGGGCGCTTCCACCAGGGCCAGCAGCGCTTCCTTGCCGCTGGCGCCCACCGCGCCGACGCGCATCCTGCCTTCGACCACGCAATACAGCCCGCAGGGGGCGTCGCCGCGGGCGAACAGGCGCTGCCCGGCGGGCAGGCGGCGGACGATGGCGGCCTGGCCGAGGGCTTCGCGCAGTTCGGCGGGCAGGTGCTGGAACCAGCGGCCGGAGGCGATGCGTTGCAGGCAGTCGGCGGTGTCGGGCATGGGCTTTGTCGGCTAGTTGACAGAGTGGTACGGCAGTCCAAGCCATGATGCCAGCACCTTGCCCGAGAACGACAGAACAATGAAAACACTCGTCGATCACCTGGCGCAGTACGCGGCCTACCACCGCGACCGGCGCAACATCCTCAGCCACTTCATCGGCATCCCGATGATCGTCCTGTCCATCGCCGTGCTGCTGTCGCGCCCGGGTCTTGAGGCCGGCGGCCTGCTGCTGGCCCCGGCGAGCCTGCTGGCGCTGGCCGCGCTGGCGTTCTACCTGCGCCTGGACCTGCGCTTCGGCGTGCTCATGGGCGTGCTCCTGGCGCTGTCGTTGTGGGCCGGCGCGGTGCTCGCCGCGGGTTCCACCGCCAGTTGGCTGGCCTGGGGCATCGGCCTGTTCGTGGTGGGCTGGGTGATCCAGTTCGTCGGCCACTGGTACGAGGGGCGCAAGCCGGCCTTCGTCGACGACCTGGTGGGGCTGGTGGTCGGCCCGCTGTTCGTCGCCGCCGAGGCGGCCTTCCTGCTCGGCCTGCGCGACGAGGTGCGCCGCGCCGTGGAAGAGCGCGCCGGGCCGACCTGCATCCGCGAGCGCAAGGCGGCTGCCTGATCTCCCCTAGCCCGCGCCGGTGAGCCGGCGCAGGATTTCCGCGCTGCGCGCATCGGCGGGGAAGAAGGTCTCCAGCGCCAGTTCCGAGAGCGTCACGTCCACCGGCGTGCCGAACACCGTGATGGTGCCGATCAGGCTGAGCACGCCCAGCTCGGTGTTCAGTTGCACCGGTATCAGCACCATGTCGCCGCTGGCCTGCTCTTCGTGGGGCGCCGCCGGGTAGAGCGCGAGTTCGTCGCGCAGGGCCTGCAGTGCCGGATCGCCGCTGGCGTCGATGTCCCGCTGCAGGCGCGCCATCACGTGCGCCTTCCATGGCCCCAGGTTGAGAATGTTCGGCGCCAGGCCGCGCGGGTGCAGGCTCATGCGCAGCACGTTGCAGGGCGCGGCGAGCAGCTCGGGGGCCACGCCGATGAGGAAGACGCTCACCGCGTGGTTGGAGGCCAGCAGGTTCCAGTGGCGGTCCACCACCATCGCCGGGTTCGGTTCGTGGGCCTTGAGCAACTGGTCGATGGCCTGCCGCGCCACGGTCAGCGCCGGGTCGTCCAGTGCCCGCTCGGAATACACCGGCGCGTAGCCGGCGGCGCCGAGCAGGCGGTTGCGCTCGCGCAGCGGGATGTCCAGCTGTTCGGCCAGGTGCAGGAGCATCTCGCGGCTGGGCAGGGCGCGACCGGTCTCGACGAAACTCAGGTGGCGCGTGGAGATGTCCGCGTCGCAGGCCAGGTCGAGCTGGCTGAGGCGGCGGCGCTGGCGCCACTGGCGCAGCAGGGCGCCGACGGGGAGGGTTTGGCTGTCCATGGGAACGAACGATAGACCTCCGTCCGGCGCCCGGCCATTACCTGGCAGGTAATCGACGCTGTGCCCGTTGCGGCGGATTCTTCGGCCAGGCGCCGCGGACCGGCGGCGCTTCGTTCAGGAGGATTCGCCATGACTCTGCTGCAACCGTCCCCGCTGCTCCGCCGTTCCCTGCAACTCGACGCCCTTGCCGGCGGCGCCACCGGCCTGCTGCTGGCGCTGGCCGCCAACCCGCTGAGCGGCCTGCTCGGCTTTCCGGTGGTACTGCTGATGGTGGCCGGCATCCTGCTGCTGCCCCTCGCCCTGGTGCTGGCCTGGATGGCCAATTGCGAGGTGCTGCCGCGCGCCGGCGTCTGGGCGGTGATCGCCGTCAACCTGCTGTGGGTGGTGGAAAGCCTGGGCCTGCTGGCCAGCGGCTGGGTGCAGCCAACCGTGCTGGGCTGCGCCTTCGTGATCGGCCAGGCGCTGGTGGTTGGGGTGCTGGCGGAGCTTGAGTTCTTCGGCCTGCGCCGCTCCGCCGCGCTGCATACCCTGTGAGGCGCGAGGGGCGGCCTTGCGGGGCCGCCCTTCGCTTCAGGCCAGCGCCTCGCGGACGAAGTCCAGGCGGTCCTGGCCGAAGAACATCTCCTCGCCGACGAACAGGGTCGGCGCGCCGAACATGCCGCGCTTGATGGCCGCCTCGGTGTTGGCCTTGAGCGCGTCCTTCACTTCCTGCTCCGCCGCCAGCGCCAGCAGCGCCTGTGGATCGAAGCCGGCCTCGGCCAGCAGCGGGCCCAGCACCGCCGCGTCGCCCAGGTTCAGGGCGTCCACCCACATGCCCTTGAACACGCAGGCCAGCAGCGCCTCGAAGCGTTCCGGCTGGCGCAGCTGCACGCCGGTGGCGGCGCGCATCAGCAGCAGGGTGTTGATCGGGAAGTGCGGGTTCATCTTCAGCGGCACGCCGTAGCGGCGGGCGAAGCGCTGCATGTCGACCAGGGTGTAGCGGCCCTTGGCCGGGACGGCGATCGGCGAGACGTTGCCGGTGGCCTGGAACACCCCGCCCAGCAGCACCGGACGGTAGACCAGCTCGGCGCCGGCCGCGGCGCAGATGCCCGGCAGCTGGGTGTAGGCCAGGTAGGAGGTGGGGCTGCCGAAGTCGAAGTAGAACTCGACGCTTTTGCTCATGGGTGATCCCTCTTTGTTGTCGTTGTGGATTACCAGCGTTCCATCCAGGGCCGCAGGTCCAGCTCGAAGGTCCAGGCGTCGCGCGGCTGGCTGTGCAGGTACCAGTAGTTGTCGGCGATGTGCTCGGGGTCGAGGATGCCGTCCTGGGCTTTCTGCGCGTACTTCTCCGGGAAGTTGTCGCGGATGAACTCGGTGTCGATGGCGCCATCCACCACCACGTGGGCCACGTGCAGGCCCATGGGCCCCAGCTCGCGGGCCATGCTCTGGGCCAGCGCGCGGATGCCGTGCTTGGCCCCGGCGAAGGCGGCGAACCCGGCGGCGCCGCGCAGGCCGGCGGTGGCGCCGGTGAACAGCAGGGTGCCACGCTGGCGCGCGACCATGCGCCGGGCCACCGCCTGGCCGGTGAGGAAGCCGGAGAAGCAGGCCATTTCCCAGATCTTGAAGTACTTGCGCGCGGTCTCGTCGAGGATGCTGCAGGGCACGTTGGCGCCGATGTTGAAGACGAAGGCCTCGATGGGGCCGATGTCGCGCTCGATGGTCTCCACCAGTTCCGCCACCTGCTCCTCCTTGCGCGCGTCCGAGGCGAAGCCGTGGGCCTCGCCGCCCTCGGCGCGGATGGCGTCGACCAGCGGTTGCAGCTTGTCCGCCGAGCGGCGGGTGACGCAGGCGACGTAACCCTCGCGGGCGAAGCGGCGGGCGATGGCGCCGCCGGTGGCGTCCCCGGCGCCGATCACCAGCACCACTTTCTTCTCGTTGGGGGAGGCAGCGCTCATGTTCGTTTCCTCTGTTCGTATGGGTAAACGATCGTTTGGTAAACGGACGTTATGTTATGCTTCCGGCAGCCGTCAAGCCGTTTCCGGAGCCCACGCCATGCGCTACTCAGCCAGCCACAAGGAAGAAACCCGCCAGCGCCTGCTGGAGAGCAGCGGCGCCATCGCCAAGCGCGAGGGCTTCGCCAGCGTCGGTGTGGACGCGCTGATGAAGGCGGTGGGGCTGAGCGGCGGTGCCTTCTACAACCATTTCCCGTCCAAGGATGCGCTGTTCGCCGCCATCGTCGAACGCGAACTGACGCGCAGCGCCGAGCGCCTGGGCAAGGCCGGCGACAGCCACGGCCGCGAGCGCCTGGAGCGCTGCCTGCAGCGTTACCTGACGCTGGCCCACGTGCAGAACGTCGACGGCGGCTGCGCCATTCCCGCTCTGGGCGCGGACATCGCCCGCGCCGACGAGCAGGTGCGCGGCACGGTGGAGGCGGCGATGCTCGGGCTGCAGCAGGCCTGGGCGGAGGAACTGGGGAATGCGGAGGACGCCTGGGCGATGCTCAGTCAGTGCGTGGGGGCGTTGTTGCTGGCGCGGATGACGGCCAGCGAGGAGACGCAGCGGGCGATCATCGAGTCGAGTAAAGCGTTCCTGCTGCGGCGGTTGGAGGATGGGGTTTCTTCGTAGGAGCGAGCTTGCTCGCGAACGGTGCCTCCCGGAAACATCGGTACCAACCGGAACACCGCCCCTCTCCCCAGCCCTCTCCCTGAAGGGAGAGGGGGCTAGTCCGTGCCGGCGTGAAGGCCGTGCCTCATGGAGGTATTAGGCGTTATGCGTAGTGTCAGGGAGAGCTGAAAAATCAGCACACGCCGAACGGCCCCTCTCCCTGAAGGGAGGGCTAGTCCGTGCCGGCGTGAAGGCCGTGCCTCATGGAGGTATTAGGCGTTATGCGTAGTGTCAGGGAGAGCTGAAAAATCAGCACACGCCGAACGGCCCCTCTCCCTGAAGGGAGGGCTAGTCCGTGCCGGCGCGAAGGCCGTGCCTCATGGGGGTATCAGGCGTTATGCGTAGTGTCAGGGAGAGCCGAAATATCAGCACACGCCGAACGGCCCCCTCTCCCTTCAGGGAGAGGGCTGGGGAGAGGGAGCGGAGTCAATCCAAAGCACCGTAGCCAGAGGGAGGCACCATTCGCGAGCAAGCTCGCTCCTACGAAAAGCCCCAGAGCCCCAGGGCCTCAGAGCCCCCGCAGGGCCAGGTCCGCACCAAGCAACAACAACCCCCCGAAGAAGCACCGGCGAAAGGCCGTCGGGCTGATGCGGTTGCGCAGCCACTGCCCCAGGTACATCCCCGCCAATGCCGGCAGCAGCGCCAGCAACGACACTCCCAGCACCGATGCATGCAACAGCGAGCCCTGCTGCCCGAGGGTGAGCGCCAGGGCCAGGGTGGAGACGGTGAAGGACAGCCCGAGGGCCTGCACCAGGTCGTCCTTCTCCAGGCCCAGCGCCTGCAGGTAAGGCACCGCGGGGATCACGAAGACGCCGGTGACCGCGGTGACGGCGCCGGTGGCCAGGCCGATCAGCGGCGACAGCCAGGCCTCGTGTGCCGGCGCCACCTGGAAGCGCTTCGCCGACAGCCCGAGCAACGCGTAGAGGACCAGCGCCACGCCCAGCAGCGGCGTGGCCGCCGCCCAGTGTTCGCCGCCCAGCCACCAGCCCACGGCCAGGGTGCCGGTGACGATGCCGGCGAGCATGCCCCACATCCGCCTGAGCAGCCCGAGGAAGCGCGGCCCGGCGGCCAGTTGCCAGACGTTGGTGACGGTGGAGGGCACCACCAGGATGGCCGCCGCCTGCATCGGCGGCATCAGCAGCCCGAGCAGGCCGACCGCCACCGTCGGCAGGCCGAGGCCGACCACGCCCTTGACCAGGCCGGCGAGGAGGAAGGTGAGGACGATCAGGTCCAGGTGCGCGGGCAGCGAGTCGAACATGGGCGGGCCTTGCCTTGGCGGTGGAGCGGGGCAGGATACCCGCAAACGAAGAACCCCGCCGTGGCGGGGTTCTTCTTCAACGGATGGCGGCTCAGATATTGGCCACCTGCTGGTAGGCCTTGGGCTTGAAGTACAGCGTCTCGCCGCGGGCCAGGCCGACCAGGCTGTCGTGGTCCTTGACCACCTCGGCCTCGATCAGCTCGTCCTGGCCGTCCACCTTCAGCGTCACCCGGGTGATCGCGCCCAGCGGGCGGATGTCGCGGACTTCCGCCGCGCGGTGCGCTTCCACCGCCTGGCGCGACAGCGAGACCTCGTGCGGGCGGAACAGCAGGTGCTCGTCGTTGCCCAGGTGCAGGCGGTTGGAGTCGCCGAGGAAGTGGTAGACGAAGTCGCTGGCCGGGTTCTCGTAGACCTCGCCCGGCGAGCCGATCTGCTCGATCACGCCCTTGTTCATCACCACGATGCGGTCGGCGACTTCCATCGCCTCTTCCTGGTCGTGGGTGACGAACACGCTGGTGAGGTTGATCTCCTCGTGCAGGCGCGCCAGCCAGCGGCGCAGCTCCTTGCGCACCTTGGCGTCGAGGGCGCCGAAGGGCTCGTCCAGCAGCAGGATCTTCGGCTCCACCGCCAGGGCGCGGGCCAGGGCGATGCGCTGGCGCTGGCCGCCGGAGAGCTGTTCCGGGTAGCGGTCGGCGAGCCAGTCCAGCTGCACCATGTTCAGCAGTTCGTGGACCTTCTCGGCGATGCGCGCCTCGCTCGGGCGTTCCTTCTTGGCCTTCATGCGCAGGCCGAAGGCGACGTTGTCGAACACCGTCATGTGGCGGAACAGCGCGTAGTGCTGGAACACGAAGCCGACGTTGCGGTCGCGCACGTCGTGCTGCGAGACGTCCTCGCCGTGGAACACGATGTTGCCGACGTCCGGCGTTTCCAGGCCGGCGATGATCCGCAGCAGGGTGGTCTTGCCGCAGCCGGAGGGGCCGAGCAGGGCCACCAGCTCGCCGCTGTGGATGTCCAGGTTGATGTCGTCGAGCGCCTTGAAGGCGTTGAAGTTCTTGCTGACGTTACGGATTTCGATACTCATGGCTTATTCCTCGTCAGCTTTGACTTTCAATCGGGACAGGCGCGACTCGCTCCACTGCTTGAGCAGCAGGATGACCAGGGCCATCAGCAGCAGCAGGGTGGCGACGCTGAAAGCGGCGACGTGATTGTATTCGTTGTAGAGGATCTCGACGTGCAGCGGCAGGGTGTTGGTGACGCCGCGGATGTGCCCGGAAACCACCGATACCGCGCCGAACTCGCCCATCGCCCGCGCGGTGCACAGCACCACGCCGTAGATCAGGCCCCATTTGATGTTCGGCAGGGTCACGTGCCAGAACATCTGCCAGCCATTGGCGCCGAGCAGGCGCGCAGCCTCTTCCTCCTGGGTGCCCTGTTCCTGCATCAGCGGGATCAGTTCGCGGGCGACGAAGGGGAAGGTGACGAAAATGGTGGCCAGGACGATGCCGGGCACGGCGAAGACGATCTGGATATCGTGGTCGCTGAGCCACGGCCCGAAGTAGCCCTGGGCGCCGAACAGCAGCACGTAGATCAGGCCGGCGATCACCGGCGAGACCGAGAACGGCAGGTCGATCAGCGTCACCAGGATGCTCTTGCCGGGGAACTCGAACTTGGTCACGCACCAGGCGGCGGCCACGCCGAACACCAGGTTCAGCGGCACCGAGATGCCCACGGCGATCAGCGTGAGTTTCAGCGCGGCCAGGGCGTCGGGCTCGACGATGGCCTCGAGGAAGGTGCCGAAGCCCTGCTTCAGCGCCTCGCTCAGGACCACGAACAGCGGCATCAGCAGGAACAGGGCGAAGGCCAGCCAGGCCAGGCCGATGAGCTCCCGGCGGCCCCAGGGGTTGCCACGCCGGGCGGCGTTCGCCGCTTGTGCGGTGGAAAGCGTTACGGAACTCATGGCGCGCTCCTTACGGGGTCTCGATGCGGCGTTGCAGCAGGTTGATCAGCAGCAGCAGGACGAAGGCCACCACCAGCATCAGCACGCCGATGGCGGTGGCGCCGGTGTAGTCGTACTGGTCCAGCTTGACCATGATCAGCAGCGGCAGGATCTCGGTCTTCATCGGCATGTTGCCGGCGATGAAGATCACCGAGCCGTACTCGCCGACGCCGCGGGCGAAGGCCAGGGCGAAGCCGGTCAGCCAGGCCGGCAGCAGCGCCGGCAGCAGCACGTGGCGGAACACCTGCAGCGGCTTGGCGCCCAGGCAGGCGGCGGCTTCCTCGACCTCGCGGGGGATGTCCGCCAGCACCGGCTGCACCGTGCGCACCACGAAGGGCAGGACCACGAAGGTCAGCGCCAGGGTGATGCCCAGCGGGGTGTAGGCGATCTTGAAGCCCAGCTCGGTGGCGAAGCGGCCGATCATGCCGTTGGGGGCGTAGAGCGCGGTCAGGGCGATGCCGGCCACGGCGGTGGGCAGGGCGAAGGGCAGGTCGATCATGGCGTCGATGATCTTGCGCCCGGGGAACCGGTAGCGCACCAGCACCCAGGCCAGCAGGGTGCCGATCACGCCGTTGATCAGGGCGGCGATCAGCGCGGTGCCGAAGCTCAGCTTGAGCGCGGCGAGCACGCGCGGGGCGGTGATGATGGTCCAGAACTGTTCCCAGCTGAGCTCGGTGGTCTTGAGGAACAGGGCCCCCAGCGGAATCAGCACCAACAGGCTGAGATACACCAGGGTGTAGCCCAGAGTCAGCCCGAAGCCGGGTATGACCGGGGAGATGCGTCGTGACATTGAAACCTCGTTAGCTGAAAGCCGGAAGCTGGAAGCCTGAAGCTGAAAGCGGTGCCGAGGTCGACTTCCAGCTTCGCGCTTCCAGCTTCCAGCCCGTATTCACTGCGCCTGGTAGATTTTGTCGAAGATGCCGCCGTCGTTGAAGAACTTCGGCTGCGCGACCTTCCAGCCGCCGAAGTCCTTGTCGATGGTCACCAGGTCCAGTTTCGGGAACTGGTTGGCGAACTCGGCGGCGACCTTGGCGTTGCGCGGGCGGTAGAAGTTCTGCGCGGCGATGCGCTGGCCTTCCTCGCTGTACAGGTACTTCAGGTATTCCTCGGCGACCTTGCGGGTGCCTTTCTTGTCGACGGTCTTGTCGACCACCGCCACCGGTGGCTCGGCCAGGATGGACAGCGAGGGTACGACGATTTCGAAGTTCTCGCCGCCCTGTTCCTTCTTGGCCAGGAAGGCTTCGTTCTCCCAGGCCAGCAGCACGTCGCCGATGTTGTTGTTGACGAAGGTGATGGTCGAGCCGCGGGCGCCGGTGTCCAGCACGGGCACGTGCTTGTACAGGTCCTTGACGTAGTCCTGAGCCTTGTCGTCGCTACCGTACTGCTTCTTGGCCCAGGCCCAGGCGGCCAGGAAGTTCCAGCGGGCGCCGCCGGAGGTCTTCGGGTTGGGGGTGATGACTTCCACGCCCTGCTTGGTCAGGTCGCCCCAGTCCTTGATGCCCTTGGGGTTGCCCTTGCGCACCAGGAACACGATGGTCGAGGTGTAGGGGGTGCTGTTGTCCGGCAGGCGCGCCTGCCAGTCGGCCGGCAGCAGGTTGCCGAGCTTGTTCAGTTCGTCGATGTCGCCGGCCAGGGCCAGGGTCACCACATCGGCCTTCAGGCCGTCGATGACCGCGCGGGCCTGCTTGCCGGAGCCGCCGTGGGATTGCTGCACGGTCAGGTCGTCGCCGCCCTGGGCCTTCCAGTGCTTGATGAAGGCCGCGTTGTAGGCCTGGTACAGCTCGCGGGTCGGGTCGTAGGAGACGTTCAGCAGTTGGGTGGCCGCGGCCGCGGGGCCGGCGATCAAGGCACTGGCCAGGGCGGCCAGGGCGAAACGGCGGATGGACATGTGCAGCTCCTGGATACGAATCTTCAGTGTTGTGCTTGTTGGCGTGTTCTTATCGGGGGCGTCGCGGTGGGGCGCGTGGGCCCCGGGTCAGCTCTGGCGGCTGGCGGGTTGCTGCAGGCGGAACTTCTCCTTGCGCTCGATCTGCACCACCTGGCCGTTGTGCACGGTGATCTCGACGGCGCCGAAACGCAGACCGCGCAGGGCGCTCTGCACTTCACGCAGGATGTTGGCTTCGTCCTGGCCTTCCAGGCTACGGAGGGTTGCGCTCATGATCTGGGCTCCTTGGTGGGCTTCGCCGGGCCGTCCCGGATGGGCGGCGCGTGCGGTGTGAGCGCATCTTAGGCAGGAGTCGAATATTCTTAAAAATACTATTTAAGAATTTTTATATTCCACCAGGTTTTAATTCGATTCGGTCGCCACCGCCCGGGCCCAGGGCAGCTCGTCGGCGGGCTGCGGGCGGCCGTACCAGTAGCCCTGGCCGAAGTCGCAGGCGTGGTCGAGGAGGAAGGCCGCCTGGTCCGGGCGCTCGATGCCCTCGGCCACCACGCTCAGGCCCATGCTGCGGGCCAGGGCGATGATGGCGCGGGCGATGGCGGCGTCCTCGGCGTCGCCGGGCAGGCCGGCGACGAAGCCCTGGTCGATCTTCAGCTTCTGCACCGGCATGCGCTTCAGGCGCATCAGCGAGGAATAGCCGGTGCCGAAGTCGTCGATCGCCAGTTGCACGCCCAGCGCCCGCAGGCGCTGCAGCAGGGCCACCGATTGGTCGATGTTCTGCATGATGGCGCTCTCGGTCACTTCCAGCTCCAGGTGCCGCGGCTGCAGGCCGCTTTCCTGCAGGGCGCGGGCCACGCGCTGTTCCAGGCCGTCGCGGCCGAACAGGCGGCTGGACAGGTTCACCGCGACGAAATCCAGCGCCACGCCGTCGTCCAGCCACTGGCGCATCTGCCGGCAGGCCTGGTCCAGCACCCAGGCGTCGATGGCGGCGATCAGCCCGCATTCCTCGGCCACCGGGATGAATTCGCAGGGCGGCACCAGGCCGCGCTGCGGGTGCTGCCAGCGCACCAGCGACTCCACCCCGACCACCTGGCCGCTGGCCAGGTCGTGCACCGGCTGGTAGTACACGCGCAGCTCGTCGTGCTCCAGCGCCTGGCGCAGGGCGGCTTCCACCTGCACGTGGGAACGCGCGCGGGCGGTCAGCTCCGGGGTGTAGAAGGCGTACAGGTTGCGCCCGCTGGCCTTGGCCTGGAACAGCGCGGCATCGGCGTGGCGCAGCAGGTGGTCGACGTCGCGGGCGTCGTCGGGGAACAGGCTGACGCCCATGCTGGCGGAGATGTAGATCGGCTGGCCCTGTACCTCGAAGGGCGCGTGCATGGCCTCCAGCAGGCGCTGGGCGAGGCTGCTGGCATGGTGCGGCTGCTGGCTCTCCAGGACCACGGCGAACTCGTCGCCGCCCAGGCGCGCCAGGGAGGCGTGCTCGTCGAGGCAGCCGCGCAGGCGTTCGGCCACCGTCTTGACCAGTTGGTCGCCGGCGCTGTGGCCGAGGCTGTCGTTGACGTGCTTGAAGTGGTCCAGGTCGAGCAGCAGCAGGGCGCCGCTGCCCTGTTCGCGCTCGGCGCGGGCCAGGGCCTGCTCGATGCGCTCGCGCAGCAGCAGGCGGTTGGGCAGCCCGGTGAGCGGGTCGTGGTGGGCGAGGAAGTCCAGCTCGTGCTGCGAGCGCTTGATGCTGCTGAGGTCGGAGAACACCGCGACGTAGTGCGTCAGGCGCCCCTGCTCGTCGTGCACGGCGCAGATGTGCTGCCACTGCGGGTACACCTCGCCGCTCTTGCGCCGGTTCCAGATTTCCCCGCACCACAGGCCTTCGGCGTTCAGGGCCTGCCACATGCGCTGGTAGAAGGCGTCGTCCTGGCGCCCGGACTTGAGCATCGAGGGGTTGCGCCCCACCACCTCGTCGGCGCTGTAGCCGGTGATGCGCTGGAACGACGGGTTGACGTGCAGGATCGTGCCCTTGTCGTCGGTCACCAGCAGGCCTTCCTGGGTCGCCTCGAACACCGCCGCGGCCTGGCGCAGGTGGTCGTTGGCCTTGCGCTGCTCGGTGACGTCGCGGCTGACGCCGGTCATGCGCAGCGGCTCGCCGTCGTGGCCGCCGCTCAGGCGCGCGCGGGCATGCACCCAGCGGTAGTTGCCGTCGGCGTGGCGCAGGCGGTAGGTGCATTCCAGGCGCTGGCTGCGCCGCTGCAGCAGGTCGCGGTGCTGGGCCAGCACGCTGTCGCGGTCGTCCGGGTGCAGCCGCTGTTCCCAGGTGGCGAAGCTGTCGCCCAGCGCTTCCTCGCTCAGGCCGAGCAGCCGCGCGTAGCCGGGCGAGTAGAACACCCGGTGGCGCTCGATATCCCATTCCCAGAGGCCGTCGTCCAGGGCGTCCAGGGCCCGCTCGAAGCGCCGTTCGCTGCGCTCGCGGGCGGCGAAGGTGCGCCGCATCCACCTGAACTGCCGGGCCAGCAGCAGGAACAGCACGCCGGCGCTGATGGCAAAGAAAAGATACTTTTTCGCCACCAGCCAGGGCAGCAGGTCGCCATCGCCCACCGCCAGGCGCAACAGCTGGTCGCTGGTCAACCCCCACAGGCAGGCGAACAACAGGTACAGCAGGCAGATGCGGAGGGCACTCGGGCGTGGATTCATTATCGCGAGGGGAGCGAGTTATTGGCTGCGCAGTATAGTGGATGGCCATTGGCCCCGGTTCATATCAAAAAGACCGGATGGTTTTCCCGCCGCGCTTGGTGATAATGCGAGCTGGCCCTTGCCTGGGCTGCCGACCATTTCCGAGGTTCATTATCATTCATGTGGTACAACGGTTTCCTTGACCTGCCGCTGTGGCAACTGATCGTGGTCACGCTGGTGCTCACCCACATCACCATCGTCAGCGTGACGGTCTACCTTCACCGCTATTCCGCCCACCGCGCCCTCGAGCTGCATCCGGCGCTGCAACACTTCTTCCGTTTCTGGCTGTGGATGACCACCGGGATGAACACCCGCGAGTGGACCGCCATCCATCGCAAGCACCACGCCAAGTGCGAGACCGCAGACGACCCGCACAGCCCCGTGTACAAGGGCCTGGGCACCGTGCTGCGCAAGGGCGCCGAGCTCTACCGCGAGGAAGCGAAGAACGCCGACACCCTGCGCATCTACGGCAAGAACTGCCCGGACGACTGGCTGGAGCGCAACCTCTACGGCCGCTTCCCGCTGGGCGGCATCGCCCTGATGGTGCTGATCGACGTGGCCCTGTTCGGCGCCCTCGGCCTGACCGTGTGGGCCGTGCAGATGGCCTGGATCCCGTTCTGGGCGGCCGGTGTCATCAACGGCCTGGGCCACGCCGTGGGCTACCGCAACTTCGAGTGCCGCGACGCCGCCACCAACCTGGTGCCCTGGGGCATCGTCATTGGCGGCGAGGAGCTGCACAACAACCACCACACCTACCCGAACTCGGCCAAGCTGTCGGTGAAGAAGTGGGAGTTCGACCTGGGCTGGGCCTGGATCAAGCTGTTCTGCTTCCTGCGCCTGGCCAAGGTGGCGCGGGTGGCGCCGATCGCCCACCGGGTGGAAGGCAAGGGCAGCCTGGACATGGATACCGCCATGGCTATCCTCAACAACCGCTTCCAGATCATGGCCCAGTACCGCAAGCTGGTGATCGGCCCGCTGGTCAAGCAGGAGCTGGCCAAGGCCGATGCCTCGGTGCGCCACCTGTTCCGCCGCGGCAAGCGCCTGCTCTCGCGCGAGACCAGCCTGCTGGAGGAGCGCCACCACGCGCGCATCGAGCGCCTGCTGCAGCACAGCCAGGCGTTGCAGGTGATCTACGAGAAGCGCCTGGCGCTGCAGCAGATCTGGCAGAAGACCAGCGCCAACGGCCACGACATGCTGGCCGCCATCAAGCAGTGGGTGCAGGAGGCCGAGGCCAGCGGCATCCAGTCGCTGCGCGACTTCGCCGAACAGCTGAAGACCTACTCGCTGCGCCCGGCTGTCTGAGTTGGCCTGATAACTGAGATGTGCATCACAAAAAGCCCGCCGTTCGGCGGGCTTTTTCTTTTTTTGTCGAGCGCTTAGCTAATTTTGCGGTCATAGACCTCTCGATTAGTTCTGGGAAGCTGAGACATGGACGATAGGTACAGGGCGCCGCAGGATCTCGACGAAGCGCTGCTGGCATTGCTGCACAGCCGCGCCGAGGTGGAGCGCCTGAAAGAACGCGAGCAACTCTTCAGCGCCCTGCTGGCCAGCGTCAATGCGGTGCTCTGGGCCTTCGACTGGCAGGCCCAGCGCATGGTCTACGTCAGCCCCGCCTACGAAAGCATCTTCGGCCGCTCGGCGGCCCTGCTGCTGGCCGACTACAACGAATGGCTCAACGCCATCTATCCCGACGACCTCGACTACGCCGCCAGCAGCCTGCTGCAGGTGCTCGAGCGCGGCGCCGTGGAGCAGCGCGAGTACCGCATCCTGCGCGCCGACGGCGAGGTGCGCTGGCTCAGCGACAAGTGCTTCATCAGCCAGCACAGCGAGGCGGGCCTGCCGCTGATGGTGGTCGGCATCGCCGAGGACATCACCGACAAGAAACACCTGGAAAGCGAGCTGCAGCGCCTGGCCACCACCGACGTGCTCACGCAGAGCAGCAACCGCCGTTACTTCTTCGACAATGCCGAGCAAGCCTTCAACGAATCCAAGCAGGCCGGCACGGCCCTGGCCTTCCTGCTGCTGGACGTGGACGACTTCAAGAAGGTCAACGACCGCTATGGCCACCAGGTCGGCGACCGCGTGCTGCAGCGCGTGGCCCAGTGCGCCTCCGGGGCGCTGCGCCGCGGCGACCTGTTCGGCCGCATCGGCGGCGAGGAGTTCGCCGTGCTGCTGCCCGGTTGCGACCAGGTGACCGCCCGGCAGATCGGCGAGCGCCTGCAGCGCGAGGTGCAGCGGCTGCGCTTCAAGGAAGACGAGCAGACCTTCGGTATCAGCGTCAGCCAGGGCCTGACCCTGCTGCAGCCCCACGACGAAAACCTCTCGGCGCTCTACGGCCGGGCCGACGCCGCGCTCTACCAGGCCAAGCGCAACGGCAAGGACCGTATCGAACAGGCCTGATCGGCTCCCCGGCCCACTGCCTCTCTTGCGCCCTGCGCGTACCCCTTCCGGGAAATGGACCGGGAAGGGATACGGGCGCATTATTTATTCCAATAAGGAATTACATTTTAATAATTAATTCTTTTTGGATTTATTTCCGATTGCTTATCGTTGCCCCCAGCGTGGCCGCAGGGTCCAGGCAATGAAGTCCGGCGAGCATGGCGACAAACCGCCAGCCAGGCCGGGAAAGGTGGCGGATTTCCGCTGACCAGCGCGCAGCGAAGGACCAGGCTACGGGACGCCAACCCGCGCCAATCCACGTGTCGGGGTGTGCCGGGCCGATTGGCCCGCGGATTGCCATGTCGGGGTGAAGCCTCAGGCTTCGCCCACAAGAACAAGACACGAGCATTCACCATGACGCTGCCATGCCTTTCCGCAAGTTCCTTCCTGCCTGCCTGCCCACGTAGAGACCCCGCCCAGGGGCGACCGATCTGACGACCGCCGTTCGCCTGCAGGCCCGGGCCGTGCCCGGCCGCGCGGCTGTCCGGTGGGATTCGCGCCACGCGGCGCCTGGCGCTTTGCCGACTTCACACAAGATCAATAAATGGGGATTACCAATGAAGAGTCGTAACATCACGCAATCCACCCTGGCGTTGGCCGTGGCGGCCGCTGCCCTTGGCGCCCATGTTCCGCTGGCCAGCGCCGGCGGCTTCATCGAGGACAGCAAGGCCAGCCTGACCCTGCGCAACTTCTACATCAACAGCGACAACCGCAACGGCACCGCCGAGCCGAGCAAGCAGGAGGAGTGGGGCCAGGGCTTCCTGCTGAACTACACCTCCGGCTTCACCGAAGGCACCGTCGGCTTCGGCGTCGATGCCCTGGGCCTGCTGGGCGTGCGCCTGGACAGCGGCAAGGGCACCCACTACAACCCGACCAGCTCCAGCTTCTCGGGCACCGTGTTCCCCACCGATGGCGATGGCCGCGCGGTGGACGACTTCTCGCACCTGGGGGCGACCGCCAAGGTGAAGGTTTCCTCCACCGAACTGCGCTACGGCACCCTGCTGCCCAAGCTGCCGGTGGTGACCTACAACGACGGCCGCCTGCTGCCGCAGACCTTCGAGGGCGGTCAGATCACCTCCAACGAGTTCAAGGACCTGACCCTGATCGGCGGCCAGCTGGAACACACCAAGGGCCGCAGTTCGAGCAACAACGAGGGCCTGTCCATCGCCGGCGCCAACAACGCGCGCACCGGCGAGTTCGTCAACAAGTTCTACTACGGCGGCGTCGACTACAAGCTGACCAAGGACCTGACCCTGCAGTACTACTACGGCAACCTGCAGGACTTCTACAAACAGCACTTCCTCGGCCTGCAGCACAACTGGGCGATCGGCCCGGGCGTGCTGAAGACCGACCTGCGCTACTTCAACAGCAGCGACGACGGCAAGAACAGCCACGACTCGCGCTACTACACCTCCGGCTACTACGGCAACGGCGTGACCAAGGGCGAGGTCGACAACAAGGCCTACAGCGGCCTGTTCACCTACATCGTCAGCGGCCACAGCTTCGGCGTCGGCTACCAGCAGCTCAGCGGCGACAGCGACTTCCCGTTCATCAACAACGGCGACGGCGCCACCGCCTACCTGATCACCGACGTGCAGATCGGCAAGTTCCTGCGCGCCGGTGAGCGTACCTGGCAGGCCCGCTACGGCTACGACTTCGCCCAGGCCGGCCTGCCGGGCCTGACCTTCCAGGCCCTGTACCTGCGCGGCGACAACATCGACACCGCCCGCGGCGACCAGAGCGAGTGGGAGCGCGACATCAGCCTGGCCTACGTGATCCCGGACGGCACCTTCAAGGGCCTGGGCTTCACCTGGAAGAACGCTTCGCTGCGCAGCGGCCTGCCGGCCCAGGGCGCCACCCCGGCCCAGCGCGACCAGGACGAGAACCGCCTGATCGTCAGCTACACCCTGCCGCTGTTCTAGGCCTGGGGCTTTCCGTAGGAGCGCGCCGGAGGGGGACCTGTAGGAGCGGGCCCTGCCCGCGATTTCGCGCGCAGGGCGCGCTCCTACATGGGAATGGCGTGGGAGCGTAGGGCGTATAACCGTTCGCGGTTATACGCCGCCGGCCGGAACACCGGCGCCCGGTCGGGCATGACGATGGGTATCGCTTCGCTCAACGCCATCCTACGAAAAGCCGTGCTCCCTGGAACCGTAGGAGCGGACCTTGTCCGCGATCCGGCCGGCACAGGGCATGGCGATGCACGCCGTGACGAAAAAGGCCGTCTCCCCTCGCGGGCAGACGGCCTTTTCGTTGGCAGCTACCGGCTCAGCGCTTCTGCGGCGCCGGTTGCTGCTGGGTGATGCAGTGGATGTTGCCGCCGCCCAGGAGGATTTCCCGGCCCGGCACCATCACCACTTCGTGCTCGGGGAACACGCGCTGGAGGATGGCCTTGGCCTCGGCGTCCTTCGGGTCGTCGAAGCTCGGCGCGACGATGCCGCCGTTGACGATCAGGAAGTTCACGTAGGAGCCGGCCAGGCGGATCGACGGATCGCGCTCCTGGCTGCCTTCCACCAGGTCGACGCCGGCGCACTCTTCCTCGGTGGCGTGCAGCGGGCCGGGGATCGGCATCTTGTGCACCACCAGCTGGCGGCCCTTGGCGTCGCGGGCCTGCTCCAGCACGCGCATGGCGGCCTGGCAGCGCGGGTAGTTGGGGTCGTTGGCGTCGTCGGTCCAGGCCAGCAGCACTTCGCCTGGGCGCACGTAGCAGCAGAAGTTGTCGACGTGGCCGTTGGTCTCGTCGTTGTACAGGCCGTCCGGCAGCCAGATCACACTGTCCACCGCCAGGTGCTCGCGCAGGACCTGCTCGATCTCCTCGCGGGACAGGTGCGGGTTGCGGTTGCGGTTGAGCAGGCATTCCTCGGTGGTGATCAGGGTGCCTTCGCCATCCACATGGATGGAGCCGCCCTCGAGCACGAAGCCTTCGGTGCGGTAGCGATCGCAGCGCTCGACCTGGAGGATCTTCGCCGCCACCTGGTCGTCGCGCAGCCAGGGGAAGTACAGGCCGCCGTCGAGGCCGCCCCAGGCGTTGAAGGTCCAGTCCACGCCGCGCACGCCGCCCTGGTCGTCGACCACGAAGGTCGGCCCGGTGTCGCGCACCCAGGCATCGTCGTTGCTGATCTCGATCACCCGGATGGCGTCGCTCAGGCGCGCGCGGGCGTTCTCGAACTGCGCGGCGGAAACGCAGACGGTGACCGGCTCGAAGCGCGCGATGGCCTCGGCCACGGCGCTGAAGGCGGCCTGCGCCGGCTTGCCGCCCAGGCGCCAGTTGTCCGGGCGCTCGGGCCAGACCATCCAGGTCTGGGTGTGGGGTTCCCATTCCGCCGGCATGCGGAAGCCATCGGCGCGGGGGGTACTGGTCAGAGTGGTCATGGGGTCACCAGATGCGGGCAGCTACGGACGAAGCGGCGGAAGGGACCGCCTCCCGCCGCGCGAGGTCATTCGGAGAGGTTCTCTCCGTCGAGGGTCGCGATCGGCCAGTATAGGTTCGGACGGCGGTCGCGGAACACACCCCAGGCGGTGCGGATCTTCTCCAGGGCGTCCAGATCGAAGCTGTGCAGCAGGATGCCTTCCTCGGTCTCGTTCAGTTCCTGGACCTTCTTGCCGAATTGATCGGCGATGAAGGAGGAGCCGTAGAAGGTGATGTCGTAGCCGTCCTGCGCTTCCTTCCCGATGCGGTTGGAGGCCACCAGCGGCATCAGGTTGGCGCCGGCATGGCCCTGCTGCACGCGCTGCCAGTGGTCGTGGGAGGTGATGCTGGCGTCGTGCGGCTCGCTGCCGATGGCGGTCGGGTAGAACAGCACCTCGGCGCCCATCAGCGCCATGCTGCGGGCGCACTCGGGGAACCACTGGTCCCAGCAGATGCCGACGCCGATGCGCGCGTAGGCGGTGTCCCAGACCTTGAAGCCGGTGTCGCCGGGGTTGAAGTAGTACTTCTCGTGGTAGCCGGGGCCGTCGGGGATGTGGCTCTTGCGGTAGACGCCCAGGTTGCTGCCGTCGGCGTCGATGATGGCGATGCTGTTGAAGCGCGCGCGGCCGGCGCGTTCGAAGAAGCTGATCG
The DNA here is from genome assembly GCF_022760135.1 of Pseudomonas sp. M1. Taxonomy (NCBI): domain Bacteria; kingdom Pseudomonadati; phylum Pseudomonadota; class Gammaproteobacteria; order Pseudomonadales; family Pseudomonadaceae; genus Pseudomonas; species Pseudomonas sp. M1. Next base: position 129,075 of record NZ_CP094343.1, read on the forward strand.
GCAGCACGACTTTCAGCTCGGCGGCGACCTTCTGGAAGTGCAGGATCGCCGGGTTCTCTTCCACCGGGGTGGCCAGCTGGGTGTAGTCGGCGTTGGGCTTCTGGCAGAAGTAGGGGGTCTCGAACAGTTCCTGGATCAGGATGATCTGCGCGCCCTGGGCGGCCGCCTGGCGCACCAGCTTCTCGGCGTTGGCGATATTGGCCTGGACATCCCAGGAGCACGCCATCTGGGTGGCGGCGACGGTGACGGTACGGGTCATGGAACACCTTTTTATTCGGATACTTATCGGCCTTCCGGGTTGGGCGGCGGCCGTGGGGTGCTGCGAGAAGGTGTGAGGTCGACGTCTTTCGCAGCGCTGGGGCGATTTATATCCGATAAAAATCGACTTTTGAAGCGGTATTTCTCTATCGCGGCATCGAATCCGATAAAAAGACAGATAAATATCGGACTTAAAGCTGTGGGCGATAAGCTTCAAGCCGCAAGCGAAAGCGGCTCTTGCTTGCAGCTTGAGGCTTGCCGCTTACAGCTGCCGTTTTCCTATAGCTGCCGTTTAGGTAGGAAGGGCGGCAGATACAGCGACAGATAGGCATCGAACACCCGCATCCCTTCCTCGGCCAGGCGCGGTTCGATGCGCCCGTGGCGTTGCACCGAGAGGGCGTAGACGCGGTCGCCCAGTTCCATGGCCAGGCTGAACACTTCGATGTCCCGGGGCAGTTCGGGCAGGTGGAAGTGGTGGTCGAACAGGGCCTGCATGGAGCGCCCCAGCTCCATGTCGTGCTGGCGGTCGGCGAGGGTCACCTCGGCCAGGCCGTGGCTGGCGAGGATCAGCTGGCGCGCCGCGGCGTCGCCGGCGTAGACGGCGAGCATGCGCTCCTCCACCAGCCGCGAGAGGTCGCGCCAGTCGCGCAGGGCATCGTGGTCCACCGGCGCCGCCAGGCAGGCGCGGAAGGCGGCGTGGACTTCGCCGGTCAGCGCCTGCAGCAGCGCCGGCACGCTGGGGAAGAAGTGGTAGACCGAGGACGGCGGTATGTCCGCCCGCTCCGCCACGGCGTAGATCGACAGGCCGGCGGTGCCGTCTTCGGCGAGCAGCGCGCGGGCGGCGTCGAGGATGCTGGCGATGCGCGCCTGGCTGCTGGCGCGGGGCTTGCGGGAGCTGGTGGGGGCGGGCATGGCGTTCTCCGGGCATGAGCGGGCTATTGGACGCCAGCTCATGCGTCCGGAGCAAGTTCGCAGGCCCTGGCGCGCGGCGCGCCGCTGGCCGTCAGTGGTCGGCCAGCAGCTTGTCCCAGGTTTCCTTGAGGACCGGGGCGGTCTTCTCCGGGGCGGTTTCCAGGGCGAACAGGCGGCGCTTGGTCTCCTGGTCCGGGTACAGGCCCGGCTGCTGGCGCAGCTCGGCGTCGAGGAAGGCCGCGGCGTCGACGTTGGCATTGGGGTAGAGGGTGGCGGCGGTGACCTGGGCGGCGACCTTCGGTTGCAGCATGAAGTCGATGAAGCGCAGGGCCAGGTCCGGGTGCTGGGCGCTGCTGGGCACCACCAGGTTGTCGATGAACAGCACCGAGCCTTCCTGCGGCACCACGAAGTGCACCGGCTGCCCGGCGCGGGCCGCGTGCAGGGCGTCGCCGACCCAGGCCATGGCCACGCACAGCTTGCCGTCGTTGAGGTCCTGGATGTAGCGCTCGCTGTCGATGTAGCGCAGGTTCGGGCGCAGCGCCTCGAGCACCTGGCCGGCGCGGCGGATCTGCGTCGGCGCGCTGCGGGCGAAGTTGCGCCCCTGGTAGTTCATCAGCACCGAGAAGGTCTCGTCGGGCGCGTCCAGCAGGCTCAGCCCGCAGCTCTTCAGGCGCGCGCTGTATTGCGGGTCGAACAGCAGGCTCCAGCTGTCCGGCACCGGCCCGCCCAGGGCCTTCTCGGCCTGCGGCTGGTTCACCGCCAGGCCCACGGCGCCCCACAGGTAGGGCACGGCGTGGCGGTTGTCGGGGTCGACGGCGGCCAGCTTGCTCATCAGCTGCGGGTCGAGGTGGCTGCGGTTGGGCAGGCGGGTGAAGTCCAGCGGCTGGATCAGCTTGTCCTTGATCAGCTGCGGCAGGTCGTTGTGGGAGGGGACGGCGACGTCGATCTTCTCGCCGGAGCGCAGCGCCTGCTTGAGTTCTTCGGCGGTGCTATAGGTGTGGTACTCGACGCGGACGCCGCTGGCCTTCTCGAAGTCCTTGAGCGCTTCCGGGGCGATGTAGTCGTTCCAGTTGTAGACGCGGATGACGTCCTCGGCCTGGACGAACAGCGGGCAGAGCAGCAGCAACAGCGGGGCGAGCAGGCGTGGCATTGGCATTCTCCCTATGTCAAGGCACAGCATGGACGGCCGGCGGCCATCCCGGGGCTTGGTTGCAGCGTGGTGCGGCAGAGCAGGGTACGGCGGGGCGCCCGCCCGGCGGGCAAGGCGGTCAGACGAACGCCGGCGCGGGGCCGGCGTCGCCTGGGGTGTTGCTTATACGGTGTGCAGGTACCAGTTGTACTCGAGGTCGGAGATCGAATACTCGAACTCCTGCATCTCGTGTTCCTTGCACGCGACGAAGATGTCGATGTACTCGGGGCTGATGTACTTGTTCATCACGTCGCTGTCGTCCAGCTCGCGCAGGGCATCGCGCAGGTTGTTCGGCAGGCTCTGTTCCAGCTGATCGTAGGCGTTGCCTTCGATCGGCGCGCCCGGCTCGACCTTGTTGACCAGGCCGTGGTGGACGCCGGCGAGGACCGCGGCCAGCAGCAGGTAGGGGTTGGCGTCGGCACCGGCCACGCGGTGTTCCAGGCGCACCGCTTCCGGCGCGCCGGTGGGCACGCGCAGCGCCACGGTGCGGTTGTCCAGGCCCCAGCTCGGCGCGTTCGGCACGAAGAAGGCCGAGCCGAAGCGGCGGTAGGAGTTGACGTTCGGGCAGAGGAAGGCCATGGAGGCGGGCAGGGTCTCGAGCACACCGCCGATCGCGTGACGCAACGCGGCGTTCTGCTCGGGATCCTCGCTGGCGAAGATGTTCTTGCCATCCTTGTCCAGCAGCGACACGTGGACGTGCAGACCGTTGCCGGCCTGGCCCGGGTAGGGCTTGGCCATGAAGGTCGAGTCCATTTCATGGTCGTATGCCACGTTCTTGATCAGGCGCTTGAGCAGCACCGCGTAGTCGCAGGCCTTGAGCGCGTCGTTGACGTGGTGGAGGTTGACCTCGAACTGCGCCGGGGCGCTCTCCTTGACGATGGCGTCGGCCGGGATGCCCTGGGCGCGGGCGCCGTCGATGATGTCCTGCAGGCAGTCGGCGTACTCGTCGAGGTCGTCGATGGAGTAGACCTGCACCGATTGCGGGCGCTTGCCGGAGATGGGCGAGCGCGGCGGCTGCGGACGGCCGTTCACGTTCTCCTGGTCGATCAGGTAGAACTCCAGCTCGAAGGCCGCGACGATGGACAGGCCCATGTCGGTGAACTTCTGGACGACCTGGCGCAGTACCTCGCGTGGGTCGGCGAAGAACGGCTCGCCTTCCATTTCATGCATGGTCATCAGCAGTTGCGCGGTCGGACGCTTCTGCCAGGGTTCCATGGCGATGGTGTTGGGGATGGGATAGCAGACACGGTCGGCGTCGCCGATATCCAGGCCCAGGCCGGTGCTTTCAACGGTGGAGCCGGTGATGTCGAGGGCGAACAGCGAGGCGGGGAGGTTGATGCCTTTCTCGTAGACTTTCGGCAGGTTGCTGCGCTCGATGCGCTTGCCGCGAACCACGCCATTCATATCTGCAATAAGGAGGTCGACGAACTGGACCTCGGGGTGTTCCTTGAGGAACTCGGTCGCTTCTGAGAGCGGAACGGCACTCGGGGGTACCGACATGGTGCAACACCTTTATTGTTAAAAATATCAATCATGCGGGGGCTAGGCTGTGAGTCAATCCGAAAGGCCTGTTGATGTCAATAGCGCCACTTCCTGCCCGCTGATGGTGCAAGGTGGCCATTCCTGGGGCATTTCGGCCTGTCTCAGGGGCCGTGAAAGCGTGCTGCCATGGGATGTTCAGAGAGGCGTGTGCAATTTTTTACAGGACTATTGTGTAAAAAAATGAACAGCGCTAAGCTCGGTCGCAACCCATAACACTTACAAGCACGGGTGTCCCATGTCTCGCCTGCCGTTAATCGGCGTGACCGCCTGCGTCAGGCAAGTCGGTCATAAACCCAGCCATACCGTCGGTGACAAATACGTCAGTGCCGTGGTGGCCGGGGCCAATGGTCTACCGCTGATCATTCCAGCCCTGGGCGAATCGCTTGACCAGGACACCTTGCTCTCCAGCCTCGATGGGCTGCTGTTCAGCGGATCACCGTCGAACGTCGAGCCCCATCATTATAGTGGCCCCGAGAGCGATGCAGGCACTTTGCATGACATCGCCCGTGACGCTACTACACTGCCGCTCATTCGCGCTGCGATCGCCGCCGGCGTGCCGTTGCTCGGCATCTGCCGCGGGTTCCAGGAGATCAACGTGGCTCTAGGCGGCACGCTGCACCAGAAGGTGCACGAAACTCCAGGCTTCATGGACCACCGCGAGCCGGCCAACCAGCCGGTCGAGGTGCAGTACGCCCCGCGCCACGTCGTCGACGTGCAGCCGGGCGGCATTCTCGCCGGCATCGGCTTGCCGGCGCAGATCCAGGTCAATTCCATTCATGGCCAAGGCGTTGCACGTCTGGCGCCGGGCCTTCGCGTAGAAGCACTGGCGCCTGACGGGTTGGTCGAGGCCTTCTCCGTAGAAGGCGCCACGGCCTTCGCCCTCGGTGTGCAGTGGCACCCGGAGTGGCAGGTCCGATCCAATCCCAACTATCTCGCCATCTTCCAGGCATTCGGCAAAGCCTGCGGCAAGAGGGCGAGGCAACGTTGAGTCCGGCGGTTGGGGCCGGGCTCTCAAAACCCTGAGGTCTTTATGACTACCAAGTTAGACCAGCTGACCGGCTGGCTGAAGGAACGCAAGATCACCGAAGTGGAATGCATGATCGCCGACCTGACCGGGATTGCCCGGGGCAAGATCGCGCCGACCAACAAATTCCTCAACGAGAAGGGCATGCGCCTGCCGGAGTCCGTGCTCCTGCAGACCGTGACCGGTGATTACGTCGAGGACGACATCTACTACGACCTGCTGGACCCGGCCGACATCGACATGGTCTGCCGCCCGGACGAGAATGCCGTGTTCCTCGTTCCCTGGGCCATCGAGCCCACCGCGATGGTCATCCACGACACCTACGACAAGCTCGGCAACCCCATCGAGCTGTCGCCGCGCAACATTCTCAAGCGCGTGCTCAAGCTCTACGCCGACAAGGGCTGGAAGCCGATCGTGGCGCCGGAGATGGAGTTCTACCTGACCAAGCGCAGCGACGACCCCGACTACCCGCTGCAGGCCCCCGTGGGCCGTTCCGGGCGCCAGGAGACCGGCCGCCAGTCCTTCTCCATCGACGCGGCGAACGAGTTCGACCCGCTGTTCGAGGACATGTACGACTGGTGCGAGGCCCAGGGCCTGGACCTGGACACGCTGATCCACGAGGAAGGCACCGCGCAGATGGAAATCAACTTCCGTCACGGCGACGCCCTCGACCTGGCCGACCAGATCCTGGTGTTCAAGCGCACCATGCGCGAGGCCGCGCTCAAGCACAACGTGGCCGCGACCTTCATGGCCAAGCCGATGACCGGCGAGCCGGGCAGCGCCATGCACCTGCACCAGAGCATCGTCGACATCAAGACCGGCAAGAACATCTTCTCCAATGCCGACGGCACCATGAGCGAGCTGTTCCTGCACCACGTCGGCGGCCTGCAGCGCTTCATCCCCGAGGCCCTGCCGCTGTTCGCCCCGAACGTCAACTCGTTCCGCCGCTTCCTGCCCGACACCTCGGCGCCGGTGAACGTCGAGTGGGGCGAGGAGAACCGCACCGTGGGCCTGCGCGTGCCGGACTCCAACCCGGAGAACCGCCGCGTGGAAAACCGCCTGGCCGGCGCCGACGCCAACCCCTACCTGGCCCTGGCCGCCAGCCTGCTGTGCGGCTACATCGGCATGGTCGAAGGCATCAAACCCAGTGCCCAGGTCAAGGGCCGCGGCTACGAACGACGTAATCTGCGCCTGCCGCTGACCATCGAGGCGGCACTGGAAACCATGGAAGGCAGCAAGACCCTTGAACAGTACCTGGGCAGCAAGTTCATCCGCGGCTACGTCGCGGTGAAACGCGCCGAGCACGAGAACTTCAAGCGGGTGATCAGTTCCTGGGAGCGGGAGTTCCTCCTGCTGTCCGTCTGATCGGCGTGGGGCTCGGCCCTGCCGGCCGGGCCCCGTGTTCATTACAGAGAGGTTTTACCAAAATGACGAAACAGACCAGCGCCCAGACCCAACACTGGCAGGCGCTCAGCCGCGAACACCACCTGGCTCCGTTCACCGACTACAAGCAACTGAACGAGAAGGGTGCGCGCATCATCACCAAGGCTGAAGGCGTGTACCTGTGGGACAGCGAGGGCAACAAGATCCTCGATGGCATGGCCGGCCTGTGGTGCATGAACGTCGGCTATGGTCGCAAGGAGCTTGCCGAGGTCGCCTACAAGCAGATGCTCGAGCTGCCCTACTACAACCTGTTCTTCCAGACCGCGCACCCGCCGGCGCTGGAACTGGCCAAGGCCATCGCCGACATCGCCCCCGAAGGCATGAACCACGTGTTCTTCACCGGCTCCGGCTCGGAGTCCAACGACACCGTGCTGCGCATGGTCCGCCACTACTGGTCGATCAAGGGCAAGCCGCAGAAGAAGGTGGTCATCGGCCGCTGGAACGGCTACCACGGCTCCACCGTCGCCGGCGTCAGCCTCGGCGGCATGAAGGCCCTGCACAGCCAGGGCGACCTGCCGATCCCGGGCATCGTGCACATCGCCCAGCCCTACTGGTACGGCGAGGGCGGCGACATGTCGGCGGAAGAGTTCGGCGTCTGGGCCGCCGAGCAGCTGGAGAAGAAGATCCTTGAAGTCGGCGAGGAGAACGTCGCCGCCTTCATCGCCGAGCCGATCCAGGGCGCCGGCGGCGTGATCGTTCCGCCGGACACCTACTGGCCGAAGATCCGCGAGATCCTCGCCAAGTACGAAATCCTGTTCATCGCCGACGAAGTCATCTGCGGCTTCGGCCGTACCGGCGAATGGTTCGGCAGCCAGTACTACGGCAACGCCCCGGACCTGATGCCGATCGCCAAGGGCCTGACTTCCGGCTACATCCCCATGGGCGGCGTAATCGTCCGCGACGAGATCGTCGATACCCTGAATGAGGGTGGCGAGTTCTACCACGGCTTCACTTACTCTGGTCACCCGGTGGCCGCGGCGGTGGCCCTGGAGAACATCCGCATCCTGCGCGAGGAGAAGATCGTCGAGACCGTGAAGGCGGAAACGGCACCTTACTTGCAAAAGCGCTGGCAGGAACTGGCCGACCACCCGCTGGTGGGCGAGGCCCGCGGCGTCGGCATGGTCGGCGCGCTGGAGCTGGTGAAGAACAAGAAGACCCGCGAGCGCTTCGAGAACGGCGTGGGGATGCTGTGCCGCGAGCACTGCTTCCGCAACGGCCTGATCATGCGCGCGGTGGGAGACACTATGATTATTTCGCCGCCGCTGGTCATCACCAAGCCGGAGATCGACGAGTTGATCACCCTGGCGCGCAAGTGCCTCGATCAAACCGCCGCCGTAGCGCTGTCTTGAGTCTTTCACCGGACCTTTGACAGACTGCGCCTGTGCGTTGGCCAGGCTCACCGGGTGGTGAAGGCGGAAAGCCGCCGACGCCACCCGGAACATCAAAAACAATTGGAGCTACCCGCATGTTCAAAACCTTCGGCAAGACCCTGCTCGCCGTGACTCTGGCGGGCGCTGTGGCCGGTATGGCACAGGCCGATGACAAGGTACTGCACGTTTACAACTGGTCCGACTACATCGCCCCGAACACGGTCGACGAGTTCACCAAGGCCACCGGCATCAAGGTCGTCTACGACGTCTACGACAGCAACGAAGTGCTGGAGGCCAAGCTGCTGGCCGGCAAGTCGGGCTACGACGTGGTGGTTCCCTCGAACTCCTTCCTCGCCAAGCAGATCAAGGCCGGCGTCTACCAGCCGCTGGACCGCGACAAGCTGCCGAACTGGAAGAACCTGAACCCGGACATCATGAAGACCCTCGAGGTCAGCGACCCGGGCAACAAGTTCGCCATCCCCTACATGTGGGGCACCATCGGCATCGGCTACAACCCGGACAAGGTCAAGGCCGCCCTGGGCGACGGCGCCCCGGTGGATTCCTGGGACCTGGTGTTCAAGCCCGAGAACATCCAGAAGCTGAAACAGTGCGGCGTGAGCTTCCTCGACTCGCCCACCGAGATGATCCCCGCGGCCCTGCACTACCTGGGCTACAAGCCGGACAGCCAGGATCCCAAGGAAATCAAGGCTGCCGAAGAGCTGTTCCTGAAGATCCGTCCGTACATCACCTACTTCCACTCCTCCAAGTACATCTCGGACCTGGCCAACGGCAACATCTGCGTCGCCATCGGCTACTCGGGCGACATCTACCAGGCCAAGTCCCGCGCCGTGGAAGCCAAGAACAACGTGAAGGTGGCCTACCACATTCCGAAGGAAGGCGCCGGCGCCTTCTTCGACACCGTGGCCATTCCGAAGGACGCCGAGAACCCCGAAGGCGCTCTGAAGTGGATCAACTTCCTGCTCGAGCCGAAGGTGATCGCGGAAATCTCCGATACCGTTTCCTACCCCAACGCCAACTCCGCGGCCACTCCGCTGGTGAACGAGGAAATCCGTAACGACCCGGGCATCTACCCGAGCGACGCGGTCATGAAGAAGCTGTACGCCTTCCCGGACCTGCCGGCGAAGACCCAGCGCCTGATGACCCGCAGCTGGACCACCATCAAGTCCGGCAAGTGACGCCCCGGCCCGGTCGTTCGTCCCGAACGGCCGGGCAGGGCGCAGGGTGGTGGCGGCGCGGTCGCAGGCCCGCCACCGCTCTGCAGGCACGGATCATCTGCAGTGGGATGGCCGTTGGTTGCAGCTAGGGCTGCAGAAGCGCTCGCGCGCGCCACGGAAGGCCCGGGCAAGCTGTAAACGCCAACACAAAGAAGCTTCATGACAACAGAGAGGACCGACGTGTGCGCATTCCCTTCCGCAAAACCCTGATCGCCGCCATCTCGACCCTGGGCCTGGGCGCCGCCGTTGCGCAGGCCGAGCCGACCGTCCACGTGTACAACTGGAGCGACTACATCGGCGAGACCACTCTGGCCGATTTCGAGAAGGAAACCGGCATCAAGCCGGTGTACGACGTCTTCGACTCCAACGAAACCCTCGAGGGCAAGCTGCTGGCCGGCCGCACCGGCTACGACATCGTGGTGCCGTCCAACCACTTCCTCGGCCGCCAGATCAAGGCCGGCGCCTTCCAGAAGCTGGACAAGAGCCAGCTGCCGAACTGGAAGAACCTCGACCCGCACCTGATGAAACAACTCGAGGCCAACGACCCGGGCAACCTCTACGGCGTGCCCTACCTGTGGGGCACCAACGGCATCGGCTACAACGTCGACAAGGTCAAGGCCGTGCTCGGCGTCGACAAGATCGACTCCTGGGCCGTGCTCTTCGAGCCCGAGAACATGAAGAAGCTCAGCCAGTGCGGCGTCGCCTTCCTCGATTCGGGCGACGAAATGATGCCGGCCGTGCTCAAATACCTGGGCCTGGACCCCAACAGCACCAACCCGGCCGACTACGAGAAGGCCGAGGCCAAGCTGATGGCGGTTCGCCCCTACGTCACCTACTTCCATTCCTCCAAGTACATCTCGGACCTGGCCAACGGCAACATCTGCGTCGCCGCCGGGTTCTCCGGCGACGTGTTCCAGGCCGCCAACCGCGCCAAGGAAGCCGGCAAGGGTGTGAACATCGCCTATGCGATTCCGAAGGAAGGCGCCAACCTGTGGTTCGACATCCTCGCCATCCCGAAGGATGCGTCGAACCCGAAAGAGGCCCACGCCTTCATCAACTACCTGCTCAAGCCCGAGGTGATCGCCAAGGTCAGCGATTACGTCGGTTACGCCAACCCGAACCCCAAGGCTGGCGAATTCATGGATGAGTCCGTGCGCGACAATCCCGAGGTCTACCCGCCTCAGGAAGTACTCGACAAGCTCTTCGTGCAGCACGAGCTGCCGCCGAAGATCCTGCGCCTCATGACCCGTTCCTGGACCAAGATCAAGTCCGGTAAGTAATCCAAGTACGCCCGGCCGCGGGGGCCGGGCGTCCAAAAGTTGGGAGTTGTGGTAAATGGCTATAGCCTCCGGTGCCTACAAGAAAGCCCTCGCGGGCGACCAGCAGCCCAAAGAGGTGTTGGTAAAAATCGACCGGGTCACCAAGCAGTTCGACGAAACCCTTGCGGTGGACAGTGTTTCCCTGACCATCAAGAAGGGCGAAATCTTCGCATTGCTCGGCGGTTCCGGTTCCGGTAAATCCACCCTGTTGCGCATGCTGGCCGGCTTCGAGCGGCCGACCGAAGGTCGCATCTTCCTGGATGGCCAGGACATCACCGACCTGCCGCCCTATGAGCGGCCGATCAACATGATGTTCCAGTCCTACGCGCTGTTCCCGCACATGTCGGTTGCGCAGAACATCGCCTTCGGCCTGAAGCAGGACGGCCTGCCCAAGGCCGAGATCGACAAGATCGTCGAGGAAATGCTCAAGCTGGTGCAGATGACCCAGTACGCCAAGCGCAAGCCGCACCAGCTCTCCGGCGGCCAGCGCCAGCGCGTGGCCCTGGCCCGTTCGCTGGCCAAGCGGCCGAAGCTGCTGCTGCTCGACGAGCCCATGGGCGCCCTGGACAAGAAGCTGCGCTCGCAGATGCAGCTGGAACTGGTGGAGATCATCGAGCGCGTCGGCGTGACCTGCGTGATGGTGACCCACGACCAGGAAGAGGCCATGACCATGGCCCAGCGCATCGCCATCATGCACCTGGGCTGCATCGAGCAGATCGGCAGCCCGATGGACATCTACGAGACCCCGGCCAGCCGCCTGATCTGCGAGTTCATCGGCAACGTCAACATGTTCGACGGCCAACTGGTCGAGGACCTGCAGGACCACGCAGTGATCGCCTGCCCGCAGCTGGAAAACCCGATCTACATCGGCCACGGCATCAGCACCCGCGCCGAAGACAAGCGCATCACCTACGCGCTGCGTCCGGAGAAGGTCATGGTCAGCGCGCAGAAGCCGGAAAACCTCGAGCACGAAGGCTTCAACTGGGCCCAGGGCACCGTCTACGACATCGCCTACCTGGGCGGCCACTCGGTGTACTACATCAAGCTGGCCTCGGGAATGATCGTCCAGGCCTTCATGGCCAACGCCGAGCGCCACGTGGCGCGCCCGACCTGGGACCAGCCGGTGTACATCAGCTGGTACGACGACAGCGGTGTGGTGCTGCAATCATGAACATCAGCAAATCGCTCATGAAGCGCCTGCCGCGTGGCCGGCACGCCGTGATCGGTGTGCCGTTCATCTGGCTGTTCCTGTTCTTCCTGCTGCCCTTCGCCATCGTGCTGAAGATCAGCCTGGCGGCAGCGGACGTGGCCATCCCGCCGTACACCGAGGTGTTCCAGTACGCCGACCAGACCCTGCAACTGGTGCTGAACCTCGGCAACTACCTGATGCTGACGGACGACCCGCTCTACATCGACGCCTACCTGGGCTCGCTGAAGATGGCGGCGATCAGCACCTTCCTGTGCCTGCTGATCGGCTACCCGATGGCCTACGCCATCGCCCGCGCCAGCAAGGAAATGCAGACCGTGCTGCTGCTGCTGATCATGATGCCGACCTGGACGGCGATCCTGATCCGCGTGTACGCCTGGATGGGCATCCTGTCCAACAACGGCCTGCTCAACGGCTTCCTGATGTGGCTGGGGGTGATCAACGAACCGCTGACCATCCTCAACACCAATCTGGCGGTGTACATCGGTATCGTCTACTCGTACCTGCCGTTCATGGTGATGCCGCTGTACGCCAACCTGGTGAAGCACGACATGAGCCTGCTGGAGGCCGCTTCCGACCTGGGCGCGCGCAACTTCACCAGCTTCTGGAAGATCACCGTGCCGCTGTCGAAGAACGGCATCATCGCCGGCTGCATGCTGGTGTTCATCCCGGCGGTGGGCGAATTCGTCATCCCGGAACTGCTCGGCGGCCCCGAGACGCTGATGATCGGCAAGGTGCTGTGGCAGGAGTTCTTCAACAACCGTGACTGGCCGGTGGCGTCCGCCCTGGCGGTGGTCATGCTGGCGATCCTCATCGTGCCCATCATCCTGTTCAACAAGAACCAAGCCAAAGAACTGGAGGGCAAGGTATGAACAAGCGTTGGTCCTTCTCCAACATCATGCTTGTCCTCGGCCTGCTGTTCATCTACGTGCCGATGGTCATCCTGGTCATCTACTCGTTCAACGGCTCCAAGCTGGTGACCGTGTGGGGCGGCTGGTCGGTGAAGTGGTACGTCGGCCTGCTGGACAACACCCAACTGATCAGCTCGGTGTTCCGCTCCCTGGAAATCGCCGTGTACACGGCGGTCTCCTCGGTGATCCTGGGCACCCTGGCGGCCTTCGTGCTGACGCGTATCCCGCGTTTCCGCGGCCGTACGCTGTTCGGCGGCATGGTCACCGCGCCGCTGGTCATGCCCGAGGTGATCACCGGTCTGTCGCTGCTGCTGCTGTTCGTGGCCATGGCCCAGCTGATCGGCTGGCCGCAGGAGCGCGGCATCGTCACCATCTGGATCGCCCACACCAGCTTCTGCTCGTCCTACGTGGCGGTGGTGGTGTCGGCGCGCCTGCGCGAGCTGGACCTGTCCATCGAGGAAGCGGCCATGGACCTGGGCGCCAAGCCCTGGAAAGTGTTCCTGCTGATCACCATCCCGATGATCGCGCCTTCGCTGGCGGCCGGCGGCATGATGTCCTTCGCCCTGTCGCTGGACGACCTGGTGCTGGCCAGCTTCGTCTCCGGCCCCGGCTCCACCACCCTGCCGATGGAAGTGTTCTCCGCCGTGCGCCTGGGCGTGAAGCCGGAGATCAACGCGGTGGCCAGCCTGATCCTGCTGACCGTCTCGCTGTTCACCTTCTTCGCCTGGTACTTCACCCGCCAGGCCGAGGAGCGCCGCAAGCGTGCCGTCCAGGAGGCCATGGAAGCCACGGCCACCGACTGGCAGAAAGGTTCGCCGGCCACCGTCTGAGGTCGTCTTGTCGGCCGGCTGCAGCCGGTGCCTGCGAAAACCATGGGCCACCTTCGGGTGGCCCATGTTTTTGGGGGAGACGGACATATGCCGAAGGGCAAGAAGAGTCGGTCTTCTCAGAAGAATCTGACAGCTAATCGCCGCAACTTCCCTGCATTTGCCAACTACTATTCAGTGTGTCCGTTGGCGGTTGCCGGCTATTCCCCGCAGCTTGGTCGGCCTCCGTGATCCCGGGCAATTTGCCAGTGCTTTCCACAGCACCCAGGCGGGAGGTGGCGCCCAATACAACACCCCAATAGTTATCCCTAGGGGGAATAACGCGCCAGGGAGCTTCGGCGCCTCCCGCAGTCCCTTCTCACGGAAACGACGAACCCCGCATGCTGCGGGGTTCGTCGTTTCTGGCGCGGCCTAGCGTGCCTGCGGCACCAGCCTGAGCAGGCCGTGGCTGTTGGCGGCGACCTCGTCGGGCGCGAAATGCTCGGCGTGGTAGCGGCCTTCGACGTAGTCCTCGGCCTGGTCCCTGTAGTGCGCATCGAAGAGCACGCCGCTCTGGCCCACCGGGTTGATGCCCAGGGCGTGGGTGGGGTCGGCGAAGTCCACCAGGCGCCGCGTCGAGGGCCCGTAGGTGACGGCCCAGGGCGCCGGGCCGATGGGCGCCGAGAGGTTGTTGGGCACCTCGTGGCCGCCGGGCGCGGCGAAGGGGCCGATGTTGAACAGGCGGTCCAGCGGCTTCTGCATGCCCAGCGGGTGCACGTGGGTGAGGGTGTGCGCCGCGCCCCATTGCCAATTGGCCGGGTCCTGGCCGAAGGTGTCGCGCAGGTGCTTCAGGCTCGCCTGCCAGGCGGCCTTGACGATGTCCGCGCGGCTTTCCTTCTGCGCCGTGGCGCGGTCGTCCCACCAGGGCGAGGCATCGTCGGCGGCCAGCCGTGGCAGGGCGCTGTCGATGGCCCGGGTGCTCAGCAGGGTGTTGAAGAAGGCGTCGCCCATTTCGTCGTGCATGGCGCCGTAGGCCAGTTGGTAGAGGAACTGGCTGAACAGGGTGGCGGCCAGCGAATCCAGCGGGTAGTCGCCCTTCCAGGCCGCCAGCTGCTCCACCAGCGCCTTCTCCTGCTCGCCGCTCGCCACCTGGCGCAGGCTCGGCAGCAGCGGCGCCAGGGTGCGCGGGCCGTAGTCGGTGCCGGTGTCCAGTTGCAGCGCCTGGCTGTTCTGCAGGTCCCACTTCACCGAGGCGTCGGCCAGGTGCCGGTCCAGGCGCTGGCCGCGGTCGGCCAGGTTGTAGTAGCCGGGCACCGGCCGGCCGTTGGCGGGCACTGGCTGGAAGTTGGCCGAGACGATGTAGCCGCGCGCCGGGTTCTCTTCGTGGGGGTTCTCGACGAAGGGGTAGAAGCCGTCCTTGTCCGCCGCGGCGGTGCTGCCGTCGAGGATGAAGTTCGGATCGACGCCGGCCGGGCGCTTCGGCAGTTGCGCCGAGGCCCACCAGGCGATGTCGCCGCGGGCGTTGGCCCAGACCACGTTGAGCCCCGGCGCGTGGATCTGCGCGGCGGCGGCGCGGGCCTTGTCCAGGGTGTCGGCGCGGTCGAGGTGGTAGAAGGCGTCCAGCAGCGGGTTCTCGGTCTGCAGGAAGCCCCACCACATGGCGATGGGCGTCTTGCCCGAGGCGGCGCCCAGGGCGTCGTTGACGATCGGCCCGTGGGGCGAGCTGCGCAGCACCAGCTTGACCGGCGCCTGGCCCTTCACCGCGATGCTCTGCTCCTCGCGCGCGAGGTCCACCCACTGGCCGTGGTACCAGACCTGCTCGGGGTTGGCCGGGTTGGTCTTCTCGGCCACCAGGTCCATGTCGTCGTTCTGGAACATGGTCAGGCTCCAGCCGAAGTCCTTGTTGTGGCCGAGCATGGCGAAGGGCACCAGGGCCTGGTGGTGGCCGTAGAGTTCGAAGCCGGGGGCGCTGAGCTGCGCCTCGTACCACACCGAGGGCGCGGCGAAGCGGATGTGCGGGTCGCCCGCCAGCAGCGGCTTGCCGCTGCGCGTGCGGCTGCCGGAGACCACCCAGGCGTTGCTGCCCTCGTACTGCGGCAGGCCGGCGGCTTCCAGGGCCTGCTGGCTGATCTGCGCCAGGGCGCCGAGGTCCTTCCAGTCGCCGGCGGCCAGCGCGGTGGGGCGTTGCAGCACGCCCTCGGGGTGCCAGGCCAGGTCGAAGGCCTTCAGGTAGCCGGCGCCCAGGTCGTCGCGGATGTAGGTGAGCACCGGCTCGGTGCGCAGGGCCACGGCGAAGCTGTAGGCCAGGTAGCCGGACACGGCGAGGGTGTCCTCCACCGTGAAGGGCCGCTTGGGAATGCCCAGCACGTCGAATTCCAGCGGCTTCGGGTGGCTGGCCTGGTACTGGTTGATGCCGTCCAGGTACGCCTCCAGGGCTTTCCAGGCCGGCGACTGCCGGTCCTGGCGGGCGGCGTACTCGGCGGCATGGTCGCGCAGGCGCAGGGTGCGGAACAGGCGGTCGGTGTCCACCAGCTTGGGCCCCAGCACCTCGGCCAGCTCGCCCTTGGCCAGGCGGCGCAGCATCTCCATCTGGAACAGCCGGTCCTGGGCGTGCACGTAGCCCAGGGCGCGGTACAGGTCGCTTTCGTTCTGCGCACGGATGTGCGGCACGCCACGCTCGTCGTAGCGCACCTCGACCTCGGCCTGCAGCCCGGGCAGCCCCGCCAGGCCGTCGCGGATCGGCTGCTTGCCATGCAGGTACCAGGCGCCCCCGGCGGCAGCGGCCGCCACCAGTACGGCAAGAACGGTCAACGTGCGTTTCATGTAGCGGCTCTCCTTGTTGTTCTGGGCGGATTCTGCGCATTCGCGCCGGGCGCTTTCATTGACCAAACGCGCGCAAGCTGAAAGTCTTCGGTCAAAAGGAGGCCATATGTCCCTCGCCAGCGCGCCACTCACCCATTCGGCCACCCTGCGCCGCCTGCTCTACGAGGCGCTTACCAGCCTGGGGCTGGAGCCGGCGCGCATCTACCGCCAGGCGCTGCGGCGCGTGCGCCTGGCGCCGGTGAGCGCCGACGGCCGCCTGCTGCACGACGAGGTGCCGCTGTTCTGGGCGGCGCTGCCGGAGCTGAGCGGCGATGTCGACATCGGCCTGCACCTGGCCGAGGCGATGAAGCCGCGCCTGCTCGATGTGGTCGGCTATCTGCTGCTGGCCAGCCGCGACCTGGAGCAGGCGCTGCACAGCTTCCTGCGCTTCCAGCACATCCTCTCCGGCGGCCTGGCCGCGCAGTTGCGCGAGGAGGGCGAGCAGGCGCGGCTGGTCCTCGACATCCACTACCGCGACTGCCCGCCGCTGCGCCAGCAGATGGAATGCCTGCTGCTGCTGTTCATCAAGTTGCTGAAGGCGGTCAGCGACGACGAGTTCGCCTGTTCCGCCATCGAGTTCCGCCATGCCGCGCCACGGCGCCTGGCCGAGCACCGCCGGCTGTTCGGGCTGACGCCGCGGTTCGCCTGCGCACACGACGCCCTGCTGTTCCCGCGCGCCCTGCTGCGGCGCCCGTCGCGCACGGCCAACGCCGCCTTGCACGGCGTGCTCACCCGTTATGCGGAGGAAGAACTGCAGCGCCTGCAGGAGAACGACCTGCTCAACCGCCTACGCTACCTGCTGGCCCACCGCCTGGGCCGCGAACCCTGCACCCTGCAGGCCTGCGCCGAGCTGCTGGGTCTGCCGGCCAGCGCCTTGCAGCGCAGCCTGGCCGGGCAGGGCAGCGGTTTCCGCGAACTGCACGAGGAAGTGCGCCGCCAGCGCGCCACCGAGCTGCTGGCCGAAGGCGTGGCCATCCGCGAAGTGGCGCGGACCTGCGGCTTCGCCGAGCTGTCGCCGTTCTATCGCGCCTTCCGGCGCTGGTTCGGGGTGCCGCCGGAGGTGTACCGGCGGCGTTTGCAGGAGATGGCGCAGGCGCACTGAGGCGTCCCGCGCCGGGCTCATTCGGCCAGCGGGATCTCGCTGGCCATGTCCAGCAGGGCCATGGCGTCGAGCTGCGTCTCGATCTGCAGGAAGCGCATGGCGCGGGTCGGCGAGACGGCCTTGGCCATGCGCGCGATGTAGCGGTTGCGCAGGTCCAGGCGCAGTTGCTGGAGCTTCTCGGCGCGCTTGAGCAGGGCGCTGGCGTCTTTGTCGGAGACCTTGCCGGTGTTGTAGGACTTGGCGTAGTCGAGGATCAGCGCCAAGTGCTGCTTGCTCAGCTTCTCGGCCTCGCTGCGGTAGGTGTTGTAGATCGGCCAGAACGCCTCGCCTTCCTTGCCGGTGAGGTTCATGTTGGCTTCGACGATGCGTTTGCGCTTGTAGTCGATGTCGGCCAGGCGGTTGTCGATCTCCGCCTTGTGCTCGGACATCACCTGGTCGGGACTGGGCACCTGGTCGTCGGCGCTGGCCAGCAGCGGCAGGCTGAGCAGGGCGCACAGGGCGAGGGTGGGGCGTAGCGGCATGGGAGGCTCCTTGTAGTCGCGCGCCGGCCCTTCATGGGCCGGCTCCGGCTAGTGTAGATGCTGGCGCCCGGCTATCCGCCCGCCAGGGGCAATAGCAGCCTTGGGCGAGGCTCTGGGTGGACTGCACCGGGCGGCCGTCGATCAGCGCCTGCAGCACCGGTTCGATGAAGCTGTTGGCCGAGCTGCACACCGCGCCCTCGCTGTAGGGACCGAAATAGGCCAGGCGGCCCTGGCGGTCCCAGATGGCCACCGCCGGGCTCGCCGGCAGCGCCTCGGCGCCAGGCGGCGTGGCCAATGGCCGCAGGGCCTGCAGGGTGGCGGGCAACTGGCCGTGGCTGCCGGGCTTCTGCACGGCGAAGAACTGCACGCCGAGCGGGGCGAAGCGCGCCAGCAACTCGGCGAGGTGCTGCTGGTTGCCGACGTTGCACGGGCAGGCCGGGTCCCAGAAATGCACCAGGCGGATGGCGCCGGGGCCGGCCAGTTCGGCCGGCAGCTGCAGGCCGGCGCCGCTGAACAGCGTCGGCTGCGCGTCGAAGGGGCGGATGTAGCGCTGCTGGAACCATTGGTAGGCGCCCAGCAGCATGGCGGCGAGCAGCGCGGCGAGGCAGGCGAGGATGAGCGTGCGGCGGGCAGGCATGGCGAATCCCGGTAAGATAGCCCCCAAGAGTGCCATGCCGTCGCTTGTGGCAGAACCGCCCGGATGCTGCCGGGCGCTCGTCCCAGCGTCACCGGAAACCGCGGAAAACCCCGATGCCAGAAGCCTTCCAGCCCGATCTGCTGCGCCAGCGCCTGCGACCCCTGACCGCAGCCGAACGCGACGCCCAGGTCCTCGCCTACCAGTCCTTCTACGGGCTCGACCTGGCGGCCCGCTACCCGGGCCTGGAAAGCCGCCTGGGCTACTTCGAGTGCGCCGGCTACCGCATCGCCGCGCAGCTGTGGCGCCCGCCCCTGGCCCGCGGCAGCCTGCTGCTGCTGCACGGCTACTACGACCACATGGGGCTCTATGGCCACGTCATCGACTGGGCGCTGGACCTGGGCCTGGCGGTGATCGCCTGCGACCTGCCGGGCCACGGCCTGTCCAACGGCGCGGCGGCCAGCATCAACGACTTCGCCGAGTACCAGGCGGTGCTTGCCGGCCTGCTGGACGTGGCCGCGCAGCTGGACCTGCCGCAGCCCTGGCACCTTTTCGGGCAGAGCACCGGCGGCGCCATCCTGCTGGACTACCTGCTCACCGGCGCGCCGCGCCCGGAGCTGGGCCACACCCTGCTACTGGCGCCGCTGGTGCGCCCGCGCGCCTGGGGCTGGTCGAAGCTCAGCTACCAACTGCTGCGGCCCTTCGTCGACTCCATCCCGCGCAAGTTCACCGACAACTCCAACGACGCCGGCTTCCTCACCTTCCTCCGCGATCGCGACCCGCTGCAGCCGCGCATCCTGCCCACCGCCTGGGTGGGCGCGCTGGCGCGCTGGATTCCGCACATCGAGGGCGCGCCGCCCAGCGCGCGCAACCTGCTGGTGGTGCAGGGCGACGCCGACGAGACGGTGGACTGGCGCTACAACCTGAGGGTGCTGGAGGAGAAGTTCGAGCGCATCGAGTGCCTGCTGCTCACCGGCGCGCGGCACCACCTGGCCAACGAGAGCGAGGCGCTGCGCCGGCGCTACTTCGACTTCCTCGGCGAGCGCCTGAGCTAGTTCGCGGGGGCGGAGGCCAGCCCGGCCTTCACCGCGGCCAGGGCCGCCTGGTAGTAGGCCTGGCCGGCGGGCGACTCGGCGAAGTCGGCGAACTGCTGCAGCTCGGCGTCGGAGAGCCCGCGGTAGACGTACAGCAGGGTGTTGTCGAGGTCGGCGCCGATCTGCTGCACGACGTTCTGCCGCTGCCCTTCGAGCAGCCCCTGGCCCTGGCCGAGCAGGCCGGGGAGCATCTGGCTGAGGCTGTCGGCGGCCACGCTGGCCAGCGCCATGCTGACCTCGGCGCCGGCCTCGCTGGCCGGCAGGGCCCGGCTCAGGCGCTGGGCCAACTGCTGGCGCTGCGGCGTGGCCTGCTGGCGCGGCAGGCCGTTGGCGTACTGGGCGAGCTGGTCGCTGCGGGTGGCGAGAGTTTCCGCGGCGGCGATCTTGCGCCCCAGGGGCGATTCGAAGAAGGCCAGCGCCGGGCCGCTGTCCGCCAGGTTCCGGCGCAGGCCGGCCAGCGCCCGGGCGTCGATCTGCGCCGGGGCGAAGCGCTGGTCGCTGTTGTTCACCAGGGCCTGGTACAGCGCCGGCGGCAGGTTGGCCTGGTAGCGCTTCTGCGCGGCGTGCAGGGCATCGTTGAAGTGCGCGCGTTGTTCCGGCCAGCCGGCGGCCTGGTAGAGGCGCTGGTAATCGTCGGCCAGTACGGGTAGGCCCAGCATCAGCAGGGCAAGGGCAAGCAGTGCACGCAAATCGGGTCCTCCTGGCGGCAGTGGCCATCCGCCGTGGCTATTGTCGGCAAGCCCGGCCCCGCTTGTCGAGGCGCTTGTCGCCGGCGTTACAATAGCGCATGAACCCGCACGCCGATTCCTCCCCCCTGCAAAACGCCGTCGACGACCTGGCCGAACGCGGCTGGTCGCTGCAACGCGACTTCCTGCCCGCGGACCTGATCGCCGCCCTGGCCGCGGAGTGCCGCAACCGCGCCGCCGCCGGCGAGCTGGCTTCGGCCTCGGTGGGGCGCGGCGCCGGCCAGGCGGTGCGCGAGGGCATCCGCGGCGACCGCATCCAGTGGCTGGAACCGGGGCAGGCCGAGGCCTGCGACCGCTACCTGGGGCTGATGGACGAGCTGCGCGTGGCGCTCAACCGCGCGCTGTTCCTGGGCCTGGAGGACTTCGAGTGCCACTTCGCCCTGTATCCGCCGGGCGCCTTCTACCAGAAGCACCTGGACCGTTTTCGCGACGATGACCGCCGCTGCGTGTCGGCGGTGCTCTACCTCAACGACGACTGGTTGCCCGAGTACGCCGGAGAACTGCGCCTGTACTTCGCCGACGGCAGCCATGACGACGTGCCGCCGCTGGGCGGCAGCCTGATGCTGTTCCTCTCCGGCGAGTTTCCCCACGAGGTGCTGCCGGCCCACCGCGAACGCCTGTCGCTGACCGGCTGGTTCCGCCGCCGCAGCGACGCCCCGCTCTAGGGCTCAGTGGCCCCAGACGCGGATGGTGCCGCTGATGTCCTGGATGTCGCGCACCTCCAGGCTGCCCAGGCGGCTTTCACCGACGTAGAGGTCGCCGGCCACGCGCACGCGGATGGTCTGCGCCGGCAGGCCGCCGTCATTGAGCTGCTTGTTGATGGTGGTCAGGTCCGGCAGGGTCAGCGCCAACTGCTGCTGGCCGTTGCTGCCCTGGACCACGTCGACCTGCAGGGTCGGCAGCTCGACGCCGAAGAACGGCAGGCTCAGGCCCAGCTGCGCCGCGCCCAGGGGCAGCGCGCCGCCGCGGCCGTCCGGGCAGACCGCGGCGCTGGTGCAGCCGTTGTCGATCTTCAGGTTGCGCAGCGAGACGCTGCCGCCGTCGTCGACCCAGGCGGCCTTGCCGATGCTGGCCATGACGTCGGCGCGGATGCTCAGGCCCTCCTGGCCGGTGATGCGGCCGAGGTTTTCGTTGTCCAGCGGTTCGAGCGCGGCCTGGCTGGCGCCGGCGGCGCACAGCAGCAGGCCGCCGAGCAGGTGCGGCAGGCTGAGAGGCTTGAGCATGGTGGCGGTTCCCTCGCGGTGGGCGACATGGCGAGGCAGTCTGCGCGCGATGCGCCCGGCCCGCCATGCCGGCGCGGCAGTTCCAGCCGAAGGATGGGCCCGACCATCGGAGGGTGGCCGCCATCGGTTGCCAGGTGACCGGGTCCGATGCGCGGGCTAGTCTGTTGCGATCGAAAAGGGAGTGTTTCGCCCATGCAGAAGATTCTCGTCAGCCGCTGCCTGCTGGGCCACCGGGTGCGCTACGACGGTGGCAGCCACGGCCCCTTCGACCTGCTGGAACGCTGGCAGGCCCAGGGCCGGGTGGTCGCGCTGTGCCCGGAAGTGGCCGGCGGCCTGCCCACGCCGCGCGCGCCGGCGGAGATTCCCGGCGGCCGCGGCGCCCTGGTGCTTGAAGGCCAGGCGCCGGTGGTGACGGTGGATGGCGTGGACGTCACCCGCGCCTTCGTCCGCGGCGCCGAACAGGCCATGGCGCTGGTCGACCGCCATGGCATCCGCCTGGCCATCCTCAAGGCGCGCAGCCCTTCCTGTGGCAACCGCGAGAACTATGACGGCAGCTTCTCCGGCCTGCGCGTGCCCGGCGAGGGCGTCACCGCGGCGGCACTCAAGCGCATGGGCGTGCTGGTGTTCAGCGAGGAGGAGCTGGACGCCGCGGCGGTCTGCCTGGCCGGCCTGGAAGCCGGCGGCTGAGTGGCTTGTGATAGCCTGCGAGGCTCGGCGTAGAGCCTTCCGACAGCCCTTGTAGCACTCTTTCCCTTGAGCCGTCGGCGTGGCGACCTATGCTGAAGAGTCCCGCCGGAGGTTCGCTGCAGCGTGCCGGGCCTCCCCATCCCGCTCATAAGGAGAACTCCATGAAGCTCACGTTGCCTTGCCTGGGCCTTGCCGGCCTGCTGCTCGCCGCCTCCACCGCCGCGCTGGCGGCCGGCATGCCGCGTACCCCGGCGCCCGAGGGGGCCAAGGTGTATTTCATCGAACCGAAGGACGGCGCCACCGTCGGCCAGACCTTCACCGTCAAGTTCGGCCTGGAAGGCATGGGCGTGGCCCCGGCCGGCGTCGACTCGCCCAGCACCGGGCACCACCACCTGCTGGTGGACCTCAAGGAGCAGCCGGCCATGGACATGCCGCTGCCGATGACCGACAACATCCGCCACTTCGGCAAGGGCCAGACGGAAACCAGGATCACCCTGCCGCCGGGCAAGCACACCCTGCAGCTGCTGCTGGGCGACAAGAACCACGTGCCCTTCGAGCCGAACGTGGAATCCAAGCAGATCACCGTCAACGTGAAGTGATGGTTGGGTCTCGGGCCGGCGAGATCGGGCTGATATGCCTGTAGGAGCGGATTCATCCGCGATGCTCTTGAGCGGCGGATAACCTCTCGCGGACGGAGTCCGGCGATACACCACGTAGGATGGGTCGAGCGAAGCGATACCCATCACCGTCCCGCATGGGTTTCGCAAGCTCAACCCATCCTACGAAAAGCGCCTTGGCATAGCCTGTAAGGCCATTGCTCCTGCCGCAGAAACGAAAAAAGGAGGCCGAAGCCTCCTTTTTTCTTGCCGCCGAGCGGTCCTTAGAACAGGACGCGGCTGCGGATGGTGCCGTTGACGTGCTGCAGCTTCTCCAGCGCCAGGTCCGAGTACTCGGCGTCGACGTCGATCACCACGTAGCCGACCTTCTCGTTGGTCTGCAGGTACTGGCCGGAGATGTTGATGCCGTTGTCGGCGAACACCTTGTTGATCTCGCTCATCACGCCCGGGATGTTGGCGTGGATGTGCAGCAGGCGGTGCTTGCCCGGGTGCGACGGCAGGGCGACTTCGGGGAAGTTGACCGAGGACACCGAGGTGCCGTTGTCGCTGTACTTGACCAGCTTCTCGGCCACTTCCAGGCCGATGTTGGCCTGGGCCTCGGCGGTGGAGCCGCCGATGTGCGGGGTCAGGATCACGCGGTCCAGGCCACGCAGCGGGCTTTCGAACTCTTCGTCGTTGGACTTGGGCTCGACCGGGAACACGTCGATGGCGGCGCCGATCAGGTGCTCGTCCTTGATGGCGTTGGCCAGGTGGTCCAGCTCGACCACGGTGCCGCGGGCGGCGTTGATCAGGATGCCGCCCTTCTTCATGGCGCGGATTTCCTTCTCGCCGATCATCCACTGGGTGGACGGCAGCTCCGGCACGTGCAGCGAGACGATGTCGCACAGGCCCAGCAGCTCGTGCAGCGAGCCGATCTGCTGCGCGTTGCCCAGCGGCAGCTTGGTCACCACGTCGTAGAAGAACACCTGCATGCCCAGG
The DNA here is from genome assembly GCF_022760135.1 of Pseudomonas sp. M1. Taxonomy (NCBI): domain Bacteria; kingdom Pseudomonadati; phylum Pseudomonadota; class Gammaproteobacteria; order Pseudomonadales; family Pseudomonadaceae; genus Pseudomonas; species Pseudomonas sp. M1. Next base: position 152,755 of record NZ_CP094343.1, read on the forward strand.
GCTTCGGCCAGGACCGAGAGCTGGGTGCCGATGGAGCCGTAGCCGACGATGCCCAGCTTCTTGCCGCGGATCTCGAAGGAGTTGGCCGCCGACTTGATCCAGCCGCCGCGGTGGCAGGAGGCGTTCTTCTCCGGGATGCCGCGCAGCAGCAGGATGGCTTCGGCCAGCACCAGCTCGGCCACCGAGCGGGTGTTGGAGTAGGGCGCGTTGAACACCGCGATGCCGCGTTCGCGGGCGGCGTTCAGGTTGACCTGGTTGGTGCCGATGCAGAAGCAGCCCACCGCGATCAGCTTCTTGGCGCAGTCGAAGACTTCCTCGGTGAGCTGGGTGCGGGAGCGAATGCCGATGAAGTGGGCGTCGGCGATCTTTTCCTTCAGCTCGTCGCCGGACAGCGCGGTCTTGAGGTACTCGATGTTGGTGTAGCCGGCAGCCTTGAGGGTATCAACGGCATTCTGGTGCACGCCTTCCAGGAGAAGGAATTTGATCTTGCTCTTGTCGAGAGAAGTCTTGCTCATCTGCTTGAACCTGTAGTCCCGGGATAATGGCTAGAAAATGAACAGCTCTGGCCGAACCGGCCGGTGCCGCAGCTCGGCGCCAGGTGGCGAACTGCGTGGGGTGCGTATGCTAGCATGTTCTCCCTTTTCCTTGTCCGGTTGCGACCTGAGCTGTTCTCAGGACGACCATGAACCATTTGAGAGTTCCCTCGATGACCCGCGAAGCCCTGATCGAATCGCTCAAGCCCCTGCTGGAGCCCGGCAAGCTGCTGACCGATGCCGATTCCCTGGATGCCTATGGCAAGGACTGGACCAAGCACTTCGCCCCGGCGCCGCTGGCCATCGCCTTCCCCAAGAGCATCGAGCAGGTGCAGGCCGTGGTGCGCTGGGCCAACGAGCACAAGGTCGGCCTGGTGCCTTCGGGCGGGCGTACCGGGCTCTCCGCCGCCGCCGTCGCCGCCAACGGCGAGGTGGTGGTGTCGTTCGACTACATGAACAGGATCCTCGACTTCAACGCCTTCGACCGCACCGTGGTGTGCCAGCCGGGCGTGGTGACCAAGCAACTGCAACTGTTCGCCGAGGAGCAGGGCCTGTACTACCCGGTGGACTTCGCTTCCTCCGGCTCCAGCCAGATCGGCGGCAACATCGGCACCAATGCCGGCGGGATCAAGGTGATTCGCTACGGCATGACGCGCAACTGGGTGGCCGGCATGAAGGTGGTCACCGGCAAGGGCGACCTGCTGGAGCTGAACAAGGACCTGATCAAGAACGCCACCGGCTACGACCTGCGCCAGCTGTTCATCGGCGCCGAAGGCACCCTGGGCTTCGTGGTCGAGGCCACCATGCGCCTGGAGCGCACGCCGAAGAACCTTACCGCGATGGTCCTCGGCACCCCCGACTTCGACTCGATCATGCCGGTGCTGCACGCCTTCCAGAGCAAGCTCGACCTGACCGCCTTCGAATTCTTCTCCGACAAGGCCCTGGCCAAGGTCCTGGCCCGCGGCGACGTGCCGCCGGCGTTCGAGACCGACTGCCCGTTCTATGCCCTGCTGGAGTTCGAGGCCAGCACCGAGGAAGTGGCCAACGAGGCCCTGGCCACCTTCGAGCACTGCGTCGAGCAGGGCTGGGTGCTGGACGGCGTGATGAGCCAGAGCGAGCAGCAGCTGCAGAACCTGTGGAAGCTGCGCGAGTACATCTCCGAGACCATCTCGCACTGGACGCCGTACAAGAACGACATCTCGGTCACTGTCAGCAAGGTCCCGGCCTTCCTCAAGGACATCGACGCCATCGTCGAAGCCAACTACCCGGACTTCGAAGTGGTCTGGTTCGGCCACATCGGCGACGGCAACCTGCACCTGAACATCTTGAAGCCCGAGAACCTGTCCAAGGACGAGTTCTTCGCCAAGTGCGCCACCGTCAACAAGTGGGTGTTCGAGACCGTGCAGAAGTACAACGGCTCCATCTCCGCCGAGCACGGCGTGGGCATGACCAAGCGCGACTACCTGGGTTACTCTCGCTCCGAAGCCGAGATCGGCTACATGAAGGCAGTCAAGGCGGTGTTCGATCCCAACGGGATCATGAACCCCGGCAAGATCTTCGCCGAGTAAGCCAGTCATCCCAGAAGGGCCGGTTCACCGGCCCTTCTCATGTTCGGGGCCGACGGAACGGCCGGCAGCGCCCGCGGGAGGCGGGCACCGCGCAGCGCCACGAGCGCCGCGGGGCATCCCATTCATCCGTCCAGGAGTCGGTCATGAGTTACCAGCATCAGTACGTCGACGGCACCCGCATCCACTTCCCGCTGGGCAAGGTGGTCTGCGTCGGGCGCAACTACGCCGAGCACGCCAGGGAGCTGAACAACCCGGTGCCCACCGAGCCGCTGCTGTTCATCAAGCCCGGTTCCTGCACCGTGCCGGCCGAGGGCGGCTTCGCCATTCCCGAGGGCCGTGGCGACGTGCACTACGAAGCGGAGATCGCCGTGCTGATCGGCAAGCCGCTGTCGCGCACGCCCAGCCGCGAGGAAGTGCTGGACGCCATTTCCGGCTACGCCCCGGCGCTGGACCTGACCCTGCGCGACGTGCAGGCCAAGCTCAAGGAAAAGGGCCTGCCCTGGGAACTGGCCAAGTCCTTCGACGGCGCCTTCGTGCTGGCGCCCTTCGTCAGCGCCGACCGCTTCCCCGATCCGACCGACATCGGCATCCGCCTGAGCATCGACGGCGAAGTGCGCCAGGACGGCAACAGCCGCGACATGCTCAACCCGATCGTGCCGCTGATCCAGCACATCGCCGGGCACTTCTCGCTGCAGCCGGGCGATGTGGTCTCCACCGGTACGCCGGTGGGCGTGGGCCCGCTCAAGCGCGGCAGCGAGCTGGTGCTGGAACTTCCCGGCGCCAGCCGGTTCGAAAGCCGCGTCCTCTGAGCCGTACCCCGCCAAAGGCCGCCATTCGTGCGGCCTTTGCGTTCTGCGGGGCGTTCCCACCCAGACAACAAGAACTCCCCGATGACCCAGGTCCGATCCTCTCGTCTTCTGCGCTGGCTGCTGCTGGCCTTGCTCTTCGCCGCCGTGGTGCTGGTGGTCCTGACCAAGCTGTTCCACTGGGACGACCGCGCCCGCCTGTGGTGGCAGGAAGAGAACACCAGCGAGCAGGCGCGCGCCGACAGCGTCTGGCTGCCCGGCTACCGCGCGGTGATCCAGGGCAAGCCGCTCAAGGGCGGGCTGGAAGGCCAGGAGACCTCGGACCTGGCCTACAACCCGGTGACCCGCACGCTGTTCACCGTGACCGGCAAGAAGCCGCTGCTCGGCGAGCTGTCGCTGGACGGCGAGGTGCTGCGGGTGATCCCGCTGCTGGGCCTGGAGAACCCCGAAGGCGTGGCGGTGCTGCCCAACGGCAACGTCGCGGTGACCGACGAGCGGCAGAACTCCCTGACCATCTTCCACCTCGACCCGCAGACCCACGAGCTGAGCACCGCCAAGCTGGCCAGCTTCGACCTGGGCAACCTCGGCGAAAAGAGCAACAAGGGCTTCGAGGGCATCGCCTGGGACCCGGCGCAGAAACGCCTGCTGCTGGGCCGCGAGCGCGACCCCATGACCCTCTTCAGCTGGACCAGCGACGGCAGCCCGGGGCTGACCGGCAGCATGCGGCCGCTGCCCAGCGAGCAGCTGTACATGCGCAACGTCTCGGCGCTCAGCGTCGACCCGCGCACCGGCCATACCCTGGTGCTGTCGGCGGAGTCGCACCTGCTGCTGGAGCTGGACGAGAAAGGCGAGCCGGTCAGCTTCATCAGCCTGCTCGGCGGGCTCAACGGCCTGCACGACAAGATCCCGCGCGCCGAGGGCGTGGCCATCGACGAGCAGGGCACCATCTACATGGTCAGCGAACCGGAGCTGTTCTACGTGTTCCGCAAGCTCAAGGACGACGACAAGGGCGGTTAAGCCTGGATTAAGGGCGGATTCAGGCTGGTTTCATTCTGTTTGGCTACTCTGGTTTCAACGAAAACAGCCAGGAGGCTACTTCATGAAATCCATCCGTCTTCCCCTGATCGCCGCCATCGCCCTGTTCTCCGGCGCCACCTTCGCCGCCGGCTACACCGGCCCGGGCAGCGACGCCGCCAAACCCGCGGCGACCGGCCCGGTGAACACCGTGAAAGCCGCCCAGACCGCTGCCGACGACGCCCCGGCCGTGCTGGAAGGCGTGATCACCAAGCGCCTGCACGGCGAGCACTACGAGTTCAAGGACGCCACCGGCAGCATGCAGGTGGAGATCGACCACGAGGACTGGCCGCAGGGCGTGGATGTTTCCGACAAGACCAAGGTGCGCCTGACCGGCGAGGTCGACCATGACCGCAAGGGCGTGGAGATCGATGTGGATCGGGTGGACGTCCTGCAGTAACGAGATGCATATGAAAAGGCCGCGCCGGGAGTGATCCTGGCGCGGCTTTTTTGTGTCTGGCTTTTCGTAGGAGCGAGCTTGCTCGCGAACGGTGCTTGCTCGGGACTTTGGGTGTTGGGCTGTAGAGCGCCCTCTCCCTAACCCTCGGCTGCGCGCCCCGCCCTGAAGGGAGAGGGGACCGTTGGGCAGGGTTGGGTGTTCTGGAGTCAGCCGGCAGCGCCGTTGGTTTCCGACTGGAACCATTCCCTCTCTCGGCACGGACAAGCCCCCTCTCCCTTCAGGGAGAGGGCTGGGGAGAGGGAGCGGAGTCAACCCCGTGCGCCAGAGCCACCGGGAGGCGCGGTTCGCGAGCAAGCTCGCTCCTACAGGGAATGGCGCTCAACCAACGCTCTCAAACCCCTGCAACACATTCACCGCATTGATCCCGATCTCCTCCACCGCATACCCCCCCTCCATGACGAACAACGTCGGCAGCCCCAACTTGCCGATAGCCTCCCCCATACGCAGGTAATCCGGCGAGTCCAGCTTGAACTGCGAAATCGGATCTTCCTTGAAGGTATCCACCCCCAGCGAAACCACCAGCACATCCGGCCCATACGCCGCGATCTGCCGGATCGCCGCCTGCAGCGCCAGGCTCCATACCGACCAGTCGCTGCCCGAGGCCAGCGGGTAGTTGAAGTTGAAGCCTTCGCCCACGCCACGGCCCTTTTCGTCGGCGTAGCCGAGGAAGTAGGGGTATTCGAAGCGCGGGTCGCCGTGGATCGAGGTGAAGAGCACGTCGGCGCGGTCGTAGAAGATGTCCTGGGTGCCGTTGCCGTGGTGGTAGTCCACGTCGAGGATGGCCACCCGCGCCGCGCCCTGGTCGAGGATGGCCTGGGTGGCGATGGCGGCGTTGTTGAAGAAGCAGTAGCCGCCCATGTAGTCGGCCGAGGCGTGGTGGCCCGGCGGGCGGCACAGGCTGAACACCGAGCGGGCGCCCTTGGCCAGTTCGGCCTGGCCGGTCAGGGCCACGTTCGCCGAGCTGGTGATGGCCTGCCAGGTGCCGGCGGTGATCGGCGCGCCGGCGTCGAAGCTGTAGTAGCCCAGGCGCCCGTCGATGCTGTCGGGCTCCTTCTGCAGCAGGCGGCGGGTCGGCCAGGCGATGGGCAGCATGTCGTGGGTTCTGCCAGTGGCCAGCCAGTCGCGCCAGGCGTGCTGGAGGAAGTTGACGAAACCCTCGGTGTGGATGCGCCGGATCGGCTCCAGGCCGAAGTCGCGCGGGGCCTGGATCTCGCCCAGGCCCACCGCCTTGACGCGGTCCAGGACCATGTCGGCGCGGCTGGGCTTCTCGAAGCAGGGGGTGAACTGGCCGCCGATCAGCTCATGCTGGCCGTGGTGCAAGCGATGGTCGTCGGTGTAGATCGTCAACATCATGCACTCCTGGGGGCGCCCGGCGGCGCCCGGTGGGTCCGTGGGGTATCAGGCGTTTTCCTCGAAATTCACGCTCGGCGCCTTGCGGCGGAAGCCGCCGGTGTGCAGCGCCAGGTAGACGAAGCCGACGGCGAACCAGCTCAGGCCAACGATCAGCGTCAGCTGCGACAGGCTGGTCCACAGCCAGAGGGTCAGGCACAGGCCGATGAAGGGCACCAGGCCGTAGCGCAGCAGGTCGGCCGGCGCACGGCGGCCTTCGACGCCCAGGTAGGTGCGGATCACCGCCAGGTTGACCACCGAGAAGGCCACCAGGGCGCCGAAGCTGATCATCGAGGCCAGGGTGGTCAGGTCCAGCACCAGGGCCAGCAGGGAGATGGCCGAGACCACCAGGATCGCCACCACCGGAGTCTGGAAGCGCGCGTGCAGGGTGCCGAACAGGCTGCGCGGGAGGATGCCGTCGCGGCCCATGGTGAAGAGGATGCGTGATACCGAGGCCTGGGAGGCCAGCGCCGAGCCGATGCAACCGGCGATGTAGGCAGCGGTGAAGAAGTTGCCGAGGAACTGGCCGCCGGCCTTGAGCATCACCTCGTTGGCCGCCGAGTCGGCGTTCTCGAACACGCTGCCGGGGAACACCAGCTGGCTGATGATCGCCAGCAGGGTGAACATCAGGCCGGCCAGCACCGTGGTGATGATGATCGCCCGCGGGATGTCGCGGCGCGCGTCACGGGTTTCCTCGGCCATGGTGGAGACCGCGTCGAAGCCCAGGAACGACAGGCACAGCACCGCGGCGCCGGCCATCAGCGGGGCGAAGCCGGGCTTGCTGCCGTCGCCGACGAAGGGCGCGGCCAGGTCCAGGGCCGGGGCGCCGGCCAGGCTCTTCAGTGACATGCCGACGAACACCACGATGAACACCAGTTGGGCGCCGACGATGGCGTTGCTCATGCCGGCCACCTGGCTGATGCCCACCACGTTGAGCACGGTGACCAGGGCGATGGAGGCGACCACGAAGACCCAGGCGGGAATCTCCGGGAAGGCGATGTTCATGAACAGGCCGATGAGCAGGTAGTTGATCATCGGCAGGAACAGGTAGTCGAGCAGCAGCGACCAGCCGGAGAGGAAGCCCACCGCCGGGCCGAAGCTCAGGCTGGTGTAGGAATAGGCGGAGCCGGCGATCGGGTACTTGCGCACCATGAAGCTGTAGGAGGCGGCGGTGAACAGCATCGCCAGCAGGGTGATCAGGTAGGCGCTGGCGGTGCGCCCGCCGGTCATCTCGGTGACCACGCCGTAGGTGGTGAACATGGTCAGCGGGACCATGTAGACCAGGCCGAAGAAGACCAGGGCGGGCAGCCCCAGGATGCGTTTGAGGCGGGCGTCCGCCTGGGCTTGGGGGGCGTTGCCGGTGCTGGCGCTCATGCGTGCGCCTTGTTCGATGGCCATCGATGTTTCCTCGCGAATTCTTGTCGTTGTTGCGCTGGCGCGGGGCGCCGCTGGCGGCCGCGCGGAGGGAGCGGGGCGGTCAGCCGCAGCGCTGCCGGCGGGCGTAACGGGCGAGGAAGGGGTGGGCGCGGTGACGGCCGCGAACCGGGGTGGAGCAAGGGCTGGTCATGAGCGTTCTCGGGGCATTGTTCTTGTGGATGCTCGCTGGCGGCGCTCCCTGGATACCGGCGCGGCGCGTGCCGCGCCGGTGATCGCGGCCCTGGCGGCCATTCCCTGGGCGAGTACCCGGACTTTAGGCCCCCGCGCCGCCCCGCAGAACCCTGTAAAGGGTCAAAAAGGGATCGAAGTGGCCAAATTGACTGTCAGGCCCGGCGGCGGGCGCTCGTCCCGCCGCCGGACCGGGCGGTCATTTCTTCAGCTTGGTCCAGACCTTGGCGCGCAACGACAGGGACTTCGGCGAGCACAGCTGGAAGGGCTTCAGGCGGTCGATCTTGTCTTCGGGAGTGTTGATCGCCGGGTCGTCGAACAGCTCCTTGTCCATGAACTTCTCGGAACCGGTGATGGCGTTGTTGTACTTGGCGAAGTTGGAGGCGGCGGCGATGTTCTCCGGCTGCATCATCCAGTTGAGGAAGACGTGGGCTTCCTTGATGTTGGTGGCGTCCTTGGGAATGGCCAGGTTATCGATGAACAGGCGCACGCCTTCCTTCGGATAGACGTAGACCAGGCTGGCGCGCTGGGCGTGGGCGCGGTGGTAGGCGCCGTTCCACTGCTGGTGCATGTACACCTCGCCGGCGGCCATGCGCTCGATGGTGCCGTCGCTGTTGTACATGGCCAGCAGCGGCTTCTGCTTGAGCAGCAGGTCGAGGACCTTCTCGGCCTGTTTCGGGTCCTCGGTGCATTCGTCGACGCCGAGGTAGTAGGTGGCCGGGGCCCACAGCTCCTCGATGGAGTTGAGCGCCACCACCTTGCCCTTGAACGCCTCCGGCGGCTCGAAGAACGGCTTCCAGCTCTCGTCGAACTTGCCGCCCGGAGCCTTGGCGCTGTCGTAGCTGTAGCCGGTGCTGCCCCACAGGTAGGGCACGGTATAGTCGTGGCCGGGGTCGTAGCTGAGCGTCTTGAACTTGTCCTTGAGGTTGGCCAGGTTCGGCAGCTGCGACTTGTCCAGCTTCTGCAGCAGGCCTTCCTTGACGAAGATCTCGATGAAGCTGTCCGAGGGCACCACCACGTCGTAGGCGCCGCCGCCGGCCTTGAGCTTGGCCAGCAGGGTCTCGTTGCTGTCGTAGGAGTCGAGGGTGGCGTGGATGCCGGTGTCCTTCTCGAACTTCTTCAGCAACTCCGGCGGGAAGTAGTCCGACCAGTTGGCGAAGTGCAGGGTGCCGTCGGCGTGGGCCTGGCCGGCCAGGGTCAGGCCCGCCAGGGCGGCGGCCCTGAGGGCCAGGGGAAGGCGGCGGATGGTCATCGGTGAAGCTCCTGTGCGAATGGTTTTTATCGGGAGGCAGTCAACGCCGGCGCTGGCCGACGTAGTACGACAACGCAACGAACGCGATGGAAATAAGCAGGATGATCGACGAGATCGCGTTGATCTTCGGCGATATCCCCATTCTTATGGAACTGAAGATGTACACCGGCAGGGTGGTGGCGCCGGCACCGGCGACGAAGTAGGTGATGACGAAGTCGTCCATCGAGATGATGAACGCCAGCATCGCCCCGGAGAGGATGCCGGGCATCAGCAGCGGGCAGGTCACCTTCCAGAAGGCCTTCCACGGCGAGGCGTAGAGGTCCGCCGCGGCTTCGGCCAGGCGCGGGTCCATGCCCTCCAGGCGGGCGCGGATCGGCAGGTAGGCGAAGGGGATGCAGAACACCACGTGGGCGATGAGGATGGTGAACAGCGACAGCTTCAGGCCGATGAAGGCGAAGAACATCAGCGTGGCCACCGCCACTACTATCTCCGGCACCAGCAGCGGCAGGCCGAGCACGCCGTTCATCAGGCTCTGCCCGCGGAAGGCGCGGCCGCGCATGCCCAGCGCCGCCAGGGTGGCCAGCAGGGTGGCGAAGACCGTGGCCAGGCTGGCCACTATCAGCGAGTTCTTCGCCGCGCGGACGATCTCCGGGTCGTTGGCCACCACCGCGTACCACTTGAAGCTGAAGCTTTCCCAGAGCGTTGCCGACTGGCCGCTGTTGAAGCTCAGCACCACCAGCACCAGGATCGGCACGTAGAGGAAGGCGAAGAACAGCCAGGCGGCCGGGCGCACGCCGGCGAAGCGCCACAGCGGATTCAGCGAATTCATGGGTGACCTCCGGCGGCGCCCTGCCTGAAGCGCATGCTATAGACCAGCATGGCGGCGAGGACGAAGGCGAGCAGGGCGAAGGACAGTGCCGCGCCGAACGGCCAGTTGTGCGCCGTGCCGAACTGCAGCTGGATCAGGTTGCCGATCATCAGCGACTTACCGCCGCCGAGCAGCTCGGGAATGATGTAGTTGCCCAGCGAGGGGATGAACACCAGGATGCAGCCGGCGACGATGCCGGGCATCGCCAGCGGGATGATGATCCGCCTGAGCGCCTTCCAGCGGTTGGCGCCGAGGTCGAAGGCGGCTTCCACCAGGCGCCAGTCCATCTTCTCCAGGCTGGTGTAGATGGGCAGCACCATGAATGGCAGGTAGGTGTAGAGCAGGCCGATGATCACCGCGTTGTCGGTGTACAGCAGGCCGATGGCGGCATCGCTGAAGCCCAGCTTGTGCAGGCCCTCGTCGATCAGCCCGCCGTTGCGCAGCAGCAGGATCCAGGCGTAAACGCGCACCAGCAGGTTGGTCCAGAACGGCACCGTGACCAGGAACAGCAGCATGTTGCGCCGGCGCTCGTCCTGCAGCGCCAGGTACAGCGCGGTGGGGAAGCCGATCAGCAGGCAGCCGGCGGTGGTCAGGATGGACAGCCAGAAGGAGCGCTGGAAGATGCCCAGGTAGTCGGTGTTGAACACCAGGGTGTCGTCCAGGTCGCGCTCCCAGAGGAAGTTGATGTATGCCTCCAGGGTGTGCTGGCCCCATTTCACGCCGCCGTAGTCGCCGGGCGCCTGGACGGACACGGCGAACATGATGCCCAGCGGCAGCACCAGGAACACCAGCAGCACCAGCATGGCCGGGGTGGTCAGCGCCAGCCGGGCGCGCAGGCTCTTGCGCTCGGCTTGCAGGCGCAGCGTGCTCATTCGGCCAGCACCCGGATGGCGTCGCCGGGTACCCGCACGCGCACCCGCGCGCCGGGCTCGTGGGCGCCCACCGCGCCCTGGCGGTTCTGCTGGCGCACGCGGAAGCCGGGGGTGCCGGCGACCTTCAGGTGGTAGACGGTGTCGGTGCCGACGTAGACCACGTTCTCCACCACGCCTTCCAGCTCGCCGTCCTGGGCCAGCTCGGTGCGTTCCGGGCGGATCGCCAGGGTCACCTTGCCCGGCAGCGTGGTGGCGGCGGCCAGGCGCTGGCCGTCGGCGAGGACCACGCCGTCGCCGTTGGCCTCGGCCTCGAGGAAGTTGGTCTCGCCGATGAAGTCGGCCACCCAGCGGTTGGCCGGGGCGTCGTAGATTTCGGTGGGGGTGCCGATCTGCAGGATCTGGCCCTTGTTCATCACCGCGATGCGGTCGGACATGGTCAGGGCTTCTTCCTGGTCGTGGGTGACGAAGATGAAGGTGATGCCGGTCTCGTGCTGCAGGCGCTTGAGTTCGATCTGCATTTCCTTGCGCAGCTTCAGGTCCAGCGCCGAGAGCGATTCGTCCAGCAGCAGCACCTTGGGCCGGCTGGCCAGCGCGCGGGCCAGGGCGATGCGCTGCTGCTGGCCGCCGGAGAGCTGGTCGGCGCGGCGCGAGCCGACGTCGGGCAGGCGCACCAGTTCGAGCATGGCCTTCACCGTGGCTTCGGTCTCGGCCTTGGGCTTGCCCTGCATTTCCAGGCCGAAGGCGATGTTCTGCGCCACGGTCATGTGCGGGAACAGCGCATAGCTCTGGAACACGGTGTTGACCGGGCGGCGGAAGGGCGGGAGGCCCTGCATGGGCTCGCCGTAGAGGCGGATGCTGCCGGAGGTGGGTTGTTCGAAGCCGGCGATGAGCCGCAGGAGGGTGGTCTTGCCGCAGCCCGAGGGGCCGAGGAGGGTGAAGAATTCGTTGGCGCGGATGTCCAGGGACACGTCGTCCAGGGCCTTGAGGCCTTGGCCGGGGGTACCGAATTCCATGCCGATTCGCTCGATGGCAATCGCGCTGGTCATGCTTCAATACCATGCAGTTAAGCAGTTGTTATTGTTTGCGGTTTTACGGCTCTGGCGGCCGCTTCACCTAGCTGCGGCTTGATAATGGCCCTCCTTTTCGCAGCGGCAGAACGATAGAACAGGCCAATAAGGGATAAATCAGGCCAAGTTGAGGGGCCGTTTTCGCCAGCCTGGCCGGCTCTTCGCAGGAGCGGGCTTGCTCGCGATAGCCGGAGGTTCCGGCGCGTTTCGCGGATGGGATCCGCTCCTACGATGCGCCCATCGTCGACCCCTCCTGTAGCGGGCCCTGCCCGCGATTTCGCGCGCAGGGCGCGCTCCTACAAGGAGCGCGGGTGTTGAGGATGGTGTAGGAGCGGATCTCATCCGCGATCCGGCCGCCAGGCCGGCTCGGCCTCAACCGCGATACAGGCTCGGGCTCGCTCCGCTCCAGCGCTGGAAGGCATGGCGGAAGCTGGCGGTCTCGCTGTAGCCGAGCCGTTCGGCGATCAGGTAGATGGGCAGGTCGGTGTCCTTGAGCAGTTGCCGGGCCTTGTCGTAGCGCACTTCGTCCAGCACCTGCTGGTAGCTGGTGTTGTGCTGCTGCAGGTGCCGGCGCAGGGTGCGGCTGGAGCGGTGCAGGTGGCGCGCCACCTCGTCCAGGCCGCGGGCTTCCTGCAGGTGGTTGGCGAGGTGGCGGCGGATCAGTTCGAGGATGTCGTCGCGCCCGCTCATGGCCGCGCTCAGGCGCTGGCATTGCTGCAGGCCGTTGTGGCAGCTGACCGGGTCGGCCAGCGGCAGGGCGCGGTCGAGCAGCGCCGGGCCCAGGCACAGGGCGCTGGTGGCGGCGCCGAACTCCACCGGGCAGCCCAGGCGTTCGCTGTAGGTGCCGGCATGCAGCGGCGGGCGGTAGGCCAGCAGCAGGCGCCGCGGGCGCACCGATTCGCCGAGCAGGTCGCGCACCACGGTGAGCAGCGAGGTCAGGCACAGCTCGGTGTTGAACACCGTCAGCTCCGGCGCGTAGCGGTAGCCCTCGGCACTCAGCCAGACCTCGTCGCCGTGGTCCTGCAGGGCCAGGCGGAAGTAGGTGCCGAGCAGGTCGGGATGGGCCAGGGCCAGTTGCAGGGCGTCGCGCAGGGTGCGGCTGGCCAGCATGCTGTAGCCGAGCATGCCGTAGGCCGAAACGTGCATGCGCAGGCCCAGGTAGAGGCCCAAAGCCGGGTCCTGGTAGCAGCTCAGTGCATTGGCGAATACCCGCAGTTCCTGGGCGTGGCTGACGAATTTCTCCGGCGTCAGCAGGTCCGCCTCGGCGATGCCGCTGCCCTCCAGCAGCCGGCCGCGGGGGATGCCGGCCTGGCTCAGCACCTCGGTGGCCAGCACCACGGTGTGCAGGGTGGTCAGGGTACGCTGCTCGGGAAGCTGGACGGCGCTCATCGGAACTCCTTGCGGGGGCGGCGAGAACACGGGATTACGCTAGCCTGACTTTAGCCTTGAGGAATTTTCCTGCACGGGGATTAAGCCTGGCTTCAGCGGCCTTGTGCTATTACGGCGTGCCCCCATCGACATGGACCTGCGATGTTCCGTTTCCTCACCTTGCGCCGCTGCCTGGCGGCGCTGCTGATCCTTCTCCTGCTCGCCCTGGCCTGGCTCGGCCAGCAGTTCCGCGTCTACGAACGCGCCTGGTTCGCCGTGCGCGAATGGCACCATGCGGAAAACTGGCGCGAACGCTCGATCTGGCTGCCCGACTACCGCGTCGAGATCGAGGCGCAGCCCATCGAGGGCCTGGACGACGACGTCTCGGCGCTGACCTACGATCCCGAGCGGCGCAGCCTGTTCACCGTCACCAACCAGCCGGCGCAGATCGTCGAGCTGTCCCTGGACGGCAAGGTGCTGCGCAAGATCACCCTGCACGATTTCGGCGACACCGAGGCCATCGAATACATCGGCCCCGGCCTCTACGTGCTCAGCGACGAGCGCCGCCAGCGCCTGTTCAAGGTGCGCCTGGACGACGGCACCCGCGAGCTGGACGCCGAACAGGCGCAACAGCTGTCCCTGGGCCTGGGGCCGATGGGCAACAAGGGCTTCGAGGGGCTGGCCTACGACTCGGTCGGCCAGCGCCTGTTCGTCGCCAAGGAGCGCGACCCGGTGCGCATCTACGAGGTCCACGGCTTCCCCCACACCCAGCCCGACAAGCCTTTCGCCGTGCACGTGCTGGACGACCTCAAGCGCGACCGCCGGCTGTTCGTCCGCGACCTTTCCAGCCTGCAGTACGACGAGGGCAGCGGCCACCTGCTGGCGCTGTCGGACGAGTCGCGCCTGGTGCTGGAACTGGACGTCGATGGCGAGCCCATCAGCAGCCTGTCGCTGCTGCGCGGCATGCAGGGGCTCAAGCGCAGCGTGCCGCAGGCCGAGGGCCTGGCCATGGACGAGGCGGGCACGCTGTACCTGGTCAGCGAGCCCAACCTGTTCTACGTGTTCCGCAAGGCGCCGGGCGTGGAGTCGGAGTAACAAAAGGCTTACATTGTCGCCCCACCTGTTGTCCCGCCCCTGGAGCGACCTTGAACATCATCCGCGAAGCCCTGATCAACCGACGCCTGAACAAGGCGCTGAGCGAACATGGCTGCCGCCTGGCCGGCGGGATCAAGTCGCTGCGCGACGGCGCGCGCCTGACCCTGGAGCCGGGGGTGAAGCTGGGCAAGGCGAAGATCTACTCGCGCGAGCTGGAGATAGGCGCGCACACCGATGCCGTCAGCGGCTGCGAGTTCCTCGACGTGGCGCGGATCGGCCGCTACTGCTCGATCGCCACCGGCGTGGTGATCGGCCAGGGCCGCCATTCGCACCCGATGGACTGGCTGACCACCCACAACTTCCCGTCCAACCCCAGGCTGATCGGCCGCCCGATCGTCCGCGACGAGCCCCGGCGCCCCTCTTCCATCGGCCATGACGTGTGGATCGGCCGCGACGTGCTGATCCTCGACGGCCTGACGGTGGGGACGGGGGCGGTGATAGGCGCGCAATCCCTGGTCAACAAGGACGTGCCGCCCTACGCGATCGTGGCCGGGACGCCGGCGCGGGTGATCCGCTACCGCTTCCCGCCGGAAGTGATCGAGCGCCTGCTGGCCAGCGGCTGGTGGGAGCTGCCGCTGGAAGTGCTGGGGGAGTTGCCGCTGGACGATCCCGAAGCCTGCCTGGCGCAGCTGGAGCGCCAGGCGCCGCCCGCCGCGCCACGGCCGCGGCGCCTGCGGATCGACTCCAAGCCCTGGGGCGTGGCGCTGCTGGCCGACTGAGGCGGCTCAGCTGTCGTCGCTGATCCCGGCGTCCGGCGCGTAGCGCTTCACCGAGGCGACGCCGTTCTCGGCGTTGGCCTGGCTGGCGTACATCTGGCTCTGCCCGACCACCTGGCCATTGCTGGCCTTGAGCACGAAGTAGTGCTTGCCGTTGCTCGCTTCCTTCAACTCGAAGGCGCCGTCGCGCTGCGAGTTCTTGCGCACCGACTCGATGCCTTCGATGGCCGAGGTCTTGGCCCGGTACAGCTCGCTGCTGAGCACGACCTCGCCGTTGCTGGCGTGCAGGGTGAAATGGAACTGGCCGTCGCTGGCCTTCTTCAGATGGTATTTTGCGGACATGGCGGCCTCCGGCGCGTTGCGCGAACAGCCTAAGCCTAGTCGTTGCCGGGCGCCCGTCCATGGGCGCGAATAGGTCAGGCCTTGAGCGTCTTCACGCCCTCGGCGGTGCCGAGCAGCAGCAGGTCGGCCGGGCGCGCGGCGAACAGGCCCACGGTGACCACGCCGACGATGTTGTTGATCTTCTCTTCCAGGGCCACCGGGCTGTCGATGCGCAGGTTGTGCACGTCGAGGATGATGTTGCCGTTGTCGGTCAGCACGCCGTCGCGGTAGACCGGGTCGCCGCCCAGCTTGACCAGTTGGCGGGCCACGTGGCTGCGGGCCATGGGGATGACCTCCACCGGCAGCGGGAAGGCGCCGAGCAGGGGCACCAGCTTGCTCTGGTCGGCGATGCAGACGAACTGCTTGGCCACGGCTGCGACTATCTTCTCGCGGGTCAGCGCGGCGCCGCCGCCCTTGATCAGCTCCAGGCGCTCGTTGCTCTCGTCGGCGCCGTCGACGTAGAACTCCAGCTCGCTGACGCTGTTCAGGTCGTAGACCGGGATGCCGTGGCCCTTCAGGCGCTGGGCGGTGGCCTCGGAGCTGGCCACGGCGCCGTCGAACTCGGCCTTGTGCCTGGCCAGCAGGTCGATGAAGAAGTTGGCGGTGGAGCCGGTGCCGACGCCGACGATGCTCTTGCTGTCGAGGTACGGGAGGATGTGGTCGACGGCGGCCTGGGCCACGGCCTGCTTGAGCTGGTCCTGGTTCATCTGGGGGTTCCGGCAAAGGGGGGCTTGGGGCGCGAATTATAGCGGGGCCGCCGGGCGAATGTGGATTCGCCGCTCCCGGCGGCGGCCGACTGGAGTAGACTGCCGGCTTTATGCCCCGTCCCTGCGAAGCCCGCCCCGATGCTCGAACAGTACGTCAAGAAGATCCTCACCTCGCGCGTCTACGACGTCGCCGAGGAAACGCCCCTGCAACCGGCCCGCCGCCTCTCCGAGCGCCTGGACAACCAGGTGCTGCTCAAGCGCGAGGACCTGCAGCCGGTGTTCTCCTTCAAGATCCGCGGCGCCTACAACAAGCTGGCGCAGCTGAGCCGCGAGGAACTGGCGCGCGGCGTGGTCACCGCCTCGGCCGGCAACCACGCCCAGGGCGTGGCCCTGGCGGCGAAGGAACTGGGGGTGAAGGCGACCATCGTCATGCCGCGCACCACGCCCGAGCTGAAGGTCCAGGGCGTGCGCGCCCGCGGCGGCAAGGCGGTGCTGCACGGCGACGCCTTCCCCGAGGCGCTGGCGTATTCGCTGAAGCTGGTGGAAGACAAGGGCTACGTCTACATCCACCCCTACGACGACCCGGACGTGATCGCAGGGCAAGGCACCGTGGCCATGGAGATCCTCCGCCAGCACCCGGGCCGCCTGGACGCCATCTTCGTGCCGGTGGGCGGCGGCGGGCTGATCGCCGGCATCGCCGCCTACGTGAAGTACCTACGCCCGGAGGTGAAGGTCATCGGCGTCGAGCCGGACGACTCCAACTGCCTGCAGGCCGCCATGGCCGCCGGCGAGCGCGTGGTGCTGAGCCAGGTCGGGCTGTTCGCCGACGGCGTGGCGGTGGCGCAGATCGGCCAGCACACCTTCGACATCTGCAAGCGGTACGTGGATGAGGTCATCACCGTCAGCACCGACGAAATCTGCGCGGCGATCAAGGACATCTACGACGACACCCGCTCCATCACCGAGCCCGCCGGCGCCCTGGCGGTGGCCGGGATCAAGAAGTACGTCGAGCGCGACAACGCCCGCGGGCAGACCCTGGTGGCCATCGACTCCGGCGCCAACATCAACTTCGACCGCCTGCGCCACGTGGCCGAGCGCGCCGAGCTGGGCGAGAAGCGCGAAGCCATCATCGCCGTGACCATCCCCGAGCGCCCGGGCAGCTTCAAGGCCTTCTGCGAGGCCATCGGCAAGCGCCAGATCACCGAGTTCAACTACCGCTACAACACCGACAGCGAAGCGCACATCTTCGTCGGCGTGCAGACCCACCCGGACAGCGACCCGCGCGCGGTGCTGGTCGAGCAGCTGCGGGAGCAGGGCTTCCCGGTGCTGGACCTGACCGACAACGAGCTGGCCAAGCTGCACATCCGCCACATGGTCGGCGGCCATTCGCCGCGGGTCAGCGACGAGCAGGTGTTCCGCTTCGAGTTCCCCGAGCGCCCCGGCGCGCTGTTCAACTTCCTCAACAAGCTCGGCGGGCGCTGGAACATCACCATGTTCCACTACCGCAACCACGGCGCCGCCGACGGCCGCGTGGTCGCCGGCCTGCAGGTGCCGGAGGAGGAGCGCCACCTGGTGGCGCAGGCGCTGGAAGAGATCGGCTACCCATACTGGGACGAGAGCGACAACCCGGCGTACAAGCTGTTCCTGGGTTGACGCCACGGTCGGCGGGGAACGCCGGGGCAGCGCCCGCTGTCCCAGTTCGACCCGCCGGCCGGCAGCGCTGCTAGGCTGAGGGAACAGCCACGAATCGCGACAGGGACCGCCCGCATGGAAATCTACCAGAGCCTCAAGATCCTCCACGGCGTCGCCGTGGCCGTGCCGCTGCTGGCCATCGCCGGCCTCGCCTGGTACGGCTGGCGCAGCTGGCGCGGCGGGGATGCCGGCGTGCTGGCCAGGGCGCTGCTGCGCATCGGCCTGGCGGCCTGGGTGCTGGTGGCCGGCAGCGTCGTCAGCCTGCCGCTGACCGGCTGGCAGATGGTCCACCGCGCCGGCTTCCCGCTGGGGCAGACCTGGCTGCTGGCCAGCGCCTGCCTGCTGATCCTGGTGGCGATCTTCTGGCTGCTGTTCACCAGCCGCCTGTGGCGCATCCGCGCCCTGGCGGTGAGCGCCCGCGACAGCGGCGAGCCGCTGGCCGAGCGCGTGGTGCGCGAGCTGCGCTTCGGCGCGGCGTTCTTCGCCCTGGCCCTGCTCAGCTGGCTGGCGATACTGGCGCTGATGCTGGCCAAGCCACTGTGAATCCGATGGCGATGGAGCGCCGATGAGTCCCTACCTGCTGCTCAAGACCCTGCACATCCTGACCGCCACCCTGCTGTTCGGCACCGGCCTGGGCTCGGCCTACTACGCCTGGCGGGCCTGGCGCAGCGGGCAGTTGCAGGTCATCGCCACGACCTTCCGCCACCTGGTCAGCGCCGACTGGCTGTTCATCGCCACCAGCGCCGTGTTCCAGCCGCTCAGCGGCCTGGGCCTGGCGTACTGGGCCGGCTGGCCGCTGGCCCAGGGCTGGCTGCTGTGGAGCCTGGGGCTGTATGTGTTCGCCGGGCTCTGCTGGTTGCCGGTGGTGTGGCTGCAGATTCGCGTGCGCGACCTGGCCGAGGCGGCGACGGCGGCGGGAACCGCTTTGCCGCCGCGGGCCTTCTTCTATATGCGCTGGTGGTTCGCCCTGGGCTGGCCGGCGTTCCTGGCCTTCCTGGCGATCTTCTGGCTGATGGTCAACAAGCCGCTGTGAGGCGCCTCAGTCGCGCAGGCTGAGCACCGGCCAGCCGCGCTCCTGGGCGGTGGCGCGCAGGACTTCGTCCGGGTCGACCGCCACCGGGTGGGCCACCACTTCCAGCAGCGGCAGGTCGTTGCGCGAGTCGCTGTAGAAGTAGCTGCCGTCCAGGCTCATGCCGGTTTCCTGCAGCCAGCGTTGCAGGCGGGTCACCTTGCCGCCCTGGAAGCAGGGCACGTCGAAGGTGCGGCCGGTGTAGAGGCCGTCGCGCATCTCGCACTCGGTGGCGATCAGCGTTTCCACGCCCAGGCGCTCGGCGATGGGGCCGGTGACGAAGCGGTTGGTGGCGGTGATGATCACCAGGCGGTCGCCGGCGGCGCGGTGCTCGGCCAGCAGGGCTTCGCCGCGGGGCAGGATGATCGGCTCGATGACCTCCTGCATGAACTGGCGATGCCAGGTGGCCAGCTGCTCCAGGCTGTTGCGGCCGAGGATCGCCTGGGTGAAGGCCTGGTAGGCGAACACGTCCAGGGTGCCGGCCTGGTAGTCGGCATAGAAGGCATCGTTGCGCGCCTGGTACTCGCCGGCGTCGACCAGGCCGCGCTGGCACAGCCATTCGCCCCAGCTGTGGTCGCTGTCGCCGGCCAGCAGAGTGTTGTCGAGGTCGAAAAGGGCCAGACGCGCCATGGTTCACCATTAATTGCGAAAGCGGAAAAGTCGCCTAGAGTAACGGCTTTTGCCGGCCCTGCCCATGCGCGCCAAGCCTCGCGTTGCCGCTGTCACAGGCTTTGTGGAACAATGCGGGCACACGCGTTTTCGAGGATGTACCGCCGTGATCGATCCCGATGGTTTTCGCCCCAATGTCGGCATCATCCTCTCCAACGAGGCCGGTCAGGTTCTGTGGGCTCGGCGCATCAACCAGGAGGCCTGGCAGTTCCCGCAGGGCGGCATCAACGCCCGGGAAACTCCTGAAGAGGCGCTGTTCCGCGAGTTGAACGAGGAAGTCGGCCTGGAGGAGCAGGATGTGCGCATTCTCGCCTGCACCCGCGGCTGGTTGCGCTATCGTCTGCCGCAGCGTCTGGTGCGCACCAACAGCCAGCCGCTGTGCATCGGCCAGAAACAGAAGTGGTTCCTGCTGCGCCTGACCGGCGACGAGAACCGGGTACGCATGGATGTGACCGGCAAGCCGGAATTCGATGGCTGGCGCTGGGTGAGTTACTGGTACCCTCTGGGGCAGGTGGTGACCTTCAAGCGCGAGGTCTACCGGCGCGCCCTGAAGGAACTGGCGCCGCGCCTTCTGGCGCGGGACTGAAGAGGAGATAAGGCCCTGAGCATGCTCAACACGCTGCGCAAGATCGTCCAGGAAGTGAACGCCGCCAAGGACCTGAGGGCGGCGCTGGGCATCATCGTGCAGCGGGTCAAGGAAGCCATGGGCACCCAGGTGTGCTCGGTCTATCTGCTCGACGCCGAGACCAACCGCTTCGTCCTGATGGCCACCGAGGGCCTGAACAAGCGCTCCATCGGCAAGGTCAGCATGGCCCCCAACGAGGGCCTGGTGGGCCTGGTCGGCACCCGCGAGGAGCCGCTGAACCTGGAGAACGCCTCCGAGCACCCGCGCTACCGCTACTTCGCCGAGACCGGCGAGGAACGCTACGCCTCCTTCCTCGGCGCCCCGATCATCCACCACCGCCGGGTGATGGGCGTACTGGTGGTGCAGCAGAAGGAAAAGCGCCAGTTCGACGAAGGCGAGGAAGCCTTCCTGGTGACCATGAGCGCGCAGCTGGCCGGAGTCATCGCCCACGCCGAGGCCACCGGTTCGATCCGCGGCCTGGGCAAGCTCGGCAAGGGCATCCAGGAAGCCAAGTTCGTCGGCGTGCCCGGCGCCCCCGGCGTGGCCGTGGGCAAGGCCGTGGTGGTGCTGCCGCCGGCCGACCTGGAAGTGGTCCCGGACAAGCCCATCGACGACGTCGAGGCCGAGGTCGAGCTGTTCAAGCAGGCCCTGGAAGCCGTGCGCGAAGACATGCGCAACCTCTCCAGCAAGCTGGCCACCCAGCTGCGCAAGGAAGAGCGCGCGCTGTTCGACGTCTACCTGATGATGCTCGACGACGCTTCCATCGGCCAGGAGGTCAAGCGCATCATCCGCTCCGGCCAGTGGGCCCAGGGCGCCCTGCGCCAGGTGGTGATGGAGCACGTCGCACGCTTCGAGCTGATGGACGACGCCTACCTGCGCGAGCGCGCCTCCGACGTCAAGGACATCGGCCGGCGCATCCTCGCCTACCTGCAGGAAGAACGTAAGCAGACCCTCACCTACCCGGACCAGACCATCATCGTCAGCGAGGAACTGTCCCCGGCGATGCTTGGCGAGGTGCCCGAAGGCAAGCTGGTGGGGCTGATCTCGGTGCTCGGCTCGGGCAACTCCCACGTGGCCATCCTTGCCCGCGCCATGGGCATCCCCACGGTGATGGGCGCGGTCGACCTGCCGTATTCCAAGGTCGACGGCATCGACCTGATCGTCGACGGCTACCACGGCGAGATCTACACCAACCCGTCGCCGCAGCTGGTCAAGCAGTACGGCGAAGTGGTCGCCGAAGAAAAGGAACTGAGCAAGGGCCTGGCCGCGCTGCGCGAGCTGCCCTGCGAGACCCTCGACGGCCACCGCATGCCGCTGTGGGTCAACACCGGCCTGCTGGCCGACGTGGCCCGCGCCCAGGAGCGCGGCGCCGAGGGCGTTGGCCTGTACCGCACGGAAGTGCCGTTCATGATCAACGACCGCTTCCCCAGCGAAAAGGAGCAGCTGGCGATCTACCGCGAGCAGCTCTCGGCCTTCCACCCGCTGCCGGTGACCATGCGCACCCTGGACATCGGCGGCGACAAGGCGCTGTCCTACTTCCCGATCAAGGAAGACAACCCCTTCCTCGGCTGGCGCGGCATCCGCGTCACCCTCGACCACCCGGAAATCTTCCTGGTGCAGACCCGCGCCATGCTCAAGGCCAGCGAGGGCCTGAACAACCTGCGCATCCTGCTGCCGATGATCTCCGGCACCCACGAGCTGGAAGAGGCGCTGCACCTGATCCACCGCGCCTGGGGCGAGATTCGCGACGAAGGCGTGGACATCCCCATGCCGCCGATCGGCATGATGGTGGAAATCCCCGCGGCGGTGTACCAGACCCGCGAACTGGCGCGCCAGGTGGACTTCCTCTCGGTCGGCTCCAACGACCTGACCCAGTACCTGCTGGCGGTTGACCGCAACAACCCGCGGGTGGCCGACCTCTACGACTACCTGCACCCGGCGGTGCTGCAGGCGCTGAAGAAGGTGGTCGACGACGCCCACCTCGAAGGCAAGCCGGTGAGCATCTGCGGCGAGATGGCCGGCGACCCGGCGGCGGCGGTGCTGCTGATGGCCATGGGCTTCGACTCGCTGTCGATGAACGCCACCAACCTGCCGAAGGTGAAATGGCTGTTGCGCCAGATCACCCTGGGCAAGGCCCGCGAACTGCTCGGCCAGCTGATGACTTTCGACAACCCGCAGGTGATCCACAGTTCCCTGCACCTGGCATTGCGCAACCTCGGCCTCGGCCGGGTGATCAACCCCGCGGCGACCGTCCAGGGCTGACCTGGAGCGCCGCACTCCCCGGAGCTGAGTCGTCCCTGGGGCCCTGTACAACCGGCAGTGCCGGGAGAAGGCTTATGGACGAGCAGCAAGCGCTCGCGGGCGACCGCGAAGCCATCGAGAAGACCCTCCGCTATGCCCTGGAGATCGTCAGCGACGGCATCTGGGACTGGGACATCCGCAGCAATGACGTCAAGCGCAGCCCCGGTTGGTACCGCATGCTCGGCTACCCCATCGATGGCCTGCCGGAAAACGTCGCCACCTGGCACTCGGTGATCCACCCGGACGACTTCCCCCGCGTCATGCGCAGCTTCCAGGCCTATCTGGACGGCCGGCAGGCGGCCTACGCCGAGGAATACCGCTGCCTCTGCGCCAATGGCGAGTACCTGTGGATAAGGGACCATGGCCGCTTCGTCGAATTCGACGGCGAGGGCCGCGCCACGCGGATGGTCGGCGCCCACCACAACATCCACGAGCGCAAGCTGATCGAGCTGGAACTCAAGCGGCGCAACGAGGAGCTGCACGAACTCAACCGCAACCTGGAACAACTGGTCGAACAGCGCACCGAGGCCCTGCGCCAGGCCAACCTGGCCCTGGCCGAACAGGCCGCGGTGGCGGTGCGCCTGAGCGAGACCGACCCGCTGACGCAGATCTTCAACCGGCGCCGCTTCGAAAGCAGCCTGCAGCAGGAATGGCAGCGCCTGCAGCGCCACGACCAGCCGGTCAGCCTGCTGATGTTCGACCTCGACCACTTCAAGCGCATCAACGACCTCTTCGGCCACCCGGTCGGCGACCGCGTGCTGGTAGCGGTGACCCAGGCGGTGCGCCGGACCTTGCGCGAGGAAGACTGCTTCGCCCGCTGGGGCGGCGAGGAATTCATCGTACTGCTGCCGAACACCCCGCTGGCCTCCGCCAGCCGTCTGGCCGAACGCCTGCGCCTGCACATCCGCGAGGCCTGCGCCGAGCTGGAACAACCGCTCACCGCCAGCTTCGCCCTGGCCGGCATGCGCCGCGCCGAACCCCTGGAAAACCTGCTGCGCCGCCTGGACGACGCCCTCTACCGGGCCAAGCGCCTGCGCGATGCCATCGAGGTGTGCTAGCGCGCATCGGACGTGATGTAGCGGGCCCTGCCCGCGATTTCGCGCGCAGGGCGCGCTCCTACATGGGATTGGCGCGGTAGGCTGACCATCGCGGACGGAGTCCGCTCCTACAAAACCAACCTTCCCCTAGGTGTTGAGCTCCAGGCGCACCTCGCCCAGATGGGCCCCCTCCGGCCCGAAGCTGCGCTCGATGAACTCCCGGCGCCCATCGGCATGCACGCGCAGCACGCTGCTGGCGCGGGTGCCGTAGTTGGCGCTGGCGATGAACACGCTGGACAGCAGGCGCTCGGTGGCCAGGCCGACGCCGGTTTCCGGCAGCCGTTCGTCGTCGGGGCGTTCACGGTCGCCGAGCAGCCCCAGCAGCGCCCCGGGCTCGGCTTCGTCGAGGTGTTTCTCCAGCGCGGCGCGGGCGCGCAGCAGCTTGGGCCAGGGCGTATCCAGCGAGGCGTTGGACAGCCCGTGCAGCCCGGCCGGCAATTCCCGCGGCTCGCCATTGCGGGGGTTGAAGTAGCAGAGCTGACGGGCATCGCCGACCAGCAGGTTGAAGCCCGAATACTCGGCGGCGCGGCGCTGCACCTCGGCCAGGTAGTCCAGCGGCGCCTGACGGCCACGCAGAAAACCGGCCACCAGCTCGCCACGGGAGCGCGGCCCCAGCGGCTGGCTCGGATCACGCACGTTGGTCAGCGCCGCGAAGCGCCCGCCAGGCCCCAGCCCCATCCAGGTGCCGCCGGCCTCCAGATCGCGCCCGGCATAGACGCCCGGCGCATCCTCCCAGGCCGCCAGCGGCAGGGTGGGGCGGGCATAGAACTCATCGCGGTTGGCCGCGACTATCAGCGGCATGGCGTGTCCGGGGCGCCAGGCAAGGACGATCAGGCACATGGGGCAGGGCCCTGCGGTGGTGGTCCTGGCAGGGTAGGTAACTGGCGTTGGCAACTCAATAGCCGCCGTCGTCCGGGCACGGCGCACGATGAAATTTCTTTCATATTGGTACCGAAAGGCCTGTTGCACCGCGGGCGGCTGCCGTCGCCGGCGCATTTTCGGTACCATGCCGCTTTTGCCACCCGAGGTCTCCATGGAGTTCCTTCTCTACCTGGTGCTGGGTGCCTGCGCGGGCGTGCTGGCCGGGTTGTTCGGCGTCGGCGGTGGCCTGATCATCGTCCCGGTGCTGGTGTTCAGCTTCACCGCCCATGGCTTTCCCGTCGAGGTGCTGACGCAGATGGCGGTGGGCACCTCGCTGGCGACCATCGTCTTCACCTCGGTCAATTCCATCCTCGAGCACCATCGCCGTGGCGCGGTGCTCTGGCCGGTGTTCCTGTGGATGACCGTGGGCATCGTCGTCGGCAGCGCCCTGGGCGCGCTGACCGCCTCGGCCATCAAGGGAGCGGTGCTGCAGAAGATCATCGGCGTCTTCGCCGTGCTCATCTCCATCCAGATGACCCTGGGCCTGCAACCCAAGGCCGGCGGCAGCCTGCCGGGCAAGGGCGGGTTGGGCGCGGCCGGCGGCTTCATCGGCTGGGCCTCGGCGATCTTCGGCATCGGCGGCGGCTCGCTGACCGTGCCTTTCCTGTCCTGGCGCGGCGTCTCCATGCAGCAGGCGGTGGCTACGTCCTCGGCCTGCGGTCTGCCCATCGCCATCGCCGGGGCGATTTCGTTCATCGTGGTCGGCTGGCACCGGCCCGAACTGCCGCAGTGGAGCCTCGGCTTCGTCTACCTGCCGGCGCTGGTGGGCATCGCCGTCACCAGCATGTTCTTCGCCCGCCTCGGCGCGCGCCTGGCGCACCGCCTGCCGGCCAAGGTGCTCAAGCGCCTGTTCGCTCTGCTGATGTTCTGCATCGGCATGAGTTTCCTGATCAAACCCTAGGAGTAAGCGATGCTGCCCTATCCACAGATCGACCCCGTCGCGGTGTCGCTCGGCCCCCTGAAGATCCACTGGTACGGGCTGATGTACCTGATCGGCATCGGCGGCGCCTGGCTGCTGGCCTCGCGCCGGCTCGACCGCTTCGATGCGACCTGGAGCAAGGAGAAGCTCTCCGACCTGGTGTTCTGGGTCGCCTGCGGCGTGGTGCTCGGCGGGCGCCTGGGCTACGTGCTGTTCTACAAGCTGGACTTCTACCTGGCCAACCCGCTGAACCTGTTCAAGGTCTGGGAGGGCGGCATGTCGTTCCACGGCGGGCTGATCGGGGTGATGCTGGCCACCTGGTGGTTCGGCAAGCGCAACGGCAAGAGCTTCTTCCAGCTGATGGACTTCATCGCCCCGCTGGTGCCGATCGGCCTGGGCGCCGGGCGCATCGGCAACTTCATCAACGCCGAGCTGTGGGGCAAGCCCACCGACGTGCCCTGGGCGATGATCTTCCCGCCCTACAGCGACCCGGCGCAGCTGCCGCGCCACCCGTCGCAGCTGTACGAGTTCGCCCTGGAAGGCATAGTGCTGTTCGCCATCCTCTGGATGTTCTCGCGCAAGCCGCGGCCGACCGCCTCGGTATCGGGCCTGTTCATCCTCTGCTACGGCTGCTTCCGCTTCTTCGTCGAGTTCTTCCGCCTGCCCGACGCCGACCAGGGCGCCGGCGGCAACGGCGGTCCGGGCTACCTGGCCTGGGACTGGCTGACCATGGGCCAGTTGCTGTGCGTGCCGATGATCCTCGGCGGCATCGCCCTGATGGTCTGGGCCTACCGCCACGCGGCGGCGAAGCCGGCGACCCCCTGACGGACGGCGGCTTGTCGTAGAAGCGAGCAAGCCCGCCTGCCTCCTCCGGCAAACGCGACACCCGTAGGATGGGTCGAGCGAAGCGATACCCATCACCACCGCCGCATGGGTTTCGCAAGCTCAACCCATCCTACGGAAAGCACCCCGGTTCAGTGGGCAAGACAGTCGATCCCGCCGGGCCAAGAGCCCCCTCAAGCGCGGTCCCATACCTCGAAGGCATAGGCCGGCGTTTCCGCCGTCGCTTCATGCTCGATGCTCGACGCCAGGTGCCAGCGGCTTTCGTCCACCTCGGGGAAGCGCGCGTCGCCCGCCGGGCTCAGGGCCACGCGGGTCAGGTACAGGCGCTCGGCCACGGGCAGGGCCTCGGCGTAGAGCTGGGCGCCGCCGATCAGCATCAGCTCCTCGGCTTCCTCCTCCCGCGCCCAGGCATCGGCGCGTTGCAGCGCGGCTTCCAGCGAGGTGAAGACCTCCGCACCTTCCAACTTCAGGCCGGCCTGGCGGCTGACCACCAGGTTGAGCCGGCCGGGCAGCGGGCGGCCGAGGGAGTCCCAGGTCTTGCGGCCCATGATGATCGGCTTGCCGAGGGTCAGCGCCTTGAAGTGCTTGAGGTCGGCCGGCAGGTGCCAGGGCAGGCGGTTGTCGACGCCGATCACGCGGTTCTCGGCGAGGGCGGCGATCATCGCCAGCGGCAGGCGGGAAGGGGCTTGGGACATCGTGGCTCCGGTCATGTGCTCAGGGTGATCCATCGGTGGCAGAGGATACCAGCCGCTGGGCCGGCGCGTCGTTCGCGTAGGGCGGCACGCGCATGAAGAAGGTGCCGTCCTCGTTGACCTGGGTGATGCCGGTGGCCAGCACCTTGCGGTAGTCCTTGAGGCTGAACGCCAGCGTCTGGCCGGGCTGCTCGGCCTTGAGCAGCACCTGCGCGTAGGTGATGAGGATCTCGAAGATCTTCAGGTCGCCCGATTGCAGCCAGATGTACGAAGGGCCGGCCAGGGTGGGCGGCTCGAAGCGCGGCGGCGGGCTGCCGGCCGGGCGGGCGAAGCGCAGGTGCAGGCCCTGCGCATCGAGCCAGGCGGCGTCGACCTTGCCGTCGATGCCCACCAGCGGGAACACCTGGTGGTAGTCCAGGCGCATGGCGTTGTCGCGCAGCAGGGCGCCGGGGCGCTGCAGGTCGACCAGCGAATCCAGGTGCAGGCCGACCAGGCTCATGGCGCCGTAGGCCGGCACGCCGAGGACCTTGACCTGGTCCGGCTGGTAGAGGATCTCGTCGCCCTCCAGGCGCACGCTGCCGGCCAGGCGCAGCGGCAGCCAGGGGCCGATGCCCAGGGGCTGCACCTCGCCGCTGACGCGCAGGCGCTCGCCGTCGATGCTCATGCTGAAGTTGCGCAGCATGCTCTGTGGATAAGCCAGGATGCGCTCGTTGAACAGGCTGGCCAGTTGCTGCGGGTCGAGGATCACCTCGCCCTCGGTGACCTGGATGCGCATGTCCTGCGGGCGGTCGAAATCCACCGGCGCGCCGGCCTTGAGCGGCACCAGCCAGCCCTTGAGCTGCGGGCTGTGGAAGCCGATGCCGCCCTCGAAGTACATGTCCACGTTGTGCAGCAGCAGGCCGACGCCGTCCTGGCCGGAATCGCGCACGCTGCCCGGGCGGCTGGCGGCGTGCCCGGCGTCCGGCGGCGTCTGCTGGAACCAGCCCTGGCGCAGCAGCTGCAGTTCCTGCTGCTGGCGGTCGATGGCGCTCTGCGCCTGCGTAAGCAGGGGCAGGGCGAGGAGCAGGGGCAGCAGGCGCTTCATAGGGCTTTCTCCTGCGGGGCCGGCGCCTTCACCGGCGACACCGCGATGTGCACCATGCCGTCCTGGCGCAGGCGGATCTCGCCGTATTGCAACTGGCGTCGGTAGTCGTAGAGGTTGAACAGCAGCGGCTGCCCGGGGCTGAGGCTGGTGAACAGGGCGTAGGCCTTGACCAGGATGGTGCGGGCCATCTTGATGTCGCCGCCCTGGATGAACATGTAGCTCTCCGGCGCCTGCAACTGCGGCCATTGCAGGCTGGCCAGGTCGTCGCCCAGCAGCAGGTCCATGCCGCCGTCGGCCAGCTTCAGGCTGCGCACGGCGAACTCCAGGCGCGGCGGCGGGAACAGGCCGTCGAGGTCGACCAGGATGCGGTTGCCGACCAGTTGCATGTGCGCGGTGTGCAGTTGCAGCACCTCGGACATCTCGATGGAGGCGGCGCTCAGCGAAGGGGTGACGTCCACGCCGTCGACGAAGATGCGTTGCGGCACCAGCGCCACCTTCAGCGGGCCGGCCTGCTCGATGCCGGTGAGCATCCGCAGCGGCCGCCAGCGGCCCTTGCGCAGCAGCTCGCCGCGCACTTCCTGGCCGTCCTTGCGGGTGGCCAGGACCAGGTTGCGCACCGGCGCGTCGGCGCCGCGCAGTTCGGCGTTGAGCAGGGTGGCGAGGGTGGCGTCGGCGACGAAGATGTCGCCGGCCTGGATGCGCGCAACCATGGCCCTGGGGTCGTCGAGCATCAGCGGCGTGCCCTTGGGGCCGTTGGAGCTCATGCGAATCAGCATGCGGCGGATGAAGAAGCCGATGTCGTCGTGCAGGCGGAAGTCGGTATGGCTTATCCACAGCTTCGACTCGTCGCTGTCGGAGGCGCGCTGGCCGACTTTGTCGTCCAGCTGGCGCGGCGGCACCGCCTGCATCAGCGGGGTGTCCGGGCCCCAGTCGGAGGGGCGCACCGGGGGCGTTTCCACGGCCGCCGCATGGGCGGCGGCCAGCAGGAGCAGGGCGCAGGGCAGGACGCGCGGCATGGCGGGCCTCGTTGTTGTTGTTCTGGTTGGCTTTCGCACCCTATACCCGTGGGCGCGCCGGGTAAGCCCTTCCTTGGTTCGGTCGGCGGGCGCCGGTGTTACCGTTACCCCGGAGAGCTGGCGGGCGGACGCGGCGCGGCGCAGCGGTTATGCTTGCGCCCCAGGAACCCGTGCCGGAGACACTGTGAGCGATAGCGCCCCACCTTCCGCCTTCGACCGACTGTGGCTGTGCGAAGCCGTGCGCCTGCGCGAGGAGCAGGCCGGCCCGCTGGAGGACGCCGAGGCCAACCGCCGCGCCATCGCCGCCGGCGGCGAACTGCCCCGGCGCATCGAGAACCGCGCCCTGTGGCTGGCCGGCCGCGACGAGCTGGACAGCGCCCTGCGCCTGTGGAAACAGGGCGCGCAACTGGCCTTCTACCTGCTGATCTTCCTCGCCCTGCTCAGCGGCGCCGGCCTGGCGCTGGCCGCCCTCGGCGACGGCCAGCGCCCGGTCAATGTGTTCTGGGCCCTGGCCGGCCTGCTCGGCCTGGACCTGCTGATGCTGCTCGGCTGGGCCGCGGGCTTCGCCCTTGGCGGCGGCGAGGCGGCCGGCGCGCTGGGCCGCCTGTGGTTGTGGCTGAGCGGCAAGCTGGCGCGCGATGCCCGCGCCGCGCAACTGGCGCCGGCGCTGCTGGTGCTGCTCGGCCGCCGGCGTCTGACGCGCTGGGCGCTGGGCATGCTGGTCCACGGCCTGTGGTTGCTGGCCCTGGGCGCGGCCATGGTGGTGCTGTTGGCGTTGCTCTCGACGCGGCGCTACGGCTTCGTCTGGGAAACCACCATCCTCGGCGGCGATACCTTCGTCTTCCTCACCCAGGGGCTCGGCGCGCTGCCGGCGCTGCTGGGCTTCCCGCTGCCGGACAGCGACCTGGTGCGCGCCAGCGGCGACGCCCTGGTGGCCAGCGAGGCGGCGCGCCACGCCTGGGCCGGCTGGCTGGTGGGCATCCTGGCGGTTTACGGTCTGCTGCCGCGCCTGCTGCTCTGGGCCTTCTGCCTGTGGCGCTGGCGCCGTGGCCGCGCGGCGTTGCGCCTGGACCTCTCGCTGCCCGGCTACAGCCTGCTGCGCGAACGCCTGCTGCCCAGCAGCGAGCGCCTGGGCGTCAACGATGCCGCGCCGGCCAGCCTGGTCGAGCCGCAGGCGCAGAACCCCGCCGCCAGCGCGGACGGCGCCCTGCTGGTGGCCATCGAACTGGACGACAGCCAGCCCTGGCCGCCGAAGCTGCCGGCCGGCGTGGCCGATGCCGGCGTGCTGGACGATGGCGCGCAACGTCGCCGCCTGCTGGAACAGCTGACCCGCTACCCGCCTGCGCGCCTGGCCATCGCCTGCGACCCACGGCGTTCGCCGGACCGCGGCACCCTGGCGCTGATCGCCGAGCTGTCGCGCTGCGCCGGCGCCACCCGCGTCTGGCTGCTGCAGCCGCCGACGGGCAGCGGCCTGGACAGCGACCGCCTGGCCGACTGGCATGCCGCCATCGACAAACTGAACCTGGCGCACAGTGGCGCATCGCCCCTGGCCTGGCTGGAGAGCGGACATGACTGAGCCCCTCAGGCTGGCCGTGGTCGGCCACACCAACGTCGGCAAGACCTCGCTGCTGCGCACCCTGACCCGCGACGTCGGCTTCGGCGAGGTCTCGCACCGCCCCAGCACCACCCGCCACGTCGAGGGTGCACGGCTGTCGGTGGATGGCGAGTCGCTGCTGGAGCTGTACGACACGCCGGGCCTGGAGGATGCCATCGCCCTGCGCGACTTTCTCGACGCCCTGGAACGCCCCGGCGAGCGCCTCGACGGCCCGGAGAAGCTGCGCCGCTTCCTCGACGGCAGCGAGGCGCGCGGCCGCTTCGAACAGGAAGCCAAGGTGCTGCGCCAGTTGCAGGCCTCCGACGCCGGGCTCTACGTGATCGACGCCCGCGAACCGGTGCTGGCCAAGTACCGCGACGAACTGGCGGTGCTCGCCGGCTGTGCGCGGCCGCTGCTGCCGGTGCTGAATTTCGTCGCCAGCGCCAACCACCGCGAGGAGCAGTGGCGCGAGGCCCTGTCGCGCCTGGGCCTGCACGCGCTGGTGCGCTTCGACAGCGTGGCGCCGCCGCTGGACGGCGAACGCCGGCTCTACGAAAGCCTGGCGCTGCTGCTGGAGAAGTCGCGCCCGCAGCTGGAACGGCTGATCCGGGACCACGAGGCCCAGGCCGTGGCGCGCCGCGAAGCCGGCGCCAAGCTGATCGCCGAACTGCTGGTGGACGTTGCTGCCTGCCGCGACATGGTTCCGGGCGATGCCGAGGCCATCCGCCTGGCCACCGAAGTGTTGCGCGACCGCGTGCGCAAGCGCGAGGAAGCCTGCGTACAGGCCCTGCTGCGCCTCTACGCCTTCCGCAAGGACGATGCCCGCGCCGCCGACCTGCCGTTGCTGGACGGCCGCTGGGGCGACGACCTGTTCAACCCCGAAACCCTGCGTCAGCTCGGTGTGCGCCTGGGCGGTGGAGTAGCTGCCGGTGCCGCGGCTGGCGCGGGCATCGACCTGCTGGTGGGCGGCCTGACCCTGGGCGCCGCCACCGCCCTCGGCGCCCTGGCCGGCGGCGCCTGGCAGACCGTCGGCCATTACGGCCAGCGCCTGCTCGGCAAGCTCAAGGGCCAGCGCGAACTCTCGGTGGACGACAGCGTGCTGCGCCTGCTCGCCCTGCGCCAGCGCCAGTTGCTGGCGGCATTGCAGGCGCGGGGCCATGCGGCCATGGAGGCGATCCGCGTTGCTTCGCCGGAAGACAAGCAATGGCGCGAGGGCAAGCTGCCCGAGGCGCTGCGCAAGGCGCGGGCGCACCCGGAATGGTCGACCTTGAATGGCCGCAAGCGGGTGGATAAGAGCGAACGCCAGGAACAGGTCGACGCCCTGGCTCAGCAGCTATTGGAACCGTAGGGCGGATAACCGCGAACGGTTATACGCCCTACGTTCAGTCGAGCTCGATCATTTCCACCGAAGCCTGGCCGTCCGCGATGCTCAGGATCGCCAGCGAGATCGGCAGCTTGAAGCGCCGCGGTCCGGCGCTGCCAGGGTTGAGGTAGAGCACCCCGTCGCGCACTTCCTGCAGCGGCTTGTGCGAATGCCCGGCCAGCACCACGTCGAAGCCTTCGGCCCGTGGATCGATGGCCAACTGCTTGAGATCGTGGATCAGGTACAGGCGCAGTCCGCCCAGTTCCAGGCTCAGGGTTTCGGGAATGGTCTCGGCCCAGGCTTCGGTGTCGTTGTTGCCGCGCACCACGTCCAGCGGCGCCAGTTGGCGCAGCGTATCGAGGATCGCCGGCTTGCCGATGTCGCCCAGGTGCAGCAGGCGTTGGCAGCCGCGCAGGGCTTCCAGTGCTTCGGGACGCAGCAGGTTGTGGGTGTCGGCTATTACGCCGACGCGCAGGGAAGTGCTCATGCATCCAGCATAAACGACGACGCCACCCGAGGGTGGCGTCGCGGCTGGCTCAGTGCTGGGCCCTGGCCGCCGGTGTTTCCGGCAGGAACCAGTTCAGCAGCAGGGCGCAGATGCCGCCGGTGGCGACGCCGGATTCCAGCACGTTGCGCAGCGCCGCCGGCATGTGCGCGAGGAATTCAGGCACCTGCGACACGCCCAGGCCGAGGGCCAGGCTGACCGCGATGATCAGCAGGGCGCGGCGGTCGAGGTGGGTGCCGGCGAGGATGTTGATGCCCGAGGCGGCCACCGCGCCGAACATCACCATGGCCGCGCCGCCGAGCACCGGCTCGGGCACCGCCTGGATCACCCCGGCGACGCTGGGGAACAGGCCCAGCACCACCAGCATCGCGGCGATCCACAGGCCGATGTGGCGGCTGGCCACGCCGGTCAGCTGGATCACCCCGTTGTTCTGCGCGAACACCGAGCTGGGGAAGGTGTTGAAGATGCCCGCCAGCAGCGAGTTGGCGCCATTCACCAGCACCCCGCCCTTGATCCGCTGCATCCACAGTGGGCCTTCCACCGGCTGCTTCGACACCTGGCTGGTGGCGGTGACGTCGCCGATGGCCTCCAGCGAGGTGACCAGGTAGATCACCAGCATGGGGATGAACAGTGCCCAGGAGAAGCTCAGGCCGAAGTGCAGCGGCGTCGGCACCTGGAACAGCGCGGCCTGGTGCATGCCGCTGAAGTCCAGGCGGCCCAGGTAGCCGGCCAGCGCGTAGCCCACGGCCAGGGCGATGACGATGGCGCCGCTGCGCATCCACACCACCGGGATGCGGTTGAGCACCACGATGATCGCCAGCACGGTGCCGGACAGCAGCAGGTTCTCGCCATTGGCGAAGGTGCCGTTGCCCATGGCGCTGAAGCCGCCGCCCATGCTGATCAGGCCGACCTTGATCAGGGTGAGGCCGATCATCAGCACCACGATGCCGGTCACCAGCGGGGTGATCAGCCGCTTCACGAACGGCAGGATGCGCGACACGCCCATCTCCACGAAGGAGCCGGCCATGACCACGCCGAAGATGGCCGCCATCACCTGCTCCACCGGCGTGCCCTGCTTGACCATCAGCGCCCCGCCGGCGATCAGCGGGCCGACGAAGTTGAAGCTGGTGCCCTGGACGATCAGCAGCCCGGCGCCGAACGGCCCGAAGCGCTTGCACTGGACGAAGGTGGCGATGCCGGAGATGACCAGCGACATGGACACGATCAGGTTGGTGTCGCGGGCGGAAACGCCCAGCGCCTGGCAGATCAGCAGGCCGGGGGTGACGATCGGCACGATGATCGCCAGCAGGTGCTGCAGCGCGGCGAGCAGCGCGACGGGCAGGGCGGGACGGTCTTCCAGGCCGTAGACCAGGTCGCGCTGGGCCTTGTCGGCGGTGACGGGGTTCTCGAGGGAGCTCATGGCGGCAGTCCGGGAAAAAGAGCGGGATTTTACGGGGTGGGGGCGGGATCGGACAGTGCCATAGGGCAGGGATTTTTCTTTGGGAGGTGACACTAACTGTCAGGAAGTATCAATTTTGAGGGCATTATCTGCCGTTATTGGTCACTTGTTTTGGGTGTTGTCCAGATATATCGAAGTCAGCAGAAATTTCTGCTTTGCCTTGAAGAAGTGGACTACATATCGGTCCCATTCATGAGTCATTTAATTAACTTCGCCCATGGTTCTTTGGGCGGACTAAATTCATGATCATGGAGACTGAAATGAAAAGGCGACATACTACACAGAAAGGTTTCACCCTTATTGAGCTAATGATCGTTGTGGCTATCATCGGTATCTTGGCCGCCATTGCGATTCCGCAGTACCAGAACTACACCATACGAGCACGTGTTACCGAGGGGTTAAATTTGGCCACGGCAGCGAAAGTTGCTCTGAGCGAAACATATGCAGCCAATGCCGGTTTGGCGGTCAATGCGTATACTGGCACCGGTACACCAAGTGCCGCCGCAGCTAACACTGTGAATACTGGGTTTCAGTTCGCCGCTACGCGTGATGTTGCAAGCATAGCGATTGCGGCTGTAAGCGCTGGCGCCGCGACTGCTGGAGATGGTGCCATAACCATTACCTATACTGGGGCTATCCCTGTCCCGCAAAGCCCCTTGACCTTGACACTTACGCCTGGAACGGGTGCCATTACTGCAGGTATTCCGGCTGGCACTTTGAATCCAAATTTACCCATAGTTTGGGGCTGTGCTGTAAATGACGTTGCCAATAATAGTTTTGTTCCTGCTAATTGCAGGCTTTAAGTTGGTTTGAGCTATTGGCTGGCGAGGATTTATATGTACTAGTTTTCTGAGAATTGTTGCTGTTTGGATGCGGTGTGAGCATTCACGTGGTTTTATTCCTAATAAAACAAAGCCCGGTAATCATACCGGGCTTTGTTGACGTCGGGAGTTTTTCTCTACAGCTAACTGCTTACCCCTCCAGTAGAGCTTTATTTCGGACAGCCCCCTTGTCGGCACTGGTAGCCAGCAACGCATAAGCCTTCAGCGCAGTACTGACGCGGCGGGCACGCGGCTGCGCCGGCTTCCAGCCTTTCTTGTCCTGCTCGATGCGGCGGGCGGCGAGTTCTTCGTCGCTGACCAGCAGGTTGATGCTGCGGTTGGGGATGTCGATCAGCACCTTGTCGCCATCCTTGACCAGGCCGATGGCACCGCCCGCGGCGGCTTCCGGCGAGGCATGGCCGATGGACAGGCCCGAGGTGCCGCCGGAGAAGCGGCCGTCGGTGAGCAGGGCGCATTGCTTGCCCAGGCCCTTGGACTTCAGGTAGCTGGTGGGGTAGAGCATTTCCTGCATGCCCGGGCCGCCTTTCGGGCCTTCGTAGCGGATGATCACGATGTCGCCCGGCTTCACTTCGTCGGCGAGGATGCCCTTCACCGCGGCGTCCTGGCTTTCGAAGATCTTCGCGCTGCCTTCGAACACGTGGATCGACTCGTCCACGCCGGCGGTCTTCACCACGCAGCCGTCGAGGGCGATGTTGCCGTACAGCACGGCCAGGCCGCCTTCGGCGGAGTAGGCGTGCTCGACGCTGCGGATGCAGCCTTCGGCGCGGTCGTCGTCCAGGCTCGGCCAGCGGGTGTTCTGGCTGAATGCGGTCTGGGTGGGGATGCCGGCGGGGCCTGCCTTGAAGAAGGTGTGGACGGCTTCGTCGCGGGTCTGGGTGATGTCCCACTGGGCGATGGCGTCGGCCATGCTCGGGCTGTGCACGGTCGGTACGTCGGTGTGCAGCAGGCCGCCGCGGGCCAGCTCGCCGAGGATGGAGAAGATGCCGCCGGCGCGGTGCACGTCTTCCATGTGGTACTTCTGGATGTTCGGCGCCACCTTGCACAGCTGCGGCACCTTGCGCGACAGGCGATCGATGTCGCGCAGGTCGAAGGCGATCTCCGCCTCCTGCGCTGCGGCCAGCAGGTGCAGGATGGTGTTGGTCGAGCCGCCCATGGCGATGTCCAGGGTCATGGCGTTCTCGAAGGCCTTGAAGCTGGCGACGTTGCGCGGCAGCACGGACTCGTCGCCTTCGCCGTAGTAGCGCTGGCACAGTTCCACGGCCAGGCGCCCGGCGCGCAGGAACAGCTGCTCGCGGTCGGCGTGGGTGGCCAGGGTCGAGCCGTTGCCCGGCAGCGACAGGCCCAGGGCCTCGGTCAGGCAGTTCATCGAGTTGGCGGTGAACATGCCGGAGCAGGAGCCGCAGGTGGGGCAGGCGCTGCGCTCGTATTCGGCGACCTTCTCGTCGGAGCAGGAATCGTCCGCCGCGACCACCATGGCGTCGACCAGGTCCAGGCCGTGGCTGGCCAGCTTGGTTTTGCCGGCCTCCATCGGCCCGCCGGAAACGAACACTACCGGGATGTTCAGGCGCAGGGCGGCCATCAGCATGCCGGGGGTGATCTTGTCGCAGTTGGAGATGCAGACGATGGCGTCGGCGCAATGGGCGTTGACCATGTATTCCACGGAGTCGGCGATGATCTCGCGGCTCGGCAGGGAATAGAGCATGCCGTCATGGCCCATGGCGATGCCGTCGTCGACGGCTATGGTGTTGAATTCCTTGGCCACGCCGCCGGCCTTCTCGATCTCGCGGGCGACCAGTTGGCCCAGGTCCTTCAGGTGTACGTGGCCGGGCACGAACTGGGTGAAGGAGTTGGCGATGGCGATGATCGGTTTCTTGAAGTCTTCGTCCTTCATCCCGGTGGCGCGCCAGAGGGCGCGGGCGCCGGCCATGTTGCGGCCGTGGGTGGAGGTTTTCGAGCGGTAATCGGGCATGACGAGTTCCTGCGGCTAATCAGGCATCGGTAAGAGTCTTATCGTGAGCGTCGTTCGAGGCACATGCAAACGGCAGATGGAGCTGCATGCTCGGAGGGGGCTGCAAGACGGGGCGGGGTCACCGCCCGCGCGGCCGGGGCTCACGGGCCCGCCGGGGGATGTTGGCGAGGGATGTGCAGGATTCTACGCCGGCCGCCGCCGCCAGGGAAAGGCTGATGGTCGGCGGGTGGGGGCAGCTGGAAGCCTGAAGCTGGAAGCTTGAAGAAAGAGCGGCGCCTGGAATACTTTTCCAGCTTCCAGCTTCCAGCTTCCAGCTTCCAGCTTCCAGCTTCCAGCTTCCAGCTTCCAGCTTTGAAGCTATCAGCTATTGGGCAACAACCGCACCGTCAGACTCTTGATATAGCGGGTCTCGGCGATGGCCGGGTGCACCGGGTGGTCCGGGCCCTGGCCGCCGCGTTCCAGCAGCTGGAGGTTGCGGTCCAGGTGGCGGGCGCTGCCGAGCAGGATGTTCTGCAGGTCGTCCTCGGGCAGGTGCATGGAGCAGGAGGCGCTGACCAGGATGCCGTCCTTGGAGAGCAGGCGCATGGCCTGTTCGTTGAGGCGGCGGTAGGCGGCCTCGCCGTTCTTCAGGTCCTTCTTGCGCTTGATGAAGGCCGGCGGGTCGGCGATGACCACGTCGAAGCGCTCGTCGGCGGCCTTCAGTTCGCGCAGGGCGTCGAACACGTCGCCTTCCACGCAGGCGACCTTCTCGGACAGGCCGTTGAGGGTGGCATTGCGCTCCACGCCGTCGAGGGCGAAGCCGGAGGCGTCCACGCACATCACGTCGCTGGCGCCGAAGGCCGCGGCCTGGATGCCCCAGCCGCCGATGTAGCTGAACAGGTCGAGCACGCGCTTGCCTTTCACGTAGGGCGCCAGGCGCGCGCGGTTCATGCGGTGGTCGTAGAACCAGCCGGTCTTCTGCCCGGCCAGCACCGGTGCCTCGAAGCGCACGCCGTTCTCTTCCAGGGCGACCCACTCGGGCACTTCGCCGTAGGCGTTCTCCACGTAGCGCTCCAGGCCTTCGGCATCGCGCGCGCTGGAGTCGTTCTTCCACAGCACGGCAGTGGGCTTGAGCACCTGCAGCAGGGCGGCGAGCACGTCGTCGCGGTGCTTCTCCATGGTCGCCGAGGCGAGCTGCACC
Source organism: Pseudomonas sp. M1 (assembly GCF_022760135.1). Lineage (NCBI taxonomy): Bacteria > Pseudomonadati > Pseudomonadota > Gammaproteobacteria > Pseudomonadales > Pseudomonadaceae > Pseudomonas > Pseudomonas sp. M1. The sequence goes on from NZ_CP094343.1 coordinate 190,416, forward strand.
ACCAGCACGTCGCCGAAGCGGTCCACCACCAGGCCGGGGAGCAGGTCGGCGTCACCGTAGACCAGGCGGTAGAAGGGCTTGTCGAAGAGGCGCTCGCGCAGGCTCAGGGCGACGTTGAGGCGGTGTACCAGCAGCGATTTGTCGAGAACGTGCTTGGTGTCGCGGGAAACCAGGCGTGCGCAGATCAGGTTGTTCGGGCTCAGCGCCACCACGCCCAGCGGCTTGCCGTTGGCCATCTCGAGGATCGCCTGGTCGCCGGCGGCGAAGGCGTTCAGCGGCGTGGCCTGGACATCCACCTCGTTGCTGTAGACCCACAGGTGGCCGGCGCGCAGGCGGCGCTCGGCGTTGGCTTTCAGACGCAAGCTGGGCAGGGTCATGGCGGTGCTCCGGGAAAAAGAGCGAGATTATAACCGCTGGCCGCCGGGGTTGCCGATGCCGCGCGGGCGTGACGAGCAGGCATAAAGTTCGCGCCGCGGCTGCCGATACGGTTCTGTCTAAATCGGCAGTTCCAGAAGTCGTCCGTCTGGGTAAACTGTGCGCCCCGTCAACTTTTCCAGACCGTCCCCATGGTCCAAGAACTCTCCGCCGAACAGATCCGCCAGACCCTGCAGGGCATCAGCGTGCCGCCGCAACCGCAGATCATGGTCGACCTGCAGATGGAACAGGTCATGCCCAATCCCGACCTGAAGGCCATCGCCAAGCTCATCAGCCAGGACCCCGGGTTGTCCGGTGCGTTGCTCAAGCTGGTCAACTCGCCGTTCTTCGGCCTGGCCAACCGCATCACCTCGATCCAGCGCGCGGTCAACCTGCTGGGCAGCCGCTCGGTGATCAACCTGATCAACGCCCAGTCGATCAAGGGCGAGATGAGCGACGACACCATCGTCACCCTCAACCGCTTCTGGGACACCGCCCAGGACGTGGCCATGAGCTGCCTGACCCTGGCCAAGCGCATCGGCTACGAGTCGGTGGACGAGGCCTACGCCCTGGGGCTGTTCCACAATTGCGGCATCCCGCTGATGCTCAAGCGCTTCCCGCACTACATGGCGGTGCTGGAGGAGGCCTATGCCAGCGCCAGCGACGAGCGCCGCGTGGTGGACACCGAGAACCGCGTGCTGAACACCAACCACGCCGTGGTCGGCTACTTCACCGCGCGTTCCTGGCGCCTGCCGGAGCACGTCTGCGAGGCCATCGCCAACCACCACAACGCGCTCACGGTGTTCAGCGAGGAAAGCAGCCGCAACACCCAGCTGAAGAACCTCCTTGCGATCCTCAAGATGGCCGAGCACATCTGCGGCTCGCACCGTATCCTCGGCAACCAGCCGGAGGACCACGAGTGGGAGAGCATCCGCGCCCTGGTGCTGGATTACGTGGGGCTGACCGAGTACGACTTCGAGAACCTGAAGTCGAGCATCCTCGAACTGGGCGTGGGGCAGGGGAGCTATTAGGGATCGCGGATGGAGTCCGTTCCTATCATCGTGCTTCCCCGCAACGTAGGGCGTATAACCGTTCGCGGTTATCCGCCGTTGGCAGGAATACCGATGCCCTTTAAGAGCGCCCTCTCCCCAACCCTCTCCCGCAAGCGGGAGAGGGGGCTGTCCTGAGCAGCGTCGAAGCCAGGCACCATCCTCATACCCCCGGGAGCCCAGAAAACAACGTAGGAGCGGGCCCTGCCCGCGATTCGCGCGCAGGGCGCGCTCCTACAGGTGCAAGAGAGCCGACTGAAGTGCGCCAAGGCGCGGGACAGCACAATGAAAAAGCCGGGCATCTCAGGCTGTGTGAAAACCCGAGCGGCTCTTCGAAGAGTGCGTTCCTACGTGAAATCTGAAAAGGCTTGGCTATTCAGCCAACCCAGAATCCGCGTAGAAACGCGAAATCCAGGTTGTTTTTTAACCAGCTGGACCGATCCGGAGGTTTTCACACAGCCTGATCTGCCCGGCCTTTTCATGAACGCGGCGCTTTAGTCGAGCATGTCGCTGAAGCGCTCGTCCTTCTTGTACACCAGCGGCTGGGCGAAGCCCGGCACGCTCATTTCCTCGGCGCCGATGCGGATGTCGCGGTCGTCGATCATGTCGTTGCCGAAGTTGTAGATGATGTCGAACTGGCCCTTGAGCGCCTGTTCCTCGTAGCGCTGGGCGGCGGCGCGGGTTTGCTCGCGGCGCGCCTGGTAGGCGTCGAAGGCGGCGGCGCCGTGGCGCTTGCGCAGCATCTTCTCGGCCAGGCGCGGGGAGAGCAGCACGCCGGTGGCGTTGTTGCCGCCGAAACCCTTGGAGTTGATGAAGCAGACGTCCAGGTCGTCGCGGCGGCGGTCCTTGTTGGACAGGGCGATACGGTCCTTGTGCACGTCGGCGGCGAAGGTCTCGACGGTCTTGATGCCCGGCAGCAGGCCGTACTTGAAGGTGCCCAGGGCGGAGACCAGCTGGTCGGCGCTGGCGGTGGCCAGGGAGTGGCCGACGAAGGCCTTGACCGCGGCCACCGGCCAGTCGGCGATGCCGAAGGCCTTGGCCACGCGGTCGAGGATTTCCGATTCGGTGACGCGGTTGGCCGGGGTGCTGGAGCCGTGGGCGTGGACGAAGCTGTGGCGGCGCACGCCTTCCTCGCCGACGATCTGCATGGCGGCGGCCACGGCCTTGGCCATGGTCAGGTAGTTGCCCGGGCCGGGGGCGGAGATGGATTTCTTGAAGCCGTCGGCGTTGATGAAGACGTCGGTCACCGCGCCATGGATATCGGCGCCCAGCTCCAGGGCCAGGGCGTCGTCCATCAGCACCACGTACTGGCTGGATTCGGCCAGGGTGAAGCCGCAGTTCTCGCCGAACGGGCGGCTGGCGCGGCGGAAGTCCACGTCCGGGCGGCCCTCGATGTTGCGCAGGCCTTCCTCGGTGGCCAGGGCGCTCATGGCCGCGTAGCCCTCGACGATTTCCGAGGTGATCGGCGCTTCGCTGTTGCCCACCACGACCACCCGCGCCTGGCCGGAGGTGATGGCCTCGATGCCTTTCTGCAGGTTGTAGAGGAAGGTGGCGCAGGCGCCGGTGACGCTGCCGGTGAGGCCGACGCTGCCCAGCACGTAGGCGTTGATGAAGTCGGTGGGCATGCTGTTGAAGCCCAGCGGCAGCTGCTTGGCGCTGACGCGGTGGCCCTTGAGGCGCGACTGCAGCAGGCCGCCGAAGCCGTTGTCGTCGAGCTGGCTCATGATGCTGCTGGAGAACACGGCGATTTCGTCGGGTTGCACGCGGTCGACGATGCGCTGCCAGTCGATGCCCACCGAGCGGATCGCATCGGTGGCGCCCACCACGGCCATCTGCAGGCCGCGCGGGTGGAAGCGCGAGGCGTACAGCTCGCCCGGCTCGAAGCCGGTGGGCAACTGGCCGGCGGACTTCACCGGCATCTCGCGGTAGCTGTCGACCTTGACCTCGACGCTGTCGTGCAGGGTGACGCGCACCTGGTTGTCGGCCAGTTCTTCCACCGACCAGTTGGCCGGCAGCGGCTCGGGCAGCTGCTTGCGCGCAGTGGTGAAGCTCAGCGGCTGGGCGCCGTCGGCTTCCAGGGTGAGGTTCTTGTGCCAGTGCGCGGCATCGACGTCGAAGTACTGCTTCTCGATGCGGCGGATCAGGGTGGAGCCGAGGATCTGCGCGGCATGCCGCCGCTCGATGGCGGCCAGGTCCAGGCGCGCGCCGTCGGCGGCGTCCAGGTAGTGGCCGTCCTCGAACTTCACCAGCTTCATCATCACGGCCAGGCCGGCGAGGGTCTGCTGGCGGGCCTGCTCGTCCAGGGACTCCAGGACGGTGCGACGGAACGCATGGTGGAAGGAACTGCGACCCGCGGCGTTATACCCACCAAAACCAACGATGACCGGTAGTCGAGACATCTCTCGCAAACTCCTTCATATAGGCCCGTCCTGTGCAGGACCGGATGGCGCGACCAGGGTGCACGCGAGGCGCAGGGAGGCGACATCACGGATCGGGGGCACAAGCCCGGCGGCAGCTCTGTGATTGGAATGCTTATGCTGACGAGGATGATGACTGCCGAGTCACGCTTTTGGCCAGGGATTGACGGCGAAAGGCGACGAACTTGCCAGGAAGGAGGGGGTGGAACGGATGCGCGAAGACGCCGGGAGCCGGTGTGGCTCCCGGGCGGGGTTGCAGAACGGACTCAGCGGTACTCGATGCCGGGTTTTTTGGTGCTGACGCGGGTGCCGGACTTGCCCTGGGTGATGGCCACGATGTTTTCCAGCGAGCCGATCACCGCGTCCTTGCCGGTGGCGCGGGCGAATTCGGCGGCGGCTTGCACTTTCGGGCCCATGGAGCCGGCGGCGAAGCCGAGGCGTTCCAGTTCGTCCGGGTGGGCCTGGGCGATGGCCTTCTGCGTCGGCTTGCCCCAGTCGATGTAGGCCGCGTCCACGTCGGTGGCGATGATCAGGATGTCGGCATCCAGTTCCTGGGCCAGCAGCGAGGAGCACAGGTCCTTGTCGATCACCGCCTCGACGCCGGAGAGTTTCTTGCCGGAGTCGTCGTACATGGTCGGGATGCCGCCGCCGCCGGCGCAGATGACGATGGTGCCTTTCTCCAGCAGCCATTTCACCGGGCGGATCTCGAAGATGCGCTTGGGCCGCGGGCTGGCCACCACGCGGCGGAACTTGTCGCCGTCCGGGGCGATGCTCCAGCCTTTCTCCTTGGCCAGGGCTTCGGCTTCTTCCTTGGCGTAGACCGGGCCGATCGGCTTGGTCGGATGCTGGAAGGCCGGGTCCTTGGCGTCCACCTCTACCTGGGTGAGGATGGTGGCGAAGGGCACTTCGAAGGGCAGCAGGTTGCCCATTTCCTGTTCGATCATGTAGCCGATCATGCCCTCGGTCTCGGCGCCGAGGACGTCCAGCGGGTACGGCGTGACCTTGTCGTAGGCGGCGCCCTGCAGGGCCAGCAGGCCCACTTGCGGGCCGTTGCCGTGGGCGATCACCAGCTCGTTGCCAGGCGCCACTTTGGCGATCTGTTCGGCGGCGATCCTTACGTTTTCACGCTGGTTGGCCGCGGTCATGGGTTCGCCACGACGCAGCAGGGCGTTGCCGCCCAATGCGACGACGATACGCATAGTCATTTCCTCCTGAAGCTGAAGACGCCCCCGGGCCGGCAGGCCGGGCCCGGGGCGCGCATCCGTCGATCACATGTCGGCGAGGGTCGAAACGAGGATCGCCTTGATGGTGTGCATGCGGTTCTCCGCTTGCTCGAAGGCGATGTTGTACGGGGATTCGAAGACGTCTTCGGTGACTTCGATGCCGTTCTTCAGGTTCGGGTACTGGGCGGCGATCTGCTGGCCGACCTTGGTTTCGCTGTTGTGGAAGGCCGGCAGGCAGTGCATGAACTTCACGCGCGGGTTGCCGGCGGCTTTCATGATGTCCAGGTTGACCTGGTAGGGCAGCAGTTCCTTGATGCGCTCGCCCCAGGCTTCCACCGGCTCGCCCATGGAAACCCATACGTCGGTGTGGATGAAGTCCACGCCCTTGACGGCTTCCTTTGGGTCTTCGGTGAGGGTGATGCGGGCGCCGCTTTCCTCGGCGAATTTCTTGCAGGCGGCGACGTGTTCGTCGCTCGGCCACAGCGCTTTCGGCGCGGCGATGCGCACGTCCATGCCGAGCTTGGCGCCGATCAGCAGCAGGGAGTTGCCCATGTTGTTGCGGGCGTCGCCCAGATAGGCGTAGGCGATGTCGTGCAGCGGCTTGTCGCTGTGCTCGCGCATGGTCAGCACGTCGGCCAGCATCTGCGTCGGGTGGTACTCGTCGGTCAGGCCGTTGAACACCGGTACGCCGGCGTACTGCGCCAGTTCCTCGACGATCTCCTGCTTGAAGCCACGGTACTCGATGGCGTCGTACATGCGGCCGAGCACGCGGGCGGTGTCCTTCATGCTCTCCTTGTGGCCGATCTGCGAGGAGTTGGGGTCGATGTAGGTGACGTTGGCGCCCTGGTCATAGGCGGCGACCTCGAAGGCGCAACGGGTGCGGGTGGAGGTCTTCTCGAAGATCAGGGCGATGTTGTTGCCCTTGAGGTGTTGCTGCTCGGTGCCGGTGTACTTGGCGCGCTTGAGGTCGCGGGACAGGTCGAGCAGGTAGCGCAACTCGCGGGTGCTGTGGTGCATCAGGCTGAGCAGGTTGCGGTTGTGCATATTGAAAGCCATGTTCTTTCTCCTTGTGGGATGGGATCGGCCTCGTCAGTACAGCTTGTGGCTGGCGGGGCGGGCGGCCCTGGCCGGGGCCGCCGCATTGAGTAGGGTGGGCTGTGGCGATCAGTAGTCGATCGGGTCGCGGATGATCGGGCAGGTCATGCAGTGGCCGCCGCCACGGCCGCGGCCGAGCTCGCCAGCGCTGATGGTGATGACTTCCACGCCGGCCTTGCGCAGCAGCGTGTTGGTGTAGGTGTTGCGGTCGTAGCCGATGACCACGCCGGGCTCGACGCAGACCACGTTGTTACCGTCGTCCCACTGCTCGCGCTCGGCGGCGAAGCTGTTGCCGCCGGTCTCGACGATGCGCAGTTTCTTCAGGCCCAGGGCCTCGGCGACCACGCTGATGAAGTCCTTCTCCTCGCGCTGCACGTTGATGCCGTAGGGGCTCTTCTCGTCCGGGCGCAGGGTGAAGGCGACGATTTCCTTGACCACTTCCGGGAAGACGGTGACCAGGTCGCGGTCGCAGAAGCTGAACACGGTGTCCAGGTGCATGGCCGCGCGGGACTTCGGCAGGCCGGCGACTATGACTTTCTCGACCGCGCCCTTGGCGAACAGCGACTGGGCGACCTGGCCGATGGCCTGGCGGGAAGTCCGCTCGCCCATGCCGATCAGCACCACGCCGTTGCCGATGGGCATGACGTCGCCGCCTTCGAGGGTTGAGGAGCCGTGGTCCTTGTCCGGGTCGCCGTACCAGATTTCGAATTCGGCGTTGGTGAATTCCGGGTGGAACTTGTAGATGGCGGTGGTCAGCAGGGTTTCCTGGCGACGCGCCGGCCAGTACATCGGGTTCAGCGTCACGCCGCCGTAGATCCAGCAGGTGGTGTCGCGGGTGAACTGGGTGTTGGGCAGCGGCGGCAGCAGGAAGCTGGAGTGGCCCAGGTAGTCGCGGAACATCTTCAGCGGCTTGGAGCCTTCGCTTTCCGGGATGTCGTCGGCGGTCACGCCACCGATGAGGAATTCGGCCAGTCGTCGCGGCTCGAGGCCTTCCAGCCAGGCGCGCAGTTCGTGGGTCAGGCCCAGGCCGACGCTGTCGGCGGTGATCTTGCGGTCGAGGATCCATTTCAGCGCTTCGGGGTTCTGGACGGTCTCGGTCAGCAGGTTGTGCATTTCCAGGACGTCGACGCCGCGCTCGCGCATCTTGGTGACGAAATCGAAGTGGTCGCGCTTGGCCTGGTTTACCCAGATTACGTCGTCGAACAGCAACTCGTCGCAGTTGCTAGGGGTCAGGCGTTGGTGGGCAAGACCGGGCGAGCAGACCATCACTTTGCGCAATTTGCCAGCTTCGGAGTGGACGCCAAGTTTGGTTTTTTCCGTGCTCATGAGTGTCTCCAGTGATGTCACAGAGTGAGGAAGCCGTCGTAGAGGCCATACGCCGCGATCAGCGCGCCGATCACGACACCTGCGAAGATGAGCTTCTCGACGTTGGTGAAGATCGGTTGGCCGACTTCACGTTTCGCTTTCGCGAAGAGGATGACGCCTGGTGCGTACAGCAGCGCCGACAGCAGCAGGTATTTCAGGCCGCCGGCGTAGATCAGCCAGACGGCGTAGATCACCGAGATGCCCGCGATGATCAGGTCCTTGTTGCGCTCGCCCGCATCGTTCTCGTAGGTCTCGCCGCGCACCGCCAGCAGCAGGCCGTAGGCCGCGGACCAGAAGTACGGGATGAGGATCATCGAGGTGGCCAGCAGCAGCATCTTGGTGTACGGGTCCATGCCGCTCGGGTCGCCCGAGGTGAAGAAGACGATGATCAGGAAGACCTGCACGCAGATGTTGGTCAGCCACAGGGCGTTGGCCGGCACCTGGTTGGCGTTCTCCTTGCGCAGGAACTCCGGCATGGTGTGGTCCTTGGCCGCGGCGAACATGATCTCGGCGCACAGCAGCACCCAGGACAACAGGGCACCGAGCAGGGAGATCAGTAGGCCGACGCTGATGAGTATCGCGCCCCAGTGACCGACCACGTGCTCCAGCACCAGCGCCATCGACGGGTTCTGCAGCTTGGCCAGTTCCGGCTGGGTCATCACGCCCATGGACAGCACGTTCACCAGCACCAGCAGCAACAGCACGGTGATGAAGCCGATGACCGTGGCCTTGCCGACGTCGGCGCGTTTTTCCGCGCGGGAGGAGAAGATGCTCGCGCCCTCGATGCCGATGAACACCCACACGGTGACCAGCATCATGTTGCGCACCTGGTTCATCACGCTGCCCAGCTCGGGATTGCTCTTGCCCCAGATGTCGGAGGTGAAGATGTCCAGCTTGAAGGCGAACAGGCAGATCAGGATGAACAGGAACAGCGGCACTATCTTGGCGATGGTGGTGATGGTGTTGATGAACGCCGCTTCCTTGATCCCGCGCAGCACCAGGAAGTGCAGGGCCCACAGCAGCACCGACGCCGCGATGATCGCGGGGAGGGTGTCGCCCTTGCCGAAGACCGGGAAGAAGTAACCCAGGGTGCTGAACAGCAGCATGAAGTAGCCGACGTTGCCCAGCCAGGCGCTGATCCAGTAACCCCAGGCCGAAGAGAAGCCCATGTAATCACCGAAACCGGCCTTGGCGTAGGCATACACACCGCCGTCGAGGTTGGGTTTGCGGTTGGCGAGGGTCTGGAAGACGAAGGCCAGGGTCAGCATGCCGACCGCGGTGATGGCCCAACCGATGAGAATGGCGCCGACGTCTGCACTGGCGGCCATGTTTTGCGGGAGAGAGAAGATCCCCCCGCCGACCATGGAACCGACGACGAGAGCGGTAAGTGCCCCAAGTCGTAGTTTTTGGCTGCTTTCTTGCGACATTTTCGGAATCTCCCTATAGGAGTTGGAGAGTGTAGTCATTAGGCGCCGACTGTCAGGGACCCCCCCTGACCTAAATCAATAGCCTGCTAACAAATGTTTCCAACTGCGCAGCGGTGCCGGGCCGCATGAATAGGAACGATAGGAGAGGTTTGCCGATATCGCCTGATTTAGAGGGGATTCATGTGAAATCCGGATGGCGTTTCGGTGACCGTCAGGCTTTCTATTGATTGCGTGAATGGATTCCCGCATCGGGGCATGAATCGGAAAAATCTGTCAGAACTTGTTGCAGGCTTCAGAGAGGCAGAAAAAAGCCCGGCATGGCCGGGCTGCTTTCTATAAGGAGATGCCCATACAGGGTCGCTGCACAGGCGGCGCGCCCACCGTGCGGAGGGGCGCAGGGCCGGGGGGCCGAAGGGACACCGCCGGGCTTGTGGCCTGGCGGGCGCCACGACGCGGGGCCGGGGCGAGAAGGATGCGCAAGGCACCGGGGTGGCGTATCGCAAGCTCCGTGCCATACGCGAGGTGCGCTGGAGCGCTCATGTGGCCTGGGGTTCAGCGGGCGGGTAGGGCCGGCGTCGGCAAGATTCCGCTTATGCGTCGGCTTCTTCGGCGGGATTCCCGCCAGGCGCTTCCGGGATCGCTCTTCCCCGTTACTGCTTGCTGATGCCGCCTTCCTGCTTTGCCCCGCCGAAAGTGAAGAACTTGTAGATCAGGAAAGTGGCGAAGGCCGGAACGGCCAGGGAGATGGCGTGGGCCAGGCCGTCGGCGATGTTCTCCAGGCCCGCCTGGCGGAACAGGTAGCGAAAGCCCAGGGCTGCCACCCAGACCACCGGCATGAAGGCGATGTTGACCAGCAGGAACTCCCTGGCCTGGGCTGCTATGGGACGCGGCGAACCGGGAAAGACGAAGCGTCGGTTGAGCAGGAAGGCAACGCTGATCCCGACCAGGTAGGCCAGGAGCACCGCCAGCGAGTAGTTCAGTTCCTTGCTCAGGGCATAGCGGCTGCACCAGTTTGCCAGCGCCGCGGTGACCCCTACGCCAATGAACGTGAGGAACTGTATGGAGAAGAAGTGCCTGATCATTTCTCCGCCGCCTGCCTGGCCATCTTGCGGCCGAAGTCGATGCTCTCCGAGATGCCGCGATCTTCCGGGTAGTAGTAGGAGGTATCCGCCGCCCACAAACCGCGTATCGGCAGCTCCACCGGTGGCAGGTGCTCCAGGTAGCCCGGGTCGCAGATCGGCTGGGCATAGCGGTAGCGGCTGGCGCGCATCTCCAGGAAGTCGGCGTCGGTGAGCTGCGGGTTGATCTTCTGCAGGTAGCGTTTCACCTTGTCGAGGAAAGCCTGGTCCGGCTCCTGGAACTTGGGATGTTCGCCGGGCATGTAGAAGGGGACGTAGACGATATGCTCGTCCAGCGGCCGCAGGTTGCTGTATTCCACCAGGCCGGGGATGTCCATTTCCGGGTCGTTGGTGTTGAGCCAGAAGTTCTCGGTTACCGTCTTGCGCAGCTTGGCGATCACGCAGACCACGGCGATGTTCTTCACCGAGCGGAAGGCGTCGAGGGTCGCTGTCGGCAGATCCGGCATCAGTCGTGGCACGTAAGGCAGCGGAATGGTGCTGACGACCTTGTCGAAGGTATGCAGCTCGCCACCGGCCTCTACTCCGTTGACCTTGCCGTTCTCGATCACGACCTTGCTTGCCGGCGTGCCCAGGCGGAACTCGCCGCCATGCCGCTGGATGTAGTCGCGCAGGCCATGCAGCAAGGTTTCCGAGCCGCCTTCGAGATAACCCAGCTTCTCCTTGAACAAGTTGTAGCGGGAGCGGCCGATACGGCGGATGCGGCTCCAGATCCAGGCCGCCGAAAGGTTGTCCGAATAGTCGTAGAACTTGTAGTCGAACAGCCGGCGCCAGAGTACCTCATAGGCTTCGGCACCCACCCAGCGCTTGATCCAGCCGGTCGCCTCGACATGATCCAGCGGACGCCAGTCGTTGCGTTTGGTCGACAGGAAGGCATGCAGGCCGTAGCGGAACTTGGCGATGAAGCTCAGGCCCGAGAATTTCAGCAGGGCGAACGGGTTGCCCCAGGGCTGCACCTTGCCTCGATACCAATAGCCCATCCTGGTTTCCACCCAGCGCATCCTGTCGGCCAGGCCGAGCTCGTCCAGCACCTTGAGGAAGGCGTGGTCGGAGATGCAATGGAAATGGTAGTAGCGCTCGATCGACAGGCCGCCGAAGTCGAAGTGGGCGGTCATGCCGCCGACCCGATCGTCGGCCTCGAAGATCACCGGGCGGTGGCCATCCCTGACCAGTTGGTAGGCGACGGCCAGGCCCATTGGACCTGCGCCGAGCACGGCGATGCGTTGATTGTCCTTCATCAGAATTCCAGTACGACCTTGCTGTAGGTGGGGTGCTTGAAGGTTTCCTCCACGGCCTTGGCGAAAGGCGTGGGGCGGACCTGGAAGATACCCGGCCAATCGATGACTTCAAACTCGTCGCGGGCCACCAGGGCCTTGAGCTGATCGGCGGTGAAGGGCGGGTTCTTGTCGAACAGGGCCCAGATCTTCAGCAGCACGTAGAACAGCCCGTAGGGAATCTTCAGCAGCAGGCACTTGGCGCCGGTGGTGTTGCGAATGGTACGGATGATGTCGATGTAGTCGATCTCTTCCAGACCGGTGATGTTGTACACCTGGCCGGCGATGCGCGACTCGATGCAACTGACGATGATGCTGCTGAAGTCGCCGGCGTAAAGTGGCTGGCGCATGTAGCGGCCGTCGCCGGGGATCGGGAACACCGGCACCTTCTGCATGAAGCGCGACAGCCAGCCCAGGTGCTTGCGGTCGAACCAGCCGAACATCAGGGTCGGGCGCAGCACCACGCAGTTGATCCCGCTCTCGAGAACGATGCGCTCCTGTTCCTTCTTGGTGTTGGTGTAGTGGTCGTCGGCGACCGACTCCACCACGGAGGAGCTGATGTGCACCGTGTAGGGAATTTCGTAGCGCTTGATCAGCCCGAGGATGCGTTCGGTCGAGGTGATGTTGTTGCGCACGAAGGGCTCGGGGTTCGGGTCGCCGATCTGGGCCTGCAGCATGACCACGGTATCCGCCCCCTCGAAGTGTTTTTCCCAGTCGCCGCTCTCGGCGAGGTCGGCGTACTCGATGGTCAGTTCGGGGTGCAGGCTACGCAGGATGTCCAGGTTGGCCCGGTGCTTGTCGAGAATCACCAGGTTGGTGTAGCCGCGCTCCTTGAGCTGGGCGACCAGGTTCTGGCCGACCAGGCCGGCTCCGCCGGGGAGGAGGATCTTTTTGTCGAAGCTCGAAGGATTCATCTGCTCTTGTCTCTTTCCTTGGTCTGGAGTCGTTCGTCGCTCATCGCACGGTGATCGACTGTTCCATGTGTTGGCATCGTTCGAACCGTCCTTTATTCAAACGCAGTATGCCGAGCTGGTATTGCCCTTCCAGCAGCCGGGCGTCCAGGCGGGCAACAAAGCCCGCGTTGAGGAGCCGTGGATTGTTGAAATAGGACTGCACGTCGGGGCGCGCGGCACGCCGGACCGGATAGACCCGGGTACTGCCCTGCGTGTCCGTGAGAGTGATGAAGACTTTCTCGGGCAACTGGCCTTGCGCTGTGGAGAGCGCTGTCCAGCCGTCGACCTCGATGACACCGCTCAACGTTGCCGGCTGGTTGGTGGGTGCGCCATTGACATTGTCCAGGTGGCCTTCGCAGGAGGTGCTTGCCACCAGCGCCAACATATCCTGGGTAGCGGCGATTTCGGTGTCGAAGAAGCCATCGATGGAAAGCTGCCGGTCCGGGATGGGCAGGCGGATGAGTTCGATTTCCAGGCTGTCCTGCCAATCTCGCGCCGGTTCGTCGGCGGTGATCGACAGGCTGGCTACGGCTTTGTGTTCGAGCATACTTAGCTGGTTGTTGGCCAGCAGCGCCAGCTCGAAGGTATTGTCGATGACTGGAGAAACGATGAAGCCGGTTTCCGCCATGCCTGGGATGAAGCGGAAGTTGCGCTGCATGCCGTTTCGCAGGTTGAGGTGCAGGCTCATTGCACCGCTCTTGAACAGTACGTTGCTGAGCTTGCCTCGGGTGGTCGGCTTGGCCCGGATTCGGGCGAAGATGGCGCCTGGCCCCGAGGGTAAGGCGACATCCTTGCCCAGGTACGCAGCACGCGAATCCAGCCGATACTTGTCAAGCTCGACCGGCTTGCGATTTCGCTGCCTGAAGATGACGCGCTGGCCCTGCACGGCCACTGGATCGTAGTCGAGCAGGATAGTGGGCCAACTGACGCCGTCCTCCATGGTTGCGGGGCGCGAGTCGATGCTTTCCACCTTCATCAGGACGTTGGTGGGGGCTTGGTCACTCCTGAGGTGCGCCTCGTTAGCCAGCGCCAGGGCAGGAGTATAGGCCGAATAGCTCTGGAAGATCGGTCGTGGGGCCCACTGGTTGCCCGAGGCAATCAGCGAGGCCTGGTCCCAGGGATATATGTCGCTCGTCCCAGGCAATTTGGCGATCGGGTCGCGCTGATGGATCCATTGCAGCTTGGCGCTGTACGCCGCTGCGAGCTTGGTCGGATCGGTGAGGCGCTCGATTATCCCATTGGCTGCCCTGGTATAGCGCTCACCGAGGTTGTGCTCCACGTCCAGGAGCTTGTAGCCCGGTACCTGCCAGGCCAGGGCCAGGCCACCGAAGGCGCTCAGCAGCCATAGTGGCCGGGGCATATGGCCAGAGGCCAGGAGGATGGCGATCAGCAGAGAGCCCAAGGCAATGACGACATGGTCGACACGGACGAATGCCGCTTTGAACGATAGGAAAAGAAACAGCGCAAAGGCCACCAGCACGAACGCTGTGCGATACCAGGGCTGTCGGCGGACCAGCAGGCTGGCCAGGACGATTGTACTGACTGAGATGTAGGTGAGGATGGTCTGGTTTTCGCCATAGGTCGCCATGGCGCTTGTATAGCCGGAAATGATCGGCAGTATGTTGTGGGCGAAGGCTAGTATTCCTGAGGCCGGCTGCCCCGATGCGAGCCACAGCAGCAAGGCCGTCAGCGGGGGAGCGACCAGACAGGTCACTGCGCTGACGCGGGCTTTCTCATGCCAAGCGAACCATGCGCAGAAGGCGCTGATGCACAGGCACAATGGCAACAACGAGCCCTTGATCAAAGGCAGCAGGCCAAGCCCGGCGACGCATACGGCGAAGACCGCGCGCAGGTCTGCACGCCGGTGCAGATCATCGATCAGAGAGTGCAGAGCCAGCGCCAGCAACAGCGGGTAGGTGAACAACAGGCAGTCGCGGCTAATGACGATCAGCCAGCAGAACAGCGCTGCGTTCAGCAGAACGAGCAGCGCCGGCAAACGGCGGCAGACCAGTAGGAACAGTGCACTGTACAGGAAGCCGAAACCTATCCCGCTGAGCAGGCTGAGCATGTCAGTCTGTGGGTGATACTGCAGCGTGAAGAGTGAGGCGTAGGGGCCGAAGGTGAAGACCAGGTCCTGGCCGATGAGCCAGCCGTTGGCTACCGCCTCCTGCATGCCCAGTTCCCAGGAGGGATCCAGCCCCATGCTCGGCATGCGAGGGTAGAAGGGGGCGATAAGTGCCGTCAGCATCAGGAAGACCAGGACTCGGCTCAGCCAGGTCGAGACTGGGGCGCTCTCGGACAGTCCGAGCATTCCCCGGAGCGGGGTTGCGGAGGGCGGCGACATCAAAGGCTCCCGGTGGCAGACGTTGCAACTGGCATCCGTGCAGTTGTCAGATATTGGTTTTCTTGAACAGCGCGGTCGGTATATTGCGGATGAGCAGCATGATCAGCGACCAGAACCAGGGCGTGTAGATCGAATTGCGACGCTTGTCGATGGCCCGGGTAATATCCCTGGCAACCTGAGGTGGCGTGGCGAGCAGCAGCTTGGGTAGGGACAGCCCCTGGGTCATGGGCGTGTCGACGAAGCCTGGCTTGATGGTCAGCACATGTACACCGACCTTGAAGAGGCGGGCGCGCAAGCCTTCGCAGAAAGTACTTATCGCGGCCTTGGCGGTGCCGTAGAGGTAGTTGGAGGGACGGCCACGATCGCCGGCCACGGAGGAGATCACCGCGATGGTGCCGGTCCGCTGTTCCTCCATGCGGTTGGCCAGACGCGTCAGCAGGGCGATCACGCTCAGACCATTGCTCGAGAACTCGCGCAGGGCGAGATCAAGGTCGCGCTCGCACTCGGCCTGGCTCGGCAATGTGCCGTGGGCGACCAGGCAGATATCTACCCTGCCCAGGCTGGTGAAGGCGGCGCCGAGCATCTCTTCGTGAGCGGAGAAGTCGTTCATGTCCAGGGTGAAGGTCTTCACCTCGCTGGCACCGCGGGCATCGAGGTCGGCCGCTACCTGCTCGAGCTTCTCGACATTGCGTGCCACCAGGAAGAATCGCGACTTCTCCGCTGCCCAAATGCGCGCGCAGGCAGTGGCTATGGCGGAGTTGGCGCCGACGATAAGGATGTTCTTCATGCTTGGGTTACGCGTTTCCAGAAATGAGAGAGAAGGGCGGGGTCCCGCAGTGCCTCGACCTGCTGCCAGGCTGGATAGAACATGCGGAAGTCGTCGCCGGTCATATGGGCGTCCTTGGCCGGATAGAGGCGGCCTCCGGCGCTGCGGACGATCTGGTCGAGGCGGTGGAACAGTGCGGATTCGAGTTTCGCGTGCTGGGGGAAGTCCAGCGCCAGAGATACGCCGGGCATAGGGAAGGACATCAGCCCGGGCGAAGGCATGTCGCCGCAACGCTTCATCACCGCGAGGAAGGAGCCGCTGCCGCTTTCGGCGATGCTGGCCAGTATCTCCGCCATGGCGGCTTCGGCGGCTGCATTGGGAATGACGCACTGGTACTGCTGGAAGCCTTTGCTTCCGTAGATGCGGTTCCAGTGCAGGATGCTGTCCAATGGGTAGAAGAATGGGTCGTAGCTACCCTGGCCGGCATTCCGTCCAGGCTTGTGCAAATGGAAGTAGGTGTTGTTGAACAGATTCAGGCTGAGCTGATTCATCAGTGTGACCGGTGGCGTCAGCGGTACGCTCAGGCGTGTCCGTTCATGGACGTTCAAGCGCCCCTCGCGAACATGGTTGCCGACCGAGAAGATACCGCGCCCGGCTCTGCTGCCCTTGGCCAGACAATCGATCCAAGCCACGGTGTATTCATGGGTCCTATCGAACTCCTCGGATAGGCTGAAGAACTCTGCCAACGAGTCAAAACGTACGGTGATGCTGTCGATCTGGCTGGAGGCGATCGGCATGAGCTGCAACTCGACCCAGGCGATCACGCCGGTTAGGCCGAGGCCGCCAATGCTGGCGTGGAACAACTCGGAGTTGTCCCTGGCCGAGCACGCCAGAGGTTCGGTTAGGTCCGAGCGCTGCAGTGCAAAGCACCGTACATGGCAGCCAAAGGTACCGCGCACGTGGTGATTCTTGCCGTGCACATCGTTCGCCACTGCGCCGCCCAGCGTTACGAACTTTGTGCCGGGCGTGACGGGCAGGAACCAGCCATGCGGGATGGCCACCTCGAGGACTTCCGCCAGCGTTACCCCAGCCTCCGCGCGGATCACGCCTTGCTCCCAATCGGCGGACAGGAAACGGTCGAGTTGGCGAGTCTGCAGCAGTTCGCCGCTGACTGCCAGGCAACTGTCGCCGTAGCTTCGACCATTGCCGTAGGGCAAGGTGCCTTGGGGGTGGCTTGCCAGGCGCTGGAGCAGCGATGACAGATCGTTACGCCAGGAGCAGGGGTGGCGCTGCTGGGGAATGTAGGGGTAGCGCCCCCAGGAGGCCAGTTCACGGGCCATCAGGCTGCCACCCAGAAGATCAGTGCGAAGCAGGCGCCGATCAGCAGGCTGGCCCGGTCCTTGATCGCGAATACGACGGGGTCGTCGTGCATCAGCCCTCGGTGGGTCAACATCCATATTCGCGTGATCCAGAACAAGAGTAATGGGCACGCCAGCCAGATCAGCTGTGGATAGCGATACAGAGCGGCCGTGGTTCCATCCTGGATGTAGAGCGCCAGTACCATCACTGACAGATACCCAGAAGATGCGCCTAATGACGAAACCATCTCCAAATCGTCTGGGTAGTAGCCGCGGCCGCGTGTTTTTTGACTTTTGCCCTTTACCCTGGCATCGCGCAGCTCTGCATAGCGTTTGACTAGGGCCAGGCTGAGGAAGATGAACATCGAGAAGGCCAGCATCCAGAAGGTCAGTCTCACCTCGAAGGCGAAAGTGCCGGCGATGATGCGTGAGGTGTAGAGCATGGCCAGAACTATCACGTCCATCGCCATCCGGCGTTTCAGCCAGAATGAGTAGGCGAGGGTGAGCATGTAGTAGGCCAGTAGAGCGAGGCTGAACTTCCATGGGAGCAATAGCAAGGCGCCGCCTAGTCCGATCAACAGCAGCAGCGGAAATATCAGCAGACCACTCTTGATCGAGAGTGCGCCGCTGGCGAAGGGGCGGTGGCACTTGCTGATGTGGTGGCGGTCATCTTCCAGGTCCAGCAGGTCGTTCAGGATATAGACGCTCGAAGCACAAAGGCCGAAAAACAGGAATGCCAACAGTCCATTGAGCAGGAGATGAGGCTCCAGCAGGCGGTGGCTGGCCAGGAGGGGCACGAAAACCAGTGCGTTCTTGGCCCATTGGTGGACGCGAAGAGCCTTGAGCCAGACGCGAGCGATCTGGACATCATGCTTGAGCTCTTCTTCGACGTTGCCGTGATTACGAGCCAACTGACTGATCTTGCCGGTGGAGTTAACTACGTAAGCGCGCCGGGCAGCTTGCCAGACTGGTAGGTCGTCACTGGAGTTGCCGGCATAGTCGAAGCCTTGCATGCCGAACTCGGTTACCAGTACGTCACGCTTGCGTTGCGCCGAGAGATTGGTGCTTTCGTCGCTGGCCAGCACTTGGTCGAACAGGCCGAGATGCTCTGCGACCTGCTCTGCGTAGCTGCGATGGCTTGCGGTGGCGAGGACAATCCTTCGACCACCCTGTTTTTCCCGGCGAATCAGGTCGAGCACGGCTTCGTTGTAGGGGAGAACGGAAACGTCCAATGGAGCGACACCAGCCAGGCGGCTCTTGAGATTGGCTTTTCCGCCAGCCAGCCAGCCGATGGGGGAGAAGGCCTTCAACGGATGGCGCTTCAGATAGCTCAAGCCGGACTCGAGGAGGAGATCGCTATGGATCAGGGTGCCATCAAGATCGATGACCAAGGGCGCTGACACGTACTACTACCTCGAAAAGTCCACGGGAGGAGTCCAATTGAGCAACAGAGCTTTTACATTCTTGTAAACAAGTGAACCTTGGATACTAACTGTTGATCCTGAAGAGAAAAAGTCGATAGCTGACATAGGGTACTGTCAATCCTCTCCGATGGAGCCTTCGGTCTGGTTGAACAGCAGCCCATGTTTGCGCAGCTTGTCATGCAAGGTCTTGCGCGGGATGCCCAGGGCCTCGGCCAGGCTGCGTAGCGAGGCGTGCTGGTTGGCCATCTCCGCGGCGATCAGGGCGCGCTCGAAGGCTTCCACCTGCTCGTTCAGGGAGTTGCCGGAAATCGCCGCCGGCACCTGTGCGGCCTGTTCGTCCAGGCCAAGGTCCAGGCCCAGGGCGAAGCGTTCGGCGACGTTCTGCAGTTCGCGCACATTGCCCGGCCAGCTGTGGCCCAGCAGTTGTGCGCGTTGCGCGCTGGCGAGGCTGCGCGAAGGGATGCCATGGCGTTGTGCGGCGAGTTCGGAGAAGTGCTGGAACAGCAACAGGATGTCCTCACCACGCTCGCGCAGCGGTGGAATACGCAGGCTGGCGACGTTCAGGCGGTAATAGAGGTCGGCGCGGAAACGCCCGTCGTCGGCGGCCAGGCGCAGGTCTTCCTTGGTCGCGGCGATGATGCGGATGTCCAGCGGAATCAACTGGTTCGAACCCAGCCGCTCGACCACTCGTTCCTGCAGCAGGCGCAGCAGCTTGACCTGCACGTCCAGGCTCATGCTCTCGATCTCGTCGAGGAACAGGGTGCCGCCGTTGGCGAACTCGAACTTGCCGATACGGCGCTTCTGCGCACCGGTGAACGCGCCCTGCTCGTGGCCGAACAGCTCGCTTTCCACCACCGACTCGGCCAGGGCGCCGGCGTTGATGGCGACGAAGGGGCCGCTGCGTCGGTTGGACAGGTCGTGCAGCGCACGGGCCACCACTTCCTTGCCGGAGCCGGTCTCGCCGAGGATCAGCACGTCGGCCTGCAGTCCGGACAAGGCTGCCACCTGCTCCTGCAGGCGCTGCATGCCGGCCGACTGGCCGACCAGGCGCCCTTTCACTTCCTTGCGCTCGGCCAGGGCCATGCGCAGGCTGCGGTTCTCCAGCACCAGGCGACGCACCTCCAGGGCACGGCGCACGCTGTCGAGCAGGGCGTCGCTGGGGAAGGGCTTCTCGAGGAAGTCATAGGCGCCGGCGCGCATGGCCTTGACCGCCAGGGGGACGTCGCCATGCCCGGTGATCAGGATCACCGGCAACTCCGGGTCCTGGGCATGCAACTGTTCCAGCAACTGCAGGCCGTCGACGCCAGGCATGCGGATATCGCTCACCACCACGCCCGGCCAGTCGCGCGCGAGGCCGGCGTCCAGTTCCCGGGCATCGCCCAGGCTGCTGGCGCGGAAGCCGGCGAGGTCGAGGGTCTGGCCCAGTGCCTGGCGCAGGTGGGGGTCATCGTCGATCAGCAGGACCTGGGTATCGGCGGCGAATGCGGCACTGCTCATGCGCGGGTTTCCTCCTGGGGCGTCGGCATCACGCCGGGGACTCCCGGCAACAGGTGCAATTGTACGAGAGCGCCGCCCTCGGGGTGATTGCCCAGTTCCAGGCGGCCGCCGAGGGCGCGTAGCAGGGTGTCGCAGATGGCCAGGCCAAGGCCCAGGCCCTTGGCGCTGGTCTTGGTAGTGAAGAAGGGTTCGCGGGCGTGGGCCAGGGCTTGTTCCGAGAAGCCAGGGCCGTTGTCGCGCAGGTACAGGACGATGCCGTCCGGCTTCTGCTCGGCCGTGAGCCAGAGGCGCCGCGGCGGGGCCTTCTCGCTGAGGGCGTCGAGCGCGTTGGAGAGCAGGTTGGCGAGAATCTGCCGCAGGCGCGTTTCCCCGGCCTGTACCCAGATCGGCGCGTCGGGCAGGTCACGCTGCAACTCGACGTTCATCGCCTGGCGCCGGCTGGCCACCAGGGCCAGGGCATCGTTGATCGCCGGTTGCAGGGCTACGTTCTCCGGCGCACGCCGCGCACCGCGGGCATAGGCCTTGAGATGGGCGATGATCGAGGCCATGCGCTCGGTCAGCGAGCTGATCTGATCGAGATTGCCGCGGGCGTCGTCGAGGCGCTGGTGGTCGAGCAGCACCCGGGCATTGTCGGCGTAGCTGCGGATGGCGGCGAGCGGCTGGTTGAGCTCGTGGCTGATACTCGCCGACATAGTGCCCAGGGCAGTCAGTTTGCCGGCCTGGACCACTTCGTCCTGGGCGTGCATCAACTCGCGTTGAGCCTGCTCGCGGTCGTGTACCTCCTGCTGCAGACGGGCGTTGGCATCTTCCAGTTCCTGGGTACGCTCCAGTACGCGCATCTCCAGCTGGCGCTTGGCCTGGGCCTCCAGGGCGATGCGCTCGAGATAGTGACGGCGGCTGATGCTCAGCAGGGCGAGCAACAGCAGCAGGGTCATGAGGGTTGCGCCGCCTATCAGCAGCACGCTGCGTACTGGCCTGTCGATCTGCGCCTTCGGTGTGTAGATGCTCACCGTCCAGCCGGTTTCCGGAAGTTCGCGGCTGAGGCTGATCCAGCGTTTCTCATCGATTCGCAGCGGCTTGGGATCGAGCACCGGATAGGGAATGTTCTCGGCGATCTCACGCCGCTTGGCCGGCGACAGCGGACGGCTGGCATGGAAACGCCAGGCGCTGTTGGAGGAAAGGATGACTACGCCATTGCTGTCGGTGACCAGCAGTTGCTCAGGGGTATTGCCCCAGAGCTGTTCCATGTGCTCCAGGTCCAGCTTGACCACCAGCACGCCCAGCAATCTGTCAGGATCCCGGACTTCGCTGGCGAAGTAGTAGCCGCGCCGGTTGGAGGTGGTGCCGAGGCCGAAGAAGCGCGCCGGTTTGCCCTGGATCGCCTCCTTGTAGTAGGGGCGGAAGGCGAAGTTGCGGCCGACGAAGCTGTCCGGCTGGTCCCAGTTGGAGGCGGCCTGGGTCTGCCCGTCGGGGCGCATCAGATAGATGACGTCGGCACCGGTGCGCTGACGGATCTCCGCCAGGCGGGCGTTCGCCGTGTCCCTCGTTTCCAGGTCTTCGGTCTGCCGCAGGGTGGCCCGTAGCGCCGGCAGCTCGCTGAGGATCGGCGGCAGGTCCTCGTAGCGACGCAGCGTGCCGAGCAGGTTGCCGACGTAGAGGTCTAGGGTCTGCTGGTTCTGCTCGGCGAGTTGTTCGCTGTAGTAGCGTTCGGCGAGGTGGTGGAGGGGCCAGAGGAGCAGAGTGAGCAGGCAGCCCAAGGCTAATAGAACATTTGCACGGCGTATCGGTGTCATGTGCTTGGCGTGAAATATTTAGTTCCTGGAATAGTAATACCTTCTTTGGTTCACGTCCGCTATGAAACACAAGATTCTGGTGGCGTGATCATAATTGTCTTAGAGACGTTCGGGGGCTAGATATGTGAGGGTCCGTTTTCATAGCTCGGTGGAACTAACTTAAAATGCAGAAGAGCACTTCCACCGAACCAGAGGGATCTCAGGGGCAGCGGATTATGCGGTAGGGGCCGGAGCTGAATATAGGTGGGCCGCATTTCTCGTGCAGTTGAAGGAGACTCTGTTCATTGAGCGCCTGGGCTAACGCCTCGTTGTAAATGATATTTTTTGGCGTTGACCCCATGTTCAGGTATTTTTCAAAGCCGCCCTGGAAGTTTCCAGGATGCCGGGATAGATACTCGATGGAGGCTACATGTGCCCACCAGCTAGTGTACAGGGTCTGGTCAGGGAGATTGCTCTCAATGAAGGTGCTTGTTTCTACGTCGGCTCTACCTTGCAGTCGAGGTCCTGATTCCAAAGTGGTCAGGATCGTATGGGCGGATGCTTGCTGAGCGGCCAATCCTGGCATAGCTATGAGGACTGCAATGCCCAAGGTGGGAATGTAGCGCCATTTAACATCCCCTAGGAGGGGCATTGCTATGGTGCAGCACAGAATCACTACGCCTGTGTAGATGTATCTTGGTGAGCCATTGGAAAGGAATAGCCAGTAAACGAAGTGAATGGTCATTCCGCTATATAAGGTAATGGTTGCTCTCTTCAGGCTTTCATTTCTTCCGAGTACTGTGGCGGCCAGTGCCAGCGTGGACAATATCGCTACTGCCATGAGAGATATGAAGAAGTGTTCTTTAAAGAGCGTAGTGCGTTGTATCGTTTGTTGGAAAATGGCAGTTGCGCCAGATGCGCTGCTGCTCTGCTTATGGATAAACGCGAGATGCGACTGCCAATTATCGACGAACCCAAATGGCCCCAGAGTAAAGAATCGGCTTGCTTCGAATAATATTATCGGGATGGCGAAAGCTGCCGAAAAAAACAGAATGGCGGTGATCTTGTCCTTGGTGCTGGAAGTCTCCGGGCTTCTGAATAGGCGGACCAGGAAGAATGGAATCAAGGCCACGATGTACAGAGCAACCATTTCCTTGGTCAGTACGGCCAGAGAAAAGAGCAGGCCGGAGGCTGCAAGTGACCGTGGGCGGAGTTCAGTATTCGACCAAGCGAGCACGCCGGCGATAATGAACAGGCCAGCAGGTACTTCACCCAGCATTGCAGTCCACTGTTCGTTATGTTTTCCCGAAAAGAGAATGGAAAGCCCAAGAAATGCGGTTAGCCATAAGATTATCTTATGTGTCTGGCATGTTCTGATCAGGTAGGCGGAGGAAATGGCAAGGATAATTATCTCAAGGGCTAGTTGAGAGAAGCCTGGAGTCCATGGTGTTGCACCAAATATCTTTATGACTATTGCAGTTGGAATAATCGAAGAAGGGCCGGTGCCGAGTGCCGGATCGAACGGTCTCATTGAGAACTCGGGGCCGGTGTAGTTCAAGGAGAATGTATATCCGTTGCCCTCGGCGAGGTTTTTTGCTATCACAGCAAATGAGGCGTCGTCATAACAGCAAACGCCCATGGATAGTATGAGCGGCGCCAGCAGGCTGCCAAAAAGAACAAGGATAATCAGGATGGGTATCCAACAGAATGTCGCTGCTCTCTGGGCCTGTGTCATTTTTGAGATTGTTATGTGGTCCGTAGTTTCTTGAAGTTCATAAAGGCGATTTATATTTCACCTCGTGCAGAGTTACAGCGAGTGCCGAAGTGAGGTGCTACTTCTATTTAGCACCTCATCATAGTTGGACGGTGGCCCTTAGGTTGGTTCAGAGAACCGGGACCCGATTTTTCGAGGTTTCAGTCTCGTTGATCTCTCGTCCTGCCAGCTCTAGGCTGCTTGTAATGTAGCCCCGATTCCTGGCCAGCTCGCAAAAAATTCTCTCGATGGCGTGCGCTAACGTTCCGTCCTGCATTCCTGATTCCGGTTCGAATAGCAGTTCGTCATCGTTCAGGCATTTGATTGGCTTGAGAACTGCTGGATTGAACCAGAACATGGAGCCTGCGAAAAAGCCCAGCTGTGCCCGGGATTCCTCTTCCAGAGCGCCGACTGCTCGTAGAAGTCGCTCCACCATTATCTGGTTGGCGCCCCAGAAACTGTCGTGACTCAAGTAGTAATAATGGGGCCCAATGATGCCGATGCATGAGTCTTCGAAGAGGTGAATAGTCCTTCGTACTGTCAATGAGTCTCCTGCCAGGCTGTTATAGAGCCTGTTGCGCCAGGTACTGCCGAGGTCGCTGTACTTACTCTTCTTAGAGTGCAGTTTCAGCACCGCCAGATAGCCGTCGAGCCGTCCACTGCGGTACAGAGCGACGAAGGGGCCGATATCACGGCCGCGATTCTCCGTCACACAGACGGTCACGCTATGTGCTAGCAGGCTGAAACGGTCGAGGATTTCCTTGATGTCACCCTCGAACGGAGTAGTGATGTATAGATCGAAGGGCTCAACGATGTTCTTCAGATAGGAACATATTTCTCCGATCAGGTCGACGTAGTACAGGTGCAGCACCACTGCGATCCTGACGCCCCTGGCCCCTGGACGACCGTAGCTAAGTGTACGAATCACCGGGACTCCCGGTGCGGCTGATTGGAGAGTGGAGAGGCCGGAGCTGTCGGTGCTGTAGTGCTTTTTCGAGTGTTCCAGCAGCAATTGAATGCTGTTCCGGGACTCCGTGGTGCAACTGTCGAGAATGCTCTTGGCCTGAATCCGATGAGGATTGTTGCGCAACACCTCGGCTTTGATCAGGCCGAACTCCTGTGCGATCTGTGTCGCACCGAAGTGAGTCCAGTTGACTTCACGGAGGTGGCGCAACGGTTTGAGCCTGACCAAGTCGGAGATGCTGGCGTCGCGCAGTAGAACTCGCATCCAGTTGCAGTAGGCTGTCAGCCGTGTCTGCCTATCCGGTTGGAAGAGCGCGCAGGCTTTCAGCTGCATCTCATCGATCAGCCTGGAAAGCCCTAGCTCATAGGCCAGGATGACTTCGAACTTCGAGTTGAGTGGACGAATTCCCTCAAGGAACGCGGCGAAACCTGGCGCGCGGAACATGCGGCGCGACAGCAGCAGCAAGTACGACTGCAGGTGCCAGTGGAATTGACGCGATTCGGTGATGCCAACGACGTCATACTGCGAAGCCTGAGACAGCAGCGCTTGCAGTGTTCGCGAGAAGATGGCGCTGCTACTGATGACGAAGCTCGAGTTCACCAATACCAAGTGCTCGAGCTCTGCATATTGCAATGCATGCTGAACACCGACCCGATAGCTGTAGAAGTCATAACCGAAGTTCGGCCTGAGGATGATCGTGACATTCTTCCCCAGTGAGGATGTTTCAGCAGGCATCAAGTCGCTGGTTGAAACCAGGATGACGGCGTCGAACGTTTGGCTGAGGCAACTGATGACCTGTCGGAAGTTTTCCTCCAGTACGTTGTTGACGTCGAAATGGGCAACGACGGCCACGCTCCTGACCATTTCAGCCCCTGATACGACGAAGTGCGCGGTAGCCAAGCCGGGCGACCTTATAGAGCAGTGGCCATTGGTTGAGGCGCTGTGCCGCAATGTGCGCGGTGGCACTGTGTGGACGTGGCTGGTAATCGTTCAGTTGCTGAGTTATGGCCGATGGCGTGATCTGTGAACTTGGCGAGGTACTCGCCTGGTTACGTGCCTGAATCTGGGCGACCCTTTCGATCTGTACCTTGCGGAGGGTATTCAGGTCGTTCTCCGCTTCGCCGTAGTAGGATGACTTCAGCGTCTGTTCGAGGTATTGCAGGCCCCATTTCTGGTCGGGTTCCAGGTGACAGCCTTCTCCCCACTCGTTCCAGGCATTGATGAAGATGAAATTATCCTCGTTGGAGGGGAGATGCTGGCGGGTATAGGCACGTAGATAACGCAACCATTCGCCATAGGACTCCGGATTGGCGTTGATAATGGTTGTCGGTGTGTTCTGTCGACGTGCAGTATTGTCCCAGCTGGGAATGATGCCGCGGTACAACTTGAATGGCGGTACCTCGCGGTTAAGGCTTTGGGCGATTACCTTGTTGTAGTCGACAATGGAGCCAGCGAACTCTGGATTTCTGATTTCTGGGAACCTGTCCGGCGTACTACCGGGGCCGTTGAACTTGTGGGGCGGGAATTCCACCAGAGCGTCGGCATCCACCTCGGTAGCTGTGGTGATGTCATAGAAATCCACTACAGCAATATGCAGGCCCGGGAAACCATGTGCCTGGGCAAGCTGGCGCCATTTGGCAAAGCTCGCGGAGGGGGCCGGGATATCCTTGGCGCGATAGACGACGAGCAAGGGCTTGCCATCTACGAGGATGTAGCGCTTGTCGTTGAAATAGGGAAGCAGCGATTCGATGAATTTGGCGTCGTCATCTTCCGCATAGTTCTGGGCGAGCAGGACGCTCTTGGTGTCACCGTCCCAGGTTCTGGTCCAGTTCTCATTGGCCCAGCAGAGGCAGAAGTTGATATCGATGTCGGTCTTCAGGAAGTTGTCGACGGGGCGCTCAAGGATTCGGCGTCCGCTGAACCAGTAATGATAGAAGCAGAAGCCGTGCAGACCATACAGCTTGGCCATTTCCGCCTGCTCGTACATGACGTCTGGGTGATACAGGTCGTAAAAGCCGAGATCGCGGGGGATGTGCGGCTGGTAGTGGCCGTCGAAATTCGGCCGGCCGCGAGCCACGTTGGTCCATTCGGTGAACCCTGGACCCCACCATTCCGAGTTTTCCTTCACCCGATGATACTGCGGCAAGTAGAAGGCGAGCAGTTTCGCCTGGTCCTGCAGCATATCGTTCGCAGTATCGCTATCGCGCCGGGATAGGGCGGCGAAGGAGGGGTCGTTCTTTGCTTCGGTCATTTATCGGCCTTCACGGAATTTCGGATAATCGCTACTTGCTGACGGGACGTGCCCGGACCAGGTTCTTCACACGGGCGACCTTCTGCAGGGCCTTGAAGGTCCGGGACGCCTTGATGGCCTCGTTCTCGCCCAGGACGCGCTGGTAGCGCTCGTTCAGTTCTGCAGCCTGCCGCTCCAGCTGCGCTTTCTGCTGCTCGACGCCGGCCTTCAGGGCCTCTGCCTGGGAGAGCTGGTGTTCCACGGCGCCGATCCGGTGGTTCGCTGCGCGCAGACGATCGACGATCCTTTCCTCGCCCAGCAACTCGATGTCGACATCTATGACTAGGCTGCGCTGTCCCTCTGGGACTGGCAGGGTCATTTGCGGGTCGTCGTTCACTGCGTAATACAGCCACTGGTCCGGCTGTGCGCCGGCGACCTGGTGGATCCCCCAGCTGTACGGCGCCTGGTCTTGCTCCGAAAGGCGCCAGAGGTCTTGGCCGTCCGGGGTCCGGATGTTGACTTCGTGGAGGATGAACCAGCCCGGTTCCGCGACGGGGTCGAAGCGCAACTGGCCGATGTCGTTGTCGGCGGCGTGCAGGTGCAGGCGGACCTGCTGGCGGCCGTCGCGTAGCGCGTGGCGCGCGCTACGGATTTCGTCGAAGCTTTCCGCGCTGGCACAGTAGTAGACGCAGGTCTGCCTCTTCGAGGGCGTGGTCAGCAGCTCGTCGGAACGCCAGATGTCCTGAATGGTTTCGGGCAGTCCCAGCACCGAGCGTACGAAGGCACTCTCCTGCGCCAGGTAGCGCTGGAAGTCTCCCTCACCCAGTGGGACTCCGGCAGCCTCCAGGAGGCGCTCCACCAACTGCTGACGGCTGATCTCCAGTATCCCGTCGGGCGGGGCGAGATTGTTCGCCTGACCGATCAGCAGCAACAGGCCGCGGCACAGAATGTGCCCCAGCTCGACGCCATCTTGGGCGACCCATTCGATATCGAACAGTTGCGGGACGCCTTCGTCGGTCAGCACGATGTTGTGCGGTAGCGCATCGATGAAGCGCCCCGGGAGTTGTGCCTTGCTGTGGTCCAGGTGGCTGGCCTCGCCGAGCTGCTCGAGCAGCGTTTCGAGGTGGCGAAGGTAGTCCCGGATCAGGCTGGCGATCTGTTCGATGGTCCAGTCCGGCGCGGCAAGGCGTTCGAAGAAGTCCTGGCTAAGCAGACGGCCGACGCGATAGTCGTCCTCGGCCGGTAGTTCGAAGCGGAAGGGGGCCTCGGCTATGACGTTCGCCTGCTCCGACAGCTTGCGGTAGCGAACCCGGGTCTTGCCGCTCTGCTCCCGTACGAAAGTCGCTTCCTTGCAGAAGGGGGCGTTCCGGTCGGTCGTGTAATGATAGGCGAGAACCTCGTCGTCGACGGCGCCTCGGGCTCCTGGCGAAGCGACCACGATAAACGAGTTGGCCAGATCGATTCCCAGGTCGTTGTCGAATACCGTGGGCCAGGTGCGCTGCAGGTTGAAATGGGTCGAGGCGGGAAGCTGGGGATCGGTCCTAAGGTTCTGCCAGGCCAACGCGGCTGCGTCGAAACCAGGCTCGCGGCTACCGCGTTCGGTGATGATTGAGCGCGGTACCTTGTAGTCGGGGAATGGCGCGAGGAACTCCAGGGTGGAGAATCCGGCCCGGCCGACCAGTTCGGCCAGAGCGTGGCGCCCGAAGGTCTGTGGCTGGCCGGGCCGATATCGACCTTCTATGCCGTACATGGCGACGCCCAGATGATCCTCCGGTGCGCCTGCGAAGTACTTCAGGCCGAGTTGGTTCTCGATGGCGATGAACAGGTGGCCATCGGGCTTCAGCAACTGTCGCACCTTGCTGAGCATGTTCAGGGCCGGCGTGTCGCCGGTGCTGAACATGCTGGCATATTCCAGGACGCCGATCAGAGTGATTGCGTCGAACTGCTCCCCGCAGTGGAAATCGTCGAAGCGCTCGGCCAGCACCGTGATGTTTTCCAGGTCGCGGGTGCGGCTCGCGGCGATAGCCGCTCTTCGGGGGCTGCCTTCCAGGGCGAGAATCTGCCCACCATTCTCTCCGAGGAAGCGGCTGATGGCCCCGCAGCCCGCGCCTATCTCGAGGACTCGTCCTTTGAGCTGGCGCTCGAACGGGCGCAGCACGTTGCCGCGCTGGGAACTCAAGTGATAGATGGTCAGCCAGTCCAGGCACTGATTACGCAGTTCGCTGGAGAAGGTCGAGAGGTCATTGGCACTGCCGACGATCCTGGCCAGGCGTTGCTCGGCGGCATCCCCGTCGCTGTAGTCGATCCCCGGGTAATCGGGGCGCGACCAGAGCCGCAGGGACTCGTTGAAGACGTAGCCTAGAGTTTCAAGTTGCAGCATCAACGGGTACCTGAGCGATTTCCATGTTCAGCGCCAGATCCACCAGGCCATAGATGGCGTTGGTCGGGGAGACCACGAGGTGGATCGAGTCATAGCGGCGGTCGTGGGGAATGACGTCCTCACCTTGACGAGAGGCGATGCCCAGGGACAGGAAGTAGTCGCCGCAGGTCAGACGGTTGTGGAACTGCAGCCTGGCGGTCACTACCGTGCCTTCCTCGCCCTGGGCCTGGAACTGTGTACATTCCTGGAGGTAGGAGTTGGTGCCGAAAATGGTTACCCCCTCGGTGGTCTTCACGTTAAAGCCGAGGATCGGGTTGACCACCAGGTGGTTGAAGCGAATGGCGATGTCCAGGGTGATACGTGCACCAGGGTCCACGCTGTGGGAGAACGGCTTGCCGTCGGCCCGGAGATCGAAATCGAGGATGGTGGCGGCACCGTCGCCCCAGCGGTACTCGTGGGGGTTGTAGTGCTGCCGTGTCGAGTATAGGTCCTGATCCAGGCTGACCTGGCTGGGCAAGGCGGCTTCGGTCGGAAGCTCGGCGGCGGCCTCGTCAGGAGCATCGGGCTGCACCGCTTCTGAGCGTTTGTCGCGACCGAAGAGCAGGTCCATGTAGCGGTTCATCACCTTGCGCGGCTCGCCAGCCATGTGAACCTGACTGGAATCCAGCAGAATGGCACGGTTGCAGTGGGTGACGATCTGTTCGCTGGAGTGGCTGACCAACAGGATGCTGGTGCCATTCTCTTTGAGTTGGCGTAGGCGTTCGAAGCATTTGACCTGGAAGCGCGCGTCGCCCACCGAGAGGGCTTCGTCGACGATGAGGATGTCCGGGTCTATCTGGGCCTGGACGGCGAACGCCAGACGAACCGACATGCCGCTGGAGTAGGTCTTGACCGGCTGGTCGATGAACTCACCAATGTCGGCGAAGGCGGCGATGCTGTCGAAACGCTCGTCCACCTCCTCACGGTTCAGGCCCAGCACCGAAGCGTTCAGGTAGACGTTCTCGCGTCCACTGAACTCCGGGTTGAAGCCCGACCCGAGCTCCAGGAGCGCGGCTACCCGGCCGAAGGTCTCGACGTTGCCGCTGGTCGGCATCAGGGTGCCGCAGATGATCTGCAGCAGTGTCGACTTGCCCGAGCCGTTGCGCCCGACTATGCCCACCGTTTCGCCACGCGCTACTTCGAAGCTGACGTCGCGCAGGGCCCAGAACTCGCGTCCGTAGGTTTTCGGCGGCTTGCCGAGCAACCTCTGCAGACGGGGAACCAGCGCCTGTTTCAGGCGATCCTGTGGCTTGCCGTAGATGCTGAAGCACTTGCTGATTCCGCTGACGCGGATGGCTACATCGTTAGAGGACATCCGCAAAACCCCTGCGCGTCATCTGGAACCAGGCGTAACCCAGCCAGGCACTCGCGATTGCGGCCATGGTGTAGAGAGCCAGGCCGTGCCAGTTGGGAAGGTGTCCCCAGATCAATACCTCCCGGCTCTGTTCGATGATGAATGTCAGGGGGTTGAGCATCATCATCGGCCGCAGGTGCTCGGGGAGGGCGGTGACCGGGAAGAACACCGGGGAAAGGAACAGCATCACCGTGGTGATAATGCCGATCGTCTGCCCCACGTCGCGCAAATATACGCCCAGGGAGGCCAGCAGCCAGGCCAGGCCCAGCGTGAGGATCGCCAGGGGCATCAGTACCACGGGCAGCAGCACGACCGTCCAGGTGATCTCGTGGGAGAGCAGGAGCTGCGCTGCCAACAGCACCAGCACGCTGATCAGGCAGTGGAAGAGCGCTGCGCCAAGGCTGATGACGGGTAGTATCTCCAGCGGGAACACCACCTTCTTCACGTAGTTCACGTTACCCAGAATCAGGCCAGGAGCGCGATTGAGCACTTCGGCGAACAAGCTATGGACTATGATCCCGGCGAACAGGATCACGGCGAACTGCGCTCTGGTCTCGTTTTCGCCTCCCCCCCAGCGAGCCTTGAACACGACCGAGAACACGAAGGTGTAGACGGTGAGCATGAACAGGGGGTTCAGGAACGACCACAGCAGCCCCATGACGGAGCCCTTGTAGCGTCCGATCACCTCGCGCTGGGTCATCTGAATGATCAGTTGCCAGTTGCCCCAGATGCTGCTGAGCATTGAGCGGGGCGACAGGGGGGCGGCGGCGTGGGGATTCATGGGTAGTATTCGGCCTTGTCGAACGGATTTCCAACCTGATCCTTGGCCGAGAGCTGCGGGCTGACGCCGCCGAGACGCTCGAGCATCCAGTCCACGCCCACCTCGGCATCGTTCCAGGCCAGGCAGCGCTCATGCTGCGGTGCGTAGTAGTCGGTGGTCTTGTAGAGGAAGTCCGCCGAGTCCGATAGCACCACGAAGCCATGGGCGAAACCTTCCGGTACCCACAGCTGGTGCTTGTTCTCTGCGCTCAGCAGGGCGCCTACCCATTTGCCGAATGTCGGCGAGGAGCGGCGCATGTCCACGGCGACGTCGAAGACTTCGCCGTTGACCACGCGCACCAGTTTCCCCTGGGGATTCTGGAGCTGGTAGTGCAGGCCGCGCAGCACGCCCTTCGAGGAGCGCGAATGGTTGTCCTGGACGAACTTCACCGGCCGGCCGATGGCTTCCTCGAATTGCTGGTGGTTGAAGCTTTCGAAGAAGAAGCCGCGGTCGTCGCCGAAGACCTTGGGTTCGATCAGGACCACTTCCGGGATTGTAAGACGGGTAGCTTTCATCAGTAGACGGTCTCGACCAGCAGGCGTTTCAGGTATTGGCCATAGCCATTCTTGGCCAGCGGGACGGCCAGGGTTTCGAGCTGCTCGGCGCTGATCCACTTCTGGCGGAAGGCGATCTCTTCCGGGCAGGCGACCTTCAGGCCCTGGCGGTTTTCCAGGGTGGCGATGAAGTGGCTGGCTTCCAGCAGCGAGTCGTGGGTGCCGGTGTCCAGCCAGGCGTAGCCGCGGCCCATGATCTCCACGGAAAGCTTGCCGGCTTCCAGGTAGGCCTTGTTGACGTCGGTGATCTCCAGTTCGCCACGGGCGGAGGGCTTGATGTTCTTGGCGATGTCGATCACCTGGTTGTCGTAGAAGTACAGGCCGGTCACCGCGTAGCTGGACTTCGGCTTGGCCGGCTTCTCTTCGAGGCTGATGGCCTTGCCGTCGGCATTGAACTCAACCACGCCGTAACGTTCCGGATCATGCACGTGGTAGGCGAACACGCTGGCGCCGGAGGTGCGCTGCATGGCGCTGACCAGCAGTTCCTGGAAGTCGTGGCCGTGGTAGATGTTGTCGCCCAGCACCAGGGCGCAGAGGTCGTTGCCGATGAACTCCTCGCCGATCAGGAACGCCTGGGCCAGGCCGTCCGGGGAGGGTTGCACGGCGTACTGCAGGTTCAGGCCCCACTGGCTGCCGTCGCCGAGCAGTTGCTCGAAGCGCGGGGTGTCCTGCGGGGTGGAGATGATCAGGATGTCGCGGATGCCCGCCAGCATCAGGGTGCTGAGCGGGTAGTAGATCATCGGCTTGTCGTAGACCGGCAGCAACTGCTTGGAGATGGCCAGGGTCGCCGGATGCAGGCGGGTGCCGGAACCCCCGGCGAGGATGATGCCTTTGCGTTTCATATTGCTCCCTGGTCTACCAGTTCCCGGATCATGCGTTGGACATGGTACTCCCAGGTGGGCAGTACCAGGCCGAAGGTGCGTTGCAGCTTGTCGTTGGCCAGGCGCGAGTTGGCCGGGCGTTTCGCCGGCAGCGGATATTCGCTGGTGGCGATGGGGGCGATGCGTTCTGGCGTGGCGCGCAGGCCGGCGCCCAGGTGGATGGCTTCGCCGATGACGAACTGGGCATAGCGGTGCCAACTGGTCTCGCCGCTGGCGACCAGATGATAGGTACCGCTGACGCGTTCGCGCAGGCCGGCATCATGGGCCAGGCGCAGCAGCGCCAGGGCGGTGACATCGGCGATCAGTTCGGCGCTGGTCGGTGCGCCCACCTGGTCGGCGATGACGCGCAGTTCGTCGCGCTCCTTGGCCAGGCGCAGCATGGTCTTGGCGAAGTTCGCCCCGCGCGCGGCATAGACCCAGCTGGTGCGGAAGATCAGGTGGCGGCAGCCGCTCTCGCGGATGGCGAGCTCGCCTTCCAGCTTGGTCTGGCCATAGACGCCCAGGGGGCCGGTGGCGGCGTCTTCCTCGAAGGGCGTGTCGCCGCTGCCGTCGAAGACGTAGTCGGTGGAGTAGTGCACCAGCCAGGCATCGATTTCCCGCGCAGCCTGGGCCAGAGTCGCGACTGCCTCGGCATTGATCCGGCGGGCGGCGTCGATGTCGCTTTCGGCCTTGTCGACCGCGGTGTAGGCGCCGGCGTTGACGATCACGTCGGGACGTTCTTCGGCGACCAGCCGGGCCAGCCCCGCAAGGTCGCTCAGGTCGGCCCGTTGCCGGTCACAGACCACCAGTTGCGCCAGGGGGGCGAGGGCGCGCTGGAGTTCCCAGCCGACCTGGCCGTTGGCGCCGAGTAGAAGAATCTTGTTCATGCGTACTGCTTACCTACCCATTCGCGGTATGCGCCGCTGGTGACGTTGTTCACCCAGGCCTGGTTGTCCAGGTACCAGCGCACGGTCTTGCGGATGCCGGTCTCGAAGGTTTCCGCCGGTTTCCAGCCCAGCTCGCGTTCGAGGCGGGTGGCGTCGATGGCGTAGCGGCGATCATGACCGGGGCGATCTTTGACGAAGGTGATCTGCTCGCGGTAGCTCCGCCCGTCGGTCCGCGGCTGCTCCTGGTCGAGGATGTCGCACAGGGTATGGACCACGTCGATATTGGCTTTCTCGTTCCAGCCGCCGACGTTGTAGGTCTCGCCCAGTTGTCCGGCTTCCAGCACGCGGCGGATGGCGGCGCAGTGGTCCTTTACGTACAGCCAGTCGCGGACCTGCTGGCCGTCGCCGTAGATCGGCAGCGGCTTGCCGGCGAGGGCGTTGTGGATGACCAGCGGGATCAGCTTCTCGGGGAAGTGATAGGGGCCGTAGTTGTTCGAGCAGTTGGTGGTCAGCACCGGCAGCCCGTAGGTGTGGTGGTAGGCGCGGACCAGGTGGTCGGACGCGGCCTTGGAGGCCGAGTAGGGGCTGTTCGGTTCGTACTTGTTGCTTTCGCGGAAGGCCGGATCGTTCGGGCCCAGCGAGCCGTAGACCTCGTCGGTGGAGACGTGGAGGAAGCGGAAGGCGGCTTTGGGCTCGTCGCCAAGGCCGTTCCAGTAGGCGCGCACCGCTTCCAGCAGGCGGAAGGTGCCGACGATATTGGTCTGGATGAAGTCTTCCGGGCCGTGGATGGAGCGGTCGACGTGGGATTCAGCGGCGAAGTTCAGTATGGCGCGGGGTTGGTGCTCGGCCAGCAGGCGGGAGACCAGTTCGCCATCGCCTATGTCACCGTGCACGAATACGTGCCGCTCGTCACCGTCCAGGCTGGCCAGGTTCTGGCGGTTGCCGGCGTAGGTCAGCTTGTCGAGGCTGATGACCTTTTCGTCATTGCCTGCCAGCCAGTCGAGAACGAAGTTGGCGCCGATGAAGCCGGCGCTGCCGGTCACGAGGATGGTCATTGTATTAAATCCTATGGAGGATGGCGGCGGCGGTCAGGCCCAGGGTACCCAGTGGAGACTGCCTGTGGACGCCAGATTTTCGGATCAGTTGCAGGCGCTTGGGAAGTGCCGATGCTCGGGCCTGCTCGAATAGCTGCAGGGTCAACTGGTGATCCGGGGTCAGGTGGGGGCGGAAAACCGTCAAGGCGTGCAGGTTGGCATCCATCCATTCACGAAAGGTGCCCTTGAACATCTTGCATACCCGCACGACACGCTCCTGAAGGCTTGCGTTGGAGCCGACAAGGTTTCGGCCATGCTGACGATAATCGACCGTCGGCCGCGGATCGTAGGACACGTGGCCACCACAACCGGTCACCAGCAGGTAGGTCCACCAGTCGTGGGAAATGATGTGTTCGCCCTTCGGCGTCTGTCGCAACAACTCCCGGGTCGATGCATTGAACAGCATGGTGTTGCCGCCCGCGATGCTTTGCACCAGGGCGTTTTCGAAAGTCGGTGGGCGCAGGAACAGGGGCGACAGCCCAATGGGCTTGCCACCGCTGTCGATGAGCTGCGTCCTGGAGCAGAAAAGCGCCGGGCGATCGGCGGGAAGGCCGCGCATCCAGTCCAGCCCCATCGCGAGTCGCTCGGGGATCCAGAGGTCATCCTGGTCGCAGAAAGCGAAATAAGGGGCCTGGATTTCTTCCCGGGCCAGCAGGCTCAGGAAGTTCGCCGCGAACCCCTGGCGGGGGCCCTGCACAATGACGAGGCGGTCATCGCCAAGCTGCGCACGGTACTTCGCCAGGATGTCCAATGTCGCATCGCTGGAGCCATCGTCGGAGGCATAGATCGTCCAGTCCTTGTGGGTCTGGGCGATCAGGGAGTCGAGTTGTTCGGCGAGAAAGCGTTCGCCGTTGTACGTCGACAGCAGGATGGCCACCCGCTCGGACGCGGAAGGCGAACTCTGCCCCTTTGGGGGTGATGCAGAGGGCGAAGAAGTCAACACAGTGCCTCCGGCGAATCCATCCGGTTCTTGCGAATCCGCCATCCATGGGGTGCCGGCAGGTGCGGGACAGCTGCCGATCTGGGCGATCTGGTGGAAAAGGCGGCAATTATATGCATCGGACCTGGGGAGTAAACCCGTAAACACACTCTGGCTATTCTAGGCTGCTGGACGGCGGATGGACCTGAGAAGGACGCGAAACTCAGCGGCATCTATAAGGCGTAATTAGATTCCACTCAAGGCAAAAAGTTTCTTCGCCGGTACAACCTCGGAGATAGAGCTTTTCCTTGCGGCAAGAACGACTTGGGCCCACCCGAAGGTGAGCCCAAGTCGTCTTGAGAAAGATGGTGCCGGCACCAGGAGTCGAACCCGGGACCTACTGATTACAAGTCAGTTGCTCTACCAGCTGAGCTATACCGGCAAGGAGGGACGCCATTATAGCCACGCGCCGGGCGGTGTAAACCTCTGATTTTTCAGCCGGTGCCCGTTCGCTCAGTGGCCGCTGGCGGCCGCTCCCGGCTTGGCGCCGAAGGGGGGCTTGGCCAGCCAGATGATGGCCAGCAGGGTCAGGAACAGCCAGCCGAGCAGGGTGAAGTATTCCACCGTGGAGAGCATGTAGGCCTGGCCTTCGACGATGCGGTCGAGCATGGCCGCGCCGTGCTGGTTGGCGCCGCCGAGCAGGTCCAGGGCGTCGCGGGTGGCTGGGTCGTAGGTGCTCAGGCTTTCCGTCAGGTGGGCGTGGTGCAGCGTGGCGCGGCGATCCCAGATCCAGGTGGTGAGGGAGGCCGCGAAGCTGCCGCCCAGGGTGCGCAGGAAGGTGGCCAGGCCCGAGCCGTCGGCGATCTGGTCCGGCGGCAGGTCGGAGAGCAGGATGCTGAGGATGGGCATGAAGAAGAAGGCCACGCCCAGGCCCATGAGCGTCTGCACCAGGGCGATGTGGTAGTAGTCGACCTCGGTGTTGAAGGCGGCGCGCATGAAGCTGGTGACGGACATCACCAGGAAGGCCAGGCCGGCGAGGATGCGCAGGTCGAAGTTGTTGGCGTAGCGGCCGACCAGCGGCGAGAGGAACACCGGCAGGATGCCGATCGGCGCCGCGGCCAGGCCCGCCCAGGTGGCGGTGTAGCCCATCTGCGTCTGCAGCCACTGCGGCAGCAGCAGGTTCATGCCGAAGAAGCCGGCGTAGCCGCCCACCAGCGCCAGGGTGCCGAAGGTGAAGTTGCGGTGCACGAACAGGCGCAGGTTGACGATCGGGTGCTTGTCGGTCAGCTCCCAGATGACGAAGGCCGCCAGGGCGATGGCCGACACCACGGTGCCGCCGACGATGAAGTTCGATTCGAACCAGTCCAGGTCGTTGCCCTTGTCGAGCACGATCTGCAGCGCGCCCACGCCGAGGACCAGCAGGATCAGCCCCATGTAGTCCATGGGCGCGTGCTTGATCACCACCGGGCGTTTCTTCAGTTGCTGGTAGACCACGAAGGCGGCGA
Source organism: Pseudomonas sp. M1 (assembly GCF_022760135.1). Classification (NCBI taxonomy): domain Bacteria; kingdom Pseudomonadati; phylum Pseudomonadota; class Gammaproteobacteria; order Pseudomonadales; family Pseudomonadaceae; genus Pseudomonas; species Pseudomonas sp. M1. Next base: position 227,289 of record NZ_CP094343.1, read on the forward strand.
ACAGGCCGATCGGCACGTTGATGAAGAAGATCCACGGCCAGCTGTAGCTGTCGGTGATCCAGCCGCCGAGGATGGGCCCGGCGATGGGCGCCACCACCGTGACCATCGCCAGCAGCGCCAGGGCCATGCCGCGCTTGGCCGGCGGGTAGATGGAGATCAGCAGCGTCTGGGTGATCGGGTACAGCGGCCCGGCGACGAAGCCCTGCAGGGCGCGGAAGCCCACCAGCGTACCCATCTGCTGGGCCACGCCGCAGAGGAAGGAGGCGATCACGAAGAGGAGGGTGGCGGCGATGAACAGCCGCACCTCGCCGACCTTGCGGCTCAGCCAGCCGGTCAGCGGCAGGGCGATGGCGTTGCTCACCGCGAAGGAGGTGATCACCCAGGTGCCCTGCTCGGCGCTCACCCCCAGGTTGCCGGAGATGGTCGGCAGGGCGACGTTGGCGATGGTGGTGTCCAGCACCTGCATGAAGGTCGCCAGGGACAGGCCGATGGTGGCCATCACCAGGCTGGGCGGGCTGAAGGCGCCGTTGCTGCTGTTCTCGCTCATGATGCTTCCGGGCTCAGCGCGCGGCGGTGCTGCGGCCGCGGCCGTCGGCCATGTTGGCGTGGATCAGCTGCTCGATGAGCTGGTCCGCCGAGGCCAGCTGCTGCTGGTAGACGTCGGTGGAGAACAGCGCTTCCTTCGGCGGTTGCTGCGATAGCGCCGGGCCGCTCTGGTCGTGCAGGTCGACGTTGACGTCCATCGACAGACCGATGCGCAGCGGATGCTCGTCCAGTTGCCTGGCGTCGACGCGGATGCGCACCGGCACGCGCTGGACGATCTTGATCCAGTTGCCGGTGGCGTTCTGCGCCGGCAGCAGGGAGAAGGCGCTGCCGGTGCCGACGCCCAGGCTTTCCACGCTGCCCTGGTACTTGACCGAGCTGCCGTAGAGGTCGGAACGGATCTCCACCGGCTGGCCGATGCGCATGTGCTGCAGCTGGGTTTCCTTGAAGTTGGCGTCGATCCACACCTGCTCCAGCGGGATCACCGCCATCAGCGCGGTGCCCGGTTGCACGCGCTGGCCGACCTGCACGGTGCGCTTGGCCACGTAGCCGGTCACCGGCGCGACTATCACCGCGCGGGCGTCGTCCAGGTAGGCCTGGCGCAGCTTGGCGGCGGCCGCCTTGACGTCGGGGTGGGAGGCGACGACGGTGTCGTCCACCAGCGCGCGGTTGGTGTCCAGCTGCTGTTCGGCGCTGGTCAGCGAGCTGCGCGCGGTGTCCAGCGCGTCACGGGCGTGGGCCAGCTCCTCGCGGGAGATGGCGCCGTCGTCGGCCAGGTGTTGGCGGCGCTTGAAGTCGGCCTCGGCCTTGGCCAGGGCGACTTTCTTCGCGGCGACGTCGGCCTTGTAGCCGTCGACGTTGCTGAACAGCCCGCGCACCTGGCGCACGGTGCGCGCCAGGTTGGCTTCGGCCTGCTGCAGGGCCACGTCGGCGTCGCTGGGGTCGAACTTCACCAGCACCTGGCCCTTGTGCACCAGGTTGCCGTCGTCGGCGCCGATGCTGACCACGGTGCCGGTGATCTGCGGGGTGATCTGCACCACGTTGCCGTTGACGTAGGCATCGTCGGTGTCTTCGTGCCAGCGCCCGTAGAGGAACTCCCAGAGCGCCGCGGCGATGCCGGCGAGGATGACGACGACCAGCAGGATCAGCAGCCAGCGCTTGCGCTGGGGGTTGCCGCCGGTGGTTTCTTGGGTATCGGTGGTCATGGCGGTTGCCTCTTAGTGCACGGCAGCTGCGCCCGCCTGGGCGAGCGGGGCGGAAGACGGGGGAACGGAGTCGGCCTGGAAGCCGCCGCCCAGGGCTTGCACCAGCTGGACGGAGAGGTCGATGCGCTGGGCTTCCAGGTTGGCCAGCTGGCGCTCGGCGAGCAGCAGCTGTTGCTGCACGCTGAGGGCGTCGAGGTAGTTGCCGACGCCTTCGCCATAGCGGCGCATGGCCAGTTCGAAGTTGGACCTGGCGATGTCGCGGGCCTCGCGCTGGTCGACCAGTTGCTGCTCCAGCGAGCGCAGCTGGCTGAGGTCGTCGCTGACCTCGCCCAGGGCGCCGACCAGGGTCTTGTTGTACTGCGCCACGGCCAGATCGTAGTCCGCGTCCTTACCGGCCAGGTTGGCGCGCAGGCGGCCGCCGTCGAACAGCGGCAGGGAGATGGCCGGGGCGACCTGGAAGAAGCGGCTCGGCGCCTCCAGCAGGTCGCTGGTGTGCATGCTGGCCAGGCCGACCATCGCGCCCAGGTTGAGGTTCGGGTAGAACTGCGTCTTCGCCGCCTGGATGTCCTTGCTCGCGGCCTCGACGCGCCAGCGTGCGGCGACTATGTCCGGGCGGCGGCCGAGCAGTTCCGCCGGCAGGTTCGGCGGCAGGCTCAGCGCGTCGGCCTTGAGCGCTTGCGGGCGCTGCAGGTCGAGGCCGCGGTCCGGCCCCTGGCCGAGCAGCACGGCCAGGGCGATGCGGTCGCTGGCGATCTGCTGTTCGGCGGCGGCCAGCTGCTGGCGGGCGCTGGCCACCTGGGTTTGCGTCTGCTGCAACTGCACCTTGCTGTCCAGGCCAGCGTCCATGCGCTTGCGGCTGAGCTCGAACAGGCGCTGCGAGCGTTCCAGCTCGTCGCGAGACAGGTCGCGCACGGCGAAGGCGTGGCCCAGCTCGCTATAGGCGCGGGCGACGTTGGCCGAGAGGGTGATGGCCGCGGCCTGGCGGTCCACCTCGGCGGCGTTGGCCTGGCCGAGGGCGGCTTCCCAGGCGGCGCGCTGGCCGCCCCAGAGGTCGAAATCGTAGTTGAAGCCCAGGGACAGGTACTTCACCGCCGAATAATGCCCGCCCGTTGGCGCGGGGAGCACGCTGGTGGGCGCGCGGATGCCCGCATAGCTGGCCTTGCCATTGAACGTGGGCATGCGCTCGGCATCGGCGGCGTTGGCCGCGGCGGCGGCCTGGCGCGCGCGGGCGTCGGCAATCTGCAGGTCCGGTGCGCCTTTCAGGGCCTCGTCGATCAGGCTGTCGAGCTGGGCGTCGCCCAGGCTGCTCCACCAGTTCCGGCGTGGCCAGGCGGCACTGGACAGCGGTGTGCCGTCGAGGCTGCGGCCAGCCTGCAGCGAGGCGCTGTCGAGCGCCTTGCCGTTGGGCGCCAGGCCCGAGGAGCTGACGCAGCCGGCCAGCGCCACGGCGCTGGCCAGCAGGGTGGCGGCGGGTAAGCGGAATGCACGCATGGCCTACTTCTCCTGGGTCGCGCCGGGCGCGACGCCATGGCTGGCGAGGATCTTGTCCAGCAGCCGGGTGAGGGTCAGCAGTTCCTCGGGGTTGAGGCAGCCGACCAGTTCGTTCATCGCCCGCACGGCGATCTGCGGCGCCTGGGCGTTCACCGCCTCGCCGGCGGGGCTGAGCTGCAGGCGCACGCTGCGCCGGTCGTTGGGGCAGGGCTGGCGCAGCAGCAGGTCCTTCTTCGCCAGGCGATCGAGCATACGCGTCATCGAACCGCTGTCGATGGACAGCTCGCGGCACAGCTCGCCCGGGGTGTTGGCGCGGTTCTGGCCGATGAAGAACAGCACCTTGAATTGCGCGGCGGTGATGTCCAGGTGGATCAGGTGCTTGTCCAGCAGGCGGTCCTTGAGGATGGCCGCCAGCCCCAGCAACTGGCCGATCGAGCCCCTGAACGGGAAGTCCGTGACGCGGTAGTGATCCATGGCAAGGCTAATAACTGTCTAGGCAGGAAATCTGTTTCGAAATAATACTGCCTAGGCAGCTAATGACAAATAGCGGATTGTTGCAAATGGGCAACAATCCGTTCCTGAAAGCATTATGCGAGCGTTCCGCGAAACAGGATGTGCCCGCTCGGTGTGCGACGCGGCCCCGGCAGCAGTGCTTATGCACAATGCCGGGGCATGGCTTGGCGGCTAGTGCTAAAAAAGCCTCAGCGTTTTTCAGTTTTTCCCTAAGAGTATGTTTTTAAAAGAAATTATCTGGTCTGTTCAAAATTCGAACAGAGCCGCGCCGACAGGCCAGCAGCGGGCCGCGTGAGCGATTTTCCCGGTGTTCTCAACAGAGTTATCCACAGGTTCTGTGGGCTTCTCTCTGGAACGCTCGTACTAGACGTGCTCGGCGAGAATGAGCAGGTTTCGCGGCGTGACCTGGCTGGCGCAGAAGCGCCCCAGGCGTACCCGGTAGCCCTGTTCGACGAGGAACAGCGCGCGGTCGAGCAGCAGCCAGAGTTCCAGCGGGCGGCGGAACAGGCCGCGCACCAGTTCGAGATTGCGCACCTCGGCCAGGCGCCGCCAGCCTTGGGCCTCCAGCGCGCTCCAGTTGCGCTCGGCGGGGCGGGGCAGGCCCTTGAGCGCGGCCAGGTCGCGGCAGTAGTCGGCGAAGGGTTTGTGCAGCCAGTCGGCGGGCACCGAGGGCACCGGTAGGTAGCTGTCCTCGCCGCGCAGTTCGCGCTGCAGCAGGTCGAAGGCCAGGCGCCGGGCCATGGAGTTGTCGCGCTGGCGCCGTATCCGGGCGCCGGCGGTGACCGTCTCGGCGAGCGGTAGGCGCAGGTCGTCCTGATCCAGCTTCAGGCGGGAAGCACCCGCGGCTGTGGATAACGGCTGGTAGTGCTCGCCGGTTATGCGGTTGTAGCAGCAGGGCGCCACCGCCAGTTGCCGGCAGCGCTTACTTGCTGCCAGGCGCAGCAACTGGACGTGCAGGTCGCCGCAGGCGTGCAGCGCCACGGCGGTCTGGCCGGGCTGCAGGTAGCGGGCGGCGCCCTCGGCGAGCACGTCCTGCTCGACGTGCATGGCGCGCAGCCCCAGGCGGTCGCTCAGGCGCTGGCCGTCGTCGACCAGCGCGAGGTCGCGCTCCAGGCTCAGCAGCGGCTGCCCGCCATGGGCCAGCAGGCGTCCGAGGTGGCCCTTGCCGGCGCACCAGTCCAGCCACTGCACGGAGGGCGTGGCGAAGTCCATGCGGCTGGCGAAGGCTTCGATCTGCTGCCATTTGCGCCCAGGCACGTCGACCTGGAACTGCGCCGGCAGCCTGGGCAGCGGGTGGGACGGCAGGTCCTCGACTTCGCTCAGTTGCGCGGCGCGGTTCGCCAGCTCCGGGAAGGGCGCCGGGGCGGGCAGGCGTTCGGGCTGGTTGTGCGCGGCGTCGGCCTGTTCCAGGTCGCGCCCGCGCAGCCAGGTGGCCAGTTCCCGGTGTTCGGCTTCCCAGGACAGTTCCAGCAGGGTGAAGGGCTTGGGCCGCCACAGCCCCTGGTGGGCGAGCAGGAAGGCGTCCAGGGCCTGGAAGCGCTGGAGCAGGACGTCGTCGGTGAGGCGGTTGGCCACGGCGGTGCGCTGGGGATGAGTGGCGGGGCGGCGATTATAGCGGCCCCGCCACGTCCGGGAAGCGCCAGTCAGCGCCCCTGCATGGAGTCCACCCGCAGCCAGCGCTCGGCGAGGCGGAACAGGCGGGTGAGGACCAGGGTGATGACCAGGTAGAACACCCCGGCGAGGCAGAAGAACAGCATGGCCTCGTAGGTGCGGGCGATGATGGTGCGGGTCATGCCCATGATGTCGAACAGGGTCACGGTGTAGACCACGGCGCTGGCCTTGAGCATGAGGATCACCTCGTTGCTGTAGGCCGGCAGGGCGATGCGCGCGGCGCGCGGCAGGATGATATGCAGCAGTGCCTGGCGGCGCGACATGCCCAGGGCCCGCGCGGCTTCCACTTCACCCACCGGGATGGCATGGATGGCGCCGCGGAGGATCTCGGCGATGTAGGCCGCGGTGTGCAGTGTCATGGTCAGCAGCGCGCACCAGTATGGGTCGCGCAGGTACGGCCAGAGCGGGCCCTGGCGCACCGAGTCGAACTGCGCCAGGCCGTAGTAGACGATGAACAGCTGCAGCAGCAGCGGGGTGCCGCGGAAGAAGAAGATGTAGGTGTAGGGCAGCGCGCGCACGTACCAGTGCCGCGAGGCGCGGGCGATGCCCAGCGGCACGGCCAGGGCCAGGCCGGCGACCACGGCGAAGGCCAGCAGCTCAAGGGTCAGCCCGGCGCCCTGGAGCATCTTCGGCAGCCACTTGAGGATCAGCTCCATGTCGGTCATAGCTCGTTCCTCACGAAACCTCGGCCGGCGCGGCGCTCCAGGAAGTGCAGGGCAGCCATGACGAACACGGTCAGGCCCAGGTAGATCAGCGCGGCGGTCATGTAGAAGGTGAAGGGCTCCTTGGTCGCGTTGGAGGCGACCTGGGCCTTGCGCATGATCTCGTCGAGGGTGATCAGCGAGACCAGGGCGGTGTCCTTGAGCAGGATCAGGTACAGGTTGCCCAGGCCCGGCAGGGCCACGCGCCACACCTGCGGCAGGACGATGCGCCAGAAGATCCGCGGGGCGGACAGGCCCAGCGCCTGGCCGGCCTCGCGGTGGCCCTTGGGCACGGCCAGCAGGGCGCCGCGGAAGACTTCGGTAGCGTAGGCGCCGAAGCACAGGCCTAGGGCGCAGGTGCCGGCGGCGAAGGGGCTCAGGGCCAGGTCGGGCTTGCCGAACAGGTCGCCCAGGGCGTTCAGCCCGGCCACGGTGCCGAAGTAGATCATCAGCACCCAGAGGGTTTCCGGCACGCCGCGCACCAGGGTGGTGTAGGCGCCGCCGAGCATGCGCAGCAAGGCATTCTTCGAGGTCTTGGCGATGGCGCCGAGCAGCCCGAGGAGCAGGCCGAGGCAGACCGCGGCCAGGGACAGCTTGAGCGTCATCAGGGTGCCGGCCGCCAGCTGCGGGCCGAAACCGTGCAGGTCGAAAATCATGGGGATCGCGCCTGAAGGGGCGCGCCCTGGGTCACAGGGCGCGCCGGGCTGGCATCAGTAGATGCTGAAGGGGAAGTACTTGTCGTTGATCTTCTTGTAGGTGCCGTCGTCGACGATTTCCTTCAGGGCGGCGTTCAGCTTGTCACGCAGCGGGTCGCCCTTGCGCACGGCGATACCGATCTTGTCGTTGTCGAACACCGGCTCGCCCTTGAACTCGAAGTCCTTGCCGGCGTCGCTCTTGAGCCAGTCGTACTGCACGAACTTGTCGGCCAGCACGCCGTCCAGGCGGCCCGAGGACAGGTCCAGGTAGGCGTTTTCCTGGGTGTCGTAGAGCTTGATGGTGACGGTGTCGGACATGTTGTCCTCAAGCCAGGTGCCGGCGATGGTCGCGCGCTGGGCGCCGATCACCTTGCCCTTCAGGTAGCCCTTGTCGGTCTTGAAGTCCACCGACTTGGGCGCCACGAACTGCAGCTTGTTGGTGTAGTAGGGGTTGGTGAAGTCCACCGCCTGCTTGCGCTCGTCGGTGATCGACATGGAGGCGACGATGAAGTCGAACTTCTTGGCGTTCAGCGCCGGGATGATGCCATCCCAGTCGGAGGTGACCACCTCGCACTCGACCTTCATCTTGGCGCACAGGGCCTTGCCGACGTCGAGGTCGAAGCCGACCACCTGGCCGCTGGCGTCGATGCCGTTGAAGGGCGGGTAGGCGCCTTCGGTGCCGATGCGCAGCTTCTCGGCGGCGACCGCGTGGGCGCCGAAGGCCAGGGTGGCGGCAGCGGCCAGAAGGATCTTCTTATAGTTCTTCATGCAAAGTTGCTCCGTTAGCGGTGGCTGGACATGAACTGCTTGCAGCGCGCGGACTGCGGGTTCCCGAAGACCTGCTCGGGGGAACCCTGTTCCTCGACCAGGCCCTGGTGGAGGAACACCACCTCGCTGGAAACCTGGCGGGCGAAATTCATTTCGTGGGTGACCAGCAGCATGGTGCGGCCTTCCTCGGCCAGCGCGCGGATCACGTTGAGCACTTCCTGGACCATCTCCGGGTCCAGTGCGGAAGTGGGCTCGTCGAACAGTATGACCTTGGGCTGCATGGCCAGGGTGCGGGCAATGGCCGCACGCTGCTGCTGGCCGCCGGAGAGCTGCGCGGGGAAGCTGTGGCGCTTGTCGGCGATGCCGACCTTGGCCAGCAGGGCCTCGGCGATCTCGATGGCTTCGGCGCGGCTCTTGCCCAGCACGCGGCGCGGCGCCTCGATGATGTTGTCGAGGATGCTCATGTGCGGCCAGAGGTTGAAGTTCTGGAAGACGAAGCCCAGCTCGCTGCGCAGGCGGTTGATCTGGCGATTGTCGGCGGCGACCAGCGCCCCGTCCTTGGCCTTCTTCAGCTTCAGCTCTTCGCCGGCGACGATGATCTGGCCCTGGTGGGGGTTTTCCAGCAGGTTGATGCAGCGCAGGAAGGTCGACTTGCCGGAGCCCGAGGAGCCGAGAATGGAGATCACGTCGCCTTCGCGGGCGGTCAGGGAAATGCCCTTGAGCACTTCCAGGTCGCCGTAACGCTTGTGCAGGTTACGGATTTCCAGTACGGGTATGGCCTCGGCCATTGGGGGCTCCTCTATTGTTGTTCGGATGCTTCGCGGCGCGCCGCGGCAGGGGGTAGGGCCTTCCTGGCGAACGCAACCTATCACGCGACCCGGGGGGCGCCAAGCGTCCGGGGGCCGCGCCGGGCCTGGATGGTGGCATCTTGTCGCATTGCCGCAGTGCCTTGTCGCCTGGGCTGAACACCGGGGGCCCGGAAGCCTGGCGAGGGGGCCGGCGAAACGCGGGGCGCGATAGTGCCAGCTTCGCCGGCGGGGGAAAAGACCGCAGGCCCCGACATTGGTCGGGGCCCGGGTTCACTGGGTGATCTGCGGCTCGGCGGCGTTGCTGTCGCGGCTCTCTTCGTCGAGCTGGTCGAGCTGGCCGGCCATCAGCGCCGGGCGGCCACCGATGCGCGGGCCGGGCAGCACGCTGCCGCCGGCCAGGCGGGTGGGATGCTCGCTGGCGTCGATGGCCGATTTGCGCGGCTGCGTCTGCACGTGGAAATCGGTGATCTCGATGATGCCCTTGCCTTCGGCCAGCAGGTGGAAGGAGAAGGCCTTGCGCGCGCGCTCGTTGTCGAAGCCGAAGGTCACCTGCAGCGGCTTGTCGCGGGTCAGCAGCGGGAACTCGGGGATCGCCAGGTCCACCGGGCGCTCGAACTCGCGGGTCTTCAGCTGCACCCTGGCGCCGGCCTTGTCCATCTGCAGCGCGCGGATCTTCAGGCTCACGGTGGTGTGGCTGTCGGCCGGGAACTCCAGGTACTGGGCGCCGATCAGGTTGTCGGTGTACTCGTTGGTGACCTGCGGCTTGATGCGGATCTTCTCCTGGGTGGCGAACTGGTATTCGCGGCCCATCGGGTTGCCGATCACCGAATGATCCAGGATGCCCGCGCGGGCGGCGACCAGGCGCGCATCGCGGCCGCTGAAGCGGCCGACGAACTGGGCGCTGTCGGCGATGAAGCCATCGCTCTTGTAGCGCCGGCAGACCTGCTGGAAGTCGCATTCGGTGAAGGTCTGCTTGCCGTCGTGGAAGCGCAGCATACCGTTGGTGAAGGAGACCATCTCGCGGCCCTTGTCGTACTCGCGGAACAGCGAGCGGCCGGAAACGTCCTTCGGCGGGGTGAAGCCGAAGTAGTCGAGGATCGAGGCGTCCATGTCGACGTGGCCGTAGACACCGCTCTTCACCGGCGGCAGCGCCGCCTGCTCGGGGGCCAGCACCAGGTTCAGGCCCCAGGACGAGGCCAGGCGCACGTTGTCGATGCCGTGGGATTCGTCGGAGGTGACGATCACCAGGGTGTCCTTGAGCACGCCCTGTTTCTCCAGACCGGCGAGGAAGGCGTCGACGGCGTCATCCAGGTAGCCCACCGCGGCCTGGCGCGGGGTGGGGTATTTGGCCAGATATTCCGGGGTGGCCGAGTAGGGCTGGTGGGTGCCGACGGTGAGCAGGGTGAGCATCCACGGCTTCTTGTTCTTGCGCAGCTCGCCGACGTAGTCCAGCGCGCCCTCGAAGAAAGCCTTGTCATCCATGCCCCAGGCGAACTCCAGGTAGGGCTTCTTCTTGAACCAGTCGCGGCCGAGGGTCTTGTCGAAGCCCATGGCCGGCATCACCTTGTCCTTGGCCATGAAACGCAGGCCGGCGCCTTGCAGGAAGTGGGTGCTGAAGCCGTGCTGGCGCAGCTGCGCCGGCAGGCACTCGGCGGCGCGGCCGGGGTTGGACAGCAGCTCGACGCCCTTGGGTGTGCCGTTGTCCAGCTTGCTGTAGTCGCCGCAGAGCAGGGCATAGAGGCCGCGGATGGTCTGGTGGCTGTGCACCACGTAGTCCGGGGTGGTCATCGAGCGTTCGGCCCAGGCGCTGAGCCTGGGCATCATGGATTCTTCGTAGCTGCTGCTCAGCGCCGCGCGGTTGGTCGCCACGTAGGCGCCGGGAATGCCTTCCATGGTGATGATCAGCACGTTCTTCGCCGTGCCCGGGCCGGACAGCAGCGGGGTGCCGGAGAGGTCGAGCTGGGTCAGCCCGGTGACGTCGGGCGGGGTGTCGCCCTGGTCGCCGGCCAGCCAGTCCTCGGCGGCGAGCTGGCCCTGGCTGGCGACGCCGGCCAGCAGGCGGTGCGGCAGGTTGAACTGCTTCCACACGTCGACGTCGTTGGGGATCACGTACTGCAGGCCGAAGTGGGCGCCCAGCAGGGCCACCGGCACGGCATAGGCGAAGCGCGACAGGCGCTGTTCGCGGCGCCGCCACAGCACTGCGCAGAGCACGATGGCGCCGAGCAGCGCGCCGGCCAGCCACGGGTGGGCGATGCCGCCGCCCTGGGTGGAGTTGCCGACGAAGGTCGGGTCGGCCATGAAGTGCAGGTCGCTGGGATCGGGCATGCGGCCCACGGCGCTGACCAGCTCGGCGTTGCCGATCGTCATCAGCGCCCACAGCAGCATGATCGGCAGGGCTACGAACAGGCGCAGGCGGTGCAGCAGCAGGACCAGCAGGCTGCCGATGGCCAGATCCGAAAGGTAGCCATAGAGGTTGCCCCAGCCAAAGGCATGGCGGCTGGCCAGCGGGATCGCCAGGAACAGGATGGCAAGCGTCGCGAGGTTGCCGCGTTGTTGCCACCAGCGTTTTAGAGGATGCACGAGCACTCCCTTTTCAGGCATCGAGGGCCTGAAAGTATCCCATCCATCGGGCGGAAATCATCCGGAATGTCATCATTCTGAAAAAACGTTGTGCTACGCGCCAGTAGACAACGGAAATCAGCGGAGTTTCGCCGGGCGGGCGACCAGTGGCGGAAGCGCAGCCGTGATCGGCTGAGGGCAGGAATGCAAAAGGCCCCTGGTTTTGGTGAACGCAGGGGCCTTTCGGAGTCTTGGTGCCCAGGGACGGAATCGAACCGCCGACACGGCAGGACTCTGTAAAACCAAGTGGGAGACGGCCTCCAGAGAGAGCTAAGGGGGCGGTAGAACGAACTTGGCCTCTAGTCTATGGAGTAAATCGAACGTATTCATGTAGGGGACCTGAAAGTATTCACAGACGTTGGGAATGATGAATTTCCGCTTCACTTCAAGATTCAGAGCCTCGTGGGTAACTACTGTGGCCCCTGTGGACAGAGCTTTGGCAATGAGCCAAGGGTCTGCGCCGGACAGAAATTCTTCCAGCGCCCCTACTTTCATTCTTGGCGCCTGTTGTGCGACATGCGTGGCGACCTCAATGTATGCTGCCTGCGTCTGCTCATCGCTGATGCCGTAGAAGAAATCTGGATTATCAGCGGCCCATTGCGCCAATTCATCATTGCCTTTGGCAATTTCATCCATCACGGATGAAATGCTGGCTAACTCCAGTGCACGGTTCTGCATGAGCAGCCATTGCCAGAAAGCTGGGCAAAAGGCCATGCCGTAATATCGGTTTTTAGCTTCGATCAGGGTGTTCGCGTCGAGTAGATGCTTCATTCCGTGAGCTTATTGGCAAGTTTCCTTAACTTAGCCGGCTGCACGCCCAGGATGGTCCCTGCGTCGCGCAATAGCAGTCGGCCGCTGAGTGCCTCATTCAGTACGGCCCTGCTCAGGCGTACACTGTTTTTTGCAGTGGCGTTCCTGTAATAGTCTCCCGCCCCACCTTGCTTATCCTGAAAATCCTTGAGAACGCGCCGATAGTAGGCACTGTATTGAGCTTGAGTGATGTATCCAAGATCAAGTGCTCGACGGCCCACAGCCAATTTGCTCAGGTGGAAGCGGTTAGATAATGGAGCGAGATTCTCTTCCCAGTTGATTTGGGTATTCCATTCGGCACGGAACAGGACTTCAGGGGCAAGGAATTCGCCAGCTACGGCGTTGCAGAAACGCTCCTCCTCTCGACCTGCCGCAGTATTTCCATCGGAAATTCCACTGCTACCGATCCATATGTGAGCGAGTTCGTGCATTAATGTGAAGAGGCGTGCGGTTGGTGCGTCAGCGCTGTTGATGAAGACGACGGGCGCAAATGCGTTGCTGATAGCAAAACCACGAAATTCATCAACTTCTAATTTGCGGTGAGTGTTTCCAAGAGCAATACCACTGCGCATGACCAGAACGCCGATACCTTCCGCTGCCTGGATTAGAGCGCGGCTATATTTTTCGTAGTCAAGGTGGGCAGCATCGGGATTGACTCCCAATGTTGTGCGCATATCCGATACGACGGCTTTCACCGAGGACTGAGGCGTGAATCGGCCAACAAAAGGTAGCGCTGTGCGCTCTTGGTCTTGAAGGTATTCAAGATACCAGTCTTGTTTTCGTAGCACATCTTTCACGGTGTCTAGCAGATTAAGGCTCGGGCGCTCAGGTGCTATTCCCCGCACAGTTCTCAGGTCTGGCAGCGGAAGCTCTTCTGCTGGAGGGTGTGGCAAAAAGAGAAAGCCGAAGGGGATATGGGCAACGTTTGCCCATTTTTGAGCTTGCAAAAATGTAGGCTTGGCCTCGCCTGCTTCCCATCTTTTGACGCTTTCAGGTTTGACAGGCAGCTTCTTGGCGACCTGTTCAGTCGACAGGCCGGCACGTTGGCGAGACCATGTAAGAATGGATGGATTTACCAAGGCTGCTTGAGTCATGGCAGTTCGAGCGTGTAAGGGCGGAGCATGAAGCCTTTGACTGTACCGCCTACAGATTTGTGAGGTCTGACTCGGCTGTAAAAGCTTGGCATAGCCCTTCTCCCTGGCTCATCTGCTGTGCCCTCCCAAGGGCGATGAGCTTTACGTTATTTGTAGGCCACGCGTTCGTCAACGTAGTGGACGCGCAATCTCTCCCATCCTTTGCTTTGAATCGGTGGGTTGCCCCAAAGCAGCGTTTGTAGAGTTCATCAGATTGGGGGGGGGGAATCGCACATTCTTCGGGATGCGGCGACGGAGAGCGGGAATGTCATTTCTTGGCGCTTCCAAGGGAAGCGCTGTTACAGCTCCCTCAGATAGACGAAACCCCTGAAACCTTGCGGAATCAGGGGTTTGTATGTCTTGGTGCCCAGGGACGGAATCGAACCGCCGACACGGGGATTTTCAATCCCCTGCTCTACCAACTGAGCTACCTGGGCAACGTGGCGCGCATTAAAAGGGTTTTCGGATGGGGTGTCAAGCGTGCCGCGAAAAAATTTTCAGTTAATACCGGAGCTTACGCGCTCGGCGGGACGTAGCCGTCGGCCTGGGCGTATTCCTCGCCGGAGAGGAACTTGTCCATCTCGCCCTGGAGGAATTTGCGGTCCTCGGCGTTCATCATGTTCAGCCGGCGCTCGTTGATCAGCATGGTCTGGTGTTTCTGCCACTCGTCCCAGGCCTGCTTCGACACGTGCTCGTAGATGTCCTGGCCCTTGGCGCCGGGGTAGGGCGGGCGATCGAGGCCGGGCAGCTGTTCTTTGTACTTGCGGCACATCACCATTCGGCTCATGTCATCTCTCCTGCATTCAACGCGTCGGCTGCCCGCTTGAGCAGCTTCTTGACCGGGGCCGCGAGACCGAGCCGCGGCGGGGTGGCCAGGTTATACCAGAGCCAGTCGCCCTCGGCCACGCTGCTGGCTGCGTCTTCCACGCGCACCAGCCAGGGCTCGATGGCCAGCTGGAAGTGGCTGAAGGTATGGGTCAGGCCGGGCAGTTCGTGGCGCTGCCCCAGGCGCAGGGCGTGCTGCGCGGCGAGCGGGTCGAGCTGGGCGAGGTCGTCCAGTTCCGGGAAGCTCCACAGGCCGCCCCACAGGCCGGTGGACGGGCGGCGGTAGAGCAGGATGGCGCCTTCGCGGTTGGCCAGGATCGGCATCAGCGTGCGCCGCTGCGGCAGCTCCTTGCGCGGCTTGGGCACCGGGTAGGCGCTTTCGCGGCCGAGCAGGTGGGCGCGGCAGCCTTCGCTCAGTGGGCACAGCATGCAACTGGGCTTGCTGCGGGTGCAGAGGGTGGCGCCCAGGTCCATCATCGCCTGGGTGTAGTGGTTGACCCGCGCGTGCGGGGTGAAGCGTTCCGCCGCTTCCCACAGCTGTTTCGCCACCCTGGGCTCGCCCGGGTAGCCGTCGCAGGCCAGGTAGCGGGCCAGCACGCGCTTGACGTTGCCGTCGAGTATCGGTGCGCGCAGGCCCATGGAGATGCTGGCGATGGCCCCGGCGGTGGAGCGGCCGATGCCGGGCAGCTCGGTGAGCTGCTCGAGGTCGCGGGGGAATTCGCCGCCGTGGTGCTCCATTACCAGCTTCGCGGTCTTCTGCAGGTTGCGCGCGCGGGTGTAGTAGCCCAGCCCGGTCCACAGGTGCAGGACTTCGTCCTCGGGCGCTGCGGCCAGGTCGGCGACCGTGGGCAGCGCCGCCATGAAGCGGTCGAAGTAGCCCAGCACGGTGCTCACCTGGGTCTGCTGCAGCATGATTTCCGACACCCACACCCGGTAGGGGTTGATGTCGCGCTGCCAGGGCAGGTCATGGCGGCCGTGGCGGTCGTACCAGTCGAGGACCGCGGTATTGAAGCGTTCGGGGGTCATTTCTTCTTCAGCAGGTTCTTCAGGGCGTCCTTCAGGTCGGGGCTGACCTTGTCGCCGAATTTCTCTTCGAGTTTTTCGTTCAGGCGCTGCCCGGCCAGTTGCCCGGCGATGCGGCCGATGCCGTCCTGGTCCAGGCGGCAGGCCTTGGCGCCCAGTTCCAGCGGGCCGCGGCAGCGCAGCGGCCATTCGATGCCGACGTAGCGCTTGTTCACTTCGCAGGCCGGGTCGGGCATGTCGCTCTTGTCGCCTTCGATGATCACGCCGACGCGGTAGTCCATGCCCAGCACGCGCAGGTCCAGGTCGCCGTCGCCCTTCACCGTCAGGCCGGGCACCGCGACGCGCAGGTCGGGGTTGCTGGCCACGCCGTTGTGGAAGGTCAGGCTGCCGTTGAGTTCGCGGAAGGGCGTGTCCTTGCCGCCGTGTTCGGCACTCAGGCTCTTCCGGTTGAGGGTGGCGATGCCGCGGCACAGCTGCTCTTCGAGGTTGGCGTTGAGCAGCACGCCCTTGCTCAGCTTGAAGTTGGCCTTGCCGTTGAGGTTGTCGATCCAGGCCTTCTGGCTGTTGCCCTGGGTGGTGATGTCCGCGTCCAGGTTCAGCAGGCCGGTGACCGGCGGCTTCTGGCCCTGGGCCTGGAGGAGTTTCTCCACCGGCACGCCTTCGATGTGCTTCTGCGCCGCCAGCAGCGCCACGTCCTGGCGCACGTCGAGGCTGGCCTTGGCGTTGAAGCGGCCGTCGTAGAGCTCGCCGCGCATGTCGTCGAGGCTGAACTGGCCGTTCTGCCCGCGCAGCTTGAGCACGGCGTTCTCGATCGGCAGCTTGTCGAGGGTCAGTTGGCCGAGGTTCAGGTTGAGGTCCAGGTCCAGCGTGCGCAGCTTGGCCAGCGGCAGCAGCGGCGCGTCGCTCCAGGCCTGCTGGGTGGGGGCGTTGGGCAGCGGGCTGTCGCCCTTGCTGGTGGCGCTGGCGACGGTGGCGTCGACTTCCGCCTTGCGGCTGGCGCTGGCCGCCTCGGCGCCTTTGGCGGCCTTGGCCGGCAGGTAGCGGTCGAGGTTCAGCTTGTCGCCGCTGAGCTGGGCGCGCACGGCCTGCTTGGCGATGTCGGCCAGGCCCAGGCTACCGCTGAAGCTGCTGTCGTCGAGCTTGAGCTGGATGTCGCTGAGGTTGACGGCGTTGCGGCTGCCGTCCAGGCGCGCGGCCAGTTCCAGCTTGGTCAGGGTGTTGCCGTCGGCCATCTCCGGCAGTTTCTGGCCGAGGCCGTCGAGGAATTCGCGCAGGTTGAACGGGGCGATGGACAGGCCGCCGGTGAACTGCGGCTCCTTGTCGAGGTTGCGCGCCTTCAGCTCGCCAAGGGCGCGCAACTGGTTGATCGACAGCTTCAGGCCGTTCCATTCGGCGACCTGCGCGGCCTGGTCGAGCAGCAGCTGGCCCTGGGCGGAGAAGGTCGCGGTGCGGCCCTGCAGCTGGTCGCCGGCCAGTTCGCCGGAGAGCTTGGCATCTTCCAGCTGATAGCGCTTGAGCGCGCGGTCGAAGCGCAGGTTGCCGGTCAGCTCGGTCTTGGCGCGGGTCACCGGCTGGTTGGTGCCCAGGTAGGCGTTGAGCTTGAAGGGGATGCTGCTGCCTTCGCGGATGGCGCCGGTGTTCAGGTCCAGGCCTTCGACGGTGTACTGCTTGCCGCTCTGCTCGTCGCTGTAGTCGATGCGCGCGCCGCTGACGTTGAGGCTGTCGATGTCCAGCTTCATCGGCGTGGAAGCGGTTTCGCCCGGGGCCTTGGGCGCTTCGGCAGGCGCGCTGGCCTGGCCGGCCGGCGTGGCGGGGGTGGCGCCGGCGGGCTGGGCCGGCTTGCCGATGTCTTCCCAGTTGCCCTTGCCGGTCTTGTCGCGGTTCAGCGTAAGGGTCAGGCCCTGCACGCGGATGTCGCTCATCTGCACCTCGCGGCGCAGCAGCGGCAGCACCCGCACCGACAGGCCGAGCAGCTGCAGGTCGGCGAACGGCTTGTCCGGGCTGCGCACGCTGGCCACGCTGGTGTCGTGCAGCTCCAGGCCGAGCCAGGGGAACAGGCTCCAGCCGATGTCGCCGCGCAGGTCCAGCTCCAGGTTGGCCTTGTCGCGGGCGAGCTGGCGGATCTCGTCCTTGTAGTCGTTGGGGTCGAAGAAATGGGTGAGGATGAAGCCGGCGGCGACTACCAGTAGCAGCAGGGCGAGGACGGCTATGCCCAGGATCTTGCCGAACGCTTTCATGGACGGGTCCTTGTTCTGGCGGCGGGTGAATTGGCGGGAGTATATCAATGCGCCCGCCCGCTTCAGCAGGCGGCGGCGACGCGTTCGGCGATGGCCAGGCTGGCGGTGAGCCCCGGCGACTCGATCCCGAACAGGTTGACCAGGCCCGGCAGGCCGTGGTCCACGGCGGTTTGGATGACGAAGTCGGAGGCGGGTTCCCCGGCACCGCTCAGTTTAGGACGAATCCCGGCATAGCCGGCCTGCAGGCGTTCGGCGTCCAGGCCCGGGAAGTAGCGGCGGATGGCCTGGGCGAAGGGCTCGCGCAGCGCTTCGTCGACCAGATAGTCGATGCTTTCCAGGTAACGCACGTCCGGGCCGAAGCGCAGCTGGCCACCGAGGTCGAGGGTGGCGTGCACGCCCAGGCCGGCGGTGTTGGCCTCGGGCATCGGGTAGATCAGGTGGCTGAACGGCGAGCGGCCGACGTAGGTGAAGTAGCGGCCCTGGCACAGGTGCAGCGGCGGCACGCCTTCCAGGCCTTCGGTGCGGGCGGCCAGTTGCTGGGCGAACAGGCCGCCGGCGTTGACCACCTGTTCGGCCTGGATGCTGAACGGCTCGCCGACGCTGACGCCTTCGGCGACCCAGCCGTCGGCGGCGCGGCGCAGGCTGTCGATGCGGGTGTCCAGCACCAGCTGCGCGCCCTGGATTTGCGCGGCGTGCTGCAGCGACAGCATGTAGGCGTGGCTGTCGATGATCCCGGTGCTCGGCGAGAGCAGGGCGGCCACGCCGCGCACCGCCGGCTCCAGCGCGTGGAGCTGGGTGGCGTCCAGCGGCTGCAGGTCATGTACGCCGCTGGCTTGGGCATTGGCGGCGAGGGCTTCCAGCTTGCCCAGTTCGGCGTCTTCCACGGCCACCAGCAGCTTGCCGATGCGGCTGTGCGCCACGTCGTGGCTGGCGCACCAGGCGTACAGGCGCTCGCGGCCTTCCAGGCAGAGTTCGGCCTTGAGCGAGCCGGGCGGGTAGTAGAGGCCGGCGTGGATGACCTCGGAGTTGCGGCTGGAGGTGTGGCTGCCGATCAGCCGTTCGGCTTCGACGATCAGCACACTGCGCCCAGCGGCGGCCAGGCGCGCGGCGCAGGCCAGGCCGACCGCGCCGGCGCCTATGACCAGGATGTCGATGTCGTTCACGGTGCCTCCGCGGTTTCCAGGGCCAGGCCCAGGTGCGCGGCCAGTTCGGCCGCTTCCGCCTGCCCGGCCGGAGCCTGCAGGCGCAGCGGGCAGCCGGCGAGCACCGCCTGGCGCTGGGCTTCCTCCAGCAGCCGGCGGGCCACGCCGCGGCCGCGGGTGACGCGGCGCACGCACAGGCGCGAGAGGCGCCAGGCGTCGGCATCGCGCTGCAGCCAGGCGGCGCCCAGCAGGCGGCCATTGAAGCGCCCGGTCAGCAGCGTGCCCGCGGCCAGCGCGGCGTCCACCAGGGCCTCGCCATCGGCGAAGGGCGCGAGCAGCCAGGCCGGCGCCTCGGCGTAGAGCCGGGCCAGGTCCTGGCGGTCCTGGGCGGAGGGCTGGGCAAGGTGTTCGACGATCACGGGCATGGCGGCATCCTCGGCGGGGACGCGCAGTTTACGGACAAGCGGCGCCCCGCGGCCAGCGCCGCCGACCGTCGCCCATAGCCCTGCGGGGCCCGCCGCGCCTATAATGCGGGCCCTCTTATAATCAAGTGCAGTGTTAGCTGTGGAGCTGGTGATGGCCGAACGCAAGGCAACCGTCGCGCGCGACACCCTGGAAACCCAGATCAAGGTGTCCATCGACCTGGACGGCACGGGCAAGGCCCGCTTCGATACCGGGGTGCCCTTCCTCGAGCACATGATGGACCAGATCGCCCGCCATGGCCTGATCGACCTGGACATCGCGTGCAAGGGCGACCTGCACATCGACGACCACCACACCGTCGAAGACATCGGCATCACCCTCGGCCAGGCCTTCGCCAAGGCTATCGGCGACAAGAAGGGCATCCGCCGCTACGGCCATGCCTACGTGCCGCTGGACGAGGCGCTGTCGCGCGTGGTGATCGACTTCTCCGGCCGCCCCGGCCTGCAGATGCACGTGCCCTTCACCCGCGCCAGCGTCGGCGGCTTCGACGTCGACCTGTTCATGGAGTTCTTCCAGGGCTTCGTCAACCACGCCCAGGTGACCCTGCATATCGACAACCTGCGCGGGCACAACACCCACCACCAGATCGAGACGGTGTTCAAGGCCTTCGGCCGCGCGCTGCGCATGGCCATAGAGCTGGACGAGCGCATGGCCGGGCAGATGCCGTCGACCAAGGGGTGCCTGTAATGCAGACGGTTGCCGTCATCGACTACGGCATGGGCAACCTGCACTCGGTGTCCAAGGCGCTGGAGCGCGTGGGCGCCGGCCGCGTGCTGGTGACCAGCGACGCCGCAGTGATCCGCGAGGCCGACCGCGTGGTGTTCCCCGGCGTGGGCGCCATCCGCGACTGCATGGCCGAGATCAGGCGCCTGGGCTTCGACGCGCTGGTGCGTGAAGTCAGCCAGGACCGCCCCTTCCTCGGCATCTGCGTCGGCATGCAGGCGCTGCTGGAGCACAGCGAGGAGAACGGCGGCGTCGACTGCATCGGCCTGTTCCCCGGCCAGGTGCGTTTCTTCGGCAAGGACCTGCACGAGGACGGCGAGCACCTGAAGGTGCCGCACATGGGTTGGAACCAGGTGCAGCAGAGCCTCGACCACCCGCTGTGGCACGAGATCCCCGACCAGGCGCGCTTCTACTTCGTGCACAGCTACTACATCGAGGCGGGCAACCCGCGCCAGGTCGCCGGCCGCGGCCACTATGGCCGCGACTTCGCCGCCGCGCTGGCCGAGGGGCCGCGCTTCGCCGTGCAGTTCCACCCGGAGAAGAGCCACACCCACGGCCTGCAGCTGCTGCAGAACTTCGCTGCCTGGGACGGCCGCTGGTGAAGACGGCGCTGCGCGCGAGGCTGGAAGCCGAAGGTTGAACGATGTGCGAGGCGCTTTTTCGTCCAGCCTCTAGCCTTCAGCGAAATTATTTTGTCGATCTTTCAGGAAGCATCCGAATGTTGATCATCCCCGCAATCGATCTGAAGGACGGCGCCTGCGTGCGCCTGCGCCAGGGCCTGATGGAAGACGCCACGGTCTTCTCCGACGACCCGGTGGCCATGGCCGCCAAATGGGTGGACGGTGGCTGCCGCCGCCTGCACCTGGTGGACCTCAACGGCGCCTTCGAAGGCAAGCCGGTGAACGGCGAGGTGGTCACCGCCATCGCCAAGCGCTACCCGAACCTGCCGATCCAGATCGGCGGCGGCATCCGTTCGCTGGAGACCATCGAGCACTACGTGCGCGCCGGCGTCAGCTACGTGATCATCGGCACCAAGGCGGTGAAGCAGCCGGAATTCGTCGGCGAAGCCTGCCGCGCCTTCCCCGGCAAGGTGATCGTCGGCCTGGACGCGAAGGACGGCTTCGTCGCCACCGACGGCTGGGCCGAGGTCAGCGAGGTGCAGGTGATCGACCTGGCCAAGCGCTTCGAGGCCGACGGCGTCTCCGCCATCGTCTACACCGACATCTCCAAGGACGGCATGATGCAGGGCTGCAACGTCGAAGCCACCGCCGCCCTGGCCAACGCCACGCGCATCCCGGTGATCGCCTCCGGCGGCATCCACAACCTGGGCGACATCCAGAAACTGCTGGACGCGCGCACCCCGGGCATCATCGGCGCCATCACCGGCCGGGCGATCTACGAGGGCACCCTCGATGTCGCCGAGGCCCAGGCGCTGTGCGATCGGCAGGCAAAAGACGAATAAAAGCGCTGGAGGCTGAAGGCTGGACGTGACCGAGTCGCTTTTTCGTTCAGCCTCCAGCCTTCAGCCTCCCGCGAATTTCAAGATTGGGAGACACCAGAATGGCCCTCGCTAAGCGCATCATCCCCTGCCTCGACGTGGACAACGGCCGCGTGGTCAAGGGCGTCAAGTTCGAGAACATCCGCGATGCCGGCGACCCGGTGGAGATCGCCCGCCGCTACGACGAGCAGGGCGCCGACGAGATCACCTTCCTCGACATCACCGCCAGCGTCGATGGCCGCGACACCACGCTGCACACCGTCGAGCGCATGGCCAGCCAGGTGTTCATCCCGCTGACCGTCGGCGGCGGCGTGCGCACCGTGCAGGACATCCGCAACCTGCTCAACGCCGGCGCGGACAAGGTCTCGATCAACACCGCCGCGGTGTTCACTCCGGAGTTCGTCGGCGAAGCCGCCGCGCGCTTCGGCTCGCAGTGCATCGTGGTCGCCATCGACGCCAAGAAGGTCTCGGCGCCGGGCGAAACCCCGCGCTGGGAAATCTTCACCCACGGCGGGCGCAAGCCCACCGGGCTGGACGCGGTGGAGTGGGCGAAGAAGATGGAAGGCCTGGGCGCCGGCGAAATCCTCCTGACCAGCATGGACCAGGACGGCGTGAAGAGCGGCTACGACCTGGGCGTGACCCGCGCCATCAGCGAGGCGGTGAACGTGCCGGTGATCGCTTCCGGCGGCGTCGGCAACCTGGAGCACCTGGCGGCCGGCATCCTCGAAGGCAAGGCCGACGCGGTGCTGGCGGCGAGCATCTTCCACTTCGGCGAGTACAGCGTGCCGGAGGCCAAGGCCTACCTGGCCAGCCGCGGCATCGTGGTGCGCTGAAGGGCGCGCCGCACTGCCGGCGTGCAGCTTGCGACAGGGCCCGGCCCGCTCATGGCGGCCGGGCCTTGTGCTTTCTGGCGATGTTTCCTACAAGGCGTGACGCGGTCTGAAAGATGCAAGGCCGAATGATGGCAAACTTGCGGTAAGCTCTGCGCCTTCGCTTACAACCAGGAATGTTCTGCGATGCTGAAACGCCTCCTGCTGGCCAGCTCTCTGCTGTTGGCTGGCACAGTGCATGCGGAAATCTCTCCGGACTACAGCATGGTCCTGCTGACGGAGAACTTCCCGCCCTACAACATGGCCATCAACGGCAAGAACTTCGCCCAGGAAGACAACATCGACGGCATCGCCGTGGACATCGTCCGCGAGATGTACAAGCGCGCCGGCATCAAGTACAGCATGACCCTGCGCTTCCCCTGGGAACGCATCTACAAGCTGGCGCTGGAGAAGCCGGACTACGGCGTCTTCGTCACCGCGCGGCTGCCGGAGCGGGAAAGCGCCTTCAAGTGGGTCGGCCCCATCGGCCCGGACGACTGGGTGCTGCTGGCCCGCGGCGATAGCCCCATCGCCCTGAAGAGCCTGGACGAGGCGAAGAAGTACCGGGTGGGCGCCTACAAGGGCGACGCCATGGCCGAGTACCTCGCCGATCACGGCTTCGAGCCGGTGCTGGCGCTGCGCGACCAGGAGAACGCCGGCAAGCTGCAAAAGGGCGAGATCGACCTCTGGGCCAGCGGCGACCCGGCCGGGCGCTACCTGGCCAAGCAGGTCGGCGTCAGCGGCCTGAAGACGGTGCTGCGCTTCAACAGCGACCAGCTGTACCTGGCGCTGAACAAGGAAACCCCCGACGAAGTGGTGCAGAAGCTGCAGGCCGCGCTGGACAAGATGCGCGCCGAAGGCTTCGTCGACGATGTACTGAACAGCTACCTGTGATCCGCCGGCGCCGCTCGAGGGGAGCGGCGCCGCGCTGCGTTGCCGGCCACGGCCGGAGCTGTGCCAGGGATGGTGTACAGGACGGGAATCGCGTCCGCGATGCAGGGATGCCGCTAGCCATAACGATAACCAAGCGAGCGGTATGACCATGCTGAAACTCAAGACCTGCGGGCTGTTCATCGGCCTGCTGCTGGGGGCCGCCACGGCCCGCGCCGACCTGCCCGCCGACTACAAGGTGGTGCTGCTGACGGAGAACTTCCCGCCGTTCAACATGGCGGTGGACGACAAGAACTTCGCCCGCGACGAAGGCATCGACGGCATCAGCGCGGACATCGTCCGCGAGATGTTCAAGCGCGCCGGCATCGGCTACACCCTCAGCCTGCGCTTCCCCTGGGACCGGCTGTACAAGCTGACCCTGGACCGCGCCGGCTACGGCCTGTTCTCCACCACCTACACCCCCGAGCGGGTGCCGCTGTTCAAGTGGGTCGGCCCGCTGGCGAAGACCGGCTGGGTGGTGCTGGCCCCGCCGGGCAGCAAGATCACCGCGCTGAAGGACCTCAAGGAGGCCGGCAAGTACAAGCTCGGCGCCTACAAGAACGACGCTGTCAGCCAGGCGCTGGAGAGCCAGGGCATCCCGGTGATAAACGCCCTGCGCGACCAGGAGAACGTGAAGAAGCTGATGAGCGGGCAGATCGACCTCTGGGCCACCACCGACCCGGTGGGCCGCTACCTGGCCAAGCAGGAGGGCGTCAGCGGCCTGCAGACGGTGCTGCGCTTCAACGAGGCGCAGCTGTACCTGGCGCTGAACAAGGACACTCCGGACGAGGTGGTCGAGCGGCTGCAGAAGGCCCTGGACCAGATGCGCGCCGAGGGGTATGTGGACGAGGTCACCAACAATTACCTCTGAGGCCGGATCGCGGATAGAGACCGCTCCTGCGCCCGCCCTACGGTTCTGAGGATGCACGATTGTAGGAGCGGGCCCTGCCCGCGATTCGCGCGCAGGGCGCGCTCCTACAGGTGGGTTCGGAACTGTTCTATTGGGTTCCCGCGTTCGCGGGAACCCAGAAAACCGCCTAGAAGCAACAGGCCGCACCGGCGTGCTCTTCGTAATTGGATGGACTCACCCTCACCGAGGCGTCGAGGCGCCACGGTGGCGGTCTAAGAAGCCACCGACAGTGAGGGTGAGTCCATGAAAAAGCATACGACGATGAATAAGCCGGTGTCTGCAACCGATGTATCGGTGTGCATGACAGTCGCCGTGGATCTGGCGAAAAAGGTCTTTCAGGTGGCGGGGGAAGACGCCCAGGGTCAACTGGCGTACGAACAGCGAATCAAGTCGCGTGAAGCGTTTCAGGTGTTTCTGCAGAAGCTGCCGGAGGGCGTGACGGTGCTGATGGAAACCGGCCCTGGAGCACAAGCCTGGGCCCGGCTGCTGCAGGCGCAGGGCAACCCGGTGCGTATCCTGCCGGCCCAGCGGGTGGCCGAGCACCGGAGCGGAGCGAAGAATGATCGCAATGATGCCCACGCCATTCTGCGGGCGGGCCGGGATAGCAGTATCGCGTCGGTGCCGGTGAAGAGCGTCGCGGCACTGGCGATGCAGGCCTGGCACCGGGTTCGGCGGGGCTATGTGCGGCGGCGCACCGCCATGGGTAATCAGATCCGCGGGCTGCTGCTGGAGCAGGGTATCGCCCTGGCGCAGGGGGATGTGGGCTTGAAGCAAGGTGTCACCCGGGTGCTGGAAGACGCCAGCCAGCCGTTGCCGGCGCTGCTGCGCGAGCTGATCGACGAGATGCTGAACGAATGGAAACGGCTGGGCGAGCGTATCGCCGCGCTGACCGGGCGTCTGGAAGCCTGTGCCGCCGCCGACCCGACAGCCAAACGGCTGATGACGGTACGCGGTATCGGTCCGATCACGGCTACGGCCTTGCTGGCCAAACAGGTCGAGCCGGAACGTTTCGCCAATGCGCGTCAGTTCGCTGCCTACTTCGGCATCGTGCCCGACCAGCACAGCAGCGGGCAGAAGGTAAGGCTGGGCAAGATGACCAAACGTGGCGACGCCTATGTGCGCAGCCTGATGGTCGTAGGCTCGCATGCGGTGTTGAAGCAACTGCGGCCCGATTCCGAACACCCGGACGATCGGCGCCTGCAGCGCTGGCTACAACGCCTGGGGCGCAAGGGCGCGGCAGTGCGACTGGCCAACCGCAACCTGCGTATCGCCTGGGTGCTGCTGTGCAGCGAACAGACCTACCAGCGCAAGCCGAATGCTTGCCGGGAGATGGAAATGAGCCACTGATCAACGAGTTCCCGCCAACGGGGCGCCAAGTCGCTCCAACCCTTGCTGAAGAACATTGACCCCTGGTCAGACCGTCGCGGATCGATGCCTACGCTCCTACCGGCCTTCGAGGCCTCTTTGTAATCGGCATTCCGCGGGCTTACCCAATGTTGGCCAGAAGCCCGACGTGGCTTCCTCGAACAGGCCTAATACATAGATGCAGTCGGGTTTTCATGTTCAAAAGCGGGTTGACGGTGGGGGTGAGTCCATACATAGGAGCGAGCCATGCTCGCCTGCAACGGCCGGTGCTCGGTCGGGCACGGCGATGGGTATCGCTTCGCTCAACCCATCCTACGAAAAGCGCTGAGGCGCGGCCGGCGAGCGGGGGCTCAGCGGTAGACGCCATCCTTGCCATGCGCCGCCATGGCGCGGTTGCCGCGTTCGGCGATCAGCAGGTCGGGCTTCACCAGTTCGATGCCCGCCGCCTTCAGCTTCGGCAGTTCGCGCAGCAGCACCCGCAGGGTGGCCGGGCGCGGGTGGCCGATCAGCAGCGCCGAGCCCTGCTTGCGCGCCAGGGCCACGCCGCTCTGCA
Organism: Pseudomonas sp. M1; assembly: GCF_022760135.1. Taxonomy (NCBI): domain Bacteria; kingdom Pseudomonadati; phylum Pseudomonadota; class Gammaproteobacteria; order Pseudomonadales; family Pseudomonadaceae; genus Pseudomonas; species Pseudomonas sp. M1. Next base: position 252,805 of record NZ_CP094343.1, read on the forward strand.
GCTGGCGGGCGATGCTGTCTTCATCCGGCTGGTCGTCGAGGAAAACGTCGCGGGACAGGCTGGCCAGGCCGCGCTTCTGCGCTTCGGCGGCGGCCACGGTGGCGGCGCTGGTGCGGCTGTCGAGGAAGAACAGGTGGCGTTCCTGCAGGGTGCCCATGAGCAGGTCCATGCCGGCGCGGTCGGCGGTCATGCGGCTGCCTTCGTGGTTGTTCACGCCTTGCACGTAGGGCACCGCGGCCAGCGCCGCGTCCAGGCGCCGGGCCAGTTCCGCCGGCGGCAGGTCGGGGCGCCAGGCGTAGGGGCCGCCGGCCGGGTCCATCGGCAGGTGCAGGATCAGGGTGCGCCCGCGCTGGTGGGCTTCGCGGGCCAGTTCGGCGGCGTGCGGGGTGTCCGGCATGATCGCCAGGGCCACCGCAGCCGGTAGTTCGAACACCTGGCGGTCGTGCGCCAGGTTCTGCCCGAGGTCGTCGATCACCACGCTCAGCAGCGGCTTGGCCTGCGCCTGGCCGAACAGGGCGGCCAGGCACAGGCCGAACAGCAGCCGTGCCCGGCGCACCGGTCAGTTGCCGCGGCTGACGCTGAGCCCCTTCAGCAGGCTGAGGGCCTGGCTCAGCTGGAAGTCGCTGTCCTGCGGGGCGGCCTGGGGCGCCTTGCCCGACTGCGTCGGACGGTCCTTGCCGCCGTTGCCGTTGGCCAGGTGGCCCTGCAGGTCGGCTTCCTTGAAGCCTTCGAAGTCGCTCTGCTCGCGGGTCACCTTGGCGCGTTCCACCTCGATGTCCGGGACTATGCCCTGGGCCTGGATGGAGCGGCCGTTGGGGGTGTAGTAGAGCGCGGTGGTCAGCTTCAGAGCGCGGTCGTTGTTCAGCGGCAGCACGGTCTGCACCGAGCCCTTGCCGAAGCTGTCGGTGCCCATGAGGATGGCGCGTTTCTGGTCCTGCAGGGCGCCGGAGACGATTTCCGCCGCCGAGGCGGTGCCGCCGTTGATCAGCACCACCAGTTGCACGCCCTCGCTGGGGTCGGCCGGGTCGGCGGAGAAGCGCAGTTCGGAGTTGGGGATGCGGCCCTTGGTGTAGACGATCAGGCCCTTGGTGAGGAAGGCGTCGGCCACTTCCACCGCGGACTGCAGCACGCCGCCGGGGTTGTTGCGCAGGTCCAGGACCAGGCCCTTGAGCTTGCCCTTGTTGTCCTTCTTCAGCTGCGCCAGGGCCTTGACCACCTCGTCGCCGGTGTTGACCTGGAACTGGGTGATGCGCAGGTAGCCGTAGTTCGGCTCCAGCAGCTGGGTCTTGACGCTCTTGACCTTGATGATGGCGCGCTTGAGGCTGACGTCGAACGGCCGGCCGCCGCCGCGCACTATGGTCAGGGTGATGGACGAGCCGGGCTTGCCGCGCATGCTGTCCACCGCCTCGTTCATCGACTGGCCCTTGGTCGGCTTGCCGTCGATCTGCACGATCAGGTCGCCGGGCTGGATGCCGGCCGCGGCCGCCGGGGTGTCGTCGATCGGCGAGACCACCTTGATGAAGCCGTCCTCGGTGCCCACCTCGATGCCCAGGCCGCCGAACTCGCCGCTGGTGCTTTCCTGCAGCTCGGCGAATTCTTCCGGGTCCAGGTAGGCCGAATGCGGGTCGAGGTTGCTGAGCATGCCCTTGATGGCGTTCTCCAGCAGGGTCTTGTCGTCCACCGGCTCGACGTAGGCGGCCTTCACCCGGTCCAGGACCTCGGCGAAGGTCCGCAGTTCGTCCAGCGGCAGCGGCGCCTCCTTGCCGCTGGCCGCGGCTGGCGCGGCGGGCGGTGTCTCGGCGGCCTGGGCCGCCCCGATACCGAGCAGCAGGGCCAGGGTGATGAGACGGAAGCGATGCGACATGTTTGGCTCCTAAGGCGTGTCCGCCGCTTATCCTTGCGTGCGACACCAGGTAGTGGGGTCCGTCGGGCGGCCCTGATGACGAATGGCGAAATACACCGCCGGAGTCTCCTGCCCGCCGCTGGTGCCGACGGTAGCGATGGGATCCCCGGCCTTGACCGTGTCCCCGGCGCCTTTCAGCAGACTCTGATTATGACCATAAAGGCTCAGGTATCCACCACCGTGGTCGAGGATAACCAGTAGCCCGGCGCCGCGCAGCCAGTCGGCGAACACCACCCTGCCGCCATGCACGGCGCGTACCGTGGCGCCTGCGCTGGCGCCGATCAGCACGCCGTCCCAGGTGGCGCGCGGGTCGTCGCCGCGCGGGCTGCCGAAGCGCGCCAGGATGCGCCCGTTGACCGGCCAGGGCAGCTTGCCGCGGGTGGCGTCGAAGGCGCCGCCAAAGCCGGCGCCGCTGGACACCAGCGGGCCGCTGTAGTCCGCGCGGGGCTTGGGCTTCGCGCTGCCGCCGCTGCTGGCCGTCTCGCGTTCGCGGCGGGCGCGCTCGCGTTCGGCGGCCAGGGCGCGCTGGCGCGCTTCCTCGGCTTCGCGGGCCTGGCGGGCGAGGGTTTCCTCGATGGTCTTGAGCACCTTGTTCAGCTCGGCCTGGGCCTGCTGGCGGTCCTGCAGCTTGCGGTTGCTGTCGCTGTAGTCGCTGTTGAGCTTGGCCAGGGCTTCCTGGCGCTGCTTGCGCACTTCGGCCAGTTCCTGGCGGCGGGCCTCGAGGTCCTGCTGCTGGGCCAGTTGCTGGCTCTTCTGCGTGGTGATGTCGCGCTCGACGTTCTCCAACTGGCGCAGGGTCTCGTTGAAGGCGTTGAGCTGTTCCAGGCGCGCGCGGTTGATGTACTCGTAGTAGGTGAGGGTGCGGCTGAACTTCTCGGGATGTTCCTGGTTCAGCAGCAGCTTGAGGTATTCCTCGCGGCCGCTCTGGTACGCGGCGCGGGCCTGGATGCCGATCAGCCGCTGCTGTTCAAGGCGCGCGCCCTGGAGTTTTTTTTTCTCCTCGTCCAGGCGCTGGAGCTCCTTTTCGCTCTTCTCCAGCTCCTCCTGCAGCGCCTTGACCTGCTTCTCCAGGTCGCCCATCTGGGTTTCGGTGGACTTGAGCTGCTTCTGCACCCCGGATTTCTCTTCCTGGATGCCGCTGAGGGTCTTCTTCAGCTCGGCGATGTCTTTCTGCGTCCGCTCGATCTGCTTCTGGGTGTCGGCGCGTTCGTCGGCGACGACCGCCAGCGGGCTCAGCAGGCAGATCAGCAGCAGGGAGGATAGGGCGCGATGCATGGGGTGGCGGGCACCTGGAGGCGGAATCGGCCTAGTATGCATAAAAAAATCGTTACAAGCCGCAAGCGGCGAGTGAAAAGCATCACGCCGCCTGCAGCTCGCGAGGGTCACTCCAGGGTGACGATGGATTTGCCGGTCATCTCGGCCGGCACCGGCAGGCCCATCAGCGTCAGCATGGTCGGCGCCACGTCGGCCAGCACGCCGCCTTCGCGGATGCTCAGCTTGCGCTTGCCGACGTAGATGAAGGGCACCGGCTCGCAGGTGTGCGCGGTGTGCGCCTGGCCGGTGCTCTCGTCTTCCATCTGCTCGACGTTGCCGTGGTCGGCGGTGATCAGGGCTTCGCCGCCGACCTTGTCCAGCGCCGCGGCGATGCGCCCGACGCAGGTGTCCAGGCATTCCACGGCCTTGACCGCGGCCTCGAACACGCCGGTGTGGCCGACCATGTCGCCGTTGGCGTAGTTGACCACGATGACGTCGTAGCGCTGGTTTTCGATGGCCTCGACGATCCTGTCGGTGACTTCCGGCGCGCTCATTTCCGGCTGCAGGTCGTAGGTGGCGACCTTCGGCGAGGGGATGAGGATGCGTTCTTCGCCCTCGAACGGCTCTTCGCGGCCGCCGGAGAAGAAGAAGGTGACGTGGGCGTACTTCTCGGTCTCGGCGATGCGCAGCTGGGTCTTGCCGTTCTTGGCCAGGTATTCGCCGAGGACGTTGTCCAGCGACTCGGGCTTGAACGCGCTGGGCGCCGGGATGTTCGCCGAGTACTGGGTGAGCATCACGTACTCGGCCAGGTGCAGCTCGCGCTGGCGCGGGAACTCCTTGAAGCCCGGCTCGACGAAGGCGCGCGACAGTTCGCGGGCGCGGTCGGCGCGGAAGTTCATGAACACCACGGCGTCGCCGTCCTCCACGCGTACCTGTTCGCCGATGCGCGTGGCCTTGACGAACTCGTCGCTCTCGCCGCGCTCGTAGGCGGCGTGCAGCGCGGCCACGGCGTCGTCGGCGGTGAATTCGGCGGCGCCTTCGGTGACCAGGTTGTAGGCGGCTTCGACGCGGTCCCAGCGGTTGTCGCGGTCCATGGCGAAGTAGCGGCCGATGATGCTGGCGGTGCGGCCCTTGCCGATGCGCGCGAAGGCCTCGTCGACCATCTTCAGCGACGGCTCGGCGCTTTTCGGCGGGGTGTCGCGGCCGTCGAGGAAGGCGTGCAGGTAGATTTTCTGCGCGCCACGCCGGGCGGCCAGTTCGGCCATGGCGATCAGGTGGTCCTGGTGGCTGTGCACGCCGCCGTCGGAAAGCAGGCCGAGGATGTGCACGGCCTTGCCGGCGCCCACTGCCTTGTCCACCGCGCCGGTCAGCACCGGGTTGTCGAAGAACTCGCCGTCGCGGATGGCCTTGGTCACGCGGGTGAAGTCCTGGTAGACGACGCGCCCGGCGCCGAGGTTCATGTGGCCGACCTCGGAGTTGCCCATCTGCCCGTCCGGCAGGCCCACGTCCATGCCCGAGCCGGAGATCAGGCCGTGCGGCTGGGTGGCCAGCAGGCGGTCGAGGTTCGGCTTCTTCGCGGCGAAGATGGCGTTGTACTCGGGGCTGTCGCTATGGCCGAAGCCGTCCAGGATGATCAGGACCAGGGGTTTGGGCGATGCTGTCATAGGTGCGGCTCTTTCCAAAACGGGGGTCAGAAAAGGATCGGCATTTTACCGTCTGGGTGCGACGGGCGCCATGATTGGCAGGGTTCAGCCGTCAGGAGGGCGCGTGTATACTGGCCGGCATTTTTACCTGTGGATGCCTTGCGCCATGTCGTCGTTCCTTCCCCGTCTGATCGAATTCGCCACCCATCACTACCTGCTGGTCGGCGCCCTGGTGGTGCTCCTGGTCCTGCTCGCGCTGCACGAGCTGAACAAGGCCGGCCGCGCGCTGTCGACCCGCGAGCTGACCGCGCTGGTCAATGCCGAGCAGGGTGTCGTACTGGACATCCGCCCGAGCAAGGAGTTCTCCGGCGGCCACATCTCCGGCTCGCTGAACATCCCCGCCGACAAGCTGAACAGCCGCATGAGCGAGCTGGACAAGCACAAGGCCAAGACCATCATCGTGGTCGACGCCATGGGCCAGCACGCGGGTACCTGGTGCGGCGTGCTGAAGAAGGCCGGCTACAACGTGGCCAAGCTCGGCGGTGGCATCGGCAGCTGGCGCGGCGACAACCTGCCCCTGGTGAAGTGAGATGCAGGCGGTTCTGATATACACCACGGCCTGGTGCCCCTACTGTATCCGCGCCAAGGCGCTGCTGGACAAGAAGGGCGTGGCCTACGAGGAGATCGGCGTGGACGGCAAGCCCGACCTGCGCGCCGAAATGAGCCGCAAGGCCGGCCGTACCTCGGTACCGCAAATCTGGATCGGCAGCACCCACGTCGGCGGCTGCGACGATCTGTACGCGCTGGAGCGCGCGGGCAAGCTGGATGCGCTGCTGTCGGCGTGATCCCCTTATTACTGCAAACGAGCCATAAGAAGGTCCTGAAATGACTGAGCAATCTAGCAACGGCGCCAACGAGCAAGAAAACGGCCCGCAGTTCTCCCTGCAGCGCATCTACATCCGCGACCTGTCCTTCGAAGCGCCGAAGGCTCCGGAAATCTTCCGCCAGGAATGGCAGCCGGCGATCAGCATGGACCTGAACACCCGCCAGAAGCAGCTCGACGGCGACTTCTACGAAGTGGTGCTGACCGTTTCGGTGACCGTGAAGAACAAGGACGACGTGGCCTTCATCGTCGAAGTGCAGCAGGCCGGCATCTTCCTGATCAAGGGCCTGGACGCTTCCAGCATGAGCCACACCCTGGGCGCTTTCTGCCCGAACATCCTCTTCCCCTACGCCCGCGAAGCCCTGGACAGCCTGGTGGTGCGCGGCTCGTTCCCGGCGCTGATGCTCTCGCCGGTGAACTTCGATGCCCTGTACGCCCAGGAAATCGCCCGCCTGCAGGCTTCCGGCGAGATTCCTTCGGTCCAGTAAGGTCCGTCGCAGCGAAGAAAGGCGCCCACGGGCGCCTTTTCTTTTGTCCATCCGATAGCGAAGCGCTCTTCGTAGGATGGGTTGAGCCCTGGCGAAACCCATGCGGTCATGGCAATGGGTATCGCCAAAGCTCAACCCATCCTACGGGGAGATCGGGGCCGGCGCGTTCAACTTTGGTGCGCGTGCACTAGCAAGGCGCCTTCTCGGCCAGCCCGTGCGGGCATTTCGGCCATGCCTTTTGTGCCAGGGAATTCACTTGCAGATTTGCTGCAGGCCCCATGAATACTGGCCTGCGCGGCTGTTCAGCATGGGGAGCCCAGCCCGCCGGCAAAACTGGCACAGCCCCTGCAATACCCCCAATAACGATTTCGGGGGCCTCGGTACAGGCAGGCTGGGGAAACCCCACTTTTACACAAGGCGCGCCGCCGCGGCCCGATGCGGTGGAAGGCGTGAACGGTTCGGGGGTCCTGGTACAGGCAGGCCGGGGAAACCCCCTTTTTATACCGGAGGTTCGCAATGCGGCCTCCGCCCCTTTCGGGGCCCTCGGTTCAGGCAGGCCGGGGAATCCCCTTCTTTCTTCCCGAGGCTGGCCGCCGGCCCCCTCAGCGCAATTGCGGATGGACCCGCAGCAGCCAGTCCCCGTCCTTCTCCTCGCTGTCCCAGATACCGCCCAGGTGGCGGGTGGAGAGCAGGGTTATCCACAGTTCTCCCTCCCGGCTTTCCACGCGCCAGCGCAAGGGCTGGCCATCCAGGCGCATCTGGCCCTCGGCGGCCGCGCCCGCTGCCCGCACGCGCAGCGCCAGGGCGCCCTCGATCTGCCCGGCCTCGACCCTGGCGTTCTGGTCGAAACGCAGCAGCAGGACGCCGTCCTGCGCCTGGACGGCGAGCAGATGCGGCTCGCCCGGCGTGGGCCCGGTGAGGCGGCCGAGCATCAGGCCGATCATCAGCCCGCCGATGGCCAGCGCCGAGAATACCCGCAACCACGGCCGGGGCCGCACATCCGCCGCCGCGGGAGTAGAATGCCGGCCGTCCTCAGGCCCGGAGCGCTGCATGTTCCACGTCATCCTCTTCCAACCGGAAATTCCACCCAATACCGGCAACATTATCAGGCTCTGCGCCAATTCCGGCTGCAGCCTGCACCTGATCGAGCCGCTGGGCTTCGAACTGGACGACAAGCGCCTGCGCCGGGCCGGGCTGGATTATCACGAATACGCCCCGGTGCAGCGCTATGCGAGCCTGGAGGAATGCCTGGAGAAGCTCGGCCACCCGCGGCTGTTCGCCTTCACCACCAAGGGCTCCCACGCCTTCCACGAAGTGGCCTACCAGCGTGGCGACGCCTTCCTGTTCGGCCCGGAAAGCCGTGGCCTGCCGGAGGAAGTGCGCAACGCGCTACCGCCGGAGCAGCGTCTGCGCCTGCCGATGCGCCCGGATAGCCGCAGCCTGAACCTGTCCAATACTGTCGCCGTGACTGTCTATGAAGCCTGGCGCCAGCTCGGCTTCGCCATGGATTGAGCAGCGATTGATCGATCTGGTGCAGGGCCCGTGGGGTCTGTGCCGCAGCCATTCATCCCAAGGTTGTCCACAGGTGGGCGCACAGCGGTTGTGGGCAACGTGGGAAATCCTGCACAGAATTCAGCCGGGGCTGTAAGGGGCGCGGGGCCTGGGCTGCGGGGGGATCGATCCCCGGGCTGTGCACAGGGTTATCCACAGGTTCTGGGGGTATTTTCGTGAAGGGTGTTCTGCCGATCGAGACGGTGCGTGTCCTGAAGAACGCCCTCTCCCTAGCCCTCGGCTGCGCGCCCCGCCCTGAAGGGAGAGGGGACCGTTCGGTGTGCTCGGGGGTTTCGGCGTTAGCCGGCTTGTACCGAGCACCCGGCTGACACCAAATCCCCTCTCGGCACGGACAAGCCCCCTCTCCCTTCAGGGAGAGGGTTGGGGAGAGGGAGCGGAGTCAAACCGAAATACCAAGGCCACCTGGAAACTCCGTTCGCGAGCAAGCTCGCTCCTACAAGGTGCAAGAACACTCCCCCACGAAAAAGGGGCCCCAGGGCCCCTTCGATCGCTCCAAGGGTGCTTCAGTCGTCGCCTTCGTCGTCCGGGCCGTCCACTTTCATGCCCAGTTCCTTGATCTTGCGCGTCAAGGTATTGCGTCCCCAGCCCAGCAGCACAGCGGCGTCGCGGCGGCGGCCGGCGGTGTGCTTCAGGGCGGTCTCGATCATGATCCGCTCGAAGGCCGGCACGGCGCTGTCCAGCAGGCTCGACTGGCCGCGGCCCAGGGCCTGGTCGGCCCAGTGGCGCAGGGCCTGTTCCCAGTTGGCCGCCGGCAGGCTGTCCTGGGGCTGGGTCAGCAGCTCCGGCGGCAGGTCGTCGATGTGCACCTCGCGGCCGGAGGCCATCACGGTGATCCAGCGGCAGGTGTTCTCCAGCTGGCGCACGTTGCCTGGCCAGCCGAGGTTCTTCAGGTAGTCCTCGGTCTCGGGCTTGAGCAGCTTGGGCTCCACCGCCAGCTCTTGCGCGGCGCGGGCGAGGAAGTGCCGGGCCAGCGCCGGGATGTCCTCGCGGCGGTCGGCCAGGCGCGGGATGTGGATGCGGATGACGTTCAGGCGGTGGAACAGGTCCTCGCGGAACTTGCCCTCGCGCACCAGGTTTTCCAGGTTCTGGTGCGTCGCGGCGATGATGCGCACGTCGACCTTCACCGGGGTGTGGCCGCCGACGCGGTAGAACTCGCCGTCGGCCAGCACGCGCAGCAGGCGCGTCTGGGTGTCGGCCGGCATGTCGCCGATCTCGTCGAGGAACAGGGTGCCGCCGTCGGCCTGCTCGAAGCGCCCGCGGCGCTGCGCGGCGGCGCCGGTGAAGGCGCCCTTCTCGTGGCCGAACAGTTCGGACTCCATCAGGTCCTTGGGAATCGCCGCCATGTTCAGCGCGATGAACGGCTCGGCCGCGCGCGGGCTGTGGCGGTGCAGGGCGTGGGCGACCAGTTCCTTGCCGGTGCCCGACTCGCCGTTGATCAGCACGGTGATGTTGGAGTGGCTGAGGCGGCCGATGGCGCGGAACACCTCCTGCATCGCCGGCGCTTCGCCGATGATCTCCGGGGTGCGCGCCTGGTTGGCCGGCGCCTCCAGGCCCTGCTGCTCCTGGGCGTGCTGGTTGGCGCGCTTGACCAGGGACACGGCCTCGTCGACGTCGAACGGCTTGGGCAGGTATTCGAAGGCGCCGCCCTGGTAGGAGGCCACTGCGCTGTCCAGGTCCGAATGGGCGGTCATGATGATCACCGGCAGGCGCGGGTGCAGCTCGCGGATCTGCGCCAGCAGGTCGAGGCCGCTGGAGCCGGGCATGCGGATGTCCGAGATGATCACGTCCGGCTGCTGCCGGCCGAGGCGGTGGATGACGCTATCGGCGTTCTCGAAGCTGACGGTGGTCATGCCTTCCTGTTGCAGGGCTTTTTCCAGTACCCAGCGGATGGAGCGGTCGTCGTCGACGATCCAGACGGTCTCTGAACGGCTCATGGGTGGTGCACTCCTTGTTCCAGGGGCAGGAACAGACTGAATACGGTGTGGCCGGGGTGGCTCTCGCATTCGACCAGCCCCTGGTGCTGGCTGATGATGTTCTGGGTGATGGCCAGGCCCAGCCCGGTGCCGTCCGGGCGGCCGCTGACCATGGGGTAGAAGATGGTGTCCTGCAGCTCGGCCGGGATGCCCGGGCCGTTGTCGATGATCTCCACCTTGCACACCAGGCGGTGGCGCGTGTGGCCGATGGTGAACTGGCGCAGGGTGCGGGTGCGCAGGGTGATGCGGCCCAGGCGCAGTTCGTTGTGCGCGGCGATGGCCTGCATGGCGTTGCGCACGATGTTGAGCACCGCCTGGATCATCTGCTCGCGGTCGAGCAGCAGGTCGGGAATGCTCGGGTCGTAGTCGCGGATCAGCGGGATGCTGCCCTGGGTCTCGGCGCCCACCAGGCTGCAGACGTGCTCCAGCACTTCGTGGATGTTGGTCACCCGCAATTGCGGCAGCTTGTTCGAGCCGAGCATGCGGTCCACCAGGTTCCGCAGGCGGTCGGCCTCTTCGATGATGACGTTGGTGTAGTCCTTGAGCGACTCGTCCGGCAACTCGCGGGACAGCAGCTGGGCCGCGCCGCGGATGCCGCCCAGGGGGTTCTTGATCTCGTGGGCCAGGCCGCGCACCAGCAGCTTGGTGGTCTCCTGCTTGGACAGCTGGGCCTCTTCCTTGGTGATGCGCATCAGCCGGTCGCGCGGGTGCACTTCCAGCAGCAGCAGGGTCTCGCGGCGGTTGAGGATGGGCGTCACCGCGTAGTCGACGGTGATGCTCTGGCCGGTGAGCGAGGTCAGCGTGGCTTCGCGCTTGGTGAACGGGTGCGCTTCCTCCACCGCCTGGCGCAGCGACTGCAGGGCCTCCTGGGATTCGGTGAACAGCTCGCTGATGAACTGCCCGTGGCTACGTTGGCCGCTGACCGCCAGGAGCATCTCGGCGGCCGGGTTCATGTACTCCAGGCGCAGTTCGGCGTTGAGCAGGATCACCGCCGTGGTGAGGTTGTCGAGCAACAGTCTGAGCTGGGTTTCTGTAGGCATGGCGGACAGGCGTTCCAAGGTTGGGCAGGAAAATGCAAAAAGCAAACCAAGCCCCGAAAAGACGCGCCAGGCCGCGATCTGCGCCGACTCGTGGCATTTCCTCAAGGAAAACGGGCCGTCAGCGTGACCCGAAATGGGGAGAGTATAGAAAGTGGTGCAGGCAAGCGCACCAAAGTGGTGCGCATCTTCGGGGAAGGCTTCTTAAGAGGGCGTGCGAAAATTCGCTGGGTTCAGGGGCGCGATGCCAGGGCGGGCCGCTCGCCGGCGTCGCTTTCGGCGACCGATACGCGCTTCATGTGGAACGGCTGGTTGGGCGTCTGTTCCAGGGTCTGGCCGCGCTGGTCGAGGATCTCCACCGACAGCTGGTGGGTGCCGCGATCGAGGTTGTGCAGGGGGAACACCGGGCTGCGGCTGGGCTCGCCCACCGGAACGCCGTCGAGGAACAGCCGGAAGCTGTGCCCGGGCAGCAGGTTGGGGTCGCTGGAGACGGTGACGATCAGCTCGCCGTTGTTGGCGCGGACGGTGGCGTCGGGCTCGGGCACCAGGATGCGCAGCACCTGGTATTGCGGCGGCTGCGGCGGCAGGGCCGAGGCGGCGGGCGCGTACAGCGGCGGGGGCATGTTCGGCATGCCGTTGGGCGGCGCCAGGTTCAGGCGCTGGGCGTTGCTGCGCCTGGGCTGGTCGGTGAAGACGCGGTTGCCGTCCTTGTCGATGTAGGTATAGACCTCGGCGCTGGCCTGGAACGCCGCCAGCAGGAGCAGGCCGAGCAGCAGGGCGCGTTTCATCAGTTGCCGCTCCTCGGCATGGGCCGGACGCGCGCGGGGCTGTTGGTGCTGATGCGCTGCAGGGTGAAGTTCACCGGCGCGCTGGACTGCAGCACACGGTCGCCCTGCACCACGTCCACCGAGAGGCTGTGGTCGCCGCGTTCGAGGTTGTTCAGGCTGAAGCGCGTGGAGCTGCTGGGCGCGCCGTAGGGCTGACCGTCCAGGCGCAGTTGCAGGCGGTCGCCCATGGCCAGTTGCGGCTGGATGGCCACCTCGATGTCGAAGTTGCCGTCGTTGGCGCGCAGGGCCTCCTCGTCGGGCAGCCCGGTGATGGCCAGGATGGCGTAGCGGGCCTGGCGCTGCTCGCCATCGCCGCTGCCCATGGGCGCGCCGGGCTGCTGGGCGCCCACGGTGTTGGTCGGCGGCAGTTCCACCGGCTTGGCGTCCACGCCGCTGGGCGGCTGGTTGGTGAATACCGTCTTGCCGTTGGCGTCGGTGTACTTGTAGATCTGCGCGCTGGCCGGCACGGCCAGGGCGAGCAGCAGGCAGAGGACTGGCACGCGCATGCGTGATCTCCCGGAAGACAATGGGCTAAGCCTTGCATCGGCGCCGACGGGTGGCAAGTGAAACGCCATCACGCCGCCGGGTTTGCGCGGGAGTTAACAGTGCGCAGCCGACGGAGTGCTGCTGCTTTTGTCGAACTTATTTGATATCTAGCGTGGTTTCGTTGTTGATCTCTGCGTTTTCTGACAAATGTCAAGGGTACTTCCCGGGGCATGGCTTGAGATAGGCGCACTGAATCGTACGCGCGCCCCTTCGCCGGGGCGCCCAGAGTGAACGCCATGTCCATCCCTTCGTCCCGCCGCCTGCGGGCCGGCCCCTTCAGCGGGAGGCGCCTAGCATGACCCTTCTGCTGCCGCTGTTCATCGCCCTGTTGCTGGTGGCCTTGCCGCGCCTGTTGCCGCTGCCCGTCGTCAGCACCGCCAGCGTGCCGGCCGGCGCCGCCGCGGCCACCTGGCACGCCTGCGAACTGCCCGAGCCGCCGTCGTTGCCGAAGCCGCAGGCCAGCACGGCGCCGAACAACCTGCTCTACCTGCCGCTGGGCCTGCACCCGGCCGATCGCTGCCTGCACGGGCCGCTGGTGGTGGAGGGGCTGGTGCGCATCCGCCCGCCGCTGCAGTTCTGGCGCATCTGCGCGGGCGAGATCCGCTTCGGCGACTGTTCGCGCACGCCGACCGGAATCGTCGCTGCCGGCAGCGGCCGGCGCCAGGTCGAGGAAGGCGAGTACCGCGTGGCCGCCGGCGGCTGCCAGGAAGGCGACCTGCTGGTGCGCGGCGACCTGTATCTCGGCCGCTATTCCCGCGTGCTCGGCTCGGTGCGGGTCGAGGGTGGCGTGTGGATGGACGAAGGCGCGGAAGTGGCCGGCGCCATCCTGGCCCGGGGTTCGGTGCGCGTCGGCCGCCGCTCGCGCGTCGCCGGGCCGCTGAGCGCCGGGCGCAGCGTCAGCCTGGGGCGCGATTGCGTGGTCGGCGCGCAGGGCTCGCCGACCAGCATCAACGCCGAGCGGGTGCGGATCAACGAGGGCTGCAAGGTCTATGGCCAGGTGACGGCCGAGAAGGGCGCCCAGGTCAATGCCCGGGCCGGCGCCGAGGCCCCGCGCAAGCCGGTCTGAACCGCGCCGGCGGCCTCAGATGCCGCCGTCGGCGGGCTCGGCGTGGTCCTGCGGGCCTTCCTCGCGCGGCTTGCGCATGCGTGAGAGCTGCACGTTCAGGCGCGGCATGGCCAGTTCCAGCCCGGCCCTGTCCAGCTTCTGGCGCAGGCGCAGGTTGAAGGCGCGCTGCACTTCCCACTGGCGGATGGGCGCGGTCTTGAAGCGGAAGCGCAGGATCGCCTGGCCATTGTCGAAGCTCTCGACGCCCTGCATTTCCAGCGGCGACCAGATCGCCCGGTTGATCGTGCGGTCGTTGCGCAGCTCGCCGGCCACGTCTTTCACCAGCGCCAGGGCGTCGTCGATCGGCATGCTCGCCGGCACCGGCCAGCGGAACATGGCGTAGCCGAACTGCCGCGAGTAGTTCTTGATGCTCTTGATCTCGCTGAACGGGATGGTGTGCACCACGCCGTCCAGGTCGCGCAGGCGCACGGTACGGATGGTCAGGCCCTCGACCGTGCCGAGGTGGCCGCCGACGTCGACGTAGTCGTCGATCGACAGCGAGTCCTCGATGATGATGAACAGCCCGGTGATCAGGTCGGCCACCAGCGACTGCGCGCCGAAGCCGATGGCCAGGCCGATGACGCCGGCGCCGGCCAGCAGCGGCGTGACGTTCATGCCCATGTTGGCCAGCGCGACTATCAGCGCGATCACCGCGATGGTGATGAACAGCACGTTGCGGATCAGCGGCAGCATGGTCAGCGCGCGGGTGTTGGCGCGGTTCTTCCCGCCCAGGCCGAGGCTGTGCTGCACCGCGGTGTCGGTGAGGATCCAGATCAGCCAGGCCACCAGCAGGGTGCTGCCGAAGCTGATCAGCTTGAGGCTGATCTGCGAGCCGTCGCCCTCGGCGAAGCCGATCAGCGACATGCCCCAGACGCGCAGGCCCACTTCCAGGAACACCAGCAGGGTGGCCAGGTGCAGCAGGGTGTAGCCGAAGTTCTGCAGCTGCTCGATGTAGGGCGCGCTGCGCCGGCTGCTGCGTTGCGCCGAGCGCAGGTGGGCGCGGCGGATCAGGCCGTTGACGGTCATCGCCACCACCGCGATCAGCGCGCACAGCAGGGCCCGGCGCAGGGCGTAGCTGCTGTCGCCGGCGGTGACCACGGTGGCGAACAGCGAGATGCCCACCAGCAGCAGGACCGGCACGTACCACAGCGAGCCGACCAGCTCCACCAGCTCGTGCAGGCTGCGGCGCTTGAGGCGGCGCTCCAGCGGCTGGTTGCGGATCAGGTGGGCGATGGGCCGGCGGAACTGCAGGACGAACAGGGCGGTGAACAGCGCGGCGCAGATGTTCGCCAGCGAGCCCACGGTCAGCGCGGTGTTCTGCCCGAGGCTGTCGGTCACCCGCGGGTCGTGCATCACCTCGCCCAGGGCGGCCAGGCTGCCGATCAGCCACAGCGGGCGGAAGGCGCGGCGCCGCAGGATGTCCAGGGCGCGCGTGCGGTGCGGGCCGCCGAGCAGCGACAGGGAGATCACGCAGAGCGCGGAGAACAGCGTGCCGCACACCAGCACGTAGGCGATCACCATGGCCAGCAGCTTGCCCAGGGAGCTGGGCAGCACCACGGAGAGGTACACGGTGATCAGGAAGGCCACCAGCCAGGGCCCCAGCTTGCGCAGGGCGAACAGCAGCAGGTCGCGGGTCTTGGGGTGCTGCGGCAGCTCGTCGGCCAGGCCGAAGCGCTCGCGCATGCGCCGCGCCAGCCAGCGCAGGCCCAGGGCCAGGCAGGCCCAGAGGAGGAGCACCAGGGAGAAGTCGAGGATCATCCCCGGCCATTCCTGCCAGGACGGCGTGCGCTCCTGCAGCTCCACGCCGGCCTGCTGGAACAGGCCGCTCCAGCGCAGCGTCGGGCTGTTGGCGCCTTCGAAGCGCTTCTCCAGGCTGCCCAGGGTGTCGCCGAGCAGGCCGAGCACGCCGCTCTGGTCCTCCGCGCCTTTCTTGGTAGCGTCGCGCAGTTGCTTGAGCTTCTTCAGCAGGTCGCTGCGCTGCTGGTCGTTCTCCAGTGTCTTGATCACCTGGTCCAGCGACTGCTGCAACTGGGCGTCGCTGACCTTGGCATCGCCACCGGTCACGCCGGGGATGCTGGGCAGCGCGGCGGACGCCGGCCCGGCGAGGAGCAGGCCCAGGCTGAGGCAGCACAGCAGCAGGAAGCGGCGAAGAAGATCGGTCACGAATGGCACTCCGGAGCAGGCGAAACTCGGCACATCATACAGATGCGGGGGGCTGAGCCGAATTGGAGGGGAGATGCTCGCTTTGTAGGAGCAACTGCCTTGCGCCGAGGCACTCTTCGTAGGATGGGTTGAGCTTGCGATACCCATGCTGCCGTGGTGATGGGTATCGCTTCGCTCAACGCCATCCTACGAAAAGCCGTGCTTCCCTGGAACTGTAGGAGCGAGCTTGCTCGCGAAGGGGGCCAGGTGGGCTGGGTGTTTCGGTTTGACGCCGCTCCCTCTCCCCAGCCCTCTCCCTGAAGGGAGAGGGGGCTAGTCCGTGCCGAGAGGAGGAATGGTTTCAGTCGGACACCAACGGCGCTGCCGGCTGACTCAGGAATATCCAAGTACTCCAAACGGTCCCCTCTCCCTTCAGGGAGAGGGTTAGGGAGAGGGCGCTCTTGAGGATGCACACCGCCCCCAACGACAGGACACCGTTCGCGAGCAAGCTCGCTCCTACGAAAAGCAGCAACCCTGCGCACGCCCAATAAAACACACCCAATAAAAAAGGCCTCCCGAAGGAGGCCTTAATGTTGTCGCTACTTATAGGTATTCGTGGATCAGACGCTGTAGTACAGGTCGTATTCCAGCGGGTGCACGAAGGTGCGCACCTTGATTTCTTCCTCGGACTTCAGCTCGATGTAGGCATCGATGAACTCGTCGGTGAACACGCCGCCCTTGGTCAGGAACGCGCGGCCCTTGTCGAGTTCTTCCAGCGCCTCTTTCAGGCTGCCGCAAACCTGCGGGATTTCCTTCGCCTCTTCCGGCGGCAGGTCGTACAGGTTCTTGTCGGCGGCATCGCCGGGGTGGATCTTGTTCTGGATGCCGTCCAGGCCGGCCATCAGCAGCGCGGCGAAGCACAGGTAGGGGTTGGCCGCCGGGTCCGGGAAGCGCGCTTCGATGCGGCGGGCTTTCGGGCTGGTGACGTAGGGGATACGGATCGAGGCGGAACGGTTGCGGGCCGAGTAGGCCAGCATGACCGGGGCTTCGAAGCCCGGGACCAGACGCTTGTAGGAGTTGGTCGACGGGTTGGTGAAGCCGTTCAGGGCCTTGCCGTGCTTGATGATGCCGCCGATGAAGTACAGGGCGGTGTCGGACAGGCCGGCATAGCCTTCGCCAGCGAAGGTGTTCTTGCCATCCTTGGAGATGGACATGTGCACGTGCATGCCCGAGCCGTTGTCGCCGTACAGCGGCTTCGGCATGAAGGTCACGGTCTTGCCGTAGGCGTCGGCGACGTTGTGCACGCAGTACTTCAGTGTCTGGACTTCGTCGGCCTTGGCCACCAGGGTGTTGAACTTCACACCGATTTCGTTCTGGCCGGCGGTGGCGACTTCGTGGTGGTGAACTTCGACCACCAGGCCCATTTCTTCCAGGGCGTTGCACATGGCGGTACGGATTTCGTGGTCGTGGTCGACCGGCGGTACCGGGAAGTAGCCGCCCTTCACGCCCGGACGGTGGCCCTTGTTGCCCGACTCGATGTCGGCGTCGGTGTTCCAGGAAGCCTGCTCGGAGAAGATCTTGAACATCGAGCCGGAGATGTCGGACTTGAACTTCACTTCGTCGAAGATGAAGAACTCCGGCTCCGGGCCGACGAAGACGGTGTCGCCGATGCCGGTGGACTTCAGGTATTCCTCGGCGCGCTTGGCGATGTTGCGCGGGTCGCGCTCGTAGCCTTGCATGGTGCTCGGCTCGATGATGTCGCACACCAGGATCAGGGTCGGCTCTTCGGTGAACGGATCCAGCACGGCGGTGCTGTCGTCCGGCAGCAGGATCATGTCGGAGGCTTCGATGCCTTTCCAGCCGGCGATGGAGGAGCCGTCGAACATCTTGCCGGCTTCGAAGAAGTCATCGTCCAGCGCGTCGCGGGCCGGCATGGTGACGTGCTGCTGCTTGCCTTTGGTATCGGTGAAGCGCAGGTCTACCCACTTCACGTCATGGTCTTTGATCAGTTGGTGCGACTTGTACGACATGCTGTCCTCCAGGAGGGATTAGAGCTGGGAGCTTTCTGTGCCCCAGTATCGGGTGATGCCGGCCGGAATACTCCGCCAGGGCAACCTGCCTCACAAGAGAGCAAGTAGCGTGCCAGTGCCCGATTTTGGACAGGACCCCGCGCTACAGGGCTTTGCGCACGGTAGCTGGCGCGAATGACGGAATTGTTGCACTGATTTGGTGCTGCATGATGGTGCATGCGTCCATTTTGGTGCGCCAAAAAGAATCTGCGCTCGACTGCTCAAGTCTTGAGCAATTTCAGGTATAATTCCGCCCCTTTTTTTCGTCCCTTCGGGCTCGTGCCTTTTCTCGCATGAAACTCATCGTCAAGGTCTTCCAGGAAATCACCATCAAGAGCCGGCCGGTGCGCAAGCGCTTCATCCGCCAGCTCGCGAAGAACATCCGCACCGTGCTGCGCGACCTGGACCCGGCGCTGCTGGTCGAGGGCGAGTGGGACAATCTTGAAGTGGAAACCCGGGTGACCGACGCCAAGGCGCTGCGCGAGATGATCGAGCGCCTGACCTGCGTGCCGGGCATCGGCCACTTCCTGGAAGTGCACGAATACCCGCTGGGCGACTTCGACGACATCCTCGAGAAGTGCAAGCAGCACTTCGGCCACCTGCTGCCCGGCAAGGTCTTCTCCATGCGCTGCAAGCGCGCCGGCAAGCACGCCTTCACCTCCATGGACGTGGAACGCTACGTCGGCGGCGGCCTGCGCCAGCACTGCGGCGCGGCCGGGGTATCGCTGAAGAACCCGGAAGTGCAGGTGCGCGTGGAAATCCGCCACGACCGCCTGTACGTCATCCACGCCCAGCACGAGGGCCTGGGCGGCTACCCGCTGGGCGCCCTGGAGCAGGTGCTGGTGCTGATGTCCGGCGGCTTCGACTCCACCGTGGCGGCCTACCAGATGATGCGCCGCGGGCTGATCAGCCACTTCGTGTTCTTCAACCTCGGCGGCCGCGCCCACGAGCTGGGCGTGATGGAAGTGGCCCACTACCTGTGGGAGAAGTTCGGCCGCTCGCAGCGCGTGCTGTTCGTCAGCGTGCCCTTCGAGGAAGTGGTCGGCGAGATTCTCACCAAGGTCGACGACAGCTACATGGGCGTGACCTTGAAGCGCATGATGCTGCGCGCCGCCAGCCGCGTGGCCGAGCGCCTGGAGCTGCACGCGCTGGTCACCGGCGAGTCGATCTCCCAGGTGTCCAGCCAGACGCTGCCGAACCTCTCGGTGATCGACCGGGTGACCGACACCCTGGTGCTGCGCCCGCTGATCGTCAGCCACAAGCAGGACATCATCGACACCGCGACGAAGATCGGCACCGCCGAGTTCGCCAAGCACATGCCCGAATACTGCGGCGTGATCTCGGTGAACCCGACCACCCAGGCCAAGCCCTACCGCGTCGAGCACGAAGAGACCAAGTTCGACATGGCCGTGCTCGACCGCGCCCTGGAGCGCGCCACCCAGATGACCGTCGACCGCGTCATCGACGAGCTGGGCAAGGACCTGCCGGTGGAGATGGTCGACGAGGTGCTGCCCGGCCAGATCGTGGTCGACATCCGCCACCCCGACGCCCTGGAAGATGAACCCCTGGCGCTGGAAGGCATCGAAGTGCTGGCCATGCCGTTCTACGCGATCAACAGCAAGTTCAAGGAACTGGACCCCAACCGCCAGTACCTCCTGTACTGCGACAAAGGCGTGATGAGCCGCCTGCACGCCCACCACCTGGTCAACGAAGGGCACACCAATGTGCGGGTCTACAGGCCCGTTGGGCAGCTGCAAGCTGTAAGCGGCAAGCTGCAAGAGAAGAGCGGTCCCGCATGATCCTGTGCCGCATCAGTCGAAACGCAACCTGGCGCAGGCATCCTCCGGACGTCCGTACCTGAACGATATTTCCACCTGCTTGCCGCTTGTGGCTTGCAGCTTGAAGCTACTTTTTACCGAGACAGACACCGTGATCGAAAATCTCCGCAACATCGCCATCATCGCCCACGTCGACCATGGCAAGACCACCCTGGTGGACAAGCTGCTGAAGCTGTCCGGCACCCTCGACCGCAAAGAAGCGGAATCCGAGCGCGTGATGGACTCCAACGACCAGGAAAAGGAACGCGGCATCACCATCCTGGCGAAGAACACCGCGATCAAGTGGAACGGCTACAACATCAACATCGTCGACACCCCCGGCCACGCCGACTTCGGTGGCGAGGTGGAGCGCGTGATGAGCATGGTCGACTCCGTGCTGCTGGTGGTCGACGCCCAGGACGGCCCCATGCCGCAGACCCGCTTCGTGACCCAGAAGGCCTTCAAGGCCGGCCTGCGCCCGATCGTCGTGGTCAACAAGATCGACCGCCCCGGCGCGCGTCCGGATTGGGTCATCGACCAGATCTTCGACCTGTTCGACAACCTCGGCGCCACCGATGAGCAGCTCGACTTCCCGATCGTCTACGCCAGCGCCCTGAACGGCATCGCCGGCATGGACCACGAGAAGATGGACGACAACATGGACGCCCTGTTCCAGGCGATCATCGACCACGTCCCGGCCCCGGTGGTCGACGTCGACGGCCCGTTCCAGATGCAGATCTCGCAGCTGGACTACAACAGCTTCCTCGGCGTGATCGGCATCGGCCGCATCACCCGCGGCAAGGTCAAGTCCAACACCCCGGTGGTGGCGGTCAGCGACGACGGCAGCAAGCGCAACGGCCGCATCCTGAAGATCATGGGCCACTCCGGCCTGCAGCGCGTCGAAGTGCCGGAAGCCGAAGCCGGCGACATCGTCTGCGTCTCGGGCATGGAAGAACTGTTCATCTCCGACACCCTGTGCGACCCGCAGAACGTCGAGGCCCTGCCGCCGCTGACCGTCGACCAGCCGACCGTGAGCATGACCTTCCAGGTCAACGACTCGCCGTTCGCTGGCAAGGAAGGCAAGTTCGTCACCAGCCGCAACATCAAGGAGCGCCTGGAGAAGGAACTGCTGCACAACGTGGCCCTGCGCGTCGAGCAAGGCGACAGCCCGGAGAAGTTCAAGGTTTCCGGCCGTGGCGAGCTGCACCTGTCCGTGCTGATCGAAACCATGCGCCGTGAAGGCTTCGAGATGGCCGTGGGCCGTCCGGAAGTGGTGATCATCGAGAACGAGGCCGGCGAGAAGCAGGAGCCCTACGAGAACGTCACCATCGACATCGAAGAGCAGCACCAGGGCTCGGTGATGGAACAGATGGGCCTGCGCAAGGGCGATCTGAGCAACATGATCCCCGACGGCAAGGGCCGCGTGCGCCTGGAATACACCATCCCGGCGCGCGGTCTGATCGGCTTCCGCAACAACTTCCTGACCCTGACCTCGGGCACCGGCATCCTGACCTCGACCTTCAGCCACTACGGCCCGATCAAGGCCGGCGAAGTCAGCAACCGCCAGAACGGCGTACTGGTCTCCATGGCCACCGGCACCGCGCTGACCTACTCGCTGGAAACCCTGCAGAGCCGCGGCAAGCTGTTCCTCGGCCCGGGCGACGAGATCTACGAAGGCCAGCTGGCCGGCATCAACAGCCGCGACAACGACCTGGTGATCAACCCCACCAAGGGCAAGAAGCTCGACAACATGCGCGCGTCCGGCAAGGACGAAGTCATCGCCCTGGTTCCGCCGATCCGCTTCACCCTGGAGCAGGCGCTGGAATTCATCGCCGACGACGAACTGGTGGAAGTGACGCCGAAGTCCATCCGCCTGCGCAAGAAACTGCTGAACGAGAACGACCGCAAGCGCTACGAACGCGCCAAGGTCTGATCCCGGCCGCAGCATGAAGAAGGCCCCGCCGGAGCGATCCGGCGGGGCCTTTTTCATTTTTCCGTGGCGCCTGCCCGGCTTGCGATGCGCATCCTGAAATGCTCGTCCGGCTCGCTCACGCAGCGCCGGCAAGCCTTGCACTGAAACATCCGCTTGCCCTGGTGCCTGCCGTCGACGAAGCCCAAGCGGAAAAAGTGCTCGCGGTTGCCACAGCGTGGGCATTCCAGGGCAGGCAGTTCGGGCCGCATGCCCAGCTTGACCTTCGCCTCCCACTCGCCGCTGGGGTCGAGCCTCAGCAGCCACTGGCGGAACACCCTGACCCAGCGGGACAGCATCCTGTGCGACACCCCCAGCCGTTCGCTGGCATTGGCGATCGAGCGTTGTTGCGACAGCAGGGGCAGGAACGCCTCCAGCTTGTCGCAGCGTAGGAAGCTCTGCAGCGCCGTACCGGTACGCCGGTTGAAGCCCTTGCCGCAGTGCCGGCAATTGAAATAGGGAATGCCGTTCGGTGGCCTGCCCCGGTAGCGCAACACCACCTGGTGGCTGCCGCAGTGATGGCAGGGCGGCGGTGTTGGGTCCTTGGACAGGACTTCGTCGATGTGCCGTTGCAGGAAGGCGGTCAGTGCGGGGTCTTCGTGCCGGGGGATGTCCTGGCCACGGTCGAGAATGGGCAAGGCGTGGTCGAGTTGGCGGCGGGGCATGGGGCGGGCTTTGCGTGACATCGGAGCGCTATTTGAGCTGCGGCGCCGGGGCCTTGTGAATGTGCTCCGTGGGTGACTGGGCATAGTTCGGAAAAGGCCTACGCAAGGAGGCTGGAACTCCTCAAGGCCTCACGCTGAGTAGGGGAATAGAGTCCGCCGGGTCAACGATTACCCCGCGCGAGCCCCCGATATGGACATCCGTCGCCCCTTCTATCAGGCCATCGCCAGCGCCCTGGCCGGCCTGCTATTCCTCAACCCCATAGTCGCGACCGCCGCGCAACTGGCGGTGGATGCGGCCGCCGGTGGCAACACCAGCCTGGGCGCGGCGGGCAACGGCGTGCCCATCGTCAACATCGCCACGCCCAACGGCAACGGCCTCTCGCACAATAAATTCAGCGACTACAACATCGGCCAGCAGGGCCTGATCCTCAACAACGCCACCGGCAAGACCGCCAGCACCCAACTGGGCGGGATCATCATTGGCAACCCCAACCTCAAGGGCCAGGCGGCGCAGAAGATCCTCAACGAAGTCACCGGGGCCAGTCCCTCGCAGCTCAAGGGCTACACCGAAGTGGCCGGGCAGGGCGCCCACGTCATAGTCGCGAACCCCCACGGCATCACCTGCAACGGCTGCGGCTTCATCAATACCCCGCGCGCCACCCTCAGCACCGGCAAGCCGATCCTGGCCGGCGAACGCCTGCAAGGCTACGACGTGGACGGCGGCGAGATCGCCATCGAAGGCGCCGGGCTCAACGCCAGCAACCTCGACCAGTTCGAACTGATCACCCGCAGCGCCAAGCTCAACGCCGACCTGTACGCCAAGCAGCTCACCGTGGTGGCCGGCCGCAACACGGTGGATGCGGAAAGTCTCGCCGCCACCGCCAAGCCCGACGACGGCAGCGCCAAACCGCAACTGGCCATCGACAGCTCCGCCCTGGGCGGCATGTACGCCAACACCATCCGCCTGGTCGGCACTGAACAAGGCGTGGGCGTGAAACTGGCCGGCAACATGGCGGCCAGCGCCGGTGACATCCGCATCGATGCCAACGGCAAGCTGCAGCTGGCCCAGGCTTCGGCCAGCGGGAACCTGGCGCTGAAAGGGCAGGACGTGGCGCTGAACGGCCCGGCCTATGCCGGGGGCAGTGCCAGCGTGCAGGCCAGCGGTGCGCTGAGCAATGCGCAGAGCCTGGCGGCGGGCTCGACCCTCGAACTGAAGGCCAACCAGCTCAGCAACAGCGGCGTGATCGAGGCCGGCGTCAATGCCGACAACAGCCGCAACGCCCGCGGCGACGTGGCCATCGATGCGCAGAACCTGCGCAACAGCGGCAGCCTGATCGCCACGCGCCAGCTGCAGGCCCGCGCCGCCGTGCTCGACAATCGCAACGGCCAGATTGGCGGCCAGCACATCCATATCAGCGGCGGCGCCCTGGACAACCGCCTCGGCCTGTTCGCCGCCGAACAGAGCCTGCGCCTGGACCTGGCCAGCCTGGACAACAGCGGCCAGGGCACCCTCACCAGCCGCGGCACCCTGCACGCCAACCTCGCCGGCAAGCTGGACAACAGCGCCGACGGCCTCATCCACAGCGCCGGCAACCTCACGCTGGCTGCGCAGCACATCGACAGCAGCCGGGGCGAAATCTCCACCCAGGCCGATGCCGACATCCGCACCCGGCAACTGAGCCTGCGCGGCGGGCGCCTGCTGGGCAACGGCGCGCTCGGCCTCGACCTGCAGGGCGGCGACCTGGACAACAGCCAGGGCGGGCTGCTCAGCGCCGGCGCCCTGAGTTTCAAGCAACTGGGCGCGGTGGATAACCGTGACGGCGAAATCTCCAGCCAGCAGAGCTTCGCCCTCGGCGCCCGGCTGCTGGACAACCGCGACAGCGGCCGCATCATCAGCGCCGGACGGCTCGACCTGCAGGCCGACCGGCTGCTCAACGCCGGCCTGGGCCTGCTGTCCGGCTGGCAGGGGCTGAGCGTCGGCGGCGGCAGCCTGGACAACAGCCAGGGCGGCACCCTCTCCAGCAAGGCCGGCGCGCTCGCCGTCAGCCTCGCCGGCGCACTGAACAACGCCAGCCAGGGCGCCCTGGTCAGCCAGGGGGACCAGCGGATCAGCGCGGCCAGCCTGGACAACCGCGGCGGCATCGTCTCCGCCGAGGGCAACGTCGAACTCGCCATCGCCGACACCCTCGACAACCGCGACGCCGGCCTGATCGACGCCCAGCGCCGGCTCGACTTCAGCCACGCCGCCACCCGGCTGCTCAACCAGGGTGGGCAGATCAGCGCCGGCAGCCTGCTGCTCAAGGGCCGCAGCCTGGACAACAGCGGTGGCCAACTGCTCAGCCAGGGGGCCCTGGAGGCGACGCTGAGCGGCGCGCTCATCAACGCCAACAACGCCCGCCTGAGTAGCGGCGCCGGCCTGCTGCTCAAGGCCGCCAGCCTGGACAACCGTGGCGGCCAGCTGTCCAGCCAGTCCACCCTCGAGCTGATCCTCGGCCAGGGCGGCCTGGACAACCGCGACCGCGGCACCCTGGCCAGCCAGGGCGCATTGCGCATCGAGGCGCTCGACGGCCGCCTGCTCAACGGCAACGACGGCCTCGTCCACAGCGGCGACAGCCTCAGCCTGCGCGCCGCCGGCCTCGACAACCAGCAGGGGCAGGTTTCCAGCCAGGGCGACGCCAGCCTCGCCCTGAGCGGTGCGCTGAACAATGCCCGGGGCCGCATCCAGAGCGACGGCGGCAGGCTCGACCTGGGCGCCGCGAGCACCGACAACAGCGGCGGCATCCTCAATGCCGCCCAGGGCCTGCTCCGGATCGTCACCGGCTACTTCGGCAACGACGCCGGCGTGGCCCAGGGCGTGGACCTGGACGCCCAGGCCAGCGGCGGCATCGGCAACCGCCAGGGGCATCTCGCCGCCACCGCCGGCCAGGCCAAGGTCGACAGCGGCAGCGCAGCCCTGGACAACCGCGACGGTGGTCTCTACGCCGGCAACCAGCTGACCCTCGCCGCCGGCGACTTCCTCAACGGCAACGGCAAGGTCGGCGCGAAAGGCATCGACTTCAGCCTGCGGGGCGCCCTGAACAACGACGGCGGCCTGATCGAAGCCGGCGACTGGCTGAGCCTCGACGCCGCCAGCCTGAGCAACGCCCAGGGCCGCCTGCGCGCCCTGGGCCAGGGTGGCAGCACGCGGATCGCCACCCGCGGCCTGCTGGACAATCGCCAGGGCACCCTGGAAACCGCCGCCGACACCCTGCAACTGAGCGGCGGCGCCCTGCACAACGCCGGCGGCACCGTGTTGCACGCCGGCAACGGCCAGTTCCTCGTCGACCTGGGGCAACTCGGCCAGGCCGGCGGCCACTTCATCACCCAGGCCGCGCTGGACATCGACGCGCCGGACTGGACCCTGAACAGCAGCCTGCAGGCCCGCCAGCTCACCCTCAACGTCGACCGCCTGCAGCTCGGCAGCGACGGCCAGCTGCTGGCCGTGCAGGGCCTTGACGGCAGCGGCAGCCACTGGCGCAACGACGGGCTGATCGCCAGCGATGCCGGCCTGAGCCTGAACCTGAGCGGCACCTACGCTGGCGCCGGGCGCCTCACCAGCCTGGGCGACCTGAGCCTTGGGGCGAGGCGGATCGAACTCGGCGCCGCCGCCAGCATCGCCGGCGGCAGCGCGGCCAGCGTCACCGCCAGCGGCCTGAGCAACCACGGCCGCATCAGCTCCGCCGGCGACCTCGGCGTGCGCGTCGCCAGTCTCGACAACTTCGGCAGCCTCGGCAGCGCCGCCGGGCTGCGCGTGGAGGCCGGCAACCTGCTCAACCAGGGCGGGCTGCTGTTCAGCGGCGGCGACATGGCGTTGCGGGTCGGCACCCTCAGCAACCGTGCCGGCGACCTCTACAGCCTCGGCAACCTGCACATCGCCGCCAACGACCAGGACGGCTGGGCGGCCAAGGTCGAGAACGTCTCCGGCAGCATCGAAAGCGCCGGCGCCCTGACCCTGCTGGCGCAGGACTTCGACAACCGCCGTGGCGACGACTTCCGCATCGGCCAGCGCATCGTCGCCGGCAACATCCGCATGTACGCCGACGATGTGTGCGACGGCAAGGGCTGCGAATTCCGCTTCCAGTCCTGGGAGCGCTACGAGGACGTCATCACCCAGGACTCGCCCCAGGCGACGATCACCGCCGGCGGCGACTTCGTCTTCCGCGGCGGCGCCTTCGCCAACCTCTACAGCAGCATCGCCTCGGGCGGCGACATCGACATCCAGGCCACCCGCTTCCGCAACCAGGGCGCGGCCGGCGGCGTGGAGCGGCACCTGGACGGGGCCTTCTACACTCGCACCGACGCCTACTACTGGACGTTCCGCAGCAACCAGGCGCTCTACAACCGCTACAACGACCCCAACTCGCCGGACTACGACCCCGGCGCCCTGAGCCGCCAGCAGGTGCTGGAGTCCGGCGGCTACCCGGAACACAACTTCCACAACCTCATGATCTCCGAGGTGCAGGTGTCCGGCGCCCCGGCGGCCAGCGCGGTGATCCAGGCCGCAGGCAACGTCAGCATCATCGCCAGCGAGCAATTCGACAACAGCGTGGTGCGCCGCGACGCCGGCGCCCAGAGCATCGACCCGCGCGACGTGAGCACGGCCACCGGCGCCGCCACCGGCCAGTTCGCCATCACCTCGCAGCTGCCGCCGGACCTGGCGCAGCAGCAGGTCAACCCACTGGAGCTTCCCGGCTTCAGCCTGCCCAGCGGCGGCAACGGCCTGTTCCGCTTGAGCGGCGAGGACGGCAGCGCCGGCGCCGGGAACGGGCCCGATCTCGCCGGCCTCGGCCAGGGGCTTTCCCGCGTCCAGGGCGTGCCGGGCAGCGCCGCGCCGGACAACAGCCACAAGTACCTGATCGAGACCAACCCGGAGCTGACCCGCCTGAAGAGCTTCCTCAGTTCCGACTACCTGCTGGGCCTGCTCGGCTACGACCCGGACCAGGCGCAGAAGCGCCTGGGCGACGGCCTCTACGAACAGCGCCTGATCCAGCAGGCGGTGGTGGCCCGCACCGGCCAGCGCTTCATCGACGGCATGGCCAGCGACGAGGCGCTGTTCAAGTACCTGATGGACAATGCCATCGCCTACAAGGACAGCCTCAAGCTGACGGTAGGCGTGGGCCTCACCGCCGAACAGGTGGCGGCGCTGACCCACGACATCGTCTGGCTGGAAGAGGCCGTGGTGAACGGCGAGAAGGTACTGGTGCCGGTGCTCTACCTGGCCCAGGCCGACAACCGCCTGGCGCCCAACGGTGCCCTGATCCAGGGCCAGGATGTGAGCCTGATCAGCGGCGGCGAACTGAACAACGCCGGCACCCTGCGCGCCAGCGGCGACCTTAGCGCCACCGCGGCGAACATCGGCAACAGCGGCCTGATCGAAGCGGGCAAGCGCCTCGACCTGCTGGCCACCGAGAGCATCCGCAACACCGCCGGCGGCATCCTCAAGGGGCGCGACGTCAGCCTCACCGCGCTGACCGGCGACGTGATCAACGAACGCAGCATCACCACCCTCGACCTGAGCGCCGGCAACGACCGCATCCACAAGGAAATCGCCAACGCCGCCGCCCGCATCGAAGCCAGCGGCAACCTGGCGATCAACGCCGGGCGCGACCTGCTCAGCGTCGGCAGCGCGATCCAGGCCGGCGGCGACGCCCACCTGCAGGCCGGGCGCGACCTGCGCCTGGAGGCTGCCGGGGAAACCGACAGCGCCGATTTCCAGAGCCGGCGCATGCAGGGCAGCCTCGCCAGCACCACCCAGCACGCCAGCGAAATCAGCGTCGGCGGCAACCTCGATGCCAGCGCCGGCCGCGACCTCAGTGTCATCGCCAGCGACATCGACGCCAAGGGCGACATCGCCCTGGGCGCCGGCCGCGACGTCACCCTCGCCTCGGCGGCGAACGAAGACCACAGCCAGACGAAGTACAAGGGCGGCGGCAAGAAGGTCGAGCAGCAGGACGACCAGGTGCGGCAGCAGGGCAGCAGCCTGAGCGCGGGCGGGGACGTGGTCGTCAGCGCGGGGCAGAACCTCACCCTGGTGGCCAGCCAGATCAGCGCGGGCAACGAAGCCTACCTGGTGGCCGGCGACAAACTGGAACTGCTGGCGGACTACGACAGCGACTACTCCCTGTACAGCGAGGAGAAAAAGGGCGGCTTCGGCAGCAAGAAGACCCAGCGCGACGAAGTCACCGACGTGAAGGCGGTGGGCAGCCAGATCAGCGCCGGCTCCGACATCACCCTGCTCAGCGGCGGCGACCAGAAATACCAGGGCGCGAAGCTCGAAAGCGGCAACGACATCGCCATCCTCAGCGGCGGCAGCGTGACCTTCGAAGCGGTCAAGGACCTGCACCAGGAAAGCCACGAAAAGAGCAAGGGCAACCTCGCCTGGCAGTCCGCCAAGGGCAAGGGCCAGACCGACGAAACCCTGCGCCAGAGCCAGCTGATCGCCCAGGGCGAACTGGCGATCAAGGCCGTGGAAGGCCTGAAGATCGACATCAAGCACATCGACCAGCAGAGCGTCGGGCAGACCATCGACGCCATGGTGCAGGCCGATCCGAATCTGGCCTGGTTGAAGGAAGCCGAACAGCGCGGGGACGTGGATTGGAACCGCGTCAAGGAGGTGCATGACTCCTTCAGCTACAGCAGCTCGGGGTTGGGCGTAGGGGCGCAACTGGCCATCGCCATCGTGATGGCCGCCTACGTCGGGCCGGCCGCCCTGAAAGCCATGGGCGGCGGCGCCGTCGCCGCCGGTGGCGCGGCCATTGCCTCGGGGGCCGCGACCAACGCCTCGATCAGTCTGGTGAACAACCGCGGCGACCTCGGCGCGGTCTGGCAGGACACCACCTCAAGCGATGCCCTCAAGGGCTACGCCATCTCCGGCATCACCGCCGGTCTGACCCAGGGCTACTTCAACGATTGGACCGGCGCCCCCAGCGACATCACCGGCAAAATCACCATCGACCTGGGCTCCCTCAAGGGCATCGGCCAATTCGCCGCCAGCCAAGGGCTGCAGAACGGCACGGCATTGGCGCTGGGCCGGATCATGGGGCAGGGCGGCGACCTGGGCGATGCCCTGCAGAGCACCCTGCTCAACACCCTGGCCGCCGTCAGCTTCAACGCCGTGGGCGACTACACGAAGGGCGTCTACGCCGACGGCAGCATCCAGAAGGTGATGATCCACGCCATGGTCGGCGGCCTGCTGGCCGAGGCCAGCGGCGGCGACTTCAAGACCGGCGCCCTGGCGGCGGGTGCCAACGAAGCCCTGGTGGACCAGCTCGACACCTGGGTGGGCGGCGACAAGGTCCTGCTCGACATGACCTCCCAACTGGTCGGCCTGCTGGCGGCCTCGACCCTGGACGGCGCCGATGCGCAAAGCCTGCAGACCGGGGCCTGGGTGGCGCAGAACGCTACGCAGTACAACTACCTGAATCACCTGGAGAACCAGGAGCGCTGGGAGGCCAAGCAAGCCTGCGATGGCGGTGATTCCGATGCCTGCGGGAAGGTCGATGAGCTGAACAAGCTGGATCGTGACCGGGACTTGGCTCTTCAAACGGCCTGTTCATCGGCGGCGACCAGCTTGGCATGTTCCCGCCTGCGCTCTGAGGCGTGGGAGGCTGCGCAGTCGTTGAAATGGGCTGGTCGTTCGCCGGAGGCGCAGGAGCAGTACCAGCAGGCAATGCAAAACCCGCAATTGATGGCTTACACCATCGAGAGCGAGTTGCGCAGCATCTATCGGATCAACGATCCGATTACCGCCGGTGACTCCAGGCGTCTGGCCGAGGCGATGGCCAAGTTTGGCTCGGAGTTCATTCCAGGTTACGGGGATGCTCAAGCATTTCTGGACGCGAAAGACCCCTTCGACTACCTGATGGCCGGGGTGAGCGTGGTCCCGGGGGCGGGGGACGCTGCCGCGCAAATCCTGGGGAAGGCAAAGAAGCTCTATCAGGAAGGTAAGGTCAGTGACGCTGCGGACCTGGTGGTCGGGCTGGAAAAGCTGCCTGGCGTAAAAGGTAAAGGCTCAGAGGCTCCGTACAATCCGCATACCGCTAGGAACGAGCTTGAGTCCACTCATGGTCGCGATAATGTTATTTCGACTACAGTTCCGCCAGTTGATGGCCGGAATATCCATCTTGCAGGACAGCGTCACCCAGTGACTGGGATTGTGTTCGATAACAGAGGTTTCCCTATTTTTGATGATGTTGCTGCATTTGATACGCGGATATCAATTAATGAATTCAAATCAGCAAGCTATGAAGGGCAGATGAAACTTGCAACTCAGCACTTGTCCGGAGCCATTCGGCAAGGTCAGATAAGTGCGTCAGGCTTTACTGCCAAGCAGTTGCAGCAAATTAGTGCGGGAGAGAAGAAAATCGATGGATATACGTGGCATCACCATCAGGACAGTGGGCGAATGCAATTGGTTCCCGAATTGGTACATAAGAAAACGGGGCATATTGGTGGCGAAGCCATGGGAGGTGGAATGTGAGTCTAAGTGACCCTGACTGTTTCAGTGATGAGTTGATGGCATTTGTTATTTCCTGCCTGTTTTGTGGAGCCATAAGCACGAAGGAGCTAAATGTCTGGAGTGCTCAGGCTTTGTCGTGGAGTAATTCTCCAGCATTTTTGTATGACTTGATGGAATTTCATGGCGAAATATTTAAGGTATACGAGATAGTTGGCTATGTTCCTACCTGGGAGCACTCTGAGAGTGATGAATATGCACTCTATGGTATTGCGGTTCGTCGAGGAGAGGAGCCCTACGATATGCCGTTGGCTCCGAGTGAAGCGCTTGCTTATCTTGAAGCGTCGCCGGACATAGAGCGGCTATTTTGTCGGGCTTTTGAGTTTATTAAGATTTAGCTTATGACTAAAAGGAGCATGTCCTAAAAAATGACCAAAAATAGGATGGATTTATTTTTCCTGCTCTAAAGCTGGCTGACTGGACAGAATTAGGGTGTGAGAAATAAATATTTCCCCTTTTTGCTCAATTTATTTCTCCTGCTCTAAAGCCGACTGGCCGGGCAGGATTAGAGTTCAGGAGAGAACCCTCCTTCTTTAGAATCCGATCGAGTCTTTCAGATGGCCTTCCAGACGGCATTCAGGGTAAAGTTTTTGGCCTTTTGCCATCACTGCCGAGTCGATCTTTCGACGCGTTGGCATTGGCAAGGGCAGGCACTGCCGTTGCCTCTGGAAGAAAGGGCGGCGGCTACAACCATATGGAAAGGGAGAAGTCGTTGTGAGAATGCTCAAACTGCTTGCGCTGGCCAGCATCGCGCTTATCTATGGCTGCGCCTCGGCGCCGTCGATGGAGAAAATGCAGGCGGAAGTTGCCGGGTACGAGTTGCCCAAGGCTGCCACTGCCGACCAGGGGCTGGTCTATGTGGTGCGGCCGAGTAACGCTGGTGGCCTGGTGCGCTTCAACGTGTTCCTGGATGACCGCGAAGACGCCTCGGAGATGGGCTACAACCGTGGCAATCAGTACATCTATTTCTACGTCGAGCCAGGCAAGCACACCATCAGTTCCAAGGCGGAAAACTGGGCGGACCTGTCTTTCGAGGTGCGGGCCGGCGAAGTGGTGTTCATCAAGCAGGAAGTGGAAGTCGGGATGCTGATGGCGCGCAACAACCTGGTGCTGCTTGGCGATACCGAGGGCCGTTACCTGGTCAAGGATGCCAGTTTGGGTAGCGTGGCCAAGGAACGTAAATGACCAGCAGGGAGCAGAGAGACGGATTCATCTTTCTGCTCTAGATCCGAAACTGCGCGGGTCGCGGAGCGAAGCGTCATCCGGCAACGGCGGATAACGCTTCGCGTTATGCGCCCTACGGTCGGGTGCGTTGCTCGGCGGCGGCGTACAGCCGCTCGGCGTCGGCCGCCAGGTATTCCAGCGCGCTGAAGGTGCCGTCCAGCACTTCCTCGGTGGGCGCGCCCAGGTCCGGCGCGCCGGCCAGCAGGCGTAGCAGGTTGACCAGGGCCGCCTGGCGGGATTGCGCGGCGTCGTAGAGCTCCGATGGGGCGGTGCTTGTCAGGGGATGGGGTAGCACTTGGGCTGCATGGGCCTCTTGTCTATGGGGTTTCCGCCTCCTGACGCCAATCAGGGAGGGCGGACCGTACAGGTTGGCGTACCGGGACAAGGAAACCGGCGCATCCGAAGATGCCCCGCACGGCCCGCCCATAACGCAGGTGCAGCCATGCACGGCGCCGAGCGGATGCCCATGCGCCTTCTCTTGTCCATCGGGACGCCAATCCCGAGCCGCCCTGTTGAGCGGCCGAGCCACGTTAGGGCGCTACCCCAAGGCTGTCAATCGGAGGCGGCAAGAAAGCGGGGGAGCCGTATCGGCAGGAGACACGCGTCTCGGACAAGGAGGCGCTTCATGACCCTTGCCGATCTGCCCGTGCCCGACGCCCGTGACCAGCCGATGCTGCCGGTGCCTGCCGTTCCTTGTGCTTTGTGGCTGGCGTCTCGGCGCTGGCGTCATATCCTGTGGAATCAGGGTGCCTGCGCCGCGCGGGGCGATATACTCGGAGCCTTGCGCGCCGCTGGATGGGGGCGTTTCCCTTTCAAGGATGTGAATGCATGCAATGGATCTTCATGCTGATCGGCCTGGTGCTGGGCGCCGCCTGGGACGAGTCGATCGCCGATGGCCTGGCGGGCGCCGGGCTGGGGCTGCTGTTCGGCCAGGCGCTGGCGCTGCATGGCCTGCAGCGGCAGAACGCGGCGCTGCGCCGGCAGCTGGAGCAGTTCGCCGAGCGGTTCGAGGCGGGTACCGAGGCGTTGTACCAGCGCCTGCTGCGCCTGGAGCAGGGCGGGGCCGCGGCGCCTGTGCCGCCCGCCGAGCCGGCGGAGCCCGTCGTTGCGCCGGAAGCCGTCGCCGAGCCTGAGCCGGAGCTGGAATGGGAGATCGAGCTGCCCGAAGCGCCGGCTGCGGCCAGCGCTGCGCCTGACTGGTCGTTGCAGCCCCAGGAGCCGCCGCCAGCCCCGATCCCGCCCGCCGTCGAAGTCCCCGTGGCGCGCGAAGCCTCGGCTTGGGAGGCCGAACCGGCCGCTCCATCCGGTCCTTCCTGGTTCGACCGTGCCTTCGGTGCCGCGCGCGACTGGCTGTTCGGCGGCAATACCGTGCTGCGCGTCGGCGTGCTGCTGCTGTTCCTCGGCCTGGCCTTCCTGCTGCGCTACGCCTCCGAGCGCGTGGTCGTCCCCGTCGAGCTGCGCTACATGGGCGTGGCCGCCGCCGCCATCGCCCTGCTGGCCCTGGGCTGGTGGCTGCGGCATAAGCGCGCGACCTACGGCCTGCTGCTGCAAGGTACCGGCATCGCGGTGCTGTACCTGACGGTGTTCGCCGCCATGCGCCTGCATCCGCTGCTGACGCCGGGCCAGGCCCTTGGCCTGCTGGTGGCGGTGACGGTGTTCTCCGCCGTGCTGGCGGTGCTGCAGGACGCCCTCGGCCTTGCCGCCGCGGCGGCCCTGGGCGGTTTCGCCGCGCCCATCCTGACTTCCACCGGCGCCGGCAACCACGTCGCCCTGTTCAGCTACTTCGCCCTGCTCAACGCCGGCATCTTCGCCATCGCCTGGTTCCGCGCCTGGCGCCTGCTCAACCTGATCGGCTTCTTCGGCACCTTCGGCATCGGTTTCGCCTGGGGACTGCGCTCCTACACGCCGGAGCTGTTCGCCAGCACCGAGCCGTTCCTGCTGCTGTTCTTCCTGATGTACGTGGCCATCGGCCTGCTCTTCGCCCGCCGCCGCCTGCGCGAGGCCGCAGGCCTGGAGGAGGGCGCCGGGCGCGACGAGACGCTGCGCTGGTCGCTGCGGCAGACCGACTACGTCGACGGCACCGTACTGTTCGGCGCGCCGCTGATCGGCTTCGGCCTGCAATACGCGCTGATCCGCCACCTGGAATTCGGCCCGGCGTTCAGCGCACTGGCGCTGGGGCTGTTCTACATGGGCCTGGCGCGCCTGCTGGCCGGGCGCACCGCCGGCCGCGCCCTGCTGCTGGTGGAAGCCTGCCTGGCGCTGGGCGTGGTGTTCGGCAGCCTGGCCATCCCGCTGGGCCTGGACGCGCGCTGGACCTCGGCGGCCTGGGCCGTGGAGGGCGCCGGCATCTACTGGCTGGGCCTGCGCCAGGGGCGGCGGCTGGCGCGGATGTTCGCGCTGCTGCTGCAGGTGGGCGCGGCCATCGCCTTCCTGATGGGCCTGCAACCGGGTGTGGATAAGCTGCTGGATGGCGCGCCGCTGGGGGCGTTGATGCTCGGCGTGGCGCTGCTGTTCAGCTACTGGCAGCTGCGCCGCCACGGCGACGCCGGCCTCTGGCCCTGGGAACCGCGCTGCCAGCCGGTGCTGGCGGCCTGCGGCCTGGCCTTCCTCTATCTGATCGCGCCGCTGTGCTTCGCCGTGCCGGGCACCGCCATGGCCTGGGCGCTGGCTGGTTTGGCCACGGTGTTCGCCGCGCTGCGCCTGGGCTCGCGGACCTTCCTGTTCTGCGCCTTTGCCGTGCAGTTGCTCGGCGGCGCGCTGTTCCTCGCCGACCTGCGGGCGGCCGACGGCGGCGCCGGGGTGCTCGGCAGCGGCTGGACCGGCCTGTTCGGCGCCAGCCTGATCGGCCTGGCGCTGATCGCCGGGATGATCCTCGCCGCGCGCGACCCGCTGGTGCGCGACGACCGCCGGCTGATGCTCGGCCTCAGCGCGGTGCTGCTGGCCGGCCTGGCCTTCGTCAACCTGGCGGTGCTGTTCGTCCTGCCCTGGCGCAGCGCCGCGGCGGTATGGGCCGGCAGCGGCCTGCTGATCCTCTGGCTGAGCCTGGCGTTGCAGCAGCGCGCGAGCTTCGTGTTCGGCCTGCTGCTGCAGGTGCTGGGCGGCGCGGCGCTGCTGTTCGGCGGCTCTTCATTGTTCGCCGGGCTCTCCGGCGAGGGCCTGACGCCCCTGGCCCACAGCGGCTTCTGGTGCCCGGCGGTGCTGGCCCTGGCGGCGCTGGTCGGCGCCTGGCGCCTGCACCGGGCGGGGCAGGGCGGGCAGGCGCTGCAACTGGGGGCGCTGACCCTGGAACGGCTGTCGCAGTTGCTGCTGGCCTGGGGCGCTGGCTGGTGGGCGCTGACCGCGTTGTGTGAGATCGCCCGCTTCGTCCCGGCGTCGCGGCGCGAGCACGTCGCCCTGCTGGTGGCGGCCGTCAGCGTGGTGCTCTGGGCCTTCGTCGCCCGCCGCGAGCAGTGGCGGGCCCTGGCGCTCGCCTGCCTGGCCCTGGCGCCGGCGGGTGTGCTGGCGCTGGCCAGTGCCTGGCAGCCGGAATACCAGCCGCTGGGCGAGCTCGGCTGGCTGGGCTGGGGCGCGCTGTTCGTGGCGCACTTCTGGTCGCTCAAACGCCTGGAACCGGTGCTGCCGGCGCTGCCCCTGCGCGGCGCCCACGTGCTCGGCTGCTGGCTGTTGCTCGCGGTGCTGGCGTTGCAGCTGCGTTACCTGTTCCTCGCCCTGGCCGAGCACTACAATGCCTGGCGCTGGCTGGGCTGGGCGCTGGTGCCGAGCCTCTACCTGATCCTCATGGGCGCACGGCGCACGCTGCCCTGGCCGGTGGCGGCCTTCCCCCGGGAGTACCGTGCCCTGGCCGCGGCGCCGGTGGCGCTGGCGCTGCTCGGCTGGTTCTGGCTGGTCAACCTGGTCAGCGACGGCGCGGCGCAACCGTTGCCCTACCTGCCGCTGCTCAACCCGCTGGAGCTGGGCATGCTGATCGTGCTGGCGGCGGTGTTCCAGTGGAGCCGCGAGGGCCTGCCGCAACTGGGCCTTGCCGGCGAACAGGTGCGCCTGCCGGCGCAGGCGCTGCTGGGCGCCTCGCTGTTCTCCCTGCTGACCCTGGCCGTGTGCCGCACCGCGCACCACTGGGGCGGCGTGCCCTTTGCCCTGGAGCCGCTGCGCGAGTCGATGCTGGTGCAGGCCGGGCTGTCCATCGTCTGGACGCTGATCGCCCTGGGCCTGATGGTCGGCGGCCACCTGCGCGGGCGGCGCGACCTGTGGATGGTCGGCGCGGCGCTGATCGGCGTGGTGGTGGTCAAGCTGTTCTTCGTCGAGCTGGGCAACAGCGGCAGCCTGGAGCGCATCGTTTCCTTCATCGGCGTCGGCGTGCTGCTGCTGGTCGTCGGCTATTTCGCCCCGCTGCCGCCGCACCGGGCGGCCGGGCAACAGGAGCAACCCCCCGCATGAAGCTGGCTTCCCTCATCCTCTGCCTGGCCGCCGGGCTGGCCCAGGCCGCGGAAACCCCCGCCGACTACCCGCAGCAGGTGCCCCTGCGCCTGCAGGGCGAAGGCCCCTGGTACCGCCTGCAGGTGCCGATGAGCGTGCAACTGGCCGCCGCCCATGCCGACCTGCGCGACCTGCGGGTGTTCGACAAGGAGGGCGAGGCGCTGCCCTATGCCCTGAGCGCGTCGGCGGCGCAGGGCAGCAGCACCGCCCATGAAGCCGCGGCCCGGCTGTTCCCGCTGTACGGCGCCGAGGCCGACCCCGGCCGCCAGGCCGGCCTGCGCATCCAGCGCAGCACCACCGGCACCCTGGTGGAAGTGCTGCCCGACGCAACTCCCGCGCCAACGGGCGAGCGGCGCAGCGGCTGGCTGCTGGACGCCGGCGACGCCGACTTCCCCTTCGAGCGCCTGGCCCTGGACTGGAGCAGCGAGGCCGAGGGCTTCCAGCATTTCCGCATCGAGGCCAGCGACGACCTGCAGCACTGGCGCAACTGGGGCGACGGCCAGCTCGCCCGCCTGAGCTTCAACGGCGAGCGCATGGACGTCAGCGAGGTGGCCCTGCCCGGGCAGAAAGCGCGCTACCTGCGCCTGTCGTGGCCAGCCGGCAACGCGGCGGTGACGCTCAAGGGCGCGCGCCTGCTGGGCCGCACCGACCAGGCCGCGAGCACGCCGCTGGTGTGGTCCGAGCCCATCGCCGGGCGCCGCGAGGCGGACGGCAGCTACCGCTGGGACCTGCCCCAGGCGCTGCCGCTGGAGCGGGTGCGCTTCGAGCTGGGCACTGCGGCGCAGCACCTGATGGCGCCGGTGGCGCTGTCCGCGCGCAAGGCAACCGGGCAGGGCAGCCGGGACGACTGGTACCCGCTGGCCCGCGGGGTGCTCTACGACCTGCCGGTGGACGGCCGCCAGGTGCGCCAGGACGAACTACTGCTGGCCGGCCAGCCGGTGCGCCAGCTGCGCCTGGTCACCGACGCGCGCGGCACCGGCCTGGGCGACACGGCGCCCAGCCTGCGGGTGGCCATGCGTGCCCGCGAGCTGGTGTTCCTGGTGCGCGGCAGCGCGCCCTATCAACTGGCCCTCGGCAAGCGCGACGCCACCTCCGCCAGCCTGCCGCTGAGCGTGCTGATCCCCGGCTACCAGCCGGACAAGCCGGCCCAGGTCGGCCAGGCCAGCCTGGACGGGGCCTTGCAGGCCGCTCCGGCGGAAGCCGCCAGCGCCGGCGACGGCAATTGGAAGCGCATCGGCCTGTGGGCCGTATTGCTGGGCGGGGTGCTGCTGCTGGGCGGCATGGCCTTCAGCCTGCTGCGCGGGCAGCGCGCCGGCCAATGAGCAAATACCGGGAAATGGAGAAATTACGCCAGCTTATGTAGGGAAATGCGTCAAGAACGCTACTCTGCGCGATTGTTCTGATACTGTTAACGGCGTTGCACTCTACCTATAAGAACAAGCATGGAGTCAGCCGCATGATCAAACAGGTGCTTTCACCCCTGGCCGCCGCTTGCCTGCTCGGCATCGCCAGCCAGGCCCTGGCGTCACCTTCCCCGTATTCGACCCTGGTGGTGTTCGGCGACAGCCTCAGCGACGCCGGCCAGTTCCCCGACGCCGACGGCCCCGCCGGCGCCTCCACCCGCTTCACCAACCGCGTGGGACCGACCTATCTGGACGGCAGCGGCGAGGTCTTCGGGCCTACCGCGGCGATGATCCTCGGCGGCAAGCTGGGCGTCGCCGCCGGCGACCTCGGCCCCTCGACCTCGCTGGTGAACGCCGCCGAAGGCCTGCCGGACGGCAACAACTGGGCGGTGGGTGGCTACCGCACCGACCAGATCTACGACTCCATCACCGCCGCCGGCGGCTCGGTGGTCAGCGCCAACGGCCAGACGCGCACCCGTGACGGCTACCTGGTCGGCCGCCTCGCCGATCCCAACGCGCTCTACTACCTCACCGGCGGCGGCAACGACTTCCTGCAGTTCCGCATCACCGACGACCCCTCCGCCCGCGCCGCCGCCGGGCGCCTGGTGGACAGCGCCCAGGCCCTGAGCCAGGCCGGCGCGCGCTACATCATGGTCTGGCTGCTGCCCGACCTGGGCCTCACCCCGGCCACCAACGGCACCGTCCTGCAGAGCTTCGGCACCCAGCTCAGCGGCATTTTCAACGAGGAGCTGGTCAGCCAGTTGGCCAGCAGCGGCGCCAACGTGATCCCGCTGAACATCCCGCTGATGCTCCAGGAAGTGCTGGCCGATCCCGGCGCCTATGGCCTGGCCACCGGACAGAACCTGGTGGGCACCTGCTTCAGTGGCAACAGCTGCCCGGAAAACCCGGTCTACGGCCGCCACGGCAGCAGCCCCGACCCGACCAAGCTGATCTTCAACGATGGCGTGCACCCGACCATCGCCGGCCAGACGCTGATCGCCGATTACGCCTACTCGGTGCTGTCCGCGCCCTGGGAGGCCACCCTGCTGCCGGAAATGGCCCACGGCACCCTGCGCGCCTACCAGGACGAGCTGCGCAGCCAGTGGCTGGCCGACTGGGAGAACTGGCAGGGCGTCGGCCAGTGGCGTGGCTTCGTCACCGGCGGCGGCCAGCACCTGGACTACGACGACCAGGACAGCGCCGCCAGCGGCGACGGCTTCGGCTACAACCTGACCCTGGGCGGCTCGCTGCGCCTGGACGACGCCTGGCGCGCCGGCATCGCCGCCGGTTTCTACCGGCAGAAACTGGAGGCCGGCGCCGAGGATTCCGACTACAAGCTCAACAGCTACCTGGGCAGCCTCTTCGTGCAGTACCAGCAGGATCGCTGGTGGGGCGACGCCGCGGTGACCGGCGGCTACCTCGACTACGACGAGGCCAACCGCAAGTTCGCCATCGGCCCGCGCACCGTCGAGGAGAAGGGCGACACCAACGGCAACCTGCTCGCCTTCAGCGGCCGGATCGGCTACGACATCGCCCAGGGCGGCGAGGCCTGGCACCTGTCGCCCTTCGTCAGCGCCGACTGGGCGCGGGTGAAGGTGGACGGCTACGACGAGGGCAACGCTTCCACCTCGCTGTCGTTCGACGAGCAGATGCGCTACTCCCGCCGCCTTGGCGTGGGCCTGCAGGGCAAGTACGCGCTCAGCGAGCAGACCCAGCTGTTCGGCGAAGTGGCGGTGGAGCGCGAATACGCCGACGACACCCAGAACATCGGGATGGCCTTCACCAGCCTGCCGGCCAACGGCTTCACCCTGCAGGGCTACACCCCGCAGAGCCACCTGCAGCGCGCGACCCTGGGCTTCGCCCGGAAGCTGACCCCGGAACTCTCGCTGCGCGGCGGCTACAGCGCGCACCGCAGCGACGACGACCTGCAGCAGGGCGTGAGCCTGGCGCTGAGCCTGGACTTCTAAGCCCGGTACGCCAGGAAGCCGCCGCGACTGACGGCCGCAGCGACGAGGGAACCGACCACCGGCGGCGCGCTCCAACCTCAGGACGGACGCGCCGTACGGGAGGCGGCGTGGCCGATTCCACGCTAGAATGCGCGCAGTTTTTTTCCTACCTCTCCCCCGGAGCCCTTCCATGTCCCGCGTTACCCTCAGCCGCTACCTCATCGAGCAGACCCGCAGCCACAACACCCCGGCCGACCTGCGCTTCCTCATCGAGGTGGTGGCGCGTGCGTGCAAGGAAATCAGCCATGCCGTGTCCAAGGGCGCCCTGGGCGGCGTGCTGGGCAGCATGGGCACCGAGAACGTACAGGGCGAGGTGCAGAAGAAGCTGGACGTGATGTCCAACGAAATCCTCCTGGAAGCCAACGAGTGGGGCGGCCACCTGGCCGGCATGGCCTCCGAGGAGATGGACAACGCCTACCAGATCCCCGGCAAGTACCCCAAGGGCGCCTACCTGCTGGTGTTCGACCCGCTGGACGGCTCCAGCAACATCGACGTCAACGTTTCGGTCGGCACCATCTTCTCGGTGCTGCGCTGCCCCGAGCAGCACCTGAGCCAGAACGACAGCCTCAACGAGCAGGCCTTCCTCCAGCCGGGCACCAGGCAGGTCGCCGCCGGCTACGCCATCTACGGCCCGCAGACCATGCTGATGCTGACCCTCGGCGACGGCGTCAAGGGCTTCACCCTGGACCGCGAGCTGGGCAGCTTCGTGCTCACCCACGACAACATCCGCGTGCCGGACAGCACCGCCGAGTTCGCCATCAACATGTCCAACCAGCGCCACTGGGAAGCCCCGGTGCAGCGCTACGTCAGCGAACTGCTGGCCGGCAAGGAAGGCCCGCTGGGCAAGAACTACAACATGCGCTGGATCGCCTCCATGGTGGCCGATGTGCACCGCATCCTGACCCGCGGCGGCATCTTCATGTACCCGCGCGATGCCCGTGAGCCGGAGAAGCCCGGCAAGCTGCGGCTGATGTACGAGGCCAACCCGATGTCCT
Organism: Pseudomonas sp. M1; assembly: GCF_022760135.1. NCBI lineage: Bacteria > Pseudomonadati > Pseudomonadota > Gammaproteobacteria > Pseudomonadales > Pseudomonadaceae > Pseudomonas > Pseudomonas sp. M1. Next base: position 293,353 of record NZ_CP094343.1, read on the forward strand.
TCATCATCGAGCAGGCCGGCGGCGCCGCCACCAACGGCACCCAGCGCATCCTCGACATCCAGCCGGATTCGCTGCACCAGCGCGTGGCCGTGTTCCTCGGTTCGAAGGAAGAGGTCGAGCGCGTCACCGGCTACCACCAGGCCTGATGAGCGCGGCACCCGCCTGGCAGGCGTTGCTCGACTGGTGGTTCGGCGACGCCCTGCGCGCCAGCGACGTCGCCGCCCAGCGCAACGGCCTGTGGTTCGGCAAGAGCGCCTGCGAGGACACGGCTTCGGACAACCGTTTCGGCGGCCTGGTGCGCCAGGCCCTGGACGGCGGGCTGGCCGACTGGGCCGGCTCGGCCCAGGGCTGGCTGGCGCTGATCCTGCTGCTGGACCAGTTGCCGCGGATGATCTTCCGCGACACGCCGCGCGCCTACGACGGCGACGCCCGCGCCCAGGCGCTGGTGCGCCGCGGTCTTGCGGCCGGGCTGGACCGCCAGTTGCAGCCCATCGAGCGGGTCTTCGTCTACCTGGTGCTTGAGCACGCCGAGGACCTGGCGCAGCAGGAGCAGGCGGTGCAGCGCTTCGCCGAACTGCATGAGCAGGCCGCCGAGGACGACAAGGCGCTGTTCGCCGATTTCCTCGACTACGCCGAGCGCCACCGCGCAGTGGTCGCGCGCTTCGGCCGCTTCCCCCATCGCAACGCCATCCTTGGCCGCGAGTCCAGCGCCGAGGAAGTCGCCTTCCTCAAGGAACCCGGCTCGCATTTCTGACTCCAACGGTGCGTTTCGCGTGGCCTGTGCCACGCTTGTCCAATGGACCATCCGACAATGGAGTTGCCCATGTCCTTCCGCCGTATCGCCCTGATCGCCGTCTGCATCGCCATGGCCGCCTGCAGCAAGCTCAACCAGGAAAACTATTCCAAGCTCAAGGCCGGCATGGACAAGGCCGAGGTGGAGGCCCTGCTCGGCAAGCCGACCGAGTGCTCCGGCGCGCTGGGCGTGTCCAGCTGCACCTGGGGTGACGACAAGACCTTCATCAGCGTGCAGTACGCCGGCGACAAGGTGCTGATGTTCTCCGGCCAGGGCCTGAAGTGAGATGAACGCCGCGCTGCGGGTGCTCGCCGCCGTCGCGCTGGCCGGCATCGGCGGCTGCGCCGGGCACGCCGAGGAGCGGCCGCAAACGATGCAGGTCGACCCGCAGCGCTACGCCGGCACATGGTACGAGCTGGCGCGCAAGCCGATGTTCTTCCAGCGCGCCTGCCTGCAGTCCGAGGCCCACTACAGCGTGCGCGCCGACGGCAGCATCGGCCTGCGCAACCGCTGCCGCACCGCCGACGGCAGCTGGAAACAGGTGACCGGCACGGCCACCCCGCAGACGCCGGGCAGCACCGATGCCTTCTGGGTGCGCTTCGATAACTGGGCGTCGCGGCTGCTCCCCGGCGTGGTGCGCGGCGACTACCGGGTGCTCTACGTCGACGAGGACTACCAGACCGCGCTGGTCGGCAACCGCGATCGCGACCACCTGTGGCTGCTGGCGCGGCAGACCAGCCTGCCGGAGGCGACGCTGCGTCGTTTGTTGGCCGAGGCCAATCGCAAGGGGTATGACACGAGCGATCTGATCTGGCGGAGTAAGGACAGCGCGATCGCGGGGAATTGAGGGATGGATGTTTTGTGGGGTGGTGGTGTCTGCCGGTGACGCAGGTGCGTTACTTCACCTCCGCCCCTCTCCCTAACCCTCTCCCTGAAGGGAGAGGGGACCGTTGGGCAGGGTTGGGGATTCTGGAGTCAGCCGGCAGCTCCGGTGGTTTCCAGCTGAAACCATTTCTTCTCTCGGCACGGACAAGCCCCCTCTCCCTTCAGGGAGAGGGCTGGGGAGAGGGAAAGAAGGTTGGTCTAGACGACGAAGCCACCGGCTGCCCCCATCACCCCAACAACTCCCGCAACACCCCCGCGAACTCCCCGGCGCTCTGCTCTTCCAGCGCATGCCGGCGATCCCGTACCACCCACTGCCCGTTGACCATCACATCGCGCACCTGGCGGTCGCCGCCGGCGAACAGCCAGCGGTTGAGCAGGGTGTCGGGCTTGGCGGTGGCCAGGTAGGGATCGTTGCCGTCGAGTACCAGCAGGTCGGCGCGGCGGCCCGCGGCCAGTTCGCCCACCGGTTGGCCCAGGGCCTGGGCGCCGCCCACAAGGGCCGCTTCGTAGAGCGTCTGGCCGATGTTGGGCTGGTCGCTGCGGTACAGGCGGTTGCGCTTCTGGTCGCGCAGGCGCTGGCCGTATTCCAGCCAGCGCAGTTCCTCCACCACGCTCAGCGACACGTGGCTGTCCGAGCCGATGCCCAGGCGCCCGCCGCGGGCCAGGTAGTCCACCGCCGGGAAGATGCCGTCGCCGAGGTTGGCCTCGGTGGTCAGGCACAGGCCGGCCACGGTGCCGCTGGCGGCCATGGCGGCGACTTCGTCGGGCTCGGCGTGGGTGGCGTGGACCAGGCACCAGCGCTCGTCCACCTCGATGTTGTCGTACAGCCACTGCAGCGGCCGGCGCTGGCTCCAGGCCAGGCAGTCGTCGACTTCCTTCTGCTGCTCGGCGATGTGGATGTGGATGGGCCCTTCGCTGCTGTCGGACTCCAGCACCTCGGTGATCTGCTGCGGCGTCACCGCGCGCAGCGAGTGGAAGCACAGGCCGACGCGCTGCGCCGGTTGCGCCGCCAGGCGCGGCTGCAGGCCATGGATCAGCTCCAGGTAGGCGTCGGTGCCGTTGATGAAGCGGCGCTGGCCCTCGCTGGGCGGCTGGCCGCCGAAGCCGGAATGGCTGTAGAGCACCGGCAGCAGCGTCAGGCCGATGCCGGCCTCGCGCGCGGCCTGGCTGACGCGCAGCGCCAGCTCGGCCGGCTCGGCGTAGCGCTGGCCATCCAGGTCGTGGTGCACGTAGTGGAATTCGGCGACGCCGGTGTAGCCGGCCTTGAGCATCTCGATGTACAGCTGGCGGGCGATGACCTGCAACTGCTCCGGGGTGATGCGGCCGACCAGGCGGTACATCAGTTCGCGCCAGGTCCAGAAGCTGTCGTTGGGGTTGCCGGCCACCTCGGCCAGGCCCGCCATGGCGCGCTGGAAGGCGTGCGAGTGCAGGTTGGGCATGCCCGGCAGCACCGGCCCGCGCAGGCGCTCGGCGCCCTCGGCGCTGGCGTTGGCCTCGACCCGCGCCAGCAGGCCGTCGGCGGCAACCTCGAAACGGACATCGCGGGCCCAGCCGGAAGGGAGGAGGGCGCGTTCGGCGTAATAGGCGGGCATAATCATGCTCCTGCACGCATGGACTTATTTGTATATACATATACAGACGTTCTGGGCGTGCGTAAACTGTCGCCAAGGTCATCCCGCCAAGGAGCGCTCCGATGCCGAACCCACAACCCTCGTCCATGCCGTTGGCCGCCCAGCTCGCAGAGACGCCGGCGCCGCTCTACGCGCGGGTCAAGCAGATGATCACCCAGCAGATCGCCAGCGGCACCTGGCCGCCGCACTACCGGGTGCCATCGGAGAGCGAGCTGGTCGCCGAGCTGGGCTTCAGCCGCATGACCATCAACCGGGCGTTGCGCGAGCTGACTGCCGAGGGGCTGCTGGTCCGCATGCAGGGTGTGGGCACCTTCGTCGCCGAGCCCAAGGGCCAGGCGGCGTTGTTCGAGGTGCACAACATCGCCGACGAGATCGCCAGCCGTGGCCACGCGCACCGCGCCGAGGTGATCGTCCTCGACGAGGTCAAGGCCGGCCCCGAGCACGCCATGGCCCTGGGCCTGCGCGAGGGGCAGAAGCTGTACCACTCGCTGCTGGTGCACTTCGAGAACGGTGTGCCGGTACAAATCGAGGAGCGCTACGTGAACCCGCTGGTGGCGCCGGAGTACCTGGGGCAGGACTTCACCCGCAGCACGCCCAACGCCTACCTGATGGCGCTGGCGCCGATGACCGAGGGCGAGCACGTGGTCGAGGCGGTGTTGGCCAATGCGGCCGAATGCAAGCTGCTGAAGATCGAGCGTGGCGAGCCCTGCCTGCTGATCCGCCGGCGCACCTGGTCGGGCCGCCAGGTGGTGGCCAGCACCCGCCTGCTGTATCCCGGCTCCCGTTACCGACTCGAGGGGAAATTCGAACAATGATCCACCTGCTGCGCGCCGCCGATTACCCGTGCATGCCCTGGAAGAATGGGGCCGGCACCACGCTGGAGATCACCCGCGACAGCGGCGCCGGCCTGGCGGGCTTCGGCTGGCGCCTGTCGATCGCCGACGTCGGCGAGTCCGGCAGTTTCTCCCGTTTCGACGGTTACCAGCGGATCATCACCGTGCTCGAAGGCGCCGGCATGCGCCTGCACGTCGACGGCGTGGATTCGCGGCCCTTGCTGGCGCTGGACCCGTTCGCCTTCAGCGGCGACAGCCATGTGGAGTGCACGCTGCTCGATGGCGCCATACGCGACTTCAATCTGATCTACGCGCCGCAGCGCTACGACGCGCGCCTGCACTGGCTGCGGGTGAATGGCGAGCAGCGCCTGTTCGCCTCGTCCGGCATCTGGCTGCTGTTCAGCGCCGGCGAGGGCCTGCGCGCCAGCCTGGACGGCCATGACTGCGGCGTCCTGGGGCGCCACGACTGCCTGCGCATCGAGGGTAACGAAGGCCTGGCCGTGCTGCTGCTGGAGAGCGACGGCCCGGTGAACTGCTGCCTGATCGAGCTGAATGCCAGGGCTTGACCGCGCGGGGCGCGCCGACATTGCCACTGTTACGTACTGGATCAGGCGTTCGCTCAGCCCGCGCCGTGCCCGGCCTTGACCGGCAGGCGGCTGCCCAGGCGATAGCGCGACGAGGGGTGGACGAAGCGCACGAAGGTCACCGCCTTACCCCGGACCCAGGTGCGGCGCATCAGCACCAGGCAGGGCTCGTTGCCTTCCAGTTCCAGCAGCTCGCTTTCCGCCGGGTTCGGCAGCACGGCGTCGACGATGTGCTCCATCTCGTCCGGCGCGATCACGTTGAGCAGGTACTGCGAGGGTTGCAGTTCGTCGTCGAAGCGCTGCTGCAGCAACTCGGGAATCAGCTCCGGGTTCACGTAGCGGTCTTCCAACTGCACCGGCACGCCTTCCTCGCAATGCACACAGGTGACATGGAATACCGAGCTGCCGGTGGGCAGCGATAGCGCCGCCGCCACCGGCAGCGAGGCGGCTTCGCGGGCGAGAGTGACCAGCCGGCACTCGTAGCGATGACCGCGGGCGCGCACCTCGTCGGCGAGGTTGGCGATCATCAGCAGGTTGGACTGCGGCTTGCGGTCGGCGACGAAGGTACCCACCCCCGACAGCCGCACCAGGTGGCCTTCGGCGGTGAGTTCGCGCAGGGCGCGGTTGACCGTCATGCGCGACATGCCCAGCTCCACCACCAGTCGGTTCTCCGAGGGGATCAGGTCGCCGGGTTTCCACTCGCCTGAGCGCAGCTTGTTCTCGACGAAGGACTTGGCCTGCCGATAGAGGGCTTGCGGGATGCTGGGCTTGGCGGTCATGGAGGTGGCTCCGGGGCGGCGGATCAGGCGGGCGGCGCGGGTTGCGCGAGGGCCCGGTCGAGGGCCTGGAGGAACAGGTCGTTGTCCTCGCGGGTGCCGACGGAAACGCGCAGCCAGCGAGTGTAACCCGGTTCGCGCCAGGGTTTGACGATCACCCCCTGGCGCAGCAGGGCCTGGTTCAGGTCTTCGGCCTCGAAGGGCGTGGCGAAGAACAGGAAGTTCGCCCGCGATGGCGCCGGCAGCAGGCCCCGCTCGCGCAGCGCCGCGTCCAGGCGGCGGCGTTCAACGGCGACGTGCTCGAGGCTGGCGCGCAGGTGCGCCTGGTCGGCCAGCGCGGCGATGGCGGCGGCCTGGGCCGCGCGATTGACGTTGAAGGGCGTGCGCAGGCGGTCGATCAGCTCGGCCAGGTGGGCGTCGCCGGCTACCCCGTAGCCGATGCGCAGCCCGGCCAGGGCGTAGGCCTTGGAAAAAGTGCGCAGCAGTACGTAGGGTTTGCCGCTGGCCTCCAGCATGGCCAGGCAGTCGGGGTAGCCGGGCTCGTCGCGGGCGTACTCGTGGTAGGCCTCGTCGAACACCAGCAGGCAGTGCGCCGGCAGCCCTTCGAGGATGCGCTGCAGTTCGTCGGCCCGCAGGGTACAGCCCACCGGGTTGGACGGGCAGGCGAACATCAGCAGGCGGGTGCGCGGGCCGAGGGCGGCGATCAGGCCGTCGACGTCGATACCCATGTCCGCTGTCATGGGCACGCCGCGCACTTCGGCGCCGGCGGCGCGTGGGTAGATCAGGTGCAGGCCGAAGGACGGCAGCACGGTGAGCACCTCGTCGCCATGGTCGAGGAACACCCGGCTGATGATCCCGAGCAGGTCCTCCGAGCCGTTGCCGAACACCAGGCGCTGGCCGTCCACCTGCAGGTGCTCGGCCAGCGCGGCGCGAAGCTCGCCGCAGCTGGCGTCGGGGTAGAGCGCGCATTGCCCGGCAGCCTCGGCCAGAGCGGCGGCCACCGCAGGCGCGGCGCCTAGCGGGTTTTCGTTGCTGCCCAGCTTGGCGATGCGGGCGAGGCCGAAGCGCTGGCGCACGGCGTCGCTGGACAGGCCGGCGTTGTAGCGGGCGAGGCCGCGTACTTCGGCGCGGGCGAGAGAGTCGAGGTAGGTCATGCGCGGGCCTCTTCTTCTTTCAGGTCCTGCCAGAAGGCATTGCGGTCCAGGTAGTTCTGCAGGAACTGCTGCAGGCGGGGGTGCCGGGTGTCGTGGAAAACCTCGCGCGGCGAGCCCTTGGCGACGATGCGGCCCTGGTCGAGGAAGACCACGGTGTCGGCGACCTGGGCGGCGAAGCCCATCTCGTGGGTCACCACCACCATGGTCATGCCGTCGGCGGCCAGCGCCTTCATCACCTGCAGCACCTCGCCCACCAGCTCCGGGTCCAGCGCCGAGGTCGGCTCGTCGAACAGCATGATGTGCGGCTCCATGGCCAGCGCGCGGGCGATGGCCACACGCTGCTGCTGGCCGCCGGAGAGCTGTGCCGGGTAGTTGTCGGCCTTGTGCGCCAGACCGACCTTCTCCAGCATCGCCAGGCCGCGGCGCCGGGCCTCGTCGGTCGGCTGCCGGCGCACCCGCAGCAGGGCCTCGGTGACGTTGCCCAGCACGCTCATGTGCGGCCACAGGTTGAACTGCTGGAAGACCATGCCGACGTTGCGCCGCACCTGGTTGATCTGCGCGCGGCTGGCCAGCTTGCGCCGCGGGCCGGGCTGCCAGCCGAGCAGCTGGCCCTCGATGAATACCTCGCCGCTGTCGTACTGCTCGAGGAAGGCCATGCTGCGCAACAGGGTGCTCTTGCCGGAGCCGGAGGGGCCTATCAGGCACACCACTTCCGAGCGCCGCACGTCCAGGTCGATGTCGTGCAGCACCTGCAGCTGGCCGAAGTGCTTGCCGACGCCGCGCAGCTTGAGAATGGGTTCGCCGGCTGCGCCGGCGCTGGGGTCGTGTTGCATGGGATGCACCTCGATGGCGGGGCCGTATGGGCGTACCGGGGTGTTCATGTCAGGCCTCCTGGCGCTGCAGGAAGCGCCCGACGCGCGCTTCCAGGGCCAGGCCCAGGCGCGAGCAGAGTTCGATGAGCACGAGATAGCCGATGCACAGCACCAGCAGTGTCTCGACGAAGGCGAAGGTCTCCGAGCCGATGCCGGTCAGCACCATGGTCAGTTCCGGGATGGTGATGATCGACAGCACCGCGGTTTCCTTGCACAGGATGGTGACCAGGTTGACCAGCGCCGGCAGGATGATCACCAGCATCTGCGGCAGTTGGATGCGCAGGATGCACTGCCAGCGGCCGATACCCAGGCACTCGGCGGCCTCCAGCTGGCCCGGCGGCACCGACTGGAAGCCGGCGCGGAAGATCTCGGCGAAATACACGCTGCCGTACACGCCCAGGCCGAGGATGCCGGCGCTGATCGGTTGCAGGTCGAGGCCGAAGGACGGCCCGCCGTAGTACAGCAGGAACAGCTGGACGAGGAAGGGCGTGGCGCGGATCAGTTCGATGAAGGCACGCAGCGGCGCGCGCAGCCAGGGCCCGCCGAACAGCTGCAGGATGGCGATCAGCAGGCCCAGCAGCAGGCCCAGGGCGACACCGGCGCTCCAGGTCTGGAAGGTCACCAGCAGGCCATCGCCGATCTCGCCCAGGCGGCTGGTGATGATGCTCGGCTCGAAGGTCATGCCAGCCCCCTTTGCAGCCGCCGTTCGAGCAGGCCGCCGCAGAACGCCAGGGGGATATTGATCAGGCAGTAGAAGGCGGCCAGCACCAGGTAGGTCTGCAGGAACAGGTAGTTGCTCGCCGCCAGGTTCTGTGCGGTGCGCGTCAGGTCGGCGAGGCCGACCACCGAGACCAGCGAGGACGCCTTGATCAGCAGGATCATTTCGTTGAGCAGGGCCGGCAGGGTCAGGCGCACCGCTTGCGGCACCTTGATCCGCAGCAGGATCTGCCAGGCCGATATCCCCAGCAGGTGCGCCGCCTCCAGCTGGCCGCCGGGAATGGCGAGGAAGCCGCCGCGGAAGATCTCGGCGATGTAGGCGCCGGCGGCCAGGGCCAGGCCGATCACCGCCGCCACCAGGGGCGAGACGTTGGGCAGGCCGATGCGCGGCAGGAAGTAGTAGATGAACAGCAGCTGCACCAGCAGGGGCACGCCGCGGAACACGAAGATGTAGGCGCCGCCGAGGCGGCGCAGCAGCGGACGTGGCGACAGGCGCAGGGTGCAGACGCCGATGCCGATGACGAAGCCGATGCCCAGGCCCGCGAGGGAGACCCCGAGGGTGGTCAGCAGGCTCGCGGCCATCAGCGGCAGGCTCTGCAGCAGGGTGGGCCAATCGAAGATCATTGCCGGTCTCCTGCGCCGCTTGGCGCATCGCAAGGCGGAAGACGGGCGGCGCGCCCCGGCCGGGCGCGCCGCCGCCCGGGGTTACCAGGTGGGCTCGAAGTCACCCTGCGGGGTCTGCATGGCCGCGCCCAGCCACTTCTTCTGCAGCGCGGCCAGGCGGCCGTCGGCGTGCAGCTTGGCCAGGGCCTGGTCGAGGGCCTGGATCAGGCTGGCGGCGTCGTCGTCCTTGCGGCCCAGGTAGGCGAAGTAGGACTTCTTGCCGAACGGTGGCTGCACCACGGCGAATACCTGCGGGCGCTGGGCGGCGACGTAGGAGATGTTCGGCAGCGAGTTGGCCACCGCGGCGATGCGCCCGGCGGCGAGGTCGGCATAGGCCTGGTTGTTGTCCACGTATTCGCGGATGGTTACCTTCTGCGGCAGGGCCGCGGCGAAGGTCTTCAGCTCCTCCAGTTGCGCGGAACCCTTGCCGGCGCCGACGGTGAGCCCGGCGATGTCCTCGGGCTTGGCGATCTTGTCGTTGCGCGCGCTCCTGAGCAGCGACACCGTGGCCTCGGCGATGGGGTCGACGAAGCGGTAGCGCTCCTTGCGCGCCTTGGTGACGATGATGGGCCCGGCGACCACATCGAACTTCTTCGCCTCCAGGCCGGGCAGCACGCTCGGCCAGGGCAGGTCGATGAAGCGCACCTTCACGCCCAGTTCGTCGCCCAGGGCCTTGAACAGTTCGGCGTTCAGGCCCTGCTGCTTGCCGTTCTCGAGGAAGTCGAAGGGGGCGAACTGCATTTCCGTTCCCACCACCAGTTCGCCGGCTTTCTTCACGTCGGCCAACTGGTCGGCGTTGGCCTGCGGGGCCAGGGCGAGGATCGCGGCGGCGCCGAGGGCGGCGAGGGTCTTGCCAAGCACGGGGTTGAAGCGCATCGGGTAACTCCTTCGTTGGGCGGACAGTTGTCGTTCTTGTGCAACGGCAGAGCAGCAGCAAATGTGCCAATCAACAGGGGCATGGGCCGGTCTGCGCCGGTTTCACCCCAGCAGCTTGCCGGGGTTGAGGATGCCCCTGGGGTCCAGGGCCTGCTTGAGCTGGCGCATCACCTGCAGGGCCTCGGGGCTTACCGAGTGGTGCAGGAATTCGCGCTTGAGCAGGCCGATGCCATGTTCGGCGGACACCGAGCCGGCCATTTCGCCGACCGCGGCATAGACCAGCTCCTCCACTTCCAGCACCGGCGCCGGCTGCGGCAGCGCGCGGCAGTCCAGGGTGAGGTGCAGGTTGCTGTCGCCGATGTGGCCGAAATACAAGCTGCGGTTGCCCGGCCAGCGCGCCTGCAGGCGCTCGCGGCAGCGCTCGACGAACTCGCCGATGCGGCCGATCGGCAGGCTGACGTCGAAGTTCAGCGGTTGCAGGCGGTTGGGGAATTCCCCGGTGGCCTCGCGAACTTTCCACAGCTGGCGAGCCTGGGCGTGGGAACGGGCGATCACCGCGTCGACCACCTCGCCGGCTTCGAAGGCGCCCTGCAGCGTGCGCTCCAGGGCCTGGCCGGCGGCGCTGGTGTCGAACAGCGCATACAGCGGATGGTGGTCGGCCAGCGGCGCCTCGGCGTTTTCCAGCCAGGACACGCCGAGGCGGTAGAAGTCCTGCCACATCAGCTCGTAGGCCTGCGGCGTGCCCAGCTCGCGCTGCACGCGGCGCAGCAGGGCGACGGCGCTGGCGTAGTCGGGCAGGGCGCAGAGGCTGGTGGTCTGTTCGCCGGGCGGCGGCGCCAGCTTGAGCACCGCGCGGGTGATCACCCCGAGGGTGCCTTCGGAGCCGATGAAGCACTGTTTCAGGTCGTAGCCGGTGTTGTTCTTGATCATCTTGTTGAGCAGGTTCAGCACCCGCCCGTCGGCCAGCACCACCTCCAGGCCCAGGACCAGGTCGCGGGTCATGCCGTAGCGGATCACCGCGTTGCCGCCGGCGTTGCAGGCGATGTTGCCGCCGATCTGGCAGGAGCCGCGCGCGCCCAGGTCCAGCGGGAACAGCAGGCCGGCCTCGGTGGCGGCCTGCTGGATGGTCTCCAGGCGGGTGCCGGCACGTACCGTCAGGGTCGAGGCGGCGCTGTCGAGTTCCTCGATACCCTCCAGGCGCTCCAGCGACAGGGCGATGTCCTGGGGGCGCGGCACGGCGCCGCCGGCCAGGCCGGTCATGCCGCCCTGGGGCACCACGCCCTGGCCGCGTTCGTTGCAGATGCGCAGGGCCGCGGCGACCTGTCCGGTGTCGCGTGGCAGCAGCAGCGCCGCGGGGCAGGCGGGGGCGTGGCGGGTCCAGTCGCTGTGGTGGCGCGGATTGATCGCGGCGCCGGTGAGCACGGCCTTGTCGCCAAGGGCCTGGCGCAGCAACTGGAGGGTCTGTTCGAGCTCGCTCATGGGGCTTGCCTATGCGGGGAGTGGGGCTGGCGTGGCGCGCAGCAGGCAGGTGGGGTCGACTTCGGCCAGGCGGCTGCGTCCGAGCAAGGCCAGGGCCAGGCGCAGTTCCTGGTGCAACAGGTCCAGCGCGTGACCGGCGCCGGCGCTGCCGCCAAGGGCCACGCCATACAGGGTGGCGCGGCCGAGCAGCACGGCGTCGGCCCCCAGGGCGCAGGCCTTGAGGATATCGGCGCCACGGCGGATGCCGCTGTCCAGCAGGATCGCCAGGCGGCCCTTGACCGCCGCGGCGATGGCCGGCAGGCAGTCGACGCTGGCCGGCGCGCCGTCGAGCTGGCGGCCGCCGTGGTTGCTGACCACCACCCCATCGAGGCCCAGTTCCGCACAGCGCCGGGCGTCGCCGGCGTCCAGCACGCCCTTGAGCAGCAGGCGGTGTGGCCAGCGTTGGCGCAGGCGTTCCAGGGCGTTCCAGTCCAGCGCGGTATCCATCTGCTGGCCGATGAAGTGCGCGGCGCCAGCGGCGTTGCGTCGGTTCGCCGGCAGGTAGGGCGCGAGGTTGGCCATTTGCGGCATGCCCTGCGGCCAGAGTACCTGCAATAGCCAGCGTGGGTGGCGCAGCACGTCGAGGCGGTTGCGCCAGGTGAGGTGCTGCGGACGACTGAAGTTGCGCCTGTCCCATTCCCGGTTGCCCAGCAGCACGGCGTCGCCGGTCAGCAGCAGGGTGCGGCAACCGGCGGCCTCGGCGCGTTGCAGCAGGTCGTCCTGGATGCCGGGGTCGCGCAGGCAGTAGAGCTGGAACCACAGTTCGGTGCCGGGCGCCGCGGCGGCGACTTCCTCCAGCGAGTTGGTGGCCACCGTGCTGAGCGTGAAGGGCAGGCCGCGCTCGCCGGCGGCACGGGCCAGGTGCAGATCGGCGTCGCGGTACAGCATGCCGTTGTAGCCGCTCGGGCCTATGCCCAGCGGCAGCGGCAATTCGCCGCCGAACAGGGGGTGGCGCAGGTCGGGCGCCGCGCAGGGCACCAGGGTGCGCGGCAGCAGGCCGAGTTCGGCAAAGGCCTGGCGGTTGCGCCGCAGGGTCAGCTCGTCTTCCGCGCCGCCGTCGAGGTACTCCCAGGCGAAATACGGCAGGCGCCGGCGGGCCATGGCGGCCAGCTCGGCGATGCTCTGTGCGCGGCGGAAGTCGGGACCGGTCTGGTAGCGGCGCATGTGCGGCGGCTCAGGCGTACAGCGCGCCGGGGGCGAGCCAGCGAGCGAAGGTGCCGTCCTCGACCCAGGCCCGCGCCGCGGCGATGTCCGGGGCGAAGTAGCGGTCCTGGTCGTAGGCCGGGACCTGGGCGCGGATCATCTTCAGCACTTCCTGCAACTGCGGCGAGCTTTGCAGCGGCGCGTGGAATTCCACGCCCTGGGCGGCGGCCAGCAGCTCGATGGCGACCACCGCCGAGCTGTTGCCGGCCATGTCCTGCAGGCGGCGCGCGGCGAAGGTGGCCATGGACACGTGGTCTTCCTGGTTGGCCGAGGTCGGCAGGCTGTCCACCGAGGCCGGGTGGGCCAGGGTCTTGTTCTCCGAGGCCAGGGCTGCCGAGGTCACCTGGGCGATCATGAAGCCGGAGTTGAGCCCGCCTTCCCTGACCAGGAACGCCGGCAGGCCGGACAGCGCCGGGTCCACCAGTTGGGCGATGCGCCGTTCCGACAGGGCGCCGATCTCGGCGATGGCCAGGGCCAGCACGTCGGCGGCCATGGCCACCGGCTCGGCGTGGAAGTTGCCGCCGGAGAGCACGTCGCCGTCGGCGCTGAACACCAGCGGGTTGTCCGACACCGCGTTGGCCTCGCGCAGGAACACTCCGGCGGCGAAGCGCAGGTGGTCGAGGCAGGCGCCCATCACCTGGGGCTGGCAGCGCAGCGAGTAGGGGTCCTGCACGCGCTTGCAGTCGATGTGCGACTGGTTGATCTGGCTGTCGTGCAGCAGCTCGCGGTAGAAGGCCGCCACGTCGATCTGCCCGGGCTGGCCGCGGACCGCCTGGATGCGCGCGTCGAAGGGCACGTAGGAGCCCTTGAGCGCTTCCACCGTCAGGCTGCCGGCGACCACCGCCGAGACGAACAGCTTCTCCGCCGCGAACAGCCCGCGCAGGGCCAGGGCGGTGGACACCTGGGTGCCGTTGATCAGCGCCAGGCCTTCCTTGGGCCCCAGTTCCAGCGGCTCCAGGCCGGCGACTGCCAGGCCTTCCACGGCCTCCATGACGCGGCCCCGGTGGCGTACCTGGCCGACGCCGATCAGCGCCGAGGACATGTGCGCCAGCGGGGCCAGGTCGCCGGACGCGCCCACCGAGCCCTGCGAGGGAATGCACGGGTAGACCTGGGCGCGGTACAGCTTGAGCAGCCCGTCTATCACCTCCCTGCGCACACCGGAGAAGCCGCGGGCTAGGGAGGCGATCTTGAGCGCCATGACCAAACCGACGGTGGCATCGTCCAGCAATGGGCCGGTGCCGGTGCAATGGGAGAGGATCAGGTTGCGCTGCAGCCTGGCCAACTGGTCGCCGGGAATGGACGTGCGCGCCAGCAGGCCGAAGCCGGTATTGATGCCGTAGACGGTGCGCTGGCTGGCGATGATCGCGGCCACCGTGCGGGTGCTGGCTTCGATGTCGGCCTGGCAGGCGGGGTCGAGACCGATGTCGGCCTGGTGCTGGTGGATCAGGCGCAATTGGTCGAGGGTGAGTTGGCCTGGGGCGATGAGCACTGTATCGGACATGGGTTGTTCCTGAAGCGTGTACGGCGGCTGCCGCGGGCGGGATGCTATCGGCGTGTTTGCCTGTATATACAGGACAGGCAATTCGTGGGCCAATCTTCCCGACCCCGGCGTGGCAGAGGCATCTCCCGGCGCTTCTGCGGTTTTCCGGCTGCCGTTCGTGTCACCTAAGGTTGCACCTGCGTGGGGCCGCTGTGTGCTAAGTGCACAACCGAAGGGCGCGTAGCGCACCGACTTCATTGGCTCCTGGAGGGCCCATAGCGTCGTTCGCCAGCCTTGTCTCCGGGCTGTCGGGGTGAAGGCCATGTGTTGGGCATATTCTGTGCTTTAGCTGTATATACCGCTTCTCGTGGCGGCATTCCGCGGGCCCCGCCCGTTCCGATAACCCTAGCTGCCGGATGCGCCGGCGTCGTCCAGGAGTCCCCATGAGTCAGAACCTTTCCATTCCCGTGGTCGACATGGCTGGCGTGGCCGGGGGCGACGCCGTAAGCCTGCTGCGTGCCGGGCAGGCGATCCAGCGCGCCTGCACCGAGATTGGCTTCTTCTATATCGTCAACCATGGTGTGCCCCAGCAGGTGATCGACGAGGCCATGGGCGCGGCGCGGGAGTTCTTCGCGCTGCCCTTGGAGGTGAAGGCGCAGGTGGCGGTGAATGCGCGTCATCGCGGCTTCCATCGTATCGGCGGGGCGACCATGTACCAGGCCACGAAGCCGGACCTGAAGGAGTTCTTCAGCATCGGCCTGGAACTGGCGGAAGACGACCCCTGCGTGATGGCCGGCGAGGCCCTGCGCGGGCCCAACCAGTGGCCGGCGTTCCTGCCGCGGCTGCGCGCCGCGCTGGAGGCTTACTACGCCGCGGTCGGCCGGGCCGGCGCCGACCTGCTGCGCGCCGTGGCGGTCAGCCTGGGGATCGACGAAGACTTCTTCGCCGGCAAGTACCACAAGCCGCTGCAGCGGACCCAGGCCATCTACTACCCGCCGCACCCGCCCATGGCCGAGGCCGACCTGTTCGGCGTGGCCCCGCATACCGATTACGGCTGCATCACCCTGTTGTACCAGGACGACAGCGGCGGCCTGCAGGTACGCGAGCTGGGCGGCCAGAGATGGGTGGATGCCACGCCCCTGGCCGGCAGCCTGGTGGTGAATGTCGGCGACCTGCTGGCGCGCTGGTCCAACGACCGCTTCCGTTCGACGCTGCACCGGGTCATCAACAAGTCCGGTCACGAGCGCTACTCCATCGCCACCTTCTTCGACCCCAACTACCAGGCGCTGGTCGATCCGCGCGACCTGGGCATCGGCGATGCGCAGAGCCTCTACCCGCCGGTGAAGGCCGGCGACTACATCCTCAGGCGCATCGACGAATCCATGGCCTACAGAAAAAAGGCGCAGGCCTGAGCAGCCCCGCCGGTCGATAGCCTTTCCCGGTCATCCGTCGCCCAGGGCGGATGACGCTCCGCGTTGTTACCCGACGATGCCCCGCAACGGGGCGTCGTGCTTCAAAAAGTGTCACCGGCTCCGTTGTGGGTAACACTTCGCTCGTCAATCCCAGCGCTCCCGCACACCGCCCACGGTCCGCCTGCAGGCCAGAAATGACGCGGGCCAGAGCCCTTTCAGAGAAATTCATCACAGCTGCTCGACAAGGTTGGCCTCTCTCATGCATATGCTTGTATGTACAAGTTTATATGTGTGCGGACGTCCTGGACGTCCGCACACCGAACCCGCCGTCAGGCCGGCCCGTCAGTCAACCGAGTCAGGAGTCATCCCGTGAGCAACTCGAACAACAAATTCCGCGACGTCGAAATCCGCGCCCCGCGCGGCACCCAGCTGAACGCCAAGAGCTGGCTGACCGAAGCCCCGCTGCGCATGCTGATGAACAACCTCGACCCGGAAGTCGCGGAGAACCCCAAGGAACTGGTGGTGTACGGCGGCATCGGCCGCGCCGCGCGCAACTGGGAGTGCTACGACAAAATCGTCGCCACCCTTAAAGAGCTGAACGACGACGAGACCCTGCTGGTGCAGTCCGGCAAGCCGGTCGGCGTGTTCAAGACCCACGCCAACGCCCCGCGAGTGCTGATCGCCAACTCCAACCTGGTGCCGCACTGGGCCACCTGGGAACACTTCAACGAACTGGACGCCAAGGGCCTGGCCATGTACGGCCAGATGACCGCCGGCAGCTGGATCTACATCGGCAGCCAGGGCATCGTCCAGGGCACCTACGAAACCTTCGTCGAAGCCGGCCGCCAGCACTACGCCGGCAACCTCAAGGGCCGCTGGGTGCTGACCGCCGGCCTGGGCGGCATGGGCGGCGCCCAGCCGCTGGCCGCGACCCTGGCCGGCGCCTGCTCGCTGAACATCGAGTGCCAGCAGAGCCGCATCGACTTCCGCCTGCGCAGCCGCTACGTCGACGAACAGGCCAAGGACCTCGACGACGCCCTGGCGCGCATCGCCAGGTACACCGCCGAGGGCAAGGCCATCTCCATCGCCCTGCTGGGCAACGCCGCCGAAATCCTCCCGGAACTGGTGCGCCGCGGCGTGCGCCCGGACATGGTCACCGACCAGACCAGCGCCCACGACCCGCTCAACGGCTACCTGCCGGCCGGCTGGACCTGGGAGCAGTACCGCGATCGCGCGCAGACCGAGCCGGCCGCCGTGGTCAAGGCCGCCAAGCAGTCCATGGCCGTGCACGTGCAAGCCATGCTCGACTTCCAGAAGCAGGGCGTGCCGACCTTCGACTACGGCAACAACATCCGCCAGATGGCCAAGGAAGAGGGCGTGGCCAACGCCTTCGATTTCCCCGGCTTCGTCCCGGCCTACATCCGCCCGCTGTTCTGCCGCGGCATCGGCCCGTTCCGCTGGGCCGCGCTGTCGGGCGACGCCGAGGACATCTACAAGACCGACGCCAAGGTCAAGGAGCTGATCCCCGACGACGCCCACCTGCACCGCTGGCTGGACATGGCCAAGGAGCGCATCAGCTTCCAGGGCCTGCCGGCGCGCATCTGCTGGGTCGGCCTGGGCCAGCGCGCCAAGCTCGGCCTGGCGTTCAACGAGATGGTCCGCAGCGGCGAGCTGAAGGCGCCGGTGGTGATCGGTCGCGACCACCTGGACTCCGGCTCGGTCGCCAGCCCGAACCGCGAGACCGAGGCGATGCAGGACGGCTCCGACGCCGTGTCCGACTGGCCGCTGCTCAACGCCCTGCTGAACACCGCCAGCGGCGCCACCTGGGTTTCGCTGCACCACGGCGGCGGCGTGGGCATGGGCTTCTCCCAGCATTCGGGGATGGTGATCGTCTGCGACGGCACCGACGAGGCCGCCGCGCGCATCGCCCGCGTGCTGACCAACGACCCGGGCACCGGCGTGATGCGCCACGCCGACGCCGGCTACCAGATCGCCATCGACTGCGCCAAAGAGCAGGGCCTGAACCTGCCGATGATCACCGGCAAGTGAGCGGACGATGATGAGCAGCGTGACTGAAATACCCGCCGCGCGGCCTCTGCAGGGCGTGCGGGTGCTGGACCTGAGCCGCGTGCTGGCCGGGCCGCACTGCACCGCCATGCTCGCCGACCTGGGCGCCGAGGTGATCAAGTTCGAGGTGCCGGGGCATGGCGACGACAGTCGCCACCTTGGCCCGTTCAAGGATGGCGAGAGCGTCTACTTCGGCCTGATAAACCGCGGCAAGCGCAGCGTCGAGCTGGACTTCAAGGCGCCCGCCGACCTGGCCCGCTTCCGCGAGCTGGTGGCCGGGGCCGACGTGGTGGTGGAGAACTTCCGCCCCGGGGTCACCCAGCGCCTGGGCATCGATTTCGACAGCCTCAAGGCGCTGAACCCGAAGCTGATCTACGCCAGCATCTCCGGGTTCGGCCAGAGCGGCCCGCTGTCGCGGCGCCCGGCCTACGACATCGTCGCCCAGGCGATGTCCGGGCTGATGAGCGTCACCGGTTTCGCCGAGACCGGCCCGACCCGCAGCGGCGAAGCCCTCGGCGACCTGTGCGCCGGCGTCTACGCGGCCTGGGCGATCAGCAGCGCGCTGTTCGCCCGCGAGCGCGGCGCCGGCGCCCAGTACATCGACGTGGCCATGTTCGACGTGCTGGTCAGCCTGCAGATGACCGGGCTTTCCAATCTGTTCGCCCATGGCCGCGCGCCGGGCCTGGTGGGCAACCGCCACCCCGTTTCGACGCCCTTCGACACCTACCGCGCCGCCGACGGCCTGGTGGTGATCGCGGTGGCCAGCGACAAGCTGTTCGGGCGCTTCTGCGAAAGCATCGGACGCGCTGAGCTGGCCGACGACCCGCGCTTCGCCGACGACCCCTCGCGCACCCGGAACGAGCAGGCCCTGCGCGCCGAGATCGAGGCCTGGACCGGTCGCCACGGCGTCGAGCAGGCCTGCGACCTGCTGCTGGACGCCGGGGTGCCGGCCTCGCCGGTGTGGAACCTCGCCGAGGCCACCGGCAGCGAGCAGGCCCAGGTGCGCCAACTGCTGCTGCAGCCGGGCGACGGCCTGCCGCCGCTGGTGCCGCAGCCGGTGTTCTTCAACGGGCGCAAGCCCCATGTCACGAGTCGTGCGCCGCGCCTGGGAGAAAGCAACGCCGCGTTCGGCCTCGAGGAAAAAGCGGGAGCTGTGAATGAACTTTGATATCGACACCACCGAGCAGGCCATCGTCGACGCCGCCGAGCGCGTCTGCCGCGAGGTGCTGGCTGCCAACGCGCAGCGCTACGACGAGACCGAGAGCTTTTGCGCAGACAGCCTGCGGGCCCTGGGCGAGCTGGGCTTCATGGGCATCAACCTGCCCGAGCAGTACGGCGGCTTCGGCATCGGCAGCCTGGCCATGAGCGCGGTGGTCGAGGCGGTGGCCGCGGCCTGTGCTTCCACCGCCTCGGCGCTGACCGCGCATTTCCTGGCCACCGACTCCATCCTCATCGGCGGCACCGAGGCGCAGCGCCAGGAATGGCTGCCGCGCTGCGCCAGCGGCGAGTTGCTGGGCGCCTTCGGCCTCACCGAGCCGGCCGCCGGCTCCAACCCCGCGGACATGCGCACCCGCGCCGTGCGCGAGGCGGGCGGCTGGCGCATTCGCGGCAGCAAGCACTACATCACCAACGCCGCCGAAGCCGATTTCATCGTGCTCTATGCCAAGACCGACGCCGAGGCCGGCGCCCGTGGCATCAGCGCCTTCATGGTTCCCAAGGGCACCGAGGGCGTGAGCTTCTCCAGCCCGGAGAAGACCATGGGCCTGCGCGGCAGCACCATCTACGAGCTGGCGCTGGACTGCTGGTTGCCGGACTCGGCGCTGCTGGGCGCCGAGAACCAGGGCTTCCGCACCGCCATGGAAGTGCTGGACCGCGGTCGCGTGGAAGTCGCCGCCATGTCCCTGGGCATCGCCCGCGCGGCCATGGAATATGCGCTCAAGTGGGTGGACGAACGGCAGATCGGTCCCAAGCCGCTGTCGGCCTACCAGGGAACCCAATGGCGCATCGCCGACATGCACGCGCAATTCGAGGCCGCGCGCCTGCTGACCCAGAAGGCCGCGGCGCGGCGCGACAGCGGCCAGCGCTTCAGCCTGGAATCTGCCACCGCCAAGCTGTTCGCCGCCGAGGCCTGCGGCTACATCACCGACGCCGCGCTGCAGCTGCATGGCGGCTACGGCTACATCCGCGACCTGCCGCTGGAGCGCTTCGTGCGTGATGCGCGCATCCTGCGGATCTTCGAGGGCACCTCGGAAGTACAGAAGATCATCATCTCCCGCGCCGTGCTGGAGAACGCCCGCCAGTGACGGTGGGCTGGCGGGCGGCGCGCCGCCCGCGACGTATCGGGAATCGCTGTGCATAACAACAATGGCGCGGCCGCCACGAGCGACCGCGAGCGAGGAGAGCTTCATGGCTGGTAAGTCCCTGATCGAAACCCGTTCCATCGACTACATCCCCGAGCGCGAGCGGCACGGACGCCTGTTCAGCCAGTTCACCCTGTGGTTCGGCTGCAACCTGCAGATCACCGCCATCGTCACCGGGGCGCTGGCCGTGGTGCTGGGCGGCGATGTGTTCTGGTCGCTGATCGGCCTGTTCATCGGTCAGGTCTTCGGCGGCGCGGTCATGGCCCTGCACGGTGCCCAGGGGCCCAAGCTGGGGCTGCCGCAGATGATCTCCAGCCGCGTGCAGTTCGGCGTGCTCGGCGCGGTCATCCCGCTGGTGCTGGTGTGCGTCATGTACGTGGGCTTCAACGCCACCGGCGCAGTGCTGGCCGGGCAGGCGGTGAGCGCGTTGCTGGGAGTGAGCGAGAGCGCCGGCATCCTGATCTTCGCCGCGGTCATCGTGGTGCTGACCGTCTGCGGCTACCGCGTCATCCATGTACTGGGCAAGGTCGCCAGCGTGATCGGGGTGCTGGCCTTCGTCTACCTGTTCGTGCGCCTGCTGTCGGCCAACGACATAGGCGCGCTGCTGGACAACCGCCACTTCGCCTGGAGCAGCTTCCTGCTCGCGGTGTCGCTGTCGGCGTCCTGGCAGATCGCCTTCGGCCCCTACGTGGCCGACTATTCGCGCTACCTGCCCAGCGGCACCTCGTCGCTGAAGACCTTCTTCGCCGTCGGCGCCGGCTCGGTGCTCGGCTCGCAGGCCTCCATGGTCCTCGGCGTGTTCGCCGCCGCCCTGGCCGGCAAGGCCTTTTCCGGCCAGCCGGTGGCCTACATCGTCGGCCTCGGCGCCAGCGGCCTGATGGCCTCGGCGCTGTTCTTCAGCGTGGCCCTGGGCAAGGTGACCATCTCCACGCTCAACGCCTACGGCAGCTTCATGTGCATCGCCACCATCATCAGTGGCTTCCGCGGGCAGCTGAGCATCTCCCGCGTCCAGCGCCTGGTGTTCGTGCTGGGCATCGTCGGGCTGTCCACCGCCCTGGCGCTGGCCGGACAGCATTCGTTCCTGACGGCCTTCAAGTCCTTCCTGCTGTTCCTCCTGGCCTTCTTCACCCCCTGGAGCGCGATCAACCTGGTGGACTACTACTGCATCACCCGCGAGCGCTATGACATTCCGGCCCTGGGCGACCCGGATGGCCGCTACGGGCGCTGGAACTGGACCGGCATCGGCGTCTATGTCTTCGGCGTTCTGGTGCAGATGCCGTTCATCGATACCGCCTTCTTCAGCGGCCCGATGGTGGAGAAGCTGGGGGGCGTGGACATCTCCTGGCTGGTCGGCCTGGTGCTGCCGGCCATGGTCTACTACTTCCTGGCACGCGGTGATGTGCGCCATGTGCCGACGCAGATGGTGCTGCCCGAACGGTCGTGATACGAGGGGATCGCATGAAACAGCTCTGGCACAACTGCCACGCCGCCACCATGGCCGGCGGCAAGTACTCGATCATCGAGGACGCGGCGATCCTCACCGAGGGCGCGCGCATCCACTGGATCGGTCCCCATGCCGAACTGCCGCTGCACGAGGTGCAGCGCAGCCATGACCTGGGTGGCGCCTGGCTGACGCCGGGGCTGATCGACTGCCACACCCACCTGGTGTTCGGTGGCGACCGCAGCGCCGAATTCGAGCTGCGCCTGCAGGGCGCCAGCTACGCGGAGATCGCCGCCGCCGGCGGCGGCATCGCCAGCACCGTGCGCGCCACCCGCGAGGCCAGCGAGGAAGAACTGCTGGCCAGCGCCATCAAGCGCGCGCGGCCGCTGCTGGCCGATGGCGTGACCGTGCTGGAAGTGAAGTCCGGCTACGGCCTGGACCTGCCCAGCGAGCGCAAGATGCTGCGCGTGGCGCGGCGCCTGGGCGAGGTGCTGCCGGTGACGGTGCGCGCCACCTGCCTGTCGGCCCACGCCCTGCCGCCGGAATACGCCGGGCGTGCGGACGAGTACATCGAGCTGATCTGCGCGGAAATCCTCCCGGCGCTGGCGCAGGAAGGGCTGGTGGATGCGGTGGACGCCTTCTGCGAGCACCTGGCGTTCTCCCTGGCGCAGGTCGAGCGGGTGTTCCAGGCCGCCAAGGCGTTGGGGCTGCCGGTGAAGCTGCACGCCGAGCAGCTGTCGTCGCTGCATGGCTCCAGCCTGGCCGCGCGCTACCAGGCGCTGTCCGCCGACCACCTGGAATTCATGACCGAGGAAGACGCCATCGCCATGGCCAGGGCCGGCACCGTCGCGGTGCTGCTGCCGGGCGCCTTCTTCGTCCTGCGCGAAACCCAGCTGCCGCCGATGGACGCGCTGCGCAAGCACGGCGTGGCCATCGCCCTGGCCAGCGACCTCAACCCCGGCACCTCGCCGGCGCTGTCGCTGCGCCTGATGCTGAACATGGGCTGCACCGCCTTCCGCCTGACCCCGGAAGAAGCGCTGGCCGGCGTCACCCTGCACGCCGCCCGCGCCCTGGGCCTGGAAGCCGATCACGGCAGCCTGGAGGCGGGCAAGCTCGCCGACTTCGTCGCCTGGGACATCCAGCGCCCGGCCGAGCTGGCCTACTGGCTCGGCGGCGACCTGCCCAAGCGCATCATCCGTCACGCAGAGGAAGTCTCCTGTGGATAACGTACTGAGCTTCAGCCGCGGCCGCGTGCCGCTGCTGGTGAGCATGCCGCACCCCGGCACGCGCCTGACCCCGGCCGTGGAAGCCGGCCTGGTGGACGAGGCGAAGGAACTGGCCGACACCGACTGGCACATCCCGCGTCTGTACGACTTCGCCCGCGAACTGGGCGCCAGCACCCTGGCGGCGAACTACTCGCGCTACGTCATCGATTTGAATCGCCCGGCCGACGACAAGCCGCTGTACAGCACGGCCACCACCGGCCTGTATCCGGACACCCTGTTCGACGGCCGCCCGCTGTTCCACGCAGGCCAGGCGCCCTCGGCCGAGGAGCGCGCGCGCTACCTGGCGGAAGTCTGGACGCCGTACCACCAAACCCTGGCCGAGGAACTGGCGCGGCTGAAGGCCGAGTTCGGCTACGCGCTGCTGTGGGACGCGCATTCGATCCGTTCGCACATCCCGCACCTGTTCGACGGCAAGCTGCCGGACTTCAACATCGGCACCAACTCCGGCAACAGCTGCCCGGCGGACCTCGCCGAGCGCCTGCAGGCGGTGTGCGCTGAAGCCGAGGGCTACAGCCACGTACTGAACGGGCGCTTCAAGGGCGGCCACATCACCCGCCACTACGGCCAGCCCGGGCAGCACGTGCACGCGGTACAACTGGAGCTCGCGCAGTGCAACTACATGGATGAACAGGCGCCCTTCGCCTACCGCGAAGACCTGGCCGGCCCGACCGCCGAGGTGCTGCGCAAGATGCTGGAGACCTTCCTGGCCTGGGGCCGCGAGCGTTACGGCCGTTGACGAAACGCCCGCGCACGGCGCTTGCCGAGATGCTTTTCGTAGGATGGGCGTAGGAGCGGGCCCTGCCCGCGATTTCGCGCGCAGGGCGCGCTCCTACATGGGGACGATGCGGGTGGGGCAGCGTAGGAGCGGATCTCATCCGCGAATCGCGCCGGTATGTTCGGCTATCGCGGACAAGGTCCGCTCCTACGGGGGAGGAATACCGTGCTTCCCGACAACCTGTAGGAGCGGGCCCTGCCCGCGATTTCGCGCGCAGGGCGCGCTCCTACATGGGGACGCTGTGGGTGGGGCAGCGTAGGAGCGGATCTCATCCGCGAATCGCGCCGATACGCCAGGCTATCGCGGACAAGGTCCGCTCCTACGAAGAGCACCTCGGCGCGGGGCGCGCGGTCATTCCCAATCCAGCCGGGCCAGCTTCCACTCGCCGTCTTCCAGCCACCACTCCAGCTTCACGTCGTACAGGCGCGCGCTGTCGGGGATCAGCCCCTCGGCGCCGGTCAGGCCGACCTTGGCCTCGGTGTAGCCGCGGCGCGAGACCGCCGGGTCGATCCAGCTGTTCTTCGCCGGGGCGAGCACGCCGATCTTCTGGTGACGGAGGAACAGCACCGCCATGGTGCGCCGGGCCCAGTCGCGGTCGTTGACCTGCTGGGCGCGGAAGTCGTCGGCCAACTGGTCGAGCACGGCGCCGGTCTTCTTCGCTTCGATGTTCGCCTGCAATTGCTGCACGGCGGCTTCCAGGGCGGCTTGCGGGTCGTCCTTGCCGCAGCCGGCGAGCAGGGCGAGGCACAGCAGCAGGGGCAGGGCGAGGGGCCTGGCCAGCATGTCGAACTCCTTTTCGGAATGAAGGTGAGCCCGGCACCGTAGCGCAGACGCGCGCCCCGCGGCCACGCCGGGAGTGTTTCCAAAGTTCGCCGTTCAGCGCGCCAGGAGGAACTGCCCGGGGTCGACGAAGAACATCTTCTTCCAGCCCTGGGTCTCGTCGGTGGCCGCCCAGGGCCGCGGCAGCAGCGACAGCACCGCGTAGTGCAGGTGCGGCGGCTTGCCGGCGGCGTTGCCCGAGCTGCCCACCGCGCCGACCACCTGGCCGCGGCCCACCGGCTGCAGCGGCGCCACGTTCCAGGCCTGCAGGTGCGCCAGGTAGTGCAGGCGCCATTTCGGCCCGAGGATCAGTACCACCTTGCCGCCCAGGTCGATCTCGCCGCGGTACAGCACCAGCCCCGGCACCGGCGACAGCGCCGGGGCACCGGCGTCGGCGAAGATGTCGATGCCCTTGTGCACCCCGGAAATGCCCCAGGGTTCGTACCAGAACGAACGGCGGTTCCAGTCGCGCTGGCTGGCGCCCTGCACCGGGATGACCGGGCGTTCCGGCAATAGCATCGGCAGGACCAGCAGCGCTGCGAGCAGCAGGAGCCAGCGGCGTTTCATACCTGCAGGCCCAGGTGGCGGATCAGCGGCGCCGGCGCGGCCAGGCGTTCCCAGACGTCGTCGAGCAGTTCGGCGGGATAGAAGGAGGGCAGGGCGGTCAGGTCGGCGCGCGGCACCCAGGCCACCTCGTGGATGGCGAACTCGTCGCCGCCCAGGCCGCGCAGGTTGTCCAGGCTCAGGTCGCCGCGCCAGGCGTCGACGCGGTAGAACAGCTCCATGTGGAAGCGCCCGGCCAGCGGCTCGGCGAACTCGCGGACGTACACCAGCGGCCCGACCTCCACTTCCAGCCCGGTTTCCTCGCGGCATTCGCGCTTCACGGTGTCGCGCGTCGATCGGTCGCTGTGCGACTCGAAGCCGCCGCCCGGGGGAATCCAGTAGACGTCGCCGTCGACCTCGTGGCGCACCAGCAGGATGCTCTGCTCGCGGACCAGCAGGCCGGCGGCGCGGATGCGGTGTTGCAGTGGGTTCATCGCCAGTCGAGCCTCGCCAGCTTCCAGGTGTCACCGTCGCGTCGCCATTCCAGGCTTACGCTGTAGGGGCGGTTGCGCCTGCGCTCGGGCAGCAGGTCGTCGCCGCCGGTCAGTGCCAGTTCCGCCCGGGTATGGCCGACGTCGGCATAGTTGCGGTCGACGCGGCTGCTGCGGCCCAGGGTGATGAAGCGCACCCGCGGCTGCTGGACGAACACCTGCGCCAGGGTCCGGCGCACCCAGTCGCGGTCGTACTCGCCCTGGGCGCGGAAATCCTCGTGCAGCTGCGCCAGCACGGCGCTGGTGGCGCGCTCGTCGAGGTTGCGCTGCAGCTGGCGCACCGCGTCGTTCAACTGGTCCTGGGGGGAGTCGCTGCTGCACCCGCCCAGCAGACAAATGACGCACAGCAGGCAAAGATACAACTTCCTCGGCATCCCGAGTGAACTCCTTTATCGGTTTTGCGCGGGCACAGGTATCATGCCGGACACGCAAGGGATGGTATCCGGTCGAGGGACGGACCGTACGTAAAGATTCAGGAGTGCGCCATGCAGCTTTTGTATCCGGAAATCAAGCCTTACGCCCGGCACCAGCTGGCCGTCGATGAACCGCACGTCCTCTACGTGGATGAAAGCGGCATACCGGACGGCCTGCCGGTGCTTTTCGTGCACGGCGGCCCGGGTGCCGGTTGCGACGCCCTGTCCAGGCGCTTCTTCGACCCCAACCTGTACCGCATCGTCACCTTCGACCAGCGCGGCTGCGGGCGCTCCACGCCCTTCGCCAGCCTGGACGACAACACCACCTGGCACCTGGTGGCCGACATGGAGCGCATCCGCCAGCACCTGGGCATCGAGAAGTGGGTGCTGTTCGGCGGCTCCTGGGGCTCGACGCTGTCGCTGGCCTACGCCCAGACGCACCCCGAGCGCGTCCACGCCCTGGTCCTGCGCGGCATCTTCCTGTGCCGCCCGCAGGATCTGCGCTGGTTCTACCAGGAGGGCGCAAGCCAGCTGTTCCCCGACTACTGGGAGGACTACCTGGCGCCGATCCCGGCGGACGAGCGCGGCGACCTCATGCAGGCTTTCCGCAAGCGCCTGGTGGGCAGCGACCAGATCGCCCAGATGCACGCCGCGCGCGCCTGGTCCACCTGGGAAGGGCGCACCGCGACGCTGCGGCCCAACCCGGCGGTGGTCGACCGCTTCAGCGATCCGCACCGCGCGCTGTCCATCGCCCGCATCGAGAACCACTACTTCGTCAACGCCGCCTTCCTCGAACCGGACCAGCTGCTGCGCGACATGCACCGCATCGCCCACCTGCCCGGCGTCATCGTGCACGGCCGCTACGACGTGGTCTGCCCGCTGGACAACGCCTGGGCGCTGCACAAGGCCTGGCCGAACAGCGAATTGCAGATCGTCCGCGACGCCGGCCACGCGGCCAGCGAGCCGGGCATCGCCGATGCCCTGGTGCGCGCCACCAACGAAATCGGCCGGCGCCTGCTGAACCTGCCCCCGGAGGCCGAATGAAGGGGCTGATCCAGCGGGTGAGCGCCGCGCGGGTGGAAGTCGACGGGGAAATCGTCGGCGCCATCGACCAGGGCCTGCTGGCGCTGGTCGGCGTGGAGCCCCAGGACGACGAGGCGAGCGCCCAGCGGCTGCTGCACAAGCTGCTTAACTATCGAGTGTTCGCCGATATTGAAGGTAAGATGAACCTTTCTCTGGGCGATGTCGGCGGCGGCCTGCTGCTGGTCTCGCAGTTCACCCTGGCCGCCGACACCCGCAAGGGCCTGCGGCCGAGCTTTTCCAGCGCGGCGCCGCCAGCCCGGGGCGCCGAGTTGTTCGAACATCTCGTGGATCAGGCACGAGCCCGTCATCCGCTGGTCGCTACCGGCCGGTTCGGCGCCAACATGCAGGTCCACCTGGTCAACGACGGGCCGGTGACCTTTCTTCTGGAGGCGTGAACAGGCGGCAGTCCGTAATCGGGCCGCAGGATGATGGCAACTCGCATGCGACTAGAACAATGGCTCCCCGGAAGCCCAGGCCACAAGGCCGGGCAAGGGTTCTTCGCAATCGCGGGGAATCATTCGGGCTCACCGGGGTCGGAATTCAATCGCCGGCACTTTGGCATTGCCAGGGTCGGCCTTGGTTTTTTCAAGTTCACGGACGAGGGGGACTCGTGATTTTTCGTTCCGTTCAACACACCGCTTCCCGTAATTTCCTGCGCGACCTGATGCTGGTCGGCTCCGCTTTCCTGGCCCTGGGCGCTTCTCACGCCTGGGCTTTCACCATCGATGACGTCGCCGGCGAGGCGAAGAAGCTGGCCAGCGAGAAGTACAGCGCGCCGACCAGCAACCTGCCGTCGGTATTCAGCGAGATGAAATTCGCCGACTACCAGCAGATCCGCTTCCGCATGGACAAGGCCTACTGGGCCGACGAGAAGGAGCCGTTCAAGCTCAGCTTCTATCACCAGGGCATGCACTTCGACACCCCGGTGAAGATCAACGAGGTGACGGCCACCAGCGTCAAGGAGATCAAGTACGATCCCGCGCGTTTCGACTTCGGTACGCTGCAGTTCGACGCCAATGCCACCAAGGACCTCGGCTACGCCGGGTTCCGCGTGCTCTACCCGATCAACAAGGCCGACAAGCTCGACGAGATCGCCACCTTCCTCGGCGCCAGCTACTTCCGCGTGGTCGGCAAGGGCCACGTCTACGGCCTCTCCGCCCGCGGCCTGGCGCTGGACACCGCGCTGCCCTCCGGCGAGGAGTTCCCGCGCTTCCGCGAGTTCTGGATCGAGAAGCCCAAGCCCCAGGACAAGCACCTGGTGATCTACGCCCTGCTCGACTCGCCGCGCGCCACCGGCGCCTACCGCCTGGTCCTGCGCCCCGGCAAGGACACCGTGGTCGACGTGCAGGCCAAGGTGTTCCTGCGCGACAAGGTCACCAAGCTCGGCCTGGCGCCGCTGACCAGCATGTTCCTGTTCGGCTCCAACCAGCCCTCGGAGCAGCACAACTTCCGTCCGGAGCTGCATGACTCCACCGGCCTGCAGATCCATGCCGGCAACGACGAGTGGATCTGGCGCCCGCTGAACAATCCCAAGCACCTGTCGGTGAGCAGCTACGCCGTGGAGAACCCGAAAGGCTTCGGCCTGCTCCAGCGCGGCCGCGAGTTCAGCCGCTACGAAGACCTGGACGACCGCTACGACCTGCGCCCGAGCCTGTGGATCGAGCCGCGCGGCGACTGGGGCAAGGGCAGCGTCGAGCTGGTCGAGATCCCTACCCCGGACGAGACCAACGACAACATCGTCGCCTTCTTCAACCCGGAGAAGCGCCCGGAGGCCGGCCAGCCGCTGGAATACGCCTACCGCATGCACTGGACCATGGACGAGGACGCCCTGCATTC
This sequence comes from Pseudomonas sp. M1, assembly GCF_022760135.1. Classification (NCBI taxonomy): domain Bacteria; kingdom Pseudomonadati; phylum Pseudomonadota; class Gammaproteobacteria; order Pseudomonadales; family Pseudomonadaceae; genus Pseudomonas; species Pseudomonas sp. M1. Next base: position 321,924 of record NZ_CP094343.1, read on the forward strand.
GCAGAAGGTCGCCCAGGTCAAGCAGACCCTGCGCTCGGTGGGTGACGTCAAGCAGGCCAACCTGATCCGCCAGCCCGACGGCAGCACCGCCCTGGTGGTGGACTTCGAGGGCGCCAACCTCAAGGTCCTGCCGGCCGACGCCGCGGTGACCACCCAGGTGAGCACCGACGACAACGCCGAGGTCAAGGAAAACAACCTGCGCTACAACCCTGTGACCCAGGGCTGGCGCCTGACCCTGCGGATCAAGGTGAAGGATCCGAAGAAGCCGACCGAAATGCGTGCGGCCCTGGTCAAAGATGGACAGACCCTGTCCGAAACCTGGAGCTACCAGCTGCCTGCCGATGAATAACACGACCACCCACAAGGCTCCGCTGGGCGAATACCTCGAGCACCTTCCGCTGACCGCGGAAGGGCGCGAGCGCCTGGCGCGCAGCGCTTCCTTCAGTGACCTGCACCAGCGCCTGGCGGAGGAGGCCGGCACCGAGCCGGTCGTCACCGACGATGCGGCGCTGGGCTCCATCGGCCCGCGCCTGCTGCTCGGCTACGGCCAGGAGCTGCAGGAAACCGGCATGCTCGGCCTGGACGACAACGGCCGCGCCTACCTCAAGGCGGCGCCGCCGATCCAGCGCACCAAGGTGCTGCCCGAACCCTGGCGGACCAACGTGCTGGTGCGCGGCTGGCGCCGCCTGCTCGGCCGCGGCAACCCGTCCAAGCCCGTGCGCGACCTGCCCAAGGCGCGCTGGCAGCGGGTCGGCTCGCTGCGCCGGATGATCCTGCTGCTGCTGATGCTCGGCCAGACCAGCATCGCCACCTACTACATGAAGGGCATCCTGCCGTACCAGGGCTGGGCGCTGATCGACCTGGAAGAGATCAACCGCCAGACCTGGCTGCAGACCCTGCAGCAGGTGCTGCCGTACCTGATCCAGTTCGGCGTGCTGCTGCTCTTCGCCATCCTCTTCTGCTGGGTCTCGGCCGGTTTCTGGACCGCGCTGATGGGCTTCTGGGAGCTGCTCAGCGGCCGCGACCGCTACCGCATCTCCGGCAGCAGCGCCGGTAACGAGCCGATCGCGGCCGACGCGCGCACCGCCATCGTCATGCCGATCTGCAACGAGGACGTGCCGCGGGTCTTCGCCGGCCTGCGCGCCACCTTCGAGTCGGTGGCGGCTAGCGGCGAGCTGGAGCACTTCGACTTCTTCGTCCTCAGCGACACCTACCAGGCCGACATCGCCGTGGCCGAGGAACAGGCCTGGATCGAGCTGTGCCGGGAGACCAAGGGCTTCGGCAAGCTGTTCTACCGCCGCCGCCGTCGCCGGGTGAAGCGCAAGAGCGGCAACATCGACGACTTCTGCCGGCGCTGGGGCAGCCAGTACAAGTACATGGTGGTGATGGACGCCGACAGCGTGATGAGCGGCGACTGCCTGGCCAAGCTGGTGCGGCTGATGGAAGCCAACCCGGAGGCGGGGATCATCCAGACCGCGCCCAAGGCCTCGGGCATGGACACCCTCTATGCGCGCATGCAGCAGTTCGCCACCCGCGTGTACGGCCCGCTGTTCACCGCCGGCCTGCACTTCTGGCAACTGGGCGAGTCGCACTACTGGGGCCACAACGCGATCATCCGCATGAAGCCCTTCATCGAGCACTGCGCCCTGGCGCCGCTGCCGGGCAAGGGCTCGTTCTCCGGGGCCATCCTCTCCCACGACTTCGTCGAGGCCGCGCTGATGCGCCGCGCCGGCTGGGGCGTGTGGATCGCCTACGACCTGGAGGGCAGCTACGAGGAATTGCCGCCGAACCTGCTGGACGAGCTCAAGCGCGACCGCCGCTGGTGCCACGGCAACCTGATGAACTTCCGCCTGTTCCTGGTCAAGGGCATGCACCCGGTGCACCGCGCGGTGTTCCTCACCGGGGTGATGTCCTACCTGTCGGCGCCGCTGTGGTTCTTCTTCCTGGTGCTGTCCACCGCGCTGCTGGCGGTGCACCAACTGATGGAGCCGCAGTACTTCCTGGAGCCGCGCCAACTGTTCCCGATCTGGCCGCAGTGGCACCCGGAGAAGGCCATCGCGCTGTTCTCCACCACCCTGACCCTGCTGTTCCTGCCCAAGCTGCTCAGCGTCATGCTGATCTGGGCCAAGGGCGCCAAGGCCTTCGGTGGCGTGGTCAAGGTCACCCTGAGCATGCTCCTGGAGATGCTCTTCTCGGTGCTGCTGGCGCCGGTGCGCATGCTCTTCCACACCCGCTTCGTGCTGGCCGCGTTCCTCGGCTGGGAAGCGCAGTGGAAGTCGCCGCAGCGTGACGACGACGCCACGCCGTGGAGCGAGGCGCTGCGCCGCCACGGCATGCAGACCCTGCTGGGCCTGGCCTGGGCGCTGCTGGTGGTGTGGCTGAACCCGCGCTTTTTGTGGTGGCTGTCGCCCATCGTCGGTTCGCTGATGCTGTCCATCCCGGTGTCGGTGATCACCAGCCGCGTCAACCTGGGCCTGGCCTCGCGCGACGAGAAGCTGTTCCTCATCCCCGAGGAATACGACACCCCGCGCGAGCTGCGTTCCACCGACGAGTACACCTACCAGAACCGCTGGCAGGCGCTGAAGGACGGCTTCGTCCGCAGCGTTTCCGATCCGCTGCTCAACGCCCTGGCCTGCGCCATGGGCACCGCGCGCCACGCGCGCTCCGAGGCCATCGAGGCGGCGCGCCAGCGGCGCGTGCAGCAGGCCCTGGAAGGCGGCCCGCAGGCCGTCGCCGGCGAGGCCCGCCTGGCCCTGCTGAGCGACCCGGTGGCGCTCTCGCGCCTGCACCTGCAGGTGTGGGAAGGCGGCCACGAGAACTGGCTGGAGCCCTGGCGCAAGTCGGTGCAGGCCGACGCGCACAGCCCGGCATTGCCGCTGGCGCCGCCTGCCGGCGCCGGCGTGGGCCTGCCCGCCGCGCAGTCCTGACCGCGAGCCGCTCCCCGTCACCAGGCGGGGAGTGGCAACGCCTTGCAACGGTTTTCCCGGCGCTTTACTGCTGCTAACCTGCGCCATCGATCCAGAAAGACTCCCGACGGACGGCGACAGAGGGTAGGATTCGCACCCTTCAGCGCCCGGCGAGGCTTCGCGCGGCATAAAGACCGCCACTGGATGCCGTGCCGACGTGCGCACGACTCAATTTCGACTGTCTGGGAGTGTGGGGAATGAAAAAGTATCTGGCATCGCTGCTGCTGGGCGTCTGCGCCCTGGCCGGCGTGGGCGCGGCACAGGCCGGCGCGGTGGATGACGCGGTCAAGCGCGGCAGCCTGCGGGTGGGCATGGACCCGACCTACATGCCGTTCGAGATGACCAACAAGCGTGGCCAGATCGTCGGCTTCGAGGTCGACCTGCTCAAGGCCATGGCCAAGGCCATGGGCGTCAAGCTGGAGCTGGTCTCCACCAGCTACGACGGCATCATCCCGGCGCTGCTGACCGACAAGTTCGACATGATCGGCTCGGGCATGACCCTGACCCAGGAACGCAACCTGCGGGTCAACTTCTCCGATCCCTTCATCGTGGTCGGCCAGACCCTGCTGATCCGCAAGGAGCTGGAAGGCACCATCAAGTCCTACAAGGACCTGAACGACGCCAAGTACCGCATCACCTCGAAGATCGGCACCACCGGCGAGTTCGTCGCCAAGAAGCAGCTGTCCAAGGCCCAGTACCACGGCTTCGACAACGAGCCCGAGGCGGTCATGGACGTGGTCAACGGCAAGGCCGACGCCTTCATCTACGACTCGCCCTACAACGTGGTCGCGGTCGGCAAGTTCGGCGCCGGCAAGCTGGTGTTCCTCGACCAGCCGTTCACCTACGAACCGCTGGCCTTCGGCCTGAAGAAGGGCGACTACGACTCGATCAACTGGATCAACAACTTCCTCAAGCAGATCCATGAGGACGGGACCTACGATCGTCTGCACGACAAGTGGTTCAAGAGCACCGACTGGCTGAAGGACATGGAATAATCCGCGTCCGACGCTGTTCGACCCGACGCGCAGGCCCCGGCCTGCGCGTTCGCATTTTCACGGTAAAGATACGTGACTAGAAGCAAACGCCCCACCTGGCCCTGGCATGGGCTGACCGCGCTGATCCTCCTGCTGATCGGCCTGGCCATCTGGTATTCCACCTCGCTGATTTCCTACGAGTGGCGCTGGAACCGCGTTCCCCAGTACTTCGCCTACCAGGCGGAGGAACCGCAACGTGCGGACGCCGTCTCGCGGGTGGAGAAGATCGAGGATTCCGGCCGCGAGGCCCGCGTCACCCTGGTCGACGACGACGGCAAACAGCAGGTGCTGAACGTGGCCGGCGACAGCCTGCAGTTCTCCGAGAACGACGACGTCGGCGAAGGCGACGTGGTCGGCGTGCAGCGCCACTGGGCCGCCGGCCCGCTGGCCTGGGGCCTGTGGACCACGCTGTGGATCTCCTTCGTCTCCGGCGCGATCGGCCTGGCCATCGGCCTGTTCACCGGCCTCTGCCGGCTGTCGAAGAACCCCACGCTGCACGACCTGTCGACGCTCTACGTCGAACTGGTGCGCGGCACGCCGCTGCTGGTGCAGATCTTCATCTTCTACTTCTTCATCGGCACCGTGCTCAACCTGTCCCGCGAGTTCGCCGGGGTGGCGGCGCTGGCGCTGTTCACCGGCGCCTACGTGGCCGAGATCGTCCGCGCCGGCGTGCAGTCCATCGCCCGCGGCCAGGACGAGGCGGCGCGCTCTCTGGGCCTGAGCGCGGCGCAGTCGATGCGCCACGTGATCCTGCCGCAGGCCTTCAAGCGCGTGCTGCCGCCGTTGGCCGGGCAGTTCATCAGCCTGGTCAAGGACACCTCGCTGGTCTCGGTGATCGCCATCACCGAACTGACCAAGAGCGGCCGCGAGGCCATCACCACCTCGTTCTCCACCTTCGAGATCTGGTTCTGCGTGGCCGCGCTCTACCTCGTCATCAACCTGCCGCTGTCGCATATGGCGAGCCGGCTGGAACGGAGGCTCGGACAAAGTGATTGAAGTCCGCAACCTGACCAAGGTGTTCGACACCCGTGGCCACGTGGTGCGCGCGGTGGACGACGTGACCACCCGCGTGGACAAGGGCGAGGTGGTGGTGGTGATCGGGCCGTCGGGCTCGGGCAAGTCCACCTTCCTGCGCTGCCTCAACGGTCTGGAGGAGTTCGACTCCGGCTCGGTGAGCATCGACGGCGTCGACCTGGCCAATCCGAAGACCGACATCAACGCCTACCGCCGCGAAGTCGGCATGGTGTTCCAGCACTTCAACCTGTTCCCGCACATGACCGTGCTGGAGAACCTGTGCCTGGCGCAGAAGGTGGTGCGCAAGCGCGGCAAGGCCGAGCGCGAGGAGAAGGCGAAGGCGCTGCTGGCCAAGGTCGGCATCGGCCAGAAGGCCAACGAATACCCCTCGCGCCTGTCCGGCGGCCAGCAGCAGCGCGTGGCCATCGCCCGCGCGCTGTGCATGGAGCCGAAGGTGATGCTGTTCGACGAGCCGACCTCGGCGCTCGACCCGGAGATGGTCGGCGAGGTGCTGGACGTGATGAAGGCCCTGGCGGTGGAAGGCATGACCATGGTCTGCGTCACCCACGAGATGGGCTTCGCCCGCGAAGTGGCCGACCGCGTGCTGTTCTTTGACCACGGCAAGCTGCTGGAAGACGCGCCGCCGGCGCAGTTCTTCGAACAGCCGGCCGATCCACGGGCGCAGAGCTTTTTGCGGCAGGTGCTTTGAGTACTTGGTGAATGACACGAAGCCGCCCTTTGGGGCGGCTTTTTTGTCACTTGGGGAGCGAGCTTGCTCGCGAATGGGGTTCGCGGCAGGCGTTTTCGAAGAGCACCCTCTCCCCAGCCCTCTCCCTGAAGGGAGAGGGGGCTTGTCCGTGCCGAGAGAGGTTTTGGCGCCAATCGGCAACTTCGTAGCAGCCGGCTGACGCCGAAATACCCGAGCTCACCGAACGGTTCCCTCTCCCTTCAGGGAGAGGGTTAGGGAGAGGGAGCGGAGTTGAGCCGACACGCCGTTGCCAAAGGGAAACACCATTTGCGAGCAAGCTCGCTCCTACAGGACCAGGCCCTGTGCACAGCCAAGAAAAAACCGCCCCTCGGGGCGGTTTCTTCAACAACTGGCACTCAACGATTGCGCGTCAGCAGCGCCGGGCGTTCGCCCTTTTCGCGGCGCGGTTCCAGTTCTTCCAGTTGCTCGGCGGTGGGGAAGCGGTCGCCGCGGACCAGGTCGCGCTTGTTGATCACCACCGGCTGGCGGGTCGGCTTGGCGGCGCCGTACTCGCTCGGCTCGCGCAGCGGCGCATCGCTCATCAGCGAGGGTTGGCCCTTGCCGCCGCGCTTGCGGGCGGCGCGCTGCTTGCCCTGGGCGTTGCCGCCCTGGCCGCCGCGGGCCTGGCCGTTGGCGTTCTTGCCACGAGGGCCCTGGCCACCCTGGCCGGTGCCTTTCTGACCCGGCTTGCCCTGCTTCTGGCCTTGGCCTTGGCCCTGAGCCTGGCCCTGGCCGCGGGCACGCTGGCCTTGGGACGCCTGGCCCTGGGGCTGGCCGCCGCGACGGCGCTGGCCGCGTTGCACGTCCTTGTCCGGGAAGGGGCTGACGTAGTCGGCGCGGTTGCCGAAGTTGTCGTAGTCGTCGTCGAGGAATTCCTCGGGGTCGCGGTCGTCGTTCTGCGCGGCCGGCTTGGGTGGCCTGGGCTGCTTGGCCTGGCCGTCGCCGCGCTGGGCCTGCTGGCCCGGCTGCTGGTCGCCCTGGGCCTCGCCCTTCTTCTTGCCGCGGCCGCCACGACGGCGGCGCTTGCCGGCCGGCTTGTCGCCCTGCTCGGCGCCGGCGTCGGCATGGGCTGCCTCGGCGGCGGGTTGCGCCTGCTGCGGCTCCTTGTCCCTGGGCTTGCGCTCGCGCTTGGCCTTGTCCTTGCGCGGCTGGCGCTGGGGCTGTTCCTTGGGCTCGGGCAGGGCCACTTCCGGCAGCACCGCCTCGGGGTCGAAGCCCTGGGTGTCGCCGGCGGGAATCTGCTGCCTGGTCAGGCGCTCGATGGCCTTGAGCAGCTTCTCTTCGTCCGGGGCCACCAGCGAGATGGCCTCGCCGCTGCGCCCGGCACGGCCGGTACGGCCGATGCGGTGGACGTAGTCTTCCTCGACGTTGGGCAGCTCGTAGTTGACCACGTGGGGCAACTGGTCGATGTCCAGGCCGCGGGCGGCGATGTCGGTGGCCACCAGGATGCGCACATCGTTGGTCTTGAAGTCGGCCAGGGCCTTGGTGCGCGCGTTCTGGCTCTTGTTGCCGTGGATCGCGGCGGCCGGCAGGCCGTGCTTGCTCAGGTACTCGGCGAGGCGGTTGGCGCCGTGCTTGGTGCGGGTGAAGACCAGCACCTGCTCCCAGGCGCCTACGGTCACCAGGTGCGCCAGCAGGGCGCGCTTCTGTGCCGAGGGGATGCGGAACACGCGCTGTTCGATGCGCTCGACGGTGGTGTTCGGCGGGGTGACCTCGATGCGCTCGGGGTTGTGCAGCAGCTTGTTGGCGAGGTCGGTGATGTCTTTCGAGAAGGTCGCCGAGAACAGCAGGTTCTGGCGCTTGGGCGGCAGCTTGGCGAGGACCTTCTTGACGTCGTGGATGAAGCCCATGTCGAGCATGCGGTCGGCTTCGTCGAGGACCAGGATCTCCACGCGGGAGAGGTCGACGCTGCCCTGGCCGATCAGGTCGAGCAGGCGGCCGGGGCAGGCCACCAGCACGTCGACGCCCTTGGACATGGCCTGGACCTGGGGATTCATGCCGACGCCGCCGAAGATGCAGGCGCTCTTCAGGGGCAGGTCGCGGGCATAGACCTTGAAGCTGTCGTGGACCTGGGCGGCCAGTTCGCGGGTCGGCGTCAGCACCAGCACGCGCGCCTGGCGCGGGCCGTGGCGGTGTTCACGGTCGGGATGGCCTTCGGGGAACAGCCGCTCGAGCACCGGAAGGGCGAAGCCACCGGTCTTGCCGGTGCCGGTCTGGGCCGCGACCATCAGGTCGCGACCTTGCAATACGGCGGGAATCGCCCGCTCCTGGACAGGGGTGGGCTGGCTGTAGCCCGCCGCCTCTACTGCGCGGGCCAGCGCCTCGGAGAGACCGAGGGAGGAAAAGGACATGCGGGGTATTCCTATATGAGCCGGCGGCTGGCCGGCGAATGTGAAGTCACCAAGTTCTTCGAACTCCTCTGTACCCTCGTTCCCGTGGCGGGAAGAGGGACGGCGCGGGGCGCTGCGTATGCACCCATGGCCGAGCTACTGGCAGGGGCCCTCGCGGGCTCCTCCGGGGGCCGGCGGCAAGGGCCGCCGGCCTGGGGTTTGCGCCCGGCCCCGGAAGGGCAGAGGCGCTGCCAGCGCCGGCCTGCCGTTCAGAGCAGGTCCTGCTGGCGTAGGTGCTGGCGTATCTCCTTGAGCCTTGGGCCGAGGAGATGGCGCAACACCTTGTGGTTCAGCCATTCACCGAGCTGCTCTTGCACCGGCTGGTCGGGATGGCGTGCGATGACGTTGGTCGCGGCCTTTTCCCACCAGACGGGGCCGCAGGCCCGGTCGAACTCGTTGTCGTAGTCGTGGCACCCGTAGAACAGCTCCAGGCTGAACTGGCGCATCGGGACCGGCAACGGCAGTGTTCTCAGCTTGTACAGCAGGCGCGCGGCACGTGGTGGACGCGGCAGGCGGTCGGTCACCAGCAGGGTGTCGTCGAGAGCCAGGGGGCTGAGAAGGGACGTTCGGTGCTTGTGCAGCCAGGCCTGGGCTTTCGCCCGGAACAACTGCTTGCGGCTCCAATAATGGTGGATGAGGTCGGTACAACCGACGGGTTCCAGTTGTCTGTAGGCCGCAATCGCCAGAACGAACTCTTCAAGATTATAGGCTGCGCGGGCAATTGGGTAGAGGTCATCCATCAATTCCAACGAACGGTCGAGTACGAGGGCGTCTTCGCGGGTCAGTCCGATCACCCCGGAATTGATCAGCGGCGTCCGTTCGTCGGCCAGCCCGCGGGCCTTCAGGGGCTCGATCAGCTGGCGATAGACGGGCGCCTGCGAGTCGCCAAGCCGGTGCCGCACGGCGTTGCACAGCAGGGCGCCGGGCCGCACCTGGGCGAACAGCCGGGCCGGCGATACGCGGAAGAAGGTGTCGGTGTCGATCAGCACGGCGGCGGGCAGTTCGTCGAGCGCCTGGCGCAGGGCCACGTGCTTGGCGCGGAAGTGATAGCCGTGCGGCCCGTACCAGCCGGCCAGGGTGCCTGCGTCGATGTGGCGCACCCGCACCGGCAGCCCGGCGTAGGGGGCGCCGTCATCGGTGACGACCTGGATGTCCAGGCGCAGCCGCGGCGTTTCCCGTGCCCGGGCGATGGCGCTGGCGATGCTGAACAGGGCTTCCTGATGGTAGGTCTGGCGACCGTACACGAGGTAGATCAGAGAGGGGGCATGTGCCATGCCATGTGCAACCTCTAGCGTCCTGGCCGGTGAACCGCCGCCCGTGGCGGGCGGCGGAACGCCGTTGCGCTAGCGGGGCAGCTTCAGGTTTTTCCACAGTGCCAGGCTGGGGTCGGCCTGGTTCAGCGTGTAGAAATGCAGCCCGGGGGCGCCGCCGTCCAGCAGACGTTCGCACATCTCGGTGATCACCTGCTCGCCGAAGGACTGGATGCTGGCGATGTCGTCGCCATAGGCTTCCAGCTGCTTGCGGATCCAGCGGGGGATTTCGGCGCCACAGGCGTCCGAGAAACGCGCCAGCTTGGAGTAGTTGGTGATCGGCATGATGCCCGGGACGATCGGGATGTCGACGCCCAACTTCTGTGCACGCTCGACGAAGTGGAAATAGCTGTCGGCGTTGAAGAAATACTGCGTGATTGCACTGTCAGCACCGGCCTTGACCTTGCGTACGAAATTGGCCAGATCATGCTCGGAATTGCGTGCCTGCGGATGTACTTCCGGGTAGGCCGCGACCTCGATGTGGAAGTGGTCGCCGGTCTCGGCGCGGATGAACTCCACCAGTTCGTTGGCGTAGCGCAGCTCGCCGCTGGCCATGCCCATGCCCGAGGGCAGGTCGCCGCGCAGGGCGACGATGCGGCGGATGCCGGCGTCCTTGTAGTGGGCGAGCAGGGCGCGCAGTTCGGCCTTGGTGTCGCCGACGCAGGACAGGTGCGGCGCGGTGGGGACGTTCACCTCGCCGTCCAGCTGCAGGACGGTGACCAGGGTACGGTCGCGGGTGGAGCCGCCGGCGCCGTAGGTGCAGGAGAAGAAGTCCGGCTTGTAGCCGGCCAGCTGGCGCGCGGTGGCCAGCAGTTTTTCATGCCCGGCTTCGGTCTTGGCGGGGAAGAACTCGAAGCTGAAGCGGCGATCGGATGTCGTCATGGAACAGATCCGCAAGAGGCTGTCGGGACGTGATCGCTGAAGGCTGAAGGCTGAAGGCTGAACGAAAAAGCGCACCGAGCTGCCTTTTCGTCCAGCCTTCAGCCTCCCGCCTCCAGCGGCTTTTTTAGTAGCGATAGGTATCCGGCTTGAACGGACCTTCGACGGTCACGCCGATGTACTCGGCCTGTTTCGGCGTCAGCTGGGTGACCACGCCGCCGAAGCCGCGGACCATCTCCAGGGCGACTTCCTCGTCGAGCTTCTTCGGCAGCACTTCGACGGTCAGGCGCTTGGCCTTCTCGGCGGCCGGCTGGTCGGCGAACTTGCGCTCGAACAGGTGGATCTGCGCCAGCACCTGGTTGGCGAAGGAACCGTCCATGATGCGGCTCGGGTGGCCGGTGGCGTTGCCCAGGTTCACCAGGCGGCCCTCGGCGAGCAGGATCAGATAGTCGTCGTTGTGCGGATCGAAGCCGTCCTTGCCGGTGCGGTGGATCTTGTGCACCTGCGGCTTGACCTCTTCCCAGGCCCAGGTCTTGCGCATGAAGGCGGTGTCGATCTCGTTGTCGAAGTGGCCGATGTTGCAGACCACGGCGCGCTTCTTCAGGGCCTTGAGCATGCCGGCGTCGCAGACGTTGACGTTGCCGGTGGTGGTGACGATCAGGTCGATCTTGCCCAGCAGGGCGGCGTCGACGCTGGCCTCGGTGCCGTCGTTCAGGCCGTTCTTGTAGGGCGATACGACTTCGAAGCCGTCCATGCAGGCCTGCATGGCGCAGATCGGGTCGACTTCCGAGACCTTGACGATCATGCCTTCCTGGCGCAGCGACTGCGCCGAGCCCTTGCCCACGTCGCCGTAGCCGATCACCAGGGCCTGCTTGCCCGACAGCAGGTGGTCGGTGCCGCGCTTGATGGCGTCGTTGAGGCTGTGGCGGCAGCCGTACTTGTTGTCGTTCTTGCTCTTGGTCACCGAGTCGTTGACGTTGATCGCCGGGACTTTCAGGGTGCCGGCCTTGAGCATGTCGAGCAGGCGGTGCACGCCGGTGGTGGTCTCTTCGGTGATGCCGTGGATCTTCTCCAGCATCGCCGGGTATTTCTTGTGCAGGATCTCGGTCAGGTCACCGCCGTCGTCCAGCACCATGTTGGCGTCCCACGGCTGGCCGTCCTTGAGGATGGTCTGCTCGATGCACCACTCGTATTCCTGCTCGGTCTCGCCCTTCCAGGCGAACACCGGGATGCCGGCGGCGGCGATGGCGGCGGCGGCCTGATCCTGGGTGGAGAAGATGTTGCAGCTGGACCAGCGCACTTCGGCGCCGAGGGCGACCAGGGTCTCGATGAGCACGCCGGTCTGGATGGTCATGTGGATGCAGCCGAGGATCTTGGCGCCCTTGAGCGGCTGGCTGGCGGCGTACTTGCGGCGCAGGCCCATCAGTGCCGGCATCTCGGACTCGGCGATGATCAGCTCGCGGCGGCCCCAGGCGGCCAGGGAAATGTCGGCGACTTTATAGTCGGTGAAACCGGCAGGCGTCATGACAGCGCTCATGCGTAACTCTCCATTCGTTGTCTGCGAATGGGCGCCGTTGATGCGTTAACGGCCGGCGGACGCCGACCGGGACGCGCCCCGTCCGAGCCTGACAAGCCTTGGCTTGCTGCAGCGCCCCTCGGAACGGGTGGCGGGAACGGCCGGAGCGGAGCCGGCCGGTGAAGCCTGCGGATTATAGCGATGCCGGGCGGCAAGCCAAAGGTTTTCCGTCGTCCGCCGGGCGGCGCCCGCGCCAGGGGCCGTGAATACCCTGGCGCGGGCGCCGCGCCGAACTCAGATCACGCCCTGCTCGCGCAGCTTGCCGATGGCGGCGGCGTCCAGGCCGAGCACGCTTTCGAGGATCTGCTCGGTGTGCTGGCCGAGGGTCGGCGGGGCGTTGCGGTACTCGACGGGGGTCTGCGACAGGCGGATCGGGCTGGCCACCTGGGGCACGGTCCCGGCCAGCGGGTGCGGCAGGTCCACGCGCAGGCCGCGGGCGATCACCTGCGGGTCGGCGAACACCTGGGCCAGGTCGTTGATCGGCCCACAAGGCACGCCGGCCTGCTCCAGCGCGGCGATCCACTGCGCGGTGGTGCGCATCACCGTGGCCTGGCGGATCAGCGGGATCAGCACGTCGCGGTGGGCGACCCGCGCCTTGTTGCTGGCGAAGCGTTCGTCGTCGGCCCATTCCGGGTGTCCGGCCAGTTCGCAGAACTTGCGGAACTGCCCGTCGTTACCGACGGTGAGGATCATGTCGCCGTCGGCGGTGGGGAAGTCCTGGTAGGGCACGATGTTCGGGTGGGCGTTGCCCAGCCGGCGCGGCGGGATGCCGGTGGTCAGGTAGTTCAGCGTCTGGTTGGCCAGGCAGGCCACCTGCACGTCGAGCAGGGCCATGTCGATGTGCTGGCCGATGCCGCTGACGTCGCGGTGGGCGAGGGCGGCGAGGATGGCGGTGGACGAATACAGGCCGGTGAGGATGTCGGTCAGCGCCACGCCGACCTTCACCGGGCCGGCGCCTTCCTCGGCGTCGGAGCGCCCGGTGATGCTCATCAGGCCGCCCAGGCCCTGGATCATGAAGTCGTAGCCGGCGCGCTTGGCGTAGGGGCCGGTCTGGCCGAAGCCGGTGATGGAGCAGTAGATCAGCTTCGGGTTGAGCTGCTTGAGCGACTCGTAGTCCAGCCCGTAGCTCTTCAGCCCGCCAACCTTGAAGTTCTCCAGCACGATGTCGGCCTTGGCCGCCAGCTCGCGCACCAGGCGCTGGCCCTCGGGCCGGGTGAAGTCGATGGTGAGGGATTTCTTGTTGCGGTTGGCCGACAGGTAGTAGGCCGCCTCGCTGGTGTCGCGGCCCTCGGCGTCCTTGAGGAACGGCGGGCCCCAGGCGCGGGTGTCGTCGCCGCTGCCGGGGCGTTCGATCTTGATCACTTCGGCGCCGAGGTCGGCGAGGATCTGCCCGGCCCAGGGGCCGGCCAGGACGCGGGAAAGGTCGAGAACGCGGATATGGGACAGGGCGCCGGACATGGATGACCTCGCAGAGGAGCTGGAAGCGGGAAGCTTGAAGCCGGAAGCCCGCGCCGGAGAGGCTTCCAGCTTCGGGCTTCCAGCTTATGGCTCGTCTTAGAAGAAAGCCTGGATGCCAGTCTGCGCGCGGCCGAGGATCAGCGCGTGGACGTCGTGGGTACCTTCATAGGTGTTCACCACTTCCAGGTTGACCAGGTGGCGGGCCACGCCGAACTCGTCGGAGATGCCGTTGCCGCCGAGCATGTCGCGGGCCATGCGGGCGATGTCCAGGGCCTTGCCGCAGCTGTTGCGCTTCATGATCGAGGTGATTTCCACCGCGGCGGTGCCTTCGTCCTTCATCCGGCCCAGGCGCAGGCAGCCTTGCAGGGCCAGGGTAATTTCGGTCTGCATGTCGGCCAGTTTCTTCTGGATCAGTTGGTTGGCGGCCAGCGGGCGGCCGAACTGCTTGCGGTCCAGGGTGTACTGGCGGGCGGTGTGCCAGCAGGCCTCGGCCGCGCCCAGGGCGCCCCAGGAGATGCCGTAGCGGGCCGAGTTCAGGCAGGTGAACGGGCCGCGCAGGCCGCGCACTTCGGGGAAGGCGTTCTCTTCGGGGACGAACACGTTGTCCATCACGATCTCGCCGGTGATGGAGGCGCGCAGGCCGACCTTGCCGTGGATGGCCGGGGCGGACAGGCCTTCCCAGCCTTTCTCCAGGACGAAGCCACGGATCTGGCCTTCGTCGTCCTTGGCCCAGACCACGAAGACGTCGGCGATCGGGCTGTTGGTGATCCACATCTTGGCGCCGGACAGGCGGTAGCCGCCGTCGACCTTCTTCGCGCGGGTGATCATCGAGCCCGGGTCGGAGCCGTGGTTCGGCTCGGTCAGGCCGAAGCAGCCGATGTATTCGCCGCTGGCCAGTTTCGGCAGGTACTTCTGCTTGGTGGCTTCGTTGCCGAACTCGTAGATCGGCACCATGACCAGGGACGACTGCACGCTCATCATCGAGCGGTAGCCGGAGTCGACGCGCTCGACCTCGCGGGCGATCAGGCCGTAGCACACGTAGTTCAGGCCGCTGCCGCCGTACTCGGCGGGGATGGTCGCGCCGAGCAGGCCGGTCTCGCCCATCTCGCGGAAGATCGCCGGGTCAGTCTGCTCATGGCGGAAGGCCTCCAGCACGCGCGGGGCCAGCTTGTCCTGGGCGAACTGCTGGGCGCTGTCGCGAACCATGCGCTCTTCTTCGGTGAGTTGCTGATCCAGCAGCAGCGGGTCTTCCCAGTTGAAGCTTGCTTTGGTGGCCATCGGGTTACCTCGGGGCAGTGACAGGGTGTCCGACCAGTTTAGGCGGACGCAGTGCGGTCGATCCTAGTCAGCCGCCGACCGGTGCGGCAACCGACTAATTCGCACGCTGTTGTGCTATTTTCTCACTCCGTGATGGCCCGGGCCCCATGAAACGAATGTTTGAATGGCCTGTTTCCCGGGCTTCGCGGATCACGAGATTCCCAAGAGGCATTCGATGCGGCGCAAGATCCCCACCACCGCGGCGCTGGTCAGCTTCGAGTCGGCGGCGCGCCACGAGAGCTTCACCAAGGCTGCCGAGGAACTGTCGCTGACGCAGAGCGCCATCTGCCGGCAGATCGCCGGGCTGGAGGCGTTCCTCGGCGTCGAACTGTTCCGCCGTTCGCGGCGCGGCGTCAAGCTCACCGAGGCGGGGCTGGGCTACAGCCGGCGCATCGCCGCGCGGCTGGACGCAGTGGAGCGCGACACCCTGGCGGTGATGGGCCAGCAGGGCGGCGGCAGCATCGAGCTGGCGGTGGTGCCGACCTTCGCCACCCAGTGGCTACTGCCGCGGCTCAAGGCCTTCAAGGGGCTGTACCCGGAGGTCACGGTGAACCTGACCAACCGCACCCGGCCCTTCCTCTTCGCCGACACCGACTTCGACTGCGCGCTGTACTTCGGCGACGGCGCCTGGTCCGGCACGGTGAAGCACTTCCTCATGCGCGAGAACCCGGTGCCGGTGTGCAGCCCCGAGCTGCTCGAAGGCCGCGCCAGCCTCGGCGCCGAAGAGATCGCCGCGCTGCCGCTGATGCAGCAGACCACCCGGCCCTACGCCTGGCGCCAGTGGTTCGGCTCCCTGGGCATGAGCGTCGCCCACGACATGAGCGGCACCCGCTACGAGCTGTTCTCCATGCTCGCCCAGGCGGCCGAGCAGGGCATGGGCGTGGCGCTGATCCCGCCGATGCTGATCCAGCGCGAGCTGGCCGAGGGCCGGCTGATCGTGGCGATGCAACATGCCTATTTGAGCGAGCATGCCTATTACCTGATGATTCCCGAGCGCAAGGTGGAATCCGCCATCGTCCGCGCCTTCCGCGACTGGTTGGTGGAACAGGCGCGCATCTACCGCGAGGAGGCCGGCCTGGGTTGACCCGGGCCGGGCGAGAAGCGGCGATCCGCGCGATAATTGCGCAGCCGGCGGGGCTCGACCCGTCAACTTGCCGACAAGGCATCGCGCTCACGAGGCGCAACCAGCAAGGAGTCACCATGAATTTCCACACCCGCAAATGGGTAAAACCCGAAGACCTCAACCCCAACGGCTCGCTGTTCGGCGGCAGCCTGCTGAAGTGGATAGACGAAGAAGCGGCCATCTACGCCATCGTCCAGCTGGGCAACCAGCGCGTGGTCACCAAGTTCATCTCCGAGATCAACTTCGTCAGCTCGGCGCGCACCGGCGACATCATCGAGATGGGCATCACCGCCACCGACTTCGGCCGCACCTCGATCACCCTGACCTGCCACGTGCGCAACAAAATCACCCGCAAGAGCATCCTCACCATCGACAAGATGGTCTTCGTCAACATGGGCCCGGACGGCCTGCCGGCGCCCCACGGCAAGACCGAGATCACCTACATCAAGGACCAGTTCAAGGACGGGGACGACCTCGAGCCCTGAGCCTGCGGGCCCGCAGCGACGCATCCAGGCTTTGCATCCGCGCGGTTTCGTGTGAGCCTGTGCCCGCCCACGGCGGGTGCGGGCCAAGGCTCCCCCGTCGTACCACCACAGAAGAAGACCGGGGAGACACCATGCAAGCGCCCATCGCATCCACGCTGCGCCGCCTCGTCGCGGCCACCTGCTGCGCCGTCCTGCTGGGCGGCGCCGCCCAGGCCGCCGAGCCCAAGGCCGACCTCAAGCCCGAGGCCGGCACCTTCAAGATGGGCATGCAGCCCTGGCTGGGCTACGGCCAGTGGTACGTCGCCGAGCAGGCCGGCGCCTTCAAGGCCAACGGCCTGGACAAGGTCGAGCTGGTCAACTTCACCGAAGACAAGGACATGAACGCCGCCCTGGCCAGCGGCCAGATCGACGGCGGCAACCTCGCCACCCACACCGCCATGGCCATGGTTGCCGCCGGCCTGCCGGTGAAGATCGTCCTGCTGCTGGACCAGAGCACCAGCGCCGACGCGCTGATCGTCGACCCCTCGATCAAGACGCTGAAGGACCTCAAGGGCAAGCAGGTCGCCTATGAAGAGGGCACCACCAGCGACATCCTCCTGCACAGCGCCCTGCGCAAGGCCGGCCTGAGCCTGGCCGACGTGCAGCCGGTGCCGATGCCGGCGGCCAACGCCGGTTCCGCGCTGATCGCAGGCCAAGTGCCGGCGGCGGTGACCTACGAGCCCTACCTGAGCGCCGCCAGGCAGCAGAACCCGAAAGTGAACCTGCTGTACAAGGGCTCGGACGACCCGGGCATCATCAGTGACGTGTTCGTGGTCCGCGACGAGGTGCTCAAGCAGCGCCCCGGCCAGGTGCTGGCCCTGCTCAAGAGTTGGGAAGCCGGCCTGAAGCACTACCAGGCCCACACCGCCGAAGGCCGCGCGGCCATCGCCAAGGGCGTCGGCGCCGAGCCGGCGGAGCTGCAGAGCGCCTTCGACGGCGTGCGCTTCTATTCCCTGGGCGAGAACAAGGCCGAGCTGAAGGGCGCCTTCGTCAAGGACTCCTTCGCGCACATCCAGAAGGCCGCCAGCGAAGCCGGCATCATCCAGCAGCCGGTGACCCCGGAGCAGGCCGTCGACGCGCGCTTCGCCGAGGCGCTCTGACGCACCCCGCGCGCCGGCTCCGGGCCGGCGCGCTTTCCCCGTTACCCCGAGCCCAGCATGAACGCCCGTAAACCCTCCCCGCTGTTCGTCATCGGCAAGCCGCTGGCGCGCACCCACCTGCTGCTGATCGGCGGCGGCGTATTCGTCCTGCTGGCCCTGGCCTGGTGGGCGGCCGGCGCCAGCGGCGCGGTGCCGAAGATCTTCCTGCCGGCGCCCGGCGACGTCTGGGCGCGCATGCTCAGGCTGGCCGCCGACGGCACCCTCTGGGCCGACCTGAAGGTCAGCGTCTACCGCATCCTGGTGGCCTTCGCGATTTCCTCGGCGATGTCCATCGTCATCGGCGTGTTCGCCGGCTGCTACGGCTTCTGGAAGGCCGCCACCGAGCCGCTGGTGGACTTCGTGCGCTACATGCCGGTGGTGGCCTTCGTGCCGCTGAGCATCCTCTGGGCCGGCACCAGCGACTTCCAGAAATTCCTCATCATCTGGATCGGCACCTTCTTCCAGCAGGTGCTGATGGTGATGGACGCCATCAAGCGCGTGCCGCCGGACTTCGTCGGCCTCGGCCGGACCCTGGGCATGCCCGACCGGCGCATCCTCCTGAAGATCGTCCTGCCCAGCGCCCTGCCGGGCATCTGGGACGCCCTGCGGATCAGCCTCGGCTGGGCCTGGACCTGGCTGGTGCTGGCCGAGCTGGTGGCCGCCACCTCGGGCCTGGGCTACCGCATCGTGGTGTCGCAGCGCTTCTTCCAGACCGACACCATCATCGGCTACATCCTGCTGCTCGGCCTGCTGGGGCTGGTCACCGACCAGGCCATGCGCGCCGCCGAGCGCGTCCTGTTCCGCTACAACCGGAGGCGCGGCTGATGGCGACCCTGGAGATTTCCGGCCTGAACAAGAGCTTCGCGGTCGGCAGAGAGCGCCGCGAGGTGCTGCGCAACATCGACCTGACCCTGGCGGACAACGAGTTCGTCTCCATCGTCGGCACCTCCGGCTGCGGCAAGAGCACCCTGCTGTCCATCGCCGCGGGGCTTGAGGACTTCGACAGCGGCAGCGTCAAGGTCGACGGCGTGCCCATCGCCGGCCCCGGCCTGGACCGCGGCGTGGTGTTCCAGGCCTACACCCTGCTGCCCTGGCTGACCGCGCGGCAGAACGTCGAGTTCGCCCTCAAGGCCGCCGGCCGCTCCCGCGCCGAGTGCCGCGAGATCGCCGCCGAGCACCTGCAGCTGGTGAAGCTGGAGAAGTTCGCCGACGCCTATCCCAGCGAGCTGTCCGGCGGCATGAAGCAGCGCGTGGCGATCGCCCGGGCGCTGTCCTACCGGCCGAAGATCCTGCTGATGGACGAGCCCTTCGGCGCCCTGGACGCCATGACCCGCCACCAGATGCAGGAGCTGCTCACGCGTATCTGGGAGACGCACCGGCTGACGGTGATGTTCGTTACCCACGACGTCGAGGAGGCGGTCTACCTGTCCGACCGCATCGTGGTCATGGGCCTGGGCCCGGGGCGGATCAAGACCACCTTCGACGTGGGCCTGCCGCGCCCGCGCCGCGAGGAGATGGCCGGCAGCGCCGAGTTCATCGAACTGCAGCGCCAGGTGCTGCGCTCGATCCGCGAGGAAGAGGCCGGCGCCGCGGTGCTCTGAGGCTCACCAGCGGCCGGAGGCCCCGCCGCCGCCGCTGGAACCGCCGCCACCGCCGAAGCCGCCGCCACCCCGGCCACCGAAGCCGCCCCCGCCGAAACCGCCGCCGCGCCCGCCACGGAAGAAGCCGGCCGGCAGCAGGAAGAAGGGGTAGGCGATGAGGGCGAAGACGAAGGCGCTGACGCCGTTGTTGACCAGCGCGGCGAAGCTGAAGGTCAGCACCAGGCTGAGCACGCCGGCCAGCACCCCGACGATCACGCTGCACACCACATAGCGACCGAAGCTGCGCTGGCGCATGAACGGCAGCGGCAGCAGGCGCCCCAGCAGCGGCACGCCGGCCAGCAGGGCGAACAGCGGCAGCAGGCTGCCGGCCGGCAGGCCCAGGTCGTCGCCCTGCGCAGCCTGCTGGGGCTCGGGCAGCGCCTCGCCGTCGATCAGCTTCTCCAGGCTGTCCACTCCGGCCTGCACGCCGCCAGCGAAGTCGCCTTCGCGGAAGTGCGGGACTATCTGCTCGCGGATGATGCGCCCGGCCAGGACGTCGGTGACGGCGCCCTCCAGGCCGTAGCCGACCTCGATGCGCAGGGCGCGGTCGTCCTTGGCCACCACCAGCAGCACGCCGTCGTCCACGCCCTTGCGGCCCAGCTTCCACTGCTCGAAGGCGCGCACCGCGTACTGCTCGATGCTCTCCTCGCCGGTGCTGGGGATCATCAGCACCGCCAGTTGCGCGCCCTTGCGCTGCTCCAGCGCCGCCAACTGTTGTTCAAGGCGGCCGCGCTGCTCGGCGTCGAGGGTGGCGGTGAGGTCGGTGACCCGCGCGCTCAGCTGCGGCACGGCCACCTCGGCCCGCGCCAGGCCCGCGCAGCACAGCAGGGCCAGCGCCAGCAGCCAGGCGCGCATGCTCATTGCGCCGGTTGCGGCTGCGGCGTGCCGAAATCGACCTTGGGCGCGGTGGAGATGGCCGCCTCGTTCTCCACGCTGAAGTTGGCCTTGGGCTGGTAGCCGAAGATCTTCGCGGTGATCACCTGCGGGAACTGGCGGATCAGCACGTTGTAGTCCTGCACCGCCTTGACGTAGCGGCCGCGGGCCACGGTGATGCGGTTCTCGGTGCCTTCGAGCTGCGTCAGCAGGTCCTTGAACAGGCCGTCGGCCTTGAGCTGTGGATAATTCTCGGTGACCACCAGCAGCCGCGAGAGCGCCGAGCTGAGCTCGCCCTGGGCCTGCTGGAAGCGCTGCATGGCCGCCGCGTCGCCGAGCTGGTCGGCGTTGAGGGTGGTGCTGCCGACCCTGGCCCGGGCCTCGGTGACCTGGGTGAGCACGGCGGCCTCGTGGGCGGCATAGCCTTTCACGGTGTTGACCAGGTTGGGCACCAGGTCGGCGCGCCGCTGGTACTGGTTGAGCACTTCGGACCAGGCCGCCTTGACCTGCTCGTCGCCGGCTTGCATGGCGTTGTAGCCGCAGCCGGTGAGCAGGGAGACGAGGACGTAGCAGCACAGGAACTTGAGCATTCGGGGCATGGCAGGGGGACTCTGGCGATCGCGAAACCCCCAGTCTAGACCAGTCACGCCCCTCGGTGCGGAGCTGTATACGCACTTCAGGCCTTTCCGAGGCTTGCCGGGCTTGGGGGGCGAGGCGCTAGAATCGCAACTGGTCTATACCAGGAAGCCCCGCCTTGTTCGCCACCGCCCTGGTGCTGCTCGCCGCCGTGCTCCACGCGGCCTGGAACACCCTCGTCAAATTCAGCGCCGACCGCCTGCTGGTGGTGGCCTGCATGGACCTCGTCGGCCTGCTCGTGGCCCTCGCCCTGCTGCCCTGGATCAGCCTGCCGCCGGCGGAGGTCTGGCCCTGGCTGGGCAGCGCCGTGGCCCTGCAGCTGGTCTACCGGGTGCTGCTGATCCAGGCCTACAAGGTCGGCGACCTCGGCCTGGTCTACCCGCTGATGCGCGGCCTGTCGCCGCTGGTGGTGCTGGCGCTGACGCTGCTGGTGGGCGGCGAGCAGCTCAGCGACCGGCAGGTCCTCGGCATCCTGCTGATCCCGCTGGGCATGCTGTTCCTGCTCAAGGGCGGCGGCGGTTCGCGGCTGCCCTGGATCGCCTTCCCCGTGGTGCTGCTGATGGGCCTGTGCATCGGCAGCTACACCTGGACCGACGGCCACGCGCTGAAACGCTGGCCGCAGCCGCTGGACTATCTGGTGTGGCTGACGCTGCTCTCCGGCGTGCCCTTCCCGCTGCTCGCCCTGGGCACGCGCACCCGCGCCTTCGCGCGCTTCTGGCAGACGCAGTGGAAGCTCGGCCTGAGCGTCGGCATCTGCGTGATGGCCAGCTACGGCCTGGTGCTCTGGGCCATGCAGCTGGGCTCGGTGGCCGAGGCCGCGGCGCTGCGCGAGACCAGCGTGGTGCTGGTGGTGCTGTTCGGCATGCGCTTCCTCAAGGAGCCCTTCGGCCTGCCGCGCCTGCTGGCGTGCAGCCTGGTGCTGGCGGGGATGCTGGTGATGAAACTCTGAGCTTGGCGAACAGGCCGCGAGATTGGCCGCTTTGGCGCACGCATCCGCCCGCCGGCCACTGACCTTCGCCTATGCTTGGCGGCAACCTGCCGACTTCCCAGCCGACGAGACCTCCGTCCATGCCCATCGCCTTCTGGTGCATCCTGATCGCCATCTTCCTGCCCTACCTGGGCACCAGCATCGCCAAGTTCACCGGCGGCGGCTTCGGCCCCCGGCAGAACCACGACCCGCGCACCTTCCTGGCCGGCCTGGAGGGCTACCGCAAGCGCGCCAACGCCTTCCAGCTGAACAGCTTCGAGGTCACCCCGGCCTTCGCCATCGCCGTGCTGGTGGCCTACGTGGTGGGCAACGCCGAGCCGGCGACCCTGGATACCCTGGCCATCGCCTGGCTGACCAGCCGCCTGCTCTACCTGATCTTCTACCTTGCCGACCTGGCGCTGCTGCGTTCGCTGGTGTGGTTCGTCGGCATGGCGCTGATCGCTGCCTTCTTTGTGGTCTCCGCCTGAACCGCAGCTGAACGGTTCGCGCATCGCTGCGGCGGATGGCCGCAGGCGGGCGCGCGGGCTCTGGATCAATGCCGGGTAGCGGCGGATAATCCGCCGCTCCCGTGTCTGGCCTGTCCTACAAGAGTCCGCTCATGAAGCTGAAGACCCTGCTCGTCCTGCTGTTGGCCGGTGCCGCCCTGGCCGGTTGCCACCGCCTCGATCCGAATTCCCCGCTGGCCAAGCGCCAGGCGATCTTCAAGCAGATGCTCCACGCCAGCGAGGACATGGGCGGCATGCTGCGCGGCCGCGTGGTCTTCGACGCCGAGAAATTCCGCGCCGACTCGGTCAAGCTCAACGAGCTGGCCGGCCAGCCCTGGCAGTATTTCCCCACCAGCAAGCCGACCGACGAGGGTGGCGACAGCCGCGCCAAGGACGAGCTGTGGCAGCGCCAGCTGGAGTTCCAGGCTGACGCCAAGACCTTCCAGCAGGCCGCCGCCGCGCTGGAGGCCAACACCCGCCAGGCCACCCCGACCGCCGACGGCGTGCGCAAGGACCTGGCCGCGGTGGAAGATGCCTGCGAGGCTTGCCACAAGAAGTTCAGGGCGCTTTGACGGGCGCTCCGTTTTTTGTAGGAGCGAGCTTGCTCGCGAACGGTGTTCTGCCGATGGGGTGGTGCGCATCCTCAAGAGCGCCCTCTCCCTAACCCTCTCCCTGAAGGGAGAGGGGACCGTTGGGCAGGGTTGGGTGTTCTGGAGTCAGCCGGCTGCTCCGCTGGTTTCCAGCTGAAACCGTTTCTTCTCTCGGCACGGACTAGCCCCCTCTCCCTTCAGGGAGAGGGTTGGGGAGAGGGAACGGAGTCGACCTGAAGCAACAGTGCAACAGGGAGACTCCGTTCGCGAGCAAGCTCGCTAGCCAGCCAGGCAACCAGCCCCACTCACTCCTCCAACTCCCGCTTCGCCTGCTCCAGCTCCGCGCGGGCCTCGGCCAGCTTGTCCTTGCGCTTCTCGATCTTCTGCGCGTCGCCCTTGTTCATGGCCTTGCGCAGGTCGCTTTCGCGCTGGCTGACTTCGCGCTCGGCGTCCAGCACGCGCTGGGTGCGCTTTTGCGTCAGGCTGCCGTCAGTGCAGTAGGTGCGGGCCTTTTCCAGGGCGGTTTCCAGGCCGGCGATGGCGCCCTTGTCGCCGCGGGCGCGGGCTTCTTCCAGCTTGCCGGCGATGGCCGCCTGCTTGGCGGCGCAGCCGCTCAGGGGCTGCTCGGGTTGCGCGGCGAAGGCGCCGGTGCAGAGCAGTGCGGCGAGGCTGAGGGTAATGGATCGGAACATTCTCGGGTCCTGCGTTACCAAATGAGATATCGATGCTGACGAACGTCTAGAGTTTGCCATTAAGCGCGCGCGTGGGGGTTGCCCCATGGCAGTCCGCGGCCTGGTCGATCCATTGAACGCGCTCCGTCGGGCGGAGCGGGGGAGGCTGGATGCGTATCGCGATTCGCCTGGTTCAGACGCTGATCCTGCTGTTGCTGGCGGCCCTGCTGGTGGGCGCCTGGTACCTGCTGCCCGGCGAGCAGTTGCGCCCGCCGATGCTCACCGGGGTGAGCGAGGACAGCTCCCTGCGCGCCGGCGGCCTGCGCCGCGGCTACGTGCTCTACGTGCCGCCCAACCTGGCGCCGAACCCGGCGCTGCTGGTGGTGCTGCACGCCTCGCGCAGCAACGGCCAGCTGATGCGCCGCGATAGCGGCTTCGGCTTCGACGCCCTGGCCGACCGCGACGGCTTCCTGGTGCTCTACCCGGACGGCTTCGAGGGCCACTGGAACGACTGCCGCAAGGTGGCCAGCTACAGCGCGCGCGCCCGCAACATCGACGACGTGGCCTTCCTCACCCGGCTGGTGCGGCGGATCCAGCGCGAGCGCCAGGTGGACCCGCAGCGGGTGTTCTTCGCCGGCTACTCCAACGGCGGGCAGATGGCCCTGCGCATGGCCGCGGAGTCCGAACTGCCGCTGGCCGGGATCGCCCTGGTGGCGGCCAGCCTGCCGAGCGCGGCGAACGACGCTTGCAGCGAGTCGCAGCGGGCGGTGGCGGCGCTGCTGATGAACGGCACGCGCGACCCGATCAACCCCTACGGCGGCGGGCGGGTGAAGCTGTTCGGCTTCGGCGACCGCGGCGAAGTGCTCTCCAGCGAGGCTTCGGCCGGCGAGCTGGCGCGGCGCAACGGCATCAGCGCGCCGGCGCAGCGCGAGCCGCTGACGCGCCCCGGCCCGGTCTGGTCGGAGCGCTGGCAATGGCGGGGCGAGGGAATGCCGCCGGTGGAACTGGTGAGCGTGCACGGCGGCGGCCATCTGTTGTCGCAGCCGGGCTATCGGCCGCCGCGCCTGTTTGGCATGGCCGACCCCGAGCTGGACGGGCCGGCGGAGATCTGGCGCTTCTTCAAGCAGTTGCCGGTGGCTCAGACTTCCACGGTGCCGTAGGCGTCGAAGCCGCCCTTCTCGCCCGGGTAGCCGCCCGGGTTGGCCACCACCCGGGCGCGGCCGATGCGGTAGTCCAGGGCGTCGTGCACGTGGCCGTGCAGCCACAGGTCGCACTGCTGCACCAGGTGCTCCAGGTCCGAGGCGAAGGCCGGCGACAGGCTGTCGCCGACATATTGCGGCGGAATGGAGCGGGCGCTGGGCGCATGGTGGGTGACCACCACGGTCGGCCCGGCGAAGGGCTCGGCCAGCTGCGCCGTCAGCCAGTCCCGCGAGGCCTCGAACAACTGCTGGCTGAGCGCCGGGGTGAAGGGCGCGGTGAACCAGTCGATGCAGCTGAAGTCGGGCATCAGGCGCAGCGCGCGCTGCAGCGTCAGCGGCAGGGTTTCCTCGCCGTAGAGCAGGAAGTCCGTCCACAGGGTGGCGCCGAGGATGCGCACGCCATCGATGACCACCGCGTCGTTCTCCAGGAAGTGGATGTCCAGGGCGCGGGCCAGGTTGCGCATGGCCTGAGTCAGCTCCGGCAGGTCGGCGTTGTAGAACTCGTGGTTGCCGGCGACGTAGACCACCGGCGTGTCGGGGAAGGCTTCGCGGGCCCAGTGCAGGCCCTGCAGGTGCTCGTGGATGTCGCCGGCCAGCACCACCAGGTCGGCGTCCACCGCGGGCAGCTCGCGGCGGCCGCCGAAGTGCTCGTGGTGCAGGTCGGAAAGGACGCGGATACGCATGCGGGTTGTCTCCTGGCCGGGTCCGGCATTGTGCGGCACGCCCGTGGCCTTGCCCAGCGCTTGACCTGGGTCATGGCAAGGCCGAACAGCGGAAAATTCCCATACGAACTTCAGGGATGATTAAGGCCGCGCGCCCAGTCTCGGACCAGGCTCGCAACCAGGGAGGCCATATGAAGTTCGTAGGCATCGTCATCGCCACCGTGTTGGCGGCGTTCGGGCTGGCGCTCGCGCTCGATCCGCCGGCCACTTTCGATATCTGGGTCCTGCGCAAGCAGGCCATCCTGCTGAGCGGCGTCGTCGCCTTCGCGCTGATGTCGCTGATCATGCTCCTGGCGGTACGCCCGGCCTGGCTGGAGCGGCCGCTGGGCGGGCTCGACCGCATGTACCGGGTGCACCGCTGGGCGGGCATCCTGGCCATCAGCCTGGGCCTGCTGCACTACCTGCTGGAGCTGGGTGGGCCGCTGCTGGCGAAATTCGTCGCCAAGCCGGCGAAGGGGCCGCGGGTGGAGACCTTTCTCGAGGTCTTCCGCGGCTCGGCCAAGGAGCTGGGCGAGTGGTCGGCCTGGCTGCTCGCCGCCATGCTGGTGCTGACGCTCTGGCAGCGCTTCCCCTACCACCTGTGGCGCTACGTGCACAAAGCGCTGGCGCTGGTCTATCTGGTGCTGGCCTTCCATGGCGTGGTGCTGGCGCCGGCCGGCTACTGGGCACAGCCGCTGGGCTGGCTGCTGGCGCTGTGCGCGGCGCTGGGCTCGGTGTGCGCGCTGATCGCCCTGAGCGGGCGCATCGGCCGGCGGCGCACGCACCAGGGCGTGGTGGTGGCGGTGGCGCGGCCCGGCGAGCGCATGCTGGAAGTCACCTGCCGGCTCGGCCGCAACTGGCGGCACAAGGCCGGGCAGTTCGCCTTCCTCACCTGCGACCGCCTGGAGGGGCAGCATCCCTTCAGCATTTCCAGCGCCGACCAGGGCAACGGCGAGGTGCGCTTCAGCATCAAGGCCCTGGGCGACTACACCCGGCGCCTGCAGGACGCCCTGGCGCTGGGCGATGCGGTGAAGGTCGAGGGGCCCTATGGCTGCTTCGACTTCCGCCGCGGCGGCGAGCGCCAGGTGTGGATCGCCGGCGGCATCGGCATCACGCCCTTCCTGGCCTGGCTGGAGGCGCTGCAGCAGCACCCGGCCGATGCGCCGGAAGTGGAGCTGCACTACTGCGTGCGCAGCCCCGCCGACGCCATCTACGCCGGGCGCCTGCGCGAGCTGTGCGACGGCCTGCCCAGCGTGGCGCTGAAGGTCCACTACAGCGCTGAGGAGGGCTACCTGCGCGGCGACGACCTGAGCATGGCGCCGGACGCCGACGGCCGCTGGCCGAGCCTGTGGTTCTGCGGCCCGCAAGGCCTGGCCGACCTGCTGCGGCGCGACCTCGGCCGGCGCGGCATGCCGGCGCGCAATTTCCACCAGGAAGCCTTCCGCCTGCGCTGAGGGCTTAGAAGCCGGCTACCCCGGCCGCGGCGAGCTGGGCGCCCAGGCGCTGCACCTCGTGGTCGGCGAAGAAGGCCTGCAGTTGCCGGGCCCGGACCGGCCCGACGCCCGGCAGCTGGCGCCAGTCGCTGGCCTGCCGGGCGCTCAGTTCGGCCCAACCTTCGGTGGCCGGCAGGCTGTCGACCTGGGGCACGCCCAGCGCCCGCAACCAGTGCTGGAAGGGACGTTGCCGCGCGGCGCGGAACTGGGCGTGCAGGCGTTCGCCACTGTGCTCGGCGAAGCCCGGCAGTTGGCGCAGGGCTTCCGGCGGCAATTCCAGCCAGTCGAGCAGGCCGGCAATCTGGCCGGCTTCCAGCAACGTCTGCCAAGTCCCAGGCCCCACGCCTTCCAAGGCCAAACCCTGTTCGCCGCCCAGCCAGGCGAGACGGGCGAGGAACTGTTCCTCGCAGCCGGGCGTTGCCCGCCAGCAACTGAGCGCGTGGTAGCGCCCGGGCTGCGGCGGCTCTACCGCAAGGCGCTGCGGCGAGCGCCAGACCACGCTTTCCAGCCGCGGGATGGTCAGGCCGGCCAGGGCGATGGCCACCTGGTCGCCGGGGCGGATATCCAGGGCCTGCCAGCGCCGCGTCGAGCCGAGGCTGACCTGGGCGATGCGGCGCTCGTCCAGCGTCACCGGTTGCAGTTCCAGCAGCGGCGTCACCCGTCCGGTGCGGCCGATGCGGAAATGCACCCGGCGCACCTCGGCCAGGGCCTGGCGGTAGGGGTATTTCCAGGCCAGCGCCCAGCTGGCGCTGCCGGCCTGCCAGGCCTTCGCGGCTGGGCGCGAGCCCTGGCGGAGGACGATGCCGTCGCTGGCGAAGGGCAGGGGGCTGCGGTACCAGTGCTCGCGCTGGCGCTGGGCGTCCTCGAAGTCCGTCACCGGTAGCGTCAGGGCCGCGCTGTCCGCGAGGCCCAGCGCTCTCAGGCGCTCCAGGCGTTGCGTCATGTTCCCGGGGCCGTGCGGCAATTCCCAGACGAACAGGCCGACCTGCGAAACCTGTTCGCCCGGCTCGCTGCGCGCCATCAGGCCGGCGACCTTGCCGCGGGCGCCGAGGCCGCCCCTTTGCGCCTGCACGTGGCCCGGCAGGCGCCAGTAGAGTTCGCCCTGCAACACCAGCCGCCCCGTGGCGGGCAGACGTTGCGGCACGGCCGGCAGGCGGCGGGCGTTGGCGGTCCAGTCCTGGCCGCGGATGCCGTCGCCACGGCTGATGGCCTGGACCAGTTCGCCGTCCTGGTAGACCAGCGTCACGGCCACGCCATCGACCTTGGGCTGCACCCAGAGGTCCTCGCGCCCGGCCATCCACAGGCGGACTTCGTTGGCGTCAGCGGCCTTGTCCAGGCCGGTATGGGCTGCGGGGTGACGCAGCTTGCCGCGGCTGGCCGGCAGCGGCGGGGGCGGTTCGATGGCGAGCTGTGGATAACAGTCGCGCCAAAGGCTGAAGCGTTGCCGGGCCTGGTCGTAGAGTTCGTCGGCTATCGGGCTTTCGCCGCGCTGGTGGTAGGCCTGGTCCCAGGCTTCCAGCTGCTGGCGCAGGCCCAGCAGTTCTTCGCCGGCGCGCTGTTCGGGCCAGTCGGGGCAGGCCAGGGAGAGGGTGGGGAGGAGCAGCAGGGCTGAGGCGAGTAGGGCTTTCATCGGCGGGCTTCCTTGCGCCTGGAGGGAGTTCCAGGCTAGGTGCGCCGCTGCCACGAAGGGGCCGGGTGGAGTGTGGGAGGTTTCTGGGATGTGGCGTTATCGCGAACAGGATTCAGGGAGCGTCGTGATTTCACTTCACGCCAAGCGGTGAATCCAATCGCGGACAGAGTCCTACGTCCAAGCTTCCCTGAATCGTAGGAGCAACTGTCTCACCGACTGCGCCGAGCTGCTTTACGTAGGATGGGTTGAGCCTGCGAAACCCATGCGGTTGCGCTGATGGATATCGCTTCGCTCAACACCATCCTACGGACTCGGCTGTACGCCAGGTGAGCGATCATGGGTGTCAGGGAGACTCGGTCGTAGGAGCGGACTCTGTCCGCGATGGGATCGAGGTCGGAGCGAAGGACAGGATGCGTGCGCGAAGCCATGGCCCATCCCATACGAAAAATGCCGTTCCCCCCAGACAGAGAAACGGCATTCTTTCTTACCGTGAACAGCCTGCCGGAGCAGGCTGTTCCGTCGGACGGACCTTACAGGCCAGCCGCATCACGCAGGGCGGCGGCCTTGTCGGTGCGCTCCCAGGTGAAGGCGGTGAAGGTATCGTCACCGTAGGTCAGCTCATACGGATT
Organism: Pseudomonas sp. M1; assembly: GCF_022760135.1. Lineage (NCBI taxonomy): Bacteria > Pseudomonadati > Pseudomonadota > Gammaproteobacteria > Pseudomonadales > Pseudomonadaceae > Pseudomonas > Pseudomonas sp. M1. Next base: position 350,937 of record NZ_CP094343.1, read on the forward strand.
GCGGCCGAAGTGACCGTAGGCCGCAGTGGGCTGGTACATCGGGTGCAGCAGGTCGAGCATCTTGGTGATCGCGTACGGGCGCAGGTCGAAGTGCTCGCGAACCAGCTGGACGATCTTCTCGTCGCTGATCTTGCCGGTGCCGAAGGTGTTCACCGAGATGGAGGTCGGCTGGGCCACGCCGATGGCGTAGGACACCTGGATCTCGCAACGCTCGGCCAGGCCGGCGGCGACGATGTTCTTGGCCACGTAGCGGCCGGCGTAGGCAGCCGAACGGTCGACCTTGGACGGGTCCTTGCCGGAGAAGGCGCCGCCGCCGTGGCGGGCCATGCCGCCGTAGGAGTCGACGATGATCTTGCGCCCGGTCAGGCCGCAGTCGCCCACCGGCCCGCCGATGACGAAGTTGCCGGTCGGGTTGATGTGGAACTGGGTGTCCTTGTGCAGCAGCTCGGCCGGCAGCACGTGCTTGATGATCAGTTCCATCACGCCTTCGCGCAGGTCGGCGTAGGAGACTTCCGGGTTGTGCTGGGTGGACAGCACGATGGCGTCGATGCCGACCACCTTGCCGCCTTCGTAGCGGCAGGTGACCTGGCTCTTGGCGTCCGGGCGCAGCCACGGCAGCAGGCCGGACTTGCGCGCTTCGGCCTGGCGCTCGACCAGGCGGTGGGAGAAGCAGATCGGCGCCGGCATCAGCACGTCGGTCTCGTTGCTGGCGTAGCCGAACATCAGGCCCTGGTCGCCGGCGCCCTGATCTTCGGGCTTGGCGCGGTCGACGCCCTGGTTGATGTCCACCGACTGCTTGCCGATGATGTTCAGCACGCCGCAGGTGGCGCCGTCGAAGCCGACGTCGGAGCTGTTGTAGCCGATGTCGATGATGACCTTGCGCACCAGGTCTTCGAGGTCGACCCAGGCCGAGGTGGTGACTTCGCCGGCGATGATGGCGACGCCGGTCTTCACCAGGGTCTCGCAGGCCACGCGGGCGTACTTGTCCTTGGCGATGATGGCGTCCAGCACCGCGTCGGAGATCTGGTCGGCGATCTTGTCCGGATGGCCTTCGGATACGGATTCGGAGGTGAAAATCGAGTATTCGCTCATCTAACGGTTCCTGTCTTTACCGGTGGGTGAGGACGCTTCGCGAATCCGGCTTGGCGAAATGCCGCACCTGGATCTGAAAGCCATTACGTAAACCAATGTACAAGCTCTCGCCGGGGGCGAGCCCCGCGGCATCGGCCCAAAGGGCCAGGTCTTCCTGTTCGAACCCCAGCCAGAGGTCCCCGCAGGCTTCGCGGGCCCAGCTCTGGTCGTGGCTGCACAGTTCGGTCACCAGCAGGCTGCCGCCCGGCTTCACCAGGCGCGCCAGCTGGCGCAGGGCCTCGGCGGGCGCCGCGAAATGGTGCAGCACCATGTTCAGCACCACGCAGTCGGCCGGTTCGGCGGCGTCCTGCAGGGCGTCGGCCAGGTCCAGCCGCACGTTCGTCAGCCCTGCCTCCAGGCAGCGCCGGCGGGCCAGGTCGAGCATGGCCACGCTGTTGTCCAGCGCGGTCACCCGCGCGAAACGCCGGGCCAGCTCGGGGAGGAACCCGCCGTCGCCGGGGCCGACTTCCAGCGCCGTGGCGCCGGGGGCGAAGCTCAGTGCGTCGAGCAGCGCCAGAACACTTTCACGGTATTGCGGCAGCCCCGCGATCAGGTCCTGCGTGGCCTGGAACTTCTCCGCGCTGCGGGCGAAGTAGTCGCGGCTCACCGCCGCGCGCTGGGCATGCACCGCGGCGACGCGGGCGTCCACCTCGGCCGGCAGCGCCAGCTCGTCCACTTCCGCCAGCAGCGCCCCGTGCAGCTTGCCGCCGAGGCTGTCGGCCTGGGGCAGGGCGCGGCGGTAGAAGATCGCGTTGCCTTCGCGGCGCGTCGCCACCAGGCCGGCCTGGGCCAGCACCTTCAGGTGGTGGCTCATGCCCGACTGGCGGATGGCGAAGATCTGCGCCAGCTCCAGCACGCCGAACGAATCGTTGGCCAGCACCCGCAGCACGTTCAGCCGCAGCGGGTCGCCGCCGGCCTTGCACAGCGCGGCCAGCTCGTCGCAGGCATCGTGGCGGATCAGGGGCATGCGCAGGCTCATAGGGGGCGGAGTCTAGAGCCCCGGGAGGATGGTGGCAACGGCTGTATCAAAAAGTTTTGATATTGGAGACGGAAGGTAGCGGCAACGCCAGGGCTGCAGGAGCGAGCTTGCTCGCGAACCGGCCTGGCACGGCGCTCGTTCGCGAGCAGGCTCGCTCCTGCCAAAGGCGGCTCGCGCCAGAAACCTGCCGCCTGTAGCCTGCGGCCCGATTGTCATTGCCCCGCGATGGCCGGCTGGGCGAAAATGGCCGCCTTTTTTCATCCCTTCGATCAATCGAAGCAGCCCCCGCAGGAGATTCAGCGATGCCCAGCCGTCGTGAGCGAGCCAATGCCATCCGCGCACTGAGCATGGATGCCGTGCAGAAAGCCAACAGCGGCCACCCAGGCGCCCCCATGGGGATGGCGGACATCGCCGAAGTGCTCTGGCGCGACTACCTCAAGCACAACCCGGGCAACCCGCAGTGGGCCGACCGCGACCGCTTCGTGCTGTCCAACGGCCACGGCTCGATGCTGATCTACTCGCTGCTGCACCTGACCGGCTACGACCTGGGCATCGAGGACCTGAAGAACTTCCGCCAGCTCAACTCGCGCACCCCGGGCCATCCGGAGTACGGCTACACCGCCGGCGTGGAGACCACCACCGGCCCGCTCGGCCAGGGCATCGCCAACGCCGTGGGCATGGCCCTGGCGGAGAAGGTGCTGGCCGCGCAGTTCAACCGCGAAGGCCACGGCATCGTCGACCACTACACCTACGCCTTCCTCGGCGATGGCTGCATGATGGAAGGCATCTCCCACGAGGTCGCCTCCCTGGCCGGCACCCTGCGCCTGAACAAACTGATCGCCTTCTACGACGACAACGGCATCTCCATCGACGGCGAGGTCCACGGCTGGTTCACCGACGACACCCCGAAGCGCTTCGAAGCCTACGGCTGGCAGGTGATCCGCAACGTCGACGGCCACGACGCCGACGAGATCAAGACCGCCATCGAGACCGCGCGCAAGAGCGACGCCCCGACGCTGATCTGCTGCAAGACCGTGATCGGCTTCGGCTCGCCGAACAAGCAGGGCAAGGAAGAGTGCCACGGCGCGCCGCTGGGCAATGACGAGATCGTCGCCACCCGCGCCGCCCTGGGCTGGAACCACGGTCCGTTCGAAGTCCCCGCCGAGATCTACGCCGAGTGGGACGCCAAGGAAGCCGGCGCCGCCCGCGAGGCCGAGTGGAACCAGCGCTTCGCCGCCTACCAGGCCGCGCACCCGGAACTGGCCGCCGAGTTCCAGCGCCGCGTCAAGGGCGAACTGCCGGCCGACTTCGCCGAGCAGGCCGCGGCCTACGTCGCCGAAGTCGCCGCCAAGGGCGAGACCATCGCCAGCCGCAAGGCCAGCCAGAACGCGCTGAACGCCTTCGGCCCGCTGCTGCCGGAACTGCTCGGCGGCTCCGCCGACCTGGCCGGCTCCAACCTGACCCTGTGGAAGGGCTGCAAGGGCGTGACCCCCAGCGACGCCTCGGGCAACTACGTGTTCTACGGCGTGCGCGAGTTCGGCATGAGCGCCATCATGAACGGCGTGGCCCTGCACGGCGGCTTCATCCCCTACGGCGCGACCTTCCTGATCTTCATGGAATACGCCCGCAACGCGGTGCGCATGTCCGCCCTGATGAAGCAGCGCGTGCTCTACGTGTTCACCCACGACTCCATCGGCCTGGGCGAGGACGGCCCGACCCACCAGCCCATCGAGCAACTGGCCAGCCTGCGCCTGACGCCGAACCTGGACACCTGGCGCCCGGCCGACGCGGTCGAGTCCGCAGTGGCCTGGAAGTACGCCATCGAGCGCAACGACGGCCCCTCGGCGCTGATCTTCAGCCGCCAGAACCTGCCGCACCAGGCGCGCGACGCCGAGCAGCTGGCCAACGTCGCCCGCGGCGGCTACGTGCTCAAGGACTGCGCCGGCGAGCCGGAGCTGATCCTGATCGCCACTGGCTCGGAAGTCGGCCTGGCCGTGCAGGCCTACGACAAGCTCAGCGCCGAAGGCCGCCAGGTGCGCGTGGTCTCCATGCCCTCCACCAGCGTCTTCGAGCAGCAGGACGCCGGCTACAAGCAGGCCGTGCTGCCGGTGCAGGTCGGCGCGCGCATCGCCATCGAGGCCGCCCACGCCGACTACTGGTACAAGTACGTGGGCCTGGAAGGCCGCGTGATCGGCATGACCACCTTCGGCGAGTCGGCCCCGGCGCCGGCGCTGTTCGAGCACTTCGGCTTTACCGTCGAAAACGTTCTCTCCACTGCCCAGGAATTGTTGGAGGACTGAGCCTGATAGCTGGAAGCCTGAGGCTGGAAGCTTGAAGCGCAAGCATGCCCCTGGCTGCTTTTGCTCTCGGCTTCCAGCTTCCAGCTTCCCGCTTTCGGCTTCCGAAGGCTTATGCCCAAACGCCCTTACCGTGTCGCCCTCAATGGCTACGGCCGCATCGGCCGCTGCGTGTTCCGCGCCCTGCACGAGCGCGGCGCGAAGGCCGGCTTTTCCATCGTCGCGCTGAACGACCTGGCCGACCTGCCGAGCCTGGAATACCTGACCCGCTTCGACTCCACCCACGGCCGCTTCCCCGGCGAGGTGAGCGTGGCCGACGGCTGCCTGCACGTCGGCGGCGACTGCGTGAAGGTGCTGCGCCAGGCCGAGCCCGAGGCCATCGACTGGGCGGCGCTGGACATCGACCTGGTGCTGGAGTGCTCCGGCGTCTACCACAGCCGCGCCGATGGCCAGCGCTTCCTCGCCGCCGGCGCGCCGCGGGTGCTGTTCTCCCAGCCCATGGCCAGCGAGGCCGACGTCGACGCCACCGTGGTCTTCGGCATCAACCAGCAACAGCTGTCCGGCGCCGAGAAGCTGGTCTCCAACGCCTCCTGCACCACCAACTGCAGCGTGCCGCTGCTCAAGCTGCTGAACGAGGCCGTGGGCATCGAGTACGTCTCGATCACCACCATCCACTCGGCGATGAACGACCAGCCGGTGATCGACGCCTACCACCACGAGGACCTGCGCCGCACGCGCTCGGCCTTCCAGTCGGTGATCCCGGTGTCCACGGGCCTGGCGCGGGGCATCGAGCGCCTGCTCCCGGAACTTGCCGGGCGAATCCAGGCCAAAGCCATCCGGGTGCCGACGGTGAACGTCTCGGCCCTGGACATCACCCTGCAGGTTTCCCGCGACACTTCCGCTGCGGAAATCAACAGGGTGCTGCGCGAGGCCGCCGGCAGCGGGCCGCTCAAGGGCCTGCTGGACTACACCGAGCTGCCTCACGCCAGTTGCGACTTCAACCACGACCCGCACTCGGCGATCGTCGATGGCAGCCAGACCCGCGTTTCCGGGCCGCGCCTGGTGAACCTGCTGGCTTGGTTCGACAACGAGTGGGGCTTCGCCAACCGCATGCTCGACACCGCGGGGCACTTCCTGCGGGTCGCCGCCAGTGAACGTTAAACAACCAGCCCAGACAGGACTGATGTCATGACCGTTTTGAAGATGACCGACCTCGACCTCCAAGGTAAGCGCGTGCTGATCCGCGAGGACCTCAACGTGCCGGTGAAGGACGGCGTGGTGAAGAGCGACGCCCGCATCCTGGCCTCGCTGCCCACCATCAAGCTGGCCCTGGAGAAGGGCGCGGCGGTGATGGTCTGCTCGCACCTGGGCCGGCCCACCGAGGGCGAGTTCTCCGAGGAGAACAGCCTCAAGCCGGTCGCCGACTACCTGAGCAGGGCCCTGGGCCGCGACGTGCCGCTGGTGCGCGACTACCTCGATGGCGTCGAGGTCAAGCCGGGCGAGCTGGTGCTGTTCGAGAACGTGCGCTTCAACAAGGGCGAGAAGAAGAACGCCGACGAGCTGGCGCAGAAGTACGCCGCGCTGTGCGATGTGTTCGTCATGGACGCCTTCGGCACCGCCCACCGCGCCGAGGGCTCGACCCACGGCGTGGCCAAGTTCGCCAAGGTCGCCGCGGCCGGCCCGCTGCTGGCCGCCGAGCTGGACGCCCTGGGCACGGCCCTGGGCAACCCGGCCCGGCCGATGGCGGCCATCGTCGCCGGCTCCAAGGTCTCCACCAAGCTCGACGTGCTCAACAGCCTGGCGCAGATCTGCGACCAGCTGATCGTCGGCGGCGGCATCGCCAACACCTTCCTCGCCGCGGCCGGCTACAAGGTCGGCAAGTCGCTGTACGAGGCCGACCTGGTCGACACCGCCAAGGCCATCGCGGCCAAGGTCAGCGTGCCGCTGCCGGTCGACGTCGTGGTGGCCAAGGAGTTCGCCGAAAGCGCCGCCGCCACCGTCAAGGCCATCGCCGACGTCGCCGACGACGACATGATCCTCGACATCGGCCCGCAGACCGCCGCGCAGTTCGCCGAGTTGCTGAAGTCGTCGAAGACCATCCTGTGGAACGGCCCGGTGGGCGTCTTCGAGTTCGACCAGTTCGGCGAAGGCACCAAGACCCTGGCCCTGGCCATTGCCGAGAGCCCGGCCTTCTCCATCGCTGGCGGCGGCGACACCCTGGCGGCCATCGACAAGTATGGCGTGGCCGAGCGGATCTCCTACATTTCCACCGGTGGCGGCGCCTTCCTCGAGTTCGTCGAAGGCAAGGTCCTGCCGGCCGTGGAAGTGCTGGAGCAGCGCGCCAAGCAGTGAGCCTGGCGGCGTCCGACCCCCGGTGAAATGCCCCTGAACCGGGGCGCCGGGGCGGCGCGGGGCTGAATGGACATACGGCATCGCCGTGAGAGGGAGAATTGCCCGATGAAGCGTTACCTCGCCGCCCTGGCCCTGGGCGCCCTGCTGGCCGGTTGCTCCAGCCACCCCGCGGGAAGCGGCGCCGGCACCGCCAAAGGCGGCTGGAACCACTGGACCTGCGACAGCGGCGCCGTGGTGATCTGGCGCTACGTCGAAGGCACCCGCTCGTCGGTGGTGGACCTGCGCCTGGGCGAGGACGACGTCGTCCATCATCTGGAGGAGGAACCCGGCGGGTCCGGTGCTTTCTATAGCGATGGACTGGTCGGCTTCAGCATCACCGGCGACCAGGGGCTGATCTACTGGGTGGAAAGCAACGACCTGATCGGCCGCGGCTGCCGCGCACGCTAGACCGCGCGGCGCAACAGACTTGAATGCGGCCTGCCCCTGCGGCAGGCTGTCGAACCATAGAACGAGCCCAACTTCCTGGGAGAAGTGAAAACATGGCACTCATCAGCATGCGCCAAATGCTGGACCACGCCGCCGAGTTCGGCTACGGCGTCCCGGCTTTCAACGTCAACAACCTCGAGCAGATGCGCGCCATCATGGAAGCGGCCGACAAGACCGATTCCCCGGTGATCGTGCAGGCTTCGGCCGGCGCCCGCAAATACGCCGGCGCGCCCTTCCTGCGCCACCTGATCCTGGCGGCCATCGAGGAATTCCCGCACATCCCGGTGTGCATGCACCAGGACCACGGCACCAGCCCCGACGTGTGCCAGCGTTCCATCCAGCTGGGCTTCAGCTCGGTGATGATGGACGGCTCGCTGAAGGAAGACGGCAAGACCCCGGCCGACTACGAATACAACGTCCGCGTGACCCAGCAGACCGTGGCTTTCGCCCATGCCTGCGGCGTCTCCGTGGAAGGTGAGCTGGGCTGCCTGGGCTCCCTGGAAACCGGCATGGCCGGCGAGGAAGACGGCGTCGGCGCCGAAGGCGTGCTGGACCACAGCCAGTTGCTGACCGACCCGGAAGAAGCCGCCGACTTCGTCAAGAAAACCAAGGTCGACGCCCTGGCCATCGCCATCGGCACCAGCCACGGCGCCTACAAGTTCACCAAGCCGCCGACCGGCGACATCCTCGCCATCGACCGCATCAAGGCGATCCACGCGCGCATCCCGGGCACCCATCTGGTGATGCACGGCTCCTCTTCGGTGCCGCAGGACTGGCTGGCGATCATCAACGAGTTCGGCGGCGAAATCCCGGAAACCTACGGCGTTCCGGTAGAAGAAATCGTCGAAGGCATCAAGTACGGCGTGCGCAAGGTGAACATCGACACCGACCTGCGCCTGGCCTCCACCGGCGCCATCCGTCGCTTCCTGGCGCAGAACAAGAGCGAGTTCGACCCGCGCAAGTACTTCGCCAAGACCATCGAAGCCATGCGCGACGTGTGCATCGCCCGCTACGAAGCCTTCGGCACCGCCGGCCACGCCTCCAAGATCAAGCCGATCTCCCTGGAAGCCATGTTCCAGCGCTACGCCAAGGGCGAACTGGAGCCGAAGATCAACTGATCCGGCCCCGCCCCTGAAGAGCCCCGCCCCGGCGGGGCTCTTTCGTATCCATGCCAGACACAGAGGCTGCCATGCGTTGGCTCGTTCCCCTGCTGATGCTCCTGCTCGCCGGTTGCGCCGCGCAGCCGCCCGGTGCGCCCGCGCCCGCCGCAGCCCCCGCGCCGCGAGCGTCGGCGGTCGACCTGCCGGTGGATGCGCAGAACTGCCTGAGCCACACCGAGTGCACGCTGAAGACCTCGCGCTCGCTGCTGTTCGTCTTCGACTACGCCGCGGCCGGCGCGCCCCTGGTGGTCAGCGAAGGCCGCCTGCTGAGCACCCCGGAGAAGGCGCCGAACAAGGGCTGGCCGGCGCTGCGTATCCAACTGGCCGAGCCCGATGGCGGGCGCTTCGAGTTCCACAGCCAGTGCCGGCAGAAGCGCTGCCGGATCAGCGAAGCCAGGCTGCTCGCCTGCTACCGCGACTACCTGGAAGGCAAGGCCTGCCGGCTGCGCTGAGTGTGCTATACCGGAGGGCGACACCGTACAGGAGAGCCGTCCATGGATAGCGTCCACGCCAGCGCCCAGCAGGGCTTCGGCCAGGAAGCCCAGACCTACGCCCACGGGCGCCCCGAATACCCCGACGAGCTGCTCGGCTGGCTCGACGGCAGCCTCGGCATCAAGGCCGGCAGCAAGGTGGCCGACCTCGGCGCCGGCACCGGCAAGTTCACCCGCCTGCTGCTGCGCACCGGCGCCGAAGTGACCGCCATCGAGCCGGTGGCGGCCATGCGCGAACGCCTGCACGAGGAGCTGCCCGACGTGCGTGTGCTGGAAGGCACGGCTCGGGGCATGCCGCTGGCCGACGCCAGCCTGGACGCCGTGCTCTGCGCCCAGGCCTTCCACTGGTTCGCCAAGCCCGAGGCGCTGCGCGAGATCCACCGCGTGCTGCGCCCGCGCGGCCATCTGGGGCTGGTATGGAACGTGCGCGACGAGCGGGTGGACTGGGTAGCCGAACTGACCCACATAGTCGCGCCCTACGAGGGCAGCACTCCGCGCTTCCACACCGGCGAATGGCGCCGGGCCTTCGCCGACGCGCCCTTCGGCCCGCTGCAGTTGCGCGAGTTCAGCTACCGCCACGTCGGCCCGCCGGAACAGGTGATAGTGGCGCGGACGCTGTCGATCAGCTTCATCGCCGCGTTGCCAGCGGAGCAGAAGGCGCGGGTCGAGCAGCGCCTGCAGGAACTGATCGCCACCCACCCGGCGCTCAAGGGCCAGGCCGAGGTGGCCTTCCCCTACCGCACCGAGGCCTATTCGGCGGTGGTGCTGGACTGAGCCTGCGAAGGGGCGCGCGGATCGGCTAGACTGCGCGCCCCGTCACCGCGAACCGACCTTCATGCAACCGCTCCGCTACCTCCAGGCCTACCCGCAACAGCTGCAGGACCAGGTCCGCCAGCTGATCGCCGAGGAGCGCCTGGGCGACTACCTGCAGCGCCGCTATCCCGGGCGCCACGAGGTGCAGAGCGACAAGGCGCTGTACGCCTATGCCATGCAGCTCAAGCAGGAGCACATGCGCAACGCGCCGGCGGTGGACAAGGTGCTCTACGACAGCAAGCTGGACGTGGTGCAGCGCGCCCTGGGGCTGAACACCGCGATCTCGCGGGTGCAGGGCGGCAAGCTGAAGGCGAAGAAGGAAATCCGCGTGGCCTCGCTGTTCAAGGATGCGGCGCCGGAATTTCTCAGGATGATCCTAGTGCACGAACTGGCGCACCTGCGCGAGCGCGACCACAACAAGGCCTTCTACCAGCTCTGCGAATACATGCTGCCGGGCTATCACCAGCTGGAATTCGACCTGCGCGTCTACCTGATCTGGCGCGAACTGGACTGAACTTCCGGCGCCTTGCGCGCCACGGAGGCCGGGTTGCCGCGGGAAGCTCCCGGCGATCGGATGGGGGTCGACCGCACAGGAGCCTTCCCCCGCCGCATCCGGAGAGTAATCAAAAGATTTGGCATATTGCCATCAGTCTTTTCGGAATTTTTTCCCATTTGGGGGAAAAATCGTTGCGGACGTAAGGTGGATCACCTGCGGCTTCGGTGTACTGGCTCACCTTCGCACCCTCTCCCCAGCCCTCTCCCTGAAGGGAGAGGGAGCCGTACGGTGCTGCCGGTTAGTTCTGAGTCACCCCGCAAGTCCGCTATTTCCGGCGAGCGTCGAACTAACGCTTCACACGGAACGGTCCCCTCTCCCTTCAGGGAGAGGGTTAGGGAGAGGGAACGGCGCCAAGCCATAGCACCGAAGCCCCAGGTGAGCACCGGCCTCCTAAAAGAGCCCCCTACGAAAAACGCCGTCCCCCCTCAGGAGAACGGCGTTCCCGTAAAGCCCGCGCAGGCGATCAGAACAGATCCATCGGCGCGCCTTCGTCGGCCGGCAGCGGCGTGCCCGGCGCGCCGCTGCCCAGTTCGCTCATGGGCGGCGGGGTGTCTTCGCTCTTGAACAGCTCGAAGTAGGCGCCCGGCGTGCCCGGCGGCGCGGCGCGGCCGCTGAGCGGGTCGATGCGCAGGCTGACCAGGCCGGAGGGCTCGGGCAGCGTGTGCGAGGGCTTGTCCTTGAGCGCCGCACCCATGTAGCGCATCCAGATCGGCAGCGCCACGTTGCCGCCGAACTCGCGGCGGCCGAGGCTTTCCGGCTGGTCGAAGCCGACCCACACGGTGGTCATGTAGTCGGCGTTGAAGCCGGAGAACCAGGCGTCCTTGGAGTCGTTGGTGGTGCCGGTCTTGCCCGCCAGGTCGTCGCGCTTGAGGGCCAGAGCGCGGCGACCGGTGCCGCGCTTGATCACGTCCTGCAGCATGCTGGTCATGATGTAGGCGGTGCGGGCGTCGATGATGCGCTCGGCCGGGGTCGGCTCGATGGTGGTCCTGGCATGGGCCGGGTCGTTGTCCTCCGCCGGCGCGGCGACGGGCTGCGCGGCCTCCTTGTCGGCGACCTGCGGGTTGTCCTCCACCGGCACGCTGGGCGGGTTGGCCTGGTACAGCACCTGGCCGTCGCGGCTTTCGATGCGGTCGACCACGTAGGGGCTGATCTTGTAGCCGCCGTTGGCGAAGGTGCTCCAGGCGCCGGCGATCTCCAGGGGCGTCAGGTTCGCGGTGCCCAGCGCCATGGACAGGTTCGGTGGCAGTTCCTGGGCATCGAAGCCGAAGCGGCTGATGTACTGGCGCGCGCGCTCCACGCCCAGGGCCTGCAGGGTGCGGATCGAGACCATGTTGCGCGACTTGTACAGCGCCTCGCGCAGCGGGATGGGGCCGAGGAAGGTGTTGGTGTCGTTCTTCGGCCGCCAGACCTTGTCCAGGTACTCGTCGACGAACACGATGGGCGCATCGTTGACCAGGCTGGCGGCGGTGAAGCCGTTGTCCAGCGCGCAACTGTAGATGAACGGCTTGAAGCTGGAGCCGGGCTGGCGCTTGGCCTGGACGGCGCGGTTGTAGCTGCTCTGCTCGAAGGAGAAGCCGCCGACCAGGGCCATGATGGCGCCGTTGTCCGGGTTCAGCGAGACCAGCGCGCTCTGCGCCGCCGGCACCTGGGTCAGGCGCAGGGCGCCGTCGTCCTTGCGCTGCACGCGGATCAGGTCGCCGGGCTGCAGCACGTCGCCGGGCTGGCGCGGCGCCGGGCCCATGCTGTTGCTGCTGAGGAAGGGGCGGGCCCACTTCATGTTGTCCCAACTGATGGTGTCGTCCTTGCCGTCACGGGTGACGACCATCACGCCGCTCTTCTCCACGCGGGTGACGATGGCCGGCTCCAGGCCGCCGATCGGGCGCTGCTGGGCCACCGCCAGGCGCCAGGCGTCCAGCGACTTGCCCGGCATGCGCGCCTCGGGGCCGCGGTAGCCGTGGCGCTGGTCGTATTCCTGGAGGCCTTCGCGCAGGGCGTCGTTGGCGTACTGCTGCAGGTCGCTGCGCACCGTGGTGTAGACCCGGTAGCCCTCGGTGTAGGCGTTGCCGCCGTAGCGGCCGACCATTTCGGCGCGGGCCATCTCGGCGATGTACGGGGCCGCCAGTTCCGGGCTCGCCACGTGGTAGGAGGCGCCCACCGGCTCGGCGACGGCTTCCTGGTAGCGGGCCTGGTCGATGAAGCCGAGCTTGTACATCCGCTCGAGGATCCAGTTGCGCCGCTCCATGCTGCGCGCCACGTTGGCCAGCGGGTTGTAGCGCGAGGGCGCCTTGGGCAGGCCGGCGATCATCGCCATCTGCGCCAGGCTCAGGTCCTTGATCGACTTGCCGTAGTAGACCTGGGCGGCGGCCTCGATGCCGTAGGCGCGGTTGCCGAGGTAGATCTTGTTGACGTACAGCTCGAGGATCTCGTCCTTGGTCAGCTCGCGCTCGATCTGCAGGGCCAGGAGGATCTCGGTGATCTTGCGCGAGAAGCTGCGCTCGTTGGTCAGGAAGTAGTTCTTCGCCACCTGCATGGTGATGGTGCTGCCGCCGGTCTGGATGTGACCGGTCGACAATAATTGCGCGGCAGCGCGCATAAGGCTCTTCACGTCCACGCCATAATGATTGGCGAAATTGTCGTCCTCGGCCGACAGAAGGGCGTGAATGAAATCCGGCGGGATGTCAGCGAAACGGATAGGCGTGCGGCGCATCTCGCCGAACTCTGCTATCAATTTGTTATCACTGCTATAAACCCGCAACGGAATCTGCAGCTGCACGTTGCGCAGGGCGTCGACCGAAGGCAGGCTGGGGCTCAGGTACAGGTAGGCGCCACTTAAACCGAGCAGCACTCCACAAAAAAGGGTGACGCAAGTCCACCACAGAAACTTCAGCAGGCGCATTGGCAGGTCTTGGATTTCCAGGGAAAAGAGAGAGTTAAGCGAAAGGCGCGGCGAAAAGGGAAAAGCTGATCACATTATAAGCAGTTTTTTTGCCAGCGAGCTATTTGCGCGGGTGTCAAGTCTGGTATCTAATGTCAAAAAACATAAATCGTCCGTAAGTCTCGGATGCTGATAGGAAATCAGTCGTGCTAGGGCTCTTCACTAAGAAAGCGAACACACTGCTGGGGATCGACATCAGTTCGACTTCGGTCAAACTCCTCGAGTTGAGCCGTTCGGGCGGGCGCTACAAGGTAGAGGCCTACGCCGTAGAGCCGCTCCCGCCGAACTCGGTGGTCGAGAAGAACATCGCCGAACTGGAGGGGGTCGGCCAGGCGCTGTCGCGGGTGGTCGCCAAGGCGCGCACCGGCGTGAAGACGGCTGCCGTGGCGGTCGCCGGCTCGGCGGTCATCACCAAGACCATCGAGATGGACGGCGGGCTTTCCGAAGACGAGCTGGAGAACCAGCTCAAGATCGAAGCCGACCAGTACATTCCCTATCCCCTGGAGGAAGTCGCCATCGACTTCGAGGTCCAGGGCGTATCCGCGCGCAACGCCGAACGCGTCGACGTGCTGCTGGCGGCCTGCCGCAAGGAGAACGTCGAGGTGCGCGAGGCCGCGCTGGCCCTGGCCGGGCTCACCGCCAAGGTGGTGGACGTCGAGGCCTACGCGCTGGAGCGCGCCTTCGGCCTGCTCGGCGACCAGTTGGGCGGCAACGCCGACGAGCTGACCGTCGCGGTGGTCGACATCGGCGCCACCATGACCACCCTCAGCGTCTTGCACCACGGCCGCACCATCTATACCCGCGAGCAGCTGTTCGGCGGCCGCCAGCTCACCGAGGAGATCCAGCGCCGCTATGGCCTGTCGGTGGAAGAAGCCGGCCTCGCCAAGAAGCAGGGCGGTCTTCCGGATGACTACGACAGCGAAGTGTTGCAACCGTTCAAGGATGCGGTGGTGCAGCAAGTTTCGCGTTCGCTGCAGTTCTTCTTCGCCGCGGGCCAGTTCAACGACGTCGACTACATCCTGCTCGCCGGCGGCACGGCTTCCATTCCCGACCTGGACCGGCTCATCCAGCAGAAGATCGGTACCCCGACGCTGGTGGCCAACCCCTTCGCCGACATGGTGCTGAGCAACAAGGTGAATGCCGGCGCGCTGGCCAGTGATGCGCCGGCGCTGATGATTGCCTGCGGTCTGGCGATGAGGAGTTTCGACTGATGGCACGCATCAACCTACTGCCATGGCGGGAGCAGCTGCGCGAGGAGCGCAAGCAGCGCTTCCTGGTCGCCCTGGGCGGCGTGTTGCTGGTGTCCGGCGGCCTGGTGTTCCTCGGTGACCAGTACTTCAGCTCGGCGATCGAGAACCAGAGCGCGCGCAACGACTTCCTGCGCAAGGAAATCGCCGTGCTGGACGCCCGCATCAAGGAGATCAGCGAGCTGAAGACGCGCCGCCAGCAATTGCTGGAGCGGATGAAGATCATCCAGGACCTGCAGGGCAACCGGCCGATCATCGGGCGCGTCTTCGACCAACTGGTGCGCACCCTGCCCGATGGCGTGTACTACACCGGCCTGAAGATGAACGGCCACACCATCGCCATCGCCGGCGCCGCCGAGTCCAACAACCGCGTGTCCAACCTGATGCGCAACCTGGACGCCTCCGACTGGCTGACCTCGCCCAATCTCACCGAGGTCAAGGCGGTCACCCAGGGCGCCGTCGACCAGGCCAACACCTTCCAGCTCACCGTGCAGCAGACGCAGCCTGGCGAGAAGGTCAAGGAGCAGGAGAAGAAGACAGTCGCGCAAGGAGCCAAGAAATGAGTCTGGCCGATTCCCTGCAAAGCCTGCGCAAGATCGACATCAACGAACTGGACTTCAACAACGTCGGTTCCTGGCCCGCCGCGGCCAAGGTGATCGCCGGCGCGCTGCTGATGGTGCTGGTGCTGGTGCTCGGCTACCAGTTCCACCTCAAGGACCTGCAAGGCGAGCTGGACCAGCGCCGGGCCGAGGAAGAGACGCTCAAGCAGCAGTTCGGCACCAAGGCCTTCCAGGCGGCCAACCTGGAAGCCTACAAGAACCAGATGAAGGAGATGGAAGAGTCCTTCGGTGCGCTGCTGCGCCAGCTGCCCAGCGACACCGAGGTGCCCGGGCTGCTCGAGGACATCACCCGCACCGGCCTGGGCAGCGGCCTGGAGTTCGAGGAAATCAAGCTGCTGCCGGAAGTCACCCAGCAGTTCTACATCGAGCTGCCGATACAGATCAGCGTGGTCGGCGGCTACCACGACCTGGCGACCTTCGTCAGCGGCGTGGCCAGCCTGCCGCGGATCGTCACCCTGCACGACTTCGAGATCAAACCCGTGAGTGCGGACAGTACCACCAAGCTGCGCATGACCATCGTGGCCAAGACCTACCGCTACAACGACAAGGGCGTGCAGGCCAAGCCGGCGGCCAACAAGGCGGGGGCGAAGAAATGAACAAGCGCCTGATGCTGTGTGGCCTGTTGCTGCTGAGTCTGAATGGTTGCGGTTCGGGGGGCGATTTCGCCGACCTGCAGGCGTACATGGACGAAGTCCGTGCGCGGCCCAAGGGCTCCATCGAGCCGCTGCCCAAGTTCCAGCCCTACGAGGCCTTCACCTACAACGCCTCGTCCCTGCGCAGCCCGTTCCAGCCGCCGGTGAAGATCGACCTGGCGATCAAGCAGAAGGGCTCCAAGGTGGTCAAGCCCGACGAAACGCGGGTCAAGCAGTTCCTCGAAGGTTTCAACATCGAGACCTTCGAGATGGTGGGGACACTGTCCAACCAGGAGGGTACGTTCGCCCTGGTCCGCGGTGCAGGAGGGGTGCACCGGGTCAAGGTGGGGGATTATCTGGGGCGCAACGATGGGAAGATCGTTTCCATCAGCGAAGGCAAGATCGATGTAGTCGAGATCGTTCCTGATGGTGAGGGTGGCTGGCTCGAACGTCCGCGCAGCCTGACTCTCAAGGAGCGCTCCTAAGGGCGGGGATGACCATGGATAACAAACTGCTGTCTGCACGACGGATACAGACGACGATGAACAGAACTATGACCCGCCTGGGCTTTGCCCTGTTGGCCGGCCTTTTCGCGCCGAGCCTGCTCGCCGCCAACCTGCAGCGCGTCGACGTGGCCTCGCTGCCGGGGGATCGCGTGGAGCTCAAGCTGGGCTTCGACGAGCCGGTGGCCGCGCCGCGTGGCTACACCATCGAGCAGCCGGCGCGCATCGCCCTGGACCTGCCGGGCGTGCAGAACAAGCTGGGCAGCAAGAACCGCGAGCTGGGCGTGGGCAACGCGCGCAGCCTGACCGTGGTCGAGGCCAAGGACCGCACCCGCCTGATCATCAACCTGACCACCCTGGTGCCGTATTCCACCCGCGCCCAGGGCAACGACCTGATCATCCTGGTCGGCCAGGGTGGCGGCGCGCCCGCCGCGGCGGCCAGCTCCGCGCCGAGCGCGGCCCCGGCCTATGCCGCGGCGCCTCGCCCGGCGCAGCCCAAGCCCTACGTGCCGGTGGGCAAGGCGATCCGCAACATCGACTTCCAGCGCGGCGAGCAGGGCGAGGGCAACGTGGTCATCGACCTGTCCGACCCGAGCGTCAGCCCGGACATCCAGGAGCAGGGCGGCAAGATCCGCCTGGACTTCCCGCGCACCCAGCTGCCCGACAGCCTGCGCGTGCGCCTGGACGTGAAGGACTTCGCCACCCCGGTGCAGTTCGTCAACGCCTCGGCTGCCGGCGACAAGGCCAGCATCGTCATCGAGCCCAGCGGCCTGTACGACTACCTGGTGTTCCAGACCGACAACCGCATGACCGTCAGCATCAAGCCGATGACCGCCAACGAGGCCGAGAAGCGCAAGAAGGACAGCTTCGCCTACACCGGCGAGAAGCTGTCGCTGAACTTCCAGGACATCGACGTGCGCTCGGTGCTGCAGCTGATCGCCGACTTCACCGACCTGAACCTGGTGGCCTCGGACACCGTGCAGGGCAACATCACCCTGCGCCTGCAGAACGTGCCCTGGGACCAGGCGCTGGACCTGGTGCTCAAGACCAAGGGCCTGGACAAGCGCAAGGTCGGCAACGTCCTGCTGGTGGCGCCGGCCGACGAGATCGCCGCGCGCGAGCGCCAGGAGCTGGAAGCGCAGAAGCAGATCGCCGAACTGGCGCCCCTGCGCCGCGAGCTGATCCAGGTGAACTACGCCAAGGCCTCCGACATCGCCAAGCTGTTCCAGTCCGTGACCGGCACCAGTTCCGGCCCGGGCGCCCAGCCTGCCGCCGGGACCGACAACCGTGGCTCCATCACCGTCGACGACCGCACCAACGCCATCATCGCCTACCAGACCCAGGACCGCCTGGACGAGCTGCGCCGCATCGTCTCGCAGCTGGACATCCCGGTACGCCAGGTGATGATCGAGGCGCGCATCGTCGAGGCCAGCGTCGACTACACCAAGGAGCTGGGGGTGCAGTGGGGTGGTTCGCTGAATAATCGCGGCAACTTCAATATCACCGGTGGCGCCAACAGCACGAGCAATACCTTCGTCGATCTGGGCGTCAGCACCGCGTCCCCGACCTCCGGCATCGGCATCGGCTTCGTCACCGACAACACCACCCTGGACCTGCAGCTCAACGCCATGGAGAAGACCGGCAACGGCGAAGTGGTGTCGCAGCCGAAGGTGGTCACCTCGGACAAGGAAACCGCGAAGATCCTCAAGGGCTCGGAGATTCCCTACCAGGAAGCCAGCTCCAGCGGCGCCACCTCGGTGTCCTTCAAGGAGGCCGCGCTGTCCCTGGAGGTCACTCCGCAGATCACCCCGGACAACCGCATCATCATGCAGGTCAAGGTGAACAAGGACGAGCCCGACTACCAGAACGCGCTGCTCGGCGTGCCGCCGATCAAGAAGAACGAGGTCAACGCCAAGGTGCTGGTCAACGACGGTGAAACCATCGTCATCGGCGGGGTGTTCTCCAACACCCAGACCAAGACCACCTCCAAGGTCCCGTTCCTCGGCGACGTACCGGTCGTCGGCCGCCTGTTCAAGAACGACTATGTGACGGACACCAAGAACGAGCTTCTGGTTTTCCTCACTCCCCGGATCATGAATAATCAGGCCATTGCCATCGATCGTTGATCAATGCCGTGCCCAATCTGATTCTGGTAGGCCCGATGGGTGCTGGAAAGAGCACCATCGGGCGTCTTCTTGCCAAAGAGCTGCACCTCGACTTCAAGGACTCCGACAAGGAGATCGAACAGCGCTGCGGAGCCAACATCCCCTGGATCTTCGACGTCGAGGGGGAGGCCGGCTTTCGTGAGCGGGAAAGCGCCATGCTCGCCGAGCTCTGCGACGGCGACGGCGTGGTGATCGCCACCGGCGGCGGCGCCGTGCTGCGCGAGGCCAACCGCGCCGCGCTCAAGGCCGGCGGCAAGGTGGTCTACCTGCACGCCTCGGTCGACCAGCAGATCGCCCGCACCGCCCGCGACAGGAACCGGCCGCTGCTGCAGAAGCCCAACCCGGGGCAGATCCTGCGCGACCTCATGGCCCTGCGCGATCCGCTGTACCGGGAGATCGCCGACGTGGTGGTGGAAACCGACGAGCGGCCACCGCGCCTGGTGGTGCTGGAGATACTCGATCGCCTGCGCAGGCTGGAGCGCCATTAAAGGGCGCGCGGTTCTGCGTTATCCTAGTGCCCTTTCCTGTCTGGGGGCTTCATGCGCACACTCACTGTCGATCTCGGCGACCGCAGCTACCCGATCCACATCGGCGAAGGGCTGCTGGACGATCCGCGTCATTTCGCGCCGCATATCCGTGGGCGGCAGGTCGCCATCGTCACCAACGAGACCATCGCGCCGCTGTACCTGGCGCGCCTGCAGAAGACGCTGGCCGACTACGCGCAGATCGCCGTGGTCCTGCCCGATGGCGAGGCGTACAAGCAGTGGGAAACCCTGCAATTGATCTTCGATGCCCTGCTGCAGGCGCGGCATGACCGCAAGACCACCCTGATCGCCCTTGGCGGCGGCGTGGTCGGCGACATGACCGGCTTCGCCGCGGCCTGCTACCAGCGCGGCGTCGATTTCATCCAGGTGCCGACCACCCTGCTGTCCCAGGTGGATTCCTCGGTGGGCGGCAAGACCGGGATCAACCACCCGCTGGGCAAGAACATGATCGGCGCCTTCTACCAGCCGCAGGCGGTGGTGATCGATGCCGCCTCGCTGGGAACGTTGCCGGCGCGCGAGCTGTCCGCCGGCCTGGCAGAGGTCATCAAGTACGGCCTGATCTGCGACGAGCCTTTCCTCGCCTGGCTGGAAGACAACGTCGACGCGCTGCTGGCGCTCGACTCCGCCGCGCTGGCCGAAGCCATCGAGCGCTCCTGCGCGGCCAAGGCCCGGGTGGTGGGCGCCGACGAACGGGAATCCGGGGTGCGCGCCACCCTCAACCTCGGCCACACCTTCGGCCACGCCATCGAGACCCACATGGGCTATGGCGTCTGGCTGCACGGCGAAGCCGTGGGTGCGGGAACCGTGATGGCACTGCAGATGTCGCATCTGTTGGGCTGGCTGACCGCCGCCGAGCGCGACCGTGGCGTGCGCCTGCTGCAGCGGGCGAAACTGCCGGTGGTGCCGCCGAAGGAAATGAGCGCCGGGGACTTCCTCGAGCACATGGCGGTGGACAAGAAGGTGCTCGACGGCCGTCTGCGCCTCGTATTGCTGAAAGGGCTGGGGGATGCGGTGGTCACTGCGGACTTCCCTCGTGAGATTCTGGAAGAAACCCTGCGTACTGATTACCAGGCCCTGGTCGATCAGTTAGGAGAACATTGAGGTCCCATGTCCAGCTTGCATGCCGATGAGGCCTTCCTGGCCCACTACCAGTTCAGCCACGACCCCTTCGCTCCGCGGGTTCCTGGCTTCAAGTTCTTCCCGGCACAGCGCAAGCCGGTGCTGGGCCAACTGCACCACCTGGCGCGCTACAGTCACCTGCTGCTGGCGGTGACCGGCCCCCTGGGCAGCGGCAAGACGCTGCTGCGCCAGGCCCTGGTGGCCAGCACCAACAAGGATGCGGTGTCCAGCGTGGTGATCTCCGGCCGTTCGGCGGCCGACGAAGCCACCCTGATGCGCCAACTGGCCCAGGGCCTGGGCATCACCCAGGTGAGCATCGAGGCCATCCTGGCCAAGGTTGCCCAACTGGCGATCACCGGGCAGGACGTCTACCTGCTGGTGGACGATGCCGAGCAACTGCGTGACGGCGCCCTGGAAGTGCTGCTGTTGCTGGCCGCCGGCAACAGCGAGGCGCGCCTGCACGTGTTCCTGTTCGGCGAGCCCGAGCTGCTGTCGCGGCTGGAGGCGCTGTCCGAGGGCGAGGAGCGCTTCCACGCCATCGAGCTGCAGCCCTACAGCGAGGAAGAGACCCGCGAATACCTGGCGCAGCGCCTGGAAGGCGCAGGGCAGGGCGCGGAGCTGATTTCCGACGACCTGCTGGCCGACATCCACGAGCAGTCCGGCGGCTGGCCGGGCTCGATCAACCAGGTGGCCCGCGACGCCCTGATCGAGGCGATGCTGGCCGACCGTGGCGGCGCCCGCAAGGCCGCTCCTGGCGCCGGCCTGCGCCTGCCGAAGAAACATCTGCTGATCCTCGGCGTGGTCGCCATCGGCGTGGTCGCCGCCTGGTTCATGCAGGGCCGCACCAGCAAGCCGGATAGCGCCGCCACCCAGGCTTCCGCGCAGTTGCCGATGGGTTCCGCCGCGCAGCCGGGCGCAGCCCAGGCGCCGGCCTCGGGCTCCGGCCCCTCGGTGGAGTTCGCCGGTTCCAACCAGCCGGTGCCGCTGCCGCTGGTGGGCGAGGCCCAGCCGGTCATCCGTGAGCCCATGGCCCAGGCCGGTGGCCAGGAAGACGCCGACGAAGGCGCCATGCCCGCGCCCGGCGTGCCGCCGACCGTGACCACCTCCGCACCGCCGCTCGCGCCGCTGGCCGGCAAGAGCGCGCCGCAACCGCTGAATCCGGTGCCGCCGGCGCCGAGCGTGGCGAGCGCTCCGGCGCAGCCGGTGGCTTCCACGCCTGCCCCGGCCCCGGTCAGCAAGCCGGTGGCCAAGGCCGAGCCGGTGAAGCCGGTCGCCAAGCCCGCGGCCAAGCCGGCAGAACCCAAGGCCGTGGCCAAGGCTGCGCCGAGCAAGCCTGCGGCCCCGGCCAAGGCCAGCGCCGCCGCCGGTGGTGCCGGTAGCCAGTGGTATCGCTCGCAGCCCGCGGGGAATTATGCTGTGCAGGTGCTGGGCACCGGCTCCGAGGCCAGCGCCAAGGCCTACATCAGCAAGCAGGGCGGCGGCGAGTACCGCTACTTCCGCAAGACCCTGCAGGGCAAGCCCTTCTACGTGGTGACCTACGGCAGCTTCCCCAGCCGCGCCGCCGCAGTGGCCGCGGTGAAGAGCCTGTCGGCCAAGGCCCAGGGCGGCAAACCCTGGCCGCGCACCTTCGCCAGCATCCAGCAGGAAATCGCCAGCGCCCGCTGACGCGCTGTCGCAAAAATGAAAACCCGCCAGTCACAAGCACGACTGGCGGGTTTTTTCTTTCAGGAATGCGACATCCAGTTTCAGCCTCTCGCCAAAAATTTGTGAGGCGCCTTGTACCTATGTACAATGGCCTCCCTTTGCCTGTCGGAAACTTGCCGCTTGAGCGAGAAGACAGGCGAAGTCGCTGAATTAAAAAAGTTTTGCCGGTGAGAGTTCCCTATGAAAGCAGGTCTGTACCATCCTGAGACGTTCAAGGATAACTGCGGATTCGGCCTGATCGCCCATATGCAGGGCGAGCCAAGCCACGAACTTCTGCAAACCGCCATCGAAGCACTGACCTGCATGACCCACCGAGGTGGGATCAACGCGGACGGGAAGACCGGGGACGGCTGCGGGCTGCTGATCCAGAAGCCCGACGAGTTCCTGCGGGCGGTGGCCAAGGCCGAATTCGCGACCGATCTGCCCGCCCAGTACGCGGTGGGCATGGTCTTCTTCAACCAGGACCCGGTGAAGGCCGAGGCCGCTCGCGCGAACATGAACCGCGAGATCGAGGCCGAAGGCCTGCAACTGGTCGGCTGGCGCAAGGTGCCGATCGACACCAGCGTGCTCGGCCGCCTGGCCCTGGAGCGCCTGCCGCAGATCGAGCAGGTGTTCGTCGGCGGCGAAGGCCTGTCCGACCAGGACTTCGCCGTGAAGCTGTTCTGCGCCCGTCGGCGTTCCTCGGTGGCCAACGCCGCCGACGCCGACCACTACGTCTGCAGCTTCTCGCACAAGACCATCATCTATAAGGGCCTGATGATGCCGGCGGACCTCGCCGCCTTCTATCCGGACCTTTCCGACGAGCGCCTGAAGACCGCCATCTGCGTCTTCCACCAGCGCTTCTCCACCAACACCCTGCCGAAGTGGCCGCTGGCCCAGCCGTTCCGCCTGCTGGCGCACAACGGCGAGATCAACACCATCACCGGCAACCGCAACTGGGCCCAGGCCCGGCGCAGCAAGTTCGTCAACGAGTTCATGCCGAACCTCGACGAGCTCGGTCCGCTGGTCAACCGCGTGGGTTCGGACTCCTCGAGCATGGACAACATGCTCGAGCTGATGGTCACCGGCGGCATGGACATGTTCCGCGGCCTGCGCATGATCATTCCGCCGGCCTGGCAGAACGTCGAGACCATGGACGCCGACCTGCGCGCGTTCTATGAATTCAACTCGCTGCACATGGAGCCGTGGGACGGCCCCGCCGGCGTGGTGCTGACCGACGGCCGCTACGCCGTCTGCCTGCTCGACCGCAACGGCCTGCGCCCGGCGCGCTGGGTCACCACCAGGAACGGCTACATCACCCTGGCCTCGGAAATCGGCGTCTGGGACTACAAGGCCGAGGACGTGCTGGCCAAGGGCCGCGTCGGCCCGGGGCAGATCCTCGCGGTGGACACCGAGACCGGCCAACTGCTGCAGACCGAGGACATCGACAACCGCCTGAAGTCGCGCCACCCGTACAAGCAGTGGCTGCGCCAGCGCGCGCTGCGCATCCAGGCGACCCTGGAAGACGACCAGGGCGTGGCCAGTTACGACAGCGACCAGCTCAAGCAGTACATGAAGATGTTCCAGGTCACCTTCGAGGAGCGTGACCAGGTGCTGCGCCCGCTGGCCGAGCAGGGCCAGGAAGCGGTCGGCTCGATGGGCGACGACACCCCGATGGCGGTGCTGTCCAAGCGCATCCGCTCGCCCTACGACTACTTCCGCCAGGTCTTCGCGCAGGTCACCAACCCGCCGATCGACCCGCTGCGCGAAGCCATCGTGATGTCCCTGGAAACCTGCCTGGGCGTCGAGCAGAACATCTTCGAAGAGTCGCCGCACCACGCCAACCAGGCCATCCTGACCACCCCGGTGATCTCCCCGGCGAAGTGGCGCAGCCTGATGAACCTGGAGCGCCCGGGCTTCGACCGCCACCACATCGACCTGAACTACGACGAGTCCGTCGGCCTGGAAGCGGCCGTGCGCAACATCGCCGACCAGGCCGAGGAAGCCGTGCGCGCCGGCAAGGTGCTGCTGGTGCTCTCCGACCGCCACATCGCCCCCGGCAAGCTGCCGGTGCACGCGGCCCTGGCCGTCGGCGCCGTGCACCACCGCCTGGTGCAGACCGGCCTGCGCTGCGACTCCAACATCCTGGTGGAAACCGCCACTGCCCGCGACCCGCACCACTTCGCGGTGCTGGTGGGCTTCGGCGCCTCGGCGGTCTACCCGTTCCTCGCCTACGAGGTGCTGGCCGACCTGATCCGCACCGGCGAAGTGCTGGGCGACCTCTACGAGGTGTTCAAGTACTACCGCAAGGGTATCTCCAAGGGCCTGATGAAGATCCTGTCGAAGATGGGCATCTCCACCATCGCCTCCTACCGCGGCGCCCAGCTGTTCGAAGCCATCGGCCTGGCCGACGAGGTCACCGGCCTGTGCTTCCCGGGCGTGCCCAGCCGCATCCAGGGCGCGCGCTTCCTCGACATCGAGAACGAGCAGAAGCTGCTGGCCTTTGATGCCTGGAACAACCGCAAGCCGATCCAGCAGGGCGGCCTGCTGAAGTTCGTCTACGGCGGCGAGTACCACGCCTACAACCCGGACGTGGTCAACACCCTGCAGGCCGCCGTGCAGCAGGGCGACTACGAGAAATTCAAGGAATACACCGCGCTGGTGGACAAGCGTCCGGTGTCGATGCTCCGCGACCTGCTGCAGGTGAAGACCGCCGCGCAGCCGCTGAGCCTCGACGAAATCGAGCCGCTGGAGTCGATCTTCAAGCGCTTCGACGCCGCCGGCATCTCCCTCGGCGCGTTGTCGCCGGAAGCCCACGAGGCCCTGGCCGAAGCCATGAACCGCCTCGGCGGGCGCTCCAACTCCGGCGAGGGCGGCGAGGACCCGGCGCGCTACGGCACGCTGAAGAGCTCGAAGATCAAGCAGGTGGCCACCGGCCGCTTCGGCGTGACCCCGGAATACCTGGTCAACGCCGAGGTCCTGCAGATCAAGGTGGCCCAGGGCGCCAAGCCCGGCGAGGGCGGCCAGCTGCCCGGCGGCAAGGTCAACGGCCTGATCGCCCGCCTGCGCTACGCGGTGCCCGGCGTGACGCTGATCTCGCCGCCGCCGCACCACGACATCTACTCCATCGAGGACCTGGCGCAGTTGATCTTCGACCTCAAGCAGGTCAACCCGCAGGCGCTGGTGTCGGTGAAACTGGTCTCCGAGCCGGGCGTGGGCACCATCGCCGCCGGCGTGGCCAAGGCCTATGCCGACCTGATCACCATTTCCGGCTACGACGGCGGTACCGGCGCATCGCCCATCACCTCCATCAAGTACGCCGGCAGCCCGTGGGAACTGGGCCTGGCCGAGGCGCACCAGACCCTGCGCGGCAACGACCTGCGCGGCAAGGTCCGCGTGCAGACCGACGGCGGCCTGAAGACCGGCCTGGACGTGATCAAGGCGGCCATCCTCGGCGCCGAGAGCTTCGGCTTCGGCACCGCGCCGATGATCGCCCTGGGCTGCAAGTACCTGCGCATCTGCCACCTGAACAACTGCGCCACCGGCGTGGCCACCCAGAACGACAAGCTGCGCAAGGACCACTTCATCGGCACCGTCGAGATGGTGACGAACTTCTTCACCTTCATCGCCAGCGAGACCCGCGAATGGCTGGCCAAGCTGGGCGTGCGCAGCCTCGCCGAGCTGATCGGCCGTACCGACCTGCTGGAAATCCTGCCCGGCGAAACCGCCAAGCAGGGCAACCTCGACCTCACCCCGCTGCTGGGCAGCGACCTGATCCCGGCCGAGAAGCCGCAGTTCTGTGAAGTCGAGAAGAACCCGCCGTTCGACCAGGGCCTGCTGGCCGAGAAGATGGTCGAGCTGGCCCGCAGCGCCATCGAAGGCGCCAAGGGCGGCGAGTACGAGCTGGACATCTGCAACTGCGACCGTTCCATCGGCGCGCGCGTGTCCGGCGAGATCGCCCGGGTGCACGGCAACCAGGGCATGGCCAAGGCGCCGATCACCTTCCGCTTCAAGGGTACCGCGGGGCAGAGCTTCGGCGTGTGGAACGCCGGCGGCCTGCACCTGTACCTGGAAGGCGACGCCAACGACTACGTGGGCAAGGGCATGACCGGCGGCAAGCTGGTGGTGACCCCGCCCAAGGGCAGCCCGTTCAAGACCCAGGAGTCGGCCATCGTCGGCAACACCTGCCTGTACGGCGCCACCGGCGGCAAGCTGTTCGCCGCCGGCACCGCGGGCGAGCGTTTCGGCGTGCGCAACTCCGGCGCCCACGCGGTGGTCGAGGGCACCGGTGACCACTGCTGCGAATACATGACCGGCGGCTTCGTCTGCGTACTGGGCAAGACCGGCTACAACTTCGGCTCCGGCATGACCGGGGGCTTCGCCTACGTCCTGGACATGGACAACACCTTCGTCGACCGCGTGAACCATGAGCTGGTGGAAATCCAGCGGATCAGCGGCGAGGCGATGGAGGCCCAGCGCAGCCACCTGCGC
This sequence comes from Pseudomonas sp. M1, assembly GCF_022760135.1. Classification (NCBI taxonomy): domain Bacteria; kingdom Pseudomonadati; phylum Pseudomonadota; class Gammaproteobacteria; order Pseudomonadales; family Pseudomonadaceae; genus Pseudomonas; species Pseudomonas sp. M1. Next base: position 377,142 of record NZ_CP094343.1, read on the forward strand.
AAGGTCCTGGTGGAATATGTCGAGGAAACGGCGAGCGAGTGGGGGGCGAACCTGCTGGAGAACCTCGACGACTACCTGCGTCGGTTCTGGCTGGTGAAACCGAAGGCCGCGAGCCTCGGCTCCCTGCTGACCAGCACCCGTGCCAACCCGCAATAAGCGCCTGAAGTCTGAAGAGGTCTTGAAATGTCTGAACGTCTCAACAATGACTTCCAGTTCATCGAAGTCGGGCGCAAGGATCCGAAGAAGAAACTGCTGCGCCAGCGCAAGCGCGAGTTCGTGGAAATCTACGACCTGTTCAAGCCGCAGCAGGCGGCTGACCAGGCCCATCGCTGCCTGGGCTGCGGCAACCCGTACTGCGAGTGGAAGTGCCCGGTCCACAACTTCATCCCCAACTGGCTGAAGCTGGTTTCCGAAGGCAACATCCTGGCCGCCGCCGAGCTGTCGCACCAGACCAACACCCTGCCGGAAGTCTGCGGCCGGGTGTGCCCGCAGGACCGCCTCTGCGAGGGTGCCTGCACCCTCAACGACGGTTTCGGCGCGGTGACCATCGGCTCGGTGGAGAAATACATCACCGACACCGCCTTCGCCATGGGTTGGCGCCCGGACATGTCCAAGGTCAAGCCCACCGGCAAGCGCGTCGCGGTGATAGGCGCAGGCCCGGCCGGCCTGGGCTGCGCCGACGTGCTGGTGCGCAACGGCGTGACCCCGGTGGTGTACGACCGCAACCCGGAAATCGGTGGCCTGCTGACCTTCGGCATCCCCGAGTTCAAGCTGGAGAAGCACGTGCTGTCGCGCCGCCGCGAAGTCTTCACCGGCATGGGCATCGAGTTCCGCCTGAACACCGAGATCGGCAAGGACGTGACCATGGAGCAGCTGCTCGATGAGTACGATGCCGTGTTCATGGGCATGGGCACCTACACCTACATGAAGGGTGGCTTCCCCGGCGAGGACCTGCCCGGCGTGCACGACGCGCTGGATTTCCTGATCGCCAACGTGAACCGCAACCTCGGCTTCGAGAAGTCCCCCGAGGACTTCGTCGACATGAAGGGCAAGCGCGTGGTGGTCCTGGGCGGCGGCGACACCGCGATGGACTGCAACCGCACCTCCATCCGCCAGGGCGCCAAGAGCGTGACCTGCGCCTACCGCCGCGACGAAGAGAACATGCCCGGCTCGCGCAAAGAGGTGAAGAACGCCAAGGAAGAGGGCGTGAAATTCCTCTTCAACCGCCAGCCCATCGCCATCGTCGGCGAGGACAAGGTGGAAGGCGTGAAGGTGGTCGAGACCCGTCTCGGCGAACCGGACGCCCGTGGCCGCCGCAGCCCCGAGCCGATCCCGGGCTCCGAGGAGATCATCCCGGCCGAAGCCGTGCTGATCGCCTTCGGCTTCCGCCCGAGCCCGGCGCCCTGGTTCGAGCAGCACCAGGTCGAGATCGACAGCCAGGGCCGCGTCATCGCCCCGGCCGCCGCGCAGTTCAAGCACCAGACCAGCAACCCGAAGATCTTCGCCGGCGGCGACATGGTCCGCGGTTCCGACCTGGTGGTGACGGCGATTTTCGAAGGCCGCACTGCGGCTGAGGGGATACTCGACTACCTCGGCGTCTGATTGGCTGTCTTGCCGGCTGCGCCGAGGCGCTTTTCGTAGGATGGGTTGAGCTTTGCGAAACCCATGCGGCCGTGGGGTGATGGGTATCGCTTCGCTCAACCCATCCTACGACTGCGAACCCTGCCTCTGGAGGAGCGGGCCCTGCCCGCGAATCGCGCGCAGGGCGCGCTCCTGCAAAAGATGTATGGCGCTGCGGCAGAATGCCGCGATGGACAAAAGGCACGGCCCCCGCCGTGCCTTTTGCTTTGGGCTTTGCGAAAATGCCCGCACTTTTTTGCCGGATGCCGCCATGACTGCCCTGAAGAACGATCGCTTCCTCCGTGCCCTGCTCAAGCAGCCCGTCGACGTCACCCCCGTGTGGATGATGCGCCAGGCCGGCCGCTATCTCCCGGAATACCGCGCCACCCGCGCCAAGGCCGGGGACTTCATGAGCCTGTGCATGAACCCGCAGCTGGCCTGCGAGGTGACCCTGCAGCCGCTGGACCGCTATCCGCAGCTGGACGCGGCGATCCTCTTCTCCGACATCCTCACCATCCCCGACGCCATGGGCCAGGGCCTGTTCTTCGAGAGCGGCGAGGGCCCGCGCTTCAAGAAGGTGGTCTCCAGCCTGGCCGACATCGAGGCGCTGCCGATCCCCGATCCGGAAAAGGACCTGGGCTACGTCATGGACGCGGTGCGCACCATCCGCCGCGAGCTGAACGGCCGGGTGCCGCTGATCGGTTTCTCCGGCAGCCCCTGGACCCTCGCCACCTACATGGTCGAGGGCGGCTCCAGCAAGGACTTCCGCAAGTCCAAGGCGATGCTCTACGACAACCCGCAGGCCATGCACGCGCTGCTCGACAAGCTGGCGCAGTCGGTCACCAGCTACCTCAACGGGCAGATCCGCGCCGGCGCCCAGGCGGTGCAGATCTTCGACTCCTGGGGCGGCAGCCTGTCGTCGGCGGCCTACCAGGAATTCTCCCTGGCCTACATGAAGAAGATCGTCGACGGCCTGATCCGCGAGCACGACGGCCGCCAGGTGCCGGTGATCCTCTTCACCAAGGGCGGCGGCCTGTGGCTGGAGTCCATGGCCGATACCGGCGCCGAAGCGCTGGGCCTGGACTGGACCTGCGACATCGGCAGCGCCCGCGCCCGCGTCGGCGACAAGGTGGCGCTGCAGGGCAACATGGACCCGTCGGTGCTCTACGCCAACCCGGAAGCCATCCGCCGCGAAGTGGCGCGCATCCTCGGCGCCTACGGCCAGGGCAGCGGCCACGTGTTCAACCTCGGCCACGGCATCACCCCGGAAGTCGACCCGGCCCACGCCGGCGCCTTCTTCGAGGCGGTGCACGAGTTGTCGGCGCAGTATCACTGACGCTTCGCCCTGCGGACATGGTCGGGAAATTCGGTGCCAATCTGTAGGAGCGGGCCCTGCCCGCGATTCGCGCGCAGGGCGCGCTCCTACAAAACATGCACCCAACGAAAAAGCCCCGCCAATGGCGGGGCTTTTTCATGGGCGCTGCGTCAGGCGGCGTCGGCCGCGTAGCCGGCGGCGCGCTGGGCCTTGCGACGGTTCGAGACCAACAGGCCGGAGCACACCACCACGATGGTCAGCAGGGCGGTGGCGACCACCTCCATGCGGTGGTCCGGGCGGATCATCATGGTTACCAGGGCGCCGGCGATGAACAGGATCACCGCCCAGGTCAGCCAGGGGAACAGCCACATCTTCAACGTCAGCTGGTGGCCTTGGGCGAGCAGCTTCTTGCGCATGTTCAGCTGCGAGATGGCGATCACCAGGTACACCAGCAGGGCGATGGCGCCGGAGCTGGCCAGCAGGAAGTTGAACACTTCGGCCGGGGCCAGGTAGTTGGCGAAGGTGCACAGGAAGGCCATGGCGGTGGACAGCAGCACGGCGTACACCGGGGTGCGGCTGGCGCTGGTCACCTGGGCGATGCGCGGGGCGTCGCCGCGCTTGCTCAGCGAGTACATCATCCGCGAGGCGGTGTAGAGCGCCGAGTTCAGGCAGCTGGTCACCGAGACCAGGACGATGATGTCGACGATCAGCTTGGCGTAGGGCACGTGCAGGTGCTCCAGCACGGTCTGGTAGGAGCCCATGCTCACCAGGCGCGGGTCGTTCCACGGCACCAGGCAGACCACGATCAGGATCGACAGCAGGTAGAACAGGGCGATCCGCCAGATCACCGAGTTGGTGGCGCGGGTGATCTGCTGCGCCGGGTCCTTGGACTCGGTGGCGGCGATGGTGACGATCTCCGAGCCCATGAAGGAGAACATGGTGGTCAGCAGGGCCGCCAGCACGGCGCCCCAGCCCTTGGGCAGGAAGCCGCCCTCGGCGTAGAGGTGGCTGATGCCGCTGACCTCGGGGTTCGGCGAGACGCCGAAGATGGCCGCGCAACCCATGATCAGGAAGGCGATGATCGAGCCGACCTTGATCAGCGCCAGCCAGAACTCGAACTCACCGTAGTTCTTCACGCTGAACAGGTTGGTCACGGTCAGCGCCGCGGTGATCACGAAGGCCAGGACCCAGATCGGCGCGCCGGGGATCCAGGCGTGGATGATGGCGGCGGCGGCGTTGGCCTCCAGCGGGATCACCAGCACCCAGAACCACCAGTACAGCCAGCCGATGGTGAAGCCGGCCCAGTGGCCGATGGCGCGGTCGGCGTAGGTGGAGAAGGAGCCGCTGTCCGGCTGCGCGACGGCCATTTCGGCCAGCATGCGCATGACCAGGACCACCAGCAGGCCGGCGACCAGGTAGGAGACCATGACACCCGGGCCGGCTTCGGCGATGGCGTGGCCGGAGCCGACGAAGAGGCCGGCGCCGATGGCCCCGGCGATGGACAACATGGTGACGTGGCGGTTCTTCAGGCCCTGGGCCAGACCGGCGGATGGGGTACTGCTCATGCGTTACCTACAGCGAGAAAAGGAAGGAAATGCGTCCTGCGCAGCCGAAGCCGTTTTGATAATCCAACGAGGTGTTCCTTTTCCTGAACGCAAGATGCGCGCCACATTTTGTTACGACCTTGGTCGTAGGCGCGAAAAAAGTTGGGTAGAAGTGCCACGACGCCCCGGGATAGGGGCGTCGCGATCATGGGAATGTCATATCCAGAGGCGACACTGGCATATCTGTCGCCGACAGAATCGAAACTGGGTGTGTAGAAACTACTCAGTTGTGCGGGGTGCTCAGCGCGGGAAGGGTGCGCGGTAACACTGCCAGGCGCGCCAGGTGCAACGCCACCAGCACGGCGATGCTCAGCAGCGCGGCGATGAACAGGCCGACGCCGGTCCAGCCGAAGTGGTGCCAGAACACCCCGCCGGTGGTGCCGGCCACGCTGGAGCCCAGGTAATAGCTGAACAGGTACAGCGACGAGGCCTGGCCCTTGGCCTTGAGCGCGCGGCGGCCGATCCAGCTGCTGGCCACCGAGTGCGCGGCGAAGAAGCCGAAGGTGAACAGCAGCATGCCCGCGACTATCAGCGGCAGCGCCGGCAGCAGGGTCAGCAGCAGGCCGCTGAGCATCAGCACTATCACCGCCCAGAGCACCTTGCGCCGGCCCAGGCGGTCGGCCAGCGAGCCGACCCAGGCGGAGCTGTAGATGCCCACCAGGTACACCAGCGAGAGCACGCCGACCACGGCCTGGCTGAGGTGGTACGGATCGGCCAGCAGGCGGTAGCCGATGTAGTTGAACAGGGTGACGAAGGCGCCCATCAGCAGGAAGCCCTCGAGGAACAGCCAGGGCAGGCCGGCGTCGCGCAGGTGCGAGGCGAAGCCGTCGGCCAGTTGCCGGAGGTTCAGCGGGGTGGGGCGGAAGTTGCGCGACTCCGGGAGAATGCGCCAGAACACCACGGCCGCCACCAGGGCCAGGCCGCCGAGGATGGCGATGGCCGCGTGCCAGGACATGAAGTCCACCAGCACGCCGGTGATCAGCCGCCCGCTCATGCCGCCGATGGCGTTGCCGCCGATGTACAGCCCCATGGACAGGCCGATGTGCTGCGGGTGGATTTCCTCGCTCAGGTAGGTCATGCCCACTGCCGCCAGGCCGCTGAGCGACAGTCCGACCAGCGCGCGCATGGCCAGCACGCCGTGCCAGGTCGGCATCACCGCGCTGGCCAGGGTGAAGAGGGCGGCGAAGGCCAGCGAGGCGACCATGATCGGCTTGCGCCCGATGGCGTCGGAAATCGGCCCGGTGACCAGCAGGCCGAGGGCCATCATGATGGTCGCGATGGACAGTACCAGGCTGCTCTGCGCGGCGCTGAGGGCGAAGGTCTGCGACAGCACCGGCATCATCGGCTGCACGCAGTAGAGCAGGGCGAAGGTGGCGAAGCCGCCGGAGAACAGCGCCAAAGAGGTGCGCATGAAGGCCGGGGTGCCTTTCTCGATGTAGCTCTCGATGTCGTTCACGGCGCCGGCCAGCGCCTGGTTGGCCGCCTCGGCGGCCTGCAGCAAGGCGGGTTCGGAATCCGACGAAGCCCGCACGGCAGAGTGACTCACAACTCACCTCGATTCTGGAAAGGGGTGTGCCTCGCGGCGAGCGAAATCGGCCCGCGCAGCCAGGCTGGCAGAAAGTGGAAAGTCGTTATTGGGCTTGTGTGACAAGGATAAGGAAGGGCTTTTATTATTTCCAATATATTGATCGACACGTTTGATATGTAATTCGACTCATTCGGAGTTCCCATGGAGCTGCGCCACCTGCGTTACTTCATCGCCGTCGCCGAGGAACTGCATTTCGGCCGCGCCGCCGAGGCCCTGGGCATCTCCCAGCCGCCGCTGAGCCAGCAGATCCAGGCGCTGGAGGAGGAGATAGGCGCGCGCCTGCTGGAGCGCACCAACCGCCGGGTGGCGCTGACCGAAGCCGGCCGGCTGTTCCTCGACGAGGCCCGCCAGGTGTTGGCCCAGGTCGACCGCGCGGTGCTGCTGGCGCGCCGCGCGCACCAGGGCGAACTGGGCGAGCTGCGCATCGGCTTCACCGCCTCGGCGCCCTTCACCTCGGCCATCCCGCGCAGCATCCACGCCTTCCGCCAGGCCTACCCGGAAGTGCACCTGGACCTGCAGGAGATGAGCAGCCGGCAGATCGTCGAAGCGCTGCAGGAAGAGCGCCTGCAGGTCGGGGTGATCCGCTCCTTCCAGCTGCCGGCCTCGCTGGAGGCGGTGGAGCTGTTCAGCGAACCGCTGGTGGCGGTGCTGCGCGCCGACCACCCGCTGGCCCGCGATTCGCTGGAGGGCCTGGAGCTGGCGGCGCTGGCCGAGGAGCCCTTCGTATTCTTCCCGCGCAGCTATGGCACCGGGCTGTACGACCAGTTGCAGGCGCTGGCGCGGCAGGCCGGCTTCACCCCGCGCATCAGCCAGGAGGCCGGCGAGGCCATGACCATCATCGGCCTGGTGGCGGCGGGCCTGGGGGTTTCCATGCTGCCCGGCTCGTTCCGCCGCACGCGGGTGGACGGGGTGGTCTACCGCACCCTGCTGGACCCTGGCGCGACCAGCTCGGTATGGCTGGTGCGGCGGCGCAGCGAGAGGTCCCCGGCGGCGCTGGCCTTCATCGAGCTGGTCACCCGCGGCGCGGCGGCCTAGGCGCCGCCCGACGGCATGCGCAAGTGCTCGCCCTCGTCATGGGCATTGCATAGAATCCGCTGTCACTTGAACGGCTTGGAGGGGTGCTCATGCGTCGCGTGGTTTTCAATCAGAAGGGCGGGGTCGGCAAGTCGAGCATTGCCTGCAACCTGGCCGCCGTGAGCGCCGCCGAGGGCTACCGCACGCTGCTGGTGGACCTGGACGCCCAGGGCAATTCCACCCATTACCTCACCGGCCTGACCGGCGACGACGTGCCCATGGGCATCGCCGATTTCTTCAAGCAGAGCCTCTCCGGCGGCCCCTTCGCCCGCAAGGGCAAGGTGGATATCTACGAGACGCCGTTCGACAACCTCCATGTGGTGACCGCCACCGCCGAGCTGGCCGACCTGCAGCCCAAGCTCGAGGCCAAGCACAAGATCAACAAGCTGCGCAAACTGCTCGACGAGCTGGCCGAGGACTACGACCGTATCTACCTGGACACCCCGCCGGCGCTGAACTTCTACACGGTATCCGCGCTGATTGCCGCCGACCGCTGCCTGATCCCCTTCGACTGCGACAGTTTTTCCCGCCAGGCGCTGTACGGCCTGCTGCGCGAGATCGAGGAGCTGAAGGAGGACCACAACGAGGACCTGGAAGTGGAGGGCATCGTGGTCAACCAGTTCCAGCCGCGCGCCAGCCTGCCACAGCAACTGCTCGACGAACTGGTGGAAGAGGAAATGCCGGTGCTGCCGGTGTACCTGATGAGCTCGGTGAAGATGCGCGAGTCGCACCAGGCCTGCACCCCGCTGATCTACCTCGACCCCCGCCACAAGCTGACCCAGCAGTTCGTCGAACTGCACGGTCTGCTTGAAGCTTGAAGCTTGAAGCTTGAAGCCTGAGGCTTACAGCTGCTCTATTCAGGCACTGACCAGCAGGTCGCAAGGCGGCCGGCGCAGGTAGTAGCGCGCCGTGCTGCCCAGCAGGGCCTGTTGCAGCGCGCCGCGCCCGCGGCTGCCGAGCACCAGTAGCTGCGGCTGCCAGTCGGCCAGGCTGTGGTCCAGCGCTTCGCGAACCCCCATCGAACTCACCAGGCACTTGAGCTGCGGCAGCGGGCCGCCCACCTGCTGGCTCTCGTCGTGCATCAGCTGCTCCAGCAGCTGGCGTTGCTCGTCCAGGCGTTCGTGCAACCTTGCGGGGTCGTTGCCGGCGTCGTAGGCATGCAGGGCCAGCAGTTCGCCGCCCGGCGCCAGCCAGGCGCAGGCGCTGCGCCAGGCGTGGCAGGCGCCGACGGAGAAGTCCAGGGCGCTGAGCGCCCGCCGGTAGGGGCGCAGCTGCGAATCGGTCACCAGCAGCGCGGGCACCCGGCTGCAGCGCAGGATCTGTTCCAGGGTGGTGCCGTCGAAACGCTCCACCAGCGCCTGGCGGTGAGTGCCGGTGACCAGCAGGTCCGCCTGCAGCTCCTGCGCCGTGGCGGCTATCACGCTGGCCGGGCGGCCCTCGGCGACCAGCGGCTGGTAATCCACCAGGCCGGCGCTGCGGGCACTGTCCTGCAGCGCGGCGACGGCGCTCTGCCGGGCCTTGGCCAGCAGCGGCGCGCCCAGGGGCTGTTCGATGACGTGCAGCAGGCTGACGCGGGCGCCGTGCTCGGCGGCCAGTTGTGCGGCGCGGCGCACGGCGACGTCGGCTTCGACGCTGAGGTCGTGGGCGACCAGGATGTGCTTGGGCATGGTGGGATCCTCCGGCGGTCCCACCACTCTGGCCCAGCCGCGCGCGCCCATGTTGACGCAGCGCAAGGGCCGCGGATCAACGGCTGCGCAGCTGATAGACGGCGCGGCTTTCCGCGACCACCTCGCCGTGGGCGTCCTTGAGCTGCAGCTCCAGCACGTACTCGGCCTTGCCGTTGAGCGTGGCCTCCTCGGCGATGCGCTTGAGCTCGGCCTCGTCCAGGCGGGCCTCCACCCGCACGTCGCTGGCCGCTGGGCGGCGGAAGCGCAGGCCGGCTTCCTTGACGATGGGGTAGAAGCGGTGGCTGTCGAAGCTGGTCAGGGTGATGACGCCGCCGGGCAGCTCGGCGAGGGTGAAGAGGGCGCCGGCGTACATGTTGCCCAGGTGATTCTCGTTGCCGTGCAGCGGCATGCGCAGGCGCACGTGGCCGCGTTCGAGGATTTCGGCCTTGAGCCCGCAGCGCTTGACGAAGGCGATGTGCTCTTCGGTCATCTGGCGGACGAATTCGACGGGAAAGGACATCGGGCGGCTCCGCTTCTTGTTCTGTCCAGGCAAGCCTAGCCGCCCTGCCGCGGCGGGCAATGACCGCTTCGCTCAGGCGCGCTGACCGAAGCGGTCGCGGCGCCTCACAGGCCCTGGCGGGCCAGCCAGTCGAGCAGTTGCGGCAGCGGTAGGGCGCCGCTCTGGCGCGCCGCTTCGCGGCCCTCCTTGAAGAGGATCAGGCTGGGGATGGAGCGGATGCCCAGTTGCCCGGCCAGGCGCTGGTTGGCCTCGCTGTCCAGCTTGGCCAGGCGGCAGCGCCCGGAAAGCCGCGCGGCGGCCTGTTCGAAGGTGGGCGCGAAGGCCTTGCATGGGCCACACCAGTCGGCCCAGACGTCCAGCAGCAGCGGCAGGTCGCCCTTGAGCTGGGCGGCGAAGCCGGCTTCGTCGACGGCGAAGGGTTTGCCCGGCAGCACCTCATTCTTGCAGCGCCCGCAGCGCGGATGGTCGCCCAGGCGCGCGGCCGGCAGGCGGTTGAGCCCGCCGCAGTGCGGGCAGGGAATCAGCAGGGGGTCGGTCATGGCGCGGCTCCGGAAGAGGATTCCCCCAATCTGGAGCCGCGCCCGGCGGATATCAAGCCGCGGCGGCGGCCAGGGCCTGTTCGAGGTCGGCGATGATGTCGTCGCTGTGCTCGATGCCGATGGACAGCCGCACCATGTCCTGGCTCACCCCGGCGCGGGCCAGTTCCTCGGCGTTGAGCTGGCGGTGGGTGGTGCTGGCCGGGTGGCAGGCCAGCGACTTGGCGTCGCCGATGTTGACCAGGCGCACCACCAGCTTCAGCGCGTCGATGAAGCGCGCGCCGGCCTCGGCGCCGCCCTGGATGCCGAAGGACAGGATCGAGGCCGGCTTGCCGTCCATATAGCGCTTGGCCAGGGCGTGCTCGGGGTGCTCCGGCAGGCCGGCGTATTTCACCCAGGCCACCTGCGGGTGCTGCTCCAGGTAGTGGGCGACCTTCAGCGCGTTGTCGCAGTGGCGCTCCATGCGCAGGGCGAGGGTCTCCAGGCCCTGGAGGATGAGGAAGGCATTGAACGGCGACAACGCCGCGCCGGTGTTGCGCAGCGGCACCACGCGGCAGCGGCCGATGAACGCGGCCGGGCCGAAGGCTTCGGTGTAGGTCACGCCGTGGTAGGACGGGTCCGGGGTGTTGAGCAGCGGGAAGCGTTCCTTGTGCTGCGCCCAGGGGAACTTGCCGGAGTCGACCACGATGCCGCCGATGCTGGTGCCGTGGCCGCCGATGTACTTGGTCAGCGAATGCACCACGATGTCCGCGCCGTGCTCGAAGGGCCGGCAGAGGATGGGCGTCGCCACGGTGTTGTCGACGATCAGCGGCACGCCGTGGCGGTGCGCGGCGTCGGCCAGGGCCTGGAGGTCGACGATGTTGCCCGCCGGGTTGCCGATGGATTCGCAGAACACCGCCTTGGTGCGCTCGTCGATCAGCGCTTCCAGCGCGGCCACGTCGTCGTGGGGCGCGAAGCGCGTCTGGATGCCGAAGCGCGGCAGGGTGTGGGCCAGCAGGTTGTAGGTGCCGCCATAGAGCTTGGCCACCGAGACGATGTTGTCGCCGGCCTCGGCCACGGTCTGGATGGCATAGGTGATGGCGGCCATGCCCGAGGCCACGGCCAGCGCGCCCACGCCGCCTTCCAGGGCGGCGACGCGCTGCTCCAGCACGTCGTTGGTGGGGTTCATGATCCGCGTGTAGATGTTGCCGGCCACCTTCAGGTCGAACAGGTCGGCGCCGTGCTGGGTGTCGTCGAAGGCGTAGGAGGTGGTCTGGTAGATCGGCACGGCCACTGCCTTGGTGGTCGGGTCGGGGCTGTAGCCGGCGTGGATCGCCAGGGTTTCCAGTTTCATCGTGCAGGCATCCTTGGTGGGCAGAAAGCCCTGAGGATGCGAGCGGTGCCCCGACCGGTCAATGACCGGGAGCAATGCCCGCCGGGCGGCGGCAGAACGATTTTGCCTGAGCTTATAACCGCCTCAGGAGGAACAACTGATCTCCAGGCGCCGGCCCCAGTCCGGCGGGCGGCGGGTGAAGGCTTCGCGGCCGGGCTGTTCCTCGAAGGGGCGGCTGAGGGTTTCGTGCAACTCGCGCACCACGCTGTAGTCGCCCTGCTCGGCGGCGCTGATGGCTTCCTGGGCCAGATAGTTGCGCAGCACGTACAGCGGGTTCACCGCGTGCATGCGGGCGCGGCGCTCGTCCTGGCTGCCGCCTTCGCGTTCGGCGCGGGCGCGGTAGTCGGTGGCCCAGGCGTCGAAGCCGGCGAGGTCGACGAAGTCTTCGCGGACCTGCGCCAGCGCCTGTTCCGGCGCCTGCTCGCCGAGGCGGCGGAAGAACAGGCTGTAGTCCACCGCGCCGCTCTGCATGGCCTGCAGCAGGCGCTGCACCAGGTCCAGGTCGCCGTCCTCCGCGGTGGTGAAGCCCAGGCGGCGGCGCATCAGGTCCAGGTAGTGGGCCTGGTACAGCGGCAGGAACAGGCCGAGGGCCTCGCGCAGTTCGTCCACCTCGACGAAGGGCGTCAGCGCCTGGGCCAGGGCCGCCAGGTTCCAGTGGGCGATGGGCACCTGGTTGTTGAAGCTGTAGCGCCCGGCGTCGTCGGAGTGGTTGCAGATGTGCTTGGCGTCGAAGTCGTCGAGGAAGGCGTAGGGGCCGTAGTCGAAGGTGATGCCGAGGATCGACATGTTGTCGGTGTTCATCACCCCGTGGCAGAAGCCGTAGGCCTGCCAGTGGGCGATGAGTTCGGCGTTGCTTTCCACCACGGCGCGGAAGAACGCGGCGTAGGGTTTCGGCTGCTCCAGGCACTCGGGGAAGTGGTTGGCCAGGACGAAGTCGCCCAGTTCCTTCAGCTTGTCGTGCTGCTGGGTGTAGTAGAAGTACTCGAAGTGGCCGAAGCGCACGTGGCTGGGCGCCAGGCGCAGCAGCATGGCGGCGCTTTCCCTGGTCTCGCGCCACACCGGGGTGTCCGAGCCGGTGACGCAGAGCGCGCGGCTGCTGGGGATGCCCAGGGCGTGCAGGTATTCGCTGGCGAGGAATTCGCGGATCGAGCTGCGCAGCACCGCGCGGCCGTCGCCCATGCGCGAGTAGGGCGTCTGCCCGGCGCCTTTGAGGTGCAGGTCCCAGTGCTGGCCGGCGTCGTTGACCACCTCGCCCAGCAGCAGGCCGCGGCCGTCGCCCAGGCGCGGGTTGTAGGCGCCGAACTGGTGGCCGGAGTAGACCATCGCCCGCGGCTCGGCCTCGGACCAGAGCTTGTGCCCGGAGAAGATTTCGGCGAACACCGGTTCCCCGGCCACCGCCGGGTCGAGATCGAGCAGCGCCATCGCGGCGGGGCTGGCCACCACCAGGCGCGGCTCGGCGATGGGGTCGGGCAGGACTTCGGTGGAGAAGGCGTCGCCCAGGCGGGCGAAGCGGTTGTCGAAGGTCAGTTCGTCGAGCTGTTTCACGGTCACGGGCGGGCTCCGGTAAGTCCGAGCATTGTGCTCGGACTTGTCCGGAGCCGTCCAGACTCAGGGCTTGCTGCCGGGCGGCAGTGGCGGGTCCTGGTCCTTCAGCGGCGCGCCGGGAAGCGCCAGGGGCAGCTGGGTGACGTTCTGCGCCAGGTGGATTTCCTTGCCCTCGCCGTTCTTGACGAACACGTCCAGCTGGTTGAAGGCCATGTCCACGCCGTGCTCGCGGAAGCTCAGGGCGATGGCGGTGAGCAGTTCGTCCACCGCCGGGTTGCGGTCGCCCAGCTCGCGCACGTGGAAGCGCAGCTCGTAGTCGAAGGTGCTGGCGCTGATGGCCAGGAAGTACAGCGACGGCTCGGGGTCGCGCAGCACCCGCGGGTTGCCGCGGGCGGCTTCGAGCATGAGCTTGCGCGCCAGGGCCAGGTCGCTCTCGTAGGCCAGGCCGATCTTGATGGTCACGCGGGTCACGGTGTCGCTCAGCGACCAGTTGATCAGTTGCCCGGTGATGAAGGTCTGGTTGGGGACGATGATTTCCTTGCGGTCGAAGTCGGTGATGGTGGTGGCGCGGATGCGGATGCGGCTGACGGTGCCGGACAGGTTGCCGATGGTCACGGTGTCGCCGATGCGCACCGGGCGCTCGAAGAGGATGATCAGGCCGGAGACGAAGTTGGAGAAGATCGCCTGCAGGCCGAAGCCCAGGCCCACCGAGAGCGCCGCCACCAGCCACTGCAGCTTGTCCCAGCTGACGCCCAGGGTGGACAGCGCGCTGACGATGCCGACGCCGCTGATGGCGTAGGACAGCAGGGTGGTGATGGCGTAGGCGCTGCCCTGGGCCAGGGTCAGGCGCTGCAGCACCAGCACTTCCAGCAGGCCCGGCAGGTTGCGCGCCAGGGCCACGGTCACCGCGGCGATGACCAGCGCCATGAGCACGTCGCCGAGGCTGATCGGCAGGCTGGTGGCGCTGTCGCCGCTGCCGCCGGTGTACTGGTAGAGGGTGACGTTGTCCAGGTAGGCGGCGACGCTGATCAGGTCGGCCCAGACCCAGTACAGCGCCACCACGAAGCCGATCAGCAGGCCCAGGCGGATCAGGCGCAGGGACTGCTCGTTGATCTGCTCGATGCCCAGGGTCGGCTCCTCCGCGGTCTCGTTGCCGTCGACGCCTTCCTTCGGCGGGTTCTGCCGCTTGGCCTGGGCGCGCTGGTAGGCCAGGCGCCGCGCCGCCACGCTGAGGCCGCGGACGAAGGTGGCCTCGATCACCACCCAGACCATGAGCAGGAACAGGGTGTCGATCAGCCGGTCGCTCAGGCGCAGGGCGGTGTAGTAGTAGCCGAAGCACACGGCGACGAAGAGCATCACCGGCAGCGCGGTGAAGAGCACGCCGACCACCATCTTCACCACCGATGGCCGGCTGGTGCTGGGGCTGGCGAAGAGCATGCGCGCCATCAGCCAGGTCATCACCGCGAAGCCGCTGAGCACCACGGCGATGCCGATGACGTCGTCGGCCAGGCTGCCGGGCTGGCGCTCGGCCACCGTGACCACCGCGGCCAGGGCCATGACCACCACGCCGAGGCGGCGGATCAGCTTGCTGCTGAAGCGCACCTGGGCCTGGCTCCAGTGGAAGTGCCGCTCGGCGATGCCGCCGGGGCTGAGGATGCGGTGCGCGGCGTAGAACACCAGCCAGACCTCGGCCATCTGCAGCAGCGCGGCGCCCAGGGTGGCGTTCTGCCCGCGGGCGTCGAGCATCAGGGCCAGGCCGGCGATGGCCAGGGTCAGGGTGCCGGGCAGCGCCAGCAGCAGCGCCAGCAGCAGGGCCAGCGGCGTGTGCGCCTGGCTGTCGCGCTTGAAGTGGCCGATGTCGTCGTTGATCGAGGCGAGCTTGTCGTAGAGGTAGCGGCGTTTCCACAGCAGCCCGGCGATCAGCAGCAACAGCGGCAGGAACAGCAGCGGGCGGTCGATCAGGCCCTCGCCCAGCTCGACCACCGCCGAGCCCCAGGGCACCTCGGAGAGCTGGTGCTGCAGCAGCGTCGGGGTCATCTTGAACCAGGAGAGGTCCAGCGGGCGGTTGCTGGGAATCCAGAACATCTGCTCGTCGAGGGTGGCGCGCAGGTTGTCGCTGGTGTCCTTGAGCTGCTTCTGGTTCAGCTGCAGGGTGATGGCCTCGTTGAGCACGGCGTTGAGCTCGTGGTTGAGGCGCTCCATCAGCTCGCTGCGGGTGTCCACCAGGGTGGACAGGTCCTTGCGCAGCTGCGGGGTCACGGCTTCCTGGGGCTGCTGGGCGAGCAGGTCGTCGATGTACTGCTGCGGGTTGGCCAGTTCGTCGCGCTTCTGGTTCAGCTCGAACTGGTATAGGCGCAGGTCGGCGATCTCGTCGGCCAGTTCCTGGTCGGTCTTGATCTTCGGCAGCGACTGCTTCTGCTGGTAGAGCACCTTGGACAGCAGCAGGCTGCCGCGCAGCACGTTGATCTGCTGGTCGAGGGTCTGGTCCAGCTGGGTCAGGCTGTCCAGGTGCTGCTTGGCTTCGAGGTTGCGCCGCGTCAGCACGTTGAGGCGGTCGGTGGTGCGCAGCAGGTAGTCGGACAGGCGCAGGTTCTCGGCGTTCTCCTGGCTCAGCAGGCTGTCGCTGCCGGCGCCCTGGCTGCCGTCGCGGGCCAGCTCGGCGACGGTCTTCTCCGACTGCTCGCGGCGCATGCCGCTGATCATGGCCTGCAGTTCGAGGGTCTCGCGCTCGGCGCGGGCGACCTGTTCGCCCAGCAGGTCCTGCTGGCTGCTGGCCAGGTCCTGCAGCAGGTTGTTGCCGGCCAGTTGCTGGCGCAGCAGCTGGATCTGCGCGTTGAGCGCGGCCTGTTCGGCGAGCAGCTCGTTGCGCCGCTCGGGGGCCAGCGCCTTGCCGGTCTCCTTGCCGGCCTTGAGGATGTTGCCGATCTCCAGCAGGCGCGCCTGGGCGTTGCTGATGTCGGACTGGGCGCGTTCCGGGCGGGTCTGCGCGGTGATGTACTGGCTCTTCGCCTCGGTCAACTGCTTCTGCCAGTCGGCCAGTTGGGTGGAGCGGTCGTTGAGCAGCATTTCCAGGCGGCTGACGTTCTCCCCGGCGTAGCGCTGGGCCGCCGGCTTCTCGCCGCTGCCCTTCAGGCGCGCCAGGGCTCGCTGGTTCTCCAGTATCTGCCGGGGGGCGTCGGTCAGGCTGGCCTTCAGCTCGGCCAACTGCTTCTCGCTGTCGTCGCGGGCGCCGAGCAGCTTCAGGGTGCGCTCGAGGCTGGCCTTGGTGGCCTTGGCATCGGCGTCGGCGAGCTTGCGCTCGGCCAGGCCGTCGAGGCTTTGCTGGACGGCTTCGGCGGACGGTGGCTGGTTGCTGTCCTCGGCGTGCGCGGGCAGGACGGCGAGGCAGCCGCCGAGCAGGGCGGCGGCGAGCAGGGTGCGCAGGGATTGCATGGTCGCGGTCAGCGGCTCTCGGTAGGTTGCAGTGAGGGTAGTGTGCCCGGTGCGGCGCCGGCAAGGCACGGCCGACGCGCCGCCGCGGAGGGGGCGTGGGCTGGCTTGGCTAGCGTCCGTGGAGGTGGTCTGTCAGAGGAACAACCCGGGGCCCGGGCGACCTTCGGGGAATTTGACCCCCACCTTGCGGATCTTGTTCCCGTCCAGGGCGGCCACGGTCCAGGTCAGGCCGTTCCACTCCACCTGGTCGCCGATGATCGCCTGGCCGCCGATCTGCTGGGCAATGAAGCGGCCCAGGTTCTGCTCGCCGTCGACGCCGTCGAGCTTGAGGCCGTAGAGCGAGGCCACCGCCGAGAGCTGGGCGTCGCCCTCCAGCACGAAGTCGCCGAAGAAGCGCGCGCCCAGGCCGCGGTCCGGGGCCTGGCTGAACAGCTTGCCGAGGGCCGACAGGTCGTGCTCGTGGCCGATCACGCAGAGGATGTCGTCGGCCTCCAGGATGGTGCTGCCGGAGGGGTGCAGCAGCTGGGTGCCGCGGAACAGCGCGGCTATGCGGGTGCCCTCGGGCATCTTCAGCTCGCGCAGGGCCGCGCCTATGCACCACTTTTCCTTGCTCAGGTGGTAGACGAACAGTTCCCACTCGCTGGTCGGGTGCACTTCCAGGCCGGCGCGGGAGATCGGCGCCGGGTCCGGCGGCACCACCACGCGCAATAGCTTGGCGGCCCAGGGCAGGCTGGTGCCCTGCACCAGCAGCGAGATCAGCACGATGAAGAAGGCCACGTTGAAGAACAGCTGGGCGTTGGGCAGCCCGGCCATCAGCGGGAACACCGCGAGGATGATCGGCACAGCGCCGCGCAGGCCGACCCAGGCGATGAACACCTTCTCGCGGCCATGGAAGGCGCGGAACGGCGCCAGGCCCACCAGTACCGACAGCGGCCGGGCGAAGAGGATCATCCACAGCGCCAGGCCCAGGGCCGGCAGAGCGATGGGCCAGAGGTCGTGGGGCGTGACCAGCAGGCCGAGGACCAGGAACATGCCGATCTGCGCCAGCCAGGCCATGCCGTCGAGCATGTGCAGGATGCCGTGGCGCGAGCGGATCGGCTGGTTGCCCAGCACCAGGCCGCACAGGTAGATGGCCAGGATGCCGCTGCCGTGCACGGCGTTGGACAGGGCGAAGATCAGCAGGCCGCCGCTGATCGCCAGCAGCGGGTAGAGGCCGCTGGCCAGCTGCATGCGGTTGATCATCTGCAGCAGCAGCCAGCCGCCGCCCAGGCCGAGCACGGCGCCGATGCCGAACTCGCGCAGGAAGTGGGCCAGGAAGCTCCAGCTCATCTCGCTCTGGCCGTGGGCGAGCATGTCGATCAGGGTGACGGTGAGAAACACCGCCATGGGGTCGTTGCTGCCCGATTCGATTTCCAGGCTGGCGGTGACCCGCTCGTTCAGGCCCTTGCCGCCGAGCAGGGAGAACACCGCCGCGGCGTCGGTGGAGCCGACGATGGCGCCGATCAGCAGGCCTTCCATCCAGCTCAGCTTGAACAGCCAGGCGGCGGCCAGGCCGGTGAGCCCGGCGGTGATCAGCACGCCCACAGTGGCCAGCGACAGCGCCGGCCAGAGCGCCACGCGGAAGCTCGCCACGCGGGTGCGCAGGCCGCCGTCGAGGAGGATCACCGCCAGCGCCAGGTTGCCCACCAGGTAGGCCATGGGGTAGTTGGAGAAGCCGATGCCGCCGGGGCCGTCGGTGCCGGCGACCATGCCCACGGCGAGGAAGATGACCAGGATCGGGATGCCCAGGCGCGAGGACAGCGAGCTGACCAGGATGCTCATGCCCACCAGCACCGCGCCCACCAGGAAATAGGTGTTGATCGAGACGGCATCCAAGGCGGCGGATCTCCTGGCGGGGCGAGGGGGGAAGCGGCGGCGTTGACGGGAAGGATGCAGGCCGCATGCCAAGGGATTCTAACCTGCGGATTTGCAAGGCTGTCAAAGGCTAATTGCAGTGCCTTTCAGCGAGCTTTCAGGGGCGCTCGAGACATCGCGGACGGAGTCCGCTCCTACAGGTCCGGGGACGCTCCGTCATGGGAACAACTGTCTTGGCGGCTGCGCCGAGGTGCTTTTCGTAGGATGGGTTGAGCTTGCGAAACCCATGCGGTGGCGCTGATGGGTATCGCTTCGCTCAACGCCATCCTACGAAAGCCATGCTCGCTGTCGCGCCCATAAAAAAGCCCCGGACGTGACCGGGGCGGGAAGGGGCAGGCGGGACTAGAACCAGGCGTCCCGCATGCTGGAACAGGTGTCGTCGCGGGCTTCGAGCAGGGCCAGCTCGTGGTGGCAGGACGGCACTTCCCAGGTCAGGAAGTAGCGCGCGGCCTGCAGCTTGCCGCGGTAGAAGTCCTCGTCGGCGGCATTTCCTGCCGCCAGGCCTTCCTCGGCGCGGATCGCCTGTTCCAGCCAGCGCCAGCCGATCACCGTGTGGCCGAACGCCTTCAGGTACAGCGCCGAGTTGGCCAGGCCCTGGGCCACCTTGCCCTGCATCAGGTCGCCGAGCAGCGCCAGGGTCACTTCCGACAGGCGCGCCAGCAGTTGTTCCAGCGGCTGGCGCAGGGCGTCCAGCGACGGATGGGCCCGGGCGCGTTCGCAGGCCTGGTGGATCAGCCGCGTCAGCTGCTTGAGGCCGGCGCCGCCGTTCTGGCTGAGCTTGCGGCCCAGCAGGTCGAGCGACTGGATGCCGTGGGTGCCTTCGTGGATGGGGTTCAGGCGGTTGTCGCGGTAGTACTGCTCCACCGGGTATTCGCGGGTGTAGCCGTGGCCGCCGAGGATCTGGATGGCCAGTTCGTTGGCCTTCAGGCAGAACTCCGAGGGCCAGGACTTGACGATCGGGGTGAGCAGGTCGAGCAACTCGTGGGCCTGCTTGCGCGCATCCTCCGTGGGCAGCGTCTCGCAGTCGTCCACCAGGCGCGCGGCGTACAGGCCGAGGTCGAAGGCGCCCTCGACGTAGGCCTTCTGCGTCAACAGCATGCGCTTGACGTCGGCGTGCTCGATGATCGAGACCTGCGCCGAAGTCGGGTCCTTGGCGTCCACCGGGCGGCCCTGGGGGCGCTCGCGGGCGTATTCCAGGGAGTACAGGTAGCCGGCGTAGCCGAGCATGATGGCGCCCATGCCGACGCCGATGCGCGCCTCGTTCATCATCTGGAACATGTAGGCCAGGCCGTGGTGCGGCTTGCCCACCAGGTAGCCGACGCAGTCGCCGTTGTCGCCGAAGTTCAGCGCAGTGGAGGTGGTGCCGCGCCAGCCCATCTTGTGGAACAGCCCGGCCAGGGCCACGTCGTTGCGCTTGCCGAGGCTGCCGTCGGTGTTGACCAGGAACTTGGGCACGATGAACAGCGAGATGCCCTTCACCCCGGGCGGCGCATCCGGCAGCTTGGCCAGCACCATGTGGACTATGTTTTCCGAAAGCGGGTGGTCGCCGCCGGAGATGAAGATCTTGTTGCCCTTGATCCGGTAGCTGCCGTCGGCGTGCGGTTCGGCGCGGGTGCGGATGTCGGCCAGGGACGAGCCGGCGTGGGGTTCGGTCAGGGCCATGGTGCCGAAGAAGCGGCCTTCGATCATCGGCTGCAGGAACAGGCGCTTCTGCTCCTCGTCGCCGAAGGACTCGATCAGGTGGCTGGAGCCCATGCTCAGCATCGGGTAGGACGAGGTGGCGATGTTGGCCGACTGGAAGTGCGCGAAGCAGGCGCGCGCCAGCAGGTGCGGCAACTGCATGCCACCCTGTTCGAAGCTGCGCGAGGCATTCTGGAAGCCGGCTTCGTTGAAGGCGTCCACCGCCGGCTTGACCTCGGGGATCAGCACCGCGGCGCCGTCCACGTACTGCGGCTCGTGCTCGTCGTTCTTGCGGTTGTGCGGGGCGAATAGCTCCTCGGCGATGCCGCGGGCGGTGGCCAGGGCGGCGTCGAAGGTCTCGCGGTTGTGGTCGGCGAAACGTTCGCGCTGGGTCAGGGCCTCGGCGTCGAGCACTTCGTAGAGCTCGAAGGCGAGGTTGCGGGAGCTGAGCAGGGTCTCGGACATGGTCGGCCTCCAGGGGAATGGCCGCAGTCTAGTCTGGTGAATGAAGCAGGCACAGCAACATCCATGAGCGTGATAAAGGCCTAAAACAATGCCGGTGCAGCTAAACTGCACGCCTTCAAGGAGTCTGCCGTTCATGAACTACCGTCACGCCTACCACGCCGGCAACCACGCCGACGTCCTCAAGCACCTGGTCCTGTCGCGGATCTTCGCCCTGATGGTGCGCAAGGACACGCCCTTCGCCTTCCTCGACAGCCATTCGGGCATCGGCCTGTACGACCTGCAGGGCGACGAGGCCAGCCGCACCGGCGAGTGGGAAGCGGGCATCGGCCGCCTGTGGCGGCTCGACGAGGTGCCGGAGCTGGCGGCGGACTATATGGAAGTGGTGCGCGCGCTGAACCCCGACGGCGAGTTGCAGTACTACCCCGGCTCGCCCGAGCTGGCGCGGCGCCTGACGCGCTCCCAGGACCGCGTGCACCTGAACGAGCTGCACCCGGAGGACGGCCGCCTGCTCAAGGCCAACATGGGCGGCGAGCGGCGCATCGCCGTGCACCAGAACGACGGCTGGCTGCTGCCGCGGGCGCTGCTGCCGGTGCCGGAAAAGCGCGGGGTGCTGCTGATCGACCCGCCCTTCGAGGAGGCCGACGAGCTGGAACGCTGCGTCATCGCCCTGGAAGAGGCCATCGGGCGCATGCGCCAGACGGTGGTGGCGATCTGGTACCCGATCAAGGACGAGCGCCAGCTCAGGCGCTTCTACCAGGGCCTGGAACGCAGCAAGGCGCCCAAGCTGCTGCGCGTCGAACTGCTGGTGCACCCGGCGGACAGCGCCGACCGCCTCAACGGCTCCGGCCTGGCCATCGCCAACCCGCCGTGGCCGCTGGAGGAAGAACTGCGCGAGCTGCTGCCCTGGCTGGCCGAGGTGCTGGCGCAGAGCGAAGGTGGCTGGCGGCTGGATTGGCTGGTGGAAGAAGGGCGCTCTTCGTAGGCGCGGACCTTGTCCGCGATAGCCGGGGGTTCCGGCGCGTTTCGCGGATAAGATCCGCTCCTACGCCGACCCACACCGCTCCCATGTAGGAGCGCGCCCTGCGCGCGAATCGCAGGCAGGGCCTGCTCCTACAGGTTTCCGTGGGGCGCCTATCCATCCGTCCGCGATCCGGCCGCAGGCCGGCGCCATCGCGGATGAATCCGCTCCTACGGGGCGCGTTATGCCGGCAGGCACACGCCGGTGCCGCGCAGGCCGCAGTAGCCGTTGGGGTTCTTCGCCAGGTACTGCTGGTGGTAGGCCTCGGCGTAGTAGAACGGCGGCACTTCGCGGATTTCGGTGGTGATCTCGCCGTAGCCGCCAGCGCTGAGCTCCTTCTGGAAGGCGGCGCGGCTGGCTTCCACCGCGGCTTTCTGTGCCTGGTCGTACCAGTAGATGGCCGAACGGTACTGGGTGCCGGTGTCGTTGCCCTGGCGCATGCCCTGGGTCGGGTCATGGGACTCCCAGAACACCTTGAGCAGTTGTTCCAGGCTGGTCTGCTGCGGGTCGAACACCACCAGCACCACTTCGCTGTGCCCGGTCAGGCCGGAGCAGACCTCGTCGTAGGTGGGGTTGGGCGTCAGGCCGCCGGCGTAGCCCACGGCGGTGACCCACACCCCCGGCTGCTGCCAGAAGCGCCGCTCGGCGCCCCAGAAGCAGCCCAGGCCGAGGACGATCTGCTGCAGGCCGCCGGGGAACGGCGGGCACAGCGGATGGCCGTTGACGTAGTGGGTTTCCGGCACCGGCATCGGTGCCTCACGGCCGGGCAGGGCCTGGGCCTGGGTGGGCAGTTCCTGCTTGTTGACGAGTATCTGCGAGCGAAGGGTCATGGCCTGGGTCTCCTTTGTCCGGATGGCGATAGACGCGCGAAGACCCTGGAGATTACAGCCTTTGTGCAGGCTGTGGAGCTTTTCACTCGCCGCGGCAGGGATAGCGCTGCAGGCTGCTGGCGAGCTGGGCGCCGGGGATCGGCTTGTCGAACAGGTAGCCCTGGCCGATGTCGCAGCGGTTGCGCCGCAGGAAGGCCAGCTGGGCGGCGGTCTCGACGCCTTCGGCGACCACCTGCAGCTTGAGGTTGTGGGCCATGGCGATCACCGCCGAGGTGATTTCCATGTCGTCCTGGTTGTCCGGGATGTCCTTGATGAAGCTGCGGTCGATCTTGATGACGTCGATGGGGAATTTCTTCAGGTAGCTCAGCGACGAGTAGCCGGTGCCGAAGTCGTCCATGGCCAGGGTCAGGCCCAGTTGCTTGAGGCGTTCGAGCTGCTGCTTGGTGTCGGCGGTGGCGTCCAGCAGCAGGCTTTCGGTCAGTTCCAGCTCCAGGCGCCCGGCCGGCACCTGTTCCTCGTGGAGGATGGCGGCGATGGAGCCGACCAGGTCGGGGTCGCTGAACTGCTTGGGCGACAGGTTGATGGCGATGTTCAGGTCGCCCAGGCCGTTTTCCGCCAGCTCGCGGCCCATGCGGCAGGCCTCGCGGATCACCCACTTGCCGATGGGGATGATCAGCCCGGTTTCCTCGGCCACGCTGATGAACTGGTCCGGGCGGATCATGCCCTTCTCCGGGTGCTGCCAGCGCAGCAGCGCCTCCAGGCCGAGCAACTGGCCGCTGCGCAGGCACAGCTTGGGCTGGTAGTGCACCGCCAGTTCGTTCTGCACCAGGGCGCGGCGCAGGTTGTTCTCGACGAACAGCTTGTGGCTGGCCTCGGCGGTCATTTCCTCGGTGAAGGTCTGCAACTGGTGCTTGCCGTTGGCCTTGGCCTTGTGCAGCGCGAGGCCGGCGTTCTTCATCAGCGTCTGCGGGTCATGGCCGTGCTGCGGCGCGTAGGCCAGGCCGATGGAGCCGGTGATGTTGATCAGCTGGTTGTCGACGAACAGCGGCTTGTCGAGCACGTCGAGGATCTGCGCCGCCACCCGCTCGCCGCGGCCGGGGCTGGATTCCTCCAGCAGCACGGCGAATTCGTTGCTGGCGAAGCGCGCCAGGGTGGTGCCGTCCACCAGGCTGCTGCGCAGGCGCCGGGCGAGGCTGGCGAGGAGCTTGTCGCCGGTCTGGTGGCCGAGGCTGTCGTTGATCCGCTTGAAGTTGTCGATGTCCACCAGCAGCAGGCCCAGGGGCGGGCCGGAGCCGGCGCGCAGGCGTTCTTCCAGCACGTTGATGAAGTAGTGTCGGTTGGCCAGGCCCGTGAGGTTGTCGCGGTAGGCGAGCTTCTCGATGTGCTGCTGGGCCAGCTTGCTCTGGGTGATGTCTTCGTAGATGCCGATGTAGTGGGTCAGCTCGCCGTTGTCGGCGTAGACCTTGGACAGCGACAACTGCCCCCAGTAGGGCTCGAGGTTCTTGCGCCGGCTGCGGAACTCGCCCTGCCAGCTGTTCTGGTTGACCAGGGTGGAGCGCGCGTCGAACAGCAGCTCGCTGAGGTTGGCCAGGGCCGGCACCTCGGCCAGGCGGCGGCCGCGCACTTCGTCGGCGCCGTACTGGGTGATGGCGGTGAAGCTGGGGTTGACGTATTCGATGACGCCGTCGCGGTCGATCAGCAGGAAGGCGCTGGCGCTCTGCTCGACGGCGCGCTGGAACAGGTGCAGGGCGCTGGAGGCGCTGCGCCGCTCGTGGTTCATCAGGACCTGGGCGTACTGGTCGGCCAGCTCGCCGGCGAAGGCGATCTCGTCGCTCTGCCACAGGCGCACTTCGCCGATGTGCTCCAGGCAGAGCACGCCGACCACCTCGCCGCCGAC
The DNA here is from genome assembly GCF_022760135.1 of Pseudomonas sp. M1. Lineage (NCBI taxonomy): Bacteria > Pseudomonadati > Pseudomonadota > Gammaproteobacteria > Pseudomonadales > Pseudomonadaceae > Pseudomonas > Pseudomonas sp. M1. Next base: position 401,219 of record NZ_CP094343.1, read on the forward strand.
GCGGATGGTGGCGTCGAGCATGGCGCTGATGCCTTGCGGGCGCAGGTAGGCCTCGGCCAGCTCGCGGGTGCGCGGGTCCTGCAGGACGTTGTGGGCGTCGATGGCGCGGCCGCTGTTGATGGCCTCCAGGTAGTTGGGGTAGCGGCTGGCGTCGAAGCCGCGCGGCAGCTCGAACTGGTCGATGTCGCGGCGGTAGACGGCGATCGGCTCCATGTGGTCGTCGGCGGTCAGACGCCAGATGCCGGCGCGGGCCACGTCGTAGGCCTCGCTGGCGGCCTGGGCGATCAGCTGCGCGGCTTCCAGCAGCGGGTCGCTGGACTGGTAGCGGTGCCGCGCCAGGCGCACGATCAGGTTCTGCTGGGCGCGCGAGCGCACCAGGTGCTGCAGGTGCTCGTCCTGGGAGCGCTGGTACATCTCCAGGGACATCTGCAGTCGCAGGTTCTGTTCCGCCAGCTCGCCCTGGGTTTCCTGGCGGGCGCCTTCCTCGTCCTGCAGCAGGTAGCCGTGGAGCAGCTGGCGGCCGCGTTGCTGGAAGGCCTCGCCGACTTCCAGCAGGTTCAGCACGCCGCGGGGCGTGTGCAGGGCGTAGCGCACCTGGTAGTGGGCATGTTCCACCAGTTGCTGCTGGATCTGTTCGTGCAGGCGGTGCCGCGCCTCGGGTTCCATCAGGCTGGCGTAGGGGGCGTCGAGCAGGCCGCAGAGCTCGGCGGCAGGCACGCCGAAGGCGCGCTCGCAGGCCGGGTCGAGGAACAGCAGGGTCCAGCTCGGTTCATTCAACCGCTCGAAGCGCAGCAGCCCCAGCCGCGACGGGACGGGGAGCTGGGTGACAGCCTCGACCGCCGGGCGATTGGCGGTATCGGGATGACTCTTCATGCTCGGCGGTTTTCCACTACTGGGCGAGGTACTTTGCCTCGGCCGACTTCTGTTGGGCGAAGGCAAGGGTGCATGATGCGGTTTTGTCTGACAAGCAATGCCTGTATCGGCGGGACCGGGAGGATTTTGAGCGGCATGCGGGGTGCCGTTGATCGGAGAATGCCATGGGTAATGGCTGTTTGCCATTATCGCGGCCGGCGCGAATAAAAAAAGCCCCGTCATCCGACAGGGCTGGAGAGAACGAGCGTGGCGTGCTCGTTGGTAGAAAGCGATCGGCCCCCGAATGGGGGCCGATGCGGTTACAGCAGCAGGGTGCGGATATCGCCGAGCAGCTCGCCCAGGCGCTTGGTGAAGCGCGCGGCGGCGGCGCCGTTGATCACCCGATGATCGTAGGACAGCGACAGCGGCAGCATCAGGCGCGGCTGGAAGGCCTTGCCGTCCCACACCGGCTGCATGGTCGCCTTGCTCACGCCCAGGATCGCCACTTCCGGCGCATTGACGATCGGCGTGAAGCCGGTGCCGCCGATGTGGCCGAGGCTGGAGATGGTGAAGCAGGCGCCCTGCATGGCATCGGCCGAGAGCTTCTTGGTGCGCGCCTTTTCCGCCAGTTCGGCGGCTTCGGCGGCCAGCTGCAGCAGGCTCTTGCGGTCGACGTCGCGGATCACCGGCACCAGCAGGCCGTCCGGGGTGTCCACGGCGAAGCCGATGTGCACGTACTTCTTGCGGATCAGCGCCTTGCCGCTGGGGGCCAGGGAGCTGTTGAAGTCCGGCAGTTCCCTGAGCAGGTGGGCGCAGGCCTTGAGCAGGATCGGCAGCACGGTCAGCTTGACGCCGGCCTTCTCGGCGGCGGCCTTCTGCGCGACGCGGAAGGCTTCCATGTCGGTGATGTCCGACTGGTCGAACTGGGTCACGTGGGGCACGTTCAGCCAGCTGCGGTGCAGGTTGGCGGCGCCGACCTGCATCAGGCGGGTCATGGCCACTTCTTCCACTTCGCCGAACTTGCTGAAGTCCACTTCCGGGATCGGCGGGATGCCCGCGCCGCCAGTGGCGCCGGCCGGGGCCGACTTGGCGCGCTGCAGCTGTTCCTTGACGAACAGTTGCACGTCTTCCTTGAGGATGCGGCCTTTCGGGCCGGTGGCCTTCACCTCGGCCAGCTCGACGCCGAACTCCCGGGCCAGCATGCGCACGGCAGGGCCGGCATGGACCTTGGCGCCGTCGCGGCTGGGCGCGCCGACCGGGGCCGGGGTTTCGGCCTTGGCGGCCGGAGCCGGGGCCGCGGCAGCCGGAGCGGCCGGAGCAGCAGCCGGAGCCGGAGCCGGCGCGGCGGCCGGTTGTTCGGCGGCGGCCGGGGCAGCGGCGCCCGCGACCTTGAGCTTGAGGATCAGGTCGCCGGTGCCGACTTCGTCACCGACCTTGATCGACACGCTTTCCACCACACCGGCAGCCGGCGAGGGGATTTCCATGCTGGCCTTGTCCGACTCCAGGGTGATCAGCGACTGGTCGGCCTCGACCGTGTCGCCGGCTTGCACCATGACCTCGATGACGCTGGCCTTGCCCGCCGAGCCGATGTCCGGGACGGCGATGTCCTGGACGCTGGCCGCTGCCGCCGGGGCGGCGGCAGGCGCGGGTGCGGCGGCCGGGGCCGGAGCCTCGGCCTTGGGCGCTTCGGCAGCCGGGGCGGGCGCCGCGGCCGGAGCCTCGGCTGCGCCACCCTCGACTTCCAGCTCGAGAATCTCGTCGCCTTCCTTCAGGGTGTCGCCCACCTTGACCTTCAGGCTCTTCACCACGCCAGCCTTGGGCGAGGGGATTTCCATGCTGGCCTTGTCGGATTCCAGGGTCAGCAGGCTCTGGTCGGCCTCGACCTTGTCGCCGACCTTGACCAGCAGTTCGATGACTTCACCCTGACCGTTGCCGATGTCGGGTACGCGGATCAGCTCACTCACAATGCGTCTCCTCAGCAGTCCAGCGGGTTGCGTTTTTCCGGGTCGATACCGAGCTTGGCGATGGCCTCGGCCACCACCTTGGCGTCGATGTCGCCACGGTCGGCCAGGGCTTCCAGCGCGGCCAGGACGACCCAGCGGCGGTCCACCTCGAAGAAGTCACGCAGCTTGCGGCGGCTGTCGCTGCGGCCGAAGCCGTCGGTGCCCAGGACCTTGTACTCCTTGCTCGGGACCCACTGGCGGATCTGCTCGGCGTACAGCTTCATGTAGTCGGTGGAGGCGATGACCGGGCCCTTGCGGCCGCCCAGGCATTCCTCGACGTAGCTCAGCTTGGGCTTCTGGCCCGGGTGCAGGCGGTTCCAGCGCTCCACGGCCAGGCCGTCGCGGCGCAGTTCGTTGAAGCTGGGGACCGACCAGACGTCGGCGCCGATGCCGAAGTCCTCGCGGAGGATCTTCGCCGCGGCTTCCACTTCGCGCAGGATGGTGCCCGAGCCCAGCAGCTGCACGTGGTGAGCGGCGTCCTTCTTGTCCTCGTCGAGCAGGTACATGCCCTTGATGATGCCTTCCTCCACGCCCTTGGGCATGGCCGGCTGGACGTAGTTCTCGTTCATCACGGTGATGTAGTAGAAGATGTCCTGCTGCTCTTCGATCATCTGCCGCGCGCCTTCGCGGATGATCACCGCCAGCTCGTAGGCATAGGTCGGATCGTAGGTGCGGCAGTTGGGGATGGTCGAGGCCAGGATGTGGCTGTGGCCGTCCTCGTGCTGCAGGCCTTCGCCGTTCAGGGTGGTGCGCCCGGCGGTGCCGCCGACCAGGAAGCCGTGGGCGCGGCTGTCGCCGGCGGCCCAGGCCAGGTCGCCGATGCGCTGGAAGCCGAACATCGAATAGAAGATGTAGAACGGCAGCATCGGCTGGTTGTGGGTGGAGTACGAGGTGCCGGCGGCGATCCAGCTGGACATGGCGCCGGCCTCGTTGATGCCTTCCTCGAGGATCTGGCCCTTCTTGTCCTCGCGGTAGAACATCACCTGGTCCTTGTCCACCGGCTCGTACAGCTGGCCGACGGAGGAATAGATGCCGAGCTGGCGGAACATGCCTTCCATGCCGAAGGTACGGGCTTCGTCGGGCACGATCGGCACGATGCGCGGGCCGAGCTCCTTGTCCTTGACCAGCTGCGAGATGATCCGCACGAAGGCCATGGTGGTGGAGATTTCGCGGTCGCCCGAGCCGTCGAGGATGGCCTTGAGGGTGTCCAGCGGGGGAACCGGGACCTGGAAGCTCTTCTGCCGGCGCACCGGCATGTAGCCACCCAGGGCGGCGCGGCGCTCGGCCAGGTACTTGGCCTCGGCGCTGCCTTCTTCGGGGCGGTAGAACGGCAGGTTTTCCAGGTCGGCATCCTTGATCGGGATGTCGAACTTGTCGCGGAACGACTTCAGGCTCTCGACGTCGACCTTCTTGACGTTGTGCGCGATGTTCTTCGCTTCGCCCGAACCCGTGCCATAGCCCTTGATGGTCTTGGCCAGGATGACGGTCGGCTGGCCCTTGTGGTTGACCGCCTGGTGGTAGGCTGCATAGACCTTGTAGGGGTCGTGGCCGCCACGGTTGAGCTTCCAGATTTCCTCGTCGGAGAGGTCCTTGACCATCTCCAGCAGCTCCGGACGCGCACCGAAGAAGTGCTCGCGCACGTAGGCGCCGTCTTTCGCCTTGTAGTTCTGGTATTCGCCGTCGATGACCTCGTCCATGCGCGCCTGCAGCAGGCCGGCGGTGTCCTTGGCGAACAGCGGGTCCCAGAAGCGGCCCCAGATGACCTTGTTGACGTTCCACTCGGCGCCGCGGAACACGCCTTCGAGTTCCTGGATGATCTTGCCGTTGCCGCGCACCGGGCCGTCGAGGCGCTGCAGGTTGCAGTTGATGACGAAGATCAGGTTGTCCAGCTTCTCGCGGCCGGCCAGGGAGATGGCGCCCAGGGATTCGGGCTCGTCGCACTCGCCGTCGCCCATGAAGCACCAGACCTTCTGCTTGCCGGCGGGGATGAAGCCGCGGCTCTCCAGGTACTTCATGAAGCGCGCCTGGTAGATCGCCTGGATCGGGCCCAGGCCCATGGACACGGTGGGGAACTGCCAGAAGTCCGGCATCAGCCAGGGGTGCGGGTAGGAGGACAGGCCGTGGCCGTCCACTTCCTGGCGGAAGTTGTTCAGCTGGTCTTCGCTGATGCGGCCTTCGAGGAAGGCGCGGGCGTACACGCCGGGGGAGGCGTGGCCCTGGAAGAACACCAGGTCGCCGCCGTGTTCTTCGGTCGGGGCCTGGAAGAAGTAGTTGAAGCCGATGTCGTAGAGCGTCGCCGAGGAAGCGAAGGAGGAGATGTGGCCGCCCAGATCCGGGTCGTGCTTGTTTGCCTTCATCACCATGGCCAGCGCGTTCCAGCGCACCAGCGAGCGAATGCGGCGTTCCATGAACAGGTCGCCGGGCATGCGTGCTTCGTGGGTCACCGGGATGGTGTTGCGGTAGGGCGTGGTGATGGCGTAGGGCAGTTGGGTGCCGGACCGGCTGGCCAGCTCGCCCATGCGGGTCATCAGGTAGTGGGCGCGGTCTTCACCTTCACGGTCCAGGACCGATTCCAGGGCGTCCAGCCATTCCTGGGTTTCGACGGGATCAAGGTCTTGCATGGCTTGCTCCAGGGCGGAAAGGCTTCCAGAATCGAAAGCCAGTAGATCGTTGCCGATAGCAGCGCCGGCCTCGTGGGCGACGCCGCGAATTCTTGGAAGTGCACCGGGGGTGGTTCCGGCGGGTTGTAGTTTTACTACAAAACGCGACTGGATACAGCCCTTGGGCGAAAAAAGTTAGTAGTAAAACTACAGGCGCCCGAATGGCGGGGCTTCCGCGGGGTTGCCGTTCATCAGGATCGATGCATGACTCTGCCGTCCCGGGCCGCCTTGCCGGCCACCTTGAAGCCCCTCGCCGAGCGCGCGGGGCAGACCTTCAGCACCGCCGTAGCCGATCTTCCCGCCGAAAACGCCGCCCTTTATGAGCAGTGGTCCGCCGAGCGCCACGCCGACTTCGCCCAGGTCTGCGCCGCCAGCGACTTCGTCGCCGAGCAGGCGGCGCGCGATGCCGCGGGCTTTCTCGAGCTGGTGGCCAGCGGCCAGCTGGACCGGCCGCTGGAACGCGGCGAGATGCGCGCGCAACTGGAGGCGCTGCTGGCCGACTGCGCCGACGAGGACGAACTGGGTCGCCGCCTGCGCCGCTTCCGCCGGCGCCAGCAGATACGCATCGTCTGGCGCGACCTGACCCGCGGCAGCGACCTGGCCGGCACCTGCCGCGACCTTTCCGACCTCGCCGATAATTGCATCGACCTGGCCTACCGCTGGCTCTACGAAAGGCATTGCCAGCAGTTCGGCACCCCCATCGGCCACCGCTCCGGCCTGCCGCAGCAACTGGTGGTGCTGGGCATGGGCAAGCTGGGCGCCGGCGAGCTGAACCTGTCCTCGGACATCGACCTGATCTTCGGCTACCCCGAGGGCGGCGAGACCCAGGGCGCCCGCCGCGCCCTGGACAACCAGGAGTTCTTCACCCGCCTGGGGCAGAAGCTGATCAAGGCGCTGGACGCCATCACCGTCGAAGGTTTCGTCTTCCGCGTCGACATGCGCCTGCGCCCCTACGGCTCCAGCGGCCCGCTGGTGCACAGCTTCGCCGCGCTGGAGCAGTACTACCAGGACCAGGGCCGCGACTGGGAGCGCTACGCCATGATCAAGGCGCGGGTGGTCGGCGGCGACCAGGACGCCGGCCAGCGCCTGCTGGAGCTGCTGCGGCCGTTCGTCTACCGGCGCTACCTGGACTTCTCGGCCATCGAGGCGCTGCGCAGCATGAAGCAGCTGATCCAGCAGGAAGTGCGGCGCAAGGGCATGAGCGAGAACATCAAGCTCGGCGCCGGCGGCATCCGCGAGGTGGAGTTCATCGCCCAGGCCTTCCAGCTGATCCACGGCGGCCGCGACCTGAGCCTGCAGCAGCGGCCGCTGCTGCGGGTGCTGGCGACCCTCGAAGGGCAGGGCTACCTGCCGCCGCAGGTGGTCGCCGAGCTGCGCGAGGGCTACCAGTTCCTGCGCTACGCCGAGCACGCCCTGCAGGCCATCGACGACCGGCAGACGCAGATGCTGCCGGAGGACGAGCTGTCGCGCATCCGCGTCGCCTTCATCATGGGCTTCGCCAATTGGTCGGCGTTCCACGAGGCGATCAACCACTGGCGCGAGCGCGTCGACTGGCACTTCCGCCAGGTGATCGCCGACCCCGACGAGGACGAGAGCGGCGAGAACGAGGGCGCCACCCCTGGCGCCGAGTGGCTGCCGCTGTGGGAAGAGCAGATGGACGAGGAGTCCGCCTGCCGGCAACTGGCCGAGGCCGGGTTCGCCGAGCCGGCGGCGGCCTTCAAGCGGCTCATCGACCTGCGCCACGGCAACCAGGTGCGCGCCATGCAGCGCCTGGGCCGCGAGCGCCTGGACGCCTTCGTCCCGCGGCTGCTGAACATGCTCGCCGAGCACGAGAAGCCGGACCTGACCCTGGAGCGCGTGCTGCCCCTGGTGGAGGCGGTGGCGCGGCGCTCGGCCTACCTGGTGCTGCTCACCGAGAACCCCGGCGCTCTGGAACGCCTGCTGACGCTGTGCGCGGCCAGCCCGATGGTGGCCGAGCAGATCGCCAAGTTCCCCATTCTGCTGGACGAGCTGCTTAATGAAGGGCGCCTGCTCAGCCCGCCGCAGGCGCCGGAGCTGATCGCCGAGCTGCGCGAGCGGCTGATGCGCATCCCCGAGGACGACCTCGAGCAGCAGATGGAGACCCTCCGTCACTTCAAGCTGGCCCACGGCCTGCGCGTGGTGGCCTCGGAGATCGCCGGCACCCTGCCGCTGATGAAGGTCAGCGACTACCTGACCTGGCTCGCCGAGGCCATCCTCGAACAGGTCCTGGCCCTGGCCTGGCACCAGTTGGTGCAGCGCCACGGCCGGCCGCTGCGCGCCGACGGCACGCCTTGCGACACCGACTTCATCATCGTCGGCTACGGCAAGGTCGGCGGCCTGGAGCTGGGCCACGGCTCGGACCTGGACCTGGTGTTCATCCACGACGGCGACCCGCAGCGCGAGACCGACGGCGCCAAGCCCATCGACGGCTCACAGTTCTTCACCCGCCTGGGGCAGAAGATCATCCACTTCCTGACTACCCAGACCACTTCCGGCGCGCTCTACGAGGTGGACATGCGCCTGCGCCCCAGCGGCGCCGCCGGCCTGTTGGTGAGTTCGCTGGCGGCCTTCCAGGCCTACCAGCAGAACGAGGCCTGGACCTGGGAACACCAGGCCCTGGTGCGCGCCCGCGTGCTGGCCGGCAGCGCGCGGGTGGCCGAGGCCTTCGAGGGCATCCGCGCCGCGGTGGTGGGGCGCCATCGCGACCTGGCCGAGCTGCGCCGGGAAGTCAGCGAGATGCGCGCGAAGATGCGCGACAACCTGGGCACCCCCGCGACCGCCGCCGGCACCGCGCCGAATGCCTTCGAAGCCGCGGCGCCCTTCGATCTCAAGCAGGATGCCGGTGGTATCGTCGATATCGAATTTATGGTGCAATATGCGGCCCTTGCCTGGTCGTGGCAGCACCCTGGGTTGCTGCAGTTCACCGACAACATCCGCATCCTGGAAGGGTTGGAGCGGGCTGGCCTGATCGCCAGCGAGGACGTCCGTTTCCTGCAGGAGGCCTACAAGGCCTATCGCGCAGCCGCGCACCGTCTGGCGCTGCAGAAACAGCCAGGGGTAGTGGGCGGCGACCGTTTCCATGAAGAACGCCGCGGAGTGATGCGGATCTGGCGCGAGCTCGAGCTCGCCTGATCCCGGGCAGTACGCACAGGTCGCCGGCGGGGCTGGGTTCCGCGGCGACCGGACGACGAATTTCTGTGAGGAGCTGGCAAATATGTCGATGGCCGATCGTGATGGCGTGATCTGGTATGACGGCGAACTGGTGCAGTGGCGCGACGCGACCACCCACGTTCTGACCCACACCCTGCACTACGGCATGGGCGTGTTCGAGGGCGTGCGCGCCTACAACACCCCGCAGGGCACCGCGATCTTCCGCCTGCAGGCCCACACCGACCGTCTCTTCGACTCGGCGCACATCATGAACATGAAGATGCCGTTCACCAAGGAAGAGATCAACGAAGCGACCCGCGCCGCGGTCCGCGAGAACAACCTGGAAAGCGCCTACATCCGTCCGATGGTGTTCTACGGAAGCGAAGGCATGGGCCTGCGCGCCGCCGGCCTGAAGGTCCACGTGATAGTCGCCGCCTGGCACTGGGGCGCCTACATGGGCGACGACGCCCTGGAGCAGGGCATCAAGGTACGCACCAGCTCCTTCACCCGCCACCACGTGAACATCTCCATGACCCGCGCCAAGTCCAACGGCGCCTACATCAACTCGATGCTGGCCCTGCAGGAAGCCATCTCCGGCGGCGCCGACGAGGCCATGATGCTGGACCCCGAAGGCTACGTGGCCGAGGGCTCGGGCGAGAACATCTTCATCATCAAGGACGGCGTGATCTACACCCCGGAAGTCACCGCCTGCCTGAACGGCATCACCCGCAACACCGTGCTGACCCTGGCCGACGAGCTGGGCATCAGGGTGGTGGAGAAGCGCATCACCCGCGACGAGGTGTACATCGCCGACGAGGCCTTCTTCACCGGCACCGCCGCCGAAGTCACCCCGATCCGCGAGGTGGACGGCCGGCAGATCGGCATCGGCCGCCGCGGCCCGGTGACCGAGCGACTGCAGAAAGCCTACTTCGACCTGGTCACCGGCAAGACCAGCGCCCATCCGGAGTGGCGCACTCTGGTCAAATGAGCCGGAAGCTGGAAGCCTGAAGTCGGAAGCCAACGCGGTTCCAGACAGGCTTCCAGCTTCGAGCTTTCAGCCTCCAGCTTATGAACATTCTGATCGTAGGTCCCTCCTGGGTCGGCGACATGGTGATGGCGCAGACGCTCTTCGAGTGCCTGAAGCGCGAACACCCCGACTGCCAGATCGACGTGCTGGCGCCCGACTGGAGCCGGCCGATCCTCGAACGCATGCCCGAAGTGCGCCAGGCCCTGAGCTTCCCGCTCGGCCACGGCGTGCTCGACATCGCCGCGCGCCGGCGCATCGGCAAGTCCCTGGCCGGCCGGTACGACCAGGCCATCCTCCTGCCCAACTCGCTCAAGTCCGCGCTGGTGCCGTTCTTCGCCGGCATCGCCAGGCGCACCGGCTGGAAGGGCGAGATGCGCTACGGCCTGCTCAACGACGTGCGCAAGCTCGACAAGGCGCGCTACCCGCTGATGATCGAGCGCTTCATGGCCCTGGCCTACCCGCCGGGCGCCGAGCTGCCCAAGCCCTACCCGCAGCCGCGCCTGGCCATCGACCCGGCCAGTCGCGACGCGGCCCTGGCCACGTTCGGCCTGAGCCTGGACCGCCCGGTGCTGGCGCTGTGCCCCGGCGCCGAGTTCGGCGAGGCCAAGCGCTGGCCGGCGGAGTTCTACGCCAAGGTCGCCGAGGCGAAGATCCGCGCCGGCTGGCAGGTGTGGATCTTCGGCTCGAAGAACGACCACCCCGGCGGCGAGGACATCCGCTCGCGGCTGATCCCCGGCCTGCGCGAGGAGTCGGTCAACCTCGCCGGCGGAACCGCCCTGGCCGAGGCCATCGACCTGATGTCCTGCGCCTGCGCCGTGGTCAGCAACGACTCCGGCCTGATGCACGTGGCCGCCGCGCTGAACCGCCCGCTGGTGGCGGTCTACGGCTCCACCTCGCCGCAGTTCACCCCGCCGCTGGCCGATGCCGTGGAAATCGTCCGCCTGGGCCTGGAATGCAGCCCCTGCTTCGACCGCGTGTGCCGCTTCGGCCACTACAACTGCCTGCGCGAGCTGCCGCCGTCGATGGTGCTGCAGGCGCTCGACCGCCTGGTCGCGGACCCGGTCGACGTCGAATGAGGGTACTGCTGATCAAGACGTCGTCCCTGGGCGACGTCATCCATACCCTGCCGGCGCTCACCGACGCCGCCCGGGCCATCCCCGGCATCCAGTTCGACTGGGTGGTGGAGGAAGGCTTCGCCGAGATCCCGGCCTGGCACCCGGCGGTGGCCCAGGTCATCCCGGTGGCCATCCGGCGCTGGCGCAAGAACCTCTGGCAGACCCTGAAGAATGGCGAGTGGCGGCGTTTCAAGAAGCGCCTGCGCGAGGTCGACTATGACCTGGTGATCGACGCCCAGGGCCTGCTCAAGAGCGCCTGGCTGACGCGCTACGCGAAGAAGGTGCCGGTCGCCGGGCTGGACAGGGAATCCGCGCGCGAGCCGGCGGCCAGCCGCTTCTACGACCGTGGCTACCCGGTCGCCTGGGGCCAGCACGCGGTGGAGCGCGTGCGCCAGCTGTTCGCCCAGGCGCTGGACTACCCGCTGCCGGCGGGCGTCGGCGATTACGGCCTGGACCGCGGCCTGCTGATCGACGGGAGCGCCGGCGAGCCTTATCTGGTCTTCCTGCACGGCACCACCTGGGTCACCAAGCACTGGCCCGAGGCCTACTGGCGCGAGCTGGCCGAGCGCATGGGCGAGCGCGGCTGGTCGGTGCGCCTGCCCTGGGGCAACGACAACGAGCGCCAGCGCGCCGAGCGCATCGCCCAGGGCTTGGAAAACGCCTCGGTGCTCCCCAAATTATCCCTCGCAGGCATGGCCAAGGTCCTGGCCGGCGCTTCCGCTTGCGTGGCGGTGGACACCGGGCTCGGACATCTGGCCGCCGCCCTGGACGTGCCGACGCTGTCGCTGTTCGGCCCGACCAATCCCGGGCTGACTGGCGCCTACGGGCGTTCCCAGGTGCATCTGGCCAGCGACTGGCCCTGCGCACCCTGCCTGCAGAAGACCTGCACCTACCAGCCGACGGCCGAAGACAAGCGCCAGTTCGACCTGCGGCAAGAGCAGCCCCTGTGCTTCACGCGCCTGAACCCGCAGCGCGTGGCGCTGCAACTGGAGGCGCTGCTGCTGGCCCCGGAGACGCTTCGATGAAACTGGCTTTCGTCCTGTACAAGTACTTCCCCTTCGGCGGGTTGCAGCGCGACTTCATGCGCATCGCCCTGGAATGCCAGAAGCGCGGCCACGCCATCCGCGTCTACACGCCGATCTGGGAAGGCGAGGTGCCGCCCGGCTTCGACGTGCGCGTGGCGCCGGTCAAGGCGCTGTTCAACCACCGCCGCAACGAGAAATTCAGCGCCTGGCTGGCCGCCGACCTGGCGCGCGACCCGGTGGACCGGGTGATCGGCTTCAACAAGATGCCGGGCCTCGACGTCTACTACGCCGCCGACGGCTGCTTCGAAGACAAGGCACAGACCCTGCGCAACCCCATCTACCGCCGCTGGGGCCGCTACAAGCACTTCGCCGACTACGAGCGGGCGGTGTTCGCCCCCGAGTCGAAGACCGAGGTGCTGATGATCTCCGAGGTGCAGCAGCCGCTGTTCATCAAGCACTACCACACCCCGATCGAGCGCTTCCACCTGCTGCCCCCGGGCATCGCCCTGGACCGCCGGGCGCCGGCCAACGCCGCGGAAATCCGCGCCGACTTCCGCCGCGAATTCAAGCTGGCCGACGACGACCTGCTGCTGGTGCAGATCGGCTCGGGCTTCAAGACCAAGGGCCTGGACCGCAGCCTCAAGGCCCTGGCGGCGCTGCCGCGGGACCTGCGCAAGCGCACCCGGCTGATCGCCATCGGCCAGGACGATCCCAAGCCCTTCCTGCTGCAGGTGAAGGCCCTGGGCCTGTCGGACCACGTGCAGATCCTCAAGGGCCGCAGCGACATCCCGCGCTTCCTGCTCGGCGCCGACCTGCTGATCCACCCGGCGTACAACGAGAACACCGGCACCGTGCTGCTGGAGGCGGTGGTCGCCGGGCTGCCGGTGCTGGTCACTGACGTCTGCGGCTACGCCCACTACATCGCCGAAGCCGACGCCGGCCGCGTGGTGCCGTCGCCCTTCGAGCAGGACGCCTTCAACCGCATGCTCGCGGAGATGCTCCGGGACGACGCGGCGCGCGCCGCCTGGTCGCGCAACGGCCTGGCCTTCGCCGACACGGCGGACCTGTACTCCATGCCGCAGCACGCCGCGGACGTGATCCTGCAGGAGCGCCCATGAGCACCCCTCTCCCCGGCTTCCCCGGGCTCCTACGAAAGGCGGGCGCCCATGAAGCTTGAGTTGCGCGAGCCGTTCAGGAGCCTGTGGGCCGGCAAGGACCCCTTCGTCGAGGTCGAGCGCCTGCAGGGCAAGGTCTACCGCGAGCTGGAAGGCCGCCGCACCCTGCGCACCGAGGTCGACGGCCGCGGCTACTTCGTCAAGATCCACCGCGGCATCGGCTGGGGCGAAATCTTCAAGAACCTGCTCAGCGCCAAGCTTCCGGTGCTTGGCGCCGGCCAGGAGCAACGCGCCCTGGAGCGCCTGCACCAGGCCGGCGTGGCGACCATGACCGCGGTGGCCTACGGCGAGCGCGGCGGCGACCCGGCGCGCCAGCATTCCTTCATCGTCACCGAGGAACTGGCCCCCACCATCGACCTCGAACAGCTGTCGCTGAACTGGCTGCGCGAGCCGCCTGCGCCGCGCTTCAAGCGCGCGCTGATCGACGAAGTGGCGAAGATGGTCGGCACCATGCACCGCGCCGGGGTGAACCACCGCGACTGCTACATCTGCCACTTCCTGCTGCACACCGATCGCCCGCCGACGCCCGACGACCTGCGCCTGTCGGTGATCGACCTGCACCGCGCCCAGACCCGCGCCGCCACGCCGCGGCGCTGGCGCGACAAGGACCTGGCCGCGCTGTACTTCTCGGCGCTGGACATCGGCCTGACGCAACGCGACAAGCTACGCTTCCTGCGCGGTTACTTCCGCAAGCCGCTGCGCGACATCCTCCGCGAGGAGGCCGCTCTGCTCGCCTGGATGGAGCGCAAGGCCGCCAAACTCTACGATCGCAAGCAGCGCTACGGAGACCTGCTCTGATGTCGGGCTGGACCCTGGAACCCGCCTACAGCCACCTGTCCGCCGACTTCGGTAGCCTGGACGCGGTGTTCGCCCTTGAGGGCGAGCGCCTGACCAAGGACCCCAAGTCCGAAGTGATCCGCATCGAGCGCGACGGCGTGCGCTACTACGTCAAGCGCTACAACAGCGCCGGCAAGGGTTACCACCGCTACCTCGCGCGGCCGCGGATCAAGGCCGAGTGGCAGAACCTCAAGCAGTTCGCCAAGTGGGGCATCCCCACCGCCGAAGTGGTGGCCTGGGGCCTGGAGCGCAAGCACGGCGCCTTCGTCCGCGGCGCCATGGTCACCCGCGAAGTGCCGGGCACCGAGGACCTGGCCGCGCTGGCCCGGCGCGACGACCCGCGCCTGCGCGACCGCGCCTGGGTCGACCACGTCAGCCGGCAACTGGCGGCGCACACGCGGCTGATGCATGACCACCACTTCACCCATAACGACCTGAAGTGGCGCAACATCCTGGTCGACGCCGCCGGCACCGTGTATTTCATCGACTGCCCGATCGGCAACTACTGGGTCAGTTTCATGCTGCGCCACCGCGTGACCAAGGACCTGGCGACCCTGGACAAGGTGGCCAAGTACCACCTTTCCGCCACCCAGCGCCTGCGCTTCTACCTGCAGTACCGCCGGCGCGAGCGGCTGAACGCCTCGGACAAGGTCCGCGTGCGGCGCATCGCCCATTTCTACGAGGGACGCGAGTGAACGACTTCATCGCCGACGACGACCGCGAGCGCCTGCACAGCCAGGGCCTGGCCGACTTCGACGCGCTCTGGACGCTGCCGCTGGAGGCGGTGGACGAGCCCAACACCGAGCGCGGCGGCATGAGCTGCGTGTTCCGCCTGGAGCTGGACGGCGGCGCCTACTACCTCAAGCGGCAGAGCAACCACCTCACGCGCAGCCTGCTGCGCCCGGGCGGCGAGCCGACCTTCGCCCGCGAGTTCCGCAACATCCAGCGCTACCAGCAACTGGGCATCCCGGCGTTGCAGGCGGCCTTCTTCGGCGAACGCCGCGAGGGCGGCGAGCGCCGCGCCATCCTGGTGACCCGCGCGCTGGACGGCTGGCGCGACCTGGACGCCTGGCTGAAGGACTGGTCCGGCCTGCCGGCGGAGCGCCGCCAGGCCATCCTGCACGCCTGCGGCATGCTCGCCCGGCGCCTGCACGAGGCCGGGCAGATGCACGGCTGCTTCTATCCCAAGCACATCTTCCTGCGGGAGGCCGAGGACGGCTTCCAGGCCTGCCTGATCGACCTGGAGAAGACCCGCCCGCTGTGGTTCGGCCTGCGCGACCGCGTCAAGGACCTGGAACCGCTGCTGCGCCGCGCGCCGGACTGGAGCGAGGTGGACGTGCGCCAGCTGCTAGCTGCCTATCTGGGCAGCGCGGCCAGCGGCGCCGAGGTGGACCACTGGTACAAGCGCCTGGGCGCGCGCCGGCGCAAGAAGGAGAAACGCGGGTGAGGCTGGGCGAACTGCGAAGCGCCGGGCGCCAGCCGACGCTGCCGCTGCGACTGGAACTGGCCGATGGCGCCGGCCCCGCCGAACTGCGCCTGGACAGCCTGCTGCGCGTGCTGCCGGGCCGGCGCTACGTCGGCGCAGGCAACTGGCGCGGGCGCCAGGTGCTGGCCAAGCTGCTGGTCGGCGGCAAGGCCGCGCGGCACTTCCAGCGCGAGCTGGCCGGCGTGCGCCTGCTCGCCGAACAGGGCCTGACCACGCCGCTGCTGCTGGCCGACGGCCTGCGCGAAGGCGAGGGCGGCTGGCTGCTCTTCGAATTCCTCGACGACGCCCACAGCCTGGGCGACGCCTGGCGCGCGGTGGAAGCCGAGCCGGCGCTGTCCGACGCCCAGCAGGCGGTGCTCGGCGAGGCCCTGGCGGCCATCGCCGAACTGCACGCCAAGGGCCTCTGGCAGGAAGACCTGCACCTGGACAACCTGCTGCGCCACGACGGCCGCCTATACCTGATCGACGGCGCCGGCATCCGCGCCGAAACGCCCGGCCAGCCGCTGTCGCGCAAGCACGTGCTGGAAAACCTCGGGGTGTTCTTCGCCCAACTGCCGGCCAGCCTCGATCCCTTCCTCGAAGAACTGCTGGTGCACTACCTGCTGGTCAACGGCGAGCATGCGCTGCCGCTGGAGGCCCTGCAGAAGGAGATCGCCCGGGTGCGCCGCTGGCGCGTCGCCGACCTGCTGAAGAAGATCGGCCGCGACTGCAGCCTGTTCAGCGTGCGCCGCGGCGCCTTCGGCCTGCGCGCGGTGCGCCGCGAAGAGGAAGCCGGCCTGGCGCCGCTGCTGGCCGAGCCGGACGCTTTCATTGACCGGGGGCATGTCTACAAGACCGGCGGTGCCGCTACCGTGGCGAAAGTGGAACTGGATGGTCGCCCGCTGGTAGTCAAGCGTTACAACATCAAGAACCTGCTGCACTGGCTAAAGCGCTTCTGGCGCCCCAGCCGCGCCTGGGCCTCCTGGCGCGAGGGCAACCGTCTGGAAGCCCTAGGCATCGCCACGGCGAAACCCCTGGCGGTGCTGGAACGGCGCTGGCTGTGGCTGCGCGGGCCGGCCTTCCTGATTACCGATTACCTGGCCGGGCAGGATATAATTGCCCGTTTCAAACCCCATCTGGACGATCCGGACGGGGCCGGCATGCCGCCGGAGGCCGAACTCAAGGCCTTGGACAGCCTGTTCGCGGCGCTGCGGCGCGAGCGCATCAGCCACGGCGACCTCAAGGGCCACAACCTGTTCTGGCAGGGGGAAGGCGATGCGGGGCGCTGGGCGCTGATCGACCTCGACGCCATGCACAAGCACCACGGCCAGGCCAGTTTCGAGCGCGCCTATGCCCGCGACCGCGCACGTTTCCTGCGCAACTGGCCGCAGGGCAGCGCGCTGCACCGGTTGCTGGATGAGCGAATACCTAAAAGCAGCTGGAAGCTGGAAGCTGGAAGCTGAAAGCAAGAGCCTGGAGGTTGGCGCTGGTGTTTTGGGCTTCAAGCTTCCGGCTTCAAGCTTCCAACTGCTTCTAAGACAATTTATCCCAGCGTCAAGCCCGAGGCTTGACGCCGGAAGACGAAAGCCCCCAGGGGCTATGACGAACACCGCTGTTGCTTCAAGCTTCCGGCTTCAAGCTTCCAGCTGCTTTCAAAGAGGCTCTTACCCGTGTCATTGACCATCCTCGGCCTGTCCGGCGCCGTAAGCCATGACCCTTCCGCCGCCCTGTACATCGACGGCAAGCTGGTCGCGGCGGTCGAAGAAGAGCGCTTCGTCCGCGACAAGCACGCGAAGAACCGCATGCCCTACGAGTCGGCCAAGTTCTGCCTGGAGCAGGCCGGCATCAAGCCCGCCGACGTCGACGTGGTGGCCATTCCCTTCGCCCCCATCAGCCTGTTCGGCAAGGCCCGCTGGCACTATGCCAAGCGCTACGCCTACGCCCCGGACCGCGCGCTGGACGCCATCCTGCTCGGCAACCGCCGCTACAAGCGCTACTACAAGCGCATCCAGTGGTGCCTGCAGCAACTGGGCTTCGACCTGAAGAAGGTCAAGATCCAGCCGGTGGAGCACCACCTGGCCCACGCCTCCAGCGCCTACCACTGCTCCGGCTTCAAGGAGAAGACCGCGATCCTCGGGATCGACGGCAAGGGCGAGTACGCCACCACCTTCTTCGGCTACGGCGAGAACGGCAAGATCCACAAGATCAAGGAGTTCTACGACCCGGATTCCCTGGGCGGGCTGTACGGCGCGATCACCGAGTACCTCGGCTTCGACATGCTCGACGGCGAGTTCAAGGTCATGGGCATGGCGCCCTACGGCGACGCCAGCAAGTACGATTTCTCGCGCCTGGCCAAGTTCGAGAACGGCGAGCTGATCATCAACACCGACTACGCCAACGTCATCGGCTTCCGCCGCTACAAGGAAAAGGGCAAGGGCTACTACTTCTCGCCCAAGCTGATCGAGTGGCTGGGCCCGAAACGCGAAGGCGACATCGCCGACGACCCGTACATCCACTACGCCGCCAGCATCCAGGCGCTGTTCGAGAAGCTGGCGCTGGAGATGATGGACTACTACCTGGGCGACATCCTCCGCGAAACCGGCAAGATCGCCTTCGCCGGCGGCTGCGCGCTGAACGTCAAGCTGAACCAGAAGATCATCGCCCGCCCCGAGGTCAAGGAGCTGTACGTGCAGCCCGCGGCCAGCGACGCCGGCACCGCGGTGGGCGCCGCCGCCTACGTGTCCTGGGAACGCGGCGTGCCTGTGGAGAAGATGGAACACGTCTACCTCGGCCCGGAATACAGCAACGAAGACGTCATCGCCGCCTGCGCCCGCCACGAGGCCAAGCCGGCCTGGCGCAAGATCGACAACGTGCCCGAAACCATCGCCAAGGTGCTGGCCGACGGCAACCCGGTGGCCTGGTTCCAGGGCCGCATGGAGTTCGGCCCGCGCGCCCTCGGCGGGCGCTCCATCCTCGGCTGCCCGAGCGTGCCGGGCGTGGCCGACCGCATCAACGCGCAGATCAAGTTCCGCGAGCGCTGGCGGCCCTTCTGCCCGTCGATGCTGGATACCGTCGGCCCGCAGATGTTCAAGATCGACCACCCGGCACCGTTCATGACCTTCACCTTCGAAGTCAACGAAGAGTGGAAGACCCGCGTGCCGGAAGTCGTCCACGAGGACGGCACCTCCCGCGCCCAGGTGCTCAAGCGCGAGTTCAACCCGCGCTACTACGACCTGATGAAGGAGCTGGAGAAACTCACCGGCAACGGCGTGGCGCTGAACACTTCGCTGAACCGCCGCGGCGAGCCGATGATCTGCTCGCCGACCGACGCGCTGAACATGTTCTACGGTTCGGACCTGCAATACCTGATCATGCAGGACATCCTGGTGGTCAAGGAAGGCGCGGCGGCCTATGACTCGCTCGGCTGAACCGCGGGTCCTGCAGTTCTGCCACGGCTATGACGGGCCCTTCCTGGATTGCGCCCGCCAGTACGCCAGCCTGTTCGCCGGCACCGGCTACCGGGTGACCACGGTGTTCCTCACCGGCGCGCCCGACGCCGAGGTGGCCGCCGGCTGCGCCAGCGACGAGGTGCTGTTCCTCGACTACAGCTCGAAGGACGTGCGCGGCCTCAAGCTGCGCGCCATCCGCGACCTGCGCGAGATCGCCCGCTCGCGGGACTTCCGCTTCTGCATCGCCCATCGCTTCAAGCCCACCTGGGTCGCCATGCTCGGCACGCGCCTGCCGGTGATCGGCGTGCACCATGGCTTCGGTGACTACCGCCGGCTTGGCCGCAAGCTGTTCGCCAAGCTGTTCGCCAAGCGCCTGAGCTTGCTGGCGGTGTCCAACGCCGTGCGCGACGAACTGCGCCAGTGCCTGCCGGCCTGGCCGGCGGAGCGCATCGAGACGCTGTACAACCGCGTCGACGTCGACGCCCTGCAGGCCGAGCAGGTGGAGCGTTACCCGGCGCGCCAGCACCTGCGCCTGGCGGACAACGCCTGGGTGGTCGGCAACGTCGGCCGCCTGCACCCGGACAAGGACCAGGCCACGCTGCTGCGCGGCTTCGCCGCGGCCCTGCCGCAACTGCCGCCGAACGCGCTGCTGGCGATCCTCGGCAAGGGCCGCCTGGAAGAAGACCTCAAGGCGCTGGCCCGCGAGCTGGGCATCGCCGAGCGCGTGCTGTTCCTCGGCCAGGTGCCGGACGCGCGGCGCTACTTCAAGGCCTTCGACGTGTTCGCCCTGAGTTCCGACCATGAGCCCTTCGGCATGGTCCTGCTGGAGGCCATGGCCGCCGGCGTGCCGCTGATCTCCACCGCCGGCGGTGGCGCCGGCGAAATCGTCGAGGGCCTGGGCATCCTCTTCCCGCTGCGCGACGACGCGGCCCTGGCCCAGGGCCTGGCGCACCTGGCGGCGCTCGACCGGCAGCAGCGCGAGGCCTGCGCCCGGCTGATGGACGAGCGCCTGCATGAGCGCTTCTCCGACGAGGCCGTGCGCCGGGAGTTCTGGAGCCTGCCGATGGTCCGTGCGCTGACGCGTGGCGTTTCCGAATGACGGCCGCTGCCGCCAAGGGTGAATCTTGAAAGTCCTGTTCCTGGTCCAGAAAGAACAACGCGCCATTCTCGACCGCCTCTACGACGGCATCGCCGAGCACTGCGACTGCGACCTGCGCTGGTTGAGCAGCGACGAGCAGGCCAACCTGCGCCGCTACTTCCGCGAGCAGGTCGACGTCTCGCGCTACGACCGCATCCTGTTCTTCCTGCGCTTCAAGAAGGAAATGCGCCAGGCTTCCTTCATCGCCAGCGTGCCGAACCTGGTGATCCTCGAACACGATGCCTACCAGAACTACATCCCCTGCAAGTACACCGGCAAGTTCAGCGCCCACTACCGGCGCATGCCCTGGGCGCGGGTGATCAGCTCCGGCGCGGTGGTCGCCCGGCGCCTGCGCGAGGAGGGCTTCGACGCCGTCTTCGTGCCCAAGGGCTACGACCAGGACCTGCTCCACGACCTGGGCCGCGAGCGCGACATCGAACTGGCCTTCGTCGGCAGCACCGGCAGCGTCGCCTACAGCGGGCGCAAGGCGCTGCTGGACGAGCTGGGCAAGGTGGAGAACCTGCTGGTCACCAAGACCAACTCCGGCGAGGATTACCTGAACACGCTCAACCGCATCCGCTTCTTCGTCAGCGCGGACGTCGGCATGGGCGAATACATGATCAAGAACTTCGAGGCCATGGCCTGCGGCTGCGTGCTTTTCGCCTACGACCAGGGCGAGGAGGAGAACCGCGCGCTGGGCCTGGCGGACATGCGCAACGTGGTGTTCTACCGCGACATCCCCGAGCTGCGCCGCAAGCTGCAGGTGCTGCGCGAGGACCCTGAGCTGGCGGCGCGCATCGCCGCCCAGGGCCGCCTGCTGGCCGAGGAAGGCTTCGGCTTCAGCCAGATCGGGGCGCGCATCGTCGAGGCGATGACGCCACCCTTGCGTCCACACCCGCCGGCCGGATGGCTGGACAAACTGCGCAGCCTCCTGGGCTAGGCTGGCGCAGCCAAAGGGAGATCCACTCCCGCCAAGGCGCCCATCGAGCGCCATACTTCTTTCATTTTCAAGGGGAACGACCGAATGCTGTCTCGTACGGCGGATTCCAACAGAGGCGATGACCAGGAACTGGTCAGCGTCATCATCGCCTCCTACAACCATGCCGCCTACATTGAGGCAAGCATTCGCAGCGTTATCGCCCAGACCTACCCGCACATCGAGCTGCTGGTGGTGGACGACGGCTCCTCCGACGGCAGCCCCGAGCTGCTGCGCCGCTTGCAGGTGGAACTGGGCTTCGACCTGCGCATCCAGGCCAACCAGGGGCTTTCCCGCACGCTGAACGAAACGATAGCCCGGGCCCGCGGCAACCTGATCGTGCCCTTCGGCTCGGACGACATCATGTTCCCGCAGCGCATCCAGCGGCAGGTCGAGTACATGCGTGGCAAGCCGGAAGTGGGTATCTGCGCCGGCAACATCGAGATCATCGACTCCCACGGGGCGGTCATGCCCGAGCGCGAACAGCGCCAGCGCGACCTGCCGTTCCGCCGGCTGGATTTCGAGGACATGTTCCTCGACCTCAAGCCGGGGCCCATGGCGGCGACCCTGATGTTCCGCCGCGAGGCGCTGGAGAAGGTGGGCGGCTTCAATCCGGAAATCCGTCTGGAAGACGTCTACATCGAGCTGACCATCACCCGCGCCGGCTACTTCATCGACATCCTCGGCGAGGTCCTGGCGCAGTACCGCAAGCACCCCACCAACACCTACAAGAACCTGCCGTTCATGGTCGACAACATGCTGCGCACCTATGCCCAGTTCCGCGACCATCCGGCCTACGAGCAGGTCTGCATGCGCTACCGCAATTCGATGTTCCTCAAGTGCGCCAACCGCGACAAGGTGCTGGCCAGGCAGCTGTTGCGAGACATGCCGCTGCGCTACTGGAACCTCAAGACTCTCAGGGGGCTCCTGCGCCTTCTGCTGCGCTGAACGAGCGCTGCAGCCGCAGCCGCACCCATTGCGCATAGAGGAAGGCCAGCGGCAGCCAGATCAGGAACCAGTGCTCCTTGGGCCGGGACAGGAAGGCCATGCCTTCGGTCAGCCCGGCACCCAGCCCGAAGACCAGCCAGCCCGAGGCGATCAGCACCACGGCGTCGCGGCGTTCGCGCCAGGCGAAGACGAAGGCGCTGGCATAGAGCGCGGCCCACAGCGCCAGGCCCACGACGCCGCCGGCATAGAGCACACCAAGCTCCATGTTGTGCGGGTCGGCCAGGAGCAGGCCGGGAATCTGTATGTGGATGGGGTGGCCGAAGCCATGGCCGAACCAGGGGCGTTCGCTGATCTGGCGCAGGGCGTCCATCCAGATGGTCGGCCGGTAGGAGACGCCGCGCTCGACGATCAGCTCTGGATAAAGCCAGAACTGGATGGCGCAGAGCAGCACCAGCGCGGCAAGGGCCATGCCGCCTCGGCGAGGGTTGCAGGCGACGAGCAGCCAGAGCAGGGCGGCGACTATGCCGGTCAGTGGCGTGCGCGAGCCGGTGACGAACAGCAGGAAGCCCAGGATCAGCAGCGCGACGACCGGCGCCGGCGAGAGTGGCGAGCGGGCCAGGAACCAGCGCCCCAGCCAGATGGTCGCGAATGCGCCGTAGACATGGGCGCTCAGCAGTGGGTTATAGAGGGCGCCGTAGCCGGTGAAGCGTTCACCGGCGATGTGCAGGCGCGTGCTGTAGAGGAAATAGCCAAGGGACAGCACGGCGCTGAGCAGGGCCACCCAGGCAGCCGCGTGCAGGACCTGCTGCAGGCGCGATGATGGCTGTATCGCGACCAGCGCAACGCAGAAGAACAACAGGGCTATGAAGAGTGGCCGTTTCAACAGGGATGAGAGCGAGTCATCGAGGCTGGCCGCCCAGCTCAGCGTCAGCATCATGTACAGGCTGAAGAGCGCGAAGCAGATGAACAGTGGGTTGCCCAGCAGGGCCCGCCATGGCGAGGGGCGGAGGAACAGCGCGATCAGCGTCGGGGTGGCGACGAACACATAGAACAGGCGGTGATAGTCGCCGCGATCGCCTATCCAGAACATCCCCGTGAGCAGCATCAGCAAGCCGAGCGGCAGCAGGTTGCAGGCCAGGAAACGCTTGCAGTCCGCCAGGCGTCTGCCCATGGTTGCGGAGCCGGTTACATCGTCAGTCATTGTCGATACGTCTGTCCCAGGAGCGCCTGGACGGTCAGGTGAGTGTCGCTTTCGTGCAGGTAGGCTTGCAGAACCTGGTTGCCATCCGCCAGCAACCACTGCCGATCCTCCGCATAGCGCAGCATGTGCGCGAAGTTGCGCTTGCGCTGGGCGCGGCCGAGGGCGCGGCGCTGGGTCTTCATGTCGGCGATGTCGATCAGCCCCAGTTCGCCCTGCGGGGTTTGCACCACGTTGCCCAGGTGCAGCGAACGGAAGTACACGCCGCGCTCGTGCAGCCGGGCGATCAGCTCGCCCAGGCGCTCGCGCAGAGCGCCGTCGGCCTGGCCGGCGGCGATCAGCTGGCGCAGCGTCTGGCCCGGCAGCGGGCGGTAGTGCACCAGGTCGCGGGCGATGCCGGGCACGCGGTAGACGCCGATCACCTCGGGGCAGGGAATGCCCAGCCGCTGCAGCGCCCGGGCGTTGTCGGCGAAGCGCTGGGCGTAGGGGTAGAGCGCCGCCGAGGAGATCAGCCGCTTGCGCCGGAACAGCTTGACGAAGTTGCCGTCGGGCAGGCGCAGGACCTTGTCGCCGTGCTTGTCGGCTTCCAGCACGGTGGCGCCGGCGCGAAGCGATTCGTAGGCGGGTAGGTCGAGCTCTTGCATACCGGCTTCCTGGACGGGGGCCGGCTATAGTAGCCCAGGCGCCGGGCAAACGAGAGGCCTGTGTTATAATCGCCGGCCTTTTCAGCGTGCGATTCTTTCATGACCGGCAAAGACACCGCAGAGCCCTCGAGCCTGAAGATCTACTTCCGCCTGCTCACCTACGTGCGGCCCTATTGGGGCATGTTCGCCCTGAGCATCGTCGGCTTCCTGATCTTCGCCGCCACCCAGCCGATGCTGGCCGGCATCCTCAAGTACTTCGTCGACGGCCTGACGCACCCAGACGCCAAGCTGTTCCCCAACGCGCCCTGGCCCTGGCTGCGCGACCTCTCGCTGCTCTACGCGGTGCCGCTGCTGGTGGTGATGATCGCGGTGTGGCAGGGCATCGGCTCCTTCCTCGGCAACTACTACATCGCCCGCGTCTCCCTGGGTCTGGTGCACGACCTGCGGGTGGCGCTGTTCAACAACCTGCTGACGCTGCCCAACCGTTACTTCGACAGCCACAACTCCGGGCACCTGATCTCGCGCATCACCTTCAACGTGACCATGGTCACCGGCGCCGCCACCGACGCCATCAAGGTGGTGATCCGCGAAGGCATGACCGTGGTCTTCCTGTTCCTCTCGCTGCTGTACATGAACTGGAAGCTGACCCTGGTGATGGTCGCCATCCTGCCGGTCATCGCCCTGATGGTGACCAGCGCCAGCCGCAAGTTCCGCAAGCAGAGCAAGAAGATCCAGGTGGCCATGGGCGACGTGACCCACGTTTCCTCCGAGACCATCCAGGGCTACCGCGTGGTGCGCAGCTTCGGCGGCGAGGCCTACGAGCGCGAGCGCTTCCTGCAGGTGAGCAGCGAGAACACCAGCAAGAACCTGCGCATGAACAAGACCTCGGCGATCTACACGCCGATGCTGCAACTGGTGATCTACAGCGCCATGGCGGTGTTGCTGTACCTGGTGCTGCTGCTGCGCGGCGATGCCACCGTCGGCGACCTGGTGGCCTACATCTCCATGGCCGGCCTGCTGCCCAAGCCGATCCGCCAGCTCTCCGAGGTCAGCTCCACCATCCAGAAGGGCGTGGCCGGCGCCGAGAGCATCTTCGAGCAGCTCGACGAGCAGCCCGAGGTGGACCGCGGCAGCGTGGAGAAGGAGCGCGTGCTGGGCCGCCTGGAAGTGAAGAACCTCAGCTTCAGCTACCCGGGCACCGACAAGCGCGTGCTCAACGACCTCAACTTCAGCGTCGAGCCGGGGCAGATGGTCGCCCTGGTCGGCCGCTCCGGCAGCGGCAAGTCGACCCTGGCCAACCTCATCCCGCGCTTCTACGACCACAGCGAGGGCAAGATCCTCCTCGATGGCGTGGACGTGGAGGACTACCGCCTGCGCAACCTGCGCAAGCACATCTCGCTGGTCACCCAGCAGGTCAACCTGTTCAACGACAGCGTGCTCAACAACATCGCCTACGGCGACCTCGCCAGCAAGCCGCGCAGCGCGGTGGAGAAAGCCGCCGAGGATGCCTTCGCCCGCGAGTTCATCGACCGCCTGGCCGAAGGCTTCGACACCGAGGTGGGCGAGAACGGCGTGATGCTCTCCGGCGGCCAGCGCCAGCGCCTGGCCATCGCCCGCGCGCTGCTCAAGGACGCTCCGGTGCTGATCCTCGACGAGGCCACCTCGGCGCTGGACACCGAGTCCGAGCGGCACATCCAGGCCGCCCTGGAGAAGGTCATGGAGGGCCGCACCACCCTGGTGATCGCCCACCGCCTGAGCACCATCGAGCGCGCCGACCTGATCCTGGTGATGGACCAGGGCCACATCGTCGAGCGCGGCACCCACGACGAGCTGATCGCCCTCAATGGCTACTACGCGCGCCTGCACGCCAGGCAGTTCGCCGACGAGCCGGCCGAGGACGGCATCGGCGAGTCGCTCTGAATGGCCTTGCTAGATCGCCTGCGCTGCTTCCGCGAGCGCGGCTGGACACCCATCGACGCCGCGGCCTACGCCGAGGCCTGGCAACGCTTCGGCGGCAGCGTGGCCACCCACCCGCAGGTGGTGGAGCGCCTGGCCGGCCTGGCCGGCATCCCGGTGCGCTACCTGGGCTGGGTCGCCGACGGCCAGCTGCGCGCCGCCATCCCCACCTGGGGCCGGCACCTGGCGCTGTCCAAGGACGTGCTCAAGCGCGAAGGCAAGAAGGCGCTGTTCGACCTGGGCAACGCCGAGATCATCCTGCCCATCGCCGAGGACGCGCGCATCGCCCTGCGCCACCGGGTGCGCTACCTGTCCGAGCTCAACCAGCAGCAGGTGACCGACGCCCGCCGGCAAGACGAGGAGCTGGCGCTGAACCGCGCGCCGGCGGACTTCTCGAAGAAATTCCGCTATAACCAGCGCCGCGAGCTGCGCCTGCTGGAAGAGGCGGGCGGCGTGCTGCAGCCGATGGACGAGCTGAGCCCGGTCGAACAGGCGCGCATCTACGCCGAACTGTTCCAGCGCCGCTGGGGCTTCGAGGTGCCGGGCAAGGCGCGCCTGGCCGAGGTGCTGGAGCTGATGCGCGAATTCATGCGCGGCTCGCTGGTGCGCCTGGACGGCGAGCCGGTGGCGATCCAGATCCTCTACCGCGTCGAGTCGCCGAAGTGGATCAGCGTCGAATACATCAACGGCGGCGTGGCCCCGGAGAACCGCGAGTTCAGCCCCGGCAGCGTGCTCACCCACGTCAACACCCAGCAGGCCTGGGCCGAGGCCGAGGCGCTGGGCAAGCCGCTACGCTATTCCTTCGGCCGCGCCGACCGCGAATACAAGGACCGCTGGTGCCACCGGGTGCCGGTGTTCCAGGTGTAAATGCTCGAAATGCTCTTCGTAGGAGCAGACTCCGGAGAACTCCCATGAGCGCCCGCAAGCAGCAACTGCTCAAGGCCCATCGCCGCAAGAAGCGCCTGGTGCTGCTGGTCGCGCTGCTGGCGCTGGTCGCCCTCGGCGTGTTTGCCCCCTGGTGGAGCGTGCCCCTGGCCGTGCTGCTGGGCTGGGTGGCCCACGAGGCCTGGTTCGCCGACCACCTGTTCTACTCGCCGCGCGACGACTACCGCTACGACTTCCCGGAAGGCCAGCTGAGCCTGCCGGCCTCCCTCGGCCCGCATGGCCTGCACGTCGCCACCGATGCGCTGCCCGAGGGCTACGAGACGCTGCTGCTGCAGATCCGCGTCAAGGCCAATTGGCTGGGACGCTGGCTCGATCCGCAGGTGCTGATCGAAGGCAGCGAGGGCATCGACCGCCAGGACTTCGAGCGCGGCGTGAACGGCGTGCGCTACCTCAACCTGTCCGGCCAGGGCGCGGCCCTGCGTGGCGGGCACCTGCGCATCCGCGGCCGCCACTGCCGCCTCGACAGCCAGGGCACCCTGCACGCCTTCCACAACCCGGACTACGCCGAATGCCGGCTGATGGTGATCGCGCCCCACGCCGACGACGCCGAACTGGCCGCCTTCGGCCTGTACAGCCGCGCCGCCGAGGCCAGCATCGTCACCCTCACCCAGGGCGAGATCGAGGCCGGGCACTACCAGCGCCTGGGCCTGGACAAGGCCGCCGCGGCGCGCCTGAAGGGCCGCCTGCGCACCTGGGACAGCCTGGCCGTGCCGCTGTGGGGCGGGGTGCCGGCCAGCCGCTGCGTGCAACTGGGCTACTACTGCCTGCAACTGCCGGCGATGTGCGGCGAACCGGACCAGGGCTTCGGCTCGCGGGAGTCCGGCGAGTGCGACGTCCGCGGCCTGCGCCGGCACAACCCGCTGCAGCTGCCGGCCGACGCCGACGGCGTGCCCAGCTGGAACAACCTGGTGGCCGACCTCGCGGCGCTGCTGGAGCACTTCCGCCCCGAAGTGCTGGTCACCCCGCACCCGCAACTGGACCCCCACGCCGACCACGTGCATGCCACGCGGGCGCTGTGCGAGGCGATCGAGCGCAGCGCCTGGAAGCCGCAGACCCTGCTGTTCTACGCCAACCACCTGCACGACAACGACCGCTGGCCCATGGGCCCGGCCGAAGGCGGGGTGGCGCTGCCGCCGTGCATCGAGCCGCTGCCGGCCGACGCCCTGTGGAGCCCGACGCTGGACGCCGCCACGCGCCTCGACAAGGCCCAGGCCCTGGCCATGCAGCACGACCTTACAGTCCCGCTACCGGCCAAGAAACGCCTGCGCCGGCTGATCCAGCGGGCCCTGGCCGGGCGCCGCTGGCCGGCCTTCGGCGAGGACGAATTCTTCCGCAAGGCGGTGCGTCGCCACGAGCTGTTCTGGGTCCGTCCGCTGCGCTGAACGACCGGCGCCCGGCGCGAGGCCGGGCGAGCGGCTATGGTATTATCCGCGGCGATTTCGACCTGCGGAGTTCCCATGAAACTGACCATGCCCCGTTTCGATCAGGCCCCTGTGCTGGTGGTCGGCGACGTGATGCTCGACCGCTACTGGCACGGCGCGACCTCGCGCATCTCGCCCGAGGCTCCGGTGCCGGTGGTGCGGGTCGAGCAGCATGAGGACCGCCCCGGCGGCGCGGCCAACGTCGCGCTGAACCTGGCCGCCCTGGGCGCCCCGGCCTTCCTGGTCGGCGTCACCGGCGAGGACGAGGCCGCCGCCAGCCTGGCCGACAGCCTCGGCGCGGTGGGCGTGACCACCCGCTTCCAGCGCATCGCCGGGCAGCCGACCATCGTCAAGCTGCGCGTCATGAGCCGGCATCAACAGTTGTTGCGGGTGGACTTCGAGGAACCCTTCAGGACCGACGCCGAGGCCCTGGCCCGCGAGACCGAGGCGCTGCTGGACCAGGTCCGCGTGCTGGTGCTGTCGGACTACGGCAAGGGCGCGCTGAAGAACCACCAGGCGCTGATCCAGGCCGCGCGCAAGCGCAACATCCCGGTGCTGGCCGATCCCAAGGGCAAGGACTTCTCCATCTACCGCGGCGCCAGCCTGATCACCCCGAACCTCTCCGAATTCGAGGCCATCGTCGGCCGCTGCCAGGATGAGAACGAGCTGGTGGCCAAGGGCCTGAAGCTGCTCGGCGACCTGGACCTGGGCGCCCTGCTGGTGACCCGCGGCGAGCACGGCATGACCCTGCTGCGCCCCGGCCACCCGGCGCTGCACCTGCCGGCCCGCGCCCGCGAGGTGTTCGACGTCACTGGCGCCGGCGACACCGTGATCTCCACCCTGGCCGGCGCCCTGGCCGCCGGCGAGGACCTGCCGCAGGCCGTGGCCCTGGCCAATCTGGCCGCCGGCATCGTGGTCGGCAAGCTCGGCACCGCGGCCATCAGCGCCCCCGAACTGCGCCGCGCGGTGCAGCGCGAGCAGGGCTCCGAGCGCGGCGTGCTGGGCTTGGAGCAACTGCTGCTGGCCATCGAGGACGCCCGCGCCCACGGCGAGAAGATCGTCTTCACCAACGGCTGCTTCGACATCCTCCACGCCGGCCACGTCAGCTACCTGGAACAGGCCCGCGCCCAGGGCGACCGGCTGATCGTGGCGGTCAACGACGACGCCTCGGTGTGCCGCCTGAAAGGCCCGGGCCGGCCGATCAACAGCGTCGACCGGCGCATGGCGGTGCTCGCCGGCCTCGGCGCGGTGGACTGGGTGGTGAGCTTCAGTGAAGACACCCCCGAACGCCTGCTCGCCCAGGTGCGCCCGGACGTGCTGGTCAAGGGCGGCGACTACTCCGTCGACCAGGTGGTCGGCGCCGACATAGTCGCCGGCTACGGCGGCGAAGTGCGCGTGCTCGGCCTGGTGCCGAACAGCTCCACCACCGCCATCGTCGAAAAGATACGTCGTAAGAATTAGCTGGAAGCTGGAAGCTGGAAGCTGGAAGCTGAAAGCGAGAGCCGCACACTTCCAGCTTCCAGCTTCCAGCTTCCAGCTTCCAGCTTCCAGCTTCCAGCTTCCAGCTTCCAGCTTCCCACCCACTGACCGCCGTGCCAGCGCGTCCCGGCAAAGCGGTCATGGTCCCCCCGCCGCTTCCCGGCGCATGATCCCGGCATCCCATCCCCGCGTGGAGCGAGATGCCATGACCACCGACGTGCAGGGCCGCGCCCTGGCCGTGCTCAACCGGGTGGCCCAGGCCGACTGGCCGGACCGCCTGAAACTGCGCAAACCCTTCGAGAAACTGCTCTACACCGGCAGCCGCACCGGCTTCCGCATGGCCAGCCAGCGCGCTGCCAAGCAGCTCAAGACGCCGCGCAAGGTCGACCCGGACGGGCTCTTCGACCTGTCGCTGTCCGACGAACAACAGATGCTGGTGGAAATGCTCGAAGGCTTCGCCGCCGAGGTGCTGCGCCCGGCCGCCCACGATGCCGACGCCAACGCCGGGGTGCCCGCCGAACTGCTCAACCAGGCCCTGGAACTGGGCCTGGCCTACTACGGGGTGAACGAAGTGCACGGCGGCATGGCCGGTGAGCGCACCGTGCTGACCAACGCGCTGATCGCCGAAGCCCTGGCCCGCGGCGACCTGAGCCTGGCCGCGGCGCTGCTGGTGCCGCTGTCGGCGGCCAACTGCATCCGCCGCTGGGCCAGCCCGCAGCAGCAGGCGCAGTGGCTGCCGGCGTTCGTCGGCGAGGATGGCCCGCCGTTGATCGGCATCGCCGTCGGCGAGCCGCAGCTGCTGGCCGACGCCGCTCAACCGAAGACCCAGGCGCGCAAGCGCGGCCGCCATTACCTGCTGTCCGGCGAGAAGAGCCTGGTGGTGCGCGGCCTGGATGCCAGCCAGTTGCTGGTCGCCGCGCAGGCTGCCGACGGCCCGGCGCTGTTCCTGGTCGATGCCGCCGCCAGGGGCGTGGAACGCCGCCCCGAACCGGCCATGGGCCTGAAGGCCGCCGGCACCGCGCGCATCCGCCTGAAGAGCGTGAAGGTGGCCGCCGAACGGCGCCTGGCCGCGGAGAAGTTCGACTACCGGGCCTTCCTCGACCTCAGCGGCCTGGCCTGGTGCGCCCTGGCCCTGGGCACCGCGCAGGCGGCGCTGGACTACGTGACCGGCTACTGCAACGAGCGCGAGGCCTTCGGCGAGCCGATCAGCCACCGCCAGGGCGTGGCCTTCATGGTCGCGGACATCGCCATCGAACTGGACGCCATGCGCCTGATGACCTGGCGCGCCTGCGCCCTGGCCGAGCGCGGCCAGCCGTTCCACCGCGAGGCTTACCTGGCACGCCTGCTCTGTGCCGAAAAGGCCATGAAGATCGGCACCGACGCCGTGCAGCTGCTCGGCGGCCACGGCTTCACCAAGGAACATCCAGCCGAGCGCTGGTACCGCGACCTGCGCGCCGTGGCCGTGATGGCCGGCGGCCTGCACCTCTGAGGAGCGCCTGCATGTACCTGGAAACCCCGAAGAAATTCCGCGGCCTGGTCAACCAGGCGCACCAGGTGGCGGAAAACTACCTGCGGCCGATCTCGCGCAAATACGACAAGGCCGAGCACGCCTACCCCAAGGAACTGGACCTGCTGGCCGCGCTGCTGGACGGCATGAACGCCGGCTCGCCGGACGCCGTGGGCGCCACCTCGGCCAGCAAGCGCAAGGGTGCGGCGGCGGAGGAGGGCGTGAAGAACGGCGGCAACCTCTCCGCCTGTCTGGGCGTGATGGAAATGTGCTGGGGCGACGTCGGCCTGCTGCTGGCCATGCCGCGCCAGGGCCTGGGCAACGCCGCCATCGCCGCGGTGGCCAACGACGAACAACTGAAACGCTTCGGCGGCATCTGGGCGGCCATGGCCATCACCGAACCGGGCTGCGGCTCGGACTCGGCGGCGATCCGCACCACGGCGAGCAAGGACGGCGACCACTACGTGCTCAACGGCGAGAAGATCTTCGTCACCTCCGGCGCCCGCGCCGACGCCGTGGTGGTCTGGGCCACCCTGGACCGTGGCCTGGGCCGCGCGGCGATCAAGTCCTTCGTGGTGGAAAAGGGCACCCCGGGCATGACCGTCACCCGTCTGGAGAAGAAGCTCGGGATCAAGGCCTCGGATACCGCCTCCATCAGCTTCAGCGACTGCCGGGTGCCGGCGGCCAACCTGCTGGGCAATGCCGAGATCGACGTGCAGAAGGGCTTCGCCGGCGTGATGGAGACCTTCGACAACACCCGCCCGCTGGTGGCCGCCATGGCCGTGGGCGTGGCCAAGGCCTCGCTGGACCGCGCCCGCGAATTGCTGAAGAAGGCCGGGTGCCGTTTCGACTACGCCAAGCCGCTGCTCTCCGTCAGCCATGCCGAGGCGACCCTGTACCGCCTGGAGGCCGAATGGGAAGCGGCGCGCCTGCTGACGCTGAAGGCCGCGTGGATGGCCGACAACCGCCAGCCCAACTCCAAGGAGGCCTCCATCGCCAAGGCCAAGGCCGGGCGCGTGGCCAACGAGGTCACCCTGAAATGCGTGGAACTGGCCGGCGCCCTGGGCTACGGCGAGGACGAACTGCTGGAGAAATGGGCGCGGGACTCGAAGATCCTCGACATCTTCGAAGGCACCCAGCAGATCCAGCTGCTGATCGTGGCGCGCCGCCTGTTGGGCAAGACATCCAGCCAGTTGAAGTGACCGGAGCAGCCGTTCACCTGTAGGAGCGCGCCCTGCGCGCGATTCGCAGGCAGGGCCTGCTCCTACAGGTCGGGGGCGTATGCACGCGCAGTGCTTTTCGTAGGATGGGTTGAGCTTGCGAAACCCATGCGGTCGTGGCGATGGGTATCGCTTCGCTCAACCCATCCTACGGGGGTTGTGTTTGCCGGGGGCGTAGGTGCGGATTTCAGGCCGTGCGCCGGCCCTTGCCGGAATTGCCGTTGGCCGGCGGCAGGCTGTCGAGCCAGTCGCGGAAGCGGATGCGTTCGTCGCGCACCAGCCAGCCGTCCTGCTCGGCGAAGCTTTCCGACAGCCAGATGCCGCGCGGCGCGGCCTTCACCAGCTCGCCCTTGCGCAGGGTGAAGAGCGCGTCGGTGGGTTGGCCGTGCTCCAGCGGCAGCAGGTACAGGTCCGGGCGACGGCGGTCCAGGCGGGCCACCAGGGGGCCGCTTTCCAGGCGCTCGTCGACGTGGAACAGGCTGACGTCGCGCACGTCCTTGGGCAGCTCCATGCGCAGGTCGTAGACCAGCTGCAGCGAGGCGGTGGGCAGGTGCACGTAGGCCTGCGGGCGCTCGAGTAGACGCAGGGCGCCGGCCTGCACCGGGCGCGCGGCGCCGGACAGCGGCGTCAGCGAGAAATGGCTGGCCTCGCGGTAGCGCAGGGTGCCCTGGTAGGGCGTCGGCAGCCAGGTATCGCCGAAGCGCCCGCCGAGCCAGCCGTCGGCGGTTTCCACCAGGCATTCCTCGGCCACTTCCTGGATGGCGGTGAGCAGCGGCAGGTTCAGTTCGTGGGACGGCACGTAGCCGGAAATCAGCTTGAGCACGGTGTCGCCGCGGTCGGCGCGCTGCTGGCGCACCAGCACCCAGTAGTCGCGGCCCTGCCAGTTGAGCGTCAGGCGCACCGACACGCCCAGGTTGGCCAGCTCGGCGGTGAAGCGCTGGGCATCGGCCACCTCGACCGGGCGGCGGCGCTCCAGGACCTGGGAGAAATTCAGCGGCAGGCCGAGGCCCTGGTAGACCAGGCTGTCGGGGTTGGCCTCGACCAGCAACGGCAGGGTCTTGAAGGCGGTCGGGTCCTTGCGGGCGAGCGTACGGGGCATGGGCGGTCCTCGTCGTACAGGGCGCATCGGGCCGCCTTCAGGGGTGGGCGGCCTGGCCGATCGTTCCGGGTTGCCAGTGGCTAGGGCGTTGACGGCGAACTTCGAAAACCCTCGATTATTTCGAGGTTAGCCCTGAAAGGCGCCTGGTTTTCGGATGTTTTTCCTGTCAGCGAGCTTTTGGCGGCAATTTTACGTGCCGCGGTTTTTCACCGCGGCGTCTGAGCATGGCACAGGAATGCGCCCTTTGTGTCAACCTTAGGTGACTGCCGATCAACGGTCGTGGCGCCGCCGGATTCGGCCGCCAGGGCTCAGCCGCCGAGGACTTCGGCCGCCAGCGCGACGTTGTGCCGCAGGTGCTGCGGGTCGATGGTGCCGACGATGGCCGCGCCCACCCCGGGGTGGCCGAACACCAGTTCGAAGCTGGCGCGCACGGGGTCCTGGCCCTCGCCCAGGCAGGCGTGGCCGCTGGCCAGGGCCTTCTTCACCAGGATGCCGCGGTGCTGCGCCAGGGCATGGTCGATCACCGCTTTCTCGGCCTGTTCGTTGAGGTTGTAGGTGACCATGGCGCAGTCGCCGCGCTGCAGCGCCAGCAGGCCGCCATCGACGGTCTTGCCGGAGAAGCCGAAGCCGCGGATCAGGCCTTCCTGCTTGAGCCGTTCGAGGCTCTCGTAGACCTCGGTGTGCTGCAGGACGTGCAGGTCGTTGCCGTCGGAGTGCACCAGCACCAGGTCGATGTAGTCGGTCTCCAGGCGGCGCAGGCTGCGCTCCACCGACAGGCGGGTGTGGGCGGCGCTGAAGTCGAAGCGCGACTGGCCGTTTTCGAACTCCTCGCCGGTCTTGCTGACGATCACCCAGTCCTGGCGCTGGCCGCGCAGCAGCGGGCCGAGGCGCTCCTCGCTGCGGCCGTAGGCCGGCGCGGTGTCGATCAGGTTGATGCCCAGCTCGCGGGCCAGCGCCAGCAGGTCGGCGGCCTCGCGGTCGTCGGGGATGCGGAAGCCGCTGGGGTACTTCACGCCCTGGTCGCGGCCCAGCTTGACGGTGCCCAGGCCCAGCGGCGAGACGTTCAGGCCGGTGCGGCCCAGCGGGCGGTGCAGTGCGTGCAGGCCGCTCATGGCAGCAGCTCCTCCCACACCGGGCGGGCCAGGGGCGGGCGAGGCAGCTCCGGCAGCGGTGTGCCGGCGGCGGGGCGGATGCCGTCGCGGTCCAGGGCCTCGAAGACGCGGTCGGCGAAGTTCGGCGCCAGCGCCAGCTTGGTCGGCCAGCCCACCAGCAGGCGGCCCTGGTCGGCGAGGAAGGCGCTGTCCGGGCGCAGCAGGCCGGATTGCGCCGGCTCGGCGCGGTCCACCCGCAGGGTGGCCCAGCGTGCGGCGGAGAGGTCGACCCAGGGCAGCAGCTTGCGCAGCTCGCGCTGGGCCTCGGCGATCTGCTCGGCTTCGCTGCGGGCCACGCCCTCGGCTTCGGCGATGTCGCCGCCCAGGTACCACACCCATTGGCCGTCGGCGGCCGGGTGGGTGGTCACGGTGACCCGCGGCTTGGGCCCGCCGCCGACGCAGTGGGCGTACAGCGGCTTCAGCGTCGGCGCCTTGAGCAGCACCATGTGCAGCGGGCGGCGCTGCATGGCCGGTTGCTCCAGGCCGAGTTCGCGCAGCAGCGCCTCGTTGCCGGCGCCGGCGGCCAGCACCACGCGCTGGGCGCGGATGTCGCGGCCGTCGACGCGCAGGCCGACCAACTCGTCGCCTTCGCGCAGCGGCTCGATGCGTTCCCCGGCCAGCAGGCCGTCGCCGCCCAGCACCGCCAGGTGGGCGATGAGGCTGGGCACGTCCAGCACCAGTTCGGAGAGGCGGTAGGCCTTGCCCTTGAAGGCCTTGTCCTGCAGCGCGGGTGGCAGTTCGTCGCCCTTCACCTGGGCGACGCGGCTGCGCACCGCCTTGC
Source organism: Pseudomonas sp. M1 (assembly GCF_022760135.1). Classification (NCBI taxonomy): domain Bacteria; kingdom Pseudomonadati; phylum Pseudomonadota; class Gammaproteobacteria; order Pseudomonadales; family Pseudomonadaceae; genus Pseudomonas; species Pseudomonas sp. M1. Next base: position 436,461 of record NZ_CP094343.1, read on the forward strand.
TGGCGAAGAAGCTGGTGAGGTTGCCGGCCAAGCCGCCCGGCGACCACAGGTAGTGGGCGTCGGAGAGCACGCGCACGCCGCGCAGGTCCAGCTCGCCGTCGCCGGCCAGGCACTGGCGCCACAGCGAGGGCATGTCGGCGATGGCTTCCGAGGCGCCGGTCAGCGCGCCGTGCAGGGCGTACTTGGTGCCGCCGTGGATGATCCCCTGCGAGCGCATGCTCTGCACGCCGCCGAGCGCGCTGTTCTCCACCAGCACGCTGGAATAGCCGGCACGGCGCAGGCGGGCATTCAGCCAGAGGCCGGCGATGCCGCCGCCGACGACGAGGATGTCGGTGCTCAGGGGTTGGGTCATGGAAGGGCGCGCCTCGCGTGAAACGAAGCGCGCAGTATAACCGAGGGGCTGTGGCTCAGTGGCCGACGCTGCCGGAGAACAGCTGGATCACCACCACGCCGCTGACGATCAGGCCCATGCCCAGCAGCGCCGGGGCATCGAGTTTCTGCTGGTAGAGCACCAGCGCGGCAACGCTGACCAGCACGATGCCCAGGCCGGCCCAGATGGCGTAGGCGATGCCCACCGGGATGCTGCGCACCACCAGGGTGAGCATCCAGAAGGAGATGGCGTAGCCGACGATCACCAGCAGCAGGGGCAGGGGCGTGGACAGGCCTTTCACCGACTTCAGCGAAGCGGTGGCGATGACTTCGGCGACGATGGCGATGGCGAGATAGAGATAGCCGGGCATGTTCAGTCCTCCCCAGGAGCGGCCGGGCGGGCGGCCGATGTTGCGAATAGCGACATTCTAGTGTTCTCGGCGATGGGATAAAGTCATTACCTATCTGAAATGGAGATAGGCCATGCAGTGGAACCTGGACCAGTTGCGACTCTTCGTCAGCGTCGCCGATCAATCCTCCTTCTCGGCGGCGGCGCGCCAGCTCAAGCGCGTGCAGTCGGCGGTCAGCTCGTCCATCGCGCTGCTGGAGAGCGACCTGGGCGTGAGCCTGTTCGACCGCAGCAGCGGCCGCCAGCCGGTGCTGACCCAGGAGGGCAGGGCGCTGCTCGACGAGGCCCGCGAGGTGCTGCGCCAGTGCCAGCGCCTGGAAAGCCGGGCGATGGCCCTGGTGCGCGGCGAGGAAGCGCGCCTGCGCCTGGCCCAGGACGAGGCCATGCCCTACCAGCCGGTGCTTTCCGGCCTGCAGGCGCTGGCCCGGGCCTTCCCCACCCTGGAGGTGCAACTGGCCAGCGGCGCCCAGGGCGACGTGGCGCGCAAGCTGCTGGAGCGCCGCGCCGACCTCGGCCTGCTGTTCCACCACGAGGGCATGCCGGACGAACTGGAGCGCCAGCACCTGGGCACCATCGAGATGGTCACCGTGTGCGGCGCCGGCCACGCCCTGGCTGGCCTGGACTATGCCGACCGCCGCGAACTGGCGCGGCACCGCCAGCTGCTGATGGCGCCGCAGGACAGCCATTACCCCGGCGGCGAGCAGATCAGCCCGCTGGTGTGGCGCGCCGACAGCTTCTACGCCATGGCCGAACTGCTGATGCGCGACCTCGGCTGGGCCTGGCTGCCGCGCCACGTGGCGCAGTACCCGGCCTACCAGCCGCTGCTGGTGGAGCTGGCCAGCGACTGGACGCCGCCGCCGCTGGTGGTGGAACTGGTGTGGCGCCGCGACGAACCCCTGGGCCCTGCGGCGCAGTGGCTGGGCGACTGCTTCGCCGAACACCTGAAGGAATAGGAGGCACGACTGTAGGAGCAACTGTCTTGCCGGTAGCGCGAGGTGCTTTTCGTAGGATGGGTTGAGCTTGCGATACCCATCGGACCATGGTGATGGGTATCGCTTCGCTCAACACCATCCTACGAAGAGCCTGTCGGCAAGCTAGGCGCCAGGCGAACCCCCGGCGTTATTTGCTACTCTCCGCCGCCATGAACCGGACCCTCTATACCCTGCTGTTCCACCTGGGCCTGCCGCTGGTCGCGCTGCGCCTGTTCCTGCGTTCGCGCAAGGCGCCGGCCTATGCCCGGCGCATCGGCGAGCGCTTTTCCTTCGGCCTGCCGGCGATGCAGCCGGGCGGCATCTGGGTGCACGCCGTGTCGATGGGCGAAAGCATCGCCGCAGCGCCGATGATCCGCGCCCTGCAGCAGCGTTATCCACAGCTGCCGATCACCGTCACCTGCATGACGCCGACCGGCTCCGAGCGCATCCGCGCGCTGTTCGGCGACAGCGTGCAGCACTGCTACCTGCCCTATGACCTGCCCTGGGCCGCGGCGCGCTTCCTGAACCGGGTGAAGCCGCGCCTGGCGGTGATCATGGAAACCGAGCTGTGGCCCAACCACATCCACCAGTGCGCCCGCCGCGGCATCCCGGTGGCGCTGGCCAATGCGCGCCTGTCCGAGCGCTCGGCCCGCGGCTACGCGCGCTTCGAGGGGCTGACGCGGCCGATGCTCGGCGAGATGAGCTGGCTGGCGGTGCAGACCGAGGCCGAGGCCGAACGCTTCCGCCGCCTGGGCGCGCGCCCGGAGTGCGTGAGCGTGACCGGTTCGATCAAGTTCGACCTGAGCATCGACGCCGAACTGCTCGCCCGCGCCACGGCCCTGCGCCACGACTGGCAGGCCGAGGCTCGGCCGGTGTGGATCGCCGCCAGCACCCATGCCGGGGAGGACGAGATCGTGCTCGCCGCCCACCGCAAGCTGCTGGAAACGCATCCGGACGCCTTGCTGATCCTGGTGCCGCGCCACCCGGAGCGTTTCGACGGCATGTTCGAACTGTGCCGCCGCGAGGGCTTCGCCACGCTGCGCCGCTCCAGCGGCGAGCCGGTGCAGGCCGCGACCCAGGTGCTGCTCGGCGACACCATGGGCGAACTGCTGTTCCTCTACGCCCTGGCCGACGTCGCCTTCGTCGGCGGCAGCCTGGTGCCCAACGGCGGGCACAACCTGCTGGAGCCGGCGGCGCTGGGCAAGCCGGTGCTGTCCGGGCCGCAGCTGTTCAACTTCCTCGAGATCGCCGCGCAACTACGCGAGGTCGGCGCCCTGCGCGAGGTGCTGGATGCGCCGACGCTGGCGGTGGCGGTGGGGCAGTTGTGGGACGAGCCGGCGGTGGCGCAGCGCATGGCCGAGGCTGGGTTGGGGGTGCTGAAGGCCAATCAGGGGGCGTTGCGGCGGCTGCTCGATGGGCTGGCGCGGTTGTTGGACTAGGGCCTTTGGAGCGAGCTTGCTCGCGAACGGAGTTTCCCGGTCATGGCGGCGCATGAGATCACCACCGTCCCCTCTCCCCAGCCCTCTCCCTGAAGGGAGAGGGGGCTAGTCCGTGCCGAGAGAGGGAATGGTTTCAGCTGGAAACCGTCGGAGCTGCCGGCTAACTCCAGAACCCCCGGCTTTGCCCAACGGTCCCCTCTCCCTTCAGGGAGAGGGTTAGGGAGAGGGCGCTCTCAACCCCAGCACCCACGACTCCCGGCGAACTCCATTCGCAAGCAAGCTCGCTCCTACACAATGAACGCGGTGTCAGAACGTCGGCGGCGTAATCACCCAGAGCACCACCGCATCCACATCCCCGGGGTTGCCGTAGCGGTGCGGCTCCTGGCTGGAGTAGCTGAAGCTGTCGCCTTCGTTGAGCAGGAAGTACCGCTCGCCCACCCACAGCTCGAAGGTGCCGCTGAGCAGGTAGCCGGCTTCCTCGCCCTCGTGGCTGTAGCTCTGCTGGCTGTAGGTGCCGGGCGGGAAGCGCGAGTGGAGGATTTCCAGCTGGCGGGTGGGCTGCGGGCTGAGCAGTTCGTCGACGATGCCGTCCTCGTAGTGCACGCTGGTGCGCGCGTTGCGCCGCACCACGTAGCCGGCGTCGGCCGGGTCGGCCTGCACCTCGCTGGCGAAGAACCACTGGATGGTCACGCCCAGGCTGCGGGCGATGTTGAACAGCGCCGGGATCGACGGGTAGGCCAGGTTGCGTTCCAGCTGGCTGATGTAGCCGGCGGTGAGCTTGCTCTGCTCGGCCAGCTCGGCCAGGGTCATGCCGCGCCGCTTGCGCAGGCCGCGGATGCGTGTGCCGAGGAACTGCGCTTCGGCGCTGGCGGGGGCTTGCTGCGGGGCTTTCGGGCTCATGCGGCGAGGGTCCTGGCGAGTCGGTCGTGGGGCATTCTAAACAATGCGCCGCGCCTGTGGGCCGCTGCACCTTGCTTGCCGCGAATGCCGTTGCTGGACTTGGCGTGGGGCGGCTTCGGGTTCGGCTCCGAGCGCGCGGCGGTCAAGGTCAGGCGGCGGATAACCGCGAACGGTTATCCGCCCTACGCCCACCCCATCGACTCAGATTGCCCAGGCTGCCTTGAGGCCTTCGTAGATCGCTTCTTCGGCGGTGCGCGGGGCCAGGCAGTCGCCGATGCGGCGGAATTCCACCAGGCCTTCCAGCTCGGCGGCCAGGTCGTCCACCGGCTGGTGGCCCTGGCACAGCACCAGGGTGTCGATGCCTTCGAAGATCATCGGTTCGCCGCTGGCGCTGTGCTGCAGGTAGACGCTGCTGTCGTCGCAGCCGTACAGCCGCGCGTAGGGGGTGATCTCGATGCCCAGGCGGTGCAGCTCGCCGGCCAGGTGGTCGCGCACGTAGAGCGGCAGGTTCTCGCCGGCGTGGGTGCCGTTCACCGCCAGGCGCACCTGGTGGCCGGCGCGCACCAGCTGCTCGGCGATGCCGGGGGCGATCCAGTCGCAGCGCCAGTCGGTGACCAGCACCGAGCGGCCGACCTGCACCTCGCCGCGCAGCACCTGCCAGGCGTCCACCACCTGCAGTTCGCCGCCGCGCTCGAAGGGCGGCCAGTAGGGCTTGGCGCCGGTGGCGACTATCACCAGGTCGGGCTTCTCGGCTTCCACCAGGGCACGGTCGACGCGGGTGTTGCGCCGCACTTCCACGCCAGCCAGCTGCATTTCGCGCTGCAGGTTGGTGGAGGCGCCGCCGAATTCGGCGCGGCGCGGCAGCAGCTGCGCCAGGTTGACCTGGCCGCCGAGCTGCGCGCCGGCTTCGCAGAGGATTACCTCATGGCCGCGCTGCGCCGCCACCGCCGCGGCCTTCATGCCCGCCGGGCCGCCGCCGGCCACCAGCACGCGCTTGCGTTGCGCGGCCGGCTCGATGCGCCCGTACTGCAGCTCGCGGCCGGTTTCCGGGTGCTGGATGCAGGAGATCGGGTAGCCGCGGTGGAAGTGGCCGATGCACGCCTGGTTGCAGGCGATGCAGGCGCGCACGTCCTCGACGTGGCCGGTCTCGGTCTTTTGCGGCATCTGCGGGTCGCAGATCAGCGCGCGGGTCATGCCGCACACGTCGGCCTGGCCGCGGGCGATGATCAGTTCGGCCTCCTGCGGCTGGTTGATGCGCCCGGTGACGAACAGCGGGATGTCCAGGCGCGCCTTGAAGGTCGCCGCGTTGCTGGCCAGGTAGGCAGCCTCGATGGCCATCGGCGGGACGATGTGGATGGCGCCGCCGAGGGAGGCGGAGGTGCCGGCGACTATGTGCACGTAGTCCAGTTCGCCCTGCAGCGCGCGCACGGCCAGCAGCGACTCGTCCTCGGTCAGGCCCTCGGGGTCGCGCTCGTCGGCGGAGATGCGCAGGCCGACGATGAAGTCCTCGGCTGTGGCCGCGCGCACCGCGGCGATCACCTCGCGGGTGAAGCGCAGGCGCGCGTCGAGGTCGCCGTTGTAGCCGTCCGTGCGGCGGTTCACCCGCGGGTTGAGGAACTGCGCCGGCAGGTAGCCGTGGCTGGCCACCACTTCCACGCCGTCCAGCCCGGCCTGGTGCAGGCGCCGCGCGGCGGCGGCGTAGCCGGCGACTATCTCGTCGATCATGCGCAGGTCCAGCTCGCGTGGCATCACGCGGAAGCGCTCGTTGGGAGAGGCCGAGGCGGAGTAGGCCACCGCCAGCAGGCCGTCGCTGGACTCCATGATCTCGCGCCCGGGGTGGAAGATCTGCGACAGCACCAGGGTGCCCTCGGCATGGCAGGCCTCGGCGACGCGGCGGTAGCCGGGGATGCATTCGTCGTCGGTGGCCATCAGCACGTGGGAGGTGTAGCGGGCGCTGTCGTGCACCCCCGCCACCTGCATCACGATCAGCCCCACGCCGCCCTTGGCGCGGGCCTGGTGGTAGGCCACCAACTGGTCGTTGACCAGGTTGTCGGTGGGCATGGAGGTATCGTGCCCGGTGGACATGATGCGGTTCTTCAGGCGCTTGCCACGGATTTGCAGCGGGCTGAACAGGTGCGGGAAGGCATGGCTCACGGGCGTCGTCCTTTCTTGTTGTTCTGCGGGGGGCTCAGGCGTTGCGGGCCTGCCAGTCGACCGGGTAGAGGGCGTAGAACACGCAGGCCTTCTCGCCCTCGTAGGCCAGCGGCGTGCGCTCCGGCACCCAGATCACGTCGCCCGGCGCGGCCTCGATGACGCGCTCGCCCAGGCGCAGGCGGAAGTGGCCTTCCAGCACCACGATCAGCTCGTCGTAGAGCACCGTCCACTCGATGGAGCAGCCGTCGAAGCGGGCCAGGCCGGCGCCCATGGTCTGGCTGTCGGCCGGGCCGATCAGGCGGCAGATGGCGGCGTTCTCCGGCGCCTGGCCGGCATAGGGCTGGAACTGCAGGGCGGACTTCTGGAAGTGGATGACGTCGGACACGGCGGGGCTCCTGGTGGGCGGATGGTCATCTAACGTATTTCCATGGAAATTTACCTTCAGTAAAAAATCAACTTGTTTTTTTAAAAGTGACTGGGTAGTTTCATTTCCACGCCCCGTCGCCGACGGGGCGTGCCCAGCGACGTACTCCACAACAACTACAAGAGGAGATGCGCATGAACCGTGCCCCACGGTCTCTACCCGCGCCGGCCGTACCAGGCCGCGGTGCCCCTTCGCCTCTGACTGCCAGTCGCCTTCATCCGCGAGTTGTTCCGGTACGCCCAACCCACCTCCGCCGTGCCACCGCGGTGGCCACGGTTCGTATCCACAGAGGGTCCGCTCGATGATTTCGCGCAAGAACGCTTTGCAACCCCTGCTGCTGCTCCTGGGACTCGGTCTCGGCAGCGCCCAGGCGCAGGATTCCATGGTCGTGGTCGGCTATGGCGGCGCCGGGCAGAAGGCCCAGGACGTAGCCTTCTTCCAGCCCTTCGCCAAGGCCAGCGGGGCGCGCCTGACCCAGGCCGAGTACAACGGCGAGATGGCGCGCATCAAGGTGATGACCGACACCGGCCACGCCGACTGGGACGTGGTGCAGATCGAGGGCCCGGACCTGGCGCGCAACTGCGACCTGGGCATGTTCGTGCCGCTGGACTGGAAGCAGCTGGGCGGCGCCGACCAACTGGTGGCCAACGCGGCCAAGGAATGCGGCTCGGCCGCGCTGGTGTGGGGCGTGGCCATCGCCTACGACGCCGACAAGCTGAAGACCGCGCCCAGCGGCTGGCAGGACTTCTGGGACCTGAAGAAATTCCCCGGCAAGCGCGGCCTGCGCAAGCGCGCGGTGTACAACCTGGAGTTCGCCCTGATGGCCGACGGCGTCGCCCCGACGGACGTGTACAAGGTGCTCTCCACCAAGGCCGGCGTCGACCGCGCCTTCGCCAAGCTCGACCAGATCAAGCCATCGATCCAGTGGTGGGAGGCCGGCGCCCAGCCGCCGCAGTGGCTCGCCGCCGGCGACGTGGTGATGACCACCAGCTACACCGGGCGCATCGCCGACGCCCACAAGAGCGGGCGCAACCTCGACCTGGTCTGGCCGGGCGCGCTGTACGGCATGGACTACTGGGCGATCATCAAGGGCTCGCAGCACGTCGACCTGGCCAAGCGCTTCATCGCCTTCGCCAACCAGGCCGACGCCCAGGTCGACTACGTGCACAACATCCCCTACGGCCCGACCAACAAGCAGGCCGCCGAACGCCTGCCGCAGGACCTGGCGCGCTGGGTGCCGACCGCGCCGGCGAACATCAAGGTGGGCCTGGCCATGGACGACGAGTTCTGGGCCGACCATGGCGAGGAGCTGGAAGAGCGCTTCAATGCCTGGGCGGCGCAATAGATAAAAGCGGCTGCAGGCTACAGGCTGCAAGCTGCAGGCAAGAGCGAAGAGGCCGCGGAGCCGTCGGTTATGCCGTACGCTCTTCGCCTGTAGCCTGTAGCCTGTAGCCTGTAGCCTGTAGCCGAACAACAGAGGAACCCCGGCATGACCATCCCGATGCCCTCCCGTGAAACCTGCTCCGCCGAAGAGTGGACGCTGCGCGAGGAGTTGGCCGCCTGCTACCGGCTGATCGCCCATTTCCGCATGAGCGATCTGATCTTCACCCACATTTCCCTGCGCCTTCCGGGGCCGGAGCATCATTTCCTGATCAACCCCTACGGGCTGATGTTCGACGAGATCAGCGCCTCCAGCCTGGTGAAGATCGACCTGGCCGGCAACCCGGTGGCGCCGACGCGCTACAAGGTCAACCCGGCCGGCTTCGTCATCCACAGCGCCATCCACGCCGCCCGCGAGGACGCCCAGTGCGTGCTGCACACCCACACCCGCGCCGGCTGCGCGGTGGCGGCCCAGGCCGCGGGGCTGCTGCCGCTGAACCAGATGTCCATGGAGTTCTACGGGCGCCTGGGCTACCACGACTATGAGGGCATCGCGCTGTCGTTCGACGAGCAGCAGCGCCTGGTGCGCGACCTCGGCGACCACCTGGGGATGATCCTGCGCAACCACGGCCTGCTGACCGTGGGCGCGAGCGTGAAGCAGGCGTTCCTGCGCATGTACTACCTGGAGAAGGCCTGCGACATCCAGATCGCCGCCCAGGCCGGCGGCGAACTGGTGATCCCGCCGGACGCGGTGTGCCGGCGCACCGAGCGCCAGTTCAACGAACCGCACCAGCCGCAGGCCGAAGGCGAACTGAGCGACCCGGACGGCATCGACCTGGCCTGGGAGGCGCTGCTGCGCATGCTGGAGCGCATTGCGCCGGGGTATCGCGACTGAGCGACCGGTCTTGTCTTGCCGGCCGCGCCGAGGTGCTTTTCGTAGGATGGGTTGAGCTTGCGAAACCCATGTGGCCGTGGTGATGGGTATCGCTTCGCTCAACCCATCCTACGACGGCGTTTCTCCTGTTCCTTGTAAGCGGGCTCTGCCCGCGATTTCGCGCGCAGGGCGCGCTCCTACATGGGAATGGCGTGGTGGGGCGGCGTAGGAGCGGATCTCATTCGCGATCCGCGCCGGGACATCCGGTTATCGCGGACAAGGTCCGCTCCTACGGGGGAGGAGGAATACCATGCTCCCCAGCAACCTGTAGGAGCGGGCCCTGCCCGCGATTCGCGCGCAGGGCGCGCTCCTACATGGGAATGGCGTGGGTGGGGCGGCGTAGGAGCGGATCTCATCCGCGATCCGCGCCGGGGCATCCGGTTATCGCGGACAAGGTCCGCTCCTACGGGGGAGGAGGAATACCATGCTCCCCGGCAACCTGTAGGAGCGGGCCCTGCCCGCGATTTCGCGCGCAGGGCGCGCTCCTACATGGAAATGGCGTGGGTGGGGCGGCGTAGGAGCGGATCTCATCCGCGATCCGCGCCGGGACGTCCGGTTATCGCGGACAAGGTCCGCTCCTACGGGGGAGGAGGAATACCGTGCTCCCCAGCAACCTGTAGGAGCGGGCCCTGCCCGCGATTTCGCGCGCAGGGCGCGCTCCTACATTGGAATGGCGTGGGTGGGGCGGCGTAGGAGCGGATCTCATCCGCGATCCGCGCCGGGACGTCCGGCTATCGCGGACAAGGTCCGCTCCTACGGGGAAGGAGGAATACCATGCTCCCCAGCAACCTGTAGGAGCGGGCCCTGCCCGCGAAATCGCGCGCAGGGCGCGCTCCTACATGGAAATGGTGTGGGGGTGTGGCGTAGGAGCGGACGGAGCCCGCTCCGCAAACGACAAGCCCGGCTTCTGCCGGGCTTGTCGTTCACTGCTGGGTCCGCGCCTTGCTGCTGCTTTCCAGCTGCTGCTCGGCGGCCTTGGCCAGGTCCGGGGGGAGGAAGTCCTTGTCCGGGTTGTAGTCGGCCTTGAGGTAGGTGCCCAGGGCCTGCAGGTCGGCCGGGCTGAGGGTGCCGGCGGTCTGCTTCAGGCGCAGGTTGTCGAGGATGTAGTCGTAGCGGCTGTTGTTGTAGTCGCGCACCGCGCTGTACAGCTGGCGCTGGGCGTCGAGCACGTCGACGATGTTGCGGGTGCCGACCTGGTAGCCGATCTCGGTGGCTTCCAGCGAGCTCTGGTTGGAGATGATCGCCTGGCGCCGCGCCTTCACCGTTTCCACGTCGGTGTTCACCGCGCGGTGCTGGTTGCGCGCGTCCTGCACCACCTGGCGGCGCTGGCTTTCGCGCAGCTGCTCGCTCTGGCTCAGGCGCTGGTACGACTCGCGCACCTGGGAGCTGGTCAGGCCGCCGCTGTAGATCGGGATGTTCAGCTGCACGCCGACGCTGGTCTGGTCGACCCACTTGCCGTAGGTCGGGGCGGTGCCGGTGTTGGTGAAGCCCAGCGCGTCGTTGTCGCCCTTCTGGTACTGCACCACCGCATCCACGGTCGGCAGGTGCCCGGCCTTGCGCTGGCGCAGGGTTTCCTCGGCGGCGGTGACCGCGAAGTTGCTGGCCTGCAGGGCGATGTTCTGTTGCACCGAGGTATCCACCCAGGCCTTGGCGTCGTTCGGCGTCGGCACCACCACCGGCAGCGAGTGGAGGATGCCCTCGATGCCGCTGTAGTCGCGGTTGGTCAGGGTCACCAGGGCCTGGAAGGCGTCTTCCACCGCCTGCTCGGCGACGATCCGGTTGGCCCGCGCGGTGTCGTAGCCGGCCTGGGATTCGAGTACGTCGGTCTTGTCCGACAGGCCGACGTCGAAGCGTTCGTTGGACTGGTCGAGCTGGCGCTTGAAGGCCGCTTCCTCGGCCTTGCTGGCGGCCAGGTTGTCCTGGGCGCGGAGCACGCCGAAGTAGGTCTCGGCGGTCTGCAGGATCAGCCGCTGCTGGGTCGCGGAGAATTCCAGCTGGGCCTGTTCGCTGATGTTTTCCGCGGCCTTGAGCTGGAACCAGCGGTCGGCGCGGAACAGCGGCTGGCTGAGGCTGGCCTGGACCAGCTGGCTGCTGCGGTTGAGGGTCACGTCCGGGGTGTCCAGCGAGGTGCGGCTGGTGCCCAGGCTGCCGCCGGCGTTGATCTGCGGCAGCAGGCCGGAGCGGGCCTGGGGCACGACTTCCTTGCGCGCCAGGTAGTCGGCCTGGGCGGCGGCGAGGTCGGCGTTGTTGTCTACGGCATCCTTGTAGACGCTGATCAGGTCGGTCTTGGTCGGCAGCGGAGCGACGCTCGACGTGGGCTGTGCTGCCCAGACGAAACCTGTGGAGGCGGCCACGGCGACAGCCAGGGAGAGTCTGCGCAGCATTCGTTCGTCCTAGAAAGTGTGCGGGTGGGGCAAGGCTACGGTCGCCCCGATTGGCGGTCAAGGCGCCATCTTCGGGCAATTCGTTGCAGCATTGTAGTTGCCGGGGCGTGACCGCGAAGTCGCTTCGGATACTTTCGGCCCGGCGGCATTGGCCAAGCGCCGAACTCTTGTTTAGACTGCGGACGTTCTTGTCGGGGTGCCCCATTGCGAGGGGCTGAGATCGGATAGTTCCGGATCCCGTTGAACCTGATCGGGTTAGCACCCGCGTAGGGAACAAGAAGTCCGCGTCCCCAGTGCCTTTCCGGCCGGCCCCAGCCCTCCCCGGACGCGTCCTTTCTCCGCAGTGCCTTGCGGCTCCCGCGTCACCCAGGTTCTCCCGACAATCAACCCAGGAGAGCCAGGATGAGCACCCAGAAGAACAACGTCACCCGCCTTGAACAGCTCGATCGCCAGTCGGCGCAGCCTTTCCCCAATTCGCGCAAGGTCTACCTGACCGGCTCGCGCCCGGACATCCGCGTGCCGGTGCGGGAAATTTCCCTGGCCGATACCCCCACCGCCTTCGGCGGCGAGAAGAACGCCCCGGTGTTCGTCTACGACACCTCCGGCCCCTACACCGACCCCGAAGTACGCATCGACCTGCGCAAGGGCCTGCCCGACGTGCGCTCGCGCTGGATCGACGAGCGCGGCGACACCGAGATCCTTCCCGGCCTGACCTCCGACTTCGGCCAGGCCCGCCTGGCCGACGCCAGCCTCGACGCCCTGCGCTTCGCCCACGTGCGCACCCCGCGCCGGGCCAAGGCCGGGAAGAACGTCACGCAGATGCACTACGCGCGCCAGGGCATCATCACTCCGGAGATGGAATACATCGCCATCCGCGAGAACATGAAGCTGCAGGAAGCCCGCGCCGCCGGCCTGCTCAAGGACCAGCACCCGGGGCAGAGCTTCGGCGCCAGCATCCCGCAGGAGATCACCGCCGAGTTCGTCCGCGAGGAGATCGCCCGCGGCCGCGCCATCATCCCGGCGAACATCAACCACACGGAACTGGAGCCGATGATCATCGGCCGCAACTTCCTGGTGAAGATCAACGGCAACATCGGCAACAGCGCCCTGGGCTCGTCCATCGAGGAAGAGGTGGAGAAGCTCACCTGGGGCATCCGCTGGGGCGCCGACACGGTGATGGACCTGTCCACCGGCAAGCACATCCACGAGACCCGCGAGTGGATCCTGCGCAACAGCCCGGTGCCGATCGGCACCGTGCCCATCTACCAGGCGCTGGAGAAGGTCGGCGGCATCGCCGAGGACCTGAACTGGGAAATCTTCCGCGACACCCTGATCGAGCAGGCCGAGCAGGGCGTGGACTACTTCACCATCCATGCCGGCGTGCTGCTGCGCTACGTGCCGCTGACCGCCAAGCGCGTCACCGGCATCGTCTCCCGCGGCGGCTCGATCATGGCCAAGTGGTGCCTGGCGCATCATCAGGAGAACTTCCTCTATACGCATTTCGAGGAAATCTGCGAAATCATGAAGGCCTACGACGTCAGCTTCTCGCTGGGCGACGGCCTGCGCCCGGGCTCGGTGGCCGACGCCAACGACGCCGCCCAGTTCGGCGAGCTGGAAACCCTCGGCGAGCTGACCAAGATCGCCTGGAAGCACGACGTGCAGGTGATGATCGAAGGCCCCGGCCACGTGCCCATGCAGCTGATCAAGGAGAACATGGACAAGCAGCTGGAATGCTGCGACGAGGCGCCGTTCTACACCCTCGGCCCGCTGACCACCGACATCGCCCCCGGCTACGACCACATCACCTCGGGCATCGGCGCGGCGATGATCGGCTGGTTCGGCTGCGCCATGCTCTGCTACGTCACGCCCAAGGAGCACCTGGGCCTGCCGAACAAGGACGACGTGAAGACCGGCATCATCACTTACAAGATCGCCGCGCATGCTGCCGATCTCGCAAAAGGTCATCCGGGCGCGCAGATCCGCGACAACGCGCTGTCCAAGGCGCGCTTCGAGTTCCGCTGGGAAGACCAGTTCAACCTCGGCCTGGACCCGGACACCGCCCGCGCCTTCCATGACGAGACGCTGCCGAAGGACTCGGCCAAGGTCGCGCACTTCTGCTCCATGTGCGGGCCGAAGTTCTGCTCGATGAAGATCACCCAGGAAGTCCGCGACTACGCCAAGGAAAACGGCCTGACCGACGAGCAGAAGGCCATCGAGGCCGGCTTCCAGGAACAGGCCGCGCGCTTCAAGGACGAAGGCTCGGTGATCTACAAGCAGGTCTGATCGCTACACCGCGGCACCTGTAGGAGCGAGCTTGCTCGCGAACAGCCCGGGCTCGGGGCCGGTTCGCGAGCAAGCTCGCTCCTACGAAAAGAAGACACATCCCAATAACCCCAGAGCCTTGCGCACATCGTGACCACTCTCACCGCAACCAACTATTCCCCGGCCATCGCCGTCGGCGCCGCCCAGCGCGTGCTCGGCCTGCGCGACCTGTTCTCCCTGTGGTTCTCCCTCGGCATCGGCCTGATGGTGCTGCAGACCGGCGCGCTGCTGGCGCCCGGCCTGGGCCTGGCCGGCTCGCTGCTGGCGATCTTCCTCGGCACCCTGGTCGGGGTGCTGCTGCTGGCCGCCGCCGGGGTGATCGGCAGCGACACCGGGCTGGCCGCCATGGCCTCGCTCAAGCTCAGCCTGGGCGGCCACGGCGCGGCGCTGCCGGCCGTGCTCAACCTGCTGCAACTGGTGGGCTGGGGCGCCTTCGAGGTGATCGTCATGCGCGACGCCGCCAGCCTGCTGGCCGCGCGCGCCTTCGGCGAGGGCAGCGCCTGGACCAGCCCGGCGCTGTGGACCCTGGTGTTCGGCGCCCTGGCCACCCTGCTGGCGGTCAGCGGGCCGTTGGCCTTCGTCCGCCGCGTGCTGCGCAAGTGGGGCATCTGGCTGCTGCTGGCGGCCTGCATCTGGCTGACCTGGGACCTGCTGCACCGCGCGGACCTCGCGGCCATCTGGGCCCGCGGCGGCGACGGCTCGCTGCCGCTGGCGGTGGGCTTCGACATCGCCATCGCCATGCCGCTGTCATGGCTGCCGCTGATCGCCGACTACTCGCGCTTCGGCAAGCACGCCGGGCAAGTGTTCGGCGGCGCCGCGCTGGGCTTCTTCATCGGCTGCTTCTGGCTGATGGGCCTGGGCGTGGCCTACACCCTGGCATTCGCCCAGGGCAGCGACGCCAACGCCCTGCTGCTGGCCCTGGCCGGCGCCGGCATGGGCATCCCGCTGCTGCTGATCCTGCTCGACGAGTCGGAAAAGGCCTTCGCCGACATCCACTCGGCGGCGGTTTCCAGCGGCATCCTGGTGCCGCTGAAGGTCGAGCACCTGGCGCTGGTCATCGGCGTGCTCTGCACCCTGATCGCCTGGTTCGCGCCGCTGGCGCAGTACCAGAACTTCCTGCTGCTGATCGGCTCGGTGTTCGCCCCGCTGTTCGGCGTGGTGCTGGTCGACCACTTCCTGCTGCGCCGCCGCGCCGCCGCCGAAGTCCGCCCCGGCCTGCGCTGGGGCTCGCTGCTGGCCTGGGCCGGCGGCGTGGTCACCTACCACCTGCTGGCCAACTACGCCCCGGACCTGGGCGCCACCCTGCCGGCGCTGCTGGTGGCCGGTGTGCTGCAGCTTGCGCTGGGGCGTATCGGCGCGAAGGGCTGAGCGCCTGGCGGAGTGCGGGAGAAACTCAAGCGTAGGATGGGTTGAGCGAAGCGATACCCATCACCATGGCAGCATGGGTTTCGCAAGCTCGACCCATCCTACGAAGAGCACTTCGGTGCAGCCTGTAAGACTGTTGCTCCTACAGGTCGATGCCGAACTTCCCGTCCATGCCGGACAGCCCCCTCTCCCGCTTGCGGGAGAGGGTTGGGGAGAGGGAACGGAGTCAGTCTGATGCACCGTTGCCGCCGGTGAACACCGTTCGCGGACAAGGTCCGCTCCTACCGCATGAGCGAGCATGGCTTTCGTAGGATGGCGTTGAGCGAAGCGATACCCATCACCGCAACCGCATGGGTTTCGCCAAGGCTCAACCCATCCTACAAAAAGCGTCTCGGCGCGGCCGGCAAGACAGTTGCTCCTACGTGCAGCGCCATGCCTCACGGTGATCTGTAGGAGCGGGCCCTGCCCGCGAATCGCGCGCAGGGCGCGCTCCCTACTGCGCCCCACGCCCCGGGAAGTAATACGGCTTGACGATGCCGTTGAGCCGCGGATACGGAATCTTCAGCTCCGGGTGCCCGACCGAGTGCGGGGCGATGCTGTCGATGTCGTACTTCAGCGTCAGCGCGCCGAAGGTCAGGGCGAAGTGCGGGGTCTTCTGGAACGGCCAGTCCCTGAGGAAGTTCGCGTCCTGCTCCACCAGCTTGTTCTGCACTACCCAGGCCTGGTGGGCCAGGCGCGCGTTGTCCCAGAAGGCCTGCTCCTGGCCGGGCAGCAGCACGTCCTGCAGCGTCAGCACCTTGTGCAGGCGGCGGTCGTAGTTGATGAAGGCGCGCCCCGGCTGGCCGTACTCGCCGCCGGTGAAGACGTAGCTGGACAGCTCGACGATCACCAGGCCGTCATGCTGCTCGCGTATCTTCGCTTGCAGGTAGCTGCTCCAGCCCGGCTTGGCGCTGGCCAGGAAATCCCGCTCGTAGCCGGCGAGGCTGGCCGGGCGCGGGTCGTCCGGGGTGTTGCGGGTGAGGTCGAGCAACTGCGCCTCGATGGCGGCGTCCAGCGCGGGTTCCCCGTCGAAGCTCAGGGTGTCCAGGTTGAACAGCGGGCACTGCTCGCCCTGGCAGCCCGGCTGCAGGTGTTCGAAGGCGGTGTGGCGGGCGCTCAGCGGGTCGCCCAGGCCGGGGCCGAAGAGGCTCTGGCAGCCGCCGAGCATCAGCAGCAGGCCGGTGGCGGCAAGGGTTTTCAGAAAATTCATGGGTGTCCTTCTTTGCGTGTCCGGCGGCGGTCGGCCGCGCGGCTTGGACCGGCGAAGCCGCGCCGGGTTCGCCGCGCCGCCGAGTGTAGCAGTGTCGCGCGGCTCCCCGCCGGGCGGTGGCGGAAAGAGGCTGCGCGGGGCACGGCGTCGCGATAGGATGGCGCGAAGTTCAACCGATCGATGAGTGTGTGGGATGGCGGATATCTTCAAGGCGGGTCCGGACGACGTGGAGATCACTCGACGCGAGGAGTGCTTCCGCGGCTTCTATCGCATCGAGCGTCTGCACCTGCGTCATCGCCAGTTCGCCGGCGACATGGGGCCGCTGATCAGCCGCGAGCTGTTCGTCCGCCACGATGCCGTCTGCGTGCTGCCCTACGACCCGCAGCGTGACGAAGTGGTACTGATCGAGCAGTTCCGCGTCGGCGCCCTGGAGGCCGGGGTCAACCCCTGGCTGCTGGAGCTGGTCGCCGGGCTGATCGACAAGGACGAAGAACCTGAAGAGGTCGCCCGCCGCGAAGCCGTGGAAGAAGCCGGCCTGAACCTCGGCGCGCTCTGGCCGATCAGCCAGTACCTGCCGTCGCCCGGCGGCAGCAACGAACTGGTGCACCTGTTCGTCGGCCGTTGCGACAGCAGCCTGGCCTCGGGCATCCATGGCCTGGAGGAGGAGGGCGAGGACATCCGCGTCCACGTGCTGGCCCTCGAGGATGCCCTGCAGGCCGTGCGCGACGGGCGCGTCAACAACGCCGCGAGCATGCTCGCCCTGCAATGGCTGGCGCTGAACCGCGCCGAGGTTCGTGGCCTATGGGTGTGAACCTGCTGCGTGAACGCTACCGCGTCGACCTGGCCGGGCTGCAAGCCACCTGCGAGGCCAACTACCTGCGCCTGATGCGGCTGCTGCCGGACATGCGCGAAGTGCAGTCGCAGCGCCGCGTGGCGCTGAGCGAGGGCGAACGCCTGCTCGGCGTGCTGGCCCTGGAAGTGATCGAGGCCTGCCCCTACACCACCACCCTGCAGGTGCGCCAGGAGCTGGGCCTGCCCTGGCTGCCCGCGCCGCGCCTGGAAGTGCGCGTCTACCATGACGCGCGCATGGCCGAAGTGGTCGGCGCCGAGCAGGCGCGCCGCCTGCTGGCCATCTACCCTTACCCGAACCAGGCCATGCACCAGCCGGACGAGAAGAGCCAGCTCAACCTCTTCCTCGGCGAATGGCTGAGCCACTGCCTGGCCTGCGGCCACGAGCTGGAACCGGTCCTGCAACGCTGAAAGCGCGGGTGATGGCGTTGCGCCATGATAGGATGTCGTTCGTCCGGCCGACGGCGAGCATACTGTGAACTGTGACTCTTTCCCGGTTTGCCCGGCACCGGGGCTGTCACCATACTTCCTTCAACGACGACGCCTCGCCTGACAGGAGAAGGCGCATTGCCTGCGAAAGAATTTTCCTCAAATGAGCCGGTGCTGCTGGTGCAGCTCACTGACAGCCATCTGTTCGCCGAGCACGATGGCCGGCTTCTCGGCATGGATACCGCGGACAGCCTGCAACAAGTGGTGAAGCGCGTCCTCGAGGAGCAGCCGCAGATCGACCTGGTCCTGGCGACGGGTGATATCTCGCAGGACGGTTCCCCAGAGTCGTACAGACGTTTCCTGGATATCTGTTCCAGCATTCAGGCACCGGCCCGCTGGTTCCCCGGCAACCACGACGAGCTGGCGCCCATGCGCGAAGTCTGCGCCGGCAGCGACCTCCTCGACCCGGTGCTCGACCTGGGCGCCTGGCGCATCGTCCTGCTCGACTCCACCATCCCCGGCGCGGTGCCCGGGCAGGTGTCCGCCGAGCAACTGGCGCTGCTGGACCAAGCCCTGCACGACGCGTGCGATCGCCACGTGCTGGTGGCCTTCCACCACCACCCGGTGAGCATCGGCAGCCAGTGGATGGACCGCATCGGCATCCGCAACCCGGACGACCTGTTCGCCGTGCTCGACCGCCACCGGCACGTGCGCTGCCTGCTCTGGGGCCACGTGCACCAGGAAATCGACCGCCTGCGCGGCGACGTGCGCCTGTTGGCGTCCCCTTCCACCTGCGTGCAGTTCGCCCCGGGCAGCGAGGACTTCGGCGTGGACACCCTGGCGCCGGGCTACCGCTGGCTGCGCCTGCTGCCCGATGGCGGCGTGCAGACCGGCGTGTCGCGGGTCACCGGCATCGATTTCCAGGTGGACTACAGCGTCCAGGGCTACTGACGCGTGCGGCTTGCAGGCAGCGGCTCGCTGCTTGTAGCCTCCCGCACCATGACCGATATCCTCTATATCCACGGCTTCAACAGCTCCCCCGCCTCGCAGAAGGCGCGCCAGCTCGCGGCTGTCATGGAGCGCCTGGGCTTGCAGGCGCACCTGCGGGTGCCCGAACTGCACCACCACCCGCGGCAGGCCATGGCCCAGCTGCAGGCGGCCATCGGCGAACTCGACCGGCCCTTGCTGGTCGGCAGTTCCCTGGGCGGCTACTATGCGACCCATCTCGCCGAGCGGCACGGGCTCAAGGCCCTGCTGATCAACCCGGCGGTGCTGCCCCACGGCCGTTTCGACGGCTACCTGGGGCCGCAGAAGAACCATTACAGCGGCGAGGAATGGGTACTGACCCAGGACCACGTCGACGCCCTGGCGGAACTCGAAGTGCCGCCGCCGGTCGATGCGGCGCGCTACCAGGTGTGGCTGCAGACCGGCGATGAAACCCTCGACTACAAGGTCGCCGCGGTCTTCTACCGGGCCTGCGCCTTGCGCATCGAGGCCGGCGGCGACCACGGCTTCCAGGGCTTCGCCCGCTGGCTGCCGGCGCTGCTGGCCTTCGCCGGGGTGCCGGCGGGCCTGTGGCGCGACCTCGATTTCACAACTCTTTGAAAAGGGACCCCATGGCCCAGCAGAACGCCTATACCGCAGAAGCCATCGAAGTCCTCTCCGGCCTCGATCCGGTGCGCAAGCGCCCGGGCATGTACACCGACACCACGCGGCCCAACCACCTGGCCCAGGAAGTCATCGACAACTCCGTGGACGAGGCCCTGGCCGGCCACGCCAGGAGCGTGCAGGTGATCCTCCACGAGGACAACTCGCTGGAAGTGATCGACGACGGCCGCGGCATGCCGGTGGACATCCACCCCGAAGAGGGCGTGCCGGGGGTCGAGCTGATCCTCACCAAGCTGCACGCCGGCGGCAAGTTCTCCAACAAGAACTACCAGTTCTCCGGCGGCCTGCACGGCGTGGGCATCTCGGTGGTGAACGCGCTTTCCACCCAGGTGGAAGTGCGCGTCAAGCGTGATGCCAACGAATACCGCATGACCTTCGCCGACGGCTTCAAGGCCAGCGACCTGGAAGTCATCGGCAGCGTCGGCCGGCGCAACACCGGCACCACCGTGCGCTTCTGGCCCGACCCGAAGTATTTCGATTCGCCGAAGTTCTCCGTCAGCCGCCTCAAGCACGTGCTCAAGGCCAAGGCCGTGCTCTGCCCGGGGCTGCTGGTCACTTTCGAGGACAAGAGCAGCGGCGAGCGCGTCGAATGGCATTACGAGGACGGCTTGCGTTCCTACCTGGCCGACTCGGTATCCGAGCTGCCGC
Organism: Pseudomonas sp. M1; assembly: GCF_022760135.1. Taxonomy (NCBI): domain Bacteria; kingdom Pseudomonadati; phylum Pseudomonadota; class Gammaproteobacteria; order Pseudomonadales; family Pseudomonadaceae; genus Pseudomonas; species Pseudomonas sp. M1. The sequence continues at coordinate 456,355 of NZ_CP094343.1, forward strand.
GCCTGCCGGAAGAGCCCTTCTGCGGCACCCTGGTCGGCAGCAAGGAGGCGGTGGACTGGGCCCTGCTGTGGCTGCCCGAGGGCGGCGAATCGCTGCAGGAAAGCTACGTCAACCTGATCCCCACGGCCCAGGGCGGCACCCACGTCAACGGCCTGCGCCAGGGCCTGCTGGATGCCATGCGCGAGTTCTGCGAGTTCCGCAACCTGCTGCCGCGCGGTGTCAAGCTGGCCCCGGAAGACGTCTGGGAGCGCATCGCCTTCGTCCTCTCGATGAAGCTGCAGGAGCCGCAGTTCTCCGGGCAGACCAAGGAGCGCCTGTCCTCCCGCGAGGCGGCGGCCTTCGTTTCCGGCGTCGTGAAGGACGCCTTCAGCCTCTGGCTCAACGCCAACCCCGAACTGGGCCTGCAACTGGCGGAGCTGGCCATCAGCAACGCCGGCCGTCGCCTGAAGGCGGGCAAGAAGGTCGAGCGCAAGAAGATCACCCAGGGCCCGGCGCTGCCCGGCAAGCTGGCCGACTGCGCCGGCCAGGATCCGATGCGCGCCGAGCTGTTTCTGGTGGAGGGCGACTCCGCCGGCGGCTCGGCCAAGCAGGCGCGGGACAAGGAGTTCCAGGCGATCATGCCGCTGCGCGGGAAGATCCTGAACACCTGGGAAGTGGATGGCGGCGAAGTCCTGGCCAGCCAGGAAGTGCACGACATCGCCGTGGCCATCGGCGTCGACCCGGGCGCCGCCGACCTGAGCCAGCTGCGCTACGGCAAGATCTGCATCCTCGCCGACGCCGACTCCGACGGCCTGCACATCGCCACCCTGCTGTGCGCCCTGTTCGTCCGCCACTTCCGCCCGCTGGTGGAAGCCGGGCACGTCTACGTGGCCATGCCGCCGCTGTACCGCATCGACCTGGGCAAGGAAGTCTTCTACGCCCTGGACGACGCCGAGCGCGACGGCATCCTCGACCGCCTGCTGGCCGAGAAGCGCCGCGGCAAGCCGCAGGTCACCCGCTTCAAGGGCCTGGGCGAGATGAACCCGCCGCAGCTGCGCGAAACCACCATGGACCCGAACACCCGGCGCCTGGTGCAGCTGACCCTGGAAGACGCCGAGGGCACCGTCGAGATCATGGACATGCTGCTGGCCAAGAAACGCGCCGGCGACCGCAAGTCCTGGCTGGAGACCAAGGGCAACCTGGCCGAGGTCCTGGCCTGATGCGCCGCGCGCTGGCCGCCCTGGCGGCCGTGCTCGGCTGCGCCCAGGCCCTGGCGGACGCACCCGCGGTAGGGCAGGGGCCGGCCCTGCAGTTCCTCTCCGAGCACGCCGTGGAAGGCATGCCCGCGGGCAACCTGTCGGGGCTGGCGCTGTGCGGCGGCGAGCTGTGGACGGTGTCCGACCGCGACGACGACCGCCTCTACGGCCTGCGCCCGGACGAAACCCCGGGCAGCGTCTGGCAGGCTCGCGCCGAGACTTTCAGCGTGCCCGGGCTGCCCGACAGCGGCCTGTCCTGGGGCGCCCGCGCGCGCACCTGGCTGTATGGCCTGGTACGTGGCGGGGCCATGGACTTCGAAGGCGTCAGCTGCGACGGCAAGGGCAACCGCTACTTGGTCAGCGAGGCCTATGCCGGCGTGCTGCGGGTGCCGGAGGCCGGCGCCGCGCAATGGCTGGAGCTGCCGCCGACGCTGCTGCGCCAGGCGCGCGCCAGCGGCCTGCTGATGGTCAACAACGCCTACTACGAAGGCCTGGCCATCGACGCCGACGGCAAGCGCCTGTGGCTCGCCGCCGAACGCCAGCGCCGCGGCCTGCTGCGCCTGCGCAACGACAACGGCAGCTGGAAATGCGACGGCGCCTGCGTGCTGCTCAGCGAGGCCGGGACGGCGCTGCCGCCGCCGCAACTGGAAAGCGACAAGCCGCTGGCCCTGGACTTCTCCGACCTGGCGCTGTACCAGGGCAAGCTGTTCACCCTGGAGCGCCTGGTGCACCAGGTCTGCCGGCGCAACGCCGAGAGCGGCGCCGCCGAGCGCTGCTGGTCGTTCGCCGACGGCGCCCTGGCCCCGGAGCGCCGCTACGCCTTGCCCTACGGTGTGGCCGAGGCCCTGGTGATCGACGACAAGGGCGCCTGGATCGGCCTGGACAATGGCGACGCGGCCCGCGCCGACGGCGATGCGCGACCCTACGTGCTGCGCTTCGCCGCCCCGGCGGAGGGCTGGCTGGGTGGCAAATGAACGACGCGCAACCCGGACGCCGCCTCGGCAAGGCCATGATGCTGCTCGCCTGGCTGGCCGGCATCGGCCTGGCCACGCATTTCTTCGGCCTGTGGGAAAAGCGCCAGCACAACCCCAACGTGCAGCCGCAGTCGCTGCACGGCGACGGCTACGTGGAGCTGCGCCTGCTGGGCAACCGCCAGGGCCACTACGTGTTCGACGGCCTGATCGACGGTGCGCCGGCGACCTTCCTGCTGGACACCGGCGCCAGCGCCGTGGCCGTGCCGGAAGCCCTGGCCCTGCGCCTGCAGCTGCAGCGTGGCGCGCCCATCGACCTGGACACCGCCAACGGCCGCACCCGTGGCTGGCGCACGCGCCTGCAGCGCCTGGAGCTGGGCGACATCCTCTTGAAGGACGTGCCGGCGATCATCGCCCCGGGTATGGGCGGCAACGAGGTGCTGCTCGGCATGAGCGCCCTCAGACAACTCGAATTCTCCCAGCGCGACGGCACCCTGGTGCTGCGCCAGAACACTTCCCCGTGAGGCACGCATGAGCGAAACCCTCGATCTGAGCCTGGAAGGCGTGGAGCGTCGCTCCCTCGCCGAGTTCACCGAACAGGCCTACCTGAACTACTCCATGTACGTGATCATGGACCGCGCCCTGCCGCACATCGGCGACGGCCTGAAGCCCGTGCAGCGGCGCATCGTCTACGCCATGAGCGAACTGGGCCTGGACGCCGACTCCAAGCACAAGAAGTCGGCGCGCACCGTCGGCGACGTGCTCGGCAAGTACCATCCCCACGGCGATTCGGCCTGCTATGAAGCCATGGTGCTGATGGCCCAGCCGTTCTCCTACCGCTACCCGCTGGTGGACGGCCAGGGCAACTGGGGTGCGCCGGACGATCCCAAGTCCTTCGCCGCCATGCGCTACACCGAGGCGCGCCTGTCGCGCTACGCCGAAACCCTGCTCTCCGAGCTGGGCCAGGGCACTGCCGACTGGGTGCCGAACTTCGACGGCACCATGCAGGAGCCGGCGGTGCTGCCGGCGCGGCTGCCGAACCTGCTGCTCAACGGCACCACCGGCATCGCCGTGGGCATGGCCACCGACGTGCCGCCGCACAACCTGCGCGAAGTGGCCGCGGCCTGCGTGCGCCTGCTCGACCAGCCGGACGCCGGCGTCGGCGAGCTGCTCGAACACGTGCAGGGCCCGGACTTCCCCACCGAGGCGGAAATCATCACCCCGCGCGCCGACCTGCAGAAAATCTACGAGACCGGCCGCGGCTCGGTGCGCATGCGCGCCGTGTACCGCGTCGAGGACGGCGACATCGTGGTCACCGCGCTGCCGCACCAGGTCTCCGGGGCCAAGGTGCTGGAGCAGATCGCCGCGCAGATGCAGGCCAAGAAGCTGCCGATGGTCGCCGACCTGCGCGACGAGTCGGACCACGAGCATCCCACCCGCATCGTCATCATCCCGCGCTCCAACCGCGTGGACGCCGACGAACTGATGACCCACCTGTTCGCCACCACCGACCTGGAAAGCTCGTACCGGGTGAACCTCAACGTCATCGGCCTGGACGGCAAGCCGCAGGTCAAGGACCTGCGCCAGCTGCTCAGCGAATGGCTGACTTACCGCACCGACACCGTGCGCCGCCGCCTGCAGTTCCGCCTGGACAAGGTGGAGAAGCGCCTGCACCTGTTGGAAGGCCTGCTGATCGCCTTCCTCAACCTCGACGAGGTGATCCACATCATCCGCACCGAGGACCAGCCCAAGCCGGTGCTGATGGAGCGCTTCGCCCTCACCGACGTGCAGGCCGACTACATCCTCGACACCCGCCTGCGCCAGCTGGCGCGCCTGGAAGAGATGAAGATCCGCGGCGAGCAGGACGAGCTGGCCAAGGAGCGCGCCAAGCTGCTGGCGATCCTCGGTTCCAACGCCAAGCTGCGCAAGCTGGTGCGCGACGAGCTGATCGCCGACGCCGAGACCTATGGCGACGACCGCCGCTCGCCGATCGTCGAGCGCGCCGAGGCCAAGGCCCTCTCGGAAACCGAGCTGATGCCCACCGAGCCGGTCACCGTGGTGCTTTCCGACAAGGGCTGGGTGCGTTGCGCCAAGGGCCACGACATCGACGCCGAAGGGCTTTCGTACAAGGCCGGCGACACCTTCAAGGCCGCGGCGCCGGGGCGCTCGAACCAGTACGCGGTGTTCATCGACTCCACCGGGCGCAGTTACTCGCTGGCGGCCCACAGCCTGCCGTCGGCGCGCGGCCAGGGCGAGCCGCTGACCGGCCGCCTGACGCCGCCGCCGGGCGCCAGCTTCGAGCGCGTGCTGTTGCCCGAGGACAATGCCCTGTACGTGCTGGCCTCGGACGCCGGCTACGGCTTCGTGGTCAAGGGCGAGGACATGCAGGCCAAGAACAAGGCCGGCAAGGCCCTGCTCAGTCTGCCCAATGGCGCCCAGGTCATGGCCCCGCGGCCGGTGGCCGACGTCGAGCAGGACTGGCTGGCGGCGGTGACCACCGAAGGCCGCCTGCTGCTGTTCAAGGTCTCCGACCTGCCGCAGCTGGCCAAGGGCAAGGGCAACAAGATCATCAGCGTGCCGGGCGAGCGCGTGGCCAGTCGCGAGGAATACCTGACCGACCTGGCAGTTCTGCCGCCGGGGGCGACCCTGGTGCTGCAGGCCGGCAAGCGCACCCTGTCGCTGCGCGGCGACGACCTGGAGCACTACAAGGGCGAGCGCGGCCGGCGCGGCAACAAGCTGCCGCGTGGCTTCCAGAGGGTCGATGCGCTGCTGGTCGAGTCACTGTCTCAGGACTGAAACGCTCTGCGATACACTCTGCCTCTGGAGCTATGGCGCCGGTTAAGGGATGATAGGTCCCTTTGACGCTGGCGCCATGGCTCCATTGTCGTTTTGGTTTGTGGTTTTTTGTAGCAAGTGACGCCGATCTTCGGCGAATTAACGGTGATTGCACGATGAGCGCCCTGCGCGTCCTCGCATGTCTTTCCCTCGTCGGCCTCCTCGGGCTGGCGGGCTGTACGGTGAATCGGCCGACGCAACTGTACCAACTGGATGCCGGTGCGACCCCGCTGCCGACCCGCGACAACGGTATCGCCGTACTCCTCGGTCCGGTGCAGCTGGCCGACTACCTGCAACGTGAATCCATGGTCCAGCGCCAGGCCGATGGCATCCTCAACCTGTCCACCGAGGCGCGCTGGGCCGGCAGCCTGGAAACCAACGTCAGCCAGCTGCTGGTGCGCCAGCTGTCCAGTAGCCTGGACACCACCCGCCTGGCGCTGTTCCCGGAACAGCCGGGGTTCACCCCGCAGGTGCAGGTGATGCTGACCATCACCCGCCTGGATTCCGGCCCGAAGGAGCCGGCGGTGCTGGATGCGCGCTGGCGCCTGCTCGACCAGAAGGGCACGCTGCGCGACAGCCGCGTGTTCCACGAAGAGGAAAAGCACGACGGCAGCCTGCAGGACCAGGTCCGTGCGCAGAGCGAACTGCTGCGCCGCCTCGCCGGGCAACTGGCCCAGGACGTGCGCCCGGTGGCGGTGGCCGCCGAGCAGCCGGCCGCTCCGCGCAAGCCGGCGGCGAACACCGAGCAGGCCGCCAAGCCCAAGGAAGAAGGGCCGAAAATGCCGCTGGTGGTGCCCATCCACAACAACGTCGAAGTCTTCCGCTTCTGATCGGCCGCGGCCCGCGAGGGTTCACCTCCGCGGGCCGTTTTCGTTGACGATTTCTTGACCATGACGGTGCTAACAAGGCTGCGGTTCTGCCGGCACCGTTGATCGGAATCCCTTCGATCGGCGCCCGGCGGGGGTAAGCCCTTGCCAGCCTCCCTCTCCCTGTCGCCCTCCAGGCTGGCCAGCCTGGGCCCGGCCGCCCGCGCCTGGCTGCTGGGCGCGCTCGCCCTGCTGCTGTTCTGCGCCCAGGCCAAGGGGCGGGCGATCATCGGCTTCGACTCGCGCTTCGTGCTGTTCGCCCAGGAAATGCTGCGCCACGGGCCGAGCCTGTTTCCCAGCACCTATGGCGAACCCTACCCGGACTACCCGGGCACCTCGACGCTGCTCATCTACCTGCTGTCGCTGCCGTTTGGCCGCGTCGACAGCCTGGCCGCCTGGCTGCCCTCGGCGCTGGCCGCGGCGGCGCTGGTGGCCCTGGTGTACCGCCTGTTGGAGCCGATCTCGCCGCGTTGGGCGCTGCTCGCCGTGGCGCTGTTGCTGCTCACCGCGACCTTCGTCAGCGAGACCCGCGCGGTCTCGCTGGACCAGATGGTCGCGGCGCTGGCCCTGGGCGCCTTCTACCTCGCCTATCGCGATCGTGAACGTCCGCTACCGGCCCTGCTGGCAAAGCTGGGGGCGCTGCTGCTGGGCGGTTTCCTGGTCCGTGGCCCGCTGGGCCTGGTGATTCCCGCTGCAACGGTCTGCGCCAGCTGGCTGGCGGCGCGGGACTGGCGCCGGCTGCTGGTCTTCGGGCCGTTCGCCGCGGCCCTGCTGGTGTTCTGCTGCCTGGCCCTGCTGGGCGCCGCCGAGCTGAGCGGCGGCCCCGGTTTCGTCCGGGAGGTGCTGCAGATGCAGGTCATCGGTCGCATCGACGGCAGCGCCGGGGCCAGTTCGCCGTTCTATTACTTCCTCAGTGCGCCCGGCAATTACGCCCTGGCGTTCCCCCTGGCGCTGCCGGTGCTGTTGCTGCTGCCCGGTGCGCGCGGAAGGGGAGAGGCGGAGGGCACGCGTATACTGCTCTGGGCCTGCGTTCTGGCGGCGTTGCTGGTGATGCTCGGGCTTTCCGTACCGCAGGCGAAGAAGGCCCGCTACATCCTGGCGGCGGCGCCCTACATGGCGATAATCGCCGCCTATCCCTTTCACGTGACCGGCAGCCGCCTGGCTTCGGCGTTGCGCTGGGTGATGCAGTGCGTCTGGTTGGTTCTGCCCGGGTTGCTGGCGTTGGCACTGGTGCTCGCCTGGCGGCGTCTGGGCGGAGCCTTGCAGGGTTACCAGCTCGCCCTGTACGTCACCCTGGCGCTGTTGCTGCTCCTGCAGGGCTCGGCCCTGTGGCTGCTGCGCCACCGGCGGCTGCGGGCTTTGGGACTGGCCGGCTGCGCCGTGCTGGCGTTGTGGGCGGCCTATATCCTCGCCTTCGAACCCATGGAGCGCGGGCTGTGCGGCACCCGCGCCTTCACCCTGGCTGCCGACGCGGCCGTGGCCGCCAACCCGGCGCCGGTGGCTTTCGTCGGCCTGGGCAAGGACGCCAAGGCGATCAAGTACCTGGTCAACCTCGACCACGACCTGGCGCCGCGCTTCATCGATCAGGACAGCCAACTGCAGGGCCTGCGTGGTCCGCTCTACCTGGTGATGTCGGCGGCGCGCCTGCGGGCCGTGCAACCGGCGGCCCTGGCCGGCCTGAAGCCGCTGGTGGCCGCCGACTTCGACCACGAGCCCCACGTGCTGCTGTACCTACCCTGAAGCTGCTCGATAGCAGGTTGCAGAAGGAGGCCGGCCGCCCGATGGGCGGCCGGCAGCACGGTCAGGAAGTGCGCAGGGCGCGCATGCGGGTGAGCTGGCGTTCCAGCATCGACGGGTAGGGTTCCTTCAGCCATTCCACGCAACTGGCCTCGGCCGGGTTGGCGATGGCGCGGACGCGGGCGCGCTGGCGCACCTGCTCGTCCTCGGCGATGGCGCGCTCGATCAGCAGCAGGTTGCGGCTGTGCTGGCTGAGGTTCAGGGCGTTCTGCACGGCGCCTTCCTGCAGCAGCTCGGCCTGGGCCAGTTCCGCCAGCTCGTCGCCCTGGGTCAGGCCCAGTTGCAGTTGCAGGGTAATGCCGCTGTCCACCACTTCGATCTGCAGGGCGTGGCCGAGGGCGCGCATCAGCTCGCCGCAGCACAGGGCGTGGGTGAGGTAGTCGTCGTCGTCGCGGGCGTGGAAGAGGATCAGGCTGCCGCCGTCGCTGAGGGTGAACAGCTGGCCCTTGTACAGCCGTGCGGCCTGCTCCAGGCAGTCGCGGTAGCGCTCCAGCAGGTCCACCAGGCGGCTACGCGGCAGGCGCCGCAGCTGTTCCTGGTTGCCCAGTTGCACGGCCAGCACGGCGCAGGGGTTGGGCAGCTGTGGCTCGGGTTCTTCCTCGGGCTCTTCGGCGATTTCGGCGGCCTCTTCGGAGAAGTCCTCGGCGAACGCCTCAGCGGCCATGGGCGTTTCGTCGTGCAGCTCGTCCTCGGCGAAGATGTTCTCGTCGAACTCGTGCTCGTCGCGCGGCAGGTCGAGGCGGGGTTCGCGTTCGTCGTCCGGCTCGCTGGCGATGTCGTCGGCGACGGGCCTGGCCGGCTTCTCCGCGGCTTTCGCCAGGGTCGGCGCGGCCGCCTTGGGCGCGGGCTTGCGCGGCGCGGGAGCGGGCTCGGGGGCCGGCGGCTTCTCCGGCACCAGGCGCGCCTGGAGCTGGCGGGCCAGGTCGCCGATCTCGTTCTGCAGGCCGGCGCCGGGGGCGGGGTCGTCCGGGTCGCGCAGCCACACGCGCAGCTGCAGCAGCGGGGTGGAGATGTGGCGGCCCAGGCGCAGGCTGAGGGTCAGGGTGAGCAGCAGCAGGATCAGGCTGATCAGGCCCATGCTCTGCAGGCTGACCATCATCGGCTGCTGGAACTGTTCCATGTCCAGGCTGATGCGCAGCTGGCCGGCCATGACCTCCTGGAAGGTGATCTGCGTCGAGTAGACGCCCTCGCTGTCGCCCAGCAGGCCCTGCTTGGGCCGCGAGCCGGCCTCGGCCAGGGTGCGGCCGTCGGCGCTGTAGATGGCGGCGTGGGCCACCAGCGGGTTCTTGGTCAGGTTGCCCAGCAGCACGTTGAGGCTGAGGATGTCGTTGGACACCAGCAGCTCGGTGGCCGAGGCCGCGGTCTGGGTGGTCAGGCTCTGGCCCACGGCGTCGGCCTGCTGGTGCATGGCCTGCTTGAACTGCATGCCCATCACCCAGGCGTAGATCAGCAGCGCCGCCGCCACCAGCACCAGGCTGTGGATGGCGATGCGCAGGGCGATGGGCACCCGGCGCTGGCGCAGGGCGTGGTACAGCAACAGGAAGAAATTATCGGGCTTGACGGACGTGGGCCGGGTCACAGCGGGCTCGGTCTTCTATGAAGGACAGTCCCGGCAGTATAACGGCGCCCCGGAAGCGGGCAAAGCGCCGGTCCGTCCGTGATCCGGACGGCACGGACGATCCGATCGGCGGTTGTGCCGCCGGCGGGCGAGGCGGCGGCCGAGAAAGGCGCTAGAATGTGCGCTTTTTCCATGGCGGAGACTGCGCCTTGCGCGAAATCGTCCTGATCAACATCACCGGGGAAGACCGCCCCGGTCTCACCGCCGCCATCACCGGCGTGCTGGCCCAGGGCGGGGTGAACATCCTCGACATCGGCCAGGCGGTGATCCACGACACCCTGTCCTTCGGCATCCTGGTGGAGATTCCCGACACCGAGCGGGCCTCCGCGGTCCTCAAGGACGTGCTCTTCACCGCCTACGAGCTCGACCAGCAGGTGCGCTTCACCCCCGTTTCCGAGGCCGACTACCAGCAATGGGTCGGCGGCCAGGGCAAGCCGCGCCAGATCGTCACCCTGCTGACGCGCCGGGTGACCGCCGAGCAGTTGCAGCGGGTCAGCTCGATCACCGCCAAGTACGGGCTGAACATCGACCACATCGACCGCCTGTCCGGGCGCATGCCGCTGGACATGCCGGCCGAGCGCGGCAAGGGCTGCATCGAGTTCTCCGTGCGCGGCGAGCCGGCCGACCCGGTGGCCCTGCGCGCCGAGTTCCTCAGCGTGGCCCAGGAGCTGAACGTCGACATCGCCTTCCAGCGCGACTCGCTGTACCGCCGCAACCGCCGCCTGGCGGTGTTCGACATGGACTCGACGCTGATCGAGGCCGAGGTCATCGACGAGCTGGCCAAGGCCGCCGGCGTCGGCGAGCAGGTTTCGGAAATCACCGAGCGGGCGATGCGTGGCGAGCTGGACTTCCGCGCCAGCTTCAAGGAGCGCCTGGCGCTGCTCAAGGGCCTGTCCGAGGACGTGCTCGAGGAAATCGGCGCCTCGCTGCGCCTGACCGAGGGCGCCGAGACGCTGTTCGCCGAGCTCAAGCGCCTGGGCTACAAGACCGCCATCCTCTCCGGCGGCTTCACCTATTTCGCCCGCCAGTTGCAGGCGAAGCTGGGCATCGACTACGTCTTCGCCAACGAACTGGAGATCGTCGACGGCAAGGTCACCGGCGTGGCCATCGAGCCGATCGTCGACGCCCAGCGCAAGGCCGACCTGCTGCGCGAACTGGCGGCGAAGGAAGGCCTGCAGCTGGAGCAGACCATCGCCGTGGGCGACGGCGCCAACGACCTGCCGATGCTCGGCCTGGCCGGCCTGGGCGTGGCCTTCCGCGCCAAGCCGCTGGTCAAGCAGTCGGCCAAGCAGGCCATCTCCACCCTGGGCCTGGACGGCATCCTCTACCTGCTGGGCTTCCGCGACCGCGAGGGCGTGGACGGGCGCTGAGGCGGTGTGGGAATACCGGCCTGCCGGCCGGATCGCGGATGAATCCGCTCCTACGGGAAATGCCGTGCCCATGGCGGTGTCCGCCGCTTCCGGCGGCTCCAGGTTGACCTGGGTGTTGGCCATGGCCTTGGTGTATCGGCGGATAACCGCGAACGGTTATGCGCCCACCGAGCCCGCCACGGAGCTCGGTGTCGACCTGTAGGAGCGCGCCCTGCGCGCGATTTGCGGGCAAGGCCCGCTACAAATGAATCCGTGCGCCGACGTGTCTTTCGTAGGATGGGTTGAGTTTACGAAACCCATGCGGCCGTGGTGATGGGTATCGCTTCGCTCAACCCATCCTACGTTTGTCGGAAGGCACAGGAGTATCGGCGGATAACCGCGAACGTTATGCGCCCTACCGATCACCCGCCACGGAGCTCGGTGTCGACCTGTAGGAGCGCGCCCTGCGCGCGATTCGCGGGCAGGGCCCGCTCCTACAAATGAATCCGTGCGCCGATGTGTCTTTCGTAGGATGGGTTGAGTTTACGAAACCCATGCGGTCGTGGTAATTGATGGGTATCGCTTCGTTCAACCCATCCTACGTTTGCCGGAGGGCGCGGGAGTATCGGCGGATAACCGCGAACGGCTATGCGCCCTACCGATCACCCGCCACGGAGCTCGGTATCGACCTGTAGGAGCGCGCCCTGCGCGCGATTCGCGGGCAGGGCTCGCTCCTACAAGTGAATCTGTGCGCCGACGTGTCTTTCGTTGGATGGGTTGAGTTTACGAAACCCATGCGGCCGTGGTGATGGGTATCGCTTCGCTCAACCCATCCTACGTTTGCCGGAAGGCACAGGAGTATCGGCGGATAACCGCGAACGGTTTGCGCCCTACCGATCACCCGCTACGGAGCTTGGTGTCGACCTGTAATTGGATGGACTCACCCTCACCGAGGCGTCGAGGCGCCACGGTGGCGGTCTAAGAAGCCACCGACAGTGAGGGTGAGTCCATGAAAAAGCATACGACGATGAATAAGCCGGTGTCTGCAACCGATGTATCGGTGTGCACGACAGTCGCCGTGGATCTGGCGAAAAAGGTCTTCCAGGTGGCGGGGGAAGACGCCCAGGGTCAACTGGCATACGAACAGCGAATCAAGTCGCGTGAAGCGTTTCAGGTGTTTCTGCAGAAGCTGCCGGAGGGCGTGACGGTGCTGATGGAAACCGGCCCTGGAGCACAAGCCTGGGCTCGGCTGCTGCAGGCGCAGGGCAACCCGGTGCGTATCCTGCCGGCCCAGCGGGTGGCCGAGCACCGGAGCGGAGCGAAGAATGATCGCAATGATGCCCACGCCATTCTGCGGGCGGGCCGGGATAGCAGTATTGCGTCGGTACCGGTGAAGAGCGTCGCGGCACTGGCGATGCAGGCCTGGCACCGTGTCCGGCGGGACTATGTGCGGCGGCGCACCGCCATGGGTAATCAGATCCGCGGGCTGCTGCTGGAGCAGGGCGTCGTCCTGGCACAGGGGGATGTGGGCTTGAAGCAAGGTGTCACCCGGGTGCTGGAAGACGCCCGCCAGCCGTTGCCGGCGCTGCTGCGCGAGCTGATCGACGAGATGCTGAAGGAATGGCAACGGCTGGGCGAGCGTATCGCCGCGCTGACCGGGCGTCTGGAAGCCTGTGCCGCCGCCGACCCGACAGCCAAACGGCTGATGACGGTACGTGGTATCGGTCCGATCACGGCTACGGCCTTGCTGGCCAAACAGGTCGAGCCGGAACGTTTCGCCAATGCGCGTCAGTTCGCTGCCTACTTCGGCATCGTGCCCGACCAGCACAGCAGCGGGCAGAAGGTAAGGCTGGGCAAGATGACCAAACGTGGCGACGCCTATGTGCGCAGCCTGATGGTCGTAGGCTCGCATGCGGTGTTGAAGCAACTGCGGCCCGATTCCGAACACCCGGACGATCGGCGCCTGCAGCGCTGGCTACAACGTCTGGGGCGCAAGGGCGCGGCAGTGCGACTGGCCAACCGCAACCTGCGTATCGCCTGGGTGCTGCTGTGCAGCGAACAAACCTACCAGCGCAAGCCGAATGCTTACCGGGAGATGGAAATGAGCCACTGATCAACGAGTTCCCGCCAACGGGGCGCCAAGTCGCTCCAACCCTTGCTGAAGAACATTGACCCCTGGTCAGACCGTCGCGGATCGATGCCTACGCTCCTACCGGCCTTCGAGGCCTCTTTGTAATCGGCATTCCGCGGGCTTACCCAATGTTGGCCAGAAGCCCGACGTGGCTTCCTCGAACAGGCCTAATACATAGATGCAGTCGGGTTTTCATGTTCAAAAGCGGGTTGACGGTGGGGGTGAGTCCATACATAGGAGCGCGCCCTGCGCGCGATTTGCGGGCAGGGCCCGCTCCTACAAATGAATCCGTGCGCCGAGGTGCCTTTCGTAGGATGGGTTGAGTTTACGAAACCCATGCGGCCGTGGTGATGGGTATCGCTTCGCTCAACCCATCCTACGTTTGCCGGAAGGCGCGGGAGCGGATCACTCCTCCGAAGAGAAGTCGTAATCCATCGCCTGGCTCGGGCCCTGCAGGTAGCGGCCCTGGATGTAGTTGGCGCCGGCCTGCCAGAGGGTGGCCAGGGCCGTGGCGCTCTCCACCATGGGCACTATGGTCAGCTTGGCCTGGGCGTGCAGGCTGGCCATCAGGGTGCGCAGGTTTTCCTGGTTCTCCGGGCGGCTGAGGTCCTGCACGTAGGAGCCGTCGATCTTCACGAAGTCGACGTTCATGTGCTTGAGCGTGTTGAACGGGTTCAGCGCGCAGCCGAACTGGCCGAGGGCGACCTGGCAGTGCAGCTCGGCCAGGCCCTGGCTCAGGGCCTTGGCCTGCTTGAGGTGGGCCACGGCGTCGGTTTCGCTGACCTGCAGGATCAGCGAGTCGGCCGGCAGGCGCGCGGCCTTCAGCGCCACCGCCAGCCAGGGCAGCAGCCCGGCGTCCTGCAGGCTGGGGCCGGACAGGTGCACGAAGAGCTTGGTGTTGTGGCCCTTGGCGCGGTGTTCGGCGAGCAGCTTGATGGAGTTGAGCAGCACCCAGCGGTCGATGCGCTCGGCCAGGCCGCCGGCCTTGGCCGCGCCGAAGAAGTCGGCGGCGGGCACTTCCTCGCCCTGCGGGTTGAGCAGGCGCAGCAGTACTTCGTACAGCTCGTGGCTGTCGCCGCGCAGGCTGATGATCGGCTGGAACAGCAGGCGGAAGGCATTTTTCTCCAGCGCCTGCTGGATGATCGCCAGCAGGTCGCCGCGGCTGGCGGCGGCGGCCAGTTCGTCGGCCGGGTCGTAGAGCTTGATGCCGTTGCCCTCGGCCTGAGCGATTTCGTCGGCGCAGCGATGGGCGCGGTCGATGACGTCCTGGGCGCGGCTGGTCTTTTCGTCGAGCCCGGCGCAGCCGATCGACAGGGTGACCTGGGCGGTGCGCCCGTGGATGTCGAACAGGTGGCCCTCGACCTTCTTCAGCAGGCTGGCGAACAGGGCCTTGCTCTGTTCCGGCGTCTGGCCGTCGAGCAGCACGCTGAAGGCATCGTCGCTGAAGCGCGCCAGCTGCACGCTCTCGGGGAAGTGCTCGCGCAGCAGGTGGGCGAGGTCGGCCAGCAGCAGGTCGATGCTGGCGATGCCCAGGCTCAGCTGCAGGTGCTGCGCGCGGTCGAGCAGCAGGTAGGCGAGGCTGGCCGGCTGGCCGGCGGTGACGGCGCGCTCCACGGCGGCATCCATCAGGTCGAGGAAGTGGGCGCGGTTGAACAGGCCGGTGACCAGGTCCTGGCTGCTGACTTCGCGCAGCTTCTCCTGCAGCTCGCTGTTGTCCTGCTCGGCGCGGATCACCACCTGGATGCACGGTTCGCCGTCGTAGGTGGCCGGCGAGAAGCCCATGCGCGCGCGGAACCTCTGGCCGTCGACGCGCACGCCGTCGCACAGCAGTTCGTTGTCGCCCTCGCCGTGCTGGTAGCCCTTGAGGAAATCCTTGAAGGTGGCCTGGTCGGCGGCGGCGATCAGGTCGATCATCGGCAGGCCTTCCAGTTCCTCGGCGTCCTCGTAGCCGAACATCGCGACGTAGGCGCGGTTGGCGTAGATGTGCATGCCGTCGTGGACGTAGGTGATGGCGTCCACCGAGCTGTCCAGCAGCAGCTGGCAGCGCTTCTCCGCCTCGCGCAGGGCGACCTCGGCGGTGCGCCGGGCGCGGCGTTCCTCCAGGGCGGCAAGTTCGCGGTTGGCCACCAGCACCAGGCGCTCGTCCTCGCCCTGGGGCAGGGCGTCCTGGGCGCCGAGGGCCAGGGCCTCGGTGATGCTGTCGGAATCGTTGCCTTCGACCAACTGGATGAAGGGGATGTCCTTGGCCTGGCGGCGCAGGCTGGCCAGAGCCTCCTCCGGCGCCAGCGCACTGCTTTGCGGGGCGGCGATCAGCAGGTCCCAGGTCTGTTGCAGGGCCTCGCCGAGGTCTTCGCTGGAGGTCACGCGGTGGACGCGGGTCGCACGCCCGGCGTTGCGGAACAGGCTGACCAGACGTTCGGCCTCGTTCTGCGAGTCTTCCAGGATCAGCAGGCGGACGGTTTTCTTTTCATTGGCCATGAAGAGCTGCTTATGGCGCGCCGGACGGCAGCCAGGAGGCGACGAATGGAGTGCGGCCGAATCTACAGCGACTTCCAGAGTGAGTCAAAGTCTTCCTCCCCGTGCCCCGTGTGGCCGTTCGCTCCTGTGACGGGCTTATCGTCGGCGCCCTTCGGACGTTCCTGGGTACTGTACTCGAACTGGCTGAAACTGCCGGTGGCGGTGAGCTTGCGTGTCAGGGTGGCGCGGCGTTCCTCGCCATGCAGGTTGATCTGCACGCGGCTGCCTTCCTGGAACGGCAGCCGCGGCGAGATCAGCGTCGCCGGCCGCGAGATGGCGGCGATCTCCGGCAGCAGCAGGGCGCGCAGGTAGTGGCTGCTCTGCTCCGACTTGCGCAGCAGTTGCAGGCCGCAGGGCTGGGCGATGGGGGCGATCAGCTCGATGCCCATCTGCGTGCCGCCGCCGCGGACCTGGCGGATCCAGCGCACCACCGCGATGCTCCAGCCCTGGCCCGGCGCGTCCTGGATGCCGAGCAGCTCGCCGGCCTGCAACTGGCTGGGGATTTCCTTCGGCCAGGTCAGGCAGTAGCCGCCGGGGCTGTGGTTGACGATGGGCAGGGCGAAGACCGGGTACTCGTCGCAGGTCGCCGATTCGGCGGCGTCGGCCGAGCCTTGCTCCGCCGTCCGCAGCGGCTGGTATTCGATTTCCTCCAGCGGCATGCCCGGTTGCCAGTCGGTGACCTTCTGCGCGTCGAAGGCATTGGCCCAGGCGTCGTTCACTTCCGCCTGGAAGGTCGCCTGCACCGGTTCGGGCAGCTTGAGCAGGTCGGCGAACGGGCGCCGGCCGGACAGGTAGTAGTGCAGCGCGCTCATGCCGATGCAGAGGGTCAGCTGGCCCTGGCCGGAGGTGCGCTGGAAGCTGCGCTCGGCGATGTCGCCCCAGGCGCTGGCCAGGTGCTGCAGCAGGTCGACGCTGATGCGCTCGCCCCCCTTGAGCGGCAGCTTGTCGCGTTGCTCGGCGGGGGCGTTCATGTACTCCTTGATCGCCGCCACCAGGCGCTGCGGGTCCATGCCCAGGCCGTTGTGCAGGTCGCCGGCCTTGTACAGCGAACGGTAGCGCGGCGGGCCGTCCACCTGCGGGGCGACCACGAACAGGCTGGACGGCAGGTCGGCTTCCTGCAGGCGCACCAATGAACCCCAGGCCTCCAGGGCATCGGCCAATTGGGCGATGCCGGCCTGGCGCATCTGGTTGCAGCGGGCGCAGCCCAGCAGCAGGGCCACCAGGTAGGCCTGCTCCACGGTCAGGGTGTTGCCGTGCTTGGCCAGGTCGTCGCGGACCGCCAGGGCCTGCACGCCCTTGCTGCGGGCCAGTTGGTAGAGCTGGTGCAGCTCCAGCCACAGGCTTTCCGGCACCGGGCAGTAGAGCTGCTGGGCGCGGATCAGCGGGCCGCACAGGCTGCGGATCGCCCGTTGCAGGGCGAGGGTGAGGATTTGCGCGCGTTCGCGGGTGAAGCGCGGCGCCTCGCGCACCACCACCAGCTTGTAGCCGACGGCCAGGTGGTTCTGCAGGGCCTGGCAGAGGTTGGCGACCTTGCGCGGGCGCTCGTCGAGGACGATGGAGTGGTTGAGGAAGTGGCGTTCGAGGTTGTGGCAGACCGACTGGACTTCCGGGCGGAACAGCTCCAGCAACTGTAGGCGGGCCTCCACCGGGAGCTTCAGCTGGTTCAGCTCGATCAGGCCCTGGTAGAGCTGGCGCGCGGTCTCGCCGAGGTTGGCCTTGGGCAGGTGGTCCAGCCAGTATTTGATGTCGCGCGCAGTGACGTTGCAGAAGCTCAGGCTTTCCTGCGTCGGGGTGGGAACGCGCAGCAATTGCTGGGGACTCGTATTGTCCATGGTCGGATGAGGTGCTCCACGATCTGGGCCGTTCGCTGGACCGTTGTGCCGGTCTTGGGCGCCGGTTTTTTCCAAACTCTAGCAGTATCCACCTGAGAAGGCAGCCCGTTCCCTGGTTGGGGAGCGGGCCTGCCGTTGGCTTTCGGGTAACAGGCCGGATACAGGCTGCCCGGCCTGCGCCGGCTCACGCCTGGCGGGCGTTGCCCAGCAACTGGCCCATGCGCACCGGGCTGCCGGCGACCAGTTGTTCGGTCCAGGCGACCTGCTCGGGGCCGAACAGCACTATGGCGGTGGAGCCCAGTTTGAAGCGCCCCAGTTCCGCGCCTTTTTCCAGGTGGATGGGCTGGCGGGCCGCTTCGTCGTAGGCGAAGGCCTTCAGCTCGCGCTTCGGCGGCGTGACCAGGCCGGCCCAGACGGTTTCCACCGAGGCGACGATCATCGCGCCCACCAGCACCACGGCCATGGGGCCGCGTTCGGTGTCGAACAGGCAGACCACCCGCTCGTTGCGGGCGAAGAGCTCCGGCACCTGCTCGGCGGTGAGCTGGTTCACCGAGAACAGCCGGCCGGGCACGTAGACCATCTCGCGCAGGGTGCCGGCCAGCGGCATGTGCACGCGGTGGTAGTCCTTGGGCGAGAGGTAGACGGTGGCGAAGCTGCCGCCCATGAAGGGCGCGGCGCGCTCGGCGTCGCCGCCCAGCAGCGCGGTCAGGCTGA
Organism: Pseudomonas sp. M1; assembly: GCF_022760135.1. Taxonomy (NCBI): domain Bacteria; kingdom Pseudomonadati; phylum Pseudomonadota; class Gammaproteobacteria; order Pseudomonadales; family Pseudomonadaceae; genus Pseudomonas; species Pseudomonas sp. M1. Next base: position 474,220 of record NZ_CP094343.1, read on the forward strand.
AGCTGTGGCCCTTGGCCTGGAAGATGCGCCCGTGCTCGATCGGGCCGAGCTGGCTGATGGCGCCGTCGGCCGGGCAGAGCACGCCGCCGGGCGTTTCGTCCAGCGGCCGCGCGCCGTCCTTCAGGGCGCGGGTGAAGAAGGCGTTGAAGTGCTCGTAGGCCTGCAGGTCTTCCACCAGCGCCTCGCGCATGTCGACCTGGTAGCGGCGGGCGAACCAGCCGATCAGGCGGTTCTTGAACCAGGCGGCGCGGCATTCGGCCGCGCAGCCGATCAGGCGCGACAGCAGGTGATGCGGCAGCAGGTACTGGCCGAGGATGAACAGACGATCTTTGAACGACATTCCTTAAACCTCTACGGGGGTGTCGGGGTGGTTGCCCCATTCCGACCAGGAGCCGGCATAGCCCTTGACCCGCGGGTAGCCGAGGGCCTTGGCCACCAGGTAGGTGAAGCCGGAACGGTGGTGGGTCTGGCAGTGGGTGATCACTTCCTTGTCCGGGGTGATGCCCAGGTCGCGAAGGATTTGCGCCATGTCGGTGCGGATGCGCAGGGCGCGGGCCGCGTCCATGCCGGCGGTCCACTCGAAGTTGACCGCGCCGGGGATGTGCCCGGCCTTGGCCGCCAGCACCTTCTGGCCGCTGTATTCGCTGGGGTTGCGCGCGTCCCAGACGGCCAGGTCGGCGGCGCCCAGGCGGCTCTGCAGGTATTCGCGGGTGGCGGTGGGTTCGTCGTGCAGCGTCAGCGGCAACGGGCCGCCGGCCGGCGCCGGAACCGCCTGGCTCAGCTCGCGGCCCTCGGCCAGCCAGGCGTGCAGGCCGCCGTCCAGGTAGTGGTAGCGCTGGTGGCCGATGACGTCCAGCAGCCAGATGAAGCGCCCGGCCCAGCCGCCGCCTTCGTCGTCGTACACCACGTACACGGCGTCCGGGTTGTGCCCCAGTTCGCCGAACAGCGCTTCCAGGTCGGCCTTGGCCGGCAGCAGGCCGGGCGCCGGCGGCTGGCCCCACTGGGTGCGCGCGGGGGCGACGAAGCGGGCGCCGGGCAGGTGGCCCTCGGCGTAGCGCGCCGGGCTGGTCAGGTCGACCAGGATCAGCTCGGGAGCGTCGAGGCGGGCGGCCAGCTCGGCCGGTTCTATCACCAGGGGCAGGTCGGAAAAGGCGGACATGTCGGCATCTCCCTGAGGGCGGGTGCGGGGGACGGGATGGCGTGAGCTGGCGCCCTGGGCTACCCGCGAAACCCCGCAGTTTAACGAAAAAGCGCGGGGCGCTGGCGGGCAATCGCTTCAGGGCGTGTCACTGGGCCGCAGGTGCGCCGAATTGCTGCAGGGCGCGCTCGATGCACTGGCAGGTCTTGTCGAAGGCCTGGCCCTGGACCTCGCCGATGGGGTGGCCGTTGCGGTCGGCGACCACCAGCATCACCACGCGCGGGCCGCGGGCCAGGGAGCGCAGCAGCAGGTGGTTGCCGGGCAACGCCGCCTTCAGGCGGCCGGGCAGCAGCGCGGAGTACTCGGCCATGTTGGCCGGGGTGAGGTGCAGGCGCGCCGGGCGCTCCAGCAGGCGGCGCAGCAACTGGCTGCCGGCCACCGGCAGTTGCAGGTTCTGCTCCGCGGGGGCCAGGCCGAAGCTGCGGCGGGCCTGCAGCAGGTTTTGCTGGCGGTCGGCGAGCAACAACACGGCGCGGCCCAGGCCGCAGGCGTGCAGGGCTTCGCTGGCGCATTCCAGCAGCGGCACCAGGTTGCCGAAAGGACTGGGCGTGCGCAGCAGCTCGGCGCACAGCCGGCGCCATTGTTCGGGGTTGCCGGCGGCAGGGGCGGGCGCGTTCGTCGCCGTGGGCTCGGACGTGGGCGCGTGGCGCGGCAGCCAGCGCTGGCTGTCCCAGGGCCAGAGCAGCGCCTGGGCCGGGTGCCAGTAGCGGGCGTCGGCGTCCTTGCGGGCACTTTCCACGGCCAGGGCGTGGACCTGCTGCTGCAGCGCCTCCAGCGGTTCCTGCAGATAGAGCGCGGTGAGCCGCTGCCAGCGCAGCATGTGCGGCCCGCCCCAGGACTGGTGCGCGGCCATCGCCAGGCTGTTGGCCAGGAGGATGGTGTTGGCCGGGCGCGTCAGCCAGCGCGCCAGCTCGGGGTCGGCGTCCAGGCGCTGCTGCTGGGCCAGCGGCTCGCTTTCGGCGTGGGCCAGGTGCAGGGCGCGGACCAGCAGTTCGTGGTCCTCGCCGAGCAGGCGCAGGCCCTGGCCGATCCACTCCGGCAGGCGCCAGCGCTCGGCCAGGGCCGCGCACAGCGGCAGCAGGCGCATGCCCAGCAGCTCCTGCTCCACCTCGGCGCTGGCGCGGCCTTCGCCGAGCACCTGCTGTTGCCATTCTTCGAGCAGGTCCGGGCGCGCCGTGGCCAGGGCCCAGACCGGCGCCAGGATGAACAGGCTGCCCCAGTGGATTTCCTGCCACAGGCGCGCCAGGCGGCTGGCGAACAGGCCGCTGGCCTGCTGCATGGCGTGGCGGCTGATCAGCAGCATCTGCCCCAGGGCCGGCGGCATCTGCGCCTCGGGCACGCTGGGCAGGCTCTCCAGCAGGGCCGTGGCGCGCACCAGGCCGAGGCGGCTGAGGGCCACTTCCAGGCTTTCCGCCGGGTTGTCCTGGGCCATGCGCGCGCGGTTGGCCTCGCGCAGGATGGCCAGGGCCAGGGTGGGGCTGTCCTGCAGCAGGTCGACGATGTCGCGCAGGGACCGGCGGTTGTCCGCCAGGGCGCGGCGCACGCGCTCGTGCTGTTCGGCGGGTACCGGCAGCGGCAACTCCTCCAGCAACTGGAGCCAGGAGGCGAGGCGCTGCGGGTCGGGTGTCTGGATGGGCATGCTTGGGCCGCCGAACTGGTTTTTACAATTTGCAGCCTATAGTCTTGCGCGGTTTCTCCGATAACAAGAGGGTGGCGCATATTGGCGCTCCCGTCCCGTCCACCGTTCCAGTCGACTCTTCAATGGCAAAAATCATCGGCATCATTGTCCTGCTGGGCAGCGTCCTCGGCGGCTACCTGCTCTCCGGCGGCAAGATCATGGCCATCGTGCAGCCCTTCGAAGTGCTGATCATCGGTGGCGCCGCGCTGGGCGCTTTCCTCCAGGCGAACCCCGGCAGCACCTTCATGACGGTGCTGAAGAAGGCGCCGAAGATGTTCAGCAACCGCTTCACCCACGTCTTCTACCTGGAAGTGCTGGGGATGCTCTACGAGATCCTCAACAAGAGCCGCCGCGAAGGCATGATGGCCATCGAGGCCGACCTCGAGGAACCCGCTTCCAGCCCCATCTTCAGCAAGTACCCGGCGGTGCTGAAGGACGAGCGCATGACCGCCTACATCTGCGACTACCTGCGCATCATGTCCTCCGGCAACATGGCCCCCCACGAGCTGGAAGGCCTGTTCGACATGGAACTGGGCAGCCTCAAGGAAGACCTGGAGCACCCGTCCCACGCCGTGACCCGCGTCGCCGACGCGCTGCCCGGCTTCGGTATCGTCGCCGCGGTGCTCGGCATCGTGATCACCATGGCTCTGCTCGGCCAGGGCAGCCAGGCGGAGATCGGCCACCACGTCGCCGCGGCGCTGGTCGGCACCTTCCTCGGTATCCTCGCCGCCTACGGCTTCGTCGGCCCGCTGTCCAACGCCCTGGAGCACGACGCCAAGGAAGAGCTGAACCTCTACGAGGCGATCAAGGCTTGCCTGGTGGCCTCGGCCTCGGGCATGCCGCCGTCGCTGGCGGTGGAGTTCGGCCGCAAGGTGCTGCTGCCGGCGCACCGTCCGAGCTTCAGCGAGCTCGAGCAGGCGGTGCGCGGGAGGTAGTGTCTGATGGCGTTTCGACACGGCCGCGACGGAGCCGCATTTTGCGCAGGGCAAGGCGCGAGGAGAGAGATTTGGTGATTCCAAATGAACGACGAGTAACGCGGCACTGCGCAAAATGCGGCCCGTCCCTTCGGGTTGTGCGGCAAATCACGCCATGCGTCGTTGCGGGACTTGCCAAGGGGGCGACCATTGCCTGCGTCCCGCGCCTAGCTTGGCGTGATTTGACGCGGCAACGCGGCTCGCGTCGAAACACCATCAGACACTAATCGCATGGACAACAACCAGCCGATCATCGTCAAGCGCGTCAAGCGCTACGCCGCCGGCCACCACGGCGGCTCCTGGAAGATCGCCTTCGCCGACTTCGCCACGGCGATGATGGCGTTCTTCCTGGTGTTGTGGCTGCTGTCCTCGGCCACCCCTGAGCAGAAGAAGGCGATTTCCGGCTACTTCCAGGACCCCATCGGCTTCACCGAGAGCGCCAGCCCCTACGTGATCGACCTCGGCGGCACGCCGACGCCGGCCCCGGACAAGACCCTAAACCCGCAGATCCAGGCGCAGCCGGAGGCGGACGAGACGCGCATCAGCCCGGAGTCGGAGAAGGAGGTCAACCCCGCCGAAGCCGAGCGCCAGGCCGAGCAGATCGAGCACGAGCGCCTGGAACTGCTGCTCCAGGAGTTGCAGAACAAGGTCGACGAGAACCCCACGCTGCGCCGCTTCAAGGACCAGATTCTGTTCGAGATCACCCGCGACGGCCTGCGCATCCAGATCGTCGACGCCGAGAACCGGCCGATGTTCGACCTGGGCAGCGCGCGCCTGCAGCCGTACTTCGAGGACATCCTGCTGGCCATGGCCGAGACCATCAAGCAGGTGCCGAACAAGATCAGCATCAGCGGCCACACCGATGCCAAGCCCTACGCCGGCGACGAGTTCGGCAACTGGGAGCTGTCGGCCAACCGCGCCAACGCCGCGCGCCGCGCCCTGGTGGCCGGCGGCTATCCGGAAGGGCAGATCGCCCGGGTGGTGGGCTACGCCTCGTCGCAACTGTTCGACCGCAAGAACCCGCTGAACCCGGTGAACCGGCGCATCGACATCATCGTCCTGACCAAGCGTGCGCAACGCGCCATCGAGGGCCAGGACGGCACCGCCGAGGAGCCGGCGGCCAGCCAGCCGGCCACTTCTCCTGCCGGGGCGGCAACGCCAGCCGGGGCCGCGCCGACGCCGCCCCAGGGCGCCGCGCCCGCGTCCCAGCCGCTGCCCGCCGAACAGGTGCGCGAGAAGCTCAACCTGTTCGATGACGGCAAGCTGAAGCTGGACGAGCTGAAGAAGCAGTGAAGGCGTAATGCTGTTCACTTAAGAAAGGATACCTGGGGGAAACGGTATTTTTTATTTGGGGTTATGGCTTGGCTCGCGAGGCTTGCCCCACTCCGGTCTTAACCTCGTCATTGCCGCGAACAATACTTGCGCTGGCCAGAAGGGGAATAACCCAGAGACGTCTTGTTTGGGTGTAGCGCGCCGCACCGAGTGCGTTGATGTTTCTCGTTTCGCCCCCTCGGGCGAGTCCCTTTTGTCAAACGGTGGAAGGCCACCCCCGCAAAAAGGAACCAAAAAGGCTTGCCCCGACATACGGGCCCGATGGAGCCGGGCTACCCTCGCGAACTCCCCCGCCACGGAGGCCCGCCCCGAGGGTACGTCCCTGTAGCCCATCGGGGCTCTCGCGACATCCATGTCGCATGACCTCCTGAGCGCCGGTTTCGCTCGGCCTTCTGAAGGGGCGTTCCGGTGCGCTCGGGTATTTCTCTGGAAGTCCAAAAGCTTTGGCTTTTCGTAGGAGCGAGCTTGCTCGCGAACCCAGGGCTCGCGTTCTCGGGAATGACGAGAAGAGGTAGGCGTTCCGGGATGACGCCGAACTCCCCGCACGCTCCGAATAGCCCCCTCTCCCTTTGGGAGAGGGCTGGGGTGAGGGAGCGAAGCCAGGCTGGCGCACCTTCGCTGAACCGCTTAAGTGAACAGCATTACAGTGAAGGCGGGCCTGGCGCTCCGACAAAGTTGTCGGAGCGCGGGCGCTGATCAGTAATCCGTTTCCGGCAGGCTGGCGAGAATGTGCCGATAACTGGCCATGCGCTGCGGGCTGATGCGGCCTTCCTCCAGCGCCTTGAGCAGCGCGCAGCCGGGCTCGCGGTCGTGCTTGCAGTCGCGGAAGCGGCAGTGCCCGAGCAGGTCGCGGAACTCGATGAAGCCGGCCTCGACGTCGTCGCGGGTGACGTGCCCCAGGCCGAATTCGCGGATGCCGGGGGAGTCGATCAGGTCGCCGCCGGCGGGGAAGTGGAACAGCCGCGCCGTGGTGGTGGTGTGGGTGCCCTTGCCGGTGATTTCCGAGAGGTCGCCGACGCGGGTGTCCACCCCCGGTAGCAGGGCGTTGACCAGCGACGACTTGCCCACCCCGGACTGGCCGACGAACACGCTGACGTGATCGTTCAGCGCCGCGCGCAGGGCGTCCATGGCTAGGCCGTTGAAGGCCGAGACCTCCAGCAACGGGTAGCCCAGGTCGCGGTAGGTGCCCAGCAGCGCGTCGATCTGCTCGGCGTTCTGCTCGTCGATCAGGTCGGCCTTGTTCAGCAGCAGCAGCGGCTGGATGCCGGCGTGCTCGGCGGCGATCAGGTAGCGGTCGATCAGGTTGGCGTGGGGTTCCGGGCGCGGGGCGAAGACGATGACGATGCGGTCGACGTTGGCCGCCACCGGCTTGAGCAGGCCGCGCATGTCCGGGCGGCACAGCTCGGAGGTGCGCGGCAGCTGCGCGACTATCACGCCGATGCCCTGGTTGCCCGGGCGCCAGACCACGCGGTCGCCGGTCACCAGTGGCGGCAGGTTGGCGCGCAGGTGGCAGCGCAGCACCTCGCCGGCGTGCTCGCCCTCCAGCGCCTCGACTTCCACCTGGACGCCGAAGTGGGCGATCACCAGGCCGTTCTGCTCCGGCCCCAGGTCGCCGCCTTCCAGCTCTTCCAGGGCCCGCGACTCGCGCTTGGCGGCACGCGCGGCGCGCTCTTCCTGGATCTTTTCGATGCGCCAGCTCTGCCGGCGGGTGAGATGACGCTTGGCCATATGCAATCCACGGGAAAAATCGCCGGCGAGTTTAGCATGCGCATTCGCTCTTCCCGCTAAACTAGAGGGCTTGAGCCTAGGAGCGCACCATGCAGAACCCACAGAACCTGATCTGGATCGACCTGGAGATGACCGGCCTGGACCCGGACCGGGACGTGATCATCGAAATGGCCACCATCGTCACCGACAGCGAGCTGAACATTCTCGCGGAAGGCCCGGTGATCGCCGTGCACCAGAGCGAGGAGACCCTCGCCGGCATGGACGAGTGGAACACCCGCCAGCACGGCCAGTCGGGCCTGACCCAGCGCGTGCGCGAAAGCACCATCGACGCCACCCAGGCCGAGGCCATGACCCTGGCCTTCCTGGAAAAATGGGTGCCCAAGCGCGCCTCGCCGATCTGCGGCAACAGCATCTGCCAGGACCGCCGCTTCCTCTATAGGTACATGCCGAAGCTGGAGGCCTACTTCCACTACCGCAACCTGGATGTCTCCACCCTCAAGGAACTGGCGGCGCGCTGGGCTCCGCAGGTGCGGGATGGCTTCAAGAAGGGCAATACCCACCTGGCGCTGGACGACATCCGCGAATCCATCGCCGAGCTGCGCTATTACCGCGAGACCTTCATCAAGGTCTGAGTCGCTGGTTTTTCGTAGGAGCGAGCTTGCTCGCGAACGGGGTTTCCAGGTGGCTGAGGTGTGTCGGTTTGGCTCCGCTCCCTCTCCCTAACCCTCGGCTGCGCGCCCCGCCCTGAAGGGAGAGGGGACCGTTGGGCAGGGTTGGATGTTTTGCAGTCAGCCGGATATTCCGCTGTGGTGCCCAGCTGAAACCTTGCTTTCAGCCGGCACGGACTAGCTCCCTCTCCCTTCAGGGAGAGGGCTGGGGAGAGGGGCTCTTCAGGACGCGCTCCCAACCCAGCCAGCAGAACCCCTACCGTCCCACCCCATGCCGCCGCAGCGCCCACTCGACGTGCTCGCGCACCAACTCCGACGGAAACTCCCGCCGCGCCTTCAACGCCTCTATTACCGGAATGCTCGAAGGCGCATTTGAAGTGCTTTTCGTAGGATGGGTTGAGCTTGCGATACCCATGCGGTCATGGCGATGGGTATCGCTTCGCTCAACGCCATCCTACGGGGCATTGCCGGACGGTGTAGGGGCGATCCCATGCCGCCGCAGCGCCCACTCGACATGCTCGCGCACCAACTCCGACGGAAACTCCCGCCGTGCCTTCAGCGCCTCTATCACCGGAATGCTCGACGGCGCATTGCCCAGCCCCACCGCCAGGTTGCGCAGCCACCTTTCATAGCCCGCGCGGCGTAGCGGCGAGCCTTCAGTGCGGCTGAGGAACTCGTCCTCGCTCCACAGGAACAGCTCGGCCAACTCGGCATTGTCCAGCCCGTGGCGTGGCTGGAAGTCGCCCTGCCCGCTGGGCCGGGCGAAGCGGTTCCACGGGCAGACGATCTGGCAGTCGTCGCAGCCGAACACCCGGTTGCCCATGGGCGCGCGCAGCTCCTCGGGGATCGGGCCCTTCAGCTCGATGGTCAGGTAGGAGATGCAGCGCCGCGCGTCCAGCACGTAGGGGCCGACGAAGGCGTTGGTCGGGCAGATGTCCAGGCAGGCGCTGCAGCGCCCGCAGTGCTCGCTGCCGTGGGGTTCGTCCAGGGGCAGCGGCAGGTCGGTGAAGAGTTCGCCGAGGAAGAAGTAGCTGCCGGCCTTGCGGTTGAGCAGCAGGGTGTTCTTGCCGATCCAGCCGAGCCCGGCCTGTTCGCCGATGGCCTTCTCCAGCACCGGCGCGCTGTCGACGAAGGCGCGGTAGCCGAACGGGCCGACCTCCTGCTGGATGCGCTCGGCCAGCTGCTGCAGGCGCTTGCGCACCAGCTTGTGGTAGTCGCGGCCCAGGGCGTAGCGCGATACGTAGGCCTTCTCCGGCTCGGCCAGGCGCTGGGCCATGCGCGTGTCGCCGGGCAGGTAGTCCATGCGCAGCGAGACCACCCGCAGGGTGCCGGGCACCAGTTCGTCCGGGCGCCAGCGCTTGCTGCCGTGGGCGCCCATGTAGTCCATCTCGCCGTGGTAGCCGGCGGCCAGCCAGCGTTGCAGGTGCTCGCCGTGGCTGGCCAGGTCCAGGCCGCCGATGCCGACCTGCTGGAAGCCCAGCTCGCGGCCCCAGGCCTTGATGCGCTCGGCGATGGCGCTGTAATCGGATGTGGAATCGTGCATGCGGGGGCGGGAAAGCGGGACCGGGGTAGGTATAATTCTGCCAGACCGCGCCGACCGGCGCCCGATTCCCCGCGGAAACCCGATGAATTCGCACCCTCACGACAGTCTGCCGACCGCGCTGTACAGCGCCCGGCAGGTGCGCGACCTCGACGCGCGCCTGATCGCCGCCGGCACTCCCGGCTTCGAACTCATGCAGCGCGCCGCCCACGCCGCCTGGCGCGCCCTGCGCCGGCGCTGGCCGGACGCCGGGCGCCTGACTGTGCTGGCCGGGCACGGCAACAACGCCGGCGACGGCTATCTGGTCGCCGCCCTGGCCCAGCGCGCCGGCTGGAACGTGCGCGTGCTGGCGGTGGGCGACACCGCGCGGCTGGCCGGCGACGCCGCATCCGCCCACGCCGAGGCCCTGGCCGCCGGCGTGACCATCCTGCCCTGGCACGAACACGCCGAACTGCATGGCGTGCTGGTGGATGCGCTGCTCGGCACCGGTCTCGGTGGCGCGGTGCGCGATCCGTATGCGGCGGCCATCGATCGCATCAACTCCAGCGGCCTGCCGGTCCTGGCCATCGACATCCCCTCCGGCCTCAGCGCCGACACCGGCCAGGTGCTGGGCTGCGCGGTGCGCGCCGACCTGACGGTGACCTTCATCGGCCTCAAGTTCGGCCTGTTCACCGGCGAAGGCCCGGACCAGTGCGGCGAACTGGCCTTCGACAACCTCGACGCCGACCCCGCGCAACTGCCCGAGGATGCCCAGGCCACGCGCCTGGCGCCCAGCAGCCTGGCACAGCTGGCGCCGCGGCCGAAGGCGGCGCACAAGGGGCTGTTTGGCCACCTGCTGCTGATCGGTGGCGATCACGGCATGGGCGGCGCCACCCTGCTGGCCGGCGAAGCGGCCCTGCGCAGCGGCGCCGGGCTGGTCTCCATCGCCACCCGCGCCGCCCACGTGCCGGCGGCGCTGGCGCGCTGCCCGGAACTGATGACCCGCGGCGTGTCCTCGTCAGCCGAGGTGCTGCGCGCCACCGAGCGCGCCAGCGTGCTGGTGGTCGGCCCCGGCATCGGCCGCAACGCCTGGGGTCGCTGCCTGGCCAGCGCCGCGGCCAGTCTGGAGCTGCCCCAGGTGTGGGACGCCGATGCGCTCAACCTGCTGGCCGAGGGCCAGGTGCAGCGCCCGGCGGGCAGCCTGGTGATCACCCCGCATCCCGCCGAGGCGGCGCGCCTGCTGGGCCGCTCCACCGCCGAGGTGCAGGCCGACCGGGCTGCCGCCGCGCGCGAACTGGCCAGCCGCTACCAGGTGGTGGCCGTGCTCAAGGGCGTCGGCAGCCTGGTCGCTGCGCCGGACGGCCGCCTGGCGCTGTGCTCCCATGGTCATCCGGCCATGGCCACCGCCGGCCTGGGGGACGTGCTGTCCGGGATAGTTGGCGCGTTGCTGGCGCAGAAACTGGAACCCTTCGACGCCGCCTGCCTGGCCGTCTGGCTGCACGCCCGCGCCGGCGAAATGCTTGGCGCGCAGGGGCGGGGGCTCGCGGCCAGCGACCTGATCCCTGCCGTTCGTCAGTTGCTCGAGGAGTTCGCCCCATGCCTGAACTGAAGCTGTTCGCCGACGGCGAGGAGGCCATGTACGCGCTGGGCGCGAGGATCGCCCGGGCCACCGGCGGGCGCGGGGTGATCTACCTGCACGGCGACCTCGGCGCCGGCAAGACCACGCTCTCGCGCGGCATTCTGCGCGGCCTGGGCCATGCCGGGGCGGTGAAGAGCCCGACCTTCACCCTGGTCGAGCCCTACGAGCTGGGCGAGGTGCGCGCCTTCCATTTCGATCTGTACCGCCTGGCCGACCCCGAGGAACTGGAATATCTGGGCATCCGCGATTACTTCGAAGGCGGCGCCCTGTGCCTGATCGAGTGGGCCGAAAGGGGCGCGGGCATTTTGCCAAAGGCCGACCTGGACATTACCATTACTCCGCAAGCGGGCGGCCGCATGCTGCGCCTGGAACCGCACGGAGTGCGGGGCGAAGCCTGGTGCGCCGTCCTGGCTACGGGAGCATGAGAAAAAACATGGGTTGGGGGTTGCGCCTTCGGGCGCTGTTGGCCGGGTTGTTCATCCTGCTGGCGCTGGGCGCCGGCGAGGTTCTTGCCGCCGCGCAAATCACGCAGATCAAGAGCGTGCGCCTGTGGCGCGCACCGGACAACACGCGCCTGGTGTTCGACCTGTCCGGCCCGGTGCAGCACAGCCTGTTCACCCTCAGCGCGCCGAACCGCATCGTCATCGATCTCAATGGCGCGCAACTGAGTACCGCACTGAACCAGCTCAAGCTGAAGAACACCCCGATCACCTCGGTGCGCTCGGCGCAGCGTTCGCCCACCGACCTGCGCCTGGTGCTGGACCTGTCCGCCCAGGTGACGCCCAAGAGCTTCGTCCTGCCGCCCAACCAGCAGTACGGCAACCGCCTGGTGGTGGACCTCTACGACCAGGGCGCGGACATCACCCCCGACGTGCCCGCCACGCCCACGCCGAACCAGCCGGCCACCCCGGTGACGCCGACGCAGCCGGTGGCCAAGGCGCCGGTCCCGGCCGGCGGCAAGCGCGATATCATCATCGCCATCGACGCCGGCCACGGCGGCGAGGACCCGGGCGCCTCCGGCCCGAACGGCCTGCACGAGAAGAACATCACCCTGTCGATCGCCCGCGAACTGCAGCGGCAGATCAACCAGATGAAGGGCTTCCGCGCCGAGCTGACGCGCACCGGCGATTACTTCATCCCGCTGCGCGGGCGTACCGCCATCGCGCGCAAGAAGGGCGCCGACCTGTTCGTCTCCATCCACGCCGACGCCGCTCCCAGCCGCAGCGCCTTCGGTGCCTCGGTGTTCGCCCTCTCCGACCGCGGCGCCACCTCCGAGACCGCGCGCTGGCTGGCCGACAGCGAAAACCGTTCCGACCTGATCGGCGGCGACGGCAGCGTCAGCCTCGACGACAAGGACCACATGCTCGCCGGCGTGCTGCTCGACCTGTCGATGACCGCCACCATGTCCTCCAGCCTGGACGTCGGGCACAAGGTGCTGACCAACGTCGGCCGCGTCACCTCGCTGCACAAGAACCGCGTCGAGCAGGCCGGCTTCATGGTGCTGAAGTCGCCGGACATCCCGTCGATCCTGGTGGAGACCGGCTTCATCTCCAATCCCGGCGAGTCGCAGAAGCTCAACAGCGCCTCGCACCAGCAGGCCCTGGCCCGCTCCATCGCCGCCGGTGTGCGCCAGTACTTCGTGCAGACGCCGCCGCCGGGCACCTACATCGCCTCGCTGCGCGACGGCGGGCAGATTTCCAGCGGGCCGCGCCAGCACGTGGTGCGCGCCGGCGAGAGCCTGTCGATGATCGCCGCGCGCTACGACGTGAGCATGGCCACCCTGCGCAGCACCAACAACCTGAAGACCGATAGCGTGCGCATCGGCCAGGTGCTGAACATCCCCGCGACCTCCCTGGCGGCGCAGCAATGAACGATTCACGCCGCATCCAGCTGCTCAGCCCGCGGCTGGCCAACCAGATCGCCGCCGGCGAGGTGGTCGAGCGCCCGGCCTCGGTGATCAAGGAACTGCTGGAGAACTGCCTGGACGCCGGCGCCCGGCGCATCGACGTCGAGGTGGAGCAGGGCGGCATCAAGCTGCTGCGGGTACGCGACGACGGCGGCGGCATTCCTGCCGACGACCTGCCGCTGGCCCTGGCGCGCCACGCCACCAGCAAGATCCGCGAGCTGGAAGACCTCGAGGCGGTGATGAGCCTGGGCTTCCGCGGCGAGGCCCTGGCCTCGATCAGCTCGGTGTCGCGGCTGACCATGACCTCGCGCACCGCCGACGCCGAGCAGGCCTGGCAGGTGGAGACCGAGGGCCGCGACATGCAGCCGCGGGTGCAGCCGGCGGCGCATCCGGTGGGCACCAGCGTCGAGGTCCGCGACCTGTTCTTCAACACCCCGGCGCGGCGCAAGTTCCTGCGCGCCGAGAAGACCGAGTTCGACCACCTGCAGGAAGTCATCAAGCGCCTGGCCCTGGCCCGCTTCGACGTGGCCTTCCACCTGCGCCACAACGGCAAGACCATCTTCAGCCTGCACGAGGCCGCGGACGAGACCGCCCGCGCGCGCCGCGTCGGCGCCGTGTGCGGCCCGGCCTTCCTCGAGCAGGCGCTACCCATCGAGATCGAGCGCAACGGCCTGCACCTGTGGGGCTGGGTCGGCCTGCCGACCTTCTCGCGCAGCCAGCCGGACCTGCAGTACTTCTACGTCAACGGCCGCATGGTGCGCGACAAGCTGGTCGCCCACGCGGTGCGCCAGGCCTACCGCGACGTGCTCTACAACGGCCGCCACCCGACCTTCGTGCTGTTCCTGGAGGTCGATCCGGCGACGGTGGACGTCAACGTGCACCCGACCAAGCACGAAGTGCGCTTCCGCGACAGCCGCATGGTCCACGACTTCCTCTACGGCACCCTGCACCGGGCGCTCGCCGAGGTGCGCCCGGACGACCAGTTGGCGCCACCGGGGGCCACCACCCTGACCGTGCCGCGCCCCACCGGGCAGGCCGCCGGGGAGTTCGGCCCGCAGGGCGAGATGAGCCTGTCGGACAAGGTGCTGGAGGCCCCGGCCGCGGCGCGCAGCTGGAGCGGCTCCGGTGGTTCCGGTTCCGGCGGCGGCTATTCCTACCAGCCGCCGCGCCAGGACATGCCGCCCGCCGCCGAGGCCCAGGGCGCCTACCGCGCCTATTTCGCGCCGCTGCCGGAGCAATCCACGCCCCAGCCGCTCCCCGAGAGCGCCCAGGATGTCCCGCCGCTGGGCTACGCCCTGGCCCAGCTCAAGGGCATCTACATCCTCGCCGAGAACGCCCACGGCCTGGTGCTGGTGGACATGCATGCGGCCCATGAGCGCATCACCTACGAGCGCCTGAAGGTCGCCATGGACAGCGAAGGCCTGCGCGGCCAGCCGCTGCTGGTGCCCGAATCCCTCGCGGTGAGCGAGCGCGAGGCCGACTGCGCCGAGGAACACGGCGGCTGGTTCAGCCGGCTCGGCTTCGAACTGCAGCGCCTGGGCCCGGAAAGCCTGGCGATCCGCCAGATTCCCGCGCTGCTCAAGCAGGCCGAGGCGACCCAACTGGTGCGCGACGTGCTCGCCGACCTGCTGGAATACGGCACCAGCGACCGCATCCAGGCGCACCTCAACGAACTGCTCGGGACCATGGCCTGCCACGGCGCGGTGCGCGCCAACCGGCGCCTGACGCTGCCGGAGATGAACGCCCTGCTGCGCGACATGGAAATCACCGAGCGCAGCGGCCAGTGCAACCACGGCCGGCCCACCTGGACGCAGCTGGGCCTGGACGAGCTGGACAAACTCTTCCTACGCGGGCGCTGAAATAAAGCCAGCGTTAAGCCAAGTGCAGTAAACTGCGCGCCAATCGATTCAGCGCGCGGTTTGCGCGCGCCCGTTCTGCCGAAGAGTTGCCGATGTCCTCCCTGCCTCCCGCCATCTTCCTCATGGGCCCGACCGCCGCCGGCAAGACCGACCTGGCGCTGGAGCTGGCGCGGCTGCTGCCCATCGAGCTGGTCAGCGTCGACTCGGCGCTGGTCTACCGGGGCATGGACATCGGCACGGCCAAGCCCTCGAAGGACATTCTGGCCGAATTCCCGCACCGCCTGATCGACATCCGCGATCCGGCCGAAAGCTATTCGGCGGCGGAATTCCGCGCCGACGCCCTGGCGGCCATGGCCGAGATCACCGCGGCGGGGCGCATCCCCCTGTTGGTCGGCGGCACCATGTTGTATTTCAAGGCATTGCTGGAGGGTATGGCGGACATGCCCAGCGCCGATCCGGCGGTGCGCGCCGAGTTGGAAGCCTGGGCCGCGGCCGAGGGCTGGGCGGCGCTGCATGCCGAATTGCAGCGGGTCGACCCTGAGTCGGCGGCGCGCATCCACCCCAACGATCCGCAACGCCTGGTCAGGGCGCTGGAAGTGCAACGCGTCAGCGGCTTGTCGATGAGCGACCACCGCCGGCGCCAGGCGGCTGAAAATGCCGGTGCCAGCGCGCCAGGCGCGGCGCAATTACCGTATACTGTGGCGCAACTGGCGATTGCACCTCAGCAGCGCCAGGTACTGCACGCGCGAATCGCGCAACGTTTTCGTCAGATGCTGGAACAGGGCTTCATCGCCGAGGTCGAAGCACTTCGCGCGAGAGACGACTTGCACGCCGCTCTGCCATCCATTCGTGCCGTGGGCTACCGACAGGTATGGGAATACCTCGAGGGCAAACTGTCCTACGCTGAGATGGAGGAGCGCGGCGTGATTGCCACCCGGCAACTAGCCAAGCGCCAGTTCACCTGGCTGCGCAGCTGGGGCCATCTACACTGGTTGGACAGTCTGGCAGGCGACAATCTGCCGCGTGCCTTGAAATATCTTGAGGCGGTCTCCATATAGGTTCGAGACCATAATTCAGCCGTCTATCCTTGGGGTTACCGACGGCAACAAGCCATTCGACTACTACTAAATCTATTGATTCCCTAAAGGAGTGCGGCATATGTCAAAAGGGCATTCGCTACAAGACCCTTACCTGAATACCCTGCGAAAAGAACGCGTACCGGTCTCCATCTACCTGGTGAACGGTATCAAGCTGCAAGGTCAGATCGAATCCTTCGACCAGTTCGTGATTTTGCTGAAGAACACTGTCAGCCAGATGGTCTACAAGCACGCCATTTCCACCGTCGTGCCCAGCCGTCCGGTGCGTCTGCCCAGCGGCGATCAACCGGCCGAGCCGGGCAACGCTTGACGGTAGCCCGCCTTGTTCTTTGAGCGCCCGGGTGGTGGGGAACGGGCCATTCTGGTCCATCTGGAAGGTCAGGACCCCGAGGCGCGCGAAGACCCGCAGGAATTCCAGGAGCTGGCCCGTTCGGCGGGCGCGGAGTCGGTGGCATTCGTCAACGTTTCGCGCCATCAGCCGTCGGCCAAGTTCCTGATCGGCAGTGGCAAGGTCGATGAGCTGCGCGACCTGGTGCAAGTCCAGGGCGTCGAGCTGATCATCTTCAACCACACCCTCACGCCCAGCCAGGAACGCAACCTCGAACGCGTCCTCGAATGCCGGGTGCTCGACCGTACCGGTCTGATTCTCGACATCTTCGCCCAGCGCGCCCGCACCCATGAGGGCAAGCTGCAGGTGGAGCTGGCGCAGCTCGAACACATGAGCACGCGCCTGGTGCGCGGCTGGACCCACCTGGAAAGGCAGAAGGGCGGTATCGGCCTGCGCGGTCCCGGTGAAACCCAGCTGGAAACCGACCGCCGCCTGCTGCGCGCCCGCATCCGCCAGATCAAGCAGCGCCTGGAGAAGGTCCGCAGCCAGCGCGAACAGGCCCGCCGTGGCCGGCGCCGGGCGGAAATCCCCTCGGTTTCCCTGGTCGGCTACACCAACGCCGGCAAGTCCACGCTGTTCAACGCCCTGACCACTTCCGAGGTCTATGCGGCCAACCAACTGTTCGCCACCCTCGACCCGACCCTGCGCCGGCTCGAGCTGGAGGACGTCGGCCCGGTCGTGCTGGCCGATACCGTGGGTTTCATCCGCCACCTGCCGCACAAGCTGGTCGAGGCCTTCCGCGCTACGCTGGAAGAGTCGAGCAACGCCGACCTGCTGCTGCACGTGATCGATGCCCACGAGCCGGAGCGCGACGCGCAGGTGGAGCAGGTGCACGCGGTGCTGACCGAGATCGGCGCCAACGAACTGCCGATGCTCGAGGTGTACAACAAGATCGACCTACTGCCGGACATGGACGCGCGAATCCAGCGCGACGAGAGCGGCAAGCCGGTGCGGGTCTGGCTCTCCGCCCGTGACGGGCGCGGGCTGGAGCTGCTGGAAAAGGCGGTGGCCGAGCTGCTGGGCGACGACCTGTTCGTCGGCACGCTCTGCCTGCCGCAGCGCCTGGGGCGCCTGCGCGCGCAGTTCTTCGAGCTGGGCGCGGTGCAGTCCGAGGACCACGACGAGCAGGGACGCGCCGTTTTGCAGGTTCGCCTGCCGCGTGTCGAGTTGAACCGCCTGGTCAGCCGCGAGGGATGGCAGCCGGCGGAGTTCATTGCGCAACACACTTTGCAATAAAGCCCGGAACGGTGCTTTTGGCACCGGGCGGGGCATTCGGTAGCATGGGTGGTCGCGCCGCTGGCGCGTTTCGCGTTACTAGATGGAGAGCGCTATGGCTTGGAATGAGCCGGGTGACAACTCGAACAAGAACGATCAGGACCCCTGGGGTGGGCGCCGTGGCGGCGGCCGCCAGGGCCCTCCGGATCTCGATGAGGCCTTCCGCAAGCTGCAGGACAGCCTCAATCGCATCTTCGGCGGCAAGAAACCGCGCGGCGGCAGCCCCGTCGGCGGCAAGGGCGGTGGCCTGGGCCTGTTCGGCATCGGCCTGGCCGTGCTCGCCGTGCTCTGGCTGTACAACGCCATCTACGTGGTGGACGAGCAGGAGCAGGCGGTGATCCTGCGCATGGGCAAGTACTACGACACCGTGGGCCCGGGCCTGAACTTCTACTTCCCGCCGATCGACAGGAAGTTCCAGGAGAACGTCACCCGCGAGCGTGCCTACAGCAAGCAGGGGCAGATGCTCACCGAGGACGAGAACATCGTCGAGGTCCCGCTGACCGTGCAGTACAAGGTCAGCAACCTGAAGGACTTCGTGCTCAACGTCGACCAGCCCGAGGTCAGCCTGCAGCACGCCACCGAGAGCGCCCTGCGCCACGTGGCCGGCTCCACCACCATGGACCAGATCCTCACCGAGGGCCGCGAACAGATGGCCACCGAGGTGCGCGATCGCCTGCAGCGTTTCCTGGACACCTACAAGACCGGTATCACCGTGACCCAGGTGAACATCCAGAGCGCCGCCGCCCCGCGCGAGGTGCAGGAAGCCTTCGACGACGTGATCCGTGCCCGCGAAGACGAACAGCGCGAGAAGAACCAGGCCGAAGCCTACGCCAACGGCGTGGTGCCCGAAGCCCGCGGCCAGGCCCAGCGCATCATCGAGGAAGCCAACGGCTACCGCGACGAGGTGGTTGCCCGCGCCGAGGGTGAGGCCGACCGCTTCAGCAAGCTGGCCGGCGAATACCGCAAGGCGCCGGAGGTCACCCGCGAGCGCCTGTACCTGGACACCATGCAGGAGGTCCTGTCGCAGAGCAGCAAGGTGCTGGTCACCGGGCAGCAGGGGCAGAACAACCTGATCTACCTGCCGCTGGACAAGATGATCGACGGCCGTGGCTCGGCAACGCCGGGCAGCGGCGCTGCGGGTACGACGAGCAGCACGCCGGACATCGGCTCGCGGGTCGCCAGCGACCTGCAGCAACGTGACCTGCGCACCAGGGAGAGCCGCTGATGAGTAACAAGTCCCTGATCGCCCTGATCGCCGCCGTGGTGGCTGCCGTGGCGCTGTGGAGCAGCATCTACGTGGTGCAGCAGACCGAGCGCGCGGTGCTGCTGCGCTTCGGCCGCGTGGTCGAGTCGGACGTGCAGCCTGGCCTGCACTTCAAGATCCCGTACGTCAACCAGGTGCGCAAGTTCGACGGCCGCCTGCTGACCCTGGACTCGCCGACCCAGCGTTTCCTCACCCTGGAGAAGAAGGCGGTGATGGTCGACGCCTACGCCAAGTGGCGTGTGGCCGATGCCGAGCGCTTCTATACCGCGACCTCGGGCCTCAAGCAGATCGCCGACGAGCGCCTGTCGCGGCGCCTGGAAGCCGGCCTGCGCGACCAGTTCGGCAAGCGCACCCTGCACGAGGTGGTGTCCGGCGAGCGCGACGCATTGATGGGCGACATCACCGCGTCGCTCAATCGCATGGCGCAGAAGGAGCTGGGCATCGAGGTCATCGACGTGCGCGTCAAGGCCATCGACCTGCCGAAGGAAGTCAACCGCAGCGTGTTCGAGCGCATGAGCACCGAGCGCGAGCGCGAGGCCCGCGAGCACCGTGCCAAGGGCCGCGAACTGGCCGAGGGTATCCGCGCCGACGCCGACCGCCAGCGCCGCGTGCTGTTGGCCGAGGCCTATCGGCAGTCCGAGGAAACCCGCGGTGAGGGCGACGCCAAGGCGGCGGCGATCTACGCCAAGGCCTACAACCAGGACCCGGAGTTCTATGCCTTCACCCGCAGCCTCAAGGCCTACCGCGACAGCTTCGCCGACAAGAAGGACGTCCTGGTGCTGAGCCCGGACAACGAGTTCTTCCGTTATCTGGAGAAGTCCAAGCCCTGAGTGGGTTCTCCGGCGGGCGGCAGCGCCCGCCGGAGAAAACGTGTTATCATGGGTCAGCCGGGAAATCCCGGCTTTTTTGCGTCCGCGAGATTTATGTACAGAGAGCCATGTGGCAGGAATTCGGCAAAGCGTTCTGTCTGTTGCTGGTGCTGGAGGGCATCCTCCCTTTCCTGTATCCGCGTGGCTGGCGTGAGGCCGTCAGCGGGCTCGGTCGCTTGGACGACCGGCGCCTGCGGCTCATCGGGCTGGGCAGCATGCTGCTCGGCACCGGCCTTCTTTACTGGATTCACTAGATGAATTGCCGCCCGGCTGAAAGGGGAGAGGCGACATGGCAACGGTAGACCGCTGGCTGCTGCCAGATGGGATCGAAGAAGTGCTGCCACCTGAGGCGGCGCGCGTCGAAGCAGCCCGCCGTCAGGTGCTGGACCTGTTCCAGCGCTGGGGTTACGAGTTCGTCGTCACCCCGCACATCGAATACCTGGAGTCCCTGCTGACCGGTGCCGGCCAGGACCTGGACCTGCGCACCTTCAAGGTCACCGACCCGGCCTCGGGCCGGCTCATGGGCTTCCGCGCGGACATCACGCCGCAAGTGGCGCGCATGGACGCCCACAGCCTGCGCCGCGAGGGCCCTAACCGCCTGTGCTACGCCGGCAGCGTGCTGCATGCCCGCCCGCGCGCCCTGGCCACCTCGCGCAGCCCGATCCAGCTGGGCGCCGAACTCTACGGCGACGCCAGCCCGGCGAGCGACGTCGAAGTCATCAGCCTGATGCTCGACATGCTGGCCATGGCCGAGGTGCCGGACGTGCACATGGACCTCGGCCACGTCGGCATCTACCGTGGCCTGGCCCGCGCCGCCGGCCTGTCCGGCGAGGCTGAGCAGGCCCTGTTCGACGCCTTGCAGCGCAAGGCGGTGGATGAAGTCGCCGCGCTCACCGAAGGCCTGCCGGCCGAGCTCGCCGGCATGCTTCGCGCCCTGGCCGAGCTGTGCGGCAGCCGCGAGGTGCTGGAGCAGGCCGCCGCAGTGCTGGCCGATGCGCCGGCGGTGGTGAAGGCCGCCTTGGCGGATCTGGTCGTCATCGCCGACTCCCTGGCGCAACGCTTCCCGCAGCTGCCGTTGTACTTCGACCTCGGCGAGCTGCGTGGCTACCACTATCACACGGGGGTGGTGTTCGCCGCCTTCGTGCCCGGCGTCGGCGAGTCCATCGCCCAGGGTGGTCGCTACGACCACATCGGCGCCGACTTCGGCCGTGCGCGGCCGGCCACCGGCTTCTCCACCGACCTGAAGACCCTGGTGACCCTGGGCCAGGTGCGGCTGGACGCGCCGGTGCAAGGCATCTGGGCGCCGGCCGAAGGGGCCGGCCTCTGGCAGGCGGTGCAGCAGCTGCGCCGCGACGGGCGGCGCGTGGTTCAGGCGCTGCCCGGGCAGGATGCGGCTTCGGCGCGCGAGGCGGGTTGCGATGCGCAACTGCAGCTGCGCGAAGGCAATTGGCAGGTGGTGCCCTTCTGACCCGTGATCGACGGGCACCGCGAGTTTCCGCCGGCCGAGGCCGGCACCGAATATCCACGATGGGGACAAGTGTTATGGGTAAGAATGTCGTAGTCCTGGGCACCCAGTGGGGTGATGAGGGCAAAGGCAAGATCGTCGACTTGCTCACCGACCAGGCTGCTGCCGTGGTTCGTTACCAGGGCGGCCACAACGCCGGCCACACCCTGGTGATCGACGGCGAGAAGACCGTGCTGCACCTGATTCCGTCGGGCATCCTGCGCGAAGGCGTGCAGTGCCTGATCGGCAACGGCGTGGTGCTGGCGCCCGACGCGCTGATGCGCGAGATCGCCAAGCTGGAGGAGAAGGGCGTACCGGTGCGCGAGCGCCTGCGCATCAGCCCGTCCTGCCCGCTGATCCTGTCCTTCCACGTCGCCCTCGACCAGGCGCGCGAGAAGGCCCGCGGCGACGCCAAGATCGGCACCACTGGCCGTGGCATCGGCCCGGCCTACGAAGACAAGGTCGCCCGTCGCGGCCTGCGCGTGGCCGACCTGTTCCACCGCGAGCGCTTCGCCGCCAAGCTGGGCGAACTGCTGGACTACCACAACTTCGTCCTGCAGAACTACTACAAGGAGCCGGCGGTCGACTTCCAGAAGACCCTCGACGAGTGCATGGGCTACGCCGAGCAGCTCAAGCCGCTGCTGGCCGACGTCACCAGCACCCTGCACGACCTGCGTCGCGCCAGCCAGAACATCATGTTCGAAGGCGCCCAGGGCTCGCTGCTGGACATCGACCACGGCACCTACCCGTTCGTCACCAGCTCCAACACCACCGCCGGCGGCACCGCCACCGGCTCCGGTTTCGGCCCGTTGTTCCTGGACTACATCCTCGGCATCACCAAGGCCTACACCACCCGCGTCGGTTCCGGCCCGTTCCCGACCGAGCTGTTCGACGAAGTGGGCGCCTACCTGGCGAAGAAAGGCCACGAGTTCGGCGCCACCACCGGCCGCGCCCGCCGTTGCGGCTGGTTCGACGCCGTGATCCTGCGCCGCGCCATCGAGATCAACAGCCTGTCCGGCCTGTGCCTGACCAAGCTGGACGTCCTCGACGGCCTGCAGACCGTGCGCATCTGCACCGGCTACAAGAACGCCGCCGGCGAACTGCTGACCGACGCGCCGACCGACGCCGACAGCTACATCGGCCTGCAGCCGGTGTACGAAGACCTGCCGGGCTGGAGCGAATCCACCGTCGGCGCCAAGACCCTGGAAGCCCTGCCGGCCAACGCCCGCGCCTACATCAAGCGCATCGAGGAGCTGGTCGGTGCGCCCATCGACATCATCTCCACCGGCCCGGACCGCAACGAGACCATCGTCCTGCGCCATCCGTTCGGCTGATCCGTCGCGGCGCTAGCTGCTGCGAAGGGTGTGAAAAGCCGCTTCTCCTGATGGGGAAGCGGCTTTTTCGTTTGGGGCTGGGGCTCTTCGTAGGAGCGGGCCCTGCCCGCGATTCGCGCGCAGGGCGCGCTCCTACAGGGGAATGGCGTGGGTGGGGTTGCGTAGGAGCGGATCTTATCCGCGATTCGCGCCGGTATGTCCGGTTATCGCGGACGGAGTCCGCTCCTACGGCCGTGCTTCCCGGGAACCGTTGGCGTTGTACCCTCCGGAGGGCCTGAAATTGTAGGAGCGAGCTTGCTCGCGAACCGTGCCAGCCGCACTGCAACTGCCGGGAAATTCCGTTCGCGAGCAAGAACCAGGCGTCCCCCTCGCTCCTACAAAAAGTAATCTCTCCCAATCAGTCGGCCAATGGCCACCCCAACGGCACGCCCCTTGCTGGCAAATGGCATCGGCGCATCCCGCGCCAGTATTCCGTTACCCGAGGAGGCACTCCGTGTCCGCCGTCCTTTCGCTGTTGCGCAGCCGCCTGCTGCGCCCCGTGTTCATCGCCCTGGGCCTGGCGCTGCTGGTGCAGTTGCTGATCGCCCTGTGGCTCACCCGCAGTACCGTGGACCAACTGGTGGCCGACCTGGGCGAACGCCTGGGCGGCCAGTCGCAGCGCCTGGCCGGCGAGTTGGAGCGCGCCGGTGGCGAGCTCAGTTCAGGGCTCACCGAGCTGTCCGCGCGAACCCGCGAACGCCTCGGCGCCGCCTTGTCGGCGCGGCTGGAGGAGGAGCGCGGCGAAACCCGTCAAAGCCTCGAACAGAGCCTGCGGCAGTCCGCCGACCAGCTTGCCCAACTGCTTGCCGCGGTGGCGCCCAAGGCTATGTGGGACAACGACGTACCGACGCTCTCCGAGTACGCCCGGCGCGCCCAGGCCAACCCCAACGTGCTCTTCGTGGTCTACGACGATGTCCAGGGGCAGCACCTGACGCGCTACCTCAACCGCGAGGACCCGCGCATCCAGGCGCTGCTCGCCAAGGGCCAGGCTGAGCGCGCCCTGGACAAGGTGCTGGAAGCGGCCGCCCATGACGATTCTGTGATCCTCTCCAGCGTGCCCATCAGCCCCAATGGCGTGGTGATCGGTACCGTGCGCCTGGGTATTTCCACGGCCGAAGTGGAGAAGCAGGTGCAGGCCCTGGACAAGCGCTTCTCCGCCCTGATCGCCAGTGGCGACCAACTGGTGGCCGACAGCCTGGCCGGCGCCGCGGCGGACAGCAACAAGGCGCTGAGCGCCCGGCTGCAGGCGGCGCAGCAAGCGGCCGGCGAGATGAGTCAGGGCGCGCAGGGCGCGGTGGAGGCTTCCGCCAGCAGCCTGCGCTGGCACATCGGCCTGGGGCTGCTGCTGGTCGGCCTGGGCGTACTGCTGGTGCTGGCTTTGGTGCTTGGGCGGCGGGTAGTGAACCGCCTGCGTTTGTTGATCGATGCACTCGACGACCTGGCGGCCGGGGAGGGCGACCTGACCCGCCGCGTGCGCCTGGACAGCAATGATGAAGTGGGCGAGATGGCGACCGCGGTGAACCGCTTCGTCGACAAGCTGCAGCCCATCGTCCGCGAGGCGGGGCAGGTGGCGCAGCGCACCGGCAGCGAGATCGCCGCCCTGGCCTCGCGCAGCGCCAGCGCCGAGGCGGCCGCCGATCGCCAGCGCAACGAAGTGGCCGGCAGCCTGGAGGCGCTCGCCGGCATGGCCGCCGAAGCCCAGCTGGAAAGCCAGGCCATGCAGGAGGCGCTGGAGCGCGTGGCGTCCATCCGCAAGGCGGCCGACGATAACGCAGCCATCGCCCGGCGCGTCGGTGGCCTCATCGAAACCCTGGAGTCCCGTGTGCAGAGCGGCGCCGGGGTGATCGAGAAGCTGGCGCAGCAGAGCGAGCAGATCGAAGTGGTGCTCTCGGTGATCCACGGCATCGCCGAACAGACCAACCTGCTGGCGCTCAATGCCGCCATCGAGGCGGCCCGCGCCGGCGAGAGCGGCCGCGGTTTCGCCGTGGTGGCCGACGAGGTGCGGGCGCTGGCGAGCAAGACGCAGCAGTCCACTGGCGACATACAAACGCATATCGATGCCTTGCAGCGTGGCGCGCGCGAGGCGGTGGAAGCCATCGGCCAGGCCCGCGAGCAGGCAGTGCAGGGGTTGGCCGCGCTACACGACAGCGAGCGCCTGCAGCGTGAAGTGCAGCGGGCCGTGGAGGAAGTGCATGGCGCCATCGAGTCGGCGGCCCATGCCGCCGAGCAGCAGGCCGCCGGTGCGGTCGCGGTGCGCGGGCGCGTCGAGGTGATCCATGCCGAGGCGGGACGCGCCGCGGAAGCCGTCGCCGCCACCGCCAGCAGCGGGCGCGTGCTGGACGGCCTGGCGGCGCAGCTGCGCGCCAGCCTGGGGCAGTTCAAGGCATGAGGGGAGAAGGGCCGGGCGTTTCGTCCGGCCCGTTCCTGCGAACGGCAGAAACGAAAAAGCCGAGCAGTGCTCGGCTTTTCGCTTGAAGATGGTGCCCAGGAGAAGACTCGAACTTCCACGGTGTTGCCACCGCTAGGACCT
This sequence comes from Pseudomonas sp. M1, assembly GCF_022760135.1. Lineage (NCBI taxonomy): Bacteria > Pseudomonadati > Pseudomonadota > Gammaproteobacteria > Pseudomonadales > Pseudomonadaceae > Pseudomonas > Pseudomonas sp. M1. Next base: position 499,021 of record NZ_CP094343.1, read on the forward strand.
GAACCTAGTGCGTCTACCAATTCCGCCACCTGGGCATGCTTTTCAGCATGGGGTGCGATGATCGCTCATCGTCTTGCGGTAATGCAACCTTTCGGTCGCTTCGGCGTCTTAATGTCCGGTTATCAGGGTTCCGAACCGCCGCGATACAGCCAGGGGCTCTATCGTGAAATAAGTGGTGCCCAGGAGAAGACTCGAACTTCCACGGTGTTGCCACCGCTAGGACCTGAACCTAGTGCGTCTACCAATTCCGCCACCTGGGCACTGGATGCGATGATTGCTCATCGTTTCCGTGTTACAACGTCGCAGTGACGCTGTGGGCGCGAACTATACGGAGCAGGCTTTGGCTTGTAAACCCCTGATGCGATAAAAAATTTATTCTTGGTCGAAGCTGACCGACGAGCGGATTTCGCGCTTCAATAAGCACATGACGCTTACATTTATATAGACGATAAGGTGATCTCACCCTGATGGCCGATTGGCAAAACCTCGATCCCGAGGCCGCCCGCGAAGCGGAAAAATACGAAAACCCCATCCCCAGCCGCGAACTGATCCTGGCGCACCTCGCCGAACGCGGCGCGCCGGCGACCCGCGCGCAACTACTGGAAGAGCTCGGCCTGTCCGGCGAGGAGCAGGAAGAAGCCCTGCGCCGTCGCCTGCGCGCCATGGAGCGTGACGGCCAGCTCATCTATACCCGCCGCGGCGCCTACGCCCCGGTGGACAAGCTGGACCTGATCCGCGGCCGCATCGCCGGCCACCGCGACGGCTTCGGCTTCCTGATCCCCGACGACGGCAGCGACGACCTGTTCCTCAGCCCGACGCAGATGCGCCTGGTGTTCGATGGCGACCGCGCCCTGGCGCGCGTCTCCGGCTTCGACCGCCGCGGCCGCCGCGAAGGCGCCATCGTCGAAGTCATCGAACGCGCCCATGAGACCCTGGTCGGCCGCTACTTCGAAGAGAGCGGCATCGGCACCGTGGTCGCCGACAACCCGAAGATCCAGCAGGAAGTGCTGATCCCGCCGGGCAAGCACGGCGCGGCCAGGCACAACCAGTTCGTCCAGGTGCGCATCGACCAGTGGCCCAGCGTGCACCGCCAGGCCCAGGGCGAAGTGGTGGAAGTGCTCGGCGACTACATGGCGCCGGGCATGGAGATCGAAGTCGCCCTGCGCAGCTACGACATCCCCCACGTCTGGCCCGAAGGCGTTGAGAAGGAAGCGGCCAAGCTCAAGCCCGAGGTGGCGGACAAGGACAAGGAGAAGCGCGTCGACCTGCGCGCCCTGCCGTTCGTGACCATCGACGGCGAGGACGCCCGCGACTTCGACGACGCCGTCTACGCCGAGAAGCGCAAGGGCGGCGGCTGGAAGCTGTACGTCGCCATCGCCGACGTCTCCCACTACGTGAAGGTGGGCTCGGCGCTGGACGAGGAGGCGGCCAAGCGCGGCAACTCGGTGTACTTCCCCGAGCGCGTCATCCCCATGCTGCCGGAAATCCTCTCCAACGGCCTGTGCTCGCTGAACCCGCTGGTCGACCGCCTGGCCATGGTCTGCGAGATGAACCTGTCCAGGGCCGGCAAGATGACCGGCTACCAGTTCTACGAGGCGGTCATCCACTCCCACGCGCGGCTCACCTACACCAAAGTCAGCCAGTACCTGGAGACCCCCGACAGCCCCGAAGCCAAGCGCCTGGCCGAGCAACTGCCGGGCGTGGTGCCGCACCTGAACACCCTGTATGACCTGTACAAGGTGCTGCTGGCGGCGCGCCACGTGCGCGGCGCCATCGACTTCGAGACCCAGGAGACGCGCATCGTCTTCGGCGCCGACCGCAAGATCTCGGAGATCCGCCCGACCCAGCGCAACGACGCGCACAAGCTGATCGAAGAATGCATGCTGGCGGCCAACGTGGCCACCGCCAGGTTCCTCGAGAAGCTGGAAATCCCCGCGCTGTACCGCGTCCACGACGGCCCGCCGCAGGAGAAGCTGAACAACCTGCGGCAGTTCCTCGGCGAACTGGGCCTGGCCCTCTACCGCGGCAAGGGCGAGCCGACCCCCGGCGACTACCAGGCGCTGCTCGAATCCATCCAGGGCCGCCCGGACTTCCAACTGATCCAGACGGTGATGCTGCGCTCGCTGAGCCAGGCGGTATACAGCCCGGAGAACCACGGCCACTTCGGCCTGAACTACGAGGCCTACACCCACTTCACCTCGCCGATCCGCCGCTACCCGGACCTGCTGGTGCACCGCGCCATCCGCAGCGTGATCCGCTCCAAGCGCGAAACCGACCTGGTGCAGCGCGCCGGCGCCGCCGCGATGGCCAAGGCGCGCATCTACCCCTATGACGAGCCGCGCCTGGAGCAGCTCGGCGAGCAGTGCTCGATGACCGAGCGGCGCGCCGACGAGGCCACCCGCGACGTCACCAACTGGCTGAAGTGCGAATACATGCGCGACCGCGTCGGCGAGACCTTCGACGGCGTGATCACCGCGGTCACCGGCTTCGGCATCTTCGTCGAGCTGACCGACATCTATGTCGAGGGCCTGGTGCACGTCACCGCGCTGCCCGGCGACTACTACCACTTCGACGCCGTGCACCACCGCCTGGCCGGCGAGCGCACCGGGCGCAGCTTCCGCCTCGGCGACATCACCCAGGTGGTGGTGGCGCGGGTCGACCTGGACGAGCGCAAGATCGACTTCGAACTGGCCGAAAACGCGCTCAGCGCGCCCATCGGCCGCAAGAAGCGCGGCGACAAGGCCGAGGCGGCCAAGCCTGGCAAGCCTGCCAAGGCGGCCGCCAAGCCGGCCAGGGCCAAGGGCCAGCCGCGCGAGCTGCAGCAGGAAGCGCCGGAGCCGCCGCTGCCCGTGGCGCCGCCGCGCAAGCGCAAGGTCGGTGTGGTCCAGGCGTTGCCCTCGGTGGCGCCGGAGATGCTCGCCAAGGCCGACGAGATGCTCGGCAACACCGATGTGAATAGAAGCCGCGCGCTGAAGCAGGCGCTGCTCGACGAAGCCAAGGTGGGCGGCAAGCGGCCGCCGGCCAAGGCCCAGGGCAAGCCGGCGAAGAACGCCAAGGCCGCTGCGGAGAAACCGCGCAAGCCGTCGAAGCAGAAAGCCAAGGCCGCCAAGCCGAGCAAGCACCGCAAGGGGCCTTCCAAGCCCAAGGCGGAGGGCGCCGCGGCAGGCAAGCCTAAGGCCAAGCCATGAGCCAGTGGGAAAGAGTCTACGGCGTGCACGCCGTGGAGGCGCTGCTGCGCCATCACCCCAAGCGCGTCAAGCAGTTGTGGCTGGCCGAGGGGCGGCACGATCCGCGGGTCCAGGCGCTGGTGGAACTGGCCGGGCAGACGCGGGTTCCGGTGGGCACCCGTGAGCGCAAGGAACTCGACGAGTGGGCCGAGGGCGTGCACCAGGGCGTGGTCGCCGAGGTCAGCCCGAGCCAGGTGTGGGGCGAGAACATGCTCGAGGAACTGCTCGAGCGCACCCCAGGGCCGGCCTTGCTGCTGGCCCTGGACGGCGTCACCGACCCGCACAACCTCGGCGCCTGCCTGCGCACCGCCGACGCCGCCGGCGCGCTGGCGGTAATAGTGCCGAAGGACAAGTCGGCGACCCTCAACGCCACCGTGCGCAAGGTCGCCTGCGGCGCCGCCGAGGTGATCCCGCTGGTGGCCGTGACCAACCTCGCGCGCACCCTGGAAAAGCTCCAGCAGCGCGGCCTGTGGGTGGTCGGCACGGCTGGCGAGGCGACCCAGACCCTCTACGAACTGGACCTCACCGGGCCCACCGTGCTGGTCATGGGCGCCGAAGGCAAGGGCATGCGCCGCCTGACCCGCGAACACTGCGACTACCTGGCCAAGCTGCCCATGGGCGGCAGCGTCAGCAGCCTGAACGTGTCGGTGGCCACCGGCGTGTGCCTGTTCGAGATCGTCCGCCAGCGCCAGGCGAAACAGGCCTAAGAACCCCGTAGGAGCGAGCTTGCTCGCGAACCAAACCCGGCACCGTGCCCGCCCGGTTCGCGAGCAGGCTCGCTCCTGCGAAGAGTCCCCAGCGCGGTCTGCAGGACAGTTGGAGCCATAGGAGAAATGCCGTCGTAGGATGGGTTGAGCGAAGCGATACCCATCGCCATGGCCGCATGGGTTTCGCAAGCCCGACCCATCCTGCGAAGAGCCTCTGCCGCCCCTCGCCTGCAATTGCTCAAATATTCATCAATTGCCTTGCGCCGCCTTCCCCCCTTCTCTAGAATGTCGCCCCTTGCCGTCCGGGCAGGCGCTCACGCGTCCACCCGCCGGCAAGTCAAAAAGACATTCACTCCTTGCCTGACCGCATCGTCGGCAGGCTGCAACCCGTAAGGAGCATTTATGCGTCATTACGAAATCGTGTTCCTGGTTCACCCGGACCAGAGCGAACAAGTCGGTGGCATGGTCGAGCGTTACACCAAGGTCATCGAAGAAGACGGCGGCAAGGTTCACCGCCTGGAAGACTGGGGCCGTCGTCAGCTGGCTTACGCCATCAACAACGTGCACAAGGCTCACTACGTTCTGCTGAACGTCGAGTGCAGCGCCAAGGCCCTGGCCGAACTGGAAGACAACTTCCGCTACAACGACGCCGTCATCCGTAACCTGGTGATCCGTCGCGACGAAGCCGTTACCGGCCAGTCCGAAATGCTGAAGGCCGAAGAGAGCCGCAACGAGCGCCGCGAGCGCCGTGAGCGTCCTGACTCCAACGAAAACGAGTCCGCTGACGGCGAAGACAGCCGCGACAGCGCCGACGAGTAATCCCGGACAGTATTGAGGAGCCGATAACATGGCACGTTTCTTCCGTCGTCGTAAGTTCTGCCGTTTCACCGCTGAAGGCGTCAAGGAGATCGATTACAAAGATCTCAACACCCTGAAGGCCTACGTTTCCGAAACCGGCAAGATCGTTCCGAGCCGCATCACCGGCACCAAGGCCAAGTACCAGCGTCAGCTGTCGACCGCCATCAAGCGCGCTCGCTACCTGGCCCTGCTTCCCTACACCGACAGCCACGGCCGTTGATCGGGCAGTCGACGTAGCCTTGATGGATAGATCGCATGCGCGCATTGGCTGAATTCGTCATGCGAGGCCGCATGCAGGCGACCCTGGTGGTCGTCGCAGCCGCGGTACTGCAGCCGTTCTTCTGGCTCGGTGCCGCCGCCGGCAGCCTGGTGCTGCTGCGCCGGGGAACCGGCGATGCCATTGGCATCCTGGCCTGGGCGCTGCTCCCGGCCCTGGCCTGGTGGTACCTGGGCGACCCCACGGTCACCCTGGTGATGCTGGGTTCGGCGGTCCTGGCGCAGGTGTTGCGCTCCAGCATGTCCTGGAGTCGGGTCATGCTGGCCAGCGTGGTGTTGGGCGTGTTCTACGTGCTGCTGTTGAGCACGGTATCCGCCGGGCTGGTTCAAGGTCTGGCGGAGGCGTTTGGCAAGGTGCTGCCGCAGGTGCTGTCGGAAGCGAAGCTTTCGGCGGACCAGCAGGCCGAGCTGCAAGCGGGGCTGGTGCCGGCCGTTACCGGCCTGCTGGCCGCCTCGCTGCAGGTCATCAGCCTGCTGTGCCTGATGCTGGCGCGCTACTGGCAAGCGGCGTTGTACAACCCGCAAGGGTTCGGCCGCGAGTTCCGCGCGCTGCGCCTGGCGCCGGCGGTGGCCATCGCGCTGCTGCTGGGCGTGCTGGTGGTGCCGCTGCTGGGCCCGCAGTTCGCCGTGGTGGCGCCGCTGTGCGCCGTGCCGCTGCTGTTCGCCGGGCTCGCGCTCGGCCATGGGCTGGTCGCGCTGAAACGCCTGCCGGGGTTCTGGCTGGTGCTGTTGTACGGCCTGGCGCTGATGCTGGGGAATGTGATCTGTCTGGTTGCTGTCGTCGATAGTCTGTTTGATTTTCGTGGTCGCCTGGTACGTCGCCAGGGCTCCACGAACGGTGAAGGTTAAAAGTTAAGAGGTAAGACTCAAATGGAAGTCATCCTGCTGGAAAAGATCGCCAAACTGGGCAACCTGGGCGACAAACTGAACGTCAAGGGCGGCTACGCCCGTAACTACCTGCTGCCGCAGGGCAAGGCCACCGCTGCCACCCCGGCCAACGTCGCTGCTTTCGAAGAGCGCCGCGCCGAGCTGGAAAAGGCTGCCGCCGCGAAGAAGGCTGACGCCGAAGCTCGCGCCGCCCAACTGGCCGAACTGATCGTCACCATCGGCGCCCACGCCGGCGACGAAGGCAAGCTGTTCGGTTCGATCGGCACCCGCGACATCGCCGAAGCGGTCTCCGCTGCCGGCTACCCGCTGGAAAAGGCCGAAGTGCGCCTGCCCAACGGTGCCCTGCGCACCGTCGGCGAATACGACATCGAAGTGCAGCTGCACACCGACGTCGAAGCGACCCTGCACGTGGTCGTCGTCGCCGAGTAAGCGATCCGTCGCTGCGACGCCGTGGACACCTTGCGTGGACGCGGCAGTTCGCTAACATCGGGCACGGTACCGCCTAGCGGTCCGTGCCCTTTGTTTTTCTGCATCCATCCGAGTTTCCTGCGCCGAGCCCATGAACGACATCACCGTCCCCGAGCAATACGACCTGCAAACGGCCACCCTCAAGGTGCCGCCGCATTCGATCGAAGCCGAACAGGCGGTGCTGGGTGGTCTGATGCTCGACAACAACGCCTGGGAGCGTGTGTCGGACGCGGTGTCCGACGGCGACTTCTACCGCCATGACCACCGCCTGATCTTCCGCGCGGTGTACAAGCTCGCCGAAGGCAACCAGCCGATCGACGTGGTGACCCTCTCCGAGCTGCTGGAGCGCGAAGGCCAGCTGTCGCAGGTCGGCGGCCTGGCCTACCTGGCCGAGCTGGCGAAGAACACCCCCTCGGTGGCGAACATCAAGGCCTACGCCCAGATCATCCGCGAGCGCGCCACCCTGCGCCAGCTGATCGGCATCAGCAGCGACATCGCCGACAGCGCCTTCAACCCCGAGGGCCGCAGCGCCAACGAGGTGCTCGACGAGGCCGAGCGGCGCATCTTCGAGATCGCCGAGGCGCGGCCGAAGACCGGCGGCCCGGTGGGCATCGGCGACATCCTGGTGAAGACGATCGACCGGATCGACCACCTGTTCAACACCAACGACGCCTTCACCGGCATCTCCACCGGCTTCACCGACCTCGACGAGAAGACCAGCGGCCTGCAGCCGGCCGACCTGATCATCGTCGCCGGCCGTCCGTCCATGGGCAAGACCACCTTCGCCATGAACCTGGTGGAGAACGCCGTGCTGCGCACCGACAAGGTGGTGCTGGTGTACTCCCTGGAGATGCCCTCGGACTCGATCGTGATGCGTATGCTCTCGTCCCTGGGCCGCATCGACCAGACCAAGGTGCGTTCGGGCAAGCTGGAGGACGACGACTGGCCGCGCCTGACCTCGGCGGTCAACCTGCTCAACGAGCGCAAGCTGTTCATCGACGACACCGCCGGCATCTCGCCCTCGGAAATGCGCGCGCGCACCCGCCGCCTGGCCCGCGAGCACGGCGAGATCGCCCTGATCATGGTGGACTACCTGCAGCTGATGCAGATCCCCGGTTCCTCCGGCGACAACCGCACCAACGAGATCTCCGAGATCTCCCGCTCGCTCAAGGCCCTGGCCAAGGAATTCAACTGCCCGGTGGTGGCGCTGTCGCAGCTCAACCGCTCCCTGGAGCAGCGCCCGAACAAGCGCCCGGTGAACTCCGACCTTCGCGAATCCGGGGCGATCGAGCAGGACGCCGACGTGATCATGTTCGTCTACCGCGACGAGGTGTACCACCCGGAAACCGAGTTCAAGGGCGTGGCCGAAATCATCATCGGCAAGCAGCGTAACGGCCCCATCGGCACTGTGCGCCTGGCCTTCCTCGGCCGCTTCACCCGCTTCGAGAACCTCGCCCCGGGCATGTACAACTTCGAAGACGAATAACGCCCCCCGTGTTTTTTGTAGGAGCGGGCCCTGCCCGCGATTCGCGCGCAGGGCGCGCTCCTACATGGAATGGAGTGGGTGGCGCAGCGTAGGAGCGGATCTCATCCGCGATTCGCGCCGAAACCTCCAGCCATCGCGGACAAGGTCCGCTCCTACGCCCATGTTTTTCCTGCCGCCGCGGCGGCGGGGCGGTTATGCTCCTCGCTCTGCTCAGCCTGTAGCTCGGAACCCCCATGCGCCCCCTTATCGCCCATATCGACCTCTCCGCCATCCAGCACAACTACGCCCTGGCCAAGCGCTGCGCGCCGGGCCGCGAGGCGTTCGCCGTGGTCAAGGCCAATGCTTACGGGCATGGCGTGCGCGAGGTGGTGACCGCGCTGCGTGACGAGGCTGACGGCTTCGCCGTGGCCTGCCTGGAAGAGGCCGCCGAGGTCCGCGCGCTGCACGGCACCGCGCGTATCCTGCTGCTGGAAGGCTGCTTCGAGCCGAGCGAGTTCCTGGTGGCCTCGCAACTGCGCCTGGACATCGCCGTGCAGGGCCCGGAGCAACTGGCGACGCTGTTGGCCAGCAACCTGCCGCAGCCGCTCAATGTCTGGCTCAAGCTGGATTCGGGCATGCATCGCCTGGGCTTCTCCGCCGAGGCCCTGCGCGCGGTCTTCCCGAGTCTGCGCGGCGCCCCGCAGGTCGCCGAGCTGAACCTGATGAGCCACTTCGCCTGCGCCGACGAGCGCGGCCATACGCTCACCGAAGACCAGCTGGAATGCTTCCTCGGCCTGCTCGACCTGGACTTCGACCAGCGCTCGCTGGCCAACTCCGCCGCCGTGCTGAGCATCCCGGCGGCGCACATGGACTGGATCCGCCCCGGCATCATGCTCTACGGCGCCTCGCCCTTCGCCGACCTGGGCGCGGCCGAGATGGGCCTGCGCCCGGCCATGAGCCTGCACGCGCAGGTGATGTCCGTCCGCGAGGTGGCAGTAGGCGAGAACGTCGGCTACGGCGCCACCTGGGTGGCCGAACGGCCGTCGCGCATCGGCACCGTCAGCTGCGGATACGCCGACGGCTACCCACGCCACGCGCCCAGCGGCACGCCAGTGTTGGTCGCCGGCCAGCGCGCGCCGCTGGCCGGCCGGGTCTCCATGGACATGCTGGCGGTGGACCTCACCGACCTGCCCGAAGCCACCGTCGGCGCCCCGGTGGAACTCTGGGGCGCGCAGATGCCGGTGGACGAAGTGGCCGCCCACGCCGGCACCATCGGCTACGAGCTGCTGACCAAGGTCACCGCGCGGGTGCCGCGGCGCTACCGTTAGTTTTAGCCGCCCATGCGCTCGCGCAACTTGCGCAGCGCCGGCGACTCGCCGCCGGTGGCCTCGATGCAGAACTCGGCGTAGGCCTGCTCCAGTTCGCGGTATTGCTGCAGGCCCTGCTCGGTGAACAGATAGCGCCCGGGAATGTCGCGCCACTGCACCGGCGCATTCAGGCTGCCGGCCTCGGCGCGGCCGAGCAGATCGTCGAGTTCACGCAGCAATTGCCCTGCGGCCGGGTCGCGCGCCAGGTGCTGCTGCAGGTTGGCCCGCAATGCCCGGGCCTTGGCTTTCAGGGTTTCGGTGTGCATCACTTCTCTGCTCATCGTGGGCTGCTGCCTTAGACCAACCGGTCCGAAGTCTTCAGCGTCTCCAGCCAGAAGTCGCCGTTGCCGTCCTCCCCGGCCAGCGCGTAGCTGGCCCGGCCGCTGCCCTTGACCTGGTACAGCGCCTGGTCGGCGGCCTTGTACAGCTTGGCGAACTGCAGCGCGTGGCGCGGGTAGATGGCCACGCCGATGCTCGGGGTGACGCTCAGTTCCAGGCGGTCGAAGTGCACCGGCCGCGACAGTTCGCTGAGCAGGCGCACCGCTATCTCCCGGGCGTGGCCTTCGGCGTCGGGGCCGGACACCAGCGCGGCGAATTCGTCGCCGCCCAGGCGCGCCACGCAGTCGCTGGAGCGCACGCACTGGCGCAGGCGGTGGCCGACGTGCTGGAGCATGAAGTCGCCGGCGTCGTGGCCGTGGGTGTCGTTGATTGGCTTGAAGTGGTCGAGGTCGATCAGCATCAGCGCCAGGCTCTCGCCGTTCTGCTGGGCCTGCTGCAGCGCCTGCTCGGCGTGCTCCACTAGGTAGCGGCGGTTGGGCAGCCCGGTGAGCGGGTCGTTGTGCGCGGCATGGCGCAGCTGGGCCTCGCGTTCGAGCAGCAGGCGGTTGCTCTGCGTCAGCTCGGCGGTGCGCGCCGCCACGGCCTGCGCCAGGTCGTTCTGCGCGCTCTGCAGCAGGGTCATGCGCGCGCTCTTCTCGCGGTTGGCCTGCTCCAGGGCCTGGGCCTTCTCGCGCTTGAGTTCCTGGATGCGCGAGGTCAGGGCGAAGGAGAACAGGATGGACTCCATGGCCACCGACACCGGGAACAGGTAGGCGGTGGTCGGCGAGGGCTGCACCACGCCCAGGGCGCGCATCACCGAAATGCTCACGCTGGACAGCACCAGGCCGAAGCCCACCAGGTACAGGCGCGCCGGCAGCGAGCCCTGCAGCGAGCGGGTGATGGCCGCGCCGAGCGCCGCCGGGATGCCGACGAAGGTGGTGGTGGCCAGCACCCAGCCGGCCTCGGAGCGGCCGACGAAGACGTTGAGCAGCACCGAGGCGACGTACAGCAGGCAGTTCAGCGTCAGCATGTGGTGCGCCCAGGGCACGTTGCGGCGGGTCTGCAGCAGCGTCTGGGTGAAGCGGGTGACGCACAGGCCCCACAGCGAGGGCAGGGTGATGCGGTTCAGCCACCAGGGCACCGCGTCGCCGGGCCAGAGCAGCTCGAAGGCATGGCCGGTCATGCCCATGCTGAACAGCAGGGCGAAGCCGGTGGTGAGCACGTACCAGAAGTAGGCGCGGTCGCGCAGGCTGACCAGGATGAACAGGTTGTACAGCAGCAGCGCGGCGATCAGCCCGTAGACGCCGCCGAGGAACAGGTTGGTCTCGGCGCGGTGGTCCTGCAGGTCGTCCTGCGACCAGATGCGCAGCGGGAAGGAGTTGCCGGCCGGGTCCAGGCTGCGCAGGTACAGGCGCAGCGGGCCTTCGCCGGCGGGCAGGCGGAACACCGGGCGGCGGTAGCTGCGGTCGCGGCCTTCGGCAAAGGGCACCGCTTCGCCCGAACGCAGTTCGCGGTAGCCGCCCTGGCCGTCGGGCAGGTACAGGCGCAGGTCGAGCAGGTTGACCGCGTCCACCTCCAGCCACCAGCCGCCGGGCGGGGTAGTCCGGCGTTCCAGGTCCAGGCGCAGCCACCAGGGGTTGGGGCTCTGGCCGACGCTGGTGCGACCCTTGGCGGGCACGAAGGCGGCGTCCTGCTCGCGTGCCTGTTGCAGGTCCAGGCGTGCGCCCGGGTCTTCCAGCAGCATCAGGCCGTCGTTCAGCCAGCGCCCGCTGGCCCGTTCGTCGAGCACCAGGGGCTGGGCCGCGGCGCTGGCGCAACCGAGCAGGAGAAACAACAGACACCACAGATGACGCACGGTTGACACTCCCTGTTCCCGGCCGCTGCGGCCAAGCCTGTTGAGACGGTGGAGCGAGTATAGCCAGTTGCCACTGCGCCGGCTCCGCCAATCGTCCCCGTCCGGCGGTTGCCCGGCGCCGGGAAAAACCCCAGCGTCCCGGTCGGAATTGTTCACTTTTTGTGCTATATTCCGCGCCCGCGATTTCGCGACCCTATTCCTAGAGATGCCCCCGGTGCCCGTGATGCAAGCCGCCAAGCCGCTGTTCGACTATCCCAAGTTCTGGGCCGAGTGTTTCGGCCCGGCGCCGTTCCTGCCGATGAGCCGGGAAGAGATGGATCAACTGGGCTGGGACTCCTGCGACATCATCATCGTCACCGGCGATGCCTACGTCGACCATCCGTCCTTCGGCATGGCCATCATCGGCCGCCTGCTGGAAGCCCAGGGCTTCCGCGTGGGCATCATCGCCCAGCCCGACTGGCAGTCGAAAGACGACTTCATGAAGCTGGGCAAGCCGAACCTGTTCTTCGGCGTGGCCGCCGGCAACATGGATTCGATGATCAACCGCTACACCGCCGACCGGAAGATCCGCTCCGACGACGCCTACACCCCCGGCGGCAACGCTGGCAAGCGCCCGGACCGCGCCAGCATGGTCTACAGCCAGCGCTGCCGCGAGGCGTACAAGGGCGTGCCGATCGTGCTCGGCGGCATCGAGGCCTCGCTGCGCCGCATCGCCCACTACGACTACTGGCAGGACAAGGTCCGCCACTCGATCCTGATGGACGCCAAGGCCGACCTCCTGCTGTTCGGCAACGCCGAGCGCGCCGTGGTCGAGGTGGCCCAGCGCCTGTCCGCCGGCGAGCCGATCGAGTCGATCACCGACGTGCGCGGCACCGCCTTCGTCCGCCGCGACACCCCCGAGGGCTGGTTCGAGCTGGACTCCACGCGTATCGACCGCCCGGGCAGGATCGACAAGATCATCAACCCCTACGTCAACACCCAGGACACCGCCGCCTGCGCCATCGAGCAGGACAAGGGCCCGCAGGAAGACCCCAACGAAGCCAAGGTGGTGCAGCTGCTGCCCAACCCGAAGCTGACCCGCGAGCGCACCGTCATCCGCCTGCCGTCCTTCGAGAAGGTGAAGAACGACCCGGTGCTCTACGCCCACGCCAACCGCGTGCTGCACCTGGAGACCAACCCCGGCAACGCCCGGGCCATGGTCCAGCGCCACGGCGAGACCGACGTGTGGTTCAACCCGCCGCCCATCCCGCTGAGCACCGAGGAGATGGACTACGTCTTCGGCCTGCCCTACGCCCGCGTGCCGCACCCGGCCTACGGCGGCGAGAAGATCCCGGCCTACGAGATGATCCGTTTCTCGGTGAACATCATGCGTGGCTGCTTCGGCGGCTGCACCTTCTGCTCGATCACCGAGCACGAAGGGCGGATCATCCAGAACCGCTCGGAAGACTCGATCATCCGCGAGATCGAGGAGATCCGCGACAAGGTGCCGGGCTTCACCGGGGTGATCTCCGACCTCGGCGGGCCGACCGCCAACATGTACCGCATCGCCTGCAAGGACCCGGAGATCGAGAAGCACTGCCGCAAGCCGTCGTGCGTGTTCCCGGGCATCTGCGAGAACCTCAACACCGACCATTCCTCGCTGATCCAGCTGTACCGCCGCGCCCGCGACCTGCCGGGGGTGAAGAAGATCCTCATCGCCTCGGGCCTGCGCTACGACCTGGCGGTGGAGTCGCCGGAGTATGTCCGCGAGCTGGTGACGCACCACGTCGGCGGCTACCTGAAGATCGCCCCGGAGCACACCGAGCAGGGCCCGCTGTCGAAGATGATGAAGCCGGGCATCGGCAGCTACGACCGCTTCAAGCAGATGTTCGAGAAGTTCACCAAGGAGGCGGGCAAGGAGCAGTACCTGATCCCGTACTTCATCGCCGCGCACCCGGGCACCACCGACGAGGACATGATGAACCTCGCCCTGTGGCTCAAGCGCAACGGCTTCCGCGCCGACCAGGTACAGGCCTTCTACCCCTCGCCGATGGCCACCGCCACGGCCATGTACCACTCGGGCAAGAACCCGCTGCGCAAGGTCACCTACAAGAGCGACGCGGTGACCATCGTCAAGGGCGAGCGCCATCGCCGCCTGCACAAGGCTTTCCTGCGCTGGCACGACCCGAACAACTGGCCGATGCTGCGCGAGGCGCTCAAGGACATGGGCCGCGCGGACCTGATCGGCAACGGCAAGCACCAGTTGATCCCCACCCACCAGCCCGACGCCGACGGCAGCTACCAGAGCGCCCGGCGCAAGAACTCCACCCCGGTGGGCAGCAAGAAGGCCGGCAAGCCGCTGCTGACCCAGCACACCGGCCTGCCGCCCCGCGCCAGCGACGGCTCGCGCCCGTGGAACAAGGGCGAAGAGGGCAAGGCCGCGGCCTACGCCAAGGGCAAGAAGCGCACCACCAAGCGCCAGCCGAACATACCGCGCTGAGCTGTATGACCGATGACGGGGCCGTGAGGCCCCGTTTTCGTTTCCGGGCCTGCTTTTGTAGGAGCGAGCTTGCTCGCGAACAGAGTTTCCCGGATACGCCGGCATCAGACCGACCTCCGCACCCTCTCCCCAGCCCTCTCCCTGAAGGGAGAGGGGGCTTGTCCGTGCCGAGAAATGGCCTGGTTTCAGCTGGCAATCTCTGCGCTAGCCAGCTGACTCAGGAATACCAACGCGCACCGAACGGTCCCCTCTCCCTTCAGGGAGAGGGTTAGGGAGAGGGCGCTCTACAGCCCAATCCCCAAAGCCCCCGGGAGGCACGGTTCGCGAGCAAGCTCGCTCCTACAGGGAGGCGACTGCGTCCGGTCTATTCACCGAAACATTTTGGTACTATAGTTCCAAAATCATAAAAACAAGACCGGAGACCCCGCCATGCGTCGCGCCGCCCTGTCCCTTCTCAGCCTCGCCGTGCTCCTGGCCGCCTGCGGCGAGCAGGACAAACCCACCGCCGCGGTCAGCGCGGATTTCCAGAAAGACCTGCAGGCCCGGCTGATCAAGGCCAAGCCCGGCGAGGTCATCGCTATCCCCGCCGGCACCTACCACCTCGATCGCGGCCTCAGCCTCAAGGTCGACGGCGTGACCCTCCGCGGCGACGGCATGGACAAGACCATCCTCAGCTTCAAGAACCAGAAGGCCGGCGCCGAAGGCCTGCTGGTGGACGCCTCGGACTTCACCATCGAGAACCTGGCCATCGAGGACAGCAAGGGCGACGCGCTCAAGGTGCTGGGCGGCAAGAACATCGTGATCCGCAACGTGCGCACCGAATGGACCAACGGCCCGGCCACCGAGAACGGCGCCTACGGCCTGTACCCGGTACAGACCGAGAACGTGCTGCTGGAGGGCAACGTGGCCATCGGCGCCTCGGACGCGGGCATCTACGTCGGCCAGTCGCGCAACGTGGTGGTGCGCAACAACCGCGCCGAGCGCAACGTCGCCGGCATCGAGATCGAGAACACCATCGGCGCCGACGTCTACGACAACGTCGCCACCGGCAACACCGGCGGCATCCTCGTCTTCAACATGCCCAACCTGCAGCAGCCGGGGCGTGGCTCCCGCGTCTACAACAACGAAGTGCAGGGCAACAACCACGACAACTTCGGCCACAAGGGCACGCCGGTGGCCAGCGTCCCGGCCGGTTCCGGGGTGGTGGTCAACTCCAACGACGACGTGGAAATCTTCGACAACAGGATCGGCGACCACAAGACCGCCAACGTCATCATCAGCAGCTACTACAGCACCAACTACTCGGACAAGGCGACGCAGCCGAACTTCGATCCCTACCCCGAGGGCATCTACATCCACGGCAACACCTTCGGCCCCGGCGGCGACAGCCCCGACCACCTGGAGCTGAAGGCGCTGAAGATCGCCAAGTTCGGCCTCAGCGGACGCCTGCCGGACATCCTCTGGGACGGCTACGTGAACCAGAAGAAACTGGTCGACGGCAAGCTGCCGGAGGAGCTGGCCATCTGCATCGACAACGGCGAGGCCGGCATCGTCAACGTCGACGGCCCCAACGGCTACAAGAACATCAGCACCGACATGAGCGGCCACCGCTGCAAGCTCAAGCCGCTGCCGAAGATCGAACAGGCCGGCCTGGGCGAGAAGGGAGGCAAGGCATGACGCGAGCCGCCTGCGCCTGGTTGTCGCTCGCCCTGGCCGTGGTGCTGGCCGGGTGCGGGCAGCAGGCGAAGCCGCGCTACCAGCCCGAGGGCGACGACTACCCGCAGACCTTGAGCGGCTGGGGCATGCTGCACCTGGGCGACGGCCACCTGAAGCCTGCGCCCGAGGTGCTGCCCTACGACCTCAACACGCCGCTGTTCACCGACTACGCGCACAAGCTGCGCACGGTGTGGATGCCTGAAGGGCAGGCGGCGAAGTACGCCGAGGACCACTTCGACTACCCGCTGGGCACGGTGCTGACCAAGACCTTCTACTACCCCACCGACGGCAAGGGCCAACTGCTGGAGAACTCGCAGGACGACCGCGACCCGCAGCAGGGCCTGGACCTGGCCAGGGTGCGCCTGGTCGAGACCCGCGTGCTGGTGAAGCAGAAGGACGGCTGGACGGCGCTGCCCTACGTGTGGGACGCCGAGCAGAAGGAAGCGCACCTGGAACTGGCCGGCGACAGCCAGGCCCTGGAACTGCAGGATGCGGCCGGGCAGAAGGTGGCCTTTACCTACATGGTGCCGGACGCCAACCAGTGCTCCGAATGCCACGCCGAGACCAAGGGCGCCGGCATCGCCCCGCTGGGCCCCAAGGCCCGCCACCTGAACAAGGACTTCGCCTACGCAGAGGGCAGCGACAACCAGCTGCGCCACTGGCAGGCGCGCGGCTTCCTGCAGGGGTTGCCGGCGCTGGCGCAGGTGCCGCAGAACGCCCTGTGGGGCCACCCGCGGGCAGGCGAGAGCCTGGAGAAGCAGGCGCGCAGCTATCTGGACGCCAACTGCGGTCATTGCCATAACCCGAAGGGGGCGGCGCGTACCTCGGGGCTGTATATCGATGCCAGTGCCGAGTTGGGGGTGAACTACGGGTTCTGCAAGCAGCCGGTGGCGGCGGGCAATGGTACTGGCGGGCGTCGCGAGGATATCCATCCGGGGCATCCGGAGCTGTCGGTGCTGACCTACCGAGTGGGGAGCGACAAGCCCGGGGAGATGATGCCGGAGCTGGGGCGGGCGTTGGTGCACAAGGAGGGGTTGGAGGTGCTGGAGCGGTGGATTGCGGGGTTGGCGGGGGGATGTAGTTGAGGCTGGAGTTTTCCTTCGACTTCGGTGCGTGGGGGGGACTCCGTTCCCTCTCCCTAACCCTCTCCCTGAAGGGAGAGGGGACCGTTCGGTGTGCTTGGATGTTCTGGCGTCAGCCGGCAATACCGGAAGCTTCCATTTGAAACCTTCTTTGTCTCGGCACGGACAAGCCCCCTCTCCCTTCAGGGCGGGGCGCGCAGCCGAGGGCTGGGGAGAGGGCGCTCTAAAGCCCAACACCAAACCCCCAGGCAATTCCCCCTTCGCGAGCAAGCTCGCTCCTACGAAAGACCACCCCACCGTCTAGGCTATCCCCCACCGGCGCCCCATTTCCGTGCGCCCCCATGCCCGGCATGCGCCTCCGGGCCCCGCCATGGTGCCCGGCGCCCGTGCGCAGCCCGTTCCACGGCCCCTGGCGGCTGGCACGGGACTTGCGCGGAAGCTGTGTCGCCCAGGCCCGCAGGAGGCCCGCCGTGTCGATCCATGTCGCCTTGCAGCACGTCACCCACTACCGCTACGACCGGGCCATCCACCTCGGCCCGCAACTGGTGCGCCTGCGCCCGGCGCCGCACAGCCGCACGCGCATCCTCGGCTATTCGCTGAAGGTCGCCCCGGGCAAGCACTTCATCAACTGGCAGCAGGACCCGCAGGGCAACTACCTGGCGCGCCTGGTGTTCCCGGAGAAGACCGAGGAACTGCGGGTGGAGGTGGACCTGGTCGCCGAGATGGCGGTGTTCAACCCCTTCGACTTCTTCCTCGAGCCCTACGCCGAGCAGTTCCCCTTCGCCTACGGCGCCGACGAGCAGCGCGAGCTGGCGCCCTACCTCGCGCGCCAGCCGGCCAGCCCGCGGTTCGCCGAATACCTCGCCGCGGTGCCGCGCGACGCCAGCCCCACCGTGGACTTCCTGGTCGCGCTGAACCAGCGCCTGGCCGGCGACGTGCGCTACCTCATCCGCATGGAACCCGGCGTGCAGACGCCCGAGCAGACCCTGGAGCTGGCCTCCGGCTCCTGCCGCGACTCGGCCTGGCTGCTGGTCCAGCTGGCGCGCCACCTGGGCCTGGCGGCGCGCTTCGTCTCCGGCTACCTGATCCAGCTCAGCGCCGACCAGAAGGCCCTGGACGGCCCCAGCGGCACCGAAGTGGACTTCACCGACCTGCACGCCTGGGCCGAGGTCTACCTGCCCGGCGCCGGCTGGGTGGGGCTGGACCCGACCTCCGGGCTGTTCGCCGGCGAGGGCCACATCCCCCTGGCCTGCAGTCCCGAGCCGTCCTCGGCGGCGCCGATCACCGGCGCGCTGGAGGAATGCGAGGTGCAGTTCAGCCACCAGATGCGCTTGGAGCGCGTCTGGGAAGCGCCGAGGGTGACCAAGCCCTACAGCGAGGAACAGTGGCAGGCGATCCGCGAACTGGGTTCGCGCATCGACGCCGACCTCGCCGAACGGGACGTGCGCCTGACCATGGGCGGCGAGCCGACCTTCATCGCCATCGACTACCCCGACGACCCCGAGTGGAACACCGCCGCCCTGGGCCCGAACAAGCGCCGCCTGGCCGCCGAGCTGTTCCACCGCCTGCGCCGCCACTACGCGCCCAGGGGCCTGGTGCACTTCGGCCAGGGCAAGTGGTACCCCGGCGAACAACTGCCGCGCTGGTCGCTCAACTGCTACTGGCGGCGCGACGGCGAGCCGCTGTGGAACAACCCCATGCTCTACGCCGAGGAGGGCCGCAGCTACGGCGCCGACGCCGCCCTGGCCGCGCGCTTCCTGCGCCGCCTCGCCGGGCGCCTGGGCCTGGCCGGCGACACCCTGTTCGCCGCCTACGAAGACTGGTTCTACTACCTCTGGCGCGAGCGCCGGCTACCCAGCAACGTCACCCCGGAAGACCCGCGCCTGGCCGACCCGCTGGAGCGCGAACGCCTGTGCCGGGTGTTCGAGCGCGGCCTGGGCGAGGAGGTCGGCCATGTGCTGCCACTGGCGCGCAGCGCCGCCGGCGACGCTTGGGAAAGCAGCCGCTGGTTCCTCCGTGGCGAGCACTGCCGGCTGGTCCCCGGCGACTCGGCGCTGGGCTACCGCCTGCCGCTGGACTCGCAGCCCTGGGCCAGCGAGGCCGACTACCCCTACGTCAACCCGGCCGACCCCAGCCAGCCGCGCCCACCGCTGCGCCGCGCCGCGCAACTGCAACAGGTACGCGAGCGCATGCCCGGCGGCCCGGACGCCACGCGCCAGCCGCTGCTGCACCAGTCCGCCGGCTGGATCACCCGCACCGCGCTGTGCGCCGAGCCGCGCGAAGGCCGGCTGTACCTGTTCATGCCGCCGCTGGCGGAGCTGGAGGCCTACCTGGAGCTGGTCGCCGCCATCGAGGCCACCGCCGGCGAACTGGGCTGCCCGGTGCTGCTGGAAGGCTACGAGCCGCCGGCCGACCCGCGCCTGAGCAACTTCCGCGTCACCCCCGACCCGGGCGTGATCGAAGTGAACATCCACCCCTCGGCGAACTGGGACGAACTGGTCGAGCGCACCGAATTCCTCTACGAGGCGGCGCGCCAGTCGCGGCTGTCCAGCGAGAAGTTCATGGTCGACGGCCGCCACGTCGGCACCGGCGGCGGCAACCACTTCGTCCTCGGCGGCGCCACCCCGGCGGACTCGCCCTTCCTGCGCCGCCCGGACCTGCTGCGCAGCCTGGTCAGCTACTGGCACAACCACCCCTCGCTGTCCTACCTGTTCTCCGGCCTGTTCATCGGCCCGACCTCCCAGGCGCCGCGGGTGGACGAGGCGCGCAACGACGCGCTCTACGAACTGGAGATCGCCTTCGCCCAGATGCCCGAGCCGGGCGCCGACTGCCCGCCCTGGCTGGTCGACCGCCTGCTGCGCAACCTGCTGGTGGACGTCAGCGGCAACACCCACCGCGCCGAATTCTGCATCGACAAGCTGTACTCGCCGGACAGCGCCAGCGGCCGCCTCGGCCTGCTGGAGCTGCGCGCCTTCGAAATGCCGCCCCACGCGCGCATGAGCCTGGCCCAGCAACTGCTGCTGCGGGCCCTGGTGGCGCGCTTCTGGGCCGAGCCCTACACGCCGCCGAAGCTGGTGCGCTGGGGCACCGAGCTGCACGACCGCTTCCTGCTGCCGCACTTCGTCGAGCAGGACTTCGCCGACGTGGTCCACGAACTCAACGCCTTCGGCTACCCGCTGCGCAGCGACTGGTTCGCCCCGCACTTCGAATTCCGCTTCCCGAAATACGGCGACTACGCGGTGAAAGGCATCGACCTGGAACTGCGCCAGGCCCTGGAGCCCTGGCACGTGCTGGGCGAGGAGGGCGCCCCCGGCGGCGCCGTGCGCTACGTGGACTCGTCCCTGGAACGCGTGCAGCTGAAGCTGGGCGGCATGGCCCCGGACCGCTACGTGGTCACCTGCAACGGCCGCCCGGTGCCGCTGCGGCCCACCGGCCAGGTCGGCGAATACGTCGCCGCGGTGCGCTACCGCGCCTGGCAGCCGGCGTCCTGCCTGCAGCCGACCATCGGCGTACAGGCGCCGCTGGTCTTCGACATCGTCGACACCTGGATGCAGCGCTCCCTCGGCGGCTGCCAGTACCACGTCAGCCACCCCGGCGGGCGCAGCTACGACAGCTTCCCGGTGAACGCCTACGAAGCCGAGAGCCGGCGCCTGGCGCGCTTCTTCCGCCACGGCCACACGCCCGGCAAGCTGAACGTGGAGGCGCCGCGCGCCGACGCCGAACTGCCGATGACCCTCGACCTGCGGCGGACATGAGCGCCGCCGCCCGCTAAAGTGAACAGGCCGCCTTGCACGCCGAGTCCCTGATGTCCGAGTTGCTCGCCCACTACCCGCTGTCCGCCACGGCGTACCACGAACTGCTGGACGCCGCGGGCGGCGTGCGCCCGCACTGGCAACGCCTGGTCCAGCGCCTGGAACGCGCCAGCGCCGCGCAGCTGGAGCAGCGCCAGGCCCTGCTGGCGCGGCAGATCCAGGAAAACGGCGTGACCTACAACGTCTACGCCGACCCCAAGGGCGCCGACCGCCCCTGGGAGCTGGACCTGCTGCCCAACCTGCTGTCCGCCGAGGAATGGGCCGGCATCGCCGCCGGCGTGGCGCAGCGCGGGCGGCTGCTCAACGCGGTGCTGGCCGACCTCTACGGCGAGCAGCGCCTGCTCGCCGAGGGCGTGCTGCCCACCGAACTGGTCTACGGCCACCCCAACTTCCTCTGGCCCTGCGGCGATTTGCCGGTGCCCGGCGGCATCTACCTGCACAGCTATGCCGTGGACCTGGCGCGCGACGCCGACGGCCGCTGGCACGTGCTCGCCGACCGCACCCAGGCGCCCTCCGGCGCCGGCTACGCCCTGGAGAACCGGCAGATCATCTCCCGCGCCCTGCCGGAGCTGTACCGCGAACTGCGCGTGCAGTACCTGGCCGGCTACTTCCGCACCCTGCAGGAAACCCTCGCCCACTGCGCCCCGGCCGACGGCGAGACGCCGCTGGTGGTGCTGCTGACCCCGGGGCGCTTCAACGAAACCTACTTCGAGCACCTGTACCTGGCGCGCCAACTGGGCTTCCCGCTGGTGGAAGGCCACGACCTGACGGTGCGCGACGCCACCCTCTACCTGAAGACCCTCGGCGGCCTGAAGCGCGTGCATGCAGTGCTGCGGCGCCTGGACGACGACTTCTGCGACCCGCTGGAACTGCGCACCGACTCCGCCCTCGGCGTGCCCGGCCTGCTCGACGCCGTGCGCCGCGGCCGCGTGCTGGTGGCCAACGCCCTGGGCAGCGGCGTGCTGGAGTCGCCGGGGCTGCTGGGCTTCCTGCCGGCGGCCAGCCGCCGGCTGTTCGGCGAAGACCTGCTGCTGCCGGCGGTGCAGACGCGCTGGTGCGGCGAACCGGGCGCCCTGGACATGGCGCTGGGCGAGCTGGAGCGCCTGGTCATCAAGCCGGCCTTCCCCTCGCAGAGCTTCGAGCCGCTGTTCGGCCACACCCTGGGCCCGGCGGCCCGCACCGAGCTGTGCCAGCGCCTGCGCGCGCAGCCCCACGCCTACGTGGCGCAGCGCCAGGCGCAGCTGTCCCAGGCGCCGGTGTGGCAGCAGGCCGGCGCGCGCGGCGAGCTGCAATCGCGCGCCATCGGCATGCGCGTGTTCGCCGTGGCCGCCAGCGACGGCCGCTACTGGGTGATGCCCGGCGGCCTGACGCGGGTGGCCTCGGCGGCGGACGCCGAAGTGGTCTCCATGCAGCGCGGCGGGGCCAGCAAGGACACCTGGGTGCTGGCCGACCGCCCGGTCCACGGCGAGCCGCTGCGGCCGCGCAACATAGGCGCGCGCGACCTGATCCGGCAGGACCCGTACCTGCCCTCGCGGGTGGTGGAGAACCTCTACTGGTTCGGCCGCTACGCCGAGCGCTGCGACGACAACGCCCGGCTGCTGCGCGTGGTGCTGTCGCGCTACGTCGACGCCGATGGCGACGAGCAGGCCCTGCGCAGCGCGCTGGACCTGGCCGGCGCCATGGGCCTGATCCCCCAGGGCGAGGCGCCGCTGGAGCAGCGCCTGCTGGCGGCCCTGCTGGACGAGCACTGGAGCAATAGCCTCTGCGCCAACCTGCGCCGCCTGCACTGGGCCGCCGCCCAGGTGCGCGGGCGCCTGTCGCGGGAGAACTGGCTGGCGCTGATGGAACTGCAGCGCGACCTGCAGGCGCTGGATGCGCGCGACACCGAACTGGGCGACGCCCTGGACTTCCTCAACCGCCTGCTGATGTCCCTGGCCGCGCTGTCCGGCTTCGCCCTCGACGACATGACCCGCGACGACGGCTGGCGCTTCCTGATGATCGGCCGGCGCATCGAGCGCATCCAGTTCTTCGCCGACGCCATCGCCGGCTTCCTAACCGGCGGCGCGGCCTGGGACCCGGGCGCCCTGGAATGGCTGCTGGAGCTGGGCAACAGCACCATCACCTACCGCTCGCGCTACCTCGCCGGGCCGCAGCTGATCCCGGTGCTCGACCTGCTGTTGCTGCACGAGCAGAATCCCCACGCCCTGTACTTTCAGCTGCAGGCCCTGGAGCGTTCCCTGGAACGCCTGCACCAGGAATTCGGCATGCCCCGCGAGCAGGAACTGGCGCTGCTCACCGCGCGCCTGCTGGCCTTCGACTTCGCCACCCTGGAGAACCCGCTGTTCGGCAGCGCCGGGCAGGACGAAGTGCTCGCCGGCCTGGCGCGCCTGCTGCGCGAACTGGCGCAGGGCGCCGGCCAGGCATCCGACCGCCTCGGCCTGCGCTACTTCGCCCACGTCGACGACATCAGCCAGCGCACGGTATCCACCTGATGGCCGAAACCCAGCTTTCCCCAACGTCCGCGCCGGTGGCGCGCTACCAGGTGTTCCACGACACCCGCTACCGCTATGCCGCGCCGGTGTCGCTGTCGCAGCAACTGCTGCACCTGTGGCCGCGCGACTGCCCGCGGCAGCGCTGCCTGGGCCGCGAACTGCAAATCGAACCCGTGCCCACCCAGCGCAGCGACGGCTTCGACGTGTTCGGCAACCCGCTGACGCGCCTGGCCTTCGAACGGCCCCATGACGAACTGCAGGTGAACGCCCGCCTGCAGATCGAAGTGCTGCCGCGCCTGCCGCTGCACGCCTCGCCGGCCTGGGAACAGGTGGCCGCCGACCTGGCCTTCAGCGGCCGCGCCCTGTCGGCGCAGGAACTGGAAGCCTGCCGCTTCCGCATGGAATCGCCCTACGTGCGCATCAAGCGCCAGTTCGCCGACTTCGCCGCCGACTGCTTCCCCCCCGGCCGGCCGCTGCTGGAAGGCGCCGCGGCGCTGATGCAGAAGATCTTCGACGAATTCGCCTTCGACGCCGAAGCCACCCAGGTGGCGACGCCCCTGACCGAAGTGCTGGAACGCCGCCGCGGCGTGTGCCAGGACTTCGCCCACCTGATGCTCGCCTGCCTGCGCTCGCGCGGCCTGGCGGCCCGCTACGTCAGCGGCTACCTGCTGACCCGCCCGCCGCCCGGCCAGCCCCGCCTGATCGGCGCCGACGCCTCCCACGCCTGGGTCTCGCTGTACTGCCCGGCCAACGGCTGGGTGGACTTCGATCCCACCAACAACATCCTCCCGGCCCTGGAACACATCACCCTGGCCTGGGGCCGCGACTTCGCCGACGTCTCGCCGCTGCGCGGGGTGATCCTCGGCGGCGGTAGCCACGACCCGGAAGTGCGGGTGACGGTGATGCCGCATTGGGAGCTGGCGGTGTAGCAGAGCGGCCAAGGCCAGGTCCACTGCCTTGCCGACTGCGCCGGAGTGCTCTTCGTAGGAGCGAGCTTGCTCGCGAACGGTGCTTGCGGGTGGCTGCTGCGTGTCCGGTTGACTCCGCTCCCTCACCCCAGCCCTCTCCCGGAGGGAGAGGGGGCCGTTCGGCGTGGGCTGGAGGTTCGGCGTCAGCCTGTAGGAGCGGGCCCTGCCCGCGAAACGCGCGCAGGGGAATGGCGTGGGTGGGGCAGCGTCGCGGATCTCATCCGCGAATCGCGCCGGTGGTTCCGGCTATCGCGGACAAGGTCCGCTACGATCTTGCGCCCTACGGGCAAGCGCTGTTCGTAGCCAGGTGTACCAGGAGGACCCCGGATTCCCCACCCGCTCAGGACAGCCCCCTCTCCCGCTTGCGGGAGAGGGTTGGGGTGAGGGTGGTGCAGGAGAAACGCCGTCGTAGGATGGGTTGAGCGAAGCGATACCCATCACCAAGGCCGCATGGGTTTCGCAAGCTCAACCCATCCTACGAAAAGCGCCTCTGCGCAGCCGGCAAGTTAGTTGCTCCTGACAACCCCACCCGCCGGGCAAGCCGCAAACGGCGTGCTAGCTTTTCCCTGGTCATTTTCCAATCAACGGATGGGCCAGGCCATGGGCGACACGAACATCGTCAACGTGGGTACGGAGAAGTTCAACGAAATCTGGTCGCTGGTGCAGCAGTACGCCCTGGCCTTCGGCATCAAGATCCTCGCCGCCATCGCCTTCTGGGTGATCGGCCGCTGGCTGATCGGCCTGGCGGTGGGCATGGTCGAGCGGGCCCTGGCCCGGCAGAGCGTCGACCCGACGCTGCTGCGCTACGTCGGCTCCTTCATCACCGTGACCCTCAACATCGTCCTGGTGATCGGCATTCTCGGCTACTTCGGCGTGCAGACCACCAGCCTGGCGGCGCTGATCGCCGCGGCCGGCGTGGCCATCGGCATGGCCTGGTCGGGGCTGCTGGCAAACCTCGCCGCCGGCGGCTTCATCATCGTCCTGCGGCCGTTCAAGGTCGGCGATTTCATCACCGCCGCCGGCGTCACCGGCACGGTCAAGGAGATCGGCCTGTTCTCCACCGCCATCAACACCCCGGACAACGTGCTGACCCTGGTGGGCAACAACAAGGTCTTCGGCGACACCATCCAGAACTACAGCCACAACCCCTTCCGCCGCGTCGAACTCAAGGCCCAGCTGTCCGGCGCCGCCGACTACGCGGCCGCCACGGCCCTGCTCAAGGAGCGCATCGCGCAGATCCCCAACGTGCTCGACGAGCCACCGGTGGAGGTGGAGATCCTCGAGTTCAACCTGGTCGGCCCGGTGCTGGCGGTGCGCCCGTACTGCCACAACGACAACTACTGGCAGGTCTACTTCGACACCAACCGCACCATCAGGGAAGCCCTGGGCACCGGCTTCCCGGCGCCGATGCCGGCGCAGACCATCATCGTGCAGCAGCAATCCGCCAACTGATCGCCGCGCCACACGCAGGGGCACCGCAAGGGTGCCCCTGGTGCTTCCGAATGCGTTTTCCTACGCCGTTGGGGATGGGCGGTCGTCAATCCTCGACAGCCGGTGAGTGCGCAGGAGCTTTCCTGCCGCCATAGGAAATTTCACCTTCCCGCGAGTGGGGAGGCCCCGCCGAAGCTGGCGATTCATCCTGCATATTCCCCCCGTCGACAAGCGCACCCTGGGTGGACCTCGACCGACGCTTCCCGCGCCGGTTGCCGTCTTCATCGCCCGGGGGCCCGATGCCACGCCATTCCCGTTTCGCCGCTTTCAGCCTGATCGAGCTGCTCGTCACCCTGGCCGTGCTGGCCATCACCCTCGCCATCGCGGTGCCCGGCTTCACCCAACTGGTACGCAGCCAGCAGGTGCAGGGCGCCGCCCAGGAGCTGTATGCGCTGCTGCTCTATACCCGCAGCGAGGCGGCCAGCCGCGGGCGCTCCGTCACACTGAAGCCGGCCCAGGGCAGTACCTGGCGCGGGACTCTGACGGTGACGGCCGGCAGCACCAGCCTGCGGCAGGTGACGCTGCGTGACGCCGTCGTCCTGGCCAGCGCTGCTAACAGCATCGTCTTCCGCGCCGATGGGCGCCTGGGCGGCAACGCGACCTGCATCAGCATCTGCCCGGCCGTGGACGGCGCGACCTGCCAGCGCATCCGCATCCTCGCCAGCGGGCAGATAGCCTTGCCGGCCAGCGGAGGCTGCTCATGAGGGCCGCATGCGCGGGCGTCGGCCTGATCGAGGTGCTGGTGGCGCTGCTGGTGCTGACGGTGGGCAGCCTGGGCATGCTCGCCCTGCAGTCGCAGGCGGTGCAGAACACCCAGGCGGCCACCCTGCAGGGCAACGCGGTGATGCTCGCCCACGACCTGCTGGAGATGATGCGCAGCAACCGCGACGCGGTGCTCGACGCGACGGGGCAGTTGAACGGCGAGTCGAAGTATTTCAAGGCCGAGAAGTCCGCCTTTCCAGCCATACCAGACAACTGCGGGACACGGCAGCGCGGTAGCGGTGGCGACGGCGTCGCGACCGCCGACCTCGGCTGCTGGCGTGGCCGGATCGAGCGCTTGCTGCCGGTGACCGCGGACCTCCTGACGAAGGAGTTCGCGGTCTGCCGCAGCGCTTCGGGCGAAGCCTGTTCCGACGCCGGTTCCCTGGTGATGATCCGCGTCGCCTGGGCCGACAAGCGTTCGAAAATGTGCGACGGGGGCGTGTGCAGCTACGTGCTGCGCGCGGAGCTGTGAAATGAGAGCCTCCCATCTGCAGCATGGCCAGCGGGGCCTGTCGCTGGTCGAACTGATGGTGGCGCTGCTGCTCGGCAGCGTGCTGATCATCGGTGTCACCCAGTTGTTCCTCGACCAGAAGCGCCACGCCCAGTTCCAGTTCGGCCAACTGGCCAACCAGGGCAATGCCCGTTTCGCCACCCACTCCATCGAGCGCCTGGTGGCACGCGCCGGCTACCGGGCCAGGCCCCAGGCGCAAATAGCCGAGGAAGCCTTCCCGGCACGGGGAGCCGTCCATGGCTGTCCGGCTTTCGCCGCCGGGCAGACGCTGGCCCTGGCCCAGGGCAACAGGAGCGCGGCCTTGTGCGTGCGCTACCAGCGTGGCCTGGAGGCGCAAGAGGCGGACTGCAGCGGCGCGTCGCTGCCTTTCTCGACGAAACCGCTCAACGTGGTCGCCCACCTGGCGCTGGACAGCAACGCCGGAAAGCTGACTTGCACTTCCTTCGTCGAAGGGGGAAGCGGCCCCGGTTCCGCCAGCGTGCTGGTCGAGGACATGGTGGATTTCAGCTTCCAGCCGCTGGCCGACAGCACCGAGCAAGTACAGCAGGTCGGCCTGTACCTGCTGTTCGCCGGCAAGGGCGGCCAGGGCGACGGCATCGTCAGCGGGGTGCGCAACGACTGGCAGGCGCTGAGTGGCCGAGCCCCCGCCATCGCCGCCAGCGACACCCGTCCGTTGCAGATCGCCTTCGCCGCCATCGCCCAGAGGAACCTGAAGCCATGAATGTCCGTGCAAGCGCAACGGCCCAGGGCGGCGCCGTGCTCGTCGTGGCGCTGGTCATGCTGCTGCTGATGACCGTGCTGGCCCTGTCCGGCATCTCCGCCAGCCAGTTGGAGTTCCGCCTGGCCGGCAACCGCGCGGAACAGGTGCGCGCCTTCAACGCGGCCGAATCGGCCTTGCGCAACGTCGAGCGGCGCCTGGCGGATATCGCCGGCGGCGACGACCTGCGCGGCGCCAGTTGCGCCGGGCGCCAGGGCCTCTGCGTGCTGCAGGTGGACAGCGTGCGGCGCGTCGACGAGCAGGGCGCCTGGCAGTGGAGCTGGAGCAGCGATCCGGGTGCGTGGTGGGGAAAGGCGCAGAACGCCATCGACTACCGCGGCGCCGACGGCCAGAGCGGCTTCGACCGGACGCTGCGCCAGCACGCCGCCTACTTCGCCAGCGATGGCGACGGCCTGAACCTGGGCAACCTCGACGAGCCGCAGCTGCGCACCGACTACTACTACGCCGACGTCTATGCCGGGAGCGATGACGGGCGCACGCCGGTGCTCCTGCAATCGGTCTTCGCCCGGCGCTACGTGAACTGAGGAAAACCGATGAGCCTTCGCCGCCACTACCCCCGTCTCTTCCTCGGCCTGGCAGCGGCCTGGCTGGCCATGCCGGCGAGCGCCGATAAGCTGCACATCAGCCAGCAGCCGCTGTTCCTCAGCCAGACGGTGGCGCCGAACCTGATCCTGACGATGGACAGTTCCGGCAGCATGCACATGGCTTACGTTCCCGATGCCATCGGTAAGCACGCCGATAGTCGTCGGGCCAAGGCGGCCAGCTACAACCCGATGTACTACAACCCCCAACTGACCTACCGGGTGCCGAAGCAGGTCACCTTCAGCAACGGTCGACTGACGGTGCGCGAATACCCCGTCAGCCAGGGCGGTGGCTTCGATTTCACCCGGGTCAGGCGTAACGGCTTCGATGAAAGACGCGAGACGATCGACCTGGCCAATGAGTACCGGGTGACCTGGCGTTATTCTCCGGATTCGTCGAGCGATCTCGAGCAGACGAAGAATCCCGAAAGCGACTTCAAGCGCAGCGCTTCGCTGTCCACCGGGCAGACCTGGGATGGTGACCTCGCTCCCGGCCTTAGGCTGGAGATCAAGCGCACGGGGTGGTTCGCGTGCGATGGGCATCTCAACGGCAGGTGGGTTCCCTGTAGTTACAATGTGCTCGCAGGCACCTCCACGGTGGACCTTACCCAGCATGGTGTGCCGGCCTACTACTACAGGTTCGACGCGAGCCTGAGCGGCTGCTCGGCGTCCTCGACCGACGACAAGTGCTACAAACTGGTCAAGGTCGGCGCGAACTCCGGCCCGAACGGCGAGGACGAACGGGAGAACTTCGCCATCTGGTACGCCTTCTACCGCAACCGCGCCCTGGCCACCCAGAGCGCCGCCAACCTGGCCTTCAACAGCCTGCCCGAGTCCATCCGGCTGACCTGGCAGGATTTGAACGGCTGCAGCCAGCTCGACGGGCAGTGGGGGTGCAACGGCATCAGCTACAGCGGTGGCAACCCGTTTCGTCCATTCGCCAAGAAGCACCGCGCGGATTTCTTCCACTGGCTGTCGAGCGTCAGGTTCAGCGGCGGTACGCCTCTGCGCCAGGCGCTGGACCGGGCCGGCAAATTCATCGCCGACGAGGACGGCCCAGCCTACGACTTCGAGCCCGGCGGCAAGAAAGAGCCGAAATTCACCTGTCGCCCCAGCTATCACCTGATGATGACCGATGGGCTGTGGAACGGCAGGGCGGGCTCGGTGGGCGGCAACGTCGATGGTAGTGGCAGGACGTTGCCGGACGGCGCTCACTATGCGGCCCGCTCGCCCTTCAAGGACGGGGCGAAGAACACCCTGGCCGACCTGGCCTTCCACTACTGGGCCACCGATGCGCGCACGGACCTTGCCAACGAGCTGAAGCCCTACGTTCCCTTCGCCCAGGCGGATGCCACCCGGCAATACTGGGACCCGCGCAACAACCCGGCGACCTGGCAGCACCTGGTGACTTTCACCATGGGCCTGGGCCTGGGGCACTCGCTGCTCAGCCCGCAATGGTCCGGCGGCACCTTCGAGGGGGCCGGCTACCAGGGCCTGGCCAATGGCAGCATCGCCTGGCCGCCAGCGAGCTCCGATCATGAAAACAACGTCTACGACCTCTGGCACGCGGCGATCAACTCCCGCGGCGAGTTCTTCAGCGCCGAGGACCCGCAGCAGATGGTCGACGCCTTCGCCAGCATCCTCTCGCGCATCGTCAACCGTGCGGCCTCGGCGGCGCGACCGGCGGTGGCGGCCGGCGAGGTGAAGGACCAGGCGCATGTCTACGTCGCCTCCTTCTCCAGCGAGGACTGGAGCGGCGACCTGGTCAAGTACCTGCAACCGGCGAACGCCGGCCGGCAGCAGCTGTGGAGCGCCAAGGCGCTGCTCGACGGGCGCAAGAGCCCGCGGCGGGTACTCATGGGCAAGGGCAAGAGCCTGGTGGACTTCGCCTGGAGCAACCTCGACAGCGGGCAGCGGCGCGTCTTCAACCAGACGCTCTCCGGCGACCAGGACTCCCGCGGCGAAGCACGCGTGCAGTACCTGGCCGGCAAGCGCGACCTCGAAGGGAGCGAGTTCCGCGTGCGCGGCGGGCTGCTCGGCGACATCGTCAACTCGGCGCCGCTGCTGGTGACGGCGCCGTCCCGCCCGGCGCTGCCGCGCGACCGCCTGGAAGGCCCCGACAATGACGGCCTGAGCAGCAGGGACGACGCCTACAGCGAATTCAAGGCGGCGCAGGCCTCGCGGCGCAGCATGATCTACGTCGGCGCCAACGACGGCATGCTGCACGCCTTCGACGCCGAGACCGGCGAAGAGGTCTTCGCCTTCGTGCCCCGTCCCGCCCTGGCCGGCATGTACCGGTTGACCGATCCGCGCTACACCATTGCGGAGCATCGCTACCTGGTGGACGGCCCCCTGGTCGCCGAAGACGTGTTCTTCGACGGCGCCTGGCGCACCGTGCTGGTCGGCGGCCTCGGCGCCGGCGGCCGCGCGCTCTTCGCCCTGGACGTCACCGACCCGCAGCAGCCGAAGCTGCTCTGGGAGATTGAAGGCGGCGCCGGCCCGTTCGCACGCCTCGGCCATACCCTGGCGCGCCCGGTCATCACCCGCCTGCACAGCGGCCAGTGGGCGGTGCTGGCGGCCAACGGCTACGACGGCCTGCAGGACATGGCGGTGCTCTACCTGATCGACATCGCCACCGGCTCGCTGCTGCGCGAACTCAACGTGAGCCAGGGCGGCGATGCCGCCAACGGCCTGTCCAGCCCCCGCGCCGCGGACATGGACGGCGACGGCATCGTCGACCACGCCTACGCTGGCGACCTGCTCGGCAACCTCTGGCGCTTCGACCTCTACAAGGCCACCAGCCAGGGCGGATATGGCGGCCCCGACTCCGCCAGCGCCTCCGACTACCGGGTCGGGCTGGCCGGCCGGCCGCTGTTCCGCGCCCGCCTTGCCCCTCTTGCTCCGAGCAAAGAGGGCGAGGTACAGCCCATCACCGCGGCGCCCTGGCTGGTCCGCCATCCCTCGGGCCAGGGCGTGCTGGCGCTGCTGGGCACCGGCAAATACTTCGAGGTCCACGACGCCGAGGCCGACACCAGCCGGGCGATGAGCCTCTACGGCATCTGGGACAGGCTGGCCGCGGGAGAGCAGGGCGGCAACGACTCGACGGTGACGCGCAACAGGCTGCAGGCCCAGAAGTTCACCAAGGCCACCGACAGCTACCGAAGCCTCAGCAGCAACCCGCTGGCCTGGGCGCCCGCTGCGCAGAAGCCCGGCGCGGGCGGCAACGGCGTGCATGGCTGGCTGCTGGACCTGCCGAAGACCGGCGAGCAGGTCGTCGCCGACCCGGCCAGCAGCGGCCGGCTGGCCTTGTTTGCCACGCTGACGCCGAACGCCGACCCCTGCCAGGATGGCGTCAGCACCTGGCTGCTGGCGCTCAACCCCCTGACTGGCGGGGCGCCGCTGACGGACGCTCTGGACTACAACAACGACGGCGTGGTCGATGCGCGGGACCGTGACGACGGCAACAAGGTCGCAGGCATGCTGCTCCCCGGCGGCCTGGGCGGGGCGTCCCTCGGCTTCGACCTGTCCAGCGGCCTGGGTGTCGCCCACGGCAGCGAAGGGGCGGTGCGCTTCTACGACGGCATCCGCCCGGGCCGGCAGAGCTGGCGCCAGATGGAGGCATCGGAATGAGCGGGCAGAACGGCTTCAGCCTGCTGGAGCTGATGATCGCCGTGGTCATCGTCGGCATCCTCGCCAGCGTCGCCTATCCCAGCTACGTGGAATACGCGCGGCGCTCCGACCGCGCCGAAGGCCAGGCCCTGCTGATGGAGGCGGCGGCGCGCCAGGAGCGTTTCTTCGCGCAGAACCGCCGCTATGTGGTGGCGAATGCCGACATCGCCTCCCTTGGCCTGCAGGCGAGTTCACGCAATGGGCGCTACGTCCTGACGCTGTCGGCCGGCGAAGATGGCGATGGCGGCTACCTGCTGGAGGTCGAGCCGCAACGCAACGATCCCCGCTGCGGCACCCTGACGCTCAACGCCCTGGGGCAGCGCAGTCCGGCCACCACCGAGTGCTGGCGCTAGGTCGGCGCGCGGTCAACCCACTTGGGCGCGGCCAGGGGCTTCCAGGCCTGCAGGGCGTCGATCAGTTCGGCCGGGGTGGCGCCGCGCTGCAGCATCTGGCGGTGTTCCGCACGGACGAAGCGCTCCTGCACCAGGTGGTCGAGGAAGCTCAGCAGCGGGTCGTAGAAGCCGTTCACTTCCAGCAGGCCCAGGGGCTTGGCGTGGTAGCCCAGTTGGCCCCAGGTCCAGACCTCGAAGAGTTCCTCCAGGGTGCCCAGGCCGCCGGGCAGGGCGATGAAGGCATCGCTCAGCTCGGCCATGCGCGCCTTGCGCGCGTGCATGCCGTCGACCACTTCCAGGCGGCTCAGGCCCTTGTGGCCGATTTCCGCCTCTTTCAGGCTCTGCGGGATAATTCCCACCACCTCGCCGCCGGCGGCCAGGGCGGCATCGGCCACCATGCCCATCAGGCCCACGGCGCCGCCGCCATAGACCAGGCGCAGGCCGCGCTCGGCGATGTGCCGGCCGAGGCTCTCGGCCGCTTCGCGGTAAATGGGGCTGGCACCGGGGCTGGCGCCGCAGAATACGCAGATGGAACGCAAGGTCATTGTCTGGAACTCCGTGACCGTCAAAACGGTCGTCAGAGTAACTGCTGCGTGTCCGCGCTCCAAGCCGCCATGGCCGACCTAGCCGCCGCAGGCGCCCTGGGCATAGCACGCGAGGACTTGCTGAAAAATTGTATACATGTTTGTATCCGATTTATCGTGCATGGCGACGCTCTCCGTCAGGCATCCGTGACGGTCTATGCTGGACGGGGCGCGCTAATTTGCCTCGTTGAAAGTTCGTATCAGCCTGATAGAACTGCATGCTGGCAAGACTATGGCGCCGCCCGCACCGAATTGACCTGGATCAGCAGGCGCCGCCCGACTATCGGGCAGTCTGCCGTTCCGGATTCTCCGCCCAACCTGCCCAGGAGGCTCGTATGTTCCACAAACTCGCTGCTGTCACCCTGCTCGGTCTGTTCAGCGCCCCGCTGCTGGCTGCCGAATGCTCGGTGGACATTCAAGGCAACGACCAGATGCAGTTCAACACCAACGCCATCAGCGTGGACAAGAGCTGCAAGACCTTCACCGTGAACCTGTCCCACCCCGGCGCCCTGCCGAAGAACGTCATGGGCCACAACTGGGTGCTGACCACCGCCGCCGACATGCAGGGCGTGGTCGCCGACGGCATGGCCGCCGGCCTGGACAAGAACTACCTGAAGGACGGCGACACCCGCGTGATCGCCCACACCAAGATCATCGGCTCCGGCGAGAAAGACTCGGTGAGCTTCGACGTCTCCAAGCTGAAGGAAGGCGAGCAGTACATGTTCTTCTGCAGCTTCCCGGGCCACTCGGCAATGATGAAGGGCACCCTCGCTCTGAAGTGAGTTCGTCGCTTCGTACGAAAGCCCGGCTTGCAGCCGGGCTTTTTCGTTTTAACTTATCCTGGTAGGCGACCCGCCGTGCCTGGGTCGCGTCAGGGGGGAAGAACGTGTACCACGGTGAACGATTCAATGCCTGGACCCACCTGCTCGGCGCCGTGGCGGCGCTGGTGGGCGGCACCTGGCTGGTGATCGCCAGCAGCCTGCTCGGCGATGCGCTGAAGATAGTCGGCGTCTCGATCTACAGCGGCAGCCTGCTGCTGCTCTACAGCGTCTCCACCACCTACCACAGCGTGCGCGGGCGGGCCAAGGCGATCCTGCGCAAGCTCGACCACCTGTCGATCTACCTGCTGATCGCCGGCAGCTACACGCCCTTCTGCCTGGTGAGCCTCAAGGGCGCCTGGGGCTGGACGCTGTTCGGCATCGTCTGGAGCCTGGCGGTGCTGGGCATGCTGCAGGAACTCAAGCCGCGCTCCGAGGCGCGGGTGCTGTCCATCGTCATCTACGCGGTGATGGGCTGGATCGTGCTGATCGCCCTGGGCCCGCTGTACCGCGCCCTTGGCCCGGGCGGCCTGGCCTGGCTGGTGGCCGGCGGGGCCAGCTACACCATCGGCATCCTGTTCTTCGCCTACGACGAGCGCTTCCGCCACTGGCACGGCATCTGGCACCTGTTCGTGATCGCCGGCAGCCTGCTGCACTTCGTGGCGGTGTGGCAGTACGTGTTGCCGGCGCGGGTGGCATAGAAGCGGAATACCGTGCCTCCCGGCAACCTGTAGGAGCGGGCCCTGCCCGCGAAATCGCGCGCAGGGCGCGCTCCTACATGGGAATGGCATGGGTGGGGCAGCGTAGGAGCGGATCTCATCCGCGAATCGCGCCGGAGGTTCCGGCTATCGCGGACAAGGTCCGCTCCTACGGGGGGAGGAATACCGTGCCTCCCGGCAACCTGTAGGAGCGGGCCCTGCCCGCGAAATCGCGCGCAGGGCGCGCTCCTACAGGGGAATGGCGCAGGCGGGGCAGCGTAGGAGGATCTCATCCGCGAATCGCGCCGGAGGTTCCGGCTATCGCGGACAAGGTCCGCTCCTACGGGGGGAGGAATACCGTGCCTCCCGGCAACCTGTAGGAGCGGGCCCTGCCCGCGAAATCGCGCGCAGGGCGCGCTCCTACATGGAATGGCGCGGGTGGGGCAGCGTAGGAGCGGATCTCATCCGCGAATCGCGCCGAAGGTTCCGGCTAATCGCGGACAAGGTCCGCTCCTACGGGGGGAGGAATACCGTGCCTCTCGGCAATCTGTAGGAGCGGGCCCTGCCCGCGAAATCGCGCGCAGGGCGCGCTCCTACATGGAATGGCGCGGGTGGGGCAGCGTAGGAGCGGATCTCATCCGCGAATCGCGCCGGTGGGGCCGGTTAATCGCGGACAAGGTCCGCTACCCCCTCCGGCAAGCACGAGACCCGTAGGATGGTGTTGAGCGAAGCGATACCCATCAGCGCAACCGCATGGGTTTCGCAAGCTCAACCCATCCTACGAAAAGCGCCCCAGCGCGGCTTGCAAGACAGTTGCTCCAACAGGAGATGGCGCAAGGCGCCCTCACGGCGCCTTCGGCAGCTGCCGCTTGTGGTGGGTCTTCTCGTAGGTGCGCTTGATGATCTCGAAGGCCTCCGGGCTGACCGGCTGGCCGTGCAGGAAGGCGTCGATCTCCTGGTAGGTCACGCCGTGGGCGTGTTCGTCCGGCTTGCCTGGGGCGAGGTCTTCGAGGTCGGCGGTGGGCACTTTTTCCACGAGGAATTCCGGGGCGCCCAGGGTGCGGGCGATGGTGCGCACCTGGTGCTTCACCAGGCCGGTCAGCGGGGCGATGTCGCAGGCGCCGTCGCCGAACTTGGTGAAGAAGCCCATCACCGCCTCGGCAGCGTGGTCGGTGCCCACCACCAGGCCCTGGCGGGCGTTGGCGATGGTGTACTGGGCGACCATGCGCATGCGCGCCTTGGTGTTGCCCAAGGCGAAGTCCACGGTGGCGGCGGGCAGGCCGTCGAGGGCGCGGGTCTGCTCGGCCAGGGCCTGGACCGCCGGGCCGATGTTCACCGTGTGGCGCTCGTCCGGGGCGATGCAGTCCACCGCCGCCTGGGCGTCGGACTCGTCGCCCTGCACGTTGTACGGCAGGCGCACGGCGATGAAGCGGTAGTCCGGGTTGCCGGTTTCCTCGCGCAGGCCTTCCACGGCGCGCTGGCAGAGCATGCCTGCGGTGAGGGAGTCGACACCGCCGCTGATGCCCAGCACCAGGGTCCTGGTGCCCGACTCGCGCAGGCAGTCCTGGATGAAGCGGATGCGGCGCTGGATTTCCGCCTGCACGTCGGCCTCGGTGGCGAAGGGCCGCTGCACGTTGAGGTCCTTGGCGATGTCGTCTTGGATGGTTTTCATGGGCTTCTCTGTCCGGTTGTGGACGGGCGCGGCCCGTCGGATGCGGAAAAAATACCAGCACACGGCGTGCCGGGCGATGCCCGGATGGTCGCGGGCGCTTCAGGGCTGTTGCAGGTGCTCGCCGATCCACTCGACGAAGGCGCGCACCTTGGGCACCGCCGCGGCTTGCTCGGGGTAGGCCAGGTAGTAGGCGCTGCGGCTCTGCAGGCTGTGCGGCCAGGCGACCACCAGCTTGCCTTCGGCCAGCTCCTCCTCCACCAGGAAGCGCGGCAGCAGGGCCACGCCGCAGCCGGCCTGGGCGGCGCGGATGCACATGTAGAAGGTGTCGAAGCGCGGCCCGTGGAAGCTGTGCTCGCTGCGCCGGTCGAGGCTGGCGAACCACTCGTGCCAGGCCTCCGGGCGGGTGGCGTTCTGCAGCAGCACCAGTTCGTCCAGTTGCAGCGGGTCGTCCAGCGGCTGCGCCGGGAGGAGCGCCGGCGAGCACACCGGCAGCATTTCCTCGCCGAACAGGTGCAGGCACTCGGCGCCGGGCAGGGTGCCGGGGCCGAAGAAGAAAGCCACGTCGCAGCGCGAGTGCAGCAGGTCGTCGGGCTCCAGTTCCTGGCGCAGGTCCAGGTGGATGTTCGGGTGGCGGTGGCGCCAGCCGTTGAGCAGCGGGATCAGCCAGCGCGCACCGAAAGTGGGCGGGGTGGACACGCGCAGCACCTCGGTCTCGCCGCCGTAGGACAGCAGGTAACGGGTGGACAGCTCCACCTGGCTGAGGATCTTGCGCACCTCCTGCAGGTACAGCTCGCCCGCCGGGGTCAGTTGCAGGCGCCGGCGCACGCGGCGGAACAGCAGGTGCTGGAGCATCTCCTCCAGCTGCGCCACCTGCTTGCTCACCGCGCTCTGGGTCAGCGCCAGCTCTTCCGAGGCGCGGGTGAAGCTCAGGTGCCGGGCCACGGCCTCGAAGCACTGCAGGGCGGTCATGGAGGGCAGGTGGCGTTTGTTGAGCATCGTCGTGATCGGCTCTGTGAATGCCGGTAGGGCGGCTCCGCCGACGCGCAGCCGCCCCTGGCATGAATTTACGGAATGATGTGCATAGGAAACGTCGTTTGTTGGCCGCCTGCAAGCCGGTTATTACTGCTTGCATTCCAATGGCTTAACCGACTGGCTCAGGAGACGCGATGATTTCCGCACTGCTCGAGAAACTGGGAGTCGATTCCTCCCTCTACTCCAACGGTGACCATGTCATCCACAGCCCCATCGACGGCAGCCGCCTGGGCGCCGTGCGCCTGGAAAGCGCCGCCGAAGTGGAGCAGAAGATCGGCCGCGCGGCCCAGGCCTTCGCCGCCTGGCGCGCGGTGCCGGCGCCGCGCCGCGGCGAACTGGTGCGGCTGTTCGGCGAGCAGCTGCGCGCGCACAAGGCCGAGCTGGGCGAGCTGGTGTCCTGGGAAGCCGGCAAGATCACCCAGGAAGGCCAGGGCGAAGTGCAGGAGATGATCGACATCTGCGACTTCGCCGTCGGCCTGTCGCGCCAGCTCTACGGCCTGACCATCGCCTCCGAGCGCCCCGGCCACCACATGCGCGAGACCTGGCAGCCGCTGGGCGTGGTCGGCGTCATCAGCGCCTTCAACTTCCCGGTCGCCGTGTGGTCGTGGAACACCGCGCTGGCCCTGGTGTGCGGCAACCCGGTGGTGTGGAAGCCGTCGGAGAAGACGCCGCTCACCGCGCTGGCCTGCCAGGCGCTGTTCGACAAGGCCCTGGCGCAGTTCGGCGACGCCCCGGCCTGCCTCAGCCAGGTGCTGATCGGCGACCGCGCCGCCGGCGAGGCCCTGGTGGACGACCCGCGCGTGGCCCTGGTCAGCGCCACCGGCAGCACCCGCATGGGCCGCGAAGTGGGCCCGCGCGTCGCCGCGCGCTTCGGCCGCAGCATCCTCGAACTGGGCGGCAACAACGCCATGATCCTGGCCCCCAGCGCCGACCTGGACATGGCCGTGCGCGCCATCCTGTTCAGCGCCGTGGGCACCGCCGGACAGCGCTGCACCACGCTGCGCCGGCTGATCGCCCACGAGTCGGTGAAGGACGAGATAGTCGCGCGCCTGAAGGCCGCGTATTCGAAAGTGCGCATCGGCCACCCGCTGCAGGGCAACCTGGTCGGCCCGCTGATCGACGAGCGCAGCTTCCTGGCCATGCAGGGCGCGCTGGAGCAGGCGCGCGGCGAGGGCGGCACGGTGTTCGGCGGCGAGCGCCAGCTGCAAGACCAGTTCCCCGAGGCCTTCTACGTCTCCCCGGCCATCGTCGAGATGCCTGAGCAGAGCGACGTGGTGCGCAGCGAGACCTTCGCCCCGATCCTCTACGTGATCCCCTACAAGG
This sequence comes from Pseudomonas sp. M1, assembly GCF_022760135.1. Taxonomy (NCBI): domain Bacteria; kingdom Pseudomonadati; phylum Pseudomonadota; class Gammaproteobacteria; order Pseudomonadales; family Pseudomonadaceae; genus Pseudomonas; species Pseudomonas sp. M1. The sequence continues at coordinate 537,310 of NZ_CP094343.1, forward strand.
ACTTCGACGAGGCGGTGGCGCTGAACAACGCCGTGCCCCAGGGCCTGTCGTCCTGCGTGTTCACCACCGACCTGCGCGAGGCGGAAGCCTTCATGTCGGCGATCGGCAGCGACTGCGGCATCGCCAACGTCAACATCGGCCCCAGCGGCGCGGAAATCGGCGGCGCCTTCGGTGGCGAGAAGGAAACCGGCGGCGGCCGCGAATCCGGCTCCGACGCCTGGAAGGCCTACATGCGCCGGCAGACCAACACCGTGAACTGGTCGCGGGAGTTGCCGTTGGCCCAGGGCATAGTGTTCGATTAGCTGAAAGCTGAAAGCTGAAAGCTGAAAGCTGAAAGCTGAAAGCGCAAGACCAGGGTGTGACTTCTAGCTGTGGGTGGGGCGGCAGGCTCTTTCTTGGAGCTTGCCGCTTGCCGCTTGCAGCTCCTTGTACAAGGATCAGCGGATGTCGCTTCGCCAAGAGTGTCTGTGGGAACACCTGACCCCCGAGCGGCCGCAGGCGCCGTCGCTGCTGGGAGAACACGAGGCCGACGTATGCGTCGTCGGCGCCGGCTTCACCGGGCTCTCCGCGGCCCTGCACCTGCTGGAGGCGGGGCGCAGCGTCTGTGTGCTGGAGGCCCATCGCACCGGCCATGGCGGTGCCGGGCGCAACGTCGGGCTGGTCAATGCCGGCCTGTGGATTCCGCCGGACGAGATCGAGGCGGGCATGGGCCAGGAGGTCGGCTCGCGCCTCAACCGCATGCTCGGCGCGGCGCCCTCGCTGGTCTTCTCGCTGATCGACAAGTACGCCATCGACTGCCAGGCGCGCCGCGAGGGCACCCTGCACATGGCCCACAACCAGCGCGGCCTGGACGACCTGCGCAGCCGCTGCGAGCAATGGCAGCGCCGCGGCGCCCCGGTCGAGCTGCTCACCGGCGCGGCCTGCGCCGAGGCCTGCGGCACCGAGCGGATCGCCGGCGCGCTGCTCGACCGCCGCGCCGGCACCCTCAACCCCATGGCCTACGTCAGCGGCCTGGCCCGCGCCGTGGTCGAGCTGGGCGGCGGGCTGTACCACAACTCGGCGGTGACCGCGCTGGAGCGCGAGGGCGCCGCCTGGCGCGTCATCACCGGCGAGGGCAGCGTGCTGGCGCAGAAGGTGGTGATCGCCTCCAGCGCCTACACCGAGGGCGAGTGGACGCAACTGCGCCGCACCTTCTTCCCCGGCTACTACTACCAGGTCGCCTCGCGCCCGCTGGAGGGCGCCGAGGCCGCGCGCATCCTGCCCGGCGGCCAGGGTTCCTGGGACACCCGCCAGGTGCTCAGCAGCATCCGCCGCGACGCCGACGGCCGCCTGCTGCTCGGTAGCCTGGGCAAGGGCACCGGCAAGCCGGAATGGTTCATCCGCAGCTGGGCCGACCGTATCCAGCAGCACTACTTCCCGCGGCTGGGCAAGGTGGACTGGGAATTCACCTGGACCGGCTGCATCGACTTCACCCCCGACCACCTGATGCGCCTGTTCGAGCCGGCGCCGGGGCTGCTCGCCATGAGCGGCTACAACGGCCGCGGGGTGACCACCGGCACCGTGGTGGGCAAGGCCTTCGCCGACTTCCTGCTGCGCGGCGAGGCCAGCGCCCTGCCCATGCCCCTGCGGCCGCTGGAGGAGGTTTCCGCGGCGGGCCTGCGCAGCTGCCTGTACGAGGCGGGCTTCTCGCTCTACCACGCCGGGCAGTGCCTGCGCGTGGTGATCTAGCGGCGCGCCCGGGACGGGGGCGCCCGGCCCCGTCCGCCTCGTCTGGCCCCTTCTGCACTTTGGTCTAGCCTTTTTGGTGCGTTACCTCGATGGGCGCGCACCGAGAATGTGCAGTTAGGTGACAGCGATGGTTACCGCTCGGGTTGCGCCCGTTGGCTGCTGGTTGTGCCAGCTCGCGGGATGGACGGTTGCGCCCATCGGATGTTTGGGTTGCACCTTTTGTTTTTGGGGGTTGCACACGCCAAAAGCTGTTTTCTGCCGGCCCTGGCCGGTTCTGCTGTCCGACTTTTCGAATAACAAAAACGGATGGCACGCGGCTTGCTGTTGGCTAATCGCCAACATCTGTTGTTTCGCGCGTCACCACAAAAACCTCAGGAGCAAAACTCCATGTCGCAGAAGATTTTCAGAAAAGGCTTTCTGGCCCTGGCGGTAACCGCCGCGATGGGCATGACTTCTCTCGCCCAGGCCGACGTCGTGATCGGCGTCGCCGGCCCGCACACCGGGGCCAACGCCTCCTTCGGCGAGCAATACTGGCGCGGAGCGACCCAGGCCGCCGAGGACATCAACGCCGCCGGCGGCGTCAACGGCGAGAAGATCAAGCTGGTGAAGGCGGACGACGCCTGCGAACCGAAACAGGCCGTGGCCGTGGCCAACCGCCTGGTCGACGAAGACAAGGCGGTGGCGGTGGTCGGCCACTTCTGCTCCTCCTCCACCATCCCCGCCTCCGAGGTCTACGACGAGGCCGGCATCATCGCCATCACCCCCGGCTCGACCAACCCGCAGGTCACCGAGCGCGGCCTCTCCGGCATGTTCCGCATGTGCGGCCGCGACGACCAGCAGGGCATCGTCGCCGGCGACTATATCGTCGACGTGCTCAAGGCCAAGAAGGTCGCGGTCATCCACGACAAGGACACCTACGGCCAGGGCCTGGCCGACGCCACCCGCGCGCAGCTGAACAAGCGCGGCGTGAAGGAGGTGCTGTACGAAGGCCTGACCCGCGGCGAGAAGGACTTCAACGCCCTGGTCACCAAGATCCGCGCTTCCGGCGCCGAGGTCGTCTACTTCGGCGGCCTGCACCCCGAGGCCGGCCCGCTGGTGCGGCAGATGCGCGAACAGGGCCTGACCGCCAAGTTCATGTCCGACGACGGCATCGTCACCGACGAGCTGGTCACCACCGCCGGCGGCCCGCAGTACGTCAAGGGCGTGCTGATGACCTTCGGCGCCGACCCACGGCTGATCCCCGACGGCAAGGCGGTGGTCGAGAAGTTCCGCGCCGGCGGCTTCGAGCCCGAGGGCTACACCCTCTACGCCTACGCCTCGGTGCAGGCCCTGGCGGCCGGCTTCAACGGCGCCGGCAAGACCGACCCGGCGGCCGCTGCCAAGTGGCTGAAGTCGCACCCGGTACAGACCGTGATGGGCAAGAAGGAGTGGGACCAGAAGGGCGACCTGAAAGTCTCCGACTACGTGGTCTACGAATGGGACGACAAGGGCAAGTACCACCAGCTGGACGCTTTCAAGAAGTGATCCCGGCCTGAAGCGCCGACTGCCGGCGCCGCCACGAGCGGCGCCGGCATCCCCGCAGGTCGACGTCGCCCGCTGGCGGTCACGAGCCGCATCAGGCGCGCCGCGTCAGCCTTTTCCTGCCCCGCTTGCGTGAGTATCCAATCGTGGACGGCATCTTTCTCCAGCAAATGATCAACGGGCTGACCCTCGGGTCGGTCTACGGCCTGATCGCCATCGGTTACACGATGGTCTACGGCATCATCGGCATGATCAACTTCGCCCACGGCGAGGTTTACATGGTCTCGGCCTACCTTTCCGCCATCGGCCTGGCGCTGCTGGCCTTCTTCGGCCTGCATTCCTTCCCGCTGCTGATCCTCGGCACGCTGATCTTCACCATCCTGGTCACCGGCGTGTACGGCTGGGTGATCGAGCGCATCGCCTACAAGCCGCTGCGCAACTCCACGCGCCTGGCGCCGCTGATCAGCGCCATCGGCATGTCGCTGATCCTGCAGAACTACGTGCAGCTGGCCCAGGGCCCGCGCCAGCAGGGCGTGCCTACGCTGCTCGAAGGCGCCTTCAAGCTGCACATCGGCGACGGCTGGGTGCAACTGACCTACACCAAGCTGTTCATCCTGCTGGCCTCCTTCGCCGGCATGGCCGTGCTCACCTACGTGATCCAGTACACCAAGCTCGGGCGCATGTGCCGCGCCACCCAGCAGGACCGCAAGATGGCCTCGATCCTGGGCATCAACACCGACCGGGTGATCTCCTACGTGTTCGTCATCGGCGCCGCCATGGCCGCGCTGGCCGGCGTGCTGATCACCATGAACTACGGCACCTTCGACTTCTACGCCGGCTTCATCATCGGCATCAAGGCGTTCACCGCCGCGGTGCTCGGCGGCATCGGCTCGCTGCCCGGGGCCATGCTCGGCGGCCTGATCCTGGGCGTGGCCGAGGCGCAGTTCTCCGGCATGGTCAACACCGACTACAAGGACGTGTTCGCCTTCGGCCTGCTGGTGACCATCCTCATCTTCCGACCGCAAGGACTCCTGGGCCGGCCCCAGGTATCGAAGGTGTGAGCATGGCTACCGCAACCGCTTCCGCCCCGCGCATCGATCTCAAGCAGAGCCTGGTGGACACCGTCCTCGCCGGCCTGGTCGCCCTCATCGTGTTCGGCCCCATCGTCGGCATCGTGCTCGACGGCTACAGCTTCAACCTGCAACCGGTGCGCCTGGCCTGGATGGTCGGCGCGGTCATGGCCGGGCGCCTGGTGCTCAGCCTGTTCCTGCAGACCGCTGCCGGCAGCCGCGTGCTCGACCGCTTCGAGGGCTCCGACTCCGGCATCCAGGTGCTGCCGCCGGGCTACAAGACGCGCCTGCGCTGGATCATCCCGCTGCTGGTGGTGGCCGCCGTGGCGCTGCCGTTCTTCGCCAACAAGTACCTGCTCACCGTGGTCATCCTCGGGCTGATCTACGTGCTGCTGGGCCTGGGCCTGAACATAGTGGTGGGCCTGGCCGGGCTGCTCGACCTGGGCTACGTGGCCTTCTACGCCATCGGCGCCTACGGCCTGGCGCTGGGCTACCAGTACCTGGGCCTGGGCTTCTGGACGGTGCTGCCGCTGGCCGCCATCACCGCGGCCATGGCCGGGGCGCTACTGGGCTTCCCGGTGTTGCGCATGCACGGCGACTACCTGGCCATCGTGACCCTGGGCTTCGGCGAGATCATCCGCCTGGTGCTGAACAACTGGCTGTCCTTCACCGGCGGCCCGAACGGCATGCAGGTGCCGGCGCCGACCTTCTTCGGCCTGGAGTTCGGCCGCCGCGCCAAGGAGGGCGGCACGCCCATCCACGAGTTCCTCGGCATCGATTACAACCAGAACCTCAAGTTCATCTTCATCTACGCGGTGCTGTTCCTGGTGGTGCTGCTGGTGCTGTACGTCAAGCACCGGCTCACGCGCATGCCGGTGGGCCGCGCCTGGGAAGCGCTGCGCGAGGATGAGATCGCCTGCCGCTCGCTGGGCCTGAACCACGTGCTGGTCAAGCTCTCGGCGTTCATGCTCGGGGCTTCCACCGCGGGCCTGGCCGGGGTGTTCTTCGCCAGCTACCAGGGCTTCGTCAACCCATCGTCGTTCACCTTCTTCGAGTCGGCGCTGATCCTCGCCATCGTCGTGCTCGGCGGCATGGGCTCGACCCTCGGGGTGGTGATCGCCGCCTTCGTCCTGACGGTGACGCCGGAACTGCTGCGCAGCTTCGCCGACTACCGCGTGCTGCTGTTCGGCATGCTCATGGTGCTGATGATGATCTGGCGCCCGCGCGGGCTGATCCGCATCAACCGCCGGGGCTTCGCCAAGCGCAAGGGGGTGGCGCCATGAGCGACAAGATTCTCAGCGTCGAGCACCTGATGATGCACTTCGGCGGCATCAAGGCGCTCAACGACGTCAACCTGGACGTGGAGCGCGGCTCCATCACCGCGCTGATCGGCCCCAACGGCGCCGGCAAGACCACCGTGTTCAACTGCCTGACCGGCTTCTACAAGGCCACCGGCGGGAAGATCCTGCTCAACACCCAGGGCACTACCACCGACGTCATCAAGATCCTCGGTCAGCCGTTCCAGGCCGGCGACTTCGTCAACCCGGCGCAGTTCGGCAGCCGCGTGTACTACAAGATGTTCGGCGGCACCCACCTGGTGAACCGCGCGGGGCTGGCGCGCACCTTCCAGAACATCCGCCTGTTCCGCGAAATGTCGGTGGTGGAGAACCTGCTGGTGGCGCAGCACATGTACGTCAACCGCAACCTGGTTTCCGGCATCCTCAACACCCCCGGCTACCGCCGCGCGGAAAGCGACGCGCTGGACCACGCCTTCTACTGGCTGGAAGTGGTCGACCTGGTGGACTGCGCCAACCGCCTGGCCGGCGAGATGTCCTACGGCCAGCAGCGCCGCCTGGAGATCGCCCGGGCCATGTGCACGCGCCCGGAGATCATCTGCCTGGACGAACCGGCCGCCGGCCTCAACCCGGCCGAGACCCAGGCGCTGAGCCGGATCATCCGCTTCCTGCGCGACCACCACGGCATCACCGTGCTGCTCATCGAGCACGACATGGGCATGGTGATGAACATCTCCGACCACATCATCGTGCTCGACCACGGCGACGTGATTGCCCGCGGCCTGCCGGCGGAGATCCGCAGCAACGACAAGGTGATCGCCGCCTACCTGGGCGCAGACGAAGAGGAGGTCGCATGACGGCGCCGATTCTGGAATTCCGTGATGTGGATGTGTTCTACGGGCCGATCCAGGCGCTGAAGAAGGTTTCCCTGACCGTTGGCGAAGGCGAGACGGTGGCGCTGATCGGCGCCAACGGCGCCGGCAAGTCCACCCTGCTGATGTCCATCTTCGGCCAGCCGCGCGCGGCCGCCGGGCAGATTCTCTACCGCGGCCAGGACATCGCCCGGCGCTCGGCGCACTACGTGGCCTCCAACGGCATCGCGCAGTCGCCGGAAGGGCGCCGGGTGTTCCCCGACATGAGCGTGGAGGAGAACCTGCTGATGGGCACCATCCCCATCGGTATGGACCACGCCCAGGAAGACATGCAGCGCATGTTCGAGCTGTTCCCGCGGCTGAAGGAGCGGCGCAACCAGCGCGCCATGACCATGTCCGGCGGCGAGCAGCAGATGCTCGCCATCGCCCGCGCGCTGATGAGCCGGCCCAAGCTGCTGCTGCTCGACGAACCCTCCCTGGGCCTGGCGCCCATCGTGGTCAAGCAGATCTTCCAGACCCTGCGCGAACTGGCGCAGACCGGCATGACGCTGTTCCTCGTCGAGCAGAACGCCAACCACGCCCTCAGGCTCTCCGACCGCGGTTACGTGATGGTCAACGGCGAGATCCGCATGAGCGGCACGGGCGCGGAACTGCTGGGCAACCAGGAGGTGCGCGACGCCTATCTGGGCGGGCACTGACCGCACATCTGCTCTTCGTAGGAGCGAGGGGGACGCCTCGCTCCTACAAGGGCTCGCCTGACTTTATGGGGAGTCTCCATGCACGATGTCCGTTTCCTCACCAACGCCGACGTCGCCGAGCGCCTGGCTTATCCACAACTGATCGAGGCCCTGCGCCAGGGCCTGGCCGACACCTGCGAGGCGCCGGTGCGCGGCTGCCATGCGCTGCCCGATAACGCCACGCTGCTGACCATGCCGGTGTGGCGCCCGGGGCAGGACATCGGCGTCAAGCTGGTCACCGTGTTCCCCGGCAACGGCGCGCGCGGCCTGCCGGCGGTGGCGGCGCTGTTCTGCCTGTTCGACGGCGTCGACGGCCGCCCGCTGGCGCTGCTCGAAGCCTCCGAACTCACCGCCCGGCGCACCGCCTGCACCTCGGCCCTGGCGGCGGACCACCTGGCCCGGCGCGACGCCGAGCGCCTGCTCATCGTCGGCAGCGGCACCCTGGCGCCGCACATGGTGCGCGCCCACGCGGCGGTGCGTGACTACACCGACGTCGCCATCTGGGGCCGGCACCCGTCCAAGGTCGCCGCGCTGGTCGAGCGCCTGGCCGGCGAAGGCTACCCGGTGCGCGCCTGCGAAGACCTCGCCGCAGGCGTGGCCGCGGCCGACACCATCAGCTGCGTGACCACCTCCCGCGAGCCGCTGGTGCGCGGCGAATGGCTGCGCCCGGGCAGTCACCTCGACCTGGTCGGCGCCTTCCTGCCGAGCATGCGCGAGACCGACAGCGAAGCCGTGCGCCGCGCGCGCATCGTCGTCGACACCCGCGAAGGCGCGCTGGAGGAAGCCGGCGACCTGCTGATTCCCCTGGCCGAAGGCGCCATCGCCGAATCGGCCATCCACACCCAGCTCGGCGACCTGCTGCAGGGCCGCGGGCTGCGCCGTGACGACCAGGAAATCACCCTGTTCAAGTCGGTCGGCTACGCCCTGGAAGACCTGATCGCCGCGCGCCTGCTGGTGGAGCAGGGCGGCTAGCGGGTTGTCCACGGAATCTGTTGGGCAAGCTGTGGATAAGCTTGGGAAAGCGGCTCCCGGCCCAGGCGCGCCGTGGGTTGCGCAGCGCTGCCTGAATACTGACCAGGGGCATGGCGCAAGCCGCGAAACATCTGGGCTTCTGCGCCCGTGGCAGGCGCTCGCCAGGCATTGCCGCAAACCGTTTTTGGCTGTGGAACAGCCTGTGGAAAACCTGGGGGAAAACCTCTCCGTCCCGCGTCCCTGGGCACCTGCCGAACTGTTCGGCCATTGTGGACGGCCGCTGTAGCGCCGGCTGGAGGGGCAGGGCTGCTATCCTGCGAAGTCCGACAGAAAAACCGTCAGCAGAGGAATTGGCCCATGACTCCCACCCTGTTCATCACCGGCGCCACCTCCGGCTTCGGCGAAGCCTGCGCCCGCCGTTTCGCCCGCGACGGCTGGTCGCTGGTGATCACCGGCCGCCGCGAAGACCGCCTGCAGGCCCTGGCCAAGGAACTGTCTGCCCAGGCCGAAGTCCTGCCGCTCACCCTCGACGTGCGCGACCGCGCCGCCGTGGCCCGCGCCGTGGACAACCTGCCGGCCGGCTTCGACAAGCTGCGCGCGCTGATCAACAACGCCGGCCTGGCCCTGGGCGCCGACCCGGCGCAGGAGTGCGACCTGGACGACTGGGACACCATGGTCGACACCAACATCAAGGGCCTGATGTACTGCACCCGCCTGCTGCTGCCGCGGCTGATCGCCCACGGCCGCGGCGCCAGCATCCTCAACCTCGGCTCGGTGGCCGGCCAGTGGCCGTACCCCGGCAGCCACGTCTACGGCGCCACCAAGGCCTTCGTCGAACAGTTCTCCCTGAGCCTGCGCTGCGACCTGCAGGGCACCGGCGTGCGCGTCAGCAACCTGGAACCGGGCCTGTGCGAAAGCGAATTCTCCCTGGTGCGCTTCGGCGGCGACCAGGCGCGCTACGACAAGACCTACGCCGGCACCGAGGCACTGCAGCCCGAAGACATCGCCGAGACCATCCACTGGATCGTCAACCAGCCGCCGCACATCAACATCAACAGCCTGGAGATCATGCCGGTGAGCCAGGCCTGGGCGGGGTTCTCGGTGCATCGCAAGGGGTGAGGAGCGCGGGCTCTTGTAGGAGCGAGGGGGACGCCTAGTTCTTGCTCGCGAACGGAGTTTCCCGGTGATTCCTCTGCGTTGGTTTGACTCCGCTCCCTCTCCCTAACCCTCTCCCTGAAGGGAGAGGGGACCGTTCGGAGTGCGCTGATGTTTCGGCGTCAGCCGGCTCGTACCGATTACCCGGCTAACACCAAATTCCTTCTCGGCACGGACAAGCCCCCTCTCCCTTCAGGGAGAGGGCTGGGGAGAGGGGACCGGGGTTGGGGCCAACTGCGGAGCTGCCGGGTAACGCCATTCGCGAGCAAGCTCGCTCCTACGAAAAGCGCCACTCCGCGTTATCATCCGCCAACTCCCCGCCACAAGAGCCCCCTCGATGAGCAAACCAGGCCAACGCGTGCTGGCTGAACTGCGCAAGATGATCGCCTCCGGCGAACTGGCCGCCGGCGAGCGCATCGTCGAGATTCCCACCGCGGAGCGCCTGCAGGTTTCGCGCATGCCGGTGCGCATGGCGTTGCGTGTGCTGGAGCAGGAAGGGCTGCTGGTCAAGGCCGGCAACCGTGGCTACACGGTGCGCGAGGTCACCGAGGACGACATCGCCGGCGCCGTGGAGGTACGCGGCGTGCTGGAAGGACTGGCGGCGCGCCAGGCGGCCGAGCGCGGCATCTCCGAGCAGACGCGGGCGCAGCTCCAGCAGTGCCTGGACGAAGGCGACCGCATTTTCGAAAAGGGCCACGTGCTGCCCGAGGACCTGGAGGCGTATCACAGCCTCAACATGCGCTTCCACCAGGCGATCATCGAGGCCAGCGGCAACCGCGCCATCGCCGAGGCCCTGGCGCGCAACGACTACCTGCCGTTCGCCTCGGTCAGCTCGCTGGCGGTGGACCGCGACAACCTGCCCCGCGAATACCAGCGCTTCAACTTCGCCCACATGCAGCACCACGCCGCCTACGACGCCCTGGTCAACGGCCAGGGCGCCCGCGCCGAGGCGATCATGCGTGAGCATGCCAACGCTACCCTGCGTTACGCCGAGTACTTCCATCCGCCGCGGGAGGGTGTGGCGGTGCTGAAGAAGTCCACTGCTGCGGAAAAAGACCGGTCGTAGGACCAACCAGCTGTGCCGAGATGCTTTTCGTAGGAGCGAGCTTGCTCGCGAACGGGCTTCACCATTGTGCCTGGCCCGAAGAGCGCCCTCTCCCTAACCCTCTCCCTGAAGGGAGAGGGGACCGTTCGGAGCGCTTGGATGCTCTGGAGTTCGCCGGATGCTGTGGTACCCGGCTGAAACCTTGCCTTCAGCCGGCACGGACAAGCCCCCTCTCCCTTCAGGGAGAGGGCTGGGGAGAGGGGACGGAGTCAAACCGAAACACCCAAGCCGCCTGGAAACTCCCTTCGCGAGTTCAAGCTCGCTCCTACAGATCCAACACCAACCGCGCACTCCGCGACCGCGAGCAACAAGGCGTGAACTGGTCATTGGCAGCCTGCTCATCCTCGGTCAGGTACTGGTCACGATGCTCCGGCACCCCTTCCAACACCCGCGTCAGGCAGGTGCCGCAGATACCCTGCTCACACGCCACCTGCACCTCCACCCCGACACCGCGCAGCGCCTCCACCACACTCTGCCCATCCTCCACGCGCACCACCTGCCCGCTGCTCGCCAACTGCACCTCGAAGGCTTCCCCGCCCACGTCCGGCTCGGCGCCGAAGTACTCGCGATGCAGGCGCGACTCGTCCCAGCCCAGGGCCCGCGCACTGTCCAGCACGTGCTCCATGAAGCCCGCCGGGCCGCAGGTGTACAACTGCGCATCGCCCGCCTGCGCCGCCAGCAACGTCGCCACGTCCAGGCGCCGCGCCGGCTCGCCGTTATCGAAGTGGCAATGCACGCGGGTGGCGAAGGCGGACTGCGCCAGGTACTCGACGAAGGCCGCCTGCTGCGCCGAGCGCGCGCAGTAGTGCAGTTCGAAGTCGGCGCCGCTGCGCGCAAGCTGCTCGGCCATGCTCAGCAGCGGGGTGATGCCGATGCCGCCGGCCAGCAGCAGGCGCCTTCCCGGGCCTTCGGCGAGGGGGAAGAGGTTGCGTGGTTCGCCGATGCGCAGCGGCTGCCCGGCCTGCAGTTCGTGCACCGCGCGGGAGCCGCCGCGCGAGTCGGCGCAGCGCAGCACGGCGATGCGGTAGCGGTGGGTTTCCTCCGGCGCGTTGCACAGCGAGTACTGGCGCACCAGCCCGCCCGGCAGGTGCAGGTCGATGTGCGCGCCGGCGCTGAAGGCGGGCAGGGGGCCGGCGTCGGGGCGGGCCAGTTCGAGGCTGAGGATGTCCGGGGTTTCCCGCTGCACGCGGGTGATGACGACGTCTAGCACGGTGGCGGTCTCACGCTTGGCCGGCCTCGCGGGCCGGCTCTGGGATGGGGCTCAGGCGCTGGCGATGAGCGCGGCGGCGGGTTGCTGTTGCTCGGCCGCGCAGAGGCGTTCGAGGATGCGCCGCGACTGCACGCCGCCGGCGTCGATATTCAGCTTCAACAACTGCCGCTGCGGATGGCGCAGCAGGTTCTGCTGCTGCTGTTCGAGCATCTCCAGGTCCTCGCCGAAGATCTTCCCCTGGCCCTCGCGGATGGTCGCGGTAAGCGCCGCGTCCTGCGGCTGGAAGTTGCGCGCCATGCCCCAGAAGTACCAGATGGAGGTCTCGCTCTCCGGGGTGATGAAGTCGACCACGATGCTCGCCGCCTTGTGCTGCGCCGGGGCGTGGTAGCCGCCGTGGCCGGCGTGGGCCACGCCCACTTCGATCAGCACGTGGCTGGGCGGGGTGAAGCGGCAGATCTGCCAGCGGTCCACCGGCACGTCGTCGGCCAGGCCGTTGCCGCGCAGGGCCAGGCGCCAGAAGGGCGGGGCCATGACGTTCTGCATATGCCGCTCGGTGATCACTTCCTCGCCTTCCACGCGGGTCTTGGGCGCGGCTTCGTCGATCTCCTTCTGGCCGATGCTGTTGGCGTGCACGTAGGTCTCGTGGGTGAGGTCCATGAGGTTGTCGATCATCAGCCGGTAGTCGCACTGGATGTGGTACAGGCCGCCGCCGTAGGCCCAGTCCGGGTTGTCGGCCCATTCCAGGTGGTGGATCAGAGCCGGGTCGGCCTGCGCGGCATCGCCCGGCCACACCCAGATGAAGCCGTAGCGCTCTTCCACGGCGAACTTGCGGATCGCCGGGAAGCCGCGCACGCGCTGGCCGGGCATGGACTCGGTGTGGCCTTCGCAGCCCATGGCCAGGCCGTGGTAGCCGCAGATCAGCTTGCCGTCCTCGACGAAGCCCAGCGACAGCGGCGCGCCGCGGTGCGGGCAGAAGTCCTCCAGTGCCGCCACGCGGCCTTCGGGGCCGCGGTAGAAGACCATCTTTTCGCCGCAGACCTGCCGGCCCAGGGGCTTGTCGGCGATCTCGTCGGGGGTGCAGGCGACGTACCAGGCGTTCTTCGGGAACATGGGGCGATCCTCATCTTGTGGTTTTTATTGGATCCAATGGTTGGCTTCGAGCGGAAAGCCTGTCAACCGTGGTGGTCGAAAAATAATCAGTTCGATAATCGAACGAATTCCGAATTCAAGCTGAAGGCTCCGTAAAGTCTGGATCTTGGTGTCGTAAAGGCTGTGGGATCTGTGGTTTCCGTCAGCCCATTCCGTGATTTTGGGATCCAATGGGGGCTTGTGCTCGGGATCCACCGCTGCCAGGGTGTGCGCCAACCAAGCCTCCACAACAAGAACAAGAGGAACCCGCCATGCCGTGCGCCCAGCCCCGAACCTCCGCCCGCCGGAGGTGCGCCCATGAATCGTGACCTGCGCCATGCCCTCGACCAGGGCCCGATGAACCGCTTCCAGTGGACGGCCATCGGCATCTGCATCCTGCTCAACATGATCGACGGCTTCGACGTGCTGGTGATGGCCTTCACCGCCGCCTCGGTCTCCGCCGAGTGGAGCCTGAACGGCGCCCAGGTCGGCCTGCTGCTCAGCGCCGGGCTGTTCGGCATGGCCGCCGGCTCGCTGTTCATCGCCCCGCGCGCCGACCGCTTCGGGCGCCGCCCGCTGATCCTCTTCTGCCTGCTGCTGTGCGGCCTCGGCATGCTGTTCTCGGCCCTGGCCCAGAGCCCGACGCAACTGGCCCTGCTGCGCGGCTTCACCGGCCTTGGCATCGGCGGCATCCTCGCCAGCAGCAACGTGATCGCCGCCGAATACGCCAACCGCCGCTGGCGCCCCCTGGCGGTCAGCCTGCAGTCCACCGGCTACGCCCTGGGCGCCACCTTCGGCGGCCTGCTGGCGGTGTGGCTGATCGGCCACTGGGGCTGGCGCTCGGTGTTCCTGGCCGGCGGCCTGATCTCCCTGGCGGCCATCCCGCTGGTGCTGGCGGGCCTGCCCGAATCCCTGGACTTCCTCCTCGCCCGCCGCCCGGCCAACGCCCTGGCGCGGGTCAACGGCCTGGCCCGGCGCCTGGGCCTGGACAGCCTGGATGCGCTGCCCGAAGCCCGCTCGCGCAATGCCTCCGGCGTGGCGATGCTGCAACTGCTGGCCCCCACGCTGCGCCGCTCGACGCTGCTGATCTGGCTGCTGTTCTTCCTCGCCATGTTCGGCTTCTACTTCATCATGAGCTGGACGCCCAAGCTGCTCACCGCCGCCGGCCTCACCGCGCAGCAGGGCATCACCGGTGGCGTGCTGCTGAGCATCGGCGGCATCTTCGGCGCGGCCCTGGTCGGCGCGCTCTCGGCGCGCGTGCCGCTGGCGCGGGTGCTGCAGGGCTTCATGCTGGTCACCGCGGCGCTGCTGGTGCTGTTCCTCGGCTCGGCCTCGTCACTGGCCGCCGCGCTTGGCCTGGGGCTGCTCATCGGGCTGTTCGCCAACGGCTGCATCGCCGGGCTCTACGCGCTGTCGCCGCTGATCTACCCGGCCGGCGTGCGCGCCACCGGGGTGGGCTGGGCGATCGGCGTCGGCCGACTGGGTGCCATCCTCTCGCCCACCGTGGCCGGGCTGCTGCTGGACGACGGCTGGCAACCGCTGCACCTGTACGGCGTGTTCGCCGTGGTCTTCGCCGCCGCCGCCCTGGTGCTGCTGGGCCTGCGCCCGGCGGCGCCGGCCGGCGAGCCACTGGCCGCGCACTGAGGGCGCCTCAATGCTGCCCTTGGAGGATCGCGTCGGCGATGGCGCTGCGGAACCACTCCAGCGCCGCCGACTGCTCGCTGCTCGCGCGCCAGTGCAGGGACACCTCGAACGCCGGCACGGCGAAGGGCAGCTCGAGCATCTTCAGCCCGCCCTCGGCGACGAACATGCGGGCGATCTGCGCCGGCAGGATGGTCAGCAGGTCGGTGCCGGGGATGATCTTCGGCAGCACCGAGAAGTGCGGCACGCGCAGGGCGATGCGGCGCTCCAGTTTCATCGCCTGGAGCACGTCCTCGGCGATGCCGTGGCCGGAGGTGCGCGTCACCACCACGTGGCGTTCGGCGAGGTAGCCGGCCAGCTCCAGGCGTTCGCCGATGCGCGGGTGGTCGGCGCTGAGCAGGCACACGTAGCGCTCCTGGATCAGCACCCGGCTGCGGCTGCCGGGCACCGCCTGGCGGCAGATGGCGGTGTCCACCTTGCCGCTGGCCAGCCAGTCGCCCACCTCGTCCACCTGCAGCGGCAGCACTTCCACCTCGGCCAGCGGCGCCTCGCGGTTCAGCCGCGCCAGGATCAGCGGCAGGAAGCCCAGCTCGCCCAGGTCCGACAGGGCGATGCGGAAGCGCCGCTCGGTGGTGGCCGGGTCGAACTGGCGGGTGCTCTGCACCGCGCCCTCGATGCGCGTCAGCGCCTCGCGCAGGGTGGCGTACAGCTGCTCGGCGACGAAGGTCGGCTGGATGCCGTCGCGGCTGCGGCTGAACAGCGGGTCGTCGAACAGCTCGCGCAGCCGCGCCAGGGCGTAGCTCACCGAGGGCTGGGTGACGAACAGGCGCTCGGCGGCCGCGGTCACGCTGCCGGCCTCGTAGAGGGTGACGAAGGTGCGGATCAGATTGAGGTCGATCTGGGCCATGGTAGTCACATAGATGGTTTTTATTTTCGATAGAGAGACTATCGATTTGATCGATTATCAGGCCGCTGCGACAGTAGCGCAAACCCAAGAACGAGCCTGAAGGGCCAGCATGAAAACCGTCCATTGCGCTTCCTACGACATCCTCCGTCGCCACGGCCTGACCACCATCTTCGGCAACCCCGGTTCCAACGAGTTGCCGTTCCTCAAGGACTTCCCCGCGGACTTCCGCTACATCCTCGGCCTGCACGAAGGCGCGGTGGTCGGCATGGCCGACGGCTTCGCCCTGGCCAGCGGCAAGCCGGCCTTCGTCAACCTGCACGCCGCCGCCGGCACCGGCAACGGCATGGGCGCGCTGACCAACGCCTGGTACAGCCACAGCCCGCTGGTGATCAGCGCCGGCCAGCAGGTACGCTCGATGATCGGCGTGGAGGCCATGCTGGCCAACGTCGAGGCGCCGCAGCTACCCAAGCCGCTGGTGAAGTGGAGCGCCGAGCCGGC
Organism: Pseudomonas sp. M1; assembly: GCF_022760135.1. Lineage (NCBI taxonomy): Bacteria > Pseudomonadati > Pseudomonadota > Gammaproteobacteria > Pseudomonadales > Pseudomonadaceae > Pseudomonas > Pseudomonas sp. M1. The sequence goes on from NZ_CP094343.1 coordinate 553,149, forward strand.
CTGCGCCCAGGACGTGCCGCGCGCGCTGAGCCAGGCCATCCACATGGCTAACCTGGCGCCCAAGGCCCCGGTGTACCTGTCGATTCCCTACGACGACTGGGCGCAGCCGGCGCCGGCCGGCGTCGAGCACCTGGCTGCGCGCAACGTGGCCAGCGCCGGGCTGCCTTCGCCGGCGCAACTGGGCGAGCTGGCCGGGCGCCTGTCGCGGGCGCGCAACCCGGTGCTGGTGCTGGGGCCGGACGTCGATGGCGCCCGCGCCAACCCGCTGGCCGTGCAACTGGCGGAGAAGCTGCGCATGCCGGCCTGGGTCGCGCCCTCGGCCTCGCGCTGCCCGTTCCCCACGCGCCACCCGTGCTTCCGCGGCGTGCTGCCGGCGGCCATCGCCGGCATCTCGCAACGGCTCGCCGGGCACGACCTGATCCTGGTGGTGGGCGCCCCGGTGTTCCGCTACCACCAGTTCGCCCCGGGCGACTACCTGCCCGCCGGCGCCGAGCTGGTGCACATCACCTGCGACCCCGGCGAGGCCGCCCGCGCGCCCATGGGCGATGCCCTGGTCGGCGACATCTTCCTCACCCTCGAAGCCCTGGTGGAAGCCGTTCGCCCCAGCGCGCGGCCGATGCCCGAAGCCCTGCCGCGCCCGGCGCCGCGCGCCGACGAAGCGGGCCCGCTGCACCCGGAAACCGTGTTCGACGTGATCGACGAACTGGCTCCGGACGACGCCATCTTCGTCAAGGAATCCACCTCCACCGTGACCGCCTTCTGGCAGCGCGTGCAGATGCGTGAGCCGGGCAGCTATTTCTTCCCGGCCGCCGGCGGCCTGGGCTTCGGCCTGCCGGCGGCGGTCGGCGTGCAGCTGGCGCAACCGCAGCGGCGGGTGATCGGCATCATCGGCGACGGCTCGGCCAACTACGGCATCACCGCCCTCTGGACCGCCGCGCAATACCGCATCCCGGCGGTGTTCATCATCCTCAAGAACGGCACCTACGGCGCGCTGCGCTGGTTCGCCGGGGTGCTCGACGTGCCCGACGCCCCCGGCCTGGACGTGCCCGGCCTGGACTTCTGCCAGCTCGGCCGCGGCTACGGCGTGCGCTCGGTGCAGGCCGCCGACGCCGCCAGCCTGCGCGCGGAACTGGCCCGCGCCCTGGCCGGCGACGAGCCGGTGCTGATCGAGGTGCCCACCCTGACCATCGAGCCCTGAGGGCCCGACTTACCGACCGCAGCTCGCGGCCACGCCACAACAATAAGAACGAGGTGGATATGAATACGACTACCGTCAGTGAGACGCTGGAGGCTGCCGGCCAGCACTCGAACCGCCCTGCGGCCAGCGCCGACATCGGTACCCTGCTGGACGAAGGCCCCTTCACCCGGATGCAGAAGATCGTGGTGCTGCTGGCCGCGCTGTCCATCGTGCTGGACGGCTTCGACGGCCAGCTCATCGGCTTCGCCATCCCGATGATGATCGCCGAGTGGGGCATCAGCCGCGAGGCCTTCGCCCCGGCGGTGGCCGCCGGGCTGATCGGCATGGGCATCGGCAGCGCCTGCGCCGGCCTGTTCGCCGACCGCTTCGGGCGGCGCATGGCAGTCATCGCCAGCGTCTTCGTGTTCGGCTCGGCGACCTGCGCCATCGGCCTGGCCCCGGATGCCCTGACGGTGGCGCTGCTGCGCTTCGTCGCCGGGCTGGGCATCGGCGGCGCGCTGCCCAGCGCCACCACCATGACCGCCGAATTCACCCCGGCGCGGCGGCGCACCCTGGCGGTGACCGCGACCATCGTCTGCGTGCCCCTGGGCGGCATGCTGGCGGGCTTCTTCGCTTCGCACATCCTGCCGCTATACGGCTGGCGCACGCTGTTCTTCGCCGGCGGCGCGCTGCCGCTGGTGCTGGGCTTCCTGCTGCTGGCGACGCTGCCGGAGTCGCCGCGCTTCCTGGCGCGCCGGCCGCAGCGCTGGGGCGAACTGGGCCGCCTGCTCGGGCGCATGCAACGGCCCATGCCCGAGGGCGCGCGCTACACCGATTCTCTGGAACAGGCGCGGGAGAAACGCGCCGGCTTCCGCGCCCTGTTCGACCTCGGCTACGGGCGTGACACCGTTGCCGTCTGGGTGGCCTTCTTCATGTGCCTGACCGCCGTCTACAGCGCCTTCAGCTGGCTGCCGACCATGCTCCAGGCCGAAGGCCTGTCGCTGGCCGTGGCCGGTTCCGGGCTGACCGCCTACAACCTGGGCGGCGTGATAGGCGCGCTGGTCTGCGCCGTGGCCATGACCCGCTGGGGCTCCTACTGGCCGCTGCTGCTGTGCTGCCTGGGCGGCGCCGCCAGCGCCTTCGCCATGCAACTGGTGGACGTGAACCAGCATGCCAGCCTGCTGATCTTCGGCTTCGGCGTGCACGGCCTGTTCGTGAATGCCGTGCAGTCCACGCTCTATGCCCTGTGCGCCTTCATCTACCCCACCGGCGTGCGGGCGACCGGCACCGCCTCGGCCCTGGCCTTCGGCCGCCTGGGCGCCATTCTCAGCGCCTTCGCCGGGGCCAGCGTCATCACCCTGAGCGGCGCGCACGGCTACCTGACGCTGCTGGGCACGGTGATGGTGGCGGCGATGATCGCCCTGATGCTGGTGCGCCGGCACATTCCCCGGCGCGCGCCGGGGCTGTCTTGAAACGGCTCACGAGCGGGAGGTCGATCCGATGAGCGAATGCAGCATTACCCACGTCAGCATCCTTGGCGCCGGCGCCATGGGCTCGCTGTTCGGCGGCCTGCTGGCCGAAAGCGGCCGGCGGGTGACCCTGCTGGACATCAACGATGCGCACCTGGCGGCCATCCGCGAACAGGGCCTGCGCCTGGTCACCGACAGCGGCGACCGGCGCATCCGAGGGCTGGCGGCCTGCCGCCCGGAACAGGCCAGCGGGCACCCGGACCTGTTGCTGGTGTTCACCAAGACCTTGCACACCGAGCAGGCCTTGGCCAGCGTAGCGCAGCATATCGGCGGGCACACGCGGGTGCTGTCGCTGCAGAACGGCCTGGGCAACGCCGAGACGCTGTGCCGCCACGTCGCGCCGGAGCAGGTGTTGATCGGCATGACCACCTGGCCCGCAGACCTGCATGGCCCCGGCCATGTCGAGTCCCACGGCCTCGGCGTGGTGCGGGTCTTCTCGGCGGACGGTGTCGAACGCCCGGCCTGCGCGGAGGTCGCGGCCGTGCTGGATGCGGCGGGCCTGCGCTGCGTGGCGGATGCGGACGTGTGGGCGGCGATCTGGGAGAAGGTCGCGTTCAACGCCGCGCTGAACAGCCTGTGCGCCGTCACCGGTTGCGCGGTGGGGCAACTGGCGGCCGTGCCGCAAGGCCCCGAACTGGCCCGCGCCGTGGCGCAGGAGGTGCTGGCCGTGGCCCGCGCCGAGGGCATCGCCGTGGACCCCCGGCACTGCCTGGCGAGCGTGGCCGACGCCATCGCCCAGCACCGCACGCACAAGCCCTCGATGCTGCAGGACGTGCTGGCGGGGCGGCCCACGGAGATCGGTTCGATCAACGGCGAAGTGGTGGCCCGCGCCCGCCGGGCGGGCATCGCCGTGCCGCGCACGGAAATGCTGCTCGGGCTGTTGCGCCTGGTGGAGGCGCGCGCCCGCGAAGCCGCCGCCGCGAGCGGACCCTTGGTATGAACCCCATCTTTCAAGGAGCTTTGTCATGAGCGATGCCAACACCCCCTACACCGACTTCCACCTGCAACCCCTCGCCGGCGAATGGCGCACCGGCGGCGCCGGCAAGGTGCTGCGCGACAGCAACCCCTACGACGGCAGCCTGCTGGCGGAAATCCCCCAGGCCAGCCGCGAGGACCTGGATGCCACCTACCGCAAGGCCGCCGAAGCGCAGCCGGCCTGGGCCGCGCTGCCGCCGGCGGAGCGCGCCGCGCTGCTCCACCGGGTGGTGGAGGTGTTCGACCGGCGCCGCGAGGAGATCATCGACTGGATCGTCCGCGAGTCCGGCAGCACCCGCCTGAAGGCCACCCTGGAATGGGGCGCGGCGCGGGGCATCACCCTGGAGTCGGCGTCCTTCCCCAGCCGCGTGCACGGGCGCATCGTCGACTCCAACATCCCCGGCAAGGAGAGCCGCGTGTACCGCAGCGCCATCGGCGTGGTCGGCGTCATCAGCCCGTGGAACTTCCCGCTGCACCTCACCCAGCGCTCGCTGGCCCCGGCCCTGGCGCTGGGCAACGCGGTGGTGGTCAAGCCGGCCAGCGACACCCCGGTGTGCGGCGGCCTGCTGCTGGCGCGCATCTTCGAGGAAGCCGGGCTGCCGGCCGGCGTGCTCGGCGTGGTGGTCGGCGCCGGCTGCGAGATCGGCGACGCCTTCGTCGAGCACCCGGTGCCGGGCCTGGTGACCTTCACCGGCTCCACCCCGGTGGGGCGCAACATCGGGCGCATCGCCAGCGGCGGCGCGCACCTCAAGCACGTGGCCCTGGAGCTGGGCGGCAACAGCCCCTTCGTGGTGCTGGAGGACGCCGACCTGGAGCAGGCAGTGAACGCCGCGGTGTTCGGCAAGTTCCTGCACCAGGGGCAGATCTGCATGGCGATCAACCGCATCATCGTGGTCGACGCGCTGTACGACGCCTTCGCCGAACGCTTCGTCGAGCGCGTGAAGCAGGTGAAGGTCGGCGACCCGCAGTCGATGGAGACCGCCATCGGCCCGATCATCAACGCCCGCCAGCTCGAAGGCCTGCTGGAGAAGGTTGCCCTGGCCCGCCGCGAAGGCGCCAGGCCGCTGTACGAAGGCGGCGTGCAGGGCCAACTGCTGGCGCCCCACGTGTACGGCGAGGTCGGCCCGGACATGGAGATCGCCCGCGACGAAATCTTCGGCCCGCTGATCGGCCTGCTGCGCGCCCGCGACGAAGCCCACGCCCTGGAGCTGGCCAACGCCAGCGAGTACGGCCTGTCCAGCGCCGTGTTCAGCCGCGACCTGGAACGCGGCGTGGCCTTCGCCCGCAAGGTCCGCGCGGGCATGACCCACGTGAACGACATCCCGGTCAACGACGAGGCCAACGCGCCCTTCGGCGGCGAGAAGAACTCCGGCCTGGGCCGCTTCAACGGCGACTGGGCGATAGACGAATTCACCCGCGACCACTGGGTGAGCGTGCAACGGGAGGCGCGCCACTACCCGTTCTGATCGCCTAGCCGGTTCTGCCACCCACCCCGCCCAGGGCGCGCTCACACGGACGCGCCGCGGGCCGCTGCACCCCGAAAAAAACGGAGAACAATAACAATGCAAAACCGTCACACCGCCGTATTGCCGTCCCTCGCCTGCGTGGCCCTGCCGCTGTTGTGCGCGCCCGCACTGGCCGAGGAGGGCGGCTTCTTCGAGGATTCGCGCACCGACCTGGTGCTGCGCAACTACGCATTCAACCGCGACTTCCGCGACCACAGCGCCGGCAAGAGCCTGATCAACGAATGGGCCCAGGGCTTCATCCTCAAGTTCAGCTCCGGTTACACCCGCGGGCCGCTGGGCTTCGGCGTGGATGCCATGGGCCTGTACGGCGTGAAGCTGAACAGCAGCCGCGAGCAGAGCGGCTCGGAACTGCTGCCGGTGCACGACGACGGCAAGGCTGCCGACGAATACGGGCGCGTGGCGGTGGCGGCCAAGCTGCGGCTGTCGGCCGGCGAGCTGAAGCTCGGCGAGATGCTGCCGGACGTGCCGGTGCTGCGCTACGACGATGGCCGCCTGCTGCCGCAGACCTTCCGCGGCGCGGCGCTGGTGTCCCGCGAGTGGGCCGGGGTGAGCCTGTACGGCGGGCGCTACGACCAGGTCAGCCTGCGCAATTCGGCGGACATGCAGGACCTGTCGTCCTGGTCGGCGCCGACGGCCAAGTCCGATGCCTTCAACTACGCCGGCGGCGAATACCGCTTCAACGACCAGCGCACCCTGGTCGGCGCCTGGTACGCGCAACTGGAGGACATCTACACCCAGCGCTACTTCAACCTGCTGCACAAGCAGCCGGTGGGCGACTGGGTGCTGGGCGCCAACCTCGGCCTGTTCTTCGACCGCGACGACGGCCGCGCCCTGGCCGGCGACATCGACAGCCACACCGCCTATGCGCTGCTCTCGGCCAACCATGGCGGGCATACCCTCTACCTCGGCCTGCAGAAGGTCGGCGGCGAGGGTGGCTGGCAGTCGGTCTACGGCAGCAGCGGCAGGACCATGGGCAACGACATGTTCAACGGCAACTTCACCAATGAGGACGAGCGCTCCTGGCAACTGCGCTACGACTACGACTTCGCCGCGATGGGCGTGCCCGGCCTGGTGAGCATGGTGCGCTACGGCAAGGGCGACAACGCCACCACCAAGGTGGGCCGCGGCGGCAAGGAATGGGAGCGTGACCTGGAGCTGGGCTACACCGTGCAGAGCGGGCCGCTGAAGAAGCTCAACGTGCGCGTCAACCATGGCAGCAACCGGCGCAGCTTCAACAGCGATTTCGACCAGACGCGGGTGATCTTCAACTACCCCATTTCGCTCTGACGGATCGGTGCGTATGGCTCGCTCCTACGAAGAGCCTTAGCGCCGTCGTAGGATGGCGTTGAGCGAAGCGATACCCATCACCGTGACCGCATGGGTTTCGCAAGCTCAACCCATCCTACGAAGAGCACCATGGCTTCGTCCCATGCTCATTTCCATGTAGGAGCGCGCCCTGCGCGCGAATCGCGGGCAGGGCCCGCTACAGGCTGCTGGGAGGCACGGTATTCCTCCCCCGTAGGAGCGGACTCCGTCCGCGATTCTCAATCCGGATTCGCGATCAACCCGCCAGCAACCACACCCCGGCACCCGCCGAGGCCAGGCCCGCCACGCGCACCAACGGCGCCGCAGCCTGCGGCAGGAAGCGCACCAGCGCATAGCCCGCGGCATGCAGCGCAGCAGTGGCGCAGACGAAGCCGGCGGCGTAGGCCCAGGGGCTGGACAGCTCCGGCAGCTCCAGGCCGTGGGCGATGCCGTGGGCCAGGGCGAAGAGCGCGGTCACGGCCATGGCCAGCGGCAGCGGCGGGCGCACCGCCAGGGCCACGCACAGGCCCAGGGCGAGCACCGAGGCGGCGATGCCGGTCTCGACGAAGGGCAGTTGCACGCCGTCGAAGCCGAGCAGGCCGCCGAGCAGCATGGCGCCGACGAAGGTGCAGGGCAGCGCCAGGCGCGCCGCGCCCCGTTGCTGGGCGGCCCAGAGGCCAACGGCGAACATCGCCAGCAGGTGGTCGAGGCCGGTCAGCGGGTGCAGCACGCCGGCGGCCAGGCCGTGCTCGCCGTGGCCGGGGTGGGCGAAGGCGAGGGCCGGGGCGAGGCACAGCGCCAGGGCGAAGAGGCTTTTGCGCAGGGACATGGGGGACTCCTTGTGGGTTGTTCTCAGGCCGCGGTCAGCAGCCCCTGGCGTTCGATGAAGGCGATGATTTCGTCCAGCCCCTGGCCGGTCTTCTGGTTGCTGAACACGAAGGGCCGCTCGCCGCGCATCTTCTTCGCGTCGCGCGCCATCACTTCCAGCGAGGCGCCGACCATTGGCGCCAGGTCGATCTTGTTGATCACCAGCAGGTCGGACTTGCAGATGCCCGGGCCGCCCTTGCGCGGGATCTTGTCGCCGGCGGAAACGTCGATCACGTACAGCGTCAGGTCCGACAGCTCGGGGCTGAAGGTGGCCGAGAGGTTGTCGCCGCCGGACTCCACCAGGATCAGCTCCAGGCCCGGAAAGCGGCGGTTGAGCTGGTCCACCGCCTCCAGGTTGATCGAGGCGTCCTCGCGGATCGCCGTGTGCGGGCAGCCGCCGGTTTCCACGCCGATGATCCGCTCCGGCTCCAGGGCCTGGTTGCGCACCAGGAACTGGGCGTCTTCCTGGGTGTAGATGTCGTTGGTCACCACGGCGAGGTTGTAGCGCTCGCGCAGGGCGTGGCACAGCGCCAGGGTCAGGGCGGTCTTGCCGGAGCCCACCGGGCCGCCGATGCCGACGCGCAGGGGTTGGGAGTTCATGCGGGGTTCTCCTAGGAACGGAACAGACGGCTGTATTGCGTTTCGTGGAGCATGCTCGCCAGGGCCAGGCCGAAGGGCGCGCCGCCGGGCGCGCCCTCCGCCAGCGCGGCGGCGCAGGCGCGTTCGAGTTCGGGGAGCAGGCGCGAGGTGAGCTTCTGCGCAGCCAGCTGGCCCAGGGGCAGGGCCTTCATCAGCACCGCGAGCTGGTTCTCGGCCCAGCTCCACAGCCAGGCGGCCAGGGCCTGCTCCACGTCCAGGCCCCAGGCCCGCGCGGCCAGCGCCCAGGTGGCGGCCAGCGAGGGCTCCGGCTGCTCGGCGAGCCAGGCGCGGGCCGCTTCGTCCAGCTCGGGCAGGGCCTCCAGCAGTTGCGCCAGGGAAAAGCCCATCTGCCGGCTTTCCAGGGCCAGCTCGCGGGTTTCGCGGCTGGCGCGGTGGCGTTCGGCGGCATCGCTTAGCGCGGCCCAGTCGGCGGCCAGCGCGGCGCGCAGCAGCTCGGCCAGCAGCGGCCCCTCGAAGCGCGCCAGGTTCAGCTGCAACTGGTCGGCCAGCCAGGCGAAGGCGCTGTCGGCATCACTCACCAGGCCGTGCTCCAGGGCGGCTTCCAGGCCCTGGGAATAGCTGTAGCCGCCGATGGGCAACTGCGGGCTGGCGAGGCGCAGCAACGGCCAGAGGCCTGCGCTGCTCACTTGCGCACGCCGAACTGGTGCAGCTTCGGCGCGTAGTTGAACTCCGCCTCGCCGTGGTGCGAATGGTGATGGCCGCCGCCATAGGCGCCGTGCTCGGGCTGGAACGGCGCCTCGATGCCCTGCACCGTGGCGCCGAGCTGGTCGAGCATGGCCCTGAGCACGTAGTCGTCGAGCAGGCGCAGCCAGCCTTCGCCCACCTGCAGCGCCACGTGGCGGTTGCCCAGGTGGTAGGCGGCGCGGTTCAGCTCGCGGGGGCTGGCGCAGGTCACGTGCATCAACTGCTCGGGCGCGGCGCACACACGCACCACGCGGCCGTCGTTGGCCAGCAGGCAGTCGCCGTCCGCCAGCGGCGGCTGGCCGCGTTCGAGGAACAGGCCGACGTCCTCGCCATCGCGGCTGTAGCAGCGCAGGCGGCTCTTGCTGCGCGCCTCGTAGTTCAGGTGCAGTTCGGCGTCCCAGCGCTCGCGGGGCTCGATGCGTTGGTGGATGACCAGCATGGCGGTGTCCGGCAGTAGGCAATGGCCGAGCTACAGCAAGGGCCTTGCCAGGGCCGGGCGCGGCCAGCAATGGCGGGGGCTGGGCGGGTTGTCCGAGTGGTCAGCAATGGTGCGCGTGCGCGTTGCTGGTGCGCACGGGAATGGTGCGCACCGATGTGGGGCGGAATGGGGTTTTTCGTAGGAGCGAGGGGGACGCCTAGTCCTTGCTCGCAAAGGGAGTTATCCGGTGACGTCGGTGTTTGGGGTTGGCTCCATTCCCTCTCCCTAACCCTCTCCCTGAAGGGAGAGGGGACCGTTCGGAGCGCTTGGGGGCTCTGGAGTTAGCCGGATGCCGTGGTATCCGACTGAAGCCTTGCCGTCAGCCGGCACGGACAAGCCCCCTCTCCCTTCAGGGAGAGGGCTGGGGAGAGGGAGCGGAGTTGAACCCGTGCGCAGGTGCCACCGGCTGGTTCGCGAGCAAGCTCGCTCCTACAAGGAAGCCCCAGCCTCAGCCCCGCGCCCCGATCCCCAGCCAGTGCTTTGCACCAATCATGATGAAACGCAGCTGCTGGGTAACCTTGGCCTCCGGCGTCAGATGCGCCGGCAGCGCCTCGGCTGGCGCGTCGATCAGTTCGGGCAGGGTGGCGAACACCGTCTTCACCACCAGGTCGGCGAGCACGTCGAGGTCCTGGGCCTGCAGGTGCGGCAGCTTGTTGAGCAGCGCCAGGTCCGCCGCCAGGTCGTCGGTGATGCGCTGGCGCAGGGTGCCGATGGCCTGGCGGATGGGCAGCGAGCCGCCGTACTGCTCGCGGGCCAGGAACAGGAACTGGGTGCGGTTTGCGCTCACCGCGTCGAGGAAGATGCGCACCGAGGCCTCGATCACCCCGCCCAGCTCGAACTCGTTGCGCCGCACCGCGCGCAGGGTCTGGCGGAAGGTCTCGTCGACGTCGGCCACCAGGGCCAGGCCCAGAGCGTCCATATCGGCGAAGTGCCGGTAGAAACCGGCCGGGACTATGCCCGCCGCGCGCGCCACCTCGCGCAGGCTCAGGCTGCCGAAGCCGCGGCCGCTGTCCATCAGGCCGCGCGCGGCGTCCATCAGGGCCTGGCGGGTCTGCTGTTTCTGTTCGGCGCGGGGAAAGGACATCGGGGCTTCCATGGCAGGGGCCCCGGCACTCTAGCAAATGGCCGGGGAAATCGGCGACTGCGCCGACCACTTCAGTGAACGACTGTTGACTGAGAAGTAGCGGCATGCCAGTTTAGTGAACAAGTGTTTACTGTCTGGATGCCGTCCATGTCCCTGCTTCCCCTGGCCTGGCTGCGTGCCCTGCGCCCGCTGCTCGGCCCCCTGCGTGTGCTGGTGCGCCAGCGCTGGCTGCGCGAGGCCGACGTCGATGCCGTGCTGGCCATGCTCAACCCGGCCTGGGCGCTGAACCGGGTGTTCGCCCGCGTCGAAGGCCGCCAGTGGGTGGCCGACGACATGCTCGCCCTGCGCCTGCGGCCCAATGCCAACTGGCGCGGCGCGCGGCCGGGCCAGCACCTGCAGCTGTTCATCGAGCACGACGGCGTGCGCCTGGGGCGCAGCTACAGCCTGATCGCCGAAGAGGACGGATGCCTGGAGATCGCGGTGAAGCTGCAACCCGGCGGGCGGGTCTCGCCGCTGCTGCTGGGCCGGCTGTGCGTCGGCGACGTGCTGGAACTGGGCGCGCCGGGCGGCGAACTGCACTGGCCGCAGGACGAACGCGGCGTGCTGCTGCTGGCCGCCGGCAGCGGCCTGACACCCTTGCTCGGCCTGCTGCGCCAGGCCCTGGCCGACGGCTACCGCGGCCCGGTGACGCTGCTGCACTATGTGCGCGAACGCAGCCAGCGTGCCTTCGTCGAGCGCTTGCAAGCCCTGGCCCGCGAGTACCCCAACTTCCGCCCGCGCTGGGCCATCAGCGGCGGCGCGGCGCAGGCCGGCGAACTGCGCGGGCGCTTCCACGCCGAACACCTGCAGAGCCTGCCCGCCGGGCACGTGCTGGCCTGCGGCCCGGCCGGCTTCGTCGGCGCCGTGCGCGACCACCTCGAACCCCACGCCGCCAGCCTGCAATGGGAAGCCTTCAGCGCGCCCGCCTGGTCCACCGACGAGGCCCGCCACGAGGTCCATCTCCACTTCGCCCGCAGCGGCCGCCAGGTGGCCGGCGACAACCAGCGCAGCCTGCTGGAACAGGCCGAGGCCGTCGGCCTGCGCCCGGCCCACGGCTGCCGCCAGGGCATCTGCGCCAGCTGCACCTGCACCCTGCTCGCCGGCAGCGTGCGCGACCTGCGCAGCGGCGCGCTGCACAGCGAGCCGCAGCAACCCATCCGCCTGTGCGTCAGCGCCCCGCAGGGCGACGTCAGCCTCGACCTCTAGCCTCCCCGGAACCCCAGCATGCGCGAAGACCGCGACCTCACCCCGGCCGAGCTGGCCGCCTTCGGCGCCGAACTGGACGCCCTGCGCCAACGCACCCTGGACGACCTCGGCGCCGCCGACGCCCGCTACATCCGCCGCGTGCGCAGCGCCGTGCGCGCCTGCTGCTGGGCCGGTCGCGCGCTACTGCTGTGCGGCTGGTCCGCCTCCACCTGGCTGCTCGGCAGCCTGCTCCTGGGCCTGGGCAAGGTCCTCGAGAACATGGAGCTGGGCCACAACGTCATGCACGGCCAGTACGACTGGATGAACGACCCGGAATTCGCCGGGCGCCAGTACGAATGGGACATCGCCGGCCCCTCCGACTTCTGGCGGCACACCCACAACCACATCCACCACACCTACACCAACGTCCTGGGCAAGGACGACGACGTCGGCTACGGCGTGGTGCGCCTGTTCCCCGAGCAGAAGTGGAAGCCCTTCTACCGCTGGCAGCCGCTGTGGGTGACGATCCAGGCCGTGCTCTTCCAGTACGCCGTCGCCATCCAGCACCTGCGCCTGGACCAGTACTTCAAGGGCCGCCTGGGCAAGGACGAACTGCGCCCGCTGCTGCGCCAGTTCAACGCCAAGCTCGGCCGCCAGTGGGCCAGGGACTACCTCGCCTTCCCCCTGCTGGGCCTGCTGGCCGGCGGCTTCTGGGCGGTGTTCTGCGGCAACCTCGTGGCCAACCTGCTGCGCAACCTGTGGACCTTCACGGTGATCTTCTGCGGCCACTTCACCGAGAAGGCCGCGGTGTTCCCGGCCAGCGTGCTGCAGGGCGAGAGCCGCGGCCACTGGTACCTGCGCCAGCTGCGCGGCTCCAGCAACCTGGAGGGCGGGCCGCTGCTGCACCTGCTCACCGGCAACCTCAGCCACCAGATCGAGCACCACCTGTTCCCCGACCTGCCGGCGCGCCGCTATGCCGAACTGGCCCGCGAAGTGCGGCAGATAGCCGAGCGCTATGGCCAGCACTACAACAGCGGGCGCCTGTCGCGGCAATTCGCCACGGTGCTGCGGCGCATCTGGGTTCACCGTCTGCCGGCTTCATAGGAATAGTCCTAAAAGAGAAACCAGTCGCCGAATGACACTCCCTCAACATCAATTGGCCATGATTTAATCGGCCCGGTTTTGTAACCGGATGTCGTAGTCGAGGGATCGAAGGGATGAAGTCCATTCCCCATTACTGGACGCTGGGCCTGGCCCTGGCCGTCGTTCTGGATGTTTCCGCCGCGCCGCTGACCACCCCCGGCGACCGCGATCTGCAACGCGACCGCCAGGAGCAGTTGCTGCGCGAACAGCAGAAGCGCCTGGAGGAGCTGCAGCAGCTGCCCGGCAAGGCCGCGCCGCAGGCCCCCGCCGAGCAGCCCGCCGACACGCGCTGCTTCGATATCCGCGACATCACCCTGGAAGGCGCCGGGCACCTCGGCGCCGCCACCCGCGAGCGCCTGCTGGCGCCCTACCGCGGCCAGTGCCTGGGCGTGGCCCAGCTCAATGCGTTGCTCAAGGCCATCACCGACCACTACCTGGCCCGTGGCTTCGTCACCACCCGCGCCTACCTGCCGCAGCAGGACCTCTCCGGCGGCGCGCTAAAAATCATCGTGGTCGAAGGCCGCCTGGAAGGCTTCGACGACTCCGCCGTGGCCAGCCCGCGCGAACTGGCCATGGGCTTCCCCGGCAAGACCGGCGAGGTGCTCGACCTGCGCGAGCTGGAACAGCTGGTGGACCAGGTCAACCGCCTGCCCTCGCGCCATGCGCAAGTGGAGTTGGTGCCCGGCGAGCAGGTCGGCGGCAGCCGCGTGCAGCTGGCCGGCGAGCGCGGCAAGCCCTGGCGCGTCTCGGCCTTCCGCGACAACAACGGCGACCGCAGCAGCGGCGAGCAGCAGGCCGGCCTGGGCCTGGACTGGGACAGCCCGCTGGGCCTGGCCGACCAGCTCGGCCTGCGGGTGGCCGAGGACGTGGTCAGCGACCACTGGAAGCACTCCGACAACCAGGGCCTGTTCTACAGCCTGCCCTACGGCTGGTGGACCTTCAGCTACAGCTACAACCAGAGCTACTACCGCACCCGCAACGACGGCAGCGGCTTCGCCTTCAAGCTCGACGGCGACAGCCGCTCCCACCAGTTCGGCGCCGAGCGCGTGCTGCACCGCGACAGCCTGAGCAAGACCGCGGTCAACTTCGGCCTGGCCCACGTGCGCTCGAACAACTACATCGACGACGAGAAGCTCGACGTCTCCAGCAGCCGCATCACCGAGGGCCAGCTGGGCTTCAACCACGGCCGGCGCATCGGCAGCGCCTTCGTCAACCTCGACGCCGGCTGGCAGCAGGGCATAGGCGCGCTCGGCGCCCAGGGCGAGCACGACCCGCAGCCCTACCAGCCCCACGCCCGCTACGACAAATACACCCTCACCCTCAGCTACCTGCAGCCCTTCCAGCTGTGGGGCGAGAACTTCAGCTTCGACGCCCTGGCCACCGCGCAGAAGAGCGAGGACGTGCTCTACAGCCCGCAGCGCATCAGCCTCGGCGGGCTCAACTCGGTGCGCGGCTTCAAGGACCAGAGCCTGTCCGGCGACAGCGGCTACTACTGGCGCAACCAGCTGCGCTGGCGCCGCCCGGTGACCTGGGTGGCGCTGCAGCCCTGGCTGCAGGAGTACGGGGTGGGCTACGGCTACGACTTCGGCGCCATCGCGCACGACCGCTACAACCCCGAACTGCACGGCCGCCTGAGCGGCCACGCGCTGGAGTTCAACGCCCGCGGCCAGTACCTGGCCGCGACCCTGAGCTTCGCCCGCTCCCTGGAGCGGCCCAGCGTGATCGACAAACGCGAACACCCGGTCTACTTCCGCGTCGACCTGTTCTTCTGACGCCGCAGCACCACGGAGACCCCAGGACATGGACATCCGCCGCCCCTTCTACCAAGCCATCGCCAGCGCCCTGGCCGGCCTTCTGTTCCTCAACCCCATAGTCGCGGCTGCCGCCCAACTGGCGGTGGATGCGGCCGCCGGTGGCAACACGCAGATCGGCGCGGCGGGCAACGGCGTGCCCATCGTCAACATCGCCACGCCCAATGGCAGCGGCCTCTCGCACAATAAATTCAGCGACTACAACGTCGGCCAGCAGGGCCTGATCCTCAACAACGCCACCGGCAAGACCGCCAGCACCCAACTGGGCGGCATCGTCATCGGCAACCCCAACCTCAAGGGCCAGGCGGCGCAGAAGATCCTCAACGAAGTCACCGGCGGTAGCCCCTCGCAACTCAAGGGCTACACCGAAGTGGCCGGGCAGGGCGCCCACGTCATAGTCGCGAACCCCCACGGCATCACCTGCAACGGCTGCGGCTTCATCAACACCCCGCGCGCCACCCTCACCACCGGCAAGCCGATCCTGGCCGGCGAGCGCCTGCAAGGCTACGACGTGGATGGCGGCGAAATCGCCATCGAAGGCGCCGGGCTCAACGCCAGCAACCTCGACCAGTTCGAGCTGATCACCCGCAGCGCCAAGCTCAACGCCGACCTGTACGCCAAGCAGCTCACCGTGGTGGCCGGGCGCAACACGGTGGACGCGCAGACCCTGGCCGCCACCGCCAAACCCGACGACGGCAGCGCCAAGCCGCAACTGGCCATCGACAGCTCCGCCCTGGGCGGCATGTACGCCAACACCATCCGCCTGGTCGGCACCGAACAGGGCGTGGGCGTGAAACTGGCCGGCAACATGGCGGCCAGCGCCGGCGACATCCGCATCGACGCCAACGGCAAGCTGGAACTGGCCCAGGTGGCGGCCAGCGGTGATATCGCCCTGAAGGGCCAGGACGTGGCGCTGAACGGCCCGACCTATGCCGGGGGCAGTGCCAGCGTGCAGGCCAGTGGGGCGCTGAGCAATGCGCAGAGCCTGGCGGCCAGGCAAGGCGTGCAACTGCGCGCCGGCAGCCTGGACAACGCTGGCCAGATCGTCGCCGGCATCGAGGGGGAGCAGCGCATCGCCGGGCAGGGCCTGGACATCGCCGCCGACCACGTTGGCAACCGTGGCCGGCTGGATGCCACCGGCAGCCTGAGCGTGGCCGCCGACACCCTGGACAACGCGGGGCAGGCTTACGCCGAGCGCATCGATGTCGACGCCCGCCGGCAACTGGATAACCGCGGGACCCTGCAGGGGCGCGAAGTCGCGCTGCGCACCCGCCAGTTCAACAACCTCGGCGACAGCGCGCAGCTGATCGGCGAGCGCAGCCTGCTGCTCGACGCCCCCGCCGTGGTCAACCTGGGCGGCCTGGTCCGCTTCGGCGACGGCCAGGCGGCCAGCCTGAACTTCACCAGCCTGGACAACCGCAACGGTCGCTTGGAGGTGAACGGCGGCAGCCTGACGCTGGCCGGCGGCACGCTGGATAACCAGCAGGGGCGCATCGTCGCCGGCAGCGCGCGGATCGACGCGCAGCGCATCGACAACGCCGGCGGCCTGATCGGCACCAGCGGCGGCGACCTGGCGCTGAACAGCCAGGGCGCACTGAACAACGCCGGTGGCAAGCTGCAGGCCGCGCAGGCCCTGCGGATCAGCGCCGGGGCGGTGGACAACCGGGCGGGAACCCAGGTCGGCGACTCCATCGACCTCGCCGGCAGCAGCCTGGACAACCGCCAGGGCGGCGTTCTCAGCGCCGAGCGGGGCGACCTCGACCTGCGCCTGAGCGGCGCCTTCGATAACGCCGAGGGCCTGGCCCAGGCCAGCGGCGCCCTGCTGCTGGACGTCGGCAACCTCGCCAACGCCGCCGGTAAGCTGGTGGCGCAGCGCCTCGACCTGACCTCCCAGGGGGCCGTGGACAACAGCGGCGGCACCCTGGCCGCCGAGCGGCTGAGCCTGAATGCCCAGTCGCTGGCCAACCGCAATGGGTTGGTCCAGGCCGGCTCCGCCCTGACCCTGACCGCCGGCGATCTCGACAACGCCAACGGCCTGTTGCTGGGCGGCACGCTGCAGGCCGACCTCGCCAGCATCAGCGACAACGCCGGCGGTACGCTGAGCGCCGACGGCGCGCTGAAACTGACCGTGGCCCAGGCGCTGAACAACGCGTTGGGGCGCCTGCAATCGGTGCAGGGCAACCTGGACGTCACGGCGGGCAGCCTGGACAACCGCCAGGGGGCCCTCGCCGGGGTCCAGCTGTTGCTGCAGACCAGCGGGGCGCTGGATAACCGCGGCGGCCGCATCGTGGGCGATGGCATCCAGGCTAGCGCCAGCGTCATCGACAACAGCGCCCAGGGGCTGCTGGTCGCCGGCGCGGATGGCCTGGCGCTCACGGCGCAACAGCGCCTGTCCAACGACCAGGGGCGCATCCAGAGCGACGCGGGCCTGCGGCTACAAGCGCCGCAGCTGGAAAACCGTGGCGGCGTGGTACTGGGCCAGCGCGTCGAGCTGTTGGGCGGCAACCTGGACAACAGCCAGGGCGGCGCGGTGGTGGGTAATGGCGAACAGCTGAGCCTGAGCCTGGATGGCGTGCTGAACAACGCCACCGGCCTGATCGACGCAGGCGACCAGGCTCTGCTGTTCACCCGTGCCGTCGGCCAGCTCGACAACCGTGGCGGCACCCTGCGCGGCGAGCGGCTCGACGTGCTTGCCGGCAGCGTCGACAACTCCGCGTCCGGGCGCTTACTGGCGGGCGCCGCGGGCCTGTCGGTGACGGCCGGCGCGCTGAACAACCAGCGGGGCCTGGTCCATGCCCAGGGCGGCGCCGTGACCGCCGCGCTGGGGGCGGGCAGCCTGCAGAACCAGGCCGGCACCGTGCAGGGCGACAGCGTCGCCATCGGCGCCGCGAGCCTCGACAACAGCCAGGCCGACGGCGAGGCCGGCAGCATCGTCAGCCTGCTCGGCAAGCTCGAACTGGTGGTCGGCAACCTCATCAACCGGGGCGGCCAACTGTTCGGCAAAAGCGAGCTGAGCGTCACCGGCAACACACTGGACAACGGCGGCGGCCAGCTGAGCGGCGGCCGCGTCGTGCTCGCCAGCAGCGGCGCGCTGAGCAACCAGGCTGGCCTGATCGAATCGGCCACCGACCTGGAACTGGACAGCGGCACGCTAGACAACAGCCAGGGCGGGCGCCTGCGCGCGCTCGGCGGCGACAGCAGCCACATCCGCAGCGCCGGCCAGCTGAACAACCAGGGCGGGAACATCGGCGTCGCCAGCCAGGCCTTCGAACTGGGCAGCGGCGCAGCCCTGCTCAACGGCCAGGGGCAGGTCCAGCATGCCGGCACCGGCCTGTTCCGCCTGGGCGCGGGCAGCCTCGTCGGCGCCGGGTCGCTCACCGGCCTGGGCGAGGGCCAATGGCAGTTCGGCAGCGTGGCCAATGCCGGGCAGATGCGCGTCAACGGCGCCCTCGACCTGCGTGTCGGCCAGGGCCTGGAAGTCGGCGCCGGCGAACGCATCGCCAGCGCCGGCAACCTGAGCGTGACGGCCGCCCACCTGAACAACCAGGGCGAACTGCTCAGCGACGGCGACCTGGGCCTGACCCTGGGCGGCGACGCCTACAACGCCGGCCTGCTTTCCGCCCAGCGCAATCTCACCCTGAACGCCGGCAACTTCACCCAGCAAGGCGGTCGCCTGGCCAGCGGCCTGGACACCCGGCTCAGCCTCGCCGGCAACCTGGACAACCAGGGCTGGCTGATCGCCAACCAGGCCCTGCACGCCAGCGCCGCGCAAGTGAACAACACGGGCACCCTCGGCGCCCTCGGCGCGCTGGACATCACCAGCCAGGGCATCGCCAACGGCGCCGACAGCCTGCTGTTCAGCGGCGGCGACATGACCCTGCGCGCGGCCAGCCTGAGCAACCGCTACGGCGACCTCTACAGCCAGGGCAACCTCAGCTTCGCCGGCCAGGACGGCGGACGGGCGCAGAGCCTGAGCAACCGTTCCGGCACCATCGAGGCGCAAGGCGACATCCACCTCGATGTGGCGAGCCTGGAAAACGCCCGCGACGTCTTCGCCTTCGAACAGACCACCACCTTCGGCGAATTCGACGTGCAGTGCGGCCAGCACTGCGGCGGCCACGACTCCTTCAAGCGCGGCAAGATCGACGTCAACGAAACCCTCTCAGAGCGCATCACCCAGAACAGCCCGGCCGCCTGGCTGACCGCCGGGGGCAACCTGACCATCGACGCCGGCGCGGTGGAAAACCGCAACAGCACCCTCGCCGCCAACGGCGACCTGACCATCAACGCCGACTCGCTGCTCAACCAGGGCAACACCTCGCGCACCGGCAACAAGGTGGTGGTCATCAACGTGGTGCCGGGCGACTACGGCAAGATCCCCACCGGCCAGTGGGACACCATGGAAAACCTGGCCCGCGCCTTCAACACCAAGATGGCCGCGGGCACCTTCGACCAGGACCTGTACGACCAGCTCTGGGCCATCTACAACGGCGACCGCTGGGCGATCGGCACCCCGGTCGTCACCTGGAGCGAAGACGGCGCCCAGTCCGCGCCGGCCACGCTGCAGGCCGGCAACCGCGTCACCCTCAACGTGGCGCACAACCTGCAGAACGGCACCGTCAGCGAATACAGCCTCGCCCAGCTCACCGGCCAACTGGCCGGCAGCCTGCTGGGCGGGCAGCTCGGCACGGTCAACCTGACCCTCAACAAACAATCCAGCGACGCCCAGGCTAGTGGGCCGCAGACCGTGCAGAGCGTGACGCACACGGCCGCCGACGGCAGCCAGCAGGTCAGCTTCATCCCGGTGGACTACAGCGGCGTGCCCTTCGCCGCCGTGGACCCGACGGCGGCCGACACCTTCCGCCTGCCCCAGGGGCAGTACGGGATGTTCATCCGCAGTCCGGACCCGCAGAGCCACTACCTCATCGAAACCAACCCGGCGCTCACCGACCTGGGGCGCTTCCTCAACTCCGACTACCTGCTCGGCAAGCTCGGCTTCGACCCGGACCAGGCCTGGAAGCGCCTGGGTGACGGCGCCTACGAGACCCGCCTGATCCGCGAGGCCATCCAGGCCCAGACCGGCCAGCGCTTCCTCGACGGCCTGACCAGCGACTACGACCAGTTCCAGTACCTGATGGACAACGCCCTGGCTGCCAAGGACGCGCTGCAGCTGAGCGTTGGCGTGGGCCTTTCCGCCGAACAGGTGGCGGCGCTGACCCACGACATCGTGTGGATGGAAACCCGCGTGATCGACGGCCAGCAGGTGCTGGTCCCGGTGGTCTACCTGGCCCAGACCGACGCGCGCAACCTGCGCGGCGGCAGCCTGATCCAGGGCCGCGACCTCAACCTCATGGCCGGCGGCGACCTGGTCAACGTCGGCACCCTGCGCGCCAGCGAAGACCTCAGCGCCAGCGCCGGCGGCAGCATCCTCCAGGGCGGCCTGATGGACGCCGGCCAGCGCGTCAGCCTGCTGGCCGGCGACAGCATCCGCAACGCCCTGGCCGGGCAGATCCGCGGCGAGCAGGTGGACCTCACCGCGCTCAAGGGCGACATCGTCAACGACCGCACCGCCGTTACCGCCGGCATCGGCGGCGACGAATACCGCAGCTTCCTAGACGCCGGCGCGAGCATCAGCGCGCGCAGCGACCTCAGCCTGGATGCCGGCCGCGACATCACCAACCGCGGCAGCCTCGCCAGTGGCGGCGACAGCTACCTCGGCGCCGGCCGCGATATCAACCTGCAAGCCGTGACCGACGCCAGCCGCCTGCGCGACATCCAGCAGGGCGGGCACCACGTCACCACCACCACGGTCGCGCAGAACCATGGCTCCAGCCTGACGGCCGGGGGCGACCTGGTGCTGGATGCGGGGCGTGAC
Organism: Pseudomonas sp. M1; assembly: GCF_022760135.1. Classification (NCBI taxonomy): domain Bacteria; kingdom Pseudomonadati; phylum Pseudomonadota; class Gammaproteobacteria; order Pseudomonadales; family Pseudomonadaceae; genus Pseudomonas; species Pseudomonas sp. M1. Next base: position 573,487 of record NZ_CP094343.1, read on the forward strand.
CTGAACGTCGTGGGCAGCCAGGCGAGCGCGAAGGGCGACCTGACCGCCGCTGCCGGTCGCGACATCAACCTGAGCGCTGTCGAAGACGCCGCCAGCGTCGAAGTCCGCAGCAAGGCCAGCAGCAGCCGCACCGTCGAACAGACCGGGCAGACCCGCCAGCTCGGCGCGGAACTGGCAGCGGGCGGCGACCTGGTGGCCAGCGCCGGGCAGGACCTGAACCTGACCGCCAGCACCATCAGCGCCAGCAACGAGGCCTACCTATACGCCTCCCGCGACGTGAACCTGCAGGCAGCGGCGGAAACCGACAGCCATGCGCTGAGCAAGACCAAACGCAGCCATGGGCTGCTCTCAAGCTCCGAGAAAAAGACCGAGGACACTTCCCTCTACACCACCCAGAAAGGTTCGCTGGTCAGCGCCGACAAGATCGCCATCCGCGCCGGCCAGGACATCGGTGTCAGCGGCAGCGACGTGGCCTCCACCAACGGCACCAGCCTGCTGGCCGGGCGCAACGTGCTGATCGACGGCGCCACCGAAACCAGCGAGACCAGCCACGCCGAGTCGAAGAAGAAGTCCGGCGTGATGAGCAGCGGCGGGCTCGGCTTCACCATTGGCTCGGCCAGTACCCAGGCCACCCAGACCAGCCACAGCGAGCAGACCCGCGGCAGCACCATCGGCAGCGTGCTGGGCAACGTCGACATCCAGGCCGGCAAGGACCTGACCATCCGCGGTTCGGACGTGGTCGCCGGCAAGGACATCAACCTCATCGGGCAGAACGTCGACATCCTCGCCGCACAGAACGAGAACCGCAGCGAGCAGACCTACAAGAGCAAGAGCAGTGGCCTGACCCTGGCGCTCTCCGGCACCGTGGGCAGTGCCATGGACGCTGGCTACCAGACCGCCAAGCAGGCCAGGCACGAAGACGACAGCCGGCTCTCCGCGCTGCAGGGCATCAAGGCCGGGCTGACCGGCGTGCAGGCCTGGCAGGCGGCGCAGCAGGGCACCGAAGGGGGCGGCGTCAGCCAGTTCTTCGGCATCAGCGCCTCGCTCGGCTCGCAGAAGTCCAGCTCGAAGCAGACCCAGGAGCAGAGCGTCAGCCAGGGCAGCAGCCTGACCGCGGGGAACAACCTCAACATCCTCGCCACCGGCAGCGGCGCCGTGGGCCAGGACGGCGACATCCGCATCCAGGGCAGCCAGCTCAAGGCCGGCAACGACATGCTGCTGGCCGCCAACCGCGACATCCTGCTCGAAGCTGCCGCCAACACCCAGAAGCTCGATGGCAAGAACAAGAGCAGCGGCGGCGCGGTTGGCGTGAGCGTGGGGTATTCGGCGGACAAAGGGGTAGGCCTGAGCATCTTCGCCAACGCCAACCAGGGCTCGGGCAAGGAAATCGGCACCGGCACCACCTGGACGGAAACCACCCTGGACGCCGGCAGCCAGGTCAAGTTGGTCAGCGGCCGCGACACCACGCTCAAGGGCGCCCAGGTCAACGGCGAGCAGATCATCGCCAACGTCGGCCGCGACCTGAGCCTGCAGAGCCTGCAGGACAGCGACTACTACGACGCCAAGCAGAAGAACGTCTCCGCCGGGGCGAGCGTCGCCATCATCGGCACCGGCGGCAGCGCCAGCATCAGTGCCAGCCAGAGCAAGATCGACTCCAACTACAAGAGCGTGCAGGAGCAGACCGGCCTCTACGCCGGCAAGGGCGGCTTCCAGATCGATGTGGGCAACCACACGCAACTGGACGGCAGCGTCATCGCCAGCACCGCCGAAGCCGACAAGAACCGCCTGAGCACCGGCACCCTGGGCTGGAGCAGCCTCGACAACAAGGCCGACTACAAGAGCCAGCAACAGAGCGTCAGCATCAGCAGTGGCAGCGATGGCAGCGGCAAATTCATCAGCAACATGCCCAGCGGCATGCTGGTGGCCTACAACCACGGCGACAGCGCCAGCGGCACCACCGGCTCGGCCATCTCCAACGGCACCCTCGAAATCCGCGACCCGGCCAACCAGCAGCAGGACGTGGCCAGCCTGAGCCGCGACGTCGAGCATGCCAACGGCAGCATCAGCCCGATCTTCGACAAGGAGAAGGAACAGAACCGGCTGAAGCAGGTGCAACTGATCGCTGAGATCGGCACCCAGGCGATGGATATCGTTCGGACGCAGGGGGAGATCAATGCCACTGACGCGGCGAAAGAAGAGCTAGCCAAGAGTGGGATCCATAACCCGACCCGGGAGCAGATCCAGAACAGTGCTGCCTACAAGGCAGCAATGCAGGACTTCGGCACTGGCGGCAAGTACCAGCAGGTGGCTCAGGCAGTCACGGCAGCGCTGCAAGGGTTGGCTGGCGGCGATATCGGTTCCGCACTGGCCGGAGCCTCAGCGCCATACTTGGCTACCGTGATCAAGGAGCAGACCGCAGGCAACGACGCCGCGAGGATCATGGCCCAGGCGGTATTGGGTGCTGTCGTTGCCCAGGCGCAGGGAAATTCTGCCTCCGCTGGTGCTGCAGGTGCTGCAACCGGCGAGTTAATTGCCGCCCAGCTGTATCCAGGCAAAAGCCCCGAGCAATTGACGGAAAGCGAAAAGCAGACGGTCTCGGCGCTTTCTTCCCTCGCCGCCGGATTAATTGGCGGGGCTCTGACAGGTGATAGTGCTGGCGCGATAGCGGGAGCTCAGGCTGGCAAGAATGCAGTGGAGAACAACCACCTTTCCACTGACGAGAAAATCAGCCTGAAGCTGAAGGAGGTGCAGTACCAGCGCGATTGCCAGGGAGGTGCGTCTAACAGTGGCCTTTGCCAGCAATTGCGCAAGGACATCCAGGCCCTGCGGGAAAAAGGTCGCAGTGTGCTGGAGACTGAACTGCTCGCTCCCGCATCAGACATGGGGCCAGAGAATACGGTCAAGACCAAGCCTGGGGAGATTATCCCTTGTGTGGGGTCGTCCAACGGCTTCTGCCAAGTAACCGACCAAGTACTGGTCACTGATCAGGGCAAGGAGTGGCAGCTGGTCCCTGCCTCGGACGAGCAGGCGCAGATAGGAAAAGCGCAACAGCAGAGCATTGGGGCTCAAGCGGATGCTGCCCTTAAGAAATGGACGGCGGACGCATTCGATGTTGGCTGCGGTGGCTTTGGTGTAGCGGCGACCGCCTGCCAGCTATACCGTGCGATAGGAGGAGAAAACCCCATATCAGGTGCGGTGCCTAGCACTGGTGCGCAGGTGTTGTGGGGAGCTACGGCTATCCTCAATGGGTTAGGGATTTATGGGGTAGTAGCTGAGGGATCGGCGATTGGGAAAAGTCCATTCTCCTCCACTGTCTCGGCGGACGCTGAGGCGGGATCCAGCGGTTTGCCAAGTAAAGGTTCCTTGAAAGGAGACCCTGAAGTTCCCCCAAAAAATGCAAATCCAGAAATGGTGCGGTCACTGGACAGACAAAATGAAGCTGCTATAAAGCTGGCACAAGCTGGATATGACGTAGAGCAGCTTCCGAATATAGGTAAAAATAAAGCAAATCCGGATCTTCGTATCAATGGTGAAATAGCAGATGTAGCATCTCCACGAACTGGTAGTGTAGGGTCTGTGTTGATGACCGTAGAGGATAAAGTCAAAAGACAGGCTCCAAATGTTGTTATTAACTTAGCGGATTCTCCCTTAAGCATAGAGCAAGTCTCAAATGCCTTGGAAAGTCGTCCGATTCAAGGGCTGAAAACATTGTTCTTGATGAAAGATGGGGAGTTTAAGGTTATTAAGGGTGGGTGATGACTATTACAATGTCTTTGGAGTTGGAGAAGGGGGCGAAACTTGATGATGTGGCCAAGGTGCTCTCTCATATGGGGGAGTGCTTCTCGCATGAGGGAGAGGAATTATGGGGGGAGTTTAATAAGTCAGGCTCACATTTCGTGTTTCGTTATGCCGATGAATTTGATGACGTTGTGGCTGAAGGTGCCCAGCTTACATGGAAGGTCGGCATAAGGGGGGCAATTCATTGTAGGGCAAGCGCTCTCGATTATAGTCAGTCTGATATTGAAGGGTTTCTAACTAGGCTCTCTGAGGAAACAGACTTTGGATTTATCCTGTCTTTTCAGTATGAGTCAGTGTATGTGGTTCGAGATAAGGGTGGGCTTCGATTTCTAAAAAAGATGGTCGAATGAAGTCGACTGCAGGGAGGGCGACGAAAAAGGGACCGACGAAAAGAGACGAAAAGGGACAGATTTATTTTTCCTACTCTAAAGCTGGCCGACTGGACAGGATTAGGGTGTGATAAATAAATCTGTCCCTTTTTTTATTCCTGCGGTGATTGGTGCTGGAGCAGGTTCCGGGGTTGGCAGTGTATTCGGGAAATATGCAGGGGGATATTTACCTAAGGAACTAGGTTCAGGAACTAATGAAATCCTAGGGAATGTGACGGGAGGGGTGATTTCTGAGATGGTGAGCGATGAAGCTTCTGGAGGGCTAAGTAATGATAGGAAGTAAAGTAGTGTTTTGGGTTTGGTTTATTGTCCGTACTTTTTTTATTTTCTGTGCTGCGATGTTTTTTGCATTTGTAGTTAGTATTGTCTTGGTTAGAGTGTTAAGAGGGGAGGTAATAGATGTTCTGGATGTTCTCGCGTCTTCCCTGTTTGATGTGGTGAGGGGGGGAGCGGTTGCAACTGGCGCAGTATGTGTTTTGGTTTTGATAAATTACTTTAAGGCCAGGGGTAAGGGGGAGGATGAGTAATATCCCAAAAGGGCGCGAAAAGGGGGCAGATTTGAATGGCACTTACTTAAGTAATACCGCAGCACGAGGAGCTGTAAATATACTTACGGAGAAAGCTGCTTGCGCAAGCTGTCTGAACGTAGCTGAACAGTTAAAAGCAAAGTATCCAAATACACAGTGAACATTCTCGATAACCAAGGAGTCATGCTCCGCCCGCCGAGGAAGACACCGTGATGGAAGAGCGCGTGACTTATGGTGAAATCCGGGCTTGGTTTCTAGGCAGTTATTACAGCTATTGCCGGGGGAAGCTTAGTGATAAAAGCCCATGGATTGAAGGGGAAAGCGAAGTAGGCTATGCCTATATGGAGCTTGAGAATTCCTTTGATATGCCAATTGAGAAGTTAATGCTGGAGGTTTTAGCACTTGTTCTCTCGGCAGGTAGGTCTTCGGAGGAGGTTGAGAGATATCATCTTAATGCTATCTCTGGATTGCTTGCGGAGATTGATATTTCCTCTGTCTTTGAGAGTTTGCCTTCTGAAGAGGCAGCAGAGCTAAGAGCTGATCTTAAAGTCTTAGGTTTGTATTAGTTACGAATATGAAAATAGCCCCGGCACTGCCGGGGCTATTTGTTTCTACTGCTGTAATTCTACCGCCTGAACCTCCGCCGCTTGACGAAAAGGGGATACCCATTAGCCGGCCTGACGTCAAGACCTAAAGCCCACACGTCCCGCTTTTCTCTAGCGGAATGATCTGCACTTCCAACCTGGCCGACGGAACCGTCCGTACCCGTTTCCTCGTGTATGGCTACGACCGCGTCGTGCCGGTCAGCGGCGCCGTGGGCCAGGACGGCGACATCCGCATCCAGGGCAGCCAGCTCAAGGCCGGCAACGACATGCTGCTGGCCGCCAACCGCGACATCCTGCTCGAAGCCGCCGCCAACACCCAGAAGCTCGATGGCAAGAACAAGAGCAGCGGCGGCGCGGTCGGCGTGAGCGTGGGGTATTCGGCGGACAAAGGGGTAGGCCTGAGCATCTTCGCCAATGCCAACCAGGGCTCGGGCAAGGAAATCGGCACCGGCACCACCTGGACGGAAACCACCCTGGACGCCGGCAGCCAGGTCAAGCTGGTCAGCGGCCGCGACACCACGCTCAAGGGCGCCCAGGTCAACGGCGAGCAGATCATCGCCAACGTCGGCCGCGACCTGACCCTGCAGAGCCTGCAGGACAGCGACTACTACGACGCCAAGCAGAAGAACGTCTCCGCCGGGGCGAGCGTCGCCATCATCGGCACCGGCGGCAGCGCCAGCGTCAGTGCCAGCCAGAGCAAGATCGACTCCAACTACAAGAGCGTGCAGGAGCAGACCGGCCTCTACGCCGGCAAGGGCGGCTTCCAGATCGACGTGGGCAACCACACGCAACTGGACGGCAGCGTCATTGCCAGCACCGCCGAAGCCGACAAGAACCGCCTGAGCACCGGCACCCTGGGCTGGAGCAGCCTCGACAACAAGGCCGACTACAAGAGCCAGCAACAGAGCGTCAGCATCAGCAGTGGCAGCGATGGCAGCGATGGCAGCGATGGCAGCGGCAAATTCATCAGCAACATGCCCAGCGGCATGCTGGTGGCCTACAACCACGGCGACAGCGCCAGCGGCACCACCGGCTCGGCCATCTCCAACGGCACCCTCGAAATCCGCGACCCGGCCAACCAGCAGCAGGACCTGGCCAGCCTGAGCCGCGACGTCGAGCATGCCAACGGCAGCATCAGCCCGATCTTCGACAAGGAGAAGGAACAGAACCGGCTGAAGCAGGTGCAACTGATCGCTGAGATCGGCACCCAGGCGATGGATATCGTTCGGACGCAGGGGGAGATCAATGCCGAGAGCAAGGCGCGGGAGGAACTAGTCGAAAACGGGACTCCGAACCCTACGCGCGAAGAGATAGAGAACAGCGCCATCTACCAATCTGAGATGGCGCGTTATGGCACTGGCAGCGATTTGCAGCGTGCTGCTCAGGCCATAACCGCCGCGCTGCAAGGGCTTGCCGGTGGAGATATGGGGGCAGCCCTGGCGGGAGCTTCGGCGCCCTACCTTGCGAATCTCATCAAGCGTTACACCGATGGAAACACCGAAGCGCAATTGATGGCCCATGCTGTGCTGGGGGCGCTGGTCGCTCAGGCCCAAGGCAACTCCGCCGTCGCGGGCGCGGCAGGTGCGGCCACTGCTGAGGGTTTGGCATCAACCATCGCCAAGCAACTGTACGGCAAGGGTTCCGAAGACCTCACCGAGGCACAGAAGCAGACAGTGGTGGCGCTGGCCTCGCTGGCGGGCGGCATGGTGGGCGGGGTGCTGGAAGGCGGAGCCGAGGGTGCCGTCGCCGGTGCGAAAGGAGGACAGAACGCCGTCGAGAACAATGAGTTCGGCGGCAGGCTATACCTCGACCGTGTATTCGAGGCTTACGTGCAGAGCGGGGGGTGTGGCGGAGCCGCACGTCAACAGTGCCGCCAGGACTACGAGAACAAACAATTGGCCAATGGCGGCCTTGAAGTGGCCGCCACCTTTGCACTTTTGCCGGTAGCCATTGCGGGAGCGGCCAGTACTCCGGCGATACTCGCTGTTGCGAGAGCAGCAGTGGAGGCTTGCAAGCTCAACCCCATTCTGTGTGTTAACGAAACCACCATCGCGGTAACCGAGATGGGGATCGGCGAAGCTCTACCTGCTGGGATGGTGGGCGCGGCAGGGGCAAAACTCACCCTCGAGCAGGCGACTAAGGTCCGCGTTGTGCAGGAGGTGGAGCAGCAGATTGGGCAGAAGCTTTCGGCTGATGCTATAGAGAGTATTTTGACGGGGGGGAACGCCTCAAAAGGAGCTGGGGCGGCTGAAATACCGGCCACTTCTGCAATAGCAAGAGAGGGCTTATACAACGATCTGCGAGCTGCTCAAGCAAAAGACCAACTTATTGGTACTACTTTGCCAGGCGCGAAGGCTCCAGTTACCGTTACTGCGGAAGGTAGTGTTGGTGGGCAAGTACTGGTAGACACTAACCAGACGGCGAGGCCTACCATCGTTGCTGATCCTAATAAGCCAACGCTTATTGCGGATCTTCTTCCACCTGGAAGTCCCAACTCGACCATGGCAAATGCTCATGCTGAAGTTGCAGTCATCCAAAGAGCGTTTGATGCAGGCGTGACTGCCGGGCAGAATATGTCTATTGTTGTGCGGGGAGAACGAATCTGCTCCTTTTGTCGGTCTTCCACCAATATAATGGCTGCGGCAGAGCGTTCGGGGTTAAATAGCCTGAAACTTGTTGAGGCTGAAAGTGGTAGGACTTTTACTTGGACTCGCGGTGTTGACGGGTGGAAAGAATGAATTATGATGAAGAAGATAACAAGGTTTACTTGGAGCTATGTTACTTAGATAAAATAACACCTCCACCGGCAGTAATTGTTGAGCAGCCTGTTTGGGAAAGCCTAGAGATGGGCATCAATAAGGTTTTCGTGTCTGGCGGATTTGTTAGAGTAATAGTTGTAGCTCCGAAGAGCTCCTTAATTCGAGAGCTATCAATGGATTCCTTGCCGGGAAGGTTTAGGTTGGTGGTACTAACTCGCTCGCCTAATCCTAAGGAAGAATATCTTGAGTGGTGGGAGCTTTCTGACTCAACTTTTAGAGGCGTGGTCAGGTTTGGTGATGATGATTGGGATGCCCGAACGGTTTGCACGGACATCTCAGTAGCAAAAGCTATTTTCAAGGAGCTTTATGAAACGGGAGATTTACAGGCGGGGCTATCTCAAATGCGTTCTCCGTGGAACCCTAAGCCATAAAAGGACATCAACCTCATAGGGCAGAACGTCAACATCCTCGCCGCACAGAACGAGAACCGGAGCGAGCAGACCTACAAGCGAAAGTGCGAAAGGTGAGAAAAGGGATTTGAATGGCACTTACTTAAGTGCTAACTAATTGATTCAGAAAAGAAAGGCTGCTCTTGGTCTACGGTGATGGTTGCGAATACACACCGAGCCCAAGGAGCAGCCCAGATGAATCCTAGGCGCCAGGCCGTCATTCATCAACAGCAGCGCGCCCGTCGGTATACATCGAATACGGACGCTTACGCCTTCTTCAACCTGCTAACCGGCCCTGAATTATTCGACCCTGTCGAGTCGTTGCTGCCGGTTCATCGGGAGCGCTTGTTCCCGCCGACAGAGACGTTGTCCATGTTCATGGGCCAGGCCTTGAGTGCCGACCGTTCCTGCTAGAAGGCGGTCAATGATAGCCGGCTCCCTGCCTCGGACGAGCAGGCTCAGATAGGAAAAGCGCAACAGCAGAGCATTGGGGCTCAAGCGGATGCTGCCCTGAAGCAATGGACGGCGGACGCATTCGATGTTGGCTGCGGTGGCTTTGGTGTAGCTGCGACCGCCTGCCAGATCTACCGTGCAGCGGGAGGAGCGAATCCTATATCCGGTGCGGTGCCTAGCACTGGTGAGCAGGTGTTGTGGGGAGCTACGGCTATCCTCAATGGGTTGGGGATGGCGCCATAGAGGCTGTTGCTGCAAAAGGATCGGCGACGGCTCTTCAGATCTTCGGTGGCCGCAGTGTTGATGATCTTGCAGCAGCCGCTTCGAATCCTATTAATAAAGAGGGTTTAACACAGGCGGCTAGAGCATTGACTAAGCATGCATCCGGACAGAGAGAAACGGGGACATTCCCTAAGCTTTCTGGCGGTATTAAGCAGCAGAATGAAACTGCTCAGCAGATAGTTGATGAGATTCTTAATAATCCTAAATCAACACTCACAAATTTGGGGCGGGGTGGCCTTGAGGTCCGAGCACCCGATAGCCGAGGGCTTCGCTATAATAGTGATGGCTCGCTCTCTGGATTTGTGGATTAAGTGATTAGAATGATAATACTTGAAAGCAATCCTGATTTTGAAATTGTGCGATATAGCGATTCGCGCTATGAGAATTTAACTGCAGAGATTCGGTACAAAGGAGAGCCAGTTGCGCAGGTAAGTCAAGACATGGGAGTTGACAGTCTTCAGCTTGAAGTGTTTGCTGACTTGAAAAATTCTATATTGCGAGTTCCATTGGATGGTTTTTTGGAGTCTTTAAAGCTGGCAAGAGAGTCACTTGTTCAGTAATTTTTTGGTGCAAAAGGGACTGGAAAAGCGGGTGTCGCAGATGATGCGATCAAAGCTTTGCCAGGACCAAGACAAATAGAGAAATCTTGGGGGGCGAGCACGTACAACAACGGTGGCTTGATGACTTGTATTGAGCACGTGTTCTATCGCCGTGGACCAGATTCAGGCTTATCGAATGTTAGTAAGTTTTCTCAGGGAACATCTCTTAAGGGTGTCTCCAGCTATGTAGACAGCGCGCTGAGATATGGGAAGGTCTCTCCCAATGGTCCTGGCGGTTATGTTATCGAGTACAACGCAGGAAGGGTCATAGGGATTAATTCTGCGGGCGCCCCAACCTCCACGATTAAGGTTAATGTTCGTGATGGGGTGATTCAGACGGCGTTCCCGCTCTAACTCTAATTAGGGAGGTAATCATGGCTAACGGTGGTTCTCTAATGGAGCAGTTTATCGCTCAGGAGTTTAATTCTAGTGTGCGCTCTGTTTTGAATAGGGCGATTGATGAAAGGGTACGCTCGGATAATGTTTTAATCAGGGAATTTGAGTTTAATTGTTTTGATGTTGCTCTTGACTTTGAGAGGGGGGTGGTTAAGTTGCAGGATGCCCTTTCGTCAGGTGTTGAAAGCTCTACTGAGTTGCCATTGTCAGACTTTATCTCTGCATGTGGTTTAAACTTGTTGTAGTCGTAGATAAATAGCCCGACATGAACACCCTGAACCGGCAAAATCCGCTGTTCTGGCTGGGCCTGTTTCTGCTGGCCTGGCTCGTCCTGGGCTGCAGTTTACAGCGCTAAAAGTCGCGTAGGGGCCGTTTTGCGCGGTGACGGAGCATCATCTGGGGTAACCAGCTGGAGCCGAAAGAGAAAAGGGGACAAATTTATTTTTCCTATTCTAGGGCTGGCTGACTGGGCGGGATTAGGGTATGAGAAATAAATCTATCCCCTTTTCGCTTAAAGTGCAGCTGATCTTGAGTCTTTAGGGTTGCGAGTTATTCAGGATGGGCCTTTAGATGCCGCGCTTCGCGGGGCAAACTTTTTTACGTGCAGATGGTAGTGTCATTACTAATTTAGATAGTGTGAAAACCATAGTTTTAGAGAAAGTAAGATGATGATTTTAGTGGATTTTGATTCTCTGGTTACGTTTGATTGTACGTACGGAGATTGTGTTGTTAAAGATGGGGTTGTTCGGGTCTTTGTCGAGAAGGGATTGATGCTTAAAAGATCAAAGTTGATCGGAGAGGGCGAGCTAACTCAAATTGTTGAGTGTGAAGAGGATGAATTTTCTAAAGTGGAAAGCATTTTTCCGGTTCACTATATATATGATCCCGCTAGAGATGCTGAATATGTTGAGTGGGAGCTTGTAGATGGGCTTTTAAATGCTCGTAATAAGAATGGAGAATGGGTTGAATATAAAAGTAAAGAGGAAAGTTCATATGCTATGCATGAGTATGTTGGGGGGTGTTGGCTTGTATTTTTGGGTGTGAGTTTTTCGAGGCGAGTCATTTGTAAGTATTCGTCCGATCGTACATCGCCTTCCGGTACTGAGTTCGTGCAAGAGATTGGCCACAGGTCTGTGGGTAGAGGGATGGCTAAAGAGTATTTTCTTGAGGGGGTAATCGGTGTTTCGCCTGGGCCGGGATGGATGAGTCTGGAAATCTGTGCGGAGTCGTTTCATATAGAGAACTCTGATCGTTAAGGCAAGAAACGGAATGGACCGTTATTGTGGGGATGTCGAAAAGGGGGCAGATTTATTTTCCTACTCTAAAGCTGGCTGACTGGACAGGATTAGGGTGTGATAAATAAATCTGTCCCCTTTTTTTCAAATTTTAATTTGGTCTATGGTGATGGATTTTCTAGGTAAAGAATTCAGCGGGTTTAGGGTTAGATCCTTTTATATGAGTGGGGATTTGGTATGTGCCTGTTTGGTTTTGTTTTTTAAGACCTCGGACTCTAGATGGTTTTCGCTCACAATTGGTGAGGGGGTGGCTCTTTATCATAGCGAGGCAGTTGAGCCGAAACTCCTAGATTTGTGTGATATTAATGATGAGTTTGCCTATCCTGTTCGGGAAGTAAATCTTCTTGATAGGTATTTGGGGGAGTGTGTATTTTCGGTGTTTGAATATAGGCTTAAGTGCGCTTCTGATATTTGTGTTGGTGTCTATTTTAATTGTGGGAATTGTGGATTTAGTGTGTTGGAAGCCGAGAGTTGTCTCTTTATGCATGATGGAAAATCCATGGATTTATTGAGGGAGGCTGTTTTGGTAGAGGTTTAACTGGTGCAAAAGTAGTTGCTAAGATAGGAAAGGCTAAGGTTGAGTAAGGCATAAGACTTGGTTCAAATTAGGTATGTGTAGAACAGGGAATGCTGATCTTGACCGGAAATAAGAAATCGAAAAGCGATTTAAATAAAGCTTTCCCCTTTTTCTCGTATCCAAGTGAGTCGGTAAAGATTAGGTATTGATGCTATGGGAACGCGTATTCATAGAAGATTTCCAACGGAATTTGTGCTTCCTGAACGGCTGGATTTTGTTGGCTTATATTATGATAGAAAAGGATATCGGATATTGGTGGCCGAGTTTTCGCAGGAAGATGCGCAAAAAATAGAAATTAATTTTGAGGGTACTCCTCTAGCTCAACGCAGCATGGACGAGGGTTCTTATCTGTGTACAACTTGGACAGCTGATGAGGTTGATGGCCCTGTGGGGCCAGTTGTACTTGTAGAGAATTCTGAGTTTCTAGACTGGTTTAATGGGCAAAGCTGCGGGATCTATCCGCGAGACCAAATAAAACATGTGGCAATTTTGACGCAGAACGAATGGGTCGAGGTTTTGTGTTTGAAACTTCCATCTATATTTCGAATAGTTTCCATCTAGCGAAAGGCTCCAAAATAAAAAGGAGCAGATTTGAATGGCTCTTACTTAAGCGCTAACTGATTGATCCAGAAAAGAAAGGCTGCTCTTGGTCTACGGTGATAGTTGCGAACACACACCGCGCCCAAGGAGCAGCCCAGATGAATCCTAGGCGCCAGGCCGTCATTCATCAACAGCAGCGCGCCCGTCGGTATACATCGAATACGGACGCTTACGCCTTCTTCAACCTGCTAACCGGCCCTGAATTATTCGACTGGAGTGGAGCACCTGACAGGCTTGCAAATTGAGAGGCGAGGGCCGGCGGGGCGAAATTAGAGTAGGAAAAATAAATTTATCCCTTTTTCTAGGAAGGAGGTCGAAATGATTGAAAGCATTATAACTCTAGAGAAACTGCTGTTGAGAACAAGTTTCGAAAGTGGTATCGCGGAAGGCTTAAATGTGTCAGATGTTGCTAGAAGGTATGAAGGTTATTTAGAGGATTTTCGATTGGCCGTGGCTCTATTTAGAAGAACGGTCGAGGTGGATGATAAAGTCGCAATGCAGTGTGCCTTAACTAGAGTTAGAGTTTCTGCGCTAAATATCTCAGGTCTTTATCAGGATTTGATAGATGATATGCTCTTGGTCAATGGGCAAAAATCATGGCCTTCAATCCCAGAGGGGTATGTCTTGCCAGCAAGGTATAGTGACTTTCTGTCGGGAGTTTAGTTAAAAAGTGACCAGAAAGGGGGCGGATTTACTTTTTCCTGTTCTAAATCTGATCTGACGGCAAGATTAGAGTAATGAAAATAAATGTGTCCTTTTCGTGAGATCTGTAAACAAGCTTCTGGATGGTGGGCGATTTAGTCGGGCTATATAGTTAAAGGTATGGAAAAGTATTTGGGATAGTCACTTTGATAGCGGCAAATAAAAAATTCAAAGAGGTGGTGGGAGGTATCAGTCGAGGGGAAGAGTCTCTCGCTGAAAGTTTACTCGATCTGCTTGCTGGTGGATTTGTTATAGATGATGGATGCGCATTCTTGGCCGCCCTTAAAACCAGAGACGGAAATTCTCGTTTAGATAGTTTTCCAGATAGGACTGGTTATGAATGCTTCATCAATTCAATTCACATAGACGACTATGTGGCTTCGGATTTTGTTTTACAGGCCTGTCTATTTGTGGAAGCTCTATTCGAGAGTTGGCGGGGGGCTGAAGGGACAGGTTGTAGGAAGCTTCAAGCTATCATTTCTTGCGATGAGTTTGGGGCGGTAGTTAAGTTTTGTTTGGTTAGGGATGGTGAAAGCTGGCTTTCAGATAATTTGGAAGAATATGAAGAGGGTATCCTGGTGGCTGATTCACTTGAGAGGCAGCTATTGACAGGGGGGGCTTTGATTCTGGGGGGATAGAAAACGAGAGATAGTGATGGTTATATGTTCGAAAAGATTTACTTTTCCTACTCTAAAGCTGGCTGACTGGGCAGGATTAGGGGGTGAGAAATAAATCCCTTTTCGCCTGTTTAGGAGTTCATTGTAGATGGGGCTATGAGATTTTTCTATTTAAAGGGTGCTGGTCCTTTGCATGGAAAGATTTTCTATAGGGAGGATGAGTATGCAATAGATTTTGTTTGTTCATCATCTGAGCAATTAAATTTGAAGGCTGGTACTCAAGGGTGTATATCTTTATTAGCTCACAGCTTGCAGCTTGAGACTAGTGTTGAAACAGGTGCCCTTCTTTATCCTTGGGGGTTTTTCCCGTTAGTTAATGTTGTAGATGGAAGCGTAGAGCCTCCTAAGGCTGTCTGTGGAGAGGTTCGTGTTGAGTTTTCTGGTGTGCAGTTGGTTCAGGGTGTTTCACATGAAATCCCCGGGGCACGAGATTGGACAGTTATCAGAGACTCTGGTAGAGGTTGGGTATATATAGGGCCTGAAAGTTTTTTTAGTGAGAATCAAGTGTTTGTTGAGTTCGCTAGTGGTTCTATAGTTGGAATTGTTGAGATGGGAGTTTCTTGCTTGTTTATTCGATTGGAACTCACATCTTGACTCGGGCCCCCAGGTTTTTGGGCGAAAAGGGGGGCAGGTTTATTTTTCTACTCTAAAACTGATCTGGCGGGGAGGGCTAAAGCAATAAAATAAATCCTTTTTGCAGGAATGAGGCAGTCGTCCCATGTTTTCACGATTCAGTTTGTTGTGGTAAGGAGTGGCAAGGATAAAATATGGAGCAAGTCGAATCTTCCACCGAGCAGGAACAGGATTCTCTGAAGGCCTGTCTCGCAGTTGGTTGCGCGTCAGAACAAAAGCATGACGAGCATTTACCTCGTTCCGGAAATTTAATAACCAGACACTGGCGCGGGGAGTATTCCTTGGCCCGCTCCTACTGGATCAATGGAACGCTGGTGACCGTTGCCGGCATGGCAGCATTATGGGCGCTGCAGGTCGTAATGAAAGGGGCGGTGATAGGTCCCATGATGTCCTGCGCGATGATTATCTCGCTTTATGGCCTGCTGCTGGTGGTAACGGTTTGGCAGGTAGTCGGCATCTGGCGCTCCGCATCGCGGCATGTTACTCGCGGCGGAACGGCATTCTGGGCGACGGCCGCTCGCATACTGGTAGCCATTGGCTTGATACAGACGCTGGCGTCTGTAGTTACGGAAGGGGTCCCTGTCATCAGGTCCACTTTGACCTTGGCTTTGGGCCAGAGCCCTATTCCTCCCTATCGCCTCAGCCTGATGCGGGACGATACGGAACTGGAGCTTGCCGGAGGAATTCCTTTTGGCACCTTCGCTGCTTTGAAAAAGAGCCTCGATGAGCACCCGCGTGTAACGATCATCCACTTGAACAGTTCGGGGGGGCTGGTCAAAGAGGCGATGTCCATCGCCGACCTCATTCGCACTAGAGGATTAAAAACCTACACTTCGGGCGATTGCATAAGTGCCTGCACATTGGCCTTCCTGGCGGGCCAAGAGCGTTTGCTGGGAGAGAAAGGCAGGATTGGTTTCCACAGCCCCAGCCTTGTTGGTTCCAATCAACCCAACTCCGAGTTGAATGATGTATTCAGCCGGGCGCTCAAGAGTCGAGGAGCCTCACCTGTCTTCATCTTCAAGGCCATCACCACTTCCCCCGACAAGCTGTGGTTCCCCGACAGCGCTGAACTCAAGCGTGAGTACATCATTACGGATGTGGTGGACTCCCGAAACTATGCCACGTCGCCCGGGATGCCAAGGCAGGACGGGCAGGGACTAGAGCGATATTTGCAGGGAACTCCCGTGTTACAAGCCATTGCCCGGCACGACCCCGGTCGCTATACGGCTCTCAAGGAAAGCCTGGACACGGGAGTACGACAGGGGTTGTCGTCCACTGAGTTGCAGCGGCTGGCAAACGAGAAACTGCGGGAGGCCGTACCCGATTATCTCCGAAAGGCGCCTGGCCCCGAACTGGCTCACTATTGGGAGACCCAACTCGCAGAGATGGCTGCTTTGGAGACCATCAATCCGCAATATTGCGTTGATTTTGCATTGGGTAACCCCTCTGGTCGCCTACCCGATTTCCAGCAGCTTCTGCCAATGAAGCTGTTGATGTCGGATGTCGATGCTCTTGCTGCCTTGATTGAAGCCGCGTCGTTGACGCCGCGTTCAAGTATGAATACGTCGCAGGCTCAGCAGGATCTGCGGTTGGCGCTGGGACGGCTGGAAGATAAGCAGCCCGGTGCGCTTGAGGTTCTTCGAGACCAGGCGAAGTACCGTGATCAACCGAAGTTGATTTGCGAGTCGTTTAGTGGGATGTACCGGGAGTTTCTCGCTGTTGAAGGGGCGGAGCGTGTAGGTGATGTTTTTCGGCTTCTACTGAGCGGGGCGAATCCATCGAGTGAGAAATAGACAGATGGATTGAAAGGGGCTTATTGATTTTTCTGCTCTAAGTCAGATTGGGCAGACGGGGTGGGGTTGCGAAAATAAACCTGCCAATTCTTATTAAAGATGAGGGCTGTCAAGGTGCTCAGTTGTCGCTCTCTACACTAACCGCTATCTTGTAAATTGCTATAGGGAAATTCAAATATGACTGAGATGCACGATCCCAAAGTACTAGCGTTCCGTATGCAACGTCTGCGCAAGACGCCTCGTAACTGGACATACTGGATTGCAGGCTTCACCGCTGCAAATGGAATATTTCTGATCATGCACCATGACGTGGTGATCCTTGCCGGCTTAATTTTACCATTCGCTATTCCTGGTGCTGCGCTGCACTTGGTTGCGGCTGCCATTCTCGCCGCTATCGCTTACGCTTCGAGAGTAATCCCCAGGATTCTGATCGTTCCGCTGATTGCATATATAGCTGACACACTGTTTGCCTTTTATGTTCAGTCTTGGGCTGGCCTGGCTATGCATCTGGTTGTGTTTGCTTTTATTGGCTTCTCGTTTCTAGGTGTGCGGGCGATTAAAGCGTTGGAAGCCAAGCAAAAGAGTGTCGACTGCTAGCAATTTGGTGACTCTTGGTGAAACGCCAGACTGAAAAAGGAAAAGGGCATGAGTTCGTTTTTCTGCTCTTAAATTGATCCGGCGGTTAGAGTCAGAGGGGAAAGAGGCAGACTTATTTTCTACTTTCAGAGAATAAGCCCATCCCCTTTTTCCTGAACCAGTAAATAGCCGCTCCTGCCCCTCACCGATCCAGCATCAACCTCGGCATCTCCTCCAGCGGCACCCACAGCTCCCCTTGCCAATCCAGCAACATCACCCGGCGTGCCTGCCAGCTCATCAGTACGCGGCGGGGGGTGTGGTGGTCGGGGGCGTGTTGGTCGCGCAGGGTGGGGATGACTTCGCGGCTCAGCCATTGGTCCAGGTGCTGGCTTTCCGGGTGGCCGAAGCGGATCAGGGCCTTGTAGAGGCCGGCTTCGTTGATCATGTCGAGCGGTTCTTCGCTGTCGGTGGCGTAGCGGACGTGGATGCGGCGGGTTTCGTGGGGGCGGAAGCGGTAGTGGAAGCGCTGGGGGTAGCCGAAGCCGAGGAGGCGGGCGAGGTCCTGGGCGGCGAACCAGGGTTGGTTGTCGATCATCACGCCGCGCAGGGGCGGCCGTGGCGAATGAAGGTGGTTGGGGTGTATGCGTCGTGCATTGTCGGACTCCTATTCCATTGAGGAGCCGCCGCCATCCGCTGTCAGTCGAATGGAGGCGGACCGTGCGGAGGTGACAGACCGGGAATAGGAACCGGCAGACCCGAAGGTCTCCCCCGCACGATCCGCCATGGAGGATTGCAGCAGAAAACTGCAGGTGTGCGGGAGCCTGCGAAAACGTTCGCCGTTTTCGCCTGCACCTTCTGGCGCATCGCGCCTATTCGTCGGACTGTCAAACCCGGCCACGGGACTGACCGTGGCCGGGGCAGGATAGGCAGGTCGCTGGAGCGGCGGAAGACGGATAATTTCCGAAATTCCCTGTAGGACGGGCCTTGGCGACAAGGCGGCGGATTTATCCCGGGCTGCCAGCCGGCTCTGCCTCCACTTCGATGTCCAGGCGCTGCAACCTGAAGCTGGCCGGCTCCGCTCCGCCGTCCAGCGCCTCGCCGAGCAGGGCGATGTAGCGGCTTTCAGCTTCTTCCACCAGCAGCTTCTTGCCGCTGGCCAGCGGCAGCGTGGGGCAGAGGATGCGTGTCATGCCGGCGTCGTCCAGCAGCAGGGCGTTGCGCGGGGCGCTTTCCTGCAGTTTGCTGCGCAGGGTGATGCGGCAGGCACGGGGATGTTTCGAGAGCCAGGCGAGGGTCAGCTGGGTTTGGCCGTTGCCTGCCGGGGTTGCCCTGTCGACGCGCGCCAGTTGCCAGGGGGCTTCGGAGCCGGGGCGGATGCCGAGCAGGTCGCCGGCCTTGGGCGGTGGGGGGGCGCCGTTGCTCCAGAGCGCGGATACGCCGTTGGAAAGGGGTGTGACCTGGCTCAGCGCTATGACCGGGGGCCTTTCGGCGGCGCTTTCGCTGGGGGATTTGAATTCGATGGGTTCCAGGTGCGGCACTTCTTCGTCGAGCCCGGCCCGGCCGTCGCTGTGGATTGCCCAGACGTCCTGCGCCTTGGCCTGGAGGGCGAAGTGGCGGGCGTCCAGGGCGGCCTCGTCCTTGCCGGCGCCCAGGTGCTCCAGGAGTGCGCCGAAGCCGTGGCAGGCTTCCCAGTCGGCGCCGGGCGGCTGGCCGCGCCAGCTGCGCAGCAGGTGGTCCTTGAGGTCGAACCCCTCTTTGGCGCCGCCGAGGCCCTTGAAGTGCTGCATCACCTTGATCGCTTCGTCCAGTTGCAGCGCCAGCTGGCCCTCGGTGGCGGGCGCCTTGTCGATGTCGAGGAACGCCTGGTCGCGGTCGCTGGCGATGATCCAGCGGTCCGTGTCGCGGGCATTGCCCAGGCGGGCCGTCGAGGCGAGCGTTTCCAGGGATTCGATCAGCACCTGCAAGGCTTCCCCGGGCATCTGCAGGGGGGCCGAGCTTGCCAGCAGCAGGGCGCCGAGGTAGCCGCGGCTGATGCTTTGGCTGCGGGCTTCCGGGATTTCCGGGTCCTTCACGTCGATGTCCTGCAGCGACGCCTGCCGGGCCTTGGCGTAGAGGCGATGGAGCAGGCGCCAGAAACCGGCCGGTGCCTCCTGGCCGTTGAGCAGGGCGCTGAAGTGGATTTCCTGGGCGCTGCGCAGCGTGCGCTGCAAGAGCAGTGCCTTGAGTTGCGCCTCGGTGCATTCGCCCCGGGCCAGGGCCCAGTAGCCCTGGATCAGCCGACGGTGCAGGGCGGCGATGAGTTGCGCCGCCTTGTCCGCCCGCCGTCGCTCGGTGCTGCCCCGTCGGTCGCCGAGCAGTTCGGCGAGGTTGTGCCCCAGGTCGAAGACTTCCGCTCGCGAACGCTCCAGTTGCTTGAGGCGTGTGGCTGGCGGCAGGCGTGCGGAATCCAGGTCGACCAGGCGGTGGTA
Organism: Pseudomonas sp. M1; assembly: GCF_022760135.1. Taxonomy (NCBI): domain Bacteria; kingdom Pseudomonadati; phylum Pseudomonadota; class Gammaproteobacteria; order Pseudomonadales; family Pseudomonadaceae; genus Pseudomonas; species Pseudomonas sp. M1. Next base: position 593,065 of record NZ_CP094343.1, read on the forward strand.
GAGGGCTCGTGTCCGGGTTGCCAGGTAGGCAACGTCGGGGCGCCGGGTGGCGTCGTTCGACTGCGTTTTCATCGCGGAAGGCTCTAGGTTGCGGTTCTCCAGAACTTGCCCGGAGACTGCTTGCTTCGCTATGCGATGGGTTTAGGACGCATCTGAAAAACGCTGGGGAAAGGGCTTTTTGCATGGACTGTTGCGCGCCGATGTGCTCGCCAGGGCCAGGAGCGCCGTGCTGGCGCCGCGGTTCCGTCCACTGCGCGAAGAGGATTTCTTGAGGCACTTCTGATTCCACGTAGGTGGTATGGGTGGTGGCTCAATGCTTGTGTTTTAATGGCGCGGCCAGGTAACAAGATGTTTTCGAAGGATCGACGGGATGCAGTTCATTCCCACAGGCTGGATGCCAGGCCTTGTCTCGCCTCTTCCTGCCGTTCACGCCGGTACGTCCTGTAGCGGCTGCGTTTCCCGTGCTCGAACTTTCCTTCCTCGCATGCCTGCGCGCATGGGTTCCGCCGTGCGCGTCGGGTGCCCGGGCCCATCGTGGCTCCGGTTGCCATGGTGGCTCTATGGCATTGCCTGGCCATTGAGAGGTCGGCCGTCGGCATTGGCTGGCGGCCCTGTTTATTGGATTTCCGAGGGGGAATGCAGTGTGAAGATGAAAATGTCCCGGGGCTTGTTGTTGGGCGTGGCGTCCGCCGCCCTGCTGACGGTCGGCGGTTGTGCCACGGAAAGCTCCAGGGCGCTGCCGGTGCAGCAGGTGGAGAGCGTCAACAAGCCGTATTCCGGCGTGCGTTCGCCCATCGCGGTGGGCAAGTTCGATAACCGCTCCAGCTACATGCGGGGGATTTTCTCCGATGGCGTCGACCGCCTTGGCGGCCAGGCCAAGACCATCCTGATCACCCACCTGCAGCAGACCAACCGCTTCAACGTGCTGGACCGCGACAACATGAGCGAGATCCAGCAGGAAGCCGCGATCAAGGGCCAGGCCCAGCAGCTCAAGGGCGCCGACTACGTGGTGACCGGCGACGTCACCGAGTTCGGCCGCAAGGAAGTCGGCGACCGCCAGTTGTTCGGCATCCTCGGGCGCGGCAAGACCCAGGTGGCCTATGCCAAGGTCGCGCTGAACATCGTCAACATCAGCACCTCCGAGGTCGTCTATTCCTCGCAGGGGGCGGGCGAGTACGAGCTGTCGAACCGCGAGATCATCGGCTTCGGCGGCACCGCCAGCTATGACTCCACGCTCAACGGCAAGGTCCTCGACCTGGCCATGCGCGAGGCGGTGAACAAGCTGGTGAACGCGGTGGACAGCGGCGCCTGGAACCCGGCCCGATAACCCGAAGAAAAGCAGGGAGTAGTGATGTTCATGGGTAAGAACTTTGTTGCCAGGGGCTGCCTGGTGGCGCTGGTGTGCGCAGGCGTGGCGTCGCTTGCCGGATGTTCCTCGCCGAAGACGCTGTACCAGTGGGAAAGCTACCAGTCCCAGGTCCACGACTATTTCACCAGCGAGGCGAAGGAGGCGCAGGCCGAGGCGCTGGAGCGCGACCTGCAGAAGATCGCCGCCACCGACGGCCATGTTCCGCCGGGCTATCACGCGCAACTGGGCCTGCTGTATTCGAGCCTGGGTAAGGACGACCAGATGGTCCAGCAGTTCAATACCGAGAAGGCGTTGTTCCCGGAGTCGTCGGCCTACATGGATTTTCTGCTGAAGAACGCAAGGCAAGGGGGTAGCAAGTGATGTGGAACCCGATCAAGACCCTGCTGGCCCTGTTCGCGCTGGCGCTGCTCGCCGGTTGCGCGCCGCAGAAGACCGTCGACTACTCGGCCTACAAGCAGGCCCGGCCGCGCTCGATCCTGGTGCTGCCGCCGCTGAACGATTCGCCGGACGTGAAGGCGACCTACAGCATGCTCTCGCAGGTGACCTTCCCGCTCGCCGAGGCCGGTTACTACGTGTTGCCGGTGGCGCTGGTGGCCGAGACGTTCCGCCAGAACGGCCTCTCCACCCCGGCGGACATCCATGCGGTGTCCCCGGCGAAGCTGCAGGAAATCTTCGGTGCGGATGCGGCCCTGTACATCACCGTGACGCAGTACGGCACCAGCTACATGGTGCTGAGCAGCGCGACCGTGGTGACCGCCGGGGCCAAGCTGGTGGACCTGAAGACCGGCACCACCCTGTGGACGGGAAGCGCCACCGCCTCCAGCGAGGAGGGCAGCAGCAATAACAACGGCGGCCTGCTGGGCATGCTGATCACCGCGGCGGTCAAGCAGATCATCAGCAGCGCCCAGGACGATGCCGGCTACCCCATCGCCGGTGTCGCCAGCCAGCGCCTGCTGTCCGCCGGGCGGCCGGGTGCGCTGTTGTACGGCCCGCGTTCGCCGAAGTACGGCACCGACTGACCCGCCGAGGCCGGGCGAGGGGATGAGGTTGTCTCTTCTGCCGTCGGCAAGGATGGGCCCGGTGTCCTTGCCGTGACCCATCCGCCCTCAGCAAGGGCCCGCCCAGCTTTCGCCAGGCGGGCCTGGCGGGGCAATCAGACGATTCCGATCAGACGCGGAAGTGGCTCACCAGCGTCTGCAACTGCCCGCCCAGGCGCGCCAGTTCCACGCTGGAGGCGGCGACTTCCTCGCTGGCCGCGGCGGTCTGTTCGGACACGTCGCGCACGCTCACCACGCTGCGGCTGATTTCCTCGGCCACGGCGCTTTGTTCCTCGGCCGCGGTGGCGATCTGCTGGTTCATCGCCTGGATGTTCGACACGGTGCGGGTGATGCTGCCCAGGGATTCGCCGGCCTGGCGGCTCAGGGCCACGCTGCTGGCGGTCAGCTCGCGGCTGCCGAGCATGACGCTGGAGACCTGGCGGGTGCCGCTCTGCAGGCCGGCGACCAGGGCTTCGATCTCTTCGGTGGACTGCTGGGTGCGCTGGGCCAGGGCGCGGACTTCGTCGGCCACCACGGCGAAGCCGCGGCCGGCCTCGCCGGCGCGGGCGGCTTCGATGGCGGCGTTGAGGGCCAGCAGGTTGGTCTGCTCGGCCACTGATTTGATCACGTCCATGACCTTGCCGATCTTCTCGCTTTCCTGTTCCAGGCGCTGCATGGCGTCGGCGGAGCGTTCCACTTCCTCGGCCAGGCGCTCGATCTGTTCCACGGCCTGGTTCACCACGCGGTCGCCGTCGTGGGCTTCGCGGTCGGCGGCGGAGGCGGCCTGGGAGGCCTGCTCGGCGTTGCGCGCCACTTCCTGCACGGTGGCGGACATCTCGTGCATCGCGGTGGCCACCTGGTCGGTTTCCACCTTCTGGCTGTTGGCGCCGGCGCTGGTCTGCTCGGTGACCGCCGAAAGCTGCTCGGCGGCGCTGGCGATCTGCGTCACGCCATCGCGGATGCCGCCGATCAGGTCGCGCAGGCTGTGGCTCATACGCTGCATGCTCTGTTGCAGGCGGCCGAGTTCGTCGCGGCGCTCGACCTGGATGTCGCGGGACAGGTCGCCGGCGGCGATGCGGTCGACCACTTCCATGGTGGCGTGCAGCGGGCGGGTGATCTGCCGGGTGATGACCAGCGCGGCCAGGCCGCCCAGCACCAGGGCCAGCAGGGTGAAGAGCACCTGCAGGTTGCGGGCGCGGGCGCTCTCGATGTCGCGGCGGTCCAGTTGCAGCTGGTAGAGGGATTCGCTGAGCTTGACGATGTCCTGGCCCTGGGTGGTCATTTCCTTGCGCGCCTGGACGATGGCGGCCATGTTTGCCCGCAGCGCCTGTACGCCCTCGCGGTAGCCGCGCAACGCTGCGCCCAGTTGCTGCACGCGGGCCGCCAGGTCGGGGCCGAGGGTGCTTTCCAGCGCCGGCAGGCTGGCGAGGCTTTCGTCGAGGTGGCGGGTGACGCCGTCGCCATCGCGGGACAGGGCGGTGGCCAGGTAGTCGCGCACGTCGTAGCGGGCCTGCAGCAGGTCCTCGCGGGTGCGGCTGATGGCCTGGTAGCGGGCGGCGCGTTCTTCGTCGGCCGGGGCCTTGAGCACGTCTTCCTGCAACTGCGCGGTCAGCTCGCCGGCGCGGGTGGTCTCGCCTTCCAGGGCGCGGCGGGTGGCGTTGGCGTTCTGGTAGCCGCTGCGCATGGCGGCCAGGGATTTCTCGTAGTCGGCGATGACGCCGCCCAGCTGGTCGAGCATGCGCACGTTCTCGGGGCTGACGAAGTAGCCGCGCAGCTTCTGCTGGTGCGCCTTGAATTCGCCCAGGGCGCTCATGACGGCGCCGGCTTCCTGCTCGCCGCCGTCGGCGATCATGTATTGCAGGCGGGTGATGCGCAGCTTGGTGAGGCGGGCGTTGAGCTCGGTGATGTCGCTCATCCAGTTGCTGCGGTCGATCAGCGAGCCCAGGCCGACCCAGCTGACCACGGCGAGGATGGCGGTAAACGCCAGGACCACGCCGAAGCCGAGGGCCAACTTGAGGTTCACGCTCAGGTTGGATATCCAGCTATGCATTGACGATCTCCAAAGAAGGTTCGGTGAAGGCAGGCCATTCGGAGATTGTTCTTGTCGAGGCCATGGCAAGGCGCACCGCGCCAGGGAGGAGTTATCGGCAGGGCATGGCGGAACCGTAGGAAAAGTAAGAAAAATCTGACGCCAGAAACGCGGCGAGCGATTCCGGGGACGGTCAGCCCCCGGTTATCCACAACGCCAGCAGCGGCACCAGGTTGAACAGCAGCACGCCGATCTTGTAGATGGCCATGCCGCCGTAGTGCAGGGCGTCGAAGGCTTCCCGGCCCAGGCCGAACCAATGCTTGTGCAGGCGGTACAGGCCGTCGTGGGCGAGGCTGAAGGCGCCGAACCAGAGCAGCAGCACGGCGTAGTTGAGCAGGGTGCACCAGAGCAGGAATTCCTGCGGGTCTCTGACGTTCATGGCGATCTCCCGGGCGTTTTTTCATTCGAGGGCGTCTATGTCGGACGGTTCCGGCGCTCGCCGAACGTCGCGGCCAATGGCGGGGCGGCCGGCCGCCGTGGATAATGCGCCACTGCCGTGCCGCGGCTTTGCGGCGTGGCCCGCGGCCGGTTCCCGCGCGCTGGTGGTCGCCCCGCTGCGCCCGTGGTTTCCCGGCCCCTCTCCCTGGTCCTCTCGTCCGCCGTGCGCAGCGTCGCCCGGCGAGGTAGCCCCATGTTCAGCCCGCTCGTCACCTTCCCCGCGCTCTACACCGCCACCCTCCTGATGCTGGCCGGCTCCGGCCTGTTCACCACCTACATGGGCCTGCGCCTGACCGCCGAGGGCGCCGGCGACCTGTGGGTCGGCGGCCTGATGGCGGCCTACTATTTCGGCCTGGTCTGCGGCGGCAAGTTCGGCCACAAGCTGATCGCCGGCTTCGGCCACATCCGTTCCTACGTGGCCTGCGCGGGCCTGGCCACGGTGATCGTGCTGCTGCACGCGCTCATCGACACCCTGGCGGTCTGGGTGGCGCTGCGCTTCGTGATGGGCGCGGTGATGATGAACCAGTACATGGTGATCGAGAGCTGGCTCAACGAGCAGGCCGAAGGGCACCAGCGCGGCAAGGTGTTCGCCGGCTACATGGTGGCGGTGGACCTCGGCCTGGTGCTCGGCCAGGGTCTGCTGGCGGCGAGCCCGGCGCTGGACTACAAGCCGTTGCTGCTGGTGGCGATCTGCTTCTCCGCCTGCCTGATCCCGCTGGCGCTGACGCGCCGCGTGCACCCGGCCAAGCTGGTGGCGGCGCCGCTGGAGATCGGCTTCTTCTGGAAGCGCGTGCCGCAGTCGCTGGGCACCATCTTCGTCGCCGGCCTGATGGTCGGCGCCTTCTACGGCCTGGCGCCGGTGTACGCCAACCGCAACGGGCTGGACACCTCGCAGTCGAGCCTGTTCGTCGGCATGTGCATCGTCGCCGGCTTCTGCGCGCAGTGGCCGCTGGGCTGGTTGTCGGACCGCGTCAACCGCAGCTGGCTGATCCGCGGCAACGCGCTGCTGCTGTGCGTGGCCGCCGCGCCGATGTGGGGGCTGATCCAGCTGCCCTACTGGGCGCTGCTGGCCAACGGCTTCGTCACCGGCATGCTGCTGTTCACCCTCTACCCGCTGGCAGTGGCCCTGGCCAACGACCACGTCGAGCAGCCGCGACGCGTGGCGCTCTCGGCCATGCTGCTGACCACCTACGGGGTGGGCGCGTGCATCGGCCCGCTGTTCGCCGGCGCGCTGATGAGCCACTTCGGCCCGGGCATGTTCTACATGCTGGTGTCGGCCTATGCGCTGGTGCTGATCTTCTGGGTGCAGCCGCGGCGCGTCACCGGCATCCACCGCGTCGACGAGGCGCCGCTGCACCACGTGGCCATGCCCGACACCGTCAGCCCCATGGCCGCCACCCTCGACCCGCGGGTGGAAGAGGTGCCGGAAGAGCTGGTGGTGGAGGCGCCGCCGAGCATCGGCCGCTCCGACGGTTCGCCCGACCAGGCGAGCTGACCCGCAGACATGAGAAAGCCCGGCGAATGCCGGGCTTTTCTTTCACCTTGCGGTGTACTGCGCGTTGCTTCAGGCCTGACGGAAGTGGGCGTTGAAGACGGTGTCGCCACCGGATTCGGCAACGCTCATGGCGCCATGCAGACGGTCGATGGTGTGGCTGCTGCCGTTTTCGGCCACGCGGGCTTCTTCGCTACCCATTTGCTTGTGCAGACGGTCGATGGTGTTGGAGCTGCCGTTCTCGGCTACGCGAGCCTCTTCACCCATCTGCTGGTGCAGGCGGTCGATGGTGCGGCTGCTGCCGTTCTCGGCCACGCGGGCTTCTTCACCCATTTGCTTGTGCAGGCGATCGATGGTCTGGCTGCTGCCGTTTTCCGAAACGCGGACCTGCTCGCTCAGTTGCTTGTGCAGACGGTCGATGGTCTGGCCGCTGCCGTTCTCGGCGACGCGGGCCTGCATTTGCTGGTGCAGACGGTCGACGCTGTAGGAGGAACCGTTCTCGGCCACTTGCGGGGCGGCGAAGGCGAGGTTGGCGGCGATCAGGGAAAGGGCGAAACCGAAGGTGAGAGTGCGTTTCATGATGTGTGGCTCCTGGAGGAAAGGGGTGTTGTTCTGGACACGGAGCCAGTATCCAATCTGGATTATCGATTTGAAAACGAAGCCGGGCAATTGTCGTTATCGATGCCGATGATGTTTAATTTATTCCTTTAAAAACAATAAATTGATTGTGAATATTGACTTCTATCAATGGTCTCGATGGGGCGTATCGATGTGATTGTTAATATCTGTCGATTAGATAAATCTACCAGCGCAAAAGGCCAGGGCTATCGCCGCAAGCGGCCCGGTCGCTCGCTAAGCCTCATGCCAGAGCGGTTGCGCCTGTTTCTGGGGCATGGCGTCGGCTTGCATCGATGCGCGGATACCGGCGTGCGGCCGGGGTGGCGTGCTACGGTGGGGAAGCGTTCGATTTTCCGCCCCGGCGATTTTTCCGGCATTTCGCCGGCGCCCTGCGGTCCAACCCGGTAGAAGAGCCTGCCTGGGCGCACCCAACCGACGCGGCGACAAGGAGTTCTGCATGACGCGCGGCGCAAAAATCTGCCTGTTCAGCCTTGCCGGCCTGCTCACCCTGCTGGTGGCGGCGCTGGCGTTCATCGCCACCTTCGACTGGAACCGCGTGCGGCCGTTGATCAACGACAAGGTCTCCGCCGCCATCGGCCGCCCCTTCGCCATCAACGGCGAGCTGCAGGTGCTCTGGCAGCGCGAGCCGGAGGAGGGCGGCTGGCGCGCCTGGGTGCCCTGGCCGCACTTCGCCGCCAGCGACATCACCCTGGGCAACCCCGACTGGGCGCAGGGCAAGACCCGCGCGGCCGAGTTCGCCAGCCTCAAGCACGTGGAGTTCCGCCTTTCGCCGCTGCCGCTGCTGTGGCACCAGGTGGTGATCCCGCAGGTGCGCCTGACGCAGCCCAGCGCCGACCTGCTGCGCCTGGCCGATGGCCGCGCCAACTGGACCTTCACCCTGCCGCCCAAGGAAGAGGGGCAGCCCGAGGAGCCCACGCCCTGGTCCCTGGCCATCGGCGAGATCGGCTTCGACAAGGGCCGCGTGGGCTTCGACGACCAGACCCTGAAGACGCGCCTGGAAGTGCTGGTGGACAGCCTCGGCAAGCCGGTGCCCTTCGCCCAGCTGGCCGGCAAGGCGCTGGGCAACGAGCAGGCGCAGGCCACCCAGGACTACGTGTTCGGCTGGAAGGTGCGCGGCACCTACAAGGGCCTGCCGCTGGCCGGCGAGGGCAAGGTGGGCGGCGTGCTGGCCCTGGAAGACGCCAGCCGGCCGTTCCCGCTGCAGGCCGAGGTGAAGGTGGGCGACACCCGCGCCGCGGTGGTCGGCACCCTCACCGACCCGCTGCACCTCGGCGCCCTGGACCTGCGCCTGAAGCTGGCCGGCAACAGCATGGCCAACCTCTACCCGCTGACCGGCGTGACCCTGCCGGACACCCCGGCCTATTCCACCGACGGCCGCCTGCGCGCGCAACTGCACGACCCGGACGGCGCGCGCTTCGAGTACCAGAACTTCAACGGCAAGGTCGGCGAGAGCGACCTGCACGGCAGCCTGACCTTCGTCAACGGCCAGCCGCGGCCGCGGCTCAGCGGCAAGCTGACCTCCGAGCAGCTGCGCATGGCCGACCTCGGCCCGCTGATCGGCGCCGACAGCAACGCGCAGAAGCAGGCGCGCGGCCAGAGCACCCGCCAGCCGGCGGACAAGGTGCTGCCGGTGGAGGAATTCCGCACCGAGCGCTGGCGCGCCATGGACGCCGACGTGGAGTTCGCCGGCAAGCGCATCGTCCACAGCGACAAACTGCCCATCAGCGACCTGCAGACCCACCTGCGCCTGGAGAACGGCCTGCTGCGCCTGGACCCGCTGCGCTTCGGCGTGGCCGGCGGCAGCCTGACCGCGCAGATCCGCCTGGACGGCGGCAAGGCGCCGATGCAGAGCCGGGTGCAGCTGCAGGCCCGCGGCTTCAAGCTGAAGCAGCTGTTCCCCAGCTTCGCGCCCATGCAGACCAGCTTCGGCGAACTCAACGGCGACGCCGCCCTGAGCGGTACCGGCAACTCGGTGGCGGCCATCCTCGGCGGCGCCAACGGCGAGCTCAAGCTGCTGATCAACGACGGGCGGATCAGCAAGGGGCTGATGGAAATCGCCGGGCTCAACGTCGGCAACTACCTGGTGGCCAAGCTGTTCGGCGACGACGACGTGAAGATCAACTGCGCGGCGGCCGACGTCGGCATCAGCAAGGGCCTGGCCCAGCCGCGGATCTTCGCCTTCGATACCGAGAACGCCATCATCAACGTCGAGGGCACCAGCAACTTCGCCACCGAGCAGCTGGACCTGGACATCATCCCTCACAGCAAGGGCGTGCGGCTGTTCTCGTTGCGCTCGCCGCTGTACGTGCAGGGCACCTTCAAGAACCCGAAGGCCGGGGTGCACGCCGGCCCGCTGATCGCCCGCGGCGCCGGCATGGTCGCCCTGGGCGTGGCGGCGGGGCCGGCGGCCGGGCTGCTGGCGCTGATCGCGCCGAGCAAGAGCGAGGACAACCAGTGCGCCGCCCTGCTGGCGCAGATGAAGCAGCCGGCCCGGGCGCCGAAGCGCTGAGTCAGTAGACGGGGATGTACAGGTCGGTTTCCGAGGTGGTGTCGTCCGGCCCGTGGAAGCGCTCGGTGTAGCGCTCGAAGGACGGCGCGTGGCGCGGCTCCAGCCCGCGCTGGGGCAGCAGCTCGGCATGGATGCGCTGGAAGCTGTCGGCGATGCCTTCCACCGGCCCGACGTGGGTGAACACGGCATACTTCTGCGCCGGCACTTCGAACTTCACCATGCCCTCGGGCACCGTTGTACCCGGCGCCACCGGCAGCCCGGCGACGTAGTGGAAGACGCCGCCGGCGGCCTGGGCGCAGATGCCATAGGCGCTGCGGTCGTCGGCCTGCGCGGCGACCTCGTGCTCGCGCGGCAGGAAGCGCTGCCAGAGCTGGCCGATGCTGCCGTCCTGGCCGTCGCCACGGTATTCCAGGCCCACCACGCTGAAGGCGGGCAATTCGACGATGCGGTGTTTCATGAGGTCCTCTCCTGTTTTCCTGCTCGCATGATAGACGGCAGCGATAAAGGCTGAATATTTTTCGTAGCGCCCGGTCCATTGCTCTGTTCCCCCTTTGCAGAAGGAGATTGCCATGCCTCGCAACGGTACGCAGGGCCACACGGCGCGCCATGAGAAGCAGCGGGCGCACGTTCAGGCGCAGTACGGGAAGCTGGGCCTGAGCCCGGAAGAGGTGGACGCCCTGGCCAGGCTCGCCCGGCGCAGCAAGCCGGCCACCGAGAAGTTGCTGGGCATGACGCGCAAGGAGTTGCTGGCGCGCGCGACCCGCGCAGGCGTGCGCGGGCGCTGGCGGATGACCAAGGCGGAACTGGTGGCGGCGCTCAGCTGAGCGCCGCCCGCCGGCCTCAGGGGTGGGCGTCGCGGTCGTGGCGGTCGCGTTCGGAACAACTGAGGAAGCCGGTCCCGTCGACCTTGCCCTGGTCGTCGAAGGTCACGTAGTAGGGCTGCTCGCGGCCGTCCTTGTTGAGGATGTAGCTGTTGCAGCTACCGGCCTTGTACGCCCGCGCCTGGCTGCTGGACGGCGGACCGCCGACGCGCAGCACCTCGTCCTTGCTCATGCCGTCGTGCACGTCGCGCACCAGCGGCGCGTCGCGGTAGGTCACCAGGTTGACCGGGTTCTGCACCCGGGTGGATTCATGGGAACAGCCCGCGAGCAGGGCCAGGGCGGTGGCGGTCAGCAGGGCTTGCCGGTACATGGGGCCTCCTTGTCGGCTCGGACCTGTGGGTGGTGCTGTTTCGAGTCGGGGGTGGGGAGGGGAGTTCGAAAAAACTGGGGGGTTGGGGCTTGGAGCGAGCTTGCTCGCGAATGGAGTTTCCAGGTGGCTTGGGTATTTTGGCTCGACTCCGCTCCCTCTCCCCAGCCCTCTCCCTGAAGGGAGAGGGGGCTTGTCCGTGCCGAGAGAGGGAATGGTTTCAGCCGGTAACTTTCGGCGTCGCCGGCTGACTCCAGAACACCAGCGTCTGCCCAGCGGTCCCCTCTCCCTTCAGGGAGAGGGTTAGGGAGAGGGCGCTCTACAGCCCACCCCCCAAAGTCCCCGGTAGGCACGGTTCGCGAGCAAGCTCGCTCCTACGAAGAGCCTGCCTCTCTGCCGTAGCGCTTCTTCGCCTCAGCGGTCGCCATCGACGTGGCGAGTGTTGGGTTGCATGGCCGCCACGCTCCGGCGCAGGGCCGGCACGCTGCGTTGGCTCGGGTACAGGCGGTGTCGGGGTGATTGTTTTTGTAGGAGCGAGCTTGCTCGCGAACGGAGTTTCCCGATTGCTCTTGAGCTGGACCTGAGCGCGTTCCCTCTCCCCAGCCCTCTCCCTGAAGGGAGAGGGGGCTTGTCCGTGCCGAGAGGATTGGTTTCAGTCGGTAATCTCCGTGCTAGCCGGCTAATGCCGAAACATCAGCGCACTCCGAACGGTCCCCTCTCCCTTCAGGGAGAGGGTTAGGGAGAGGGCGCTCTACAGGCCACCCCCCAAAGTCCCCGGTAGGCACGATTCGCGAGCAAGCTCGCTCCTACGAAGAGGCTGCCCCTCAGCCGTAGCGCTTTTTCGCCTCGATAGCCAAACCGCTACCGATGCCGCCAAAGCGGTCGCCATCGACGTGGCGGGCGTTGGGCAGCATGGCGGCCACGCTCTGGCGCAGGGCCGGGACGCCGCTGGAGCCGCCGGTGAAGAACACGGTGTCGACCTTGTCCGGGTCGATGTCGGCATCGCCCAGCAGCTTGCCGATGCCGGCGCGCACGCGTTCCAGTTGCGGCTCTATCGCTCCCTCGAACAGCTCGCGGGTCAGTTCGGCCACCAGGCCTGGCTCGATGCGCGCCAGGTCGATGTCGCGGCGCTGGCTGTCGCTCAACTCGATCTTGCTGGCCTCCACCTGCATCGCCAGCCAGTGCCCGGCGCGCTGTTCGATCAGGCGGAACAGGCGGTCGATGCCGGTGCCGTCGACGATGTCGTAGCGCATGTTCTTCAGCGCCAGCTGCGACTTCTGCGCGTACACCGCGTTGATGGTGTGCCAGGTGGCCAGGTTCAGGTGGTAGCTGGTGGGCATCAGCGCGTCGGACTTCATCCGGCTGCCGTAGCCGAACAGCGGCATCACGCCCTGCAGGCTGAGCTGCTTGTCGAAGTCGGTGCCGCCGATGTGCACGCCGCCGGTGGCCAGGATGTCGGCCTGGCGCTCGGCCTGCTCGCGGCGCTCCGGGGCCAGGCGCACCAGGGAGAAGTCCGAGGTGCCGCCGCCGATGTCGACGATCAGCACCAGTTCCTCGTGCTGGATACCGCGCTCGTAGTCGAAGGCCGCGGCCAGGGGCTCGTACTGGAAGGAGATGTCCTTGAAGCCGAGCTTCCGCGCCACCGCCACCAGGGTGTCCTGGGCTTCTCGGTCGGCCTCGGGATCGTCGTCGACGAAGAATACCGGGCGGCCCAGCACCACGGCCTCGAACTCGCGGCCGGCGACTACCTCGGCGCGCTTCTTCAGCTCGCCGATGAACAACCCGAGCAGGTCCTTGAACGGCAGGGCGCTGCCCAGCACCGTGGTCTCGCTCTTGAGCAGCGGCGAGCCGAGCAGGCTCTTCAGCGAGCGCATCAGGCGCCCCTCGTAGCCTTCCAGGTATTCGCCCAGGGCCTGGCGGCCGTAGACCGGGCGGCGCTCCTCGGTGTTGAAGAAGACCACCGAGGGTAGAGTGATCTTGCCGTCTTCCAGTGCGATCAGCGGTTCCATCCCGGGGCGCCACCAGCCGACGGTGGAGTTGGAGGTGCCGAAGTCGATGCCCAGGGCGCGGGCGTCAGTGGAGTGCAGCATGGCGGAAAGGTCCGGCGAAAAAAACGGCCGCGCAGTTTACGCGAGAGCGCCCGGGCCTGCTCGACTATCGGCTCATGTGCCGCTGGACGGTGGAGGTTATAGAGTGCTTGGGAAGGCCTTGTAGTTTTGCTACATTTGCCATCCTGTAGTTTTGCTACATGAGTTTGCCGATTCCGCAGAACCCTTTCCCACTTCCAGGTCGCAGTTGGATCCCGCCATGCACAGAGCCTCCCACCACGAGCTACGCCAGAGTTTCCGGGCGTTGCTGAACTCTTCCTCCTGCTACCACACGGCATCGGTGTTCGACCCGATGTCGGCGCGCATCGCCGGTGACCTCGGCTTCGAGGTCGGCATCCTGGGTGGTTCTGTAGCTTCGCTACAAGTGCTCGCGGCGCCCGACTTCGCCCTCATCACCCTCAGCGAGTTCGTCGAGCAGGCCACCCGCATCGGCCGCGTGGCGCGCCTGCCGGTGATCGCCGACGCCGACCACGGCTACGGCAACGCGCTGAACGTGATGCGCACCATCGTCGAGCTGGAGCGCGCCGGCGTGGCCGCGCTGACCATCGAGGACACCCTGTTGCCGGCGCAGTTCGGCCGCAAGTCCACCGACCTGATCCCGGTGGAGGAGGGCGTGGGCAAGATCCGCGCGGCGCTGGAGGCGCGGGTGGACCAGGAGATGGCGATCATAGCGCGGACCAACGCCGAGGTGATCGAGGTGGACGACGTGATCCGCCGCACCCTGGCCTACCAGGCCGCCGGCGCCGACGGCATCTGCATGGTCGGCATCCGCGACTTCGAGCACCTGGAGGCCATCGCCCGGCACCTGAGCGTGCCGCTGATGCTGGTGTCCTACGGCAACCCGAAGCTGCACGACGACAAGCGCCTGGCCAAGCTCGGCGTGCGCATCGTGGTGGACGGCCATGCCGCCTACTTCGCCGCCATCAAGGCCACCTACGACTGCCTGCGCGAGCAGCGCGGCGTGGATGCGTCCGACCTGACAGCCTCGGAGCTGGCGAAGAAGTACACCCTGCCGGAGGAGTACCAGATCTTCGCCAGGGAATACATGGAAGTGAAGGAGTAGGGCCTTTCAGGCTTCCCCGTTCTCGCCGAGCTTCTCCAGCAGGTACTCGACCTGGGCGTTGAACGGGTAGAGCAGGGTGCCGGCCGGGCGCTCGGTCAGCCGCAGGTAGCGCCAGCGGGCGCGCATCGCCTCGCCTTCGACGCTGGCCGGCAGGGCGGCGAACTGCGTCTCGATGGTCTGCTGCAGGTTGGCGATGGCCTCGCGCAGGGTGTCGGTGTCTTCCCCCAGCAGGCGGTGGTTGGCCCGCTTGGCCTGTAGCAGGGCCAGGCGCTGCAGGTTGGCCGCCAGGGTCGCATCCCCCGGCGCGGCGCCGGGCTGGAGGCGGAATTCCTGCAGCAGCGCCGAGACTTCCAGGGCCTGGGCCAGCGCCTGGCGCAGCGCCGGGCCGCTCTGTTCGTAGCCGCTTTCCACCTGCGCCACCGTTTCGCCGTAGAGCGACCAGATGTCCTGTAGCGTCTCGCCGTTGTGCTGTTCGGCGACCTGGCCCTGGAAGGCCTCGTCGAGCCGTTCCAGGCGCTTGAGGAAGCGTTCGTCCCCCGTGGCGCTGTAGAGCAGCAGGTAGCGCTGCGCGGCCTGCAGGGTGGCGTCGAAGTCATCGGCCAGGGCCGCGGTCGGCAGGCTGGCCAGCAGGCTCAGCAGCAGGGAAAGGACGAGGCGGTGCATGGGGCGGCTCCTGGCGATGGAGCCGCCATTCTTGGCGGCCCTCCCGGCGCCGGATATCGGACGATTCCGAAGCTGCGGTAGACCGCCTCCGGGTCCCCGTCAGGCGCCGGCCAGCTTGCCGAGCATGGCCTCGATCTGCGCGTTGAAGGGGTAGAGCAGTTGCTGGCCGTTGCGCTGGCTGACCTGCAGGTAGCGCCAGCGCTTGTCCAGTTCGTCGTGCAGGGCCGGGTCGCTCTTCGCCAGGGCGTCGATGCGCTGCTGGATGCGCTCGTCCAGGGCCTTGACGTTCGCCGCCTCGGCTTCGGCGCGCGGGCCGTCGACCTTCTGCAGGTTGGCCAGGCGGGCGGTGAGCAGGGCGAGGCTGCGCAGATCGTCGGCCAGCCCCGGCGTGGCCAGGGGATGGGCTTGCAGGTAGGCATCCAGGGGCTCGGCGAGCTTCAGGCTGCGGGCCATCTCGCCGTTCTGGTCGAGCTTGCGGGCGGCGTGCTCGGCCAGCATCTGCTGCCGGCCCTGCTCGTAGCTGGCCCAGAGCGCGTGCAGCGCGGCGGCGTCCTGGCGCTGCCCGAGGGCCGCCTGCAGGTGCTTGCCGGTGGCGTCCAGGCGGTCGAGGAAGCGCTCGTCGGCAGTGGCGCTGTACAGCAGCAGGTAGCGGTTGGCATCGACCAGGCTGGCTTCGACGCCGGGGGCCTCGGCGGCCAGGGCCTGGCCGCCGAGCAGGGCGCAGAGCGCCAGCGGCAGACAGTGGCGCAGAGGAGACGGGAGGATTCGCATCGGGGAACATCCATGGCGGGAAAGCGCGCTATTGTTCTCGTTGCGCGGCGCCCGGGGAAGGGGCTTTTCAGCGCACCCCGCCGCGTTTTCGCCCTTGCAATCGGCCGCCGGGGCGCCAATATCTGCAATCTGTACAAAGTTTGATCGGAGGTTGCCATGGCCAGTGGTTGGGCGAACGACGGCGCGGTGCAGGAACAGATCGACAGCACCATCGAGGACGCAGTCGCCCGGGCGCGCAGGCAGTTGCCCCGCGGCGAGAGCCTGACGCATTGCGAGGAGTGCGATGCGCCCATTCCCGAGGCGCGGCGCAAGGCCGTGCCCGGCGTGCGTCTGTGCGTGAACTGCCAGGCCGCCCACGACGAGCAGGCGGCCTTCGCCGGCTACAACCGGCGCGGCAGCAAGGACAGCCAGCTGCGCTGAGGCGCCTCACTGCAGCAGCGGGGGCTTGCCGGCGGCGCGCCTTTCCGCCTTCCACTCGTCGAGGCTGGGCGCGGCCTGGTCGCCGTCGAGCTGGTGGATGATCTCGAAGTAGTCCTGCTTCAGCGGGTCCTTCAGCACCTCGCTGCGCGGCTTCACTTTCACCGCATAGATGCGCTGCACGTTCTGGTGGTCGAACGCGCGCCAGTACTGCTCGCCCTTGAGCAGGGCGTAGCGGTGGCCTTCCAGGGCCCTGATCAGCGCCTCGCTGTCCAGGCTGTTGGCGCGCCGCACGGCGTCCGCCCACTGGTAGACGATGCCGTAGGCCGAGGCGGCGGAGCTGGACGGGTACTTCTGGTAGCGCTTCACGTAGTCGTTGACGAAGGCCTTGCCGCGGGCGCTGTTCTCCAGTTCCGGCACGCGCCAGGTCCAGGGCTCGGTGCCGATCAAGCCCTCCATCACGCTCGGCCCGGCCTGCTCGATCACGTTCAGGGTGAGGTTGGGCGCGACTATCTGCATGCGCCTGGTCAGGCCGAGGTCGTGGGCCACCCGCATGGCCCGCTCCAGGTCGCGGCCGAACAGCACCAGGACCAGCACCTGGACGTCGCTGGCGGCCGCCTGGGTGAGGCTGTCGCGGTAGTGCGCAAGGCCGACGGCGGGGAAGGGAATGCGCCGACCGGGGTGCTGGGCGCCGTCCTGCGTGCCGGTGGCCTGGCGCAGCGAGGCTTCGGTGGTGTGGCCCCAGGTGTAGTCGGAGGTGACGTAGAAGTAGCGGCTGCCCGGGTGCTTCTGCGCCAGGTACTGGCCCAGCACCCGGGCGCTCATCCAGGCGCTGATGCCCTCGCGGAACATGTAGCGGTGGCCGTCCTTGCCGGTGGTGTCGTTGGAGTAGGTGACGGCGCCGAAGTACAGCAGCCCGCGCTCGGCGGCGCGCTTGCCGGCGGCGATGGCCACGGCGCTGGAGGCGCCGCCGAAGAGCATGGCGGCGCCCTCGTCGGCCAGCTTGTCGACGTTGGCCACGGCCTTCTTCGAGCGCGAGGCGCTGTCGTGGCTGGACAGCCGCAGCGAGCGGCCGAGCACGCCGCCGCCGGCGTTGATTTCGTCGATGGCCAGCAGGGCGCCGCGCATCTGGTCGCGGCCTTCGTTCTGGTAGCTGCCGGTGCGGGGGTAGTTGAGGCCCAGGGTGATGGGATCGGCGGCCTGGGCGCAGGCGCACAGGCCCAGCGCCAGGGCCAGGGTGGCGGTCAGTCGTTTCATCGGGAGTCCTTGTTGTTCTGGAGGGACGGGCACAGAGGCCCTGCCAGCGTAGGGGGTGGACTCCGGGGGGAAATGCGAAGCGGTGCCGGTGGGGGAGGTCTTCTGAATTTCCCCGGGGGATTTCAGCCGCCTGTAGGAGCGGGCCCTGCCCGCGAATCGCGCGCAGGGCGCGCTCCTACAGGGGAATGGCGTGGTGTACCGAGACGCCGTGCTCGCTTGTGGCGTAGGTGCGACTGTCTTGCAGGCTGCGCCGAGGTGCTCTTCGTAGGATGGTGTTGAGCTTGCGAAACCCATGCGGTTGCGTTGATGGGTATCGCTTCGCTCAACACCATCCTACGAAAAGCCGTGCTTCCTGGAGCGTAAGCGGGCCCTGCCCGCGAATCGCGCGCAGGGCGCGCTCCTACAGGGGAATGGCGTGGTGTACCGAGACGCCGTGCTCGCTTGTGGCGTAGGTGCGACTGTCTTGCAGGCTGCGCCGAAGCGCCTTCGTAGGATGGGTTGAGCTTGCGAAACCCATGCGGTTGCGCTGATGGGTATCGCTTCGCTCAACGCCATCCTACGAAAAGCCGTGCTTCCTGGAACGTAAGCGGGCCCTGCCCGCGAATCGCGCGCAGGGGAATGGCGTGGTGTACCGAGAAGCCGTGCTCGCTTGTGGCATAGGCGCGACTGTCTTGCAGGCTGCGCCGAGGTGCTCTTCGTAGGATGGGTTGAGCCTGCGAAACCCATGATGCCGTGGCGATGGGTATCGCTTCGCTCAACACCATCCTACGAGGGGATTCTCAGAACAGGAAGTAACGCTGCGCCATGGGCAACACTTCGGCCGGCTCGCACCACAGCAGTTGGCCGTCGGCGCGTACCTGGTAGTTCTGCGGGTCCACCTCGATGTGCGGCAGGTAGGCGTTGTGGATCAGGTCGGTCTTCCGCACCGTGCGGCAGCCCTGCACCACGCCGATGGCCTTGTGCAGCCCCAGGCGGGCGTGCAGGCCGGATTCCCAGGCGGCCTGGCTGAGGAAGGTCAGGCTGGTGGCGTGGCGGCTGCCGCCGTAGCTGGCGAACATCGGCCGGTAGTGCACCGGCTGCGGGGTGGGGATGGAGGCGTTGGCGTCGCCCATCAGGCTGGCGGCGATGGCGCCGCCCTTGAGGATCAGGCTCGGCTTCACGCCGAAGAAGGCCGGGCGCCAGAGCACCAGGTCGGCCAGCTTGCCCACTTCGATGCTGCCCACTTCGTGGCTGACGCCATGGGTGATCGCCGGGTTGATGGTGTATTTCGCGATGTAGCGCCTGGCGCGGAAGTTGTCGTTGCGCGCGCCGTCGCCATCCAGGGCGCCGCGCTGTTTCTTCATCTTGTCGGCGGTCTGCCAGGTGCGCGTGATCACTTCGCCGACGCGGCCCATGGCCTGGCTGTCGGAGCTGATCATGCTGAAGGCGCCGAGGTCGTGGAGGATGTCCTCGGCGGCGATGGTCTCGCGGCGGATGCGCGACTCGGCGAAGGCCACGTCCTCGGCGATGCTCGGGTCCAGGTGGTGGCAGACCATGAGCATGTCCAGGTGTTCGTCGATGGTGTTGCGGGTGAACGGCCGCGTCGGGTTGGTGGAGCTGGGCAGCACGTTGGCGAAGCCGCAGGCGCGGATGATGTCCGGCGCGTGGCCGCCGCCGGCGCCTTCGGTGTGGTAGGTGTGGATGGTGCGGCCCTTGAAGGCGGCCAGGGTGGTTTCGACGAAGCCGGATTCGTTGAGGGTGTCGGTGTGGATGGCCACCTGCACGTCGAGGCGGTCGGCCACGCTCAGGCAGTTGTCGATGGCCGCCGGGGTGGTGCCCCAGTCCTCGTGCAGCTTCAGGCCGATGGCGCCGGCGCGCACCTGTTCCTCCAGCGGCAGCGGCAGGCTGGCGTTGCCCTTGCCGGTGAAGCCGATGTTCATCGGGAAGGCGTCGGCGGCCTGGAGCATGCGCGCCAGGTGCCAGGGCCCGGAGGTGCAGGTGGTGGCGTTGGTGCCGGTGGCAGGCCCGGTGCCGCCGCCGATCATGGTGGTGACGCCGCTCATCAACGCTTCTTCGATCTGCTGCGGGCAGATGAAGTGGATGTGCGTGTCGATGCCGCCGGCGGTGAGGATCATACCCTCGCCGGCGATGACTTCGGTGCTGGCGCCCAGGGCGATGTTCACGCCGGGCTGGATGTCCGGGTTGCCGGCCTTGCCGATGGCCTGGATGCGCCCGTCCTTGAGGCCCACGTCGGCCTTGACGATGCCCCAGTGGTCGAGGATCAGCGCGTTGGTGATGACGGTGTCGACCACCCCGGCCGCCGGCAGCTGGCCCTGGCCCATGCCGTCGCGGATGACCTTGCCGCCGCCGAACTTCACTTCCTCGCCGTAGACGGTGAAGTCCTGCTCCACCTCGATCCACAGCTCGGTGTCGGCCAGGCGCACGCGGTCGCCGACGGTGGGGCCGAACATGTCGGCATACGCTTGGCGGCTGATTTTCATGGTTCCCTTCCTCTCGGTTTAAAAGCCGCTGGAGGCTTAAGGCTGAAGGCTGAACGAAAAAGCGACTCCCTCGTCCAGCCTCCAGCGCTCTTATCGGCTCTTATCGGCTTTACAGATTGCCCATCACCCGCCCGGCGAAGCCGTAGACGCGACGCTCGCCAGCCAGCTCCACCAACTCCACCTCGCGGCTCTGCCCCGGCTCGAAGCGCACCGCGGTGCCGGCGGGGATGTTCAGGCGCATGCCGCGGGCCGCTTCGCGGTCGAACTGCAGGGCGTCGTTGGTCTCGTAGAAGTGGTAGTGCGAGCCGACCTGGATCGGCCGGTCGCCGCCGTTGGCCACGGTCAGGGCCAGGGTGCGGCGGCCGGCGTTGAGTTCGATCTCGCCGGGCTGGACGTCGTATTCGCCAGGGATCATGGGGTGCTCCTGAGGCCGAACCTGTCGGTGTGGGGTTGACGACTGTTTTTCATGCGCAGCTTCCCTCAATTCGCTGGAGGCTGAAGGCTGGAGGCTGGACGAAAAAGCGACTCCCTCGTTCAGCCTTCAGCCTCCAGCGGCTTTTCTCGTCTTTTGTCAGGGCGTATCCCGCGCATCGAGGATCAGTTGCATGAAGGTCAGGTCGAGCCAGCGGCCGAACTTCTGGCCCACCTGCGGCATCTGCCCGGTGGTGGCGAAGCCCAGGCGTTCGTGCAGGCGGATGGAGGCGGCGTTGCCGCTCTCGATGGCCGCCACCATCACGTGCAGGCCCTGGGCGCGGGCGCGGTCGATCAGCGCCTGCATTAGTTGCGGGCCCACGCCCTTGCCGCGCTGGTCGGCGCGCACGTACACCGAGTGTTCGACGGTTTCGCGGAAGCCGTCGAAGGCGCGCCAGGGGCCGTAGCTGGCGTAGCCCACCACTTCGCCGGCATCTTCGGCGACCAGCACCGGGAAGCCCTGCTGGGCGCGCAGTTCCAGCCAGGCGCGGCGGTTGTCGAGGTCGATGGCGACTTCGTTCCAGATCGCGGTGGTGTTGAGCACGGCGTCGTTGTAGATGTCGCGCAGGGCGCCGAGGTCGGCTGGGCTGGCGTCGCGGATCAGCATTGCGGTGTTCCTTCAGGCAGGTTCGTTCGAAAGCGGCCGCTCATCAGGCGATGGGCTGGTGCACGGTGACCAGCTTGGTGCCGTCGGGGAAGGTGGCTTCCACCTGGATCTCCGGGATCATCTCCGGCACGCCTTCCATCACCTGCTCGCGGCTGAGCAGGGTGGTGCCATAGTGCATCAGCTCGGCCACCGAGCGGCCGTCGCGGGCGCCTTCGAGCAGGGCGGCGGAGATCAGCGCGATGGCTTCCGGGTGGTTCAGCTTGAGGCCGCGGGCCAGGCGCCGTTCGGCCACCAGGCCGGCGGTGAAGATCAGCAGCTTGTCTTTCTCGCGGGGCGTCAAGTCCATCTCAGGTGCTCCAGATTCTGGGGGGGACGGCCTCGCGGCCGAGCAGCGCGGGCCGCAGCGCGCGCCAGAGTTCGATGAGCCAGGCGCGGGCGTGCAGCGCCTCGGCGGCCAGGCAGCGGGCGACCAGCAGGCCGGGCAGCTGGGTGAGGTTGCCGCGGCCCTGGCAGGGTAGCGCGCGGCAGGCCTCCAGCAACTCGGCGTCGATCTGCCCGCTGGCGATCAGCGTGGCCATGACCGGTTGCCCGGCCAGGCCGATGGGCGAGTCCAGCAGGCGCTCGCCGCCGTCGATGCGCTGGCGTTCGTGCCACAGGCGGCGGCCGTCGCGGCGGATGTCCAGGGTGGCGGCGAAGCGGCCCTGGTCGAAGCGCTCGCCGGCGGCGGGGCGGCCGAGGGCGACCACGTCCCAGTAGAACAGGCGGGCGTCGCCCTGCAGGTCGATGTCGGTGTGCAGCTCGGCCCGGGCGCCGGAGAAGACGATGGTTTCCTGGGGCAGCCATTCCAGGGTGGCGCCGGCCTCGACGCGGAGGCGCAGGCGCTGGCTGGCCGGCGTGGCGGCACGGTACCACTTGGCCGCGCCGGGGCTGGTGAGCTGGGCCCAGGCATCGGGGCCGGCATGGATGTCGAGGGCGAGGGTGTCGCCGCCGGCGATGCCGCCGGGCGGGTGCACCACGATGTGCTGGCAGACTTCCGGCCCTTCGGCGTAGAGGTGTTTCTGCACCCGCAGCGGCCCCAGGTGGCGCCGCGTGACCGGCCGCGTGCCGTCGCCGACGCGGGCATAGGCCAGCTCCAGCTCGGCGTGCCAGGCGGGGTGGAAGAGGGCGGCGGGTGCGTTCATGGTGCGTGTTCTGTTGGGGTCGCCCTGGGTAGAGCAATTGGCGTGCCTTCTGCGCCAGGATAGTGCGTGGGCCTGGCAAGCCTGGGCGGCAGCGGGGGATGGGGTTGTCCGAGTGGTCAGCTATGGGCGCGATTGCGGTGCGTTGGAACGCGCCATGCACCATCATGGGGCGTAGGGCGAATAACCGTTCGCGGTTATCCGCCGATACACCCATCTCCCTGGCCGCTCCGAAGTCGGCCTGGGTGGTGCCCAGGTCGACACCGAGCGGCCTGGGGCCAAGGTCAAACGGCGGATAACGCCGGAGGCGTTATGCGCCCTACGTCAGATGGCCACCAACCCGCGTACCCCTTCGCTTTCCATGTCCGCGCCGCGGCCCTGCTGGACGATCTCGCCGCGGGCCATCACCAGGTACTGGTCGGCCAGTTCGGCGGCGAAGTCGTAGAACTGTTCCACCAGCAGGATGGCCATGTCGCCGCGCTCGGCGAGCTTGCGGATCACCGCGCCGATCTCCTTGATCACCGAGGGCTGGATGCCTTCGGTGGGCTCGTCGAGGATCAGCAGCCGCGGGCGGCTGGCCAGGGCGCGGCCGATGGCCAGCTGTTGCTGCTGGCCGCCGGAGAGGTCGCCGCCGCGGCGTTGCTTCATCTCGCGCAGCACCGGGAAGAGTTCGTAGATGAATTCCGGCACCTGCTTCGCTTCCCTGGCGCCGAAGCGGGACAGGCCCATCAGCAGGTTCTCCTCCACGCTCAGCCGCGGGAAGATTTCGCGGCCCTGGGGCACGTAGGCGATGCCGGCGCGCACCCGCTGGTGCGGCCTGAAGCCGGTGATGGCCTTGCCCTCCCAGCTGACGCTGCCCTCGCGCGCTGGCACCAGGCCCATCAGGCAGCGCAGCAGGGTGGTCTTGCCCACGCCGTTGCGCCCGAGCAGGCAGGTGACTTCGCCGATCTTCGCGTCGAACGACAGGCCGCGGAGGATGTGGCTGCCGCCGTAGAACTGATGCAGATTTTCAACATTGAGCATGCTTTGAATCCTTTGAAAAGCCGCTGAAGGCTCGAGGCTGAAGGCTGAACGAAAAAGCGACTCCCTCGTCCAGCCTCCAGCGCTTTTTATCGGCTCTTATCGGTTCTAAAAGCCGCTGAAGGCTCGAGGCTGAAGGCTGAACGAAAAAGCGACTCCCTCGTCCAGCCTCCAGCGCTTTTTATCGGCTCTTATCGGTTCTAAAAGCCGCTGAAGGCTCGAGGCTGAAGGCTGAACGAAAAAGCGACTCCCTCGTCCAGCCTCCAGCGCTTTTCTCGGCTCTTATCGGTTTTAAAAGCCGCTGGAGGCTTAAGGTTGGAGGCTGAACGAGGAAGCACCGGCTCTTTCGTCCAGCCTCCAGCGCTTTTTATCGGCTCTTATCGACTCTTTTATCGTCCTAAATAAACCTCGATCACCTGTTCGTTCGCCTGCACCTCTTCCAGCGAGCCCTCGGCCAGCACGTGGCCCTGGTGCAGCACGCTGACGTGGTCGGCGATGCTGCCGACGAAGCCCATGTCGTGCTCCACCACCATCAGCGAGTGCTGGCCGGCGAGGGACTTGAAGAGTTCGGCGGTGAATTCGGTCTCGGCGTCGGTCATGCCCGCCACCGGTTCGTCGAGCAGCAGCAGTTGCGGCTCCTGCACCAGCAGCATGCCGATCTCCAGGAACTGCTTCTGGCCGTGGGAGAGCAGGCCGGCCGGGCGGTTGCGCGATTCGCGCAGGCGGATGGTGGCCAGCACTTCCTCGATGCGGTCCTTCTGCTCGCCGGAAAGCTTCGCCCGCAGGCTGGCCCACACCGACTTGTCGGCCTTCTGCGCCAGCTCCAGGTTCTCGAACACCGAGAGCGCCTCGAACACCGTGGGCTTCTGGAACTTGCGGCCGATGCCGGCCTGGGCGATTTCCACCTCGCTCATGCGCTGCAGGTCGTAGGTCTCGCCGAAGTACGCCTTGCCGCTGTCGGGGCGGGTCTTGCCGGTGATCACGTCCATCAGCGTGGTCTTGCCCGCGCCGTTGGGGCCGATGATGCAGCGCAGCTCGCCCACGCCGATGTACAGCGTCAGGTCGCGCAGGGCGCGGAAGCCGTCGAAGCTGACGTTGATGTCTTCCAGGGTGAGGAGGGTGCCGTGGCGCACGTCCAGGCCCTGGCTTGCGCTGGCGCCCAGGCCGACGGCGTCGCGGCCCGTGCCGCTGGGGTCGAAGGCCGGTTCCAGCATCAGGTGCGGGACGGCTCTCATTGCGCTTTCTCCCGCTTGATCAGCCCGAGGATGCCCCGCGGCAGGTACAGGGTGACGACGATGAACAGGGCGCCGAGGAAGAACAGCCAGTACTCCGGGAAGGCCACGGTGAACCAGCTCTTGGCGCCGTTCACCACGCCGGCGCCGAGCAGCGGGCCGAGCAGCGTGCCGCGCCCGCCCAGGGCCACCCACACGGCGGCCTCGATGGAGTTGGTCGGCGACATCTCGCTGGGGTTGACGATGCCCACCAGCGGCACGAACAGGGCGCCGGCCAGGCCGCAGATCACCGCGCTCAGGGTCCAGACGAACAGCTTGTAGCCGCGCGGGTCGTAGCCGCAGAACATCAGGCGGTTCTCGGCGTCGCGCAGGGCGGTGAGCACCCGGCCGAACTTGCTCCGTGCCAGGGCGAAGCCCAGCGCCAGGCTGGCCGCCAGCAGCAGGACGATGGCCAGGAACAGCGCGGCGCGGGTGCCCGGCGCGGTGATCGAAAAGCCGAGGATGCTGCGGAAGTTGGTGAAGCCGTTGTTGCCGCCGAAGCCGGTCTCGTTGCGGAAGAACAGCAGCATGCCGGCGAAGGTCAGGGCCTGGGTCATGATCGAGAAGTACACGCCCTTGATCCGCGAGCGGAAGGCGAAGAAGCCGAACACGAAGGCCAGCAGCCCCGGCGCCAGCACCACCAGGCACAAGGCCCAGAGGAAGTGCTGGGTGCCGGCCCAGTACCAGGGCAGCTCGTTCCACGACAGGAAGGTCATGAACGCCGGCAGGCCGTCGCCGGCCGCCTCGCGCATCAGGTACATGCCCATGGCGTAGCCGCCCAGGGCGAAGAACAGGCCGTGGCCGAGGGACAGCAGGCCGGCGTAGCCCCAGACCAGGTCCAGGGCCAGCGCCACTATGGCGTAGCAGAGAATCTTGCCGGTCAGCGTCAGGCCGTAGGCCGACAGATGCAGGGCATTGGCCTCGGGCAGCAGATGCAGCAGCGGCAGGATCAGCAGCGCGACGAGGGCCGCGCCGAGGATGCCGGCGGTGAGTTTCGGGCCGGCCTTCTGCGCGGCCGTCACGGTGAGTGGTTGGTTCACGGGCAGATCTCCCCCGATTCCTGTAGGAGCGAGCTTGCTCGCGAACGGATTCGCTGCTGGGGCTGTTCGCGAGCAATGGCTGAGGCGCCCCCCTCGCTCCTACGAAGAGCGGTCGGTTCGGGCATTGGCGTTTTCATCAATCGATGACCCTCCCTTTCAGGGCGAACAGCCCCTGCGGGCGTTTCTGGATGAACAGGATGATCAGCGCCAGGATCAGGATCTTGCCCAGCACCGCGCCTATCTGCGGTTCGAGGATCTTGTTCGCCACGCCCAGGCCGAAGGCCGCGCAGACGCTGCCGGCCAGTTGGCCGACGCCGCCGAGCACCACCACCAGGAAGGAGTCGATGATGTAGCTCTGGCCCAGGTCCGGGCCGACGTTGCCGACCTGCGACAGGGCCACCCCGCCGAGCCCGGCGATGCCCGAGCCGAGGCCGAAGGCGAGCATGTCCACGCGCCCGGTGGGCACGCCGCAGCAGGCCGCCATGTTGCGGTTCTGCGTCACCGCGCGGACGTTCAGGCCCAGCCGCGTGCGGTTGAGCAGCAGCCAGGTGAGCGCCAGCACGAACAGGGCGAAGCCGATGAGGACGATGCGGTTCCACGGCAGCACCAGGTTCGGCAGCAGCTGGACGCCGCCGGACAGCCAGGCCGGGTTGGCCACCTCGACGTTCTGCGCGCCGAACAGCACGCGCACCAGCTGGATCAGCACCAGGCTGATGCCCCAGGTGGCCAGCAGGGTTTCCAGCGGGCGGCCGTAGAGGTGGCGGATCACCGTGCGTTCCAGGGCCATGCCGATGGCCGCGGTGACGCCGAAGGCCACCGGCAGGGCCAGCAGCGGGTAGTACTCCAGCAGGCCGGGGGCGAAGCGTTGCAGCAGCGACTGCACCACGTAGGTGGAGTAGGCGCCGAGCATCAGCATCTCGCCATGGGCCATGTTGATGACGCCGAGCAGGCCGTAGGTGATGGCCAGGCCCAGGGCCGCCAGCAGCAGGATGGAGCCCAGCGACAGGCCGCTGAAGGCCTGGCCGAGCAGGTCGCCGACCATGAGCCGGCGCTTGACCTGGGCCAGGCTGGTGGCGGCGGCGGTGCGCACCTGTTCGTCGGCCTCCACGGCCGGGTCGAGCAGGTTCTGCAGGCGGGTGAGGGCCAGCGGGTCGCCGGAGTCGCCGAGCAGGCGCACGGCGGCCAGGCGTACCTGCGGGTCGGTGTCGGCCAGTTGCAGGTTGGCCAGGGCTAGCTGCAGGGCGGCTTTCACCTTGTCGTCGGTTTCCGCACCGGTGCGCTGGGCGAGCAGTTCGCGCTGCGCGGGCTTGGCGGTCTTCTGCAACTGGCGCGCGGCTTCCAGGCGCAGCGTCGGGTCCTTCGCCACCAACTGGTGGCTGGCCAGGGCGGTGTTGAGCAGGCCGCGCAGGCGGTTGTTCAGGCGCAGCTTGTCGGGCTCGCCGGCGGGCGGGGCGTCGCCTTCGGCGGCGCGGTAGTGCTTGTCGTCGCCGAGGAGGAAGGCATGGTTCTGCGCGTCGACGGCGAAGCGCCCGGCCTGGAGCGCTTCGAGCAGCGGCAGGCGCTCGGCCTCGGGGGCGGCGGCCCAGTGTTCGAGCAGCGTGGCGCGGCCGGCGTTGTCGGCGGCGGCGAAGTCCTGCGCCGGGCCGGCCTGCGCGGGCAGGGCGAGGAGGGTGGCCAGCGCCAGGGCGCAGGCTCGGATTAGACGGATAAGGGCGGGTGGAGGCATGGGTTTTTTCGTTGGTTGGAGGCTGGAAGCTGGAAGCTAGAAGCTAGAAGCTAGAAGCTAGAAGCGAGACCGCGTCGCTTTTGGCTTTCAGCTTCCAGCTTCCAGCTTCCAGCTTTTTTCAACTCAGTCCGGCTTCTTGTCGTTGCCCGGGATGAACGGGCTCCAGGGCTGGGCGCGGATCGGCTCGGGGGTTTTCCAGACCACGTTGAACTGCCCGTCGTCCTGGATTTCGCCGATCATCACCGGCTTGTGCAGGTGGTGGTTGGTCTTGTCCATGGTCAGGGTGAAGCCCGAGGGCGCCTTGAAGGTCTGCCCGCCCATGGCTTCGCGGACCTTGCCGACGTCGGTGCTGCCGGCCTTCTCCACGGCCTGGGCCCACATGTGGATGCCGACGTAGGTGGCTTCCATCGGGTCGTTGGTCACGGCGGTGGCGTAGTTCGGCAGGTTCTTCGCCTTGGCGTAGGCCTTCCAGTCGGCGACGAACTTCTCGTTCTGCGGGTTCTTCACCGACTCGAAGTAGTTCCACGCCGCCAGGTTGCCCACCAGCGGCTTGGTGTCGATGCCGCGCAGTTCTTCCTCGCCCACCGAGAAGGCCACCACCGGCACTTCGGTGGCTTCCAGGCCCTGGTTGGCCAGCTCCTTGTAGAAGGGCACGTTGGAGTCGCCGTTGACGGTGGAGATCACCGCGGTCTTGCCGCCGGCGGAGAACTTCTTGATGTCGGCGACGATGGTCTGGTAGTCGCTGTGGCCGAACGGCGTGTAGACCTCCTGGATGTCCTTGTCGGCCACGCCCTTGCTGTGCAGGAAGGCGCGCAGGATCTTGTTGGTGGTGCGCGGGTAGACGTAGTCGGTGCCGAGCAGGAAGAAGCGCTTGGCCGCGCCGCCGTCCTCGCTCATCAGGTATTCCACCGCCGGGATGGCCTGCTGGTTCGGCGCCGCGCCGGTGTAGAAGACGTTGGGCGACATTTCCTCGCCCTCGTACTGCACCGGGTAGAACAGCAGGCCGTTGAGTTCCTCGAACACCGGCAGCACGGATTTGCGCGAGACGCTGGTCCAGCAGCCGAAGACCACCGCGACCTTGTCCTGGGTCAGCAGCTGGCGGGCCTTCTCGGCGAACAGCGGCCAGTTCGAGGCCGGGTCGACCACCACCGGTTCCAGCTTCTTGCCGTTCACTCCGCCCTTGGCGTTGATTTCGTCGATGGTCATCAGCGCCATGTCCTTGAGCGAGGTCTCGGAGATGGCCATGGTGCCGGACAGCGAATGCAGGATGCCGACCTTGATGGTCTCGGCGGCCTGGGAGCCGAAGGGGAACAGGCCGGTGAGCAGCAGCGCGCTCACCGCCAGGGTGCTTTTCAACAGGGGACGACGTTTCATCGCGGCAGCCTCCTTGGCTTCCAGTACCTGGGAGGGTGCCGCGCGGATTCTGGGCCGTCGCCTGTGCAGCCTCCCGAAGTGGGTAGGGGACCCCTGCGGGTCGGGAGGTCTATCGCAGCATCCGTGCCAAGCAGCGCAAAGCCCTGTGCCAGAGGGCTTGCGCGGCGTTTTTTGCCGTTTCGCTCGGGGTTTTCGCGGCGCCATTCTGGTGCGCCGAGGGGGCGTGCGGACGATTCGCCCCCAATTGGGGCGTGCCGCTGTGTGACGCCGGTCTCAGGGCGCGGGCAGGAAGTAGCCGCGCACGCCGGTCATGATGATCTGCGCGGCCAGCGCGCAGACGAACAGGCCCATCAGCCGGCTGACGATCTGCAGGCCCTGCTCGCCGAGGATGCGTTCGATGCGGTCGGACAGGAAGAGGGTGACGCCGAGGGTGAGGCAGGCGAGGACGATCGCCAGCAGCGCCAGCAGCTTGTCCTCCCAGTGCTGGCCGACGCCCATCACCAGCAGCGCGCCTATGGTGCCGGGGCCGACGGTGATGGGGATGGTCAGCGGGACGATGGTGACGTCCTGCTGCACGTTGTCGCTCTGCACCGCCGAGCGCCCCTGGGCCATGCCCAGGGCGGAGATGAACAGCACGCTGCCGGCGCCGATGCGGAAGGCGTCGGCGGTGATGCCGAAGAGGGTGAAGATGTAGCGCCCGAACAGGTACAGCAGCACGCTGGCCACCAGCGCCGCCAGGGCCACGCGCCAGGCCATGTGCTTGCGATCGCGCGGGGCGAAGCCGCGGCTGAGGCTGATGAAGCAGGAAAGCACAAAGAAGGGGCTGTAGAGCACCAGCATCTTCAGGTACACGCTGAACAGCACATGCATGGGGGGATCTCGTCCGGGTGAGATGGCTCTGCTGGGGCTGAAGCATAGCGGGCGGGGTGGGCGGCGGTCATTGCCTGGGGGCGGGTTTTGGTGGGGGTTTTATTGTAGGAGCGAGCTTGCTCGCGAAGGGTGTTCACCGGTGATGTCGGTGTATTGGCTCGGCTCCTTTCCCCTCTCCCCAGCCCTCTCCCTGAAGGGAGAGGGGGCTTGTCCGCGCCGAGAGAAGTGATGGTTTCAGCCGGAAACCTTTGGCGTTGCCGGCTGACGCCAGAACACCCAGCCCTGCCCAACGGTCCCCTCTCCCTTCAGGGCGGGGCGCGCAGCCGAGGGTTAGGGAGAGGGGCGAGGTCAACCCGAAACACCGCAGCCACCGGGAAACGCCCTTCGCGAGCAAGCTCGCTCCTACACCCTCCGGCAGACACAACGCCCGTAGGATGCGGTTGAGCGGAGCGATACCCATCACCGCAACCGCATGGGTTTCGCAAGCTCAACCCATCCTACGAAAAGCACCTCGGCGCCGTGATGGGCGTCAGGACGGCAACGCCGCGTCGCTCTGCTGGCGCAGGCGGCGTTCGCGTTCGGCTACCCAGTAGGCCACCAGTTCGCGCAGTTGCGACAGTTCCACCGGCTTGGCCATGTGCCCGTCCATGCCGACCAGGCGGGCGCGTTCCTTGTGTTCGCTGAGGATGTGCGCGGTGAGCGCCACCACCGGCGTGTGCGGGCGGTGTTCGCTGGCTTCCCAGGCGCGCAGGCGCTCGGTGGCGGAGAAGCCGTCGAGCACCGGCATCTCGCAGTCCATCAGCACCAGGTCGTACTGGGTGGCCTTCATCGCGGCCAGGGCTTCCTCGCCGTTGCTGGCGGTGTCCGGCTGCAGGTCGAGCTTGCCGAGCATGCCGCGGATGACCTTGGTGGAGATGCTGTTGTCCTCGGCCACCAGCACGCGGAAGTCGCTGGGCGGGCTCAGCGGCGCGGGTTCGGCGGCCGCCGGCAGGTAGTTGGTCACGCCGCTGGGGCCGCGCTGGGCCAGTTCGTCGGCGAGGGTGGCCTTGAGCGTGTAGCCGGCCACCGGCTTGGCCAGGATGCGCTTGATCCCGGCGTTGCGGGCGATGATCTTGCTCGGCGCGTTGCTGATGCCGGTGAGCATGATCAGCAGGATGTCGTGGTTGAGGTTGGGGTCTTCCTGGATCTTGGTCGCCAGCTGCATGCCGGTCATGCCGGGCATGTCCTGGTCGAGCAGGACCACGTCGAAGTATTCGCGCAGGTGCGCCTTGGTGCGCAGCAGAGCCAGGGCTTCCTTGCCGGAAGCCACGGCGCTGACGTTCATGCCCCAGACGCTGCACTGCTGCACCACCACCTTGCGGCAGGTCTGGTTGTCGTCCACCACCAGCAGGCGCGCGCCCTGCAGCGGGCTGTCGAGGTCGGCGGTGGGGTGTTCGAGCATGTCCTGGTCCAGCGGCAGGCTCAGCCACAGGGTGTTGCCGCTGTCGCCGCCGCTGTCCAGGCCGCTTTCGATGCCCAGCTGGCCGGACATCAGCTGGATCAGCTGGCGCGCGATCACCAGGCCCAGGCGGCTGCTCAGGCGGGTGGCGGAGAGGAAGTCGCGGCTGTGCAGCTCGGCGGTGAGCAGGGCCTGGCGGTCGTTGGGGTCCAGCGGGCGGCCGCTGTCCTGCACGGCGATGCGCAGGCGCGTCTTGCCCGGCGGGCCGTCGAGGGCCACCACCAGGAGGATCTCGCCTTCCTCGGTCTGCTTGAAGGCATTGTCCAGCAGGCTCAGCAGCACCTGGCGCAGGCGCGTCGGGTCGCCGCTGATCACCCGTGGCACCTGCGGCTGGGTGAAGCTGATCAGCTCGATCTTCTGCTGCTCGGCGCGCACCCGGAAGATCGCCAGGCAGTCCTCGATCAGCGCGCCCAGGTCGAACTGCACCTCGTCCAGCTCGATCTGCCCGGACTCCAGCTTGGAGATGTCGAGAATCTCGTTGATCAGCGCCAGCAGCTCGTTGCCGGCGCTGTGGATGGTCTGCACGTAGTCGCGCTGCTTGGCCGACAGCGGCGTGCCGAGCAGCAGCTCGGTCATGCCCAGCACGCCGTTCATGGGGGTGCGGATTTCGTGGCTGATCTTCGCCAGGAACTCGCCCTTGGCCTTGAGCTCGGCGCTGCTGGCGGCGCGCTTGCGGCTGGCGTCGAAGCTCTCCTGCTGCAGTTGGCGCTGGCGCTCGGCCAGGGCCAGGCTGAGCAGGAAGCCGGCCGCTGCGGTCAGCCCCAGCAGCGCGCTGCCGAGCCAGTCGCTGCGCGTGGGCACGTAGCCGAGCAGGGCCGGCAGGCTCAGCAGCCAGGCGCTGACGAACACGCCCATGGCGATGACGAACAGCCGGGCCGGGCGGTAGCCGTGGCGCATGTAGTAGGCGGCGATGAGGAACATGCCCAGACTGGTGATCGCCACCAGGCCGTAGAGCAGCTCGCCGGTGGGGATGTCCAGGGCCAGGTGCAGCAGCGCGCCGAGGCCGAGCAGGCCGAGGCTGCCCAGGGCCAGCAGGCGGCCCAGGGGGCGGCGCGGCGGCTGGCCGTGGAAGAAGCTGGCGGTGTAGCCCAGGGCACAGAACAGCACCAGCAGCAGGGCCAACTGGGCGGTCAGCGGCTGCCAGGTCTGGTGCGTGCCGTACCAGGGGCTGAGCAGGCCGAACAGCGTCAGGCAGGCCAGCAGCAGCCCGGCGTGCACCCCGGCCAGCCACAGGCCGCTGAGCACGCGGTTGTAGGCGAAGCGCACCAGGTTGTAGAGCAGCAGCATGCCCAGGCAGCCGAGGAGGATGCCGAACTGCAGCGGGCGCTGCTGGCCGGCGGGGTATTCGGCGCTTTCCAGGCTGATGGTGGGGCGCAGGCTCTGGCTGGAGCTCAGGCGCAGGTAGAGGTCGAGGACTTCCGGGCTGCTGCGCAGCGGCAGCAGGATGTCGCTGTTGAGCAGCGGGCGCTGGCCGGGGTAGAGGTTGCCGGCCTGGCGTTCTTCCAGCAGCTGCGAGCCGTGCAGCAGGTAGAGCTGCAGACTGTCCAGGCTCGGCGAGAACAGGCGCAGCTGGCGCGGCGCGTCGCTGGCCGGCAGGCGGTAGTGCAGCCAGATGGCGCCGGGGCCGGCGGGGGCGTGCAGGTCTTCGATGTCGAGGGGGCTGAACAGCGGGCGCAGGCGTGCGGAGAGGACGTCCTGCAACTGCAGGCGGCCTTCGCCGTCGTGCAACTGCGACCAGCCGTCGGCATCCTGCGCCTGGACGAGGCCCGGGCCTACGAGCAGGGCCGTCAGCAGCAGGCAGACCAGAAGTCCTGTGGCGTTCCAGAGCCGGCGCACGGCGAATTCCCTTCGGTGGAGAGTGGCCGGATTATAGCCAAGTGCCGACGGCCCCGAAATCCACCCGGGCCCGCACGTGGCCGCCTGCCGACCGCAGGTCGGAAAAACGGGCGCAAAGGCGGCTCAGCCCCTGCGCCCGCCGGCCTTTTAGCTTTCGCCGCGTTCGCGGGCGATGGCGCGGTAGCCGATGTCCTTGCGGTAGAAGCAGCCGTTCCAGCGGATCTGCTCCGCCAGGCGGTAGGCCTGCTGCTGCGCCGAGGACACGCTCGGGCCGATGGCGGTGGCGCAGAGCACGCGGCCGCCGGAGGTGACCACCTGGCCGTCCTTCAGCGCGGTGCCGGCATGGAACACCTTGCCGTCGAGCTTGGCGGCTTCGGCCAGGCCTTCGATGACGTCGCCCTTGGCGTAGTCGCCCGGGTAGCCGCCGGCGGCCAGCACCACGCCCACTGTCGGGCGCGGGTCCCAGGTGGCCTCGACCTTGTCCAGCGCCTTGGCCAGGGCGGCCTCGACCAGCAGGACCAGGGAGGACTCCAGGCGGACCATGATCGGCTGGGTTTCCGGGTCGCCGAAGCGGCAGTTGAACTCGATGACCTTGGGCGCGCCGCTCTTGTCGATCATCAGGCCGGCGTAGAGGAAGCCGGTGTAGACGTTGCCTTCCTCGGCCATGCCGCGCACGGTCGGGTAGATGACTTCGTCCATCACCCGCTGGTGCACCTGGGGGGTGACCACCGGGGCCGGCGAGTAGGCGCCCATGCCGCCGGTGTTGGGGCCGGTGTCGGCGTCGCCGATGCGCTTGTGGTCCTGGCTGGTGGCCATGGGCAGCACGTTCTGGCCGTCGACCATGACGATGAAGCTGGCTTCCTCGCCGTCGAGGAACTCCTCGATCACCACGCGCGAACCGGCGTCGCCGAAGGCATTGCCGGCGAGCATGTCGCGCACGGCTTCCTCGGCTTCTTCCAGGGTCATGGCGACGATCACGCCCTTGCCCGCGGCCAGGCCGTCGGCCTTGATCACGATGGGCGCGCCTTTTTCCTTCAGGTAGGCCAGGGCCGGCTCGACTTCGGTGAAGTTCCGGTAGTCGGCGGTGGGGATCTTGTGGCGGGCCAGGAAGTCCTTGGTGAAGGCCTTGGAGCCTTCCAGCTGGGCCGCGCCCTTGGTCGGGCCGAAGATGTCCAGGCCGCGCGAACGGAACAGGTCGACCACACCGGCGACCAGCGGCGCCTCGGGGCCGACGATGGTCAGTTGCACGTTCTTCGCGGCGAAGTCGGCCAGTTGCTCCAGGGCCAGCACGTCG
The DNA here is from genome assembly GCF_022760135.1 of Pseudomonas sp. M1. Classification (NCBI taxonomy): domain Bacteria; kingdom Pseudomonadati; phylum Pseudomonadota; class Gammaproteobacteria; order Pseudomonadales; family Pseudomonadaceae; genus Pseudomonas; species Pseudomonas sp. M1. The sequence continues at coordinate 626,770 of NZ_CP094343.1, forward strand.
ATGGCGACGTTCTCGCACTTGGGCTCGGTGGCGGTGCCGGCGTTGCCCGGGGCGACGAAGACCTTCGCCACGCGCGGGTCCTGGGCGACCTTCCAGGCCAGGGCGTGTTCACGGCCGCCGCTGCCGATGATCAGTACATTCATATTCGATAGCTCTCGTCTGAGAGCTGGAAGCTGGAAGCTGGAAGCTGGAAGCGGTCGGGCTTCAGGCTTCCAGCTACAGGCTTCCAGCTTTTAGTGCCTGAAATGGCGCATACCGGTGAACACCATCGCGATGCCGGCTTCGTCGGCCGCCGCGATGACTTCATTGTCACGCATCGAGCCGCCCGGCTGGATCACCGCGGTGATGCCGGCCTTGGCCGCATTGTCGATGCCGTCGCGGAACGGGAAGAAGGCGTCCGAGGCCATGACCGCGCCTTTCACTTCCAGGCCGGCGTGTTCTGCCTTGATGGCGGCGATGCGTGCGGAGTTGACGCGGCTCATCTGGCCGGCGCCGACGCCCACGGTCTGGCGGTGCCTGGCGTAGACGATGGCGTTGGACTTGACGAACTTGGCCACTTTCCAGGCGAAGATCAGGTCGTGGATTTCCTGCTCGCTGGGCGCGCGCTGGGTGACGATCTTCAGGTCCGCCTCGGTGATCATGCCGATGTCGCGGCTCTGTACCAGCAGGCCGCCGTTGACGCGCTTGAAGTCCCAGCCCGGGGCGCGCTCGGCCGGCCACTCGCCGCATTCCAGCAGGCGCACGTTGGCCTTGGCGGCGACCACGGCGCGGGCGGCGGCGGAGACTTTCGGGGCGATGATGACTTCGACGAACTGGCGCTCGACGATGGCCTGGGCGGTGTCGCCGTCCAGCTCGCGGTTGAAGGCGATGATGCCGCCGAAGGCCGACTCGGTGTCGGTGGCGTAGGCCAGGTCGTAGGCCTTGCGGATGCCGCCCTCGTTCTCCGGGACCACGGCCACGCCGCACGGGTTGGCGTGCTTGACGATGACGCAGGCCGGCTTGACGAAGCTCTTCACGCATTCCAGCGCGGCGTCGGTGTCGGCCACGTTGTTGAACGACAGTTCCTTGCCCTGCAGCTGCACGGCGGTGGAGACGCTGGCCTCGCCCTTCTTCGCCTCGACGTAGAAGGCCGCGCTCTGGTGCGGGTTCTCGCCGTAGCGCATTTCCTGGGCCTTGATGAACTGGCTGTTGAAGGTGCGCGGGAAGGCGCCGCGGCCTTCGGTGGAGAGGGTGTCGCGCGCCTGGTCGATGGTGCCCAGGTAGTTGGCGATCATGCCGTCGTAGGCGGCGGTGTGCTCGAAGGCCTTCAGGGCCAGGTCGAAGCGCTGGGCGTAGGTCAGGCCGCCGGCCTTCAGGGCCGCGACCACGCCGGCGTAGTCGCCGGCGTTGACCACGATGGCGACGTCCTTGTGGTTCTTCGCGGCGCTGCGGACCATGGTCGGGCCGCCGATGTCGATGTTCTCGATGGCGGTCGGCAGGTCGCAGTCGGGCTTGGCCACGGTGGCCTCGAAGGGGTACAGGTTGACCGCCACCAGGTCGATCGGCTTGATGCCGTGCTCGGCCATCACCGCGCCGTCGATGTCGCGACGGCCGAGGATGCCGCCGTGCACCTTCGGGTGCAGGGTCTTGACGCGGCCGTCCATCATTTCCGGGAAACCGGTGTAGTCGGCCACTTCCACGGCGGCGATGGCGTTGTCCTTGAGCAGCTTGTAGGTGCCGCCGGTGGAGAGGATCTCCACGCCGAGGGCGACCAGCTCGCGGGCGAAATCGACGACGCCGGTCTTGTCGGAGACGCTGATCAGCGCGCGGCGGATGGGCAGGCGGAGGGAGTGGTCGGTCATAACGGTTCCATCTGATGAGGATAAGAGCGCTGGAGGCTGGAGGCTGGACGAGGGGCGCTTTTTCGTCCGGCCTTCAGCCTTTAGCCTCCAGCGGCTTTTAGAGGAGGTCGTACTGCTTGAGCTTCTTGCGCAGGGTGCCGCGGTTCAGGCCGAGCAGCTCCGACGCCTTGGTCTGGTTACCCTTCACGTGGTCCATCACGGTTTCCAGCAGCGGTGCCTCCACTTCGCAGAGCACCATGTTGTATACGTCCGTGACCGGCTGCCCATCGAGGTGGGCGAAGTAGTTGCGCAGTGCCTTCTCGACGCTGTCGCGCAGGGTATGGCCTTCCTGCGTCGGCGTGTTCAGGTGCTGTTTGAGGTTCGCGTTGTCGCTCACGGGTGTCATTCCACTCACTAAAGTCTCGGTCATCGTTGTCATGCGGCCACCCCTTTTCCGTTGTCGTGGCGCTCGGCGAAGAACTGCCTGACGCTGGCGCTCTGTGCATCCGTGTTCTGCAAACGATTGAACTGGGCGCGGAACTCCGCCGCCCCCGGTAACGTCGCCAGGTACCAGCCCACGTGCTTGCGGGCGATGCGGACACCCAGCTCTTCCCCATAGAAGGCATGCAAGGCGGCCAGGTGCTCCAGCAAAATGCTTTCCACCTCGGCCAGGGACGGCGCCGGCAAGGTCTCGCCGGTGCTCAGGTAGTGCTCGATCTCACGGAATATCCACGGCCGGCCCTGGGCGGCGCGGCCGATCAGCAAGGCGTCGGCGCCGGTGTGCTGGAGCACCTGGCGGGCCTTCTGCGGCGAGGTGATGTCGCCATTGGCGAACACCGGGATGGACACCGCCTGCTTGATCGCGGCGATGGTTTCGTATTCGGCGTCGCCGGTGTACAGGTCGGCGCGGGTGCGGCCGTGCACGGCCAGGGCCTGGATGCCCGACTGCTCGGCGATGCGCGCGACGTTCACGCCGTTGCGGTTGTCGCGGTCCCAGCCGGTGCGGATCTTCAGCGTCACCGGCACTTCGACGGCGGCCACCACGGCTTCGAGGATTTCGGCCACCAGCTTCTCGTCGCGCAGCAGCGCGGAGCCGGCGGCCTTGTTGCAGACCTTCTTGGCCGGGCAGCCCATGTTGATGTCGATGATCTGCGCGCCCAGTTCGACGTTGGCGCGGGCGGCCTCGGCGAGCATCTGCGGGTCGCCGCCGGCTATCTGCACCGAACGCGGCTGGTCCTCGCCGTCGTGCACCAGGCGCAGGCGCGACTTGCGGCTGTTCCACAGGCGCACGTCGCTGGTGACCATCTCCGAGACCACCATGCCGGCGCCGAGGCGGCGGCACAGCTGGCGGAACGGGCGATCGGTGACGCCGGCCATGGGAGCCAGGATCAGTCTGTTGGGCAGTGTGTAAGAGCCGATGCGAACCACCGACATCGCTTCCCTGTTATGGGGCGCAATCGCTGCACGCTCCCGCGGGTCGAGGACTCGGGGAGGGTCGGCGAGAGGCCACCGGTGCTTGCAAAAAAGGGAGGGCATGATACCCGCTCTCGATGACCGGATAAAGGCGATTTTGGATAAATTCTGAACAGCCGCCGGCTTATTGCCTGGGGTTGGAAGACGAGCGGAACTGGCGCTGCGCGGGGTTCTGCGCTACGCGCCGGTCACTCCGGCGAATGGAAGCTGAGGCTGTAGTTGACCGCCTTGGGGCCCGGGTCGAGGATGTCCAGCGACACGTGGATCGGCGTCTGCGGCGGCATCTCGCTCTGCCCGGCCAGCTCGCCGCCCAGGTATTCGCTGGGCTTGAAGCTGCGGCTGGCGATCAGTTGGCCGTTGAGGTCGGCGAAGCGCAGCTCCAGCAGCGGGAAGGGCTGGGAGAAGCTGGCGCGGTTGTAGATGATCGCGTCCACCACCAGGGCGCCGCTGAAGTCCGGGTGGCTGCGCACCACCAGGTTGCTGCTGCGGATCTGCTCGACGTCGACCTTCGACGGCAGGCTGCAGCCCAGTTGCGGGCAGAGTTCGGCGAACCAGGGGCGGTAGGCGTCCTCGCGGGCCAGCTCGTCGAAGTGGTAGGCCACGTACTGGCCGCCCAGGCCGGCCAGGGCCAGGAGGATCAGCAGCAGCCAGAGCAGGCGCCAGCCCCAGCGGCTCTTGGGCTTCTGCCAGTCCAGTTGCAGCGGCTCGTCGCTGAGGTCGTGCAGGGCGGCCTCGCCCAGGCCCGGGTCGGGGCGGCGCGGGGCCTTGTCGTCTGCCTCTTCGTCCTCGTCGTCCAGCGGCGCGCCCAGGCGGGGCGTCTCGCGTTCCGCCAGCGGGGGCTCGGCCTCGGGTTCCTCGTCCGGCTCGGCTTCGGTTTCCAGCGGCTCGTCGTCGCGGCGGGCGCTGAAGCTCGGCAGGTCGTCGTCTTCCTCTTCTGCGGCCGCGGCGGCCACGGCCGGCTCTTCGACCGGCGCGCTCTGCGGTTGCGGCGGTGCGACGGGGGGCTGCTCGGGCTCTTCTTCGATGCGGCCCAGGCTCGGTTCCTGGCGGCCGCCTTCGCTCGCCTGGCGTTCCTCGTCGCGCAGCAGGGCCTCGGCCCAGCGTTCGTCATGCGGGTCGCGCGCCGACGGGCGGTTGCCCAGCAGGGCCTCGGCCGGCTTGGGCGCGGCCTGCAGTTCGCGGAATTCCTGGGACAGCTCGAATTCGTCGAGCTTGGCCAGCTCTTCGTCGAGGTTGAGGCTGTCCAGGTCGAGATCGTCGTGGATCCACAGGGTATCGTCGGCGGACTTGGCCGCTACGGCGGCTTCTTGCGCCGGCCTGGCCGGTGCCGGGGCGGGCGCCGGGGGCTGGCTCGGGGCCGGCATTGGTGTGGCGGCCGGGGCTACCGTGCTGTCGGCGGACGGCCGCGCGCTGTGCGGCGCCAGCGGCCAGCCGAGGGTGGCGACGCCGGGCGCCGGGACGGGGCGCGGGGGCTCGCTCGGCGCGGCGGGCGCTGCGGGTTTCGGGGCCGCAGCCGGCGGCTGGATGGGCTCGCCGCCGGAGCGCGCGGTGCCGCCCAGCATATGTTGCGGGGCGTTGAACACCTTGAGGCAGGCGCCGCAGCGCACAGCGCCATTGGCCGCACCCAGCTGCGCCTGGTTGACGCGGAAACTGGTGAGGCAATGCGGGCACTGTGTGATGAAACTGGCGCTCATGCGGCGGTCCGGCGATAAACGGTCGATTAGTCTAACTCAAGCCTCGGCGTGCGGGCAGTTGGCCGCCACCAGGGTTCAGCGGCGGCGGCCGCTGATGCGTACCCAGCCTTCGCGCTCGGCGGTGGGCTCCAGCTCGAAGGCGTCGGCGTAGGCGGCGCGCACTTCCTCGGCCTGCTCGGCGAGGATGCCCGACAGGGCCAGGCGGCCGCCGGGCTTGACCAGGGAAGTCAGCTGGCCTGCCAGTGAGACCAGGGGACCGGCGAGAATGTTCGCCACCACCACGTCGGCCTGCCCGGCGGGCAGATCGGCGGGCAGGTAGACCGGGAACAGCGCCGGGTCGATGCCGTTGCGCGTGGCGTTGTCGCGCGAGGCCTCCAGGGCCTGCGGGTCGATGTCGGTGCCCAGCGCCTGCTTCGCGCCCAGCAGCAGCGCGGCGATGGCGAGGATGCCCGAGCCGCAGCCGAAGTCCAGCACGGTGTCGCCGGCCAGTTCCTGGCCATCGAGCCATTCCAGGCACAGCGCGGTGGTCGGGTGGGTGCCGGTGCCGAAGGCCAGGCCCGGGTCGAGCAGCAGGTTCACCGCCTCCGGCTCCGGCGCCTCGTGCCAGCTGGGGACGATCCACAGGCGGCGGCCGAAGCGCATCGGCTTGAAGTTGTCCATCCAGCTGCGTTCCCAGTCCTGGTCCTCGACGATTTCGACCTGGTGCTGAGGCAGTTCGCCGCCGGTCAGCAGCTGCAGGTGGGCCAGCAGCGCGGCCTCGTCGGTGCCGTCCTCGAACAGCGCCAGCAGGTGGGTGTGGGTCCACAGCGGGGTGGTGCCCAGGTCCGGCTCGAAGATCGGCTGGTCCTCGGCGTCCATGAAGGTCACCGAGACGGCGCCGACTTCCAGCAGGGCGTCTTCGTAGGTGGGCGCCTGTTCCGGGGTGATGGCGAGGCGGACTTGAACCCAGGGCATAAAAAACCTCGTGAGAAAACGGCTGAAGGCTGGAAGGCCGGACGAAGGGCGGGATTATCCGCTTTTTCGTCCAGCCTTCCAGCCTCCAGCGCTTTTATCGGCGTGGGCTCAGTGACTCATGCCGAGTTTCTTTTCCAGGTAATGGATGTTCACACCGCCCTTGCAGAATTCCTTGTCGCGGACCAGGTCCTTGTGCAGGTCGATGTTGGTCTTGATGCCGTCGACGATCAGCTCGTCCAGGGCATTGCGCATGCGCGCCAGGGCCTCGTCGCGGTCCTTGCCGTAGGTGATCAGCTTGCCGACCAGCGAGTCGTAGTTCGGCGGTACGGTGTAGCCGCTGTACAGGTGCGAGTCGACGCGCACGCCGTTGCCGCCGGGGGCGTGGAAGTGCTTCACGGTGCCCGGGCTGGGCATGAAGTTCTTCGGGTCCTCGGCGTTGATCCGGCATTCCAGGGCGTGGCCGCGGATCACCACGTCCTCCTGGCGGACCGACAGCTTCTGGCCGGAGGCGATGCGCAGCATTTCCTTGACGATGTCGATGCCGGTAACCATCTCCGACACCGGATGCTCCACCTGCACGCGGGTGTTCATCTCGATGAAGTAGAAGCGGCCGTTCTCGTAGAGGAACTCGAAGGTGCCGGCGCCACGATAGCCGATCTCGACGCAGGCGCGAACGCAGCGTTCGAGGACTTCCGCGCGGGCCTTCTCGTCGATGCCCGGCGCAGGGGCTTCTTCCAGCACCTTCTGGTGGCGGCGCTGCAGCGAGCAGTCGCGGTCGCCCAGGTGGATGGCGTTGCCCTGGCCGTCGGAGAGCACCTGGACTTCCACGTGGCGCGGGTTGGTCAGGAACTTCTCCAGGTAGACCATGGAGTTGCCGAAGGCGGCGCCGGCCTCGGTGCGGGTCAGCTTGGCCGACTTGATCAGCTCTTCCTCGCTGTGCACCACGCGCATGCCGCGGCCACCGCCGCCGCCGGCGGCCTTGATGATGACCGGGTAGCCCACTTCGCGGGCGATGGCCAGGGCGGTTTCCTCGTCTTCCGGCAGCGGGCCGTCGGAGCCCGGTACGGTGGGCACGCCGGCTTTCTTCATGGCGTCCTTGGCCGAGACCTTGTCGCCCATCAGGCGGATCACGTCGGCGCTCGGGCCAATGAAGGTGAAGCCGGAACGTTCGACCTGCTCGGCGAAGTCGGCGTTCTCGGCGAGGAAGCCGTAGCCCGGGTGGATGCCGTTGGCGCCGGTGACTTCGGCGGCGGCGATGATCGCCGGGATGTGCAGGTAGGACTGGCCGGCCGGGGCCGGGCCGATGCACACGGCCTCGTCGGCCAGCGACAGGTGCATCAGCTCGCGGTCGGCGGTGGAGTGCACCGCGACCGTCTTGATGCCCAGCTCCTTGCAGGCGCGCAGGATGCGCAGGGCGATCTCGCCGCGGTTGGCGATCAGTACTTTATCCAACATCGCAGGTTCCCCGCGGCTTAGACGATGGTGAACAGCGGCTGGTCGTACTCGACCGGCTGGCCGCTTTCGACCAGGACCTGCTCGATGACGCCGCTGGTTTCAGCCTCGATGTGGTTCATCATCTTCATGGCTTCGACGATGCACAGGATGTCGCCTTTCTTCACGCTCTGGCCGACTTCGACGAAGGGCGCGGCGGTCGGCGAGGGCGAGCGGTAGAAGGTACCGACCATCGGCGAGCGGACCACGTTGCCGTTGAGCTTGGCGGCGGCCGGCGCGGCTTCGGCGGCCGGTGCGGCGGCAGCGGCCACTGGGGCCGGGGCGGCAGCGGGGGCGGGCGCGTAGGCCGGGGCGGCAGCGTAGATCGGCTGGGCGGCGGTCTTGCTGTGGCGGCTGATGCGCACCGATTCTTCGCCTTCGCGGATTTCCAGCTCGTCGATGCCGGATTCTTCGAGCAGTTCGATCAGTTTCTTGACTTTACGGATGTCCATTAGCGTTCGCACTCCCAGGTGATGGTCACGGGCGTTCAAGTTGTTCGAGGGCGGACTCCAGGGCCAGGCGGTAGCCTGTGGCCCCCAGGCCGCAGATCACCCCTACCGCCACGTCGGAGAAGTAGGAGTGATGCCGGAAAGGTTCACGTTTGTGCACGTTGGACAGGTGCACTTCGATGAATGGGATGCTCACCGCGAGCAACGCGTCACGTAGCGCGACACTCGTATGCGTGAAAGCCGCCGGATTGATGAGGATGAAGTCCACGCCTTCGCCGCGCGCGGCATGGATGCGCTCGATCAGTTCGTACTCGGCGTTGCTTTGCAGGTACATCAGGTGATGGCCGGCCTCGCGGGCGCGGCGCTCCAGGTCCTGGTTGATCTGCTCGAGGGTGACCGAGCCGTAGACGCCGGGTTCGCGGGTGCCGAGCAGGTTCAGGTTGGGCCCGTGCAGGACCAGTAGGGTGGCCATCGGCTTGTTGTTCTCTCGTCGCGCGGATTGGAAATTGGCCGGGACTATGCCGGAAACCGGGCGTGACTGTCCAGTCATGCCGGTTTTGCGGTAGATGTCGGCATGTTGCCTGATGATTGCTGCAGAAATATGAGGCGCGCTCTAGCGCGCGCCGGCCTGTTGCAGATGCGCGGCCAGGGTGGCCGCGTTGGTCTCGCCGACGATGCGCAGGTCGCTGTGTTCCTGGCCGCCCGCGTCGAACAGCAGCAGCGCCGGCGGGCCGAAGAGGTTGTAGCGGTCGAGCAGGGCGCGCTGCTCGGCGGTGCTGTCGGTCATGTCGAAGCGCAGCAGCTGGTAGCCGGCCAGTTGCGCCTGCACTGCCGCGTCCGGCAGCACCTGGCGTTCGATGATCTTGCAGCTGATGCACCAGTCGGCGTACCAGTCCAGCAGCACCGGCCGGCCGGCGGCGCTGGCCTGGGCCAGGGCGGCGTCGAGCTGCGCCGGGGTGGTCAGGTTCTGCCACTGGCCGGGCGTCGAGCTGGGCGGGCCGGCATGGCTGGAGGGTTCGGAGCGGCCCAGCGGGTGCAGCGGGTCGGATTCGCCGCGCAGGGCGCCGGCCCAGGCGGCCAGGGCGTAGACCAGGAACATCAGGCCGAGCAGCTGGGCGCCGCGTTGCAGCGGCGTCTTGTTTACCAGTTCCAGGGTGCCCAGGGCGATGGCCACGCCGCCGGCCAGGGCGCCCCACAGGGCCAGGCTCACCGGGCCGGAGAGCACCCGCTCCAGCAGCCAGATGGCCACCGCCAGCAGCAGCACGCCGAAGAAGTTGCGCACGCCGGTCATCCAGGCCCCGGATTTCGGCAGCACGGCGCCGCCGCCGGCGCCGAAGATCACCAGCGGGGTGCCCATGCCCAGGCCCAGGGCGAACAGCAGCAGGCCGCCGCCGAGGGCGTCGCCGGTGCTGCCGATGTACAGCAGCAGGCCGGCCAGGGGCGCCGAGACGCAGGGCGAGACCAGCAGGCTGGAAAGCACGCCCAGGGTGGCCGCGCCGGCGATGGAGCCGCCACGGGTGTCGGCCGCCATGCGGTCCAGGCGCTCGCGCAGAAAGCCCGGCAGGCGCAGCTCGAAGATGCCGAACATGGCGATGGCGAAGGCCACGAAGAAGGCCGCGAAGGGCACCAGCACCCAGGGCGACTGCAACATCGCCTGCAGGTTGAGCTTGGCGCCGAACAGCCCCATCAGCGCGCCGAGCACGGCGTAGCACACCGCCATCGGCAGCACGTAGGCCAGCGACAGGGTGAAGCCGCGCATGCCGCCCGGGCGCCCGCGCAGGACCACGCCGGAGAGGATCGGCAGCATCGGCAGCACGCAGGGGGTGAAGGTCAGCGTCAGGCCGGCGAGGAAGGCGATCAGCAGGCCGCGGTCGAGCTTCTTGATCTTGCCGCTGCCTTCGCCCTTGAGCAGCGCCAGCAGGTCGTCGACCACCGCCGGCTCGCCGGAGGCCACGGCCGCCTTGCCGGCGGCGGCGGGCTTGGCGCCGAGGCTGGCGACGCCCGCGGCGGAAACCTGCACCTGGACGGTTTCCGGGGCGTAGCACAGGCCCTTGTCGGCGCAGCCCTGGTAGGTGACGGTGAGGCGGTAGGGCAGCTTCTGCGGGTTGTTCAGCGGCACCTTGACGTCGGTGATGGCGTAGTAGACCTGGGAGTCGCCGAAGTAGTCGTCGTGGTGCGCCTTGCCCGGCGGCAGCTGCACGTCGCCGAGGCTGACCTCGGCCGGCTCGACCTGGAACTTCATGCGGTGCCGGTAGAGGTAGTAGCCCTCGGCGTTGACGAAGCGCAGCAGCACCTGCTGGCTGTCGCTGTCCTCGACGCTCAGGCGGAAGGCCTCGGCCACCGGAAGGAACTTGCCCTCGGCCGGCGCCGCGGTACTGAAACCGGGGGCGGCGGGGGCCGGCTTGTCGAACAGGCCGGCGGTGGCGGGCAGGGCGACCAGGAACAGGAGCAGGGTCAGCAGACGGCGCATGGAACTCTCGCGGACTTTCTGGGTGGCGGCATGATAGCCGAATGCGCCCGGCCCCTGGCCACCCTCGCGGCGGCGCGAAGGTGACAAGACGTGAGCGCTCGCACTGCGACAGGCGGTCGTGGTGGGGGTTCCGTCCTGCGTCAATCGGGCGCGCAAGTGCTTGCCGGCTGCGCCGAAAAGCTGTGCGTGCGGGCCGGTGGGGGCGGAGTTGCGGCGATGGGTATCGCTTCGCTCAACCCATCCTACGGGGCTGGCGCGCTCTTCAACGGCGTTTCGTGCCCATCACCGAGCGGGGCATGGCCAAGGTCAAGCGGCGGATAACCACGAACGGTTATCCGCCCTACGCCGAGCCCACCCCCGGCGTTATCCGCCGGTCCGCGGGATCAGGCGAACACCTCGACGCGATTGCGCCCGCCATGCTTGGCGCGGTACAGCGCCTCGTCGGCGCGGCGGGCCAGGACGGTGGCGTCTTCGTCCGCGCCCAGCTGGGCGATGCCGCAGCTGAAGGTGCAGGCCAGGTCGGCGGGCTTGGCCGGGTAGCGGATTTCGGCGAAGCGTTGGCGGATTTCCTCCAGCACCTTGTGCGCCGCCACGCTGTCGGTGTCCGGCAGCACCACGGCGAATTCCTCGCCGCCGTAGCGGCCGATGTGGTCGGTCTTGCGCAGGCGCTGCTTGAGGAACAGCGCCAGGCTCTTGATCACCCGGTCGCCCATGGGGTGGCCGTAGCTGTCGTTGACCTTCTTGAAGTGGTCGATGTCGAGCATGGCGAAGGCCAGCGGCTGGCCTTCGCGGCGCGCGCGGTAGCTGGCGTCTTCCAGCAGCTGCAGGGTGTGGGTGTGGTTGTACAGCCCGGTGAGGCTGTCGCGCACCATGCGCGCCTTGAGGCTGCGCGCCCGCGCCGCGCGGTTGCGCACGGTGGCGATCAGGTGGCGCGGCTTGATCGGCTTGGTGAGGAAGTCGTCGCCGCCCTCGCTCATGGCGTCGAGCTGCTTGTCCAGGTCGTCCTCGGCCGACAGGTAGATGATCGGCACGCTGACGTGGCGCTCGTGCTGGCGGATCACCTTGGCCAATTCGGTGCCCAGGCATTCGGGCATGTACATGTCGAGGATGATCAGGTCGGGCTGGAACTCGGCCAGCTCGGCCATCACCGACAGCGGCGCGGTGAGCGCGCGGGTGACGATGCCGGCGCCGTTGAGGACCATCTCGGTGTGCGCCGCCTGGGCCCGCGAGTCGTCGACGATGAGCACGCGGAAGGGGTCGTAGTGGGCAACGCGGGTGAGCATCTCGATCTTTTCCAGCACCCCGGAGGCGTCCAGGGTGCCGCTGAAGAACTCCTGGCCGCCGGCGCGGGCCGCGGCCAGGCGGGTGGGGGTGTCGGTTTCCTCGTGGCTGAAGAACAGCACCGGCAGCTTGTGCGCCAGGCCCGCCTGCACTTCCTCGGCCAGGGCCAGGCCGAGGCCCGCGCCGGCGAAGTCGACGTCCATCAGCAGCGCCGCCGGGTGGCGTTCGGCCATGGCCGCGCGGAAGGCCGCGGCGTGTTCGCACAGTTGCGCGTGGACGCCGAAGAACTCCAGCTGCTGGGCCAGCCGCTCGGCGCGCTCGGCGTCCTGCAGGGCCAGGTAGACCGGCTTGCGCAGCGGCGGCAGCTGGGTGTGTTCGAGCTGGTCGCCATGGCGCAGGCCGGTGCGCGACAGGCGCAGCATCAATTGGGCGAACTCGTTGATCCGCTCGCTGGACAGGCGCCCGCGGTTGCCCGCCACGGCGTCCAGCCCGGCGCCGATGGCGGCGGCCAGCTGGGCGTGCTCGGCCTGCTCGAAGCGCTCGGCGTAGCGCTGCAGGCGCAGGACGGCCTCGCGCAGGTCGGCCATGCCGCTGGCGGTCCATTCCGAGCGGCTGAGCTGCTGCCAGATCTCCAGCACGTGCCGGGCCTGGTGGATCACCCGCTGGGCAAAATGGTGTTTCAAGCGATCGCGGGTGGGATCGTCGTGCTCGGTCATGGCGCACTTCTTGTGAGGGCTGACGCGGTGGCGAGGTCGCCAGAGCGGTGATGGCACCATGCTACCATTTGCCGCTGGCAATTCCAGTGATGTCGGTCAAGGATCGCCAGGCGTGCCATGCAGAGGGTAGGCTGCCCTTCGGGCGCCGACTGCGGCATGCTAGTGCGCCTGGATCGCGGCATCGCCCGGCACCTGTGGCGGGGCCTGCGGTCCAACCTTTTTCCGTTAGGTCGAACCAAGGACTTTGCCATGTGGAACTGGAAGAATCGCGGCGGCTCGGTGCGCGAGCGCGTCGACGACAGGGTTGACGATGTGCGCGCCTACTTCGGCGGGCCCTGGCTGGTGCGCGTGGTCGGCGGGCTGCTGGGCGCCTACCTGGTGGTCGCCGCCCTGGTCGGCTGGTACTGGAGCCGCGAGCCGGACCTGTTCCCCGTGCAGCAGCATGCGCAGCAGGCCGCCGAGCGCGCCGGGCGGCAGATGGTGGTGGGCTATACCACCGTGGAAACCCTCAAGGAAGTGGTCGGCACCCTGCTGAACAAGCCGGGCGGCTACCTGTCCAACGACATCTTCCCGCCGGGCCTGTGGCTGGACAACATGCCCAGCTGGGAATACGGCGTGCTGGTGCAGACCCGCGACCTGTCCCGCGCGCTGCGCAAGGACTTCGCCCGCTCGCAGTCGCAGTCCACCGAGGACGCCGACCTGGCCCGCGCCGAGCCGCGCTTCAACTTCGACAACAAGAGCTGGGCGCTGCCGTCTTCCGAGTCGGAGTACGCCGAGGGCATCAAGTCCCTGGACCGCTACCTGGCGCGCCTCTCCGCCGAGCAGCCCAACGCGCAGTTCTACGCCCGCGCCGACAGCCTGAACAACTGGCTGGGCGACGTTTCCACCCGCCTGGGCTCGCTGTCCCAGCGCCTGTCCGCCAGCGTCGGGCGGGTCAAGCTGAACACCAACATCAAGACCGCCTCGGCGCTGGCGCCGGGGGAGGCGCCGCAGGTCGACGAAGAGGTGCAGGAAACCCCCTGGCTGCAGATCGACAACGTGTTCTACGAGGCCCGCGGCCAGGCCTGGGCGCTGTCGCACATCCTGCGCGCCATCGAGGTCGACTTCGCCGACGTGCTGGCGAAGAAGAACGCCACCGTCAGCGTGCGGCAGATCATCCGTGAGCTGGAAGCCACCCAGGAAGCGCTGTGGAGCCCGATGGTGCTCAACGGCAGCGGCTTCGGCGTGCTGGCCAACCATTCGCTGGTGATGGCCAACTACATTTCCCGGGCCAACGCCGCGATCATCGATCTGCGGCAACTGCTGGCGCAGGGCTGATGGACCTCGTCAGCGCCGCCGAGACCGCCCACCGGCTGGCCTCGGACCGGGAACTGATCGCCTGGGTCGACGAGCGCGACCAACTGCTGGGCGAGCTGCCGCGCGCCCAGCTGCGCGAGCGCGGGCTGATCGGCCGCGGCACCTTCATCCTGCTGTTCAACGGCGCCGGGCAGCTCTGCGTGCACCGTCGCAGCCTGAGCAAGGCGGTGTACCCGGGCTACTGGGACGCCGCCGCCGGCGGGATGGTGCAGGCCAGCGAGAGCTATGCGCTGTCGGCCAGCCGCGAGCTGGAGGAAGAGCTGGGCGTGGCCGGAGTGGAGTTGCGCGAGCATGGCACCTTCTTTTTCGACGAGCCGGGTAATCGGTTGTGGTGCGCGGTGTTTTCCGCGATCTGGGATGGGCCGTTGAGGCTGCAGCCGGAGGAGGTGCTGGAGGCGCGGTTCGTCGAGCCGGCTGTGGCGCTGGAGGAGGCTACCTCTGGGGCTTTGTACTGTCCGGATTCGTTGCAGGCTTTGCGGTTGTATCTGGGGCAGCTTTAAGAGCAAGAGCCCCTCACCCTAACCCTCTCCCGCAAGCGGGAGAGGGGACTGTCCTGAGTGGGCGTGTGGTCTGTGCCTCTTGCATGCCATTGCCCATGCATCCACTCCATAACAGCAGCAGTGCTCGGTGCGTCCGGCGCGGACTCCCTCTCCCGCTTGCGGGAGAAGGGACTGTCCTGAGTGGGCGGCGAAACTGTGCCATGGGCAAGCCGTGGTTTGTGCATCCACGCCGCAATCGCAGTGAGGCTCGGTGCTCCCGGCGCGGACTCCCTCTCCCGCTTGCGGGAGAGGGCCGGGGTGAGGGCGCTCCACGGGCATGTCGCCAATCCGCCGATCAATGACGCATTTCCACCCTTAGCATTTGCCTCCAATGCTGGTAAATTGCGCGACCTTTCCGCTCGGGTCCTCCGGCGGGAATGCGCAGCCCCTGCCTGAGTGGGGCGTCGCGGTCGGCGCCAGCCGATCATTCGTTGACCTGGCCCTTAGAGGCCAATCCTGGGGAAAACGCCCGGTGGTCAAGAAAGCATCCTCCCTGTCCGCCCTTGGCGGGCTCGTCTACTCCACCGATGCGGGCCGGCATTGCCCGGACTGCAACCAGCCCATTGGCGCCTGCATCTGCAAGCAGTCCGTGGTTCCGGCCGGCGACGGCATCGCCCGTGTGCGCCGCGAGACCAAGGGCCGCGGCGGCAAGACCGTGACCACGGTCAGCGGCGTGCCCCTGGCCGAAGACGCCCTCAAGGAACTGGCCACGGCGCTGAAGAAACGCTGCGGCACCGGCGGCGCGTTGAAGGACGGCGTCATCGAGATCCAGGGCGACCACGTCGAGCTGCTCCTCGAAGAGTTGGCCAAGCGCGGCTTCAAGGCCAAGAAATCCGGCGGCTGATTCGTCTCTCCCCTGCAGGGAACGGGTTAGGCAGCGGCGCACGGCGCCGGCATGCCGGCCAGCCCGTTCCCTAGATGGGAGATGCGCCGCGCTCGCGAGTTCGCCACGCTTTCCTAAACTACCGCCAGAGATGGCGGTCAACACGGCAACGTCATACCCGACGTTTAGGCTTGTTGCGTCCGCGCGCTACCCGCGCCGGGCGCTCGACTTTCTTTTCAGGAGACACCCGCGCATGGCCGCAAGACGGACCCGCAAAGACGACGGCAGCAACTGGACGGTGGCGGACAGCCGCAGCATCTACGGTATCCGCCATTGGGGCGCCGGCTATTTCGCGATCAACGACGCCGGCAACGTCGAGGTGCGCCCGCAGGGCGCCGACGCCCAGCCGATCGATCTGCATGCGCTGGTCGGCCAGCTGCGCGAGGCGGGCCTGTCGCTGCCGCTGCTGGTGCGCTTCCCGGACATCCTGCAGGACCGCGTGCGCAAGCTGACCGGCGCCTTCGATGCCAACATCGCGCGCCTGGAATACGGCAGCCGCTACACCGCGCTCTACCCGATCAAGGTCAACCAGCAGGAAGCGGTGGTGGAAAGCATCATCGCCACGCAGAACGTCTCCATCGGCCTGGAAGCCGGCTCCAAGCCGGAGCTGATGGCGGTGCTGGCGCTGGCGCCCAAGGGCGGGACCATCGTCTGCAACGGCTACAAGGACCGCGAGTTCATCAAGCTGGCGCTGATGGGGCAGAAGCTCGGGCACAACGTCTTCATCGTCATCGAGAAGGAGTCCGAGGTGCAACTGGTGATCGAGGAGGCCGAGCACGTCGGCGTGCTGCCGCAGGTCGGCCTGCGCGTGCGGCTGTCCTCGCTGGCCTCCTCGAAGTGGGCCGACACCGGCGGCGAGAAGGCCAAGTTCGGCCTTTCCGCCGCGCAGCTGCTGTCGGTGGTCGAGCGCTTCCGCCAGGCCGGGCTGGACCAGGGCGTGCGCCTGCTGCACTTCCACATGGGCTCGCAGATCGCCAACCTGGCCGACTACCAGCACGGCTTCAAGGAAGCCATCCGCTACTACGGCGAACTGCGCGGCCTCGGCCTGCCGGTGGATCACGTGGATGTCGGTGGCGGCCTGGGCGTGGACTACGACGGCACCCACTCGCGCAACGCAAGCTCCATCAACTACGACATCGACGACTACGCCGGCGTGGTGGTGGGCATGCTCAAGGAGTTCTGCGACGCCCAGGGCCTGCCGCACCCGCACATCTTCTCCGAGAGCGGCCGCGCGCTGACCGCGCACCACGCGGTGCTGATCACCCAGGTCACCGACGTCGAGCGGCACAACGACGAGCTGCCGAAGATCACCGATCTGGCCGAGCAGCCGGAGATCGTCCAGTACCTGGCCGACCTGCTCGGCCCGACCGACGCCGAGATGGTCACCGAGACCTACTGGCGCGCCACCCACTACATGAGCGACGCCGCCAGCCAGTACGCCGAGGGCAAGATCAGCCTGGCCCAGAAGGCCCTGGCCGAGCAGTGCTACTTCGCCATCTGCCGGCGCCTGCACAACCAGCTCAAGGCCCGCCAGCGCTCGCACCGCCAGGTGCTCGACGAGCTCAACGACAAGCTCGCCGACAAGTACATCTGCAACTTCTCGGTGTTCCAGAGCCTGCCCGACACCTGGGCCATCGGCCAGGTGCTGCCGATCCTGCCGATCCACCGCCTGGGCGAGGAACCGGACCGCCGCGCGGTGCTGCAGGACCTGACCTGCGACTCCGACGGCAAGATCACCCAGTACGTCGACGAGCAGAGCATCGAGACCAGCCTGCCGGTGCACGACGTGAAGGAGGGCGAGGACTACCTGATCGGCGTGTTCCTGGTCGGCGCCTACCAGGAGATCCTCGGCGACATGCACAACCTGTTCGGCGACACCGACTCGGTGAACGTCTACCAGAGCGCCGACGGCAGCTTCCATCACGCCGGCATCGAGACCCACGACACCATCGAGGACATGCTGCGCTACGTGCACCTGTCGCCCGAGGAGTTGATGACTCACTACCGCGACAAGGTGGCCGGGGCCAAGCTCACCGCCCGCGAGCGCACCCAGTTCCTCGACGCGCTGCGCCTGGGCCTGACGCGCTCGGCGTACCTGTCGTCCTGACCGGCACGACCCGCTCTTCGTAGGGCGTATAACCGTTCGCGGTTATACGCCGTTACCCCGCCGACGTGGTGCTCTTCGTAGGATGGGTTGAGCCTGCGAAACCCATCGGGTCATGGTGATGGGTATCGCTTCGCTCAACCCATCCTACGTCTCCATCACCTGCGCCACGCGCCTGGCCAATTCGGTTGCCTGCCTTTCGTCCTTCACGTTGGTGAAGCTCATCACCAGCGCCGGTTCCTGGCGCGCTTCCACACACCAATTGTTCAGCGCCTGCAAGCCCAGGCCGGCTTCCCGTGCGCGGGCGGCGATGGCCTTGTCGTCGCCGTCGATCCGGCCGATCAGGTGCAGGCCGCCGGGCAGCTCGGCGAATTTCATGCGCTTGCCCAGGTGCCGCTCCAGGGCCGTGCGCAGCAGTTGCCGGCGCTGCGCGTAGAGCGTGCGGGTGCGCTTGAGGTGGCGGGCGAAGTGGCCTTGCGTGATGAAGTCGCACAGCGTCGCCTGCTGTAGCTCGGCGCAGCCGTTGGCGAAGGTCTGCTGGCTGCGCACGAAGCGCTCCAGCAACGGCGGCGGCACCACCAGGTAGCCCAGGCGCAGGGCCGGGCACAGCACCTTGCTGAAGGTGCCGGCGTAGAGCACGCGGCCCTGGCGGTCCAGGCTCTTGAGCGCCGGCAGGGGGAAGCCGGCGTAGCGGTATTCGCTGTCGTAGTCGTCCTCGACTATCCAGGCCCCGGCCTGGGCCGCCCAGTCCAGCAGGGCCAGGCGCCGTGGCAGGCTCAGGGCCACGCCGGTGGGGCTCTGCTGCGAGGGCGTGACCAGGGCGAAGCGGGCGTCAGGTGCGCGGCGCAGGCCTTGTTCCACGCACAGGCCATCGGCGTCCACCGGCACCGCGACCGGCCTGGCGCCGGCTGCGGCCATCAGCTGGCGCCCGCGGGGGTAGCCGGGGTCCTCGTGCCAGAAGGCGTCGCCCGGTTGCAGCAGGGGGCGGCTGATCAGGTCCAGGGCGCCCTGGTAGCCGGCGCAGATCAGCACCTGCGCCGGCTCGCAGGCGATCCCGCGGGATACGTTGAGGTAACTGGCCAGCGCCTCGCGCAGCGGGGCGTAGCCGCAAGGGTCGGGGTAGGCCAGCTCGACCTCGGCGGTGTTGCGCAGGCGGCGCGCGGCCAGGCGCGACCACAGCGCCTTGGGGAAGGCGTCCAGCGCCGGCAGGCCGAGTTGCAGCGGCAGCACCTGCGGGCCGTGGGCGATCAGCCCGGGCAGCACCTGCTCCGGTTGCGGCGCCAGGCGCGCCGGGCGCTCGGCGTTGCGCCCCGCCAGTTGCGGCGAAACCACGGTGCCCGCCGGGCCGCGGGCCAGCAGGTAGCCTTCGCTGGTCAGCAACTGGTAAGCCAGCTCCACGGTGCCGCGGGCCACGCCCAGCTCGCTGGCCAGGCCGCGCACCGGCGGCACCCGCTCGCCCGGGCGCAGGGTGCCGCGGGCGATGGCCTCGCGGATGCGCTCGTAGAGCTGGCGGTAGATCGGCTGCGCCAGGCCGGGGTCCAGGCGCAGGGCGAGGGGCTCGGTCATGGCCTGGTTCGCTGCGGGCTTTGTGGATAAATGACTATGCCATGACGCGAATCAGCCGTCGCGAGCGGACGAGTGCCGCGCCAACGTCTAGGCTTGCAGTTCCAGACCCCGGGAGCAGCAAGGCGATGGACTTCAAGGATTACTACGCGGCGCTGGGCGTGGCGCCGGACGCCGACGAAAAGGCGATCAAGACCGCCTACCGCAAGCTGGCGCGCAAATACCACCCCGACGTCAGCAAGGAGGCGGACGCCGAGGCGCACTTCAAGGAAGTCTCCGAGGCCTACGAGGTGCTCAAGAGCCCCGAGAAGCGCGCCGAGTACGACCAGTTGCGCCAGTACCAGCAGAGCGGCCGCTTCGAAGCGCCGCCGGGCTGGCAGCCGTCCGGCGGCTTCGAGGGCGCCGAGCATTTCCAGGAGCAGGACTTCTCCGACTTCTTCGAGTCGATCTTCGGCGCCCATGCCGGCCCGCAGGGGCACCGCCGGCGGGAAAGACGCGGCCGCGACATCGAGCTGGAGGTGCCGTTGTTCCTGGAGGAGAGCCAGTCCGGCGAGCCGCAGCCGATCCGCTTCGGCCTGCCCAGCTACGACGAGCAGGGCCGGCGCCTGCCCGACGTGGAGAAGACGCTGAAGGTGCGCATTCCCCCGGGCGTGGTGGACGGCGAGCGCATCCGCCTGAAGAGCCAAGGCGCGCCCGGCATCGGCGGCGCGCCGGCCGGCGACCTCTACCTGGTCATCCGCCTGGCGCCGCACCCGCTGTTCGACGTCGACGGCCGCGACCTCGTCCTCAGCGTGCCGCTGGCGCCCTGGGAAGCGGCGCTGGGGGCCAAGATCGAGGTGCCCACCCTGAACGGCCGCATCGCCCTCAGCGTGCCGCCGGGCAGCCAGAGCGGCCAGCGCCTGCGCATCCGCGGCAAGGGCCTGGCCGGCAAGGGCGAGGACCCCGCCGGCGACCTCTACGCGGTGCTCAAGGTGGTGATGCCCAAGGGCGCGCCCGAGGGCGAGACGCGCAAGCACTGGGAAGAACTGGCCGCCCGCGCGGCCTTCGATCCACGCAGCCAGTGGGGTAAACGGCCATGAGCGAGATACTGCTGAGCCTGGAGCTGGAAGAGCTCTGTGAGGGCGCGCGGCTGCCGCGCGAGACGCTGCTGGAGATAGTCGAGGTCGGCATCGTCGAGCCCCTGGAACGGCGGGGCGACACCTGGCTGTTCAGCGTCGAGTCGCTGACCCTGGTGCGCCGCGCGGTGCGCCTGCAGCGCGAGTTCGAGGTGGACTGGCCGGGCATCGCCCTGGCCCTGCGCCTGCTCGACGAGGTGGAGCAGCTGCGCGGCGAGAATGCCCGCCTGCGCCAGCGGCTGGCGCGTTACGAGGAAGAGTGAAGGGGCGGGGGAGTCCGCCCTGCATTCCCCATGTAGGAGCGGACTCCGTCCGCGATGGGCAAGGCCCAGGCACCGCCCTATGCACTTTCCCGCTTTCCCGCTTTCCCGCTTTCCCGCTTTTCCGCTTTTCGTAGGAGCGAGCTTGCTCGCGAACGGCGTTTCCCGGTGGCTACGGTGTTTCGGGTTGACCTCGCCCCTCTCCCTAACCCTCGGCTGCGCGCCCCGCCCTGAAGGGAGAGGGGACCGTTGGGCAGGGCTGGGTGTTCTGGCGTCAGCCGGCAACGCCAAAGGTTCCGGCTGAAACCATCACTTCTCTCGGCGCGGACAAGCCCCCTCTCCCTTCAGGGAGAGGGTTGGGGAGAGGGGAAAGGAGCCGAGCCAATACACCGACATCACCGGTGAACACCCTTCGCGCGCCCTGCGCGCGAAATCGCGGGCAGGGCCCGCTCCTACAGGTTGCCGGGAAGCACGGTGTTTCTCCCCGTAGGAGCGGACCTTGTCCGCGATAGCCACAGACATCCCGGCGCGATTCGCGGATGAGATCCGCTCCTACGCTGCCCCACCTGCGCCATTCCCCTGTAGGAGCGCGCCCTGCGCGCGAAATCGCGGGCAGGGCCCGCTCCTACAGGTTGCCGGAAAGCACGGTGTTTCTCTCCGTAGGAGCGGACTTTGTCCGCGATAGCCGGAGGTATCGGCGCGGATCGCGGATGAGATCCGCTCCTACGCCACTCCACCCACACCATTCCAATGTAGGAGCGCGCCCTGCGCGCGATTTCGTGGGCAGGAAGGCACACCGTTGCCCTGGAACGATGACGCGTTACGAGGAGAATGATGCTCTTCGTAGGAGCGAGCTTGCTCGCGAACAATCCCCGCTGCGGAGGTGGTTCGCGAGCAAGCTCGCTCCTACAAAAACGGCTCGACTCGGCGCGGGGCTCAGGCCCCGGCGATCTTCTCCACCCAGCGGGCATAGCTGTCGATGATGGTCTGCAGGAAGGGCCCAACCTGGTCGTTGGCCTTGCCGGCGGCGTCGAAGAAGTTGCCGGCGCCGCCCAGGTAGGTTTCCGGCTGCTGCATGCAGGGCACGTCGAGGAACACCAGGGACTGGCGCAGCGCATGGTTGGCGCCGAAGCCGCCGATGGCCCCCGGCGAGACGCTGACCACGCCGCCCGGCTTGCCGCCCCAGGCGCTCTTGCCGTAGGGGCGCGAGCCCACGTCGATGGCGTTCTTCAGCGCCGCCGGCACCGAGCGGTTGTATTCCGGGGTGACGAACAGCACCGCGTCGGCGCGGCGGATGCGCTCGCGGAAGGGGGCGTAGGCGGCCGGGGCGTTGTCGCCGTCCAGGTCCTCGTTGTACAGCGGCAACTGGCCGATCTCGACGATCTCCAGCTTCAGGTTCGCCGGGGCCCGCTCGGCCAGGGCCAGGGCCACCTTGCGGTTGAGGGATTCCTTGCGCAGGCTGCCGACCAGCACGGCGACGTCGAAGACTTTGCTCATGGGCGTTTCCTTGTGGCGAGGGAAGTCGGGAACCTTCGTTATAGACGAGAAATGTGGCATTCGCGGGAGCGCTGCGCGGATCGGTCGCGCGGTCATGTCACAGCTCTTTTATCGATTCTTGGCTCTGTCGACTGTGCCATGGCGCCCCTAGAGTGGCCCCATCCACTCTCCAGACGAGGTCGAACATGTGCACGAGAATCTTCTTCGCCGGCGCCACCGGCGCCGTGGGCAAGCGCCTGCTGCCCATGCTGCTGGCGCGCGGCTACCGGGTGCTGGCGTGCAGCCGTGAGCCGGCGCGGGCCGAGGCCCTGCGCGCGGCCGGCGCCGAGGCGCAGGTGCTGGACGTCTTCGATGGCGCGGCGCTGACGCGCGCCATGCTGGAATTCCGCCCGCAGTGGGTGCTGCACCAGCTCACCGACCTGCCACCCGGCCTGGACCCGGCGCGCATGGCCGAGGCCGCGCCGCGCAATGCCCGGGTGCGCCGCGAGGGCACCGCCAACCTGGTGGCCGCCGCCCGCGCCGCCGGGGCGCAGCGGCTGGTGGCGCAGAGCATCGCCTGGGCCTATGCGCCGGGGCCCTTGCCGCACCAGGAGCGGCAGCCGCTGGACCTTGCGGCCGAAGGCCCGCGCGCCATCAGCGTCGGCGGCGTCGCCGCGCTGGAGAACGCCGTGCTCGGCGCCGCGCCGCTGGAAGGCCTGGTGCTGCGCTACGGGCGCCTGTACGGCCCGGGCACCGGCTGCGACGAACCCGACCCGCGCCTGGCCCTGCACGTCGACGACGCCGCCCGCGCCGCGTTGCTGGCGCTGGAGTGGGGCGCGCCCGGGTGCTACAACCTGGCGGAGCAGGGCACCGAGGTCAGCACCGCGCTGGCGCGCCACCGGCTCGGCTGGCAGCCGGGCTTCCGCCTGGCCCGAGGAGAAACCCCATGACGCCACTCACCCCCTTCACCCCGCAGCAGCTGCAGGCCTGTCTGGCGCGCCTCGGCCTGCCGCCGCAGCCGCCGGCCGCGACCCTGCAGACGCTGGAACGCCTGGTCGACGCGGCGCTGCACCACCTGCCCTTCGAGAACCTCGATGTGCTGCTGGCGCGGCCCGTCGCCATCGAGCCGGAGGCGGTCTTCGCCAAGGTCGTCGAGGGTGGCCGCGGCGGCTACTGCTTCGAGCTGAACAGCCTGTTCGCCCGGCTGCTGGCCAGCCTCGGCTACCGCATCAGCCTGCTGGTGGCGCGGGTGCGCTGGGGCATGCCGGCGGAGGTCGAGCGCACCCAGCAGAGCCACCTGCTGCTGCGCATCGAGCTGGACGAGGGGCCCTACCTGGCGGATGTTGGCTTCGGCGGCGCCAACCCGCCGCGGCCGCTGCCGCTGGTGATCGGCGAGGAGCTGCCCGGCGGCTGGCGCATCGCGCCCCACGACGGCGACGAGCTGGAGCTGGCGCTGCACGCCGCCAGCGGCTGGCAGGCGCTGTACCGCTTCACCCTGCAACCGCAGCACTGGGTCGATTACCTGCCGCGCAACTGGTACACCTCGACGCACCCGGACAGCGTGTTCCGCAAGAGCCTGCGGGTAGCCCTCAGCGAGGGCGACAGGCGCCTGACCCTGCTCGACGGCCAGTTCGGCTGGCGCGATGCCAAGGGCAACGCCGAGCAGCGGCGGATCCTCGATGTGGACGAGCTGATTGAGGTGCTGCGCGGGCGCTTCCACCTGCGCCTGCCGCCGGCCACCGCCGAGGCCCTGCGCGAGCCCCTGGCGCGGCTGCTCTAGCTGCCGGTCATGCCGATGCCGTGGGCCATCAGGCTGGCCAGCAGCGGCAGGATCAGCATCGCCAGCAGCTCGATGCGGATCACCAGCGTCACCCGCCGGCCCTGGGCCTCGCCGACCTGCGGGGCCTGCCCGGCCTTGAGCGCGTTGCGCCAGTTGAGGAAGGTCAGCGTCGGATAGATGGACAGCAGCGCCACCAGCACGAACAGGCCGACCAGGGCGTGGAAGGCGGCGTTGTGCAGGTAGTAGTCCAGGCCCTTGGCGAACCACAGGGTGCGGGCGATGCCGGTGAGCAGCACGACGCCGGCGCTGGCGCCGTAGGCCAGGTCGATGATCACCAGGCTGCGGGCGCGCTTGGCGTCCAGCGGCAGCTGGAACAGGCGGTGCTCCAGCACCAGCAGGGCGAACATCACGAAGATGGAGATGAAGTGCAGGTAGGCAACCAGGGCTGAAGCCATGTCGTCGGTTCCTTGTCAGGCGTGGGCCGTGGTCTGCGCCACGGCTTCGTTGTGCTCGGCGCGATCATGGGCGCCGCCTGGCACTTTAGAGCGCGGCGGCGGCGCCTGCCAGTCAGGCCGAGGGTAGGCCGACCCAGGCGTCGTGGCGCGTCAGGCGCCAGGCGTAGGCGGCGAGGATCAGCCCGCGCAGCAGCATGAAGCTGAGGAACGCCAGCCACAGCCCGTGGTTGCCCAGCGGCTGCAGCAGCCAGCCCAGCGGCAGGCTCACGGCGCAGGCCAGGAGCATGGCGTTGCGCATCTCGCGGGCGCGGGTGGCGCCGATGAACAGCCCGTCCAGCAGGTAGCTCCACATGCCGATCAGGGGTAGCACGGCGAGGTACGGCAGGTACTGGTCGGCCACCGCGCGCACCTCGGGGATGTCGCTCTGCAGGGCGATGAACAGGTGCCCGGCGCTGCCGAAGAACAGCACGAAGGCCAGGCTGGCCAGCAGCGACCAGCCGCAGGCCACCAGCAGCGAGCGGCGTAGCGTGCGCCGGTCGCCGCTGCCGATGGCGTGGCCGCACAGGGCCTCCACCGCGTGGGCCAGGCCGTCGAGGGCGTAGGAGGTGATCATCAGGCCGTTGAGCAGCAGGGCGTTGGCCGCCACGGTGGCGTCGCCCAGGCGCGCGCCCTGCACGGTCACCAGGAAGAACACGCCCTGCAGCGCCAGGCTGCGGATGAAGATGTCGCGGTTGACCATCAGCAGCGGCGCCCAGCTCACCCAGCGGCGCAGGCGGCGCCAGTCCGGCACGCCGGGGAAGCGCCCCAGCGCGCCGCGGGCCAGCCACAGGCCGAGGGCCGCGCCGCTCCACTCGGCGATCACCGAGGCCTGCGCGGCGCCGGCCACGCCCCAGCCCAGGCCGAGCACGAAAAGCAGCTCCAGGGCGATGTTCACCAGGTTGGTGGTCAGCAGGATGGCCAGCGGCCCGCGGGCGTTCTGCGTGCCCAGCAGCCAGCCGATCAGCGCGTAGCTGGCCAGGGCCGCGGGCAGGCCGAACAGGCGGATGTGGAAGAACTGCCGGGCCAGGCCGTCGAGTTCCGGCGAGGCGTTCATCAGGCCCATGGCCACGGGCGTCAGCGGCAGCGCCAGCAAGCCCAGCAGCAAGGCCAGGCCCATCGCCAGCAGCAGGCCCTGGCCGAGGATGCGCCGCAGCGCGCCGCCATCGCCGCGCCCGGCGGCCTGGGCGGCGAAGCCGGTGGTGCCCATGCGCAGGAAGCCGAGCACGCCCACCAGCAGGGTGTACAGGCTGCCGCCCACGGCCACCGCGCCCAGCTGATGGGCGTGGGGCAGGTGGCCGATGACCGCGCTGTCGACCAGGGTCACCAGCGGCACGGATACGTTGGACAGGATCATCGGCGCGGCCAGCGCCCAGACCCGCCGGTGGGTCGGGCGATCGCGCCAGGCGTCGCTCAGTGGGTTCATGCAAGGCTCCGCAGCAGCGCCGCAGTATAGCGGGGCCGGAGCGCCCGCGGTCTTACGCCTGCCGCTTGCGGTAGGCGCAGTAGCCCGGGCGCGGGCCCACCTGCGGGTGGTTGCGGCAGGTGTCCGGGCGCTTGGCGTAGACCGTGCACAGGCGCGTCTTGCGGTCCAGGTACAGGCAGTCGCCGTTGCTGCTGCGGGTGAGGGTGAAGATGCCGCTCTTCTGGTTGAAGCGCTCGACCAGGCCTTCCTTGCTCAGGCGCTTGGCGATGTTCTTGGCCGGCTCCTCGCGTTCGAATTCGTCCACCACGCCCAGGCGGATGAGGTCGCCGATGCGCACTTCCACCGGCATGGTGCAGCAAGTGGCGTGGCAGTCGCGGCACAGGCCCGAGCTGTACTTCGCCCAGGTTTCCAGGCGGTCGAGTTCGGCGTTGGCGATCAGCGGCGGTTTTCTCATGGCGGCGGCACGGTGCGTTGCGGGGCGCGCAATCATAGTGGCCTCGGCGGCGGATTGCGCGCCCTTTCGACGAAAAGCCGGCTCAGCCGCGCCAACGCGGTTGCAGGCCGTCGTCCAGCGTCCAGTGCGGTTGCCCCGGGCGCAGGCGCACGCCGCCGACCCAGCGCTCGGCGGCCAGCTGGTCCAGGCCGTGGCGCTCGCCGGCCAGCACCTGGCGGCCCAGCGCGGTGAGGCGCACCGGGCGCTGGGCCCAGGGCAGCTGCGGCCCGGCTTCGACCAGCAGCGGGGTGGGGCTGTCGATCAGCGGGCGCATCAGCACGTGGAACATCAGGTCGCCCAGATAAGGCAGCGGCTCGCGGTGTGTCATCAGCTCGGCGAACACCCGGCCAAGGGGCAGCTCGCCGCGCTCGGCGACTATGCCCAGGCTCAGGCGCTCGGTCAGCGACAGGCCGTCGCGCGCGTCGGGCAGCTCCTGCAACTGGCGGCGCAGGGCGTTGCCCAGCAGCGGCAGCGCCGGTGTCGGTTTGCTGGCCAGCGTGGCCCAGGCCTGTGGCGAGGGCTGGCGGTAGGCGTCCCAGGCTTCGCGGGCCAGCAGCAGGGCCTCTTCGCCCAGCGGCCGGCGCTGCGGCCAGAGCCAGGCCAGCAGGTCGGGGGCCAGTTGGCCGATGCCGATGAAGCGCTGCACGCCGGGCACCCGGTCGGTCTCGATCAGCTCCAGGCGCTCGGGCAAGCGCGGCAGGCCGGCGAGCACGCGGATCAGGAACAACTGGTCGTAGGCATCGGCCTCGCACCAGAGCACCACCCGCTGGCGCTCGGGCAGGCGGTCGAGCAGGGCGTATTCGTCCCGGGTGCGGCGCAGGGCGTCGGCCGCGGGGATGTCGAAGGCCTGGCTGACGAAGGCCGCGCGCAGCTGGCGGAAGCTTTCTTCCGGCAGCGCCGGCACGGGGCCCATGCTCAGCGGGTCGGCGAACATGCGGAACTCGCCGCGGAAGCCGGCGAGTTCCAGGCTGTGGGCGATGTCGTTGCCGCAGCGCAGGTGCAGGCAGGCGGCTTCGTCGCCGCTGGCGAAGTCCGGGTGGCGCGCGGCGAAGGCGATGGCCTCGACGTGGGCCTTGAGTTTCGGCCAGCTGGCGAAGCCCAGTTCCCGCGCCAGCAGCCACTGGCAGTCGGCCAGCCGCGGCGGGTGGCCGAGGCCGTGCGGGGCCTGGGCGTGGAGGCGTTGCAGGGCTTGCGCCTGGCCGGCGCGCAGGTCGCGCAGCAGGGCCTTGGCGTGCTGGCGTTGGCGGTCGAGGTCGATACGGCCGTCTTGGCCGGAAGTCGGGGACATACGAGCTCCTTTCGGGCCGGGTCCGCTGTCGGGCCGGAGTCGTATGGGAAGTCGGCGGATGCAGCACCTGGGCGAACCCTTTCCGCGGACCGGTGGCGTGGTGGACGCCGTCGCCCGACTATAGCGGCGGCGCCCGCGCCGGGCAATGCCGGCGCTCAGCCCTTGCGGATCAGCCAGATGCCCACGCCGATGGCGGCGATGCCGGCCAGCTTCAGGGCGCTGATGGGGTTCTCCCTGAAGCCGGCCCAGCCGAAGTGGTCGAGGGCCATGGCCATGCCCAGCTGGCCGGCCAGCACCAGCACCATGAACAGCAGGGCGCCGACCCGCGGCGCGGCGAAGGCGGCGATGAAGATGAAGAACATGCCGAGGAAGCCGCCGCACCAATGCCACCAGTGCAGCGAGCGCAGTGCCGGCACGCCGGGGAACTCGCGGTTGGCGAGGGTCAGCACCAGCAGGCCGAGGGTGCCGACGAAGAAGGAGATCAGCGCGGCGGCCAGCACGCTGGACACCTGCTTGGCCAACTGGCCGTTGATGCCCGCCTGCAGCGGCAGGCAGGTACCGGCGATCAGCGGCAGGACGAACATCCACCAGGGTGGCGTGGGCATGGGGGACTCCTTGGCAGTCGAAGCGAAAAGGACAGCCGGCTAGTATGCACCAGACCGGAGCAGCGCTCCCGCTTCCCAGGAGAGAAACCATGGGCACCTCCGCTTCCCGCACCCTGGCCGTGCGCATCGAGCGCCCCTGGCAGGTGGCCTACGACTTCCTCGCCGAACCGCGCAACTTCCCGCGCTGGGCCTCGGGCCTGTGCAGCGCCATCGAACCGCTGGGCGCCGACCACTGGCTGGCGCAGACGCCGCAGGGGCCGCTGCGGGTGCGCTTCTCGCCACGCAACCCGTTCGGCGTGCTGGACCACGACGTGCTGCCGGAAGACGCCCCGCCCATCCACATCCCCCTGCGCCTGATCGCCAACGGCGACGGCTGCGAACTGCAGCTGACCCTGCTGCGCCAGCCGGCGATGGACGACGCCGCCTTCGAGCGCGATGCGCAGTGGATGGAGAAGGATTTGCGGGCGATCAAGGCGTTGCTGGAGTCGGAGGAGATGCCTTGGTCGATGGGGTTTTCGCCGTGAGGTTCGGGGGCGGGCGCTTCGAGGTTGAACGCGGAGCGTGTTTGGGCCAAGGTCAGGCGGCGTATAACCGCGAACGGTTATACGCCCTACGCCACCTGTAGGCGCCGCTGCTTTTCGTAGCCTGTAGGATGGGTTGAGCGAAGCGATACCCATCACCGTGACCGCATGGGTTTCGCAGGCTCAACCCATCCTACGAAATGCACCTGGTGCAGCCGGCAGATAATTGTTCCTACGGGATTTCCCTCTTTACGCCACCGCCTGCAGCCGGGGGATCGGCGGATGGGGTTGCTGGCTGACCTGCCAGAGGTCGTAGGCGGCCTGCATCGCCAGCCAGTGCCGGGCGCTGGAAAGGCCGGCCTGTTCCAGGCGCCAGGCCAGGTCGGCGCTGATAGGCGCGCGGCCATGCAGCACCTTGGACAGGTGCGGCCGGCTGAAACCCAGGTGCGTGGCCAGCGCAGTGACCGACAGGCACAGGGCCGGCAAAACATCCTCGCGCAGGATTTCGCCCGGGTGGGGTGGGTTGTGCATCGCCATGGCGAGCCCTCCGCTCAGTGGTAGTCGAGGTAGTCCAGCAGTTCCGCGTCGGTGTCTTCGAAGCGGAAGATCACCCGCCAGTTGCCGGAGACGCTGACGGACCAGTAGCCCCGCAGCGTGCCTTTCAGCCCGTGCAGGCGATAACCGGGCAGGTCCATTTCCCTGGGGTCCTTGGCGGCATCCAGGGCAGCAAGGATGCGCAGCAGCCTGGACACATGGTCAGCCCTGACGCCGCGATGATCCCCATGCAGGTATAGGGCACGCAGGCCCTTGTGGTGGAAGCTCCTGATCATCGCCGGACTGTAATCTAACAGATTACAGCTTCCTGAGCCGAGATGCTTGTAGGATGGCGCCGCTTCTCGTAGGAGCGAGCTTGCTCGCGAACGGAGTTTCCCGGTCATGGCGGTGCATGAGGTCACCACCGTTCCCTCTCCCCAGCCCTCTCCCTGAAGGGAGAGGGGGCTTGTCCGTGCCGGCTGGGAATAAGGCATGGAGGTGTTTCCGGCTGACTCAGGACTAATCAAGCACGCCGAACGGTCCCCTCTCCCTTCAGGGAGAGGGTTAGGGAGAGGGCGCTCTTCGGAACCGCACCAAGCCCCCCCAACGAAAACACCCCCCTCACAACCTCGCCCCCAACTCCGCCCCCTCCCTGATCGCCCGCTTGGCATCCAGCTCGCGCGCCAGGCGGGCGCCGCCGATGATGTGGTGGCGCAGGTTCTCCGCGGCCTGGGTAGGGTGCAGTTCCAGCAGCGGTTCTTGGCCGGCGCAGATCACCACGTTGTCCACCGCCAGGCACTGCTCGCGGCCGTCCACGCGGATGTGCAGGCCGGCGTCGTCGATGCGCAGGTATTCCACGCCGCCCAGCAGTTGCACCTGGTGGTGCCTCAGGTGGGCGCGGTGGACCCAGCCGCTGGTCTTGCCCAGGCCGGCGCCGGGCGTGCCCGGTTTGCGCTGCAGCAGCCAGAGCTGGCGTTTCGGCGTTATCGGCGTGGGCCTGCGCAGCCCGCCCGGTGTGCTGTTGTCCAGGTCGATGCCCCATTCGCCCAGCCACTGGCCCAGCGGCTGTGGGCCTTCGCGTTCGGCGAGCAGGAAGCTGGCGACGTCGAAGCCGATGCCGCCGGCGCCGATCAGCGCCACCTTCCGGCCCACCGGCGCGCCGTTCAGCACGTCGAGGTAGCCGAGCACTTTGGGATGCTCGATGCCCGGCAGCTGCAGCCGGCGCGGGCGGATGCCGGTGGCGACTATCACCTCGTCGAACTGCCCCTGCAGCTCGCCTCGGGCGATGCGCCGGTTCAAGTGCAGGTCCACGCCCAGCTCGGCCAGGCGCACGGCGAAGTAGCGCAGGGTTTCGCCGAACTCTTCCTTGCCGGGGATGCGCCGGGCCAGGTTGAACTGCCCGCCGATCGCGCCGCCGGCCTCGAACAGGCTGACGCGGTGGCCGCGCTCGGCCGCCACGCAGGCCGCCGAGAGTCCGGCGGGGCCAGCGCCAATCACCGCGATGCGCTTGGGCTGGCGCGCCTTGCGGTAGCGCAGCTCGGTCTCGTGGGCGGCGCGCGGGTTGACCAGGCAGCTGGCGCGGCGGTTGGCGAAGGCGTGGTCGAGGCAGGCCTGGTTGCAGGCGATGCAGGTGTTGATGCGCCCGGGCTGGCCGGCGGCGGCCTTCTGCACGAACTGCGGATCGGCCAGCAGCGGCCGGGCCAGGGACACCAGGTCCGCCTGGCCACTGGCGAGCAATGCCTCGGCCAGTTCCGGGGTGTTGATGCGATTGCTGGCGATGAGCGGGATGCGCAGTTCGCGGCGCAGGCGCGCGGTCACCTCGGCGAAGGCCGCGCGCGGCACCGAGGTGACGATGGTCGGCACCCGCGACTCGTGCCAGCCGAAGCCGCTGTTGAGCACATCCACGCCGGCCTCCTGCAGCGCCAGCGCCACCTGGCGTACCTCGTCCCAGGTATTGCCGCCTTCCACAAGGTCGAGCAGCGACAGACGGAAGCCGATGACGAAGCGCCCGCCCGCCGCGCGGCGGATGCGCCGGACGATCTCCAGCGCCAGGCGCATGCGGTTCTCCAGGCTGCCGCCCCAGCGGTCCCGGCGGCGGTTGCCGCGCGGGCAGAGGAACTGGTTCAGCAGGTAGCCCTCGCTGCCCATGATTTCCACCCCGTCGTAGCCGGCGGCGCGGGCCAGGCGCGCGCAGCGGCCGAAGGCGGCGATGGTGCGGGCGATGCCGCGCTCGGACAGCTCGCGCGGGGCGAACCAACTGATCGGCGACTTGAGCGGCGAGGCCGAGACCACCAGCGGATGGTAGCCATAGCGCCCGGCATGAAGGATCTGCAGCAGGATGCGCCCGCCCTCGGCGTGCACCGCCTGGGTCAGGCGGCGGTGCGCCGGCACCTGCAGGCTGCCGGTCAGGTCGCTGCCCAGCGGCAGCAGCCAGCCCTCGCGGTTGGGCGCGAAGCCGCCGGTGATGATCAGCCCCACGCCGCCGCGGGCGCGTTCGCGGTAGTAGGCGGCGAGCTTGCCGAAGTCCCACAGGCGGTCCTCCAGGCCGGTATGCATGGAGCCCATGACCACGCGGTTGCGCAGCTGCAGCGGGCCGATCCGCAGCGGGGCGAGCAGGTGAGGGTAGGGGCTGGCGTCGGTGGCGTGCATGCTGGCTTCGTCGGCAGGGCGATGAGCGCACCATAGGAAGTTGCGCGGCGCCAGTGAACGGCCCGGCTGACGGCTGCGCCGGGCATTTGGGCCAAGCCGCCGTGCTTGACAGCTGGCGCAGCGGGCACACACTGGAACGGTGGGGCGGCAGCTTTCGCCGCCCCCGGTTCCCTGACCGGCTTCCTCGGGAGGTTGTCATGAACGGCACAAGAAGAAAGCACCTGCGGCACTACCGCCACTATCTGCTAGCCGCGCTGCTGGGCCTGTTCCTGCTGGGCCTGCACGAGAGCGTCAACCAGGACCTGCAGCCCTCCTGCCTGGGCGACGACGGCCAACTGATCTGTTCCTACCCCTCGCGTACCGATTTGCAGGTACTGCTTTATTTCCGCTGAGCTGGCCTGCTTGGGCTGACCTGGGTCAGGGAAGCGTCTCGGCCTTTTCAGGCAGAGTGCTCGGCCGCGCCTGCTGGCGCTGCCTGGCGCAATGCGCCAGGTTGGCTATCTTTTAAACAGAGGCGCCTGGCCAGGTACTGGGCGCCCTTTGCCTGATCAGGAGACGCACGATGGATATGAACCGTCGGCAATTCTTCAAGGTCGCCGCCGTCGGCCTTGGAGGATCAAGCCTTGCGGCCCTCGGCATGACGCCCCCGGAGGCCTTTGCCGAACAGATCCGCCACTTCAAGCTCGAACGCACCACCGAGACGCGCAACACCTGCACCTATTGCTCGGTAGGCTGCGGCATCCTCATGTACAGCCAGGGCGACGCGGCCAAGAACGTCACCCAGAACATCATTCACATCGAGGGCGACGGCGACCATCCGGTCAACCGCGGCACCCTCTGCCCGAAAGGCGCGGGCCTGCTGGACTTCGTCCACAGCCCCAACCGCCTGAAGTACCCGCAGATCCGCGAGCCCGGCTCCAGCGAGTGGAAACGCATCGAATGGGACGAGGCGCTGGACCGCATCGCCCGGCTGATGAAGGACGACCGCGACGCCAACTTCATCGAGAAGAACGAGCAGGGCCAGACGGTGAACCGCTGGCTGACCACCGGCTTCCTGGCCGCCTCGGCGTCTTCCAACGAAGCGGGCTACATCACCCACAAGGTGGTGCGTTCCCTCGGCATCCTGGGGTTCGATAACCAAGCGCGTGTCTGACACGGCCCGACGGTGGCAAGTCTTGCCCCGACGTTTGGCCGTGGAGCCATGACCAACCACTGGACCGACATCAAGAATGCCGATCTGATCCTCATCATGGGCGGCAACGCGGCCGAGGCGCACCCCTGCGGTTTCAAATGGGTGACCGAGGCCAAGGCGCACAACAAGGCGCGCCTGCTGGTGGTGGACCCGCGCTTCACCCGCTCGGCCTCGGTGGCCGACTACTACGCGCCCATCCGCACGGGGACGGACATCGCCTTCCTCGGCGGCCTGATCAGCTACCTGATCGAGAACGGCAAGTACCAGAAGGAATACGTCGAGCACTACACCGACGCCGCCTTCATCGTGCAGGAAGGCTTCGGCTTCGAGGACGGCCTGTTCAACGGCTACGACGCCGAGAAGCGCAGCTACCCGGACAAGTCCGCGTGGAACTACGAGCGCGGCGAGGACGGCTTCGCCAAGGTCGACCCCACGCTGCAGCACCCGCGCTGCGTGTTCAACCTGCTGCGCCAGCACTACAGCCGCTACACGCCGGACGTGGTCAGCAACATCTGCGGCACGCCCAAGGACATGATGCTCAAGGTCTGGGCCGAGATCGCCGAGACCTCGGCCCCCGGCAAGGCCATGACCATCATGTACGCCCTGGGCTGGACGCAGCACTCGGTGGGCGCGCAGATGATCCGCACCGGCGCCATGGTGCAGCTGCTGCTGGGCAACATCGGCATGCCCGGCGGCGGCATGAACGCCCTGCGCGGGCACTCCAACATCCAGGGCCTGACCGACCTGGGGCTGCTGTCCAACTCGTTGCCCGGCTACCTGACCCTGGCCATGGACGCCGAGCAGGACTACGCCGCCTACATCGCCAAGCGCACCGCCAAGCCGCTGCGCCCGGGGCAACTGTCCTACTGGCAGAACTACAGCAAGTTCCACGTCAGCCTGATGAAGTCCTGGTTCGGCAAGGCCGCCACGGCCGAGAACAACTGGTGCTTCGACTGGCTGCCCAAGCTCGACATGCCCGGCGCCGGCTACGACGTGCTGCGGGTGTTCGACATGATGTACCAGGGCAAGGTCAACGGGTACTTCTGCCAGGGCTTCAACCCCATTGCCTCGTTCCCCAACAAGGGCAAGGTCGGCGCCGCGCTGGCCAAGCTCAAGTGGCTGGTGATCATGGACCCGCTGGCCACCGAGACCTCGGAGTTCTGGCGTAACGCCGGCGACTTCAACAACGTCGACACCAAGTCGATCCAGACCACGGTGATTCGCCTGCCCACCACCTGCTTCGCCGAGGAGGACGGCTCCATCGTCAACTCCGGGCGCTGGCTGCAGTGGCACTGGAAGGGCGGCGAGCCGCCGGGCCAGGCACGGCCGGACATCGCCATCATGGCCGGGCTGTACCACCGCCTGCGCACGCTGTACGCGAAGGAGGGCGGCAAGTTCCCCGACGCCATCCTCGGCCTCGACTGGCCCTACCAGCGCCCGGACGACCCGAGCCCCGAAGAGCTGGCCAAGGAGTACAACGGCAAGGCCCTGGCCGACCTGGTGGACCCGAAGAACGGCATGGTCCTGGCCAAGGCCGGCGAGCAGTTGCCCGGCTTCGCGTTGCTGCGCGACGACGGCAGCACCGCCAGCGGCTGCTGGATCTTCGCCGGTTCCTGGACGCAGCAGGGCAACCAGATGGCCCGCCGCGACAACGCCGACCCCTACGCCATGGGCCAGACCCTCGGCTGGGCCTGGGCCTGGCCGGCCAACCGGCGCATCCTCTACAACCGCGCCTCGGCCGACCTTGCCGGCAAGCCGTGGGACCCGGTGAAGAAACGCCTGGTGTGGTGGAACGGCAAGGCCTGGGGCGGCACCGACGTGCCCGACTACAAGCCCGACGTGCCGCCGGAAGCGGGCATGAACCCGTTCATCATGAACCCCGAGGGGGTGGCGCGCTTCTTCGCCGTGGACAAGATGGCCGAAGGGCCCTTCCCCGAGCACTACGAGCCGTTCGAGACGCCCATCGGCATCAACCCGCTGCACAGGGACAACCCCAAGGCCACCAGCAACCCGGCCGCGCGGGTGTTCAAGAACGACATGGAAGTCTTCGGCAAGGCCGACGAGTTCCCCTACGCGGCCACCACCTACCGCCTCACCGAGCACTTCCACTTCTGGACCAAGCATTGCCGGCTGAACGCGATCACCCAGCCGGAGCAGTTCGTGGAAATCGGCGAGGTACTGGCCAAGGAACTGGGGATCGCTGCCGGCGACCGCGTGAAGGTCTCCTCCAACCGCGGCTACATCAAGGCCGTGGCGGTGGTGACCAAGCGCATC
Organism: Pseudomonas sp. M1; assembly: GCF_022760135.1. NCBI lineage: Bacteria > Pseudomonadati > Pseudomonadota > Gammaproteobacteria > Pseudomonadales > Pseudomonadaceae > Pseudomonas > Pseudomonas sp. M1. The sequence continues at coordinate 661,667 of NZ_CP094343.1, forward strand.
CGCCCGCTGCAGGTCGACGGCAAGACCGTGCACCACGTCGGCATCCCGCTGCACTGGGGCTTCGCCGGGGTGGCGCGCAACGGCTACCTGACCAACACCCTGACGCCCTTCGTCGGCGATGGGAACACGCAGACGCCGGAGTTCAAGTCGTTCCTGGTCAACGTCGAGAAAATCAGCGGAGGTGAGGCATGAGCACGCAAGACATCAGTGCCCGTTCGGCCACCACCACGCCGATGCCCTCGGTGCGCAACCAGCAGGAAGTGGCCAAGCTCATCGACGTGTCCAAGTGCATCGGCTGCAAGGCCTGCCAGGTGGCCTGCTCGGAATGGAACGAGCTGCGCGACGAGGTGGGCCACAACCACGGGGTGTACGACAACCCGCTGGACCTGACGGCCGATTCCTGGACGGTGATGCGCTTCACCGAGCACGAGAACCCGGCCGGCAACCTCGAATGGCTGATCCGCAAGGACGGCTGCATGCACTGCGCCGAGCCGGGCTGCCTGAAGGCCTGCCCGAGCCCGGGGGCGATCGTGAAATACGCCAACGGCATCGTCGACTTCAACCAGGACCACTGCATCGGCTGCGGCTATTGCATCACCGGTTGCCCGTTCAACATCCCGCGCATCTCGCAGAAGGACCACAAGGCCTACAAGTGCACCCTGTGTTCCGACCGCGTGAGCGTGGGCATGGAGCCGGCCTGCGTGAAGACCTGCCCGACCGGCGCCATCGTCTTCGGCACCAAGGACGCCATGAAGGAGCACGCCGCCGAACGCATCGAGGACCTCAAGTCGCGCGGCTTCGAGCACGCCGGCCTGTACGACCCCGAAGGCGTCGGCGGCACCCACGTGATGTACGTGCTGCACCACAACGACCAGCCCTCGCTGTACGCCGGCCTGCCCGACAAGCCGGCCATCAGCCCGCTGGTCAGCCTGTGGAAGGGCATCACCAAGCCGCTGGGCCTGCTGGCCATGGGCGCGGTGGTGCTCGCCGGGTTCTTCCACTACACCCGCATCGGCCCCAACCGCACGGAAGAGGACGAGGAACCGGGGCCGGACCCGGAGGCGCCGGTACACAAGGTCGACCCTTCGGTGCACCGCTATGACCCGCGCGACCCGCGTTGAGCCCATGCACCGAACAGCCCCCTCTCCCTTCGGGGAGAGGGATGGGGAGAGGGCGCTCGTCGGCCCTCAGAGGAGCCCAGCATGAAAAAAGACATCCAACGCTATACCGCCAACGAGCGCAGCAACCACTGGCTGGTGGCGATCTTCTTCATCCTCGCCGGCCTGTCGGGGCTGGCGCTGTTCCACCCGGCGCTGTTCTGGCTCAGCAGCCTGTTCGGCGGCGGGCCCTGGACGCGCATCCTGCACCCCTTCCTGGGGCTGGCGATGTTCGTGTTCTTCCTCGGCCTGGTGCTGCGCTTCGCCCACCACAACCTGCTCGACCGCAGCGACGTGCAATGGCTGAAGCAATGGCGTGACGTGGTCGGCAACCACGAGGAGAACCTCCCCGCGGTGGGCCGCTACAACGCCGGGCAGAAGCTGCTGTTCTGGACCCTGCTGCTGTGCATGCTGGTGCTGCTGGCGACCGGCCTGGTGATCTGGCGCCAGTACTTCAGCGCCTGGTTCGGCATCGAGGTCATCCGCCTGTCCGCGTTGCTGCACGCCTTCGCCGCCTTCGTGCTGATCAGCAGCATCATCGTGCATATCTACGCCGGCATCTGGGTCAAGGGCTCCATGGGCGCGATGCTCTATGGTTGGGTCAGCCGCGCCTGGGCGCGCAAGCACCACGCCGCCTGGCTGAAAAGCGTGGACAAGGGCGAGGGCCATTGACCGGGCCCACACCCCCCGTAGGATGGCGTTGAGCGCAGCGATACCCGTCAATGGGACGAGCACAGTAATCCAACCCATGCACCGAACAATCCCCTCTCCCTTCAGGGAGAGGGCCAGGGAGAGGGAAAGGCGGCTGATCCAGACGATTCGCCCCATCCCTGAAACCACCGACCAAGGAGTCCTGCGTGCCAGGCCAAATCCTCGAACCCGGCCAGATCGAAGCTGCCGCCAACATCCCCCCCTTCCTCAAGCTGCCCTCGCCGCAACTCTTCACCCAGCGTGGCCAGCGCCTGCGCCAGCTCGCCGAAGGCCACCCCCTGGGCGACTACCTGAACCTGCTGGCCGAACTCTGCGACATCCAGCAGCACCTGCTCGACAACCCACCGCCGCTGCCCATGCCCGACGAAGCCGCCCTGCGCCGCAGCGTCGAACACGGCATGCCGCCGCTGGGTTTCGAAGTGCTGGTGCGCGAAGGCGCCTGGCTGGCGCTGCTCGACCCGCTGCTGCAGGCCTTCGCCACCAGCCCGGCCAGCCCCATCGCCGATGCCCTGCAACAACTGCGCAAGGCCGACGCCGGCCAGCGCAAGGCCTGGGCCCTGGCCCTGCTCAACGGCCAGTTCGACCTGCTGCCGGCGGCCCTGGTGCCCTTCCTCGGCGCCACCCTGCAGGTCGCCTTCAGCCACTGGCTGCTGCGCCTGCCCGAAGGCCTGCTCAGCGAGCGCGAGGAACAGACCCTCTGCCCGGCCTGCGGCTCGCCGCCGGTGGCCGGCGTCATCCACAACCGCGGCAAATACAACGGCCTGCGCTACCTGGCCTGCTCGCTGTGCTCCTGCCAGTGGCACTACGTGCGCATCAAGTGCAGCCACTGCCGACAGAGCAAGGGCCTGTTCTACCTGTCCCAGCAGCACGACGGCCGCGAGGTCATCCACGCCCCGCTGCGCGCGGAGGTCTGCCCCAACTGCCAGGCCTACCTCAAGCAGTGCTACCTGGAGCACGACGAAGCCGCCGAGCCCCAGGCCGACGACCTCGCTAGCCTGGCCCTGGATATCCGCCTGGCCGAAGAGGGCTACCTGCGCAGCGCGCCCAACCTGCTGCTGTCACCCGGCGGCGCAGACTGACCTAGACTGCATCCAGACCCCCCGTAGGATGGGTTGAGGAGCCCGCGACGATACCCATCGCCTCCCAACCCTCGAAGCACCAGACAGGACCGCGCATGACCTCCGCCCGCCTGCCCTCCATCGACCGCCTGCTGCGCAGCCCGGCCTGCGCCCCCCTGCAACAGCGCTACGGCCGCGAAGCCCTGCTCGGCACCCTGCGCGACCTGCTCGACGAACTGCGCGAGCCGGCCCGCCACGGCCAGCTCGCCGCCGTGGAACTGAGCGAAGCGGTGCTCGCCGGCCGCGCCGGCGAACGCCTGGCCGCGCACCATGCCAGCCGCGTGCGCCGGGTGTTCAACCTCACCGGCACCGTGCTGCACACCAACCTCGGCCGCGCCCTGCTGCCGGACGAAGCCATCGAAGCCATCACAATGGCCGCGCGCTACCCGCTGAACCTGGAATTCGACCTGGCCAGCGGCAAGCGCGGCGACCGCGACGACCTCATCACCGGGCTGATCCGCGAATTGACCGGCGCCGAGGCGGTCACCGTGGTCAACAACAACGCCGCCGCCGTGCTGCTGGCGCTCAACAGCCTGGGCGCGCGCAAGGAAGGCATCATCTCCCGCGGCGAACTGATCGAGATCGGCGGCGCCTTCCGCATCCCCGACATCATGGCCCGCGCCGGGGTGAAACTGGTCGAGGTCGGCACCACCAACCGCACCCACGCCAAGGACTACGAAGCCGCCATCGGCCCGCGCTCGGGCCTGCTCATGCGCGTGCACACTAGCAACTACAGCGTGCAGGGCTTTACAGCCAGCGTCGCCACCCGCGACCTAGCGGCCATCGCCCACGCTCACGACCTGCCGCTGCTGGAAGACCTGGGCAGCGGCACCCTGGTGGACCTGACGCGCTGGGGTTTGCCCAAGGAACCGACCGTGCAGGAAGCCCTGAAGGACGGCGCCGACATCGTCACCTTCAGCGGCGACAAACTCCTCGGCGGCCCCCAGGCCGGGCTCATCCTAGGCAGCAGGGAACTGATCGGGCGGATCAAGAAGAACCCGCTCAAGCGCGCCCTGCGCGTGGACAAGCTGACCCTCGCCGCGCTGGAAGCCGTGCTCGGCCTGTACCGCGACCCCGACCGCCTGGCCGAACGCCTGACCACCCTGCGCCTGCTCAGCCGCCCGCAGGTCGACATCCAGGCCCAGGCCGCGCGCCTGGCGCCGCTGCTCGCCGCGCAATTGGGCGCCGGCTGGGCGGTAAGCGCGGAAGCCGCCCTGGGCATGATCGGCAGCGGCGCCCAGCCGGTGGCGCGCCTGCCCAGCGCCGCCCTGGCGCTGCGCCCGCAAGCTTCCAAGCGCTTGCGCGGCCGCGCCCTGCGCGAACTGGAAGAACGCCTGCGCGGCCTGCCGATCCCGGTGCTCGGGCGCATCGACGACGACACCCTGTGGCTCGACCTGCGCCAGCTCGACGACGAGGCCGCCTTCCTCGCGCAACTGCCGCTGCTGGCGGAGGGCGAGGCTTGATCGTCGGCACCGCCGGGCACATCGACCACGGCAAGACCGCCCTGCTGCGCGCCCTCACCGGCGTGGAAGGCGACCGCCGCCCGGCCGAGCGCGAACGCGGCATCACCATCGACCTGGGCTACGTCTATGCCGACCTCGGCGACGGCGCGCTGACCGGCTTCATCGACGTGCCCGGCCACGAACGCTTCGTCCACAACATGCTGGCCGGCGCCAGCGGCATCGACCTGGTGCTGCTGGTGGTGGCCGCCGACGACGGCGTGATGCCGCAGACCCGCGAGCACCTGGCTATCGTTGAGCTGCTCGGCATCCCCCGCGCCCTGGTGGCCCTGAGCAAGGCCGACCGCGTCAGCCCGCAGCGCCTGGCCGAGGCCCGCGGCGAAGTGGAAAGTCTGCTGGCCGCGGGGCCGTTGGCCGGCGCGCCGGTCTACCCGGTTTCCAGCGTCACGGGGGAGGGTGTAGATGCTTTGCGCCAGGCCCTGGCCAAGGCCGCCTGCGAGGTCCATGAGCGCTCCAGCCAGGGCGGCTTCCGCCTGGCCGTGGACCGCGCCTTCAGCGTCAGCGGCGCCGGCCTGGTGGTCACCGGAACGGCCTTCTCCGGCAGCGTGAAGGTGGGCGACGAACTCCTCCTCGGCAATGCCGGCCGCCCGGTGCGCGTGCGCGGCCTGCACGCCCAGAACCGCGTAGCCGAACAGGCCCACGCCGGCCAGCGGGTGGCGGTCAACATCGCCGGCGAACGCCTGGGCCCGGACCAGGTGAAACGCGGCGACTGGCTGCTGACGCCGGAACTGCACGCACCCACCACCCGCATCGACATCGACCTGCAACTGCTCCCCGGCGAACCCCGCGCCCTGGCCCACTGGACGCCGCTGCACGTGCACCTGGGCGCCCAGGACGTGACCGGCCGCGTCGCCCTGCTGGAAGACGAACGCCTGGCGCCGGGCGAAAGAGCCTTCGCGCAGCTTGTGCTGAACGCTCCCGTGCAAACCGTGCACGGCGACCGCCTGGTGCTGCGCGACCAATCCGCCCAACGCACCCTCGGCGGCGGCCGCGTGCTCGACCCCTTCGCCCCGGCCCGCAACCGCCGCAGCCCGGAGCGTCTGGCACAACTCCAGGCCCTGCGCGGCGAAGGCCTGGAACAGGCCCTGCCGGTGCTGCTGCAACACGCCGACCACGGCCTGGACCCCAAACTGCTGGCCCGCCAGTTCAACCGCCCCCGGGCAAGCTGGCAACTGCCCGCCGAACTGGTGGAAATCCCCACCCGCGGCGGCCCGCGCCTGTTCACCGCCGAACACTGGCACGCCCTGGGCGAACAGCTGCTGCAAGCCCTGGCCCGCTTCCACGCCGAACAACCCGACGAACTCGGCCCCGACCGCGACCGCCTGCGCCGCTACGCCTTCCCACAACTGGAACGCCCGATCTTCATCGCCCTGCTGGAACAGGCCCTGGCCGGCAAAACCGTGGAAAGCAGCGGCCCCTGGCTGCACCTGCCGGACCACCGCGTACAACTGGGCGCCGAAGACGAAGCCCTGCGCGAACGCATCCGCCCCCTGCTGCAAGCCGGCGCCTACGACCCGCCCTGGACCCGCGACCTGGCCCGCGAACTGCAAGTCGACGAAGCCGCCATGCGCCTGCTGCTGCGCAAACTCGCCCGCCTCGGCCAACTGCACCAGGTGGTGAAAGACCTGTTCTACCCCGACGAAACCCTCCGCCAACTGGCCCGACAAGCCCTGCAACTCCACACCGAACAAGGCCTGATCCGCGCCGCCGCCTTCCGCGACCGCATCGGCATAGGCCGCAAGCGCAGCATCCAGCTACTGGAATACTTCGACCGCATCGGCTTTACCCGGCGGTTCGGCAATGAGAGAAGGGTTCGGGAGGATTCGGCGCTGACGCTGCAGGCCGCGGAAAATTCGGAGGTATGACAACCGCAGGCTGTGGCCAGCGTCGACACAAAGATGGCAACATCCAAGCGCCACTCTCTGGCGCAAAGGCGCAAGCCAACACGGAAGGCAATCACGCCCGGTGGCGTGGCCGGGCTTCAAACCCGGTGGGGGACGGCAGCCGTTCCTGGGTGAGTTCGACTCTCACTGCCTTCCGCCACTTCCCTCCACTTCTGTCTTTGCTGCGATAACTTTCAGGTTTCGCTGGCTGTCGCCTTGTCGTCGATTACCTGCAGGCTGTGGATATCGCTCCATAACAGCTCTTCCGGAAAACGTCGTGGGTCTTTTGGATCGCGGACCAGGAAGTAGGGGCGTTCATCCTCCAGCGTCAGTGCTACCCCTACGATGCGCACGCGGTAGCTTTCCCGGTAGGGTGCCTCGTGCAGGGGAACGTCCACATCGATGGTCTTGCCCAACATAGCCATGGCAGTAGAAGCGTCGAATTTGATCATCGCGAATTTCATCCGTGAGATGCCTAGTGCGACCAGGCTGTGAGTACTTCCACATGCTCAGCCTTTACTGCACTATTCGAGGTGGTGTTTTGATTTAACTCGAGTCAATTTAGCTCTAGTCAAAATTGATCCTATTTGGCTTGAGTCATTTTGGCTATAGCTTATATAGATGAATTTCTTATGATCAAAGAGCGCGTCATAACCATTCTCTCGTGGACAGACATACGCCTCCCCAAGCTTGAGGAAATGACAGGCATTAGCCGGTACACCTGGAGCAACCTGAAGAACCCTTCGAAAAACCGGGAGATCAAGGAAGAGGAAATCCTGGCCATCGCCAAGGTATTTCCTCAGTTTCGCTGGTGGATTTTGACGGGGGAGGTAATGCCAGAGATTGGCCAGACGAGCCCTGGCTATGAAGAGGAGGGGGCTGATCGAAGCTCCTCGCCTGGGACGCGCGCGGACTCATCCGACTCGTAAGGCGGCCGGCTGGGAGCGAACGTCTGGCTGCCGCACCCGTAGGATGGCGTTGAGCGCAGCGATACCCATCATTGGCGGCATGGGTTCACGCCCCGGCCTGGCGTTGGTTGCCCGGCCCAATCACGCTACATCCTGCACCACTGCTCCTCGCAGGGAATCCCATCGCCGTCCCCATCCATCTTCATCCCCGGACAACTGCGCAGAAACGCCTTGGCCTCGGCGCAGGAGGTCATTTGCGAGCAGTACTTGCGGCCATCGCAGCGGACATCGAGAGCAGGGCTGGCGGGTGTGGTGCTTGCCGCCGGCGGCATCAGGTCGGTGGTCGGTTCGTCGGCATCATCCGCGACGCTCATTGGGGCCGGCTTTGAGCGGGAGAAGTGGTTCTGCCAGGACGGGTTGTCCATGTACTGCCAGGCGAGCAGGGCGAGGGCGATCAGCAAAATCCATTTCTTCATGAGGTTCACCGAGTCCTGGGGGATGGGCGGATTTTAGTGGCGAACCCGCAGGCATTGCACTGCGTAGGATGGCGTTGAGCGCAGCGATACCCATCACCGTGACCGCATGGGTATCGCTGCGCTCAACCCATCCTACGTCCTGGCTCCCTGTACCGATCCACCTGAGTCGCGGCCCTCTTGCAGGGCCTTGCCCAGTATCCGGGCCACCAGCTCGTCCTTGCCTTGCGTGTAGGCCTCGCGGTCGGTGGGGAAGCGTTCTGCCAGTCGTTCCTTGAGGCGTTGGTATTCCGCCGCGTCCTGTGGATGGTTGCGCAACCAGTTGCGGAAGATCAGGTGGCGGTCGGCGTCGGCCAGGTTCATGACATGGACGTGGTGGGTTCTGCCCTGGCCCCGGGGTTGCATGCCCTTGACGAAGAACATCCGCTGCGGCGCCGGGTTGTCGCGCCAGTATTGGTAGCCGAGGGCTTCCAGCGGGGCGACCAGGCTTTGCCAGTCGGCGTCGGGCGGCGGGAGCAGGAGGATGTCGATGATCGGCTTGGCCTTCAGGCCGGGTACTGCCGTGCTGCCGAAGTGTTCGATCTTCAGGCCGGGCAGGGCCAGGGCGCTGGCGATGGCGTCGGCTTCCTCGGCGAAGCGCCGGGGCCAGTCCGGGTTGGCTTCGGCCAGTTCGATGCGGTCGGCTTCGGCGTTGCTCCAGCGTTGGCCGTCGAAGGTGGGGGGTTGGGTCATGGGGTGTCCTGGCTGAGGGGCTGTCGTTCGACGTTGGGGCTGGTGCGTAGGTTCATCGTCGTTGTTAGGGCTTCTTCCTCTGTTCCTTGATTCGGTTGCGCAGGTGCTCGAAGAAGGCCGCATCGGCGTGCTCTGTGGGAGCGGATTCGGCGCCGGCCAGAAGGAGGTTTCGCAAGCGATGGCGATCTTGCGTCCTTTGGTCGCTGGCGTGTGGGTTGGTCTGGTCGTCGACGGTACTCATGGGTCTTCCCGTTTGCAGGTTTTGGCTGAGCCTATTCCTGAGGGGGCGGGTTGGCCATGCTCTTGGGAGCGAGCTCGCTCGCGAACCGCCTCAACTCCGCAATCAGCGGATAACACGTTCGCGAGCAAGAACTAGGCGTCCCCCTTGCTCCTACGAAAAGCGTGCGCTAGCTATTTCACCGGGAAGTCGAAGGCGGTGTTGGGATACGGCTCCTGCTTCAGCGTGTAGTGCCACCACTCGTTGGCGTAGGGTTCGAAGCCGTGGCGTTGCATGGCGCTGCGCAGGGTTTCGCGGTTGCGCGTCTGTTGCACGCTGATCAGGTTGGTGCCGTGGTGGGAGATGGGGCCGAAGAAGTCGAAGTGGCTGCCCATGTCCAGTTCCTGGCCGGTATTGGAATCGACCAGGGTGAGGTCCACGGTGCTGCCGCGGCAGTGGGCGGATTTCTTGGCGATGTAGCCGTCGCGGAACAGCGCCGACTTGTCCAGGTGCGGGTAGTAGCGGTCCTTGGTGCGGGTGTCGGCCAGGTCCGCGGCCCAGCGCTGGAAGTGGGCCACGGCGCGTTGCGGGCGGTAGCCGTCGAAGAGTTTCAGTTGCAGGCCGCTGAGGGCGACGTCGCGCTCCACTTCGGCCAGGGCCGTGGCCGCTTCCTTCGTGAGGATCACCCGCGGGCTTTCGTAGCCGTCGATGCGGCTGCCGACGAAGTTGTCGCCGCTGTAGTAGCGCGCTTCGTAATGGGCGTGCTGCAGCACCTGGTCGAGGTAGACGAAGCCGGGTTGCGCCGGCTGGTCGGCGTTGGCGCCGAGGCTGGCCAGCAGCAGGAGCAGGGCGAGGGCGTGGCGGAGCATCCGGCCTCCCGGGCGTGGGGTTTCTTTCACCCTAGCAGCCCTTTCCTGCGACGCATCTCTCTAAATGGCGGGATTTTTCCTACTTAATCCTCAGGTCCAGTTATCCCCTGGCGGGCCGATCCATTCGCCGAGACGAGCGGATCGCGGTTGTGCGGTCCGCGCACGAGTTCGAGCAGCCCAGGAGAGATGCGATGCTCAACCAGATCCGCGTACGTACCCGCCTGCTGTCGCTGGCGTTCCTGCCCCTGCTGGTGCTGGCCGGAGTGATGGCGCTGGCGGCGTACAACGCCGACCAGCTCAACGATGATTTCGACGAGCTGTTCAACGACCGCATGCGCCCGGTGAACCGGCTCAACCTGATCTCCAACGCCTATGCGGTGAACATGGTGGATGCGCTGCACAAGTATCGCTCCGGGGTGATCGACGTGGACGTCTTGCGCGGCGCCATCGGCGAGGCGCGCAAGACCATCGCGGACTCCTGGCGCCTGGTGCAGGACAGCAAGATGACCGATGCCGAGCAGCAGATGGTGGCCGGCATCCGCGCGCGCATGGCCGCGGTGGACAAGCTGGTGGACACGCTGCAGGAACAGACCGACGGCAGCCTGCGCGGCGAGAGCGACGCCAGCTTCATCCGGCGCCTGTATGCGGCCTTCGACCCGCTGGGGGATGCGCTGGAGGAGCTGGCCCAGCTGCAGGTCCGCGAGGGCGAAAGGCTGAGCCAGGCCTCCACCGCGCGTTACCAGGCGATGAAGGCCAGTTTCGTGGCCATCGCCGTGGTGGTGCTGGTCGGCATGCTGCTGTTCAGCCTGCTGGTCAGCCGCTCGATCAACCGCCCGCTGGAACAACTGGGCCGGACCATCGCCACGGTGCAGCGCAATTCCGACCTGAGCCTGCGCGCCGAGGCCGTGGGCCGCGACGAGCTGGCGCAGACCGCCCAGGCCTTCAATACCATGCTCGAACACTTCCAGCGGCTGATCCGCCACCTGGGCGGCGCTTCGGTGCAACTGGCCAGCGCGTCGGAGGAGATGAGCGCCATCAGCGCCCAGGTCAGCGATGCCGCCAACGGCCAGGGCGACCAGACCGCCATGGTCGCCACCGCCGTGCACGAGATGAGCGCCGCGGTGCAGCAGGTGGCGGAGAACGCCCTGGACATGGCGCGGGTGGCCGAGGACGTGCGCCGCGAGGCGCACCAGGGCACCGAGCTGGTGGAGGCCAACCTGGGCGCCATCGAGCGTCTGTCGCAGGCGGTGCAGGAGAGCGCCGAGGTGATCGACCGCCTGCACAGCCAGAGCGACGAGATCGGCAGCGTGCTGGGGGTGATCCAGAGCATCGCCGAGCAGACCAACCTGCTGGCGCTCAACGCCGCCATCGAGGCGGCGCGGGCCGGCGAGGCCGGGCGCGGGTTCGCCGTGGTGGCCGACGAGGTGCGCAGCCTGGCGAGCAACACGCAGAAGGCCACCGAGTCGATCCGCGGCATGATCGATTCGCTGCAGAGCGGCGCGCGCCAGGCGGTGGGCGTGATGCAGGAGTCCCGCGAGCGGGCCGGGGACAGCGTGCGGCATTCGCGCGAGTCCGGCGAGGCGCTGCGGCACATCGCCAATGCCATCGACCGCATCGCCGACGGCAACGCGCAGATTTCCACCGCCACCGAGGAGCAGACGGCGGTGGCCCATGAGATCAGCCAGAACATCACCCAGCTCAACGACAGCATCCAGAGCGTGGTGGAGAACGCCGAGCAGAGCGCCGCGGCGAGCCTGGAACTGGCCCGCCTGGCGGTCGAGCAACAGCAGCAGCTGGCGGGCTTCCGGGTGGACTAGGACTGCCTCACTGGCCCATCAGCAGGCGCTGCTGCTGGGACGAGAAGCCGCCCTGTTGCTGGAACTGTGCGCCCATCATGGGCTGCCGTTCGACGTCGTCGAGGCCGAAGGATTCCTTCACCGGCGACTCGATGGCGCCGAGGTTGTAGCTGCTCTGCCCGGCGCAGCCGGAGAGGGCGAGCAGGGCGAGGACGAGCGCGGGAAGCCGGGGCATGGTGGACTCCTTCTGTGGGGGAGCTTGCGGATCGCACAGCCTAGGCCGGCGAAGCTTATGGCTGGCTTAAGCTCAGTCGCGGCGCAGGGCCTGGACGTCGTTGCCCTCGGGGTCGAAGGCGTCCAGGCGCATGCGTTCGGCGAAGGCCTCCAGCGCCGCCTGGCCGCTGACGAAGCCGGCCTTCGCGGCGGCCCAGTCGTCCGGGCGCAGGCGCACCATCCAGCCTTCGCCGTAGCAGTCGAGGTTGATCAGGCCGGGGCGGCGCTGTACTTCCTCGTTGCTCACCAGCAGGGTGCCGGCCAGCGGGCAGCGCGCCGAGGATGCAGCCTTGGCGAATTCCACCACGCCGAAGCTGCGGTCGCGCTCGATGTGCCAGCCGTCGCGCTTGGGGGTGAAGGCGAAGATCTGCCCGTAGAGCGCGCAGCCATAGGCGCTCAGGCCGAGGGTCACGGCGCCGTCGGCTTCTTCGCGCAGCCACAGGTTGTAGTCCGGGGCGTAGAGCAGGTCGTCGGGGAACTCCAGGCCGTGCAGTTTCACAGGGTCAGCACCCGGTTGTATTCGAGGATCATCCGCGCCAGTTCGCCGCCGCTGGCGATTTCGTCGATTTCGCCGATCAGCGCGCTTTCGTCGATGGGCACGCCGGGGGCGCGGCACATCAGCAGGCGCGCGCCGGCTTCCTTGGCCTGCTGGATGAAGTGGCTGAGCGGTTCGCCGCCGGGGGCGGCGTAGAGGTTGTCCACCACGTCCTGGCGCGCCAGCTGCACGCCTTCGCCGCTGAGGAAGAGCGTCACCTCGGCGTCCATGCAGGCCAGCAGGGTGGCGGTGTAGAAGGGCGCGGCGCAGCGCGCCGGGGTGCTCGGGCCGCTGCTGACAATGATTAGCACGCGCTGGATGTCAGGCCGGTCCAAGGGCTTTCTCCATCTGCACCAGGGCCACGCGGCGGCCGTCCGGCGCCTGGCGCTCGACGATGCCCACCGGGCGATAGCCCAGGCCGGCGTAGAGCAGCAGCCCGCCGGCGTTGTCGTTGAAGCAGGAGATTTTCATCAGCGGTGCAGCGTAGTCGCGCCGGGCGAGGTCTTCCATGACGCCGATCAGGTAGCGCGCCACGCCGTGCCCGCGGGCCCTGGGCGCGACCATCATGTTGCCCAGCGCGCAGTACTCGCCGGGCAGGCTCTGGTAGAAGTTGGCGAAGCCGGCGGCGCGGCCGTCGAGCAGGGCCAGGGTGCTGGCGCGGCGCTCGGCCACGGCGGCGGCGAGCTGTTCGACGCTGAACGGCCAGCGGGCCTTGGGGTAGGCGTAGAAGAGTTCGTCGGCGCTACGCACGAAGCCGGCCACCTCGGCGAGGTCGCCGGCTTCCACGGGGCGATGCTGCAGGCTCATCCGTGTGGCGGGTATTGGGCGAGGACCTTCTGCACGGTCTCGCGGATGGCCGCTTCGCGCTCGGCCGGGGTCGGCGGGCTGCTGCGCATGATCTGCTCGCCGCTGCCGCGCCATACCAGCTTGCCGTCCTTGCCGTCGAGCAGGTCGACCTGGATGGTGGCGACCTTGTAGGTCACGGTGCGCGACTCGGCCATCGCCGGGCCGCCCCAGTAGCCGCCCCAATAACCGTTCCAGTAGCCGCCGGTGTAGGTGGTGACCTGGTCCTGGCGCTGGTCGACGATCAGGTAGGCGCGCACCGTCACGTCGGGCGCGGCGCCGTCCTGGCTTGGGCGCAGGCCGCGCTGGTCGAGCTGGTCGGCCACCGCCGAGCGGATGCGCTGCTCGGTGAGGTCGCTCTTGATGCGCGGGTCGTCCGGGCGGTATTCGAAGGCCGGCTGCGCCCAGGCCCAGCTGCGGTAGGCGGCGAAGTCGCGGCTGGAATCGTAGTCGCGGCTGAGGTTGACGGTCTCACAGGCGGCCAGGCCCAGCAGCAGGCCCAGCAACAACAGACGGCGGATCATGATCGGCATACTCCAGACAGAGTCTTCATCGAAGCTCAGCGCGTGCGTAAAGGCAAGTGGCGGAATGCCTCGAAATGGCCCTATTCCGCAGTTTTCTGGCAGCAAAGCCGGACAAGCGCCTCAGTGCGGCGGGTAGCCCGACAGCGCCTTGCGCACCGCTTCGCGCAGCCCGCGGGCCTGTTCGCTCTGGTTGCCGCTGGGCTGGTACTCAGCCGAGGCCACCCAGACGGCGTGGTTGTCGCGGGCGTCGTACAGCTCGATACGCACCACGTTGACTTGCACTATGTAGGTCCGCGTCACCGGGATGGAGGCGCCGTACCAGGGATCGTTCCAGCCGCCGTAGTAGCCGCCGCCGTAGTAGTCGGTGACCTGGCGGGTGCGCTGCTCGCTGCTGACCCGCGCGCTCACGCGCAGGTCCGGCGTGGCGCCGGGGCGCGCCGGGCGCAGGCCGACCTGGTCGAGGCCTTCGCTGACCGCGTCCTGCAGCGAGCTGCCGTAGGTGGTGGCGCCGCTGGGCGCGCCGGTCCAGTTCCACGAGCGGTAGCGGCCGTAGTCCGGCGGCGCGGCCGGGTAGGCGCTGGGGTCGAAGCCCGGGGCACTGGCCTGGGCCGGCACCGGGGGTGGCGGCAGCGACTGGCTGGTGTAGGGGTTGTGGCTCTGGCAGGCGGCCAGCGCGGCGAGCAGCGGCAGCAGGATCAGGCGTGGCGACATGCGGGGCTCCCGCCCGCGCCGGGGCGCGGGCGACGACGGTGATGCGCCGATTGTGCACCTATTCGCGCGGGCGGCACAGCCAGTGCAGGTAGCGCCCCAGGCCGGCGAAGGCCGGGTGGCGGCGGTAGGCCAGTTCCATTTCCACCAGGTCCAGGGGCTCGGCCTTGTGCTGGAACTCCTGCGGCATATAGTCGTGGAACACCCGCACGCCGCTGCGTGTCTCGATGTTCCAGCTGCCGGCCATGGCCGCTTCCAGCTCGCGCGGGTCCAGCGGCTGCTGCGGCGTCAGGCTCTGGCCTTCACCGGCGAAGCGCTGCTTGCGCAGCTTGCGGAAGTGGCCCTTGAGCAGGTTGCGGTAGATGAGCGCGTCGCGGTTGTAGAAGGCCAGCGACAGCCAGCCGTCGCGGGCGGTCAGCTGGTGCAGCACGGGGAGGATGGCCTGGGGCTCGGCCAGCCATTCCAGCACGGCGTGGCACAGCACCAGGTCGTAGGGTTCGTCGAGCTGGCCGAGCAGCGCCTGCCAGGGCGCCTCGATGAAGGTGGCCGCGCGGCCGGCCTCGGCGAAGCGCTGGCGGGCGCCTTCGAGCATGGGCGCGGCGGGTTCGGCGAGGGTCACCTGGTGGCCGCGTTCGGCCAGCCACAGCGCCATGTGGCCCAGGCCCGCGCCGATGTCGAGCACGCGCAGCGGGCGCTCGGGCAGCGCTTCGGCCAGGTCGGCCTGCAGCACGGCCAGGCGGATGGCGCCCTTGGCGCCGCCGTAGATCTTCTCGGCGAAGCGCGT
The DNA here is from genome assembly GCF_022760135.1 of Pseudomonas sp. M1. Classification (NCBI taxonomy): domain Bacteria; kingdom Pseudomonadati; phylum Pseudomonadota; class Gammaproteobacteria; order Pseudomonadales; family Pseudomonadaceae; genus Pseudomonas; species Pseudomonas sp. M1. Next base: position 676,718 of record NZ_CP094343.1, read on the forward strand.
GGCCAGTTCGTCGAAATGCCGGTCAGCCATGCACGAAGCGCCTTTCGCTGTCGGCCAGCTTGGCGCGCACCACCTGGTCCATGTCCAGGCCCAGTTCGGCGCAGAGCAGCAGCAGGTAGAGGACGATGTCGCCGATCTCCTGGCCTGCGTGGGCGAGCTTGTCGGCGGGCAGCTGGCGCGACTCGTCCTCGCTCAGCCACTGGAAGATTTCCACCAGCTCGGCCATTTCCACGCTGGCGGCCATGGCCAGGTTCTTCGGGCTGTGGAAGCGCTTCCAATCGTTGTGGTCGCGGATCGCGTGCAGGCGCGCGGTGAGTTCGTCGAGGTTCATCGGGGGCTCCTTGGGAGCCCCATAGCTTCCGGCTTCAGCGGCGCCGCATCAAGCGTCGAGCGGTTTCCAGGCGCCGGCCATGTGCGGCAGGCCGTCCTCGCCGCGCAGGGCGAACTGCCCGGCCGGGGCCACCTCGCTGGCCAGCAGGGTGACGCTGGAGGGCAGCAGCACCGGCTTCTGGAAGCGCACTTGCACCTGGTAGCCGGCCGCCGGCAGGCGCTCGCCAAGGGCCGCCAGGCTGCGCGCCTTGTTCCACAGGCCATGGGCGATGGCGCGGGGGAAGCCGAACAGCCTGGCGCTGGCCGCCGACAGGTGGATAGGGTTGTAGTCGCCGGCCACCCGGGCGTAGCGCCGGCCGATGTCCGCCGGGCATTGCCAGTGGTCGATCTGCTCCAGCGGCAGCTCGGGCTGTTCCTCGCGTTCCGGCGGCGTGCCTTCCAGGCGCATGCCGCGGAACAGCAGGCGGCTGTCGCCTTCCCAGAGCAGGCCGAGCTGGTCGTGCAGCTGGGTGATCAGGCTGAAGGTCACGCCCTTGTCGTGGGGCTGCAGGTCGGCCACCCGCACGCTGGCCTGGAACGGGCCCAGGCCGCCGAGCGGGCGCAATACGCTGATACGGTTCTCCAGGTGCACCAGGCCCAGCAGCGGGAAGGGGAAGCGGGCGTCGGTGAGCAGGCCCATCTGCAGGCCGAAGGCGAGGATGTGCGGATAGGTCGGCGGCAGCAGGTGGTCGTTCCTGAAGCCGCACACCTGGCGGTAGCGCTCCAGGTTCCGGGCGTCGACCATCACCGGCGCGCGCACGCCGCGGGTGGGCAGGCTGCGGCCGCGCAGGCCGCGGCGCACGGCGGCGCGCAGGAACAGGCCGGGCAGGGCGGGTGGGGCGGACAGGTCCAGCCAGTCTTTGGGCATTCGGAATCTCCTGAGCGGTATTGCCTTCAGCTTAGCCGCCGGGCCCGGCCGGGCATTGGCCGGGGCGGGGCAGTGTGGCGGCAGGCCGGTCAATCGGCGGCTCTGGCATGGGGCTTGTGGATAATTCGACCGCTGCCATGGCGTGTTACTTGAGAGGCGGTAGGAAAGCTGCCTAAGATGGGCCCGCTTCATGGATAACCAGAATAAATACCATGCACGATCTGACCGACGATGTGGCGCTGATGCGCCCGGTGATCGACGCGCTGCGCGCCAGCGGCAGCGATCCCGACCGTGTGCTCGCCCGGGTTGGCCTGCCGCCGGGCTCGCTGCCGGCCGGGCGCTTCCCGCATAGCGCGCAGAACCTGTTCTGGAAGGCCGCCGCCGAGGAATGCGGCGAGGAGCACGTCGGCCTGTACCTGGCCGGGCACCTGCCGGCCTTCCACGGCCTGCTGCTGGAATACCTGTTCCTCTCCAGCGCCACCTTCGGCGAGGGCCTGCGCCACGCCCTGCGCTACGTGCGCCTGCTCTCCGATACCCTCAACGCCCGCCTGGAAGTGGAGGGCGAGCGCGCCGTGCTGCTGCTCGGCCACAGCGCCGGGACCAACCGGCACTTCCCGGAAATGCTCGCCGGCGCGGTGATCCGCCTGTTCCACGCGCTCACCGAGGGCGACTTCAGGCCCCACGAGGTGGAGCTGATGCACGGCGAGGGCGCCCCCGCCGAACGTTATCGACAGGTCTACGGCTGCCCGGTGCGCCTGGGCGCCGAGCGCTATGCGCTGGTCTTCGACGCCGAGGTGCTGGACAAGCCCTCGCGCCACGCCGCGCCGGAGCTGCTGCGCATGCACGAGTCGCTGGCGCGCCGGCAACTGGCCGAGGTGGAACGCCTGGACCTGGTGCGCAAGGTGCGCGAGCTGATCGGCGAGCTGCTGGTGGACGGCGGCGCCACCCTGGAGCAGGTGGCGGCGCGCCTGGACATGCCGGCCCGGCGTCTGCGCGAGCGCCTGGCCATGGCCGGGGTGCGCTTCAACGACTTGGTTACCGACTATCGCTGCCGGTTGGCCAAGGAGTTGTTGCTGAAGACCGACGAGCGTATCGAGGTGATTGTCGAGCGTACCGGGTTCTCAGAGCCGAGCACCTTCTACCGCGCCTTCAAGCGCTGGGTGGGGGAGACGCCGGTGGAGTTTCGCAAGCGCGGGAAGGTGTGAGAGGGGCGAACCTCGCGACGGGAGGGCATGGCTTTTCGTAGGAGCGAGCTTGCTCGCGAACGCTGTTCTGCCGGTGGCTTTGGTGTTTGTCCTGAAGAGCGCCCTCTCCCCAGCCCTCGGCTGCGCGCCCCGCGGGCTTGTCCGGCGTGGGGCGAAGGTTCGGCATTAACCTTGTAGGAGCGGGCCCTGCCCGCGAATCGCGCGCAGGGCGCGCTCCTACAGGTGGGTTGGGCGCTATCGTGTGGGAATGCACGATCGTAGGGGCAACTGTCTTGCGCCGAGGTGCTCTTCGTAGGATGGGTTGAGCTTGCGATACCCATGCTGCCGTGGTGATGGGTATCGCTTCGCTCAACACCATCCTACGACGGTTGTACCTCCTGCGATGCAGGCCGGCCCTCACGCCCCAAGCAAACTCTGCCCACACACTCTTAACACCTGCCCGCTCACCGCACCGCTGCCCGGCTGGGCGAACCAGGCCACGGCCTCGGCCACGTCCTGGGGCAGGCCGCCCTGGCCCATGGAGTTCATGCGCCGGCCGGCCTCGCGGATGGTCAGGGGGATGGCCGCGGTCATCTGCGTTTCGATGAAGCCCGGGGCCACCGCGTTGATGCTGATGCCCTTCTTGCCCAGGGCCGGGGCCCAGGCCTGGGCCAGGCCGATCAGGCCGGCCTTGCTCACCGCGTAGTTGGTCTGCCCGAGGTTGCCGGCGATGCCGCTGATGGAGGCCAGCAGCACCACGCGGCCGTCGTCGCGCAGCTTGCCGGCGTCGAGCAGGGCCTGGGTGAGCACCTGCGGGGCCTTGAGGTTGACGTCGATCACCGAGTTCCAGAACGCCTCGCTCATCTTCGCCACGGTCTTGTCGCGGGTGATGCCGGCGTTGTGCACCACGATGTCCACACCTTCGGGCAGCGCCTCTACCAGCTTCTCGCCGGCATCCGGCGCGCAGATGTCCAGGGCCACGCCTTTGCCGCCCAGGCGCGCGGCCAGGGCGTCGAGGGCGTCCTTGGCCGGCGGCACGTCCAGCAGCACCACCTCGGCGCCGTCGCGGGCCAGGGTTTCGGCGATGGCCGCGCCGATGCCGCGGGCGGCGCCGGTGACCAGGGCGCGCTTGCCCACCAGCGGGCGGCTCCAGTCCTGCACCTGGCCGGCGTAGGCGGAAAGGCGGATCACCTGGCCGGACACGTAGGCGCTCTTGGGCGAAAGGAAGAAGCGCAGGGCGCCTTCGAGCTGGTCTTCCGCGCCCTTGCCGACGTACAGCAGCTGCACGTTGCCGCCCCTGCGGATCTCCTTGCCCAGGGAGCGGCTGAAGCCCTCCAGGCTGCGCTGCACGCTGGCGGCGATGGGGTCTTTCAGCGATTCCGGGGCGCGCCCGAGGATGACCACGTGGGGGCACAGGTCCAGGCCCTTGAGCGCGGCCTGGAAGAAGTTGCGCAGTTCGATCAGTTGCTCGAAGCCGGTGAGGCCGCTGGCGTCGAACACCATGGCCTTGAGCTTCGGGCCGTGCTCGGCGGTCCAGCGCGGCAGGCCGTACTGGCCTTCCACGGCGGCGTAAACGGCGTCGGTCAGGCGCTGGCTGAAGCCCAGCACGGCCTCGCCCAGGTTGCCCGCCCCGCCCAGCAACAGGGCGCCATCCACCGGCCGGGTGCGCCCGGCGCTCCAGCGTTCCAGGCGTACCGGCGCAGGCAGGCCGAAGGCGCCGACCAGGCGGCGGCCGACGTTGGAGTTGGCGAAGGCGATGTAGCGATCGGTCATGGACGGGGGCTCCTGCACGGATACTCGAAGTGCCGACCACTCTACGCAGGCACCAGTTCCGCGCAATTGACCGCGCTGACCTGCGCCATGGCGGGGCGGCCAATGCGACGGGACCGGCTAAGGTTAGCCTGTGCGCCAGAACCCGCTCAGCCCGCAAGGAGCCTTGCATGACCCAGACCCGACGGGTCGCCATCGTCGGCGGCAACCGTATTCCCTTCGCCCGCTCCAACACCGTCTACGCCACGGCGAGCAACCAGGAGATGCTGACCTGCGCCCTCGACGGCCTGATCGAGCGCTACAACCTGCACGGCGAGCGCCTGGGCGAGGTGGTGGCCGGCGCGGTGCTCAAGCACTCGCGGGACTTCAACCTCACCCGCGAATGCGTGCTGGGCACCCGCCTGGCCCCGCAGACCCCGGCCTACGACGTCCAGCAGGCCTGCGGCACGGGCCTTGAGGCGGCGATCCTGGTGGCCAACAAGATCGCCCTGGGGCAGATCGACTGCGGCATCGCCGGCGGCGTGGACACCACCTCGGACGCGCCCATCGGCGTCAACGAGGGGCTGCGGCGCATCCTGCTGGAGGCCAACCGCGGCAAGTCCAACGGCGACAAGCTCAAGAGCCTGCTGAAGATCCGCCCGCGCCACCTGATGCCGCACATCCCGAAGAACGGCGAGCCGCGCACCGGGCTGTCCATGGGCGAGCACTGCGAGCTGATGGCGCAGACCTGGCAGATTCCCCGCGACGAGCAGGACAAGCTCGCCTACGAAAGCCACATCAAGCTGGCCGCGGCCTACGCCGAGGGCTGGCAGAACGACCTGATGACGCCGTTCCGCGGCCTGACCCGCGACCAGAACCTGCGCCCGGACATCAACCTGGAAAAGCTCGGCACCCTCAAGCCGGTGTTCGAGAAGGGCCCGCGCGGCACCCTCACGGCGGCCAACTCCACCCCGCTGACCGACGGCGCCTCGGTGGTGCTGCTGGCCAGCGAGGACTGGGCCAAGGCGCGCGGCCTGCCGATCCTGGCGTATTTGCGCGACGGCGAGGCGGCGGCGGTGAACTTCGTCGGCGAAGGCGCAGAAGGCCTGCTGATGGCGCCGGTGTACGCCGTGCCGCGGCTGCTGGCGCGCAACGGCCTGAGCCTGCAGGACTTCGACTACTACGAGATCCACGAAGCCTTCGCCGCCCAGGTGTTGTGCACCCTCAAGGCCTGGGAGGACGCCGAGTACTGCAAAACGCGCCTCGGCCTGGACGCGCCGCTGGGCTCGATCGACCGCAGCAAACTCAACGTCAAGGGCAGCTCCCTGGCCGCCGGCCATCCCTTCGCCGCCACCGGCGGTCGCATAGTCGCCAACCTGGCCAAGCTGCTGGACGCGGCCGGGAAAGGGCGCGGGCTGATCTCGATTTGCGCGGCGGGCGGGCAAGGTGTGACCGCGATCGTGGAAAAGTAATCCAATACATCGGGCGGCTGTGGCCGGCCCACGATGTAACAGCAACTCCGTGACTTAAGGCGGTGCCGTGCGAGCGGTGCCGCCTCTTTTTTTTTTGCGCGCAGGGTGGGGGCTTTGGCTTTTCGTAGGAGCGAGCTTGCTCGCGAACAGCCTCTCCCGGCAGCGCTATCGTCTCAGGTCGACTCCGTCCCCTCTCCCCAGCCCTCTCCCTGAAGGGAGAGGGGGCTAGTCCGTGCCGAGAGAGGAAGTGGTTTCAGCCGGAAATCGCCGAGGTTGCCGGCTAACGCCATAACATCAAACCCTGCCCAACGGTCCCCTCTCCCTTCAGGGAGAGGGTTAGGGAGAGGGCGCTCTAGAATCCAGCACCTGTAGTTCCCGGTGAATGCCTGTTCGCGAGCAAGCTCGCTCCTACGAAATACGAAAAGCCTCCAGCCTCCAGCCTCCAGCCTTTCATCCCCCCTGCAACATCGCCGGATGCACCCTCCCATCCAGCGCCGTGGACAGCACCAGCGAAGTCTTGCTCGCCCCGTGCTGCGCCAACTGGTCGATCAGCTCTTCCAGCTCGGCGGTGCTGGTCACCGTCACCCGCAGCATCACGCAGGATTCGCCGGTCACCCGGTAGCAGTCGAGCACCTGGGGGATTTCCGTCAGGCGTTGCAGTTGCAGGGCACCGCGGTGGTCGTTCAGGCGCAGTTCGATCAGGCACTGGATCGGGCGGCCGAGCTTGGTCAGGTCTACGCTGGCGTGGTAGCCGGTGATCACGCCGTCGGCCTCCAGGCGCGCCACGCGGTCGGCCACTGCCGGGGGCGAGAGGTTGATGCGCCGGGCCAGTTCGGCGAAGGACAGGCGGCCGTTTTCCAGCAGGGCGGCGAGCAGTGCGCGGTCGTATTTGTCCATCGGTTTCTCTCGTCTGTCGAATCGACGGCTTTGCGTTTGAAAATCCATCGAAAGAAAAGTGTTCCGCCAGATAATGCGTTTTCTGTGCCTTATAAGGCCCGAAAGCACTTAATAAAATGAGGCGCTACGACCCACTTGTCGAGCCCTCTGCCATGTCTGTCATGCCCATGCCCAAAGCCCGCGTTTCGCTGACGCTGATCGCCGCCTTCTTCGCCCTCTACTTCATCTGGGGCTCGACCTACCTGGTGATCCGCATCGGCGTGGAAAGCTGGCCGCCGATGCTCATGGCCGGCTGCCGCTTCGTCATCGCCGGGACGCTGCTGCTGGCCTGGGCGCTGTACCGCGGCGCGCCGCTGCCCAGCGGGCGGCAGTGGCTGAACGCCGGGGCCATCGGCATCCTCCTGCTCAGCTGCGGCAACGGCGGGGTGACGGTGGCCGAGCACTGGGGCGTGGCCTCGGGCGTGGCCGCCCTGGGGGTGGCCACGGTGCCGCTGTTCGCGTTGGTGTTCGCGCGCCTGTTCGGCCAGCGCAACAGCCTGCTGGAGTGGAGCGGCATCGGCCTTGGGCTGTGCGGCATCGTGCTGCTCAACCTCGGCTCCAACCTGCAGGGCAGCCCGGCGGGCGCCGCGCTGATCCTCTTCGCCGCCGCGGCCTGGGCCTTCGGCTCGGTGTGGAGCCGGCGCCTGGACCTGCCGGCCGGGCCCATGGCCAGCGCCTTGGAGATGCTGGTGGGCGGCGCCGCGCTGCTGCTGGGCAGCCAGCTTTCCGGCGAGCACCTGCAGCAGATGCCGGATGTGCGCGGCTGGCTGGCGCTGGGCTACCTGGTGGTGTTCGGTTCGATCATCGCCTTCAGCGCCTACGTCTACCTGCTGGCCAACGTGCGGCCGGCGGCGGCCACCAGCTATGCCTTCGTCAACCCGGCGGTGGCCGTGCTGCTCGGGGTGGCGTTCGCCGGCGAGCACATCGGCTGGCCGGAGGCGCTGGCGATGGCGGTGATCATCGGGGCGGTGGTGTTGATCAGCCTGCCGCAGTGGCGGCGGCGCGAGGCGGCCTGAGCCGGCTCAGTCGATCGGGACGATGCGCACGCGGCTGACGCCGACGCGGTCGGCGCTGTTGCGCAGGTTGGGGATCAGGTTGGGGTCCAGCGGCGCGTCGGTCAGCCCGGTGGGGTCTTCGCCGGTCTCCTGCGCCAGGTGCAGCAGCACCTGGAGCAGGGCGAGGAACTCGTTGGGTTCCTCGGACCACTCGTGGATCAGCCGGCGCGGCTGTTCGCGCAGGCGGTAGTGGATGGCGTAGCGGTGGGTGACGTTCATGGTGGCACCTCTGCAGGCTAAGACACCCCAGAACGTCAAAATTCCCATCACTTTCCCGGACAGCCGACAGGTGGTCATTTTTTCGCCACTCACCGACAGACGTCGCGAAATGGCGGGCTTTCAGATGACGAAAAAGCCGTGGGTGCCATCACGGCCGAGCTGCTCGACCAGGCCGAATTCCCAGTCCAGGTAGCCCTGCATGGCCTCGCGCGGGTTGTCGGTGCCCTCGTAGGGGCGGCGGTAGCGGTCGATGCGCGGCGCGGCGAGCAGGCTCTCGCCTTCCTCGGTGGGCAGCCCCGCGGCGACCCAGGCGGCGGTGCCGCCTTCGAGCAGGAACACCGGCTTGCCGCTCAGGGCCTGCACTTCCGGCACGGCGAAGCGCGCCAGCAGGCTGCTGCCGCAGGTGAGCACGTAGCGCTCGGCCGTGCCCAACTGCGCCAGCGCTTCTTTCAGCTGGCTGCGCAGGGCCCAGGCGGCGCCGGGAATGTGGCGTTTCATGTAGTTGGCGCTGGCGGTGAAGTCGAGCACCCGGGTGCCCGGCTCGCGCAGCCACTGGGCCAGGGTCTGCGGGGCGATGGTCTCGGTCTGCGGCTGCTGCGGCAGCGGTGCGGACCAGGCGCCCCGTTCGCTGAAGTCGGCGGCGGACAGGCCGTCCAGCACCGCCACCTCCCAGCCCATCTGCGCCAGCCAGGAGGCGCTCATGTTGGCGCGCACGCCGTCGTCGTCCACCAGCACCAGGCGCGCGCCGCGCACGCTGGCGACGTGGTCGGTCTCCTGCACCAACTGGCCGCCGGGGGTGGAGCGCGAGCCGGGCAGGTGGCCGGCCTCGTATTCCTCTGGGGTGCGCACGTCGAACAGGTAGGTGGTGCGCGCGCCTTCGGTCTGCCATTGGCGCAGGCCGGCCAGGTCGATGCGCGCCACCCGCGCGCGGTCGGCCACGGCGCGGGCGCGCTGGGCGGCGGCTGCGCGGGTGGCGGCGGAGACTTCGCCGAAGCGCCGCGCCTGGCCGTGCTCCAGCCGCTGGCCGGCGAGGGTCCAGCCGATGGTGCCGTTGCGCAGCGCCGACACCGGGTTGGCGATGCCGGCGTTCACCAGCGACTGGGTGCCGATGATGCTGCGGGTGCGCCCGGCGCAGTTGACGATGACGCGGGTGGCCGGGTCGGGTGCCAGCTCGGCGACGCGCAGCACCAGCTCGGCGCCGGGCACGCTGATGCCGCCGGGGATGCTCATGGTCTGGTATTCGTCGAAGCGGCGGGCGTCGAGCACCACCACGTCGGCCTTGGCATCGAGCAGCGCCTGCACTTCCTCGGCGCCCAGCGACGGGGTGTGGCGCTCGGCTTCCACCAGCTCGCCGAAGGCCTTGCTCGGCACGTTGACGTCCTTGAACAGCTCGCCGCCGGCAGCGCGCCAGCCGGCCAGGCCGCCGTCGAGCACGGCCACGTCGCTGTAGCCCAGCGCCAGCAGGCGCTGCGCGGCGACTTCGGCCAGGCCTTCGCCGTCGTCGTAGACGGTGACCGGCGTATCGCGGCGCGGCACGCGGGCGTAGACCTCCAGCTCCAGCTTCGACAGCGGCAGGTTGGCGGCGAACAGCGGGTGCGCCTGGGCGAAGGGGTCTTCCTCGCGCACGTCGAGCAGCGCCAGCTCGCGGCGGGCGAGGAGGGCGGCGCGGAGGTCGTGGAAGGTACGGCGGGCGATCTGGCTCATGCGGGGTTCTCTTTCGACAGGTCCCAGATATTGGGCAACTGGCTGTTGGAATAGCCGGAGATGAAGGGCTTCTCTTCACCCTCGGCGGTATAGACGGCACGCCGCACCGCGCCGATGTTGGCGCCGTAGACGTGGATGCTGATGGACGGCCGGTCGGCGAAGGCGTTGCTGACCTGGTGGATGTCGCCGATGCGCGGCGACACCGCCTCCACCTCGCCCGGCTCCAGGCGCAGCGCCGCGCCGGCCGGCTGCAGGCTGCCGTCGGCGGCGAAGGCGAAGGGCTGCGAATACTCGGCGCCGCGCAGCATGCCGATCAGGCCCCAGACGCGGTGGTCGTGCACCGGCGTGCGCTGGCCCGGACCCCAGACGAAGCTGACCACCGAGAAGCGCTGCTGCGAGTCGGCGTGCAGCAGGTACTGCTGGTAGCGCTGCGCGTCGGGCTGGGCGCAGGCCTCGGGCAGCCAGTCGTCATGGCGCACCAGCTCGGCCAGCAGCGGGCGGGCGCGGGCGAGCAGGGTGGCTTCGTCGGGATGCTCGTCGAGCAGGCTGGCCAGGTCGCCGATGAACTGGCGCAGGCGGTCGAAACGCAGGGGGGCGGACATGCGGCGTATTCACTCCGGAAGGTTCTGGCTGTACGGTAGCAAACGCGTTTTTATTCCTGAAATGCATTTTGAATCTAAGCTAATATGCGAGAAATGCAATTGGTGCTAGCCCCATGAAGATCGACGACATCGACGCCTTCGTCGCGGTGATCCGCAACGCCTCCCTGAGCCAGGCCGCCGAGAGCCTGGGCCTGACGCAGTCGGCCATCACCCGCCGGGTGCAGAGCCTGGAGGAAGCCCTGGGCGTGGAACTGCTGGACCGCAACACCAAGCCGCTCAAGCCCACCGCCGCCGGCCTGCGCGTCTACGAGCAGTGCCGCCGGGTGCTGCGCGAGGTGGACGGGCTGCGCGAACTGGTGGCCAGCGACACGACGCCAAGCGGCGTGCTGCGCCTGGGCGTGCCGCAGAGCATCGGCGAGGTGGTGCTGCTGGAAGCGCTGCGGCGCCTGGCCGGCGAGTACCCGGAGCTGCGCGCCCAGGTCAGCAGCGGCTGGGGCGGCCACCTGCTGGCGCGGCTGGAGAACGCTGAGCTGGACGCGGCGGTGGTGCTGTTCCCGCCGAGCAAGGTGTTCCCCGACGACCTCGGCGCCACGCCGCTGGGCCGCGTGGAGCTGTGCGTGGTGGCCGCCCGCGACAGCGACGTGCAGGCCCGCCGCCTGCTCGACTGCTACCAGCACGGCTGGGTGCTCAACCCCGACGGCTGCGGCTTCCGCGCCGGCCTGCAGCGCGCCCTGGCCGACCAGGGGCTGGGTTTGCAGCTGAACCTGGAGACCTTCGGCAGCGAGCTGCAGCTGGGTCTGGTTGCCGAGGGGCGTGGCCTTGGGCTGGTGCCGGCGCCGGCTCTTGCGCGCAGCCGTTATCGGGAGCAGCTGCGGGTGTTGCAGCTGGAGGATTTCCAGCCGCTGATCCAGCTCTGGCTGGTGCGGCCGCGCTTGCTGGGCAACCTGGAGGCGCCGGCGCGGTTGTTCGGCGATGCGGTGGCGGAAGGGTTGGATATGCAGGCGGGGTGAGTCTTACTCATTCGCCCCCTGTAGGAGCGAGCTTGCTCGCGAACAGACTCTCCCGGCAGCGCAGTCGTCTCAGGTCGACTCCGTCCCCTCTCCCCAGCCCTCTCCCTGAAGGGAGAGGGGGCTTGTCCGTGCCGGCTGCAAGCCTGATGTTCGCCGGATACGCCAGAGTTTCCGGCTGACTCCGTAATACCCGTTTCTGCCCAACGGTCCCCTCTCCCTTCAGGGAGAGGGTTAGGGAGAGGGCGCTCTCATGCCTGACACCGGCATGACCGGGAAACTCTGTTCGCGAGCAAGCTCGCTCCTACAAAAGCAAAAAACCTCCCCCGCGCAACTTGGCCAACTCTGAATATGCGTAATTAGCATATTAGAATATGCCAAAAATGAATTTCCATCATGAAGTGCTTGCCTATAGCTTCTAAGAACAACGTCCATCAAGACGTTTTTCTTATAACGAAAGCCGCCGCCCTTATGCAGCGGCCCAGGCGAGGGCAACACAGTGAGCGTGGAAATTCTCGGCATGATCACCGCCACCCCGAGTTCCGAGGTGGACCAGCCGCTGGGGGAGGCGGTGGACGCCGGTTTCGTCCGGCGCTTCGCCCAGGCCCATGAGGACGCCGGTTTCGACCGCGTGCTGGTGGGCTACTTCAGCAATGCCGCCGAGGGCGCCGTGGTCAGCTCCTTCGTTGCCGCCGCCACCCGGCGCCTGGGCATCCTGCTGGCCTACCGGCCGGGAGTGATCGCGCCGCCGCTGGCCGCGCGCCAGTTGGCCACCCTCGACCAGTTCAGCGACGGCCGCCTGGCCCTGAACGTGGTCAGCGGCGGCAACGACGAAGACCTTGCCCGCGACGGCGACTACCTCGACCACGACCGCCGCTACGCCCGCACCGACGAATACCTCGACGCCCTGCGGCGCATCTGGACCGCCGAGGCCCCGGTGGACTTCGCCGGCGAGTTCTACCGCTTCCAGGGCGCCTCGCCGGCCGTGCGCCCGCGGCAGAAGCCGCACATCCCGATCTACTTCAGCGGCTCCTCCGACGCCGCCATCGAAGTCGCGGCGAAGCACGCCGACACCTACATGCTTTGGGGCGAGCCGCTGGCCGCCGTCGACGGCCACATCCGCCGGGTGCGCGCCGCCGCCAACGCCCAGGGCCGTGAGCCGCGCTTCTCGGTGTCGTTCCGGCCGATAGTCGCCGACACCGAGGAAGCCGCCTGGAAGCGCGCCGCCGAAGTGCTCGAACAGGTGCGCGAGAACCGCGCGCGCCTGGGCCTGCCGCTGCACGACCACCAGCCGCAGAACGTCGGCTCGCAGCGCCTGCTGGCCGCCGCACAACAGGGGGAGGTGCTCGACACCCGGCTGTGGACCGGCGTGGCCCGGCTGACCGGCGCGCGCTGGAACTCCACTGCCCTGGTCGGCACTCCCGAGCAGGTCGCCGCCGCCCTGGGCGAGTACTACCGCCTGGGCGTTTCCACCTTCCTGATCCGTGGCTTCGACCCGCTCGGCGACGCCGTGCGCTACGGCCAGGGCCTGATTCCCGCCATCCACCACCACATCGCCCGCCTGCCGCAACTGCGCCGCGCCGGCTGAGGAGCCCCATCGATGAACCTGAAACGACGCCTGCGCGCCACCTTCGCCGCGTTGCTGCTGGGCGCGCCCCTGGCCCAGGCCGCCGACCTGCCGACGCTGCGCGTGGGCGACCAGAACTACTACAACGTGCGCGCCTCCATGGAGGCCTCCGGGGTGCTCGAAGGCGCGCCCTACACGGTCGACTGGAAGCACTTCCAGTCCGCCGCGCCCGTGGCCGAAGGGCTGCAGGCCGGGGCGCTGGACCTGGGCTTCCTCGGCGACTCCGGGTTCATCTTCCTGGCCGCCAAGGGCGCGCCGGTGAAGCTCATCGGCGTGTCGCGGCAGAACCCCGACACCATCGCCCTGCTGGTGCCCAAGGACTCGCCGGTGCAGGGCATCGCCGACCTCAAGGGCAAGAAGGTCGCCTACTGGCCCGGCGCCTGGAGTCAGCAACTGACCCTGCGCGCGCTGGAGAAGGCCGGCCTGCCCAGCGACTACGTCGACTTCGTCAAGCTGATGCCCATCGACGCCGCCGCCGCCCTGCCGCGCGGCAGCATCGACGCCTTCCCGGTGTGGGAGCCGTACATCTCGCAGCAGATCCTGTTCTCCGGCGCGCGCCCGATCCTCACCGCCCGCGACCTGATGCCGGGGCTGTCGAGCATCGCCGCCAACGCCGCCTCCATCGAACCCAAGCGCGCGCAGATCGCCGACTTCCTCGGCCGCCTGCAGAAGGCCCGGGCCTGGGTCGAGGCGCACAAGGAGCAGTACGCCGACCTCTGGGCGAAGAAGGCCAACCTCGACCCGGCCGTGTCGCGCCACTGGATCGGCCAGGCCGGCATGAGCGTCGGCCCGGTGGACGCCCAGGCCGCCGCCGACTACCAGGGCACCGCCGACTTCCTGCTGCAGACCGGCGCGCTGCCCAAGGCCTTCGACACCGCCAGCGTGATCGACCCCTCCTTCGCCAACGCCTTCCATTGAGCACAGGACGCAACCCCATGAGCATCCAGTTCCTCGGCATGATCGGCCACCGCCTGGCCTCCGAGACCATCGCCCCGGCCGGCCCGATCCTCGACAAGCAGTACATCGCCGCCTTCGCCCGCGCCCACGAGGAGGCCGGCTTCGACCGCATCCTGGTCGGCTACTGGTCCGATCAGCCCGATGGCTTCCTGGTGGCCGCCACCGCCGGCCTGGCCACCTCCAGGATCAACTTCCTGCTGGCGCACCGCCCCGGCTTCGTCGCCCCGACCCTGGCCGCGCGCAAGCTGGCGACCCTCGAGCACCTGCTCGACGGGCGCCTGGCGGTGCATATCATCAGCGGCGGCAGCGACGCCGACCAGCGCAAGGACGGCGACTACCTCGACCACGACCAGCGCTACGCCCGCAGCGACGAGTTCATCGAAGTGCTCAAGCGCACCTGGACCAGCGCCGAGCCCTTCGACTTCTACGGCGAGCACTACCGCGTGGAGCAGGCCTTCTCGGCCATCCGCCCGCAGCAGAAGCCGCACATCCCGGTGTATTTCGGCGGCTCCTCGGAGGCGGCGCTGAAGGTCGCCGGCAGGCAGGCCGACGTGTTCATGCTCTGGGGCGAGCCCCTGGCCCAGGCCGCCGAGACCATCGCCGCGGTGCGCGAGCAGGCGCGGCAGAACGACCGCGAAGTGGAGTTCAGCCTGTCGTTCCGGCCCATTCTCGGGCGCACCGAGGAGGAGGCCTGGGCCAGGGCCGAGGCGATCCGCGCGACTGCCAGCCAGCGCCTGGGCGAGGCCGGCTTCCCCAAGGGCAAGCCGCAGAGCGTCGGCGCCCAGCGCCTGCTCAAGGCGGTGGAGCAGGGCGACCGCGTCGACGAACGCCTGTGGACCGGCATCGCCAAGCTGGTCGGCGGCGGGCACAACTCCACCGCGCTGGTCGGCACCCCGGAGCAGGTCGCCGATGCGCTGCTGGCCTACTACGACCTGGGCGTGCGCAGCATCCTCATCCGCGGTTTCGACCCGCTCAACGACGCCGTGGAATACGGCCGCGAGCTGATCCCGCTGACCCGCGCCAAGGTCGCCGAGCGTGAGCGCCGGCGTGCCACGGCCTGAGCCCATGAGCAACTTGCAGAGCCCACCGCTGGCGCTCAACGACCTGCTGCCGGCGCTCACCCGGCAACTGGCCGAGAGCGCCGAGGCCTACGACCGCAGCGGCGACTTTCCCCACGCCAACCTCGCCCTGTTGCAACACCACGGCCTGCTCGGCCTGGCCCTGCCACAGGCGCTCGGCGGCCCCGGCGCCGGCCTCGGCGAACTGCGCCGGGTGGTCGGCGCCGTGGCCCGTGGCGAACCCTCCACCGCGCTGGTGCTGTGCATGCAGTACCTGCACCTGCGGCGCCTGGCGGACAACCCCGGCTGGCCCGAAGCGCTCAAGCGCCGCGTGGCCCGCGAGGCGCTGGAGCAGGGCGCGCTGATCAACAGCCTGCGGGTGGAGCCGGAGCTGGGCTCGCCCTCGCGCGGCGGCCTGCCGCAAACCGTGGCGCGGCGTGACGGCGAGTGCTGGCGGCTGTCCGGGCACAAGCTCTACACCACCGGCATTCCCGGGCTGACCTGGCTGGCGGTGTGGGCGCGCAGCGACGAGCCGACGCCGCGGGTGGGCGCCTGGCTGGTGCGCCGCGACAGCCCCGGCATCCGCATCGTGGAAAGCTGGGACCACCTGGGTATGCGCGCCACCGGCAGCCACGAGGTGATCTTCGAAGACGTGCCGGTGCCGCTGGAACACGCCGTCGGCCTCTACCCCCACGACCAGCCGCCGGCGCCGGACGAAGCTGTGCTGCGCGACTTCACCCAGGCCAGCTCGGCGCTGCTCGGCGCGCTCTACGACGGCATCGCCGGGGCCGCCCGCGACTGGCTGCTGGGCTGGCTGCGCGAGCGCGTGCCGGCCAGCCTCGGCGCGCCCCTGGCCAGCCTGCCGCGGGTGCAGGAAGCGCTGGGCGCCATCGACGGCCTGCTGCTGCAGAACCGCCTGCTGCTCGACGCCGCCTGCCGCGAGCGGCTGAGCGCCAGCGAGGCGGGGCTGATCAAGGTCGCCGTCACCGACAACGCGGTGACGGTGGTCGAGAAGGCCCTGGAGCTGAGCGGCAACCACGGCCTGAGCCGGCACAACCCGCTGCAGCGCCACTACCGCGACGTGCTCTGCGGGCGCGTGCACACCCCGCAGAAGGACAGCGTCTGGATCGCGGCGGGGAGGGCGGCGCTGAGTCCCTGAGCCCGCGCGATCACCCGACAACAACGACGGCAATATCGGCGACCGCACCGGCGGAACGGATAGCCCCAAGACAACCCCTGGCTTCCGTGCGAAGCCGCCTGGAGATTGCCCCATGAAACGAACCCTGCGTGTTTTCGCCGGCCTGCTGGCCGCGACCTTGCTGGCCGGCGCCGCCAGCGCCGCCGAACCCGTCACCCTGCGCCTGGGCGACGTGAAGGGCGACCGCTACGCCTCGCTGCGCGCTTCCGGCGAGCTGGACAACCTGCCGTACAAGCTGGAGATGTCCGCCTTCCCCTCCGGCGCCCCGGTGCTCGAAGCGCTGAACGCCGGCGCCCTGGACATCGGCTTCACCGGCGACATCCCGTTCCTCTTCGTCTATGCCGCCGGCGCGCCGCTCAAGGCCGTGGGCGCCTGGCACTTCAACCCGGCGACCGTGGCGCTGGTGGTGGGCAAGGATTCGCCGATCCACTCGGTGGCCGAGCTCAAGGGCAAGCGCATCGCCGTCAACCGCGGCGGCTGGGGCCACTTCATGGCCCTGGGCGCGCTGCGCCGCGCCGGGCTCAAGCCCGAGGATGTGACCTTCTCCTTCCTCGGCCCGGTGGACGGCCGCGCCGCCCTGGTGCGCGGCTCGGTGGACGCCTGGGTGCCCTGGGAGCCCTACACCTCCAGCGCCGTGCTGCTCGACCAGGCGCGGGTGATCGACAACGGCGACGGCATCATGACCGGCTACTCCTACGCCCTGGCCAGCGACGCCGCCATCGCCGGCAAGAAGGCCGCCATCAGCGACCTGCTGACGCGCCTGGCGCGCGCCCAGGTCTGGGCCCTGCAGCATCCGGACGCCTTCGCCGCGGCGCTGGCCAAGGACCTGAACATGCCCCGGGAGGTGACGCGCCGCTGGGTGGGCGAGGCGCGCATCAGCCCCGTCGTGTTCGATGCGAACATCGCCGCCACGCTGCAGAAGGCCGCCGACTTCTTCCACGGCGAGGGCGTGCTGCCCAAGGCGCTGGACGTCGCCCCGGCGTTCGATTTCAGCCTGTCCGCCGGCGCCGCCGAAGTGGCCCGCCAGCTACCCGCCGACCTTACCGTCGGCCAGCGTTGAGGAGCCTCGCCATGCGCAAGATCCTCAGCCTGTTCCTGCTGCTGTGCCTGGCCGCCGGCCAGGCCCTCGCCGCCGAGCGCGTGACCCTGCGCCTGGCCGACCAGAAGGGCAACATGCGTGCCCAGCTGGACGCCGCCGGCGCGCTCAAGGGCCTGGCCTACGACATCCAGTGGTTCGAATTCCCCGCCGCCGCGCCCCTGGCCGAGGCGCTCAACGCCGGCGCGGTGGATGCCGGCATCATCGGCGATGCGCCCCTGCTCTTCGCCCTGGCCGCCGGCGCCCAGGTGAAGGCCATCGCGGTGGACAAGTCCGACCCCTATGGCACCGCCGTGATCGTCCGCGGCGACTCGCCGCTGCATTCGGCGGCCGACCTCAAGGGCAAGCGCATCGCCACCGGGCGCGGCTCCATCGGCCACTTCGTGGCGCTCAAGGCGTTGGCTTCGGCAGGCCTGAGCGAGAAGGACGTGGAACTGCGCTTCCTCGGCCCGGTGGACGCGAAGATGGCCCTGGCCAACGGCTCGGTGGACGCCTGGGCGACCTGGGAGCCCTACACCGCGCTCTCGGAGACCGCCGACAAGGCGCGGGTGCTGGTCAACGGCCGCGGCCTGTGGGCTGGCAACAGCTTCCTCGCCGCCACCGATTCCGCCCTGGCCGATCCGGCGAAACGCGCCGCCCTGCAGGACTACCTGCAACGCCTGGCCGGCGCCCAGCGCTGGGCCTACGCGCACCTGGACGAGTATTCGCGCAGCCTGGCGAAGATCATCGGTTTCCCCGAGGACGCCGCGCGCCTGCAGTTCGAGCGCCGGCAACTGCGCTGGCAGGCGCTGGACGCCCAGACCCTCGCCCAGCAGCAGGAGACCGCGGACTTCTACCAGGCCCATGGGCTGATCCCGCAGCGCCTGGACGTGCAGCCGACCTTCGCCGCGGGCTTCGCGGTGGAGCAGGGGCCGGCCGTTGGCCAACGGCAGCCCTGACGGTTCTCAGCTAAGGCAAAAAGGTTATTTAACCTTGCCGCACTGCTTGGATATGGTTCTAAGTGCCGCCCCGGCCGCGCCTCGTGCGCGGCGCAACGGGGCGCCGCCGAACCCCTTCGCTTCAGTCTTCCCGCGCGCCATTCGCCCAGGCACTGATCCCGTCGTCCCGAGGTGCCCATGAGCGTCGCCCCGCCCCGGCTGGCTCCCGCCGAGCCGTTCCCCCAGCCCGCCGTCGCCGGACCCGCCGCCTGGGCCCGCGCCCTGCGCGAATCCGGGTTGCTGCGGCTGTCGCTGCCGGCCCAGTTGGGCGGCGCCGGCAGCCCCTGGCGCGAGGTCCTGCAGGTTCTGCGCGACCTCTGCGAGCGCGACGGCGGCCTGGCCCGGCTGTTCGCCGTGCACCACCTGCAACTGACCCGCGTGCGCCTGCTCGGCAGCCGCGAACAGCTGCAGCGCCTGTTGCACCTGAGCCTGCTGCGCGAGCCGCTGTGGGGCGCCCTGGGCGAGGACGATGGCCAGCGGCTGCGGGCCGAGGAACACCTGCGCGGCGGCTTCCGCGTCAACGGCGCGCAATGGGATGCCTTCACCGCCGAGGCGGCCGACTGGCTGCTGCTGCGCGCCTGGCACGCGCCCAGCGGCGACTTCCTGCTGGCTGCGCTGCCCAGCGCGCGGGCCGGCCTTGCGCTGCGCGCCGGCGCCCACTGCCAGGGCCTGCGCCTGCACCCGGAGGACATCCTGCTGCCGCCGGGCCTGGCGGCCACGCCGCGGCGTGTGCTCGGCGACGGCCTGGCGCAACTGCTGCAGGCCAACGTCGCCCTGGGCCTGGCGTTGCAGGCCGCGGACAACCTGGACCTGCCCGAGGCCTCGGAGCTGTCGCGGCTGCTCGGCCTGGGCCTGGTGCTCAGCGAGCAGGCCGCCCGGCAGCTGGACGAGGACATCGAGTCGGGCGCGGCGCTGGCCTTCGGCCGCGCCAGCCACTTCGCCAACCTCGCCGCCCAGGCCCTGGCGGTGGCCCGCCAGGCGGCCCAGGCCAGCCTCCGCGCGGAGGGCGTAAGGGCCCGGCTGCTGGGGGCTGCGCACTGATGGCGGGATGAATCCGCGCGGTATTAGTTAAGAACTAAAAATTATTTATTTCTGATTTTTTATGCCTGTAATCTCTGCTTCACCGGACCACCGGACTCATCCAGAACACCTGACACCAGTCCCGTGGTCCGTCCTCGCTCTGCAGGCGGCCGCCCCGTACCCGAGGAGCCGTACCCATGTCCCGCAGCCCGTTCCTGCGCCGTTTCGCCGTCGGCCTCGCCGCCTCCGCCGCTCTGCTGGGCGCCCTGGGCGCACACGCCGAAGGCACCCTGCGCATCGGTTTCCAGAAGTCCTCCACCCTGCTGACCATAGTCAAAGCCCAGGGCACCCTGGAGCGCGAGCTGGGCAAGCAGGGCATCAAGGTGTCCTGGCATGAGTTCCCCAGCGGCCTGCCGCTGCTCGAATCGCTCAACGTCGGCAACGTCGACCTGTCCGCCGACGTCGCCGACACCGTGCCGGTGTTCGCCCAGGCCGCCGGTGCGCAGCTGACCTACTTCGCCCGTGAAACCCCGTCGCCCACCGCGCAGTCGATCCTGGTGCCGGAGGATTCGCCGCTGAAATCCCTGGCCGATCTGAAAGGCAAGCGCGTGGCCGTGACCAAGGCCGCCGGCAGCCACTACCTGCTGATCGCAGCATTGGCCAAGGCCGGCCTGAAGTTCTCCGACATCCAGCCGGCCTACCTGACTCCCGCCGACGGCCGCGCCGCCTTCGAGAACCACAAGGTGGACGCCTGGGTGACCTGGGACCCCTACGTCGCCAGCGCCCAGCGCCAGCAGCACGCCCGCGTGCTCGCCGACGGCCAGGGCCTGGCCAGCTACCAGCGCTACTACCTCGCCTCCAGCGACTACGCCAAGGCCCACCCGCAAGTGCTCGGGCAGGTCTTCGCCGAACTGCAGAAGACCGGGCGCTGGGTGAAGCAACACCCGGCCGACGCGGCCAGGCTGCTCGGCCCGCTGTGGGGCAACCTCGACGCCGCCACCGTGGAGCAGGCCAACGCCCGCCGCAGCTACGACGTGCAGCCGGTGCGCGCCGACGGCCTCGACGAGCAGCAGCGCATCGCCGACGCCTTCTACGCCGAGGGCCTGCTGCCCAAGCCGGTGGATGCCCGCGCCGTGCAGGTCTGGCAGCCGGACCTGGCGCGCAACTGAAGCGAATTTTCCGCCGCTCCGCGAGGGGCGGCCCGTCACGGCCCGGCCGGCCGCCCCGAATGCATTTCCAGGAGCACCCCATGAAACGCACCTTCGCCCCGCGCCGCCTGCTGGCCGCGCTCGCCCTGGCCGGCCTCGCCGGCATCGCCCAGGCCGACATCACCCTCGGCTACCAGACCGGCGTGGACCCGACCAAGGTCCCGCAGGCCGACGGCACCTACGAGAAAGCCATCGGCGAGAAGCTCGACTGGCGCCGCTTCAACAGCGGCCCGGAAGTGGTCGCCGCCATCGCCTCGGGCGATGTGCAACTGGGCAATCTGGGTTCCAGCCCGCTGGCCGCCGCCACCTCGCGCGGCCTGCCGATCGTGGCCTTCATCGTCACCGCGCAGATCAACGCGGCCGAGGCCCTGGTGGTGCGCAACGGCAGCAGGATCGAGAAGCCCGAGGACCTGGTCGGCAAGACCATCGCCACGCCCTTCGTCTCCACCTCGCACTACAGCCTGCTGGGCGCGCTCAAGCACTGGAAGATCGACCCGACCAAAGTGAAGATCGTCAACCTCAACCCCACCGAGATCGCCGCCGCCTGGCGCCGTGGCGACATCGACGGCGCCTTCGTCTGGTCGCCGGCCCTGGGCGAGATCAAGAAGAGCGGCAAGGTGCTGACCGACGCCGCGGAAGTGGGCAAATGGGGCGCGCCGACCTTCGAGGTCTGGGTGGCGCGCAAGGACTTCGCCGAGAAGCACCCGGAGGTGCTGGCCAAGTTCGCCCGCGTGACCCTCGATTCCTTCGCCGACTACAACGCCCACAAGGCCCAGTGGACCGCCGATTCCGAGCAGGCGAAGAAGATCGCCCGGCTGACCGGCGCGGCGCCTGAGGACGTGCCCGAGCTGCTGGCCGGCAGCGCCTTCCCCGAGACCAAGGAACAACTGTCCAGCGCGCTGCTGGGCGGCGGCACCGCCAAGGATATCGCCGGGACCGCGGCCTTCCTGAAAGAGCAGAAGCGCGTGCCGTCGGTGCTCAAGGATTACTCGCCCTACGTCAGCGCGGAGTACGTGCGCCAGGCGGAGAGCGTGCAGGTGGGGCAGCGCTGAGAGTACTGGGAAGCCCGCTGAAGAGCCCCTCTCCCCAGCCCTCGCCCTGTGAAGGGAGAGGGAGCCGTCCGTCGCCAGGCCTGGGCACCGATTCCCGGGGATGGCACGGGTAGCCCCCTCTCCCGCTTGCGGGAGAGGGCGGGGGGAGAGGGTGCTCCAGCGAGCCACTTCTTACCCTGCGGAGGGCAGAAACATGAGCCGTCTGACGGCCGAGGCCGTGAGCCTTTCTTTCCAGCAGCATGGCCAGACCCGGCGCGTGCTGCATGAGCTGACCCTGGACGTGGCCAAGGGCGAGTCCCTGGTGGTGCTGGGCCCTTCGGGCTGCGGCAAGTCCACGCTGCTCAACGTCCTGGCCGGGTTCCAGAAGCCCGACCGCGGCCGCGTGCAGATCGACGGCCGGACTCTCGAAGGCCCCGGCGGCGAGCGTGGCGTGGTGTTCCAGGACGACGCCCTGATGCCCTGGCTGGACGCCCTCGACAACGTCGCCCTGGGGCTGCGCATCCGTGGCCTGGGCCGCGCCGAGCGCGAGGCCCGCGCCCGCGCGGTGCTGGCCCTGGTGGGCCTGCAGGAGCACGCGCATTACCGCGTCTCGCAGCTTTCCGGCGGCCAGCGCCAGCGCCTGGGCCTGGCCCGCGCGCTGGCGGTGGAGCCGGACTTCCTGCTGCTGGACGAGCCCTTCGGCGCCCTCGACGCGCTGACCCGCGAGCGCATGCAGGTGCTCACCCTGGACCTGTGGCGCAAGACCGGCAAGGGCCTGTTCCTGATCACCCACAGCGTCGACGAGGCGCTGTTCCTGGCCACCGACCTGGTGGTCATGGACGGCCCGCCGGCGCGCATCGTCAAGCGCCTGCGCCCGGACTTCGCGCGGCGTTATGCGGCCGGCGAGCCGGTGCGCTCGATCAAGGCCGACCCGGAGTTCGGCCGCCTGCGCCAGGCGTTGCTGGATGAATTCCTTGAAGACGAAAGCTTCGAAGAACCGGAGGCCGAACATGCCCACTGACACCCTCAGCGCCAAGCTGCCTGCCCGCCGTCGCGCCAAGCCTGCCCGCCCACGCGACGCGCGGCGCTGGGCCGCCGCCGGGAGCATCGCCGCACTCGCCGCGCTCTGGTGGTTCGCCACCCATTTCGGCTGGGTCGACACGCTGTTCCTGCCGGCCCCCGAACAACTCTACGAAGCCCTGCAGCGGGTGCTCGCCGAAGGCTACGTCGACGCCACGCTGTGGCAGCACATCGGCACCAGCCTGCTGCGCGTGCTGCTGGCCCTGGGCGCGGCGGTGCTCACGGCGATTCCGCTGGGCATCCTCATGGGCCTCAACCCGCTGGTGGGCGCCGCGCTCGACCCGCTGGTGGAGTTCTACCGGCCGATCCCGCCGCTGGCCTACCTGCCGCTGATCGTCATCTGGTTCGGCATCGGCGAGCTGTCCAAGGTGCTGCTGATCTACCTGGCGCTGTTCGCCCCGCTGCTGATCGCCACTGCTGCCGGCGTGCGCCGCGTGGACAGGTCGCGCATCCAGGCGGTGCGCTGCCTGGGGGCCAACCGCTGGCAGGTGGTGCGCCACGTGGTGCTGCCCAGCGCCCTGCCGGAAGTCCTCACCGGCCTGCGCATCGCCCTGGGCGTGGGCTGGTCGACCCTGGTCGCCGCCGAGCTGATCGCCGCCAACCGCGGGCTGGGCTTCATGGTGCAGTCGGCGGCACAGTTCCTGGCGACCGATGTGGTGGTGCTGGGGATTCTGCTGATCGCCGGGATCGCGTTGAGCTTCGAGGTGGGCTTGCGCTGGTTGCAGGGGCGGTTTGCTTCCTGGGAGTAGGGCCTGGAGCTGGGGTAAGAGCAAGAGCCCCTCTCCCTAACCCTCTCCCTGAAGGGAGAGGGGACTGATCGGAGCTGCCGGCTAGCTCGGCGCTCGACGAATACACCGAACGGCTCCCTCTCCCGCTTGCGGGAGAGGGCTGGGGAGAGGGTGCTCTTCCCTGCACAGAACACGAGAGAGAAAAGAAATGACCACCCTGACCCTGGCCCCCCTCAGCCCCGCCCTGGGCGCCGTAGTCTCCGGCATCGACCTGCGCCAGCCGCTGGACGACGCCCAGCAGCAGGCCATCGAGCAGGCCCTGCTCGCCCACCAGGTGCTGTTCTTCCGCGACCAGCCGCTGACGCCGCAGCAGCAGGCCGCTTTCGCCGCGCGCTTCGGCGACCTGCACATCCACCCGATCTACCCCAGCGTGCCCGAGCAGCGCGAGGTGATCGTGCTCGACACCGCCGTCACCGACGTGCGCGACAATGCCATCTGGCACACCGACGTGACCTTCCTGGAAACCCCGGCCCTGGGCGCGGTGCTGGCCGCCAAGCAGTTGCCGCCCTACGGTGGCGACACCCTCTGGGCCAGTGGCATCGCCGCTTTCGAGGCGCTGTCCAAACCCTTGCAGCGCCTGCTCGACGGCCTGACCGCCACCCACGACATCAGCAAGTCCTTCCCCCAGGAGCGCTTCGGCGCCACCGACGCCGACCTGGCGCGGCTGGAGGAGGCGCGCAAGAAGAACCCGCCGCGCTCGCACCCGGTGATCCGCACCCACCCGGTCACCGGGCGCAAGGCGCTGTTCGTCAGCGACGGCTTCACCACCCGCATCAACGAGCTGTCGGCGGCCGAGAGCCGGGCCATCCTCGACCTGCTGTTCGCCCACGTCGCCCGCCCGGAGTTCACCGTGCGCTGGCGCTGGCGCGAGAACGACGTGGCCTTCTGGGACAACCGCGTGACCCAGCACTACGCGGTGGACGACTACCGCCCGCAGCGCCGGGTGATGCACCGCGCGACCATCCTCGGCGACAAGCCGTTCTGATCCCCGCACGCCAACCCTCGCTCCTACGAAAAGCGGGGGGCGTCGCCTGGGCGACATTCGGTGACGTGGGCGCGCGCGCCGCTCTGGCCTAAGCTTGGCAGGTTGCCTTTCAGAGACTTCCTTCCATGCTCGAACGGATTCCGGACGAATCGAACCTGGCCGAACTGACCCTGCGCGGGCTCATCCTCGGCGCCCTCATCACCGTCGTCTTCACCGCCTCCAACGTCTACCTGGGCCTGAAGGTCGGGCTGACGTTCGCCTCCTCGATCCCCGCCGCGGTGATCTCCATGGCGGTGCTGCGCTACTTCTCCGGCTCGAACATCCTGGAGAACAACATGGTGCAGACCCAGGCCTCGGCCGCCGGCACCCTGTCGTCGATCATCTTCATCCTCCCGGGGCTGCTGATGATCGGCTACTGGGCCGGCTTCCCGTTCTGGCAGACCGCGGCCATCTGTTCCATCGGCGGCATCCTCGGGGTGCTCTACACCATCCCGCTGCGCCGGGTGATGGTGGTGCAGAGCAGCCTGCCGTACCCCGAGGGCGTGGCGGCGGCGGAAATCCTCCGTGTCGGCAGCCATGACGAGGAGCACCCGCAGGCCGGCGACGGCAACAAGCCGGGCCTGCGCGACATCCTCGCCGGCGGCCTGGTGGCGGCGCTGTTCAGCCTGTTCAGCAGCGGCTTCAAGCTGCTGGCCGAGGGCTTCAGCTTCTGGATCAGCGCCGGCCAGGCGGCCTTCCGCCTGTCCACCGGCTTCTCCCTGGCGCTGGTGGGCGCCGGCTACCTGATGGGCATCACCGCCGGCATCGCCATCCTCATCGGCGTGGTGATCGCCTGGGGCGTGGCGGTGCCGCTGCTCACCGTGAACAGCACCCTGGCCGCCGGGCAGAGCCTGCCGGAACTGGCCAGCAAGCTGTGGAGCAGCCAGGTGCGCTTCCTCGGCGCCGGCACCATAGGCGTGGCCGCGCTCTGGACCCTGGCCACCCTGTTCAAGCCCATGGTGCAGGGCGTCTGGGCCTCGCTCGGCGCCATCAGCGGACGCGTCGAGGCCAGCGACCTGCGCACCGAGCGCGACATGCCGGCGGCCTGGATCCTGGCCATCGCCGCCTTTCTGCTGGTGGCGCTGTTCGTGGTCTTCGCCTACTTCCTCGGCCAGGCCGCGCCGGACCTCGCCGGCTTCGCCTTCTGGGGCCTGGTGGCCACCTGCGTGGTGTTCGCCTTCTTCTTCGGCTTCCTGATCGCCGCCGCCTGCGGCTACATGGCCGGCCTGGTGGGTTCCTCCAGCAGCCCGATCTCCGGCATCGGCATCATCGCGGTGATCCTGGTGTCGCTGCTGATCCTCGGCGTCGGTTCGCTGGAGACCGGCTTCCTCGACCGCGAGGGCGGCAAGCTGGCGATCGCCCTGGCGCTGTTCACCACCTCGGTGGTGCTGGCCATCGCCGCCATTTCCAACGACAACCTGCAGGACCTCAAGACCGGCTACCTGGTCGGCGCCACGCCCTGGCGCCAGCAGGTGGCGCTGATCGTCGGCTGCCTGGTGGGCGCGCTGGTGATCCCGCCGGTGCTGGAGCTGCTGTACAACGCCTATGGCTTCACCGGTGCCCTGCCGCGCGAGGGCATGGACCCCGGCGCGGCCCTGGCCGCGCCCCAGGCGACGTTGATGACCGCCATCGCCAGCGGGATTTTCCATAACGCGCTGAACTGGAACATGATCCTCATCGGCGTGGCCCTGGGCATCGCCCTGATCCTCGTCGACGTGCTCCTGCGCCGCACCGGCAAGGCCAGCCTGCCGGTGCTGGCCGTGGGCCTGGGCATCTACCTGCCGCCGACCATCGGCATGACCCTGGTGGTGGGCGCGGTGCTCGCCTGGCTGCTGGAAAGCGCGCTGAAGAAGCGCGCCCAGGCCGCCGGGGTGAACGAGGACAAGTACGCCGACCTGCCGCGCCGCCGCGGCGTGCTGCTGGCTTCGGGGCTGATCGTCGGCGAGAGCCTGATGGGCATCCTGCTCGCCGCGCTGATCGGCACCAGCGGCAAGGACGCGCCCCTGGCGCTGGTCGGCGCCGGCTTCGAGGACACCGCGCAGTGGCTGGGGCTGCTGGTGTTCGTGGTGGTCTGCGTGCTGTTCCACCGCCAGGTGCTGGGCAAACGCTGATACAAACGCAGGCTTGGTCGATCGGGGATGTGTGATATATGTTATCGATATCACATATGGAGGGCGCCATGCGTACCCTGGTCGACATCCCCGCCGAACACCTCGAGGCGCTCAACGCCCTGGGCGAGCAACAGCAGCAATCGCGCGCCGCGCTGATCCGCGAGGCGGTCGCCGAGTACCTGGTCCGGCACCGCCGGCAGGATGCCGAGGCCGCCTTCGGCCTGTGGAACGGCAGCGCCGGCGACGGCCTGGCCTACCAGGAGAAGGTGCGCGAGGAATGGTGAAGGCGCTGTTCGACACCAACATCCTCATCGACTACCTCAACGGCCACCAGCAGGCCCGCGACGAGTTGCGCCGCTACGATGACCCCGCCATCAGCATCGTCACCTGGATGGAGGTGATGATCGGCGCCACGCCCGCCACCGCCGCGGCCACCCGCGCCTTCCTCGACAGCTTCGCCCTGGTGCCGCTCGACGCGCCCGTCGCCGAGCGCGCCGTGGCGGTGCGCCAGGCGCTGCGGGTGAAGCTGCCGGACGCCATCATCAAGGCCAGCGCCGAGGTACAGGGGCGCCTGCTGGTCACCCGCAATACCAGGGACTTCCCCGTCGACGACGCCGGCGTGCGCCTGCCCTACCGGCTCTGAGCTCCGCGCCGGGCGAACCACAGGCTGGAGAAGGCGTAGGCGACGAACCAGCCGATGTTGATGCCGGCGCCGCGCAGCCAGGTGCCCAGCGGCTCCGCCAGCACGGCGGGGGCGAAGTGGCCCAGCACCCCGAGGCTCAGCGGGTTGAGCAGCAGCGCGCTGCTGCGCGGCAGGCGCGTGCGCCCGCAGGCGATGGCCAGGGTGAGCACGGCCAGCCCGGCCACCAGGCCGCCCACCGCCGCCACCCAGGCGATCATCAGCAGGCGGTGGAACTGCTCGCCCAGCGCCAGCAGCGCCGGGTGGGCGTCCGCCGGCACCAGCAGGAGGGTCTTGTAGACCATCCCCAGGTGGTAGAAGGCGGCGTGCCCCAGCGGCGAGTAGGCGTTGCCGCAGACCAGCAGGGCGAACAGCGTCCAGGCCATCCAGCCCTGGCCGCGGGCGACCAGGAACCAGTGCCAGGCGCCGAGCAGGTACAGCGGCATGGCCAGCACCGCCACCAGGGCGCCGAAGGCCAGGCGCGGCTCGCTGTTGGGCAGCATGTAGTCCAGGCCTTCGAAGCTGATCCGCGCCAGGTAGTCCTGCAGCGGCGGGTAGTCGGCGAGGTTGGCCCGGGCGCCGAGCAGGCCGGCGTCGCCGATCATCCAGAACACCGCGGCCAGCAGTCCGGCGTAGCCGCACAGGCGCAGGGCGCGGTCGCTGTAGATCGGGTTCATGGCGACGGCCTGCGGGCGCGGGCCAGCGCCGCCAGGATCACCACCAGGGGAACGCCCAGGGCGAACCAGGACAGCGCGTCCCAGGGGCCGTCGCCGACCAGCGCGGAAACCAGCCCCACCAGGCTGAGCACGGCCAGCGCCAGGGGCCAGCGGAACACCCTCCACAGGTTGCGCTTCATGCCTCGCCCTCCGCGGCCAGGTGCCCGGCCTGCAGGTCGGCCAGGCGTTTCTCCATGGTCTTGCGCCGCGCGAACCACAGGTACAGGCCGCTGCCGAGGACGACGATGGCCACCAGGTCGAGCAGCGTCCAGACGATCTTCAGCGGCAGCCCGCCGTAGTCGCCGAAGTGCAGCGGCTGCGAGAGGAACAGCGTCTTCACGTACAGCGGCATCTCGCGGATGTCGGTCAGCTCGCCGGTCTGCGCGTCCACCAGGGCCGGCTTGAGCAGGCGCTTGGTCAGCGGCGTGGCGCCGTGCATGAACACCGCGTAGTGGTGCTGGCTGCTGAACTGGGTGCCGGGGAAGCCGATGAAGCTCATGGTCATGTCCGGTGCCGCCGCCTGGGCGGTCTGCAGCGCCTTGTGCAGCGAGCCGTTGTCGGCCATGGGCGGCGCGTCGCGGTAGGGCGCGGTCATGTCGGCCAACTGGTCGCTGCGCCAGAGCATGAGGATCGGCAGCGCCAGGGTGTTGATCACCCCGGTGGCGCCCACCACCAGCACCCAGGCCAGGGTGACGATGCCCAGCATGTTGTGCAGGTCCAGCCACTTCACCCGGCGGCTGCGTTTGGTGCGCACCGCGGCGAAGTCGAGCTTGCGCATGAACGGCGTGTAGACCACCACCCCGGACACCAGCGAGGCCACCAGCAGCAGCCCCATGAAGCCGAGGAACAGGTAGCCGGGCAGGCCCATGAACAGGTCGGTGTGCAGCTTGAGCATCAGGTACATGAAGCCGCCGGGCGGCGGCTCCGGGTCGAAGAACTCGCCGGTGCGCGCGTCGAACGGCTGCACGTGGCCGATCTCCGGCGGCGGCACCAGGCTGGGCGCGGTGATCACCGCGCCCAGCGGCTCGTCGGGGTCGAACACCACGAAGCGCACCACCTCGCCCGGGCGCGCGGCCAGGGCGCGGGCCACCACGTCGTCGTAGTCGATGCGTGGCGACTCGGCGGTCAGCGGCTTGAGTTCCGGGTGCGGTTCCAGGTAGTGCTCGATCTCCTCGTGGAAGATCAGCGGCAAGCCGGTCAGGCACAGCAGCAGGAGGAACAGCGTGGACACCAGGCTGGTCCACTTGTGCACCAGGTACCAGGTGCGCAGGGCTTTCGCGGTCATGGGCGCCTCAGAAGTCCGCGGTCAGCGACAGCGACAGGGTGCGCGGCGAGCTGACGGTCATGTAGCCGTTGGACGCGGTCCAGTAGTCCTTGGCCAGCAGGTTCTCCAGGTTGGCCCGCGCCACCAGCGGCTTGCCGGCGACCTGGAAGGCGTAGCTGGCGCCGACGTCGACGCGGTTCCAGTGCGGGACCTTGAGGTCGTTGGTGGTGTCCAGGTAGGCCGCGCCGGTGTAGATCCAGCGGCCGTCGAGGGTCAGCCCCTGGACGAACGGGGTGTCCCAGCTCAGCCCCAGGTTGGCCTGGCGCCGCGGCACGCCGGGGGCGTCCTGGCCTTCGCTGGCGGGGTTGGCGGTCTTGCTCTGCTCGGCCTTGATGTAGGTGGCGCCGGCCAGCACGCGCAGGTCGTCGGTCAGTTCGCCGAACAGGCTCAGCTCGATGCCGCGGTTGCGCTGCTCGCCGTCGGCGCGGAACACGTTGTCGGCGTCGAGGAAGGCGTTGGGCTTCTTGATCTCGAACAGCGCCAGGGTGGTGGTGAAGCTGCCCAGTTCGTACTTGGCGCCGACCTCGTACTGCTCGGCCTTGTACGGCGCCAGCGCCTGGCCGGCGTTGGCCGCGGTGGAGGGCGGGGTGTCGCCCTGGCTCAGGCCCTGGATGTAGTTGGCGTACAGCGACAGCTCGTCCAGCGGCTTGACCAGCAGGCTGAACATCGGCGTCCAGGCGTGCTCGTCGTACTTGTTGGTGCGCGCCCCGCTGGACGGGTCGTAGTCCTTGGACTGCACCGTCTGCCGGCGCACGCCGGCGGTGAACTGCACGCGCTCGTCGAGGATCGACAGCTTGTCGGCCAGGGCCACGCCGGAAAGGTCGGTTTCGTTGGTCTTGGGGATGCCGCCGTCGAGGCTGGAGAAGTCCGGGATCGGCGTGTGCGGCGAAGTCTCGTAGAGGCTGCCCGGCTGCATGCCGGTGAACACGTAGACCATGCCCACGCGCTCGTGCAGGCGGTTGGCGCTGAAGGTCCAGTCGTGGCGCACCGGGCCGGTGTCGAAGTCGCCGCGCAGGCCGGCCTCGCCGGAGTAGGTGCGGCGGTCGGCGCGCTGGCGCGCCAGGCCGTTGATGATGTCGCCCTGGTTGCCGTTGAGGATGCTGTTGGCGGCGACGGTCTCGTAGTTGCTCTGCCGTCCGCTGACGCTGGCGAAGGCGGTGAGGTGGTCGCCGAGGTCGTACTCGCCGCGGTTGACCAGGGAGTAGTCCTCCTGGTCCAGGTAGGAGTCGCGCAGGCCGAAGCGCGTCTTGGAGTCCGGCGCGTGGGGGACGCTGGTGGCGGTGCCGGTGATTACCGGGCGCACCACGCCCTCCAGGCTTTCCTTCTGGTACAGCAGGTCGCTGGACAGGCGCAGGCGCTCGCCGCGGAAGTCCAGGGCCAGGGACATCAGCGGGAACTCGCGGCTCTGGTGGTCGATGGCGGTGTCGCCGTTGCGGTACACGCCGTTGAAGCGCACGCCGAAGGCGTTGCCCTCGCCGAAGCGGCGGCCGGTGTCCAGGTGCGTGCCGACCTGCGAGCGGTCGGTCCAGTCCAGGCTGACGCGGGTCAGCGGCTGGTCCTCGGCGCGCTTGGGCACCAGGTTGATGGTGCCGCCGACGCTGCCGCCGGGGGACATGCCGCCGAGCAGGGCGGTGGGGCCCTTGAGCACTTCCACGCGCTCGGCGAACTCGATCGGCACCCGCCAGTAGGGCAGCACGCCGTACAGGCCGTTGAGGGCGACGTCGGCGTTGTTCACGTTGAAACCGCGGATGACGTAGGTGTCCACCAGGTCGCCGCGGCCGCCGACCACCCGCACCGACGGGTCGTTGGCCACCAGCAGGTCGGCGACGCTGCGCGCCTGCTGGGCCTCGATGGTCTGCGCGGTGTAGCTGGTGACGCTGAAGGGCGTGTCCATGAGGTCGGCGTTGCCCAGCATGCCCAGGCGCGCGCCGCTGGCCACCTGGCCGCCGGCATAGGCGGGCGGCAGCGTCTCGGCGCCGAGGCTGGCGGTGATGGTGCTGGCCGACAGGGCCACGGCGCCGTCGGTGGGCAGTGGCCGCAGCACGTAGCTGCCGTTGGCCTGGGGCTCGGCTTCCAGGCCGCTGCCGGCGAGCAGCGCGCTGAAGCCGCCGGTGACGTCGTAGCTGCCGTGCAGGCCGGTGGACTGGCGGCCGCGCAGTTGCGCGGCGTCGAACGACAGGGCCACCCCGGCGGCGCTGGCGAAGCGCCCGAGCACCTCGGCCAGCGGGCCGGCGGCGATGTCGTAGCGCGCGGCTTCCGCGGCCTGGGCCGTGGTGGCGGCGAGCGCGCCGGCGCCCAGGGCCAGGGCGATGGCCAGGGCCAGCGGTTTGTGCAACGAGCGGCTGCCGGTGGTCGGCGCCGGGGCGGTGTAGCGGTTCATGCAAGCTCCCCCAAGTTGGGCCAGATGGCCCGGAATAAGAGGGGGCCGGGCGAGGGCGGAAAAAAGTGCAAGGACGGGCGGATTTTTTTCGCCCCCGGCGTTCAGGCGCGTGGCTGCACGCTGATCCAGAAGCGCGTATGGCGCACGATGCGCAGGTCGAAGCCGGATTCCAGGGCGGCCAGGGCCAGGTCGGTGTCGCCGATGGGGAAGTTGCCGGAGACCTTCAGGCCGGCCACCTGCGGGTCGCAATGCAGCACGCCGTTGCGGTAGCGCGAGAGTTCCTCCAGCAGCTCGCCCAGCGGGCGGTCCACGGCGATCAGGCTGCCGGCCAGCCAGGCCGCGGTGTTGGCGTCGTTGTGCCGCAATTGGCCGAGTTCCAGCGCGTCGAGGTCGAGCTGCTCGCCGCCGTGCAGGATGCGGCTGCGCTGCGGCGCGGCCTGGGGGCGGACTTCCACGGCCTTGTCGAGCACGGCGACGCGGGTGCGGCCGTCGAGCAGGCGCACGCTGAAGCGGGTGCCCAGGGCGAGGATGCGCCCCTGCGGCGTCTCCACGCGGAAGGGCCGCGCGCTGCCGCTGGGGTCCGGCGCGGTGCTGACGAAGATTTCCCCGCGCAGCAGACGCAGCAGGCGTTGTTCGGGGTCGAAGAGCACGTCCACCGCGCTGTCGGTGTTGAGCGTCAGCGAGGAGCCGTCGGCCAGGGTGACTTCGCGGCGTTCACCGACTGCGCTGCGGTAGTCGGCCAGCCAGGCCTGCCAAGGCGTGTCGCGCCAGGCCAGCCAGGCCAGAGGCAGGCCCAGGGCGAGGCTGCCCAGGCCGCCGAGCATCTGCCGCCGCGACAGCGCGCGGGCGCTCAGCGTCGGTCCGGCTAGTTGCCCCGGCACCCGGGCGAACTGCTGGCGCACCTGCTCCACCCGGGCCCAGGCGCGCTGGTGCTCGGCGCTGGCGGCGTACCAGTGCTGCCAGGCGTTGCGGTCGGCATCGCTGGCCTGGCCGGAATAGAGGCGCGCGTACCACTGGGCCGCGGCGCGGATGGCCTGGCGCTCGGTCTCGCTGGGAGTGGCGGTGCTCATGGCAGCATCAGGCAGCAGTGTTCCATGGCCTTGGCCATGTGGTTGTTCACCGTGCGCAGGGAAATGCCCTGGCGCTCGGCGATCTCGGCGTAGGTCAGGCCTTCCACCTGGGCCAGCAGGAAGCTGCGCTTGACCTTGGCGCCCAGGCCGTCGAGCAGGCGGTCGATCTCCATCAGCGCCTCGAACAGCAGGGCCTGGGTCTCCGGCGAGGGCTGCTCGTCTTCCGGCAGGCTGGCCAGGGCTTCCAGGTAGGCCTGTTCCAGCGCGCGGCGGCGAAAGTGGTCGACCATCAGGCCGCGGGCGACGGTGGCCAGGTAGTCGCGTGGCTCGCGGATTTCGCTGGCGTTGCGCGCGCGCAGCACGCGGACGAAGGTGTCCTGGGCCAGGTCGGCGGCATCGCAGGCGTTGCCCAGGCGGCGCCGCAGCCAGCCGTGCAGCCAGCCGTGGTGCTCGCTGTAGAGGTCGCGCAGGGCGTGCTGTGGGTTGAGGACGGTCGCCGACATGGGAATGGCCTGGAAAAAGAATGGCCAATGATAATCACTATCAATTGCCTATTTCCAGGCCTCCCTTGGTCGCGTCTGGAAACTGTCTACGCAGCCATGCCGACGCATGGCGGATCGTAGACGGCTTCTCAGCGGACCAGATGCAGGAACTGCAGGTGCCGCTCGTACTGGTCGAGCATGTCGTTGATGATCTGCTCCTTGCCGTAGCCCATCAGGTCGTAGTCCTGGCTGCCCTCGGCCAGGTGCACCTCGGCGCGGAAGTAGCGGCGGTTCTTCAGGTGCAGGCCGCCCATGCCGGCGCGGGCGAAGGACGGCGTGAAGTAGCCGCGCATCGATACCTGATAGTAGAACGGGTGCTGCTCGCCGTGGCCGATCTCCAGGCTCAGCTCCAGGTTGCCCGGGTCGAGGTCGGCGTCCACCTGCAGGCCCTTGTCGCGGAACACCTCCGCCACCTCGGCCATCGCCGGGCTGACCACGTCCGCCAGGAAGCGGTACACCTCGTCGCGGGTGGGGAAGTGCACGGCCTGGGAGATGCGCCGCTTCCAGCCGCCGGCCTTGGCCGCCAGCGGCGGCGCCAGGGAGTGGCTGCGCGCGCGCTGGCGCTGGGATTCGAGGTAGAAGGCCTTGTGCAGGCCCCACATCATCAGCAGCAGGATCAGCGAGAAGGGCAGCGAGGTGAGCACCACCGCTGATTTGAGCGCGTCGATGCTGCCGGCGAACAGCAGGCCGCCGGTGACCAGCGCGGTGGCCAGGCCCCAGAACACCCGCAGCCACTTGGGCCCGTCGTCGTCGGCGCTGCCGCCGCGGGCGGAGAGGGTGGAGAGCACCACGGTGCCGGAGTCGGCCGAGGTGACGAAGAACACGAAGCTGACCAGCACGGTCACGGCGATCAGCGCGCGGCTGCCGGGGTAGTCCTGCAGCAGCTGGTAGAGCGCCATCTGGGGCTCCGCCATGGCCACCCGGCCGAGTTCGACGGCGCCGTGGTTGAGCACCTGGTCCAGGGCGCTGTTGCCGAAGATCGACATCCACGCCAGGGTGAAGCCCAGGGGGATGAACAGCACGCCGAAGACGAATTCGCGGATGGTCCGCCCACGGGAGATGCGCGCGATGAACAGACCGACGAAGGGCGCCCAGGCGATCCACCAGGCCCAGTAGAACACCGTCCAGCCGCCCAGCCAGTCGCCGCCCTCGCCATAGGCGTAGAGGTCGAAGCTCTTGGTCGGCAGCGCGCCCAGGTAGTCGCCGATGTTCTGCACCAGGGTGTTGAGCAGGTGCTGGGTGGGCCCGGCGAACAGCACGAACAGCAGCAGGCCGCAGGCCAGCAGCATGTTGATGTCGGACAGCAGGCGGATGCCCTTGTCCACGCCGGACACCGCCACGGCGATGGCCGCGCCCATCATCAGGGCGATCAGCGTCATCTGCACCGGGTGGCTGTGGGCCACGCCGAACAGGTAGTCGAGCCCGGCGTTGAGCTGCAGCACGCCGAAGCCCATGTCCGCGCCCAGGCCGAACACGGTGGCGACGATGCCGAAGCAGTCCACGGTGTAGCCGATGGGCCCGTTGATGCGCTTGCCGATCAGCGGGTACAGCGCCGAGCGCAGCGCCAGCGGCAGGTTGTGGCGGTAGGCGAAGTAGGCCAGGGCCATGGCCACCAGGGCGAACACGCCCCAGCCGTGCAGGCCCCAGTGCAGGAACAGCAGCTGCATGGCCTGGCGCGCGGCCTCGGCGCCGCCGGCCGCGCCCTGGGGCGGCTGCAGGAAGTGCGTCAGCGGCTCGGACACGCAGAAGAAGAACAGGGTGATGCTGATGCCCGCGGCGAACAGCATGCCGGCCCAGGACAGGTAGCTGAATTCCGGCTCGTCGTGGTCGGCACCGAGCTTGATCTTCCCGTAGCCGGAAAGCGCGGTGACCACCACGAAGATCAGGTACAGCGTCATCGCCAGCAGGTAGTACCAGCCGACGTTGGCGGCGGCCCAGGCCTGGGCGTCGAGCAGCCATTGGCCGGCCTCGGCGGGAAAGCCGATGACCAGGGCGACGAACAGCAGGATCAGCGCTGCCGCACCGTAGAAGACCGGTGGGTTCATGCGCATGGCGGGGGTGGGTGGCGCGGTGACGGAGGGGGAGGGAACGGCGGACAAAACGGGCGGGGTTCCTCGTGTTTTTAATTGATCAACCAATCAATATAAACACGAAAGGCCGTGCCAGGGCCAATCCTCGGGACCGATGGTCCCGCCGCCGGCCCCGTGCGGGGGCCGAGCGGAGCGGGTACTGCTTTACTTGCGGCGGCGCTTCACGCGGCGGACTTCACGGCGTTCCGGATCGACCTGCTGAGGTACGTTGAGGAAAGCGGTGGCGGCGAAAAAGCTGGCAAGAGCGGCAAAGCTGGTCACGATAGTCTCCAAAGGCGCCGGGGAAATTGGGTCCCGACTGCCTGACAGCCATTTTCCCTGATCTTCATGACAAAAAGAAGTTGATGCGCCTGATGATCGGTATCGAAGTGGTCGATGAGGCTGCTTTTTTATGTAAATGTCAGAGAAATTCCTGTTTTTGACCTTTCCATCAGGATTCCCTGCTGCCGGCGGCGGGGTAGGCGAATCGTTTCACTGCGACCATTCGTCGCTTTTCACGGACGTTCAGGGCTTATGAGACGCTTTTTCGCGGGGGCCGAGCTCCTTGCAGGAGCGCGCATAGCTTTTCGTAGGATGGGTTGAGCTTGCGAAACCCATGCGGTTGCGCTGATGGGTATCGCTTCGCTCAACACCATCCTACGAAAAGCGCCCCGGCGCGGCTTGCAAGACAGTTGCTCCTACATTGCAGGCGAGCAGAAGAGCAGCTCGGCGTTACGGGAGCGGGTCTTCTTCCAATAACGCGCGCAACTGCTCGCGCACGCCGGGCCGGCGCAGCAACTGGCGCAGGTCCGCCGGCGCGGCGTCGGGCAGGTTCAGGTGCTGCGGCTGGATTTCCGCTCCCGGGCTGACCAGCAGGGCGAAGTGGATGACGTTCTCCAGCTCGCGGATGTTGCCCGGCCAGGGGTAGGCTTCCAGCGCCGCCTGGGTCGCTTCGCCGATGTGCGGCACCGGCAGGTCCAGGCGCTGGGCGTGGATGCCGAGGAAGTATTCGGCCAATGGCAGGATGTCGCCGATGCGCTGGCGCAGCGGCGGCAGTTCCAGGTCGCCGTCCACCAGGTATTGCCGCAGCGGTTCGAGGAACTTGCCGGCCGCCACCGCCTGGCCCAGGTCGATGCTGGTAGCCACCACCAGGCGCACGTCCACCGGGATCGGTTCGCGGGCGCCGACGCGCAGCACTTCGCGTTCCTGCAGCACGCGCAGGAGTTTTTCCTGCAAGGCCAGCGGCAGGTCGGCGATCTCGTCCAGGTACAGGGTGCCGCCGTTGGCCGAGCCCAGCCAGCCGGCGCGGCTGCCCACCGGGCCGTTGTGGGCGCCGGGGGCGTAGCCGAACAGCTCGGCCTCGGCGAAGTTGCGGCTCAGCGCGCTGCAGCTGACCGCGACGAACAGCCCGGGGCGCTCGCTGGCGCGGTGGATGTGCCGGGCCAGCAGTTCCTTGCCGGTGCCGGTCTCGCCGCGGATCAGCACCGGCTGCAGGCCCGGGGCCAGGCGCTCGACCTCGTCGCGCACCTGGTGCGAACGCGGGTCGAAGAACACCAGCGCCTTGGCGCGGATGCTCAGCGGGCTCTTGTCGGCGTCGGGGAAGGTCAGCAGCGGTTGGGGGACTTTCATCTGCGCGATCTCGAAATGAAAACGCCGGTGCGGATGCTCACCGGCGTGGGGGATGGGCGGCGCTGCGCGGCGCCGCCGGCTGGGCATCGATCAGAAGGCAGGGATCACCGCGCCGTCGTATTTCTTCTCGATGAAGGCCTTCACTTCCGGGCTGGTCAGGGCCGCGGAGAGTTTCTTCAGGGCGTCGCTGTCCTTGTTGTCCGGGCGCGCCACCAGGTAGTTCACGTAGGGCGAGTTGCGGTCTTCGAGGATCAGGGCGTCCTTCACCGGGTTGAGCTTGGCTTCCAGGGCGTAGTTGGTGTTGATCAGGTCCAGGTCGACCTGGTCCAGCACGCGCGGCAGCAGGGCCGATTCCAGCTCCTTGAACTTCAGGTGCTTGGGGTTCTCGGCAATGTCTTTCGGCGTGGCCAGGGCGTTGTGCGGGTCCTTCAGCTTGATGACGCCGGCCTTCTGCAGCAGGAGCAGGGCGCGACCGCTGTTGCTGCCCTCGTTGGGCAGGGCCACGGTGGCGCCGTCGGGCAGCT
Source organism: Pseudomonas sp. M1 (assembly GCF_022760135.1). NCBI lineage: Bacteria > Pseudomonadati > Pseudomonadota > Gammaproteobacteria > Pseudomonadales > Pseudomonadaceae > Pseudomonas > Pseudomonas sp. M1. The sequence continues at coordinate 713,991 of NZ_CP094343.1, forward strand.
CGGCCAGGGACTTGTACTTCTTCGAGTAGCCGCCGAAGGGCTCGACGTGCACGCCGGTCACGGTGACCAGGTCGGTGCCCTTGCCCTTGTTGAAGTTGTCCAGGTACGGCTTGGTCTGGAAGTAGTTGGCGTCCAGGCGCTTCTCGGCCACCTGCACATTGGGCTGCACGTAGTCGGTGAAGACCTTGACCTCCAGGTCCACCCCTTCCTTGGCCAGGGTCGGCTTGATCAGCTCGAGGATTTCCGCGTGGGGCACCGGAGTGGCGGCCACCACCAGTTTCTCGTTGGCGTTGACCGAGGCGCTGAAGGCGGCGGCGAGGGCAGTGATGAGCAGCAGTTTGTTCATGACGGCGTCCTTGTAGGGCAGCGTGCCGGGCAGGTCGCGCTCGTGGCGGCGACGCGGGCGGCGGGGGTTGGCTCCGGCGCCTCTGCGGGCGCCGTTGGAGCGAAAGCTACCGGGATTTTTTATTCCATTAAAATATTATTTATTCATTTTTATATGACTGAAATTCATATTCAGACTGAGGCAAGCTGCCGCGCGGCAACCCGCCACGGCGGCATTTTCCGGGGCCGGGGGTACCATCGACGGGCTTTCTTGAGCTGCGTCAATGCATGCCCTGCTAGTCTTTGCTTGGCGTACCGCCGCGACCACAGGTCCGCCGGCCCGAACAAGAATCCGATTCCAGGATCACCACTGAAACTGTCGGCTCCCGTGGGCCGGCGAGTTGCCCGCTGCGTGCGACGACGGGCGTCACCCTGAAGAGGAAACGTCATGTTGGGTCTAGAGGCGTTGGAACTGGCGCGTATGCAGTTCGCCTTTACCGTCTCCTTCCACATCATCTTCCCCGCCATCACCATCGGCCTGGCCAGTTACCTGGCCGTGCTCGAAGGGCTGTGGCTGAAGAGCGGCCAGGAGGTCTACCGCGACCTCTATCACTTCTGGTCGAAGATATTCGCGGTCAACTTCGGCATGGGCGTGGTCTCCGGGCTGGTGATGGCCTACCAGTTCGGCACCAACTGGAGCCACTTCTCCGCCTACGCCGGGAGCATCACCGGGCCCTTGCTGACTTACGAGGTGCTGACCGCGTTCTTCCTCGAGGCGGGCTTTCTCGGCGTGATGCTGTTCGGCTGGAACCGCGTCGGCCCGGGCCTGCACTTCTTCGCCACGGTGATGGTGGCGCTGGGCACGCTGATGTCGACCTTCTGGATCCTCGCCTCCAACAGCTGGATGCAGACGCCGCAGGGCTTCGAGGTCGTCGACGGGCGGGTGATCCCGGTGGACTGGCTGGCGGTGATCTTCAACCCGTCCTTCCCCTATCGCCTGCTGCACATGTCCATCGCCGCCTTCCTCGCCACCGCCTTCTTCGTCGGCGCCTCGGCGGCCTGGCACCTGCTGCGCGGGCGCGACAACCCGGCGATCCGCAAGATGCTCTCCATGGCCATGTGGATGGCGCTGCTGGTAGCGCCCATCCAGGCCATGATCGGCGACGCCCACGGGCTGAACACCCTGGAGCACCAGCCGGCGAAGATCGCCGCCATCGAGGGCCACTGGGACAACGCCGAGGGCGGCCCGACGCCGCTGATCCTGTTCGGCTGGCCGGACATGCAGCGCGAGGAAACCCGCTTCAAGGTCGAGATCCCGGTGCTCGGCAGCCTGATCCTGCGCCACAGCCTGACCGAGCCGATCCCGGCGCTGAAGGACTTCCCGCGCGAGGACCGGCCCAACTCCACCATCGTCTTCTGGTCGTTCCGCGTCATGGCCGGCCTGGGCATGCTGATGATCCTGGTCGGCGTCTGGAGCCTGTGGCTGCGCTGGCGCGAGGGGCTGTACCGCAACCGCGCCTTCCTGCGCCTGGTGCTGTGGATGGGCCCCTCGGGGCTGCTGGCGCTGCTCGCCGGCTGGTTCACCACCGAGGTCGGCCGCCAGCCCTGGGTGGTCTACGGGCTGATGCGCACCGCCGACGGCGTGTCCAACCACAGCACCCTGCAGATGAGCCTGACCCTGGTGATGTTCGTGCTGGTGTACTTCTCGCTGTTCGGCGTGGGCATCGGCTACATGATGCGCCTGGTGCGCAAGGGCCCGGTCACCGACGAGGGCCGCGAGCACAACGAGGGCGGCGCCGGTCGCCAGCGCACCGCGGCGCGGCCGCTGTCGGCCACCGCCGAGGGCTTCGACGAGGATGACGACCATCCGGCGGGGAGGAACTGAGCATGGGTATCGACCTTCCGCTGATCTGGGCGGTGATCATCATCTTCGGCGTGATGATGTACGTGGTGATGGACGGTTTCGACCTCGGCATCGGCATGCTCTACCCGTTCTTCAAGGACGAGCGCGACCGCGACGTGATGATGAACACGGTGGCTCCGGTGTGGGACGGCAACGAGACCTGGCTGGTGCTCGGCGGCGCGGGGCTGTTCGGCGCCTTCCCGATGGCCTACTCGGTGGTGCTCTCGGCGCTGTACCTGCCGCTGGTGCTGATGCTGGTGGGGCTGATCTTCCGCGGCGTGGCCTTCGAGTTCCGCTTCAAGGCCAAGGCGCACAAGCGGCACATCTGGGACAAGGCCTTCATCGGCGGCTCGCTGGCGGCGACCTTCTTCCAGGGCGTGGCGCTGGGCGCCTTCATCGAGGGCCTGCCGGTGGTCGACGGGCAGTACGCCGGCGACTCGCTGGCCTGGCTGGCGCCCTTCCCGCTGTTCTGCGGCCTGGGCCTGATCGTCGCCTACAGCCTGCTGGGCTGCACCTGGCTGATCATGAAGACCGAAGGCAAGCTGCAGGAGCGCATGCACGACCTGGCGCGGCCGCTGGCGCTGGTGCTGCTGGCGGTGATCGGCATCGTCAGCCTGTGGACGCCGCTGGCCCACGCCGAGATCGCCCAGCGCTGGTTCAGCCTGCCCAACCTGTTCTGGTTCGCCCCGGTGCCGCTGCTGGTGCTGCTGACCTTTTACGCCCTGCTGCGCTCGGTGGCGCGCAACGACAACGCGCAGCCCTTCGTGCTCACCCTGGTGCTGATCTTCCTCGGCTACAGCGGCCTGGGCATCAGCCTGTGGCCGAACATCATCCCGCCGGGGGTGAGCATCCAGGCCGCCTCGGCGCCGCCGCAGAGCCAGGGCTTCATGCTGGTGGGCGCGCTGTTCATCATCCCCTTCATCCTCGGCTACACCGCCTGGAGCTACTACGTGTTCCGCGGCAAGGTGAAGCACGGCGATGGCTACCACTGAGGGTCAGGCGATGAAACCGCAAACCGTGAAAGCGCCACTGTACAAGCGCCTGGGTTGGCTGGTGCTGATCTGGGCGGGCAGCGTCGCCGCTCTGGGCGTGGCGGCCTGGCTGATGCGCCTGCTGATGAATGCGGCGGGGTTGGGGACGCCGCACTGAGACTCCCACTTGGGCGCCTTCGGGTGCCTGTAGCCCTCGCTTTGGCGGGGGCTTTTTTATTGGGGGGCTTTTGGGCTTTTCGTAGGAGCGAGCTTGCTCGCGAACAGAGTTCCCCGGCGATTCTGGAGTTCGGGTTTCAGAGCGCCCTCTCCCCAGCCCTCTCCCTGAAGGGAGAGGGGGCTAGTCCGTGCCGAGAACGATATGGTTTCCGCCGGAAACACCATACCTGCCGGCTAACTCCAGAACGCCCGACTCTGCCCAACGGTCCCCTCTCCCTTCAGGGTGATGGTTAGGGAGAGGGAGCGGAGTCAACCTCAGGCGCTGTAGCGACAGGGAAACGCCGTTCGCGAGCAAGCTCGCTCCTACGAAGAGCGCTTCAGTGCAACTTGTCCCGCTGCGCCAACGTCGGAAACAGCTTCATCCACGCCCCGGTAACAACCAGCGTCCCCACGCCGCCAATAACCACCGCCGGCACCGTGCCGAACCAGTGCGCTGTCAGCCCCGACTCGAACTCGCCGAGCTGGTTGCTGGCGCCGATGAACAGCCCGTTCACCGCGCTGACGCGGCCGCGCATCTCGTCCGGGGTTTCCAGCTGCACGAAGGCGCCGCGGATCACCATGCTGATCATGTCCGCCGCGCCCAGCACCACCAGCACGCCCAGGGACAGCCAGAAGGAGGTGGACAGGCCGAAGGCGATGGTCGCCACGCCGAAGATGCCCACGGCCAGGAACATGATGCGCCCGACGTTGCGCTCGATGGGGAAGCGCGCCAGCCAGAACGACATCAGCAGCGCGCCCAGCGCTGGTGCCGAGCGCAGCAGGCCCAGGCCCCAGGGGCCGGTGAGCAGGATGTCCTTGGCGAACACCGGCAGCAGCGCGGTGGCGCCGCCCAGCAGCACGGCGAACAGGTCCAGGGAGATGGCGCCGAAGATGTCCGGGCGGCTGCGGATGAAATGGATGCCGGCCATCAGCGACTGCAGGCTGGCCTTGCCCTGGATGCCGTTCTGCCGGCGCGCCTGCAGGCTCAGCGACAGCGCGCAGGCCATGAAGTACAGCAGCGTGGTCGGCGCGTACACCCAGAAGGCGCCGAAGGCGTAGAGCAGGCCGCCCAGGGCCGGCGCGGCGATGGTCGCCGCCTGCATGGCCGAGGCCGAGGCCGCCACCGCGCGGGGGAAGAGGGCGCTGGGCACGATGTTCGGCAGCAGCGCCTGGGTGGTCGGCATCTCGAAGGAACGCGCGCTGCCGAGCAGGAAGGCCAGCACGAAGATCATCTCGCGGGTCACGTTGCCGGTGCTGGCGCCCAGCACCAGGGCCAGCGCCACCAGGCCCTGGGCCACCTGGCACAGGGCGGCGACCTTGCGCCGGTCGTAGCGGTCGGCGACGTGCCCGGTGTGCAGCATGAACAGCACCCGCGGCAGGAACTCCACCAGGCCCACCAGGCCGAGGTCGAGCACGTTGTGGGTCAGCTCGTACATGTGCCAGCCGATGGCCACGGTAAGCATCTGGAAACCACTGGCGGTGCACACGCGGGCGAGCCAGAAGGCGAGGAAGGGACGGTGGCGGAGCAGCGAGGTGGCTTCGGCGGACATGGTGCGCGGACGACTGGTTAGGGAGCTAAGCAAAGGCCGGTGAGCGTAGCACGCCGTAACAAATTCGGTAGGCATTTTCCTTCAGACGAGTGGACGGCCACGGCGCATTCGGTTCGCTGACCGCCCTGCTTAACTTTTGCCTGAGGCGTGCGATTTGGGTAAAGTTGACGTATCGGTCAGGATTTTCCGTAGGACGACGCGGCCCGCAACGCCGTCGTCGCGCCGTTCCACGCCTCGGTTCCGCCGGTTCCAGAACTCCATAACGACATGGGCGGGTAGTGCACCGCCCAGAGGATGATCCATGTCCAACCGTGATATCTCCCGGCGCGCCTTCCTCCAGGGCGGTCTGATCGCCGGCGTGAGCGTCACCCTGGCGCCGCTGGGCAGCCGGGCTTTCGCTGCCTTGATGGAGAAGAGCGTGACGGTGCCGGCCGAGCAGTGGCTCGGCCATGACGGCAAGGTGCGCTTGCGCAACGACGCCATTTCCAAGGTCTGCGGCAACAAGGTGTTCGCCCGCGACATCCGCGCCAAGGACATGCCCGGCTGGCCGCAGCAGCAGGGCCACGCCATGCTGCTGAAGACGCTCAAGGCCGACCGCCTCTACGAAGGCTACGACCTCGCCTGGCTGGGTGACGACCTGCAGCCGGACCGCATCGTCACCGCCGAGGACCTGGCCAAAGACGGCATCGCCTTCCCCGAGGCCCACGGCCCGGACCCGCTGCTGCCCACCGGCAAGGTGCCGATGTTCATCGGCCACCCGGTGGCCATCCTCATCTGGCACGACTTCGAGCGCTTCCGCCGGGCCAAGCTCAAGCTGAAGTTCAACGACAAGGCCATCCGCTACGGCGCCCAGGCGCCGCTGTACCAGGGCGACCCCTACGGCAGCTTCCGCTACGTGCGGGTGGGCGGGAAGACCTCGGCCGACGAGGACGAGTTCTCCAGCCTCAAGGCCTCGATCCTCTTCCCGATGATCCGCAACCGCAAGCCGGTGTGGGACCAGCAGCCCAGCCAGCATGGCGACCTCACCGAGCAGGGCCTGTTCTACGCGCAGAAGATCAAGGACCAGGTGGACAACCCGCCGGCCGACTGGCTGGTCTTCGACGAGCGCTACAGGACGCCGTCCATCGAGCCCGCCGCGCTGGAACCGGACAACGGCAACGGCTGGTACGACCCGGCCAGCAAGACCCTGCACTTCGTGGTCGCCACCCAGTGCCCGTTCGAGGCCGCCTACGAGACGGTGCACATGATCGCGCCGTCGCGCTTCGGCCTGACCACGCTGAACATCCACCCCGGCTACACCGTCGGCTACGGCTCCAAGGACCACAACATCTTCGTCTACTACGCGGCCCTCGCCGCGCTGTACGGCGAAGGCGTGCCGGTGCGCCTGGCCAACGACCGCTACGAGCAGTTCCAGAGCGGCATCAAGCGCCACGCCTTCGACATCCGCTACCAGTTGGCGGTGGACAAGAAGGACCTGGGCTTCCGCATCTTCCGCGCCGAGATGAGCCTGGACGGCGGCGGCCGCGCCAACTACAGCGCCTCGGTGGCCGCCGTGGGCGCCACCGCCGCGCAGTCCATCTACTACATGCCGCAGAGCGACCTGCAGGCCACCGCCTACCATTCGCGCGGCGTCGAGGCCGGCTCCATGCGCGGTTACGGCACCCTGCAGAGCATGGCTTCCACCGAGATGATGGTGGACGAGATCGCCGAGCGCCTGGGCGTCGACCCCATCGAACTGCGCCGGCGCAACGCGCTGGTCTCGGGCATGAAGAACACCCAGGGCGCGGTGCCCGCCGGCGCCCTGCGTCTGCACGAGATCCTCGACAAGGCCGCCGCCCACGAGGTGTGGAAGAACCGTGCCGAGCGCAAGCAGCAGTTCGACGCGCAGGACCCGGACAACTGGTACGGCGTCGGCTTCGCCATCTGCCAGAAGGACTTCGGCACCGGCTCCGAGGCGCCCATGGCCAGCCTGGAGTTCGACGCCGAAGGGCGCATCCAGCTGCGCCACATCGGCATCGAGATCGGCACCGGCATGTCCACCTCCCAGGCCCTGGTCGCCGCCGACTTCCTCGGCCGCCCGGCGGACGAGGTGAAGACCGCCGAGACGCAGTGGCCGGAGCTGCAACTGCTCAGCGGCGAAGACCCCTACACCATGAGCCAGGCCACCCAGGACGAGAAGCTGCGCAACCCGCGCTGGGTGGGCAAGTACGCCTCGGCGTCCTCGGCCACCAACTCGGCCTACTACTTCAGCCACGCCACCCGCGAGGCGGCGCGCGTGCTGTTCAACCACGGCCTGTGGCCGGCGGCCCTGGAAATCTGGCGCCAGGGCCCCTACGGCGGCCAGGCCAACCCCTACGTGGTGCGCCGCGAGGACGCCCACTGGGTGAACGGCGAACTCACCGCCAACGGCATGCAGCCGCTGCCCTTCGCCGTGCTGGCCAGGCGCGCCCACGAGCGCGGCCTGGTCACCGGCGCCACGGTGCACGCCTTCAACCGCTGGAGCTGGGCCGAGTGCGAATTCAGCATCGACGGCGTCAGCGAGCGCCTGCCGCTGGACGGCCTGGCGGTGAAATACGGCGACGGCGCGCCGGCCGCGAAGAAGGCGCAGATGACCAGCGCCGGCTTCCACCTGCTGGACCGCAGGAACGTGAACTACCCGCCGGTGCAGCTGAACAACGCCGCGGTCACCTACTACAGCCCGGTGGCCACCCTGGTGGAGCTGAAGGTCAACAAGGGCAGCCACGAGGTGCAGGTGCTCAACCACCACTCCTGGGTGGAGTGCGGCCGGGTGCTGGTGCCGGAGCTGGTCAAGGGCCAGATCGAGGGCGGCACCGCCATGGGCCTGGGCCACGCGCTGCTGGAAGAGATGCCGCTGCACGAGGGCGGCCCGGCCGAGGGCGACTGGAACTTCAACCGCTACCGCCTGCCGCGCGCCAAGGACGTGGCGGTGTGGCAGCAGACCTCGGAGATCCTCCCGCCGCTGTCGCCCAGCGACCCGTCCAAGGGCATCGCCGAAGTGGTGATGATCCCCATCGCCGGCGCCGTGGGCAACGCCATCGCCCACGCCATCGGCAAGCGCGTCCGCGACCTGCCCGCCACCCCCGCCCGCATCAAGGAGGCCCTCAATGGCTAAGCTCCAGCTGACCCTCAACGGTCAAGGCGTCGGCCCGGTCGAGGTCCCCGAAGACCTGCCGATGATCGACTACCTGCACGAATACCAGAACCTCACCGGCTCGCGCCTGGGCTGCGGCCAGGGCATCTGCCACGCCTGCGTGGTGATCGTCGACAACCCCGACGGCACCAGCGAGGAAGTGCGCACCTGCATCACCGGCGCCAACTGGTTCGACGGCAAGAAGGTGCGCACCATCGAAGGCCACGCCAAGCGCGATGCGCAGGGCCAGGTGAGCGAGCTGAACCCGATCCAGCAGAAGTTCGTCGAGCGCTTCGCCTTCCAGTGCAGCTACTGCGCGCCGGGCTTCGTCAACGCCGCCACCGTGCTGGTGGAAAAGGCCCAGCGCCAGCCGCTGAAGAAGAGCGAGCTGGAGTCGGCGATCGAGGCCAGCCTCGGCCACCACATCTGCCGCTGCACCGGCTACGTGCGCTACTACAACGCCACCGCCGAGGTCCTCAGCGACCTCGGCCTGGTCAAGGAGGGCTGAGCATGGCGCGACTGCTAACCGGCCTGCTGCTGAGCGCGGGCCTGGTCGCCGGCGCCCAGGCCGCCGACGCCGACCTGGTCAAGCGCGGCGAGTACCTGGCCCGCGCCGCCGACTGCACGGCCTGCCACACCGCGGCGGGCGGCGCGCCCTTCGCCGGCGGCCTGCCGATCGCCTCGCCGTTCGGCACCATCTACGGCAGCAACATCACCCCGGACAAGGACTACGGCATCGGCAACTACAGCGCCGACGACTTCTTCGCCGCCCTCACCGAGGGCAAGCGCAAGGACGGCGCCAACCTCTACCCGGCGATGCCCTACACCTCGTACCACCTGATCAGGCGCGAGGATTCCGACGCCATCCACGCCTACCTGATGACCGTCGAGCCGGTGCACCGCGCCGCGCCCGAGACCGCGCTGAGCTTCCCGTTCAACGTGCGCGCGGGGCTGGCCGGCTGGAACCTGCTGTACGGCAAGAGCGTCCAGCTGCAGAGCGCCGAGGGCAAGAGCGAGCCCTGGCAGCGCGGCCAGTACCTGGTGGAAGTGCTCGGCCACTGCGGCGAATGCCACACCCCGCGCAACGCCATCGGCGCGCTGCAGCAGGACAAGCGCCTGTCCGGCGCCCTGCTCAACGGCTACCTGGCGCCCAGCCTGCTGCCCGAGGACCTGGCCGCGCGCGGCTGGAACCACGCCGACCTGTCGGCCTTCCTGGAGCACGGCATGAGCGCCCAGGGCAGCATGTTCAACGAGATGTTCCCGGTGCTGCACCACAGCACCCAGCACCTGGACAGCGCCGACCTGCAGGCCATGGCCAGCTACCTGCTGGGCGACCAGCCGCCGGCGGCCAGGGCGGTGCAGGCGGTGGCTTATCCACAGCTGTCCGCCAGCGCCAAGCGCGGCCGCCAGCAGTACCTCAACGTCTGCGCCGGCTGCCACGGCACCGAAGGCGAGGGCAAGCCGCACATCGCCGTGGCCATGCAGGGCAACACCACCCTGCGCCTGGCCGACTCGCGCAACCTGCTGCGGGTGATCGTCGACGGCATCGGCGAACAGCAGTTCGGCGGTTTCGAGCGCATGCAGCCGATGCCCGGCTTCGCGGATAAACTGGATGACGCGCAACTCACCGATCTGCTCAACTACCTGCGTCAAAGCTGGGGCGGCCTGCCCGGCGACCTCGACGCCAAGGCGGTTGCGCAACTGAAGTCCGATGGTGTGCCGGTCCATGCCGGCAAGGCGATGTGAAGTGCAACATCTCGATCTGCAAGTGATCCGCCAGGCGCTGCGCTGGTCCCGGGAGGGCCAGCGTGTCTGGCTCTGCACCGTGCTCTTCACCTACGGCTCGGCGCCGCGCGCGCCGGGCTCGCTGCTGGCGGTGAACCAGGGCGGGCAGTGGGTGGGCTCGCTGTCCGGCGGCTGCGTCGAGGACGACTTCCTCGAGCGCGTGGCCGCCGGGGAGTTCGCCGAGCCGGTGAAGGTGGTGCGCTACGGCGAAGGCGACGAGCGCAGCAACATCCGCCTGCCCTGCGGCGGCATCCTCGACGTGCTGGTGGAAAACCTGGCGCCGGACTGCGAAGTCCAGGCGCACCTGCGCGAGCTGGAAGCGGCGCTGCTCGGCCAGCGCCGCCTGCTGCGCCGGGTGGACCTGGCCAGCGGCGCGCGCAACCTGTACGACGACCACAGCCACGGCCCGCGCGTGGAACGTGACGCCGGCGCGGTGCAGCTGCGCGTCGGCGCAGCCCAGCGCCTGCTGCTGGCCGGCTATTCCAGCGTGGCCCATGCCTGCGCCGAGTTCGGCAAGGGCCTGGGCTTTGAAGTGATCCTCTGCGATCCGCGCGAGGAAGCGCTGGATGGCGTCGAGCTGGACGGCATCGAGATTCGCCGCGAGCTGCCGTCGATCTTCATCGCCAACGGCGGCTGCCACGCCGATACCGCGGTGGTGGCGCTGACCCACGACCCGAAGATCGACGACCTGGCGATGCTCGAAGCGGTGCGCACCGAAGCTTTCTACATCGGCGTGATGGGCTCGCGCACCACCTCGGCCAGGCGCATGGAGCGCCTGGAGCGCGTCGGCGGCCTGGGCGAGGCGGAGCTGGCGCGCATCCACGCGCCCATCGGCCTCAACCTGGGCAGCAAGACCCCGGCGGAAATCGCCCTGGCGGTGCTCGCCGACATCCTCCGCACCCGCAGCGGCATCGAGCGCGAAAGCCTGTGACGACCGTCGCGCTGCTGCTGGCAGCCGGCTTCGGCCGGCGCTTCGGCACCGACAAGCGCCAGGCGCGCCTGGCCGATGGCCGTGGTTTGCTGGCGGCTAGCCTGGCCAATGCCTGCGAGGCGTTCGACGAGGTCTGCGTGGTGCTGCGCCCGGAGGATGATCCGCTAGCGCTCGGCGTGCCTGTGGATATCTCCATCGTGCGCTGCGCGGAGGCGGAATCCGGCCTGGGCCACAGCCTCGCCGCCGGCGTCGCCGCGCTGGCCGACAACCCGGCCACCAGCGTGGCGATCCTGCTCGCCGACATGCCCTGGATAGCCCCGCAAACCCTGCGCCTGCTGGCCTCGCAGGCCAGCGAACAGTGCATCGTCTTCCCCCTGCACCAAGGCCAACGTGGCCACCCGGTCCTCTTCGGCCGAGCCTTCTGGCCGGAACTCCGCGCCCTGCAAGGCGACGAAGGCGCCCGCGCGGTACTGCAAGCTCACCGCGAAGCCTGGCAACCCATCGACGTGAACGACCCCGGCGTCCTGCGCGACGTAGATACCCCCGCGTCCCTAACACCCGGCTCGCTCCTACAAGGGAATGGCGCGGGTGGGGCCGCGTAGGAGCGGATCTCATCCGCGAACCGCGCCGATACGTCCGGCTATCGCGGACAAGGTCCGCTTGTATGGCGTTAGGGTAGGAACCTGTCGGGGGTGGAGGGACAAGACCCGCTCCTACGGGGGAGGCATACCGTGCTCCCCGGCAACTTGTAGGAGCGGGCCCTGCCCGCGAATCGCGCGCAGGGCGCGCTCCTACAGGGGAATGGCGCAGCTGGGGCAGCGTAGCGGATCTCATCCGCGAACCGCGCCGATACCTCCGGCTATCGCGGACAAGGTCCGCTCCTACGGGGGAGGAATACCGTGCCTCCCGGTAACTTGTAGGAGCGGGCCCTGCCCGCGATTCGCGCGCAGGGCGCGCTCCTACAGGGGAATGGCGCGGCTGGGGCGGCGTAGGAGCGGATCTCATCCGCGAACCGCGCCGATACCTCCGGCTATCGCGGACAAGGTCCGCTCCTACGGGGGAGGCATACCGTGCCTCCCGGTAACTTGTAGCGGGCCCTGCCCGCGATTCGCGCGCAGGGCGCGCTCCTACAGGGGCGTGGCGCGGCTGGGGCAGCGTAGGAGATCTCATCCGCGATCCGCGCCGATACCTCCGGCTATCGCGGACAAGGTCCGCTCCTACGGGGGAGGAATACCGTGCCTCCCGGTAACTTGTAGGAGCGGGCCCTGCCCGCGATTCGCGCGCAGGGCGCGCTCCTACAGGGATGCGGCGCGGTTGGGGCCGCGTAGCAGCGGACTCCGTCCGCGATGCCCTACTCGGCCGCCCAATCTTCCAGGCACAGCCCGTCGATGCGTTCGAACTCGCGGGTGTTGTGCGTCACCAGGGTCGCCTCCAGCGCCAGGGCGTGACAGGCGATCCACAGGTCGTTGGCGCCGATCGGCGTGCCGGCCAGCTTGAGGCGGGTGAACTGCGTCGCGTAGTGCTCGCACAGGCGCGGGGTGCCGTCGTAGACCACCGGCACCTGGCGCGTCAGGCGCTCCAGCTGGCGCAGGACCTCGCTGCGCCGGGTGCTGCGTTCGGCGCCCTTGAGCAACTCGGCGTAGGTGAAGAAGGACATGCACAGGCCGGCGTCGGCGGGCAGGGCGTTGACCCGTCGGGCCACGGATTCCGGGCGGTTCTTCAGCAGGTAGATGAGGATGTTGGTGTCGAGCAGGTATTTCACAGCTCTTCCCGCTCCTGCATCGGCGGCTGTTCGCGCTGCCCTTCCTCCAGTGCTTCGATGAACTCGTCGTCGAAGCCGGACAGCGCCTGCAGCAACGCCTCGCCGCGGTCCTCGGGCAGCGGGTGGATGACCAGGTCGCCATTGGCCTGGCGGCGGATTTCCACGCGGCTGGCGTCCAGGCGGAACTCCTGGGGAATGCGCACCGCCTGGCTGTTGCCGTTCATGAAGACGCGGCTGGGGAGTGTGGGCGAGGACATGGCAAGGACCTCCACAGGTATGTGTGTACAGCTATGTGTGTATCCTGCGCCGTCGCCCCATGGAAGGCAATGACCGTCGGTCCTACTTGCTCGCCTTGAGCACCACGAACTTCGGGTTCGCCGCCACCTGCTCGACGCCGCGGAACAGGCGCTTGAGCTTGGCGTGGTAGCCCAGGTGGCGGTTGCCGACTATCCACAGCTGGCCGCCGCTGACCAGCGCGTGGCGGGCCTGCTGGAACATGCGCCAGGCGAGGAAGTCGCCGACCACCTGCTGCTGGTGGAAGGGCGGGTTGCACAGCACCAGGTCCAGGGAGTTTTCCGGCTGCCCGGCCAGGCCGTCGGCGGCGCGGAATTCCGCCTCGCGTTCGCCCAGGGCGGCGCGCCAGTTCTCGCGGGCCGACTGCACGGCCATGAAGGATTCGTCCACCAGGCAGTAGTGGGCCTCCGGGTTGGCCAGGGCGCTGGCGATGGCGAGCACGCCGTTGCCGCAGCCCAGGTCCGCCACCCTGGCGTGGCCCAGGCCGCGCGGCAGGTGCGGGAGGAAGGCGCGGGTGCCGATGTCCAGGCCTTCGCGGCAGAACACGTTGGCGTGGTTGAGCAGTTCCAGCTTCGGCTCGTCCAGCGTGTAGCGGCTGGGGTAGGGCGAGGCGACCGGAGCTTTATCCACAGGCGTGGCGAACAGCAGGCGGGCCTTCTTTTCGGCCAGCGAGGCCTGCACCGGGCCGATGTATTTCTCCAGCAGGTCGCCGGCGGCGCGCGGCAGGTGCTTGACCATGGCCCCGGCGATCACCCGCGCGCCCGGCGCCAGGCGGCCGTGCAGGCGGATCAGCTGTTCCTCCAGCAGGGCCAGGGTCTTGGGCACCCGCAGCAGCACCAGGTCGAAGGGGCCCGCCGGGGTTTCGCTGGCCGGCACGAAGGCCACCGCGTCCTCCGCCAGGCCGTTGCGCGCCAGGTTCTTGCCCAGGGCCAGGGCGGCGAGGAAGGAGTCGCCGCTGCTGGTCACCTGCGCGTGCCCGGCCAGGCCCGCGGCCAGGGCGCCGAAGGCGTCGTTGAGCACCAGCACCCGGCAATCCCCGGCCAGGCCGTCGGCGGCCACCTGGCGCAGCAGGTATTCGTCGGCGGCGTCGAAGGCTTGCAGCGGGTCGTTGCGTTGCTCCGGCTGGCGGATCAGGTCGAGTTCGGCGAAGGGCGTGTGGAAGGTCGGCATGGGCATCGCTTTTTCGTTGCGCCAGGTCAGGCCGGCCGCGGTTTGCGGCAAAGGCCCTGATATCTGACGGTGTTTCTCGCTCTTGCGATGGGAGAAACTGTAGGCAGAGATTGGATCGGGAGCGGAGTATGACCGCCAGCGAAGAGAAGTTCACCCGTCAGACGCTGCTCGACGTGCAGACGCTGACCCCCAGCCTGTTCACCCTGCGCACCACGCGCGACGCGGGCTTTCGCTTCCGCGCCGGGCAGTTCGCCCGCCTGGGCGTGTACAAGCCCAGCGGCAGCATCGTCTGGCGCGCCTATTCGATGGTCTCGGCGCCCCACGACGAGCACCTGGAGTTCTTCTCCATCGTGGTGCCGGGCGGGGAGTTCACCAGCGAGCTGAGCCGCCTGCGCGAGGGCGACCAGTTGCTGGTCGACCGCCAGGCCTTCGGCTTCCTCACCCTCGACCGCTTCCCCGACGGCCGCGACCTCTGGCTGCTGGCCACTGGCACCGGGCTTGCGCCCTTCCTGTCGATCCTCCAGGACTTCGAGGTGTGGGAGCGCTTCGAGACCATCAAGCTGGTCTACAGCGCCCGCGAGGAAAAGGAACTGGCCTACCGCGAACTCATCGCCGGCCTGGCCGGGCGCGACTACCTGGCCGAGCACGCGCACAAGCTGCAGTTCATTCCGGTGGTGACCCGCGAGCAGGTGCCCGGCTGCCTGGGCGCGCGCATCACCACGCTGATCGAGAACGGCGAGCTGGAACGCGCCGCCGGCCTGGGACTCACCCCCGAGCATTCGCGGGTGATGCTCTGCGGCAACCCGCAGATGATCGAGGACACCCGCGCGGTGCTGAAGACCCGCGGCATGAGCCTGGCGCTGACGCGCAAGCCCGGGCAGATCGCCGTGGAGAACTACTGGTAGGCAAGATTTGGAAAAGATTGCCCGCTTAAGGGGCGGGCCTCTTTGCCCTTAGGATGGCCGTCCATCCATAGCCCCTGGAACCCCATGGACTGCCACACGAGCGAGCCGCCCCCGGCGGCCGACGACCCCTTCAGTAGTACCTTTCCCCACACCCTCGCCGCGCCCCTGCGCGCGCCCCGGAGCTGACCATGGAGTGGCTCCTGGACCCTACGGCCTGGCTCGGCCTGCTCACCCTGATCCTGCTGGAGCTGGTGCTGGGCATCGACAACCTGGTGTTCATCGCCATCCTCGCCGACAAGCTGCCGCCGCAGCTGCGCGACCGCGCCCGGCTGATCGGCCTGTCGCTGGCGCTGCTGATGCGCCTGGGCCTGCTGGCCAGCATCTCCTGGCTGGTGACCCTCACCGAACCGCTGTTCGAGGTCTTCGGCAAGGCCTTCTCCGGGCGTGACCTGATCATGCTGTTCGGCGGCCTGTTCCTGCTGTTCAAGGCCACCCTGGAATTGCACGAGCGCCTGGAAGGGCGCGTGCACAAGGCTGGCGGCGCGCGGGTCTACGCCGCGTTCTGGCCGGTGGTGGCGCAGATCGTGGTGCTCGACGCGGTGTTCTCCCTGGACGCGGTGATCACCGCCGTAGGCATGGTCGAGCAACTGGAAGTGATGATGATCGCCGTGGTCTTCTCCATGGCCCTGATGATGGTCGCCAGCAAACCGCTGACCGCCTTCGTCAACGCCCACCCCACGGTGATCATGCTGTGCCTGGGCTTCCTCATGATGATCGGCTTCAGCCTCACCGCCGAGGGCCTGGGCTTGCACATCCCGAAGGGCTACCTGTACGCCGCCATCGGCTTCTCGATCCTCATCGAGCTGGCCAACCAGGCGGTGCGCTGGCGCCGCCGGCGCAGCCTGCAGGGCAGCCGCGGCCCGCGCGAGCGCACGCGCTACGCGGTGCTGCGCCTGCTGGGCGGCAAGGTGGAGGCCGACGAGGTGGGCGAGGAGATCGCCGACATGCTGGGCGAGGAACCGGCCGACGCACCCTTCGACCGCCGCGAGCGGGTGCTCATCAGCGGCGTGCTGGAGCTGGCCGAGCGCTCCATCCGCACGGTGATGACCGAGCGCACCGAGGTGCACCGCATCGACCTCGATGCCGACGCCGGGCAGACGCGCCAGGTGCTGCTGGATTCGCCCTTTTCGCGCCTGCTGGTGATCCGCGCCGGCCAGGTGGACGAGCCGCTGGGCTACGTGCACAAGAAGGAACTGTTAAAGGCCATCCTCGCCGGCCGCCAGCCGGACATCGAGCCGCTGCTGCGGGCGCCGTTGAACCTGCCGGACAGCTGCAGCGTGCTCGGCGCCCTGGAACAGATGCGCCAGGCCTCGACCCACGTGGCTTTCGTGGTCAACGAGTTCGGCGGTTTCGAGGGCCTGCTGACGCTGACCGACATTCTCCAGGCGATTGCTGGCGAACTGCCGGACGCCAGCGAGATGACCGGCCCGGACATCGAGAAGGGCAGCGATGGCTGGCGCGTGCGCGGCGCCACCACCCTGGCGCTGCTGGCCGAGCGCATCGGCTTCCGCGGCCAGGCGCCGGAGGATTGCCGCACCCTGGGCGGCCTGGCGCTGCACCTGCTGGACCGCCTGCCGGCGGCCGGTGACGAACTGGAGCACCGCGGCTGGCGCCTGCGGGTGCTGGAGGTGAAGGAGCGGCGCGTCGAGCGCCTGCTGCTGCAGCCGCCGCGCGCCGCCTGACGGCGCGCGGGGCCGGCTCAGCTGCGGTTCTGCTGGTTCTTCAGCAGGTCGCGGATCTCGGTCAGCAGCACTTCCTCGGGCGTCGGCGCCGGCGGCGCTTCGGGGGCGGCGGCCTCTTCGCGCTTGAGCCGGTTGATGGCCTTCACGCCCATGAAGATGGCGAAGGCGACGATCAGGAAGTCCAGGCAGGTCTGGATGAACTTGCCGTAGGCCAGCACCACCGCCGGGACGTCGCCCTCGGCGGCCTTGAGGGTGATGGCCAGGTCGGAGAAGTCGACCCCCCCGATCAGCAGGCCGATCGGCGGCATGATCACGTCGCCGACGAAGGACGAGACGATCTTGCCGAAGGCGGCGCCGATGATGATACCGACGGCCATGTCGACCACGTTGCCTTTGACGGCAAAGGCCTTGAACTCGCTAAGCAGACTCATGCACAGACTCCTTGTAGGGATAGAGAGGGACAGGGGGGAGTTTAGCGGCCGCGCCGGTGTTGAACACTCCCCCGAGCCGGCATGGACAGCCGCCAGCGCAAAAGTTCCGGCATGACCGGCGGCGCTGGGCGAAATTCGGTGGTGGTCTAGGCTGAAGGGAATCATCCACCCACGCAGTAAGGAGGACCGCCATGCCGCTGGAGCACCATCCCCTGGCCCGTGAGTTTCCCGATCAGCGCGCCAAGATCGCCAAGCTTATCGGCGAGAACAGCCATTTCACCCGCCTGGCCGGCACCTACGAGGAGCTGGACCGGCGCATCTACGACATCGAGGACGGCCGCGAGCCGCTGGATGACCTGGCCCTGAACAACCTCAAGCTGCAGCGCGTCGCCCTGAAGGACGAGATCGCCGAGCTGCTGCAGCGTTCAAGCTGAGCTTGATCGATATCAAGGGAGCTCGCCGAGGTCGGGCGTAGTCTTCGGACAACTTTTTCTACTGCTGGTGATCAGCCATGCGTAAAGAGCAGCGTCCCCTCGGCAAGACCCTCCGCAAGCAGGCCAAGACCTCGTTCGACCCGCGCCGGGCCCAGGAGCGTCTGGTACGTCTGAAACTGCAGTACGAATTGCTGGACCAGCGCATCAGCCGGGTGGAAGAGGGCATCGAGCGCCCGGACGGCACCCTGGCCGCGCTGATCATGCGCCGCGAAGGCCTGCGCTACGACATGGAGAGCCAGTACCGCCTGCTGGCGGGCTGATCCTTCGGCCGCATCCGTCGGCCACTGTCGCAGCGGGCTGAAGCGTCAGGCGCGAACCGCTATGATGCGGGCTTTGTCTTCGACGGAGTCCGCCCATGGCCAAGGCCAAGCGCATGTACGGCTGCACCGAGTGCGGCGCCACCTTCCCCAAATGGGCCGGCCAGTGCGCCGACTGCGGCGCCTGGAACACCCTGGTGGAGACCGTCGTCGACACCACGCCCACCGGTGGCTCCGGCAGTTCCGGACGCGGCGGCTGGGCCGGGCAGCAGGCCAACATCAAGACCCTGGCGGAAGTCAGCGTCGAGGAGATGCCGCGCTTCAGCACCGCCTCCAACGAACTCGACCGCGTCCTCGGCGGCGGCCTGGTGGACGGCTCCGTCGTGCTCATCGGCGGCGACCCCGGCATCGGCAAGTCGACCATCCTCCTGCAGACCCTGTGCAGCATCGCCAACCGCATGCCGGCGCTCTACGTCACCGGCGAAGAGTCGCAGCAGCAGGTGGCCATGCGCGCGCGGCGCCTGGGCCTGCCGGAAGACAAGCTCAAGGTCATGACCGAGACCTGCATCGAGAGCATCATCGCCACTGCTCGCCACGAGCAGCCCAAGGTGATGGTGATCGACTCCATCCAGACCATCTTCACCGAACAGCTGCAATCGGCCCCCGGCGGCGTCGCCCAGGTGCGCGAGAGCGCCGCGTTGCTGGTGCGCTTCGCCAAGCAGAGCGGCACGGCGATCTTCCTGGTCGGCCACGTCACCAAGGAAGGCGCCCTGGCCGGCCCGCGGGTGCTGGAGCACATGGTCGACACCGTGCTGTATTTCGAGGGCGAGTCCGACGGCCGCCTGCGCCTGCTGCGGGCGGTGAAGAACCGCTTCGGCGCGGTCAACGAACTGGGCGTGTTCGCCATGACCGACCGTGGCCTGAAGGAGGTCTCCAACCCTTCGGCGATCTTCCTCACCCGCGCCCAGGAATCGGTGCCCGGCAGCGTGGTCATGGCCACCTGGGAAGGCTCGCGGCCGATGCTGGTGGAGGTGCAGGCGCTGGTCGACACCAGCCACCTGGCCAACCCGCGGCGCGTCACCCTGGGCCTGGACCAGAACCGCCTGGCCATGCTGCTGGCGGTGCTGCACCGCCACGGCGGCATCCCCACCTACGACCAGGACGTGTTCCTCAACGTGGTGGGCGGGGTGAAGGTGCTGGAAACCGCGTCGGACCTGGCGCTGATGGCGGCGGTGATGTCCAGCCTGCGCAACCGGCCGCTGGATCATCAACTGCTGGTGTTCGGCGAGGTCGGCCTGTCCGGCGAGGTGCGCCCGGTGCCCAGCGGCCAGGAACGCCTGAAGGAAGCCGCCAAGCACGGCTTCAAGCGCGCCATCGTGCCCCAGGGCAACGCCCCCAAGGAGGCCCCGCCGGGGCTACAGGTGATCCCGGTGACGCGCCTGGAGCAGGCGCTGGATGCGTTGTTCGAATAGCGCGCACCGTGCCCGCCCTACGGTAGGAGCGGGCCCTGCCCGCGATTCGCGCGCAGGGTGCGCTCCTACAAGGGAATGGTGTAGGTGGGGCAGCGTAGCGGATCTCATCCGCGATCCGCGCCGGGATATCCGGCTATCGCGGACAAGGTCCGCCTACGGGGGAGGAATGCCGTGCTCCCCGGCAACCTGTAGGAGCGGGCCCTGCCCGCGATTCGCGCGCAGGGCGCGCTCCTACAGGGGAATGGCGCAGGTGGGGCGGCGTAGGAGCGGATCTCATCCGCGAATCGCGCCGATAGTTCCGGCTATCGCGGACAAGGTCCTACGGGGGAGGAATGCCGTGCTCCCCGGCAACCTGTAAGCGGGCCCTGCCCGCGATTCGCGCGCAGGGCGCGCTCCTACAGGGGAATGGTGCAGGTGGGGCGGCGTAGGAGCGGATCTCATCCGCGAATCGCGCCGATAGTTCCGGCTATCGCGGACAAGGTCCGCGCCTACGGGGGAGGAATGCCGTGCTCCCCGGCAACCTGTAGGATCTCATCCGCGATCCGCGCCGGGACGTCCGGCTATCGCGGACAAGGCCCGCTACGGGGGGAGGAATGCCGTGCTCCCCGGCAACCTGTAAGCGGGCCCTGCCCGCGATTCGCGCGCAGGGCGCGCTCCTACAGGGGAATGGCGTGGGTGGGGCGGCGTAGGAGCGGATCTCATCCGCGATCCGCGCCGGGACGTCCGGCTATCGCGGACAAGGCCCGCTACGGGGGGAGGAATGCCGTGCTCCCCGGCAACCTGTAAGCGGGCCCTGCCCGCGATTCGCGCGCAGGGCGCGCTCCTACAGGGGAGTGGCGCAGGTGCGGCGGCGTAGGAGCGGATCTCATCCGCGATCCGCGCCGGGACGTCCGGCTATCGCGGACAAGGTCCGCTCCTACGGGGGAGGCATGCCGTGCTCCCCGGCAACCTGTAGGAGCGGGCCCTGCCCGCGATTTCGCGCGCAGGGCGCGCTCCTACATTGGAATGGCGTGGGTGGGGCGGCGCAGGGCGGATAACGTTCGACGTTATCCGCCGGTTAACCGTGATTCCCGGCAGCCCCGAGGCTGACCTGGGCGCGGGCCATACCCTGGGTCAAACGGCGTACAACCGCGAACGGTTGTACGCCCTACGCCTGTTCCCCCAGCGCCGTCAGCTCGCGCTCCAGCAGGCTTGCGTCGCCCAGGTTGAGTTCCACCAGGCGGCGCAGGTGGCTGATGGAGTCCAGGTCGATGTGCCGGCAGATGAAGCCCAGCAGGCCCTCGCGTTCCCAGGCCAGGTCCGCCTCCATGTAGATGTTGGCGTCGAAGCCCAGGTAGATGCGCACCTCGAAGGGCTTGCCCGGGTCGCCGTTCCAGCCCGGCGGGCGGGTCACCAACAGGCCCTGCAGCGACAGGTCTTGCAATTCGGCCTTCCAGCGCTGGCCGTCCTGGGCGACCTCGGTGCTGGCGTCGAAGGCGATGCGGCTGAAGCGCCGTCGTTCAGCGTGATCGTCACTCATGGGTGGGCTCTCCGGCCGATTTGCGTTCGCCTCACTATAGCCAAGCCCCTGTCGCCCGTCGCATCGCCGGCCGGCGGTTTGACAGCCGTCCGGGCGTCGCCAAAGCTGCTAGGGCGGTTCCCCATCAAACCAGGGCGGAGCGGAGCATGGACAACAAGATTCCGGGAAAGGGGCTTATCCTCGGAGTTCTGGCGCGCTACGCCAAGCAACCCGCCTGAGCTTCCCAGCCCGCGCCGGCCCGTGCGCAAACCCTCGACGCAGAGCGGTTTGCGCGGCGCTGGCCGCGACACCAGACCGCCCCTTTTCAGGCGGCAATATCGTTGCAACGGCTCTAGACTAAGGTCGTATGAATGACTCGCCGGAAAGGACTAGAATTTTTCCTGCGAATTCTCGCCCTTCAACAGTCGGAAGCATCGCCATGAACAATAACAACAGCCTGCTACGTCACCTCGCCTGGGCGATCGTGGCGATAGTCGGAGCATGTGCCTTAGGAGTCGTGGCGCTTCGCCGCGGCGAAGCCATCAATGCCCTGTGGATCGTGGTAGCGGCGGTCGCCATCTACCTGGTCGCCTACCGCTACTACAGCCTGTTCATCGCCGAGAAGGTGATGCAACTGGACCCCAACCGAGCCACCCCCGCGGTGCTCAACAACGACGGCCTGGACTACGTCCCGACCAACAAGCACATCCTCTTCGGTCACCACTTCGCCGCCATCGCCGGCGCCGGCCCGCTGGTGGGCCCGGTGCTCGCCGCGCAGATGGGCTACCTGCCCGGCACCCTCTGGCTGATCGCCGGGGTGGTCCTGGCCGGCGCGGTGCAGGACTTCATGATCCTGTTCATCTCCAGCCGCCGCAACGGGCGCTCGCTGGGTGAACTGGTGCGCGAGGAAATGGGGCAGGTGGCGGGGACCATCGCCCTGTTCGGCGCGTTCCTTATCATGATCATCATCCTCGCGGTGCTCGCCCTGATCGTGGTGAAAGCCCTGGCGGAAAGCCCCTGGGGCATGTTCACGGTGATGGCCACCATCCCGATCGCGATCCTCATGGGTGTGTACATGCGCTACATCCGCCCGGGCCGCATCGGCGAGATCTCGGTGGTCGGCGTGGCCCTGCTGCTGGGCTCCATCTGGCTCGGCGGGCAGGTCGCGGCCAGCCCCGAATGGGCGCCGGTGTTCACCTTCCACGGCGTGCAGATCGTCTGGATGCTGATCGGCTACGGCGCCATCGCCTCGGTGCTGCCGGTGTGGCTGCTGCTGGCCCCGCGCGACTACCTGTCGACCTTCCTGAAGATCGGCACCATCGTCGCCCTGGCCATCGGCATCCTGATCGTCATGCCGGAGCTGAAGATGCCGGCCCTGACGCAGTTCACCGACGGCACCGGCCCGGTGTGGAAGGGCAGCCTGTTCCCCTTCCTGTTCATCACCATCGCCTGTGGCGCCGTGTCCGGCTTCCACGCGCTGATCTCCTCGGGCACCACGCCCAAGCTGCTCAACCGCGAGCCCGACGCCCGCTACATCGGCTACGGCGGCATGCTGATGGAGTCCTTCGTGGCGATCATGGCCATGGTCGCCGCCTCGGTGATCGAGCCGGGCATCTACTTCGCCATGAACAGCCCGCCGGCGGTGGTCGGTACCGACGTCGCCGCGGTGGCCGCGACCGTCAGCGGCTGGGGCTTCGCCATCACCCCGGAAATACTCACCCAGACCGCCAAGGACATCGGCGAGACCACCATCCTGGCCCGCGCCGGCGGCGCCCCGACCCTGGCCGTGGGCATCGCCCACATCCTCCACCAGGTGCTGCCGGGCGAGAACACCATGGCCTTCTGGTACCACTTCGCGATCCTCTTCGAGGCGCTGTTCATCCTCACCGCGGTGGACGCCGGCACCCGCGCCGGGCGCTTCATGCTGCAGGACCTGCTGGGCAACTTCGTCCCGTCGCTGAAGAAGACCGACTCCTGGGGCGCCAACATCGTCGGCACCGGCGGCTGCGTGGCGCTGTGGGGCTGGCTGCTGTACCAGGGCGTGGTCGACCCGCTGGGCGGCATCAACACCCTGTGGCCGCTGTTCGGCATCTCCAACCAGATGCTCGCCGGCATCGCCCTGATGCTCGCCACCGTGGTGCTGATCAAGATGAAGCGCCAGCAGTACGTGTGGGTCACCGCGCTGCCGGCGGCCTGGCTGCTGATCTGCACCAGCGCCGCGGGCCTGATCAAGATCTTCGACGGCAACCCGGCGGTGGGCTTCGTCGCCCTGGCGCAGAAGTACGGCGCCGCGCTGGACGCCGGCCAGGTCCTGGCCCCGGCCAAGGACCTCGCCCAGGTCAAGACGGTGATGCTCAACGCCTACATCAACGCCGGCCTCACCGTGCTGTTCCTGCTGGTGGTGTTCAGCGTGCTGGTGTACTCCATCAAGGTCGGCGCCAAGGCCTGGACCAAGAAGGAGCGCACCGACAAGGAAGCGCCGTTCCAGCCCATTCCCGAGGCCTGAGGCAGGAGGTGACACGTGTTCAATGACCTCAGCCGCATGGGCAAGTACCTCGGGCAGGCCGCCAGGATGCTGGTGGGCATGCCCGACTACGACACCTATGTCGAGCACATGCGCAACAAGCACCCGGACAAGCCGGTGATGAGCTACAAGGAGTTCTTCCGCGAACGCCAGGAGGCACGCTACGGCGGCGGCAAGGGGCGACCGATCCGTTGCTGCTGAAGCCGCGGATGGGTGTATAAACGGACGGGCCGCCAGCGAGCGGCCCGTTTTCATTTTCCTGCCCGGATGGTTCCCATGAGTGATTCCGTAGTGCCCGCGCAGATTCCGGTGACCGTGCTCACCGGCTTCCTCGGCGCCGGCAAGACCACCCTGTTGCGCCACATCCTGCAGGCCGAGCACGGCCTGAAGATCGCGGTGATCGAGAACGAATTCAGCGACGCCCCCATCGACGGCCAGCTGCTGGGCGATGCCCCGGCGCAGGTCATGACGCTGTCCAACGGCTGCGTCTGCTGCACCATCAACAACGACCTGGAGCGTTCGCTGTACCTGCTGCTGGAGCAGCGCGACAGCGGCGAGATCGCCTTCGACCGCCTGGTGATCGAATGCACGGGCCTGGCCGACCCGGCGCCGGTGGCGCAGACCTTCTTCGTCGACGAGACGCTGCGCGAGCGCTACCTGCTCGACGGCATCATCACCCTGGTGGACGCCGCCAACGCCGACCGCCACCTGCAGGAGGCCATCGCCCAGGCCCAGGTCGGCTTCGGCGACCGCATCCTGGTGAGCAAGCGCGACCTGGTCAGCGCCGAGCAGTACCAGGCCCTGGCCGAACGCCTGCAGCGCATCAACCGGCGCGCCGAGCTGTACCCGGTGGACCACGGCCGCATCGAACTGGAACGCCTGCTCGACGTGCGCGGCTTCAACCTCAACGCCGACCTCGGCCTGCGCCCGTTGCAACCGCTGCGCCCGGTGGCGGCCAGCGACGACCGCATCCGCACCCTGGTGCTGCGCAGCGACAAGCCGCTGAACATCGAACGCCTGAGCGAGTTCATGGACGACCTGCTGCAATGGCACGGCAACTCGCTGCTGCGCTACAAGGGCGTGCTGAACATCCAGGGCGAGGAACGCCGCCTGGTGTTCCAGGGCGTGCTGCGGCTGTACGGCTTCGACTGGGACACGCCCTGGGGCGAGGAGGCGCGCGAGAGCGTGATCGTGTTCATCGGCGACAACCTGCCGGAGGAGCAGATCCGCCAGGGGTTCGAGGCGATCGTGGGGTGAGCGGCGGGGCGCCGTAGGGCGCATCCTACGTGGCCGGTGGGCCCAATCGCGGACAAAGTCTCCTACCGCATGAGCGAGCATGGCTTTTCGTAGGATGGCGTTGAGCGAAGCGATACCCATCAGCGCAACCGCATGGGTTTCGCAAGCTCAACCCATCCTACGAAAAACGCCTCGGCGCAGACAGTTGCTCCCTCTCCCCAGCCCTTGACCCCTCTTCAAAAAGAAACGCCCGGCATTCACCGGGCGTTCTTCTTCAGGCCAGGCCTCAATGCCGGGCCAGCTTCCACGCATCCCCAGCCGGCGCCGTGCCCTTGTCGTAGGGCTTGAACACCGTCATGTACACCAGCCCCACGGCGATCACGATGGCGCCCACCAGGATGATCCCGTAGTTGATGTACCAGGGCGCATCCGGGGTGCGCGGCCAGGACATGTTGACGATCGCCAGCAGGCCGTAGACCTGGGCGGCGATGTTCACCGGCCAGCCCCACTTGCCCAGGGTGAAGGCGCCGCTGGGCTTCCAGCCGCGCAGGCGGGCGAACAGGGCGGCGCCGACGATCATCTGGAAGGCCAGGTAGATGCCGATGGCGGCGAAGCTGACCACGGTGCCGATGGCGTTCTGCAGGTAGAAACCGATGCACACGATGATCGCCGGGATCACCCCGCACACCACCAGGGCGGCGGTGGGCACGTGGGTGTTGGGCGACAGGCGCTGCAGCAGGCGGCTGCCCATGACCATCTCGTCGCGGGCGTAGGAGTACAGCAGGCGGCTGGCGGCGGCCTGCAGGCTGAGCACGCAGGAGACGAACGACACCAGGATCACCAGCATCACCAGGCGCGCGCCGAGCGGGCCGAAGGCGCCGTCGAAGATGGTGCTCATCGGGTCCTTGTCGGCGCCGGAGATCACCGCGCCTATGTCCGGCACCGCGAGGATCAGCGCCAGGGCGGCGAACATCGAGGCGCCGCCGCCGATCCAGATGGTCATGCGCATGGCCTTGGGAATGCGCCGGCTGGGGTTCGGGGTTTCCTCGGCGACGTCGCCGCAGGCCTCGAAGCCGTAGTAGAGGAACATGCCGGCCAGGGAGGCGGTGAGGAACGCCGGCCAGTAGGCGCCGTCGATGCGGATGTCGAAGGTGTCGAACAGCACCGAGATCGGCTGGTGGCGTTCGAAGATCAGCAGGTAGCCGCCGATGACGATGGCGCCGATCAGCTCGCAGAGGAAGCCGAACATGGCCACCCGCGCCAGCAGCCTGGTGCCGCTGAGGTTGAGCAGCGTGGCGACCAGCGTCAGGCCCAGGCCGATCAGGGTGTTGGTCGCCGGGTCGGCCTCGAAGCCGAGCAGCGTGGCGACGTAGGGGCCGGCGCCCAGGGCCACCGCGGCAATGGTCACGCACAGCGACACCGAGTAGATCCAGCCGACCATCCATGCCCAGCGCTTGCCCACCAGGCGTCGGGCCCAGGGGTACACGCCGCCGGAGATCGGGAACTGCGAGACCACTTCGCAGAAGATCAGGCACACCAGCATCTGCCCCAGGCCCACCAGCAGGTACGACCAGAACATCGGCGGCCCGCCGGCGGCCAGGCACAGGCCGAAGATGCTGTACACGCCGACCACCGGCGAAAGATAGGTGAAGCCCAGGGCGAAGTTCTGCCACAGGCTCATGCTGCGTTCGAAGTTGGAGGAATAGCCCAGCGCGCGGAGCTGTTCCGCATCGCGGTCGACCGGGGCGATGCCGGGTTGGATCGGACTGTTCATCGTTATTGTTCCTGTATGGCTATGCACGTCGGCATTGAACAGATGGATCGGGACTGGGAGCCCGCTGCCCACGGCGTGTGGCGGCAGCGGTGAAAACCGGGGCGGCCGGGCTGGGGTAACAGCGGCGGCCGCCTGCGTGGAGCAAGCACAGCCTATGCCATATTACATATGATTTAAAATGTTTTATTGGGCGCTCTGCGCTGGAGGGTGGGAAGTCTGGAGCTAGAGCGGCGGGCTCTTGCGCGCAACGGCCCGGGCGACGGGGCCGCCAGGGCAGTTCAGCGCCCCGGCGGGGAACGAAAATGGGGCGGAGTAACGCCGCATTGCTCCCTTCGGGAGCACTGGCGGGCTCAGGCTGCGCGGTGGCGCTTCTCCGGCAGTTGCACCAGGGTCCAGTGGGCGGACTGCTCGGCCAGGTTGGCGCGCTGGCAGCGGGTATCGCTGGCCAGCCCCAGGCTGGCTATCTCGCCGGCGATGAAGTTGGCGGTGTTGGCCGCCACCACCCGGCCTTCGCCGCTGAGGATCAGCGCCTCGTGCTCCAGGCGCATGAGCTTGGCGGTGACCACCCGCTCGAAGCGGTTCAGCGCGATGTCCGCGGCGGCCACGCCGAGGAAGCGCCCCTCCAGCAGCAGCGGGCGGGAGAAGGTGAGGATGTACATGTCCTGGCCGTAGAGGTCGACGTAGGGACCGACCACGCTGCTGCGCCCGCTGTCGCGCGGGATGGCGAACCAGGGCATGGCGCAGTAGTCGTAGAAGTTCTCGCTGCGCCGGTTGAAGTTCAGGCTCAGCGGCACGGTGCGCCCGCCGGCGCCCAGTTGGCGCCACTCCAGGTACATCTCCTTGTCGCGCAGCACGCCCGGCTGCAGCACCACGCCACAGCCCTGCAGGCAGGCGCCGGGCTGCGTCAGGCAGCCTTCTATCAGCGGCCGCAGGCTGGCCAGGTCGGCGGAATCCACGGGCCTGCCGTCGGCCTCGCGCCAGATGCTGTCGATGGCGTTGGCCAGGGTGTCGATCTGGGCAAAGATGTTACTGATCGACACGTCGATGCGCTGGGCGCACTCGTCCAACGGGGTTTCACACACTGCGCTCGCCATGGCCTGGAGTCTCTTGTTCTAAGGGGAAGCGGACCTCCGGCGGATAAAAATCCTAAATCAGAGGTTTGCACGGGAAAAACAGGGCAAGGGTTGTGCCAACGCGGCTGAGGCTGCTTCTCGTAGGAGCGAGCTTGCTCGCGAACGGATTCCGCGCCTACAACGCCCGGCTCCGAATCCACCTGTAGGAGCGCGCCCTGCGCGCGAATCGCGGGCAGGGCCCGCTCCTACAGGTGTACGCAGTCGACTTCCACGTAGGGTGGGTTGAGCTGTGAATGCTGCCTTGGCGATGGGTATCGCTTCGCTCAACACCATCCTACGAAAAGCCGTGTTTCCTGGAACCGTAGGAGCGGACCTTGTCCGCGATTCGCGCGCAGGGCGCGCTCCTACATGGGGCCATTCGGCCTAGGGCGCTTCCTGGGCCAGGAGTTCCAGCTTCATGTCGATCAGGCGCTTGATGCCGCGGTTGACGTGGGCCTCGACCAGGGCGCCGGCCAGGTTCGGGTCGCCGGCGACTATCGCTTCGCGGATCGCCGTGTGCTCCTGCTGGATGGTTTCCACACTGGGCGCGCCGGGCACCGGCAGCCAGAGCAGCTCGCCGATCTCCGCCTGCAGGCGGATTTCCGCGTGGGTGAGGCGCACCGACTGCGAGGCCACCGCTATCTCGATGTGGAAGCGCGCGTCGGCGCGGCGGCGTTCGTGGCGGGTACCGGCCTTGCCCAGGGTCTCTATGTACTGCGCCAGGTGCTGGTGGTGCTCGCGGGAGGCGCGGCGGGCGGCCAGGCGCGCGGCGGTGCCGGAAATGGCGATGTGTTCGTCGCAGAGGTCGCGCAGGTCGATGGTGCTCAGCTCGTCGAGGCGGCTCAAGACGATCTCGGCGGGGATTTCCTCGATGGCGCGGATGAAGCTGCCGCCGTTGCGCCCGCGGCGGGTCTCGATGACGCCGCGCTGGCGCAGGTAGGCCAGGGCTTCGCGGAGGGTCACGGTGGCCACGCCGAACTGCATGGCCAGCTCGGTCTCGCTGGGCAGTTGCTGGCCCTCGGCGAACAGGCCGAGGTCGATGGCGTCCATCAGCCGGCGCACGACCTCTTCGGTGCGGCCTTCCTGGCGCAGGCGGATGAAGGGGCCGGGAGCGGTGGGTGAGGATCCATTCATACTGCGTTGCGGCCGCGGCGGGTGCTGGGCGCCGGAGCCAGAACTCCTGTAAGGGCCGGAGGGGGTGAGGGGCTGGCGCAGTATAACCTCATACTCAGAGTTCAATGTAGAAAGCGGCCGCCCCAAAGGGGCGGCCGATTGCCGCGAGTTGTGTCAGAACGGGTAGGCCAGGCTCGGCATCCACCGTTGCCAGATGCGTTGCAGTTCGCCGTCGGCCTTCAGCGCCGCCAGGGCGCTGTCCACCTCGTCCAGCCACGGCCCCTGGCCGCGCTTCACCGCGATGCCCCAGCGGTTGTGGGTGGGCACGCTGAAGCCGATGGCCAGGTCGGGCTCCTCGGCCAGCGGCACCAGCGCCACATCGTCGTCCACCAGGGCGTCGATATGGCCTTCGCGCAGGGCCCGGACCATGTCGCCGAGCACGTCGTCGGTGTCGCCGCCGAAGGGCACGGTGACGCAGCCTTCGAAGGTTTCCGCCAGGGCCATGTTGAGGCTGTTGGCGATCGCCCCGACCTTCTTGCCGACCAGGTCCGCCGGGCTGCGCACCAGGCTGCCGCGCAGCACCATCACCGCTTCGTCGAACACCGCGTAGGGCGCGGTGAAGTCGGCGAGGGTCAGGCGGTAGTTGGAGATGCCCTGGCCGCACAGCAGGATATCGGCGTCGCCGGCCTGCAGCGCCGGGTAGAAGTCCGCCCAGTTGCGGTAGACGAACTGCGCTTCGCGGCCCAGGCGCCTGGCCAGGGCGCGGGCGACGTCGGACTCGTAGCCGTGGCGGTAGCCCTCGGCGTCCTTGTGGAACAGCGGCGGGGCCGGCAGGTCGGCGCAGAGAACGCGCAATACGCCGCTCATGGCAGGTAGTCCATGTACATCTTGGCTTCCCACTCGGTGACGACGGAGCAGTAGCGCGCCCACTCGTCGGCCTTGAGGTCGCGGTACAGCTCGGCCATCGCCGGCGGCAGCGCGCCGCGCACCACGGCGTCTTCGTCGAAGGCCTGCACGGCTTCGCCGAGGGTCATCGGCATGCGCACGTTCTCGCGGGCGGCGGGGATGCTGTCGCTGTTGTCCGGGGCGCCCGGGTCGGTGCGGTTTTCCAGGCCGTCGCGGATGCCGGCCAGCAGCAGGGTGTGCGACAGGTAGGGGTTCACGCTGGCGTCGGGCAGCTTGTATTCCAGGCGGCCGTTGGCCGACAGGCGCACGGTGCAGGTCTTGTTGTCCATGCCCCAGTTCAGGCGGTTGGGGGCGAACAGGCCGGCGTCCCAGAAGCGCTTGTAGGAGTTCACGGTGGAGGCCATCACCAGCATCGAGCCAGGGGCGTGGGCCAGCAGGCCACCGAGGGCGTGGCGGCCGGTGTCGGTCAGGTGCAGTTCGCGGCGGCCGGCTTCGGCCAGCACGTTCTGCTCGCCGCGCCACAGGCTGAAGTTGTGGTGGCAGCCGCTGCCCATGCTGCCGGTGGTGGGCTTGGGCATGAAGCTGGCGCGCACGCCGAACTCGTTGGCCACCTGGCGGCAGATCAGGCGATAGGTCACCAGGCGGTCGGCGGTGAGGTGGCAGTCGTCGAACATCCAGTTCAGTTCGAGCTGGCCC
This sequence comes from Pseudomonas sp. M1, assembly GCF_022760135.1. Taxonomy (NCBI): domain Bacteria; kingdom Pseudomonadati; phylum Pseudomonadota; class Gammaproteobacteria; order Pseudomonadales; family Pseudomonadaceae; genus Pseudomonas; species Pseudomonas sp. M1. Next base: position 744,208 of record NZ_CP094343.1, read on the forward strand.
GGGTCCTCGTAGTCGCCCTCGATCATGTCCAGGCCCATGGCGCCGGCATACTGCATCACGCGCTGGAAGATCGGCCGCATGGTCTCCAGGTTGCCCAGGTGGTAGGCCGGGCTGGCGCCGGGGCGCACCTTGACTTCCAGCTTGTCGCCGAACCAGGTCATCTCCGGTTCGCAGCCGGTCTTCAGGCTCAGCCCGGTGTCGGCGGTGAAGGCCTTGTGGCTGTCGATCAGCAGGCCGCGGGCGTCGGTGGCCAGCACCTGGCCGGCGACTTCCTGTCGGTGGTCGGGCTCGTACAGGCGGCAGAAGAAGCTGCCGATGGACTTGTCCCAGGGCAGCACGTTGAAGCTGCTCACGTCGGGGATGGCGGTGAATTCCGCGGCCTGGGCGCCGCCACCGAGCAGCACGCCGGCGCGGGTGCTCTGCAGGTCGGAGAGCGCGGTGCGGTGGAACTGCACGCCCTTCTCCAGGTTGCGCAGCAGGTGCTTGGCCGGCACCACCTTGGCCAGCACGCGGCCGCTGAGGGTGACCACCTGGTAGTACAGGTACTCCACGCCGGATTCGCGGATGCGCGCGGCGAGGTCCTGGGCGACGGCGGAGCTGGTGTTGTATTCCTTGTGTAGATCGAGCGCTGTCATTTCGGGGTTCTCCTCGGGCAGCGGCAGGCAAGGCACGCTGCGATGGCGGATGAATTTAAATTTGTAAACTGTGTTTATATGTTTTGTGGCGAAGAACGGAACCTCTCTGCGAAGCGCCGGGCTAGGGGATGAACGGGGAACAGACCGGGCGGGCGTGTTCGCGGAAGAAGGCGGCAGCCCAGCGGGCGATCTGCCGGTTGTCCGGGCTCAGCTGCCGCAGCGATTCCCAGGCCCGCGCGGTGACGTCCGCCGGCAGCAGGCCGTTGCCGTAGCGGTCGAGCAGGGCGGCCAGGTAGCCGGCGGTGAACTCCGGGTGGAACTGCACCGAGCGCGCCGGGAAGGCGTACTCCAGCACGCCGTGCGGGCAATGCGCGGAGCCGCCGGCCACCCGCGCCTGCGGCGGCAGGCTGCTGACCTGGTCCTGGTGGAACACCAGGGTGGCCGCGTCCTCCAGGCCCTCGGCGTCGTACCGGTAGGCCTGGGCGCCGACGCCCCAGCCGACCTCGGCGCGGGTGGTGCGGCCGTCGAAGGCGTCGGCCATGATCTGGTGCCCGAAGCAGATGCCGAACACCGGCCGGCGCAGGCTGCGTAGGCGCCGCAGCAGGGCGACCAGATGCAGCATCCAGGGGCTGTGTTCGTAGCAGCTATGGCGCGAGCCGGTCAGCAGGTAGCCGTCGAAGGCGGTGGCCTCGGGCAGCGGCTCGCCGCGCACCGCCGAGACGTAGGTGAAGTCCGCCTCGGGCAGCGCCGGGGCCAGCCAGCTTTCGATCATCGCCGGGTAGCTGCCGAAAGCGTCCTGCAGTTCCTCGGGGATCAGGCCGTTCTCGATGATGCACAGGCGCATGGCGTTCTCCTCAGAGCTGCCCGAGCAGGCCCTTGGCCCAGGCCAGCGCCGCGTCGCCGGGCAGCTCGCCGCTGGAGGCGTCGTGCTGGCCGTGCTCGCCGACCTGCTGTGCGCCCAGCTCCACGAGGGCGTCGGCGATGATCCGGCTGCCGCGGTTGAAGGTCTCGTAGAAGCTGTCGCCCAGGCCGAAGGTGGCGAAGCGCAGGCCGGCCAGGTCCGGGCGCTGGCCTTGCAGCGCGGCGTGGAAGGGCTGGGCGCTGTTGGGCAGCTCGCCGTCGCCGTAGGTGGAGCAGACGATGACGTGGAAGTCCTGCGGGTTCAGCGTGGCCGGATCGAAGGCGGCCATGTCGCGGACCTGGGTGGGGTAGTCGGCGCCCAGGGCGTCGGCGAGGTCGTCGGCGACCATCTCGGCGTTGCCGGTCTCGGTGCCGAAGAGGATGAGGATGTTCATGCGGGGTTCTCCTGGGGGCTGCGGGCGATGGCGAGTATGCCGGCGCGGTCGGTGATCTTGCGGCGCACGCGGCCGGGGGCGGCGGCCCGGGTTTCGGCGTGGTCGATGCGCTGCCACTGCGGGTAGCCGACGGTGCGTTCGCGCAGCCCGGCGGGCAGGGCGGCGAGGCCGGGGCGGCCATTGCGCGGCGTGGCCTGCTGGTCGGCGACCATGGTCTCGGCGACCAGGCGGGCGTCCAGGCGGTTCTCCGGGATGGTCCCGCGCGGGCCGCGGCGCAGCCAGCCGACGCAGTACAGGCCGTGGTCCAGGCGGCCACGTTCGAGGTCGGCGTTGGCGCCCCGCAGGGCGTCGCGTTGCAGCAGGCCGTCGGCCGCTTCCTCGAAGCCGATGGCGCTGACCAGGCTGTCCACCTCCAGGCGCAGTTCGCGGCCGTCGGCGTGGCGCAGTTCCAGGGCTTCGACGCTTGCGGCGCCGTGGATGGCCTGGGGTGTCCAACCGAAGTGGAAGACCAGTTCGCGGCCGGCTGCCGGCTGCTCCTGCGCGGCCAGCGCGCGCAGCACGTCCAGGCGCGCCTGCTCGGTGGCGTCGGCACAGGGGGCGTCTGCCGGCGGCAAGTCCTCGATGCGGATGCGCACCCCGGCCAGCTTGCCCAGCTCGCGCAGCATCACCGGGTCGAAGCGGGCCTGGGCGGCGGGCGAGCGGCCGAGGATGTCGATGCGCTCCACGCCTTCGGCCAGCAGCGCCTGCAGCGGCGCCTCGGCGATGTCGGAGCCGGCGAAGTCCTCGGCCGACTTGGCCAGCAGGCGCAGCAAGTCGACGGCCACGTTGCCGTTGCCGACGATGGCCACGCGGCGGCCGAACGCCGGGGCGAAGCCCTGTTCGTCCGGGTGGCCGTTGAACAGCCGGGTGACGCGGCCGGAGCCGTAGACGCCGGGCAGCTCGTCGCCGGGGATGCCCAGGCGGCGGTCGCCGTACAGGCCGGTGGCGAGCACCACCAGGTCGAAGGCCTCGCGCAATTGCTCCAGGGACAGGTCGCGGCCCACCTCCAGGTTGCCGAGGAATGCCACGCCTTCGCGCTCGAACAGCCGCTCGAACTGCCGGCACACCGCCTTGGTGCCCTGGTGGTCCGGCGCCACGCCGTAGCGCACCAGGCCGAAGGGCGCGGGCAGGCGTTCGAGCAGCACGATCTGCGCGTCCGCCCAGTGCTTGCGCAGGGCCTGGGCCAGGTAGCAGGCCGAGGGCCCGCTGCCGACGATGGCTACGCTGGGTGCGTTCATTTCGCCGGCACCGCGTCGAAGCGGATCGGCAGGCGGGTGGCGCCGGTGTTGCCGCTGTCCGGCAGCCATTCGGCCTCGCCGTTGGGCGCCGGGTGCTTCAGGTGCTGGGCGAGCAGGGCCAGGGCCGCGGTCATGTCGCCGCGGGCGATGAAGTGGCCGATGCAGTGGTGCGCGCCGGCGCCGAAGCCGAAGTGCGGCAGGCGCTTGGCGGTGATGTCGAAGCTGGCGTCCTCGAAGGCGTGCGGGTCGCTGCCGGCGGCCTGGCTGAACAGGTGCACGGTGGTGCCTTTGGCGATGTGCAGACCCTGGTATTCGAAGTCTTCCAGCGCCTCGCGGGTGACCCAGGTGACGGTCGGGCGCACGCGCATCACTTCTTCCACGGCGGCGCGGGCCAGTTCCGCGTCGTTGCCCAGCAGCTCCCATTGCGCGGGGTGCTGGAGGAAGGTGTCCATGGCCAGGCTGAGCTGGTTGCGGGTGGTGTCGATGCCGCCGAAGATCGCCAGGACGATCATGTCGTACAGCTCCTGGTCGCTGAGGGCGTTCTTGTCCTCTTCGTTGGCGCGCACCAGGCTGCTGAGGAAGTCCTCGCCCAGGCCGTTGCGCTTGAGCGCTTCCACCGCCTGGCGGGCGTAGCCGAACAGCTTGTCGGTGGCGGCGTTGATGCGCGCCTCGTCGCGCTTGAAGGTCACGCCCAGGGCCAGGCCCATCTCCACCGCCAGGTCGGCCAGGCCCTTCCATTGGCTGATCGGCAGGCCGAGCAGCAGGCAGATCACCTGGGTGGCGTAGGGTTCGGCGAACTCGCTGACGAACTCGCACTCGCCGCGGCCTTCGAACTGCGCGATCAGGTCGCCGGCCAGGCGCTGGAAGTCCGGCATCATCTGCTTCACCAGCTTGGGCGCGAAGGCCGGGTTGGCCAGGCGGCGCAGGCGCGAATGGTCGGCGCCCTCCTTGCTCAGCAGCATGCGCATCCACCAGTCGGCGAAGCTGCCGCTGGCGTTGTTGTGCGCGGGCCAGGCGTAGCTGCCCTGGCGCAGGCGCTGGTCGCGCAGCAGCTTGTTCACCTCGTCGTAGCGCAGCACGGCGATGCCATAGGGCGTGCGGGCGAACCAGCTTTGCGCGCGGGCATCCATCACCGCCTGGGAGCGGATGGAGAAGCTCGGGTCGCTGACATCCAGGTAGGGCGCGTCATCGAGGCGGGTAGGGGCGCTGGTGGTCATTCGGACACCTCCGTTCTGGCGCTTGCCGCCAGTGGGCGGTGCGCTGTTGTTGTGATGGGCGATGCCGGGCGGCGCCGCCATCCGCCGTCGGTGGGCGGCGGGGGATGGATTTGAATTTAAAATATGGTTTCATAGTTTTCAACAGGCTTTTTCCACCTTTCCGGTGCCTTTTGGATGGGGCTTGGTTGCTCGTGAAAGCGAGAATCCAGGTTTCATGCGGGTTTCAGCGCAGCGGATGAGGCAAATAAAAAATCTGTTTTAAAATCTTTAAGGAGGAAGCGCCATGAAACCATCCCGTGCCATCGCTGTGCTGCACGATGCCGCCGACGTCGCCGGCTGCCTGCCGGAGCTGTTCGCCGAGCAGGGCATCGACCTGGAATTGCGCTGCGTAGAGAAAGGCCTGCCGCCGCCGGAGCGCCTGGAACTGCTGCTGGTGCTGGGCAGCCCCGAGTCGGCCTACGACCACCGCGTGCCCTGGCTGGGCGGCGAACTGGCCTGGCTGAAGGCCGTGCAGGCGCGCGGCGTGCCGACCTGGGGAATCTGCTTCGGCAGCCAGCTGCTGGCCCGCGCCCTGGGCGGCGAGGTGTACCGCAACCGCCAGGCCGAGATCGGCTGGACGCCCATCGACACCCCAGAGGCGGACTGGGCCTTCCGCGGTCCCTGGCTGAACTTCCACTTCGACGCCTTCACCCCGCCGCCGGGTGCCACCCTGTTGGGTGCCACCGAGCTGGCGGCTCAGGCCTATAGCCATGGGCGCAGCCTGGGCGTGCAGTTCCACCCGGAGATCGACACGGCGATGTTCGACACCTGGATCGCCTATTGGCGGCGCAGCGAGGAGGGCCGGCGCTTTATGGCCGAGGCGGGGGATTTGCCGGAGCGGATTCGTGCGGAGATCGCCGAGCGGGAGGGGGTGAACAAGGGGAATTGCCGGGGGTTGCTGGGGGATTTTCTGGGGCGGTTGTGATTGGGGGGGTTGCTTGTTGCTTGTTGTAGGAGCGAGCTTGCTCGCGAACGGAGTCTGCCGGCGGTCGCGGTGTGTGAGGTTGGCTCCGTCCCCTCTCCCTAACCCTCGGCTGCGCGCCCCGCCCTGAAGGGAGAGGGGACCGTTCGGTGTGCTCGGCTGTTCTGGCGTTAGCCGGCTACGCCGGAGGTACCGGCATGAGCCACATTCCCCCTTGGCACGGACGGCTCCCTCTCCCTCTGGGAGAGGGCTGGGGTGAGGGTGACGGACTTCGACGACGCTCCGGAGCACGGCTGGACTTCGTTCCCTCACCCTAACCCTCTCCCGGAGGGAGAGGGGACCGTTCGGTGCGTTTGGTTGTGCTGGCGTTAGCCGGCTGCTCCGGAGGTACCGGCATGAGCCACATTCCCCCTTGGCACGGACGGCTCCCTCTCCCTCTGGGAGAGGGCTGGGGTGAGGGTGACGGACTTCGACGACGCTCCGGAGCACGGCTGGGCTCCGCTCCCTCACCCTAACCCTCTCCCATAGGGAGAGGGGACCGTTCGGTGCGTTTGGTTGTGCTGGCGTTAGCCGGCTGCTCCGGAGGTATCGGCGTAAACCATGTTTCCCGGCCGCACGGACAGTCCCCTCTCCCTCTGGGAGAGGGCTGGGGTGAGGGTGACGGACTTCGACGACGCTCCGGAGCACGGCTGGGCTCCGCTCCCTCACCCTAACCCTCTCCCATAGGGAGAGGGGACCGTTCGGTGCGCTTGGCTGTTCTGGAGTTAGCCGGCTACCCCGGAGGAGCCGGCGTAAACCATGTTCCCCGGCGGCACGGACAGCTCCCTCTCCCTTCAGGGCGGGGCGCGCAGCCGAGGGTTAGGGAGAGGGGACGGAGCTAACCCCACACACCGTAGCCGCCGGCAGACTCCCTTCGCGAGCAAGCTCGCTCCTACGAAAGACGCCGGCGCAGGGACAGTCAGAGCTTGATCCAAGTCGCCTTCAACTCGGTGTACTTGTCGAACGCATGCAGCGACTTGTCCCGGCCATTGCCCGACTGCTTGAAGCCGCCGAAGGGCGCGGTCATGTCGCCGCCGTCGTACTGGTTCACCCACACGCTGCCGGCGCGCAGGGCGCGGGCGGTCTGGTGGGCCTTGGTGATATCGCGGGTCCAGACCGCCGCGCCCAGGCCGTACTGGGTGTCGTTGGCGATGCGGATGGCTTCCTCGGCGCCTTCGAACTCGATTACCGAGAGCACCGGGCCGAAGATTTCCTCGCGGGCGATCTTCATGGCGTTGCTCACGCCGTCGAACAGCGTCGGCTCCACGTAGGTGCCGCCGGTTTCCTCCAGCACCTGGCGGCCGCCGGTCATCAGCCGGGCGCCCTCGGCCTTGCCGGCTTCGATGTAGCCCAGCACCTGCTCCAGCTGGCGGCCGTCCACCAGGGCGCCGACGTTGGTTTCCGGGTCCAGCGGGTGGCCGGCTTTCCAGCCTTTCAGGGCCTCGACCACCATGGGCACGAACTGCGCCTTGATGGACTTCTCCACCAGCAGGCGCGAGCCGGCGGTGCAGACCTCACCCTGGTTGAAAGCGATGGCAGCTGCCGCGGCTTCGGCGGCCGCCTGCAGGTCCGGGGCGTCGGCGAAGACGATGTTCGGGCTCTTGCCGCCGGCCTCCAGCCACACGCGCTTCATGTTCGATTCGCCGGCGTAGACCAGCAGTTGCTTGGCGATTTTGGTCGAGCCAGTGAACACCACGGTGTCCACGTCCATGTGCAGCGCCAGGGCCTTGCCGACGGTGTGGCCGTAGCCCGGCAGCACGTTGAGCACGCCCTTGGGCAGGCCGGCGTCCAGCGCCAGCTGGGCGATGCGGATGGCGGTCAGCGGCGAGCGCTCGGACGGCTTGAGGATCACCGAGTTGCCGGTGGCCAGGGCCGGGCCGAGCTTCCAGCTGGCCATCATCAGCGGGAAGTTCCACGGCACTATGGCGGCGACCACGCCCACCGCCTCGCGGGTGACCAGGCCGAGCTGGTCGCGCGGGGTGGCGGCCACTTCGTCGTAGACCTTGTCGATGGCCTCGCCGCTCCAGCGGATGCTGTCCACCGCGCCGGGCAGGTCGACGTTCAGCGAGTCGCCGATGGGCTTGCCCATGTCCAGGGTTTCCAGCAGCGCCAGTTCCTCGGCGTGTTCTTCCAGCAGCTTGGCGAAGCGCACCAGCACGGCCTTGCGCGCGGCCGGCGCCTGCTGCGACCAGGTGCCTGCCTCGAAGGCGGAGCGGGCGCTCTGCACGGCGCGCTCGGCATCGGCGGCGTCGCAGCTGGCGACCTTGGCCAGCAGGCGCCCGTCCACCGGGCTGAGGCAGTCGAAGGTGGCGCCGTCGGCGGCGTCGCGGTACTGGCCGTCGATGAAGGCGCGGCCTTCGATGCGCAGTTGGCTGGCGCGGGCTTCCCAGTCGGCTCGGGTCGCTTGGGTCATGGTGGGGTCGCTCCTGATCGTTGTTGTGGTGTGGATGGCCGCCGGGTAGGCGAGCCGAATAATACATATGAGACCATATCTTAAGCCCTCGCCAGTGCCAATAGTCGCCTGCGAAGCGCTGCCGGTCAGCCGCCTGCAGGCCGGGCCGGTGTGAGACGCGACGCCATGGAGGGTGCCAAAGCCGACGGACGCGGCTAGGCTAAGGGCCTCGACGCGACCCCTGGAAACAACATGAACGAAGAATCCACAAGCCTGCCCGAGCGCGAACCCCTCAGCGCGGTGGACATCCGCGTGCTCGGCAGCCTGATCGAGAAGCAGCTGACCACCCCGGAAGCCTATCCGCTGACGCTCAACGCCCTGGTCACCGCCTGCAACCAGAAGACCAGCCGCGAGCCGGTGATGGACCTCAACCCCGGCCAGGTCGGCCAGGCCCTGCGCAGGCTGGAGGGCCTGGAGATGGTGCGCCTGGTGATGGGCAGCCGCGCCGACCGCTGGGAGCAGCGCCTGGACAAGGCGCTGGAGCTGGTCAAGCCGCAGTGGGTGCTGCTCGGCCTGCTGTTCCTGCGCGGCCCGCAGACGCTCAACGAGCTGCTCACCCGCAGCATGCGCATGCACGATTTCGACGACACCGAGGAAGTCCGTCACCAGCTGGAACGCCTGGCCGCCCGCGGTTTCGCCGTGCAGCTGGAACGCCAGAGCGGCCAGCGCGAGGACCGCTACATGCACCTGCTGGGCAGCGCCGCCGACCGCGAGGCCGCCATCGCCGCCAGTGGCCGTGGCGCCCCGGCGCCGCGCGGCGAGCACAGCGTGCAGGACGAGGCGCGCATCCTCGAACTGGAGGCCCGCGTGGCCGCCCTGGAGGAACGCCTGGCGCGCCTGGAACAGGACCGCGACAACGGCCTGGACTGAAACCAACGATGGCCATGGAAACGGCCGGATAAGCATTCTTTAAGAATTCGTCCGCATAGTGCCAGGACCGTTTTCATGGCTGCACAGGGGAGCTTCCATGGGGCCCAGACTTACGCAGGCGCTGCTGGTGTCGGTGCTGTGCCAGCTGTCCGAAAGCCAGCCGCGCTCGCTCGCCGAGTTGAGCGGGCAGCGCGAGAACAACCTGCTGGCGATCCGCGAGCTGTTCCGCCAGGGGCGCATCACCGGCGTGCTGCGTGACGACCCCTTCGGCGCCGAGGACGCCCAGGGCCCGCTGCTCTGCGATGCCGAGCGGCTGCGCCTGCGCCGCTCCTACGCGCTGCAGATGGAGGAACTGAACGAGCAGGCGCCGCCGACCGAGACACTGATCCGTATCTAGGGCGGCGCCTGCTCAGGCTTCAGAAGATGTAGTCGGTGGTCAGGAAGTTCGACTCGCGGCCCTGGATGATCTCGCTGATCAGCGCCTTGTTGGCGGCATTGAAGCGCGTCGCCACCAGGGTGCGGATGGAGAAGGTGCGCAGCGCGTCGTGCACCGACAGGGTGCCCTCGGCGGAGTTCTTGCGGCCGTTGAACGGGTAGCTGTCCGGGCCGCGCTGGCACTGGGCGTTGATATTGATGCGGCCGACCTGGTTGGCGAAGGCGTCCACCAGCCGGCCGACCTGCCCGGGGTCGCTGCCGAACAGGCTCAGCTGCTGGCCGTAGTCGGACTGCAGCACGTAGTCGATCACTTCCTCCAGCTCGCGGTACGGCACCACCGGCACCAGCGGGCCGAACTGCTCCTCGTGGTACAGGCGCATCTGCGCCGTCACCGGGCTGAGCAGCGCCGGGTAGAAGAAGCTCTCGCGCGACTGGCCGCCGCCGGCGTTGATCACCCTGGCGCCTTTTTCCAGGGCGTCTTCCAGCAGGCCGTTGAGGTAGTCCACCTTGCCCGGCTCGGGCAGCGGCGTCAGTGCCACGCCCGGCTCCCAGGGCATGCCCGGCTTGAGCTGGGCCAGGCGAGCGCTGAACTTGTCGAGGAAACCCTGCAGCACGCTTTCGTGGACGAACAGGATCTTCAGCGCGGTGCAGCGCTGGCCGTTGAACGACAGCGCGCCGGTGATGGCTTCTTCCACGGCGTTGTCCAGGTCCACCTGCGGCAGGACGATGCCGGGGTTCTTCGCGTCCAGGCCCAGGGCCGCGCGCAGGCGGTGCGGGCGCGGGTGCAGGCGCTTGAGATCGGCGGCGCCCTTGTGGGTGCCGATGAAGGCGAACACGTCGACCTTGCCGCTGGCCATCAGCGCCGAGACGGTCTCGCGGCCGCGGCCGTAGATGATGTTGATCACCCCCGGCGGGAAGCTGTCGCGGAAGGCCTCCAGCAGCGGGCGCATCAGCAGCACGCCGAACTTGGCCGGCTTGAAGACCACGGTGTTGCCCATGATCAGCGCCGGGATCAGCGTGGTGAAGGTCTCGTTCAGCGGGTAGTTGTACGGGCCCATGCACAGCGCCACGCCCAGCGGTACGCGGCGGATCTGGCCGAGGGTGCCCTGTTCCAGCTCGAAGCGGCTGGAGCGGCGGTCCAGCTCTTTGAGCGCTTCGATGGTGTCGACGATGTAGTCGCAGGTGCGGTCGAATTCCTTCTCCGAATCCTTGAGGTTCTTGCCGATCTCCCACATCAGCAGGCGCACCACCGCCTCGCGCTGCTCGCGCATGCGCGCCAGGAAGGTCTCCACGTGCTGGATGCGCTCGGCCACCCGCAGGTTGGGCCACAGGCCCTGGCCGTTGTCGTAGGCGGCTACGGCGGCGTCGAGGGCGGCCAGCGCGGCGTCGGCGTCCAGCAGCGGGGTGCTGCCGAGGATCACCTGGCACTCGCCCTCGGCGGTCTTCAGGAAGATCGGGCTGCGCACCGGCGCCAGCGGGCCGTCCCAGCGGCGCAGTTGGCCGTTCACCAGGTAGTCGCGTTGCTCGACCGGGGCGTCGGGGCGCCAGGCCTCGGGGATGTCGTCGATGGCGGGGAACAGGGTGTCGAGGTTGTGGCTCATGGTTCCTCCCTCAGGAACGGGCGCCGCTGGGGCAGAAGGGAAGGGCGCCCGGAATGTTGTTTTTAGCCTGGATCGGCCTGAAGGTGAATCGTTTCAGCCTGCGTTCGTCGGAAAGCCCGGCGAGGGGCTTTCAGCGGGCGCGGCCGGACGGCCGGGGCGCGGCTGGCGCCCGGGCCTCGCCGAGCAGCTCCTGCTGCTCGGCATAGCGCTCGCGCACGTCGAAGTCGCGCGGCCAGTCGTTGGCGGGGGAGGGCTTGGGCTCGCGGGCTTGGGTGGACATCGGCGGTACTCCTTTCACGGGGGAAGCCGGTGGTCCTCAGACCACCAGCGAAAGCAGCAGGATGAACACCAGGCCGACCACGGAGAGGATGGTTTCCATGGCCGTCCAGGTCTTGAAGGTCTCGGCGACGCTCATGTTGAAGTACTGCTTGACCAGCCAGAACCCGGCGTCGTTGACGTGGGAGAGGATCAGCGAGCCGGCGCCGGTGGCCAGCACCAGCAGCTCGCGGTTGACCCCCGGGATCATGCCCACCACCGGCACCACGATGCCGGCGCCGGTGATGGTGGCGACCGTGGCGGAACCGGTGGCCACGCGGATCACCGCCGCCACCAGCCAGGCCAGCAGGATCGGCGAAATCTGCGCGTGCACGGCCAGGTGGCCGATCACGTCGCCCACGCCGCTGGCCACCAGCATCTGCTTGAAGCCGCCGCCGGCGCCGATGATCATCACGATGGCCGCGGTGGGCGCCAGGCTCTGGTCGAGCAGCTTGAGGATCTGCTGCGAGCCGAAGCCGCGGGCGTAGCCGAAGGTGTACAGGGCCAGCAGCAGCGCCAGCAGCAGGGCGGTGATCGGGTGGCCGATCATGTCCATCCAGGCGCGGAAGGCGTGGCCGTCGGGCAGCAGCACGTCGGCGAAGGTCTTCAGCAGCATCAGGAACACCGGCAGCAGCACGGTCAGCAGGGTGATGCCGAAGCTGGGCAGGTTGCTGGTCTCCGGCTCATGGGCGATCTGCGCCACCAGCTCCTCGGACGGGCTGCCGGGGATCACCCGGGCGATCCAGGCGCCGAACAGCGGGCCGGCGATGGCCGCGGTGGGCAGCGCGACGATCAGGCCGTAGAGAATGGTCTTGCCGATGTCGGCGCCGAACACGCCGATGGCCAGCAGCGGGCCCGGGTGCGGCGGCACCAGGCCGTGCACCGCGGAAAGCCCGGCCAGCAGCGGGATGCCGATCTTGATCAGCGACACGCCGCTGCGCCGCGCGACGATGAACACCAGCGGGATCAGCAGGATGAAGCCGATCTCGAAGAACAGCGGGATGCCCACCAGGAAGGCCGCCAGCATCATCGCCCAGTGCACCTTGCGCTCGCCGAAGGCGTCGATCAGGGTGCGGGCGATCTGATCGGCGCCGCCGGACTCGGCCATCATCTTGCCGAGCATGGTGCCCAGGGCGAGGATCACCCCGACGAAGCCGAGCACCCCGCCGAAGCCGTCCTGGAAGGCCTTGACGATCTGCGCCACGGGCATGCCCGAGGTCAGGCCGAGGAAGCCGGCGGCGATGATCAGGGCGAGGAAGGGGTGGATCCTGAAGCGGGTGATCAGCACGATCAGGCCGATGATGGTGACCAGCGCATCCAGCAGCAGGTAGGTGTCGTGGGACAGACCGAACATGGCGGGGCTCCCTTGTCTTTGTTTTTACGGGCGTTTTGGGATAGCGCTGTCTTCAGCGCGCGGCAAAAATCGGTTCAGGCCGGCTCGTGGGCGCGCCACCAGGCCAGGGCCTGCTCGACGATGATTTCCACCGGCAGGGTGGCATCGACGGCGAGGGTCAGCGGTTCGTCGTGGGGCGGTTCCAGGGCGGCGAACTGGCTGTCCACCAGGGTCGCCGGCATGAAGTGCCCGGGGCGTTCTGCGACGCGGCGCGCGGCTTCCTCACGGGGCAGTTCGAGGAACACCACGCCCAGGCCCGGCACGGCCTCGCGCAGGCGTTCGCGGTAGGCCAGCTTGAGCGCCGAGCAGGTCAGCACCGGGCGCTGGCCGGCGGCCACGGCCTGGCGCAGCAGCTCGGCCAGGGTGGCCAGCCAGCCGGCGCGATCGTCGTCGGTCAGGGGGATACCGGCGCTCATCTTGCGGATGTTCTCGGCCGGGTGGAAGGTGTCGCCTTCGATCTCGTGGGCGCCGCTGGCGCGGCACAGCGCCTGGCTGACGCTGGTCTTCCCGCAACCGGAGACACCCATGATCAGCAGGGCGTGGATGGGGGGGAGCATATCGCACCTCGGTGGGGAGACAGCGCTGTCTTTAAAAGTCGAAGCCAAGAGCATGGGGCTGCCTCCGCTTTCTTGTCATTCTAGTGTTTGCGTATGGTCTCCGCGGTTTTTCCGCCGCAGCGCGATCCGGGGCTTTCAGGCAATTGCCGGGTTCGCGAGACAGCGCTACCTTAGTGCCTCGATTTTCGTTTGGCAAGCCAGCCGATGCCCTCGCAGAAGAAGAACGACAAGCACTCCCGCGCCAGCGGCCGCCCCACCCTGAACGAAGTGGCGCAGCGCGCCGGCGTCAGCCCCATCACCGCCTCCCGCGCCCTGCGCGGCGTCAGCAGCGTCGCCGAGGCGCTGGTGCTGAAGGTCCGCGAGGCCGCCGCCGAGCTGGGCTACGTGGCCAACCCCGCGGCGCGGGCGCTGGCCTCGGCGCAGAGCCACAGCGTGGTGGTGCTGGTGCCGTCGCTGTCCAACCAGCTGTTCGTCGACACCCTGGAGGCCATCCACGGCGTGCTGCGGCCCCAGGGCCTGGAGGTGCTGATCGGCAACTTCCACTACTCGCGCGACGAAGAGGAGGACCTGATCCGCAACTACCTGGCCTACCAGCCCCGCGGCCTGCTGCTCACCGGCTTCGAGCGCACCGAGAGCGCGCGACGGATGGTCGAGGCCAGCGGCGTGCCCTGCGTCTACATGATGGACCTGGACCACAGCCCCGGCCTGCACTGCGTGGGCTTCTCGCAGATCGCCGCGGGCATGGCCGCCGCCGAGCACCTGCTGGCCGGCGGGCGCAAGCGCCTGGCCTACGTCGGCGCGCAGCTGGACCAGCGCACCCTGCTGCGCGGTGAGGGTTTCCGCCGCGCCCTGCAGAAGGCCGGCTGCTACGACCCGGCGCTGGAGATGCTGACGCCGCGGCCGTCCTCGGTGGGCCTGGGCGGCGAGCTGTTCCGCCAACTGCTGGCCGCGCGGCCGGACGTGGAAGGCATCTTCTTCGGCAACGACGACCTGGCCCAGGGCGCGCTGCTGGAGGCGCTGCGCCAGGGCATCGAAGTGCCGCGGCAGGTCGCCGTGGTCGGCTTCAACGACCTGCCCAGCTCGGCCTACATGGTGCCGCGCCTGTCCAGCATCCGTACCCCGCGCGAGGCCATCGGCCGCCGCGCCGCCGAGACACTGCTGGCGCTGATCGCCGGGCGGCCGATCGCCGAGCCGGTGCAGGACCTGGGCTTCGAACTGATGGTGCGCGAGAGCAGTTGAAGCATGCACAGGGTATTTCTGCCGATCTCGCTGCGTCCGCTGCCGCCGCGCTTCATTTCCCGGGCCTTGCGGTCGCCCTGTTTCACGGCCGGCGGGGCGCGTTGCAGAGCGCCCCGCCCATCGTTCGACGGCCGGTACTGGGGAATGCCGCCGGTCTGCCGATAGGCATCAGGTACCCGCCCGGTGGTTGATCGGATGATGGCTAAGTGACATAACCGGGTTCGACACTCTCGCTGCAGTCACAGACGGATCTACATGACCAGCAATTTCGATGTCTTCACCCACGCCCGGGGAGGCTCGCGCCGGCAGCGCATCGGCGTGCTCTTCTATGCCGGCGTGCTGCTGGTCCTCACCCTGCTGGTCGGGCTGAGCGGCTGGAGCGTGTACCGCGACTACCGCAGCAGCACCGACCAGGTGCGGCAGAACCTCTCGGCGCTGGCCCGCTCGCTGGAGGGCTACATCAGCGCGCTGCTGCTGCAGAGCTACGGCAGCATCTACGCGGTGTCGGAAGACCTGCAGGGCCTGGGCGAGGTCGCCGACGCCGGCCAGGTGCGCGAGAAGCTGGTGCAGGCGATGCGCTACGACCCGGTGTCGACCTACCTGTTCGTGCTCCGCGACGGCCACCTCTACGCTGTGGACGGCCACGGCCAGCCGGCCGAGGAGCACCTGCGCCCGCTGCTCGCCCTGGGCGACCTGCCGGCCAGCGAGCGCCCGGCCTTCGGCCACACGCTGCGCGGCCCCAACGGCGCCTTCCTGCTGCCGATGTACGTCGGCCAGCGCGGCGCCGACGGCCGCACCCAGCGCGTCGGCGCGCTGATCGACACCGACCGCGTCGGCGACCTGCTGCGCCGCCTGGGCCTGGCCGAGCACATGAACGCCGGCATGTTCGACAACCTCGGCACCGTGCTCTACCGCACCCCCGACACCCTGAATTCCGTCGGCCGCCGCCTGCCGGAGTGGTCGCCGCTGTTCCCGCGCCTGGGCCGCCCGGACTTCGCCCTGGTCGAGGGCCGCAGCATCAGCGGCGAGCCGTCGCTGTTCGCCGACGCGCCCTCGGCGAGCTTCCCGATCCACGCGGTGGTCGGCCAGGCTTCGGCCAGCTACCTGCTGCCCTGGCTCAAGCGCGCCGGCTTCAGCGCCGTGCTGCTGGTCATCTGCGCCCTGGCCCTGGGCCTTTCCGCCTGGCAGCTGCGCCGGCTGATCGGCGAGATCAGCCAGAACGGCCGCTTCTACCGCCAGCTGTTCACCAACATCAACGACGGCGTGCTGCTGATCGGCGTGGACGGCCGGGTGCGCGCCACCAACGAACGCGCCGCGAGCATGTTCGGCGTCGACTCGCCGGAGCGCCTGATCGGCCTGCTGCCCTCGGAACTGTCGCCGGAGCGCCAGCCGGACGGGCGCCTGTCGCTGGTGGCCAGCCGCGCCAACCTCGAAGGGCTGCTCAGCGGCGAGCTGCGCGAGGTGGACAGCGAGTGGCAGTTCCTGCGCCGCGACACCCGCCTGCCGTTCGACTGCGAGGCCCACGTCACGCGCTTCAGCTGGCAGCAGAACGCGCTGTTGCTGGTGGTGCTGCACGACATCACCGAACGCAAGCGCTACCTCGCCGAGCAGGAATACCTGGCCAACCACGATTCGCTCACCGGCCTGCCCAACCGCTACTGGCTGGGCCGCCACATCGAGCAGCGCATCGCCCGCGGCAGCGGGCGCTTCGCCATCCTGCTGCTGGACATGAACCGCTTCAAGGAAGTCAACGACACCCTCGGCCACCAGCACGGCGACAGCGTGCTGCAGCAGGTGGGCGCGCGCCTGGGCGCCTGGCTGCGCACCCAGGAGGCCGGCATCGCCCGCCTGGGCGGCGACGAGATGGCGGTGATCACCCGCGAGCTGGACGACGAGCGCGGCGTGCCCGGGCTGTGCCAGGGCATCGCCCGGGTGCTGCGCCAGCCGCTGTCCGCCGGCGGCATCCAGCTGGAGCTGTCGGCCAGCATCGGCGTGGCCCTCTACCCGGACCACGGCGACACCCCCGGCGACCTGCTGCGCTGCGCCGACATCGCCATGTACCAGGCCAAGCACGGGCGCCGCGACTTCCTGCTCTACCAGCGCTGCGACGACACCTACACCCCCGAGCGCCTGGCCTTGCACACCGGGCTGGGGCGGGCCATCCGCGAGGGCGGGCTGCAGCTGCACTACCAGCCCAAGGTGAGCCTGGCCGACGGCCAGGTGATCGGCTTCGAGGCCCTGCTGCGCTGGGAGCACCCCGAGCGCGGCATGATCCCGCCCGGCGAATTCATCCCCATGGCCGAGTCCACCGAGCTGATCCACCCGCTCACCCGCTGGGTGCTGGACGAGGCCCTGCGCCAGCTGCGCGCCTGGAGCGAGCACGGCCTGGAAACCTGCATGGCGGTGAACATCAGCGCCAACAACCTGCGCAACCCGCACTTCGTCAGCGAACTGCAGGGCCTGCTGGCCCGCCACGGCATCGCCGGCTCCCTGGTCGAGCTGGAAGTCACCGAAGGCACCCTGCTGGAAGACCCGGAGATGGCCCTGCGCAGCCTGCAGGCGATCCGCGACCTGGGGGTGACGCTGTCGATCGACGACTTCGGCACCGGCTACTCGTCCCTGGCCTACCTCAAGCGCCTGCCGGTGCAGGTGCTGAAGATCGACCGCACCTTCGTCTCCGGCATGGCCGACAACTTCTTCGACGCCATGATCGTGCAGTCGACCATCGCCCTCGGGCACAACTTCGGCATGCAGGTGGTGGCCGAAGGCGTGGAGGACGCGGCCACGGCCACCGCCCTGGCGCGGCTGGGCTGCGACATCGCCCAGGGCTACCACTTCGGCCGCCCGATGGGCGCCGCCCAGGTGATGGACTGGCGCCTGCAGCGCCAACTGGAAGCCCTCGGCCTGAGCTGAGGCGCGCCGCGTGGTGCGCGGACAAGGTCGGGTGATTGTTACGTATTTGTTAAAAGACCTTTGTCCATATCCGGATTCAAATAGCGCTTCGATCCGGCATCATGTCCCCACTCCGCCAGGGGAATAGAGCGGGGCGCGGAAGTACTTCCACTACAGAAACTTACGTTCGCTCGACCATGACTGTTACGCATGGCCGAACATTTGTTCCTGCCTACAAGAAAAGTCGGCCATCACGCTTACCACTGGCCGGCACTCCAAGACTCAAGGGGCAACTCCATGAAGCACCTCAAACGCAGCATGCTCGTGCTCGCCGTTTCCACCGCCGCCATGCAACTGGCCCAGGCCGAACCCTTCGTCAGCGACCAGGCCGACGCCAAGGGCTTCCTCGAGGACAGCCACCTCGACCTGCTGCTGCGCAACTTCTACTACAACCACGACGGCAAGAACGGCGCCGACGACCAGCGCGACTGGACCCAGGGCATCTTCGCCACCTACAGCTCCGGCTACACCCAGGGCACCGTCGGCTTCGGCGTCGACGCCTTCGGCTACCTGGGCATCAAGCTCGACGGCGGCTCCGGCACCGCCGACAGCGGCAACCTCCCGGTGGACCGCCACGGCAACCCCGAGGACGACTACGGCAAGGCCGGCGGCGCGCTGAAGGTGCGCATCTCCAGGACCGAGCTGAAATTCGGCGACATGCAGCCCACCGCCCCGGTCTTCGCCGCCGGCGGCACCCGCCTGATGCCGCAGACCGCCAAGGGCTTCGCGCTGATGAGCAGCGAGCTGCAGGGCCTGGACCTGGAAGCCGGCCACTACACCGCCGGCACCAGCCCGGTGACCACCAGCCACACCGGCGGCATCTGGGCCACCTACGCCAACGTCGAGGCCGACAGCGCCGACTTCGTCGGCGGCCGCTACGCCATCACCCCGGACCTGAGCGTGTCGCTCTACGCCGCCGAGCTGGAAGACATCTGGCGCCAGTACTACGGCAACGCCAACTACAGCCTGGCGCTGGGCGGCGACCAGTCGCTGGGCTTCGACTTCAACATCTACCGCACCAACGACTACGGCCAGGCCAAGGCCGGGCGCATCGACAACACCGCCTGGTCGTTCGCCACCGCCTACTCCTTCCTGCAGGCGCACACCCTGACCCTGGCCTTCCAGAAGGTGCAGGGCGACACCCCGTTCGACTACGTGGGCTTCGGCGACAATGGCGCGGGCGCCGCCGGCGACTCGATCTTCCTGGCCAACTCGGTGCAGTACTCCGACTTCAACGGCCCGGGCGAGCGCAGCTGGCAGGCCCGCTACGACCTGGCGATGGACACCTACGGCGTGCCCGGCCTGAGCTTCATGGCCCGCTACATCAACGGCACCAACATCAACGGCGAGCACATGGCCGCCGACAGCTCGTACCGCGGCTACGAATACGGCCGCGACGGCAGCCACCACGAAACCGACCTGGAGGCCAAGTACGTGGTCCAGTCCGGCCCGGCCAAGGACCTGTCCTTGCGCCTGCGCCAGGCCTTCCACCGCGGCAACGCCGACCAGGCCGAGGACGACAACAACGAACTGCGGCTGATCGTCGACTACCCGCTGTCGATCCTCTGAGGCGCTTCTTTCTTGGGGAAGTTGCCGCGCGATGAACGCAGCTTCCCCAAGAGTTCCCCGCAGATTGTTACGTTTTCGCTGAAGGTGTTTCCCAGGACAGGGAATTTATCTGACGCCGGCTGGTCGTTAATGTATTACCCATCCGATTCGGCCCGCCGCACAGCGGTTATTCCCGAATCCCTGCTCCTGACGTTGATTAAATCGTGATTGCTCAATTCAACGTCCTTCCAGCCGCTCCGCCAGGGGCGGCTTTTTTTTGCGACGGTGTTTCTCCTCCACCTAGCGCGGTCTTGCAGGCTGCGCCGAGGTGCTCTTCGTAGGATGGGTTGAGCTTGCGAAACCCATGCTGCCATGGCGATGGATGTCGCTTCGCTCAACGCCATCCTACGACAGCGTCGTAGAGCGTGGTCTTGCAGGCTGCGCCGAGGTGCTCTTCGTAGGATGGGTTGAGCTTGCGAAACCCATGCTGCCATGGCGATGGATGTCGCTTCGCTCAACGCCATCCTACGAGAGGCCGTGCCCTTGTCCTCGATAACCGGAACCACCGGCGCGATTTCACCCAGCTGCCGTCGTTACCAGGTATCGATGAACGACTGCCCGCCGGCCTCCGCGGGCCTGGCGCCGGAGGCGGCGTTGAGGCCGCGCAGCAGCCAGGCGCGGGTATCCGCCGGGTCGATCACCGCGTCGATCTCCAGGTAGCTCGCCATGTTCAGCGCCTTGCCGCTCTCGTAGGCCTTGGCCACCAGCTTGTCGAACAGCGCCTGGCGCGCGGCTTCGTCCGGCTGCGCGCCCAGCTCCTTGGCGAAGCCCAGCCGCACCGCGCCCTCCAGGCCCATGGCGCCGAACTCGCCGCTGGGCCAGGCGGCGGTGAACAGCGGCGCGTGGAAGCTGCCGGCGGCCATCGCCTGGGCGCCCAGGCCGTAACCCTTGCGCAGCACCACCGTGAAGAAGGGCACGCTGAGGCTGGCGGCGGTGACGAACATGCGCGAGACGTGGCGCACCGTGCCCTGCTTTTCCGCCTCGGGGCCGACCATGAAGCCGGGGGTGTCGCACAGCGAGACGATCGGCAGGCCGCGCGCCTGGCACAGCTGCATGAAGCGCGCGGCCTTGTCGCCGGCCACCGCGTCAATGGCGCCGCCCAGGTGCGCGGGGTTGTTGGCGAGCAGGCCGAACGGCTTGCCCTCGATGCGCACCAGCGCGGTGACCAGCCCGGGGGCGAACTGGCGGCGCAGCTCCAGCACGCTGCCCTGATCGGCGAGCAGCTCGATCACCCGGCGGATGTCGTAGACGCGCAGGCGGTTTTCCGGGATCACGTGGCGCAGCTCGCGCGGGTCGGCGCATTGCCAGTCGCCCGTCTCGCCCTGGAAGTACGCCAGGTACTGCTTGGCCACCCGCACCGCCTCGGCCTCGTCCTCCACCAGCACGTCGATCACCCCGTTGGGGCCCTGCACGCTGGTCGGGCCGACCTCTTCCGGCGTGTAGCTGCCCAGGCCGCCGCCCTCGATCATCGCCGGGCCGGCCATGCCGATGCTGGCGTTGCGGGTGGCGATGATCACCTCGCAGCAGCCGAGCAGGGCGGCGTTGCCGGCGAAGCAGCGGCCGGACACGACACCGACGGTCGGTACCCGCCCCGAGAGCTTCGCGAAGCTGACGAAGGTGTGGCAGTCCAGCCCGGCCACGCCGACGAAATCGGTGTCCCCCGGACGGCCGCCGCCGCCCTCGGCGAACAGCACCACCGGCAGGCGCCACTGTGCTGCCAGGGCGAGCAGGCGGTCGGTCTTCTTGTGGTTCATCACCCCCTGGGTGCCGGCGAACACCGTGTAGTCGTAGGCGATGGCCATGCAGCGCGCCGCCTGCTCGCCGAACCGCGCGGCGCCCACGGTGCCGATGCCGGCCACCAGGCCGTCGGCCGGGCTCAGCTCCAGCAGCTCCTCGGTGGAGCGGCGCCGGCGCTGCGCGGCCAGGGCCATGGCGCCGTATTCGCTGAAGCTGCCTTCGTCCAGCAGGTCCGCCAGGTTCTCCCGGGCGGTGCGCTGGCCGGTCCTGCGCCGCTTGGCCACCGCCGCGGGGCGGCGCGCATCGCTCAGGCGCTCGTGGCGTTCCCTGACCTCGGCCAGGTCGGCGCGGATGTGGGCGAGGTCGACGGCCTGCTCGCTCAGCATCGCGCCGCCCTCGACCTCGGCCGGTTCGAGGAACAGCAGCGGCTGGTCCTCGGCCAGCGCATCGCCCGGGGCCGCCGCCAACAGGCGGACGATGCCGCCGCTGCTGGCCTTGACCTCGAACTCCATCTTCATCGCCTCCAGCACGGCGACGGTCTGGCCGGCGGCCACGCTGTCGCCCTCCGCGACCGCCAGGGCCACCACCACACCGGTGCTCGGCGCGTTCAGGGCGATGGTGCCGGGCGGCGCATCGACGTTCTGGCGCCGGGTTTCGGCCACGCTGCCGGCGCCGCTGAAATAGCGGTGCGGGTGGCTCTCGCCGCGCGCGCTGAGCAGTTCGCCCAGGTGGCGCTCGACGAAGCGGGTGTCGACCTGGTTGGCGGCGACCTCCTCGCGTTGCAGCAGGTTCTGCAGCAGGTGCAGGTTGCTCGCCACGCCCTCCAGGCGGAACTCGCACAGCGCGCGGTAGGCGCGGCGCAGGGCACTGGGATAGTCGCCGGCGCTGGCGATCAGCTTGGCCAGCAGCGAGTCGTAGGCCGGGCTGACCGCATAGCCGGCGTAACCGTAGCCGTCCACCCGCAGGCCGGGGCCGGACGGCGGCTGGTAGGCGCTCAGCACGCCGGCGGCCGGCCGCGCGCTGCCGTCGGCCTGGAGCGTTTCCAGGTTCAGCCGCAGCTGTATGGCGCAGCCCCGCACGGCGGGCGGCTTGTCCAGATGAAGTTCGCCGAGCGTGGCGCCGGCGGCCAGGCGCAGTTGGGTGTGCAGCAGGTCGACGCCGGTGACCTGCTCGGTGACCGTGTGTTCCACCTGGATTCGCGGGTTGGCTTCCATGAAGTAGAAGCGCCCGTCGGCCACCAGGAATTCGAAGGTGCCCAGGCCACGGTAGTCCACCTCGCCGGCCAGGCGCAGGGCGCAGGCGATGATGGCCTCGCGCAGGCCCGCGTCCAGGCCGGGGCTGGGGGCGATTTCCACCAGCTTCTGGTGGCGGCGCTGCAGGCTGCAGTCGCGCTCCCACAGGTGGCTGACGGCGCCCGTGCCGTCGCCGAGCACCTGAATCTCGATGTGCCGGGCCTGCTCCAGCAACTGCTCCACGTACAGCGCGCCATTGCCGAAGGCGGCCTGCGCCTCGGACTGGCAGCGGGCGTAGGCCTCGGCCAGTTCCGCCGGATCGCGCACGGCGCGCATCCCCCGGCCACCACCGCCGGCCAGGGCCTTGAGCATCACCGCACCGTATTGCGCGGCGAACGCCTGCGCCTCGGCCAGCTCGATGGAGTGGTTCAGGCCGGCCACCAGCGGGGCGCCGCAGCGCTCGGCCAGGGCGCGGGCGGCGGCCTTGTCGCCGAACAGCTCCAGCACCTCGGCCGCCGGCCCGACGAAGGTCAGCCCGGCGGCCTGGCAACGGCGGGCGAACCCGGGGTTCTCGGCGAGGAAGCCGTAGCCCGGGTGCACCGCGTCGCAGCCCTGTTCGCGGGCGATGGCGATCAACTGCTCCATGTCCAGGTAGGCGGGCACGCCGCGCCCCTTGAGCGGCACGGCCAGGTCGGCCTTGCGCGTGTGCAGGCTGGCGGCATCGTCCTCGGCGAACACCGCGACGCTGCGGATGCCCAGGTCGGCGCAGGCCTGGGCGATGCGGATGGCGATTTCGCCACGGTTGGCGATCAGCAGCTTGGCGAAGGGCGGGGTCACAGCAGAGGCTCCAGTTCGTTCTTCTTGATCTTGCCGGTGGCGGTCATCGGCAGGCTTGCGACCACGCGGACCTCCGGCACCTTGTAGACGGCCATGGCCTCGCGGCACCAGGCGAGCAGGCTCTCGGCGCTTTCGCCGGCGCCCGGCTTGAGCACCACGAAGGCCACCGGCTGCTGGCCGCGGCGCTCGTCGGGGCGGGCCAGCACCGCGCTGGCGAGGACCGCCGGGTGCTGGCCGAGCAGCGCCTCCAGCTCGCTGGGGAACACGCTCATGCCGTTCACCTTGATCATCTCCTTGCGCCGGCCCAGGTAGCGGATGAAGCCCCGCTCGGTGATCTGGCCGAGGTCGCCGGTATGCAGCCAGCCGTCGCGCAGCACCTCGGCGCTGGCCTCGGGACGGTTCCAGTAGCCCTTGAGCAGCGACGGGCTGCGGATGCACAGCTCGCCTTCCGCGCCCAGGGGCAGCAGCTCGCCGGTTTCGAAATCGCAGACCTTGAAGTCGGTGCCCGGCACCGGCAGGCCGACGAAGGTCGGCGCGCTGTTGAGGTCGAAATCGTCCTGCTGGAAGCCGACGATGAAGGTGTCGCAGGTATGGGTCTCGGTCATGCCGAAGCTGGTTTCCACCAGCGTGGTGCCGGTCAGCTCGCGCCAGCGTTGGCGGTAGCTGGGCGTCAGCTTCTTGATGAAGGAAATGGCGCCCGACACCCGCAGCGAGGAGAAGTCGTATTCGCCGACCCTCGGGTGCTCCAGTACCTCGGCGGCGCTGTCGACCAGCAGGGTGCAGTGGCTGACGCGGTAGCGCTGCACGGCGGCCATGAAGGCCTCGGCGTCCCAGCGCGCCAGCAGCACCAGCCGGCAGCCGGCGAACACCGGGAACAGCAGGCCGCCGTTCTCCCCGGCGATCCAGAACTCCGGCAGGAAGTTCAGCAGTACGCTGTCCTGCTCCAGCCGGTTCGCCACCGACAGGTAGCTGGCGCAGGTGTAGAGCATGTCGCCGTGGGTATGCACGCAGCCCTTGGGCAGGCCGGTGGTGCCGCCGGTGTAGTTGAGCGCCGCCACCTCGTCGAGCCGCGCCTGGTGCTGCGGCACCGGCCCCCGGCAGGCCTCCAGGGCCGGGAGGAAGTCGACGAAGTCGTCCCCGGCCAGTTTCGGCGCCAGCAGCATGTCGGGCGGTGGCAGGCTGGGCGTGGCCGGGCACAGCTCGCTGAGGCTGGTGGCCAGCAGCCGGCGCAACGGCGTTTCACCGCGCACCTGGCGCACGACCGGCAGCAACTGGTCGAAGCACAGCAGGGTTTCGGCGCCGCTATCGTTGAGCTGGTAGCCCAGCTCCAGCGCCTTCGACAAGGGGCTGACCGGCACGTACACCGCCCCCGCGCGCAGGATGCCGTAGAAGGCGACGTGCAACTGCGGGCAGTTGGGCAGGAATACGGCGACGCGCTCGCCGGGGCGCACGCCCAGCTCGGCCAGCAACGCGGCGCAGCGATCGGCCAGGCGGTCCAGCTCGGCCCAGGCCAGGCTGTGGCCGTAGAAGTCCAGCGCGGGCGCCTCCGGCTTCAGGCGCGCCCAGGTGCGCAGGTATTCGCCAAGCGGCTGCTGCCCATGCGGGTAGTGCGGCTCGCGCGGCGTGCCGGCTGGCCAGGCGGCGGCCTGGAGGCGATGCAGCGCCTGGAGGTAACGGGCTTCGTTCATGGCGGGCACTCTTGTCGTTCTTGTTGCGCTGCATCTTAAAAAGCCGGGGAGAGCGAAAGAACTGACGCCTATTCATCGATATCCATGAACGCTATGCATGGTTGTTCCAGTGGGGGTCGCTGCTAGGCTGGAGCGGCTGGGGATAGAGGGTGATCGGCATGAATCAAGCACATGAATGGTCGACGCTCGGTCGTCTGGACCTGAACCTGTTCCGCGTCTTCGAGGTGGTCTACCGCGAGCGCAACCTGACTCGCGCGGCGGATGTCCTGCACCTGAGCCAGTCGGCGGTCAGCCACGCCCTGGCGCGCCTGCGCGAACAGATCGGCGACCCGCTGTTCGTCCGCCACGGCCGCGGCGTGGCGCCGACACCGCTGGCCGAACAGCTGGCGCCGGACATCCAGCACGCCCTGAACGGCCTGCGCCGCAGCGTGATCCGCCGCCAGGACTTCGACCCGCAGCGCGACCAGCGCACCTTCCACCTGAACATGCCCGAGCAACTGGAGCCGGTGGTGCTGCCGGGCATCCTCGACCACCTGCAGCGCACCGCCCCGCAGGTCGGCGTGCGCAGCAGCAGCGTGCACTGGGCGGAACTGAAACAGGAACTGGCCGCCGGCCGCATCGACTTCGCCATCGAAATCGCCCGCCCCACCGACGCCACCCTGCGCCACCGCCAACTGTGGCGCGACGACCTGTGCGTAATGGCCGGCCCGGCCTTCACCGGCGAACTGACGGCAGAGCGCTACCTGGCCGCCGAACACGTCGCCGTCACCTCGCGACGCCGCGGCATCTGCATAGAAGACCTGGCGCTCGGCCAACTCGGCCTGACCCGCCAGGTACGCCAGCATTGCCAGCACTACCTGTCGGCCGCGCTGCTGGTGTCGCAAAGCGATTGCCTGCTGACCATGGCCAGACGCTACGCCGAACTGCTCAACCGCGGCCTGGGCAACCGCCTGCTGCCAATGCCCCTGGAACTGCCGCCGGTGACGCTGAACCTCTACTGGTCACGGCACGCCGATGGCGAGGCCGGGAACCAGTGGCTGCGCGGGCAGTTGATGGAGGTGGTGAAGCGGATGCGTTGAGGTTGGTGGCTACGCCTAAAGCCATTTCCCGCTGACCAGCATGCTGTCGATCAGCGCCAGCCACAGCGTGGCCGGGACGTTGAGCAGTTGCAGCCAATGAAGCGCCCTGGGGCCGCGGAACGACCAGAAGGTCAAGGCTATCAAGGCCAGGGGGAGCAACTGCAGCCAGGCGAACAGTTGCCCATTCACCTCCCGATGCCAACCGCCGAACCCGATGACGAGCGCGAGCGAAAACAGCAACAGCGCGCACGCCCCATGGGCAGACGAAATCAGCCGCAAGGCCATCGGGGTGCCGGCAGGCGCGGTCTTGAAATACCAGTAGCTCGTCGAAAGCAGGATGAGGACGCAGAGCACTTCCATGGCCTTGCCTCGTGGCGGGAGAGGGATGGAGCACAGTGTGTAATTACAGGCCCGGCAACAAAAAGCCCCCGACGAGGCGAGGGCTTCTGGAAGCGGCGCAGCGCTTACTGCAGCAGCACCAGGTCGATGCCTTCGGGCTTCAGCTTGAGCAGCAGCACGTCGTAGTAGAACGCCAGCGCACCAAAGCCGACGCAGAACACCAGCATGCTCAAGGTGCCGCCAACCATGCCGTCGCGGTCGGCGATGGCGAACAGGCCGAAGATGAAGCCGAACAGGAACAGCCCGGAAAGGAGCTTGCAGACCAGCCGTACCAGGCCGCGGAAGGTGTAGAGCAGGTGGAACAGAACGGTCTTGATGGCGCGCATGGCGACCTCCGTGTCGTTGATGAAAGCGAGCGCCGAGTCCATCGGCTGAATGGGGGGATTATGCCAGAGCTGGCGGCGGTGTCGCTGCCCCAGGCTGTGCCAGAAGGGAATACTCCCCCTTTTTCGCTTTCAAGCCGTGGTATTCACCCCGGTCCCGCTGGTGCTGCTGCCGGACTCCGTCAGCGCCTCGGAGTAGGCGGCATAGGCCGTCGCCACCGCAGCGCTGGCGGTCGCAACCCGCGCCCGGGCAGCTTGCTCCTGAACCTGGCGGGCCTGCTTCTCCTCCTCGGTCTGGTTGCCGCCGCTCTGGCTGACCTTGGCTAGTTCCTGTTCGGCTTCCTGCAGTTCCTTCTGCGCCTGCTCCACCGCCTCCTTGAGTTTCTCCAGCGTGCTGTCCGAGGTGCTGCTGGAACTGCTACCGCTTTCTCCGGCGCCACCGGCCCCGCCAGCACCCTGCGCCGAACCGCTTGCATTGGTTTGGGATGTGCTCGTTGCACTAGAGGCGGTGCTGCTGTCGTCACTCGTCGACGCGGTGGCGGTGGATGAGTTTGAGGTGGAAGTGAAGCGGAGATTCATGTTGCTGACGGACGAGATGCTGGACATCGGAAGGCTCCGGATCGTGATGGATACCCGGCATGGCGGCCTTCGCAGGGAAACCTTTAGTGGGGTTTGTTAGCGGCTTGGTATCGGTTCGGATACTTCGCTTGGAAGGGGCGCGAAAGCGGAAGAGGAAAAGGAGGGTGGTCGATTCATGTGGACCGAACTCGATGCCGAAGTACGTCCGCTTTCAATTACCACCTGCGCACGCCTCAGCCTTTTTCTGCGCAGTTCTCTCGGTTGGATGCTGCTCATGCTGCTGCCACCAGAATTGACACTGCGCTGACGCGAAGCGTTTCTCCTGCGCCACCCTGGCCTGTTCCGCCTGAGCCTGGGCGAGTTGCTCGGCTTTCTGCTGTCGCAGAGCTTCTTCTTCCTGCGCTACTCGTCGGCGCAACTCGGCCTGGGCTTTTTGCGAGTCCCGTTCGGCCTGGCGCATGGCTTGCTGCAGGTAGAGGCCGGCGTCATTGAGCGCGGCCTTGATGCGCTGCTCCTGGATGTAGTCGTAAAGCAGCTTTCCGCCCCAGATACCGCCCACGATGATGAAGGCGGCCAGGATGATGGCATGGCTGGGGTCCATCGGCTGATGGGCGCGGCGGGTAGGGGCCAGCCTGCGGCCGAGACGTTCGTTGCGATCGTCTATTTCCTCGTCCATGTCGAGGCTGAGGCTTTTCAGTTGCTCGTCGATTTCGCGCTTTGCCATACCTGCCGCGTTCCTTGCCGCACTTCCTGTGATCGAACCTTGTGGATATCCCTAGCCCGCAGGGTTGGCCTGGTCGTGATCAGGGCTTGTCTGCCCGATCTCCGGCAACACTTCACCCGTGCTCAGCCACCAGCGGTAGTGCGGGTAGACCTTGCCGAGGATTTCCACCTCATCGGCGCCGACCCGCGCCCTCCCGCGTTTGATGCTGACCCAGCGGTTGTAGTCCGTGTCGCCTGCGCGCGTCAGTTCGCTCAGGTTGCTCTGGCTTATCAGTCGAAGTGCTCTCTCGGTGATGCTCATTCAAATGGTAACTGATTGTTTTGGACTATGTACAAAGCATAGGCCTGGAAGGTATTTTGACTATGTGCATGAACATAGTTCATGAGATGAGTCGTCCATAAGCCGCCATAGTGCAGCAAAGGCTATGGGTGTGGAAGAAAGCCATTAAGGAGTGGGTGTTATGAACCAACCAGACCTGAATCTCGACCTGTGCACCATCGAAGCCTTTGGCGGGATGTGTGTTTTGCCTGACGAGGTGGTAGCCGAGTGGATCGAGGCTGGCGTGTTGCCGAGTCGGAGCATTGCCGGTATCTGCCTGGTCGATCTGCGGAGGCTTTTCGCTGCGCAGCTCAGTGGCAAGCAGAGTGTTTCGACGTGTAGGAAATAGGCAGGAGCCTTGGGCGGAGGAGGGGAAGGCTGTCAGCGATCCTGTGGGCACGAAGCCACTTAGTGCGAAGCGTAAGTGCCTGATCTGTGAGTCGGGGGGATTTGAACCCGTTTTTTCCCGTGGTCGTTGATGGGCTTTTTTGGTCAATAGCAGTAAAACCGGGCCTTCAGCGGTGCCATTCAGGGCATTGGAGGCAAGTCTCAGCAAGCGATTTTGACATTTTTTCGACGTTTTTCCTCAAGCCGGCTTTCTTCATCGCTGCCACGCATGGCACATTGATGCCAATCACCGAGAAAATGGAAGCTACGCATAGGTAGCATTCAACGTTACTAGAAAGCCACCAAACGGTGGTCTCTTTGAAGAATATTGCATTTAGCAGGAGCGGAGGAAATCAAGGAAGATGAAGATTATTAAAAAGGTAGAGATTAGATATTTTCGCTCTGTTTACTCGGTCGATCTGAAAGACTTAAACGACTTAAACATCTTGGTCGGCGGAAATGACAGCGGAAAATCAAACCTTCTAAAAGCGTTAAATTTATTCTTCAATAACAAAACAGAAATTACCCAGGACTTCTATTTTCTTGATGATCTAACCAGAAAGCGCGAGCAAGAAGCCAGGGACGCAAAGGGACGCGCAACAATATGGGTAAAAGTTCACTTCATGAACTTTCTTGACTGGAAGTCCCTCCCGCAAGAATTTTCAATAAAGAAGGTTTGGAATCGTTACTCAGACCAACCGGAAACCATATACCCCAAAGGGCTTCCCATAACGGCTATTGCTAGATTCCTAAACAAAATATCCTTCCACTACATCCCCGCAATTCGGGGGCGGGATATATTCAGTCATTTTCTAACACTATTACACGATGCACTGCTGGAAGACGAAAAGGCAGGCCTGATAGATTCAACAATTGATTTAATGAACGTGCTCAACGAAAACACTTTGGAGATGAGTGATCAGATTAAAAGGGGCGTTGGCATAGATAGCAATATCCAGCCACCGACAAATCTGCGAGTACTGTTTAACGCCCTAGACTTCTCCACAGAATACAGTGGATACAACGTTCCATTGCAAAAAAGAGGAGATGGAATTCAAAGTAGACACATTCCATACATCCTTGACTTCATTGCAAAGCACACAAAGACGCATCATATATGGGCTTATGAAGAACCCGAAACTTCTCTAGAACTGGGCCCAGCTTTTGATTTAGCCAAGCAATTCAGCGAAGAATTCTGCGTAGAAAACCAAGTTTTTCTAACTACGCACTCGCCAGCATTCTATGACCTTTCCGGCCCTCTTACTTCCAAGTGGTACGTATCTCAAGAAATGCGTGAGCATGGTGTAGAAACCATAGTTGAGGAAGTTTCCTCACAGGACCTCGTAGACAGAAAGCTTGGTGTCGCAGCCCTAGTGGCAGTTAGGGCAAAAGAAGCCTTCGAGCAGATAGAGTCATTAAAAAGCACGGTCATCCGACTGGACGAAGAGTTACTCCAGCATAACATCCCCCATATAATAGTTGAGGGGGTAACCGACAAAGATATCATGGACATTGCGTTCCAGAAACTATTCCCTGGGGAGCAACCATTTTTTGAGATACTTTATGCTGATGGCGCAACAAATATTCCGCCATATCTAAAGTCCGCAAAACTTCTATCCAAAGAACTTCCTCACCCAGTCATTGGGATTTTCGACAGAGACCAAGAGGGGCGCAAGCAGATCAAGGAGTTTTCTGACGCCACGCCTATTGATCAGACCGACTTTCTAGAGGTGTCACATGATCGACGTGTATATGTTGGACTACTCCCCCTACCTGCAGGTTTTGACGAAATTCAAAGCAACATCAACATGGAGCTTGGCGGAAGCATTAGCCTGCCGGTCCCGATTGAATTCATGTTTCCTTCTAGAGTTATCGCTAGAGCATTAGCTGAGGAAGTAATTGAGTTAGAAAATCGGATAGCGAAGGCTAACGACCCCGAACTACCCGCCACCATAAACTTAAGCGAATTATTTTCAGCCCAGCTCCCAGCTGAATACTCCTATCTATCAAAAAAAGTTAAAAAAAGTTCTAAGAAGCGATTTTCTAGGTGGATTTCAAACCAGCCGGCAGAGAGCTTCGAAAGCTTCACAATACTATTTGAGCAACTCCGCTTAGTGATAGAGCTAGACATGCAGTCTTAACAATGAGAATCACCATAAGCTGAACCATGCCACAACAAAAGCTTCACAGACCAAGGATATTCCCATGCCTTTCAAAGCTTCCCTAGCGGAAATCATCGCATTCAGAGCTGCTTATATTTGCAGTAGCCCCGAATGCAACGCCCTAACTGTGGGGCCGACAACCAAAAATCCATCACTTAAAAACAAGCTTGGGGAAGCGGCACATATCTATGGAGAGAAGCCCGGCGCAGCTAGGTATAGCGCAACCCCTCCTATAAGTGTTGACGGAATAGAAAATGGCCTATGGTTGTGCGCAAGCTGCCATACGCTTATAGATAAGAACCTTGGCGCCGATTACTCTGTAAGTGAGCTACTTGAATGGAAAAAAGAGCATGAAGAAACAATATCAATCCTGTTGAGGACTCACAAAAGCCCGTTCCCTCTAATATATAGGCAATCTACTAACAGAAAAGCAGCACAAGATGCCGTGGACTTAATATCTACTAGGGGGATTTACTTCGTAGATTGCATCATCGAAAATCAAGATCATGTCATGATATCAGTCGATGAGATCAGAAAAGAAATTATTAAAATTACAAAACATATAGATTCGGACGCAAAGATAAAGAAGACCTTAACTTCCATCACCCATGCTCACCGAGAGTTCATGAACGAGCTTTCAATAAACAGAAAACTATTCGACCAACACCTAGATATTTTGCGCAATAAAGTAGGGCGGCAACTAAAAATTCTTAGAGATGACATTGGATGCGACGTTTCAGGGCCTATAACCTCCTGTATTCAATAGCTCTTTGAAAGCCTAACGATTGATCAATCGGCTCGCGAAATCTGCTTCGGTGTCTTAGCTCAGGGTTGCAAGGATTCTTTGGGCGGAACTGGTGACGTCCTGGACGTGATCAGTCGATGGGGTGGGTATCGGTAGCAGGGCTGATCGTTGAATGGTCTGCCCTGCACTCTTCTTCTACCGCCGCTTCACTGCGGGAGCGACGTGCGCAGAGAAATGGGGACAGATTTATTTACCCTACTCTAATCCTTGCAGTCCCGTGCACCCCAAGACTCAAGCATCCTGCCCAAACCCATCACCATCCGGCCTCGTCTGCCCAACCTCAGGCGCCACCTGCCCACTCGCTAACCAAAGCGCGTACTGCGGATACAAACGCACCAGCGCCTCCACCTCCTGGGTGCTGATGCGGGTTCGCTTGTCGTAGCGGACCGTTCGCCAGCGGGTGCCGCTGATCTCGGTGCGCTTCACCAGTTCGTCCAGGCCTGTCCTGTCGACAAGCGCTCTCACTCGGTCGTCTATCGAATCCATGTGAAATGGTACTTTACATTTGTAATATACAAATACCTCTATGCCTTTCGTATATTACAAAAACGGGTGAGGTAAGCCTTCTGGGTTGAGGAGCCCTGGCGCCGCTGAATCACGCCCGAATAGTGCAGCAAAAAGCCATGGAGATGGAAGAAAGCCCATAAGGGGGAGTGCTATGAGACAACCAGACCTGAATCTCGACCTGTGCACCATCGAAGCCTTTGGCGGGATGTGTGTTTTGCCTGACGAGGTGGTAGCTGAGTGGATCGAGGCTGGCGTGTTGCCGAGCCGCACTATCGCTGGCATTCGCTTGGTAGATTTGGGACGGCTGAACGCCGAACGCTTCAACGACAAGGTTTGCCGGCCAAGTGAAAGTGTTGATTAGCAAGCAGCGCTAATCGGCGTCTGTCAGGAAGTGGTGTGGAAGGAGGTTCTGATGGCCAGAAAGTTTTCTGAGCTCAAGGCTAAGATGTCGCAGCAAGCTCAGGCCCGCGTTGAGGCCAAAGCCAAGGCCTTGTTGGACGAAATGTCGTCGACGGACCAGCCAGAGCAGGAATCGCAGGCACAAAAAAAGCACTTGCGTGAGTCGCCAAGTGCCTGATCTGTCTGTTTGGTGGGGCTATAAAAAAATCTGTCCCCTTTTCGGAGCTAGCCGATAGGCTCTGAGATCACTGGAAAGCCAACGGGCCCTTAGTCCGTGCATCACGTCTTTCTGCCGTACCTTAGAGCGCACCACGATTCAGCTACCGGACGGGCAGGCAAGTCATGCATTGCGCCACACCTTCGCCAGCCATTTCATGAGGAACGGGGGCAACATCCCCGCACTCCAGAAGATCCTGGGACATTCGACGCTGACCATACGCTACGCGCACCTCTCGCTAGATCACCGCTATGCGCCTTGGGTCAATGGCTGCGGTAGCGGGCCAAGCATCTACTACCTTTCGTTTGACGCAACAAAGAAACGTGATAGATTCTAATAGGAATCTTAATAGATTCTAATTTGAGTCGAGGGCTCGGGAGGTAAGGTATGAGTGACTTTCTCAGTAGGCTGGAAGCGAAACGCAAAAAGAATTCGACAACTGAGTCGATGACCATTCGCGTAAGTGCGGAAGAAGATGCCGCGATCAAGGAGCTGGCCAATTACTACGAGTGCACGAGGCAGGACCTCATACATGAGCTAATAACCGAGTATCTGATGCCCGCATGGCAGGCGCTGCAAAGAGATCCCGTATCGGTAGCGGACTATTCAACCCAGGAGGGTAAGAGGGCTTTCTACGTTTTGAATACCAATAAGGCGAACATGGCAGCAGATCACGACTTCATGCTGGCGGAGGGCGTAGCTGCAGCCTTTGAGGACGGTTACAAAGAGAAAATCGAGCGCTTCAAGAAGGGCGACGTAATTTTCTTGTATGAGTCTGGTGTAGGTATCGTTGCCTTCGGGGAGGCGTCCGGTGAAACGCTGAAGAAGGAACACCTGGGGCGTCCTGACAAGACTTATTATCAGAAGCTTGATCGGTTTGAGCGGCTTGATGAGCCTCTTGCTCCAAAAGGTATTACTCGCGTGCTTTCTAGAAGCATCAAGTTCGTTCAAACCCTGACGGGCCTGCCGGATGGCGATGTGCTACTAAAAGCGGTGAAGAAAGCGTAGCCCTGCTGATTAGCGGAAGGGTTGGCACTCGACATTTTTTCGATGCCCAAAGAAAAACCCCTGAAAAACTCTAAGCTTTTCAGGGGTTTGTTTGGTGGAGCCGGGGGGATTTGAACCCCCGTCCGCCAGCTCTCCGCTATCGGTTCTACATGCTTAGCCATCTCTACTGAGTTAACTCCGCGCGGCCCGAGTGGCAGGGCGCTTGGAGCGAGCTGTATGAGTTTTAGCCGTTACGTCTACAGCGAACTTGGCGGCGATCCTGTTCTATCTGACAGACCTAATCTTCGGGTTTACAGGCATCCCCTAGGGTCTGCTGGCGCCCTTAGGCGGCCAGAGCGTAGTTGTCGTCGTTGGCAACTATGAATTGTGGCAGCGGATTTACGAGAACTGTCACCTACTCGGCATGCCCCTCAAGTTTTGTTACCGGCGTCGAATCCTAATCGGCCCCAGAACCTTTGAAGGTCCCGGCCAGTGTACGGCAAAGCCCCCGGCGAGTCCACCGGGGGCTCTGCAAGCCCCTGTCAGACCAGGAGTTTCAGCACGGCGGCGGCCACCGCTTCGCTCGATGCGGGGTTCTGCCCGGTGATCAGCAGGCGGTCCACTTCCACGTGGCTCTGCCAGTCGTCGGCCTTGGCGTAGCGGCCGCCCTTGGCCTTGAGTTCGCTCTGCACCAGGAAGGGCACTACGGCGGTCAGGCCCACGGCTTCTTCCTCGCTGTTGGAGAAGCCGGTGACGTGGCGGCCCTCGACCAGCGGCTTGCCGTCGCCGTTCTTCACGTGGCGCAGCACGCCGGGGGCGTGGCAGACGGCGGCGACCGGCTTGCCTGCGCTGGCGAAGGATTCGATCAGGGCGATGGAGTACTGGTCCTCGGCCAGGTCCCACAGGGGGCCGTGGCCGCCGGGGTAGAAGACGGCGTCGTAGTCGGCTTCGTTCACCTCGGCCAGCTTGCGCGTGCTGGCCAGGGCGGCCTGGGCTTCGGGGTCCTTGCGGAAGCGCTCGGTGGCCGGCGTCTGGGCGTCGGGCTCGTCGCTTTTCGGGTCCAGCGGCGGCTGGCCGCCCTTGGGCGAGGCGAGCGTCAGCTCGGCGCCGGCGTCCTTGAACACGTAGTAGGGCGCGGCGAACTCCTCCAGCCAGAAGCCGGTTTTCTTGCCGGTGTCGCCCAGTTGGTCGTGGGATGTGAGCACTACCAGGATCTTCATGGCCTCTCCTTGCATGCAGCGGTGTGTCGGCAGGCGCCGGCCGGGCGCCTGGCGGAACCGTCAGTTTAGGCGCTGCGCCGTGGCTTGCACGGCGGCGCCGGCATTCAGCGGCCGAGGGTGATGGCCAGGTAGGCGACGTAGAGCGCGCCGTTGCCCAGCAGCACCCAGGCGGCGATGCCATTGTGGCGGGCATTGAGGCGCAGCCAGAGCGCCGCGCCGAGGGTCACCAGCACCCCGGTGAGCACTTCGATGCGCGGCTGCCAGGGCGTCAGCAGGATGCCGATGGCCGGCAACAGGGTGCCCTGGAAGACCATGGCGCCGGTGATGTTGCCGAAGGCCAGGGTGTCCTTGCCGCGGCGCACCCAGAGGATGCTGTTGACCTTCTCCGGCAGCTCGGTGGCGATGGGGATGATCAGCAGCGAGAGCAGCAGGGCGGAGATGCCGAGCAGGTCGGACAGGCCCTCCACGCCGTGGATGAAGCCCTTGGCGCCGAGCACCAGCAGGGCCAGGCCCAGGGCCAGTTGCACGAGGACGGTGAAAACGTTGGTCGGCAGGCCCAGGCGCGACAGCCACATGGGGTTTTCCGCCGCGGTGCCGTGGCCGTCTTCCACCAGGTCGCGGGAGGCGCGCAGGGTGAGGGTGATGTAGCCGATGTAGGTGAGCACCAACAGCACGCTCAGGCCGATGCGGTAGCTGTGCAGTTGCGAGGGCACGAACATCGCCACCGTGGCCAGGCAGAAGGCCAGGAGGAAGAAGTTGAGGTCGCGCAGCAGGCCGCTGCGCTCGGGCACCAGGCGCCCGCGCAGGCCACGGCCGCGGAGGACGAAGCAGGCCATCAGGCAGGTGGACAGGGTGGAGAGCATCAGCGGCGCGCCGAGGATGGCGCCCACGCCCACTTCTTCGTTGAGCGAGACGTTGCTGGTGCCGGCCACCAGCGCCAGCAGCGGCACCAGGGTTTCCGGCAGGGCGGTGCCGATGGCGGCGAACAGCGAGCCGGTGACGCCTTCGGAGATGCCCAGGCGCTCGCCCAGGTGTTCCAGGGCGTTGGTGAAGAGTTCGGCGGCGATCAGGATCAGCAACAGCATGCCGAGCAGTTCGAGGACGAAGGTCAGCATGGCGCACGCTCCTCGCGGGTGGAGGGCGATTCGGGACGGAGGCGGTGCATCACGGTGGAACTCCCGGCCGGTATGGTACCCATGACCATGCGCCTCCCCGGCCGTTGCGGAGGTTGCATGGTCAAAGGTCTTGCCAGGCTTTGCGCTGGCCACGCCATGGCCTGCCGGCCAAGGATGTTGACGTGGTCCCCGCCGGTGTTCCGGGCGGGCGGCTACTCCCCAATGACGCCGGGCATTCTAGCGGATTGCCCGGCGCGCTCAAGGGGTTGTTTCCTCATGTGTCGATTGCCGCGGCTCGGGGCCGCCGCGTTTCCCCGCTCGCGGCGGCGCCCGCCGGGCGTCGGTTCAGCTGCTGGACGAGGCTTTCAGCAGCTTGAGGGCCTTCTCGGTCATGGCCACGCAGGCCTGGGTATTGCCCTGTTCCTGGGCCTGGGCGGCCTTTTCCTGGAGCCGCATGGCCTGCTCCTGCACGCTGTCGCTGCTGTTGGTGCTCTGCATGCTCTCGTCGATTCTCTGCAGGTTGTCGCTGCAGCGGTCGGCGGCGAACACCGGCGACGCGAGCAGCGCGGCACTGATGAACAGGATGGTGGTTTTCATGATGCGGTACCTGTACGGCTGAACATGTCACAGGCGGCGACTCGCCAGGCGAGCGGGGCCTGCACGGTGGACTGCGCCGCAGGTCCCGGGGTTCAGGAAAGTTGCGCGGACGGCAGTTCCACCCGCACGCCCAGGCCGCGCCCGTCCAGGCCGGGGTGCAGGCTGATGTGGCCCTGGTGGATTTCCACCACGCGCTTGACGATGGGCAGCCCCAGGCCGCTGCCGCCGGTGCCGGAGGCGACGCCGGGGCTGCGGTAGAAGCGGGTGAAGATGGCGGCCTGCTCGGCGGCGGCCACGCCGGGGCCGGAGTCCAGCACCCACAGCTGCACCTTGCCGGCCTCGGTGCCCAGGCGCACTTCCACGCGGCCGCCTTCGGGGGTGTAGCGCAGGGCGTTGCCCACCAGGTTGCCGAGCATGATGCCCAGCCACACCGGCACGCCCATGACCACGGCGCCCTGGCTCTCCAGGGTCAGCTCGATGCCCTTGTCGATGGCTTGGGGCGCCAGGTCGGCGATGGTTTCCTCGCTGAGTTGGCCGAGGTCGACGGGGGTGAAGGTCTCGTGCAGTTCCTCGTTGTCCAGGCGCGCCAGCAGGAGGATCTGTTCCATCAGCGTGCCGATGCGTTCGACGCTGCGGCTGACCTGCTGCAGGCCGTGGGCGAGCACCGCCGGGTCGGAGGAGCGCAGCGCCACCTGGGCATGGGTGCGCAGGCTGGCCAGGGGCGTGCGGATTTCGTGGGCGGCGTCGCTGGTCAGGCGGCGCTCGGCTTCCATGGCGGTGCCCAGGCGTTCGAGCAGCAGGTTGAGTTCGTTGACCAGGCTGTGCACTTCTACCGGCGCGCGGTTGAGCGCCAGCGGCTGCAGGCTGCGCGCGCTGCGCTGGTGTAGTTGCGCGGTGAGGCTGCGCAGCGGCGCCAGGCCGTTGTTGACGCCGAACCACACCAGCAGGGCCAGCAGCGGCAGGGCCAGCAGCAGCGGGAAGAGGGCGCTGAGCAGCAGCAGGTGCAGGGTGTGGCTGCGGTGGTGGAGGTTTTCCACCACCCAGATGCGCGCGTTTTCGTCGCGGGTGCTCAGCTGCAGGACGCGCCAGGTGATGCCGCCGTGCCTGATTTCGGAGAAGCCGGTCTCCAGGGTTTCCAGGCCCGTGGGCAGGCCGGGCGTGGCGAACAGCGGCTGGCCCTGGTACCAGAGGCTGTAGCCCAGGGCGGATTCGCGCTTGACCAGCGGCAGGCCCTCGATGGCCTTTCGGCTGCGGGCGATCAGCTCGCCCTGGCCGCCAGCGACGTCCACCAGGCGCAGGGCGGCCTCGCCGAAGTCGATCATGTCTTCGTCGTAGAGCCGGTCCACCTGGCGCGAGGCGAGGTGGTAGGTGAGGGTGCCGGCCAGCAGCCAGCAGAGCGTCACGCCGCCGATCAGCAGCAGCAGCAGGCGCCGGCTCAGCGAGCCGGCGCGGCGCGTGCGGCTGGGCGTGGCGCTCAAGGCGCGTCCTTGGCCGGGCGGTCGATGCCGTAGCCGATGCCGCGCACGGTGCGGATCAGCTCGTTGCCCAGCTTGCGCCGCAGGTGGTGGACGTGGACTTCGATGGCGTTGCTTTCCAGCTCGCCGTCCCAGCCGTACAGGGCTTCCACCAGGCGGGTGCGCGAGAGCACCTTGCCGCGCTGTTCCAGCAGCAGGCGCAGCAGGGCGTATTCGCGCGGAGCCAGTTCCACCGGCTCGCCGCCCAGGCTGACCTGGTGGGTGGCCGGGTCCAGGCGCAGCTGGCCGTGTTCCAGCAGCGGCTGGGCGCGGCCGGTGTGGCGGCGGGTGAGGGCGCGCACGCGGGCCAGCAGTTCGTCGAGGTCGAAGGGCTTGCTCAGGTAGTCGTCGGCGCCGGCGTCCAGGCCGGCCACGCGGTCGGCCACCTTGTCGCGGGCGGTGAGGATCAGCACCGGGGTCATGTCGCCGCGCTTGCGCAGGCCGCGCAGCACTTCCATGCCGTCGCGGCGCGGCAGGCCGAGGTCGAGCACCAGCAGGTCGAACTCGTCGGTGGCCAGGGCCTG
Organism: Pseudomonas sp. M1; assembly: GCF_022760135.1. Taxonomy (NCBI): domain Bacteria; kingdom Pseudomonadati; phylum Pseudomonadota; class Gammaproteobacteria; order Pseudomonadales; family Pseudomonadaceae; genus Pseudomonas; species Pseudomonas sp. M1. The sequence continues at coordinate 782,404 of NZ_CP094343.1, forward strand.
GTCGGCGGCCACGCCGTCGGTCACCCAGTCCACGGTGTCGCCTTCCAGGCCCAGCCCGGCGCGGATGCCGTCGCCCAGCAGCGGGTCGTCTTCAGCCAGCAGGATTCTCATCTTCGCCCCCATTCGCATGCTGTCGCCGAGCAGGATAGCCGCAGCGGCGGTTTCGCGGCAGAGGCTGGCAGGGCTCGCTTAACGTGGGGTTAAGGCCGGCGCTTTTCGTAGGATGGGTTGAGCTTGCGAAACCCATGCGGTGGTGGCGATGGGTATCGCTTCGCTCAACCCATCCTACGGGGAGCCCGCCGGGTGGTTGCGTGCCGGGGCAACGGCGGATAACCGCGAACGGTTATTCGCCCTACGGTGCGTCGATCCGCTGCGCCTGCGCGCGGGGGCGGGTTACCCGGTCCACCAGGTAGACCACGCCGTGGTAGTCGATGCCGCTGTGGGCGCTCAGGCCGATTTCGCAGGTGCGGCTGGTGGAGATGCCTTCTTCGCAGTACTGCACCGCGTCTTTCAGGCTGCGCAGCGAGTGGGCGTTGAGTTCCGGGGTGGTGAAGCCCTTGTCGCCGGCGAAGCCGCAGCAGTGGATGCCTTCGGGGATCACCACTTCGTTCGTGCAGCGGCGCACCAGGTCGATCAGCGCCTGACTTTCGCCCAGGTGCTGGGTGCTGCAGGTGACGTGCACCGCCACCGGCTTGTCCAGCGGCTGGAAGTCCAGGCGTTCGACCAGGAAGCTGCGGATGAACTTCACCGGGTCGTAGATCCGCAGCCGGTTGTCGGCCAGGTCCTGGACCAGGCGCAGGGTGCAGGGGCTGGTGTCGCAGTAGATCGGGTCGAGCCCGCCGCGGCTGGCCTGCAGCAGCGCGGCCAGCAGTTCGTCGCGCTTGTCGTCGGCCTGCTGCTTGTAGCCCTTGGAGGCGAACGGCTGGCCGCAGCAGAGGTTGTCGGCGTTGTCCGGGAACACCACCTGGTAGCCGGCTTTCTCCAGCAACTGGCGGGTCTTGTCGATCAGCGGCACCTGTTCCTCGTCGCCGGCCGCCGGGCCCATGGCGCGTGACACGCAGGCGGTGAGGTAGACCACCCGCGGCTTGTCGGTGGCGTCGCCGGCTGCCGGCAGGCTGAAGCGCACCGGCTGCGGCATGGCTGGCGTCCACTGCGGCACGCGGCCTTTGCTGGCGTGGCTGATGGAGGCGCTGAGGCTGGCCAGGCGCGGTGCGCCGAGCAGCCTGCGCGCGCCGTTGGCGGCATGCAGCATGAAGCGCGCACCTTGCATGGCCGTGGCGAAGTTGCGCGCCAGCCAGGTGGCAGTGCCGGCGTGGTGGGCCTGCTCGCCGCGCAGTTTCTTCACCAGCTCGCCGGTGTTGATGTTCACCGGGCAGCGCTGGGCGCACAGGCCGGTGGCGGCGCAGGTGTCGATGCCCTGGTACTGGTAGTCGCGCTCCAGTTGCGTGGTGTCGACGCCGCTGCGGCGCTTGGCCTGGATGTCGCGCCACATGACGATGCGCTGGCGCGGGCTCAAGGTCAGGCCCTTGGACGGGCAGACCGGCTCGCAGAAGCCGCACTCGATGCACTTGTCGACGATCTCGTCGGCGGCCGGCAGCGGCTTGAGGTTCTTCAGGTGCAGTTGCGGGTCGTCGGTGAGGATGACGCCGGGGTTGAGGATGCCCTTGGGGTCGAGCAGGCGCTTGAGCTGCCACATCAGCTGGTAGGCGTCGTGGCCCCATTCCAGCTCGACGAAGGGCGCCATGTTGCGCCCGGTGCCGTGCTCGGCCTTCAGCGAGCCGCCGTATTCCACCGCCACCAGGTGCGCCACGTCGTCCATGAAGGCCGAGTAGCGCGCCACCTGCTCGGGCGAGTCGAAGCCCTGGGTGAAGACGAAGTGCAGGTTGCCCTCCAGCGCGTGGCCGAACAGGATCGCCTCGTCGTAGCCGTGCTTGTCGAACAGCTCGATCAGGCGGTTGACGCCCTCGGCCAGTTGTTCGACGGGGAAGGTGACGTCTTCGATGATCACTGTGGTGCCGGTCTCGCGCACCGCGCCAACGGCCGGGAAGGTGTCCTTGCGGATGCGCCAGAGCTGGTTGTAGACCACCGGGTCTTCGCTGAAATCGACCTGCTTCTCCACCGGGAATTCGGCGATGGAGGCCATGATCTGCGCGAGCTGTTCGTGCAGCAGCGTCTGCGTCGCCGCGCGGGATTCGATGAGCAGCGCGCAGGCGCCGGCGGACAGGCTCTTCACCCACACCGGCATGCCCTGCATGTTCTCCACCGAGCGCAGGCTGCGGCGGTCCAGCAGCTCCACGGCGGACACCGGCTGCTGCTTGAGCACCGGCACGGCCTTGCAGCAGGTTTCCACGTCGGGGAAGACGATCAGCGCGCTGGCCTTGTGCGGGTGGTCCGGCACGGTGTCGTAGGTCACCGCGCTGATGAAGCCCAGGGTGCCCTCGGAGCCGACCATCAGGTGGGTGAGGATGTCCAGCGGCTGGTCGTAGTCCACCAGGGCGTTGAGGGAGAAGCCGGTGGTGTTCTTCAGGCGGTACTTGTGGCGGATCTTCGCCGCCAGCTCGGTGTTGGCGCGGGTCTGCCGGCCCAGTTCGGCCAGTTGTTCCAGCAGCTCGCCGTGACTGACCTGGAAGGCTTCGATGCTGGCTGCGTCCTCGCTGTCCAGCAGGGTGCCGTCGGCCAGCACCAGGCGCAGGCCGGCCAGGGTGTTGTAGCTGTTCTGCGCGGTGCCGCAGCACATGCCGCTGGCATTGTTGGCGACGATGCCGCCGATCTTGCAGGCGTTGATCGAGGCCGGGTCCGGGCCGATCTTGCGGCCGAAGGGCGCCAGCCAGGCGTTGGCCTGGGCGCCGATGACGCCGGGTTGCAGGCGGATCTGCCCGCCGCCGGCACGGATGTCGCGGCCGTTCCAGTTGTCGCCCAGCACCAGCAGCACCGAGTCGCTGACCGCCTGGCCGGAAAGGCTGGTGCCGGCGGCGCGGAAGGTCACCGCCACCTGCTGGGCGTGGGCGGCGCGCAGCAGGGTGCGCACCTCGTCTTCGCTCTCCACGCGGATCACCAGCTTGGGGATCAGCCGGTAGAAGCTGGCGTCGGTGCCGAAGGCCAGGGTCGAGAGCGGGTCGTCGAAGCGGCGCTCGCGGGGGATCAGGTGTTCTACCGTGTCGAGGAACGCGGCGGGCAGGCTCATGGCGGCTCCAGTCATCATCGGTGAGCGTGGACCGCTGGACGGCCCATCGGTGTTCTTTTGATTTTGCAGGAGCGAGCTGGCTCGCGAACCCGGCGGGCTCGGAGCCGGGCAAGCTCGCTCCTACAGGGGGCGCCTTCAGGCGCCGAGTTCGCGCACCAGCGAATCGCGGGTGATTTCGCCGATCGACTTGGCGCCGGTGAGCACCATGGCCACGCGCATTTCCTTCTCGATCAGCTCCAGCAGGTTGCGCACGCCGGCCTCGCCATCCACCGCCAGGGCGTAGAGGAAGGCGCGGCCGAGCAGCACGCTGTCGGCGCCCAGGGCGATCATGCGGACCACGTCCAGGCCGTTGCGGATGCCGGAGTCGGCGAGGATGGTCAAATCGCCCTTCACCGCGTCGGCGATGGCCGGCAGGGCGCGGGCGCTGGACAGCACGCCGTCGAGCTGGCGGCCGCCGTGGTTGGAGACGACGATGCCGTCGGCGCCGAATTTCACCGCGTCCTTGGCGTCCTCGGGGTCGAGGATGCCCTTGATCACCATCGGGCCTTCCCAGAAGTCGCGGATCCACTCCAGGTCCTTCCAGGAAATCGACGGGTCGAAGTTGGCGCCCAGCCAGCCGATGTAGTCGGCCAGGCCCGTGGGGTTGCCGCGGTACTTGGAGATGTTGCCCAGGTCATGCGGGCGGCCCAGCAGGCCCACGTCCAGCGCCCACTGCGGGTGGGTCATGGCCTGCCACATGCGCCGCAGCGGGGCGTTCGGGCCGCTCATGCCGGAGTGCGCGTCGCGGTAGCGGGCGCCGGGCACCGGCATGTCCACGGTGAACACCAGGGTCGAGCAGCCGGCGGCCTTGGCCCGTTCCAGGGCGTTCTTCATGAAGCCGCGGTCCTTCAGCACATAGAGCTGGAACCACATGGGCCGGTCGATGGCCGGCGCCACTTCCTCGATCGGGCACACCGAGACGGTCGACAGGGTGAAGGGCACGCCCTTGGAGGCCGCTGCGCGCGCCGCCTGCACTTCGCCGCGGCGGGCGTACATGCCGGTCAGGCCGACCGGGGCCAGGGCCACCGGCATCGCCAGGGTCTCGTTGAACAGTTTGGTTTCCAGGCTCAGCTCGGACATGTTCTTCAGCACGCGCTGGCGCAGGGCGATGTCCGACAGGTCCGCCACGTTGCGGCGCAGGGTGTGCTCGGCGTAGGCGCCGCCGTCGGCGTAGTGGAACAGGAAGGGCGGAATCTTGCGTTGGGCCGCGGCGCGGTAGTCGGTGGAGGCGGAAATGATCATCTGGCAGGGCACCGGTTGGGGTGGACGGTGAAGGCCGGGCCCCGTAGCGCTGGGACCCGGCAGGTACAGCTTAGTGAACGAGCATGCCGGTGAAGACATAGGCCTGCAGCAGGGTGATCACGCCGATCACCGCGGCGAACAGCAGGCTGTGCTTCAGGGTGAAGCGGAACAGGTCGGATTCCTTGCCGACCATGCCGGTGGCGGCGCAGGCCACGGCGATGGATTGCGGCGAGATCATCTTGCCGGTCACGCCACCGGTGGTGTTGGCGGCCACCAGCAGGGTGTCGTTGACGCCGATCTGGTGCGCGGTGGTGCCCTGCAGGGCGCCGAACAGCGCGTTGGACGAGGTGTCCGAACCGGTCAGGAACACGCCCAGCCAGCCGAGGAACGGCGAGAAGAACGGGAAGGCCGCGCCGGTGCCGGCCAGGACCAGGGCCAGGGTGGTGGACATGCCGGAGAAGTTGGTGACGAAGGCGAAGGCCAGCACCATGCCGATGGACAGCACCGGCCACTTCAGCTCGACCAGGGTTTCCTTGAAAGTGGTCAGACCAGTTTTCGCGGCGATGCGCAGGATGAACATCGAGACGATCGCGGAGATCAGGATCGCGGTGCCGGTGGCGGCCAGCGGGTCGAACTTGAACACGGCCGGCAGCGCGGTGGCGGCGGCAGCGATCGGCGGGCCCTTGAACACCAGTTGGTCCAGGCCCGGGATCGGGAAGTTGAACACCAGGCTGTAGAGCGCGCCGCCGGGCAGGAACATGGCCTTGAACGGCTTCAGCGTCCAGATGGTGACCAGCACGGTGAGCACCAGGAACGGCGACCAGGCCTTGATGATCTCGCCGGTGCTGTAGGGCGAGGGTTCGGAGCGCGGCGCGTTGCCGCCGCCGACCACGGCTGCGCCGCCGGAGACGCCGACCACTTCGACGGCGTTGGCCGGTTGCCAGACTTTCAGGAACAGGGTCAGGCACACCAGGCTGATCAGTGCGGAGGTGATGTCCGGCAGTTCCGGGCCGATGAAGTTGGAGGTGAAGTACTGGCTGACGGCGAAGCTGCCGCCGGCGACCAGCGCGGCCGGCCAGGTTTCCTTCACGCCCTTGAGGCCGTCCATCATGAACACCAGCCAGAACGGCACCAGCAGCGACAGCAGCGGCAGCTGGCGGCCGGCCATGGCGCCGATCTTGAAGGCGTCGATGCCCGAGACCTGGCCGGCGACGATGATCGGGATGCCCAGGGCGCCGAAGGCCACCGGCGCGGTGTTGGCGATCAGGCACAGGCCGGCGGCGTACAGCGGGTTGAAGCCCAGGCCGACGAGCAGGGCGGCGGTGATCGCCACCGGCGCGCCGAAGCCGGCCGCGCCTTCCAGGAAGGCGCCGAAGGAGAAGCCGATCAGCAGCACCTGCAGGCGTTGGTCGGAAGTGATCGACAGGACCGAGCTGCGGATGATCTCGAACTGCCCGCTCTTGACCGTCAGTTTGTACAGGAACACCGCCGCGACGATGATCCAGGCGATCGGCCAGAGGCCGTAGAGGAAGCCGTAGAACGCGGCGCCCAGGGCCTTGCCGACCGGCATGCCGTAGGCGGCGATGGCGACGACGATGGAGAGGATCAGGGTGATGGTGCCGGCGACGTGGCCCTTGAGGCGGAACACGGCCAGCGCCAGGAAGAAGAAGACGATCGGGATCACGGCGACCAGCGCGGACAGGCCGAGGCTGCCGAGCGGGGTATAGATCTGCTGCCAGGTTTGCATGCTGTTTTGGCTCCTAATTGTTTTTTGATTGGAGTCTAGTCTTGCGCCGCGTCGTGGGTTTGGCGCCGCCCCGGGCGGGGTTGGCGGCAGGCGGACGACCGTCTCGGCGGATCTCGCGAAAATTGGTAATACCAATTTACAAAAGCGAGCGCTCAGAGTAAAAGCATCCCTGTAGGCTGTCAATTTGCGGCGCTACAACTTTTGTCGGACCGGGCGATCCCGGCGATCGTCGGGCTTGTTGTGTCGGGTGCCGCTGGTTAGGCTGCCGCCCCTGCGAAACGGGGCCTTCCGCCAGGCGGGCCGAGAGGTGGGGAAAAGATGGCTTTCAATCAGGTACGGCAGCGCCGCTTGTCGGACGATATCGTCGAGCGTCTGGAGGCGATGATCCTCGAGGGCACGCTGAAGGCGGGCGAACGCCTGCCGGCCGAGCGGGTGCTGGCCGAGCAGTTCGGCGTGTCGCGGCCTTCGCTGCGCGAGGCGATCCAGAAGCTGGTGGCCAAGGGGCTGCTGGTCAGCCGCCAGGGCGGCGGCAACTATGTCGCGCAGTCCCTGGGCTCGACCTTCAGCGACCCGTTGCTGCACCTGCTGGAGAGCAACCCCGAGGCGCAGCGCGACCTGCTGGAGTTCCGCCACACCCTGGAAGGCTCCTGCGCCTACTACGCCGCGCTGCGCGCCACCGAGGTGGACCACCAGCGCCTGACCAGCGCCTTCGAGACGCTGCAGGCCTGCTATCAGCGCAACGACAAGGTCAGCGAGGAGGAGGGGGCGGCCGACGCCAGCTTCCACCTGGCCATCGCCGAGGCCAGCCACAACACCGTGCTGCTGCACACCATCCGCGGCCTGTTCGACCTGCTCAAGCACAACGTGGTGACCAACATCGGCGGCATGTACGCCCAGCGTACGGAAACCCGCGAGCAACTGATGAGCCAGCACCGCGAGCTGTACGACGCGATCATGCAGGGCCGGGCGGAAGAGGCGCGGGAGATTTCCCACCGGCACATTTCCTATGTGCGGGAAGTGCTGGAGGAGGCGCAGGACGAAGTGCGGCGCCTGGAGCGGGCGCAGCGCAGGCTGGGGGTTTAACGGCAGGACCTGCAGGAGCGAGCAAGCTCGCTCCTACGAAAAGCGGGGGCTGGCGTCAGCTTCGTAGGATGGGTTGAGCCTTGGCGATACCCATGCGGTCATGGCGATGGGTATCGCTTCGCTCCACCCATCCTACGAAAAGCGGCAGGCGGGGGCTGGCGTCAGTCGTCCTTGCCGTGCCGCATGGTGCGCTGGATCTCGCGATTGGAATCGCGTTCCTTCTCGGTGTCGCGCTTGTCGTATTCCTTCTTGCCCTTGGCCAGCGCGATCTCGCACTTGATCAGGTGCTTCTTCCAGTACATCGACAGCGCCACGCAGGCGTAGCCCTTCTGCTGCACCGCGCCGAACAGCTTGCCCAGCTCGCGCTTGTGCAGCAGCAGCTTGCGCGTGCGCACCGGGTCGGCGATCACGTGGGTGCTGGCAGTGGTCAGCGGGGTGATGTGGCTGCCCAGCAGCCAGGCCTCGCCGTCCTTGAGCAGGACGTAGCTGTCGACCAACTGGGCCTTGCCGGCGCGCAGGCTCTTGACCTCCCAGCCGGCCAGGGCGATGCCCGCCTCGAAGCGTTGCTCGATGAAGTAGTCGTGCAGAGCCTTCTTGTTCTGCGCGATGGTCCCCTGGGGGTGTTTCTTCTGTTTAGCCATAGGCCGCGCATTATAGGGAGTCGCTCGTCGCGCCGCCATCGGGGACGACCAATTCCGGGTGCGGCGGGATGCGCGCTTGAGGGTGGGTGGCTAATCTCGGAGAATGCGCGCTGTTTTTCGTACTGTTGGAGGCCGGTTCGCCGGCGTCCGCCACTGAAGAAGCGAGACCCCTATGAGCACGCATATCCAGCGTTCGGCCCTGCTGCCCTATTCCGCGAAGGCGCTGTACGACCTGGTCAACGATGTGGCGCGCTACCCGGAGTTCCTGCCCTGGTGCTCGGCGAGCAAGGTGCTGGAGGCAAGCGAAACGGCGATGCGCGCCGAGCTCAGCGTGGCCAAGGGCAACCTGTCGCAGCGCTTCAGCACGCGCAACGTGCTGGTGCCCGGGCAGAGCATCGAGATGAACCTCGAGGACGGCCCGTTCTCCGAGCTGCACGGCGTGTGGACCTTCAAGGCCCTGGGCGACAAGGCCTGCAAGATCACCCTGGACCTGACCTTCGATTACGCCGGCGCCCTGGTCAAGGCGACCCTCGGGCCGCTGTTCACCCAGGCGGCCAACACCATGGTCGACGCCTTCTGCCAGCGCGCCAAGCAGCTGTATGGCTGATGAGCGCAGCATCGCCATCGAGGTGGTCTGCGCGCTGCCTGAGCGCCAGCGCCTGCTGCGCCTGAGCGTGCCCTACGGCACGCGGGTGCGCGAAGCGGTGAGGTTGTCCGGCATCGCTGCGCAGTTCCCCGAACTGGACGTGCTCGACAGCCCGCTGGGCATCTTCGGCAAGGCGGTCGCCGACCCGGACGGCCGGGTGCTGGAGGAGGGCGAGCGGGTGGAAATCTACCGGCCGCTGATCGCCGACCCCAAGGAAGTGCGCAAGCAGCGTGCCGCTCGCGCCAAGGCCAGCAAGGGCTGAGCGAAACACGCGGACATGAAAAAGCCCGGTCGATGCCGGGCTTTTTTCATGGATGTGCCGGTTACTGCGGATTGGTTTCCAGCGGTTCCGGCGTGGGCACGGCGACCGGCTTGGCCTCGTCGACTTCGCGCTGCAGCTGTTCTTCCACCGAGCCCGGCTTGGCCGGCTCTTCCTTGGGCTGCTCCGGCTTCTGCTGTTGCGGCTGCTCGGGCGAGGCCGGGGTAGTTTCCTTGCCGAGGATGGCCTCGTCGCGGCTGACGCCCGGGCGGAAGTCGCCGTTCAGGCCGATCAGTTGGTCGTTGCCGTTGAACATCAGGCTGACGCGCTCCTGCTGGCGCTGGCCGCCGCCGGGCTGGATGCTGTACAGGTAGTCCCAGCGGTCGGGGTGGAAGGTATCCACGATCAGCGGGTTGCCCATGATGAAACGTACCTGCCGACGGGTCATTCCCGGCTTCAGTTGGTCTATCATGTCTTGTGTTACGACGTTGCCTTGCTGGATGTCGATCTTGTAGACCCCCGGGAACGAACAACCGGCGAGTGCGGCTAGTCCCATTGCGAATGCGAGACTGGTCAGCATGAGCTTGGTGTTTTGCATCGGGGGGTGACTTCCACTATCTTGGCTGGGCGACGAAACCCCGATCATACCCGCATTGAAGGATGCTGCGAAGCATTCCGCGCCGAGAAAGCACACATGGTTGAAAATAGCGAACTGCGCAAGGCCGGCCTGAAAGTCACCCTGCCGCGCGTCAAGATCCTGCAGATGCTCGATTCCGCCGAGCAACGCCACATGAGCGCCGAGGACGTCTACAAGGCGCTGATGGAGGCTGGCGAGGATGTCGGCCTGGCCACCGTGTACCGCGTGTTGACCCAATTCGAGGCAGCCGGCCTGGTGGTGCGCCACAACTTCGACGGCGGCCACGCCGTGTTCGAACTGGCCGACAGCGGCCACCACGACCACATGGTCTGCGTGGATACCGGCGAGGTCATCGAATTCATGGACAGCGAGATCGAGAAGCGCCAGAAGGAAATCGTCAAGGAGCGCGGCTTCGAGCTGGTGGACCACAACCTGGTCCTGTACGTGCGCAAGAAGAAATAAGTAGCCTTGCAACGAACGGAAAACGGCGGCCCTGGGGCCGCCGTTTTCATTTTCAGGGGGGATTTCAGGTGAGATTGGCGCGTAGGCGCAACTGTCTGCGCCGAGGCGCTTTTCGTAGGATGGGTTGAGCTTGCGAAACCCATGCGGTGGTGATGGGTATCGCTTCGCTCAACACCATCCTACGGGCCTTGTGTTTGCCTGGGGTGTAGGTGCGGACAATCTGGCGTGATTCGCGGATGAGATCCGCTACAGGTTGCCCATGCGCCGTGCCCTTGTAGGAGCGCGCCCTGCGCGCGAATCGCAGGCAGGGCCTGCTCCTACAGTCAGCCCGAGGCGTGGCATTTCCCCGTAGGAGCGGACCTTGTCCGCGATAGCCGCGCATCGCGGCTCGATTCGCGGTTTTTCAGCCCTGCAGCGCCCGGTCCACCATCTTGCGGGCGTGGGCCAGGGATTCCTTGGTCATGTCCACGCCGCCGAGCATGCGGGCGATCTCTTCTATGCGTTCGGCCTTCTTCAGGTTGGCCACCGCGGTGCGAGTTTCGCTGCTGCCGCGCTCCTTGTGCACGAACAGGTGCTGGTGGCCCTGGGCCGCGACCTGCGGCAGGTGGGTGACGGTCAGCACCTGGCCGCCTTCGCCCAGGCGGCGCAGCAGTTGGCCGACCACTTCCGCGGTGGGGCCGCCGATGCCGACGTCCACTTCGTCGAAGACCAGGGTGGGCGTGCGCGATGTTTGCGCGGTGATCACCTGGATGGCCAGGCTGATGCGCGACAGTTCGCCGCCGGAGGCGACCCGCGCCAGGCCCTTGAGCGGCTGCCCGGGGTTGGCGCTGACCAGGAATTCCAGCTGCTCCAGGCCGTTGGCCTGGGGCTCGTCGGCGGGGGCGTCGCTCAGTTCGATGGCGAAGCGCCCGCCGGGCATGCCCAGGCGCTGCATTTCCGTTTCCACCAGGGTGGCCAGCTGCGGGGCGGCCTGGCGGCGCAGGGCGCTGAGTTCCGCGGCTTTTTCCTGGTAATGGCGCTCGTAGGCGGCCAGTTCCTCGCCCAGGCGTTCCGCGGCTTCGTCGTCGGCGTTCAGTGCCTCCAATTCCTCCAGCAAGCGCTGTTGCAGGGCCTGCAGGTCGTGGGGCTGCACGCGGTGTTTGCGGGCCAGGCTGTAGATGGCGTCCATGCGTTCTTCCAGTAGCTGCAGGCGGCTGGGGTCGGCATCGAAGTTGTCGACGAAACGGTTCAGCTCGCCCACCGCTTCCTCTACCTGGATCTGCGCGCTGGACAGCAGGTTGACCGCCTCGGCCAGCGCCGCGGGCTGGCTCTGGAAGGCGGTCAGGCGGTTGAGGCTGGCGGTCAGCACCGAAAGCACGTTGCCGGCGTCGCTTTCGCTGCACATGTCCACCACTTGGCGGCAGGCGCCGAGCAGCGCGCCGGCGTTGCTCAGGGTCTTGTGCTCGGCCTCCAGCGCCTCCAGTTCGTTTTCGCCCAGGGCCAGGTTCTCCAGTTCGTCCAGCTGGTAGCTGAGCAGCTGGTGGCGGGCGCGCTGTTCGTCGCTGCTGCGCGACAGGCGGTCGAGTTCGTGGCGCGTTTGTTTCCAGCGCTGCGCGGCCAGTTGCACCTGGCGCGCCAGGTCCTGGCTGCCGGCGTATTCGTCGAGCAGGCGGCGGTGGGTGTCGGCCTTGAGCAGCGACTGGTGCTCGTGCTGGCTGTGGATATCGATCAGCAGCTCGCCCAGGGCCTTGAGGTCGCCCAGGGTGCAGGGCGTGCCGTTGATGTAGCCGCGCGAGCGGCCTTCGGCGGTGATCACCCGGCGCAGGATGCACGGGCCGTCCTGCTCCAGGTCGCGCTCGGCGAGCCAGTCGCGGGCCTCGGCGATGGCGCCGACGTCGAAGCTGGCGAGGATGTCGGCCTTGTCCGTGCCGGGGCGCACCACGCCGCTGTCGGCGCGGTCGCCCAGGGTCAGGCCGAGGGCGTCGAGCATGATCGACTTGCCGGCGCCGGTCTCGCCGGTGATCACGGTCATGCCGGCGGCGAGCTCGAGATCGAGGTGCTCGACGATGGCGTAGTTGTGCACGGAGAGATGAACCAGCATGGAGGCGGCTCCGGTGAAAAGGTCTGTTTATTTATACAGTATTTTTTGCCGCTGGCAATTCATCGCCCGCCCCTTGAACCGGCGCAAATGGCCCCCATATAGCCGGCAGAGCCGCGAGCCATTGGGTTCGCTTTGTTTTCAAAGGCTTTTTCTTTTTTAGGAGAGTGGCATGTCTGACGAGCAACAGACTCAGGATTCGCACCTGAACGAGCAGCCGGAACAGGTTGCCGGCGACGACCTGAACGCCCGCGTGCTGGACCTCGAGGAACAGCTGGCCGCGGCCAAGGACCAGAGCCTGCGCGTCGCCGCCGAGCTGCAGAACGTGCGTCGCCGCGCCGAGCAGGATATCGAGAAGGCGCACAAGTTCGCCCTGGAGAAGTTCTCCGGCGACCTGCTGCCGGTGGTCGACACCCTGGAGCGCGCGCTGGAGATGTCCAGCCCGGACGACGAGGCGATCAAGCCGATGCGCGAAGGCATCGAGCTGACCCTCAAGATGTTCCACGACACCCTCAAGCGCTACAACCTGGAGCCGGTCGACCCCCACGGCGAGCCGTTCAACCCCGAGCACCATCAGGCGATGGCGATGGAAGAGAGCGTGCACCTGGAGCCCGGCAGCGTGGTCAAGGTGTTCCAGAAGGGCTACCTGCTCAACGGTCGCCTGCTGCGCCCGGCCATGGTCGTGGTCAGCAAGGCACCCGAGCAAACCCCGCCTTCGATCGACGAGAAGGCTTGAAATCCGCCACCCGGTCCCCATCTGGGTAATCAACCGAGCACAAGGTCCGCAGCGGGATCAGCACGGAATCTAATTTCTGGAGAGTGAATATGGGCAAAATCATTGGTATCGACCTGGGGACCACCAACTCCTGCGTCTCCATCCTGGAAAACGGCAGCGTCAAGGTGATCGAGAACGCCGAAGGCGCTCGCACCACCCCGTCGATCATCGGCTACGCCAACGATGGCGAGATCCTGGTCGGCCAGCCGGCCAAGCGCCAGGCTGTCACCAACCCGAAGAACACCCTGTACGCGGTGAAGCGCCTGATCGGCCGTCGCTTCGAAGAAGACGTCGTGCAGAAAGACATCAAGATGGTGCCGTACAGCATCGTCAAGGCTGACAACGGCGACGCCTGGGTCGAAGCCAAGGGCCAGAAGATGGCTCCGCCGCAGGTTTCCGCCGAAGTCCTGAAGAAGATGAAGAAGACCGCCGAGGACTACCTGGGCGAGCCGGTCACCGAAGCGGTCATCACCGTGCCGGCCTACTTCAACGACAGCCAGCGCCAGGCCACCAAGGACGCCGGCCGCATCGCCGGCCTGGACGTCAAGCGCATCATCAACGAGCCGACCGCCGCTGCGCTGGCCTACGGTCTGGACAAGGCCAAGGGCGACCACACCATCATCGTCTACGACCTGGGCGGCGGTACCTTCGACGTCTCGGTGATCGAGATCGCCGAAGTCGACGGCGAGCACCAGTTCGAAGTGCTGGCCACCAACGGCGACACCTTCCTCGGTGGCGAAGACTTCGACCTGCGCCTGATCGACTACCTCGTCGACGAGTTCAAGAAAGAGACCGGCATGGACCTCAAGGGCGACCCGCTGGCCATGCAGCGCCTGAAAGAGGCTGCCGAGAAGGCCAAGATCGAGCTGTCCTCGACCCAGCAGACCGACGTCAACCTGCCGTACATCACCGCTGACGCCAGCGGCCCGAAACACCTGAACGTCAAGGTGTCCCGCGCCAAGCTGGAGTCCCTGGTGGAAGACCTGGTGCAGCGCACCATCGAGCCCTGCCGCGTGGCCCTGAAGGACGCCGGCCTGGACGTGTCGAAGATCGACGAAGTGATCCTCGTCGGCGGCCAGACCCGCATGCCGCTGGTGCAGAAGACCGTCGCCGAGTTCTTCGGCAAGGAAGCGCGCAAGGACGTCAACCCGGACGAAGCCGTGGCCATGGGTGCTGCCATCCAGGGCGCCGTGCTGGCCGGCGACGTCAAGGACGTGCTGCTGCTCGACGTCACCCCGCTGACCCTGGGCATCGAGACCCTGGGTGGCGTGATGACCGCGCTGATCGACAAGAACACCACCATCCCGACCAAGAAGTCGCAGGTGTTCTCCACCGCCGACGACAACCAGGGCGCCGTGACCATCCACGTGCTGCAGGGCGAGCGCAAGCAGGCCGCGCAGAACAAGTCCCTGGGCAAGTTCGACCTGGCCGATATCCCGCCGGCGCCGCGCGGCGTGCCGCAGATCGAAGTGACCTTCGACATCGACGCCAACGGCATCCTGCACGTGTCCGCCAAGGACAAGGCCACCGGCAAGCAGCAGTCCATCGTGATCAAGGCCTCTTCGGGCCTGTCCGAGGACGAGATCCAGCAGATGGTGCGCGACGCCGAGGCCAACGCCGAGGAAGACCGCAAGTTCGAGGAACTGGCCGCCGCCCGCAACCAGGGCGATGCGCTGGTCCATGCGACTCGCAAGATGGTCACCGAGGCTGGCGACAAGGCCACCGCCGAGGAGAAGGCTGCCATCGAGAAGGCGCTGGCCGACCTGGAAGCCGCCGTGAAGGGCGACGACAAGGCCGAGATCGAAGCGAAGATGAACGCGCTGTCCCAGGCGTCCACCCCGCTGGCGCAGAAGATGTACGCCGAGCAACCGCAGCCGGGCGCCGAAGCCCAGTCCGGCGATGCTGACCACAAGGCCGGCGACGACGTGGTCGACGCCGAGTTCGAAGAGGTCAAGGAGAACAAGTAAGCCTCGTGCAAGCTTGCGCTCCGGCGCACCGACCAGCGTGTCGGTGCGCATGAAACGTCACGCGGGGGCTTGCTCCCGCGTCGGCGTGTCTGGGGGAGAGGTTTTCAAGGTGCAAAGAATTTATGGCCAAACGTGATTTCTACGAGGTACTGGGTGTCGAGCGTGGCGCCAGCGAGTCGGACCTGAAGAAGGCCTACCGCCGGCTGGCCATGAAGTACCACCCGGACCGCAATCCCGGCGACAAGGAAGCCGAGGATAAATTCAAGGAGGCCAACGAGGCGTACGAGATCCTGTCCGACGCCAGCAGGCGCGCGGCCTACGATCAGTACGGCCACGCCGGCGTCGACCCGCAGATGGGCGGCGGTGGCGCCGGCTTCGGCGGCGCGAGCTTCTCGGACATCTTCGGCGACGTCTTCAGCGACTTCTTCGGTGGCGGCGGCGGTGGCCGTGGCGGCCGCGGCGGCCCGCAGCGCGGCGCCGACCTGCGCTACACCCTGGACCTGGACCTGGAAGACGCGGTCCGCGGCACCACCGTGACCATCCGCGTGCCGACCCTGGTCGGCTGCAAGACCTGCAGCGGCAGCGGCGCCAAGCCCGGCACCTCGCCGGTCACCTGCACCACCTGCGGCGGCATCGGCCAGGTGCGCATGCAGCAGGGCTTCTTCTCGGTGCAGCAGACCTGCCCGCGCTGCCATGGCAGCGGCAAGATGATCAGCGACCCCTGCGGCACCTGCCATGGCCAGGGCCGCGTGGAAGAGCAGAAGACGCTGTCGGTCAAGGTGCCGGCCGGCGTCGACACCGGCGACCGCATCCGCCTCACCGGCGAGGGCGAGGCCGGGGCCCATGGCGGCCCGGCGGGCGACCTCTACGTGGTGGTCAACGTGCGCGAGCACGACATCTTCCAGCGCGACGGCAAGCACCTGTACTGCGAAGTGCCGATCAGCTTCGCCGACGCCGCCCTGGGCGGTGAGCTGGAAGTGCCGACGCTGGATGGCCGGGTGAAGCTGAAGATCCCGGAAGGCACCCAGACCGGCAAGCTGTTCCGCCTGCGCGGCAAGGGCGTGGCCCCGGTGCGCGGCGGTGGCGCCGGCGACCTGATGTGCCGCGTGGTGGTCGAGACCCCGGTGAACCTGGACAAGCGCCAGCGCGAACTGCTCGAGGAGTTCCGCAGCAGCCTGCAGGGCGACACCTCCCACTCGCCCCGCGCCAGTGGCTGGTTCGAAGGCATGAAGCGCTTCTTCGACGATTTATAAGTGATGGGCTGGAAGCTCGAAGCTGGAGGCTTGAAGCGGGCCGGCTCGGGCTTCCGGCTTCGGCTTCCAGCTTGGAGCTTTCTGTTATGCGACGTATAGCCGTAATGGGCGCCGCCGGGCGCATGGGCAAGAACCTGATCGAGGCGGTGCAGCAGACCAACGGCAGCGCCGGCCTGACCGCCGCCATCGACCGCCCGGACAGCACCCTGGTGGGCGCCGACGCCGGTGAACTGGCCGGCCTGGGGCGCATCGGCGTGCCGCTGTCGGGCGACCTGGCGAAGGTGGTCGACGAGTTCGACGTGCTGATCGACTTCACCCATCCCACCGTGACCCTGAAGAACCTGGAAGTCTGCCGCAAGGCCGGCAAGGCCATGGTCATCGGCACCACCGGTTTCTCCGTGGAAGAGAAGGCTCTTCTGGCCGAGGCCGCCAAGGACATCCCGATCGTCTTCGCCGCCAACTACAGCGTCGGCGTCAACCTCTGCCTGAAGCTGCTGGACACCGCCGCCCGCGTGCTGGGCGACGAAGTGGACATCGAGATCATCGAGGCCCACCACCGGCACAAGGTCGACGCGCCGTCCGGCACCGCCCTGCGCATGGGCGAGGTGGTGGCCAATGCCCTGGGGCGTGACCTGGAGAAGGTGGCGGTCTACGGTCGCGAGGGCCAGACCGGCGCCCGCGAGCGCGAGACCATCGGCTTCGCCACCGTGCGTGCCGGCGACGTGGTGGGCGACCACACCGTGCTGTTCGCCGCCGAGGGCGAGCGCGTGGAGATCACCCACAAGGCCTCCAGCCGCATGACCTTCGCCCGCGGCGCGGTGCGTGCGGCGCTGTGGCTGGAAGGGCAGGGCAGCGGCCTGTACGACATGCAGGACGTGCTCGGGCTGCGCTGAGCGCCTGCCGCGCGTCGGCATGACGGGGCAAAAATGACCCAGCGGTAGCGTTACGCGTCGTGCAAAAGGTGGACCATTATGTCGCGTTTCTGTAAACTACAGATTTAGTGTGTCCACTAAAAGCAGCGCAGCATGAACCATATAAAAAGCGGGATGACCTCTTCTGATGTCATCCCGCTTTTTTACAACCTGCGCACGCCCAGCCAGGCTTGATTCACGGGAGGTCTTCTTGACTAAGCCAGCCATACTTGCACTTGCCGACGGCAGCATTTTTCGCGGTGAAGCCATCGGTGCCGACGGCCAGACCGTCGGCGAGGTGGTGTTCAACACCGCCATGACCGGCTACCAGGAAATCCTTACCGATCCTTCCTATGCCCAACAGATCGTCACCCTGACCTATCCGCACATCGGCAACACCGGGACCACCCCGGAAGACGCCGAAGCCAACCGCGTCTGGGCCGCCGGCCTGATCATCCGCGACCTGCCGCTGCTGGCCAGCAGCTGGCGCAACAAGCAGTCGCTGCCCGACTACCTGAAGGAAAACGGCACCGTCGCCATCGCCGGTATCGACACCCGCCGCCTGACGCGCATCCTGCGCGAGAAGGGCTCGCAGAACGGCTGCATCCTCGCCGGCGACGACGCCACCGAAGAGAAGGCGCTGGAACTGGCGCGTTCCTTCCCGGGCCTGAAGGGCATGGACCTGGCCAAGGTGGTTTCCGCCACCGAGCGCTACGAGTGGCGCTCCAGCGTGTGGAACCTGGAAACCGACAGCCACCCGGAAATCCCTGCCGCCGAGCTGCCCTACCACGTGGTCGCCTACGACTTCGGCGTCAAGCTGAACATCCTGCGCATGCTGGTGGCCCGCGGCTGCCGCCTGACCGTGGTGCCGGCGCAGACCCCGGCCAGCGAAGTGCTGGCGCTGAACCCGGACGGCATCTTCCTCTCCAACGGCCCCGGCGACCCCGAGCCGTGCGACTACGCCATCCAGGCCATCCGCGAGTTCCTCGACACCGAGATCCCGGTCTTCGGCATCTGCCTCGGCCACCAGCTGCTGGCCCTGGCGTCGGGCGCCAAGACCATGAAGATGGGCCACGGCCACCACGGCGCCAACCACCCGGTGCAGGACCTGGATACCGGCGTGGTGATGATCACCAGCCAGAACCACGGCTTCGCGGTGGACGAGGAAACCCTGCCGGGCAACCTGCGCGCCACCCACAAGTCGCTGTTCGACGGCACCTTGCAGGGCATCGAGCGCACCGACAAGGTGGCCTTCAGCTTCCAGGGCCACCCGGAAGCCAGCCCCGGCCCGCACGACGTGGCGCCGCTGTTCGACCGTTTCATCTCGGCCATGGCCGAGCGTCGCTGAGAGCTGCGAAGAGGTAAGCGAAGATGATGCCGACCCTGGGAATCACCGACCTGTGGACCTACGTCCTGGGTACGCTGTTCATCGTCCTGCTGCCGGGCCCGAACTCGCTGTTCGTGCTGGCCACCGCCGCCCAGCGTGGCGTCGGCGCCGGCTACCGGGCGGCCAGCGCGGTGTTCCTGGGCGACGCCATCCTGATGTTGCTCTCGGCCCTGGGCATCGCCTCGCTGCTCAAGGCCGAGCCGGTGCTGTTCCTCGGCCTGAAGTACGCCGGCGCCGCCTACCTGTTCTACCTGGGCCTGGGCATGCTCCGCGGCGGCTTGCAGAAGCTGCGCCAGCCGCTGGAACAGGCCGCCCCGGCGAAGGAAGTGGACGTCGCCCAGCCGTTCCGCAAGGCGCTGCTGCTGAGCCTGTCGAACCCCAAGGCGATCCTCTTCTTCGTGTCCTTCTTCATCCAGTTCGTCGACCCGGGCTATGCCTACCCCGGCGTGTCGTTCCTGGTGCTGGGCACGATCCTCGAGGTCATCAGCGCCCTCTACCTCAGCTTCCTGATCTTTTCCGGTGTGCGCCTGGCGGCCTGGTTCCGCCGCCGGCAACGACTGGCGGCCGGCGCCTCGAGCGGCGTCGGCGCCCTGTTCGTCGGCTTCGGCGTGAAGCTGGCCAGCGCAACCCTTTCCTGAATATTGCAACGAGAGTCCCATGCCCAAGCGTACAGACATCAAGAGCATCCTGATCCTCGGTGCCGGCCCCATCGTCATCGGCCAGGCCTGCGAATTCGACTACTCCGGCGCCCAGGCCTGCAAGGCCCTGAAGGAAGAAGGCTTCCGCGTCATCCTGGTGAACTCCAACCCGGCCACCATCATGACTGACCCGGCCATGGCCGACGCCACCTACATCGAGCCGATCAAGTGGCAGACCGTGGCCAAGATCATCGAGAAGGAGCGCCCCGACGCGCTGCTGCCGACCATGGGCGGCCAGACCGCGCTGAACTGCGCGCTGGACCTGGAGCGCCACGGCGTGCTGGAGAAGTTCGGCGTCGAGATGATCGGCGCCAACGCCGACACCATCGACAAGGCCGAGGACCGCTCGCGCTTCGACAAGGCCATGAAGGCCATCGGCCTGGCCTGCCCGCGCTCGGGCATCGCCCACAGCATGGAAGAGGCCTACGGCGTGCTGGAGCAGGTCGGCTTCCCCTGCATCATCCGTCCGTCCTTCACCATGGGCGGCACCGGCGGCGGCATCGCCTACAACCGCGAGGAGTTCGAAGAGATCTGCGCCCGCGGCCTGGACCTGTCGCCGACCAACGAGCTGCTGATCGACGAATCGCTGATCGGCTGGAAGGAATACGAGATGGAGGTTGTCCGCGACAAGAAGGACAACTGCATCATCGTCTGCTCCATCGAGAACTTCGACCCCATGGGCGTGCACACCGGTGACTCCATCACCGTGGCCCCGGCGCAGACCCTGACCGACAAGGAATACCAGATCATGCGCAACGCCTCCCTGGCGGTGCTGCGCGAGATCGGCGTGGAGACCGGCGGTTCCAACGTGCAGTTCGGCATCTGCCCGGACACCGGGCGCATGGTCGTGATCGAGATGAACCCGCGGGTGTCGCGCTCCTCGGCCCTGGCCTCCAAGGCCACCGGCTTCCCGATCGCCAAGATCGCCGCCAAGCTGGCCGTCGGCTACACCCTCGACGAGCTGCAGAACGACATCACCGGCGGCCGCACCCCGGCGTCCTTCGAGCCGGCCATCGACTACGTCGTGACCAAGGTGCCGCGCTTCGCCTTCGAGAAATTCCCCAAGGCCGACGCCCGCCTGACCACCCAGATGAAGTCCGTGGGCGAGGTCATGGCCATCGGCCGTACCTTCCAGGAGTCGGTGCAGAAAGCCCTGCGCGGCCTGGAAGTGGGTGTCGCCGGCTTCGATCCGAAGCTCGACCTCGCCGACCCGGAAGCCGAGGGCATCCTGCGCCGCGAGCTGACCGTGCCGGGCGCCGAGCGCATCTGGTACGTGGCCGATGCCTTCCGCGCCGGCAAGAGCATCGAAGAAGTCTTCGCCCTGACCAAGATCGACGAATGGTTCCTGGTGCAGATCGAGGACCTGATCAAGGAAGAAGAGAAGGTCAAGACCCTCGGCCTGTCCGGCATCGACGCCGACCTGATGCGCAAGCTCAAGCGCAAGGGCTTCTCCGACGCGCGCCTGGCCAAGCTGCTGGGCGTGACCGAGAAGAACCTGCGCAGCCACCGCCACAAGCTGAAGGTCGTGCCGGTGTACAAGCGCGTGGATACCTGCGCCGCCGAATTCGCCACCGACACCGCCTACATGTATTCGACCTACGAGGAAGAGTGCGAGGCCAACCCGTCCGGCCGCGACAAGATCATGATCCTCGGCGGCGGCCCGAACCGCATCGGCCAGGGCATCGAGTTCGACTACTGCTGCGTGCACGCGGCGCTGGCGATGCGTGAAGACGGCTACGAGACCATCATGGTCAACTGCAACCCGGAGACCGTCTCCACCGACTACGACACTTCCGACCGCCTGTACTTCGAGCCGGTGACCCTGGAAGACGTGCTGGAGATCGTCCGCGTCGAGCAGCCCAAGGGCGTGATCGTCCAGTACGGCGGCCAGACCCCGCTGAAACTCTGCCGTGCCCTGGAAGAGGCCGGCGTGCCGATCATCGGCACCAGCCCTGACGCCATCGACCGCGCCGAGGACCGCGAGCGCTTCCAGCAGATGGTCCAGCGCCTGAACCTGCGCCAGCCGGCCAACGCCACCGCGCGCAGCGAAGACGAGGCCCTGAGCCTGTCGAAGAACATCGGCTACCCGATGGTGGTGCGCCCGTCCTACGTACTGGGCGGCCGGGCGATGGAAATCGTCTACCAGGAAGAAGAGCTCAAGCGCTACATGCGCGAGGCGGTGAAGGTTTCCAACGACAGCCCGGTGCTGCTGGACCGCTTCCTCAACTGCGCCATCGAAGTGGACATCGACGCGGTCTGCGACGGCGAGACCGTGGTGATCGGCGCCATCATGCAGCACATCGAGCAGGCCGGCGTGCACTCCGGCGACTCCGCGTGCTCGCTGCCGCCGTACTCGCTGCCCAGGCACATCCAGGACGAGATCCGCGAACAGGTCAAGAAGATGGCCCTGGAGCTGGGCGTCGTCGGCCTGATGAACGTGCAGATGGCTGTGCAGGGCGAGGACATCTACGTGATCGAGGTGAACCCGCGCGCCTCGCGTACCGTGCCCTTCGTCTCCAAGTGCATCGGCGAATCCCTGGCCAAGATCGCGGCGCGCGTCATGGCCGGCAAGAGCCTCGCCGAAGTCGGCTTCACCGAAGAGGTGATCCCGCCGTACTATAGCGTCAAGGAAGCGGTGTTCCCGTTCGCCAAGTTCCCTGGCGTCGACCCCATCCTCGGCCCGGAAATGAAATCCACCGGCGAGGTCATGGGCGTGGGCGACAGCTTCGGCGAGGCTTTCGCCAAGGCCCAGCTGGGCGCCAGCGAGATCCTGCCGAACGCCGGTTGCGCCTTCATCAGCGTCCGCGAGGACGACAAGCCGCAGGCCGTGCAGGTCGCCCGTGACCTGGTCGCGCTGGGCTTCGAGGTGGTCGCCACCGCCGGTACCGCCAAGGTGATCGAGGCGGCCGGCCTGCCGGTGCGTCGCGTGAACAAGGTGACCGAGGGGCGCCCGCACGTGGTCGACATGATCAAGAACGACGAAGTCACCCTGATCATCAACACCACCGAGGGCCGCCAGTCGATCGCCGATTCCTATTCGATCCGTCGTAACGCCCTGCAGCACAAGATCTACTGCACCACCACCATCGCGGCGGGGCAGGCGATCTGCGAGGCGCTCAAGTTCGGTCCCGAGAAGACCGTTCGCCGGCTGCAGGACCTGCATGCAGGAATCAACGCATGAGCAAATTCCCGATGACCGTCCAGGGCGCCCGCGCCCTGGAAGAAGAACTGAAACACCTGAAGACCGTTCTGCGCCCGCAGATCACCCAGGCCATCGCCGAAGCGCGTGAGCTGGGCGACCTCAAGGAAAACGCCGAGTACCATGCCGCCCGCGAGCAGCAGGGCATGTCCGAGGCGCGCATCCGCGACATCGAGGCCAAGCTGTCCAACGCGCAGATCATCGACGTCACCACTATCCCGCACACCGGCAAGGTGATCTTCGGCACCACCGTGGACATCGCCAACGTCGAGACCGACGAGACCGTGACCTACCAGATCGTCGGCGACGACGAGGCCGACATCAAGGCGCGCAAGATCTCGGTCAACTCGCCGATCGCCCGCGCGCTGATCGGCAAGACCGAGGGCGACGCCGTGCTGGTGAAGACCCCGGGCGGCGACGTCGAGTACGAGATCGTTGAAGTCCGCCACGCCTGAGTCGCGTCCGCTGAAAGCCGCCGCAGCCAGTTGGTTGCTGGCCCAGACCTTCTGGGTCGGCGGCCTCTGGCTGTTGCGTTTCGTGGTCCTGCCGGCGCTGCAGAAGGTCGGCCTGGCGCCGCTGCTGGTGCAGTCGGTGGCCGATGCCCTGACGCCGTTGCTGGTGGGGTTCGCCGGCTTCTGCGCGCTGCTCCAGGTATTGGTGCTGGTGACTGCGCAGGGGCTGTCGAGCCTCTGGCGCGAGATGCGCGGGCAATTGCTGCTGACGGTGCTGGCGATGGTGGCGAGCTACCTGGTGGTGAACCAACTGGCGCCGGATGCCCAGCGTTGGCTGCTGTTCAACTACCTGGTGCTGGCCCTGTGCGGCGTGCTGCTGGTGCTGCAGCCGGTGCCGGGGCGGGACGCGGCGCGCTGAGCGCCGGCGGGGAGCCTCGGCCGGGCGCCTGGGCGCCCGGCCTATGCTGTCACAGGCCGCTGTAGCGGCTGACGTTCGACAGGTTGCGGTTCGGCTTGGGGTTGCGGCGGTAGACCAGGGCCATCTTGCCGATGGTCTGGATCAGCTCGCAACTGCCGTTGCTGCACAGCTCGTCGATCAGCGCGCGGCGGTCGTCGCGCTCGGTGATGCGGAACTGCACCTTGATCAGTTCGTGATCGTTGAGCGCACGCTCCAGCTCGGCCATGACGCCTTCGGTAAGACCGTTTTCGGCAACGGTCAATACAGGCTTCAGGCGGTGGCCGATAGATTTGAACTGTTTCTTCTGCTCCTGAGTGAGCGCCATAATCAGACCCCTGGGAAAAAAGGCGGATATTCTACCCGAGTTTCGGTTTACCGGGTGCCCGCTCAGACGAGGTAACAAGTGGCCCGTTCCAAGACTAGCCATCGCTGGCTGAAAGAACACTTCGACGATCCTTACGTGAAGATGGCGCAACGCGACGGCTACCGCTCGCGCGCCAGCTACAAGCTGCTGGAAATCCAGGAGAAGGATCGCATCCTGCGCCCGGGCATGACCGTGGTCGACCTCGGCGCCGCGCCGGGCGGCTGGTCGCAGGTCACCAGCCGGGTGATCGGCGACAAGGGCACGCTGATCGCCTCGGACATCCTGCCGATGGACAGCATCCCGGACGTCACCTTCATCCAGGGCGACTTCACCGAAGACGAGGTCTTCGCCCGGCTGCTCGAGGCCATCGGAGAAAATCCGGTAGACCTTGTGATTTCCGATATGGCCCCCAATATGAGTGGACTGCCCGCCGTGGACATGCCCCGTGCCATGTTCCTCTGCGAGCTGGCGCTGGACCTGTGCGCCCGGGTGTTGCGACCGGGCGGCGATTTCCTGATCAAGATCTTCCAGGGCGAGGGCTTCGACACCTACCTGAAGACGGTCCGCGAGAATTTCGAGAAGGTACAGATGCGCAAGCCGCTGTCCTCCCGCGACCGCTCCCGCGAGCAATATCTGCTCGCGCGGGGCTTCCGCGGGGCCTAGACTGCGACGAATGGGCCGTCTGTCCGTCCACTGCACGCAAGTAGGGCTTGTCCCGGCTCGCGCCGGGGTTCATAAAGGGTTACAGACGCCTCCTACGTCGCTAGGGGTTGTGTAGTAATTTGGCCGGCAGGAGTCTGGCCGTCGTGTGAAGCGGTTTCCAGGGCGGAGCCGGCTTCAGAGGGTAATCAATTGAACGACATGGCAAAGAACCTGATCCTGTGGTTGATCATCGCGGCGGTGCTGGTCACCGTGATGAACAACTTCTCCAGTCCGAGCGAGCCGCAGACGCTCAACTACTCGGACTTCATCCAACAGGTGAAGGAAGGCAAGGTCGAGCGGGTTACCGTCGACGGCTACGTGATCACTGGCAAGCGCCAGGACGGGGATACCTTCAAGACCGTCCGTCCGGCGATCCAGGACAACGGCCTGATCGGCGACCTGGTCAACAACAACGTGGTCATCGAGGGCAAGCAGCCCGAGCAGCAGAGCATCTGGACGCAACTGCTGGTCGCCAGCTTCCCGATCCTGGTGATCATTGCCGTGTTCATGTTCTTCATGCGCCAGATGCAGGGCGGCGGCGGTGGCCGCGGCGGCCCGATGAGCTTCGGCAAGAGCAAGGCGCGCCTGCTGTCCGAGGACCAGGTCAAGACCACCTTCGCTGACGTCGCCGGCTGCGACGAGGCCAAGGAAGAGGTCAGCGAGCTGGTCGAGTTCCTCCGCGACCCGGGCAAGTTCCAGCGCCTGGGCGGCCGCATCCCGCGCGGCGTGCTGATGGTCGGCCCGCCCGGTACCGGCAAGACCCTGCTGGCCAAGGCCATCGCCGGCGAGGCCAAGGTGCCGTTCTTCACCATTTCCGGTTCCGACTTCGTCGAGATGTTCGTCGGCGTGGGCGCCTCCCGCGTGCGCGACATGTTCGACCAGGCCAAGAAACACGCCCCGTGCATCATCTTCATCGACGAGATCGACGCCGTCGGCCGCCATCGTGGCGCCGGCCTGGGCGGCGGTCACGACGAGCGCGAGCAGACCCTCAACCAGCTGCTGGTGGAGATGGACGGCTTCGAGATGAACGACGGCATCATCGTCATCGCCGCGACCAACCGTCCGGACGTGCTCGACCCGGCGCTGCTGCGCCCGGGCCGCTTCGACCGCCAGGTGGTGGTCGGCCTGCCGGACATCCGCGGCCGCGAGCAGATCCTCAAGGTGCACATGCGCAAGGTCCCGCTGGGCGACAACGTCGACGCGGCGGTGATCGCCCGCGGTACCCCGGGCTTCTCCGGCGCCGACCTGGCCAACCTGGTCAACGAGGCCTCGCTGTTCGCCGCCCGCGCCAACAAGCGCATCGTCGACATGCGCGAGTTCGAGCTGGCCAAGGACAAGATCATGATGGGCGCCGAGCGCAAGACCATGGTCATGTCCGAGAAGGAGAAGAAGAACACCGCCTTCCACGAGGCCGGCCACGCCATCGTCGGCCGCCTGGTGCCGGAGCACGACCCGGTCTACAAGGTTTCCATCATCCCCCGCGGCCGCGCCCTGGGCGTGACCATGTTCCTCCCCGAGGAGGATCGCTACAGCCTGTCCAAGCGCGCCCTGGAAAGCCAGATCTGCTCGCTGTTCGGCGGCCGTATCGCGGAAGAGATGACCCTCGGCTTCGAGGGCGTTACCACCGGCGCCTCCAACGACATCATGCGTGCCACCCAGCTGGCGCGGAACATGGTCACCAAGTGGGGCCTGTCCGAGAAGCTCGGCCCGCTGATGTACGCCGAAGAGGAGGGCGAGGTGTTCCTCGGCCGCAGCGCCGGCAGCCAGCACGCCAACGTGTCCGGCGAGACCGCCAAGCTGATCGACCAGGAAGTGCGGCGCATCATCGACGACTGCTACGGCACTGCCAAGCGCCTGCTGGAAGAGAACCGCGACAAGCTCGACATGATGGCCGACGCGCTGATGAAGTACGAAACCATCGACGCCGACCAGATCGACGACATCATGGCCGGGCGCGTGCCGCGCGAGCCGCGCGACTGGCAGGGCGGCGGTTCCGGTTCCTCCGGCTCGGCGACAGCCAGCCGCGACGAGGGTGGCCGCAAGGAAAATCCCATCGGTGGGCCCGCCGGCGAGCACTGAGAGCACTAGATGAGTTTCGAGCTGTACCCGACCCGGTTGCCTTGCGGCAACCGGGTTCTTGATTTAGGGCGTACCCATGTCATGGGTATCCTCAACGTCACCCCGGACTCCTTCTCCGACGGCGGCCGCTTCAGCCAGCGCGACGTCGCGTTGCGCCACGCCGCCGCGATGGTCGAGGCTGGCGCCAGCCTGATCGACGTGGGCGGCGAGTCGACCCGTCCGGGCGCGCGCCTGGTGTCGCCGACCGAGGAGCTGGAGCGCGTGGCGCCGGTGGTGGAAGCCATCGCCCGCGAGTTGGACGTGGTGATTTCCGTCGACACCTCGACCCCCGCCGTGATGCGCGAGACCGCGCGCCTGGGCGCCGGGCTGATCAACGACGTGCGCTCGCTGCAGCGCGATGGTGCGCTGGACGCCGCGGTGGATACCGGGTTGGCCGTGTGCCTGATGCACATGCGCGGCGAGCCGAGCACCATGCAGAACGACCCGCGCTACCCCGACATCCTGGCCGAGGTGCATGGCTTCCTCGCCGAGCGCATCGCCGTCTGCGAGGCGGCGGGAATCGCGCGCGAGCGCCTGGTGCTGGATCCCGGCTTCGGCTTCGCCAAGACCCAGGCGCACAACCTGGTGCTGTTCCGGCGCATGGAGTGTCTGCTGGAACTGGGCTGCCCGCTGCTGGTCGGAGTGTCGCGCAAGAGCATGATCGGCCGCGCCCTGGGGCGCGAGGTCGGTGACCGTCTGTATGGCAGCCTGGCGCTGGCGGCCTTGGCAGTGGCCAAGGGGGTGCGCATCATTCGCGTGCACGACGTTGCCGAAACGGTGGATGTGGTCCGCATGATCGATGCGGTGGAACAGGCTAAGGAAGAAGGAATGACAGCATGAGCAGGAAATATTTCGGTACCGATGGCATCCGTGGCCGCGTCGGCACGCCGCCGATCACGCCGGACTTCGTGCTCAAGCTGGGCTGGGCGGTGGGCATGGCCTTCCGCCAGCAGGGCAAGTGCCGCGTGCTGGTCGGCAAGGACACGCGGATTTCCGGCTACATGTTCGAATCGGCCCTGGAGGCCGGCCTGTCGGCCGCCGGCGCCGACGTGATGCTGCTGGGTCCGATGCCGACCCCCGGCATCGCCTACCTGACCCGCACCTTCCATGCCGAGGCGGGCATCGTCATCAGTGCCTCGCACAACCCGCACGACGACAACGGCATCAAGTTCTTCTCCGGCCAGGGCACCAAGCTGCCCGACGACGTCGAGCTGATGATCGAGGAACTGATCGACACGCCCATGACGGTGGTCGACTCCGCGCGCCTGGGCAAGGTCTCGCGGATCAACGACGCCGCCGGCCGCTACATCGAGTTCTGCAAGAGCAGCGTGCCCACCAGCACCGACTTCTCCGGCCTGCGCCTGGTCGTCGACTGCGCCCATGGCGCCACCTACAAGGTCGCGCCCAGCGTGTTCCGCGAGCTGGGGGCCCAGGTTTCGGTGATCGGCGCGCAGCCCAACGGCCTGAACATCAACGACAACTGCGGTTCCACCCACGTCGCCGCGCTGCAGGCGGCGGTCATCGCCGAGCAGGCTGACATGGGCATCGCCTTCGACGGCGACGGCGACCGCGTGATGATGGTCGACCATACCGGCGCGGTGGTGGACGGCGACGAGATCCTCTTCCTGATCGCCCGCGACATGCAGGAGCGCAACCGCCTGCAGGGCGGCGTGGTCGGCACCCTGATGAGCAACCTGGGCCTGGAGCTGGCCCTGGCCGACCTGCAGATCCCCTTCACCCGGGCCAAGGTCGGCGACCGCTACGTGATGGCGGAAATGCTCGATCGCGGCTGGCAGCTGGGTGGCGAGAACTCCGGCCACGTGGTCTGCGCCCAGCACACCACCACCGGCGACGCCATCATCGCCGCGCTGCAGGTGCTGATGGCGCTGAAGAGCCGCGGCCAGACCCTCGCCGAGGCGCGCCAGGGCATCCGCAGGTTCCCGCAGGTGCTGATCAACGTGCGCTACCAGGGCAAGGACGTCGATCCCATCGAGCATCCGGCGGTCAAGGAGGCTTGCGCCCGCGTCACCGAAAGCATGGCCGGCCGTGGCCGCGTGCTGCTGCGCAAGTCCGGCACCGAGCCGCTGGTGCGGGTGATGGTCGAGGGCGACGAAGAGACCCGGGTGCGTGCCTACGCCGAACAGCTGGCGAAGGTCGTAACCGAGGTATGTGCTTGATTTCTCTTGTCAGTCCGATTTTTGTCGAGTAACATCTGCGCCCACTTTGCTCAGCGAGGTACAGCATGCGTCGACCCTTAGTGGCCGGGAACTGGAAAATGCACGGTACCCGCTCCAGTGTTGCGGAGCTGATCAAAGGCTTGCGACAACTGGCTCTGCCTACAGGTGTCGACGTGGCGGTTCTGCCGCCCTGTCTGTACATCAACCAGGTTCTTCAGGGCCTGGATGGCAAGGCGGTTGCGGTCGGTGCGCAGAACTGCGCGATCGAGCCGATGCAGGGCGCCCTCACGGGCGAGATTGCTGCCAGCCAGCTGGCCGATGCCGGTTGCTCCCTGGTTCTGGTGGGGCACTCCGAGCGCCGCCAGGTGCTGGGCGAAAGCGATGGTGTCATCAGTCGCAAGTTCGCCGCGGCGCAATCCTGTGGTCTGGTTCCCGTGTTGTGCGTGGGCGAGACCCGCGAGCAGCGCGAAGCCGGCAAGACCCTCGAGGTCGTCGGGCGTCAGTTGAGCTCGGTGATAGAAGATTTGGGCGTCGGGGCTTTCTCCCGTGCCGTAGTGGCTTACGAGCCGGTGTGGGCAATCGGGACGGGGCTTACCGCCTCGCCTGAAGAAGCCCAGGAAGTACATGCGGCCATCCGTGCGCAATTGGCGGCAGAGAATGCCGAGGTCGCCCGCGGGGTTCGCCTGCTTTACGGCGGTAGCGTCAAGGCAGCGAATGCGGTCGAACTGTTCGGCATGCCGGACATCGATGGGGGGCTGATTGGTGGTGCTTCCCTGAATGCGGATGAGTTCGGTGCGATCTGTCGCGCCGCGGGAAGCTGAAGATGCTGGAAACAGTTGTAATCGTGATTCACCTGCTGATGGCGCTGGGTCTGGTTGTACTGGTCCTGCTTCAGCATGGCAAGGGTGCGGATGCCGGTGCCTCCTTTGGCGCTGGTGCTTCGGGTACCGTTTTCGGTAGCCAGGGTTCTGCAACCTTCCTCAGTCGTTTTACTGCTGTACTGGCTGCAGTTTTTTTCATTACCAGCTTGGGTTTAGCGTATTTCGCTAAAGAAAAAGCTGATATGATACGTCACATCGGACTTCCTGATCCGGCAGTGATGGAGCAGCATCAGGAGAAGGTCCCGGCAACCTCCGACGTGCCGGCGACCCAGGGGCAGCAACAAGCCCCGGCAGCTGGCAACGGTGACGTTCCGGCAGCTCCTGAGCAGAAGTAAGGCAAAGGTTTTTGCCGAGGTGGTGGAATTGGTAGACACGCTACCTTGAGGTGGTAGTGGCCATAGGCTGTAGGGGTTCGAGTCCCCTCCTCGGTACCATATACGAAGCCCCGCATGCGGGGCTTTCGTTTCCGGTGCGTCGGTTGACCTGGATAGGGTGTAACCGTATAATTTCGCACCAGCTTTGACGCGGGATGGAGCAGTCTGGTAGCTCGTCGGGCTCATAACCCGAAGGTCGTTGGTTCAAATCCAGCTCCCGCAACCAGTTATGGCAGAGCCCCTTTTCAGGGGCTTTTTGCTAGCTGGACAGTCCGCGCCGCCGTTGCTGGGCGGCCCTTTAGGGATGGGCGTTTCGCCCATTTTTCGTTTCTACGGCATACGCGAGGCGATCAGGTGTCGAGCAAGCTAGAACAGTTGCAGGCCTTGCTGGCCCCTGTGGTAGAGGCGCTCGGCTACGAGTGCTGGGGCCTCGAGTTCCTGTCCCAGGGACGTCATTCCCTGCTGAGGGTCTATATCGACAAGGCCGACGGCATCCTGATCGAGGACTGCGAGACGGTCAGTCGTCAGGTCAGCGGCGTGCTCGACGTCGAGGACCCGATCAGCGGCGAATACACCCTGGAAGTTTCCTCCCCGGGTATGGACCGCCCGCTGTTCACCCTCGAGCAGTTCGCCCGCTACGTTGGCGAGCAAGTGAAGATCAAGTTGCGCGTGCCCTTCGAGCGTCGCCGCAACTTCCAGGGCGTCCTCCGCGGTGTGGAGGAGCAGGACGTGGTGGTCCTGGTGGACGACCATGAATACCTGCTGCCGATCGATTCGATCGATAAGGCCAACATCATTCCCCGATTTGAGTGAGCCGCGGATCAAGCGGATTCCAATGGATTGAAAGGCGAGGCGTACGATGAGCAAAGAAGTACTGCTGGTTGTTGAGTCGGTATCCAACGAGAAGGGTGTACCGCCCGGCGTGATTTTCGAGGCGCTGGAACTGGCTCTGGCGACCGCCACCAAGAAGCGTTTCGAGGACGAGGTCGACCTGCGCGTGCAGATCAACCGCACCAACGGCAACTACGACACCTTCCGTCGCTGGACCGTGGTCGAGGACGAAGACTACTCCAACCCGGCCGCCGAGCTGACCGTCGAGGACGTGCAGGAAAGCCACCCGGGCACCAAGGCCGGCGACGTCATCGAAGAGAAGATCGAGTCCATCGAGTTCGGCCGCATCGCCGCGCAGACCGCCAAGCAGGTCATCGTGCAGAAGGTCCGCGAGGCCGAGCGCGCCCAGGTGGTCGACGCCTACCGCGAGAAGGTCGGCGAGATCATCTCCGGCACCGTCAAGAAGGTCACCCGCGACAACGTCATCGTCGACCTGGGCAACAACGCCGAAGCGCTGCTGGCCCGCGACCAGATCATCCCGCGCGAGACCTTCCGCGTCGGCACCCGCGTGCGTGCCCTGCTCAAGGAAATCCGCAGCGAGAACCGCGGCCCGCAACTGGTCCTCTCGCGCACCGCGCCGGAGATGCTGGTCGAGCTGTTCCGCATCGAAGTGCCGGAAATCGCCGAGCAACTGATCGATGTCATGGCCGCTGCCCGCGACCCGGGTTCGCGCGCCAAGATCGCGGTACGCTCCAAGGACAAGCGCATCGACCCGCAGGGCGCCTGCATCGGCATGCGCGGTTCGCGCGTCCAGGCCGTGTCCGGCGAACTGGGCGGCGAGCGCGTGGACATCGTCCTGTGGGACGACAACCCCGCGCAGTTCGTCATCAACGCCATGGCCCCGGCCGAAGTGGCGGCGATCATCGTCGACGAAGATACCCACACCATGGATATCGCCGTCGCCGAGGACAACCTGGCCCAGGCCATCGGCCGCAGCGGCCAGAACGTCCGCCTGGCCAGCCAACTGACCGGCTGGACGCTGAACGTGATGACCGAGGCCGACATCCAGGCCAAGCAGCAGGCCGAGACCGGCGACATCCTGCAGCGCTTCATCGACGAGCTGGATGTCGACGAGGAGCTGGCCCAGGTACTGGTCGAGGAAGGCTTCACCACCCTGGAAGAAATCGCCTACGTACCGATGGAAGAGATGCTCAACATCGACGGCTTTGACGAAGACATCGTCAACGAGCTGCGCTCGCGCGCCAAGGACCGTCTGTTGACCAAAGCCATCGCGACCGAGGAAAAACTTGCCGACGCGCAACCGGCCGAAGACCTGCTCAGCCTCGATGGCATGACCAAAGAGCTGGCCTTGGACCTGGTGCTGCGTGGCGTAACCACCCGTGAAGATCTTGCCGAGCAGTCTATCGACGACCTGCTCGACATCGACGGCATGGACGAAGAGCGTGCCGGCAAGTTGATCATGGCCGCCCGGGCCCATTGGTTCGAGTAAGCATTCGCGGCCTGAGGAGAGAAATGCATGACGCAAGTCACGGTGAAAGAACTGGCCAAAACGGTCGATACGCCGGTCGAGCGCCTGCTGCAGCAGATGCGCGAGGCGGGCCTGCCGCACAGCAGTGCCGAGCAGGTAGTGACCGACAACGAAAAGCAGGCTCTGCTGGCGCACCTCAAGGGTAGCCACGGCGATCGCCTGGAAGAACCGCGCAAGATCACCCTGCAGCGTAAGACCACCTCCACCCTGCGGGTGGCCGGCAGCAAGACGGTGAGCGTCGAGGTCCGCAAGAAGAAGACCTACGTCAAGCGCAGCCCCGACGAGATCGAGGCCGAGCGCCAGCGCGAGCTGGAAGAGCAGCGCGCCGCCGAGGAAGCGGCTCGCCTGAAGGCCGAGGAAGAAGCCCGTCAGAAGGCCGAAGCCGAAGCCCGCCGTCAGGCCGAGGAAGCGGCTCGTCGCCAGCCTGACCAGGCTCCCCAGCCTGCGGCCCCCGCTGTCGCTGCCGGGGCTCCGGCTGCCGCGCCTGTCGCGCCCGCCGCCGCTCCGGCTGCTGGCGAGGAGCGCAAGAAGGAAGCCGAAGTACGCCGTCCGCCCAAGCGCGAAGAGGAAGACGAGCGTCGCGATCGCAAGCATGCCCAGCATCGCCCGTCGATCAAGGAAAAGGAAAAGACCTCCGCGCCGCGCGTTGTTCGCACCGGTGTGGATGACGACGACAGTTTCGGTCGCCGTGGCGGCGGTCGCGGCAAGTCGAAGCTGAAGAAGCGTAACCAGCACGGGTTCCAGAGCCCGACAGGACCGATTGTGCGTGAAGTGAGTATCGGTGAGACCATCACAGTTGCTGAGCTGGCTCAGCAGATGTCGGTGAAGGGCGCCGAAGTCGTCAAGTTCATGTTCAAGATGGGCACCCCGGTGACCATCAACCAGGTACTCGACCAGGAGACCGCCCAACTGATCGCCGAGGAACTCGGCCACAAGGTCAAGCTGGTCAGCGAGAACGCACTGGAAGAGCAACTGGCCGAGTCGCTGAAGTTCGAAGGCGAGGCGGTAGCCCGTG
This sequence comes from Pseudomonas sp. M1, assembly GCF_022760135.1. Classification (NCBI taxonomy): domain Bacteria; kingdom Pseudomonadati; phylum Pseudomonadota; class Gammaproteobacteria; order Pseudomonadales; family Pseudomonadaceae; genus Pseudomonas; species Pseudomonas sp. M1. Next base: position 815,531 of record NZ_CP094343.1, read on the forward strand.
CGCCGGTAGTGACCGTGATGGGCCACGTCGACCACGGCAAGACCTCGCTGCTCGACTACATCCGCCGTGCCAAGGTGGCCGCGGGCGAAGCCGGCGGCATCACCCAGCACATCGGCGCCTACCACGTGGAAACCGACCGCGGCATGGTCACCTTCCTCGACACCCCCGGCCACGCCGCGTTCACCGCGATGCGTGCCCGTGGCGCCCAGGCGACCGACATCGTCATCCTGGTGGTGGCGGCCGACGACGGCGTCATGCCGCAGACCCAGGAAGCCGTCCAGCACGCGAAAGCCGCTGGCGTGCCGATCGTGGTCGCGATCAACAAGATCGACAAGCCCGACGCCAACCCGGACAACATCAAGAACGGCCTGGCCGCGCTCGACGTGATCCCGGAAGAGTGGGGCGGCGACGCACCCTTCGTGCCGGTCTCGGCGAAGATGGGTACCGGCGTCGACGAGCTGCTCGAAGCCGTGCTGCTGCAGGCCGAAGTCCTGGAACTCAAAGCCACCCCGTCGGCCCCCGGCCGTGGCGTGGTGGTCGAGTCGCGCCTGGACAAGGGCCGTGGCCCGGTAGCCACCGTGCTGGTCCAGGACGGTACCCTGCGCCAGGGCGACATGATCCTCTGCGGCGTGAACTATGGCCGCGTGCGCGCCATGCTCGACGAGAACGGCAAGCCGATCAAGGAAGCCGGCCCGTCGATCCCGGTCGAGATCCTCGGCCTGGATGGCACCCCGGATGCCGGTGACGAAGTGACCGTGGTCGCCGACGAGAAGAAGGCCCGCGAAGTCGCGCTGTTCCGCCAGGGCAAGTTCCGCGAGGTCAAGCTGGCTCGCCAGCAGTCGGCCAAGCTGGAAAACATCTTCGAGAACATGGGCCAGGAAGAGAAAAAGACCCTCAACATCGTCCTCAAGGCCGACGTGCGTGGTTCTCTGGAAGCCCTGCAGGGCTCGCTCAGCGGCCTGGGCAACGAAGAAGTGCAGGTCCGCGTGGTCGGCGGCGGCGTCGGTGGCATCACCGAATCCGATGCCAACCTGGCGCTGGCCTCCAACGCGGTGCTGTTCGGCTTCAACGTCCGTGCCGACGCCGGTGCGCGCAAGATCGTCGAGGCCGAAGGCCTGGACATGCGTTACTACAACGTGATCTACGACATCATCGAAGACGTCAAGAAAGCCCTGACCGGCATGCTCGGCAGCGATGTCCGCGAGAACATCCTGGGTATCGCCGAAGTGCGTGACGTGTTCCGTTCGCCGAAGTTCGGCGCGGTCGCCGGCTGCATGGTCACCGAGGGTCTGGTGCACCGCAACCGTCCGATCCGCGTACTGCGCGACGACGTGGTGATCTTCGAAGGCGAGCTGGAATCGCTGCGCCGCTTCAAGGACGACGTGGCCGAAGTCCGTGCCGGCATGGAGTGCGGTATCGGCGTGAAGAGCTACAACGACGTCCGCGTCGGCGACAAGATCGAAGTGTTCGAGAAGGTCGAAGTCGCTCGTACCCTGTAAGGGCCGACGAGCGTGAACGCAACGCCCGGGTCAGCCTTGCTGATCCGGGCGTTTGCCGCTTATTCGTCCGGTGCCCCTGGGCCACCGGAAGCAGGTTAGGAAAATGGCAAAAGAGTACAGCCGTACCCAACGCATCGGCGATCAGATGCAGCGCGAACTGGCGCTGCTGATCCAGCGCGAGGTCAAGGACCCGCGCCTGGGCCTGGTGACCATCACTGGCGTCGACGTGGCGCGCGACCTGTCCCACGCCAAGGTGTTCATCACCGTGATGGGGCAGGACGACAACGCCGAGCTGATCAAGCAGAACGTCTCGATCCTCAACGACGCCGCCGGCTTCCTGCGCATGCACCTGGGCAAGGCGATGAAGCTGCGCAGCGTGCCGCAGCTGCATTTCAGCTATGACGCCAGCATCCGCCGCGGCGCCGAGCTGTCGGCGCTGATCGAGCGGGCGGTGGCGGAAGACCGTCGTCACGGTGGCGGTTCCGAGGAGTAAGGCGTGGCCCAGGTGAAACGTATCCGCCGTGCGGTCAACGGCGTGCTGGTGCTCGACAAGCCGCGCGGCATGAGCTCCAACCAGGCCCTGCAGAAGGTGCGCTGGCTGCTCAATGCGGAAAAGGCCGGGCACACCGGCAGCCTCGACCCCCTGGCCACCGGCGTGCTGCCGCTGTGCTTCGGCGAGGCCACCAAGTTCTCCCAGTACCTGCTGGATGCCGACAAGGGCTACGAGACCCTGGCGCGGCTGGGCGTCACCACCACCACTGGCGACGCCGAGGGCGAGGTGCTCGAGGAGCGTCAGGTGACCGTCGGTCGGGAGGCCCTGGAGGCCGTGCTGCCGCGCTTCCGTGGCGAAATAGAGCAGGTGCCGCCGATGTATTCGGCACTGAAGAAGGACGGCCAACCGCTGTACAAGCTGGCCCGCGCAGGAGAGGTAGTGGAGCGCGAGGCGCGTTCTGTTACTATTGCGCGCTTGGAACTGCTGGCCTTCGAGGCGCCTTGCGCCACCCTGGCCGTTTCCTGCAGCAAGGGCACCTATATCCGCACCCTGGTCGAGGACATCGGCCGCGAGCTGGGCTGCGGCGCCCACGTGGCTGCGCTGCGGCGCACCCAGGCGGGCCCCTTCGGCCTGGCCCAGGCGGTGACGCTGGAGGAACTGGTGCAGGTCCATGCCGAGGGCGGCAACGAGGCCCTCGACCGCTTCCTGCTGCCGGTGGACGCCGGCCTGGAACACTGGCCGCTGCTGCAGCTGTCCGAGCACAGCGCCTACTATTGGCTGCACGGGCAGCCGGTACGCGCACCCGAGGCGCCGAAGTTCGGCATGCTGCGGGTACAGGATCACGAAGGTCGCTTCATCGGTATCGGTGAAGTGACCGACGACGGGCGCATCGCGCCGCGTCGACTGATTCGGTCGTAAGGCCGGAAACCCGAGGGTGGCTGTCAACAGGCACGGTCACACCTCCTTTATGAACACAGGGAAAAGTCCCTGGCCTGTTACCTCAGAGGAAAGCCCATCATGGCACTGAGCGTCCAAGAGAAAGCCCAGATCGTAAACGAGTACAAGCAAGCTGAAGGCGACACCGGTTCCCCGGAAGTGCAGGTTGCCCTGCTGTCCGCCAACATCAACAAGCTGCAGGACCACTTCAAGGCCAACGGCAAAGACCACCACTCCCGTCGTGGCCTGATCCGCATGGTCAACCAGCGCCGCAAGCTGCTGGACTACCTGAAGAACAAGGACACTGCTCGTTACAGCGCCCTGATCGGTCGCCTGGGCCTGCGTCGCTAAGACGTGAGCGAGCCGGAAGCTGGAAGTGGGAAGCTGGAAGTGGGGCGTTGCTCTTGCTTCCGGTTTTCGGCTTCCAGCTTTCGGCTTTTTTAGGGAATGATTTTGGGTCCGACTCCCGGCATTTCCACGATTTCCCCCAAGGCAACTAAGTGAAGGTAAAGACACCGTGAACCCGGTAACCAAGAAATTCCAGTTCGGTCAATCGACCGTAACCCTCGAGACTGGCCGCATTGCCCGCCAGGCCACCGGCGCCGTGCTGGTCACCATGGACGACGTCACCGTGCTGGTCACCGTCGTGGGCGCCAAGCAGGCCGACCCGAACAAGGGCTTCTTCCCGCTGTCCGTCCACTACCAGGAAAAGACCTACGCAGCCGGCCGCATCCCCGGTGGTTTCTTCAAGCGTGAAGGCCGTCCTTCCGAGAAGGAAACCCTGACCTCGCGCCTGATCGACCGTCCGATCCGCCCGCTGTTCCCCGAAGGCTTCATGAACGAAGTGCAGGTCGTCTGCACCGTCGTTTCCACCGGCAAGAAGACCGATCCGGACATCGCCGCCATGATCGGCACCTCCGCCGCCCTGGCGATCTCCGGCATTCCCTTCGCCGGCCCGATCGGCGCCGCCCGCGTGGGCTTCCACCCGGAAGTCGGCTACATCCTCAACCCGACCTACGAGCAACTGCAGAGCTCCAGCCTCGACATGGTCGTGGCCGGTACCTCCGACGCCGTGCTGATGGTCGAGTCCGAAGCCGACGAGCTGACCGAAGACCAGATGCTGGGCGCCGTGCTGTACGCCCATGAAGAGTTCCAGGCGGTCATCCGCGCCGTCGCCGAACTGGCCACCGAAGCCGGCAAGCCGAGCTGGAACTGGAGCGCCCCGGCCGAGAACACCGCCCTGATCGAGGCCATCAAGGCCGAGTTCGGCGCCGCCATTTCCGACGCCTACACCATCACCATCAAGCAGGAGCGCTACGCCGCCCTGGACGCCCTGCGCGAAGAGATCGTCGCCAGGTTCGCCGGCGAAGGCGAAGGCCAGTACTCGGCCAGCGAGGTCAAGGACGTCTTCGGCCTGCTGGAATACCGCACCGTTCGCGAGAACATCGTCAACGGCAAGCCGCGTATCGACGGCCGCGACACCCGCACCGTGCGTCCGCTGAAGATCGAAGTCGGCGTGCTCGGCAAGACCCACGGCTCGGCCCTGTTCACCCGTGGCGAAACCCAGGCCCTGGTCGTCGCCACCCTCGGCACCGCCCGTGACGCCCAGCTGCTCGACACCCTCGAAGGCGAGCGCAAGGACCCGTTCATGCTGCACTACAACTTCCCGCCGTTCTCGGTGGGCGAGTGCGGCCGCATGGGCAGCCCGGGCCGTCGCGAAATCGGCCACGGCCGTCTGGCCCGTCGTGGCGTCGCCGCCATGCTGCCGTCGCAGGACGAGTTCCCCTACACCATCCGCGTGGTTTCCGAGATCACCGAATCCAACGGTTCCAGCTCCATGGCTTCCGTGTGCGGCGCCTCCCTGGCGCTGATGGACGCCGGCGTGCCGGTTCGCGCTCCGGTTGCCGGCATCGCCATGGGCCTGGTCAAGGAAGGCGACAAGTTCGCCGTCCTGACCGACATCCTGGGTGACGAAGACCACCTGGGCGACATGGACTTCAAGGTCGCCGGTACCGCCAAGGGCGTCACCGCCCTGCAGATGGACATCAAGATCAACGGCATCACCGAAGAGATCATGGAGATCGCCCTGGAGCAGGCGCTGGAAGCGCGCCTGAACATCCTCGGCCAGATGAACCAGGTCATCGCCCAGCCGCGCGCCGAGCTGTCGGAAAACGCCCCGACCATGCTGTCGATGAAGATCGATCCGGACAAGATCCGCGACGTCATCGGCAAGGGCGGCGCCACCATCCGCGGCATCTGCGAAGAGACCAAGGCCTCGATCGACATCGAGGACGACGGCAGCGTGAAGATCTACGGCGAAACCAAGGAAGCCGCCGAGGCCGCCAAGCAGCGCGTCCTGGGCATCACCGCGGAAGCCGAGATCGGCAAGATCTACGTCGGCAAGGTCGAGCGCATCGTCGACTTCGGCGCCTTCGTCAACATCCTGCCGGGCAAGGACGGTCTGGTGCACATCTCGCAGATCAGCGACAAGCGCATCGACAAGGTCACCGACGTGCTCAAGGAAGGCGAGGAAGTCAAGGTCCTGGTTCTGGACGTCGACAACCGCGGCCGCATCAAGCTCTCTATTAAAGATGTAGCAGCTGCCGAAGCCTCCGGCGTCTAAGCGGTAGCAAAATGAAAGAGGGCCCCTTGCGGGCCCTCTTTTTTTGCCTGGAAAATGGCGCCTCGCCAGCACGCAAGGAAAGCCAGGCCGATGGACAAGCACTACTGCCACTACCACCAGGCGCAGCCCGCCACCTGGTTCTGCCTGCCGTGCCAGCGCCACTACGGCGACTGCTGCGTGCCGCTGAACGCCGACGCACCGGAATACGCCCCGGCCTGCCCGCTGTGCCGCAACGGCCTGCAGTACCTGGGCGCGGCCAACAGCGCCCAGCCGTTCTGGGAGCGCCTGCCGAAGTTCTTCGCCTACGCCCTGCAACCGGGCCCGCTGATGTTCGCCGTGGCGCTGGCCCTGGCCAGCTTGTTCATGCCCAGCATGCTGCTGCTGTGGCTGGCCCTGCTGAGCGTGGCCACCAAGTATCTGCACAGCGTCATCGAGGCGGTCAGCCTGGGCAGCAACGACGCCCCCGGCCTGGCCGAGGCCTTCGATCTCTCCAGCCTCGGCGCCTTCCTGCGCCAGTTGGCGGTGTTCGTCGTGGCCGCGGTGGTGCTGTGGCTGGCCGCGGACTTCGACAATCCCTCGCTGTTCTGGGTGGTGAACGTCGCCCTGGTGCTGGTGTTGCCGGCCAGCGTCATCCGCCTGGCCCTGGACAAGAGCCTGGGCGCGGCGCTCAGCCCGGTGGAGGTCGGCCAGGTGATCGGCGCCATGGGCTGGCGCTACCTGATCCTCTGCGTCTTCCTGTTCATCCTCTGGCAATCGCCGAACTACCTGGCCTGGCTGCTCGGCTTCGGCCTGCCCAAGGTGGTGCTGATGCCGGTGATGGTGGCGCTGCTCGGCTACTTCGGTGTGGTGATGTGCGCGATGATGGGTTACGCCGTGTTCCAGTACCAGGGCGCGCTGGGCTACGCGGTGGCTGGCGATGACCTCGTGCAGGGCTTCCCCGAGGCCGAATGGCGCCGGCGCCGGGCGCTGGCAGAAGCCGAAGTGCGGGTGAAGGAAGGGCAGGGCGGCGCCGCCGTGGAAACCCTGGCCGCGGCCCTGCGCCAGGACCCCGAGGACCTGCGCCTGAACGAGCGCTACCACCAACTGCTGTACGGGCTGAACGAGCGCGAGGCCTGCCTGGCCCACCTGGCGGGCTACCTGCCCCTGGCGACGCGGCTGAACCCGCAACTGGCGGCCGGCGCGCTGCTCAATGCCCGGCAGTTGCAGGCCGACTACCTGCCGGACGACCCGCTGGTGTGCGAACGCATCGCCGAGGTGCTGCTGCAGCGGCACAAGGCCCGCGAGGCCCTGAGCCTGCTGCGCAATCTGCACCAGCGCTTCCCGCAGTACCCGCAGATTCCGCGGGCGTACCTGCTGGCCGCGCGCGGCTTCGCCGAAGGCCTCGGGCAGCTGGAGCCGGCCGGCAAGCTGCTGGCGTTCATCCGCCAGCGCTACCCGGACACGCCGCTGCTCGCCGAGGTGGCCAGCCTGGAACAGGTGCTGGAGAAGATGGCCCGCCAGGGCGGCTAGGGCCGTGCAGTTTGCACGGCCAGGCGTGGCGTACTGTGCAAATTGCCCATGTGCTGGTATTGCTGGTTCAATCTAACTGATTGATCCATAAGGAATTTACATTTCAGGAAAAGCTGGCCCGGAGCTTGCGATATCCCTTGTGAAACTGCCGCCAGGCATGGTCGCAGTTCCTTGCAAAGTACAGGAGAGATCGCCATGAAACACCGTTTCAGCAAACTGGCCCTTGCCGCTGCCACCGCTTCCGCCCTGAGCTTCTCGCTCGCCAGCCCGGTGTTCGCGCAACCGACGACCCTCGCTGCGAATGACACCGTGCAGAAGACCGAGGAAGCGGTTTCCGATACCTGGATCACCAGCAAGGTGAAATCCAGCCTGATCGCCAACAAGGACATCAGCGGCACCAGCATCAAGGTGGAAACCAACCAGGGTGTGGTCTCCCTGTCCGGTACCGTGAAGACCGACGCCGAGCGCGACCTGGCGATCGAAACCACCAAGGGCATCAAGGGCGTCAAGGCGGTTTCCGCCGACGGCCTGAAGGCCGTGGACTGACAATGGCGGCCCGGCTCGCGCCGGGCCTGCCCACCGAACGAGGAATAGCGTGATGAATTCCGACGTGATCAAGGGCAAGTGGAAGCAGCTGTCCGGCACCCTCAAGGAAAAGTGGGGCAAGCTGACCGACGACGACCTGCAAGTGGCGGACGGACATGCCGAATACCTGGTCGGCAAGCTGCAGGAACGCTACGGCTGGAGCCGCGACCGTGCGGAGCAGGAAGTCCGCGACTTCAGCGACCGCCTGTAACCCTGCGCGAGGTTTCACGAGGCCCCGCCGGCGCAAGCCGGCGGGGCCTTTTCGTCAGCGCGCCAGTTGCTGCTGGTAGAGCGCCAGCTGGCGCGTCTGCTCGGCCTCGGGGTAGCGCTGGCGAAGGAACTGTGCCAGTTCGCGCAGGCCCTGGTTGTCGCGCTGGGCGCCGAGGCGCTTGGCCAGTTGCAGCGTCATCTGCGGCAGCTGCGCCGGGTGCTGGCCGCCTTTCGCCAGGCGTCTCCAGGCACCCAGGGCGCGTGGCCCGTCTTCCAATTGCAGGAGCCTCTGCAGCAGGTGCAACTGCACCGCGGGGTGGGCCAACTGGCGCTGTTTCTCCGCGGCGCTGTCGTCGGCCAGGCGGCGCAACAGGGCGGCGGCCTCGCTCGGCGGCAGGGCGAACAACTGCTTGAGCACGGCGCCGAGCAGCGCCGCATCCTGGCGGGAGACCGCCACGCCGTACAGGCGTTCGATCAGCAGCAGGCGCCCGGGGTGGCGTTGCAGCAGGTCCTGCCCGCGGCTCGCCGCCTGGTCCAGGGCGAAGCGGCCGATCAGGGCGTCGAGGGCGGCCAGGTCGCGCTTGAAGCCGGCGTCCGGGTCTTCCTTGGCCAGGTAGGCCTCGTCGACCTTCAGCCGCCCGAAGCGGCGCGGCAGCCACACCAGCAGGAAGCCCGAGGCCAGGCCGCCGAGGTGGGCGTAGTAGTTGACGTGGTCGGCGGCGCGCAGCAGGCCGTAGAGCTCCTTGCCCATCCATAGCGGCAGTATCCACAGCGCCGGCGCGCTGAAGTAGCCGAGCAGCGGCCCCAGCCAGTAGAAGAAGCGGATGCGCCGCAGCCCGTAGACGCCGATGTACATGCCCATCAGCCCGGAGATGGCGCCGGAGGCGCCGATGCCGGTCACCCATACCGGGTCCAGCGCCCACCACAGCAGCCCGGAGCAGAGCCCGCTGACCAGGTACAGGGCGAGGTACTTGAGGCGGCCCAGGGCGATTTCCAGGGCGAAGCCGAAGATGAACAGGAACACCATGTTGCCGGCCAGGTGCCAGAAGTCGCCGTGTAGGAACATGGAGCCGAACAGCCCCAGCAGGCTGAATTGCGCGGGGATGAAGCCGAAGCGCAGCGAGCTCAGGCGGTCCCGCGCGGCCTCGGCGCTGGCCCGCGCCGCTTGCCAGGCCGGGTCCTGCTGGAAGGCCGGCTGGCCGCGCAGTTCATGGCCGAACTCCAGGTCGCGGAGGATCAGCCAGGCCAGGTCCTGGCGGCGCAGGCCCTCGATGGCGCGTTTCTGGTTGTCGTCCAGCTTCTCGCGGCGCGCCAGCGATTCACCGAACAGGGCGCGCTCGCGGCCCAGCAGCTCCAGCTCCAGGTAGACGCCGACGGCCTGTTCCTGGCGGGCCCGGTCGCCACCCTGGTAGACGAAGAAGATCAGGCAGTTGAGCAGGATCAGCAGCAGCGTGACCAGCGGCGGCTTCTTCCAGTCCAGCGGGTGTTCGGCGGGCACGATGAGCATGGGCGACCTGTCCTTGGCGGTGATGGCGCGAGACTATCACCGGCATCGGGCGCTGTCTGTCAGTTGCTGCGCTTGCTCTGGATGGCGTCGACGCGGTTGCCGCGCAAGCGCACGAAATACAGCATGCCGTTCCAGGGCCCGTAGATCCATTCCTCCACCCGCACCTCCTCGCGCTGGCCCCAGTCGCCGACGACGATGCGGTTGCCCAGGTAGGAACGGTCCACCGGCTGGCCGCAGCGTTCGAGCACGTCGCTGCTGCTGTCGCCGTTGCTGATCAGGCGGCTGCCGCAGCGCAGGCTGTCGGCCAGCGCCGGGGCGGCGGCGAGCAGCAGCAGGGGGAGGACGAACAGGCGCATGGCGGCTCCGCTGCGGTCAGTCGCGCTTGAATTCGATGCGCTTGAGGCGGTTGGCTTCGAAGGTGAGGATGTAGGTGGCGCCGTTGCGCGGGCCGTACACCCATTCCTCGACCTTGAACTCGCGGCGGTCGTAGCCGCCGAGGGTGTAGCCGACGTCGTCGCGATGGTCCGGCGCGCCGCACTTCTGCTCCACTTCCCAGGCGCGGTCGCCGACGCTGACCAGGGCGCTGCCGCAGCGCATGCTGTCGGCCTGGGCGCCGGCGCTGGCCAACAGCAGGGCGCCGGCCAGCAGGGGAGGGGACTTCATCGGGGCGTGCCTCATTCGCTGTCGAGGTGGAGCTGGGTGACGACCTCGCCGCCCTTTTCCGCCTCGGCCTGGCTGACGTCGATCAGGTAGATGCGATCATCCCCCAGTCCGCCCTTGGTGACCAGATAGTCCTTGATGTGCGCGCCGCGCTCCTGGGCCAGCTTGCGCAGCAGCAACTGGCTGCCGCTCCAGGAGTCGACCACCGCCTGGCGCAGCTTGGCGCTGCGCTCGTCCTTGCCCAGTTCCTGCCACTCGGCCGGCGGCTGTTTCTTCAGGCGCGTGCGGTAGATGCCTTCGAGCAGGGCCGGCTGCAGGTCTTCCGGCACCTCCAACTGGCTGGCGTCGCTGGGCACCTTGTCGCCGCGGCGCTGCAGCATCTTGTAGTAGTTGCTGCGGAATTCCTGCTGCAGGCGCTGCTCGGCCAGCAGCGGGCCGTCGGCCGCGGCGGCGCTCACCCCCTCGACTTCCAGCTTCAGCGCCGGGCGCTGCTTGAGCGCGGCGGCGAGCTTGTCGAGGTTGCCTTGCGCCGCGGGCGTCAGCTCGCTGGAGCCGGCGGCGAAGGGCACGTTGCCCAGGTCCTCGTCGCCACCGCCGGCGGCCAGGCCGGCGATGAACTTGAAGGGCGCCTGCACGGCGCGCAGCACCAGGTTGCGCAGGGTTTGCCAGACGATGGGCATGACGCTGAACTGCGGGTTGTTCAGGTCGCCTTCCACCGGCAGCTGGATGTCGATGTTGCCGTTGGTGTCCTTGAGCAGGGCCACCGCCAGCTTCACCGGCAGGTCGACGGCGTCGGGGCTGTCGACCTTCTCGCCCAGTTGCAGGTGTTCCACCAGCACCTTGTTGTCGGCCTTCAGCTGGCCCTTGGTGATCTGGTAGTGCAGGTCGAGGTTGAGCCGGCCCTTGCGGATGCGGTAGCCGGCGAACTTGCCGGAGTAGGGCGTCAGGGTGGTCAGCTCGACGCGCTTGAAGCTGGTGGCGATGTCCAGCTTCTCCAGCGGCGAGAAGGGGTTGAGGCTGCCCTTGATGGTCACCGGGGCGTACTTGTCGACCTTGCCCTTGATGTCGACGCTGGCCGGCTGCGGATTGCGGTTGTCCAGGGTGCCGATCTCGCCGCCCAGTTGCTGGATGGCGGTGGCGAAGTCCGGGCGCAGGGTCAGGTCGGCGAAGTTGGCCGAGCCGTCGTTGATGCGGATGCCGCCGATGTGGATGCCCAGGGGCTTGTCGCTGCCGGCCTTGGCCGGGCTGGCGGCGCCCTTGGCCGCCGGCTGCTCGGGCTGGGCGATGATCAGCTCGCTGACGTTGGTGCTGCGGTCCTCGTTGATGATGAAGCGCGCGTAGGGCTGCTCGAAGGACACGCTCTGGATCACCAGGCTGTCGCCATGCTTGTAGGCCAGCCCGTCGAGGGTGAGCTTCTGCCATTTGACGAAGTCGCGGCTCTTGAGGGTGTCCAGGGTGTGCAGCTGGCTGACCTCGGCGCTGCCGCCGACGCTGAAGGCCAGCGGCTCGGTGCTCTTGAGGTCGACGTCGAGTTTGCTGGCGAGGAAGCCGCTGCGCAGCTCCAGGCGGATGAAGGGCTCCAGGTACGACTGCGCCAGGCGCAGGTCGATGTCGCGGGTGGCGACCTTGAGCCTGGCGCTGACCGGGTTGGGGATGACGCTGCCGCTGGCCTCGATCAGCCCGCGGTTGCCGATGCCGGTCTTGAGCTTGAGCTGCAGCGCCTGGGTCAGCGAGCTGTCGAGGTCCTGCAGGTCGAGGTCCAGCGGGCCGACGTCCAGGGCCACCGACCTGGCCGGTACGCGGTCGGCCAGGTGCACCTTGTAGCCGCGCAGCTGGGTGTCGCGCAGGACCACGTGCCAGGGCTTCTGCGGCTCGGTCGGCCTGGCCGGTTCCGGCGGCGGGCTTGCCGGCTTGTCGGCGGCGGCCGCAGCCTGGTCGGCTTGGGCTTGGGCTTGGGCTTGGGCTTGGGCTTGGGCTTGGGCCTCTGCTTCAGGTTTGGCCTCGGGCTTCGCCGCGGCCTGGGTTGCGGTCTTGTCCGCCGGGGCCGCATCGCTCTTGGCGGGCGCAGGGGTGGCTGCGTCCGCTACGGGCTTGGCGGCCGCAGTGGCGTCGGCGGGTTTCGCCGCGGCATCGGCCGTGGGCGCCGGCTGTTCGGCAGGGGCAGGGGCCGGCTTGCGCGCGGGCTTCTGGAAGTCGGCGAAGAGTTTCTGCCAGTCGAGCTGGCCGTCCTTCTCGCGGGCCGCCCAGGTTTCCAGGCCCTGGCTGCGGATCTGGCCGACCAGCACTTCGCGCTTGGCCAGGTCCAGGCTGGTCTCGGCCACGTCGAGGCTGGCCAGGGTGACCAGCGGCTTGCCGGCCGGGCTCTTGAGGTCGAGGTCACGCAGGTTGGTGCTGGTCTTTTCCAACTGCAGCTGGGTGTCCTTGCTCAGGTCCAGCTTGTACTCGGTGGTAACGCTGAGGATGCCCTTCTGCAACTCCAGCGGCGCGTTGTCGCGCACGTAGGGCCACCAGGCCTTGAGCGGAATGCCCTGGATCGACAGGCTGCCGCTGGAGGCGAGCGGAGTCAGGCTGAGGTCGCCCTTCCAGTCGACCTTGCCGCCGTGGGGGCCGGCGCCGCTCAGGGTCATCTGCGCGCCGCTGTCGGGCAGGGTGCTGAGGTTGTGCAGCTCGAAGCCCAGCGGGTCGAAGACGAAATCCACCTGCTCGCTCGGGCGGTTGTCCTGGAAGTGCACGCTGCCCTGGCTCAGGGCGACGCGCTCGATGCGCAGCGGGAAGGGCTTGCTGTCCGGCTGCTCGGGCTTGGGCTCGCTGGGCGGCAGCTTGAACAGGCGGCCGAGGTTGAGGCTGCCGTCCTCGGCGAACACCACTTCGCCATGGGGCTTGTCCAGTTGCACGTCGGCCAGGTGCAGCTGGCGCGTCCACAGGCTGTCGAGCTGCAGGTTGGCGTACAGGCGCTCGAAGGCCACCTGCTCCTGGCCGGGCTGGCCGATGCGCAGGCCCCAGACGTTCAGCTCCAGGCTGAAGGGGTTGAGTTCGATGCGCTCGATGTGCGCCGGCAGGGTGGCGTACTGGGCCAGTTGCTGGTTGGCCACGCGCAGGGCGATGCCGGGGAGGATCAGGAAGCCCAGCAGGCAATAGAGGAGGAACAGCAGCACCAGGGTGCCGATCGCGCGAATCAATCCTTTGGGCATAGCGGGAGTCGTTTTCCGTCGTGGCGTACCTCGGAGTATGGCACGCGTGCAAAGTTCCAAGTCTTGAGCCGTGGCAGCGCGGCCGCGGCGCTCAGGCCTGCAGGTTGTGCTGGCGGGCGAACTCCACCAGGTCCACCAGGCTGTTCAGCTGCAGTTTCTCGAGGATGCGCGTCTTGTAGGTGCTGACGGTCTTCTGGCTGAGGAACAGCTCCTCGGCGATCTGCTTGTTGCTCTGGCCGCGCACCAGGCTGCGCAGCACCACCAGCTCGCGCGGGGTGAGCGCCGCCACCGGGTCGTCGCCGGGCTGCCCGGGCGCGCCCAGGGGGCGCTCGGGGAAGCAGCGGTAGCCGGCGACCAGCATGCGCGCGGCGTTGAGGATGGCCGTGGTGTCCTTGTTCTTGCTGACGAAGCCGTGCCCGCCGGCGGCTTCCACGCGGCTGGCGTAGAGCCGCTCGTCCTGGGAACTGAGCACCAGCAGGCGGATGTTCTCGTCGAAGATGTGCACCCGCGCCAGCAGGTCCATGCCGTCCATGCCCGGCAGGTTGAGGTCGAGGATGACCAGGTCGGGCTTGTGCTGGCGCACCAGGTTGAGCCCGGCGTTGCCATCGTCGGCCTCGCCGACGATTTCGAACTGGGGGTCCTGGGCGAGCAGCGAGCGAATCGCCAGGCGCATGGCCGGGTGATCCTCCACCACGATGACGCGTTTGTTCATGGGCAATCCTTTAAGGCGCGATCCGCCCAATGAAGATAGCCCAGTTGGCGCGACCTTGCGGCCGCGCCCGGCGAGGCTCAGCGTTGCAGGGCCAGCGCGACGCCCTGGCCGCCGCCGATGCAGAGGGTGGCGAGGCCCTTCTTCGCGTCGCGGCGGAGCATTTCGTGCAGCAGGGTGACCAGCACGCGGCAGCCGGAGGCGCCGATGGGGTGGCCGAGGGCGATGGCGCCGCCGTTGACGTTGACCTTGGCGGCGTCCCAGCCCAGTTCCTTGCCCACCGCCAGGGACTGCGCGGCGAAGGCTTCGTTGGCCTCGATCAGGTCCAGCTCGGCCAGCTGCCAGCCGGCCTTGTCCAGGCAGCGGCGGGTGGCGGAGACCGGGCCGATGCCCATGATCGCCGGGTCGACGCCGGCATTGGCGTAGGCGGCGATGCGCGCCAGCACCGGCAGGCCCAGTTCGGCGGCCTTGGCGGCGCTCATCAGCAGCACGGCGGCGGCGCCGTCGTTGAGGGTGGAGGCGTTGCCGGCGGTGACGCTGCCGTCTTTCTTGAAGGCCGGCTTGAGCTTGGCCAGGGACTCGGCGCTGGTGCCGGCGCGGACCTGTTCGTCGGTGGCGAAGCGCAGCGGCTCGCCCTTGCGCTGGGGAATCTCGATGGGGGTGATCTCCGCCTCGAAGCGCCCGGCGGCGATGGCTTCGGCGGCCTTGCGCTGGGACTCGGCGGCGAAGGCGTCCTGCTCCTTGCGGCTGATGCCGTACTTGTCCACCAGGTTCTCGGCGGTGATGCCCATGTGGTAGTCGTTGAAGGCGTCCCACAGGCCGTCGACGATCATGCTGTCGAGCAGTTGCGCATGGCCCATGCGCAGGCCGGTGCGGGCCTTGGGCAGCACGTAGGGCGACAGGCTCATGCTTTCCTGGCCGCCGGCGACGATCACTTCGGCGTCGCCGCAGCGGATGGCCTGGGCGGCCAGGTGCAGGGCCTTGAGGCCCGAGCCGCAGACTTTGTTGACGGTCATCGCCGGTACGCTGTTCGGCAGGCCGGCGGCGATGGCGGCCTGGCGCGCGGGGTTCTGCCCGGCGCCGGCGGTGAGGGTCTGGCCGAGGATGACTTCGTCGACCGCCTCGGCGGCGACGCCGGTCTGTTCGAGCAGGCGGCGGATCACCGCGGCGCCCAGCTCATGGGCCGGCAGGGCCGACAGGGAACCCTGGAAGCTGCCGATGGCGGTGCGGGTGGCAGCGACTATGACGACATCTTGCATGACACGAATCCTCAGCATGGGGCGGCGCGGGCCGCGGCGAACGAGCGGGCATGGTTGCACAGGCGGGCATGGCCGACCACTCTCCGAACCGCTGAGTCAGGCGCGGGATCGGCCGGTCAGCGCAGCGGCGGCAGGCCCATGCGCCGGCGCGCGCGGTGCAGCGAGCCGTTGCGCACCGCCCAGCGCAGCAGTGGCACGCTGCGCTTCACGCTGGTGCGGATCAGCTGGCGTTGCAGCGGGCGCAGGGAGAAACCGAGCATGTCGGCGGCCCAGTCCGGCAGCAGGTCGATGCCGGCGCGCATCATCAGCGCGCTGAAGGGCCTGGCCAGGGAACTGGGCGCCGGGGCGTCGAGCAGCACCTCGACCACGTCGCGGGTGCGCTCGTTGTAGCGCAACTGGGGGCGCATGCGCTCCAGGTACTCGGCCACCTCCAGGCGCGAGCGCGGCACGTCGCGGGCGCCCAGGCGTTCGGCGACCAGGGCGATCTCGTCGTAGTAGCGATCCTGCTCGCTGCCGGGCAGCTCGGGGTTCAGGTAGCGCAGGTGCGACTTGAGGAAGCAGCTGACCTCGGCGACGTGCACCCAGGTCAGCAGGTCCGGATCGCTGGCCGCATAGGGCGTGCCGTCGGGCAGGGTGCCGCTGACGTTGTCGTGGATGCGCCGCACCCGGGCGATCAGCTTCTCGGCGTCGGCCACCGAGCCGTAGGTGGTGGTGGAGATGAACTGGCCGGTGCGGCGCAGGCGGCCGAGCATGTCGGCGCGGAAGTTGGAGTGGTCCCAGACGCCGCCCAGGGCGGCGGGATGGAGCATCTGCAGGAGCAGGGCGCTGATGCCGCCGATGAGCATGGAGCTGAAGTCGCCATGGACTTTCCAGCAGGCCGAGTCGGGGCCGAACAGGCCCGGGTCGCCCTTGGGGGATTCGAAATCGACGCCCCCAAGGGCGAGTCCGGTCAGGCTCAGGACCTGGCTTTCGATATGACGGCGAACGGTTTCCATGTCGACGAGCTGCAAGCCTCAAGCGTCAAGCTACAAGTGGTGCATACGGTTAGCTTAACCGCAGGCGCTCTGTCTTGCAGCTTGCAGCCGCCCTTCACCTGTTGATGCGGTTGTCGATCAGCCCCTGGACCACGCTGGGGTCGGCGAGGGTCGAGGTGTCGCCGAGGTTGTCCAGCTCGTTGCAGGCGATCTTGCGCAGGATGCGCCGCATGATCTTGCCCGAGCGCGTCTTCGGCAGGCCCGGCGCCCACTGCAGCACTTCCGGCTTGGCGAAGCTGCCGATCTCCTTGCTGACCACCGCCAGCAGTTCCTGCTTCAGCTCTTCGCTGGGCTCGACGCCGTTCATCGGCGTGACGAAGGCGTAGATGCCCTGGCCCTTGAGGTCGTGGGGATAGCCCACCACCGCGGCCTCGGCGATGCCGTCGTGCAGCACCAGGGCGCTTTCCACCTCGGCTGTGCCGATGCGGTGGCCGGAGACATTGATCACGTCGTCGACGCGCCCGGTGATCCAGTAGTAGCCGTCCTCGTCGCGGCGCGCGCCGTCGCCGGTGAAGTAGTAGCCGGGATAGGGCTTGAAGTAGGTGTCGACCATGCGCTGGTGGTCGCCGTAGATGCTGCGGATCTGGCTCGGCCAGCTGGCCTTGATCGCCAGCACGCCGGCGCCGGGGCCGTCGATCTCCTTGCCGTGCTCGTCCAGCAGCACCGGCTGCACGCCGAAGAACGGCAGGGTCGCCGAGCCGGGCTTGAGCGAGGTGGCGCCGGGCAGCGGGGTGATGAGGATGCTGCCGGTCTCGGTCTGCCACCAGGTGTCGACGATCGGGCAGCGCGTCTCGCCGACCACGTGGTAGTACCACTCCCAGGCTTCGGGGTTGATCGGCTCGCCCACCGAGCCGAGCAGGCGCAGGCTGGCGCGCGAGGTTTTCTTCACCGGTTCCTCGCCTTCGCGCATCAGGGCGCGGATGGCGGTGGGCGCGGTGTAGAAGATGTTCACCTGGTGCTTGTCGATCACCTGCCAGAAGCGCGAGGCGTCCGGGTAGCTGGGCACGCCCTCGAACATCAGGGTGGTGGCGCCGTTGGCCAGCGGGCCGTAGACGATGTAGCTGTGCCCGGTGACCCAGCCGACGTCGGCGGTGCACCAGTAGATGTCACCCTCGTGGTAGTCGAACACGTACTTGTGCGTCATGGCCGCGCCCAGCAGGTAGCCGCCGGTGGTGTGCAGCACGCCCTTGGGTTTGCCGGTGGAGCCGGAGGTGTAGAGGATGAACAGCGGGTCCTCGGCGTCCATGGGCTCGGGCGGGCAGTCCTCGCTGACACCGTGCAGGGCCTCGTGGTACCAGAGGTCGCGGCCCTCGACCCAGGGCACCTTGCCCTGGGTGCGCTGCACCACCACCACGGTGGAGACGTTCGGGCAGTCCTGCAGGGCCTTTTCCACGTTCTGCTTGAGCGGGATGTACTTGCCGCCGCGCACGCCTTCGTCGGCGGTGATCACGGTGCGGCAGTCGGCGTCGAGGATGCGGTCGCGCAGGGAGTCCGGCGAGAAGCCGCCGAACACCACCGAGTGGATGGCGCCGATGCGCGCGCAAGCGAGCATGGCGTAGGCCGCCTCGGGGATCATCGGCATGTAGATGCACACCCGGTCGCCCTTCTCCACGCCGCGGCTCTTGAGCACGTTGGCCAGGCGGCAGACATGGCTGTGCAGCTTGCGGTAGGTGATGTGGGCGGACTCGGCGGGGTTGTCGCCTTCCCAGATGATGGCGACCTGTTCGCCGCGCTGTTCCAGGTGGCGGTCGATGCAGTTGTAGGCGACGTTGAGCTGGCCGCCCTTGAACCAGCTGGCCTGGCCGCGGGCCAGGTCGCCGTGGTGCACGGAGTGCCAGGGCTTGAACCAGTCGAGCAGGGCCTTGGCCTGCTCGCCCCAGAACACGTCCGGTTGTTCGATGGATTGGCGGTAGAGGCGCCGGTAGCCCTCCTCGTCGAGGTAGGCACGCTGGCGAACGGCGTCCGGCACCGGGTGAGCGGTGATTTCGAACATGACGATATCCTTGTTGTTGTGATGTTTTGCTAAGGCGTCTGGTTCAAGACTGGGCCAATGCGCGGCCCGGTTCAAGCCTTGGAGGGATGGCCGGCAGTTCGGTTGGGGCGTGGACCCGTGAGCGCGGCATAGGGGCCATTGCCTGGCCGGCTGCGCCGAGGTGCTTTCGTAGGATGGGTTGAGCCTTGGCGAAACCCATGCGGTCATGGCGATGGGTATCGCTTCGCTCCACCCATCCTACGGGAAGCCATGCCTTGTAGGAGCGGATCTCATCCGCGAATCGCGCCGGAACCTCCGGCTATCGCGGACAAGGTCCGCTCCTACGAAGAGCATCTCGGCAGGCGGGCGGCGTATGCCGTAGCGGAAATGAAAACGCCGTTTCCCCTAGGGAGGAAACGGCGCTTTTTCCCAGGGCGGGAATCAGCCGCGGTGGCGGCCGCGGAAGAAGTCGATCAGGCCCTGGGTGGAGGCGTCCTCGGCCGGGCTTTCCTCGCTGCCGACCAGGCGCCCGTAGACGGCCTTGCCCAGCTCCTTGCCCAGCTCCACGCCCCACTGGTCGAAGGCGTTGATGCCCCAGAGAATGCTCTGCACGTAGACCTTGTGCTCGTACATGGCGATCAGCGCGCCCAGGCGGCGGGCGCTGATGCGTTCCAGCACCAGGGTGTTGCTCGGGCGGTTGCCGGGGATCACCTTGTGCGGCGCCAGGCGCTGCACCTCGGCCTCGTCCAGGCCCTTGGCGCGCA
Source organism: Pseudomonas sp. M1 (assembly GCF_022760135.1). Taxonomy (NCBI): domain Bacteria; kingdom Pseudomonadati; phylum Pseudomonadota; class Gammaproteobacteria; order Pseudomonadales; family Pseudomonadaceae; genus Pseudomonas; species Pseudomonas sp. M1. The sequence goes on from NZ_CP094343.1 coordinate 834,482, forward strand.
GCTCGGCCTCGGCTTCGGCGCGGGTCTTGCCCTGCATCAGCGCCTGGCTCTGCGACAGGCAGTTGGCGTACAGCCACTGGTGGTGGTCGGCCAGCGGGTTGTAGCTGGAGACCGGGACGATGAAGTCCGCCGGGATCAACTGGGTGCCCTGGTGCAGCAACTGGTGGTAGGCGTGCTGGCCGTTGCAGCCGACGCCGCCCCAGATCACCGGGCCGGTGCCGGCGCTGACCGGGGTGCCGTCCTGGCGCACGCTCTTGCCGTTGGACTCCATGTCCAGCTGCTGCAGGTGGTCTGTGATGTTCCGCAGGTAGTAGTCGTAGGGCAGGATGGCGTGGCTGCGCGCGCCCCAGAAGTCGCCGTACCAGACGCCGAGCAGGCCCAGCAGCACCGGGATGTTGCGGGCGAAGGGCGCGCTCTGGAAGTGCTGGTCCATGCTGTAGGCGCCGGACAGCAGTTCCTTGAAGTTGTTGATGCCCACCGACATGGCGATCGGCAGGCCGATGGCCGACCACAGCGAGTAGCGCCCGCCGACCCAGTCCCACATGGGGAACACGTTCTCTTCGCGGATGCCGAAGGCCACCGCCGCTTCCTTGTTGCTGGAAACCGCGATGAAGTGGCGGTACAGCTCGGCTTCGTTGCCGCCCTGGGCCAGATACCAGGCGCGTGCGGCCTGGGCGTTCTTCAGCGTCTCCAGGGTGCCGAAGGACTTGGAGGAGACGATGAACAGGGTGGTCTCGGCGTTCAGCTTGCTGGTCAGCTCGCGGAACTCGCTGCCGTCGATATTGGCCAGATAGTGGCAGCGCACGCCTTTCTGGGCGAAGGGCAGCAGGGCCTCGGAGACCAGCTGCGGGCCGAGGAAGGAGCCGCCGATGCCGATGTTCACCACGTCGGTGATGGGCTTCTCGGTGTAGCCGCGCCACAGGCCGTTGTGCACGTAGGCGACCAGCTCGGTCATCTGGTGCAGCACGCGGTGCACTTCCGGCATCACGTCGACGCCGTCCACCAGCACCTTGTCGCCGATCGGCCGGCGCAGCGCGGTGTGCAGCACCGGACGGCGCTCGGAGGCGTTGATCACCTCGCCGCGGAACATGGACTGGATGGCCTCGCCCAGCTGGGCTTCTTCCGCCAGCTTGACCAGCAGGCCGAGGGTGTCCTCGCGGATCAGGTTCTTCGAGAAGTCGAGGAACAGGCCGCAGGCGCTCAGGGAGAAACGCTCGAAACGCTTCGGATCGCCGGCGAATGCCTGGCGCATGCTGAAGTCCTGCAGATCCTTGCGGTGCTCGGCCAGTGCCTGCCAGCTCGGCAGGCGAGTGGCATCCAGCGGGGTGAGGTGGTGTTCCATGCGGTACCTTCGGGGGTGTGACGTGCGTTGGAGCGTGAAAAAGCCCGGGGGTTCCGGGCTTTGACGGTTCAGGCGAGCTGCACCGGGATGGCGTTGCTGGTGTGGCTGAGCTGGTTGCCCGGGGCCATGTAGAGCATGCGCGGCTGGTAGTTGGCGAGCTCGGCGTCGCTGTACTGAGCATAAGCGCAGATGATCACCCGGTCACCCACCTTGGCCTTGTGCGCGGCGGCGCCGTTGACCGAAATCATCCGCGAGCCTTCCTCGCCGCGGATGGCGTAGGTGGTGAAGCGCTCGCCGTTGTCGACGTTGTAGATCTGGATCTGTTCGTACTCGCGGATACCGGCGAGGTCCAGCCACTCGCCATCGATGGCGCAGGAGCCTTCGTAGTCGAGGACGGCGTGGGTGACTTCGGCGCGGTGCAGCTTGGCCTTGAGCATGATGCTGTGCATGGCGGGCGCTCCTGTTGTTGTGGGGCTTGGCGCGGACGGCGGCAGAGTATGCCCAACCTGTTACCCGGCCTCAAGCCGCGTGCGGCGCGGCCTGGGCGGGTAACGGCGGGTCAGTCGAGCTGCAGCGGCAGGTTGTCGATCAGGCGGGTCTTGCCGAGGAAGGCGGCGGCCAGGACCACCACCTGCCTGTCGCTGGCGTCGGCGGGGCGCAGGCTCAGGGCTTCGCGGATCTCCAGGTAGTCCACCCGCAGGCCGGCGGCCTCGATCTGCCGGCGGCCCTCTTCGAGCAGCGCCGGAAAGTCGCGCGAGCCGCCGCGCAGGGCCTCGGCGAGCTGCCGCAGGGTGCGCTGGATGACCGGCGCGCGGGCGCGCTCCTCCTCGTTCAGGTAGCCATTGCGCGAGGACAGCGCCAGGCCGTCCTCGGCGCGCACGGTGGGTTCGCCGAAGATCTGCACGGGGATGTTCAGGTCGCGCACCAGCTTGCGGATCACCGCCAGTTGCTGGAAGTCCTTCTCGCCGAACAGCGCCATGTCCGGCTGCACCATGTTCAGCAGCTTGCAGACCACGGTGGCGACGCCGTCGAAGTGGCCCGGGCGGCTGCCGCCGCACAGTCCCTCGGAAACGCCGGGCACGCTGACCTTGGTCTGGCCTTGCATGCCGTCGGGGTACATCTCTTCCACGCCCGGGGCGAACAGCAGGTGGCAGCCGGCTTCCAGCAGCCTGGCCTGGTCGGCGGCGAGGGTGCGCGGGTACTTGTCCAGGTCTTCGCTGGGGCCGAACTGCAGCGGGTTGACGAAGATGCTGGCGACCACGAAGTCGGCGCGCTGGCCGGCCTTGGCCACCAGGGCGGCGTGGCCGGCGTGCAGGTTGCCCATGGTCGGCACCAGGGCGATGCGCTTGCCTTCGCCGCGCGCGCGGGCGACGGCGGCGCGCAGTTCGCGGACGGTCTTGACGGTGTTCATGCGGAGAATCCGTGTTCGGGGCCGGGGAAGGTGCCGTCTTTCACGGCCTTGACGTAGGCGGCGAAGGCGCCCTGGATGCTGTCCTGGCCTTCCATGAAGTTCTTCACGAACTTGGGCGCGCGGCCGGACAGCGACAGGCCGAGCATGTCGTGCATCACCAGCACCTGGCCGTCGGTGCCGGGGCCTGCGCCGATGCCGATCACCGGGATCTTCACCGCTTCGCTGATCTCCTGGCCCAGGGCGCTGGGCACGCACTCCAGCAGCAGCATGGCCACGCCGGCCTGCTCCAGGGCGATGGCGTCGGCGCGCAGCTGGCGGGCCTGGGCTTCCTGGCGACCCTGGACCTTGAAGCCGCCGAACAGGTTGACCGATTGCGGGGTCAGGCCCAGGTGCGCGCACACCGGCACGCCCATCTGCGCCAGGCGCACGATGGGCTCGGCCAGCCAGGCGCCGCCTTCGAGCTTGACCATGTGGGCGCCGGCCTGCATGACCTTGACCGCGTCGTCCAGCAGGCGCTGCAGCGAGGTGCCGGAGGCGAAGGGCAGGTCGGTGACGATCATCGCGCCCTGGTTGCCGCGCTTCACGCAGGCGGTGTGGTAGGCCATTTCCTCGACCGTGACCGGCAGCGTGCTGTCGTGGCCTTGCAGCACCATGCCGAGGGAGTCGCCGATCAGCAGCATCTCCGCGCCCGCGGCGCTGGCCGCCTGGGCGAAGGTGGCATCGTAGGCTGTGAGCATCGCGATCTTCTCGCCGCTTTGCTTCAGGCCTTGCAGGGTGGTCAGGGTGACATCAGGCATGAAAACGGTCCTCGTTGGGCCGGCTGGCGCCGGCGCGGGGCACCTATAGTCCGGATGGGGCGGAGCGAAGTCAATCGCAGGTGTTACCGGACTGTTACGGCGTTACCGCCAACTGGGGTGACGATCAGGATAGCCGTTCGAGACCGGCGAATGGGCAATCCGCCAGCAGTTCCGACAGGCTGCGGCCGTCGGGCAGGCGCAGCTGCGGCGCCAGGTCCGCCAGGGGGTAGAGGACGAAGGCGCGGGCGTGCATGTGGTAGTGCGGCACGGTCAGGCGCGGTTCGTCGAGCTGGCGCTCACCGAACAGCAGGATGTCCAGGTCGAGGGTGCGCGGGCCCCAGCGTTCGTCCTTGCGCACGCGGCCCTGTTCCAGTTCGATGCGCTGCAGGGCATCGAGCAGGGCCAGGGGCGCAAGCTCGGTGTCCAGCGCGGCCACGGCGTTGACGTAGCGCGGCTGCTCCGGCGGGCCCAGCGGGTCGCTGATGTAGAAGGGCGAAACCGCGGCAACCGTGGTTTGCGGGATGGCCCGCAGGGCTTCGATGGCGGCGCGCAGTTGGCCCAGGGGATCGGCAAGGTTGCTGCCCAGGCCGAGATAGACGCGCTCGCTCACTCGTTGCCGGCCCCCTCGCTGCGCGGGCCACGGCGGCGACGGCTAGCACCGCCGCGGCGACGCTTGCGCGGGGCAGCGCCGCCATCGTCCGGGCTGGCCGCCAGGTTGCGGATCATGCCGCGGCGTTCGCCGTCGCTGGCGTCCTGGTAGTCGGTCCACCAGTCGCCGAGGCCGCCGGTTTCCTCGCCGGCGCTCTCGCGCAGCAGCAGGAAGTCGTAGCCGGCGCGGAAGCGCGGGTTCTCCAGCAGCAGATCGGCGCGCTTGCCCTGGCGTCGCGGCAGGCGTTCCTGCATGTCCCAGATCTCGCGGATCGGGATGGTGAAGCGCTTGGGCACGGCGGTGCGTTGGCACTGCTCGCTGATCAGTTCGTGGGCGGCTTCCTGCATCGCCGGGATCGGCGGCATGCCGCGCTCCTGCAGCTGCGCCACGCGCGCCGGCAGGGCCGGCCAGAGCAGGGCGGCGAAGAGGAAGGCGGGAGTGACCGGCTTGCCCTGGTGGATGCGCAGATCGGTGTTGGCCAGGGCCTGGCGGATCAGCTTGCCGGTGTATTCCGGGTCGCGGGCCAGGGCCTTGGCGCTGGCCGGGAACAGCGGGGCGAACAGCTCGTATTCGAGCAGCAGCTCGAAGGTGCGCTCGCCGCGGCCGCTGAGGAACAGCTTGAGCACTTCGTCGAACAGCCGCGCCGAGGGAATCTCGCGCAGCAGCGGCGCCAGCTTGCGGATCGGCGCGGCGCTGTGCTTCTCGATCTCGAAGTCCAGCTTGGCGGCGAAGCGCACCGCGCGCAGCATGCGCACCGGGTCTTCGAGGTAGCGCTGCTCGGGGTCGCCGATCAGGCGCACCAGGCGATTGCGGATGTCGTGCACGCCGTGGGCGTAGTCGAGGATGCGCTCGTCGCTGCAGTCGAAGTACAGGGCGTTGATGGTGAAGTCGCGGCGCTGGGCGTCGTCTTCCAGGGTGCCGTAGACGTTGTCGCGCAGGATGCGCCCGGCCTCGTTGCGCGACGCCTGGTTGCTGTCGCCTTCGCCTTCTTCCTGCGGGTGGTGGGCACGGAAGGTGGCCACCTCGATGATCTCGCGGCCGAAGTGCACGTGCACCAGCTTGAAGCGTCGGCCGATCACCCGCGCGTTGCGGAATTCGGCGCGCACCTGCTCGGGGGTGGCGCTGGTGGCCACGTCGAAGTCCTTGGGGGCGATGCCCAGCAACTGGTCGCGGACGCCGCCGCCGACGATGTAGGCCTGGTATCCCGCCTTCTGCAGCCGGTCCACCACGCTCACCGCATGCCGGCTGAACTGCTCGCGACGCAGCGGATGCTGGTTGCTGCCGACGATTTCCGGAGTGGTGCGGATTGCGCGCTTGCGGCGCAAGGGAGAGCGAAGGGAGGAGATCAGCTTTTTCAGCATGGAGGCACTATTAACAGGTTGGGGTGGATTGCGTCGCGCAACGCAGCGTGCCCTGGCCGGTGGTCGCAGTCGGCAGGCAGCCCATCATGCTTGAAAAGCATGGCCAGCGGAAACAATCGGCGGTAATTCTGATGCGTTGTATATCCGAACGGGTTCGGATTCTAGCATCGGGGCGCAGGAGATGGGGAACGAAGGAAGGAGAGGGAAGCAGGGGAGAGCGGGGAAAGCTACTGGGGGAGCCGAAGCTCCCCCCCAAGTAGGTGCGTGCTTTGTTCTTGTTATGATGCCGGGCTTGTTGTTTTTGTTTGTAGACCCGTCCTCGAGGCTAGCCGCTTCGAGGCATTCCCATTCGGGATCGACAAGAGCAAACGGATTGCTTTGGTCGCTGAGTGAGCAGTGATCTTTCGATCCAACCGATTTCGCCGCTGCCTCGAGGCAGTTTTATTGTTCTTCGATCGGTTGCGGGATTTCTCCCGCCAGCTACTCTCCTCCAAAAGAATCAGTTAGCTGCGCCTCCGCGATTTTGTTTTTGTTGTGCTGGAGTCGTTACGTGTTGTTTTTGTTCTGTGGTTTCGTGCTTGTTATTGTTGTTGTGCCAATAACAAAGCAGATGCCGTGCCAACTTTTGAGAATCCTTATTTTTCAAGGGTTTAGCTGTAGGAAGGGGTTTCGGGCAGGCACAAAAAAGCCGGGTTATCGTTACCGATGAACCCGGCTTTTGTTACGCGGGATGTCCGCGGTAACAGCTGTGCGCACCTCAGGAATCGGCCGAGGCCCCCGACTTGCGCCGCGGGATGCCCAGGCGCTGGCGCCGTTCCCACAGGCATTTGCGGCTGATGCCCAGCTTGCGGGCCAGCTCGGTCTCGGTCATGTGGTCCTGGTGCTCGAGGACGAAATGCTGGAAGTAGTCCTCCAGCGACAGGTCCTCGGTGGGCTCGTGGTTGTTGGCCGCCACGGCGTTGCGCACCTCCGCCTCGTCGACGAAGTCGTCCTCCAGATCGTCCAGCTCGATGTCGATGCCCAGCAGGTCGGCGGGGATTTCCTGGCCTTCGCTGAGGATCACCGCGCGCTCGATGGCGTTCTCCAGCTCGCGCACGTTACCCGGCCACGGGTAATGGCGGATGGCCTGTTCGGCCTCGTGGGAGAAACTCAGCGGGGCGCGCCCCATCTGCGAGCACTGGCGCGCCAGGAAGGCGCGGGCGATCTCCATCACGTCGCTGCCGCGCTCGCGCAGGGGCGGCAGCTTCAGCGAGATGACGTGCAGACGGTAATAGAGGTCTTCGCGGAACTGCCCGGTCTTGGCCAGCATCTTCAGGTCACGGTGGGTGGCGGCGATCAGGCGCACGTCGACCTTCTGCGACTGCACCGAACCGACACGGCGGATCTCGCCTTCCTGCAGCACGCGCAGCAGGCGGGCCTGGGCCTCCAGCGGCAGTTCGCCGATCTCGTCGAGGAACAGGGTGCCGCCGTCCGCGGCTTCCACCAGGCCGGCGCGGCCGGCGCTGGCGCCGGTGAAGGCGCCCTTCTCGTGGCCGAACAGTTCGGATTCGATCAGGGTTTCCGGGATGGCCGCGCAGTTCACCGAGATCAGCGGCGCCTTGGTGCGCTTGGAGAGGTTGTGCAGGGCGCGCGCCACCAGTTCCTTGCCGGTGCCCGATTCGCCCTGGATCAGGACATTGGAGTCGGTGGGGGCGACCTTGCGGATCTTCGAATACAGCTCGAGCATCGGCGGACAGGAGCCGATGATGCCGATCTCGCCCTCGGCCGGGGCGGCGTTACCGTTACCGCGCTCGCCCGCCGCGCGGGTGTTACCCCGCGCTTCGGCGCTGGCGCCACGGCCTTCCTGGCGGTCCTTGAGGATGCGCGCCACGGCCTGGAGCATCTCGTCGTGGTCGAAGGGCTTGGCGATGTAGTCCACCGCGCCCATCTTCATCGAGTCCACGGCCGAGCGCAGGCTGGCGTAGCTGGTCATGATCAGCACCGGGGTGCCCTGGGCCAGCTTGATCAGTTCGGTGCCGGGGGCGCCGGGCAGGCGCAGGTCGCTGACGATCATGTCGAAGGACGGAATGCTGTAGCGCTCCTGGGCCTCCTGGACCGAGCCGGCCTCGCTGACCTGGTACTGGTTGCGCTCGAGCAACCGTCGCAGGGCGGAACGGATGATGGTTTCGTCTTCGACGATGAGGATATGTGCCATGTATTCAGCTCTCTCGACGTGCTCGTCTACTGCTCGGCCGTCGGGCCAGGATGCCGCGGCAAGGTCACGCGGATGCGGGTGCCGCATTCGCGTTCCGGATCGGCCGGGCTGTCGATGGTGATCTGCCCATAATGCTCTTCCACGATCGAATAGACCAGTGCGAGGCCCAGGCCGGTCCCCTTGCCGGGGTCCTTGGTGGTGAAGAAGGGCTCGAACAGGCGATCGATGATGGACTTGGGAATGCCGCTGCCTTCGTCTTCGACGATGAGGTCGACGGTGTTCTCCGAGGCTTCGCTGCGTACCCGTATGGCGCCGCCGGGCGGGGAGGCGTCGCGGGCGTTGGACAGCAGGTTGATGAGTACCTGGGCCAGGCGCTGGGCATCGCCCTCCACCCAGTGGTCCGGGTCGCACAGGTTGAAGAACTGCACTTCGACGCTGCGCCGGTTCAACGATAGCAAACTGATGGCTTCCTGGGTGACGTCGGCCAGGCATACCGGCTCGGCGGCCACCTGCTTGCCGCCGGCGTGGGCGAAGCTCATCAGCGACTGGACGATGCGCGAGACGCGCTTGGTCTGTTCGAGGATCTGCGCGCTGATCTCGGTCAGCTCGCCGTCGCCCTCGCGTTCCTCGCGCAGGTTCTGCGCCAGGCAAGCGATGCCGGTGATGGGGTTGCCGATCTCGTGGGCCACGCCGGCGGCCAGGCGGCCGATGGAGGCCAGGCGCTCGGAGTGGATCAGCTTGTCTTCCAGGGACTGCGTCTCGGTGAGGTCCTCGACCAGCAGCACCAGGCCGGTGTTGCCCGGCGCCAGGGGTTCCTCGATGGCCGCCTTGTGCAGGTTCAGCCAGCGCGTCTGGCCGTCGATGGCCAGGCGCTGCTTGTGCAGGTGCTGGTCGGGGGCCTCGATGAAGCCTTCCAGCAGGCCCTTCCAGGGATCCGGCAGGGCCGACAGGCGCGAGCCGACCACGCGCTGCGCGGGCACCCCGGTGAGTTCCTCGATGGCGCGGTTCCACATCAGCACTTCCTGGTCCTTGGCCAGCGAGCACACGCCCATCGGCAGGTCCTGGAGAGTCTGCCGGTGGTAGCGGCGCAGGGCGTCCAGTTCCGCGGCCAGGCCGGTGAGCCGCGAGTGGTAGTCCTCCAGGCGGCTCTCGATGAAGTGGATGTCTTCGGTGACGTAGCTTTCGCTGCTGGCCTTGTAGGGCAGGAAGGTCTCGACCATGTCCTGGGCCACGCTTGGGCCCATCAGCCCGGAGAGGTTGGCCTCGATGCGGTCGCGCAGGCGGCGCAGGGCGTAGGGGCGGCGCTCGTCGAAGGGCAGGTGCAGGTCGCGCAGGGCCTGCTCCACTTCCTTCTGCGCGGTCTTCGCACCCAGCGGCTTGGCCAACTGGCTGGCGAATTCCTGGGGCGAGACGGCGAGCAGTTCGCGGCGCTGCGGGCGGCGCACGTTGTCCACCGCGCAGGCTTCGGCGGCGCCCTTTTCCTCGTCGCTGGGCTCGCTGAACAGCGACACCAGGGTGAACACCAGCACGTTGGCCGCCAGCGAGGCCAGCGCAGCCAGGTGCCAGCTGGCCTCGTCGAGCACGTACAGCGAGTCGAACAGCGGGATGTGCAGGGTCTGCACGTTGCCCATCAGCGGCACCAGCATGGTGGCGCCCCACACCAGCATGCCCGCCACCAGGCCGGCGATGAAGCCGCGGCGGTTGGCCGCCGGCCAGTAGAGCACCGAGAGCGCGCCGGGGAGGAACTGCAGGGTAGCGACGAAGGAGACGATGCCCAGGTTCGACAGTTCCTGCTCCGAGCCCAGCAGCAGGTAGAAACCGTAGCCGAGCAGGATGATGGTGGCGATCAATGCCCGCCGCGTCCATTTCAGCCAGCGGTAGATGTTGCCCTCGGCCGGCGGCTGGTACAGCGGCAGCACCAGGTGGTTGAGGACCATGCCCGACAGCGCCAGGGTCATCACGATGATCAGCCCGCTGGCCGCCGAGATGCCGCCGATGAAGGCGGCCAGGGCCAGGGCCGGGCTGTCCACCGCCATGCCCAGGCCGAGGGTGAAGTATTCCGGGTTGGTCGAGGCGCCCAGGTGCAGGCCGGCCCAGAGGATCGGCGGCACCGCCAGGCTCATCGGCAGCAGGAACAGCGGCAGGCCCCAGCTGGCGCTGAGCAGGGCGCGCGGGTTGAGGTTCTCGGTGAAGGTCATGTGATACATGTGCGGCATCACGATGGCCGAGGCGAAGAACACCAGCAGCAGGGTGCGCCAGGGGCCTTCGGCCAGCGGCGTGTGCAGGGTGCTCAGGGCCTCCTGGTTCTGCAGCAGCCACACCTCCAGGCCGTCGGGGCCGCCGAACACGCCGTAGAGGGCGAACAGGCCGATGGAGCCCAGGGCGATCAGCTTGACCAGCGACTCGAAGGCGATGGCCATCACCAGCCCTTCGTGGCGCTCGCGGGTGGCGATGTGGCGGGCGCCGAAGAGGATGGCGAACAGGGTGATCAGCGCGCAGAACGCCAGCGCCGCGCTGTGGGCGTCGGCGCCGCGGGTCAGCAGGCTGATGGAGTTGGTCACCGCCTCGATCTGCAGGGCCAGCATGGGCAGCACGCCGATCAGCATGAACAGCGTGGTCAGCGCGCCGGCCCAGGTGCTGCGGAAGCGGAAGGCGAACAGGTCGGCCAGCGACGACAACTGGTAGGCGCGGGTGATGCGCAGGATCGGGTAGAGCAGCACCGGGGCCAGCAGGAAGGCCCCCGACACCCCCAGGTAGATGGCCAGGAAGCCATAGCCGTACTGGTAGGCCAGGCCGACGGTGCCATAGAAGGCCCAGGCGCTGGCATAGACGCCCAGCGACAGGGTGTACACCAGCGGGTGGCGCACCAGGCGGCGCGGCACGTAGCCGCGCTCGGTGATCCAGGCGACACCGAACAGGGTGGTGAGGTAGGCGGCGCTGATCAGGATCAGCTGGGTGAGGCTAAAGCTCGTCAGCATCGCGCTGGCTCTGCAGGATGAAGGTCACGACTATGAGAATCAGCCACAGCAGGTAAGGGCGATACCAGGCGCCGTTGGGGTCGATCCACCAGTCCATGATGGCGGGCGAGAACAGGTAGATGCCCACGACCAGGAGCAGCACCAGTCGGTAGATGTACATGTCATGCCTCTCGTTGTGCGGACGGCAGGCTACAGGCAGCCGATGGGCGCCTGCAAGCCGGGGCGCATGGCCCCTCTCATCATCTTAGAGCCGGGCGTCTTCCAGCGTCAGTACGCGGGGGATGCGCGCGGCGTCCCAGTGCGCCACGCCCCAGGCCAGCACCTCGGCCGGGGTGGCGCCGGCCAGTTCCGCCGGCGCGGCCTGGCCCAGGGCCTTCAGGGCGCGCAGCAGCAGCGGGGCGGCCTGCTCGGCGGCCAGTGGCGGCGAGCGGTAGGACTTGCCCAGCTTGTGGCCGTCGGGCTGGACGATCAGCGGCACGTGCAGGTAGCGCGGATGGGCTATCCCGAGCAGCTCCTGCAGGTACAGCTGGCGCGGGGTGTTGTCGAGCAGGTCGGCGCCGCGGACGATGTCGGTCACGCCCTGCCAGGCGTCGTCCAGCACCACCGCCAGTTGGTAGGCATAGAGGCCGTCGCGGCGGCGGATGACGAAGTCGCCCACCTCGCGGCCCAGGTGCTGGCGGAACTCGCCCTGGACGCGGTCGACGAAGGCGTATTCCAGCTCCGGCACGCGGATGCGGATGGCCACCTCGCCATGCCAGTCGTGGCCGGCGTTGCGGCAGGTGCCGGGGTAGATGCCGCCGCTGCCTTCGAGCTGCTTGCGTGAGCAGGTGCAGGCGTAGGCCAGGCCGCTGCGCAGCCACTGCTCGACCACCGCCGCGTAGGCTTCGCCGCGCTCGCTCTGGCGTTCGACCGGGCCGTCCCATTCGAAGCCGTAGCGCTCCAGCGTCTGCAGGATGGCGGCCTGGGCGCCGGGCATTTCCCGCGGCGGGTCGAGGTCTTCCATGCGCACCAGCCAGCGCCCGCCAGCGGCGCGGGCGTCGAGGTAGGAGGCGACGGCGGCGACCAGCGAGCCGAAATGCAGGTAGCCGCTGGGGGTGGGGGCGAAGCGTCCGGTGTAGCGGGAGTCGGGCATGGCGCAGGCTTGTGGTCAGGGGCGGGGAGCGCCGCACAAACGCGACGGGGCGCCTAGGCGCCCCGTTCGCGAAAAGCTGCCGGCATCAGGAGCCGAGCTGCTTTTCCTTGATTTCCGCGAGGGTCTTGCAGTCGATGCAGAGAGTCGCGGTGGGGCGGGCTTCGAGACGGCGGATGCCGATCTCCACGCCGCAGGAGTCGCACCAGCCGTAGTCGTTGTCCTCGATCAGCTGGAGGGTCTCGTCGATCTTCTTGATCAGCTTGCGCTCGCGGTCGCGGGCGCGCAGTTCGAGGCTGAACTCCTCTTCCTGGCTGGCGCGGTCGGCCGGGTCCGGGAAGTTGGCCGCTTCGTCCTGCATGTGGTGCACGGTGCGATCGACTTCTTCCATCAGCTCAACTTTCCACTTGTTGAGGATGGAGGTGAAGTGGGCGCGCATGCGCTCGCTCATGTACTCCTCGCCCTTGGTTTCCTGGTAGGGCTCGAAGCCACGAATCAGTTGGCTGCTCTGCTGTTTTGCATTGGTGGGCATGTGTGGCCGCCTCTCACTCTCGCTAATCCTGTCGCGGATGGTCCCTCTCCGGTCGACGCCGGCCCCGCGCTCGCAAGCGGGCGAACTTACCAGATCGATAATCGCGATGCTACTCCCGGTTGTCGAGCCTGCTGCCACCCGCCGATGGCTTGGTTAGAATCGCCTCTTCGTCGCAAAGTTCGGTATTTCCCATGGTTTCTTCCTTCAGTGCCCGCAGCCGCGCCATCGAACCTTTCCACGTCATGGCGTTGCTGGCGCGAGCCAACGAGCTGCAGGCCGCCGGCCACGACGTCATTCACCTGGAGATCGGCGAGCCGGATTTCAGCACCGCCGCGCCCATAGTCGCCGCCGGCCAGGCCGCATTGGCCGCCGGCCATACCCGCTACACCGCGGCCCGTGGCCTGCCGCAGCTGCGCGAGGCCATCGCCGGTTTCTACGCCTCGCGCTACCGACTGGCCATCGACCCCGCGCGCATCCTGGTCACCCCGGGCGGTTCCGGCGCCCTGCTGCTGGCCAGCAGCCTGCTGGTCGACCCGGGCCGCCACTGGCTGCTGGCCGACCCCGGCTACCCGTGCAACCGCCACTTCCTGCGCCTGGTGGAGGGCGCCGCGCAACTGGTGCCGGTCGGTCCGCAGAGCCGTTACCAGCTCACCCCGGAGCTGGTGAATGCGCACTGGAATCAGGACAGTGTAGGCGCTTTGCTGGCATCGCCGGCGAATCCTACCGGCACTTTGCTGCACAAGGATGAACTGGCCGCGTTGTCGCAGGCGCTGAAGGCCCGCGGCGGGCACATGGTGGTGGACGAGATCTACCACGGCCTGACCTACGGCGTGGACGCCAGCAGCGTGCTGGAAGTGGACGACGAGGCCTTCGTCCTCAACAGTTTCTCCAAATATTTCGGCATGACCGGCTGGCGCCTGGGCTGGCTGGTGGCGCCGCCGGAAGCGGTGGGCGAGCTGGAGAAGCTGGCGCAGAACCTCTACATCAGCGCCCCGAGCATGGCCCAGTACGCCGCGCTGGCCTGTTTCGAGGAAGGCACCCTGGCCATCCTCGAAGAGCGCCGCGCCGAGTTCGCCCGGCGCCGCGACTACCTGCTGCCGGCCCTGCGCGAGCTGGGCTTCGGCATCGCCGTGGAGCCGGAAGGGGCCTTCTACCTGTACGCCGACATCAGTGCCTTCGGCGGCGACGCCTACCGCTTCTGCCAGCACTTCATCGAGACCGAGCACGTGGCCTTCACCCCGGGCGTGGACTTCGGCCGCTACCAGGCCGACCACCACGTGCGCTTCGCCTACACCCAGAACCTGGAGCGCCTGGAGCAGGCGGTGGAGCGCATCGCCCGCGGCCTGAAGAGCTGGCGGCCCTGATGCGCTTCGCTCCGGAACTGGAAGAGGCGCGCCTGCTGCGCCGCTACAAGCGCTTCCTCGCCGACATCGAGACTGCCGGCGGCGAGCAACTGACCATCCACTGCCCGAACACCGGCTCCATGCTCAACTGCATGAGCGAGGGCTGCCGGGTCTGGTTCAGCCGCTCGGACGACCCCAAGCGCAAGCTGCCGGGCACCTGGGAGCTGAGCGAGACGCCCCAGGGGCGCCTGGCCTGCGTCAACACCGGGCGCGCCAATCGCCTGGTGGAGGAGGCCCTGCTGGCCGGGAGCGTCGCCGAACTGGCCGGTTTCGCCGCGCTGCGACGGGAAGTCGCATACGGCATGGAGAACAGCCGCGCGGACTTCCGCCTGGAGTTCGCCGCCGGGCCGGTGTTCGTCGAGGTGAAGAGCGTCACCCTGGGCTTCGACGCCACGCCGGTGGCGGCCTTCCCCGATGCGGTCACCACCCGCGGGGCCAAGCACCTGCGCGAGCTGGCGGCGCTCGCGCGGCAGGGCACCCGCGCGGTGCTGCTGTATTGCGTGAACCTGTCCGGCATCGATGCGGTGCGCCCGGCGGAGGAAATCGACCCGGCCTACGCCGCGGCGCTGCGCGAGGCGCGCGACGCTGGCGTCGAGATGCTGGCCTACGGCGCGGACATCGACGTCAGCGAAATCCGCCTGAGCCGGCCGTTGCGCATCGAGCTGTAGGTCGCTCGGAGCCTGTCTACGATCTCGCGAGCTAGAGCAGAACAAGGCTGAAACCGGCGAGCGCGCGCGGTTTAGTCCGCCAAATGAGCATCGCTCGCCTGTTTTTAACGCAGTCATGCCGATGCGCAGCAGCTCGTAGACTGGTTCTCAGTCATCCTCGGGCAGGCTTATCCACAAGCCCTGCTCGTCCTCGCGGCACGGCAGGCTGTCGAGCACCTCGCCCAGGCAGGGGCCCTGGATGCATTCGCCGGATTCGATGAGGAACAGCGCGCCGTGGTGGGCGCACTGCAGCAGCGCGCCACTGGCATCGAGGAAGCGGTCGGCCTCCCATTCCAGGGGCACGCCGCGGTGCGGACAGCGGTTGCGGTAGACATGGACGCGGCCCTGGCGGCGCACGGCGAAGACCTTCAGGCCTTCGACCTGGAAGCCGCGGGTCCGCCCCTCGGCCAGCTCGCCCGGATGGCACAGCCGGATCATCCGGACGCTCCCGGCGCCGACAGCAGGGCGCGTGGCGCCCTCTGACGTCGGGATAGGGTGCACGTCCTTGTGCTGAAGCCGGTCAGATCTCCCAGATCAGGTTGGCCGCCGCGTAGCGGCCGGGCTGGGTGTAGCGATCCAGGCTGGGGCTGTTCTCGGTGAGGCCGCGTACGTCGCCCCATTGCCAGTACTTCTTGTCGGTGAGGTTGAACAGGCCGGCGTTGAGGGTCACGCCGTCGGTGATCCGCACCCAGCCGCTGAGGTCGACCAGACCATAGCCGCCGGGCTTGAATTGGCTGGGGACTTCGTTGTCGTCGATGCGCTGCTTGGCCTGCACCAGGGTCCAGGTCAGCTCGCTGCCGAAGCGTCCACCGGGCGCATCATACCCCAAACCGAACACGCCCTTGAGCGGGTCGACGCTGTTGATCGGCTCGCCGGTTTCCTCGTCCTTGCCGCGCGCGTAGGACACGGCGCCGCGCAGGCGGGTGCCGTCGGGCAGGCCGGCGGCCAGGTGCAGGTCGAGGTCGCCGCGGGCCTCGGCGCCGCGGATGGTGACCTTGTCCAGGTTGGTGTACTGGTAGGTCAGGCGGCCGTTGCCGGTGGGGTCGTTGGGCAGGGTGACCTGCTCGATGAAGTCGTCGTAGCGGTTGTAGAACAGGGCGACGCCGAAGCTGCCCATGGCGTACTTGCCGCGCAGGCCGATCTCGTAGCTGTCGCTGGTTTCAGGCTTGAGGTCGGTGTTGGCGATGGTCTGGTAGCCGATGGCGGTGTTGACGAACTCGCCGAAGATATCCACCGGTTCGGGTGCGCGGAAGCCGGCGGCGTACTGGCCGTAGACGCTGTGGTGGTCGTCGATGCGGTAGGTCACGCCGAACTTGGGCGACAGCGCGTGATCGCTGAAGTTGGACGGGTTGGTATCCAGCGGGTTGCTGTTCAGGTAGCGCTGGCTGACCTCTGGGCGCATCTCGTAGTAGTCGTAGCGCAGGCCCGGCAGCAGGGTCCAGCGGCCGATGTCGATGCTGTCCTGGATGAAGGCCGCGTATTCGTGGGTGACCGGGTCGGGGAAGTCGCTGAGCGGGAAGGTCTCGCTACCGAAGGCCGGCGGCACCGGCTGACCGTTGTTCTGGAAGGTCTCGCCACCCTTGCGCAGGTCGCTGCTCTCCAGGCGCTTGAGGTCGAAGCCGTAGATCAGGTGATGCTGGGTGTCGGCCAGGGCGAACCGCTTGTCCAGTTGGCTGTTCAGGCCCCAGAGCGTTTCCTGGTATTGCGAATCCCGGGTGCGGTCGCGCAGGCGGCCGCCGCTGAAGCGCTCCTGGTAGGTCTGCTGGCGGATCTGGCTGTCCTGATAGTTGAGCTGCCACTGCACCAGGTCGGCCAGCGCGCTGTCGAGCTGGAAGCGGTGCTGCAGGCTGATGCGCTCGCGGTCGGTGCTGTCGCTGGCATCGGAGGTGCGGGTGGTGCCGGTGGCGCTGTATTCGTTGAGCAGGCGGGTGTCGGCGTC
Source organism: Pseudomonas sp. M1 (assembly GCF_022760135.1). Taxonomy (NCBI): domain Bacteria; kingdom Pseudomonadati; phylum Pseudomonadota; class Gammaproteobacteria; order Pseudomonadales; family Pseudomonadaceae; genus Pseudomonas; species Pseudomonas sp. M1. The sequence continues at coordinate 850,924 of NZ_CP094343.1, forward strand.
GTCGGCGTAGCGCTCGTAGGCCAGCTGCAGGCGGCTGCCTTCGGCGTAGTCCCAGCCGACCTTGGCCAGCAGGTTGTCGGTGTCGAAGTCCACCGGGTTGGCTTCGCCGCGGCTGCTGCCGATGCCGCCCTGGCCGCCGAAGGTCTCGCTGTCGTGGCCTTCGCGGCGGCTGATGGTCAGCAGGCCGTCCACCGGGCCCTGGCGCCCGGCGAAGGTGGCGCTGCCCAGCCAACTGTCGTCGGAGCCGTCGTAGCCGGTCTTGAAGCGGGCGTAGAAGTCCTTGCCGTCCTCCAGGTAGTCCGCGGCGTCCTTGGTCAGGAAGCTCACCGCGCCGCCCAGGGCGTCGCTGCCGTACAGCGAGCTGGCCGGGCCGCGAAGTATTTCAACGCGTTTCACGGTGTCCAGGTCGATGTAGTTGCGCCGCGCGTCCATGAAGGGGCCGAAGGCGAAGGCGCCGGGCACGCCGACGCCGTCCACCTGGGTCAGCACGCGGTTGCCGCCGATGCCGCGGATGGTGAAGCCCGACAGGCCAAAGCGGCTGCCGCTACCGCTCACCGACACGCCGGGCTCGTAGCGCACCAGTTGCTTGATGTCGTTGGCGTTGTTGCGGTCGATGTCCTGCTCGGTCTGCACGCTCACGGTGCTCGGCACCGCATCCACGGGTTGTTCGCTACGGGTCGCGGTGACCGTGGTCTCCCCGAGGGAAACCGCGTTGTCCGCCAGGGCGAGGGAGGGGCTCAGCAGCAGCAAGGCCAGCCAGTGTCGGCGGGCGAACGGAGGCGTGATCGACATGGGATACCTGTTTTTCTTGGAAATGGCAGATGGCAAATGGCCGTTGGCAGAAGGCGGCGCAGACCATAATTCTTCTCAAATCTAAATGCAAATTATTATCAAATAGATTTATTAAATTTGTTGTGGCACAGTTCGTCGGTGCCGCCGCGATGCGGCAGGTCCCCTTGCGAACGAGGATTTCTGCGATGACTACCCTTTCCGCGCCGGCTTCCGAGCTGTACCGCGCCTGGCAGGCGCTGCGTGCCGAGAAACCGCGCCTGCGCGCCCGCGATGCCGCGCAACACCTGGATGTGAGCGAGGCCGAGCTGACCGCCAGCCGCCTCGGCGTCGATGCCGTGCGCCTGCGCCCGGAATGGGCCGCGCTGCTGCCGGCCCTCGGCGAGCTGGGCCCGATCATGGCGCTGACGCGCAACGAGCACTGCGTGCACGAGCGCAAGGGGCCGTACCAGGAGGTCACCGTATCGGGCAATGGGCAGATGGGCCTGGTGGTGTCCCCGGACATCGACCTGCGTCTGTTCCTCGGCGGCTGGGGCAGCGTGTTCGCCATCGGCGAGGAAACCGCCCACGGCACCCAGCGCAGCATCCAGGTGTTCGACCGCCAGGGCACCGCGGTGCACAAGGTGTTCCTCACCGAGCACAGCGACGTCGCCGCCTGGGCACCGCTGGTGGAGCGCTTCCGCGCCGAGGAACAGAGCGAGCGCCTGGAGCTGCGTCCGGCCGAGGCGAAAGCCGCGCCGCTGGCCGACGGCGAGATCGACGTCGCTTCCCTGCGCCAGGGCTGGGCGGCGCTGAAGGACACCCACCACTTCTTCGCCCTGCTGAAGAAGCACAAGGCCGAGCGCACCCAGGCGCTGCGCCTGGCCGGCCGCGAATGGGCCGAGCCGCTGGACGTCGCCGAGCTGCCGCGCCTGCTGGAGGCCGCGAGCCAGGCCCGCCTGCCGATCATGATCTTTGTCGGCAACGCCCACTGCATCCAGATCCACACCGGCACCGTGGACAACCCGAAGTGGCTGGACGACTGGTTCAACGTGCTCGACCCGCAGTTCAACCTGCACCTGAAGACTTCCGGCGTGCGTGAGCTGTGGCGCGTGCGCAAGCCGAGCAGCGACGGCATCGTCACCAGTTGGGAAGCCTTCGACGCCGACGGCGAGCTGGTCCTGCAGGTGTTCGGCGCGCGCAAGCCGGGTGTGCCGGAACTGCAAGAATGGCGTAGCCTCGCCGAATCCTTCGCGGCCATCTGAGGAGGCAACCATGACTGCGCGTCCCCTGCTGGCCGGGCTGTTCGCCGGGCTGTGCCTCGTTGCCTCCAGCGCCATCGCCGATACTCTGCCCAAGCGCTGGGTGAGCGCCGGCGGTTCGCTGAGCGAGTGGGTGGTGGCCCTGGGCGGCGAGTCGCGCCTGGTCGGCGTCGACACCACCAGCCTGCACCCGGCCAGCCTTAAGGCGCTGCCGAAGATCGGCTACCAGCGCCAACTGGCGGCCGAAGGCATCCTGGCGCTGAAGCCGGACATCCTCCTCGGCAGCGAGGAGATGGGGCCGCCGCCGGTGCTGCAGCAACTGCGCGCGGCGGGCGTGCGGGTCGAAACCCTGTCGGCCAAGGCCGACGAGAAGACCGTGCACGACAACCTGCTGCGCCTGGGCGAGCTGCTGGGCACGCCCGAGCAGGCCGGCAAGGCGGCGGCGGACTTCCAGGCGCGCCTGGCGGCGCAGCAGGCCTGGGTGGCCAAGGCCCGGGCCGGGCAGGCCACGCCGGGCGTGGTGCTGCTGGTCGGCAACGCCGGCGGCAGCCTGCTGGTGGCCGGGCAGGACACCGCCGGCGACTGGATGATCCAGCACGCCGGCGGGCGCAACCTGGCCAGCCACAAGGGCTACAAGGCGTTGTCCGGCGAAGCCCTGACCGCCCTCGACCCGCAGGTGGTGGTGCTGGCCGACCGCAGCCTGGATGGCGACAAGGCCCGCGCGGCGCTGATCCGCCAGAACCCCGGGCTGGCCGCTACCCGCGCGGCGCGTGAGGCCCGCGTGCTGGTGCTCGACCCGACGCTGCTGGTCGGCGGTCTCGGTCCGCGCGTTCCGGACGCATTGGCCAGCCTCTCCCAGGCCTTTTATCCTTCCGCGCAGGCCCTGAACCCGGAAGGTCGTCCTTGACTGCGAAGCACGCTGCCCGACCGCTGTTCCTGCTCCTTGGTTTTCTTCTGCTGCTGGTCCTCTGGCTGTCCCTGGCCCTGGGGCCGGTCAGCCTGCCGCTGGGCGACACGCTGCGGGCGCTGGCGCGTCTGTGCGGCCTGCCGGTGTCCGCCGACGACCTCGGCCAGGCCGAGCTGATCGTCGGGCAGATCCGCCTGCCGCGCACCCTGTTGGGCATCGCTACCGGCGGCGTGCTGGCGCTGGCCGGGGTGGCCATGCAGGGGCTGTTCCGCAACCCGCTGGCCGACCCCGGGCTGATCGGGGTGTCCAGCGGCGCCGCGCTGGGTGCTGCCATCGCTATCGTCTTCGGCGCCTCCATGGGTGGCCTGCCGGAAGCCTTCGCGCCCTACCTGCTGTCCGCCTGCGCCTTCGGCGGCGGTTTGTTGGTGACCGCGCTGGTCTACCGGCTCGGCCGCCACAATGGGCAGACCAGCGTGGCCACCATGCTGCTCGCCGGTATCGCCCTCACCGCGCTGGCCGGCGCGCTGATCGGCCTGTTCACCTACCTCGCCGACGACGCCACGCTGCGCACCCTGACCTTCTGGAACCTCGGCAGCCTCAACGGCGCCAGCTACCCGCGGCTGTGGCCGCTGCTGCTGGTCACGCTGCTGGTGGCCTGCTGGCTGCCGCGCCGGGTGGATGCACTCAACGCGTTGTTGCTGGGTGAGTCCGAGGCGCGCCACTTGGGCTTCGACGTCGAGCGGCTGAAGGTCGAACTGATCCTCTGCACGGCGCTGGGCGTTGGCGCCGCGGTGGCCGCGGCTGGGCTGATCGGCTTCATCGGCCTGGTGGTGCCGCACCTGCTGCGCCTGATCGTCGGTCCCGATCACCGGGTGTTGCTGCCGGCCTCAATGTTCGGCGGCGCCATCCTGCTGCTGCTCGCCGACCTGGTGGCGCGTCTGGCGCTGGCGCCGGCGGAGCTGCCGATCGGCATCGTCACGGCGCTGATCGGCGCGCCCTTCTTCCTTTATCTGCTGATCCGGGGGCGTTCCTGATGCTGACGGCGGAGAACCTGACGGTGAAGCGTGGGCATCAGGTGGTCCTGCAGGGCGTGAGCCTGTCGCTGCAGCCGGGCGAGGTGCTCGGTGTGTTGGGGCCTAACGGCGCGGGCAAGAGCACCCTGCTGGGCGCCCTCAATGGCGAGCTGCCGCTGGCCGGCGGCAGCGTGAGCCTCGATGGCCGCGCGCTGGATCAATGGCAGGGTACGGCGCGGGCACAGCGCCTGGCGGTGCTGCCGCAGTCCTCGTCGCTGAATTTCGCCTTCAGCGTCGGGTCGGTGGTGGGGTTCGGCCGGCTGCCCCACGACAGCGGCCGCCAGCGTGACCTGCAGATCATCGCCGAAGCCATGGCTGCAGCCGACGCGTCGCACCTGGCCGGGCGCAGCTACCTGTCGCTGTCCGGCGGCGAGCGCCAGCGCGTGCACCTGGCGCGGGTCCTGGCGCAACTGTGGCCGGGTGGCGCGGAACAGGTGTTGCTGCTGGACGAGCCGACCTCGGCGCTCGACCCCTTGCACCAGCACACCACCTTGCATGCGGTGCGCGAATTTGCCGGACGCGGCGCCGCGGTGCTGGTCATCCTGCACGACCTCAACCTCGCCGCGCGCTACTGTGACCGCCTGCTGTTGTTGCACGACGGCCGCCCGCACCTGTTCGGTACGCCTGACGAGGTGCTACGCGCGGAACCGCTGCGCCAGGTGTTCGGCCTGGACGTGCTGGTGCAACGACACCCCGAGCGCGGCCATCCGCTGATCGTCGCCCGTTGAAAGGAGTTCACATGAAATACCTGCTGATCCCGCTGGTGGCGCTGTTGGCTGCCTGCCAGAGCCTGCCCTCCGCACCGCCCCTGCCGGCATGGCAGAGCCCCGAGGGCCGTGACAGCGCAGAGCTGGGCGTCATCCGCGACCTGCGCAGCGGTCAGGCACTGACCCCGGAACAACTGCTGGAACGCCTGAGTGGCGCGCCCCGAGTGCTGGTCGGCGAGCAACACGACAATCCCGACCACCACGCCCTGGAGCTGTGGCTGGTGCGCGCCCTGGCCCGGCGCCGCGAGCAGGGCAGCGTGCTGCTGGAAATGCTCAATCCCAACCAGCAGCAGCGGGTGACGGCAGCCCAGGAGGCCAGCGCTGCCGGCAAGGCGCCGCAGGACCTGTATGCCGCATTGGCCTGGCAGCCGGGCTGGGACTGGTCGCTCTACGGCCCGATGGTGACCTGGCTGGTCAAGCAGCCGGCGCCGTTGCTGGCGGCCAATCTGGACCGCAGCGAGATCAAGCGCATCTACGGGGAGCAACCGGCCCTTGCCGGTACCCGTTCGACGGCCGAGGAAGTCCGCCGGGTGCTGCTCGACGACATCCGCGAGTCCCACTGCGGCCTGCTGCCGGAAAGCCAGATGCCGGCCATGCTGGCGGTGCAGCAGCAGCGCGACCGGCGCATGGCCGAACGGCTGAAGGCGGCGCCTGCTCCGGCCGTGCTGATCGCCGGCGGCTTCCACGTCCGTCGTGACCTGGGCGTGCCCCTGCACCTGGAAGACCTGGGGGCGGGGGAGGGCATGCAGGTGCTGATGCTGGCCGAGGTCGGCAAGACGGTGTCGCCGCAGCAGGCTGATTACGTCTGGTACACGCCGGCGCTGCCGCCGCAGGATCATTGTGCGAAGTTGCGTTGATGCGGGCATAGCCTGACGGGAGGGCTTCTCTTTTGTAGGAGCGAGCTTGCTCGCGAACAGCGCTCCCGGCTGCGTTGGTGTTTCGGTGGTATTCCGTTCCCTCTCCCCAGCCCTCGGCTGCGCGCCCCGCCCTGAAGGGCGAGGGGGCTAGTCCATGCCGAGAACAGGCATGGTTTCGGCCGGCAACTCTGCGCTAGCCGGCTAACTCCAGAACATCAGCGTCTGCCCAACGGTCCCCTCTCCCTTCAGGGAGAGGGTTAGGGAGAGGGCGCTCTTCGACTGGACGCCAGCGCCAGAGCCTTTCGCGAGCAAGCTCGCTCCTACGAAAAGAAATCCCCCGCCCATGACTTTCCTTCAGGCAAAAAAAGACCCGGCGATGAGCCGGGTCGAAACCGTGATTAGCCTGATGAGGAGATAATCTGATCGTCCGACTGCGTGGTCGCTCAGCTTACCGACTGGCCTCGCGACCAGTTGAGTTAATAATAACAATTATCATTCGCGAGTCAATACTTTTTTCATCGCCCCGGCAATTTCCGGCGAACGGTCAGAGGGAAGGGGCCCTGGAAAAAACGCGGGCAAAAAAAAGACCCGGCGATGAGCCGGGTCGAAAACCGTGATTAGCCTGATGAGGAGATAACCTGAGTGTCCGACTGCGGTAGGGCTCTCAGCTTACCCGCCGACCTCGCGGCCAGCTGTGGTAATAATAACTATTATCATTTGTGAGTCAACAGCATTTCGCAAAAAAGTCCGCCCTGCTGAAATGACGAAGCCCGGCACATGGCCGGGCTTCGTCTGGATCGGGCTTCGGCTAGCCGGCGCCGAGCTGCAGGCGCAGTTGGGTGACCTCGCGGTTGAGCAGGTCGATGCGCCGGGCCATGCCCTCGATCAGGCTGTGGGCGATGCGTGGGTTGCTCTGCATCAGGCTGAGGAACTGGTCCTTGGGGATCACCATCACGGTGCAGGGCTCGCTGGCGACCACGCTGGCGCTGCGCTTCTCGCCGGTGAACACGGCCATGGCGCCGAAGATCTCGTCCTTCTGCACGTCGCCGACCTTCTGCCCGTCGACGAAGGCCTCGGCATGGCCCTCGATGATGATGAACACGTGCTCGGCATCGTCGCCCTGCTGGATCAACTGGTCGCCGGCGGCGAAGTGGCGGAAGCCGGTGGACGGGCGGATGTCCGGCTGCTTGAGGTGCGCCAGGGCATCGGAAAGCAGGGCGGTGTGGCCGATCAGGTAGTGCAGGAAGAGTTCCTGGCGCTGCTCGTCGGCGTGGATGTGGCGGAACACGTCGCTGCGCGAGTAGGGCACCAGGCACAGCGGCTCGTCGCTGGTGTAGCGGCACGGCGGCAGGTCGATGCCCTGGCGCAGGCCTACCAGGTCGCCCTCTTGCAGGTAGAACAGCGGGCGTTCGTCGACCAGCGCGTGGAGCAGGCCGTTCTCGATCAGGAACAGCTGCTGGTTCGGCAGCTCGGCCGACAGGTCGTCGGTACGTTCCAGGCGGATGGGCTCCGCGCAGGGGGCGAGGCCGGAAAGCAGCTGGGCGGGAATCCCCTGCAGACGGCTGATCAGCTGGTCGGCATAGGCCGGTTGTTCACCGAGTAGGTACATGGGCCGTAATTCCTTGGACGGACGTTGGCGGTCGGGGCGCACGAAGGGCCCTGAAACGATAGGGTTCTGGCCCGCGGCCGTAAATCATTTCCTGGAAGGCTTGTGAGCTAACTCTGATTCCTTTGAGGAAAAGTCTCCAATTGGCCCAATAGTTCGGCCTTGTGCGCCGGCGGCAGGTCGTTCCAGTGGACGTCCAGCAGGGCGCCCTCGATGGCATAGAGCAGCACCTTGGAGGCCCGGAAGCCGCGGGCCCGAACGGCGCGGTAGGCGCCGACCGCCCCCAGGCGGCGGAGGTCGGAGGCGTTGTGGATGCCCACGGCGTGCAGCCACTGGGCCGAGGTCTTGCCGAGATTCTTCAGATGCAGCAGTTCGTCGTTCATCGTCGGTCCTTGCGATGCGGCACTCGGGGTGGGTCATGCATGGCGGCGAGGGCCGTGAACTGCTGGAGACGGCCGGCTCACTTGACGATGAAGTGTAGCGGGCCCTTGGCGGGGCAATGTGGCTTTGTGATATCGGCAGGCGCCAAAGCGCCCTCGGCATGACGAACGGCAGCCCGGGCATCGATCGTGCCCGGGCCGCGTCGAGGGGGTCAGATGCCCGGCAGGCGCTGGCGGATGCTTTCCACCAGGGTATCCAGGCTGGCGCTGTCCTGGGTGTCGACGCGCTTGCTGTGGGCCTGCTCGTCGGCGTCCAGGGCTTCGCGTCCGGCCTGTTGGGCCTGCACCACTTCGAGGGTGGCGTCGGACGGGTCGCCGCCTTGCGCCTGGCGCTGGGCCAGCCAGCCGGCGATCACGCTTTCCGGCGCCTGGCAGTCGAGGATCAGGTAGGGCACCCCGGTGTCGTCGGCGATATGGCGCGCGGCCTGGCGCTGGGCGTGCTTGAGGAAGGTGGCGTCGAGCACCACCGGGTAGCCGGCGCGGAGGATGTCGCCGGCCAGGGCGTTGAGGCGCTCGTAGGTGGCCGCGCTGGATTCGGCATTGTAGATGCCGCCTTGCAGGGCGCCGCGCTGGGCTTGCTGCTGTTCGCCGAACAGGCGCTTGCGCTCCACGTCCGAGCGCAGGCGGATGGCGCCCAGGGCCTCGACCAGGCGCAGCGCCACCGAGCTCTTGCCCACCGCGGAAACGCCCATGGTCAGGGCCAGGAAGCGCGAGGGGATGGCGCTGTAGCTCTCCGCCAGGTTGGCGTAGTTGCGGTACTGGCGCAGGGTCGCGGCCTTCTGCACGGCGTCGTTCTGGTGGGCCAGGCTGAACAGGGCGATCTTGGCCCGCACCAGGGCGCGGTAGGCCTTGTAGAAGTTGAGGATTTCCAGGGACTGGTAGTCGCCGGTCTGCTCCAGGTACTGGCTGACGAAGCGCCGCGAATGGCACTTCAGGCCGCGGTCCTCGAGGTCCATGGCGAGGAAGGCGTAGTCGGCGCAGACGTCGGTGAAGCGGAACGGCTCGTTGAACTCGATGCAGTCGAACAGCACCACCTGGCCGTCGATCAGCGCGGCGTTGCCCAGGTGAATGTCGCCGTGGCATTCGCGGATGAAGCCGTTCGCCTTGCGCGCCTGCAGCAGCGCTTCCAGGCGGTCGTAGGAGCTTTCGGCCCAGGCTTCCAGGGCGTCCAGCTGCAGCAGGTCGGCCTTGTCGCTGAGCAGCGGGCGGATCTGCTCGAAGTTCTGCCGCACCGGCGCCATCACCGCCTCGGCCGAGCCCAGCGGGTTGTCCTGCGGCACCTGCGGGGTGCGCAGGTGGAAGCCGGCGATCTGCTTCGCCAGGGCGTCGATGTGCTCGGAGCTCAGCTCGCCGCGCGTCTGCACCTCGCTGAGCAGGGCGTTCTGCGGGAATTCGCGGCACTTGAGCGCGTATTCGATCGCCGGGCCTTCACCGCCCAGTTGCGGCGCGGCCTCGCTGCCGGTGATCGGCAGCACTTCCAGGTACAGGCCTTCGGTGAGGCGCTGGTTCAGGCGCAGTTCCTCCTCGCAGAAGTGCTTGCGCGCCGCGAGGTCGGTGAAGTCGAGGAAGCCGAAGTTCACCGGCTTCTTGATCTTGTAAACGTACTGGCCGGTGAGCAGGACCCAGGAAATGTGGGTTTCGATGACCCGCACCTGCTCCACCGGGTGGGGGTACAGGGCAGGGTTCTGCAGGGCAGCGATCAGAGTCTGGCTCACGGGATATTGTCCTTGGCTGTCCGGATTCGGGAGGCAGGCATTATGGCGGCATCGCCGGTGGCTGCAAACTTGCCTGGCGCCGCAGGCAACCAATCGGCCGCCCGCTGGTCGAAGCTGCGTCGCTTTGGCCGGGGCACTTCCGCGCGCCTGCGACAGAGCCCGGACACCGCCTCGCGCGGCGTCTGTCCCCTGTGGATAAAGTACGTATAATGCGCCGCCATGACGCGTCCCCGATCCCCCCGTTCCCGTAAGAATCAAAAAGCAGCTCCGTCGCGCAAGTGGCTGGGCTGGCTGCTCAAGCTCAGCCTCGTCGGCCTGGTCGTGCTGGCCGGTTTCGCCGTGTACCTCGATGCGGTCGTGCAGGAGAAGTTCTCCGGCAAGCGCTGGACCATCCCGGCCAAGGTCTATGCCCGGCCGCTGGAGCTGTTCGTCGGCCTGAAGCTGAACAAGGACGACTTCCTCCAGGAACTCGGCGCCCTGGGCTACCGCCGCGACGGCACGGTCAGCGGCCCGGGCATGGTGGCCGTGTCCGGCGGCACTGTCGACCTCAATACCCGCGGCTTCCAGTTCTACGAGGGCGCCGAGCCCGCGCAGCGCATCCGCGTGCGTTTCTCCGGCGACTACGTGGCCGGCCTGTCCCGCGCCGACGGTTCCAAGCTGGACGTCGCGCGCATGGAGCCGCTGCTGATCGGCGGCATGTACCCCTCGCACAACGAAGATCGCATCCTCATCAAGCTGGACGAGGTGCCGCCTTACCTGGTCGACACCCTGGTGGCGGTGGAAGACCGCGACTTCTGGTCCCACCACGGCGTCTCGCTGAAGTCCATCGCCCGCGCCGTCTGGGTCAACGCCAGCGCCGGGCAGTTGCGCCAGGGCGGCAGCACCCTGACCCAGCAGTTGGTGAAGAACTTCTTCCTGACCAACGAGCGCAGCCTCAGCCGCAAGCTCACCGAAGCCATGATGGCGGTGCTGCTGGAGCTGCACTACGACAAGCGCGAGATCCTCGAGGGCTACCTCAACGAGGTGTTCCTCGGCCAGGACGGCCAGCGTTCGGTGAACGGCTTCGGCCTGGCCAGCCAGTACTTCTTCAGCCAGCCGCTGGCCGAGCTCAAGCTGCCGCAGATCGCGCTGCTGGTGGGCATGGTCAAGGGGCCGTCCTACTACAACCCGCGGCGCAACCCGGAGCGCGCCATGGAGCGGCGCAACGTGGTGCTCGACGTGCTCGCCGAGCAGGGCGTGATCACCCCCGAGCAGGCCGCGGCGGCCAAGCAGGCGCCCCTGGGCGTGACGCGCCAGGGCAGCATGGCCAACAGCTCGTACCCGGCGTTCCTCGACCTGGTGAAGCGCCAGCTGCGCCAGGACTACCGCGAGGAAGACCTGACCGAGGAAGGCCTGCGCATCTTCACCAGCTTCGACCCCATCCTGCAGTACAAGGCGGAAACCGCGGTCAGCGAGACTTTCAAGCGCTTCGCCGGGCGCAAGGGCCTGGACCAGACGGAAACCGCGATGGTCGTGACCAACCCGGAGACCGGCGAGGTGCAGGCGCTGATCGGCAGTCGCGATTCGCGTTTCGCCGGCTTCAACCGCGCGGTGGACGCCACCCGGCCGATCGGCTCGCTGGTCAAGCCGGCGGTCTACCTGACCGCCCTCGAGCGGCCCAGCCAGTACACCCTGACCACCTGGATCCAGGACCAGCCGTTCTCCATCAAGGGCAAGGACGGCCAGGTGTGGACGCCGAAGAACTACGAAGGCAGCTCCAACGGCACCATCTTCCTCTACCAGGGGCTGGCGCGTTCGCTGAACCTGTCCACCGCCAAGCTGGGCCTGGACCTGGGCGTGCCCAACGTGCTCAAGACCCTCGAACGCCTGGGCGTGCAGGTGGACTGGCCGGCCTACCCGTCGATGCTGCTGGGCGCCGGCGCCATGACGCCGATGCAGGTGGCGACCATGTACCAGACCATCGCCAGCGGCGGCTTCAACACCCCGCTGCGCAGCATCCGCAGCGTGGTCGCCGCCGACGGCCAGCCGCTCAAGCGCTATCCGTTCCAGGTCCAGCAGCGCTTCGACTCGGGCTCCATCTACCTGCTGCAGAACGCCATGCAGCGGGTGATGCGCGAGGGCACCGCGCGCTCGGCCTACAACCAGTTGCCGTCGAACCTGACCCTGGCGGGCAAGACCGGCACCACCAACGACTCCCGCGACAGCTGGTTCTCCGGTTTCGGCCAGGACCTGCTGGCGGTGGTCTGGCTGGGCCGCGACGACAACGGCAAGACGCCCTTCACCGGCGCCACCGGCGCGCTGCAGATCTGGACCAGCTTCATGCGCAAGGCCGACCCCCTGCCGCTGGACATGCCGATGCCGGATAATGTCAGCATGGCCTGGGTCGATCCGCGTACCGGCCAGGGCAGCGACGCCAATTGTCCGGGCGCCGTGCAGATGCCCTATATTCGCGGAAGCGAGCCGGCGCCCGGCGCCGGCTGTGGCAACAACCAGACGCCGGCCGGCGAGGTCATGGACTGGGTCCGTGGCTGGCTGAACTGAGGCGAGAGGATTCGAAGTGAAAAACGCGTGGTTTGCCGTGGCTGCCGCCGCGGCCGTGCTGTCCGGCTGCGCTTCCCCGCAGCAGGGCGCCATCCCGGTACGGGATTCCGGCACCTCGGTGTCCAACCAGGAGCGGGTCGGCTATTCCAATGCCAACCGCCCGGCCAATGCCAGCACCGCGCCGAGCGCGGCCTCGCAGCCAGCGGGTGATTCCGGCGTGACCGTGATGGTGCCCCAGGATGCCGGCATGGCGCCGATCCAGACCTTCCCGGCGCAGACTGGCGCGGCGCCGCTGTCCACCGGCCCGATCACCCCGGGCGTGCAATCCGGCAGCGTCCCCGCGGCCCCCGCCGCCAGCGCGCCGAGCAACATCAGCGCCACCGGCGGTTTCAGCCAGCAGACCTACCAGCAGCCGGTCTACCAGCAGCAACAGCCCAGCTACCAGCAGCAGGCCCCGGCCGCGCCGGTGCAGGCGCCGTCCGGCATTCCTTCGCGCAACGCGCCGCTGGCCGCCGACGAGCAACTCGATGGCCCGGTCCTGGCGCTGCTTACCACCGCCCAGCAACAGCAGGGCGGCGGCGACCTCAACGGCGCCTCGGCCAGCCTGGAGCGCGCCCAGCGCATCGCCCCGCGCGAGCCGCAGGTGCTCTACAAGCTCGCCCAGGTGCGCCTGGCCCAGGGCGACGCCGCCCAGGCCGAACAGGTGGCGCGCCGCGGTCTATCGCTGGCCAATGGCCGACCGACGCTGCAGGCCAGCCTGTGGGACGTGATCGCCAAGGCCCGCGAGGCCCAGGGTGACGCGGCCGGCGCGGCCACCGCGCGGCAGAACGCCAAGGCAACGCTGTGATGGACGACCGCCTGCCGGCCGTGGCCGACCAGCTCCTGCTGATCGAGCGGGAGCTGCGCGCGCTGTCGCTGTGGGGGGAACAGCCGCCCTCGGAGGAGGCGCTGGCCAGCCAGGAGCCGTTCTGCGTGGATACGCTGGAGCTGGAGGAATGGCTGCAGTGGATCTTCCTGCCGCGCATGAAGCTGATCATCGAGACGGGCGCGCAGCTGCCGCGCGCCTCGGGCATCCGCGCCATCGCCGAAATGGTCTACGTGGACGAGGGCGAGCACATGCACGCCCTGTTCGAGGCCCTGGGCGAGTTCGACCGGCTGATCGGCGAGGCGCCCTGAGCCGCGCCTGTCAGTTGCAGTTCTTCTGCAGGTCCTGCTCGGTCTGGGTGATGCGGGCCTGCCGCTCTTCTTCCGGGATGCGCCGCATCTCGCCGTCGTCGTCGGCCACCCGCACCCGCGGGTTGTTCTTCAGCTGCGCCAGGTTGGTCCGCAGGGTGTCGCAGTAACGCGCGCGCTCGGCCTCCTGCTGGGCGACCTCCTGGCGCACCTTCTCGTCGGCGGCTTTCTGCTTGTCGCTGGCCGAAGGCGCCGGCGCGGGAGCCGGCCTGGGCGGCAGCGGGAAGCCCGAGGGCGGCGGGGCGACCTTGGTGTCCACGGTGGCGGCTTCGGCGCCCTGCGGCGGCTGCGCGCCAAAATGCGTGACGCCCTGGGCGTCGACCCACTTGTATACCTGGGCGGCCATCAGCGGAGCACTCAGGGCGAACATCAGGGCGCCCATCACAATCGTCCGTCGCATGCGGTTTCGGTCCTTGGATGCGGAAACTGCGGGTAACTATAACCAAAAGTGTCGATGCGTCCGCAGAGAAAGATCACAACCTGCGTTAGACACAAATCCATATATGGCTTGACTTGACGCGGCCGAATCAGAAGAATCCAAGGTTCGCTGCAGTGGGCCGGCCGCAAGCTGGTTTTACTCGGCAGACAAGAGGCGCTACCCGCGCCGCTAAGTTTCACCCTGCTTCGCGTTACCTCGCGCTGGGTGGAGGCCCTCCGTAACACACCAGGTGCGCCTCCAAGTTCTGCTCATTCGGCAGTCGACGTAGCCGGCGATTACATTCGCCCAATTGTCTGCCGGGCAGCCAACCAAGTTTCGGTCCCCCGCCCCTGGGAGATCGTTTAGCGTTCTAGAGGTGACAACGTGGAGCTTTTATCCGGCGCTGAAATGGTCGTCCGCTCGTTGCGTGACGAAGGCGTTAAGTACATCTACGGGTACCCGGGCGGTGCCCTCCTGCACATCTACGACGCTCTCTTCAAAGAGAACGACGTGACCCACATCCTGGTGCGTCACGAGCAGGCCGCTACCCACATGGCCGACGGCTATGCGCGCGCCACCGGCAAGCCCGGCGTGGTCCTGGTGACCTCCGGCCCCGGCGCGACCAACGCCATCACCGGCATCGCCACCGCCTACATGGACTCCATCCCGATGGTGGTGATCTCCGGCCAGGTGTCGAGCAACATGGTCGGCACCGACGCCTTCCAGGAAACCGACATGGTCGGCATTTCCCGGCCGATCGTGAAGCACAGCTTCATCATCAAGCACCCTTCGGAAATCCCCGAGGTCATCAAGAAGGCCTTCTACATCGCCCAGTCCGGCCGTCCCGGCCCGGTGGTGATCGACATTCCGAAGGACATGGGCGACCCGACGCAGAAGTTCGAGTACGCCTATCCGAAGAAGGTCAAGCTGCGCTCCTACAGCCCCGCGGTCCGCGGCCACTCCGGCCAGATCCGCAAGGCCGCCGAGCTGCTGCTGTCGGCCAAGCGCCCGATCATCTATTCCGGTGGCGGCGTCATCATGGGCAACGCTTCCGAGCCGCTGACCGAAGTGGCGCGCCTGCTCAACGTCCCGGTGACCAACACCCTCATGGGCCTGGGCGGCTTCCCCGGCAACGACCGCCAGTTCGTCGGCATGCTCGGCATGCACGGCAGCTACACCGCCAACTTGGCGATGCACCACGCGGACGTGATCTTCGCCGTCGGCGCGCGCTTCGATGACCGCGTCATCAACGGCGAGACCGCGGCCAAGTTCTGCCCGAACGCCAAGATCATCCACGTCGACATCGACCCGGCCTCGATCTCCAAGACCGTGAAGGCCGACATCCCGATCGTCGGCCCGGTGGACAGCGTGCTGGCCGAGATGGCCACCATCCTCAAGGAAATCGGCGAGACGCCGAACAAGGAAGCCCTCGCCGCCTGGTGGAAGCAGATCGACGAGTGGCGCGGCAACCGCGGCCTGTTCCCCTACGACAAGGGCGACGGCAGCATCATCAAGCCGCAGAGCGTCATCGAGACCCTCTGGGAAGTCACCAACGGCGACGCCTTCGTGGCTTCCGACGTGGGCCAGCACCAGATGTTCGCCGCCCAGTACTACCGCTTCAACAAGCCCAACCGCTGGATCAACTCCGGCGGCCTGGGCACCATGGGCTTCGGTTTCCCCGCGGCCATGGGCGTGAAGCTGAACTTCCCGGAGGCCGACGTGGCCTGCGTGACCGGCGAAGGCAGCATCCAGATGAACATCCAGGAGCTGTCGACCTGCCTGCAGTACGACCTGCCGGTGAAGATCGTCAACCTGAACAACGGTGCGCTGGGCATGGTCCGCCAATGGCAGGACATGCAGTACAACAGCCGCTACTCGCACTCCTACATGGAATCCCTGCCTGACTTCGTCAAGCTGGCCGAGGCCTATGGCCACGTCGGTATGCGCATCACCGACCTCAAGGACCTGAAGCCGAAGATGGAAGAGGCGTTCGCCATGAAGAACCGCCTGGTCTTCCTCGACATCCAGGTCGACACCAGCGAGCACGTCTATCCGATGCAGATCCGCGGCGGTGCGATGCGCGACATGTGGCTGAGCAAGACGGAGCGTACCTGATCATGCGACACATCATTTCCCTGCTGCTGGAAAACGAACCCGGCGCGCTGTCCCGCGTGGTCGGCCTGTTCTCCCAGCGCAACTACAACATCGAGACCCTGACCGTGGCGCCGACCGAGGACCCGACCCTGTCGCGCCTCACCCTGACCACGGCCGGGCATGACGAAGTCATCGAGCAGATCACCAAGAACCTCAACAAGCTGATCGAGGTGGTGAAGCTGGTGAACCTGTCGGAAAGCGCCCACATCGAGCGCGAGCTGATGCTGGTGAAGATCAAGGCCACCGGCGCCCAGCGCGCCGAGGTCAAGCGCACCACCGACATCTTCCGCGGGCAGATCGTCGACGTCACCAGCAGCGTCTACACCGTGCAGCTTGCCGGCACCAGCGACAAGCTCGACAGCTTCATCCAGGCCATCGGTACCGCTGCGATCATCGAGACGGTGCGTACCGGCGTGACCGGCATCGCCCGCGGCGACAAGACTCTCAGCATCTGAATTTGAAAGACGGCCCACGAGGCCACTAGACCAGGGGATTACCCAAATGCGCGTTTTCTACGATAAAGACTGTGACCTCTCCATCATCCAGGGCAAGAAAGTTGCCATCATCGGTTACGGTTCCCAGGGCCACGCCCATGCCTGCAACCTGAAGGACTCCGGCGTCGACGTCACCGTCGGCCTGCGTTCGGGCTCGCCGTCCGCCGTCAAGGCGCAGAACCACGGCCTGAAAGTCGCCGACGTGGCCAGCGCCGTCGCCGCCGCCGACCTGGTCATGATCCTGACCCCGGACGAGTTCCAGGGCCGCCTGTACAAGGACGAGATCGAGCCGAACCTGAAGAAGGGCGCTACCCTGGCCTTCGCCCATGGCTTCTCCATCCACTACAACCAGGTCGTACCGCGCGCCGACCTCGACGTGATCATGATCGCGCCGAAGGCTCCGGGCCACACCGTGCGTTCCGAGTTCGTCAAGGGCGGCGGCATCCCCGACCTGATCGCCATCTACCAGGACGCTTCGGGCAATGCCAAGAACGTCGCCCTGTCCTACGCCTGCGGCGTCGGCGGCGGCCGTACCGGCATCATCGAAACCACCTTCAAGGACGAGACCGAAACCGACCTGTTCGGCGAGCAGGCCGTTCTGTGCGGCGGTTGCGTCGAGTTGGTGAAAGCCGGTTTCGAAACCCTGGTCGAAGCCGGCTACGCGCCGGAAATGGCCTACTTCGAGTGCCTGCACGAACTGAAGCTGATCGTCGACCTCATGTACGAAGGCGGCATCGCCAACATGAACTACTCGATCTCCAACAACGCCGAGTACGGCGAGTACGTGACCGGCCCGGAAGTCATCAACGCCGAATCCCGTGCTGCCATGCGCAATGCCCTCAAGCGCATCCAGAACGGCGAATACGCCAAGATGTTCATCAGCGAAGGCGCCACCAACTACCCGTCGATGACCGCCTACCGCCGCAACAACGCGGCCCATGGCATCGAAGTCATCGGCGAGCAGCTGCGCGCCATGATGCCCTGGATCGCCGCCAACAAGATCGTCGACAAGTCCAAGAACTAAGGGCTTAGCGACACTCGAAGAAACGCGGCCCCGGCCGCGTTTTTTCGTTCTTGCCCGGGGTTCTGGTATAAAGCCTGTGCGCCAGGGCGTCCGTGCCCCGCGCTCGATCTTTTTCCGCTGAGTTCCCTAAGGAAGTCTCCATGAGTGAAGGTCCCGAGGAGCCGAACAAGGCCTCCGAAGAAACCGAAAGCCTGCTGCCCATCGACGAGCACGTCGAGGAAGGGCACGACGCCGACGGCCGCAAGGTGCGCCACCGCGGCATCTACCTGCTGCCCAACCTGTTCACCACCGCGGCGCTGTTCACCGGCCTGTACGCCATCATCAACGCCATGAGCGGCGACTTCTCCAACGCCGCCATCGCCATCTTCGTCGCCATGGTCCTGGATGGCCTGGACGGTCGCGTCGCGCGCCTGACCAACACCCAGAGCGCCTTCGGCGCCGAGTACGACTCGCTGTCGGACATGGTCGCCTTCGGCGTGGCCCCGGCGCTGGTCGCTTTCGAGTGGGCGCTGAGCAGCCTGGGCAAGGTCGGCTGGATGGTCGCCTTCATCTATGTGGCCGGCGCCGCGCTGCGCCTGGCGCGCTTCAACACCCAGGTGGGCAAGGCCGACAAGCGCTACTTCATCGGCCTGGCCAGCCCGGCCGCCGCGGCCCTGGTGGCCGGCACCGTGTGGGCCTTCGCCGACTTCGACATCCAGGGCGCCAAGGTCTCCCTGCTGGTCGCGCTGATGGTCGCCGCCGCCGGCATGCTGATGGTCAGCAACATCAAGTACCACAGCTTCAAGGATCTCGACCTGCGTGGCCGCGTGCCCTTCGTGGCGATCCTGGTGGTGGTGCTGGCCTTCGCCGTGGTCTTCACCGACCCGCCGCGCATCCTGCTGCTGCTGTTCCTCGCTTATGCCGCGTCCGGTCCGGTGCAATACTTGTTGCAATTGCGCCGTCGCCGCCGTCCGAGTTGATGTAATTTCCCCCGGGCTCCGCAGTCTATTGGCGCACACAGCCAGTCGTTGCGGAGCCCGCCATGCTGATCCGTATTGCCCGACCTTCCGATTGCCACGAGTCGGAAGTCACCCCTGAAACCCTTTATCTCTCCCGCCGCCGTTTCCTCGCCGCCAGTGCGGCAGGTGCCGCCCTTGCCGGGCTGCCGGCCATGGGTTTGGCTGATCCTTCCCGCTATGCCGATGTGGAAGCCGCTGCGAGCACACCGGGCTGGTTCGGTGAGAAGCTGCCAGCGGTCAAATGGGATGCCGTCACCGTGCAAGGGGAGAGCATCACCCCCTTCAAGGATGCGACCACCTACAACAACTTCTACGAGTTCGGCCCGGACAAGGGCGACCCGGCCGCCAACGCCGGCGCGCTGAGGACCGAGCCCTGGTCGGTGGTGATCGATGGCGAGGTGGCGAAGCCCGGCAAGTACGCCCTCGAGGACTTCATCAAGCCCTACCAGTTGGAAGAGCGCATCTATCGCCTGCGCTGCGTGGAGGCCTGGTCGATGGTCATCCCCTGGATCGGCTTCCCGCTGTCGGAGCTGATCAAGCGTGTCGAGCCGACGGGCAACGCCAAGTACCTGCGCTTCGAAACCCTGGTCGACCGCGAGCGCATGCCCGGCGTGCAATCCAATTTCGCCCTGATCGACTGGCCCTACGTGGAGGGCCTGCGGATGGATGAGGCCATGCACCCGCTGGCGATTCTCGTCGTGGGCATGTACGGCCGCATCCTGGCCAACCAGAACGGCGCGCCGCTGCGCCTGATCGTGCCGTGGAAGTACGGCTTCAAGGGCGCCAAGTCGATCATCCGCATCAGTTTCGTCGCCGAGCAGCCGAAGACCACCTGGGAAAGCCTGGCGCCCGACGAGTACGGCTTCTATGCCAACGTCAACCCGACGGTGGACCACCCGCGCTGGAGCCAGGCCCGCGAGCGGCGCCTGCCCAGCGGACTATTCAGCCCCAATGTTCGTCCCACCCTCATGTTCAACGGCTACGCCGACGAAGTGGCCTCGCTGTACGCGGGGATGGACCTGAGGAAGAACTATTGATGCAGATGCGCAATCCTATCTGGCGCGCCAGCGTATTCCTGCTGGCGCTGATACCGCCGCTCTACTGGCTGTACCTGGCCTGGATCTTCGCCCTGGGGCCCGACCCGGGCAAGGCGCTGGTCGACAACCTGGGGCAGGGCGGCCTGGTCCTGTTGCTGCTGACCCTGGCCATGACCCCGCTGCAGAGGCTGACGCGCTGGAACGGCTGGATCCTGGTGCGCCGGCAGCTCGGCCTGTGGTGTTTCACCTATATATGCCTGCATCTGTGCGCCTACCTGGTGTTCATCCTCGGTCTGGACTGGACGCAACTGGGCGTCGAGTTGCGCAAGCGGCCCTACATCATCGTCGGGACCCTGGGTTTCCTGGGCCTGTTGCCGCTGGCCCTGACCTCGAACAAATACAGCATGCGCAAACTGGGCAGCGGCTGGAAGAAGCTGCACCGGCTGGTCTATGTCATCCTCGCTCTGGGGCTTCTGCATATGCTGTGGGTGGTGCGTTCGGACATCGAGCGCTGGTCGCTATATGCAGCCATAGGCGTATTCCTGCTGTTGCTGCGCCTGCCGCCGGTGGCGCGGCAATTGCCGGCGCTGCGGGCTCGTTTCGCATCCCGCTGAAGATTCTTTCAGAAAAGTGTTGACGGGCATTTTGAAGTCCCTATAATGCGCACCACTCCCAGCGACGAAGCGCTGAAAGAGCTTGAAAATCAAGCACTTAAGCAGGTTCGAAGTTGGGGTGGTGGTCAGGCAGGTGATTCATTTGCCGCCTTTGGGTTCGACAGCTGCTCCGGCAGCGAGCCAAAAGGAAGATCGCCGAGGTGCTTGACAGTGATTCTGGTCGCTGTAGAATGCGCCTCCCGCTGACGAGAAGCTCCGGCCGATCGACAGCGCAAGCGGTTGAGTAGGAACGAAAAATTCTGAAAATAACGCTTGACGAAATAAGAGGTTTGCGTAAAATGCGCGGCCTCGGTTGAGACGAAAGCCTCAGCCAACTGCTCTTTAACAAGTTGAATCAAGCAATTCGTGTGGGTGCTTGTGAGTTAAGACTGGTGATCGCAAGATTATCAGCATCACAAGTAACACTCGTGAATTCGAGAGTTTTTTGCGATTGCTGAGCCAAGTTTAGGGTTTTCTCAAAACCCGATCAGTATTGAACTGAAGAGTTTGATCATGGCTCAGATTGAACGCTGGCGGCAGGCCTAACACATGCAAGTCGAGCGGATGAAGGGAGCTTGCTCCCGGATTCAGCGGCGGACGGGTGAGTAATGCCTAGGAATCTGCCTGGTAGTGGGGGACAACGTTCCGAAAGGAGCGCTAATACCGCATACGTCCTACGGGAGAAAGTGGGGGATCTTCGGACCTCACGCTATCAGATGAGCCTAGGTCGGATTAGCTAGTAGGTGGGGTAATGGCTCACCTAGGCGACGATCCGTAACTGGTCTGAGAGGATGATCAGTCACACTGGAACTGAGACACGGTCCAGACTCCTACGGGAGGCAGCAGTGGGGAATATTGGACAATGGGCGAAAGCCTGATCCAGCCATGCCGCGTGTGTGAAGAAGGTCTTCGGATTGTAAAGCACTTTAAGTTGGGAGGAAGGGCAGTAAGTTAATACCTTGCTGTTTTGACGTTACCAACAGAATAAGCACCGGCTAACTTCGTGCCAGCAGCCGCGGTAATACGAAGGGTGCAAGCGTTAATCGGAATTACTGGGCGTAAAGCGCGCGTAGGTGGTTTGGTAAGATGGATGTGAAATCCCCGGGCTCAACCTGGGAACTGCATCCATAACTGCCTGACTAGAGTACGGTAGAGGGTGGTGGAATTTCCTGTGTAGCGGTGAAATGCGTAGATATAGGAAGGAACACCAGTGGCGAAGGCGACCACCTGGACTGATACTGACACTGAGGTGCGAAAGCGTGGGGAGCAAACAGGATTAGATACCCTGGTAGTCCACGCCGTAAACGATGTCGACTAGCCGTTGGGATCCTTGAGATCTTAGTGGCGCAGCTAACGCGATAAGTCGACCGCCTGGGGAGTACGGCCGCAAGGTTAAAACTCAAATGAATTGACGGGGGCCCGCACAAGCGGTGGAGCATGTGGTTTAATTCGAAGCAACGCGAAGAACCTTACCTGGCCTTGACATGTCCGGAACCTTGCAGAGATGCGAGGGTGCCTTCGGGAATCGGAACACAGGTGCTGCATGGCTGTCGTCAGCTCGTGTCGTGAGATGTTGGGTTAAGTCCCGTAACGAGCGCAACCCTTGTCCTTAGTTACCAGCACGTTATGGTGGGCACTCTAAGGAGACTGCCGGTGACAAACCGGAGGAAGGTGGGGATGACGTCAAGTCATCATGGCCCTTACGGCCAGGGCTACACACGTGCTACAATGGTCGGTACAGAGGGTTGCCAAGCCGCGAGGTGGAGCTAATCCCAGAAAACCGATCGTAGTCCGGATCGCAGTCTGCAACTCGACTGCGTGAAGTCGGAATCGCTAGTAATCGTGAATCAGAATGTCACGGTGAATACGTTCCCGGGCCTTGTACACACCGCCCGTCACACCATGGGAGTGGGTTGCTCCAGAAGTAGCTAGTCTAACCGCAAGGGGGACGGTTACCACGGAGTGATTCATGACTGGGGTGAAGTCGTAACAAGGTAGCCGTAGGGGAACCTGCGGCTGGATCACCTCCTTAATCGAAGATCCCGGCTTTCTCATAAGCTCCCACACGAATTGCTTGATTCACTGGTAAGCGACGGTTAGGCAACCCTATATGGGTCTGTAGCTCAGTCGGTTAGAGCGCACCCCTGATAAGGGTGAGGTCGGCAGTTCGAATCTGCCCAGACCCACCAATCGTTGGAAATTAGGGGGCCATAGCTCAGCTGGGAGAGCGCCTGCTTTGCACGCAGGAGGTCAGGAGTTCGATCCTCCTTGGCTCCACCATCTCCGAATCGTCGTAAAGCTCAGACAGGAATGTTCGATAGATCGAACCTTGCTGTCTGGTCTTTGTACCGGAACCGTTCTTTAAAAATTTGGGTATGTGATAGAAGTAGACTGAATGATCTCTTTCACTGGGGATTGTTCAAGTCAAGGTAAAATTTGCGAGTTCAAGCGCGAATTTTCGGCGAATGTCGTCTTCACGTTCGAGACGTATGACCAGATTGCTTGGGGTTATATGGTCAAGTGAAGAAGCGCATACGGTGGATGCCTTGGCAGTCAGAGGCGATGAAAGACGTGGTAGCCTGCGATAAGCTTCGGGGAGGTGGCAAACGACCTTTGATCCGGAGATCTCTGAATGGGGAAACCCAACCAGCACAAGCTGGTTATCACACACTGAATCCATAGGTGTGTGAGGCGAACCAGGGGAACTGAAACATCTAAGTACCCTGAGGAACAGAAATCAACCGAGATTCCCTTAGTAGTGGCGAGCGAACGGGGACTAGCCCTTAAGCTTCTTGGAATCTAACAGAACGCTCTGGAAAGTGCGGCCATAGTGGGTGATAGCCCCGTATGTGAAAGGTTCTAGGAAGTGAAATCGAGTAGGACGGCGCACGTGAAACGTTGTCTGAACATGGGGGGACCATCCTCCAAGGCTAAATACTACTGACTGACCGATAGTGAACCAGTACCGTGAGGGAAAGGCGAAAAGAACCCCGGAGAGGGGAGTGAAATAGAACCTGAAACCGTATGCGTACAAGCAGTGGGAGCCCACTTGTTGGGTGACTGCGTACCTTTTGTATAATGGGTCAGCGACTTATATTCAGTGGCGAGCTTAACCGAATAGGGGAGGCGTAGCGAAAGCGAGTCTTAATAGGGCGTTTAGTCGCTGGGTATAGACCCGAAACCGGGCGATCTATCCATGAGCAGGTTGAAGGTTAGGTAACACTGACTGGAGGACCGAACCCACTCCCGTTGAAAAGGTAGGGGATGACTTGTGGATCGGAGTGAAAGGCTAATCAAGCTCGGAGATAGCTGGTTCTCCTCGAAAGCTATTTAGGTAGCGCCTCACGTATCACTCCAGGGGGTAGAGCACTGTTTCGGCTAGGGGGTCATCCCGACTTACCAAACCGATGCAAACTCCGAATACCTGGAAGTGTCAGCGTGGGAGACACACGGCGGGTGCTAACGTCCGTCGTGAAAAGGGAAACAACCCAGACCGTCAGCTAAGGTCCCAAAGTTGTGGTTAAGTGGTAAACGATGTGGGAAGGCTTAGACAGCTAGGAGGTTGGCTTAGAAGCAGCCACCCTTTAAAGAAAGCGTAATAGCTCACTAGTCGAGTCGGCCTGCGCGGAAGATGTAACGGGGCTCAAACCACACACCGAAGCTACGGGTGCATCGCAAGATGCGCGGTAGAGGAGCGTTCTGTAAGCCTGTGAAGGTGAGTTGAGAAGCTTGCTGGAGGTATCAGAAGTGCGAATGCTGACATGAGTAACGACAATGGGAGTGAAAAACTCCCACGCCGAAAGACCAAGGGTTCCTGCGCAACGTTAATCGACGCAGGGTTAGTCGGCCCCTAAGGCGAGGCAGAAATGCGTAGTCGATGGGAAACAGGTTAATATTCCTGTACTTCTAGTTACTGCGATGGAGGGACGGAGAAGGCTAGGCCAGCTTGGCGTTGGTTGTCCAAGTTTAAGGTTGTAGGCTGGGCACTTAGGCAAATCCGGGTGTTCAAGGCCGAGAGCTGATGACGAGCTTTCTTTTAGAGAGCGAAGTGGTTGATGCCATGCTTCCAGGAAAAGCTTCTAAGCTTCAGGTAACTAGGAACCGTACCCGAAACCGACACAGGTGGTCGGGTAGAGAATACCAAGGCGCTTGAGAGAACTCGGGTGAAGGAACTAGGCAAAATGGCACCGTAACTTCGGGAGAAGGTGCGCCGGTGAGGGTGAAGTATTTACTGCGTAAGCCCACGCCGGTCGAAGATACCAGGCCGCTGCGACTGTTTATTAAAAACACAGCACTCTGCAAACACGAAAGTGGACGTATAGGGTGTGACGCCTGCCCGGTGCCGGAAGGTTAATTGATGGGGTTAGCGAAAGCGAAGCTCTTGATCGAAGCCCCGGTAAACGGCGGCCGTAACTATAACGGTCCTAAGGTAGCGAAATTCCTTGTCGGGTAAGTTCCGACCTGCACGAATGGCGTAACGATGGCGGCGCTGTCTCCACCCGAGACTCAGTGAAATTGAAATCGCTGTGAAGATGCAGTGTATCCGCGGCTAGACGGAAAGACCCCGTGAACCTTTACTGTAGCTTTGCACTGGACTTTGAGCCTGCTTGTGTAGGATAGGTGGGAGGCTTTGAAGCGTGGACGCCAGTTCGCGTGGAGCCAACCTTGAAATACCACCCTGGCATGCTTGAGGTTCTAACTCTGGTCCGTGATCCGGATCGAGGACAGTGTATGGTGGGCAGTTTGACTGGGGCGGTCTCCTCCTAAAGAGTAACGGAGGAGTACGAAGGTGCGCTCAGACCGGTCGGAAATCGGTCGCAGAGTATAAAGGCAAAAGCGCGCTTGACTGCGAGACAGACACGTCGAGCAGGTACGAAAGTAGGTCTTAGTGATCCGGTGGTTCTGTATGGAAGGGCCATCGCTCAACGGATAAAAGGTACTCCGGGGATAACAGGCTGATACCGCCCAAGAGTTCATATCGACGGCGGTGTTTGGCACCTCGATGTCGGCTCATCACATCCTGGGGCTGAAGCCGGTCCCAAGGGTATGGCTGTTCGCCATTTAAAGTGGTACGCGAGCTGGGTTTAGAACGTCGTGAGACAGTTCGGTCCCTATCTGCCGTGGACGTTTGAGATTTGAGAGGGGCTGCTCCTAGTACGAGAGGACCGGAGTGGACGAACCTCTGGTGTTCCGGTTGTCACGCCAGTGGCACTGCCGGGTAGCTATGTTCGGAATAGATAACCGCTGAAAGCATCTAAGCGGGAAACTAGCCTCAAGATGAGATCTCACTGGGAACTTGATTCCCCTGAAGGGCCGTCGAAGACTACGACGTTGATAGGTCGGGTGTGTAAGCGCTGTGAGGCGTTGAGCTAACCGATACTAATTGCCCGTGAGGCTTGACCATATAACACCCAAACAATTTGTGTGTTAGACGGTGAAGTCGACGAACCGAAAGTTCGTGTGAACCGCAAAGAAGACCTGTCACATACCCGAATCAGGGTGAGCGTGAGCGCAAGCCACGAGCATCCGAAAGAATTGCTTGACGACCATAGAGCGTTGGAACCACCTGATCCCATCCCGAACTCAGCAGTGAAACGACGCATCGCCGATGGTAGTGTGGGGTTTCCCCATGTGAGAGTAGGTCATCGTCAAGCACCTATCCCAAAACCCCTGATCAGCCTGGCTGGTCGGGGGTTTTGCTTTTGGGGCGCGGAAAGCCGGGGTGATCCCATCCACGCCATTGCATTCCCCTTGTAGGAGCGCGCCCTGCGCGCGAATCGCGGGCAGGGCCCGCTCCTACACGTGAGGCATCGCCATGGCGATGGGTATCGCTTCGCTCAACGCCATCCTACGGGGCTGCATCCCGTAGGAGCGGATTCATCCGCGATCCGGCCGGCAGGCCGGTGGCCTCAGTTCAGCTCGACCTTTTCCCCTTTCGCACTCAACTGCTCGAACGCCTGGTCCAGGCGCTGGCGGAGTTGTTCGGCATCGGGCGTGCGACGGGAGACGATGAGCTTGAGCGGCAGGCGGTAGAGGGTGTCGTAGGCCAGCGGCGGCAGGCCGGCGGCGTTGCGGGCTTCTTCCACCGGGGCCTGGTAGTCCAGCAGGTAGTCGCCGCGCTCGCGCAGCAGCATCTGCAGGGCCGCGCTGTGGGTACTGGTGCGGTGGACTTCCAGGTTGAGCCGCGGGTCGTCCAGCAGCTGCGTGGCGGGCCGCCAGTAGCTGTAGCCGCTGATCAGGATCACCCGGCTGCCGGCCAGGCCCTGGGGCAGGCGCGGGGCGGGATGGGACGCCAGGCGATAGAGGTTGAGGGTGACCTGGCCGAGCACGTGCTCGCACTCCAGGGTGCTTTCGGCCAGCTCGGGCTTGCCGGGCGCCCCGGCCCACAGTTGCACGCTGCCGTCGCGCAGGCCCTGGTAGAGGCGGGCACTGGGCAGGGCCCGGAGTTCGGCGCGGTAGCCGGCCTGGCGCAGCAGCTTGCGGATCAGTTCGGCACCTTCGCCCTGGGTACTGCCGTCATCGTCGGTATAGATGTACGGCGGGAACTCGTAATAGCCGACCGCCAGCGACTGGGGACCACCGGCCGGGCCTGGCAGGGCATGGGCCAGCGACGCCGGAAGCAGCGACGAGGCCAATGGGAACAGGAGTTTCTTGAGCATTGCTGCGCCGCACCTTTATCGTTCTTGTGTTGGTGTCTGCATTGAGCATGAGTCGCCAACCGGGGCTTGTCCAGTCCGCGGCCGGCAAAGCGGCGGCGACATTCAAGGGCTGCGACCGGCGGCACATGAGGC
Organism: Pseudomonas sp. M1; assembly: GCF_022760135.1. Classification (NCBI taxonomy): domain Bacteria; kingdom Pseudomonadati; phylum Pseudomonadota; class Gammaproteobacteria; order Pseudomonadales; family Pseudomonadaceae; genus Pseudomonas; species Pseudomonas sp. M1. Next base: position 877,662 of record NZ_CP094343.1, read on the forward strand.
TGCCGGAGCGCGACCGCCGCGGGGCTATGCTTGAGGGGCAGCCGGCCCCACTCGCACCTGGCCGAGGGCTCCGCACATGCCACGCAAGGTCTTCTCCAGCAAGGTCTACCTGCACAAGACGGTCCTGGTGACCGGCGGCTGCTCGGGCATCGGCCGTGCGCTGGTCTTGCGCTTCGCCCAGGCGGGCGCCAGGCCGGTGATCCTCGACCTGGACCAGGCCGCGCTCGACAGCCTGGTGCAGCACCTGCAGCAGCACCTCAACGTCGAGGCCCTGGGGCTGCGCTGCGACATCACCGAACCCGCCGCGGTGGAGCAGGCCGTGGCCGTCGCCATCGAACGCTTCGGCGGCATCGACGTGCTCATCAACAACGCCGGCATCACCCACCGCAGCCTGTTCGCCGAGACCGACCTGAAGGTGTTCCAGCGGGTGATGGCGGTGAACTTCTACGGCGCCCTGCATTGCACCCGGGCGGCCTTGCCCAGCCTGATCGCCCGCCAGGGACAGATCGTCGTGCTCAGTTCGCTGACCGGCTTCGCCCCCTTGCTTTATCGCAGCGCCTACAACGCCAGCAAGCATGCCCTGCACGGGCTGTTCGACACCCTGCGCATGGAACTGGACGGCACCGGCGTCTCGGTGACCCTCGCCTGCCCCGGCTTCACCGCCACCGACCTGCGCAAGAACGCCCTGGTCGGCGACGGCTCGGTGATCCGCCAGCCGGCCGTGGTGCTGGGCAGCGAAGTGGCTTCCCCGCGCGACGTGGCCGAGGCGATCTACCAGGGCGCCCTGCAGCGCAAGCGCCTGCTGGTGCTGTCCAACGTCAACTGGCGCGCGCGCATCCTGGCCCGTTACTGCCCCTGGCTGTTCGAGCGCCTGCTGGTGCCGCGCATGTCCGGGTTGAAGCCGAGCCGGCGCTGAGCGCTCCTGCGCTGCGCGGAGCAGACCTCAGGCTTCCTCGCGCTCCGGGCCGAGGATGTAGATGCGGTAGGCGGCGACGGTCAGCAGCAACTGGAAGAAGCCGCTGAGGGCGCTGAGCGCCAGGCTGTAGCCGAGGGCGTTCTCGCTCAGCTGCTCGATCCAGCCCTGCAGGGCCCAGGTGGGGGCGAGGATCACCAGCACGGTGGTGAGCAGCAGGAAGAAGTGCCCGCCGGTGAGGCGGAAGCTCTCGCGCATGGCATCGATCGGGCGCAGGCCACGCTTGACCAGCAGCACCTCGGCGAAGGCCAGCTTGATCATCACGTAGATGCCCGGCAGCACCATCAGCGACAGGCCGATGACGATCAGCAGCGAACTCAGCGCCGAGAGCAGCGCGAAGGCCGGCCACAGGCGCAGCGCCGCGCGCCACAGCTCGCCGACGCCGCGCTGGCGGCCTTCGCCGAAGTCGACCAGGTACAGCAGCAGGCTGGCGGTATAGATGGGGTAGAAGATCAACCCGGCGGCCATGCCCCAGGGCGCGAACTGCTGGGAATTGGCGGCCATGCTCAGCTGTTGCTGGGTGAGCGTCTCCAGGACGATCCAGGGCAGGCAGAGCGGCAGCAGCGTGCCGATGTGGCGGCTGAAGAAGTACCAGGTATCGCGCAGGATGGAGATGGGATTCATCGGCTCGTCTAGGGGACCAGTTGGCAATCGACTCTAACCCATGCCCGGCGGCGCAGACCAGAGTCCCCGCCAGCGTGGATGAAGAAGTTTTCATCGACCGGAACTTGTTTTTTCGCCGGTCGATCCAATCTAGTGATGCGTTCCCTCCCCCGGTGCTCACTCGAGGCCCCAGATGAATTCCGAAGAGCAAACCCTGATCGATGGCCTGTTCACTCGCCTGCAGGAAGCCGAGCGGCAAACCGCGCCGCGCGACGCCCAGGCCGAGGCGCAGATCAACCAGCACCTCGTGCGCCAGCCGGCCGCGCCCTACTACATGGCGCAGGCGATGCTGATCCAGGAGGCGGCGATCAAGCGCCTGGACCAGCGCGTCAAGGAACTCGAAGCCCAGGTCGCCAGCCTGCAGCAGAACCGCCCCAGCAGCGGCGGCTTCCTCGCCGGCCTGTTCGGCGGCGGCCAGCGCGAAGCGGCGGCGCAACCCCAGCAAGCGCAACAGCGCCCGGACGGCTGGGGCCAGACGCGCTTCTCCCAGCCCGGCGCCAATGCCAGCTACGCCAGCAACCCCAACGACTTCCGCCCCGCCGCGGCGCCCCAGGCCGCGCCGGCCCAGGGCGGCGGCTTCCTGCGTGGCGCCTTGCAGACCGCCGCGGGCGTGGCCGGCGGCATGATGGTGGCGGACCTGCTGACCAACATGTTCCACCACTCGCAGCCGCAGGAAATCGTCGAGGTGATCCAGGAAGAGGTTCCGGCCGAGCATTTCGACCCGCAATCCTCCGGGCTGGACGACTCCAGCCAGTCCTCCCTCGACGGTGATCGCTACGCCGACAACGGCTTCACCGACACCGGCTACGACGATGGCGGCTTCGCCGACGACTCCAGCTTCTTCGACGACGACGGCGACATGTTCAGCTGATTGGTGGCCCCGCGCCGACGACGCGGGGCTGGCGGCGCGGCGGTGGGCTGCGATAATGCGCGTCCACCGCCTGATCCGGAGCCGCCGTTGAAAACCCTCGCCCTGTTCGCCGATGTGCAGAACCTCTACTACACGGTTCGCCAGGCCTACGGCTGCCATTTCAACTACGCCGCCCTGTGGAGCGAGTTGAGCCGCGAAGGCCGCATAGTCGAGGCCTATGCCTACGCCATCGACCGTGGCGACCCGCGCCAGCAGCAGTTCCAGCAGATCCTCCGCAACCTCGGCTTCGAGGTGAAGCTCAAGCCCTACATCCAGCGCAGCGACGGCTCGGCCAAGGGCGACTGGGACGTGGGCATCACCATCGACGTGCTCGACGCCGTGGCGCGGGTGGACGAGATAGTGCTGTGTTCCGGCGACGGCGACTTCGACCTGCTGCTGCAACGCGTCCGCTCCCAGGGCAAGACGGCCGCCGCCTATGGCGTACCGGGCCTGACCGCGCAGGCGCTGATCCGCTCGGCGACGCGCTATGTGCCCATCGAGGGCGAGCTGCTGCTGCGCCACTAGCGGCTACAATGCCGCCCATTCCACCTTCCGTTGCGTGAGTGCTCCATGACCTTCGCCGCCCTCGGCCTGATCGAACCCCTGCTGCGCGCCCTCGACGGCCTCGGCTACCAGAACCCGACCCCGGTGCAGGCCCAGGCCATCCCCGCCGTGCTCAAGGGCCGCGACCTGCTGGCCGCGGCGCAGACCGGCACCGGCAAGACCGCCGGCTTCGCCCTGCCGCTGCTGCAGAAGCTGCTGCAGGAAGGCCCGCAGGTGGCCGCCAACTCGGTGCGCGCCCTGGTGCTGGTGCCCACCCGCGAACTGGCCGAGCAGGTGCACGACAGCTTCCGCGCCTATGGCCAGCACGTGCCGCTGCGCACGGCGGTGGCCTACGGCGGGGTGAGCATCAACCCGCAGATGATGAAGCTGCGCAAGGGCGTCGACGTGCTGGTGGCCACCCCCGGGCGGCTGCTCGACCTGTACCGGCAGAACGCTCTGAAATTCACCCAGTTGCAGGTGCTGGTGCTGGACGAGGCCGACCGCATGCTCGACCTGGGCTTCGCCCGCGAGCTGGAAGAAGTGTTCGCCGCGCTGCCGAAGCGGCACCAGACGTTGCTGTTCTCCGCCACCTTCTCCGAGGCGATCCGCCAGATGGCCGGCGGCCTGCTGCGCGACCCGCTGTCCATCGAGGTGGCGCCGCGCAACACCGCGGCGAAGACGGTGAAGCAGCAACTGATCACTGTGGATAAGAAGCGCAAGGCCGAGCTGTTCCTGCACCTGCTGCAGGCCCGCCGTTGGCGCCAGGCCCTGGTGTTCGCCAAGACGCGCAAGGGCGTCGACGAACTGGTCGGCGTGCTCCAGGCCGAAGGCATCGCCGCCGACTCCATCCACGGCGACAAGCCGCAGCCGGCGCGCCTGCGCGCACTGCAGCGGTTCAAGGACGGCGAGGTGGACTTCCTGGTGGCCACCGACGTCGCCGCCCGTGGCCTGGACATCGAGCAGATGCCGCTGGTGGTCAACTTCGACCTGCCGATCGTCGCCGAGGACTATGTGCACCGCATCGGCCGCACCGGCCGCGCCGGCGCCAGCGGCCAGGCCCTGTCGCTGGTGTGCGCCGACGAGGTGCAGCAGCTGGCGGCCATCGAGACGCTGATCGGGCAACTGCTGCCGCGCTCCGAAGAAGACGGCTTCGAGGCCGAGCACAGGGTGCCGCAGACGACCCTGGGCGGGCAGGTGCTGAAGAAGCCGAAGAAACCCAAGCAGCCCAAGGTGCCGGCCAAGCCGGGCAATATCCACCTGGGCGAGCTGCTGGCCGACAAGCCCCAGGTGAAGGCGGTGCGCAAGGCGCCGGGCTTCGCCAAGGCGTCGCCCGGCAAGGGCAAGCCGAAGGGCCGCTGAGGGCGCGAGGGGGTACGAAAGGCCGTGCCCCCGCTCAATCGAGGTTGTGGCCGATACGCCACAACACCCCGCTCGGATCATGCAGCGTGAAGTCCCGCATCCGCCACGCCCGGTCCTCCGGCTCCCCCAACTGCACCCCATGGCGCCCCGCGATATCGATCCCGCGCAGACGCTGCCACCAGGCATCGGCGTCCTCCACCAGCAGGTGCAGCATCAGGTTCTCGGCGAATTCCTTCACGTAGTAGTTCTGCAGCAGGAAGGCGCAGTGGTCGCCGTGATGGAAGTAGCTCAGCTCCTCCGAGCTCCACGGGTTGGCGAAGCCCAGGTCGCGGTAGAAGGCCTGGGACTGGGCGTAGTCGCGGGCCGGGACGAAGACTTTCAGTTCGACGCTGTTCAGCTTGCTCATGGCGCTTCCTTGTCGTGGCACTGGCCTCTGCCGGGCGGCTGGCGCGCAGTCTAGCGCAGGCTCAGAGGGCGCGCTGCATATAGCGGTGGCTGGCCACGCCCGGCAGGTTGGAGCGGCGCTCGGCCTGCACCGCGAAGCCCAGGCGCTCGTACAGCGCCTGGGCCCGCGGGTTGGCCACCGACACGTCGAGGGCGGCCATGGGCAGGCCGGCGCGGCGGCCGCGTTCGAGGAAGTGGTCGATCAACTGGCTGCCCAGGCCTTCGCCGCGCAGTTCCGGCGCCACGCCGAGGTGGGCGAGGTACAGCGTCCGTTTCGGCGGCGGGCAGATGATCCGCTCCAGTTGCAGGCCATGGCGGATCACCGTCGCCGCGCCCAGGCCGAAGAAGCCGAATATCTGCCGGCTGGCGGCGAGCAGGTAGCCGAGGTTGGCCTCGCCGCCGAAGACCGTGCCCACCGCCACCACCCGCCCGTCCAGTTCGCCTACCGTGTGCTGGCGCCAGCCGAACTGGCCGCCGCCCTGGACGAAGGCGTGGCGCAGGAAGTCCTGGGCGCTGTTGCGCCCCGGGCGGGCGAAGGCATAGTCGAAGGCATCGGGGCCAGAGCTGTAGATCAACGGGACGGCGGCGTCGACGTCCTCGGGGCGGGCCGGGCGGAAGCTCAGGGGCATGGCGCGGACTCTGCTGGGGGGAATCCGCAATCTAGCACTATGGTTCCAGATTCAGCCAGCGCAAGGCGCCCAGGCCGGCGGCGCGGCCGCTGGCGAAGCAGGCGGTGAGCAGGTAGCCGCCGGTGGGCGCCTCCCAGTCGAGCATCTCGCCGGCGCAGAACACGCCGGGCAGGGCGTTCAGCATCAGCTGCTTATCCACAGCCTCGAAGGTGACGCCGCCGGCGCTGCTGATGGCTTCGTCCAGCGGGCGCGGGCGCACCACCGTCAGCGGCAGGGCCTTGATCAGCGCGGCCAGGCGCTGCGGCTCGGCGTAGTCGGCGGCTGTGGACAACTCGCGCAGCAAGCCGGCGCGCACGCCGTCCAGGCCCAGGCGGCCGCGCAGGTGGTTGGCCATGGATTTGGAGCCGCGTGGCTGGGCCAGGGCTTTCGCCACCTGCTCGATGCTGCGGTTGGGCAGCAGGTCAAGCAACACGGTGGCCGAGCCGTCGCGGGCGATGCGCTCGCGGATGCCGGCGGACAGCGCATAGACCAGGCTGCCCTCGATGCCGCCGGCGGTGACCACGAATTCGCCCTGGCGCGGCGCCTCGCCCTCCAGGCCCATGGCCACCGGCTTGACCGGCGCGCCGGCGAACTTGTCGCGGAAGAACTCGCTCCAACCTGCGACTTCGAAGCCGCAGTTCGACGGCCGCAGGGGCGCGACCGCCACGCCGCGCGCCTGCAGCGTCGGCACCCAGGCGCCGTCGGAGCCCAGGCGTTGCCAGCTGCCGCCGCCCAGGGCCAGCACGGTCACGTCGGCCTGCAGGGCCTGGCGCCCTTCGGGGCCGTCGACCAGCAGGCGGCCTTGTTCGTCCCAGCCCTGCCAGCGGCTGCGGGTGTGGATAACCACGCCGCTGTCGCGCAGGCGCTTGAGCCAGGCGCGCAACAGGGGCGCAGCCTTCATGTCGGTGGGGAAGACGCGGCCGGACGTGCCGACGAAAGTATTTATCCCCAGGCCATGGATCCACTCGCGCAGGGCCTGGCTGTCGAAATCCGCGAGCAGCGCGCCGATTTCCGTGCGGCGTTCGCCGTAGCGGCCGACGAAGGCTGCCTGGTCTTCGGAGTGGGTGATGTTCATGCCACCGACGCCGGCCAGCAGGAACTTGCGCCCCACCGAGGGCATGGCGTCGTACAGCGCCACGCGCACGCCGGCGCCGGCCAGCACTTCGGCGGCCATCAGGCCGGCGGGGCCGCCGCCGATGACGATGGCGCTGGGGGAGGGCAGGGAGCTGTGCTCGGTCATGGGCTGGGCATGGTCGGTGGAAAGGGCGCGCATTCTAGCCTAGCCGCTGGCGGCCGGGGCTGGTCAATTCGCCGGCGGCCATGCGAGGGCCCCGGCGCGTGGGCAAGTCACAGGTTTGTGCCCAGGATATCCACAGGCGGCTCCACAGCTTTCGGGGACAACGTTGCCCCACGTAGGATGGGTGGAGCGTAGCGATACCCATCGAATGCAGCATGGGTTTCGCAAGCTCAACCCATCCTACGGGTGTGCTGGTCATGTTTTGTTCGTTGGGCTGGAGGCCCCGTGAATACTGGGCTGCAGAGAATGCCCCGCAGTTTTTCCACAGGAGGTTCCACAGCATCCGTGGAAAAGTCGCACCTTTTCCTCCGAACGCTGTCTGGTCATCTTTCGTACATCCGGCTGCGGCCCAGGCCCGGCGTGGGCCAGGGCAGACTCCCCGCAGGTTTTCCACAGGTTGCTCCACAGTTGCCGTGGACAACTCAGCCCAGGCCCAGGCGCTGCCAGACGCGCTGCGCGCTGTGGTGGAGAATGCCGTGGCGCCGGGCCAGGGCCGCGCGGTCCTTGTCGTAGCCGCCGCCGATCACCCCCAGCACCGGGATGTCGCGGGCCAGGCAGCGTTCGATCACGCGCTCGTCGCGGGCGGCCAGGCCGGCGTCGGTGAGGTTCAGGTAGCCCAGGGCGTCGTCCTTGTGCACGTCCACCCCGGCGTCGTAGAGCACCAGGTCCGGCTGGTACAGCGGCAGCAGGTAGTCCAGCGCCTCGTCCACCACCCGCAGGTAGTCGGCGTCGCCCATGTGCAGCGGCAGGGGGATGTCCCAGTCGCTGTGCGCCTTGCGCGCGGGGAAGTTCTTCTCGCAGTGCAGCGAGACGGTGATGGCGTCCGCCACCTGCTCCAGGATGCGCGCGGTGCCGTCGCCCTGGTGCACGTCGCAGTCGAAGATCAGCACGCGCCCGGCGCGGCCGCTTGCCAGCAGGTGCAGGGCGATCACCGCCAGGTCGTTGAAGATGCAGAAGCCCGAGGCGTGGTCGTGGTGCGCGTGGTGGGTGCCGCCGGCGAGGTGGCAGGCCAGGCCGTGCCTTAGCGCCAGCTCCGCGCCCAGCAGCGAGCCGCCCACCGCGCGCACCGTGCGCCGGGCCAGGGCCTCGCTCCAGGGCAGGCCGAGGCGGCGCAGTTCCTCGCGGCTCATGTCGCCGCTGCAATAGCGCTCGATGTAGCCGCGGTCGTGGGCCAGGGCGAGGATGTCCGCCGGGCAGGGTTCGGGGCGCAGCAACGCCGCGTCGCTGGTCAGGCCGCTGTCCACCAGGTGCTCCTTGAGCAGGCGGAACTTCTCCATGGGGAAGCGGTGGCCGGCGGGGAAGGGCGGGCTGTAGTCGTCGTGGTAGACCAGGGGCAGCGGCATGGGGCGGGGCTCGGGCTGTTCAGCGGCAAGGGTAAGCCGGGCCCGCGGCCGGGCGCCAGGGCCGCGCATGGGGCACAATAGGCAGCTGACGAATCTTGCCGAGGCGAACCATGCACCTGCCCAGCCTGAGCACTCCGCGCCTGCTGCTGCGCCCCTGGCGCGATGGCGACCTGGAGGCCTTCGCCGCCCTCAACGCCGACCCCGAGGTGATGCGCCACTTCCCCGCCTGCATGGGCCGCGAGGACAGCGACGCCCTGGCCGCGCGCATCCACGCGCACTTCGCCGAGCACGGCTTCGGCCAGTGGATAGTCGAGCGCCGCGACGACGGCGCCTTCCTCGGCGTGCTGGGCGTACAGCACGTGGGCTTCGAGGCCGCCTTCACCCCGGCGGTGGAGATCGGCTGGCGGCTGAACCGGGCGTTCTGGCGCCAGGGCTATGCGCTGGAGGCGGCGCGGGCGGTGCTGGAGTACGCCTTCGCGCACCTGCGCCTGACCGAGGTGGTGGCCTTTACCGTGCCGGCCAACCTGCCGTCCCAGGGCCTGATGCAACGCCTGGGCATGCGGCGCGACGCGGCCGCCGACTTCGAGCACCCGCGCCTGCCCCAGGGCCACGCGCTGCGTCCGCATGTGCTGTTCCGCATCAGCCGCGAACAATGGCTGGAGGCGCAGACATGAGCGCCGCCGACGATGTGCGCGCCTACCACGCGCTGAGCTGCCATGCCCCGGAACGTTTTGCACCGGGGCCCGGCCAACTGGACTGGGCGACCCAGCCGGCGCCCTTCCGCCGCTACGCCGGGGCGCGGCCGATCGAATTGCTGCACCGCCCGCAGGAGGAATCGCCGGGCTACGACGGCGTGTTCGCCGGCCCCCTCGGCGAGCCCGCGCCGCTGGGCCTGGAAAGCGTCTCGCAACTGCTCTACGACAGCCTGGCGATCTCCGCCTGGAAGCAAGCCGGCGGCAGCCGCTGGGCGCTGCGCGTCAACCCCTCCAGCGGCAACCTGCACCCCACCGAGGCCTACCTGCTGCTGCCGGCCGGGGCTGTGGACAAGTCCGCCGTGCTGGCCCACTACACCGCTGACGAACACCTGCTGGAAGTGCGCGCCGAGCTGCCACCCGCCGTGGCGCAGCAACTGCCCGACACCGGTCTGCTGCTGGCGCTGGCCAGCATTCCCTGGCGCGAGGCCTGGAAGTACGGCGAGCGCGCCTACCGCTACTGCCAGCACGACTTCGGCCACGCGCTGGCGGCCCTGGCCATCGCCGCGGCCATCCAGGGCTGGGAAGTGCGGCTGCTGCGCGCGCTGGACGAGCGCCGCCTGGATGCCGCGTTCGGCCTCGACCGCGAGGGTTTCCACGAGCGCGAAGCGGTGGATGCGTTGCTGTGGATAGGTCCGCCCCAGGACGGCGAGCCCCGTGTGCCCGAGGCGCTGCTGCGGGGGCTGGCGGCGCTGGAGTTGCAGGGCGCTCCGAATCGCCTCTCGCGCAGCTACCGGCACTGGCCGGAGCTGGAGCGCGTCCACGCGCTGTGCCGCGCGCCGGCGCTGGCTCCCGCCGATTGGCGCCTGCCGTGCGCCGAGGCGACTGCGGAAAACCCCGGCCTGCCATTGCGCCCGATCCTCCACCGGCGGCGCAGCGCGCAGAGCCTGGACGGCCGCAGCGGCATCCACGCCGAGCTGCTGCTGGCCTGGCTGCGCCGCCTGCTGCCGGATAACTCGCCGGTGCCCTTCGCCTGCTCGGGCGAGCCGCCGCGCCTCGACCTGCTGCTGTTCGTCCACCGCGTCCAGGGCCTGGCGCCGGGGCTCTACTGGCTGGGCCGCAGCGGCCGCGCGCCGGGCGGGTTGCGCGGGGACTTCCAGTGGCGCCGGGCGGACGCCGAGCTGCCGCTGTACCTGTTGCTGGAAGGCGACGCCCGCCAGCTCTCGGCCTTCCTCTCCTGCGGCCAGGACATCGCCAGCGACGGCTGCGTGGCCTTCGCCATGCTCGCCGACCTGGACGCCGCCCTGGCCGAAGGCCCCTGGACCTACCCGCGACTGTACTGGGAGGCCGGGCAGATCGGCCAGCTGCTCTACCTGGAGGCCGAGGCCGCCGGGCTCTCGGGCACCGGTATCGGCTGCTACTTCGACGAGGCGCTGCGGGAATTGCTCGGCGAAGGCCCGGACCGCCCGGTCAGCCTCTATCATTTCACCATCGGCCGCGCGGTATGGGACACTCGCCTGAGCAGTTCGCCCGCGTACCCCCAGCCGCGCCGCCCGCATCCCATTCGCAGTACCGATTCCGAGGAAACGTCATGACCCAGATCCTGGACAACCTGGTGGCTTTGCTGAGCCTGGAACCCATCGAGGAAAACCTGTTCAGGGGCATCAGCCAGGACCTCGGCTTCCGCCAGCTGTACGGCGGCCAGGTGCTCGGCCAGGCGCTGTCGGCGGCCAGCCAGACGGTGGAGCCGGCGCGCCACGTGCACTCCATGCACGGCTACTTCCTGCGCCCGGGCGACGCCAGCATGCCGGTGGTCTACCAGGTCGACCGCGTGCGCGACGGCGGCACCTTCAGCACCCGCCGCGTCACGGCGATCCAGAAGGGCCAGCCGATCTTCGCCCTGAGCACCTCCTTCCAGTACGACGAGGAGGGCTTCCAGCACCAGATCCCGATGCCCGACGTGGTCGGCCCGGAGAACCTGCCGACGGACCTGGAGCTCAAGCAGCGCAGCATCGCCCAGTTCCCCGAGCGCATCCGCGACAAGCTGCTGTATCCCAAGCCCATCGAGATCCGCCCGGTCACCCAGAACGACCCCTACGACCCGCAGGTCGGCGAGCCGATCAAGTACCTCTGGCTGCGCGCCGACGGCAAGCTGCCGGATGTGCCGGCGCTGCACAAGTACATCCTCGCCTACGCCTCGGACTTCGGTTTCCTCACCACCTCGCTGCTGCCCCACGGCCGCTCGGTGTGGCAGAAGGACATGCAGGTGGCCACCATCGACCACTCCGTGTGGTTCCACCGCGACCTGCGCGCGGACGAGTGGTTGCTGTACGCCATCGACAGCCCCTGGGCCGGCAACGGCCGCGGCTTCGTGCGCGGCAGCATCTTCAACCGCGACGGCCAGTTGGTGGCCTCGTCGACCCAGGAAGGCCTGATCCGCCGCCGCGAGGACTGGGCATGAAACCGGGCCTGATCCGCCACTGGGTGTTCGACATGGACGGCACCCTGACTCTGGCGGTGCACGACTTCCCGGCGATCAAGCGGGCCCTGGGCATTCCCCAGGAAGACGACATCCTCACCCACCTGGCGGCGCTGCCCGCGGCCGAGGCGGCGGCCAAGCACGCCTGGCTGCTGGAGCACGAACGCGAGCTGGCGCTGGCCTCCACCGCCGCGCCCGGCGCGGTGGACCTGGTGCGCGCGCTGCACGAGGCCGGCTACCGCCTCGGCATCCTCACCCGCAACGCCCACGAGCTGGCGCTGGTGACTCTGCAGGCCATCGGCCTGGGCGACTGCTTCGCCACCGAGGACATCCTCGGCCGCGGCGAAGCCCGGCCCAAGCCCAACCCCGACGGCCTGCTGCACCTGGCCGAGCGTTGGGGCGTGCAGCCCAAAGACATGCTGATGGTCGGCGACTACCGCTTCGACCTGGAATGCGGCCGCGCGGCGGGCAGCTACACGGCGCTGGTCAACCTGGCGGAAAACCCCTGGCCGGAACTGAGCGACTGGCACGCCGCGGATTGCGCAGCCCTGGGACGCCTGGCCGGGGTGTTGGCGTAGGGCGTATAACGCTCCGCGTTATCCGCCGCTTAATGGCGATCCCCGGCAGCGCCGAGGTTGGCCTGGGCGCCGTCCGCCTTGCCGGCGGAATCGCGGACAAGGTCCGCTCCTACAAGGAAATGCCGTGCCTCACGGTGGCGTAGGGCGAATAACGCTCCGCGTTATCCGCCGTTCAACGGTGATTCCCGGCGGCGCCGAGGTTGGCCTGGACCTCGTCCGCCCTGCCGGCGGAATCGCGGACAAGGTCCGCTCCTACAAGGAAATGCCGTGCCTCACGGTGGCGTAGGGCGAATAACGCTCCGCGTTATCCGCCGTTCAACGGTGATTCCCGACGGCGCCGAGGTTGGCCTGAGCCTCGTCCGCCCTGCCACGATGATGGGTATCGCTTCGCTCAACGCCATCCTACGAAAAGCCGTGCGTAGGAGCGGACTCTGTCCGCGATGGCTACAGCTTCGGCGTCCAGGTGGCTGCGAACAGCGCGGTGCGGCCTTCGGTGTTGTAGCCGAAGCGCCCGTTCGGCGTGCCGTAGGTGGCTTCGCTGTAGTCCTTGTCCAGCAGGTTGTCGAGCTTCAGCTCCAGCGCCAGTTCCTCGCTCAGGCGCCATTGCCCGCGCAGCCCCAGCAATCCGTATCCGCCCATTTTCATGGTGTTGGCCGCGTCGTCGTAGCGCGCGCTGGCGAGCCGCCAGTTCATGCCGAACGAGTAGGGGCCGAAGGCATGATCCAGGTCGAGGTTGAAGGTGCGCTTGGCGCGACGCTGCAACGTGTGGCCGCTATCGCGGTCGCGGGGATCGAGCAGGCCGATGGCGAGATTGCCCTGCCAGCCGAACAGCTCCTGCCTGAGCGCGGCTTCGAAGCCATTGATGCGCGCGGTCTGGATGTTCTGCGGGATATAGTTCTGGTCGAGGACGATGGCGTCCTCGAGGTCGGTCCGGTATAGCGACATCTGCAGCGAGCCGCTGTCGCTGTACTGGCTGCGCCACTGCACCTCGTAGCTTTTGGAGCGCTCCGGCTTGAGGTTGGGGTTGGCGCCGGCGTAGCAGGCGCCACCGTAGCAGTAGTCGGGGTAGTAGAGGTCATTGAAGGTGGGCGCGCGGAAGCCTTCGCTGTAGGACAGCACCAGGTCGTTGCGTTCGTCCAGCGCAAGCGTCAACGCGCCGTTCCAGGTGTTCTCGCTGCCGAACTGCTGGTTCTTGTCGTGGCGCATGCCCAACTCGGTGGAGAAGTGTTCGCCGTTGTAGCGATGCTGGGCGAACAGCGCCTGGTTCCAGCGCGAGTCGTGGGTGAAGTCGGTGCTGCCGTGCAGGCGGTCCTCGTACCAGTCCGCTCCCGCCAGCACCTTCTGGGTATCGCTCAAGGCCAGGCTGTTCACCCAACTGGCGGAGTCGCGGTAGGTGGCGAACTGGGAGGGCATGTCCATGCCGAGGTCGTCGCGAGTATCGCGCTTGTCCTCGCTATGGCCGAGTTCGAGCCTGCTGTTCCAGGCGTCGCTCAGTTGGTTCTCCAGGTAGCCGGAGAAGCTGCTGAGCTGGAAGGCGACACTGGGCTGGGTCGGCGCATACTGGTTGTCGGTTTCCACCTGGCCGCGTTGGTCCAGGGCGGTGATGCCGGCCTTCAGGGCGTCGCCGAAGCGGTGCGAAAGACTGAAGCTGAGCGAGCGGTTGCGGTAGGCATCGTGGTCGTCGTTGGCGCCGTAGTTGTCGCGGGTGGCATCGATGCCGGCGGTTTCATCCAGGGCCGCGCCCAGGTTGAAGCGGGTCTGCGCATCGCCGCCGGAGAGCCCGAGGTTGCGCTCGTAGCTGCTGTTGCTGCCGACGCCGAAGCGGGCGTAGGGCTTCAGGCCTCGGGCATCGCCCTGGCGGGTGAATATCTGGATGATGCCGCCGATGGCGTCGGAACCGTACAGCGCCGAGCGGGCGCCGCGCACGACCTCGATGCGCTCGATCTGGTCGGGGTCGAGGAATTCCAGGCTGGTGGTTCCGCTGGACGCGGAGGCTATGCGCTGGCCATCGACCAGTACCAGCGTCTGGGCGCTGGACGTGCCGCGCAGGAACACGCTGGTGAGGCTGCCGGCGCCGCCGGTGCGGCTGACTGTCACGCCGGGCACCCGCTGCAGCAGCTCGCCGACGCTGCGCGCTTGCAGGCGCTCGATGTCGTTCCGCTCGAAGACGGTCGTGGCGGCGGTGGCCTGGGACAGCGCCTCGGTCTGGCGCCCGGAGGTGACCACGGTATCGGGCAACTGGTAGAGGTCGTCGCCGTCGGCCAGAACGGCACCGGGCAGCATGGCGGCAGCCAGGGCAAGACGGGAAAGTTTCATCGCTGGGGTTCCTCAAAAGTGGACTTTCGAGGAGGGCTGGGCAAGGGCGGGAGTGGCCGCGCTTGAAGGTGCGGCCCTCCGCAACACCTGTCATGCGTGTCGAGGGCGGTCTCCGGGCTGCCGACTCGCACGCTCCCGGCCTTCCCATGCGTGGCGCACAGTGGCGGATTGGAGCGCGGCAGGCGCGGGGCCTGCGGTCGGTTACCGTTGCGGGGGCAGCGCAGGCCTTTCACCTGCTTCCCGTTACCTCGAACGAAAACGTGCGCACCTTACGAACAACGCGGCGGCCGGGCAAGTCGGGCCGATGCGGAACCTGTCCGTCAGACGCCCCTTTCCTCTGCGGTCCGTCACGTCCATGGCGGCGCCCCGCCTGCGCCCGGGCGCTTCCCGGCGGCTGCGACAAAGTCACTCAGCACGCTGCTAACCGCGGCCGGAAAGCTCCGGCCAGCAGCCGCCAATGCGGCGCCGTGCGGGCGTTCCAGTCGGTTCTTGTAGGAGTTTTCTGGTCTTTCGGGGCGGCGGAAAACTTTGCCGGATTTTGATAGGGCCGCCGTCCGGGCACTTGTTAGCTTCCTAAGCAGTAGAGGAGGGGAGCACGTGTCCAAAGAGCGCATCATCCAGGAATTCGTCCCGGGCAAGCAGGTGACCCTGGCGCACCTGATCGCGCATCCCCAGGAGGAGCTGTCGAGCAAGATCGGCGTTCCCGGGGCGCAGGCCATCGGCATCATGACCCTTACCCCGGGCGAGACCGCGATGATCGCCGGCGACTTCGCCACCAAGGCCGCCGACGTGCGCATCGGCTTCCTCGACCGCTTCAGCGGCGCGCTGGTGCTGCACGGCAGCGTCGGCGCGGTGGAAGAGGCGCTGGCGCAGACCTGCGCCGCCCTCGGCCGGCTGCTGGACTACAGCGTCTGCCCGGTGACCAGGAGCTGACCATGGACGCGCCGCGTTATGCCCTGATCGGTGGCGTTGGAGCCGGCAAGACCACCCTGTTCAACGCCCTGTGCGGCAACCCCGAAGCGGCGCGCAAGACCCAGGCGCTGGACTACGGCCCCGGCGGCGCGCTGGACACCCCAGGCGAATTCGTCAGCCACCCGCGCCTGTACCGCGCGCTGATCACCAGCACCGACGACGTCGACACCCTGGTCTACGTGCACCCCGCCGATTCGACGGAGTGCCGGCTGCCGCCCGGGCTGCTGGACATCCACGCCGGCAAGCGGCTGATCGGGGTGATCAGCAAGTGCGACCTGCCCGGCGTCGACCTGCCCGCCATCGAGCGCCTGCTGCGTGCCCACGGCATCGACGGCGCGATCGTCCACACCGCCAGCGACGACCCCGCCAGCATCGAGCGCCTGCGCGCGCTGCTGAACGCACGGAATCCGATCGAGGACCTGTTGAGATGAAGAAGCTGATTACCGCCAACGACATCCGTGAAGCCATCGCCGCCGGGCAGAGTTCCCTGGCCGTGGAGCTGCCGCGCTGCATCGTCACCCCGGAGGCGCGCACGGTCGCCGAGCAGGCGGGTCTGGCGCTGGTCGAGCGGGTGGCCGGCGAGCCGGCGGCGGCCGCGAGTGAACCGGCCTCGGCCGGGCCGAGCGAGGACGAGCTGGCGCGGATTCGCGCCGAGGTGCTGGCCCGGCTGCCCGCCGAAGTGGACGCGCAACTGGTCGACCAACTGGTGCGCAAGGCCGCGCAACAGGGCGGCGCCTGCGTGGCCCGGGCGGCCTTCGAGGCGCGCACCGGCGCCGGCGGGATCAAGCTGGTGAAGGGCGGCAGCGTGCGCTTCGGCCGCCTGGAAGGCGTGCCGGGCGAATACCAGATCGGCATCACCGACGTGGTCGGCGCCGAGGACGGCAGCAGCATGGGCGCCGGCTTCATGCAGTGGGAGAACGCCTTCTTCCCCTGGACGCTGAACTACGACGAAGTGGACCTGGTGCTGGAGGGCGAGCTGCACATCCGCCAGAACGGCGAGACCCTGGTGGGCCAGCCTGGCGACCTGCTGTTCATTCCCAAGGGCAGCGCCATCGAGTTCGGCACCCCCAGCTGGGTGCGCTTCCTCTACGTGGCCTGGCCGGCCAACTGGCAGGAACAGTGAGGCGGCCATGAGCACTTTCATCACCGAAAGCTGGCTGCGCGAGCGCCACGGCCTGAGCGAAGGCACCGAGCTGCGGCTGCCCGCCGACGCGCGGTTGACCCCCGCCGCCCGCGCGCTGATCGACGAGCGCCACCTGTCGCTGAAGTTCCATGACGAACAGGGCCGCCTGTACCGGGCGACCGAAGAGCCGGACGCGGACGGCGCGCCGTGCCTGCAGGCGGTGCACGGGCTGACCGGCAGCGCCCGGCGCGTCGCCGCGACCTGCCAGCTGTGCGGCTCGGCGCCGGCCGACAAGCCTGCCGGGATGACCCATCTGAACGCCCACGAACTGGTGGCCAAGAACGACCCGCGCCTGCAGTTCCGCGCCCAGCTGGACGCGGCCATCGCCCTGGCGGTGTGGCTGCAGGTGGAGCTGCCGGAGCCGGCCGAGCTGGCCGCCTGGCTGGCCGACATCCGTTCGCTGCTCGGCCAACTGATGCGCGCCGACGTGCTGGACGAGGAACTGGCCGGGTTCGCCGTCGGCGGGCTCGACCAGGCCGTGCTGCACCGCCTGTCCCACGCGCCGCTGAAATACCTGGGCCACGACCACCTGGTGCCCGAGTGCGGCCACGGCCGCGCGCCGGCGCTGCTCAACCTGCTGCGGGCCAAGGTCCGCGAGGTGGAAATCTGCGCCGCCCAGGTGTTCATGGAGGCCGGCTTCAAGCTGCGCCGCGCGGACCTGCTGCACGCCCTCAACCGGCTGTCCAGCGCGCTCTACGTGGCCATGCTGCTGAGCCTGCTGCACCTGCGCGGGCAACCCTGGCCGAGCGCCGCGGAACTGAGCCGGCGCGTGCAGGGAGAGGCCCCATGAAACTGTTCGACGACTGCCGCCGGGCCGCCCGGCAGAACCCGCCGCGGGTGGTCTTCCCCGACGCCCTGGACCGCCGCGCCATCGAGGCGGCGCAATACCTCAAGGCCGAGGGCCTGGCCGAGCCGCTGCTGCTGGGCAACCCCTTCGCCCTGCGCGGCTACTGCCTGGAGCGGCACATCCGCCTGGGCGACCTCGGGCTGATCGACCCCGCGCGCTCGCCCTGGCTGCACGGCTTCGCCCAGGACCTGGCCCGGCGCCAGGACAAGCTCAGCCCCGAGCAGGCCCTGGAACAACTGCACGACCCGCTGTGGTTCGGCGCGGCGCTGCTGGCGGCCGGCCAGGTCGACCTGTGCATCGCCGGCAACCTCAGCGCCACCGCCGACGTGCTGCGCGCCGGCCTGCGGGTGGTCGGCCTGGCGCCGGGCAACCGCACGCTGTCCTCGGTGTTCTTCATGCTGCCAGCGGACGGCGGCGCCCCCTTGGCCTTCGCCGATTGCGGCGTGGTGCCGCGGCCGACGGTGGAGCAACTGGCGGACATCGCCCTGGCCTCGGCGGCCAGCTTCGAGCAGGTGACCGGCGAGCCGGCGCGGGTGGCGATGCTCTCGTTCTCCAGCCACGGCAGCGCCAGGCACGCCGACGCCGAGGCGGTGCGCCAGGCCTGCGAGCTTGTGCGCGAGCGCCGGCCGGAGCTGTGCGTCGACGGCGAGATCCAGTTCGACGCCGCCTTCGTCCCCGAGGTGGCCGCGGCGAAGGTGCCCGGCAGCCCGCTGGGCGGGGCGGCCAACGTGTTCGTGTTCCCCAGCCTGGAGGCCGGGAACATCGGCTACAAGATCGCCCAGCGGCTCGGCGGCATGAACGCCATCGGCCCGATGCTGCAGGGCATGAACGCGCCGCTGCACGACCTGTCGCGCGGCTGCACGAGCGAGGAAATGATCCAGACGGTGCTGCTGGCCAACAAGATGGCCGGCGGCGCCGAGGCTGTCGGGCGAGTCGCCTGAGCCGGACGGCGGCCCCCGCCGTCCGGGGGTAACGCGAGTGGCTAGCCACTCCGAAGAGGCCCTGCGAAGGGCGATCGATTGTTCGAGGAGAGTGAGATGGAAGCATTAGGCATGATCGAAACCAAGGGCCTGGTGGCGCTGATCGAGGCCTCCGACGCCATGGTCAAGGCCGCCCGGGTGAAGCTGGTGGGCGTCAAGCAGATCGGCGGTGGCCTGGTCACCGCCATGGTCCGTGGCGACGTAGCAGCCTGCAAGGCGGCCACCGATGCCGGCGCGGCCGCCGCGCAGCGCGTCGGCGAAGTGGTCTCGGTGCAGGTGATCCCGCGTCCGCATTCGGACCTGGAAGAGGTCTTTCCGATCAAGCTGGCGGCGGATCGCCCGGTGGATTGAGCGGCCCGCCGCGACCGTCCGAGCGGTGCCTGAACTCGCCCTGCGGGTTCCGGGCGCCGCCACCGAGGATCCATGCGTATGCCGCGAGGTAACAGGCGATGAAACTGGCGATTGTCGTGGGGCAGGTGGTGTGCACCGTGAAGCATCCGGGCGTGGGCCTGGACCGGCTGCTGCTGGTCGAGATGCTCGACCGCGCCGGCCGCCCCGACGGTGAACGGCACGTGGCCAGCGACAGCCTCGGCGCCGGCAACGGCGAGTGGGTGATGCTGGCCGGCGGCAGCGCCGCGCGCCAGGCCCTGGCCGAGGTGCGCGCGCCGATCGACCTGTGCGTGGTCGGCATCGTCGACGAAGCGGTGCTCGACGGCAGCCTGCTCTACCGCAAATAGGCCCGCCCCCGGCGGTCATTCACGACAAGCGTCCTCCACCGGCCCGCGCCAGGTGGAGTGGCCCGGCTCATCCCTGAATTCTGTGAGGCACGACGTGGACATCAACCCGAAGGAAATCGAACAGGTGGTCAAGGCGGTGCTCGCCTCGATAGGGGCGACCTCCACGGCCGCTGTCGCATCGCCGGGCGCGACCTGCGCCCCCGGCGTGTTCGTCGAACTGGACGCCGCCGTGGCCGCCGCCGCGCAGGCGCAGAAGGCATTGCGCTCGGTGGCCATGCGCGACCGGGCCATCGCCGCCATCCGCGCCGCCGGCGAGCGCCACGCCCAGGAGCTGGCGGAGCTGGCGGTGGAGGAAACCGGCATGGGCCGGGTGGCCGACAAGACCGCCAAGAACATCGCCCAGGCCCGCCACACCCCCGGCAGCGAATGCCTGCAGGCGCAGGTGCTCAGCGGCGACCGCGGGCTGACGCTGATCGAGAACGCGGCCTGGGGCGTGATCGCCTCGGTGACGCCCTCGACCAACCCGGCGGCCACTGTCATCAACAACGCCATCAGCATGATCGCCGCCGGCAACAGCGTGGTGTTCGCCCCGCACCCGGCGGCCAAGCGGGTGTCGCAGCGCACCGTGAGCCTGCTCAACGAGGCCATGGTCGAGGCCGGCGCGCCGGCCAACCTGATCACCACCGTGCAGCGCCCGGACATCGAGACCGCCCAGCGGCTGTTCCGCTACCCGGGCATCGGCCTGCTGGTGGTGACCGGCGGCGAGGCGGTGGTGGAAGCCGCGCGCAAGCACACCGACAAGCGCCTGATCGCCGCCGGCGCCGGCAACCCGCCGGTGGTGGTGGACGAGACCGCCGACCTGGCCCGCGCCGCGCGCGACATCGTGTTCGGCGCCTCGTTCGACAACAACATCATCTGCGCCGACGAAAAGGTGCTGATCGTGGTCGACAGCGTCGCCGACGCCCTCAAGGCCGAGATGCTCAAGCACCAGGCCGTGGAGCTGAGCGCCGCCCAGGGCCAGCAACTGCTGCCCTTGCTTTTGCCGAAGGTCGACGAGCAGGGGCGCGGCAGCGTCTCGCGCGACTGGGTCGGCCGCGACGCGGCGAAGATCGCCGCCGCCATCGGCCTGCAGGTGCCGGAGCAGACGCGCCTGCTGCTGCTGGAAACCGCCGCCGACCATCCCTTCGCCATCACCGAGATGATGATGCCGGTGCTGCCGATGGTGCGCGTGGCCAACGTCGACCAGGCCATCGCCCTGGCCGTGAAGCTGGAGGGCGGCTGCCACCACACGGCGGCCATGCACTCGCGCAACCTCGACCACCTGGACCGCATGGCCAACGCCATGGACACCAGCATCTTCGTCAAGAACGGGCCGTGCCTGGCCGGCCTGGGCTTCGGCGGCGAGGGCTGGACCACCATGACCATCACCACGCCGACCGGCGAGGGCGTGACCTCGGCGCGCACCTTCGTGCGCCTGCGCCGCTGCGTCATGGTCGACCACCTGCGGATCGTCTGAGGCGGCCATGCAACGCGATCTCGAAAACTGGCTGCTGCCGCGCCTGGAACGCGCCGCCTACTGCCTGGCGCACCCCGTCGCGCAACCGGGCGACCGCGGGCCGCTGAGCCTGGGCATCGACCTGGGCACCAGCGCCGTGGTCTCGGTGGTGCTCGACGCCCAGGCGCTGCCGGTGGCGGTGCGCCTGGACTGGGCCGACGTGGTGCGCGACGGCGTGGTCTGGGACTTCTTCGGCGCGGTGAAGCTGGTGCGCAGCCAGGTGGAAAGCCTGGAGCGGCAACTAGGCGTGTGCTTCCAGCGCGCCGCGACCTCGTACCCGCCGGGCACCGAACCGGGCATTTCCACTCACGTGCTGGAGGCCGTCGACCTGGAGGTTTCCCACGTGATCGACGAGCCCTCGGCGGTGGCGCGGATGCTGCGCCTGGACCGCGCCGCGGTGGTGGACATCGGTGGCGGCACCACCGGCGTCGCCGTGGTGCACGACGGCGAAGTGACCTATTCCGCCGACGAACCCACCGGCGGGCATCACGTCAGCCTGGTGCTGGCCGGCCACCTCGGCGTGTCGCTGGAGATGGCCGAACGGCGCAAGCGCGAGGAGGGCCAGATCCTGTGGCCGCTGGTGCGCCCGGTGTTCGAAAAGATGGCCGACATCGTCCACACGCACCTGCAAGGCCAGGACGTGGACGCCATCTACCTGTCCGGCGGCTCCTGCACCCTGCCCGGCGTACAGCCGCTGTTCGCCGCGGCCTTCCCCGCGCAGCGGGTGATCCTGCCCGCGCCGCCGCTGTTCACCACGCCGCTGGCCATCGCCGCCTGCGGCCTGCAAGCCGAGGAGGAACGCTGACATGCACGAGCAGGACGTCGGCCGGGTGATCTATCGCGCCCTGGACATGCTCAACGCCCGCGCGGTGCGCGAATTCCGCGTGCCGCCCAGCACCTACATCGGCCCCGGCGCCACCGTGCGCGCCGGCGAGGCCTGCGCGGCGCTGGGCATCCGCCGGCTGTTCGTAATGGTCGACGGCCGCCTGCACGAACAGGCGCTGGACCAGGGCCTGCTGCGCTCGCTGGACGACGCCGGGCTGGGCTGCGAATGCCTGGTCTACGCCGGCGGCGAGCCGCACAGCGAAGTGGTGGAGGCCGCCGGCCGGCAACTGCTGGCCGCCGACTGCGACGGCGTGCTGGCCTTCGGCGGCGGCTCGGTGCTCGACGCGGCCAAGGCCACCGCGCTGCTGGCGGCCAACCCGGAGCGCCGGGTGAGCGAGCTCGGCGACGGCCCGGCGCTGCGCCGGCGCATGCCGCTGATCGCCGTGCCGACCACCGCCGGCACCGGCTCCGAGGCCACCAACGTGGCGGTGATCACCGACAGCCAGCGGCACCTGAAGCAGGTGCTGGTGCACACCGACCTGATTCCCGACCTGGCGATCATCGACGCCTGCCTGACCCTCGGCGTGCCTCCGGCGGTGACCGCCGCCACCGGCATAGACGCGCTGACCCATGCCATCGAGGCCTACGTCGCGCCGAGCGCCACGCCGCTGACCCAGGGCCTGGCCCTGCGCGCCGTGGCGCTGATCGGCGAGGCCCTGCCGCTGGCGGTGGGGCAGGGCGGCAACGTCGGCGCCCGCGAGTCGATGATGCTCGCCTCGTACATGGCCGGCATGGCCTTTTCCAATTCCGGCCTGGGCCTGTGCCACGCCACCGCGCACCCCCTCGGCGCGCGCTACGGCATCCCCCACGGACAGGCCAACGCCCTGATGCTGCCGGCGGTGATGCGCTTCAACCAACTGGTGTGCAAGCGCGCCTACGCCGACATCGGTCATGCCCTCAGCCGCGAAAGCCTGGATGCCGAACGCAGCATCGCCGCGGTGCAGCGCCTGATCGACGAAGTCGGCGCCGCCGGCCGCGACCTGCAGGCCCACGGCGTGCGCCGCGAGGACTTCGCCGCGCTGGCCGAGGCGGCCCTGCAGGACATCTGCCTGGCCGGCAACCCGCGCAGCGCCTGCGCGCAACAGATCGTCGCGATCTACCAGGACGCCTGGCAGCGCCGAGGCGCCTGCCAGCAAGGAAACAATTCTGTTCAGGAGCAGTTGTCATGAGCATCAACGAAATCATCCTGTACGTGATGATGGTCTTCCTGCTGATCGGAGCGGTGGACCGGGTATTCAGCCAGTTCGGCGGCTCCGAGAAGGTCCTCGGGCATCTCGGCCTGGGCTGGCTCGGGCGCGGCATCGGCGGCTCCGGCGGGCAGTTCGAGGAAGGCTTCATGGCCATGGGCGCGCTGGGCCTGGCGATGGTCGGCATCACCGCCCTGGCGCCGGTGCTGGCCAACCTGCTGGGGCCGCTGGTGATCCCCCTGTACGAGAGCGTCGGGGCGAGCCCGGCGATGTTCGCCGGCACCCTGCTGGCCAACGACATGGGCGCCTTTTCCCTGGCCAAGGAGCTGGCCGGCGGCGACACCGCCGCCTGGCTGTACTCGGGGCTGATCCTCGGCGCCATGATGGGCCCGACCCTGGTGTTCATCATCCCGGTGGCGCTGGGCATCATCGACCCCGCCGACCGCCGCTACCTGGCCCTGGGCACCCTGGCCGGGATCGTCACCGTGCCCCTGGGCTGCATCGCCGGCGGGCTGGTGGCGATGTACTCGGGCATCGAGGTCAACGGCGAGCCGGTGAGCTTCTCGCTGGCGATGATCCTCATCAACATGATCCCGGTGCTGGTGGTCGCGGCGCTGATCGCCCTGGGCCTGAAGTTCTGCCCGGAGAAGATCATCGCCGGCTTCGAGGTGTTCGCCAAACTGCTGGTGGGGCTGATCACCCTCGGCCTGGCCGCCGCGGTGGTGGAGTTCACCGTGGGCTGGACGCTGATCCCGGGGCTGGACCCGATATTCATGAGCGAAGGCGACGAGCCCGGCGCGGTGATGCGCGCCATGGAAGTGATCGGCTCGATCGCCTGCGTGCTGCTCGGCGCCTACCCCATGGTGCTGCTGCTGACGCGCTGGTTCGGCACCCCGCTGATGAAAGTCGGCGGCCTGCTGGGCATGAACAAGGACGCCGCCGCCGGCATGGTGGCGACTCTGGCCAACGTGATCCCGATGTTCGGCATGTTCGGCAAGATGGATGCGCGCGGCAAGATCATCAACTGCGCCTTCGCCGTGTCCGCCGGCTTCGCCCTGGGCGACCACCTCGGCTTCACCGCGGCGAACATGTCCGCGATGATCTTCCCGATGCTGGTCGGCAAGCTGTTCGGCGGCATCACCGCGGTGGCCGTGGCCATGCTCATCGCGCCCAAGTCCGAAGCCCAGCCCGAGCCGGTGGCGTTGCCCGACGCCGACCTGCAGCGGGCCGAGTAGGGCGCGGCCATGAGCAGGCGCGAGCTGCGCAGCGTCGGCATCGACGTCGGCACCACCACCACCCAGGTGATCTTCTCGCGCCTGGTGCTGGTCAACCGTGCCTCGCTGTCCCAGGTGCCGCACTACGAGTTCGCCGCGCGGGAGGTCACCTACGTCAGCCCGGTGGCCTTCACCCCGATCGACTTCGAGGGCCACCTGCGCGAGGACGAGCTGCTCGCCTTCATCCTCGAACAGTACCGCGCCGCGGGCCTGGAGCCCGCGCAGGTGGAGTCCGGCGCCATCATCATCACCGGCGAGACCTCCAAGGCGCGCAACGCCCGCCCGGCGGTGCTGCGCCTGGCCGAGCGGCTGGGCGACTTCGTGGTCGCCAGCGCCGGGCCGCACCTGGAATCGGTCATCGCCGGGCGCGGCGCCGGCGCGGCGGAGCTGTCCGCCGCCTGCGCCGGGCGGGTGCTGAACATCGACATCGGCGGCGGCACCGCCAACTACGTGCTGTTCGAGGCCGGCCGGGTGATCGGTTCGGCCTGCCTGAACGTCGGCGGGCGCCTGGTGGAAACCGACAGCCGCGGCGCGCTGCTGCGCCTGCACGGGCCGGCGCGGGCGATCTGCCGCGAGCTGTTCGGTGGCGAGCCGCAGGCGCTGTCCAGCGAGCAACTGCGCACGGTGGCGCGGCGCATGGCGGCGCTGCTCTACGAAGTGATCGACGGCGCGCTTTCGCCGCTGGCCCGGGAACTGTTGATGACCGAGCCGCTGCCGGCGGTGGGCCGGCTGCAGGCGCTGACCCTCTCCGGCGGCGTCGGCGAATGCTTCTACCACGGCGCGGAGCAGGCGCCGTTCCGCTTCGGCGACATCGGCCCGCTGCTGGCCGCGGCGCTGCACGAGGACCCCGGCTTCCAGCGCCTGCCGCTGGCCGAGCCGAAGCAGACCGTGCGCGCCACGGTGATCGGCGCCGGCGCCCACAGCCTGTCGCTGTCCGGCAGCACCATCTGGCTGCGCGAAATGCAGTTGCCGATGCGCAACGTGCCGGTGGTGCCCTGCGCGACCGACTGGGCCGCCGGCCAGGGCGCGGGCCTCGCCGACGGCTGGCGGCAGAACCTGCTGCGCATGGACCTGCGCGCCGACGAAGACCTCTACGCCCTGGCCCTGCCGGCGGACCTGCCGGTGGCCTACCGGGCCATCCAGCGCTGCGTGGAAGAACTCGCCGGCTTCCAGCGCCATGAATCCCAAGCCCATCCGTTGCTGGTGGTGGCCGCCCAGGACCTCGGCAAGGTCCTAGGCATGCTCCTGCAGCCGCGCCTGGCCGGCCGCGCCCTGGCGGTCATCGACGAGGTGGCGACCAGCGATGGCGACTACATCGATATCGGCAGCCCGTTGTTCGACGGCGAGATCCTTCCGGTCACCGTCAAGTCACTGGCTTTCCCTTCCTGAGGTGGTGTGATGAAACTCAAGACCCAGTTGTTCGGCAAGACCTATCAGTTCAAGGACGTCAAGGAGGTCCTGGCCAAGGCCAACGAACCGCGCTCGGGCGACGTGCTCGCCGGCGTGGCGGCGGGCACCGCCCAGGAGCGGGTGGCGGCCAAGCAGGTGCTGTCGGAGCTGACGGTGGCCGACGTGCGCATGAACCCGGTGATCCCCTACGAGGAGGACAGCGTCACCCGGCTGATCCAGGACGGCATCAACGAGAGCGCCTACGGGCGCATCGCCCAGTGGCGCATCGGCGAGCTGCGCGAATACATCCTCGCCGACGACACCGGCGCCGACGACATCGCCTTCCTGCGCAAGGGCCTGAGTTCCGAGGTGGTGGCGGCGGTGGCGAAGATCTGCTCCAACGCCGACCTGATCTACGCCGCCAAGCGCATGCCGGTGGTGAAGAAGGCCAACAACACCATGGGCCTGCCCGGCCGCTTCAGCGCGCGCCTGCAACCCAACGACACCCGCGACGACGTGCAGAGCATCGCCGCGCAGATGTACGAGGGCCTGTCCTACGGCATCGGCGACGCGGTGATCGGCGTCAACCCGGTGACCGACAACGTCGAGAACCTCACCCGCGTGCTGCACACCGTGTACGAGGCCATCGACAAGTTCGCCATCCCCACCCAGGGCTGCGTGCTGGCCCACGTCACCACGCAGATGGAGGCGATCCGCCGCGGCGCGCCGGGCGGGCTGATCTTCCAGAGCATCTGCGGCAGCGAGAAGGGCCTGCGCGAGTTCGGCGTGGAGCTGGAGATGCTCGAGGAGGCGCGCGCGGTGGGCGCCGAGTACAACCGCATCGCCGGGCCCAACTGCCTGTACTTCGAGACCGGCCAGGGCTCGGCGCTGTCCGCCGGCGCCCACTACGGCGCCGACCAGTTGACCATGGAAGCGCGCAACTACGGCCTGGCCCGGCACTTCGACCCCTTCATGGTCAACACCGTGGTCGGCTTCATCGGCCCGGAGTACCTGTACAACGACCGCCAGATCATCCGCGCCGGCCTGGAAGACCACTTCATGGGCAAGCTCAGCGGCATCTCCATGGGCTGCGACTGCTGCTACACCAACCACGCCGACGCCGACCAGAACTCCAACGAGAACCTGATGATCCTGCTCGCCACCGCCGGCTGCAACTTCATCATCGGCATGCCGATGGGCGACGACATCATGCTCAATTACCAGACCAACGCCTTCCACGACACCGCCACCATCCGCCAACTGCTGGGCCTGCGCCCGGCGCCGGAGTTCGAGCGCTGGCTCGAACGCATGGGCCTGATGAGCGACGGCCGGCTGACCGCCCGCGCCGGCGATCCATCCATTTTCTTCTGAGGGAAGCGACATGCATCAGCAGCAGATCGAGGACATCGTCCGTTCGGTATTGAATGAACTCCAGGCCCGCCCCGCGCCGGCGGCGCCTGACGTTCCGGCAGCGGCGCCGAGCGCTGTGGAAGAGGGCTTGTGCGCCTGGGACCTGGGCTCGGAACAGGCCCGTCAGTGGATCGGCGTCCAGGCCCCGCAGCGCCCCGAGGTGCTGGAGGAATTCCGCAAGGCCACCGCCGCGCGGGTGTGCCTGGGCCGCGCCGGCGTGCGCCCGCGCACCCAGGCGCTGCTGCGCTTCCTCGCCGACCACTCGCGCTCCAAGGACACCGTGCTCAAGGAGGTGCCCGCCGAGTGGGTGGCCCAGCAGGGCCTGCTGGAAGTGCAGTCGGAAATCGACACCAAGGACCAGTACCTGACCCGCCCGGACATGGGCCGCCGCCTCAGCGAAAAGGCGGTGGCGACCCTGCTCGCCGAGTGCAAGAAGAACCCGCAGGTGCAGGTGGTGATCTCCGACGGCCTGTCCACCGACGCGGTGACGGTGAACTTCCAGGAAATCCTCCCGCCCCTGCTGGAGGGCCTGAAGAACGCCGGGCTGGACATCGGCACGCCGTTCTTCGTGCGCTACGGGCGGGTCAAGGTCGAGGACCAGATCGGCGAACTGCTCGGCGCCCAGGTGGTGATCCTGCTGGTGGGCGAGCGCCCCGGCCTGGGCCAGTCCGAGAGCCTGTCCTGCTACGCGGTGTACAAGCCGACCCTGGCCGGCACAGTGGAAGCCGACCGCACCTGTATCTCGAACATCCACCGCGGCGGCACGCCGCCGGTGGAGGCGGCGGCGGTGATCGTCGACCTGGCCCGGCGGATGCTGGAGAAGCAGGCCTCCGGCATCGCCCTGAACCGCTGAGCCCATTGCTGAGGAGCAACCCGACATGAGCATTCTCGATCCGATCAAACCGAGCGTCACGGCCATGCGCCTGATCGCCTCGTTGCAGGAAGACTTCCGCCGCGAGCTGAAAGTGGGCGAGCACATCCGCAGCCTCGGGCTGATCAGCGTCGACTCCGACGACGTCGCCTACATCGCCGCCGACGAGGCCACCAAGCAGGCCCAGGTGGAAGTGGTGTACGGCCGCTCGCTGTACGCCGGGGCGGCCAACGGGCCTTCGTCCACCGCCGGCGAGGTGCTGATCATGCTCGGCGGCCCCAACCCCGCCGAGGTGCGCGCCGGGCTCGACGCCATGAACGAGGTGATCGAGGCCGGCCCGAGCTTCCGCTGGGCCGACGACGCCCACAGCGTGGCCTTCCTCGCCCACGTGGTGTCGCGCACCGGCAGCTACCTGTCGGCCGGCGCCGGCATCGCCCTGGGCGACCCCATCGCCTACCTGGTGGCGCCGCCGCTGGAGGCCACCTACGGCATCGACGCCGCGCTCAAGGCCGCCGACGTGCAACTGGTGACCTACGTGCCGCCGCCCTCGGAAACCAACTACTCGGCGGCCTTCCTCGCCGGCAGCCAGGCGGCCTGCCGCGCCGCCTGCAACGCCTTCTCCGAGGCGGTGCTGGAGATCGCCCGCAATCCCATCCAGCGGGCCTGAGGAGGTGAGCGCCATGATCGATGCCCTGGGCCTGCTGGAAGTCAGGGGCCTGGCCTGCGGCATAGAGGCCGCCGATGCCATGCTCAAGGCGGCGTCGGTGCGCCTGCTGCGCCAGGCCGTGACCAATCCGGCGCTGGTCACCCTGGTGGTGGAGGGCGACCTGGCCGCCTGCCGCGCCGCGCTGGACGCCGGCGCGGCGCTGGCCAGCCGGCGCGGCTGCCTGGTCGGCCGCAAGGAGATCGGCCGCCCGGAAGACGACACCGCCTACCTGCTGGGCAGCCTGCTGGACGCCGGGCAGGGCCCGGCCTCGGCGGCGGCCCCGCAGGAGGCGCTGCTCGGCCTGCTCGCCCGGCGCAAGCACGGCTACAGCGCCAGCGAGGTGGCGGCGGCCTTCGACATCCCGGTGGCCCAGGCCCGGGCCTGGCTGGAAGGCCTCTTCGCCCAGGGCCGGCTGCGCCGCCGCAGTAGCCGTTACCGCCTGCCGGGAGGGGCGCCGCGATGATCGCCGTCGAGGCCCTGGACGCCGGGGAAATCCGCCGCCGGGTGTTCGCCGCCGGCGTGGTGGGGGCGGGCGGCGCGGGCTTCCCGACCCACGTCAAGCTTAAGGCCCAGGCGGAGATCTACCTGGTCAACGGCGCCGAGTGCGAGCCCCTGCTCAAGGTCGACCAGCAGCTCGCCGTGGAACAGGCCGAATGGCTGCTCAAGGGCCTGCTCCACGGCATGGCCGCCACCGGCGCGAAGGAGGGCATCATCGCCCTCAAGGCCAAGTACCGCGCGGCCATCGAGCGCCTGCAGCCGCTGCTGCCCGAGCACGTGCGCCTGCACATACTGCCGGACGTCTACCCGGCCGGCGACGAGGTCATCACCATCTGGCTGGCCACCGGCCGGCGCGTGCCGCCGGCGGCGTTGCCGCTGGCCATCGGCGTGGTGGTGAGCAACGTGCAGACGCTGATCAACGTCGGCCGCGCGGTGGAACGGCAGCAACCGGTGACCCACCGCACCCTGACCGTGAACGGCGCGGTGCGCCAGCCGCTGACCCTCAGCCTGCCGCTGGGCACGCCGTTGCGCGAGGCCCTGGCCCTAGCCGGCGGCAGCACCCTGGAGCGCCCGGCCTTCATCAACGGCGGGCCGATGATGGGGCGCCTGCTGGACGACCTCGACGAACCGGTCAGCAAGACCACCGGCGGCCTGCTGGTGCTGCCGGACGACCACCTGCTGGTGCGCCGCCGCCGGCAGAGCATGGACTCGGTGCTGGCCATGGCCCGCTCGGTGTGCGAGCAGTGCACGCTGTGCACCGAGCTGTGCCCGCGGCACATGATCGGCCACGAGCTGCCGCCGCACCTGATCGTGCGCGCCACCAACTACCAGCACGTCGCCCAGCCCAGCGTGCTGTTGTCGGCGCTGACCTGCTCCGAATGCGGCATCTGCGAGGCCTACGCCTGCCCGGTGGAGATTTCGCCGATGCGCCTGAACCAGGCGCTCAAGGCCCGCCTGCGCGAAGAGGGCGCCCGCTACCAGGGCGAACTGCGCGGCGCCGACCCCATGGCCGAATACCGCCTGCTGCCGGTCAGCCGGCTGGTCTCGCGCCTGGAGTTGCAGGCCTATAACCACAAGGCGCCATTGCTGGCGCAGGAACATCATCCCGCCGAGGTGCGCCTGGCGCTGCGCCAGCACATCGGCGTGGCCGCCCGGCCCTGCGTCGTGGTGGGCCAGCAGGTGGCGCTGGGCGAGTGCATCGCCGAAGCGCCCGAAGGACAACTCGGTGTGCCCCTGCACGCCAGCATTGCCGGCCGCGTGGCGGAGGTCGGCGACAGCCACGTCCGCCTCGTCGCCAACCCGCCAGGAGAAGCCTGATGCACCACGCCATAGGTTTGATCGAACTGACCAGCATCGCCCGCGGCGTGCAGCTCGCCGACCTGATGCTGAAGAGCGCCGACGTGCAGTTGCTGGCGGCCAAGACCATCTGCCCCGGCAAGTACATCGCCATGGTCGGCGGCGAGGTCGCCGCGGTGCGCCAGGCGGTGCAGGCCGGCGCGGCCGAGGGCGGGCAGATGCTGGTGGACCAGTTCGTCCTGGCGAACATCCACGAGTCGGTACTGCCGGCCATCAGCGGCGTCAACCCGGTGGAGCGGCCGCGCGCGCTGGGGGTGGTGGAAACCTTCAGCGTGGCGGCCTGCATCGAGGCCGCCGACGCCGCGGTGAAGGCGGCCAACGTCACCCTGGTGCGCGTGCACATGGCCTTCGGCATCGGCGGCAAGTGCTACCTGGTGCTGACCGGCGAGGTCGCCGACGTGGAGGCGGCGGTGCGGGTGGCCTGCGCCAGCGCCGGGGAAAAGGGGCTGCTGGTCCACGGCATGACCGTGCCCAGGCCGCACCTTGACCTGTGGCAACACCTGCTCTGAGCAATTCTCCACAGTGTGAGGTAGCCATAGAGCACCCACTTGACCGTGCCTTGCATGACGAAACCCGACCCGCTCGCGCGGGTCCCTGAAGTTATCGGGCAAGACGTCATGTCGGACAAGAAAAGCGCAATCGATCTGCATCACCTCTGGGCGTGCGACGACACGTCGGGCAGGCTGGACGAACCCCTGGGCCACTGCGACGGCGTGCGTCGGCGGCAGACCCGCGACGTCTACGCCCACGCCTGCAACATCACCGCCTGGCAGCAGCTCTACGACCAGCTCGACCCCGGGCCCTTCCGCGGCGAGCTGACCGAGGTCTGGCTCGACGGCCTGCAGTTCTTCCGCGAATACACCAGCCACGCGCTGCACCAGTCCTGCATGGTCTGGCCCGGCGCCTTCTGGTTCGGCATCCCCTACGGCGACAAGGACGTCGGCTACATCGGCCGCGACTGCATCGACGCCCAGGCCATCGCCGTGCGCCCGGGCGGCCGCGAGTTCGAGCTGAGCACCCCGGACGACTACAACATCCTCGGCCTGGTGGTGGAGCGCGAGGCGTTGCTGGAGCACCTGGAGCTGGAGGAACTGCGCCACCTCGGCCTGCTGCTGGATGAGTCGCGCCTGCTGCAGGTCGAGCCCGGCGCCCGGCGGCGCCTGTGCGACTTCATGCGCGCCGCGCTGGCGCTGGCCCAGGTCGAGCCGCTGAGCCTGCGCGAGCCCGCGGTGGCGCGGCAGCTGAACCACGACCTGCTGCTCTGCCTGCTGGACCTGTTGCAGGGCGCAGAACCTGCGCGCCACGCCTGCTCCCGCACCCTGCTGCGCAAGCACTGGGTGGTCGCCCGGGCGCGCGAATACGTGCTGGACAACCCCAGCCGGCCAGTGAGCGCGCTGGAGCTCTGCCGGCTCCTGCACGTCAGCCAGCGCACGCTGCGCAACTGCTTCCTGGACGTGCTCGGGCGCAGCCCCATCCACTACCTCAAGGCCGTGCGCCTGAACGCCGTGCACCGCGAGCTGGGCAGCCCCCACTCGCCCTACGCGACCGTGCAGGACGCCGCCATGGCCTGGGGCTTCTGGCACATGGGGCAGTTCGGGCGCGACTACCAGCGACTCTTCGGCGAGCGGCCCTCGGCCACCCTGGCCAACCGCGAACGCCTGAGCGCGGCCTGGTAGGCCGCACCTCTTCTCCCCGGCGCGCCCGCGCCCGGCCCTTCGCGGTCCGGGGCGGCGTGGCGCGCCGGGCTCTCCCTTGTTTTGCAGGAAACCCTTCCATGTCCGACCGAAGCATCCTCGTCATCAACTGCGGCAGTTCGTCGATCAAGTTCGCCCTGGTCGACGAAAGCGCCCCCGAGTTCCGCGCCAGCGGCATCGTCGAATGCCTGGGCACGCCCCAGGCCAGCTTGCGCATCGTCGACGCCGGCGGCCGCGTCGACCTCGCCCTGCCGAACGCCGACCACCGCCAGGCCCTGGCGCGCCTGCTGCCGCTGGTGCAGGTAGCCGCCGAAGGGCGCCTGCAAGGCATCGGCCACCGCGTGGTGCATGGCGGCGAGCACTTCAGCCAGGCCTGCCGCATCGACCCGCAGGTCATGCAGAACATCCGCGACACCGTCGCCCTGGCGCCGCTGCACAACCCCGGCGCCCTGGCCGGCATCGAGGCGGCCCTGGCGCTGTACCCGCAGCTGCCGCAGGTGGCGGTGTTCGACACCGCCTTCCACCAGAGCCTGCCCGAGCACGCCTACCGCTACGCCCTGCCGGAAAGGCTGTACCGGCATTTCGGCGTGCGCCGCTACGGCTTCCACGGCACCAGCCACCGCTACGTCAGCCAGTGCGCCGCCACCCTGTGCGGCCTGCCGCCGGAGGACAGCTGCTGGCTGTCGGCGCACCTGGGCAACGGCTGCTCCACCTGCGCCATCGTCAACGGCCGCAGCCGCGACACCAGCATGGGCATGACGCCGCTGGAGGGTCTGGTGATGGGCACGCGCAGCGGCGACGTCGACCCCAACCTGCACGGCCACCTGATCCGCAGCCTGGGCTGGACCATCGAGGAAGTCGACAGGATGCTCAACGAAGACAGCGGCCTGCTCGGCCTGTCGGGCCTGTCCAACGACATGCGCACCCTGGAACAGGCGCGCGCCCGGGGCCACGCGGGCGCGGCCCTGGCCATCGAGGTGTTCTGCTACCGCCTGGCCAAGTCCCTGGCGGCGATGGGCTGCGCCATGCCGCGCATCGACGGCCTGGTGTTCACCGGCGGGATCGGCGAGAACTCGGTGCTGGTGCGCGCCAGGACCCTGGCCCACCTGGGGTTCCTCGGCTTCGCCGTCGACGAGGCGGCCAACGCGGCCTGCGTGGGCGGCCGCTGCCGGGAAATCCACCGGCCCGGCTCGCCGCGGGTGCTGGTGGTGCCCACCGCCGAGGAACGCATGATCGCCCTGGACACGCTGGCGCTGCTGGGCTGACGCCGCGCGCCGGGGCTCAGGCCTCGGGCGCGGGGGTGGCCAGCAGGGCCAGGCGCTCGGCGATGGCGCGCTCGATGCCGGCGGCGTCCAGGCCGCATTCGGCGAGCATCTGCGCCGGCTTGGCGTGCTCCACGTAGTAGTCCGGCAGGCCCAGGTGCAGCAGCGGCTGCTGGCGGTTCTCGCGGGCGAGGAACTCGCCGACCGCGGCGCCGGCGCCGCCCATCACGGCGTTTTCTTCGATTGTCACCAGCAGCTCGTGGCTGTCGGCCAGCTCACGCACCAGGGCTTCGTCCAGCGGTTTGACGAAGCGCATGTCGGCGACGGTCGCGTCGAAGCGCTCGGCCACCTGCAGGGCCTCGGCCAGTTGCACGCCGAAGGCCAGGATGGCGACCTTGCCGGCCTTGCCCTGGCGGCGCAGCACGCCCTTGCCGATCTCCACCGGCGCAAGCGTCGGGTCGATCGGGGTGTTCGGCCCGCTGCCGCGCGGATAGCGCACCGCCGCCGGGCCCTGGAACAGGTAGCCGGTGGTCAGCAGCTTGCGCAGTTCGTCCTCGTCGCTGGGGGTCATCACCAGCATGCCGGGGATGCAACGCAGGTAGGAAAGGTCGAAGCTGCCGGCGTGGGTCGGGCCGTCCTCGCCGACCAGGCCGGCGCGGTCGATGGCGAAGAGCACGTCGAGGTTCTGCACCGCGACGTCGTGGATCAGCTGGTCGTAGCCGCGCTGCAGGAAGGTGGAGTAGATCGCCACCACCGGCTTGATGCCGTCGCAGGCCATGCCGGCGGCGAGGGTCACGGCGTGCTGCTCGGCGATGGCGACGTCGAAGTAGCGCTCCGGGAAGCGCTCGGCGAAGGCCACCAGATCGGAGCCTTCCTTCATCGCCGGGGTGATGCCGACCAGGCGCGGGTCCTGCGACGCCATGTCGCACAGCCACTGGCCGAAGACGTTGGAGTATTTCGGCCCGCCGGCCTTCTTCGGCGCGGCGCCGGCCGGCTCCAGCTTGGTGATGGCGTGGTAGCCGATGGGGTCGGCCTCGGCCGGGGCGAAGCCCTTGCCCTTCTTGGTCACCACGTGGAGGAACTGCGGGCCCTTGAGGTCGCGCATGTTGCGCAGGGTGGCGATCAGCGTGGGCAGGTCGTGGCCGTCGATCGGGCCGATGTAGTTCCAGCCCAGCTCCTCGAAGAGGGTGCCGGGGACCAGCATGCCCTTGGCGTATTCCTCGGTGCGGCGGGCGATCTCCCAGGCGCCGGGCAGGCGCGAGAGCACCTTCTTGCTGCCTTCGCGCATGCTGCTGTAGGTGCGGCTGGAGAGGATCTTGGCCAGGTAGTTGGACAGGCCGCCGACGTTGTGCGAGATCGACATGTCGTTGTCGTTGAGGATCACCAGCATGTCGGCCTGCACGTCGGAGGCGTGGTTCAGCGCCTCGAAGGCCATGCCGGCGGTCAGTGCGCCGTCGCCGATCACCGCCACCGACTTGCGCCCCGAGCCCTGCATGCGCGCGGCGATGGCCATGCCCAGCGCGGCGCTGATGGAGGTGCTGGAATGGCCGACGCCGAAGGTGTCGTACTCGCTCTCCGAGCGCCGCGGGAAGGCGGCCAGGCCGTCCTTCTGGCGCAGGGTGCCCATGCGCTCGCGGCGGCCGGTGAGGATCTTGTGCGGGTAGGCCTGGTGGCCGACGTCCCACACCAGGCGGTCGTCCGGGGTGTCGAAGACGTAGTGCAGGGCGATGGTCAGCTCGATCACCCCCAGGCCGGCGCCGAAGTGGCCGCCGGTCTGGCCGACGCTGTAGAGCAGGTACTGGCGCAGTTCGTCGGCGAGGCTGACGAGCTCCGCCTCGCCCAGCCGGCGCAGCTCGACCGGCGTGTTGGCGCGGTCGAGCAGGGGGGTGGCGGGGCGCTCGCGGGGGATCTCGTGGAACGTCGTGGGCATCAGGCTGATCGTTATGAGAGGCAAAGATGCGGCAGTTTACCTGATGCTTCTGACAGGCCCAAGCAAGGTGGGGGTGCTGTTTGGTTGGGGGAGGGGGTGGTTTTCTTGCGGTCGTTCCTGTGGGGCGGGGCTGGTTTTGCCTGTGGGCCTTGGGCCAGAGCGCTTGGCCTTCTATGCACGCGGATGTTTCTCTGGAAATCCGTGCGGCGTTATGCGCCGAATCGCGGACGGAGTCCGCTCCTACGTTCGTGCTTCCCTGAACCGTAGGAGCAACTGTCTTGCGCCGAGGTGCTCTTCGTAGGATGGGTTGAGCTTGCGAAACCCATGCGGTTGCGCTGATGGGTATCGCTTCGCTCAACGCCATCCTACGAAAAGCCGTGCTTCCTGGAACCATAGGAGCGGACTCACCGGCCACACCGGGCGTCCCGGTACAATTGGCCTACGGCGCATAACCGCGGAACCTGCCGGCTGACGCTGTGTTATCCACCCACGCCGAACGGCCCCTTCTCCCTCTGGGAGAGGGCTGGGGTGAGGGTTGCGGACTTCGCCGACACCTCGCCGCCTGGCCCGTACCGCCGACTCCTCAGCTACGCCGCTCGACGATATAGCGAGCCAGCTCCCGCAGCGGCTCGGCGCCCTCGCCAAAGCCTTCCAGGGCCGCCAGGGCCTGGTCGCGCAGGGCCAGGGCGTAGGTCTTGGCGGCTTCCAGGCCAAGCAGGGCGGGGTAGGTGGGTTTGTCGTGGGCCTGGTCCTTGCCCTGGGTCTTGCCCAGGGTGGCCGTGTCGCTTTCCACGTCGAGGATGTCGTCCTGCACCTGGAACGCCAGGCCGATGGCCCCGGCGTAGCGGGCCAGGGCTTCCAGGCGCTCGGCGTCGGCTTGGCCGCTGGCCAGGGCGCCGAGGCGCACGCTGGCTTCGATCAGCGCGCCGGTCTTGTGCCGGTGCATGGTTTCCAGGGCCGCCTGGTCGATCCTGCGGCCCACCGCCTCGAGGTCGATGGCCTGGCCGCCGACCATGCCGGCGGAACCGGCGGCGCGGGCCAGGGCGGTGACCATGGCCAGGCGCGTCTCGGCGTCCTGCGGGTTCAGCCGAGCCTCGGCCAGCACTTCGAAGGCCAGCGCCTGCAGGCCGTCGCCGGCGAGGATGGCGCAGGCCTCGTCGAAGGCGATGTGGGTGGTCGGCTGGCCGCGGCGCAGGTCGTCGTCGTCCATCGCCGGCAGGTCGTCGTGGACCAGTGAGTAGGCGTGGATCAGCTCCACCGCGCAGGCCGCACCGTCGGCCCGGGCGGGGTCGCCGCCGAGGGCTTCGCAGGCGGCGTAGGCCAGCAGCGGGCGCACGCGCTTGCCGCCGTTGACCACGCTGTAGCGCATGGCCCGGTAGAGGCGCTGGAGGTCTTCGCGGGGCGGGGTGAACAGGGTTTCCAGGGCGGCGTCTACGCGCGCCTGGCAGCGCGCCTGGTAGGCGGCGATCATGCGTCTTCGCCTTCGCTGTCGAACGGCGCCTCGCTCAGCTCGCCGTCGCGCTCCAGCAGCACCTGCACCTTCTGCTCGGCTTGGCTCAGCGCCGCCTGGCATTCGCGGGTCAGGCGGATGCCCTGCTCGAAGGCGCCGAGCGAGTCCTCCAGGGACAGTTCACCGCTCTCCAGGCGTTCCACCAGGGTTTGCAGTTCGGCGAGGGACTGTTCGAAATCGACGGCTTTCTTGCGGGCCATGGGGACATCTCGGCGGGGTATTCGGAACCCGGCGACACTAGCAGAGACGGGCCTTGCGGGCAAATCCGCGGGCCTTGCCCGGCATCCCGGCGGCCGAGGTTTCGCGCTAAGCTTGGGCCATGAACTACCTCGCCCATCTCCACCTCGGCGGTTCGCAGCCGGCGCAGTTGCTCGGCAGCCTCTACGGCGATTTCGTCAAGGGGCCGCTGGCCGGACGCTGGCCGGCGGACATCGAGGCGGCCATCCGCCTGCACCGGCGCATCGATGCCTTCACCGACAGCCATCCGCTGGTGCATGCGGCGAAGTTGCGCTTTCCCGCCGAGCGGCGGCGCCTGGCGGGAGTACTGCTGGACGTGTTCTTCGACCATTGCCTGGCGCGGGACTGGGACACATTCAGCAACGAGCCGCTCAGCGAATTCACCCGCCGCGTCTATGGTGTACTGAACACCACCCCGCAGTTGCCCGAGCGCCTGGCGCGCATCGCCCCGCGCATGGCGGCGCAGGACTGGCTGGGCAGCTACCGCGAGTTCACGGTGCTGCAGGACGTGCTCGCCGGCATGGCCCGCCGGCTGTCGCGCCCGGGCCTGCTGGACGGCGCCTGGGAGGAACTGGCCGAGCGCTACCAGCCGCTGAGCGACGACTTCCGCGCGTTCTACCCGCAACTGCTGGCGCTGGCCGGGCGGCGCGACAATCTGCCTGGGGATCGCCCCCGGCTTGATATGCATCAAACGTAGGAAAGCCATGAAAGGATGCAATAGAACCCACGACGGAGAGGGAGGTGCAGCATGCTCAAATCATTGATGATCGCCACGGATTTGTCTTCGCGCTCGGAGAAGGCCCTGCAACGCGCCGGTGCCCTGGCCAAGCGCTTCGGCTGCCCGTGGACGGTGCTCTGCGTGGTGGACGAGGACCAGCCGGTGGCGCTGGTCGAACAGGAGGCGACGCAGGTCCGGCTGCTGCTGGAGGCGCGCCTGGTCGAACTCACCGCCCTGGGCGGCGGTTGCCCGCGCATCCGCGTCGAGGTCGGCGACCCGAACCAGAAGATCGTCAGTTGCGCGCTGGAGGAGGACGTCGACCTGCTGGTGATGGGCTCGCACCGCAAGAGCGTGCTGCGCGACATCTTCGTCGGCACCACGGTGGAACGCGTGGTGCGCGCCGGCAAGCTGCCGGTGCTGATGGTCAACCAGCCGGCGGTCGGCGAATACCGCGACCTGCTGCTGGCGCTGGACACCTCGCCGGCCTCGGCCAACGCGGTGCGCGTCGCCGAGCGCCTGGGCCTGCTGCAGGGCGCGGTGCGCCGCGCCATCTATGCCTTCAGCCCGCTGGCCAAGGGCATGATGCAGTACTCCGGGGTCAGCGAGGAGCGCATCGACGAGTTCGTCGGCACCGAGACGCGCCAGGCGGTGGACGAGTTCAAGGCGTTCCTGCGCGACCAGCAACTGGAACCCTGGATCGACGAACAGCTGGTCGCCGTCGGCCTGCCGGGCAACGTGCTGGAGCGCATGTCCGAAAAGCACCGGCCGGACCTGCTGGTGATGGGTACCCGGGGCATGGGAGGGATCAAGCGTGCCCTGATCGGCAGTGTCGCCGACTACGCCCTGCGCGAACTGGATTGCGACATCCTGGTCGTGCCGCCGGAAACCGGCGTGTAGGACGGCGCGGCGCAGGCCCGCGCGCCAAGGGAACGACGGCGCCCGCCAATGGCGGGCGCCGGTCTTTCCGGTTGGAGTTCAAGCCTGCGCCGCCGTCCGGGACGGAACCTGCCAGCCGTGGCGCCCGGCAGGTTCGACTTTCTCTTTCAGGCTCTTTCAGGCGGCCAGCGCCTGCTCCCGAGCGACTTCCCCGTAGATCACCGTGCCGATGGCGGCATGGGCCTGCTGCGCCAGCTGGGCGCGGTCGCGGCCCTGGCTGGGCAGCGGCGCGAGCAGGTGGATTTCCACGCAGCCGCGCTCGTTGCGCAGCAGCCGCAGCAGGTGGCTGAGCAGATCGTCGTCGCCGATGAAGGGCGCCAGGTGGTCCGGCTCGCCGTCGCGCAGGTAGCGCAGGGCCACCGGCTGCAGCGGCACCCCGGCCTGGATGGCGCCGGCCAGCAGGCGCCCGTGGAAGTTGCGCAGGCCGCGGCCGTCGGTGGTGGTGCCTTCCGGGAAGATCAGCGTCGAGCGGCCCAGCTGCAGGGCCCCGGCGATCTGCTCGCCGAGGCGGCTGCCGTCGCCCGAGCCGCGGCGGATGAACAGGGTGCCGGCCTTTTCCGCCAGCCAGCCGGCCAGCGGCCACTGGCGCACCTCGGCCTTGGACAGGAAGGTCAGCGGGGCCAGGGCGCCGAGCAGCGGGATGTCGAGCCAGGACACGTGGTTGCTGACCCACAGCGCCGGCTGCCGGGGCAGCTCGCCATAGACCTTCACCCGCAGCGGCAGGGCGCGGCTCAGGCGCGCCAGCCACCAGCGCGTCAGGCTCTGGCGCAGCGCGGTCCAGTCGTAGCCGGGCAGGCGTTCGAGCAGCGCCACCCCGGCGGCCAGCGCCAGGCCCAGGCCGATCACCGCCAGCAGGCGGGCGATGCGCCAGGCGCCGCGCATCACACGGCCGCCTTGAAGTGGCGGGCGTAGCGCGGGCACAGCTCGTCGCGCTTGAGCAGGATGAACACGTCGGCGACCTGGAAGTCCGGGTCCCAGCAGGGCTCGCCGCAGATCTTCGCGCCCAGGCGCATGTAGGCCTTGAGCAGCGGCGGCAGCTCGGCGGTGAGGTTGTCCGGCAGTTCCTGCGCCGGCAGCGGCGTCTTCGGCTCGGCACGCAGGTTCTCGCGGCACAGGTAGCGCTCGCGCAGGCGCTGCATCACCGCCAGGGCCTGGATGCCGCCGTCGCGCATGGGGATGCTGGCGCAGCCCATCAGGTAGCGGTAGCCGCCCTCGTTGAGCACCTCGGCCAGCTCGCCCCAGAGCACGGCGATGGTGGCGCCGTTGCGGTAGTCCGGGTCGACGCAGGTGCGGCCGATCTCCAGCACCGGGCCCTGCAGCTCGGCCAGGCCGTCGAGGTGGAATTCCTCTTCGCTGTAGAAGCGTCCCAGGCGCTCGGCGGCGCGGTGGTCGAGCAGGCGGGTGGTGGCCACCAGGGCGCCGCTGGCCAGGTCGCGCACGCCGATGTGCAGGCAGTGGCTGTCGTAGTCGTCCAGGTCCAGGCCGAGCTCGGCGCCTTTGAGGCGTGCCTCGAATTCGCTGCTGAACACGCTGAAGCGCAGGGCCTGGGCTTCGCGCAGGGCGCGGGCGCCGCGCAGGCGCACGGCCTTCAGGCGGCGTTCTTCGCGCGGGGTGTCGCAGGCGTGGGCGGTCTGACTCATGCGGAGGCCTCCATGGGCCGGCCAGGCGGGTTGCGGCCGGTCGCCTTTGTTGTGCAAGCTCAGGCTAGGAAGCGGCGGTGTCACGCTTGTGACCCTGGCGTGATGCTTGTATGACAACACCACCCCCCGATGAGGATCGCCCCATGCCCTGGAACCGCCTGCTCGGCCCGCTGGAGCCACTGCCCGCCGGCCTGGCCCTGGAGGACTGGTACGCCGAACTGCTGGCCTGCGCCGCAGGCGCCGGGCCGCTGGAGCTGGCGGTGCTCGCCGGGCGCCTGGCGGCCACCCCCGGCCTGGCCTTCCTCGGCGGCTACCAGGCGGCCCTGCGCGCCCTGTGGCCGGCGGCTCCGGCCGGGCTGGGCGCGCTCTGCGTCAGCGAGGGCAAGAGCCTGCGCCCGGCGGACCTGGCCACCCGCCTGGACGGCCTGACCCTGCATGGCCGCAAGGACTTCGCCACCGCCGCCGACAGCGCCGCCTGGTACCTGGTGGCCGCGCGCGACGAGCCGGACGGCGAGGCCCCGCGCCTGGCCATGACCGTGGTGCTGGCCGGCGCCCCCGGCGCGCGCCTGGAGCCGATGCCGGCCATGCCGCTGATCCCCGACATCCCCCACGCCCGGCTGATCCTCGAGGGCGCCCACTGCGAGCGCCTGCCGGGCGACGGCTGGGACGCCTACAGCAAGCCGTTCCGCGGCCTGGAAGACCTGCACGTGATGGCCGCGCTGCTGGCCTGGCTGTACGGCGTGGGCCTGGCCAGCCGCTGGCCGCGCGAGTTGCCCCTGCGCCTAGCCGGGCTGCTGGCCGGCTGCGCCGAAGTGGCGCGGCACCCGGTGGGCGACACGGCGACGCACCTGCTGCTGGGCGGCCTGTTCGCCCAGTTCGACGCCCTGACCCCGGCGCTGGACGCCGCCATCGGCCAGGGCCCGGAGCATTGGGCGCAGCTGTGGAAGCGCGACCGCGCGGTGCTCGCCCTTGGCGGCAGCGCCCGCGCCAGGCGCCTGGACAAGGCCTGGGCGGCGCTGGGGCTTGACCCAGGTCAGTGAGGCCGGCGCGCGCGCCTGGGTACCCTGCGCGACATTCCGCCGCCCCACCGGCATGACCCGCAGGAAGCTCCATGCGTCGCGAACCCATAGTGCTGTTCGACAACGGCACCCACCAATGCCTGTGCTTCGACGACCTCGTCAGTGGCGACGGGGTGCAGTCCAACCAGTTCCTCATCGTCGACCACGGCCAGTACCTGCTGCTCGACCCGGGCGGCGACCTGACCTACACGCCGCTGTCGCTGGAACTGTCGAAGCTGATGCCGTTGCAGGAGCTGGACTACATCTTCGCCTCGCACCAGGACCCGGACATCATCGCCGCGCTGGACAAGTGGCTGCTGCACACCCGCGCCAAGGTCGTCTGCTCCAAGCTCTGGGCGCGCTTCCTGCCGCACCTGACGGCCAGCTACCTGGCGGTCAGCCACGGCATCTCCACCTACGACCGCGTCATCGCCGTGCCCGACCGCGGCCAGTCGCTGAACCTCGGGCGCTGCCAGCTGAAGGTGCTGCCGGCGCACTTCCTGCACTCGGTGGGCAACTTCCAGATCTACGACCCGGTCAGCCGCATCCTCTTCTCCGGCGACATGGGCGCCTCCCTGGTGGACGACGCCAGCCCGGTGCAGGACTTCGCCGAGCACCTGCCGCACATGCTCGGCTTCCACCGCCGCTACATGGCCAGCAACAAGGTGTGCCGGCTGTGGGCGGACATGGTGCGCGGCCTGGACGTGCAGATGATGGTGCCGCAGCACGGCCGGCCCTTCGTCGGGCGGCCGATGATCGACGCCTTCCTGGACTGGATC
Source organism: Pseudomonas sp. M1 (assembly GCF_022760135.1). NCBI lineage: Bacteria > Pseudomonadati > Pseudomonadota > Gammaproteobacteria > Pseudomonadales > Pseudomonadaceae > Pseudomonas > Pseudomonas sp. M1. The sequence continues at coordinate 919,541 of NZ_CP094343.1, forward strand.
AGCGGCCTGGAATGCGGCATGGACCTGCTCGGCCCGGCCGACTACCAGGTGCCGCGCTGAATCCGTCCGCCATTCCGGCGTGATCGGCGCTTATAGCCGTCATGGCAGCGTGCTAGGGTTCCGCCGGAGCTGACGACAAGAGGCCCGCCGATGCCCATGCCCTCCCTGCGCCCGCTGCTGCGTGGCCTCACCCTGGCCGCCGGCCTGTGCCTGCTGGCGCCGGCCCATGCGGAAACCTGGCCGGACGCCGACTGGCAGCCCGGCCCCGCGCCCAGTGGCCCGGCGTTGCAGGCCTTCGAAGCCTATGCCTTCCCGGCGCGCGACGACGCCACCCGCCAGGGTGTGCGCAGCGACGCCGTGGTGGTGATCCGCGACGGCCAACTGGTCTACGAACGCTATGCCGGGCCGACCCGGGCGCAGACCCCGCACCTGGCCTGGTCGATGAGCAAGAGCATCATGGCCTGCGTGCTCGGCGTGGCCTATGGCGAGGGCCGCTTCCAGCTGGACGACGCGGTGGCGCAGCACTTCGCGCCCTTCGCCGCGCACCCGCAGGTGAAGATGCGCCACCTGCTCAACTGGGCCTCGGGCCTGGCCTGGGAAGAAGACTACGAATACGCCCCGCTGAAATCCTCGGTGGTGGCCATGCTCTACACCCGCGGCCGCGACGACATGGCCGGCTTCGTCGCCGGTTTCCCCGCCGACGCCGAGCCGGGGCAGCGCTTCCGCTACTCCAGCGGCGACAGCAACGTGCTCGCCGCCAGCCTCAAGCAGATGGTCGGCGACGCCTACGCGGACTACCCCTGGACCGCGCTGTTCGAGCCCCTGGGCATCCGCTCGGCGGTGTGGGAGCGCGACGCCAGCGGCACTTTCGTCGGCTCCTCCTACGCCTACATGACCGCCCGCGACCTGGCGCGCATCGGCCTGCTGATGCAGCGCGGCGGGCGCTGGAAGGAGCGCCAGCTGCTGCCGCCGGCCTGGATGCAGTTCGCCCTCACGCCGTTCGCCAACTACCGCCCGAGCGCGGAAGACGCCAGCGACGGCGTGCCCGGCGGCCAGTGGTGGCTCAACCGCGCCCCGGCCGGCGCCGGCCTGCCCTGGCCGAACGCCCCGGAAACCGCCTTCGCCGCCCTCGGCCACTGGGGCCAGGCGCTCTACGTGCTGCCCGACCAGAAGCTGGTGATAGTGCGCTACGCCGACGACCGCGACGGCAGCTACCGCCACGACGACTTCCTCAAGCGGGCCCTCGCGGCCTTCGCCCAGCCGGAGGCCAAGCCATGATCCGCCGCCACCCGCTGCTCAGCCTGCTGCTCCTGCTGCTCGTCGCCCTGGCCGGCTGGGCCTGGGCCAACCGCGTGCACCTGGAATCCTTCCCGCCGATCATCGGCGCCTACACGGCCAAGGAGTACTGCTCCTGCCGCTACGTCATGGGCAACAGCGCCGAGTACTGCCAGGGCTACACCAAGCAGTACGTGCCTACCAGCGCCTTCCTCGACGACGCCGAGCACAAGCGCGTGACCGCCAGCGGCCTGGGCAGCACCCAGACCGCCGCCTGGCTCGGCCCGCGCGAGGGCTGCCGGCTGCTGCCGCAGCCGTAGGGCGCATAACGCCTACGGCGTTATCCGCCGCTTGGCCTTGGTTCCCGGCGGCGCCTGGGTTGACCTGGGCATTGGCTGCGGTCTCGGTGTATCGGCGGATAACCGCGAACGGTTATTCGCCCTACGTCTGAACCAATGGCGCTGCCGCCTGCCCAACGGGCTCGCCGGCCGGTTTGCAAGCCGACGGCGGGCGGCTATCGTTGGCCGTTGATCCAGCCGTTTTCCATGTAAGGGATTTCATGCGCTCGCTGTTCGCCTTCCTCTTCGCGGCCTGCTTCGCCGCCTCCGCCCAGGCGGCCTGGTACCTCGACTACGAGTCCTCGCGGCTGAACTTCGTCACCGGCCGCGGCGCCGCCGGCGCCGACAACAACCGCTTCCTGGTCATGCACGGCAGCGTCGACGACCACGGCAAGGCCAGCCTGCGCATCGAGCTGGACTCGGTGCTCAGCGGCGTGCCGCTGCGCGACGAGCGCATCCGCGAGCTGCTGTTCGAGACCGAACGCTACCCCGAGGCCAGCGTGGACGCGCAGCTGGACCTGGGGCCGATCCTCGGCCTGGCCAACGGCGCGCAGCTGGAAATGCCGCTGCCGTTGCGCCTGGACCTGCACGGCGCCAGCCGCGCCTACCGCGCCGAGGTGTTGGTGACGCGCCTGGACGAACGGCGCTTCCAGGTGGTGACGCTGTCGCCGCTGATCCTCGACGCCGCCGACTTCGGCCTGACGCCGGGCGTGGAGCAACTGCGCAAGCTCGCCGGCCTGCAGACCATCAACCTGGCGGTGCCGGTGGGCGCCGTGCTGATCTTCGCCCAGCGGTGAGCGGGCCGGTCTTCCCCTGGCGCAGCGGCAACCGCTTCGCCCTGCTGGTGGACGGGGAGGACTTCTTCCCGAGCATGCTCACGGCCATCGCCCGGGCGCAGCGCCAGGTGGACCTGGAGCTGTACCTGGTGGAGGGCGGCACCTGTTCCGAGCTGCTGCTGGAAACCCTGATCGACGCCCTGCGCCGCGGCGTGGCCGTGCGCTGCCTGTTCGACGGCTTCGGCGCCCTGCGCCTGGGCAGCGCCTGGGGCCGCCGGCTGCGCGAGGCCGGCGGCGAGCTGCGCCTGTACAACCCGCTGCGCTGGCGCGGCGGCTGGCGCAACCTGTTCCGCGACCACCGCAAGCTGCTGCTGGTGGACCAGGACCTGGGCTACGTCGGCGGCGCCGGCGCCACCGACGAGTTCTGGTCGGTGCCGGAGAACACCAGCGCCTGGCACGAGGTGATGGTGGAAATGCAGGGCCCGGTGCTGGCCGACTGGCTGGTGCTGTTCGAACGCCAGTGGCATGCCTGCCTGCAGGCCAAGGCCTGGCGCCCGCAGCAGATGCTGCCGCCGGCGCGCCTGCCGCCCACGCCCGTGGGCGGTAGCGGCCTGGGCCGGGTGGCCTACGCCGACGCCCGCCAGCACCGCGACATCCTGCAGTCGCTGGTGCGCAGCCTGAACGGCGCGCAGCAGCGCATCTGGCTGGCCACGCCGTATTTCCTGCCCACCTGGAAGGTCCGCCGGGCCCTGCGCAAGGCCGCTCGGCGTGGGGTGGAGGTGCGCCTGCTGCTGACCGGCCGGCTCACCGACCACGCCCCCGTGCGCTATGCTGGGCAGCGTTATTACCCGCGCCTGCTGCGCGCCGGCATCCGCATCTTCGAGTACCAGCCGCGCTTCCTGCACATGAAGGTGGTGCTGGTGGACGATTGGACGAGCGTCGGTTCGTGCAACTTCGACCATTGGAACTTGCGGTTCAATCTGGATGCCAATATCGAGATACTGGACGCCGACTTCACGGCGGCGGTGGCCGATTGCCTGATCGCCGACTTCGCCGCCAGCCGGGAGATCGATTTCACGCTGTGGCACGGCCGCTCCCTGTGGATGCGCCTGCACCAGCGGTTGTGGGGCTGGCTCGACCGGGTGGTGGTCAACTTCCTTGACCGCCGCCGTTGAACAGTCCGCCGGGGCAGGCACCCCGGGGAGAACGGGAGCAAGATCGTGAACAAGATCCGCAAGGAAAGGTTCATCGGGCTGGAGTGGTTGCGCTTCCTGCTCGGGATGTACGTGGTGGTCTACCACACCCTGCATGTCTACCCGGCGGAGCAGAAGTTCCGCGGGCTGGACGAGCTGACCAGCCTGGGCTTCTTCGCCACCAGCACCTTCTTCGTGCTCTCCGGCTTCCTCCTGGCCCACGTCTACGTCACCGACGGCCAGCTGCGCGAGAGCCCGCGCAGCTTCCTCACCAAGCGCTTCTCCAACCTCTACCCGATCCACATCTTCTCGATCCTGCTGACCATCGGCGTGCTGCTGCTGATCAGCCAGCTGGGCATCGGCCCGGACCTGGACCAGGCCACCCCGCGCTTCGTGGTCTACGACACCCACGACACCCTCGGCCAGACCCACCCGGAGCTGTTCCGCCACTGGATGAGCGACCGCGAGCTGCTGCTCAACAGCATCCTCCAGCTGACCATGCTGCAGGCCTGGAACCCGCTGTACCTGACCTTCAACGCGCCGCTCTGGTCGCTGTCCACGCTGTTCTTCTTCTACCTCTGCTTCCCGGCGCTGGCGCCGCGGCTGATGCGCATCGGCAACAAGCGGCGGGCGCTGCTGGCACTCTGGCTGCTGTACCTGGTGCCGCCGCTGCTGCTGGCGCTGCACCAGCAGTACGGCATGCCCTGGACCGGCCTGCTGCACCGCAACCCGATCCTGCGCCTGCCGGAATTCCTCGGCGGCATCCTCGCCTACGGCCTGTTCCGCGAGCACAAGGACAGCGGCCGCCTGCCCGGCACCGGCGCGGTGCTGGCGCTGGGCGCCTTCGTGGTGGCCAACTTCCTCGCCGCCGACTACCTCTATACCCAGGGCGCGCGGCACTGGTACTTCCTGCTGCACAACGGCCTGCTGCTGCCGGCGCAGTTGGTGCTGGTGTACATCAGCGCCTTGCCGCGCGACCCGCACAGCCCGGCGATCCGCCACTGGTCGCCGCGCCTGGGGGCGGCCTCGCTGTCGCTGTTCGCCCTGCACGTGCCGCTGTTCACCCTGTTCTCCCGCGCCGAGAAGCTGATCCGCGCGCCCGGCGACTGCCTGGCCGACTGGGCCTACTGCATCACCGCGGCCACCGAGCAGCAGCTGTCGCTGTGGCTGTACCCGCTGTTCCTGCTGTTCATGGTGGTCAGCTGCGTGCTGTTCCAAGAGCGCTTGGTGGTACCCACTCGGAAGTGGCTGGTGCGTCACCTGTTACCGCAGGCGGCGCAGAGGCGCCCGGCCACGCTGCCCTGAGGCGCCGCCACCCGGACTTTCGGCGGGTGGCTAGGCGGCCGGCGCTGGTTATGCTCGCGGCATGACCACAAGAAGGGACTGACGCATGTTGCGATCGCTGCTGGGCCTGGTTCTCCTGCTGCTGGCCGGTTGCAGTTCCCCCGGCGCCTTCTTCGGCGCCACCGACGGCCAGGCCTTCGCGCCGCTGCGACCCGGCGACGCGCAGCACGCCCTGGTCTACCTCTATCGCCCGCAGAACCAGTGGGCCGACGAGGAGCTGGAAGCCCCCGGCCTGTTCCTCAACAACGAGCTGATCGGCAGCCTGCCGAGCAACGGCTACCTGGCCCTGGAGTTCGAACCGGGCAGCTTCAAGCTGGAAATGCGCCGGCCGCTGTTCGGCAGCTTCTGGACCTTCTTCGCCGACGGCCCGCTGGATTTCACCCGTATTTCCAGCTTCATGCTCGAAGCCAGGGCCGGCGGCGTCTACTACCTGCGCTACGACGAGGACCGCGTGCCCGCCAAGCGCAGCCACAGCGAGGGCGATGGCCCGCTGCAACTGATCGAGGCGCGCCTGGCCGAACCGGAGATCGCCCGCACCCGCCTGGTCCAGGAACCGGCGCAGATCGCCGCCAGCGGCTACGAGGTGCGGCGCCAACGGCGCTTCTGGGAAGGTGTCGGCAAGGCCCTGGACAAGGTCGGCATCTGAACCCCTCCAGGTTATGAGTTGAACTCATAGCTCCTTGAGTTTTTATGCTTACCGGCCCGCAACGGGCCGGTGCTAAAAAATCGCGCAACGGCTCCCGACAACAACAACGAGCGATTGCGCCATGCCTTCATTCCTCCCGCTGCTTTCCCGCTTCCCGCTCGTTCCTCCTCCAATTCCGTCGCGAACCGCCTACTGAACCCGGCTGCCCCGCAGCCCTGCGCACGGACCTTCGCGGTCCGCGCCCCCGCTCGCCCTGACGATCCCACGAGGTACCCATGAAACAGCTCGATCTCTACATCGGTGAAGGCTTCGAAGGCCCCGGCGTCAACGCCGCGCACATCAACATCCTGCTCGGCCCGCGCAACGGCCCCGCCGGCCAGGCCTTCGCCGGCAGCCTGGCCTCGCCCAGCCAGGGCCACTGCCCGTTCATGGTGATCGCCCAGCCGAACCTCCCGGTCAAGCCGATGACCCTCTACGTGAACAAGGCCCCTATCGGCGGCGACCTGCACGCCAACGCCACCTGGGGCGCGTCCCAGGCCGGCATCGCCAAGGCCGTCACCGAGGCCCTGCTGGACGGCACCCTGCCGGCCGAAGCCGAGGACGAGTGGGCCATCGTCACCGCCAACTGGGTCAACCCGGCCTGCGACGACCTGGATGCCGTCTACCTGAACAACTACAACGCCTGCCGCACCGCCATCCGCGCGGCGCTGGCCTGCAAGCCCGAGCGCGCGCAGCTGGCCGACGTGGTCGGGCAGATCGCCAACCCCTTCTACACCCCCAAAGCCTGAGGTCGCCGCCATGCAATACATCCGTCTCGGCAACTCCGGCCTGCAGGTCTCCAAGCTGTGCCTGGGCACCATGAACATGGGCACCCCGGACTGGAAGCCGTGGATCTTCGACGAACAGCGCAGCGAACCGATCGTGAAGCACGCGCTGGACGCCGGGGTGAACTTCATCGACCTGGCCGACTTCTACTCCGCCGGCGTCGGCGAGGAAGTGGTGGGGCGCATCCTCAAGCGCCTGGTGCGCCGCGAGGACATCGTGGTCACTACCAAGGTCGGCTACGGCACCCGACAGGGCATCAACGCCAGCGGCCATTCGCGCAAGCACATCATGGACAGCATCGACGCCTCCCTGGCGCGCCTGGGCATGGACTACGTCGACATCTACATGCTGCATTTCTATGACCTGAACACCCCCGTGGAAGAGGCGATGGGCGCGCTGAACGACATCGTCCGCGCCGGCAAGGCCCGCTACATAGGCGTATCCACCATGCTCACCGGGCAACTGGCGAAAATCCTCATGGCCTGCGAGCGCAACGGCTGGGTCAAGCCGATCAACATGCAGCTGCAGCTCAACTGCGCCTACCGCGAGGAAGAGCGCGAGATGATCCCCTTCTGCCGCGACCAGGGCCTCGGCGTCTCGGTGTTCAGCCCGCTGGCCCGCGGCCTGCTGACCGGCGATGCGCAATCCACGCGCAACCAGACCGACTTCTTCACCCAGCAGATGTACGCCGACGAAGCCTCCTTCGAGATTGCCCGCTCGGTGCAGCGCGTGGCCCAGCGCCGCGGCGTGAGCAACGCGCAGGTCGCCCAGGCCTGGGTGCTCAATCACCCCGGCGTGGACTGCATGCTGGTCGGCGCCGACACCACGGCGCAGTTCGACAGCGCCCTGGCCGCCCTGGAAACGCGCCTGGACGAGGAAGAACTCTACGAACTGGAGCGCAACTACACGCCTTGCGACCTGATCAACGACTACACCGCCGGCAAGCGCATCCTCCGCGTGGCCCGGCCGATGCGCGAGACCTTTTCGCTGACGGAGGCCGTGGCATGAGCGCACTGCTGAAAGCCGGCCACTACATCGACGGACAGTGGCACAGCGGCGGCCCGACCTACGCGGTCCGCAACCCGGCCACCGGCGAGGTGATCATTGAGGTGCCGCGCGGCGGCGCCGAGGAAACCAACGCCGCCATCGCCGCCGCCGAGCGCGCCCTGCCGGCCTGGCGCGCTCTGCTGGCCAAGGAGCGCGCGGCGCGCCTGCGCCGCTGGGCCGAACTGATGCTGGCCAGCCAGGACGAACTGGCGCGCCTGCTCAGCCGCGAACAGGGCAAGCCGCTGGCCGAGGCGAAAGGCGAGGTGGCCTACGCTGCCAGCTTCCTCGAATGGTTCGCCGAGGAAGCCAAGCGCGTATACGGCGACGTGATCCCTTCGCCCAAGGCCGACGCGCGCATCGTCGTCACCAAGCAGCCGGTCGGCGTAGTGGCCGCCATCACCCCGTGGAACTTCCCCCTGGCCATGGTCACCCGCAAGGTCGGCCCGGCCCTGGCGGCGGGCTGCACACTTATCCTCAAGCCCTCGGAAGAGACGCCGCTGTCGGCCTTCGCCCTGGCCGTGCTGGCCGAACAGGCGGGCATCCCCGCCGGGGTGTTCAACATCGTCTCCGGCGACGGCCCGGCCATCGGCGGCGCGCTGCAGGCCTCCGGCGTGGTGCGCAAGCTGTCGTTCACCGGCTCCACCCGCACCGGCAAGCTGCTGATGCGCCAGGCTGCGGACACCCTGAAGAAGGTCTCCCTGGAACTGGGCGGCAACGCGCCCTTCATCGTCTTCGCCGATGCCGACCTGGACGCCGCGGTGCGCGGCGCCATGGCCTCGAAGTTCCGCAACACCGGGCAAACCTGCGTGTGCGTCAACCGCTTCTACGTGCAGGACGAGGTGTACGAAGCCTTCACCGCCAAGCTCGCCGAAGCGGTGCGCGCGCTGCGCGTGGGCAACGCCCTGGAGGGCGAGACCGAGCAGGGCCCGTTGATCAACGAAGCGGCCCTGGCCAAGGTCGAGCAGCACGTCGGCGACGCCCTGGAGAAGGGCGCCCGGCTGCTCTGCGGCGGCCAGCGCCATGCCCTGGGCGGCACCTTCTACGAGCCTACGGTGCTGGCCGAGGCGAACGCCGGGATGCTGATCGCCGGCGAGGAAACCTTTGGCCCGGTGGCCGCCTGCTTCCGCTTCCGCGACGAAGCCGAGGCGCTGCGCCTGGCCAACGACACGCCCTACGGCCTGTCCGCCTACTTCTACAGCCGCGACATCGGCCGCGTCTGGCGCATGGCCGAGGGCCTGGAGGCGGGCATGGTCGGCATCAACGAAGGGATCATCTCCACCGAGGTGGCGCCCTTCGGCGGCATCAAGGAATCCGGCCTGGGCCGCGAGGGCTCCAAGTACGGCCTCGACGACTACCTGGAGATCAAGTACCTGCTGCTCGGCGGCCTGTCCGACTGACGCCGCCCCGCATGCAGCCGCGGCCACGCCGCTAAGGAGTTCCGCCAACCGCCGCCGCCCCGACCGGTGCGGCGGTCACCCTTCCGTTCAGACAACAAGAAAAAAACTCGGAGACGATCATGTCGGGTAACACAGTCAGAATCGATGACCTGCCCATCGGCAGGTTCCACATCAAGATCGCCGGCCTCACCTTCGGCGCCCACTTCACCGACGGCTACATCCTCGGGCTGATCGGCATCGCCTTCACCCTGATCAACCCGCAACTGAACCTCGACCCCTTCTGGCAGGGCCTGATCGGCAGCTCGGCGCTGCTCGGGCTGTTCTTCGGCAGCCTGTTCTTCGGCTGGATTTCCGACCACCTGGGGCGGCAGAAAATCTTCCTCATCAGCTTCGTGCTGATCACCCTGGCCTCGCTGCTGCAGTTCTTCGCCGAGACGGCGCTGCAACTGTTCCTCTGCCGGGTGCTGATCGGCATCGGCCTGGGCGGCGACTTCAGCGTCGGCCACGCCATGCTCGCCGAGTTCTCGCCGAAGAAGCACCGCGGCGTGCTGCTGGGCTCCTTCAGCGTGATCTGGACCTTCGGCTACGTCGCCGCCACCTTCGTCGGCACCGCCATGCTCGGCCTGGGCGACGACGCCTGGCGCTGGATGCTGGCGTCCTCGGCGATCCCCGCGGCCATGATCCTGATCGCCCGCATCGGCACCCCGGAATCGCCGCGCTGGCTGGTGCACAAGGGCCGTGTGGAAGAAGCGCGGGCCATAGTGCGCAAGCACCTGGGCGCGCACGTGGTGCTCGACGACGAGATCGCCGAGGAGCACAAGGGCGGCTTCCGCCAGCTGTTCAGCGCGCAGTACCGCAAGCGCACCGCGTTCAACTGCCTGTTCTTCATCTGCATCGTCATGCCGTACTTCGCCATCTACACCTTCCTGCCGTCGATCCTGCAGAAGATGGGCCTGGCCGAGGGTTTCGGCACCGAGATGCTGCTCAACGCGCTGCTGGTGGTGGGCGCACTGCTGGGCATCTGGTGCACGGTTAAATTCACCCGCCGCGGCTTCCTCATCGGCGCCTTCCTGATCCTCTCCGCCGCGCTCTTCCTGCTGGTGCTGCTGCCCGGCAGCCTGGCCTGGCTGATGGTGGCTACCTTCGGCCTGTTCACCCTGGTGCTCTCGGCGGTGAGCAATCTGGTCGGCGTCTACCCGGCGGAAAGCTTCCCCACCGAAGTGCGCGCCGGCGGCATCGGCCTGGCCACCGCCGCCAGCCGCCTGGGTTCGGCGCTGAGCACCTTCCTGCTGCCGGTCAGCGTGGCCGGCATCGGCCTCAACCCGACCATGGCCATCCTCGCCGGCATCCTCCTGTTCGGCGCGCTGATCTCCATGGCCTGGGCGCCGGAGACCAAGTACCTGACGCTGACCGACGCCGGCAAGGGCGAAGGCGAGACGGGGCCGGCGCAGCCGGCGGCGAAGGTGATGGCGGTGCTCTAGCCGGCCGTGTCAGGGAGCCTGCGGTGAAGGGGCTCCCTGTTCAGGTTGGGAGGCGAAATGGCTTTTCTCCCATTCCCGATCGGGACGTTTCGGACATGGAGCGGGGATGCATGCGCTGTATGAGCTTGTGCAATAATTGAGCACTGCACGAGGTGCTCATGACTGCAAAAGCGAAGACAGGGAAGGAAAGAAAGGCTATCCAGCCCGGAGCTGTTCCCATTGAAGTGCCTGTTACCGATCCTGAAGAGACCGGACGCTACCTGCATGTCCATCTGGACGACGAGGAAGAGCAGAAGAATCTCTATGCCGCCATCATTCGTGCCGCGGACATGAAAAGCCCGGAAATCGTGGCGGAACATATCGAGCCATACAATCATGCCATGCGGAGTTTCCAATACAGCAGCAGTCGGATTGCGAGCGCCTTGTCCGAAGCGGTGAGAGGTCATGAGCCGATGCACGTGGCGTCGCTCCAGGCGAGGGATGCGTCACGGGATACCGATCGATTCGCAGCTTGTGGTGAGACGGTTCTGAATGTCCGACGGGCACTGGACATGCTGGAGAACCCACCGAAGGCTAACAAGGCCTTGAAGAAGATCCTCTCGCTGCGCTGACTGCTGGCGCCAAGAAGAATGAATGGATTTCATCACTGTCGACTTCGACAAGTCGGTGAACCGCAGGACGTTTGACTGCGTCTCTCCAGACCTCAACGACTACATCGTCAAATACGCCTCCCAGGATCAGAAGCGCCATCTGTCCAGGACATTCCTGGCGCTGGGAAGGGAGCGAACGCTCCTCGGGTACTACACGCTGGCGAGTACGTCGGTTCGCCTCGAGGACGTGGCCGAGCAGGAGCGGAAACGGCTCCCGCGCTATCCGCTTCCGGCAGTGCTGCTGAGTCGTCTGGCAGTGGATAGGTCGTGCCAACGGCAGGGGTTGGGGCAACGACTACTCGCTGATGTATTTCGCCGCCTCTATGCAATGTCGAAGCATGCCGGTATCGCTTTCCTGGCAGTCGACGCCAAGGATGAGGCGGCGGCAAGGTACTACAAGTCGCTGGGTTTCGAATCTTCCGATATGGACCGGTTACGCCTGGTGTATCCGACAGCGCCTCTTTTTGAAGAGCTTGCCCATCAGGATTCGAGCGGGCGGCCCCCAGCTACCGGCATCCGCAAGTAGATACCGCTAGGCACCTCAGGCTGTTCTGGAGGTGCCATCCGGCAACGGCGGATAACGCTTCGCGTTATGCGCCCTACGGTCGGGGGATGTCCTGCTCCGGGCGCCCGGTCGAAGAGGGCCACGCCGAGTGTGCCCTCCAGGGCTGCCAGGCGCCGGGAGACGGACGCGTGGCTTCAGGGGCTCATCAGCCCGCGAATGCGCCGGGTGAGGTCGTCCAGCTGGCGCAGGGTGCCGACGTCGTGGGCGCGTTCGTCGTCCGCCTGCGACAGGCCCAGGGCGACGTTGGCCAGGGCGTGGACCCGCGCGGGTTCCACGCCCAGCACGTGGGCGACGCGCTTGGCGGTGGCGGTGTCGTTCAGGGCTTCCTGGGCTGCGTCGAGCAACTCCTTCAGCAGTCGCTCGTCCAGCAGGTTCAGTGTGTGCTTGATAGACATGATCGGGTCCTTGCGGTGGCGATTTCCGGCGTCCGTGAGCGGGGGCGGACTCCAGCGCATGATCTTGGACCGCCATGCCTTTGGGAGGAGCGGCAAGGTCTGTGCAATTCCTCCGAGTCGGACGGGGGAGATTTCCACGCTAGGGGCGAAGCTGTCGGCAAATCCTCAAAACGGCTAGGGGTTGCTCATCAGTTCCAGCCAGTCCTGAAAGCGCTGCACCTTGGACAGGCCGCGCTTGTCGGCGGGGATGTCGAGCCAGTAGCCGTAGGGGCCGAGCACTTCCACCGGGGTGATCGGCAGCAGGCTGCCGGCGGCCAGTTCGCGTTCGATCATCTGCCGGTCGATCACCGCCAGGCCGCCGCCGGCCAGGGCGGTGTGGATGACCTGGTCGAGGGTGCTGAACTCGATGCCGCTGCCGGCGTCGACGTCGTTGCGGCCCACGGCTTCCAGCCAGTTCTCCCAGACCTTCAGGCGTTTGCCCTCGTGAAGGATGTGCAGCAGCGGGTGGGCGTGCAGCTCCGGCGGGCGCTCGCCGTCGAACAGTTCCGGGCTGGCCACGGCGATGTGCCGTTCCATCACCAGCAACTGGCTGTGGCAGTGGGCGGCGGCCTCCAGGCCGAAGCGGATGCGGCAGTCCAGTTCGCCGGGGTTGTCCGCGTCCTGGGCGTTGGTCACGCTCAGGCTGATGTCCGGGTAGCGCTGCAGGAAGCTGCGCAGCCGCGGCGACAGCCAGCGCGTGCCCCAGGTCGGCGGCGCGAGGATGCGCAGGCGCTGGCGCAGGTTGGGCACGCGCACCGCCTGCAGGGCGCGCTCGATGCGGTCGAAGGCCTCGCCCAGGTGCGGCGCCAGGGCGCTGCCGGTCTCGGTGAGGGTCAGGCCGCGCGGCGTGCGCACGAACAGGCTGACGCCCAGGTAGTCCTCCAGTTGCTTGATCTGCCGGCTGACCGCGCCCTGGGTGACGTTGAGCGCCTCGGCAGCGCGGTTGAAGCTGCGGTGGTGGGCGACTTCCTCGAAGACCCGGAGCATGTTCAGGGGCGGCAGGCTGCGCATGGGGCGGCTTCCGAAAGGGCGCGCGGGGTGGCGCGCGCGGGCTGGTCGTGGTGCGCCGATTCTAGCGCCGGGGCCGGTCCTGCAAACATGCGTTTTTCTCCGGTTCGCCCGGCGATTTAGTCGTTTGTGCGCGGCTCGCGCCAGGGGCTAGTTTCGGCCGCGCACAAGGTGTGGGGGGAGTGTCCGCGCCGGTGCGCCGAATAACGACAAGAACTTCGCCGAGGCTTTCCATTGTGGCCAGATTTCCCCTGCCGCGCCGCTGTGCGCACCTGCTGTTTCCCGTCCTGCTGACTTGCAGCGCCGCCGCCCTGGCGGTGCCGGTGACGGACGAACTCGACGTCGGCGGCGCCATCCGCGCGCGCTTCGACCACGACCCGGACCGCGACATCGACAAGGCCGGCTTCGACACCCTGATGCTGCGCGCCACCTATACCTCCGACAGCTGGATAGGTGCGGCGCGCTACCGCTTCTATGGCAAGCAGTACCCCTACCAGTACACCGACCACATCGGCGACGTCGCCTTCGCCGAGTATGCCTGGGTCGGCTACCGCTTCGACGCCGAGCGCCAGGTGCAGGTCGGCCTCAACCAGATTCCCTTCGGCCTGCAGCCGTTCTTCGGCAGCACCTTCTACGAGACCCTCGGCAACGTGGTGGGCCTGGAGGACGTCTCGGCGGTGGGCGCCAAGTACATCCAGCAGCAGGGCGACTGGAACCTGCAGGCGGGCCTGTACGGCCGCCCGGCCTGGCCGGGGCGCGGCACCAGCAACGGCAGCACCTACTCCACGGTGGTGACCTCGGCCGACGACTACGTGCCCGAGGGCACCCGCAACCAGGAACGGCAGATCGTGGTCGCGCGCCTGGCGCGCTCGCTGCAGCTGGGCGACTGGAAGTCCGAGGTGGGCGTGTCGGCCCTGACTTCGCGCCTGGAGAACAAGGACACCCACGACGCCGGCCGGCGCAACGCCTACGCCCTGCACTACCTGGGGCAGAACGGCCCCTGGGGCGTGCAGCTGCAGGCCGGGCGCCAGCAGATGTCGCCGCGCAACCCGGGCAGCGACGAGGTGGTCAGCTTCGGCGGCTACGACGGCACCTTCAACGTCGCCAGCCGCGGCAACCTCTACGTCGGCGACCTCAGCTACAGCTTCCCCGGCACCTTCGTCGGCGGCTGGGTGAGCGGCATGAAGGTGTACGGCAACTACAGCCGCTTCGACAAGTCGGCCAGCGGCTTCGACGCCTCCGAGCGCTTCATCCTCGGCACCTCGTTCTCGGTGCGTTCCTTCTACATCGCCGTGGAATGGCTCAACGGCCGCAACGACCCCTACATCGGCGGCAGCAGCTACACCGACAGCCTGGCCCAGGGCGGCACCGACCACTGGGAGAACCAGCTGTACGCCAACGTCGGTTATTACTTCTGAGTGAGCCTCGGCGGCGGCCCTGGTGACTCTAGGGCCGCTGCCATACTCCAATGCGCATGCCGCGTCCAACGGGGGCGCGAGGGGAGGGCCAGCGATGAAGCGCAAGATTCCGGCGCTCAATGCACTCAAGGCGTTCGAGGTGGCCGGCAGCACCGGCAGCTTCACCCGCGCCGCCGAACTGCTCAACGTCACCCAGAGCGCGGTCAGCCGCCAGGTGCGCCAGCTGGAGGAGCAGCTCGGCGAGCCGCTGCTGCAGCGCCGCCACCACCACCTGCAACTGACCGACGCCGGGCGCATGCTGCTGCGCGCGTTGCAGCAGTCGTTCGACCGTATCGAGCTGACGGTGCGCGGCATCCAGCAGCGCCAGCACCTCAACCGCCTGCGCCTGAACGCCCCGCCGACCTTCGCCAGCCGCTGGCTGCTGCCGCGCCTGGGGCGCCTGCGCGAGGCCCATCCGGGGCTGGAGGTGACCCTCACCACGCACCTGCAGGACAGCCTGGCCGAGACCGGCACCCTGGACTGCGCCATCCGCTTCGGCAACGGCGAGTGGGAGGGCCTGGACAGCTCGCTGCTGATGCACGAGAAGCACATCGCCGTATGCGCGCCGAGCCTGCTGGCGCAGCGCGAGGAAACGGAGCAGGGGATGCCGCTCAATGGCATGACCCTGCTGCACGTGCTGGCCCGCGACGACCAGCGCTACCTGACCTGGCGCCACTGGCTGGATGCGGCGAAGATCCAGGGCGTCGACCTGCAGGGCGGCTACGAGTTCGACCTGCTGGACATGGCCATCCGCGCCGCCATTGACGGCCTGGGCGTGACCATGGCCGACCGCCAGATGGTGGCCCGCGAGCTGGTGGCCGGGCAGTTGGTGCAGCTGCTCGACGTACAGGTGGACGGCCACCAGTCCTACTGGTGGGTGAGCCGCCCGGGGCAGGAACTGCCGGAGCACGTGGAGCGCTTCCGCGACTGGCTGCTGGAAGAGGTGCGCCTGGCCGAGCGCAGCCTGGACAACGCCGCGCACATCGTCAGCCCGCGCTGAAACGCCGCCGGGTAACATGCGAAAAACGCAGGTTGCCCGGCGCTATTAATCGTTTGTCCGGCCTGCCGCGCCTGTCGAAACTTGGCCATCCAAGAACGACAAGAGTGTTTCCCATGCCTGCCCGCACCCGCCTGCCGGCGCGGCCTAGCGCCCGCCCCGCGTCGCTCCTGTCGTTCCTCCGCCACCGCGCTGCTTGAACCACAGGAATACCCATGCGTACTGACCAGAACTTCATCGACGGCCGTTTCCGCGACGGCTCCGTGGCCGCCCGCATCGCCGTGTCCGACCCGGCCACCGGGGCCTGCATCGCCGAGGTGCCGGCCGCCAGCGAGGCCGAGGTGCGCCAGGCCGTGGAAGCCGCGCAACGCGCCCAGCGCGACTGGGCGAAACTGCCGGCCATCGAGCGCGGCGAATACCTGCGGCGCTTCGCCGAGGCCATCGAGCGCAACGCCGCTCGCATCGGCGAGGCGCTGGCCCGCGAGTCCGGCAAGAGCCTGCAGGACGCCACCAACGAGGCCGTCTACGCCGCGCAGATCACCCGCTACCACGCCGAATGGGCGCGGCGCATCGAGGGCGAGGTGATCCCCAGCGATTCCCGCGACGAGACCATCCTGCTGCAACGCGAGCCGATCGGCGTGGTGGCCTGCCTGATCCCCTTCAACTACCCGGTCTACACCCTGCTGCGCAAGGTCGCCCCGGCGCTGATCACCGGCAACACGGTGGTGGTGCGGCCGAGCAACAACACCCCGACCTCGGCCTTCGAGATCGCCCGCGCCGCCGCCGAGGCCGAGCTGCCGGCCGGCGTGTTCAACGTGCTGACCATGGTCCACGAGGTCGCCGCCACGCTCTGCCAGCACCCGGCGGTGGGCATGATCACCCTGACCGGCAGCGTCGGCGCCGGGCGCACCGTGCTCGACTACTGCAAGGCCAACATCGCCAAGCCGTCGCTGGAACTGGGCGGCAAGACCCCGGCGATCATCGAGGCCGACGCCGACCTGGAGCAGGCCGCCAGCGCCATCGCCGCGTCCAAGACCACCCATTGCGGCCAGCTGTGCACCGCCATCGAGCGCGTGTACGTGCAGGCCAGCGTGCACGACCGCTTCCTCGCCCTGCTGCGCGACAAGCTCGCCGCGGTGCGCAGCGGCGACCGCAGCGAGGACCCGAGCCGCATGGGCCCGCTGGTCAACGAACGTTCGCGCCAGGAAATCCATGCCAAGGTGCAACGCGCCCTGGCCGAAGGCGCCCGGCTGGAATGCGGCGGTGTGCTGCCGGAAGGGCCGGGGCACTTTTACCCGGCGACCCTGCTGAGCAACTGCCGCCAGGACATGGAGATCGTCCAGGAGGAAATCTTCGGCCCGGTGCTGCCGGTGCTGCGCTACGAGACCCTCGACGAAGCCCTGGCCATGGCCAACGACCATCAGTTCGGCCTGTCCTCGGTGCTCTACAGCGAGAACTACCGCACGGCGATGAAGGTGGCCAACGCCATCGAGGCCGGCGAGCTGTACGTCAACCGCACCCCCGCCGACCCCTACCAGGGCTTCCACGCCGGCTGGAAGCGCTCGGGCCTGGGCGGCGACGACGGCAAGCACGGGATGCTGGAGTTCACCCAGACCCGCCTGGTGGTCCTGAAGTACTGACGAGCCGCGCCGGGCGCCTGCCTGCGCCCGGCGCGCGCCGCGCTTTTCCGACAACCCGCCGGTGCCAGCGCCGGCCACGAGACGCATGATGAAAAAAACAATAAGTGCAGAGGCCATGCCCATGGCCGTTCCGTCCAGCGCCAACCTGTCGCGCTACCTGCAACTGGCGTTGCTGGTGCTCGCCGCCGGCGCCATCTACCCCATGCTCTACCTGCGCCAGGTGTACCAGAGCACCATGCTCGAGGCCCTGGCCATCAGCAACAGCGAGCTGGGCTACCTGTATTCCATCCTCGGCAGCGCCTTCCTGGTCAGCTACCTGCCCAGCGGCTGGCTGGCCGACCGCATCTCGCCGCGCTACCTGATCAGCTTCTCGCTGCTGGGCACCGGCGTGCTGGGCCTGTGGTACGCGCAGCTGCCCGGCTTCCAGGCGCTGCTGGCGATCTTCTGCGGCTTCGGCATCACCACCGGGCTGACCTTCTGGGCCTCGCTGATCAAGCGGGTGAACATGCTCGCCGGCGAGGCCGAGCAGGGCCGCTTCTTCGGCGTGCTCGACGGCGGCCGCGGGCTGGTGGAAGCGCTGCTGGCCACCGTGGCCATCGCGCTGTTCGCCTACGTCACCGAGACCCACGGCGAGCGCAACGCCGAGGGCCTGCAACTGGTCATCCACCTCTACGCCGCCTGCTGCATCGTCCTCGGCGTGGTGCTGATGATGCTGCGTGACCCCCAGGGCGTGCGCGGCGAGCGCGCCGCTTCGGGCAAGGGCAACCTGCTGGAAGATCTGCGCACCCTGGCGCGCATCCCCGAGCTGTGGCTGGTGACCGCCATCGTCTTCTGTGGCTACCACTTCTTCTGGGCCACCTACAGCTTCTCGGCCTACCTGCAGGAAGGCGGCTTCGGCCTCAGCGCGACCATGGCCGGGCTGATCACCACCATCAAGCTGTGGATGCGCCCGGTCGGCGGCATCGGCGGCGGCTGGCTGGGCGACCGCTTCTCCAAGACCGGGGTGCTGACCTGGGCCATGCTGCTCTCGGCCCTGGGCATGCTCGGTCTGGTGCTGCTGCCGAGCCTGCACGTGCTGAGTGTGCTGGTGTTCCTGGTGATCTTCATCGGCCTGATGACCTACGCCATCCGCGGCCTGTACTGGGCCATCCTCGACGACTGCCACATCCCGCTGCGCGTCACCGGCCTGGCCATCGGCATCATTTCCCTGGTCGGCTATTCGCCGGACGTCTTCCTGCCGCTGCTCAACGGCTGGATCACCGACCGCTTCCCCGGCTTCGTCGGCTACCAGATCTATTTCTCCTACGTCGTGGCGGTGGGCCTGCTGGGCGTGGTCGCCACCCTGATCCTGAAGAAACGCATCGACAAGAGAGCGCGCCAAGCATGAAAGTCGTCTCCCTGCAGACCCACGTGGTCGCCGTCCCGCCGCCGCACATCGGCGGCATGTACTGGCTGTTCGTGACCCTCAAGACCGACTGCGGCATCGAAGGCGTCGGCGAGATCTACGCCGCCACCTTCCACCCCAGGGCGATGGTCCCGGTGATCGAGGACGTGTTCCAGCGCTACCTGCTGGACCAGGACCCGCACCACATCGAGCGCTTCTTCCGCCGCGCCTACTCCAGCGGCTTCACCCAGCGCCCCGACCTGACCATGATGGGCGTGGTCAGCGGCCTGGAGATGGCCTGCTGGGACATCGTCGGCAAGGCGGCGAACAAGCCGGTGTACGAGCTGCTCGGCGGCAAGGTCCATGAGCGCCTGCGCTCCTACACCTACCTGTACCCGAAGAACGCCCAGGGCGAGTACGACTACTCCGACCCGGACCTGGCCGCCGAGTGCGCGGTACACAACATGAACCTCGGTTTCAGCGCGCTGAAGTTCGACCCGGCCGGGCCCTACACCGCGTTCTCCGGCCACCAGCTGTCGCTGGAAGTGCTGGAGCGCTGCGAGACCTTCTGCCGCAAGATCCGCGAAGCGGTGGGCAACAAGTGCGACCTGCTGTTCGGCACCCACGGGCAGATGGTGCCGTCCTCGGCCATCCGCCTCGCCCGGCGCCTGGAGAAGTACGACCCGCTGTGGTTCGAGGAGCCCATTCCGCCGGGCCAGGAAGAGGCCATGGGCCAGGTCGCGGCCAAGACCAGCATCCCCATCGCCACCGGCGAGCGGCTGACCACCAAGTACGAGTTCTTCCGCCTGCTGCAGGCCGGCGGCGCGTCGATCCTACAGATGAACGTGGGGCGCTGCGGCGGCCTGCTCGAAGGCAAGAAGATCGCCTCCATGGCCGAGGCCTTCTACGCGCAGATCGCCCCGCACCTGTACAACGGCCCCATTGGCGCGGCGGCCAGCTTCCAGCTGGCGACCTGCACGCCGAACTTCCTGATCCAGGAAAGCATCGGCACCTGGGACGGTTTCCACGCGGAAATCCTCAAGAAGCCGCTGCACTGGGAAGACGGCTACATCATCCCTTCCAGCGAGCCCGGCCTGGGCGTGGAACTGGACATGGACGTGGTGCGCCGCCATTCCCCCTACACCGGCGAGCGCCTGCACCTGCAGATGGGCCCGGAGCCGGTCGACGTCAAGGACAACGCCCCGGCCAAGGGCTGACACCCGCGCCCGCGCCGGCCGGCGCGGGCCCCCTTACTTGCGGTACGAGATTCATGACTTACGACTACATCATCGTCGGCGCCGGCTCGGCCGGCTGCATCCTGGCCAGCCGCCTGAGCGAGTCCGGCGAGTACAACGTCCTGCTGCTGGAGGCCGGCGGCAAGGATTCCTCGCCCTGGTTCAAGGTGCCGGTGGGCTTCGCCAAGCTCTACTACAACCCGACCTTCAACTGGATGTACTACAGCCAGCCGCAGCAGCAGCTCGCCGGCCGCCAGCTGTATGCGCCGCGCGGGAAGGTGCAGGGCGGCTCCGGCTCGATCAACGCGATGATCTACGTGCGTGGCCAGGCCCACGACTTCGACGACTGGGCGGCCAATGGCAACGACGGCTGGTCGTTCAAGGAAGTGCTGCCGTACTTCCGCAAGCTGGAATCGCACCCGCTGGGCGACAGCGAGTACCACGGCGGCAGTGGGCCGATCCGCATCAGCCCGATGAAGGGCCACACCCACCCGATCTGCGACGCCTTCCTCAAGGGCTGCGAGGAACTCGGCTACCCGCGCAGCGAGGACTTCAACGGCGCGCACTTCGAAGGCGCCGGCATCTACGACGTCAACACCCGCGACGGCCAGCGCTGCTCCAGCAGCTTCGCCTACCTGCACCCGGCGCTGGGCCGGCCGAACCTGAACATCGAGCGCCACGCCCAGGTGGAGCGCGTGCTGTTCGACGAGAACAGGCGCGCCGTCGGCGTGAGCCTCAGCCAGCATGGCGTGCAGCGCGAATTCCGTGCGCGCCGCGAAGTGATACTGGCGGCCGGCGCGGTGGATTCGCCGAAGCTGCTGCAACTCTCCGGCGTGGCCGACCGCGAACTGCTGCGCCAGCATCACATCCCGGAAGTGCTGCACCTGCCGGCGGTGGGCAAGAACCTCCAGGACCACCTGTGCGTCAGCTACTACTACAAGGCCAACGTGCGCACCCTCAACGACGACTTCGGCTCGCTGCTGGGCCAGGCCAGGCTGGGCCTGGAGTACCTGTTCACCCGCAAGGGCCCGCTGTCGATGAGCGTCAACCAGAGCGGCGGTTTCTTCCGCAGCGACGACGAGCAGGCGCATCCGAACCTGCAGCTGTACTTCAACCCGCTGTCCTACCAGATTCCCAAGAGCAGCAAGGCCAGCCTCAAGCCGGAGCCGTACTCGGGCTTCCTGCTGTGCTTCAACCCGTGCCGGCCGACCAGCCGCGGCGAAGTGCGCATCGCCTCGAAGAACCCGGCCGACGCGGCTCTGATCGACCCCAACTACCTGAGCACGCAGAAGGACATAGACGAAGCCATCCAGGGCAGCCGGCTGATCCGCAGGATCATGAACGCCCCGGCGCTCAAGGCGGTGACCGTGGAGGAGGTGCTGCCGGGCCCGGCGGTGCAGTCCGACGAGGCCATGCTGCAGTACTTCCGCGAGAACTGCGGCTCCATCTACCACCTGTGCGGCAGCTGCGCCATGGGCGCCGACCCGCAGTCCAGCGTGGTCGACAAGCGCCTGCGGGTGCACGGCATCGAGGGCCTGCGCGTGGTGGATGCGTCGATCTTCCCCAACGTCACCTCCGGCAACACCAACGCGGCGGTGATGATGGTGGCGGAGAAGGGCGCCGAGCTGATCCTGGAGGATGCCCGCCAGGTCCGGGCCGAAGTGCCGCAGCGCCTGGCGGTGTAGTAGCGGCCTATTACCCGCCGCGGCGGGGAGTGGCTAACCTGTCTGGCATGCCCGGCCGCCCATGGCCGGGCCTCTGCCCGGAGGAATGCTGCGATGGCCGCGAAGAAGATTCTGATGCTGGTCGGCGACTACGCCGAGGACTACGAAACCATGGTGCCGTTCCAGGCGCTGCAGATGGTCGGCCACGTCGTCCACGCGGCGTGCCCGGACAAGAAGGCCGGACAGAGCGTGCGCACCGCCATCCACGACTTCGAGGGCGACCAGACCTACAGCGAGAAGCCGGGGCACAACTTCGCCCTCAACGCCGACTTCGCCACTGTTCGCGCTGAAGACTACGACGCGCTGCTGATCCCCGGCGGCCGCGCCCCGGAATACCTGCGCCTGAACGCCAGGGTGATCGAACTGGTGAAGGCCTTCGACGCCGCCAAGAAACCCATCGCCGCCGTCTGCCACGGCGCCCAGCTGCTGGCCGCGGCCGGCGTGCTCAAGGGCCGCTCCTGCAGCGCCTACCCGGCCTGCGGCCCGGAAGTGAAGCTGGCCGGCGGCGAATACGTGGACATCCCGGTGGACGCCGCCCACGTCGACGGCAACCTGGTCAGTGCCCCGGCCTGGCCGGCGCATCCTGCGTGGCTGGCGAAGTTCCTCGAAGTGCTCGGCACGAAGATCAGCCTGTAGACTGGCGAGCGCGCCTAAAGAAGGAGGCAGAGCATGTGCGAACTCTACGTGAAGGCCGACCCGATCCTCTACGAGTCGCGCTCCCGGTCCCTGCGCATCCGCGGCGTGGTCACCACCCTGCGCCTGGAGAACCAGTTCTGGGACATCCTGCGGGAGATCGCCGAAGTGGACGGCATGACCACCAACCAGCTGATCGCCAAGCTCTACGACGAGGTGATGGACTACCGCGGCGAAGTGGTCAACTTCGCCTCCTTCCTGCGCGTGAGCTGCACCCGCTACCTGGCCCAGCGCCGCGACAACATAGTGGAGCTGAACCGGGTGCCGCGCAGCGCCTGATCCCCGCTCCTGTAGCGGGCCCTGCCCGCGATTTCGCGCGCAGGGCGCGCTCCTACATTGGAATGCCGCAGGTGGCGCTTTTCGTAGGATGGCGTTGAGCGAAGCGATACCCATCAGCGCAACTGAGCCGGGTGCCGCGCAGCGCCTGATCCCCGACCCTGTAGGAGCGGGCCCTGCCCGCGATTTCGCGCGCAGGGCGCGCTCCTACATGGGAATGCCGCGGGTGGCGCTTTTCGTAGGATGGTGTTGAGCGAAGCGATACCCATCAGCGCAACTGAGCCGGGTGCCGCGCAGCGCCTGATCCCCGGCCCTGTAGGAGCGGGCCCTGCCCGCGATTTCGCGCGCAGGGCGCGCTCCTACATGGGAATGCCGCGGGTGGCGCTTTTCGTAGGATGGCGTTGAGCGAAGCGATACCCATCGCCATGACCGCATGGGGTTCGCAAGCTCAACCCATCCTACGAAGAGCGCCTTGGCGCAATCGCGGAGGAATCCGCGCCGGGGGAATACGCGGCCAAGTCGCGCCAGCTCACGTATAATGGAATTTCAGCCCCTGAAACGAGGCATCGACTGGTGAAAACCCCCAGCCTGGAAGCCAAGAAAGCCTACTGCGCCAAGACCCGTCGTTCCAACTACGCGGCCAGCCTGCGTCTGGAAGGCTACGAAGTTACTGAGAGCGACGCCGCCCGCGAATTGCCCAGCCGCGAAGCGGTCCTGCGCGCCTACCGCAAGCAGGCCTGAGCCTGGACAAGTACGGCGCCGGCCAGGACCCGTACTGCTATCCGGGTACGAGCGTCCTGCGCAATCGCCTCGATCTTCACAGCGATGACCTGCTGTCCCGCGCCGAGCGCGACCTTTCCGAAATCGCCGCCAGCCATCTCGATTTCGAACCGCCGCCTTACGACCTGGCATACCTGAAACGCATCCACCATGCCCTGTTCCAGGACCTCTACGACTGGGCCGGGCAGATTCGCAGCGTGGATATCTCCAAGCGCGACACCCATTTCTGCAACGTCAATCGCATCGAACCGGAGGCCGACAAGATCTTCCGCGCCATGGCGCGAGCCAACTGGTTCGAGGGCCATGAGCGTGAGCGACTGATAGTGGCCGTGGCCGAGCATTACGGCGACCTCAACATGATCCACCCGTTCCGCGAGGGCAATGGCCGGGCCCAGCGCATCCTGTTCGAGCACCTGATCGTCAACGTCGGCTTCGAGGTCAGTTGGTGGGCGGTGGAAGAGAACGAGTGGATTGGCGCCAATATCGACGCAGTGCTCTGCGACTACAGGGCGCTGGAACGCATCTTCGCGCGCTGCATCGGCCAACCCATCGGAACGTAGGGCGGATGACCGTTCGCGGTTATCCGCCGTTGGCGTTGGCGCGGTGGCGGATAACGCCTGGGGCGTTATGCGCCCTACGGTTTCCGCAGATATGAAAAAGCCCGGCGCATGGCCGGGCTTTTTCATGGAGCGAAGGTGAAGGCTTACTTCACTTCCACCGCCAGGCTGTGGGCGATCTTGTCTTTCCAGATCGCCGGGCCGGTGATGTGCACCGACTCGCCGTTGGTGTCGACCGCCACGGTCACCGGCATGTCCTTCACGTCGAACTCGTAGATCGCTTCCATGCCCAGTTCGGCGAAGGCCAGGACCCTGCACTTCTTGATCGCCTGGGCCACCAGGTAGGCGGCGCCGCCGACGGCCATCAGGTACACGGCCTTGTTGTCCTTGATCGCCTCGATGGCGATCGGGCCGCGCTCGGACTTGCCGATCATGCCCAAGAGGCCTGTGCTTTCCAGGATCTGGCGGGTGAACTTGTCCATGCGGGTGGCGGTGGTCGGGCCGGCCGGGCCGACCACTTCGTCGCCTACCGGGTCGACTGGGCCGACGTAGTAGATGAAGCGGCCCTTCAGGTCCACCGGCAGCTCTTCGCCCTTGTTCAGCATGTCGACCATGCGCTTGTGCGCGGCGTCGCGGCCGGTGAGCATCTTGCCGTTGAGCAGCAGGGTCTCGCCCGGCTTCCAGCTCTGCACTTCTTCCGGGGTGATCTTGTCCAGGTCGACGCGGCGCGCGGAGGGGCCGGCTTCCCAGACGATTTCCGGGTAGGCGTCCAGAGGCGGGGCTTCCAGCTCGGCCGGGCCGGAGCCGTCGAGCACGAAGTGGGCGTGACGGGTGGCGGCGCAGTTGGGGATCATGCACACCGGCAGCGAGGCGGCGTGGGTCGGGTAGTCCATGATCTTCACGTCGAGCACGGTGGTCAGGCCGCCCAGGCCCTGGGCGCCGATGCCCAGCTGGTTGACCTTGTCGAACAGCTCCAGGCGCAGTTCCTCGATGCGGTTCTGCGGGCCACGGGCCTTCAGCTCGTGGATGTCGATCGGGTCCATCAGGACTTCCTTCGCCATCACCGCGGCCTTCTCGGCGGTGCCGCCGATGCCGATGCCGAGCATGCCCGGCGGGCACCAGCCGGCGCCCATGGTCGGGACGGTCTTGAGCACCCAGTCGACGATGGAGTCGGACGGGTTGAGCATGGCCATCTTCGACTTGTTCTCGGAGCCGCCGCCCTTGGCCGCGACGTCCACTTCCACGGTGTTGCCCGGGACGATGGAGTAGTGGATCACCGCCGGGGTGTTGTCCTTGGTGTTCTTACGCGCGCCGGCCGGGTCGGCCAGGATGGAGGCGCGCAGGACGTTCTCCGGCAGGTTGTAGGCGCGGCGCACGCCTTCGTTGATCATGTCGTCGACGCTCATGGTGGCGCCGTCCCAGCGCACGTCCATGCCGACGCGGACGAACACGGTGACGATACCGGTGTCCTGGCAGATCGGGCGGTGGCCGGTGGCGCACATGCGCGAGTTGATGAGGATCTGCGCCATGGAATCGCGGGCGGCCGGCGACTCTTCGCGCAGGTAGGCCTCATGCATGGCCTGGATGAAATCGACCGGGTGGTAGTAGGAGATGAACTGCAGGGCATCGGCGACGCTCTGGATGAGGTCGTCTTGCTTGATCACGGCCATGGAGCACGGTCCTCTTCAGGCGGGTATGTCAGGCGGGAATCTCAGGCGGCTAAGCCACGTACACCGAACGCGTCCGGTCAGGCACCGGCGCAAAAAGGGCGCCGTAGTATAGCGCCGTGCCAGGGCCGGGCGCACGCGCCGGCGATCCGACCTTGGTCGGCAGGGGCGGCAAGCGCCCACTTTCCGGTCGGCTAGGCATGCTGTGGCTTTGATAGTAGAGTGAGGGCCAAGTGCCATTACGGGATGGAGCCCCCATGAGCACACCGAGTTCCCCGCTGAAGCAGCGCGCCCTCCAAAAACTATTGTTCAGGCGGTTCGGCATGGCCCTCGGCACCTACGCGATGGCCCTGCTGCTGCTCTGGCTGACCGTGATCGGCGACTTCTACCATGGCTCCCCGGCGTTGGCGCTGGCCGCCACCCTGTGCGCCGTGGCCAGCCAGGCGGTGTTCTTCTGGCTATTCGCCAGCGGCCGCAACCAGCGCTTCGTCGACGCCAGCCTGACCGAGCCGCAGGTGCTGGTGGCGCTGGTCTGGACCACCTTCTTCCTGGCCCATGTCGACAGCGTGCGCGGCACCCTGATGGTGCTTTACGTGCTGATCCTGCTGTTCGGCGTGTTCCAGTTGCAGCCGCGGGTGTTCGCCCGTTGCGCGGGCCTGGCCTTCATCGCCTTCGCCGGCCTCAATCTCTGGGAGGCCTTCCGCCAGCGCCTGCAATTGCCCG
Organism: Pseudomonas sp. M1; assembly: GCF_022760135.1. Lineage (NCBI taxonomy): Bacteria > Pseudomonadati > Pseudomonadota > Gammaproteobacteria > Pseudomonadales > Pseudomonadaceae > Pseudomonas > Pseudomonas sp. M1. The sequence continues at coordinate 945,653 of NZ_CP094343.1, forward strand.
GGCAGGCCGTGCTGCAACTGCTGGTGTTGTTCATCGTGCTGGTCTGGCTGACGCTGTTCGCCGGCTACGTGCAGGCCCTGCGCCAGCGCATGCGCCAACGCCGCTACGCGCTGCAGGCGCACCAGGACACCCTGCGCGGGATGATGCGCCAACTGGAAGACCTGGTGGCCACCGACGAACTCACCGGGTTGTTCAACCGCCGGCACTTCCTGCGCCTGGCCGGGCGCGCGCTGGACGATCTGGACGAGGGGCAGCGCCATGGCCTGGCGCTGATCGACCTGGACCACTTCAAGCGCATCAACGACGTCCACGGCCATTCCGCCGGCGACCGTGTGCTGCAGACCTTCGCCGCGGTGGCGCGGGCCTGCCTGCGCGAGGGCGACGTGCTGGCGCGCTACGGCGGCGAGGAGTTCGTGCTGCTGCTGCCCGAGGCCGACAGCGACCGCCTCGCCGCCTGCTGCGAGCGCCTGCGCCAGGCCTATGCGGCGGCCGAGCCGATGGGCGTGGAAGTGCCGGTGCTGAGCCTTTCCGCCGGCATGACGCTGCTGCACAGCGGCGACGATCTCGACGAGGCCTTGCAGCGGGCCGACCAGGCGCTCTACCGTGCCAAACGCAGCGGACGCAATCGCTGCGAGGCGGCATGGGAGGAGAGCGATGCCTGAACTGCGTGCCGGCGGCCGACACTGGGAAGTGGCCACCGGAAGCAACCTGCTGGATGCCCTGCGCGCCGAGGGGATCGCCATTCCCTACAGCTGCCGCGCGGGCAGTTGCCATGCCTGCCTGGTGCGCTGCAGCGGCGGCGAGCTGCTCGACGATCGCCCCGAGGCGCTGGACGCCGCGCGCCGCGCCGAGGGCTGGCGCCTGGCCTGCCAGTGCCGGGTGGTAGCGGACTGCGTCGTCGAGGTCTTCGACCCCCAACGTGACGGCCTGCCGGCGACGGTCGCCGAACTGCACTGGCCGGCGGCGGACATCCTGCGCCTGCGCCTACAGCCGCAACGGCCCTTGCGCTATCGAGCCGGCCAGCACCTGGTGCTGTGGCTGGGCGAGGTGGCGCGGCCCTATTCCCTGGCCAGCCTGCCGGGCGCCGAGCCCTGGCTGGAATTCCACATCGCCTGCCAGGCCCCCGGCGCCTTCTGCGACGCGGCGCGCCAGCTGCGGGTGGGCGACGAACTGCGCCTGGGCGAACTGCGCGGCGGCGCGTTGCATTACGACGCCGAATGGCAGGAGCGACCGCTGCTGCTGATGGCCAGCGGCACCGGCCTGGCACCGCTGTGGGGCATCCTGCGCCAGGCCCTGGCCGAAGGGCACCAGGGGCCGATCCGCCTGCTGCACCTGGCGCGCACGCCGGCCGAGCACTACCTGGCGGCGGAACTGGCGGCGCTGGCCGCGGCCCATCCCGACCTGCAGGTGGCGCTGGCGCTGCCGGCTGATCTGGACGCGCATCTGGCGCAATTCCGCCTTGTCTCGCGGCGAAGCATCGCCTTACTCTGCGGCCAGCCCGCCAGCGTCGAGCGCTTCGCCCGCCACCTGTACCTGGCCGGGGTGCCGCGCGGCCAGACCCTGGCCGACCTGTTCCTCTCCCACGCCTGAGCCGGGCCGCAGAGCCCGGCCGCCACAGCCTGCTGCCAAGGAGTTGCCATGAGCCAACAGATTCTCGTCGAGCGCGAGCAGGGCCTGCTGACCCTGCGCCTGAACCGCGCGGACAAGATGAACGCGCTGACCCGGGAAATGTACGCGGCCCTGGCCGACGCCCTGGAGGCCGCCGAGCACGATCGCGGCGTGCGCGTGGTGCTGATCGCCGGCAACGCCGAGTGCTTCACCGCCGGCAACGACATCCACGATTTCCTCCAGTACCCGCCCAGCGGCCAGGACAGCCCGGTGTTCCGCTTCATGCGCGCGCTGATGGAGTTCAGCAAGCCGGTGCTGGCGGCGGTGGCCGGCCCGGCGGTGGGCATCGGCACCACCCTGCTGCTGCACTGCGACCAGGTCTTCGTGGCCCGCGGCGCCAAGCTGAAGATGCCCTTCGTCAACCTCGGCCTGTGCCCGGAATTCGGCTCCAGCTTCCTGGTGCCGCGCCTGCTCGGCCACGTCCGCGCCGCCAGCCTGCTGATGCGCGGCGACGGCTTCAGCGGTGAACAGGCGGTGGCCTTCGGCATAGCCAACGAGGCCCTGGCCGACGGCGCCGCCGCCCTCGAACATGCCCGCGAAGTGGCCCAGAGCCTGCAGGCCCTGCCGCCGGCGGCCCTGGCGCTGAGCAAGCGTCTGCTCAAGGCGCCGTACATGGACGAGCTGCGCAAGGTGGTGGCGGAAGAGGGCGAACTGTTCGTCCAGCGCCTGAGTTCGCCGGAAGCCCTGGAGGCCCTGAGCGCCTTCACCCAGCGCCGCCAGCCGGACTTCTCGCGCCTCGCCTGAGCTGGCCAGCTGCCCACAGAAACTGTGGGCAGAGCTGTGCATAACCTTGGGGCCAACTGCCCGGGCGCCCGCCGGGCCTGGGTTGGGCGATGTTGTGCGGTATTTGATCCATCGCCCGTTCCGCTGCTGGCCAGGGCCTTCGTAAGTGCCTGATTTGCTGGGATTGTCCTACAGCTGGCCGGTGGGTCGGGTTGTGCGATCAGCGCACGCGGCTTGCCCACAATAACTGTGGGAAGGCCTGTGGATAAGCTTGGGGCGGAAGGGCCGGGGGCGCGTGGTTGCTGGGGTTGGGTGGCGCTGGCGGGGTTTTGACCAACTGACTTGAAGGTGGCCGTGGCGATGGGGGCGCACGCCGGTTGGTCTTGGATGGTGGCTTGGCCGCTGCCCTCTCCCTAACCCTCTCCCTGAAGGGAGAGGGGACTGTTGGGCAGGCGCTGATGTTCTGGAGTCAGCCGGCGACGCCAAAGGTTTCCGGTTGAAACCATTCCTTCTCTCGGCACGGACAAGCCCCCTCTCCCTTCAGGGAGAGGGTTGGGGAGAGGGAGCGGGGCTGGGCGAAAGTAATGAACTACAGGTGACTCCCTCCCCAAAAAACAAAGGCCGCCCAAAGGGCGGCCTCCATCACTCACCATCCCACTCAGACCAACAGGTCCCCCACGTGCAGCACCTTCATGGTGTTGGTGCCGCCCTGGGTGGTGTAGCTGTCGCCCTTGGTCAGGATCACCCAGTCGCCCTTGGTCACCACGCCGCGTTGCAGCAGCGCGTCCACGGCTTCCTGGCTGACGCGCTCCGGCGGCAGCGCGGCGGGGTCGAAGGGGATGGTCTCGACGCCGCGGAACAGCGCCACGCGGGCCTGGGTCTCGCGGTGCGGGGAGTAGGCGAAGATCGGCACCGAGGAGCGGATGCGCGACATGATCAGCGGGGTGTAGCCGCTTTCGGTGAGGCAGATGATCGCCTTGATGCCCGGGAAATGGTTGGCGGTGTACATGGCCGCCAGGGCGATGCTCTCGTCGCAGCGCTCGAAGGTCTGGCCCAGGCGGTGGCTGGATTTCTTGGTGGTCGGGTGCTTTTCCGCGCCCTGGCAGATGCGCGCCATGGCCTGGACAGCTTCGACCGGGTACTCGCCGGCGGCGCTCTCGGCCGAGAGCATCACGGCGTCGGTGTAGTCGAGCACGGCGTTGGCCACGTCCGAGACTTCCGCGCGGGTCGGCATCGGGTTGTGGATCATCGACTCCATCATCTGCGTCGCGGTGATCACCGCCTTGTTGTAGCGGCGGGCGTGCAGGATGATTTTCTTCTGGATGCCGACCAGCTCGGCGTCGCCGATTTCCACGCCGAGGTCGCCGCGGGCCACCATCACCGCGTCGCTGGCGCGGATCAGGTCGTCCAGCGCCTCGTCGTCGGCCACCGCTTCGGCGCGTTCGATCTTGGCCACCAGCCAGGCCTTGCCGCCAGCTTCGGTGAGCAGGCTGCGGGCGTATTCCATGTCCTTGGCGTCACGCGGGAAGGACACGGCGACGTAGTCCAGGTCCATGCTCGCGGCCAGCTTGATGTCGGCCTTGTCCTTTTCGGTCAGGGCCGGCGCGGTCAGGCCGCCGCCGCGGCGGTTGATGCCCTTGTGGTCGGACAGCGGGCCGCCGATCAGCACTTCGCAGACCAGTTCGTCGGCCTTCACCTGCTTCACCACCATGACCACGCGGCCGTCGTCCAGCAGCAGCTCGTCGCCCACGCCGCAGTCCTTGACCAGGTCCGGGTAGTCGATGCCCACGACTTCCTGGGTGCCGGCGTCGCGCGGGTGGCTGGTGGAGAAGCGGAAGCTGTCGCCCACGGCCAGTTCGATGCGCTTGTTGGCGAACTTGGCGATGCGGATCTTCGGCCCTTGCAGGTCGCCGAGCAGGGCGACGAAGCGGCCATGCTTGGCGGCCAGGTCGCGCACCAGTTGGGCGCGGGCACGGTGCTCGTCGGGGGTGCCGTGGGAGAAGTTCAGGCGGGCCACGTCGATCCCGGCGAGGATCAGCTGCTCGAGGACTTTGGGGGACTGGCTGGCTGGGCCGAGGGTGGCGACTATCTTGGTGCGGCGGACGGACATGCGGGACTCCTTGGAAGACGAGCGTGCGGGCCGGCGGCGGGAGCCGGGCCGGCCCGGCGGCCATCTTACCCCTTTTCCGATGACGGTTCGCCTGCCGGCTTGAGCACCAGCAGGTCGCACTCGACTTCTTCCAGCACGCGCTCGGCGGTGTGGCCGATCAGCGCGCTCTCCAGCTGGCCACGGGCCACCGCGCCCATCAGCAGCAGGTCGATGCCCTGGTTGCGGACGAACTCGGGGATCACCTCCTCGGGGAAGCCCTGCAGCAGGTGGGTGTCACCGGCGGCCATGGCCGGATGGGCGGCCATCAGCATGTGCAGGGCCTGGCGGTGGTGCGCTTCGGTGGCCTTCAGGTGTTCGTCGTAGCTGCCCAGCAGCTGGGCGTCGAAGGCCAGGGTCTGCGGCAGCGCCACGTAGGCGTGCAGGTAGCTCGCGTGCAGGCCCAGGCGGCGGTTCAGCTCCAGCGCCGTGGCGATCAGCCGGCGGTCCAGCTTCGCCGGCTTGTCGCCCTCGTGCAGCGGGTCGAGGGCGGCGCACAGCTTGCGCCCTTCCCAGGTGCCGTGGTGGACCAGCCACAGCGGCGTCTCGCAATGGCGGATCAGCTGCCAGTCGGTGTTGGTCAGGAACAGGCGCTTGAGCAGGCCGTGGCGGCTGCTGGACTTGAGCACCAGGTCGGGCTGGTGCTCGGCCACCGTGGCGAGTATCTCGCGGTACAGCGGCTTGCCCCAGCGGGTGTGGCAGCGCACGTCCAGGCCGGCCTGGCGCAGCGGCGCGGCCAGCTTGTCGAGCCAGTCCAGGCGCTCGGCCTGCTGCAGGATGCGCACCCGCTCCAGTTCGTGCTGCGGGACCAGCAGGCCGTTGTCCAGCGCCGGGTTGTAGTCGCACACCAGCAGCGCCACGCCGGCGCCGCTGCGCTCGGCGATCCACTGGGCGCGGGTCAGGGCTGGCTGGTCGTCGCGGGTGGGGTCGATGACCACCAGCAGGTGCTGCAGTTTCATGGTCGGCTCCTCGCTTGGCTGCTGCCATTGCAGTGCAAGCGTAGCCGGCCCGGCTTGACCTGCGTCAGTCGCCGCCCTGGTTCAGCGCCTGGTCCAGGTGGCGCGCGGCCTTGTTCGCCAGCTCGCCGTCGGGGTAGTCCACCAGCAGGTGGCGCAGGTAGCCGATGGCCTTGGCGCGGCTGGGGTGCGGGTTGTCCGGCGCCATGTACATCAGGCCCAGCTGGTACAGCGCCTTCTGCTTGATGTCGGCGGGGATGGCCGGGTCGTTGACCGCCAGCAGGTACAGCTGCTCGGCCTCGGCGACGCGGTCCTTGAGCACCGCGCGGCGCGACAGCAGGGTCATGTCCGTATCCAGGCTGGTCTTGTTCAGGTCGAGGTTCTGCTGCGGTTTCCAGGTGGCCAGCAGCTCGCGGGCGTTCTTCTGCACCGGCTCCTTCGCCCGCTGGCGGATCATCAGGATGCGCGCGTCGGCGTGGCTGGCCGCGGCGGTGCCGGGGAACTCGCGGTCGATGCGCTGGAAGTAGTCCAGGGCCTTGGCGTCGTCGCGCTGGTCGTTGTAGCGGCTCATGTAGATCAGGCCGATCTGGTACAGGGCGATGGCGCGCACGTCCGGGCTGTAGCGGCTATTGTCGTAGCCGCTGAGGTAGAGCCGCTCGGCCTCGGCGCTCTGGTTGTCGCGGATGGCCTGGGCGCTGTAGGTGAGCAGGTCGCCTTCCTCTTCCACCGCGGCGGTCATGCGGTCGCTCTTGAGCTTCTTGTACTCGGCGACTTCGCCGGTGGTGACCTGGGCGACGAACAGCGGGGTGGTCGGCGAGCAGGCGGCCAGCAGGCCCAGCAGGACGGCGAGGGGCAGGGCGGGGTGCAAGCGCATGGCATCTCCTTGGCGCCGGGGCGGGTTCCCTGCGCAGTCTAGTGATGCCCTTCAGCGCGGCCAAGGCGCGCCGATACAGTTCCCAACGGAGGATATGCCCCATGCGAACCCTGTGCATCCTGGCCCTGGCGGCGAGTGTTACCGGCTGCAACAGCTGGTCGACCAACAAGAATCTGGACAACGCCTATCGCGCCTACGAGCGCGGCGATTGCGAGCAGGTGATGCTCGACCTCTCGCGCGCCGAACGCAAGAGCCGCGCGCGGCCCTGGCTGCAGCCGGAGATCTCGATGCTCCGCGGCCTGTGCCTGGAGCGCCAGAAGTACTACGTCGACGCGGCGCAGACCTACGATTTCATCATCGCCCGCTACCCGAGCAGCGAATATGCCTACCGCGCCAAGGCGCGCCTGGAGACGCTGCGCCAGAATGGGCGCCTGGCGGGCGAGGCCGCCCAACCGTTGCCGGTGCGTCCCTGACCGCCGGTCGTTGCCGCCTTGAGCGGGCCCGGGTGCTCGCTAAGCTCAAGAGGCTGCCTTCAAGGAGGAGGTTGCGATGCGTGCGTTGCTGTGCCTGTGCATGGCCCTGGCTCCCTTGCTGGCAGCGGCCGACATCTATCGCTGGACCGATGCCCAGGGCAAGGTGCATTTCAGCGAAACCCCGCCGCCCGGCGCGCAGCGCGTCGAGGTCCGGCCGCAGGTGGTCGAGCGCGATGCCGCCACGCGCGAGCGCGAGGAGCGTACCCGCCAGTTCTACCAGGCGCGCAGCGAGGAGCAGGCCGCGGCGCGCAGCCGTGCCGCCGAGCAGCAGGCCAAGGCGGGCGCCGAGTGCGACCGCCTGCGCGACCAGTTGGCGACCTTGCAGCGCGGAGGTCGCTACTACTCCACAGATACCAAGGGTGAACGCCTCTACTATAGCGACGAGCAGATCGATGCCGCTCGTCGCTCGCTGGCCGAGCGGGTGGCCGAAGGTTGCCGTTAGTGCTGGCCGCAGGGCGGTCGCGCCGTCATACTGGGTAAAACTCATAGCGAATAGCCATTATGCGTCATCAACGACACATAGAGCGCCATCAGCTGCCGTACTACCTGAAGGTGTTCAATAGCATCACCGACAAGCCCATGGGTTACCTGGGCAACGTATCGCTGGACGGCATGCTGCTGATCAGCCAGCTGCCGATGCTGGTGGGCGGGCGATTCGACATGCGCCTGAAGATTCCCGGGCAGGACGGCAAGCTCCAGCACATCGACTTCAGCGGCACCTGCCAGTGGTGCCACGAAGACGTCACGCCGGGCAGCTTCGACTCCGGCTTCAGCCTGGTGGCGCCGCCGGCGGAATACGTCGAGCTGGTCGAAGCGTTGCGCCGTTATTTCAGTTTTCGCCGCCAGGTGGAGTCGGTCTGAGCCGCGGGATGCGCTGAACCGACCTGGGCGGTAGTGAAGGAAAGGGAAACATCGGCAGTACGCGAATGATACGTGTAGGAGCGGGCCCTGCCCGCGATTCGCGCGCAGGGCGCGCTCCTACATGGGCGTGGCGTGTGGGGCGACCCGTAGGAGCGGATCTCATCCGCGAATCGCGCCGATACGCCAGGCTATCGCGGACAAGGTCCGCTCCTACGAGTGCGGGAGAAACGCCGTCGTAGGATGGTGTTGAGCGAAGCGATACCCATCGCCACCGTCGGCCGTGCCACCGGGACGTCCGGCGGGGCCGGTGAATCCAATCGCGGACGGAGTCCGCTCCTACATCCGTGCTTCCCTGGAACCTACGCGCAATGCAGGCGCCGGTCACAGCGTCCCGGCGCGCTTCCAGCCCAGGTAGCGACTGACCAGTTCCGGGCCCAGCTGGCTGGGCCTGGCGTCCAGCACCGGCACGCCGTTGGCCAGCAGTTTCTCGTGCAGGCCGGCGCGGGCGTTCAGGTAGTCCAGGGCGCCGCAGTAGGTCAGCGCTTCCTCGTAGCCCTGCACCGGCGTCTGCCGCAACTGGTCGAGCACTTCCTCGCGCAGGCTGGCGACCAGCACGCGGTGCTGGCGGCCGAGGCGACGCACCGCGCCCAGCAGTTCCTCGTCGTCCTCGTCGCGCAGGTTGGTCACCAGCACCACCAGGGCGCGGCGGCGCTGGCGCGTGAGCAGGGCCTGCACGGCGGCCGCGTAGTCCGCCGGGCGCTGGCTGCTGTCCAGGTCGTAGACGGCGTTGAGCAGCGCGCCCAGCTGGGCGTTGCCCTTGGCCGGCGGCAGGTGGCGCGGCCGCTCGCCGGCGAAGGTCTGCAGGCCCACGGCATCGCCCTGGCGCAGGGCCACGTAGGCCAGCAGCAGGCTGGCGTTGAGGGCGTGGTCGAAGTGCGAGAGGTCGCCGTCTTTGCTGCGCATGTGGCGGCCGCAGTCGAGCAGGAAGAGAATCTGCTGGTCGCGTTCGTCCTGGTATTCGCGGGCGATGGGCGTGCGTTTGCGCGCGGTGGCCTTCCAGTCGATCTGGCGCAGGGTGTCGCCGTCGCGGAATTCGCGCAGCTGGTGGAATTCCAGGCCCAGGCCGCGGCGCTGGCCGGGGCGCACGCCGATGCGGCTGAGCCAGTGGTCCACGGCCATCAGCTCGGCGCCATAGATGCGCGCGAAGTCGGGGTAGACGCGGGTTTCGTCGCGCACCTCGAGGAAGCGCCGGCCGCGCCATAGGCGCAGCGGGCTGGGCAGTTCCAGCTCGCAGCGGGGGAAGACGAAGTGGCCGCGCTGCAGCGGCCGCACGCGGTAGCCGAGCTGGGTGGTCTCGCCCGGGTGCAGTTCTGCGGCCAGGGGCAGGTGCTCGAAGTCCATGCCCGAAGGCAGGTGGTCGAACAGCGTCACCCGCAGGCGCTGATCGAAGTCATGCTGCAGTTGCAGGCGCACCTCGCTCCAGCGCCCCAGCGGCAGGTTGCCGGCCAGTTGGCGTTGCAGGCGCGGGCTGGGCAGGCGGCGCAGCCACAGGGCGTCGCCCAGGGCCAGGCCGAGCAGGGCCAGCAGCAGGCCCCACCACAGCTGTTGCAGCCAGGCCGGCGCCGGGCTGCCCAGGGCCGTGGCGCTGCCCAGGCCGATGGCGGCCAGGGCCAGCGCGGCGAGCAGCGCGAGCAGGACGCGCGATGGCTTCATAGGCGCGGCGCCGGTACCTGGTCGAGCAGCTGTTGCAGCACCTGGTCCACCGACAGGCCTTCGATGTCCAGCTCCGGCGACAGCCGCACGCGGTGGCGCAGCACGGCCAGGGCGCAGCCTTTCACGTCGTCCGGAATCACGAAGTCGCCGCCGCGCAGCAGCGCGCGGGCGCGGGCGCAGCGCACCAGGGCGATGGAGGCGCGGGGCCCCGCGCCCAGGGCCAGGCCTGGCCAGCTGCGGGTGGTGCGGGCGATGCGCACGGCGTAGTCGAGCACCTGGTCGTCGATGGCCAGGTCGGCGGCGATCTTCTGCAGCGCCAGCACGTCCTTGTCCTTGAGCAGCGGGCGCAGCGGCGCCACGTCGAGCATGTCGCTGCGCGCCGAGCGCGTCACCTGGCGCACCAGGGTCTGTTCCTCGGCCTCCTGCGGGTAGTCCATGCGCAGCTTGAGCATGAAGCGGTCCAGCTCGGCCTCGGGCAGCGGGTAGGTGCCTTCCTGCTCGATGGGGTTCTGCGTGGCCAGCACCATGAACGGCTGCGGCACCGGCAGGGCGCGGCCTTCCAGAGTGACCTGGCGTTCCTGCATCACTTCCAGCAGCGCCGCCTGGGTCTTGGCCGGGGCGCGGTTGATCTCGTCGGCCAGCAGCAGGTTGGTGAAGGCCGGGCCCTTGCGCAGCTTGAACTGCTCGCTGGCCAGGTCGTACACGGCGTGGCCGGTGACGTCGCTGGGCATCAGGTCGGGGGTGAACTGGATGCGCGCGAAGGCGCCGTCGAAGCAACGGGCCAGGGCGCGCACCAGGAGCGTCTTGCCCAGCCCCGGCACGCCCTCGACCAGGATGTGGCCGCCGGCGAGCAGGGCGGTGAGCACGTCGTCGATCACCCCGACCTGGCCGATCAGGGCCTTCTGCAGTTCGTGGCGCAGGGCCTGGGCCAGCTGGCTGGCGCGCTGGCGCTGGGCCGCCGGGTTGGCGGACGGGGTGGCGCTGGGTTCGGGCGTCTGTTCGCTCATAGGGCATTCCTGAGGCTTTGCAGGTGGGCGACCTGGCGGGTGAATTCGGCGGCGCTCATGCGCGGCGCCGGGTAGGGCCGCATGGCCTGGCTGATGGCGCTGACCGGCAGGCGCGTCATGCGCCCGAGCAGTTGCCACTGTTCGGCGATCGGCAGGCGTTCGAAGCCCGGCTGGCGCTGCCGCGCGCGGCGCAGCACGTCGCGCTGCAGGCCTTGCACCAGGGCCACGTGGCCGCGCTGGCGGAGCAGGAAGTCGGCGCCGGCGCGCAGGTGTTCCACCAGTTGCCGGCGGGCGCGGCTGGGCACCGGTTGCAGCGGGCCCTGGCGCTGGCCGGCGCGCCACAGCAGCAGCGCCAGCAGCAGGGCGAGGGCGACCAGCGCCTGCGGGTAGTTGCGCAGCAGCAGGTTGAGCAGGCTGTCGCCGTCGGCGCGGTAGACCAGGGTGACGGCGCTGTCCTGGGTCAGGTACCAGAGCAGCCAGGCGTTGTCGTAGGCGTCGAGGTTGGCGGTCTGCCAGATCCAGTTGTCGGTCAGCACCGTGACCAGGCCGTCGCCCAGCTGCAGTTGCAGCAGGTGGGTGGCGTCGTGGCTGTTGGCCCAGGCGTAGGCGAGGTTCTTCGAGTCGTAGAGGTGGTACTCGGTGTCGAAGCCGATGTAGGCCGGGGCCTGCTCGTTCTCCAGGTAGAGCTTGGTCAGGTCCGGGTAGGCGTCGGCGTCCTCTTCTTCGCCGGCCTTGGCCGGGTCCGCCGCGGGGGACGCTGGCTGCTCGACGCCCTTGGGCGGCGGCACCTTGGCCGGCGCCGTGGCCTCGCCATCGGCCTCGGGCTTGTCGGCGCTGGCGCCCTTGTCCAGGTCCTCGGTCAGGTATTGCTGGATGCCCAGTGGGTCGAGCAGCAGGTCGCCGCTCTTGCCATCCTTCTCGTCCCACAGGCGCTCGGCGGTGACGATCAGGTGGCCGCCGCGGCGCGCCCAGTCGAGCAGGGCGCGGTTCTGCGCGGGGGTGACGTTCTCGCGGCCGCCGAGCAGGATCAGGGTGTGGCCCTGGCTGGGGAGGTTGTCGAGCACTTCCAGGCCCTTGGCGCTGTCGACCCGCAGGCCGCGGCCGCGGAGGAAGCGTTCGGCGGCCAGGTAGGGATTGGCCCGCACCTCGGGGGAGGGGCCGTGTTCGATCTTCTCCGGGTAGGGCCGCAGGTTCTGGTACAGGTACCAGGCCACGGCGGCGCCGACCAGCAGCACCAGCACGCCGAGCAGCCAGCGGGTGGAGCGGCTCATGCCGGCGCTCCCGGGCCGAACAGCCGGCGCCAGCCGTCGCACAGCGCCTGGCGCAGCTCGCCGGGCGGCGGGCGGTGGCCGTAGGCGAGGGCCTGCCAGTGGCCGGTCAGCTCCCGCGCGTAGCTGTCCAGCTCGGGCTGCTGCAGGCCTTCAACCTGGCTCAGCACTTCGCCTTCGGTGCTGGAGTCGCGCAGCGGCACCCGGTAGTCGTGCAGCAGGCGGCTGAGCAGGGCGCGGTAGAGCAGGCCCAGCGCCGCGCGGGGCTGCTCGTCCCAGAGCCGCTCGGCGGCGCTGGCGACGTCCTCGGGCAGGCTTTCCGGCGCCAGTTCCAGGCCGAACAGCACCGCCGGCGCCTCGCGCGGGGCCTTCTGCGGCAGGCCCAGGCGGGAGGCGAACAGGCGCAGCCATTCGCGGTAGCGCCACAGCAGCAGGACCACGGCGGCGATCAGCGCGGCCCACAGCAGCGTCTGCAGCGATTGCAGGATCAGGCCCAGCGGCCGCCAGTGGGCCAGGGCGTCGAAGAAGGCCTTGAGGTCGTCCTCGTTGCCCTTGCCGGCCTTCTCCTTGGGCGGTTCGCCCAGGCGCCAGCGGGTGACCGTCTCGCTGTTGCGGAAGGGCGGGGCGTCGAGCAGGGCGTCGACGGCCTGGCGCGACTGCTCGCTGGTCAGCTTCTGGTGCAGCAGGCGCGCGGCTTCGGGGCCGTTCGGGTCCTGGTTGGGCAGCGGGCAGCTGGTGGCGCTTTCCGCGGCCCAGGGCGCGCTGCCGGGCAGCATCGCCAGGGCGCCGGCGCACACCAGCAGCAGGGCGTAGGCGCTGCCGACCAGGCGCTGGCGCAGGCGGCGGAACACCAGTTCGATGTCCCAGGCCTCCAGCTCGGTGCGGCGGTTGAGGTAGAGGGTGAAGCCGCAGGCCACGTAGACCGGCTCCCAGACCACCAGGACCAGCGCGTAGAGCAGGTTGGACAGGTGCTCCAGCCATTGCCAGTCGCCTTGCAGGGCATCCAGCAGGGCCTGCCATTTCCAGTCCGACAGCCATTGCTGCGGCAGCATCAGGTAGAGCAGCGCCATCAGCCCCAGGTACAGGGCCAGCTCGAAGTGCATGCCGACCACCGTCAGCCAGGTGGCGCCGCCGGCGTTGCGCTGGCCCAGCACCACCAGGCGCTGGCTGCGCGCCTGGCCGGCCAGGCCCTCCAGTTGCAGCACCGGCAGGTCGAAGCTGCGCGTCGGGCTGAAGCGCCGCCACAGCAGGCTGGGCAGCAGCTGGCGCCACAGCAGGCCGGGGAAGGCGCGCAGGGCTTCGCGCAGCGTCGGGGTGTCGGCGAACAGGGCGCGGGAGAGGATGTACAGCGGCAGGCGCTCGAAGGCCGGCTTCAGCCACCAGAAGATCAGGATGGCCAGGCTGGAGTAGTCCCACAGCAGCAGGCTGAGCACGGCGAACACCGGCAGCGTGACCATCGCCCAGCTGGCCATCAGCAGCCCGGCATGCCGTCGCGCCAGGAGCACGCCGAGGTCCAGCGCCTCCCAGGCGCTGCGCGGGCGGATCGCCACGCTGGCGTCAGTCAGGCGCATGGCGTTGGCGTCCGGCGAACAGGAAGTAGCTGCCGACCAGCAGCCAGAGCGCGGCGCCGACGCCGTACTTGACCGTGGCCGGGAAGCGCGTGAGCGAGGACCAGTAGCCCTCGACGAAGGCGGCGACGAGCAGCAGCAGGATCACCCCGGCGACCAGCTGGATGGCCTTGGCCGCGGCCTGGCGCAACGCCTCGCCGCGGCTCAGGCGCCCCGGGGCGAGCAGCGCCCAGCCGAGCTTGAGCCCGGCGGCGCCGGCGAAGGTGACGGCGGTCAGCTCGAAGGCGCCGTGACCGATGACGAAGGACCAGAAGGTCTGCACGTAGCCGATCTGCGTCAGGTGGCCGGCCACCGCGCCTATCATCAGGCCGTTGAAGAACAGGAAGAACAGGCTGCCCAGGCCGAACAGCAGGCCGCTGGCGAAGGTCTGGAAGGCGATGCCGATGTTGTTCATCACGTAGAAGGCGAACATCTGCCAGTTGTCCCCGGCGCCGCGCTCGCCCAGCGGGCCCAGGCGCGCGGCGTCGGGGGCGTACATGCTTTCCATCTCCGCCACCCGTTCGGCGCTGAGCACGCTGTAGACCAGGTCGGGGAAGCAGTACACCAGCACGCCCATGAGCAGCAGGGTGCCGTAGAACAGCAGGCTGGCGACGGCGATGGCGCGCCACTCTTCGCGCACCAGGCGCGGGAAGCCGGCCAGCAGGAAGCCGATCAGCCGCGAGCCGAGGTGGCTGCGGTGGCGGTAGAACTGCTGGTGGCCGCGCATGGCCAGCTGCTGCAGGTGGTCGATCAGGTGGCTGCTGTAGCCGCGGTCCTGGGCCAGGGCCAGTTGCTGGCAGAGGCTGCGGTAGTCGCTGGCGAAGTCGCCGTCGCGGGTGGATTCCTCGCGCTTGCCGCTCTCCAACTGCTCCAGGCGCTTGGCGAAGCGTTTCCAGTCGTTGCGGTGGCGCTGCTCGAACAGGCTCTGCTTCATGGCGCCAGGCCTCCGCCGAGCAGGCCGCTGGCGATGCCGGCCAGGCGCGCCTCGGCCTGTTCCGCGGGCACGCCCAGGGGCTCGGCGAGAATCCCCGCCAGCTCCTCGCGGCGCGCCGCCGACAGGCCCGTGGCGCGCTCGCTGAAGCCGGTGACGGCGCGCTGCTCGGCCAGGCTCAGCGGGCACGGCGGCAGTTGCGGCGGCACCTGGGGAACCGGCGGCCGGCTCGGTGGCGGGTCGCGGTAGATCACCAGGGTGCCGGCGGCCAGGTCGCCCAGGCGCTTGAACGCCGGGTTGGACAGGCAGGCCAGCAGGCCCAGGGTGTAGCCGAAGGGCAGGATGTCGGCGAAGCGCAGCAGGTTGCGCAGCAGCGAGGCGGACCAGCCGACCGGCGTGCCGTCGTCGTGGACCACGCGCAGGCCCATGACCTGCTTGCCGGGCGAACGCCCCTGGTTGAGCACTTCGAACAGGACCATGTACCACCAGGTGACGAGGAAGGTGAGCAACAGGCCAAGGCCGGTGCCCAGTTGGCCGAGGAAGGCCAGCAGGATGTACATCACCAGCATCAGCAGCACGCGGATGCCCAGGTCGATCAGGTAGGCCAGGGCGCGGGCCACCGGCCCGGCCGGGCGCAGCAGCAGGTCGATGCCTTCCGGGGTTTCCACCTGGTAGCGGGTGTCCAGCGGTGGGCTGGCGGGGCGTGGTGGCGCGGCGGCGATCAAGGGCGTTGGCAGTCGCTAGAGGGAAAGTCCGATGCTAGCCAGCGCCGCCCTGCTAGGCAACCAGGGCGGCGGGCAATTCCGGGCTGTTTCTCAGTTGGCCGGCGGCAAGACGCCGAAGATGGTGCGGTAGAGCACGCCGATGGCGATGAAGGCCAGCGGCAGCGTCCAGACCAGGCCGATGCCCAGGGGGATGGCGCTGAGCAGGAGCATGAGGCCGAGGGTGAAGAACAGCCCGAAGACCTTGAACCAGTGCTGGCTGATGGCCTTGCGCGAGGCCTCCATGGCTTGCCAGGGCGATAGACCGCGCTCGGCCACCAGGGGAACCGCCAGGGCGTAGGCGACCCCCAGGTAGATGCCCGGCAGCAACAGCAGCAGGATGCCCAGATAGAACAGTGCGCTCACCGCCAGGGCGGTCAGGAAGATCGGTGTGAAGCGGCTGAAGTAGACGAAGATTTCGTTGATGGTCGTGGGCTGGCCGGCGGCGCGGCGGATGCCGATCATGTTCAGCCCGACCAGTAGCGGGGAACAGAGGGCACTGGAGATGACACCGACGCTGACCTCCAGCGCCTCGTTGCCGAGCGGCGCCGCACCGCCCATGGCGAGGTGGGCGAAAGACAGGATGAAGCCCAGGACGAAGCCGGTCAGGTTGACCGCCACAAAGTAGACGATGGCGCCGGCGATCAGGGTGCCCTTGCTGCCTTTGACGAGGCGCCAGGCCTCGTTGATCAGCCCGTCGACGCTGAAGTTATAGCCGCGTGCCAGGGCCTCCTCGATGCCGGGGGCGCTCGGCCCCGAGGCTGGCTGCTGCAACTGGCTGGCCGGTGTCGCGTAGGGGTTCTGTTCGAATTCCTGGTTCATATGAGCCAATCCCTGGTGATGTGAAAGAAACCGCGCCTACACCATAACCCATACCGAGGTTCCGGGCAGCCCGCAGGGGGATGGTAGACTGCCCGGCCAGGCCAAGGGAGAGCGTCATGACCGCCAGCATCTTCTGGTACGACTACGAGACCACCGGCATCGACCCACGCCGCGACCGCCCGTTGCAGGTCGCCGGCATCCGCACCGACGAGGCGCTCAACGAGATCGAGGCGCCGCTGAATTTCTATTGCCGCCCCAGCGACGACATCCTGCCGCACCCGGCAGCCTGTCTGATCACCGGCATCACCCCGCAGCGCCTGGAAGAGCAGGGCCTGGGCGAAGCCGAGTTCATGACCCGCCTGCACGCCGAGCTGTCGCGCCCGGGCACCTGCGTGGCCGGCTACAACACCCTGCGCTTCGACGACGAAGTCACGCGCTACAGCCTCTACCGCAACTTCTTCGACCCCTATGCCCGCGAATGGCAGGGCGGCAACAGTCGCTGGGACCTCATCGACCTGGTGCGCACCGCCTACGCGCTGCGCCCGGAAGGCATCCAGTGGCCGCTGAACGACGAGGGCGTGGTCACCCTGAAGCTGGAGCGCCTGACCGAGGCCAACGGCCTGGAGCACGGCCAGGCCCACGACGCCCTGTCCGACGTGCGCGCGACCATCGCCATGGCCCGGCTGCTCCGCCAGCGCCAGCCCAAGCTCTACGACTTCCTCTACCGCCTGCGCGGCAAGCACGCGGTGCTCGACCAGGTGCAGCTGCTCAAGCCGCTGGTGCACGTGTCCGGGCGTTTCTCGGCGGCGCGCAGCTTCCTGTCGCTGGTGCTGCCGCTGGCCTGGCACCCGCGCAACCGCAACGCCCTGATCGTCTGCGACCTGGGGCTGGACCCGGCGCCGTTGCTGGAACTGGACGCCGAGACCCTGCGCCAGCGCCTGTACACCCGCCGCGAGGAGCTGGGCGAGGGCGAGTTGCCGGTGCCGCTGAAGCTGGTGCA
Source organism: Pseudomonas sp. M1 (assembly GCF_022760135.1). NCBI lineage: Bacteria > Pseudomonadati > Pseudomonadota > Gammaproteobacteria > Pseudomonadales > Pseudomonadaceae > Pseudomonas > Pseudomonas sp. M1. Next base: position 962,523 of record NZ_CP094343.1, read on the forward strand.
CGTCAACCGCTGCCCGGTGCTGGCGCCGCTGGCGGTGTTGCGCGAGCAGGACCAGGCGCGCCTGGGCATCGACCTGGCGGTCTGGCAGGCGCGCGCGCAGGTGCTGGTCGAGGGCAAGCCGCAGTGGCAGGACAAGCTGGCCGCGATATATGAACAAGAGAACTTCCCCGGCGTCGCCGATCCGGAACAGCAGCTATATGACGGGTTTATCGGCGACCGTGACCGGCGGCTCTGCGAACAGGTACGCCAGGCGGACCCCGTGCGTCTGGGACGAGAACAATGGCCATTCGACGATCCGCGCCTGGTGGAACTTCTGTTCCGTTATCGCGCGCGGAATTTTCCGGAAACTTTGTCTACGGCCGAGCAGGAACAATGGCGGGAGTTCTGTCGTTGCCGGCTGATGCTCGACGAGTACGGCGCGCCCAATACCCTGGCGAACTTCGAAGTGGCTCTGGCCGAACAGCTCGAAAATACTGGGCTGCAGGGTAGGGCATTGCTGCAGGAGTGGCAGGCATATGCCGCGGCCTTGCGTCAGCGTTATTGCCTTTAGTGTTCCGCGAGTTCTTCGCGGGCAATAAAAAACGCCAGCCGAAGCTGGCGTTTTCGCAATGCGCGTGACGCGGCGGGGGGCTCAGCCCAGCAGGGTGGCCCAGCTCTCGACGGTGTCGGCGCCCCACTTGGCCTTCCATTCCTTGAGCGTCTTGTGGTTGCCGCCCTTGGTTTCGATGACTTCGCCGTTATGCGGGTTCTTGTATTGCTTGACCTTGCGCGCGCGCTTGCTGCCGGTGGCCTTGGCGGCACGCGGGGCCTTGCTCAGTTTGGCGTCCGGATCGAGCAGCGCGAGGATGTCGCGCAGGGACTTGCCATAGCTGCCCATGAGCGTGCGGAGTTTCTCTTCGAACTCCAGTTCCTTCTTCAGCTTGTCGTCCTTTTCCAGGGACTTGAGGCGCTCTTGAAGTTCCTTGATGGCTTCTTCGGTGGCGCGGTACTCATTGATCAGTGACATGTCGGCGTACCTTGTCTTGAGGTCAAGCGTTGCTGGAATATTAGTACTCCCAATAATAGTCAGCCGATTTGTTCGAGTAAACCATTGGATAAAGTTTTCTGGCTACTTAACGTAATATTTAAGTTGCTTCGATAGACGTATTGTCCGCGCACTTAAATCAGGACCTGTCCGAATGTCCCTTGGCGGCGGTCGCGGTTTTCCCGGGCAGCCGCTAGAATGGCGGCCTTCGCGAAGTATCTGGAGCCACACCCATGCGCACTTTCCGACTGGTGATCGCCTGTCCCGACGGGGTCGGCATCGTCGCCAAGGTGAGTAATTTCCTGGCCACTTACAACGGCTGGATCACCGAGGCCAGTCATCACTCCGACAACGACAACGGCTGGTTCTTCATGCGGCACGAGATTCGCGCCGACTCCCTGCCGTTCGACCTCGACGGGTTCCGCCAGGCCTTCGCCCCCATCGCCCGCGAGTTCAACATGGTTTGGCGCATCACCGACTCGGCGGTGAAGAAGCGCGTGGTGCTGATGGCCAGCCGCGAGTCGCACTGCCTGGCCGACCTGCTGCACCGCTGGCACAGCGGCGAGCTGGACTGCGAGATCCCCTGCGTGATCGCCAACCACGACGACCTGCGCAGCATGGTCGAATGGCACGGCATCCCGTACTTCCACGTGCCGGTGGATGCGAAGAACAAGCAGCCGGCCTTCGACGAGGTGTCGCGGCTGATCGACGAGCACCAGGCCGACAACGTGGTGCTGGCGCGCTACATGCAAATCCTGCCGCCGGACCTGTGCCAGAAGTACCGCCACCAGGTGATCAACATCCACCACAGCTTCCTGCCCTCGTTCATCGGCGCCAAGCCCTACCACCAGGCCTCGCTGCGCGGCGTGAAGCTGATCGGCGCGACCTGCCACTACGTCACCGAGGAACTGGACGCCGGTCCGATCATCGAGCAGGACGTGGTGCGCGTGAGCCACCGCGACAACGTCGAGGAGATGGTGCGCCTGGGCAAGGACGTGGAAAAGATGGTGCTGGCGCGCGGTTTGCGCTATCACCTGGAAGACCGTGTGCTGGTGCACGATAACAAGACAGTGGTGTTCGACTGAGGACCTGTCCACGATCTGCTGCGCGTCGGCATAACGGCGTTAAAAACAGGCGAGCGATGCTCATTTAGCGGACTAAACTGCGCTCTCTCGCCTGTTTCTGCCTTGTTCTGCTCTAGCTCGCGAGATCGTAAACAGGCCCTGAGCCGCGTCGGCCGGGCGAACCCGCATTGCAGGAGAGCCCGGCCATGTCCGACGAGAAAGCCCCCGGCACAGCCACCCCGCCGCCCACCCTGGGCGAGGGCTGTACCAGCCGCTACGACATCGATGCGCTGAGCGAGGAGGACGGCACCGAGTTCCCCGGCGCCGCCGAGCTCTGGCGCGAAGTGCAGGACGAAGGGGGGCGCCCCGAGGCGCCGCCGAAGAAACCCTAGCCGATTCGCCCGTGTGGAGGTGACCCATGCGCGCCATGCTGCTCGAACAGGTGGGCCAGCCGCTGCGACTGCGCGAGCTGCCCGTGCCGCAACCCGGCCCCGCTGAGCTGCGCGTGCGCGTGGCGGCCTGCGGGGTGTGCCGTACCGACCTGCACGTGGTCGACGGCGAGCTGCCGGCGGTGCCCCTGCCGGTGATCCCCGGGCACGAGATCGTCGGCTACGTCGATGCCCTGGGCGCGGGCGTCGAGGGTTTCGCCCTGGGCCAGCGGGTCGGCGTGCCCTGGCTGGGGCATACCTGCGGTCACTGTCCACCCTGTACCCGCGACCAGGAAAACCTCTGCGACGCGCCGCAGTTCACCGGCTACACCCGGCCGGGAGGCTATGCCGAGTACGTGGTGGCAGATGCGCGTTTTACCTTCGCCCTGGGCGAGGCGGGCGACGATGCCGAGCTGGCGCCGTTGCTCTGCGCCGGGCTGATCGGCTGGCGCTCGCTGGTCAAGGCCGGCGACGGCCGGCGCCTGGGCCTGTACGGCTTCGGCGCGGCGGCGCACATCGTGCTGCAGGTGGCGCGCTGGCAGGGGCGCGAGGTCTACGCCTTCAGCCGCCCCGGCGACCACGCCGCCGAGGCTTTCGCCCGCTCATTGGGCGCTGTCTGGGCCGCCCCATCCGACCAGGCGCCGCCACAGCCGCTGGACGCGGCGATCATCTACGCCCCGGCCGGCGAACTGGTGCCCGCCGCGTTGCGCGCCGTGCGCAAGGGCGGCCGGGTGGTCTGTGCCGGCATCCACATGAGCGACATCCCGAGCTTCCCCTACTCGATCCTGTGGGGCGAACGCGAGCTGGTCTCGGTGGCCAACCTGACCCGCCGCGACGGCCTGGAGTTCTTCCCCGTCGCCGCCCGAGCCGGGGTGCGCACCGAGGTGCAGCGCTACCCGCTGGAGCAGGCCAACCAGGCCCTGGACGATCTGCGCCACGGGCGTTTCCAGGGCGCGGCGGTGTTGGTGCCGTAAAGGGTGGGGGCCTGGTGTGGAGGCCGGGCCATCGCGGACGGAGTCCGCTCCTACGACCGTGCCTCCCTGGCGCTGTCTCGCGGTGGCGCTGATGGGTATCGCTTCGCTCAACACCATCCTACGAAAAGCCATGCTTGCTCATGCGCTAGGAGCGGACTCCGTCCGCGATAGCCGGAGGTTCCGGCGCGATTCGCGGATGAAATCCGCTACACCTCCCCATCCGCGCCATTCCCCTGTAGGAGCGCGTCCTGCGCGCGAAATCGCCGGCAGAGTCCGCTCCTACAGGTCAGGCACGGTAGTCCTCCCCCGTAGGAGCGGACCTTGTCCGCGATAGCCGGAGGTTCCGGCGCGATTCGCGGATGAGATCCGCTCCTGTACCTCCCCATCCGCGCCATTCCCCTGTAGGAGCGCGCCCTGCGCGCGAAATCGCCGGCAGGGCCGGCGCTAGGCGTCGCGGTTGCGCAGGCCGATCAGGCGGCGCAGCAGCGGGCGTCCGGCCATGATGGCGAACACCGGCGCGCCCGCCACCAGGTAGAAGTAGTAGGTCACCACCCGCCAGACCAGGATGGCCGCGGCCGCGGTCGGCTTGCCCACCAGCGGGCTGAGCATCGCCAGCGAGGTCAGCTCGGTGCCGCCGGCGCCGCCCGGCAGCAGGGTGGCCAGGCCGGCGGCCAGGGACAGCAGCTGGATCAGGAAGGTCCAGGCCCAATGCAGCTCCACGCCCATGGCCTGGAGGATCAGGTAGAGCACCGAGAAGCGCAGCAGCCAGTGGCTGCTGGTGAGCAGGAACACCAGCGCCAGGCGCCGGCGCGGCTGCTTGAGGCTGGTGGCGATACTGTCGCGGAAGTGCAGCAGCTTGCGCGCCCAGTGCAGGCGCCGCCGCGGCTTGACGCCCAGGCGCGCCATCAGACGGCCGTTGGCGCGGATCACCCGGCGCTGGAAGCGCGCCAGCAGCACCACGCCGAACAGGATGCCGCCCAGCAGCACGGCGCTGACCAGCAGCGAGGATTCCAGGTTCGGGCTCAGGCTGTGGGACAGCGTGTAGCACAGCACCACCAGCAGGGCGCTGAGGAAGAACAGCAGGTCGCTCAACTGGTCGACGGCGAAGATCGCGCTGCTCTGCGCCGGGCGCAGGCCGCGGCGGGCCAGCAGGGCCATCAGCGTCAGCGGCGCGCCGCTGCCGCCGGGGGTGGCGTAGAAGGCGAATTCCGAGGCCATGATGATGCCGATCGACTGCCGCTGGCTCAGCGGCCCGGCGCGGCCGGCCAGCAGCACGCGCAGCTTCTGGGCGTTGATCAGCCAGCACAGCAGGATCATGCCGAGCAACAGCAGCAGGTTGTCCAGCGGGAAGCTCGCCAGTTGCTCGAGCATCGGCCGGCCGCCCAGCACCAGCGGCACCAGCGAGGCGCCGAGCAGGGCGATCAGCAGCCACCAGGCGCGGCTCATGGCCGGGCCTCCGGGCTGGCGGGGCGCGCTCCGTTCGGGTCGGGGCGCAGGATGTTGCGGCAGACGAAAATGACATTTACCTCCGGGACTGTGTGCTTCCCTCTTCTGTGGACTACCGCTTCGGGCAGGCGTTCGCAGTCGCTGAGGGGAGTCTACGGCAGCCTCGGCAGTGGCGCCCCGGTCCTTTCGTCGGTCCGGGGCATCCGGGGCTCACGGGTGTTCGGTTTCCTTGGCGCCTTCCTCCAGCGCCTTGTTCTGCCAGCCTTCCTCGCCAGGCAGGATCAGGTTCAGGACGATGGCGACGATGGCGCACAGGGCGATGCCCTTCAGGCCGAAGTCGTCCGGGCCGGTGCCCGAGCCGATCAGCACGCCGCCGATGCCGAACACCAGGGTCACCGAGACGATGCACAGGTTGCGCGCCTGGGACAGGTCGACCTTGTGGCGGATCAGGGTGTTCATGCCCACCGAGGCGATGGTGCCGAACAGCAGGCAGAGGATGCCGCCCATCACCGGCACCGGGATGCTCTGCAGGATGGCGCCGAACTTGCCGACGAAGGCCAGGCCGATGGCGAACGCCGCCGCCCAGGTCATGATCTTCGGGTTGTAGTTCTTGGTCAGCATCACCGCACCGGTGACTTCGGCGTAGGTGGTGTTCGGCGGGCCGCCGAACAGGCCGGCGGCGGAGGTGGCGATGCCGTCGCCCAGCAGGGTGCGGTGCAGGCCCGGGGTCTTCAGGTAGTTCTTGCCGGTCACCCCGCCCACGGCGATCACCCCGCCGATGTGCTCGATGGCCGGGGCCAGGGCCACCGGGACGATGAACAGGATGGCCTGCCAGTTGAATTCCGGCGCGGTGAACTTCGGCAGCTCCAGCCAGGGCGCGGCGACGATCTTGGCCACGTCGACCACACCGAACATGAACGACAGCGCGTAGCCCACCAGCACGCCGCTGATGATCGGCACCAGGCGCAGCATGCCCTTGCCGAACACCGCGACTATCAGGGTGGTGACCAGCGCCGGCATGGAGATCAGCATGGCGGTGCGGTAGGGGATCAGCTCGGTGCCGTCGCCGGCCTTGCCCATGGCCATGTTGGCGGCGATGGGGGCCATGGCCAGGCCGATGGAGATGATCACCGGGCCGATCACCACCGGCGGCAGCAGGCGGTCGATGAAGCCGGTGCCCTTGATCTTCACCGCCAGGCCCAGGAAGGTGTAGACGAAGCCGGCGGCGACCACCCCGCCCATGGTCGCGGCCAGGCCGAACTGGCCCTTGGCGAGGATGATCGGGGTGATGAAGGCGAAGCTGGAGGCCAGGAACACCGGCACCTGGCGCCCTGTCACCAGCTGGAACATGAGGGTGCCGAAGCCGGCGGTGAACAGCGCCACGTTCGGGTCCAGGCCGGTGATCAGCGGCATCAGCACCAGGGCGCCGAAGGCGACGAAGAGCATCTGCGCGCCGGCGATGACCTGGCGCCACAGCGGGTCATGGAGTTCGTCGGCCATGGATCAGTTTTCCTTCTGCTTGGTGCCGAAGATCTTGTCGCCGGCATCGCCCAGGCCGGGGATGATGTAGCCGTTTTCGTTCAGCCCCTGGTCGATCGAGGCGGTATAGATGATGACGTCCGGGTGCGCCTCGGCCACCGCCTTGATGCCCTCGGGCGCGGCCACCAGCACCATGGCGCGGATTTCCCTGCAGCCGGCCTTCTTCAGCAGGTCGATGGTGGCGACCATGGAGCCGCCGGTGGCCAGCATCGGGTCGATGATCAGCGAGCGGCGCTCGGCGATGTCCGGCGCCAGCTTCTCCAGGTAGGTGTGCGCCTGCAGCGTCTCTTCGTTGCGCGCCACGCCCACGGCGCTGACCTTGGCCCCGGGGATCAGGCTGAGCACGCCGTCGAGCATGCCGATGCCGGCGCGCAGGATGGGCACCACGGTGATCTTCTTGCCGGCGATCTTCTCCACCTGCACCGAGCCGGCCCAGCCGGGGATCTCGTAGTTCTCCAGCGGCAGGTCGGCGGTCGCCTCGTAGGTCAGCAGGGCGCCCACTTCCTGGGCCAGCTCGCGGAAATTCTTGGTGCTGATATCGTGGCGGCGCATCAGTCCGATCTTGTGGCGGATCAGGGGATGGCGAATCTCGTGCACGGGCATGGACGGGGTCTCCGGGAGAGGGCTGGCAAAAAATTGCGGTAGCGTAAAGCATCTTAGGGGCAGTTGGCAGTCGGTGCGCGACAAATAGCCGCCGGCCGCCTACTGCCGGAACCCGCCTGGCCTGGCGCGGGATTGTCGGCGACTTTCGTCCGCCGGTACTTGCTCCAGGGCAGAGGGATGGGTACCTTTGCGCACTTTTTCCGGGAGAGCCCGCCAATGTCCGTCGATCTCGCGCACATCCGCCAAGTCATGGCCGAAGCCGATTGCCTGTACAACGACGCCGAAGTGGACGCCGCCATCGGCCGCGTCGCCCAGGCGATCAACGCGGACCTGGCCGAGCGCAACCCGGTGGTGTTCTGCGTGATGAACGGCGGGCTGATCTTCTCCGGCAAGCTGCTGCCGAAGCTGGACTTCCCCCTGGAGCTGTCCTACCTGCACGCCACCCGCTACCGTAACGAGACCACCGGCGGCGAGCTGTTCTGGAAGGCCAAGCCGGAAATCTCCTTCATCGACCGCGACGTGCTGATCGTCGACGACATTCTCGACGAAGGGCACACCCTCTCGGCGATCATCGACTTCTGCCGCCACGCCGGCGCCCGCGAAGTGCACACCGCGGTGCTGATCGACAAGGACCACGACCGCAAGGCGCGCCCGGACCTGAAGGCCAACTACGTCGGCCTGTCCTGCGTGGACCGCTACATCTTCGGCTACGGCATGGACTACAAGGGCTACTGGCGCAACGCCCCGGGCATCTTCGCCGTCAAGGGCCTCTGAGCCGTGGCCGGGCCGCGTTTCCTCGACCAGGCCCTGTTCGCCGGGCTGGCCGGGCAGGCGGCCGCCAACCCGCGCCGCCGCCAGCACCACAACCTGCACGCGATGGAAGAGCCCTGCCATCGCCTGCTCAATGCGCTGCAGCCGGACACCTACGTGCAGCCGCACTGCCACCGCAGCCCCGACAAGGCCGAGAGCATCATCGTGCTCAAGGGGCGCCTGGGCCTGCTGATCTTCTCCGAGGCCGGCGAACTGCTCGCCACCCGTGAGCTGTCGCCCGAAGGCGACTGCCCCGGCGTGGACCTGCCGCCGGGCACCTTCCACGCCCTGGTGGCGCTGGCGCCGGACAGCCTGATCTTCGAGTGCAAGGCCGGCCCCTACCAGGCCCTGGCCGACGACGAACGCGGCGCCTGGGCCCCGCGCGAGGGCGAGCCCGGAGCGGCTGAATACCTGGCCTGGATGCGGGCGCAGTTTCCCGCCTGAGTGCGAGGCTTTTCGCCGCAGGTGGTGTTCCCGCAGACCTCCTGGGGCGGCGGCAAGGCCAGCGGCATAGGGCGCGAGCTGGGGTCCTGGGGGCTGTCGGCGTTCGTCGGCATCAAGCACATCACCGCGCCGCGCTGACACATCGTAGGAAGCACGGTCTTGCAGGCTGCGCCGAGGTGCTCTTCGTAGGATGGGTTGAGCTTGCGATACCCATCGGGCCATGGTGATGGGTATCGCTTCGCTCAACACCATCCTACGGGGGTTCTGTGTTTGCCGGAGGGCATAGCAATGTAGGGCGCATAGCGCCTACGCCCGTCTTGCAGGTAGCGCCGAGCTCGCCTGCAACGAGCGGACTTTGTCCGCGATAGCCGGATTCCTGAGCGTGTATACAGGCTAGGGCAGGGACGCGGCGCAAAGGTCCTCCACCAGCGCCTGCAGGGCCTGGTTGCGGCCCGCATCGTCGCGCAGCAGCAGGCTGTGCTCGATGCCGTAGCCGAGCCGTTCGGCGAGCAGCGGGCGCAGGTCGAGCTCGGAAACGTTGTGCAGCAAGGGGCCTCTGCATCCGTCTGGCGGCATGTGAGCGAGCGAATGCATCGAATCTTATCGATGCGTGAAAGCCCCCGCCACGTACCTGTACGAGTGCCGCCGGGCCCGTGCTAGAGTGCCGGACGAGTTTTCCCGCGGGGTTCACGATGACGTTGCGCCACCTGTTCTGCCTTGCCTTCCTGGCCTTCTCCGGGCCGCTGTTCGCCGCCGCTGCGCCGGTGGCCCATGCCCAGTTCCTGCCGCCGGACGACAATAACCTGCGCGGCGAGGCGCCGGAGCAGCAGCAACTGCTGCAGGTCACCGAATACAGCGTGGTGCTGGGCAACCAGCGCCAGTCCAACCAGCAGCCGATCCCGATCACCACCCCGGCGCTGCTGCGCCTGAAGGGCAAGCCGCTGAACAAGGGCGGCGCCGTGACCCAGGTGCTGATCAGCTTCGACAGCGAGGGCAAGAGCCTGAAGAAGCCCAGCTACGACGCCGCCAGCCGCACCCTGAGCCTGTCCTACCCGGCAGCGTCCTATACCCAGTTGCTCGACCTGCTGCGCCATGGCCCGGTGTTCTGCCAGTTCCTCAGCTATCCCAACGGCCACGTCTGGGCCGACCTGCACAGCGGCGCCGTGCGCCTGCGTTGAGCCGGCGCCCGCCGCGGGGTTACACTGCCCGCCTTTGATGACGGCCGGGCCGTCGACTGGTGCCGTAGAGAGAAGCGAGCGATGCGTAAAGACAAGAAGCAGGTGATTGGCGAAGAGATCGGCGACGAGTCGATCAAGCTGTTCCTCGAGGTCGAACCGGCCGACGACACCCCGCCGTCGCTGCACAAGCTGATCAAGGCCTACCGCGGCCTGCGCATCGACGATTTCGAGCGCTTCGTGAAGTTCTTCGTCGAGGCCGGTTACGACCTCGGCGCGAAGAACGCCAAGGGCGAGGACTTCGTCGCGCTGATCCGCGACCAGCGCCAGGCCGAGCCCTACATCGAGGTGATCGAAGCTGCCCGCGGCTGATCGGCCCTGTCGTGAAGAAGCCCGCCGCGTGCGGGCTTTTTCGTGCCTGACGCTCGCCCCGTAGGATGGGTGGAGCGAAGCGATACCCATCGCCATGGCCGCATGGGTTTCGCAAGCTCAACCCATCCTACGAAGAGCGCATCGGCGCAGATCCCCCGCCCCCCGCCTAGACTTGCAGGTAGAACAACGACAAGGTGAGGACGCCGACATGCATGTACAGCCCTATCTGTTCTTCCACGGCCAGTGCGACGAAGCCATCGCCTTCTACCAGCAGGCCCTCGGCGCGCAGCTCAACGCGCTGATGCGCTACGAGGAGGCACCGGGGCCGCTGCAGGTGCCCGACGGTTGGTGCGAGAAGGTCATGCATGCCAGCCTGCAGATCGGCCAGACCGAGGTGCTGATGTCCGACGGCCGCGGCGAGCACGAGGCGCCGTTCAATGGCTTTTCGCTGCACCTGGCCCTGCACAGCGTGGCCGCCGCCGAGAAGGCCTTCGCCGCGCTGGCCGAGGAGGGGCAGGTGGACATGCCGCTGGAGAAGACCTTCTGGGCGCAGCGCTTCGGCATGCTCCACGACCGCTTCGGCGTCGGCTGGATGATCAGCGCTCGCTGAAACGAAGGCTGCACAAACGAAAAGGCCCGCCGGATGGCGGGCCTTTTGCGCTGGCGCTGGATCACTGATCCAGCTGCAGCTTCTGCCAGGTGTAGGCGTTGATCTCGCGGTAGGCCGAGGCATCGGTCTCCAGCTGCTTCTCGCGGGCCGGGAAGATTTCCTTGAGCTTGGCGCCCCAGGCTTCGGACTTGTACTGCTGCGGGAAGCAGCGCTCCAGCAGGCCGAGCATGATCGACACGGTGACCGACGCGCCCGGGGAGGCGCCCAGCAGGGCGGCGATGGTGCCGTCCTCCGAGGCCACAAGCTCGGTGCCGAACTGCAGGATGCCGCCTTTCTTGGCGTCCTTCTTGATGATCTGCACGCGCTGGCCGGCGGTTTCCAGGCGCCAGTCGGCCGGGTTGGCCAGCGGGTAGAACTTGCGCAGGCTTTCCAGGCGCTGGTCCATGGACTGCATGACTTCGCGCACCAGGTAGCGGGTCAGGTCCATGTTGTCGCGGGCGACCGCCAGCATCGGCATCAGGTTGCTGCCGCGCACCGACAGCGGCAGGTCGAGGAAGGAGCCGTGGCGCAGGAACTTGGTGGAGAAGCCGGCGTAGGGCCCGAACAGCAGGGACTTCCTGCCATCGACCACGCGGGTGTCCAGGTGCGGCACGGACATCGGCGGGGCGCCGACCTCGGCCTGGCTGTAGACCTTGGCCTGGTGCTGCTTGACCACCTCGGGGTTGTCGCAGCGCAGCCACTGGCCGCTCACCGGGAAGCCGCCGAAGCCCTTGCTTTCCGGGATGCCGGACATCTGCAGCAGCGGCAGCGCGCCGCCGCCGGCGCCGAGGAAGACGAACTTCGCGCGGATCTTGCGCGACTGGCCGTTCTGGGTGTTCTTGATGTCGACGATCCAGTCCTGGCCGTCGCGCTCAAGGCCCACGACCTTCTGGAAGTAGCTGACCTTCGCGCCGTCCTGCTTGCCCAGACGGGCCAGAAGCTGGTTGGTCAGGGCGCCGAAGTTGACGTCGGTGCCATGCTCGACGCGGGTGGCGGCGACCTGCTCGTCGGCCGGGCGGCCGGGGATGGTCAGCGGCGCCCACTGGCCCAGCTGCTCGCGGTCCTCGGTGTAGACCATGGACTCGAAGGCGTGGTGCTGGCTCAGCGTCTCGAAGCGCTTCTTCAGGAAGGGCACGTCCTTGCCACGGACGAAGCTCAGGTGCGGCACCGGGTTGATGAAGTTGCGCGGATTGCCGAAGCCCTCCTTGTCCACCAGGTGCGCCCAGAACTGCTTGGACACCTCGAACTGGGCGTTGATCTGCACCGCTTTCTTGATGTCGATGGAGCCATCGGCGGCCTGCGGCGTGTAGTTCAGCTCGCAGAGGCCGGCGTGGCCGGTGCCGGCGTTGTTCCAGGGGTTGGAGCTCTCGATGGCTCCGGACTCCTGCAGTTCGACGATCTCCAGGCGGGTGCCGGGTTCGACTTCCTTCAACAGGGTCGCCAGGGTTGCGCTCATGATGCCGGCGCCAACCAGCAGCACATCCAACGCTTCGTGTTCGTTCGCCATTCTCGCTCGCCACACTCTCGTGAAGTAGTGAAAAACCTTCAAATCACGCTCTTATGGAGACGTGAAGCTCAAAGGGGGTCGTCGCTGCGGGCGGGTCCGGACTCGGTACGGAGGGGACTCGCGGCAATCCTTGCCTGAAAGTGTCGTCGCAACGATCGGTACAAAGCGCGGGACCGGTGGCCACGGCGCAATTGGCGACTCTCTAGGAGGGTGTGACAGGCCGACGGGCGCAAGGCTGTCGTGCTGTGGGACCCGATCAGGAGGCGTCCTTATAATCGGGGCGCGATTATAACGACGAAAAGCAAAAAAAGCCCTCGTACTTAGACTTTTTTCCGAGTTCCAGTCACCGGATTTCCTATTTTTGCACCAATATGGTGCGACATGCCCTTGCGCATGTCGCCGCCAAGGAACCTGCAACAAAGTGCCAGCGTCCAAGCTGCAGAGCGCTATCAGGGCGCTCCGACGGCCGGTATACTGCCCGCCGTTCCGAGCCCAACCCATGGAGACACGAACATGTTGCAGCGCCTGTTGCTCAGTCTGATCGCCGCCGGCACCCTGGCCTTGTCCGGCTGTGCCCTCAGCCCGCAACAACTGAACCCGGACCCGGTATTCAAGGGCCAGCCGGTCGCCGTCGGCCAGGGCCAGCCGGTGGTGGTGAAGGTGGTCGACGGCCGCCAGAGCACCGAGCTAGGCACCCGTGGCGGCCTCTACTCGGAGACCAGCGCGGTCACCGTGCGCAGCCAGGACGTGATTCCCAAGCTGCAGGCGCAGACCGAGGCGGCGGTACGCCTGCTCGGCTTCACTCCCTCGCCGAACGCCTATAACGCCCCGACCCTGACCCTCACCCTGGCCGAGCTGAAGTACCAGTCGCCCAAGGACGGCATCTACGTCACCGAGGCCACCATAGGCGCGACCTTCCGCGTCGACGTGCAGGCCGGCGGGCGCCGCTACAACGGCCGCTACGGCTCCAGCCTGAACCAGCGCTTCGGCATGGCGCCGAACCAGCAGACCAACACCAAGCTGGTCAGCGACGTGCTCAGCGACGCCCTGGACCGCGTGTTCAAGGACCCGACCATCGGGCAGACGCTGAACCAGCGCTGATCATACTGGCGCGAATGAAAAAGCCCGGCGAGTACCGGGCTTTTTCGTTCATGGTCGCGGGAATTCAGGCGGCGGCCTGGCGGAACGGGTCGGTCTCGTAGGCCGGCTGGCGCTCGTCGGCTTCCGGCAGGTCCAGGTGTTCGTGGCCGCAGGCCTGGCAGTACACCAGCCAGTGGTCGTCCTGGACGTTGAAGGAGAGGTCGGTGACCACGGCTTCGATTTCATCCAGGTGTTCGATCAGGTAGGCGCTTTCGTGGGGTACGATTTCGAGCATGGCGAATCTCCTAGGCGGGATACCGGATGGCGAAAGGTGACTAGCCAGTCACGTGCCAGGTGTCGGAAAAGGCTTAGAACCCTTCTCGATAAGGCTGACGTTCGTCGTGAATAAGACGACCGAACTGGCTGTGCCTTCCTCCTGACAGATACAATCGGGCGTCTTTCTTTCAGTCCTGTGACGCACCCGCTGCGGTTCGTCGCTTCGTACAGAACTCGGCCTTGGCGCTTTCTGGCTTCCGGGCGTGCAGTCCTGAAGTGTGGAGGTCGTGATGTCGCTGCAGGCGCTCTGGAATCTGTTCCAGGCCCATCCCGCCCGGGTTCTCAACGACCTGGCATTGTTCTTCGCCCTGGCCGGCGCCTGGCTGCTGCTGGCCACCCGCCGGCGCGAGCGCCAGGCCCTGCAACGCCTGGTCGCCGGTGGCGAGGGCGTGGCCGCGCCGCTGGCCGAGGCCGAGCCTTCGACGGCCAGGATCAACCGCTTCTTCTACCTCTTCGGCTTCGCCTGCCTGGCCCTGGCCGTCGCGTTGAGCCAGTACAGCACGCACCTGCCGGGCTGAAAACGCACCGTCACGATGCAAAAGGGCGCCCATGGGCGCCCTTTTCGTTCATGCGGTGGCTCAGGCCTGCTTGAGCCGGTACTGGTTCAGCACCGGGTTGGCGTACTGCAGGACCAGGTAGGGGCGGTGCTCCGGCGGGCAGGCCTGCAGGCGCTGCTGCCACTGCTCGCGGGCCCGGCGCAGTTCCTCGGCGCCGAACAGGCTCTCGGCGCCGGGCACGGCCAGGGCCGGGTCGCGCAGCTCGGACATCTCGTAGGCCAGGTAGTGCACCGGGAACAGCCGGTAGTTGCCGAGGATCTGCCGGTCCAGGGCGGCGGCCAGCTGCTTGGCGTCGGCGTAGTCGCCGTCCATCTCGGCGCCAAAGTTGATCTGCACGCGGCCTTTGTAGCCGGTGATGCCCTGGGCGATGCTGGCGTCGTCCTCGCCCGGCGCCTTGCGGTACTCGCCGGTAGTGGCGCGGGTGTACAGCTCGCGGGCCTTGGCGGCGTCGCAGGGGTCGTACTCGTAGCTGATCGACACCGGGATCAGGTGCAGCTCGCGGATCACCTCGGCGAAGGGCTCGTCCTTGCGGCTCATGTGGAACATCTTGAGGATCGCCGAGTCGGTGCGGTCGTCACCGTCCTTGGCGCGGCCCTCGGCCTGGGCGATCCACACCGACTCGCCGTCGTGGCGGATCGAATGGTTGATGTAGGCCGAAAGGGTGGTGTAGGCCGCCAGCTTCTCGCGCCGGCCGCTGATCGAGCGGTGCACGATGAAGCTCTTGTTCAGGCGCATCAGGTCGCTGACGAAGGGCCGCTGCAGCAGGTTGTCGCCGATGGCGATGCGCGGCGTCGGCAGCTTGGCGTGGTAGATGGCGTAGTTGCAGAACGCCGGGTCCATCACGATGTCGCGGTGGTTGGCGATGAACAGGTAGGCGCGGCCGCTCTTGAGGTTGTCCAGCCCGGAGTAGGTGACGCCGTCGGTGGCGTGCTCGATGGTGCGGTCGACGTAGGGCTCGCACTTGTCCTGCAGTTCCACCACGCTGCGGATGCCGGTGACCTCGCGGGCCAGGCGGTGGGCGATCAGCGGGCGCAGCAGCCAGCCGAAGGGGCGCGACAGGCGCGGATAACGATAACGCGCCAGAATACCCAGGAAGGCGTCGTCGCTCAGCAGGCGCTGGAGAACGGCCGGGACTTCGGCGTCGTTGTACGGTCGGATGGCTTCGAACTCGCCCATCATGCTCTCTTGTTCATGGGTGTAACTGGCACGGCACGCGTCTGGCGCGGGCCTCTCCCCCGGAAAAACGGCCATGCCCGCGGGCCTGGCCGGATAAAAAGACCGCGGGAGTATAACGGAAGTCACAGGGGACCTTCAGATGCTCGAGACCCAGGCTTACCACTGCCCCTATTGCGGGGAAGCGGTCGAGGCCGTGCTAGACCTCTCCGGCGGCGACCAGAGCTACTATGAAGATTGTCCGGTGTGTTGCCGGCCCATCCTGTTCCAGCTGTACACCGACGGCGCCCAGTGGTCGCTGGAGGTTCACCGGGAGGACGACTGATGCAGCGAGTCTACGAACCGGCCGACCTGGCCGAGGCCGAGTTGCTGGCCGGCATGCTGGCCAGCGAGGGCATCGATTGCCACCTCGGCGGCCGCCACCTGCTCGGTGGCATCGGCGAGCTGCCGCTGCACGGGCTGCTGCACCTGTGGGTCGACGACGGGGCGGCGCAACAGGCGCGGGAGCTGATCCAGGCGTACAATGCCGCGCAGCCGATGCCCGGCCCGGCCGACGAGTTCGGCCCAGCCAGTGGCGTGCTGCTCTGTTGAGGCCGCGCTGGAGCGCCGATGACCGCCCGCTTTGCCCTGTTCCGCTGGACCCGCGAGCTCGCCGAGCTGCCGGGCTTTCCCAAGGACCACCCGCCGCACTGGAACCTTGCCCCCGGCGCGCAGCTGCTGATGCTGCGCGAGGAGGCCGGCGTGCGCCGCGCCGACCTGGCGCGCTGGGGCCTGACCCCGGCCTGGCTCACCGACCTGTCGCGCACCCCGGCCCACGCCCGCGCCGAGACGCTGCACGAGCAGCCGATGTTCCGCGAAGCCTTCGCCCGCCGCCGCTGCCTGGTGCCGGCCAACGGTTTCTACGAATGGCGCGGCGTGCGCAAGCGGCCCTACTGGGTGGCCGGCGCCAGTGGCCTGAGCTATTTCGCCGCAGTCTGGGAGGCCTACCCGGTGGACGGCCACACCTGGCTGAGCCTGGCCCTGGTGACCCAGGCGGCCGGACCGCTGCGCCGCCCGTTGCTGCTGGAGAGCGAGGAGGACAGGGCCCTCTGGCTGGGTAACGAGACGCCGCTGCCCAAGCTGCTGAGCCTGCTGGCGCGGCCGCAGGTGCGGCTGCGGGAGCAGGCGTTGGCGAGCATAGTCAACGATCCGGCTTGTGATGGGCCGGAGTGTTTGACGCCGGCTTGATGCGGGAGCGCTGAAGGGGCTTTCGTAGGAGCGAGCTTGCTCGCGAATGGCGCCTCCCGGTTGTCGATGTGCGACAGATTGGCTCCGCTCCCTCTCCCCAGCCCTCGGCTGCGCGCCCCGCCCTGAAGGGAGAGGGGGCTAGACCGTGCCGAGAACAGGCATGGTTTCAGCCGGAAACCACCGCGCTTGCCGGCTGACGCAGGAATACCCATGCACGCCGAACGGTCCCCTCTCCCTTCAGGGAGAGGGTTAGGGAGAGGGCGCTCTTCAGGGTAGGTACCCACGCAACCCCCCTTCGCGAGCAAGCTCGCTCCTACAAAAAACACCCTCCACCCTCCGCCTTATCATCCAGAGGCCCCCACTCGCATTCAGCAGCCTGATAGTGCGCGCCAGTTTCCCCTGCGCTTGCCTAAGCTGCACTCCACCCCTTCGCTCTGGCCGCGTTGGCGGCGAACAGGAGTTCGGCATGCACAATAACAACAACGGCTACCCCTCCAGTGCCGTGGCCTGGTCCACGGTGGCGATCCTCATGGTCGCCTACGTCCTGTCGTTCATCGACCGGCAGATCCTCAACCTGCTGGTCGGGCCGATCCGCCGCGACCTGGCCATCAGCGACACCCAGATGAGCCTGCTCATGGGGCTGTCCTTCGCGCTCTTCTACACCCTTTGCGGCATCCCCCTCGGGCGCATGGCCGACAGCCGCAGCCGGCGCGGGCTGATCACCGTCGGCGTGCTGATCTGGAGCGCCATGACCGCGGCCTGCGGCCTGGCCCGGCAGTACTGGCAGTTCCTGCTGTTCCGCGTCGGCGTCGGCGTGGGCGAGGCGGCGCTGTCGCCGGCGGCCTATTCGCTGATCGCCGACAGCTTCCCGGCGCAGCGCCGGGCCACCGCCATCAGCGTCTATTCCATGGGCATCTACCTGGGCTCCGGGCTGGCCTTCCTGCTCGGCGGGCTGGTGATCAAGTTCGCCTCGGCCCAGGGCGACGTGCACCTGCCGCTGCTCGGCGAAGTGCGCCCCTGGCAGCTGATCTTCCTCATTCTCGGCGCCGCCGGTGTGCTCTTCACCCTGCTGATGCTGGCGGTGAAGGAGCCGCAGCGTCACGGCGTGGGCGCCGGCGTCGAGGTGCCGATGCGCGAGGTCGGCGCCTACTTGCGGGCCAACCGCAGGACGGTGATCTGCCACAACTTCGGCTTCGCCTGCATCTCCTTCGCCAGCTACGGCAGCGGCGCCTGGGTGCCGACCTTCTTCGTCCGCACCTACGGCTGGGACGCCGGCCACGTCGGCGTGGTGTACGGCAGCATAGTGGCGGTGTTCGGCTGCCTGGGCATCGTCTTCGGCGGGCGCCTGGCCGACCGCTGGGCCAAGCGCGGCAGGACTGACGCCAACATGCGCGTGGGCCTGCTGGCGGCCTGCCTGGCGCTGCCGCTGTCGGTGACCTTCCCGCTGCTGGACGACGCCAACCTGGTGGCCCTGCTGATGGCGCCCACGGTGTTCTGCCTGAGCATGCCCTTCGGCGTGGCGCCGGCGGCGATCCAGGAGATCATGCCCAACTCCATGCGCGGCCAGGCCTCGGCCATCTACCTGTTCGTGGTCACCCTGTTCGGCCTGGGCGTGGGCCCCACCGCGGTGGCGCTGGTCACCGACTTCGTGTTCCACGACGACATGGCGCTGCGCTACTCGCTGCTGATCGTCACCAGCCTGGCGCTGCTGGGCGGCGTGCTGCTGCTGGGCATGGGCCTGAAGCCCTACCGCCAGAGCCGCGAGCACCTGCAGAACTGGAGCCTGCAGCGCGAACCCGGGCAGGACAAGGGCGGGATGCAGCGGCAGCCGGCGTAATCCACATCGCTTCCATGTAGGAGCAACTGTCTTGCAGGCTGCGCCGGGGGGCTCTTTGTAGGATTGAGGGGGACGCCTAGTCCTTGCTCGCGAATGAGCCCCCGCAGCGGAGTCTGTTCGCGAGCAAGCTCGCTCCTACGAGAAGCCGTGCCCTCCGGTATGGTAGGAGCGCGCCCTGCGCGCGATTCGCGGGCAGGGCCCGCTACAACGGTTATCCATGAGCGTTCAATGCGCCGGCGTCGGTTCGGCCACGGGCGTCAGGTTCTTCTTCGCCACCAGCGTGTACACGCACGGCAGCACGAACAGGGTGAAGAGCGTGCCCACGGTCATCCCGGTGGCGATCACCACGCCGATGTCGAAGCGGCTCACCGCGCCGGCGCCGGTGGCCAGCAGCAGCGGGATCACCCCCAGGACCATGGCCGCGGTGGTCATCAGCACCGGGCGCAGGCGGATGGCCGCGGCTTCTTCCACCGCCTCGCGCACGCCCAGGCCCCGTTCGTGGCGCAGCTGGTTGGCGAACTCGACAATGAGGATGCCGTGCTTGCTGATCAGCCCGATCAGCGTCACCAGGCCCACCTGGGTGTAGATGTTCAGGCTCGACAGGCCGAGGAACAGCGGCACTAGCGCGCCGCAGATCGACAGCGGCACCGTGACCATGATCACCAGCGGGTCGCGGAAGCTCTCGAACTGCGCGGCCAGCACCAGGAAGATCACCGCCAGGGCCAGGCCGAAGGTCAGCAGCAGGGCGTTGCCTTCCTGGACGAACTGCCGCGAGGCGCCGGCGTAGTCGAAGGCGAAGCCGCGCGGCGACTCCTGCTCGGCGATCTGCTTCACGGTGTCGATGGCGTCGCCCATGCTCACCAGCGGCACGCCGGAGACGATCGCCGAGTTCAACTGCTGGAACTGGTTGAGCTGGCGCGGCCGCGCGCGCTCGTGCAGGGTCACCACGGTGGACAGCGGCAGCAGCTCGCCGCGGCCGTTCTTCACGTAGTAGCTGCCCAGCCACTCGGGGTTCTCGCGGAAGTGCCGCTCGACCTGGGCGATCACCTTGTAGCTGCGCCCGTCGATGGTGAAGCGGTTGATCTCGCCCTCGCCCAGCAGGCTGGCCAGGGTGATGCCCAGGTCCTGCATGGACACGCCCATCTGCGCCGCCTTGGCGCGGTCGATGTCGACCACCAGCTCCGGCTTGTCGAAGGCCAGGTCGAGGTCGAGGAAGGCGAACTTGCCGGATTCCTCGGCGCGCTTCTTCACCCGCTCGGCCACCTGCAGCAGCGACTCGTAGTCGCTGGCGGTGTTGATCACGAACTGGAACGGCAGGCCCTCGCCGGTGCCCGGCAGCGACGGCAGGTTGAAGCCGAATATCTGCAGGCCGGGGATCTTGTCCAGCTCGGCCTGCACCGCGTGGAGCAGCTCCATCTGGCTGCGCTCGCGTTCGTCCCAGGGCTTGAGCAACATGCCGCCGATGCCGCTCTGCACACCGTTGTAGCCGTTGATCTGGAACGCCGAATAGTACTCGGGGAAGGTGCGGAAGATGCGCTCGAACTCGCCGGTGTACTTGTTCAGGTAGTCCAGGTTGGCGGTCTGCGGCGCGTTGGCCATGAGGAAGACGATGCCCTGGTCTTCCTCCGGCGCCAGTTCCTTGTGGGTGAACACCAGCAGCAGCGGGATGATCGCCAGCACCAGCGCGCCGAACACCAGCACCACCGGGCGGTTGTCCAGGGTGGCGTGGAGGCTGCGCTGGTAGCGTCGCTTCAGGCCTTCGAAGAGCAGATCCAGGCGGTGCGACAGGCCGCTGGGGTTCTCGTCGTGGCGCAGCAGGCGCGAGCACATCATCGGCGACAGCGTCAGCGCGACTACGCCGGAGATGATCACCGCGCCGGCCAGGGTGAAGGCGAACTCCTTGAACAGCGCGCCGGTCAGGCCGCTGAGGAAGCCGATGGGGGCGTACACCGCGGCCAGGGTGATGGTCATGGTGACCACCGGCACGGCGATTTCCCGGGCGCCTTCGATGGCGCCTTGGAAGGGCGACTTGCCGTCCTCGATGTGGCGGTGGATGTTCTCCACCACCACGATGGCGTCGTCCACCACCAGGCCGATGGCGAGCACCATGGCCAGCAGCGTCAGCAGGTTGATGGAGTAGCCCATCAGCTGCATGAAGAACAGCACGCCGATCATCGACAGCGGGATGGTCACCACCGGGATCAGCACCGAGCGGAAGGCGCCGAGGAACAGGAAGACCACCACGATGACGATGAGGATCGCCTCGCCGAGGGTCTTCACCACCTCGTCGATGGAGGCCTGGATGAAGCGCGTGGCGTCGTAGGCGATGGACACCTTCAGGTCCGGCGGCAGCTGTTCCTCCAGCTCGGGCATCTTGGCGCGGACTTCCTTGATCACGTCCAGCGGGTTGGAACTGGGCGTGCCCTTGATGCCGATGTACACCGAGGGGATGCCGTTGAACGAGCTGACCGAGTCGTAGCTGGCCGCGCCCAGTTCCACCCGCGCCACGTCGCTCATCAGCACGCGGCGATCGCCGAGGGTCTTCAGTGGGATGGCGGCGAAGGCCTGCGGCGATTTCAGGTCGGTGGCGGCGTTGACGCTGGTGACCACCAGCTCGCCCTTCACCTCGCCAGCGGCGGAGAGGAAGTTGTACTTGCGCACCGCGTCGTCGATGTCGCTGGCGGTGATGCCGTAGGCGGCCATCTTCACCGGGTCCAGCCACAGGCGCATGGCGAACACCTGGTTGCCGAGGATCTCGGCCTCGGCGATGCCCGGCAGGGTGGCGAGCTTGGGCTGGATCACCCGCGACAGGTAGTCGGTGATCTGCGGGTTGTCCATGTGCTCGCTGTAGAAGCTGATGTACATCAGCGCCGAGGCGTCGGCGGCTTCCTTGTCCAGCACCGGGTCCTCGGCGTCGGGCGGCAGCTGCGTCTTCACCTCGCCGATCTTCGACAGCAGCTCGGTCACCAGGCGGTCGGTGTTGGCGCCGATGTGCGCGTAGATGGAGATCACCGAGTAGTTCTGCCGGCTCACCGAGGTCATGTAGTCGATGCCCTCGGCGCTGGCCAGGCTCTGCTGCAGCGGCTGGGTGATGTAGCCCTGGATGGTCTCGGCGTTGGCCCCGGCGTAGAAGGTGGTGACGGTGATCAGCGCGTTCTCCATCTGCGGGTATTCGCGGATCACCAGGCGGCTGAAGGCCTGCATGCCGAGCAGGACGATCAGCAGGCTGACCACCGTCGCCAGCACCGGGCGGCGGATGAAGGGATCGGTAAAGGCCATGGTTCAGTCCTTTGTCGTTGCGCCCGCGCGGCCGTGGCCGGGCGGGGTTCGGCGGCCGCGCGGGCGGCCCTGGTGCTTGGGTTGCGGCTCAGCGCACGTCGTCGACGATGGCCACCGGGGTACCGCTGTCCAGCTTGAGCTGGCCGCTGGTCACCACCTGGTCGCCGACCTTCAGGCCGTCGAGGATCACCGCCTTGCCTTCGCGGCGCTCGCCGACCTTGACGAAGCGGCGCTCCACGGCCAGCAGCGGTTGGCCCTTGGCATCGTTCTGCGGCTTGCCGTCCTTGTCCTGCTTCGGCCCCACCACGTACACCGAGTTGCCGTACAGGGTGAAGGCGATGGCGGTCTCCGGCACCACCACGCGCTGCGCGGTTTCCGGCAGCTGCACCTCGAGGCTGGCGAACATCCCCGGCAGCAGCTTGCCGTCGGGGTTGGCCATGGCCGCGCGCACCTGCAGGTTGCGCGTCTCGTTGTCCACCCGCGGGTTCAGCGCCTGGATGCGCGCCTCGAACACCTGGCCCGGGTAGGCCGCGACCGTGACCAGCACGCGCTGGCCGACCTGCAGGCGGGGGAAGTCCTGTTCCGGCAGGAAGAAGTCCACCAGCAGGGTGGAAAGGTCCTGCAGGGTGGCGATGGGCGTGCCCGGCGAGACGTAGTCGCCGACGTCCACCTGGCGGATGCCGATGGTGCCGCCGAAGGGGGCGAGCACGCGCTTCTTCGCCAGCGCCGCCTTGAGCTGCGCGACCGTGGCGCTGGAGCGCTGCAGCTGCGCGGCCAGGCGGTCGAACTCGCTCTTGGAGATGGCCTGGCGGCCGACCAGGCTGCGGCCGCGCTCGAACTCCACCTGGGCCAGGTTGAGGTCGGCCTCGGCGGTGCGCAGGGTGGCGGCCTCGACGTCGTTCTCCAGCTGCACGATGGGCTG
Source organism: Pseudomonas sp. M1 (assembly GCF_022760135.1). Taxonomy (NCBI): domain Bacteria; kingdom Pseudomonadati; phylum Pseudomonadota; class Gammaproteobacteria; order Pseudomonadales; family Pseudomonadaceae; genus Pseudomonas; species Pseudomonas sp. M1. Next base: position 984,969 of record NZ_CP094343.1, read on the forward strand.
GTCGACGCGGACCTTCTCGCCGGAGGCGAACAGCACCTGGCGCACGGTGCCCGAGGCTTCGGCGGTGAGCACCACGCCCTGGTTGGCGCGCAGGGTGCCGATGGCCGGCAGGCGGCTCTGCCAGGTGAGTTCCTCGGCCTTGACCGCGGTGACGCTGACCGGCGGGCGCGGCGCGGTGAACTGGGCGATCTGCTTCTGGATGGAGAAGTACTTGGAGCCGGCGAGCACCGCGACTATGACGGCGACCGCGCCGAGCATGATCAGCATGCGGCGCAACATGTTCCTGTTCCTTGGTAAGTGCCTGGCGGCTCTGCGCTGCGAGGGGCCCGTTCCTGTATGACCGGCCCTGCCTTCGCGGGACTGCATCGGTTCCCGGAGCCTGGCGGGAATGCCCCGTTGCGGGGCAGAAGTGCGCACATTAGACGGAGTTCGCTGCCGCGTCAAAGTGCCTTGATTGCAGGACGTTTCCCCTCGCGGGGGATTTAGCGCGGCCCTGCGCGGTTCAGGACGCCAGGTGCAGGTGGTTGTCCCAGAACGCCGGCGGCAGTTGCAGCGCCTCGGCGGCGATCTTCTCGCCGCGGCAGTCGTAGAGGCGGCAGCGGCCCTGGCCGGAGGTGACCACGAAGCCGTCCTTCACCGCGCCGACGCCGGCGCAGTCGGGCAGCGGCGCGTCCAGGCGCAGGGCGCCGCTGTCCAGGTCCCAGATAAAGAAGCGGTTGCCGCGCGGCGCGGTCAGGGCCACCAGGCGCAGTTCGTCGTGCACCGCCACGCTGGCGGTGTACTGGACCATGGCCTGGCGCTGTTCCTCGCCCAGCGGGAAAGGCTGGAAGCTCTGGCCGGGGCGCTTGATGGCGAGCAGGTCGGCGGCCTCGTGGGCGTCACCCATGAACTGCTGGCAGGCGACGATGGTGCCGTCGGCGGCGATGGCCAGGTGGCGCACGCTGTTCATCTGCTGGGGCAGGGTTTCCTTGGAGATCAGCGAGCCGTCGCGGCGCATCAGCACCAGGCTCGGTTCCATGGCGTCGAGGTTCATCTCCACCCGGCTTTCGGCTTCGGTGCGGATGCCGCCGTTGGCCACCACCAGGGTCTCGCCGTCGGGCAGCCAGGCCACTTCGTGGGGGCCCAGGCCATGGGTCGGTACTTCACCGGCGTGCGCCAGCTTCTCGCCGTCGAAGCGGTAGATGCCGAGCAGGCCGCGGCCCGGGTCGGTGGTGTCGTTCTCGGTGGCGTAGAGCCACTCGCCCTCCTTGTGCCACACGCCGTGGCCGTAGAAGTGGCGGTCCGGCTGCGAGCCCAGGGTCTGCAGCAGGCGGCCGTCCTCCAGGCTCACCAGGTAGCTCTGGCGCCCCGGGCGGCGGGCCACGAACAGCGCCAGCGGCAGCGTCGGGTGCTGGACGATGGCGTGGCAACGCAGGCCCACCTCGGTGGCGAACGCGCAGCTGCCGTCCAGGCGGTAGCCCACCGCGTAGTGCTTGCCATCCGCGTCGTCGCGGGCGGACAGCAGCAGGGGCTCCTTGCCCTTGCGCGACAGCGTCCAGCCGCCGAAGGAGAGGGCGCCGAGCAGCAGGCTGCCCAGGCCGATCACGTGACGTCGCAGCATGGCGTTCACCTCTTTCACTTCATTCACCCCTGATCCGGCGAGCTAGAGCCAGGCTAGGCGGAGAGACACGGCGAATGCGGAGTTCGCATCTGCGAATTCGACGTGTCTGTCCAACGACGCATGGCCGACGCTCGACTGGTCAGTCGCCGTCGTTGGCGTTGAAGCCCAGCTGTACGTTCAGCGCCTTGGCCAGCTCGCCCTCGTGCAGGCGGTGGACCACGTTCAGGCTGTCGTACAGCTCGTTGAGCTGCTTGACGCCGGCATCGTCCTTGAGCAGTTCGCCCAGGGGCTGCTTGAGCGCGGCGAACTTGCCGTGGACGTCGGCGTAGGCGGCGTCGATCTTGCCGGCCAGGTCCTTCTGCTCGCTCGGCAGCAGGGCGCGCAGGCCCTTGCCGTCGGTGCCTTTCCACAGCGCCTCGGCGCCATTCAGGCTCGACTCCAGGCTGGCCAGGGAGATGTCGCTGCGCCAGTTCTCGGCCTGGAACGGCTGCGGGATGCCCTTGCTCTGGCGGCCCAGCGGGGTGCCGAGCTTCTTCTTCAGCATGTCCAGGGCGGTGACCTGCACGCGCATCATCTCGGCGATGGCCTCGTGGGCGTCGGCGTAGCGCTCGTTGGGGAACTTGCTCATCTGCGCGAGCATGCCGTTGTCGGCCTTCCAGCGCGTCAGGATGTCCTGGGCCAGGGCCTGCTGGTGCTCGCCGATGGCTTCCAGCAGCGGGCAGTAGCGCGCGCGGGTGGCGGCGTCGGCCAGGTCGATCCTGGCGTCGAAGAGGATGTATTCGTAGGCGGTCAGGCCCTGCACCACCACGCTGGACTTGGCCAGGGTGGCGGGGGTGATCTGCGCGTCGCCGTTGAGCAGTTGCTCGACCTGGCGCGCCACCAGGTTCTTCTTGTCCGGGTAGAACTGCACCTGCCAGGCGCGGTTGCCCTCGGCCAGCGGGCCGATCAGCAGCGGCTGCAATTCGGCCCAGGCCTTCTGCGCGGCGACGAAATCGGCGCGAGCCTTGGCCAGCTCTTCCTTGCCCTGGCAGAAGGCCAGGGCGCTGGCGGCCAGGGCGCGGTCGGCGTCGACCCAGCGGCTGTAGGCCGGCAGGATCACCTGCTGGGCCAGCGCGGCGCTGGTGGTCGCCTGCGGGTCCTGCGGCGAGCAGGCGCCCAGGGCGATGGCGAGGCTGGTGAGCAGTAGTCGGGGGCGGAACATGTTCGGCTCCTTAGAGTGAATTCAGGAAGTCCAGCAGGGCGCTGCGCTGCGCGGCGTCGAAGGCCAGTACCCGCTGCCTGGCCGCCTCGGCCTCGCCGCCGTGCCAGAGCACGGCTTCCAGCAGGTTGCGCGCGCGCCCGTCGTGGAGGAACTGGGTATGGCCGTTGACCACCTCGGTCAGGCCGATGCCCCATAGCGGCGGGGTGCGCCAGTCGCGTCCGCCGGCGAGAAATTCCGGGCGATTGTCCGCGAGTCCCTCGCCCATGTCATGTAGTAGAAGGTCGCTGTAGGGGCGGATCACCTGGTTGGCCAGCTCCGGCTCGGCGGCGTCGGGCCCGGTGGTGAACTTCGGGGTGTGGCAGCCGGCGCAGCCGGCCTGGTGGAACAGCGCCTTGCCGGCCAGCACCTGCGGGTCGTCGACCTTGCGCCGCGCCGGCACCGCGAGGTTGCGCGCGTAGAAGGCGACCTGGTCGAAGATGCGCTGGCTGACCTCGGGCTTGCCGCCGTCGACGGCCTGGCGGCAGTCGACCTGGGCCTCGGTGCAGTCGTCGCCGGGCAGCAGGGGGCTGGTCAGGCCCATGTCGCCGGAGAAGGCGTGGGCGTTCTGCTGCGCCACGTCGGGCTGCCCGGCCTTCCAGCCGAAGCGGCCGAGCACGGTCTGCTGGCGGGCGTCGTCCCAGACGCGGTTGGCGCGGCCGCGGATGCCGTCGCCGTTGCGGTCCTCGGCGTCGGCATTGGCCAGGATCGCCGCTTCGGGGATGGCCTCCAGCAGGCCCAGGCCGATCATCGGCGGGGCGACGCGGGCGGAGAACTGGGTGTCCGGGTGCATGGGGCCGTAGCCCAGGTCGGTGAGGCGCAGGATCGGCTTGCGCAGCTCGACCTCGGTGCCGTCCTTGAAGCTCACCTTCACCGGCTCGTAGTCCATGCGCACCCGCGCCTCGGGGGCCACGCCGGGAATCGCCGAGTCCTGCAACTGGCCGCCGTAGACCGGCTCGGGCACCACGCCCAGGCGCTTCAGGGTGCGTGCGTCCTCGGCGCCGGCGGGAATCGACAGGCGCACCAGCATGGACACCGCGTTGATGTCCCTGGGCCCCGGCGGATGGCCGCGGCCGTCCTTGATGTGGCAGTTCTGGCAGGCGTTGGTGTTGTACAGCGGCCCCAGGCCGTCGCGCGCGGTGGTGGTGGTGGGCGCGATCACCCAGGGGTTGCGGAAGAAGCTGTTGCCCACGCTGAAGTCCAGGCGGCGGCTGGGCGTGAGGTTGCCCGAGGGCATGGAGTAGGCGTTGCGGTCGGCCTGGTACACGGTGGCGCCGCCGCCGGACAGGGCCTCGCCCGGTTCGGCCACCGCCTTGGGCTCTTCGCGACCGCAGCCGGCAAGGGCCAGGGTAGCGAGCAGGGCGGCGAGGGCTGCGGTTGGACGGCGGTACATCGAGGCGATCCAGGCTGAAAAACGGGCGGGCCATCTTAGCAGTTGGGCAAATGCAAATATGAAAAATTTGTATTCGCTATTGCCGTGTGGCCCGGATGAAACGCCAAGGCCCCGGTTCGCGGGGCCTTGGCTTGGCCAGTGCGCTGCGGCCGGTTGCCGCAGCGCGGGCGTCGATCAGAACTGGTGATCGGCGTTGTCCGGCTTCAGGTCCTGGATGCCCAGGGCGGCGGCGGCTTTCTCGATGGCGCCGGTCTGCTTGACCAGGGAAGCGATGGCGTCGCTGATGATCTTGTGGTCGGCTTCGTCGGCCGGGGCGATCATCTGGTCGAAGTGCACGCCATCCTTCTCGGCGCGGTCGACGATGGCCTGCATCTTGGCCTGGGTAGCGTCGAGGTCGGCCTTCAGGTCGGTGTTGGCCTGGGCATCGGCCTTGGCCACCAGGTCGGCCACGCTCGGGCCCTTGACCAGGCTGCCGTCCACGCGCTTGTACTCGCCCAGGTAGATGTTGCGGATGCCTTCGGCGTTGAAGTACAGGGTGTGGTGGGTGTTGTCGCTGAAGCAGTCGTGCTCGTCTTCGGTGGAGTTGGCTTCCAGGGCCACCTTCATGCGCTCGCCGGCCAGCTCGCCCAGGGACAGGCTGCCCATGCCGAAGAAGATCTTGCGCAGGTTGGCGTCGGCGCCGTCGGCTTCCAGCTTGGCGCGGTAGTTGTCGGCGACGCCGGCCTTCCAGTTGCCGACCATTTCTTCCAGCTGGGTCACCAGCAGGTCGGTGACGGCCTTCAGGTAGGCCGCGCGGCGGTCGCAGTGACCGTTGCTGCAGTCCTTGCCCTGGACGTAGTCGGTATAGGGGCGGTTGCCGGCGCCGGGCTTGGTGCCGTTGAGGTCCTGGCCCCAGAGGAGGAACTCGATGGCGTGGTAGCCGGTGGCGACGTTGGCTTCGGAACCGGCCACTTCGTTCAGGCTGGCCAGCTTCTCGCCGGTGATTTCCTTGACGTCGATCTTGTCTTCGCCGACCTGGATCTCGGTGTTGGCGACGATGTTGGCGCTGGCGGCCGGGTTGCCCTCGGCGTGCTGGTAGTCCTTGGCGACGTAGTCGATCAGGCCTTCGTCCAGCGGCCAGGCGTTGACCGCGCCTTCCCAGTCGTCGACGACCTTGTTGCCGAAGCGGAAGGCTTCGCTCTGCGAGTAGGGCACGCGCGCGGCCAGCCAGGCCTCGCGGGCGGCCTTGAGGGTTTCTTCGCTGGGCTTGGCGAGGAAGGCGTCGACGGCCTTCTGCAGGGCCTGGGCGGTAGTCAGGGAGTCGCTGAAGACGGCCTCCGCCATGTCCGCGTAGTTCTTCACCACGGCCTTGACCGCGGCCTCGTCGACCTTGGCGGCGGCCGGGGCGGCGCTCTGGGTGCTGGCGGCCGGGGTGGCTGCCTGGCTGGCCGGGGCGGAAGCTTCTTTCTTGTCGTCGCCGCAGCCGGCGAGGGAGATGGCGATGGCCAGCAGGCTGGCGGTGGCCCAGGGCATACGAGTCATGGCGGGTTCCTTAGCATGAGGGTGGCGCAAAAAGGTGTGCGCAACGAAAGCGGCAACATAATGCGAAAGATTTGCATTTTTGAAAAGGCCGCGCTTGCGATTTGCCAGCAGCCTTCACAGCGGGGGGATCAGCGGCGTTCGATGCTGGAGCTGCCGGCGGCCTCGGCCAGGCGCCGCGCCTGCTTCAGATAGAGGGTCAGCTCGCGCGCCGGCAGCGGCTTGCTGTACAGGTAGCCCTGCCCCTCGTGACAGCCCTGGTCGATGATGTAGGCCTCCTGCTCGAGGGTCTCCACGCCCTCGGCGATGACCTGCATGCCCAGGCTCTTGCCCAACTGGATGATGGCCCGGACGATGGTGGCGTCGTCGTCGTCCTGCAGCAGGTCCTGGACGAAGCTCTTGTCGATCTTGATCTTGTCCAGCGGCAGGCTCTTCAGGTAACTGAGCGAGGAATAGCCGGTGCCGAAGTCGTCGATGGCGATCAGCGCGCCGGCGCGGCGCAGGCTGAGCAGGTGCTGGGCGGCGGTGGAGATGTCTTCCATCAGGCCGGTCTCGGTGACTTCCAGCTCCAGCGAGCGCGGCGGCAGGCGGTGGATCTGCAACAGGTTGCTGACCACCCTGGGCAGGGCGTTGTGGCGCAGCTGCACGGTGGACAGGTTGACCGCCAGGCGCAGGTCGTCGAAGCCCTGGTCGTGCCATTCGCGCAGTTGCTTGCAGGACTGGTCGAGCACCCATTCGCCGATGGCGAAGATGCTGCCGTTCTGCTCGGCCAGGGGGATGAACAGGTCCGGCGCGACCCAGCCCTGGGTCGGGTGCTGCCAGCGCAGCAGGGCCTCGACGCCGACCACGCGGTGGTCGCGGTAGTCCACCTGCGGCTGGTAGACGATGTGCAGCTCGTTGCGCGACAACGCCTCGCGCAGGTCCTTCTCCAGCTCGCGGCGGCGGCGCATCTCGCTGTCTACGCTGGCGATGTAGAACTGGTAGCGGTTGCGCGAGCGGGTCTTGGCCAGGGTCATGGTCTGCTCGGCCTTCTGCAGCAGCTTCTCGGTGCTCTCGCCGTCCTCGGGGTAGAGGGTGATGCCGATGGTGGCGCGCAGTTGCACCGGCTGCTCGTCGAGCTGGAAGGGCAGCTCCAGGTCGTCGAGGATCTGCTGGGCCAGCTCCGCCGCCTCGTAGGGCTGCTCGATGTCGGCCTGGACCAGGGCGAACTGGTCGCCGCCCAGGCGCGCCAGGGCGCCGAGCTGGGCGCTGTGGCCGCGCAGGCGGTCGGCCAGGGCGATCAGCAGCTGGTCGCCGAACTGGTAGCCGTGCTGTTCGTTGATGCCCTTGAAGTCGTCCAGGCCCAGGCACAGCACCGCCACGCGGCGTTCCTCGCGGCCGGCGTCGGCGAGTATCTGGTCCAGGCGCTGCTGCAGCAGCTTGCGGTTCGGCAGGCCGGTGAGGAAGTCGTACTGGGAGATGCGCAGCAGGCTGTTCTCCGCCTCGCGGCGCAGGTGGCCGTTGCGCTCGATGGATTCCAGCAACTGGTTGGCGGTGTTGATCCACAGCCCCAGTTCGTTGTGCTCGTGGCCGGCCAGCATCGGCAGCTTGTGCTCGCCGGGGCGGTCGGGGTTGATGCTGGTGAGGTGGTCGATGATGCGCCACAGCGGCTTGGTCAGCAGCCAGTGGTAGACCAGGAACAGCACCAGGCCCATGGCCAGGGCGCGGAGGATGCCGGAGAGGAAGATGATCACCGAGGTGACCACGAAGTCCTGGCCGTAGGGCGCGGTGTCCAGGGTGATCTTCAGGTCGCCGTAGTATTCGCCGGGCTCGCCGCGGCCGACCAGGCGGATGGAATAGTGCTGCTCGGGGCCGAGGATGGGGTCGGTGAGCCAGCGGGTGGGGGAGTCCAGCAGCGGGCGGGATTTCTCCGCCAGCATGGGTTCGTCGGGGTGGCCGATGGCGGCGTAGCGCACCGCTTCATGCTGGAACAGGCCTTCGAGCACCTGCATGGCCATGTCGCGGTCCAGGCTGTAGACCGCCTGGGTGGACGGGTCGCGGACCATGGCGAGGATCCGCTGGGCATCGTTGTGCACCGCCTGCCGCGCCTTGTGGGCGTCGAAGACGATCTGCGCGCAACTCAGGACGACACCCACCACCAGCGCCGCGAGCAATACGACGCGCAGCAGCTTGAGGGAGAGCCTGTGCCGGGGGTCCAGTTTCAAGGGTGCTTTCCTTGTTCATCGCCATCCGGCGAAAGACAGGTCTGAGTATTGGCAAACGGAGCTTTGACGTCAAAGGGCCATCACCCTTTTTCCGACCAAATCCGACTCTCAGGTTAGCCGAGCCTTGTCCTTCTGGCGCGCAGAAAGCAGAAACCCGGCTTCAGGCCGGGTTTCCGCGGAGCAACCGAGGGTATCAGGCAGCGAAGTTCTTCGCCACGTAGTCCCAGTTGACCAGGTTCCAGAAGGCTTCGACGTACTTCGGACGCAGGTTGCGGTAGTCGATGTAGTAGGCGTGTTCCCACACGTCGCAGGTCAGCAGCGGGGTGTCGCCGCTGGTCAGCGGGTTGCCGGCGCCGATGGTGCTGGCCAGGGCCAGGGAGCCGTCGGCCTTCTTCACCAGCCAGGCCCAGCCGGAGCCGAAGGTGCCGATGGCGGTCTTGGTGAACTCTTCCTTGAACTTGTCGAAGGAACCGAAGGCGGCGTTGATGGCATCGGCCAGGGCGCCGGTGGGCTGGCCACCGCCGTTGGGGGTCAGGCATTCCCAGTAGAAGGTGTGGTTCCACACCTGGGCGGCGTTGTTGAAGATGCCGCCCGAAGAGGTCTTGACGATGTCTTCCAGGCTCTTGCCTTCGAACTCGGTGCCCGGGATCAGGTTGTTCAGGTTCACGACGTAGGTGTTGTGGTGCTTGTCGTGGTGGTATTCGAGGGTTTCCGCGGAAATGTGCGGCTCAAGGGCGTTCTTGGCGTAAGGCAGCGGCGGCAATTCGAAAGCCATGGTGTTTCTCCTATTTCCTCAGGTCAGGGCTAGCGCGGCGAACGCGCGACCGGTACACGGGGCCGGTTCGTGATTGTCGCGGCATCCGTACGTAGCGCCCCTGCTCCGCAGAGCGAGGCGCGCGTCGGGTGCGTCCAGCAGGCCTGGCAGGCTGGCGCCGCGAACCTCGGATCATAGCACCCGCCCCCCGGCATATCCACGCAGCAACTGTAGGGGCAAAGCCGCGCGCCAGTGCCGATGCGGGGCGTTCCCGCGCACTGGGGTCGACTGCCGCGAGGCTTCGGGGTTCGATCTGTTTCGTCGTCGGGCTCAGGCGGCGAACACCAGTTGGCTGGCCATGCCGAGCATCATCACCGCCACCATCAGGTCGACCAGCCGCCAGGTGGCCGGGCGCGCCAGCCAGGGCGCGAGCCAGGCGGCGCCCAGGGCCAGGGTGAAGAACCACAGCAGCGAGGCGCTGGCCGCGCCCATGGCATAGGCGCCGGGCGCGGCCTGCTGGGCGCCGAGGGAGCCGATCAGCAGCACGGTGTCCAGGTACACGTGGGGGTTGAGCAGCGTCACCGCCAGCGCCGCCATCAGCACCGCGCGGCGCGAGCGCGGGCCGGTCTGCCCGGCGTCGGCCATGGCCTGCGGGGCGATGGCGCGGCGCAGCGCCTTGGCGCCGTACCAGGTCAGGAAGATCACCCCGCCCCAACGGGCCACGGCCAGCAGCGTGGGGTTCTCCGCCAGCACCTTGGCCAGGCCGAACACCCCGGCGCTGACCAGCACGGCGTCGCACAGCACGCAGAGCGCGGCCACCGACAGGTGATGCTCGCGGCGCAGGCTCTGGGCCAGGACGAAGGCGTTCTGCGCGCCGATGGCAATGATCAGGCCGGCGGCCACCAGCAGGCCGTTGAGGTAGCTCTGCCACATGTTCAGGCTCTCCCTTGGCAGTTGGAGCACTGGCGGGGCAGCGAGGAAACGGAGAGGGTCAGGCCAGGCATGGTCGGGCTCCGGTGGGCGGGTTCGAGGGGGAATGCCTGGCGAGTCTGGGGCTTGTGCCTGTATAAGGAAAACGAATCCTGTTGATGACTCATTAGGAAAACTGATGTTCGACTACAAATTGCTGGCCGCCCTGGCCGCGGTGGTGGAGCAGGGCGGTTTCGAACGCGGCGCCCAGGCCCTGGGCCTGTCGCAGTCGGCGATCTCGCAGCGCATCAAGCTGCTCGAAGCGCGCGTCGGCCAGCCGGTGCTGGTGCGCGCGGCGCGGCCGCAGCCCACTGAGCTGGGCCGCCGCCTGCTCAACCACGTGCAGCAGGTGCGCCTGCTGGAGGGCGACCTGCAGCAGTGGGTGCCGGCGCTGGATGAAGGCGGCTCGCCCGAGCGCCTGCGCCTGGCGCTCAACGCCGACAGCCTGGCGACCTGGTGGGCCGCCGCCATCGGTGATTTCTGCGCCGAGCGCCGGGTGCTGCTGGACCTGGTGGTGGAAGACCAGGAGGTGGGCCTCAAGCGCATGCGCGCCGGCGAGGTGGCTGGCTGCCTGTGCGCCAGCCCGCGGCCGGTGGCGGGCGCGCGCAGCGAGCCGCTGGGGGCGATGCGCTACCGCGGCCTGGCCAGCCCGGCGTTCGTCGCCCGGCATTTCCCCGAGGGCGTGCGCGTCGAGGCCCTGGCGCGGGCGCCGGCGATCGTCTACGGCCCGGATGACCAGTTGCAGCACCGCTACCTCGCCGACCTCGGCGTGGACGGCACCTTCATCTACCACCTGTGCCCCTCGTCCGAGGGCTTCGTGCGCATGACCTGCGGCGGCCTGGGCTGGGGCCTGGTGCCGGAGCAGCAGGTGCAGGGCGAGCTGGCCCGCGGCGAGCTGGTGGAACTGCTGCCGGGCCAGGTCATCGACGTGCCGCTGTACTGGCACCACTGGCGCAACGGCGGCGAACTGCTCGCCGCGCTGACCGCCCACCTGCTGCGCCGGGCCGCCGCCAGCCTGGTGCCGATCAGCCGCGGATGACGATGCGCCCGCTGCCCGGCAGGGCCTCCACGCAGCGCGGGCCGAACAGCTGCGAGGGCGTGAAGTAGCCGCCGGGGCCGTCGTGGCCGAGCAGGTGGCGCACGGCCAGGAGCACGCCGTGCACGGTGACGTCGTAGGCGTTGGCGGTCTCCAGGCGCGCCGTGCGCCGCTCGCCGCGGCCGTTGCGCACCTCGCCCCAGACCCAGGTGCGCAACCGGCTGCGGGCCTGCTCGTCGGGGCCCTTCACGCGCTGCTGCACCTGGCGCTTGAGCCAATGCTGGACGCCGTCGCGGCCGAGCAGCGGGCGTAGTGGGTCGATCAGGCGCATGCCCAGGGCCGCCAGCGGCGGCGCCGGCAGGTACACCTCGATGTTGGGGATGCCGGTGCTGTAGAAGGCGGTGGCGACGTCGCCCCAGGGAATGCTCACGGCATGCCTGAGGCCGCGGCCGAAGTCGATGTCGCGGCGCTTGTAGCCCAGCGGCACCTCCACCAGGCGGCCGTCGCGGCGCACCTTGCCGCCCAGCTTCAGGCCTTCCACCGTGGTCGCGGCGGTGCCCGGCGAGAGCCCGCTGCCGGTGTCGAAGCCCAGCGCCAGCTGGGTGGCGTCGGGCAAGGCCTCGGCCAGGCAGGCGGCGACGCAGTCGGTGGGGATGACGTCGAAGCCGACGCCGGGGCAGACCACGCAGCCGGCGGCGCGGGCGCGCTCGTCCAGGCCGTGGGCGTGTTCGAAGACGCCGATCTCGCCGGTGATGTCGACGTAGTGCGTGGCATTGGCCAGGCACGCCTCCAGCAACGGCGCGGCGGTGGCGGAGAAGGGGCCGGCGCAGTTGGCCAGCACGGCGACGTCGGTTAGGGCCGCGCCCGCGCCCTCGGCGCCGAATACCCGGCACTCCAGGCCCAGCACGCTGCCCAGCGCCTGCACGGCGGCGGGATCGCGCCCGCCCAGCAGCGGGCTCAGGCCCTGGCGTCGGGCCTCCTCGGCCACCAGGCGGCCGGTATAGCCGTTGGCGCCGTAGATCATCCAGTAGGGCTTGCTCATTCGGGGGCCTCGCACAGGGAACGGGGAAGGATCGCCGTGGTTCTAACCGGCCTCGACGCCGGCTGTCACCCGGCCGCGAGTCGGGCGGCTCGCAAGGACGCCGTTCTGGCGTGCGCGGCCAGCGTGGCCGGGCGGGTGGCCTGCTAGAGTCGGCAGACAACAACTATAGAGGTGCGTGCATGAAGATTCTGGTCACCGGCGCCAGCGGGTTCATCGGCGGGCGTTTCGCCCGCTTCGCCCTGGAACAGGGCCTGGCGGTGCGCGTCAACGGCCGTCGCGCCGAGGCCCTGGAGCCGCTGGTGCGGCGAGGCGCGGAGTTCATGCCGGGCGACCTGGCGGACGCGGCCCTGGTGCGGCGCCTGTGCGAGGGCGTCGATGCGGTGGTGCACTGCGCCGGCGCGGTGGGCGTGTGGGGGCCCTACGAACACTTCCACCAGGCCAACGTGGTGATGACCGAAAGCGTGGTCGAGGCCTGCCTGAAGCAGGGCGTGCGGCGCCTGGTGCATCTGTCCTCGCCGTCGATCTACTTCGACGGCCGCGCCCACGTCGGCCTGAACGAGGACCAGGTGCCGACGCGCTTCGCCAACCACTACGGCGCCACCAAGTACCAGTCGGAGAAGGTCGCCCTGGGCGCCGCCGAGTTCGGCCTGGAGGTGCTGGCGCTGCGCCCGCGCTTCGTCACCGGCGCCGGCGACACCAGCATCTTCCCGCGGATGATAGCGGCGCAGCGCAAGGGCAAGCTGAAGATCATCGGCAAGGGTCTGAACAAGGTCGACTTCACCAGCATCCAGAACCTCAACGACGCCCTTTTCAGCGCGCTGCTGGTCACCGGCACCGCGCTGGGCCAGGCCTACAACATCAGCAACGGCCAGCCGGTGCCGCTGTGGGACGTGGTCAACTATGTGATGCGCCGCCTCGACCTGCCGCCGGTGACCGAGCACATGCCCTATCCCCTGGCCTGGTCGGTGGCGGCGCTGAACGAAGGCCTCTGCTACCTGCGCCCGGGCCGCCCCGAGCCGGTGCTGACGCGCATGGGCATGGCGGTGCTGGCCAAGGACTTCAGTCTGGATATCGGCCGCGCCCGCCAGTTCCTCGGCTACGAGCCGCGCGCCAGCCTGTGGGACGCGGTGGACGAGTTCTGCGACTGGTGGAAGGCCAGCGGGCTCTGAAGAGCCCTTCGCGGCTTTCGTAGGATGGGTAGAGCGCAGCGAAACCCATCGCCCGGGCCCATGCTGCACCCGACCCCGCCGTCACCCGCGCAACGGCCCCGAGTAATGCCGCTGCCCGGACTCGCTGGGCAGGAAGCTCGGCTCCTGCACCACCCGCGGCAGGCGCACGCCGCTCAGCTCGCTGAGGCGCTGGCCCAGTTCGCGGGTGTCGTCCCGGCTGGAGCCCTCGCAGGCGCGCAGCATGAGTGCGATGGCGTCGGCTTGCTGGAACCGGATGTCCAGCGCCTGTTCTTCGCGCAGACGGCGGCGCAGTTCGCGCATGCAGTCCAGGATGGCCTTGTTGAATTCGATCACCCAACTCCCTCCCCCGCAGTGGGCGCCAGGGCGGCGCCGGTGCGGAGGCGGAGCAAGGCATATGCCATACTGTCGCCTTGCCACTATTTCCGCGGCCTGGCGGGAACCCCGGCCGCGCCGGCGTGGTCTCTGCCAGGGCCCGCACGCGCCGCCGCGGTGCGCCGCGCCCCCCGATGGCGCGCTGTCCAAGCCGCCGGCGCGAACGGATATACTGCGCCCTGCGCAGGCGCCATGCCGCTTTTCCCCCACAGGTTTCCTTCATGCGTAACGACAGTTTCGACGACTTCGACGATGTGCCCAGCCTGACCACCGACGCCGCCGACCGCGACGAGTTCGGCCACCATCCGCGCCGCGTCTACGAGCCCGGTGGCCAGCGCCTGGCGCCCCAGCCCAAGGGCGGCGCCAGCACCGGGCCGCTGTGGGCGCTGGTGGCGGCCATGGCCATCGCCCTCGGCGGCCTGGCCTGGTGGAGCCACCAGCAACTGGCGCTGATGGAGCACCAGTTGATCGCCACCCAGGAAAGCTTCGCCAAGATCAGCGAGGAAGCCGCCGGCCGCCTCGACGACATCCGCGGCAAGTTCGTCCAGAACGAGTCCTCGGTGACCAGCGAGCGCGAGCAGCTCAAGCTGCAGGTCAAGCAGCTGCAGGGCCGGCTCGCCGACCAGGCGCGCCAGCAGCAGGACTCGCTGTCGCAGATCGACGGCCAGCAGGCCAAGCGCCTCGACCAACTGAGCAACGAACTCAAGGCCCAGCAGGACAGCGCCGCGCAGCTGATCGCCCAGCTCGACGGCAAGATCAAGTCGCTGGCCGACGAACAGGCCAAGGTGAAGAGCCTGCAGGGCGACCTGGCCACCGCCAACGCGCAGATCCAGAACCTGAGCGCCGACATCGCGGCGCTGAAGAAGCGCGGCGACCAGAGCCAGTCGATCAAGGGCATCCAGGACGACCTGCTGATCCTGCGCAGCGAAGTCGAGGGCAAGCAGGGCCAGCAGGGCGGCAGCACCGCCGAGTTCGACGCCTTCCGCGCCCAGGTCACGCGCAACATCAACGCGCTGCAGGCGCAGGTGCAGAACCTCCAGCAGCAGCTGACCAACCGCTGAGCCCTGTGTAGAAGCGCGCCCTGCCCGCGATTCGCGCGCAGGGCGCGCTCCTACATGGGAATGTGCGGGGCGAATCTTATCCGCGATAAGCATCAGGCCTGCACTGGGGCTGGATCGCGGATAAATCCTATAGCGCCCATACGACCTGGAATGTCCAGGCTCTTGTATGCATGTCAGCACTTTCGTCTTTGTGCTCCGCGGGCTATGCCGGGCAAAGCGATTCCATTCTGCTAGGGCCTTTTATGGACAAAGGCTCGGTATATGGAGACGCAACAACGATCGATTTGCAGCAGCCGGGGCATCTGTTTTGCGCTGACCAGCATCCGTTTGCAGCTCCATGAACGCAATCGCCTGAGGTTGCTGCGCTATTCATCGACGTCGCTGCCGAATCAGGATGTCGCCGACTTCGTCATTGAAGTCTTCGACTATATGCAGGTCAAAGACAGGGAATGCAGTCTTGAAGTCGCCCTGTCCGAACCGCTGATTCGACAAGTGGCGGATGCTCTAAATACGCAGAATCTCCAGGTCGCGCTCACCCTGAGTGGCATTGCCGGGGGCCTGGTAGGCTTCGGCAACAAGTTTGCCGGTATTGCCGCAGGTGGGGCGGTAAGAAAGTACTCACTTTCTCGGCTGAGGAGTTTTCATGCCGGCGACAGGATATTGAGCGTGGCGGCCAGTGTCGGTGGCGGTATCGGTCCCCAGGCCACCTTGCAATCGACTCTGATTACCCGAGCCCACCCGACATGATGCTCAGCGAGTTGATCCATCTGTTCGTCGCCTTTGTCCTGATGCTGGTGCTGTTCCGTTGTGTGAGGAAAAGTTCCAGCAGGACTTGGCTGGCGGTGGCGCTGGTGTTGATAGGGGGTGTGTTGATGTATTGGCAGCCACCATTCCGGCTGTGGATGATTGACTTGCCGACAGTGGGATTGTTCGGTTTCATCATCGGCGTCTGCTTCTTTTACGAACGCAACAAGGCGGCAGACGAGTGAGGGACCTCGCTAAGATTTATTGTCTCAAGCGCGCCCTGCCCGCGATTCGCGCGCAGGGCGCGCTCCTGCATGGTTTGTAACGGTATTCATCGGTGGCTTTCGTGCTTTGGGTTGGCTCCGTTTTCTCTCCCGGAAGGGAGAGGGACCGTTCGGAGCGCTTGGATGGAGTCAGCCGGCTAGCCCAGAGACTGCCGGTTAAAGCCAGGCCCCCTCTCGGCACGGTCTAGCCCCCTCTCCCTTCAGGGAGAGGGCTGGGGAGAGGGGCTCTAGGCTCTTAACCCTCAACCGAAGCGATACCCCATCACCCACCACCGCATGGGTTTCGCAGGCTCAACCCATCCTACGAAAAGCGCGCCGGCGCAGTTGGCAACATATCCTCCGCAAACGAAAAGGGCGCCTCCAGGAGGCGCCCTTTTCTTCATGCCCTGTCCTTACAACCGCGGGTAATCCAGATACCCGACCGGCCCCTTGGCATAGAAGGTCTCCGGATGCGGCTCGTTCAGCGGCGCGTCCTTGGCCAGGCGCTCCACCAGGTCCGGGTTGGCGATGAAGGGGATGCCGAAGGCCACCGCGTCCGCCTTGCCGCTGGCCAGCCAGGCGTTGGCGCTGGCCTTGGTGAAGCGCTCGTTGGCAATGTACGGGCCGCCGAAGATTTCCTTCAGTTTCGGGCCGATGCTGTCGGGGCCTTCCTTCTCGCGGGTGCAGATGAAGGCGATGCCGCGCTTGCCCAGTTCGCGGGCCACGTAGCCGAAGGTCGCCAGCGGGTCGGCGTCGCCCATGTCGTGGGAGTCCATGCGCGGCGCCAGGTGCACGCCGACGCGGCCGGCGCCCCACACCTCGATGGCGGCGTCGGTGACTTCCAGCAGCAGGCGCGCGCGGTTCTCGATGGAGCCGCCGTACTGGTCGGTGCGCTGGTTTGTGCTGCTCTGCAGGAACTGGTCGAGCAGGTAGCCGTTGGCGCCGTGGATCTCCACGCCGTCGAAGCCGGCAGCCTTGGCGTTCTCGGCGCCCTGGCGGTAGGCCTCGACGATGTCGGCGATCTCTTCGGTCTCCAGCGCGCGCGGGGTGACGAACTCCTTGATCGGGCGCACCAGGCTGACGTGCCCGGCCGGCTTGATGGCGCTGGGCGCCACCGGCGTTTCGCCGTTCAGGTACAGCGGGTCGGAGATGCGGCCGACGTGCCACAGCTGCAGCATGATGCGCCCGCCGTTGGCGTGCACGGCCTTGGTCACGTTGCTCCAGCCGCGCACCTGGTCGTCGGACCAGATGCCGGGGGTGTCGGGGTAGCCGACGCCCATGGGCGTCACCGAGGTGGCTTCGCTGAGGATCAGGCCGGCGTCGGCGCGCTGGGTGTAGTACTCGGCCATCAGCGCGTTGGGCACGCGGCCCTCGTCGGCGCGGCAGCGGGTCAGCGGGGCCATGATGATGCGGTTCGGCAGTTGCAGGTCGCCGAGGGTGATCGGGTCGAAGAGCGTGGTCATTGCTGCGGTGCTCCGTTACGGGATGTTCGGTGGATGTTCGGTAGATGCACGGTGGGTTCAGTCCAGGACGGGTTGCGCCTGGGTGGGCTTGCCGCTGAAGGCGATCATCACCGCGATCAGCGCCAGTACTGCGAGCAGGGCGCCGGCCAGGGGCACGCGGGTCAGGCCCAGGCCGTGGTCGATGACGCTGCCGCCGACCCAGGCGCCGATGGCGTTGCCGACGTTGAAGGCGCCGATGTTCAGGGTGGCGACGAGGTTGGGCGCGGCCTGGCCGACGCGCACCACGTTGACCTGCAGGGCCGGCACGGCGGCGAAGGCGGCCGCGGCCCAGACGAACAGAGTGATCTCGGCCGGCAGCAGCGCGTGGCTGGTCCAGCTCAGCGCCGCGGAAACCACGGCCATGGTGGCGAACACCCCGGCCAGGGTGGTGCCCAGGCGCCAGTCGGCGAGGCGGCCGCCGAGGATGTTGCCGAAGGTCAGGCCCAGGCCGATCAGCACCAGGGTCCAGGTCACGCCGCGCGGCGACACCTGGGTGACTTCGCCGAGCAGCGGCGCGACGTAGGTGAACAGGGCGAACACCGCGGCGGAGAACAGCACGGTGGTGGCCAGCGCCAGCCACAGTTGGCCGCTGCGCAGGGCCGCGGCTTCCTGGCGCAGGTCCACGGCCTCTTCGTCGTGCCCGGCGGGCAGGATGCGCCACAGGCCGATGAGCGCGAACACGCCGATCACCGTCACCACCCAGAAGGTCGAGCGCCAGCCGGCGACCTGGCCCAGCGCGGTGCCCAGGGGCACGCCGAGCACGTTGGCGAGGGTCAGCCCGGTGAACATCAGCGCCACGGCGGAAGCCCGGCGGTTGGCCGGCACCAGGCCGGCGGCGACCACCGAACCGATGCCGAAGAAGGCGCCATGGCACAGCGCGGTGACGATCCGCGCCAGCATCAGCATGCCGTAGCTGGCGGCGACGGCGCAGAGGAAGTTGCCGAGGATGAAGATGCCCATGAGCATCAGCAGCGCGCGCTTGCGCGGCAGTTTCGCCGTGAGCAGCGCCATGATGGGCGCGCCGATGGCCACGCCGAAGGCATAGCCGCTGACCAGCCAGCCGGCGCTGGGGATGGACACCGCGAGGTCGCCGGCCACGTCCGGCAGCAGCCCCATGATGACGAATTCCGTGGTGCCGATGGCGAACGCGGACAAAGCGAGGACGAGAAGCGGAAGGGGCATGCGCCTGCTCCTGAAAAAAGTGGGACGTTCTAGGCAGTTCGCTGCGACTACAGCGCTTCGCTCAAGTGGCGAACAAAGGCCGCGATGGTTTCTTCATTGCGTTTGAAGAAGTGCCACTGGCCGATTTTCCGACTGGTCACCAATCCGGCGCGCTGGAGGGTGGCCAGATGCGCCGACACGGTGGATTGCGACAACCCGGTGCGCTGGTCGAACTTCCCGGCGCAGACGCCGATGGCGAAAGGCTGGTGCTCCTGCTCGTCGAAATAGCGCTCCGGCTCCTTCAGCCAGCGCAGCATGTCGCGCCGCACCGGGTGGGCCAGGGCCTTGAAGATCTCGTCGAGGTTCAGTGCTTCGCTCATCGCTGCCTTTGTGTGTATCGCTTGGGAACGAACTATATATCGGTGAAAAGCGATATGAATTCGTTTGAGCTGATGATGATGATCGATGGGGTTGATAGTAGGCGAGCGGAGGGCGGTCCGGCTTTAGATCCTGTCTCCTGCAGAACCCGGAGCGGTGGCTGGGGTATCCCGATTGCCAGTAACAGGCAACTGGTGCGAAGAGAGGCAGAGGACTCCAGTGGGCTGCCGTACCTGGAGTACGCCGCGTTGGACGAGTTTCTCGAGCGCTTCGCCCCCTCTCTGGGCCTGGCGCCTCTTTAGGACGCCAGGTTCACAGGAAACAAGCGCCTTGGGAGCATCGACGCCTCGAGGTCTCATATCGATCCCTACGCACGTTCGATGGTGACTTGTGTTGCCCTGGCAGCGGTCGAGACGAAGTGTCTCCCGGGCGGATGGGGGATTCCCGCGGGCATTAAAAAAGCCGGCTTGTGGGCGGCATTTTTATTGATCATCTTATTGATTTTTAAGGTATTTATGTATGAAGCATGCCTTTAACCCACACCTTTACCCATGCTTTGAAGCTCGCTGGAATTTGATACATTTCTTGTATGGCTCAAGGTGCTGGTGCACGTGTCGGCGGTATGTGCCGAACTGCTCGGTCCCTCTTCACCTTGCATCCCGCATTTCCGACCTGTTTGATGGGCACCCTTTTCTAGGGCCTCGCTTGCTTGGTGACTGCCCAGATTGCCATTTTTGGTCGCAGCGGCGGAAACATGTTAGCAATCTATCAGGAAGTGGCCTTTGAGCCTGTAGGGGCTCGTTCATGCAGCAGCGTTTCTACAGACGCTTTGCAGAGTACGCATGCTCAAAGGGCTTCAACGTGCTGACCCTGGACTAACGAGGGTTGGGAGATTCAAAGCCGCCCTCGCTTAAGGGTTTCGAGATGTCCTATCTCAATTGGGGCATGCATGACTTGACCGAGGCGGTGGAGTACCTGGATGACGGCTCTACACCGATCTTCTGGGTGGGGCACTCCTTCGGTGGCTAGGCGCTGGGGATGATCCCTAATCATCACAAGGTCACTGCGGCCTACAACTTCGGAATTGGCGCCGGCTGGGCTGGTTGGATGCCCTGGAGAGAGGCGCTGAAGGTTCGCCTGATGTGGGCCTTCTTGTGGCCTCTGTAGTCACCAATGACATTGCTTACGCAACTAACAGACCGAGTTGCAGTACAAGAAGCCATTTACGAGTTCGTAGCCTTGGGCAGGACGGTCTCCCCACTCGTTATGGATTCGATAAGTCACGTGACTACCGGGGGCGGGATCCTCGGACGGGTGTGGGCTGCGACTTCAAGGCGATTGCCGGCGTAGCGTCCGGCAAGCAGTACCCAGACCTCAGAGCGGTTCTCAGGTGACGAAGCAACGGTAGTACCTGCCCTCACTGCGCTTGGCTGCAGCATCATCATCATCCGCATAGGTGAAAACGAAGTGATCGCGATGGTTGTGAACTACTTCGAGGTGCTCCACGCACAGTCTCAGGGGGGCTTACAACACGCACACATGGCGGGCTTGCGCAAGCAGGAGTCAGTTTGGCTCTGACGATACCTGATTCCTTTCTTTCAGCTTGCCGTAGTACAGGGAATGATGACATCAGATCCGCATGGAGCAATCGTATCGGTCTGATGGTCATGTCACTGATGGCGCGTACCGCCTGATCGATGATCGGTCGCGTTCAAAGCGTAGGAGGCCACGATAGGCGCTCCGGTTGTTCAAGCTATTTACCTCGTTCCCCTGTGCTTCGGTGCATGAGGATGTAGAACATCCCGCAAGCGGTGGACTATCTCAGTTGCCAGCTCTGTGTCTCAATTTTATAGCGCCCGACCAAAGCTTTCGAAGGTTCAGTCGCTGTGCAGACCCTGTAATCTGTAATCGCTCTATCTTCAAGACAAACATGTGAAACTGTGCCAGAGCTGTGAAAGAATATTTCCAATGGCGGCAGATGGTCGCGAGAAAAAGAGCAAAGGGCTACTAAGAAAAGATCTCGGTCTTACCATCAGGCGAATGGTGCGCGTACTAGGTGTTGTATAGTTGGCTGGTCTTTAAGTTGGTTGTAGATTGCTCGTTCATGATGGTTTTTCCTGAGGTCTGTCGATCTGCTGACTTGAATTTGAGGCTGGAGATTGTTTGATTTTTAAATTGTGTTTATGTGCGTGATGTATGATTTTCTCGGCTGTTTTTAATTTGTTTCTGTTTGATTTTATTCTGCGATTTGTTTGTTTATTTTGCTTATTAGTTCAAGAACTGTTGTTGGGGTGCTTTTGGGGTTTTTATTTTTAGTTTCTGGGGTTTCTGGGGTTTCTGGGGTTTCTGGGGTTTTGGCTGTTGGCCATTTTTTATATCTGTTAGTATCTGATTCTCTTATGGTGCGCTTTTGAGGGGGGAGTGGGTCTAGAATGTTTAATGTGTCTATAAGTAGTTCTTTGATCTCTTCATTGTCCTGTATGATTTTTTCTATTTCTGAGTTTTTTAGGGGGCTTTCCCGAAAGTTATTCAGTGTTTTTGCTGCTTTTTTTGATTTATTGAGGGCTTTTTGTGTGATTTTTTTAGATTTAGATATCCTCTCTTTTAATTCTTTTATCTGGTTCTCTGAGTGTTTTAGTTTTGCTTTAAACGCTTCTTCGTATTTTAATACTTCGTCGGCTAAGTTTATTAGAGCCTTATAGTTTCTGTTTTGAGAGGAGAGGCCCCGCTCTGCGGGGCTGATGTCTCCTGTACTTGATCTTTCCTCCGCACTCCTGCTTTTTCTTGTCCTATAGGCAGCCTTTAACTGTCTAAGGGAATTTCTTCCTGAGTCGCTTTTCTCGAGTTGTACTCCCGCTCTAATAAGTCGATCTAAATCTACAGGCCCATGGAGAGATATTTCCCCTTTTTCATGCAGGTAGTTTTGTACCCAGGCGATATCGGATTCCGCATGAAGATTTTTTGGTGCCCATACTGAGAATGATTCTATTTCTCTAGCCATGCCGTCTATCCATTTTGTTGCGTTACGGTAACGTTACGCTATGGATTTTTGAGGTTCAAGTGCGGTATAGGGGGTAAAATCTAAAAAAAGGGGGGTATTGCATGGGCGAGAGGCTGCTGACTGCGCCGATAGCTGGCGTTGGGGCTGAGGCGAAGTATTTTCTCATCGCGTTCATCTGTCGCTTAGCCGATACAGAGGGAATGGATATGTCCGTGAAAGCGTTGGCTCGGTCCTTGGCGGTGACCCCTGGGGCGGCATCCAGGGCCCGCAAAGCGTTGATTGAACACCAATGCCTTGAATGCCACAAGGCTCCTACTGGAGGGAGGCCCACTCTCGGGCTGAAGGTGGGCCGGGGGCTGGCCAGCAAACTTGGTGACCTCAGCACTTCGGCATCCCATCATGGGCCCGTTCTGCGCCACCTTTTCAGCGGTGCGATCTATCGTGACTATGAGGCCAACCGGACGCCGATATCATCGAATGAGCTTCTGAGACCGCAACTCCGCCTATTGCTCGCAACGCTATTCGCTCATGCCAACGAACTGGGACTGGTAGATAACCTCGGGCTCGCTCAACTCCGACAGTTATTGGGGGAGGGCGAGGAGAAGGTCGACAGGTGGCTGAAGGAACTCCTACAGCTTGGCTTCATTCGCCGAAAGATAGCGGGGCTCTCGGACTCGCTCTATGCCGATACGAAAGTGACCAGCAGCTATATCCTGAACCTGAACCATCCAGGGCTTGCTTCGGCGGGCTGCAGCAGCCCAGTTGTAGCTTTTTATGGTGAGGCAATGCGCTCTGAGGAGAGCCGCCATGGTTTTGCGGAGCGATTTGCGCGGGTGCAAGGGGCGTTTCAGGGCCTAGGCCGCACTTATGAAATGCTTGTCTGGAAGATCTATCAAGGTGTAAGCCTGCTTCTTTCGAATCACTGGAGCGTCTTGGGTGAGTCCGTCCGTCTCCCCCAAATTGATGGTCTAGAGAAAATAATGAATGAAAGCCTCCACGCGTCGGGTAAAGATGATTCCTCGCTTGAGGTCATGGTTGCTGACATGTGCTGGTGGGCTTTCCATTTGGCTTCGCGCGTTAAGAATCGAATAGCGGGGGATAGCGCTTTTGCGAGCTTGGTAGGGCGGAGGGTGCTTGCGTTCCCTGCCAAAAATAGAGGAACGGATGATTCGATGACCTTGATTTTTGCTCAAGAGCCCAAGGGAGAAGGTCCTGAATGTGTAATTTCTTTAAGCGGCACCAAGGGGCACATCGAGCTCTGGATGAAAGAGTCTGAGATTTCTCGAGAGCAGCTTTCCAAGCATGGCTTGGTCTCTTTTGAAATGGAGAGTTCTACCGGTTAAATTTTATGAACGTTGCCCATCCTCTGGACCAATACAGGAGCAACATCCATGTCCATGAGGATCATCAGTTTGAAAGAGGTCATGGACCTCACCAGTCTTGCTCGCTCGACTATCTATAAGTACATCGCTCTCGGCACGTTCCCGCTTCCGTTATCTGTGGGGGAGCGTTGCGTTCGCTGGCTGGAGAGCGAAGTGCACGAGTGGATCCTTGAGCGGATCGCTGAGCGTGATGAGAAACTCCAGGCTGTAGGTAAGCATTAATGGCGATAGAGCTACCCGATGGCCAGGGATTTCCTGGCCATCGGGTAGCTCTGCCGTCTGCTTAGGCTAATGCTATTTCTCAGATAACTCCCAGTTACCTGCTCTGTGAATTATCCCGGTTACGCCTGGAGTTCTTCGTCTGGATGCTCGATGGCGCTTGTTGTTTGGCGAGCAGGGCAGTGTGGTTTATTGATATAGCTACTAACTATCTCTAATCACCTACCTTTCTCTCATTACACCCACTCACCTGTAGCCACAGATGGATAGCTATAGCCAGGTGACTAGCTACCCATCTCTCCAGTTTAAAAATACCCACTCCGTACTTGGTATGTCTTCCAACAACCAGGTACACACCATGACCAGTCAAACAGCCAAACACCTCTCCCAATCCGACATCGCTATCCAGATCGAACGACTCGTCAGCGCAGTGATCCGTCACGACTGTCCTGCATTCAGGATCAGCTACGACGCACAGGGGGATGAAGTCATCGAGAGGACTAGGCTCTCTCGGTACTGCGATCACATTCGGCAGATGTATCACCTGGTGCATGACGAGACGTATGCCCTGAGTGAGCACCTGCTGGCATTCAAGGAGGCGTGCTACGACATCGGCATCGAGTTCGGGATGTTCGGGATGACGTGCATGGACGAGAGCGAGGGAGGGCTCCTGTCAGAGGCCCAGACCTACAACTGGCTCGTGGAGAGGATCCGGGAGCACGTACAGACCAAGTGGTTCAAGCGTGGGAAGCATGACCGTGTTTGCCGGGAGAAGCGTAATCGGCAAGCCGTCACCGAGTACGTAGAGCGGGTGATGGATAGCCGCTCTCGTACCGTAGTGGTGAGGGTGAATCTGTACTACCGGGAAGCAGCACGTAGTCGCCTGAAGGTAGAGGAGGTATTCGAGGACCTGGACAGGCTGATCCGAGCAAGGGAATACGATCCGGTTTTCCAACACGAGACGGGCTACATCTGCGCTGTGGAGCAAGGCGAGGACATGGGCTACCACATCCATGCAGCGTTCTTTTTCGATGGCAGGAAGGTGCTCATGGACATCTCCAAGGCTAAAGCTATTGGCAAACTGTGGGAGAGGATCACGGATGGCTGGGGGTACTTCCACAGCTGCAACCATGAGAAGGCGCGCTACGAGGAGCGGTGCGGGGTAGGGATGTTCAAGCATCGCGACGGTACAGGTAAGCAGAACGTCATCAACGCCTGCCACTACCTGATCGAGGATGGTCAGTCGTTGCGAGTGAAGCCTGCAGGCGCTAGGGGGCTCCGCTTGGGGAGTTCGCGCCGGTTGATAGCGTGAAAGAAGCAAGGTCGGATCAGCTTGTACTGATTGTGTCAGTTTGACATTGTCGGGCTGACATCATTGCGGCTGACCAGTCTGAACCCCATCTCCTGCTGAGCATCCACAATGATGGATTTTCCCTTTAAGGACCCGGCTTCGGCCGGGTTTCTTTTTTACATGGGTCTGTTTGCAGTTGATGATCAACCAAGCTCTGGCGTCGTGTCCCTGACCACCGTCCACGCATGAGTGTGCTGAAATCTTTACTTCTGGCAGTTGCTGGTGTCCTTGGCCGCCGCATGGGCGGTGACCTGGCGTGGCGGGTTGTCAAACAACTGCCTGGTCATCCGGAGGGCCAGTTCATCGCTGACACCCTTGTGGGCTACCAGGGTGCTGAAGATGGTGCGGGCGTTCAGCTTAGTGCTGGTCTTGGGCTCGCCGATGGAGGTGCGCTTTGCCTTTGAGGTCGGCCAAGGACCTCATCCCCGACTCCTGCTCGCGACGATCTGGATGTAGTTGGAGCCGGTGCCAGCGATGGCAGGTAGCTTCTTCAGCGGTGTCTTGACGCCGGCATCGGCCTTGCCCTTCCAGGCATCGGCCACCGAATCGCCAAGGGCAAGGGCCAGTTCGCTGTGGCGGGCTTGCAGCAGGTTGGGGTTTTCCACCAAGGCTTTGGTGGCCTGCACTGAGGTCTGGCTGCCTTCGATACCGTGGCTGGATATCTGCGACAGGCCAACACGGGGTGTACCCCGCTGGCACCACCGGTGAAGATGTTGATGACGGTGGGGGCAGTCTGGGCTGTGGCACAGACGGCGAGGAAGGTGTGCCGGCCAGCGCCAGGCGGGGGGCGTCGGATTCTAGGCTCTTGTTCTTTGCCTGAATGTTTAACCCTTGAACGCTTGGCCGTGGCTTGCTCGGTTTTTCGGCCGAAAGTCTAAGAGCGCTTGACTGCGCTGAGATCAGGTCTGTTCGGTGCGATCTTGTCCAGTACCTGCCGGGCCAGGGCGTGGTACAGCGAGACCGGGGCGATCCAGCCGGAAATGCTGGCGGCCATGACCGTGGCGGCCAGCATGGGGATGACCAGGTCGGGGCTGTGGGAGAGTTCCAGGACGATCACCGAGGCGGTCAGCGGCGAGCGGGTCACGCCGGCGAGGTAGGCGCCCATGCCCAGCAGCGCGCAGGTCTGCGGGTTGACGTCGGGCAACTGCGACAGCAGCGGGGCGAAGGCCGCGCCTATGCTCAGCGAGGGCGAGAACAGGCCGCCGGGGATGCCGGAGAGGTAGGACACCACGTTGGCCAGGAACTTCCACAGCACGAAGCCCTGGTCGGTCGTCGGGTGGCCTTCGAGCAGGGCGCGGGTTTCCTCGTAGCCGGTGCCGAACACGTGGTTGCCCGAGGCCAGCCCCAGCAGCGCCAGCAGCAGGCCGCAGGCGGCGGCGAAGCGTACCGGCCAGCGCTCGCGCAGGCGGCACATGCGGCCCAGCCAGCCGGCCTGGGTGGGCAGCACCAGCTTGACGTAGAGCCCGCCCAGCAGGCCGCCGAGCAGGGCGCAGGCCGGCACCTCGCTCCAGCCCCAGCCGGCCGGCAGGCTGCCGCCGATCTCGCCGAAATAGGAGTAGTGGCCCATCAGGCCTAGGGTGACGGCGCCGCCGATCAGCACCGCGGTCAGCACCAGGCCGCTGAAGCGCTGCTCGAAGGTGCGGCTGAGTTCCTCGATGGCGAACACGATGCCCGCCAGCGGGGTGTTGAAGGCCGCGGCGATGCCGGCCGCGCCGCCGGCGAGGATCAGCCCGGCGATGGTGCGCCGGCCATGCAGCCCCAGGCGCCGGCCGAAGGCGTAGATGACCGCGGCGCCGACGTGCACCGTGGGCCCTTCGCGGCCCACCGAGCCGCCCACCAGCAGCGCGCCCAGGGTGAAGAGCATGCGCACGGCGGCCACCGGCAGCGCCAGCACCCGGGCGCGAAAGCGCCGCGAGGGCGATTCCAGCGCGGCGATCACCTGGGGAATGCCACTGCCCTTGGCCTCGCCGAACCAGCGCTGGGTGATCCAGGCCAAAAGGGCGAAGCCCGCCGGGGTGATCAGCAACGGTAGCCAGGGGGCGATGCCAAGCATGCGCTTGAACAGGGCGAAGGACTGGTCCGCCAGCCAGGCGAAGGCCAGCGCCACCAGGCCCACCAGCAGCGCGCCGACCCAGAACGCCAGGCGCTGTCGCCATTCCAGCCAGCGGGGCCGTCGGAAGCGCCGGGGGTGGCCAGGGGAGGCTTGTTCTGTGTTGGCAGGGCTGGGCTGTTCGGGCATCAACGAAACCTAGATCGCGGAATAGGGGCTGATTATCGCCATCTTGGGTTAATTCGCCTATGTTTCATCGGAGGGGAAAAGAGGTGATCTGCGCTTGGCTCGCTAGTGTTGCGTAGAAGCTGTTATGTTCAGCCGTCTGCCAGCGTGCTGTGGATCGCTTGTAACGCTAGGAGATGCTCATGGCTGAAAGAAGCAGTAATTTTTGATCATTCTTTAAGTCGGATATGCTCTGTAGGTCATTCACTTAGGTTGAGGGATTATTTTGATGTCAAAGCTTGCTGAGTTCCGTGCCGCAGAAAAGGCCCTTGCTGACCAACTGGCTCATCTTGAGTTCCTTAAGAACGATACAGCCCTCAAGAAGGAAATTGAGTTTGAGGAAAAGCTGAAGGCGCTGATGGGTGAGTACGGCAAGTCCCTTCGTGACATCGTGGCAATCCTTGATCCATCAGTAACTGCTGCAGCGGGCATCCGCGGTGGTCGCGCGTCGCAATTCAAGCGCCGTGAGCGTGTGGTGAAGGTCTACAAGAATCCGCACACCGGCGAAGTGGTAGAAACCAAGGGTGGAAACCACAAGGTGCTGAAGGCCTGGAAAGCTGAATATGGTGGTGATGTGGTTGAGTCTTGGTTGCAGGTCTGATTGACTTGGGCGATATCCGCCGCGTTGGCCGCCGTCTCTGGCACGTTGTGTGCCAGACCAGACTCGTTCTTCACGCCGATATGCATCTTCGCCCCGAAGGAATATTGATTTCCCTTCTTCGTCTGGTGCATTTGCGGATCGCGCTTGCCTTCCCGGCTCTTGGTCGAGTTTGGTGAATGGATGATGACGGCATCCACGATAGTGCCCTGGCGCAACTATAGGCCCCTTTTCGTAGGAAAGCGTTGATGCTTTCCGGAATGCTCGCCGCGAGCTGACGCTTTCCAGTAGATGGCGGAAATTCATGATCGTAGTGTCTTCTGGATTCGGTGCGCTGAGTCTCCGACGAGCAAATTGGCGCATCGAGGCAATCTCATACAGCGTTTCCTTCATAGCCGAGTCGCTCAACGAAAACCAGTTCTGCAGCAAATGGATGAGCAGCATGATTTCAAATCGGTAGGGCTTACGATCGCCACCCGCCTTTGGATAGTGCGGTTGAGTCAACGCTACCGATCCGTTCTATGGCACCACCTGCCCCATCTCGGCTGGGAAACGCTCGCGACGGACTTAATTGCGCCTTCCGGCATATCTGATATCGGAATAGTTCATCTGGTTCACGGGGTGGAGGATTTTCTGAGGGTGGTTGAACGAAGGGCTATTTAGGTACAGGTCATACGGCTTGTGCTGGCTTGAACGGGCCATCCCAGGATGGAGGGCTCCTCGCGCTGCGTTTTTGCTGTATGCAGAGATTTTTATTAGTTTAATTTAATACCTCGAATAATTGGTGGTTATATAACTTTAGGTGGTGGTTGTTGAATAAAACGGTATTTCTCAAGGTGAGTTTCGAAAGTTAGTTTCCCTTCACCCGAATTGCTTGAAGAGAACGACATGCCTTTAGATATACGGGGGCGGCTGCCCTCGGGCCCCGTGCCTTCTGCGGCCAGCAGCAGCCTGCAGCATTACTTGGAGTTCTACCTGGGCGGTGCCCGCCCGTTCAGCGCCGAAGTGCTGGTGCAGGCCGCGCGTGACCAGGAAGCCCTGGGCTTCGACAGCAGCCTGTTTCCCCAGCGGGCCACCGGGCCCGCGGTGTGGCCGGTGGTGGGCTGGGCCCTGGCCGCGACCCGCCGCCTGCGGGTGGTCGCCGCGCACCGCGTGGCCCTGGAACGGCCGACCGTGGCCGCGCGCACCCTGGCCACGCTGGATCGCCTGTCCGACGGTCGGGTCAACGTGCATTTCCTCCAGGGCCGCGACGAGACCGACCTGCAGCGCGACGGCGTGTTCCTCGACAAGGCGCAGCGCTATGCCAGCTCTGCCGAGTACCTGGAAGTGTTCCTCTCCGAGCTCAGCCGCCAGGAGCCCTTCGACTACGCGGGCGACTACTACCGCGTGGAGGGCGCGCGATCCGACGTGTTGCCGGTGCAGCGGCCCTGGCCGCCGCTGTCGATTCCCGGCACCTCGGACGCCGGCATCGAGCTGGCGGCGCGCTTCGCCGACATCTACAGCGTGCCCATCGCCACGCCGGAAACCGCGCGCCGCGCCATCGAGCGCATCGAGCCGCTGGCGCGCGCCCGTGGCCGCCAGCTGGGCTACTGGGGCGACGCCAACATCATCCTCGGGCGCACCGACGACGAGGCCTGGGCCATCGCCCATCAGCTGGCCGACGCGATCGCCGAGCGCCAGGCGCAGGCGTCATTGCAGGAGCCATCGCAAGATCATGGCAACGCCCGCGCCGCGCTCCAGGGCCTGGGCGAGGCGGCGCTGCACAGCGGTGTCTGGTACCCACGGCTGAACGCCCTGACCGGGCACGGCTACACCCTGGTCGGCTCGCCGCAGACCCTCGCCGAGCACCTGCTGGGCTTCTACCGGCTGGGGGTGGGCATCCTCACCCTGGGCGGCATCGGCAACCGCTACGACGCCCAGGGGCGCAGCCAGGACCTGGCCGAAGACCTGGCGCTGCTGCGCGAGCTGATCGAGCGCCTGCGCGCCGGCGCCGCGCGCATCGACGCCGAGGCCGGCGCCATCGCCAACGGCACCCACTGACCGCCACCCTGACCGGGCGAATGCGCGCATTCGCCAAGGAGACCCCATGCCTATCGAAATCCGCGGGCGGATTCCCTTCAACGGCAAGCAGCCGCTCAGCGACACCCCCGCCGGGCGCTACGCCGCCTTCTTCGTCCAGCACAAGCCGCGCGCCGGCGCCGACGCCTCGGTGATCATCCGCGCCGCGCGCGAACAGGAGGCGCTGGGCTACGACAGCAGCCTGATCCCGCAGAACAGCCTGCGCGCCGACGTCTGGGCCTGCTGCGGCTGGGCGCTGGCCGCGACCCGGCGGCTGAACCTGGTGGCGGCGCACCGCATCGGCTGGCAGCAGCCGACCCTGGCGGCGCGCACCCTGGCCACCCTCGACCGGTTGTCCGGCGGCCGCCAGCAGCTGCACGTGCTGCAAGGGCGCACCGACGAGGACATGCGCCGCGATGGCGACTTCCTCGACAAGGCCGAGCGCTATGCGCGTTCGGAGGAATACCTGCAGGTGTTCAAGCGCACCCTGAGCGAGGAACAACCCTTCGACTTCGACGGCCGCTACTACCAGGTGCGCGGCGCCTACTCGGCGGTGCGCCCGGAGCGCCTGCCGACCCTGCATTTTCCCGGCGCCTCCGACGCCGGCATGGACCTGGCGGCGCGCCACGCCGACGCCTGGGCCGTGGCCGGGCACACCCCGGAACAGGCCGGCGCCGGCATCGAGCGCATCCGCCGGCTGGCCCGCGAGCGCCATGGCCGCGAGCTGCAGCGCTTCTGGGTCGGGGCCTTCAACCTGATCCTGGGGCGCAGCGACGCGCTGGCCTGGGCCAAGGCCGAGGCCATCACCGCTGAAGTGGAGGCGTTCATCGCCGCCGGCCACGCGCCGCAACCGCTGTTCGTCGCCGACGGCACGACGCCGGCCGACAGTGGCGTGCTCTACAGCCGCCTGGGCCGCCTCAGCGGCCATGGCCCCTCGCTGGTGGGAAGCCCGGCCAGCGTGGCCGCGCAGGTGCTGGCCTTCTACCGCGCCGGGGTGACCTGTTTCACCCTGGGCGGCCTCTGCGAATACCACAGCTACGACGGCAGCGACCTGATCGAGGCCGAGGACCGCGAGTTGCTGGCCGAAGTCATTGCCCTGATCCGCCGGGGCGTCGCCGAAGAGGACCGTCGCCGGGCCTCGGTCGAACCACAACGGGAGCGCGTATGAGCCAGTCCGCCGATCAACTGTATTTCTCCATCTGCCCGGTGTTCGTCGTCTCGCACGTCTCGCACCGGCTGGGCCTGCTGGAGCAGGAACTGGCCGCCGTGGGTGAGAGCGCGCTCGGCCTGGAGCAGCATCCCAGCGGCCAGGGCGCGCTGATCCACTCGCGGCACAGCGACCGCTACCAGGTGCGCGACGGCGGCAACGTGCCGGCCATCTCGGCCCGCGCCGACCATAGCGACACGGTGCTGCTGGGCTCCACGGACATCAACCAGGGCGGCCAGATCGTGGTGCGCGCCGAGGCGCCGCTGTGGCGCCTGGAAGACCTGCGCGGCCGGCGCATCGGCGTCTCCCACAGCCTCGACGCGCAGCGCGTGGACTGGTGGCGCGCCAACTCCCTGCGCAGCATCCACATCGCCCTGCGCCACAGCGGCCTGGAAGCCGCCGAGGTGCAGCTGGTGGATGTGCCCCACGCCCCGGGGAACGGTCCCTGGCGCGGCGCCGACGGCGCGTTGAACAAGGAGCAGCGCACCCTGCGCCTGCCGTTCACGCCGGAGCTCGCGGCCCTGGAGGAGGGCCGGGTGGACGCCATCTACACCACCCAGGGGCGCGCGGAAATCTACGAGCGCACCGGGCGCTTCAAGGTGCTGGCCGACCTCTCGCGGCTGCCCGACTGGGTGGCGCGCATCGCCACCACGCCCTACACCCTGGTGGCGTCCCGGGCGCTGGTCGAGGAGCGCCCGCAGGTGGCGGTGGCCTGGCTGCGCGCCAACATCCGCGCCGCCCAGTGGGTGCGCGAGCAGCCGCGGCAGGCGGCGGAAATCTTTCACAAGGCGACCTACGACGCCACGGTGGAGGATGTGCTGCGGGTCATCGAGGGCGTCGACTTCACCCCGTCGCTGGCGCCGCGCAACCTGGCCGGGCTGACCATCGGCAAGAACTGGCTGCGCGACAACGGCTTCATCCGCAACGATTTCGCCATCGAAGACTGGGCCCGCCCGGAATTCCTCGCCCAGGCCTGGGACAGCCTGCAGGCCACGGCACAACAGGGGGTCGCATGAGCCTCGAACTGCGCGGGCGGCTCGGCATGGGCCGCACCCCGAGCGCGGCACGCAAGCCCCTGGCGGTGTTCGCCCGGCAGGCCGTGCCGCAGCCCTACCAGCTGGACCCGGCCGGCCTTGCCGAGCTGGCCGGGCGCCACGAGGCCGACGGCCTGGACGCCATGCTGATCGCCCAGAACGGCTCCAGTGCCGATGTCTGGAGCCTCGCCGCCTGGAGCCTGGCGGCGACCCGGCGGATCACCGCGGTGCTGTCCCATCGCCCCGGCCTACAGGCGCCGACCCTGGCCGCGCGAGCCTTCGCTTCGCTGGACCAGCTGTCCGGCGGGCGCGTGTCGCTGCATGTCATCCAGGGCTCGCAGGACGCCGAACAGCGCCGCGACGGCGACCTGTTGCCCAAGCCCGAGCGCTACCGGCGCAGCGCCGAGTACCTGGAGATATTCAAGCACAGCCTGACCTCCGGCGAGCCCTTCGACTACGACGGCGAGTTCTACCAGGTGCGCCAGGCGTTCTCGCAGATCAAACCCGTGCAGCAGCCGCTGCCGTTCATTTCCGCGGCCGGCGCCTCGGAGGAGGGCATCGCCTTCGCCGCCCGTCACGTCGACGGCTACGCGCTCTTCCCCGAGCCGCTGGCGGCGACCGCGCAACTGCTCCAGCGGGTGCGCGAGGCGGCCGCCGGGCACGGCCGGCAACTGCGCTTCTGGCGCGACGCCAACTTCGTCCTCGCCGAGACCGACGACCTGGCGCGCGGCAAGGTCGAGGCCCTGGCCCGTGACCTGGCCGCCCAGGGCGCGCCCGGCGGCGCCACCGCCCAGCCGGAAAGCGAGGGCCTGCGACGCCTGCAACGCGCGGCCGGGCAAGGCCACTGGCATGACCGCGCGCTCTACACCGGCCTGGTGCCATACGGGGTCGGCGGGCCGCCCTTCGTCGGCAGCCCGGAAACCGTGGCCGCGGCGGTGCTGGACTACTACGACCTGGGTATCGAACTGTTCTCGGTCGGCTTCGACGGAGACCCCGAGCCGGACCGCGGTCTGGCCACGGAGCTGTTGCAGCGCATACGCCAGGGTGCCGCGGAGCGCGACCGGGCGCGCGCGGCACGGCCGGCGGAGGTGTCCTAGGTGAGCGCCAGCCTGCTCCTCGGCCGCCGCGCGCGGCCGCTGCCCAGCCGCCCGGCGGGGCGCTGGCGCCCGGGCCTGGGCGCCTGGGTGCTGCTGGCGGCACTGGTGTTCTATGGCAGCCCGTTGCTCAGCCTGCTGGTGGCCAGCGTGCGCAGCGCGCCGCTGGGCCAGGCCGGGCACTGGACCCTGGCCGCCTGGGGCGCGGTGGCCGCCGACGCGCGCCTGGGCACGGCGGCCCTCAACGCCCTGGCGCTGTCGGCGCTGAACCTGCTGGTGGCGCTGCCGGTGGCGGCGGCCCTGGCGGTGCTGGCGGTGCGCAGCGACCTGCCGGGGCGCGGCGCGGTCACGCCGCTGATGCTGGTGATGTTCTCGCTGCCCTCGCTGTTCTACGCGCTGGGCTTCGAGCTGCTCGCCAACCCCTACACCGGCCTGCTCAACAGCCTGCTGGGGACGCCGGCGCTGAACATCGAGTCGTTCACCGGGCTGGCCCTGGTCAACGGCTTTCGCTGCATCGCCTTCACCTACCTGTTCCTGCTCGGGCCGGTGCGCGCCATGGCCACGGAGCAGGAGGAAGCCTCGCGGGTCAGCGGTCGCGGCGCGCTGGCGAGTTTCTGGCGGATCGGCCTGCCGGGGCTGACCCCGGCGCTGGCCGGCGCCGCGATCTTCGCCTTCATCGGCGGCCTGGAAGTGTTCGACCTGGCGCTGATCATCGGCGTGCCGGCCGGCATCCCGGTGCTGGCGGTGGAAATCTTCGACTGGTTGAACGCGCCCCTGCCGCGCTACGGCGAAGCCGCCGTGGTGGCCCTGGGCATGGTCCTGGTGCTGGGCCTGGGGTTGTGGCTGCAGGCGCGGCTGGTGGGGCGGCGGAGTTTCGTCAGCATCGCCGCCAAGGCCGCCGCGCCGCGCCCGCTGGCCCTGGGCCGCTGGCGCTGGCCACTGGCGGCGCTGGTCTGGGGCTACCTGGCGCTGGCCCAGCTGCTGCCGATGCTGGCGTTGCTGGTCTCGTCGTTCCAGCCGTTCCCCGGCGTGGTGGGCGCGTTCAGCACCCGCCACTACCAGGCCGTGCTGGCCAGCCCGGAGGTGCGCGGGGCGCTGTTCAACACCCTTGGCCTGGCCTGCGGCACCGGCCTACTGACCTCGACTCTGGGCCTGCTCCTGGCCCAGTTCGAGCGTGGCCTGGCGCCGCGCGCGGGGCATCTGCTGCGCTTCCTGGCGATGCTGCCGCTGGCGATGCCCGGCGTGGTGGTGGCGCTGGCGCTGAGCTGGGCGTATGTCGGGGTGCCCGGCCTGCGGGCGCTCTACGGCAGCTTCGCGATGATGGTCATCGCCCTGGTGGTGGCCCTGACCCCGCTGGCGCTGCAGATCGGCCAGGCCAGCCTGGCGCAACTGTCGCCGCAGCTCTACGAGGCCGCCCGGGTGTCCGGCGCGGCGCCCTGGCGGGCCTGGCGCGACACCAGCCTGCGGCTGTGCCTGCCGGGCTTCCTGGTCGGCTGGTACCTGGCCCTGATCGCCGTCTGCGGCTCCCTGGACATCCCGCTGCTGCTCGGCGGCCCGGGCCTGGAGACGCTGTCCACCACCATCTTCACCTACAACGCCCGGGGGCAACTCGGCCAGGCCGCGGCCTTGCTCTGCCTGCTGCTGTTGCTGATCCTGCTCCCCGCGCCGCTGCTGGCCGCCGGACGACCGCTGCGCCGCTGGCGCCGGGTCCGCGTGGCCGAGGACCTGTCATGAGCCATGTACGGCTGCACCAACTGCGCAAACGCTACGGCGTCAACCACGACGCCACCAAGGCCATCAACGGCCTGGACCTGGCCATCGAGAGCGGCGAGTTCTTCGTCCTGCTCGGCCCCAGCGGCTGCGGCAAGACCACCACGCTGCGCTGCATCGCCGGCCTGGAACGCCCGGACGAGGGCAGCATCGAGATTGCCGGGAGCACGGTCGCGGCGCCCGAGCGCGGGCTCTTCGTGCCGCCGGAGCGGCGCGACCTGGGCATGGTGTTCCAGAACTACGCGCTGTGGCCGCACATGACCGTGGAGGCCAACGTCGCCTACCCGGTGCGCGCCCGTCGCGGCGCCGGCGACAGCCGCCAGCTGGCCCGGCGCGCGCTGCGCCAGGTGGGCCTGGAGGAACTCGCCGGGCGCTATCCGGCCGAGCTCTCCGGCGGCCAGCAGCAGCGGGTGGCGCTGGCCCGGGCGCTGGCGGCCTCGCCGCAGCTGCTGCTGTTCGACGAGCCGCTGTCCAACCTCGACGCCAGCCTGCGCCTACATCTGCGCGAGCAATTGCGCAGTCTGCACCGCGAGCTGGGCTACACGGCGGTGTACGTCACCCACGACCAGAGCGAGGCGCTGGCCCTGGCCGACCGCATCGCGGTGATGCACGGCGGCCGCCTGGTGCAACTCGGCACGCCGCAGGAAATCTATGCGCGGCCGGCGTCGGCGTTCGTCGCCGGCTTCGTCGGCTTCGACAATTTGCTGGCCCTGCGCGGCCTGCGCGAAGAGGCGGGGGGCCTGGCGCTGGACCTGGGGTTGCAGGCGCCGTTGTGGCTGCCGGGCGCCCGCGCGGTGGCCGGGGCAGGGCAGTTGGCGGTGCGCGCCAGCGACCTGCTGGCCACCCCACGGGCGCTGCCCGGCTCGCTGGCGCTGCCGCAGGCGCGGGTGCTCGACGTGCAGTTCCTCGGCGGGCGCTACGAGGCGCTGCTGGAGGCCGGCGAGGTCAGGCTGCGGGTGACCCTGCAGGCGCAGGACTGGCCGGTCCCGCCCGCCGCGCTGGTCGGCCCGCAGCCGCTGCACCTGCAGTTCGCCGCGCAGCGTTGCGTGCTGCTGCCGGCGGCCCCGGCGGAAAGCGAAGCGCCACGCACCACGGACATCGGGCTGGCGGCGGCAGTCTGAAAGACCCGGTTGTAAGCATGGAGCTTTTTGATATATCTGAAAGTAATTATTTCGTGTGAGGATTATCTCTTGTACATATAAGTTTTCGGCGGTACCGCGGCCATGGCCAACCTCGATCTGAACCTCAACCTGCTCGCCACCCTCGATGTGCTGCTCAGCGAGGGCAGCGTCAACCGCACCGCCGCGCGTTTCGGCGTCAGCCAGGCGGCGATCAGCGTGCAACTGGCCAAGCTGCGCGGCCACTTCGGCGACGAGATATTCGTTCCCCGTGGGCGGCGCCTGGTCACCACGCCCTTCGCCGAGACCCTGCGCGAACCGGTGCGCGAGCTGATCGAACAGGCGCGGCAGGTGATCGGCCTGCGCCAGGGCTTCGACCCGGCCACCACCGAGCGCGACTTCCATGTCCACGCCGGCGACATCGACGCGATCCTGCTGCTGTCCCACGTGATCCGTGGGCTGCATAGCGTGGCGCCGAACATCCGCCTGTACATCCACGGCTCGGTGGCCGCGCCGTCGATGATCGACTTCTTCATCCGCCCGGTCGGCCTGCACACTCCCGAGTTCAGCAGCTGCGTGCTCTACACCGACCTCTACTGCGTGCTGGCCGACGCCGGGCACCCGGCGCTGGCCGACAGCGTCAGCGCGCCGGACTACTTCGCCGCCAGCCACATCGTCCGCCATGCCGGACACACCGGGGCGCCGAGCTTCGAGGCGGCGACCATGGCGCGCCTGGGGCACACCCGCAAGGTCGGCCAGGTGGTGGACCATTACGGCAGCATTCCGCCGATGCTGGTGGGAACACGCTATCTCACCACCGTGCCCACTTACTTCGCCCGGCAGATGGCGGAAAGTTTCCCATTGAAGTTCGTTTCGTTGCCCTTCGAGTTTCCCGGGCAGACCATTCTGCTGCAATGGCATCCGCACCTGGCTGGGGATATGGCGGCGAACTGGCTGCGGACTTTCATGGTTGAGTCGGCAATCGAACTCTATGCCTCTGAAAGTGCTGGAGAGTTATTTGTCGGATAACTAAAAGTTAATCCTGAGTTAGTTGGAAATTATATTTCATAATGCGCACTCAAGTGCATTAAAACGTATTTCCTTATTCTTGATTCGGAAACTATCGTCGGCGCCTCTAATCAACTAAATGGAGTTTGTCTGGATGCGCCTTGTCGATGTTGTTCCTGGAGTAAGGAGTCTGAGTTTCACCCTGCTGAGCACCTGGGGCCTGGCCCAGGCGATGGATCCCGCCGGCGCCCTGGCCGCCGAAGCGGCCGCCACCACCCGCCTGGACCCGGTGATCAGCCTGGGGACCAATCGCCACGACGCCACCTCGCTGCAGAGCAGCTCGCCGGTGGACGTGATCAGCGCCGAGGAGCTGCAGCGCGCACCGGGCACCGGCCTGAGCGGCATCCTGCAGAACCTCCTGCCGTCCTTCCACTTCCCCCAGGCCATGCAGCAGGCCGACGCCGTGTTCTCGGTCGGTGGCGGCTCGCTGCGCGGCCTGCCGCCGGGGGAGACGCTGATCCTGGTGAACGGCAAGCGTCGCCATCCCTCGCCGCTGCTGAACATCGGCAGTGTCTTCGACCGCGGCTCGACCAACACCGACCTCAACGCCATTCCGGTGAGCGCCATCGACCATGTCGAGGTGCTGCGCGACGGCGCCTCGGCGCAGTACGGCTCGGACGCCATCGCCGGGGTGGTGAACATCGTGCTCAAGGAGCGCGACAGCGGCGGCGGGCTGAACACCCGCATCGGCCAGTACAGCAAGGGTGACGGCCTGCGCAAGAGCTACGGCGCCTGGAAGGGCCTGGCGCTGCCCGGCGACGGCTTCCTGACCCTGAGCCTGGACGCCCTGGACAAGGACAAGACCCGCTCGGCCTCCACCGACCGCCGCCACTTCTACAACAGCGATGGCAGCGAGATCGCCTTCGACCGCAAGTGGGACACCGGCGACGCCGCCGCCGACCGCTACAGCTTCGCGCTGAACGCCGACGTGGGCCTGAGCGACGCGCTGCGCGCCTACGGCTTCGCCACCTATTCCTACGACCGGGTGCGCGCCAACACCCCCTTCGTGACCCCGACCAACGCCAACAACCGCCGTGACGTCTACCCGGCCGGCTACACCCCGGAAATCACCCTGAAGACCGAGGACATCGGCGCCACCGGCGGCTTCAAGTACGACCTGGGGGAGGCCGGGCGCTTCGACTTCTCCCTCAACCACGGCGAGAACCGCTCGCGCTACTACCGTCCGGTGACCCTCAACCCGACCTACGTGGACGCCGCCAGCACCACCAAGAACTATTCCGGGCAGTTCCGCTTCTACCAGAACAACGCCACCCTGGATTACGTCAACGACCTGAACTTCGCCGGCGTCGAGCGACCCTTCACGGTCAACGCCGGGATAGCCTGGCGCAACGAGAAGTTCGAGGAGCTGGCCGGCGACGACGACTCCTGGCAGACCGGCGACTAC
This sequence comes from Pseudomonas sp. M1, assembly GCF_022760135.1. NCBI lineage: Bacteria > Pseudomonadati > Pseudomonadota > Gammaproteobacteria > Pseudomonadales > Pseudomonadaceae > Pseudomonas > Pseudomonas sp. M1. The sequence goes on from NZ_CP094343.1 coordinate 1,022,973, forward strand.
CGCAACGCCAACGGTTCCACCCCCAACCCCGGCGCCGGCTACCGGCCCGCCGACGAGGGCGTGTACAAGCGCCACGTGTTCGGCGTGTACGGCGGGGTGGAGCACCAGCTCACCGACAAGCTCAACCTCGGCGTCACCGCGCGCACCGAGCGCTACTCCGACTTCGGCAACACCTCCACCGGCAAGCTCAGCGCGCGCTACGACTTCACCCCGCAAGTGGCGCTGCGCGGCACCGTCAGTACCGGCTACCGCGCGCCGTCGCTGTCGCAGATCGGCTACCAGCGCACCGACGGGCAGATCCTCTCCGGCACCGACTACTACTCGCTGATCCACATGTTCCCGGCCGATTCGGAGGCCGCCCGCGCCCTGGGCGCCACCGACCTGAAGCCGGAGAAGTCCACCAGCTACTCCCTGGGGCTGGTGCTGCGGCCGACGCCGAGCAGCTCGCTGACCATCGACGCCTACAAGATCTTCCTGCGCGACCGCGTGGTACTCACCGAGAACCTCACCGGCAGCCGCGTGCGCGACATCCTCAGCGCCGCCGGCTACACCAACATCATCGGCGCCAGCTACTTCACCAACGGCATGGACACCGAGACCACCGGCGTCGACCTGGTCGGCCGCCAGCACCTGGGCCTGGCCGAGTACGGCGAGTTGGACCTCTCGGCGAGCTTCAGCGCTGGGCGCACTAAGGTCACCGATATCGCCGACATCCCGCGCCTGGCCGGCACCGACAACATCCCCATCGGCCGCCGCATCGTCAGCCTCGCCGAGGACGCCGCGCCGAACAACAAACTGCGCGTGGAAGCCCGCCACGGCTTCGGCAAGTGGCACACCACCCTGGCCGCGACCCGCTATGGCACCTACAGCCTGAAGGCCGCCGAGGGCCAGGAAAGCTACGACAAGAGCTACGGCCCGCAGTGGGTCACCGACCTCGACCTGGCCTATGACGTGACCCAGGCGCTAACCGTCTCGGTGGGCGCCAACAACCTCTTCAACACCCACCCGGACCTCTCCACCCCGGCCTCGCGCAGCACCTCCGGCTACCTGGTGAAGTACTCGCACATCGTCCCGGACGGCGCCGAGGGGGCCTTCTACTACGTGAACCTTGACTACCACTTCTGAGACAAGGAACCCCGTCGATGCCCGATATCCATAGATCGCGCCGCTGGCCCCTGGCCACGGCTCTCGCGGGGTTGCTCCTGCTGGGCGGCTGCGGCGCCGACGCGCCGCCGGAGTCGGCCGCGCGGGCGCCCGCCGCGGCGCCGTCGGCCGAGCTGCAGGCCCTCTACGACCAGGCCCGGAAGGCCGGGGAGAAGGAGCTGGTGCTGTATACCGCCTTCCCCGAGACGGTCGAGCTGTGGCAGGCCTTCCAGCAGGACTTCCCGGAGATCCGCTTCAAGCCCACCGCCACTACCCAGCTGTACACCCGTCTGGCCAGCGAGGCGGCCTCGGGCAACCATATCGGCGACCTGGTTCTCACCGGCTACAGCGAGCTGGCCGAGCTGGTGCGCCAGGGCCGCCTGGAGCGCGACGTGCCGGCCACCAGCGAAACCATCCCAGCGGCCTACCGCGACCCCGCCGGCTACTTCCAGCAGCCCTGGGTGAACGCCTTCACCCTGGCCTACAACACGCGCCTGCTGCGCCCGGAGGAGGTGCCGCAGACCTGGCCGCAGATTCTCGACCCGCGTTTCAAGGGGCGTTTCGCCCACGTGCGCTTCGTCGGCGCCAGCCCCTTCGACGCCGCGGTGGTGCTGCTGCAGGAGGAGGGCAAGCTGAGCGACGCGCAGCTCCAGGCGATCCACGACAACGGCGGCGTCAGCGACAACCCCGGCACCCTGACCGCCAACCTCGCCCAGGGCCGCACCGACTTCGTGCTCTGGGCCCCGGCGCAGGTGGTGGCGCGCCTGCGCGACAACGGCGCGCCGGTGGCGCTGAGCTTCCCCGCGGACGTGGCCATCCTCTACGGCCCGGGCGTGGCCAGCCTGCGCGACGCGCCGCACCCGCACGCCGCGCGGCTGTTCAAGAACTGGCTGTTCACGCCGCGCGCGCAGGCGATCATCGCCGCCAAGGAATACGCCTACGGCACGGCTCCCAACGCCCCGGCGCCCAAGGGTTTCCCGGCGATCGACAGCTTCGCCCAGAAGAGCATTCCGTTCGACCAGGTGAACGCCTACTTCGACCGCTACCGTGAGAAAACCCAGGCGATCTGGCGCTGATCCGCAGCGGCGGGCACGGGCGCGTCCCGTGCTCGCGGCGGGGCGGCGGATGGCGGCTGAATGCGTGTCGGCTGAACGGATAGGACGTTATTCAATAAAAGAATAAATAAAGTATTACTAATTATTTTTTGTTCTGTCCGGACTTGCGCATAGTACCGCCCCGGCAACTCCTTCCTTTGCGCAGCGCCGCCACGGCGGCGTCACTGGCGAATTCGACAAGGCCCCGGTCGTTGCCGCGACCGGGGGTATGACAGACGCATGAAAACCTCCGAACGCCCGCGCTTCACCCAGGAGCGAATTGTGTTGGCCCTCGTGGTGGCGCTGTTTGCGCTTTCGAGCATAGCGCTCCCGGGCTTCCTCGCCGCCGACAACCTCATCGCCATCGTGCGCTCCATCTCGGTCCTCGGCATTCTGGCGCTGGGCATGGCCATCGTGGTCATTGGGCGCGGCATCGACCTTTCCAGCGTCGCAGTGATGGCCATGTCCGTGGCCTGGTACCTGCAACTGCTGGGCGCCGGCACCGACGACGGGCTGGCGCTGCTGCTGGTGCTGTCCGGGGTGGTGGGCATCGGCCTGCTCAACGGCTTCCTGGTCGCCTACGCGGACGTGCCGGCGATCTTCGTGACCCTGGCCAGCGGCTCCTTCGTGTTCGGCTACGTGCGCTCGCAACTGATCACCCAGGACGCCGTGCCGGTACCCCCTGGGCACTGGCTGGAAACCCTCGGCGGCCTGCGCCTGCTCGACGTGCCGGTGGAGGTGTTCATCTTCGCCGGGCTGAGCCTGGCGCTCTTCGTCTTCCTGCGCTTCACCAAGTGGGGCCGCTACGTCTACTACGCCGGCGACAACCCGGTGACGGCGCGCAACGTCGGCATCCCGGTGCGACCGATGCTGGTGCTGCGCTACGTGCTGTCCGCGCTGGTGGCCCTGGTCGCCGGCCTGCTGACCGCGGCCAGCCTGCATTCGCTCAATACCCGGGTCGTCAACTCGACCCTGCTCTACGACATCGTGCTGGTGGCGGTGATCGGCGGGGTCGGCCTGTCCGGCGGCCGGGGAGGGGTGCGCAACGTGCTGGTGGGCGCGGCGCTGATCGGCGTGCTGCTCAACGCCATGACCATCCTCGACGTTCCGCTGCTTTACCAGAACCTCATCAAGTCCAGCATCCTGCTGGCGGCGATCATCATCGACGGCCTGCTCAACCCACGGGACGAGCAGACCTCGCAGCAAGGCGACATCTGAGCGATCGACCATTCATCAAGGAGAGGATTTCCATGAAACTGTTCGGCAAGGTACTGGCCGCCACGGCCATCGTGTCCAGCGTGCTGGCTACCTCGGTTTGCAGCGCCGCGGAGGTCTCCGGGCCGGCCGCCTACGAGGCGGCGCTGAAGAGCAAGCGCGTGCTGCTGGTGCCCATGACCATGGGCTTCGACCTGGCCCAGGGCTGGGCGGCCTACCTCAAGCGCGAGGTGGAAGGTTTCGGCGGCGTGTTCGAGACCCGCGACCCGAACTGGAGCGCCGAGGCCGGCGCCCAGGCGATCACCGAGGCGATCGCCTCCAGCGCCAAGCCGAACGTCCTCGTCGTGCAGTCGCCGGACCTGAACTCCTATTCCAAGCTGTTCAAGAAGGCCCAGGCCGCCGGCATCTACGTCATCGCCATCGACAACCCGGTCAACTACCCGGTCGACGCCTTCGTCGGCTCGGACTGGGACCGTCTCGGCCAGCTCGAGGCCGAAGCGGTGATCCAGGGCTGCGGGGCGAATTCCTCGAAGAAGGTCGCGCTGATCCAGGGCGACCAGGTCAACGCCTCCAGCCTGTACCAGTACGCCGGCATCACCAAGGTGCTGGAGAAGCACCCGGACTTCCAGGTGGTCGCCAAGCCCGACTCCAACTGGGACGCCACGACGGCGCGCAACGCCGCCACCACCATCCTCCAGCAGCACCCGGACATCTGCGGCATCGTCGACTTCTGGGACGGCGACGCCAGCGGCACCGCCGCCGCCATCCGTGACGCCAAGCTGCAGGACAAGGTGTTCCTAGTCACCACCGGCGGCGGCGAGAAAAGCGCCGACTGCGACCGCCTCGAAGACGGCACCTATGGCGCGGTGGTCATGACCGACCTGGCCCGCCAGTCCGGCGATATCGCCGCTGTCATCAAGTACCTGCTGCAGAGCGGCCAGCCCGCCGGCACCTCGCACGCACAGATCTACACGCTGGAAAAGGCCACCACCAAAAAGGACCTGAACGCCGCCAGCTGCTGGGACGTGAAGGCGCTGCAGGCCGCCAAGCCGTAACACGCTCCCACTTTCGCGGGGCGGTCGCCACGGCGGCCGCCCCGTCCCGCTTCCGGAACTCCCCATGTCGTTACGCGAACGTATCCAGGCCTGGCGCTACAACCGCATTCCCGACCACCTGATCGGCGAGCTGCTGACCAAGCGCTGGACCGACAACGCCATTCCCTTTTCCGTGCTGGTGGCGACCATCGCGATATTCGGCTCCGCCATCGCCGGCTTCTTCAACCTCACCTCGCTGCAGGAATCGACGCGCCAGCTCGGCGAGTTCTCGCTGGTGGTGACCGGGCTCACGGTGGTGATGCTCGGCGGCGGCATCGACCTGTCGGTGGGCTCGATCTTCGCGCTGTCGGCGTTTTCCGCGGTGTCGGCGCTGTTCATCTTCGACCTCCCGGTGTGGGTGGCGCTGCTCGCGTCCATTGCCACGGGCGCGCTCTATGGCGCGATCAATGGCTACCTCATCGGCTTCCTGCGCCTGCGTGCCTTCATCACCACGCTGGTAACCTTCATCATCGGCCGGGCCCTCTACGACATCCTGGTGGTGAACTACGCGGCCAGGGTGCAGACCTCTGCGGTTTCCTCTGACGTGTGGGACTTCATTGGCGACGGCACCCTGTTCGGCCTGTCGGTCGCGGTGCTGGCGGCCATCGCCATCGCCGTGGTCACCCACCTCGCGCTGACCCGCTCGCGCCCCGGCTGGCACGTGCAGGCGGTCGGCGGCTCGCGGCGCTCGGCGCACAACGCCGGCATCCGCGTGCGTCGCACGGTGTTCTTCACCTATGTGTTCTGCGGCTGCTGCGCGGCGCTGGCCGGCTTCCTCATCGCCTGCCGCCTGAGCGGCGTCGGCCCGGGCACCGGGCTCAACCTGGAAATCCTCGCGCTCACCGCCGCGGTGGTCGGCGGTAACAGCCTCGGCGGCGGGCGCGGTTCGGTGGTCAAGGGCCTGATGGGCGCGGTCATCGTGCTGGTGATGACCAACGGCCTGATCCGCCTGGGCTACGGCACCGGCACAACGCAGCTGGTGCTTGGGGTGATGCTGGCGGTGGCGGTAACCGTGGACATCCGCTGGCTGAAGAACCGCCACAAGGTGCTCGACGAAGTCTACGTCGCCCCGGTGTACCTGAAGCTGGGCCGGACGCTGTCGGCCGAGCCGGGCTCCGGCACGGCCTACGAGCTGGACGATCGGCTGTCGCGCACCGAGTACATCGGCCTGGGCGAACTGGAAGGGCCGGAAGACGTCATCCTCGACCGCGACGACAACCTCTACTGCGGCACCCGCCACGGCGAGATCGTGCGCTTCTTCGCCCCGGACTACCGCCGCTCGGAAGTCTTTGCCCACGTCGGCGGCTTCCCGCTGGGGCTGGCCTTCGACCGCGACGACAACCTGATTTCCTGCGTGGGCGCCATGGGCATGTACGCGATCTCGCCGTCGCGCGAAGTGCGCAAGCTCTCCGCCGAGACGGCGCGTTCCTGGACCTCCATCGTCGACGACGCGCGCCTGCGCGACCCCAACGACTGCGATATCGCCCCCGACGGCCGCATCTACTTCACCGATTCCACCAAGCGCTACGACGCCCACGACTGGGCGCTGGATTCCATCGAGAACCGCCCGACCGGGCGCCTGCTGGTGTACGACCCCAGGGATGGCTCGACGCGCGCGCTGCTCGATGGCTATCGCTACACCAACGGCGTGTGCCTGGCCCACGACGGCAAGTCGCTGTTCTTCGCCGAAAGCTGGGCCTGCCGGGTGCATCGCTACTGGCTGGAAGGGCCCAGGGCGGGCACCGCCGAATGCGTGATCAAGGACATGCCGGGCTACCCCGACAACATCAACCGGGCTTCCGACGGCGGCTACTGGATGGCCTGGCTGGGCATGCGCACGCCGAGCTTCGACCTGTCGCTGCGCCACCCCGGCATGCGCAAGCGCATGACCCGGCGGCTGCCGCAGGACGAATGGCTGTTCCCCAACATCAACACCGGCGGGGTGGTGAAGTTCGACGAAAGCGGCGCCATCGTCGAGACCCTGGGCGACCTGAGCGGCCTGTCGCACCCGATGGTCACCTCGATGCGCGAGCACAAGGGCTACCTGTACGTCGGCGGCATCCTCAACAACCGCATCGGTCGCTACCGCCTCGACGGCGCGGACCCGACCTGGACCGGGGTGCGTTCGTACTGGGGGGAGAAAGCATGATCCTCGACCCGATTCTCGACCTGTTCCGCAGCAAGGCGGTGACCATTCCACCGCTGGACGGGGCCTTCCGGCCGAACACCGCGCTGGACGACGCCCCGTTGCTCGCCCGGCTCGCCGACGCCGACAACCTGGTGGTGCGCGGCGGCGAGCTGCTGGCCAGCAGCGGCAACGCGCTGTACCGGCTGGACGCCGGCGGCGCCGAGCCGCTGGCGAGCTTCCCCGCCGCTGTCACGGCCCTGGCGGTGGCCCCGGACGGGGCGCTGGCGATCGCCCTCGACAACGGCACGCTGCTCATCGACGGCGAGGAGCAGCCGTTGCCGGCGGGGGTGCGCTGCATCACCGCGCTGGCCTTCGCCGCGAATGGCGAGCTGTGGCTGGCCAATGGTGCCGCCGAGCGTTCGCCGGCCGACTGGGCCAACGACCTGATGCTGCACGGTTCATCGGGTTCGCTGTGGAAGCGCCCGCCGGGGGCCGCGCGCTTCGCGCAGGTCGCAGGCGACCTGGCCTTTCCCTACGGGCTGCTGCCGGTGGGCGAGGGCGGCATCGTCTTCACCGAGAGCTGGCGGCATCGCCTGGTGCGCCTGGACGCCAGCGGGCGGCGGGTCATCGCCGACAAGCTGCCGGGCTATCCGGCGCGGCTGGCGCCGGCGCAGGACGGCGGGGCCTGGCTGGCGTTGTTCGCGCCGCGCAACCGGCTGATCGAGTTCGTGCTGCGGGAACAGCACTACCGCCTGGACATGCTGGCGCAGGTGCCGCGCGCGTTCTGGATCGCCCCGGCGCTGTCCTCCGGACGCAGCTTCCTCGAACCGCTGCAGTGCGGCGGCATCAAGACCATGGGCGTGCACAAGCCCTGGGCGCCCAGCCGTTCCTACGGCCTGCTGGTGCGCCTGGACGCAGCGCTGCGGCCCACCGCCAGCCTGCACAGCCGGGCCGACGGCCAGCGCCACGGCATCTGCAGCGCCGTCGAGCACGCCGGGCGGCTGCTGGTCGCCAGCCGTGGCGGCGATTGCATCATCGACGCGGGGCCGCTGTCTTCGCCGAGCCGCCGTGCCAGCGCCTTGGAGGTGCACGGATGAACCAGACCGACGCGATAGTCGAACTGCGCGGCGTCACCAAGGAATACCGCGGCGTGCCGGCGGTGAAGAACGTGGATTTCCGCCTGGGGCGCGGCGAGATCCACGCCTTGCTCGGGGAGAACGGCGCGGGCAAGTCGACGCTGACCAAGATGATCGCCGGGGTGGTCGAGCCCAGCGCCGGGACGCTCCTGCACAAGGGCCGCGAGGTGCGCTTCGGCTCGCCCTACGAGGCGCTGGAGGCGGGCATCGCCATGGTCTTCCAGGAAACCAGCCTGGTGCCGTCGATGACCGTGGCGCAGAACCTCTACCTGGGCTCGGAGAAGTTCTTCAACCGCCTGCGCGGCACCTACATTTCTGCCCAGCAGTTCCTGCAGTCGCTGAACTTCAGCGTGGACCCGGCGGCGATGGTCGAGACCCTCGGCGCGGCCAAGCGGCAGATGGTCGAGATCGCCAGGGCGGTGCACCACAACGCCGAGGTGATCATCTTCGACGAGCCCACGGCGACGCTGACGCCGGAGGAGAAGCGGCATTTCTTCGCCCTCGTGCGGCGCCTGAAGGCGCGCGGCGTGAGCATCGTCTTCATCAGCCACGCGCTGGAGGAAGCCCTGGAGCTGTGTGACCGCATCACCATCCTGCGCGACGGCGAGCTGGTGGCGAGCGGCCCGGCCGGCGAGTTCGACCGGCAGGCGATAGTCGCGGCCATGGTCGGCCGCACCCTGTCGGCGGCGCTCTACCGCGAGCGCCAGCCCGAACGCCTGCGCCCGGCCGGCAGCAAGATTCTCTCGGTGCAGGGCGTGTCGATGGGCGCCAGCGTGCGCAACAACTCCTTCTCGATCTTCGCCGGGCAGATCACCGGGGTCTTCGGCCTGATCGGCTCAGGGCGCACGGAAACCTTCAAGGTGGTCGTGGGCATCTACAAGCGCGATTTCCTGCGTGGCGGCAGCATCGAGCTGGATGACCGGCCGGTGCGCTACTACGTGCCGCGCGAGGCGGTGAAGGCGGGGATCGTCTACATCACCGAGGACCGCAAGAGCGAAGGCTTCTTCGAAACCATGTCGATCGCCGAGAACCTGTTCTCCGGCCTGCTGGCCGCCGACCGGGAGACCTCGGCGGTGCTCAGCGCGGCGCAGATGCGGGCGCTGGCGGCCGAATGGGTCGAGCGCCTGAACATTCGCGCGATCAACGACAACGCGCGGGTGGTCGAGCTGTCCGGCGGCAACCAGCAGAAGGTGGTGATCGGCAAGGGGCTGGTGCAGGCGCCGCGCCTGGTCATCTTCGACGAACCCACGCGCGGCGTGGACGTCGGCGCCATCGCCGAAATCCACCAGCTCATCCATCAACTGGCCGACGCCGGCCTGGCGGTGGTGGTGATTTCCTCGTACCTGCCGGAGATCATGAACCTCTCCGATCGTATCCTGGTGTTCCGCCAGGGGCGGGTGGTCGAGGAGTTCTCGCCAGCCGAGGCCACCGAGGCGAAGATCATGTACGCGGCCGTTCACTAACACAGGCGAAGGAATCGAAGATGGCGACAGTGAAATTGTGGAGCGATGCCGAGGTGCAGGCGCACCCGGATGTGAAGGCGGTGTTCGAGGATATCCGCGCGACCCGCAAGTCGGAGTTCGTCAACAACTTCTGGCGCGGCCTGGCCAACGATCCGGCCAACCTGAAACGGGGGTGGGAGCAGCTCAAGGCGGTGATGGTGGCGCCGGGCGCGCTCGACCCGCTGGTGCGCGAGCTGATCTACATCGCCGTGTCGACGGCCAACGGCTGCCAGTACTGCGTGCATTCGCACACCGCCGCCGCGCGCGCCAAGGGCATGAGCGACGCCCAGCATGGCGAGTTGCTGGCGGTGATCGGGCTGGCGGCGCAGACCAACCACCTGGTGACCGCGATGCAGATTCCGCTCGACCCGGAGTTCGACATCAAGAGCTGAGCGTTGCCCGGCGTACGCGGGCTCGGCCTGGCCCCGGCGTCCGCGCCGTCCACCTGGAGCCTGGTGACGGGCGAGTAGCGTCAGCCGGCGGGCTGAAGCCGCGCGCGCAACCACGCCAGGGCGCCCTGGAACAACGGGTGCCAGTTGGCGCCCGGCGGGGTGTCCAGCGGATGCCAGAAGAAGGCGAAGTCATGCCCGCCGTCGTCGGCGGTGTGGTGCGTCTAACTGGCCGGCAGGGCGTGGTCGACCTGGCACAGCTGGAACGACCAGACCTGCCCGGCGAACCCGGAATCCCAGGTGCCCAGGTCCTCGCGCCAGCGCCCGTCGTCGATTCCGGCCTCCTCGGCCAATTCGCGCAGGGCGGCCTGGGCCGGCTCCTCGCCGGGCTCGATGCCGCCCTTGACCAGTTGCAGCCCGGCCAGCGGATGACGGAAGGCCAGCAGTTCCAGGCGCGGCCCGCCACGGAGCAGCACTGGGCAGGCCTTGTTCGGCGCGCCGGCGATCCGCCGCAGCGCACTGAAACCCTCGGCCAGGCTGGGCGCCTCGAACTGCTGGTGGACGCTGAGGAGCGCCGCTTCCGGCACCCGCTGGTCGTCCGCGCGCGCCTGATTGCGTTCCAGCGCCACCGCCAGCGGGGTGTCCAGCCACACGGCCACGGCGGAGACGCCGCGGTGGGCGGCCAGCTGCAGCAGCGGTTGGCGGTGCAGGGCGCGGGGCAGGGCGGCGTCGAAGAAGTAGGCGCGCTGGCCAAGCGCGGCGGCCTGGCGGGCTATCCAACTGCTCTTGCCGGCGCCCTGCAGGCCTACGACCAGGTACAGGGTGCTGCCCGCGTCGGCCGCCGCCAGGGCCTGGTCGAGGTCGGCGAGGGCGAGTTTCCAGGCCGCCGCGTTGCGTTCGGCGGTATACACGCGCCCGCTTGGCGTCTCCAGGTAATGGTCGGGGTTGAAGTGCCGTTGCGTGGCATCGGCGGGAGAGCGACCGGACATCTGGCACCTCCTTGCAATGGCGGTTGCTGAAAGGGCCGGGGCTGATCGCGGCCCGCCCATTGGCGAACGGCTCTGGGCCGGGGATTCGTGCTTAATTCCGGGGTTATGTGCTAATGCGATTTGGATATTTATTGTTATAAAAAGCAAGCGTAAAGTAACTGCTTCTTCTAAGTCGAGGCAATACCGGGTATGGTTACAGCAAGGTGGCCGGTGTTGCGATTGCCTCAGACCGGTCACCAAAGACACACCGTGGCATAGCCGCCATGTTGTGAAGCTGAGTCATGGTGGGACAGACGCGGCAACTAATCTTGAGATCTACCACCTGCGCTGCCCAAGGGTAGGACAATTTGCCAATGCCGATGATGTATAACCGGGTGCCTGAAGGTGCCTTAGCAGAGGCTTGAGCCGTGTGCTGGGAAACTCGCATGCACGGTTCTTAGGGGGTTGGACGCGGGTAACCGCGTCTGACTACCCGACAATCAAGTCCGACCGTGGGCTCTTGGACGCTCGAACTGGCTGTTCGCGGGTTCGTTACGCAGCGGAAAACGGGCAGCGGCGATCATGAGTTTGATCCAATCGGCACGACTAAACGGGCATGATCCCTATGCTTATCTTAAAGACGTGTTGAATCGTCTGCCGACCCAAAAAGCGCATGAGGTGACGAATTTGCTACCGCATCGATGGCAAGCTCTGTAACCATGGGACGTTTTTGAAGATTTGAAATTGCTCCGCCTCGTCGACCCACAATTTCAGCTTCCTAAGGCTAGTCGCGTTCCTCTATGGTTTATGCATCCTTCCTTTTGATCGCATTGCTCTACGCCAGCGTCGGCCAGGCGGGGGCTTCAGGTTATATAGCAGTCATGGCGCTGCTTGAGTTTGCCCCGGAAAGCATTAGACCAACTGCATTAGTTCTAAACACATTGGTTTCTGTACTGGTTACTTGGCGCTTCATACGCTCAGTCCGGGTGGATTGGAAGTTACTTTGGCCCTTTGCTTTAGCAGCGGTGCCCATGGCACTGGTAGGCGGTGCTCTGACTCTGCCAGTGCTTTGGTTTGACCGGCTACTAGGATCGCTCTTACTGGTCGCCGGAATACCCTTCTTTCTAAAAAAGCCTAATGAGGAAAACATAAAGCCACCCAGAGTTGCGGTGGCCTTACTCGTTGGTAGCATAATAGGGGTTCTATCTGGATTAACCGGAGTGGGAGGTGGCATTCTGATTACGCCCCTGCTGATCTATTGCAGATGGGCTAGGGTGAAAACGGCAGCGGCAATTTCTGCTCCGTTCATTCTTCTCAACTCTCTAGCTGCTCTGGCAGGACATTGGGGCAGCACCAGTCAACTCCCCGAGAACGTCTGGGGGTTAGCGATGATTGCACTCTTGGGAGCGTTAATAGGTTCCCACCTCGGAATCAAGTTCCTACCGACAAATGCGGTGCAGAAGATACTTGGAGGGATTCTTCTGATGTCAGGGCTCAAACTGCTGATCGGGTAAGCATTCAGGAATTACGACACGGATGAAAAAGTCGGCCATGACGACCCCTCCGACCCAATCCCGTCGTCAACATGGTTTAACCAGACGCTTAGTGCGCCAGTTAAAGCTGGCGGAGGATAGTCGATGAAAGTTCGATACTGGTAAGAAATGGCGAATCAACCAGACCCCGAGTCATGCATGTTGCATCGTGAGGTGCAGGGTGAAGCGTTGACAGGGGAAACCGATAGGCCAGCCATTTAGCCGCGTAATCAGGAGTTCGGGATGCCGATGCTGTTAAGCGAAGCAGAAGGCAATACGGAGCATGGCGTTATCCACCAGTCATGCTCTGATCCCGCGCGGTCGGAGATCCGTATCGAGATTCCGCATCGTCGCACGACCTTGACCGTGTACTGGCCGGCAGCAGATGCCGAAGGCTGTGCCCGGTTCATGCGTGAGCTGTTGCAGTGATCCGCATCGACGCCATCTGGCTAGCCACCGAGCCGATGGATATGCGCGCCGGCACGGACACAGCACTGGCCCGCGTGGTCGCCGTATTCGGTGCGGCGAAGCCGCACTGCGCGTATCTGTTCGCCAACCGCCGAGCCAACCGGATGAAGGTGCTGGTGCATGACGGTGTTGGCATCTGGTTGGCGGCACGCCGGCTCAACCAGGGAAAATTCCACTGGCCGGGAACTCATCGCGGCTCGGAACTTGAACTCGACACTGAGCAGCTTCGAGCACTGGTGTTGGGTCTGCCTTGGCAACGTGTTGGTGCCAACGGGGCGATCATGATGCTTTGAGATCGGCTATTAGCCCTTCGATATCTCGTCGTCGAGAGCTTGTTCTGACCCCATCGACGGCATGACTGCCTCGCCCAATCTCGATCAACTGACGCCTGACCAACTGCGCACACTAGCCGCGCAGTTGAGCCGTCAGGTCAATCGCTTGGAGCGGGTGATGGATAGCTGCTCACGTACTGTGGTGGTCAGGGTGGACCTGTACTACCGGGAGGCAGCACGTAATCGCTTGACGGTAGAGAACGTATTCGAGGATCTGGATAAGCTCGTCCGGGCGAGGGAGTACGATCCGGTCTTCCAACACGAGACGGGCTACATCTGCGCAGTGGAGCAGGGGGAGGACATGGGCTACCACATCCATGCGGCGTTCTTCTTCGATGGCCGGGAGGTGCGCAGTGACTACGCCAAGGCTGAGGCCATCGGTGGGCTATGGAAGAAGATCACCGAGGGTTGGGGGGACTTCCATAGCTGCAACCATGACAAGGCGCGGTACAAGGAACGGTGTGGGGTAGGGATGTTCAAGGGGAAAGACGGTACGGGTAAGCAGAACGTCATCAGCGCCTGCCACTACCTGATCGAGGATGGTCAGTCATTGCGTGTGAAGCCTGTGGGGGGCAGAGCATTTCGCATTGGTCGTCTTGGTCGGAGCTACCGAACAAGGGAGCATCCTCACTCCCTTGAATGACAAGTCAGGGATATCTGCTGCTTTGCTGGTTTCAGGGATGAACTGACCCATCCGCTGGATTCCTGTGGATGGTCTGAAGTAGTCATGAATTTCTGACCGTCTTCAGCGCCTACCGATTTTGAAAGCGCCCCATCGGTCAAAAGCGATCAGATCAGCCGCTCATCTCTGTGTTTTTAGCCGCCGCGAGCACGCCGCGGCAGTCATCTTCCGCTTTACAGGCGCACCTCTCCTGCGTCGGCCAGCAAATGTCGACGAGCCATCCACAGATTCGACAGGGCAAACAGCGTCACCATTTGTGCGGCATTCTTAGCCAATCCGCAGAAGCGCACTTTGGTGTAGCCGAACTGCCGCTTGATCACACGGAACGGATGCTCGACCTTCGCCCGCACCTGGGCCTTGGCTTTCTCGATCTTGCGGATCGCGTTGTACAAGACACTGCGCTTGCCATGTTTCTTGTAGGTGCTGCGCCGAGCCGCGATCTGCCAGATGACTTGGCGACCGTCATGTTCAGGGCGCTTTTCGACTCCGGTATAGCCAGCATCGGCGCACACCACGTTTTCCTCGCCGTGAAGCAGTTTGTCGACCTGAGTGACGTCCGCGACATTCGCCGCCGTGACCACCACGCTGTGTACCAGACCGGAATCCTCGTCGGCACCAATGTGCGCTTTCGCGCCAAAGTAGTACGGGTTGCCCTTCTTGGTTTGATGCATTTCCGGGTCGCGCTTGCCGTCCTGGTTCTTGGTCGAACTGGGCGCATGGATCAGCGTCGCATCGACGATAGTGCCCTGGCGCAGCGACAGGCCCCGGTCGCCCAGGTAGCCATTGATCACCGCCAGAATTCCAGCCGCCAGCTCGTGTTTCTCCAGCAGGCGCCGGAAGTTGAGAATGGTGGTTTCGTCGGGAATACGTTCCAAGCTCAGGCCAGCGAACTGGCGCAGGATGGTCGTCTCGTACAGCGCGTCCTCCATTGCCGGATCGCTGTAGCCGAACCAGTTCTGCATCAGATGCACGCGCAGCATCGCCATCAGCGGATAGGCCGGACGACCGCCTTCGCCCTTCGGGTAATGCGGCTCGATCAGGGCGATCAAACCCTGCCACGGCACCACCTGACCCATCTCGATCAGGAACAACTCCTTGCGGGTCTGCTTGCGCTTGCCAGCGTACTCGGCGTCGGCGAAGGTCATCTGCTTCATCGGGAAACTCGGGCTACAGGAACGGCGCATTTCACCAGATTCGGGAAGTCTTCTTCAGAGTTTCCCTAGCAGCTTTCACGCTTGCCACCTCGTTGGCTGGCGCTAGGTTTGTTGTGTCGTTCTGGCTACGGTACGAGACCCTGCAGGAGCGAGAAGGGCAACTGCGTTACCAGTTGGAGGTTGAGCGGTGTGATCGTGCAGGGCTGGTCGCGGAGATGATGGAATTACAGTCTGCCTTGAGAGCAGAGCGCTTCCATGTCGAGCAGTTGCAACGAAAGGTCAAATTGCTTCAACTGCCGAGGGAGGGGGAGGTGTGGAGAGCGCGGCAGAGTGGGGCTGCGATACGCCATCACGGATGGGGCCGTTAGTGTCACCACCCCGAGATTTACAGCATTACAGCGCACGCGACACAGATTGTCGCAGGGTACCGAAATAATCGCACCCAACGGTCCATTCAACCTTGAGGAGTATTTCGTGAAGGAATTGATTTGCTTTGCTGTAGGGCTGGTGGTCGGAGCGGTGTTGGTGAAGCGTAGCCAGGCTATCGACGAGTTACGTAAGGAGTTGGACCGTGAGAGGCATCGCAATCGATCAGGGAACGGCGCTGCGCCAGCATGAATAATGGCCATTAGCCTTGGCGGGGGGCTGAAGGAAATGTTAAAAAGCCATCAAATTGCCTTCGCGCCGGTTAAGTGACGTCAGCAAACCATTAAGGATGATTCCATGTCTGCTCCCAAAGATCGGCTATTCAGGCATTTGGCCATGCTAAGGCTGATCCCGCGTGCCCCGAAGAGCATTTCCACTACTGATTTGTTGGATAAGCTCAAGGCTGAATGTTTTGACATCGATATGCGTAGCTTGCAGCGGGACCTAGTTGGCCGGCTCTCGCTGGACTTTCCGCTGCAATGTGACGAAAGCCAGCGGCCGTACCGCTGGAGTTTTTCCAAGGACACCCCCCAATTCGACTTCCCTGCCCTGGACACGCCGACGGCGTTGGCCTTCGTCTTGGCTGGCAGCCATTTGCGCAAGCTATTACCGCCCAGTGTACTTGGCTTACTGGCGCCACATTTTGACCTCGCCCAACGACAGATTTTCGGTTTGGAGCGTAACAATCTGGCGCACTGGGTTAAAAATGTGCGCGCCCTCCCCAACGGCAAGGCGCTGCAGCCAGCGGAAGTAGACCCGCTTATCTGGGCGCAGGTTGCCGCTGCCCTGCTGGAGCGGCGGCAACTGAAGATCCTCTACCTTAGCCGCAGTAAAGGTGAGTACAAGACTCTGTGTCTCCATCCCGTCGGCATGGTTTCCCGACATTCCGTTAGCTATTTGATCGGCATCGTCGACGGCTATGCCGATGCCAGGCAGTTCGCGCTGCATCGCATCGAACAAGCCTACTGTCTTGATGCCCCGGCGCATGATCAACCAGGTTTCGACGTTGATGACTACATCCGCAGTGGCGGCTTCAACAACCCGGGACCGGTTGGGCCGCAACTCTTAATTGCCGATGTAACTCCACAGGTCGCTTGGCTACTTCGAGAAACCCCTCTCAGCCCCAAGCAAAACTTAGAGCCGCTTCCTGGCAGCGATTGGCAACGTTTGCGTGCGCAGGTGCCGGACGATCAAGAAACCCTATGGTGGCTATTCGGGTTGGGTGAAAACGTCCGTCTCCATGAGCCCGATAGTTGGACTCAGATCATCAAGGCCAGGCTCAACAGCATGGCCAAGTTGTATTCGCAGCCTAATGCCACTTCTTCAGACGCCTGCCAGGAGGCTCTATGAGTCCCCATGAAACTGACCATGATTTCAGCCCGCATGATGATGGGCGCGACGAGATTGTTCGGGATATCGCCCGCACCGCTACGGCGGTGTCCTCGCACGAAACTGTGCAGCGTTTTGGCAGCGCCAATGCTGAATACATCAAGGGCTATACCGGTGTAGATAACGAAACCGGCCAGCGGTTTGCCAAGGGGTTGGCGGACATTGCTAAGCACAAGGTCAACGATGACCCGCGCTATGCGGTCCAAAACATCAAGCAGCAGGCGGGCTTCAGTGCCGAAGTCGCCACTACCAGCCGCGACAATGCTGAGGCGATCATCAGTGGTTCCAAAGTGCGCACCTCGCGTACTGATGACCTGCCTCAGTTTGGCAAGAACCACAACGTCGTTGACCGCGTGCAGTTGCTCGACGGGCAGATCATCGAGGGTTCGCAATCGCAGATGAAGTTCGTCGGCAACCGCAACCAACTGCTTGACGACATTGCTCGCGAAGATGGCAAATTTGCCCGTTACCGGGATATCCGATTAGAACTGCCGTCCGAGCAGTTCGAAGGTGATAGGACCTATTTTCAGGACGAGGCGAAGAGGTTAAGGGAGCGTGCGGAGCAGGCCGCAAAGGACCCCAGCAAGACTGATCAGGCAAGGCGTATGCGGCTGGAGGCTGAGAAGATTGAGCAACGTGCTACATCTGCGGATTTCCAGCCCGAGTCGGCCTCTGACTACTGCCGCAAACAGGCCCAGCAGCGCCGCGCTAATGCGGCCAAGGCTGAAGCTAATGGCAACAGCGAAGCCGCTGCCAAGTTGAATGCAGAGGCGGATAACTATGAAAATCTGGCAGACAAGGTCAGTGATAGTGGCTTGAGTACCGAAGATGCGATCTACTATCGCGAACACCCTGGGCTTGCAACTCTGCAGGATATCGGCCGTACAGCCCACCGAGCGGGCGTCGAGGGCGCACGTTTCGGTGCCGTTATTGGCGGCAGCATTTCCTTACTGCAGAACTGCTTGGCGGCGGCGCAAGGCGAGAAGGACCTTGCCGAGATCCTCAAGGATATAAGCGTCGACACTGCAAAAGCAGGTGCCTTCGGCTATGCCACTGCGTTCGCCGGCTCAGCCCTCAAGGGAGGCATGCAGCAATCGGGCAATGCTTTTGTCCGCCAATTGGCCAATACCAGCGCTCCAACTCTAGTGATCAACATTTGCATCTCACTCGGAGGCTCCGTTAAGCGGTATGTCACTGGCGAAATCAGTGAGGCTCAACTGCTGAGTGAAGTGGGTGAGAAGGGAGCTGGGATGCTCTCCAGTGGCATGATGGCTGCTCTGGGGCAGTTGGCTATTCCCGTTCCTTTTGTCGGTGCGGCCATCGGCGGAATGATCGGGTATACCCTCTCGTCAATGTTCTACCAAAGTGCCCTGGATGCTGCTCGTGGAGTAGAGCTCTCCCGCGAGCAACTGGCTCGAGTTCGCTTCATTGAGGAGGCTGCTCGTGAGCGTATCGCCTTGGAGCAGGCTCAATTAGATGACTTCATTCGCCGTGAGATTCCGCAACTGCAACAGGAGACCCAGCAACTGCTGAGCGTCGCCAGTTGTTCCGATAGTTGTGTGGATGTCTTGGCTGCCAGGGTCAACCAGTATGCGACCTTGCTGGGTAAGCAATTACAGTTTCAGACACAAGCCGAGTTCGATGATTTTATGAGTTCCGGCAGCCCCCTAATTTTGTAATCAACAAAACCATCCAACGATCAATCTGGGAAAAAGGAGTTCACCCCTTTCATGTTGATTAAATTATTGTCCGATGTGGACAAAAAACATCTCGTGCAGTTGGCCAAACTCCTCGCTCTATCTGACAAGCCTTTGTTGTGGGACGGGAAGACTTCTGATGAGTTCACTTCCAGTACCGACCTCGATGCGATGTCCATTCGTGAAGGCGAGCAGGAGCGCGAGCTGATTGCTGATATGGAGGTGTCGGCGGGCATTACGGGCTGGCAAACCTTTGGATTTTCATCGTCTTCGGAAGTGCATGATCGCTTGGTCGAGGTCCTCAAGAGTTATCCGGTGATCAAGGTAGAAAAGCCGGAGATCCGTGCGCAAGCCGCTTCCACAGTGCTCATGGAGTTGCTCAAGGGCAAGGTATTCGAGTTGCCAGCCACGCCTAAGGTGATTCTGTACGAACTGCTACTGGTCGCCTTACGTGATGGCCACATCTCTAATGTTGAATGGGCGCTGCTCAAGGAGTATCAGCGCCATCACCAGTTGGAAGACTTCATCTTCGATGATCTCTTGGAGCGCGCTGAAACGCTAAACCAGGAAATTAGCAAAACCATTTCCATTATCCTCGAATAAGGAACAGAGCATGCCTCTTCCCCTAATCATTGGTGCGGCAGCCGTTGCCGCTGGCTTGTACGGCGCAGCCAAGGGTGTCAGTGGCGCCATTGACCAAAGTAACGCTAAGGACATCAATAGCGACGCTCGATCAATGGTAGAGTCGGCTAATCAGAAGGTTGAAGTTCAGCGCAAGTCGACGAATAACGTCCTCGAAGACTATGGTCAGCGTAAACTGCGTGCTTTTACTGGTGTAGTCGCTGAGTTCATTGAAGCTTTCGAGCGTTTGAAGAACGTCGACCTTGGCCAGAGTCCGGAACTGGACAAACTGACTGCGGGCGATTTCTCGAGCAAAGCACTAGCCGGCCTTCGTCAGGACTATAAGGCTCTCCAAGACGCGGGACTAGGATTGGGCGCCGGCCTCGGTGGCGGAGCGGCGCTAGCATTCGGTGCTTACAACGGCACCATGCTGCTGGCTACCGCTAGTACCGGCACGGCGATTTCCTCGCTAGGTGGAGTGGCCGCTACCAACGCTACCCTTGCCTGGCTGGGCGGTGGTTCCCTAGCTGCTGGCGGCTACGGTATGGCTGGAGGCATGATGGTTCTGGGTGGGATTGTCGCTGGTCCGGCTCTGGCTATTTTCGGTCACGTGCTGGGTAACAAGGGTGAGGAAGCCCTTAATAAGGCCCGTAGCAATATGGAGCAAGCCCGCACCATTCGCGACCAGGCCGAACTCATGGCGAATAAGTTAAAAGCCATCGAGAAAGTAACTGTTTTGGCCAATACCACCTTCTCAAAGATTAGTTCGCAACTGCGTCGTACCGTGGCTGAGATGAAGAAAGTCATTGAGAGTGATGGTCCGGATTTCCATAGCTATTCCGAAGAAAGCAAAGGTGTGGTGTTCCGCTCAGTAAAATTCGCACAATTACTTAAGTCAATGATTGACACTCCGATTCTCGATCAAGACGGTAACCTGGTGCTTTCGACCGAGAAGCGTATTCAAGATGTCACTGCTGTCGCCAGCGACCAGAAAGCTACTCTTGATCCGGTGTCTGCCTGAAGAGTTAGCCCGTGCTCACGCACGGGCGCTTTTATTCCTTGTTGTCATCTGTGACAGATTCATCGCCTCCAATGTCATCCAATGTATTTCCCTGCACTAGATGCGGCCTGTGTTGCCAGAATGTATATCTGGCAACGGAAACTCGCTTTCTTGATCGTGGCGACGGTACGTGTCGACACTATAATACGAGCACTAAAGGCTGTGGCATCTATAAAGAACGTCCCGATATCTGCAGAGTAGATCGACAATACGAGATGCACTATGCCCAGCAGTATAAATGGGAAGAGTTCGTTACGCTGAATCTAGAGGTCTGTACGGATTTGCAGAAGCGGGAGGGGACTTGGCCTGGAGAGTAGTTGCTCGATATGCTCCACAGAAACTACTGAAGGCCTGTAGCATCAATGAGTCCAATCCTTATTGTATTGCTCTATAATTCTGAGACTAGGTTCTGTACGAAAAGTACTGCCGCAGACACCGTAGTGTGCAAGCCAGCGTGACCATGGCGGCAAAGCTTCTTGCCAGCTTGTCGTAGCGAGTGCCGATTCTCCGGCTCTCCTTCAGCCAGCCGAACATCCGTGTCGGTATTTGGGACGGTCAAACAGCCTCGGTAGTCCTGGCTTCGGCTTGCGCTTCATGGTTCGCAGCGGAATCACAGGTTGCATCCGGTAGCGGTCGCAGTACTGACGCAAGTGCTTGGCATCGTAGCCCTTGTCTGCCAGCAACCAGCGGCAGCGCTTGCGAGGCCGGCCTTGCTTGCCGGGGATGCGGACCTGATCTAGGAGTGCTTGGGCATTCGAGATGTCGCTGGTCTGACCCGGCGACAGCAGAAAGCGCAGAGGCACGCCGTTGGCATCGCAGACCATGTGGATCTTGGTGGTCAGGCCACCTCGGCTACGCCCCAGCGCATGGTCTACCGGCTCTTTTGGCCCCTTTTTTCCCGGCGCCAGAAGAGGCTCGGGTTGCTCGCACCGCTGTGGAGTCGATCATCCAGGTATCCAGATCGATCAGCCCTTCCTGATTCAGACGAATGTGCAAGCGCTCAAGGGCTTGGTCGAATGTGCCGTCGTCACGCCAGTCACGAAAGCGCTGATACACCGTCGACCAAGGGCCGAACCGCTCCGGCAGGTCTCGCCAGGCGGCACCTGAGCACAGGATCCAGAAGATGCCATTGAGCATCAGTCGGTCATCACTGCGAGGTCGCCCCATCTTCTGCTCGGGGGAAACCAGATCGGCGATCAGCTCCCAAGCTGCATCCGGGAGTTCGTAGCGCTTTGCCATGCGGGCCTCCAGCCTGTCATGGCGCCGATTTTACTCGCTCGGACTTTTCGTACAGAACCTAGTACCAGCACATCGCTTCGGGGCAAAATGGTCCTTTTCCAAGAGCAATATGCGCAGGTGAGGGTGAAGGGAGTGGGGGGATTGGCATGGCTGTCATCCAGTGGCTGTTGGATGGCGCCAGATTGCCAGCAGGTCGCGACAAATCATGTCGCCTCACTTGATCTGAGTATTGGCTGAACACAAGGCGAAGGTTGCAGTGCCGGAGTGAGGGGGCTCTATCCAATGCCTCCATGCTATCTCCCAGCCAGCATTGTGGCTTGCCCCCGGTATCTGGATGCACTCGATATGGGAGGGGGAGCCGATGGCCCGCTGGTAACGGTCCACCAAGCGACTGGGAATAACAGTGTCTTGCTGTCCGACTAAATGCCGCTGCGGTATCGACGCTAGCCGATCCCTATAGTCCAACGGATCCAGCGAGCCGCGGAGGGGCGAGAGCCCTTTCATTTGTGCCCAAAGCCGTGGGCTGAGGTTGCCGGCCAGTGTCTGCACCAAGGTGACGTCATCCCGCTGCGCCGCCAGCAGTAACGCCAGTGCTGCACCACCGGAATACCCCACCAGCTCGAACTCTCGATTGTCATACTGCTGCTTCATCTGGTCCAGAGCCTGGCTGAGACGGGTAACCACCTCCTGCGAAAAACGCCGATTGGTCCAGAGGGTGGGCTCACAAGCTGGTGCCATGACGAACTGGCAAGGCCGTGCCAGGTAGGCATTCGGCGACGGATCATCCACGGCCAAACGTGCCACCAGCAGATTGTGCGGACTCGGATCCAGGCTGGGCTGTGTCGCCGTGGCCCAGGCATGTCCATCGCCTTCCAGGTAGACGCGCAGGCGCGTGGCTTTCGTGGCGTCCGGCGGTGCCAGCATAACTAGCGGGAACAGTTGCTCCGACAGGATTTCCAGGTGTCGCCCATGCTCATCCGCCAATTGCTGCAGCGCTTCGCGGGGCGACTGGCAGCCGACGAGGAGGGCGCCGACCAGCAGCGCCATCAGGACTCGAAGAAAACCGGCCCACGTGCGTGGGCCGAAAAGGTGGTGGCTCATCAGAAGTCGTAACGAACCTTGGCGGTGAAGGTGTCGGCATTGAAGTCGGTCTTGCCGGTATAGTCATAGCTGACCCCGACGGTGACCGCTCCCAGATGGTAATCCGCACCGACACCCGCTTCGTAGCTGTTGCGCACCGCCTTGGCACCTTGGCTCACGAAGGGCGTGCCACCCAGCGTGAAGGTCGAGGTGCTCTGGGCTTCGTCCGCGGCAAAGTCATGGTAGGCCATCAGCTTGGCCTGCGGCTGCAGGTGGCCATTGCCGACCAGGAAGTCGCCGGCCACACGCACACCAGCACCCAGTTCCGCCACCTCGTAGCGTTGGCTATCCACCTTGAGCGCCGCTGACGAACCCTTCTCGTGGTAGCCATCGATATCGACGCGGGCGTAACGTGCAGCCAGTCGCGGTTCGACCAGGAACTGCTGGTTCAGGTGATAGGTGTAGCCACCCACCACGTTGGCGCCCAGCACCTGGCTGTCATAATCGCCCTTGGCCGTGGTGCCGGCGATGCGACGCTTGCTCTCATTGTCGTTGAGCCCATAGCTCAGGTTGGCGTCGACGAAGTAGTTACCCTGTTCGAAGCCGCTGTACAGGGTGAGGGCATTGCTATCCACATCGGTGGTGTTGCCGGTGTCGCTGTTCACGCTGGTGTGCAGGAAGCTGTAGGCCACGCCCAGGGTCAACTGGTCGGTGAGCTTGCCATCGGCGCCGATGGCGATGCCGCGGCTGTAGGCGTTGAAGCCGGCCACGCCATCACGCAGGTCCTGGTTGGCATCGCTGTACAGCGCCTGGGCCCAGATACCAGTGTGCTGCAGCACATCGCCCGAAGATGCACCGCGCAGGCTGCTGGTGCGATTGCCGGTGACGTTGCTCATCAGCGTTTGCCCACTGGTGGCCGCTTGGGTTGCGCCACCGTTCACCTCGGGTGCCAACTGTTCCGTCAGCTTCTTCAGCGCTGCCGGATCCTGCGAGGCATTCACATAGGCCTGGAACACCGGGTCGTTGGGATTGCTCTGCGCCAGCGCGGTCACCACCTGGCTGAAGGCAGCACCCGCACGTTGGGCGTTGGCCGAACCGCCAACCTGGCCGATCACCTCACCGACTTCGTCCTGGCCCTTGGTGCTGACCTTGGCCAGGATCTGGTTGTCGCCACTGCTGACGGTGTCGACGTTCAGCAGGGCCGAACGGCTGGTCACGCTGACGCCGTCATCCTGCAGGGTGCCGGCTTGGACCAAGGTGTAGGTCGTGCCCTGGGCCTTGAAGTCGCTGCCCTGGGCCGCCAGCTGGATCTGCGAGCCCTTGGCGAACTCCGCGGTACCGGATACCGCGACCACGGCCTTGCTCGGATCCGTGGCCGTGCTCAGGTTGAGCCCCAGCGAGGAGTTGCCCGCCACATCCAGGTTGCCCTGAATCGTGGTGTGCGGCTGAGCGAATTCCAGATGCGCCGGTATGTTGCCGGCATCGCTGCCAACATCCAGCCAACCGGCGTCCTTCAGGCGGATGTTCGCGCCATCGGTGCTGGCGTCGGTGCCGCTGAAGGTCACGTCGCCGTTCACTTCGATGTTGGACAGGTCGATCAAGTTACCGGTGATGCTGCCGGCATTCCACACCAGGTGTACGCCGCCACTGGCCTGGGAGGCATCGATGGCTTCGTCCTGGGAAATTAGGTTGCCGCTGTTCTGGATGACCAGCGTGTTACCGGCATTCGCGCCGTCGATGTCGAAGGCGCCCACTTCGATGGCGGCATCGTCAGCCTGGATGGTGCCGGTGTTGAGCACCTGCACTGGCGCACTGGCAAAGCTCACGCCGTCGAGACGCAGCGCGGTTGCATCGTCGCCGTGGGCCACGATGCTGCCATGGTTCTCGATCCCGCCGAGGTCCACTCGATCCGGGCTACCCATGTCGTCGTCATAGGTGGCGAGAACGCCCGTCGATTCGGTACCGCTGACCTGGATCAGGCCATCGTTGATCAGCTTGCCGCCGATGGTGCCGCCCTTGAGCTGGATGCCCGTGGCCTCTTGGCCATCGGCAAGGATCTTGCCGCTGGCAGCGTTGACCAGGTCGCCCAGCAGCTCGGATTGACCGGCGAACTTGAGGCCGCGGATTCCATCGCCCTCGAGGACGCCGCCAGCCACCTGCAGGGTGCCTTCATTGACCAAGTTGCCGTGGATAACAGCAGGGTCGATCAGCAGGCCGGTGACGCCGGCGCCGTTCACCGTGATGTTGCCCTTGTTCTGCAGGTTGCCGAACACCTCGGTGGGTGCGCCGATGGGCGAGGGCGTGTCATCGTCGCCGGCGTAGGACAGGTCGACGCCGTTGAGGTCATCACCCGTGGCTTGCACCTGGGCGTTGAGCACCAGGTCGTGGTTGAAGGTGTCACTGTAGAAGCGGATGGGCTGGTCGCTGCCAGTGAAGGCACCGGTGACTTCGGTGCTGTCGGTGTAGGTGTTGCCTTCGCTGTCCAGGCCGCTGTTGGTCAACGTCAGGGCGTGGGCGGCGAGGGGCAGGGCGCTGGCGGAAATCGCCAGAGCGAGCAGTGTCTTGCGATATTTTGGAGTCATGAGTGCTTTATCCCTAAACAGTATTTGGCGATTTGTTTTTTATTTTTTGTTTTGCGGAGACCTCTTTTCGAAAATAAAAAGTTGGGTGGTGACTGCGCAGCCAAACTTGGCTGCGCAGTAGGTGGAGTGATTGGTTCGGTTTGATGAAGATCTTTCTTATTGTTTAACTGCGACGCGACAACTTGCGTCGTTCTGCCTACCAAGCAGAGCGACAGAGGTTCTTCTTGCTGGTCAGGGGTTGGAGAACCTGGGGAAGGTTCTGGGTTGGGAGTTTCACCGTCTGGCCGCCAGCGCTGAGTTGCAGGGTGCGGGCCTTGCGCAGTGCGGCCCAGAAGCCCGGGAAGCTGGAGCTGCAGGCTTCGCAGTCGGTGTAGAAGGGGTTGCTGAAGGTGGTGCCGTCGACGATGACGTCGAAGCCATCGTTTTCGGAGGAGTACTGCTTGCCGGCGATAGTGGCGTAGGCGGAAACCGGGCTTTCGTCATCGTCTGGGCAGGTGATGTCCAATTGGTTGCCGTTGCCGTCGTCGACCAGGTGTTCTTCGACGCCTTGGGTGTAGCTGGAAGTCCATTCGTAGGTGCCGGCAAAAGCGGTGCTGGTGGCCAGCCAGCCAAGGAGAGAAGCCAGGAGCAGTTGCTTGTGCATGGGGACGATCCCTGTATCGAGTGAAGAAAGATCACCAATAAAGTCGAAAATCAACCTTTTGAGGTGATTTTCGACCTGTGGTGTTCTTCATGTCAATGAGGCGGTGCCCAACCATTCAGGTTGAATGGGAGAGGCATCATGTCTGGTACGGATCAGAAAGCACTGGCTGAAGCGGTAGGGCGGGCGATTGCTAAGCAGCGCATGCGCTGTGGGATGACGCAGGATGAAGTGGCGGAAGTCCTGGGTGTGGGGAATGAGGCGGTATCTCGCATCGAGCGAGGAATTGTCATGCCCAACATTGCTCGGCTGTTCGAGTTCGCGACGATCTTCAATTGCAACGCGATGGAACTGCTGAGCGAGGCCAGCTTGCGCCCGGATGACCAGGCCACTCGGATCAGCGGATTGCTGAATGCCCTGGAGGAGAGCGACCGTCAGTTGGTCGTAGAGATGGTCGAACGGTTAAGTGAGCGACTTAGTCGCGGGTGAGGGGGCCACTTCAGCCAGCAGAATTGAGTTAGCGGCGTGGTATGGGCTCTTCGTTGTACTTCGCCCCGCAACGGAGGCAGAGGCAGTCGTACTCCATGAACTGGAAGCGGCGCACATCGCGAATGAAATCGCCAGTGCTGTTCCAGTTTGCCGCCGCGCCGCATATACCATCGAGCATCAGGTTGAACGCGCGTTCCAGCGGGCTTTCGCAATGTAGGTCCGAGGTTATAGGCTGCTGCCGGGCAGGTGACTGCTGGATGCCGCGCAAGAAACCGTCCAGCGTGCCCATCAGTCTGGCCAGCGCCTTGGCGGCGTCCTTGGACAACACCACGGAAGAATTACAGATCAGGCACCGTGTGATCATGGTGAGTGCTCCTGTTAGGCGGAAAGTTGAGATGAGAGTCGGCGAGTAGGAGCCCCGACGGCTCCTGCTTATGCCGTCACGGGACTAGAGGGAAATGCGGAGCCCGATCCGTTGGAGGAGTCGGTGGAAGAGGACCAGCGCCAGCACGATGACTAGCGCCAGCGGCCAAAAGCGCAGCATGAGCACCAGCAGCGCAACAGCCACTGCACAACTGACCAGCACACCGATAAACACGAACAGCAAACCAATGAAGCGCACCAGGTTCATGGTGCGATCCTCCTCGTAGATTGAGTGATGGGTGATGCCGCGGACATCAGTCCGCGGCGTGTTGGGCCCGGGCTTCGGCACGGGCTTTCAGCAGCGTCGACAGGGTGGGTTTCGGCGTGGCGGGTGGTTCCGCTACAGGAGCGGCCGAAGGTGGCGACTCGCGGGCCGGCTCCGGGAAAAACTCCTCGGCGATGGCTCCGGTTTCCTCGTCACTGTCCTCGAAGGCACCATTGGCAAATCCCAGCCTTGCGGTGGCATCCAGCGCCACCTGGTCGAAGCCGGAGGCCTGGCGCGCCTCATCGAGCTCCCGGGCCTGCAGCAATGCTTCCTCCATCGACAGGCCACTGCGTACCGTGATGTCGACGTAGAAGATCGGCGAACCGTGGCTCTGTCGGGTGGACTTCCCTCGTAGGCGTAGCTCCAGCGGCAGGCACGCCAGGCGGTTGCCCGAGATCGCCTGCAGGTACTGCAGCCGGGCCGCCAGGGTGCGGATGCTGTTGAAGCCGGTGGTGCGGAATACGAAGCTGCCTAGCGGATCCTCATCGCCGATGGCGACGTTGAGGCGACCGTAGGGCTTGCAGGCGCCGCCCTTGGCCAACGGACAGCCATCTGGCGACGGGCAGGGTAGCGAGGCGATGCCGTCCTGGCCCCGGCGCTTGCAGGTCTCGCCGTTGCCGACACACAGCGGTCGCCCAGACTGCCGATCAAACAGGCAGTACTCGGCGCGGAAGTTCAGCTCCGGCGCGTTGAATAGCAGGCGTATCGGAATGCTGCGGATCTTGCCGCCCTGTGCTTTGCGCAGTTCCTCGTCCAGGGGATGGGCCAACCAGCCATCGCGCAGCTGGACCTGCGAGGTGAGGGTGAATTGATCGTCCTTCTCCGGCAGGCGCTTGCCGTTCTTCTCGACGACCTTGCCGATGGAAATCCGCCCGAGCACCGGCGGGGTAATGGCCAAGCCTTTGAGCATGGTGGTTCTCCAGTGGATGAATAAAAAGGACCACCCCGGCGCAGGGGAGACGCCGGAATGGTCAAGGGGGGGAAGCGAAATCAGGTGATCAGGAAGCGCCGGCTGCCGACCTTGGTGGTGGGATAGCGCACCAGCAGATAGGGCTTTTCCTTGAGCAGCCGCGGCACATCGAGCACCACGCTGTCTTTGGCCTTGCGCCAGGACACCGTGCCGTTGGCGAATAGCGCCCGACTGGCATCGCCCATGGCCTGCTGCAGTTGCTGTTTCAGCTCGGCTTCGCGCTTGCCCTGAATCTCCAGGCTGGCGCGTACCGTCTGCAGTTCATCGAAGGCAGCCGACAGCAGCGGGTTCTGGGTGAGGTCCAGGGTGTGACCCTGGTCCTCCGGGTACAGGCAGCGCAGGGCCTGCTCCGCCGAGTCGGAACCATCCGCCGGCGGTGGCGTATCGCGTTGCACGTAGCCCCAGAAGTCGCGTTCCAGCTCGATCAACCGAGTAATGAGCTCGTCGTCGCGCTCGATGCGATGGATCTCCAGGTGCTGGCCACCGAGCAGCACGGCCACGTCAGCCGCCTGCTTGCCGGTGACCGCCAACTGGTGCATCACCTGCAACTGCACGTACACCGGCACCCCTTCCTTCCACAGGCGCGTGCCATTGATGCCGGCGGTCTTGCACTCAAGGATCTGCACGTCGCTGGCGCCGATCACCTCGCGATCGATGTTGGCCAGCATCCAGTCCAGTTTCGGATCCGGATGCTGCAGCACGGCATTGATCCGCCGTACACGATTGCCGGTACGCCGGGCGTAGTGGTTGGCGACGATGGGCTCGAGGATGTTGCCCCAGTAGGTCGGGCTTTCCTCGTCGCTCGGATCGCTCTTAGGCAGGCCAGCATCGCGGCCGGTCTTTTCCAGCCACAGCTCCAGCTGCGACTTGTAGGGGTTGAGGCCGACCGCAGCCGCGGCGTCCGAGCTGCCGATCCCGTGCTTGCGCACGGCCAGCCAGTCATCGCGGGACAGATCCTTAGTACCGACCAGGCGCAGGGCAGGGCGCTGCCGTGTCCTGTTGGGCGTGGAATGGGCATGAGTCATGAGGATTTTTCTCCGGACATAAAAATGCCCGGCCGGCAGAGCCGGTCGGGCATCGAGTGAGGGAATGGGCGGCCGTCAGGCCATCAATGGGAGATGCGCATTCAGGCGGCGCTGCGATCACTCCCACTTACCGGGCTACAGCAACGGCTGTAGCAGTCGCCGACTGACGTCGCCGTGCGTGATAGGCACGAACCTTCTCGCGCCAACTGGGCGAGAGCTCCTTGGCCATATCGAGATAGCGCAGCGGGCAGCTGTAGTAGTACGGCGCCATGGACTCATCCATGGCTTTGTACCCCCACTCACCGCCACTGCGTTGCAACAGATCACAGCGGATGTAGCGCATGGACTCGCAGGGAGCGAGGTCTGAGTGAACGCCTTCGGCTTTCGCCTTGATTTCGGTGACCGACCACAGCACGTTGCCGCGCAAGGTATGCACAAGCACACGAACACTGGCCCGTGCCGTGTCTTCGGGGCGGATCAGATCTTGGATGAGTTCTGACCGGGTACGGGATGAGAAGAGCCAGCCCATGAGAGAGGTCTCCAATGAAACACCGGAGCTCACTCCACAGGAGCGGAACCCCGGCGGGTGGAAGAGAACGCCCAACGCAGTGGTACCTGCGAGCCATTGCTGTCGTCGCAGAACCGCTTGGACAAAGAGAGATAACGAGAGGAGAGAACTGCTGTCAGGCCACCAACTGCAGGGCCGCCTCCAGGGCGCGTTGCTTGATCACCGCCCCTTGGCCGAACCAGGCCGAGTCCATGCGGTACTCATTGCTGCGCGCACGGCGCTCGTGGTCGACGTACTCGGTGACGGCATTGAGCAGGCCCCAGGCGGTGCCGTTGGCGGCCTCCAACTGCGAACCGCGGCCGCGGCCTTCGTACAGGCTTTGCACCCGCCGCAGCGCGCGCTCATTCGGCAAGGCATCCGGCAACGGGTTGTTAGGCTGGGCATCGCAGAGCACCTGCATGAAGTAGTCCATCGCCTCGTGCCACTGCACCTTGCGCTCGGCCAGATGGCGCATGCGATACATGAACTCGTCCCATTGCGAGACGGCGATACCCAGTTGCTTTTTCACCGCTTGGGCATCGAAGCGCGTGCTGTGTGGCACCTTGATTGCCCGGGTGGCACCATCGACGGCAATGGTCAGGGTGTTGTTACACACCACCCGCACGGTGGTCGGCGTTGCCGTGGTGGCCAGGGTGCCGTCGCAGGAGGTGGCCAGCAGCAGGTAGCCGTTGACCAGATCGTTGCCCTTCAGCGAGGTGTTCTGTCCGGTGCGCGCCAGCGCCCAGAACTTGCGACCGCCCTTGAGCACGCCGGCGGTTTCCAGTTCGTAGCCGGAGACCTGGGTGAGGTCGCGGTAGAACTCCAGCACCTCCCGCGGCTGCACCACCTGGTAGCGCTGGGAGACCACCGAGAGCGGTGCCTTGGTGTCGGAACGGTAGAGCACCTTCTGCTCGGGGAAGGAGTGGATGCTGCCCAGGTGGCCGACCGCGTCGGCTTTGAAGTGGACCGGGCTTTCCTGGATCTGCCAGTCCATGCCGGCCTCACGCTGCCAGACTTCCAGCGGTTGTTTCGGAGAGAGACGGCTGCCCAGGCCATGCCAGGGGGCTTCGCCGACATAGGCCATATGTTCGATGAGATGAGCCATAGTGAGTTTCCTGTGAGCAATTGCCGGCATAAAGCGCTGCGCGAAGCGCAGCACCGGCGGAAGGGATGAAGGAGAAGGGGAGCGAAGAACGAAGCCGATCAGGTCGGCAGGTTGAAGCGATGCCCGCAGATCAGGCAGAGGTTGTTGGCGAGCACGTGGCGATCTAACTGGTCGCCGAGCTGGGCGCCGAGCGCACAACCGCCGACGCCGCCGGCCAGGCCGCCGAGAATGGCGCCGGACAGTGAGCCGAGGGTAATGCCCAACGGGCCGGCGATGGCGCCTACTGCTGCGCCGGCTTGCCCGCCAGCAAGAGCGGCGGATGCACCACGTGCTGCGCCACCGACGGTGCCGACCAGGGCGCCGATCTTCATGGCAGGATGCAGGGATGCGATCTTGGGGGAATTACAGCGAGGGCACTGCAATGACATGGCTGGAGGGCCTCCATGGTGGGTATGTCATTGCTGTGATGTAGGGTTGAGTTTTTTTCGAATCGAATTGCTGTGATGTAGATAGCCCGTTGTAGATTTTGACTAAAGGGCGGGCTTTAACCCGCCTTTTGTATACCTTTTGAAGGGCTTGAGATGTCCCTGTGATTAAAACCCACCATGCCTCTCTGCGTAGGAGATAAAGTCTTCGATGAATTTTCTTAATTGTTTTTCGTAAATTCCATCTCCCCAGCTCTCTGAACTATAGTTGTGAGAGTCATCTAGTGATATGACAATGTCCCCGTTGTTGTCGATGTCTTCGACAGTTATCCCGAAGAGATTCTCTCTCGAAGTTTTACCAAGAGTGAAAGTTTGATGGCTACCATCTCTGTAGGTTGAGCTGAGTGTTATGCTTTCATCTGAATTTTGGATGTCGACTTTAAGGTTGCGCTCTTGTAGCCTGGCTGCGTAATTTCCTGCCAAGAGGGTGGCTCGAATCACAGCTTCTTTGAGTGCTTTTAGATTTTTATCTGTGGATGCTTTTAGCAAGATTTCATTTTTCTTGGCTTTTTCAAGCTTTTCATCGACTATTAAGAAAAAATCATCAAGGGTTCACGGGCGATTCCTTAGTAATACCTGTCGGTTAGAATCGGGCAGAAGTTGGTATCAGCAGTGGATCAAACACATCTACTTAAACCATCATACGACTTCTAGTCGTATGATGGTTGCTAGATCAATTAACTGGTTCTGATGGCCAATTTTCGGGAACTAGCGCGGGTGGCTTGGTCCATGGTTCTTCAACCAACGCGTCCTGGAACCACTGTTCGCGCAGGTTCGCATGTTCAGTAACAATTAGTTGGAAGCCGGGGACCTCTTCTTGAGTGAACTTCAGCAACAGCTCGAATAGACGGCGTACCGCATCAAGGTCGGCGTCGGCTTCCGTCTTCTGCACTGAACCGTCGGCATCTTGGTAAACCTGTTCAGAGGGGAAGTAAACCTGGGTTGGTTGGTCGATCAGTAGGAAGCGCGGGATTGGTCGATTGTTCTGCGCCGCGAATAGGTGCAGGGCAAGTAGTGCCGACAGATGGTACGCGAGATGGTTTTCGCCGCCGCCGGTCCTGCCCATCGGCACTGGGCGCTCGGGCCGATCAAAGATGATCGTTAGTTGAGGCAGATTTAGCCGCGCGGGATAAGGACCGAACTCGGCGTTGAACTTCTGGATGTATCGCGACATCTGCGCAGAGATGTTGTTGAGGATTGACGTCAGGCGCTCGTTGCTGTCATCCGCCCCGATCTGCTCTTCAAGCTGCTTGACTTTGTTGCTGAGGCGGCGACTCTCAGCTTTCAGCTTGGCAAGATCCTCATTTGGGAGGAGCGTTTCCAGGAACAGACTGATACGGCCGACCACGCGCGCAGCGGCATTGTTGCGCGAGCCCATCTTGGCGAGAAATTCGTTGGCTGAGATCGCCGCGGACAGCTCCGCTTCCTTCTGCTTGATCTCATCCCTGATCTCGTCCACGGTGCCGGCCAGTTCGGTCAAGTAGGCATCGAGCTTAGGACGTTGGCCGGTGGCGACGCGCAACTCCTTGTCGAGCGATGCCAGTTCGTTGAGCAGGACAACGGCAACCGGGGATTCTAGTGCCAGATTCTGTTCGCTGAACGGCCATTGCCATTCACCGCTGTCAGGATTCTTCGGCAAGGCTTTGATCGACGCCAGGCGGTCTATCTGTTCGGCAGCCTCGTTTTCGTAGCCACCCGAGCGTTTGGCGAACTGTCGCGCTGCATCAATCCTTCCCTGAACGTCCCGGCGATTACGGCGCAACTGAACGAGTTTCTCTTCCAGAATCGAAACCCGGCTGCCGTCGTCGTCAGGTACCGTTTCGGGCTTCCAGAACAACGCAGACCTCAATACTTCCATGATCCCGTCTGCATTGAGACTCTCGTCGGTAGTGCCGAGGACCCCGACTGTCTTTGCTTCCGAGTGGAGGCCGATCGCCTGCACATGCGATGTGTCGACGGCGTCTTGTGCCAGTTCCAGTTTCTTCTGGTTAACCCTCAGATCCCGTTGCGCCAAGCGCAACTTGGATTCCAGTT
The DNA here is from genome assembly GCF_022760135.1 of Pseudomonas sp. M1. Taxonomy (NCBI): domain Bacteria; kingdom Pseudomonadati; phylum Pseudomonadota; class Gammaproteobacteria; order Pseudomonadales; family Pseudomonadaceae; genus Pseudomonas; species Pseudomonas sp. M1. The sequence continues at coordinate 1,055,887 of NZ_CP094343.1, forward strand.
CGTAGCGGTCGCTGGAAGAGACTCCGAGCAGGATCGGTAACGTGTCACGGATCGCCTGCGGCTGAAACTGTTCGTTCTGCCGGTAGAAAAGTTGGTCTTTGTTAGCGACCAACCCCTGTTTCTGGAACAGGTAATAGAACGTGTGCTTAACGTTGGCGTCGTAGCTGTTGCGACTATGCTCCAGCGCGACTTCGGTGCGATTCTCGGGAATCCCGAGCAGGCGCGACAATAATTCGACGATGCTTTCGTCGTCAGTGTTGATCGCCAAATCCTTGAACTCGGGTACCTGCAATTGGGCGCCTCTGCGCAGCATCACCGTACTGCAACTGGCGCCGCTGCCAGAAGGGGGTGGCTTGGCGACCAGTACCTGCTCCTTCTCGAACTGGTAGATAACGGCGAACCAGGCCACCTTGTCGCGAATGATACCCTCGGGGACGTTGAACGAAGATCGTCCCATGCAGTATTCGATGATCTCTGAAAGTGCAGATTTGCCAGTGGAGGAGCGACCGGTGATGACGTTGAGTCCGTCCACCTTGAATGCGAGGTCACGACGTTGGCCATCATGGCTGTAAATGTGGATGGATCTGATCTTCATGGGCGAATCCCGAAAGTCGTGTAGACGGTCGCCCGGTCGGCGATACGTGCGAATTCCTTTCCTACGACGCGGGCCACTTTCTGGCAGGCGACAGTTTCGGCTGTGCCATCGACGGCCTTGCGCACCTTCTTGGGGATGGTCTGAATGCGTCCGTCATCCGCGACGGCGATGCACCCCCTTTCCATCAGTAGACCGAACCCCTCGAAGGCATAGGGAAGCATCTGCGTGACCCGATCGGCGAAGCCCACCATGATTTGCTGGTTCTTCTCTGCGGTCTTGAGCAGATAGCTGCGTGGGCTGCCAGCGATCACCTCTCGTGAGTCCTTGTGCAGGCTTAGGGGCAGCACAAGAAGCGACAGCGAAAAAGGCATGCCGCGGTCGTCGTCTTCTTCGTAGCCGGCCAGGGCGCGAAACATGACTAAGCCACAGAATGCAGGATTGAACAGGTTTCGAACCTCGAAAGGGCGCTGATCCCATCGCTTCATGATGCCGCCTCCAGTACGTCGCCGAGACGGTCAAGGAATCTGGGATGCCAGTAGACTCTGGGGTGGGGAGTACTGTCGGCGAGAATGTGGAAGCTTCCACGAAGGACGTAGGGCTCCGTCACCCGCGCACGAATGCGCAGGGAGTCGATCTTTGCGGTTTCAAATTCCGCCCAGTTGTAAAGTTCAGTGCCGGCTTGGCGAAGCACGTCCTCAGCACTGTCGTCTTCCAGCCTCTCGAAAATGACATCCTTGTAGCGGTCCCACTCATCGGCCAAGCGATCTTCGTATTCCTCGACCTCTCCCAATACAAGCAGGCTCGCGCGCGCCCAGGCCGACCGTTGTTCGAACGCCCGGTAATAATCCAAAATCGCACTTCTGATTCGGTTGGCGGAAATGCCAATCTCACGCAGTTGCGCTACGAATAGGCGCGGATCAGTATCAATGTCGATGTTGTCGGAGGGGAGTTTTCCGCGGAAGGTGATAGGCAGGTTATCTACCTTGTACTCCTCGGCGAAGTTCGAGAGCTTGTCAGATACTTCGTAGCCAAAGATCCCTTCGGGCCTACCACCGGTGAGCTGCTTGATCACGACATCGGTCCACCAACCTTCCAGCCGCTCGAAGACGAATTCGCGGTGCTCGCGCCGGATGCTTCGCATGTGCTTATCCCTTATGAGCACGGGAATGTCGTCGATGCGCGGGCTGCTATCCAGGATCAGGATGCGCTCGAGGAAATCCTGCTTCTCGACATCATTCAGTTCCTCAAACGCCGCGGCAATCGGCGCGATGAGTTTCGATTTCGATGCCGAAAGTGCCTTTTGGGCCAATGCAGTCAGAGTTTCGTCATCGCCGGAGGCGGTGGGCTGATTGGGGAGAAGACCGGACAGGAACGAGTCGGTCGACACCTCGCCGGTGGTGAAGAGGAAGAACCGCAGGTTCGATGCAGCACGGCCATCACGTTTGTACCGCACCAACCAGATATTGATGGACTTCCAGAAGTCGGCCGACAAGTCGGTCAGTCTGTCGCCGATCGCCTTGTGCTTAAGCGAGGCCAAAGACTTCCCGCCCTGGCCGTCGACGAAATCAAGGTCATCGTCCTTTTCCAGGAAGATGGCGGTGTCTTCCGGCAATTGGAGCAGTTGTAGAAGAGCAAGACGCGCCTGGTAGATGTATCCCAGTCCCTGCTCACCGGCCGAAAATTTGTCGGTAGATGTCCCGGCCATGCCAAATTCCTTTTTGTGCAGATTGTCGGGAGCGTACCTGGCATTGTGGCGGGCCATGCCATTGCTTCTTATGCCCCATGCCCTCTAGTTCCGACTCCCAGTGAGTACGGCAGCAGACCCGATGCCCTGTGCCTGTCCGTTACTGAATAATAGCAAAATGCCCTGGCAAGTCAGTCGAGGTAATGCACGGCATCGCAGAGGAAGTTATGGGCGCTGACAGCCAGCGGCAGGCCGCAACTAGTGGGCAGCACTAGTTTTGTGCTTGTCCCCACTTGTAGCCGTCGAGGCGTACTTGCTGTTTTGTGGCCTGGTCGGCGGCGCTACGGCCTATCGGTGAGTTCATCTGTGCCCTTGGCTCGAACTGTGGGGGTTCCTGCGCCTTCACCTAGTGCAGAGGTCAAGGGAGCACAACGCTCGTCAGATCCTCTGCGCCGAGCAGTCGCTGACTGCCAAGGGGCACAGGCCATCGCGTGTTACAAGCTGGCCGACCATTTCCGAGCCTACGCCCGGCGCGATGCGCTGCAACAGCCCTGCTGATTGATTCATAATCTCGGATGTGCAATTTGCCGATTGCTGCCGGTGACGCTTGGTAGTTATGCCTGCAGCTTGTGGCTTGTACAGAATTCGGCCCAATCAGCCATCAGTGCTCTGCGTTTCTCTAGAAAGTCTGAGCGAGAGTAAGCGGCTTCGGTCTGATCCCGTTCGTCATGAGCGAGTGCGAGTTCGCATACCTCTCGTGGGTAGTGAGTGTTCTCGTTGGCCCAGTCGCGGAATGTGGAGCGAAAGCCATGTCGAGTAATGTCTGCGTGCCCTAGCTTATGCAGGAGGTTGCGTATGGCATTGGCATGTATGGCACCACTCTTGCCTTTTCCTGGGAACAGATACGGTGAATTCGTACGAGGTAGGCTTTGCAGCATATCCGCAGCCTGAGAGGGGAGGGGAATGACGAATGGCTTTCTCATCTTCATGCGTTCGGCCGGAAGTGCCCATGTCCCAGCTGCAAAATCCATCTCGGGCCATTGCGCGAAGCGGATCATGTGGGAGCGAGCCCCAGTTAGAATCAGCAGGCGTGCGGCTACGGCATCCCGACTGGAGTCTTGAGCCAATTTACTCATCAGCTTCGGCAAGTCACGCCAATGCATGGCTGGGAAGTGCTGGCGTTGCCGAGCTTTCTTCTTTTCAGCTTTGCTGAGGAGGTTTTCCAGATGGCCGCGCCAGCGGGCGGGATTGTCACCGCCGCGAAGGCGGCGAGCCTTTGCTGCATCTAGCACTTGCTCGATTTGTCCACGCACTTCATCGGCGGTGCGCGTTTTTGTCGACCAAATCGGCCGCAAGACGCTCAGCATGTGCTCGGTTTGGATATCGTCAGCCGATAGCTTCCCGATGATGGGGAATGCGTATAGCTCCAGCTTCCGCAGCCAGCCCTTACGCCATTTTTCAGACCAGGTGGCTCCATGGGCCTGTTGATGATCGCGAGCAAGATCTTCGAACGTGGTACGACGCGCTGCAGCTTGGCGCTCAGCCTCTCGCTTCGCTTCTCGTTCTGCATCTCGGGCGGCTAGGGGATCGATACCGGTCGCGAGAAGTTTTCGCTGATCCGCTGCGAGTTGCCGCGCTTGGCTGAGGGTAATGACCGGGAAGGGGCCTAGTCCCATTTCGCGGCTTCGCCCGTCCAGCTTGTAGCGAAAGATCCAACTCGAAGAGCCGCCTTTGGCTACCTGAAAGTAGAGCCCATCGCCATCGTTGGTTTTTCCGGGTTCTGCCGTCCTAGCCAATGATTCGATGGTCTTGGTCGTTAGCTTACCCATACAGACTCCCTATCTACCCACACCTTCACCCACACTCTGGCGGGAGATTCTATCGATTATTGGTGGACGTTGAGAGACAGATGGTACGTCTCAAAGCCTTGATCTTCCAGGGCTTGACGGACATTGGTGGATTTCTGCGGGCATTAAAAAAGCCGGCTTGTGGCCGGCTCTTCAGGGGGTGGCCCGTCCTTACTTCTGGTAAGCAGCGACCGCCTTTGAATGCTGTGGACGCGGCTCTGGGACCGGCGTCTTGGGCGCGCACTTTAGCAAATTCGGCCGGGCTTGCCTAATGGCTTTTCCACCAGGCGCCGTCGTTGCGACGGACGTGACCGTTACGCGCAGAAAAAAGCCCCGCGCGGGGGCGGGGCTTTTTCGTGGCGGGTTGCCCCGCGACCATCACTTGGCCTGGAAGGCGGCGACGGCCTTGGTGATGTAGGAGCGCGCTTCTTCGGCGTTGCCCCAACCTTCGACCTTGACCCACTTGCCCTTTTCGAGGTCCTTGTAGTTCTCGAAGAAGTGCTTGATCTGCTCCAGCAGCAGGGCCGGCAGGTCGGTGTATTCCTTCACGTCGTGGTACAGCACGCTCAGCTTGTCGTGCGGTACGGCGATCAGCTTGGCGTCGCCGCCGGCTTCGTCGCTCATGTTCAGCACGCCGACCGGACGGGCGCGGATCACCGAACCCGGGGCCACCGGGTAGGGGGTCACGACCAGCACGTCCAGGGGGTCGCCGTCGTCGGCCAGGGTGTTGGGGATGAAGCCGTAGTTGGCCGGGTAGAACATCGGGGTGGCCATGAAACGGTCGACGAACAGGCAGTCGGTGTCCTTGTCGATCTCGTACTTGATCGGCGCGTGGTTGGCCGGGATCTCGATGGCGACGTAGATGTCGTTCGGCAGGTCTTTGCCAGCCGGGATGCTGCTGTAGCTCATGGACGACTCCAAGGGGGTTGGTCGGGCCGAAAAAGTGCGGCGGATTATAGGCAGATTGCCGTGGCCAAGCCACAGACATCGCTCAGTGCGCCGGAGTTTCCTGATAGTCGGGGTGCTCGCGCTGCAGTCGCTGCAGGCGCGCAAGCGGATCTTGCCGGTAGAACAGCCCCAGTTGCTCGTAGACCTTCGGATAGGCCTGGTGCAGCAGGTCCGGGGCGGTGAAGAAGTATTCGCTGGTGACGGCGAAGAATTCCGCCGGGTTCTCCGCGGCATAGGGATCGATGGCGGTGTGCGCCTCGGGATGGCGGTCGAGCTTGCGGTTCATCTCGTCGTAGGCCGATTTCATGGCCGCCGACCAGTCGCCGATGCGCATGTCGCGGTGCAGCGGCGGCAGGCCGTTGGCGTCGCCGTCGAGCATGTCCAGCTTGTGCGCCAGCTCGTGGATCACCAGGTTGTAGGCGTCCCAGCCGCCGCCGTTTTCCACCCCGGGCCAGGCCAGCACCACCGGGCCCTGCAGCGAGGTTTCGCCGCTGCGCTCGTCGTCGAACTCGTGGATCACCCCGGCCGGGTCGCGGTGCTTCTGCGGGCTGAGGAAGTCGTCCGGGTAGAGCACCAGCTCGTGGAAGCCGCCGTACCAGTTCAGCTCCGGCAGGTGCAGCAGCGGCAGCTGGGCCTGGGCCGCCAGCAGCAGGCAGCGGAAGTCGTCCAGCTCGACGCCGGGCAGGGCGGTCAGGTGCTTGTCGCGCAGGAACAGCAGCGCCCGCTCGCCGAGCAGGCGCAGTTCCTCTTCGCTCAGGCCGTCGAGGATCGGCAGGTGGCGCAGCACCTCGGCCCACAGCTGGGCGTCCAGCGGGTGGCGGGCGAGGAAGCGCCGGCGGCGCCAGGCGCTGAACGACCACATCGCGGTATCAGCGCTCCGAGGCCTGCGGCTTGCCGTTGCGCGCCAGCTTGTGGCGGACCACGCCGATCAGCATGGGCACCAGGGAGAAGGCGATGATGGCGATGATCATCACCGAGAGGTTCTGCTTGATGAAGGGCACGTTGCCGAAGAAGTAGCCCAGGGTGACCAGGCCGCCGACCCAGGCGATGCTGCCGGCGACGCTGAAGAACAGGAAGCGCAGGTAGGGCATGTAGGCCATGCCGGCGACGAAAGGGGCGAAGGTGCGCACGATGGGCAGGAAGCGCGCGAGGGTCACGGTCTTGCCGCCGTGGCGCTCGTAGAAGGCGTGGGTCTGGTCCAGGTAGTCGCGGCGGAACACCTTGGAGTCCGGGTTGCTGAACAGGCGCTTGCCCAGGGTTCGGCCGATCACGTAGTTGGTGCTGTCGCCGCTGATGGCCGCGAACAGCAGCAGGCTGCCCAGCACCCACGGGTCCATGCCGCCGGTGGCGCAGATGGCGCCGGCGATGAACAGCAGGGAGTCGCCGGGGAGGAAGGGCGTTACTACCAGGCCGGTTTCGCAGAAGATCACCAGGAACAGGATGGCGTAGATCCAGGCCCCGTAGTTGTTGACCAGCAGCGAGAGATAGGTGTCGAGATGCAGAACGAGGTCGATCGGGTTGAAATCCATGAGGCGCCTTGAAAACCGCGTGGTGAACTGCCGAGCCCGGCATTATAGGCACCCCCGCGTTGCCGTGGGGCGCGCTTTGTCGCAGGCGTCTGCCCACGACAGGTTGCAGGATATTACAGCGCGCGAGTGAAAAGACTGTCGGCATGAAGGCTGCAGTTCCGCAGTGGAAATCTCTGTCGGAACCTCGCCCGATGTCCCTGTCCGGGGGCGCTTTTGGCGCCGGAGCGGCTGTCGAAGCGGGGCCGGGCTAGCGCAGGCTCGCCTGCCAGTCCAGGGTTGGCGCCGCTGGGCGGTTGTCGGCGCCTTCGCGGGCGCGGTCGTGGCCGGCGGCGCCTGGTACCTGCTCGGCTAGCGGGTGTTCGGCCACGGCGCGGATGCCCTGGGCGGTTTCCAGGTGGGCGTCGGCGATCAGCTGTTGCAGGCGCCCGCTCTGGCGCAGCGTGCGCAGGCCGCGGTCGAGGTTGGCGGCCAGCGCCTCGCCGCCGGTGCGGGTCTTGGGAATCAGCACGTAGAGGGGCTTGACCTCCAGCGGCGGTTCGATGAATTCCAGCTGCTCGCGCAGCGCCGGGGCGTTGCGCGCCAGCAGGTGGTAGCCGGTGTAGCGGTCCACCACCGCCAGGTCGAGGCGCCCGCGCAGGAGCTTTTCCAGGTTCTGCCAGTCGTTGTTGACCACTTCCTTGGTGAGGAAGTCGGCCTTGTCGAAATCCGCCTGGTTGACGTAGCCGCGCACCACGCCGATGCGGTAGGGGCGCAGGCTGTCGAGGTCGCCGGCGCGGTAGGCGATGGCGCGGTCGCGGCGGTGGAAGAAGCCCAGTTGCGAGTCCAGCAGCGGCATCGAGGTGTAGAAGTCGCGGCTGCGGTCGGCCGACAGGTAGGCCGGCATCAGGGCGTCGTAGTGACCTTCGCGGGTTTCGTTGAGGGCCCGCTGCCAGGGCAGGAACACCCGCTCGGCGCGGTCGCCGTTGAGCGCCAGGGCTTCGTCGAGGATGCGGCTGGCCAGGCCCTGGCCGGGCAGGTCGGCGCCGACGTAGGGCTCCCAGTCGAGGGTGGCCACGCGCAGGGTATCGGCCTGGACGGTGCCCAGGCCGAACAGCAGGAGCAGGGAGAAGTGACGCAGTAGACGCTGGGGAATGCCCATGGAGCCCCTTAGCCGCCGAACGCCGGGCGGCACGTGCGATGCTTCACTGTAATGCTGGCGTTAAGCCATTGCCAGCGTAATGCGCCCTCGGCTTAGACGAGATCGTCACTGATGGGCAGGATGTAGTTCTTGAACTCGGTGTCCTCGCGGAAGCCGATGGACTCGTAGACCTTCTGCGCCACCTCGTTGTTGGTGCTGGTGGACACGCGCATGCGCACGGCATTGGTTTCCCGCGCCATCTGCCGGGCGTGCTGCAGCAGGTGGTCGGCCACCAGCTGGCGGCGGGCGTCCTCGGCGACGTAGATGTCGTTGAGGATCCACACGCGCTTGAGCGACAGCGAGGAGAAGCTCGGGTAGAGCTGGCAGAAGCCCAGCAGCTTGTCGTCGCTGTCGTCCGGCAGCGCCAGGTAGATCACCGACTCCTTGCGCTTGAGGCGCTTCTCGAGGAATTTCCGCGAGGATTCGGGGTAGGGCAGCATCCCGTAGAACTCACGATACTTGACGAACAGCGGGGCGAGCAGGTCGAGGTGATCGAGGGTGGCTTGCACGATGCGCATGGGCGGATCTCTGCGTTCGGTGAATGGGCTGCTGTCACGATGCAGGTGCTGTGCCAGCACAGCACTGCCCGGATGCTGCACCAGAAATCGTTGAAAGCGCAATCCAAGCGAGCGTTTGATCGACAGTGGTGTTTCGGCCGGACGCAGGGCAATTGTCCTGCCGGCTGCGCCGAGGCGCTTTTCGTAGGATGGGTTGAGCCTGCGAAACCCATGCGGTCAGGGTGATGGGTATCGCTTCGCTCAACCCATCCTACGAAGCAGGAGCGTGCCCTAGCGCCCTGCCAGCAGGAAGTTGGCCCCCGGCCCCTGGCCTTCCAGTGTCGGCAGTTCCGCCTCGTCCTTCAGGTTCACCCCCGAGAGCTGACGGCGGCAGGCTTCGCGCATCAGGTACAGCAGGCGGTGGGCGGCCATGCCGTAGCTCAGGCCTTCCAGGCGCACGTTGGAGATGCAGTTGCGGTAGGCGTCGTTCAGGCCCACCTTCGGCGCCCAGGTGAAGTACAGGCCGAGGCTGTCCGGCGAGCTGAGGCCGGGGCGTTCGCCGATGAGGATGACCACCATCTTCGCCCGCAGCAGTTCGCCCACCTCGTCCGCCACCGCCACGCGCCCCTGTTGCACCAGGGCCACCGGCGACAGGCTCCAGTTCTCGGCCGCGGCCATGTCCTCCAGGCGTTCCAGGAAGGGCAGGGCATGACGTTGCACGGCCAGTGCGGAGAGTCCGTCGGCCACCACCACGGCCAGGTCGTAGCCCGCGGGGTTGGCCTCGCCGTGCTGGCGCAGCAGCGCCGCCGAGTCTTCGTCCAGGCGGCGGCCCAGGTCGGGGCGCTGCAGGTAGGTGTGGCGGTCGGCGGCAGCGCTGTGCAGCAGTAGGCTTGCGCGCCCGCGTTCGGCCAGGGCGGCGCTCAGGCCGGCATGGTCGAAGCTCAGGTGCACGGCGTCGCGGGCCTGGGCGTGGGCGAACTGGAAGTCCAGTTGCGCCCTGGTCGGCAGGCTGGTGCCGGCGCGGCCCAGGGCGATGCGCGCGGGGGTCAGGCGGCGCAGTTCCTGCCAGGGGTTGGGGGTGGCGGTGGACTTCTCTTCGCTCATCCGCGCGTCCTCAGTTCAGTTGCGCCAGGGCCGGGCGGAACGCCGGCGGCAGTTGCTCGGCCAGGCGCACCTTGCCTTCGCGCTGCTGCAGGATGTGCATGCGCTCCAGCCATTCCTCGAACTCCGGCGCCGGGCGCAGGCCCAGGCTCTGGCGGGCGTAGAGGGCGTCATGGAAGGAGGTGGTCTGGTAGTTGAGCATCACGTCGTCGGAGCCGGGGATGCCCATGATGAAGTTGATGCCGGCCACGCCCAGCAGGGTCAGCAGCATGTCCATGTCGTCCTGGTCGGCCTCGGCATGGTTGGTGTAGCAGATGTCGCAGCCCATGGGCACGCCCAGCAGCTTGCCGCAGAAGTGGTCCTCCAGGCCGGCGCGGATGATCTGCTTGCCGTTGTACAGGTATTCCGGGCCGATGAAGCCGACCACGGTGTTCACCAGGAACGGCTTGAAGTGCCGGGCCACGGCGTAGGCGCGGGCCTCGCAGGTCTGCTGGTCGACGCCGTGGTGGGCGTTGGCCGAGAGCGCGCTGCCCTGGCCGGTCTCGAAGTACATGAGGTTGTCGCCCAGGGGGCCGCGCTTGAGCGACAGGCCGGCCTCGTAGCCTTCCTGCAGCACCGCCAGGCTCACGCCGAAGCTGGCGTTGGCCGCCTCGGTGCCGGCGATGGACTGGAACACCAGGTCCAGCGGCGCGCCGCGGTTGATCGCCTCGATGGAGCTGGTGACGTGGGTCAGCACGCAGGACTGGGTAGGGATTTCGTAGCGCTGGATGATGGCGTCGAGCATTTCCAGCAGGGTGCAGATGGATTGCAGGCTGTCGGTGGCCGGGTTGATCCCCAGCATGGCGTCGCCGTTGCCGTAGAGCAGGCCGTCGAGGACGCTGGCGGCGATCCCGGCCGGGTCGTCGGTGGGGTGGTTCGGCTGCAGCCGGGTGGACAGCCGCCCGCGCAGCCCCTGGGTATTACGGAAGCGGGTGACCACGCGGATTTTCTGCGCCACCAGCACCAGGTCCTGCACGCGCATGATCTTCGATACCGCGGCCGCCATCTCCGGCGTCAGCCCCGGCGCCAGGGCGCGCAGGCTGGCCTCGTCGGCGGCGTCGCCGAGCAGCCAGTCGCGGAAGTCGCCCACCGTCAGGTGGCTGACCGGGGCGAAGGCGGCGCGGTCGTGGCCGTCGATGATCAGCCGGGTGACTTCGTCGGCTTCGTAGGGGATCAGCGCCTCGTCGAGGAAGCGCTTGAGCGGCACCTCGGCCAGGGCCATCTGCGCGGCCACGCGCTCGGCGTCGCTGCTGGCGGCGACGCCGGCCAGGCAGTCGCCGGAGCGCGCCGGGCTGGCCTTGGCCATCAGCTGCCTGAGGCTGTCGAAGCGCCAGGTCTGGCCACCGACGCTGTGGGCGTATCCGGGCATGGGAACTCCTTGTGCTCAACGGCGCCGGACCTCGCGGCCCGGCGCGGGTGGATCAACCTTCGCTGGCGAAGCTGGCCGGCACGCCGCGGCGCGCGGCGATCACCAGGTTGCAGCAGATGAAGCCGGCCAGCATCAGCGCCAGGAACACCAGGGCGATCACCTGGTTGTACCACAGCATGGCAGCCAGGCAGACCAGCGCCAGGGCCAGGGCGATGCCCGGCACTATCGGGTAACCGGGCGCGCGGAAGGTGCGCTCCAGGTGCGGCTCGCTGCGGCGCAGCTTGAACAGGCTGAGCATGCTCATGATGTACATGACGATGGCGCCGAACACGCTCATGGTGATCATCGCGGCGGTCAGGGTCATGCCCTGCAGGCTGATCAGGTTGTCGCTGAAGATCGCCGCGATGCCCACCACGCCGCCGGCGAGGATGGCCCGGTGCGGGGTCTGGAAGCGCGAGAGTTTCGCCAGGCCTGGGGGCAGGAAACCGGCGCGGGCCAGGGCGAAGAACTGCCGCGAGTAGCCGAGGATGATGCCGTGGAAGCTGGCCACCAGGCCGAACAGGCCGATCCACACCAGCATGTGCATCCAGGTGGAGTTGTTGCCGACCACCGCTTTCATGGCCTGCGGCAGCGGGTCGTTGATGTTCGACAGCTCGCGCCAGTCGCCGACGCCGCCGGCGAAGATCATCACGCCGATGGCCAGGGTCACCAGGGTGAGGATGCCGGCGATGTAGGCGCGCGGGATGGTGCGTTTCGGGTCCTTGGCTTCCTCGGCGGCCATGGCCGCGCCCTCGATGGCGAGGAAGAACCAGATGGCGAAGGGAATGGCCGCGAAGATGCCGCCGATGGCCGCGCTGCTGAAGGTGCTGGAGCCGGCCCAGCCGTTGAGCACGAAGTTGCTGAAGCTGAAGCCCGGCGCCACCACGCCCATGAACACCAGCAGCTCGGCCACCGCGAGCACGGTGACCACCAGCTCGAAGGTGGCGGCGATGCTCACGCCGAGGATGTTCAGTGTCATGAAGATGGCGTAGGCGCCGGTGGCCGCCCATTTCGGGTCCAGCGCCGGGAACTGCACGTTGAGGTAGGCGCCGATGGCCATGGCGATGGCCGGCGGGGCGAAGACGAACTCGATCAGGGTGGCGATGCCGGCGATGGTCGCGCCGGTCTTGCCGAAGGCCCGCAGGCTGTAGGCAAAGGGGCCGCCGGCGTGGGGGATGGCGGTGGTCAGCTCGGTGTAGCTGAAGATGAAGCAGGTGTACATCAGGGCCACCATCAGGGTGGTGACCAGGAAGCCCAGGGTGCCGGCGGTGCCCCAGCCGTAGCTCCAGCCGAAGTACTCGCCGGAAATCACCAGGCCCACGGCCAGGCCCCAGAGGTGCAAGGTTCCCAGCGTCGGTTTTAGTTGTGATGCGCTCATTGCGGACTCCTCTGCCCCTCGGGGCGTGGACGGGTTGCCTGGCTTCGATGGTAGCGACGGCGGGGGCCCAGGACTTGACCCTGGAGCCCGCCGTGCGGCCTCTGCGGTCAAGTTGCAACGAGGTGTTACCCATCGCCCCAGGATGGCGCGCGGCCTGCACGGGAATGTCGCGTCCAGGGGCCGATGCGGCTGCTGTCATGGGGTATTTCGGGGTTCCGGGGCGAGGCACGGTAATTGCTAACGGTAATTGCTAAGTAGTTTTGTCGGATAAGCGATCAATAACAACGAGCGTGCCCATGAACCCGTCCCTGTTTTCCTGTGCCGTCGCCACGCCCTCGGCGAGCAACCTGGGCGTGCTGTCCGCCGCCGCCAGCGGCCTGGATGGCTTCATCACCGCCCAGGGCGGCGATATCGACCGCGTCTTCGGCCGCGCCGGCATCGACCCCGAGCGCCTGCGCCACCCCACCCTGAGCCTGGCCCTGACCAACTATTGCCAGGTGCTGGAGGAGGCGGCGCGGCAGTCCGGCTGCGACAACTTCGGCCTGCGCTACGGCCAGCAGTTCCAGCCCCGCGCCCTTGGCCTGCTGGGCTACGTGGGGCTGTGTTCGGAAACCCTGGAAGACGCCCTGCGCAACTTCGCCGCGGCCTTTCCCTTCCACCAGCACAGCACCCTGATCCGCCTGGTGGATTGCGGTGAGTGCTTCCGCTTCGACTACCAGGTGCAGCACGGCGCCATCCTCGACCGCCGCCAGGATGCCGAACTGACCATGGGCATGGCGCTGAACCTGCTGCGCCACGCCCTCGGCCAGGACTGGTCGCCGCGCGCGGTGGGCTTCGAGCACGCCCGCCCGGAGGACTGGCAGGAGCACGCGCGGGTGTTCGGCGCGCCGGTGCACTTCCAGCGCGGCTGTAATTCGCTGCTGGTGCCCAAGGCCGACATCAAGGGCCGGCTGATGCCCGAGCGCGACGCCAACCTGCTGTTCCTGGTGCAGGACGTGATCCGCCGCCTGGGCGAGCAGGGCCGCGGGCCGGACCTGCTGGAAGACGCCGGCACCCAGATCCGCCTGGCCCTGAGCGAGGGCGAGCCGGTGCTGGAACTGATCGCCGAGCGCCTGGAGCTGACCACCGCCGGCCTGCAACGGCGCCTGCGCGAGGCCGGACTGAGCTTCAGCCAACTGGTGGAAAACACCCGCCGCGAACTGGCGGTGCACTACCTGCGCCAGCGCCAACGGCCGATCTCCGAACTGGCGCCGCTGCTGGGCTACTCCGAGACCAGCGCCTTCTCCCGCGCCTTCCGCCGCTGGTTCGGCGTGAGCCCGCGGCAATGGCGCAGCGACGAAGCCTGATCTTCCCGGCGCACGCCTGCAACGTAGGATCTTGACCGCGATAACCGGAGATTCCGGCGCGGATTATGCTGTGCGACCCGCGTCATTCCCATGTAGGAGCGCGCCCTGCGCGCGAATCGCGGGCAGGGCCCGCTCCTACAGGTTGACTGCGAATTTCCCATCCATGCCGGACAGGCTCCCGCGCGGGAGACATCGGCGGATAACCGCGAACGGTTATGCGCCCTACACACTTGAAACTGGGACTTTTCAGGCGGCCGATCAGGCCGTTGTCCGATAGTCCGGATCGAGGGCAAATCCGAATCTGGCCGACCTGCCGCCGAATACGGGGCAAACCTGCCGGGTCGCCGTCCATGAAGATAGAGTGCCGCCAGGCGCAAAACGCGCATGGCATCGTTTTCTCGTTGATGATCGTTCAACTGGTTGCTGCCGAGCGGAACCGGTTACGTTCGTTGAACTACGATCGAACGCTCCGTTGGAATCAGGACATAGCCGAGTTTGTCTTGGATGTTTTCGACTACATGCAGGCGAGGGGTCGGCTCTGCATGCTTGGCGTGCTGGTATCCGAACCTTTGAGCCGGGAGCAGGCCGACGCTTTGAACCACCAGAGAGTCAGTGTCGCCAATGCCGTTGCCGGGATCGCCACGGCAGCCGGCTCGCGTATACATCCCATCGCAGGATTGGCCATGGGGGCCGCAAGCAGGCGTTTCGCGTTCGATCGGCTGCCGACCTACCATATCGGCGACCGAATTGTCGGCGTCGATGCCGTAGTGAGTGGTGGCATAGGTCCGCAGCGGTCTACCCAGTCCATGTTGCTCAAGACGGGAGCTTCCCGCGGATGAGCGACATACTCCAGTACGCCGTGGCGCTCGTCCTGATCGTCTCGGTCGATCATCTGGTTCGCCGCCGGACGTTGCGTCGGTGGCTGGGAGGCGGGTGCTTCCTGGCCGGTTGGGCAGTCATTCTCCAGTGGCCGACGGGGCTGTCCCATGGCGGTGACAGTGTCATTCCCGCTCTGGCGCTGATCGCCCTGGGCGGCTCCCTGCTCCTGCGCCGCAGGCGTGCCGAGGCCTGAAAAAAAGCGCGGCCCGAAGGCCGCGCGGAAGAGAGTCGGAGCTCGCTGCTATCAGAAGAAGCCCAGCGGATTGATGTCGTAGCTGACCAGCAGGTTCTTGGTTTGCTGGTAGTGGTCGAGCATCATCTTGTGGGTCTCGCGGCCCACGCCGGATTTCTTGTAGCCGCCGAACGCGGCGTGCGCCGGGTACAGGTGGTAGCAGTTGGTCCACACGCGGCCGGCCTTGATGCCGCGGCCCATGCGGTAGGCGCGGTTGATGTCGCGGGTCCAGACGCCGGCGCCCAGGCCGTACTCGGTGTCGTTGGCGATGGCCAGGGCCTCGGCTTCGTCCTTGAAGGTGGTGACGCCCACCACCGGGCCGAAGATTTCTTCCTGGAACACGCGCATCTTGTTGCTGCCCTTGAGCAGCGTCGGCTGGATGTAGTAGCCGGTGGCCAGGCTGCCTTCGAGCTTCTCGACCTGGCCGCCGACCAGCACTTCGGCGCCTTCCTGCTGGGCGATGTCGAGGTAGGAGAGGATCTTGTCGAACTGCTGCTGCGAGGCCTGGGCGCCGACCATGGTGTCGGTGTCCAGCGGGTCGCCGCGCTTGATCGCCTTGACCTTCTTCATCACCACTTCCATGAACTGCGGGTAGATGGATTCCTGCACCAGGGCGCGGGACGGGCAGGTGCACACCTCGCCCTGGTTGAAGAAGGCCAGCACCAGGCCCTCGGCGGCCTTCTCGATGAAGGTCGGCTCGGCCTGCATGATGTCTTCGAAGTAGATGTTCGGGCTCTTGCCGCCCAGTTCCACGGTGCTGGGGATGATGTTCTTCGCCGCGCATTCGAGGATGTGCGAGCCCACCGGGGTGGAGCCGGTGAAGGCGATCTTGGCGATGCGCTTGCTGGTGGCCAGCGCCTCGCCGGCTTCCTTGCCGAAGCCTTGGACGACGTTGAGCACGCCCGGCGGCAGCAGGTCGCCGATGATCTCCATCAGCACGCAGATGCCCAGCGGCGTCTGCTCGGCCGGCTTGAGCACCACGCAGTTGCCGGCGGCCAGGGCCGGGGCGAGTTTCCAGGCGGCCATCAGCAGCGGGAAGTTCCACGGGATGATCTGCCCGACCACGCCCAGCGGCTCGTGGATGTGGTAGGCCACGGTGCTGTCGTTGATCTCCGCGGCCGAGCCTTCCTGGGCGCGGATGCAGCCGGCGAAGTAGCGGAAGTGGTCGGCGGCCAGCGGGATGTCGGCGTTGAGGGTTTCGCGCACCGGCTTGCCGTTGTCCCAGGTCTCGGTGACGGCGAGCACTTCCAGGTTCTGTTCGATGCGGTCGGCGATCTTCAGCAGGACCAGCGAGCGCTCCTGCACCGAGGTGCGGCCCCAGGCATCGGCCGCGGCATGGGCGGCGTCCAGGGCCTTGTCGATGTCGGCGGCGTCGGAGCGGGGGAACTCGGCGATGGGCTGGCCGTTCACCGGCGAGGTGTTGACGAAGTACTGGCCGTTGACCGGCGGTACGAACTCGCCACCGATGTAGTTGCCGTAGCGGGACTTGAAGGAAACGACAGCACCTTGGCTACCGGGTTGGGCGTAACGCATGGTGGATCTCCTGGCTCTTGTGCTTGTTGGGGAGGACGCGTTTGCGGTCTGACAAGCGTAGAGCAAGGGCCGGGCCATGCCAGCGCGAACCGCGTGGTTGCTGGGCCGGCGGTCGGCTGGCGGACGCCCGCCGACGGGCGGTGTGGCAGCGCTGGCACAGGCCGGGGTGACAGTTTGTCCCGCATCCGGTACAGCGGCTGACCGCCAGGTCACGCGGGCATTGCATTGCGCGGCGCGCTGGACGATGCTGCGGGAACGGTCGCCCCGGGACTGCCTGCCGTCCCTTCCGTGGAGAACCATAACAATGAGTGCGAACGCCATGAGTCGCCACGCCCGCCAGGTCATGACGGTGGCCCGCGGGCAGCAACCGGCCAGCGGCCCCGCCGCCGATCCGTCGATCGCCCGTTCCTGGCTGCGCTGCCTGGAGGAATACCACCTCGACCCGGCGCAGACGCTGCCGCCCACGGTGCTGGAGCACCGGCGCATGCTGGAGCGCCGCGAAGGCCTGCAGCAGGTGCTGGAAATCGCCAGCGGCGAGATGACCAGCCTGCGCCAGCAGCTCGCCGGCGCCGGCCACGCAGTGCTGCTCACCGACGCCCGCGGGGTGATCCTCAACCGCGTCTGCGACGAGGCCGAACGCGCCACCTTCGAGCACGCCGGGCTGTGGCTGGGCGCCGACTGGAGCGAGGCCCGCGAGGGCACCAACGGCATCGGCACCTGCCTCATCGAGCGCCAGGCGCTGACCATCCACCGCGACGAACACTTCCGCAGCCTGCACACCGGCCTGACCTGCTCGGCGAGCCCGGTGTTCGACCCCCACGGCGAACTGCTGGCGGTGCTCGACGTGTCCTCGGCGCGCCGCGACCTGTCGCGGCAGAGCCAGTTCCACACCATGGCCCTGGTCAACCTCTCGGCGAAGATGATCGAGAGCTGCTACTTCCTGCGCCGCTTCGAAGGCCAGTGGCTGCTGCGCTTCCACCTGCAGGCCGAGTACGTCGGGCTGTTCAGCGAGGGCCTGGTGGCCTTCGACGGCGCCGGGCGCATCCTCGCCGCCAACCAGGGCGCGCTGAACCTGCTCGACCGCCCGCGCGACGGCCTGCTCGGCCGCAGCGTGGAAGACTGCTTCGACATCCGCCTGGACGAACTGCTCGGCCGCGCCAGCACCCAGGCCGGCCTCAGCTGGCCGCTGCGCAGCCATGCCGGGCGCCAGTTCCACGCCCAGCTGCGTGGCGAGCCGCGGCCGCTGGCGATTCCCGTGTCACGGCCGGCGCCTGTCGCGCCGGGGCTGTGCCTGGGCGACGAACACCTGGCCGCGGACTTCCGCCGCGCCCTCAAGGTGTATGCCCACGACGTGCCGCTGCTGCTGCACGGCGAAACCGGCTCGGGCAAGGAGGCCTTCGCCAAGGCCGTGCACCAGTCCGGCGAGCGCGCCGGCAAGGCCTTCGTCGCGCTGAACTGCGCGGCCATCCCGGAAAGCCTGATCGAGAGCGAGCTGTTCGGCTACCGCGGCGGCAGCTTCACCGGCGCGCGCAAGGAAGGCATGCGCGGCAAGCTGCTGCAGGCCGACGGCGGCACCCTGTTCCTCGACGAGATCGGCGACATGCCCCTGGCCCTGCAGACGCGCCTGCTGCGGGTGCTGGAAGAGCGCCAGGTGGTGCCCCTGGGCGACGGCGTGGCGCAGCCGGTGGACCTGCGCCTGATCAGCGCCACCCACCGCAACCTGGAGGAGCTGGTGGCCGCCGGCACCTTCCGCGAAGACCTCTACTACCGCCTCAACGGCCTGGTGCTGCAACTGCCGGCCCTGCGCGAGCGCGAGGACCGGCCGCAGCTGCTGGCGCAACTGCTAGCCGAGGAATCCCGGGGCCGGTCCATCGTGCTCGACGAGGACGTGCGCCAGGTCCTGCTCGACCATCCCTGGCCGGGCAACGTGCGCCAGCTGCGCAACGTGCTGCGCACCCTGGTGGCGCTGAGCGAGGGCGGCCGCGTGCACCTGGCCGACCTGCCGGTGGACATCCGCCGCGCCGCGCAACCCAAGCCCGCGCCCGAAGCGGAAGCGCCCGCCGACTGCCTGCTCGACGCCGAGCGCGGCGCGCTGCTGGCGGTGCTGGAGGCGCAGCGCTGGCACATGAGCCGCACCGCGCAGCAGCTGGGCATCAGCCGCAACACCCTGTACCGCAAGCTGCGCCGCCACGGTTTGAGCCGCTCCGTACCGTAGGGCGTACAACCGTTCGCGGTTGTACGCCGTTTGACCTAGGCCCCAGGCGGCTCCGGGTTCGACCTTGGCGGTGGGGGCGGCTGTGTAGATGGATGGCTTCAGGTTCGACCTTGGCTTTGGGTGAAGATTGGGTGTATCGGCGGATAACCGCGAACGGTTATACGCCCTACGCCAGGCCCACCAATGGCTTGCGTGGAACCCCCGCCCAATGGCGCCGTCTGATGCATCCAGCCACCCCGCCGGTACCCGGCGCTGTGCTAATCTGCCGCCCATTCGAAGCGCCTTCCCAGGCTTGATTGCAGGAGTCTGCATGCATATCCACATCCTCGGCATCTGCGGCACCTTCATGGGTTCGCTGGCCGTGCTGGCCAAGGAACTGGGGCACCGCGTCACCGGTTCCGACGCCAACGTCTACCCGCCCATGAGCACCCAGCTGCAGGCCCAGGGCATCGAGCTGATGCAGGGCTACGAGCCCGCCCACCTGGAGCCGGCGCCGGACCTGGTGGTGATCGGCAACGCCCTGTCGCGCGGCAACCCGGCGGTGGAGCACGTGCTGAACAAGGGTCTGCCCTACGTTTCCGGCCCGCAGTGGCTGGCCGACCACGTGCTGCAGGGCCGCTGGGTGCTGGCCGCCGCCGGCACCCACGGCAAGACCACCACCAGCAGCATGCTGGCCTGGGTGCTGGAACACGCCGGCATGAGCCCGGGCTTCCTGATCGGCGGCGTGCCGCAGAACTTCGGCGTCTCCGCGCGCCTGGGCGGCACGCCGTTCTTCGTGGTGGAAGCCGACGAGTACGACAGCGCCTTCTTCGACAAGCGCTCCAAGTTCGTCCACTACCGCCCGCGCACCGCCATCCTGAACAACCTGGAATTCGATCACGCGGACATCTTCCCGGACCTGGCGGCCATCGAGCGGCAGTTCCACCACCTGGTGCGGACCATCCCCGGCGAAGGCCTGATCATCCACCCGGAAAACGAAACCGCGCTCAAGCGCGTGATCGGCATGGGCTGCTGGACCCCCGTGCAAACCACAGGCGAGGGCGGCCAATGGCAGGCGCGCTTGCTCAGCGCCGACGGCTCGCGCTTCGAGGTGCTGTTCGACGGCGCCGCCCAGGGCACGGTGGAATGGGAACTGACCGGCCAGCACAACGTCGCCAACGCCCTGGCCTGCCTGGCCGCGGCGCGCCACGTCGGCGTGGTGCCGGAGCTGGGCTGCGCCGCGCTGTCGGCGTTCAAGAGCGTCAAGCGGCGCATGGAGAAGGTCGCCGAAGTGAAGGGCGTGACCCTCTACGACGACTTCGCCCACCACCCGACCGCCATCGCCACTACCCTCGACGGCTTGCGCAAGCGCGTCGGCGACGCCCCGGTGATCGCCGTGGTCGAGCCGCGCTCCAACTCGATGAAGCTGGGCGCCCACCGCGACGGCCTGGCGGACAGCGTCACCCAGGCCGACCGGGTGTTCTGGTACGCGCCGCCGAACCTGGGCTGGGACCTGGCCGCCACCGTGGCCGGCTCGACCGTGCCGACCCAGGTGTGCGATTCCCTGGAGGCCATCATCGAGGGCGTGAAGGCCGTGGCCACGCCGGGCACCCAGGTGGTGATCATGAGCAACGGCGGCTTCGGCGGCCTGCACGGCAAGCTGGCCAAGGCCCTGGAGGACTGAGATGGCGGGAGCCGAACGCGTCACCCTGGCGATGACCGGCGCCTCCGGCGCGCAGTACGGCCTGCGCCTGCTCGACTGCCTGGTGCAGGAAGACCGTGAGGTGCACTTCCTGATCTCCAAGGCCGCGCAACTGGTGGTGGCCACCGAGACCGACGTGACCCTGCCGGGCAAGCCCCAGGCGATGCAGGCCTTCCTCAGCGAATACACCGGCGCCGCGCCTGGGCAGATCCGCGTCTACGGGAAGGAAGACTGGATGGCCCCGGTGGCCTCCGGCTCCGGCGCGCCCGGCGCCATGGTGGTGGTGCCTTGCTCCACCGGCACGCTGTCGGCGATCGCCAGCGGCGCCTGCAACAACCTGATCGAGCGCGCCGCCGACGTCGCCCTGAAGGAGCGCCGCCAGCTGATCCTGGTGCCGCGCGAGGCGCCGCTGTCGAGCATCCACCTGGAGAACATGCTCAAGCTGTCCAACCTGGGCGCGGTGATCCTGCCGGCGGCGCCGGGTTTCTACCATCAGCCGCAGACCATCGACGACCTGATCGACTTCGTGGTCGCGCGCATCCTCAACCAACTGGGCATCCCCCAGGACATGCTGCCGCGCTGGGGCGAACACCACCTTGTCAGTGACGAATAAGCTCCTAGCCGCCTTGATGTTGCTGCAGCTGGGCGGCTGCGCCACCGTGAAGACCCTCAACGCCAACAAGCCCGGCGCCCCGCTGATCTACGCCGGCACGCGGCTGGACTGGTATTCCATCAACGGCGGTTGTTGCCCGCAGGACCACTACGGCACCGAGGCGCCGAAATACCCACGGCTGGACCTGCCGGGTAGCGCGTTGCTGGACACCGTGCTGTTGCCGCTGTCGATCGCCGCCGAGCTGGGCATCGGCCTGCAGGTGTGGGGCGGGAATTGACGCCGCGGGCCTTGCCCGCGAATCGTGCGCAGGGCGCGCTCCTACAGGTGGGCGTCGCGTAGGAGCGGATCCTATCCGCGAACCGCGCCGGAGCCCCCGGCTATCGCGGACAAGGTCCGCTACAGGGGAATGCCATACCTCATGCCGAACTGTAGGAGCGGGCCCTGCCCGCGAAATCGCGCGCAGGGCGCGCTCCTACAGGTGGTGGGCGTCGCGTAGGAGCGGATCTTATCCGCGAACCGCGCCGGAGCCTCCGGCTATCGCGGACAAGGTCCGCTCCTACGGTTCCAGGAAAGTCCCGTAGGATGGGTTGAGCGAAGCGATACCCATCACCATGGCCCGATGGGTTTCGCAAGCTCAACCCATCCTACGAAGAGCGCCTCGGCGCTGCCGGGACTATTTCCCCAGCCTGCGCAGCTCATCCGACTCGACGAACCGCACACCCTTGCCCGTCTCCAGGGCCAGGCGCCAGAGGGCGCGGGCCAGGGCGCAGGCTTCGATGCCGTGCAGCTTGCCGGGGAGGATGCGGGCGAAGGGCGCGGCGAGCAGTTCGGCCAGGCGGATTTCCTCGCGCTGGCCCAGCAGCAGGGACGGGCGGGCGATGGTCAGTTGCGCCCAGCCCTGTTTCTGCAGGGCCTCTTCCAGCTCGCCCTTGACGCGGTTGTAGAACAGCGAGGACTTGCTGTCCGCGCCCAGCGCGCTGACCACCACGTAATGCCGCGCGCCGAGCTTGAGCGCGTGCTCGCCCAGGGCCAGCGGCAGGTCGTAGTCCACCGCCTTGAAGGCCGCCTCCGAGCCGGCCTCCTTGAGCGTGGTGCCCAGGCAGCAGAACACCGTGTCCACCGGCCCGGCCAGGTTGGGGATGAGTTCGGCCAGCGGGCCGATGGGGTTCTCCAGGCGCGGGTGGGCGGCCAGTGGCCGGCGCGTAGGCGCCAGCACGCGCTTGACCGTCGGCTCGCTGAGCATGCGGTCGAGCAGGTGTTCGCCGGTGAGGCCGGTGGCGCCGGCGAGAATGACATGCGTCGGTGTTGAATACATCCTGGTTTCTCCGCTGACACAGTTACAAGCGTAGTTGCCGGGCTATCGTTTTTCCTGCACGTGCCCCGCATCGGCGCTCAGGGCCCGGCTGGCCTGGCCCGCACGCAAGGTGTTCCAGCGCTGCAGCACGGCCGCTGGCGCCCACAGCTGCGGCTCGGAAGCGTCGAAGCCGTCCGCCGCCTCGCGCCGGGCGACCTCGCTGCTGGCCAGCTGGAAGGCCTGCTGCAGGTCGTCGGTGGCGTTCAGGGCGTTGGCGAACAGGGCCTGGCCGAAGTAGGTGAAGTCGGCTTCCTCGGAACAGCCGAAGGACACCCGGTCGCTGCGCGCCGCGGTCATGATCAGAGTCCTGTCGTCCTTCAGAGGTTCGATGAAGCCGCCGCTGTAGCAGGCCGAGATCACCAGCACCTTGTAGCGCTCCTTCAGCGGCGCGAGGAGTTCGGCCAGGTCGGCGGCGGGCAGGTTGTCCAGGCGGATGCCGGGCATGTCGAGGATCAGTTGGTGGTCGTGGCTGCCGTGGCTGGTCAGGTAGATGAACACCAGGTCCTCCGGGCCGCTGCTGCGCGCCAGGGCGCGGATCGCCCGCGCCAGGCTCTCGCGGGTGGCCATGGGGCGGTCGTCGGCATGGTTGCGGTTGTTCACCAGGGTGACCACGCCGCGCGCGCCGAAGCGCTGGCCGAGCAGGCGGGCGACGTAGTCGGCCTCGCGCAGGAACACACTCTGCTTGCCGTCGCCGCCCACGCTCAGGGCGTACAGCTCCACCTGCGGCGTGGAAGGCGGCAGCGCGGCCAGGGCGCGGTCGAGCAGGCGGCCCTGTTCCAGCAGGCCTACCTCCACCGGGTTGGGCAGGCGCCGGCCCTGTTCGTCGCGGCGCAGCAGGCCGTTGCTCCAGGTGCCGGCCTGCAGGCGCCCGTCGGCGCCGCGCAGGCTGCCCTTGCCGGCGAACTTGCCGTCGGCGAACTGGCCACGGTAGACCTGGCCGTCGGCCTGGGTCAGCACGCCTTCGCCGGCGAAGCGCCAGTCCTTGAAGCCGCCTTCGTAGCGGCTGCCGTCGCGGCCTTCGTACTTGCCCTGGCCGTTCAGCGCGCCCTGGCTGAACTGGCCGCTCCACACGTCGCCGTCGGCGTTGACGAAGCGCCCCTGGCCGCTGAATTCGGTGTTCTCGAAGCCGCCCTCGTAGCGGTCGCCGTCGGCGTCGCTGAAGCTGCCCTTGCCGCGCAGCTGGCCGTTCTCGAAGGTGCCTGCATACTCGTTGCCCTGGCCGTCGTCCAGTTGGCCCTGGCCGTGGTAGAGGCCGGCGCGGAAGCCGCCCTGGTAGTGGCTGCCGTCGGCGCCGTGCCATTCGCCCGGGCCGTCGAACAGGCCCTTGGCGAAGCGGCCCTGGTACCAGGCGCCGTTGCCGTGCTCCAGGCGCCCCTCGCCGTGCAGGCGGCCATCGACGAGGGCGCCGTGGTAGCGCGCGCCGTCGGGCAGCACCAGGTCGGCCGAGGGCTGGGCGGGGCCCTGGTCGCAGGCCGCCAGGGCCAGGATCAGGGCGAGGAGGGGAAGGTGCAGGCGCATGCGGCAGGTCGGTCACGGCGGTTTTGCACCAGTGTGACGCAAAAAAGCCCGCGGGCGCGGGCTTTTTTGCAGGGGGCCGGGCGCCGGCGTCAGACGAAGGCCAGGCTCAGCGATTCGGCGATGTAGGCCGGCTTGGGCAGGCCTTCGATCTCCAGGGTGCAGCGCGCCTTGATCAGCCACTGGCCGGGGTTCTTCTCGCTGACGTCGAGGATGGTCACCTGCAGGCGCACCCGCGAATCCACCGGCACCGGCTGGATGAAGCGCACGCTGTCGAGGCCGTAGTTGACCACCATCTTCGGGTTCTCCGGGAGCACCAGCAGGCCTTCGCAGAGCTTGGGAATCAGCGACAGGGAGAGGAAACCGTGGGCGATGGTGCCGCCGAACGGGGTCTTCTTCGCCTTCTCCGGGTCCACGTGGATGAACTGGTGGTCCTCGGTGCACTCGGCGAACTGGTTGATGCGGTTCTGGTCGATGGTGAGCCATTCGGAATGGCCCAGGTCCTTGCCAATGTAGTCCTTGAGGGTGCTGACGGGAACGAACGGCATGTTTTCCTCCGCGAACGCGTGTTGTTGTTTTTTGCGTGCGATGCAGCATGGCACAGGTCGATGACGGCTGCGCACCTATGCTTGAAGCGAATGCCATGCCATAGGCCGGGCGTACTTGGGCATAATGTCGGGCTTTTTCACAGGAGGTTGCCATGCTGCTCCGCGGCCTGACCTGGCTGGTGCTGTTCCAACTGCTGGGCACCGGTCTGAATGTTCTCATCCTGCCGATGATCCCCGGCCCGATCATTGGGCTGGTGCTGCTGCTGGCGTTCCTGCTGGCGCGCGGGGAAGTGGGCGAGCCGATCACGCTCGCGGCCTCCTCGCTGCTGCGCTACCTGCCGCTGCTGCTGGTGCCGCCGGCGGTGGGGGTGATGGTCTACGGCCGCCAGCTGCTGGCGGACTTCTGGCCGCTGGCCGGGGCCCTGGCGCTGTCGCTGCTGGGCTCCTTCCTGTTCGCCGGCTGGCTGATGCAGAAGCTGATCGACCGCCAGCGCGGCCGCAAGGAGGCCCGCGATGCTTGACTGGCAAGGCGCCTGGCAGGCGGTCACCCATCACCCGCTGTTCTGCATCGGCATCACCCTGGCGACCTACCAACTGGCCCTGGCAGCGTACGAGCGCACGCGCTGGGTGTTCCTGCAGCCGGTGCTGGTGTCCATGGCCATGGTGATCCTGGTGCTGCTGGGCACCGGCATCGACTACCAGGCCTACAGCGCCGGGGTCAGCGTGCTGACCGTGCTGCTCGGCCCGGCCACCGTGGCCCTGGCGGTGCCGCTGTTCCTCAACCTCAAGCGCATCCGCCAGCTGTTCTGGCCGACCCTGGTCACCCTGCTGGTGGCCGGCGTGCTGGCCACCGTGGCCGGCATTGGCCTGGGTTGGCTGTTCGGCCTGCGCGGCGAGCTGCTGATGAGCCTGGCGCCGAAGTCGGTGACCTCGCCCATCGCCATGCTGGTGGCCAGCCAGATCGGCGGCGTGGCGGCGCTGGCGGCGGTGTTCGTGCTGATCACCGGGGTGCTCGGCGCCATCCTCGGCCCGGAGCTGCTGCGCCGCATCGGCGTGCGCCACCCGGCCGCCCAGGGCATGGCGCTGGGCATGACCGCCCACGCCGTGGGCACCTCCCGCGCCCTGCAGGAGGGCGAGGAATGCGGCGCCTTCGCCGCCCTGGCGATGAGCCTGATGGGCGTGGGCACCGCAGTGCTGCTACCGTTGGCGGTAGCGTTGATCGCCTGAAGCAGGAAGATTCACATGAAGTTGCCGCTCTTCCCCCTCAACACCGTGCTGTTCCCCGGTTGCCGCCTGGACCTGCAGATCTTCGAGGCGCGCTACCTGGACATGATCGGCCGCTGCATGAAGCAGGGCAGCGGCTTCGGCGTGGTGTCCATCGTCGAAGGCCGCGAAGTGGGCGAGGCGCCGCAGGCGTTCAGCCAGGTCGGCTGCGAGGCGCTGATCCGCGACTGGCAGCAGTTGCCCAACGGCCTGCTGGGCATCCGCGTCGAGGGCGGCCGGCGTTTCCGCGTGCTGGATACGCAGGTGCAGCCGGACCAACTGCTGGAAGCCGACGTGGCCTGGCTGGAGGAACAGCCCGACCAGCCGCTGACCGAGGAACACGACGACCTGGCCGCGCTGCTCGGCGCGCTGTCGCTGCACCCGATGGTCGCCACCCTGGAGATGGGCGGCGAGGTCCACGGCCAGCAGGAGCTGGCCTGCCAACTGGCCTACCTGCTGCCCTTCGAGCCGGAGCAGAAGCAGGTGCTGCTGGAGATGGACGACCCCACGGTGCGCCTGGCGCGCATCCAGGTGCTGCTGGAGCAGTTGCAGGGGGATCTGTTGGCCTGAGCGTTGTGGCCGCCCTGTAGCGGATCTCATCCGCGAATCGCGCCGTTGGTTCCGGCTATCGCGGACAAGGTCCGCTCCTACGGGGAGAGAATGCCATGCCTCACGGCAACCTGTAGGAGCGGGCCCTGCCCGCGATTCGCGCGCAGGGCGCGCTCCTACAAGGGAATGGCGTAGCGCAGCGATACCCATCGCCATGACCGCATGGGTTTCGCCAGGGCTCAACCCATCCTGCAAAAGCGCTTCAGATCACCAGCAAATCCATGAAGCGGTGCACCGGCGTGGCTTCCAGCTGCGCGGGGTCGTCGCACAGCGCGGTTATCTGCGCGCAGCGCTGCGGGGCGAAGCGGGTGGCCAGGGCGTTGCGGAACTTCGCCTCCAGCAGCGGGATGCCCTCGGCGCGGCGGCGGCGATGGCCCACCGGGTATTCCACCTCGATCTTCGGCGTGCTGCTGCCGTCGCTGAAGAACACCTGCACGGCGTTGGCGATGCTGCGCTTGCCCGGCTCCAGGTATTCGCGGCTGTAGCGCGGGTCCTCCACCACTTCCATCTTGTCGCGCAGGCGGTCGATCAGCGGGTGCGCGGCGTGGAAGGCGTCTTCGTAGTGCTCGGCTTCCAGGGTGCCGTAGATCAGCGGCACGGCGACCATGTACTGGATGCAGTGGTCGCGGTCGGCGGCGTTGGCCAGGGGGCCGGTCTTGGAGATGATGCGGATCGCCGATTCCTGGGTGTCGATGACGATGCGGGTGATCTCGCTGATGCGGTTGCGCACCAGCGGGTGCAGCTGCACCGCGGCTTCCACGGCGGTCTGCGCGTGGAACTCGGCGGGGAAGCTGATCTTGAACAGCACGTTCTCCATCACGTAGCTGGCGAAGGGCTGCGGCAGGCGGAAGCGGCGCTGGTCGTCGGGTTTGAGCGCCAGGTCCTTGTTGGTGTGGCTGAACAGCACGTCGTAGAAGCCCCACTGCGGCGCGGTCAGCACGCCGGGGATGCCCATCTCGCCGCGCCGGGCGATGTCCGCCAGGCGCAGGCCGCGGCTGCTGGCGTCGCCGGCGGCCCAGGACTTGCGCGAGCCGGCGTTGGGCGCGTGGCGGTAGGTGCGCAGCGCCTGGCCGTCGACGCAGGCGTGGGAGAGAGCGGAGAGCAGCTGCTCGCGGTCGGCGCCGAGCAGCCGTGCGCTCACGGCCGTGGAGGCGAGCTTGACCAGGAACACGTGGTCCAGGCCGACGCGGTTGAAGGCGTTCTCCAGGGCGAACACGCCCTGGATCTCGTGGGCCAGGACCATGGATTCCAGCACGTCGCCCATGCTCAGCGGCGGCTCGCCGTTGGCCTGGGCGCGCTGCGCCAGGTGGTCGGCGAGGCCGAGGATGGCGCCGAGGTTATCCGACGGATGGCCCCATTCGGCGGCCAGCCAGGTGTCGTTGTAGTCCAGCCAGCGCACCAGCGCGCCAATGTCCCAGGCGGCCTTGACCGGATCGAGGCAGAAACGCGTGCCCGGCACCCGCGAGCCGTGGGGCACCACGGTGCCTTCCACCTGCGGGCCGAGCAGCTTGGTGCATTCGGGGAAGCGCAGGGCCAGCAGGGCGCAGGCCAGGCTGTCCATCAGGCACAGCCGCGCGGTGTCGCGTGCCTCGGCGGAGTCGACGCGGTAGGTCAGGACGTAGTCGGCGATCTGCTGCAGGACGCCGTCGTAGTCGGGGCGGGTGTTCGGATCGGCGTTGGTGCTCATGGCGTGCTCCTGCGCGGTAATCCGGGAGAGTCTAGACGCTGGGGGCGCAAAGCTTTCGCGAACGATGGCGATGGGTATCGCTTCGCTCGACCCATCCTACGGCGAGCAGCTGCCGAGGTGCTCGCCTGCAACGTAGGAACTGTCTTGCGCCGAGGTGCTCTTCGTAGGATGGGTTGAGCTTGCGAAACCCATGCGGTTGCGCTGATGGGTATCGCTTCGCTCAACGCCATCCTACGAAAAGCCGTGCTTCCTGGAACCGTAGGATTCATCCGCGATTGCGCCGGCCAGGGCCATCGCGGACGGAATCCGCTCCTACGCGGCGGCGCTCAGAAGGCGTCGCCCGGCACCCGCACCCAGCCTTCCATGAGGATGCGCGCGCTGCGGCTCATGATGGCCTTGGTCACCGTCCATTCGCCGTCCACCTGCTTCGCCTCGGCGCCCACGCGCAGGGTACCGGAGGGGTGGCCGAAGCGCACGGCGCTGCGTTCGCCGCCACCGGCCGCGAGGTTGACCAGGGTGCCCGGCACGGCCGCGGCGGTGCCGATGGCCACGGCGGCGGTGCCCATCATGGCGTGGTGCAGCTTGCCCATGGACAGCGCGCGCACCAGCAGGTCGACGTCCCCGGCCTGCACCTGCTTGCCGCTGGAGGTGCGGTAGTCCTTGGGCGGCGAGACGAAGGCGATCTTCGGCGTGTGCTGGCGGGTGGCCGCTTCTTCGGGAGTCTTGATCAGGCCCATGCGCAGGGCGCCGGCGATGCGGATCTTTTCGAAGCGCGCCAGTTGCTCGGGGTCGGAGTTGATGTCTTCGCGCAGTTCGGTGCCCTTGTAGCCGATGTCCTCGGCATTGACGAACACGGTGGGGATGCCGGCGCTGATCATGGTCGCCTTGAAGGTGCCGACGCCGGGCACTTCCAGGTCGTCCACCAGGTTGCCGGTGGGGAACATCGAGCCGCCTTCCTCGCCGTCGTCGGACGGGTCGAGGAACTCCAGCACGATCTCGGCGGCCGGGAAGGTCACCCCGTCCAGTTCGAAGTCGCCGGTTTCCTGGACCTGGCCGTTGGTCACCGGCACGTGGGCGATGATGGTCTTGTTGATGTTGGCCTGCCAGATGCGCACCACGCAGGTGCCGTTGTCCGGGATGCGCTCGGGGTCGACCAGGCCGGCGTGGATGGCGAAGGCGCCGGCGGCGGTGGAGAGGTTGCCGCAGTTGCCGCTCCAGTCGACGAAGGCCTTGTCGATGGAAATCTGCCCGTAGAGGTAGTCGACGTCGTGGCCGGGCTGGCTGCTTTTCGACAGGATCACGCACTTGCTGGTGCTGGAGGTGGCGCCGCCCATGCCGTCGATGTGCGCGCTGTACGGATCGGGGCTGCCGATCACGCGCATGAACAGCTTGTCGCGCGCCGCGCCCGGCACCTGGCAGCGCTCGGGCAGGTCCTGCAGGCGGAAGAACACGCCCTTGCTGGTGCCGCCGCGGATGTAGGTGGCAGAAATCTTGATCTGGGGTTGCTGAGCCATGATTTCGTCCTGGCTGAGGGGATGAAAAACCGAAAAAGGCGCTGGAGGCTGAACGAGGGAGCGGCTTCTCGTTCAGCTTTCAGCCTCCAGCCTCCAGCCTCCAGCCTCCAGCGCTTTTCTCGAACCTGCGGTCTTAGGCCACTGCCCCCTTGAGGAAGTCCTTGGCGAAGCGCTGCAGCACGCCGCCGGCCTTGTACACGCTGACGTCGGCGGCGGTGTCGAGGCGGCAGGTCACCGGCACGCGAACCACTTCACCGTTGCGGCGGTTGACCACCAGGGTCAGGTCGCAGCGCGGCGACAGTTCGCCTTCGATGTCGTAGGTCTCGGTGCCGTCCAGGCCCAGGGTCAGGCGCGTGGTGCCCGGCTTGAACTCCACCGGCAGCACGCCCATGCCCACCAGGTTGGTGCGGTGGATGCGCTCGAAGCCCTCGGCCACGATCACTTCCACGCCGGCCAGGCGCACGCCCTTGGCTGCCCAGTCGCGGGACGAGCCCTGGCCGTAGTCGGCGCCGGCGACGATGATCAGGTTCTGCTTGCGGTTCATGTAGGTCTCGATGGCTTCCCACATGCGCATCACCTTGCCTTCCGGCTCAACGCGGGCCAGCGAACCCTTCTTCACCTGGCCGTCGACCACGGCCATCTCGTTGACCAGCTGCGGGTTGGCGAAGGTGGCTCGCTGTGCGGTGAGGTGGTCGCCGCGGTGGGTGGCGTAGGAGTTGAAGTCCTCCTCCGGCAGGCCCATTTTCGCCAGGTATTCGCCGGCCGCGGAGCTGGCGAGGATGGCGTTGGACGGCGACAGGTGGTCGGTGGTGATGTTGTCCGGCAGGATCGCCAGCGGGCGCATGCCCTTGAGCGTGCGTTCGCCGGCCAGCGCGCCTTCCCAGTAGGGCGGGCGGCGGATGTAGGTGGACATCGGGCGCCAGTCGTACAGCGGGCTGTCGGCTTCCTTCACGCTGCCCAGGTCGAACATCGGGATGTACACCTGGCGGAACTGCTCCGGCTTCACGCTGGCCGCGACAATGGCGTCGATCTCTTCGTCGGACGGCCACAGGTCTTTCAGGGTGATCGGGTTGCCGTTGGCGTCGGTGCCCAGCGGGTCCTGCTCGATGTCGAAGCGCACGGTGCCGGCGATGGCGTAGGCCACCACCAGCGGCGGCGAGGCGAGGAAGGCCTGCTTGGCGTAGGGGTGGATGCGCCCGTCGAAGTTGCGGTTGCCCGAGAGCACGGCGGTGGCGTACAGGTCGCGGTCGATGATCTCCTGCTGGATCTTCGGCTCCAGCGCCCCGGACATGCCGTTGCACGTGGTGCAGGCGTAGGCGACGATGCCGAAGCCGAGCTTTTCCAGCTCGGTCAGCAGGCCGGCTTCTTCCAGGTACAGCCTGGCGACTTTCGAACCCGGCGCGAAGGAGGTCTTCACCCAGGGCTTGCGCACCAGGCCCAGCGCGTTGGCCTTCTTCGCCAGCAGGCCGGCGGCCACCACGTTGCGCGGGTTGGAGGTGTTGGTGCAACTGGTGATGGCGGCGATGATCACCGCGCCATCAGGCATCAGGCCGTGGGCTTCTTCGTCGCGGCCGGACTCCAGCTTGGCCTCGTCGGCGATGCCGCGCTCGGCCAGCGCCGAGGTCGGCAGGCGGCGGTGCGGGTTGGACGGGCCGGCCATGTTGCGCACCACGCTGCCCAGGTCGAAGCTGAGCACGCGCTCGTACTCGGCGCTCTTCAAGGCATCGCCCCACAGGCCGAGGGTCTTGGCGTAGTTCTCCACCAGCGCCACCTGCTCGGGCTCGCGGCCGGTGAGCTTGAGGTAGTCGATGGTCTGCTGGTCGATGTAGAACATCGAGGCGGTGGCGCCGTATTCCGGGCACATGTTGGAGATGGTCGCGCGGTCGCCGACGGAGAGGCTGTCGGCACCTTCGCCGAAGAACTCGACGTAGGCGCCCACCACGCGCTCCTTGCGCAGGAACTCGGTCAGGGCCAGGACGATGTCGGTGGCGGTGATGCCGGGCTGGCGCTTGCCGGTCAGCTCGACGCCGACGATGTCGGGCAGGCGCATCATCGACGGGTGGCCGAGCATCACGGTCTCGGCTTCCAGGCCTCCGACGCCGATGGCGATCACGCCCAGGGCGTCCACGTGCGGGGTGTGCGAGTCGGTGCCGACGCAGGTGTCGGGGAAGGCCACGCCGCCGCGCGCCTGGATCACCGGGCTCATCTTCTCCAGGTTGATCTGGTGCATGATGCCGTTGCCGGCGGGGATCACGTCGACGTTCTTGAACGCGGTCTTGGTCCACTCGATGAAGTGGAAGCGATCCTCGTTGCGGCGGTCCTCGATGGCGCGGTTCTTCTCGAAGGCCTCGGGGTCGAAGCCCGGGGCTTCCACGGCCAGGGAGTGGTCGACGATCAGCTGCGTCGGCACCACCGGGTTGACCTTGGACGGGTCGCCGCCCTGGTCGGCGATGGCATCGCGCAGGCCGGCCAGGTCGACCAGCGCGGTCTGCCCGAGGATGTCGTGGCAGACCACGCGCGCCGGGTACCAGGGGAAGTCGAGGTCGCGCTTGCGGTAGATCAGCTGCTCCAGGGCCGCGGTGAGCTGCTCCGGCTCGCAGCGGCGTACCAACTGCTCGGCCAGCACGCGCGAGGTGTACGGGAGTTTGTCCCAGGCACCAGCCTGGATCTCTTCGACGGCCGCACGGGCGTCGAAGTAGTCCAGCTGTGTGCCGGGCAGGCTTTTACGGTATTGGCTGTTCATGATGTTATTCATCGTTATTCAGGGGCGGTCCTTGAGCGGCACGAACTTCAGGTCTTCGGGACCTACGTAGTTGGCGCTCGGGCGGATGATCTTGCCGTCGATGCGCTGCTCGATGACGTGGGCGGACCAGCCGGCGGTGCGGGCGATCACGAACAGCGGGGTGAACATGGCGGTGGGCACGCCCATCATGTGGTAGCTGACGGCGCTGAACCAGTCGAGGTTGGGGAACATCTTCTTGATTTCCCACATCACGCTTTCCAGGCGCTCGGCGATGTCGTACATCTTGCTGTTGCCCTGCTCTTCGGAGAGCTGGCGGGCGACTTCCTTGATCACCTTGTTGCGCGGGTCGGACACGGTGTAGACCGGGTGGCCGAAGCCGATCACCACTTCCTTCTTCTCGACGCGGGCGCGGATGTCGGCTTCGGCCTCGTCCGGGTTGTCGTAGCGCTTCTGGATCTCGAAGGCCACTTCGTTGGCGCCGCCGTGTTTCGGGCCGCGCAGCGCGCCGATGGCGCCGGCGATGCAGGAGTACATGTCCGAGCCGGTGCCGGCGATCACCCGGGAGGTGAAGGTGGAGGCGTTGAACTCGTGCTCGGCGTACAGGTTCAGCGAGGTGTGCATGGCGCGCACCCAGGACTCGCGCGGCTTCTCGCCGTGCAGCAGGTGCAGGAAGTGGCCGCCGATGGAGTCGTCGTCGGTTTCCACGTCGATGCGCTTGCCGTTGTGGCTGAAGTGGTACCAGTACAGCAGCGCCGAGCCCAGGGAAGCCATCAGCTTGTCGGCGATGTCGCGGGCGCCGGGGTGGTTGTGGTCGTCCTTCTCCGGCGACAGGCAGCCGAGCACGGACACGGCGGTGCGCATCACGTCCATCGGGTGGGCCGACGGCGGCAGGGTTTCCAGGGCGGCCTTGACGCCCGCCGGCAGGCCGCGCAGGGCCTTCAGCTTGGCCTTGTAGGCGGCCAGTTCGGCGACGTTGGGCAGCTTGCCGTGGACCAGCAGGTGGGCGATTTCCTCGAATTCGCAGCGGTTGGCGAAGTCGAGCACGTCATAGCCGCGGTAGTGCAGGTCGTTGCCGGTGCGGCCGACGGTGCACAGGGCGGTGTTGCCGGCGGCGGTGCCGGAGAGGGCCACGGATTTCTTCGGCTTGAAGGCAGTGGTGGTTTCAGTCGTGCTCATCGGTGTTTCCTCATCTCTATTGTTCTGGGCTTCAAGAGCCGAGTAAGAGCGCTGGAGGCTGGAGGCTGAACGAAGAGCGAGTCGTCCAGCCTCCAGCGCTTTTTCGGCCTTTATCGGCTTTTATTTTTTGCTGGCGAAGAGCGCGTCGAGCTTCTGCTCGAAGGCGTGGTAGCCGATGCGGTCGTACAGCTCGGCACGAGTCTGCATCAGCTCGATGACGTTCTGCTGGTGGCCTTCCTGGCGGATCGCGGTGTACACGGCTTCGGCGGCCTTGTTGGCGGCGCGGAAGGCCGACAGCGGGTAAAGCTGGATGGCCACGCCGACCGAGGCCAGCTCGTCGCGGGTGAACAGCGGGGTGGCGCCGAACTCGGTGATGTTGGCCAGCACCGGCACGTTCAGCGCGTCGACGAAGCGCTTGTAGGTCGGCAGGTCGTAGGCGGCTTCGGCGAAGATGCCGTCGGCGCCGGCTTCCACGTAGCGCAGGCAGCGCTCGATGGCGGCGTCCACGCCCTCGGCCTGGATGGCGTCGGTGCGGGCGATGAGGAAGAAGTTCGGGTCGGTCTTGGCGTCGGCGGCGGCCTTCACGCGGTCGGCCATTTCCTCGGTGGAGACGATTTCCTTGCCCGGACGGTGGCCGCAGCGCTTGGCGCCGACCTGGTCCTCGATGTGCGCGGCGGCGGCGCCGGCCTTGATCAGGCTCTTGACCGTGCGCTCGATGTTGAAGGCGCTGGGGCCGAAGCCGGTGTCGATGTCCACCAGCAGCGGCAGGTCGCAGACGTCGGTGATGCGGCGCACGTCGGTGAGCACGTCGTCCAGGGTGTTTATCCCCAAGTCCGGCAGGCCCAGGGAGCCGGCGGCGACGCCGCCGCCGGAGAGGTAGATGGCCTTGAAGCCGGCGCGCTTGGCGAGCAGGGCGTGGTTGGCGTTGATCGCACCGATCACCTGCAGCGGTTTCTCTTCGGCAAGGGCGGTACGGAAACGCTGGCCGGGGGAAAGCAGACTCATGACTCACCTCGTTCGTTGGCTGTCTTGGCTTGGGCGTCCAGGTAGTGACGCTCGATGTTGCGCTTGGAAGCGCCGATGTGACGGCGCATCAGCAGTTCGGCCAGTTCGCCGTCACGGTCGGCGATGGCATCGAGAATGCGGTGGTGCTCGGCGAAGGCCTGGCGCGGCCGGTTCGGCACGGCGGAGAACTGCAGGCGGTACATGCGCACCAGCTGGTACAGCTCGCCGCAAAGCATCTGGCTCAGGGTGCGGTTGCCGCTGCCCTGGATGATCCGGTAGTGGAAGTCGAAGTCGCCTTCCTGCTGGTAGTAGCCGCGCCCGGCCTGGAAGGCCTCGTCGCGCTCGTGGGTGTCGAGCACCCGGCGCAGCTCGTCGATCTCGGCCTGGCTCATGCGCTCGGCGGCCAGGCGGCAGGCCATGCCTTCCAGGGACTCGCGGATTTCGTACAGCTCGATCAGCTCGGCATGGCTCAGCGACACCACCCGCGCGCCGACGTGGGGCACGCGCACCAGCAGCTTCTGGCCCTCCAGGCGGTGGATCGCCTCGCGCAGCGGGCCGCGGCTGATGCCGTAGGTGCGCGCCAGCTCCGGCTCGGAGATCTTGCTGCCGGGGGCGATCTCGCCCTTGACGATGGCCGACTGGATCTTGCGGAACACGTGTTCCGAAAGCGTCTCGCCGTCGCCTTCGACGTCGTTGGGCAGGAGCAGGGATTCGTTCATGGTGTCGACAATCCACATCAGGTGCGGCGAAAACTAACCCCCCTCGTTCGTGTGGTCAAGGGGATTGTCGACAATCGTCTAATGGGTCGACGAGTTATGCACAAAGGTTCCCAGGAATCCGGCGGATGGCGGAAAAGCCCGCGCGGCGCGGCCCGGGCTGCGCTAGGCTGGGCGAAACCGCCACCGGAGACGAGCATGGGTGTCTACGACCGCTACCTGCTGCCACGGCTGATCGACTGCGCCTGCGGGATGGGCGAGGTGATGAAGCAGCGTTCGAAGCTGGTGCCGCGGGCCCATGGCCGGGTGCTGGAGATCGGCATCGGCACCGGGTTGAACCTGGGTTTCTACGACGCGGGGAAAGTGTCGACAATCGTCGGCGTCGACCCGGCGGCGCAGATGCAGAGCCTGGCGCGCAAGCGCGCGGCGGGGATCGGCATCCCGGTGGAAATGGTGGCGCTGGAGCTGGGGCAGATTCGCGCCGACGCCGGCAGCTTCGACTCCATCGTCTGCACCTTCACCCTGTGCAGCATTCCGGACGTGCTGGCGGCGCTGCGGGAGATGCGCCGGGTGCTCAAGCCGGGCGGCGAGTTCCTCTTCTGCGAGCACGGCCTGGCGCCGGATGCCGGTGTGCGCGCCTGGCAGCACCGCCTGACGCCGATCTGGAAGCCGCTGGCCGGCGGCTGCCACCTGGACCGCGACATCCCGGCGCTGATCGAGGCCGGCGGTTTCCAGGTGCGCGAACTGAGCCGCGAGTACCTGCCGGGGCCCAGGCCGATGACCTATGTCTACAAGGGGATGGCCGACTGAGGCCGCTTCAGGCCGGCACCGGGCCCAGGGCCATCACCCGCAGGATATGCACGCTGCGGATGAACAGGTCGGCCACCGGGCCGCGGCGGTCGGCGCGGCAGTCGTCCAGGCGCACCAGGCTTGGCGCGCAGCCGGCCAGCAGGTCGAAGTAGTCGCGCAGTTGCATGCGTCCGCGCAGGCGATGCGGGCGCTGGGCGTTGTCCAGGGTTTCCAGTTCGACCCAGAGGGTGTCTTGATCCGGTTGCATGGTGGGCTCTCGCACGGCGCTGCTGCCGAAGGCTGCGTAGGAAGTTACCGAAGTAC
The DNA here is from genome assembly GCF_022760135.1 of Pseudomonas sp. M1. Classification (NCBI taxonomy): domain Bacteria; kingdom Pseudomonadati; phylum Pseudomonadota; class Gammaproteobacteria; order Pseudomonadales; family Pseudomonadaceae; genus Pseudomonas; species Pseudomonas sp. M1. Next base: position 1,091,832 of record NZ_CP094343.1, read on the forward strand.
CTTTCGTATTCCCTTGGGACTGACGCCGTGGCGCCCGGTTCCCCGGGCGCCAATGAATCGTGGCGATATTCAGCTTCGGTTCAGCCAGGCCCGCGCCCAGGCAGGTTTCGGCGCGGCGCCTAGGCGGCTGCGTCGCTGTCGTCGGTGCGGACCACCCAGCGGATGTTCACCCCGCGGATGAACAGGTCGCTCTGGCCATGCAGGTCCGTCAGGCGGACCAGGGCGGGCGTGTCGCCCAGCAGCAGGTCGTGGTAGTCGTTCAGGCTGATGCGCCCGCGCAGGATGCGCGGGGCGTGGTTGGGCAGGTGGGTTTCGAGTTCCACCGGCAGGCTGTCGTGATCGTGGGGCATGGCGGGCGCCGCTGGGTGCAATGAGCCCGCAACTGTAGGTTCGGCCCGGCGCCCGGCCTAGTGGAGATTCACCGCTGCTTCTGTAGGAAAAAGCCTGGGTTGCGTGTCGGCTCAGAGACCTTCGTCGTCGCGCACCAGTACGCAATGGCAGCCGTCTTCCTCTTCGTGCCAGTCGTGCAGGAAGTACATCTGCACCTTGTCCGGGCTCGGCATCACGGCGACGAAATCGCCGATCTCCGGGACGAAGAAGGCCTTGCTGCCGGGCTCGGCCTCGCACTCCACCAGGGCGTTGAAGAAGGCCGCCGGGTCGGCATCCTCGAAGAACGCCTCGCGCTCGGCGGCGTCCCAGTCGGCGGGCGCCTCGAAGGGGCCGAGAATGAGCACCCTGGCGTCGCCCAGGTCCAGCTCCTCGGCGTCCGGGTCGTTGTCGTCGGGGCGGTAGAAGCAGGCATCCACCGCCTTCGCATCGGCCAGAATGGCCTGGCGCGCGGCCAGGCGCCGCTGCGGGTCGACGCCGGCGTCGGCGCAGAGCTGGTTCCAGAAGGCTTCGGATTTGGCGGACATGGGGCGGCTCCGGCGACGCGGCGATGGGAAAGGCGGCTAGTGTCCCGGAGCTTGCGTGGGAGTGCAATGCGGCAGGCTGGAATTAACCAAGTTGCCAAATAGCCGGGGTTTGTCTAGCCTTGCTCGATGGAGAAATCGACACCCCATTGCCGTCTCGATCGAGTCAAGTCGCTGCTTGCCCAGGGCAGGGTTCGCGCGACCTATTCCGCGCTCTCCGGCGGCGCGGCGCTGGGGTTGGACTTCGCCGGCATGCTGGCGGTCATCGAGGCCCTGGCGCCCCGCGATTTCTACAAGAGCATGACGACTCACGCCGATCATCGGGTCTGGCAGGACGTCTACCGACCTTCGACCGCCGTGGGGCGGATCTATCTGAAGTTGACCGTCATAGACGATGTGCTTGTCGTGTCCTTCAAGGAGCTATGAGCATGAAATGTCCCCTCTGCGGTGGAGCCGAACTACTCCACGAGACCCGCGACCTTCCCTATGCCTACAAGGGAGAGAGCACCCTGATAACAGGTGTGCGCGGTGAGTTCTGCCCGGCCTGTGGCGAGGCGGTGCTGGACGCCGACGAGTCGGCGCGAGTGAATGCCCGGATGCTGGCCTTCAACAAGCGGGTGAACGCTTCGATGGTCGATCCGGGATTCATCGCCGCGGTACGCAAGAAGCTGGCGCTGGACCAGCGCGAGGCCGCGGAGATCTTCGGTGGCGGCGTGAACGCGTTCTCCCGCTACGAGAATGGCAAGACGCGCCCGCCGTTGGCGCTGGTCAAGCTGCTCAAGGTGCTCGACCGCCATCCCGAATTGCTGGAAGAGGTGCGCGCGGGGTAAGGGGCGTCTCCTGCACCTTCCGGCAAATATGACACCCCGTAGGTTGTGCCGATGGATGGTCCGGTGCAATGGATCGGGCCGATCGCGGACAGAGTCCGCTCCTACAACTCCAGGGAAGCCCCGTAGGATGGGTTGAGCGAAGCGATACCCATCACCACGACCGCATGGGTTTCGCAAGCTCAACCCATCCTACGAGGGCTGTGCCGATGGAGGGTTCGGTGCAATGGATCGGGCAATCGCGGACGGGGTCCGCTCCTACGACCGTGCTTCCCTGGAGCTACGCCAGGCCGTATTTCTTCACCTTGTCGAACAGCGTGGTCTTGGCCATGCCCAGGGCCAGGGCGGCCTGGCTGAGGTTGCCGGCGTGGCGTTCCAGGGCGCTTTGCAGCAGGCTGCGTTCGAAGGCTTCCACGGCTTCGGCGAAGCGCGGTTCGCTGGCATCCGGGCCTTTGCCGCTGCCGCTGAGCACCGGCAGGCCGAGGGCGAAGCGTTCGGCGACGTTGCGCAGTTCGCGCACGTTGCCCGGCCAGTCGTGGGCCATGAGGCTGGCGGCGGTGGCGTTGTCGATGGCCGGCGCCGGGCGGTCGAAGCGCAGCGAGGACTGCTGCAGGAAGTGCTCGAAGAGCATCAGGATGTCTTCGCGCCTCTCGCGCAGCGGCGGCAACTGCAGGGTGATGACGTTGAGGCGGTAGTAGAGGTCGCTGCGGAAGCTGCCCTCGCGGCCCATGGCGGCGAGGTCCGACTTGGTCGCGGCTATCACCCGGCAGTCCACCGGGATCAGCTGGTTGGAACCCAGGCGTTCCAGCTGGTGTTCCTGCAGCACCCGCAGCAGCTTGACCTGCAGGTTCAGCGGCATGCTCTCGATCTCGTCGAGGAACAGGCTGCCGCCGTCGGCGTGCTCGATCTTGCCGATGCGCCGCTTGCCGGCGCCGGTGAAGGCGTGGGCCTCGTGGCCGAAGATTTCGCTGTCGATCAGGCTTTCCGGCAGGCCGCCGCAGTTCAGCGCGACGAAGGCCTTGGCCTGGCGCCGGCTGTAGTCGTGCAGGCAGCGGGCGACCAGTTCCTTGCCGGTGCCGGTCTCGCCCTCGATGAGCACGTTGGCCGAGGTGTCGGCGACGTTGGCGATCAGCTCGCGCAGCGCCTGCATCGCCGGCGAACGGCCGATCAGCCGGGCCTCCAGGGCCTGGCGCCCGGCCAGTTGGCGGCGCAGCTGGCCGATCTCGCGGCTGAGCCGGCGGTGCTCCAGGGCGCGCCGCGCCACGTCCACCAGGCGTTCGGGGGCGAAGGGCTTTTCCATGAAGTCGTAGGCGCCGTCGCGCATGGCCTGCACCGCCATGGCGATGTCGCCGTGGCCGGTGATCAGCACCACCGGCAGCTGCGCGTCCTTTTCGCGCAGGCGGGCCAGCAGTTGCAGGCCGTCCATGCCGGGCAGGCGGATGTCGCTGATGACGATGCCGGGGAAGTCGGCGCCCACGCGCCGCAGCGCTTCCTCGGCGCTGGCCACGCCGTCGCTGTCGAGGTCTTCCAGGGCCAGGGCCTGCTGGCAGCCGAGCAGCACGTGGGGGTCGTCCTCGACCACCAGTACGCGGAGTTTTTCGTCGCTCATGGCGTGGGTTCCTGAGTGGGCAGCAGGGGCAGGCTGAGTTCGAAGGCGGTGCCGCCGGCCTCCGGGTGGGCCACGCCTAGGCTGCCGCCGGCGGCGGTGGCGAGGCTGGCCGAGAGCGTCAGGCCCAGGCCCAGGCCGTGCTCGCCGGGCTTGGTGGTGAAGAAGGGTTCGAACAGGTGCTCGCGGGCATCCGGCGGGATGCCCGGGCCGTTGTCGCGCACCGTCAGGTGGTATTGCGCGCCCTCGGCGCGGCCGCTGAGCCAGAGCTGGCGGTCGGCCTGCGCGCTCATGGCGTCGAGGGCGTTGGCGATCAGGTTGACCAGGATCTGTTCCAGGCGCGTCTGGTCGATGCCCAGGCTCACGTCGTCGAATTCGCGGTGCAGGGCCAGCGGGCAGTCCTTCAGGCGCACCTGCAGCACCCGCAGCGCGGCGTCCACCGCCTTGCCCAGGCGCGCCTGGCCGTGGTCGTCGGCGCGCCGGGCGAAGGCGCGCAGGCTGGCGGTGATGCGGCCCATGCGGTCGACCATTTCGTTGATCGCTTCCAGGTTGCTGCTGGCGATGTCCAGGGCGCCGCGCTGGAGGAAGCGCACGGTGTTGCCGGAGAGGGTGCGCAGCGCCGCCAGCGGCTGGTTCAGCTCGTGGGCGATGCTGGTGGACATCTGCCCGATCACCGCCAGCTTGCCGGCCTGGACCAGGCGGTCCTGGGCCTTGCGCAGGGTGTCCTCGGCCTGGCGGCGCTCGCGGATCTGCTCGCGTAGATGCTGGTTGCTGGCGCGCAGGTCGGCGGTGCGTTCGGCGATGCGCCGCTCCAGTTCGTCGTTGGCCTGCTGCAGCGCCTCGCGGGCGGCCAGGCGGGTGGCCAGGACCTTGCGCCGCTCGTTCCAGGCGATCAGCCCGAACGCCAGCAGGGCGAAGCCCACCGCGGCCAGCACGCCGTGGATCATGGCCTCGCGGCGCACGTCCTGCAGCGGGCTGAGCAGGGTGAAGTCCCAGGGTGTGTCGTTCAGGCGGCGGCTCTGCTTCAGGTACAGGCGCTCGGCGTGCGGCTCGCCGCTGGCGTCGCGGTCGCGGAAGCCGATTTCCTCCACGCCCTCGCCCAGGGCCCGGCGCTAGCTGGGCTGCCATTCGTTGAGCGCCCACCAGTAGTACTGCAGGCTGCGCGCCAGGCGCTCCTTGTCCGAGGCGCTGAGCGGGCGCACCGCCTTCAGGCGCAGCTGCGGGTTGCTGGAGAGGACGATGATGCCGTTCTCGTCGCTGACGAAGGCCTGCAGCTGGGCCTTCTCCCAGCGTTCCTCCAGGGCCTCCATCTTCACCTTGACCACCGCCACGCCGACGATGCGCCCGCCATGCACCAGGCCGTGGGCCAGGTAGTAGCCGGGCTCGCCGACGGTGCTGCCGATGCCGTAGAAGCGCCCCGGGCGGCCCTGCACGGCGTCCTGGAAGTAGGCGCGGAAGGACAGGTCCTCGCCCAGGTAGCTGTCGGCGTCCTGCCAGTTGCTGGTGGCCAGCACCCGGCCGGAGGTGTCGAGCAGGTAGATGGCGCGGCTGCCGGCGCGGCGGTTGAGGCCTTCGAGGTAGGCGTTGACCAGGTCGCGGCGGTAGGGCGTGGGGTCCAGCAGCAGGCGGGTGACGTTGTTTTCCAGCTCCAGCAGGCTGGGCAGGTAGGTGTAGCGGCTGATCTCGCTTTCCACCCCGCGGGCGTGCAGTTCCAGCTGACGCTCGCCGCTGGCGACCAGGGCGCGGGTGCCGGCGCCGGCGCTGACCAGGTAGCCGCCGTAGCCGAAGCCGAGCATCAGCAGGATCAGCGGAATCGGCAACAGCAGGTTGCGCACGAGGCTCGGCTTCACGTTCGGCGGTGGCAGGGTCAATGGCTGGGCGGGCATTGCATCACAGTCGTCGGAAGCGGGCCAGCCCGGCGCCGGGTGTGGCGACGGGCCGGCCGCTGATGGGTATCGCTTCGCTCAACCCATCCTACGGGGCATGGGTGGGCTTCAGTGGGTGAGAATCTTGGCGAGGAACTGCCGGGCGCGCTCGGAGCGGGCTTCCAGGTCGCCGAAGAACTCTTCCTTGGCGCAGTCTTCGACGATCTGCCCGCGGTCCATGAAGATCACCCGGTCGGCCACCTTGCGGGCGAAGCCCATCTCGTGGGTCACGCACATCATGGTCATGCCTTCCTGGGCCAGCTGGACCATCACGTCGAGCACCTCGTTGACCATCTCCGGGTCCAGCGCCGAGGTCGGTTCGTCGAACAGCATCACGATCGGGTCCATGGCCAGGGCGCGGGCGATGGCCACGCGCTGCTGCTGGCCGCCGGAAAGCTGGCCGGGGTGCTTGTGGGCGTGGGCCTTGAGGCCGACGCGGTCGAGCAGCGCCAGGCCCTTTTCGGTGGCCTCGTCCTTGCCGCGGCCGAGCACCTTGACCTGGGCGATGGTCAGGTTCTCGGTGATGGTCAGGTGCGGGAACAGCTCGAAGTGCTGGAACACCATGCCCACCCGCGAGCGCAGCTTCGGCAGGTTGGTCTTCGGGTCGGCGATGGAAGTGCCGTCGACGACGATGTCGCCCTTCTGGAACGGCTCCAGGGCGTTGACGCACTTGATCAGCGTCGACTTGCCCGAGCCGGACGGCCCGCAGACCACCACCACCTCACCCTTGGCGACCGAGGTGCTGCAGTCGGTGAGGACCTGGAAGTCGCCGTACCACTTGTTGACGTTGTCGATGGTGATCATAGGGCTAACCCTTTCTGCAGGCGCTTGACCGCGAAGGAGGCGGTGAAGCTGACGATGAAGTAGACGAGACCGGCGAAGATCAGGAATTCGTGGGGCTGGCCGATGATGTCGCCGCGCGAGCGCGCCGCGTTGAGGAAGTCCATCAGGCCGACGGTGTAGACCAGCGAGGTGTCCTGGAACAGGATGATGCTCTGCTGCAGCAGCAGCGGGGTCATCTTGCGGAACGCCTGGGGCAGGATGATCAGCCGCATGCACTGGCCGTAGGTCATGCCCAGGGCTTGCGCCGCGCCCATCTGGCCCTTGGGGATGGCCTGGATGCCGGCGCGGACGATCTCGCAGAAGTACGCCGCCTCGAACATCACGAAGGCCACCAGGCAACTGGTGAAGGCGCCCACCGGGGTGTCGCTGCCGGTGATCCAGCGCAGGATGTAGGGCACCGCCAGGTAGAACCAGGTGATCACCAGCAGCAGCGGGATGGAGCGGAAGTAGTTGACGTAGAAGCCGGCCAGGTTGCTCAGCAGGCGGTTGTGGGACAGCCGCATCAGCGCCAGCAGGGTGCCCAGCACCACGCCGCCGAGCACGCCCAGGCCGGTCAGCTGCAGGGTCATGGCCATGCCGTCCCACAGGCCCGGCAGCGCCGGGACGATCGAGCCGAAGTCCATCATTTGCCTCCCACGGAAATCAGCCCGGGCAGCGCGACCTTGCGCTCGACCAGGCGCATGAACAGCATCAGGCTCATGTTCAGGGTGAAGTAGATCGCCGTGGCCAGGGTAAAGGCCTCGAACAGGTTGGCGCTGAACTCGGCGGTCTGCTTGGTCTGCGCCAGCAGCTCCATGAGGCCGATCAGCGAGGCCACCGAGGAGTTCTTGAAGATGTTGAGGAACTCCGAGGTCAGCGGCGGGATGATGATGCGCAAGGCCTGCGGCAGCAGCACGTAGCGGTACACCTGCGGCAGGCTGAAGCCCATGGCGCGGCCGGCGGCGACCTGCCCCCCGGGCAGCGCCTGGATGCCGGTGCGCACCTGCTCGCAGACGCGCGCGGCGGTGAACAGGCCCAGGCACACCACGACGCTGACGAAGGCCGAGGTTTCCGGCGCCAGGCCGAGCTTGAACCAGTCCTGCAGCGGCTGCGGCAGCAGGTCCGGTACCAGGAAGTACCAGATGAACAGCTGCACCAGCAGCGGCACGTTGCGGAACAGCTCGACGTAGCCGGTGCCGATGGCCGATAGCCAGCGGTTCGGCACGGTGCGCAGCACGCCCAGCACCAGGCCCAGCGCCAGGGCGAGGAGCCAGGCAGTGAGGGCGACGGCGATGGTCCAGCCCAGGCCGGCGATGTACCAGTCCAGGTAGATCTCGTCGCCGATCCCGGTGGACTTGAAGAACACGCCCCAGTCCCAGTTGTAGTTCATGAAGGTTGCCCTCGATGGCCCCGTGCGGGGCGTCGAAACGGCCGGAACGCGGCGCGCAGGCGCCTGCGCCCGTGGGTGGCGGGCGTGTTCCGGTGGTGGATCGGGAAGGAAGGGGAGGCCGGGAGCGCCGCTGGCGCTCCCGTTCCCCGCCCGGCCGCGCCTCGTGAGCGCGGCGGGGCGCCACCCTTACATCTGCTCGGCAGACTTGTCGGTGGGACTGGCGATCAGCTTCTTGAGCGTGTCGCTCATCGGGAATTCGAGGTTCAGGCCCTTGGGCGGCACCGGCTGGGTGAACCACTTGGCGTAGATGTCGTTGATCTGCCCGGAGGCGAAGGTGTCGGCGATGGCCTTGTCGACCACTTTCTTGAAGCCCTCGTCGCCCTTGCGCACCATGCAGCCGTAGATTTCATAGGACTGCGGGGTGCCGACCACCGCCCAGTCGTCGGGCTTGCGGGCCTTGGCCATTTCGCCGTAGAGCAGGGCGTCGTCCATCATGAAGGCCACGGCGCGGCCGGATTCGAGCATCAGGAAGGACTCGCCGTGGTCCTTGGCCGAAATGATGTTCATGCCCATCTTCTTCTCGGCGTTCATCGACTTGAGCAGGCGCTCGGAGGTGGTGCCGGCGGTGGTCACCACGTTCTTGCCCTTGAGGTCGGCGAAGTCGTTGATGCCGCTGGTCTTCCTGGTCAGCAGGCGGGTGCCCACCTCGAAGATGCCGAGGGAGAAGTCGACCTGCTTCTGGCGCTCCAGGTTATTGGTGGTGGAGCCGCACTCGATGTCCACGGTGCCGTTCTGCACCAGCGGGATGCGCGTCTGCGAGGTGACCAGGTTGTAGCGCACCTTGAGGTCGGGCATGCCCAGTTCCTGCTTGACCGCCTCGACCACCTTCAGCTGCAGGTCGTGGGAATAGCCCACCGGCTGGCGCGGGTCGTCGGCCAGGTAGGAGAAGGGGATGGAGGCGTCACGGTGGCCGAGGACGATGGTGCCGGAGTCCTTGATCTTCTTCAGGGTGCCGGTGAGTTCCTCGGAAAGGGCCGGAGTGGCGAACAGGGCGGCGACGATGGCCACGCCCAGCACACGGGGTGCGATACGCATTGATGCTTCCTCGACTTGTTCTGGTTGTTGTCGATCCTGCGGCAGGCGTACCCGGCGGCGGGCCCTCCTGGCGGCCGGCGGGCAAGCGCGGCGCTGCCGCATGCTCACGGGAAGCACTGGAGCAGGGACCGTGCCAGTCCCTGGGATTTATTTCAAGTAATTGAATTTAAAGGATTTATATTCGGGATCGGCGGGCCGTTGGCGAGACGGGTGTTCGGACTGCCGAATAGACGCCGTTCGCGCGTTCGGTTTTCCGAACGCGCATGCCGCTCCCTTGTAGGAGCGCGCCCTGCGCGCGAATCGCGGGCAGGGCCCGCTCCGAAGAGCGCTTCAGCGCGGTCTGTAAGGGAGGCAGGGTATTTCACCGTAGGATGGGTTGAGCGAAGCGATACCCATCACCACGACCGCATGGGTTTCGCAGGCTCAACCCATCCTACGAAGGGCATCTCGGCTCAGGCCGCCGGCGCCCGCTGCCCGTCGAGGCGATGGAAGCCACCCCACTCGCCGCGCTTGAACGGCTTGTCGCGGTCGGCCATGTAGGCGGCGATGCGTTCGAGCATCTGGTGGGTGGGCGCGCGCACGCCGGTCACGCCCTGCAGCGAGGCCAGCAGCAGGACGAGGGCCAGCAGCACGGGCGACAGCGACGGCAGGTGGCGCTGCGTCAGGCAGAGGAAGGCGCCGCTGGCGGCCAGGCCCACGGCCAGCCCGCCGTAGACTTCCGCCGGCGAATGGACGTTGATCTGCAGCCGCGACACGCCCACCAGCACCGCCAGCACGGCGCCGCCGGCCGCGGCGGCCAGGCGCCAGGCGGGGTGGGCGGGCAGCAGCAGGCTGCAGAGCACCGGCAGGACGCTGGCGGCCATCATGCTGTGGCCGGACAGCCCGGTGAAGTTCCAGGCGGGAATACCGATGCCCCAGCCCATGAAGGCCAGCTTGGAGACCAGGGTGACGCCGGCGGCCAGGCTGAACAGCAGCAGCCAGCAGTTGGCGTTGTACGTTTCCCGGCGCAGCAGCAACCAGGCATAGATGAACAGCGCGCAGGGCAGCAGCAGCGAGCTGTCGCCGAAACGGGTGATGAGGTTCCAGAGGGTCATGGGGCTTGCAGGCGGTCCTTCGAGGGGCCGAACCATAGCACAGCGAGGGCTCTGCCATGGGCCCGGCCGATCGGAGGCGGCTCAGGCCGGTTCGTCCTGCTGCGCCGCCTGGTCCTCGCGGCGCAGCAGCTCGCGCTTGCGCTCCAGGCCCCAGCGGTAGCCGCCGCTGCCGCCGTCGGCGGCCACCACCCGGTGGCAGGGCACCAGCAGCCCCACCGGGTTGCTCGCGCAGGCGCGGGCGATGGCCCGGGGATGGCTGTGCAACTGCTCGGCCAGTTCGCCGTAGCGCCGCGTCTGCCCGCTGGGAATCTGCGCCAGGGCGCGCCAGACGCGCAGCTGGAAGGCGCTGCCGTGCAGGTCCAGGGGCAGGCCGGCGGCGCGTTCGGGCTGCTCCAGCTGGCGCAGCACCCGGCCCAGCCAGTCGCCCAGGCCGGCGTCGTCGCGCTGCAACTCGGCGGCGGCGAAGCGTTGGCGGAGTTCCGCCTCCAACTGCTCCGGCGCGTCGCCGAACAGCAGGGCGCAGACGCCCCGCGGGCTGGCGGCCAGCAGCACCTGGCCGAGCGGGCAGGGGGCGATGGCATAGCGCAGCCGGGTGCCGGCGCCTTTCTGCCGGCGTTGCGCCGGGCTCAGCGCGGTGGGCGCCTCGTAGAGCGCGCGGGTGCCGGAATAGCCCGCCTCCAGGGCGGCATCGAGCACCGAACGCGCCTGCGGCAGGGCGGCGGCCAGGCGCTGCTGGCGGCGGGCCTCGGCCCAGGCCCGCGGCGTCAGGCCGGTGCGCGCCTTGAAGGCGCGGGCCAGGTGCGAGGCCGAGAGGCCGATACGCGCGGCCAGTTCGTCCATGGTCAACGGGCGCTCGGCCTGCTCCAGCAACTGGCAGGCGGCGGCGACCAGCGCATCGAGGCGCTGCGCCGGGCTCTCGCCGTCGGGCGTGCAGCGCTTGCAGGGGCGGAAGCCCGCGGCTTCGGCGGCCGCCGCGTCGGCGTGGAAGCGCACGTTGGCGCGGCTTGGCCGCCGCGCCGGGCAGCTCGGCCGGCAATAGACGCCGGTGGAGCGAACGGAAAACACGAAACGCTGGTCGAAGCCCGCGTCACGCTCGCAGACCGCCTGCCAGCAGCGTTCATCATCGGGAAGTGGGGGCATGGCGCTCTCCAGGGAGGACCGGGTACATGGGGAAATTGTCGGCGTCACCCGGCGGGCGGGCAATCCGTAATCGCTTTTCAAACTGCCGGCTACGCTTGCAGGAGGTCCGTCGAGAGCCCGCCATGCCCTGCCGCCGACTCCTTAGCCATTGCCTGCTGCTCTGCTTCCTGCTGTGCCCGCCGCTGTGGGGCGCGGAACTGGCGCTCAGCGGCCACGAACGCAGCTGGCTGGAGGCCCACCCGACGCTGCGGGTGGGCATTTCCCGCGATGGCTGGCCGCCGTTCGAGATGGTCGACGCCCAGGGCGGGTTCCAGGGCATCAGCGCCGACTACCTGAACCAGGTCGCCCAGCGCCTGGGCCTGCAGTTGCAGACGCAGACCTTCGACGACTGGGCGCAGGTGATCGAAGCGGCGCGCAAGGGCGAGGTCGACCTGCTGCCGACCGTGGCGCGCTCGCCCGAGCGCGAGCGCTTCCTCGCCTTCAGCCAGCCCTACCTGAGCACCAGCAGCCTGATCTTCGCCCGCCGCGACAGCAACGTGCGGGTGCTCGACGACCTCTCCGGCAAGCGCGTGGCCGTGGAGCGCGACTTCGCCGTGCACGACCTGCTGCGCACGGCGGTGCCGGGGGTGGCCTTCGTCATCGTCGACGACACCGCCGAAGCCCTCAAGGCCGTGGCTTCCGGGCGCGCCGACGCCTACGTGGGCAACCTCATCTCGACCAACTATCTGATCGGCCAGCTCAACCTGAGCAACCTGGAGGTGCGCGGCGACAGCGGCCTGGACAACAGCCAGGTGCGCTTCGCCGTGCGCCGCGAGCTGGCGCCCCTGGTGCCGCTGCTGGACCGCGCCCTGGCCAGCATCGACGACGGCGAGCAGGAGCGCATCCGCCAGCGCTGGCTGCCGCAGATCGACGCCTTCGACTGGATGCAGCTGCTGCAGGCGGCCTGGCCCTACGTGGCGGGCTTCTTCGCCCTGCTCGCCTTCGTCCTGGTCTGGAACCGCCGCCTGCAGATCCAGGTGGCCGAGCGCGCCCGCGCCGAGGCCGAGGAGCACCGCCAGCGGCGCACCCTGCTGGCGCTGATCAACGCCATCCCCGACCCCATCTGGTTCAAGGACACCGAAGGCCGCTACCTGGGCGCCAACCACGCCTTCGCCGAATGCCTGGGGCTGCCGGCCGAGGACGTGATCGGGCGCAGCGACGCCCAGCTGTTCAGCGACGCCGCCAGCGCCGGCCGCGGCGAGCGCGACCGCCAGGCACTGTCGGCCAGCCAGCCGTTCGCCAGCGAGGGCTGGGTGGTCTACCCGGACGGCCGGCGGGTGCTGTTCGACACCCTGCGCAGCGCCTTCCACGACGACCACGGCGCCCTGCTCGGGCTGGTCGGGGTGAGCCGCGACATCACCGCGCGCAAGGCCACCGAGGAGGCCCTGGCCCAGGCCCGCGACCTGGCCGAGCAGGCGGCGCGGCTGAAGAGCGAGTTCCTGGCCAACGTCAGCCACGAGATCCGCACCCCGCTGAACATCATCATCGGCCTGGCGCACCTGCTCGAACAGACCGCCCTGGACCCGCAGCAGCGCGACTACCTGGGCAAGATCCAGGGTTCGGGCCAGTACCTGCTGGAGCTGATCAGCGACATCCTCGACCTGTCCAAGGTGGAGGCCGGGCGCCTGGAGTTCGAGCACCTGGACTTCGACCTGGAGCGCCTGCTCGGCGAACTGGTCGACCTGCTGGCGATCCGCGCCGCGGGCAAGGGCCTGAGCCTGGAGTGCCACATCGACCCGCGGCTGCCCTCGCACCTGCTGGGCGACTCGCTGCGCCTGCGGCAGATCCTGATGAACTACGGCAACAACGCGCTCAAGTTCACCGAGCACGGCTCCCTGGAGCTGGAAGTGCGCCTGGACATGCAGGCCGGCGACGAGGACTGGCTGTACTTCGGCCTGCGCGACACCGGCATCGGCATAAGCCCGGCGCAGCAGGAACGCCTGTTCGAGTCCTTCCGCCAGGCCGACAACTCCATCACCCGGCGCTACGGCGGCTCGGGCCTGGGGCTGGCGATCTGCAAGCGCCTGGCCGAGGCCATGGGCGGCGAGGTCGGGGTGGACAGCGAGCCGGACAAGGGCAGCCTGTTCTGGTGCCGCCTGCCCCTGGGCCACGTGGAGGATGCGCGGCCCATCGACCTGTCGCGCATCCTGCGCTCGCCCTCGACGGCGCCGCCGCTGCTGGAGGCGCCAGAACCGACGGGGCAGCCGGCGGTCGAACTGCCGGCGGCCGAGCGCCAGCAGGCCGAGCAGGTTGTGCGCCGCCTGGCGCACCTGCTGGCTGCCGACGACCCGCGCGCCGGACGACTGGTGGGCGAGCGCGCGGGCCTGCTGCGCAGTATCTTCAATGACGGGTACGACGAAGTCGCGGCGAGCATCCGCCGCTTCGAGTTCGAGCGGGCCCTGGAAAAACTGCTGGTGTTGTCGCGCGAGCGCGACATCCGCATCTGAGCGCAAGAGGGGTGGAACCTTGGACAGCATGCTGGACCGACCGGACCAGGAAGTGATCCTGGTGGTCGACGACCAACCGGACAACCTCATGCTCATGAGCGAGCTGCTCATGGGCCAGTACCAGGTGCGCGTCGCCGGCAGCGGCGCCAAGGCCCTGCGCCTGGCCGCCAGCGAGCCGCGGCCGGACCTGGTGCTGCTCGACATCATGATGCCGGAGATGGACGGCTACGAAGTCTGCCGCCAGCTCAAGGCCGACCCGCTGACCGCCGAGATCCCGGTGATCTTCCTCACCGGCATGGTCAGCACCGCCGACGAGCAGCGCGGCCTGGACCTGGGCGCGGTGGACTACATCACCAAGCCGATCAGCCCGCCGGTGACCCTGGCGCGCATCCGCGCGCACCTCAAGCTCAAGGCCAACGCCGACTTCCTGCGCGACAAGAGCGAATACCTGGAGCTGGAAGTGCGCCGCCGCAGCCGCGAACTGCAGGCCGCCCAGGACGCCACCCTGGAGGCCATGGCCACCCTCTGCGACCTGCGCGACAACCCGCACAGCCGCCACCTGCTGCGCATCGAGCAGTACATGCGCCTGCTCGCCGACGCCCTGGCCCGGCGCGAAGGCGAGGCCGGCGGCCTGGACCTGGAGCAGATCGAACTGCTGGCGCGCTCGGCGCAGCTGCATGACATCGGCAAGGTGGCGGTGCCCGACCGCGTGCTGCTCAACCCCGGCCAGCTCAGTCCCGAAGACCAGTTGCTGATGCAGAGCCACACGCGCATCGGCCACGACGCCCTGGCCGCCGCCGAGCGCCGCCTGGGCAGCCCGGCGGAATTCCTGCGCTACGCCAAGGAAATCGCCTACGGCCACCACGAACGCTGGGACGGCAGCGGCTACCCGCGGGGCCTGCGCGGCGAGCAGATTCCGCTGTCGGCACGGTTGCTGGCGCTGATCGACTGCTACGACGAGCTGACCAGCCGCCATCCCTACCACGCGACCCTCGCGCCGGACGAGGCCCGCCAGCAGATCCTCGCCGCCAGCGGCAGCCACTTCGACCCGCAGGTGGTGGAGGCCTTCGCCGAGGTCGCCGACGGCTTCGCCGCCATCGCCATCCGCTACGCCGACGACGCCCAGGCCCTGGGCAGCGAGATCGAACGCATGGCCGACGCCCTGGGCGAAAGCATCGAAATGACCACGACGCCACCATGATTCCGGCGGTCGGTGCTGGGCGTCACCCGGCACATGTCGTATAAGGGGCGGCTGCGGCCGCTTGGGCCGGACAAGAACGACGACGGAGCCTGATGAAGACACCCAAACGCATAGAGCCGCTGATCGAGGACGGCCTGGTCGACGAAGTCATACGCCCGCTGATGAGCGGCAAGGAAGCGGCGGTCTACGTGGTGCGCTGCGGCGAGCAGTTGCGCTGCGCCAAGGTCTACAAGGAGGCCAACAAGCGCAGTTTCCGCCAGGCCGCGGAATACCAGGAGGGCCGCAAGGTGCGCAACAGCCGCCAGGCCCGGGCCATGGCCAAGGGTTCGCGCTACGGCCGGCGCGAGCAGGAGGAGGCCTGGCAGAACGCCGAGGTGGCGGCGCTGTTCCGCCTGGCCAACGCCGGGGTGCGGGTGCCCAAGCCCTACGACTTCCTCGACGGCGTGCTGCTGATGGAAATGGTCGCCGACGAATACGGCGAGGCCGCGCCGCGCCTCAACGACGTGGTGCTGGAGCCGGAGCAGGCGCGCGAGTACCACGATTTCCTCATCCGCCAGATCGTCATGATGCTCTGCGCCGGGCTGGTGCACGGCGACCTCTCGGAATTCAACGTGCTGCTCGGCCCCGACGGCCCGGTGATCATCGACCTGCCCCAGGCGGTGGATGCGGCGGCCAACAACCATGCCTTCCGCATGCTCGAACGCGACGTCGGCAACATGGCCGCCTACTTCGGCCAGTTCGCCCCGGAGCTCAAGGACACCCGCTACGCCAAGGAAATGTGGGCGCTGTTCGAAGACGGCAAGCTGCAGCCGGACACCCCGCTGACCGGCCACTTCGACGAGCCGGAAGAGGAAGCCGACGTCGATGCGGTGATGCGCGAGATCGCCGCCGCCCTGCGCGAGCAGGAGCGCCGCGAGGCGGCCCGCGCCGAGCAGGATGGCCCGCCGCGCGCCGAGGAGCCGCCACCGCCGCCGTGGCTGCAGTGAGCCCGCAGGCGGCGCGCCTGATCGCTCTGCTCGCCGCCTGTCCGCAACGCCTGGGCCTGCTGCGCGCCCTGCGCGACTACGGCCCGCCCGGCGCCTGGATCGGCGCCGGCGTCGTGCGCAACACCGTCTGGGACCACCTGCACGGGCTAGCCCCCGGCCCGCTGGCGGACGTGGACGTGCTGTACTTCGACGCCCGCTGCCTGCGGGCCGAGGCCGACGCAGCCTTCGAGCGACGCCTGGCCCGAGCCTGCCCGCAGGTGCCCTGGTCGGTGCGCAACCAGGCGCGCATGCACCTGCGCAACGGCGATGCGCCCTATTCGGACGTCGCCGACGCCATGCGCCACTGGCCGGAAATCTGCACCGCGGTGGCGGTGCGCCTCGCCGACCCGGGCCTGGAGCTGCTGGCGCCGCTGGGCCTGGACGACCTGTTCGAACTGCGCGTTCGCCCCACCGAACATTTCCGCAACAAGCCCGAGGTCTACCGCCAGCGCCTGCGGGGCAAGGACTGGACGCGGCGCTGGCCGCAGTTGCGCATCGAACTGTCCTGATGCATTTGCGCGGCAACTGTGTACATACAGCCCGCCGCGGCCCTGCTAGCGTGGCCCGATCCCACCCGGAAGCACCGCCATGCCCTTGCCGCACGTCCTCCTCGCCCTGCTGGTCACGCTGATCTGGGGCGTCAACTTCGTCATCATCAAGGTCGGCCTGCACGACTTCCCGCCGCTGCTGTTCTGCGCCCTGCGCTTCGCCCTGGCGGCGCTGCCGCTGGTATTCCTGCGCGGGCCGCTGCCGGCGCCGTTCTGGCGCATCGTGCAGATCGGCGTGCTGCTGGGGGTGGTCAAGTTCGGCCTGCTGTTCGTCGGTATGCACCTGGGCATGCCCGCCGGCCTGTCGTCCCTGGTGCTGCAGAGCCAGGTGTTCTTCACCGTGCTGATCGCCGCCGCCTTCCTCGGCGAACGCCCCAGCGCCCGCGCCCTGGCCGGCCTCGCCCTGGCCGCCGGCGGCCTGCTGCTGATCGGCCTGGAACGCCCCCTGGGCGACAGCCTGCTGGCCTTCGCCCTGGTGATGGCCGCGGCCCTGGCCTGGGCCTTCTCCAACATCGCCACCAAGCGCTCCGGGGCCAGCGACATGCTGCGCCTGATCAGCTGGGTGAGCCTGATCCCGCCGTTGCCGCTGCTGGTTCTGTCGTGGATCTTCGAAGGCCCGCAAGCCATCTCGACGGCGCTGACCGGCATCAGTTGGGAAGGCATGGGCGCGCTGCTGTACATCGCCTTCCTCGCCACCACCGTGGGCTTCGGCCTGTGGAGCTTCCTGCTGCGCCGCTACCCGGCCAGCCAGGTCACCCCCTTCGCCCTGGCGGTGCCGGTCTCCGGCCTGCTGTCCGGCTGGCTGCTGCTGGGCGAACGACTCACCGCCCAGGACTGGTTGGCCTGCGCGCTGGTCTTCGTGGGGCTGGCGGTGACGGTGCTGCCGGCGTCGTTGTGGCGGCGCGGGGCGGTGGCGCAGGTGCGTGGTTGACCTTGGTTCAGGGCCAGGCCTTATGGTGATGGTGTGGTGAGGTTGCTCTGGTGCTGGCCCTGAAGAGCGCCCTCTCCCTAACCCTCTCCCTGAAGGGAGAGGGGACTGTTGGGCAGAGTTGGGTGTTTTGCAGTCAGCCTGACATTCCTACTATGGCGTCCGGCTGAAACCTTGATATCAGCCGGCACGGACTAGCCCCCTCTCCCTTCAGGGAGAGGGCTGGGGAGAGGGGGCGGAGTTAATCCGAAACACAATTACTGCCGGTAAACACCATTCGCGAGCAAGCTCGCTCCTACGAAAGACTCGCTGCGCTCAGTGACAGCAACTCCCCGACTCCAGGTCCTTGAGGATCGGGCAGTCCGGGCGGTGGTCGCCCTGGCAGTGGTCGTGGAGTTCCTGCAGGGTGTCGCGCAGGGCGCTGAGTTCGGCGATCTTGCGTTCCAGTTCGGCGATGTGCTGGCCGGTCAGGGCCTTGACGTCGGCGCTGGCGCGCTGGCGGTCCTGCCAGAGGGCGAGCAGGCGGCCGACTTCTTCCAGGGAGAAGCCGAAGTCCCGCGAGCGGCGGATGAAGGCCAGGCGGTGCAGGTCCTGCTCGCTGTAGTGGCGGTAGCCGCTGGCGCTGCGGCCGGCCGGGGCGAGCAGGCCGATGGATTCGTAGTAGCGAATCATCTTCGCCGACAGGCCGCTCTTCTTCGCCGCTTCACCGATGTTCATCGCCGTCTCCCTTTGCGTTGGCGCCGTGCGCCGGTTTCCAGCGCTTGAGCAGCAGGGCGTTGCTCACCACGCTGACGCTGGAGGCGGCCATGGCGGCGCCGGCGACCATCGGGTTGAGCAGGCCGAAGGCCGCCAGGGGCACGCCGACCAGGTTGTAGATGAAGGCCCAGAACAGGTTCTGGCGGATTTTCGCGTAGGTGCGCCGGGCGATGTCCAGGGCCTCGGGGACCAGCCGCGGGTCGCCGCGCATCAGGGTGATGCCGGCGGCGTGCATGGCCACGTCGGTGCCGCCGCCCATGGCGATGCCGACGTCCGCCGCGGCCAGCGCCGGGGCGTCGTTGATGCCGTCGCCGACCATCGCCACCACCTTGCCGCCGCTCCTGAGCTGCGCCACCACCGCGGCCTTGTCCGCCGGCAGCACTTCGGCGTGGACGTCGTCCAGGCCCAGCGCTTCGGCCACCACCCGCGCGCTGCCGCGGTTGTCGCCGGTGATCAGGTGGCTGCCGATGCCGCGCTCGCGCAGAGCCCGCACCGCCTCGGCGGCGCCGGGCTTGAGGCTGTCGCCGAAGGCGAACAGGCCGAGCAGGCGCGGTTGCGGCTGCAGTTCGAGCAGCCAGGACAGGGTGCGGCCCTGGCCTTCCCATTCCGTGGCGCTGGCCTGCAGTTCGCCGGCGACCAGGCCCTGTTCGTCGAGCAGGCGGCGGTTGCCCAGGGCCAGTAGGCGCTCGCCGACCTGGCCCTGGATGCCGCGCCCGGCCAGGGCCTGGCTGTGGCTCACGAGGGGCACGCGCAGGTGCTGCTCGGCGCAGGCGCCGAGCACC
The DNA here is from genome assembly GCF_022760135.1 of Pseudomonas sp. M1. Lineage (NCBI taxonomy): Bacteria > Pseudomonadati > Pseudomonadota > Gammaproteobacteria > Pseudomonadales > Pseudomonadaceae > Pseudomonas > Pseudomonas sp. M1. The sequence continues at coordinate 1,110,368 of NZ_CP094343.1, forward strand.
GCCTTGGCCAGCGGGTGCTCGCTGCCGCGCTGCAGGGCGCCGGCCAGGGCCAGGGCTGCGTCGGGTTCGCCTTCGGCCACGGCGAAGTGGACCAGGCTGGGCGTGCCCGAGGTGAGGGTGCCGGTCTTGTCGAAGGCCACGGCGCTCACCGCGTGGGCCACTTCCAGGGCCTCGGCGTCCTTGATCAGGATGCCGTGGCGCGCGGCCACGCCGGTGCCGGCCATGATCGCCGTCGGCGTGGCCAGGCCCAGGGCGCAGGGGCAGGCGATGACCAGCACGGCCACGGCGTTGATCAGCGCGGTTTCCACGCCGGCGCCGGCCAGCAGCCAGCCGGTCAGGGTGACCAGGGCGATGCCGATCACCACCGGCACGAAGACGTTGCTGACCTTGTCCACCAGCTTCTGGATCGGCGCCTTGGCCGCCTGGGCGTCTTCCACCAGGCGGATGATGCGCGCCAGCACGGTTTCCCCGCCCAGGGCGGTGGCGCGGATGGTCAGCAGGCCCTCGCCGTTGATGGCCCCGCCGGTCACCTTGTCGCCCGGGGCCTTGGGCACCGGCAGGCTTTCCCCGGTGATCAGCGCCTCGTCGGCGTGGCTGCGGCCGTCGAGCACCTTGCCGTCCACCGGGAAGCGCTCGCCGGGGCGCACCAGCAGTTCGTCGCCCAGGCTCAGTTCGGCGATGGCGACGTCTTCCTCGTGGCCGTCGCGGATGCGCGTGGCGCGTTCCGGGCGCAGCGCCTCCAGGGCGCGGATGGCCGCGGCGGTATGGCGCTTGGCGCGGCTTTCCAGGTACTTGCCGAGGAGGATCAGGGCGATGACCACGGCGCTGGCCTCGAAATACAGGTGCGGCATGGCGCCGGGGGCGGCGCTCAGCCACAGGTACAGGCTCAGGCCATAGCCGGCGCTGGTGCCCAGGGCCACCAGCAGGTCCATGTTGCCGCTGCGGGCGCGCACCGCCTTCCACGCCGAGACGTAGAAGCGCGCGCCGATGATGAATTGCACCGGGGTGGCCAGGGCGAACTGCACCCAGGCCGGCAGCATCCAGTGCAGCCCGGCCCATTCGGCGAACATCGGCAGCACCAGGGGCACGGCCAGGACAATGGCCGCCAGCAGGAACCAGCGCTCGCGGGCCAGGCGCGCCAGGGCCGGGTCCTCGGCCGGGCGCTCGGCCTGCAGCAGGCGGGCGTGGTAGCCGGCCTTGTCCACCGCGGCGATGAGGGTGGCCGGGTCCACCGGGCCGAGCAGGTCCAGGCGGGCGCGTTCGCTGGCCAGGTTGACGCTGGCCTCGCGCACCCCGGGGACCTTCTTCAGCGCGCGCTCCACGCGACCCACGCAGCTGGCGCAGGTCATGCCGTCGATGGCCAGCTCCAGGCTGTGGCTGGGCACCTGGTAGCCGGCGTTCTCCACCGCGGCCACCAGGGCCGGCAGTTGTTCGGGCGAGTCGACGCTCACCCGCGCCTGCTCGCTGGCCAGGTTGACGCTGGCCGCGAGCACCCCGGGCACCTTCTTCAGGGCCCGTTCGACGCGGCCGACGCAGGATGCGCAGGTCATGCCGGTCACCGGCAGGTCGAGCTCGATGGGGCTGTTCATGGACGATCCTCCTGATGTCCGCCGCCCGCTTCCGGCGGGCGCGGCGGTCACGATCCGACGATGCTGCGAGGATGAACCTTGCCACGAGGGCAAGGTCAAGCCCTCGCTCAGGGAACGTTGACCGGCGTCAGGAACAGCCCGCCCTCGCGGTAGCCGATGCGGTAGCTGCGGATTTCCCCGGCGCGCAGGCGCAGGGTCTGCGCCTGCAGTTGCTGCATGCCGTCGCGGCAGGCGCCGGTGGCGGAGACGGCGAGGCGGATGGGCACCTCGCCGGGGGACAGGTTCAGCGCCACCGTGCCCTCGGGCTGCAGGCGCGCCAGCAGTTCGCCGCGCACGTAGAGGTCGATGTCGCAGGCGCTGCCGCTCTGCAGGCCCTGGCGGCTGATGTTGAGCACGGCATAGCCGGGCGGCGGCGGCTCCTGCTGTGGCCAGGCCTGCACCGTCGGCGGGTCGGCGGCCAGGGCCAGGGCGGGCCAGAGCAGGCAGGGCAGGGCGCGGAGCAGGCGGCGCATGAGGGGGCTCCCGGTAGGGCTCGGATGCGCAGAGCTTGGCCGAGGGCGGCGCCGGGGGCAAGCCCGCGGCGTGGCGCCGCAGGGGGCTTGACCTTGCCATGGTGGCAAGGTCGACACTGCGCCCATCGTCAAGCGAACCCGAGGAGTTCGATCATGCAAGCGTTCAGTGTGAAAGGCATGTCCTGCGGCCACTGCGTGCGGGCCATCACCCAGGCGATCCAGGCCCGCGACGGCGCCGCCGAGGTCCAGGTGGACCTGGCCGGCGGCGAGGTGCGGGTGGCCAGCCGCCTGGCGGCCGAAGAGGTGCTGGCGGCGATCCGCGAGGAGGGCTACGAGGCCGCGCTGGCCTGAACCGCGCCGGCCTGGCTCCAGTCGCGGATCAGGCCGCGGAACAGCGGCTCGAGCAGCGCTTCGGCGTCCTGTAGCGGGTCGAACAGCTGCGGGTCGCGCAGCCAGTCGTTGATCAGCCCGTGGATCAGGCCGTGGACCGCCCGCGAGGCGGTCTTCGGCGTCACCCCGGGCAGCAGCCGCACCTGGCATTTGTCGCGGGCGAAGAGCTGCTCGCAAAGGTCGATGAACTGGCGGATGAAGGCGTTGTGGCGGAGGATCGCCTCGCGCAGTTCCTCGGTGAACTCGCAGCGCTGCATCAGGATGGTCAGCACGCGGCGCTTCTGCGCGTTCTGCGCCAGGCTGTGCACCACTTCCACGCACAGGTCGAACAGCGACTGCAGCGGGTCCACCCCGTCGCAGCCGGACAAGCGCAAGGCCAGTTGCTCCGGCGGCAGGCGCACCTGGTTGAGCAGTTCGTTGAACAGGTGGGCCTTGTTCTCGAAGTGCCAGTACACCGCCCCGCGGGTGACCCCGGCGTTGCGGGCGATCTCCTCGAGGCTGGTGCTGGAAACGCCGTTTTCCAGGAACAGCGCCTCCGCCGAGTCGAGGATCGTCTGGCGGGTTCGTTCCGAATCTTCTTTAGTTCTTCTCATGGCGCGGTTTGCTACACGGGCTAGGCTCACTGGTATTTCCGCAGTTTACTGAAATTTCGAGCGGGAACCGTGAGTTACTGGCGGATGGCAGTTTTCCCCCGATAGCGTGCCGAATCGTCTTAGCCGACATTTTCCATGGAGAGGTTCTATGCCGTTCACCCCGCGCTTGCCCGCCGCCCTGACCCTGTGTGCCCTGGTCGCCGCGCAGTCTGTCCTGCCGGCCCTGGCGGACGAGGGGAGCGCGGCGCCACCGGCCCCGGAGGTCACGGTGGAAGTGGCCAGGAGCGCCAGCCTGCCGCTGAACCTCGAATATTCGGCGCGGGCGGCCGGCTACCGCGAGGTGGAGGTGCGCGCCCAGGTCAGCGGGATCCTGCAGAAACGCACCTACGAGGAAGGCCGGCCGGTGAAGCAGGGCCAGGTGCTGTTCCAGATCGACCCGCGCCCCTACCAGGCCGCCCTCGGCCAGGCCAAGGGCGCGCTGGCCCAGGCCCAGGCGCGCTACCGCCAGACCGACCGCGACCTCAAGCGCATCCGCGAGCTGCAGCGCAAGGGCTTCGCCAGCGCCAGCGAGCTGGACCGCTACACCTCCGACTACGAGCAGGCCAAGGCCGATGTCGAGGCAGCCAAGGCCAACGTCGACGCCAAGCAGATCGACCTGGACTACACCACGGTGAAGGCGCCGATCTCCGGCATGGCCAGCAAGGAAACCCGCTCCGAGGGCAGCCTGGTCACCGCCAGCGACCCCAACACCAGCCTGCTCACCGAGCTGACCCAGCTCGACCCCATCTACGTCAACTTCGCCTATTCCGACACCGAGGCCGCGCGCCTGCGCGAGGGCGTGCAGCAGGGCCGCCTGGTGCTGCCCGAGCACGGCAAGCTGAATGCGCAGATCTTCTTCGGCGACGGCAGCCGCTACCCCATCGACGGCGTGGTGGACTTCACCGACAGCTTCGTCAACACCGGCACCGGCACCATCAACGCCCGCGCCGTGGTGCCCAACCCGGAAACCCACCTGATCCCCGGCCAGTTCGTCCGCGTGGTGGTCACCGGCATCGTCCGCAAGGCCGCGGTGACCGTGCCCGAGCGCGCCCTGGCCCAGGGGCCGCGCGGCACCTTCGTCTACGTGGTGGACAAGGACGGCTTCGCCCGCGTGCGCCAGGTGACCACCTCGCAGGTGGTCAACCAGCGCTGGATAGTCGATTCCGGCGTCGACGACGGCGACAGGGTGATCGTCGACGGCCTGCCCAAGGTCCGCCCGGACCAGCCGGTGAAGGCCGTCGAGGCGCCGGCCGCGCCGGCGCAGCAGGCCCCCGCCCAGCCAGCCCAGTCCTGAAGGAGCGGCCATCGTGATCTCGCGCTTCTTCATCGACCGCCCCGTGTTCGCCATGGTGATCTCCATCGTCATCCTGCTCGCGGGCCTGGCGGCCCTGCGCGCGCTGCCGGTGGCGCAGTACCCGGAGATCCTGCCGCCGCAGGTCTCGGTGACCGCCTCCTACCCCGGCGCCAGCTCGCAGGTCATCGCCGAGACCGTGGCGGCGCCGCTGGAACAGGAGATCAACGGCGTCGAGGGCATGATCTACCAGCTGTCCAACTCCGACAGCAGCGGCGCCATGAGCCTGACCGTGTACTTCAAGGTCGGCACCGACCCGGACCAGGCCACCATCAACGTCAACAACAAGGTCCAGGCAGCCCTGGCCAAGCTGCCGGAAGAAGTGCGCCGGCAGGGCGTGAAGGTGCAGAAGAAGTCCGCCGACATCCTCCAGGTGGTGACGCTGTTCTCCCCGGACGGCTCGCGCGACCCGGTGTTCATCAGCAACTACGCGCTGATCAACGTCATCGACGAGCTCAAGCGCCTCCCCGGCGTGGGCGACGTCACCCAGTTCGGCTCCAAGGACTACGCCATGCGCATCTGGCTGCGCCCGGACAAGCTGGCGCAGTACAACCTCACCCCCAGCGACGTGGTCGACGCCATCCGCGAGCAGAACTCGCAGTTCGCCGCCGGCAACTTCGGCAAGGAGCCGCTGAACACCCCGCAGGACTTCACCTACACGGTGAGCACCCAGGGCCGCTTCACCGACCCGAAGGAGTTCGAGGGCGTCATCCTGCGCACCGACAGCACCGGCGCCAGCCTGCGCCTGAAGGACGTCGCGCGCATCGAGCTGGGCGCCCAGGACTACTCGATGAAGACCACGCTGAACGGGCGGCTCAACGCTTCCTTCGGCGTCTACCTGCAGCCGGGGGCCAACGCCCTGGACACCGCCGAGGCCGTGGAAACCACCATGGAGCGGCTGGCCAAGCGCTTCCCCGAAGGCGTCGTCTACAAGATCCCCTACGACACCACCACCTTCGTCAAGGTATCCATCGAGGAGGTGGTGCACACCTTCTTCGAGGCCCTGGTGCTGGTGATGCTGGTGGTCTACATCTTCCTGCAGAACCTGCGCGCCACGCTGATCCCGGTGCTGGCCATCCCGGTGTCGCTGGTCGGCACCTTCGCCGGCATGTACCTGCTGGGCTTCTCCATCAACCTGCTGACGCTGTTCGGCATGGTGCTGGCCATCGGCATCGTGGTGGACGACGCCATCGTGGTGCTGGAGAACGTCGAGCGGGTGATGCGCACCGAGAAGCTGCCGCCGCGGGAGGCGGCGATCAAGGCCATGGAGGAGGTGACCGGGCCGATCGTCGCCATCGTCCTGGTGCTCTGCGCGGTGTTCGTCCCCGTGGGCTTCCTCGGCGGCCTGGCCGGGCAGATGTACCAGCAGTTCGCGATCACCATCGCGGTCTCGGTGGTGATCTCCGGGATAGTCGCGCTGACCCTCTCGCCGGCGCTCTGCGCGCTGATCCTCAAGCCCGAGCACAAGGAGCCGGCGGCGCCGTTCCGCTGGTTCAACCGCATGTTCGACGCGGCCACCGCGGCCTACGGCGCCGGCGTGCAGTTCTTCCTCAAGCGCGTGCTCATCGGCCTGCTGGTGTTCGGCGGGATGATCGCGCTGATGCTCGTGCTGTTCGGCCGGGTGCCCGGCTCGCTGGTGCCCGACGAGGACCAGGGCTACGTGATCAACGCCTACATGCTGCCGCCGGCGGCCTCGCTGTCGCGCACCGAGGCGCTCACCGACGCCGTCTCGCAGCAGCTGGAGAAGCACCCGGCGGTGCAGGACGTGCTGACCTTCGCCGGCCTGAACATCCTCACCAACGCCAACACCACCAGCGCCGGGGTGTCCTTCGTCACCCTCAAGGACTGGAAGGAGCGCGAGACCCCCGAGCTGGACGCGCGCAACCTCACGCGCACCTTCATGGCCATGGGCGCCAGGCAGCAGGATGGCGTGGTGATGAGCTTCAACCCCCCGCCGATCACCGGCATGAGCACCACCGGCGGCTTCGAGGCGTACATCCAGGACCGTAGCGGCGGCACCTCCGCGCAGCTCGAACAGATGGTGCAGAAGTTCATGGCGGCGGCGGCCAAGCGCCCGGAACTGGCCGGGGTGACCAGCACCTTCAACGCCAACGTGCCGCAGTACTTCATCAACCTCGACCGCACCAAGGCGCGTTCGCTGGGGGTAGCCATCAACGATGTGTTCACCGCCATGCAGGCGACCTTCGGCGCCTACTACGTCAACGACTTCACCCTCTACGGGCGGACCTGGAAGGTCAACCTGCAGTCCGAGTCGGACTTCCGCCGCAAGCCCGAGGACCTGACCCAGGTGTACGTGCGCTCCTCCAGCGGCGACCTGGTGCCGCTGTCGGCCCTGGTCAGCGTGCAGCGCACCCTCGGCCCGGATTCCTACGCGCGCTTCAACGTGTTCCCCGCGGCCAAGCTGCTCGGCGGCCCGGCGCCGGGCTACAGCTCCGGCCAGGCCCTGGCGGCGATGCAGGAGGTGGCCGACCAGACCCTCGGCGACAGCTACTTCCTCACCTGGATCGGCTCGGCCTACCAGGAGCTGGAGACCCAGGGCTCGGGCAGCACGGCGTTCGTCTTCGGCCTGATCCTGGTGTTCCTCATCCTCGCCGCCCAGTACGAGCGCTGGACCCTGCCGCTGGCGGTGGTCACCGCGGTGCCCTTCGCGGTGTTCGGCGCCATCCTCGCCATCTGGCTGCGCGGGCTGAGCAACGACGTGTACTTCCAGGTCGGCCTGGTGACGCTGATCGGCCTGGCGGCGAAGAACGCCATCCTGATCATCGAGTTCGCCGTGATGGTCCGCGAGGAGCAGGGGCTGAGCCCGCTGCAGGCGGCGCTGGAGGCGGCCAAGCTGCGCTTCCGGCCGATCGTCATGACCTCCCTGGCGTTCATCCTCGGCGTGGTGCCGCTGGCCATCAGCAGCGGCGCCGGCTCGGCCAGCCGCCATTCGATCGGCACCGGGGTGATCGGCGGCATGCTCGCGGCCACCGTGCTGGCGACCTTCCTCATCCCGATGTTCTACATGCTGGTGGAATCGGCCGCCGAACGCCTGGGCAAGCGCAAGACCAAGGCCCAGCCGGCGGCCGAAGCGGCCCAGGGGGAGGGGCCGGCGCACTGACGGGCACGGGCGCCGGCCGCCTGGCCGGCGCCTGAAGCCAACTCGCAAATTTCCTCTTCCGGCCCTGCCCCGGGGCCGGCGAATTGATATGCTTGCCGGCGTTTCGTTAGCCTGCTTGCAATTCTTGCCCGAATCTTTCCAGGCCCCGTCAGGCGACGGGGCCAACGGTGTTCCATGACCTTTCGCATCCTGCTGATCCTCGGCGCGCTGAGCGCCTTCGGCCCCATGGCCATCGACTTCTACCTGCCCAGCTTCCCGGCGCTGGCCGCGGCCTTCGGCACCGACGTCGAGCACATCCAGCTGAGCCTGTCGGCCTACTTCGCCGGCCTGGCCATCGGCCAACTGCTCTACGGCCCGCTGGCCGACCGCTACGGCCGGCGCCTGCCGCTGCTGCTGGGGGTGATCATCTTCACCGCGGCCTCGCTGGCCTGCGCCTTCGCGCCGGACCTGCACTGGCTGATCGGCGCGCGCTTCGTCCAGGCCCTGGGCGGCTGCGCCGGCATGGTCATCTCGCGGGCGGTGGTGCGCGACCTGTGCGATGCGGTGGCGGCGGCCAAGGCCTTCTCGCAGCTGATGCTGGTGATGGGCCTGGCGCCGATCCTCGCGCCCCTGGGCGGCGGCGCGCTGCTGGGGCTGTTCGGCTGGCAGTCGATCTTCCTCTGCCTGGTGGCGTTCAGCGCCGTGGCCGGCAGCGCCATCGCCCTGTGGCTGCCCGAGACCATCCCCGCCGGCCCGCGGCCGCCGCTGTCCGGCGCCCTGGGGGAATATCGCCGGCTGCTGGGCGAGCGCGCCTTCCTCTGCTACGCGCTGACCGGCGGCGTGGCCATCGCCGGGATGTTCGCCTACATCGCCGGCTCGCCCTTCGTCTTCATCCAGCTCTACCAGGTGCCGGCGGAGCACTACGGCTGGATCTTCGGCAGCAACGCCGCCGGCTTCATCCTCATGGCCCAGGTCAACGCGCGGCTGCTGCGCTACCGCGGGCCGGGGTTCTGGCTGCGCCGCGCGGTGTGGGTGTACTTCTTCTGCGGCCTGGCGCTGCTGGCGGTCACCCTGTACCGCCCGGAACACCTGTGGCCGCTGCTGATGCCGCTGTTCGGCGCCATCGCCAGCCTGGGCTTCCTGCTGCCCAACTCCTCGGCCTGCGCCATGGCCGGGCAGGGCAGCCACGCCGGCAGCGCCTCGGCGCTGATGGGCAGCCTGCAGTTCACGGTGGCGGCGGCTGCCTCGGCGCTGGTCGGCGCGCTGCACGACGGCAGCGCGCTGCCCATGGCGCTGGTGATCACGACCTGCGGCGGCTGCGCGGCGCTGCTGGGCTGGTACACCGGGCAGATCAGCGAGCGCAGCGTCTGAGGCGCTTCAGCCGGTCAGTGGCTGCTCCGTGCGCGGCAGCGCGTGGGGCGCGCGCAGGCGGGCCTCCAGGGTGCTGACGAAGTGCCGCGCCTCCTGCTCGTTGCGGAAGTCCACGGCGAACTGATCGAGGCAGACCTGCCAGCGCTTGCCCTGGGCGCCGGCCGACGGACGAACGAGTATGTGCATGGCGCGACACCCGTGTCTGTGTTGGGGGGAAGCTGAGTGTAGTTCCGCCAGCCGCGCTGTCCGGAGTGACTCGACAATCGGCGCCGGGCCTCGCTGACCTGGGCGACGCTGTGCCTGCTGCCAGGGCAGCCGGCTCGGCCGCGGGGCGCGGTCTCCCGGGAAGGCGCCGCCGGCTTACGACCAAAGGTTGATGGCGGCTCCCCGCGGCCTGTCCATACTCGTTATTCGACCTCGATAAAAACAATTCAGAGGGTCAGATGATGAATTACCGGCAATCCCATGCCCGCTCCATTGCGGACCCTGCCGCCTTCTGGGCCGAACAGGCCGAGGCCGTGGCCTGGTACCAGCGCCCGCGCAACATCCTCGAAACTCTCCTCGACGGCAGCCACCGCTGGTTCGCCGATGGCCGCCTGAACAGCTGCTACCTGGCCCTGGACCGGCAGATCGCCCTGGGCCGCGGCGAGCAGGCGGCGCTGATCTACGACTCCCCGGTCACCGGCGTGCAGCAGCGCTACAGCTTCCGCGAGCTGCGCGACGAAGTGGCGCGCCTGGCCGGCGCCCTGCGCGCCCTGGGCGTGGGCAAGGGCGACGGGGTGATCATCTACATGCCGATGGTGCCCCAGGCGGCCATGGCCATGCTGGCCTGCGCGCGCATCGGCGCGGTGCACTCGGTGGTGTTCGGCGGCTTCGCCCCCTACGAGCTGGCGCTGCGCATCGACGACGCCAAGCCCAAGCTGATCCTTACCGCCTCCTGCGGCCTGGAGTTCGAGCGCGTCATCGAATACAAGCCGCTGGTGGACAAGGCCCTGGAGCTGGCCCTGCACCAGCCGGCCCAGGTGCTGGTCTGGCAGCGCCCGCAGGCGATGGCCGAGCTGCACGCCGGGCGCGACCTCGACTGGCGCGAGACGGTGGCCCACGCCGAGCCGGCCGACCCGGTGGAGGTGGCCAGCGGCGACCCGCTGTACATCATGTACACCTCCGGCACCACCGGTAAGCCCAAGGGCATAGTGCGCGACAACGGCGGCCATGCGGTGGCCCTGCACTACACGCTGCCGACCATCTTCGGCATGCAGCCGGGCGACGTCTGGTGGGGCATCTCCGACGTCGGCTGGGTGGTCGGCCATTCGCTGATCGTCTACGGCCCGCTGATGAACGGCTGCACCACGCTGTTCTACGAGGGCAAGCCGGTGCGCACGCCGGACGCCGGCAGCTACTGGCGGGTGATCGAGGAACACCAGGTCAACGCGCTGTTCTGCGCGCCCACGGCGATCCGCGCGATCCGCAAGGAAGACCCCAACGGCGAGCTGCTCAAGCGCTACGACCTGGGCTCGCTGCGCCAACTGTTCCTCGCCGGCGAGAAGCTCGACAGCAGCACCCACCAGTGGCTGGAGGAACTGACCGGCAAGCCGGTGTTCGACCACTGGTGGCAGACCGAGACCGGCTGGCCGGTGACCGCGCCCTGCACCGGGCTGGGTTGTCAGGAGCAGCGCGCCGGTTCGAGCAACCTGGCGGTGCCCGGCTACAACGTGCAGGTGGTGGACGAGGAGGGGCGCCTGCTGGCGCCGGGGCAGACCGGCTCGATCGTCATCGGCCTGCCGCTGCCGCCCGGCTGCGCGCAGACCCTCTGGAACGACCACCCGCGCTACCTCAGCGCCTACCTGCGGGCCTTCCCCGGCTACTACCACACCGGCGACGGCGGCTTCATCGACGAGGACGGCTTCGTCCACATCATGGGCCGCACCGACGACGTGATAAACGTCTCCGGCCACCGCCTGTCCACCGGCGAGATGGAAGAGCTGCTGGCGCTGCACGACGCGGTGGCCGAATGCGCGGTGATCGCCGTGCAGGACCCGCTCAAGGGCCACGTGCCGCTGGGCCTGGTGGTGCTCAAGGACGACGCGCGCGTCACCGAGGAACAGCTGCAGCGCGAGCTGGTGGCGCTGGTCCGCGAGCGCATCGGCGCGCTGGCCTGCTTCCAGCGCGCGGTGGTGGTCAAGCGCCTGCCCAAGACGCGCTCGGGCAAGATCCTCCGCGCCGTGCTGCGCAAGATCGCCGATGGCGAGGACTACGCGCCGCCGTCCACCATCGACGACCCGGCCATCCTCGACGAAATCGCCGCCCGCCTGCAGGCCGTGGGCCTAGCCCGGGCCAGTTGAACCCACGCGCCGGCCTGCGGGCCGGCTTTTCTCCAGGGCCGCGTTGCGGCCCTTTTTTTGTCCGTGTATTGACCTCGCGGGCCCTGCCCACGAAATCGCGCGCAGGGCGCGCTCCTACAGGGGAACGGCGCAGGTGGGGCAGCGTAGCGGATCTCATCTGCGAGCCGCGCCGATATGCCCGGCCATCGCGGACAAGGTCCGCTTGCGCCCGTGCCATCCTGGAATTGTAGGAGCGGGCCCTGCCCGCGATTCGCGCGCAGGGCGCGCTCCTACAGGGGGACGAGCCCCGTAGGATGGGTTGAGCGAAGCGATACCCATCACCACGGCAGCATGGGTTTCGCAGGCTCAACCCATCCTACGGAACACCTCGGCGTGGGCCAGCCCATCGGCATCCCAACGCCCCGAAAACCGCGAACCCCGTTACCTTTCCGATGATTGGCGGATATTCCGGCTGTGAATACGGAATCACCTGCCGATACAGAAGAGGATGTTCCGTCGGAATATGTCGTATTTATCTGAGAATGCTGAATTATTTAGTGGCAAAACGCCGGGTTATGTAACAAATTCGGCTTCAAATAGCCCGGTCGAGCTACTAGGCTCGGCTACGAAGGATCCCCCATAAGAACTAGAGCAAGCGCCAGGGCATGACCGACTTCTCGACTCTGCCACTCCCGCCGGAGAACGCCAGCCCGCCAGGCGGCAGCCGCTTCTATCGGCCGCCGCTGCCCGCCGGCTACGTCAGCCGCGCGCGGCTGTGCCAGCGCATGGGCGCGGGCCTGGGCGGGCGCCTGCTGCTGCTCTCGGCCCCGGCCGGGTTCGGCAAGAGTTCCCTGGCCATCGAGTTCTGCGAATCCCTGGCGCCGCACTGGCGCAGCCTGTGGCTGGGCCTGAGCGCGCGGGACAGCGACCCGGGGCGCTTCCTCGAGCGCCTGCTCGACGGGCTGCGCCTGTACCTGCCCAACCTCGGCGACGACGCCATGGCGGTGCTGAAGATGCGCCAGCGCCACCAGCCGTTCGCCTTCGAGGCCTGGCTCGACGACCTGCTCGACGAACTGGCCGAGCGCCTGTCCGCCGAGGCGCCGCTGCTGCTGGTGCTGGACGACTACCACCTGGCCCAGGGCGCGGTGCTCGACCGCTGTCTGCAATTCCTTCTCAACCACCAGCCGCCCGGCCTGGTGCTGCTGGTCACCAGCCGCCAGCGCCCGGACTGGCACCTGGCGCGCCTGCGCCTGTCGCGCCAGTTGCTGGAACTCAGCGAGCAGGACCTGCGCCTGACCGCCGAGGAAACCGCCGCGCTGGTCTCGGCCAGCGGCACCCCGGCCAGCGAGGCGCTGGTCGAGCGCCTGATCGAACGCAGCGAAGGCTGGATCGCCGGCCTGCGCCTGTGGCTGCTGGCCCACCCCGAGGGCCTCGGCGGGCAGGGCTGCGACGCGCCGCTGAACGGCACCGAGGAACTGATCCGCGACTATTTGCTGGAAGAGGTGATCGACAAGCAGCCGCCGGAGGTCCAGGCCTTTCTGCTGCAGACGGCGCGCTTCGAGCGCTTCTGCGGCGAGCTGTGCGACGCCCTGCGCGACAGCCACGACAGCGCCGCCATCCTGCGCCACCTGCAGCGGCACCAGGTGTTCCTGGTGCCGCTGGACGAGCAGGGCCAGTGGTTCCGCTACCACCACCTGTTCTCCGACCTGCTGCTGGCCCGCGAACTGCCGGCCGACGGCCCCTCGGCGGGCTCGCTGCACCTGCGCGCCTGCCGTTGGTTCAGCTCCCGCGGGCTGCTCGACGAGGCGGTGGACCAGGCCCTGCGCGCCGGCCACCCGGAAGTGGCGGCGAGCCTGGTGCAGAGCCTGTCGGAAGAACAACTGCTGGCCGAGCAGAACGTCGCCACCCTGCTGCGCTGGAAGATGGACCTGCCCGACAGCCTGCTGGCCAGCACGCCGCGGCTGATCGTGCTGTACAGCTGGGCCCTGGCCCTGGCCTGCCAACTGGACGCCGCCGAGGAGCTGGGCGCCCAGCTGGCGCGCTTCCTGCCCGCCGCCGACGCCGCTACCCAGGCCGACCTGCTGGCCCAGTGGCAGGCCCTGGCCGGGATCATCGCCCGCGGCCGCGGCGACATCGAAGGCGCCGAACGGCATTGCGCCGAGGCCCTGGCGCAGCTCCCGATGGAGCGCTCCGGGCCGCGCCTGATGTGCCTGTCGAGCCTGGCCAACCTGGCCATCGTGCGCGGCGACTCCTGGGGCGCCCGCGGGCTCAACCGCGAGGCCCTGGAGCTGGCGCAGCGCTTCGGCAACCCCTTGCTCGAAGCGCTGGTGCACTACGACCGCGCCCGCGGCCTGCAGGCCCGCGGCGAAGTCCTGCGCGCCAGCGAGGAACTGGAACAGGGCCTGGCGCGCCTGGCCGGGCAACCGGCGCACCGGCGCTACGCCGTGCGCGGCCGGCTGCTGATCTACCAGGGCTACCTGCGCGGCCTGGGCCTGCAAGGCGAGGAGGCGCGCCAGAAACTGCGCGCCGGCATCGAGGAGGCCCGCGCCTGCCGCGACGTCAGCCTGGTGATCGGCTACTGCGCGCTGGCCGGCCTGGAAGGGCGCCAGGGCAACTACACCCAGGCCTTCGCCCAACTGGCCGAGGCCGAGCGGCTGATGCACGTGTGGGACGTGCCGCCGGTCTACTACCTGTCGGTCATCACCCTGGTCAAATGCGAGCTGTGGCTGGCCCAGGGGCAACTGGAGCTGGCCTCGGCCTGGCTGGAGCGCCTGGGCGAAACCTACTCCGGGGCCAACCCGGCGACGCCGCCGGAGTGCCACCCGCAACTGCCGTACTACATCGAACTGCTGCAGGCGCAACTGGCCCGCCGCGAGGAGCGCCCGGCCGAGGCCGAGCGCCGCCTGCGCACGCTGATCGCTGCGGCCCAGCCGGCCGGGGCGCAGATGCCGGCGCGCCTGGCCCAGGCGCAACTGGCCGGCCTGCTGTTGCAGCAAGGCCGCGAGCGCGAGGCCCGCGAAGCGCTGGACGCCTGCCTGCAAGGCGCCGTCGGCGGGGCGCTGCTGCCCTTGCAGGAACTGCTGGCCCAGGAGCCGGACTGGCTGCGCGAGCAACTGGAGCAGCGCGCGCCCTGTCCATTGCAACGCTTGCTGCTGCAACGCCTGCCGGCCCAGGCGGAACGCCCGGCCACCCTCGCCGACGGCCTCAGCGGCCGCGAGCTGGCGGTGCTGGAGCTGATCGCCCAGGGCCTGTCCAACCAGGAAATCAGCGAGCGCCTGTTCATTTCGCTGCATACCGTGAAGAGCCATGCGCGGCACATCAACGACAAGCTCGGGGTGGAAAGGCGCACCCAGGCGGTGGCGCGGGCGAAGGTGTTGGGGTTGTTGCGTTAGTTGGTCGCTTGGCTCTTCGTAGGAGCGAGCTTGCTCGCGAACGGGATTTACCGGCAGCAGCTGTGTTTCGGATCGACTCCGTTCCCTCTCCCCAGCCCTCTCCCTGAAGGGAGAGGGGGCTAAACCGTGCCGAGAGAAGGAATGATTTTAGCCGGAAACCACCGCGCCTGCCGGCTGACTCGGGAAAACCAGACCACGCCGAACGGTCCCCTCTCCCTTCAGGGAGAGGGTTAGGGAGAGGGCGCTCTTCAAGGCCAGCACCGAAGCCAACGGCAGAACACATTCGAGAGCAAGCTCGCTCCTACGAAGAGCTGCGATCCGCGCTATTTATTCCTTCGGCGGACTCAAATCCAACGCCTTCGGCGCCGGCGCGCCCTTCGCCGGCTTGGCCAGCTGGCGCTGCACGTCGGCCTGGATGCCCTGCAGCACCGGCAGCAGCTCGCGCATGTTTTCCCGCACTTCCGGGTAGGGATGCTTGTCGGCGAACGCCTGCACCCGCGCCAGCAGCTGGCCGCGGGTTTCGCCGGGCAGGTGGATGAACAGCTCCGGCAACTGCTTGGCCAGTTCGGCGCTGTACAGCACCAGGTCCTGGCGCTCGAACTGGGCGGTCAGGTCCAGGTAGTCCAGGGCGCTGCTGGTCAGCATCGCCGCCGCGGCCTTGGCTTCCTGCATGCCCTTCAGGCGCACCGGGTTGCGCTGTTCGCTCTGCGCCAGGGTCATCCAGAATTCCACCGTCAGGTTGAACAGGATGGCCTGCTCGCGTAGCGAATAGCTCATCAGGCCCAGGGCTTCTGCGCCGTAGGGCTGCTTGGCGGCGCGGAAGTCGAAGTACAGGCGCATCAGCTCCTTGAGCTTGAACAGCACCTCGCGCGCCTCGTTCTGGCGCAGCTCCAGCGGCGCGTAGATGTTCATCTGCGGGCGGAAGTTCTCCTCGCTGACCATGCGTTGGTAGATCGGCCCGGTGAATTCGCCGCTGCGCCGCGGCAGGCTGTTGGCCTGGGTTTCCTCGATCTTCTTCAGCGCGTCGATCAGTTGCTGGTAGTCCTCGCTGGTCCAGGTGCGCTGGATGTCCGGGATGCGCTGGCCGAGGTAGAACAGCTCGTTGCCGGCGGCTGCGGCGGGGCGGCAGACGACCAGCAAAAGGATGGCCAGCGGCCACAGCAGGCGGCGTGTTAGGGTCGGCACGAACGGGCTTTCCTTGCGCGGGAGCGGTCGGCCTAGGTTAGCGACGGGCGGGGCCGGCGTCACCCCGCGCCTTGGTTGGGTGGAGGGGGCATGACGATCCAGGAATCCGGCGCGGTGCTGGCGGTGTTCGAGGACCTCGGCGGCTACGGCGCCCTGGCGCGCCAGGAGGGCAGCGGCGAGGGGCCGCTGGTCAACCACCTGCAGCGCGCCAACATCCAGTTGGCGAGCATCCCGGTGTTCGTCGCCAAGGGCCTGGCCGAGACCACGGTGAACGACCTGCTGGCGGCGGCCAAGGTCTCGCGGCGCACCTTCTACAAGTACTTCGACGGCAAGCTCGACGTGCTCGAAGGCATCTACCGCACCGCCGTGCAGCTGTTGCTGATGCGCTTCCGCGAGATGCGCACCGCCAGCGGCAGCAGCGAGGCCTGGCTGCGCGCCATGGTCGCGCGCTTCTTCGACTACCACCAGGCGGTGGGGCCGATCATCCGCCTGATGCATGAGGAAGCGTTACGCTCCGACTCACCCCTGGCCGCGCACCGCCGCCAGGCGCTGCACGAGTTGCAGGCGCTGCTGGAGGAACGTTTCATCGGCGAGGGCGTCAAGCATGCGCCCTTGACCTACCAGGCGCTGCTCTGGGCCCTGGAGGCGGCCTCCCACGAACTGCTCGGCGGCGCCGTGCGGCCCGACCTGGAAGAGGTCAAGCGGGTGCTCGGCGACCTGCTGGTCGACAGCCTCTGTAAGCGCACTACCTAGGTTGGGCGCAAGGCGGCGGGGCGCTGTGCTCTGATCGGGCATCGACAACAACGCGCACCGGAGTGCCCCATGTCCGCAACCTACAGCCTGCAACCGCCGCTGGCGGCCGGCTTCGCCCGCCTGGGCTTCGGCGCCCTGCCGCTGGAAGCCCTGATCGACCGCTACGCGCCGGCCGAAGCCGGTTCGCGCTTCATCGAGGTGGACGGCTTCCCCATCCACTACCGCGACGAGGGCGGCCGCGACAAGCCGGTGCTGGTGCTGGTGCACGGGGTGATGGCCTCGCTGCACACCTGGGACGGCTGGGTGGCGGAGATGGCCCGGCACTTCCGCATCGTCCGCCTCGACGTGCCCGGCTTCGGCCTCACCGGCGGCGGCCGCGACCGCGACTACAGCGGCGAGCGCCTGGTGAAGGTGTTCGGCCTGTTCCTCGAACGCCTGGGGCTGGACAAGGTGTCCATCGCCGGCAACTCCCTGGGCGGCTACATCGCCTGGAACTACGCCCTGGCCCAGCCGCACAGGGTGGAGCGGCTGATCCTGGTCGACCCGGCCGGCTACCACATGCAGAAGGTGCCGCTGATGATCGCCAGCGCCGCGCTGCCCGGCGCCGGCCTGCTGATGCCGGCCTGGATGCCGCGCGCCCTGGTGGCCCAGGGGATCAGGGAGGTCTACGGCAACCCGCAGCGCATCCAGCCCGGGGTGGTCGACCGCTACTACGACATCAGCCGCCGCCCGGGCAACCGCCGCGCCATGATCGACATCTTCCGCGTGCTGGTGAAGGCCAACCGCGAGGAACTGCCGGGCACCCCGGCGCGGGTGGCGCAGCTCAAGGTGCCGACGCTGCTGATGTGGGGCGAGCGCGACCGCTGGATCTCGCCGAAGCACGTGCCGCTGTGGCAGCGCGACCTGCCGGGCATCCAGGTGAAGACTTATCCCGGGGTGGGCCACATTCCCATGGAGGAAATCCCGCAGCAGACGGCGGCGGATGCGTTGCGCTTCCTGCATGCCTGATCGGGCCTGCGATGAAAACGCCCCGGTTCGCCGGTAATGCTGTTCACTTAAGAAAGGATGCCGTTTCTCTGCCTGGGGGAAACGGTATTTTCATATGGCTGGGGCTATGGCTTGGCTTGCGAACGCGGAAACCCAGTTGCTTTGGCTTGGGTGTTTCTGCGCCGCACCGAGTCTGCCCGACCGTCTTGTTTCGCCCCCTCGGGCGAGTCCCTTTTGTCAAACGGTGGAAGGCCACCCCCGCAAAAAGGAACCAAAAAGGCTTGCCCCGCATACGGGCCCGATGGAGCCGGGCTACCCTCGCGAATTCCCCCCGCCACGGAGGCCCGCCCCGAGGGTACGTCCCTGTAGCCCATCGGGGCTCTCGCGACATCCATGTCGCATGACCTCCTGAGCGCCGGTTTCGCTCGGCCTGCTGAAGGGGCGTTTCGGAGTGCGCGGATGTTTCTCTGGAAGTCTCAAGAGCAAAAGCCAGAGCCAATGCGCTTTGGCTTTTTGTAGGAGCGAGCTTGCTCGCGAACCCAGGGCTCGCGTTCTCGGGAATGACGAGAAGAGGTAGGCGTTCCGGGATGACGCCGAACTCCCCGCACGCTCCGAACAGCCCCCTCTCCCTTTGGGAGAGGGCTGGGGTGAGGGAGCGAGGCCAGGCTGGCGCACCTTCGCTGAACCACCACATATTGCTTAAGTGAACAGCATTACCGGTTCGCCGGGGCTTTTTCGTTGTGCAGGGGAAACGCCTCTCGTGCGGACATAGGCGCAGGCTGCGCCGAGGTGCTTTTCGTAGGATGGGTTGAGCTTGCGAAACCCATCGGGCCATGGTGATGGGTATCGCTTCGCTCAACGCCATCCTACGAAAAGCCGTAACACCAACGCCCCGACGAGGCGGGGCGTTGTGGGAAAGCCGGAATCAGCCCGCATGCACCATCGGCTGCGCATCGTATTCCTTGCGCACCTGGTACAGCAGGTCGAGGTTGTCGTGCTGCCACGGGTGGAAGTCCTTGCGGAAGAAGTCGCGGTATTCGCGCAGCAGCGGGCGGAACACGCCGTCCTTGCCCCAGCTCCATTTCAGGCCGTCGCGCCACACGCGCCAGTTCCACAGCAGGCCGTCGCGCTTGAGCATGTGCACCAGGCCGCGGAAGGTGTCGAGGACGAAGAAGAAGGTCGCCATCACCATCGCCCGGCGCAGCAGGCGGCGGCTGCCGCAGACCTGGTTGTAGACGTCGAAGGCCACCGCCTTGTGTTCGGTTTCCTCCAGCGCGTGCCAGCGCCACAGGCGTTGCATCACCGGCTCGGCGCCTTCCAGGGTGCGCGGGTTGGTGAGCAGGCCGTTGGCCATGATCGCGGTGATGTGCTCCAGCGCCGCGGTGGCCGCCAGTTGGCGGCGGGTGCTGAACTTCTTCTGGGTGTAGCGGATGCGCGCCTGGGCCAGCTTCTCGATGCGCGTGATGTCGTAGCCCTGGTCCTTCAGGCGCTGGCTGTACACCAGGTGCTCGCGGCTGTGGTGGCCTTCCTGGCCGATGAAGCCGCGGATCTGCTCCTTGAGCAGCGGGTCGGCGATCTGCTCGCGGAAGTTGCGCACCGAGTCGATGAAGAAGCGCTCGCCATCGGGGAAGAGCACCGACATGGCGTCGAACAGGTGCGACTTGAAGGCGTCCCCGCCGTGCCAGTGGCGCGGCAGCGGATCGGGCAGCTCGAAGTCCATGTGCCGTGGCTTGATTTCCAGTCCTGCGGGGGTCGTGCTGGCCATGACGGCTCCATTGTTGTGGGTTTCCATGACACCGATCTTGGGCTTGCGGGGGAAGGCTCACAAGGTTATCTTCTGCCAACTTTCCGGTCATATCCGGCCAGCGGTCAGAACAAGAAGAAGCCCATGAAGCAACCGCTCAACTTCACCGCCGAACTGGTTCCCGTGGCCTACGCCCAGGCCCTGCTCGACCTCGCCGAGGAGCTCGGCGTGCCGCGCCAGCGCCTGCTCGAACTGGCCCGGGTGCGCCCCGAAGTGCTGCAAAGCCCGGCCGGGCGCCTGTCCTTCGTCGACTTCAACCTGCTCGCCGGCGCCGCCCTGGCCAACTGCGGCGAGCCGGCCTTCGGCCTGCTGCTGGGCCAGCGCCTGAACGTCTCCACCCACGGCATCCTCGGCTACGCGGTGCTGTCCAGCGCCAACCTGGAAAAGGCCATCGACTTCGCCCTCAAGTACTACCGCGTGCTGGGCCTGGCCTACGACCTGGAGCGCGTCGAGGAGCAGGACCGCTCGCAGCTGCGCGCCAGCGAGTCGATTCCCCTGGGGCCCATGCAGCGCTTCGCCGGCGAGGGCCTGATGACCAGCCTGTACACCATCGCCCGCTTCCTCGTCGGCGAGCCGCTGCAGGGCGTGGAGGTCGGCTTCGCCTTCCCCGCGCCGCCCTACGCCGAGCGCTACACCGAGGTGTTCGGCGTGGCGGCGGCCTTCGACCAGCCGTTCCACTTCATCAGCCTGCCGCGGGAATACCTCAACCGCCCCATGGCCCTGGCCAACCCGGCCACGGTGCAGATGTGCGAGCAGCAGTGCGAGGCCTTGCTGGCCAGCCTGGACGTGCAGGAAGGCCTGCTCACCCGCATCCGTCGCCTGCTGCTGGCGCGCCCCGGCGAGTTCCCCGACCTGGACACCGCCGCCCGTGAGCTGCACACCAGCGGCCGCAGCCTGCGCCGGCACCTGTCCAGCCTGGGCACCACCTACCAGCAGGTGCTGGACGACGTGCGCAAGCGCCTGGCCCTGCAATACCTCACCACCACCCACCTGCCGCTGTACGAGATCGCCCTGCTGCTGGGCTTCAACGACCCGTCGAACTTCCGCCGGGCGTTCCGCAAGTGGACCGGCAAGCTGCCCACCGACTATCGCGCCGACTGAACACGGGGAGTTGAAGCGCAGCGGCTTTGCCGTCACCCTTGGCGTTTGTCGAAACCTGTCAGGAAATACCCCCATGGACGCCGCCCAGCCCGCGCTGATCCGCGAAACCTTCCCCGTCGGCCCCCTGCAGTGCAACTGCACCATCATCGGCGACCCCGTGACGAAGAAGGCCATCGTGGTCGACCCGGGCGGCGACCACGAGCTGATCCTGCAGCGCCTCGACGCCCTGGGCCTGAAGGTCGTCAGCATCATCCACACCCATGCGCACCTGGACCACTTCCTCGCCTCCGGGCAGATGAAGGAGAAGACCGGCGCCACCCTGCACCTGCACCAGGGCGACCAGTTCCTCTGGGACAACCTGGAGATGCAGTGCCGCATGTTCGGCGTGCCCTACAAGCCGGTGCCTTCGCCGGACCAGTGGCTGCAGGACGACGAGGAACTGGCCTGCGGCTGCGGCGTGGCGCTGCACACCCCGGGGCACACGCCGGGCTCGATGAGCTTCTGGTTCCCCGGCGCCAGGCTGCTGATCGCCGGCGACACCCTGTTCCGCCGCGGCATCGGCCGCACCGACCTGTGGGGCGGCGACTACGCCACCATCGAGCGCTCGATCAAACAGCGCCTGTACAGCCTGGACGAGGAGGCCACGGTGGTCACCGGCCACGGTCCGGACACGCGCCTGGGCGATGAAATGCGCGAGAATCCGTTCATTCGTGCTTAAGGTTGTTGTGGAATCTTTTGCACGTTCCAAGCTCTAACCTGCCGCCCGGGAAAGGGCGTATCGCTATCCGAGGAGTCCTCCTTCATGTTCACCGCACGTCGTCTGTCCATGGTCGCGGCCGTCACCGCCTTCGCTCTCATGGCCGGTTGCGCCTCGCAGAATCCCTATGACCCCAACACCCAGGTCCCGCAGGAGGGCGGCGTGAGCAAGACCGCCAAGTACGGCGGCCTGGGCGCGCTGGCCGGCGCCGTGGCCGGCGCGGCGATCAACCACGACAACCGCGGCAAGGGCGCGCTGATCGGCGCCGCGGTGGCCGGCATGGCCGGCGCCGGCTACGGCTACTACGCCGACAAGCAGGAAGCCCAGCTGCGCCAGCAGATGCAGGGTACCGGCGTGCAGGTGCAGCGCCAGGGCGATGACATCAAGCTGATCATGCCGGGCAACATCACCTTCGCCACCGACTCGGCGAACATCGCTCCGTCCTTCTACGCGCCGCTGAACAACCTGGCGAACTCCTTCAAGCAGTTCAACCAGAACAGCATCGAGATCGTCGGCTACACCGACAGCACCGGCAGCCGCCAGCACAACATGGACCTGTCGCAGCGCCGGGCGCAGAGCGTGGCGACCTACCTGACTTCGCAAGGCGTCGACGGCACCCGCGTGAGCACCCGCGGCATGGGGCCGGACCAGCCGATTGCCAGTAACTCCACTGCTGATGGTCGTGCGCAGAACCGTCGCGTCGAGGTGAACCTGAAGGCCCTGCCGGGCGCCCAGGGCACCGCGCCGCAGGGTGGCCAGCAGCAGTATCAGTAAGCGTTGCCTGGATGAAGAAAGCCCGCCGGTTGGCGGGCTTTTTGTTGGGACAGGGGTATTGGTCGTGCCACCGGGGCGTCCGGCGTGGTCGGCGATTCGGCGGATAACGCCGTAGGCGTTATCCGCCCTACGCCAGGCTTGACCGTGACGTAGGGCGGATAACCGTTCGCAGTTATCCGCCGTTTCACCTTCACCACAACCCGCGCCAAGCCCCGTAGGATGGGTTGAGCGAAGCGATACCCATCACCAGGGTTCGATGGGTATCGCAAGCTCAACCCATCCTACGAAAAGCGCCTCGGCGTATGCGGCCCCACCCGAAAAGCGCACCCCCTCAAGCCCCCGCCGGATACTCCCGGTGCAACTGCGCCAGCACCTGATCCTTGCGCTCCCACAGCTGGTTCACCCAGCGCTGGAACTCCGCCCGGTAATCCGCATCCTGGTCGTAGCTCTTGCCAATGAACTGCCGCGGAATCTCCAGCTCCTCGAAGCGCACCACCACGCGCTTCAGGCGCCCGGACAGCAGGCACCAGAAGGTCGGGCTGCCGTCGGGGTAGTGGATGGTCACGTTGACCAGGGTGCGCAGCTGCTCGCCCATGGCGTCGAGGACGAAGGCGATGCCGCCGGCCTTGGGCTTGAGCAGGTGCTGGAACGGCGAGCCCTGCTCGTCGTGCTTGGCGCGGGTGAAGCGGGTGCCTTCGAGGAAGTTGAAGATGGCCACCGGGATACGCTTGAACTTGGCGCAGGCCTTGCGGGTGGTGGCCAGGTCCTGGCCCTGCTTCTCCGGGTGTTTCGCCAGGTAGGCCTTGCTGTAGCGCTTCATGAAGGGGAAATCCAGCGCCCACCAGCACAGGCCGATGACGGGCACCCAGATCAACTGCTGCTTGAGGAAGAAGCGCAGCAGCGGGATGCGCCGGTTGAGCTGGTACTGCAGGACGAGGATGTCGACCCAGCTCTGGTGGTTGCTGGTGACCAGGTAGGAATGGTCGTACTCCAGGCCTTCCAGGCCCTGGACGTTCCAGCCGGTGCGTTGCACCAGGTTCATCCAGCCCTTGTTGCAGCTGATCCAGCCTTCGGCGATCAGCCCCATGATCCGCCGGCACAGCGCCTGGGCCGGGGCGAAGGGCAGCAGCAGCTTGAACAGCGTCATGCCGAACAGCGGGACGCACCAGCACAGGGTGCTGAGGATCAGCAGCAGGCCGGCGAGCGAGCCGCGCAGGGCATGGGGAAGGAAGTTGAGCATGGATGTTCCTTGTACATGGGCGACGCTCTGCGCGGCGCGTGGTCGGGGTCCCGGCCCCGTCGTTTCGGGTGGCACTTTCCTGTGCCGGCGTTGGCCTGGGCCGCCGCTGGGCGGCCCTCCCTGGATCAGGTCTGTTGCGTGTCGGCCTGGATCGCGGTGAGCGCGATGGTGTAGACGATGTCTTCCACCAGGGCGCCGCGCGACAGGTCGTTCACCGGCTTGCGCAAGCCTTGCAGCATGGGGCCGATGCTGATGCAGTCGGCGCTGCGCTGCACCGCCTTGTAGGTGGTGTTCCCGGTGTTCAGGTCGGGGAACACATACACCGTGGCGCGGCCGGCCACCGGGCTGTCGGGGGCCTTCTGGCGGCCGACGCCGGCGACGGCGGCGGCATCATACTGCAAGGGCCCGTCGATCAACAGATCGGGGCGTTTTTCCTGCGCGATGCGTGTCGCTTCCCGCACTTTCTCGACATCCGCGCCGGTTCCCGAGTCCCCCGTGGAGTAGCTGATCATCGCCACCCGCGGGACGATGCCGAAGGCCTGCGCCGAGTCGGCACTCTGCAGGGCGATCTCCGCCAGGTCACTGGCCGAAGGATCGGGATTCACCGCGCAGTCGCCGTAGACCACCACCTGGTCGGGCAGCAGCATGAAGAACACCGAGGACACCAGGTTGTAGCCCGGCGCGGTCTTGATCAGCTGCAGCGCCGGGCGGATGGTGTTGGCGGTGGTGTGGATGGCGCCGGAGACCAGGCCGTCCACTTCCTCCAGGGCGAGCATCATGGTGCCCAGCACCACGTTGTCTTCCAGCTGCTGCTCGGCCATGGGCGCGTTGAGGTTCTTGCCCTTGCGCAGCTTCACCATGGGCTCGACGTAGCGGCTGCGCACCAGGTCCGGGTCGATGACCTCCAGGTCCGCCGGCAGGGCGATGCCGAGCATCTGAGCCACCGCCTGGACGTCGTCGGGCTTGGCCAGCAGCACGCAGCGGGCGATGCCGCGGGCGTGGCAGATCACCGCCGCCTGCACGGTGCGCGGCTCGCTGCCCTCGGGCAGGACGATGCGCTTGCCGGCGCGGGCGGCGCGCTGCGTCAGCTGGTAGCGGAACACCGGCGGCGACAGGCGCGGCTCGTGGGGCGCGCCGCAGCGCTCGCGCAGCCATTCGAAGTCGATGTGCCCGGCGACGTATTCGGTGACGTGCTCGGCGCGCTCGCGGTCGTCGATGGGGATTTCCTTGTTCATCCGCGTCAGGTCGCCGGCGGTGTCGTAGGAGCCGGTGTTCACCGTCAGCACCGGCAGGCCGCTCTGCAGGGCGCTGCGGCACAGCTCCATGATCCGCGCGTCCGGCGCCAGGCCGCTGCACAGCAGCAGGCCGGCCAGGGGCACGCCGTTCATCGCCGCCAGGCAGGCGGCGAGGATGATGTCGTCGCGGTCGCCCGGCACCACCACCAGCACGCCGGGCTTGAGCAGGTGCACGGTGTTCGGCGCCGAGGGCGCGCAGAGGATGATCTTCTGCACCCGGCGCTGCTCGTAGTCGCCGGCGTTGAGCACGCTGGCATTGAGCAGGTCGGCCACGTCGCGGGTGCGCGGGGCGTTGAGGTCGTCCTGCCAGGGGATGCAGCCGAGCAGGCGGAACTCGCCGCCGCGCATCAGCGCCGAGTGCTCGCTCAGGCGCGAGGCGAAGCGCTGGGCGGCGGCCTCGCCTTCCAGCGGGCGGCCTTCCTCGTCGACGTCGCGGACCTTGTTGAGGATCACCCCGAGCAGCTTCGGGTCGTGGGCGCCGCCGAACAGCTGGGCCTGGATCTCCAGGCGGTCGCACAGCTCGTTGAGCGTCTCGTTCTCCGGCGCCGAGACGAGGATGACCTCGGCGTCGGTGCTCTTGGCCAGGTGGAAGTTGATGCGCGCGGCGTAGCTGACGTGGCGGGTGGGGACCATGCCCTCGATGATCATCACGTCCTGGCCTTCGGCGGCGGCCCGGTACTCGTGGATGATGCCTTCGAGCAGGTCGTCCAGCAGGCCGTCGCCGAGCATCCGCTCGACCTTGCCCAGGGGCAGCGGGGTGGGCGGCTTCAGGCCGTGGGTGCGGGCCACCAGTTCGCTGGAGCGCTCCGGGCCGTCGTCGCCGGGCTGCGGTTGGGCGATGGGTTTGTAGAAGCCGACCTTCAGGCCGGCGCGCTGCAGGGCGCGGATCAGCCCGAGGCTGATGGAGGTGAGGCCGACGCCAAAGCCGGTCGGGGCGATGAAGAAGGTATGCATCCGGGCTCCTTAAGCCGTTCGGGTTCGCTGCGGCCCTTGTGGGGCCGGGGAGGCAATCTTCAGCCGAGCACGGCCAGGGTGTCGAGGGCGATCTGGCGTTCCTCGTTGGTCGGGATCACCAGCACCCGCGGATGGCCCTGGGTGTGGATCGGCCCCTCGACGCCGCGCACGCAGCGGGCGTTGGCCTCGCCGTCGAGCTGCAGGTTCATCACGTGCAGGTGCTGCACCGTGAGGTTGCGCACCAGGGGCGAGTTCTCGCCGATGCCGCCGGTGAAGATCAGCCCGTCCAGGCGCGGCAGGGCGCAGGTCATGGCCGCCAGGGACTTGGCCAGGCGGTAGCAGAACACCTCGATGGCCAGCGCCGCGTTGGCGTGGCCCTGCTCGCGGGCGTGCTCCAGGGTGCGCATGTCGTTGGACAGGCCGGACAGCCCGAGCAGGCCGCTGTCGTGGTTGAGCATGTGGTCGATCTTTTCCAGGCTCCAGCCCAGGGTGCGCGCCAGGTGGCTGTGCAGGTTGGGGTCGACGTCGCCGCTGCGGGTGCCCATCACCAGGCCCTCCAGCGGTGTCAGGCCCATGCTGGTGTCGCGGCTCTGGCCCTCGGCGATGGCGCAGGTGGAGCTGCCGTTGCCCAGGTGGGCGGAGATCCAGTAGCTGTCGCCCAGGGCCAGGCCGCTGATCTCGGCGGCGCGGTGGCTGACGTAGCGGTGGCTGGTGCCGTGGAAGCCGTAGCGGCGCACGTGCTGCTCGCGGTACAGCGGCTCCGGCAGGGCGTAGCGGTAGGCGCGCGGCGGCAGGCTCTGGTGGAAGGCGGTGTCGAACACGGCGACGTGGGGCAACTGTGGATAAAGCGCCATGGCCGCCTCGATGCCCAGCAGGTTGGCCGGGTTGTGCAGCGGCGCCAGGGGCACGGTGTCGCGGATCGCCTGGAGCACCTCGGCGTCGATCCGGCAGGCCTGGGTGAAGCGCTCGCCGCCGTGCACCACGCGGTGGCCGATGGCGTGCAGCGGGCCTTTCACGGCCTGCTCCACCAGCGGCAGCAGGCGCGCCAGGGCGACTTCGTGGCCGGCGCCGTCGCCCAGTTCCAGGCTGTCGCGCTGGCCGCCGCGCACCCAGCCGAGCACCGCGCCGGGCTCGCCCAGGCGCTCGGCCAGGCCGTGCAGGACGAAGCCCTCGCGGTCCTCGCCGGCCAGGGCGAACTTGATCGAGGAACTGCCGCAGTTGATTACCAGGATGTTGCGTGCCGCCATGCTCGTCTCAGTCCTTGTCGTCGGAGTGGGTTGCCCGGGCGCACCAGCCGCAGGCGAAGGGCCGGCCGATCAGCGCCGCGCGGGCCTTTGCGTCCAGCACCCAGGGGCGCGACTGCCAGGGCGGCTGGTGGCGCAGGTGCTGGGTGTGGCCGCAGGACAACACTGCCACCCAGTGGCCGTCCTCGTCCTGATGGAAGTCAAGCAGGCGCGGCGGCTCGCGCACGGGCCATCCGTCCGCCTTCGGGTCGCTTTCATCCCCGGCCCGGCGTAGACTTGTCCGCTCAACTTCTTTTTCCGAAAGGTTCTTCCCCATGCAGATCGCAGCCAACAAGGCGGTTTCCATCGACTATACCCTGACCAACGATGCAGGTGAGGTCATCGACAGTTCCGCCGGCGGCGCTCCGCTGGTGTACCTGCATGGTGCCGGCAACATCATCTCCGGTCTGGAGAAGGCCCTGGAAGGCAAGCAGGTCGGCGACGAGCTGGACGTGGCCATCGAGCCGGGCGAAGCCTACGGCGAATACAGCGCCGAGCTGGTCGCCACCCTGAGCCGCGAAATGTTCGAAGGCGTCGACGAGCTGCAGGTCGGCATGCAGTTCCACGCTTCCGCTCCGGACGGCGGCATGCAGATCGTCACCATCCGCGACATCGACGGCGACGACGTGACCGTCGACGGCAACCACCCGCTGGCCGGCCAGCGCCTGAACTTCAAGGTCAAGGTGGTCAACGTGCGCGAAGCTTCCGAGGAAGAAGTCGCCCACGGCCACATCCATGGCGAGGGCGGCCACCACCACTGAGGTGTTTCGTCGGGCCGATTGATGGCCCGGTGACACCCGGTCGGAGCTGCTAAGCTTGTACCCGTGAAAGGCGCCTGAGGGCGCCTTTCGCATGCACGGACGCTGGGCCTTTTTCCCGAACCGACTGGGATGCGCCGCGTGGACGACTTGTCCGGCCGGGCGCACGGCACTTCGTGTGCCTATTTCATTCAAGGAGTACTCCAATGAGCGCTTTTCACGATCTGACTCTGCGTGGCCTGGATGGCCAGGATCTGCCGCTCTCCCCATTGAAGGGCAAGGTGGTGCTGGTGGTGAACGTCGCCTCCAGGTGTGGTCTGACCCCGCAGTACGCCGGGCTGGAGAAGCTCTACCAGCAATACCGCGACCGCGGCTTCGTGGTCCTGGGCCTGCCCTGCAACCAGTTCGCCGGCCAGGAGCCGGGCAGCGAGGCGGACATCCAGTCGTTCTGCTCGCTGAACTACGGCGTCAGCTTCCCGATGTCGGCCAAGCTGGAAGTCAACGGCCCCGAGCGCCATCCGCTGTACCGCCTGCTGGCGGGCGAGGGCGCCGAGTTCCCCGGCGACATCACCTGGAACTTCGAGAAGTTCCTGCTCGCCCCCGACGGCCGCGTGCTGGCGCGCTTCAGCCCGCGCACCGCGCCGGACGACGCGGCCCTGGTGCAGGCCATCGAGAAGGCCCTGGGCTGAGCCCGCGCACCGGCAGGAGAGGGCGCTTGCGCCAATCCTGCCGGCGTTTCCCTCATCCATGCCAGCTGTCCCATGGAGGGCTTCGACGTGGTGCGCCTGCGCTTCGCGCTGGAGCGGCACGTCAGCTGGCACTGAAGCCGCTGCCTGTGGCGCGGAATCACCGCCATCAATAGTGCTGGGCAGGGCGAGACGACCGGTCATATCCTGCGCCCCATGAACACCAGCATCCGACTCGACAAGCGCGACCTCATCCTGGCCAAGGGCTCGGCGGTCATGACCCGCTGCGGCTACCACGGCACCGGGGTGCAGGACATCGTCCAGGCCGCGGGCATTCCCAAGGGCTCCTTCTACCACTACTTCGAGAGCAAGGAAGACTTCGCCCTGCAGGCTCTGGAGCACATCTACGGCTCGCGCCTGCAGCGCTACGCCGAGGCCCTGGGCAACCCGGCGCTGGGCCCGCGCGCGCGCATCCTAGGCTACTACGCCGAGCTGCTGGCGCACTTCGCCCGCCAGGAGAAGGCCGAGTACCACTGCTTCATCGGCAGCCTCAGCTTCGAGATGGCCGAACTGTCGCCGGCCATCGGCGCCCAGGTCGACGCCATCCTCCAGCGCGGCGCCGACATCCTCCGCGACTGCCTGGCCGAGGCGCAGCGCGCCGGCGAGCTGGCCGCGGACGAGGATTGCGAGAACCTCGCCAACTTCATCGCCAACGCCTGGCAGGGCGTGCTGGGGCGGCTGAAGGCGAGCGGCTCGCTGCAACCCATGGAAGCCTTCATCGCCCGCCTGGAGCGGGTGCTGGCGGCCTGAACATCGTGCAACCCACTGACGGGACGGGCCGCCCGGCCGCCCCTGGAGAACCTTCGTGAGCGCATCCGTAGAGAGCCTGTTCCAGCCCTTCCGCCTCGGCAACCTGGAGCTGCCGACCCGCGTGGTCATGGCCCCGATGACCCGCAACTTCAGCCCGGGCGGCGTGCCCCACGCCCAGGTGGTGGAGTACTACCGCCGCCGCGCCGCCGCCGGCGTCGGCCTGATCGTCACCGAAGGCACCACCGTCGGCCACAAGGCCGCCAACGGCTATCCGAACGTGCCGCGCTTCTACGGCGAGGATGCCCTGGCCGGCTGGAAGCAGGTGGTCGATGCGGTGCACGCCGAAGGCGGCAAGATCGTCCCGCAGCTGTGGCACGTGGGTTCCGTGCGCCGCCTGGGCGTTGAGCCGGACGCCAGCGTCCCCGGCTACGGCCCCAGCGGCAAGGTCAAGGACGGCCAGGTGCTGGTCCATGAAATGACCAAGGAAGACATCCAGGACGTCATCGCCGCCTTCGCCCAGGCCGCCCGCGACGCCAAGGCCATCGGCATGGACGGCGTGGAGATCCACGGTGCCCACGGCTACCTGATCGACCAGTTCTTCTGGGACGGCAGCAACAAGCGCACCGACGAATACGGCGGCAGCCTGGCCAACCGCTCGCGCTTCGCCATCGAACTGATCCGCGCCGTGCGCGAGGCGGTGGGTCCGGACTACCCGATCATCTTCCGCTTCTCGCAGTGGAAGCAGCAGGACTACGCCGCGCGCCTGGTGCAGACCCCGGAGGAACTGGCGGCGTTCCTCGCGCCGCTGTCCGAGGCCGGCGTGGATATCTTCCACTGCTCGACCCGCCGCTTCTGGATCCCCGAGTTCGAAGGCTCGGACCTCAACCTGGCCGGCTGGACGCGCCAGCTCACCGGCAAGCCGACCATCACCGTGGGCAACGTCGGCCTGGACGGCAGCGAGTTCCTGGCCTTCTTCGGCAAGACCGACGAAGTGGCCCAGCCTTCGGGCATCGAGGGCCTGCTGGAGCGCCTGGGCAAGCAGGAGTTCGACCTGGTGGCGGTGGGCCGCGCGCTGCTGGTGGACCCGGACTGGGCGTTGAAGGTGCGCGACGGCCGCCTGGCCGACATCAAGCCGTTCAGCCGCGATGCGCTGATGTCCCTGGCCTGATCGCCGCGGATCGACAAGACCGCCCGGGGCACTTCCCCGGGCGGTTTCTTTTGTCCTTTTCCTAAGGCCATTTCCGCCAAATTTACAAATCTTTTCCGAAGTAGGCCTTCCGATCTGCTGACTTGAAGGTCGGAAACAGGCATTGTAGGACGGCTAACACACAACAATAGGCCGGCACACGGCCAAAGGAGCTAAGCCATGCGGATCGGCCTGGTGGTGGATGCGACCTGCGACCTGCCCCCCGAATTCCTCTCTGCCAACAACATCCGCGTCCTGCCCATCGGTATCCGGGTGGGCCAGCGGCGCATCATCGACGATCGAGACCCCGACACCACCCTGCGCTTCTATGCCGAGGAACTGCCCAAGGTCGCCCCGGAAGACGGCAGCGAGCCGCTGACCGCCGCGGAAACCCAGGCCTGGTTCCTCGAACAGCTGGTCACTGATTTCGACTACGTCATCTGCCTGACCGTCAGCAGCGCGCGCAGCCCGATCTTCGAGAACGCCACCCAGGCCTCCTTCGGCCTGCTGCAGAACTACCGCGAGAAACGCGCCGCGGCCGGCATCAACGGCCCCTTCGCGCTGCGCGTGGTGGACAGCCAGACGGTGTTCGCCGGCCTGGCGGTGCTGGCCGCCGAAGGCGCGCGCCTGCTCGGCGAGGACCAGCACCCCAACGCCATCCGCACGCGCCTGGAGCAGCTGAGCCAGCAGATGAACACCTTCCTGGTCGCCAACGACCTGGGCCACGTGCGTCGCCGCGGTTTCCAGAAGGGCGACCGCAGCAGCATCGGCGACCGCCTGCGCGGCGCCTTCCTCGGCATCGGCTCGATGCTCGACATGAAGCCGGTGCTGAGCCTGGTGCAGGGCGAGGACAAGCCGGTGTCGGTGTCGCCGAACTACGAGAAGTCCGCCGAGCGCCTGCTCAACTTCGCCCGCGCGCGGGTGGAGGCCGGCGAACTGCTGGCCCCGCACGTCGGCCTGAGCTACGCCGGCGACCCTTCGGCGCTGCGCGACCTGCCGGGCTTCGAGGCGCTGGAGCAGGCCTGCGGCGAGCGCGGCATCGCCATGCACCTGGGCATGCTCAGCCCGACCGGGGGCATCAACCTCGGCGCCGGGGCCATGAGCCTGTCGTTCGCCGCCGAGCCCAAGCCCTTCGCCTGATCACTTGCGCACGGTATCGGCGCCCAGCGCGCCGGTGCCGTTGGCCGGCGCCGGCAGCGGCTGGCGGATGGCCTCCAGCAGGTAGCCCTCGAAGCGTTCGACGATGCTCCGCCATTCCAGGCGCCCGGCGTGCCGGCGGGCGTTCAGGCGCACCCGGCGCAGGTGCTCGCGGTCTTCCAGCAGCCAACTGGCGGCATCGATGAAATCGGCCTCGTCGCCGGGTATCGCCAGCGCGCCGTCGTGGCCGTGGCGGATGTGCTGGGCCGCGGCGGCCTGGTCGTAGGCGACCACCGCCAGGCCCGAGGCCAGCGCTTCCAGCACCACGTTGCCGAAGGTCTCCGACAGGCTGGGGAAGAGGAACAGGTCGCCGCTGGCGTAGTGCCGGGCCAGTTCCTCGCCGCGTTGCAGGCCGCAGAAGATCGCATCCGGCAGTTCGCGGGCGAGCTGCGCGCGCTGCGGGCCGTCGCCGACGATCACCAGGCGCAGCTTCAGCTGTGGGTGGGCGGCGCGCAGTTGGTTGAAAGCGCGGCCGAGCAGGCCGAGGTTCTTCTCCGCGGCCAGGCGGCCGACGTGCAGCACGGCGATGTCCTGCTCGCCCAGGCCCCACTCGCGGCGCAAGGCATCGTCGCGGCGGCCGGGCTGGAACAGTTGGCCATCCACGCCGCGCGCCAGCTGGGCGAGGTGGGCGAAGCCGCGGCGCTCCAGCTCCAGCGCCTGGCTGGCGCTGGGCACCAGGGTGCGTAGGGTGCGGTTGTGGAACCAGCGCAGGTAGGCCGTCACCAGGCGCGTCAGCGGGCCCAGGCCGTAGTGCGCGCTGTACTGCTGGAAATTGGTGTGGAAGCCGCTCAGCGCGGGAATCCGCAGGCGCCGCGCGGCGCGCAGGGCGGCCAGCCCGAGCGGGCCTTCGGTGGCGATGTAGAGCACGTCCGGGCGCAGCCGCCGCCAGTGCCGCAGCAGCTTGTGCAGGCACGACTGGCCCCACTGCAGGCCGGGGTAGCCGGGCAGCGGCCAGCCGCGGGTCAGCAGCAGCTCGTCGTCGCTGTGGCGGCCGTCGTCGACGTGCTGCCGTGGGCGCACCACCTGCACCCGGTGGCCGAGCTGCAGCAGCCCGGCGGCGAGGCGCCCGAGGGTGTTGGCCACGCCGTTGATTTCCGGCGGGAAGGTTTCGCTGATCAGCGCGATGCGCAGGGGAGTCGTGCTCATGAACGGCAGTCTCCGCCCGGCCGGTGTAGCTCGTGTGACGCCCGGGTTGCACAAATGTGACGGGGGATTCAGGGGATTCTCGCAAGGCTTTTGGAAAGGCCTGTCATAGAGCCTTCGTCCGCCTGTCACATGGGGCTGCTAGAGTGCCGCGATTTCCGACATGGTGGAGCCGTCGATGAGCGACAAGCGCGATCAGAATCCCGGGCAGGACGATGCCCAGCCACTGGCGGACGCCGGCCGCCGCCGCTTCCTCGGCGGCGCCGCGGCCCTGGGCGCCGGCGCCGCGCTGGCCGGCCTGGTGGGCGAGGGCACGGCGCAGGCTGCCGAAGCGGTGCGCGAGCTGAGCGGCGCCGAGTTGGACCGGGCGCTGCGCGAGCAGGTGCAGAACATCGTGGTGATCTACGCCGAGAACCGCAGCTTCAACAACCTGTTCGGCGACTTCCCCGGCGTGGAGAAACCGCTGTCTTCGCTGCAGCCGGCCGACTACCAGCAGCGCGACCGCGACGGCCGCCTGCTGGACAAGCTGC
This sequence comes from Pseudomonas sp. M1, assembly GCF_022760135.1. NCBI lineage: Bacteria > Pseudomonadati > Pseudomonadota > Gammaproteobacteria > Pseudomonadales > Pseudomonadaceae > Pseudomonas > Pseudomonas sp. M1. The sequence goes on from NZ_CP094343.1 coordinate 1,143,469, forward strand.
CGCCGGTGTACGGCGGCGTGCTGCAGGTCGGCCAGACCCTGGAAGGCGTGAACTACGCCGAGGGCGTGCAGTACCAGCAGAACCTGCCCAACGCGCCCTTCGCGCTCAAGGGCCCGCAGGGCGAGGACCTGCCCCTGGGCCTGGTGACCCGCGACCTGTGGCACGTGTTCTACCAGAACCAGATGCAGATCAACGGCGGGCGCAACGACATGTTCGTCGCCTGGGCCGACTCCGGCGCGCTGCCCATGGGCTACTACGCGCAGAGCCCGTACAGCCTGCGCCTGTGGGACCTGGCCCGGGACTTCGTGCTGTGCGACAACTTCTTCCAGGGCGCCTTCGGCGGCTCCTTCCTCAACCACCAATACCTGGTGGCGGCGACCCCGCCGGTGTACCCGGACGTGCACAACTCGCCGGCCCGCACGCAGATCGCCCAGCTGATGAGCGACAACCCCGCCGACCCGCGGCTGAAACCGCTGGACGACTCGCCCGCCAGTGTCACTGGCGGCGCACCGAAGTTCGGCCCCAGCGCCCTGACCCCCGACGGCTACGGCGTGAACACCATGCTCCCGCCCTACTGGCCGACCGTGCAGCGCGACCCCGAGCGCCCGGACTACGCGCTGCCGGACCAACCCAACGTGATGGTGCCGCAGCGCCACGAGCACATCGGCGACAAGCTGAGCAGGAAGGGCGTGGACTGGGCCTGGTACGCCGGCGCCTGGGAAGCCACCCTCGAGCAGTACAGGAACTCCGCCGGCATCCCGAAGATTCCCAACTTCCAGTACCACCACCAGCCGTTCAACTACTTCGTCCAGCAGGGCCCGGAACACCCGGAGGAACGCGCGAAACGCCTGCGCGACGGCGGCCTGGGCGACGACCCGTCGAGCAACCGCTTCTTCGCCGACGCCCGCGCCGGCAAGCTGCCGGCGGTGAGCTTCTACAAGCCCCAGGGCAACCTCAACATGCACGCCGGCTACGCCGACGTGGCCAGCGGCGACCGGCACATCGTGCGCGCGGTGAAGCACCTGATGGAAAGCCCGCAGTGGCAGAACATGGTGATCGTCATCACGGTGGACGAGAACGGCGGCTGGTGGGACCACGTGGCGCCGCCCAGGGGCGACCGCTGGGGGCCCGGCTCGCGCATCCCGGCGCTGGTGGTCTCGCCCTTCGCCCGCCACGGCACGGTGGACCACACCGTCTACGACACCGGCTCGATCCTGCGCCTGATCACCCGGGTGTTCGACCTGGAGAAGCTCGACGGCCTGAAACTGCGCGACGACGCCATGCGCGCCCGCGGCCAGCAGCCCATGGGCGACCTGACCGCGGCGCTGCGTTTCACGGCGTGAAGCGGGAAGGCCCCCCGATTCGGCGGATAACGCCGTGGCCGTGGCGATGGGTATCGCTTCGCTCAACGCCATCCTACGGGGCGTCGTGTTTGTCGATGGGATTAGGCGCAACCGTCCGTGAGCGGTTGCGCCGAGGTGCTTTTCGTAGGATGGGTTGAGCTTGCGAAACCCATCGGGCCGTGGCGATGGGTATCGCTGCGCTCAACGCCATCCTACGGGCTGTCGGGTATGGCGGCGGCGTGGGGGAAGCCCGGCTCAGCGCCTGGCCAGCGCCTTGTCGCCGTCTTCGCGCACCCAGAACAGCACCGCGCCGGCCACGGCGGCGGGCATGGCGACCAGGTTGACCAGCGGGATCAGCAGCGCCAGGTAGGTGATGCCGCCGAAGCCCATGCAGGCCCAGCGCTTGCTGCGCAGCCAGGCGAGCATTTCGTTCCAGCCCAGCTTGTGGTTGTCCGCCGGGTAGTCGATGTACTGCACGGCCATCATCCACACGCCGAACACCAGCCATAGCGGGGCGGCGATGATGTTCAGGCCGGGGATCAGGCTGAGGACGAACAGGGCGATGGCCCGCGGCAGGAAGTAGCCGAGCTTGCGCAGTTCGCGGGCGATGGTGCGCGGCACCATGGCCGCCAGTTCGGCCCAGCTGAAGGCCGGGAAGTCGTCCTGGCCGCGCACCACCACTTCGACCTTCTCGGCGAGGAAGCCGTTGAACGGCGAGGCGATCAGGTTGGCCACCAGCGTGAAGCTGAAGAACAGGATCAGCAGCACCAGCAGGACGAACAGCGGCCAGAGGATGTACTGCAGGAAGTCCAGCCACTGCGGCAGGCTGGGCATCAGCCAGTCGACCCAGTGGCTGAACTGGTTCACCGCGAAGCCGATCAGGCCGACGAACAGCAGCAGGTTGACCGTCAGGGGCAGCAGCACGAACAGGCGCAGCCCCGGGCGCATCATGAGTTTCAGGCCTTCGCCGAGGTATTGCGGGCCGCTCAGGGTGGGCATGGAACATCTCCGTAGGAAACCAGCTTGCGACCTTAGCAGGGCCGGCGCGGGGCCGCGAGCCGTCTGTTTTGCCTGTTGTGTGGCGGTCAGGCGCGGTAGCGGCTGTAGTGGTTGCGCTGCTGCTTGGCGCGGTACATGGCGCTGTCGGCGGCCTGGAGCAGGCCATCGGTGTCGCCGGCGTCGGCCGGGTAGAGGGCGATGCCGATGCTGGCGGAGAGGAATTCCAGGCGCTGCTCGCCGGCGTGGTAGTCCTGGTTGAGGCAGGCCAGCAGGCGCCCGGCCAGGGCTTCGGCGGTGCTGCAGTCGACGCCTTCGAGGATCACGGCGAACTCGTCGCCGCCCAGGCGGAAGGCCATGTCCGGCTGGCGCAGGTTGCCGCGCAGGCGCTCGCCCACGGCGACCAGCACGGCGTCGCCGGCGGCGTGGCCGTAGCGGTCGTTGACCGGCTTGAAGTGGTCCAGGTCGATGTACAGCAGGGCCAGGCCGGTGCCTTCGGCGCAGCGCTGCAGGGCCAGGGGCAGCTGTTCGCCGAAGGCCTTGCGGTTGCCCAGGCCGGTCAGCGCGTCGCGGTAGGCGAGGTCCAGCAGGCGCTGCTGGTAGGCCACCTGCAGGCTGATGTCGCGGAGGATGCCGCGGAAACCGCAGAACTGCCCCTGGGCGTCGACTATCGGCGAGACCTTCGTCTCGAAGACCATGCGCTGGCCGTCGCGGCGCTTGAAGGGCGCGGCGAAGGTGGTTTCCTGCTCGCCGTCGCGCACCTGCTGGTAGAGCCCGCGGGCGCGCGCCACGTCCTGTTCGTCGAGCAGCTCCCGGTAGGAGTGGCCTTCCACTTCCTCGGCGGCGTAGCCGAGCAGGCGGCAGAAGGCGGCGTTCACCGTGAGCACCACGCCGCTGTCGTCCATTTCGAAATATCCATCGCGGATGCTGTCGAGGATGGCGCGGTCGCGGGCTTCGCTGCGTTCCAGGCGTTCGAGCATCTGGTTGACCTCGCAGGCCAACTGGCCGACTTCGTCGCGGCCCATGTCGGCCAGGCGGGCGGGGCCGGCGTCGGCGCCGATGTTCGCCACCCCGCGGTTGAGCCGCTGCACGCGGCGGATCACCCAGAATTCCAGGACCAGGTAGGCCAGCAGCAGGCCGGCGAGGGTGATCAGCAAGGTCATGCCGAGGAACAGGCGGATGGCCTCCTGGCCCTGGCGGTAGGCGACCCGCGACTTGTTGATGGCCAGGCTGAACTGCGGCGCATCGGCGGAATCGAGGAACAGCAGGGTGGCCTGCTGGGTGTCGGCGTCCAGCACCCGCCGCGGGCTCAGCAACGCGCCGCCGTTGCGCCCCGGCACGTGCAGGGCGCGCCAGCCGTCGCCGGGCGTCACCCCGGCTTGCACCTGCAGGCGCGCGTCCATCTGTTCCTGCAGGGCGTTCACCCGGCGCTGGTCGAGCAGGTAGCCGGCGACGATGGCGCCGACCGGCTCGGCCTGGCCCAGGTTATCGCTGATCGGCTGGCTGAGCAGCAGCAGCGGGGTGCCGTCCACCAGCAGCCATTGCGCCAGGCTGCGCGACGGGTCGCCCTGCAGGTCCAGCACGCCCAGGTCCAGGGCGCTGCGCAGCAGGGCCTGGCGCAGCCGTTCGGGGCTGGGCGCGCCGGCTATCGCCTGGGGCGCGGCGAGCCGCGCCTCCTCCCAGCGCTGGGCGACGACGCGGCCCTGGCGGTCGAGGTAGAGTGCGAAGTCGAAGCCCAGGTTGCCGAGCATGTCGATGTCCAGGTTCTCCCGCACGAACCCCGGCGTGGGGTGCGCCACGAAACGGTAGCTGGCATCCCACCAGGCATAGCTGCGCAGCAGGTCCAGGTGGCGCTTCTTCTCGAAGGCCAGGCGGTTGTCGAGCACGCGCACCTCGTCGTACAGGCGCTGGCGGTCGTCGCGGTCGAAGCGTGCGAGGAGGATGTGTTCCGACAGCTGCCAGATGCCCAGCAGGATGAGGGCGAGCAGCGGCAGGAACAGCAGGAGCAGGCGGTTTCTCAGGGTCATGCCGGGCACGCAGGTGGCGGGTGGAGAGGGGCGGACCTCCTGAGTCTAGTTGGCCCGCCGCGGGAGATAGGGGGGCTCTATCGGAGGCATTGAGATTGGGCATTTCGCCTGGGCCCGCGCGGGCTATACGCTGCGCGGCAATCTCCAGTCGCGAACTGGCCGGCCGGCGAAGCGGGATGTCCCTGACTTATCTCAAGGTGGTATTGGGAAACGTCTGACAGACTTCAGGCCGTGGATGACTCCACGGCAGCGCCGCCCGCTCCTGACGGCCCTGCCTTCCTCGCGATCTGTGCGTTTAGCGGGAGCTGCCGCTCCTCCCAGCCTTCCCCCAGGTACCTTGGCAGCTCCCTTTTCTTGTTCGACGAGGAGTCAGTCATGCCTGAAGTTCGTCACGCCCGCGTCATCATCCTGGGCTCCGGCCCCGCCGGTTACTCGGCCGCCGTCTATGCCGCCCGCGCCAACCTCAGGCCGCTGCTGATCACCGGCCTGCAGGCCGGCGGCCAGCTGACCACCACCACCGAGGTGGACAACTGGCCCGGCGACCCCCACGGCCTCACCGGCCCGGCGCTGATGCAGCGCATGCAGGAGCATGCCGAGCGCTTCGAGACCGAGATCGTCTTCGACCACATCCACGCCGTGGACCTGGCCGGCAAGCCGTTCGTGCTCAAGGGCGACAGCGGCACCTACACGGCCGACGCGCTGATCATCGCCACCGGCGCCAGCGCCCGCTACCTGGGCCTGCCGTCGGAAGAAGCGTTCATGGGCAAGGGCGTTTCCGCCTGCGCCACCTGCGACGGTTTCTTCTACCGCAACCGCGAAGTGGCGGTGGTCGGTGGCGGCAACACGGCGGTGGAAGAGGCGCTGTACCTGGCCAACATCGCCAGCAAGGTGACCCTGGTGCACCGCCGCGAGACCTTCCGCGCCGAGAAGATCCTGCAGGACAAGCTGCGCGCCCGTATAGCCGAGGGGAAAATCGCCCTGAAGCTCAACGCCCGGGTGGAAGAGGTGCTGGGCGACGACATGGGCGTCACCGGTGTGCGCCTGCGCAACAATGATGGCAGCGCCGAGGAATTGAAGGTGGACGGGCTGTTCGTGGCCATCGGGCATACGCCGAACACCTCGCTGTTCGAGAACCAGCTGCAGCTGAAGGACGGCTACCTGGTGGTCAACGGCGGCCGTGATGGCAACGCCACTGCTACCAGCATCCCCGGCGTGTTCGCCGCGGGTGATGTGGCCGACCACGTCTACCGCCAGGCCATCACCTCGGCCGGCGCCGGCTGCATGGCGGCGCTGGACGTGGAGCGCTACCTGGATTCGCTGTAACGGCCCCAAGAGCCGGCGTGCAGGACGGAGCCCCGCTGGTCGGGGCTTTTTCCTTTTTGGGAGGGGGAGGCCCGAGCTTTCCTGGAACCGTAGGAGCAACTGTCTTGCCGGCTGCACCGAGGTGCTCTTCGTAGGATGGGTTGAGCCTGCGAAACCCATGCGGTGGCGGTGATGGGTATCGCTTCGCTCAACCCATCCTACGAAAAGCGTTTCGGCACAGACCGTTGACCAATGAGCCCCAGGCCCTCCAGCCCCCAAGAAAAAGCCCCGCATCGCGGTAATGCTGTTCACTTAAGCGATATGTGGTGGTTCAGCGAAGGTGCGCCAGCCTGGCTTCGCTCCCTCACCCCAGCCCTCTCCCAAAGGGAGAGGGGGCCGTTCGTGCCACCGGGGTGTCCGGCGGGGGCGTTGAGTTCAATCGCGGACAAGGTCCGCTCCTACGCCCGTGCCTCTCTGAACCGTAGGAGCGGACTCTGTCCGCGATTCGGCGGATAACGCCGTAAGGACTTCCAGAGAAACATCCGCGTGCACCGGAACGCCCCTTCAGCAGGCCGAGCGAAACCGGCGCTCAGGAGGTCATGCGACATGGATGTCGCGAGAGCCCCGATGGGCTACAGGGGCGTACCCTCGGGGCGGGCCTCCGTGGCGGGGGAATTCGCGAGGGTAGCCCGGCTCCATCGGGCCCGTATGCGGGGCAAGCCTTTTTGGTTCCTTTTGTGGCGTTTGACAAAAGGGACTCGCCCGAGGGGGCGAAACAAGACGGTCGGGCAGACTCGGTGCGGCGCAGAAACACCCAAGCCAAGGCAACTGGGTTATTCCCCTTCGGGCCAGCGCAAGTATTGTTCGCGGCAATGACGAGCTTAAGGCCGGAGTGGGGCAAGCTTCGCGAGCCAGGCCATAACCCCAAATGAAAAATACCGTTTCCCCCAGGCAGAGAAACGGCATCCTTTCTTAAGTGAACAGCATTACCGCATCAGCGGGGCTTTTCTGTATCCGAGGCCTCAGCCCCGCCGCGACAACGGCTGACGCTCGAATCGCACGCCGGCCAGGCCGGTATTCTGCAACGCCCGGATATTGGCGTGATCAGTACCCTCGGGCGTATCGCGCACCGCGCGGTAATGCTCACCGAAGGCCAGCAGGGTTTCCTCCAGGCTCAGGCCCTCGAGGATGGCGAAGCCGAGGGTCTTGCAGGAGCCCTCGTTCTGCCCGGCCGGGTTTTCCACCGGGCCGTTGCTGAAGGCGCTGGGGCTGTAGCTGTAGTGCTCGGCGATGAACGCCAGGGTGTCGGTGAACAGGTGCTGCTCGCTGCGCAGGCGCGCGCGGAAATCGGTGAGGGTCATCAAGGCGGGCTCGTCAGTGTTTCTTGGCGGTGTCGAAGGCGGCCTGCTGCTCGGGCGAGGCCTCCTTCTGGTATTTCGCCTTCCATTCGGCGTAAGGCATGCCGTAGATCTCCTCGCGGGCCTGTTCCGGGCTCAGCTCCAGGCCCATGTCGTCGGCCGCGGCCTTGTACCACTTGGACAGGCAGTTGCGGCAGAAGCCGGCGAGGTTCATCAGGTCGATGTTCTGCACGTCCTTGCGGTTGCGCAGGTGCTGCACCAGGGTGCGGAACGCCGCGGCTTCCAGTTCCGTGCGTTGTTCCTGGCTGAGGTCGAGGATGCTGTGTTCGGGCTTGCTCATGGGGTCGGGCTCTCGCGTGGCGCGTCGTCGTGGGACGTCGGGGCTCTTCGGGGCTGCGCAGATGATAAGAGCGGGGGCGGGCGCCAGCAATGGCCGTTGGCCAGGCGGCGCGCGCGGCTCAGCGCTGCGCGGCGAGGGCGATCGACACCGATTCGGCGAAGCGCAGGGCGTGGGGCTTGTCCACTTCCACCTCGGCGTAGCGCACCGCCGGGTGGGCCATGACCAGGTCGAGGATTTCCTGGGTCAGGCGCTCCAGCAGGGCGAAGCGGTTCTCCTCGACGTGGGCGATGATCGCCTTGGTGATGGTGCGGTAGTTCAGCGCGTGCTCGATGTCGTTGACCTGCACCGCCTCCTGCGAGGGGTAGAGGATGGTCAGGTTGATCAGCACGTCCTGCTTGTTGAGGATTTCCTCTTCCTTGATGCCGATGTAGGTGCGCACGCGCAGATCCTTCACGCGGATCCGCGCCATGCCCGGCTGCAATTGCGTCATTTCACTTGCTCCGTCCGATCAGTTGCAGGAATTCCTGGCGGGTGTTGCTGGAGTCGCGGAAGGCGCCGAGCATCACCGAGGTGAACATCTGCGAGTTCTGCTTCTCCACCCCGCGCATCATCATGCACATGTGCTGGGCTTCGATCACCACCGCCACGCCGGCGGCGCCGGTGATGCGCTCCACCGCCTCGGCGATCTGCCGCGTCAGGTTCTCCTGGATCTGCAGGCGGCGGGCGAACATGTCGACGATGCGCGCCACCTTCGACAGGCCCAGCACCCGTCCGGTGGGAATGTACGCCACATGGGCCTTGCCGATGAAGGGCAGCAGGTGGTGTTCGCACAGCGAATACAGCTCGATGTCGCGAACGATCACCATCTCGTCGTTATCCGAGGCGAACAGCGCGCCGTTGACCACCTCTTCCAGGCTCAGCTCGTAGCCGTGGCACAGGTAGCGCATGGCCTTGGCGGCGCGCTTGGGCGTGTCGAGCAGGCCCTCGCGCTCGGGGTTCTCGCCCAGGCCCAGGAGTATCTCGCGGTAGTTCGCGGACAGGGAATCGGTCATTGCAGGGTTCCTCGCGCCACGCCGGGCGGTCATTTGAGGTGCCGGCCGCCGTTGACGGTCAAGGTGGTGCCGGTGACGTAGGGGGTGTCCAGCAGGTAGCGGATGGCCTGGTAGACGACGTCCGGCCCGGGCTCGATGCCCAGGGCGGATTTCGCCAGGGTGCGCGCGCGGTAGTCGGCGTCGTCCCCGGCGTTGAACATGACCAGCGCCGGGGCGATGGTGTTGACCTTGATCTTCGGCGCGAAGCGCGCGGCGAAGGACAGCGTCAGGCTGTCCAGCCCGGCCTTGCTGGCGCAGTAGGCGACGTGCTTGGCGCTGCCCTTGCGCACCACGTCGTCGCTGACGTGGATGATGTCGGCCGGCTGCGAGCGCTCCAGCAGCGGCGCGCAGTGCAGGTTGATCAGGTAGGGGGCGAGCATGTGCACGCTGAACAGCGCGCGGAAGGCCTCGGCCTCGTGGCCGGGCGTTTCGGCGAGCCACGCCGAGGCATTGTGGACGATGGCGCGCAGGCTGTCGGTGTGCGCCTTGAGTTCGTCGATGAAGGCGAGGATGCCGGCCTCGTCGGCGAAGTCGCCGTACAGGCAGGTCGCGCCGCGCTCGCGCAGTTGCTGCAGCCCGGGCTTGTCGCTGCGGTAGCTGACGATCACCGGCTGGCCCGCGTCGAGCAGGCGCAGCGCGCAGTGCAGGCCGACGCGCTGGCTGGCGCCGGTGATCAGGATGGGGGCCGGGGATGCGCTCATGCGAGCCTCGTGGCAGGTGGAAAACCGCCGGCGGAGGCATATCCGAGCGGCGCGGTGGGAAAAAACTATACCAGCCCGGCGGCGCCGGCGAACACCCGTGGCCGGCTTGCGGCATAATGGGCGTTTGTCGCATGAACCGGGAGTTTCCATGAAAGTCGCCATTCTGTCCGGGTCGGTCTACGGCACCGCCGAAGAGGTCGCGCGCCATGCCAGGCGCCTGCTGGAGGCCGCGGGCCTGGAGACCTGGTTCGAGCCGCGCGCCACCCTGGACGCGCTGATCGAAGCCGCGCCCGACGCCTTCCTGACGGTCACCTCGACCACCGGCCTGGGCGAGCTGCCGGACAACATCCAGCCGCTGTACTACGCCCTGCGCGACCGCCTGCCGAACTGGCGCGGCCTGCCCGGCGCGGTGATCGGCCTGGGCGACTCCAGCTACGGCGACACCTACTGCGGCGGCGGCGAGCAGGTGCGCGAGCTGTACGCCGAACTGGGCCTGCGCGAGGTGCTGCCGATGCTGCGCCTGGACGCCAGCGAGACGGTCACCCCGGAGACCGACGCCGAGCCCTGGATCGCCGAGTTCATCGCTGCGTTGAAGGGTTGATGCACGACCTGCAGCGGGCCCCACCTGTAGGAGCGCGCCCTGCGCGCGAATCGCAGGCAGGGCCTGCTCCTGCGAGAAGCTGTGCTCGCCTGCAACGTAGGAGCAACTGTCTTGCGCCGAGGTGCTCTTCGTAGGATGGGTTGAGCTTGCGAAACCCATGCGGTTGCGCTGATGGGTATCGCTTCGCTCAACGCCATCCTACGAAAAGCCGTGCTTCCTGGAAGCGTAGGAGCGAACTCCGTCCGCGATGCCCGCTCAGCCCATGGGATGCAGCGGAAACTCCTCCAGCAGCGCCAGCCACGCCTTGGCCGCATGGGACAGGTAGGCGTCGCGGCGCCAGATGAAGCAGATGTCCCAGCGCAGGTCCGGCTCGCTCAGCAGCACCCGCGCCACCCCCGGCCGTTCCACTTCCTGTGCCACCACCCGTGGTAGCAGCACCACGCCTTGCCCGGCGGCCACCAGCGCGCCGAGGAAGTCGGCCTGGCCGCTGCGCCCGCCCTCGCGGGGTTCGAAGCCGGCCTCGCGGCAGGCGCGCAGCAGGCGGTCGTTGAGGGTGAAGCTCTGCTGGTAGAGCAGGAAGGGCGTGTCGGCCAGTTCGGCCAGGGCGATGCTTTCGCGCCCGGCCAGCGGGTGCGCGGCCGGCAGCAGGGCGTCCAGCGGCTCGTTGCAGAACGGCTGCCAGTCGAAGGCCGGGTCGTTCGGCGTGAGCGCGCCGGCCAGTTCCAGTTCGCCGGCGTGCAGCGCCAACTCCAGGCTCTTGCTGCCGCCTTCCACCAGGTGCACCTGGATGTGCGGGTAGCGTTTGCGGTATTCGGCGAAGCGCCAGGCGAACAGGGCGTCGGCGCCCAGCAGCGGCAGGCCCAGGCGCAGTTCGCCGCGGCGCATCTGGCTGAGGTCGTCCAGTTCGATCAGCAGTTCGCGGCGCAGGCGCAGCATGTCCTCGGCGCGGCGCAGCGCCACTTCGCCGGCGGCGGTCAGGCGCACGTGGGGGCCGCTGCGCTCCAGCAGCTGCACGTGCAGGCTCTGCTCCAGCTGGGCCACCTGCTTGCTGATGGCCGACTGGCTGGCGTGCAGGCGCTGCGCGGCCTGGGTGAAGCTGCCCTGGCGCACCACTTCGACGAAGCTGCGCAGTTGCTTGAATTCCATTTTGGAATGGCCTCGATTCGAACAATTCGCTTTGGCGATAGTAGACCCGGGCTTAACCTGAGCGCCATCCACAGCACACCGCCACGCAGGCACCCGAAATGATCCGCCGCATCGCCCGACTGGGCTTCGAACTCGCCGTCCTCATCGCCTTCTGGTGGTTCGGCGGCTGGCTGGCGCAAGCCACCGGCCTGCCGCTGCCCGGCGGGGTGGTGGGGCTCGGCCTGCTGCTGGCGCTGTTCGCCAGCGGGGCGATCCGCCCGGCCCTGCTGCAGGGCGGCGCCGGGCTGCTGCTGGCGGAGATGCTGCTGTTCTTCATCCCCGCGCTGATGAGCCTGCTGGACTATGGCCCGCTGCTGCGCAGCGAGGGCTGGAAGATATTGCTGGTGATCATGTGCAGCACCCTGCTGGTGATGCTGGTCACCGCGCTGTCGGTAGAGGGTATGTACCGCTGGAGGTCGCGCCATGAGTCTCGATAAGCAAGCCCTGTTCTGGCTGGCCCTGACCCTCGGCGGCTACCTGTTCAGCCGCCAGTTGTACAAGCGCGTGCGCTGGTACGGCTTCGCGCCCATCGTGTTCGTGCCGGTGCTGCTGTTCGCCGTGGCCATCCCGCTGCACGCCCATTACGCCGACTACTCGCGCGACACCAACTGGCTGGTGGCGCTGCTCGGCCCGGCCACCGTGGCCTTCGCCGTGCCCATCTGGCAGCAGCGCGCGCTGCTGGCGCGGCACTGGCCGGCGCTGCTGGTGGGCATGTGCGCCGGCTCCGCGGTGGCCATCGGCAGTTCCTGGATGCTGGCCAACGCCCTGGCGCTGGACGGCCAGGTGGCGCTGTCGCTGGTGCCGCGTTCGATCACCACGCCGCTGGCCATGGAGATGTCCCACGACCTGGGCGGCGTGCCGGAGCTGACCGCCGCCTTCGTGATGATCACCGGGGTGTTCGGCGCCCTGGCCGGCGGCCTGCTGATGAAGCTGCTGCCGCTGCGCTCGACCCTCGCCCGCGGCGCGCTGCTGGGCGTCGGCGCCCACGGCGCGGGTACCAGCCGGGCCTACGAGTTCGGCGGCGAGGAGGGCTCCACGGCGGGGCTGCTGATGGTCCTCACCGGGCTGTTCAACCTGATGCTGGCGCCCGCCGTCGCGCTGGTCCTGTAGGAGCGAGCCGCGCCGAGGTGCCTTTCGTAGGATGGGTTGAGCTTGCGAAACCCATGCGGTCGCGGTGATGGGTATCGCTTCGCTCAACCCATCCTACGGGGCGTGGTGTTTGCCGCAGTTGTAGGAGAGGACTGTCAGACCCCCGACAGTCCCGCGGCCTTCGCCTGACTAGACTGGCCCCATCGAACAACAACAACGATGAGGACCGCCCCATGAACGCCGCCGCTCCCGCACCTTCCGTGAAAGACCAGGTCTCCGAGGCCGAATGGCAGACCCGCGTCGACCTCGCCGCCTGCTACCGGCTGATCGCCCTGTACGGCTGGGACGACCTGATCTTCACCCACATCTCGGCCAAGGTCCCGGGCACCGAGGACTTCCTCATCAACCCCTACGGCATGATGTTCCACGAGATCACCGCCTCCAGCCTGGTGAAGGTGGACCTGGCCGGCAAGAAGCTGATGGACAGCCCCTACGACATCAACCCCGCCGGCTACACCATCCACAGCGCCGTGCACGAGGTGCGCCACGACGTCGGTTGCGTGCTGCACATCCACACCCCCGCCGGGATCGCCGTGTCGGCGCAGAAGAACGGCCTGCTGCCGTTGTCGCAGCAGTCGCTGTTCGTGCTCTCCAGCCTGGCCTACCACGGCTACGAGGGCGTGGCCCTGAACCACGACGAGAAGGCCCGCCTGCAGGCCGACCTGGGCGACAAGCACTTCATGATCCTGCCCAACCACGGCCTGCTCACCGCCTTCGGCACCGTCGCCGACGCCTTCCTCGGCATGTTCACCCTGCAGCGCGCCTGCGAGGCGCAGGTGATGGCGCAGAGCGGCGGTGGCGAGCTGATCCACATCCCGCAGCAGATCCTCGACGGCGCCCGGGCCATGGTCGCCGGGGTGATGAAGACCTCCCAGGGCATGGGCGGGGCGCTGGCCTGGCCGGCGCTGCTGCGCAAGCTCGACCTGCAGAACCCCGGCTACCGCGACTGATGGCCGGCATCGCCATCCCCCTGCGCGACTGGCGCGCGCAGGGGCGCACCTTCGACTTCAACGGCCATGCCATCCGTTACTGGGAGGCCGGCGAGGGCGAGCCGCTGCTGCTGATCCACGGCTTCCCCAGCGCCTCCTGGGACTGGAACAAGCTGTGGCGGCCGCTGGCCGAGCGCTACCGGGTGATCGCCTGCGACATGCTCGGCTTCGGTGACTCGGCCAAGCCGCGCAACCACGCCTACCGCATCCTCGAACAGGCCGACCTGCAGCAGGCGCTGCTGGAGCATCTGGCGGTGCGCGAGCCCGTGCACCTGCTGGTCCACGACTACGGCAACAGCGTCGGCCAGGAACTGCTGGCGCGGCACCTGGAAGGGCGCATCCAGTTGGCTTCGCTGGTGTTCCTCAATGGCGGGCTGTTCCCCGAGACGCACCGCCCGGTGCTCTCGCAGAAGCTGCTGCTTAGCCCGCTGGGCGGTTTCTTCGGACGCTTCTTCGACCGTGGCAAGCTGGCCGCCAACTTCGCCAAGGTGTTCGGCCCGCGCACCCGGCCGAGCGAGGAGGAGCTGGATGCCTTCTGGAGCCTGATCGCCTGCAACGACGGGCCGAAGGTGATGCACCGGCTGATCCACTACATCCTCGACCGCCGCGAACACCGCGAGCGCTGGGTGGGCGCCATGCAGCGCACCTCCGTGCCGCTGCGGCTGATCGACGGGCCCGTGGACCCGATCTCCGGCGCGCACATGGTCGAGCGCTACCGCCAACTGATCCCGCGGCCGGACACGGTGATGCTCGACGGCATCGGCCACTACCCGCAGACCGAGGCGCCGGAGCAGGTGCTGGCGCACTACCTGGCGTTCCGCGCGCGCCTGGCGGGGCAGGTGCAGCCGGCGGCCTGAACGGGCCGCCGGCATCATCCCCGGACCTTATCGGGGCATATTCAGGTCCGGCGTCTTGGTTGTGACCGTCAAACGTCTGTTTGACACTCCGTAGCCATCAACCTGCCTGGGAGTACCAACCATGAGTGATGCCGTTCGTTTCGACGACAAGGTAGTGATCGTTACCGGCGCCGGCGGCGGTCTGGGCCGTGCCCACGCCCTGCTGTTCGCCAAGCATGGCGCCAAGGTGGTGGTCAACGACCTGGGCGGCAGCACCCATGGCGAGGGCGCCAACGCCTCGGCCGCCGACCGCGTGGTGGCGGAGATCCGCGCCGCCGGCGGCACCGCCATCGCCAACCATGATTCGGTGACCGACGGCGAGAACATCGTGCGCGAGGCCGTGGAAGCCTTCGGCCGCGTCGACGTGGTGGTGAACAACGCCGGCATCCTGCGCGACAAGACCTTCCACAAGATGGAAGACGCCGACTGGGACCTGGTCTACAAGGTCCACGTCGAGGGCGCCTACAAGGTGACCCGCGCCGCCTGGCCGCTGATGCGCGAGCAGGGCTACGGGCGGGTGATCTTCACCGCTTCCACCTCGGGCATCTACGGCAACTTCGGGCAGAGCAACTACGGGATGGCCAAGCTCGGCCTCTACGGCCTGACCCGCACCCTGGCCCTGGAAGGGCGCAAGAGCAACATCCTGGTCAACGCCATCGCCCCCACCGGCGGCACCCGCATGACCGAGGGGCTGATCCCGCCGCAGGTGTTCGAGCAGCTCAAGCCCGAGCTGGTCAGCCCGCTGGTGGTCTACCTGGGCAGCGAGGCCTGCCAGGACACCTCCGGCCTGTATGAAGTGGGCGGCGGCTGGATGGGCAAGGTGCGCTGGGAGCGCAGCCTGGGCTTCGGCTTCGACCCGCGCGAGGGCTTCGATGCCGAGGACGTGGCGGCGCACTGGCAGCAGATCAGCAGCTTCGAGAACGCCGTGCACCCGGCGGACAACGTCGAGGCCCTGCGCGAGATGATGGCCAACCTGCAGAAATACGTCGGCTGAAGCGGCCAGCCTGACGGGCGGAACGGCCAGGGTGCTGCTCCGCGCTCCGTGACGCAGTAAGGTAGAAGGCCGGCGCAAGCCGGCCTTCGTCCTTTCCGTCAGCCTGGAGTCCAGCATGAGCGTGATCGTCGAGCACAACGGCCCGGTAACCACCCTGATCATCGACCGCCCCGCGGCGCGCAACGCGGTCGACCGGCCCACTGCCGACGCCCTGGCCGAGGCCCTGCGCGCCTTCGAGGCCGACGAGCAGGCGAAGGTGGCGGTGCTCACCGGCGCCGGCGGCACCTTCTGCGCCGGCGCGGACCTCGCCGCGGTGGCCGAGGGCAGCGAGCGGCGCAACCGCCTGGAAATGGAAGGCGACGCCCCCATGGGCCCCAGCCGCATGCACCTGAACAAGCCGTTGATCGCCGCCATCGAGGGCTACGCCGTGGCCGGCGGCCTGGAGCTGGCGCTGCTGGCCGACCTGCGGGTGATGGCCGAGGACGCGGTGTGCGGGGTGTTCTGCCGGCGCTTCGGCGTGCCGCTGATCGACGGCGGCACCGTGCGCCTGCCGCGCATCATCGGCCAGGGCCGGGCGCTGGACCTGATCCTCACCGGCCGCCCGGTCGCCGCCCAGGAAGCCCTGGGCATGGGCCTGGCCAACCGCGTGGTGGCCAAGGGCGAGGCCCGCGCCGCCGCCGAGGACCTGGCCCGGCAGATCGCCGACTTCCCCCAGGCCTGCATGCTGGCGGACCGCGACAGCGTCTATGCGCAGTGGAACCAGTCGTTCGACGTGGCCATGGCGAATGAATTCCAGGGTGGGCTGATGGTGATTCTCAGCGGCGAGACCCAGGTCGGGGCGCAGCGCTTCGCGCGGGGGGAGGGGCGGCATGGGAAGTTTTGAGGGACGGGGTTGCTTTTCGTAGGAGCGAGCTTGCTCGCGAATGGCGCCTTCCGGTGACTACGGTGTTTCGGGTTGACTCCGCACCCTCTCCCCAGCCCTCTCCCTGAAGGGAGAGGGGGCTTGTCCGTGCCGAGAGGAGGAATGGTTTCAGCCGGTAATCATTGTGCTAGCCGGCTAACGCCGAGATATCAGCATCTGCCCAACGGTCCCCTCTCCCTTCAGGGAGAGGGTTAGGGAGAGGGAAAGGCGCTTCCCTCATGCAGCGGCGTCCCAGGGAAACTCCATTCGCGAGCAAGCTCGCTCCCCACATGGCAGGACGAACCCCGTCGTAGGATGGTGTTGAGCGAAGCGATACCCATCGCCATGGCCTGATGGGTATCGCAAGCTCAACCCATCCTACGAAGAGCGCCTCAGCGCTTGATGATCACGTAAGTCTTGCGCACCGTCTCCTGGATGTCCCACACCCCCAGGCTGTTCTGCGGCAGCAGGAAGGCGTCGCCGGCCTGGAAGGCGATGGGCTCGCCGTCGTCCGGGGTGAAGGTGCCGCGGCCGCTGATGAAGTGGCAGAACTCCTGCTCGACGATCTGCCGGCGCCAGCGGCCCGGGGTGCATTCCCAGATGCCGGTGTCGACCTGGTCGGGGCGTTCCACTTCGGCCACGCGGGTGTGCGAGACCGGTTCACCCAGCGGCACGCCGACCGGGCTGGCTTCGCCCAGGGGCGCGTTGGGGGTGTCCTTGAGGTGGGTGATCTTCATCGGGGCTCCAGTGGGTTGTCGGTGCAAAAGGGGGAGGCGGCTTCAGCCGACCTTCCAGGTCATCAGGCCTTCCATGCCGGCGGCGAGTCTTTCCGCCAGCTGCCGGCGCCAGGCCGGGGTGTTGGGGTTGGCCAGCACCTCGTCCTCGTGGACGAAGCTGCGGATGATCGCGTTGTAGCCCAGCCAGCGGCACGGCTCGGGTTCCCAGGCGCGCAGGGCGTCGGTCATGGCGCGGTCGTGGATCACCCAGTTCTGCCGGGTCTCCAGGCTGTCGTTGCCGAGGATCAGGTCGGCCAGGGTGCGCCCGCCCAGGTTGGTGGCGCCCACGCCCTCGCCGCCGTAGCCGCCGGACAGGGCGATGCCGTTGCGGCGGTCGACCAGCATGTGCGGGTGGAAGCGCCGCGACATGCCCAGGTTGCCGCCCCAGGTGTGGGTGATCTTCACGTCCTTGAGCTGCGGGAACAGCTCGCCGAACAGGTAGCGACGCAGGCCGACCTCGTCGTCGTCGAGGCTGAAATCGCTGCGCAGCTTGCCGCCGAAGCGGTAGCCGCCGCGGGCGCCGAAGGCCAGGCGGTTGTCCCGGGTGCGCTGGCCGTAGGTGACCTGGCGGCTGAACTCGCTGAAGGCCTGGCCGTGCTCCAGGCCGATCTCCGCCCATACCGACTCGGGCAGCGGCTCGGTGGCCACCAGCAGGCTCTGCACCGGCAGCTGGTAATTGCCCAGGGGCGGCAGGGCGGCGGCGTAGCCTTCCACCGCCGGCACTATCCAGTGGGCCTTCACGCTGCCCTTGTCGGTGCGCAGCAGGCCGGGCTGCCAATGGCTGACGCGGCTCTTCTCGAACAGCTGCACGCCCAGGCGTTCCACCGCGCGGGCCAGGCCGCGGGCCAGCTTGGCCGGGTCGATGGTGGCGCAGTGCGGGGTGTAGAGCGCGCCCAGGGCGCTGGGGATGCGCAGCTGGCCGTCCAGCTCGGCCTTCGACAGCCAGCGGTAGTCGTCCTCGCCCAGGCCCTCGTGGCGCAGGTCGGCCAGGTACTGGCGCAGGCGGCGTTCCTGTTCCGGGTAGCGCGCCGCGCAATAGAGCACGCCGCCCTTGCGGTAGTCGCAGTCGATGCCTTCGCGTTCCAGCACCCTGGCCACCTCGTCGGGGATGCCGTGCAGCAGGTCCCAGGTCTCGCGGCGGCGCGGCTCGGGCATGCGGCCCACCAGGCGGTCCTCGCCCAGCAGCGCGCCCATCAGCCAGCCGCCGTTGCGCCCGGAGGCGCCGAAGCCGGCGGTCTCGGCCTCGAGGATGGCGACCTTCAATTGCGGCGCGCGGGTCTTCAGGTAATAGGCCGTCCACAGCCCGGTGTAGCCGGCGCCGACGATGGCCACGTCGACCTCCAGGGCGCCTTCCAGGGCCGGGCGGGCGATGAAGTCGTCGTCCAGTTGGTTCATCCACAGGCTGATATGGCGCCATGCCGACATAGGGGCGACTCCGGGCAGAAGGGTGATGGGGAATGTGCGCAAGCCTAGAAGCGCCGGGGCTTCCTGTCGTGCGCGCGGGTACGCGGGGAAAAGCCGGCTGACGGCACCGGCTGACGGCAATTGTAGGAGCGGATCTCATCCGCGAAACGCGCCGGGACGCCCGGCTATCGCGGACAAGGTCCGCTCCTACGGGGGAAGGACGAATGCCGTCGTAGGATGGTGTTGAGCGAAGCGAAACCCATCACCAGGGTCCGATGGGTTTCGTAAGCTCAACCCATCCTACGAAGCGCACCTCGGCGTTACGGGTTTTCCATCCGCTTGAGGTATTCCCGCGGCGACAGCCCGGTCTGCTGGCGGAAGCAGCGGTAGAAGGCCGACAGCGAGTTGAAGCCAGCGGAGAAGGCCAGCTCGTCGATGCGCGCCGAGGTGGCCGGGCGCAACTGTTCCAGCAGGTGCTGCAGGCGCTTCTGGTTGACGTACTGGTAGAAGCTCAGGCCCATCACCTGGTTGAGCAGGTAGGAAATCTGGTTGCGCGTGTAGCCGGTGGCGCCGGCCACCTGCGACAGGTCCAGGTCCGGCGCGAGGTACGGCTGGGCCTTGTGGAAGTACTCCTCCAGGTCCGCGGCCAACTGGCTGAGCTGGCGCGGCGACAGGCCCAGGCGGCTGGCCGGCGGGCGGCTGTCGCCGGAGGCGCGTGCGGCGCCCGGGGCGTCCTCGCGGACCAGGGTGGCGTATTCGTTGATGCGCCAGATCAGCCCGTCGCGCACGCTGATGGCTTCGCTGGAGTGGAACACCGCCAGGCGCCCGCTGAGGGTGATGGCGGTGCGGTACTGGATGAAGGCCGTGTCGCCGTCGACGCGGATGCGGTCGATGTGGTCGAGGAACTCGTCCGGGCGGCTGGGCATGGTCTGGGTGACGTACTCGCGCAGGTCCGCCAGGCCCATGCGGCGGTTCTGGAAGTAGTCGTTGTATTCCACCTCGGGGTGGTAGAGCGCCAGCGCCGCGTCCAGGTCGCGGCGCTTCCAGCTGTCGTGGTAGCGCTGCACCACGTCGCGGGTGCTCGGGGTGAGGTGGCTGTCGGCCGGGGTCGGGTGGGTCGCTCGCATGGCGCACAGGATGCCGCAGAGCGGCGCGCTCGGGTAGGGGGGAGGCCCCGCTATCATCCAGGCACTGCATGATGGGCCATGCCCGGCGTCAATGGTGGCCGCCCGGGGCCGTCGCAGAGGGGGATTCACTCTTTCGGCTGACAGTGCAAATACCTCCTTGGTGCGCTTGGTCGCGACCGGGCCGGCTGAGTAGCGTGTAGCCGCCTAGACACCGTCAGGAGTGCCGAATGACAACAAAAACAAGGCGCGTATCGTTCCAACCGAAACTGCTGGCCGCTGCTGTAGCCCTGGGTTGCGCCACCCAGGCCGGGGCCGTCTCGTTCAACATCGGGGAAATCGAGGGGCAGCTGGATTCGACGCTGTCCGTGGGGGCCAGCTGGGGGCTGCGCGACGCCGACTCGGAATACGTCGGCGCCCGCAATGGCGGCCGCGCCTCGTCGCAGACCTCCGACGACGGCCGCCTGAACTTCAAGAAGGGCGAGACCTTCTCGAAGATCTTCAAGGGCATCCACGACCTGGAGCTGAAGTACGGCGATACCGGCGTCTTCGTCCGCGGCAAGTACTGGTACGACTTCGAGCTGAAGGACGAGCACCGCGAGCTCTACGACATCAGCGACCAGGGCCGCAGCATGGGGGCGCGCTCCTCCGGCGCCGAACTGCTGGACGCCTTCATCTACCACAAGTACAGCATCGGCGACCTGCCCGGCACCGTGCGCCTGGGCAAGCAGGTGGTGAGCTGGGGCGAGAGCACCTTCATCCAGAACTCCATCAACAGCATCAACCCGGTCGACGTCGCCGCCTTCCGCCGCCCCGGCGCGGAGATCAAGGAAGGCCTGATCCCGGTGAGCATGTTCTACATGTCCCAGGGCCTGACCGACAGCCTCACCGCCGAGGGCTTCTACCAGTTGAAGTGGGAGAAGACGGTGGTGGACAACTGCGGCACCTTCTTCTCCACCACCGACGTGGCGGCCAACGGCTGCAACCGCCTGGTCTACGCCGGCAGCGACTTCGACACCGACCCGGCCAGCGGCTACCGCTACCTGGCGCGTTCCGGCGACAACACCGCCCGCGACGGCGGCCAGTGGGGCCTGGCGCTGCGCTGGTACGCGGCGGAGCTGAACGACACCGAGTTCGGCGCCTACGTGATGAACTACCACAGCCGTAACCCGGTCTTCAGCACCATCGCCGGACAAGGCCTGGCCACCGCCAACGCCGCCACCGGCGAGGCCAGCGCACAGTACCTGATCGAGTACCCGGAGGACATCCGCCTCTACGGCCTGAGCTTCCAGACCAACATCGGCGGCACCTCGGTGGCCGGCGAGGTCAGCTACCGGCCGAACATGCCGCTGCAGCTCAACAGCACCGACCTGACCGTGGCCGCGCTCTACCCGACCACCCTGTTCGGCAACCCCATCTATGCCAGCGGCGCCGCCACCCCCACCGCCGGCGAGGTGATCCACGGCTACGTACGCAAGCCGGTGACCCAGGCCCAGGTGACGGTGACGCAGTTCTTCGACCAGGTGCTGGCCGCCGAACGCCTGACCGTGGTCGGCGAGGTGGGCTACAACCACATCAGCGGCATCGACGACAGCGAGCTGCGCTTCGGCCGCGACTCCATCTGGGGCATCGGCGAGCTGCCCAACAACTCCCTGTGCCAGGGCCTGCTGAACACCGCCAACCCCGGCGAGTGCAACAACAAGGGCTTCTACACCAGCAGCAGCTGGGGCTACCGCGTGCGCGGCATCCTCGACTACCCCAACGTCATCGCCGGCATCAACTTCAAGCCGAACCTGGCCTGGTCCCACGACGTGCACGGCTACGGCCCGAACTTCAGCGAAGGCGCCAAGGCGGTCAGCGTCGGCCTGGATGCGGACTACCAGAACACCTATACCGCCAGCATCAGCTATACCGATTTCTTCGGTGGCGATTACAACCCGATCAACGATCGCGACTTCATCGCTGTCAGCTTCGGTGTGAACTTCTGATCGGTCAGTCAAGGACAGGAAAGATGAACAAGATACGAATCCTGCAATGCGGCGCCCTGGCCCTGAGCCTGCTCTCCGGCGCCGTGATGGCGGCGGTGTCCGCGGACGAGGCGGCCAAGCTCGGCACCAGCCTCACGCCCATGGGCGCGCAGAAGGAAGGCAACGCCGACGGCAGCATCCCGGCCTGGACCGGCGGCATCGACAAGAGCGCCGGCAGCGAGGACGCCCGCGGCTTCCTCAGCGACCCCTTCGCCGGCGAGAAGCCGCTGTTCACCATCACCGCGCAGAACGTCGACCAGTAC
This sequence comes from Pseudomonas sp. M1, assembly GCF_022760135.1. NCBI lineage: Bacteria > Pseudomonadati > Pseudomonadota > Gammaproteobacteria > Pseudomonadales > Pseudomonadaceae > Pseudomonas > Pseudomonas sp. M1. Next base: position 1,164,936 of record NZ_CP094343.1, read on the forward strand.
CGGGACAAGCTCACCGACGGCCAGGTGGCGCTGTTCAAGCGCTACCCGGACACCTACCGCATCCCGGTGTACAAGACCCACCGCACCTTCTCGCAGCCGGCGGAGATCTACCAGGCGGTCAAGACCAGCGCGGTGAACGTGCAGCCGATCAACGACGGCAACGGCCTGGCCAACTTCGACAAGAGCCGCTACTACGCCTTCCCGCTGCCGAAGAACGGCGTCGAGGTGCTGTGGAACCACATCACCCGCTACCGCGGCGGCAACCTGGCGCGCACCGTGGTCCAGGTCACCCCGCAGACCAACGGCAGCTACACGCCGATCCGCTTCGAGGAGACCGTGGCCTTCCCGCAGAACATGGGCGACGTGGACCTCGCCAAGGTCAGTAACATCCTGCTGTACTTCAAGCAGTCGGTAACGGCGCCGGCGCGCCTGGCCGGTAACGTGCTGCTGGTGCACGAGACCCTCGACCAGGTCAGGGAGCCGCGCCTGGCGTGGATCTACAACGCCGGCCAACGCCGCGTGCGGCGCGCCCCGCAGGTGGCCTACGACGGCCCCGGCACCGCCGCCGACGGCCTGCGTACCTCGGACAACTTCGACATGTTCTCCGGCGCCCCGGACCGTTACGACTGGAAACTGGTGGGCAAGAAGGAGCTGTACATCCCCTACAACAGCTACAAGCTGGGCCTGCCGACCTACAAGTACGACGACATCGTCAAGGCCGGCCACCTCAACCAGGACCTGACGCGCTACGAGCTGCACCGCGTGTGGGAAGTGGTGGGCACCGTGAAGCCGGGCGAGCGGCACATCTACGCCAAGCGCCACATGTACATCGACGAGGACAGCTGGCAGATCGCCGAAGTCGACCACTACGACGGCCGCGGCCAGCTGTGGCGCGTTTCCGAAGGTCACCAGATGTTCAACTACGTACACCAGGCCGGCGGCTACGTGCCGGAGGTGATCTACGACGTGATCGCCGGCCGCTACCTGGCCCTGGGCCTGTTCAACGAAGAGAAGAGCGGCTACCGCTTCGGCATCAAGGCCAGCATGGCCGACTACACCCCGGCGGCGCTGCGCAACGAAGGCGTGCGCTGAGCCGGGCCATGGCCGGCGGCGGGGGTTGCCGCCGGCCATGTACCTTCCTGTAATGCCAAAGGGTGATATGTCGCTACATACATCCGGCTGATAGCCCTTCCCTGGGGCCCGACTGCTGACTAGTCTCGAACGTCAGAATCGGTCGGACCCCGCCCATGATCGACGCTGTCGCCACCCTCGCTTCGCTGCCCCGCCTGCCACCGCAGCATCTGCCGCGCGCACGCCTGCGCCAGGCCCTGCTGCACGAGGAACACCGCCTGCGCCTGCTGCTCGCGCCCCTGGGGCACGGCAAGACCGTGCTGCTGGGCGAGTGCGCGCGCGCCGCCCCGGCGGGCACCCGCATCGCCTGGCTGGCGCTGGGCGGCGAGGCCCTCGACGCCGCGGCCCTGTGCCGGCGCCTGGGCGAGGCCCTGGGCCTGGGGCCGGTCGGCGAGGTCGAAGTGCTCGGCCGACTGCGCGACTGCCGCGAGCCGCTGTGGATCATGCTCGACGACTACCCCCGCGAACCCGATACCGCGCTGGACGCCTGCCTCGACCGTCTGCTGGCCCAGGCCTCGCCCTGGGTGTCCTGGTGGCTGGCCAGCCGGCGGCGCCCGGCGTGCAACCTGGCGCGCCTGCTGCTGGAGGGCGAACTGCTGGAACTGGGCGCGGCGGAACTGGGCTTCGACGCCGCCGAGCTGGAAGCCTTCCTGCTGCGCAACGGCCGCGACTGGCCGGAGGAACTGCGCCTGGCGCTGCTGGAGCAGACCGACGGCTGGTGCGCCGGCATCCGCCTGCGCCTGCTCGGCTGGCCGGCCGATGCGGGCACGCCTTCGCCTGGGCAACTGGCCGAGGCCGGCCGGCCGCTGCTGCGCGAATACCTGCAGCGGGAAATCCTCGACGCCCTGCCGGCGCCGCTGGCGGAGGTGCTCTGCGACCTGGCGCGGCTCACCCGCTGCTGCACCTCCCTGGCCGAATACCTCTTCGAGGAGCAGCCCGGCGTTCTCGAGGCCCTGCTCGAACGCGGCGTCGGCCTGCAGCGGGAGGAGGGCGCCGGCGCCTGGTACCGCCTGCCGCCGCTGCTGGCCGACGAACTCGCCGACATGGGCCACGGCTCGCCCTGCAGCCTGCACCGCCGGGCCTGCCAGTGGTACAGCCAGCAGGGCGACATCCACGCCGCCTTCGAACACTCATTGCGCGCCGAGCAACCCGACGTCGCCGCCAGCCTGCTGCAGCGCCTGACCGAAGAACAACTGCTGCAAGGGCACAACGTGGCGCGGGTGCTGCGCTTGCGCGAGGAACTGCCGCAAGAGCTGCTGGCGAGCACGCCGCGGCTGTTGATCCTCAATGCCTGGGCACTGCTCTTCGGCGGGCGCCTGGACGAAGTCGAGGCGCAGCTGGCGGCCTTCTCGCGCTTCCTGCCGCTGCCCGGCGAGGCGCGCCAGCGGGCACTGGTGGCACAGTGGCTGGGCCTGGCCGGCATGCTCGCCCACGCCCGTGGCCGCCGCGAGGCCGCGCCGCTGCTGCAGGCCGCCCTGGACGACCTGCCGGACGAAGCCTGGGCGCAGCGCCTGATCAGCCTGTCCGCGCTCAGCCAGTTGGCGCTGATCGACGGCCGCCTGGACGAGGCCCGCCTGCTCAACCGCGATGCCCTGAAGCTGGCCCGCGCCCGCGGCAGCGCCATCTTCGAGGCCTACCTGGAGATCGACCACGCCTACCTGCTGGCCCAGCGCGGCGAGCTGCCGCGCGCCGAAGCCCTGCTGCGGCGCATGCTCGACACCCTGGCCGAACGGCACCAGAGCGGCTGCCCGGTGGCCTGCCGCGCGCAGTTGCGCCTGGGCTGGGCGTGCTACCACCAGGGCCGCCCGGCCGAGGCGCGCCAGCTGATGCAGGACGGCCTGCGCGGCGCGCAGCGCAACCTCGACCCCTGCGCCCTGTACGGCTACATCGGCCTGGCGATGCTCGACGCGCGCCAGGGCCAGTTCGACGTGGCCTTCAACCGCCTGCTCGAAGCCGAGCGGCAGATGCAGCTGCAGCACATACCCGAAGCGGTCTACCGCGGCCCGCTGCTGCTGGCCGGCGGCACCCTTGGCCTGCGCCAGGGGCGGACCGCCCAGGCCCGGGAAATCTTCACCCGGGTGCTGAGCCGCTACCGCGAGGAAGGCCGCAGCGCGCCGGCCTCGGCGGTCGACCTGCTGCTGCGGGTGGAATGCCAACTGGCCATGGCGGATATCCAGGACGGCCAGGCGCAACGGGCGCTGGAGCGCTTGTCGAACCTGCTGGCGGAAATGCAGCGGCAGGGGCGCATGGCCCTGGTCTGCGAGGTCCTGCTGGGGCTGGCGCTGGCCCATGCCGCCGCCGGCGCCGACGAACAGGCCCGCGACTGCTGGCAGGAAGGCCTGGAACTGGCCCGCCGCCACGGCCTGGAAGCGATACTGGAAGATGCCCGCCAGCGCCTGCCGAAACGCTTGGCCGAACAGGCCGGCGAACGCCCGGCGCCGCTGCTCAGCCTGCGCGAGCTGTCGGTGCTGGAACTGATCGCCCGCGGCTGCTCCAACCTGGAGATCGGCGAGCGCCTGTTCATCTCCCTGCACACCGTGAAAACCCATGCCCGGCGCATCAACGGCAAGCTCGGCGTCGAACGCCGCACCCAGGCCGTGGCCCGGGCCAAGGAGCTGGGGCTGCTCAAAGCCTGATGCCCCACGAGCAAACTCCATACCTCACAGCAAATTGTAGCGGGCCCTGCCCGCGATTCGCGCGCAGGGCGCGCTCCTACAGGTGGGCATCGACTCGCTTTTCGTAGGATGGCGTTGAGCGAAGCGATACCCATCACGCTTACACGCCTAAGCCCCCGTTCAGTGCAACGCCTTCTTCTGCACCGCGATCGCCTCGATGCGCTGGCCCAGGCGCAGTTGCTCGGCCGGGTCGTCGCTGAGCAGCAGGGCGCGCTCCAGGTCGTAGCGTTCGGCCTGGGGGCATTCCAGCTGGTGGTAGAGGTCGGCGCGGGCCAGGTGGTCGGCGGCGCTGGCGGCGCCCAGTTCCAGTACGCGCTGGGCGTCCTTCAGGGCCGCCAGGTGGTCGCCGGCGGCCTGGTGCAGCTGGCGCAGGTTGCGCGAAAGGCGCTGGAGCATCTCGCGCGGCTCGGCGTTGCGCAGGAAGGCGGCGCTCAGCTCCACGTTCGGGCCCAGGTGGCGGGCCAGCAGGTCGCGGCAGTCGCGGGGGTAGAGGCGGCGGCCGGTGGCGGGGTCGAGCAGGTGGTCGGCGCCGGGCACGCGCAGCAGGAAGCGCGCGGGGAAGTTCACCCCCTGCAGGGCGATGCCCTGGCGGCGCGCCAGCTCCAGGGCGATCAGCGCCAGCGACAACGGTTGCCCGCGGCGGCGCTGCAGCACCTGGGGCAGCAGGGCGGCGCGGGCCAGCAGGGGCACGTCGTCGTCCTCGGCGAAGCCCAGCTCGTTCAGCCGGCGCAGCAGCAGCTGGGCCTGCTCGATGTCGCCGGCGGCCACGGGCAGCGTCGCCTGCAGTTGCCGCTGCAGATCGTCGAGCACGCGCAGGGCCTGCTCGGGCGGCAGGTGCGGTTCGTGCTCGGCGGCTATCCACAGGGCCGCCTCGAACAGCGCTGGTGGCTCCTGGGCTAGGCAGGCGAGGCAGGCTTGGCGCGGGTCCATGGCGTTCTCCGGCTGATACTGCGTTTTACCCGCAGCGCCGGGGCGCCGTCCAGAGCCGCCGTGGCTGGTCGTCGGCGCCGCCGCTGGCCCGCGGCGCCTCTGCCTATACTGAAGGGGCCGGCCGCGGCAGGCGCCGCCGGCCGACCCTCACGCGCCAGCAAGGGAGCGCCGCCATGTTCGACATGATGGAAGCCACCCGGCTAGAGAAACTGCACCTCGCCTACGACCCGGCCACCGGGCTGCGGGCTGTCATCGCCATCCACAGCACCCGCCTGGGCCCGGCCCTGGGCGGCTGCCGCTACCTGCCTTATCCCAACGACGAGGCGGCCCTGCGCGACGCTGCGCGCCTGGCCCAGGGCATGAGCTACAAGGCCGCCCTGGCCGGCCTGCGCCAGGGCGGCGGCAAGGCGGTGATCCTGCGCGCGCCCCATGTAGATAACCGCGGCGCGTTGTTCGAGGCCTTCGGCCGCTTCATCGAAAGCCTCGGCGGGGCCTACGTCACCGCGGTGGACAGCGGCACCTCCAGCGCCGACATGGACTGCATCGCCCAGCACACCGAGCACGTCACCAGCACCACCCGCGGCGGCGATCCCTCGCCGCACACGGCATTGGGCGTATTCGCCGGCATCCGCGCCAGCGCCCAGGCGCGCCTGGGCAGCGACGACCTGGAGGACCTGCGCATCGCCGTGCAGGGGCTGGGCCACGTGGGCTACGCCCTGTGCGAACACCTGCACGCCGCCGGCGCCGAACTGCTGGTCAGCGACCTGGACCCGGGCAAGGTGCAACTGGCCGTCGACCAGTTCGGTGCCCAGCCCATCGCCAACGAGGCGCTGCTGACCACGCCCTGCGACATTCTCGCGCCCTGCGGCCTGGGCGGGGTGCTCAGCTCGCCGGTGGTGGCGCAGCTGCGTTGCGCGGTGGTGGCCGGCGCGGCGAACAACCAGTTGGCGCACCCGGACGTGGCCGACGAACTGGAAGCCCGCGGCATCCTCTATGCGCCGGACTACGTGATCAATTCCGGCGGGCTGATCTACGTCGCCCTGCAGCACCAGGGCCAGGAGCTGCCGGCGATCACCGCGCACCTGGCGCAGATCGGCAACCGCCTCACCGAGGTGTTCGCCCACGCCCAGGCCGACCACCGCTCGCCGGCGCGGGTGGCCGACATGCTTGCCGAGCGGATTCTCTACGGGCATGGGGGATGACAGGCTGCAGCGGGGGCTATTGGGTCGCGAATGGAGTTTCCCTGGGACGCTGCTGCATGAGGGAAGCGCCTTTCCCTCTCCCTAACCCTCTCCCTGAAGGGAGAGGGGACCGTTGGGCAGATGTTGATGTTTCGGCGTTAGCCGGCTAGCACAGAAATTACCGGCTGAAACCATTCCTCCTCTCGGCACGGACAAGCCCCCTCTCCCTTCAGGGAGAGGGCTGGGGAGAGGGTGCGGAGTCACCCCGAAACACCATAGCTGCCGGAAGGCGCCATTCCTCTGTAGGAGCGCACCTTGCGCGCGATTTCGCGAGTAGGGCGCGCTCTTACAGGTAGCCGGGAAGCACGGGACCTGTCCCGCAGAGCCCCCCGGTGCTTATTCCCCTTCCGCAAACAACTCGCCGAGGGCGTCGGGCTGGTTCTTGAAGGCGCGGGCGAAGGTGTCGCGGTGGCGGGCCATGAAGATGCCCACTTCCTCCACCTGCTCCTCGTTCAGCGAGGGCACCGCCTTGTGCAGGACGGCGGCGAGGTTCTCCGCCAGTTCGAGCATCTTGTCGTGCCGGTCGGCTTCTGCCTTATCCATGAACAGGCGCTCCGGATCGCGGCTGCTGCGGTACACCACTTCGACGGCCATTCATCACCTCGTATGCCTTCTTGCTGTCTGGGGGAGTAAATACTGTTTATTTATACAGTTAAGCATAAGGCAATCGCCCGGCCCCTGGGAAGAGGGAAATCGCAGAAGGCCAGTATGGCCGGCGAACCGCTTCGGGGCACGCGGGGCCATGGCAGGGCATGCGACAAGTTGGCGCGGGGCTGGTGGATGGCGCGCGGCGGCGGCGCCCGGCATGCTGGCCGGGCGCGCGGGGGGAAGGCTCAGGAGGCGATGCGCAGGGCGCGGCCGGCGGTCATGTCCGCCAGCAGGCGCGGGGCGCTGTCGCCCTGCTCGATGGCGATGCCGAAGCGGATGCTCTGGATCAGGCGTTGCAGCTGTTCGGCGTCCTGCAGTTGGGCGTTGCGGATGAGCCGCTTGGCCGCCACGCCGGCTTCGGTGGAAAGCGTCAGCACGATGCTGCCGTCCGGCCGTTCGAGGCTGAAATTGACCCGGAACTGGGCCTGGAATGCATCGGTGAGTACCTGGAAGGGGCTTTCCATCTTCGATCCTGCCTGCGTGGTGGCGTGACCCTTCATGGACTGGAAGGCGTCAGCAAAGTTCGCATTCATATTGCCGCAGCCTCGGCAGGCTATTGCTGCCCAGGGTCAATGGCGTGTGTCTTGCACGTACCAAGCCAACAATCGCTTTATCGAACCGGGAGTCGACGGATGAAACTGCAATGGGCCGAACGCATGCGCCAGCAGATGCACGGAATGGCCGAGTCGCTGGGCAACCTGCTGGTGGAAGGGTTCCACTACCTGGCGCTGTTCGCCATCGGCGGCACCGTGTTCTGGTCGGCGGCGGTGGCCTTCGTCGAGATGTTCGAGAAGGGCCACGCGAGCATCGACGACATCCTGCTGCTGTTCATCTACCTCGAACTGGGCGCCATGGTCGGCATCTACTTCAAGACCAACCACATGCCGGTGCGCTTCCTGATCTACGTGGCGATGACCGCGCTGACGCGCCTGATGATCGCCGACATCCAGCACAACCACGTGCCCGACGACGGCATCATCCTGGTCTCGGTGGCCCTGTTGCTGCTGGCCCTGGCCATCCTGGTGGTGCGCTACGCCTCCTCGCGCTTCCCCTCGGCGCCGTCGGGCAAGGGCGAGCAGGCGCTGCTGCAGGACGACGAGCGCTGACGGCGCTTCGAGCAGCAATGGCCCCCTTGGTGGCCGCGATGCACTAACATCGGAATAATTCGCGCCGCCGAGGGAAGACCCGCACGATGAAGGGCTGGAAGCTGTTCGCACCCCTGCTGCTCCTGATAATCATCTCCATCACCCTGTACCTGCGTCTGCACACCCAGCCCTTGCTGCTGCAAGGCGAGGCGGACGCCACCGAAGTCATAGTCGCCTCCAAGGCCAAGGGCCGCGTCGAGACGCTGCATGTGCGGCGTGGCGACGACGTGCAGAAGGGCCAACTGTTGATAAGCCTGAGCAGCCCGGAGCTGCAGGCCCAGCTGGATTCCCTGCGCGCCGGGCGCAGCCAGGCCCAGGCGCAGCTCGACGAATCCCTGCACGGCACCCGCGAGGAAACCCTGCGCGCCCTCCAGGCCAGCCTGCAGCAGGCCCAGGCCGAGCTGCGCAACGCCGAGCTGGACTTCCAGCGCAACGAGGAACTGGCCGGCCGCGGCTTCGTCTCCCAGGCCCAGCTCGACACCACCCGGCGCGCCCGCGACGTGGCGCGCAACCAGGTGGCCGAGGCCCAGGCCAACCTCGACCAGGGCCAGCGCGGCGACCGCGAGGAAGTGCGCCAGGCGCTGCAGGCCGCGGTGCGCCGCGCCGACGCGCAGATCGCCGAGTTGCAGGCACAGACCGACGACCTGGCCGTGCTCGCCCCGGTGGACGGCGAGGTCGGGCCGATCCCGGCGGAGGAGGGCGAGCTGATCAACGCCTACAGCCCGCTGCTGACCCTGGTGCGGCTGTCCGACAGCTACCTGGTGTTCAACCTGCGCGAGGACATCCTTGCCAAGGTGCGCAAGGGCGACAAGGTGAAGCTGCGCATCCCGGCGCTGGGAGACGCCGAGGTGGAGGCCGAGGTGCGCTACATCGCCCCGCTGGGCGACTTCGCCACCAAGCGCGCCACCCGCGCCACCGGCGACTTCGACCTGAAGACCTTCGAGGTCCGCCTGTACCCGCTGCAAGCGGTGCCGGGCCTGCGTCCGGGGATGAGCGCGCTGTGGCAATGGCAGCAATAAGGCGCAACCTGCTGCGCTTCGCCCAGGCGTTCAACACCGAGACGCGCATCGCGGTGCGCAGCTGGACCATCCACTGGCTCGGCTGGCTATGGCCGCTGCTGCTGTTCACCCTGATCAGCGGCATCTACCAGGCCGGCACCCTGCTGGACATGCCGGTGGCCGTGGTCGACGCCGACCACAGCCACCTGTCGCGGCGCGTGGTGCGCGAGCTGGACGCCGGTTCCCACGCCCAGGTCGAGGTGCTCGGCGGCGGCCTGCAGGAAGGCCTGCGGCGCCTGCGCGCGGCCGACGACTACGCGCTGCTGTACATCCCCCGCGACTTCGAGGCCGACGCCCTGGCCGGGCGCCAGCCGCGCGCGGTGCTCTACTACAACTCGCTGTTCTATTCCGCCGGCTTCTATTCCACCCAGGACTTCAGCGGCCTGGTCGCCGGCGTCAACCAGGACCTGCGCCCCTACCTGGCCGCCGGCGCGGGCGCCCCGCTGCCGAAGCTGGCGAGCATCAGCGTGGCCTACGAGAGCCTGTTCAACGCCAGCGGCAACTACATCTACTACCAGCAGTTCGCTGCCATCGTGCACCTGCTGCAGTTGTTCGTGATAGTCGCCACCGTCCACGTGCTGGCCCGCGAGGCCCCGGAGCTGCGCGCCTCCTCGCCGCACATCCTGCGCGCCCGGGCGCTGGGCGTGCGCCTGCTGGGCAAGCTGGCGCCCTACACCCTACTGTTCAGCGCGCTGCTGATGCTGGAGCTGTTCCTGCTGGTGACGCTCAACGGCGCGAAGATCAACGGCAGCCCGCTGTGGATGCTGGCGATCACCGTGTGCTACGTGATGGCCGCGCAGAGCGTCGGCCTGGTGCTGTTCATCTTCACCGCCAACCGCTTCAGCGCCTACTCGCTGATCGGCCTGCTGATCGGCGTGGCGCAGACCTATTCCGGGGTGCTGCTGCCGGACCTGGCGATGCCCGAGATCGCCCGCTTCATCAGCCTGGCCGAGCCGCTGACGCACACCCTGCACGGCCTGTTCGACCAGTTCCTGCGCCAGGCCCCGCCGGAATCCGGGCTGTACGCCTGCTGCCGGCTGCTGGTCTACCCGCTGCTGGCCTACATGATCGCCAAGCTGCGCCTGCGCCGGCGCCTCGATTTGAGCCCGGCCTGAGGAGGCGCCATGGGGAACTTCTGGAGCGTCCTCAGGCAGACCCTGAAGAACATGCTGGGCAAACCGCTGTGGCTGCTGACCGTGCTGTCGGTGGCGCTGACCACCTTGCCCTACGCCCACCGCACCATGGACGACCTGCCGGTGGCGGTGATCGACATGGACCACAGCGCCGCCTCCCGCGAGCTGATCCGCCTGCTCGACGCCGCGCCCAAGATCGCCGTGCGCAGCTACAGCGAGCTGCCCACGGCGCAGCACGACCTGGCCTGGCGCCGGCTGTTCGGCATCGTCATCCTCCCGGTGGACTTCGAAAAGCGCGTGCTGCGCGGCGAGGCGGTGAGCGTGCCGATCTTCGGCGACGCCACCAACCGCATGGCCAACGGGCAGATCCAGCAGGACATCAGCGCCACCTACAACGAGCTGACGCTGCGCTACAACGCCCACCTGCTGCTGCACAACGGCTTCAGCGCGAGCCAGGCCGAGGTGCTGCTGAGCCCGGTGGTGGGCCAGCTGACCGACCTGTTCAACCCCGGCACCAGCTTCGCCGCCATCGTCCTGCCGGGGCTGGTGACGCTGATCCTGCAGCACAGCCTGCTGCTGTCCTGCACGCGGGTGAACCTCAACCTGCGCGGCGGCACCCCGCGCTCGCTGCGCCAGCCGCCGTCCACGCGCTTCGGCCGCTACGCCGCGCAGTTGCTGATCTGGACGGTGCTGGCCATGCTCTTCTACGTGATCTGGCCGTGGATCATGGGCTACCGGCAGACCGCCTCGTTCTTCATGCTCATGGGCCTGGTGCTGCCCTTCCTGCTGGCGGTGATCGCCCTGAGCGAATTCCTCGCCGAGCTGCTGCCCTCGGAAGAGGCGGTGTACCTGACCATGACCTTCATCACCCTGCCGCTGTTCTACATGGCCGGCTTCACCTGGCCGCCCCAGGCCATGCCGCAGTGGGTGCAGTGGCTGGCCAACGGCATCCCCTCCACCTGGGCGATCCGCGCAGTGGTGGAGATGAACCAGATGAACCTGCCGCTCTCGGCGGTTTCCGACCGCATCCTGGTGCTGCTCGGCATGGCCGCCGCCTACGGCCTGCTGGGCACGCTGATCTACCAGTTCCGCAACTGGCGCTGGGACCAGCTCAAGGGTTGGTGAGCCCCGAAGCGCTCTTGCTCGCTCCTACGAGAAGCCGTGCCTGCCCGCGGGAGCGGATCTCGCTGTGGCCATGGCGATGGGTATCGCTTCGCTCGACCCATCCTACGGGGCTCCGATCCTGACCGTGGAGCCGGGCATGGGCTTGGGTGTATCGGCGGATAACCGCGAACGGTTATTCGCCCTACGCCATGGCTGGGTGTTGCGTAGGGCGCATAACGCCTACGGCGTTATCCGCCGTTTGACCTTGGCCCCCGGCCGCTGCGGATTCGAACCCGGAGCTCAGGCATCGCGCCCCTTGCGCCGGTTCTTGTAGCTGCCGCGAATATTCATCGCCGCCAGGCACAGTTGCAGCAGCACCAGGGCGTAGGCCTTGGCCGGCAGGCCCCAGGCTATCCACAGGGCGTTGCTGGCCAGGAAGGTCCAGAAGCCGAGCTTGCGCCGCCGGCGCTCGCGGGAGCCGACCAGCCAGGCGGCCAGTACCGTGACCAGCATCGCCGGCCATTGCAGCAGGTCGAGGAGTTCGTGCATGGGGCGGTTTCCCGCGGCTGTCGTCCTGACTTCAGACCAACCCGGGCGCCGCGAAGTGCGGTCGGACTGCGTAGCCGTCGAGGAGCGCCTGCACCTTGTCGGCGTCCAGCTCGCCGTTGAAGGGCACGCCCAGGGCCTGGCGGTGGATGCCGGTGGCGGCCAGCCAGAGGGTGTCGATGCGCGCGGCCAGGGCGCCGGGCACGTCGGTCACCAGGGAGTCGCCGACGAACAGGATGTTCTGTGCCCCGCGCGCCTGCAGCTGCCGTTCGGCGATGCGGAAGGCCGCCGGGTCCGGCTTGCCGAACCAGCGCACCTGGCCGCCTTCCTCGGCGAAGGCTTCGGCCAGGCGGCCGGCGCCGAACACCGTGCGCCCGGCGGAGACCACCACGCGGTCCGGGTTGGCGCAGAGGAAGGGCAGCTCCAGGGCCTGGCGCAGCGGTTCGAAGCGCGCCTCCAGCTCGTCCTGGGGGAAGCTGCCGACGCCGAGGATCAGCGTGGCCTTGTGGATATCCGTGCCGAAGCGCTCGCGGATGTGCGCCGGCCAGGTGCCCAGGGCGTCGGCCACGCCGGCGATGCAGATGCCGCCGCGCTGCAGCTGGGCGTCGTGCTCGATGGCGTCGATGGTCAGTTGCCCGGAGGTGGTGATGCCCGCGTACAGCTCCCGCGGCACGCCCAGGCTTTCCAGGGTGTCGGCCATTTCCACGACGCTGCGCGAGGCGTTGCTGAGGAACCATACCGGGCGGCCCTCGGCGGCGCGGCGGCGGAGCCAGGCGAGGGCGCCGGGGAACGCCTCGGCGCCGTCGATCAGCACGCCCCAGAGGTCGAGGAGGAAGCCGTCGTAGCCGGCGCAGAAGTCATCCAGGCCGGCGTGGTCGATGAGACGGGTGTGGGTGACGGCGCTGAAGCGTGGGGAGGTCATGGCAAGCCTGTCGCGGGGAAAAGCCCCAGCCTAGCGCACCGCGGGCAGGCAGGTGAATGCTTTCAGCTGGCCGGGCGGGCCTGGGCGACGCTCTCCGGCGCCGGGGCCACCGGCACCTCCACCAGACCGCGCAGGTGGCACAGGCTGAACGGGCTGGGGCTGCAGCGGCCCTCGGCCATGGCCTGGCGGATGGCGTCGACGTCGGCGTTCTGCACATAGTGGATGGCGTCGGCCATGTCGTCGGCGCTGCCGAAGCCGCCCTCGCGCATTTCCTTGAGCGCGTCTTCCTTGCTCCAGCCCTGGACCACCGTGCGGTACATGGCGGAGAACAGCCCGGTGCGGTCGCTGCCGTGCTTGCAGTGCATCAGCACCGGGCCCTGCTGCTGGGCGGCCTGCAGCAGGTTGAGCACGCGGATGACGTCGGCGTCGTCGACGCGGTCGGCGTGGGTCGGGAAGCTGAGGATCTGCAGCGGTGCGGCGCCGGTCCAGGCCTTGTCGTCGTCCTTGATGAAGCTCAGCACCGTGTGTACGCCGAGCTGCTGCAGCAGCGGCAGGTCCTGGCCGTCGGGCAGGGCGCTGCGGTAGAGGCTGGGCGACATGCGGTAGAGGTTGAACGACTTGTCCACCGGCTGCGCCCAGTCGGCGGGGCGCTCGTCGGCATGGGCCGCTGCTGTGACCAGGGCGAAGGCGAGCAGACAATGGCGCAGGACGGAAAAGGGCAGGGCGGGGCGCATGGGGGCCTCCTGGCTGGCGGAGCGCAGACAGTAGGCGGCGGGCGATAAAGCCCGGATGAAAAGATTGTGAAAAAAGCGTGAAGACGCCCCGCGGCGATCAGCGGGGCAGGAAGCGCGCCTGCACCGGCGGGCGGAAGAACCACCAGGCGGCCAGCGGGTAGACCAGGTAGTTCACCAGGTACAGCAGCAGCGCGGCGTGGCTCGGCGGGTTGCGCCAGGCGGCCAGGGCCACCAGCGCCAGGTACAGCAGGGCCAGGCCGGCGGCGTAGAAGCCGAGCAGGCGCCAGCGCTCGCCGACGCTGGGCAGGCGCCCCACGCGGCGGGCGAAGAAGAACGCCATGCCGGCGCCGATGGCCAGCGCCACCAGCAGGTTCACCGGCACCAGGCCGTAGCGCAGCAGAGTGCGCAGCAGCACGTTGAGGACCATGGCGACGAGGATGCCGGCGAGGGCGTAGTAGCGGGTGCGGATGGGCATGGCTAGAGGCTCCCGTCCAGGCCGAAGCGTTTCTTCAGGGCCTTGTCCAGCAGGCCGCTGGGCAGCCAGCGCGCCAGCAGCGGCAAGGCGCGGCTGCCGTGGCCGACGCGCAGCAGGCGCGGGCGTGGCTGGCGCTGCACGGCGGCGAGCAGTTGCCGGGCCAGTTCGGCGGCCGGGGTGGGTTTGTCCTGGGAGGCGCCGGCGCGGGCGCGGATGAACTCGCGCAGCGGCCACCAGGGCGAGCGGTCGTCCACCAGCGCCTGCCAGGTGCGCCCGGCGTTGGCACCGAAGCTGGAGGCGATGGCGCCGGGCTGCACTTCCAGCACCCCGATGCCGAAGGGCGCCAGCTCCAGGCGCAGCGCCTCGTTGAGCGCGTGCAGCGCGGCCTTGGAGGCGCAGTAGGCGCCGGCGAAGGGGGTGACCAGCACGCCGGAGACGCTGCCGATGTTCACCACCAGCCCACGGCGTTCGCGCAGCAGCCCGAAGCAGGCGCGGGTCAGCTCGACCACGGCGAAGACGTTGGTCTCGAACTGCCGGCGCAGGGCTTCGGCGCCGCCGTCCAGCAGCGGGCCCATGGCGCCGTAGCCGGCGTTGTTGACCAGCACGTCCAGGCCGCCGGCCTCGCGCTGCAGCTGCTCGGCCAGGCGGGCGATGGCGGCGCCGTCGTCCACGTCCAGTCGCACGCCGCGGAAACCGGCCTGGCCCAGGGCGGCCACGTCTTCGTCGCGCCGGGCGCTGGCCCAGACGCTGTAGCCGGCGCCCTGGAAGGCCTCGGCCAGGGCGCGGCCGATGCCGCTGGAGCAGCCGGTGATGAGGGCGACGGGTTGGGGCATGGCGGCTTTCCTTGGCGTGGGCGCGTGGGTGTTCGGCGCCTACCCTAGCCGATTGCGCCGCGCGGGTGAACTCAGTCGCCGAAGCGCCCTTCGATGCGCTCGGCGCGGAACTCCAGGGTGCTGGCGCGGTAGCCCGGGCGCAGCGCCGGCAGCGGCAGGCAGTCGCTCCAGGCATCGCCGCCGAGCAGCGCGCCTGGGCCGCGGTAGCGCGGCGCTTCGTAGAGGTTCTCGGCGAGGTCGGTAGTGTCGCCGGGGCGGTAGGCGGCGACCTTCCAGCGCAGTTCCAGCAGCGGCGCGTCGCTGCCGTTCTTCAGGTCGACGCGCAGCGGGCGGTCGGCCGGGCACAGCGTCGGCGCATAGCGGATGCGCAGTTCCAGGCGCTCCAGGCGGCGCTGGTCGAGGCTGTCCTGCCAGATCGCCAGGGCCACCACCAGGCCCAGGCCGACCAGGGCCGCGGCCGAGATCGGCAGGGCGCGGGCGGGGTAGCGCAGCAGGAGGATGATCCAGGTGACGATGAGGAGGATGCCGAAGAACATGGATGCGTCCGGGATGGGCCTGGGGCAGCAGCCTAGCAAATCCGTCGCTTCTGGAACGACTTCGACGGATGGCCACGACCTGGGTCAAGATTGTGCGCGAATCTGGTGCGTCGGACGCTGCGCTGCATTTGCGGAATCCGCATAATGCACATTTGAGCAGGCACGCGGCGGCATATTTCCCTCGGGAAGTGTGCATTCTGAACATTCATCGATGTTCGTCATGCTCAAAGGTTTCCGCGTTGTTACCCGTCGGCTTTTCCGGCCCGCTCCTTGCTCCAGGCCGACAGACATCCAACCCACCTCGCGGAGACATCCATGAGTTCCCCCAGTGAATTCCCCCTGAGCGCCACGCCCAGGGAAGGGCGCAAAGGGCTGCTGCCCATCGCCATGGTCCTGTTCAGCTTCACCTTCTTCACCGGCACCATGTTCGCCGGCGGCAAGATCGGCATGGCCTTCGACTTCGTCGACATGCTCTGGGTCGCCGTCGTCGGCAACACGCTGCTGGCCGTCTACGCCGCCGCCCTGGGCCTGATCGCCTCGCGCAGCGGGCTGAACACCGTGCTCATGGGGCGCTTCTGCTTCGGCGAGCGCGGCAGCAAGCTGTCGGACTTCCTCCTCGGTTTCGCCGAACTGGGCTGGTACGCCTGGGGCACCGCCACCGTGGCCATCGTGCTGGTGAAGATGCTGGCCCTGCCGGGCTGGCTGACCATCCCGCTGATGGTGCTGTTCGGCCTGGGCTTCAGCATCACCGCGATCATCGGCTTCAAGGGCCTGGACCTGCTGTCGCGGGTGTCGGTGCCGCTGATGTTCGTGCTGCTGGTGGCCTCCATGGTCATCGCCACCCGCCAGGCCGGCGGCTGGGCCGGGCTGCTGGCGGTGCAGCCGAGCACCGGCATGACCTTCTCGGCCGCCGTGACCATGGTCTTCGGCACCTTCGCCAGCGGCGCCACCCAGGCCACCAACTGGACGCGCATGGCGCGCAGCGGGCGCATCGCCGTGGCCGCCAGCGTCATCAGCTTCCTCGTCGGCAACGGCCTGATGATCGTCGCCGGGGCCTGGTGCGCCATCGTCTACCAGAACGCCGACATCGTCGAAGTCATGGTGCTGCAGGGCTTGTCGTTCGCCGCGGTGATCATGCTCTGCCTGAACCTCTGGACCATCCAGGGCCCGACCATCTACAACGTCTCCGCCGCCGCCTGCCACCTGGTGCGCAGCGAGCGCCGACGCAGCATGACGCTGCTCGCCGCGGGCGTGGGCATCGTCCTGGCCATCGGCGGCATGTACGAGTGGCTGATTCCCTTCCTGGTGCTGCTGGGCTCGATCATTCCGCCGCTGGGCGGGGTGATCATGGCCGACTTCTGGCACCGCCACCGCGGCAACTACCCGGCGCTGGTCGGCCCGCACATCCCGGCGTTCAACGTCGCCGGGCTGCTGTCCTACGCCGTGGGCGCGGCGCTGGCCTATGCCTCGCCGTGGATAGCCCCGCTGGTGGGCATCGGCGCCTCGGCGGCCTGCTACATCGTGCTCGGCGAGATCGCCCGCGCCCGCGCCGGCGTGGCGGAGCCGCGCGCCTGAACCCATTCATGGCGCTGCGCATTCGGCATCCGCGCAGCGCCCAGCCTGAGGAGCCAACCCAATGAAGATCGTCAACGCCAAGCTGCGCAAGCAAACCGGCCTGTTCACCATCCGCTGCGCGGGCGAGACCATCGCCGAGGTGCTGCCCCAGGCGGCCAGCGTCGCCGCCACCGGCGATGACCTCGACGCCGCCGGGCAACTGGTGATCGCGCCGCTGGTGGAGCCGCATATCCACCTCGACGCCACCCTCACCGCCGGCGAGCCGCAATGGAACATGAGCGGCACCCTGTTCGAGGGCATCGAGCGCTGGGCGCAGCGCAAGGAAACCATCACGCACGAAGACACCAAGGCCCGCGCCCACACCACCATCCGCATGCTGGCCGCCCACGGCATCCAGCACGTGCGCACCCACGTGGACGTCACCGATCCCACGCTGGCCGCGCTCAAGGCGATGCTGGAAGTGAAGGAGGAGGCGAAGCACCTGGTGGACCTGCAGATCGTCGCCTTCCCGCAGGAGGGCATCGAGTCCTACGAGGGCGGCCGCGGGCTGATGGAAGAGGCGATCCGCCTGGGCGCGGACGTGGTCGGCGGCATCCCGCATTTCGAGAACACCCGCGAGCAGGGCGTCAGTTCGATCAAGTTCCTCATGGACCTGGCCGAGCGCACTGGCTGCCTGGTGGACGTGCACTGCGACGAGACCGACGATCCCAATTCGCGCTTCCTCGAAGTGCTGGCCGAAGAGGCGCGGGTGCGTGGCATGGGGGCGCGCGTCACTGCCAGCCATACCACGGCCATGGGTTCCTACGACAACGCCTATTGCTCGAAGCTGTTCCGCCTGCTCAAGCGTTCGGGCATCAGCTTCGTCTCCTGCCCGACCGAGAGCATCCACCTGCAGGGCCGCTTCGACAGCTTCCCGAAACGCCGCGGCGTGACCCGCGTGGCGGAGATCGACCGCGCCGGGATGAACGTGTGCTTCGGCCAGGATTCGATCAAGGACCCGTGGTACCCGCTGGGCAACGGCAACATCCTGCGCGTGCTCGACGCCGGCCTGCACATCTGCCACATGATGGGCTTCGAGGACCTGCAGCGCAGCCTCGACCTGGTCACCGACAACAGCGCCCGCGCGCTGAACCTGGGCGAGCGCTACGGCATCGCCGCCGGCCGCCCGGCCAACCTGCTGGTGCTGGGCGTGGACAGCGACTACGAGGCGGTGCGCCAGCAGACCAAGGCGCTGTATTCCATCCGCCACGGCCGTGTACTGATGCGCCGCGCGCCGGAGAGCGTGGAACTGCTCGAAGGCTGATACCTGTAGGCGCGGGCCCTGCCCGCGATTCGCGCGCAGGGCGCGCTCCTACATGGGAATGGCGCGGGTGGGGTTGCGTAGGAGCGGATCTCATCCGCGAATCGTGCCGGTATGTCCGGTTATCGCGGACAAGGTCCGCTCCTACAGGGGAGGAGGAATACCGTGCTCCCCGGCAACCTGTAGGAGCGGGCCCTGCCCGCGATTTCGCGCGCAGGGCGCGCTCCTACAGGGGAATGGCGCGGGTGGGGCGGCGTAGGAGCGGATCTTATCCGCGAATCGCGCCGGTATGTCCGGCTATCGCGGACAAGGTCCGCTTGTGTCAGCGACTTTCGATAGGATCGAAGGTGAGAGCGACGGGAGGCAAGCTGCAGGTCCGCGGTGTTGCGAGCACGAGTAGGAGCCCAAGCTGCCTCCCGCCGTCCTCTGACTCAAGCCCGAACAGTTGAACGAGCTAAACCTCGAACCACAAGCGTGGGCAGTCAGAGTGCTCTCGCCGTGCAGTTTACGAGGGTTTGGTCATGACGTGTTGGGTCGGTATCGATGTCGCCAAGGATTCGCTGGCCGTATGGCTGCGTCCACAAGGCAAGAGCTTCAGCGTTTCCAATGACGAGCAGGGCCACCAGCAGTTGCTGGCGCTGTTCGCCGAGGAAAAGCCCGAACGTATCGTGCTGGAGGCGACCGGCGGTTATGAGTGCGGAGTGATGTTCAGCCTGTCTCGTGCCGGTCATAGGGTTTCACGGCTTAACCCCACACGGGTGCGAGCCTTTGCCACGGCCATGGGCAAGCTGGCCAAGACCGATCCCATCGATGCAGCCGTCCTGGCGCATCTGGCGCAGACGCTGGAGGAAGCGCCCAGCACGGTGCCTTCGCCAGAGCGCGAGCGGCTACGGGAATTGGTGCAACGCCGAGAGCAACTGGTCAGCCAGCGCGATGATGAACGTCGTCGTTTGCATCAAGCCCGGGACTCCTTCGTCCGCCAATGCCTGGAAGGCGCCATCAAGGCGCTTAAAGAAACGATCCGCGGCTATGACAAGGAAATTGCCAAAGCGATGAACGTCGTGGACGCAGAACAGGCCCAGCAATTATGCCAAGTCAAAGGCGTGGGGCCGGTCACCGCGGCTGGGCTGCTGGCCTATCTGCCGGAGCTGGGACAACTGAACCGCCGCCAGATCGCCGCCCTGGTGGGCCTGGCCCCGTACAACAGCGACAGCGGGCAGAAGTCGGGACAGCGCCGAATCCGGGGAGGACGAGGAATGATCCGGCGCATCCTGTACATGACGACCTTGTCGATTATTCGCTATCAGGAAGACTTCGCCCGCCGCTACCAAGGCCTGCGCGAGAACGGTCGATGCGCCAAGGTTGCCCTGGTGGCCTGCATGCGTGTGCTCATCGTGCGGTTGAACGCCATGGTCAGGGACGGTACCTGCTGGAGAACAGGTACCGTGCAGCAGTGAAAGACAGTTGCTCCTACGACCGTGCCTCCCGGGAACCGTTGGCGTTATACCCTCCGGGGGGCACGGTCGTAGGAGCGGGCCCTGCCCGCGATTCGCGCGCAGGGCGCGCTCCTACATGGGAATGGCGCGGGTGGGGCGGCGTAGGAGGATCTTATCCGCGAATCGCGCCGGTATGTCCGGTTATCGCGGACAAGGTCCTACGACCGTGCTCCCCGGGAACCGTTGGCGTTATGCGCTCCCCGGCGTGGTCGGCAAGGCAGGCTCGTAGGATGGGTTGAGCGAAGCGATACCCATCGCCGCCCCACCCACGCCATTCCCCGCGCACAAAGAAAAACCCCCAGGCACAAGGCCTGGGGGCGATTGGCATCGATGGGGGAGACGCCGTCCTTCAACTAGCGAGCGGCTACCTGCGCGCGGATGCCGCTCTCTTCGGTTCGACCGTAGACGTCTTCCAGACGTTCGATGTCGTCTTCGCCCAGGTAGCTGCCGGACTGCACTTCGATGATCTCCAGCGGGATCTTGCCGGGGTTGGCCAGGCGGTGCACCGAGGCGATGGGGATGTAGGTGGACTGGTTCTCGGTGAGCAGGAACACCTTGTCGTCGCAGGTCACCTGGGCGGTGCCGCTGACCACGATCCAGTGCTCGGCGCGGTGGTGGTGCATCTGCAGCGAGAGCTGCGCGCCGGGCTTGACGGTGATGTGCTTGACCTGGAAGCGGCCGCCCATGTCCACCGAGTCGTAGCTGCCCCAGGGGCGGTACACGGCGCAGTGGTTCTGGGTTTCGCTGCGGCCGGCGGCGTCCAGTTCGTTGACCACCTTCTTCACGTCCTGCACGCGGTCGCGGTGGGCGATCATCATGGCGTCCTTGGTTTCCACCACGACGATGTCGTCCAGGCCGACCACCGAGACCAGCTTGCCGTTGCCGTGCACCAGGCAGTTGCGGCTGTCGTGCACCAGCACGTCGCCCTTGGTGACGTTGCCGTTGGCGTCCTTGTCGTGCACTTCCCAGATCGACGACCAGCTGCCGACGTCGTTCCAGCCGGCGGCCAGGGGCACCACGCAGGCGCGCTGGGTCTTTTCCATCACCGCGTAGTCGATGGAGTTGTCCGGGCAGCACTCGAAGGTGGCCGGGTCGATGTTGACCACCTCGCCCTCGTGCTGGCTGCGCTCCAGGGCCAGCAGGCAGGTGTCGTAGATGTCGGCGTCGTGGCGCTTGAGTTCTTCCAGGAAGCGGCTGGCGCGGAACAGGAACATGCCGCTGTTCCAGTAGTGCCCGCCTTCCTCGACGAACTGGCGGGCGCGGGCCTCGTCGGGTTTCTCGATGAAGCGCTCGACCCGCGCGACGCCGCCGGGCAGCTTGTCGTCGGCGTTGGCGCGGATGTAGCCGTAGCCGGTTTCCGGGCGGCTGGCGGGCACGCCGAAGAGCACCATCTCGCCCTTCTCGGCGGCCACGGTGGCCAGGGCCAGGGCGCGCTGGAAGGCGCGCGGGTCTTCCAGCACGTGGTCGGCCGGCAGCACCAGCAGCAGTTCGTCGCGGCCCTCGGCGACCAGCTTCATGGCGGCGATGGCCACGGCCGGGGCGGTGTTGCGGCCGAAGGGTTCGAGCAGGATGCCCTGGGTCTTGAGTTTCAGTTGTTCGAGCTGTTCCTGGAGGATGAAGCGGTGTTCCTTGTTGCTCACCACCAGCGGCGGCTCCATGCCTTCGAAGGCCAGACGCTCGAGGGTCTGCTGGAACAGCGTGTGCTCGCCGGCCAGGGCCAGGAACTGCTTGGGATACAGCTTGCGGGAAAGGGGCCAGAGTCGCGAGCCGCTACCACCGGAAAGAATGACGGGAATCATGTGGGGTTTCTCCTTAAAGCGTTCATGCGTTCTGTGGGGCGCCGGGCGCCGTTACCGTTTCGGGTGACCTCTCCGTGCGGGCCGTCTTGGCAGCTCGCTGGTTTTTTTCTGCCGGTGTGGCCGGTCTTTTTGTGGTGTTCGTTTTGGTGATTGGGTGTGGGGGGTAAGAGCCCCTCTCCCCAGCCCTCTCCCTGAAGGGAGAGGGGGCTATCCGTGCAATCGGCGAGGACTGTGCCAACCGGCTGCTCCTTCACTGCCGGCGAGCGCCAGGGTTGCGCCTGATGCCGAACGGCCCCCTCTCCCTGAAGGGAGAGGGGGCTATCCGTGCAATCGGCGAGGACTGTGCCAACCGGCTGCTCCTTCACTGCCGGCGAGCGCCAGGGTTGCGCCTGATGCCGAACGGCCCCCTCTCCCTGAAGGGAGAGGGGGCTATCCGTGCGATCGGCGAGGACTGTGCCAACCGGCCGCTCCTTCACTGCCGGCGAGCGCCAGGGTTGCGCTTGATGCCGAACGGTCCCCTCTCCCTTCAGGGAGAGGGTTAGGGAGAGGGGGCGGACTTCACGTCGGCACGTCATCGCCATCTAACTCAGTCGGCCTTCACCGGCCGCTTGACCCACACCGGCGACAGCTTGCCGCCCTCGCCGGTGACGTACAGGCACACCACCTCGCCGCGTTCCAGGGTGACGGGCTTCAGGTCGCTGACCTTCTTGCCGCCCTCGAACAGCGCCAGGTTCACCTTCACCGGGTTGATCTCGCGGTCGCCGTGGCTTTGCGGGGCGACGTTGCCGACCACTTCGGTCTTGCCGTCGGCGGTCTTCAGGGTCAGCGCCTGGCCGCTGAGGTTCTGCACCCGCACCAGGGCCTTCTGCTTGTTCTTGAAGGGCGGCTCGGGCACCAGCCTGGGCTGGCCGCCGGGCTGGCTGACCAGGGTGTAGTAGGCGTCCGGGTCGAGTTTCACCGGCAGGCTCTGGCTGCCGACCTTGGCGGTGTAGTTGCCCGGCGGGAGGAACTTGAAGTCGCTGGAGCCCAGGGGCGATACGTCGTTGAGCTGGGCGTTGCCGACGCTCACCGAGAGTTCGCTGTTGCCGGCGTTGTAGGCCCGCACGAAGGCCGAACCCTTGGGCGCCTGCGGGCCGTAGAGCGCGGCTTCGCCGGCGTGGGCGCCGAAGGCGGCCAGGCCCAGGGCCAGTGCCAGGGCGGGGGATTTCCAGCCGAGGGTCTTGGAACGAGTCATGGGGTGTACCTCCGTCTTCACTTTTTCATGGGGCGCGCTGGCGCCCTTGGCGTGGCGCTCAGTGCGCCGCGGTCAGGCCCGGCGGGTTGGCCGCCAGGCGTTCGTCACGGTTGCCGGCCGCGCGCAGCTGGGCCAGCCAGTCGGCATCGAACTGGCTGAGGTCGCTGTGCATCGGCAGGTAGCGTTCGGGGAATTCCCACACCAGCAGGCGCGGCGGCTTCTGCTGGAAGCCCGGGTCCTTGAGCAGTTCGAGCATGGGTTCGAGGGGGCCCTTGCCTTCCTTGGCGTAGTTGATCAGGTCGGTGGACAGCGCCTGCTTGAGCGCGCCGGCGAAGTTCCAGTGCGGGTTGGCGCTGTAGCTGGTGCCCACCAGGGCCACCTGCGGCTCGGCGCTGTCGCCGAACAGGTCGCCGCCGGCCGCGGCGTTGTCTTCGGCCGGGTGGGTCTGGCGCGCCTGCAGCTGGTCCGGCGCCGGCAGCAGTTCGCTGAACAGCGGGTCCAGGGGCAGGAAGGTCAGCAGGTCGCCCTTGTGTGGCGTGGCCTTGCTGGCGTCGGTGATGAAGGTCTGCTGCGGCAGGTCGAGGTTCTGCCCCTCGCGGATGCTCTGGGCCAGGCGCTGGGCCACGGCCTCGGCGCCCAGCGGCGTCCAGTGGGTGTCGGTGCGCAGGAACACCTGGCCGTTGTTCTTGGCCTGCTCCAGGGTGTCCAGCAGCTTGGGCGCGGCCATGCCGGCCTGGCGCGCGCGCTGCAGGAACTCGTCGTAGAGGCCGACGTGCAACTGGGCCGGCTGTTCCTTGCCGATGTACTCGGGGTAGATGCGCGCCTTGGCCGGGATGATCGCCAGCACCAGCTTCACGCCGCGGCGCTCCAGCTCCTGCTGCACGCCGCGCACCAGGGCCCAGTTGTCGTCCAGCTGGGTCTGGCTGGGCGCCGGCTTGAATTCTTCGTCGGTGTACAGCCAGCCGTCCTTGCCGATCACCACGCCCGGGCGGCCTTCGTCGAACAGGGCGTAGTCCAGCGCGGCCCAGAGGTTGGTGCCCAGGCGCTTGATGGGGAACTGGTCGTCGTAGTGGCCTTCGAAGGCGTGGGCCAGCTTGCCGTTGAGCACCGTGGTGCCCTCGGCGGCGGCGAAGCTGGGGAAGGCCTTCAGCGACCAGCCGGCCAGGCCCAGCAGTATCCCGCCGAAGGCGGCGACGTAGGCGTATTGCAGGGGTTTGCTGATCTTGGAAACGTAAGGAGTCGGTTGCATGGTCCGGCCTCGCTCAGAACTGGAAGTAGAGGAAGGGCGAGTAGCTCTGCGCCGAGAGCTTCAGCACCGAGGCGGCGAACAGCGCCAGCAGGGCCACGCGGGTGGCCAGCACGGGCAGCTGGGTGAGCCAGTGCGGGCGGTACACCGCCGCGCCGCTGCGCGAGTAGGCGATGGCCGCCGGGTCGTTCTCGGCGTCCTGCGGGCTGCGCGGCTGGGCGCTGGCCGGGCCGTCGGCGGTGACGTCGTCGGTCTTGGCCGCGGCCTTGGGCGCCTTGCTCTGCAGCGGCTGGTTGTAGAACTGGCGCAGGCCGAAGACGGCCAGCACCACGTAGGCCACCACCAGGGTGCCGACCTGCAGGCCGGTGAGGCTGGCGCGGCTCTGCTCGGACAGGCTCCAGTCGCCGAAGCTGAACATGGCTGCGTACATGCGCCAGGCCACGTGCAGGTTCTCGGCGCGGAAGATCACCCAGCCGACGATCACCAGCAGGAAAGTGAAGGCCCATTTCAGCGGGTTGAGCACCCGCGGCGCGGCGTTCACGCCCAGGGCGCGCTCGATGGCCAGCCATACGCCGTGCCAGGCGCCCCAGATGATGTAGGTGACGTTGGCGCCGTGCCACAGGCCGCCCAGGAGCATGGTCAGGATCAGGTTGCGATAGGTCTGGAAGGTGCTGCCGCGGTTGCCGCCCAGGCTGATGTACAGGTAGTCGCGCAGCCAGGTGGACAGGCTGATGTGCCAGCGCCGCCAGAACTCGGTGATCGACTGGCTGATGTAGGGCTGGTTGAAGTTCTCCATGAAGCGGAAGCCCATCATCAGGCCCAGGCCAATGGCCATGTCGCTGTAGCCGGAGAAGTCGAAGTACAGCTGCGCGGTGTAGGCCAGGGCGCCCAGCCAGGCGTCGCCGGTGGTCGGGTCCTGCAGGGCGAAGCAGTGGTCGGCCAGGGCCGCCAGGGTGTCGGCGATGAACACCTTCTTGACGAAGCCCTGCATGAAGCGGGTGCAGCCTTCGGCGAACTTGTCGAGGGTGTGGGTGCGGTGGTTGAACTGGTCCACCAGGTCCTTGAAGCGCAGCACGGGGCCGGCGATCAGGTGCGGGAAGATCGCCACGAAGGCCGCGAAGTCGATGAGGTTGCGCGTGGCCGGGGTGTCGCCGCGGTACACGTCGATGATGTAGCTGATCGACTCGAAGGTGTAGAAGCTGATGCCGATGGGCAGCAGGATGTGCGTCAGCACGAAGGGCTGCATGCCGAACGAGGTGATGATCTGGTTGAGGCTGTCGACGCCGAAGTTGGCGTACTTGAAGTAGCCCAGCACGGCCAGGTCGACCACCACGCCGAGGATCAGCCAGCGTTTGGCCGCCAGGGTGCGCACGCCGGCGGCACCGATGCGCAGGCCGATCCAGTAGTTGAACAGGGTCACGCCGGCGAACAGGGCGAGGAAGTCCACCCGCCACCAGGCGTAGAAGACGTAGCTGGCCACCAGCAACAGCAGGTTGCGGTAGCGGTTCCCGCTCAGGTAGTACAGGCCGAGGAAGATCGGCAGGAACAGGAACAGGAACACGTTGGAAGAAAAGACCATTGCCCGTCTCGCTCTGGAGCTTCGTACCCAGGGTGGCTCCAGCCCTTCCGGCGCCTGTCGGCGCGCAAGGAAAAGGCCGGTGTCACCCGCCAGTTCCTCCCCGTTGTGTCGCTAAGGTGGTGCGCCCGCCCGGCGTCTTTTTGCGCTTGGGTCGGGGGTGGCTGGGCCCGTCTTCGTTGCGGGGTTCAGCCGGGTGTTTCGGTGTTGCGGGGAGGTTCTTTCCCTCTCCCTGAAGGGAGAGGGGACTGTTCGGTGCAGGTGGAAACCGTTGTGTCAGCCGGCACGTGCCGGCCTGCACCCCACTCCCATTGAGCGCATCAGCTCCCGCCGTTGCCGCGGTTGAACACCTTCGTCACATCCCCGCCGAGGCGGAAGCTGTTGAACGGCTCCATCTTCCTGCGCCAGTCCTGGGTCTTCGGCGCGCAGCTGTAGAGCGCGCAGTAGGGCTCCAGCCAGGCGAACTTGCTGTTTTCCTTCAGGTCGCTCATGTCCTGGTCGTTGCCGGTCCGGCGGTCGAAGTCCTGCTGGTCGTCCACCCCCTGCATCACCCTTTCGGCCAGGCGCTGCAGGGCGCCGTTGTTTTCCTGGCGCAGGTCCACGCCGTTGACCTGGGCGAAGGCGGCGATCATCGCCAGCGGCGGCAGGCTGTAGTTGTGGTAGGACAGGGCGCGCTGGCGGCGCTTGAGTTCGTTGGGCAGGTAGCCCTGGGCGTCGACCTGGCTGGCCGCCACCTTGAATTCGCGCACCGACCAGTCGAACAGGTCGCGGCGGTTGGTCACCACGGCGGTGGACATCACCGACCAGGCCGCCCAGTAGCTGTGGTTGTTGATCTTCTTCAGCGGCAGGTTGCTCCAGTCGCTGACCACCTGGGTGCCGAGCTTGCCGAACCACTGCTCGATCTGCGCCGCCTGCTGCGGGTAGGCCGCCAGCGGGCGGCTGCTGGAGAACTTCAGGCGCAGGTAGGACGAGGACAGGCTGCCCAGGGCCCATTTGCGCATGGACTTGCCGGTGTGGTTGAAGTCGCCGCTTTCCAGCGCATCGGCCCGGGCCCAGGTGGTCAGCCAGTTCAGCGCGCAGTCCAGGTCGCCCTTGTGGCCGCTGCGCATGTACTGGGTGATCAGCTTGGTGGTGCCGCGCTCCATGTCGGTGATGTCCTTGATCTGCTCGCGGAACTTGCCTTCGGCGGCCAGGTTGAGGGTGGCACGCGCCGAGTCGGAGCCCTCGTACTTGCTGGTGAACTGCAGCGAGCCGGTGTAGGGCGTGGGCACTGCCGGGCAGCTGTCGGCGTCGCCCTTGCGCTCGCCGACCGCGGCGAAGTAGCCCGGCGGCGGCACCAGGTCGGCGGCCTGGCTGCTCTGCCCGTAGAGGGCGGCGAGGCTGCTCAGGGCCATGGCCGGCCACAGCAGGCGCAGGCCCTTGTTGCGGGAAAGTCGCTGGATGGACATGGATTACCTCCCGGCCACGGTACTGGCGGTGGCCTTGATCTGCGGGGTCTGGCACAGCTTCGCCTCGACCTCGAGGCCGGCCGGCATGTCGTCCGGCGCCTCGATCTCCAGGGAGAGGAACTGCTGGTCCGGCCAGTCCTCGTCGTTGCGCAGTTCGAAGACGTAGCGCCCGCCGGTGTCGACGGCCTTGGACTGCTCGATCTTCAGCTGCTCGCGGCGGCCGTTCATGTACCAGACGGTGTTCTTCAACTCGTGGATGCCCGGGTCGCTGTAGGTGACGTCGGCGGTGTAGCTGCCGCTGCGGATCGGCAGCGCCGCGCTGTTGAGCAGCACCTCGTTGCGCCCGGCGTGCAGCTTGACCTTGCGGCT
The DNA here is from genome assembly GCF_022760135.1 of Pseudomonas sp. M1. NCBI lineage: Bacteria > Pseudomonadati > Pseudomonadota > Gammaproteobacteria > Pseudomonadales > Pseudomonadaceae > Pseudomonas > Pseudomonas sp. M1. Next base: position 1,192,090 of record NZ_CP094343.1, read on the forward strand.
GAGCACGGCCTTCTGCTCGGCGCAGCCGTTGGCCACCAGGGGCATGGCCTGGCGGTAGAAGCTCTTCTGCGCCATGTCGTAGTGGGTGGCGAATTCCCAGACCAGGATCTTCGGCGGCTTGTCGTGGAATTCCTTGCTGGTCAGGTAGGCCAGCAGCGAGCTGTCGAAGCCGCCGCCGGAGACGGCGTTGTTGAGGATGTCGACTTTGCCGTACTGCTCCAGGAAGCCGACGAAGTTGTACGCCGGGCCGCTGTTGGAGGTGCCGACCACCGCCACCTGCGGGTCGCCGCCGTCGCCGAACAGGTCGCCGCCGCCGCTGTCGCCCACCGGCTCGGTCTCGAAGCGGTCGACGTACTGCGGCGCGTAGCTGCTGCCGCACAGTTGCGCGGCGGCCTTGTGGAAGGTGCCGAGCTTGGACAGCAGGCCCACGCGCTTGCTTTCGAATTCCTTCTTCGGGATGTCGGCATAGGCGGGCATCTGCTTCAGCGTCTCGGCGGCGATCTTGGCGCTGCGCATGGCGCCGTAGGGCGTCCAGTGGTGGTCGCCCTTGAAGTAGTAGGGGTGGGCTTCCTTCTCGTCGAACAGCGGCGAGAAGTCGGGGGTGTAGATGCCGGCCTCGCGGAACTTGGCGATGGTCGCCAGGTAGTTCTTCTTCGCCAGTTCGTAGTCGAACGAGGCCTTCTCCTCGGGGCTGAGCTTCTCGCGGTTGATCAGCCCGCGGGTGGGCTGGTAGACCACCATCAGCTCGACGCCGCGGCGCTCCAGCGCCTCACGCAGCGCCTTGAGTTCGCGCCAGCCCTCGGGCGTGGTGCCGAAGTCGGTGCGCAGGTCGTAGGTGGTGCGGAACAGCCAGTCTTCCTGGGCCGGCACCAGGTGGGTGAAGAAGCCCAGGTACTTGGTGTTGTAGGCCTTGTCGTCGGCCGCGGCCGGGCACAGGCCGGCGGCGGGCAGGGCGCTGTAGGTCGGCGCGCCGGCGTCGGCGGCACCGGCGGCGCCCGCAGCAAGAATACCGTGGGCCAGCAGCAGGCCGGCGGCCAGAGTCGACAGGCGCAGCAGACGATGGGGGCGGATGGTCATGGTACGGGTCCTCAATTCTGCAGTTCGGCCTGGCTTTCCACGGGGTCGATCAGCACGGCGCGCTGCTGGCGCACGAGCAGGTCGAGGATCTGGTCCTGCTTCTCGCCGAGCACGCCGTTGAAGCTGATGCCGGAGGATTTGGTCGGGCCGAGCATGGCCACCTTGTAGAGTTCCAGCGACAGCGGCGAATCCACCGACAAGGGACCTGAGCCGTTGCCCACCAGCTTGCCGCCGACCACGATGAGCGACACCTTGGTGTCGAAGGGGTCGAGGTCGATGTTGCGGTCGGTGTTGGACAGGTCCTTGATGTGCCCGTATACGCCGATCAGCTTGTTGCCGGCGGCGAGGTTCTCGTACAGGCGGATGTTCACGCTGTTGCGGATGCGGATGCCGTGGCGCCGGTTGCCCAGCACCTGGTTGCCGTAGATCAGGTTGTCGCCGCTCTCGTACAGGGTGATGCCGTCGGAGTGGTTGCGGTACACCTCGTTGTAGGCCACCAGGTTGCGTTCGGAGTTACGGTCCAGGACGATTCCGGAGAGGTGGTTGTCGTAGGTCTTGTTGCGGAAGATCCAGCTGTCGTTGACCTCGCGCGAGACGATGATGCCGTGCTTCTTCTTCGTCCCGTACACGGTGTTCTCGGCGATGATCAGGCGGTGCGAGCGGTCGTGCGGGTCGATGCCGTAGATGACGTTGTCGCGGTAGGTGTTGCCGCGCACCACCAGGTCGTCGGCCTCGTAGCAGTAGAAGCCGTACCAGTTGTCGACGAAGGTGGAGCCGATCACCCAGCCCTTGGGCCGCGGGCGCTTCATGGTCTTGTCCATGCCCGGGCTGTACTGCGAGATGGAGATGCCGTAGGCCTTGGAGGCGTTGTAGCCGAAACTGGTGAAGGTGCTGTTCACCAGGTAGGCCTCGGCGCCGCCCCAGGACACCAGGAACGGGCGGAACTCGTTGGGGCTCTTGAACCAGGCCGGCTCGCCGCGGGCTTCGTTCCAGGCGGTGACCTTGGTATCGCGCACGAACAGCTTGCCGTCGTTGACCAGGAAGGCGCCGCGGTCCTGGGACAGGCGCAGTTCCCTGACCTTGCCGTCGATCTCCAGGGTCGCGCCCTGGCTGACCACGATGGGCAGACGGGCGACGAACACGCCGGGTTCTACCTGCTCCAGCGCCTTGCCGAGCTTGCCGGCCAGCTGCGCGAGGTTGACGTAGCCGCCCTCGATGAAGATGGCCTGGGGCATTTGCCGCTGGCGCTTGACCCACTCGGCCAGGCGGTTCTGCCCGCCGGTGAATTCCTTCAGCGGCTGCTGCTGCACCATGCGCTGCACCACGGCCTTGCCGCCGGGCTTGCGCACGATCTTCTTCGCCACCGCCTCGGCGGTGTAGCCGGAGAGGTCGGGCAGCTTCGGCGGGGCCAGGTGCAGCGGGCCCTCGGGCAGCGCGGTGACCGTGTAGTTGCCGGTTTCCTTGAGGCCCTGGACGTGGCCGGGCTGGTTGGCCGGCGAGGGCTGCTCGCTGGCCTCGGCGTCCTTGGCGTTGGCCGCCGGGGTCGAGGCCCAGGCGGGGCCCGTGGCGGCCAGCAGGCCGCCGAGCAGCAGGGCGGCCAGGGGTAGCGGATGGCGGTTCATGGTGGGTTCTCCCTGTGGGCGTGGAGCCGGAAGGCGCTGGGCCCCCGCGTGCGCGGGAGTGACGGTCGCCGGGCGGGGGATGCGAACCCCCGCGCTCCCCGTGCCCGTTCGCACGCGGGAGGGGTTTTCCGTCATCCCCGCGAACGCGGGGAACCAGTGACTGCCAGCTCGCATCGCCCTGATCCTCAGAAGCGCCAGATGAAATCGACGAAGGCGTGGTGCATCGTCGAGTCGACGTGGCTGCCGTAGGCGTCGCCGGGCTTGAAGACGCCGCCGCGGAAGCGCACCAGGGCCGAGGGCTCGTCGATGTACTGGCTCATCGAGGCGGGCAGCAGGCCCTGCTTGAAGTACTTGGTGACCACCAGGTCGACTTCCTGGCCGATGTCCTTGGAGTTGTTCTCCAGGGGCGCGGTGATGCCGCTGTTGCCGATGTCCGAGTCGCCGTCCACGCGCCAGAACTTGTGGTACACGACGCTGGCGTCGTAGTCGTCGCGCAGCTGCCAGGCGCCGAACAGGGTGGCGTCCTGCAGGTTGGAGAGTTCGCCGCGGAAGGCCTCGCCGAAGCGGTGCACGCGGGCGCGGGTGCCGGTGAAGTTGGAGCGGTTGCTCTGCAGGCCGGTCTGTTCGTACTGGTCCTCGCCGTCGTGGCCGCCGCCGCTGCCGCGTGCGTAGCCGACGCCGGCGCGCCACTGCTCGTCGATGTTCCAGCGCAGGCCCAGGTCGACGCCGTAGGCGTTGACGTCGCCGCTCTGCTTGCCGGTGGCCACGCGCTCGCCGTCCACCGCGGCGCTGGTCAGGCGGTCGCGGTTGCCGCTCAGCCAGGTGGCGCTGGCCCAGTAGTTCAGCGGCATCTGCGAGCGGTAGTTGTAGCCATCGCCGTTGGCTTCGATGCCCACCCAGGTGAGGTCGCCGGTGGAGCGCTTGTCCAGCGAGTCGATGGTTTCGCCCGCATCCGGCAGGCTGCCGCTGTCATCGCTGTGGTGCAGGCGCAGGCCCACCCAGTGGTGCGGCGCCCATTGCGTGGAGATGTCGCCGAAGACGTGGGTGCGGTCCTCGTCTTCCGGCGCCAGGTCGGTGATGTCGGTGCGGTACTCGGAGAAGCGCTGGGCGGCGCCCAGGTGGGCGCGCAGCAGGGTGGTGTCGAAGGTCCAGTTCAGCGCCTCGATATTGGTGTCCTGCCACATGCCGCTGTCGTCGCGCAGGCGCTGGCGGCCGAAGCGCAGGTGCTCGCCGGGGTACTGGGTGAGGCCGGCGTAGTCCACCCAGAATTCGCGCAGGGCGAGGTAGGCGTCGTCCGGCTCGCGCTTGTTGTCGCCGCTGTCGCGACCGCTGGCGTCGACTTCGTCGGACTGCAGGGTGTCGGTCTGGATGGTGTCGGTGGCGGCCACCGCCTGGCCCATCACGTAGGCGCTCCACTGGCCCCACTGGCCGAAGGCCCAGGGCCGCAGGTCGATGCCGATGCCGTTGAGGTCGCCGCCGTGGGCGGTGCCCAGGTCGCGGTCGTCCTCGGATTCGGCGGTGATCTTGATGTCGATGCCGTAGTTCTTCGGCGGCGTGTCGTCGGCCCAGGCGCCGGCGGCGAACAGGGTGCCGGCCAGGCTCATGCCGGCGCCGAGCATCGCCGGGAACAGCCGGGCGCGGCGGATGGCGCGGGCCAGGCGGATCGGTTGGAACAGCGGGGCGGAGGTCGGGTCGGGGCGCTTCATAGGCTTTCTTGTTCCTGTTCGTTCTGCATGAGGCTGACGGTGGCCTGCCAGTTGGCGCCGCGGGCCTGTTCCTCGCGCTTGAGCAACTGCTGCGCCTGGCTCAGTTCGGCCGGCTGCAGCTGCGGTTGCAGTTCGCTCATCAGGTCGCCGGCCTGGGGTATCTGCTGGCGCTGCGCCAGGGTGCCGAAGACATAGGCGTTGACGCGGTTGGGCTGTACGCCGCGGCCTTGCGACCAGAGCTGGGCCAGGGCCATGTCGGCGCTGGCCTGGCCCGCGCGGGCGGCGATCAGCAGGTGGTCGGCGGCCTTCTGCGGGTAGACCTTGCCGAGGAAGCCGCGGCGGTAGATCTGCCCCAGGTAGTAGTGCGCCTGGGGTTCGCTGGCGGCGGCCTTGAGCAGGTGCTGCTCGGCCTTCTGCGGGTCCTGGGGCATCCACTTGCCGTCGTAGTACAGGCGCCCGAGCAGCAGCTCGGCGCGCGGCTGGGCGGCGTCCTGGGCCTTCTTCAGGTAGTCGAGCATCTGCTCGACGTCGCCCAGCTCGGGGTAGTCGTACTGCAGCTTGGCCAGGTCGACCCAGGCCGCGGGGTAGGTCGGCGCCAGTTCGTTGAGCAGGGCCTGGGCGGTCTGCGGGTCGGGCTTGCCGAGGTCGGCGTCGGCCAGCACCTGGGCCACCGATTCCACCCGCTCCGGCGGCACCCGGCCGGCCTTGTGCGCGGCGCGCAGGCGGTCGAGGTGGGCCTTCTGCTTGTCGGCGTTGCCCTGCACCTGGTAGACGGTGGCCAGCTCCATCCAGCACACGTCCATGCGCGTCAGCCAGCGCTGGCAGACCTGCTCGATCTCGCCCAGGTGCTGGTTGTAGGTGCCCTGGGTGCGGTACAGGATGATCTGCGCCAGGTCGGCCTGGGGCAGGCCCTGGGCGCGCCACTGGTCGATGCGCTGTTGCGGGTTCACGCCCGGCCAGGCCTGCGGGTACTGCAGGTAGAGCACGATCAGCGGCACCAGGGCGCTGTCCTCGCCCTCGTTGAAGGCGCGGTTGAGCAACTGCTCGGCCTCGCGGTGCTCGGCGTCGGTGGCGCCGGGCTTGGCCGCCAGCCACTTGCCCAGGCGCGCTCGGGCCCGCGGCGAGGTCTCGGCGGCGTCGCGGTAGAGCTTCTCTGCCTTGGCCTGGGCCGCGCTGTCGCCGCTGGCGGCCTGCATGTCGGCCAGGCCGATCTGCGCGTCGGTGTAGCCGAGGGTGGCCAGGGCCTGGTAGTTGGCCTGGGCGGTGGCGATGTCGCCGCGGGCCATGGCTTCGTCGGCCAGGCGCTGGTCCGGCAGGCCGGCGCAGCCGGCGGCCAGGCCGATGGCCAGGGCCAGGGCGGCGCCGCGCAGCGGATGGTGGGCGATGGCGTTCATGCTTGGGTCCTCAGCGCGCGGTGGCCATGGCCATGGCCTTGTTCAGCAGGGTGCGGCCGGGCAGGCCGCCGATGCTGACTTCCGCCGGGCGCCCGGCGAGCTGGCTGTCCAGCGGCTGCTCGGGCTGGATCTGCGCGCGGATCTCCGACGACAGGTCGCCGTCCACCGGCGCGGTGCGCAGGATGCGGCCGCTGCGCACTTCGCTGTCGCCGGCGACCTGGAAGTGCACCAGGGTGCCCGGCGAGAGTTCGGCGGCGTTGCGGTAGGCGAAGCGCGCCTCGACGGTGGCGCTGGCGTCGCGCGGGGCCAGGGTGAAGATCACGTCGCCCTTGTTGGCGTACTGGCCGTTGGCGACGCGTTGTTCGATCACCCGGCAGTCGCAGGGGCTGGTGAGGGTGCCCTTGAGCTGGTGGCCGAAGAGCTTCTCGATGTTGCCGGGGTTGAGCTGCTCGTCGGACAGGTTGCCCTTGAGCAGGTCCAGCAGGCTGGTGGAGAAGGTGGCGATGGGCGCGCCCTTGGCCACTTCGGCGTCCATCTGCACCAGGCTGTCGACGGTGCCCTCGCGGGGCATGGTGATCTGCTGGGCGGGGATGTTGACCACGCCGGAGTCGGCATGGGTGACGAAGTACAGGTTGTACAGCTGGTTGAGGATGAAGGCGAAGGCGCCGACGCCGACCACGAAGATGGCGGTGCTCAGGGTCACCGCGCGGATGCGCCCGAAGAAGCCCATGCCGCCGCCGGCGCCGCCGTGCTTGCGGGCCTTGGTGAAGTTCTCGCGCTGCAGGGTGTTGAGCATGTCGCCGACGCTGACCACCTCGCCGGCCAGGTACGCGGTGATCAGGTAGCGCAGGGCGGCGACCTCGCGCGGCTTCAGGTGCTGGAACTCGCAGCCGGTGCGGCGGCTGTCCGGGTCGAAGGAGCGCACCTGGAACTCCACTTCCAGGGCGAAGCTGATGCTGTCGATCTGGAACAGCAGCTTGCCCTTGTGGATGTCGCCGACCTGGATCGGCGCGCCGCTGGCAGTGAAGGCGAAGCCGCCGGCGGAAAGGTCCAAGAGCCTTGCGTCGACGCCCTCGCGGTTGGCGCCGATGTAGCGGATGCGCGCGGGCAGCTTGACCCGCGCGTGCTGGCGCTGGGCTTCGGATTCGTGCACGACGTTGACGTTGACGGCGGTATTCATGAAGTCGGTCCTATGTTCGAAACGGGTCGGATCGGCCGCGGGCCGGTTGCTCAAGGGGTCATACGATCGTCAGGAGTACGGCGACGAACACACTGGCGGCAGAGAAGGTCATGGCGCGCGAGGACCAGGTGTTGAACCAGCGCTGGTAGCTGTTCAGGCCCCGGTCGAGCTTGGTGCTCTGGCGCGTCCAGGACTGCTGGTCGAGGCGGAAGAACACGTAGATCTTCACCAGGGCGCCGACGATCTGGTTGTAATAGAGGATCAGCGGGTAGGCCGGGCCGATCGGGTGGCCGGACAGCGACAGCAGCAGGGTGAGGATCAGGCGGGTGATGCCGATCCACAGCAGGTACACCAGCAGGAAGGTGATGCTGTACTTGATGCTGGCGATGATCGCCGCCACCAGGCCCAGCAGGCAGGTCCACATGGACAGGCGCTGGTCGAACAGCACCACCGTGGTGAACCAGCCCAGGCGCTGCGGGCCCAAGGCCAGGGCGCGGGAGTTCTGCCGCAGGTTGTTGCCGTACCAGCGGAACATCAGCTTGCGGCTGGCCTTGACGAAGCTCTTCTCCGGCGGGTGCTCGACGGTGTTGATGGCAGCGTCCGGCACGTAGAAGGTGTCGTAGCCCAGGCGCATCAGGCTGTACCAGCTGGACTTGTCGTCGCCGGTGAGGAACTGGAAGCGCCCCAGGCGCCAGTGGTCCAGGTGGTCGGCCTCGACGTCGGCGATGAAGTCGGGGTCGGTGACCACCGCGGCGCGGAACACCGACATGCGCCCGGTCATGGTCAGCACGCGCTTGGACAGAGCCATGGAGCACATGTTGATGTGGCGCTGGGCGAAGCGCAGCTTGTGCCACTGGCTCATCACGTAGCCGCCCTGCACCTCGCAGAATTCGTTGGTGGTCAGGCCGCCGACCTGGGGGAACAGCTTGAACCAGCGCACCGTGGCCTGAACCACGCCGGGTTCGAGCACGGTGTCGCCGTCGATCACCGCCACCACCGAGCCTTCGTCGGGCATGTGCCGGGAGATGGCGCGGAAGCCGTGGGCCAGGCCGTCGCGCTTGCCGGTGCCGGGGATGCGCACGAAGTCCAGCTTCACGTGGGCGGGCGGGTTGAGCTTCTGCCACTGCTGCTTGATCAGCACCTCGTCGGACATCTCGACGATGGAGCAGACCACGGTGGTCGGGTAGCCGCAGGCGATGGCCTCCTGGATCACCGAGCGGTAGACCATGGAGGTGGTCATGGCGTCGATGCGGAAGCTGGTGACCATCAGGTACACGTGGGACGGGTCCGCCGCCTTGCCGAGCTTGCGCAGGCGCCGCTTGTAGTGCGGGTAGACGACGTGGAGGAAGAGCATGCCGCGCAGGAAGTGCAGACCGCCCATGGAATAACGCCAGATGCCCACCGCGCCGATGATCAGCAGGAAGTCGCGGGCATTGGGGTCGAACACCGTGGGGGGCACGATCAGCGCCAGGCCCATCAGCAGGCAGAGGAAGGCCAGCCAGCCGGTGGCTTCGCCGAGGGCTCGTTTGTATGCGTCCATGGTCAGGTCCGTCAGTCGCGTCTTGGCTTCGTGGGAACAGGTGGGCTCCCGTAGGAGCGAGCTTGCTCGCGAACCGCCCCGGCACCGGTAGCGCCGGGAAGAGCGTTCGCGAGCAGGCTCGCTCCTGCGAAGAGCCGGCGGCGCTTACCAGCAGATGCCTTCGGCGCGCTCGTCGGAGCCGTGGGACATGAAGCCGATCAGGTCGACCACCTTCTTGCCCTGCGGCGCCTGGTTCACCACGTCGACGAACAGCTCGTCGCCGTTGCCCAGCACCAGCACGTCGGAGGTCTTCACCACCTGGTCGAGGTCGGAGACCAGCAGCGAGGAGACGTGGGGGATCTTCGACTCGATGTACTCCTTGTTCGCGCCGTGGACGCGGGCGTACTCGACGTTGCGGTCGAAGATCTGCAGCTCGTAGCCCTTGCCGATGAGCATCTCGGCCAGCTCCACCAGCGGGCTCTCGCGCAGGTCGTCGGTGCCGGACTTGAACGACAGGCCGAGCAGGCCGACCTTGCGGCTGCCGTGGGCGGTGATGATCTCGAAGGCCTTCTGCACCTGGTAGGCGTTGCTGCGCATGATCGAGCCGATCATCGGGTGCTCGACGTCCAGTTGGCCGGCGCGGTAGGTGAGGGCGCGCACGTCCTTGGGCAGGCAGGAGCCGCCGAAGGCGAAGCCGGGCTTCATGTAGTAGCGCGACAGGTTCAGCTTGCGGTCCTGGCAGACCACGTCCATCACCTCGCGGCCATCGACGCCGACGGCCTTGGCGATGTTGCCGATCTCGTTGGCGAAGGTGACCTTGGCGGCGTGCCAGACGTTGCAGGTGTACTTGATCATCTCCGCGACTTCGATGGACTTGCGGATGATCGGCGCGTCCAGCTCGCGGTAGATTTCCTCCAGCAGGTCGCCGGTCTGGGCGTCCAGCTCGCCGATGACGGTCATCGGCGGGAAGTCGTAGTCCTTGATCGCGGTGCTCTCGCGCAGGAACTCGGGGTTGGTGCCCACGCCGAAGTCGGCCCCGGCCTTCTTGCCCGAGCAGTCCTCGATGATCGGGATCACCACGTTCTTCACGGTGCCCGGCAGCACGGTGCTGCGCACCACCACGGTGTGGCGGCCGGCCTTCTCGCGGATGGCGTAGCCGATCTCGCGGCAGACGCTCTCGATGTAGCCCAGGTCCAGGTCGCCGTTCTTCTTGCTCGGGGTGCCGACGCAGATGAAGGAGACGTCGCTGTCCAGCACCGCCTGCTTGAAGTCGGTGGTGCCCGACAGCCGCGAGGTGCTGATGCCCTGTTCCAGCAGGGGCTCCAGCCCCGGTTCGACGATGGGCGACTTGCCGCGGTTGATCAGGTCGATCTTGGTGGTGGAAACGTCCACGCCGATCACTTCGTGACCACGGGCGGACAGGCAACCGGCGCATACTGCACCGACGTAGCCAAGACCAAAGATGCTGATACGCATCGTATTCACCTCTGCTTTGTCGAGCTGTTAAAAGTTGGCCTTCTGGCCAATTCCCTTTTGCTGCGGCGCCCCTGTCAGGCGCGCCGCTTCAGGCAGTCCGTGAGTGACTCGAATTTTCTGCACTCAATTCGGGCAGAGTTCCGCGGCATGCACTTTAATGTTTCAGGGTGATTGCAAAGTTAGAACTAATTGCACTCTTCTGATGCACTAAAGTTTGCTTTGGAGTTCTGCATTAATTTCATAACTCATTGAAATTATTCAGGTTGAACGAGTCCCTCGAGCAGCGCTCGATGCGTTTTCGAAAAACCTGGTTATGGGCAACAAACCCATGATGGGCGTTGCGGAAGTAGGATGTTCGAGGCCGCTCGATAGTTCCTGCCACCCATCCTGAGGAGTGGTCGGAATTAAATATCCAATCGCCATCAAATAAGGCGCTTTTGATATCAAGCTGAAACACGACTGTCGTTTTTGGCGGACTTGCAAAATGCAATGATTGGAAAAAGTTCCGCGGTGATTCAGCCGTTTTACACTTCGTTCAGCTGCCGTTCAGGATGTCGGGGAGGGTGTTTCAAGGTGTTTCGTGCAACTTGCAATCGTGAATTGCATGTAATGGCGGGGTGCTTTTAATGGCCAATGGATTACATGCGCGATGGCAAAAAAGGCGCTTTTCTGCCGTGGTGATGGCGCGCGGGAGCGAGAAAAATTTTTTCAATGTCTTGGCTGTTGCCGACGAACGGTAGCCTTGACCATCTTCGCCGTGTGGGTAATTCGGCGGCACATGGGGGCTGGAGGGGGATCGACGGTAGCGGGGGAGGGGGCGTGACGGCCGTTTGGCCGCCACTTTCGGGGGCAGGTCAGGCGTCGGGGTGGTCGCGCAGGAACACCAGGCGGTCGGCGGAGGACTCCTCGGCGGCGAAGCGGTAGCCGGCGTAGTCGAAGTCCTTCAGGCCCTCGGGGTCGGTCAGGCGCTCCTTGATCACGTAGCGCGCCATCAGGCCGCGGGCCTTCTTGGCGTAGAAGCTGATGATCTTGTACTGGCCGTTCTTCAGGTCCTTGAACTCGGTGTCGATGATGCGGGCGTCCAGCGCCTTGCGCTTCACCGCGGCGAAGTATTCGTTGGAGGCCAGGTTGAGCAGCACGGCGTCGCCCTGCTCGGCGAGGTCTTGATTCAGCCAGGCGCTGATGCGCTCGCCCCAGAACTCATAGAGGTTGGCGCCGCGGGCGTTGGCCAGTTTGGTGCCCATCTCCAGGCGGTAGGGCTGCATCAGGTCCAGCGGCCGCAGCACGCCATAAAGGCCGGAGAGCATGCGCAGGTGGCGCTGGGCGAAGTCGAAGTCGGCGGCGTCGAAGTCCTCGGCGGCAAGGCCGGTATAGACGTCGCCCTTGAAGGCCAGCAGCGCCTGCTTGGCGTTGGCCGGGCTGAAGTCGGGGTGCCAGCTGGCGTAGCGCGCGGCGTTCAGGCCGGCGAGCTTGTCCGACAGGCTCATCAGGCTGCCGATCTGCGCCGGGGTCATCTCGCGCAGCACGCCGATCAGCTCCTGGGCATCGTCCAGGTGCAGCGGCAGGGTGTGGCGGTCGGTGACCGGCGGGGTCTCGTAGTCCAGGGTCTTGGCGGGGGAAATCACCATCAGCATCGTGCGGTCTCCTCGAAGCGTCGGGCGATTGTAGGGAGTTGCCGGGGCCGGCTCCACCCATGGGGACGATAGGCGGGGCCAATGAAGAGGGGCGCGGAGAGACCGTCGGGCGCGGATAAGCCGATGATCGGATTAATAAAATTAGCGCCGTAACGCAGCCGCGCCAAGGTATTTCGTCAGCCGGCGAAAAAAATTCGCCTGATAAGGAAAAAGACTTTCTACCGTCACAATTTTTCCTGTATTTCTGGAGCCGTAGACCGCCGAACCCTGCAGACAGGTGGCGGCCCCGGCCCGTCCCTTGCTTGCACCTCTCTCGAGCCCCGGCATCGAGAGCCGGCGTCTCACCGCACGGCGGAGCGCTGTCACGGCATTCCGTCGTAACGCCCCCAGAATGAGGTGACACGCGTATGGATGACCACGGACGTTCCAGCACCACCCAGCCGATCTTCTACGTCCTCGACACCAACGTTCTGATCCACGATCCCAACGCCCTGCTCAACTTCCAGGAACACCACGTCGCCATCCCGATGACGGTGCTGGAGGAACTCGACAAGCTCAAGACCGGTAAACACTCCGTCGCCGCCGAATGCCGCCAGGCCATCCGCCTGATCGACCAGGTGCTGGGCGAGGCGAGCCCGGAGCAGGTGGAGGACGGGGTTCCCATCCAGCGCGGCAAGAGCGGCCCCTGCGGTAGCCTGTCGATCCTCATGAGCAAGCGCGCCGAGCCGATCACCTGGCTGCCGGAGCACCTCAACGACAACAAGATCATCAACCAGCTGGTCGAGCTGCAGAGCCGCAACAGCAGCCGCCGGGTGGTGCTGGTCACCAAGGACATCAACATGCGCCTGAAGGCGCGCGCCTGCGGGGTGGCGGCGGAGGACTACCACACCGACCAGCTGATCGACGACGTGGCCCTGCTGCCGCGCGGCTACCACTCGCTGAACGGCTCGTTCTGGGACCGCGTCAGCAAGGTCGAGACGCGCCAGGACCATGGCCGCACCTGGCACCGCGTGCAGCTCACCGACAACCTGCCGGCGGTGCACATCAACGAGTTCATCGTCGACGAGCAGGGCTTCGTCGGCTGGATCAAGGGCATCCAGCAGGACGAACTGCTGATCCTCGACCTGCACCAGGAGCCGCTGCTGCACCAGGAGGCCTGGGGCCTGCGCCCGCGCGACCTGTACCAGTCGCTGGCGCTGTACGCGCTGCTCGACCCGGACATCCACCTGGTCAACCTGTCCGGCGCCGCCGGCTCGGGCAAGACCATCCTGGCCCTGGCCGCGGCCATCGAGCAGACCATGGTCACCAAGCGCTACCGGCGTATCATCGCCACCCGCAGCGTGCAGGGCCTGGACGAGGACATCGGCTTCCTGCCCGGCACCGAGGCCGAGAAGATGGAACCCTGGCTGGGCGCCATCACCGACAACCTCGAAGCGCTGCATTCGGACGACGAATGCACCCACGGTAGCGTCGACTACATCCTCAGCAAGGTGCCGCTGCAGTTCAAATCGCTGAACTACATCCGCGGCCGCAGCTTCCAGCAGAGCCTGATCCTCATCGACGAATGCCAGAACCTCACCCCGCACCAGATGAAGACCATCATCACCCGCGCGGGCAATGGCTCGAAGGTGATCTGCCTGGGCAACCTGGCGCAGATCGACACCCCCTACCTGTCGGCCACCAGCTCCGGCCTGACCTACCTGACCGAACGCTTCAAGGACTTCCCCCACGGCGTGCACGTGACCCTGCAAGGGGTACCGCGCTCGGTGCTGGCGGAGTTCGCCGAGGCGCATCTGTAAACGCGGAACCGGCCAGGCTCCTGCTGGGCTGGCCGGAGTACTCGATACCTTCCCCGATGCACGGAAAGCCCCCCTCTCCCTTCAGGGAGAGGGCTGGGGAGAGGGTTACGGACTTCGCTTTCACTCCAGCGCTTGGCCTGAACTCCGCACCCCCACCCTAACCCTCCCCCGCAAGCGGGAGAGGGGACCGTTGGGCAGAACGAGGGGCCAGGCAGTCAGCCGGCCCCACCGTAATTTCCGGCTAAAGCCGCTCTCCCAGCCGGCACGGACGGCCCCCTCTCCCTTCAGGGAGGGGGCTGGGGAGAGGGTTACGGACTTCGCCGCCACTCCAGCGTTTGGCCTGGACTCCGCACCCCCTCCCTAACCCTCCCCCGCAAGCGGGAGAGGGGACCGTTGGGCAGAACGGGGGGCCATGCAGTCAGCCGGCCCCACCGTAATTTCCGGCTAAAGCCGCTCTCCCAGCCGGCACGGACGGCTCCCTCTCCCTTCAGGGAGAGGGCTGGGGAGAGGGTTACGGACTTCGCCGCTGCTCCAGCGTTTGGCCTGGACTCCGCACCCCCTCCCTAACCCTCCCCCGCAAGCGGGAGAGGGGACCGTTGGGCAGAACGGGGGGCCACGCAGTCAGCCGGCAGTACAGGTGCAGGGAGCCACGGGCTTTCCGTGCGCTCCGGACAGCCCCCTCTCCCTCTGGGAGAGGGTTGGGGTGAGGGTGACGGACTCCGCCACCATTCCAGCGTCCGACCCGCCCTACCTCTTTTTGTATACAATCCCCCCTCCTTTTTCACCTCTCGCCAGGCCCCCCACGGCCCATCCAGGGCGTACACTGGTTGCCATCGCTCGTTCCATCCGGAGACTTTCCTTGCTCACCCATCTCGATTCCCAGGGCCGCGCCAACATGGTCGACGTCACCGACAAGGCGGTGACCTCCCGTGAAGCCGTGGCCGAAGCGCGGGTGCGCATGCGCCCGGAAACCCTGCGCCTGATCCAGGACGGCGGCCACCCCAAGGGCGACGTCTTCGCCGTGGCGCGCATCGCCGGCATCCAGGCGGCCAAGCGCACCCATGAACTCATCCCGCTGTGCCATCCGCTGCTGCTCACCAGCGTCAAGGTCGAGCTGCAGGCCGACGGCGAGGACGCCGTGCGCATCGAGGCGCGCTGCAAGCTGGCCGGGCAGACCGGCGTGGAGATGGAGGCGCTGACCGCCGCCAGCGTCGCCGCGCTGACCATCTACGACATGTGCAAGGCCGTGGACAAGGGCATGACCATCGAGGGCGTGCGCCTGCTGGAGAAGCTCGGCGGCAAGAGCGGCCACTACCGTGCGGAGGAGGGCCGATGATCCGCGTGCAATACTTCGCCCGTTACCGCGAGGCCCTCGGCCTGGACGGCGAGCAGCTGGGCTGGAGCGAGGCCTTCGCCAGCGTCGACGGCCTGCGCGAACACCTGCTGCAACGCGGCGGCGCCTGGCAGGTGCTGGCCGAGCAGAACCTGATGTGCGCGCGCAACCAGGAGTTGTGCGCCCTCGACGAGCCCCTCGCCGATGGCGACGAGGTGGCCTTCTTCCCCACCGTCACCGGAGGCTGAGGCCATGGCCGTGCGCGTCCAGGAAAGCCCCTTCGACCCCGGCGCCGAGGTCAACGCGCTGCATGCCGCCAACGTCGGCATCGGCGCGGTGGTCGGCTTCGTCGGCTACGTGCGTGACTTCAACGACGGCCGCGAGGTCGGCGGCATGTTCCTCGAACACTACCCGGGCATGACCGAGAGGGCCCTGGAGAAGATCGCCGGGCAGGCCCGGGAGCGCTGGCCGCTGCTGCGCCTGGAAATTCTCCACCGCATCGGCCGCCTGGAGCCGGGCGAGCCCATCGTCTTCGTCGGCACCGCCAGCGCCCACCGCCAGGCGGCGTTCGACGCCTGCAACTTCGTCATGGACTACCTCAAGACCCGCGCGCCCTTCTGGAAGAAGGAAGACACCGCCGAAGGCCCGCGCTGGGTGGAAGGCCGCTGCAGCGACCAGGCCGCGGCGCAGCGCTGGGACAAATAGTCGCGCTACCTCTTCCGAGGAATGGGCAGGCCAGCCGCCGAGGCGCAGGCTGGCCGCAGTCTCATCCTTCCCCGGAGGCAGCCATGAGCCACCTGGCCACGCAGGACTTCCAGAGCCTGCAGATCGCCGTGCTGACCGTCAGCGACACCCGCACCCTGCAAACCGACGATTCCGGCCAGACCCTGGCCGACGCCCTGCGCGAGGCCGGCCACGTGCTGGCCGAGCGGCGCCTGGTGGTGGACGACATCCACCAGATCCGCGCGGTGGTCTGCGCCTGGATCGCCGACCCGCGCATCCAGGTCGGGCTGATCACCGGCGGCACCGGCTTCACCGCCCGCGACAACACCCCGCAGGCCGTCGAGCCGCTGCTGGAGCGGCGCGTCGAGGGCTTCGGCGAACTCTTCCGCCAGGTCTCCCTGGGCGAGATCGGCACCTCCAGCATCCAGTCGCGGGCCCTGGCCGGCGTCACCAACGGCACCCTGGTCTGCTGCCTGCCCGGCTCGCCCGGCGCCTGCCGCACCGCCTGGCGGGAAATTCTCGCCGCGCAGCTGGACAGCCGCACCCGGCCGTGCAACTTCGTGCCGCACCTGAAGACCCCGCCCAGGCCCGAGGGCGGTTGCGGCGGCGGCGCCTGTGCCTGCGGCAGCCGGTCATGAGCGGCTGCGGCTGTGACGGCCACGGCCTGAAACCGGTGGACGAGGCCCTGGCCGAGCTGCTGGCGCGCGCCCCGGCGCCGCCGGCGGTGGAGTCCGTGGCCCTGGCCGACGCCCTTGGCCGGGTGCTGGCCAGCGACCTGGAAGCCCCCTGCGACCTGCCGCACTGGGACAACAGCGCGATGGACGGCTACGCCCTGCGCGCGGCCGACGTGCCGGCGGGCGGCGGCAGCCTGGCGCTGGCCGGCTGCATCGCCGCCGGCGAGGCGGGCGACCAGGCGTTGCCGGCGGGCTGCGCCGTGCGCATTTTCACCGGCGCGCCCTTGCCGCCGGGGGCCGACAGCGTGGTGGCCCAGGAGGATTGCCGGGCCGAGGGCGACCGCGTGTGGTTGCCGTCGGTCGCGCTGGGCAGCCATGTGCGCCGCCGTGGCGAGGAACTGCGCCAGGGCGCGCCGCTGTTGCGTGCCGGACTCCGCCTGCGGCCCCAGGAGCTGGGCCTGCTGGCCGCCGTGGGCCAGGCACGGGTGCCGGTGTACCGGCGCCTGCGCGTATGCCTGCTGAGCAGCGGCGACGAACTGCGCGAGCCCGGCCAGGCGCTGGCGCCGGGGCAGATCTACAACGCCAACCGCTTCAGCCTCGGCGCCCTGCTGCGCCAATGGGGCCTGGACGTACAGGAATACGAAGTGCTGGTCGACACCCTGGCCGCCAGCCGCGACGCCCTGGAACTGGCCGCCGCCGAATGCGACGTGCTGATCAGCAGCGGCGGCGTCTCGGTGGGCGAGCGCGACCATCTCAAGCAGGCGGTCGGCGCCCTCGGCGAACTGCACCTGTGGCGCCTGGCGATGCAGCCGGGCAAGCCGCTGGCCTTCGGCAGCGTGGCCGGCAAGCCCTGGCTGGGCCTGCCGGGCAACCCGGCGGCGGCGCTGGTCACCGCCCTGGTGGCGGCGCGGCCCTTCCTGCGCCGCGCTCAGGGGCTGGCCGAGACCGCGCTGGCGCCGCTGAACCTGCCGGCGGCCTTCGCCTGGCCGCAGCCGAACAAGCGCCGCCAGTACCTGCGGGCGCGCCTGGCCACCGACGCCAGCGGCGCCAGCCGGGTGGAAATCCACCCGCAGCAGGGCTCGGCGATGCTGCTGGCCGCTAGCTGGGCCGACGGCCTGGCGGTGGTGGAGGCGGGGCGTACCCTCGCCGCCGGCGAGCCCGTGGCCTACCTGCCGTTCAGCGAACTGTACGGCTGACGTCAGCCCTGGCCGCCGGCCTCGCCGAGGCGCGGCGGCCGTTCCATGCACAGGGGGAAGCATGCAACTGGTATGTCCGGCGGGCAGCCTGCCCGCCCTCAAGTCGGCGCTGCGCGAAGGCGCCGACGCCATCTACGTGGGTTTCCGCGACGACACCAACGCCCGCCACTTCGCCGGGCTGAACCTCGACGACCGCCAGCTGCAGGAGGGCCTGGGGCTGATCCGCGCGGCCGGCCGGCAACTCTACCTGGCGGTCAACACCTACCCCGGCGCCGCCGGCTGGCCGCGCTGGCAGCGGGCGGTGGACCACGCCGCCGAACTGGGCGTGGACGCGCTGATCGCCGCCGACTGCGCGGTGCTCGGCTATGCCGCGCGGCGCCATCCGGAGCTGGCGCTGCACCTGTCGGTGCAGGGCTCGGCGACCAACGTCGCGGCGCTGGCCTTCTACCACGAGCGCTACGGTATCCGCCGCGCGGTGCTGCCGCGGGTGCTGTCGCTGGCCCAGGTGCGCCAGGTGGCGGCGAACAGCCCGGTGCCGGTGGAAGTCTTCGCCTTCGGCAGCCTGTGCATCATGGCCGAGGGGCGCTGCCACCTGTCCTCCTACGTCACCGGCGAGTCGCCGAACCTCTGCGGCGTCTGCTCGCCGGCCAAGGCGGTGCGCTGGAGCGAGGAGCCCGAGGGGCTGACCTCGCGCCTGAACGAAGTGCTGATCGACCGCTACGCGCCGGGCGAGCCGGCCGGCTACCCGACCCTCTGCAAGGGCCGCTTCGTGGTCGACGGCCAGCGCTTCCATGCCCTGGAGGAGCCCACCAGCCTCAATACCATCGACCTCATCCCACAGCTGGCGCAGATCGGCGTGGCGGCGGTGAAGATCGAGGGCCGCCAGCGCAGCCCGGCCTATGTCGAGCAGGTCACCCGCGTCTGGCGCCAGGCGCTGGACAGCTGGCGCCGCGCGCCGGAGCGCTACCAGCCGCAGGCGCAGTGGCAGGCCGCGCTGGAGAAACTTTCCGAAGGCCACCAGACCACCCTGGGCGCCTACCATCGTTCCTGGCAGTGAGGGAAAGCCTGATGAAACTCAGCCTGGGGCCGGTGCTGTTCTACTGGGACCGCCGGACACTCCTGGACTTCTACGCGCAGATGGCCGAACAGCCGCTGGACGCCATCTACCTCGGCGAGACCGTGTGCTCCAAGCGCCGCGCCCTGTCGCTGGACGACTGGCAGGGCCTGGGCCGCGAGCTGGCGCAGCAGAGCGGGGCGGAAATCCTCCTCTCGGGGCTGGCGCTGATCGAGGCGGCCTCCGAACTGTCGGCGTTGCGCCGGCTGTGCGGCAACGGCGAGCTGCGGGTGGAGGCCAACGACATGGGCGCGGTGCAGATACTGCACGGCCTGGGCGTCGAATTCGTCGGCGGCCCGGCGCTGAACCTGTACAACGGCCATGCCCTGGCCGAACTGCACGGCTGCGGCCTGCGCCGCTGGGTGCCGCCGGTGGAATGCTCCGGCGAGCAGGTGCTGGCGGTGCTGGAGCAGGCCCGGGAGCTGGGCCTGGAGGACCTGGAAACCGAGGTGTTCGCCTACGGCCACCTGCCCCTGGCGTACTCCGCGCGCTGCTTCACCGCCCGCGCGGAGAACCGGCCCAAGGACGACTGCCAGTTCTGCTGCCAGAACTACCCGGAGGGGATGTCGATGCTCAGCCAGGAAGGCGCGCCGCTGTTCACCCTCAACGGCATCCAGACGATGTCCGGCGAGCCGGGCAACCTGCTGGCCGACTACGCCTCGCTGCGCGACTGCGGCGCCGACATGCTGCGCCTGAGCCCGCGGGCGCAGGGCATGGTGGAAGTGGTCCAGGCCTTCGACCGGGTGCGCCGCGGCGCCGCGCCGCCGCTGGCGGTGGAAGGTTGCAACGGTTACTGGCATGGCCGCCCCGGCATGCTGCGCAGCGATGAGGTGAACCTGTGCTGAATCTCGAAACCGGCGCCCTGCGCGCCGCCGAACGCCTGTTGCCGCTGGCCGCGCGGGTGCCCGCGCCGCTGCAGCGGGCGGTGCTGCAACGCGCCGCCAACCGCCTGTTCGCAGCGCCCCTGGCGGCTGGGGACTTCGACCTGCTGGAGGGCCACTGGCTGCGCCTGGAGGTGAGCGACCTGGGCCTGGGCTGGAACCTCACCCGCGGCCGCAACGGCCTGCAACTGGCCGAGGGCCCGGTGCCCAGCGTGACCATCCGCGGCGGCTGGCGCGACTTCCTGCTGCTGGCCGGGCGCCAGGAGGACCCCGACACCCTGTTCTTCCGCCGCCGCCTGGTGATCGAGGGCGACACCGAACTGGGCCTGGCGCTGAAGAACCTGATCGACAGCCTCGACCCCGACAGCCTGCCGCCGTGGCTGTGGAACGGCCTGCAGCGCGCCGCCCGCGGCGTGCAGGCGCAGCAGGCCTGAGGCGATGCTCAGGCGCTGCTGAGCAGGAGGAACTGCAGTTCCTCGTAGAGCATCTCGAAATCGTCGAGCGAACTGCTTTCGCCGTAGCGCTTGCGCAGCCCGTAGTCGGTGAGGGTGAGCGCGTGCGCCGGGATCACCCCATGGCGCGCCAGGCAGCCGCGCACGCAGTGCAGGTGGCAGCCGTCCAGGGCGAGGATCGGCCGGCCGGAGCAGGCCTTCTTCACCAGCGGCGGCACGTCGCCGCCGACGCCGGCGATGCAGGACATCTCCGCCAGGCCGTCGCGGTCCAGGCGCAGGGCCAGGTCGTTGGCCAACTGGGCCAGGTTGGAACAGCCGGAACAGGAATACACGAGGGGCAACTGGGACTTCGGGTGCATGACGACCTCCGCGCAGTGAGTGCGCAGTGTCCGGCGGCGGCCAGGCGCGGCGACATGACCTGCGTCAATTCGTGCTGACGGCTACTCCTGTGGAGGTATGAGGGTTTTACATGGGGCCCCGGATCGCGCCGGTATGTCCGGTTATCGCGGACAAGGTCCGCTCCTACGGAGGAGGAATACCGTACCTCCCGGTAACCTGTAGGAGCGGGCCCTGCCCGCGATTCGCGCGCAGGGCGCGCTCCTACAAGGGAGTGGCGTGGGTGGGGTGGCGTAGGAGCGGATCTTATCCGCGAATCGCGCCGTTGGTTCCGGCCATCGCGGACAAGGTCCTACGGTGCCAGGAAGCACGGCTTTTCGTAGGATGGCGTTGAGCGAAGCGATACCCATCACCACGGCAGCATGGGTATCGCAAGCTCAACCCATCCTACGAAGAGCACCTCGGCGCAAGACAGTTGCTCCTACGACCGTGCTTCCCGGGAGCGTAGGGCGTATAACCGTTCGCGGTTATACGCCAATTGTAGCGGGCCCTGCCCGCGATTCGCGCGCAGGGCGCGCTCCTACAAGGGAGTGGCGTGGGTGGGGCGGCGTAGGAGCGGATCTCATCCGCGAATCGCGCCGGTGGTTCCGGCCATCGCGGACAAGGTCCTACGGTGCCAGGAAGCACGGCTTTTCGTAGGATGGCGTTGAGCGAAGCGATACCCATCACCACGGCAGCATGGGTATCGCAAGCTCAACCCATCCTACGAAGAGCACCTCGGCGCAAGACAGTTGCTCCTACGACCGTGCTTCCCGGGAGCGTAGGGCGTATAACCGTTCGCGGTTATACGCCAATTGTAGGAGCGGGCCCTGCCCGCGAATCGCGCGCAGGGCGCGCTCCTACAGGGGAATGGCGTAGACGGGGTTGCGTAGGATCTTATCCGCGAATCGCGCCGGTCCTTCAACCCAGGCGGTTCTCCACCGCCCACACCGCCGCTTCCACCCGCGAGCGCATGCCCAGTTTGTGCAGCACGCGCTTGACGTGGACTTTCACCGTGCCTTCGGTAATGTCCAGCTTGCGGGCGATCATCTTGTTGCTGAAGCCCTGGGCGAGCTGGCGGAGGATCTGCCGTTCGCGGTCGGTCAGGTCTTCCAGGCGCTTGGGGTGTTCGTCGCCGCGCAGGGCCTGGGCCAGCACCTGGGTCAGTTGCGGGCTGACGCTGAGCTGGCCGGTGGCGGCCTGGCGGATGTGCTCCAGCAGGCGCTCGGGCTCCATGTCCTTGAGCAGGTAGCCGTCGGCGCCGGCGCGCAGCACGCTGATCACGTCGCCGCGGTCGTCGGACACGGTGAACACCACGATGCGCGCGTCCACCCCGTTCTCGCGCAGCGCGCGCAGGGTTTCCAGGCCGTTCATGCCCTTCATGTTGAGGTCCAGCAGGATCATGTCCGGGTCCAGCTCGGCAGCCAGGCGCAGGGCTTCCTCGCCGCTGCCGGCCTCGCCGACCACGCTGAGGTCGTCCTCGAACTCCAGCAGCTGGATCACCCCGCGGCGCATCATCGGGTGGTCGTCCACCAGCAGGATGCGGGCTCGATCGTCGGTGGGGCTGGCAGTCATGGGGTGGACTCCTCGCGCTGACGTTGGGACAGGGGGTGTGGCTGGAAGCTCAGGCTGACGCGGGTGCCGCGCGGCTCGCGCGGGGCGATGTGGAACTCGGCGCCGAGGGTCTGGCTGCGTTCGCGCATGATACTAAGCCCATAGTGGCCGTTGCGGTTCTGCGTTGGGTCAAGGCCCACGCCATCGTCCTCGATGCTGACCAGCACCTGGCCGTCCTCGTCCTCGGCCAGCACCACCCGCGCGCAGTCGGCGTGGGCATGGCGGACCACGTTGGACAGCGCCTCGCGGACGATCTGCAGCAGGTGGATCTCGTCGTTGGGGTTGAGCGGGATGTGCGCCAGGCGGTTGTCCAGCTCGATGGTCAGCTCGCCGCGCTCGGCGAACTCGCGCACCGTGTCCTCCAGCGCCACCGCCAGGCTGGAGCGCTCCAGGCTCAGGCGGAAGGTGGTGAGCAGCTCGCGCAGCTGGCGGTAGGCGCTGTTGAGGCCCTCGCGCAGCTCGTCCAGCGTCTCGTCGATCTTCTGCGCCGGCGCCTCGCGCTTGAGCAGGGTGCCCAGGCGGCTGACCTGGATCTTCAGGTACGACAGCGACTGCGCCAGCGAGTCGTGCAGCTCGCGGGCGATGGTGCTGCGCTCGGCGAACAGCGCCAGGCGGCTTTCCTGCTCCTGCTGCAGGGTCAGGGCGAAGGTGCGGGCGATGTTGTCGCAGAAGGCCGCGATGCATTGCGCCTGCCAGTCTTCCAGGCGCCCGCTGGCTTCCACGAACAGCTCGCCGAAACGGTGTTCGCCGCTGGCCAGGGGGAACATCAGCAGTGGTTGCAGGCCGCCGCCCTCGCCACAGCTGTCGGCCCGGGTGCGGCAGGTGCCGCAGTCGCCCTGCAGGCAGAAGTCGGCGATGGCGCCGCTGGGGGTCAGCGAGTTGTAGGCGCGCTCGACGCCGTCCTTGTTCAGGCAGAGGGTCACCTTGCCGGCCTGCAGCACCTGCTCCAGCTGGCCCAGCAGCGGGCGCAGGCTGCGCTCGTCGTAGGGGTCCTGGCCGAGGCGGCGGGCGCTGGCGTAGAGCAGTTCCAGGCGCTGGTGGCTGTGGGAGAGGGCGCGGGTCTTGTCCGCCACCCGCGCTTCCAGCTCGCCGTAGATGCCCTGCAGTTCCTCGGCCATCTGGTTGAAGCGCTCGCCCAACTGGCTCAGCTCGTCCTCGCCGCTGTAGCTGACGCGCGCCTCCAGCTGGCCGCGGCCCAGGCGGCGGGCGGTCTGCGTCAGCTCGCGCAGCGGGCCGACCACGTGGTAGCTGAGGTCGTAGAGGCTGACGAACACCACCAGCAGGCTGAGGAACAGGCACAGGCCCTGCACCGTGCTGAGCATCTGCGAGCGCTGCTCGGCGTTGCGCTGCAGGGTGCCGACGAAGGCGTCGATGTGCCCGACCAGGGTGTCGAGGGTGGCCAGGGCCGGGGTCTGGGCGACGTCCAGGCTGGCCAGTTCCAGGCGCAGCAGCTGGTGCTGGTGGCGCAGCGGGTCGTCGGCGTCGGCGCGTTGCAGCAGGCGCGCGATCTCGCTGCTTTCCAGGCGTTCGCCGAGGGTCCGGCGCAGCGCCTGGCGGCCTTCCGCCGAGGGTTCCAGGGCCAGGCGGTAGCTGAGCATGCGCAGCGAGCCGGCCTGGTTGATCACCGCCGCGTCCTGGTGCGAGTAGTCGGCGAACAGCAGGGCGCTGAACATGCCGGCCAGGGCCAGGGACACCAGCAGGGTGAGGTAGCAGCCGAAGCGCAGGACGATGGAGCGGCGCAGGGTCTGGCGGCTGGCGGGGGCCATACCTCCAAAGAACCGCTCGGCCGCATCAGGCTCCGAACGAGTACCTGTATTCATTGAAAAAACCTTTTAAATCAAAGTGTTGTGCATGAATTTCGACGATACCCATTTGTAGGTAGCGGCGCACATCTGCCCATGAAACGGCCCCGGGCTCATTGATCGCGGTCAACGGACGCGAAATGGGCTCTGCCTAACGTGCGGCCAACGGCATCGACGAATGAGTGTTGGCCATGGCATCGCATCGACAGAAACAGTACTCCGTGCTCGGCATGAGCACACTGGCGTTCGCCGTGAATTTCGCGGTCTGGACGATGTTCTCGATCATCGGTATTCGCATCAAGGCGGAACTGGGCCTGTCCGAGGCGCAGTTCGGCCTGCTGGTGGCGCTGCCGATCCTCACCGGTTCGCTGGTGCGCCTGCCCCTGGGGTTGATCACCGACCGCTTCGGCGGGCGCATCGTGTTCTTCATCCACATGCTGCTGGTGGCCATCCCCATCTACGGCCTGGCCTTCGCCACGCAGTACTGGCAGTACCTGGTGCTGGGCCTGTTCGTCGGCCTGGCCGGCGGCTCCTTCGCGGTGGGCATCGCCTACACCTCGGCCTGGTTCGAGAAGGAGCGCCAGGGCACCGCCATGGGCATCTTCGGCGCCGGCAACGCGGGCGCAGCCATCACCAACCTGGTGGCGCCGCTGATCGTGGTCGCCTTCGGCTGGCGCATGGTGCCGCAGGTGTACTCGGTGGCCATGCTGGTGACCGCGGCGCTGTTCTGGTTCTGCACCTGGAACGACCCGGCCCACGCCAAGGGCGGCGAGGCCGACGCCAGCCGCGCCCGGCCGACCCTGGCCAAGCAGCTGGCGCCGCTTGCCGAGCTGCGGGTGTGGCGTTTCGGCCTGTACTACTTCTTCGTCTTCGGCGGCTTCGTCGCCCTGGCCCTATGGCTGCCCAAGTACTACATCGCCGAGTACGGCCTGGACCTGAAGACCGCGTCCTTCATCACCATGCTGTTTACCCTGCCGTCGGGCCTGATCCGCGCCCTGGGCGGCTGGTTCAGCGACAGCTACGGCGCCCGCGCGGTGAACTGGGGCGTGTTCTGGGTGTGCCTGGTGTGCCTGTTCTTCCTGTCCTACCCGCAGACCACCATGACCATCCACGGCATCCAGGGCGACCTCAGCCTGGGCGTGGGCCTGAACGTCTGGCTGTTCACCTTCCTGGTGTTCGTGGTCGGCATCGCCCAGGGCTTCGGCAAGGCCAGCGTGTACCGCATCATCCACGACTACTACCCGCAGAACATGGGCACCGTCGGCGGCATGGTCGGCGTCATCGGCGGCCTCGGCGGCTTCTGCCTGCCCATCCTGTTCGGCTATGCCGCCGACCACATCGGCGTGCGTTCCTCCTGCTTCATGCTGCTGTTCGGCCTGACCATCGTCTGCATGGTCTGGATGCACTACGCGATCAAGCAGCAGCGCCGCCTCGACGGCCGGGCCCAGACGGCCGACGTCGACCTTTCCCCTCTGACTTCCAGCCAATCCTGACGGAGTGCCGACATGGGCATGATCGCCAATTCCCAACTCAAAGCCGCGCGGGGGCCCCTGCTGGTCGACTGGCGCCCCGAGGACTCGCAGTTCTGGGCGCAGTCCGGCAAGCGCATCGCCACGCGCAACCTGTGGATCTCCATCCCCGCGCTGCTGCTGGCCTTCTCCGTGTGGATGATCTGGAGCACCGTCACCGTGCGCCTGAACGCCGTGGGCTTCGCCTTCAGCAACGACCAGCTGTTCATGCTGGCCGCGCTGCCGTCGATCTCCGGCGCCACCCTGCGGGTGTTCTACTCCTTCATGGTGCCGGTGTTCGGCGGCCGCCGCTGGACCGCGCTGTCCACCGCCTCGCTGCTGATCCCGTGCATCTGGCTGGGCTTCGCCGTGCAGGATCCGCAGACGCCCTACTGGGTGTTCGCCACCATCGCCCTGCTGTGCGGCTTCGGCGGCGGCAACTTCGCCTCCAGCATGTCCAACATCAGCTTCTTCTATCCCAAGAGCCAGCAGGGCACGGCCCTGGGCCTGAACGCCGGGCTGGGCAACCTGGGCGTCTCGGTGATGCAGTTCGCCGTGCCCCTGGCGGTGGCCGGCGGCCTGTTCGGCAGCTTCGGCGGCGAGCCGCAGCAGCTCTCCGACAACGGCCGCCTGTGGCTGCAGAACGCCGGCTGGATCTGGGTGCCGTTCATCGCCGTGGTGGCCGTCGCCGCCTGGTTCGGGATGAACGACATCGCCGACGCCAAGGCCTCGTTCAGCGAGCAGTCGGTGATCTTCAAGCGCAAGCACAACTGGCTGATGTGTTGGCTGTACGTGGCCACCTTCGGCAGCTTCATCGGCTTCTCGGCCGGCTTCGCCATGCTCAGCAAGACGCAGTTCCCGGACATCAACCCGCTGCAGTACGCCTTCCTCGGCCCGCTGGTGGGCGCCCTGAGCCGGCCCCTGGGCGGCTGGCTGGCGGACAAGTTCGGCGGCGCGCGCATCACCCTGTGGAACTACGCGGCGATGATCGCCGGGGTGTTCGCGGTGATCGCCTTCCTCCCCGGCGACGGTGGCGCGGGCAGCTTCTTCGGCTTCCTCGGCGCCTTCATCGGCCTGTTCTTCTTCGCCGGCATCGGCAACGGCTCCACCTTCCGCATGATCCCGGTGATCTTCCGCAACGAGTGGGCCGCGCGCTTCAAGCGCGGCGGCTACAGCGAGGCCGAGGCAGCCCGGAACGCCAGCATGGAGTCGGCCGCGGTGATCGGCTTCTCCGCCGCCATCGGCGCCTTCGGCGGCTTCTTCATCCCCAAGGCCTTCGGCACTTCGCTGCACATGACCGGCAGCGCCGAGGGCGCCCTCTACGTGTTCGTCGCCTACTACCTCAGCTGCATAGTCGCGACCTGGTGGTGGTATGCGCGCAAGGGTGCGGAAAGCCCCTGCTGAGCCCCGTTTCGCGAGCCTGATTAGCGTTTGAACGCCCGGCGTAGACCGGGTGAGGAGATACAGATGAGTTACCTGCTCGACCGCCTGCAGTTCTTCAAGAAGAAACAGGGCGAATTCGCCGACGGCCATGGCGAGGTCTCCAACGAGAGCCGCGCCTGGGAGAACGGCTACCGCCAGCGCTGGCAGCACGACAAGATCGTGCGCTCCACCCACGGGGTGAACTGCACCGGTTCCTGCTCCTGGAAGATCTACGTGAAGAACGGCCTGATCACCTGGGAAACCCAGCAGACCGACTACCCGCGCACCCGCCCGGACCTGCCCAACCACGAGCCGCGCGGTTGCCCGCGCGGGGCCAGCTACTCCTGGTACATCTACAGCGCCAACCGCCTGAAGTACCCCAAGGTGCGCAAGCCGCTGCTCAAGCTGTGGCGCGAGGCGCGCGCCGCGCACAAGGACGCGGTGGACGCCTGGGCGAGCATCGTCGAGGACGCCGCCAAGGCGAAAAGCTACAAGAGCGAGCGCGGCCTGGGCGGCTTCGTGCGCTCCAGCTGGGACGAGGTCACCGAGATCATCGCCGCGGCCAACGTCTACACCGTGAAGACCTACGGCCCCGACCGCGTCATCGGCTTCTCGCCGATCCCGGCCATGTCCATGGTCAGCTACGCCGCCGGCGCCCGCTACCTGTCGCTGATCGGCGGGGTGTGCCTGTCCTTCTACGACTGGTACTGCGACCTGCCGCCGGCCAGCCCGCAGATCTGGGGCGAGCAGACCGACGTGCCGGAGTCGGCCGACTGGTACAACTCCAGCTACATCATCGCCTGGGGCTCCAACGTGCCGCAGACGCGGACCCCCGACGCGCACTTCTTCACCGAGGTGCGCTACAAGGGCACCAAGACCGTGTCCGTGACCCCGGACTACTCCGAGGTGGCCAAGCTCACCGACCTCTGGCTCAACCCCAAGCAGGGCACCGACGCCGCGCTGGGCATGGCCTTCGGTCATGTCATCCTCAAGGAATTCCACCTCGACAAGCCGCGCGCCTACTTCGTCGACTACTGCCGGCAGTACACCGACATGCCCATGCTGGTGCTGCTGGAGCCGCATGGCGAGGGCGCCTTCAAGCCGACCCGCTACCTGCGCGCCGCCGACCTCGACGGCCAGCTGGGCCAGGACAACAACCCCGAGTGGAAGACCATCGCCTTCGATGAAACCAGCGGCGAGCTGGTCTCGCCCACCGGCGCCATCGGCTACCGCTGGGGCGAGTCGGGCAAGTGGAACATCGAGGAGAAGGAAGGCGGCCAGGGCCGCGAGACGCGCCTGAGCCTGAGCCTGATCGACGGCCCGGAACACGCCTGCGAGGTGGGCTTCCCGTACTTCGCCGGCCAGCTGCACCCGCACTTCAAGGGCGTGGACAACGACGAGGTGCTGCTGCGCCGCGTGCCCTTCCGCGACATCCAGGGCGCCGACGGCAAGACCCTGCGCGTGGCCACCGTCTACGACCTGCAGATGGCCAACTACAGCGTCGACCGCGGCCTGGGCGGCGCCAACGTGGCCCGCGGTTTCGACGACGCCGACACCCCCTACACCCCGGCCTGGCAGGAGCGCATCACCGGTGTGCCGGCCGCCCGCGCCATCCAGGTGGCCCGCGAGTTCGCCGACAGCGCCGACAAGACCCACGGCAAGGCCATGGTCATCATCGGCGCGGCGATGAACCACTGGTACCACATGGACATGAACTACCGCGCGGTCATCAACATGCTGATGATGTGCGGCTGCATCGGCCAGAGCGGCGGCGGCTGGGCCCACTACGTCGGCCAGGAGAAGCTGCGCCCGCAGACCGGCTGGGTACCGCTGGCCTTCGGCACCGACTGGAGCCGCCCGCCGCGGCAGATGAACGGCACCAGCTTCTTCTACCTGCACAGCTCGCAGTGGCGCCATGAAAAGCTGTCGATGCACGAAGTGCTCTCGCCCCTGGCCGACAGCAAGCAGTTCCCCGAGCACGCGGTGGACTACAACATCCGCGCCGAGCGCATGGGCTGGCTGCCCTCCGCGCCGCAGCTGGACCGCAACCCGCTGCGCATCGCCGCCGACGCCGAGCGCGCCGGGCTGCCGGTGCAGGACTACGTGGTGCGCGAGCTCAAGGCCGGCAACCTGCGCTTCGCCAGCGAGAAGCCGGACGACGCGCAGAACTTCCCGCGCAACATGTTCATCTGGCGCTCCAATCTGCTGGGCAGCTCGGGCAAGGGCCACGAGTACATGCTCAAGTACCTGCTGGGCGCCAAGAACGGCGTGATGAACGAAGACCTCGGCAAGGCCGGCGGCCCGCGTCCCACCGAGGTGGACTGGGTCGAACAGGGCGCCGAAGGCAAGGTCGACCTGGTCACCACCCTGGACTTCCGCATGTCCTCCACCTGCATGTACTCGGACATCGTCCTGCCGACGGCCACCTGGTACGAAAAGGACGACCTCAACACCTCCGACATGCACCCCTTCATCCACCCGCTGTCGGCCGCCATCGACCCGGCCTGGGAGGCCAAGAGCGACTGGGAGATCTACAAGGCCATCGCGAAGAAGTTCTCCGAGGTCGCCGTCGGCCACCTGGGCGTGGAGCAGGACCTGGTCACCGTGCCGCTGCTGCACGACACCGCCAACGAACTGGCCCAGCCCTTCGGCGGCAGTGACTGGAAGAAAGGCGAGTGCGAAGCGCTGCCGGGCAAAACCATGCCCACCCTGCATGTGGTCGAGCGCGACTACCCGAACACCTACAAGAAGTTCACCTCCCTCGGCCCGCTGCTGGACAAGCTGGGCAACGGCGGCAAGGGCATCGGCTGGAACACCGAGAAGGAAGTGAAACTGGTGGGCGATCTCAACCACCGCGTGCTGGAGCCGGGCGTCAGCCAGGGCCGGCCGCGCATCGAGAGCGCCATCGACGCCGCCGAGGTGATCCTCGCCCTGGCCCCGGAAACCAACGGCCAGGTGGCGGTCAAGGCGTGGAACGCGCTGGCCAAGATCACCGGGCGCGAGCACGAGCACCTGGCGCTGCCCAAGGAAGAGGAGAAGATCCGCTTCCGCGACATCCAGGCGCAGCCGCGCAAGATCATCTCCAGCCCCACCTGGTCGGGCCTGGAAGACGAGCACGTGAGCTACAACGCCTGCTACACCAACGTCCACGAACTGATCCCGTGGCGCACCATCACCGGCCGCCAGCAGTTCTACCAGGACCACCCGTGGATGCAGGCCTTCGGCGAGGGCTTCGTCAGCTACCGGCCGCCGGTCAACACCCGCAGCACCGACAAGCTGTTCAACAAGAAGCCCAACGGCAACCCGGAGATCACCCTGAACTGGATCACCCCGCACCAGAAATGGGGCATCCACTCCACCTACAGCGACAACCTGCTGATGCTCACCCTGTCGCGCGGCGGGCCGATCATCTGGCTCAGCGAGCATGACGCCAAGCGCGCCGGCATTGAGGACAACGACTGGGTCGAAGTCTTCAACGCCAACGGCGCCGCCACCTGCCGCGCGGTGGTCAGCCAGCGGGTGAAGGACGGCATGGTGCTGATGTACCACGCCCAGGAACGCATCGTGAACGTGCCCGGCAGCGAGACCACCAAGACCCGCGGCGGCCACCACAACTCGGTGACCCGCGTGGTGCTCAAGCCCACCCACATGATCGGCGGCTACGCCCAGCAGGCCTGGGGCTTCAACTACTACGGCACCGTGGGCTGCAACCGCGACGAGTTCGTGGTGGTGCGCAAGATGAACAAGGTCGACTGGCTCGACGAGCCGGAACATGGCGGCCTGGGCGGTGACGCCCTGCCGCAGCCGCTGCCCCGGGACATTTGAGGAGAGACGCCATGAAAATTCGTTCGCAAGTCGGCATGGTGCTGAACCTCGACAAATGCATCGGCTGCCACACCTGCTCCATCACCTGCAAGAACGTCTGGACCAGCCGCGAAGGCATGGAATACGCCTGGTTCAACAACGTCGAGACCAAGCCCGGCATCGGCTACCCGAAGGAGTGGGAGAACCAGCAGAAGTGGAAGGGCGGCTGGGTGCGCAACGCCGACGGCTCCATCGTCCCGCGCATCGGCGGCAAGTTCCGGGTGCTGGCGAACATCTTCGCCAACCCCGACCTGCCGGAGATCGACGACTACTACGAACCCTTCGACTTCGACTACCAGCACCTGCACACCGCGCCCAAGGCGCAGCACCAGCCGGTGGCGCGGCCGCGCTCACTGATCAGCGGGCAGCGCATGCAGAAGATCGAATGGGGCCCGAACTGGGAGGAAATCCTCGGCACCGAGTTCGCCAAGCGGCGCAAGGACAAGAACTTCGACCAGGTCCAGGCCGACATCTACGGTGAGTACGAGAACACCTTCATGATGTACCTGCCGCGCCTGTGCGAGCACTGCCTGAACCCGGCGTGCGTGGCGTCCTGCCCGAGCGGGGCGATCTACAAGCGCGAGGAGGACGGCATCGTCCTCATCGACCAGGACAAGTGCCGCGGCTGGCGCATGTGCATCAGCGGCTGCCCGTACAAGAAGATCTACTTCAACTGGAAGAGCGGCAAGTCCGAGAAGTGCATCTTCTGCTACCCGCGCATCGAGGCCGGCCAGCCCACCGTGTGCTCGGAAACCTGCGTGGGGCGCATCCGCTACCTTGGCGTGCTGCTCTACGACGCCGACCGCATCCATGAAGTGGCCAGCTGCGCCGACGAGCGCGAGCTGTACCAGAAGCAGCTGGAAATCTTCCTCGACCCGTTCGACCCGAAAGTGATCGAGCAGGCGCACAAGGACGGCGTGCCGGACAGCGTCATCGAGTCGGCGCAGAAGTCGCCGGTGTACAAGCTGGCCATGGACTGGCAGCTGGCCCTGCCGCTGCACCCGGAATACCGCACGCTGCCGATGGTCTGGTACGTGCCGCCGCTGTCGCCGATCCAGAACGCCGCCGCCGAGGGCCACATCGGCAGCGACGGGGTGATCCCGGACGTCGAATCGCTGCGCATCCCCGTGCAGTACCTGGCCAACCTGCTCACCGCCGGCGACACCGCGCCGGTGCTGCGCGCCCTCAAGCGCCTGCTGGCGATGCGCGCCTACAAGCGCGCCGAACAGGTGGAAGGCAAGCAGGACCTGGACGTGCTGGCCAAGGTCGGGCTGAGCGTCAGCCAGGTCGAGGAGATGTACCGCTACCTGGCCATCGCCAACTACGAGGACCGCTTCGTCATCCCCACCGCGCACCGCGAGGAGGCGCTTTCCGACGCCTTCGCCGAGCGCTCGGGCTGCGGCTTCAGCTTCGGCAGCGGCTGCTCGGGCAACTCCGGCGTGAACCTGTTCGGCGGCAAGCCGGTGGATCGCCGCAACGTCATCCAGACCGTGCAGATCCAGGAGTGACGACCATGAACAGCCACAGCCATAGCCAACTGCTCAAGCTCTGCGCGCTGCTGCTGGACTACCCGCGCGCGGAAGTGCGCGAGGAAAGCCTGGCGCTGCACGCGCTGATCCGCACCAGCGATCTGCCCGAAGTGCAGCGCGACGGCCTCGCCGCGCTGCTCAACGAACTCTGCCAGGGCGACCTGCTGGACGTGCAGGCGCGCTACGACGGCCTGTTCGAACGTGGCCGCTCGGTCTCGCTGCTGCTCTTCGAGCACGTCCACGGCGAGAGCCGCGACCGCGGCCAGGCCATGGTCGACCTGCTGCACCGCTACAACGCCGCGGGCCTGGCCATCCACGTCAACGAGCTGCCGGACTACCTGCCGCTGTACCTGGAGTTCCTCGCCCTGCAGGACGCCGAGGGCGCGCGCGTCGGCCTGGCCGAGGTGGCGCACATCCTCGCCCTGCTGGCGACGCGCCTGGACGAGCGCGGCAGCGCCTACGCGGCGGTGTTCCACGGCCTGCTGGAACTCTCCGGCGAGCGCCCGGACCTGGCCGGGCTGCACCGCGACTGCGAGCAGGAGGCTCGCGACGACAGCCTGGAGGCGCTGGACAAGGCCTGGGAGGAAACCCAGGTGAGCTTCGGCGAACCCGCCGCCGGCTGCCCGTCGAACCCGCGGCAGCCCTCCAGCGCCCTCGAACAACCCCTGCAATGGGTCGCCCAGCCGGTGCCGCCGCGCCGGGTGGCCAGCCAAGGAGCCTGATCATGTCGTTCAATACCCTGCTGTTCGGGGTCTACCCCTACGTCGCCCTGTTCATCTGCCTGGTGGGCAGCTGGGCGCGCTTCGACCTGTCGCAATACACCTGGAAGGCCGGCTCCAGCCAGATGCTGAGCAAGAAAGGCATGCGCGTGTACAGCAACCTGTTCCACGTGGGCGTGCTGTTCATCCTCGCCGGCCACTTCGTCGGCCTGCTGACGCCGCACGCGGTCTACGAGCACCTGATCAGCA
This sequence comes from Pseudomonas sp. M1, assembly GCF_022760135.1. NCBI lineage: Bacteria > Pseudomonadati > Pseudomonadota > Gammaproteobacteria > Pseudomonadales > Pseudomonadaceae > Pseudomonas > Pseudomonas sp. M1. Next base: position 1,224,952 of record NZ_CP094343.1, read on the forward strand.
CCGAGCACAAGCAACTGCTGGCCATGGTCTCCGGCGGCTTCTTCGGCGTGCTCTGCTTCATCGGCCTGACCGGGCTGATCCTGCGCCGCCTGACCGACGCCCGGGTGCGCGCCACCGGCAACGCCTCGGACCTGATGATCCTGCTGGTGCTCTACGCCCAGCTGATCCTCGGCCTGTCCACCATCGTCGCCTCCACCCACCACCTGGATGGCTCGGTGATGGTCATGCTGGCCGACTGGGCGCAGTCGGTGGTCACCCTGCAGCCGCTGGCCGCGGCCGAGGCCATCGCCCCGGTGTCGCTGGTCTACAAGCTGCACGTGATGCTCGGCCTGACGCTGTTCGTGCTCTTCCCCTTCACCCGCCTGGTGCACATCGTCAGCGCCCCGGTGTGGTACCTGGGCCGCCGCTACCAGGTGGTCCGCCAGAAGAGCCGCGCGGCCTGAACAGTCGCGCCAACCCACTGGGCGGATAACCGTTCGCGGTTATCCGCCGCCCGAAGGTGAACCCCATGAGCTGCTCCCACTACGAAAACCGCGTCGAACACGTCGAGCTGCCGAAGCTGGCGGTCAACGGCATCGCCATCGACGCCGACGAACTGGCCCGCGAACTCCAGTACCACCCGGCCACCAGCCACGCCGAGGCGCTGCACGCCGCCTGCCGCGCGCTGGTGGTGCGCCAGCTGCTGTTGCAGCGCGCCGACGCGCTGGGCATCAGCGCCGAGGCGGAGGAGGGCGAGGCGCCCGAGGAAGCCCGCATCCGTGCCCTGGTCGAGCGTGACGTAGGGACACCCGAGGCTGACGAAGCCAGCTGCCGGCAATGGTACGAGGCCAACCCCGGCCGCCTGACCAGCCCCTGGCGCATGAGCCTGCGGCACATCCTGCTGGCCTGCGCCCCGGACGACCTGGAAGGCCGCGCCAAGGCCCGCGAACAGGCCCTGGCCCTGCTGGAAGAGCTGCGCCAACAGCCCGAGCGCTTCACCGAAAAGGCCATGCGCTTCTCCGCCTGCCCGTCGAAGGACGAAGGCGGCGACCTGGGCTGGATCGAGCCGGGCCAGACCGTGCCCGAATTCGAGAAACGCCTGCTGCGGGAAACCCCCGGCCTGCTGGCCCAGCCCCTGGAAAGCCGCTACGGCCTGCACGTGGTCGAACTGCTGGCGCGCGAAGGCGGCGAACCGTTGCCCTTCGCCGAAGCCCGCCCGCGCATCGCCGCCTACCTGCGCGCCCAGGTGCTGCAGCGCGCGGTCAGCCAGTACATCGCCGTGCTGGCCGGCGAGGCGCACATCGAGGGCTTCGCCTTCGACGCCGCGGACTCGCCGCTGGTGCAGTGAGGCGGCGGAGTTTATCGCCGCACTGGACAGCCCCCTCTCCCTTCAGGGAGAGGGTTGGGGAGAGGGCCGGATCGTCCGCCTTCGCCAACGCATCAACCGGAGCACCCACATGTCCGACTGGATCGACGGCCAGGGCCGCAAGATCGACTACCTGCGCCTGTCGGTGACCGACCGCTGCGACTTCCGCTGCGTCTACTGCATGGCCGAGAACATGCGCTTCCTGCCACGCCAGCAGGTGCTGACCCTGGAAGAGATCGAGCGCGTCGCCCGGCTGTTCGTCGAACGCGGCGTGCGCAAGCTGCGCCTCACCGGCGGCGAGCCGCTGGTGCGCCCCGGCATCGTCGGCCTGTGCGAACGCCTGGCGGCGCTGCCAGGCCTGCGCGAACTGTGCATGACCAGCAACGGCTCGCAACTCGTCCGCCTGGCCGGCGACCTGCGCGCCGCGGGCCTGACGCGCCTGAACATCAGCCTCGACACCCTGGACCCGCAGCGCTTCCAGGCCATCACCCGCACCGGCCGCCTCGACCAGGTGCTGCGCGGCATAGACGCGGCGCGGGAGGTGGGCTTTTCCGGGATCAAGCTCAACTGCGTGGTGATGAAGGGGCGCAACGCCGACGAGGTGCCGGCGCTGGTGGACTACGCCATCGCCAACGAACTGGACATCAGCTTCATCGAGGAAATGCCCCTGGGCCAGGTCGGCCGCGACCGCGAGGAGAGCTTCTGCTCCAGCGACGAAGTGCGCGCACTGATCGCCGAGCGCTTCGAACTGCTGGACAGCGCCGAACACAGCGGCGGCCCGGCGCGCTACGTGCGCCTGGCGCAGCACCCGCGCACGCGCATCGGCTTCATCTCGCCGCACTCGCACAACTTCTGCGCCACCTGCAACCGCCTGCGCCTGACTGCCGAAGGCCGCCTGCTGCTGTGCCTGGGCCACGAGCACTCCGTGGACCTGCGCGGCCTGCTGCGCCGCTACCCGCTGGACGACGGCCCGATCCTCGACGCCCTGCACGCTGCCCTGCAACGCAAGCCCGCCCGCCACGAATTCAGCACCGGCGGCGATGTGCAGGTGCTGCGCTTCATGAACCTCAGCGGCGGCTGAGCCAAAGTAAAGAACGCCCCTCGTAGGATGGGTTGAGCGAAGCGATACCCATCACCCCGGCCCGATGGGTATCGCAAGCTCAACCCATCCTACGGTCGTGCTTTTCCGTCCCGCAAAGAAAAGGCCCCGGCGAAATGAGCGGTTCGCTGGGGCCTGGGCGCATGTCTGCGCTGGATAACCGTGGTTGGAAAGGCAGATCATCTCGTCTGGCGGTCCCTCCATATGGCTGTCGTTGCAAGTCAGACTAGGCCAGCGCCGGGGCACTGACATCCCTCGTAGGGGGTAGTCCGCCCGGGGCGAAAGAGAGTGCGGCGACGTTATCCGCCGCCTGGCGTTCAGCGCGGGTTGCTGGAGGAGCCGCCGCCGAACAGGCCGCCGAAGATGCTGTTGACCAGGCCGAACAGGCCACCGACGATCGGCAGGTTCTGCAGCACGTTGAACACGCCGCCCAGCAGGCCGCCGGACTGCGAGCCGGAAGTGCCGAACAGGTCGCCCAGCATGCCGAAGAGGAAGCCGCCGGCTACCTGGTCGATTTCGTTTTCGTTGAGTACTTTCAGATCGTTCATGGCTGTCTCTCGCAAGCAGGAAAGGGATCGGCCCGGGATGGGCCAACCCGCATTCTCCCGGCCACCGCGCAGGCGGGCCATTCGGGATGGGCGCGCCGGACGGTGGGAAACGTCCGGTGTGCGCGGACATGGCCACGCGGAAGGGGCTGTCTTCGCGTGCTCGCGTACGGTGCTTGCCGGCGGCTGTGTGTGCCAGGCTGGCTCCGCTCCCTCACCCCAGCCCTCTCCCAAAGGGAGAGGGGGCCGCTCGGCGTCGGCGAGAAGTTCGGCGTCACCCTGTAGGAGCGGGCCCTGCCCGCGAAATCGCGCGCAGGGCGCGCTCCTACAATGGGGAGGGGGGTACGGAGGGGGCGGGCTCCGTTGCCCTCACCCCAGCCCTCTCCCAAAGGGAGAGGGGGCCGTTCGGCGTCGGTGGGAAGTTTGGCGTCAACCTGTAGGAGCGAGCTTGCTCGCGAACGGTGCTTGCCGGTGGCTGTGTGTGCCAGGTTGGCTCCGTCCCCTCACCCCAACCCTCTCCCAGAGGGAGAGGGGGCTGCCCGGCGTCGGCGGGAAGTCCGGCGTCAACCTGTAGGAGCGGGCCCTGCCCGCGAATCGCGTGCAGGGGAATGCCACGGCTGGTGCGGCGTAGGGCGGATAACCGTTCGCGGTTATCCGCCGCTTGACCTTGGCTTTAGCCGCGCCGGAGCCAGCCCGTCCGCACTCAGCCCATGGCGCACCAGCACCTCGGGCAACTCGTCGGCACGGATCAGCGCGGCGCTGGCCTGACCCATGGCCGCCGAGGTCTGGATGCCGTAGCCGCCCTGGCCGGCCACCCAGTAGAAACCGGGCGCCTGCGGGTCGTAGCCGGACACCAGCTCGCCATCGGCGAAGAACGAGCGTAGCCCGGCCCAGGTGTGGCTGGGGCGGCGGATGCTGAGCGTGGTGTGTTCCTCGATGCGATGGATGCCCAGGGCGATGTCCAGCTCTTCGGGCTGCACGTCGTGGGGCTCCACCGCGTCGGCGTTGGCCGGCGAGCCGAGCAGCAGGCCGGCGTCGGGTTTGAAGTAGAAGGACTCGTCCAGGCTTACCAGCACCGGCCAGGCATGACTGTCCACGCCTTCGGGAGGGGCGAAGAGAAAAGCCGCGCGGCGCTTGGGCTGCAGGCCCAGCGGGGCGACGCCGGCGAGTTCGGCCAGCTTGTCGCACCACGCGCCAGCGGCGTTGACCAGCACGGGGGCGCGGTAGCTCTGCTGGGCTGTGCGCACTTCCCATTGGCCGTCGATATAGGCCGCGGCGAGCACCTCGCTGTCGAACTGCACGCTGCCGCCGTTGCGGCGGATGCCGCGCAGGTAGCCCTGCAGCAGGGCGTCGGTGTCGATGTCGGCGGCGCTGGGGTCGTACAGCGCGCCGTGGACCTTCTCGCGGCGCAGCACCGGGACCATGGCGTAGGCCTCGTCGGCGTCCAGCAGGCGCATCTCCGGCACGTTGGCGCGGGCGCTTTCGAACTGGCGGCGCAGTTCCTCGGCGTCGCCCGCGAAGTCCACGATCAACTCGCCGCGCGGGCTGAGGATCGGGTGCTCGGCGAAGCCCTCCGGCGGGGCGTCGAAGAAGGCCCGGCTGGCGGCGGTCAGGGCGCGTACCTGGGGCGTGCCGTAGGCCACGGTATACAGCGCCGCCGAGCGGCCGGTGGAGTGGTAGCCGGCGTGGGATTCGCGTTCGAGCACGGCGACCTTGCCGTGGGGCGCGAGGAAGTAGCCGGTGGAAGCGCCGGCGATACCGGCGCCGATGATCAGGAAGTCGACCTCGGTCATGGGCGTCTCTGCGTCAGGCGGGTGGCCGCGGGCGGGGGAAGGGTGATGGGCATGCCGGGGCTCCGGGATGGATGATTTTTCCATTCTGGAATTTTGGGGGTGGGGCGGCAAGGATGGAGGGCTCTGGCGGGGTTCGGCGTCAGCCTGTAGGAGTGGGCTTGCTCGCGAATGGTGCTTGCCGGTGGCGGCTGTGTTTCGGGTTGACTCCGTTCCCTCTCCCCAGCCCTCTCCCTGAAGGGAGAGGGGGCAGTCCGTGCCGAGAGACGGCTAGGTTTCATCCGGCAGCTTTCGGCGTTGCCGGCTAACTCCAGAGCACCAGCGTCTGCCCAACGGTCCCCTCTCCCTTCAGGGAGAGGGAAAGGCGTTGAACCAAGCCGCCGACGTTTCCGGTGAGTGCTAGAGCTGAAACTGCGCCACCAACGCCTCCTGGCTCCCAGCCACCTTGCGCAGGTGCTCGCCACAGTCTCGGGTGTGCGCGGCGGTCTTGCGGTTTTCCGCGGTCATGTCGCTCAGGCGGTGCATGTGCTGGTTCACTTCCTGGGTGGTGGCCGCCTGCTGTTCGGCCGCCGCGGCGATCTGGAAGGCCATGGCGTGCACGCCCTGCAGGGATTCGTCGAGGGCGCCGAGGGAGTCCAGCACCGCCTGGGTGTTGTGCTCCAGGGTGCGCGCCTGTTCGCTGGCGCCGCCCATGCTGGCCTGGGCCTGGGTGGAGGAGTCGCCGAGGGCGCCGACTATGGTGACGATCTCGTCGGTGGCGCTGCGGGTGCGCTGGGCCAGGCTGCGCACTTCGTCCGCGACCACGGCGAAGCCGCGGCCGGCGTCGCCGGCGCGGGCGGCTTCGATGGCGGCGTTCAGGGCCAGCAGGTTGGTCTGCTCGGCGATCGAGCGGATCACCTCCAGCACCGAGTTGATCTGCTGGCTGTCGCCGGCCAGGGCCTGCACCACCCGGTCGGCGTCGCGCAGGCCGGCGAGCAGCTGGTCCTGGCGGCCGATCATGCGCTGCAGGGTGCCCTGCATGGTGACGAAGGCCTCGCGCGCGGCCGCGCTGCCGTCGGCGCTGCGGCTGGCGCTGCCGGCGATTTCCTGCACGGTGGCGGCCATCTGGTCGACGGCGCTGACCACCATTTCCAGGGCTTCCTGCTGCTGGTCCAGGTGGCTGCTGGTGCGTCCGGCGGCGTCGAGGATGTCGCCGCTGGCGTCGCCCACCGCCTCGCTGGCCTGGCGCAGGCGCTCGACCACCTGGCGCCAGGCCGCGGCCATCTCGTGCAGGGCCTGCATCAGGCCGCTGGCGGCATCGGCGCCGCCGGCCAGCTTCAGCTCGCCGTTGGCCAGGCGCTGGGCCAGGGCCGCCATGCTCGCCGGTTCGCCGCCCAGCGGGCGCATCACGCTGCGGCTGACCAGCCAGGTGCCGGCGGCCACGCCGGCGAGGGTCAGCAGGCCCAGCACCAGCATCTGCCACATCAGCTTGCGCACCGGGGCGAAGGCCTGGTCCTGGTCCATTTCCGCCACCAGCGCCCAGTGCAGGCCGTCGAGGTTCAGCGGCACGAAGGACTTCAGCGCCGTCGCGCCGCTCAGGCCGGGCTCGGTCAGGCGTCCCTGCTCGCCGGCCAGGGCCTTTTCGCTGGCCTGGCCGGGGAGGGCGGCGGGCGCGTCGCCGGCGCGGCGCACGCGATGGTCGGCGAAACGCGCCGAGTCCGAACGCAGGCGCCCGTCGCCGCCCACCAGGTAGGTCTCGCCGGCCTCGCCCAGGCCCTGGCGGCTCTGCATCACGTCGTTGATCGCCTTCAGCGGCAGTTCCAGCACCAGCAGCAGCTGCAGCTTGTCGTGGTCCTTGATCGGCGCGGCCAGCCATTGCACCGGTTGCTTGTCGTCCAGGGCCGGCTCCAGGTCGCTGATGCTCGCCTTGCCGCTGCCCAGGGCGCCGCGGACGAAGCGCCCGAAGGGCGTGTCGCGCCATTGCTCGGCGTTCATGTTCTGCTGGTAGTCGGCGCCGCGGCCCAGGCTGAAGACCACGCTGCCGTCGCTGGCCACCAGGCGCAGCTCGCGGTAGCCGAAGGTCTTGGTGAAGTTCTCGAACACCGGGCGGTCATAGTTGGCGGTGGTGACCAGCGCCTCGCTCTCCAGCCCCGCGTAGTTGGCGCCGAGGTTGCCGGCCAGGCTGCTGAGCTGGTCGTGGCGCGCCTGCCAGGCGTCCATCAGCTGCCGCTGCTTGATGCTGGCCACCGCCTCCAGGGCGTTCAGGCTCTGTTCTTCGAGGGCGCGGCTGGCCTGGTGGTAGACCACCATGGCCATGACCAGCACCGGGATGAGGCCGATGAGCAGGAAACTGAGGGCGAGCTTGGCGCGCAAGGGCATGGGCGGGATTCCGAAGGCTTTTCTGAAGAGCGTCGTAAAAAATTCTGCAATAAGCGTGCAAATTTATTTACGAACGTAAACAAAATCGATCAGGCCGTTCGTTTATCTGCTCGGCTATCAGCCCCGGGCCCAGGCAGGACGATGGCCGGGTGCCATTGTTTGGTGGGGAGAGGGGAGGCGTCGTCCCGGCGGACCCGGCGGGACGAATGGGGCGTTGCGCACCGCGCCGGTGCGTCACCGCGCTCGCCTGGCGTCACCGGGCGTAACGCCGGCGGAAACGAAAAAGGCGAAGCCCGTGGCTTCGCCTTTTTCCGTTTCGCGCGGGGATCAGTGCTTGCGCGGCACCGGCTTGAGCAGCTCGGCGGGCGGCATCTCGCAGGTGATCTTGCGGCCCAGCAGCTCTTCGATCGGCGGCAGGGCGAAGGCGTCGTCCTCGCCGGCGAAGCTGATCGAGGTGCCGGTGCTGCCGGCGCGGCCGGTACGGCCGATGCGGTGCACGTAGTCGTCCGGGTCTTCCGGCAGGGTGAAGTTGATCACGTGGCTGATGGCTTCGACGTGGATGCCGCGGCCGGCCACGTCGGTGGCCACCAGTACGCGGATCTTGCCTTCGCGGAAGCCTTCCAGGACCTTGATGCGCTTGTGCTGCGGCACGTCGCCGGACATCTGCGCGGCGCTGATGCCGTCCTTGGTCAGGCGTTCCTCGATGCGGCGGACCTCGTCCTTGCGGTTGGCGAAGACCATCACGCGGGTCCAGTCGTTCTGCGCGATCAGGTTGTACAGCAGCTTGTACTTGTCGCTGCCGGCCACGGCGTAGACGTGCTGCTCGACGGTGTCGCTGGCGACGTTCTCCGGCTCGATCTCGACGATGGCCGGGTCCACGGTCCACTGCTTGGCCAGGTTCATCACGTCGTCGGTGAAGGTGGCGGAGAACAGCAGGGTCTGGCGCTCGCCCTTGTACGGGGTCTGGCGGATGATCTGGCGGACCTGGGGGATGAAGCCCATGTCGAGCATGCGGTCGGCCTCGTCCAGCACCATCACCTCGACCATGTCCAGGTGCACCTCGCCGCGCTGGTTGAAGTCCAGCAGGCGGCCGGGGGTGGCTACGAGAATGTCGCAGTAGCGCGATTCGAGGGTCTTGAGCTGCTTGTCGAAGTCCATGCCGCCGACGAAGCTCATGACGTTCAGCCCGGTGTACTTGGCCAGGCCCACGGCGTCCTTGGCGATCTGCACCACCAGCTCGCGGGTCGGCGCGATGATCAGCGCGCGCGGCTCGCCCATGTAGCGTTCCTTGGGCGGCGGCGTCTGCAGCAGCTGGGTGATGATCGAGATGAGGAAGGCGGCGGTCTTGCCGGTGCCGGTCTGGGCGCGGCCGATGGCGTCCTGGCCCCTGAGGGTGAAGCCCAGCACCTGCGCCTGGATCGGCGTGCAATAGGGGAAGCCGAGGTCGTGGATGGCGTGCATCAGCCGCGGGTCGAGGTTGAAGTCGTGGAAGCGCGTCTTGCCTTCGGCCGGCTCGACCACGAAGTCTTCCAGCTTCCAGTTGTCCACAACCTGCGCCTTGGGCTTGCGCTCGCGGCGCGGGCGCTCGGTCTTCTCGGTTTTTTCGCGCGGCGGCTTGTCGGTGCGCTCGGCCTTCTCCGGGCGGTCGCCGCCGCGGTCCTGGCGTTCGCCGCGCGGCTTGTCGCCCTTGGGCGGGCGCGGCGGCTTGTCGTTGCGTTCGCCTTCGGGGCGGGGAGCGCGCGGCTTGCGCGGGCGCTGTTCGCCGTCCTGGCTGGCGGCTGCGGGGGAGGAGGGGGCTGGGGTGGGCGTTGCGGCGGGCTGCTCGCCCTCGCCCTTGCCGAAGATTTTCTTGAGTGCCTTGAGCACGGTGATCTCGTAGTGGTTAAGGATTGAACGGCCGCCAGTGTAAAGCAAGTTGCCAGCCAGGCGAAATCCGTGCGTTGGGGGCGTCGGCCAAAGCCTGCCGTGGATCAGCCGCAGAGGCGGTTGCGGCCGTGCTGCTTGGCCCGGTACAGGGCCTCGTCGGCGCGCCGCAGCAGGCCCTGCAGGCTTTCCTGCAGGTGCATCTCGGCCACGCCGAGGGACACGGTGACGCCGGGCAGGGCGCCCAGCGGGGAATAGAAGGAGTCGATCTGCTCCAGGCTCATGCGCAGGCGCTCGCCGATGGCGCGGGCCTCGTCCAGGCTCACTTCCGGCAGCAGGATGACGAATTCCTCGCCGCCGAAGCGCGCCATGCTGTCCTTGGGCCGCAGCTGGCTGCGCAGGGTGTGGGCCACCAGGCAGAGGGCGTAGTCGCCGGCCAGGTGGCCGTGGCGGTCGTTGTAGTCCTTGAAGTGGTCGACATCCAGCATGAGCATCGCCAGCGGCTGCTCGTTGAACGCGCAGCGGGTGCTCTCGCGCTCGTAGACGTGCTCCAGCCAGCGCCGGTTGAACAGCCCGGTGAGGGTGTCGATGTTGGCGTTCTGCTCGGTGTTGAGGATGATCCGGTTGCCCTGGCGCACCCGCGCGCAAAGCATCTCCAGCAGGTTCTGCATCAATTGCGGGGAGTGCTCGAACAGGCTCAGCAGCGCCTCGCGGTGCAGGCGCAGCACGCGGGTGGCCTCGGTGGCCACCACGTAGGCCGACGGGTGGTCATGGTCGATGAAGCTGATTTCCCCGGCGCAGTCGCCGCTGCCCAGGGTGGACACCGGGGAGTTGTCCAGGGAGCCGAGGTAGACCTTGAGCTGCCCTTCGAGCACCAGGTAGAGGAAGTGGTTGCGGTTGAAGGGCGAAAGCAGGACCTCGCCGGCCTCCAGCTCCAGCGCGCGGAATTCGTTGAGCAGCCGCTGCAAGGCGGTCCCGGCGACGTTCTGGAACAGCCGGAGGTGGCGCAACTGCTGGATATCCTGCTGCCACTGTGTCGGCTTCATGGCTGAGGGGGCTTTCGACAGGTTCCGCTGAGGGGCACGACGACTCTCCGTAGTCTGGTTCGTCCTTCGGGAACTTCAGTATTAATGACTTTTGCGTACTGGCAATTCGCTGGCGTGGTGGACCGACCAGCGGTCGGCCCAGCCTGACGACTATCCCGCGAGAGGCCCGCAATGCGCCGTCACAGGCGCTCGCGCAGCCAGGCAGCGATGTCGGCGATCTCCTGGTTGCTGACTTCGTGGGCCATGGGGTAGTCGCGCCACTGCACGGCCACGCCCTGCCGCAGGAGGAAGTCGTAGGCAGCGCGGCCCATGGCGGGCGCCACCACGTCGTCGTAGGTGCCGTGCAGGCACAGCGCCGGCTGCTGCTTCTTGGCCTCGGGCAGTTGCAGGTCGTCGTCGAAGGTCGGGCCATAGGTGGACAGCGCCATGACCCCGCCCAGCTCGCCCGGCCAGCGCAGGTAGCCGGTGTGCAGCACCACCGCGCCGCCCTGGGAGAAGCCGGCCAGGACGATGCGCCGCTGCGCGATGCCCTCGGCCAGCTGGCCCTCGATCAGCGCGATCACCGCGTCGGCCGAGGCGTCCAGCTGCGCCTCGTCGATGGCCCGGGCCGGCGCCATGGCCTTGATGTCGTACCAGCTGGGCGCCGGCATGCCGTTGAACACCGTCACCGGGCGGGTGGGCGCCTGGGGCAGGATGAAGCGGGTGCGCGGCAGGACCTTCTGCAGCATGCGCGCCACCGGCTCGAAGTCGTAACGGTCGGCGCCCAGGCCGTGCAACCAAATGACGCACGAGTCGGCCGGCTGGGTGGGTTCGAGTAGCAGGGGTTGGCTCATCGGGGGCTCCAGGATGGGGCATGTGCGCCGCAAAGGCGCGCACACCGGAAAAAGGATCGGCGAATCTGCGAAAAGGATGTCGCTTTGCCATAACTTATCGACTTGACCTTCGCCGAAACGGGGGGCGGGAGGCATTCTGGTACGGCCCTTGCTAACTCAGGCACCAGGCTGCGATCCGTCCCGCCGGCGTAACACTCTATCCGACCCCCATCCGGAAACCAGTGCCGTCGGCGGGGCGGGCAGCCCATTGAACAGGCCGCCAAGGTGAGGGCGGCCCCCGCAATACGTCCGGCTCGCGTCATCCGCGAGCGGGGCAGCCTGGGCGGCGAAGCGGACGTATCCGCAGAGCCGGCTAGACTGACCTAAGGTTTCCACTTCGATGCAAGGTCCGGAGCAGACCGTGCGGCGCCTCACAAGGGCGAGTGGGCCGGGACTCCAACACGAATAAAAGCAAACTGGAGGTGATCGATGAAGATGGTGAAATCCACACTGGCGGTGCTGACCGCTCTGAGCGTCCTCGGGCTCAGCGGCATGGCCCAGGCCGGCGCCACCCTGGACGCGGTGAAGAAGAAGGGCTTCGTGCAGTGCGGCATCAGCGACGGCCTGCCGGGCTTCTCCTATGCCGATTCCAAGGGGGTCTACAAGGGCATCGACGTCGATGTCTGCCATGGCATCGCCGCCGCGGTCTTCGGTGACGCCAGCAAGGTCAAGTTCACTCCGCTGACCGCCAAGGAGCGCTTTACCGCGCTGCAGTCCGGCGAGATCGACGTGCTCTCGCGCAACACCACCTGGACCAGTTCCCGCGACAGCGCCATGGGCCTGAACTTCGCCGGCGTGACCTACTACGACGGCCAGGGCTTCCTGGTGAACAAGAAGCTCGGCGTGAGCAGCGCCAAGGAGCTGGACGGCGCCACCGTGTGCATCCAGGCCGGCACCACCACCGAGCTGAACCTGTCCGACTACTTCCGCTCGAACAACCTCAAGTACACCCCGATCACCTACGACACCTCCGACGAAAGCGCCAAGTCGCTGGAGTCCGGGCGTTGCGACGTGCTCACCTCCGACCAGTCGCAGCTCTACGCGCAGCGCATCAAGCTGGCCAAGCCGGACGACTACGTGGTGCTGCCGGAAGTGATCTCCAAGGAGCCCCTCGGCCCGGCCGTGCGCCAGGGTGACGAGGAATGGTTCGACATCGTCCGCTGGACGCTGTTCGCCATGCTCAACGCCGAGGAGCTGGGGATCGACTCGAAGAACGTCGAGCAGATGGCCAAGTCCTCGAAGAACCCCGACATCAACCGCCTGCTGGGCGCCGAGGGCGACTACGGCAAGGACCTGAAGCTGCCGAAGGACTGGGCGGTGCAGATCGTCAAGCAGGTCGGCAACTACGGCGAGATCTTCGAGCGCAACGTCGGCGAAGGCAGCGAGCTGAAGATCAAGCGCGGCCTCAATGCCCTGTGGAACAAGGGTGGTCTGCAGTACGCACCGCCGGTGCGCTGACCTCCCACAGCCCGCGCCCGGATCCTGGGCGCGGGCCCTGTTTCGAACGACGTGAGGTCCCCCGCGCGGTCACGGGCGTAGCCCCGTGCCCGCCGGGGCGGCCTGCGAGAGGGCTTACATGCAGAATTCCGTCAAAGCCCGGCGCCCGCGCGGCCTGTCGCTCAGCGACCCGGCCGTGCGCGCCTGGGCCTTCCAGATCATCGCCGTCGTCGCCGTGGTGGCGTTCGGCTGGTTCCTCTTCGACAACACCCAGACCAACCTTGCCCACCGCGGCATCCAGTCCGGCTTCGGCTTCCTGGGCAACAGCGCCGGCTTCGGCATCTCCCAGCACCTGATCGACTACAGCGAGTCCGACACCTACGGGCGGGTGTTCTTCGTCGGCCTGCTCAACACCCTGCTGGTGACCGTGATCGGCATCGTCCTGGCGACCATCATCGGCTTCATCCTCGGCGTGGCCAGGCTGTCGCCGAACTGGCTGGTGCGCAAGATCGCCACGGTGTACATCGAGACCTTCCGCAACATCCCGCCGCTGCTGCAGATCTTCTTCTGGTACTTCGCCGTGCTCGCGCAACTGCCCGGGCCGCGGCAGAGCCTGAGCGTCGGCGGCCTGCTGTTCTTCAACAACCGCGGCATGCAGATGCCGGCGCCGGTGGCCACCGAGGCGCTGCCGGCGTTCCTCATCGCCGTCCTCCTGGCCATCGTCGCCTGGGCCGTGCTCTGGCGCTGGGCCAAGGTGCGCCGCCACGCCACCGGCAAGACCTTCCCGGTGTTCCTCACGGGCCTGGCCACGCTGATCGTGCTGCCGGCGCTGACCATCCTGGTGGCCGGCGTGCCGGTGCACTGGGACGTGCCGGTGCTGCAGGGCTTCAACTTCCGCGGCGGCTGGGTGGTGATCCCGGAGCTGGTGTCCATCGTCCTGGCGCTGTCGATCTACACCGCCGCCTTCATCGGCGAGACGGTGCGCGCCGGCATCCAGGCGGTCAGCCACGGCCAGACCGAGGCCGCCGGCTCCCTGGGCCTGCGCCCGGGGCAGACGCTGCGGCTGATCATCATCCCGCAGGCGCTGCGGGTGATAGTGCCGCCGCTGACCAGCCAGTACCTGAACCTGGCGAAGAACTCCTCGCTGGCCGCCGGCATCGGCTACCCGGACATGGTCTCGCTGTTCGCCGGCACCGTGCTCAACCAGACCGGCCAGGCCATCGAGACCATGGCCATCACCATGAGCGTGTACCTGGCCATCAGCCTGAGCATCTCGCTGCTGATGAACTGGTACAACAAGCGCATCGCGCTGATCGAACGCTAGGGGGACGCCATGGCAAACCATACCTTCAAGCCCGATCTGCCGCCGCCGGCGCTCAGCGTCGGGGTCATCGGCTGGCTGCGCGCCAACCTGTTCTCCAGCTGGATCAACACCCTGCTGACCCTGGTCGGGCTCTACGTCATCTGGCTGATCGTCCCGCCGCTGCTGGAATGGGCCGTGTTCAAGGCCGACTGGGTTGGCGAGAGCCGCGCCGACTGCAGCCGCGAGGGCGCCTGCTGGGTGTTCATCAGCACCCGCATCGGCCAGTACATGTACGGCTTCTACCCCGAGGCGCTGCGCTGGCGGGTGGACCTCAACGTGCTGCTGGTGGTGGTCGGCGCCGCGCCGCTGTTCCTGCGCCAGTTCCGGTACAAGCTCAAGTACGGCCTGGCCTACCTGCTGGCGCTGCCGCTGGTGTCCTACTGGCTGCTGCACGGCGGCTTCCTCGGCCTGGACAACGTGCCCACCAGCCAATGGGGCGGCCTGATGCTGACCGTGGTGATCGCCGCCGTGGGCATCGCCGGGGCGCTGCCGCTGGGCATCCTGCTGGCCCTGGGGCGGCGCTCGAAGATGCCGGCGATCAAGGTCCTGTGCGTCACCACCATCGAGTTCTGGCGCGGCGTGCCGCTGATCACCGTGCTGTTCATGTCCTCGGTGATGCTGCCGCTGTTCCTGCCCGAGGGCATGAACCTCGACAAGCTGCTGCGTGCCATGGTGATGGTGGTGCTGTTCGAGGCCGCCTACATCGCCGAGGTGGTCCGCGGCGGCATGCAGGCCATCCCCAAGGGCCAGTACGAGGCGGCCGCGGCCATGGGCCTGGGCTACTGGCGGATGATGGGCCTGGTGATCCTGCCCCAGGCCCTGAAGCTGGTGATCCCCGGCATCGTCAACACCTTCATCGCGCTGTTCAAGGACACCAGCCTGGTGATCATCATCGGTCTGTTCGACTTCCTGAATAGCATCAAGCGCGCTACCGCGGACCCGGCCTGGCTGGGCATGTCCACCGAGGGCTACGTGTTCGCCGCGCTGGTCTACTGGGTCTTCTGTTTCGGCATGTCCCGCTACTCCATGCACCTGGAGCGCAAGCTGGACACCGGCCACAAGCGTTAGGAGTTCGTCATCATGTCTGAAGCCAGCAACAAGACCGTCCCGGCCATCGGCGATCACGTGATGATCGAGATGAAGGGCGTGAACAAGTGGTACGGCCAGTTCCACGTGCTCAAGGACATCAACCTCACCGTGCGCCAGGGCGAACGCATCGTCCTCTGCGGCCCGTCCGGTTCGGGCAAGTCCACCACCATCCGCTGCATCAACCGCCTGGAGGAGCACCAGCAGGGCAGCATCATCGTCGACGGCACCGAGCTGACCAACGACCTCAAGCAGATCGAGGCGATCCGCAGCGAGGTCGGCATGGTGTTCCAGCACTTCAACCTGTTCCCGCACCTGACCGTGCTGCAGAACTGCATCCTGGCGCCGATGTGGGTGCGCAAGATGCCCAAGCGCGAGGCCGAGGAAGTGGCCATGCACTACCTGGAGCGGGTGCGCATCCCCGAGCAGGCGAGCAAGTTCCCCGGGCAGCTCTCCGGCGGCCAGCAGCAGCGCGTGGCCATCGCCCGGGCGCTGTGCATGAAGCCGAAGATCATGCTGTTCGACGAACCCACCTCGGCGCTCGACCCGGAAATGGTCAAGGAGGTACTGGACACCATGATCGGCCTGGCCCAGAGCGGCATGACCATGCTCTGCGTGACCCACGAGATGGGCTTCGCCCGCACCGTGGCGAACCGGGTGATCTTCATGGACAAGGGCGAGATCGTCGAACAGGCGCCGCCGGACCAGTTCTTCGACAACCCGCAATCCGACCGCACCAAGCTGTTCCTCAGCCAGATCATCCACTGAGCCTGCGCGGCGCGGCCCCCGCGGGCCGCGCCGCATCCCTGGCGTCCGAAAGCCGTCGCAAAGCCATCCTACGCTCGTCAGCGCCCTTGGCGCTGCGGGGGCGCTTCGGCGTATCCTGAGCCTTCCCCATGCCCCATCCGGGCCGACCGGGCTGAACTCGGTCGCAGGATCGGTGTTCCGATACCCAGGAGGCACCTGTGGAAAGCCCTGGATGGGCTATACGTTGAAATAGCCCGCACTGCCGCCTGACTGAAGAGAAGCGCCCGTGAACCTGACCCTCACTCCATTGAACCTGAGCAAAGCCAAGGCCTGGAGCGCCCACGCGGTGACGGCCAGCGGCGTCATCCTGGCCCTGCTGGCGCTGCTCGCGCTGGTCGACAACCGCCCGCAGGCCTGCCTGCTGTGGCTGGGCGCGGCCCTGCTGGTGGACGGCCTGGACGGCACCCTGGCGCGCAAGTTCGACGTCAAGGCGGTATTGCCGCACTTCGACGGCTCCACCCTGGACCTGGTGATCGACTACCTCACCTACGTGTTCATCCCGGCGATCTTCATCTACCGCTACGTGCCGCTGCCGGTGCACAGCGAGCTGGCAATCGTCGGCGTCATCCTGGTGTCTTCGCTGTTCTGCTTCTGCAACGTGAACATGAAGAGCAAGGACAACTACTTCGTCGGCTTCCCGGCGGCCTGGAACGTGGTGGCGGTGTATTTCTTCGTCCTCGGGCCCGGCCCGTGGGTGAGCCTGGTCACGGTGCTGGTGCTGGCGGGCCTGACGCTGACGCGGATGAAGTTCCTGCACCCCTTCCGGGTGCGCCAGTTCATGCCGCTGAACATTGCGGTGACCTTCGTCTGGATGTTCAGTAGCGCGTTGCTGATCCTGCAGCAGCCGGTGGACCAGACCTGGTTGCTGTGGTTGTGGTTCGTGGCTTCGGCGTATTTCGTCGGCGTGTGTGTCTGGCGCACGGCCATGGAGTGGTTCAACTGAGATAGGGCGGGGCGTTCCGGTTTCATCGCAGGGCGGAGTCCGCTCCTATGGCATGAGCGAGCATGGCTCTTCGTAGGATGGGTTGAGCGAAGCGATACCCATCAGCGTCACCGCATGGGTTTCGCAAGCTCAACCCATCCTACGGGGTGTCATATTTGCTGGAAGGTGTAGGAGCGGGCCCTGCCCGCGATTTCGCGCGCAGGGCGCGCTCCTACATTGGAATGGCGTGGGTTGGGCGGCGTAGGAGCGGACTCTGTCCGCGATTGGATTCCCCGGCCACGCCGGACGCCCCGGCGGCACGACCAAGGGCGGATAACCGCGAACGCTCATACGCCCTACGTTCGCGGGAATGATGGGTTTCAGAACCGTTACGGAGGCGGCACCCGAGCCACCCGGCGAACACGGTCATGTCTGATAGCACTCCGACAGGGCTCGCCGCGGCGCCTGGCATGCGCTTAAATACCAGGCGAGCCCGCGCAGGAAGCCTCGCCATGATCACCCTGTTCCAGTTCCCCCCGGCCTTCAATGTGCCCAACGTCAGCCCCTTCTGCCTGAAGCTGGAGACTTTCCTGCGCCTGTCCGGGCTGGAATACCAGGTGCAGCACGTGACGGACCCGCGCAAGGGGCCCAAGGGCAAGCTGCCCTTCGTCAAGGTCGAGGGGCAGACCGTCGCCGACACCGAGATCATCATCCACGACCTCCAGCAGCGCTTCGCCTTGGACCTGGACGCCGGCCTCGACGCCCGCGGGCGTGGCTGGGCGGTGTCGATCACGCGGCTGTGCGACGAGCACCTGGCGCCGCTGCTGGTGTACTTCCGCTGGCTGGAGGAGGACGGCTGGCGCCAGGTCGCCCCGGTGCTGCTGCGCGGCATCCCGGCGCCGCTGCGGCCGGTGGTCGGCGCGCTGGTGCGCCGCAAGATCCGCGGCGAGATGCGTGGCCGCGGGTTGACCGCCCACAGCCGCGAGGAACTGCTGAGCTTCGCCCGCCAGGACCTCGACGCCCTCGACGGCATGCTCGGCGACCTGCCGTACTTCGGCGGCGCCCAGCCCTGCAGCGCCGATGCCGCGGCCTACGGGATACTCGCCAACCTGGTGCTGTGCACCCTGGAAACCCCCCTGAACCACATGGCGCGCGAATACGAGCGCCTGGTCGGCTACTGCGAGCGCATGCAGCAGCGGGTCTGGACATGACCCAGGCCGAGCCCAAGCCCTGGTTCGTCTACCTGGTGCGTGCCGCCAACGGCGCGCTCTACTGCGGCATCAGCGACGACCCGCAGCGGCGCTTCGAGGCGCATTGCAGCGGGCGTGGCGCGCGCTTCTTCCATTCCAGCCCGGCGCAGGCGCTGGTGTACGTCGAGGCCTGCGCCGGCAAGGGCGAGGCGCTGCGCCGCGAGCGGGCGATCAAGGCCCTGGGCAAGCCGGCCAAGGAACGCCTGGCGCTGGCCGGCGCGGCCCTGGCCATCAGCGCGGCGGATGGCCATCCATAGCTTCGACCGGGTAGGACCGCGCGCCGCGGCGGGGTAAGCTGGAAGGCCCTCAACGCCGGCCAACGGAGCCCCGCATGTCCGAGCTGATCCTGCACCACTACCCGACTTCCCCCTTCGCCGAGAAGGCCCGCCTGCTGCTGGGCTTCAAGCAGCTGTCGTGGCGCTCGGTGCTGATCCCGCCGATCATGCCCAAGCCCGACCTGCTGGCGATCACCGGCGGCTACCGCAAGACGCCGGTGCTGCAGGTGGGCGCCGACGTCTACTGCGACACCGCGCTGATCGCCCGCCGCCTGGAGCAGGAGAAGGCCACCCCGGCGCTGTTCCCCGAGGGCCAGGAGTTCACCGTTGCCGCCTTCACCGCCTGGGCCGATTCGGTGCTGTTCCAGCATGGCGTGAGCCTGGTGTTCCAGCCCGAGTCCATCGCCGTGCGCTTCGGCAAGCTGCCGCCGGAGTTCCTCAAGGCCTTCGTCGCCGACCGCAGCCAGTTGTTCAGCGGCGGCAGCGCCGCGCGCCTGCCGGCCGAGCAGGCGCGGCAGCAGTGGCCGGTGTTCATGGCGCGGCTGGAGCAGCAACTGGCGCGGGAGGAGGGCGACTTCCTGTTCGGCGAGCCGTCCGTGGCGGATTTCGCCGTCGCCCACGTGCTCTGGTTCGTCAAGGCCACCCCGGTGACCTCGCCGCTGGTGGACGCCTACCCGTCGGTGGTGGCCTGGCTGGGCCGGGTACTCGGCTTCGGCCATGGCGCGCACAGCGAGATGAGCAGCGAGGAAGCCATCGCCGTGGCTCGCGACAGCCAGCCGGCGGCGCTGCCGGACGAGCCGTTCAGCGACGCCAACGGCCTGCGGGCCGGCCAGCGGGTGGCCATCGCGGCGACCGACTACGGCGTCGATCCGGTGGAGGGGGAGCTGCTGCACGTGGGCAGCGAGGAGCTGATCCTGCGCCGCGAAGACCCGCGCGCCGGGGTGGTGCATGTGCACTTCCCGCGGCTGGGGTTCGGCATCGAGGCGCGCTGAAACGCAGGAGCCACGGCCCTTGGCCTTTGGCCCGAAAAGCGCCAGCCACGCCATTCCCTTCACGCCATTCCCTTGTAGGAGCGCGCCCTGCGCGCGAATCGCGGGCAGGGCCCGCTACAGCCGGGACAACGGCGGATAACGCCGTAGGCGTTATGCGCCCTACGGGGAATGGCGTGGGTGGGCGCGTAGGAGCGGATCTCATCCGCGAATCGCGCCGGAATGTCCGGCTATCGCGAACAAGGTCCTACGGGTTCCAGGAAGCACGGCTTTTCGTAGGATGGCGTTGAGCGGAGCGATACCCATCACTCCGGCAGCATGGGTATCGCAAGCTCAACCCATCCTACGAAAAGCACCTCGGCGCAAGAAAGTTGCTCCTACGACCGTGCTTCCTGGACACGTAGGAGCGGACTCCGTCCGCGATTCGCGGTTATTTGCGGCGCTTGAGCTGGTCGTGCAACTGCGTCGGCAGCCCGCGGATGATCAGCATGTCGCGCTCCTCGTCGTACTCCACCTTGCTGCCCAGCAGGTGCGCCTCGAAGCTGATCGACAGGCCCTCGGCGCGACCGGTGAAGCGGCGGAACTGGTTGAGGGTGCGCTTGTCCGCGGGGATTTCCGGGGCCAGGCCGTAGTCCTTGTTGCGGATGTAGTCGTAGAAGGCGCGCGGCGCCTGGTCGTCCATCAGCTCGGAGAGCGCGTCCAGGGCCATCGGCTCGCCCAGGCGCGCCTGGCTGGTGGCGTAGTCGACCAGGGTGTCGGTCTTCTCGCGGGCCTGCTCTTCGGGCAGGTCCTCGCTTTCCACGTAGTCGCTGAAGGCCTTGAGCAGGGTGCGCGTCTCGCTGGGCGCGTCGACGCCTTCCTGGCAGCCGATGAAGTCGCGGAAGTAGTCCGAGACCTTCTTGCCGCCCTTGCCCTTGATGAACGAGATGTACTGCTTGGAGGCCTTGTTGTTGCGCCATTCCGAGCAGTTGATCCGCGCCGCCATGTGCAACTGGCCCAGGTCCAGGTGGCGCGAGGGCGCCACTTCCAGCGCCTCGGTCACCGCCACGCCCTCGCTGTGGTGCAGCAGGGCGATGCTCAGGTAGTCGGTCATGCCCTGCTGGTAGTGGCAGAACAGCACGTGGCCGCCGGTGGAGAGGTTGGACTCCTCCATCAGGCTCTTCAGGTGCTCCACGGCCTGGCGGCTGAAGGCGACGAAGTCCTTGCCGCCGTCCAGGTACTCGGCCAGCCAGCCGCTGAACGGGTAGGCGCCGGACTCCTCCTGGAACAGGCCCCAGGCCTTGTTCGGCTTGGCGTTGTAGCTTTCGTTGAGGTCGGCCATGAGGTTCTCGATGGCCTGGGAGTCGCCCAGTTCGGCGTCGCGCGCGTGCAGCGTGGCGGGGTTGCCGTCGGGCTTCTTGTCGATCAGGTGGACGATGGCGTGACGAATCGGCATCTCGGGCTCGGCTCTGGACGATGGTGGCAAAGCCGCCAGTTTACCCGAGCGCGACGCGCCACGCTCACCCGGCCTTGTCCAGCGGCGCCTCGCCGTCGCGCTCGCGGCGGTTGCGGCGCAGCTGGCGCAGGCGACGGATCACGTAGTTCAGGTGCAGGTGCAGCTCGTACAGCTCGTTGTAGTACGACAGCGGCACCTCCACCCGCGACAGCTCGGCTTCCAGGCTCTCCAGGCGCTCGATCTCGCGGCTGAGCTCCGCGCTGCCGGTGTTTTCGTCCAGGCGCCGGTCGATTTCCCGCAGGTAGCGGTACCAGCGGTAGATGCGCGCGCGGATGCGCCAGCGGTACAGCGGGCCGATGGACTTGAACAGCGGGATGAGGATGGCGATGAAGGGGATCAGCAGGATGATGTAGCGGTCGGCCAGGGAGGCGATGCGGAACGGCAGGAAGCGCTGCAGCAGCGGCAGGCCGCTCTTGTAGTAGCGCTCGGCGTCCTCGTTCAGGCGCAGGGTGCGCGGCTCGGCGGCGGGGAAGGCGCCGGGGGCGTCGAGCAGGCTGCCCTGGCGCATCACCTGGCGCGCGGCCTGGAGGATCAGCGGCGTCAGCGCCGGGTGGAAACGCTCGTTGATCACCAGGGTGGCCACCGGCGACAGGGTGGTCAGGTTGCGGTGCGGCACGTTGTGTTCCAGGTTCAGCAGGCCTTCGCCCACCTCCAGGCGCTTGAGGAAGCGCAGGCGCGCCTCGTAAGCGTCGGCGCGGCGGAAGCCGGCCAGCAGCAGTTGCTCGCTGGCGGCCAGGCGCTGGATCAGCGGGTTGTCCGCCGGGCCGACGAAGAAGGCGGCGTCCAGGCTGCCGGCCAGCAGCGCGTCGGCGGCGCTATCGCCGCCGCTGGCCTGCCAGCCGGCGGGGTGCTGCTCATCCTTGATGCCGTTGGCCTGCAGGATGGCCGCGGTGATCGCCTCGGTGCCGCTGCCGCGGCTGCCCAGGGCCACGCGCAGGGGCAGCAGGTCGGCGATGCGGTCGATGTGCACGTCGCGGCGCTGGAACAGCCACAGCGGCTCCTGGAACATGGCGCCGAGGGTCTGCAGGCGCTGCCGTTGCCCGGCGGCGAGCTGGCGCTCCTGGCCGCTCTGCACCAGGGCGATGTCCACGCCGCTGTGCTCGTCCAGCAGCAGGTCCATGTTCTGCCGCGAGCCGGCGCTGGGCACCAGCTTCAGCTCGAAGCCCTGTTCGGCCAGCTCGGCCTGCAGCTTTTCGCCGAAGGCCGCGTAGCCGCCGTCGGGGGCGCCGGTGGCGAGGGTCGCGCTCATCGGCGGCGGCGGCGCGACGAAGTAGAAGACCGCGGCCACCAGGGCGGCCAGCACCGGCACTATCCACAGGTTGGCGCGCACCAGGATGGCGAGGTCGCGGAGCATGTTGAGCAGGCGTTGCATGGTCTGATTCCCGGCCGGCGTTCCTTCAGGATAGCCAGCCTGGCGCGGGCGCACCCCGGAAGCGGGTATCATCGCCGGCTGGATCAGACAGCGGGACAGCAGGCGCATGCGCATCCTCCACACTTCCGACTGGCACCTCGGCCAGCACTTCATGGGCAAGAGCCGCGAGGCCGAACACCGCGCCTTCTGCCGCTGGCTGGTGGAGCGCGTGCGCGAGCACGACGTGGATGCGGTGATCATCGCCGGCGACGTGTTCGACACCGGCGCGCCGCCCAGCTACGCCCGCGAGCAGTACAACCGCTTCATCGTCGAACTGCGCGAGACCGGCGCCAGCCTGGTGGTGCTGGGCGGCAACCACGACTCGGTGGCGATGCTGGAGGAGTCCCGCGAGTTGCTGGCGGTGCTCGGCACGCGGGTGATCGCCGCCGCCGGGGCCGACCTCGACCGGCAACTGCTGGTGCTGCCGCAACGCGACGGCACGCCGGGCGCGGTGCTCTGCGCCATTCCCTTCCTGCGCCCGCGCGACCTGCTGGCCAGCCAGGCCGGGCAGAGCGCCCAGGACAAGCAGCTGGCCCTGCAGCAGGGCATCCAGGCACACTACCAATCTCTGTTCGCCCTGGCCGAGGCCCGGCGCGCGGAATTGGGCGGGCGCCTGCCGATAGTCGCCACCGGGCACCTGACCACGGTCGGCGCCAGCGCCAGCGAGTCGGTGCGGGAAATCTACGTCGGCAGCCTGGAAGCCTTCCCCACCAGCGCCTTCCCGGCGGCGGACTACATCGCCCTGGGGCACATCCACCGGCCGCAGAAGGTCGGTGGCCTGGAGCACATCCGCTACTGCGGCTCGCCCATCGCCCTGAGCTTCGACGAGGCGCGACAGGCCAAGGAAGTGCTGCTGGTGGACCTCGACGAAAGCGGCCTGCGCGCGGTGACGCCGCTGGCCGTGCCCTGCTTCCAGCCCTTGCAGTCGCTGGCCGGCGACCTCGACAGCCTGCCCGCGGCGCTGGCCGAAGCCGCCAACCTGGGCACGCCGGAACGCCCGGTGTGGGTGGAAGTGCTGGTGCGCAGCGACGACTACCTGAACGACCTGCAGGCGCGCCTGGAGAAGCTCTGCGAGGCGCTGCCGGTGGAAGTGCTGCGCACCCGCCGCGAACGTGGTAGCCAGCAGGTGGGGCTGTTCGGCGAGGCGCGCGAGACCCTCGACGAACTCTCCGCCGAGGACGTCTTCGAACAACGCCTGGACGCCGAGGACCTGGCGCCGCCGCTGCGCCAGGAACTGGCCGGGCTGTACCGCCAGGTGGTCGCCGAACTGCGCGAGGAGCAAGCCTGATGCGCATCCTCAGCCTGCGCCTGAAGAACCTCAACTCGCTCAAGGGCGAGTGGAAGATCGACTTCGCCGCCGAGCCTTTCGCCGGCAACGGCCTGTTCGCCATCACCGGGCCCACCGGCGCCGGCAAGACCACCCTGCTGGACGCCATCTGCCTGGCCCTGTACCACCGCACGCCGCGCATGAACACGCTGTCGCAGAGCGGCAACGAGCTGATGACGCGGCACACCGCCGACTGCCTCGCCGAGGTCGAGTTCGAGGTCAGGGGCCGCCGCTACCGCGCCTTCTGGAGCCAGCGCCGGGCCCGCGACAAGGTCGACGGCGCGCTGCAGGCGCCCAAGGTGGAGCTGGCGCGCATCGAGGCGGCCGGCGGCGAGGGGGAAATCCTCACCGACAAGATCAACGACAAGCTGCGCCAGACCGAGCAGCTCACCGGCCTCGACTTCGGCCGCTTCACCAAGTCCATGCTGCTGGCCCAGGGCGGTTTCGCCGCCTTCCTCGAAGCCAGCGCCAACGACCGCGCGGCATTGCTGGAAGAACTCACCGGCACCGAGATCTACGGGCTGATTTCCCAGCGCGTGTACGAGCGCAGCAAGGCGGCGCAGAACGATCTGGAACTGCTGAAGAGCCGTGCCGAAGGCATGGAGCTGCTCAGCGAGGAACAGCGCGGCGAGCTGCAGGCCGAAGCCGAACGCCTGCTGGCCGAGGAAGCGCCGTTGCTCCAGCGCCAGGCCGAATTGCAGGCCCAGCGCCGCTGGCGCGAGGACCTTTCCCGCGCCGAACAACAGCACCAGCAGGCCGCCGCGCGCGAGCAGCAGGCCCGCGACGCCCTGCTCCAGGCGGCCCCCGACCTGCAGCGCCTGGCCGCCAGCGAGCCGGCGGCGCGCCTGCAGCCCCTGCATGCAGCCTGGCAACAGGCGAGCCAGGCGCTGGAGCGGGACGAAACCGGCCTGGCGGACCTGCAACGCCAGCAACGGGACTGCGCGGAGCAGGCCGTGCGCAGCCTGTGGCAGGCCAGCCAGTACAGCGCGCAGTGGGCGGGGCAGCGCCAGCGCGCCATCGATGAACTCGCAACGCAGCGCCGCGAAGTACAGGCGCAGCTCGCCGCGCACCCGCAACGCGCCCGCCTGGGCGAACTGCTGGGTGGCTGGCGTGCGCAATTCGCCCAGCGCGAACAGCTCGGCAGTGAATTGCAGGGCGCCCGTGCGCGCCTGGAGCAGGAAGCCGCCGCCATCCAATCCTTGCACGGCCAACTCACCGCCCAGGGCCAGGCCCTGGCCGGCGCCGGGCAGGCGCTGGACGCGGCGCACCAGGCCGAGGCGCAGCAGCAGGCGCGCTTGCAGGCCCTGCTGCAAGGCGCCGGCGAAAGCGCCCTGCGTGAGCGCTGGCAGCAACTGCAGCAGCAGGGCAGGGCAATGGACCGCCTGCAGCAGCTGGCGCAGAGCCGCGAGCAGGCCAACGTGCAGGCTGCCCGCCTGCAACCTCAGCTCGACTCGCTGCAGCAACGTCAGGCGCAGAAGGAAGCCGCGATCGCCGAACTGCGCGAGCGCTACAAGACGCTGAAGCAGCAGGTCGCCGACAAGGAGAAACTGCTGGAGCAGGAGCAGCGCATCCAGGCCCTGGAGGCCTACCGCGCACAACTGCAGCCCGGCGAAGCCTGCCCCTTGTGCGGTTCCCACGAGCACCCGGCCATCGCCAGCTACCAGGCGCTGGACGTATCGCAGACGCGCCGCGCCCTCGACGAATGCCGCGCGGCCCTGGCCGCTCTGGAAAGCGATGGCGTGGCGCTGCGCGACGAACTCTCCGACGTGACGGCTCAGGCGGCCCAGGCTCGGCAGCAACTGGAGCAACTGCGCGAACAACTGCACCAGCTCGATACGGAATGGCAGCGTCAGTCGGCCGAGCAGAACCTCGCCATCGAGGATGCCGCCGGCCTGGCCGCGATCCGCCAGGCCCAGGAGCAGGCCCTGGCCGACCTGCAGGAACGCCTGGCGGCGCTCGATGCGCTCAAGGGCGAATTGCAGCAGGCCGCGAGCGCCCGCGAGAGCGCCGAGCGCAGCCATGCGGCCGCGTTGCAGCAGGAGGCTTTGCTGCATCGGGATCTGGACAACGCACAGCAGCGCCAGGCGGAACAGCGGCAACGCCTGGAGCAACTGCAAACCCAGGCCGAACGCCAGGCCGCCGAGCTGCTGGCCAGCCTCGACGGTTTCGCCGCCGCCTTGCCCGAGCAAGGCGCTGCCTGGTTGGCCGAGCGCGAAGGCGAATGGCGCGCCTGGCAGCAGGCTCAGCAACGGGACCAGCAACTGCAGGAGGCCGAGCGCGAAGCCCGGCGCCTGCTGCAGGAAGCCGAAGCCCAGGCCGGGCAGTGGCGCGAACGCTGGAGCGCCAGTGGCGAGCCGGCATTGCCGGAGCCGGCGCCCGAGGCGCAGCCGCAACAGGCCCTGCAAGCGGCGGAGGCGGCCCTACAGGCGGCGCAGCGCCAGGCCGATGCGCTGCTCGGCCGCGAGCAGAGCCTTGCCGCGCACCTGGAGCAGGCGCGCACGACTCTGGCCGAATGCGAGCGAGCCTGGCAGCAGGCGTTAGCTGAAAGCCCGTTCGCCGACCTGGCGGCCTTCCTCGCCGCGTTGCTGGAAGATGGCGAGCGCCAGCGCCTGGGCGAACTCAAGACGCGCCTGGACACCGCGCTGACCGAAGCCGTGGCGTTGCGCGTCGCCGCCGAGGAAGCCGAGCGCCAACTGCGCGCGCAACCGCTGGGCGAACTGGAGCTACCGGCCCTCGACGAGCAGTTGCAGGCCCTCGCCACCCAGCTGCGCGAACTGGGCCAGCGCCAGGGCGAAGTACGCGCGCAACTGCAAGGCGACGACGCCCGCCGCGCCAGCCAGCAGGCGCTGTTCGCCGAGATCGCCGCACAGGAGGCGCACCACGACCTCTGGCAGCGCCTGAACGGCCTGATCGGTTCCGCCGATGGCGCCAAGTACCGGCGCTTTGCCCAGGGCCTGACCCTCGACCACCTGGTGCACCTGGCCAACCGGCAACTGCAGCGCCTGCACGGCCGCTACCAACTGGCGCGGCGCGGCGACGGCGAGCTGGAACTGGAGGTGGTGGACACCTGGCAGGGCGACGTCGCCCGCGACTGCCGCACCCTTTCCGGCGGCGAGAGCTTCCTGGTCAGCCTGGCGCTGGCCCTGGCGCTGTCCGACCTGGTCAGCCACAAGACCAGCATCGATTCGCTGTTCCTCGACGAAGGCTTCGGCACCCTCGACGGCGAGACCCTGGAAGTGGCGCTGGACGCCCTCGACAGCCTCAACGCCAGCGGCAAGAGCATCGGCGTGATCAGCCACGTCGAGGCGCTCAAGGAACGCATTCCCGTGCAACTCAAGGTGCACAAAGGTGTCGGTATGGGGTACAGCCGCCTCGACGCGTGCTTCGCCGTGCAATCCTGAGCCTTGCCCGGCGTCATTGCGCCGCACGTTGGGCGGCGCGACGACTTGCAATCGAAGCGCGGCGAGGTAGGCTCAAGAGCGCACTCTTGGCCGTAAGAGGAATAACGCAGGGAGTGCGTCAGGCTCGTCCCGGACCGCCAGTTTCGGCACGCACAGGGGCGGCATCCACAAGACCCCTTGAGGTGATCGAGATGAAGAAAACCGCAGCCACTGCGAAGAAACCCGCTGCACCCAAGACCGTCGCCAGCAAGCCGGCTGCGGCCAAGCCGGCCGCTGCCAAACCCGCTGCTGCGAAACCTGCCGCGGCGAAGAAGCCGGCAGCGAAGAAACCCGCCGCCAAACCGGCGGCTGCCGCCAAGCCCGCCGCCGCGGCCAAGCCGGCACCGCGCCGCGCCCCGGCCCTGGCCACCCCGTCGGACCTGTCCAGGGACGCCACCCGCGACCTCAGCGCGGCCCTGAGCCGCCTGCTGGCCGACGTCTTCGCCCTGTACCTGAAGACCAAGAACTTCCACTGGCACGTGAGCGGCCCGCACTTCCGCGACTACCACCTGCTGCTGGACGACCAGGCCACCGAAATCTTCGCCATGACCGACCCGATCGCGGAGCGCGTGCGCAAGATCGGCGGCAACACCATCCGCTCCATCGGCCACATCGGCCGCCTGAAGCGCATCGCCGACAACGACGCCGAGTTCGTCCAGCCGCTGGACATGCTGGCCGAGCTGCAGGAAGACAACAAGTCGCTGACCGCCTACATGCGCGAAGTCCACGACCTGTGCGACGAGTACCACGATATCGCCACCGCCAGCCTCATCGAGAACTGGATCGACGAGACCGAGCAGCGCACCTGGTTCCTCTTCGAGACCAGCCGCCGCGGGGATGTGACGGGGCATTGAGGGTGCATGGCTGAAGAGAGGAGGGCCCCTTTTGCAGGGGCCTTTTTCTTTGGCGCGGGGGGAGGTTTCTGCGTGGCTTGCGGGTGTGGCTCCCTCTCCCTAACCCTCTCCCTGAAGGGAGAGGGGACCGTTGGGCAGATGCTGATGCTTTGGAGTCAGCCGGCCACACAGAGACTGCCGGCTGAAACCAAGCCTTTTCTCGGCACGGACAAGCCCCCTCTCCCTTCAGGGCGGGGCGCGCAGCCGAGGGCTGGGGAGAGGGAGCGGACTTGACGTTGCTCCAGCGCTTCACCTTCGCTCATTCTCTTCCCTGCATTTGTGTCGACCTGCTTTCCGGTTGACACCCCCACACAGCAAGCCGAAAAAGAAGAACCACCCCAGGAGACTCCCCCATGCTGCTCCACGCCCCCACCTCGACCCTCCTCCTCATCGACATCCAGGAACGCCTGTTCCCCGCCATCCACGACGCCGAGGCGCTGCTGCAGCACAGCGCCTGGCTGCTGGCCGTGGCGCAGCGCCTGGGCGTGCCGGTGCTGGCCACCGAGCAGTACAGCAAGGGCCTGGGTCCGACCCTGGCGCAGCTGCGCGAGCACCTGCCGGCCGCGGCCATCCTGGAGAAGATCGCCTTCTCCGCGGTGGCCGACCCGGGCCTGCTGCAACTGCCCGGCGGCGAGCGCCGGCAGTTCGTGGTGTGCGGCACCGAGGCCCACGTCTGCGTGCTGCAGAGCGTGCTCGGCCTGCTGGCCGAGGGCCGCGAGGTCTACGTGGTGGCCGAGGCGGTCGGCTCGCGGCGCCCGGAGGACAAGGCCCTGGCCCTGGAGCGCATGCGCCAGGCCGGCGCGGTGATCGTCAACCGCGAGATGGTCGCCTTCGAATGGCTGGAGCGCGCCGGCAGCGAGACCTTCCGCGCCGTCAGCCGCGAGTTCATCCGCTAGTCAGCGGTACCAGGCGGCGCGCGCCTCGGCGTCGAGGAAGGTCCAGGCGACGAAGCGGCTCTGCTTCTGCCCCTGGGCCATGTCCAGGGTGCGCACCTGCAGCGCGCCGGCCTTCTTCAGGGCGCGGCGGAAGTCGTCGAGGTTGCCGGCCTTGGACACCAGCGAGCTGAACCACTGCACCTGCTGCGCCACTTCGCGGCTTTCGCTGGCCATGCGCTTGAGGAAGGCGATCTCGCCGCCCTCGCACCACAGCTCGTTGCTCTGCCCGCCGAAGTTCAGCAGCGGCAGCTTGCGCGAGGGGTCGAGCTTGCCGAGGTTCTTCCACTTGCGCCGGCTGCCGGCGCGGGCCTCCTCGGGGGAGGCGTGGAACGGCGGGTTGCACAGGCTGGCGTGGAAGCGTTCGTCGGCGTGCAGCAGGCCGTGGAAGATGTGCTGCGGCTCGCTCTGCTGGCGCAGCTCGATGGCCTCGGCCAGGCCCGGGTTGCCCAGCACTATGTTGCGCGCCGAGGCCAGGGCGGCGGGTTCGATGTCGGCGCCGAGGAAGCGCCAGCCGTAGTCGCGGTGGCCGATCAGCGGGTAGATGCAGTTGGCCCCGACGCCGATGTCCAGCACCCGCACGCCGGGCCCGCGCGGCACGCAGCCTTCGTTGTCCTCGGCCAGCAGGTCGGCCAGGTAGTGCACATAGTCGGCGCGGCCGGGGATCGGCGGGCAGAGGAAGTCGGCGGGGATTTCCCAGTGGCCGATGCCGTACTGCGCCTTGAGCAGCGCGCGGTTGAACACCCGCACCGCCTGCGGGTCGGCGAAGTCGATGCTGGGCTTGCCGTAGGGGTTGGTGATGACGTAGTCGCCCAGCTCGGGGCTGGCGGCGATCAGGCTAGGAAAGTCGTAGCGCCCCTGGTGGCGGTTGCGCGGGTGCAGCAGGTCGGGTTTCTTCGCGGCGGGATCGCGCAGCGGTTGCGGCTTGGCGGGGCGTTTCGGCGGCTTGGGCATGGCGGGCGGCAGGGCAGGGCAGGGGAGCGGAGGGCGATTTTCCCACAGAAGCGCGCCTTCTGCTTCTCGTAGCTGATCTCATCCGCGAACCGCACCGGGACGTCCGGCTATCGCGGACAAGGTCCGCTACAAGGCGGATTCAGGGGTATTCCAGAGTCGCCTTGATCTTGCCCAGGTTCGCCTCGATCCAGCGCGGGTCGATGGCGCCCCAGTCGCGGATGCGGTAGTGCCCGGCGTTGTTGCGCTCGCCGGCGTGCTGTTCGAACACGCAGTCGATGTCCAGGTCGGCCAGCGCCGCCAGGGTGTCCTGGGCGGTGCGCCGGGGCATGCCGGTGGCTTCCATCAGCGCCGGCACGCTGCTGGCCTGGCCGCTGTGCACCAGCCAGGCGACGTACAAGCGGCGGTAGAAACTGCTCTTGGTCTTGCTCACTTCCATGGGCTTTCCTTGTTCGGTCAATACAGCGGCAGCAGCCAGGGTACCAGCAACACGCTGACGATCATCACCAGCAGGGTGAAGGGCACGCCGACCCTGACGAAGTCGCCGAAGCGGTAGTGCCCGGGGCCCAGCACCAGGGTGTTCACCGGCGAGGAGATGGGCGTCATGAAGGCCGCCGAGGCGGCCAGCGCCACTATCATGGCGAAGGGTTCCGGCTGGGCGCCCAGGGCCCTGGCGGTGGCGATGGCCACCGGCGCCATGAGCACGGCGGTGGCGGTGTTGGAGATGAACAGGCCGATCAGCGCGGTGAGCAGGAACAGGCTGGCGAGGATCAGGTAGGGCCCGGCGCCGCCCAGGGCCGCCACCAGGGCCTGCACCGCCAGGTCGATGCCGCCGGTCTTCTGCAGGGCCAGGGCGAAGGGCAGCATGCCGACGATCAGCACCAGGCTCTGCCAGTGGATGGCGCGGTAGGCGCTGTCCATGTCGATGCAGCGGAAGGCGCCCATCAGCAGGCAGGCGATCAGCGCGGCCAGCACGTTGGGCACCAGGCCGCTGACCATCAGCAGCACCATCACCCCCAGGCTCAGCAGCGCGTGGGGCGCCTGGCTGGCCGCCGGCGCGGCCTCGTCCACCTCGGCCGGCAGGCTCAGCACCAGGAAGTCGCGGCCCTGGCCCTGGAGCTGGCGGATGTCCTTCCAGGCGCCCACCACCAGCAGGGTGTCGCCGACCTTCAGCTTGGCGTCCAGCAGGCCGTCGACCACGGCTTCGCGGTTGCGCCGCAGGCCCACCACGTTGAGCCCGTACTGGCTGCGAAAGCCCAGCTGCAGGATGCTCTTGCCCAGCAGCGCGGACTCCGGCGGCAGCGTCACCTCGGCCATGCCCACCTCGTGGGCGCGCTCGGTGAAGTAGTCGCCGTGCAGGCTCAGCGGTTCCAGGCCGTATTCGTGGTAGAGGGCGAGCAGGTCGATGCCCGGCTGGTAGATGTCCACCAGCAGCACGTCGCCGACCTGCAGCACCACGTCGGCGCCGGGGCTGAGGATCTTCAGGCGGAAGCGTGCCAGGCGCTCGATGGCGATCACGTTGGTGCCGCGCTCGGTGCGCAGCTGGACGTCGCCGAGGGTCATGCCGGCCAGCGTGGAGTCGGGGCGGATGCGCAGCCGGCGTTCGCGCCCGGCCAATTGGTAGTCGCGGATCAGGTCGCGCAGCGAGCGGCGTTGCGCGGCGTTGCCGGGGCCGTCGTGGTTGTCGCCGAGCCAGCG
Organism: Pseudomonas sp. M1; assembly: GCF_022760135.1. Taxonomy (NCBI): domain Bacteria; kingdom Pseudomonadati; phylum Pseudomonadota; class Gammaproteobacteria; order Pseudomonadales; family Pseudomonadaceae; genus Pseudomonas; species Pseudomonas sp. M1. The sequence continues at coordinate 1,256,146 of NZ_CP094343.1, forward strand.
CCGGGCCACCAGCATGTAGGCCACGCCCAGGACCAGGATCACCAGGCCGATGGGGGTGAAGCTGAAGAAGCCGAAGCCCGGCTCGCCCTCGCGCACCAGTTCGCTGTGCACCACCATGTTCGGCGGCGTGGCCACCAGGGTGAGCATGCCGCTGATCAGCCCGGCGAAGCTCAGCGGCATCATCAGCCGCGCCGGCGAGACGTTCAGGCGCCCGGCGACGCTGAGCACCACCGGAATGAAGATCGCCACCACGCCGGTGGAGCTCATCACCGAGCCCAGCCCGGCCACCGCCAGCATCAGCAGCACCAGCAGGCGCGTCTCGTCGCTGCCGGCCTTGTGCGTCAGCCACTCGCCGATGCGGTAGGCCACGCCGGTGCGCACCAGGCCCTCGCCGATGATGAAGAGCGCGGCGATTAGCACCACGCTGGGGTCGGCGAAGCCGGCCAGGGCTTCCTGCACGCTGAGCACGCCGCTCAGCGGCAGGGCGACCATGGCCAGCAGGGCGACCACGTCCATGCGCGGCCGGTTGACGACGAACAGCGCCACCGCGGTGGCGAGCAGGAACAGGACCCAGAGCAGTTGCGGATTCATGCGCTTCCTTAGCCGGCGAATCGGCGGGCATTGTGCCCGGGCGACGGGCGCAATGCCTTGATCCGATGCAGCTTAGCGAAGCCTTCGGCGGTTTTCAGGAAAGCCGCGCCACCGGGGTGATCTGCCGTGGGTCGGTGCGCAGCTCGATCAGCGCCGGCTTGCCGCAGGCCTGGGCGCGCTGGAAGGCGGCGGCGAAGTCCTCGGTGCGCTCGACCAACTCGCCGTGGGCGCCGAAGGCCCGGGCCAGGGCGACGAAGTCCGGGTTGTGCAGCTCGGTGGCCGAGACGCGCCCCGGATACTCGCGTTCCTGGTGCATGCGGATGGTGCCGAGCATGCCGTTGTTGACCACGATGACGATCAGCGCGGCGCCGAACTGCACGGCGGTGGCCAGTTCCTGCGGGTACATCATGAAGCAGCCGTCGCCGGCGAAGCACACCACCTCGCGCTGCGGCTCGCGCAGCTTGGCGGCGATGGCGGCGGGGAAGCCGTAGCCCATGGCGCCGTTGGTGGGCGCCAACTGGCTGCGGGCGGCGCGGTAGCGGTAGAAGCGGTGTACCCAGACGGCGTAGTTGCCGGCGCCGTTGCTGATCACCGCGTCTTCGGGAAGGGTTTCGGCGAGGTGGCCGACCACCGCGGCCAGGTCCACGCCCTGCAGTTCGGCGGGGCTGGCCGGCGGGGTGGAGTAGGCCAGGTAGTCGGCGCGGGCCTCGGCGGTCCATTCGGCCCAGGGGCGGTTTTCCAGGGGCGCCAGGGCGTCGAGGGCGGCGGCCATGGCCGGCAGGCTGGCCTGGATCGGCAGGTCGGCCTGGTAGACGCGGCCCAGCTCGCTGGCGTCGGGGTGGACGTGGATCAGCGTCTGCTCGGGTTTCGGGCTGCGCACCAGGGTGTAGCCGGCGCTGGGCGTCTCGCTCAGGCGCGAGCCGAGCACCAGCAGCAGGTCGGCCTCCTGCACCCGCGCGGCGAGCTTGGGCGAGGCGCCGAAGCCGAGCTGGCCGACGTACTGCTCGTCGCGGTTGTCGTACAGGTCCTGGCGGCGGAACGAGGCCACCACCGGCAGTTCGTTGGCCCGGGCGAAGCGTTGCAGGGTGCGGCGCCCGGCCTCGTCCCAGCCGGTGCCGCCGATCACCAGCAGCGGCTTGCGGGCGCGGGCGAGCAGGCTGCGCAGCTCCTCCAGCGCGGCCAGCGGCGGGGCGACCTGCGCAATGCGCGGGGCGGGCGCATCCGCCACCTGCGCGGCGCCGAACAGCACTTCCTCCGGCAGGCCGACCACCACCGGGCCGGGGCGGCCGGACTGGGCCACGGCGAAGGCCTGGGCGACCACCTCGGGAATGCGCTGGATGTCGTCGATCTCCGTGGCCCACTTGGCCAGGCCGCCGAACATCTGCCGGTAGTCCACCTCCTGGAACGCCTCGCGGCCCTTGAAGGCGCTTTCCACCTGGCCGACGAAGAGGATCATCGGCGTGGAGTCCTGTTTCGCCGTGTGCACGCCGTTGGCCGCGTGGGTGGCGCCCGGCCCGCGGGTGACGAAGCAGATGCCCGGGCGCCCGGTGAGCTTGCCGTAGGCGTCGGCCATGTTCGAGGCGGCGCCTTCGTGGCGGGTGACGATGGTGCGGATCGAACGCGCGTCGTGCAGGGCATCGAGCACCGGCAGGTAGCTTTCGCCGGGGATGCAGTAGACGGTGTCCACCGCGTTGCGCAGCAGGGCTTCGACGAGGATCTGGCCGCCATTGCGGGCGGGTAGGTCGGACATGGTGCGGGCTCCTGTGGAAGTCGGGACGGCGGCTTTCCGGGCCGCGCTGGCGCGTCGATCTTCGGCCCAAAGCCTGCGCCGCGCCAAGCGAGCTTTCTTCGGGTAGTCATTCCACCCCGGAATGACTCCTGCGACAACCGGCCCCTTCGGCCGCGCGGATCATGGTCTAAGGTTCCCGGTGCCATGGCTCACCGCGAAAGGAGGCCCACCATGCGCCATCGAGGATTCCACCCGCTGTACGCCGCGCTGCTGCTGAGCGGCAGCCTGCCGGCCCTGGCCGCGCTGCCCCAGGCACCCGGCTACGTCGACGATAGCGGCTACCCGGCGGCGGCCAGGCAGCGCATCCTGCCGCCGATGTTCGAGCAGAAGCTGAGCAGCACCCGCTACCTGGCCAAGCCCGACGATCCGCTGATCACCCTGGCCGAGTCCAGCGGCTTCCGGCAGACCAGCGACTACCACCAGACCCGCGAGTACCTGAAGAAGCTGGCCGATGCGTCCGGCGGCAAGCTGCAGCTGAGCGAGCTGCCGGAAAAGAGCGCCAGCGGCGAGCCGATGCTGCTGGTGACCGCGTCCACCGAGGCCGACAAATCGCCGGCCGGGCTGAACGGCTCGGGCAAGCCGACGCTCTTCGTCGAGGCCGAGATCCACCCCGGCGAGGCCAACGGCAAGGACGCCATGTTCATGCTGCTGCGCGACATGACCGCCGGGGCCAAGCCACTGGCCGGGCTGCTGGAGAAGGTCAACATCCTCTTCATCCCCACCGTGAACGTCGACGGCGACCTGCGCCGCAGCCCCTACGGGCGCATCAACCAGAACGGCCCGGAGGTCACCGGCTGGCGCGTCAACGGCCTGAACCTGAACCTCAACCGCGACTTCACCAAGCTCGACAGCGCGGAAATCCGCAACGTCGCCTGGGTGTTCAACCAGTACGACCTGAGCTTCTTCGCCGATACCCACTCCACCGACGGCGCCATGTACCCCTACGACAGCTCCTACTGCCACAACGGCAACGGCTGGTCGCCGGCATCCAGTCAGTGGATGGACAAGGTCATGCGCGGCCCGGTGTACAAGGAGCTGGAGGGCGACGGCCACGTGGTGCACGAGTGCATCAGCCTCAACGACAACCAGGACCCGGCCAAGGGCTACTACCCCTACCGCACGGACCTTGCGCGCTTCTCCAACCAGTACGGCGACATCCGCAACGTGCCCTCGATCCTCATCGAGCAGCACGCGCTGCACCCGTATGAAACCCAGGTGCTGGGCAACTACGTGATGCTCAAGGCGATGTTCCAGGTGATCGGCGACCACGCCGACTCGCTCAAGGCCGCCATCGCCAAGGACCGCGAGCGCCTGGAGGCGCAGAAGGAGGTGATCCTCACCTGGAAGCCGGGCAAGGAGCAGCGCACGCCCTTCGTCGTCGGCGACTACCGCTACGAGCAATCGCCCATCACCGGCGCGAAGACCATCGTCTGGAGCAACAAGCCGAAGACCTTGCAGGTGCCGATCAGCGACAACTCGGTGCCCGACCTGGTGGTCAAGCGGCCGAAACAGTACGTGGTGCCGGTGCAGTGGCGCGAAGTGATCGCCCGGCTCAAGGCCCACGGCATCCGCATGAAGACCCTGGAGCAGCCGACCGCCATCGAGGTCACCCTGTACCGCATGGACGACATCAAGCTGGCCGGCGGCTTCGAACCGGACCGCGCGGCGGCCAACGAAATCCCCGGCTACGAGGGGCACCTGCTGGTCAGCGGAACCGGCAAGCCGTTCCAGCGCCTGCAGACCTTCCCGGCAGGCTCGGTGGTGATCGACACCGACCAGCCGCTGGGCGTGCTGGCGATCAACCTGCTGACCGCCGAGAGCCCGGATTCCTTCTGGTCCTGGGGCTTCTTCAACTCCACCCTGGTGTCCGCGGAAGAGCCGGAGGAGTACGTGATGGAGCCGATGGCACGCAAGATGCTCGCCGAGGACCCGCAGCTGAAGGCCGAGTTCGAGAAAAAGCTGAAGGAGGACAAGGCCTTCGCCAAGGACCCGCATGCGCGGCTGGAATGGTTCTACCAGCGCACGCCCTTCTATGACGTGAATGCCTACGTCTACCCGGTTGGCACGGTGTTCTGAGGGACAGGGGCTCTTCGTAGGAGCGAGCCGTGCCCGCCGGTATGGTAGGACTCCGCACGCGATGGACCGAATCGCGCCGGTGGCTTGGTTCATCGCGGACAAGGTCCGCTCCTACGAGGAAACTCCATGCCTCACGACAACTGTAGGAGCGGGCCCTGCCCGCGAATCGCGCGCAGGGCGCGCTCCTACAGGGGAATGGCGCAGGTGGGGCGGCGTAGGAGATCTCATCCGCGAATTGCGCCAGTAGCTTGGGCTATCGCGGACAAGGTCCGCTCCTACGAGGAAACTCCATGCCTCACGACAACTGTAGGAGCGGGCCCTGCCCGCGATTCGCGCGCAGGGCCCTACAGGGGAATGGCGCAGGTGGGGCAGCGTAGGAGCGGATTCATCCGCGAATCGCGCCGGAGCCTCCGGCTATCGCGGACATAGCTCAGGACTTTCTTCGCGCAGGTGATCATGTCGTCGACGTAGAAGTGCCAGACGCGCCCGGACGCCTCAGACATTCACCGCCTCCGCCTCGATGAAGGGCCGCAGTTCGGGGCGCAGGGCCTTTTCGGTGACCAGGTCGACGCTGCTGCCCAGCAGGTCCTCGAGGTAGAACTGCACGCCGAAGTAGCGCTCGGAGGTGGCGGGGCCGTCGAAGGCCACCAGGATATCCACGTCGCTGTCGGGCCTGGCGGCATCGCGCACGGTGGAGCCGAACAGGGCGAGCCGGACCACGCCGAAGCGCTCGGCCAGCTCGGGCTTGCAGCTTTGCAGCAGGGACAGGGCGTTGGTGCGGTTCATGGCGGTGGCCGGGCTCCGGGGATACGCCAGAAGGTAGCACAAGCGAAAAGCACAAGGCCCGCATTCGCGGGCCTTGTGGATGACGCCTGTTACAGGCTGGCGATCTTCTCGCGCTGCTGGATCAGGTTGGTCACCGCCTGCTCGGCTTCGGCGAGCTTGGCGCGTTCCTTCTCGATGACTTCGGCCGGGGCCTTGGCGACGAAGCCTTCGTTGGCCAGCTTGCCGCCCACGCGCTTGACCTCGCCTTCCAGGCGCTGGATTTCCTTGTCCAGGCGCGCCAGCTCGGCGGCCTTGTCGATCAGCCCGGCCATGGGCACCAGCACCTGCAGCTCGCCCACCAGCGCAGTGGCCGACATCGGCGGTTCCTCGCCTTCATCGAGCACGCGCACCGACTCCAGCTTGGCCAGCTTCATCAGCAGCGGCTCGTTGTCGGCCAGGCGGCGGTGGTCTTCGGGGGAGGCGTTGTTCAGCACCAGGTCGATGCGCTTGGCCATGGAGATGTTCATCTCGCCGCGGATCTGGCGGATACCCAGCATCAGCTGCTTGACCCACTCGATGTCGCCTTCGGCGGCGGCGTCGATCTTCGCCTCGTCGGCCACCGGCCAGGGTTGCAGCATCAGCGTGTCGCCGCTCTTGCCCGCGGAGGCCTTGATGCGCTGCCAGATTTCCTCGGTGATGAAGGGCATGAACGGGTGCGCCAGGCGCAGCGCGGTTTCCAGTACGCGCACCAGGGTGCGGCGGGTGCCGCGCTGGCGCTCGATGGGCGCGTTCTCGTCCCACAGCACCGGCTTGACCAGTTCCAGGTACCAGGCGCAGTACTCGTCCCAGACGAACTCGTAGAGGGCCTGGGTGGCCAGGTCGAAGCGGAAGGCGTCGAGCTGGCGGGCGACTTCCTGCTCGGTGCGCTGCAGGGCGGAGATGATCCAGCGGTCCACCGCGGACAGCTCGACCGGCTCGCCGTTCACGCCGGTGTCCTGGCCATCGGTGTTCTCGATGACGAAGTTGGCGGCGTTCCACAGCTTGTTGCAGAAGTTGCGGTAGCCCTCGACGCGGCCCATGTCGAACTTGATGTCGCGGCCGGTGGAGGCCAGCGAGCAGAAGGTGAAGCGCAGGGCGTCGGTGCCGTAGCTGGCGATGCCTTCGGGGAATTCCGCCTTGGTCTGCTTGGCGATCTTCTCGGCGAGCTTGGGCTGCATCATGCCGCTGGTGCGTTTTTCCAGCAGCGCGTCGAGGCTGATGCCGTCGACGATGTCCAGCGGGTCGAGCACGTTGCCCTTGGACTTGGACATCTTCTGGCCCTGGCCGTCGCGCACCAGGCCGTGGACGTACACGGTCTTGAACGGGATCTGCGGGGTGCCGTCCTCGTTCTTGATGAGGTGCATGGTCAGCATGATCATGCGCGCCACCCAGAAGAAGATGATGTCGAAGCCGGTCACCAGCACGTCGGTGGGGTGGAAGGTCTTCAGGTATTGCGTCTGTTCCGGCCAGCCGAGGGTGGAGAAGGTCCACAGGCCCGAGCTGAACCAGGTGTCCAGCACGTCTTCGTCCTGGCGCAGGGGCTGGTCGCCCAGGTTGTGCTTGGCGCGCACTTCGGCCTCGTCGCGGCCGACGTAGACGTTGCCGGCCTCGTCGTACCAGGCCGGGATGCGGTGGCCCCACCACAGCTGGCGGCTGATGCACCAGTCCTGGATGTCGCGCATCCAGCTGAAGTACATGTTCTCGTACTGCTTGGGCACGAACTGGATGCGGCCGTCTTCTACCGCGGCGATGGCGGGTTCGGCCAGCGGCTTGGTGGAGACGTACCACTGGTCGGTCAGCCAGGGCTCGATGACGGTGCCGGAGCGGTCGCCCTTGGGCACTTTCAGCGCGTGGTCGTCGATTTTCTCCAGCAGGCCCCTGGCCTCGAAGTCGGCGACGATCTGCTTGCGCGCGACGAAGCGGTCCAGGCCGGCGTAGGTGGCCGGCAGGCTGGCGTCCACATCCGGGTTGACGCTGCCGTCGAGCTTGAACACCTGGGCGGTGGCGAGGACGGCGGCGTCCTTGTCGAAGATGTTGATCAGCGGCAGGTCGTGGCGCTTGCCGACTTCGTAGTCGTTGAAGTCGTGGGCCGGGGTGATCTTCACGCAGCCGGTGCCGAACTCGCGGTCGACGTAGTCGTCGGCGATGATCGGGATGCGCCGGCCCACCAGCGGCAGCTCGACGAAGGTGCCGATCAGGGCCTGGTAGCGCTCGTCCTCCGGGTGCACGGCGACCGCGCTGTCGCCGAGCAGGGTTTCCGGGCGGGTGGTGGCGACCACCAGGTGGTCCTTGCCGTCGGCGGTCTTGTGGCCGTCGGCCAGGGGGTAGCGCAGGTGCCAGAGGTGGCCCTTCTCGTCGTGGTTCTCCACTTCCAGGTCGGAAATGGCGGTGTGGAACTTGGTGTCCCAGTTGACCAGGCGCTTGCCGCGGTAGATCAGGCCGTCGTCGAACAGGCGGACGAAGGCTTCCTTCACCGCGTTGGACAGGCCGTCGTCCATGGTGAAGCGCTCGCGCGACCAGTCCACCGAGGAGCCCAGGCGGCGGATCTGCCGGGTGATGGTGCCGCCGGACTGTTCCTTCCACTCCCAGACCTTCTCCAGGAACTTCTCGCGGCCGAGGTCGTGGCGCGCGATGCCCTGGGCGGCCAACTGGCGCTCCACCACCATCTGGGTGGCGATGCCGGCGTGGTCGGTGCCCGGCTGCCACAGGGTGTTGCGGCCCTGCATGCGGCGGTAGCGGATCAGCGCGTCCATGATGGCGTTGTTGAAGCCGTGGCCCATGTGCAGGCTGCCGGTGACGTTCGGCGGCGGGATCATGATGGTGTACGGCTCGCCGGAACCCTGCGGGGCGAAGTAGTTGTTCTGCTCCCAGGTGGGGTACCAGTGGGATTCGATGGCGTGGGGCTGGTAGGTCTTGTCCATGAGCGCGGCGGGACCCTGTTAGCGGCTAGACGGAAAACCGGAGAGTATAACGGCTGCCGAGGGGCGGCGGCCACCGGCGATCAGGGGGCTGGAGGGGGCCGTTCGGCGTGGGCGGGAGGTCCGGCGTCAACCTGTAGGAGCGGGCCCTGCCCGCGAAATCGCGCGCAGGGCGCGCTCCTACAATGGGCAGGGGGCGTTACGGTGGGGCTTCGGGTTGGCCCCGTTGCCCTCACCCCAGCCCTCTCCCGGAGGGAGAGGGGGCCGTTCGGCGTGGGCGGGAGGTCCGGCGTCAACCTGTAGGAGCGGGCCCTGCCCGCGATTCGCGCGCAGGGCGCGCTCCTACAATGGGCGTGGTGTGAGGTGACCCGTAGGAGCGGATCTCATCCGCGATCGCGCCGGCAGGGCCGGCGTCAGGGTTTGCGCTGCGCCAGCAGCCTTTGCAGGCGCGCTTCCAGGCGGCGCTGCAGTTCGGCTTCGATCTGCGGCACGAAGTCGTCGATCACGTCCTGCAGGATCAGCTGCGCGGCGGCGCGCAGTTCGCTGTCCAGGCGGGCCTGTTCGCGGTTGTGGCCCGCCGGGGGCAGGTCGTCCTCGGGCTCTTCCTCGGCCGGGGCCGGCCGCGGCGAGGCCTGGACCACGTCGGAGAGCAGGGGGATGTTGTCCGGCTCGAAGGATTCGGTGAGCAGGGGTGGTTCGCCATCCGGCTCGCCGAGCAGGTCGTGGATCGACTCCAGGTCGTCGAGCAGGTGGTCGGGGTCTTGCGGTGGCTTGCGGCTGTCCATTTTTCCGGTAGAGCGTCAGAGGCGCGGCAGGCGATGGTCCTGCAAAGGATAGCCCTGCTCGCGGTAGAAGCGGAAATTCTCCCGCGCCGCCTGGCGGATGGCCGGCTCCTCCACCACCAGTTCGGCGATGCGCGAGAACTCGCCGGCGAAGGCCGGCACCGCCAGCGTCAGGTTGATCAGCAGGTCGCGGCGGCCCGCCGGTGGCTCGCCCAGGCCCAGGGTGACCGGGGCCTGGGCGTCTTCCTCGGCGGCGTTGTGCGGCACGAAGGCTTCCTTGCGGAAGCTCCACAGGCGCGCGTCCAGGGCTTCGCGCTGAGTTTCGTCGGCGCACAGCAGGTACACCCGCATACCCTGCCGCCAGGCCTTGTCGGCCAGGCGGCAGGCGATGGTCAGGCGCGCGTCGGGATCGGCGCTGGGGATGACGTAGAAGTCGACCCGCGTCATGCCGGCGATCCCATCGAACGATTGCTCTTTGCCATTACTTCACGCGGTCCAGCAGGTACTGGGTGAGCAGCGGCACCGGGCGGCCGGTGGCGCCCTTGTCCTTGCCACCGCTGATCCAGGCGGTTCCGGCGATGTCCAGGTGCGCCCAGTGGTACTTCTTGGCGAAGCGCGAGAGGAAGCAGCCGGCGGTGATGGTGCCGGCCTTCGGCCCGCCGATGTTGGCGATGTCGGCGAAGGGGCTGTCCAGCTGCTCCTGGTACTCGTCGAACAGCGGCAGCTGCCAGGCGCGGTCGTCGGCGTGCTCGCCGGCCTTGAGCAGCTGGCGCACCAGGGCGTCGTTGTTGCCCATCAGGCCCGAGGTGTTGGCGCCCAGGGCGACGATGCAGGCGCCGGTGAGGGTGGCGATGTCCACCACCGCCTGGGGCTTGAAGCGCTCGGCGTAGGTCAGGGTGTCGCACAGCACCAGGCGGCCTTCGGCGTCGGTGTTGAGGATCTCGACGGTCTGCCCGCTCATGGTGGTGACGATGTCGCCGGGGCGGGTGGCGCGGCCGCTGGGCATGTTCTCGGCGCAGGCCAGCAGGCCCACCAGGTTGATCGGCAACTGCAGTTCCAGCACCGCGCGGAAGGTGCCGAAGACGCTGGCGGCGCCGCACATGTCGAACTTCATCTCGTCCATGCCCAGGCCGGGCTTGAGGCTGATGCCGCCGGTGTCGAAGGTGATGCCCTTGCCCACCAGCGCGTAGGGCGCCTCGTCCTTCTTGCCGCCGTTGTACTGCAGCACGATCAGCCGCGGCGGCTGCTCGCTGCCCTGGGCCACGGCGAGGAAGGCGCCCATGCCCAGCTCGCGGAGTTTCTTCTCGTCCAGCACCTCGACCTTGAGGTTCTTGTGCGCCTTGGCCAGGGCCTTGGCCTCGTCGGCCAGGAAGCTGGGGTGGCAGAGGTTCGGCGGCAGGTTGCCGAGGTCGCGGGTCAGGGCCATGCCGTTGGCGATGGCCTGGGCCTGCCTGGCGCCCTGCTCGACGGCGGGGGCGTCGGCCTTGTCGGCCAGCAGGGTGATCTTCTTCAGCTTGGGCGCGTCGGCCTTCTGGCTCTTGAAGCGGTCGAACACGTACAGGCCATCGGCCAGCGTCTCCACCAGCAGGCGCGCCTTGCCGTGGGCGTCGCGGCCCTTGACCGCCAGGTCGCCCAGGGCCAGCACGGCGTCGCCGCCGCCCAGGCTCTTCAGGCTGCCCAGCACCGAGGAAACCAGTTTGCGGTATTGGCGGTCGGAGAGTTCGCGCTCCTTGCCCGCGCCCACCAGCAGCACGCGTTCGGCCTTAAGGTTGGGCAAAGCTTGCAGGAGTAGGGTCTGGCCGACCTTGCCGGCCAGGTCGCCGCGCTTGAGCAGGGCGGCGATGGCGCCGCCGCTGGCGGCGTCCACGGCCTGGGCCACGGTGCCGAGCTTGCGGCCTTCGCCGACGGCGAGCACCAGGGTGGCGGTCTTCAGGGTTTGCGGACTGACGCTTTTTACAAGGAATTCCATGACAAGGTGTCCCCGGAGCGAAGGGTCGAAGTGGCGGGCGGTCGGCGACCCGTCCCGGTGTCTGCGCAGTGACAGGCCCGGCGAATCGCAGGATAATGCCGCGTATTTTTCACCGGCCCGCTGCAATGCGGGCCGGCAGTGCCTCACGGCGGCTAGTTTGAGCGTAGCCGCCCGAGCGTGACAACCCTGGAGTGCCCGGTTTGATTGTCTTCCGTTACCTGTCCCGTGAAGTGTTGGTCACCATGAGCGCGGTGAGCGCCGTGCTGCTGGTGATCATCATGAGCGGCCGCTTCATCAAGTACCTGGCGCAGGCCGCCCAGGGCATGCTGGACCCCGGCTCGCTGTTCATGATCATGGGCGTGCGCCTGCCCGGCTTCCTCCAGCTGATCCTGCCCCTGGGGCTGTTCCTCGGCATCCTGCTGGCCTATGGCCGGCTGTACCTGGAAAGCGAGATGACGGTGCTCACCGCCACCGGCATGAGCCAGCAGCGCCTGCTGGCCTACAGCATGGCGCCGGCGGCGCTGATCGCCCTGCTGGTGGCCTGGCTGAGCCTGTCCCTGGCGCCCCAGGGCATCGCCCAGATGCAGCTGATCCTGAACAAGCAGGACGCCATGACCGAGTTCGACACCCTGGCGCCGGGCCGCTTCCAGTCGATGCGCGACGGCTCGCGGGTGACCTACACCGAGCAGCTGAGCAACGACCGCACCCAGCTCGGCGGGGTGTTCATCTCCGACAAGAACCCGCCGCGCAACGGCCAGGACCGCGGCCTCGCGGTGCTGGTGGCGACCAGCGGCGAGCAGCAGATCCACCCCGACGGCAGCCGCTACCTGATCCTCAAGGACGGCTTCCGCTACGACGGCGTGCCCGGCCAGGCCGACTACCGCGCCATCAGGTACGACACCTACGGCGTGCTGCTGCCCAAGCCGGAGGTGAGCAGCGAGATCGACGACCGCGACGCCATCCCTACCAGCGACCTGTTCGCCAGCAAGGAGCCGCGCATGCGCTCGGAGCTGCAGTGGCGCTTCTCCATCCCGCTGCTGGTGTTCATCGTCACCCTGCTGGCGGTGCCGCTGTCCAAGGTCAACCCGCGCCAGGGCCGCTTCCTCAAGCTGCTGCCGGCGGTGCTGCTGTACATGGCCTACCTGGCGCTGCTGATCGCCGCCCGCGGCATGCTCGACAAGGGCAAGATCCCCATGGCCCTGGGGCTGTGGTGGGTGCATGCGATCTTCCTGGCCATCGGCCTGCTGCTGGCCTTCTGGGAACCGCTGAGTCTGAAATGGGCGGCCTCGCGCGCACGCTCCGTGAAGGAGCGCAAGCATGCGTAAGCTCGACCGCTACATCGGCATTACCATTTTCGTCGCCATCCTCGCCGTGCTGGGGGTGATCCTCGGCCTGGCCCTGCTGTTCGCCTTCATCGATCAGCTCGGTGCCCTGGACGAGAACTACACCCTGGGCGTGGCCCTGAAATACGTGCTGCTCACCGCGCCCAGCCGCGCCTACGACATGCTGCCGATGGCCGCGCTGATCGGCTGCCTGGTGGGCCTGGGCACCCTGGCCAGCAACAGCGAGCTGACCATCATGCGCGCCGCCGGGGTGTCGCTGCAGCGCATCGTCTGGGCGGTGATGAAGCCGATGCTGGTGCTGATGTTCGCCGGCATCCTGATCGGCGAGTACGTGGTGCCCTACACCGAGACCCAGGCCCAGAGCGACCGCGCGCTGGCGCAGAGCAGCGGCGGCGCGGTCAGCTCGCGCAACGGCCTGTGGCACCGCCAGGGCCAGGAATTCATCCACATCAACGTGGTGCAGGCCGACGGCACCCTGCTGGGCGTGACGCGCTACGACTTCGCCGAGGGCCACGTGCTCAAGAGCGCCAGCTTCGCCAAGCGCGCGGTGTTCCGCGACGGCCAGTGGACGCTGGAAGAGGTGAGCACCACGCTGCTGCACCCGCAGGAGAAGCGCAGCGAGGTGGTCAGCGCGCCGTCGGAGGCCTGGAACATCCAGCTCAGCCCGCAACTGCTCAGCACCGTGGTGATGGAGCCCGAGGCGCTGTCCATCAGCGGCCTGTGGGAATACATCCACTACCTCAAGGACCAGGGCCTGAGCACCAACCGCTACTGGCTGGCGTTCTGGACCAAGGTGCTGCAGCCGGCGGTGACCGCGGCCCTGGTGCTGATGGCCATCTCCTTCATCTTCGGCCCGCTGCGCAGCGTGACCCTCGGCCAGCGGGTGTTCACCGGGGTGCTGGTGGGCTTCACCTTCCGCATCGCCCAGGACCTGCTGGGGCCGTCGAGCCAGGTGTTCAACTTCCCGCCGCTGTTGGCGGTGTTGTTGCCGGCGGCGATCTGTGCGCTGCTGGGGGCGTGGTTGCTCAAGCGGGCGGGGTGATATCCCGGGGCTGGCCGGGCCGGTGATTCGGCGCGGCCTGCGGGTCCTACATGGCTGGCACGCCCATCTATCCCCCCGTCATTCCCGCGAACGCGGGAACCCAGCTGCCTTGGCTTGGGTGGTTCTGCGCCGCTCCGAGTCTGCCCGACCGTCTTGTTTCGCCCCCTCGGGCGAGTCCCTTTTGTCAATCGCCACAAAAGGAACCAAAAAGGCTTGCCCCGACATACGGGCCCGATGGAGCCGGGCTACCCTCGCGAACTCCCCCGCCACGGAGGCCCGCCCCGAGGGTACGTCCCTGTAGCCCATCGGGGCTCTCGCGACATCCATGTCGCATGACCTCCTGAGCGCCGGTTTCGCTCGGCCTTCTGAAGGGGCGTTTCGGAGTGCGCGGATGTTTCTCTGGAAGACCAAAAGCCAGAGCAAACGCGCTTTTGCTTTTCGTAGGAGCGAGCTTGCTCGCGAACCCCGCAGTCACTGGGTTCCCGCGTTCGCGCACTGCTGTCCGGCACGCCTCATGCTATTAACAGTTGCCCCTGACGCAGGTTGATCTCGCGTATTCGCTCCTGTCGTCGTCGGTAACGTTCGGCCTCTAGACCAGGGCGCTGAAACAGCGTCGCCTGCACCTCCACCATCAGCATCCACAGGCTCTGCTGCGTTCCCGTTCTGCGTTGGTAAAGACTCAGCAGCAAATAGCTGATCAGCGCACAGAGAATCTGGAGGCGCACAGCATTCTCGCTACGGCCCAGGAAACGCCTGACCTTCAGGTGTTGCTTGATCCATTTGAAAAACAGCTCGATCCGCCAGCGATCCCGATAGCGCTCGGCGATTTCTGCCGCCGGGCTGCTCAGGTCGTTGGTCGCCAGGCTCAGAGGCGGCTCATCGCCTGGGCGGTTCACCAGAATCCGCCGCAGGGGCTGGGTGTAGTGATTACGCCGCCGGCCACCTGGGTTGCGGTTGGAGAAGCTCACCTCTTCGTCTCGCAGGATCGTTTCCCGGTCTTGCTGGGGAACCTCGCGCTGGGCCAGGACCTTGAGCTGCACATTGGACTTGAATCGTGTGACGAAGCGGGCCTTCTGGGCATCCAGGCTCGCCCACCAGTTGAAGTCGTAATAACCCTTGTCGAACACGTAGGTGGCCTGCGGTTCGATGTCCAGCCTCCTGCCTTCATCAACGTCGTTGACGTTGGCTGCGCTGAAGCTGCAATGCACCGGCGCCGCCGCCTGCTCGGCATACAGCACATGGACTTTCAGCCCCTGGGAGCGGGTTCGATTGGACAGCGTCCATTCGTCGAAGCCAGGGCCCTTGAGGGTGATCGTGGTGGAGTCCAGCAGGTACAGCAGTTCCTTCCCGTCACGGCGTAACTGCCGGCAGACGCCCGCCATCAGGTAGTGCGCGACCTGGGCGAAGACCTCGGTATTACGGCGTTCGTTGGCGTCGGCCAGGGTGGAACGCCGGATCGGACCCGTACCCAGGTGATAGTGCTGATGGGGATGGCTGTTGAAGCTGGTTTCAAGCGCCCGCAGGCTGCTCACGCCGGCCAGTTGGGCATACACCATGGCGACCAGGTGATCCCAACTGCCAAAGCGCTTGCTGTGCTTGTCGGCGCCGTGTTCGGCGACCAGTCGATCGAAGACGCCACGAGGCAGCGCTTTTAGTACATCGTGAAAACGGCTTATCCTGAACATCTTGCGGGGGCTGTGAGGTTGAGTTGGCGCTCAACGGTTTAACCCGTGCCTTCAGCCCCCGCAAGCCCTCCAGACGCCCCCTCGAAAATATTCCGGACAGTAGTGCGCGTTCGCGGGAATGACGGGGTGAGGTTAGGCGTTTCAGGATGACTCCGAACTTCCCACCCACTCCGAACAGCCCCCTCTCCCTTCAGGGAGAGGGTTGGGGAGAGGGCGCTCTTAACCCCAACACCTACGCCCCCGGCAAACCCCCTGCGCGAGCAAGCTCGCTCCTACAAAAAACGCCCCAGCCTCACCCCCGCCCCTGCGTCGCCTTGCGCACCGCCTTGGGAATCTGGATCACCACGCTCTCCGAATAGCGGTCGTGCCAGGTGCGCTTGTCCTTGTCCCAGAGCATCCACAGGAAGCCCAGCCCGCCGCAGGCCCAGGAACCGATGGCGATCATGAAGCGCAGCAGCGCCTGCATCAGGCTGATCGGCGTGCCGTCGGCGTTCTGCACGCGCACGCCCCAGACCTGCATGCCGAGGGTCTGGCCCTTGTGCGTCCAGAACTTGGCGAAGAAGGCGAACAGGCTGATGAACAGCAGACTGGACAGCAGCGGGTCGCCGACCAGAGCGCCCTGGTCGGCGAGCTGCCTGAGCTTTTCGCCGCCCAGGATCAGCCGCAGCAGCACCTGCTGGTAGAGCAGGGTGACCACCATCAGCAGGGCCACGCAGAGCAGGAAGTCGTAGAACATGGCCGCGAAGCGGCGCAGCAGGGGCGCGGGGGGGAAGTTCCCCTCCGGCTGGAGTTGGGCTTTGGGCATGGCGTCGTTCGGCGCTCGGAGCAGGGACGAGGGCGGGGATTATACGACCTTTGGCCGATCGCCACCGAGGCCAGGGTGCCGCAGGCGGAATGATCTACGCTGGTTTCAGGCGCCCGCTCAGGCTGCTCGCCGAGCCCGATGACAGCGGCGGCGCCCGGGATGACACGGATGCCTGGATCGAGCAAAGTCCGGCGCCTGCTCTGGCGCCTGTGCGTTTCCCTGCTGGTCGCCCTGCTGCCGCTGCTGCTGGGCGGGGGCATCATCTATTGGCAGACCCTGGTCAGCCTCCAGCGCGAAGCGGGGCTCGCCTCGAGCGAGGCGCTGCACCTGATCGACATCATGCTCGGCAACGCCGCCGGCTCGGCGCGGGCCACCATCGCCTACGCCGAAGGGCCATGCGCCGTGGCCGAGCTGGTGCTGCGCGAGCAGGTCGCCACCGTGCCCTTCGTGCGCACCGTCAACCTGGTGCGTGACGACCGGGTGTTCTGCAGCTCGCTGTTCGGCAACGTCGACGAAGCGGTGAACACGGCCGATTTCGTCGACGGGCGCCTGAACCTGTTGCCCGGCAATGCGGTGACGCCGGACTTCGCGCTGATCGTGTACCGCCTGGCCGAAGGCCCCGCCGCCGTGCTGGCGGCGGTGGACGGGCGCTACCTGAGCAACGTCCTGCAACTGGTGGACCAGCGCAGCGAACTGCTGGTCCGGGTCGGCCCGCGCTGGATGGACGAGGCGGGCGAGGTGCACGAGGGCGCGCCCGACGCCTTCCCCCTGGCCGAGACGCGCCAGGCCTCGACGCGCTTTCCCTACCAGGTGGTCGGTGGCTTCCCGGCCGGCGCCCAGTGGGGCGTGATGCGCGACGACTACTGGCCGCTGTTCGCCATGCTGGCGGTGCTTGGCGGGCTGTTCGGCCTCGGTTGCCACTGGATGCTGGGGCGCGCGGCGACGCCTGCCCGCGAGATCGAGCGGGCCATGTACGCCGGCGAATTCGTGCCCTTCCTCCAGCCGCTGGTGGACGCCGCCAGCGGCCGCTGGATCGGCGCCGAGGTGCTGATGCGCTGGCGCCACCCGCGCGCGGGGCTGGTCAGCCCGGATATCTTCATCCCCTTGGCCGAGCAGAGCGGCCTGATCGTGCCCATGACCCGCGCGCTGTTGCAGCAGTTGGCGGCCCAGTTACCGAAGCACGCGCACCTGCTGGGCGAGGGTTTCCACCTGGGCGTCAACGTCAGCGCCGTGAATTGCCGCAGCAGCAGCCTGTTGACCGATTGCCTGGACTTCCTCGGCGCCTTCCCGGTGGGTTCGGTGCAACTGATGCTGGAGCTGACCGAGCGCGAACTGATCGACACCCCCACCGACGACCTGCTCGGCTGCCTGCGCGACCTGGGCGTGACCCTGGCGATAGACGACTTCGGCACCGGCCATTCCAGCCTGGCCTACCTGCGCCGCTTCCGCGTGGACGCCCTGAAGATCGACAAGAGCTTCGTCGCCACCGTCGACGACGATAGCCGTTCCCGGCACATCCTCGACAGCATCCTCGACCTCTGCGACCGCCTGGACCTGCAGGTCATCGCCGAAGGCATCGAGACGCCGGCGCAGCGCGACTACCTGGCGGCCCGCGGCGTGCCCTGCCTGCAGGGCTACCTGTTCGGCAAGCCGATGCCGCTGGCGGAGTTCATCGCCGAACTGGAGCGCCGCGTCCGCGCGGGCGTCTAGGACGGTGGGCTGAACTGCGTATGCCGAGCCCATACCGACGGCGCCCAGCGGGTACCGTCGGCAGCGCAGCGGCGATCAGACGTAAGCTTGGGCGCGGCGGTTGCCGCGGGGTAGGCGGGCCTTGCCGGACAGGGCGCTCAGGCGCGCCTGCCAGGCTTGCCGGGCAGCGTCGCGGCCGGATTGTGCCGGGGCGCGGGCGGGCTGCTTGCTCTTCGGCGCCGCAGCCGGCGCAGGCTTCGGGACGGTGGGCGCGCTGCCCGCGGCTTCCTGCGCCTGGGTGAAGGCGTTGGTGCGGCGGCAGGTCTTGCAGCTGACCTGCGCGACGTCCTGCGAGCCCGCCACGTTCGGGTCGCTGCGGCCGCAGGCGGCCTGGCTGGTGCCAATCAGGAAGTGAGTGACCATGTGGACCTCCTAGTCAAAAAAGGGGCGGCATTATTCCACAGGGTTCCCGGCGCGCCAGCGCTGCCGGTCATTTTCGGATGAACGTCCGAATCAGCCGTGCTGCACCCCGGCGCGCTTGAGCAACTGCTTGCAACGCTCGGACAGGTGCACCACGCGCAGGTGCTTGCCGGCCCTGGCGTAGCGCTCGCGCAGGGTCTTCAGCGCGGCGATGGCCGAGTAGTCGACGAAGCTCAGGTGGCGGCAGTCCAGGGTGACCTGCGGCGGGTCGCCGGCCGGGTCGAATTGCTCCAGGAAGGTCGTGGTGGAGGCGAAGAACAGCGTGCCGTGGAGGCGATAGAACTTGCTGCCGTCGGCCTCCAGGTGGCTGTCGGCATAGAGTTCGCGGGCGTGCTTCCAGGCGAAGTCCAGGGCGGCGGCGACGATGCCGCAGAGCACGGCGGTGGCCAGGTCGGTGAACACGGTGATGACGGTCACCACGACGATCACCAGCACGTCGCTCGCCGGCACCTTGTTCAGCACCCGCAGCGAGGCCCAGGCGAAGGTCTGCTGGGCCACCACGAACATCACCCCGACCAGCGCCGCCAGCGGGATGCGCTCGATCAGCGGGGAGAGGAACAGCACGAAGAGCAGGATCATCACCCCGGCGACCACCCCGGAAACCCGCCCGCGGCCGCCGGAGCCGAGGTTGATCATGGTCTGGCCGATCATGGCGCAGCCGCCCATGCCGCCGAACGCCCCGGAGACCATGTTGGCCGCGCCCAGGGCCACGCACTCGCGGTCCGGGTAGCCGCGGCTCCGGGTGATTTCGTCGGTGAGGTTGAAGGTCAGCAGGGTTTCCAGCAGGCCGACCAGCGCCATGAGGATGGCGTAGGGCGCGATGATCCGCAGCGTCTCCAGGTTCCACGGCACCTGCGGCAGGGCGAAGGCGGGCAGGCCGCCGGCGATGTGCGCCATGTCGCCGAGGGTGCGCGTGGGCAGGCCGAGCAGGTACACCAGCAGGCCGACGCCGAGGATCGCCACCAGCGCCGGCGGCACCGCGCGGGTCAGCTTCGGCAGCAGGTAGACGATGGCCATGGTCAGCGCCACCAGGCCCAGCATCAGGTACAGCGGCGCGCCGTCGAGCCAGGCCCCGCCGGTCTTGAAGTGCTCCAGCTGGGCCAGGGCGATGACGATCGCCAGGCCGTTGACGAAGCCCAGCATCACCGGGTGCGGCACCATGCGCACCAGCTTGCCCAGGCGCAGCAGGCCGAAGGCGATCATCACCAGGCCGCCCAGCAGCACGGTGGCCAGCAGGTACTGCACGCCGTGCTGCACCACCAGCGCCACTATCACCACGGCCATGGAGCCGGCGGCCCCGGAAACCATGCCCGGCCGGCCGCCGAACAGGGCGGTGAGGGTGCAGATGAAAAAGGCGCCGTACAGGCCCATCAGCGGGTTGAGGTGGGCCACCAGGGCGAAGGCGATGCACTCGGGCACCAGGGCGAAGGACGTGGTGAGGCCGGCCAGGATGTCGGCGCGCAGACGGGCGAGTTTCATGGCGTTCCTGAGGTCAGGGCCGGTGGGGCCGGCCGCGGGTGGTGCGGATAGAGGACGCGCATGGTACGCAATGCCGCATGCTCGAACCAGTCGCGGCGCATGCCGTTTTGTCCGAGCCCCATCCCGGTGCTTCCCTCATGGCGAAGGGTTCGCTGCCCACAGGTGGCAGCGAACCCTTGAAAGGCGCCGCTGTTGCGAGCGGCGAATGTATGGCCTGTTCAGCGACTGCTGGAAATGGCCAGCTTGCCGGTGGCTATGAGTGCGGCGATTTCCTCCATGTGCAGGGATGTCTCCTTCAACGCCTCCACCACACCTTCGATCAGGTGTTGCGAGAGTGGGTTGGCGACAGGCAGCCCCTTCAGGTAGTCGGCGAGAAGCTCGGCCGCCATGTCGTTGTTGTAGGCGGTCGTCATCAGAGAGCTGTGGATATTCTTCGGATCGAGAAACATGGCTTCCACCTGCGGGGGCGCGCGGACGCGCCCCCGTCACACTGAGTCAATCCCACTGGTAGCCAACGCCTACCGAGACGCCGACGTCGCCATCGCTGTCCGCGCTTCCCTGGAGCTTGGTGACCCACTTGCCGTCCTTGGTGATGTGCGACACGCCGACCGCCAGCGCCTGCTCGCCACGGAAGTTGCCCAGGCCGGCGGAGGTCATGCTTGCCCCCGGCGCATGGGGCTGCGGCAGGCTGGCCATGGCCATGGCCCCGGCGATGCCGGCACTGAGTTCGTCGTCCAGTTCGTTCATGTCCTTGCGCAGGGCGTGGTAGCTGGCGTCGGTGTAGGCCTTGGCGCCGCTGATGCCGCTGTTCAACTGGCCGAGGTTGACGGCGTCGGTGGCCTGGGTGCCGGCGGCCACATTGGTGATCTGCCGGGCGTTGGTCGCGCTGCCGACGGATACCGTGTTCGCCCTGTCGGCCACCGAGTTGGCGCCCAGGGCCACCGAGTTGGAGGCCTTGGCGTGGGCGCTTTCGCCCAGCGCGGTGCTGTGCTCGGCGCTCGCCTGGGCCCTGGTGCCGATCGCCGCGCTGTTCCTGCCGCTGGCCTGGGCGCCGGCGCCGCCGGCGATCGCATCCTGGCCGACAGCCTGCGGCTTGCTCAGCGCAGAGCTGTTGTTGCTCTGGAACATGCCGTCGGTGCCGTTCTGCAGGTTGGTCACATGGTTATGGACATCGCTGACCCGCTGGTCCACCTGCGCCACGCTGTCGTTCAGGGCGCCGGCCGAGGTGTTGACGGCGTCCGTGAGCTGGTCGACGTTGACCGCGTCGGTGCCGGCGGTGCCGCGGGCGACATTGGTGATCTGCCGCTCGTTGCCCTGGCTGCCCACGGAAACGCTGTTGTCGCGATCGGCCAGGGAGTCCGCGCCCAGGGCCACGGCGTTGCTGGCGGTGGCATTGGCGCCGCTGCCGATGGCGGTACTGCGTTCGCCGCTGGCTTGTGCGGCGCTGCCCACCGCCGTGGCGTCCGCCGCGCTGGCGGAGGCGCCGGCGCCGGCGGCCATGCTGCGCTCGCCGCTCGCCTGGGCGGCGTCGCCCAGGGCCATGGACGAGGTGCCGGTGGCCGAGGCGGCCGGTCCGACTGCGATGGAGTCCGCGCCGGCCGCAGAGGCATCGGCCTTTTCCGAATTGGCGCGGAAGTAGCGTGACACGCCGGTCTGGTTGATCCCGTCCTCCAGGGCGCTGACGCGGGTGTCGGTGCGGTACAGCTGCGAGCCGACCACCACGTCGCTGGAGTCCGCGGCGATCCGGCCTTCCTCGACATTGGTGATGCGCGAGCGGCTGGTTGCGCCGGCGCTGCCATGCATGGCGCTGAAGGCGCCCAGGGAGTCGTCCCAGAGCAGGGCGTCACCGCGCAGTTCGCTCACTTCGTCGCGGGTGGCGTTGAGTTGGGAGACGTTCACGGCGTCGGTGTCATCGCTACCCGCGGCGACGTTGGTGATCCGCCGCTTGAGATCCTGGTTGCCCACCGAAACGCTGTCGTCGGCATCGGTCACCGAGCCATGGCCCAGGGCCACGCTGCGGGCGTGTTCGGCGCGGCTGGCGGTGCCCAGCGCCATGGAGTGCTCGCCGCTGGCCACGGACCAGCCGCCGATGGCGTTGGCGGCCTGGCCTGTCGCCGCCGAGGCGATGCCCAGGGCGGTGCTGCCGTCGGTGGAGGCCAGGGCTTCCTTGCCGAGCGCCGTGCTGCCCACGCCCAGAGCGCGGGACCAGGCGCCGGCCGCCGTGCTGGCGAGGGCCGCCGCCTCGGCTTCGGCGCCCAGGGCGGTGGCGCTTTGCGCCGTGGCTTCGGCGCTGTTGCCCAAGGCCACGCTGTGCCCGCCGGTGGCCTGGCTCCAGGCGCCGACGGCGGTGCTTTGCTGACCGCTGGCCTGCGCGCTGGTACCCAGTGCGGAGCTCTTTTCACCGCTGGCCTGCGCCTGCACACCCAGGGCGCTGGCGCCGGCGCCGCTGGCGCTGGACCAGCCGCCGACGGAGGTGGCGCTGCTGCCCGTCGCCTGGGCCTGCAGGCCTATCGCCGTGCTGCCATGGGTGCTGGCCCGGGCCTCCTTGCCGAGCGCGGTGGCGCCAACGCCATGGGCCATCGCCCAGTTGCCGACGGCGGTGGCGGAGTTCGCGCTCGCTTCGGCATCGACACCCACTGCCAGCGCGTCGCTGGCGGTGGCTTCGGCACTGCTGCCCAGCGCGGTGCTGCGCTCACCGGTGGCCTGGCTCCAGCCGCCCAGCGCGGTGGCGCGATCGCCGAGGGCATCCGCCCTGACGCCAACGGCCGTCGCGTGCTGGCCGGATGCGTGGGCCTGGTTGCCGGCTGCCAGCGCGTTCTCGCCGCTGGCCAGCGCCGCCGTACCCATGGCGATGGCGTTGCTGCCGCTGGATTCGGACTGCGGGCCTATGGCAATGGCGTTCTCGCCGCTGGCGTTGGCGTCCGGGAGTTCGGAGTTGGCGCGGAAGTAGCGTGTGCCGCGCTGGTAAACGTCGCCCAGCCAGTCCGCTACGTCGCCAATGGCGTCGGCCGCTTCTTCGCCCAGGCGCTGGAGTTGCGAGAGGTTGACCGCGTCGGTGGCCTGGGTGCCCTCGGCCACGTTGGCGATGCGGCGCTGCAGGTCGGCGTTGCCGACCGAGACCTCGTTGTCCGCTCCTGTGGCGGAGTTCAGGCCCAGTGCGACGCTGCCCTGATGCGACGCCACGGCTTCCTTGCCGAGAGCCACGCTGCCGATACCGCTGGCCTTGGACCAGGTGCCCACGGCAGTGCTGGCCAAGGCGGCGGCTTCGGCTTCGGCGCCGAGCGCGGTGCTGTCCTGTGCGGTGGCTTCGGCGCTACCGCCCACGGCGGTGCTGCGCAGTTGCGTGGCCTGGCTCCAGGCCCCGAGGGCAAGGGCGCGTTCGCCCGCCGCGTCGGCGGAGACGCCCAGGGCGCTGGCATGCAGGCCGGAGGCGTTGGCCTGGTTGCCCACCGAGGTGGCGTTCGCGCCGCTGGCGGAGCTTTGCGTGCCGAGCGCGGTCGAGCCGCCGGCGGTGGCGCTGGCCAGCTTGCCCAGCGCAGTGGCGTTTTCGCCGCTGGCTGCGGTTCTTGCGCCAACTGCGGTCGCCCCGTCGCCGGTGGCCTGGGCCGCGATGCCCAGGGCGCTGGCATCGCCCTGGGAGGCCAGGGCTTCCTTGCCGAGAGCCACGCTGCCGATACCGCTGGCCTTGGACCAGGTGCCCACGGCAGTGCTGGCCAAGGCGGCGGCTTCGGCTTCGGCGCCGAGCGCGGTGCTGTCCTGTGCGGTGGCTTCGGCGCTACCGCCCACGGCGGTGCTGCGCAGTTGCGTGGCCTGGCTCCAGGCCCCGAGGGCGAGGGCGCGTTCGCCCGCCGCGTCGGCGGAGACACCCACCGCAGTGGCGTTCGCGCCGCTGGCGGAGCTTTGCGTGCCGAGCGCGGTCGAGCCGCCGGCGGTGGCGCTGGCCAGCTTGCCCAGCGCAGTGGCGTTTTCGCCGCTGGCTGCGGTTCTTGCGCCAACTGCGGTCGCCCCGTCGCCGGTGGCCTGGGCCGCGATGCCCAGGGCGCTGGCATCGCCCTGGGAGGCCAGGGCTTCCTTGCCGATGGCCACGCTGCCGACGCCGCTGGCCTTGGACCAGGTGCCCACGGCAGTGCTGGCCAAGGCGGCGGCTTCGGCTTCGGCGCCGAGCGCGGTGCTGTCCTGTGCGGTGGCTTCGGCGCTACCGCCCACGGCGGTGCTGCGCAGTTGCGTGGCCTGGCTCCAGGCCCCGAGGGCGAGGGCGCGTTCGCCCGCCGCGTCGGCGGAGACGCCCACCGCAGTGGCGTTCGCGCCGCTGGCTTGGGCGGCGCTGCCCATGGCGATGCTGTCGCTGCCCGAAGCCACGGCCTCGGGGCCGATGGCTACGCTGTCCTGGCCGTTGGCTTGGGCCATCGCCTTGTCGGAGTTCGCCTGGAAATACTTCGTCCCGCTTTCATAGACGTCGCTGAGCCAGTCGGAAA
Source organism: Pseudomonas sp. M1 (assembly GCF_022760135.1). Taxonomy (NCBI): domain Bacteria; kingdom Pseudomonadati; phylum Pseudomonadota; class Gammaproteobacteria; order Pseudomonadales; family Pseudomonadaceae; genus Pseudomonas; species Pseudomonas sp. M1. Next base: position 1,280,073 of record NZ_CP094343.1, read on the forward strand.
CCGACTGCAGCGCTGCTTCGCCTTGCTGGCGCAGCGTCTCCAGCTGGGAAAGGTTGATGGCGTCGTTGGCCTGGGTGCCGTCGGCTACATGGGTCAACTGGCGATCGAGGTTGGCGTTGCCGATGGAGACGCTATCGTTCCTGTCGGTCGCCGAGCCGGCACCCAGGGCTACCGAGTTGGCATGGTTGGCGCCAGCCCAGGCCCCCAGGGCCAGGCCATTGGCGCCGGCCGCCTGCGAATCCAGGCCCAGCGCGGTGCTGTGCTCGCCCTGGGCGCTGGCTCCCTTGCCGATCGCCGTGCTGGCCAGGCCCGATGCCGAGGAGTACGCGCCCAGGGCGGTGCTGCTGGCCTGGCTGGTGGCGGCGTTGCGGCCGATGGCCAGGCTGCTGTCGCCCTTGGCCTCGGTATTTCGTCCAAGCGCCACGCTGTTGTCGCCATAGGCGGCCGCCCACGGGCCGACGGCGGTGGCGTGGCTTGCCGATGCCGTGGCGTAGTCGCCCAGGGCCGTGCTGTTTACACCTGACGCACTGGCGCCGGTGCCTTCCTGCACGCTGGTGAGCATGGCGCCCAGGCGCACCTCGGCGCGCGGCTGGACCACCTGGCTGGCGCTGGCCTTGTCGTCGCCCTCGATCTCGGCTTCGGTGACCGCCCCGGCAGGAATGCCGAACAGCGCCAGGCAGGCGGAGGAAAGCAGGCCCACTGCGCCGGCCAGGCCGCGGTTGCGGTGCTTGCCGTGGCTTCTGGCGAATTCGCTGGCGACTACCCAGGCGCGGCGCGCCGCACTCCAGACCAGTCGGAATGACTTGTTCATGAGAGACTCCTTGCGGGGAGCTCCCCGCAAATGGTGAGAGGCCCCTGATCCGGGATCAGCGGGCGTTCGAGGTGGGGAGAGGGGGAAGGGCGCGTGCCGCCTGGGCAATCAGCGGGCGCTCCGGACAGGCCACCGGCGGTAGCCCCAGCTCCACCTGGTAGAGCCATCGGGCAGCGGCAGCGTCGTTACGCATGCCTTGCAGGTAGCCGCCGGCGAAGAGGGTGGCTTCGGCGATCAGGGCCCGGCGTTGCGGCAGCGTCAGCGGCATCCGGTCGATCGCCGCGAAAACACTGGCGGAGTCGGCCTTGCCGCGATACAGCTCGACCAGCGCGTGCTGCGCCGCGTCGTCGGGCCGCACTGCGGCGAGCAGGCGCTTGAACGCCGTGTCGCGGGCGCGCCTGGAGGAGGCGTTGTCGCGCGTGACCAGCCATAGCCGCCAGAGCTGCGCATAGGCCTTCTCATCGGCGTTCGCGCCCTTCGAGGCGATTTGCGCGAAGGCACGGTCGGCGTCGCGGTAGCGCCCCAGGGCGGCCAGGTTGGCGGCGGAAGGCAGGGCGACCAGGTCGCTCCAGACGGAGCGGCCCAGCCGGTCGTAGTGGCGCCGTGCCTGCTGCGGCCTGCCCAGGGCGTCGTCGACCAGGGCCAGTTCCATTTCGAGCCGTCCGCTGCTGGTGCCCTTGGCCAGGAGTTTGTCGAGGAGGCGGTCGGCGCCCTGGAAATCGCCGGCGAGATAGGCCGCATGGGCGGTGCCCAGAAGCTGCTGGCTTTCGCTGGCGTTGACCATTGCGGCGAACAGCCAGCAGGCCAGGGCGATGAGCAGCCAGGTGGCTTGCGAGGGGCGGCCACGCCGGCCGCGGCCTCTGGCGTTCGTTCGAAGGCTATGAGCGCTGAATCCGAACATGATGTCTGCTCCCAAGAAAACGATGGGGGCAGGCTATGGCCGAAGGCTTCGTGTGGCTGTCGTGATGCGCCGGGATCGTTGTAGCGATTGCGCTACGTCGACGGCGAGGGCGGCGGACCGAAAGGCGGTTCAGGGCCGGAGAGCAACTGCAATTCGATGACGCAGGGCAGCCGCAGGGGCAAGCCGGAAAACGTCAGCGAGGCCCGCAGCAGGGGCGCCAGGCGCCAGGCCAGGCCGAGATGGGCGTCGAACCTGTCGAAGGGAATGCCGGCATCCGGCGTGTTCACGTCGATCCGCCAGACGGACTCGCCGTGGCCGCGGTATTCCTGCCGTGCTTCCACATGCAGGTTCGCCGAGGACTCCGCGCTGACGAAGGCCAGGGCCGTCGCCAACAGTTCGCCGTACAGTCCGGCGTCCATCCAGGCACATGTCGCCGTTTGCGGCAGCGAGAGCGTCACGCTGGCGGCGTAGCGCCTGGCGAAGGTCTCGAGCGCCTGGTTGGTGAGCGCGTTCAGGTCGCAGGTCTCCGGTAGCGGAACCCTGTTGCCCTGGTCCAGTTCGGCCAGTTCCAGCAGCAGCTCGGTATGTCGCTTGAGCATGCCGACGGGGTTTCGCAGCGAAGCCGCCTCCGGGGTGCTTTTCGCCAGGTCGGCCAGTTGCTCTTCCAGGATCGATAGCTGCTCTTCGAAGCGCTTGCATTCGGCGATGAAAAAATGGGTGCGCAGCTGCCGCAGGGAGAGCATTCGCTGCTGCGCTTGCGTCAGTTGTGCCACTTCGCTGTCGAAGTCGCTGACATCCACGATCGCGCACAGCATGCCGAGCACCTGGCCGCTTTCGTCCCGGTGGGGCACGCCCCAGACCCGGACGGTGCGGGGGCCCTGGGGGAAGTGGGCCACGAAATCCGACACGAAGGACCTGGCGTCGGCCACGGCCTTGAGATAGCCACGACGCACCTGCTCGGTGAGTTGTTCCCCTACGATTCCGTTGGGAGCGATCTCCATGCCCAGGCACGCCTGCCGGGAAAGACCATGCAGGTCGGCGAAGCCCTGGTTGCACAGCAGCAGGGCCCCGTCCCGCGCGCGCAGTGCCGTCGGGAAAGGCAGCATTTCGATGAATTCCTGCAGGCGCGGGCCTTGCCCGCTGGCGAAATGCATTTTCCCCAGGCCCGCGGCGGGGGCGACGCCATGCCGCCAGGCGAACGCCAGCAGGTCCGCGTTCGAGTGCAGGTCCAGCTTCTGGAACAGGCGCGTCTTGTAGGTGCTGACGGCGCTGGGGCTCAGCTTCATCGTGGCGGCGATGGACTTGATCGGGTTGCCCTGCGCCAGTTGCTTCATCACGGTCAGCTCGCGGGGTGACAGGGTGGCCAGCAGCCGGCTCTCCTGGCGGTCGCCCGGGCGCCGCGACACATCCTCGAAGGCATGGCGCGGAAAGAAGGTCCGGCCACTGAGCAGCGTCCGAACCGCGAGAAGCAACTGCTCGGGCGGCTCGGACCTGGACAGGTACCCGGCTGCCCCGTATTGGCGGGCGAGATCGATGAAATGGGGCTGGTAGTCGTTTCCCAGGACCAGCACGGGGAGGTTGCGTCCGCTTTGCCGCAGCCACTGCAGGACTTCGGTGCCGTTGGTATCCGGAAGCATGAAGTCGAGCACCAGCAGGTCCGGCGCAGTGCTCCGCAGCGCGGCTATCGCGGCGGCCCCGTTGGACACACAGGTGGGAACCTCATGCGCCTGGTCTTTCAGGGCGGAGCTGGCACCGGCGCTGAACAGGGGTTCAATGCATGCAAGCAGTATGTTCGCCATGCGGACACCTCGGGTTGCCGAGCAGAGTAGTAAAAAAACCGGCGATTGGCGAAGAGGCGGGGCATGGGCTGGAGCCGCCGCCCCGTTCGCGGGGCGCGACGCGGCATGGCGGAGCCCGAAGGGGCTTGCAGAGGGAAGGGCGGGGAAGGGCAGGCAACAAAAAACCGGCTCGATGGCCGGTTCTTCTGGTGTTCCGAGATTCGCTGGGAATCTGGATGGTGCCCCGGGAGAGACTCGAACTCTCACTCTGTCGCCAGAAACGGATTTTGAATCCGCCGCGTCTACCATTCCGCCACCGAGGCAATGGCGCGGCAGTATAGGGAGGCCCTCGGTACCGGTCAATCCACCCGCGTGGCGATGCCATCGCAATTCCAGTAATATATCCGGCCCTTCGAGATATACCCCATGCGCGTCGCCGACTTCCATTTCGATCTGCCCGAGGCCCTGATCGCCCGCCATCCGCTCGCCGAACGTCGCGCCAGCCGCCTGCTGGTGCTGGACGGGCCGAGCGGCGCCCTCAGCCACCGTCACTTCGCCGACCTGCTGGAGTACCTGCGGCCGGGCGACCTGATGGTGTTCAACAACACCCGGGTGATCCCGGCGCGGCTGTTCGGCCAGAAGGAGTCCGGCGGCAAGCTGGAAATCCTCGTCGAGCGCGTGCTGGACAGCCGCCGCGTGCTGGCCCACGTGCGTTCGAGCAAGTCGCCCAAGCCGGGTTCGAAGATCCTCATCGACGGCGGCGCCGAGGCGCAGATGCTGCAGCGCCACGACGCGCTGTTCGAACTGGGCTTCGCCGAAGACGTGCTGCCGCTGCTGGAGCGCGTCGGGCACATGCCGCTGCCTCCCTATATAGACAGGCCCGACGAGGCCGCCGACCGCGAGCGCTACCAGACCGTCTACGCCGAGCGCGCCGGCGCCGTGGCCGCGCCCACCGCCGGGCTGCACTTCGATGAAGGGCTGCTGGCGGCCATCCGCGAGAAGGGCGTGGACACCGCCTTCGTCACCCTGCACGTCGGCGCCGGCACCTTCCAGCCGGTGCGCGTGGAGAAGATCGAAGACCACCACATGCACAGCGAGTGGCTGGAGGTCGGCCAGGACGTGGTCGACGCCGTGGCCGCCTGCCGCGCCCGTGGCGGCCGGGTGATCGCCGTCGGCACCACCAGCGTGCGTTCGCTGGAGAGCGCGGCCCGCGACGGCCAGCTCAAGCCCTTCAGCGGCGACACCGACATCTTTCTCTACCCGGGCCGGCCCTTCCATGTGGTCGATGCCCTGGTGACCAACTTCCACCTGCCCGAGTCGACCTTGCTGATGCTGGTCTCGGCCTTCGCCGGCTACCCGCAGACCATGGCCGCCTACGCTGCGGCGGTGGAGCACGAGTACCGTTTCTTCAGCTACGGCGATGCCATGTTCATCACCCGCAACCCCGCGCCGCGCGGGCCCGAGGACTGATCCATGAGTTTCATGAAGTTCGAACTGCTGGCCACCGACGGCAAGGCCCGGCGCGGCCGCCTGAGCTTCCCCCGCGGAGTGGTCGAGACCCCGGCGTTCATGCCGGTGGGCACCTATGGCACGGTCAAGGGCATGTTGCCGCGCGACATCGAGGGCATAGGCGCGCAGATCATCCTCGGCAACACCTTCCACCTGTGGCTGCGCCCGGGCACCGAGGTGATCCGCAAGCACGGCGACCTGCACGACTTCATGCAGTGGCAGGGGCCGATCCTCACCGACTCCGGCGGTTTCCAGGTGTTCAGCCTGGGCGCGCTGCGCAAGATCAAGGAAGAGGGCGTGTACTTCGCCTCGCCGGTGGACGGCGCCAAGGTCTTCATGGGCCCCGAGGAGTCCATGGCGGTGCAGCGCGCGCTGGGCTCGGACATCGTGATGATCTTCGACGAGTGCACCCCGTACCCGGCCGAGTTCGACGTGGCCAAGCGCTCCATGGAGCTGTCGCTGCGCTGGGCCAAGCGCTCGAAGATCGCCCATGGCGACAGCCCCTCGGCGCTGTTCGGCATCGTCCAGGGCGGCATGCACGAGGAACTGCGCATGCGCTCGCTGGAAGGCCTGCAGGAGATCGGCTTCGACGGCCTGGCCATCGGCGGCCTGTCGGTGGGCGAGCCGAAGGAAGAGATGATCCGCGTGCTGGACTTCCTGCCGCCGCGCATGCCGGCCGACAAACCCCGTTACCTGATGGGGGTGGGCAAACCCGAGGACCTCGTGGAAGGTGTGCGCCGCGGCGTCGACATGTTCGACTGCGTGATGCCCACGCGCAACGCGCGCAACGGCCATCTGTTCGTCGATACCGGGGTGATCAAGATCCGCAACGCCGTGCACAAGCACGACGAGTCGCCGCTGGATGCGACCTGCGATTGCTACACCTGCAAGCACTTCTCCCGCGCCTACCTCTACCACCTGGACAAGTGCGGGGAAATGCTCGGCAGCATGCTCAATACCATCCATAACTTGCGGCATTATCAGCGGCTTATGGCTGGTTTGCGCGAGGCAATCCAACAGGGTACATTGGCCGCCTTTGTCGACGCCTTCTATGCCAAACGCGGCCTTCCGACGCCGCCGTTGGGCGATTGATCCCGATTTTCCAAAAGAATATAGAGACAGGAGTATCCGATGAGCTTTCTGATTCCCGCCGCCTACGCCGACGCCGCTGCTCCCGCGGCCGCCGCAGGCCCGATGGGCACTGGTTTTGAGTGGGTCTTCCTGGTCGGCTTCCTGGTCATCTTCTACCTGATGATCTGGCGTCCGCAGGCCAAGCGTAACAAGGAGCACAAGAACCTCCTGTCCAGCCTGCAGAAGGGTGACGAAGTCGTCACTTCCGCGGGTATCGCCGGCAAGGTGCTGAAAGTCGCCGAGGACTTCGTGGTCGTCGAGGTCGCCGACAACGTCGAGCTGAAGTTCCAGAAGGGCGCCATCGCCGCGACCCTGCCGAAAGGCACGCTCAAGGCCATCTGAGTTCCAGGCAAAGAAAACCAATAGACGGGGCGCATGAAGCGCCCCGCGTCATAACGGGCGGTATCAATGCTCAACAAATATCCCCTGTGGAAATACCTGCTGATCCTGGCGGTGCTTGCCGTCGGCTTCATCTATTCCGCACCCAACCTCTACCCGGACGATCCGGCCGTGCAGGTCAGCGGCGCCAGCAGCGCGCTGCAGATCACCCAGGCCGACATCGACAAGGCCAGCAAGGCGCTGACCGACGCGGGCATCGCCGTCAAGGCGGGCAGCCTCGGCAAGAACAGCGGCCTGATCCGCCTGGTCAAGCAGGAAGACCAGCTTCCCGCCAAGGACATCGTGCGTCGCGCCCTGGGCGACGACTACGTGGTCGCCCTGAACCTGGCGCAGACCACCCCGAACTGGCTGCGCAGCATCGCTGCCCACCCGATGAAGCTGGGCCTCGACCTTTCCGGCGGCGTGCACTTCCTCCTCGAAGTGGATATGGACAAGGCTGTCGACGCCCGCCTGAACGTCTACGAGAGCGAGATCAAGAGCGCCCTGCGCAAGGAGCGCCTGCGCTACCGCAGCCTGCCGGTGCAGGACCGCGCCATCCAGCTGGGCTTCACCGACGACGAATCGCTGGACAAGGCCAAGGCGCTGATCGCCAAGGACTACCGCGACTTCGAGGTGACCCAGGATTCGCGCAACGGCATGCAGGTGCTGCGCCTGGCCATGACCGCGGCCAAGCTCGCCGAAATCCGCGAATACTCGATCAAGCAGAACCTCACCACCGTGCGCAACCGCGTCAACGAGCTGGGCGTGTCCGAGCCGCTGGTGCAGCGCCAGGGCGCCAACCGCATCGTGGTCGAGCTGCCGGGCGTGCAGGACACCGCCGAAGCCAAGCGCATCCTCGGCAAGACCGCCAACCTGGAGTTCCGCCTGGCCGCCGAGCCCGACGCCATCAAGTCGGCCACCGAGACCTTCGAATTCCGCGAGCCGCGCCGTCCGCCGGTGGCCCTGGAACGCAGCGTGATCATCACCGGCGACCAGGTCACCGACGCCAGCGCCAGCTTCGACGAGAACGGCCGCCCGCAGGTGAACATCCGCCTCGACGGCCACGGCGGCGAGCTGATGAACCGCGCCACCCGCAACAACGTCGGCCGCAGCATGGCCGTGGTGTTCATCGAGCAGAAGCCGATCACCCGCTACGCCAAGCAGGTGGTCGACGGCGTCGAGCAGGAAGTCGCCGTCCCGGCCTTCAAGGAAGAGAAGAAGATCATCAGCCTGGCGACCATCCAGTCGGCCCTGGGCAACCAGTTCCGCATCACCGGCCTCGACGGCCCGGGCGAGTCCTCGGAACTGGCCCTGCTGCTGCGCGCCGGCGGCCTGGCCGCGCCGATGTACTTCGCCGAGGAGCGCACCATCGGCCCGAGCCTGGGTGCGGACAACATCGCCAAGGGCATCGACGCCTCCCTGTGGGGCATGGTGTTCGTGTCGCTGTTCATCATCGTCATCTACCGCTTCTTCGGCGTGATCGCCACCGTCGCCCTGGCCTTCAACATGGTCCTGCTGGTGGCGCTGATGTCGATCCTCGGCGCGACCCTGACGCTGCCGGGCATCGCCGGTATCGTGCTGACCATGGGCATGGCGGTGGACGCCAACGTGCTGATCTTCTCGCGGATACGCGAGGAGCTGGCTGGCGGTATGTCGGTGCAGCGCGCCATCCACGAAGGCTTCAACCGCGCCTTCACCGCCATCGTCGACGCCAACCTGACCTCGCTGCTGGTCGGCGGCATCCTCTACGCCATGGGCACCGGCCCGGTGAAGGGCTTCGCCGTGACCATGTCGCTGGGCATTCTCACCTCGATGTTCACGGCCATCATGGTCACCCGCGCAATGGTCAACCTGATCTTCGGCGGGCGTGACTTCAAGAAGCTGTGGATCTAAGGGGGATCATGAGATGAATATCAAGATCGGTACCATCAACTTCATGGGCGTGCGCAACATCGCGTTCGCCGCCACCCTGGTCCTCACCCTGATCGCCCTCGGCAGCTGGATCACCAAGGGCATCAACTTCGGCCTGGACTTCACCGGTGGCACCCTCATCGAGCTGAACTACCAGCAGCCGGCCGACCTGGGCAAGGTCCGCGACGAGCTGGTCAAGGCCGGCTACGCCGAGGCCGTGGTGCAGAGCTTCGGCGACACCAGGGACGTGCTGGTGCGCATGCCCAGCGAAGACCCGGAGCTGGGCAAGAAGGTCGCCGCGGCGCTGCAGCAGGCCGACACCCAGAACCCGGCCAGCCTCAAGCGCGTGGAATACGTCGGCCCGCAGGTCGGCGAGGAACTGCGCGACCAGGGCGGCCTGGGCATGCTCCTGGCCCTGGGCGGCATCCTCATCTACGTCGGCTTCCGCTTCCAGTGGAAGTTCGCCGTGGGCGCCATTCTCTCGCTGATCCACGACGCCATCATCGTGATGGGCGTGCTGTCGTTCTTCCAGATCACCTTCGACCTCACCGTGCTCGCCGCGGTGCTGGCGGTGGTGGGCTATTCGCTGAACGACACCATCGTGATCTTCGACCGGGTGCGCGAGAACTTCCGCGTGCTGCGCAAGGCCAGCCTGATCGAGAACATCAACATCTCGACCAGCCAGACCCTGCTGCGGACACTGGCCACCTCGATCTCCACCCTGCTGGCCATCGCCGCGCTGCTGTTCTTCGCCGGCGACAACCTGTTCGGCTTCTCCATCGCGCTGTTCGTCGGCGTGCTGGCCGGCACCTACTCGTCGATCTACATCGCCGACGTGGTGCTGATCTGGCTGAAGCTCTCGGCCGAGGACCTGATCCCGCCGCAGGCCAAGGAAGTCGACGACCGCCCCTGAGGCTGTCCCGCCGCTCCTCGAAACTCCCGCTCCGGCGGGAGTTTTTCTTTGTGCGCGATCCGGCCGTGTGTCGGCATGCAGTGGCGCATCGCGAAGGAATGTCGGAACTTTCCTAAGGATTCCCTGCTCCAAGGCAAGGACAAGGGCAAGTGCCCATATGAAAGGAAAGCCAGGAGGTCTATGTGAACAAGTCGTTGCTCATCGGTACCGTGTTGGGCGCAGTCGGCGTTACGGCAGGTGGAGCGGTGGCCACGTACAGCCTGGTGGACCGCGGCCCCGAGTATGCCGAGGTGGTCGCCGTCCAGCCGGTCAAGGAGACCATCAAGACACCGCGCCAGGTCTGCAAGGACGTGGCGGTCACCCACCAGCGCCCGGTCAAGGACCAGCACCAGATCGTCGGCACCGCCATCGGCGCCATCGCCGGCGGCCTGCTGGGCAACCAGATCGGCGGCGGCAATGGCAAGAAGATCGCCACCGTGGCCGGTGCGGTCGGCGGCGGCTACGCCGGCAACAAGGTGCAGGAAGGCATGCAGGAGCGTGACACCTACACCACCACCGAAACCCGCTGCAGCACCGTGAACGACACCAGCGAGAAAGTGGTGGGCTACGACGTCAAGTACATGCTCGACGGCAAGGCCGGCCAGGTGCGCATGGACCGCGACCCGGGCAGCCAGATCCCGGTGGACAAGAGCGGCCGGCTGATCCTCAGCCAGCAGTAAGCATCGAAGCACGAGAAGGCGCCCCGCGGGGCGCCTTCTTCGTTTCCGGCAGAGGCTCTTCGTAGGTTCTCATCCGCGATCCGCGCCGGGACGTCCGGCTATCGCGGACAGGGTCCGCTCCTACGGGAGAGGAGGAATACCATGCTCCCCGGAAACCTGTAGGAGCGGGCCCTGCCCGCGATTTCGCGCGCAGGGCGCGCTCCTACATGGGAATGGCGTGGGTGGGGCGGCGTAGCGGATCTCATCCGCGAATCGCGCCGGAGGTTCCGGCTATCGCGGACAAGGTCCGCTCCTACGGGAGAGGAGGAATACCATGCTCCCCGGCAACCTGTAGGAGCGGGCCCTGCCCGCGATTTCGCGCGCAGGGCGCGCTCCTGCATGGGAATGGCGTGGGTGGGGCGGCGTAGCGGATCTTATCCGCGAATCGCGCCGATACCTCCGGCTATCGCGGACAAGGTCCGCTACAGGGAGGGGGCTGTGCCGGGGTGCTTTCGTAGGATGGGTTGAGCTTGCCGAACAAAAAAGCCCGGCACATGGCCGGGCTCTTTCATTCGGCTGATGCTCAGCGCTTGAACGACGGCGGCAGGTGCGGCTGGATGCTGGTCAGCAGCGCCTTGAAGCACTTGGTGTTACCGGCCACGATATGGCCCTTCTCGAGGAATTCATGGCTGCCGGTGAAGTCGCTCACCAGGCCGCCGGCTTCCTGCACCAGCAGCGCGCCCGCGGCCATGTCCCACTCGGACAGGCCGAATTCCCAGAAGGCGTCGAAGCGGCCGGCCGCGACGTAGGCCAGGTCCAGGCTGGCGGCGCCGGCGCGGCGGATGCCGGCGGTCTGGCCGACCAGGCTGCGGAACATGCCCAGGTAGGCGTCCAGGTGGTCCAGCTGGCTGTCGCGGAACGGGAAGCCAGTGCCCAGCAGGGCGCCTTCCAGGCTCTTGCGGTTGCTCACCCGCAGGCGGCGGCCGTTCAGCGCGGCGCCGCGGCCGCGGCTGGCGGTGAATTCTTCCTGGCGCACCGGGTCGAGGACCACGGCGTGCTCCAGGCGGCCCTTGTACTTGCAGGCGATGCTGACGGCGAAGTGCGGGACGCCGTGGATGAAGTTGGTGGTGCCATCCAGCGGGTCGATGATCCACAGGTAGTCGGCGCCTTCGCCGCTGCCCTCGAGGTAGCCGCCTTCCTCGCCCATGATGCCGTGGTTCGGGTAGGCCTTGCGCAGGGCGGTGACGATGCTGAGTTCGGCGGCGCGATCGACTTCGGTGACGTAGTCCTTGGCGTCTTTTTCGTTGACCGAGAGGGTGTCCAGGCGTTCGATGGAGCGGAAGATCAGTTCACCGGCGCTGCGGGCCGCGCGCAGGGCGATGTTCAGCATGGGCTGCATGGAGAGGTCACCTGGATGATGTTAAAGAAAGCCGAACATTGTACCAGAAAACCGTGGCGCTCATAGGGCGGCCTGTCGCTTGCGTGGCGCAAGACCGAGCGCTGCGGTAGGATTCCGTTCCTTTTCGTATCTGCTTGTGTGGAGAGCTTCGGTTGCTCGACAGAATTCGCGTGGTGCTGGTGAACACCAGTCATCCCGGCAATATCGGCGGTACCGCCCGGGCCATGAAGAACATGGGCCTGTCGCGCCTGGTGCTGGTCGACCCCATGGACTTCCCCAGCGGCGAGGCGGTGGCCCGCGCCTCCGGGGCGACCGACATCCTCGACGCCGCCCAGGTGGTGCCGAGCCTGGAAGACGCCCTGGTGGGCTGCAGCCTGGTGCTCGGCACCAGCGCCCGTGACCGGCGCATCCCCTGGCCGCTGCTCGACCCCCGCGAGTGCGCGACCACCAGCCTGCAGCACGCCCAGCAGGGCGGCGAGGTGGCCCTGGTGTTCGGCCGCGAGTACGCGGGTTTGACCAACGAAGAATTGCAGCGATGTCAGTTCCACGTGCACATTCCCGCCAACCCCGAGTTCAGCTCGCTGAACCTGGCGACGGCGGTCCAGGTGCTCGCCTACGAGGTGCGCATGGCCTGGCTGGCCGCCGAAGGCCAGCCGACCAAGCAGGAGAAGCTGGAGACCACCGCCATGCTCAACAGCCTGCCGGTGACCGCCGACGAGCTGGAGCGCTTCTATTCGCACCTGGAGTCCACCCTGGTCGACATCGGCTTCCTCGACCCGCAGAAGCCGCGGCACCTGATGTCGCGCCTGCGCCGCCTGTACGGCCGCGCCGGGGTCAGCAAGCTGGAGATGAATATCCTCCGGGGTATCCTCACCGAAACACAGAAGGCCGCGCAGGGCGCGGCCTGCAAGCGGAGTGAAGATGATGTTTGAGCGTGTGCGCGAAGATATCCAGAGCGTATTCCATCGCGACCCGGCAGCGCGCAATGCCTTCGAGGTACTCACCTGCTACCCGGGCCTGCACGCCGTGTGGCTGCACCGCCTGGCGCACCTGCTGTGGACTTCCGGCTGGAAGTGGCTGGCGCGCCTGGTGTCCAACTTCGGCCGCTGGATGACCGGCATCGAGATCCACCCCGGCGCTAGGATCGGTCGGCGCTTCTTCATCGACCACGGCATGGGCATCGTCATCGGCGAGACCGCCGAGATCGGTGACGACGTCACCCTCTACCAGGGCGTGACCCTCGGCGGCACCAGCTGGAACAAGGGCAAGCGCCACCCGACCCTGGCCGATGGCGTGGTGGTCGGCGCCGGCGCCAAGGTACTCGGCCCGTTCACCGTCGGCGCCGGGGCGAAAGTGGGCTCCAACGCCGTGGTCACCAAGGAAGTGCCGCCGGGCGCCACCGTGGTCGGCATTCCCGGGCGCATCATCATGAAGGACGATGCCGAGCAGCAGGCCAAGCGCCAGGCCATGGCCGAGAAGCTCGGCTTCGACGCCTATGGCGTCAGCCAGGACATGCCCGACCCGGTGGCCCGCGCCATCGGTCAGTTGCTCGACCACCTGCAGGCGGTCGACGGCCGGCTGGAGGGCATGTGCCAGGCGCTGACGGCCCTGGGTAGCGACTACTGTGCGAAAAAACTGCCGGAGCTGCGTGAAGAGGACTTCGCCGGCGTCAAGGATGAAGAGGGCAAGGCGGCGCATTGATGCGTCGCTAACGATTTCCTGCTACATTATGCCGCCCTTCGCTGGCTAATCCCGAGTAATTTGATAGGTCTTATAGTTGACTCAAATACTCGGAAATGGCATCCTTTCGCCAGTCCAGTGATCCATTCGGGAATGTCCCATGCGTCTGACCACCAAAGGCCGCTATGCCGTAACCGCCATGCTCGACCTGGCGTTGCATGCCCAGCGTGGTCCGGTTTCCCTGGCGGACATTTCCGAGCGCCAGGGCATATCCCTGTCCTATCTCGAACAGCTGTTCGCCAAGTTGCGCCGTGGCAACCTGGTGACCAGCGTGCGCGGTCCCGGCGGCGGCTACCAGCTGTCCCGCGACATGGCCGGCATCCACGTCGCCCAGGTGATCGATGCGGTCAACGAATCGGTCGACGCCACGCGCTGCCAGGGGCAGGGGGATTGCCACTCCGGCGACACCTGCCTGACCCACCACCTTTGGTGCGACCTCAGCCAGCAGATCCACGAATTCCTCAGCGGCATCAGCCTCGCCGACCTGGTCGAGCGCCGTGAAGTCCAGGAAGTCGCGCAGCGGCAGGATGAGCGTCGTTGCGGAGGCACCGGCAAACGGCCGAGCCTCGATAAGATTGAAGCGTCCGCCATCGATTGAGCGCGCGCCAGCCTGTAGGAGTTACCTGATGAAATTGCCGATCTACCTCGACTACTCCGCCACCACCCCGGTGGATCCGCGCGTCGCTCAGAAGATGGCTGACTGCCTGCTGGTGGACGGCAACTTCGGCAACCCCGCCTCGCGCTCCCACGTGTTCGGCTGGAAGGCCGAGGAAGCCGTGGAGAACGCCCGCCGCCAGGTCGCCGAGCTGGTCAATGCCGACCCCCGCGAAATCGTCTGGACCTCCGGCGCGACCGAGTCCGACAACCTCGCCATCAAGGGCGTGGCGCACTTCTACGGCAGCAAGGGCAAGCACATCGTCACCTCGAAGATCGAGCACAAGGCGGTGCTGGACACCACCCGCCAGCTGGAGCGCGAAGGCTTCGAAGTGACCTACCTCGACCCCACCGAGGAAGGCCTGATCACCCCAGCCATGGTCGAGGCGGCGCTGCGTGACGACACCATCCTGGTCTCGATCATGCACGTGAACAACGAGATCGGCACCATCAACGACATCGCCGCCATCGGCGAGCTGACCCGCTCGCGCGGCATCCTGTTCCACGTCGACGCCGCGCAGTCCACCGGCAAGGTCGACATCGACCTGGACAAGCTCAAGGTCGACCTGATGTCCTTCTCCGCCCACAAGACCTACGGTCCCAAGGGCATCGGCGCCCTGTACGTGCGCCGCAAGCCGCGTGTGCGCCTGGAAGCCCAGATGCACGGCGGCGGCCACGAGCGCGGCATGCGCTCGGGCACCCTGGCCACCCACCAGATCGTCGGCATGGGCGAGGCCTTCCGTATCGCCAAGGAAGAGATGCACGCCGAGAACGAGCGCATCCGCGCCCTGCGCGACCGCTTCTTCGCCAAGCTCGAAGGCCTGGAAGAGCTCTACGTCAACGGCAGCCTGACCCAGCGCGTGCCGCACAACCTGAACCTGAGCTTCAACTACGTGGAAGGCGAGTCGCTGATCATGGCCCTGAAGGACCTCGCGGTCTCTTCCGGTTCGGCCTGCACCTCCGCCTCCCTGGAGCCGTCCTACGTGCTGCGCGCCCTGGGCCGCAACGACGAGCTGGCGCACAGTTCCATCCGTTTCACCTTCGGCCGCTTCACCACCGAGGAAGAGGTCGATTACGCCGCCGGTATCGTGGGGCAAGCCGTTTCCAAGCTGCGCGAGCTCTCGCCGCTGTGGGACATGTTCAAAGAGGGCGTCGACCTGTCCAAGGTCGAATGGCAGGCCCACTGACCCGCCCCATAGAGAGTGAGGATTAGCCATGGCATACAGTGACAAGGTCATCGACCACTACGAAAACCCGCGCAACGTCGGCAAGCTCGACGCCGAGGATCCCGATGTCGGCACCGGCATGGTCGGCGCGCCGGCCTGCGGCGACGTGATGCGCCTGCAGATCAAGGTCAACGAGCAGGGCGTGATCGAAGACGCCAAGTTCAAGACCTACGGCTGCGGTTCGGCCATCGCCTCCAGCTCCCTCGCCACCGAGTGGATGAAGGGCAAGACCCTGGACGAGGCCGAATCCATCAAGAACACCACCATCGCCGAAGAGCTGGCCCTGCCGCCGGTGAAGATCCACTGCTCGGTGCTCGCCGAGGACGCCATCAAGGCGGCCGTGCGCGACTACAAGCAGAAGAAGGGTCTGCTCTAACCGCTCAGTTGAGTAAGGAGTTCCCATGGCCATCAGCATGACCGAAGCCGCCGCCAAGCATGTCCAGCGCTCCCTCGAGGGGCGCGGCAAGGGCGAGGGCATTCGTCTTGGCGTGCGCACCACCGGGTGTTCCGGGCTGGCCTACGTGCTCGAGTTCGTCGATGAGCTGGCGCCCGAGGACCTGGTCTACGAGAGCCACGGCGTGAAGGTCATCATCGACCCGAAGAGCCTGGTCTACCTCGACGGCACCGAGTTGGACTTCACCAAGGAAGGCCTCAACGAGGGCTTCAAGTTCAACAACCCGAACGTTCGTGGCGAGTGTGGCTGCGGCGAAAGCTTCAACGTCTGAGGCCGGCGTGGGTAGTCCTTGCCACTTCGCGCTCTTCGACCTGCAGCCGGCTTTCCGCCTCGATCTGGATGCCCTCGGCCAGCGTTACCGTGAGCTGGTCCGCAGTGTCCACCCGGACCGTTTCGCCGATGCTTCCGAGCGCGAGCAGCGCGTGGCGCTGGAACGCGCCGCCGAGCTGAACGACGCCTACCAGACGCTGAAGAGCGCGCCGCGCCGGGCGCTGTACCTGCTGTCCCTGCGTGGCCAGGCGCTGCCGCTGGAAGCGACGGTGCAGGACCCGGAGTTCCTTCTGCAGCAGATGCAGCTGCGCGAAGAGCTGGAAGACCTGCAGGACAGCGCCGACCTGGATGGCGTAGCCGCCTTCAAGCGCCGCCTGAAGACCGCCCAGCAGCAGCTGGAGGACAGCTTCGCCGATTGCTGGGACGACGCCGCGCGCCGCGAGCAAGCCGAGCGCCTGGTGCGCCGCATGCAGTTTCTCGACAAGCTGGCGCAGGAAGTGCGCCAGCTCGAAGAGCGACTCGACGATTAATCCGCGCGGCCCGTGCCGCGCCCGTTACGCCTGATTAGAAGCCGCATGGTCCTATTGCAGATCGCCGAGCCCGGACAAACCCCTCAGCCGCACCAGCGCCGGCTGGCCGTGGGCATCGACCTGGGCACCACCAATTCCCTGGTCGCCGCCGTGCGCAGCGGCGTCGCCGCACCCCTGGCCGATGCCGAGGGGCGCCTGATCCTGCCGTCGGCGGTGCGCTACCTGGCCGACCGCGTCGAGGTCGGCGAGTCGGTCAGGCGCGGCGCCTCCGCCGACCCGCTGAACTCCATCATCTCGGTCAAGCGCCTGATGGGCCGTGGCCTGGAGGATGTGAAGCAGCTCGGT
Source organism: Pseudomonas sp. M1 (assembly GCF_022760135.1). Lineage (NCBI taxonomy): Bacteria > Pseudomonadati > Pseudomonadota > Gammaproteobacteria > Pseudomonadales > Pseudomonadaceae > Pseudomonas > Pseudomonas sp. M1. The sequence goes on from NZ_CP094343.1 coordinate 1,296,721, forward strand.
GGCCAGTTGCCCTACCGCTTCACCCAGGGCGAGTCGCACATGCCCTTCATCGAGACCGTGCAGGGCCCGAAAAGCCCGGTCGAGGTCTCCGCGGAAATCCTCCGCAGCCTGCGCCAGCGCGCCGAAGCCACCTTGGGTGGCGAACTGGTCGGCGCGGTGATCACGGTGCCGGCGTATTTCGACGACGCCCAGCGCCAGGCCACCAAGGACGCCGCGCGCCTGGCCGGCCTGCACGTGCTGCGCCTGCTCAACGAGCCCACCGCCGCGGCGGTCGCCTACGGCCTGGACAAGAACGCCGAGGGCGTGGTGGCCATCTATGACCTGGGCGGCGGCACCTTCGACATTTCCATCCTGCGCCTGACCCGCGGCGTCTTCGAGGTCCTGGCCACCGGTGGCGACAGCGCCCTGGGCGGCGACGACTTCGACCATGCCATCGCCGGCTGGATCATCCAGCAGGCCGGCGTTTCCGACGACCTCGACCCGGGCAGCCAGCGCCAACTGCTGCAGGCCGCCTGCGCGGCGAAGGAAGCCCTGACCCTCAACGAAAGCGTCGAAGTCGCCTATGGCGACTGGCGCGGCAGGCTGGACCGCAGCCAGCTGGATGCCCTGATCGAACCCTTCGTTGCCCGCAGCCTCAAGGCCTGCCGTCGCGCCGTGCGTGATTCCGGCATCGAGCTGGAAGACATCGGCGCGGTGGTCATGGTCGGCGGCTCCACCCGCGTGCCGCGTGTGCGCCAGGCGGTGGGTGAGCTGTTCGGCCGCGAACCGCTGGTGGACATCGACCCCGACCAGGTGGTGGCCATCGGCGCCGCCATCCAGGCCGATGCCCTGGCCGGCAACAAGCGCGGCGAAGAGCTGCTGCTGCTGGACGTCATCCCGCTGTCCCTGGGCCTCGAGACCATGGGCGGGCTGATGGAGAAGGTGATCCCGCGCAACACCACCATCCCGGTGGCCCGCGCCCAGGAGTTCACCACCTACAAGGATGGCCAGACGGCCATGATGATCCACGTGCTGCAGGGCGAGCGCGAGCTGGTCAAGGACTGCCGTTCCCTGGCGCGCTTCGAGCTGCGCGGCATCCCGCCGATGGTGGCCGGCGCGGCGAAGATCCGCGTCAGCTTCCAGGTGGACGCCGACGGCCTGCTGGCGGTGTCCGCCCGCGAGATGAGTTCCGGCGTCGAGGCGAGCATCCAGGTCAAGCCGTCCTACGGCCTGACCGACGGCGAGATCGCCCGCATGCTGCAGGACTCCTTCCAGTACGCCGGCGACGACATGAACGCCCGCGCGCTGCGCGAGCAGCAGGTCGAGGCCCAGCGCCTGCTCGAGGCCGTGCGCTCGGCGCTGGACGCCGATGGCGAGCGCCTGCTGGACGCCGACGAGCGGCTGGCCATCGAAGCCAGCATGGATACTCTGCGCGAACTGGCCGCCGGTAGCGATACCGCCGCCATCGAGCAACAGATCAAGCGTCTGTCCCAGGTGACCGACGCCTTCGCCGCGCGACGGATGGACGCTTCCGTCAAGGCCGCCCTGGCCGGTCGCCGGCTCAACGAAATCGAGGAATAAGCGAAGATGCCGCAGATCGTATTTCTGCCCCACCCCGAGCATTGCCCGGAGGGCGCGGTGGTCGAGGCCCAGCCGGGCGAGACCATCCTCAAGGCTGCGCTGCGCAACGGCATCGATATCGAGCACGCCTGCGAGATGTCCTGCGCCTGCACCACCTGTCACGTGATCGTGCGCGAGGGCTTCAACTCCATGGAGCCGTCCGACGAGCTGGAAGACGACATGCTGGACAAGGCCTGGGGCCTGGAGCCGGATTCGCGCCTGTCGTGCCAGGCGGTGGTGGCGGACGAGGACCTGGTGGTGGAGATTCCGAAATACACCATCAACCAGGTTTCCGAAGGTCATTGAGGGAGCGGACATGAGCCTGAAATGGACCGATGTGCTGGAAATCGCCATCCAGCTGGCCGATAGCCATCCCGACGTGGACCCGCGCTACGTCAACTTCGTCGACCTGCACAACTGGGTGGTCGGCCTGCCGGAATTCAGCGACGACCCGTCGCGCGGCGGCGAGAAGGTCCTGGAAGCCATCCAGGGCGCCTGGATCGAAGAGGCGGAATAGGTGGGCTGGAAGCTGGAAGCCGGAAGCTTGAAGCCGGAAGTGAAAGGCGCCACGCTTTCTAGCTTCTAGCTTCTAGCTTCTAGCTTCTAGCTTCTAGCTTCTAGCTTCTAGCTTCTAGCTTCTAGCTTCTAGCTTCTAGCTTCTAGCTTCTAGCTTCTAGCTTCTAGCTTCTAGCTTCCAGCTTCCAGCTTCCAGCTTCCAGCCGCCCTTATGCTTTTCCCCGAACCCGCGTATAATTCGCGGGTTTTATCTTTAGGTGTTCGCTCAGGTTCCCCGCGGTGCCTGTCGATACCGCCGGAGCGCTGCGTGCGTACCGGCCCCGCGCGTGCCAGCCAGAGGCTGCCGCTGTCGCGCGGCTCACCCTGAATCACAGAAGCTCCTGGGCTCGTCCCAGGGGCTTCTCGGCATTACCAACCTTGCTTTTCGGAGTTATCCCAAATGGCCCTGCAACGTACCTTCTCCATCATCAAGCCCGACGCCGTCGCCAAGAACGTCATCGGCGAAATCCTGACCCGCTTCGAGAAGGCCGGTCTGCGCGTCGTCGCTTCCAAGATGGTCCAGCTGTCCGAGCGCGAAGCCGGCGGCTTCTACGCCGAGCACAAAGAGCGCCCCTTCTTCAAGGACCTGGTCGCCTTCATGACCTCCGGCCCGGTCGTCCTGCAGGTTCTGGAAGGCGAAGACGCCATCGCCAAGAACCGTGAGCTGATGGGCGCCACCGATCCGAAGAAAGCCGACGCCGGCACCATCCGCGCCGATTTCGCCGTTTCCATCGACGAGAACGCCGTTCACGGTTCCGACTCGGAAGCGTCGGCTGCCCGCGAAATCGCCTACTTCTTCTCCAGCACCGAGGTGTGCGAGCGCATTCGCTGATCCAGGCGAATGGGCGAGGGTGAATCCATGACTGATACCGCTGCAAAGGCCAACCTGCTGGGTATGACCAAGCCCCAGCTCGAGGAATTCTTCGAGTCCATCGGTGAAAAGCGCTTCCGCGCCGGCCAGGTGATGCAATGGATTCACCACTTTGGCGCCGAAGACTTCGACGCCATGACCAATGTCGGCAAGGCCTTGCGCGAAAAGCTCAAGGCCTGTGCCGAGATCCGCGGCCCCGAAGTGGTCAGCCAGGACATCTCCAGCGACGGCACCCGCAAGTGGGTGGTGCGCGTGGCGTCCGGCAGCTGCGTCGAGACCGTGTACATCCCGCAGAACGGCCGCGGCACCCTGTGCGTGTCGTCCCAGGCCGGCTGCGCCCTGGATTGCAGCTTCTGCTCCACCGGCAAGCAGGGCTTCAACAGCGACCTGACCTCCGCCGAGATCATCGGCCAGGTGTGGCTCGCCAACAAATCCTTCGGCACCGTGCCCGGCAAGATCGACCGCGCCATCACCAACGTGGTGATGATGGGCATGGGCGAGCCGCTGCTGAACTTCGACAACGTCGTCACCGCCATGAGCATCATGATGGAGGACTTCGGCTACGGCATCTCCAAGCGCAAGGTGACGCTGTCCACCTCCGGCGTGGTGCCGATGATCGACAAGCTCGGCGAAGTCACCGACGTGTCCCTGGCGCTGTCGCTGCACGCGCCCAACGACGAGCTGCGCAACCAGCTGGTGCCGATCAACAAGAAGTATCCCCTGGCGGTGCTGCTGGATGCCTGCCAGCGCTACATCGGCCGCCTGGGCAAGGAACGCGTGCTGACCGTCGAGTACACCCTGCTCAAGGACGTCAACGACCAGCCCGAGCACGCTGAGCAGATGATCGCATTGCTCAAGGAAATTCCTTGCAAGATCAACCTGATTCCGTTTAATCCGTTCCCCCATTCCGGTTACGAGCGGCCGAGCAACAACTCGATCCGCCGTTTCCAGGACATGCTGCACAAGGGCGGCTTCAACGTCACCGTGCGCACCACCCGCGGCGACGACATCGACGCCGCCTGCGGCCAACTGGTCGGCCAGGTGATGGACCGTACCCGCCGCAGCGAACGCTACATCGCCGTACGCCAGCTGGCGGCCGACGCCGAGAAGGCGCCCGCCAATCGAAACTGATCTCGAGGGAGGATTCCGATGACCTTGCGCGCCGCGCTGTTCGTGTTCCTGGCCAGCCTGCTGGCGGGTTGCGTGACGTCTGGGAAGCAGGATCCCCTGAGCACCGCCAAGGGCCGTGAAGAGGCCCGCGACGCCTACATCCAGCTGGCCATCGGCTACCTGCAGAACGGCAATACCGAGCAGGCCAAGGTGCCGCTGCGCCAGGCCCTGGAGCTGGACTCCTCGAGCGCCGACGCCCACGCCGCGCTGGCCTTGGTCTACCAGCAGGAGATGGAGCCCAAGCTGTCCGAGCAGGAATACCGCAAGGCATTGTCCTCGCGCTCGGATGCGCGCATCTGGAACAACTACGGCAGCTTCCTGTACGAACAGAAGCGCTACGACGAGGCCACCAATGCCTTCCAGAAGGCCGCCGAGGACAGCCTCTATCCGGAGCGCTCGCGGGTCTTCGAGAACCTCGGCCTGGTCAGCCTCCAGCTGAAGCAGCGCGAGCAGGCCAAGCAGTACTTTGAAAAGGCCCTGCGCCTGAACCGCCGGCAACCCAGCGCCTTGCTGGAAATGTCGCAGCTGTCCTACGACGATCGCCAGTACGTGCCGGCGCGCGACTACTACAACGAGTACCTGAAGCAGGGACAGCAGAACGCCAAGAGCCTGCTGCTGGGCGTGCGGCTGGCCAGGGTCTTTGACGACAAGGACACCGCCGCCAGCTACGGCCTGCAGCTCAAGCGCCTGTATCCCGCATCCCCCGAATACCAGGCATACCAGGCAGAGAAATGATGAAGACGTCGCAGCCAGAAGTCGCCAGCACGAGCCGCGCCAATCCGGGTGAGGCCTTGCGCCAGGCGCGCGAGAGCCGGGGCTGGTCGACCTCGCAGGTGGCCGGTCAACTGAACCTCACCGAGAACTCCCTGCGCCAGCTGGAACTGGGCAATTTCGACAAGCTGCCGGGCCACACCTTCGCCCGCGGCTACGTGCGCGCCTACGCCAAGCTGCTGGGCATGGACCAGGCGCAGATGGTCAGCGCCTTCGACCAGTACACCGGCACCGACGCCACCGGCAGCAACGTGCAGAGCCTCGGCCGGGTGGCCGAGCCGATGCGCCTGTCGCGCAACCTGCTGCGCCTGTTCAGCCTGTTGCTGCTGGCCCTGCTGGTGGGCTTCGGCTACTTCTGGTGGCAGGAGCGCGCCGGGCGCAACCTCGCCGAGAACAGCGGCCTGAACCTGGAGCACGTCGAGGTCGAGAGCGCCGACGGCACCACCGAAGTGCACAGCCTCGACGAGCCCGAAGACCAGGCCGTCGCCGAGGATAAGGCCAGCGCGCCGAGCGAACCGGCTGGCGACAGCGGCGCCGCCGAGCCCGAACAGAATGCCGAGGCCCCGGCCAACCCGGCCGAGACCGCGCCCCAAGTGGCCGCCCCTGCGGCGCCGGCTGCTCCCGCCGCGCCGGCCGCTAACACCGCCGCCGTGCCTGCGACTCCGGCCGCTCCTGCCGCCCCGGCGGTTCCGGCTGCGCCCGCTGCCGAACCTGCTGCCCCGGCTGCCGCTCCAGTGGTGGCTTCGGCCGGCCAGGGCGTGGTCAAGGTGCAGTTCATCGCCGACTGCTGGACCCAGGTCACCGACGCCGACGGCAAGGTCCTGGTCAGCGCGCTCAAGCGCAAGGGCGACTCCATGGAAGTCGCCGCCAAGGTTCCCCTGGAGTTGCGCCTGGGCTTCGCCCGCGGCGCCCAGGTCAGCTACAACGGCCAGCCGGTCGACGTTTCGCCCTATTCCCGCGGCGAGACGGCACGCATGAAGTTGGGTGGTAACTAAAGATGCATTGCGCTTCTCCGATCAAACGCCGCCAGTCCCGCAAGATCTGGGTCGGCTCGGTGCCGGTGGGCGGTGACGCGCCCATCGCCGTACAGAGCATGACCAACACCGATACGCTGGACGTGGCCGCCACAGTCGCGCAGATCCGCCGCCTGGAAGACGCCGGCGCGGACATCGTGCGCGTCTCGGTGCCGGACATGGACGCGGCCGAGGCCTTCGGCAAGATCAAGCAGCAGGTCCGCGTGCCGCTGGTGGCCGACATCCACTTCGACTACAAGATCGCCCTGCGCGTGGCCGAGCTGGGCGTCGACTGCCTGCGCATCAACCCCGGCAACATCGGCCGCGAGGACCGCGTCAAGGCGGTGGTGGACGCGGCCCGCGACAAGAACATCCCGATCCGCATCGGCGTCAACGCCGGTTCGCTGGAGAAGGACCTGCAGAAGAAGTACGGCGAGCCGACCCCCGAGGCCCTGCTGGAATCGGCCATGCGCCACGTCGAGCATCTCCAGCGCCTGGACTTCCAGAACTTCAAGGTCAGCGTGAAGGCCTCCGACGTGTTCATGGCCGTGGCGGCCTACCGTCTGCTGGCCAAGGAAATCGAGCAGCCGCTGCACCTGGGCATCACCGAGGCCGGGGGCCTGCGTTCGGGCACCGTGAAGTCCGCGGTGGGCCTGGGCATGCTGCTGGCCGAGGGCATCGGCGACACCATCCGCATCTCCCTGGCCGCCGACCCGGTGGAAGAGATCAAGGTCGGTTTCGACATCCTCAAGTCCCTGCACCTGCGCTCGCGCGGCATCAACTTCATCGCCTGCCCGAGCTGCTCGCGGCAGAACTTCGACGTGGTCAAGACCATGAACGAGCTGGAAGGCCGCCTCGAAGACCTGCTGGTGCCGATGGACGTGGCCGTGATCGGCTGCGTGGTCAACGGCCCGGGCGAGGCCAAGGAGGCCCACATCGGCCTCACCGGCGGCACGCCGAACAACCTCGTCTACATCGACGGCAAGCCGGCGCAGAAGCTGCAGAACGAAAACCTGGTGGATGAGCTGGAACGGCTGATCCGCGAAAAAGCGGCCGCCAAGGCCGAAGCCGACGCCGCCCTGATCGTGCGCGGCTGACCGCAACAAGGACAACATGTGAGCAAGTCCCTGCAAGCCATTCGTGGCATGAACGACATCCTGCCGGACCAGACCCCGGTATGGCGCTACCTGGAAAACACCTTCGCCGGCCTGCTGGAAGAATACGGCTACAGCGAAATCCGCCTGCCGATCATGGAGTTCACCGAACTCTTCGCCCGCGGCATCGGCGAAGGCACCGACGTGGTCGACAAGGAGATGTACACCTTCCTCGACCGCAACGAGGAGTCGCTGACGCTGCGCCCCGAAGGCACCGCGGGCACCGTGCGGGCCATGCTCGAACACGGCCTGACCGGCGGCGGCCAGGTGCAGAAACTCTGGTACACCGGGCCCATGTTCCGCTACGAGAAGCCGCAGAAGGGCCGCTACCGCCAGTTCCACCAGATCGGCGTGGAAGTCTTCAACCTGCCGGGGCCGGACATCGACGCCGAGCTGATCATCCTCACCTGGCGCCTGTGGCAGAAGCTGGGCATGGCCGACGCCGTGACCCTGCAGCTCAACACCCTGGGCTCCAGCGAGGCCCGCGCGCGCTACCGCGAAGCGCTGGTGGCCTACCTGCAGGAACGCTTCGAGCAGCTCGACGAAGACAGCCAGCGGCGCATGACCACCAACCCGCTGCGCATCCTCGACAGCAAGGTGGAAAGCACCCAGGCGCTGCTGGTCGGCGCGCCGACCCTGCACGACTACCTGGACGAAGAGTCGATCGCCCACTTCGAGGGCCTGAAGGCCCGCCTGGACGCGGTCGGCCTGCGCTACGAGATCAACCAGAAGCTGGTGCGCGGCCTGGACTACTACTGCCGCACCGCCTTCGAATGGGTCACCGACAAGCTCGGCGCCCAGGGCACCGTCTGCGGCGGGGGCCGCTACGACGGCCTGGTCGGCCAGTTCGGCGGCAAGCCGACGCCGGGCGTGGGCTTCGCCATGGGCGTGGAACGCCTGGTGCTGCTGCTGGAGACCCTGGGCGTGGTGCCCGCCGAGCTGAAGCGCCCGGCCGACGTCTACGTCTGCGCCTTCGGCGAGCCGGCCGAACTGGCCGCCCTGGGCCTGGCCGAGAAGCTGCGCGACGCCGTCCCCGGCATCCGCCTGCTGCTCAACGCCGGCGCCGGCAGCTTCAAGAGCCAGTTCAAGAAGGCCGACAAGAGCGGTGCCCAATTCGCCCTGATCCTGGGTGACGACGAACTGGCCGCGCGCGTGGTAGGTTTCAAGCCCCTGCGTGGCGAGGGTGAGCAACAGAACATAGCCTGGGAGGCTCTGCCCGAGCACCTGGCAGCCTGCATCCAGCGGGCCTGAGAATCGAGCGGATTAGGAGTATTGGGGTGACCACGCGTACCGAAGAAGAACAACTGGCGGATCTCAAGGACTGGTGGCAGCGCAACGGCATGCCCCTGCTCACCGGGGCCGCCCTGGCGCTGGTGGTGGTGTTCGGCTGGCAGGCCTGGAAGAAGTACCAGGCCAACCAGGCGCAGAACGCCTCCATCCTCTACCAGCAACTGGTCGAAGCCTCGCTGACGCCCTCCGGCCAGCCGGACACCGCGCGCGTCGCCGAGCTGGCCAACAAGCTGACCAGCGAGTACGGCGGTACCCACTACGCCCAGTACGGCCGCCTGTTCGTCGCCAAGGTGGCGGTGGACGCCGGCAAGCTGGACGATGCCGCCAGCGAGCTGAAGGCCGTGGTCGACAAGCCGGTTGACGCCACCCTCGGCGAACTGGCCCGCCAGCGCCTGGCCCGTGTCCTGGCCGCCCAGGGCAAGGCCGAGGACGGCCTGAAGCTGCTCGAAGGCGACGCCGACAAGGCCTACGTCTCCAGCCGCGAAGAACTCAAGGGCGACCTGCTGGTGCAGCTCAAGCGCACCGACGACGCCCGCAGCGCCTACGAGAAGGCCAAGGCCGCCCTGCCCGAAGAGGCCGCCGCTGGCGCCCTGCAGGTGAAACTCGACGACCTCGCCAAGGGAGGTGCGTAAGATGCTGCGCTGGAAACATGCGGCGCTGCTGGCGCTGACCCTGCTCGCGGTCGGTTGCAGCAGCAACAGCAAGAAGGAACTGCCGCCGGCGGAACTCACCGACTTCAAGGAAGAGGTGCGCCTGGACAAGCAGTGGAGCCGCTCGGTCGGTGACGGCCAGGGCGACCTCTACGAACTGCTGCAGCCGGCCGTGGACGGCTCCAGCATCTATGCCGCTTCCGCCGAAGGCCGCGTCATGGCCATGCAGCGCGAGAACGGCGATGTGCTCTGGAAACAGGACCTCGACCTGCCGATCTCCGGCGGTGTCGGCGTCGGTGGCGGCCTGGTGCTGGTCGGCACCCTGAAGGGCGACGTCATCGCCCTGGACGCCGCCAACGGCGAGCAGAAGTGGCGTACCCGCGTGCCCAGCGAAGTGCTGGCGGCGCCGGCCACCGACGGCGACGTGGTGATCGTGCAGACCCAGGACGACAAGCTGATCGCCCTCGACGCCAGCACCGGCAACCAGCGCTGGGTGTACGAGAACACCGTGCCCGTGCTGACCCTGCGCGGCACCGGCGCCCCCATCATCGCCGGGCGCATGGCCATCGCCGGCCTGGCCAGCGGCAAGGTGGTGGCGGTGGACGTGCAGCGTGGCCTGCCAATCTGGGAAACCCGCGTCGCCGTGCCCCAGGGCCGTTCCGAACTGGACCGCGTGGTGGACATCGACGGCGGCCTGACCCTGGTCGACAACGTGATCTACGTAGCCAGCTACCAGGGCCGCGCCGCCGCCCTCGACCTGGCCAGCGGCCGGGTGATCTGGCAGCGCGAGGCCTCCAGCTACGCCGGCGTCGCCGAAGGCATCGGCAGCGTCTACGTCAGCGATGCCAGCGGCACCGTGGAGGCCCTGGACGGCCGCAGTTCGTCCTCGCTGTGGAGCAACGACGCCCTGGCGCGTCGCCAGCTGTCGGCCCCGGCGGTGTTCTCCAGCAACGTGGTGGTGGGCGACCTGGAAGGCTACGTGCACCTGCTGAGCCAGGTGGACGGCCGCTTCGTCGGCCGCGAGAAGGTCGACGGCGACGGCGTGCGCGTGCGCCCGCTGGTGGTCGACCGGTGGATGTACGTGTATGGCAACAGCGGCAAGCTGGTCGCCTTCACCATTCGCTAAGCTATGTTCTACCTGCCGGCCGCTGTTGGATGACGACAGCGGCCGGCGTGTTTTTTACGAATTCCTGAAATTTCCTGGAGAGCCGCATGGTTCCCGTAATCGCCCTGGTGGGCCGCCCCAACGTCGGCAAGTCCACCCTGTTCAACCGCCTGACCAAGACTCGCGACGCCATCGTCGCCGAGTACGCCGGCCTGACCCGCGATCGCCAGTACGGCGAGGCCAAGTGGCAGGGCAAGAAATTCATCGTCATCGATACCGGCGGCATCACCGGTGACGAGGAAGGCATCGACGCCAAGATGGCCGAGCAGTCGATGCAGGCGATCGAGGAAGCCGATGCGGTGCTGTTCATGGTCGACGCGCGCGCGGGCCTGACCGCCGCCGACGAGATGATCGCCGAGCACCTGCGCAAGCGGAACAAGCGCAGCTACCTGGTGGCCAACAAGATCGACACTGTCGATCCGGACATCGCCCGCGCCGAATTCAGCCCGCTGGGCCTGGGCGACGCCCTGACCATCGCCGCCGCCCACGGCCGCGGCATCACCCACATGCTGCAGACGGCCCTGGGCGAGATGTTCCAGCCCGAGCCCGAGGCGCCGGAAGACAACGACCTGCCGGACGAGCTGGAAGAGGTCGCCGAGGGTGAGGAAGCCAAGCGCATTCCCGGCCCCAGCGAGAAGGACGGCATCAAGATCGCCATCATCGGCCGCCCCAACGTCGGCAAGTCGACCCTGGTCAACCGCATGCTCGGCGAGGAGCGGGTGATCGTCTACGACCAGGCCGGCACCACCCGCGACAGCATCTACATCCCGTTCGAGCGCAACGAAGAGAAGTACACCCTGATCGACACCGCCGGCGTGCGCCGCCGCGGCAAGATTTTCGAGGCGGTGGAGAAGTTCTCGGTGGTGAAGACCCTCCAGGCCATCCAGGACGCCAACGTGGTGATCTTCGTGATGGACGCCCGCGAGGGCGTGGTCGAGCACGACCTCAACCTGCTCGGCTTCGTGCTGGAGACCGGCCGCGCGCTGGTCATCGCGCTGAACAAGTGGGACGGCATGGAGTCGGGCGAGCGCGACTACGTCAAGACCGAGCTGGAGCGCCGCCTGCTGTTCGTCGACTTCGCCGACATCCACTTCATCTCGGCGCTGCACGGCACCGGCGTGGGCCACCTGTACAAGTCGGTGCAGGAGTCGTTCCGCTCCGCCGTCACCCGCTGGCCCACCAGCAAGCTGACGCAGATCCTCGAGGACGCGGTGCAGACGCACCAGCCGCCGATGGTCAACGGCCGCCGCATCAAGCTGCGCTACGCCCACCTGGGCGGCGCCAACCCGCCGCTGATCGTGGTCCACGGCAACCAGACCGAAGCGGTGCCCAAGGCCTACACCCGTTACCTGGAGAAGACCTACCGGCGCGTGCTCAAGCTGGTCGGCACGCCGATCCGCATCGAGTACAAGGGCGGCGAGAACCCCTTCGAAGGCAAAAAGACCCAGCTCACCGAGCGCCAGGTCAACAAGAAGCGCCGCTTGATGTCGCACCACAAGAAGGCCGAAAAGAAAAAGAAAGACAAGAAGCGTTGAAAGCCGAAAAGAGCGCTGGAGGCTGGAAGGCTGGACGAGCGAGAATCCTCCGGCGCTCTGTATTTCGTTTAGCCTCAAGCCTTCAGCGCTCTTAATCGGCTTTTTGGGAACCGCCATGCTCACCAGCAAACTGCCCAACGTCGGCACCACCATCTTCACCCGCATGTCGCAGCTCGCCGCCGAGTGCGGTGCGCTCAATCTGTCCCAGGGTTTCCCAGACTTCGACGGCCCCGCCGCCTTGCGCGAGGCGGTAGCTCGCCACGTCATGGCCGGGCACAACCAGTACTGCCCGATGACCGGCCTGCCGGCGCTGCGCGAGCAGGTGGCGGCCAAGGTCGCCGCCTTCTACGGGCGCAACGTCAGCGCCGACGCCGAAGTGACCATCACCCCCGGCGCCACCGAGGCGATCTTCTGCGCCGTGCAGGCGCTGATCCGCCCCGGCGACGAGGCCATCGTCCTCGACCCCTGCTACGACAGCTACGAACCCTCGGTGGAACTGGCCGGCGGCCGCTGCGTGCACGTGCCGCTGAACCTGCCGGACTTCCGTATCGACTGGCAGCGCCTGGCCGACGCCATCACCCCGCGCACCCGCCTGATCTTCCTCAACAGCCCGCACAATCCCAGCGGCGCGCTGATCGACCGTGCCGACCTGGACCGCCTGGCGGCGCTGATCCGCGAGCGCGAGATCTACGTCATCAGCGACGAGGTCTACGAACACCTGATCTACGACGGCGTGCAGCACGCCAGCGTGCTGGCCCACGACGAGCTCTACGCCCGCGCCTTCGTGGTCAGCTCCTTCGGCAAGACCTACCACGTCACCGGCTGGAAGACCGGCTACGTGGTGGCGCCGCAGGCTTTGTCGGCGGAGATGCGCAAGATCCACCAGTACGTGAACTTCTGCGGCGTCACCCCGCTGCAGTGGGCGCTGGCCGACTTCATGGCCGCGCACCCCGAGCACCTGCGCGAGCTACCGGGCTTCTACCAGGCCAAGCGCGACCTGTTCTGCGACCTGCTGAGCGGTTCGCGCTTCAGCTTCCAGCGCGCTGCCGGTACCTACTTCCAGGTGGTCGACTACTCGGCGATCCGCCCGGACCTGGACGACGTCGCCATGGCCGAGTGGCTGACCCGCGAACACGGCGTGGCGGCCATCCCGGTCTCGGTGTTCTACCAGCAGGCCCCGGCGGACATACGCCTGGTGCGCTTCTGCTTCGCCAAGAAAGAGGAGACGCTGCGCCAGGCGGCGGACAAGCTATGCGCGATCTGAGCCAACTGCCCGACCTGAACCTGGCCCTGGTGCAGACCACCCTGGCCTGGCACGACGCGCCGGCCAACCGCGCGCACTTCGACGCGCTGCTGGAACAGGCCCGCGGCGCCGACATCGTCATCCTCCCGGAGATGTTCACCACCGGCTTCTCCATGGACTCCGAGGCCCTGGCCGAGGCGGAGGAGGGCGAGACCTACGCCTGGCTGCGCCACCAGGCCGCGCGCCTGGACGCCGTGGTGACCGGCAGCGTGATCGTCCGCGCCGCCGACGGCAGCCATCGCAACCGCCTGCTCTGGGCCCGCCCGGACGGCGAGATCCTGCACTACGACAAGCGCCACCTGTTCCGCATGGCCGGCGAGCACAAGCACTACACGCCGGGCGAGCGCCAGGTGCTGCTGGAGTGGAAGGGCTGGCGGGTGCGTCCGCTGGTCTGCTACGACCTGCGCTTCCCGGCCTGGAGCCGCGACGCCCAGGACACCGACCTGCTGCTCTACACCGCCAACTGGCCGGCCGCCCGCCGGCTGCACTGGAACCGTCTGCTGCCGGCCCGGGCCATCGAGAACCTGTGCTACGTGGCGGCGGTGAACCGCGTGGGCGAGGACGGCAAGGGCCACGCCTATGCCGGCGACAGCCAGGTGCTGGACTTCCAGGGCGAAGCGCTGCTGGAAGCGGCTAACGGCGACGGCGTGTTCCACGCCAGCCTCTCGGCCCAGGCGCTGGCCGCCTACCGCGAACGCTTCCCGGCCTACCTCGACGCCGACCGCTTCCTCATCGAGCCCTGAGGCTGTAGGCAAGCTTTTCGTAGGATGGTGTTGAGCGAAGCGATACCCATCGCCCCGCTCGACTGCACGCCGGCCCTGCCGACGCAATCGCGGGGCCTGCTCCGTGCCCCCCTGTAGGAGCGGGCCCTGCCCGCGAATCGCGCGCAGGGCGCGCTCCTACAGGTTGATGCCGAACCTTGCAATGCCGGACAGCCCTCTCTCCCGCTTGCGGGAGAGGAGCGGCGTAACCCACAACACGGTTGTCGCCGGTAATCACCATTCGCGAGCAAGCTCGCTCCTAGCGCATGAGCGAGCATGGCTTTTCGTAGGATGGTGTTGAGCGAAGCGATACCCATCAGCGCCACCGCATGGGTTTCGCAAGCTCAACCCATCCTACGAAGAGCGTCCCGGTGCGGCCCTCAAGACAGTTGCTCCTACAGGCGAAATGCCATGCCTCGCGCCCCTGTAGCGGGCTCCGTCCGCGATTCGACCGTCAGGACGCCGCCAGCAACCCCTCGATACGCCGATGCAGGTTGCCCAGCGGCGTGAAGTGCGCCGGATCGATGTGGTTGGAATTCTGCTCCAATTGCACCAGGCGCATGCCGCCGGCGACCTGCCCGCGCAGTTCCTCGTAGGCGGCGATGACCTCTTCCGCCAGGGCGCGGGCGTGCTCCGGCACCTGATCCAGGCTGTAGCGCCTGACCCGGGCGTTGTCGTAGTAGCCGGCGGCCTCGCCCAGGTCGACGCCCAGCCATGCGCCGGTGTCGCGTAGCACCGCCTCGCCGAGGTCCTCGTGGAACACCGCCCTGACCGAAGGCAGGTTGCGCAGGAAGCGGATGTACAGCGCCATCACCTGCAGGAAGCTCTTGAGCACCGTGTCGTAGCCGGCTGCCTCGTCGCCGTTCAACTCGGCCAGGCCGCGGGTCGACATGAGCACGTCGATGGGGTTGCGGAAGGTGAAGACGTAATGCGAGCGGTAGAAATGCCGGCAATGGAATTCGAACAGTTGCTGGCAGGTGCGCGCGGCCTCGTGGGGATTGACCACGATCTTGCTGCCGACGTAGCGGTAGTGCCGGGCTAGCCGGGCCAGGTAGTGGTGCCAGGGGGCGTCTTGCTGGAACAGCGGCGGGCAGAAGCTGCTCTTGTTCTCCTGGTTACCCCAGGACCTGTGCATGGCGTTGTAGCGCGCGGCGAAGTCCGGGGTGCCCGGGTCGTCCTGCAACGCCGGTTCGCCGAGGAGGAATATCTCCGGCGAGCTATTCAGCGCGTTCTGGAAGACGGTGGTGCCGCTGCGCGCCGCGCCGATGACGAACAGGCCGCGGTCGTCTGGCACCGCGATGCCGGCGGTTTCCGTCAGGAGCGATTCTTCGCGCTGCGGGTTGGACTTCAGAACCTGCCAGAGGCGTTGCGGCGTGGACAGCATTCTCTGCTCCGTTTTTCTTCTTGTCGGGGGAGACGCGCAGCAGAGAGTACGGGGCCATGGGAGGCCGCGGCAAGTCTCCGCGGCCACCCGGCGGGCGCCTCAATAGGCGCTCGCCGCATCCAGCCGGTGGGTATCTTCCTGGCTCAGTTGCAGCCGCGTCGCCGCGACCAGGTCCGGCAACTGCTCCAGGTTGGAGGCGCTGGCGATGGGCGCGGTGATGCCCGGGCGGGCGATCAGCCAGGCCAGGGCCACCTGGGCCGGGGTGGCGTCGTATTCCTCGGCCACTTCGTCCAGGGCCACGAGGATGGTCACGCCGCGCTCGTTCAGGTAGCCCTTGACCTTGTCCGCCCGCGCCGGGCTCTTGTCCAGGTCGGCTTCGCTGCGGTACTTGCCGCTGAGGAAGCCGCCGGCCAGGCCGTAGTAGGGGATGACGCCGATGCCCAGTTCGCGCACCGTCGGTTCCAGGCGCGTCTCGTAGTCGGCGCGGTCGTAGAGGTTGTAGTTCGGCTGCAGGCTCTGGTAGCTGGGCAGGTGCAGGTGCTCGGCCACCTCGCGGGCCTCGCGCAGGCGCCGGCCGTCGTAGTTGGAGGCGCCGATGACGCGCACCTTGCCCTTCTTCACCAGCTCGGCGTAGGCGCCGAGGGTTTCCTCCAGGGAAGTGTGGGTGTCGTCGCAGTGGGACTGGTAGAGGTCGATGTAGTCGGTCTGCAGGCGCTGCAACGAGTGCTCTATGGCCTGTTCGATGTAGGCCGCGGAGAGGCCCTTGTGGCCGTTGCCCATGTCCATGCCGACCTTGGTGGCGATGATCACCCTGTCGCGGTTGCCGCGCTGCTTCATCCACTTGCCGATGATGGCCTCGGACTCGCCGCCCTTGTGCCCGGGCACCCAGCGCGAGTAAACGTCGGCGGTGTCGATGCAGTTCAGCCCGGCGTCCAGCAGGGCGTCGAGCAGGCGGAAGGAGGTCGCCTCGTCGGCGCTCCAGCCGAAGACGTTGCCGCCGAACACCAGCGGCGGAATGGCCAGCCCGGAGCGGCCCAGTTCGCGAGAGTTCACCTGTCACTTCTCCATACTGCGGTGTGGTTGAACCAGCATAGACCCTAGGAGAAGGTTGACAGCCAAGTCCGACGTTGAGCATATTCGGTGCCTGATTCGCGCAACGGACTTCCCATGTTCGCCAACTCCGACCACTCGCTGCCGCTCCCGGGCTCCTTCGCCCCGGCCTGCGCGTGCGTCGCCGTTGCCAAGAAATCGAAGAAACAGTCGCTCATTTGACCGGGGCGCGCTGTCCCGTCAGATGGGCTGACAGGACAACCAGGCGCCAGGTCGATCTTCCCCCGCTTGCATCCCGCACCCTCCCTGACGGCGACCAGACGGTCAGTCACAAGGAGTTTTCGCATGTCTACGTTTCGTGGGATCTGGGTGGCCCTGGCCACGCCCTTGCGTGCCGGGGAAATCGACTTCGCCGCCCTGCGCGGCCTGGTGGGCAGGTTGCTGGAGGACGGCGTCGCCGGCTTCGTGGTCTGCGGCACCACCGGCGAGGCCGCCGCGCTCAGCCATGAGGAACAGCTGGCGGTGCTCGACGCCGTGCTGCAGTGGGTGCCGCCGCAGCAGGTGATCATGGGCCTGGCCGGCAACAACCTGCGCGAGCTGCTGGCCTTCCAGCAGGAAATCCAGCGCCGCCCCGTGGCTGGTCTGCTGGTGCCGGCGCCTTACTACATCCGCCCGTCGCAGCAAGGCCTGGAGGCGTTCTTCCAGACCGTGGCCGACGCCGCCAGCGTGCCGCTAGTGCTCTACGACATCCCCTACCGAACCGGCGTGCGTATCGAGCGCGAGACCCTGCGGCGCATCGTCCGCCACCCGCGCATCGCCGCGGTCAAGGACTGCAGTGGCGACTTCGAGACCACCCTGGCGCTGATCGCCGACGGCGACGTCGAAGTGCTGGCCGGCGAGGACCTGCAGATCTTCGCCAACCTGTGCCTGGGCGGCGCGGGGGCCATCTCCGCGTCCGCCCACGTGCGCGCCGACCTCTACGTGCGCATGCAGCGCCAGGCGGAGGCGGGCGACCTGGCCGGCGCGCGGGGCACCTTCCTGCGCCTGCTGCCGTGGATGCAGGCCGCCTTCGCCGAGCCCAACCCGGCGCCGCTGAAGGCCGCCCTGGCCTTGCAGGGGCTGATCGCCGACGAACTGCGCGAGCCCATGCAGCCCTGCTCGGCGGCCACCGTCGAGCGTCTGCGCGGCGTGCTGGCGGCGCTGGCCGACTAGGCGGGGAGGGCCGCCGGCGGGGCTTTGCTCTATGATGGCGGCCTGTCTCACCGGGAATACGAAAAATGTCCGAAGAAACCCTCTACCTGCTGGACCAGCTCGAACTGACCGACATGCTCGAACTGGACGGCCTGCACGCCTGGGAGTTCAGCCTCGACGAAGACCTGCTGGACCGCGCCGAGATCGCCGCCGAAGCCGGCCAGCCCTTCGCCAGCGAAGACGTGGTGCTGCGCGTGGAGGTGGTCGACGGCCGTGACAAGCGGCGCTGGCAGTTCACCTACAACGAGGTGATGGAAGCCCAGTACGAGGCCAGCGACGACAGCTGGACGCTGCAATCCGACGGCAGCGAGCACCGCCTGCGTTGCCTGGGCGCGGTGAGCGCCAGCGGCGACGACGAATAGCATTCCCCTGGCTGGCCGGTGGGCGCTTCCGGGCGATCGGTAGTTCGAGTGGCCTGTAGTGTGTTGTAGTATGTTGTAGCGATACATATTACAACCGAGGTGCTCCATGCCCGTGATGTCGTTGCGCCTGTCGGACGATCAGTCCGATACCCTCGCGAGGCTTGCCCAGGCGACTGGCCGCAGCAAGAACTTCCTCGCCGCCCAGGCACTGGACGAATACCTCGCCCGGGAAGCCTGGCAGATCGGCGAAATCCAGCAGGCCATCGTAGAGGCCGATGCCGGTGACTTCGCCAGCGAGGCGGAAGTCGAAGCGGTACTGCACAAGTGGACGCGCAATGCAGGTTGAGTGGCTGCGCAAAGCGCTGCAGAACCTCGACGACGAAGCCGCCTATCTCGCCCAGCACAATCCGGCCGCCGCACGCGACTTCGTCGCTGCGGTGTTCGACGACATCGCACAACTGGCCCTCCACCCCGCGATGGGGCGCGAGGGACGCGTACCCGGCACCCGCGAATGGCCCATGCCTGGCCACCCTTACCTGATCCCCTATCGCGTTCGTGACGGGAAGCTGCAGATCCTGCGCATCTTCCACACTCGGCGCCTGCCTCCCGAGCGGTGGTAGCCCGGCAAGCGTGCTGCGGAGAAAGTTACAAGCGAAAACGCTGGAGAGCGCCTGAAGCAGGATGCTCTTCGTAGCCATGCCGATGGGTATCGCAAGCTCAACCCATCCTACGGAAAGCGCCATGCCTCCCGGCGGGTTGTAGCGGGCCCTGCCCGCGAATCGCGCGCAGGGCGCGCTCCTACAGGGGAATGGTGCGGGTGGGGCAGCGCAGGAGCGGATCTCATCCGCGATCCGCGCCGGGACGTCCGGTCATCGCGGACAAGGTCCGCCTACGCCTCCGGCAAACACCACACCCCGTAGGATGGGGTGAGCGATACCCATCACCAGGGTCCGGTGGCTATCGCAAGCTCAACCCATCCTACGGAAAGCGCCATGTCTCCCGGCGGGTTGTAGCGGGCCCTGCCCGCGAATCGCGCGCAGGGCGCGCTCCTACAGGGGAATGGTGCGGGTGGGGCAGCGCAGGAGCGGATCTCATCCGCGATCCGCGCCGGGACGTCCGGTCATCGCGGACAAGGTCCGCTCCTACGCCTCCGGCAAACACCACACCCCGTAGGATGGGTTGAGCGAAGCGATACCCATCACCAGGGTCCGATGGCTATCGCAAGCTCAACCCATCCTACGAATCGACGCCTGACCGAGAAGATGAGAAAGGGGCCCGAAGGCCCCTTTTTCATATCACCGGCGGGTTCAGGCAGCTTTCGCCTGGCCCAGGGTCACGGCGCGGTTCAGCGCGCTGAACAGGGCGCGGAAGCTGGCGGTGGTGATGTTTTCGTCGATGCCGATGCCGTGCAGCGAGCGGCCGCCTTCGACGCGCAGCTCGATGTAGGCTGCCGCGCGGGCGTTGGTGCCGGCGCCGATGGCGTGCTCGTTGTAATCCATGATCTCGACTTCCACCGGCAGCGCGGCGACCAGGGCTTCCAGGGTACCCTTGCCCTTGCCGTGCCAGCGGTGCTGCTCGCCCTTGTGGGTCACGTCGATGTCGATGGCGCAGATGCCGTTCTCTTCCTGCAGGCGGTAGTTCTTCAGGCCGAACGGCGAGACGGCTTGCAGGTACTCGCTCTGCAGCAGGTTGTAGATCTGCTCGGCGGTCATTTCCAGGCCGAGACGGTCGGTCTCGTTCTGCACCACCTGGCTGAACTCGATCTGCATGCGGCGCGGCAGGCTGATGCCGTATTCCTGTTCGAGCAGGAAGGTGATGCCGCCCTTGCCCGACTGGCTGTTGACGCGGATGACCGCCTCGTAGCTGCGGCCGATGTCGGCCGGGTCGATCGGCAGGTAGGGCACTTCCCACACGGCGTCGTCCTTCTGCTGGGCGAAGCCCTTGCGGATGGCGTCCTGGTGGGAGCCGGAGAAGGCGGTGTGGACCAGGTCGCCGACGTAGGGGTGGCGCGGGTGCACCGGAATCTGGTTGCACTCTTCCACCACCTTGCGCACGGCGTCGATGTCGGAGAAGTCCAGCCCCGGGTTGACGCCCTGGGTGTACATGTTCAGCGCCATGGTCACCAGGCAGAGGTTGCCGGTGCGCTCGCCGTTGCCGAACAGGCAGCCTTCCACGCGGTCGGCGCCGGCCATCAGCGCCAGCTCCGAGGCGGCCACGCCGGTGCCTCGGTCGTTGTGGGTGTGCAGGCTGATGATCACGCTGTCGCGCTTATCGATGTGGCGGCCGAACCACTCGATCTGGTCGGCGTAGTTGTTCGGCGTGGCGCACTCGACGGTGGCCGGCAGGTTGAGGATCAGGCGGTTGGCCGGGGTCGGCTGGAACACGTCGATCACCGCGTTGCACACCTCGACGGCGAAGTCGGTCTCGGTGGAGCTGAACACCTCGGGGGAGTACTCGAAGCCCCACTGGGTTTCCGGCGCGGCGGCGGCCAGGCGCTTGATGGTCTTGCCGGCGGCGATGGCGATCTGCTTGACGCCTTCCTTGTCCTGGTTGAAGACGATCTTGCGGAAGCTCGGCGCGCAGGCGTTGTAGTAGTGCACGATGGCGCGCTTGGCGCCCTTCAGGGATTCGAAGGTACGCTCGATGAGGTCGTCGCGGGCCTGGGTCAGCACCTGGATGGTGACGTCATCGGGAATGTGGCCGCCCTCGATCAGCTCGCGGACGAAGTCGAAGTCGGTCTGCGAGGCGGACGGGAAGCCCACTTCGATTTCCTTCAGGCCCACCTGCACCAGGCACTTGAAGAAGCGCATCTTCTTCTCGGCGTCCATCGGCTCGATCAGCGACTGGTTGCCGTCGCGCAGGTCGGTGCTCAGCC
The DNA here is from genome assembly GCF_022760135.1 of Pseudomonas sp. M1. Lineage (NCBI taxonomy): Bacteria > Pseudomonadati > Pseudomonadota > Gammaproteobacteria > Pseudomonadales > Pseudomonadaceae > Pseudomonas > Pseudomonas sp. M1. Next base: position 1,317,480 of record NZ_CP094343.1, read on the forward strand.
AGATCGGCGCCTTGTCGATGATCTTGTCCGGCCAGGTGCGGTCGGGCAGGGTGATCGGGGTGAAGGGACGGTATTTCTTCGACGGGTCTTTGAGCATGGTCATGGGCGGAATCCTTGTTCTTCCGGGCCAGCGGCGGCCCTGCGCGGTAGAAAGATGAAGAGGTGAAGCCGGGAAACGGATTCAGCCACGCAGTCGCGGGCTGACCAGGCGCAGGCAGGCGTGTTGGCGAAGCAGGATGAGGGTGTGTGCGGTTTTCATGACGACCACCCTAGTGCGCTTTGGGGGTGGATGGCAAGCATTGTGGAAAAATTGGTAGTCATCATCGGGTTATAAAAATAAACGAGATTTTCTGCTTCTGTATTCGCTTTATTGCGCAAGGAATTGCGAAACGCTTTTTCTGCTTTACTCCCTGATGCGTCTCCATGCCGCACAGCATTGAGCCATCGGCGAATTGCGCCCATCGGCCCAGCAGGGTAAAACGCCGCCAATCGATTCGGGGACTTCCAGTGACAGGTCGCAGACGGCGAGGCACAGGACAAGGCACGGGCATCTGGCTGGCGCTCTTCGCCATGCTGATGATCCACCTCGGCCCGCTGCTGTCGCAGTCCATGCCCATGGATCACCCCATGCCGGCCATGGCCGGCATGGAGGGCATGGCCTGCTCCGAACAGATGCGCGGCGGCCACCACGGGGCCGATGCCGCGCAGCAGGGCTTCTCCGCCGACCACTTCATGGAGAAGTGCGGCTACTGCGGCCTGCTGCTCCACAGCCCGGCGCTGGAAACCCCGCGCCTGGCGCTCTCCGCCGACCTGCCCGGGGCCGCCCCAGCGCCCCAGGTCGTCATCGAACAATCCATCCCGCCTTCGCCGATCTTCCCCGGCGCCCGTTCGCGCGCGCCGCCGTCCATGAGCGCCTGACCTTTCTTTCGCCGTAGCCAGCGCAAGCGCCATCGCGCAGAGGAGTCTTCCTCCACGCGCGTCCGCCGTGCCTGGCCAGAAGAACATCGTCATCGATCATGGAATTTCGCATGTCCAGACTCTTCCTGCGCGGGCGCGTTCGCCCGGCACGCCTACGCACCCTTTGCGCACTCACCGCCCTCGGCGGCATCGTCGGCCTGAGCCCTTCCATTCGCGCCGACGAGGCCGACGACCCGCACGCCGGCCACCACGCCATCGAACTGCAACCCAGCGTCATCACCGCGGTGGCGCAGAGTTCGCCGCTGACCGTGGTCACCGACCCGAAGCAGGCGCGCCAGCCGATCCCGGCCAGCGACGGCGCCGACTACCTGAAGACCATCCCCGGCTTCTCCGCCATCCGCAACGGCGGCAGCAATGGCGACCCGGTGCTGCGCGGCATGTTCGGCTCGCGGCTGAACATCCTCACCAACGGCGGCGTGATGCTCGGCGCCTGCCCGGCGCGGATGGACGCGCCCACTTCCTATATATCGCCGGAGACCTACGACCGGCTCACCGTGGTCAAGGGCCCGGAAACCGTGATCTGGGGCCCTGGCGCCTCGGCCGGGACCATCCGCTTCGACCGCGATCCGGAGCGCTTCGGCGAGCTGGGCACGCGGATAAACGGCAGCCTGGTGGCCGGCTCCAACGGCCGCTTCGACCGCGTGCTGGACGCCGCCGCCGGCGGCCCCGAGGGCTACCTGCGCTTCACCGGCAACCGCTCGCAGTCCGACGACTACGAGGACGGTGGCGGCAATACCGTGCCCTCGCGCTGGAACAAGTGGAACGGCGACGTCGCCCTGGGCTGGACGCCGGACGCCGACACCCTGGTCGAACTGACCGCCGGCAAGGGCGACGGCGAGGCGCGCTACGCCGGGCGCGGCATGGACGGCTCGCAGTTCAAGCGCGAGAGCCTGGGCCTGCGCTTCGAGAAGTCCAACCTCGGCGGCGTGCTCGACAAGCTGGAGGCGCAGGTCTACTACAACTACGCCGACCACGTGATGGACAACTACAGCCTGCGCACGCCCTCGGGCACCGGCATGATGGCCGGGCCCATGGCTTCCAACGTCGACCGCCGCACCCTCGGCGGGCGCCTGGCGGCCACCTGGCGCTGGGACGACTTCAAGCTGATCTCCGGCGTCGACGCCCTGAGCAGCGAGCACCGCCAGCGCAGCGCCATGGGCATCGGCGCCTACGACGAGGTGCCGTGGAACAAGGATGCGACCTTCCACAACTACGGCGCCTTCGGCGAGCTGACCTGGTACGCCGCCGAGCGCGACCGGGTGATCGCCGGCGCACGCCTGGACCGCGCCTCGGCCAAGGACTACCGGCAGACCACCGGCTCGGGAATGATGACGCGGCCCAACCCCACGGCCGACGACACCCGCACCGACACCCTGCCCAGCGGCTTCCTGCGCTACGAGCACGACCTGGCCGACTCGCCCACCACGCTCTACGCCGGCCTCGGCCACGTGCAGCGCTTCCCCGACTATTGGGAGCTGTTTTCCCCGAACATGGGCCCGGCCGGCTCGGCCAACGCCTTCGACGCCATCAAGCCGGAGAAGACCACCCAGCTCGACTTCGGCGCCCAGTACGAGGGCGAGAAGCTCAAGGCCTGGGTTTCGGGCTACGTCGGCGAGATTCGCGACTACATCCTGTTCACCTACACCAGCGGCGGCATGATGGGGGCAACGTCCCAGGCGACCAACGTGGACGCCCGCATCATGGGCGGTGAACTGGGCGCGGCCTACCAGTTGGCGCCGAATTGGAAGACCGACGCGACCCTGGCCTACGCCTGGGGCAAGAACACCAGCGACGACCGCGCGCTGCCGCAGATGCCGCCGCTGGAAACCCGCCTGGGCCTGACCTACGAGCAGGGCGACTGGAGCGCCGGCGCCCTGTGGCGCCTGGTGGCGAAGCAGGGGCGGGTGGCCGAGGGGCAGGGCAACGTGGTCGGCAAGGACTTCGACGAAAGCGCCGGCTTCGGCGTCTTCTCGCTCAACGCCGCGTACCGCGTGAACAAGCACTTCAAGGTCAGCACCGGCGTCGACAACCTGTTCGACAAGGACTATGCCGAGCACCTGAACCTCGCCGGCAACGCCGGCTTCGGTTACCCGGCGAACGACCCCCAGGCGATCCGCGAACCGGGCCGCACGCTCTGGACCAAGGTGGACTTCAGCTTCTGAGCCCCGGCGACCGCGGTCGCCGGCTTGAGTGGGGGCGCGAAGCGGCTATGCTGGCCGTGCCCCCGGCGAAGCCGCCCGCTCGACGGGCGGCCCATGAGATCGTTAGGAGTTTCCAACATGCGCAAGACCCTCCTGGCCCTGGCGGCCATGCTGTCCTTCTCCACCCCGCTGCTGGCTCACGAATACAAGGCCGGCGACCTCGACGTCGAGCACCCCTGGTCGCTGCTGCTGCCGGCCAACTCGGAGAACGGCGCGGCCTATTTCGTCGTGCACAACCACGGCAAGGCGGCCGACCGCCTGCTCGGCGCCGACACCGAGCGCGCGGCCAGCGCCGAGGTCCACGAGCACCAGATGAAGGACGGCATGATGAAGATGCAGAAGGTCGACGGCGTGGATATCCCCGCCGGCGGCACCGTCACCTTCGCCCCGGGCCACTACCACCTGATGCTGCTCGGCCTGAAGAAGCCGCTGGCCGACGGCGAGCGCTTCCCTGTGACCCTGCACTTCCAGCAGGCTGGCGACCTCAAGGTCGAGGTGCAAGTGCAGAAGCAGGCGCCCGAGGCCGGTGAGCACGGCATGTCCGGCCACGATATGTCGGGTCACGACATGCCCGGGATGAAGATGAACTGACCGTCCGGCCGGCCGTGCGCCGGCCTTTCCCCAGGGGGGGAAAATGGAGCCGGGCCGGTTTCGGCTCGGCATGGCCACCCATCGTGGCCGGGAGGTGAGCATGCGCAATGTCCGCAGCGCCGCCATGCTGGCGGTCGCCGTTCTGCTGGCCGCCTGCAGCCAGTCCGGGCTGCGCAACGACGAGCTGCCCCTCGACCAGCACCTGGAACGCCTCGGCTACCGCCAGGGCGAGACGGTCAAGTCGATCCCGGTGTGGGAAACCCAGGGCTGGGAATACCTCGACAAGGGCCACATCGTCCTCGGCCACGCGCCCGGGCGGCGCTATCTGGTGGCCTTCTCCTCGACGTGCGACAACCTGTCGTTCAGCAACCGCCTGAACATCGGCAGCACGGTGGGAGCGGTGACCAGGCTCGACCGCATCCTCTCGTATGACTCGAGTGGTATCCCCGAGCCCTGCCTGATCGGCGAGCTCTATCGCCTGGAGCGCTTGCCCAGCCGCGCGGAATGCGGAATGAAGCTTACGGCTTGAAGGCGCCGATGAAGATCGCCGGGTCGACGCGGGCGTCGTTGAGGCTGACGTTCCAGTGCATGTGCGGCCCGGTGGCGCGGCCGGTGGCGCCGACGCGGCCGACCACGCCGCCGCGCGGCACCTGGTCGCCGAGTTTCACGTCGATCTTCGACATGTGGCAGAACATGCTGATGAAGCCCTGGCCATGGTCGACGAACACGGTGTTGCCGTTGAAGAAGTAGTTGCCGATCAGGATCACCTTGCCCGCCGCCGGGGCCTTGATCGGCGTGCCGGCGGGCACCGCGAAGTCCAGCCCGGAGTGCGGGTTGCGCTCCTCGCCATTGAAGAAACGGCGCAGGCCGAAGGGGCTGGAGAGCGGGCCGTTGACCGGCTTGTCCAGCACCAGGTTGCTCGGCGTGCCGGGGCTGAAGCTGCGGTAGGCGGCGGTCTGCTCGGCCAGTTCGCGGTTGATGCGCTTGAGGTCCTCGGGCAGCGGGTTGACCTGGCGGGTGTTCTTCAGGGTGATGCGCTGCTCGCGGTAGTGCTTGCTGCCGACCTGGAACGGCAGGCTGCGGCTGGCGCCGGCCTGCTTGACCTGCAGCTGCTGCTGGTCCGGCTTGACGCTGAGCGGGATGCCGACCACTGCGATCCAGTCGCGGCCTTCCTCGCGCACCACCAGCACCGGCTTGCCCTGGTAGCTGGCGCTCGGCGCCGGCCCCGCGCTGCCCAGCTGGACCACGGCGACGCCGCCGGGCACCGGCTTGTTCAGGGTACGGCTGATGAAACCCTCGGCATGGGCGGGCAGGGCGAGAAGGGTGGCGAACAGCAGGCAGAAGACGCGGAACATGGGCTTTCCGTAAATCCGGTAAAGCCGGCAGTCTACATGGCGCGCACGTCGGGGGTGTAACCGTTGGCGGTTATTCGTCAGTCCCTGTAGGAGCAACTGTCTTGCCGGCTGCGCCGGGGTGATGGGTATCGCTTCGCTCAACGCCATCCTACGGGGCAATCTTGCGCCGGAGGGTTCTTCGTAGGATGGGTTGAGCCTGCGAAACCCATGCGGTCGTGGTGATGGGTATCGCTTCGCTCAACGCCATCCTACGGGCTGTCTTGCGCTGGGGGGCTCTTCGTAGGATGGGTTGAGCTTGCGAAACCCATGCGGTCGTGGTGATGGGTATCGCTTCGCTCAACCCATCCTACGAAGAGCCGTGTTTCCCTGGAAACGTAGGAGCGGACTCCGTCCGCGATTTCGACCAATGCCCAGGTCAGTCCAGCAGCGAGAGGGTGACCGGGGCCTGGTGGTTGTCTTCCACCCGCACTTCCAGCTGGCCTTCGCCCAGTTTCGCGGTCAGGCGCTGGCCGGGCTGGGCCTGGGCGGCGCGGCGGATGGCCTGGCCGCGTTCGTCGAGGAGGATGCTGTAGCCGCGCCCGAGGGTCGCCAGCGGGCTGACGATGTGCAGGCTCTGGGCCAGGCCGTCGAGGCGCTGGCGGCGTTCGCGGAGGATCGCCCGGGTGGCGTGGGGCAGGCGCGCGGCCAGGCTGTCGAGCTTCTGCCGCAGCAGCGCCAGGGCCCGGCCCGGGTGCTGTGCCTGCAGGCGCGTCTGCAGGCGGCCGATGCGTTCCTGGCGCACCTGCAGCTGGCGCTCGAAGGCGCGGCGCAGGCGCATGTCCAGGTCGTCCAGGCGCTGGGCCTGCTGGCGCAGGCGCTCGCCGGGGTGGCGCAGGCGCCGGGCGGTGCCTTCCAGGCGCAGGCGCTCGCGGGTCAGGCGGTCCTGGATGCGCAGGATCAGCCGGCGGCGCAGGCCGTCCAGGCGCTGCTGCAGGTCGCCGGCGTGCGGCGCCAGCAACTCGGCGGCGGCCGAGGGCGTGGGCGCGCGGACGTCGGCGACGAAATCGCTGATGGAAACGTCGGTCTCGTGTCCCACGGCGCTGACCACCGGCGTGGCGCAGGCGGCGATGGCGCGGGCCACGACTTCCTCGTTGAAGCACCAGAGGTCCTCCAGCGAGCCGCCGCCGCGGGCCAGGATGATGGCGTCGAAGCCGCGCGCATCGGCCAGCTTCAGGGCACGGACGATCTGCGCGGTGGCCTCGCGGCCCTGCACCGCGGTGGGCACCAGGGTCAGTTCGACCTGCGGCGCGCGGCGGCGGAACACGCTGATGATGTCGCGGATCACCGCGCCGGTGGGCGAGCTGACGATGCCGATGCGCCGCGGATGGGCTGGCAGCGGCCGCTTGCGCTCGGCGGCGAACAGGCCCTCGGCGGCGAGCTTCTGCTTCAGCGCCTCGAAGGCCAGGCGCAGGGCGCCGTCGCCGGCCGGCTCGACGGCGTCGGCGATCAACTGGTAGTCGCCGCGGCCCTCGAACAGCGAGACCTTGCCGCGCACCTTGACCGCCAGGCCGTCGCGCAGGGCCTGGCGCACCCGCAGAGCGTGCTGGCGGAACAGCGCGCAGCGCACCTGGGCGTTGCCGTCCTTCAGAGTGAAATAGATGTGCCCGGAGGCGGGGCGAGCGAGGTTGGAGATCTCGCCTTCCACCCACACCTGCGGGAACACGTCCTCCAGGAGCTGGCGGGCGCGCTGGTTGAGCTGGCTGACGGTCAGCACCTCGCGGTCGAGGCCCAGCCGTTGGAAAGGGTCATTGAACATGGCGCTGGATGATAAGCCCGGGGCCTTGCCGAGGGCCAGCGCGAAACCCGCGAATCCAGCGGTCGGGCGCGTTGAGCCCGAGCGTGAAGCTGGGGTATAATGCCGCGCTTCCATTTTCCCGTGTGGGAGCCCTCGCCATGCTGCGCATCAGCCAAGAAGCCCTGACGTTCGACGACGTCCTCCTCATCCCCGGTTACTCCGAGGTCCTGCCCAAGGACGTGAGTCTGAAGACTCGCCTGACCCGGGGCATCGAACTGAACATCCCGCTGGTGTCCGCCGCCATGGATACCGTGACCGAATCCCGCCTGGCGATCGCCATGGCGCAGGAAGGCGGTATCGGCATCATCCACAAGAACATGGGCATCGAGCAGCAGGCTGCCGAGGTGCGCAAGGTCAAGAAGCACGAGACCGCCATCGTTCGCGACCCGGTCACCGTGACGCCCTCCACCAAGATCATCGAGCTGCTGCAGATCGCCCGCGAATACGGCTTCTCCGGCTTCCCGGTGGTGGAAGAGGGCGAGCTGGTGGGCATCGTCACCGGCCGCGACCTGCGCGTGAAGCCGAACGTCGGCGACAGCGTGGCGGCGATCATGACGCCCAAGGACAAGCTGATCACCGCCCGCGAAGGCACCGCCCTGGAAGAGATCAAGGCCAAGCTGTACGAGAACCGCATCGAGAAGATGCTGGTGGTCGACGAGCAGTTCCGCCTCACCGGCCTGGTCACCTTCCGTGACATCGAGAAGGCCAAGACCTACCCGCTGGCCTCCAAGGACGAGCAGGGCCGCCTGCGCGTCGGCGCCGCCGTCGGCACCGGCGCCGATACCGCCGAGCGCGTCGCCGCGCTGGTCGCCGCCGGCGTCGACGTAGTGGTGGTGGACACCGCCCACGGCCACTCCAAGGGCGTGATCGACCGCGTGCGCTGGGTGAAGGAAACCTTCCCGCAGGTCCAGGTGATCGGCGGCAACATCGCCACCGGCGAAGCCGCCAAGGCCCTGGCCGACGCCGGCGCCGACGCGGTCAAGGTCGGCATCGGCCCGGGCTCCATCTGCACCACCCGCATCGTCGCCGGCGTCGGCGTGCCGCAGATCTCGGCCATCGCCAACGTCGCCGCCGCCCTCGAAGGCACCGGCGTCCCGCTGATCGCCGACGGCGGCATCCGCTTCTCCGGCGACCTGGCCAAGGCCATGGTGGCTGGCGCCTACTGCGTGATGATGGGCTCCATGTTCGCCGGCACCGAAGAGGCCCCGGGCGAGATCGAGCTGTTCCAGGGCCGTTCCTACAAGTCCTACCGCGGCATGGGCTCCCTGGGTGCCATGGCCGGCGCCACCGGTTCCTCCGACCGCTACTTCCAGGACGCCTCCGCCGGCGCCGAGAAGCTGGTCCCCGAGGGCATCGAAGGCCGCGTCCCGTACAAGGGCCAACTGACCGCCATCGTCCACCAACTGATGGGCGGCCTGCGCGCCGCCATGGGCTACACCGGCAGCGCCGACATCCAGGACATGCGCACCCGGCCGCAGTTCGTGCGCATCACCGGCGCCGGCATGGCCGAATCCCACGTGCATGACGTGCAGATCACCAAGGAAGCGCCGAACTACCGCGTCGGCTAAACCGCTCTTTCGCTGGAGGCTGGAGGCTGGAGGCTGGACGAGATTGCTCTTTCGTTCAGCCTTCAGCCTTCAGCCTTCAGCCATTTCCCCAGGGGAAGAAAATGGCCCATCAAGATATCCATGCTCACCGGATCCTGATCCTCGACTTCGGTTCCCAGTACACCCAGCTGATCGCCCGCCGCGTGCGCGAGATCGGCGTGTACTGCGAAATCCACCCGTTCGACATGAGCGACGACGACATCCGCGCCTTCGCCCCGCGCGGCATCATCCTGGCCGGCGGCCCGGAGTCGGTGCACGAGCTGGACAGCCCGCGGGCGCCCAAGGCGGTGTTCGACCTCAACGTGCCGCTGTTCGGCATCTGCTACGGCATGCAGACCATGGCCGAGCAACTGGGCGGCAAGGTGCAGGGTTCGGACCTGCGCGAGTTCGGCTACGCCCGCGTAGACGTGGTCGGCAAGGCGCGCCTGCTGGACGGCATCGAGGACCACGTCGATGAAGACGGCGTGCTCGGCCTCGACGTGTGGATGAGCCACGGCGACAAGGTCACCGACATCCCCGAGGGCTTCCACATCCTCGCCAGCACCCCGAGCTGCCCGATCGCCGCCATGGCCGACGACGCCCGCGGCTACTACGGCGTGCAGTTCCACCCGGAAGTGACCCACACCAAGCAGGGCGGCCGCATCCTCTCGCGCTTCGTGCTGGACATCTGCGGCTGCGAAGCCCTGTGGACGCCGTCGAACATCGTCAACGACGCCATCGCCACCGTGCGCGCCCAGGTGGGCAACGCCAAGGTGCTGCTTGGCCTGTCCGGCGGCGTCGATTCCTCGGTGGTCGCGGCCCTGCTGCACAAGGCCATCGGCGACCAGCTGACCTGCGTGTTCGTCGACAACGGCCTGCTGCGCCTGCACGAGGGGGACCAGGTGATGGCCATGTTCGCCGAGAACATGGGCGTCAAGGTGATCCGCGCCAACGCCGAAGACAAGTTCCTCGGCCGCCTGGCCGGCGTCGCCGACCCGGAAGAGAAGCGCAAGATCATCGGCCGCACCTTCATCGAGGTCTTCGACGAGGAAGCCACCAAGCTGCAGGACGTGAAGTTCCTCGCCCAGGGCACCATCTACCCCGACGTGATCGAGTCGGCCGGCGCCAAGACCGGCAAGGCCCACGTGATCAAGTCGCACCACAACGTCGGCGGCCTGCCCGAAGACATGCAGTTCGAACTGGTCGAGCCGCTGCGCGAACTGTTCAAGGACGAAGTGCGCAAGATCGGCCTGGAACTGGGCCTGCCCTACGACATGGTCTACCGCCACCCGTTCCCCGGCCCGGGCCTGGGCGTGCGCATCCTCGGCGAAGTGAAGAAGGAATACGCCGACCTGCTGCGCCGCGCCGACCACATCTTCATCGAAGAGCTGCGCAACTTCGACTGGTACCACAAAACCAGCCAGGCCTTCGTGGTGTTCCAGCCGGTGAAATCGGTCGGCGTGGTCGGCGACGGCCGCCGTTACGCCTGGGTCGTGGCCCTGCGCGCGGTGGAAACCATCGACTTCATGACCGCACGCTGGGCGCACCTGCCCTACGAGCTGCTGGAGAAGGTCAGCAACCGCATCATCAACGAGATCGAAGGCATCTCCCGCGTCACCTACGACGTGTCGAGCAAGCCGCCGGCGACCATCGAGTGGGAGTGAAATCAGGTCTTTCGGGGGCTATCGCTACCTATCGATAAGATGCTGTAACGTGTTGATTTAGAAGAAAATACGTCACGGCATCTATCGGTGGCTATCGCCGGGCAGCAGAACGCACTGGCGGTAAGGGTGACGGTAGGAACCGGAGGTCGGATTAAGACCCTCCCGTTTACTATCGAGACCAAACCGGTCTTTGACGGTAAATCTCTCCTTGGGAAAGCTTGCGCCATGCGGCTTTCCCGGCATCAGCAGGTCTCCTGACCCTTGACGGTAAAAGCCGTCATGAACAGGAGGAAAAACCTCGATGCTTACTGACACCGCGCTGCGCAATCTCAAGCCCAAAGCCAAGCCCTATAAGGCTTCCGACCGCGATGGCATGTACGTGACGGTATCGCCCGGCGGTACCGTCACCTTTCGCTACGATTACCGTCTCAATGGGCGCCGGGAAACGCTGACCATCGGGCGGTATGGCCCAGCGGGAATTTCGCTGGCCATGGCTCGCGAGAAGCTTCTAGATGCCAAGCGAATGGTTGCCCAAGGCATATCCCCCTCCCTAGAAAAACAGCGAGCCAAGCGGCGTCTGACAGCCGCCAAATCGTTTGGTGACATGCTGAAAAGCTGGCTGGCTGATGCGCGTATGGCTGACAGCACGCGGTCCATGCGCAAAAGCATCATCGACCGCGACATCCTGCCGGTCTTCGAGAACCGGCTCCTGACCGAAATCACCCCTGACGATCTGCGGGCGCTCTGTGCCAAGGTGAAGGGCCGTGGTGCGCCGGCCACGGCCGTCCACATTCGCGACATCGTGAAGCAAGTCTTTGCGTTCGCGATCCTGCATGGCGAGAAGGTCGAGAATCCGGCCGACGATGTGAAGGCTGCGTCAATCGCTACCTTCGTGCCGAAGGATCGAGCGCTGACCCCGACCGAGATTCGCCTGGCTTTTCACCAGTTGGAGTCGATTGCTGCATATCCCACCATTCGGCTGGCCTTGCGCCTGGTGCTTCTAACCCTGGTGCGAAAGAGCGAGCTGATTGAGGCGACCTGGAATGAAGTGGATTTTGAGAACGCCACCTGGACGATCTCCAAACAGCGGATGAAGGGACGTAATCCCCATGTGGTCTACCTGTCGCGCCAGGCTCTGGACATCTTCGTGGCGCTGCACACTTGTGCTGCTGGCTCGAGGTTCGTGCTGCCCTCGCGCTATGACATCCACCGCTGCATGTCACACGCCACCTTGAACCGGATCACCCAACTCATTGCGTCACGTGCTAAGGAAGCGGGGCTGCCGTTGGAGCCGTTCACGGTTCACGACCTGCGCAGGACTGGCTCCACGCTCCTCAACGAAGTGGGCTTCAATGGTGACTGGATCGAGAAGTGCTTGGCGCATGAGGACGGGCGTTCCTCGCGCTCGGTCTACAACAAGGCCGAGTACGCTGAGCAGCGCCGCCACATGCTGCAAGAGTGGGCCGATATGGTTGATGCCTGGGTCGATGGTCGGACTCATGTGCCGAAGCTGCTGCCCGACAATGTGACCGTGCCGGTGTTGAGTGCCGCCGTTTAGAGGAATGGACAGGTTGTCGGTTGACAACCTGTCGAGTCATGGGAATACTGGAGATCATTAATGGCCCGTCCCTCACATCCGAAGAAAGAGGTCGAAGAAGCGCTCAAGCATGCCGAAGGGCAGGGGTGGCGCATCGAAGTTGGCGGCAGTCACGCCTGGGGACGGATCTACTGTCCCTACAACGACGAGGAGTGTCGTTGCGGCGAGTTCTGCATCACCAGCGTGTGGAGCACGCCGAAGACCCCTGGTAACCACGCACGCGCCTTGCGACGCGTCGTGGACAACTGCACCACGCACCGTAAGCCGCAAGAGGCTGCCGACGGCGCAGAGGAGTAGCACGATGGAATACACCTTCACTCTGAAATACCAACTCGCCGATGATGACCGGAACCCGGATGTGCTGGTCGAACGCCTTGGCGAAGCTGGTTGCGACGATGCCCTGGTTGGCATCGGTCAGCCGGGGCGGCTGGCGCTGGAGTTCATTCGCGAGGCGGAGAACGCAGATGCGGCTGTGCGCAGTGCACTGGCCGATGTGCGCAGTGCAGTGCCCTCGGCCAGGCTGATCGAGGTCGCCCCTGATCTGGTCGGCCTGACCGACGTGGCCGAAATGGTCGGGGTATCGCGACAGAACATGCGCAAGCTGATGCTGGCCAACCCGGGCAGCTTCCCGGCACCTGTGCACGAGGGCAGTGCGTCGATCTGGCACCTGGCGGATGTGCTGACCTGGTTGCAGGCCAGGGGCAGCTATTCGCTGGCCAGAGATGTACTGGAAGTGGCGCGAGTGGCCTTGCAGGTCAATCTGGCCAAGGAAAGTCGGCGTCTACCCCGCTCGACTTCTGAGGAGCTGGGGGCTCTGGTCGGCTAAGGCAATCATAGGCCTCATGCTTGATCCGAACCCGCCCGAACCGGGCGGGTTTTCCGTAGGCGGACATCCGGGCCGCTGATGTCTCTGCGAGGCGCCTGCTTGCGCTCCTCAATCCATGCTTCCACCTCGGCCAAGTCCCACACCACGCAACGTGGTGTCAGGTTAAAGCGTCGAGGGAACTCGCCACGACGCTCCATCTCGTAGATGGTCGTCTCAGATAGCGGGATGATCTGCCTCAGCTCTTGTCGCCGAATGGTGCGCCGGAAGGGCAGGGGGCTTCGCTTCGGAAACTGCGGCAGTGCCTCGTAGGCTTCCGTGTCAGGCATCGGAAGAGACTGGCCGGTCTCGGAGATTGACGCGCCGGGCGGAGGCGATAGATGTTCCATCTCGGACTCCATGGGTCTGGCTGGATGGACACACTGTGAGGTTCAGTGCCTTATCGGGACAACCCGCTGCGGCGTACAGGGGCAGACTTGGTGCGATTATTGGTTGCTAGATAGCTTTCAGTGATGTTATTTCATCGCTGAGGTTGTGGCAGTTCTCCAGTTAATTCGATCCTGCCCCTTATCCCAGCAGCTCAGCCGGCTGCACGGGAGTGCAGCCGGAGGGGATCATTCTGTAGATGTCGATTTTGGTGCCTTCTTTCGTGATGCTGAAGAAGTCAGCGACGGCAGGCACTCAAACAGACGTTCCGCATACACAAACCCCATACGTCTCACGGCACTCTGATCGAAATACAGCAGCCAGGCCGCGAGTAACGCCATCGAAATAAGCAGCGTCAAGCCAGCAGCGAGCCCCGGGTCTGCAAAATGCACGGGGTAAAAATGGGGAGGCGTGATCTGCAGAACCTTTGCAATCAGTAATCCGTAGAGGATTCCCAGGAGGCTCGACAGGATGCCGACAGGCTTCATCGCCAGCATATTGCGGTGGAATCCGTAGGCAATATTCTCTTTCAGTAGGAGTTGCTTATTGGTACGCGTGAGTTCGCGAAGTCGCTTGGTTGCTCCGATGTAGATGTCGTCCGCTTTGTCAGGGTTCGCTGATTCTTCTTCTGCCGTTGGTATGTCAATACCCAGTTTAGTTGTGATCGCAGAGTGGTACCTCTGCTTGCTGACGCTATCGAGAAAATTGTCGCGATGCCGCAGGGCTATGGTTGTAGGCATGCCGCCCCATTTTTTGACTAAAAGCTCTTCAAGCTTTTTGCCGCGCCCACGTGCCACGCTCGCAAGCGCGTAAATGGCGCCGCAGCCGCCAAGTAAACCGATAACACCTGTGAGCACAGGATGCTTTGCTCCGTATACGCATAGCAAAGGGACGAGCAATGGCAACGCTACGAGAAGACCTGGAACCACGCGAGCTTTGCGCTCGTATGGGTCTTTAACTAGTTCGAAAATTGTTGTCATGGGAGGTCAGGCCTGGGCTGTTAAAGCATCGATGTAGGGTTGGATTTCATCACGATTTCTCAGCGTGATCTGTTGCGCGAGAGGGTCTGGCGCTTCCTTGGTATGCAAGCCCAAACGCCTTAGCGTGTAGTACAGAAACGCTTGACGGCAGGGAAGCTTGACCTGCCCTTCTTCCATGCCGTAATCCAGCTCCAATACTCGTTTTTTGGCTGCAGGCAAATCGGGATGCGGTGCAAGCACTAGCGTCAACACGTTGTGCCAATGAGCATCCTGGCTGGAGTCCACATGACTCGGCTCGAAACCTTCGATGTGCAAAATTCGAGCGAGAACAAAATCGCTAAAGCGCTGACGCTTGTGGCAATACGCTCGCACGTGCCAGCGAAAACCGTCATTGCCGAGAGCGTGCGGCGAAAGCAGTCGGATTGACTCGTCTAGAGACGTCATGGACTGGTAGCTCACTCGAATAGCTTCCTGCTGCCGAATAGCCCGGACCACTGCTTCTACCGTCTCTTCATTGATTGAGCGCCAGGGGGATGGAGCCCAATCTGTTTCGGGGGCTGAGCCAATAAAGCTGGCTCTCGGTTCGACAACGCCCATCTTGGTTGCCAGTAGTTCCGCTAGATAGCGTTGAGCCGAGCTTCGTTGGTACAGCGGTTGAAAGTGTGAGGTGGCGGTGTAGGTCTTGGAGCGACGGTCATAGGTCAGATTGCTCGGCGCCAGCTCTGTGTACTTAGCAATGTCCAGTGATGCCTGAGGAACCGATATGGCGAAATGCTCGGTGAGATCCATCCGATTGATGCGTCGCTCCCAGCGCAGACGAAAATCGATGAATTGCAACCTGCTCTCCAGACCCCAGCTCAAGCTCTTGGGCTCAGAGGGTTCGACATTAGTATTCGAGGCTTTTTTCATAGTCACCATCTAAAAAGTAGACGGATATAAAAAATATCCGTACATTAAGTGTACGTGACTGCTGCTTTGGTCGTCTACCTGGAGACCCAGATGCCTACAACCATCACATTCTTTCCCGTAGACAACGGGGATATGGCCCTCATCAAGTTTGGCGATGTGGACGCAACCACCCTACTGATCGACATAAACATTAGGCAGGACGCTGACGACCCGGATGGGGTGGCACGTGATGTCGCCAGGGATCTGCGAGACCGTTTGAAGCGGGATGAGAACGGAAGACCTTATGTCGATGCATTCTTGCTGAGCCACCCGGATCACGATCATTGCCGGGGGCTGACGCGGCATTTCTATCTGGGACCGCTGGACAAGTACCCCGATGACAAAAAGGACGATAAGGACAAGAAAATCGTGATCCGCGAGATGTGGTCGTCCCCCATCGTGTTTCGACGCGCCAGCAAGACGCACACCCTGAGTGACGATGCCAAGGCATTCAACACGGAGGCGCGTCGGCGGGTGCAGGTTAATCGCGATAAGAATTTTGCTGTTGGGAGCGGTGATCGTATTCAGATCATGGGCGAGGACATCGACGGAAAAACTGACGATCTCACTCCGATTGTGCGGAGGGTAGACACGAGCTTCTCGACGATCAATGGCAAGACTTCTGCGTACTTCTCCGCTCTTCTTCTAGCGCCCTTGGATGCCCAGGACGACGAGGAAGAGGAGCAGAATCTGATCAAAAACCAGTCAAGCGTGATCCTGAATATCACATTGGCCGCTGACGCACAGACGCCAGATGGCGCGAAGTTTCTTACTGGTGGCGATGCTGAGGTGTTCATTTGGAACCGCCAATGGCAGCGCCACAAGGCTGAAGCCGATGTGCTTGAGTACGACATTATGCAGGCGCCGCATCATTGCTCTTGGCATTCGCTGTCCGAAGACAGCTGGTCTACCCATCGCGAAAAGGCCAAGCTCGACGCCGACGCTCGTAAGGCGCTTTCGCAGACTCGTGACGGTGCCGTCATCGTTGCTAGTTGTATGCCTATTGCAGACGACGACAGTGATCCCCCCTGCATCCGTGCAAAGCGTGAGTACGTCGCAATCGTGGGTGAAGCAAATGGCGAGTTTTACTGCACGGGCGAATACCCGAGCGAAAAATCTGTTGAGCCTCTCGTGTTTACCGTCACTACTCAGGGGGTGCAGCCTCCCTCGAAGAAAGAAGCTGGATCGAAGGCCGCAGCCGTGATTACCTCTGCGCGTACCCCCATGCCGCACGGCGCATCGTGATGGACAGGATTGCGGATGCACTGCATCAGCTTCAGCGGCATCGAGGTCTGGTCCGCGTTGGGGAGCCAAGGGTAAGCGGTGAATTAACGCAGATCGAAGTCGATGTTGCTGTTGAGCTGCCGAGCCGGTCTCGGCGCTATGGCGTATCCGAGACCGGCGTACGTTCGGTCGAGACATGCATTCTGGTCTTCGACAATGACTGGCCGCTATCCGCGCCCAAGCCTTTCTTGCGTACGGACTTTCCGCTCAGCTTGCCGCACATCAACCCCCATCGCGAAGGCGAGTTGGTCTCACCTTGCCTGTTCGAGGGGGCATTGGACGAGCTGCTGCATCGGTTTGGTCTGGACGCGATTATCGATCAATTAATCGATTGGCTGCACAAGGCTGCAGCTGGGGCATTGCTGAATCTTGAGCAGGGGTGGGAGCCGACGCGTCGAGACAGTTGTCCTTCGACCATTGTATTCAGCGCCGAGAAGGTCGCGTCCGCTGCTCCCGCTGACGGCTCGATTTTGATAGTTCCCGTGAGCTATGTAACGATTGATGATGGCCTATACGCCATCATCAATACCGAACTGACCGCCCAGGTCGATCCTGTGTTCTATCAGGACGCTCACAACGACAAGCTGGGTAAATGGGGAAACGGTCATACGGCGGCCTTCATCGCACGCGCTCCAACAACCGACGGCCTTCATCATGTGATCGAACGTTATCAACCGGAGACGGTTTTCGATCTCGCGACGTTGCTTGATCGAGCTGCGGAGCTCGGCATTGATCGCGACGCTTTGGCCAGAAGTCTGGATGGTTTTTACGGACACTCGATCCTGGATATGCAACAGGACTCGCGCGGCTGGGTGCATGGTTTGTACGCGGTTGTGATTCTGACTGTGCAAAGGCCTGTATCGCTTGTGGGCTCGCCAGGGCGAAGTATTGAGGTACTGCCCTATGTGGTGCGCTATGAGCTCAACGCTCAATCGCTCCTAGAGCGAAGCGCCACGGTTCACCCAGCCTTTCATGCGCATGCATTGTCTCCCGAATTGTTGGCAAGGACGTCCGGCATTCCAGCGGCGACCACATCTCAGCCGCTGGTCATACTCGGCTGCGGAAGTGTAGGGTCGAAAATCGCGATGCATCTGGGGCGAGCCGGTTTCGGTTCAATGGCTTTCGTCGACAACGAATCCATGTCGCCTCACAACGCAGCACGGCATGCACTCATTGAGCGGGCATCAGTGCTGGTCCCACCTCGAAAGGCTGCTCTGATGAAGACGACCTTTGAGGAGCTGTCGCATCTTCAATCGCGCGCGTTCGACGCCGACGCAGTGACCCTCTTGGTCGATCCGGCACAGTTCGCCACAACCGTTCCGCAGGATGCAGCGCTTATCGTGGACGCAACAGCTTCACTTAAGGTGTTAGCCGCAGAAACACAGTCGACAGCGCTGGATCAATCACCTGCCCGGCTGGTACGGATCACGATGTACGGTCAGGGCCGCTGTGTTGCAGTTTTGCTCGAAGGACTTGGCCGCGACGGTCGGGTTGATGACCTCACGGCATTCTTGTTCGAGTGCTGCCGATTTGTGCCGGAACTGCGTGCGTCGATTGCCGGTGATACTTCTGAGCCGACGCGTATCTTTGTGGGTGACAACTGCCGCTCACTGACCATGCCAATGTCTGATGCCGTCGTTTCGCGGTCTGCTTCACTGGCTGGGCTGCAACTGGAACGCTGGCTCATTGACGGGCTTCCGAAGGAAGCGACTCTTTGCGCTGGGATCTCGGATGCCGAAGGCCTCGGCATAGCATGGACTCGCACCGGCCTTGGTACTACCACTGTGCTCGATGTGGCGGACGATGGTGGTTGGAGCATTCGGATTCTGCACCCGGTCGCGCAAGCGATCCATGCTGATGCGCTGCGCTGGGGGGCGTTGGAAACAGGCGGTGCCTTGGTCGGCCGCATCTCGTTTGAAAATCGAACCATCATCATTGCGGGGCTTGTTGACGCACCGCCAGACAGCGTTCGAGAGGCCGCACGCTTCGTTTTGGGCACCGATGGGCTTGTTCAAAATTTGCGTACTGCGAATTCAACCTCTTTGGGATATCTCTCTTTTATCGGTACTTGGCACAGCCACCCGAAAGGCGGCGCTCATTCGGGTATAGACCGACATACGTTGCGCGGCATCGCCGAGGATGCTGGTGGTCTTCCTGCTGTGTCGTTGGTATGGACTCCGACAGGACTCACATGTGCGGTGGATCGCTGGTAGGTGGAGAACCACCGGCACTTCGTTGGTATTAGGCAAGAGGGATGTATGGCTGACTACTTTGAGATCGATTTTCTTGGCGTCGAAACAGCGAAGAGCGGTGATGCAATCACGCTGCGCTACTCGGTAAATGGCACCGAAGGCATACACGTGGTTGACGGTGGGTATCTGGATACCGGTGATCAGATCGTGGAGCACCTGAAAACCTACTATGGCACAACGGTTATCGATCACGTGATCCTCACGCATCCGGATCGCGATCACGCCAATGGGCTTCGAAAAGTCTTGGAGCAATGTACGGTCAGGAATCTCTGGATCAATAGGCCGTGGATATATGCAGAGCAGTTAATAGATCGATTCGAGACCTATGAGTCAGTGGAAGCGCTGAGGCGGAAATTACGTTCTGTCTACGATGCCACTGCAGCTCTTGAGGACATTGCGCTTGAGAAGGGAATCCCGATTCATGCTCCGCTTCAGGGGCAGAGCATCGGCCCCTTCACGGTGATGGCTCCGACGTTAGGTCGCTACATGGAATTAATCGTGGATTCCACGAAGACACCTGAAGCTGTTGAAGAAGGTGCCATGGATACTGCTCTGAGCAGCATTTTTCGGGCAGTTAAGGCTGCGACTTCCTACATCAAATCCTTGTGGGGCGACGAGTATTTTCCGTCTGCGCCAACTAGTCGCGAAAATGAAATGAGTGTAGTCCAGTCAGCTGTCCTGAATGGTCATCGCGTCATGCTTACTGGCGACGCCGGGCGTGAAGCGCTGCAAGAGGTGATTGACTACGCACCTTTTGCGGGACTTACGTTGCCCGGCATTCGGTATTTCCAGGTGCCGCATCATGGCGGGCGACACAATGTTTCGACTGAGATTCTGGATCAGTTGGTTGGCCCAAGGTTGGACAGCATGCCAGACAAACATACCTGGAATGCCATATGCAGCTCCGCTAAGGCGGATGAGGATCATCCACGGAAGTCGGTGATTCGCGCTGTACTGCACCGGGGTGGGCACTGGGCAGCAACCGAAAGCAAGAACATACGCATCGGGGCGGGTATTACCCGTGATGGCTGGGTATCAATTCCCCAAGCAGCGTATCCAGAAGAGCAAGAAAGTTGAGTCTAGTAGAGGCGCGGCCCTGCTTTTTAGGCTCCAGAGCAGGGGCAGTCTATGGCCCATTTATTTGTAGTAGGTCCGAGTCTCAATGAAACCACGGTCTTTCATTCGTGCGCTTGGTGACTACTGGGACATCGTAAGTTCCATCTGGTCTCGGTACGAAACCCGCACCCTGACCGAGCGCGAACTGCTACATATCGTACGCCCGCTCACTATCGGTACCGATCAGCCTGAGCAGGTAGCAGTCAAGCGCATGGTCGATATCGGCATCCTTTCGGAGTTCTCCCGCGGTGGGCAGGGCTATTCACTGAATCTGCAGATCGTACCCTTTGTGCAGTTTTTGCTGGATGAGCAGAGTCTGGGCTTGATCGAGGAGATCAGCGCTAACGCCAACAGGCTCGAGGGGCACCTTGAAGAACTGGCTGCGGCCCTGCTCAGCGGTCGGCGCACCGGTTTTTTCGCCAAGTCCCAGGAGATGCAGTCGCGCTTTCAGACGTTGCGCCGCATGGTCGAATCTAATACGCGTGCTATCTACGCGCTGGTGGACAAGGCCAAGCGCTCGGATCAGAGCCAGCCGCTGGCCGAGCGTTATGAGCAGGTGATCAAGGCCTGGGACGAGTACGTAACACCGGCACTACAGATGAAGAGCATGGGTGGGCCGTTCGATCTTTCGCTCATGCGCATCAAGCGCACTCTGCAGGAGTGGCAGCAGGACCCGGCGCTGCACCTGCTGAGCATGGATGATGCACGCTACGAAATCGACAGCATCCTGTTTCGCATGCTCGATTTTCGCGAGAGTCTCAATCATTCGATCGAGAACATGGCGAGCCATCTGGCGCCGCTGGTGCGCCAGGCGCAAATTAATGCGCGCATTGCCCAGGGAGCGGCGCTGGGCCTTCAGGACCTTGGCCACCACAGCAGCCAATTGGCGCGCAGCGACACTCTGGCCCTACCGCCGCGCAAGCGACGCGTCCATAAGCCTGACCAGGATTCGCTGCAGGCCTGGTGGGCGCAGCTCAAGGAGCTACAGTCGATTGCCCCCGACGCGATCCTCGTGCGCGTCCCCTCGGCCGCAGCGCTCGAAGCCCGCGAGCGGCGGGAGATGTCCCCGCAGATGCTCGTGTGGCTGAAGAGTCAGCAGCCTGTCGAGGATGTCGTCGCGAAGCTGATGGTTCAGTACCCCAAGGCCCGGCCTGACTCGGTGTTGCGCGTGCTGACCCGCTTGACGATGGAAGATAAAACTGCGCCTTTCATCCAACGCCACGACGACATGCAGCACTACCGATTCGAGGAACTCGAAATCCGCATGAACCGGCGCTCATACAATGCCGAACCGGCCCCGCGGCGATTGGCCCCGATCGCCTTCTACAGCCATTACGAACCCTTGCCTATCCGAGAACCCGCCGATGGATGATCTGCCTCAGGACGAGTCTGCCGAGGATCTCGAGCTGTCGCTCGAAGATCGAGTGCGCGATGCTAGACACTATGCCCAGCGCCTCGAGCGAGAGCTCCGCCTGTTCTCCCGGATTGTCGAAGCGCTCGAGGCGGGGCGCTTTATCAGCAGCACCGACCGGATCAAGGAATATCGCGAGCTGTCGCGTTTTCAGGACACCTATGAGGTGTTGTTGCGCATGATGGGGCATGAGCTTCGACATCACCCCACAGGGTTTTACTATTTGCAGCCGCGCGAGATGAGTCAGGCCCAGCTGCCCCAGCGTGAGCGCATGGCAGCCGCGGCGATCTTCTCCCTGATTGAGCACCTGTGCGACAAGGGATTGCCGATCGAATCGATGATCACCCATGAAGAACCCATCCTCCTCGACGACCTGGGAGCGATGTTCAGCCAGTGCCACGACCGGCTCACCCGTCTGGGACTGGGCAGTGTGGAGTCATTCATCGACAACGGCATTCGCCGGCTGGTCGACGTCGGGGTGATGAATGAGCGCCGTCTCTCCCAAGACAGGGTCGCCTACACCTTGGGCCTGCCGGCCTACTTCTACCTCGACATCTGCCGGAACCTGGCTGAACAGCATCAGCAACAGCTCGAGGCCCAAGAGCGCGGGGAAGACTATTCCTACAGCGACCGCTCGGTGGACGAGCTGGCAGACGAATTTCTGAATACCCAGCCCAACGAAGACGACGAGACCCCGGAGTAACGATGCGCAGCAAAGCACTCAAGACCCGCTGGGGCGTGCGCCATTACGCCATGGTCAACTCCGGCAACCACATCATGTCGGTTTTTCCCATGGACGGGCCGCTGAGCATCTGCGGACACAACAACTTGGGTAAAACCCAGGCGCTGCAAAGCATGCAGTTTCTCTTCTTCACCCACCTTGCACACATGCACTTCGGCGCCCACCAGGCCAACACCAGCCGCGCATTCTTCTTTCCCAGCGACCACAGCTATCTACTGATGGAGGTGCTGACCCCCGACGGCGTGTTCATCGTCGGTGCTCACGGCAAAGGGCCTACCGCTGGCAACGAATATGAACTGTTCGTGGCTAAAGGTGAGCTGGACATGGATGATTTCGTCGACCCGATCAACCGCATACGCCCCTATAAGGAGCTGTTCCGGCACTGGTACGAACGGGGCATCGAGGTGCGCAACCTGACCCGCGAACAGATGCGCCAAATGCTCTATGGAGAGAGCGGGCGGGTCAAAGGCGGTGACTGGGATGTGACCATAGTGCCTCTGGCGAACGCCAACGAAAGGCGCTACCAGGTGTTCCGCCAAATCTATCGCAACCTGCTCACTCAGCAGCTACTCAAGAGCCGCGAGATCAAGGAGCTCATCCTCAACGTCTTCAGTGAAAAGCTGAGCAATGCCAATTTGAATTTCCTCGAGGTCCGCGAGCGCGCGTTCCAGCGCTTTCGTCTTGCAGAGCGGGAAGTCGAGCGACTTACGTACCGTCGTGAGGACATCCTCGCCCTCGGCAAGGAATACGACGAATACACTGAACTTTCGCAAGAAGGTGGCTGGTTGGCGCGCGAGCTGCGGGTAAACCTGACCCTGGCGGTGGAGCGGGCACCGCTATGCATTGAGGAGCTCAACGCGCTTCACAAGGAAGAAATCGAAAAGCGCGCCAAGCTCAACGAACAACTTAATAGCCGCATGCAAGAACGCGATCGAGCGGTCGAGCAGCGCATCACCTTGGCCGGCCGGCTGACCCGCCTCGACGAGTTACGTGAGCGCAATGCGATGACCTGCCGCGAAACGGTCGAGAAGTCGATTCGCACACTGACAGCCCAGCACGCGACACTCAGCGATCAGTTGCGCCAGGCTGACATCTACGATGTGGCAACCGTCAGCAGCAGACTGCGCCACACTGAAAATGAAATTCGCAAGCTCAACAAGCGACTGGAGCAGGTCCGCAATGGCGACGGACTGTTGGATACCCAAGGCTTTGTCGATGCGGAAAAGGCCGAGCTGTCGCGGCTGCTTCGCAGCGACATGTTCAGCCTTGAGGCCGCAGCACTGACTGAAATCCACCCGGGCAGTTTCAACAATTGGGTACGCACCCAACTCATGTCGAAGGGAGGGCTGCTCAATTTACAGGGTTTCGAGTTAGACCTGACCGATCTGCCTCCAATGGATTTTCATGGCGATGATCCAGCACAGCTACAACAGTCAATCGCCATGTACCAAGAGGACCTGGCCAAGCTTCAGGGGCAACTCGAGGTTGCCCAGAACCAGACGCTCAAGCGTAACGAATTGGAGTCGCTGGCAAAGCAGCTGAGCAACCAGCAGGGCTACCTGCAGGAACTGACCGAGCTCGCGGCTCTGGAAACCACCGAGACCGCTGATCGCCAGGTGCTCGAGGGTGTAATGATGTGTCTCGCCCAGATCGACGAATGGCTGCAAGGGCACCAGGAGCGGATCGAGGAGGCCACCCGGGCCATCAGTGTTATCGAGCAGAAGCTCAACGATGCCCTCGAGCAGGCCCGCCAGCTCAAGGTCGTGCAGCAACACCGCCAGATCCAGAACAGTCCTTTCATTCTCGCTGAAGGGCCGAACGAGGACTTCGAGCGCGATCTCACCGGGTACAACTTCGGTGACACGTTGAATCGGCTGGAGTGGATCAGCAACGCGCTCGACCGCATAGCCCTGACCATGAAGAACTACCAGCACGCGATCGTTGGCGACCTACCTGATCTTGCCCGACATGCGAATCTGAGCGATCTGGTACAGCATGCACGCGAGCGGTTGGAAACGCTGGCGCAGATGCGTGAGATGCTCAAGCGCTACCATCAGGAGGGCATTGCCCAGCTCTCGGGAGCTCTGCGCGATCTTTCCGAGAACTACGTGACGCTGGAACACGAGATATCGCTATTCAACCGCCGGATCAATGCGCGCAAAGTCTCGAACCTTCGTGGCTTCAGGCTAGATCTGAAGAGGAACGAACCGATACTTGAAGCCATTAATATCCTGTCCTCATATATCGCCCAGGCTGACGAAAACGAGACCGACTTGTTCGGTCAGCAAGGCGGGGGCTCATCCGAGGCCGGGTTGGGGCGCGCTATGGATCGGCTATCTCGTCTGGTTGAAGATGGTCGTGACGGTACCCTCGAGCTCGGCGACCTGTTCGATATCGGATTCACCGTGGAAGAGGTCAACGGCAAGGTCGTTGTCTGCAACACACTCGACGAGCTGGCTTCTAATGGCTCGACCATGACGCTCAAACCGTTGTTGTATTTCTCTCTGATTCGCCACCTGACCGACCGTGGTGCTCGGGTCGAACCGTTCCTGCCGTTCTACTTGGATGAGATTGCTTCGGTTGATCCGAACAATCAGCGCACCATCTTGGCATTCAGCGAGAACCTTGGTTTCACTCCTGTGTTTGCATCTGTCGACCCGACTACCACGGTGCGCTATTGCATCAATATCAGTGAGTGTATCAACGCCGACAATCGTATCTATGTGACCCAGGCGGACTGGCAGCACTTCGATCACCACGAAGACGTCAAGCTGGGGCAGGCTCCGCAGCGAAGTGAGAGAGACGAGAAGTCCGAGATAGACGTCGAGCAGTTCAGTGATAGCTTGCAGGTGGCGACCGCGAAGGCTGACACGGTAGCTCAGTCATGAGTCGGTCGAGAGAGCTGGAAATACTACAGCGGTTGCGCAAAGGGCCTGTCCCTGTGCGCAGTTGGCCGAAGGCACTTGAGGCTGTGCTCGATCAGCTCAGAGTCTCCGGCATCGTCACGGTGGGCCGTGTGCCCGGGCGAATATCGCCGCATGTGATTGTGCAGCATGCCGATTCTCTGGGACAGCGTATTGCCCGGTTGCAGCCACCCAAGGATTTGGAAAGCTGTTCGGTGCGCGGCTTGAACATTATCCACGGCGGCTCGAGCAAGCGCGGGGGGAGACTGCCCTCGCTCATGATCAGTTGTAGCGCTGGCGAGGCCGTCAGGTGGGAGGATGCACAGGGTAATATCCTGCAGTGGGAATCGCCTTCACCGGCGTTTCTGAAGTTGCTATGGCACGACGAGCGCAGACCTGACGCGACCCCCAAGCCAACCGGCCATGTGGTGCTAGTGGAAAACCGTGACACCCTGCTGCATCTGCCGACACGGCTACCGGCAGTATTGAGCGGCGCGCTGGTGGCTCATTACGAAGGTTGGCTATCTGATCGGCTGCTGGCGCTGTTGGTGTCTTGGGAGGGCGCGAAGATCTGGCTGCTGCCTGACCTTGATCCAGTTGGTCTAGCCAATGCCCGGCGCATAGCCGAAGCCTTGCCCTGTGCGGGTATGCTGGTACCACTTCTGAGTCCCGAAATAGTCGATCAGTATGGAGACGAAACCATCTGGCGGGAGAGCTTTGCCCTGGTCCCGGCGCTGCTTCCTTGGCTAGAGCAGCAGGACCCACCCCTGCGGGATCTGTTCGCCCTGCTCAAATGCAAGGGTAGAGGTGTTGAGCAGGAGTATTGCCTGGCAGTGCCCTCGACCGTACTTCAACCCATAGAACTAAGAAGGGGCTGATCGCCCGACTGACCCAGTCGCAGTGGCCAATCCGATTAGTCCGGTGCGATTCGATGAGCTGCTTCAGCGGCTCCGAGAAGAGCCGCTGAAGCTTCATTTAGTTTTCTTCGAGGTTGTTAGCATAGATGTCACCCATTGCCTCGTACTTTGCTTTGATGAGATCAATGGGTGGATTTTTTGCCACAAGGTGCTTCTTGTTGAACAACGCCGGGAAAAATTCTCTGGCTAAGTCTGGTGGCACTATGGCAGTCGAAAACCACAAGTGATTCCAAGCTATAAACTCTCTTTCTGTTTCAATAGCAAAAACTGGTGAGGGCTGGAGCTTGCGGAGTTTTCGCGCCTGCTCCCTGCCGTCAATTGGGCGTGGTACGCGAACCTCATTGCCTTTCTTGTCCCAGCCTATCCAGTAGCTGTAATGGCCAACTCCGCCACCAGGCAGGACCGTCAGTTGAACGTAAGCTTTGTTGCGGAGCGGCAAGCGCATCTGGCAAATCCGCTGCATCAGGCGCATTGTGCTTTTTTGAAGGCGATCTTTTGCGGGCTCGTTCTTCAAAGTGTCCAGCAGATGGTTCCAGTTTTGGTAACCCAGGTGCTTTGCTTTGAGCTCCAGCTGACGACAGCGGGAAAGGTCGTCGGGCACGCTGTCCAGCTCCATGGCTCGAACCGCGTTAGCTACACATTCGAAATCGAACATCACAAATTTCCTCGACAAAATGCAGCCGTTAAAGCTTTCGCTTTGCTGAGCATGCTGCTTGCCGGGCGGGCCACAAGGGGAAAAATATGGGCTTCGATTTGAGCTGGTTTTCCTCGAGGCAGCAAGGCGGATACCAGAACCAGACTCGATCCTAGCAGCGGCCCTATAACGGATCAATATCTTCGTGCAGCTTGTGCTTATGAGAAACCTTCAATGGGCGACTGTTCATCTTTTGCCGCTGAGTTTTATCACTTCATTCTTTTTGACTTGAAGTTGCAAGTTCGTGTGTTCGCTATGCATTGGTGTGCCTCGGCGTTCCGCCGTCGGGCTCGCGGGCGGCGCCCCGCGCCTCGTGCCGAGTCGCGGCCATTCGGCTTTGATCCCTGATACCTCCGGCCCTTGCGGGCCTGCGCGCTCCGCTTGCCGATCCGTGGCATGGGTGGAGTGGGGGCGGTCTTGCTGTTCCCTTCACCGTATCACGGCGTTCTCGCCGTCAAGGGCTGCACGTGCCTTGCACGCTGGCGTCCTGGCGGCCGTCGGTGACCCCTGACAGCTGCGCTGCGCCGTGCTGGCGCCGGTTCCGGGCAATTCCGCCCGAGCAACCGGAGCACGATCATGTCGCAACTTTCCTTTTCCTCGTTCGATGCCATGCTGCTGGTGCGTGATGCACAGGGGCGCTACCTGCCTGCGTCTGCAGATCAGATCCTGAATATGGCGCGTCAGGTGATCGACCAGAAATACCAGCGTGGAGCGTTGTTCACGTCGCCGGAGCTGGTCAAGGACTATCTGCGCACCAAACTGGCTGGTTTTGAGCACGAGGTGTTTGCGGCGCTATTCCTCGACAGCCAGCATCGGCTGCTTGAGTATGTGGAGTTGTTTCGCGGCACCATCGATGCGGCGGCGGTGTATCCACGGGAAGTGGTGAAGGAGGCACTGCGCGTCAACGCAGCGGCGGTGATTTTCTCGCACAACCATCCGAGCGGAAATCCAGAGCCCAGCCAGGCAGATAAGGTGCTGACCCAGCGCCTCAAGGAGGCCCTGGCGCTGGTGGATGTGCGCACGCTGGATCACATCATCGTGGGTGGCGAGGCAACTGCATCATTCGCAGAGCAGGGGCTGCTCTGACAGCAGGGGGCTTCGGCCCCTTTTTTGCTGCGCCCTGCCTGCTGGCCGTGCATCACTTGTCGCTATTGCGTTCGCGTTGTCGCAGTCGCTTCACGTAGGCGCTGTCTTTCAGTTCGTCAGGGCCCAGATCCAATGCGCAGTTCACCAGCGAGGCCAGCGTGGCATCGCTGAGCCTGAAGCCTTCGGGTAGCGGACCACCGCTCTGCTCGCTGTTCTCCTCGATGGCGGCGAAGAGTGCCTTGAAGAAGTCCGCAGGCGAGTGGCGTGTGGCTGCGGTTGCGGCTCGAGTCAGCGGATCTGTGGCCTCCAGTTCGGCGCCGTTGGCATCTCTGCCCAGCGCTCGAACGAACTGTTCCACGGTGGGCCAGTACTTCCATTCGAACTGGTTGCGAACGGTGTTCAGGCGCTCCTTCACATAGGCGTTAAAGAGGTAGTGATCCTTCGCTGCGTCCTCAATTACGTTACAGACATGGTAGTGAGTGTCACTGCTGAAACCCGATGTATTGTGCAGGTTGGAGCGGTGCTCCAGCAGTTGGGCCAGTTCCTCGGCTTTCTGTGCAATCTGCTGGTTGGTGTCGACAAGTTCGTCCCGTTGAGCACGAGCCTTGGCGATCTTATCTGGGGCCCAGAATGCTGCGGTACTGAGCAAGAGGCTCAGGAATACCGAGAGTGCCCGAGGATGCAGGTGCAGTTTGTCGTACAGCTCACCGTAGGCTTCATTCAGTTCGAGGCGTCGCGCGAGCAGGCGATCGATGATGGCGTTTTCGCTGGGCAGGATGTTGTGCTCAACGTTGTAGGTTTTATCGTCGATCAGGATGTTCTCGCAGGTTTGCTGCGGGGATGGGGTCGGTGCGGTACGCATGGGTCTTCTCTGAGTAGTGAGGATGCTTTGCAGCGTAATGAGCCGAGTTGCGCTTGTCGGTACCCCAAAGCCCATTGTTCGACCTGCTCTCAGGTACCTCTGTTTTTGGGCATCCCGGCCAATGGCCGGGCGCGCTGTCATGCTGTGCATCGAGCCACGCTGCGCGAGTCTCGCCCCATTCGGGTTTCCATCGTTCCCTCACGGCGTTCGGCTGATGCCTTCGGCCCGGCTACGCAGGGCCTGCGCGCTGCGCTTGCGTGGCGTCTGCGCTAACGCTGTGGCCGTTGCCTGTCGATCCGCCTTTCCCTGAATTCATCACCTTGTCGCGACTGTAGCCCGCGGCCTTGAGCCGTCAAGGCGCGCCGGGCCATGTCCTCGGCTGCGCCTGCGGGCCGCACCTACCCGGCGCTTGTCTCCTTGACGGCCCCCGTCCGCGCGCTCCTGACCGTCGCGGGCGATGAACTCAGGAAAGACGGTGGCAACGAGGCCAGCCCAGGTCTCCGGGCCGACCCCACCGGAAGAGCCAAAAGCGGGCTCCGAATCTAGGAATCCGGTGGTGGTTTTCGACAGCAATACTTGTCAGGAGAACGACCATGCAACTTGCTTCCCGCTTCTCGTACCGCTCCCCGGTGCTGCGCTCCGAGGCTCCTTTGTCGGACGAGCAGATTCGCGCCGTGGCCCCGTCCATCTTCGCGGACGCTCCGCACGAAAGTCGCTCCGAGCGCTACAGCTACATCCCGACCGCGACCGTACTGCAAGAGCTGCGCGGTGAAGGCTTCGAGCCCTTCATGGTGTGCCAGACCCGCGTGCGCCGGGACGATCGGCGTGATTTCACCAAGCACCTGATCCGCCTGCGCCACGCCAGCCAGATCAGCGCCCGAGGTGAGGCCAACGAAATCATCCTGCTGAACTCGCATGACGGAACGAGCAGCTACCAGATGCTCGCCGGCATGTTCCGCTTCGTCTGCCAGAACGGCCTGGTCTGCGGCGACACCGTGGCGGACGTGCGCGTGCCGCACAAGGGCGACGTGGCCGCCGAAGTGATCGAGGGGGCCTACGAGGTGCTGCACGGCTTCGAACGGGCGCAGGCGTCCCGCGAGGCCATGCGCGCCGTCACCCTGGACGGCGGCGAGGCCGAAGTCTTCGCCCGTGCTGCGCTCGCCCTCAAGTATGACGACCCCGACAAGCCTGCACCGATTACCGAACGGCAGGTGTTGGCCGCGCGCCGACTCGACGACAACCGCGCCGACCTGTGGAGCGTGTTCAACCGCACCCAGGAAAACCTAATCCGTGGCGGCCTGCTCGGTTGCGGCGGCAACGGGCGTCGTCAGCGCACCCGCCCTGTGCAGGGTATCGACCAGGACCTGCGCCTGAATCGTGCCCTGTGGCTGCTGGCCGATGGCCTGCGCCAGTTGAAAGCCTGAACCCAACCCGGAGGGGCTTTCAGCTGTCCGGCCCCTCCATTTCCACCGCTGTTGTTATCCCATGAATGGAGCTATCACCATGAACGCCATCATCCACACCGAAGCCGTCACCCTGTCCACCCTGGAAGCGGCCGACCCGACCAAGAACCTGCTGTTGCTTTCGCTGGCGCAACTGCTGCCGCGCCGTTCCAAGCGTAATGCCCGCACCACGCCGCGCCTGTCCATCGACGAGTTGGCCGCGAGCATTTCCCGCATCGGCCTGCTGCAAAACCTTGTCGTCATCCTCGCTGCCGATGGCAAGCATTACGAGGTGGTGGCCGGCGATCGCCGCCTGACCTCCTTGAAGCTGCTGGCGAAGAAAAAGCGCATCGCCGCCGATTTCGAGGTGCCGTGCCTGCTGGTGCCCGACGCCTCGGCCCGCACCGTCAGCCTCGCGGAGAACCTGTTGCGCGAGCAGATGCACCCGGCCGACCAGTTCGAGGCCTTCGCCGCGCTGGTCAAGGAAGGCCGCCCCGTCGAGGATATCGCCGCCGACTTCGGCGTCACCCCGCTGGTGGTGCAACGCCGCTTGAGGCTGGCGAACGTCTCGCCACGCCTGATGGCGGATTACCGGGCCGGAAGCGTCACTCTGGAGCAATTGATGGCTTTGACCATCACCGACGACCACGCTGCGCAGGAAGCCGCGTTCTACAGTGCGCCGGACTGGCAGCGTGGCGCTGCGGCGCTGCGGGCGCGCCTGACGGAGCGCGAAATCGATGTGCGCCATCCGCTGGTGGGCTTCGTCGGGCTGGAGGCCTACACGGCGGCCGGCGGCGGCATCCGCCGCGACCTGTTTGCCGACGACGACAGCGGCACCTACCTCACAGATGCCGCGCTGCTGGAGACGCTGGTGCGCGGTAAGCTGGAGGCGCTGGCCGAGGGCGTGCGTGCTGAGGGTTGGGCCTGGGTGGAAGCCGTGCCGCAGTTCAGCTATGCGGATCGGCAGGCTTTCCAGAGCGCGCCGCGCACCCGCCGCGAACCGTCCGCCCGCGAGGCGCGCCGCATCGCTTCGCTGCAATCCCGGCTGGAAAAGGTCGATGCCGAGCTGGAGGACGCCTACGACGCCGAGGACGCAGACACGGTGCCGACGCTGGAGCAGCGGCGCGAACAGGTGGCCGCCGAGTTGCACGCCGTTGCCGAGTCCTTGCAGGGCTACACCACGGAAGTTCTGAGCGTGGCCGGTGCCGTGGTCGCCATCGACCGCAGTGGCGAGGCGGTGATCCATCGCGGGCTGTTGCGCGAGGCCGAGGCCAACGCGCTGCGCACCCTGGAACGGCTACGCCTGGGCATCGGTGACAACCATGGCACGAGCGACGAAGTAGGCGAGGGCGGCGAGCCGCCCAGGGCGGCGAGTCTGTCCGACCGGCTGGCGCAGCGCTTGAGCGCTCATCGCACGGCGGCGCTGCAGATCGAAGTAGCCAGGCACCCCCAGGTTGCGCTGGCGGCCTTGGTGCATGGGATGGTGCAAACCGCCCTGCGGGACGATTACCACGGCGACAGCATGCCGCTCGGTGTGCGCCTGATCGTGCGGGACCGACTCGACAGCCTTGCCCCGGACTGGCCGGAGTCGCCCGCTACCGTGGCGCTGCATGAGCTGCGTCAGGCCTGGGGCGAGAAGATGCCGCAGGACGGCACCGCGCTGTTCGCCGCGCTGCTGGCGATGCCCCAGGACGAGTTGGTACGGCTGCTCGCGGTGTGCGTGGCGGTGACCGTCGATGTGGTCACGCCCCGCGCTGCCCAGCACCAACCCGGAGCCGAGCTGGCGCAGGCCGTGGGGCTGGACATGGGCGCATGGTGGAAGCCGACCGCCGAGGGCTACTTCAAGCACGTCGCCAAGGCGGTGATCCTGGAGGCGGTGGGCGAGTTCGCGCCGAAGCAGGTCAACCAGCTGGCCAAACTCAAGAAAACTGACATCGCCAGCGAGGCTGAACGGTTGGTCGAAGGCACTGGCTGGATGCCGGCCGTGTTCACAACAGGGCAAGGTACGGCGGAGGCGCAGACTGTCCGGGAAGTGGCGGAGGAGTCGGAGCCGACAGAGGCTGACGACGAGGTACACAGTCACACGTTGGCCGCCTGACGCCCTCGGCGCTCCGGCAAGGAAGCCGGGACTCTGCTCACGAGCGGAGTTTCCCCGATGAGCGACCAGACCATCTGAGGCGGGCTGTTACTCTGGTCTGCCAAGACCCGCCGGCGGCCCCGGCGCGCTGCGCCGGGGTCGCCTCAAATCGGGCGTGGCAGTTCTGCCGCGCCCGGTTTTATCCAAGGGCAGGCAACAGCGCCGAAGCCAACAATCGCCTGGTGATTCTGGGGGGCGCTAATCCAGATCCAGATGCTGAGCGATGTGCTCGACGAGCTTCAGAGGCTCGCGACTGTTTACGACAGTGAACATGAGGTCGCGTTTGCTGCGGGATAGGCGCTGGGAGCAACGCTTGGCGGTGGCTTGCACCGCTGCGTCCGTGCCATGAATCTTGGCAGCGAGCAGTAGCGCTATCGTCGCATCAGTGAGGTTCACAGGCGTCTCATTGAGCTGGGGGAAGGGTGCCCGCATTCTACGGCAGCCATATTTTGATACGAAAGGATTCATCGTCCTGGGTTTCTAAGGCATGACATCAATGTCCAGGAGGTTGCGGAGTCCGGATACTGGGTGGTGTGCAAGGTGCCTTACCCTGGACGCGACAAGGCACATGTACTGCCGCTTTTGACCTGAGGCCGCCGTTGAGAAAGGCAGCAACCGGCCAAGAGCAGTCATTTACGATGGTATCCGCACGCCATCTATTTCAATTTCTTCCCGGCCTTATGCTGTTCGAATCCATGGGTGGCTCACATATCCTCTATCGCCCACTTGACGATGCTTTTCTCAAACCGACTCAGGTGTGAGTATTCCAGTCGTGGTGCCCATTGCTTAAGCTTTTCCATTAGCTGGGTCATGCCCTCGGCGGGCAGTATGGCGCTTTTGAACTTCGTCGAAATCTGCGTGGGAATCCCGTACTCGTCCAGCGCAGTGAGAAGAGGGTCGTTGAACAGGTTTTCAAGCTGCTCAGCCAAGAAGCCGAAATCACCCGGTTCAATACCTATTCGGGTGAAAACGTCAGCTTGAATTTTACTCAATGCCATGATGTCGCGTGGAAGGCGGTACGAGATCACGTTCCGAATAAACTTTAGGCGTTGGCCAATCGACTCGCTTGGAGTGCGATCTGTGGGGTCTTCATCAATAGCTTGTTGGAGGTAGGCCTGGAAATCCTTCTGTGCCCTGAGCGCATTGATGTGCCACGCCAGTTGCAGGCCGGAGTGGATACTGAATTCCTGCAGTTTATGTGGGAGGTGATCGTAGATGAGGGTGCAGAGGTATTCGAGTTGCTTCTGCTCGGGATTTCCTTTCCAGGTCAGCCATATGTGGCTGATTGCGAGCTCACGACGAATCCTGTCAGCCACTTCAATTTGACGGTCTACCGGGATATGCCGGTTCTCGATCAGCGTTGAGGAGGACAGTTGCGGTGTTGAATAGACGACTTCCAAACGCTGCCTGGATTGGTCGGTCAAATACTCTGGTTCCAACTTCATCAACAGTCCCATGGGGGAGGTGCTGTCCTGCAAACCGATCGGGTACTCGACGGTGAGGTTTTCCTCCTCGGGCGGCTCCTCCAGCATGAACACCTTGCCAATGAAATACTGGTTCATGCGACCAGCACGGCCGGAAATGTTCTTAAAGGTGAAGAAGTCAAAGGTGTTCTTGTTGATTCGCCGATCGTAGATGATGACGTTCTCAGCCGAGGTGTTAACGCCTTCGATCATCGTGGACGTGCAGATGATGTAGCGGATGGTTCTCTCGTTGAACAGCTTCACAAAGTACTGTTGAATCGCTCGGGGTACGCCGCCGTGGTGAATGCCGATTCCCAGAGAAATGGCTTTGGCCACATTCCAGTCAGGATGGTAGTTGCTGGAAATCCAGTCCGATACGTCCTTGGTCTCGGGAAGCGAAGGAAAATTACCTCTATCAATCAAAAGCTGTGCGACCCGGTTCGCGCTCGCAGGCGACTGGCAGTAGATCAGCGTAGGGGAGGTGAGTTGCTCGCACAGCTCCAGCAGCTTTTCCTTGCGCTCGTCACCACGGGTGCGCAGGTTAAAGTAGGTTACGTCCACTGCCACCGTCGAGAAGTTCGAGGGGATAAAATTGTATTCATACCCATCCAGACCTTGGATGTTATGGATGTGCGGGCCCAGCAGATAAAACTGGGCACCTAGGTTCGCTAGTTTGTGAAAGGCGAGGCTGAGGTCAACGGAGCGGTTCTTTTCTTCAGAGTCACTGGCAAGATCAAGCTTGTAGAACTCGTCAATGACGAAGAAATCGACGTCGTTCAAATCATCGCGCTGCAGCACCCGTTCCTGAGTCAGGAGGTAGACGTTGATGAGGCCAGTCTTCGCCTCCTGGCTCGGGTGAGTGATGACATTGCAGACCGATCGGAAGCGCTTCACCAGCCGGCGACGCGTTTCGTCAATCAGCGCGATGGTTGGTACGATCACCACCACTTTGCGGAATTTGCCTTGCGCCAGCACCGCATCAATGACAAGGCTCTTGCCGACACTTGTCGACGCGCTGAGCACGACGTTGCGCCCTTGCATAAGTAGGTGAAACACATTTGCCTGAAGCCGGTGGAAGACCAGGCCTTTCTCCACGCCCTCGACCCGGTGGATTTCATAGGCTAGGCGGTCTGCGGCGGACACTTGCTCGACGTGCTCTGTGATGTAGGGGAACAGACCAACAGTGCGAACCAGGCTGAGTAAAAGCGACTGTTCTATTTCGTCCAAGAACGCGAATTTATCTAGGAGACGGATCACCAGATCGCGACCCTCCCACTCAGGTTTCCCCCTGTTCACGATCTGGGTCACGCCTGCAAGAAGTCCAGTCTTGTCGCTATCTTTGCCGCCGAGCGATTCCAGCTGCTGTTTGATGATCTCGTATTTCACTAGCTAACAGCCTTGCACAGGGAGTTGAATTTCTGGACAAGCTGTCGAATGCTTTCCATTGGTACCAGAAACACGACCACCCGAACCTGTTGGATCTTCGAAGGCAAGGTGCTGAGTAAGGTCTTGTAATGCTGCGTCACTTCAGTTTTCAGGTTCGCCACGTAGTCAGCGAGAAAGCCGCCGGCCAACACTTCACTGTCGTATGCCAACAGGACTGGAAAGCAAAGCACCTTCAGCATGTCCTGGGTCGGTGCATTTTTGTGTAGCGCCTTGTTGAACGCCTCGGCGTTTGGTCGATGATGTTGAGGCTCGCGCAGGGTCACGATGATCTCGCGCTCTTCGGTCAACGCGGCTCTGGAAATCGTCGCGTCCAACACATTGCAAATATCTTTCAGCGTCTGATCCATCGTGCCGGTATAGATCATTCGCGATATTCCCAGCCAAAGCTGGTCTACCTCACCCTCGGATTGGACTACGTGGGCGTTGCCGAACTCGGAAAGTTTGCCGTTGACGGTGTAAAACGCTTTGCATGCGATCGGTTCGCTGTTTTCTCGGTGACGCAGTATGGCGTGGAGAATCAGCTCGGCGATCAAGCGGTCGCGAGAGCCAGGCGTTTGATCCAGCATGCTGATGGATTTCGCGAGCGCACTTGAGAGCTGGTGTATCTGGAAATTGGCAATCTCGCTGGCACGTAAACAAAATTCGGGAAGCCATTGCACGAGATGCTCCGCAAACTGATCGCTGCGCCACTCCTCAAAATCGTACTCCACGTCGAAGCCAGAAATGGAGCGAAGCAGCCCCGTCTCGGTGGCTGAATGAAACTCCACGAGAAACGGATCAGGTTTTGATTTGTAAGGTTTAGCGAAGGCGTTGGCTTGCTTGGACGCCGAGTCCAGCAGCGCTTTCAATCGGGCCAATGCATCGGCACGCAGGATAATTTTGTCCTGTGGTGCTATTTTGACATCGGCAGTTGCTGCGTCATCTGCCC
The DNA here is from genome assembly GCF_022760135.1 of Pseudomonas sp. M1. Taxonomy (NCBI): domain Bacteria; kingdom Pseudomonadati; phylum Pseudomonadota; class Gammaproteobacteria; order Pseudomonadales; family Pseudomonadaceae; genus Pseudomonas; species Pseudomonas sp. M1. The sequence continues at coordinate 1,353,146 of NZ_CP094343.1, forward strand.
AGCCGAGAAAATTCGCGTAGATTTCTTTCAACTGGCGGTGGGAGGGGTTCTCCCCATAAAACTCAATCACTTCGGAAAGCAGGCGCAGGTTAATAGATTCAAGAGCGTTGACCTTGCCACATACCTGCCAAACGAAGTGGTCGGCCCAGTACGACAGGTTCCGGCCCATGGCCGAAATCGACTTGGGAAAACGTTTGGCCAGCTTGATGCCCTGAGCCGTTGCCCCGTCCGGGGTGACACGCTTGTCCAGCTCCTGGGTGAAGTCCTCCAGTACCTTCGCGACATCACGTTTGGAGACGATCCGAAAACAGGCTGGCCCCGGCCTTACGTCGCATTTGAGCGACTTTTGGATCAGAGAGCTATCGGGTTTCCTGTTCTCCAGTTGGGTGCTTTCCTTCAGGTTCCACTTCCCATCCTTCTCGGTGGTTTTGACCTGGATGTATTCATTGATAGTGCTACCTGCTGACTGCTTCACCGCGACGATGTCGTCGGCGGTCTCGCATTCGATCTGCACGTAGCTGCTGTCGGCTAGCATTTTCAATATGAAGCTTACGGCAACGTGATCCTGATATTTGAACCCTTGCCGAGCCGCTGGCCCACCTTTGTTTGATGGGCGGGGAGTAGTAACCATGACTTCCTTGTACCTGTGAAAATGACTGATGCAGGTCGTTCCCATGGTGCTCAGGCTGCGAGGTGCATCACTAGATGGCGTAAAGCTACCATCATCAATATTTGTGCGACCACATTATTGGATCAACATCTACGTGCCTAACCCTTGAACCAGGGCGGGCCGGAAGGCCACTGTATCGGCGGTGCTCCTACTGTAATTCTGGCAACGCTTCTGCTCGGCTTCTTCCACTAGCTGCAGTTGAGCAAACTCAGTAGGAAGCAGCCTGCAATGGCTGCTTTTGGCCGGTTTCTGCCGATTACGCTTGAAAAATAATGATTAGAGCGGCGCAACCCGTCGTCATCGCGATGCAAATTTTTCATGGGGGTGAATGCATTTTGCACCCCCTGTTACCGTCTTCTGCCAGGCGATAACGGGGTGGCGCACCAGTACCTGGTGCGCCATGGCAATCGGCGCCTGCTGACGCGGGTGGGCTTTCGATGGCAGCCACCGCAACGGGCGGGGCGCGATGGGGCTACGCTCCGGCTTGCTGCGACAGGTTGTGCATGCGCGTACCGTCCTCGACTCTGACGGTTGCTAGGTCCAGGTCACGAAGGACGGGCCACGGACATGCCGCACGGCCTCGCTGTGGCGCGTCCAGTCCACGCCTCAAGCCTGTTGCCGCAGAGCGCGGCAAGGGCATTCTCGCTAGTCGTCGGGGTGTTGGCCCTGCCCGCGTCATGGTGCCGGCTGGTGAAGCCGTCGCGCGGGGATGCTGAGTCGCCCTGTCTCCTTCCGGGGAGGTTCGGCCCGGTGCGTCCTTGGCTTGTCGTGAATCCTGGCGGTGGCACGGCTGCGCCTCGGGCCTCATGGACGCAACCGTCCGGCGCAAACAATTTCCCCTCCGCTGCGCGGATTCCTCGCCCACAAATTCTGTGCGCCTCCCGGTCCTCCACGCCGTTACGGCCTCTGTGCGGTGCGGCCAGCCCGTCCACCACCGGACGGATCACAACAAGGACGCGATGGGCGCGACCTTGGTTACCCCGCAAGGAGAAATCATCATGGCCAACATCGGCACCTTCACCGCTCAGAACGACGGCTTCACCGGCACAGTCCGCACCCTGACGCTCAACGTCAAGGTCAAGTTCGTCCTCAACGACAGGAGCAGCGAGAACGCCCCCGACTACCGCATCCAGGCGGCCGGCGGCTACGACATCGGCGCGGCCTGGAAGAAAGTCAGCCAGGCCGAGCGGACCTATCTGTCCGTGACCCTCGACGACCCTTCGTTCCCGGCGACGATCTACGCCCGGCTGATCGAGGAAGAGGACGGTACGCACAACCTGATTTGGTCGCGCAGCAAGTCGGCGGCCTGACGGCCATCTCGTCGCCCCGCCCGTTGTGGCGGGGCGCTGTTTCGGGACTACGCCCTGGACGCGGCGAGCTGGCTTTCCGTCGCAGCCATCAGCTCCGCCGTACTGCAATCGAGCGCGCTAGCGATTTTGAAGATGATCGCCAGCGTGGGCATGTGCTCGCCACGCTCGACCTTGCCCATGTGCGAGCGTTCGACGCCGGCCAGGTTCGCCAGTGACTCCTGCGCGATGCCGCGCTCCATGCGCAGCGCGCGCACCGCCGTGCCGAAGGCTTGAGCCAGCTCGGCATCGAAGGTGGTGGAGCCGGCCGGTCGGCCGGGCTGGACGGATCGCTTCTGCATGGACAGAAGCGTCCGATCGAGGGAAAATCAAAACCACGTTATCTTTAACTCATTTTGGAGATTCCCGCCGCTTTCGTGCTTTTACTGAAACCCGTACCGGCAGATTTGATCAGAACCGTAGAGGCGCATCCGTGTCTTTCCTGACTTGCGTAATGCCGATTCCACGCCTTGACGCTTTTACGGATTCGCCGGCATGCGCATCCGTGCCTCTGAACGAATGCACGAATCCGCATCGGTGGATTGGCGAATCCGTGCGAAAGCCCTTCTGTGCATCCACGCCTGCAAGTAGGGCATGGGCGCATTCCTGCGTGCGGCCATGACCCTGTCACTCATCACCGAGACGGAGCGAGAGCAGTTGCTGGCGAACGGACGTGCCCGGGCGGCGGGCCAGGCCATCGATCCGTTGCCGGTGGTGCGCCTGTTCACCCCCGACGCGCACGTGACCTGGCTTCTGGCTTCGCTCGATGCGGCCGACGAGGACACGGCCTATGGTCTGTGCGACCTGGGCATCGGTATGCCCGCGCTGGGCACTGTGAAACTCTCCGAACTAGCCTCTATCGTCGGCCCGCTCAAGAGTCCGGTCATGCGCGACCTGTACTTCCGGGCGACACGCACATTGTCGGAATACACACGGCTGGCGCAGCTCAACGGCTCGATCATGGACTGACCGATCCGGTCTATCCCGCCCAGGTTGTCCAGGCGCGCACTGTGATCGACCCAATCCGAGTCCAGACCGCCCCGGTCTTAATCGGCACTATTGCACTCAGGCGTTACAAGCCTGACCCAATCGGTCACGATGGCCCCCGCTCAAGGCTGCAGGATATGCCTGGCGCCGCACCATTGATGGGCGGCGGCTCTGTCGCATTCGGACGATCCGCGTAACGCTTCGGAGTCAATCGGTCTTGATGCTGTCGTTTGACGTGTTTCCACATAGTGCTGTGTCGAGGAGGCGCTGACCTCGCGTTGCGAACCCGTGGCGACGGACCCTGTGCAAAGGGAGGTTGCCCCATGGCCGATCACGACGCCGAACAGTGGTATCCCACCGCCGCTTACCTCTACGTACTGCACCTGGATAACCTCGGCCTGGCCTGGGAGTACTTGCGCCGGAACCCGGAGTACCGCCGCGACTGGCGGGATCGTCCGCGCCGACCCGAAGTGGCGCAACGTTGGGGACTGCGCCTGCTGGAAGACCCGAGCCTGGACGCGCGTGACGCGCATCCGGCCTGGTTTCCCGACCACCCGGAACTGATCCAGCTGTATCCCGATGTCGATCCCATGCCCGACTCCGTGGCATTCGACTTCTGGCGCATTCCTGGCAGCAAAGCCCTGGTCCATGATGGCCGGCGCCTGCTGCTGACGACACGCTGGCCAGGCTGCAGCCTACGGCTGACCGTTGCGCCCGGCCTGGAGCAGGGCAGGGCCTATGTCCACGCCGTCCGGGCCTGCGCCAGGCCCTGCGCACGCTTTCGCGCCATCGCGGCCGAGCTGGACAGGCTGGCTGTTGCTGCCGATGCCGCGCCGCTCGCGGCGGCCCGCTGCCGACCCAGCCCGGCCGCACTGCTGGAGCTGCACACCCTCCAGGCGCTCGACGCCACCCTGGCGGGGGCGTCCTTGCGCGAGGTGGCCGCGGGGCTGTTCGGCCCGGCGGCAGTTGCCGACAGCTGGCACGCCGATGGTGGCCTGCGCTCGAAGGTGCGTCGCCTGGTGCGACGCGGCCGGACACTGATGCACGACGGCTATCGCCGCCTGGCACAGCTCGACGCGTGCGGGGAGGGCCGTTCTACGCCGCCTGCAAAACGACCCTGAGCAGGCCTCCACGCCTTTCTGAGACTGCCTCCATCCGGCTGCGCTGGTGTGGCCGGGCTGTCCTGAACGATGGAGGCTCACCCCATGCGACCCGCTCCCGTGCGACCTGCTGCCGCCCACGCCAAGTCCCTGCAACCCGCCACCACTGCCCAGCCGCAGCGCTACCTGACCAACGACGAGGCGGCCACCTACCTGCGCCTGTCGCCGCGCACGCTGGAGAAGCAGCGCGTGATCGGCGGCGGCCCGCGATTTCGCAAGTTCGGCCGGCGTGTCATGTACGCCGTCGCCGATCTCGATGCCTGGGCCGACCAGCACAGCTTCGAGGCCACCTCCGATCCCGAATACGCCGAGCAGCACTCGGCCGACAGCCGTGCGCGCTGATCGGCGGCTCGCCGGAGGCCATCGCCATGTCCAGCTCGGCTCCGGAGCGGGAACAGCTCGACCTGTTCCGCGCCTTGCCGGGCGACATGGCGCCGCGCGACAGCCAGGACCTGATGGCCTACCCGTTCTTCTCGTTGGCCAAGTCGCGGCGCACCGCGCCGATCGATTTCCAGTCCGGCGGTGTCACCGTACGCGTGGAGGGCACACGGGAACATGGCATCGCCACGATCTGGGATGCCGACGTGCTGATCTGGGCGGCCAGCCAGATCGTCGCGGCGCGCGACGTGGGCCTGCACCCGTCGCGCCTGATGCGCGCCACGCCCTACGAGATCCTGCGCTTCATCGGGCGCGGGGTGTCGCTGCGCGACTACCAGCGCCTCAAGGCCGCTCTGGATCGCCTGCAGTCGACCACGGTGGCCACCTCCATCCGCGAGACCAGCGGTCGGCGCCTGCACCGTTTTTCCTGGATCAACGAGTGGAAGGAGCTGGCCGACGCCCGTGGCACCCCGCAGGGCATCGAGCTGATCCTGCCGGACTGGTTCTACGCGGGCGTGCTGGACGCAGCCCTGGTGCTGACCATCGACCCGGCGTATTTCCGGCTCACCGGCGGCATCGAGCGCTGGCTGTACCGACTGGTGCGCAAGCATGGCGGCAAGCAGCCGGACGGTTGGCAGTTCGACTTCCGTCACCTGCACCGCAAGTCGGGCAGCACGGCCAGGCTCTGCGATTTCGCTTGCGACCTGCGTGCCCTGGCGGCGCGTCAGTCGCTGCCCGGCTACGTGCTAGGCATCGAGCGTATACCGGAAGCCAACGTGGAGCTGCTGACGTTCCGGCCCGTGTCGCCCACGGCACGGGGATAAGCGCGGTAAAACCTGTGAATGGGCTCGTGCTATCAGGCGTACGGGGTATCGTGCTATCAGGCGTATCACTATCGTGCTATCGGGCGTACGAAATCCTCTGCAGGCCAGAGCCTGCGCGGGCTCCAGCCTCCCTTAACTTCTCTAACTTAAAAGCTCTAACTTTTTGTAGAGGCGCGCCGTTTCGGTGGGCAACCGCGAAACGGCACGGTCAGGCCGGCTTTCCAGCAGGGAGGGCCGCGCCATGATCATCGCCTTGCTCAACCAGAAAGGCGGTGTCGGCAAGACCACGCTCGCCACCCACATCGCCGGCGAACTGGCGCTGCGCGGTGCGCAGGTCATCCTGCTGGATGCCGACCCACAGGGTTCATCGCTGGACTGGACGCAACGGCGTGCCCAGCAGGGTTTGCCCAGGTTGTTCAGCGCCGTGGGCCTCGCCCGCGAAACCCTGCACCAGGAAGCGCCTGAACTGGCCCGTCGCGCCGATCACGTGATCATCGACGGGCCACCGCGCATCGCCGCCCTGGCGCGCTCCGCGCTGCTGGCGGCCGAGCGCGTATTGATCCCGGTGCAGCCCAGCCCCTACGACCTGTGGGCCAGCGCCGAGATGGTCGCGCTGATCCGCGAGGCGCAGGTGTTCCGGCCGCAACTGGCGGCGGCCTTCGTCATCAATCGGCGCGTCAGCACCACCATCATTGGTCGCGAGGCGCGCCAGGCATTGGCTGACCAATCACTGCCGGCGCTGCGCGCGGAGGTGCGCCAGCGCATCGTCTTTGCCGACAGCGTGGCCGCCGGGAGACTCGCTCGCGAGACGGCACCGGACAGCCCCGCCGCGCGGGAGATCACTGCGCTGGTCGACGAACTGCTGCGGTGGACGGCATGACCCGCGAGCGCGGCAAACGCACGGCCATCGGCGCCCGCCCGCCGGCAAATCCGCACGCCGAGGCGTGGGTGCGCCAGGGTGATGCTGGCGGCCTGCAGAAAGGTGATCTCTACACCGCACGCCTGACCCTCGACATCACGCCCGCCATGCGCGCCCGCATCAAGGTCTCGGCGTTCACCCAGGGGGTAACGGTCGCCGATCTGCTGCGCGCGCTGCTGGAGCGCGAGTTCCCGGAGAAGTCCCCATGAACGCACAGCTTTCGGAGACCACGCCTGCGCCGCCGCCATCGCTCGCGGTGCTCGCCGGCCAGACCGACGCCACGCCGCTGACCCGCGTTTCGCTCGCCTATGTGGAGCAGCGCATCAAGCTCTACCTGCGTTTTGGCGAGCCGGTACGCATCACTCGCCTGGATCACTGGCGACGTGTCGCGGTGTTCCTGCCGGGTGCCGTCTTTTGCCGTATCCGCTGGCAGGCCAACGACTACGGCACGATCCGTTGGCAGCTCATGGTGATGCAGGCGTGCACGCCTCTGGACACCATGCAGCGCATCCCCGGCGTGCTGCCTGGCGCGCGCCTGCTGCTGCATACGGAAGGCGATAACACGGTGCGCGCCGTGCTCGAGCGCATCGACGCCATCGAGGCGCTGGGCATCGCCCCCGTCGCCGCATCGCCGGCGTACTGGCGCACGCTGGGTAACCGGCTCGCGGCACGCTCGCCGCTGCCCGGCTACACCGCCGAGCGGCACGCCGCCTGGCTCGCCGGGAGGTCATTGTCATGACCATCGTTTCCACGACAAGCCCCGCACCGCGTCCTCGCTCGCGCCTGCGCGCTCGCATCGTCCTTGCGGGGCTGTCCTCCGTAGGCCTTGTCGCGTTGGCCTGGGCGTCCTTTGTGCAGCCGCTGCCGCGTCTGGTCTACAACCCGTCCGACAGCGTTCCGGTCGGTTGGTATCGCGTCGAACCGCTTCAGCCCCGGGCCGGCTCGCTGCCTCGTCCGTTGTCCGTGGGCAGCATCGTCCTGGTCCAGTTGCCTGCCGACGCTACCGCACTCGCTGCGCAGCGCGGCTACCTGCCGGCGCATATCCCGCTGCTCAAGCGCTTGGGCGCGGTTGCGCCGCAACACGTCTGCATCGTCGCCGGCCAGGTACGTATCGACGGCGTGCCGGTGGCCACCGCGTTGCCTGCCGATCGCCTGGGCCGGCCGCTGCCATCCTGGCGGCATTGCCGACCGCTGATCGAGGGCGAGTTGTTCCTGCTGAGCGTGACCAACCCGGCGTCGTTCGACAGCCGCTACTTCGGGCCGGTCAGCACATCCGCCGTGATCGGCGTCGCGCGCCCGATCTGGTCGGAGACACATCCATGATGGCAGCCGACTCGCTGCGCTCCGGCGTGCCTCCAGCCTGTCGTTTCGGCGGTCACTGCCGTTTCGCCGCGCCTGCCATGTGTGCGCATTCGTGTCGCGCTTCGCACAACCTTCGGCGCATCTATCCAGCGTGCAGGTGTCTTGCCTCGAACGCGCACGGCCGATGGCCGTCACCGCGTTCGCCGGCGTGCGGGCTGCGAGCAGCGCCGCGCTGCCGGGCCGTCGAGGCCTGGAGCGTAAGCGACAGGCAAAAGCGGAAGGCAAGACAAAAGGGGGCGGCACCTGCTCGCCCGCAATACCAGTCTGCACGTGGGGGCGGAGCGGCACGGCGCGGCTTCACCACCGTGCTGTGTGCGACGCGCAACACGCGCCGATGCCGGCATACCCGTGTGCTTCACACGCCAGGACACGCCCTGGCTCGACGAGGGAACAGCCATGACCGACCGGCGTGACGACGATTTCCGCATTCGGCCCAACGCCCCGAAGAACCGGGGCAAGGGCTTTGTCTCCAAGGTGCTCAAGCAGGTCGGCAAGGCCGGTGGCAAGTCGGCTGTGCGGCGCCCATCACTGGCCGGTGGCAAGGGACAGCACGCCGGTCAGCGGCCCGGCTCACGCCTGGGGCGTGGGCACACGGCGGCGCGCTTCGCGGGCACCTCACTTACGCCATTCTCGCGCCGGGTGACCATCAAGACCCTACTGGTCAACCAGCGCCAGGCCAGCCCGCGGTCGCTGGCCAAGCACCTGCGCTACATCGAGCGCGACGGCGCCGGCCGCGACGGCGAACCGGGCCGCGCTTATGGGGCGCAGGCGGACGAGGCCGACCTTGGTGCATTCAAGGAGCGCTGTCAGGACGACCGGCACCATTTCCGCTTCATCGTCGCGCCAGAGGATGGCGCCGAGCTGGATGACCTGCGCACCTACACACGACATCTGATGGGGCGCATGGAGGCCGACCTGGGCACGCGTCTGGACTGGGTGGCGGTGGATCACTGGAACACCGATAACCCGCACACCCACATCGTTCTGCGCGGGCGCGACGACACCGGCAAGGATCTCATCATCGCTGGCGATTACATCGCCCACGGCTTCCGCCACCGGGCCGCCGAACTGGCCACCGAGTGGCTGGGGCCACGCACCGAGCTGGAGATCCAGCGGACCTTGCAGCGCGAAGTGGAGCAGGAGCGGTGGACGAGCCTGGATCGCACGCTACGACGCGAGGCTGGCGACGATGGCCAGGTGTATGTCGAACGTCTCAATGAACCCCGCCTGCAACGCCAGCGCCTGCTGCTGATCGGCCGCCTGCAACGCTTGCAGCACATGGGCCTGGCCGACGAGACACAGCCTGGAGCCTGGGCCATCCATGCCAATGCTGAAAAGACCTTGCGCGCCCTGGGTGAGCGTGGGGACATCATCCGCACCCTGCAGCGGGCCATGAGTGGCCAGCGGCGCGAGCTGGCGGTGTTCGAGCCGGGGGAGGAGGGACGCGCCGTGATCGGCCGGGTGGCCGCCAAGGGACTGGCCGACGAGCTGCGCGACCGGGGCTATCTGGTCATCGACGGTATTGACGGCAAGGCTCATTACGTCGCGCTCAACGCCCGCGACGAACTGGCGAACTACCCCTCAGGATCGGTGGTGGAGGTGCGCGGCTCGGCCGAGATACGCGCGGCCGACCGCACCATTGTCGCGCTGGCGAGCGATGGCCTGTATCGCACCGACCATCACCTGGCGGTTGCTCAGGGTCAAGCAAAGGCTGGCCGCAATCCGCAGGAGGTCGTGGCGACTCACGTCCGCCGCCTGGAAGCCCTGCGTCGTGCAGGTATCGTGGAGCGTGTGGCTGAAGGGCTGTGGAAAGTGCCGGACGATTTGCCCGAGCGTGGCCGCCAGTACGACGCGCAGCGCCTAGGGGGAGTTGCTGTGGAGCTGAAATCGCACCTGCCGATTGAACTGCAGGCCCGCGTCATTGGCGCCACTTGGCTCGACCAGCAACTGATCGGCGCTGGGCGAGGGATGGGTGAGCTCGGATTTGCCGGTGAGGTGAGACAGGCCATGCGGCAGCGCGCCGATTTCCTGGTCGAGCAGGGGCTGGCCGAGAGGCAAGGCCAGCGTGTGATCCTGGCGCGCAACCTGCTGGCGACGTTGCGCAACCGGGAACTGGCCCGGGTCGCTCGGGAGATCGCCGCCGAAACTGGGTTAGAGCACCGACCAGTGCTTGATGGCCAGCGCGTGACGGGCATCTACCGGCGTAGCGTCATGCTCGCCAGTGGACGTTATGCCGTGCTCGATGATGGTAAGGGATTCAGCCTGGTGCCGTGGAGGCCGGTCATCGAGCAGCGGCTGGGGCAACAGCTCGCCGCGACCGTTCGGGGTGGAGGAGTGTCCTGGGAAATAGGGCGGTCGCGAGGTGTCGACATATAAAAGGCCTTGTGCGACCACACGTCGCGCTCACGTTTAGTAGAGCCGTAGCCCTGGATGGAGCGAATCCATACCCATGATTAAGTATGGGCCTTGGTGATCTACCACTCTCTAGCATTGATTCGTCATCGAGCATGCTGGGGAACTGTGTAAATGTTACTGAGTGATGAGCAGCAAATGATCCAGGACTCCTTGCGCGCATTTGCGCAGGAGCAGCTGGCGCCTCACGCCGAAGCCTGGGAACGACAGAAGGTTTTTCCTTATCAGGCGCTACGTGGACTGGCCGAGCTTGGTGCGTTCGGGATTACCGTACCGAGCCAATGGGGCGGTGCCGGGATGGACTATCGCAGCTTGGTCTTGGCAATCGAGGAAATTGCAGTTGGCGATCCTGCCACCTCCACCATCATCAGTGTCCACAACTCTCTAGCTTGCTCGATCATTCAGCGTTACGGCAGTGACGAGCAGAGGGAACGCTTCCTGCGTCCGCTGGCGTCTGGTGACTGGTTAGGCTGCTTTTGTCTGACCGAGCCCCATGCTGGCTCCGATGCCGCGTCGTTGCATACCCGTGCGGTGCGTGACGGTGATTCCTGGATATTGAACGGCGTGAAGCAGTTCGTCACCAGTGGCAGCACGGCGCAACTGGCGCTTGTGTTTGCTGTGACAGACAAAGCTGCCGGCAAGAAAGGCATCAGTTGCTTTGTGGTGCCAACTTCTACCCCTGGCTACCAGGTGGCGCGCCTGGAAGAAAAAATGGGCCAGCATGCCTCGGATACTGCCCAGATCCTGTTGGAGGACTGCCGAGTAGGAACGGATCACCTGTTGGGTGAGCTTGGGCAGGGGTACTCCATCGCCCTGTCGAATCTTGAGGGAGGGCGTATCGGCATTGCGGCTCAGTGCCTGGGTATGGCCCGTTCTGCGCTCGAGGCCGCTGTTCGCTATGCAGAGGAGCGCACGGCATTCGGCCAGACCTTATCGAAACATCAGGCTGTTGCGTTTCGTCTAGCGGATATGGCGACACGCCTGGAGGTCGCCCGCCAAATGGTCTGGCATGCCGCTGAGTTGCGCGATGCTGGCCAACCCTGCTTGAAAGAGGCCTCCATGGCCAAGCTGTTCGCCTCCGAAATGGTCGAGCAGGTCTGCTCCGATGCCATTCAGATTCATGGTGGATATGGCTATGTCACCGACTTCCCTGTGGAGCGTATCTACCGCGCTGCGCGGGTCACGCAGATCTATGAGGGTGCGAGCGATATTCAGCGACTGCTGATCGCCCGCACCTTACTCAATGCTTAACCAGAACAAAAAACGGAGAGCAAGATGACCTATCCCCGCCGTCGTTCCGAACACCTGTTCAGCGATATTTTCCTGCCCGAGGAAACCCGCACCATTCGTGCCGAGGCCCGAGCGTTCGCCGAGCGAGAGCTGCGTCCAAGAGCCCATGCCCTGAATACAGCGGCTGAGCGCCGTGATGGTTTCCCGCGTGAACTGTTCGAGCTGATGAGTGAGGCCGGGCTGTATGAAATCCCGTTTGCCGCTGATGTTGGCGGGCGCGGTTTGCAGCACCCGACCCTGGCTACTCTGGTTGCAATCGAGGAGCTGGCCTATTACTCGCCAGGTGCCGCTTCGGCGCTGTACGACGGCCAGGCGATCCTGGTGGGGAAAACCCTGGATCGCGCCGGGCCGGCGTTGCGCCAGCGTTATCTGCCGCAACTGATCAAGGGCGGTTTCGTCGGCGCTTTTGCCACCAGTGAGCCGGAAGCAAGCACCGATCTATCCGTCGGTTCCATGCACAGCGTTGCGGAGCGGGTAGAGGGCGGTTGGCGGGTGAATGCACACAAGCGCTGGATTACCAACTCGGTTGCCGCCGATCTGATCCTGCTGCTGTGCCGTACCGGGGATCGACTGACCATGCTGTGCGTGGATATGCACGACCCGGGTGTAACGGTCGGTGAGCCGGACCTCAAGATGGGCAACCATGCGCAACTGACGGCTGATGTGCGTATCGAGAACGTCTTCGTCGCCGATGACCATGTCGTTGGTGACGTGGGGGGTGGTTTGCGTGCTGCGCTCGGGGCGTTGATGCTGGGACGGATGGGCATCGGTGCCATTGGCGTTGGCATGGCCCAGGCCGCAGTGGATTTCGCTGTCGACTACAGCAGCAAACGCAAAGTGTTTGGCCAGGAATTGGCCCGTTTCCAGCACTGGCAATTTGTTTTTGCCGAGCATGCGCTGGGAATCGAAAACGCCCGCAATCTCTACACGAAGGCGGCGTTGCGCTACGACCAGGAGGGGCAGGCCGAGGTAGAGGCGGCCATGGCCAAGATCGCCGGTAGCCGCCTGGCTGTGGAGGTGGCCCGCGACGCCATCCAGGTTTGCGGTGCCTATGGGTTTGTGCGGGAACTGAAGGAAACTGCTACCTACTTCCCGCTGGAGTCGATCTATCGGGATGCCAAGATCGGTGAGATCTATGAGGGTGCCAATGAAGTGCAACGCTGGGTCGTGGCACGTAACCTGTTTGGCCGTGAGCTGATTGGTTGAGGACATGCTGATGAACGATCCGGTTGTAATCGTTTCGGCGGTGCGTACGCCGCTCGGTGCGTTTCAGGGCATGCTCGCCTCCCTCAACTGCACCGATCTGGGGGGCATCGTGCTGCGTGAGGCAGTGCGCCGTGGTGGCTTGAGTGGGGAGCGGGTCGATGAGGTGTTGCTCGGTTGTGTGTTGCCTGCGGGCCTGGGGCAGTCTCCGGCGCGTCAGGCCAGTCTGAAGGCAGGGTTACCGTTGTCGGTAACCTGCGGCCAGGTGAGCAAGGTCTGTGGCTCGGGTATGAAGGCCGTGATGATCGCCCATGACATGCTTCTCGCCGGCAGCAATCGAATAATGCTTGCCGGCGGCATGGAGAGCATGAGCAACGCGCCCTATCTGCTGCCCAAGGTTCGTGGTGGTATGCGCATGGGGCATGGCCAGGTAATCGACCATATGTTTTTCGATGGCCTGGAAGATGCCTATGACGATTCCACGCGCGGCCGTTTGATGGGCACCTTTGCGGAGGAGTGTGCAGACGCTTATGGCTTCACGCGAGAGGAGCAGGACGGCTTTGCCCGCCAATCTCTGGAGCGAGCCCGTGCCGCGGCCGAACGCGGCGAGTTTGCATGGGAAGTGGCTGCCGTGCAGGTGCCGCAAAGGGGCACAGTGGCCCACGTGGCGGAGGATGAGCCGCCGCAAAAGGGCGACCCGGACAAGATCGGTCGCCTCAAACCGGCTTTTCGCAAAGATGGTACGGTCACGGCAGCCAATTCCAGCTCCATAGCCGATGGTGCCGCTGCGCTCTTGCTGATGCGTGCGTCCACCGCTGCGGAGCTGGGCCTACAGCCACTGGCTGTCGTCCGGGGTCATGCCGGGTATGCCCAGCAGCCCGCGTTGTTCACCACAGCCCCGGTGGGGGCGATGCGCAAACTGCTGGGGCAGGTCGGCTGGTCTGCGCAGGAGGTCGATCTGTATGAGATCAACGAAGCCTTTGCCGTTGTTACGCTTGCAGCCATGCGCGAGCTGGACTTGCCCGCCGGCAAGGTCAACGTCAATGGTGGCGCTTGTGCCTTGGGCCATCCGATCGGGGCGTCAGGGGCACGTATTCTAGTGACCCTGCTGGGTGCCTTGAGAGCCCGGGGCTTGCGCAAGGGAGTGGCCAGCTTGTGCATCGGCGGTGGCGAGGCCACGGCAATTGCGCTGGAGCTGTGCTGACCCTGTCTCCCACCTGCCGCTGGCAAAGAACCAGGCCCGGCAACTTGCCGGGCCTTTTCTCCAGTTTCACAACGTGAAGCGGCCGACTACCTGGCGCAGGTGACTGGCCAGCCCGGTCAATGCTTCTCCAGCCCTGGCAGTGATCTGGGCCTGCTCCAGGCTGAGGCTGGTCAGGTCATGGATGCGTAGCAGATTACCGTCGATTTCCCGCGAAACCATGGCCTGCTCTTCCGTGGCGCTGGCGATGGTCATGTTGTTGTCGTTGATTTTCGCCGTAAGCTCCGCAAAGTGTTGCAGGCTGTCATTGGTCTGCGTGGTTCGCGTCAGGGTCTGGTTGGCTTGCTGGGCACTGCTCTGCAGGGCTTGGGTTGTTTGCAGCGTACCTTGCTGGATCAGGCTGACGATCTGCTCGATGTCTTTGGTTGATGCCTGGGTTCGTTGCGCCAGGGCACGCACCTCGTCCGCCACCACCGCAAATCCACGGCCACTGTCACCGGCTCGCGCGGCCTCGATGGCGGCGTTCAGCGCCAGCAGGTTGGTCTGCTCGGCAATATTGCGGATGATCACCAGTGTCTGGCCAATGTCTTCGGCCTTGTGTGCCAGCTCCTCGGACTGTTGGCAGACTCCAAGCACCTGTTGCGCCAGCGTCTGGATATCGGCGACGGTCGCGGACAAACGCTGCTGCCCGTCCGTGGAGGCGCTGACACAATCTCGCGAGTTCTGCGCCGTGGCATTGGCATGCTGAGCGACCTCCTCGACCGAGACGGCCATCTGGTTGATGGCGGTAGCGGTCTGCTCGACCTGCTGGCTCTGCTGCTGCAGGTTGTCCGTGGTGACCTGTGCCGCCTTGCGCATAGCGTCCGCGGCCTGGAGCAGATCGGTGCTGCTGTGCTGAATCTGCGTCAGGGTACTGTGCAGGTTGTCGCGCATGGTCTCCAGCGCCAGGCCAAGTCGCCGGGTTTCATCCGGTCCGTCGATCTCTATCCGGCAGTTGAGCTTGCCGGCGGCGATGGTTTCCGCAACGGCGACTGCCGCCTGCAGGGGCTTGGTGATGCTTCTGATCAGTTGCCAGAGCAGAACCAGGGTAAGCGCCAGCACGGGGGGAATGACCGTCACCACCACATTGCCGACATGATCTTGCACGGCGGCATCGGCTGCGGCCATCCGATGGCTCTGTGCAAGCTGCTGCTGGTTCAGTCGTAGCAAGGCTGCCCGTAAGATGCCATGCGTCCGAGGGTTGGCCAGGTAGCCGAGCAGTGCGTCGTGGATTTCCTGGTATTGTCCGGCGGGCAGTGTGGCCGGCAGTGCATCGAGCAGGTTGCGCAATGCCGTGCTGTCCACTGTGTCGGCATCCAACTGGCCTTGCATTTCATTCAGCCAGGCTTGCTGTGGCAGCCATGTGTTTTGCAGCAGTTGATTGGTGGTGCGGATCTTGGCCAGGTTCGCCAGGGCAAACACGCCGAGGAACACCACCAGAATGAGGATCATGCTCAGGCAGAGTACCAGGCGCTGAGAGATCTTCGTTTTCGTCCAGTACGGCATGATTGCTTGCTCCTTCTCGACACGCCATTGGCTGAAATAGCCAATGCGAGATGGCGGTCAGGCACCGATAGCGCCACGCTATCGGTGCTTTGCGGGGTCAGAAGTAGAACACCACGCCAGCGGTATAGACGGTGGGGTCGAGGACAATGTCAGCCTTGACCGGAATGCCGCCCATGGCTGGAGGAGCGTTACCCGTGGCCTCGGCTTCCAGGTAGAAGCGCTTGACGTCGAAGAACAGGCCCATGTTGTCGCTGCTGCGATATTCGAAGCCGCCCTGCAGGACCAGGCCATTGACGTCGTCGACATTCAGATTGCTGACGGCTTTGTCTTTGGAGTCCAGGACAAGCATGTAGGACCATCCGGCCCCAAGGTAGGGTTGGAACTTGCCGAAATTGGTAAAGCGGTACTGCGCAGTCAAGGCAGCCGGGCCATAGGTGATGCTGCCCAGTTTGCCCAGTCCTTTCAGCGAGCCGCCCGCTTTCAGTTCGGTGGTTGGTGGATAACCCACGGTCAGGCCAACGGCCCAGTTTTCGGTGAAGCTGTAGCCGATCTCGGCAGCCAGGGTGAGGTTGTCTTTAACATCGGCGCTGGCACCGGGGATTTCACCCCCGAGCATGGGGGCCTTCAGCGTGACGTCGTTCTTGAAGTCGACGAAGGCAGGGCCGGTTCGCAGCCACCAATGTCCCTCTTCGGCATTCGCCTGTGTGGCGCCTAACAGCAGAGCTGCGGCGGTGAGCGCTGAAAGACGAGCCGGTCGGGTGAGTTTTTTCATGATAGTGATCGCTCTTGTTGTTGTTCTGGTGCACTCCATGAGTCGCTGAACGAGGGAGTGGTGGAGCTGATCCTAGGGAAACGACAGGCGCTTGAATGGGTTCAAACGAACTAATTTGCACAAGGCGTTGACGGTGCAGGGAGGCTTCCTGGGCAGGTTATTTCATCGCTACGCATCTTGACTGATTGGCTTCAGAATCATTTTCACGGGGTTTCCCGGCGATTCTTGGCCAGGCGGATTGGGAGGCAGATTAGTCCTAAAGAACGCCGCGGCTTCCAACATCACGCCATAGGCTTTGTCCCATCGCGCTACTGCGCATGAAACCCGCCTGCTTGAAAGCAGGCTGTCAGTTTGGGATGAGGAGGCAAGACATGAGCCAGGCCTATATCGTTGCAGCAGTTCGTACCGCGGGAGGGCGTCGTAACGGGCGCCTGTCTGGTTGGCACCCGGCGGATCTGTCCGCCCAGGTGCTCAATGAGCTGGTTGCCCGGGTAGATGTCGACCCGGTGCGGATCGATGACGTGATCATGGGCTGCGTCAGCCAGATCGGTGAGCAGTCCAACAACATTGCCCGCAACGCCATCATGTCCTCCGTGCTGCCGGAAAGCGTGCCGGGAACCAGCCTGGATCGTCAGTGCGGCTCTTCCCAGCAGGCCCTGCACTTTGCCGCTCAGGCGGTGATGTCCGGCACTCAGGATATTGTCATTGCCGCCGGCGTCGAGAGCATGACCCGTGTGCCGATGTTCCTGCCCAGCACGCTGCCTCACGAGCATGGTTATGGCCTCTATGTCGGGCCGGCGATGCAGGAGCGTTACCCCGGTGTGCGCTTCAGCCAGTTCACTGGTGCCGAACGCATGGCGCAGAAGTATGGCTTCAGCCGCGAGGACCTGGATCGCTTCGCCCTGACCAGCCACCAACTCGCGGCGCGCGCCGTCGAGGCGGGGGTATTCAAGAATGAAATCCTTGCGCTGCAGGTCCGTACTGCCGAGGCGGGTGCCCTGGATGATCTGCATCTGGTCGATGAGGGCATCCGTTCCGATGCCACCCTGGAAAGTATCGGCAGCGTCAGGCTGCTGCATGAAGGCGGGGTGATTTCCGCCGCCAACGCCAGCCAGGTTTGCGATGGTGCCTCCGGGGTCATGGTGGTCAACGAGCGTGGCCTCAAGGCGCTGGGCGTCGAGCCGCTGGCCCGGATCCATCACATGAGCGTGCTGGGCCATGACCCGGTGATCATGCTCGAAGCCCCCATTCCCGCGACGCAACGGGCACTGGAAAAGTCCGGTATGCGGATCGACGACATTGACCTGTACGAGGTCAACGAGGCCTTTGCCTCCGTGCCTCTGGCCTGGTTGCAAGCGCTCGGCGCGGATGCGTCTCGCCTCAATGTGCATGGCGGGGCCATTGCCCTGGGTCACCCGCTGGGGGCCTCGGGCACCAAGCTGATGACCACCCTGATCAATGCCCTGAATGTACGCGGCAAGCGCTATGGCCTGCAGACCATGTGCGAAGGCGGCGGCATGGCCAACGTCACCATCATCGAGCGTTTGTGAGGAGCGTTGCCATGAAAACCCGGATTACCGAGCTTCTGGGAATCGAATTGCCGATCGTGCAAGGCGGCATGCAGTGGGTGGGGCGTGCGGAAATGGCCGCGGCTGTCTCCAACGCGGGTGGACTGGGCATGCTCACCGGCCTGACACAGCCAACACCGCAGGATCTGCGCGCGGAAATCGAGCGGACCCGGGGCATGACCTCGAAACCGTTCGGCGTGAACCTGACCATCCTGCCCTCGGTCAATCCGCCGCCTTACGCCGAGTACGTCGAAGCGATCATCGACAGCGGCGTGAAAGTGGTGGAAACCGCAGGCAACAGCCCGAAGGAATTCATCGCCCGTTTCAAAGAGAACGGCGTGAAGATCCTGCACAAATGCACCTCGCTGCGGCATGCCCTGTCGGCCGAGCGCAACGGTGTGGACGTGGTGTCCATCGACGGCTTCGAGTGTGCCGGTCACCCAGGTGAAGATGATGTGGGCGGGTTGGTGCTGATTCCGCTGGCTGCCCGTACCCTGAACATTCCCGTGATCGCTTCCGGCGGCATTGCCGATGGCCGTGGCCTGGCGGCTGCGCTGGTGCTGGGGGCCGAAGGGGTGAACATGGGCACCCGTTTCTGCGCAACGGTCGAGGCACCGATTCACCAGGCGATCAAGGAAGCGCTGGTTGGCGCTTCCGAGCGTGAAACCAATCTGATTTTCCGCACCCTGCACAACACTGGACGCGTACTGAAAACTCCGGTGTCGAACGAGGTGGTCAGCCTCGAGCGCCGTGAGGGGGGCTGCGAGTTCAAGGACATCCAGCATCTGGTGTCCGGGCAGAAGGGGCGTCTGGCTCTGGAAACAGGTGACCTGAATGCCGGCCTGGTGTGGGCGGGGCAGGTGGTTGGCCTGATCGGCGATATCCCGACATGCGAGCAGTTGCTCAAGAGGATTATCGCCGAATGCCGTGAGCAGCTTGGCGTGGTCAACGGTTTCTTCGGGAACTGAGGAGGGCATATGTATCAAGGTAAAACCCTCCGTCTGCTGTCGCTGGGAGACGGCTTCGTCGAGCTGTGTTTCGATCGTGCTGGCGAGCCCATCAACAAGCTGGACAAGACCACGGTGCGCGAGCTGCGCGAGGCGGTCGAATCGATTGCCGGTGATCCGGCTTTGCGCGGATTGCTGGTCACCAGCGCCAAGGATGTGTTCATCGTTGGTGCTGACATCACTGAGTTCGCGGCACTGTTTGCGCTTTCCGCCGAGGACATCAGCGCCGATGTCAGCCGCTCCAACCAGTCGTTCCTGGCATTGGAAAACCTGCCGGTGCCGACCCTTTCCGTGATCAATGGCTACGCGCTGGGTGGCGGGCTCGAGCTGGCGTTGAGCACGGACTTCCGTGTGCAGTCGACGACGGCTGAAATCGGCTTGCCGGAAGTCAAACTAGGGCTGATTCCCGGTTTTGGTGGAACAGTGCGTCTGCCTCGGGTAGGGGGAGCCCATACCGCCCTGCACTGGATTGTCAGCGGGCGTCAGGTGACGGCGGAAGACGCTTTGGCGGGTTCTGTGGTTGATGCCATCGCCGAACCGGAAAGCCTGCGGGGCGTTTCCTTGCATATGCTGCGACAGGCGGCGTGCGGGGAGTTGGATTGGCGCTCTGCTCGTCAGCGTAAGCGGCAGCCGGTCCTGACCGATCCACAACTGGCCAACCAGATGTTTCAGCAGGAGCGGGAGCGCCTGCAACAGCGAGGCAACCAACACCTGCCTGCCGCGCAGATGGCCATTACGCTGTTGCAGGATGCGCTGCCCCTGGATGGGCAGCAGGCGTTGGAGCTTGAGTCCAGAGTCTTTGGCCAGGTAGCCAGAACCCAGGCCGCCTCCAGCCTGGTACAGGCATTCCTGAACGATCAGGCGTTGAAGAAAACCCTGCGCCAGTACCGCGCCGATGCCCGCCCGGTCTCGCGTAGCGCGGTACTGGGCGCCGGCATCATGGGCGGTGGGATTGCCTACGGCAATGCGATCAAGGGCATCGATGTCAGGGTCAAGGACATCTCGTTTCCGGCGCTGCAGGCATGCATGGGGGAAGCCCGTCGTCTACTCGACAAGGGTGTCGCTTCCGCCCGCATGAGCCGACCGACGGCCGATGCAGCACTGGCTCGCATTACCCCCTTGCTGGAGTACGAAGGGTTTGACGACGTGCAGATCGTTGTCGAAGCCGTCGTGGAGAAGCTGGACGTCAAGCGGGAGGTCTTGCAGGGGCTGGAGTCGGTCGTTGCGGATGACTGCGTGATAGCCACCAACACCTCCTCGTTGTGCCTGCGTGAGATGGCCGATGCGCTGCAGGACTCGAAACGCCTGGTGGGTTTGCACTTCTTCAATCCCGTACCGCAGATGCCCCTCGTTGAAGTGGTGCGCGGTGAGCATACCGATCAAGCCAGCCTGTGCACTGCCGTGCAATACGTTCTGGCCCTGGGCAAGACGCCCATCGTCGTGAGCGATTGCCCGGGTTTCCTGGTGAACCGCGTATTGACGCCCTACATCCTGGCTTTCCTGGAGTTGCTGGGCGAGGGCGTCGACTTCCAGCGCATCGACCAGGTCATGGAAGCATTCGGTTGGCCGATGGGGCCGGCCTATCTGAATGACGTGGTCGGGATCGATACCGCCGCGCATGTCTTTCGCACCATCGGCTCGGCCTATCCACGGCGCATGTCGGCAGAGCTGAGCCGCCATCTGGATGCGCTGGTCAGGCTGGGGCGACTGGGGCAGAAAAGTGGCTCGGGCTTCTACCAGTACCAGCGTGACGAAGGGGGCAAGGTTCGCAAGATCCCCACCACGGATATCCGCGAGGTAGTGCGTATTGATGCTTTGGCTGCCGAGGTCGGTGATCAACAGATTGTCCGTCGTCTGATGCTGCCGATGCTGCTGGAGGCCGTGCATTGCCTGGATGAAGGTGTGGTGGGCAGTGCCCATGAGCTGGATACCGCGATGACCATGGGGCTAGGCTTCCCGACGCATATGGGCGGACCGCTGAAGTACATCGACTGGCTCGGTGCCGAACAGGTCGTGGAGTGGGCTGGGGCGGTAGGCCTCGGCGTGCCCGAGCGACTGAAGTGCATGGCTCGCGACGCGCAGCGTTTTTATTGATTGATGAAGGCGTAAGGATTTGAACATGCAAGTACAAGACAAGGTATTTCTGGTAACGGGCGCCGCCTCCGGGCTTGGCGCAGCCACTGCTGAACACCTGGTCGCCCAAGGCGCCAAGGTCGTGCTGGCGGACATGAACAGCGAAATGGGCGAGAGCCTGGCGGCGCGTCTCGGCGAGCGTTGTGCCTTTGCCAAGGTCAATGTGACCTCGGCAGAGGATGTGCAAGCCGCCGTACAGTTGGCTGTCGATCGCTTCGGCGGCCTGCATGGCGCGATCAGTTGCGCCGGTATCGGCAATCCGGAAAAGGTGCTGGGCAAGGAGGCGCCGCATCGTCTGGAGAGTTTCGCCAAGGTGATCGAGGTCAATCTGATCGGTACCTTCAACGTCATCCGCCTGGCTGCTTTCCAGATGAGCCAGAACACTCCTAACGAGCAGGGTGAGCGCGGTGTGCTGATCAACACCGCCTCAATTGCGGCATATGACGGCCAGATCGGCCAGGCCGCTTATGCGGCGTCCAAGGGGGGCGTGGTGGGTATGACCCTGCCTATCGCCCGGGAGCTTGCACGCAGCGGCATCCGTATCTGCACCATAGCTCCGGGCCTGTTCGCGACGCCGATCCTCAACATGTTGCCCGATGACGCCAAGAAGGCTCTGGGCGATCAGGTGCCATTCCCTTCGCGACTGGGCTATCCCTCTGAGTTTGCCCAACTCGCTCAGCAGATCATCGAGAACCCGATGCTCAACGGAGAAACCATCCGCCTGGATGGCGCTCTGCGGATGCCTCCACGCTAGATCGCAGCCGTTAGTCATCCCAATTTTTAGCCGGTCTCCGTGGCCGGCTCTTTTTGCCTGTCATAAAGGAATTGTGTGGTGAGTGAAGCTATTGAGTCTTTTGTTCTCAAGGTCGCTGACGATGTGTTGGTGGATCTTCAGCGTCGCCTGGACAACACCCGCTGGGCTTCGGCGGAAACAGTTGGCGACTGGAGCCAGGGCGTTCCCCTGAAGCATTTGCAGGACTTGCTCCACTACTGGCGACACGCGTACGACTGGCGACGCTGTGAGGCTCGCCTGAATCAGCTGGGGCAATTCCGTACACGTATCGACGGCGTGGATATCCATTTCTTACATGTGCGCTCGGCCAACCCCAACGCCATGCCGTTGCTCCTGACCCATGGCTGGCCGGGATCGATCATTGAGTTCCTCAAGGTGATC
This sequence comes from Pseudomonas sp. M1, assembly GCF_022760135.1. Taxonomy (NCBI): domain Bacteria; kingdom Pseudomonadati; phylum Pseudomonadota; class Gammaproteobacteria; order Pseudomonadales; family Pseudomonadaceae; genus Pseudomonas; species Pseudomonas sp. M1. The sequence continues at coordinate 1,375,097 of NZ_CP094343.1, forward strand.
GATCCGCTGGTCGACCCGCAAGCACATGGCGGTAGTGCCGCGGATGCCTTCCATCTGGTGATCCCATCGCTGCCCGGTTACGGATTTTCTTCCAGCCCCACTGGCCCCGGTTGGGGAGTGGCGCAGATTGCCAGAGCCTGGGCGATCTTGATGGAGCGCCTGGGTTACGAGAGCTATGTCGCTCAGGGCGGAGATTGGGGGGCGGCGGTTACCACTGAGCTGGGCCAGCGCCGGCCCAGGGGATTGCTGGGTATTCATCTGAATATGCCGCTGGTTCTGCCTGAGCCGCCGTATGACAACCTCAGTGACGATGAGGCGCGCATGCTTGGGGCCATGGTTCAGTACCAGCAGGGGCAAGCGGCGTATGCCATGCAGCAGATGACCTGTCCGCAGACCCTGGGTTATGCCCTGGCGGACTCGCCTGCGGGACAGGCCGCGTGGATATTCGAGAAGCTGGTGTCCTGGTCTGACGGTGATGGCGAGCCGGGTCGAGTGTTTTCCCAAGACGAGGTGCTCGACAACATCATGCTCTATTGGCTGGGCAACAAGGGGGCATCGTCCGCTCGCCTGTACTGGGAGAGCTTTGCCGATGGCTTTGGTGCGCGCCAGCTTGATCTGCCTGTGGGTTGCAGCATTTTCCCAAAGGAAATCTATCAGGCCGCGCGTAGCTGGGCCGAGCGCTGCATGAGCCAGCTCATTTACTGGAATGAGGTAGAGCGCGGTGGGCATTTTGCCGCGTTTGAACAACCGGATTTATTTGTTCGTGAAATCAGGGACTGCTTCCGTTTGCTGCGCTAGGTGCTGTGTAGCCAATCATGGAATAGCAAACCAACCAGTGAGGGCGTGCCATGAGTCGTATCGGCGGAAGTTTCATGGGGTTATTCGCAAGCCTCTGGGCGGGGGCGTTGTGGGCCGCAGCGCTGAATCTGCCCGATGGTATATCCATGCAGGTGTCCGAGGTGGTCGCCGGGCAAAGGCTGGAGTTGCTCGGCACGGGTGTGCGCAGCCGCCCCGGTGGGAGGGTGGATTATGTGCTGGGCCTGTATCTGCTGGATGGATGCGAAAGCGCGGCAAAGGTGTTCACCAGTCAGGAACCCAAGAGCGCTCGAGTGATTTTCGTTGATGGCATGAGTTTCGAGCGCGGCCGCAAGGTTATGGTCGAAGACATTATTGTCAACGTCGAGCCGGAGATGTTCGAGCGGGTATCCCAAGCGCTGGCGCAGTTGATCAAGGCCGGGCCGGTGGAGAGCGGCTTTCCCGCGGGCAGTTGGATCGCCTTCAACTACCTCCCGGGGCGTGGCACCGTCTTCGTTTACAACGGTCAGGAAAGCCAGCCGATTCCGGGTGACGAGTTCTATCAGGCGCTGCTCATGCAATGGTTGGGCGCGCGGCCGATCAGCCGGAAGTTCAAGCAGTCGATCCTGGGATCATGCACCGTCGGTTGAGGTTCGCTCTGCATGCGTAGGGGGCTGCGGGCTATCCAGGTTTAGCCATGGGCAGGCTGCTGAGCCTGCTCATGGCTTTCCGCCTGTTCAGATCCAGCCGTGCCGCCGGGCGATGGCAACGGCCTGGGTGCGTGAGTGAGCATCGAGCTTGGAGTGGATGCGACGCAGGTGGGCCTTGACCGTCGTTTCCGAGAGAAAGATCTTGTCGGCGATCTCGCGATTGCGCAGCCCCTCGGCGATGTAATGCAGCACCTGCAGTTCACGCTTGCTCAGTGGCTCGATAACGACAGCCTTCGATGCGGTCTGCCCTCGCGATGCCTCCGCGCTCGGTGGCTCGCCACCCACCTGCTCGAACAGCTGTTCGACAAAGCTGGCGCTGATGCCCTCTGGCAGTGGCACATGCTGCTGCCGGGCCTGCCAGAGACGCAGCAGCGGATGCAGGGCGCTGCCTTCGTCGAGAAAGCTGCGGAAGAAGCCTTCATTGCCGGCCAGCTGCAGCGCTTCGCTGATCAGCTGCAATGCCGCTTGCTGCTTGCCCTGGGCGTACAGGGCCGTGGCCAGCAGCAGCTTGAGTTTCAGGCAGCGACGCAGGCGCAGGTTCTGCCGGGCCTGGGCGCAGGCCCGACGGATATCCTCTTCCACCACGGCCGCCTGCCCGTTGGCAATCGCCAGGCGCCAGCGCATCACTTGCGGAGTTTCGATCTCCTGGGCCGGTAAGGTATAGCCCGCCAGTTCCTGCCACAGCGGCATGCTCTCGACCTCGCGGACGATGCGCTCGCTGAGGAACAGGTCGCCATGCAGCCAGTGCAGCCTGGCCTGCTCCAGACGCGCGCTGGCGCGAACCCGGGGCAGGTCGAGGTCGAGGCCGATATTCTCCAGCTCGGTGAGGTAGCGCAGCGCGGTTTCCCGGTCATCCTCGCAGGTGGCCAGGCGCGAGAGCAGCACATAGGAGAGGATCAGCGCATCGACGTGGCCGTTCTGCCGCGCATAGGGTAGGCACTCGCCAATCAGGCGACGGGCCTGCTCGAGCCGGTTCATCTCATACAACACTTCGGCCAGCGGCACGCCGATCATGGCGCGACCACCAGGCACCCCCTTCTGTCCCTCGCGCCAGGAGCTGCGGTAGCTGGTCTGCAGGCGAACCTGGGCTTGGATCAGACGCCCCTGGAGCAGTTCGATCCAGCCTTCGTTGTAGTCGCCGATGGTACGGATGAAGGTGTTGCGGATCTGGGTTTCCTGGTCGATGGCCTGAACCATCAGCTGGCGCGCCTCGTCGTAGCGGTTGGCGGCAATCATGTGGTGGGACTGGATCGTGACCAGGATGCCTTGTTGCAGCGGGTGTCCATCGGACAGTTGTGGGAGATGCTCGCTGCAGGCCCGAAAGCACTCCTCGATACGATCGCTCATGGCCAGCATCAGGCACTCGAGGGTATGCGCATGAGCTGCCTCGGACGGGGCGTCCCGCTTTATCGCCGCAATATGCGAGGAGGCTTCGGCATGACGGCGGTTGAGGATCAGCGCCCAGGCATAGGACAGGCGCAGGCGTGGGTGGTTGACGAGCAGGTCCGTGGGCAGTTGGTCGAACCAACGTAGCAGGCGGCGTACACGGCCATCCTCGAGCAAGGCCTGGGCGTGGTCTTCGAGCAATTCCAGGGCGGCCTCGGCCTCGCCGGCCAGCAGCAGGTGGTCGATGGCCCGGATCGGTCTGTTCTGTCGGATGAACCATTGGGCCGCCCGCCGCTGGAGCTGCCCATGGCGGTCACCAGGTTGTCGGGCAAGCTGGCTGCGCAGGTAGCTGACGAACAGACTGTGGTAGCGGTAGAGGCTGCCCTGGCTGTCGAGGGGCAGCAGGAACAGGTTGTCGCGCAGCAGGCGGGCCAGCACTTCCCGGCTGTCCCGTCGTTGCATGAGCCAGTCGCAGGCCTCGGCATCGAACTGTTCGAACACACTGCTGGCGAGGAGGAAATCCTGCTGCTCCGGGGCAAGGCGCAGCAGGATGTCTTCGGTCAGGTAGTTGGCCAGTTCGCAATGGCTACCCGAGAAGTGGTGCAGGAGAGCGCTGGGGCCGCTGTGCCGCGGCAGCGAAAGGGTCAGGAGCTGAATGGCTGCCACCCAGCCCTCCGTTCGCGAATGCAGCAGACCGATGTCCTGCGCGCTGAGCTCCTGGGGCAGGCGGGCATGCAGCAGGCGGGTGGTTTCTTCGAGGCTGAGGCAGAGATCCTCGCGGGTGATCTCCAGCAACTGACCCCGGGCGCGCAGGGTGGCCAGTCGTAGGGCCGGTATCTGCCGCGAGCTGATGACCACTTCACCCTGGGGTGGCAGGTACTCCAGCAATTGTTGCAGTAGGGAGAGAACGTCCGGGGCCTGAATCACCTCGAATTCATCGAGCAGAATGGAAAAGGGTTGTGCGCACAGGGCCAGTTGCTCGATCAGGCCGGTGGCATGTGCCGGTTGTTGCGCACTGGCGTTCCAGCCGACCTGCAAGTGGCGGACGAAGCGCTCGAGGTCGTTGTCGGCGGCGTCCAGGCTCAGCCATAGCGTGCGGCGTTTTTCCCGCCGGCAGGCCGCCAGGTATTGCAGGAGCAAGGTGGTCTTGCCGAAACCGGCGGGGGCATGCACCAGTACGAGCTTGCGTGGCGAGCGCTGCGCCAGCCTGCCCAGTATGGCGAGGCGCGGCTCTTGCTGGGCGGGCTCCTGAGGTGGCTGCAGTTTGGACATCACCAGTTGCGGGGGAGATTGTAGAGTCGGCAGGCGGGCAAGGTTACTCATTCTCGACTCCTGATCGACGGGAGCCCTATGGCCCCGAGGATGGTGGTTCTTCTCGACTGGGGGCGGAGGGGCGTGATGGCCCCTCCTGGTGGAATGTGCGTCAGATCTCGTCGAAATCGACCTTGGTCGCGCCGCAGTCCGGGCACATCCAGTCGTCCGGCACGTCGCTCAACGGCGTTCCCGGGGCGATGCCTTCCGCCGGCAGGCCCAATGCTTCGTCGTAGATGAATGAGCAGTAACGACATTGCCAGCGCTTCATGCGGCGTCCCTCCCGGCATGGCGGGCATGCTCGTCGAGTGGCTGCAGGCCGAAGGTTTTGACGATCAGCGGTGAGTTGGCCATGTGCTCGGCGTGCCGCAGTTCCCACAGTTTGATCATGTTGTAGAAGGGCGCAGTCGGGTACAGGTGGTGCATCAGGTGGTAGTTCTGGTAGGCCAGCAGCGGGGTCAGCAACCACTCTGCGCCCGGGCGGATGTTGGAGGCGCGGTATTCATCCTCCTTGGCCGTGCTCTGGAAGGGTTCATGGGGCAGGTAGACGAAGGCCATGACGAACAGGAAGGAGCTGATGCGGGTCGGCAGAATCCATAGCATCAGGGCTTCCAGGCCATAGCCGGCCAGCGTCAGGGCGATCAGCACGCCGATGATCACGGAGAAGTGGATGATCAGGCGTGGCAGGAACTTCTTGCGCATGGCGGCGGGCGCACGCATGAAGAAGTACTTGGTGTAGTAGTAGTCGAAATTGCTCCAGCGCAGGGGGAACAACCAGTCCATCTTGTGCCCGAAGTGATCGGGATCCATGGTGCTGTCGTTGGTGAAGCGGTGGTGCTGCATATGGATGAAACGGGCGACGTTGAATGGCGCGATCGGGCCGAAGAAGAACATGCCGATATGGCCAGGCAGCTCATTGATCCATTTGATGCGCGAGACGGCCCCGTGGGAGGCATCGTGTACGCAGCTGAACAGCAGGTAGATGACCAGCCCATTGATGATCGTCCCCACCCAGAGCGGGATGTTGCCCGCCACGGCGTGGTAGTCCACCAGTCCCAGGGTGCCCAGGGAACCGAAGAACAGCAGCATGGTGGGCCATGCCAGCAAGGGGGCGTCCATCAATTTGCGAAACTGGATATCCTTTGGGGTGACGGTACTCATAGTGCCTCCACGGCGTTTGCCAATGTTGTTTTTGTGAGCTGACTTTGGCACTCGCGCGGTGTGGGAAACCTAGGAGAAAGTCTGGTTTGGCCTTCGGGGTCGGCTTCTGGCGGCAGGCGTGATGTGGCGCCGCGCACGCGCCGTGCATGGCACGACGCAGTCGCCAGGAAATGGGCGGGTGGGAGTTACTCGCCGTGGTTCAGTAGTTGCAGCTGGCGGGCGACGACCAGGGCTCCGGAGCGGTTTTTCACCCCGAGCTTGCCGTAGATGTTGTAGACATGCCATTTGACCGTGGCCAGGGAAATGAACAGCTGGTCGGCGATCTGCTGGTAGGTCAGCCCGGATTCGAGCAGCGCCAGCAATTCCAGTTCGCGCCGCGATAACGGCTCTGCCAGCTGCGTAGCCTTCTTGCAGGATTGCGCTCGCAACTGCAGGGCGTCGCACAGCCGTGCGAACAGCTCCCGCTCGCTCGAGGGCAGGTGCTGTCCGCCGGCATTGCATAGCCACTGCATGGGCGATGCCGAGAAGCGCCGCAGGTCGAGGAAGACCCGGTAGAGGTTGTTTTCGCGGGCCACCTTGAGCGCCCCGCACATGACCTTGCCGGCTGCGGCTGCGCTTTCGGTCTGCGTCAGCAGGGCGGCCTGAACGATCAGCACTCGGCAATGGAGCAGGGGCTGGAGCTGCAGCGCCGGTTCGTCCAGCAGTTGCCGGTAGCGCCTTTCGGCGTCGGCATGGTGTTCGCGGGCGCAGCTCAGCAGCAGCTCGACATAGGCCTGATTCAACCTTGGCACCAGGCGGGTGTCCTGATACTCGGGCTGCGCCATCAGCTGTTCCAGTGCGTTGGCGGCAATCAGCGCTTCGCTGGTACGGCCGTGATCGAGCAGCAGTTCGATACGCTGTTGGTGCAGCAGCGTTTCCAGGCGTCGAGGGTAGAGCGCGCTGATCGCCTGCGCCTCATCCAGCACCTGCAGGGCCTCGCCCAGGCTGCTGCGGGCTGCCAGGCGGGCGCGTACGGCGATCCCGGCGATGGCGCTCTCGATAAGGCCGTGGCTTCTGATATGCCGGTAGCCGATCTCGACGTAGTCGCCGGCCCCGTCCAGGTCGTCATGCTCGTAAGCGATGCGCGATAGCAGCAGCGCGCAGGTGGAGAGGATCGCGGAGTGTTCGCCGATTTCCTGGGCGGCCAGGTAGAACTGCTCGTTGAGCAGCAGGCGGGCGCGGCTGTAGTCACCGAACTCCAGTTGATAGAGGGCGTTGAGCAGGTTGACCCAGATCTTGCCGTACACGCTGCCGGAGCGCTGGATGGCCGATATGGCGCGGATACCGGCGCTCGCTGCGCCGCTGCAGTCGGCGTCGAGACGCAGTGCAATGAGCTGGGCGCTGGCGATCACCGCGATGTCGAAGGCATCGGCATCCGGGTGCTGTTCCAGCCAGTGGCTCGAACGCTCCGCCACGCCTGCGGTCCGGTCCTGGAAGATGGCCAGCACCAGTTCCAGTGAGTCGAGCTTGGACGTATGGTCGCGTCGTTCCTGGGGGCTGAGGCCGGTGTTGTTACGGATGGCCGAGGTCAGTTGCAGGATGCGCTCGTGCGCTTCCTGCCAGCAGTAGGAAAAGGCCAGTGACCAGGTTGACCAGTACACCAGTTCGTTCCATTCGAAGATGGGGCCGACCTGCATGTCACGGGTCCAGTCAACGATGGTGGGCAACTCGCCGAGATTGCGTACCAGGATCTCGCTGGTCTTGCTGATCACCAGACGGGCGACGCGCGGCTCGCCGCTGGCCCGGGCATAGTCGGCGGCCAGCCGATAGCGCTGGTGGCGGATCGACCAGCGCGTGGCTCGCACCAGCAACTTGCGCTGATGGGCCGAGGTGTGGCCCTGATCCAACAGGAATTCGCGGAACAGGGGGTGCAGGCGGTAGTCGTCTAGGTTGCGGTCGCGCGTTTCGAGGAATGCCCCGGCGCGGTACAGGCCTTCCAGTTGTTCATGGCTATCCCGGCGTTGCAGCGCGTAGTCGCAGAGTGCGCCGCAACCGCTGCCGATTACGGCAAAATCGTGAAGGAAGGCTTGCTGCTGCCGATCCAGATGGGTCAGCACCTGCTCCTCGAAGAAGGTACGCAGGCCCTGGTCCCTGCCGGAGAAGGTCACCAGCTTGGCTGATTGTTTCTTGTCTCGTCCGAGGATGCGGCACAGGTTGACCGCAAGCGGCCAGCCTTCGGTTAGCTGGTGCAAGTGCTCGCGCTGGCTGGCGGGCAGTTCCTGGCTGAGCAGCAGGTTGGTTTCGTCGGCGCTGAAGCTCAATTGCGTGCTGTCGATGCTGTGCAACTGGCTTCGCATCTCCAGGCGGGAAAGCTTCAGGGCCGGTTGATGGCGACAGGCCAGGGCGATATGCAGGCGTGGCTGGTCGAGTTGGAGGATCTGCTCCAGCAAGCCCGTGCTATGCGGGCTTTCCAGTTGCTCATAAGCGTCGATGAATATGACCAGGGGCGCCTTGAGGTTCTGCAGGCGTGCCAGCAGCGTTTCAGCAGTGGTGGCGGTGGAGCCTGGCAGCTGCTGGCAAATGGCATGCAGAAGCGTTTCGCTGCCGACCTCGCTCCATTGCTCGGCCGAAATCCATATCCCCTGGGCGTTGGCGCGATGGACATGCTGCATGCAGTAAGCCAGTGCCGTGCTCTTGCCATAGCCTGCGGGGGCGCGGAGCAGTGTCAGACGGTGCGTGGTGAGCTTGCTCAGCAGCACGTCGTAAAGATGGCGCGGGATGAAGCCGGCAGGTGGATAAGCCTGGGGCTGCAAGCAGGTCTTCATTGTTCTTGTTCTTATTGGCGAGTGATTAGGTCAAGGCCGCTCTCGTTGGGCATTTCTCCGGGCGCATCCCTGCGCCAGTGGGGCAAGCCGTTCAGGCTGGCTGGGCAGGCAGCGCCGCGTTGATATCGCAGGTTTCATCGGCCAGCTTGAGCGGATCGACCCGCGTCGCCGTGGCGATCAACCGCTTGCTGGCGATGAACTCCTTGGGGCGGTTCACGCACAGGGCGCTGAGGATCACCCCATCGTGCAGGTAGAACCGGGAAAAGCTACCGGCGCAAGCGTCTCCACGTTGTACCACGCACTCGTATTCATCGACTAGACCGGCGATCTGGAGACGGGTGTCGTACTGATCCGACCAGAACCATGGTAGGGCCTCATGGCGTTTTTCATGACCGCACAAGGTGGCGGCTGCCGACCTCGCCTGATCGCTGGCATTGGCCAGGCATTCCAGGCGTACCATGCGCCGCAGGTGCGGGCTCGGAAAGCGGGTGCAATCCCCGGCGGCGACAATGTCGGCATCGGATGTTCGGCCATGGCTATCGACCAGGATGCCATCGTCGATGGCCAGCCCCGCGTCCTTGGCCAGCTCGATATTGGCTTGTACCCCTATGCCGATCACCACCAGGTCTGCCGGATAGCGGGTGCCGTCGCCGCATAGCACCGCTTCGACGCGTTCATGGCCCAGCAGCTCACTGACCTGGCATCCGGTCCGGATGGTCACACCATGAGCGCGATGCAGAGCCTCGAAGAATGCCGATACCGATGCATCGACGCTGCGTCCGAGAATGCGCGGCGCGGCCTCCAGCACGCTGACCTCCAGGCCTAGCTGGCGCAGGCTGGCGGCGGTTTCCAGGCCGATGTACCCCGCGCCGATAACCACCGCAGTGCGGGCTCCTGGTAGCTCCGCGCGCAGACGGTCGGCATCGGCGAGATCGCGCAGGTAATGCACGCCGGCCAGTTCGCCGCCCCTGATGCCCAGGCGGCGCAGGCGAGCGCCGGTGCAAAGCGCCAGCTTGGTGTAGGCAAGGCGCTGGTGGTTATCCAGCAGCACTTCATGGGCCTGGCGGTCTATCCGTGACACGCGTGTGGAGGGCAGGAACTCGATGCCGTATTTATCCAGGCTGGCCTGTGGGTGGATGATCGCCACCTCGGACTCTCCCTTGAGATAGGCCTTGGACAGCGGCGGGCGGTGGTAGGGCAGCGAAGGCTCGTCGCCAATGAGCAGGATGCGTCCCTGCCAGCCCTCCTGGCGTACGCCGACGGCCATCTGTATACCGGCATGGCTGGCGCCGATGATGATGCAGGTTCCGTTCATCCTCGCCTCCTCACCGTGCGGCCCTGGCGTACTCATCGCGCAGCAGGCGCTTGAGCAGCTTGCCCGTGGGCTCGCGAGGCAGGTCCTGGCGGAACTCGATGCTGCGCGGGCATTTGATCGAGGACAATTGCGCGCGGCAGAACTGGTTGAGCTCCGCGGCGAGGGCGTCACTGGCCTGGTTGTGGTCATGCAGCTGAACCACCGCGTGGACCGACTCACCCAGGTCGTTGTCAGGAATGCCGATCACGGCGGCGTCCAGCACCTGCGGGTGGCTGAGCAGGACGTTTTCGGTTTCCTGTGGATACACGTTGACGCCGCCGGAGATGATCATGTGGCTCTTGCGGTCGGTCAGATAGAGGTAGCCATCGGCGTCTAGGTGACCGATGTCGCCCACGCAGGCCCAGCCCTTGTCATTGTAGGCTTCGGCCGTCTTGACCGGGTCCTTGTGGTAGGAGAACGGCAGGCTATCGGAGAAATACACCAGGCCATCCTCGCCCGCTGGCAGCTCGCGGCCATCCTCGCCGAGGATATGCAGGCGGCCGTAGATGGCGCGTCCCACCGTACCCGGATGCCTGAGCCAGTCGTCGGTGCTGGCCATGGTCATGCCGATCTGTTCGGTACTGCCGTAGTACTCGTAGAGGATCGGTCCCCACCAATCGATCATGGCCTGCTTGGTGGGAATCGGGCAGGGGGCGGCGGCATGCACGGCTACCTGCTGGCTGCTCAGGGAGTATCTGTTCCTGGTTTCATTCGGCAGGTTGAGCAGGCGATGGAACATGGTCGGCACCCACTGGCTGTGGGTTACCTGGTATTCGTCGATGGCGGCAAGGGCCGCTTCAGGCTCGAACTTCTCCATCAGAATCGCGGTGCCGCCGAGCACATGCACCCCCCTTACCCATTTCAGCGGGGCAGCGTGGTAGTAGGGGGCGGGTGACAGGTACACGGAGTGTTCGTTGACGGCAAAGGCCTTTTCCAACTGCTGGGCAATTACCTCGGTACTGCCCAGGGGCAGCCCTGTGAGCTTCGGCTTGACCCCTTTGGGGCGTCCCGTGGTGCCGGATGAATAAAGCATCTCACTGCCTTCGCGCGGATCCTCCAACGTGGCGGGAGAGTACTGCTGCACGGCCGCGAGCAGCGACTCCGTAGCGGGGCGCTGTGCGTCGAGAATGAACACCCTGGGGGCGGATGGCAGGCTGGCGATTGCCGCGAGCAGCTCTGGCGTGGCGCATTTGGCGCTTAAGACCAACAGCTTGGCGTCACAATCCTCGACGATGTAGGCGCTTTCGGCGGGCGTTAGCCGGGTGCTCAGGAAGGTGTAGTACAGCCCGGCATAGTGGGCACCCCATTGCAGGGCAGGGCACTCCACGCGGTTTTCCAACTGGTAGGCGACATGATCGCCATATTCCAGCCCGAGCGACTGATAGAGGCGTGCCAGGCGGTTGGCGAAGGCGTCCAGCTCATGATAGGTGAGTGACGCACCCGTTTCGGCGATCAACACGGCAATGCGCTCGGGCGCGCACTTGGCGTGATAACCGGGGTGACGGAGAAGGGGAGTAGCCATGCAGCGATTCCTCGAATGGCGAAGACGAAATTCAAATCAACCGGCCAATAGCACAGGCTTGACGCAGGTGCCCGCATGCTGGGCGGCGATGGCTTTGTTGATTTGTGCGAGGGGGAAGGTCGTGACCAGCTTGTCTATTGGCAGGCGGCCGGCCTGGTACAGGGCGATCAGTTCTGGAATCGACTGCTGGGGATCGCTGTCGCCTTCGATGATGCCCTTGAAAATGATGCCGCTCTGGACCATCTCGGCCAGGGTACCGGGCAACTTCTGCTCCCAGTCCTGCGGCACGCCCACCAGGCCAAAGGTGGCGCGTGGCGCCAGGCAGCGGTAAGCCGTTTCCAGTGCGGCGCCGATGCCTGAGGTGTCGAATGCATAGTTCACACCTGCCGGCAGGAGGCCTTTGACGACCTGCTCGACATCCTCGCTGAGTGGATCGATAACGGCGGTCGCGCCCAGTTCCAGCGCCAGGGCACGGCGGGCCGCATGGGGCTCGGTGAGGATGATCTGCTGGCAGCCGCGAATCACTGCCGCCATGACTGCAGACAGGCCCACTGCACCACCGCCCAGAATCAGGATGGAGGAGTCGGCTTCACAGGCCAGGGCCCTGGCTACGCCGCCGAATCCGGTCTGGATACCACAGCCCAGTGGGCCTACCAGTTCCAGCGGGATGTCTTTGCTGACTTTGACGACGTTGCGCTGGTTGGCCACGCAATGGCTGGCAAAGGATGATTGGCCAAAGAAGTTGCCGGCCACCGCCGCACCGGTCGCATCATGCAGATTGCTGCCGCCCTGGCGAATACCGGTGAAGTTGAGCAGGCCAAAGGAGTGGCAGTAGGACGGATCGTCGAGTCTGCAGCGTGGGCATTCACCGCAGGAGTGAAAGCTCAGGGCCACATGATCACCCGACTGGACTCCGGTGACTTTGCTGCCTGTCTTGATTACCACACCAGCACCTTCGTGGCCGAACACCGCCGGAGGCTGGATCGGCAAGACACCGGCGGCGGCAACCAGGTCGGTGTGGCAAATACCCACGCCGACGATGCGTACCAACACTTCGTCATCCCGGGGTTCGTCCAGCTCCAGGTTTTCGATGGAGAAACCGTTGCTGTTGGCGCGTGTAACCGCGGCAGTGATTTTCATGGCAGGTTCCCTGATGTTGTTAGAAGAACTTGAACAGCCAGCTCAGAACCCGGCGTGTGGTTTGTGTGTAGGGGGGGAAGAACAGGCTTGAGAGCATGATCTTGCTTTCCAGCACTGAGCGTTCATGAGAGAAGGCGCGGATTCCCCATTCGGCGTGATAGCTGCCGATGCCCGAGTTGTTCACGCCGCCGAATGGCAGGTTGTTGTGCAGGAAGTGCCCGGCGATATGGTTGATGCAGGACGCACCGGCGCTGGTGTTCTGCAAGATATGCTCGATGTTCTGGCGATTCTTGCTCCAGATGTACAAGGCTAGGGGCTTGGGCGCGTTGTTGATGCGCTGGATCACATCATCCAGGTACTCGAAGGTGATGATTGGCAATACCGGGCCGAAGATCTCCTCCTCCATGATCTTGGCGTCGGCCGGTACCTCTTCCAGTAGTGTGGGCGAAATAAACCGCTCCTGGGCGTCCACCGATGCCCCATAGATGGGCTTGGCCCCGCGCTCGACGGCATCCTTGATCAGCCCGGCGATACGACCGGCGTGGCGTTGGTTGACGATGCGGGCCAGAGGGGCGGTGCGGGCTTTTTCCCCTTCGCCATAAACCTTGTCGAGGTGCTGCTTGAGCAATTGCACAAAGCGTTCCTTGACGCTGGCGGCGACGTACAGATGATCCGGCGCGATGCAGGTCTGACCGGCATTGAGGAACTTGCCCCAGGTGATGGTCTTCACCGCCATCTCGAGGTCGGCGCTTTCATCAATGATGGTGGGCGATTTTCCACCCAGTTCCAGGGTTACGCTGGTCAGATGTTCCGCAGCGGCACGCATGACCACTTTGCCGATGGCCGGTGAGCCGGTGAAGAAGGAGTGGTCGAAGGGCAGGCTGAGCAACTCGGTCGCCACCGAGGCGTCGCCCTCGAAAATGGCGACTTCGCTCTCCTCGAAGGTGTCGCGGATGATGTCGACCATGACCGCCGACAGATTCGGGGTCAGCTCCGAGGTCTTGATGATCACCGTGTTGCCAGAGGCGATCGCCGGAACCAGTGGGCCGAAGGTCAGGGTCAGCGGATAGTTCCAAGGCGAAATGATCAGGCAGCGTCCGCGTGGCTCATACCGTACCGAGGCCGAGGTACCGAGCATCAGCGCGGTGCTGGGAATCTTCTTCGGTTTGAGCCACTTCTTCAGGTGTTTGCAGGTGTGGCTGATCTCCATGATGACCGTGAGGATCTCGGTCATTTCCACTTCGATAGCTGGCTTGCCGAAGTCCATCGCACCCGCTGCGATGATTTTGTCGCGCCGAGCTTCAATAGCCTTGCGCAGCCTTTTCAGTTTGTGGATGCGCTCTTCGGCAGTAGAGCTACGGAGTTGCAGAGCGGTATCGCGTTGGGCGGCGAACACGCGCCGAATGTCGGCGCTTTGAGCGTTCTCGACAGGGGCGGCTATAGGGCGAGAGATGGCTTCGACTGGCACTGGCAGAGTCTCCATGGTTATTTTTCTGGTGGAGATTTTTGTGGGCGCTGGAGCGCTGGGTACCAGGCCAATATGAAGCAGTCTGCAAATGGAGGATTCGTCACAAAGAACTAAAAAACACCTCCTGGGCTCGACCAAGGCACATCAGGAATACCCAACCTAAAGGCTAGGTAAGCCGGTCGACCATGACGCTAGGCTACGGCGCGATCCTTCCCTTTCTTATGGATATCGCGATGTCACGCCCTGTCGATTACCACTTCGATGCCGACTCATGTCGTGCAACCCTGACGTTCAATCGCCCAGATGTGCTCAACGCCATTGATGTCGAAACGGCGCAATCCTTCAGCGAAGCCGTGCTGCGGGCCACTGCGGAAACTGGCATCCGTCTGATTGTCATTCGTGGGGCGGGACGGGCCTTTGTGGCCGGTGGCGACTTACAGCGTTTTGCTGACGACTTCGACAAGGCGGACCACGTAGTCAATCAACTGCTGGATCATCTCCATCCTGCGATCCTGGCTCTGCATACCACTCCAGCGTTGGTTCTTGCGTGTGTGCACGGCGTGGTCGCGGGGGCTGGGCTGAGTCTGATGTTGGGCTGTGACCTGATTCTGGCCGCTGATAACACGCGGCTGCTGTTGGCCTACAACAAGGTCGCCGCCTCTCCTGATTGCGGCGGAACTTACTTTCTGCCACGACGCATCGGCATCGGCCCCGCGATGCAACTGATGGTGGGCAGCGGTGAGCTTGTTGCAGAGGAGGCCCGTTCAATGAGTCTGCTGGACTGGTGTGTCCCTTCGCACGAGTTGGAGAGTAGTTTGGAGAGAGTGAGCAGAGAGATTCTGTCTGGCCCGAGTCTGGCATATGGTCGCTATAAGGCTCTGATCCGGGGCGAGCCTGGTGAGCTTCAAGCCCATTTGGAGCGGGAGCGTGCAGCCTTCTGTGCGGCGACCAAGACCGATGATTTCCGTGAGGGTGTCACCGCCTTTCTGATGCGCCGTAATGCAAGGTTTTTGGGGCGTTGATGAGACGGCTCTAGGAAGTCCTAAGTGATTAACTGGCGTTTAAATTCAAGGCTGTTGTTTGAGTGCGGGTTGGGGTAGTGGGAGTAGCGATGCCAAGCGTTCTATCTGAGCCGAGCCATATGGAAACACGGCCGATTACGCGCCAATGGAGAGGGTGGAGTAATGGAGCTTCGACATCTTCGCTGTTTCCTTGCCGTAGCCGAGGAACTGCATTTTGCGCGTGCGGCTGAGCGTTTGCACATCGAGCAGTCGCCCTTGTCGCGTGCGATCAAGGAGCTCGAGGAGGAACTGGGAACACGGCTCTTTGTGCGGACGACGCGGAGCACAAGACTCTCACATGCCGGACGACTGTTCCTGGAGCATGTGCCGCGCGTCTTCACCGCGCTGCAACAGGCGCAGGATAGTGTGAAGGCCGCCGCCAATGGATTTTGCGGTCAACTGCGGGTGGCACTCTCGGACGGGATTTCTCCGTCGCGTTTCTCCTCGTTCCTGGCGCGATGCCGGCAAGAGGAGCCGGAGCTAGAGATTCGCCTGTCAGAGGTGCCGCTGTCTCAGCAGATCAAGGGACTGCATGATGATCTTTATGACGTGGGCTTCGCCCAGTCGGCCGAGGTCGGGGATGGCGTCGTTGCTATTCCAGCCTGGAGCGATCCGCTGGTGGTGGCGGTGCCGGAGCGCCATCCCATCCTGTCCCACAAGCACATTCCGCTGGAGGAATTGCTGCGTTACCCACTGGTGTTGTGCGACCCACAAGCTTGCGAAGGTCATGCACGACAGGTCGAGCGCTTCTTGCGCCAGGCCGAAGCGGAGCCTCTGGTCGCGGAGCAGGTGACCTCCTGCGACCTGATGATGGCGCTTGTCGCGGCAGGCTTCGCCCTAGGGCTGACGGGAGAGTCGTGCATCGCGGCTAGCCGCGAATCGGGTGTAGTGGGGCGCGCATTGAGGGGCTTTCCCCAACTGACGACCTATCTGCTGCGTTCGCCGCGTGAACCATCAGCAACGCTGACTCGTTTCATTGAACGGGTACAGACCATCGATTCTTCGGATGACGTCCAGATCGCTAGCCAGGTCAATGCCAGGGAGGAAATCTAGCCGTGAAGAAGATTACGCCGTTTCTCTGTGTCCTGGCCCTTGCGGCCTGCGGTCAGCCTGAAACATCGACGCCGTCGGTTGATGAGCTCGCGGCCGATCCCGCACGACTGAAAGAGCTGCGCCAGCAGTGCAAGCTGGAGCGCGCCCAGTTGGGTGATGAGCTGTGCAATCGCGTCGCCGAGGCCACGCGCAAGCGGTTCTATGGCGATGGGAAAGTGCCCTACACGCCGCCGAAAGAGCCGCCCAAGTTCTGATCGTGGGCGATCTGCTAAATCGTCCACTAGCTTGCTCAACACGCCGTAATGCGCTTGCGCATGCGGCGGTTTCTCTCCATTCGCTCTCGCATGAATTGATGCGCTCCAGTCCAGTGTTGTCCCGATAAAGGTCTTTGACCGGCACTGACCCGGCACCGAGTCTCGACCACGCAGCCAGCATTTTTGCTGCCTTCATTGGAGAGATTGGGAGCCGGGAAATGCAAGGGACGAACGTGCTGTTCGGGCAGATCGCCGCCGTATTCGGCATCGTGATCGCCGGCGTGTGGGTCGCCACACAATGGACAGCCGCCGCCCTGGGCTATCAGGTACGCCTCGGTTCGCCTTGGTTCGATTGCTTTGGCACGCCGGTATATCACCCCTGGCGGTTGTTCGACTGGTGGTTCTTCTTCGGCGCCTATGCGCCGGAGATTTTCGACACCGGTGGTGCCATCGCCGCCGCCAGTGGCATGGTCGCCGTGGGCGTCGCCATCGCCATGTCGATCATGCGTTCGCGCCAGTCGCGCCTGGTCACGACCTATGGTTCGGCGCGCTGGGCCGAGGCCGCCGACATCCGTTTGGCAGGCCTGGACCGGCCGGCAGGTATCTTCCTCGGCCTGCATGATGGTCAGTACCTGCGCCATGAAGGCCCGGAACACGTCCTGACTTTCGCGCCTACCCGCTCCGGCAAGGGCGTAGGCTTGGTTATCCCCACGCTGCTGAGCTGGCCAGCCTCGGCGGTCATCCACGACATCAAGGGCGAGAACTGGAACCTGACCGCCGGCTGGCGCTCGCGCTTCTCGCACTGTCTGCTGTTCAACCCCACCGATCCGCTTTCGGCCGCCTACAACCCTTTGCTGGAGGTTCGGCGCGGTTCGCATGAAGTGCGTGACGTGCAGAACATCGCCGACATCCTGGTTGATCCGGAAGGCGCGCTGGAGCGCCGCAACCACTGGGAGAAGACCTCGCACGCGTTGCTGGTCGGCGCCATCCTGCACGTGCTCTACGCGGGCAAGGACAAGACGCTGCGCGGCGTCGCCAACTTCCTGAGCGACCCGGCATGCCCGTTCGAGGTGACGCTGCACCAGATGATGACGACGCGTCACCTGGGTGACGGGACGCATCCAGTGGTGGCGTCCGCCGCGCGCGAAGTGCTCAACAAGAGCGACAACGAGCGCTCGGGTGTGCTGAGCACCGCCATGTCGTTCCTGGGGCTGTACCGAGACCCCACGGTGGCCGAGGTCACCTCGCGCTGCGACTGGCGCATCGCCGATCTGATCGCCGCTGAACATCCGGTGTCGCTGTATCTGGTGGTGCCGCCGTCCGATATCAGCCGCACCAAGCCGCTGATCCGGCTCATCTTGAACCAGATCGGGCGGCGGCTCACCGAATCGCTCGACGGTTCTGACGGCATCGAGCGCCGCCACAAGCTACTGCTGATGCTCGACGAGTTCCCTGCGTTGGGCAGGCTCGACTTCTTCGAGACGGCGCTTGCCTTCATGGCCGGTTACGGCATCCGCAGCTTTCTCATTGCCCAATCGCTTAACCAGATCGACAAGGCCTACGGGCAGAACCATTCCATCCTCGACAACTGCCATGTGCGTGTGACCTTCGCCACCAACGACGAGCGCACGGCCAAACGCATTTCCGAGACGCTGGGCACCGCGACCGAGCTGCGCGCACAGCGCAACTACGCGGGCCACCGGCTCGCGCCGTGGTTGGGGCACCTGATGGTGTCGCGTCAGGAAACGGCGCGGCCGCTGCTGACGCCAGGGGAGGTGATGCAGCTGCCGCCGGACGAGGCCGTGGTGATGGTCTCCAGCGTCGCGCCGATCCGGGCCAGGAAGCTGCGCTACTACAGCGATGCCAACTTCAAGCGCCGCGTGCTGCCGCCACCGGTTCTCGTGACCGGGCGCTACGCCGACGCACCGCCGGCGCGAGCGGACGACTGGAGCGACCTGACCATGCCGGCTGTGCCGGCGCCCTTGGCTGCGGATCTGGGAGATGACTTGGCAGCTATCGTCGAGGAGGGTGGTCCACGCCGCCAGCCCGAGCTGTCCCAGACTGTTACCTACAACCCCGATCCAGAAGGCTCGGTCAGTGACTTGTCGCTACTCGATGACGACGACCTGCAGCCCGTTCTCCCTCGCCAGCTCAATCCGGCCATGCAGCGCGTCGCCCGGCTGGCTGCCCTCGACCCCGACGACGGAATCCAGCTATGAGCCAGTACCGCCTCAACCTGTTCATCCAGCCCGAGCATGCCCGCCGCCTGGACGAGCTGGCCGCCAAGAAGGGCGTGTCCAAGTCCTCCATCGTGGCGGCGGCCCTGGCGTCCTGGCTGTCGCCGGATTCAGGCGACCAGCGCGAGGCGGCCATCGCCAAGCGGCTGGATCGCCTGTCGCGCCAGTTCGAGCGCCTGGAGCGCGACCAGGCCATCGAGATCGAGACGCTGGCTCTGTTCGTGCGCTACTTCCTGACCGTCAGCACGCCGGTGCCCGAGGCGCACCAGGAAGCGGCCAAGGCCCAGGGCAAGGCGCGCTTCGAGCAGTTCGTCGAGCAGCTCGGCCGTCACCTATTGCGCGGCCGAAGCCTGGTACGCGACGTGGTCGAGGAGCTGTACCCGAACAGCTCACACACGTATGAGACGGCGCAGGGTGAAGCGCAGGAGCGTGTCTCATGAGTACCGTGCAATCCTTCAGCACAACCTCGCTGGACCGGCGCATCCGCATGCTGCGCACGGCAATGGGGCCGGTGATCGCCGCCGCGCTCGAAGACCCGGACGTGGTCGAGATCATGCTCAACCCCGACCGCACGCTCTGGGTCGATCGCTTGTCGTCGGGGCGCGCGCCGCTGGGCGCGGAACTGTCCGAGGAAGACGGCGAACGCATCATCCGCCTGGTCGCCGCTCACGTCGGCGCGGAAGTGCATCGCGGCCAGCCGCTGCTGACCGCCGAACTACCGGAAACGGGTGAGCGTTTCGAGGGCATCCTGCCGCCGGCGGCGCCGGGGCCGGCCTTCGCGCTGCGCAAACGCGCCGTGGGCATCATCCCGCTGGAGCGCTACGTGACCGACGGAATGATGACCGCCGCGCAGGCCGAGTTCCTGCGCGGCGTGGTGCGCGAGCGGCAGAACATCCTGATCGCCGGCGGCACCAGCACCGGCAAGACCACGCTGGCCAATGCCTTGCTCGCGGAGATCGCCGCCACCGGCGACCGCGTGCTGGTGCTCGAGGACACCATCGAGCTGCAATGTGCCGCGCATGACCATGTGCCATTGCGCACCCGAGCGGGTGTGGTGTCCATGCGCGAGCTGGTACGCGCCACGATGCGCCTGCGCCCCGACCGCGTGGTGGTCGGCGAGGTGCGCGGCGGCGAGGCATTGGACCTCATCAAGGTCTGGGGCACCGGCCATCCAGGCGGCATCGCCACCCTCCATGCTGGCTCCGCCCTGGGCGCGCTGCTGCGCCTGGAGCAGCTGGTGCTCGAAGTGGCGGTGAATCCGCCGCGCGCGCTGATCGCGGAGGCGGTCAACGTGGTGGTCTTTATCGCCGGCCGCGGCCGCAAGCGCCGCATCGAGAGCATCGCCCGCGTCACCGGCTTCGACGAGGCAGGCTACTGCCTGGCGGAAGTGCCGGGAGAGCCGCTCGCCGATCAGCTCACGCCCTTTTTCCTGTCCCCGACCACGCCTGGAGAACTGCCATGATGCCGACACGCGCCCCTGCTTTCCGCTTTTCCGTAAATAAGGCCACATGCCTGGCACGCCTGCGACGCCTGGCCGGACCCGCGCAGCGTGGCTTGCTGCTGGCCGCCGTCATGCTGATGACGGCTAGCACGGCGAGGGCCGCCGGCTCCTCGATGCCCTGGGAAGGTCCGCTCGAGTCCATCCTTGAGTCGATCCAGGGGCCGGTCGCGCGCATCGTGGCGGTGATCATCATCATCGCCACGGGGCTGGCGCTAGCGTTCGGCGACACCTCGGGTGGCTTTCGCAAGCTGATTCAGATCGTCTTCGGCCTATCCATCGCGTTCGCGGCATCCTCGTTCTTCCTGTCCTTCTTCAGCTTCTCCGGCGGGGCGGTCGTATGAGCACGGCCAGCGACCTGCCGGGCTTCGAGGTGCCGCTGCACCGCTCGCTGACCGAGCCGATCCTGCTCGGTGGCGCGCCGCGCACCGTGGCGATCGCCAATGGCACGCTGGCGGCCGCCGTCGGACTGGGTCTGCAGCTTTGGTTGCCGGGCCTGGTGCTGTGGCTGGTCGGCCACGCGCTTGCGGTCTGGGGCGCGCGGGTCGATCCGCAGTTCATGCAGGTGTTCGCCCGGCACCTCAAGCACAAGCCGCTGCTGGACGTGTGAGGGGAGGGTGCCGCGATGCTGAACCTTACCGAATACCGCCAGCGCCCGGCGCTGCTCGCCGATTGGCTGCCCTGGGCTGGTCTGGTCGCGCCCGGCACCGTGTTGAACAAGGACGGCTCGTTCCAGCGCACGGCGCGTTTCCGTGGCCCCGACCTCGACAGTGCGACGCAGGGTGAACTGATGGCCACCACGGCAAGACTGAACAACGCGCTGCGCCGGCTCGGCGCCGGATGGGCGCTGTTCGTCGAGGCTGAGCGCAGGCCGGCGGCGGATTATCCGCACTCGGACTTCCCCGAACCGCTGTCGTGGCTGGTGGACGAGGAGCGGCGGGCGACGTTCGAGGAGTCCGGCGAGCACTTCGAGAGCGCCTATCACCTCACACTGCAATACCTGACGCCAGAGGAGTCGCATGCCCGCGCGGCCAGGTTGCTGTACGAGCACACGCCAACCGCCGGCGTGGACTGGCGCGAGCGCCTCACGGCCTTTATCGCGGAGACCGAACGCATCTTCGATCTGCTCATGGGCGTGATGCCGGAGCTCGACTGGCTCGATGACGACGAAACGCTGACCTACCTGCACGCGACCATTTCGACGCGACGCTACCGCATCGCCAAGCCGGAAGTGCCGTTCCACCTCGACACGCTGCTGTCTGATACCCCGCTGCTCGGCGGCCTGGCGCCGATGCTGGGTGACGTGCACTTGCGCGTGGTGACGGTGCGTGGTTTCCCGACCTCGACCTGGCCAGGAATTCTGGATGACCTCAACCGGCTGGGCTTCGCCTATCGCTGGAGCACGCGCTTCCTCTGCCTGGACAAGGCCGAAGCGGAAAGGGAACTCGGCCGTCTGCGCCGCCAGTGGTTCGCCAAGCGCAAGAACATCCTGGCGCTGTTGCGCGAAACTCTCTTCCAGCAGGAGAGCCCGCTGGTCGACACCGACGCCAGCAACAAGGCGGCTGATGCGGATGCCGCCTTGCAGGAGCTGGGTAGCGACGAGGTCGCCTTCGGTTTCGTCACCGCGACCGTGACGGTGCTTGATGGTGACGCCGCCGTGGCCGACGAGAAGCTGCGCAGGGTGGAGCGCGTCATCCAGGGCCGGGGCTTCGTGACCATCCCGGAAACCCTCAACTCGGTAGAGGCGTGGCTGTCGTCGGTACCGGGCAACGCCTACGCCAACGTGCGCCAGCCCATCATCTCGACGCTGAATCTCGCCCACCTGATGCCGGTGTCGGCGGTATGGGCCGGGCCGGAGAAGAATACGCATCTCGACGGGCCGCCGCTGATTGTCACCCGCACCGAGGGTGCGACGCCATTCCGGCTGGTGACACATATCGGTGATGTGGGGCACACCCTGGTCGTCGGCCCGACCGGCATGGGCAAGTCCGTGCTGCTCGCCACGCTGGCGATGCAGTTCCGCCGCTACCCCGGCTCGCGCATCTTCGCCTTCGACATGGGGCGCTCCATGCGGGCGACGGTGCTGGGGCTGGGCGGCGAACACTATGACCTGGGCGCCGATGGCGCGATTGCCTTCCAGCCGCTTGCGCACATCGACCAGGAGGGCTACCGCACCTGGGCGGCCGAATGGGTGGAGGGCCGTCTGGCGCACGAGGGCGTGGCTGTCGGCCCGGACGAGAAGGCGGCTATCTGGTCGGGGCTCGGAAGCCTCGCCGGCGCGCCGGTCGAGCAGCGCACGCTCACCGGCCTGTCGGTGCTGCTGCAGTCCAACGCGCTGCGCCAGGCGCTCGCGCCCTATGTGCTCGGTGGGGCACACGGCAAGCTGCTCGACGCTGACCTCGACTATCTGGGCATGGCCGACGTGCAGTGCTTCGAGATGGAGGAGCTGATGCCCAGCAAGGCGGCGGTGCTGGCCGTGTTGGGCTACCTGTTCGCACGCTTCGAGGAGCGTTTCGACGGCGTGCCGACGCTGCTGATCCTCGACGAATCCTGGCTGTTCCTCGACGACCCGGTGTTCGCCGCGCGCATTCGCCAGTGGTTGAAGACGCTGCGCAAGAAGAACGTCAGCGTGATCTTCGCCACGCAGTCGCTCGCTGACATCAAGGACTCGACCATCGCCCCGGCGATCATCGAGAGCTGCGCGAGCCGCATCTTCCTGCCCAATCCGCAGGCGACCGAGCCGCAGATCCGCTCGATCTACGAGGGCTTCGGCCTCAACGGCCGGCAGATCGAGATCGTCGCCACCGCGCAGCCCAAGCGCGATTACTACTACCAGTCCCGTGCCGGCAATCGACTGTTCGACCTCGACCTGGGGCCGGTCGCGCTCGCGTTCGCCGGCACCTCGATGCCCCAGGATCAGCGTGCCATCGACGACGTGCTGCGCGATGCCGGGGTGCCGGGTTTCGCCGGAGCCTGGCTGCGTAATCGCGGCCTCGACTGGGCAGCCGAGCTGTTGCCGTCCGCGCCATCCGCCGCGTCATTTCAGGAGGTTTCGCCATGAAGACCCGCGCGCTTTCCACGTCCCTCGCCGCCGTGCTGTCGGTCTCGTTGCTGGCCGTTCAGCCCGTGTCGGCATTCACCGTCATCGACCCGACAAACCTGATACAGAACACCCTGACTGCTATCAGCGCGATGGAGCAGGTAAGCAACCAGGTGCAGCAGCTGCAGAACGAATCGCAGATGCTCATCAACCAGGCTCGCAACCTCGCGAGTCTGGACTTCAACATCGTCAATCGGCTGCGTTCGTCGTTGGCGAGGAGCGAGCAACTGATCGCCGAGGTGCAGGGGCTGGCCTATGACGTGCAGAACCTCGACCGCGAATTCGCGCGGCTGTACCCAGAGGAGTACGCGGCCACCGTCAGCGGCGACCAGATGTACCGGGACGCCCGCGAGCGCTGGGCGCACACGCTCGACGGTCTGCACACCGCAATGCGCATGCAGGCGCAGGTGTCGCGGAACCTGCATGAGGATGAGGGGGCGCTGTCAGACCTGGTGGGCCAGAGCCAATCGGCGACAGGTGCCCTGCAGGCCATGCAGGCGACCAACCAACTGCTGGCCCTGCAGGCCAAGCAGTCCATCCAGGCGCAGCAGCTCCAGCTCACCCAGGACCGCGCTGCCTCGCTGGAGCTGGCGCGGCAGGCGGCTGCGACCGAGCGCGCCCGCGAGGTTCGGCGACGCTTCCTGGGCGAGGGCACGCCGTACACCCCGCAACCGGTCCGGTTCTACGGGAACTGAGGATGGCCGCCATGCGTAGTGTTTTCATGCTGTCGATTGCCTTGCTGGCAGCCTGCGATCGGCCGTCCTGCGAGGGTCTGGCCGAAACACTGGCCACCAATCCCGCGGGGCTCAAGGCGCTGCGCGCAGAGTGTGTGGCCGACTGGCGGGCGGTGGGCGAGAGTGCCTGCAGGATCGCTGCCGAGGCATACCGGCGCCGCTTCTTCGCCGGCCACTCCGGCCCTGATGAGTATGTCGCCCTGGAGGAGTTGCCGCCAATTCCATCGACCTTCGATGAGCCTGGCGAGGACGTGACCGAAAGCGCTGCGCGGCTGGTTGTCGTCAAGGAGGAGGCACCATGAACGATGTCACGGTCATCGACCGCTTCCTCGATACCTTCTCGCGCTACATCGACTCGGGATTCGGGTTGCTGCAAGGGGAAGTCGCCTACCTGACCGCCACGCTTATAGCGATCGATATGACGATTGCCGGGCTCTACTGGTCGCTCGGTCACGCCACCGGCCAGGGCGAGGACGTGATGGCGAAGTTGATCCGCAAGGTGCTCTACGTCGGTGCCTTTGCCTACATCATCGGCAACTTCAACTGGCTGGCCGGCATCGTCTTCCGCTCTTTCGCCGGGCTGGGCCTGACGGCGACCGGCGCGCTCAGCATGGAGACTTTCCTGCAGCCGGGGCGGTTGGCGAAAACCGGCATTGACGCCGGCGCGCCGATCCTGGAGCAGATCGGCGAACTGACTGGCTTCCCCGAGGTGTTCGTCAACCTCGACCCCATCGTCATCCTGTTCCTGGCCTACCTTGTGATCATCGTCTGCTTCTTCGTGCTGGCGGTGCAGCTGTTCATCACCCTCATCGAGTTCAAGCTGACCACGCTCGCGGGCTTCGTGCTGGTGCCCTTCGCGCTGTGGAACAAGACCGCGTTCCTGGCCGAGAAGGTGCTGGGCAACGTGGTGTCTTCCGGCGTCAAGGTGCTGGTGCTGGCGGTGATCGTCGGCATCGGAACGGGGCTGTTCGCCGAGTTCCAGGTGCATCCCGACGAGCCCTCCATCGACCACGCGCTGGTGGTCATGCTGGCCTCGCTGGCGTTACTCGCCCTGGGCATCTTCGGCCCGGGGATCGCCGCCGGACTGATTTCCGGCGGCCCGCAGCTGGGGGCGGGGGCTATGGCGGGCGCCGCACTCGGCGCGGCGGGTACGGCCGTCGCCGTGGGTGCCGCTGCAACGGGTGTCGGTGCTGCGGTTGCGGCCGGGGCGCGTATGGCGCCGGCCGCCTCCAGGATTGCTGGCAGTGGCGTGCGTGCCGCCACCTCGACAGCTAGCAGTGCGCGTGCCGCATTCCAACTCGGATCTTCCGCTGCCGGTGGCGGCCTCAAGGGCGCCGCGGCCGGGTTGGGCAGCGTTGCCAAGGTCAGCACGCAGGCTGCGGGACAGAGGGTTCCCGCCGGTATGCGTTCACTCAAGTCACGCGCTGCTTCCGCCTTCCAAGCCGAAGGGGCCGGTGCCACTTCTGGCGCCGGCAGGGGTATTCATGGCAATGCGACCCAGGGCGAGTCCGTCGACGCTACCCCCGCGTCAACGGCGCAGCCCGCCTGGGCCAGGCGCCTGCAGAGTCGTCAGCAGATCAGCCATGCCGCCACCACCGTTGCGCACACGTTGCGCAGTGGTGATGGCGGTGGATCGGGCAGTGGTCCGAGCCTGCGGGATTCGGATTCATAAGGAGGGTGAGTCATGCGCTTCAAACGACCACGGGTGCGCTACGCCGAGACGCCGCAACCCTCGACCCCGTACCAGGCCGCCGCCCAGGTATGGGACGAGCGCATCGGCTCGGCCCGCGTGCAGGCGAAGAACTGGCGCCTGATGGCCTTCGGCTGCCTGGCGCTCGCGCTGCTGATGGCGGGGGGCCTGGTCTGGCGCTCGGCGCAGTCCATCGTCACGCCCTACGTGGTGGAGGTGGACCGGACCGGCCAAGTGCGCGCGGTCGGCGAGGCCGCCACGCCCTATCGGCCAGCCGATGCACAGGTCGCCTATCACCTGGCGCGCTTCGTCACGCTGGTGCGTTCGCTGTCGATCGACCCGATCGTGGTGCGGCAGAACTGGCTCGAAGCCTACGACTACACCACCGACCGTGGTGCGGCGGCGCTCAACGACTATGCGCGCACCAACGATCCGTTCGTCCGCGTGGGCAAGGAGTCGGTGACGGTGCAGGTCAGCAGCCTCGTGAGGGCCAGCGACGCCTCCTTCAACGTGCGCTGGACGGAGCGGCGCTTCGTCAACGGCGCGCCTGCCGGCACCGAGCGCTGGAACGCGGTGATCTCCATCGTCCTGCAAACCCCGCGAACCGAACAGCGCCTGCGCAAGAACCCCTTGGGCATCTACGTCAACGGGCTGTCGTGGAGTCGCGAGCTCGATGCGTCCGAAGGAGCCAAGCCATGAACCTGTCTTTCCGTAAATCCGCGTTCCCCCTGGTCCTGCTTGCCTTGGCTGGCTGCTCCAGCCAAGGCAAGCCACCGCCACGCATCTCGCTCGACGA
This sequence comes from Pseudomonas sp. M1, assembly GCF_022760135.1. Lineage (NCBI taxonomy): Bacteria > Pseudomonadati > Pseudomonadota > Gammaproteobacteria > Pseudomonadales > Pseudomonadaceae > Pseudomonas > Pseudomonas sp. M1. The sequence continues at coordinate 1,401,171 of NZ_CP094343.1, forward strand.
GCCGATGCAGGCGCAGCCGCTGCCTGAGCCGCCGAAGCCGGTGGAAGTGGTGGCGGTGCCGAAGGTGCTACCGATGCCTGGGCAGCTGAAGCCGTTGCCAGAGGAGCCCAGTCCAGCCCCGGAGCCGGCCGACGAGAAGGTGAGGGTGTCGCGCGCGAACCGGGAGGCGAGGGTGGCGCCCACCCGTGAGGGTTACGTCAATGCGATCCAGGTCTGGCCCTATAGCGACGGCGCGCTGTACCAGGTCTATGCCGCCCCAGGGCGGGTGACCGTAATCACGTTGCAGGCCGGAGAGGATCTGGTGACGGTGGCTGCCGGCGACACGGTGCGCTGGATCGTCGGCGACACCTCCAGCGGCGCCGGCGATGCGCTGCGCGTCAACGTGCTGGTCAAGCCGATCCGCTCGGATCTCAAGACCAACCTGGTCATCACCACCAGCCGTCGCACCTACCTGATCGAGCTGACCTCGACCGAGAAAGCCTGGATGGCCTCGGTGTCCTGGGACTACCCGAAGGACCGGATGCTGGCCCTGCAGCGCCAGGCGCAGGCCGCACAGGCGAGCGCGCCGGTCGATACCGGCCTCTCGCTGGAGAAGATTCGCTTCCGCTATGCGATCAGCGGCAGCAAGCCTCCGTGGCAGCCGCTGCGCGCCTTCGACGATGGCGAGAAGGTCTATATCCAGTTTCCCGCCGGCATTGCCCAGGGTGAGCTACCGCCGCTGTTTGTGATCGGCGCGCAGGGCGATGGGCAACTGGTCAACTACCGTTTCCGTTCGCCGTACTACATCGTGGATCGGCTGTTCGGCGCGGCCGAGCTGCGCCTGGGCGGGGACAAGGGCGACGTGGTGCGCATCGAGCGCACGGATGGCGTGGCGCGGGGAAACTGAGCATGAGCCAAGACGATACCCCCGACCTGGTCGCGCCGCCGGCCGGCAAGGTTCCGCCCGAGTCGGTCGCGCTCCGTGCCCAGCCGCGCCCGGTCACGCGGTTGAATCGGCGTACCCTGGCCGTGCTTGCCGGTGGGCTCTCCGCCGCGGTTCTGGGGGCAACCATCTGGTCCTTGCAACCGTCGAAGCCTCGGAGTAGCAACGATCCGGCCGAGCTGTACAACGTCGACCGGGTTTCGCGTTCCGAGGGGCTCGACCGACTGCCCTCGGACTACTCCGAGCTGCCGCCTCCGCCCGAACTGGGGCCGCCGCTACCGGGCGACCTTGGCCCCGCCATCGTGCAGTCGCAACGACCTGCGGCACCCAGCTATACGACACCCGGACACGATCCCGCCGAGGCTGAGCGGCTGGCGCGTTTGAAGGAGGCGGAGGAAGCGGCAGCCTCGTCGGTGTTTTTCCGCACGGGCGGACAGCGCCCAGCCATGGCTGCACCGGCACAACCTGCTGCGGATGCAGCAACGCTGGCGGGTTTCGATCCGCTGGCCGCCGGCCCAGCTTCGACGGCGGCGCACCCCCTCGATCCGACAACCGTGCAGAACCAGCAGGGGCAGAAAGAGGCGTTCCTGCAAGCCGGCTCTACGGATACCCGCAATTTCGGGAACCTGCAGCTGCCGGCGTCGCCGTACCAGGTCATGGCCGGCACGGTGATTGCCGGTGCGTTGGTGACGGGCATCAAGTCGGATCTTCCGGGTGACGTGATCGGCACGGTGACGGAGCCGGTCTACGACACGGCGACCGGCAAGCACCTGCTGATCCCGCAGGGCTCACGCATCCTCGGCCGCTACAACAGCCAGGTCAGCTACGGGCAGAGCCGCGTGCAGGTGGTGTGGAATCGCATCATCCTGCCGGATACATCCTCGCTGACGCTGGACAACCTCGTGGGCACCGATTCAGCCGGCTATGCCGGCCTGGAAGATGGTGTGGATTGGCACTGGGATCGCGTTTTCGTCGGCGCTGCGTTGACGACGCTGCTGGGCATCGGCGCCGAGCTGGCCGCGCCTGAGAACCGCCAGGATGGCGATAGGATCATCATTGCCGGCCGTGACGGCTTGCAGGACAGCGTGAACCAGGTCGGGCAGGAGATAACTCGGCGTAACATGAACATCCAGCCCACCTTGACCGAGAGGCCTGGCCTGCCGGTGCGCATCATTGTCAACCGAGACCTGGTGCTCCGACCATACCAACCACTGTTCTTCAATCGGAGAGCTTCACGATGAGCACGACACGCAAGCTGCGGCTGGGGCCGCTGCCCAAGGCCGAGAGCATCAAGCTGACCTTCGTTTGCCCGGCCAGCCTGAAGGCTCACCTTGACCGCTACGCCGCGCTGCATGCGCAGACCTACGGCGAGACGGTCGATGCTGTAACGCTGATCCCGCACATGCTGGAGGCGTTCATGACCGGGGATAGGGGGTTCAAGAGGGCAGGAAACGATCCTGATCGTCAGCTTCCCACTATTTAATAGGAGGCTTCGGCGGGCAGACTACTGTCGCCAACGTAGGTGTCGAACCTTTAGGCCTCGCGCCGGGGGCAGCGGAGGGCTAAAATGGGAGCTGATTGATAATGGTGTCGCCAAAGTCGTCGCCCCGCAAATCGCTCTATCTCCCGCGTCAGCAAAAGCTCTGCGCGGTTGACGGTAAAAGCGACGGTAAGGCTCCATGTCGGTCACAGCCAGTCCCTTTAGCCATGCGGGTTCAGGCGACCTATTGATGATCGAGTGGGAGTGATCCCTGCGACCCGGCACAACTGAGCGGCGCCGGCAGTCGGAAGACGGGGCGGTCGTGGTCATCCACGCCGCCCCGTCGTCGTTTCAGCGGCCGACGAAGTTCGCCTCGCGGCGTTCGAGGAAGGAGGCCACGCCTTCCTTGACGTCCTCGCTGCCCATCAGCGGTTGCAGGTCCGGCAGTAGGCGGCGGGCGGCTTCCGCCTCGCCTTCGGCCAGGGCCAGGCGGGCGCTGGTCAGGGTGGCGCGCACGCCCAGCGGGGCCTGGCGGGCGATGCGTTCGGCGATGGTCAGGGCTGCGGCGAATTCCTCGCCGGGGGCCGTCACTTCCTGCACCAGGCCCATGCGCTGGGCTTCCCGGGCGTCGAATTCGTCGCCGGTGAGCAGGTAGCGCATGGTGTTGCCCCAGCCGATGTTCTGCACGAAGCGGATGGTCGCGCCGCCCACGGCATAGATGCCGCGCTTGACCTCGATCTGGCCGAAGCGCGCGTCTTCCGCGGCGATGCGCACGTCGGCGGCCAGCATCAGTTCCAGGGCGGCGGTGAAGCAGACGCCGCGGGCGGCGACCACGATCGGCTTGGCCACTCGCCGCGCCGGGTCCAGGCCGAAGGGGTCGCAGGCGCCTGGAGGCAGTTCGGGGAAGCGGCCGCTGGTGAACTGCGGGCCCCACTTGTCCAGCTCCAGGCCGGCGCAGAAGTGCTGGCCCTCGCCGTAGAGCAGGCCGCAGCGCAGTTCGTCGTCGCCTTGCAGTTCACCGTAGGCGTCGGCCAGCGCCAGGTACAGCTCCACGTCCATGGCGTTGTACTTTTCCGGGCGGTTCAGCCCGATGCAGAGCACATGGCCCTTGCGTTCCACCTTCAGTTTCTGGCTCATGCCTCGTCTCTCTCGTCGTCAATGGCGGGGTGCCGCCGTGGAAGCGAAGTTATCCAGATAGCCTTCCGCGGCGCCGCTGTCCATGTCTGTCAGGCATTTGCTGCGGTTGCTCGGGATGCGACATCGCGCAGCGCCTTCGTGCTCGCCTTGCCACCGGGAAAATGAGAAAATCTTGCATTTGCGAGATACCCGCAGGGGTTGGGGGAGACATGAGCTTTACCCGCAGACAGGTACTGGGTGGCATCGCCGGCCTCGCCGTGGTCGGCCTCGGCGCCGGCGGCGCGCGCCTTTGGCTGGCGCGCCCGCAGGTGACCGCGGAGCACGACTACGAACTGATCGCCGCGCCCATGGACCTGGAGCTGGTGCCCGGGCACAAGACCCCGGCGCTGCTCTACGGCAACCGCTTCCCCGGCTTCGAGATCCGCGCCCGCCAGGGCGACTGGCTGCGCGTGCGCTTCACCAACAAACTGGACCAGCCGACCACCATCCACTGGCACGGTATCCGCCTGCCCATCGAGATGGACGGCGTGCCCTACATCTCGCAGCCGCCGGTGCAGCCGGGGCAGAGCTTCGTCTACCTGTTCAAGACCCCCGACGCCGGCAGCTACTGGTACCACCCGCACCTGATGAGCAGCGAGCAGCTGGGCCGCGGCCTGGTCGGCCCGCTGATCATCGACGAGCGCGAGCCCAGCGGCTTCAGTCACGAGAAAATCCTCTGCCTGAAGACCTGGCACGTGGACGAGCAGGGCGCCTTCACCGCCTTCAGCGTGCCGCGCGAGGCCGCCCGCGAGGGCACCCGCGGCAGCCTGTCGACCATCAACGGCGAGCACGTACCGGTGATCGAGCTGCCCGCCGGTCAGGTGACCCGCGTGCGCATCCTCAACATCGACAACACCGTGACCTACCGGCTCAACCTGCCGGGCAGCGAGGCGAAGATCTACGCCATCGACGGCCACCCGGTGGAGCCGCGGGACCTCGACGAGCAATACTGGATCGGCCCGGGCATGCGCCTGGAGCTGGCCATCCGCGGCCCGGCCGAGGGCCAGGAGCTGTCCCTGCGCGACGGCGTGGTGCGCCTGGGCACGGTGCGCGGCGTGGCGCCGCTGCAGGGTGGTTCCGCCGAATGGCCGCCGGCGCTGCCGCACAACCCGGTGAGCGAGCCGGACCTGGACAAGGCCGAGACCATCGACTTCAAGTTCGAGTGGGTGGGCGCCATGACCGACTACTCCAAGGGCCAGGCGACCCCGTCGCTGTGGCAGATCAACGGCGTGGCCTGGCAGGGCGGCGAGGAGCACAAGCACAACGCGCCGCCGCTGGCCAAGCTGGAGCTGGGCAAGAGCTACATCTTCACCCTGCGCAACCTGACGCAGTACCAGCACCCGATCCACCTGCACGGCATGACCTTCAAGGTGCTGGCGTCCAACCGCCGCAAGATCATCCCGTACTACAGTGATACCTACCTGCTGGGCAAGAACGAGAGCGCGAAGGTGGCGCTGGTGGCGGACAACCCCGGCCTGTGGATGTTCCACTGCCACGTCATCGACCATATGGAGACCGGCCTGATGGGCACCATCGCCGTGGGTGACGCCTGGTGCGGCTGACCAACAGCAAGGGCCACCCGACGGTGAAGGGGCTGGCCCCGGTGATCGACCGCAGCCGCGACCGCGAATTCATGCGCGAGGCCATGGCCCTGGCCGAGCAGGGCGCGGCCCTGGGCGAGGTGCCGGTGGGCGCGGTGCTGGTGCTGGAGGGCCAGGTCGTCGGCCGTGGCTTCAACCAGCCGATCACCGCCCACGACCCCAGCGCTCATGCCGAGATGGTCGCCATCCGCGAGGCCGCGGCGGCGGCCGGCAACTACCGCCTGCCCGGCAGCACCCTCTACGTCACCCTGGAGCCCTGCAGCATGTGCGCCGGCATGCTGGTGCACGCGCGCATCCAGCGCCTGGTCTATGCCGCCACCGAGCCCAAGTCGGGGGTGGTGGTCAGCCGGGGGGAGTTCTTTGCCCAGGAGTTCCTCAACCACAAGGTGTTGGTGGAGGGCGGGGTGCTGGCGGAGGAGTGCAGTGCGATGCTGTCGGCCTTTTTTAAGGCGCGGCGCAAGGGATAGGGCGCGGCGTCCTACGCGAATCGCGGACGGAGTCCGCTCCTACGATAGTGCATTCCTGAAGACCGTCTTGCCGGCGGAGCGCCGAGGCGCTTTTCGTAGGGTGGGTTGAGCTTGCGATACCCATCGGATCATGGTGATGGGTATCGCTTCGCTCAACACCATCCTACGGGTGTTGTGTTTGCCGGAGGCCCCGGCGCGATTCGCGGATGAGATCCGCTCCTACGCGCTGCCCCCACTCGCGCCATTCCCATGTAGGAGCGCGCCCTGCGCGCGAAATCGCGGGCAGGGCCCGCTCCTACAGTTGTCGTGGGGCATGGAGTTTCCTCGTGGCGGACTCCGTCCGCAGATGCTCTGCGCTTCAGAGCTTCTCGTCGGGCTCTTCGCTGGGGCGGGTCTTGTTCACCCCGGGCAGGTGCAGGCCGCTTTCGGCCAGTTGGCCACCCTCGAGCTGCGGCTGGGTCACCCAGGTGAGGATGTCGTAGTAGCGCCGCACGTTCTGCACGAAGTGCACGGTCTCGCCGCCGCGGGCGTAGCCGTAGCGGGTCTTGCGGAACCACTGCTTCTGCGACAGGCGCGGCAGCATCTTCTTCACGTCCAGCCACTTGTCCGGGTTCAGGCCTTCCTGCTGGGCCAGCTTGCGGGCGTCGTCGAGGTGGGCGCTGCCGATGTTGTAGGAGGCCAGGGCGAACCAGCTGCGGTCCGGCTCCTTGATGCTGTCCGGCAGCTCGTCGCGGATCTGGTCGAAGTACTTGCCGCCGCCCTGGATGCTCTGCTTGGCGTCGAGGCGGTTGGACACGCCCATGGCCTGGGCGGTGCGGTTGGTCAGCATCATCAGGCCGCGCACGCCGGTCTTGGAGGTGGCGTCGGGCTGCCACATGGATTCCTGGTAGCCGATGGCGGCGAGCAGGCGCCAGTCCATCTTCAGCGTCTGGGCGATCTGCTTGAAGTGCGTTTCGTAGCGCGGCAGGCGCTGCTGCAGGTGCTGGGCGAAGGTGTAGGCGCCGACGTAGCCGAGCACGTCGACGTGGCCGTAGTAGCGGTCCTTCAGGTGCTGCAGGGTGCCGTCCTGCTTGACCTTGTCGAGGAACTTGTTGACCTCCGCGTACAGGCTGTCGTCCGTCCCGCCGGGCAAGGCCCAGGCCAGGCCGCGGGCGTCGCCCAGGTCGAAGGCTACGCGCACGTTGGGGAAGTAGACCTGGTTCATCGCCAGCTCGTTGGAGTCGATCAGCGTCAGGTCGATGTCGCCGACATCCACCATGCGCAGCAGGTCGACCATCTCGTCGGCGTCGGATTCCTTGTACTCCAGCTTCGGATACTTCTTCTTCAGCTCGGCCAACTGCATGGCGTGGCTGCTGCCCTTGAGCACCACGATGCGCTTGCCGACCAGGTCGTCAGGGCGGGTGGGGCGCGGGTCGCCATTGCGGTAGACGACCTGGGGAGTGACGTCCAGGTAGGAGTGCGAGAAGCGTACGGAGGTCTCCCGCTCGCCGCCGGGGGTGAGGCCGGCGGCGGCCAGGTCGGGGCCGCCGGATTGGCCGAGCTTGCTGTAGAGGTCGTCGAGGTTGTCGGCGGTCTCCATCTGCAGCTTCACCCCCAGGTGATCGGCGAAGCGCTTGGCCAGCTCGTATTCGAAGCCGGTCTCGCCGTTGCGATCCTGGAAGTAGGTGGCCGGGCTGTTGCGGGTTATCACCCGCAGCACTCCGTCCTTCTGTACCCGCTCCAGGGCCGTGGGGGCTTTCGCCTCGCTACAGCCGGAGAGCAGCAGAAAGATACAGGTCGCCAGGATCCATACGGCGGAGCGCACGCGGGACGGGTTCAGGGCAAACATCGGCGCAGTATACGCCAAGGTCGCGGAGCCCAATATCTGGACAGCCGGGGGCATCTCTGCTAGCGGCTTCGTTTCAGGGGCCGTGCCAGACGCCGGCCGGGGGCCCGGGGCGCGCCTGGAGCGGGCGTGCGGCGAGCCCGCTCGAAAGCGTTCGAAGATGAATGGCGCCGCTCCCCCGCCCAATGGCAGAAAGCCCTTGCCGTCGGCCGAGCTGCAGGTGCCGCCGGGGCATGCTTTACGGTAGAATGCACGGCCTCTGCGGGCCGGCCCTCCCGGCCCTGCGAATTCCCCTGTCTCCAGAGGCTGTTCCGACAATGCTGATCCTGCGCGGCGCTCCCGCCCTTTCCGCCTTCCGCCACGGCAAACTGCTCGACCTGCTGACCCGGCAGGTACCCGCTGTCACCGGGCTGTACGCCGAGTTTGCGCATTTCGCCGAGGTCAGTGGCGTGCTGACCGCCGATGAGGAACAGGTGCTCGGACGGCTGCTCAAGTACGGCCCGAGCGTGCCGGTGCAGGAGCCCAAGGGCCGGCTGTTCCTGGTGGTGCCGCGCTTCGGTACCATCTCGCCGTGGTCCAGCAAGGCCACCGACATCGCCCACAACTGCGGCCTGGCGAAGCTCGAGCGCATCGAGCGCGGCATCGCCTACTACGTCGCCGGCGAGCTGTCCGAGGCCGACGCCGCGCAAGTCGCCGCGCGTCTGCACGATCGCATGACGCAGCTGGTGCTGAACCAGATGGAAGAGGCCGCCGGCCTGTTCAGCCACGCCCAGCCCAAGCCGCTGACCGTGGTCGACATCCTCGGCGGCGGCCGCGCCGCGCTGGAGAAGGCCAATCTGGAGCTGGGCCTGGCCCTGGCCGAGGACGAGATCGACTACCTGGTGAAGAGCTTCGTCGAGCTGGGCCGCAACCCCCACGACGTCGAGCTGATGATGTTCGCCCAGGCCAACTCCGAGCACTGCCGCCACAAGATCTTCAACGCCAGTTGGGACATCGACGGCCAGGCCCAGGACAAGAGCCTGTTCGGCATGATCAAGAACACCTATGAAATGCACCGCGAAGGCGTGCTGTCCGCCTACAAGGACAACGCCGCGGTGATGGTGGGCTCGGTCGCCGGGCGCTTCTACCCCAACCCCGAGACCCGCCAGTACGGCGCCAGCGAAGAGCCGGTGCACATCCTGATGAAGGTCGAGACGCACAACCACCCGACCGCCATCGCCCCGTTCCCCGGCGCCTCCACCGGCTCCGGCGGCGAAATCCGCGACGAGGGCGCCACCGGCCGCGGCGCCAAGCCCAAGGCCGGCCTGGTCGGCTTCACCGTCTCCAACCTGAACATCCCCGGTTTCGAGCAGCCCTGGGAAGTGCCCTACGGCAAGCCCGAGCGCATCGTCACCGCGCTGGACATCATGATCGAAGGCCCGCTGGGCGGCGCCGCGTTCAACAACGAATTCGGCCGCCCCAACCTGACCGGCTACTTCCGCACCTTCGAGCAGGCCGTGGCGACCCCGCGCGGCGAGGAAGTGCGCGGCTACCACAAGCCGATCATGATCGCCGGCGGCCTGGGCAACATCCGCGAAGACCACGTGCAGAAGGGCGAGATCAGCGTCGGCGCCAAGCTCATCGTGCTCGGCGGCCCGGCCATGCTCATCGGCCTGGGCGGCGGCGCGGCCTCGTCCATGGCCACCGGCGCTTCCGCCGCCGACCTGGACTTCGCCTCGGTGCAGCGCGAGAACCCGGAAATGGAACGCCGCTGCCAGGAGGTCATCGACCGCTGCTGGCAGCTGGGCGCGAACAACCCGATCAAGTTCATCCACGACGTCGGCGCCGGCGGCATCTCCAACGCCCTGCCGGAACTGATCAACGACGGCGGCCGCGGCGGCCGCTTCGAACTGCGCGCGGTGCCCAACGACGAGCCGGGCATGAGCCCGCTGGAAATCTGGTGCAACGAGTCCCAGGAGCGCTACGTCCTGTCCGTCGACGCCGCCGACTTCGAGACCTTCAAGGCCATCTGCGAGCGCGAGCGCTGCCCGTTCGCCGTGGTCGGCGAGGCCACCGAGGAGAAGCACCTGACCGTCGCCGACAGCCACTTCGGCAACAAGCCGGTGGACATGCCGCTCGACGTGCTGCTCGGCAAGCCGCCGCGCATGCACCGTTCGGTCGCCCGCGAAGCCGAGATCGGCGATGACTTCAGCGCCGCCGCCCTGGACCTGGGCGAAGCCACCGAGCGCGTGCTGCGCCACCCGGCCGTGGCCAGCAAGAGCTTCCTGATCACCATCGGCGACCGCACCATCACCGGCCTGGTGGCCCGCGACCAGTTCGTCGGCCCCTGGCAGGTGCCGGTGGCCGACTGCGCCGTCACCGCCACCAGCTTCGACGTCTACACCGGCGAAGCCATGGCCATGGGCGAGCGCACCCCGCTGGCCCTGCTCGACGCTCCGGCCTCGGGCCGCATGGCCATCGGCGAGACCATCACCAACCTGGCTGCCGCCAGTATCGGCGCGATCTCCGACATCAAGCTGTCGGCCAACTGGATGGCCGCCGCCGGCCACCCGGGCGAGGACGCGCGCCTGTACGACACCGTCAAGGCGGTGGGCATGGAACTGTGCCCGGCGCTGGGCATCACCATCCCGGTGGGCAAGGACTCCATGTCCATGAAGACCCGCTGGCAGGACGCGGGCGTGGAGAAGAGCGTCACCGCGCCCATGTCGCTGATCATCTCCGGCTTCGCCCCGGTCAACGACGTGCGCAAGACCCTCACCCCGCAACTGCGCCTGGACAAGGGCGAGACCGACCTGATCCTGATCGACCTGGGCCGCGGCAAGAACCGCCTGGGCGGCTCGATCCTGGCGCAGACCTACGGCAAGATCGGCCAGCAAGCCCCGGATGTCGACGACGCCGAGGACCTCAAGGCCTTCTTCGCGGTGATCCAGGGCCTCAACGCCGACGGCCACCTGCTGGCCTACCACGACCGGTCCGACGGCGGCCTGCTGGCCAGCGTGCTGGAAATGGCCTTCGCCGGCCACTGCGGCCTGTCCCTGCGCCTCGACAACCTGGCCTCCAGCCGCGAGGAGCTCAATGCCGCGCTGTTCAGCGAAGAGCTGGGCGCGGTCATCCAGGTCCGCGAAGCGGCCACCCCGGAAGTGTTGGCGCAGTTCAGCGCCGCCGGCCTGGGCGACTGCGTGGCGGTGATCGGCCAGCCGGTCAACGGCGACGCCATCGAGCTGGGCTTCAACGGCGCGCCGGTGTACAGCGCCGAGCGCCGCCTGCTGCAGCGCATCTGGAGCGAAACCAGCTACCAGATCCAGCGCCTGCGCGACAACGCCGAGTGCGCCGACCAGGAGTTCGACGGCCTGCTGGCCGAGGACAATCCCGGCCTGTCCGCCAAGCTCAGCTTCGACGTCAACGACGACATCGCCGCGCCCTACATCAAGAAGGGCGTGCGCCCGCAGGTGGCGATCCTCCGCGAGCAGGGCGTCAACGGCCAGGTGGAAATGGCCGCGGCCTTCGACCGCGCCGGCTTCGCCGCGGTGGACGTGCACATGAGCGACATCCTCGCCGGCCGCGTCAGCCTGGAAGACTTCAAGGGCCTGGTGGCCTGCGGCGGCTTCTCCTACGGCGACGTGCTCGGCGCCGGTGAGGGCTGGGCCAAGTCGATCCTGTTCAACGCCCGCGCCCGCGACGGCTTCCAGGCCTTCTTCGAGCGCAAGGACAGCTTCGCCCTGGGCGTGTGCAACGGTTGCCAGATGATGTCCAACCTGCACGAGCTGATCCCCGGCACCGAATTCTGGCCGCACTTCGTGCGCAACCGCTCCGAGCAGTTCGAAGCGCGCGTGGCCATGGTCCAGGTGCAGGAGTCGCAGTCGATCTTCCTGCAGGGCATGGCCGGTTCGCGCCTGCCGATCGCCATCGCCCACGGTGAAGGCCATGCGGAGTTCGAGAGTGAGGAAGCCCTGCTGGAGTCGGACCTGTCCGGCTGCGTGGCGCTGCGCTTCGTCGACAACCACGGCAAGGTCACCGAGAGCTACCCGGCCAACCCCAACGGCTCGCCGCGCGGGATTACCGGCCTGACCAGCCGCGACGGCCGCGTGACCATCATGATGCCGCACCCGGAGCGGGTGTTCCGCGCCGTGCAGAACTCCTGGCGCCCGGACGAGTGGCAGGAAGACGGCGGCTGGATGCGCATGTTCCGCAACGCCCGCGTCTGGGTGGGCTGAGGCCGCATCTGACGCAGCAGGAAAAGGGGAAGGCTTCGGCCTTCCCCTTTTTCGTTGCGGGCTCGCGAACCCGACCTCCTGTAGGAGCGCGCCCTGCGCGCGAATCGCAGGCAGGGCCTGCTCCTACAGGTGGCTCCGTATGAGCGAGCATGGCTTTTCGTAGGATGGTGTTGAGCGAAGCGATACCCATCAGCGCAACCGCATGGGTATCGCAAGCTCAACCCATCCTACGAAAAGCGCCTCGGCGCAGCCGGCAAGACAGTTGCTCCTACGAGCATCGCGGTGCAGCGAATCGGACCCCGCCAAAGGTTGGGCTGGGCGCTGGCGGCGCTTTATCGGAAAGTGATTCCGACTGAATCTGGACTCCATCACGTTTTACGAATCTTGGGAATTTTCCCTCAGAACGTGAAGGCAATCGCGCTGTCGATATTTGCCGAGCATGACCGCTGAGTCATTGAGGGCAAAATGCCATCACCTATGGCAGCATTCGCTCCTCGACTCCCCACCCGGTCCCGTTTTCCGCCACGGAGCGTCCGATGTACAAACTCTGCTTCTATGTTCCCGAGACTCACCTGGAGACGGTGAAGAAAGCGGTGTTCGCCGCAGGTGCAGGACGCATCGGTGCCTACGATAGCTGCTGCTGGCAGGTGCTCGGCCAGGGCCAGTTCCGCCCGCAGCAGGGCAGCAACCCCTTCCTCGGCTCGGCCGGCCTCGTCGAGCAGGTGGCCGAATGGAAGGTGGAGATGGTGGTGGCCGACGAGCTGATCCACGACTCGGTCAAGGCGCTGAAGGCCGCGCACCCCTACGAGACGCCGGCCTTCGAGGTGTGGCGATTGTCGGACATGGTCTTCTAGCCACCGCAAAATGAAAAAGGCGCCCGAGGGCGCCTTTTTTCGTTCCACCGTCAGGGGCGGATCTCGATCAGCGTGCCGTCCTTGACCAGGCTCCAGACCTCCTGCATGTCCGGGTTGGTCATGGCGATGCAGCCGTTGGTCCAGTCCAGGGTGGAGAAGTACCACTCCGGGTACTCGTCGCTCAGCGGGGTGCCGTGGATCATGATCATGCCGCCGGGCGACAGGCCCTTCTCGCGGGCGCGCACCACGTCGCGGGCGTTGGGGTAGGAGATGTGCATGGAGAGGTTGAACTTGTCGCTGGTCTTGCGCCAGTCGATCCAGTAGAAGCCCTCCGGCGTGCGGTTGTCGCCCTCGGCCAGCTTGGTGCCGCGCGGGCTCTTGCCCAGGGAGATGCGGTAGCTCTTGAGGATCTTGCCGTTGCTCAAGAGGTGCAGCTTGTGCTCGGACTTGAGCACCAGCACCTTGTCGATGCGGCCTTCCAGGGTCGGCGTCGCATTGGCCTGCGATAGAGCGGCAAAGGTCAGGCACAGAAAGGCAAGCAGCCAGCGCATGGAAAGACTATCCCCCGGATGTTCGATAAAGCGCCGCGATGCACGGCCCTGCAAAGTGTTCAGGTCTTCTTGTAGTGGCCCGGCATGGGTGCAATGGCCTCGTTGCGCACCGGGAAGTCCTGCCTCTGCCGGTCGCTGAAGTAGCATTCTAAGGTACGGCCCACGGTGGGGAAAGCCAGCTCCGACCAGGGAATCGCCGATTCCTCGAACAGGCCCACCTCCAGGCTTTCCTCGCCGGCGGCGAAATCCAGGTCGGCCAGCTCGGCGCGGAAGAACATGTACACCTGGCTGATGTGCGGCAGGTCGAACAGGGTATAGAGCTGCAACTGGCGCACGCGGGCGCAGGCCTCCTCCAGCGTCTCGCGGGCGGCGGCCTGCTCGAGGGTCTCGCCGTTCTCCATGAAGCCCGCCGGCAGCGTCCAGAAGCCCTGGCGCGGGGCGATGGCGCGGCGGCACAGGAGGATGCGCCCCTCCCACACCGGCAGGCAGCCGGCGACGATGCGCGGGTTCTGGTAATGCACCGTATGGCACTGGTCGCAGATGTAGCGCGGCCGGTTGTCGCCGCTGGGGATGCGCAGGCTCACGCTGGCGCCGCACTGACTGCAGAATTTCATGCACTTTCCCTGGGAATCGATACAGCCATCTTGCTCGCCGGAAGGCCCGCGCAGCAAGGGGGTGGGGCTTGGGCGAGGCAGCCTTTCATGCCATGATTCCACAATTGAGAGAATGGCTTACACGCAGGATGTCCGCATGCTGGACGAGCTGCGCCGGCGCATCACGGCGCACACCCCCCAGGACCTGAACAGCGAGCAGCGCTTCCCCGAAGCGGCGGTGCTGCTGCCCATCACCCCCAGCGAAGAGCTGGTGCTGACCCTGCGCGCCACCGGGTTGTCAACTCACAGCGGCGAGGTGGCCTTCCCCGGCGGGCGCCGCGACCCCGAGGACGTCGACCTGATCCACACCGCGCTGCGCGAGGCCGAGGAGGAGATCGCCCTGCCGCCGAGCCTGGTGGAGGTGGTCGGGCCGCTGAGCACCCTGGTCTCGCGCCATGGCATCAAGGTGACGCCGTTCGTCGGTTTCGTTCCCGACTTCGTCGAGTACACCCCCAACGACGGCGAGATCGCCGCGGTGTTCAAGGTGCCGCTGGAGTTCTTCCGCGGCGACCCGCGGGAAATGACCCACCGCATCGACTACTTCGGGCGCAGCTGGTACGTGCCCAGCTACCGCTTCGGCGAATACAAGATCTGGGGCCTGTCGGCGATCATGGTCGTCGAACTGGTCAACCTGCTGTTCGATGACCGCATCGACCTGCACCAAGCGCCGCCACAATTCATCAAGCTCAGCTGAGCGGCGCGTACAACAACGAGATGCCTGAGGAGCCACCGATGAAATACCGCCTGGGCGACGCCCGAGTCGAAACCCACCCCGACAGCTGGATCGCCCCGAACGCCGCGGTGATCGGCAAGGTGCGCCTGGACGCCGGCGCCAGCGTCTGGTTCAACGCCGTGCTGCGTGGCGACAACGAGCTGATCCACATCGGCGAGAACAGCAACGTCCAGGACGGCACCGTGATGCACACCGACATGGGCTTCCCGCTGAACATCGGCAAGGGCGTGACCATCGGCCACAACGTCATGCTGCACGGCTGCACGGTGGACGACTACAGCCTGATCGGCATCAACGCCGTGGTGCTCAACGGCGCGAAGATCGGCAAGTACTGCATCATCGGCGCCAATTCGCTGATCCCCGAGGGCAAGGTGATTCCCGACGGCTCGCTGGTCATGGGCTCGCCCGGCAAGGTGGTGCGCGAGCTGACCGAGCAGCAGAAGAAGATGCTCGAGGCCAGCGCCGCCCACTACGTGCACAACGCCCGGCGCTACGCCCGCGACCTGGCCGGGCAGGAAGAATGAGCCAGGAGCGCCCGGTGGCCTCGCCCTGCGTCTACGTCTGCACCCTGGACGATCAGGACCTGTGCATAGGCTGCCAGCGCACGGCCGACGAAATCACCCGCTGGGGCCGCATGGACAACGACGAGCGCCGCGAGGTGCTGCGCCTGTGCCATGAGCGCGCCCGCGAACAGGGCGTGCTGCTCTAGCGCGCCGACAGAACATCCCCTTCCCGAGGTTGCACGCAATGCCCCGTATTGGAACCCCCCTGTCGCCCACGGCGACCCGCGTACTGCTCTGTGGCTCCGGCGAGCTGGGCAAGGAAGTGGTGATCGAACTGCAACGCCTGGGCTGCGAAGTGATCGCCTGCGACCGCTACGCCAACGCCCCGGCCATGCAGGTGGCGCACCGCAGCCACGTGCTGAGCATGCTCGACGGCGCCGCCCTGCGCGCGGTGATCGAGCAGGAGAAGCCGCACTACATAGTCCCGGAAATCGAGGCCATCGCCACCGCCACCCTGGTGGAGCTGGAGGCCGAGGGCTACACCGTGGTGCCCAGCGCTCGCGCCGCGCAGCTGACCATGAACCGCGAGGGCATCCGCCGCCTGGCCGCCGAGGAACTGGGCCTGCCCACCTCGCCGTACCATTTCGCCGACACCTACGAGGACTACCTCGCTGGTGTCGCCTCGGTGGGCTACCCCTGCGTGGTCAAGCCGATCATGAGCTCCTCGGGCAAGGGCCAGAGCGTGCTCAAGTCCGACGCCGAGCTCAAGGCTGCCTGGGACTACGCCCAGGAAGGCGGCCGCGCCGGCAAGGGCCGGGTGATCGTCGAAGGCTTCATCGACTTCGACTACGAGATCACCCTGCTCACCGTGCGCCACGTCGGCGGCACCACCTTCTGCGCGCCCATCGGCCACCGCCAGGTCAAGGGCGACTACCACGAATCCTGGCAGCCCCAGGCCATGAGCCCGAAGGCCCTGGCCGAGTCCGAGCGCGTGGCCAAGGCGGTCACCGAGGCATTGGGCGGGCGCGGCCTGTTCGGCGTGGAGCTGTTCGTCAAGGGCGACCAGGTGTGGTTCAGCGAAGTCTCGCCGCGCCCCCATGACACCGGCCTGGTGACGTTGATCTCCCAGGACCTCTCCGAATTCGCCCTGCACGCGCGGGCCATCCTCGGCCTGCCGATCCCGGCGATCCGCCAGTTCGGGCCCTCGGCCTCGGCGGTGATCCTGGTGGACGGCGAGTCGCAGCAGGTCAGCTTCGGCAACCTGGGCGCCGCGCTGACCGAGCCGGACAGCGCCCTGCGCCTGTTCGGCAAGCCGGAAGTCTCCGGCCAGCGGCGCATGGGCGTGGCCCTGGCGCGCGCCGAATCCATCGAGGAAGCGCGGGCCAAGGCCACCCGTTCGGCCGAGGCGGTGGTCATCGAGCTGTGAACCGCCTGGCGGGGCTGGCCTGGTGGGCGGCGGCGCTGCCGTTGCTGCCGCTGGCCCTGCCGATGGCCGTGCGCACCCGGCGCACGGCGCTGCGCCTGGCCCCGGCCGCGGGGGCCTGTGAGCGTCTGGCCGGCGCGGAATTTCCCGGCGAGCCCCTGCGCCTGCTATTGCTGGGCGAGTCGACCGTCGCCGGCGTCGGCGCCTCCTGCCTGGACTTCGCCCTGGCCGGGCGCCTGGCCACGGCCCTGGCGGCGCGCCTGCAACGGCCGGTGGCCTGGCGGGCGCTGGGGGAGAACGGCATTACCGCCGGTGAGGCCTGCGAGCGCCTGTTGCCGCTGGCCGACGGGGGGTATGACCTGGTGGCGCTGGTCTTCGGCGTCAACGACACCACCCATTTCAGTTCCGGCGAGCGCTGGCAGGCGGCCATCGCCCGGCTGATCGGGCATTTCCAGGCCGATGGCGCGCGAGTGGTGTGCACGGCGGTGCCGCCGCTGCGGCATTTCCGCGCCTTGCCCTGGCTGCTGCGGCAGTTGCTGGGCTGGCGCGCTGCGTTGCTGGATGGCCAGTTGCGGGAATTGGCTACGGCGCTAGGCGCTGGATACTGCGCGGTGGGGCTGGAGATGCAGCCGCAGTATCTCGCCATCGACGGCTATCACCCGTCGGCGCTGGGCTACCAGGTGTGGGGAGAGCACCTGGCCCAGTGGCTGGTGGCCGTGGAGCGCGGCTGAGGCCGGGTCGCGGACGGAGTAGGAAGCACGGCTTTTCGTAGGATGGCGTTGAGCGAAGCGATACCCATCGCCGCAACCGCATGGGTTTCGCAAGCTCAACCCATCCTACGAAGAACACCTCGGCGCAAGACAGTTGCCCCTGCGCCCCGCCACACCATGCCCCGTAGGAGCGGGCCGTGCCCGCGATTCGCGCGCAGGGCGCGCTCCTACAGGAGATCGGCGCCGCTCAGAGCTCCCGCTCCCGCGTCTCATGCAGGCACAGCACCGCGATCAGGCTCAGCGCCGCCGCCACCGACACGTAGCCGCCGACCCAGCTCAGCCCGCCCATGCCCACCAGCTTCTGGGCGATGTAGGGCGCTACCGAGGCGCCGAGGATGCCGCCCAGGTTGTAGGCCGCCGAGGCGCCGGTGTAGCGCACGCGGGTGGGGAAGAGTTCCGGCAGCAGGGCGCCCATGGGGGCGAAGGTCACGCCCATGAGGAACAGCTCCAGGGCCAGGAAGGCTGCCACTTCCACCGACGAGCCCTGGCTCAGCAGCGGCTGCATGGTGAAGCCGGAGAGGATGGCGGCGATGCAGCCGACGATCAGCACCGGGCGGCGCCCGTAGCGGTCGCTCAGCCAGGCGGAGATGGGCGTGGCCGCGGCCATGAACAGCACGGCGAAGCACAGCAGGCCGAGGAACTGCTCGCGGCTGTAGCCCAGGCTGGTCACCCCGTAGCTCAGCGAGAACACGGTGGAGATATAGAAGAGCGCATAGCACACCACCATGGCCAGCGCGCCCAGCAGCACCGGGCGCCAGTGCTGGGCGAACAGCTCGGCGATCGGCAGGCTGGAGCGCTCCTGGCGTTCCATGGCCTTGGCGAACACCGGGGTTTCCGACAGTTTCAGGCGCACGTAGAGGCCGACGATCACCAGCAGCGCGCTGAGGATGAAGGGAATGCGCCAGCCCCAGGCGCGGAACTGCTCCTCGCTGAGGGTCATGGCCAGGCCGAGGAACAGGCCGTTGGCGGCGAGGAAGCCGATCGACGGGCCCATCTGCGGGAACATGCCGAACCAGGCGCGGCGGTGCCTGGGCGCGTTCTCCGTGGCCAGCAGCGCGGCGCCGCCCCATTCCCCGCCCAGCCCCAGGCCCTGGCCGAAGCGCAGCAGGCAGAGCAGCGCCGGGGCCCAGGCGCCGATGCTGTCGTAGCCCGGCAGCAGGCCGATCAGGGTGGTGGACAGGCCCATCAGCAGCAGCGAGGCGACCAGCGTCGACTTGCGCCCGATGCGGTCGCCGAAGTGGCCGAACAGCGCCGAGCCCAGCGGCCGGGCGAGGAAGGCGATGCCGAAGGTGATGAAGGCGCTGAGCATCTGCGCGGTGCCCGAGGTCTGCGGGAAGAACACCGGGCCGATCACCAGGGCGGCGGCGGTGGCGTAGACGTAGAAGTCGTAGAACTCGATGGCGGTGCCGATGAAGCTGGCGACCGCGACCCGCGCGGTGGAGTTGGCGGGTTGCTGTTCGGCGGCAGCGGCAAGGCTGGCGGTGGTCATGGGATGTCCCTGTCAGTCATGGCCGGCACGGGCTCTGCGGGCGTGTCCGGCGGCGATGGAGGCTACGCCCGTGCGCGAGGCGGGAAGCGCCACCCGGGTAGGGCAGGGGCGGGAACCTCGCGGCGGGTCGGGGCGAGGCCGGTTGCTTCGCCGGGCGCAGGCGCGGGGCCGGGCTCGGGCTGGCGGGCGGTCGACTGGCGCCGGGCGTTGCGCGGGTAGCGCGGGCCCTGGCGCGGGATGCTGGGTAAGCAGGGGGCGATTATAGGGCGCGGGCCGGCCGCTCAGGCAAGCCCGTCGGCGCTGCCCGGCGCCGGCGCGGCGGCGCGCCCGGTGAGCCAGACGCGCACGCTCTTCACGCGGTTCTCGCCGGACTGCAGGATTTCCAGGCGGTAGGGGCCGATGCGCAGGCACACCGGGCAGTCGGGGATTTGCTCCAGGGCCTCGGTGACCAGGCCGTTGAGGGTCTTCGGCCCCTCGCTGGGCAACTGCCAGCCCAGGGCGCGGTTGAGCTCGCGGATGTTCGCCGAGCCGTCGATCACGTAGGTGCCGTCGGCCTGGGGGTGGATGTCCGGGTTGCGCAGGGCGTCGGCGTTGCTGAACTCGCCGACGATCTCCTCGAGGATGTCTTCCAGGGTGATGATGCCGATCACCTCGCCATACTCGTCGACGACGATGCCGATGCGCCGCTTTTGCTTCTGGAAGTTGATCAGCTGGGTCGACAGCGGCGTGCTCTCGGGAATGAAGTAGGGCTCCAGGCAGGCCGCGCGCAGGCTGTCCTTGGTCAGTTGGTTGTGCGTCAGCAGGCGGGCGATCTGACGCATGTGGACGATGCCCTCGACCTGGTTGATGTCGTTGCGGAACACCGGCAGGCGCGTGTGGGTGGTGTTGCGCAGCTGGCCGATGATGCTTTCCACGTCATCGTCCAGATCTATGCCCTGCACCTCGTTGCGCGGCACCATGAGGTCGTTCACGGTGATCTTTTCCAGGTCGAGGATGCTCAGCAGCATGTCCTGGCGGTTGGCGCTGAGCTTCTCGCTGGATTCGCTGACCACGCTGCGCAGCTCGTCGTTGTTCAGCGGCCGGCTGCGGCGCTGCGCCGGGTCCAGGCCGCACAGCCGCAGGATGCCGTTGCTCACCCCGTTCATCAGCCACAGCAGCGGGCTGAACAGGCGCTGCAGCCACAGCAGCGGCAGGCTGGCGGGGAAGGCCACGCGTTCCGGGCGCAGGGTGGCGTAGGTCTTGGGGGTGATCTCGCCGAAGATCAGCAGCACCAGGGTCAGCGCCAGGGCCGTGGGCGCCACTGCGAAGTCGCCCCACAGGCGCAGGGCCAGCAGGGTGGCCAGGGACGAGGCGATGACGTTGACCAGGTTGTTGCCGATGAGAATGGTGCCCAGCAGGCGGTCGGTGCGCAGGAGCAGCCAGCTGGTGCGCCGCGCCGCGCGGTTGCCCTGCTTGGCCTGGTGGCGCAGGCGGTAGCGGTCCAGGCTGAGCACGCCGGTCTCGACGCTGGAGAAGAACGCCGAGCACAGCAGCAGGACGACCAGCAGGCCGATCAGGTAGCCGGGATGGATGTCGCCCATGCGTCGGGTTCCCTCAGCGTTCCGTGGCGCCCAGGCGCCGCCGGGCTCAGATGTGCAGGATGAATTCCTTGACCAGCTTGCTGCCGAAGTAGGCCAGCATCAACAGGCAGAAGCCGGCCAGGGTCCAGCGGATCGCCTTGTGCCCGCGCCAGCCGAGCTGGTGGCGGCCCCACAGCAGCACGGCGAAGACCACCCAGGCGAAGCAGGAGAGGATGGTCTTGTGCGCCAGGTGCTGGGTGAACAGGTTGTCGAGGAACAGCCAGCCGGACACCAGCGACAGCGAGAGCAGCACCCAGCCGCCCCAGAGGAAGCCGAACAGCAGGCTTTCCATGGTCTGCAGCGGCGGGAAGTTGCGGATCAGCCCGGCCGGGTGCTTGTGCTTCAGGCGATGGTCCTGCACCAGCAGCAGCAGGGCCTGGAACACCGCGATGGTGAGCAGGCCGTAGGCCAGCACCGAGAGCAGGATGTGCGCGAGGATGCCCGGCTGCTCGTTGATCGGCTCCAGGGTGCCGTGGGGCACCAGCACCGACAGCGCGGCGGTCAGCATGCCCAGCGGGAAGAGGAACAGCAGCAGGTTCTCCACCGGGATGCGCAGGCAGGCCAGCAGGGTCAGGGCGATCACCGCCGCGGCGATCAGGTTGGCGGCGTTGAAGAAGTCCAGCACCAGCCCGGCGTCGGTCAGCAGTTGCGGGGTCAGGCCCAGGCACTGGGCGACCAGCGCGGCCAGGCCGAGCACCAGCAGCAGGGGTTTGTTCGGCGCGGCGCGGCGCGCCAGGCAGACACCGTGGTAGGCCGTGGCGCCCAGGTAGAGGAGGGCGGCGAGCAGGCTGGGCAGCAGAGGGTGCATAGCGTCTTGGGCGAATCCTTCGAAAGGTGCCGAGTTTGGCACAGAACGCCCATGCCTAGAAAGCAGCCGGGAACGCTTCGCTTTCTCGCTGCGGCGGGATCATCGGCGGTGTCTGTGGCCTTCGCAGTTGGTTATAATCCCGCGCTTGCTGCCACGCCCACCCCGGCCGCTCCCGGCCCGATAGGAACGCGCATGTTCGAAAACCTTACAGACCGCCTCTCGCAAACGCTGCGCCAGGTCACCGGCAAAGCCAAGCTGACCGAGGACAACATCAAGGATACGCTCCGCGAAGTGCGGATGGCCCTGCTCGAGGCCGACGTGGCCCTGCCGGTGGTCAAGGACTTCGTCAACCGCATCAAGGAGCGCGCGGTCGGCACCGAGGTGTCCAAGAGCCTGACCCCGGGCCAGGCCTTCGTGAAGATCGTGCAGGCCGAGCTGGTCGAGCTGATGGGCGCGGCCAACGAGGACCTGGCGCTCAACGCCGCGCCGCCGGCGGTCATCCTCATGGCCGGCCTGCAGGGCGCGGGCAAGACCACCACCGCCGGCAAGCTGGCGCGCTTCCTCAAGGAGCGCAAGAAGAAGTCCGTGCTGGTGGTTTCGGCGGACGTCTACCGCCCGGCGGCGATCAAGCAGCTGGAAACCCTGGCCAACGACATCGGCGTGACCTTCTTCCCCTCGGACACCAGCCAGAAGCCGGTGGCCATCGCCGAGGCGGCGATCCGCGAGGCGAAGCTGAAGTTCATCGACGTGGTGATCGTGGATACCGCCGGTCGCCTGCACGTCGACAGCCAGATGATGGACGAGATCAAGCAGGTCCACGCGGCGATCCAGCCGGTGGAAACCCTGTTCGTGGTCGACGCCATGACCGGCCAGGACGCCGCCAACACCGCCAAGGCCTTCAACGACGCCCTGCCGCTGACCGGCGTGGTGCTGACCAAGGTCGACGGCGACGCCCGCGGCGGCGCCGCGCTGTCGGTGCGCGCCATCACCGGCAAGCCGATCAAGTTCCTCGGCATGGGCGAGAAGAGCGAAGCGCTCGACCCCTTCCACCCGGACCGCGTGGCCTCGCGCATCCTCGGCATGGGCGACGTGCTCAGCCTGATCGAGCAGGCCGAGCAGAACATGGACCGCGAGAAGGCCGAGAAGCTCGCGAAGAAGATCAAGAAGGGCAAGGGCTTCGACCTCGAAGACTTCCGCGACCAGCTGCAGCAGATGAAGAACATGGGCGGCCTGGGCAGCCTGATGGACAAGCTGCCGATGCTCGGCGGCGTCAACCTGGCGCAGATGGGCAACGCCCAGGGCGCGGCGGAGAAGCAGTTCAAGCAGATGGAGGCGATCATCAACTCCATGACCCCCGCCGAGCGTCGCGACCCGGAAGTGATCAGCGGCTCGCGCAAGCGCCGCATCGCCATGGGTTCGGGCACCCAGGTGCAGGACGTCGGCCGCCTCATCAAGCAGCACAAGCAGATGCAGAAGATGATGAAGAAGGTCACCGCCAAGGGCGGCATGGCCAAGATGATGCGCGGCATGGGGAGCATGTTCCCCGGCGGCATGCCGAAGATGTGACCCGCAGGCCCGCCTGGCTGGCGGGCCGACGTGCTGCGGCTTGCGGCGCGGGGCTTTAGCTCATAGAATATGCGGCCTTTCGGGCTCCTTGCCCGAGGGCTGCATTTCTTTTTTGCAAGCAAACCATAGGAACAACGTACGCATGGTAACCATTCGTCTGGCTCGTGGCGGCTCCAAGAAGCGCCCGTTCTATCACCTGACCGTGACCAACAGCCGCAACGCTCGTGACGGCCGTTTCGTCGAGCGCGTCGGCTTCTTCAACCCCGTCGCCACTGGCGCCGAAGTCAAGCTCTCGGTCAACCAGGAGCGCGTCAACTACTGGCTGAGCCAAGGCGCTCAACCGTCCGAGCGCGTCGCTCAACTGCTCAAGGACGCCGCCAAGGCTGCCTGAAGTCGATGAACACGATGCCTGCCGCCGAGGAAATGATCGTACTCGGCAAGATAGTTTCCGTGCATGGCATTCGTGGCGAGGTGAAGGTGTATTCCTTTACCGACCCGTTGGACAACCTGCTGGACTACCGGCGCTGGACGCTCAAGCGTGGCACCGAGGTTCGACAGGCTGAACTGGTCAGTGGCCGCGTGCAGGGCAATGTCCTGGTGGCGAAGCTGAAGGGACTGGACGATCGCGAAGTCGCCCGCACCTATGCGGATTTCGAGATCCTGGTACCGCGCAGCGAGCTCCCGGAGCTGGACGACGGCGAGTTCTACTGGAGCCAGTTGGAAGGTCTCAAGGTGATCGACACGAACGGGCAACTGTTCGGGATACTCGACCACATGCTGGAGACCGGCGCCAACGACGTGATGGTGGTCAAGCCCTGTGCGGGCAGCCTGGATGACCGCGAGCGCCTGTTGCCCTATACGGAGCAATGCGTGCAATCGGTAGACCTGGCGGCTGGCGAGATCAGGGTGGACTGGGACGCGGATTTCTGACCCGCAGGGTAGGAGTTTCAACCCATGTGGATCGGAGTCATCAGCATCTTTCCGGAGATGTTCCGCGCCATCAGTGACTACGGCATCACCAGCCGTGCGGTGAAACAGGAGCTGATCCGGCTCGAGTGTTTCAACCCACGCAACAACACTGATGACCGTCACCAGACGGTGGACGACCGGCCCTTCGGCGGTGGTCCGGGCATGGTGATGAAGATCAAGCCGCTGGAAGGCGCACTGGGCGATGCCCGGCAAGCCGCAGGCGGACCGGCGAAGGTGATCTACCTGTCGCCGCAGGGCCGCAAACTGACGCAGGCGGCCGTGAAGGAACTGGCGAACGAGGAGCGGTTGATCCTCATAGCCGGGCGTTACGAAGGCATCGACGAGCGCTTCATCGAAGAGCACGTGGATGAGGAATGGTCGATTGGCGATTATGTCCTGTCCGGGGGTGAGCTTCCGGCCATGGTGCTGATCGACGCGGTCACACGGTTGTTGCCCGGTGCATTGGGCCACGTGGACTCCGCCGAGGAGGACTCGTTCACCGACGGCCTGCTCGACTGTCCGCACTACACCCGACCCGAGGTGTACGCAGACAAACGTGTTCCCGAGGTGCTGCTAAGCGGCAACCACGAACACATCCGGCGCTGGCGTTTGCAGCAGTCCCTTGGAAGGACCTGGGAACGACGTGCCGATCTTCTGGATTGCCGCTCGCTTTCTGGAGAAGAGAAGAAGCTGCTGGAGGAATACATCCGCCAGCGGGACGATAGTTAACGTATCGATGGCGAGCGCCAAGCGCTTGTCTTAGGAGCACTGAGATGACCAACAAGATCATTCAGCAGATCGAAGCTGAACAGATGAACAAAGAGATTCCGGCGTTCGCCCCCGGCGACACCGTAATCGTCCAGGTGAAAGTGAAGGAAGGCGACCGTCAGCGTCTGCAGGCCTTCGAAGGCGTCGTGATCGGCAAGCGTAACCGCGGCCTGAACAGCGCGTTCACCGTTCGCAAGATCTCCAACGGCGTAGGCGTGGAGCGTACCTTCCAGACCTACAGCCCGCTGGTCGACAGCGTCAGCGTCAAGCGCCGCGGCGACGTGCGCAAGGCCAAGCTGTACTACCTCCGCGAACTGTCCGGCAAGGCAGCGCGCATCAAGGAAAAACTGGTCTGAGTCCACGACTCCCAGTCGATCCGGAAAAAAGCAGCCCTCGGGCTGCTTTTTTCATGCCTGGGATTTGCCGGGGACGCCTGTAGGAGCGGGCCCTGCCCGCGATTTCGCGCGCAGGGCGCGCTCCTACAACTGTGCCTCCGGAACCGTAGGGCGCATAACCGTTCGCGGTTATCCGCCGTTGGCCCGAAATGCCGCTGCCGAGAACGACGGCGTAGGTGCTCTTCGTAGGATCGAGGGGGACGCCTGGTTCTTGCTCGCGAACAAACACGGTGCCATGCGGTTCGCGAGCAAGCTCGCTCCTACGAAGAGCCGTGCCTGCCGGTACGGTAGGAGCGGGCTTCCCGGCTTCCTCAGGGCCGCATGCTGACGTGCAGCGAGGCCTGGGACAGGTCGATGTCCTGCAGGCTCAGGCTGCCCATGCTCTGGCTCTGCGGGGCGCCGGCGACGCGGATGTTGTCGAAGCGCATCTCGCCGATGGAGCTGGGCAGGCGCAGGCTGATCGAGCCGTCGGGGTTGAGGCTGGAGGCCATGTGCTCGGTGTCGTAGACCACGTCCTTCATCGAGGTCTCGGCCTGCAGGCTGTCCACCACCGGCAGCACCAGGCGCGCCAGTTGCTTCATGGTGCCCACGCCGTCACCGGCCTCGGCACTGACGAACAGGCTCTGCAGGGTTTCGTCGAAGCCCTGGGCATTGATGCCGCTCATCTCGCTGTCGCTCAGCGGCTTCAGCCCGCGCTGCTGGTGGCTCTGGCTGATCGCCGGGGCCTGTTGGCGCTGGATGTCCGCGCTGGCCAACTGGAAGGGCCCGAGCAGGGCCGCCACCAGGGTGGCGGCCAGGCGCAGGTTGTTCTGCTTCTTCAGCGCCCGCTTGACCTGGCGTTCGCTGACCCAGCCCTGGGCGATCAGGGTTTCCCCCAGGCGCAGGCCGTTGCGCAATTGCAGTTGGATCGCCTGGTCCAGTTGGGCGGCGCTGATCAGGCCCTTGCTGACGAGAATCTGGCCGAGGCGGGAATTCTGGGTGTTGGGCATGGTTGTGGACCGTGGAGCTGAAAGAATGATGGCGTGGTGCAATCATTGCCTCCGGCACTCCGCCCTGTCACCCATCTTAGGATAGGCTGACGGACGATTCGCCAGCCGATCCCGGCTCATTCCGACTGCCGGTCGTCCTCCTTGCCGGCCGCGTGGGCGCCTTCCTCGATCAGCGCTATCACCAGCCAGCCTTCCGCGGGGTTCAGCGGCCGGGTGCTGCTGGCCACGTGCATCCAGCCCGACGGATCGCGGGCGAACAGCAGAGTGGCGGCGTTGCCGTACAGCGCCTGGTACTGCTCCCAGCCGAAGCTCTCGCTGAGCAGGGTGCTGCGCACTTCGGCGCCGCGGGACAGCAGGCCGGCGAACTGCGGGTAGCTCAGCTCGCGCGGGCTCAGGTTGTGCCCGCGGTGCTGGTCGCTGGCGCGGTGCTTGTCGGTGCGCCGGCTCTCCTGGCCGCTGGTCAGGCTGAAGAGGCGCGCGCCGAACTCGTGGCGGAAGCGCATGCAGGCCAGGGTATTCAGCTCGCCGGAGGGCGACAGGGCCAGCAGGTGGCCGAGGCCGACCAGGTCCAGGTGCGCCTCGGCATGCTGCGAGGTGGGGTTGCCGAAGTAGGTGGGCAGGTTGTCCATGCGCGCGGCGCGGATGTTCTCCCAGCTGGAGTCGGTGAGCAGCACGCGGCTGCCGGCGTTCTTCAGCGCCGTGCCGATGGCTCGCGCCACCGGGTTGGCGCCGACGATGAGGAAGCCGCTGGGCGCCGGCTCCGCCACTTTCAGCAGGCGCGCCAGGGGCCGCGCGGTGGCGCTCTGCAGGACCACGGTGCCGATGATCACCAGGAAGGTCAGCGGCACCAGCAACTGGGCCTGCTCGTGGCCGGCCTCCTGCAGACGGATGGCGAAGATCGCCGAGACCGCCGCCGCGACTATCCCGCGCGGTGCTATCCAGGCCAGCAGCGCCCGCTCGCGCCAGTTCAGCGACGAGCCGGCGCTGCTCACCAGCACGTTCAGCGGGCGGGCGACGAACTGGATCAGCGCCAGCACCAGCAGCGCCGCCGGGCCCAGGCCGAGCAGGGCGGACAGGTCCAGGCGCGCGGCGAGGACGATGAACAGGCCGGAGATCAGCAACACGCTGAGGTTTTCCTTGAAGTGCAGGATCTGCCGCACGTCCACGCCCTTCATGTTGGCCAGGCACATGCCCATCAGCGTCACCGCCAGCAGGCCGGACTCGTGCACCGTGAGGTTGGCGCCGATGAAGATGCCCAGCACCGCCGACAGCGCGGCCAGGTTGTGCAGGTAGTCCGGCAGCCACTGGCGGCGCAGCACCTGGCCCAGGGCCAGGCCGCCGAGGATGCCGAAGGCGCTGCCGCAGGCGATCACCCCGGCGAAGGCGCCAAGGCTGTGGCGCCAGCCGCTGCCGGTGTCGCTGGCGGCGATGAAGCTGTAGACCACCACCGCCAGCAGCGCGCCTATGGGGTCGATGACGATGCCCTCCCAGCGCAGGATGTTGGCGATGGCCGCCTTCGGCCGCACCACCCGCAGCATCGGCACTATCACCGTGGGGCCGGTGACCAGGGTGAGGGTGCCGAACAGCAGCGCCATCTCCCAGCTGAAGTCCAGCAGCCAGTGCACCGCCAGGGCGATCACGCCCCAGGTCAGCAGCGCGCCCCAGGTGACCATGCGCTGCACCACCTTGCCGATCTCGCGCCACTCGCTGAAGTGCAGGGTGAGGCTGCCTTCGAAGAGGATCAGCGCCACCGACAGCGAGACCAGGGGGAACAGCAGCGGGCCGAACAGCGCCTGCGGGTCGAGCAGGCCGAGCAGGGGCCCGGCGAGGATGCCGGACAGCAGCAGGAAGAGGATCGCCGGCAGGCGCAGGCGCCAGGCCAGCCACTGGCAGAGCAGGGCGCCGGCGCCGATGCCGCCGAGGGAAAGCAGAACTCGGGTTTCATCCATGCGGAGGATTCCTTGACGAGGGGATGGCTGGCCGCGAACGGCCCGCCTGTGGAAGACTAGCCGCGCCCCGTCCGCTTTAGAATCCGAAAACCGCCGTGAATCCCGTTGCGCACCCGCTGATCGACCGCTTCCTCGACGCCCTCTGGCTGGAAAAGGGCCTTGCCGACAACACCCGCCTGGCCTACGGCAGCGACCTGGCGCTGTTCAACGGCTGGCTGGGGGAGCAGGGCGTGAGCCTGGAGCGCGCCGGCCGCGAGGCGATCCTCGACCACCTGGCCTGGCGCCTGGCCCAGGGCTACAAGGCCCGCTCCACCGCGCGCTTCCTCTCCGGCGTGCGCGGTTTCTACCGCTACTGCCTGCGCGAGGGGCTCATCGCCGAGGACCCGACCCTGCAGGTGGAACTGCCGCAACTGGGCAAGCCGTTGCCCAAGTCGCTGTCCGAGGCTGACGTGGAAGCACTGCTGGCCGCGCCGGAGACCGAGGACCCGCTGGGCCTGCGCGACCGCGCCATGCTGGAGGTGCTCTACGCCTGCGGCCTGCGCGTCAGCGAGCTGGTCGGCCTGACACTGGAGCAGCTCAACCTGCGCCAGGGCGTGGTGCGGGTGTTCGGCAAGGGCAGCAAGGAGCGCCTGGTGCCGCTGGGCGAGGAAGCCATCGTCTGGCTCGAACGCTACCTGCGCAACGCCCGCGACGACCTGCTCGGCGGCCGCCCCAGCGACGTGCTCTTCCCCAGCCTGCGCGGCGAGCAGATGACCCGCCAGACCTTCTGGCACCGTATCAAGCACCACGCCAAGGTCGCCGGCATCGGCAAGTCGCTGTCGCCGCACACCCTGCGCCACGCCTTCGCCACCCACCTGCTCAACCATGGCGCCGACCTGCGCGTGGTGCAGATGCTGCTGGGCCACAGCGACCTCTCGACCACGCAGATCTACACCCACATCGCCCGCGCGCGCTTGCAGGAGCTGCACGCCCAGCACCACCCGCGCGGTTGAGCGTAGGAGCGGACTCCGTCCGCGATGGGCCGGACACCCCCGTAGGATGGGTTGAGCGAAGCGATACCCATCACCACGACCGCATGGGTTTCGCCAAGGCTCAACCCATCCGTTGAGGCGCGCCTCGGCGCAGCCGGCAAGATAGGCCTGTCTGGTGTAGGGCGAATAACCGTTCGCGGTTATCCGCCGCTTGACCTGATCGACCAACGGCGCGCCCTGAAGCCTCGTGCTACAAGCTCGCGGTTCGGTCCGCAGGCTCTGCTGTGGTAGGCTGCGAGGTTCATCCACAGGAGTTTTCCATGCGTCTGTCCCGTTTCCTGGCTGCCGCGGCCCTGGGCCTCGCCAGCACCCTCGTCCTGGCCGCCGAGCCCGACCAGACCATCCGCAAGACCCTGCAGTCGCTGCAGCCCGACCTGCCCATCGAAACCATCAGCGCCAGCCCCGTGCAGGGCCTGTACCAGGTCCAGCTCAAGGGCGGCCGGGTGCTCTACGCCAGCGTCGACGGCAACTTCGTGGTGCAGGGCAACATCTACCAGGTGAAGGACGGCGCGGCCACCAACATCACCGAGGTCGCCGAGGCGGCCGGCGTGGCCAAGACCATCAATGCGCTGCCGGCCAGCGACATGGTGGTGTTCCCCGCCCAGGGCAAGGCCAAGGCGCACATCACCGTGTTCACCGACACCACCTGCCCCTACTGCCAGAAGCTGCACGCCGAGGTGCCGGAGCTGAACAAGCGCGGCATCGAGGTGCGCTACCTGGCCTTCCCGCGCCAGGGGCCGAAGTCCCCGGGTGACCAGCAACTGCAGGCGGTGTGGTGCTCCAAGGACCGCGCGGCGGCCATGACCGAGATGTTCCACGGCAAGGAAATCAAGGCCGCGCAGTGCCCCAACCCGGTGGACAAGCAGTTCCAGCTGGGCCAGATGGTCGGCGTGCAGGGCACCCCGGCGATCATCCTCGAAAGCGGCCAGATGCTGCCGGGTTACCAGAGCGCCGGCGAAATCGCCAAGCTGGTGCTGGACACCAAGTGAATCGGGCCCTGCGCCTGATTTGACTAATAGGGAGCCGCTTCGTAATGTGCGGTTCCTTTAACCATGAGGCCGGGCGTTCGCCCGGCCTTCGTACGGTACGTCCCCGCCCTCGCCGCACATGCGCCGCGGGCCGGGACGTACCCCGTTTGCCGCGATGATGGGGAGTTTCAGCGTGAAACCGGTGAAAGTGGGAATCTGTGGGTTGGGGACCGTCGGTGGCGGTACCTTCAATGTACTCAAACGCAACGCCGAGGAGATTGCCCGCCGCGCCGGGCGTGGTATCGAGGTTGCGCAGATTGCCGCCCGTCGTCCCAATCCGAAATGCGAAACCGGCAGCACCCCCATCACTGCCGACATTTTCGACGTGGCGAACAACCCGGAAATCGACGTGGTCATCGAGCTGATCGGTGGCTACACCCTGGCCCACGAGCTGGTGCTCAAGGCCATCGAGAACGGCAAGCACGTGGTCACCGCGAACAAGGCGCTGATCGCCGTGCACGGCAACGAGATCTTCGCCAAGGCCCGCGAGAAGGGCGTGATCGTCGCCTTCGAGGCCGCGGTGGCCGGCGGCATCCCGGTGATTAAGGCGATCCGCGAGGGCCTGGCGGCCAACCGCATCAACTGGCTGGCCGGCATCATCAACGGCACCGGCAACTTCATCCTCACCGAGATGCGCGAGAAAGGCCGCGCCTTCGCCGACGTGCTCAAGGAAGCCCAGGCGCTGGGCTACGCCGAAGCGGACCCGACCTTCGACGTCGAGGGCATCGACGCCGCGCACAAGCTGACCATCCTGGCGTCCATCGCCTTCGGCATCCCGCTGCAGTTCGACAAGGCCTACACCGAGGGCATCACCAAGCTGACCACCGCCGACGTGAACTACGCCGAGGCCCTGGGCTACCGCATCAAGCACCTGGGCGTGGCCCGCCGCACCGACGCCGGCATCGAGCTGCGCGTGCACCCGACGCTGATCCCGGCCGACCGCCTGATCGCCAATGTGAACGGCGTGATGAACGCGGTCATGGTCAACGGCGATGCCGCCGGTTCCACGCTGTTCTACGGCGCCGGCGCCGGCATGGAGCCCACAGCATCCTCGGTGGTCGCCGACCTGGTCGACGTGGTCCGCGTGCTCACCACCGACCCGGAGAACCGCGTGCCGCACCTGGCCTTCCAGCCGGACTCGCTCTCCGACCACCCGATCCTGCCGATCGAAGCCTGCGAAAGCGCCTACTACCTGCGCATCCAGGCCAAGGACCACCCGGGCGTACTGGCCCAGGTGGCGACCATCCTCTCCGAGCGCGGCATCAACATCGAATCGATTATGCAGATGGAAGTCGAAGAGCATGACGGTCTGGTGCCGATGATCCTGGTTACCCACCGCGTGCTCGAGTCCCGCATCATCGAAGCCATCGCCGCGCTGGAAGCGCTGGATGACGTGGTCGGCAATGTCGTACGCATTCGTGTAGAGCAGCTCGCGTAAGGCTATAGGCTGAAGGCTGGACGAGAAGGCTTCTACGTCCAGCCTCAAGCCTCCAGCGCTTTTATCGGTTTTCAAGAAAGGTTTCTAACATGCGCTACATCAGTACCCGCGGCCAGGCGCCCGCGCTGAATTTCGAAGACGTGCTGCTGGCTGGCCTGGCCAGCGACGGCGGCCTGTACGTGCCGGAAAACCTGCCGCGCTTCACCGTCGAGGAGATCGCTTCCTGGGCCGGCCTGCCGTACCACGAGCTGGCCTTCCGGGTGATGCGCCCGTTCGTCGCCGGCAGCATCTCGGACGCCGACTTCAAGAAGATCCTCGAAGAGACCTACGGCGTCTTCGCCCACAACGCCGTGGCGCCGCTGCGCCAGCTGAACGGCAACGAGTGGGTGCTGGAGCTGTTCCACGGCCCGACCCTGGCCTTCAAGGACTTCGCCCTGCAACTGCTCGGCCGCCTGCTCGACCACGTGCTGACCAAGCGCGGCGAGCGCGTGGTGATCATGGGCGCCACCTCCGGCGACACCGGCTCGGCGGCCATCGAAGGCTGCAAGGCCTGCGAGAACGTCGACATCTTCATCATGCACCCGCACAACCGTGTGTCCGAGGTGCAGCGCCGGCAGATGACGACCATCCTCGGCGAAAACATCCACAACATCGCCATCGAAGGCAACTTCGACGACTGCCAGGAGATGGTCAAGGCCAGCTTCGCCGACCAGGGCTTCCTGAAAGGCACCCGCCTGGTGGCGGTCAACTCGATCAACTGGGCGCGGATCATGGCCCAGATCGTCTACTACTTCCATGCCGCCATCCAGCTCGGCGCGCCGGCCCGTTCGGTGGCCTTCTCGGTGCCCACCGGCAACTTCGGCGACATCTTCGCCGGCTACCTGGCGCGCAACATGGGCCTGCCGGTCAGCCAACTGATCGTGGCGACCAACCGCAACGACATCCTGCACCGCTTCATGTCCGGCAACCGTTACGACAAGGACACCCTGCACGCATCGCTGTCGCCGTCCATGGACATCATGGTCTCGTCCAACTTCGAGCGCCTGCTGTTCGACCTGCACGGCCGCAACGGCAAGGCCATCGCCGAGCTGATGGACGGCTTCAAGGCCACCGGCAAGCTGTCCGTCGAGGATGACCGCTGGACCGAGGCGCGCCGCCTGTTCGATTCGCTGGCAGTGGACGACGAGCAGACCTGCCAGACCATCGCCGAGGTCTACGCCGAGTGCGGCGAACTGCTGGACCCGCACACCGCCATCGGCGTGCACGCCGCCCGCGAATGCCGCCGCAGCCTGGCCATCCCCATGGTCACCCTGGGCACCGCACACCCGGTGAAGTTCCCGGAAGCGGTGGAGAAGGCCGGCATCGAGGCGGCCCCGGCGCTGCCGGCGCACCTGGCCGACCTGTTCCAGCGCGAGGAACGCTGCACCGTGCTGCCCAACGAACTGGCCAAGGTCCAGGCTTTCGTCAGCGCCCACGGCAACCGCGGCAAGCCGCTCTAAACCGGCCGCAGGAAGAGCCCGCCACCTTGGCGGGCTTTTTCGTTTGCGGGGCAAATATCTGAGGTTATTGAACTTTTTCCTTCAGATAGAGGTCTTTTGCTGACGTATCCGTTGTATCCCAGGAGAACCCCATGGACCGACTCGAGCCCCTGCTCGCAGCCATCTTCAGCCAGTACGCCCACGATCTCGGACCCGCGCGTCCGGACGGTGGCCGGGTGCTGAGCCTGAGCACTTCCGAAGGCGAGGTCGTCCTGCGTCGCGTCCTCAGTGGCGAACAACTGGCCGACGAGCGCAATTGCCAGGAGGCGCTGGAAGCCATCAGCCGCGACCTGGCGGTCCAGGAGGGGCGGATCTGCAACGACGTCATCCTGGCACTGCGCCAGCGCGCCGCCCAGGTGCTCAGCTACGACACCTGAGCCCGCCGGTTCCATCGCGAATGCCGCCGTCCCGGCCCGGGACGGCGGCATTCGTGTTTCTACAGGCGCCCGCACTGCACCAGGCGGGCGCGGATGGCCCCGGTGGTGCGGCCATGGGCGCGGGCGATGGCGGTGATCGGCTCGCCCTCGTCGAAGCGCCGCAGCAGGGCCTGTTCCTCTTCCTCGCTCCAGGGCTTGCCGGCCTGCTCCGGCGGCGGGCGCACCTTGCCCTGGGCTTCGAGGGCCTGGATGGCCTGGAACAGGGCGCGGATCACCTCCGGCGCCTGGCAGGCATCCTGCTCGGGAAGCGGCAGGCCGCTGCGCGGGTCGATGCCCTGGGCCAGCTTGCGCAGCGTGTCCAGGCAGTGCTGGTTCATCTCCATGGAGCCTTCTCCTCTGCGGGGCGCCCGGAATGGGCGCCGAAAGGATCAGGTAGTGGATTTTCCAGTGCGGATCAGTCGGGTGGTTCCGTTCTTTTCGTAGGAGTGGGCTTGCTCGCGAATGGGGCTTCGCCGGCAATCTCGGCGCTTGACCTGAAGAGCACCCTCTCCCCAACCCTCTCCCTGAAGGGAGAGGGGGCTTGTCCGTGCCGAGAGGAGGAATGGTTTCAGCCGGTAATTTCCGTGCTAGCCGGCTAACGCCGAAACATCAGCATCTGCCCAACGGTCCCTTCTCCCTTCAGGGCGGGGCGCGCAGCCGAGGGTTAGGGAGAGGGGACGGAGCCAAGCCATGGCGTCGAAGTCACCGGTGACTCCAGTTCGCGAGCAAGCTCGCTCCTACAAGAGCAGTGTGCTCACTGCTATCAGACCGCCCCATCCCGCCGCAACGCCGCGATCTGTTCTGCGTCGTAGCCCAGTTCCGCCAGGATCGAGTCGTTGTGCTCGCCCAGCTTTGGGCCTATCCATTCGGCCGAGCCGGGGGTTTCCGAGAGCTTGGGCACTATGCCGGGCATCTTGAAGGGCTTGCCGTCCGGCAGCTTCGCCGAGAGGAACATCTCGCGGGCGAGGAACTGCGGATCGGCGAACATGTCCTCGGCGGAATAGATGCGGCTGGCCGGCACCTCGGCCTCGTTCAGCACCTTCAGCACCTCTTCCAGCGGCAGCGAGCGGGCCCAGCGGTCGATCACCCCGTACAGCTCGTCGCGCCGCGCGTCGCGGCCGTCGTTGCCGGCCAGTTGCGGGTCGTCGGCCAGGTCCTGGCGGCCGATGGCGAGCATGAAGCGGCGGAAGATGGCGTCGCCGTTGGCGGCGATCTGCACGTGCTTGCCGTCGGCCGTGGTGTGCACCGAGGACGGGGTGATGCCGGGCATGATGTTGCCGCTGCGCTCGCGGATGAAGCCGAACACGTCGAACTCCGGGACCATGGACTCCATCATGGCGAACACCGCCTCGTACAGCGCCACGTCCACCACCTGGCCCTGGCCGCCGTTGACCTCGCGGTGGCGCAGCGCCATGAGCGCGCCTATGACGCCCCACAGGGCGGCGATGGAGTCGCCGATGGAGATGCCGGTGCGCACCGGCGGGCGGTCCTCGAAGCCGGTGATGTAGCGCAGCCCGCCCATGGACTCGCCCACCGCGCCGAAGCCCGGCTGGTCCTTGTAGGGGCCGCTCTGGCCGAAGCCGGACAGGCGCACCATCACCAGCCTGGGGTTCAGCGCGTGGAGCACGTCCCAGCCCAGGCCGAGCTTCTCCAGCACGCCGGGGCGGAAGTTCTCGATGAGGATGTCGGCCTCGGCCAGCAGCTTCTTCAGCACCTCGCGGCCGGCTTCCTGCTTGAGGTTGAGGGTCAGCGAGCGCTTGTTGCGCGCCTGCACGAACCACCACAGCGAGGTGCCCTCGTAGAGCTTGCGCCACTTGCGCAGCGGGTCGCCGCCGTCGGGCGACTCGATCTTGGTCACGTCGGCGCCGAACTCCGCGCACAGGCGCGCGGCGAAGGGGCCGGCGATCAGGGTGCCGAGTTCCACGACCTTGAGGCCGGCGAGGGGTTTGGCGGTGGCGTTCATCGAAGGTTTCCGTCAGTCGGGCAGTGGGGCGAC
Source organism: Pseudomonas sp. M1 (assembly GCF_022760135.1). Classification (NCBI taxonomy): domain Bacteria; kingdom Pseudomonadati; phylum Pseudomonadota; class Gammaproteobacteria; order Pseudomonadales; family Pseudomonadaceae; genus Pseudomonas; species Pseudomonas sp. M1. The sequence continues at coordinate 1,436,342 of NZ_CP094343.1, forward strand.
TCTAGGGCCGTCGCCGGCCCGCCGCAAGCCATGGCCGGTGCGGCGGCACGGGCAAAGCTGACCGATCGGTTGTGAAGGCGTTCCGCGATCGACGCCGGACGCGTAGAGTAGGGAGCATTCCCACACCCTTTTCAGGCCGGCCGGGTATCCGCTCATGGGCGCCGTTGATCTTTCTCCTTCCGTCGACCCTACGTCGCCTGCGCACGGGATGCCGAAGGAGGGCGCATGTCGCTGAGCCTGCCCACCCTGCTGCTGGTGGACCTGTACATCCTCGCCCTGGTCGGCGTGCTGATGTTCTTCGCCTGGTACGGCGGGCGCCGCGAGCCGACCCTCGGCTACATGGCCGCCATGCTCCTGCTCGGGGCGCTGTCCACCTTCCTCATCGCCCTGCGCAGCTTCGGCCTGGAGACGCTGGCCATCGTCGCCGGCAACATGGTGGTGGCGCTTTCCTGCGCGCTGCTGTGGACCAGCATGCGGGTGTTCGCCGGGCGCGCGCCCTACTGGCCCGGCGTGGCCGCGGGGGCCGTGCTCTGGCTGCTGCTGTGCCTGTGGCCGGTCTTCCTGCAGTCGATGGTCTTGCGCATCCAGGTCCACTCGGCGCTGACCGTGGTCTACTGCCTGCTCGCCGCCGCCGAGCTGTGGCGCAGCCGCCAGCGCCTGGAAGTGCCGCTGCGGCCGACCCTGGCCCTGTTGCTGTTCCACGCCGGCTTCTACACCCTGCGCATCTTCGTCGACCGCGGCGAGGTGCCGGTGGTGCCTGCCGGCACCTACACCACCCTGTTCACCCTGCTGGTGTTCGAGACCATGATGGTCGCCGTCGGCCTGGCCTTCACCACCCTGACCATGGTCAAGGACCGCGCCGAGCTGAAGTTCCGTTCGGCGGCCCTGAGCGACCCCCTGACCGGCATCGGCAACCGCCGCGCCTTCATGGATTCCGGCGAGCGCCTGCTGCGCCTGTGCGCCGAGCGTGGCGAGCCGGTGGCGCTGCTGGTCTGCGACCTGGACAACTTCAAGCGCCTCAACGACGCCTACGGCCACCCGGTGGGCGACCGCGCCCTGCAGGAATTCAGCCGCATCACCGCCTCGCGCATGCGCCGCCAGGACGTGTTCGGGCGCATCGGCGGCGAGGAGTTCGCCTGCCTGCTGATCGGCGCCGGCACCGAAGCCGCCTGCCAGGTGGCCGAACGCATCCGCCGGGAGTTCGCCGAGGTGCCGTTCGTCGCGGATGGCCTGCTCAGCGTCAGCATCGGCGTGGCCACCAGCGAGGAGGGCGGCTACGAGCTGGCGCGCCTGCTGTCGCTGGCCGACCAGGCGCTGTACCTGGCCAAGGCCAAGGGCCGCAACCGCATCGAGCTGTCGGCCCCCGGGCCGGGGCGCGAGGGCCGCGGCCACCGCTGAGCGCGACGGGGGCGGCAGGGCCGGCGCAATCGGGGTAGACTTGCCGCCTTCGCATCGCTGGGATAGACCATGGCCCTCTCCGCCACCCCCTACAAGGCCGACATCAGCCTCACCGACCTGGACCGCGGCGTCTACGAGACGCTGCGCTTCACCGTCGCCCGCCACCCCTCGGAAACCGAGGAGCGCCTGGCGGTCCGCCTGATCGCCTTCGTGCTCTGGTACAACGAGCAACTGGCCTTCGGCCGCGGCCTGTCGGACGTCGAGGAACCGTCGCTGTGGGAGAAGAGCCTGGACGATCGCATCCTGCACTGGATCGAGGTCGGCCAGCCGGACAGCGAGCGCCTGGTGTGGTGCTCGCGGCGCTGCGAGAAGCTCTCGCTGCTGGCCTACGGCAACCTGCGCGTATGGACCACCAAGGTCCTCGACGGCGTGCGCCACCTGAAGAACCTGAATGTCGCCGCCGTGCCCCAGGAACCGCTGGAGGAGCTGGCCCGCGACCTGCCGCGCTCGATCAACTGGACCGTGATGATCAGCGAGGGGACGATCTTCGTTACCGACGAAAACGGCCAGCACGAACTGCAACTCGAATGGCTGATGGGCGAACGCTGAGTTGCGCTAGCTGCGCTTCGGCCCGGCTGTGTCGAAACAGGCCCGGGCTTACTCATTTACACTCGGTAAACTCCGCGCCCGTGCCTGTTTTCGCCTAGCCGTGCTCTAGCTCGCAAGGCGCAAGGTCAGGCTGAAATGGAAGGATTGGAAAGCTCTGATGCGCATCGACCCCCGCCCGTTGCCGGAAACCCTGCCCGACCTCGGCGACCTGCCGCCACTGCTGACCCGCCTCTACGCCGCCCGCGGCGTGAAGTCCGCCGAGGAGCTGGACAAGGGCCTGGCGCGGCTGATCCCGTACCGCCAGCTCAAGGGCATCGACGCCGCCGTCGAGCTGCTGGTCGACGCCCTGGAGAAGCGCCAGCGCATCCTCTACGTCGGTGACTTCGACGCCGACGGCGCCACCGCCAGCAGCGTCGGCGTGCTGGCCCTGCGCCTGCTCGGCGCGGCCTGGGTCGACTACCTGGTGCCGAACCGCTTCGAATACGGCTACGGGCTGACCCCGGAGATAGTCGCGGTCGCCCTGGAGAAACGCCCGGAGCTGCTGGTCACCGTGGACAACGGCATCTCCAGCATCGACGGCGTGGCCGCGGCCAAGGCCGCCGGGCTGCGCGTGCTGGTCACCGACCACCACCTGCCGGGCCCTGAGCTGCCGGCGGCGGACGCCATCGTCAACCCTAACCAGCCGGGCTGCGAATTCCCCAGCAAGGCGATGGCTGGGGTCGGCGTGATCTTCTACGTGATGCTCGCCCTGCGCGCGCGCCTGCGCGAGCTGGACTGGTTCGCCCGCAGCGGCACGCCGGAGCCTAACCTGGCCGAACTGCTCGACCTGGTGGCCCTGGGCAGCGTCGCCGACGTGGTGCCGCTGGACGCCAACAACCGCATCCTGGTGCACCAGGGCCTGGCGCGCATCCGCGCCGGCCGCGCCCGCTCGGGCCTGCGCGCGCTGCTGGAAGTGGCCGGGCGTGACGCCCGGCGCATCACCTCCACCGACCTGGGCTTCATCCTCGGCCCGCGGCTGAACGCCGCCGGGCGCCTGGACGACATGTCCCTGGGCATCGAGTGCCTGCTCTGCGAGGACGAGGCCCTGGCCCGCGACATGGCGGTGCAGCTCGACCAGCTCAACCAGGACCGCAAGGCCATCGAGCAGGGCATGCAGCGCGAGGCCCTGGCCCAACTCAAGGAACTGCCGATGGAGGAAATGCCCTTCGGCCTGTGCCTGTTCGACCCGGACTGGCACCAGGGCGTGATCGGCATCCTCGCCTCGCGCCTGAAGGAGCGCTACCACCGCCCGACCATCGCCTTCGCCGACGCCGGCGACGGCAGCCTCAAGGGCTCGGCGCGCTCGGTGCCGGGCCTGCACATCCGCGATGCGCTGGATGCCGTGGCTGCGCGCCATCCGGGGCTGATCAGCAAGTTCGGCGGGCATGCCATGGCCGCCGGGCTGTCGCTGCCGCAAGGGCATTTCGGCGCCTTCGCCGCAGCCTTCGATGCTGAGGTGCGCCGCCAGCTCAGCGAGGACGACCTCACCGGGCGCATCCTCTCCGACGGCCAGCTGAGCCTGACCGAATTCCACCTGGAACTGGCCCGCGCCCTGCGCCAGGCCGGCCCCTGGGGCCAGCACTTCCCCGAGCCGCTGTTCCACGGGGTGTTCCAGATCGTCCAGCAACGCATCGTCGGCGAGCGCCACCTGAAGCTGGTGCTCAAGACCGAGTGCGGCTCGCTGCAGCTGGACGGCATCGCCTTCAACGTCGACCGCGAGGTCTGGCCGAACCCGACGGTGCGCTGGGCGGAAGTGGCCTACAAGCTGGACGTCAACGAATACCGCGGCAACGAGAGCGTGCAGTTGATGGTGGTACACCTGGCGCCACGCTGAGCTCGCAGGGTTTTACCCGCGCCCACCCCAGGCAAAAAGAGACCCGCGCAAGGCGGGTCTGAAATCGCCGCAGGAGAGAACGCGGCGAGCGTGGTTGGTCTTTCTCAGGCGCCGGCCAGCGCCGCGTTGCGCCGGGCCAGGCGGCGGCGCCAGGCGCGGTACAGCGGCAGGCCGAGCATCGCCGCCACCAGGGCCCAGGTGCCGATGGCGATGGGGCTGGACCAGAGGATGCTCAGCTCGCCGTTGGAGATCGACAGCGCGCGGCGCAGGTTCTGCTCCATCAGCCCGCCGAGGATGAAGCCCAGCAGCAGCGGCGAGAGCGGGAAGTCGAGCTTGCGCAGGATGTAGCCGAGGATGCCGATGCCGACCATCAGGAACAGGTCGAAGGTGGTGGCATGCACGGCGTACACGCCGATGGCGGTGATGATCGCGATGCCCGGCACCAGCGCCCAGTTCGGCACCGAGAGGATGCGGGTGAACACCCGCACCATCGGCACGTTGAGGATGATCAGCATCAGGTTGGCGATGAACAGCGAGGCGATCAGGCCCCAGACGATGGTCGGCTGCTCCTGGAACAGCAGCGGGCCGGGGGTGATGTTGTACAGGCTGAGCGCGCCGATCATCACCGCGGTGGTGCCCGAGCCGGGCACGCCGAGGGTCAGCATGGGCACCAGGGCGCCGCAGGCGGAAGCGCCGATGGCGGTTTCCGGGGCGGCCAGGCCGCGCATGTCGCCCTGGCCGAACTTGCCGCTGGCGCCGGCGTAGCGCTTCTCGGTCATGTAGGCCACGGCGCTGGCCAGGGTGGCGCCGGCGCCGGGCAGCACGCCCATGACGAAGCCGAGCAGGCCGCAGCGCAGGTTGACGACGAACACCGAGGCCGCCTCCTTGAGGTTGAACAGCATGCGCCCGCTGGCTTCCACGGCCTTGTGCCCGTGGTGGGTCTTCTCCAGCAGCAGGAGAATCTCGCTGACCGAAAACAGGCCCAGCACCAGCACCACGAACTGGATGCCGTCGGCGACGTGGATGCTCTCGAAGGTGAAGCGGTACACGCCGCTGTTGGCGTCGATGCCCACGCTGGACAGGAACAGCCCGAGCAGCGCCGCCAGCAGCGTCTTCAGCGGCCGGTCGCCGGCCAGGCCGCCGAGCGCGACTATGGCGAAGACCATCAGCACGAAGTATTCCGCCGGGCCGAAGGCGATCGCCCATTTCGCCAGCAGCGGGGCGAACAGCACCATGCCGCAGGTGGCGATGAAGGCGCCGATGAACGAGCTCCAGGCCGACAGCGACAGGGCCACGCCGGCCAGGCCGTTGCGCGCCATGGGGTAGCCGTCCAGGGTGGTCATCACGGTGGAGGCTTCGCCGGGGATGTTCAGCAGGATCGAGGAGATCCGCCCGCCGTATTCGCAGCCCAGGTACACCGCGGCCAGCAGGATCAGCGCCGACTCCGGCGGCAGGCCGAGGGCGAAGGCCACCGGGATCAGCAGGGCCACGCCGTTGATCGGGCCCAGGCCCGGCAGCAGGCCGACCACGGTGCCGATCAGCGTGCCGATCAGCGCGGTGACGAGGTTGTAGGGGCTCAGGGCGACGCCGAAGCCCTGCCCGAGATAGCTCAGGGTATCCATGACGGTGTCCTCAGAAGGGCAGGAAGTCGAGCACGCCCCGCGGCAGCGGGACGTCCAGGGTGCGGTCGAAGAGCAGGTACAGGCCGATGCTCAGCAGCGTGCAGGTGAGCACGCTGACGGCCGGCTTGCCGCCATAGAGCAGGGCAATGAAGCTGCCCACCAGGGCGCTGGCGAGGATGAAGCCCAGCGGCTCGAAGAGCCCGGCGTAGACCAGCAGCAGGCCGATGCACGCCACCACCTTGCGCAGCAGCGCGCCTTCCAGCGGCTGCTCGTCGTCATGGCGCACCGGCGTGGGCCGCAGGATCAGCCAGGCCAGGCCGATCGCCATCAGCGCCAGGCACAGCAGCGGGTAGGCGCGCGGGCCCACCGGTTCGTAGGAGAAGGGCGCCTGGTAGTTCCAGGCCACGGCGGCCAGGCCGAGGCAGGCCAGCAGCCAGGCACCGGCGAACAGCCGCTGCGGCAGCGAGTGGGGGGCGTGCATGTCGGGAACCTCGCGGCTTACTGGATCAGGCCGAAGTCATGGGCCATCTGCCGATAGCGGGCGACCTGCTGCTTGACGTAGCTGTCCAGCTCGGGCCCGGTCATGGCGAAGGGGAACAGCTCGCGCTGGTCGCGCAGCTTGGCGAAGTCCTCCGAGGCCAGCAGCTTGTCGAACGAGGCCTTCCAGAACTGGTAGTCCTCGTCGCTGACCTTGGGCCCGACGTAGAAGCCGCGCACCACCGGCCAGACGATGTCGAAGCCCTGCTCCCTGGCGGTGGGGATGTCGGCCATGCCTTCGTCTTGCAGGCGCTCCTCGGCGAACACCGCGAGCAGGCGCATCTTGCCGGCGCGGATGTGCGGCATGGAGTCGGAGATGTCGGTGCTGCCCACCTGGATGTGCCCGCCCAGCAGCGCCGTGGCGATCTCGCCGCCGCCTTCCAGGGCGACGTAGCGCAGCCGCTTCGGATCGATGCCGGCGGCCTTGGCGATCAGCGCGGTCTGCATCCAGTCCTGGCTGCCGACGGTGCCGCCGGAGCCGATCACCACCTTGCCCGGGTCGGCCTTGAGCGCGGCCACCAGGTCGGCGAGGTTCTTGTAGGGCGAGTCGCTGCGCACGGCGATGGCGCCGTAGCTGGTGCCGATGGCCGCCAGCCACTTCACCGCGTTCTCGTCGTAGCGGCCGAACTTGCCCTGGGCCAGGTTCAGCAGCGAGCCGCTGGAGAAGGCGGTGATGCTGTTGCCGTCGGCCGGGCGCTGGGCGACCACGGCGTTGTAGGCCACCGCGCCGACGCCGCCGGGCATGTAGGTGACGCGCATCGGGCTGCTCAGCAGCTTCTCGTCCAGCAGGGCGCTCTGCGCCAGCTTGCAGGTCAGGTCGAAACCGCCGCCGGGGGCGGCCGGGGCGATGCATTCCGGGCGCTTGGGCTCGGCGTGGGCGACGGCGGCGGTGAACAGCGCGCCGGCGGCGAGAAGCAGGGGGAGGGTGCGGAGCTTGGTCATCATCGGGGCCTCTTCTTGTTGTTTACCAGATCGCCAGGGAATAGGTGAGGTAGACGCGGGTTTCGTCGGCGTTGCGGGCGAAGTTGGAACGGTAGGTGGCGTTGCGCAGGCGCACGCCGAAGTCCTTCAGCGGGCCGCTCTGCACCACGTACTTGAGGTCGGTGTCGCGTTCCCACTCGCGGCCTTCGCCGGCGCGCCCGTTGATCTCGGCGTTGTCGCCCTTGAGGTAGCGGTTCATCAGGGTCAGGCCGGGCAGGCCGAACACGGCGAAGTCGAAGTCGTGGCGCAGCTGCCAGGAGCGTTCCCTGGTCTCGGCGAAGTCGCCGACCTGGACGAAGTTCACCAGGTAGGGGTTGCTGCCGTCGATGTAGGGGAAGGCGCTGTCGCCGTCCATCTGCTGCCAGCCGACGCTGAACTTGCTGGCGCCGATGGCGTAGCCGAGCATGGCGTTGAAGGCGCGGTTGTCGATCCTGCCGCCGCGGGCGGCGCCGTCGTCGTCGCTGATCGCCAGGCGCCAGTCGGTGGTCAGCTTGCCGTCGCCCAGCTTGTGGCTGCTGAGCAGGCCGATGAAGTGCTGGCGATACACCTCGTCCAGCTCGGCGTAGTGGTAGCGGCCGGTGAAGTGGTCGTCGAACTTGTAGTCGCCGCCGGCCAGGTCGTAGTGCTCGCCGGCGACGCTGCCGGTGAAGCGCTTGTTCTTGTTGTTCAGCGCCAGGTCCTGGGCATCGGTGGAGTCGCGGTCGATGGCCTTTTCCAGGCGCCCGCCGGTGAAGGTCAGGCCGGGCAGGTCGCGGGACTCCAGCAGGCCGCCCTCGAATATCTGCGGGAACAGGCGGCTGTCGTTGGGCTGCAGGGTGGGCAGGTCGGGGATCAGGCTGCCGAGCTTGAGTTCGGTCTGCGAGACCTTGAACTTGGCGGTCAGCCCGAGCTTGCTGTACTCGTCCGCGGCGCGGCCGTCGTCGTGGGTGGGCAGCAGGCCGCTGCCGGTGCGGTCGGGGCTGGAATCGAGCTTGAGGCCGAGCATGCCCAGGGCGTCGAGGCCGACGCCGACGGTGCCGTCGGTGTAGCCGGACTGGAAGTCGAGGATGAAACCTTGCGCCCACTCCTCGCGCTTGGACTGGCCGGCGCCGTCGCGGAAGTCGCGGTTGAAGTAGATGTTCTGCGTCTGCAGCTTCAGGCTGCTGTCTTCGATGAAGCCGGAAGCCTCGGCTTCCCCGGCCAGGCCGCCGAGGGCCAGGGCCGCGCCGAAACCGGCGGGAAAAACACGGAACAGGACGGGATTGGCCCCACGGGCCGGGTGCTGGACAGTCAGCATCGGTGGACTCCATTTCTTGTTCTTGTGTGGATGGCGCCACGCCGCCAGCCGATTTTGGGACGATCTGCGTCGTCTGACGGGCGATCCTAGCGCCGCTGCCTTTCACCAGGCTTTCAGCCGTTCACAGGCGCCCGTGGGCGGGTAAACTGCGTGCACCTGTCCACATCCGAGCGAGGAATACCGCCGTGCGCATCCTTCTGGTCGAAGACCATCCGCAACTGGGCGACAGCGTGCAGCAGGCGCTCAAGGGCGCGGGCTGGACGGTCGACCTGCTGCGCGACGGGGTGGCCGCCGACCTGGCCCTGGCCAGCGAGGAATACGCCCTGGCCATTCTCGACGTCGGCCTGCCGCGCCTGGACGGCTTCGAGGTGCTGGCGCGCCTGCGCGGCCGCGGCAAGACCCTGCCGGTGCTGATGCTGACCGCCCGCGGCGAGGTCAAGGACCGCGTCCACGGCCTCAACCTCGGCGCCGACGATTACCTGGCCAAGCCCTTCGAGCTGAGCGAACTGGAAGCGCGGGTGAAGGCCCTGCTGCGGCGCAGCGTGCTCGGCGGCGAACAGCAGCAGCGTTGCGGCGAGCTGGTCTACGACCTGGGCGCGCGGCGCTTCAGCCTGGCCGGCGAGGCGCTGACCCTGACCTCCCGCGAGCAGGCCGTGCTGGAAGCGCTGATCGCCCGCCCCGGGCGGGTGCTGAGCAAGGAACAACTGGCCGCCCAGGTGTTCGGCCTGGACCAGGACGCCAGCGCCGACGCCATCGAAATCTACGTGCACCGCCTGCGCAAGAAGCTGGAAGGCGACGCGGTGCGCATCGTCACCTTCCGCGGCCTGGGCTACCTGCTCGAGGCCGTGGATGCCTGAGGTGCTCCGGCGCCTGGCCCTGCCCGGTTCCGGCAGCCTGCGCTGGCGCCTGCTGTGGCGCCTGGGCGGGTTGCTGCTGGTGCTGCTCCTGCTGGGCAGCCTGGCCACCTACCAGCGTGCCCGCCACGCCTCGGACATCGCCTACGACCGCACCCTGCTGGCCTCGGCGCGGGACATCGCCGACGGCCTCTACGACAGCGACGGCAGCCTGCGCGCCAACGTGCCCTACGTGGCCCTGGACAGCTTCGCCTACGACAGCGCCGGGCGCATCTTCTACCAGGTGATCGACACCCGCGGGCAGTCCATCTCCGGCTACGAGAACCTGCCGGCGCCGCCGCCGGGAACGCCGCGCACCGACGACTATCCGGCGCTGGCGCGCTTCTACGACAGCGAATACCAGGGCCAGGGCGTGCGCGTGGTCAGCCTGCTGCAGCCGGTCAGCCAGCCGACGGTCAACGGCATGGCGGAAATCCGCGTGGCCGAGACCCTCGGCGCGCGCGAGCGCCTGGCCCGCGAGCTGCTCACCGACACCCTGCTCAACCTGGCGCTGTCGGCGCTGGCCGCGCTGGTCATGGTCTGGTACGCGGTGAGCGCCGGCCTGCGCCCGCTCGACCGCCTGCGCGCGGCGGTGGAGGAGCGCCAGGCGGACGACCTGCGGCCCCTGCCGCCGGTGGCGGTGCAGCGCGAACTGCGCCCGCTGGTGGCGGCGCTGAACCATTTCACCGTGCGCCTGCGCAGCCTGTTCGAGCGCCAGTCGCAGTTCATCGCCGAAGCTTCCCACGAACTGCGCACGCCGCTGGCGGCGCTCAAGGCGCGGCTGGAGCTGGGCCTGCGCGAGCAGGAGCCGCAGCGCTGGCGCGAGACGCTGGAAGAAGCGGTGCAGTACACCGACCGCGTCACCGGGCTGGCCAACCAGTTGCTGTCCCTGGCGCGGGTGGAAAGCGGCGCCCGGGCCATCGCCGAGGGCGGCGGCGAGGTCATCGAACTGGGCGCCCTGGCCCGCGAGCAGGGCATGGTGCTGGCGCCGCTGGCCCATGCGCGCGGCGTGGCCCTGGCCCTGGAGGCCGAGCGGCCGGTGTGGATCAAGGGCGATCCGACGCTGCTCCACGAACTGCTCGACAACCTGGTGGCCAACGCCCTGGCCCATGCCGCCGGCAACGTGGTGATCCGCGTCGAGTCGCCGGCCGTGCTGGAGATCGAGGATGACGGCCCGGGCATCCCGGCGGAGGAGCGCGACAAGGTCTTCGGCCGCTTCTACCGCAAGCGCCAGGAGGGCACCGGGCTGGGGTTGGCGATCGTCGGGGAGATCTGCGCGGCGCACCGGGCGCGCATCGAGCTGGCCCATGGGGAGTTGGGTGGGTTGCTGGTGCGGGTGAGTTTTCCGCTGGAGGAAGCGAGGGGCGGCTAGGCGCTTTTCGTAGGAGCGAGGGGGACGCCTGGTTCTTGCTCGCGAATAGCGCTTGCCGGTGGGCTTCGGTGTTTGGATTGACTCCGCTCCCTCTCCCCAGCCCTCGGCTGCGCGCCCCGCCCTGAAGGGAGAGGGGGCTAGTCCGTGCCGAGAACAGGCATGGCTTCAGCCGGAAACCACCGTGATTGCCGGCTAACTCGGTAAAACCAGTCCACTCCGAACGGTCCCCTCTCCCTTCAGGGAGAGGGTTAGGGAGAGGGCGCTCTTCGGAGCGACACCAAACCTTTCCGGTAGAACGCTATTCGCGAGCAAGCTCGCTCCTACCAAGAACCCGCGCCAACGCCGGACCGGTGACCTACTGCAACATCCCCATCGCCGCCTCCATGGCGGCCGACAGGTCCTCGTCCTCGTTGAGGTTGGCCTGCGGGTCGATGCCCAGCTTGGCGAAGGACGGGATGTCGCTCCAGTCCATTTCGGTGAAGGGATGCTGGCTGCCCAGGTAGCTCTGCAGGGTGGCGACCTGGACGATGTCCACGTAGTCGGCCTTGGCGGAGTCGCGGGTGAAGTCCAGGTAGTGACCGGGCACTTCGGCGATGGGCGCGGGGAATTCCCAGGCCTTGAGGATGCGGTCGCCGATGACCGGGTGGATGCGCTCGATCACGTGGTTGAGGCTGATGGAGTCGGCCAGCAGTTCGCTGTTCTCCTCGGCGTAGGTGAGGATCGGCAGCACGCCGATCTGGTGCACCAGGCCGGCGAGGGTCGCCTGGTCGGGCATCAGCCGGGTGTAGTGGCGGCACAGCGCGTGGCAGATGCCGGCGACCTCGACGCTCTTGTTCCATACCTCGCGCATCTTGCGGTCGACCACGTCGGAGGTGGCCTGGAACATCTGCTCCATGGCCAGGCCCGTGGCCAGGTTGCTGGTGTAGTTGATGCCCAGGCGGCCGATGGCCATCTGCAGGTCGGTGATTTCCTTGTTGGTGCGCAGCAGCGGGCTGTTCACCACCTTGATGATGCGCGCGGTGAGCGCGGCGTCGTTGCCGATCACCCGGGCCAGGTCATGGATGCTGACGTCCGGGTCCTCCGCCGCCTCGCGGACCCGCAGCGCCACCTCGGGCAGGGTGGGCAGCACCAGTTCGTCGTTGTCGATGGCCCGCAGCAGTTCCTGTTGTACTTTTTCGGCAAGCTTGCTCATGGCGTTTCCTTGAGGGACGCCGGGCTCCCCACCCGGCAGGCGATTCGGTCAGCGCTGGATTTCGCGGTCGCTGTCGAGAACGTAGGGCAGCGTCAGCAGGCGCAGGGCCGGGCCGTCCTCGGCCTGGCCGAGGCGCACGCGGCCGTCGGCCACGGCGTCGTCCTGCAGCACCGCCAGCAGCTCGATGCCTTCGGCGGCGCGGGCGGCCAGCACCACTTCGCCGACGCTGCTGCCGTGCACCGGCGAGAACAGCGCGGCGCCCGGCTCGGGCAGCTCGGCGGCGTCCAGCGCCAGGCGGTGCAGGCGGCGCTTGAGGCGGCCGAGGTACTGCATGCGCGCGACGATTTCCTGGCCGGTGTAGCAGCCCTTCTTGAAGCTCACGCCGCCGACCGCCTGCAGGTTGATCATCTGCGGGATGAACAGCTCGCGGGTGGCGCCGAAGACCTGGCCTACGCCGGCGCGCACCTGGCCCAGCAGCCAGTCGTTGAGGGTGCCTTCGTCCAGGCCGGCGTCGAGCGCCTCGCGCACTTCGCCGGCGCGGACCGCCGGCACCCAGAGTTCGGCGCGGCCATGGCCCAGGCCGATGGCCAGCAAATCACCGTTGCGCGCCACGCGGTCGGCCTCGGCGGGCGGTTCCAGGCCGAGGCCGGCGAGCACGGCGTCGCCGCCGCTCAGGCCGAAGCGGGCCCAGGCGGCGCTGTCGTCGCTCAGGCTGGCCTTGGAGAACACGGCGTACTTCTTCAGGTCGGCCAGTTGCCCTTCCAGCAGCTCGGCGGCCAGCGCCAGCAGATAGCCGTCGCCCTCGGCGACGATGCGGAAGCTGGAGGTCATGCGCCCCTTGGGCGTGCAGCGGCCGCCCAGGCTGGACGTCGTGGCGTCGAGGTAGTTGAGGTTGCAGGTCAACTGCCCCTGCAGGAACTTGGCGGCGTCCGCGCCACGGACGGCGAGGACTCCTTCGTGGGTCAGGGCGGTGTAGAACGCGGAATCGGCCATTGCGGGTCGCTGGAAGAAAGTTAGGCTTTCCATGATAGAGCCGGGACCTGCGCTTGTCAGCGGGTGCCGCCAGGCGAGGGCATGCGTATAATGCCGCTCGCTTCACGGAATCCGGCAGGCGCCGCACCGTGGGGTTTCCGATGTAGCGCCGAGGACCCGCAGATGACCGACGAAACCGAACTGAAACGACTCTTCTGGCACAGCCGCCGCGGCATGCTGGAGCTGGACGTGCTGCTGGTGCCCTTCGTGCAGGAGGTCTATCCGGGCCTGGACGCCGAGAACCAGGCGCGCTTCCGTATGCTGCTGGAATGCGAGGACCAGGACATGTTCGGCTGGTTCATGCAGCGCGGCGAGCCGGAAGACGCCGACCTGCGCCACATCGTGCGCATGATCCTGGACCGTGTCCAACCGAAGTGAGCCTTTCGAGTGCCACTGGCGGCCGTCCGAGCGGCTGCTGGCGGCCTACCTGGCGAGCCTGGCGCTCGCCGTGGCGGCGCTGTATCTGGCCGCCATTCCCGCCTTCTGGCAGGCCGCCGGCCTGCTGCTCTGCCTGATCCATGCCCTGTGGGTGCTACCGCGCCAGGTCCTGCTGCGCAGCCGCCACGCCTACCGCGCTTTACGCCACGACGCCGACGGCTGGCAGCTGTGGAGCCCGGCCGACGGCTGGCAGGCGGTGCAACTGCGCGCCGACAGTCTCGCGCTGCCGGCGCTGATCGTGCTGCGCTTCCGCTTGCCGGGCCAGCGCCTGAGCCGCGGTCTGTGCCTGCCGGCCGACAGCCTGGCGGCGCAGGCCCATCGCCGTTTGCGCGTGCGGCTGCGCTTCGGCCGGGGCCGCTGGGTGGCGCCGCAGTAGCTTCAGCGCGGCCTGTTCGCCAGCTCCGCGCCCTGGCGTAGCGCTTCCAGCAGGCTGCGTTCGTCGGCGATGCCCTTGCCGGCGATGTCGAAGGCGGTCCCGTGGTCCACCGAGGTGCGCACCACGTCCAGGCCGACCGTGACGTTCACCCCGGCTTCCAGCCCGAGGACCTTCACCGGGCCGTGGCCCTGGTCGTGGTACATGGCCACCACCAGGTCGAAGTCGCCGCGGCCGGCGCGGTAGAACAGGGTGTCGGCCGGCAGCGGGCCGGTGACGTCCAGGCCCCGCGCCTGCAGCAGGCTGACGGCGGGGATGATCTTCTCTTCCTCTTCGCCGTAGCCGAACAGGCCGTTTTCCCCGGCGTGCGGGTTGATGCCGCAGACGCCGATGCGCGGCTGCGGGATGCCGGAGCGCACCAGGGTCTCGTGGCCGCGTTCGATGGTGCGCTGCACCAGGCCGGGCTCGATGCGGCGTATGGCGTCGATGATGCCGATGTGGGTGGTGACGTGGATGACGCGCAGCTTGGGGGCCACCAGCATCATGGACACTTCGTCGACGTTGGTCAGGTGGGCGAGCAGCTCGGTATGGCCGGGAAACTTGTGGCCGCCGGCGTGCAGGGCTTCCTTGTTCAGCGGGGCGGTGCAGATGGCGTCGATCTTCCCGGCCTTGGCCAGGTCCACCGCGTGGGCGACGTACTGGTAGGCCGCATCACCCGCCACGGGGGAGAGCACGCCGAAGGGCAGGTCGTCGGGGATGAGCCCGAGGTCGATGCAGTCGATCACACCCGGCTCGAAGCGGGCGTCGTCGGCATCCTCGATGCGCCGTACCCGGGCTAGCCCGCCGAGCAGCCGGTCGGCCTTCTCCAGGCGCTGCGCATCGCCGATCACCAGCGGGCGGCAGAATCGGTGGAGCCCGGCGCTGGCCAGGCTCTTGACGATGATCTCCGGTCCGACGCCGGCGGCGTCGCCCATGGTGATGCCGATTACGGGAAGATAGTCGTTCATGGGTGGGGCACTCTGAATTCAGGAGGGGGACTGTTGCGCGTCGCGCAGGTGGCGCCACGCGCGATAGAGGGCTTCGGGGCTGCCGAAGGCGCCGGCCTTGGTGACGATGCAGGGGCGATGGCCGCCCGCCGGGGCCAGGGGATGGCTGAGGACGCTGCCGGCCTCGATCTCGCCGACCAGTTGCAGGCCGTCGATGCCGACCGCGCCGAGCATCGCCCGCGCGGTTTCGCCGCCGGTGGCGACCAGGCCGCCGACCCGATGGAAATGCGGCTTGAGCAGGGCGGCGAGGTTGGCCGAAAGCAGGGCGCCTTCGGCGGGATCGGGGCGTTCGTCGCGGCCGATGCGCAGCAGCAGGTCGCGGCCTTGGTCGAGCAGCGCGCCCACCTGCGCCTGCCAGTCCGGCCAGTCGGCATGCTCGCTGCCCTGGCGCAGCACGGCCGGCGGCAGGCTGAGCTGGCGGATGTCGCTGCGCCGCTGGAGTTCCTCGCATTGCCGGTCGGCGACGGCGGAAAGGCTGCCGGCCAGCACCACGGTCGCCAGTTGCGATGGGAGATGGCCGGTCTCGACGGCTGCTGTTTGCGAAGGGGAGGGCGCAGGCGCTTCGGTTATCTGCCTTGCCAGGCCCCCGGAGCCGACCCAGAACGCCCGGAGTTCCGCCTGCGCCGTTTCCCGGGCCAGCAGGCGCAGGTCCTCGGCCGTCTCGGCGTCGAAGATCAGGGCCTGGACGCCGCGCTCCATGGCCGACTGGATGACTCGCCCCGCCGACCGGCGCAGCTGTTCCAGCGCGCAGTGTTCGACGCGCAGCCCGGCAGCGCCGAGCATCCTGGCCATGTCGGCCGGCGCATCGGCATGCTCCAGGCGCCAGGTATCGGTGCTTTCCAGCGGCGCGCCGTGCACCAGCACCTGGCCGTCGCGCACCGTGCGGCCCATTTCCGGAAAGGCGGGGGCGACCAGCGCCAGGCCCGCCAGGGGATGCAGCGCGGCGACTTCCGCGGCCCAGTTGCCGCGCAGGGTCGAGTCGATCTTCTTGTACAGCCGCTGGCCCGGCCTGGCCAGGGCATGGAAGGCCGCGACGCTGCGCTGCGCGGCCTGTGCCGCATCAAGGCGGCGGCTGTCGGTGTCCACGGCGATGACCTCGACCTGCGCCTGCGTCGGCCGGGTGTCGAGCATCACCAGGCTTCGCCAGCCGCGGCTGGCGAAGCCCACGGCGCAGTCCGCCGCGCCGGACAGGTCGTCGGCGATGATCAGCATGTTCATTGAGGCGACTCCGGCGCCATCGAGTCGCGCTGCCCGGCGCTTTCGGCCCGCTGCCGGACGCGCTTGGCCAGGGTGGAGACCAGCACGGGCGTGAGGATGGCGGTGACCACCACGCAGGAGGCGACCAGCATGGTGGCGCTGGCGGCGGCCGGGGCGTAGACCGGGTTGGCGGCGGCGACCAGGGCCGGCACGGCTGCGGCATTGCCCGCCGTGGTAGCCGCCGCGGCGCCGGCGACGCCAGTGCCGCCGGTCAGGCGGTCGGCGAAGTACAGCGGGATGCCGGTCAGCACCACCACCGCCACGCCCATCAGAAGGCCGAGCACGCCGGCCTGCCAGACCTTGTGCAGGTCCAGGCTGGCGCCCAGGGCGAGGGCGAAGAAGGGGATCAGCACCGGCACCGCCTTGCCGAGGAATTCGCGCATTTCACGGTCCAGGTTGCCGATGAGGATGCCCAGCAGCAGCGGCAGTATCGCCCCCAGCAAGGTCGGCCAGGGGAAGGCCGAAAGCCCGGCGACGCCCAGGGTGAGCATGGTCAGGAAGGGGCCGGACTCCAGGGACATCACCGAATAGGCGCCGACGTCCTCGGGGCGGCCGTACTGGCCCATCAGCGCCATGTACAGGCCGCCGTTGGTGTCGTTCATCGCCGCCACCACGGCCAGCGTGGACAGGCCGGCGAAGAACCCGGCCGAGATGGGTTGTTCCCCCAGGAACTGGCCGAGCAGGATGCCGAGGAGCATCGCCGTGCCGACCTTGGTCGCGAACAGCGCGCCGCCTTTCTTCAGCAGGTAGGGCGTGGTGCGGACGTTGATGCTCGCGCCCATGCAGACGTAGAACACCGCGAGTATGGGCAGCGCGCCGGTGAACAGGGCATTGGTGAAGGAGCCGAAGAATTTCGGCGTGTCCGGCGCGAAGGTGGCCACCAGCGAACCGAGCAGCAGCGGGACGATCATCATGCCGCCGGGAATACGCTCGATCGTGCGCTTGATCGGGATCTGGATCATGGGCAGGTACCTGTTCGTTCTTGTTCGACTTGTTGTAGGGGAATTTGATCGAATCGCTCATGTGTTTGATTGATTCGATCATCAGGATGCGATTTAAAGGACATGTCCTGCGCAAGTCAATCATGGTTTTGCGCATTTCGATCAAGAAGGGACGGCCGGCAGGCTGCGGAGGGAGGCGGGTAGAGGCTGGGCGGAGCGAGGGAAGGGGGCCCGCTTCAGCGGGCGGAGGGGCTGGCCGGCGCCAGTTCGACGGTGGCCATGGGCAACTGGCGGAAGGGTTCGAGCGTTCTTTCGTCCGGCGTCGAAGTGATCAGGCGCCATTCCCGCTCCAGCGGCGTCCAGTGCTGCTGGCGCGCGCGGCCCAGCTTCTCGGCGTCGGCCAGTATGTACACTTCGGCGGCCCGCCTGATCACGCATTCCTTGAGGTAGGCCTGCTGGGCGCTGGCTTCGCAGAGGCCGAACCCGGCGACGACGCCGTCGGCGCCGAGGAAGGCGCGGTCGAAGCTCAGCCGGCTCAGCGACAGTTCCGCCAGCGGGCCGAAGGTGCTCATGCCGGTGCTGCGCAGATCGCCGCCGATCAGGGTGATCCGCACGCCCGGGGCATTGGCCAGCGCGGTGAGCGCCAGCAGGTTGTTGGTGATGACGTGCAGGTTCTGCAACGTGCGCAGATGCGCCGCCAGCGCCGCGCAGGTGGTGCCGCTGTCGAGGAAGATGCTGTCGCCCTCGCGGATGTGCGCGGCCGCGGCCCGGGCGATCGCCACCTTTTCCTCGCGGTGGCTGGCGTTGCGCTCCTCCAGGCTGGCTTCCGGCTCGTGGGTGCCGATCAGCGCGGTGGCGCCGCCGTGGGTCCGCACCAGCCGCCGCTGTTGGGCCAGCAGGCTGAGGTCGCGGCGCACGGTGGCCTCCGAAACGCCCAGGGCGGCGCCCAGTTCTTCCACGCTGGTGTCGCGGTGGCGAACGAGGTCGAGGATGGCGCGCTGGCGGTCGGTCGGTTTCATGGCGGTCTCGCTTTGCTGTCGGGGCTGCCGGTTGGCCGTTGCGCAGGCCGCCCGCGGTGGCGGGCGGGGCGGGCTAGCGGGGGCTGAGGATGGTGTCGCGCGCCTCGGGCAGTAGCCCCGGGTAGTCCAGGGTGTAGTGCAGGCCGCGGCTTTCGTGGCGCTGCATGGCCGAGCGGATGATCAGGTCGGCGACCACGGCGAGGTTGCGCAATTCGATCAGGTCGCGGCTGACCTTGTAGTTGCTGTAGAACTCGTCGATCTCGCTGAGCAGCATCTGCACGCGGTGCTGGGCGCGCTGCAGGCGCTTGGTGGTGCGCACGATGCCGACGTAGTCCCACATGAAGCGCCGCAGTTCATCCCAGTTGTGCGCGATGATCACGTCCTCGTCCGAGTCGGTGACCTGGCTGGCGTCCCAGCTCGGCAGGGCCGGGGTGGCCGGCGTGCTTTCCAGGCGCGCCTGGATGTCGGCGGCGGCGGAGCGGGCGTAGACGAAGCACTCCAGCAGCGAGTTGCTGGCCATGCGATTGGCCCCGTGCAGGCCGGTGAAGCTGGTTTCGCCGATGGCGTAGAGGTGCGGCACGTCGGTGTGGCCGTGCTCGTCCACCAGCACGCCGCCGCAGGTGTAGTGGGCGGCCGGCACCACCGGGATGGGCTCGCGGGTGATGTCGATGCCGAAGGTCAGGCAGCGCTCGTACACCGTGGGGAAGTGTTCCTTGATGAACTCGGCCGGCTTGTGGCTGATGTCCAGGTACACGCAGTCCACGCCCAGGCGCTTCATCTCGTGGTCGATGGCGCGCGCGACTATGTCCCGCGGGGCCAGTTCGGCGCGCGGGTCGAAGCGCTTCATGAAGCGCTCGCCGTTGGGCAGGCGCAGGTAGGCGCCTTCGCCGCGCAGCGCCTCGGTGATGAGGAAGCTCTTGGCCTGCGGGTGGTACAGGCAGGTGGGGTGGAACTGGTTGAACTCCAGGTTGCCGACGCGGCAGCCGGCGCGCCAGGCCATGGCGATGCCGTCGCCGGAGTTGCCGTCCGGGTTGCTGGTATAGAGGTAGACCTTGCTGGCGCCGCCGCAGGCGAGCACGGTGAAGCGCGCCGAGAAGGTGTCCACCTCGCCGCTGTCGCGGTTCAGCACGTAGGCGCCGAGGCAGCGCTGGCCGGGCAGGCCGAGCTTGCGTTCGGTGATCAGGTCGACCGCCACGCGCTGCGCCAGCAACTCGATGTTCGGGCGCTGCCGGGCCTGTTCCAGCAGGGTGTTGAAGATGGCCGCGCCGGTGGCGTCGGCGGCATGGATGATGCGCCGGTGGCTGTGGCCGCCCTCGCGGGTGAGGTGGAATTCGAAGCCGTTGTCCTCGCGGCCCGCCTCGCTGTCGCGGGTGAAGGGCACGCCCTGGTCGATCAGCCACTGGATGGCCTCGCGGCTGTGCTCGACGGTGAAGCGCACGGCGTCTTCCCGGCACAGGCCGGCGCCGGCGTCCAGGGTGTCCTGCACGTGGGACTCGACGGTGTCGGTGTCGTCCAGCACCGCGGCGACCCCGCCCTGGGCCCAGAAGGTCGAGCCCTGGGACAGTTCCCCCTTGCTCAGCACGGCGATGCGCAGGTGCTGCGGCAATGTCAGGGCCAGGCTGAGGCCCGCGGCCCCGCTGCCGATCACAAGGACGTCGTGATGAAAGTGCTCGCTCATGCCCGGATTCCGATTGGTGGCGGCCTAGTATATAGAAGGGGGGATCGGCACAATAGCGGCCTTGTGCCTGCCGCCGTATTTCTGGCGCAAGCCCCGGCGTTCATGCGCCAGGGGCGGCAGGTGGAACTATTTCAGTCTTTCTGGTTCTAACGGTGAATGTCCGAAACCTTCTTGCAACGGGGTTCCCGACGCGCGAGAAGGCTGTGGTTGTTCGCCGATTGCAGTGGATTTTCAAAGGCTTGGACAATGGGTCCGGCCGGGTCGCGGTGAAGCGACAAAAAAACTGTGCGGCGTACGCTTGGAGGGGAGAACTTTTGCAAGACATCCGAGTCTATCTTGGCAGAGCGATTCTGCAGGGTGCTCGCAGCTCCTCCGGGCTTGTTGAGGAGCATGCATGCTAACCCAGGAACAGGATCAGCAACTGGTTGAACGGGTACAGCGCGGAGACAAACGGGCTTTCGATCTGCTGGTGCTGAAGTACCAGCACAAGATCCTCGGGTTGATCGTGCGGTTCGTGCACGACGCCCAGGAAGCCCAGGACGTTGCGCAGGAGGCTTTCATCAAGGCGTATCGCGCCTTGGGCAACTTCCGCGGTGACAGTGCCTTTTATACCTGGTTGTACCGGATCGCCATCAATACCGCGAAGAACCACCTGGTGGCGCGCGGTCGGCGACCACCGGACAGCGATGTGACAGCCGAGGATGCGGAGTTCTTCGATGGCGACCACGCCCTGAAGGACATCGAATCGCCGGAACGGGCAATGTTGCGGGACGAGATCGAGGAAACGGTCCATCGCACCATCCAGCAACTGCCAGAGGACCTGCGCACGGCATTGACCCTGCGCGAATTCGAGGGATTGAGCTACGAGGATATCGCCACCGTGATGCAATGCCCGGTGGGTACGGTCCGCTCACGGATCTTCCGTGCGCGGGAAGCGATAGACAAAGCCTTGCAGCCGTTGCTGCATGATGAACAGCCCTGAATACGGCGGAACAGCCAAGAGAGGTACGCCATGAGTCGTGAAGCCCTGCAGGAGTCGCTGTCCGCACTGATGGATAACGAAGCGGACGAACTCGAACTGCGCCGGGTACTCGCAGCCTGCGGTGAAGACGCGGAAATGCGTGCCGCCTGGTCGCGCTATCAACTGGCCCGGTCGGTGATGCACCGCGAGCCGGTGCTGCCCAAGCTGGACATCGCCGCCGCGGTGTCGGCTGCGCTGGCCGAGGAGGCCGCCCCGGCACAGTCGCGGCGCAATCCGTGGCGCAACGTCGGACGCGTGGCGGTCGCCGCATCGGTGACACTGGCCGTGCTGGCGGGTGTTCGTCTATACCATCAGAATGATAGCGTTGCTCCGAGCCTGGCCCAGCAAGGCGCCACGCCGCAGATCACCCTGCCGCAGGTGCAGGGCCCGGCGGTACTGGCCGGCTACAGCCAGGACGAGGACGCACCGCAGGTCATCACTGGTGGCGCGGGCAGCCCCACCACCTGGCATGAACAGCGTCTTCCGGGATATCTCCGCCAGCATGCCCAGCAGTCGGCGGTGAGCGGTGCCGACAGCGCCCTGCCTTACGCGCGAGCCGCCAGCCTGGAAAGTCGCTGAAACCCCTTTAAGGAGCGTCATGCGCGCCACCTTCCTGTTGTTCTTCCTGGGCGGTCTGCTGGCAATGCCGGTACAGGCCGCCGACGTTCAGGCGTGGGTCAAGCGGCTGACCGAGGGCCAGCAGCGACAAAGCTTCCAGGGCACCTTCGTCTACGAGCGCAACGGCATCTTCTCCACCCATGAGGTCTGGCGTCTGGTCGAGCCCGACGGCTCGGTGCGCGAGCACTGGCTGCAGCTCGACGGCCCGCGCCAGGAAGTGGTCAAGCGCGATGGCGTGACCCAGTGCATCGCCGGCGGCATGGCCGGGCAGCTGGGCGCCGGGCAGTTATGGCCGGTGCGCAAGCTGGTCTCGGACGACCTGGCTTCCTGGTACGACATCCGCATGGTCGGCCAGTCCCGCATCGCCGGGCGCGCGGCCACGGTGATCGGGCTGATCCCCCGCGACCAGTACCGCTACGGCTTCGAGCTGCACCTGGACCAGGAAACCGGCTTGCCGCTGAAGTCGCTGCTGCTCAACGACAAGGGCCAGCCGCTGGAACGCCTGCAGTTCACCCAGTTCAGCACCGCGGCGCCGGACGACAGCGGCCTGCAGCCCTCCGAGGCCTGCCAGGCGGTCCCCGCGGGCAAGCCGGACGCCCCGGTCGCCAGCAGCTGGCGCTCGGAATGGGTGCCGCCGGGTTTCACCCTGAACAACACCTATGAGCGCCGCAGCCCGGTGTCGGACGATCGCGTCGTCAGCATGGACTATGGCGATGGCCTGGCGCGTTTCTCGATCTTCATCGAGCCGCTGCACGGCGCCAGGATCGACGACGCGCGCACCCAACTGGGCCCGACCTCGGTGGTGTCCAAGCGCCTCAACACCGAAGATGGCGGCATGATGGTCACCGTTGTCGGCGAGATTCCCACCGGGACCGCCGAACGCATCGCCATGTCGGTGCGGCCGCAGGCGCCCGCCCAGGGAGCCGCCGCGCAGTGATCGAAGAGCGGGGTCGGGTGATCGGCGTCGAATCCGCAGCAGTGCGGGTCCAGACGCTGCGCCAGGGCACCTGCTCAGCCTGCAGCGCCAAAGCCGGATGCGGCCAGGGGTTGTTGCAGCAATTGGGCTCCTCTGCGGGGCGCGGCGAAGTCCGCGCCCTTTCTGCTTTCCAGCTCGGGGTGGGTGACGAGGTGGTGCTCGGCATACGCGAGGACCTCTTGTTGAAATGCGCCCTGATGTTCTATCTATTCCCCCTGCTCGGCCTGTTCGCCGCTACGCTGCTCGCGTGGTGCGCCGGCCTCGCCGAGCCCTGGTTGATCCTGGCCGGCCTCGCGGGTTTCTTCGTGACCTGGCTGTGGGTACGGCGCCATGCCCGGCGCCATTCGGATGACCCGGCGTTGCAGCCGGTTGTGCTGCGCACGCTGGTCACAGGGGCCGAGGGCCCCGCCTAAGTCCACTTCCCTTTGAATACGGGAGCAGTAGTCCATGCAAACCCTGAAACGCAGTATGGCCGCGATGGTCGCCCTGCTGGCCTTGAGCCTGTCTGTGGTCGCCCGCGCCGAATTGCCGGATTTCACCCCGCTGGTGGAGAAGGCTTCGCCGGCCGTAGTGAACATCAGTACCACCCAGAAGGTGCCGGACCAGGTCGCCAGCGCTCAGATGCCCGACCTGGAAGGCCTGCCGCCGATGTTCCGCGACTTCATCGAGCGCAGCATGCCGCGTGGCCAACGCCCGCCGCGTGGGGCGCAGCGCGAGGCGCAATCCCTGGGTTCGGGGTTCATCATTTCCGATGATGGCTACGTCCTGACCAACAACCACGTGGTCGCCGACGCCGACGAGATCGTCGTGCGCCTGTCCGACCGCAGCGAGCACAAGGCCAAGCTGATCGGCGCCGATCCGCGCAGCGACGTGGCCCTGCTGAAGATCGAGGCCAAGGGCCTGCCGACCCTCAAGCTGGGCGATTCCGACAAGCTCAAGGTCGGTGAGTGGGTGCTGGCCATCGGCTCGCCGTTCGGCTTCGACCACTCGGTGACCGCCGGCATCGTCAGCGCCAAGGGCCGCAGCCTGCCGAACGAGAACTACGTGCCCTTCATCCAGACCGACGTGGCCATCAACCCGGGCAACTCCGGCGGCCCGCTGCTGAACCTGCAGGGCGAGGTGGTCGGCATCAACTCGCAGATCTTCACCCGCTCCGGCGGCTTCATGGGCCTGTCCTTCGCCATCCCGATCGACGTCGCCATGAACGTGGCCGACCAGTTGAAAAAAGGCGGCAAGGTCAGCCGCGGCTGGCTGGGCGTGGTGATCCAGGAAGTCAGCAAGGACCTCGCCGAATCCCTCGGCCTGGACAAGCCGGCCGGCGCCCTGGTGGCCCAGCTGGTGCAGGACGGCCCGGCGGCCAAGGGCGGCCTGCAGGTCGGCGACGTGATCCTCAGCCTGAACGGCCAGACCATCAACGAGTCGGCCGACCTGCCGCACCTGGTCGGCGGCATGAAGCCGGGCGACAAGGCGGCCCTGGACGTGTTCCGCGATGGCTCGCGCAAGACCCTGAACATGACCATCGGCAACCTGCCGGACGAGGACGACGAAGTCGCCGCCGTCGAAGGGCAGGGCGCCGAGCGCAGCAGCAACCGCATGGGCGTGACCGTCGCCGACCTCACCGCCGAACAGCGCAAGTCGCTGGACATCAAGGGCGGCGTGGTGATCAAGGACGTCCAGGACGGCCCGGCGGCGATGATCGGCCTGCGTCCGGGCGACGTCATCACCCACCTGAACAACCGCACGGTGGATTCCGCCAAGGCCTTCTCCGACATCGCCAAGGCGCTGCCGAAGGGCAAGTCGGTGTCCATGCGCGTTCTGCGCCAGGGGCGTGCCAGCTTCATTACCTTCAAGCTGGGGGAATGACTGGCGGGTAGGTAGGCCGGAAAAGGGTCGTGCCACCGGGGCATCCGGTGTGGCCGATGAATCCAATCGCGGACGGAGCCCGCTCCTACGACGTGCTTCCCTGAACCGTAGGAGCAACTGTCTGCGTCGAGGTGCTTTTCGTAGGATGGGTTGAGCTTGCGAAACCCATGCGGTTGCGCTGATGGGTATCGCTTCGCTCAACGCCATCCTACGAAAAGCCGTGCTTCCCGGAAGCGTAGGAGCGGGCTCTGTCCGCGATTCGGCGGATAACGCCGCACGCAGAAACCTCCGGGCGCACCGGAATACCTCTGAAGGCCAAATGAAAAACGCCGTTTCCCCCTCAGGAAACGGCGTTTTTTCTTAAACGCTTCAGCGCGGCTCAGCGGAACGCCCAGCGCACCCCCAGCCAGGCGGTACGCGGCGCCCCCGGGGCAACGAAGGTCTCACCCACGGAGTTGCTGCGCCTGCCATTGACCGCGCCATTGCCAGCCGCGCCATCGGTGCGCATCACGCCATTGTCGTCGAACGGATTGGCGCCAAGCATGCCGGCGGTGGCGTACTCGCGGTCGAACAGGTTGTTGACCTGGGCGAAGACACGCCAGGCCGGGGTGAGCTGGTAGGCGCCGTTGAGGTTGAACACGGTGTAGCCGCCGATCTCGCCGCCGCCCTGGTACAGGCCGCCGCTCTGGTGGTCGTTGTTCTCGTTGCCGCGCACGTAGGAGCTGGAGACGCTGATGGCATCGGCGCCGAGGCTCAGGCGCTCGGTCACCGCGTAGTCGGCCGACAGCTTGAGGATGTTGCGCGGGACCAGCGGAATGCGGTCGCCGGACTTCACGCTGATGTTGCCGTCGTCCGCGCTGCTGTTGGCCTCGCCGAGGAAGGTCTCGCCCGAGCGGTAGGTGGCGTCGATGAAGGTGTAGTTGGCGGCCAGCGCCCAGTCGCCCCAATTCCCGGAGATGCCGGTTTCGATGCCGCGCCGGCGGGTTTCGCCGAAGTTCGCGAAGTAGCCGCTGCCGCTGGTGCTGGACGACACGAACATGATGTCGTTGCTGTTGCGCGCGCTGAACAGCCCGGCGTTCCACTGCACATTGTCGCCGATCAGACCGCGCAGGCCGGCTTCCCAGGTGCGCGTCACCACCTGTTCCAACGGCGGATCGCCGGCCATGGAGTTGGGCAGGCGGCAGGGCGACTCGGGGTTGGCGCAGCCCAGCTCGATGGTGGTCGGGGCCCGGCTGCCTTCGCTGTAGCCGACGTAGGTGGTCAGGCTGGGCGTCGGGCGGAAGGTCAGGCCGATGGCCGGGTTGAAGCGGTTGAAGCTGTGCTTGCCGCTGAGCGAGGCGTTCTCGTCGACGGTGTCGCCCAGGGTGTCGCCGTCGAGTTCGTAGTGGGACAACTGGTCGTGGTTGCGCACCGAGATGGCGTTGTAGCGCCCGGACAGCGTGAGATCCAGCGTCGGGGCCAGGCTCAGGGTGTCGCTGCCGTAGAGGCTCCAGGTGCGGGTGTTGCCCTTCAGGCGCGCGGCGCGGTCGTCCAGTTCGCCGTCGAGGTTGAAGGCGTTGCCGGCTTCGGCGTACACGCCCGTGCCGACGATGCCGCGGTCGGCGGTGAGCGCGCCGTATTCGGCCGACTGGCGGAAGCGTACCTGGCTGTAGTCGAAGCCGCCGCCCAGGGACAGCAGGTTTTCCTTGCCGAACAGGCGGTTGCGCAGCGAGAACTGCTCGAACAGGCCGATGTTGCTCTGGGTGGTGCGGGTGCGGTTGATCATCCCGGTGCATTTCTCGCCGGGTTCGCCGCCCGGCTCGAACTGCGCGACGCAGGCCGCCAGGTTCGCCGCGATGGTGTAGCTGCCGGCCATCGGCAGGATGTTCTGCCCGGCTTCGCCGATGCCCTCGGGCAGGGACTCGTCGTTGATGTCGCCGTTGAAGGTGTCGGTCTTGATGTGGCGGTAGTAGAGGTTGCCGGAAGCGCTCAGGTCGTCGCTGTAGTCGTGGTTCCACTGCAGGTTGAGGAAGTTGGCGGTGTTCTGCGTGTTGTCCGGGTAGGTGTACACGCTGTCGCGGTCGCGGCGCAGGAAGCTCTCGGGGACCATGCCGTTACCGTTGAGGTCGCTGTCGGCGAAGCTGTAGGTCAGCTTCAGGTCGGTGGCCTCGCCCTGCCAGCCGAGCTTGCCGAACAGCTGCTGTGCGTCGGAGTCGGAGTGGTCGCGCCAGCCGTCTTCCTCGAAATGGGTGCCGGCGAAGAACCAGTCCCATTGCCCCTCGCTGCCGCCGTATTCGGCCTCGCCGATCCTGCGCCCGTAGGAGCCCAGGGTGGCCTGGACGGCGCCGCCGGGGTTGTCGCGGCCATTCTTTGTCTGCACCGAAAGCGCGCCGCCCAGGGTGTTGAGGCCGAACAGCGGGTTGCTGCCGGGCATCAGTTGCGCGCTGGCGATGGCGTTGTCGGGGATCAGGTCCCAGCTGACGACGTCGCCGAACGGCTGGTTCATGCGCACGCCGTCGAGGTACAGCGACAGCCCCTGGGGCGTGCCGAGCAGCGGCGAGGCGGTGAAGCCGCGGTAGTTGATGTCCGGCTGCAGCGGGTTGTTCTGGATCTCGTTGACGTAGACCCCGGCGCTGCGCCGCTTGAGGTAGTCGGCCAGGTCGAGCGCCTGGCTTTTCTGCATGTCCTCGCCGCTGAAGGTCTGCACCGGCGCGGCGATCCGGTCGCGGGAAACGCCCAGCGAGGGCAGCGGCAGGCTGCTGATCACCTCGCTCTGCCCGAGCGACAGGGGCTGCTCGCCGTCCGCGGCGCGGGCGGGCAGGGCGAGGCCGGCGGCGTGGGCCACGAGCAGGGCGAGGGCGCTCGGGCCGAAGGGGTGGCGTCTGGGCATGGCAGTGCTTCCTGGTTCTTGTTGGCGTTATGGAGCGGCGCGGCCGAATCGCTCCGCCGCGCCAGGGCCAGGCGCGCAGGTGCTCGGTGGGGAGGGGGGCCTTGGCCGGCGTGCGGCTGCACGGAGGACACTAGGGCCCTGGGTGGGGTGGGAAAATCCTACGTTGGATGCGGGCGCATCGTACGAACGTACTGGATGGCGGCCGCTGGGCGTCGGCAGCGCTGCGGCGCAGGGTGACGCCTGGCTGCGGATTCAGGTAAACTCCCCGGCTATTTTTCGGCGGATCGCCGCCTTCAGCCTTCCGAGTGTGTCAAGCCGTGAGTGACCTGAGTCATATCCGCAACTTCTCCATCATCGCCCACATCGACCATGGCAAGTCGACCCTGGCCGACCGCTTCATCCAGATGTGCGGTGGTCTGTCCGACCGCGAGATGGAAGCGCAGGTCCTCGACTCCATGGACCTGGAGCGCGAGCGGGGCATCACCATCAAGGCCCACAGCGTCACCCTGTACTACAAGGCCAAGGACGGTAAGACCTACCAACTGAACTTCATCGACACCCCCGGCCACGTCGACTTCACCTACGAAGTCAGCCGCTCCCTGGCCGCCTGCGAGGGCGCGCTGCTGGTGGTGGACGCCGGCCAGGGCGTCGAGGCGCAGTCGGTGGCCAACTGCTACACCGCCATCGAGCAGGGCCTGGAAGTCATGCCCGTGCTGAACAAGATGGACCTGCCGCAGGCCGACCCGGACCGCGTGAAGGACGAGATCGAGAGCATCATCGGCATCGACGCCACCGACGCCGTGGCCTGCTCGGCGAAGAGCGGCATGGGCGTGGACGAGGTGCTCGAGCGCCTGGTGCAGACCATCCCGGCGCCCGAGGGCGAGATCGAGGCGCCGCTGCAGGCGCTGATCATCGACTCCTGGTTCGACAACTACCTGGGCGTGGTCTCGCTGGTGCGCGTCAAGCACGGCCGCGTCAAGAAGGGCGACAAGATCCTGGTGAAGTCCACCGGCAAGCTGCACCAGGTGGACAGCGTCGGCGTGTTCTCGCCCAAGCACACCGAGACGCCGGACCTCAAGGCCGGCGAAGTGGGCTTCATCATCGCCGGCATCAAGGACATCCACGGTGCGCCCGTGGGCGACACCCTGACCCTCAGCACCACCCCCGACGTGGCCGTGCTGCCCGGCTTCAAGCGCATCAAGCCGCAGGTCTACGCCGGCCTGTTCCCGGTCAGCTCCGACGACTTCGAGGACTTCCGCGAAGCCCTGCAGAAGCTGACGCTGAACGACGCCGCCCTGCAGTACGAGCCGGAAAGCTCCGAGGCCCTGGGCTTCGGCTTCCGCATCGGCTTCCTCGGCATGCTGCACATGGAGATCATCCAGGAGCGCCTGGAGCGCGAATACGACCTGGACCTGATCACCACGGCGCCCACCGTAATCTTCGAGATCGTGCAGAAGAACGGCGACATCCTCTATGTCGACAACCCGTCCAAGCTGCCCGACCTTTCGTCCATCGACGAGATGCGCGAGCCCATCTGCCGGGCCACCATCCTTGTGCCTCAGGAGCACCTGGGCAACGTCATTACCCTGTGCATCGAGAAACGCGGTGTGCAGCGTGACATGCACTTCCTCAGCGGCCAGGTCCAGGTGATCTACGACCTGCCGATGAACGAAGTGGTGCTGGACTTCTTCGACCGTCTGAAGTCGACCAGCCGCGGCTACGCCTCGCTGGACTACAGCTTCGACCGCTTCGAGCCGGCCAACCTGGTCCGTCTCGACGTGCTGATCAACGGCGAGAAGGTGGACGCCCTCGCCCTGATCGTCCACCGCGACAACGCTCCCTACAAGGGGCGCCAACTGGTGGAGAAGATGAAGGAACTGATCCCGCGTCAGATGTTCGACGTCGCGATTCAGGCGGCCATCGGCGGGCAGATCATCGCCCGCTCGACGGTCAAGGCGCTCAGGAAGAACGTGCTGGCCAAGTGCTATGGTGGTGATGTGAGCCGTAAGCGCAAGCTGCTGGAGAAGCAGAAGGCCGGTAAGAAAAGGATGAAGCAGGTCGGTAGCGTGGAGATTCCCCAGGAAGCCTTCCTCGCCGTGCTCAAAGTGGACAGTTAGATTCTATGACGCTGAATTTCCCGCTGTTGCTGGTGATCGCCGTCGCCCTGTGCGGCGCCCTGGCCCTGGTCGACCTGGTGCTCTTCGCGCCGCGCCGCCGGGCCGCCATTTCCGCCTACCAGGGCTCGGTCACCGAGCCCGATCCGGAAGTGCTGGACAAGCTGAACAAGGAACCCGTGCTGATCGAGTACGGCAAGTCCTTCTTCCCGGTGCTGTTCATCGTGCTGGTGCTGCGGTCCTTCCTGGTCGAGCCGTTCCAGATCCCCTCCGGCTCGATGAAGCCCACCCTCGAGGTCGGCGACTTCATCCTGGTCAACAAGTTCGCCTATGGCATCCGCCTGCCGGTGCTGGATGCCAAGGTGATCCCGGTCGGCGACCCGCAGCGCGGCGACGTCATGGTGTTCCGCTACCCCAGCGACCCGAACATCAACTACATCAAGCGCGTGGTCGGCGTGCCGGGCGACCGCATCCGCTACACCAGCGACAAGCGCCTGTACGTCAATGACCAACTGGTGGCGGAGCAACTGATCGGCGAGGAGCCGGGCAGCCTGGGCAGCGTGACCCTCTACCAGGAGAAGCTGGGCGAGGCCGAGCACCTGATCCGCAAGGAAATGACGCGCTACCGCGTGGAGCCGGGCAAGGAGTGGACGGTACCCGCCGGGCACTACTTCATGATGGGCGACAACCGCGACAACTCCAACGACAGCCGCTACTGGAACGATCCGAAGATCCCGAAGGAGCTGCTGGGCATGGTTCCGGACCGCAACATCGTCGGCAAGGCCTTCGCCGTGTGGATGAGCTGGCCGGACCCGAAACTGCGCAACCTGCCGAACTTCTCGCGGGTCGGCGTGATTCACTGAATGTGAGATGCGTCGAGCGCCGGCCGCCGGTCGGTGCTAGAACGAAGGGCGGGGCGGCACGCGGGGAGCGGGTCTGCCCCGCTTGCACTTGGAACCGCCGGTGGCGGGGGATGAGAACCATACCGACATGAGGTCAGCATGAAGTACGCAGGTTCGCAGAAGGGGATGTCGTTGCTGGGTTGGCTGGTGGTATTGGCCATTGTGGCCTTCCTGGCCAGTACCGCGTTCAAGATCATTCCGCACTACCTCGACTACTACGCCATCGAGAAGGCCATCAAATCGGTGGAAACCGACAAGGCGGCGGATGTGCGCAGCGTCCCGGAGTTCTACTCTTACGTGGACAAGGCGCTGACCATCAACAACATCCGCGACCTGAAGCTTGAGGACGCGCTGACCGTGGAACAGGACAACAACGAGTTCCGCGCGCACCTGAAGTATGAAAAACGCGAGCCGCTGATCGAGAACCTCGACCTGGTGGTCCACTTCGACAAAGAATTCCGTGTAAGAACGCCGTGAGCAATACCCTGGATCGACTCGAGCGCAAGCTCGGCTACACCTTCAAGGACCAGGACCTGATGGTCCTGGCCCTGACCCATCGCAGCTTCGCCGGGCGCAACAACGAGCGCCTGGAGTTCCTCGGTGACGCCATCCTCAACTTCGTCATCGGCGAAGCCCTGTTCAGCCACTTCCCGCAGGCCCGCGAGGGCCAGCTGTCGCGCCTGCGCGCACGGCTGGTCAAGGGCGAGACCCTGGCCCTGCTGGCCCGTGGCTTCGAGCTGGGCGACTACCTGCGCCTGGGCTCGGGTGAGCTCAAGAGCGGCGGTTTCCGCCGCGAGTCGATCCTCGCCGACGCCATGGAAGCGCTGATCGGCGCCATCTACCTGGACACCGGCATGGATTCCGCGCGCGAGCGCATCCTCGCCTGGCTCGGCCCGCAACTGCGCGAGCTGACCCCGGTGGACACCAACAAGGACCCCAAGACGCGCCTGCAGGAGTTCCTGCAGTCGCGCGCCTGCGAGCTGCCGCGCTACGACGTGGTGGACATCCAGGGCGAACCGCATTGCCGGACCTTCTTCGTCGAGTGCGAAGTGGCCCTGCTGAACGACAAGACCCACGGGCACGGCGGCAGCCGCCGCATCGCCGAGCAGGTGGCCGCCGCCGCCGCGCTGGTGGCCCTGGGCGTGGAGAATGGCCATGACTGAACAACACGACGACATCAGCCGCTGCGGCTACGTCGCCATCGTCGGCCGCCCCAACGTGGGCAAGTCGACGCTGCTCAACCACATCCTCGGGCAGAAGCTGGCCATCACCTCGCGCAAGCCGCAGACCACCCGCCACACCCTGCTCGGCATCAAGACCGAAGGCGCGGTGCAGGCGGTGTACGTCGACACCCCCGGCCTGCACAAGGACAACGACAAGGCGCTGAACCGCTACATGAACCGCTCCGCCAGCGCCGCGCTGAAGGACGTCGATGTGGTGATCTTCGTCGTCGACCGCCTGCGCTGGACCGACGAGGACCAGATGGTCCTGGACCGCGTGCAGCACGTCAGCTGCCCGGTGCTGATCGCGGTGAACAAGGTCGACCGCCTGGAAGACAAGGCCGAGCTGCTGCCGCACCTGCAATGGCTCACCGAGCAGTTGCCCAAGGCCGAAGTGGTGCCGATCTCCGCCCAGCACGGGCAGAACCTCGAGCTGCTGGAAAAACTGGTGGCCGAGCGCCTGCCGGAAAGCGAGCACTTCTTCCCCGAAGACCAGATCACCGACCGCAGCAGCCGCTTCCTCGCCGCCGAACTGGTGCGCGAGAAGATCATGCGCCAGCTCGGCGCCGAGCTGCCCTACCAGATCACCGTGGAGATCGAGGAGTTCAAGCAGGAGGGCGCCGTGCTGCACATTCACGCGCTGATCCTGGTGGAACGCGAAGGGCAGAAGAAGATCATCATCGGCGACAAGGGCGAGCGCATCAAAAGCATCGGCCAGAGCGCGCGCAAGGACATGGAAGTGCTGTTCGACTCTAAGGTCATGCTCAACCTCTGGGTCAAGGTGAAGGGCGGCTGGTCCGACGACGAACGCGCCCTGCGCTCGCTCGGCTACGGCGACCTCTGACACCCACCCGCGCGGCCCGCTCCAACGGGCCGCCTGAAGGCCGCACCCGCGCATGAGCCTCGTCAGCGTTCCCCTGCCGACCTTCATCCTGCACAGCCGCCCGTACAAGGAAACCAGCGCGCTGGTGGACTTCTTCACCCCCGAAGGCCGCCTGCGCGCGGTGTTGCGCGGCGCGCGCGGCAAGTCCGGGGCGCTGGCGCGGCCGTTCGTGCCGCTGGAGGCGGAGTTTCGCGGCCGCGGCGAGCTGAAGAACGTCAGCCGCCTGGAGGCTGCCGGCATTCCCAACCTGCTGGCCGGCGAGGCGCTGTTCAGCGGCCTCTACCTCAACGAATTGCTGATTCGTGTGCTGCCGGCCGAGGTCGCCCATCCCGGGTTGTTCGAGCACTATCGCGCGACCCTGCCGGCGCTGGCCGCCGGACGCCCGCTGGAGCCCTTGCTGCGCGCTTTCGAATGGCGGCTGCTGGACGAGCTGGGCTATGGTTTCGCCCTCGATCGCGATATTGTCGGACAAGATATCGTCCCCGGCGGCCTCTACCGCCTGCTGCCCGACGCCGGCCTGGAGCCGGTGGGCGGCTTCCAGCCGGGCCTGTTCCACGGCGCCGACCTGCTGGCCATGGCCGAGGCCGACTGGAGCGCCCCCGGCGCCCTGGCCGCGGCCAAGCGCCTGATGCGCCAGGCCCTGGCGCCGCACCTCGGCGGCCGACCGCTGGTCAGCCGCGAACTCTTCATGAATCGCAAGGAACCTCCCCGTGACTGAAGCCAACCGCATCCTCCTCGGCGTCAACATCGACCATGTCGCGACCCTGCGCCAGGCCCGCGGCACCCGCTACCCGGACCCGGTGAAAGCGGCGCTGGACGCCGAGGAAGCCGGCGCCGACGGCATCACCGTGCACCTGCGCGAGGACCGCCGGCACATCCAGGACCGCGACGTGCGTGTGCTCGCCGAGGTGCTGCAGACGCGCATGAACTTCGAGATGGGCGTGACCGAGGAGATGCTGGCCTTCGCCGAGGCGATCCGCCCGGCCCACGTCTGCCTGGTCCCGGAAACCCGCCAGGAACTGACCACCGAGGGCGGCCTGGACGTGGCCGGCCAGGAGGCGCGCATCCACGCCGCGGTGCAGCGCCTGGCCGCCGCCGGCTGCGAGGTGTCGCTGTTCATCGACGCCGACCCGCGGCAGATCGAAGCCTCCGCCCGCGTCGGCGCGCCGGCCATCGAACTGCACACCGGGCGCTACGCCGACGCCCACGGCGCGGCGGAAACCGCGCTGGAACTGGCGCGCATCCGCGACGGCGTGGAGGCTGGCCTGTCCCACGGGCTGATCGTCAACGCCGGCCACGGCCTGCACTACCACAACGTAGAGGCAGTGGCGGCGATCGCCGGCATCAACGAACTGAACATCGGCCACGCCCTGGTGGCCCACGCGCTGTTCGTCGGCTTCAAGCAGGCGGTGGCGGAGATGAAGGCGCTGATCGTGGCGGCTGCCAAGCGCTGAGCCCCAGGGGTTCCGGGCGCGGCTCCGGCGTTGGCGGAGGCGGCGGTGTATCGGCGTATAACCGCGAGCGGTTATACGCCCTACGCCGAGGCTGCTTTTCGTAGGATGGCGTTGAGCGAAGCGATACCCATCAGCGCAACCTCCGGCGTTGGCGGAGGCGGCGGTGTATCGGCGTATAACCGCGAACGGTTATACGCCCTGCGCCGAGGCTGCTTTTCGTAGGATGGCGTTGAGCGAAGCGATACCCATCACCGCAACCGCATGGGTATCGCAAGCTCAACCCATCCTACGAAAAGCCGTACTTCCTGGAACCGTAGGAGCGGCCCTGCCCGCGATTCGCGTGCGCAGGCCTAGGGCTTGCGCGCCACCAGGGTGGCGCGCAGCGGCGCCGGCAGGCCTTCGATGGTGCGGCTGGGGTCGTGCGGGTCGAGGAATTCCGGCAGCGACTGGTAGCGCATCCACTGGGTGGAACGCTGTTCCTCCACCGTGGTGCGGCTCTGGTCGACGCAGCGCACATCCGTGAAGCCGGCGCGGCGCAGCCACAGTTCCAGGGCCGCCACCGAGGGTAGGAACCAGACGTTGCGCATCTGCGCGTAGCGGTCCTCCGGCACCAGCACCGTGGTGACGTCGCCCTCCACCACCAGGGTTTCCAGCACCAGTTCGCCGCCGCGGCGCAGGCAGTCCTTGAGCGCGTAGAGGTGGTCGATGGGCGAGCGGCGGTGGTAGAGCACGCCCATGGAGAACAGGGTGTCGAAGCCTTCCAGGCTCGAAGGCAGCTCCTCCAGGGTGAGCGGCAGGTGCCAGGCGGGCAGCTCCGGCAGGTAGCGCTTCATCGCCAGGAACTGGCAGAAGAACAGCCAGTTCGGGTCCACCCCCACCACGCTGCGGGCGCCGGCGCCGAGCATGCGCCACTGGTAGTAGCCGTTGCCGCAGCCGACGTCGAGGATGCGCTTGCCGGCCAGGTCCAGGTGCGGCGAGACGCGCTCCCATTTCCAGTCCGAACGCCACTCGGTATCGATGTGCACGCCGAACACGTCGAAGGGCCCCTTGCGCCAGGGGATCAGCCCTTGCAGGGCCGTCTTCAGTTCGGCTCGGGTGGCCTCGTCGCAGGCGCCTTCCAGAGCGAAGCAGCGGGCCAGCTCGACGCTTTCGGCGCGCAGTCCGGGCAACTGGTCGACGGCGGCCAGCCAGCGTTCCAGGTCGCCGTGGCCGTCCGCCACCTTGGCCGCGAGCTGCGCGGCGAGGGATTCGCTCCAGGCTTGCAGGGGCGTGCCGGCCAGTTCCCGGCGCAGGCCGTCGAGGGCGAAGCGTTCGATCATGGCAGGGCGACCAGCGAGGCGAAGTTCAGGCACTGGAACCAGGGCACCACCTTGGAGAAACCGGCCCGGGCCAGGCGCTCGCGGTGCTCGTCCAGGGTGTCCGGGCGCATCACGTTCTCGATGGCGGTGCGCTTCTGGGCGATCTCCAGCTCGCTGTAGCCGTTGGCGCGCTTGAAGTCCAGGTGCAGCTCGTTCAGCAGCTCCTGCTCGGCGTCGTCGCTGAAGCGCAGCTTCTCCGAGAGGATGAGCGCGCCACCGGGCAGCAGGGCCTGGCGGATGCGCTGCAGCAACTCCAGGCGCTTGCCCGGCTCGATGAACTGCAGGGTGAAGTTCATGGCCACCAGCGAGCAGCTCTGGAAGTCCATGGCCAGGATGTCCGCCTCCAGCAGGTCCGCCGGCAGCAGTTCCTGGTACATGGCGTCCTGGGCGCTGAGGTACTCGCGGCAGCGCGCCAGCATGGCGGCGGAATTGTCCACGCCCAGCACCTTGCAGCCGTCGGCCCTGACGTGGCGGCGCAGCGCCTGGGTCACCGCGCCCAGCGAGCAGCCCAGGTCGTAGATCAGGCTGTGCGGCTGGGCGAAGCGCGCGCCGAGCACGCCGATGTTCTCGACGATGGTCGGGTAGCCCGGCACCGAGCGCTTGATCATGTCCGGGAAGACGCGCGCCACGTCCTCGTTGAAGGTGAAGTCGGCGACGTGTTCCAGGGGTTGGGCGAAGATGCGGTCAGACTCGCTCACGCGGTGGGGCCTCGGTACGGTGGTGCGGACGGCCGGCGCCAGTCTCGGGCGCCGGGGTGCGCATTGTAGCCGAGCGGGGCGCGGCGCCCCAACCTCCGGGCGACGAGCCCGGCGCCTCACTTGAGCTTGTCGGAGAAGTACTCGCCGGCGCCCTGCAGCGGGCCCAGGGGGTTCTTCTTGTCTTCCACGCGGCGGATGTTCGGTTCGCCGTTGCTGACCTTGTGCACCACCACGTCGTCGATCAGCACGAACACCGGGCGGAACGACCAGCCCTGGACCTGGCGGCGTTTGCGGAAGTTGAACATGTCGGCCCAGAAGCTGCCGATGCGCTGACTGTCGGTCTTGTTGAAGTCGAAGGAATAGCCGATGCAGCGGTCCTTGGCCTGCAGGCAGGTCACCAGGCCGTCGGGCAGGTAGTCGATGGGGATGTTCGGCTGCACGAAGAGCAGGCGCACGTCGATGAACGAGAGCATCTTGGCGTTGCCCTGGGTCAGCGGGTCGAAGCCCAGGCTGAGCAGTTGCGAGCGCGTGGTCCGGCCCGGCACCACCTGTTCGTAGCGGTGCTCGGCGTCCTGGTAGTCGATGAAGGGGGACTGCACCTCGGCGCGTTCGCTGGGCAGCAGGCTGCCGCACGCGCCAAGCATCAGACAGGTTCCAAGCATCCCCAGCAAACGGACTTCAGCACGCATGAAACCTCTCCATTCGATACTCCCTGGTATTTGATCTATAGACGATGACGGCAGCGCCTGCCGGACTTTTCTACAGGGCGAATGTGTCAGTCGACAGAGACCAGGTACTCGCGCATCAGCGGTGCCCAGGCGTCGCCTTCGCGCAGCCTGCGCAGGCCCTCGTCGAGCTGCGCCAGGCGTGCGTCGGCGTTCTTCAGGTGTGGGCTCAGGGCCACGTACATCGGCCGCGGGCTGGGCAGCTCGCCGGCGCTGCGGACCTGCCCGGCAAGGCCCTGGCGCTGAAGGTAGCGGTCGACGATGCGGCGGTCCTCGACCACCACGTCGACGCGGCCGAGCAGCAGCTTCTGCAGGTTGCGTTCGAGCACGCGCTCGCCGCTGAGGACCTGAACCCGCTCGTGGTCGTCCAGGTTGCGGTCGCGCCAGGCGTCCAGTTGCTCGCCGTAGGAATAGCCCTGCGCCAGGCCGACGGCGAGCCCGTCGAGGGAGGCCGGGTCGCGGTAGCGCCAGTCGCTGTCGGCGCGGGTGTAGAAATGCATGTCGGCCCAGGCGATGGGTTCGCGGCCGATCAGCAGCCCCTGGCTTTCCTCCGCGTAGGCGCCGATCACCCCGTCGATCAGGCCTTCGCGGGCCATCTGCAGGGCCCGCGACCAGGGCAGGTTCTCGAACTGCGGCGGCTCGGGCAGGGCCTGGCCCAGGCCTTCGAGCAGGTAGCCGGGTTTCTCCGGCGTCTGCGGGCACAGGTAGGGGCACCAGTCGTCGCCGCCCAGGCGCAGCGGCTCGGCGGTGGCGCCCAAGGCTGCCGCGCAGCACAGGGCGGTGAGGGTGGCGCGCAGCATGTCGTCCTCAGGCGAGGGGGTTCGCCTGCGAGTATGGCAGAGGCGTATGGCGCGCACTAACCGAGGCGGCGATGCCCAGTTGGCCGAGCCAGTAGCTGAGCATGATGGCGTAGCTAGAACCGGCGAAGGGCGAGACGAAGCGGTTGATGCCGATCATGCCGTCGGAGATCACGAACAGCAGCGCGCCGGCGGCGGCCAGGCGAGCGCTGGGCGAGGCCTGCGGCAGCCGGGCCAGGGCGCGCCAGAGCATGCAGGCGATCACCAGGCTGTACGCCGCGATGGGCAGGCGCAGCGGGCCCAGGCCCTGGCGGTCGAGCAGCAGGAACAGCCCGCCGCCCAGCGCCGCGGCGCAGGCCAGGGCCAGCGGGGCGGGGCGCCTCGTCTCGCCCAGGTAGGCGGCGAGGTAGGCCAGGTGAGCGAGGAGGAAGGCGCACAGGCCGGGCACGAAGGCGTTGAGCGGCCATTCCAGCAGCACGTCGCCGAGCAGCGATAGCGCCAGGCCCAGGGTGATCCAGCGGCGGTAGGCTGTGGCGGGTTCGCGGCTCACCCAGCCCAGCAGGGCGATGATCGGCAGCGGCTTGCAGAGCATGCGCAGCCAGGGCAGGTCGAGGGCGATGCCGAGCAGGTAGGCGAGGCCGGCGAGGACGGCCAGGGGGAGCAGCCAGCGCATCTGTCGATTCTCCGCAGCAGGGTGCGTCGACTGTGCCGCAGCCGTCGCCGCCGCCCCAGGCCGCGGGCGTCAGATCGGGTGGTATTTGGCGCCGCGTTCAGTACGCCTTGAGCGCGCAGTCGAAGGTGCGCTCGGGGGCGACGTCGGCCTCCCAGGGGCGGCGGTAGGCCAGTTGCAGGTGGTCCTCGCCGCTGGCGGTGACGCGGAAGCGCCAGGTGGACTCGCCGGCGCTGCCGACCAGGCCGCTGTCCTCGGGGTTGTTGTAGACCTCCGGGCCCAGGCTGGCCAGCACGTGGCTGGCGGGGTTGCGCAGTTCCCAGCGGAAACCGGTGGTGGGGTTGCTCGGCAGCATCAGCACCAGTTCCTGGCCCTGGTGCAGTTCCAGGGGCTTGCAGGGCTTGTCGTCTTCCAGGCTGACCACGGGCTTGGGTTGGCTGGCGCAGGCGGCGAGCAACAGCAGGGGCAGGGCGAGCAGGGGGCGGGGCGACGGCATGACGACTCCTCGGGCTGGGTCCGGACAGGCGGGAGGATATCGCAAAGGTCCGGTGCGGTGGGGCCATACGTCCCCAAGGAACGGCATGGGTGAGATGCTCTTCGCAGGAGCGAGCCGTGTCAGCCTGCAGCTCGCGCCGGGATGGCCGGCCATCGCGGACAAGGTCCGCTTACGGGGGAATGCCGTGCCTTCGGGCAACCTGTAAGCGGGCCCTGCCCGCGATTTCGCGCGCAGGGCGCGCTCCTACATGGGAATGGTGTAGGTGGGGCGGCGTAGGAGCGGATCCCATCCGCGAATCGCGCCGGGACGTCCGGCTATCGCGGACAAGGTCCGCTACGGGGGAATGCCGTGCCTCGGGGCAACCTGTAGCGGGCCCTGCCCGCGATTTCGCGCGCAGGGCGCGCTCCTACATGGGAATGGTGTAGGTGGCGCGGCGTAGGAGCGGATTCCATCCGCGAATCGCGCCGGGACGTCCGGCTATCGCGGACAAGGTCCGCCTACGGGTAGGAATGTCATGCCTCGGGGCAACCTGTAGCGGGCCCTGCCCGCGATTTCGCGCGCAGGGCGCGCTCCTACATGGGAATGGTGTAGGTGGGGCGGCGTAGGAGCGGATCTCATCCGCGAATCGCGCCGATAGTTCCGGCGATCGCGGACAAGGTCCTACACCCTCCGGCAAACACAACACCCCGTAGGATGGTGTTGAGCGAAGCGATACCCATCACCAGTGTCCGATGGGTATCGCTTCGCTCAACCCATCCTACGAAGAGCGTTCCGGCGCAGCGCTGGCCCTCAGGCCGGGAACAGCACCTTGGCCACGTCGCTGTAGCGCTTGGCGAAGTGCACCGTCAGGCCTTCCTTGAGGTAGTCCGGCAGTTCCTCGAAGTCGCCGCGGTTGGCTTCGGGCAGGATCAGCTCGTGGATCTTCTGCCGGCGCGCCGCGATCACCTTTTCGCGCACCCCGCCGATGGGCAGCACCTGGCCGGTGAGGGTCAGCTCGCCGGTCATGGCCACGCCCTTCTTCGGCGCCTGGTTGCGCGCCAGGGACAGCAGGGCGCTGGCCATGGTGACGCCGGCGCTGGGGCCGTCCTTGGGCGTGGCGCCCTCGGGCACGTGCAGGTGGACGAAGGCCTGGTCGAAGAAGTTGGCGTCGCCGCCGTACTTCTTCAGGTTGGCGGTGATGTAGCTGTAGGCGATTTCCGCCGACTCCTTCATCACGTCACCCAGTTGCCCGGTCAGCTTGAAGCCGCGGTTCAGCGTGTGGATGCGCGTCGCCTCGATGGGCAGGGTGGCGCCGCCCATGCTGGTCCAGGCCAGGCCGGTGATGACGCCGATGCCGGAGAGCAGCTGCTCGGTGCGGAACACCGGCATGCCGAGGTAGCTCTCCAGGTCCTTGGCGCCGATCTTCAGCTTGGCCTCGGGGTCTTCCAGCAGCTTGACCACGGCCTTGCGCACCAGCTTGCCGAGCTGTTTCTCCAGCTGCCGCACCCCGGCCTCGCGGGCGTAGCCCTCGATCACCGCGCGCAGGGCGGCGTCGTTGATCGACAGCCGCTCCTTCGGCACCCCGGCCTTCTCCAGCTGCTTGGGCCACAGGTGGCGCTTGGCGATGGCCAGCTTCTCCTCGGCGATGTAGCCGGACAGGCGGATGACCTCCATGCGGTCGAGCAGCGGCCCGGGGATGGAGTCCAGGGTGTTGGCCGTGCAGACGAACAGTACCTTGGACAGGTCCAGGCGCAGGTCCAGGTAGTGGTCGAGGAATTCCACGTTCTGTTCCGGGTCCAGCGTCTCCAGCAGCGCCGAGGCCGGGTCGCCCTGGTAGCTGGCGCCGAGCTTGTCGATCTCGTCGAGCATGATCACCGGGTTCATCACCTCGACGTCCTTCAGCGCCTGCACCAGCTTGCCTGGCAGGGCGCCGATGTAGGTGCGGCGGTGGCCCTTGATCTCCGCCTCGTCGCGCATGCCGCCGACGCTGAAGCGGTAGAACGGCCGGCCGAGGCTCTCGGCGATGGACTTGCCGATGCTGGTCTTGCCCACCCCGGGCGGGCCCACCAGCAGCACGATGGAGCCGGCTATCTCGCCCTTGAAGGCGCCCACGGCGAGGAATTCGAGGATGCGGTCCTTGACGTCTTCGAGGCCGGCGTGGTGCTTGTCCAGCACCTTGCGCGCGTGGGGCAGGCTGAGCTTGTCCTTGCCCAGCACGCCCCAGGGCACCGCGGTGGCCCAGTCCAGGTAGTTGCGGGTGACCGCGTATTCCGGCGAGCCGGTCTCCAGGATCGACAGCTTGTTCAGCTCCTCGTCGATGCGCTTCTTCGCCTGCTCGGGGAGGATCTTGCCTTCCAGGCGGGCGCGGAACTCGTCGGCGTCGGCGCTCCTGTCGTCCTTGGTGATGCCCAGCTCCTGCTGGATGGTCTTGAGCTGCTCCTTGAGGAAGAACTCGCGCTGGCGCTCGCCGATCTTGCGGTTGACCTCGGCCGACAGCTCCTTCTGCAGGCGCGCGACTTCCACCTCCTTGCGCAGCAGCGGCAGGACCTTCTCCATGCGCTTGAGCATCGGCACCGTGTCCAGCACCTCCTGCAGCTCGTTGCCGGGCGCGGTGGTCAGGGCCGCGGCGAAGTCGGTGAGCGGCGAGGGGTCGTTGGGGTTGAAGCGGTTCAGGTAGTTCTTCAGCTCCTCGCTGTACAGCGGGTTGAGCGGCAGCAACTCCTTGATCGCGTTGATCAGCGCCATGCCGTAGGCCTTGACCTCGTCGCTGGAGTCGCTGGGCGTGTGCGGGTAGTCCACCTCGACCAGGAACGGCGGGCGGTGGCGCTTGATCCAGCCGCGGATGCGCACCCGCGCCAGGCCCTGGGCGACGAACTGCAGCTTGCCGCCTTCGCGGCTGGCATGGTGCACGCGCACCAGGGTGCCGTGCTCGGGCAGGCTGTCCGGGTCGAAGTGGCGCGGATCGTCCGGCGGGTTGTCCATGAAGAACAGCGCCAGGCTGTGGTGGTCGGTCTTGGCCACCAGCTCCAGGGTTTCCGCCCAGGGCTCCTCGTTGACGATCACCGGCAGCACCTGCGCGGGGAAGAACGGGCGGTTGTGGATCGGGATGACGTAGACGGTGGTCGGCAGCTTCTGGCCGGGCAGCACCAGGCCGGTCCCGGTGACCTCCTCGGCGCTGTGGATATCGTGAATCTCGTCTTGGTCGCTCATGAGGCACCTGACTGATTGAACATGACAGTCTAGATGGGGAATCGGCCCGCGACTTTCAATTCCCCGACGAGCGCGGCCTGTTGCCGGAGGTTTCCCGCGGCGGGCGCAGGAAGTCGCTGGGCGGGCGGCCGAACTGGCGGCTGAACATGGCGCTGAAGGCGCTGGGCGTGGAGTAGCCGACCTCCAGCGCCGCCTCCAGCACGCTGGCGCCGCTGCCCAGCAGTTCCAGGGCGCGCAGCAGCCGGGCCTGCTGGCGCCACTGGCCGAAGGTCAGCCCGGTGTCGCGCAGGAACCAGCGGCGCACCGTCTTGGCGTCGACCTTGGCCCGCGCGGCCCAGTCCTCCAGCCCGGCGTCCAGGCCCATGTCCCGGCACAGCCGGCGCAGGCGCGGCTCGTTGGGCAGCGGTAAGTGCAGGGGCAGCGCTGGCTCGCTGGTCAGCTCGTCGAGCAGCAGGCGCAGCACGCGGCCGTCGCGGCTGTCCGCCGGAACCTCGCCGGCGATGCCGACGGCGGCCAGGATCAGCTCGCGCAGCAGCGGCGAGATGGCCAGCACCGTGCACGCGGTGGGCAGGTGCGGCGCGCTGTCCGGCTCGATGTAGAGGGTACGCACGCGCACCTCGCCGACCATCCGCGTCCAGTGCTCGACGCCGGCGGGAACCCACAGGCCACGGTTGTCCGGCACCACCCAGAGGCCGCCGGCAGTGCCCACCACCAGCACCCCGCGCACCGCATAGAGCAGTTGCGCGCGCTGGTGGCTGTGGCTGGGCACCTGGTGGCCGTCGGCGTAGTCCAGGGCGACGGCGGTCACCGGGCCGGTGGCGTGCTGGTCGCCGTGAATGGAAGGAATGTCCGCTTCTCGCATTTCATCGCCCATTTTGCGTTAGACGGCCAGTCTCGCCCGTTACTAGCATGCTCGCCAATCCCCTCGCGCCCGGTTTTTCCCATGTCCGATTTCGCCACTGCCCTGCAACCGCTCACCGAACAGCTCACCCGCATCGCCGACCTGCTGCAGCGCAACCTGCCGCCGCAGCCGGCCCAGGCGCTGCAGCCGGAAGTGATCGCCTACCTCTGGGAATACCGCCCCCACGCCGGGGTGGCCCAGGCGCAACTGACGCCGGTGCGCGAGCCGGCGCTGATCGCCTTCGACGACCTGCGCAACGTCGAGCGGCAGAAGGCGCTGATCGAGCGCAACACCCGCCAGTTCGTGCAGGGCCGCCCGGCCAACAACGCGCTGCTCACCGGCGCCCGCGGCACCGGCAAGAGTTCGCTGGTGAAGGCCTGCCTGCACGCCTTCCACGCCGAGGGCCTGCGCCTGATCGAGGTGGACAAGGAGCACCTGGGCGACCTGCCGCAGATCATCGAGCTGGTCCGCCAGCGCCCGGAGCGCTTCATCCTGTTCTGCGACGACCTCTCCTTCGAGGACGGCGAGACCGGCTACAAGGGCCTGAAGACGGTGCTCGACGGCTCGGTGGCGGGGCAGGCCGGCAACGTGCTGATCTACGCCACCTCCAACCGCCGCCACCTGCTGGCCGAGCGCGCCGCCGACAACCTGGCCTTCTCCCGCGGCGAGAACGGCGAGCTGCACCCGGGCGAGGCGGTGGAAGAGAAGGTCTCGCTGTCCGAACGTTTCGGCCTGTGGATTTCCTTCTATGCCTTCAGCCAGGACGAATACCTGGAGGCGGTGGCGCGCTGGCTGCAGTCCCACGGCCTGGGCGAGGAGGCCATCGAGGCCAGCCGCGCCGAGGCGATCCGCTGGGCGACCCACCGCGGTTCGCGCTCCGGACGCATCGCCGCGCAGTTCGCCCGCGACTACGCCGGGCGCCACGCCGGCTGACCGGCGCGGCTGGGCAGGGCCGCGCAACTTCGCTAGAGTGCGGGAAAGCCACGCACGCCTCCTGCCGATGTTGCACGCACGCCTCGCTCGCCTGCCCGAGCAGTCCCACGCCCACGACCACGAACATCACCAACTGGTGATGGCCCTGGCCGGCCGCGCCGAGTTCGAGGTCGACGGGCGCGGCGGCGAGGTCTGCCGCATGCGCGCCTGCCTGGTGCCGGGCGATGCCCGGCACGCCTTCGCCGGCACGGGCGACAACCGCATGCTGATCCTCGACCTGCAGGCGCCAGGCGTGGCGGACGAGGACCGCGAGCTGCTGGCGCGGCTGTTCGAGGCGCCGCGCTACCCGACGCTGGATGCCGACTTCCAGAACCTGCTCAGCTACGCCGGCGCGGAACTGGCGCGCTACGGCAGCGACCCGCTGCTGGCCAGGGCGCTGGGCGGCGTGCTGCTGCGCGCCCTGCACCTGCGCCTGTTCGGCGAGACGCCCCGGCCGCCCACCGGCCCGCTGGACATGCAGCGCCTGGACGGGCACATCCGCAGCCACCTGGCGCGGCGCATCACGGTGGCCGAACTGGCCCAGGTGGCCTGCCTGAGCCCCAGCCACTTCCACGCCCAGTTCAAGGACAGCGTCGGCCTGACGCCGCACCAGTACCTGCTCAAGCAGCGCCTGGACGCCGCCGCGCGCCTGCTGCGCGAGACCGACCTGGCGCTGGTGCGGGTGGCGGAAGAGTGCGGTTTCTCCAGCCAGAGCGCCCTGACCACGGCGATGCGCCGCTACCTGGGTCTCACCCCCGGGGCGCTGCGCCGCGGTTGAGCCGGCCGCCTCAGGGGCCGGTGATGTCGCGGGAGTCGACCTCGGCGCGGTAGCCGGGGCCGACGTCGAAGAGCACGAAGTAGGGCACTGCCGGGCGCTGGAAGGTCAGGCTGGAGTCGGCGCCCAGGCGTTCTTCCAGCAGCGTCTGGCCGTCATGGCCGAGGACCCGCAGCTTCACGCCCTGCGCCTGGCTGCCGTCGCTGAAGCCGCCCAGGCAGCGGATGCGCTCGGCGTCCAGGGCCTTGCATTCGAGGAAGGGCGCGTGGGCCATTGCCTGCGGGGCGAGGCCCAGCAGGAGGAGGGGAAGCAGGGCTTTCATCGGGACGCTCCTTG
Source organism: Pseudomonas sp. M1 (assembly GCF_022760135.1). Lineage (NCBI taxonomy): Bacteria > Pseudomonadati > Pseudomonadota > Gammaproteobacteria > Pseudomonadales > Pseudomonadaceae > Pseudomonas > Pseudomonas sp. M1. The sequence continues at coordinate 1,480,716 of NZ_CP094343.1, forward strand.
GCGGTCGAGCCAGGCCACCAGCGACGGGGAGGCCTCGGCGAGGGGCAGGCTGGCCTGGTGCACGCTGCCGTCCCAGGCTTCGACGGTCAGCCACAGCTGGTCGTCGGCGCGGGCGCGTGGCGGTACCGCCACCTCGGTGAACTGCTGGTACGGGCTGCCGCTGAGCAGCGCGCCGGGGGCGCTCAGGCTGTAGGGCCGGCCGATGCGCAGGTAGGCCGCGCGGATGCGCTGCTCGCAGCCCTGGCACCAGGCCAGGGTGAAGGCCTTGAGGTGGCCGGCGCGGCCTTCGTCCTCGGGGTCGCCGACTTCCCATTCGGCCAGGCGCGCGTGCCAGGGGCCGACCTGCAGTTCGCCGACCTCGCGTTCGCCCAGGCCGGTGAGGCCGCGGTCGACGCGGGCGTCGTGGAGGAACGCCGGCAGGTAGCCGAGGGGGATCAGCACCAGCAGGGCGCTGAGGTGGAAGCGCCAGCGCAGCCACTGGCGGCGCAAGCGCGAAGGTTGACGGGCGGGCATGGCGTTCACTCCGTGAGGGCCGCGGTGCGCTGCGGGGCGCGTTGCTTCTTCAGTTGCTTGGCGGTGGCCAGCAGGGTGCGCTTGCTCCAGATCTGCAGGCCGCTGAGCACCATCAGGCTGAGCAGCAGGCCGAAGGCGAACCAGATCAGTTTCACCCAGAGCCCGCCGAAGTCGCCCACGTGCAGCGGGCGCATGGATTCGCTGAAGAACTCCAGGCCGCTGCGGTCGCCCAGGCGCCGGGTGGCGGCCAGGCTGCCGTCGTAGGGGTTGACCTTGGCGCGCTCGAACAGCAGCGGGAACCAGCCGTGGCCGAGCAGGCCGATGGGCGCGAAGGCGTCGCCCGGCAGCGTCAGGTAGCGCGGCTCGAAGCCGGGAATCTCGCGCTGCGCGACGGCCACCGCCTGGTCCAGGCCGATGCGCGGCGGCGGCCCGCCGTCGACGCCCGGCGGCACCTGCTCGGGCTGGATGATGGCCGGCACGCCCTCGCTGGAGATGGAAATGGCGTTGTCGTAGAGCACCGCCTGGACCAGGAACCAGGTGCCGCTGACGGCGATCACCGCGATGAACCAGATCGACCAGATGCCGGTCAGGCGGTGGAAGTCGCCCCAGAAGATGCGCGCGCCCTGGTTCAGGCGCAGGCGCGGGGCGAGGAAGCCGCGCCAGAAGCGCTTGTAGACCACCAGCCCGGTGACCAGCGAGGCCAGCATCGGCAGGCCCAGCAGCGTCACCAGGTACCAGCCCCAGCTGTAGCCGTGGCTGAAGGGCACCAGCCACCAGCCGTGCAGGGCGCGGGTGAAGTTGCGGAAGTCGAACAGCGGCGCCTCGCCCTGGATGGCGCCGCTGTACGGGTTGACGTAGAGGGTGGCGTTGCGCGCGTCCGGGTAGCTGACCTGGGCTTCTATGGCGAAGTGCCTTTCGCTCGGCACGTGCAGGCCTTGCACATGGGCCTGCGGCTGCTGGCGCTGGACCGCGGCCAGCAGGGCGTCGTAGCCCAGACGCTGAGCGTCGCCGGGCGGCGCGTTGGCGCGGATGGCCGGGTTGGCCAGCCAGACGATCTCCTGGCTGACGGTGGCCAGGGTGCCGGTGATGCACACCAGGAAGACGAAGAACCAGATGGGCAAGGCCAGCCAGCTGTGGATCAGGAACCAGTTCCTGGCACGGGATTTCTTGGACATGGGAGCTTCAGGCTTCACGCAGTGAGGAGGCGGCGATGCCGCCGGGGCCCCGCCATTGGCCGGGGATTCTATGGATAAGGACGGATGAGACGGAGAAATCGGCCAGTGGGTTTGCAATAAATTATTTCATCGCTCCGGTTGCCGGTTTTGCCCCGCTCGTTCGTCTTCATTAGAGAAAGCCGCAATGGCGGCCCGGAAAAGGACTCTTTCGTGACCCTCCACCCTCGCTTCCCCGACGCGGCCGCCGACGGCCGGCCCGAGGTCCTGCCGCTGGCGCAGCGCCGCGAACTGCGCCCGGCGCGCAAGCTGCTCGAACGCGCCGGCCTGCGTTGCAGCCTGCCGCGCCTGAAGGTACTGGATGTGCTCTGCTCCGGCGGCTTCTACAGCGTTTCGGCGCTGCACCAGCGCCTGCTGGACGAAGCCGCGCCCATCTCGCCCAACTGCGTGCGCCAGACCTTGCGCCGGCTGCATGCCAGCGGCGTGCTGCGCCGCGATGCGCAGCGCCGCTACGGCCTGGAGACAGAGCTGTTGGCCTAGGGCCGAGGGGGTCGTGGACGAACGATTGACGTGTCGGCCGGCCAACCCGGTCTACAGTTGAAGTGTCGATCATTCGTTGAAAGAACCTGAGGGAGTGTAGCCATGAGCCAGCTGTTCGAGCCCCTGACCCTGCGCCAACTGACCTTGCCCAACCGCATCGGCGTTTCCCCCATGTGCCAGTACTCGGCCGAGGACGGCCTGGCCAACGACTGGCACCTGGTGCACCTGGGCAGCCGCGCCGTGGGTGGCGCCGGCCTGGTCCTGGTGGAGGCCACCGCGGTGGTTCCGGAAGGGCGCATCACCGACCGCGACCTGGGCCTGTGGAAGGACGAGCAGGTCGAGCCCCTGCGGCGCATCACCCGTTTCATCGAATCTCAGGGCGCTGTGGCCGGCATCCAGCTGGCCCACGCCGGGCGCAAGGCCAGCACCTATGCGCCCTGGCTGGGCAAGCCGGGGAGCATGCCGGTGGCCGAGGGCGGCTGGGTGCCGCTGGCGCCGTCGGCCATCGCCTTCGACCCCAAGCACACCACGCCCACGGCGCTGACCGAGGCGCAGATGGCCGAAGTCACCCAGGCCTTCGTCCGCTCCGCCGAGCGCGCCCTGGCGGCGGGCTTCAAGGTGGTGGAGGTGCACGCGGCCCACGGCTACCTGCTGCATCAGTTCCTCTCGCCGCTGTCCAACCAGCGCCGCGACCAGTACGGCGGCTGCTTCGAGAACCGTATCCGCTACCTGCTGGAAGTGACCCAGGCGGTGCGCGAGGTCTGGCCTGAAGAACTGCCGCTGCTGGTGCGCCTGTCGGCCACCGACTGGGTGGAGGACGGCTGGAACCCCGACGAGACGGTGGCGCTGGCCCGGCGCCTGAAGGACCTGGGTGTCGACCTGATCGACGTGTCCTCCGGCGGCACCGCGGTGAACGCCGAGATTCCGGTGGGCCCGGGCTACCAGACGCAGTTCGCCGAGCGCGTGCGCAAGGAGGCCGAGATCGCCAGCAGCACCGTCGGCATGATCACCGAGCCGGTGCAGGCCGAGCACATCCTGCGCACCGGCCAGGCCGACCTGATCCTGCTGGCCCGCGAGCTGCTGCGCGAGCCCTACTGGCCGCTCAACGCCGCCGACGAGCTGGGCGGCCAGCAGGTGCCCTGGCCGGCGCAGTACCTGCGCGCGGCCCAGCGTGGCACGCCGATGCGCAAGCCCCTGGGCGAAGCCTGAGGCCATGGCGCGCCGTCCATCGGGCGGCGCGCCAGCACTTTCGTACAACAAAATGTGAAATGGATCGTATGCAGGCATTTTGCTGCTATGCTCCGCCGCAACGCGTCAGGACGACGCACTTCCCACTGGTACACGCATGGACGCACGCACCCCACCCGCCGCCGTGCCGGAATCGGAGATCGCCCTGCTGGCGAACATCCTGGCCCTGGCGACGCGCAACATGTCCGCCCTCAGCACCCTGATCGGCCAGCTTTCCCTGGAGCTGGGCCGCAGCGCCGACCCGCACCTGCAGCAGGTCGGCCAGCGCGCCCTGAACGACATCGCCCACCTGGCCGGCGACCTGGAAACCCAGTGGGAGCTGATCGGCAGCCTGGCGCGCTTCTGCCCGCTGCTCAAGCGCAGCCAGCTCAAGCCCGAGCCGCTGCTGACGGAAATCCACATCACCGAGCTGCCCAGCGCCGAATGAGCCTTTGATCGGGATCAGGCCCTGGCCGCCGGGGCGGGACTAGCCTGTCCTGACCATTCCCCGAAAGGAGCCCGGCCATGAAAGCCCTGGTCTACCGCGGTGTCGGCGACATCGCCCTGGAAGAGCGCCCCGACCCCGAACTGCAGGCGCCCGGCGACGCCGTGGTGCGCCTGCTCCGCACCACCCTCTGCGGCACCGACCTGCACATCATCAAGGGCGACGTGCCAGCCTGCCGACCCGGGCGCATCCTCGGCCACGAGGGCGTCGGGGTGGTCGAGCAGGTCGGCGCGGCGGTCAGCCAGTTCAAGCCCGGCGACCGCGTGCTGATCTCCTGCATCAGCGCCTGCGGCAAGTGCGACTTCTGCCGCAAGGGCATGACCTCGCACTGCCGCACCGGCGGCTGGATCCTCGGCCACCTGATCGACGGCACCCAGGCCGAGAAGGTGCGCATCCCCCATGCCGACACCAGCCTGTACCACCTGCCCGCCGAGGCGGACGAGGAGGCCATGGTGATGCTCAGCGACATCCTCCCCACGGGCTTCGAGTGCGGCGTGCTCAACGGCCGCGTGCAGCCCGGCGGCAACCTCGCCATCGTCGGCGCCGGCCCGGTGGGCCTGGCCGCGCTGCTCACCGCGCAGTTCTACTCGCCGGCGCGGATCATCATGATCGACCTGGACGACAACCGCCTGGAAGTGGCGAAGGGCTTCGGCGCCACCGACTGCTTCAATGCCGGCGACCCGCAGTTGCTGGAGAAGGTGAAGGCGCTGACCGACGGCCTGGGCGTGGACAGCGCGGTGGAAGCGGTGGGCGTGCCGAGCACCTTCAGCCTGTGCGAGGAGCTGATCGCACCTGGCGGCGACATTGCCGTGCTGGGCGTGCACGGGGTGCCGGTGGAGTTGCACCTGGAGCGCCTGTGGTCGCACAACATCACCCTGCGCACCCGCCTGGTGGACGCGGTGACCACGCCGATGCTGCTCAAGAGCGTGCAGGCCGGCAAGCTGCAGCCCGAACAGCTGATCACCCACCGCTTCGCCCTGGACGACATCCTCCAGGCCTACGAGACCTTCGGCAAGGCGGCGCAGAACAAGGCGTTGAAGGTGATTATCGAGGTTTGATGGCGGGAGGCTTTTCGTATTTTCGTAGGAGCGAGCTTGCTCGCGAACCGTGTATTCCTGCGATGTTGGCGTGATGGATTGACTCCGCTCCCTCTCCCCAGCCCTCTCCCTGAAGGGAGAGGGGGCTGTCCGTGCTGGCGGAAACGGGTGGTGTTTGCCGGCGAGCATCGATGTTGCGCTTCACACCGTAAGGCTCCCTCTCCCTTCAGGGAGAGGGCGGGGGGAGAGGGTTGGTGGGGCTAGCGCAAACCTTCCAGCCCCAGGCCAACCTCACCACCCCAACTGCTTATGCAACCCAAGGGCGTCGTAGTAATCCCCCTGGTAAACGATCTTTCCGTCCTTGACCTTCACATAACTGACACCGTCGAACGACAGCGGCTTGTTGGTCGCCGGCGTCTGCGCGTCCCAGGCGCCGGTGTTGGTGCCGCTGAAGGTCCACTGGAAGGCGATGCCGTCCTTGTCGACGATGGGCTTGCCGTTCATCTTCCACTTCAGGTCCGGCACGGCGCCGACGAAGGCCTTGATCACGTTGTCGCGCGCGGCCTCGCGGCCCTTCTGCGGGGTGCCGACGGTGACGTCGAAGTACTCCGCGTCCTTGGCCAGGTAGCCGGCGGCCTTCTCGGCGTCGTGGGCGTTCCACGCGGCCATGTAGGCGTCGACTATCTGTTTCGGTGTTTCCTGGGATGAAGAGCTGGCGGCCTGGGCCAGGCCGGCGAGGGTGAACAGCGACAGCAGGTAGAACGCTCTGACGAGGTGACGCATGCTTGCCTCCGTTGCGGGCGCGCCCGCGGGTTGTGGGCCGGGTGGCCCTGGGTGCCGCGAGGTCGCCGGGCTCCCGCGTGTGCGGGAACCCGGAAAACAACCTCAGTGCTTGAACATCACATGACGAACGGCGGTGTAGTCCTCCAGCCCGTACATGGACATGTCCTTGCCGTAGCCGGAAAGCTTCATGCCGCCATGGGGCATCTCGGTGGTCAGCATGAAGTGAGTGTTGACCCAGGTGCAGCCGTACTGCAGGCGGGCCGCCAGGCGGTGGGCGCGGCCGATGTCGCTGGTCCACACCGAGCTGGCCAGGCCGTAGTCGGAGTCGTTGGCCCAGGCCAGCGCCTGCGCTTCGTCGTCGAACTCGGTGACCGAGACCACCGGGCCGAAGATCTCGCGGCGCACCACTTCGTCGTCCTGGCGGGCGCCGGCCAGCACGGTCGGTTCGAAGAAGAAGCCGGGGCGGTCGGCGCGCTTGCCGCCGGTGACCACCTCGATGTGCGGCAGCTGGCGGGCACGTTCGACGAAGCCGATGACGCGCTCCAGGTGCTGCTCGGTGATGACCGGGCCGAGTTCGGTGTCCGGGTCGTCCTGCTCGCCGTAGCGGATGCTGGCGACGGCTTCGCCCAGTTTCTCCACGAATTTGGCGTAGATACCCTTCTGCGCGTAGATGCGGCAGGCGGCGGTGCAGTCCTGGCCGGCGTTGTAGAAGCCGAAGGTGCGGATGCCTTCCACGGCGGCGTCGATGTCGGCGTCGTCGAAGATGATCACCGGGGCCTTGCCGCCCAGCTCCATGTGCATGCGCTTCACGGTGTCGGCGGTGCCGGCGATGATGCGGCTGCCGGTGGCGACCGAGCCGGTCAGCGAGACCATGCGCACCTTCGGGTGGGTGGTCAGCGGCTCGCCGACGCTGGGGCCGCGGCCGAAGACCAGGTTGACCACGCCGGCGGGGAAGATGTCGGCCATCAGCTCGGCCAGGCGCAGGGCGGTCAGCGGCGTCTGCTCGGAGGGCTTGAGCACCACGGTGTTGCCAGCGGCCAGGGCCGGGCCGAGTTTCCACGCGACCATCATCAGCGGGTAGTTCCAGGGCGCAATGGAGGCCACCACGCCGATCGGGTCGCGGCGGATCATCGAGGTGTGCCCGGGCAGGTATTCGCCGGCGGCGGAACCCTGCAGGCAGCGGCTGGCACCGGCGAAGAAGCGGAACACGTCGGCGATGGCCGGCAGTTCGTCGTTCAGCGCGGCGCTGTAGGGCTTGCCGCAGTTGTTGGATTCCAGGCGCGCCAGTTCCTCGGCGTGGGCGTCGATGGCGTCGGCCAGTTTCAGCAGCAGCAGCGAGCGGTCCTTCGGCGCGGTCTGCGACCAGTTGTCGAAGGCGGCGTCGGCGGCCTGCACGGCGGCGTCGACCTGGGCCGGGGTGGCCTCGGCGATCTCCACCAGGGTGGTGCCCAGGGAGGGATTGAGCACGGCGAGCTTCTCGCCTTCGCCAGCGACCAGTTGGCCGTTGATCAGCAGTTTGGTTTGCATTCTTTAAGTCCTCTTGGTCAGGGCTTGCAGGTATTCGTTGGGGTTTCTTTTATGGGGCCGCCGGTTTCGGCAGTCCTGAGGGGGTCTGTTATGTCGGAGCGGGGGCTTTTCCCTCTCCCCCCGCCCTGGCTGCGCGCCCCGCTCCGAAGGGAGAGGGAGCCGTACGTGCCGGCTGAGGCCTTGGTTTCCTCCTGCTCCGATCAAGTCCCCTCTCCCTTCAGGGAGAGGGTTAGGGAGAGGGCCGCACGGCACCGTAGTCACTTGCCACTCCCCGCCACGCCCTCGCCACCCTTGGTCAGGTAGTAGGCGCCGAGGATCGGCAGCATGGTCACCAGCATCACCAGCATGGCCACCACGTTGGTCACCGGCACGTCGCGCGGGCGCGTCAGCTGGTTGAGCAGCCAGATCGGCAGGGTGCGCTCGTGGCCGGCGGTGAAGGTGGTGACGATGATCTCGTCGAAGGACAGCGCGAAGGCCAGCATGCCGCCGGCCAGCAGGGCCGAGCCGAGGTTCGGCAGGATCACGTAGCGGAAGGTCTGCCAGCCGTCGGCGCCCAGGTCCATCGAGGCCTCGATCAGGCTGTGGGAGGTGCGGCGGAAACGGGCGATCACGTTGTTGTAGACGATCACCACGCAGAAGGTCGCGTGGCCGATGACGATGGTCAGGAAGCCCGGTTCTATCCCCAGCGTCTTGAACGCCGAGAGCAGCGCGATGCCGGTGATGATGCCGGGCAGGGCGATCGGCAGGATCAGCATCAGCGAGATGCCCTCCTTGCCGAAGAAGTTGCGGCGGTACAGCGCAGCCGCGGCCAGGGTGCCCAGGAGCATGGCGATCAGGGTGGCGATGCAGGCGATCTTCAGCGACAGGGTGATCGACTCCAGCACGTCCTGGCGGCCGAAGGCGACGCTGAACCAGTGCAGGGTGAAGCCCTGTGGCGGGAAGCTGAACGCGGCGTCCTCGGTGTTGAAGGCGTACATGAAGATGATCAGGATCGGGAAGTGCAGGAACACCAGCCCGCCCCAGGCGGCGGCTTTCAGGCCCCAGGAAGCCTTCTCTTGAGATGAGGAGTCAGAGTGCATCGAAGGCCCCCAGGCGTTTGACGATGGACAGGTACACGGCGATCAGCACGATGGGCACCAGGGTGAAGGCGGCGGCCATCGGCATGTTGCCGATCGCGCCCTGCTGGGCGTAGACCATGCTGCCGATGAAGTAGCCCGGCGGGCCCACCAGTTGCGGCACGATGAAGTCGCCGAGGGTCAGACTGAAAGTGAAGATCGAGCCGGCGGCGATGCCCGGGATCGACAGCGGCAGGATCACTTGCAGGAAGGTCTGCCGCGGGTGCGCGCCCAGGTCCGCGCTGGCTTGCAGCAGCGACGGTGGCAGGCGCTCCAGGGAAGCCTGGATCGGCAGGATCATGAACGGCAGCCAGATGTACACGAACACCAGGAAGCGCCCCAGGTGCGAGGTGGACAGGGTGTTGCCGCCCACGCCGGGCACGTCCATCAGCAGGTCCAGCAGCCATTGCAGGCCGAGGTGGTGCACGAACCACATGGCCACGCCGCCCTTGGCCAGCAGCAGGGTCCAGGCGTAGGCCTTGACGATGTAGCTGGCCCACATCGGCATCATCACCGCGATGTAGAAGAAGGCCTTGGTCTTGCCGCTGGTGTAGCGCGCCATGTAGTAGGCGATGGGGAAGGCCACCACGCCGCTGGCGATGGACACCGCGATGGCCATCGCCAGGGTGCGCTGGATGATGTCGAAGTTGGCCGGGGTGAACAGGGCGGCGAAGTTGGCCCAGGTCAGGTCCGGCGTCACCGTCATGGTGAAGTCGTCGAAGGTGTAGAAGCCCTGCCACATCAGGGTCAGCAGCGAGCCCAGGTAGATGGCGCCGAACCACAGCAGCGGCGGCACCAGCAGCAGCGAGAGGTAGAGCGTAGGCTTGCGGTACAGCAGGTTGGACAGGCGGCGCAGCGGGCCGTTGCCGGCCGTGGGCGCCTGCGCGTTCATCGTCAGTTCCATCTCAGGCGCCCTCGTTCAGCGCCACCATGGCTTCGCGCGCCCAGCGCGCGGTCACGCGCTGCCCCGGCTGGTGGGCCACGGCGGCGGCGTCCCATTGGCTGTTGGCCTGGCTCAGGCAGAGGTTCTGGCCGTTGTCCAGGCGGATCTCGTAGCGGGTGGCGGCGCCCTGGTACTGAATGTCGTGCAGCAGGCCGCTGATCTCCAGGTCGCCGGCGCCGCGTTCGCCGCTGGCGAAGCGGATGTGCTCGGGGCGGATGGAGAACGGCTGGGCGTTGCCGGTGAGCTGCTGGGCCAGGTCGCCGCGCAGCACGTTGGAGGTGCCGACGAACTCGGCGACGAAGGGCGTGGCCGGCTGCATGTACAGGTTGCGCGGGGTATCGACCTGCTCGATGCGGCCCTTGTTGAACACCGCCACGCGGTCGGACATCGACAGCGCTTCGCTCTGGTCGTGGGTGACGAAGATGAAGGTGATGCCCAGCTGGCGCTGCAGCTTCTTCAGCTCGCTCTGCATTTGCTCGCGCAGCTTCAGGTCCAGCGCGCCCAGGGGTTCGTCCAGCAGCAGCACCCGCGGGCGGTTGACCAGGGCGCGGGCCAGGGCCACGCGCTGGCGCTGGCCGCCGGACAGTTGCACCGGCTTGCGGCCGCCGTAGCCGCCGAGGGCGACCATGCCCAGGGCTTCCTCGGCGCGCTTCAGCCGCTCGGCCTTGCCCACGCCTTTCACCTTCAGGCCGTAGGCGACGTTCTCCAGCACGTTCATGTGCGGGAACAGCGCGTAGTCCTGGAACACGGTGTTGACGTCGCGCTGGTACGGCGGCAGGCCGGCGGCCTCCTCGCCATGGATGCGGATGGAGCCGGAGGAGGGCTGTTCGAAACCGGCGATCAGGCGCAGGCAGGTGGTCTTGCCCGAGCCCGAGGGACCGAGCATGGAGAAGAACTCGCCGTCCTTGATGTCGATGGACACCCGGTCGACGGCTTTCACCTCGCCGAACTGGCGGGAGACCTGGGTGAATTGAACAGCGGGGGTGGTCATGGGGCACGCTCCAGGGGCAGGAATTCGGCGTACGAAGGCCCTGCCCGGAAAAATCGGGTGAATCAGAAACGGATGGTTGGCTGGGCGCCCCCTCTCCCTTCAGGGAGAGGGACGGGGAGAGGGTTGCCTTGGCATCGGCACGGGGCATTGCCCTCTCCCCCAGCCCCTCTCCCTGAAGGGAGAGGGGAGCCAGTCAGGCGCGAAGCGAAGCCTCGTGCTTAACGGCCACCCATGATCGCGATGTAGTCCTGGGTCCAGCGGCTGTAGGGCACGAACTTGCCGCCCTCGGCCTGCGGGGTCTTCCAGAAGGCGATCCTGGCGAACTGGTCGAAGCCATTGGTGGCACAGCCTTCGGCGCCGAGCAACTCGCTGGCCTTGCAGCCTTCCGGCGCAGCCGGCACCGAACCGAACCAGGCTGCCACGTCGCCCTGTACCTTGGGCTCCAGCGACCAGTTCATCCACTTGTAGGCGCAGTTCGGGTGCGCGGCCTCGGCGTGCAGCATGGTGGTGTCGGCCCAGCCGGTGACGCCTTCCTTCGGGAACACGGTGGCGATCGGCTGCTTCTCGGCCTTCAGCGCGTTGGCCTGGTACGGCCAGGAGCTGGAGGCGGCCACGCCCTCGTTCTTGAAGTCGCTCATCTGCACGGTCGCGTCGTGCCAGTAGCGGTGGATCAGCGAATGCTGCTTGCGCAGCAGGTCGAGCACGGCGCCGTACTGCGCCTCGGTCAACTGGTACGGGTCCTGGATGCCCAGTTCCGGCTGGGTGCTCTTCAGGTACAGCGCGGCGTCGGCGATGTAGATGGGGCCGTCGTAGGCCTGCACGCGGCCCTTGTTCGGCTTGCCGTCGGGCAGGTCCTGCGCCTGGAACACCACGCTCCAGCTGTCCGGCGCCTTGGGGAAGACCTTGGTGTTGTACATCAGCACGTTCGGGCCCCACTGGTACGGGGTGCCGTAGGTCTTGCCGCTGACGGTGTACCAGGGCGCGTCCTTCAGGCGCGCGTCGACGTTCTTCCAGTTGGGGATCAGCTCGGGGTTGATCGGCTGCACGCGCTTGCCGTAGATCAGCCGCAGCGAGGCGTCGCCGGAGGCGGTGACCAGGTCGTAGCCGCCCTTGGCCATCAGGCTGACCATTTCGTCGGAGGTGGCGGCGGTCTTCACGTTGACCTGGCAGCCGGTGTCCTTCTCGAACTGGGTGACCCAGTCGTAGGCCTTGTCGGATTGGCCGCGTTCGATGTAGCCCGGCCAGGCGATGATGTCCAGGCGGCCTTCACCGGCGCCGACCGCCTTGATGGCGTCGGCGGCCTGTACGCCGGCGCTGGCCAGCAGGGCGGTGGTGATGGCGCTGAACAGTGCTGTCTTGCGCATGCGATGTCTCCCTCGTTTGTTGTCTCTATTGGTGGGGCAGTGTCAATCGAGCAACGGCCCTCGCGCGGCGTACCGCCGGGGCATTTCTTATGTACCGGCGGGCGGGCCCGCCGGGGCGTTCAATCCAGGCGGTCGCCGTGGCGGGCCATGATGTGGCGCACCACGCTGTAGTCCTGCAGCGAGTCGCTGGACAGGTCCTTGCCGTAGCCCGAGCGCTTGAGGCCGCCGTGGGGCATCTCGCTGGCGAGCATGAAATGGGTGTTGATCCAGGTGCAGCCGTACTGCAGGCGGTTGGCGATCTGGAAGGCCTTGTCCAGGTTCTGCGTCCACACCGAGGAGGCCAGGCCGTACTCGGAGTCGTTGGCCCAGTCCACCGCCTGTTCCAGCTGCTCGAAGCGCGTCACCGTGACCACCGGGCCGAACACCTCGCGCTGGACGATCTCGTCCTGCTGCTTGCAGCCGGCCAGCAGCGTGGGCTGGTAGTAGAAGCCGGGGCCGGAATGCACGGCGGCGCCGGTCACGCGCTCGATGTGTGGCTGGCCCAGGGCGCGTTCGACGAAGCTGGCCACGCGGTCGCGCTGGCGGGCGCTGATCAGCGGGCCGATCTCGTTGTCCTGATCGCGCTTGCGGGCGAAGCGGATGCTCGCCACCGCCTCGCCCAGCTCGGCCACCAGGCGGTCGTGGATGCCGGCCTGGGCGTAGATGCGGCAGGCGGCGGTGCAGTCCTGCCCGGCGTTGTAGTAGCCGTGGGTGCGCACGCCCTGGACGACCGCCTCGATATCGGCGTCGTTGCAGACGATGACCGGCGCCTTGCCGCCCAACTCCAGGTGGGTGCGCTTCAGGGTGCGCGCGGCGGCCTGGAGAATCTTCTGCCCGGTGACGATATCGCCGGTCAGCGAGACCATGCGCACCCGCGGGTGGCCGACCAGGTGGCTGCCGACGTTCTCGCCGCCGCCGCAGACGATGTTGAGCACGCCCGGCGGGAGGATGTCCGCCAGCGCCGGGGCCAGCGCCAGGATCGACAGCGGGGTGTGCTCGGAAGGCTTGAACACCAGGGTGTTGCCGGCGGCCAGGGCCGGGGCGATCTTCCACGCGGCCATCATCAGCGGGTAGTTCCAGGGCGCGATGGAGGCCACCACGCCCACCGGGTCGCGGCGCACCATGCTGGTGTGCCCGGGCACGTACTCGCCGGCCAGCTGGCCCTGCTGGCAGCGCACGGCGCCGGCGAAGAAGCGGAACACGTCGGCGGTGGCGGGGATGTCGTCCTGCCGCGCCAGGTGCAGCGGCTTGCCGCAGTTCAGGGCTTCCAGGCGGGCGAGGGCGTCGGCGCGCTTGTCGATGGCATCGGCGATGGCCAGCAGCGCAGCGGAGCGTTGCGCCGGGGTGGTTCGCGACCAGGCCGGGAAGGCGCGCTGGGCGGCGTCGATGGCCTGTTCGATCTGCTCGGGGGAGGCATCGGCGACCGAGACCAGGGTTTCGCCGCTGGCGGGGTTGAGGATCGCCTCGGCAAGGCCCTGGCCGGGCGTCAGCTGACCGTCGATCAGCAGCTCGGTGTACAGGGGCGGGGTGCTCGCCAGGGCGTTCATCTTCGCGGCTCTTTTCTTCTCGGTCTTGTTTTCGGGGGCCATGGGCTGCTCCGCTGGGTTGCCCGGCCCTTCTGTATGAAGCCAGAGACTAGATTCCGGGCCTGAGGTCGACAAATTCTAAATACTGAAAGTGGCATTCGATTAAATCGAATGCTGCTAGATGGACGGCCGCTTGGCGTTGGGTTGCTCGCGGGCCACGGTGAGGAACGGGTCCACCAGCGCCGGCCGCGCCGTGCCGCGGCGCCAGGCCAGGCCGACGTCCAGCGGCTCGCCCAGGTCCACCAGCGGGCGCGCCTCGATGATGTCGCCTTCGAGCGACCAGGGGCGGTAGGTCATGTCCGGCTGGATCGACAGGCCGAGGCCGGCGGCCACCAGGCTCCGCACGGCCTCCACCGAGGCGGTGCGCAGCGTCACCTGCGGCACCAGCCCGGCGCGCGACCAGATGCGCTGGGTGTGCAGGCCCATCTCGTCGGCGTTGAGCTGGATCAGCGGCTCCCCGGCGACGTCCGCCAGGCCGATGCTGTCGCGCTCCAGCAGCGGGTGCTGGGCTGGCAGCCAGAGGCGGTGCGGCGAGTGGGTGAGCACCTCGGTCTGCAGGGCGTGGCGGTCCTCCAGGTTGGAGAGAATCAGCACGCCGACGTCGATCTCGCCGCTCACCAGCAGGTGCTCTATATAAGGCCGCTCGTCCTCCACCACGCGCGTCTGCACGTTGGGGTAGGCGCGCTGGAAGCGGGTGATGAGGTCGGCCAGGTAGTAGCCGGCGACCAGGCTGGTCACCCCGATGGTCAGGCTGCCGGCGACCTTGTCGGTGCTCTGCTGCAGGCTGCGCTTGGCGTTCTCCACCGTGGCCAGGATCAGGTGCGCCTGGCGCAGGAACTGGTGGCCCTGGTGGGTGAGCGTCATGCCCTTGGCGTGGCGCTCGAACAGGCGCACGCCGATTTCCTCCTCCAACTGCTGGATGGCCAGGGTCAGGGTGGACTGGGAAATGAACACCGCCTGGGCGGCGGCGGAGATCGAACCGGTCTCGGCGACGGCGATGAAATGGCGGATCTGGCGCAGGGTCATCATGGATGGCGGGCCATGGCTTTTGTGCTTTATCGAAAATCTATAGGAGCATTCTTTTAAATCGAATGAAAGCACCCGCCCACCCGCTCGCTCTTCGTAGGATGGGTTGAGCCTGCGAAACCCATCGGGCCGCGGTAACGGGTATCACTTCGCTCAACCCGTCCTACGACGATGTTCTCCTGCGCCTGTAGGATCGGGCCCTGCCCGCGATTCGTACTCCCCAGCAATATCCCGAAGCACTCTGCGCCTGCGCACATACGGGAGCGGGCGCTAGAGTCGAGGTTTCCCTCTACCGACCCAGGAGACCGCCATGAACACCCGTGGCCTGCTCGACCAACTGCTCAAATCCGGCCAGGACCTCCTGCAGAACAAGGGCCTCGCCCAGGGCGGCGGCCAGCCCGGCCAGGCCCAGGGCAAGGGCGGCCTGGACCTCGGCAGCCTGCTCTCCGGCGCCGGTGGCGGCGCCCTGGCCGCCGGCGCGCTGGGCCTGCTGCTGGGCAGCAAGAAGGCGCGGAAGATGGGCGGCAAGGTCGTCACCTACGGCGGCCTGGCCGCCCTCGGGGTGATCGCCTACAAGGCCTACGGCAACTGGCAGCGCCAGCAGGCCAGCGCGCCGCGCGGCGAACCGCAGACCGTCGACCGCCTGCCGCCGGTGGAAGCCGAGGCCCACAGCCACGCCATCCTCCGCGCCCTGGTGGCGGCGGCCAAGGCCGACGGCCACATCGATGCCCGCGAGCGCCAACTGATCGACGGCGAGATCGCCAAGCTCACCGGCGACCTGGAACTGCAGGGCTGGCTCGACCGCGAACTGGCCAAGCCGCTGGACCCGCGGGAAGTGGCGGGGGCCGCGCAGAGCGAGGAAATGGCCGCCGAGATGTACCTGGCCAGCCTGCTGATGGTCGACGAGGAGAACTACATGGAGCGCGCCTACCTCGACGAACTGGCCCGCCAGCTGAGCCTCGACCCGGGCCTCAAGGCCGAGCTGGAAGCCCAGGCGCAGAAGGCCCTGCAGGCACTGCCGGCCTGATTCTCAGCGCGCCCCTGAATAGTCCCGGACGGCATTGGCGGAATCCGCCACCGGGACTATCGTTGCCTGACTGCAACCACGCCGAGGGCGCTGCCATGAACACCACGGATCTGCTGGAACAACTGCTGCGGGCCGGCCAGGGCGCGCAGGCGCAACAGGGCGGCGCAGGCGGCCTGGGTGGCCTTGGCGGGTTGCTTGGCGGTCTGCTCGGCGGAGCCACCGGCGGCGGCGCAGCGGCCGGAGGCCTGGGTGGCCTCGGTGGCGTGCTGGGCAGCATGCTCGGCGGCGGCGTCCCGGCCAGCCAGGGCCGCTCCAGCGGCGGCGGGGTCAACTACGCCATGCTCGCCTCCCTGGGCATGATGGCCTTCCAGGCCTACCAGAACTGGCAGCAGCAACAGGCGGCCGCCGCGCAGCAACAGCCGCCGACCACCGTCGACCAGCTCTCCGGCGACGAAGCCGAAGCCCACAGCCACGCCATCCTCATCGCCCTGATCGCCGCGGCCAAGGCCGACGGCCGCATCGACGACAAGGAAAAGCAGGCGATCTACGCGGAAATCTCCCGCCACGCCGGCGAGCCGGAACTGCAAGCCTGGCTCGACAACGAAGTGCAGAAACCCCTCGAAGCCGCCGACGTGGCCCAGGCCGCGCAAGGCGACCCGGGCAAGGCCGCGGAAATGTACCTGGCCAGCGTGATGCTGGTGGACGACCAGCAGGAAAGCGAACGCAACTACCTGGACGAACTGGCCTACCAGCTGCAGCTCGACCCGGAGCTGCAGGCGCACCTGGAACAGCAGGCCAAGACCGGCGGTGAAGTAGCCTGAAACAACTTCGCGCGGCCCCGGGCCGCGCATTCGCACAGGCGCATGGTCGAAGGGATGCAATCAATCCGGACGAACGCATCCTGCGCGATGCGTTCGCCCTCAACCGGCAAGGAGGCGTCATGCCCTTCACCCGTTTCACCCTCTGCACCGCGCTGCTGCTCAGCGCCACCGCCACCCTGGCCAACGCCGCCAAACTCGAAGACGTGGCGCCCTATCCCAAGGCCGAAGACGGCTTCGTGCGCCAGGTCATCCACTTGCCGCAGCAAGCCCACGAAGAGAACTTCAAGGTCGAAGTCCTGGCCGGCAAGACCCTCACCGTCGACTGCAACCGCCAGCGCCTGGGCGGCAGCCTGGAAGAAAAGACCCTGGAAGGCTGGGGCTACCCCTACTACCGCCTGGACAAGGTCGGCGGCCCGGCCAGCACCCTGATGGCCTGCCCGCAAGGCACCAGCAGGAAGGACTTCGTACCGGTGGTCGGCGACGGCTTCCTGCTGCGTTACAACAGCAAGCTGCCGATCGTGATCTACGCCCCCAAGGACATCGAAGTCCGCTACCGCATCTGGTCCGCCTCGGACAAGGTCGAACACGCCCGCGCCGAATAAACCCCCCGACCAAACCCATGCATCCTGTAGGAGCGGGCCCTGCCCGCGATTCGCGCGCAGGGCGCGCTCCTACATGGGAATGACGCGGGTGGGGCAGCGTAGCGGATCTTATCCGCGATCCGCGCCGAAACCTCCGGCAATCGCGGACAAGGTCCGCTCCTACGGGGAGAGGAATGCCGTATTTCCCGGCGACCTGTAGGACTCCGTCCGCGATCCCGCCAGCAGTGCTGGCGCCCGGCCGGGCATGGAGATGGGTATCGCTTCGCTCCACCCATCCTACGAAGAGCGCCACGGTTCGGCCTGCGATGCAGTTCGCCTGGACTCACTTAACGTCAACGGCAGGGTTGCAGCACAATACGCGCCCTACAGCAGGCCAACAGGGAGAGTTCTGTGCAAAGAATCCTGATCATCGGCTCCGGTGGCAGCGGCAAGAGCACCTTGTCCGCCACCCTTGGCCAGCGCCTGGCGCTACCGGTCATCCACATGGACGCCCTGTACTGGCAGCCCGGCTGGCAAGAGCCGGAAAAACCGGACTGGCAGGCCCGCGTACAGGTGCTTTGCCAGGGCGAGCGCTGGGTGATGGACGGCAACTACTCCGGCACCCTGGCGCAGCGCCTTGCCGCCTGCGACACCGTGATCTTCCTCGACCTGCCACCCTTGCTCTGCCTGTGGCGCGGCTTCCGCTACCGCGGCCGAGTCCGCCCGGACATGGCCGAAGGCTGCCCCGAGCAACTGCCCGACCCGGCGTTCCTGAGTTGGATCTGGAACTATCCTAAGGGCAGCCGCCCCAAGGTGATGGAATTGCTGGATGCGCAACGGCAGGGGCGGCGCATCATCCGCCTGCGCTCGCGGCGTGAGGTCAGGCAGTTTCTCCGGGAGTTGGACTGGAATCCGTCTGTGACAGCGGAACACAAACCTCTGAGTGCAGAGACCTGAGTCGTCAATACCGCGCTGGTAGGAGCGAGCTTGCTCGCGAAGGGGACTTGCCGGCGACTCTGGTGTTTTCAGTTGAGTCCCTCCCCTCTCCCCAGCCCTCTCCCTGAAGGGAGAGGGAGCTTGTTCGTGCCAGTGGGGAAGGATGGTTTCAGCCGGAACCACCATCGTGGCCGGCTAACACCATGACATCCAACTCTGCCCAACGGTCCCCTCTCCCTTCAGGGAGAGGGTTAGGGAGAGGGCGCTCTCATGCCTGGCACCGGCATGACCGGGAAACTCCCTTCGCGAGCAAGCTCGCTCCTACAAAAGCACCCCGCAGCCCAAGCCACGGGGCGCCACCTCAACCCAAGCGCATCGTCTGCGCCAACTCCGGCAGCGGCACCCAAACCTGCCCCTGCCAATCCTGCACGCTCAACTGCTGTTGCTCCCAACGCAGCAACCGCCGCTGCGGCACCTCACCCAGCGCCGGCGCAGCCGCATCTCGCAGGCTCGGCACCACCGAATTGCTGATCCACTGGCGAATGCCACGGTTCTCCGGATGGTGGAAAAGAATCAGCACGGCATACACCGCGGACTCGCTCAGCAATTCCACCTCTTCGGCCAAGCCGTTGTCATTGCGCAGCATGGCGTGGCGTAACTGATCCGGATCGAGATTGCGCGCCAGGCGATCCTGCAGAAAGGCATTCATCAACTTGCTCAGGTCGCGCACGACGAACCAGGGCTGGCCTTCGATCAGCAGGGCGCGGAGGCGGCGTTTGTGGCGGTAGAAGTGGGTGGGAATGAGCTGGGACTGGACAGAAGTCGTGGAAATGGAAATAGACATGGATGTTGCGTCCTTTCAGATACGCTCCATGCTGACGGGCATGTATTCCGCCGTGAGGGTGTGTTCAGCACCGAGATTTGAAAATAGTGAATAGGGACTGGTTGGTCAACTGAATGGCAATCGATTCTACGGATTGAAATGATCTTTTTTTATTAGGTTATTAGGTATGAGAGAGCAAATAAAAAACTCTATTTCCTCAAAGTGGCTGAGTCTTGATGCTTGGTCGGAGACTTATGTAGGGGCTAGGTGGCTGCTAATTAATGAGTTGCCGAATTTCCAATATGAGGCTGAGGTTCATCATGGGGCTCTTGCTCAAATGGTTTTGTTAGCTGCGCATAGTTTGGTTGAAATAATGTTTTTCAGTTGTGTGGAAGATATCTTGAGTAAGGCTCAAGAGAAGAAATCGATGTTAGACCCAAAATACAAGGGCGCAAGTTTCACGGCGGCGTTTAAGAACTGGCCCGTAGTATTGGTAGGTTCGCCTTTCGATCTAACGGTAGAACCATACAAGTCAGCGTTGTTGTTAGCGCGAAGACGTAATGCAACGGTGCATAAAGAGTCGGCGCTTGCAACCGTCGAGATGGCGAGGTCGGCAGTGTATTCGGCAGTTGAGGTGTCGAAGATGATTGAAGGGTATCTTCTTGGCGGAAATGAATTTAAATACTGTAAGGTTATTGAAAAATACCCTTTGAAAACCGAGCGATGGTTTAGTGACGTGAGCTTATTGAGCGAAGGGAAAGGGTGAATTGAAAAATCCTAGTCGTTTCTCTATTGTTCATTGCTACTTAAATCTCTATAGATTCCAGTTTTCCTTCCATTAGGATCCCCTGCTCCCTCTCACACAACCCCACCAGAAAATCCCAAACCAACCTCAGCCGCACCGACCGGTGCAACTCCCGCCGCGTACACATCCAGTACTCCCGCTCGATGAACTCCTCCGGCAGCACCGGCACCAGCAGCGGGTCGTGCAGGCCCATGAACTGCGGGAGGATGGCCAGGCCGACGCCGGCCTGGGCGGCTTGTTGCTGGGCCACCACGCTGGTGCTGCGGAACACCACCTGGGGGTGGCGGCAGAAGCTGTGGTGGAACATCAGTTCCTGGCTGAACAGCAGGTCGTCCACGTAGCCGATCCACTGGTGCTTGCACAGGTCGTCGCGGTCGCGCAGGGGCGGGGCCTTTTCCAGGTAGGCGGGGCTGGCGAACAGGCTCAGGCGGTAGCGCGTCAGGCGACGGCTGATCACCAGGTCGGCGTTGGGCCTTTCCAGGGTGATGGCGATGTCCGCCTCGCGGTTGGTGATGCTGACGAAGCGCGGCACCGACACCAGTTCCAGCTCCAGGCCCGGGTACTGGCGCATCAGCTCGCCCAGGCGCGGGGCGAGGAACATGGTGCCCAGGCCCTCGGTCACACCCAGGCGCACCTGGCCCAGGGGGCTGATGCTCTGGCTCATTTCCTCCTGGGCGAGCAGGGCGGTGTTCTCCATGGCCTCGGCGTGCTTGAGCAGCGCCAGGCCCGCCGGGGTCAGCTGGTAGCCGCCGGTGTGCTGGGCGAACAGCTGGGTGCCCAGGTCGCGCTCGATGTTCTCGATGTGCCGGGCCACGGTGGCGTGGGTGGTGTTCAGCTTGCGCGCGGTGGCCAGCAGGCGGCCGCTGCGGTGCAGTTCGAGGAAGTAGCGCAGGTCGTTCCAGTCGAACATGGCGGGCTCCGTTGTTAGAAAACGATCAGCAGCTGACTCGAAATGTTCGTTTTTTTATCGCGAATGAGCGGCTAGCCTCAAGCGACGCATCGATAAGAACGACTAACTATAAGAACAACTGGAGGTCAGCCCATGCCCCAGGCACTGGACGCTTTCGACTACCTGATCGTGGGGGCCGGCCCCGCCGGGTGCCTGCTGGCCAACCGCCTGTCCGCCGACCCGGCCAACCGCGTGCTGCTGATCGAAGCCGGCGGCCCGGACAACTACCCCTGGATCCACATCCCCGTCGGCTACCTCTACTGCATCGGCAACCCGCGCACCGACTGGTGCTTCGACACCGAAGCGGTGCCCGGCCTCAACGGCCGCGCCATCAAGTACCCCCGCGGCCGCGTGCTCGGCGGCTGCTCGTCGATCAACGGCATGATCTACATGCGCGGCCAGGCCCGCGACTACGACGGCTGGGCCGCCGAGGGCAACCCCGGCTGGGGCTGGAACGACCTGCTGCCGCTGTTCCTCGGCATGGAGGACCACTTCGCCGGCGACAGCGCCATCCACCATGGCGGCGGCGAATGGCGGGTGGAGCAGCAGCGGCTGTCCTGGGAAATCCTCGATGCCTTCCGCGAGGCGGCGGCGCAGACCGGCATCGCTTCGGTGGACGACTTCAACGGCGGCGACAACGAAGGCTGCGGCTACTTCCAGGTGAACCAGCGCGGCGGCGTGCGCTGGAATGCTTCCAAGGCCTTCCTGCGCCCGGTCGAGCAGCGCCCGAACCTGCTGGTGCTGACGAATGTCGAGGCGCAGCAGTTGATCCTCGAAGACGGCCGAGCCAAAGGCCTTGTGGTGGACTGGCAGGGCGCCCGCCGCGAACTGCGGGCGCGCCGCGAGGTGATCCTGTGCGCCGGCGCCATCGGCTCGCCGACCCTGCTGCAGCGCTCGGGCATCGGCCCGCGGCCCTTGCTGGAACAACTGGGCATCGGCGTGCGCCACGAGTTGGCCGGCGTCGGCGAGAACCTGCAGGACCACCTGCAACTGCGGCTGATCTACCGCATCCAGGGCACCCGCACGCTGAACCGTATCGCCGCCACGCCCTGGGGCAAGGTCGGCATGGGCCTGGAGTACCTGTTCAAGCGCAGCGGCCCGCTATCCATGGCGCCGAGCCAACTGGGCGCCTTCGCCAGGTCCGACCCCGGCCAGGCCTCGGCCAACCTCGAATACCACGTGCAGCCGCTGTCGCTGGAGCGCTTCGGCGAGCCGCTGCACGCCTTCCCGGCCTTCACCGCCTCGGTGTGCGACCTGCGCCCGCAAAGCCGCGGCAGCGTGCGCATCCGCAGTACCGACCCGCGCGCCAAGCCGCTGATCCAGCCCAACTACCTGAGCCACCCGGAAGACCTCAAGGTGGCCGCCGACGCCATCCGCCTGACCCGCCGCATCGCTGCCGCGCCTGCCCTGGCGCGCTTTCGCCCGGAGGAATACAAGCCCGGCCCGGACTTCCGCAGCGAGGAAGACCTGCACCGCGCCGCGGCGGACATCGGCACCACCATCTTCCACCCTGCCGGCACCTGCCGCATGGGCAGCGGGCCGAATGCCGTGGTCGACAGCCAGCTGCGCGTGCACGGCATCCCCGGCCTGCGCATCGCCGACGCCTCGATCATGCCCAGCCTGACTTCCGGCAACAGCTGCTCGCCGGTGCTGGTGATCGCCGAGAAGGCGGCGCGGATGATCCTGGCCGAACCCTCGCGGCAGGCGGAGGTCATCCCTATCAGCGGCCGGGAGGAGAAGGCCCTGTCCTGACGGCCACCCCGGCGGGACGACACGAGGTTCGACACCAGACAGCGTCGCGCGGCCCCGGGCCGTGGCGGTCGAGGCTGAAACAACAATAAGAGCCCCCACGAGGGGCAGGAGAGCCGTAATGACCGATCTAGCACAGCCCCAGTCGTTCGAGCGGGGGCGCTCCAGCAGCCGCGAAGAGCGCAAGGTGATTTTCGCTTCCTCGCTCGGCACCGTGTTCGAGTGGTACGACTTCTTCCTCTACGGATCGCTGGCCGCGGTCATCAGCAAGCAGTTCTTCGCCGGCGTCAACGACACCACCGCCTTCATCTTCGCCCTGCTGGCCTTCGCCGCCGGCTTCCTGGTGCGGCCCTTCGGCGCCCTGGTGTTCGGCCGCCTGGGCGACATGATCGGGCGCAAGTACACCTTCCTCGCCACCATCCTGCTGATGGGCCTGTCGACCTTCTGCGTCGGCCTGCTGCCGTCCTACGCCAGCATCGGCGTGGCCGCGCCCATCATCCTCATCGCCTTGCGCCTGCTGCAGGGCCTGGCCCTGGGCGGCGAATACGGCGGCGCGGCCATCTACGTCGCCGAGCACGCCCCGGCCAACAAGCGCGGCGCCTACACCAGCTGGATCCAGTGCACCGCCACCGCCGGCCTGCTGCTGTCGCTGCTGGTGATCTGGGGCTGCCGCCAGGCCACAGGCGAAGCCTTCGAGACCTGGGGCTGGCGCCTGCCGTTCCTGATTTCCATCGTGCTGCTGGGCATTTCCACCTGGATCCGCCTGTCCATGCAGGAGTCGCCGGCGTTCCTGAAGATGAAGGCCGAGGGCAAGATCAGCAAGTCGCCGCTCAAGGAGTCCTTCACCCGCTGGAGCAACCTGAAGATCGTGCTGATCGCCCTGTTCAGCATCAACGCCGGCCAGGCGGTGACCTTCTACGCCGCGCAGTTCTACGTGATGTTCTTCCTCACCCAGGTGCTCAAGGTCGACCCGGGGCTGTCCAACGTGCTGCTGATCATCTCCCTGGTGATAGGCGCGCCGCTGTTCGTGCTGGCTGGCTGGGTGTCCGACAAGGTCGGGCGCAAGCCGGTGCTGGTGGTCGGCCTGCTGCTGGCGACGGTGTTCTACTTCCCGCTGTTCAAGGCCCTGACCCACTACGCCAACCCGCAGATCGACCAGGCCTCGCGCCAGGCGCCGGTGGTGGTGATGGCCGACCCGGCCACCTGCACCTTCCAGTTCGACCCGGTGGGCAAGGCCAGATTCGACAGCCCCTGCGACAAGGCCAAGACTCTGCTGGTGAAAGGCGGCGTGCCCTACAGCACCCAGGCCGCGCCGGCCGGCAGCGAGCTGGTGGTGAGCGTGGGCGAGAAGCGCATCGAAGGCTTCGACGCCGCCGCCCTGGGCGCCGCGGTGAAGGAAGCCGGCTACCCGACCCAGGCCGACGCCTCGCTGGTGAACCGGCCGATGGTGATCGCCATCATCGTGGCGCTGATCTTCATCGCCACCTGCTGCTACGGCCCGCTGGCGGCGCTGATGGTCGAGCTGTTCCCGACGCGCATCCGCTACACCTCGCTGTCGCTGCCGTACCACATCGGCAACGGCTGGTTCGGCGGCCTGCTGCCGACCATCTCCTTCGCCCTGGTGGTGTACACCGGCAACATCTTCTACGGCCTCTGGTATCCGGTGCTGATCACCGGCGTGAGCCTGGTGTGCTCGCTGCTGTTCCTGCGTGAGACGCGGCACAACGACATCCATGCCGATTGAGCATGGCGCTGCCGGCTTCCGGCTCTTCGTAGGAGCGAGCTTGCTCGCGAACGGTGCCTTCCGGCGGCAGCTGTGTTCAGGTTGACTCCGCCCCTCTCCCTGAAGGGAGAGGGGGCTGTCCGGCATGCTCTGGAAGTTCGGCGTCAACCTGTAGGAGCGGACTCCGTCCGCGAATCGCGCGCAGGGCGCGCTCACCCGGCCGAGCCACCGCGCGGCCGGCAAATCCAATCGCGGACGGAGTCCGCTCCTACGCCCGCCGGCAAACCACCCCGTAGGATGGTGTTGAGCGCAGCGATACCCATCACCGCGGCCGCATGGGTTTCGCAAGCTCAACCCATCCTACGAAGAGCCTCTCGGCACAGTCGGCAAGACAGTTGCTCCTACGCCCGTGCTTCTCTGAGCCGAGCGGACTCTGTCCGCGATTCGGCGGATAACGCCGTAGGCGTTATGCGCCCTACGTCCGGCCGGGGCTTCGCGGGCGGGTGTGTTCAGAACAACGCCATCTGCCGATCGACCAGTCGTGCGAAGTCGTCGCCGACGAAGGGCAGGATGGCGTCGGCCACCGGTTGCAGCTGGCGCGTCAGGTAGTGCTCGTAGTCGATGGCCGCGCGGCGGTTTTCCAGGGGTTCGGGGCCGGCGGTGGTGATCAGGTAGCTGATCCAGCCGCCGTGCTGATACTGCCGCGGGCGGCCCTGGCTCTGGTTGTAGTCGTCGGCGGCACGGGCTGCGCGCACGTGGGGCGGGACGTTGCGTTCGTAGTCGTCCAGGCGCCGGCGCAGGCGCTTGCGGTAGACCAGCAGGTCGTCCAGTTCGCCGGCCAGGGTGCGGCGCACGTAGTCGCGCACGTAGTCCTGGTAGGGCTGGCGGCGGAAGATGCGTTCGTACAGCTCCTGCTGGAAGCGCTGGGCCAGCGGCGACCAGTCGGTGCGCACCGTTTCCAGGCCCTTGAAGACCATTTCCTCGCTGCCGTCGGCGCGCCGCACCAGGCCGGCGTAGCGCTTCTTGCTGCCTTCCTCGGCGCCGCGCACCGTGGGCATCAGGAAGCGCTGGTAGTGGGTTTCGTACTGCAGCTCCAGGGCGCTTTCCAGGTCGTAGGTTTCGCGCAGGTGCTCCTTCCACCATTGGTTGATGCGTTGCACCAGGGCGCGGCCGATGCGCTCGGCGTCCGCCTCGGCGTGGGCGCCGCCGAGCCAGACGAAGGTGGAGTCGGTGTCGCCGTAGATCACCTGGTGGCCCTGCGCCTCGATCAGCTCGCGGGTGCGGCGCATGATCTGGTGCCCGCGCATGGTGATGGACGACGCCAGGCGCGGGTCGAAGAAGCGGCAGCCGCTGGAGCCGAGCACGCCGTAGAAGGCGTTCATGATGATCTTCAGCGCCTGGGACAGCGGCTTGTTGCCCTCGCGCTTGGCCGCCTCGCGGCCCTGCCACACGCGTTCGACGATGGCCGGCAGGCAGTGCCGGCTGCGCGAGAAACGGGCGCCGCGGAAGCCTTCCACCGAGTGTTGGTCGTCCGGCTGGCGCAGGCCTTCCACCAGGCCCACCGGGTCAATCAGGAAGCTGCGGATGATCGACGGGTACAGGCTCTTGTAGTCCAGCACCAGCACCGATTCGTACAGCCCCGGACGCGAGTCCATGACGAAGCCGCCGGGGCTGGCCTCCGGCGGCTTGCCGCCGAGGTTGGGGGCGACGAAGCCGAGGCGGTGCATGGCCGGCAGGTACAGGTGGGTGAAGGCCGCCACCGAGCCGCCGCTGCGGTCGGCGGGCAGGCCGGTGACGCTGGCGCGTTCGAGCAGGAAGCGCAGCAGCTCGGTCTTGGCGAAGATGCGCGTGACCAGCTCGCAGTCCTTGAGGTTGTAGTGGGCCAGCGCCGGCTTGTCCTCGGCGAACTTGCGGTCGATCTCGGCCATGCGGTCGTAGGGGTTGTCGATCGCCTTGCCTTCGCCCAGCAGCGTCTGCGCCACGCTTTCCAGGCTGAAGGAGGGGAAGCTCCAGGTGGCCGAGCGCAGCGCCTCGATGCCGTCGATGATCAACCGCCCGGCGGCCGCGGCGAAGTAGTGGTTGCTGCCGCTGCCATGCTGGCGCCAGTGCATCTCGTCTCCGTCGCGGCCCAGGCGCAGGGGGATCTTCAGGCGCTGGGCGTGCTCGCGCAGCACGCGCAGGTCGAACTGCACCAGGTTCCAGCCGATGATGGCGTCGGGGTCGTGCTCGGCCAGCCACTGGTTGAGGCTTTCCAGCAGTTCGCCACGGCTGTCGCGGTAGGCCAGGTCGAAGTCCAGCCAGCTGGCATCGCCGTTGGCTGGGCCGAGCATGTACACCTGGCGCTGGCCGCAGCCTTCCAGGGCGATGGAATAGAGGTTGCCGTGGATGTCGGTCTCGATGTCCAGGGACACCAGCTTCAGCTGCGGCCGGTAGTCCGGCGCCGGCTTGAGCACGGCCTCGCGCAGCACGCCCTCGGCATCGGCCTCGCCGTCGAAGCTCACCGGGGCGGTGATGAAGCGCTCCATCAGGTAGCGCTCCGGCGGGCGGATGTCGGCTTCCAGCACCTCGACGCCGGCCGCGCGCAGGCGCTTGTCCAGGTCCATCAGCTGGCGGTGCTGGCGGCAGTACAGGCCCAGCACCGGGCGCTGCTCGAAGTCGCGCAGCTGCAGCGGGCGCAGCTCCACGCCGGTTTCGCCCTGCAGCAGGCGCTGCGCCGCCTCGCGCTGGGCGGCGGGGAGGAAGGCCACCGAGGTCTGCGGCGGCAGGCGCACCCGGCGCGGGCCGGCGTCGGTGGCCAGCCAGAACTCCACCTCGGTGCCGGCGGGCGTGTCGCGCCAGTGCCGGGTGAGGACGAAGCCGTGTTGTGCTGCCACCGGTAACCCCTGGGAAGAATCTTTCAGACGATCATTCTACCCGCGGCGCCGGACGCGCGCCCGGCCGCCTCTGGACGAGCGGCCTAAGGTTAATGGCGGTGCCGGCCGATAAGCTGGGGTCATTCCACCCGTTGGTGCTCCGTTCGTCATGTCCCACACCTCCTTTTCCCTGGAAAACCACTACCGCAAGGCAGACCGCATCATGTTCGGCGTGCTCTGGCTGATGTTCGCCTACTCGCTCGCCCTGGCCGCCTGGCACGATACCTGGGGGCAGGCCCTGCTGATCGGTGGTGGCACGCTGGCGGCCATGCATGGCCTGAACCCGTTGATCGGCGGCCGGCGCCTGATGCGCTGCTGCATGGGCGTCGCCTTCATGGCCTTCGCCGCCCTGCAGATCAACCAGAGCGACGGGACCATCGAGATGCACTTCGGCATCTTCGTGCTGCTGGCGATCCTGGTGTTCTACCGCGACTGGCTGCCCATCGTGGTCGCCGCCAGCGCCATCGCCGTCCACCACCTGGCCTTCTTCGCTCTGCAGCAGGGCGGCAGCGGGCTGTGGGTGGCGCCCCAGGGCACATGGCCGATCATCTTCCTGCACGCTTTCTACGTGGTGCTGGAAAGCTCGATCCTGGTCTACCTGGCCATCCAGTCCCACGCCGAGGCCCGCGGCGCCATGGGCTTGCTGGCCTCGGTGAGCCGCCTGACCGAAAGCGACGTGGTCGACCTCAGCTACCGCAGCCCGGTGTCCGGCGCCATGAACTCGCGCCTCAACCGCTTCCTCGCGCGGCTGGACGAGCTGGTCGCCGTGGTCCTGCGCGATGCCCTGGGGCTGAACGAACTGGCCCAGCAGCTGGCCAGCACCACCCAGACGCTGCGCGACGGCGCCCGGCGCCAACTGGGCGAGACCGCGCACATGTCCGGTGCCATGCGCCAGATGGGCAGCACCATCGAGGGCGTGGCGGCCAATGCCGACGAGGCCGCGCAGACCGCCCTGCGCATCAACCAGGAGGCGCGCGACGGCAGCGAGCTGATGCGCGAGAGCCTGGAGGAGATCGGCCGCCTCGCCAGCCAGATCGACGACAGCGACCGCCAGGTCCAGGACCTGGACGCCCAGGCCCAGCAGATCGGCCGGGTGGTGGAAGTCATCCGCGGCATCGCCGAACAGACCAACCTGCTGGCGCTCAACGCCGCCATCGAGGCCGCGCGGGCCGGCGAGCAGGGCCGCGGCTTCGCCGTGGTGGCCGACGAGGTGCGCAACCTGGCGCAGAAGACCGCGCTGTCCACCCGCGAGATCCAGGAAGTGATCGGCCGCCTGCAAAGTGGCAGCCGCGCCGCGGCCCAGGCCATGTCGAGCAGCCGGGAGAACGTCGAGCAATGCGTGTCGCGCAGCCGGCGCACCAGCGAACTGCTCCTGCGCATGACCGAGGGCATCGCCAGCATCAGCCAGATGAACCAGCTCATCGCTACGGCTACCCAGGAGCAGAGTTCCGTCAGCGAGGAGGTCATCCTCCACCTACAGGACGTGCAGGGCGTGGCCGAGCACAACGACAGCGATGCCCAGGCCCTGGAGCGCGAGGGCTCGCGCCTGCAGGAGCTGAGCGGGCGCCTGCAGCGCCTGACCGAGCGCTTCCAGGTCACCCGCTGAGGTGCTACGGGCGGTTCTCTTTTGCGCCGATCCTGTCCAGAATGGCCGCCCCTTTTTCCAGCCCCGACGCCATGAACGCACAAGCCCTCGACGTACTCCTGCAACAGCTGCTGGCCGCTTTGGAGGCGCCGCCCGCCGAGGTTCGCCGCCTGTTCCACGGCCGCGGCCGGCGCTGGCCGGGGCTGGAGCATGTGACCGCGGACTGGCTGCAGGGCGTGCTGCTGGTGTCGCTGTTCCGCGAGCCGGGCGAAGATGAACTGGCGGCGCTGGAGCGCCTGCTGCTGGGCCTGTGCGAGTCGCCGCAATGGCGCGCCAGCGGCGCCGAGGCCTTGCTGCTGCAGCACCGCTACCGCCCGGACAGCGCGATGCAGGCCCTGTTCGGCGAGGTGCCGGAGGAGCGCGTGGTCAGCGAGAACGGCCTGCGCTACCTGCTGGACCTGGGGCGCAAGCAGAACAACGGCCTGTTCCTCGACATGCGCCTGGGCCGCCAGTGGGTGCAGGCCCGGGCCGCCGGGCAGCGGGTGCTCAACCTGTTTGCCTACACCTGCGGCTTCTCGGTGGCGGCCATCGCCGGCGGCGCCGAGCACGTGGTCAATCTGGACATGGCGCGCGCCGCGCTCAGCCGCGGGCGCGACAACCACCGGCTGAACGGCCACGACCTGTCGCGGGTGGAGTTTCTCGGCCACGAGCTGTTCAAGTCCTGGGGCAAGGTGAAGAAGTCCGGGCCCTACGACCTAGTGATCATCGACCCGCCGTCGTTCCAGAAGGGCAGCTTCGCCCTCGGCAAGGACTACCCGCGCATCCTGCGCCGCCTGCCCGAGCTGCTGGCGCCCGGCGGCCGGGTGCTGGCCTGCGTCAACGATCCGTCCGTGAGCCCGGCCTTCCTCATCCAGGGCATGGCCGCCGAGGCGCCGGAACTGGCCTTCGTCGAGCGCCTGGACAACCCGCCGGAGTTCGCCGACGTCGATGAGGATGCGGCGCTCAAGGCGCTGGTGTTCGCCTACCCGGGCTAAGCCCGCACCTGGATGTAACACCTGGCACACAATCTGCTCCGCATCGGCCATGGCACGGAAAACGCCGGTTTTCCGTCATCCCCTGGCCACGGAGCGAATCCCATGCGCTTTTCCTGCAACGGTTGCGGCAAGTGCTGCCATGACCACCACGTACCCCTGACCCTCGACGAATCCCGCGACTGGGTGGCCGACGGCGGCAGCCTGATCGTCCTGCTGGAAGCGGTGCTGGACGACGGCGCCGGGCTGCCGGAGGGGCAGCGCGAGCACGTGCTGCGCCGCTCGCTGCCGGTCCGCTGCGGCAGCACCCAGGCGCACCTGGCGATCACCTTCGCCGCCTTCAACCAGGGCGCCTGCCGCCACCTGGGCAGCGACATGCGCTGCGGCATCTACGAGCGGCGGCCGCTGGTGTGCCGCATCTATCCCATGGAGATCAACCCGCACATCCCGCTGCGCGCGGAGGCCAAGGACTGCCCGCCGCAGGTCTGGGACGAGGGCCCGGAGCTGATCGTCGGCGGACGCCTGGTGGACACCGAACTGGCGGCGCTGGTCGAGCGCTCGCGCCAGGCCGACCGCGAGGAGATCGCCGCCAAGGCGGCCATCTGCGAGCGCCTGGGCATCAGCGTCTCGGCGCTCAAGGGCGACGGCTTCACCGCCTACCTGCCGCAGCGCAAGGCCTTCCTGGCGGCGCTGGACGCGGTGCGCGCGCAGACGCCGGCCAGCTCCGCGGCGGACTGGCAGTTGCATGTCTCCAGCGACGACCTTGCCCGCCAACTGGAGGAAACCGGGGCGATGATCGCCGCCCTGCTGAGCGACGACTGCGCCTTCATTCCCCTGCGCGCGGCCTGATGGGGGAGGGGATGGCCGGGTAGTAGTCCTTCGGAATAATGACGCCGAAAATTCGCCGGTGCGGATAATATATGCGGCATTTTCCGCTAGAACTGAAAAGAAGGCTGACGCCAATCTGCCTTCGTCTGCAGGTTTTACCTGTCAGACAGCCGATCATCACCAGGGGAATACTGTGAAGAATTGGACGCTCCGCCGACGTATCCTGGCCAGCTTCGCGGTCGTGATCGCGATCATGTCGCTGATGGTGGTGGTTTCCTACATCGCCCTGCTCGCCGTCGAGCGCGACTCGCGCAGCGTCAGTACCGACGCCATGCCGGGCACCTATGCGCTGACCACGGTGCGTAGCACCTGGACCGACACTATGCTGCGCACCCAGGCCCTGGTCGGCCTGGGCGACGGCAAGCCGCTGGACGCCGCCGGCCGCCAGGGCTTCCGCGAACTGCACGAGACCCTGCTGCAGCGCATCGCCACCTACGAGGCCACCGTGCACGCGTCGGCCGACCGCGAGCTGCTGGCCCGCTACAAGCAGCAGGCGCTGGACTTCCAGGCGCAACTGGAGCAACTGCTCGACCTCTACGACAAGGACCACCAGGCCGCCCGCCAGTCGCTGCTGCACGACCTGCTGCCGGCCTGGGAGAAGGGCCGGCAGACGCTCAACGAGCTGATCGCGCTGAACCGGCAGATCGCCGATGCGGCGGTCATCGCCATCGTCCACCAGGTGGAGCTGGCCGAGGCCGCCATGCTGGTCTCGCTGCTGCTGGCCATCGTCGCCGCCGGCGTCCTCGGCCTGCTGCTGATGCGCGCCATCACCGGCCCGGTGGAGAAGGTGGTGAAGACCCTCCAGACCATGAGCGGCGGCGACCTCACCGCGCGCCTGGCGCTGGAGCGCAACGACGAGTTCGGGGTGATCGAGAGCGGCTTCAACGGCATGGCCGAGGAGCTCAAGGCCCTGGTGGCGCAGGCGCAGCGCTCGGCCATCCAGGTCACCACCTCGGTCACCGAGATCGCCGCCACTTCCAAGCAGCAGCAGGCCACCGCCACCGAGACCGCCGCCACCACCACCGAGATCGGCGCCACCTCGCGGGAGATCGCCGCCACCTCGCGGGACCTGGTGCGCACCATGACCGAGGTCTCCAGCGCCGCCGAGCAGACTTCCACCCTGGCCGGCTCCGGCCAGTTGGGCCTGGCCCGCATGGAAGAGACCATGCACCAGGTGATGGGTGCCGCCGAGCTGGTCAACGCGAAGCTTGCGATCCTCAACGAGCGCGCCGGCAACATCAACCAGGTGGTCACCACCATCGTCAAGGTCGCCGACCAGACCAACCTGCTCTCGCTCAACGCCGCCATTGAGGCGGAGAAGGCCGGCGAGTACGGCCGCGGCTTCGCCGTGGTGGCCACCGAGGTGCGCCGCCTGGCCGACCAGACCGCGGTGGCCACCTACGACATCGAGCAGATGGTCCGCGAGATCCAGTCGGCGGTGTCCGCCGGGGTGATGGGCATGGACAAGTTCTCCGAGGAAGTGCGCCGCGGCATCGCCGAGGTCGGCCAGGTCGGCGAGCAGCTGTCGCAGATCATCCACCAGGTGCAGGCCCTGGCGCCGCGGGTGCAGATGGTCAACGAAGGCATGCAGGCGCAGGCCACCGGCGCCGAGCAGATCAACCAGGCCCTGGTGCAACTGGGCGAGGCCACCGGGCAGACCGTGGAGTCGCTGCGCCAGGCCGGTTTCGCCATCGACGAGCTGAACCTGGTGGCCAATGGACTGCGCAATGGCGTCTCGCGCTTCAAGGTCTGAGGCCGGCGGGCGGCTGTACCTGCAGTTCCGCCTGGGCGCCGACCGCTACGCGCTGGACGTGCACGAGATCGTCGAGGTCCTGCCGCTGCGGCGCTTCAAGCAGGTGCCCGAGGCGCCGGCCTGGGTGGCCGGGCTGTTCGTCCACCGCGGCGAACTGCTGCCGGTGCTCGACCTCAGCCAGATCGCCTGCGGCCGCCCGGCGCCGCGGCACACCAGCACGCGCCTGGTGCTGGTGGACTACCGCTTCGCCGGCAGCGGCCCGCAGCGGCGCCTGGGGCTGATCCTGGAACAGGCCAGCCAGACCCTGCGCCGCGACCCGGCGGCTTTCCGCGACTACGGCCTGGAGCCTGGCGAGGCGCGTTACCTGGGGCCGGTGCTGGAAGATGCCGAGGGCCTGCTGCAGCGCGTGCAGGTGGACGAACTGCTGCCCGAGCACGTGCGCGAACTGCTCCTGGCCCAGGGTGAGCGGCCATGAGCGACGAGCGTTTCAGCCAGTTGCTCAAGGCGCGCATCGGCCTGGACGCGGAGTCGGTGGGCGAGGCGGTCATCGCCCGTGCCGTGCGCCAGTGCGCCAACCGCAGCAGCGGCGGCGACCTGGAAGCCTATTGGCTGCGCCTGCAGGGCTCCGCCGAGGAACAGCAGGCGCTGATCGAGGCGGTGATAGTCCCGGAGACCTGGTTCTTCCGCTACCCCGAATCCTTCGCCACCCTCGGCCGCCTGGCCCTGCGCCGGCAACTGGAACTGGCCGGCGCGCGGCCCCTGCGCCTGCTCAGCCTGCCCTGTTCCACCGGCGAGGAGCCGTACTCCATCGCCATGGCCCTGCTCGATGCGGGGCTGCCGGAAGCGGCCTTCCAGATCGACGCCCTGGACGTCAGCCCGGCCTCGCTGGAGCGCGCGGCCCATGGCGTGTACGGGCGCAACTCGTTCCGCGGCAGCGAACTGGGTTTCCGCGACCGCTACTTCCACGCCGAGGGCCCCGACTACCGCCTCGACGAACGGGTGCGCCGCCGCGTGCGCCTGCGCCGCGGCAACCTGCTGGCGCCCGGCCTGCTGGCCGAGGAGGCGCCCTACGACTTCCTGTTCTGCCGCAACCTGCTGATCTATTTCGACCGCGACACCCAGGAACGCGCCGTGCAGGTGCTGCTGCGCCTGGTACGCGAGGACGGCGCGCTGTTCATCGGCCCGGCCGAGGCCAGCCTGACGTCGCGCCCGGGGCTGCGCGCGCTGGGCGTGCCGCAGTCCTTCGCCTTCCTGCGCGTGACCGCGGAGCCCGAGGCGCCGGCGGCCAGGCCGCGCCCCACCATGCAAACCACGCCACCGCCCGCCATGGCGCCGCGCCCGGCACCGCGCCGCGCGCCTCCGCCGCCACCCGCCAGGCCGGCGGTAGCGCCGCCGAGCGGTGCCGAACAGGGCCTGGCGGAAATCGCCCGGCTGGCCAACCAGGGCCAGACGGCCCAGGCCCGCGCCGCCTGCGAGGCCTACCTGGCCCAGCACGGCCCGGCGGCCCAGGCCTATTACTGGCTCGGCCTGCTGGCCGATGCCGAGGGCCGCAACGAACAGGCCCAGGGCTACTACCGCAAGGCGCTGTACCTGCAGCCCGACCACCAGGAAAGCCTGCTGCAGCTGGCCGCCCTGCTGGCCGCCCGCGGCGACCGGGAAGGCGCGCGGCGCCTGCAGGAGCGCGCCGCGCGAGGAGTGAAGCGCGATGCCTGAGCAGCGCTACCACCTGCACCCGGAGGCCGCCGAACAGGCGGTGGACGACTGCTGGAACCGCATCGGCATCCGCGGCGACAAGTCCTGCCCGCGGCTGGCCGAACACATCCACTGCCGCAACTGCCCGGTCTACGCCGCCGCCGCCGTGCGCCTGCTGGACCGCTACGCCCTGGGCGCCGAAGGCGAGCAGGCCGCCAGCGTCGAGGACGAGGCGCCGCCGGGCGACGCCTACCTGCTGTTCCGCCTCGGCGAGGAATGGCTGGCCCTGCGCACCCTGGCGCTGGCGGAGGTGGCGCCGAACTGCCCGGTGCATTCGCTGCCGCACCAGCGCTCGCCGGTCGTGCTGGGCGTGGCCAACGTGCACGGCGCGCTGGTCGCCTGCCTGTCGCTGGCCGAACTGCTCGGCCTGCCGCCTTCTGCCGCGCGCGAGGACGAGGGCCGCCGGCTGCCGCGCATGCTGGTGCTGGCGACCGACAGCGGGCCGGTCCTGGCGCCGGTGGACGAGGTGGACGGCATCCACCCGCTGGCGCCGGGCCAGGCGCGCGTCGCCACGGCGGCCGGCA
Organism: Pseudomonas sp. M1; assembly: GCF_022760135.1. Taxonomy (NCBI): domain Bacteria; kingdom Pseudomonadati; phylum Pseudomonadota; class Gammaproteobacteria; order Pseudomonadales; family Pseudomonadaceae; genus Pseudomonas; species Pseudomonas sp. M1. The sequence continues at coordinate 1,514,943 of NZ_CP094343.1, forward strand.
GCCGTTTCACCCACGACGTGCTGAAGTGGCGCGAGCGCAGCGTGCGCCTGCTCGACCACCAGGCCCTGCTTGCCGCCGCCGCCCGGAGCCTGGCATGACCCCCGAGCAGATGAAGGACGCCTCGCTGCTGGAACTCTTCCGCCTGGAGGCCGAGGCCCAGGCCCAGGCGCTCGGCCAGGGCCTGCTGGCGCTGGAGCGCGAGCCGCGCCAGGCCGCGCAGTTGGAGGCCTGCATGCGCGCCGCGCATTCGCTCAAGGGCGCCGCGCGCATCGTCGGCCTGGACGAGGGCGTGCAGGTCGCCCACGTCATGGAGGAATGCCTGGTGGCCGCCCAGGACGGCCGCCTGCTGCTGGGCGCGGAGCACATAGATGCGCTGCTGGCTGGCACCGATATCCTGCTGCACATCGCCGACGTCCAGGCCGAGCGTGCTGCCCAGGCGCGCGCGGCAGTGCCCGGCCTGGTGCAGCGCCTGGAGACACTGCTGGGCGCGGAGCCTGCGCAGCCCGCCGCACCTGTCGCCGCCGAGGCGCCGCCGGCTGCGCCGCCAGAGCCACCGGCCGAAACCGCCGAGCCGGCGCCCGCCGCAGTCGAGAAAAAGGGCGAGGAGGGCACCGGCCGGGTACTGCGCGTCACCGCCGAGCGCCTGAACCAGTTGCTCGATCTTTCCAGCAAGGCCCTGGTCGACTCCCAGCGCCTGCAACCGCAACTGGCCTCGATGCAGCGCCTGAAGCGCCTGCAGGCCACCGTCAGCCGCCTGCTCGACGGCGCCCGCGACGCCGCCGGCGCCAGCCTCGACCCGCAGGCCCAGGCCTTCCTCGCCGATGCCCGGCGTCTGGTCGGCGAGTGCCAGCAACTGCTGGGCGAACAGATGGCCGAGCTGGACGAATTCGCCTGGACCACCTCGCAGCGCGCCCAGACCCTCTACGACAGCGCCCTGGCCTGCCGCATGCGGCCCTTCGCCGACGTGCTCGGCGGCCAGGCGCGCATGGTCCGCGACCTCGGCCGCGAGCTGGGCAAGTCGGTGCGCCTGGAGGTGGACGGGGTGTCCACCCAGGTCGACCGTGAGGTCCTGGAAAAACTCGAAGCGCCGCTGACGCACCTGCTGCGCAACGCCGTCGACCACGGCATCGAGACGCCGGACGCGCGGCGCCGGGCCGGCAAGCCGGAGCAGGGGCTGATCCGCCTGCTGGCGCGGCACCACGCCGGCATGCTGGTGCTCGACCTGCGCGATGACGGCGCCGGCGTCGACCTGCAGCGCCTGCGCGAAGGCATCGTGCGCCGTGGCCTGTCCACCGAGGAGACGGTCACGCGGCTGTCCGAAGAGGAACTGCTGGCCTTCCTCTTCCTGCCCGGCTTCAGCCTGCGCGAGCAGGTCACCGAGGTCTCCGGCCGCGGCGTCGGCCTGGACGCCGTGCAGCACATGGTGCGCCAGCTGCGCGGCGGCATCCGCATGGAGCAGGTGGCAGGGCAGGGCAGCCACTTCCACATCGAGGTGCCGCTGACCCTCTCGGTGGTGCGCAGCCTGGTGGTGGAAATCGGCGGCGAGGCCTACGCCTTCCCCCTGGCGCACATCGAGCGCATGCGCAGCCTGGCGCCGGAGGAGATCGTGCAGATCGAGGGCCGGCAGCAGTTCTGGCACGAGGGCCGGCACGTCGGCCTGGTGGCCGCGCACCAGTTGTTGCAGCGCCCGGAAGGCCGTGCGCCGGAGGGCGACATCCCGCTGGTGCTGATCCGCGAGCGCGACAACCTGTACGGCGTGGCGGTGGAGCGCTTCATCGGCGAACGCACCCTGGTGGTGATGCCGCTGGACGCACGCCTGGGCAAAGTCCAGGACGTGTCCGCCGGCGCCGTGCTGGACGACGGCACGCCGGTGCTGATCCTCGACGTCGAGGACATGCTGCGCTCGGTGGACAAGCTGCTGGCCAGCGGCCGCCTGGAGCGCATCGACGCCGGCAACCGCCAGGGCGCGGCGCTGCGCAAGCGCGTGCTGGTGGTGGACGACTCGCTCACCGTGCGTGAACTGGAGCGCAAGCTGCTGGCCGGCCGCGGCTACGACGTGGCGGTGGCGGTGGACGGCATGGACGGCTGGAACGCCCTGCGTTCGGAGCGCTTCGACCTGGTCATCACGGATATCGACATGCCGCGCATGGACGGTATAGAACTGGTCGGGCTGATCCGCCGCGACGCCCGCCTGCAAGCCCTGCCGGTCATGGTCGTGTCCTACAAGGACCGCGAGGAGGACCGCCGCCGCGGGCTCGATGCCGGCGCCGACTACTACCTGGCCAAGGCCAGTTTCCACGACGAGGCCCTGCTGGATGCGGTGGTCGACCTGATCGGAGGTGCGTAGGGTCGGCTCCCGTTTCGGCGCGGCCGCGACGGAGCCGCATTTTGCGCAGAGCAAGGCGCGAGGAGAGAGGTTTGGTTATTCCAAATGAACGACGAGTAACGCGGCGCTGCGCAAAATGCGGCCCGTCCCTTCGGGTTGCGCGGCAAATCACGCCATGCGTCGTTGCGGGACTTGCCAAGGGAGCGACCATTGCCTGCGTCCCGCGCCTAGCCTGGCGTGATTTGTCGCGGCAACGCGGCTCGCGCCGAAACGGGAGCCGACCCTAAGATGAGAATTGGCATCGTCAACGATATGCCTCTGGCGGTGGAAGCGTTGCGCCGGGCCTTGGCCTTCGAACCTACGCACCGCGTGCTGTGGGTCGCCAATAACGGTGCCGAGGCGGTGGAAATGTGCGCCGCGCAGACTCCCGACGTGGTGCTGATGGACCTGCTGATGCCGGTGATGGACGGTGTGGAGGCCACGCGGCGGATCATGGCCGCCTCGCCCTGCGCCATCATCGTGGTCACCGTGGACCTGGAGCAGAACCTCTCGCGGGTGTTCGAAGCCATGGGCTGCGGCGCGGTGGACGCGGTGAACACCCCGGCGCTGGGCGTCGGCGATTCCCTGGAGGCGGCCCGCCCGCTGCTGCGCAAGCTGCAGAACCTGGCCTGGCTGTCGGCCCCGGGCAATACCCGGCCGCGCAGCGAGGTCGCCGTGCGCGAAAACCCGGCCAAGGTCCGTCGCCTGGTGGCCGTGGGCGCTTCGGCCGGCGGCCCGGCGGCCCTGGCCGAGCTGCTGGGCAAGCTGCCGGCGAGCTTTTCCGCGGCCATGGTGGTGGTGCAGCACGTGGACGAAGTGTTCGCCGCCGGCATGGCCGAATGGCTGGCCAGCCAGGCCCGCATCCCGGTGCGCCTGGCGCGCAACGGCGAAGTGCCGCAGCCCGGCTGCGTGCTGCTGGCCGGCACCAACGACCACATCCGCCTGCAACGCAACGGCGAGCTGGCCTACACCGCCGAGCCCTGCGGGCACATCTACCGGCCCTCGATCGACGTGTTCTTCGACAGCGTGGCCGACAACTGGGTGGGCCAGGCCACCGGCGTGCTGCTCACCGGCATGGGCCGCGACGGCGCCCAGGGCCTGAAGCACATGCGCGAACGCGGCTTCCTGACCCTGGCCCAGGACCAGGCCAGCAGCGCCGTGTACGGCATGCCCAAGGCCGCCGCGGCGATCGGCGCCGCCACCGAGATCCGAGCCCTGGGCGACATCGCCCGGCGCCTGGGCGAACTGTACGGCTGACATTCCGGAGGCAGCGCCAGCGGCGCCACGACGACGATGAACCCCAAGCATAGCGAGAACCCCTTGATCACTCCGGACGACACCGCGGTCATGGTCCTGCTGGTCGACGACCAGGCCATGATCGGCGAGGCCGTGCGCCGCGCCCTGGCCGAGGACGGCGGCATCGACTTCCACTTCTGCTCCGACGCCACCCAGGCCATCGAGCAGGCCCTGCAGATCCGCCCGACGGTGATCCTGCAGGACCTGGTGATGCCCGACACCGACGGCCTGGAGCTGGTGCGCCAGTACCGCCGCCACCCGCAGACGCGCGACATCCCGATCATCGTCCTGTCGACCAAGGAGGAGCCGCAGGTCAAGAGCGCCGCCTTCGCCGCCGGGGCCAACGACTACCTGGTCAAGCTGCCCGACGCCATCGAGCTGGTGGCGCGGGTGCGCTACCACTCGCGCTCCTACCTCGCCCTGCAGCAGCGCGACGAGGCCTATCGCGCCCTGCGCGAGAGCCAGCAGAAGCTGCTGGAGACCAACCTGGTGCTGCAGCGGCTGATGAACTCCGACGGCCTCACCGGGCTGTCCAACCGCCGCCACTTCGACGAGTACCTGGAAATGGAATGGCGCCGCGCCCTGCGCGAGCAGAGCCAGCTGTCGCTGCTGCTGATCGACGTCGACCACTTCAAGGCCTACAACGACACCTTCGGCCACGTCGCCGGCGACGAGGCGCTGCGCCGCGTCGCCGGGACCATCCGCGAAAGCTGCGCGCGCTCCTCCGACCTGCCGGCGCGCTACGGCGGCGAGGAGTTCGCCATCATCCTCCCGGGCACCTCGCCGGGCGGTGCGCGGCTGCTGGCGGAAAAGCTGCGGCTGACCGTGCAGGCCCTGGGTATCGCCCACGAGCAGCCGGATTCCGGTGCGGTGCTGACGGTCAGCGTCGGCGTGGCGACCCTCACCCCGGGGCAGGGCGAAAGCTGCCTGCGGTTGATCGAACACGCCGACCGCGCGCTCTACAACGCCAAGCACGGCGGACGCAACCAGGTGGGGGTGGACGGCGGCGCAACCGGCTGACGCACAGCCGCCCACGGGCGGCTTTCTCGGGTATACTTCCGGGTTTTTCCACGCCATTACCCGTGAGTGCTGACCGCCATGGAAATCCAACCGATCCTCAACAGCATCAAGGACCTCTCCGACCGTACCCAGTCCATTCGGGGGTATCTTTGACTACGATCTGAAACATGATCGTCTGATCGAAGTAAACCGCGAACTGGAAGACCCGGCGGTCTGGAACAAGCCCGAATACGCCCAGAACCTGGGCCGCGAGCGCGCCATGCTGGCGCAGATCGTCGAGACCCTCGACGAGCTGACCGGCGGCCTGGCCGACTCCCGCGACCTGCTCGACATGGCGGTCGAGGAGAACGACGAAGGCGCGGTGAACGACGTCGAGACCGAAGTCCAGCGCCTGCGCGAAATCCTCGAGAAGCTGGAATTCCGCCGCATGTTCAGCGGCGAGATGGACCCGAACAACGCCTACCTGGACATCCAGGCCGGCTCCGGCGGCACCGAGGCCCAGGACTGGGCCAACATGCTGCTGCGCATGTACCTGCGCTGGGCCGACAAGAACGGCTTCGACGCCGAGATCGTCGAGCTGTCCGAGGGCGAGGTCGCCGGCATCAAGGGCGCCACCGTGCACATCAAGGGCGAGTACGCCTTCGGCTGGCTGCGCACCGAGATCGGCGTGCACCGCCTGGTGCGCAAGAGCCCGTTCGACTCCGGCAACCGTCGCCACACCTCGTTCACCGCGGTGTTCGTTTCGCCCGAGATCGACGACAACATCGAGATCGAGATCAACCCGGCGGACCTGCGCATCGACACCTACCGTTCGTCCGGCGCCGGCGGCCAGCACGTGAACACCACCGACTCCGCGGTGCGTATCACCCACGTGCCGACCAACACCGTGGTGGCGTGCCAGAACGAACGCTCCCAGCACGCCAACAAGGACACCGCCATGAAAATGCTGCGGGCCCGGTTGTACGAGCAGGAGATGCAGAAGCGCACCGCCGCCTCGCAGGCGCTGGAAGACACCAAGTCCGATATCGGCTGGGGCCACCAGATCCGTTCCTACGTGCTCGACCAGTCGCGCATCAAGGACCTGCGTACCGGCGTGGAACGCAGCGATTGCGACAAGGTGCTCGACGGCGACCTCAACGAATACCTGGAAGCCAGCCTTAAACAGGGCCTGTAGACCGCACCCCGTAGGAGCGAGCTTGCTCGCGAACCCGCTGAAGAGCTTCGCGAGCAAGCTCGCTCCTACAGTTGTTATCCCTAATTGAATGAATCGACGCCAGGCAGATAGAACGACCATGAGCGACCAACAACTCGACCAGCACGAGCTGCAACAGGAAGAAAACAAGCTGATCGCCCAGCGCAAGGAAAAGCTTGCCGCCGTGCGCGAGGCCAGGGCCATCGCCTTCCCCAACGACTTCCGCCGCGACGCCTATTTCGCGGACCTGCAGAAGCAGTACGCCGACAAGACCAAGGAAGAGCTGGAAGCCGCAGCCATCCCGGTCAAGGTCGCCGGTCGCATCATGCTCAACCGTGGCGCCTTCATCGTCCTGCAGGACAGCAGCGACCGCCTGCAGGTCTACGTCAACCGCAAGACCCTGCCCGAAGAGACCCTGGCCGAGATCAAGACCTGGGACCTGGGCGACATCATCGGCGCCGAAGGCACCCTGGCCCGCTCCGGCAAGGGCGACCTGTACGTCGACATGAGCAGCGTGCGCCTGCTGACCAAGTCGCTGCGCCCGCTGCCGGACAAGCACCACGGCCTGACCGACACCGAGCAGCGCTACCGCCAGCGCTACGTCGACCTGATCGTCAACGAGGAAACCCGCCACACCTTCCGCGTGCGTTCCCAGGTGATCGCCCACATCCGCCGCTTCCTGTCCGAGCGCGGTTTCCTCGAAGTGGAAACCCCGATGCTGCAGACCATCCCCGGCGGCGCCGCGGCCAAGCCCTTCGCCACCCACCACAACGCGCTGGACATGGCCATGTTCCTGCGCATCGCCCCGGAGCTGTACCTCAAGCGCCTGGTGGTCGGCGGTTTCGAGAAGGTCTTCGAGATCAACCGCAACTTCCGCAACGAAGGCGTCTCGACCCGGCACAACCCCGAGTTCACCATGCTCGAGTTCTACCAGGCCTACGCCGACTACGAAGACAACATGGACCTGACCGAGGAACTGTTCCGCGAGCTGGCCCAGGCGGTGCTCGGCACCACCGACGTGCCCTACGGCGACAAGGTCTTCCACTTCGGTGAGCCGTTCGCCCGCCTGTCGGTGTTCGACGCCATCCTCAAGTACAACCCGGACATCACCGCGGCTGACCTGCAGGATGTCGAAAAAGCCCGCGAGATCGCCAAGAAGGCCGGCGCCAAGGTCCTCGGCCACGAAGGCCTGGGCAAGCTGCAGGTAATGATTTTCGAGGAGCTGGTGGAGCACAAGCTGGAACAGCCGCACTTCATCACCCAGTACCCCTTCGAAGTCTCCCCGCTGGCCCGCCGCAACGACCGGGACCCGAGCGTCACCGACCGCTTCGAACTGTTCATCGGCGGCCGCGAGATCGCCAACGCCTACTCCGAGCTGAACGACGCCGAAGACCAGGCCGAGCGCTTCATGCTGCAGGTCAAGGAGAAGGACGCCGGCGACGACGAGGCGATGCACTACGACGCCGACTTCATCAACGCCCTGGAATACGGCATGCCGCCCACCGCCGGCGAAGGCATCGGCATCGACCGCCTGGTGATGCTGCTGACCAACTCGCCGTCGATCCGCGACGTGATCCTGTTCCCGCACATGCGCCCGCAGGCGTAACCGCTGGAGCAAGTGGAGAAGCCGCCTTAGGGCGGCTTTTTCGTGTCTGAGGGCAAGGCTCTTCGTAGGAGCGAGCTTGCTCGCGAACGGTGCTTGCCGGGGATTTGGGCGCTGGGTTTGAGAGCGCCCTCTCCCCAGCCCTCGGCTGCGCGCCCCGCCCTGAAGGGAGAGGGGACCGTTCGGCGTGTTCGGGGGGTTCGGCGTTAGCCGGCTAGCACAGAGATTACCGACTGAAACCACTCCTCCTCTCGGCACGGACAAGCCCCCTCTCCCTTCAGGGAGAGGGCAGGGGAGAGGGTGCGGAGGCCACCTCATGCACCCACATACCCGGGAGGCACCCCGCCCCAATTGATTCCCCAAGCAAAAGCCCGAACAATGCGCCATCGCCCGCGAGCGGAGGAAAGACCGTGCCCCGAGCAGTTTCCAGAGACAGCGCCGCCCAGGCCGCCAGTGCGGTGGCCGAGAGTGTCCAGTACCAGGGCCGCAAGGCCGCCCGCCAGGGCAGCGAGCAGCGCCGCCAGGCGATCCTCGACGCGGCCATGCGCATCATCGTCCGCGAGGGCGTGCGGGCCGTGCGGCATCGGGCGGTGGCGGCCGAGGCGGACGTGCCCTTGTCGGCCACCACCTACTACTTCAAGGACATCGACGACCTCATCACCGACACCTTCGCGCTCTTCGTCGAACGCAGCGCCGAAGCCCTGTCGGCCTTCTGGGCCAGCGTCGAGGGTGACCTGCAGGCTCTGGCCGCCGGCCTCACCGGCAGCCCCGAGGCGCGCCGCGAGCTGGCCGACCGCATCACCGAGCTGGCCATCCAGTACGTGCGCGTGCAGCTCACCGAGCGCCGCGAGCACCTGCTGGCCGAGCAGGCGTTCCGCCAGGAGGCGTTGCTCAACCCGCGCCTGGAACAGCTGGCGCAGAGCCACAGGCGCATCCTCTCCCTGGGCGTGGTGCACTTCTTCGAGGTGCTCGGCTCGCAGCAGCCGGAACAGGACGCCAAGGTGTTGACGGCCATCATCCTGCAGATGGAGTATCAGGGCCTGCTGGATGGCGTGGAGCACCTGGACACCGTGGAAATGCGCGCCATCCTGACCCGCTACCTGTACCTGGTGCTGGGCCTCTGAAGCCCGCCGACGACCCCATATGGCGTGCCGCCCGCGGCCCCTGAGGAGACTTCGATGAAAGCCTGGCGCGCCTTGCTGCTGTTGAGCATCTTCCTGCTCGGCGGCTGCCTGGTGACCTTCAAGGAGCCGATCCCGGCGAAGGAGGCCGCGCCCAAGCAGTTGCTCGGCCAGTGGTCGCGGATCGACGAATACGGCGAGGAACAGTTCCTCGAGATCAGCCGCACCGGCGAGGGCCTGTACCGCGCCTTCAGCTACTACGACGACAGCGGCAACACCGACAGCGCCGAGGACCTGCCCTTCACCGTGGTCCACCACGGCCAGCGCTGGTACCTGTCCGTCGAACTGCCCAAGAGCCAGGGCGGCAACTACGTGCTGGCCGGCTTCGAGATCACCGACAAGGACGAGCTGGTGGTCTACTCGCTGGACGTCGAGCAGATCCTCCAGGCCATGGCCAAGGGCACCCTGCAGGGCCAGAAGGTGGACAGCGAGCAGGGCGCCGGCGCCCTGGTGGCCAGCCCCCTGGGCGACGTCCTGGCCTACCTGGACGAGCCCGCCAACGCCGAAGTCTTCAACGAAGCGCTACGCTTCCAGCGAGTGACTCCGGGAGAACGCCCATGAACCCGCGGCGCAAGAAAAGCACGCCCAGCGAGTACCAGCAGATCATCCGCGGCCTGTCCGACCGCCTGGTGGAGGCGCAGACGCCGATCCGCGTGCTCGATGCCATCAAGTGGGACGACAGCGTGCGCGCGGACTTCCTCAAGGGCCGCGGCAAGCACGCGCCCAAGGTCGACCGCGGCTACTACGACGGCCGCCCGCTGGCCTTCGACGGCAACGCCAAGAAGCAGGAATTCCAGAACCTGGAGCGCGACATCACCCGCCAGCTCGGCCAGTTCAACCCGGTGGGGCAGATCATGCGGCGCATGTGCCGCGAGTACCGCATGGTCATCCGCATGCTGGAGGCGCGCGGCACCCAGGACTTCGGGCTGATCTCCCAGGAACTCTACGGCTCGGCCTCCGACGCCTTCCACGCCGGTGACCCGACCCTGGCCGACCTCGGCCTGATGCTATCGGACTACCTGAACAATATCGCCGACCGCGGCGACCTCAAGGACGAACCCAAGACGCTCACCGCCAAGGAAGCGGTGGCCATGCTGCAGGAGCGCCTGAACAAGACCTTCGGCGAGGCCGAGGACACCATCCGCGTGTTCGAGTCCGACGGTATAGTCGCCGACGCCGCGGCCGGCGCCGACTACATCAAGGTGCGCGCCGACGCCATGTTCAACGAGCGCGACGTGCGCGCCCTGGAGGTCCACGAGGGCCTGGTGCACGTGGGCACCACCCTGAACGGGCAGAACCAGCCGATCTGCACCTTCCTGGCCAAGGGCCCGCCGTCCTCCACCGTGACCCAGGAGGGCCTAGCCATCCTCATGGAAGTGATCGCCTTCGCCTCCTACCCCACGCGCCTGCGCAAGCTGACCAACCGCACCCGCGCCATCCACATGGCGGAGGAGGGCGCGGACTTCCTCGAGGTGTTCGGCTTCTACCGCGAGCAGGGCTACAGCCAGGAAAGCAGCTACCAGAACGCCAGCCGGGTGTTCCGCGGCTCCACGCCCGGCGGGCTGCCGTTCACCAAGGACCTGTCGTACCTCAAGGGCTTCATCCTCATCTACAACTACATCCAGCTCGCGGTGCGCAAGGGCAAGCTGGAGCAGATCCCGCTGCTGTTCTGCGGCAAGGCCACCCTGGAAGATATGCGCACCCTGCGCCAACTGGTGGACGAGGGCCTGGTGGTGCCGCCGAAGTACCTGCCACCGCAGTTCCGCGACCTCAACGCGCTGTCGGCCTGGATGTGCTTCTCCAACTTCCTCAACCACCTGAGCCTGGACCGCATCGAGGCGGACTACGCGAATATCCTCTAACGCCATGCCGACCCGCCTGGACTCCGTAGGATGGCGTTGAGCGAAGCGATACCCATCAATGGGAATCGCTCCGCTCGTCCCATCCTACGAAAGCGCTTCTGTGCCGCCAGTGTGGGAGCGATCCCCGGCCCCAAGGATGACCCGACCATGACCCACCGCTTCAAGGCCGCCGCGCTGTCCCTGCTGCTTCTGCTCGGCGGCTGCAGCTCGCTGCTGTTCTACCCCAGCCCCGACGTGGCCATTACCCCGGCGCGGGCCAAGCTGGACTACCGCGACGTCACCCTCACCACCGCCGACGGCGTGAAGCTCGCCGGCTGGTGGCTGCCGGCCAAGCCCGGCGTGCCGGTCAAGGGCACGGTGCTGCACCTGCACGGCAACGGCGGCAACATGGCCTGGCACCTGGGGGCCACCTTCTGGCTGCCGGAGCAGGGTTACCAGGTGCTGATGCTCGACTACCGCGGCTACGGCCATTCCCAGGGCGAGCCCAGCCTGCCGGCGGTGTACCAGGACATGGACGCCGCCTTCGCCTGGCTGGACAAGGCCCCCGAGGCCCAGGGCAAGCCGCTGATCCTGCTCGGCCAGAGCCTGGGCGGCGCCATGGGCGTGCATTACCTGGCGCTGCATCCCGAGCGGGTGAAGCAACTCAAGGCCGTGGTGCTCGACGGCGTGCCCGCCAGCTACCGCGAAGTGGCGCGCTACACCCTGGGCACCGCCTGGCTGACCTGGCCGCTGCAGATTCCGCTGTCCTGGTTCGTGCCCGATGGCGACAGCGCGATCCGCGCCATGCCGCGACTTTCTGGCGCACCCGTGCTGTTCTTTCACAGCATCGACGATACCATCGTGCCCCTGGACAACGGCCTGAGCCTGTACAAGGCGGCGCGGCCGCCGAAAGTCTTCCAGCTGACCCGCGGCGGGCACGTGGAAACCTTCGGCGAACCGACCTGGCGCGAAGTGATGCTGCGCTTCCTCGACGACCCGCAGCACTTCAGCGGCCTGCGCCGCCTGGCCGAAGTCCCCAACACCGATCCGCCGGCCGAGCCGGCCAGCCAGTCCCAGGGCAAGCCATGACCACCAGCACCGACCGCAACATGATCCCGTACATCCTCACCGCCATCGGCAGCATCATCGTCAGCGTGGGCACGCTCTGGTACTACGGCTACCTGCACTTCGCCAAGGAGCAGGACGCCCTGCTGCTGGCCGAGTTCACCATGCTCAAGAGCATTCCCGGGCAGGACGTGAAACTCTCGCTGGAGCCGGCCAACCAGATCGCCCAATGCATCGACGGCGTACTGGTGCTGTTCGACACCACCCAGAAGGGCCTCTCCGGCGTGCTGGTGGACAACAAGAAGCACGCCGTGCGCTGCGCCGGCGAGGAAACCCCGCAGGAAGTCCGTTGACGGCATGCTTCGGGGCCAGTCTGGGAGCAACCTGGAGGGCGCGACCATGAGCAACCCCGAAATCCACGTCTGGCAGGGCGACATCACCACCCTGCGCATCGACGCCATCGTCAACGCCGCCAACAGCTCGCTGCTCGGCGGCGGCGGCGTGGACGGCGCCATCCACCGCGCCGCCGGCCCGGAACTGGCGAACCATTGCCGCAACCTGGGCGGCTGCAGGACCGGCGAGGCCAGGATCACCCCTGGCTTCCGCCTGCCCGCCGCCCACGTCATCCACACGGTAGGCCCGGTCTGGCGCGGCGGCGGCCACGGCGAGCCGGACCTGCTCGCCGCCTGCTACCGCAACAGCCTGGCGTTGGCGGAGGAGCATGAGCTGGAGGGCATCGCCTTCCCCGCCATCAGCTGCGGAATCTACGGTTATCCCCTGGAAGCGGCGGCCAGCATCGCCGTCGCCGAACTGCGCCGCCAGCGCCCCGCCGGCAGCAGCCTGCAACGTCTGTTGCTGGTGCCTTTCGCCGAAGACATGGCCGAACTCTACCGACGCCTGCTGCGGGGTGGCGCGTAGGCGCCGACTGCGCCGTGCTCGCCGGCAATGTAGGAGCGGGCCCTGCCCGCGAAATCGTCCTACATGGGAAGGGTGCGGGTGGGGCAGCGTAGGAGCGGATCTCATCCGCGAATCGCGCCGGTGGTTCCGGCTATCGCGGACAAGGTCCGCTCCTACGGTGGGATAGGTGTCGCACAGTAACCTGTAGGAGCGGGCCCTGCCCGCGAATCGCGCGCAGGGCGCGCTCCTACGATGGGAAAGGTGCGGGTGGGGCGGCGTAGGAGCAACTGTCTTGCGCCGAGGCGCTCTTCGTAGGATGGGTTGAGCTTGCGATACCCATGCTGCCGTGGTGATAGGTATCGCTTCGCTCAACGCCATCCTACGAAAACCCGTGCGTCCTGGAACCGTAGGATCTCATCCGCGAAGCGGGCCGGTGGTTCCGGCTATCGCGGACAAGGTCTGCTCCTACATGGATAGCCGCGTCAGTAATCGCTATTCACCGACGACCGCGGCACCACCGGCTTGGCGTCGTTGGAGATGGTCACTTCCACCCGGCGGTTCTGCGCGCGGCCGGAGGATGTGGCGTTGCTCGCCACCGGGTAGTCCTTGCCGTAGCCGCGGGTGGTCACCCGCGCCGGGTCCACGCCCTGGGCCAGCAGGGCCATGCGCACCGAGTCGGCGCGGCGTTCGGACAGGCCCTGGTTGTAGCCGGCCGAGCCGCTGCTGTCGGTGTAGCCCTCGACCAGCACCTTGCGCTCGGGGTTCTGCTGCAGGTAGCTGGCCAACTGCTGGATGTTGTGGCTGGCCTCGGGCTTGAGGTCGGCGCGGTCGAGGTCGAAGAGCACGTCGCCGAAGGTCACCAGGGTGCCGCGCTGGGTCTGCTTCGCCTGCAGCTCCTTGAGCTGCTGGGTGCGCACGTCCAGGCGGGCCTGGGTGCGCTGCGCCGAGGCGTTCTGCAGCTGCCCTTCGGCGCTCTTCAGGGCGATGGTCTGGTTGGCCAGGTTGATGCGCTGCTGCGTCAGGTAGGCCAACTGGTCCACGTCCTGCTGCTTCTCGCCGTCACGGTAGGCCTTGTCGGCCTTGGCCAGCCAGTCGCCGGCGTCCTTGGTTTCCAGGGCCGCGAGCTGGGTGGCCTGGGGTTGCGCCTGCAGGGCGGAGTAGTCGCTGCGGGCCTTCTCCAGGTTGGCGTTGGGCTCGTGGGCGCAGGCGGCCAGCAGCAGCGCCAGGCTGGAGAGGGCGGGGAGGGCGATGAGTTTACGCATGGCTGTCGTCCTTAATGATCCGGAGGGGGGAATGGGGAAGGGCGCCTACTGCTGTGGCTGCTGGAGCTTCTGCAGCCCTTCCTCGCGGATTTCCATCACGCCCTGCTGGGCGTCCTTGACGGCGTTCTGCGCCTTGACCGCCTGCGACTTGCGCTCGGCCACGCGGGCGTCCCATTCGGCCTGCTGGGCCAGGCGCCTGGCCTGCTCGTATTCCTTGTCGTTGAGGGTGATGCGCGCCTGGGCGAGCTTGTCCTGGGCGGTCTTCATCTCCAGCGGCGCGTATTGCGGGCCGCCGGCGCTGACCGCGGCGTTCACCGCCGATTCGGTGACTGCCATCTGTTCGCTCGGCGGGTTGCCGGCGCAGCCGGCCAGGGCCAGGGCGCCGAGGCCGGCCAGCAGGCCCGTGCGCAGGAAGGCGAGGCGGGGTTGGTGTGTTTTCAGTTCCATTGTTCGAGTCCTCTCGTCTGGGGAACGCGGATTCTCAGCGGGCGGTGCCCGGCCCGGCCGTTCGCAGCCCTGCGCTGCGGCGTTGTCCCGTGATGGCCAGGTACTACTGGGGACTTGAGGACTTGTCCGAGGGTTCAAAAAAATGGCCGCCCGGCGAGGCGGCCATGTCTGCGGCGCGGCTTTCAGAAGCGCAGGCGGAGCAGGCGCAGGCCGTTGAACACCACCAGCAGGCTGGCGCCCATGTCGGCGAACACCGCCATCCACAGCGTGCCCAGGCCGGCCAGGGTGAGGGCCAGGAACACGGCCTTGATGCCCAGCGCCAGGCTGATGTTCTGCACCAGCACGGCGTGGGTGCGGCGCGACAGGCGGATGAACTGCGGCAGCTTGCGCAGGTCGTCGTCCATCAGCGCCACGCCGGCGGTCTCGATGGCCGTGTCGGTGCCCGCCGCGCCCATGGCGAAGCCGATGTCGGCGCGGGCCAGGGCCGGAGCGTCGTTGATGCCGTCGCCGACCATGCCCACCCGCGCGCCGCCGGCCTGGTGCTGCTCGACCTCGCGCAGCTTGTCCTCGGGCAGCAGGTTGCCGCGGGCCTGGTCGATGCCCACCTGGGCGGCGATGGCGGCGGCGGTGTGCGGGTTGTCGCCGGTCAGCATCAGTGTCTTCACGCCCAGGCCGTGCAGCTCGACGAGGGCCTCGCGGCTGGTCTGCTTGACCGCGTCGGCCACGGCGAACAGGGCCAGCGGGCCTTCGTCGTCGAGCAGCACGATGACGGTCTTGCCCTGTTGCTCCAGGGCGTCGAGGCGTGCTTCCAGCGCCGCCGAGCACAGTCCCAGTTCCTCCACCAGGCGATGGTTGCCCAGGTGGTGCAGGCGGCCGTCGACCAGGCCCTTCACGCCGCGGCCGGGGATGGCCTCCAGCGCGTCGACGCCGTACAGCGCCAGGCCATCGGCCTCGGCGGCGCGGGCCACGGCCTGGGATACAGGGTGGTCGGAACGTGCCGCCAGGCTCGCGGCCAGGACCCGGGCGCGCGCCTCGTCGCCGCGCAGGCCGTGGAAATCGGTCTGCGTCGGGCGGCCCTCGGTGAGGGTGCCGGTCTTGTCCAGGGCCAGCCATTGCAGTTGGCGGCCCAGTTCGAGGAACACCCCGCCCTTGATCAGGATGCCGGCGCGCGCCGCCGCCGACAGGCCGCTGACGATGGTCACCGGGGTGGAGATCACCAGCGCGCAGGGGCAGGCGATCACCAGCAGCACCAGGGCGCGGTACACCCAGTCGAGCCAGGCGCCGCCGAAGGCCAGCGGCGGGATGAGCGCGGTGGCGATGGCGATGAGGATCACCACCGGCGTATAGATGCGCGCGAACTGGTCGACGAAGCGCTGCGTCGGCGCCCGCGAGCCCTGGGCTTCTTCCACGGCGTGGATGATCCGCGCCAGGGTGCTGTCGTCGGCGCCGCGGCTCACCGCATACTCCAGCGCGCCCTCGCCGTTGATGCTGCCGGCGAACAGGGGGTCACCGGCCTGCTTTTCCACCGGCAGGCTCTCGCCGGTGATGGGCGCCTGGTTGACGCTGGAGCGGCCCTCGACCACCTCTCCATCGAGGGCGATGCGCTCGCCGGGGCGCACGCGCACGCGCTCGCCCACGGCCACCGACTTGGCCGGCACGTCCTGCCACTGCCCGTCGCGCAGCACCGTGGCCTGTTCCGGGGCCAGTTGCAGCAGGCCGCGGATGGCGCTGCGCGCGCGTTCCAGGGAGCGCGCCTCGATCAGCTCGGCGATGGCGAACAGCACCGCGACCATGGCCGCTTCCGGCCACTGGCCGATGAGCATGGCGCCGGTCACGGCGATGCTCATCAGCGCGTTGATGTTCAGGTCGCGGTTCTTCAGGGCGATCCAGCCCTTGCGGTAGGTCGGCAGGCCGGCGCCGAGGATGGCCGCCAGCGCCAGGCCGGCCACCAGCCACTGCGGGCCGAGGGCGAACCATTCGCAGACTTCCGCGGCCAGCGCCAGCACCCCGGCCAGGGTCAGCGGCCACCAGGGCTTGTGCCTGGCCGGGGCGCTGGCGAGCGGCTGGCCGTCTTCCACGGCCTCGGCCTGCATGCCCAGGGAGGCGACCAGCTTCTGCAGCGGCTCCAGGCTGTCGAAGCGGTGCTGTACCTTGAGCAGGCGCTGCATCAGGTTGAATTCCAGCTGCTCCACCGCCGGCAGCTTGCCCAGGGCGTCGCGCAGCAAGCGCTCCTCGGTGGGGCAGTCCATGGCCTCGATGCGCAGGCTGCTCCAGCGCAGCTCACCGGTGGCGGCGGCCGCGGCGGCGCCCAGCGCCGGTTCGGCGTGGCGCGGGCGCTCGTGGTGGTGGTCATGCCCATGCTCGTGTTCATGGCGATGCACGGCGGCGGGGGCGTGGTCGTGGCAGCAGGGCCCGCATCCAGGCTGGCGGCTGTTGGCGTCGGTCATCAGGTCGTTTCCCATTTGACGGTATGCTTGCGATTGCACACCCTGTAGCAACTACAGAGTCAAGCGGTTCCGGGAGGAAAGGCTGATGAAGATCGGTGAACTGGCGAAACTGACCGGCTGCCCGGTGGAGACCATCCGCTACTACGAGCGCGAGGGCCTGCTGCCGGAGCCGGCGCGCACCGGCGGCAACTACCGGCAGTACGACAACGCCCACGTCGAGCGGCTGTCGTTCATCCGCCACTGCCGCTCGCTGGACATGACCCAGGAGGAAATCCGCATCCTCCTCGGCCTGCGCGACCGCCCCGAGTCCGACTGCGGCACCGCCAACCGGCTGATCGACGAGCACCTGCACCACGTGGAAGTGCGCATCGCCGAGCTGCAGTCGCTGCGCCAGCAACTGCAGGAGCTGCGCGCCCGCTGCAGCGGCAGCGGCAACAGCGAGGACTGCGGCATCCTCCGCGAACTGCAGCTGCCCGCCGAGCCCTCGGCGGTGCCGGAAGCCTGCGCCGAGGCCGGGCACCTGCACGTGCCCGGGGTGCATGGCCGGCATTGAGAGAAGGCGGTAGATGCTCTGCTCTTCGTAGGAGCGAGCTTGCTCGCGAACCAACTCCGCCGCGGAATCCGTTCGCGAGCAAGCTCGCTCCTACGAAAAGCCGGGCTCGCCGTAGGGCTCCGTCCGCGACAGCCGCGTCATATCCCTGTAGGAGCGCGCCCTGCGCGCGAAATCGCGGGCAGGGCCCGCTCCTACGGCAGTCAGGAATGGCTCGGCTCTTCCTTGTGCCCCGTCAGCTCATGCAGGTACTTGCGCGACAGCTGCAGGAAGCGCGGGGTAGGGCCGACGTCCTCGTAGAGCGGGTCGCCCTGTTCGTCCAGCGCCACCACCTTCTGCCCCTTCACGTAGGGGAAGCTCGCCTCCAGCTCCTCTAGGGCCGAGCCGACCAGTTCGCCGAGCAGTTCCTCGACGCTGCGCTTGGGGTACATGTCGTGCAGCGCGGCCAGGCGCGCGGCGGTTTCCACGTCCAGCGGGATGCTGTAGCTGTGGCTGGTCATGCGTCCCCTGGCGTTCTGTTCCCAATGGCGTACCAGATCACGGATCTTCATGTTCACCTCATGGGCCGGCTCGTGGCCGGCGGGGAAGACGGCCCTGTTGGAGCCGCCGGGAAGAATTTCCCGAATCCTTCGGGATCACATCTAGCCTAGACGCTGTCGGAGCAGGATCGCGGGCGTTCGTCGCACGCTTGTCAGCCGGTGTCGCCAGACGGCACTGTAAGAAGACCAGACACGGAGAATCCCCCATGGCGGATATCGACGCGCGCCTGCGCGAGGACGTGCACCTGCTGGGCGAACTGCTCGGGCAGACCATCCGCAACCAGTACGGCCAGGCCTTCCTCGACAAGGTCGAGCTGATCCGCCAGGGCGCCAAGGCGGCGCGGCGCGGTTCGGCCGAAGGCGCGCGGCAGCTGGCGGCGGCCCTCGACGGCCTGGGCGAGGACGAGCTGCTGCCGGTGGCGCGGGCCTTCAACCAGTTCCTCAACCTGGCCAACATCGCCGAGCAGTACCACCGCATCCGTCGCCGCGGGCCGAAGGAGCCGCAGCCCTTCGAGCAGCGCGTGCTCGGCGAGCTGCTGGGGCGCCTGCGCAAGGCCGGCGTGGAGCCGGCGGAGCTGGCGCGCCAGGTGGCGCAGCTGGACATCGAACTGGTGCTCACCGCGCACCCCACCGAAGTGGCGCGGCGCACCCTGATCCAGAAATACGACGCCATGGCCGCGCAACTGGCGGCCAAGGACCACACCGACCTGCTCCCCGAAGAGCGCGAGCAGGTGGACACGCGCCTGCGCCGGCTGGTGGCCGAAGCCTGGCACACCGACGAGATCCGCCGCACCCGGCCAACGCCGGTTGACGAGGCCAAGTGGGGCTTCGCGGTGATCGAGCATTCCCTCTGGCACGCCGTGCCCGACTTCCTCCGCCACGTCGACGAGACCCTGCAAAGCTGCACCGGCCAGCGCCTGCCGCTGCAGGCCGCGCCCATCCGCTTCGCCTCCTGGATGGGCGGCGACCGCGACGGCAACCCCAACGTCACCGCCACCGTCACCCGCGAGGTGCTGCTGCTGGCGCGCTGGATGGCCGCCGACCTCTACCTGCGCGACGTCGACAGCCTGGCCGCCGACCTCTCCATGCAGCAGGCCAGCGAGGAACTGCTGGCGGAAACCGGCGAGGTGGCCGAACCCTACCGCGCCCTGCTCAAGCAACTGCGCGAACGCCTGCGCGCCACGCGGGCCTGGGCCCAGCGCGCGCTGAGCGAAGACGAGGTTGCACCCGAGGCGGTGCTGCAGGACAACCGCGAGCTGCTGGCGCCGCTGGAGCTGTGCCACCGCTCGCTGCACGCCTGCGGCATGGGCGTGATCGCCGACGGCGCGCTGCTCGACAGCCTGCGCCGCGCCGCCACCTTCGGCCTGTTCCTGACGCGCCTGGACATCCGCCAGGACTCCAGCCGCCACGCCGCCGCCCTGAGCGAAATCACCGAGTACCTGGGCCTGGGCCGCTACCAGGAGTGGGACGAGGCGGTGCGCCAGGAATTCCTCCTGGAGGAGCTGGGCAACCATCGCCCGCTGCTGCCGGCGGACTACCAGGCCAGCGCCGACACCGCCGAAGTCCTGGCCACCTGCCGCGTGGCGGCTGCCGCGCCGGCGGCCTCGCTGGGTTCCTACGTCATCTCCATGGCCGGCCAGCCGTCCGACGTGCTGGCGGTGCAACTGCTGCTCAAGGAGTGCGGGTTGCGCCGGCCGCTACGCGTGGTGCCACTCTTCGAAACCCTCGACGACCTGGACAACGCCGGCCCCTGCATCGACCGCCTGCTCGGCCTGGACGCCTACCGCGAGGCCCTGGCCGGGCCGCAGGAAGTGATGATCGGCTACTCCGACTCGGCCAAGGACGCCGGCACCCTGGCCGCCGCCTGGGCACAGTACCGCGCCCAGGAAGCGCTGGTGGACATCTGCCGCGCCCATGGCGTCGAGCTGCTGCTGTTCCATGGCCGCGGCGGCACCGTCGGGCGCGGCGGCGGCCCGGCCCACGCGGCCATCCTCTCGCAGCCGCCGGGCTCGGTGGCCGGGCGCTTCCGCACCACCGAACAGGGCGAGATGATCCGCTTCAAGTTCGGCCTGCCCGGCATCGCCCGGCAGAACCTCGACCTCTACCTGGCCGCGGTGCTGGAGGCCACGCTGCTGCCGCCACCGGCGCCGGAGCCGGCCTGGCGCGAGGAAATGCAGCGCCTGGCCGCCGATTCCCTGGCCGCCTACCGCCAGGTGGTGCGCGAGACGCCGCAGTTCGTCGACTACTTCCGCGAGGCCACGCCGGAACAGGAACTCGGCCGCCTGCCCCTGGGCAGCCGCCCGGCCAAGCGCCGCCAGGGCGGCATCGAGAGCCTGCGGGCCATCCCGTGGATCTTCGCCTGGACGCAGACGCGGCTGATGCTGCCGGCCTGGCTGGGCTGGGAGAGCGCGCTGTTCAACGCCATCGACCGCGGCGAGGGCGCCCTGCTGCAGCGCATGCGCGAGCAGTGGCCGTTCTTCCGCGCGCGCATCGACATGCTGGAGATGGTCCTGGCCAAGGCCGACGGCGAAATCGCCCAGCTCTACGACGAACGTCTGGTGCAATCGGAACTGCGACCATTAGGTGCGCATTTACGCGACCTATTGTCGCAGGCGCTGCGCGTGGTGCTCGGCCTGACCGGCCAGCAGCGCCTGCTGGCGCAGGCCACCGAGACGCGCGAATCGATCGCCGTGCGCAACATCTACCTGGACCCGCTGCACCTGCTCCAGGCGGAGCTGCTGGCCCGTTCCAGACGCTGCGAAGGCGACGCCTGCGGCGGTCTGGAACAGGCCCTGCTGGTGACGGTGGCGGGCATCGCCGCGGGGCTGCGCAACACCGGTTGAGCGGCCCCGGCCACGACTTTCCGGTGGCTTGTGCGCTCAGGGTGCGCTGTGTATCTTGATCAGCCTTTCGGCGTATTCCTGCGCCATTTCAAGCATGTTCAGATAGGCCCCATAAGGCAGATCCGGGATTTCGCTTTCAACAAGACTAAGGAGCATATCGATGCGTGTGATTCTGCTCGGGGCGCCCGGTGCCGGCAAAGGTACTCAGGCTCGCTTCATCACCGAGAAGTTCAGCATTCCGCAGATCTCCACCGGGGACATGCTGCGCGCAGCGGTCAAGGCCGGCACCGAGCTGGGCCTGCAGGCCAAGAGCGTGATGGATGCCGGCGGCCTGGTTTCGGATGACCTGATCATCAACCTGGTCAAGGAGCGCATCGCCCAGCCCGACTGCGCCAACGGCTTCCTGTTCGACGGTTTCCCGCGCACCATTCCCCAGGCCGAGGCCATGAAGGAAGCCGGCGTGAGCATCGACCACGTGATCGAGATCGCCGTCGACGACGAAGAGATCGTCAGCCGCATGGCCGGCCGCCGCGTGCACCCGGCTTCCGGCCGCGTGTACCACGTCGAGCACAACCCGCCGAAAGTCGCCGGCAAGGACGACGTCACCGGCGAAGACCTGATCCAGCGCGAAGACGACCGCGAAGAGACCGTGCGCCACCGCCTGTCGGTCTACCACACCCAGACCAAGCCGCTGGTCGACTTCTACCAGAAGCTGGCCGCCGTCGAAGGCACCCCGAAGTACAGCCGCGTCGAAGGCGTCGGCTCGGTGGACCAGATTACCGCCAAGGTCCTGGCCGCGCTCAGCTGAGTCGCCGCCCGACCTGCACCAGAGGCCCGCTTGCGGGCCTTTGGCGTTTATAATGCCCGCCCTTTTTCAGCTTGCCGGAAGACCCCGATGCCCACCCTGCTGGCCCTGGACACCTCCACCGAAGCCTGCTCCGTCGCCCTGCTGCACGACGGCCGGCGTTTCAGCCGCCACGAGGTGATCCCGCGGCTGCACGCCAAGCGCCTGCTGCCCATGGTGCAGGAACTGCTCGACGAGGCCGGCATCGCCCTGGGCGCGGTGGACGCCATCGCCTTCGGCCGCGGCCCCGGCGCCTTCACCGGCGTGCGCATCGCCATCGGCGTGGTGCAGGGCCTGGCCTTCGCCCTGGACAAGCCGGTGCTGCCGATCTCCGACCTCGCCGTGCTGGCCCAGCGCGCCCACCGCGAGCACGGCGCCAGCCAGGTAGCGGCCGCCATCGACGCGCGCATGGACGAGGTCTACTGGGGTTGCTACCGCCTGGAGCAGGGCGAGATGCGCCTGGCCGGCGCCGAGGCGGTGCTGCCGCCGGAAAAGGTGGCGCTGCCGCGCGACGCCGAGGGCGACTGGTTCGGCGCCGGCACCGGCTGGGGCTACCGCGAGCGCCTGGCGGTTAAGGTCCGGGCCGAGGACGCCAGCCTGCTGCCCAACGCCGAAGACCTGCTGGACCTGGCGTTGTTCGCCTGGGAACGCGGCGATGCCGTGCCGGCGGACCAGGCGCAGCCGGTCTACCTGCGCGACAACGTCGCCACGCCCAAGGCCGGCTGACCGGCGATTGCCAAGCTCCTGGACGCTCGCTAGAGTGAAATCCTTACCCGCTGAGCCCTGAACATGCGCATCGACGGCCTGTCCAGCTACTCCATCACGCCCGACTCCGGCAGCCGCCCCGGCACCGCGGTCACGCCTTATCGCGAGGTCATGCGCGAGGCCGAGGCGCGTCGCGAGCAGCCGGCCTCGGTGGCCGCCAGCCAGGGCCTGGAACAGCAGGCGCAGACGCGCTACGTGGAGCCGGGCAACGCCGGCAGCGGCAGCCTGCCCATCGTCCTCAGCGACGTCCTGGCCTACCAGCGCCCGGTCAGCAACCGCGCCGCCCAGGCCCTGGCCAGCTACAGCAGCACCGCCAACCTGCCGCTGGGCGGCTACGACGCCCCGGAAGTGCTGGGCATCGACCTCTACGCCTGATGGGCCTGCCGTACTACCTGGGCTGCCCGTCGTGGAACGAGCCCGCCTGGCGCGGCAGCTTCTACCCCGCCGACCTGCGCCCGGCCGACACCCTGGGCTTCTACAGCCAGGTGTTCAACGCGGTGGAGGGCAACACCACCTTCTATGCCCGGCCCAGCGCCGACACGTTGCAGCGCTGGGCGCAGACCATGCCGGCGGACTTCCACTTCTGCGCCAAGCTGCCCCGCGACATCAGCCACGAAGGCGATTTGCGCGAGCAGTTCGGCGCCACACGCGACTTCCTCGACCTGCTGGTGCCGCTGGGCAACCGGGTGAGCCCGCTGTGGCTGCAGCTTTCCGCCGGCTTCGGCCCGCAGCGCCTGGGCGAGCTGGCCGCCTGGCTGGACGAGTTCGGCGCCCGGCGCATCGCCGTGGAAGTGCGCCACCCGGCGTTCTTCGACAAAGGCGAGGAGGAGCGGCTGCTCAACCGTCTGCTCCATGAACGCGGCGTGGAACGCATCTGCCTGGATTCGCGGGCGCTGTTCGCCTGCCAGTCCGACGACCCGGCGGTGCGCCATGCGCAGTCGAAGAAACCGAGGATTCCGGTGCGCCCGGCGGCCTTCAGCGATAGCCCGCAGGTGCGCTTCATCGGCGGGCCGGACCTGGACGCCAACCAGGCCTACCTGGCGCCCTGGGTGGACAAGGTGGCCGGCTGGATCGAGGACGGCCTGACGCCCCACGTGTTCCTCCACACCCCGGACAACCACCGCGCCGCCGAGCAGGCGCAGCGCTTCCACGCCCTGCTGGCCGAGCGCCTGCCGGGGCTGCCGGCGTTGCAACTGCCGCAGCCGGAAGTGGAGCAACTGGGCCTGCTATGAGGCCGCGGTTGCGCTAACCTGCAAGCTCCCATTCGCACGGAGAGCGCCCCCATGACCACCCAACACGAACGCGGCCTGGCCTTCCAGGCCCTGCACCGCCGCGACGGCCTGTTCGTCCTGCCCAACCCCTGGGACGCCGGCTCGGCGAAGATGCTCGCCGGGCTGGGCTTCGAGGCCCTGGCCACCACCAGCGCCGGCCTGGCCTTCGCTCTCGGCCGCTGCGACGCCGAAGGCGAGGTGAGCCGCGAGGAAGCCCTGGCCAATGCCCGCGCCATCGTCGAAGCGACGCCGCTGCCGGTGGCCGCCGACCTGGAGAACGGCTACGGCGACGCGCCCGAGGACTGCGTGGCGACTATCCGCCTGGCCGCCAGCATCGGTCTGGTGGGCGGCTCCATCGAGGACGCCACTGGCCGCCCGGACGATCCCATCTATCCCTTCGAACTGGCGGTGGAACGTGTGCGCGCGGCAGTGCAGGCCGCGCACTCGCTGGAATTCCCCTTCACCCTGGCGGCCCGCGCGGAGAACCTGCTGCACGGCCGCGACGACCTGGACGACACCATCCGCCGCCTGGTGGCCTTCGCCGAGGCCGGCGCCGACGTGCTCTACGCGCCTGGGCTGACCACCCGCGAGCAGATTGACGCGGTGGTACGCGCGGTGGCGCCGCGGCCGGTGAACGTGCTGGTCGGCTCGCCGGCTCTGCAACTGTCGCTGAGCGACCTGGCCGAGCTGGGCGTGAAGCGCATCAGCCTGGGTTCGTCGCTGGCGCGGGTGGCCTACGGCGCCTTCTTCCACGCCGCCAGCGAACTGGCCGGCGGGCGCCTGGAGGCGACCCAGGAAGGCATGCCCTTCGCCCGCCTCAACGCGCTGTTCCGGCGCTGAGCCGGGGCCTGCGGTAGAATCGGCGCTTTTGCACCGGATCGACCCGCATGAGCGCCAGCGCAGACACTCCCCGCATCATCGTCCAGGCCCTGGAGCCCCACTACCGCGAAGCCGCCGGCCAGTGGGCTCGGCGCCTGGGCCTGGAACTGGCGGAGGAGGGCGCGGCGGACTTCGCCCTGCAACTGGGCGAGCAGGGCCTGCAACTGCTGCAACTGGGCCCGGACTCGCCGGGCCCGGTGCGCGTGGACTTCCTCGAAGGCGCCGCCGCCCACCGCCGCCAGTTCGGCGGCGGCAGCGGGCAGATGATCGCCAAGGCGGTGGGCGTGCAGCCGGGTGTGCGGCCACATGTGCTCGATGCTACCGCCGGCCTGGGCCGCGACGCCTTCGTCCTCGCCACCCTGGGCTGCGAGATGCAGCTGATCGAGCGCCAACCGCTGATCGCCGCCCTGCTGGAAGATGGCCTGGCCCGCGCGGCGCGAGACCTGGAAGTGGCGCCGATAGTGGCGCGCATGCAACTGCGCCAGGGCAACGCCATCGACCTGATGGGCGCCTGGCAGGGCGAGGCGCCCCAGGTGATCTACCTCGACCCCATGTTCCCGCACCGCGACAAGAGCGCCCTGGTGAAAAAGGAAATGCGCCTGTTCCGCCCCCTGGTGGGCGACGACATGGACGCCCCGGCGCTGCTCCAGGCGGCCCTGGCCCTGGCCAGCCACCGCGTGGTGGTCAAGCGCCCGCGCAAGGCGCCGATCATCGAGGGCGCCAAGCCGAGCTACAGCCTGGAAGGGAAGTCGAGCCGGTATGACATCTATCCGTTGAAGTCGCTCAAGCTCTGAGCGGAGGGGCTTTTCGTAGGAGCGAGGGGGCGCCTAGCTCTTGCTCGCGAACAATGGTGTCAGGCCTTGCTCCAGAGCGAGGTCGAAGTCCGTCCCCTCTCCCCAGCCCTCGGCTGCGCGCCCCGCCCTGAAGGGAGAGGGGGCTTGTCCGTGCCGAGAGAAGGAGTGGTTTCAGCCGGAACCGCTGGAGTTGCCGGCGAACTCCAGAATATCCGTGTCTGCCCAACGGTCCCCTCTCCCTTCAGGGAGAGGGTTAGGGAGAGGGAGCGGAGTAAAGCACTGACATCGAGGTCCCGGGTGAGCACCGTTCGCGAGCAAGCTCGCTCCTACAGGAGAAGCGCCTACGGCATACGCCTCAAGGCCGATAAGCCCGCAAAAACAACTCCACCACCTCCTGCACATGCCTTTCGCTCTCCTCCACCGGCGGCAGCTCGGCGCAGCCGATCAGCAGGCGGAAGTGCACGCAGCCCTGTACCAGCATCAGAAAGTGCTCGGCGGCGTTGCGTGCGTCGCCCTCGCGCAGTTCGCCCTTGCGCTGGGCCTGGGCGATCAGCCGTTGCATCTGGTCCAGCACGCGCTGCGGGCCGGCGTCGAAGAACATCTGCGACAGCGCCGGGTTCTGCCCGCCCTGGGCGATCATCAGGCGGCTCAGGGCGATGGCCTCGGGGCTGTTGATCAGGCGGTTGAAGCCGCGCGCGATGTTCAGCAGCAGCTCGCGCGTGGGCGCGTCGGCCGGCGGTTCGTGGAACAGCTCCGGCACCTGCTCGGCGCACTTGGCCTGCACCGCCTCGCAGAACAGCGTCTCCTTGTCGGTGAAATGGCTGTACACGGTGAGCTTGGAAACCCCGGCCTCGGCGGCGATGGCTTCCATGCTGCTGCCGTCGTAGCCGTTGCGCACGAACAGTTCCTTGGCGGCTTCGAGGATCGCCTGGCGCTTGGCCGGGTCCTTGGGGCGGCCGGGGCCGTTGGGGATGGAAGGCTGGGACATTTTATTTTCGCTTCAAATACTGGACTGGTCGGTTTTGTATTCTTACTATACCGCCGAGTATAAGAATTCAACTGCGTTTTGCGAAAGGTCATACATCATGTTCCGCCATGCCTTGTCCGTCGCTGTCCCTCTCGCCTTCTCCCTGACCCTAGCTGCCTGCGGCAACGGCGAACCTGCCAAGCCGGCGCTGCGCCCGGCCATGGTCGTGCAGCCGCAGCTGGCGCGTTCGGTCACCGAGGCCTACCCGGGCGAGGTGCGCGCCCGCCACGAGCCGGAGCTGGCGTTCCGCATCGGCGGCAAGGTGGCCAAGCGCCTGGTGGAGACCGGCGAGCGCGTGCGCCGCGACCAGCCGCTGGCCGAACTGGACCCCGAGGACGTGCGCCTGCAGCTGGAGGCCAACCGCGCCCAGGTCGCCGCCGCCGAGGCCAACCTGCAGACCGTGCGTTCGGAATACCAGCGCTACAAGGTGCTGCTGGAGCGCAAGCTGGTCAGCCAGTCGCAGTTCGACAACATCGAGAACACCTACCGCGCCGGCGAGGCGCGCATGAAGCAGGTGCGCGCCGAGTACGACGTGGCGCGCAACCAGGCCGACTACGCCGTGTTGCGCGCTCCGCAGGACGGGGTGATCTCGGCGCGGCGCGTCGAAGTGGGGCAGGTGGTGGCCGCCGGGCAGACGGTCTTCACCCTGGCCGCCGATGGCGACCGCGAGGTGTTGATCAGCTTCCCCGAACACGCCATAGAACGCTTCCGCATAGGCGAAGGCGTCAGCGTCGAGCTGTGGTCGCAGCCGGACAAGCGCTTCAGCGGCCACATCCGCGAACTGTCGCCGGCCGCCGATCCGCAGTCGCGCACCTTCGCCGCGCGGGTGGCCTTCGACGATGCCAAGGTGCCGGCCGAGCTGGGCCAGAGCGCCCGCGTGTACATCCACAGCGAGGGCGCCGTGCCCCTGGCCGTGCCGCTGGCGGCGGTGAGCGCCGAGGGCGGCCAGCCGTTCGTCTGGGTGGTCGACCCGAAGGATGCCAGCCTGCACCGCCGGCCGGTGCGCATCGGGCCCTACACCGAGGACCGGGTGCCGGTGCTCGAAGGGCTGCAGCCCGACGACTGGGTGGTCGCCGCGGGCGTCCAGGTATTGCGCGAAGGCCAGCAGGTACGCCCGGTCGACCGCGAGAACCGTTCGGTCAAGCTGCTGGCGAAGGAGTGACGCAGGATGCGCTTCAACCTCTCCGCCTGGGCCCTGCAGAACCGACCGATCGTACTGTTCCTGATGCTGCTGCTGGGCATCGCCGGGGCGCTGTCCTACACCAAGCTCGGCCAGAGCGAGGACCCGCCCTTCACCTTCAAGGCCATGGTGGTCAAGACCAACTGGCCCGGCGCCACCGCCGAGGAAGTCTCGCGCCAAGTCACCGAGCGCATCGAGAAGAAGCTGATGGAGACCGGCGACTACGACCGCATCGTCTCCTTCTCGCGCCCGGGCGAGTCGCAGGTGACCTTCGTCGCCCGCGAGGACTTCAAGTCCAGGGACATCCCCGAGCTGTGGTACCAGATCCGCAAGAAGGTCAGCGACATCCGCTACACCCTGCCGCAGGGCATCCAGGGGCCGTTCTTCAACGATGAGTTCGGCACCACCTTCGGCAATATCTACGCGCTGTCCGGCAAGGGCTTCGACTACGCGGTGCTGAAGGACTACGCCGACCGCATCCAGCTGCAGCTGCAGCGCATCAAGGACGTCGGCAAGGTCGAGCTGGTCGGCCTGCAGGACGAGAAGATCTGGATCGACCTGTCGAACACCAAGCTGGCCACCCTCGGCTTGCCCCTGGCCGCGGTGCAGAAGGCCCTGGAGGAGCAGAACGCGGTGAGCGCCACCGGTTTCTTCGAGACCGCCAGCGACCGCGTGCAGTTGCGGGTGTCCGGGCGCTTCGATTCGGTGGAGGACATCCGCCAGTTCCCCATCCGCGTGGGCGACCGCACCTTCCGCATCGGCGACGTGGCCGAGGTGCACCGCGGCTTCAACGACCCGCCGGCGCCGCGCATGCGCTTCATGGGCGAGGACGCCATCGGCATCGCCGTGGCGATGAAGGACGGCGGCGACATCCTGGTGCTGGGCAAGGCGCTGGAAAACGAGTTCCACCGCCTGCAGCAGAACCTGCCGGCGGGCATGGAGCTGCGCAAGGTGTCCGACCAGCCGGCCGCCGTGCGCGAAGGCGTGGGCGAGTTCGTCCGGGTGCTGGCCGAGGCGCTGGTCATCGTGCTGCTGGTGAGCTTCTTCTCCCTGGGCCTGCGCACCGGCCTGGTGGTGGCGCTGTCGATCCCGCTGGTGCTGGCGATGACCTTCGTCTGCATGCGCTACTTCGACATCGGCCTGCACAAGATTTCCCTCGGCGCGCTGGTGCTGGCGCTGGGCTTGCTGGTGGACGACGCGATCATCGCCGTGGAGATGATGGCGGTGAAGATGGAGCAGGGCTACGACCGCCTCAAGGCGGCCAGCTTCGCCTGGACCAGCACCGCCTTCCCGATGCTCACCGGCACCCTGGTGACCGCCGCCGGCTTCCTGCCGATCGCCACCGCGCAGTCGGGCACCGGCGAATACACCCGCTCGCTGTTCCAGGTGGTGACCATCGCGCTGCTGGTGTCCTGGGTGGCCGCGGTGATGTTCGTGCCCTACCTGGGCGCCAAGCTGCTGCCGGACCTGGCCAAGCGCCATGCGGAAAAGCACGGCGGCAGCGACAAGGGCCACGACCCTTACTCGACGGGCTTCTACCAGCACTTCCGGCGCCTGGTGGAGTGGTGCGTGCGCCACAACAAGACGGTGATCGTCCTGACCCTGCTGGCCTTCGTCGGCTCCATCGCCGCCTTCCGCCTGATACCGCAGCAGTTCTTCCCGCCGTCGGTGCGCCTGGAGCTGCTGGTGGACCTGAAGCTGGCCGAGGGCGACTCGCTGGCCGCCACCGCCGAGCAGGTCAAGCGCCTGGAGAAGCTGCTCGCCGAGCATCCGGGCATCGAGAACTACGTGGCCTACGTCGGCACCGGCTCGCCGCGCTTCTACCTGCCGCTGGACCAGCAGCTGCCGGCGGCGAGCTTCGCCCAGTTCGTGGTGCTGGCCAAGGACCTGAAGGGCCGCGAGGAGGTGCGCCAGTGGCTGATCCAGCGCATGGCCGAGGACTTCCCCACGCTGCGCAGCCGCATCAGCCGCCTGGAGAACGGTCCGCCGGTGGGCTACCCGGTGCAGTTCCGGGTGTCCGGCGAGCACATCCAGCAAGTGCGTGAGCTGGCGCGCAAGGTCGCGGCGAAGATGCGCGAGAACCCCCACGTGGTGAACGTGCATCTGGACTGGGAGGAGCCGAGCAAGGTCATCCGCCTCAACCTCGACCAGGACCGCGCCCGCGCCTTGGGCGTGAGCACCCAGGACGTCTCGCAGTTCCTGCAGAGCTCGCTGACCGGCTCCACCGTCAGCTACTACCGCGAGGACAACGAGCTGATCGAGATCCTCCTGCGCGGCGACGCCCGCGAGCGCCAGGACCTGTCGCAGCTGCCGAGCCTGGCCATCCCCACCAACAACGGCCGCAGCGTGGCGCTGTCGCAGGTGGCGACCCTGGAGTACGGCTTCGAGGAAGGCATCATCTGGCGGCGCAACCGCCTGCCGACGGTGACCGTGCGCGCGGACATCTACGACGACTCGCTGCCGGCCACCCTGGTCAAGCAGATTTCCCCGACCCTCGATCCGATCCGCGCCGAGCTGCCGGACGGCTACCTGCTGGAAGTGGGCGGCACGGTGGAGGATTCGGCCAAGGGGCAGAACTCGGTGAACGCCGGCATCCCGCTGTTCCTGGTGGTTGTGATGACCCTGCTGATGATCCAGCTGCGCAGCTTCTCGCGCATGGCCATGGTGTTCCTCACCGCGCCCCTGGGGCTGATCGGCGTGACCCTGTTCCTGCTGGTGTTCCACAAGCCCTTCGGCTTCGTCGCCATGCTCGGCACCATCGCCCTGGCCGGGATGATCATGCGCAACTCGGTGATCCTGGTGGACCAGATCGAGCAGGACATCGCTCACGGCCTGGACCGCTGGCACGCCATCATCGAGGCCACGGTGCGGCGCTTCCGCCCCATAGTGCTGACCGCGCTGGCGGCGGTGCTGGCGATGATCCCGCTGTCGCGCAGCGCGTTCTTCGGGCCCATGGCGGTGGCCATCATGGGCGGGCTGATCGTCGCCACGGCGTTGACCCTGCTGTTCCTGCCGGCGCTGTATGCGGCCTGGTTCAGGGTGAAGAAGGAACCTGCGTAGGGCGTATGACCGTTCGCGGTCATACGCCCTAGGGTCCGGGACAACCCTGTAGGAGCGAGCTTGCTCGCGAACGGTACTTGCAGCCACAAACGACACCGCAGGATGGCGCCTACCTTCCAGGCTACTCAGGACAGCTCCCTCTCCCTTCAGGGAGAGGGTTGGGGAGAGGGAGCGGAGTCACCTGATACGACGATGTAACCGGAAAAACACCCTTCGCGAGCAAGCTCGCTCCTACGAGTTCCGCGGGCCTCAGAGCGCTCCAAAAACCTTCTTGGCCAAACTGGTAGCAGCCCCCGCCGGATTCTCCCGAATCCCCTTCTCCTGCTGGGCGATCACCTTGAACAGCCCATCCAGCGCCTGCTCGGTAACATAGCCCTCGACATTCGCATCCTTGGCATCGACCACGCCAAAAGCCGCGGCTTGGCTGGCGAAGGCGTTGTACTGCTTGGCCAGGCCGACCTTGTCGGTGGCCTGCTTGACGATCGGCAGGAAGCGCTGGCGCAACTGCTCGCGGCTGCTGCGTTCCAGGTACTGGGTGGCGGAATCGTCGCCGCCGGCGAGGATGCCCTTGGCGTCCTGCACGGTCATCTTCTTCACCGCATCCACCAGCAGCGTCTGGGCCTGCGGCACGGCGGCCTCGGCAGCCTGGTTCATACTGGCTTCCAACTGGTCGACCTGGGCGCCCATGCCGAATTGCTTCATCACCTTGGCGGCCTTGCCCAGCTTGCCCGGCAGCTCGATGCGCACGGCCGGATCGTTCGTGAAGCCACCGGGCTTGCCCAACTGCTTGACCGCGATCTGCGCGCCCTGGCTCAGGGCATCCTTGAGGCCGCCGCTGGCGTCGGTCTGGCTGAGGTTGGCGAGGGACAGGGCGAAGGCATTGGCGGACAACAGGGCGCCGGCCAGCAGGGCGGTGAAACGCAGCATCGGGATTCCTTGTGGGGCAGGGCGGAACCTTCGCCGAGCGTCTCGGCGAAGGAAGAAGGGGCAAGCTTAGCGAGGCCGCGCCGGCAACGGAACCCGGCCGCAGGAGGACGGATCAGCGCACCGCGTCGACGCGGATTCGCAGCGGCTGCGGATCGCTGCCGTCGAGCTTGACGCTGTGGCGTTCGGTGCTGATGAACAGCAGCTTGCCGGCATTCTCGATACGCGCGCTGACCGCATAGCTGTGGCCGGGCTGGACCCGCTGCGGGTCGTAATCGAGCTTGAAGGCCACCGGCACCTGCTGCCCGCCGGGCAGCGTCTGCGAAGCCAGCTCCACGGCCGGCGCATCGGCCAGGGAAACATCCTGCAGGCTCACCGAAACCTGTGCCCCCGGCGGCAACGCAATGCGCTGCAGATAGAACACCTCGCCACTGAGCGAGGCGCTCTGCGAAGGCGAATTCGAGGCGCAGGCGGCAAGCACGCCGGTCATGAACAGGAGGGGGAGGGCGGTGAGCTTCATCGACGGATTCCTTCCGGATAGAACGGGCGTCATCCGACACAGCTTAGGCGCAAAGGTTGCGAGAGGGGTTGTAAGCGGAGGTTTCGCTGATCTGCAGCAAGCAGCCCCGCCGTTGCGGCGGGGCTGGGGGCTTACTCGGTGATCTTGCTGAAGCTGCCGTCGAACATGTCGACGTTGCGTCCGTCGGTGAGGGTATACAGCGAGTAGCTGCGGCCCAGGCGGGCGCCACCGTCACGAGTCAGCGGGGCCCAGGCCAGGTTGGCGCGGCGCATGGTCGAGCTGCTCATGATCTCGTCGAAGGGGATGGACACGTAGATGCCCTTGTCGAAGCTACCTTCGCCGTACTCTTCCTTGGAGGCGGTGGTGAGCGTCACCCAGCCGCCGAAGCGCACGCCGTTGCTGAACTCGCGCGACAGGTCGATGGTGGTGCCCCAGTCGCGGGCCAGGTAGCGGCCCACGCTGACCGCGGCCAGTACGTCCTGGAAGTCGGTCTTCAGGTAGCCGGTGACATGGCCGGTGAGCACCTTGTAGTCGCGCAGGCCGAAGTCCTGCTCGAAATCGCGCTGGCGCACGTAGTTGAGGTCGCCACCGATGGCCCAGCGTTCGCCCTGCGGGCGATACAGCAACTCGCCGCCGACGCCGGCGAACATCGACTCCAGGTAGCCGCCGTAGACCATGCCGTACATGTCTTCGTCCAGGCGCTTGACCTTGTTCAACTGGAAGGTCGGCATGGTCACGTCGGAGGTGGTCCAGTACTCGCGCAGGTAGGTGCGCACGCGCGGCAGGTTGGACGGCGCGTCGTACTTGAACTTGTCGAAATTGTTCAGCAGGTTGGCGCTGAGCGAGCCGCTCCACCAGGTGTCCGGGGTGAAGCGGTACTCGCCGTTCAGGTCCGCGGTGAACTGGTAGAGCAGGAAGCCGTCGGGGCCGCCGACGTTCTGCTTGTAGCCCAGGCCGAGGCCGTAGCTGAACGGGTCCGGCTTCTGTGTGTAAAGCACCTTCTCCTGGTGCGGCAGCGGCCAGTTGCTCTCGGTGCCACGGCGCAGGTCGTCCAGCGGGCGGTCGTTGTTCACCACCTCGCGGAAGGTCTCGCGCGGCACGCTGGTCTCGATGACCGGCAGGTCGTAGCGCTTGTCCACCACGGTGAAGTACTTGATGTCGTCATCCACGCTGTTGTCGAGGATGCGCGCCGCGCGCCCTACCGCCTTGGGCGGGTAGAGGTAGCGGGTCTGCTCGCCGTAGACGACGATTTCCTTGTCGCGCTGGGTGATGCGCTCGACCTTGTAGCCGGCGTTGTTCTGCAGGCGCCTGGACACGTTTGCCCAGTCCACCTGGTCCGGATGCAGGTCCGGCGCCTTGGCCGGCAGCGGTTCGGCCGGTGGGTCGAAGGTCTTGGCCGGCGCCGAGCGGGAAGCGAAGTTGGTATGCAGGGTGATGCCGAACATGGCGGTGTTGCCACGTTCCCAGCCGGCGGTCAGGTCCACCGAGTCGCTGGCTTTGAAGACGAAGCCGAGGTTGATCGGGGAGCTTTGGTCCTGGTTGTTGCTTAGCGGTTCGCGCTTGTAGTCGTTGCCGTCGTATTCCAGCTTGAGCGCCAGGCGATCCCAAGGGGTTTGCCAGAGCACGCCGCCGAAGATGCCGGGAGAACCGCGGAAATAGTTACTGGCGTCGAAGGAACCAGCATTGGCTACATCGCTGGTGGGGATTGGACGGTCGTCGTACTTGTCGTCTACCCAGCCCAGCGGGTTGCTGAAATCACCACGGTTACCGAGGTAACCCCAGGCAATGCCCAGGCTGACGTCGAAGTTCCCGAATCGCTTGTTGCCGACGAAGTATTCGCTGGAGAACAGGCCGGTACCGCCGATGTCCAGTGCGCCTACCGCGAGTTCCGGTGTCCAGCGGCTTTCCTGGAGCAGGCGGAATTTGGCGTCTACCGCCTTGTCCTTGTAGCTCTGGTCGCCACTGAAGTCTTCGGCGCCGTAACGGCGGTTGCTGATGGACGTGTAGCGGAACGAGGTTTCCAGCCAGTCGAATGGCTGCAGGGCAAAGCTGTAGCGCGAATAGGGATCGACACGGTTGGCGGTGACTGCGACGTCCCCGGCAGGTGCCATGCGTGCCGTGGGCGTCTGCATCAATCCCATGATGCCGAAGTCGTTTCTTGTGTCGCGAGGTTCGGCATGGGCCATGGTCCATGGCAGCAGCAGGCAGAGGGAATAGCGGAGCTTCATTGCGCCACCTCGGACAACGGTTGGGTGGCGATGAATTGGGCCATTTCTTCATTCAGCTGCGGGACGGGGCTATCCGGCCCGGCCGACTTGATAGGTACCAGGATGGTCGCACCCGGCGCAGCGGGCTGGCCTTCCTGGAGGTTCCACAGGGCGATGCCGAGGCGAGTGACCTGGCCGTCCGGCTGGATCAGATAGACATAGTCGGGATCAGCTTCCGGCAGCGACGGGCACGCAGCGGAATAGTCGCGTGCCTGCTGCATCGGCACGTGGGTGAAGTAGCAGTCGGCCGCCACGGCACCCAGCACACGTACCGCACTCGGCCGGGCCGGGAAAATGAAAATGTCGCCAGGCGACACCAGGCTGTTCTGCGCCGGGGTGACTTCAACCTCGACAGGGTCCAGCAGGTGCAGGCGTCGGCCACTGACCGGCAGGCTGGCCACCTGGTCATAGAGGCGCTTGGTGAGGGTGGAAAGCGTGGGCTGATCGTCCAACAGGGCTTTCTGTTGCAGCATGGACAGATCGAACAGGATGCCGGCCTTCAGGCGTTTCTGCTCCGGCACAAGCTTCGATTGCAACCACGCGGCGCCCAGCCAATAACTCTCGGCATCGACCTGGGCGGTACGGAAGACGTCGCCAAGGCGAGTAGTCGCGGTAATGGCCACGGGGCCGGACCTGGCAGCGTCGCCGCGAACTTCGACGGAGTCGCCGGCCATGGCCGGGCCGGCCAGCAGCAGTGCGGCCAGGGCGAGAAGGCGAATGCTCATTTGCCTGCCCCCCGATACGGACGCAACTGGGTGATCGCAACCTGCAGGTCGGGCGTGACCTGTTGCAGGCTCTGCATCACGAAGCCGTCTTGGGGGTCCACCCAGTATTTGTTCGTGGCGCTGAAGCCCAGCAGGGGCGCGCGGATGTCTTCATCGACGCGCAGCAGGTCGTAGTCGCGCTCGAGGATGCTCACGCGCTCCAGGCCGACCTTGTGGAAACTGCTCTGCACCGGAATCCCCAGGCGATAGCCGCTCGCCAGATCGATCCAGCGCTCGCTGCGCTGCCCATCCGCCAGCTTGTGCAGGCCGACGTGGAACGGCGAGTCGGCCCCAACGCGCGTGCCGGCGAGGTTGTCACCGAAGCCGGTGGTGCGCACCACCAGGCCATCCCGCATCATCAGCACCTGGTGGGTAGAGGCGAGCCAGAACTGCAGATCGCCCTGCTGGCGCACCAGCGCCATCACGGCTTCGCCGCCCTGGGTCTGCAGCTTGATCTGGTAATAGGGCACCGCATCCACCTGGGCCTGGGTCAGCTCAAGCGGCTTCGGGCCCTGGGTGGCGGCGCGCAGGGTGTCCCACGACGCCTGCATCAGCGGGTTGCAGGCGGATAGCGACAAGGCCGCCCCGGCCAGGGCGGCGAATTGGAGGAGTTTCACGTCGGTTGACCTGAGCTCGGATTAGTTGTCGTCGTTCAGGTCGCTTTTGATATTGGCACCCGTACCAAGGATGGTGGTGGACGGCACCAACTGACTGATGAAGCGGTTCCAACGAGTCACGCCTGCAGGGCCGACATAGACCACGTCCTGCGGCTCAAGGTTGAAGCGCTGGGCGAGGATGAAGGCTGTGGGCGATTGTGCGTCCAGTTGGAATACCTTGGCAGGTTCGCGCTCCAGGTCTTCAACGCCGCGAATCACGTAGACGGCCTTGCCGTTGGAACTGGCCTGGTTCAAGCCGCCGACGCTGCCCAGTGCATCGGCCAGGTTCAGGTACTTGGTCTTGTAGGTGATGGCGCGTGGGCTGTTCACTTCACCCATCAGGTAGACCTTCTTGCGGTCGTTGTAGGGCAGGTAGATCTGGTCGCCATCCTTCAGGTAGACGCTGTAGAGCTGGCTCTGCTGCTGGTCGTTGAGTGCGTCCAGGTTGAGCTTGTACTCGCGGCCATCGCGCTTGAGGACCATGTTGGAGAGGTCGGCGGAGCCGGTGTTCACACCTGCGGTGCTGACCGCCTCCATCAGGCTGAGCGGGGTAGCGGTAATGGCCTGCGGGCCGGCTTTTCCGAAGGCGCCGCTGAGGATCACCTTCTGGCTGGAGAAACGCATGATCGCCAGGTCGACTTGTGGGCTTTCCACATACTGGGACAGGCGGCTGGAGATCTCCGAGCGCACCTCCTCGATGGTCCGACCTGCGACCTTGACGGTGCCGATGTAGGGATAGAACAGGGTGCCGTCAGGACGAACCAGACGGCCGTTGGCATCAATCTGTTGCTGCTGACCGGAAGGGGCAGTCAGTTCGGGGTGGTCCCAGACGGTGATGTAGAGAACGTCGGTGGGCCCGATGCGATAGTCCTGCGGATGATAGGCCAACAACTCGGCCGGCACCTGGCTCCCAGTCTCCGTCGCGGCGTTCACCGCCAGCAGCTTGGGGGTGATCTGTACCAGCTCGACGCGGCTGCTCTCGGCGGAGTCATCGCGAACGATGCGGCTGGTATCCATATTCTGGCCAGGGGCGAACATGCAGCCCTGGAGCGAAAGAGCGGCGACAACGACAACGGATAAAGAGCGGATCATGGGAAGGAACTACGCAGCAAGCCGATACGGCAACGCCCGGGAGACCGGAAGCCGTGAACGGAGTTGATAGGAAACGGAATGAAGTGAACCCTACCGCCGCGATGACGCGGCGGCAGGGTTCAGCGGCTACAGACTGATATCAGTTAGTGCCGGTGGTACCAGTGGTACCAGTGGTACCGGTAGTACCCGGAGTGCCGTCATGGCCACCGCCGCCACCGCTATTGGAAGCGGCAACGCCAGCTGCCACTACGGCAGCACCGATACCAATGGCGCCACCTACGGTGACACCGCCGGCAACCGGGGTGGACAGGGTCAGCGGTTCGGAAGAAGCCGGCGCGTCGGCCGGTGCTTCTGCCGCCAGCAGCGACGTGCTCAGGGTCGCCAGGGCGGCGAACGTCAGCAGTTTTTTCACGTTAAGACTCCTTGTGGGGTCGTTCCTTCAGAAAGAAGGAAGGTTAAGGCTGGCACGAGGCCAGTGCAAGCAGAAAAGGCCGGGGTCACAGAGTCATCCAATGAGTCGATTCAATCCAATGGGACTGCACGGTTCAACTGTGTGGTCCGATGACGAAGCCGGCACTTATCGGCTTTCTGCATTCTCAGTAGGCGTTCTTGTGGATGAATCCCTTAAACACTGTGAGAAAGACGATCTTCAGGTCCCACCAGAGGGACCAGTTGTGGATATAGGCGAGGTCGTGTTCGACACGTTTCTGCATTTTGTCCAAGGTGTCTGTCTCTCCGCGCCAACCATTGACCTGAGCCCAGCCGGTAATACCTGGCTTAACCTTATGGCGAAGCATGTAACTGCTGATCTGCCCCCTATATTGTTCATTGTGTGCAACCGCATGCGGGCGAGGACCAACAATGGACATATCACCTAGCAGTACATTTATGAATTGTGGAAGTTCATCTAGGGAGGTTCGCCGAAGAATAGCACCTACTTTAGTAATTCTATTGTCGTTGCGTGTCGCTTGCACTACATTAGTGTCGTTTTCCATAACGCACATGCTACGAAACTTCCAGACTTCTATGGGGCGACCGTCGATGCCATAGCGTTTTTGCCGAAAGAAAACGGGTCCTGGAGAGGATAGCTTTACCGCTATCGCGATCAACAACATAGGTATGGCGATTAGACTAAGAATCAGTAACGATAAGATAATGTCCTCTAGCCGCTTGATTACACTGTTTGCGCCAGTCATGGGGCTGTCGAATATGCTTATGGTTGGGACGCCATTTATATTCTGGCTACGGGAGTGTAGTAATTCAAAAATGAATACATCGGGGACTATATACACTGATGCCGTAGTATCGCTTAGTTGCTCCGCGAGCCATTTGATACGAGCCTCACTACGCATCGGAAGGGTGATATATACTCTATCTATCTGACCGGCTCGCGCTTGATTGACCAAATCCTCCAGACAACCAGAAATTGGAAGTCTTACCTTGCTACCAGGAAGTCGAACTGGATCTCGGTGTTTATCATCAAAGAATCCAAGAAGATCAAGGCCCATCCAAGGGGCTCTAGCGATATTCGTAGCTAGACGTTGGCCTAGAGGACCTGCACCGGCAATAGCCACAACCCTAGTATTGAATCCTCTACGCCGCAAGGCATTAAGTGTGGTACGTAAAAGCACTCGATATCCACAGAGAGTGGTCAGTGTCAAGCCAAACCATTGAAGTAGAGTGGAGTCTTCCAGATGCGGCAGGTGCAGTAGAAAGTAATCGAAAAGAAATACACCAAAAAAACTGATGGCCCAGGCACCACCAACTTTTCGCAATTCTTCTCTAATTCGCTCTCCACGCCATGAGGCATACAATTGCCCGAGGTCACCTAAAAAATAGAATATGACAAGAGCGAGCAACGCCGCGATGAAGTGCTCTTCATCGAACACGCCATTATGTAGCATTATGATGAAAGTCATGCTGACAAGAATGACCGTCAAGTCAAGCATTCTCTGGAGGACGGATATGCTAGCTTGATGAGGGCGCAGTATACCACGATCCGTGCTGTTCATTTATATATCCTTTATCGAGACTGCACAGAGTTTATAAAAGTTCTAGGGGGGCTACTTCTTGGGCTGCCAATCTGCTAGCAGGCTCTCATAAGCAAACAAAACTTTATCCCAAGTAAAAGTCTCAGAAAAGCGACTTCTGCTATTTTTTTGTAGTCGTTTTATCTCATTTGAGTCAGAGATTATTTCATTAAATAAGACTGCACAACTGTGTTCATCTTGAAAGTATCGAGCACCGGTGGCCGCAACCCAACGATTAAAGTGGTTGTCATGAGCTATGACTGCACAACCTGCTCCTAAGGCTTCGACTAGAGAAGGGTTGGTTCCCCCTACGCGATGCCCATGAAGATAGTAACTGCAATACAAGCGCAGTGCTTTTACTTTCGCTGAGTCGTAGATTGCACCAGGGAAAATAACTTCATCGCTAGCCGCATTAAATATACTGCTGTGATAGACGTTGACGTCGGGTGCGAAGCTCCCTAGGACTACCAGATAATGATTTCGACGCTTTTGACTGAATGCGCGAACTATTTCTAAGATTGAGTTTTCCGGCTCCGGTCTTGCAATAATTATAGAGTGGTTTTGAGGAGCGATTCCGTATTCTTTAAGAAGCTCTATATCTGCTTCATTAACTTCGTCTGCACCATATGGAATCATGGTGACTTTTTTCGAGTCTGTTCGAGTGCTCAGATGTTCTTTAATTTTGGGGTGGTCCGCAATTAGGTGGTTTCCAATCCAGCAACCTGCGCGTTCATTCAGCCAGAACCAAGCCTTTGCTAGAAAGCCCCACTTCTCCCTACGCCATTCAATACCATCCATATTGAATAGATTTATTTGCCCTTTTAAACGCTGCAAAATATTAAATATGGCAGTGTTATAGCCTAGTGTGAGGAACAGGCCATCTTGATTGCTGGCATGCCAAGTTGCCTTCCAATCAAAAACTATTGTGCTTAACGCTCCCGTGCCTTTCACTGGGATATGAACGCGGGAAATTCCTTGCCATTCACTGAGCCAAGGATCACCTTCACCCTCCTCTTGGCAGTAGACGGTTAC
The DNA here is from genome assembly GCF_022760135.1 of Pseudomonas sp. M1. NCBI lineage: Bacteria > Pseudomonadati > Pseudomonadota > Gammaproteobacteria > Pseudomonadales > Pseudomonadaceae > Pseudomonas > Pseudomonas sp. M1. The sequence continues at coordinate 1,554,596 of NZ_CP094343.1, forward strand.
ATCCCAGTCTTTGCTGGATAGGTACACTGAAAGTTTTTCCGCAAAGGTCTCAAACCCCCCGTGCTGAGCGGGGATTCCTCTAATTCCTAGTATGCTGAGTTTCATAGTCAAACTACTGAATGGCGTCTGTAATTTTTTGATAAAGATCAGCCGCTACAAGGCTTTGATCAAATTTTTCCGCTGTTGAAATTGCTTCTGCTCGAAGGCTTTTACGCACCTCGGAGGTTAGGTTCGAGAACGAAATTATCTTCTCTGCAAGCTCACGGTGGTGCCCAGGCTGAAATAGATATCCATTTTCACCATCACGGATATACGAAGTTATCCCTCCAGTTGCAGAGCAAATAGCAGGAGTGCCACAGGCGAGGGCTTCGATCCCTACAAGGCCTAAAGATTCCTGCAGTATTGTGGGGAAAATAAATAGGTCTAGGGCAGAGTAAAAAACCGGCAGATTAGCCTGCGGAATCGGGCCAACGTAAGAGACTATTTCTTCAAGATCAAGAGATTTTATACAATCTGATAGCTCCGAGACTTGCGAACCATCTCCTGCAAGCTTAAGTTCTAATTTAAGGTCAGGTTTCTCTTTCCGAATAAGTGATACCGCATTAAGTAGAGTATCCCATCCTTTTCCAGGATCTATACGAGAAACATATCCCAGTTTTAGGCTATGATTGTCTCTATTGATAGCATGTGGCTTGAATATACTCAGGTCAACGCCGGCAGAAGGCGAGACTATTATATTGTTATTCGGGAATTTATCTTGTGCAATTCTCTGAAAAAAATCTGAAGGAACAACAATTAGGCGAGATTTTGCAATGGTACTTTTTACTAGTTGAAATATTAGCCTCTCGACAAATGACCTGGGAAGAAGATCTTCGCCGTGCGCATTACAGACTAGTTTTATTTTTTTGAAGTTCACCAAAGGAAGTAGTGGGAGTAATGAGTGGGCAATATAATGTACGTAAATTGCGTCGTATTTTTCGAAGAGTAATTTTTTTAATGTTTTAGTGAAGAATATAATGTACTTTCTTATCTTGTCTGTTTTTGATGTGGCTCTGCCATAAATAACAGAGGTCTCGAACTCTACACCAAATGATTCTATTGAGTTCTTAAAGTTTTTTACAAACGCACCGTATCCTGGGTTCTTATCGGATGGGTACATATTTGAGATCAGAAGTATTTTCATAAACAGTGTTGAGGTGCTTTAATTTTTATTTTTGCCACTGACAGATTCATCTGACGAATCGAGAATATTACAAGTAGCAAATTTATTGAGTTGACTTGGTAGGAAAATATAGGTTGGACAAAAACCATGAATCCTACCAAAGCTAGGAAAATGTACTTTTGTTCCGTATTTTCTTTCAGTAGGAAATTTAAGGTTTTTATAAGGAGATAGCTATATAGAATAATTCCGATGACACCGTATTCTCCTAATATCGAAGCTATGTTGCTATCATAGATTCCAATTGAATTTGCAAAAAAGTAGGAGTTTGCCACTCCGAGCTCATTATAGACAGGGCTATTGGCCGACATGACGGTTCCAAAGTTTCCTGCTCCTGTCCCTATTGGAAAATAAGAGAGGGAAAGCTTTGTTCCTAAGTAAAGCATTATGCCGCGTATGTACTGCGAGGATTGTATTGATGAGAATTCTTGGAGATTTTTGAGCGTTTCTGTAAAGGCGAACGAGTTCAATATTTTGTCGGATAGAAGTGTTCCAGTAAGCATTCCTATCGCTATGGTTGCCAATAGATAGGGTGAGTGCCCACGCCGGGAAAGAGTTGCGAGTAGTGCTATCGCTGGAAAAATCAAAGCTGTACGAGAGGCAGAAAAAATTATAAGAAATGTAAGTGCTGATATGTATATAAGTTTTCTGCTTGGTGGTTGTTTGCTATATAGGATAAATAAAGTAGAAAGTCCTAGTAGAATTGCTAAATCATTTGGTTTGAACTGGAATCCTGAGATTCTGTTTCGTTCGAGATGCCAAGAAGCATCAGAGAATACAAAGAACTCAGGCGAGAGAACGTTGAATATATAACCCAAGAGACTCGCGAAAAGACAGAATAGTAACGACGTAGAGTAGAGCTTGCTGTTGCCTGAGCTTTGAGTGAGTTTTAATGAGGTATAAAATAGAACGAAGTATAAAAAGAATTTAAAATTTATGAATGATTGAATCAGAGCTTGTTCAATTAACAGGCTAGGATGAGTTGCATAATTTATAATTATCGTGTAGGTAAAGGAGGCAAAAGGTAAGCATAGTATCAAATACAGCCAAGCCTCATTTTTTTTGTTTATTGCAAACGGTGCAAGAATATAGGGTAGAATTAAAATTGCCTCGTCAAAGTAGGAAAGCCAGGTCCAGCCTGTCTTGTTTATAATAATTTCTTGGATATTTATAATTAGGCATATTGCGGGGATTATAAGGCGCATATGGCTCTAGAGTGTCTTTACGTTGCGTCGGACTGGCTGTGAGAGGGATACTTACAGTTACATTTGTGTAAGTATCTCCCTCACGGGGAGGCGAGGTGACTCAGCGACATTTAGGGTTTCTGGAATGTTTCCGATGGCTAGTAACGTAATAATTACGTGGGATTTAGGAATTCCAGCCAAGGATCTAAATTTTTTGTCAATGTCGGCAGTTACCGACCAGTTTAAGAAACAAGAGCCGATGCCCAATGAATGAAGTGCATATACCAAACTCATTGCCATTAAGCCGCCGTCAATATATGCCTGATGGCGCTCACCAACGCCAGTGAAACATTGCAAGTCCGAAGTGACAACAATGATATGGCTAGCAAGGTGTCCGAAACCGCGATTACCGTTTTGCAGTAATAGAAGTTCATCCTTTAGCTTTCCTGACCGATAAGAGAATATCCTTGCTGTTTGTCTATTGCATACAGAAGGTGTTTTTCTCGCAATATCAACGGCTTCTTCTATGAGCTTCTCTGAAACAGGAGTGCTGGAAAATGACCGAATACTGAATCTGTTTTCAGTCATTTCCTTAAAGTTACCTTGAAGGCTTTTGAGGATCTGTTCGCGGGTGACGGCTAAGGTTCCTCCATTTGAAATCAAAGAATAAGATTCTAGGCTTTTATCAAAAGATGATATTTTTTCTGATAGAAAGCATAAGTGAATGCCTTGATTGGCATTGAATATTTCATAGCTCTTAAGTGAGTTTATTGCGAACTGAATTGTTTCGTCTGGTCCGAATTTTTCCAAATAAACTGTGATCTGCCATAGCAATTTCTTTACTACAGGCTGGCCAAATCCAGGCCTGGGCTCTTTTAGTGATAGCCCCTTTTCTATGATGTGAAAGTTCTTGGTAAGCATTGCCCTAAGCTTTTCTTTGTTTTGAGTACTTAGAGCTGTCGTGGAGTAGCGCGAGTATCTATAGGTGTCGTATATGCAATTAGGTATATAAAGAATTCTGTCCCTGAATCTCTTTAGACTCTCCAGCGTATTATCTGAAGCGCAGTTTTTTATGAGGTTCTTAGCTTTTTTGAAAAAGCTCATCTTGACGTTTTCCAAATTAGTCTGGACATTGAGCCGGCGGATGAAACTATATATCCTGCCAAATATGTGGTTTCAAGAAGAACCAGTATCCAAGCAAGAGAATATGGTGTTGATATATCTAATTTAAGTATAAGGATAGACATTAGTATTGTACAGAAGAGTTGTGTTATTGCCTTTTTTATAACTCTGCTATCAATGCTCAGGAATATCATTCCGATCCATGCGCTGAAGGGTCTTAGCATCAGTGCTAATGTCGAGATATACAGAAAATTTTCTATATCCGGATAGTTGGTCCAGATACGTGCGGAAAATAGATAAACTCCACTGAGCATACCTACACCAGTAGCAATAGAAATCAGGGTTGACGACAGAGCCGATTTCAAAATTAAACTTCTCGTTATCCCTCCGCTCTGATGCTCGCTACATGCTATGGGCCAGAAGTGGTTGTTTATGGTTGCTGTGATTAATATGTTGGAGCCGGACCAAAATATAAAGTAAATTCCTAGATATGCCGCTACGGTGAATCCATGTGCATACGATGTTAGCGGGACTACTCCAAGGCTATAAGAGACTCCTAGTATTGCAGAAAACCAGAAAGATAAAAGTTGCCATCGTTGTTTTTTTCCGATCTTTTCGAAAAAACTATAGTCGAACGCTCTTTTGTATCCGTTGCTTGTCGAGCCTATTTTCAGAAGCGTGGGGATGTTAGCAATACAGACAGCTATTAGGGCGTAGGCAATGAATCTCTCGTCTTGGATAATTTTTTTTGATGAAAAATAAAGTAAGAGCACTATGAGTGCGGTAAAGAATTTTATAAGAGATTGGTTTGATTGATAGATTGCTGCCGAGTAAGAATCCTTTTCTATCTGTGAGAATAGAATTCCTTGGATTGATAGACTCCCACTGATAGCCATGAAATTGAAGGCAATTGCAAGTTCTGTTGGGTAGATAAAATATGCAGGAAGTCCAAGGAGAAACACTACGGCTACTGGGAGAGTAGTTAATGAATTTTGGTACTGGTAGAAAGTCTCACGATTTGTCAGAAAATAAAAGTTTGTTCCTATCGGAGATATCACTATTAGAATGCTGGCTATTGAAAATAATGTTGTGATTTTTCCGTAAAGTTCTTGTGTTAGAATAATTGAGAACAGTGCGCTAGCAAGAAAGGCAGCAAGAGAAGATACTATTAATAGTATCCCGCCTTTGATTGGTGCTTTTTTTATGCCCTTCATTAGCTTAAGATTATTTCTTGGCCGAGAATTGAAATTGTACTCTTTATTTGATTTTGCAGGGTGATATTGCGTTCAGTAAGAGATTTTCTTATTTCGTTGTTTTTTTCTTTCAATAATTTTAGCTTTTCAGCGACATAATGGATTTCGGTAAGCTCAACTACATATTCTTCCATATGTACTAGCTTCATGTACTCTAGGATTTTGTGCTGGGTATTGATCATTAATGTCGGAGTTCCAGCGCTGGTCCCAAGTATTCCAACGTGCATTCTGGTGCTGATAAAGGCAAATAGATTTCTTTGCAAACCTTGATAGGTGTCGGGATGTATTACAGTATTTTCCAATATGCTCACTGAGTAGTTTTGATCTTCTAATAATCGCTTAGCCTCTTTGCATTTTAGGTAGTCTTTGCTCTCTTTGTTTTTTTTGTAGTTGGATGGCATGAGCAGAAATTGAAACTCATCTGCTGGAAATGCTTTGGTGATTTCAGTGATAAGGGGTATAAGATAGTCTTCCTTGAATCCCATCTCTTCGCGCGGGATGTCAGATACTGTTAGGCCAATAACTTTTTTGTTTTTGTCGCTTAAGGGAAGAGGCTCTGGGTAAGATTCTTGCGTAATTGCCACATCTGGACAAAAGACTAGCCTTACAGGTAGGTCATTCCAGAGATATTTACTTAGTTCGAAGGACGCATTGTCTCTTGAGATTATGGCATAAGAGTTTCCAAGCATCTTTCTTAACAAAAACTTGGTAAGTGGGCGAAATATCGGGCCAATACTCTGAGGGAATATTAGGAATTTTTTCTTTCTCAATATTACAAGATGATAGGTCAGGAGTCTCAGGTATAGATGAGGGCGATAATGATCGTTAATTGTTTCTCCAGACATTGAAATACAGATTTCATTATCTGCTAGGGAGTCTCTCAATGTCTTCAGGTTTCCTCGCCAAGGAAGGTGGAGCTTGCCAGAAAAAATTTTGATGTTCAGTGCTTCTAGAAGATAAAAGGCTACTAGTCTTGCTGTAAATAGAGCCTTTTGAGTTTTCTTGCCGCCGTATTCGGAGAAAATGTCTTCCTTTACTTTAGGGAAACGCTCGGAATTGGTTTCGGGGTCAATGCTGAGAATCTCGATATCGTTAGATATGTAGTGGCTACAAAGCTTGTATGTATTGTCGATCAGCGCCCCATTACCCACGTGCATAGTGCTGAAGGCATCAATAAGAAGAGTTTTTTGACTTTTCACGTTTGTTTACCAAGTTAGCTGGCGCGAAGCATTGCTTCGTGTCGTTGGCCTATGCGTAGTGTTTTAATTAGGAGGAGCTGGAGAATAGGTACGCTACCGCCCCAGGATTTGCTGTCGGGATTCCTGAGAACATTTGTGATAGTAATTTTGTGCCATGATCTGAATTGGTCTCTTGTATTTAGCCGGCACAGTCAGAGATCAATAGAAATAAGAATGAGTTGATCCGAAACTCTCTCTTCTTGGCTCTAGCTAAACGTACCCTGATTCATTCTGGGGCAAGTGTTTTCATCTTTAGATATCTGCTGGCTAACTCGTGACTTGCAAGCCTATCCATACTAGTCGTCACTCTTTCTTGGTCCTAAAGTGTGTTTTTTCAAGTTCTTTATTGGTGCTTTTATGATTACTTGCCGCTGAAGAATTGTAAGTAGCAGCAGTACTCGATTCTCGCCATCTTTTTCGAGATATATGGTTTCCAGCTGTTCCAGTCCTGGGATGTTGATAGTAATACGATCTCCCGAGAGGAGCGCGGGAGAGGGCAATGTGCCGATTGTGAGCAGGTGATCAATCACGGCTTGTGGAACAGGGGTGGGATGACCTCCGAAGCTGACGATTGTAGTCACGCCTCGGGTAGACCGAATGGGCAGCCAGCTATCACCCACTTTATCCAAATGGATGAATAGATAGCCAGGAAATAGAGGTGTGACGAACGGCTGTAACTGTCCTTTGTACAGGCGTTCGTCCTGATGCATAGGAAGTAGGCACCGATATCCTTGGCGCTCCAGATGCTCTAGCGCACGTGAGTCTTGGCGCGGTTTGCATTGGACCAGATACCAGCGTTTTCCGGTTGCGTCCGGCATGATTCCCTCGTTGCAGGACTGACTGCTCCTGCGGCGTTCCAAGGTCCGCTATGCGGACGGGTATATGGATAAGGCCTTCCCTGGCCTCTCCTCGATCAGGCTTTGTCCGATTTGTATTCGTAGTGGTAGTAGCCGTAGCCGCCATAGCCGTAGTAGGCCGAGGCGCGCTTTTCCACACCGTTGAAGATCGCGCCTTTCAGCTCGATGCCGTTCTGCGCAAAGCGGCGGATAGTCAATTCGATCTCCCGCGCCGGGTTCAGGCCGAAGCGGGTGACGATCAGGCTGGTGCCGGACTGGCGGCCAACGATGGCAGCGTCGGTCACTGCAAGCAGCGGCGGGGTATCCAGGATCACCAGGTCGAACTGCCGGCTGGCTTCTTCGAGGAAGGCCGTGAAGTTGGGGTGCATCAGCAGTTCGGACGGGTTCGGCGGGATCTGGCCGCGTGGGATGAAGTAGAAACCCTCGATTTCGGTGGTGCGTACGGCTGTGTTGAAGTCGCAGCGCTTGACCAGGACATCGGAGAGACCATTCTCTTCGCCGCTGTTGAGCACCTTGTGCAGGTAGCCCTTGCGCATATCCACGTCCACCAGTAGTACGCGCTGGCCGGTCTGGGCAATGACGGCTGCAAGGTTGGAGGAAACGAAGGTCTTGCCCACCGCCGGGCTGGGGCCGGAAATCATCAGGCGGTTGTTGCCGGCTTCCAGCATGGCGAAATGCAGGCTGGTGCGCAGGCTACGCAGGGATTCGATGGCGAGGTCGGTAGGGTGGCTCATGGCGAGCAGTGGAGCCGCTTTGGCGGCACGGCCACGGCCTTTATCCCGCTTGTCTTCCTCTGCCTTCTGCAGAACGCTGTAGGGAATCGAGGCATAAACCGGCAGCCCAAGCTGCTCGATGGCGTCTGGTGTTTCGATACCGCGGTTCAGTGCCTTGCGCAGCAGGACCAGGCCGACGGCAAAGAGTAGGCCCAGCAGCGTGGCTACCAGCACAATCATGGCTTTCTTGGGTTTGACTGGCTTGGTGATATCTACATCTGCGGAGTCAATGATGCGAACGTTGCCTACTGCCCCTGCACGCATGACATCCAGTTCCTGGGCTTTATTCAGCAACTGGGTATAGATGGCGGTGCTGACTTCTACATCGCGAGTCAGACGCAACAGTTCCTGCTGAGTTTCCGGCAGACCTTCTACCTTGTGAGTAAGTCCGTTCTGTTTCGAAGTCAACTCGCCGATCTGCGTCTGCAGGGCTTGATAGGCTGGGTGCTGGCGGGTGAATTTGCGGTCCATTTCTGCTTGCTGCAGTTTCAGCTCGGAGATGTTGGTGTCCAGCGCCACTATCTGGTCGAGCAGGGCCTTGGTTTCCAGGCTGATGTCCGCAGATTTGGATTTGGTCTGGTAGGCACTCAGCGCGTCTTCGGCCTTTTCCAGTTCGCGGCGAACATCGGGCAGTTGGCCGCGCAGGAATTCCAGGCTGGAAGCTGCTTCGGCAGAAGCGCGTTCAACGTTCTGGCGGACATAGAGCTTGCTGATCTCATCCAGAACTTGGAGGGCGCGCGCCGGCTCGTCGTTTTCCAGCGACAGGCTGATGATGCCGGACTCCTTGCCAGTCTCGGCGACGTTCAGGTTGTCCTGGTAGCGCAGGATGGTGGTCAGACGGCGCTCACGCACTACGTCGAAATGGGTGCCCGGATTGGCGTGCAGGGATTCGACCTGGATTTTCACGCCGTGCTGGTCATAGGCTTCACCCACCTTGCCTTCGACCAGAACATTGTCATCATCATCCAGCAGGGTGTAGGAACCATTCTCGCCTGCGATCAGCGTGAGGTCCTTTTCCAGCAAAGCAGTCGGTACATCGAGCTGGAAGACCTTCAGTTCCTCACCACCCCAGCCGAAACGGCTCAGGCCGAACATCGGCGCCGCGACTTCATCCGGGGTTTCCGGACTGAAGTGTCGAGCCAGGAAGCCACCAATCAGCGGAAATCGCGACGGTTCCACCACGATATTCAGCTTGAGGCTATCCACTGCCTTGCCAATAACAGCACGCGAAGTCAGCAGTTGAATCTCTGTGATGGCTTCGGATTGCGCCCCCAGCAAATCTCCCATATCCGACAACCCCGGAATGGTCGGCTTCTTCGGCTCCACCTGCACGATCGCATCCGATCGGTAGATCGGCGTCGCCAGCAGCGCATAAGCAACGCCCACGGCCATGAAGCCCGCGGTGATGCCGGCGATCAGCCATTTGTGGTCGATCAGGGTGCCGAACAGACCTAGCAGGTCGATCTCGTCATCGTCTTTGTCGTGGATGGCTACCGGGGCTTGCTGCTGCATGGGCGTGCTTCTTTTACTTCTTCGTCAGTGAGGCTTAGCGGGTTGGGCGAATACGTTTGGCCCAGGCGTCGACGCCTTGTTCGATCAGCGCGTAGGCGTGCTCGAACACGGCCGTGCTCTGGCGGTAGGGGTCGGGGATTTCTCGATCGTCCTGCCACTTGCCGAGCAGGAAGGTCTTGCCGCGGGATTCCGGGGCGATCTGACTGACGCCTTGCAGGTGGCGCTTTTCCATGACCAGGACGAGGTCGGATTCGCGCAGCAGGCTGGATGTCAGTTGGCGGGCACGATGTTCGTGCGGCTGCTCGCCGTGTTGCTGGAGGATGGCGAGAGCGTGGCTTTCGATGGGCTTGTCGACCAGGGCGCCGAGGCCGGCGGAGCTCACCTGGATATCGCTGCCGGCCAGGCGCTGGCGCAGCAGATGTTCTGCGGTAGGACTACGGCAAATGTTACCGACGCAGACGACCAATATCCTTTTGAACACGGGAACTTTCCTTGATCCTACAGATGCGCATGTATGAAAGCGGGGAAATGTAAGAGTCGCGGCACCCTGAGTCAAGGCTCACAACCCTTCTGTGACGGGCTTCAGACTTTTGAAAATGGCGAATTGCCATGAGTACGCGGGTTTGACGGGGGCCGACCGCTTGTCGTCTGGCGGCCCCGGGGATTGGAAGATCAGGGGGCGGGGGCTGGGGTTTCTTCCTGGGACGGGCGTTCGAGCGCCACCTGCCGAATCGACAACCGGATCTCCGCCGGCAACACGCGCTTGGCCGCGCCTTCGACCACTTCGCCCAGTTTCTCGTGGTAGCTCAGCTTGCCTTCTTCGTCCTTGCGCAGCACGCGCTGGTCGAGCAGGGCCTGGATGAAGTTGCGGAACAGTGTCTTGTCGAAGAATTCCGGGGCGTTCAGGCCGTGGAGGATGGACAGGCGCTGGGCCATGACGGTGCACAGGTTCTCCAGTTCCTCGGCGCTGAGCTGGCGTTGCCCGGCGTTGAGCAGCAGGGCGATGGCCATGTAGAAGCGCTGCAGGGTCTGGGTGATGGCGCGGGCGAGCAGGGTCAGCAGCACGTATTCGCGCGAGCTGGGCGCCGGGCGCACGTAGGCGTCGCCGTCCTGTTTCAGCAGGTTCTGCTCCACCAGCGCGGCCAGCCACTGGTCGACCACGGCGTCGAGCTGGTCCAGGTCCCAGCGGATGAACAGTTCCTGTTGCAGGAAGGGGTAGAGCGCGCGGGTGTAGTTGAGCAGCTGTTCGCGGCTGATCCGCGCGTTGCTCTGGAAGAAGCTGGCGAGCAGCGCCGGCAGGGCGAATACGTGCAGGACGTTGTTGCGGTAGTAGGTCATGAGGACGGCGTTCTGCTCGTCCAGGTAGAGGATGCGGCCCAGGGCGTCCTTCTGTTCGGCGAGCAGGTTCATGCTCTTCACGTATTCGATCAGCGCCTTGCCGTCGCCGTCGGGCAGGGTGGCGCTGGGCGAGTAGGGCACCTTGCGCAGCAGCGCCAGGTACAGGTCCAGCACGCGTTCCAGGGCGCGTTCGTCCAGGGCCAGGCGGCTGGTGGAGAGCAGCGCCAGGGCCACCAGGTTGACCGGGTTGATCGCCGCCGCGTCGTTGAGGTGACGGGCCACTTCGCGGGCCAGTTGGTTGGTGGCGTCCGGCAGCCAGGCCGGGCGGTATTCCGGGCCGAGTTCCTGCTTGCGCCAGCCGGGTTCGTGCTGTTCGAGGAAGCTGTCCAGGTGGATCGGCTCGCCGAAGTTCACCCACACCTGGCCGAAGCGCTGGCGCAGCGCGCCCACCACCTTGAACAGGTCGAAGATGGATTCTTTCTTCTTCGCCGCGCCGCGCAGCTCGCCCAGGTAGGTGCGGCCTTCCAGAACGCGTTCGTAGCCGATGTACACCGGCACGAAGACGATCGGCCGGCGCGAGTCGCGCAGGAAGCTGCGCAGGGTGATGGCGAGCATGCCGGTGCGCGGGTGGAGCATGCGCCCGGTGCGCGAGCGCCCGCCCTCGACGAAGTATTCGGTGGAGAAGCCGCGGCTGAACAGGGTGTGCAGGTATTCGTTGAATACCGCGGTGTACAGCTGGTTGCCCTTGAAGCTGCGGCGCATGAAGAAGGCCCCGCCGCGGCGCAGGATGGAGCCGACCACCGGCATGTTGAGGTTGATGCCGGCGGCGATGTGCGGCGGCGTCAGGCCGTTGCGGAACAGCAGGTAGGACAGCAGCAGGTAGTCGATGTGGCTGCGGTGGCAGGGCACGTAGACGATCTCGTGGCCCTGGGCGACGTCCTGTACGCGCTCGATGTGGTTGACCCGCACGCCTTCGTAGAGCTTGTTCCAGAACCAGGTGAGGGTGACTTCGAGGAAGCGGATCACCGGGTAGGACACGTCCGCGGCGATCTCGTTGGCGTAGCGCAGGGCCAGGGCCTCGGCCTTTTCCGTGGAGATGTGCTGTGTCTCGACTTCTTCCTGGATGGCCTGGCGCACCAGGGGCGCGCGCAGCAGGCCCTTGACCAGGGTGCGGCGGTGCGAGAGGTCCGGGCCGATGACCGCGGTCTTCTGGTTGCGGAAGTGCACCCGCAGGATGCGCTGGACCATGCGCTGGGTGCGCTCCTGGCCCTTGCCCTGGTCGACCAGCTCGCGCAGGTGGATGGGCGCGGAGAACTGCACGCGCGTCTTGCGCCCGAGGATGAGGATGCGCGCCAGCTTGCGCAGGCGCCCGGTCACCGCCCAGTTGTCGGCGAACAGCAGCTTCCAGGCGCTCTTCTCGCTGTCCGGCGACTGCCCCCAGAACACGCTGACCGGGACGATCTGCGCGTCGTCCACGCCGTTCTGGCCGATGGCCGCGAGCATGCGCATCAGCGCCGGCGGCGCGCCACGCTTGTCCTGGCGGCCGAGCCAGTCGGGCTCCGGCGTCAGGTAGAAGAAGGCCGCCGGCTCGACGCTGCTGCCCACCGCCACCGGCATCACCGGGCGCGGCAGGCCGGCCTTGCGGCACTCCGTGTCGACTACCGCCAGGTCGCTCACCGAAGGCTGCTGCAGCACGTAGAGCACCGGCTTGCTGCGGTCGATCTTCAGGCTCAGGGACGACTGGTTGATGGTTTCCGAGCGCACCCAGAGGTAGAGCAGGCGGCGCAGGACGCCAAAGCCGAAGCGGCGGAACGGGTAACGGGGCATACGGGCTCGCAGGCAGTTGAACGGGGCTCGGCGGCGACCAAGCGGACGCTAGTGTGCCGCAACGCTACGGCAGGCAAAAGGGTGGGACGGCAGCCTGGAAGCATGCTATGACCTCCGCTCGGCTGCTTTCGATGTAGGAATAGGACCGCATTCCTAAATAAATTTTCATGCACGGCAGTGTACTTTTTCGTCACAGTCTCCACCTTGCACTGCCGTCCGTCGGTTCATATATTCCCGGCGGCATTTTGTGGGAGCTCGTCTGCCCCGTGTGTTCCGAGTTCGCGGCGGGCTCTTGGCGCAACGGTGAGAGAAATGATCGAAATAAGCAGACTCACGAAGCGATTCGCGCAGCACACCGCGGTGGACGACCTGTCGTTCAGTGTGCAACCGGGGGAAGTCCTGGGCTTTCTCGGCCCCAACGGGGCCGGCAAGTCCACCACCATGAAGATGCTCACCGGGTTCCTCGCGCCCACCTCGGGCACCGCGAGCATCCACGGCTTCGACATCCAGACGCAGACCCTCCAGGCCCAGCGCCTGATCGGCTACCTGCCCGAGGGCGCGCCCTGCTACGGCGACATGCGCGTGCGCGGCTTCCTCGAATTCATCGCCGAGGTCCGCGGCTACCGCGGCGCGCAGAAGCGCGAGCGGGTGGCGCGGGTGGTCGAGCAACTGGAGCTGGAGCCCGTCCGCGAGCAGTCCATCGAGACCCTCTCCAAGGGCTTCAAGCGCCGCGTCGGCGTGGCCCAGGCGATCCTCCACGACCCGCGGGTGTTGATCCTCGACGAGCCCACCGACGGCTTGGACCCGAACCAGAAGCACCAGGTCCGCGAGCTGATCCGCAGCCTGGCCCGCGAGCGCATCGTCATCATTTCCACCCACATTCTCGAAGAGGTCACCGCGGTCTGCACCCGCGCGGTGGTGATCGCCAACGGCCGCCTGCTGGCCGACGGCACGCCCTTCGAGCTGGAAAGCCGCTCGCGCTACCACCAGGCGGTGACCCTGGTCGCCGACGGCGAGCTGGACCGCGCCGCCCTGGCCGCGTTGCCGGGCGTGGCGGCGCTGGAGGAGAACCCGCTGGAACACAGTCTGACGCTGCTGGCCAGGCCCGGCGAGGTGATCTTCCCGCAGGTGAATGCGTTGATCGCCGAGCGTGGCTGGCGCATCCGCGAACTGGACGTGGAGCGCGGCCGCCTCGACGAGGTGTTCCGCAGCCTGACCAGGGGGGAGGCGGCATGAAGCAGTTGCCGGTGGTCTTCAAGCGCGAGCTGGCGAGCTACTTCGCCACCCCGCTGGCCTACGTGTTCATCGTCATCTTCCTGGTGCTGTCCGGGGTCTTCACCTTCTACCTGGGCAATTTCTACGAGCGTAATCAGGCGGACCTGACAGCCTTCTTCAACTTCCACCCCTGGCTCTACCTGTTCCTCATCCCGGCGCTGGCCATGCGCCTGTGGGCCGAGGAGCGCAAGTCCGGCTCCATCGAGCTGCTGATGACCCTGCCGATCACCCGCTTCGAGGCGGTCACCGGCAAGTTCCTCGCCGCCTGGGTGTTCGCCGGCATCGCGCTGCTGCTGACTTTCCCCATGGTGCTCACGGTCAACTACCTGGGCGAGCCGGACAACGGCGCCATCCTCGCCGGCTACCTCGGCAGCTGGCTGCTGGCCGGCGGCTACCTGGCCATCGGCTCGTGCATGTCGGCGCTGGCGAAGAACCAGGTGATCGCCTTCATCCTCGCCGTGGTGATGTGCTTCGTGTTCATCGTCAGCGGCTTCCCCCTGGTGCTCGACGCCTTCAATGCCTGGGCGCCGCAGTGGCTGCTGGATGCGGTGGCCTCGATGAGCTTCCTGACGCGTTTCGATGCGATCAGCAAGGGCGTCATCGACCTGCGCGACCTGCTGTTCTTCGCCAGCCTGATCGTTGCCTGGCTCGCCGCCACGGCGGTGGTGGTCGACCTGAAGAAAGCCGATTGAGGAAGCCCGCATGAAGAAACTGATGTATTCCGCCGCCGGGCTGCTGGTCATCGCCTTGCTGTTCCTGGCTTTCAACCTGGTGTCCGGGCTGGCCTTCACCGGCGCGCGCCTGGACCTGACGCAGCAGAAGCTCTACACCATCTCCGACGGCACGAAGAAGGTGCTGGGCTCCATTGGCGAGCCGATCAACCTGTACTTCTTCTTCTCCGACAAGGGCAGCAAGGACCTGGTCCCGCTGCGCAACTACGCCAAGCGCGTGGAGGAACTGCTCAAGGCCTACGAGCGCGAGGCCGACGGCAAGATCCGCCTGCACGTCATCGACCCGCAGCCGTTCTCCGAGGAGGAGGACAAGGCCGCCGAGTTCGGCCTGCAGGCGGTGCCGCTGAACCAGGGCGGCGACACCCTGTACTTCGGCCTGGCCGGCACCGACGCGCTGGACAATATCCAGGTGATCCCGTTCTTCCAGCCGGACCACGAGGCGTTCCTGGAGTACGACCTCAGCCGCCTGGTCAACGCCCTGGCGCATCCCAAGCGGCCGGTGGTGGGTGTGCTCAGCACCCTGCAGATGACCGGCGGCTTCGACATGCAGACGCAGCAGCCCAGCTCGCCCTGGATGCTGCTCGACGAGGTGCGCCAGCAGTTCGACCTGAAGAGCCTCAAGCCCGACGTCGACGCCATCCCGGACGACGTCAGCGTGCTGCTGCTGGTGCATCCCAAGCACCTGCCGCAGCAGACGCTCTATGCCATCGACCAGTTCGTGCTGCGCGGCGGCAAGCTGCTGGCCTTCGTCGATCCCTTCAGCGAGGCCGACAAATCCTCGCCCATGGCCGCGCTGGATGGCCCCGGCGACCAGGCCTCCGACCTCGAACCGCTGTTCAAGGCCTGGGGCGTGCAACTGCTGCCGGGCAAGGTGCTCGGCGACGCCAGCTACGCCATGTCGGTGAGCATGGGCCAGGGCCAGCGCGCGGCGCACCACCCGGCCTGGCTGAACCTCGACGCCAAGGCGCTGGACGCCAACGACGTGGCCACCGCCGGGCTGGAGAACCTGACCCTGGCCACCGCCGGCATCCTCGAACCGCTCAAGGACGCGAAGACCCGCTTCACGCCGCTGATCCAGAGTTCGGCGCAGGCGATGCCCTTCGACGCCCAGCGCTTCGCCACCCTGCGCGACCCCGGTGAGCTGATGGCCCAGCTCAAGCCCACCGGCCAGCGCTACGTCATGGCCGCGCGCATCCAGGGCCCGGCGCAGAGCGCCTTCCCCAATGGCATCGAGGGCCGCAAGGACGGCCTGAAGAGCGCCGACAGCATCAACGTCATCGCCGTGGCCGACACCGACCTGCTCACCGACCGCATGTGGGTGCAGGTGCAGGACTTCTTCGGCCAGCGCGTGCCGCAGCCCTGGGCCGACAACGCCAGCTTCGTGATCAACGCGCTGGACAACCTGGCCGGCTCCGACGCGCTGATCAGCGTGCGCTCGCGTGGCCGCTTCAGCCGCCCGTTCACCGTGGTGGACGAGCTGCAGCGCCAGGCCGAGACGCGCTTCCGCGAGAAGGCCGACGCGCTCAAGCAGCGCCTGGCCGACACCGAGCAGAAGCTCGCCGCGCTGCAGAACCCCGACCCGGGCAAGGCCCTGGAGCTGACGCCGGAGCAGCAGAGCGCGATGCAGCAGTTCATCCAGGAGCGCGTGCGCATCCGCAAGGAGCTGCGCGATGTGCAGTTCCAGCTGAACGCGGATATCGAGTCCCTCGGCCGCACCCTGAAGATCGTCAACATCGCCGCCGTGCCGCTGCTGCTGACCCTGGGCGTGCTCGCCCTGTGGTGGTGGCGCCGCCGGCGCCAGGCCTGAGGAGGCGGCCATGCAACGCAAGAGTCTGATCCTGCTGGTGGCCTTGGTTGTGGCGCTCGGCGGCCTCTTCGCCTGGCTGCAGCGCGAGCCGGCCCGCCTGGCACCGCCGGCGGAGGTGCGCTATTTCCCGGGCCTGGATGTGCAGCAGGTGAGCGCGGTGACGGTGCGCCGCCCCGGCCAGCCGGACATCCGCGTGGCGCGCCAGGACGGGCGCTGGGTGATGCCGGCCAAGGCCGGCTACCCGGCGGCCGGGCGCCTGGTCGGCGACCTGCTGCACGACCTGGCGCAGGCGCGCAAGGTCGAGGCCAAGACCCGCGAGCCGGGCAACTTCGCCCAGCTCGGCGTCGCCGACCAGGGCGAGGGCGCCGGCGTGCGCCTGAGCCTGGAGCGCAGCGCCGGAGCGCCGCTGGAGCTGCTGGTGGGCAAGGCCGCGCAGCAGGGCGGGCGCCTGGTGCGCCAGCCCGGCGACGAGCAGGTCTGGCTGATCGACAAGGACCTGCGCCTGCCGCCCGACGAGCTGGACTGGCTGGACCGGCGCATCACCAGCATTCCCTTCGAGAAGGTCGCCGAGGTGTCGGTGAGCTACCCCGGCGGGGAGACCCTGACGGTGTTCCGCGACAAGGCCGGCGAGCCCAACCTGCGGGTACGCCAGTTGCCCAGGGACGCCAAGCTGGCCTACGAGTCCATCGTCAACGGCATGGCCACGCCCTTCGGCGCCCTGACCTTCAGCGAAACGGCGCCGCTGGACCAGGTGCAGTTCAAGGGGCCGGCGCGCCTGAGCCTGACGCTCAAGACCCTCGATGGCGCCAGCCTGAGCGGGCGCGTGCTGGAGCAGGGCGGGCAGAACTGGCTGCTGCTGGACCGCGTCGAGGGGTTCGCCGACGGGCAGATCCAGGCGCGCAAGGGCTGGGCCTACCGCATCGAAGCCAACCAGTACGAGGCGCTTGCCCGGCACCTGGCGGATTTCACCGCGAAGAAACCTTGAGGTATTTCAAAGGCCGGCCGGGCGAAGTTCCGGTCGGCAACTTTCACCATGGGCGTGCGGAAATGTGCGCTACAGCACGCCGACAATGACAAAACTTACAACTCCGTTACATCGTCCAAGTGCACCAGAATGGCCTTGGAAGCCCCGTAAAATGGCACTTTGGCCGCATCGGTCACGGTGCTGGCACTGAGGCGAAAAAGTGCTTTCCAGCTGTAACTTTTGATTTATATACTCGGGAGCGCGGTCGTCATTGGGGCGTTATTCGAATTGCCCATCCAGCGGCTAAGGCCCTGGATGGTCAATGCGGACAACCCTCCGCCTGTCGAGCCGTTGCAGTCCTCATTCCCGGGGGCCACCCAAAAATAATAGCGAGTTGGAGAGTGTGGTAATGGCTGATCGTGAGGTCGGAACCGTCAAGTGGTTCAATGACGCCAAGGGTTATGGATTCATTCAACGCGACAGCGGTCCGGACGTTTTCGTCCACTACCGCGCCATTCGTGGCGAAGGTCACCGCTCCCTGGTCGAAGGCCAGAAAGTGGAGTTCTCGGTGATCCAGGGTCAGAAAGGCCTACAGGCGGAAGACGTCTCCAAGGTCTGAGAACCCGTTTACGATCTGCTGCGCGTCGGCATAACTGCGTTGAAAACAGGCGAGTAATGCTCATTTAGCTAGCTAAACTGCGCTTCCTCGCCTGTTTGACTCGCTGCGCTCGCCCTTCGGGCCAGCCTTCGGCTGTTACTCCCGTTGGTCGTTGCGCCTTGTTCTGCTCTAGCTCGCGAGATCGTAAACAGGCTCTGAGCCCCCGAAGACAAAGGCCCGTCGCGAGACGGGCCTTCGTTTTCCAGCCGGCGCCTGGCGCCCGGCTCTTCAGCAACGACGCCGCGCATCGCGCCAGCGTCGTTTTCGTGCTTCAGCCGGTTCGCCAGGTGATCTCGGCGACGCCCTCGGCGGTCACCTTCAGCCAGCGGTCGGCGTCTTCCTCGCCCTGTTCTTCGCTCCAGCTGCCCGGTGCGCAGCGCACCTCCACGCCCAGCGCGGCGTTGGCCGCCCTGGCGCAGGCCAGGTCGTCGTCCCAGGGCGTGGCGTCGCTGTCGATGAACAGGCTGTGCCACTTGCCCACCGCCTGCGGCAGCCAGGTCAGCGGGATCATCCCGCTGGGGCTGTCGGCCAGGCACTTGAAGGTCTCGCCCTGGCGCCGCCATTCGCTGCAGGGGCCCAGCGCCTCGGCCAGCCAGGCGCCGACGGCGGCCTGGTCGGCGTCCTTCAGGTAGATCTCGATATCCGGTTGGCGCATGGGCGTCCTCGTCAGGGTTTTTGGCGTTCCAGCCAATCGTAGCGCACCGCCACCGTGACCTCGAAGGGCTCGGCGAGGATGCGCTCGCGGCGCTGCGGGCTGACCCGCCAGCCGTGGGGCGTCATCGCCAGCAGCGTTTCGCGGGCTTCGCGGCTGTCCAGGGCCAGGCGGAAATTCAGGCTTTCCGTATGGGCCAGGGCCAGGCTCGGCGGCAGGTCGGCCAGGTGCTTGTCGTCGACGTACTCGCGCACCTCGTCGTACAGGCGCTGGCGCAGTTCCAGCAGGTGGTCGCGGCCCGGGCCCAGGCGCAGCACGCCGCCGCCGGGGGCCAGCAGGCGCGCGGCCTCGTTCCAGTCGATGGGGCTGAACACGCTGGCCAGCAACTGGCAGTTGGCGCCGGCCAGCGGCACCCGGGCCATGCTGGCGACCATCCAGGTCAGCTGCGGGGCGCGGCGGCAGGCGGCTTTCACCGCCTCGCGGGAGATGTCCAGGGCGTAGCCGTCGCTGGCGGGCAGGGCCTCGGCGAGCTGGGCCGTGTAGTAGCCCTCGCCGCAGCCGATGTCGAGCCAGCGCGCCGGCGCGCGTTCGGCGGCAAGCTCGGCCAGGCGTCGGGCCAGCGGGGCGTAGTGGCCGGCGCCGAGGAACTGGCGGCGGGCCTCGACCATGGCGGCGTTGTCGCCCGGGTCGCGGCTTTTCTTGTGCTGCACGGGCAGCAGGTTCAGGTAGCCCTGGCGCGCGCGGTCGAAACTGTGTCCGGCGGGGCACTTCACGCTGTTGTCGAGGTGTTCCAGCGGCGCCTGGCAGATCGGGCAGGTGAGCATCTCAGTCCTTCCGCTCCGTGCGCAGCGGGCTCAGCACGGTGAGCAGCGGCAGGCTGCGCTGGCGCAGGTTGAGCTGGTAGCTGCGCAGGGCGTAGCGCCGCTCCGGGGCCGGCATCGGCGGTGGGATGTCGGGTTGGGTGGCGGCCAGGCAGAAGCCTTTCTTCACGTCGCTCATGCCAGCAGCCGCACCAGTGTCTGGTAGTAGATTTCGCTCAGCAGGTCGAGATCGCTGGCCAGCACCCGCTCGTTGACCTGGTGGATGGTGGCGTTGACCGGGCCCAGCTCGACCACCTGGGTGCCCAGGGTGGCGATGAAGCGCCCGTCCGAGGTGCCGCCGGAGGTCGAGGGGGTGGTCTGCCGGCCGGTGACCGCCTGGATGCTGGCGGCCACGGCGTCGAGCAGCTCGCCCGGCTCGGTGAGGAACGGCAGGCCGGACAGCGCCCAGTCGATGTGCCAGTCCAGGCCGTGCTTGTCGAGGATGGCGGCGACGCGCTGCTGCAGCCCCTCCGGGGTGGACTCGGTGGAGAAGCGGAAGTTGAACACCACCACCAGCTCGCCGGGGATGACGTTGGTGGCGCCGGTGCCGCCGTTGATGTTGGAGATCTGGAAGCTGGTCGGCGGGAAGAAGGCGTTGCCGTCGTCCCAGTGCTCGGCGGCCAGCTCGGCCAGGGCCGGGGCGGCCAGGTGGATGGGGTTCTTCGCCAGGTGCGGGTAGGCCACGTGGCCCTGTACGCCGCGCACCTTGAGGGTGGCGCCGAGGGAGCCGCGGCGGCCGTTCTTGACCACGTCGCCGACCAGGGTGGTGCTCGACGGCTCGCCGACGATGCACCAGTCCAGGCGCTCGTTGCGCGCGCGCAGGCGCTCGACCACGGCCTTGGTGCCGTGCTGCGCCGGGCCTTCCTCGTCGCTGGTTATCAGGTAGGCGATGCTGCCGCGGTGGTCCGGGTGCTCGGCGACGAAGCGCTCGGTGGCGATGATCATGGCCGCCAGGCTGCCCTTCATGTCCGCCGCGCCGCGCCCGCAGAGCATGCCGTCGGCGTCGATCAGGGCGTCGAACGGCTGGTGCTGCCAGGCCTGCTCGGGGCCGGTGGGGACCACGTCGGTGTGCCCGGCGAAGCACAGCACCGGGCCTGCGCCGCCATCACGGCCGGCGCGGCGGGCCCAGAAGTTGTCCACTTCTTCGATGCGCATCGGCTCCAGGTCGAAGCCGCAGGCGGCCAGGCGCTGCATCATCAGCTGCTGGCAGTCGGCATCGACGGGGGTGACGGAGGGCCGGCGGATCAGCTCGCAGGCGAGGGCCAGGGTCGGCGACAGGGACATGGGCAAGGCATCCAGGGTGAAACGGAAAAGGCGCACATCTTAAAGCAAAAGCGCGGGGACAGCGCGTCGTCTGGTCGCAGCGGTTTCCCTGGCAGGATGCGCCGAGGTGCGAAGAGTCCGTTCGCGAGCAAGCTCGCTCCTACGATGCCTCCGACTCCGAGCCCAACTGTAGGAGCGGGCCCTGCCCGCGATTTCGCGCGCAGGGCGCGCTCCTACAAGGAGCACGGTGCGTGGGATGGCGTTGAGCGAAGCGATACCCATCGCCATGACCGCATGGGTATCGCCAAGGCTCAACCCATCCTACGAAAAGCGCCTGGCCGTTCAGCCCACCTGCTCGGAACCGCTCAGTGCCTCTTCCTCGCGCGGGCGCGGCAGCGAGGAGAGCAGGGCCATTCCGAGCTCAACTGTAGGCGGGCCCTGCCCGCGATATCGCGCGCAGGGCGCGCTCCTACAAGGAGCGCGGTGCGTGGGATGGCGTAGGAGCGAGCATGGCTTTTCGTAGGATGGCGTTGAGCGAAGCGATACCCATCGCCATGACCGCATGGGTATCGCCAAGGCTCAACCCATCCTACGAAAAGCGCCCGGCCGTTCAGCCCACCTGCTCGGAACCGCTCAGCGCCTCTTCCTCACGCGGGCGCGGCAGCGAGGAGAGCAGGGCCATTCCGAGCTCAACTGTAGGAGCGGGCCCTGCCCGCGATTTCGCGCGCAGGGCGCGCTCCTACAAGGAGCAGGGTGCAGGGGATGGCGTAGGAGTGAGCATGGCTTTTCGTAGGATGGCGTTGAGCGAAGCGATACCCATCGCCATGACCGCATGGGTATCGCCAAGGCTCAATCCATCCTACGAAAAGCGCCTGGCCGTTCAGCCCACCTGCTCGGAACTGCTCAGCGCCTCTTCCTCGCGCGGGCGCGGCAGCGAGGAGAGCAGGGCCATGATCAGCGCCGCCAGGTACGGCAGCGACTGCACCAGCAGCATCACCACCCAGAACATCAGGTCCGGGCTGGGCACGCCCTGCACCAGCACGATGCCCAGGGCGACGCCCCACAGCAGGAGCATGATGAAGACTTCCTCGCGGGCCTCCGCCAGGGCCACCAGCAGGCCGTGGCTGGAGCGCATCTTCGGCGTGCGGAAGAACGGGATGGAGCGGGTGACGAAGCCGTACAGCACCGCCTTGGCGATGGTGTGCGACAGCGACAGCCCGGCCAGCGCGGCGAACAGCGCGTCGCGCAGGTTCACGCCCACGGTGCGGCGGTAGAGGAAGAGGATCTTGCCGACCTTGAAGGCGAACAGCGTCAGCGGCAGGATCGCGAAGATCAGCAGCGGCGGGTCGACGCGCTTGGGCACGATGATCATCGCCGCCGACCAGAGCAGCGCGCCGAGGGTGAAGAAGATGTTCATGCCGTCGGCGATCCACGGCAGCCAGCCGGCGACGAAGTGGTAGCGCTGGCCGCCGGTCAGCTTGCTGCCGTCCGGGCCGCGGCCGCGCAGCAGGGCGTCGGTGTGGCGCTTCATGATCTGGATGGCGCCGTAGGCCCAGCGGAAGCGCTGCTTCTTGAAGTCGATGAAGGTGTCGGGCATCAGGCCCTTGCCGTAGCTGCGCTCGAAGTAGGCCGCCGAGAGGCCGCGCTCGAACACCCGCAGGCCCAGCTCGGCGTCCTCGGTGATGCACCATTCGGCCCACTTCAGCTCGTCCAGCACCTGGCGCCGGACCATGGTCATGGTGCCGTGCTCGATGATCGCGTCGCGGTCGTTGCGGGTGACCATGCCGATGTGGAAGAAGCCCTTGTACTCGGCGTAGCACAGGCGCTTGAAGGCGCTTTCGTGCTGGTCGCGGTAGTCCTGCGGCGACTGCACCACGGCGATCTGCGGGTCGGCGAAGTGCGGCACCATGTGCTTGAGCCAGTCCGGCTCGACGCAGTAGTCGGAGTCGATCACCGCGATGACTTCGGCGTCGGGCGCGACGAACTGCAGCGCATAGTTCAGCGCGCCGCCCTTGAAGCCGGCCAGGGGCGCCACGTGGAAGAAGCGGAAGCGCGGGCCGAGCAGTTCGCAGTGGGCCTGCACCGGCTCCCACACGGCCGGGTCCTTGGTGTTGTTGTCGATCACCAGGACCTCGAAGTCCGGGTAGTCGAGCCTGGCCAGGGCGTTCAGCGTCTCCTTGAGCATCTCCGGCGGCTCGTTGTAGCAGGGCACGTGGATGGAGACCTTGGGCCGGTAGGCGTCGGCGTCGGTGACCGGCAGGAACAGGCGGCGGCGCTTGCGCGTCCACACCGCCTCGGCCAGCTCGTGGGCCTCGGTGAACAGCACTATCACCACGCCCAGCGCGCCTATGCCCAGCAATACGCCGACGGTGATGCTGAACCAGGTGCTGTACTGCTGGCTGTAGTCGTAGCCGATCCACACCAGGATGGACGCGCAGACGAACGAGACCACGGCGAGGAAGGTCCGCCCGCGCTGGCGCAGGGCGCTGCTGTCGATCAGCAGCAGGGTGAAGGTGAGCAGCGCCAGCACCACCGAGGCGATGGCCAGCACGCGCCACTTGGGAATGGCCACCACCGGGCCCTGGAAGTTGAACTTGGGCTGGCGCGCGGCGTTGAACACGCCCCAGTAGGCGCCCACCGAACCTTCGTCGGTGTACTTCCACGGCTGGTCGAAGGCCTCGACCACGAAGTAGTTGTAGCCCTTCTTGTTCAGCGCGTTGGTCAGTTCGCGCAGGTAGATGGCCTGGTCCGCCTGGGTGGCGGTGGCGCCGCCGCGCATGCGGCCGTTGCTGGGCCAGCCGACCTCGGCCAGCAACAGCGGCTTTTTCGGAAACTTCAGGCGCAGGTCGCGGGCGCGGTCGAGGACGAACTGCACCGAGTCCTGCATGGGCACGAACTCCCAGTAGGGCAGCACGTGGGCGGCGATCAGGTCGACGTGCTTGGCCAGCTCCGGGTATTTCTCGTAGATGTGCCACTGCTCGGCGGTGGTCACCGGTACCTTCACCGCGGCGCGGACGCGGTCGAGGTAGCCGATCAGCTGATCCTTGGTGACCTCGCGGCGGAACAGCGCCTCGTTGCCGACTATCACCCGCACCACGCTGCGCGAGCGGTTGGCGATCTCGATGCCGCGGGCGATCTCCGCCTCGTTCTCGGCCTCGTCGGCGCTGATCCAGATGCCCAGGCTGACGCGCATCCCGTACTCCTCGGCGAGGAAGGGGATGTCGGAAAGGCTGCCCTTGGTCGAGTAGGTGCGGATGTTCTCGGTCATCCGCGAGACCAGTTCCAGGTCCGCGCGGATCTGCTCGTCGCTGGGGAAGCGGCCGCTCTGCGGGCTCTGGTCCAGGCGGAAGGGCGAGAAGGAGAAGCCGGAGATGCTTTCCGGCCAGTCCGGCGCGCTCACCGGGCGGTTGTACAGGGCCCAGACGCCGGTGAGCAGGGCGGCCAGGGCGACCAGCACGACCAGGTTGAGGCCGAATTTGCGTGATGGCATGGAGCGATCGGGTTCCTGTCGGTGTTTCGGGGCCGGGAACGGGTCGGCGCGCATCCTACCCCGCACCCCCCTGGGTGTATAGCTCCCGTCCGGCGCCGCGGGGGCGGCATAGAATGTCCCTGGTGGCCGGTTATGGCCTTGCCGGGCGTCAATTCGGCCGGCCCTGGCGCCCGCCTTCCTATAGAATGCCGGGCGTTTTTTGCGGAGACACTGTGATGGTAGTGGACGATCAGCGTTTCGGTGGCATCGCCCGCCTGTACGGCACCCAGGGCCTGGAGCGCCTGGCCGCGGCCCACGTGGCGGTGGTCGGCATCGGCGGCGTCGGCTCCTGGGCGGCCGAGGCGCTGGCGCGCAGCGGCGTCGGCGAGATTTCCCTGTTCGACCTGGACGACGTCTGCGTGACCAACACCAACCGCCAGGTCCACGCCCTGGAAGGCGCTGTGGGCAAGCCCAAGGTGGAGGTGATGGCCGAGCGCATCCGCGCCATCAACCCGGCGTGCAAGGTCCACGCGGTGGCGGACTTCGTCACCCGCGAGAGCATGGCCGACTGCATCACCACGGAGATGGACTTCGTCATCGACTGCATCGACAGCGTGCCGGCCAAGGCGGCGCTGATCGCCTGGTGCAAGCGGCGCAAGATCCAGATCGTCACCACCGGCGGCGCCGGTGGCCAGGTCGACCCGACGCAGGTGCAGGTGGCCGACCTGAACAAGACCTTCAACGACCCGCTGGCGGCCAAGGTGCGCTCGCTGCTGCGCCGCGACTACAACTTCTCGCGCACGCCGGGGCGGCATTACAGCGTGCCCTGCGTGTTCTCCACCGAGCAACTGCGCTACCCAAAGCCGGATGGCAGCGTGTGCCAGGCCAAGGGGTTCGTTGGGGAAGGGGTGAAGCTGGATTGCGCGGGTGGTTTCGGGGCGGTGATGATGGTTACGGCCACCTTCGGCATGGCTGCGGCGGCCAGGGCTGTGGATAAGCTGGTGGCGGGGGCGCGGCGGCCTTCGGAGCGTAGCGCGGCTGGAAATCCCCCTTAACGCGAACGGTGCTCACCTGTTATCGAGGTGTTTGCTGTTACTCCGCTCCCTCTCCCTAACCCTCTCCCTGAAGGGAGAGGGGACCGTTGGGCAGCGCTGGGTGTTCTGGAGTTAGCCGGCAACATCGAAGGTTTCCAGCTGAAACCATTCTTTCTATCGGCACGGACTAGCCCCCTCTCCCTTCAGGGAGAGGGCTGGGGAGAGGGGGCGGACTTCGATATCGCTCCGGAATTGAGCTTGACTCGGTTGTTCGCGAGCAAGCTCGCTCCTACGAAACGAGTTCGCGCATGCGTTGGAGCACCGCATTCAGGCCATTGCTGCGCGAGGGCGACAATTGTCGACCCAGGCCCAGTTCGTTGAACCACTGCCCCAGGTCCAGTTGCGCCAGTTCCTCCCCCGGCAACCCCTGCACTCGCACCAGCAGCAGCGCGATCAGCCCGCGCAGCAGGCGTGCGTCGCTGGTGGCGCGGAAGTGCCAGGCGCCATCGCGCTGTTCGGCCACCAGCCAGACCAGGCTTTCGCAGCCATGGATGCGGTTGGCCTCGCTGCGTTCCGACTCGTCCAGCGGCTCCAGCCTGTCGCCCCATTGCATCAGCAGGCGCGCGCGCTGTTCCCAGGAGGCTTGCCCGGCGAAGGCTTCCAGCGCCTGGCGGACGGCTTCGGGCAGGCTCATCGCAGCAGTTCCAGGGCGCCGTCGAGGGCGCGGAAGAAGCGCTCCAGGTCGGCGCCGTCGTTGTACAGGGCCAGGGACACGCGGATGGCGCCGGGCAGGCCCAGGCGCTTGAGCAGCGGCATGGCGCAGTGGTGTCCGGCGCGCACCGCCACGCCCTGTTCGGTGAGCAGGTGGGCGAGGTCGGCGCTGTGCACGTCCCGCACCACGAAGCTGGCCAGCGCCGCCTGGGGTTCGCCCAGCAGGCGCACGCCGTCGCGGGCGCGCAGCCCGGCCAGCAGTTGGGCATGCAGCAGGGCTTCGTGGGCGGCCATTTCCGCGGCGTCCTGGCGGGTCAGCCAGTCGAGGCTGGCGCCCAGGCCGATCACCGCGCCTATGGCCGGGGTGCCGGCTTCGAAGCCCAGCGGCGCCGGGCGGAAGTGCGCGCTTTGGTAATCGGCGTTCTGCACCATCTCGCCGCCGAACTGCCAGTGGCGCAGGCGCGCCAGCGCTTCCGCGCGGCCCCAGAGCAGGCCCAGGCCCTCGGGGCCGTAGAGCTTGTGGCTGGAGAACACGTAGAAGTCGCAGCCCAGGGCGGACAGGCTGTGCCGGCCATGGACCACGCCCTGGGCGCCGTCCACCACGCTCAGCGCGCCTTGCGCGCGGGCCAGGGCCAGCAGCTCCGGCAGTGGCTGCCAGGTGCCGAGCACGTTGGACAACTGGCTCACGGCGAGCAGGCGGGTGCGCGGGCCGATCAGTTGCGTGGCGGCCTCCAGGTCGATGACCCCGCGGTCGTCCAGCGGCAGCACCACCAGCTTCGCTCCGCGGCGCAGCGCCAGTTGCTGCCAGGGCAATAGGTTGGCGTGGTGCTCCAGGGCGCTGATGGCGATCTCGTCGCCTTCGCCGAACAGCGGCTCCAGGCCGTAGGCCAGCAGGTTCAGGGCCTCGGTGGCGCCGTGGGTGAACACGAGCTGTTCCGGGCTGCCGGCGTCCAGCCATTGTGCCAGGCGTGTGCGTGTCGCCTCGAAGGCGCGGGTGGCGCGCTCGCCGGGCAGGTGCTGGGCACGATGGACGTTGGCCGCGCCGCTGGCGTAGTAGCCGGCCAGGGCGTCGAGCATGGCCTGGGGCTTCTGCGCGGTGGCGGCGCTGTCGAGGTAGGTCTGCTCCTCGGCTGCCAGCGCGGCGAGGGCAGGGAAGGCGGAGCGCCAGGGGGAAAGAAGCATGGCTGTAAGCCTGAAGCTGGAAGCTGGAAGCTGGAAGCTGGAAGTGCCTTGTGCAGCTCGCTTCCGGCTTTTGGCTTCCAGCTTCCAGCTCTGACTTAGTTGTGCGCGTGCAGCGCTTCGTTCAGCTCGATGGCGGTCTTGTTGGTCTTGCACTCCACCGCGCCGGTCTGCGAGTTGCGGCGGAACAGCAGGTCCGGCTGGCCGGCCAGGTCGCGGCCCTTGACCACCTTGACCAGGTTGTTCTGGTCGTCCAGTAGCGCCACCTTGGTGCCGGCGGTGACGTACAGGCCGGCTTCGACGATGTTGCGGTCGCCCAGCGGGATGCCGATGCCGGCGTTGGCGCCGATCAGGCAGCCTTCGCCGACGCTGATGACGATGTTGCCGCCGCCGGACAGGGTGCCCATGGTCGAGCAGCCGCCGCCCAGGTCCGAACCCTTGCCGACGAACACGCCGGCGGAGACGCGGCCTTCGATCATGCCCGGGCCGGCGGTGCCGGCGTTGAAGTTGACGAAGCCTTCGTGCATCACGGTGGTGCCTTCGCCGATGTAGGCGCCCAGGCGCACGCGGGCGGTGTCGGCGATGCGCACGCCGGCCGGGACCACGTAGTCGGTCATTTTCGGGAACTTGTCCACCGAGAAGACTTCCAGCAGCTTGCCCTTCAGGCGCGCTTCGAGTTGCAGCTCGGCCAGCTCGGCCAGGTCGACGGCGCCGATGTTGGTCCAGGCCACGTTCGGCAGCAGCGGGAAGATGCCCGACAGGTTGACGCCATGGGGCTTGACCAGGCGGTGCGAGAGCAGGTGCAGCTTCAGGTAGGCCTCGGGAGTGGAGGCGGGGGCGGCGTCTTCGGCCAGCAGGGTGGCGACCAGCGGTTTCTGGCTTTCGGCCAGGCGGTTGAGCAGGGCGGCCTGGGCCGGGGCGATGGTCTTCAGCGCGTCGGCCAACTGGTAGGCCTGCTGGTTGCTGAAGGCGATGGCCTGGTTGCCGTTCTCGTAGCCGAGGATCGGCGCGACGGCGGCGACCAGCTCGGCGGTCGGGTTCAGCAGCGGTTGCGCGTAGAAGACTTCCAGCCAGGCGTCCTGGCGGTTCTGGGTGCCGACGCCGAAGGCCAGGCTGAACAGGGATTGGGACATGTGCGGTTCCTCGAAAAAACGGTGAAAAAGTGTCAGGCCAGCGCGGCGGCGTAGGCGTCGGGCTTGAAGCCGACCAGGGTGCGGTCGCCAAGGTCCAGCACCGGACGCTTGATCATCGACGGCTGGGCGAGCATCAGCTCGATCGCGCGGGACTCGTCGAGGTCGGCTTTCTGCGCCTCGTCGAGCTTGCGGAAGGTG
This sequence comes from Pseudomonas sp. M1, assembly GCF_022760135.1. Lineage (NCBI taxonomy): Bacteria > Pseudomonadati > Pseudomonadota > Gammaproteobacteria > Pseudomonadales > Pseudomonadaceae > Pseudomonas > Pseudomonas sp. M1. The sequence goes on from NZ_CP094343.1 coordinate 1,582,853, forward strand.
GTGCCGGCGCGGTTCAGGACCGTCTGCCAGCCGTGCTCGGCGCACCATTGCTCAAGGTGCGCGCGGTCTATTCCGCTAGTCTTGTAGTCGTGGAAGGCATAGTCGACGCCGTGTTCCTCAAGCCAGGTGCGGGCTTTCTTCATGGTGTCGCAGGCCTTGATTCCGTAGATGGTCCGCTGGGTCATGGGCGGCGCTCCTCGTCGTTCCTTTGGCAAGCGTGGGATTATGCCATTTTCCCGTGAACTTGCGGGGGTGGGGAGGGCGGGACGATTCTTTTGCGATTGCAATAGTCTATTGCTCGCCCGGGGGCTGATGGAGAGCGTCTCTGGATGTTCCAATGGGGCGCCGCGAACTGGCGACTGGGAGATCGTCGATGCAAACCGTGTATACCGTGCTCATCCTGCTGCTGGTGGTCGGGGGCACGCGCCTGCTGGCGCAACTGCTGCCCTTGCCGCTGCCGCTGATCCAGATCGCCTCGGGGGCGGTCCTGGCCTGGCCCAGCCTGGGGTTGCACGTGGCGCTGGACCCGGAGCTGTTCATGTTCCTGTTCATTCCGCCGCTGTTGTTCGCCGATGGCTGGCGCATGCCCAAGGGCGAGTTCTGGCAGATGCGCTGGCCGATCCTGACCATGGCCTTCGCCCTGGTGCTGTTCACCGTGGCTGGCGGTGGCGCCTTCATCCACCTGCTGATTCCCGAGATTCCCTGGGCCGCCGCCTTCGCCCTGGCCGCGGTGTTGTCGCCCACCGACGCCCTGGCGGTATCGGCGATCGCCCAGAACCGCCTGCCGCGGCGGCTGATGCACGTGCTGCAGGGCGAGGCGCTGATGAACGACGCCTCGGGCCTGGTGGCCTTCAAGTTCGCCGTGGCCGCGGCCATGACCGGCGCCTTCTCGCTGCTCGACGCCAGCCTGAGCTTCCTCCTGGTGGCGATTGGCGGCCTGGCCTGCGGCGTGGTGCTGAGCTGGCTGCTGGGGCGCATCCGCGCCTGGATGATCCGCCGCGGCTGGGACGACCCGGCCACCCACGTGGTGCTCATGCTGTTGCTGCCCTTCGCGGTGTACATGGTTGCCGAGGAGTTCGGCGTCTCCGGCATCCTCGCGGCGGTGGCGGCGGGCATGATGCAGAGCTGGACCGATCTGCTGCCGCGGCAGACCCACACCCGCGTGCTCAACCGCAGCGTCTGGTCGATGCTGGAGTTCGCCTTCAACGGCGTGGTGTTCCTGCTGCTGGGCCTGCAACTGCCGGACATCCTCAAGTCGGTGACGCACCACGCCGGCGACAGCCTGTGGCGTTCCTCGCAGTTGCTGTTCTACGTGCTGGCGGTGTATGCCGTGCTGATCCTGCTGCGCTTCGCCTGGGTCTGGTGCTACTGGAAGCTGTCGCTGCGCTTCGAGCGCTGGTGGGGCATCGAGCTGGGCGGCAAGCCCGGCGAGCCGGTGCTGCGGCTGTCGGCGATCTCGGCGCTGGGCGGGGTGCGCGGGGCGGTGACCCTGGCCGGCGTACTGTCGGTGCCGCTGCTGCTGGGCAGCGGCGAGGCCTTCCCGCAGCGCGACCTGATCATCTTCATCGCCGCCGGGGTGATCCTGGTGTCGCTGCTGGCGGCCACCCTGGGCCTGCCGGCCTTGCTCAAGGGGCTGCCGGTGGCCAGCAACGACCAGTCCGAACTGGAGTACCGCTCGGTATGGCGGCGCACCGCGGTGGCGGCCATCCGCATGCTGGAGAAGGAGGAAATGCCAGCCGGCGAGAAGGTGGATGCCGAGGAGGCCGCGCGGCTGGCGGAGGTGAAGGCGCGGCTGATGGCCGAGTACCGCCAGCAGCTCGACCCGGCTCCGGACAGCGCCGAGGCGCGGGAGCGGGCGCGCAGCCTGGAGCTGGCCGACCAGGCCCTGCGCATCAAGGCGCTGCGTACCCAGCGCCTGGAGCTGTACCAGCTGCGCCGGGAGAACCTGGTGGACGACGAGACCATGCGCAAGGTGCTCGGCGACCTGGACTCCCAGGAAGCCTGGCTGACCAGCAAGGCGGGGCGGTGGGTGTAGGGCGGCGGCAGGTTGCAGGCGGCTTCGAGCTTGACCGCGGCGCGGGCTGAGGCCCAGGTGAAACGGCGGATAACCGCGAACGGTTATTCGCCCTACGTTGCCGGTGGGCTTGGCGTAGGGCGGATAACGCCTACGGCGTTATCCGCCGTTTGGCCTTGGCTGCAGGCGGCTCCGAAGTTGATCTGGGCGCGGGCTTTGGTCTGGGTGAAGCGGCGGATAACCGCGAACGGTTATACGCCCTACGTTGCTGGCGGGCTTGGCGTAGGGCGCATAACGCCTACGGCGTTATCCGCCGTTTGGCCTTGGCTACGGGCGGCTCCGGGTTTGATCTGGGCTGGCCTGGACGAAGCGCTTGATCCGCTCGGCCGCTTCCACGCATTCCGCCAGCGGCGCGACCAGGGCCATGCGCACGCGGTTGGCGCCGGGGTTCTCGCCGTTCACTTCGCGGGACAGATAGGAGCCCGGCACCACGGTGACGTGCTGCTGGTCGAACAGGCCGCGGCAGAACTCGGTGTCGGCGATGGGCGTCTTCGCCCACAGGTAGAAGCTGCCGTCCGGACGCTGTACGTCGAGCACGCCGGCGAGGATGTCCAGCACCGCGGCGAACTTCTCGCGGTACAGGTCGCGGTTGGCGCGCACGTGGTCCTCGTCCTGCCAGGCGGCGATGCTGGCCAACTGGGTCTGCACCGGCATGGCGCAGCCGTGGTAGGTGCGGTACAGGAGGAATTTCTTCAGCACCTCGGCGTCGCCGGCGACGAAGCCCGAGCGCAGGCCCGGCAGGTTGGAGCGCTTGGACAGGCTGTGGAACACCACGCAGCGCCTGAAGTCCGAGCGGCCCAGTTCGGCGCAGGCGCTGAGCAGGCCGGGCGGCGGGTTCTGCTCGTCGAAGTACAGCTCGCTGTAGCACTCGTCGGCGGCGATCAGGAAGTCGTGCTCGTCGGCCAGGGCAATCAGCTTCTTCAGGGTTTCCAGCGGGACCAGCGCGCCGGTGGGGTTGCCCGGGGAGCAGAGGAAGAGGATCTGGCAGCGCTGCCAGACGTCCGCCGGCACCGCGTCGAAGTCCGGATTGAAGCCGTTCCCGGCGCGGCAGGCCAGGTAGTGCGGCTGCGCGCCGGCCAGCAGGGCCGCGCCTTCGTAGATCTGGTAGAAGGGGTTGGGGCTGATCACCAGGCCGTTCTTGCTGCGGTCCACTACCGCCTGGGTGAAGGCGAACAGCGCTTCGCGGGTGCCGTTCACCGGCAGCACGTGGCGCGCCGCGTCCAGCCAGCCGGCGGGGACGCCGAAGCGGCGTTCGCACCAGGCGGCGATGGTTTCGCGCAGCGCCGGCAGGCCCAGGGTGGTCGGGTACACCGCCAGTTGGTCGAGGCTGTCGGCCAGGGCCTTGGCGACGAATTCCGGCGAGCGGTGCTTGGGTTCGCCGATGGACAGCGCGATGTGCGCAAGCCCGGCCGGCGGCTGGGCGCCGGCGAGCAGGGCGCGGAGCTTCTCGAAGGGGTAGGGCTGGAGCAGGTCGAGGTCTGGGTTCATGTGAATCGCTCGTCAGATGCTGATGCGGACCGGAACGGTTTCCTGGCCGTTGGCCTGTGAAAGCTGCTCGACCAGGGCCGCCTGCAGTCGCTTGCACAGGTCCGGGTCGGAGAGTGGCTGGTTGTGCGCGTCGGTGACGTAGAACACGTCTTCCACGCGCTCGCCGAGGGTGGCGATCTTGGCGTTGCGCACCGACAGGTCGAAGTCCAGGAACAGCCCGCCGATGCGCGCCAGCAGGCCCGGGCGGTCGGGGGCGATGACCTCGAGCACGCTGACTTGGCGCGAGGCGTCGGTGGAAATGGTCACCAGCGGCGCGAAGGCGAAGTGCTTGAGCTGCCGGGGCACGCGGCGCTGGATGATGTTCGGGTAGTCGTCGGGGTTCTTCAGCGCGTCCACCAGGCCCTGGCGGATTTCGGCGATGCGCTGGGGATTGTCGCCGATCGAGCCGCCATCGGCGTCGAGCACTATGTAGGTGTCGAGGGTGAACAGGCTGGTGGAGGTGATGATCCGCGCGTCCTGGATGTTCAGGTTGAGCTGGTCCATCGCCGCCACGGTCACGGCGAAGAAGTCGTGCTGGTCGGCGGCGTAGATGAAGATCTGCGTGCCGCCCTCGAACTCGCGCTGGGTGGTTTCCTTGATCAGCACCAGCGGCGTGCCGTCGTCCGGGTGCTGGAGGATGGCCTCGGTATGCCAGGCCACGTCGGCGGCGCTGTGGCGCAGGAAGTAGTCGTCGCCCAGTTGGCTCCAGAGCTGCTCGGCGTCGTCCTGGTCGATGCCGTCGCGCACCAGGATGTCGATGGCCGCGCTCTGCGTCTGGCGAATCTGCTCCTCGCGGTCCAGCGGGTTCTCCAGGCCGCGGCGCAGGGCGCGCTTGGTCTCGGTGTAGAGCTGGCGCAGCAGGCTGGCGCGCCAGGAGTTCCACAGGCTCGGGTTGGTGGCGTTGATGTCGGCCACGGTGAGCACGTAGAGGTAGTCCAGGCGCGTCTGGTCGCCGACCAGTTGGGCGAAGTCGAAGATCACCTGCGGGTCGGAGAGGTCCTTGCGCTGCGCGGTGGTGGACATCACCAGGTGGTTCTGCACCAGCCAGCTGACCAGTTGGGTGTCCCACTGCGGCAGTTGGTGGCGCTGGCAGAACAGCTCGGCGTCCACCGCGCCCAGCTCGGAATGGTCGCCGCCACGGCCCTTGGCGATGTCGTGGTAGAGCCCGGCGAGGTAGATCAGCTCGGGCTTGGGCAGGCGCTCCATGATCTTGCTGGCCAGCGGGTACTTCTCGGCCATGTCCGGGCGCTGCAGCTTGCGCAGGTGCTTGATCAGGTTGAGGGTGTGGGCGTCCACCGTATAGATGTGGAACAGGTCGTGCTGCATCTGCCCGATGATCAGGCCGAACTCCGGCAGGTAGCGGCCGAGGATGCCGTAGCGGTTCATCCGCCGCAGGTTGCGATGGATGCCTTCGCGGCACTTGAACAGCTCGATGAACAGGCTGGTGTTGCGGATGTCGTGGCGGAAGTCGTCGTCGATCAGGTGCCGGCTGTCGCGCAGCAGGCGGATGGTGTCGGCGCGCACGCCCTTGATCGCCGGGTGCTGGGCCATCAGCACGAAGATTTCCAGGAGGGCGAAGGGGGTGCGCTTGAAGACGTTGGAGTTGGTCACCTCCAGGTAGCCGTCGCGGACCTGGAAGCGGCTGTTCAGCGGCGTCACCTGCCCGCCTTCGCCGGCGCGCAGGATGACTTCCTCGAAGTGCTGCATGATCAGGTCGTTCAGCTCGGAGACCGCCATCACCACCCGGTAGTACTTCTGCATGAAGCGCTCGACGGCCAGCTTGGCGTCGTTGTCCTGGTAGCCGAGCATCCCGGCGATGCGCCGCTGGTGGTCGAACAGCAGGCGGTCCTCGGCGCGCCCGGCGAGCATGTGCAGGGCGTAGCGGACCTTCCAGAGGAATTCCTGGCAGGAGGCCAGCACGCTGGACTCGCTTTCCACCAGGAAGCCTTCCTTGACCAGCGCGTGCAGGTTGAGGCTGCCGAAGTGCCGGCGCGCCACCCAGAGGATGGTCTGGATGTCGCGCAGTCCGCCGGGCGAGCCCTTCACGTTGGGCTCCAGGTTGTATTCGGTGTCGTTGTATTTGGTGTGGCGGTGGATCTGTTCCTTGCGCTTGGCCAGGAAGAACTGGCCGCTGGGCCACATCTGGCTGCTGGCCGTGGCTTCGAGCATGCGCTGGCGCAGGTGGTCGGGGCCGGAGATGGTCCGGCACTCCATCAGGTTGGTCACCACCGTCAGGTCGGCACGCGCTTCCTCGGCGCATTCGGCCACCGAGCGCACGCTCTGGCCGACTTCCAGGCCGATGTCCCAGAGCAGGGTGAGGAAGCCCTCGATGGGCTCGCGGAAGACCTCCTGGTCCTCGCTGTCGAGCAGCACCAGGATGTCGATGTCCGAGTGCGGGTGCAGCTCGCCACGGCCGTAGCCGCCCACCGCCACCAGGGCGATGTCGGCGTCCTCGCACCAGGCGAAGCGCTGCCAGGCCTGCTGCAGGATCTGGTCGACGAACCAGGCGCGGTCCTCGATCAGCCGGCGGATGTCACGGCCGCCGTTGAAGCGCGCGTCCAGCACCTCGTTGGCCTGGCGGATGGCCTTCTTGAAGGCGGGGATGGGGCTGGATTTGAGGGCCAGTTCCGCCTGGAACTGCCCAGGGTCGAACAACTCGGGATCCACCTGCGGCATGGCGGCCTTCCTGATTCTGGGATGGGGGAGGGCAGGGGCAAGTCATCGTCCGGGCCTGGGGCGCGTGGCGCCAGGCCCGGCGAGGGTGCCGGGCCGGGATTTCCATGTTCTACCCAGCCGTCGGCGAGATTGCAACGCCGCTCACGCGCTGGTGCGCGGGAAGCTCTCGTCGTTGCGCAGGGTGAGGATCTCGTAGCCGTCGGCGGTCACCAGCACGGTGTGCTCCCACTGGGCGGAGAGCTTGCGGTCCTTGGTGATGGCGGTCCAGCCGTCGCCCAGCAGGCGGGTTTCCGGGCGGCCCTGGTTGATCATCGGCTCGATGGTGAAGATCATCCCTTCCTTGAGTTCCAGGCCGGTGCCGGCGCGGCCGTAGTGCAGCACCTGGGGCTCCTCGTGGAACACCTTGCCGATGCCGTGGCCGCAGTACTCGCGGACCACCGAGAAGCCGTTCTTCTCGGCGTACTTCTGGATCACCTCGCCGATGTCGCCCAGGCGCGCGCCGGGCTTGACCACGGAAATGCCCTTGTACATGCATTCCTGGGTGATCTGGCACAGACGGTCGGCCCACTCCGGGGTCTTGCCCACCAGGAACATCTTGCTGGTGTCGCCGTGGTAGCCGTCCTTGATGACGGTGATGTCGATGTTGACGATGTCGCCTTCCTTGAGCGGCTTCTCGTTGGGGATGCCGTGGCAGACGACGTGGTTGATCGAGGTGCAGATGGACTTGGGGAAGCCCTTGTAGTTCAGGGGCGCGGGGATGGCCTGCTGGACGTTGACTATATAGTCGTGGCAGATGCGGTCCAGTTCGTCGGTGGTGACCCCGGGCTTGACGTGCTCGCCGATCATTTCCAGCACCTCGGCGGCCAGGCGGCCGGCGATGCGCATTTTCTCGATGTCTTCGGGCGTCTTGATGGTGACGGTCATAGAATTCTCGGACGCGGGCGGAAAAAGGCAATGGTAACAGTTTCGCAGGCGGCAGGCTGCCATGGAGGCTGGAGGCTGGAGGCTGGAGGCTGGAGGCTGAACGAAAGAACGTCCTCTGCGTTCCCGCCTCCAGCTTCTAGCCTCCAGCGGCTTTGTGTGATATAAAGCGCCCCGCTTTTGCAGGCTATGGCCTGTTCAAGCCTAACCCACACATGCATCGACACGATGACCTGGGTGCCCTGCGATGCGTTCGGGGGTTGGTCATTGGGATGCATGGAGGCCCAACCCGACTTATCGAGGAACTATCATGTCCCAAGTCAACATGCGCGATATGCTGAAGGCCGGTGTGCACTTCGGCCACCAGACCCGTTACTGGAACCCGAAAATGGGCAAGTTCATTTTCGGCGCGCGCAACAAGATCCACATCATCAACCTGGAAAAGACCCTGCCGCTGTTCAACGAGGCCCTGACCTTCGTTGAGCGCCTGGCCCAGGGCAAGAACAAGATCCTGTTCGTCGGCACCAAGCGTTCCGCCGGCAAGATCGTTCGCGAAGAAGCCGCCCGTTGCGGCATGCCTTACGTCGACCACCGTTGGCTGGGCGGCATGCTCACCAACTACAAGACCATCCGTCAGTCGATCAAGCGCCTGCGCGAGCTGGAAACCCAGCAGCAGGACGGCACCTTCGACAAGCTGACCAAGAAAGAAGCCCTGATGCGCACCCGTGATCTGGAAAAACTGGATCGCAGCCTGGGCGGCATCAAGGACATGGGCGGCCTGCCGGACGCGCTGTTCGTGATCGACGTCGACCACGAGCGCATCGCCATCACCGAAGCCAACAAGCTGGGCATCCCGGTCATCGGCATCGTCGATACCAACAGCAGCCCGGACGGCGTCGACTACGTCATCCCCGGTAACGACGACGCCATCCGCGCCGTTCAGCTGTACCTGGGTTCGATGGCCGAAGCCGTACTGCGCGGCCGTCAGAACGCCCAGGGCGGTGCTGACGAGTTCGTCGAAGAAGCGCCGGCCGAATCCGCCGAAGGCTGATTCCGGGACGTCCAGACGTCCAGCGGTGCGCAAAAAGGGGGCCTGGCCCCCTTTTTGCCACTCCCGAATTCCGCCCGGCCCGCCGGGCGATCTGGTTTTGAGAACCAACTCAAGAGGATTTGCAAATGGCAGAGATCACTGCAGCACTGGTTAAAGAACTGCGCGAGCGCACCGGCCAGGGCATGATGGAGTGCAAGAAGGCCCTGGTTGCCGCCGAAGGCGACATCGAGAAGGCCATCGACGACATGCGCGCTTCGGGCGCCATCAAGGCTGCCAAGAAGGCCGGCAACATCGCCGCCGAAGGTTCCATCGCGGTGAAAGTGGCCGACGACGCCAAGGCCGCCACCATCATCGAAGTCAACTCGCAGACCGACTTCCTGGCCCTGCAGGACGACTTCAAGAACTTCGTCGCCGCCAGCCTGGACAAGGCTTTCGCCCAGAAGCTGAGCGACGCCGCTCCGCTGATCGCCGAGCAGGAGTCCGCCCGTGAGGCCCTGGTCGCCAAGTGCGGCGAGAACGTCAACATCCGTCGCCTGGCACGCGCCGAAGGCGACGTGGTCGGCGCCTACCTGCACGGTCACCGCATCGGCGTACTGGTCACCCTGAAAGGCGGCAACGCCGAACTGGCCCGTGACATCGCCATGCACGTCGCCGCCAGCAACCCGCAGTTCCTGGACCCGTCGCAGGTTTCCGAAGACGCCGTGGCCAAGGAAAAGGAAATCTTCCTGGCGCTGAACGCCGACAAGATCGCCGGCAAGCCGGAAAACATCGTCGAGAACATGGTCAAGGGCCGCATCAACAAGTTCCTCGCCGAAGCCAGCCTGGTCGAGCAGCCGTTCGTCAAGGATCCGGAAGTCAAGGTCGGTGAACTGGCCAAGAAAGCCGGCGCCGAGATCGTCTCCTTCGTTCGCTTCGAAGTGGGCGAGGGCATCGAGAAGGCCGAGGCCGACTTCGCTGCCGAGGTTGCTGCTCAAGTAGCTGCATCCAAGCAATAAGACGGTTTCCACCGTCGCCCCGGAAGAGGCTGCCCGCTCGCGCGTGCGGCCTCTTCGTCAAAGTGGGGAGACCATTCGGGGCGGTCTCCGCGGCTTCGCACCGTTCGTCGGTTCGCGGCGCTGCTAGCCTGGTAGGGCCAGGCTTCCCCGACAGGCGCCCGGTCAGGCGCCACGCATTCCACATCGCCGCAGGAGAAAAAGGTCATGGCTCAGCAGCTGAGCGCACGTCAACCTCGCTATAAACGCATTCTTCTAAAACTGAGCGGCGAAGCCCTGATGGGCAGCGAAGAGTTCGGTATCGACCCCAAGGTCCTGGACCGCATGGCCCTGGAGATCGGCCAACTGGTCGGCATCGGCGTGCAGGTCGGCCTGGTCATCGGCGGCGGCAACCTGTTCCGTGGCGCGGCCCTGTCGGCGGCCGGCATGGACCGCGTCACCGGCGACCACATGGGTATGCTGGCCACCGTGATGAACGGCCTGGCCATGCGCGACGCCCTGGAGCGCTCGAACATCACCGCCATCGTCATGTCGGCCATCAGCATGGTCGGCGTCACCGACCACTACGACCGCCGCAAGGCCATGCGCCACCTCGCCAGCGGCGAAGTGGTGATCTTCTCCGCCGGTACCGGCAACCCCTTCTTCACCACCGACTCGGCCGCCTGCCTGCGCGCCATCGAAATCGATGCCGACGTGGTGCTGAAGGCGACCAAGGTCGATGGTGTGTACACTGCCGATCCGTTCAAGGACCCGAACGCCGAGAAGTTCGAGCGCCTGACCTACGATGAAGTGCTCGACCGCAAGCTGGGCGTGATGGACCTGACCGCCATCTGCCTGTGCCGCGACCAGAAAATGCCGCTGCGGGTGTTCAACATGAACAAGCCGGGCGCGCTGCTGAATATTGTTGTTGGTGGTGCCGAAGGCACCCTGATCGAGGAGGATTGACATGATCAACGAGATCAAGAAAGAAGCGCAGGAGCGCATGGGCAAGGCCCTGGAGGCCCTGGGCCACGCCTTCGCCAAGATCCGCACCGGCCGTGCGCACCCGAGCATCCTGGACAGCGTCATGGTGTCCTACTACGGCTCCGACACCCCGCTGCGCCAGGTCGCCAACGTCACTGTCGAGGATTCCCGCACCCTGGCCCTGAACGTGTTCGACAAGAGCATGATCCAGGCGGTCGAGAAGGCCATCATGACCTCCGACCTGGGCCTGAACCCGGCCACCGCCGGCACCACCATCCGCGTCCCCATGCCGGCCCTGACCGAGGAAACCCGCAAGGGCTTCACCAAGCAGGCCCGCGCCGAGGCCGAGCAGGCCCGCGTCTCCGTGCGCAACATCCGCCGCGACGCCCTGGCCCAGCTCAAGGACCTGCAGAAGGAAAAGGAAATCAGCGAGGACGAAGAGCGTCGCGCCGGGGACGAGGTGCAGAAGCTCACCGACAGGTTCGTCGCCGAGATCGACAAGGCCCTCGAGGCCAAGGAAGCGGATCTGATGGCCGTCTGACGGCCAGGTTGCAGTCATGGACAAGACCAAGCAGGTGGCCGCGGTGCCACGTCACGTGGCCATCATCATGGACGGCAACAACCGCTGGGCGAAGAAGCGCCTGCTGCCCGGCGTTGCCGGGCACAAGGCCGGCGTCAGCGCGGTGCGTGCGGTGGTCAAGACCTGCGCCGAGGCCGGTGTCGAGGTCCTGACGCTGTTCGCCTTCTCCAGCGAGAACTGGCAGCGCCCGGTCGACGAGGTCGGTGCGCTCATGGAGCTGTTCCTCATGGCCCTGCGCCGCGAGGTGCGCAAGCTCGACGAGAACGGCATCCGCCTGCGCATCATCGGTGATCGCAGCCGCTTCCACGCGGAGCTGCAGGCCGCAATGCGCGAGGCGGAGAACCTCACCGCCGGCAACAAGGGGCTGCTGCTGCAGGTGGCGGCCAACTACGGCGGCCAGTGGGACATCACCCAGGCCGCCCAGCGCCTGGCCCGCGAAGTGCAGGCCGGGCACCTGGCGCCGGACGACATCACCCCCGAGCTGATCCAGGGTTGCCTGACCACCGGCGACCAGCCCTTGCCGGACCTGTGCATCCGCACCGGCGGCGAGCACCGCATCAGCAACTTCCTGTTGTGGCAGCTGGCCTACGCCGAGCTGTACTTCTCCGATCTCTACTGGCCGGACTTCAAGAGCGCGGCGATGCGCGAAGCGCTGGCCGACTATGCCACCCGCCAGCGTCGCTTCGGCAAGACCAGCGAGCAGGTGCAGGCCGAGGCCCCCCCGTCATGCTGAAACAACGGATCATCACGGCGCTGGTGCTGCTGCCCATAGCGCTGGGTGGTTTCTTCCTCCTCGATGGCCTCGCCTTCGCGCTGTTCATCGGCCTGGTGGTGACCCTCGGCGCCTGGGAATGGGCGCGCCTGGCCGGCTACAACGAGCAGCCGGCCCGCGTCGGCTATGCCGGCGGGGTCGCGCTGCTGATGCTGCTGCTGTACTGGCTGCCGCAGCTGGCCGGGGCCGTGCTGCTGCTGGCGGTGCTCTGGTGGCTGCTGGCTACCGTGATGGTGCTCACCTACCCGGACAGCGCCTCCAGCTGGGGCGGCCGCTGGCGCCGCCTGCTGATCGGCCTGCTGATCCTGCTGCCGGCCTGGCAGGGGTTGGTGGTGCTCAAACAGTGGCCGCTGGCCAACTGGCTGATCGTCGCGGTCATGGTGCTGGTCTGGGCCGCCGACATCGGCGCCTATTTCTCCGGCAAGGCCTTCGGCAAGCGCAAGCTGGCGCCGCGGGTCAGCCCCGGCAAGAGCTGGGAAGGCTTCTACGGCGGCCTGGCGCTGAGCCTGGCGATCACCTTCGCGGTGGCCATCTACCGTGACTGGTCGGTGCGCGAACTGCTGATGGCGCTGCCCTGCGCGGCCGTGGTGGTGGCGCTGTCGGTGGTCGGCGACCTGACCGAGAGCATGTTCAAGCGCGAGTCGGGCCTGAAGGACAGCAGCAACCTGCTGCCGGGCCACGGCGGCGTCCTCGACCGCATCGACAGCCTGACCGCGGCCATCCCGGTCTTCACCGTGCTGCTCTGGGCCACCGGCTGGGGCACGCCATGAGCGCGCCGCAGCAGGTCTGCGTGCTGGGGGCCACCGGCTCCATCGGCCTGAGCACCCTGGACGTCCTCGCGCGGCATCCGCAGCGCTACAGCGTCTTCGCCATCACCGGGCATTCCCGTCTCGCCGAGCTGGAGGCCCTGTGTTTGGCCCACCGGCCGCGTTTCGCGGTGGTCGCCAGCGACGAGCAGGCCCGCCATCTGCGGGGCGCCCTGCAGGCCGAAGGCCTGGCCACTCGCGTACTGGTGGGCGAGCCGGGGTTGTGCGAGGTCGCCGGCCATCCCGAAGTGGACGTGGTCATGGCCGCCATCGTCGGTGCCGCCGGCCTCAAGCCGACCCTGGCGGCGGTGCAGGCCGGCAAGCGCGTGCTGCTGGCCAACAAGGAGGCGCTGGTGATGTCCGGCGCCCTGTTCATGCACGAAGTGCAGGCCCACGGCGCGGTGCTGCTGCCGATCGACAGCGAGCACAATGCCATCTTCCAGTGCATGCCTGGCGACTACGCCCGGGGCCTGGGCCAGGTCGGCGTGCGACGCATCCTGCTGACCGCCTCCGGCGGCCCGTTCCGCGAGACGCCGCTGGATCAACTGTCGGAAGTTTCCCCGGAGCAGGCCTGTGCCCACCCCAACTGGTCCATGGGGCGGAAGATTTCCGTCGACTCGGCGAGCATGATGAACAAGGGCCTGGAGCTGATCGAGGCCTGCTGGCTGTTCGATGCCCCGCCGTCGAAGGTGGAGGTGGTGATCCACCCGCAGAGCGTGATCCATTCCCTGGTCGACTACGTGGATGGCTCGGTGCTCGCCCAGTTGGGCAACCCCGACATGCGCACACCCATCGCCCACGCCCTGGCCTGGCCCGAGCGCATCGACTCCGGGGTGTCGCCGCTGGACCTGTTCGGCATCGCCCGCCTGGACTTCCAGGCCCCCGACGAACAGCGCTTCCCCTGCCTGCGCCTGGCGCGCCAGGCGGCCGAGGCGGGCGGCAGCGCGCCGGCGATGCTCAATGCCGCCAACGAGGTGGCGGTGGCCGCATTCCTCGAACGGCGCATCCGTTTCACCGAGATCGCGGTTATCATCGACGAGGTGCTGAACCGCGAGGCTGCCACGCCGGTCGAAAGCCTCGACGTGGTGCTGGAGGCCGACCGCCGTGCGCGCGAGGCCGCGCAGGCCTGGTTGCATGGGCGTGGTCGCTAGGCCCTGAGCCCTGGAGGTAGAGATGAGCGCACTTTACATGGTCGTCGGGCTGATCATCGCCCTTGGCGTCCTGGTGACATTCCACGAGTTCGGTCACTTCTGGGTGGCGCGCCGCTGTGGGGTCAGGGTGCTGCGCTTCTCGGTGGGCTTCGGCACGCCCCTGGTGCGCTGGCACGATCGCCACGGCACCGAATTCGTGGTGGCCGCCATTCCCCTGGGCGGCTACGTGAAGATGCTCGACGAGCGCGAGGGCGAGGTGCCCCTCGACCAGCTCGACCAGGCCTTCAACCGCAAGACGGTATTCCAGCGCATCGCCATAGTCGCGGCGGGCCCCGTGGCCAACTTCCTGCTGGCCATCCTGTTCTTCTGGATCCTCGCCATGCTGGGCACCCAGCAGGTGCGCCCGGTCATCGGCTCCATCGTGCCCGACAGCCCGGCGGCGCTGGGCGGCCTGGCCGCCGGCCAGGAAGTGCTGGCGGTGGATGGCGAGCCGGTGGACGGCTGGGCGGCGGTCAACCTGCGCCTGGTGCGGCGCCTGGGCGAGACCGGCGAGCTGAGCGTCAGCGTGCGCGAGCCGGGCTCCTCGGCGCAGAGCCTGCACCAGTTGCCGATCAAGGCCTGGCTGAAGAGCGCGGACAACCCCGATCCCATCGGCGGCCTGGGCATCCAGCCGTGGCGCCCGGCCATGCCGCCGGTGATCGCCGAACTGGACCCGCAGGGCCCCGGCAAGGCCGCGGGCCTGGCCATCGGCGACCGGCTGCTGCGAGTGGACGGCCAGGCGGTGGACGACTGGCAGCAGGTGGTCGACAAGGTACGCGCCCGTCCGGAGCAGTCCGTGAGCATCGCCCTGCTGCGCAACGGCCAGGAGCGCGAGCTGACCCTGAAACTGGCGGCGAAAGGCGAGGGCAAGGCCCGTGCCGGTTACCTGGGGGCCGGTGTGGCCGGTGGCCAGTGGCCGGCGGAAATGCTCCGCGAGGTCAGCTTCGGTCCGGTCGCCGCAGTGGACGAAGCGCTCTCCCGAACCTGGTCGATGAGTCTGCTAACCCTGGATTCTCTAAAGAAAATGGTGCTGGGCCAGCTCTCGGTAAAAAACTTGAGCGGGCCGATAACCATTGCTAAAGTGGCGGGCGCTTCGGCCCAGTCCGGCGTAGGGGATTTTCTGCATTTCCTCGCCTATCTGAGCATAAGTTTGGGGGTTCTCAACCTGTTGCCGATACCCGTCCTCGATGGCGGGCATCTGTTGTTCTACCTGGTCGAGTGGGTGCGTGGCCGCCCATTGTCAGAGCGGGTCCAGGCTTGGGGGATGCAGATCGGCATCAGCCTGGTCGTTGGGGTCATGTTGCTGGCCCTGGTCAACGATCTGAGTCGACTGTAGCTGCCATTGGGTTTCGGATCTGCCGCCTCACGCGGCAGATTCTTTATTTGTCAGTTGGAAAAAAAGGACTCCATGAAACGCTTTCTGTTACCCGCGGCTCTTTCCGCGTTGATGATCGCCCAGGTTCACGCAGAGTCCTTCACAGTTTCCGACATCCGCGTCAACGGCCTGCAGCGCGTATCCGCGGGTAGCGTGTTCGCCGCCCTGCCGCTGAACGTCGGTGACCAGATCGATGACCGCCGTCTGGTCGAGGCGACCCGCTCGCTGTTCAAGACCGGCTTCTTCCAGGATATCCACCTCGGCCGCGATGGCAACGTACTGGTCATCGACGTGGTCGAGCGCCCGTCCATCTCCAGCATCGAGATCGAAGGCAACAAGGCCATCAGCACCGAGGACCTGATGAAGGGCCTCAAGCAATCCGGCCTGGCCGAAGGCGAAATCTTCCAGCGCGCCACCCTCGAAGGCGTGCGCAACGAGCTGCAGCGCCAGTACGTGGCCCAGGGCCGCTACTCGGCCAACATCGAGACCCAGGTCACTCCGCAGCCGCGCAACCGCGTGGCGCTGAAGATCACCGTCAACGAAGGCACGGTTGCAGCCATCGCCCACGTCAACGTGGTCGGCAACACCGTGTTCTCCGACGAGGACCTGACCGGCCTGTTCGAGCTGAAGGAAAGCAACTGGCTGTCCTTCTTCAAGAACGACGACAAGTATTCCCGCGAGAAGCTCTCCGGCGACCTGGAGCGCCTGCGCTCCTACTACCTGGACCGCGGCTACATCCACATGGACATCGCTTCCACCCAGGTGTCCATCACCCCGGACAAGAAGCACGTCTACATCACCGTCAACATCAACGAGGGTGAGAAGTACAAGGTCCGCGACGTGAAGCTGACCGGCGACCTCAAGGTGCCGGAAGAGGAAATCAAGAAGCTGATGCTGGTCGAGCCGGGCCAGGTGTTCTCGCGCAAGGTGATGACCTCCACCTCCGACCTGATCACCCGCCGCCTGGGCAACGAGGGTTACACCTTCGCCAACGTCAACGGCGTGCCCGAGGCCCATGACGACGACAAGACCGTGTCCATCACCTACGTGGTCGACCCGGGCAAGCGCGCCTACGTCAACCGCATCAACTTCCGCGGCAACACCAAGACCGAAGACCAGGTGCTGCGCCGCGAGATGCGCCAGATGGAAGGCGGCTGGGCCAGCACCTACCTGATCGACCAGTCCAAGCAGCGCCTGGAGCGCCTGGGCTACTTCAAGACGGTCAACGTCGAGACCCCGGCGGTGCCCGGCACCGACGACCAGGTGGACGTCAACTACAGCGTGGAAGAGCAGCCCTCCGGCTCCATCACCGCCAGCATCGGCTTCGCCCAGGATGCGGGCCTGATCCTCGGCGGCTCGATCAGCCAGAACAACTTCCTGGGTACCGGCAACAAGGTCAGCATCGGCCTGACCAAGTCCGACTACCAGACCCGCTACAACTTCGGCTTCGTCGACCCCTACTGGACCGTCGACGGCGTGAGCCTGGGCTACAACGCCTTCTACCGCAAGACCGACTACGACAAGCTCGACGTCGACGTCTCCGACTACTCGGTGAACAGCCTCGGCGCCGGCGTCAGCATCGGCTACCCGATCAGCGAGACCTCGCGCCTGACCTACGGCCTGACCGTGCAGCGCGACACCATCGACACCGGCGCCTACACCGTCGACGAGATCTTCGACTTCCTCGAGAAGGAAGGCGACAACTTCACCAACTTCAAGGCCTCCATCGGCTGGTCCGAGTCCACCCTGAACAAGGGCGTGCTGGCCACCCGCGGCCACTCGCAAAGCCTGGTGCTGGAATCGACCATCCCCGGCAGCGACCTGTCGTTCTACAAGCTGGACTACCGCGGCCAGATCTTCGCGCCGCTGTCCGACACCTACACCATGCGCTTTCACACCGAGCTGGGCTACGGCGACGGCTACGGCTCCACCGAGCGCCTGCCGTTCTACGAGAACTACTACGCCGGCGGCTTCAACTCGGTGCGCGGCTTCAAGGACAGCTCCCTCGGCCCGCGCAGTACGCCGAGCCGTGTCGTTGACCCGGCCACTGGCGCCGTGGTATCCGGGCCCGATGGCAAGGGCCGCTACACCGACCCGGACCAGGACCCGCAGGCCTTCGGTGGTAACGTGATGATCACCGGCGGCGCCGAACTGCTGTTCCCGCTGCCCTTCGTCAAGGACCAGAGCCAGCTGCGTACCGTGCTGTTCTGGGACGTGGGCAACGTGTTCGACTCGGACTGCCCGCTGTCCACCACCCAGGGTTGCGACGGTATCAAGCTGAACGACATGGCCATGTCCGTGGGGGTGGGCCTGACCTGGATCACCGCGCTCGGCCCGCTGAGCTTCAGCCTCGGTACCCCGATCAAGAAGCCGGACAACGCGGAAACCCAGATCTTCCAGTTCTCCCTGGGGCAGACCTTCTGATTCGCCATCTTGTTGTATAGACAACCTAGCTTTGTGCAGGAGTGCAATGTGCGTAAGTTGACCCAGTTCGTCCTGATCACCGCCGCCCTGATGGCGAGCCCCGCGTTCGCCGACATGAAGATCGCGGTGCTCAACTACCAGATGGCGCTCCTCGAGTCCGATGCGGCCAAGCAGTACGCCGTCGATGCCGAGAAGAAATTCGGCCCGCAGCTGAGCAAGCTGCGCGCCCTGGAAAGCGACGCCAAGGCCCTGCAGGACAAGCTGGTCAATGGCGGCAGCAAGCTGTCCAAGTCCGAGCGCGACAAGGCCGAGGACGACTTCAAGCAGAAGGCCCGCGACTTCCAGTTCCAGTCCAAGGAGCTGAACGAAGCCAAGGCCTCCGCCGACCGCGAAATGCTCAAGAAGCTCAAGCCGAAGCTGGACCAGGCCGTCGAGGAAACCATCAAGAAGGGCGGCTACGACCTGGTGGTCGAGCGCGGCGCGGTGGTCGACGTCAAACCCCAGTACGACATCACCCGCCAGGTCATCGAGCGGATGAACCAGCTGCGCTGATGATGAGCCCGCGGTCCCATACCCTCGCCGAACTGGCCGCTCAGCTCCAGGCGGAGCTGCGTGGCGACCCGGCCGTGGTCATCCACGGCCTGGCTACCCTGCAGGATGCCGGCCCGGAGCAACTGAGCTTCCTGGCCAACCCGCAGTACCGCAAGTTCCTGGCCGACAGCCGGGCCGGCGCGGTGCTGCTCACCGCCGCCGACGCCGAAGGCTTCACCGGCAACGCGCTGGTGGTGCCAGACCCCTACCTGGCCTACGCCGGGCTGTCGCACCAGTTCGATCCCAAGCCCAGGGCGCCTGCCGGCATCCATCCCACCGCGGTGGTCGATGCCAGCGCCAGCGTCGATCCCTCGGCCAGCATCGGCCCCTACGTGGTGATCGAGGCCGGCGCGCAGATCGGCGCCGGCGTCACCCTCGGCGCCCACTGCTTCGTCGGCGCGCGCAGCGTGATCGGCGAGGGCGGTTGGCTGGCCCCGCGCGTGACCCTCTACCACGACGTGCGCATCGGCAAGCGCGTGGTCATCCAGTCCGGCGCGGTGCTCGGCGGCGAAGGCTTCGGCTTCGCCAAGCAGCAGGGCGCCTGGCAGAAGATCGCGCAGATCGGCGGCGTCACCATCGGCGACGACGTCGAGATCGGCGCCAACACCACCATCGACCGTGGTGCGCTGTCCGATACCCTGGTTGGCAACGGCGTCAAGCTGGACAACCAGATCATGATCGCGCACAACGTGCAGATCGGCGATCACACCGCCATGGCCGGCTGCTGCGGGATTTCCGGCAGCGCCAAGATCGGCAGGCATTGCATGCTCGCCGGCGGCGTCGGCCTGGTCGGACACATCGAGATCTGCGACAACGTCTTCGTCACCGGCATGACCATGGTCACCCGCTCGATCACCGAGCCGGGCGCCTACTCATCCGGCACGGCCATGCAGCCCGCCGCTGAATGGAAGAAGAGCGCTGCCCGTATTCGCCAGTTGGACGACATGGCCCGTCGTCTGCAACAGCTGGAAAAGCGCCTGGCCGCCGTGACCCCGAGCGGAGACACTCCATCTGATGCGTGAGTCACGCATTTTTTGGCGTTTCCCTTTTCTGAACAGGCTCCCCTGAACATGATGGACATCAACGAGATTCGCGAATACCTGCCTCATCGCTACCCCTTCCTGCTGGTGGACCGGGTGGTAGAGCTGGACATCGAAGGCAAGCGCATTCGCGCCTACAAGAATGTCAGCATCAACGAGCCGTTCTTCAATGGCCACTTCCCGCAGCACCCGATCATGCCCGGCGTGCTGATCATCGAGGCCATGGCCCAGGCGGCCGGCATCCTCGGCTTCAAGATGCTCGACGTGAAGCCGGCCGACGGCACCCTGTACTACTTCGTCGGCTCCGACAAGCTGCGCTTCCGCCAGCCGGTGCTGCCGGGCGACCAGTTGAACCTGCATGCCCAGTTCATCAGCGTGAAGCGCGGCATCTGGAAGTTCGACTGCCACGCCACCGTCGATGACAAGCCGGTGTGCTCGGCCGAAATCATCTGTGCGGAACGCAAACTATGAGTTTGATCGATCCTCGCGCCATCATCGATCCGCGGGCAAAGCTGGCCGACGACGTAGAGGTGGGCCCCTGGTCCATCGTCGGGCCGGATGTGGAAATCGGCGAAGGTACGGTGATCGGTCCGCACGTGGTGCTCAAGGGCCCCACGAAGATCGGCAGACACAACCGGATTTTCCAGTTCTCCAGCGTCGGCGAGGACACTCCCGACCTGAAGTACAAGGGCGAGCCGACTCGCCTGGTGATCGGCGACCACAACGTGATCCGCGAGGGTGTGACCATCCACCGCGGCACCATCCAGGACCGCTCGGAAACCACCATCGGCGACCACAACCTGTTCATGGCCTACGTCCACGTCGGCCATGACAGCGTGATCGGCAACCACTGCATCCTGGTCAACAACACCGCCCTGGCCGGCCACGTGCACGTGGACGACTGGGCGATCCTCTCCGGCTACACCCTGGTGCACCAGTTCTGCCGCATCGGCGCCCACAGCTTCTCCGGCATGGGCACCGCCATCGGCAAGGACGTACCGGCCTACGTGACCGTCTTCGGCAACCCCGCCGAGGCGCGCAGCATGAACTTCGAGGGCATGCGCCGCCGTGGCTTCAGCGCCGAGGCCATCCACGCCCTGCGCCGGGCCTACAAGGTGGTGTACCGCCAGGGCCTGACAGTGGAAGAGGCGCTCGCCGAGCTGGCCGAATCCGCCGCGCAGTTCCCGGAAGTCGCGGTGTTCTGCGACTCCATCCAGAGCGCCACCCGCGGCATCACCCGCTGACCATGGCTGCGGGCACCGGCAAGCTGCGCGTCGCCCTGGTGGCGGGCGAGGCCTCGGGGGACATCCTTGGCGCCGGCCTGATGCAGGCGCTGCGCGAACGCCACCCCGAGGTCGAGTTCATCGGCGTGGGCGGTGCGCGCATGCAGGCCCAGGGCCTGGTTTCCGAATTCCCCATGGAGCGCCTGGCGGTCATGGGCCTGGTCGAGGTCCTCGGCCGCCTGCGCGAGCTGCTGCGCCGGCGCAAGGACCTGGTCCGCAACCTGATACTCGCGCGCCCCGACGTCTTCATCGGCATCGACGCGCCGGACTTCAACCTCGGGCTGGAGCTGCAACTGCGCCGCGCCGGCATCCGCACCGTGCACTACGTCAGCCCCTCGGTCTGGGCCTGGCGGCAGAAGCGCGTGCTGAAGATCAAGCAGGCCTGCGACCTGATGCTGGCGCTGTTCCCCTTCGAGGCGAAGTTCTACGAAGAGCACGGCGTGCCGGTGCGCTTCGTCGGCCATCCGCTGGCCAACACCATCCCCCTGGAAGCCGACCGCGCCGCCGCGCGCGCGCAGCTCGGCCTGCCGGCCGGCGCCCAGGTGGTGGCGCTGCTGCCGGGCAGCCGCGGCGGCGAGGTGGGCAAGCTCGGCGCGCTGTTCCTGGATACCGCCGAACGCCTGCTGCAGCAGCGCCCGGGCCTGCGCTTCGTGCTGCCCTGCGCCAGCCCCGAGCGGCGCGCACAGCTGGAGCAGATGCTGCAGGGCCGCCAGTTGCCGCTGCAACTGCTCGACGGCCAGTCCCACGAGGCCCTGGCCGCCTGTGACGCGGTGCTGATCGCCTCCGGCACCGCCACCCTCGAAGCGCTGCTGTACAAGCGGCCGATGGTCGTGGCCTACAAGGTCGCGCCGCTGACCTATGCCATCCTCAAGCGCCTGGTGAAGAGCCCCTACATCTCGCTGCCGAACCTGCTCGCCGGGCGCCTGCTGGCCCCCGAGCTGATCCAGGACGCGGCGACCCCCGAGGCCCTGGCGCAACACCTGTTGCCGCTGCTGGACGACGGCAGCGCGCAGACCGAATCCTTCGACGCCATCCACCGCGCGCTGCGCCAGGATGCGTCCGCGCAGGCCGCCGAGGCGGTGCTCGCCCTGGTGGAGAAACGCTGATGCAGATGGGCCTGGATTTCGACCTGGTCGAGGAACTGGTGGCCGGGGTCGACGAGGTGGGCCGTGGCCCGCTCTGCGGCCCGGTGGTCACCGCCGCGGTGATCCTCGACCCGGCGCGGCCGATCATCGGCCTGAACGACTCGAAGAAGCTCAGCGAGGCGCGCCGCGAGGTGCTGTTCGACGAGATCCGCGAGAAGGCCCTGGCCTGGTTCATCGCCCGCGCCGAGGTCGAGGAGATCGACCAGCTGAACATCCTCCACGCCACCATGCTGGCCATGCAGCGCGCGGTGGAGGGCCTGAGCGTCACCCCGAAACTGGCGCTGATCGACGGCAACCGCTGCCCGAAACTCAGGGTGCCGGCGGCCCCGGTGGTGCAGGGCGATGCCAAGGTGCCGGCCATCGCCGCCGCCTCCATCCTGGCCAAGGTCTCCCGCGACCGCGAGATGCAGGAAATGGAAGCCCTCTACCCGGGCTACGGCATCGGCGGGCATAAGGGCTACCCGACCCCGGTGCACCTGGAAGCCCTCAAGCGCCTGGGGCCGACGCCCATCCACCGGCGCTCCTTCGCCCCGGTGCGCGCGCTGCTGGAAAGCCCGTCCGGCATCCTCTGAGCGCTGCGTAGTAGCGGTTGCCTGAGAGCCTGTTTAGGGCATGTTTATGGGGGCCTAAAGAAACATCTTGCAAGCTCCAGGGAAATACCTGGCATTTCACCAGTGGCAACCACGGTAGATTGGCTCTCTTCCTCGTGAGCCTAGGATGCCTGCCGTGCCCAGCCAATCCGACCTGCGCTTCACTTTCTTCGTGGGCGAAACCGAATTCGAGGTCATCGAGTTCACTCTCGACGAGGGCCTCAGCGAGAGCTACCAACTGGCGCTGGAGCTGGCCAGCCGCGACCCGGCCATCGACTTCGCCAAGGTCCTCGACGCCCCCGCCCACTTCATCCTCTGGCACGGCGAGCAACCGGTACGCCATGTCCATGGCCAGGTCAGCCGCTTCGAGCAAGGCACCACCGGCTTCCGCCGCACCCGCTACCGCGCCCTGGTCGAACCGCCCCTGGCACGGCTCGAGCTGTGCGCCGACTGGCGCATCTTCCAGCAAAAAACCGTGCCGGAAATTCTGAACCTGCTGCTCGCCGAGCACGGTATCGCCCCCTACCAACAGAACCTCACCGAAGACCACCTCACCCGCGAGTACTGCGTCCAGGCCGGCGACACCGACCTGGACTTCCTCCTGCGCCTGGCCGCCGAGGAAGGTCTCTTCCACCGCTTCGAGCACCGCCCCGACGGCTGCACCCTGATTCACGGCGACCGCCTCTATATCCAGGGCGCCATCGCCGGCGGCCCGGTACCCTACAACCCCACGCCCGGCGGCGACCGGCCCGAACCGGCCCTGCGCACCTTCACCTACGCCGAGCAGGTGCGCACCACCCGCCAGACCCAGCGCGACTACACCTTCAAATACCCGCAGCACGATCAGCAGCACAGCGCCGTAGCCGAACGTCCACGCGCGGCCGAGCAGGACTACGAGCACTACGCCTATCCCGGCCGCTACAAGCAGGGAGAAAGTGGCGAAGCCTTCTCCCGCGACCGCCTGCGTGGCCTGCGGGGTGACGCGCAGACCGCCACGGTCGAAGGCGACGACCCGCGCCTGGTCCCCGGCCTGGCCTTCGACCTCATCGGCCATCCCCGCCAGGACTGGAACCATGGCTGGCGCCCGGTGCACATCCGCCATGAGGGCCGCCAGCACACCAGCCAGGCCGAAGAGAGCGCCGGGGCGCAGAGCGGCACCCACTACCAGTACACCGCCCAACTGGTGCCCGACCGCATCGAATGGCGGCCCGCGCCGCGGCCCCGCCCGCTCATCCCGGGCCCGCAGGTGGCCACCGTCGTCGGCCCCGAGGGCGAAGAGTTCCACGTCGATGAATTCGGCGCGTGCGCGTGCAGTTCCCCTGGGACCGCGAAGGCGCGCACAACGAACACAGCTCCTGCTGGATTCGTCCGCTGCACGGCTGGGCCGGCAGCGGCTGGGGGCAAATCACCCTGCCGCGCATCGGCCAGGAGGTCATCGTCGACTTCTTCGATGGCGACCCGGACCAACCCGTGGTCACGGGCCGCAGCTACCGGGTGGGCAACCGCCCGCCCTACGAACTGCCCAGGCACCAGGTGCTCAGCACCCTCAAGAGCAAGGAACACAAGGGCCAGCGCGCCAGCGAACTGCGCCTGGACGACACCACCGGCGAAATCAGCGCCGCGCTGATGAACGACCATGGCCAAAGCCATCTCCACCTGGGTTACCTCACCCACCCGCGGCCCGACGGCGGCCAGCCGCGCGGCGAAGGCTTCGAGCTGCGCACCGACCTGCACGGCGCCTTGCGCGCGGCGCAGGGGATGCTGCTCAGCACCGAGGCACAAGCCAACGCCAACGGCGGCCTGCTTGACCGCGCCCAACTGGTCAGCACCCTGGAGGCGGCGCTGGAGCTGGCCAGCACCCTGGGCGACTACGCCGGTGAACACCAGGGCCTGGCCCACCAGGCCAAGCCGCAAGAAAACCTGACCGAGGCCGTGCGCGCCATGGGCCATGGCGCCAACGACCAGGCCGATGGCGGCGGCAATGGCAGTGAACCGGTCATCGCCCTCTCCGCCCCGGCCGGCATCGCCCTGGCCAGCCCACGCAGCATCGCCTTGGGCGCCGGAGAACACCTCGATGCCGCCGCCCAGCAACACCTGCAACTGACTGCCGGCGAACAGATGCTGCTCAACGCCGGCAATGGTCTGGGCACCTTCGCCCAGAGCGGCGACATGCGCCACATCGCTCACCAGGGCCAGTTGCTCCTGCAGGCGCAGCACAACAGCGTTCGTCTGGAGGCCGACCAAAGCGTGGAGATCAGCGCCAGCAATGAGCACATCCAAATTTCGGCCAAGGAGCATCTGACCCTGTTGTGTGGCGGCGCCTACCTGAAACTGCAGGGCGGCAATATCGAACTGGGCATGCCCGGCAACTTCACCGCCAAGGCGGAGGACCACCAGTTTCTTGCGCCCAGCAGCGCCTCGGCGGCCTTCAACACCTGGGATCGAGCCCCGTTCGATGAGCGTATCCAACTCATGCGCAATGGCCGTTCCTTGCCGAATTATCGCTATGAAATTGTGCGGACCGACGGCACTCGCATTCCTGGTGTGACCGACAGCGAAGGCTGGGCTGATCTTCAGCGTGGCCTTGGCACCGAAGGTTATGAAATCCAGGTGCTGGGGCCGGCTTGAGGTCGGGCGACCATTGATTGTCAGAGAGGAATTTCAGTCATGACCGACACCCCCCGTCCCGTGCCGGTGGAAATCGGCCCGGATGGTCGGACAAGGGCCAGAGTCACCATGACGCCCTCGTCCAATACCCAGCGCGTGTCGATAGAGGTACCGCCGGACCAGGCAATTCCCATCGTGTTCGTACCGGGCATCATGGGCAGCCCGCTGCTGGCAACGGGGGAGAATGCCCAGGTCATGGGCGAGGATAATCGTTGGGCTTGGTTTCCCGATGATGCGCTTGGTTGGGTCGCAGGCATGACTCGGTGGAAAAGCTATAGCCGTTTAACTCCGGCCGAACGTAAACGACTCTTGTCGCCTGCGGATACCCGGGCGCTCTCCACTCCCGAAGATGCCGATCGCGAAACCGTCGCCAAGCACTGCTCCACACTGTATGTCGAGGAAGCCCTGCAACGCGGCTGGGGTTCGGTGATGCTCGGTTCCTATGGCGCTATCCTCAACTTCCTCGAAGCACAACTGCGCTACATCCTTACGCCCCAGGGCCAGCCCTACCCGGGCATCCAGGGGGCCATGCCCCGTGAGCCCGCCGACTGGGGCGAACTCAAGGGCTATGTCCCTCTGGACCCGGAACGCCTGCGCCAGGCGGCGGAATTCCGTTACCCGGTCTACGCGGTGG
The DNA here is from genome assembly GCF_022760135.1 of Pseudomonas sp. M1. Classification (NCBI taxonomy): domain Bacteria; kingdom Pseudomonadati; phylum Pseudomonadota; class Gammaproteobacteria; order Pseudomonadales; family Pseudomonadaceae; genus Pseudomonas; species Pseudomonas sp. M1. The sequence continues at coordinate 1,608,154 of NZ_CP094343.1, forward strand.
GCTACAACTGGCTGAACTCCAATGCCGATGCCGCCGACTACCTGGCCGAGCGCATCCGCGCCATTCTCGAACGCTGCCAGCGCGATACCTTCGTCAAATGCCAGCACGGGGTGATCCTGGTTACCCATTCCATGGGCGGGCTGGTGGCGCGTCTGTGCGCCAAGCGTTATCCGCAACTGATTCAAGGCGTGGTGCATGGCGTGCAGCCGGCGACGGGAGCGGCCACGGCCTACCGGCGGGTGCGCGCCGGCTGGGAAGACCTGGCGGGCGCCATCGGGCTGGGCGGCACCGGGCGCAAGATCATGCCGGTATTCGCCAATGCCGCCGGCCCACTGGAACTACTGCCCAGCCAGCGCTATGGCTCGGGTTGGCTGCGGGTTACCTGCAACGGCAAGGAGTTGCTGCAGTTGCCCAGGTCCAGTCCGGACGGCATCGATCCCTATACGCAGATTTACCTGGAGCCGGATGCATGGTGGCGCTTGATGGATCCGGCCTGGATTGATCCGGTCGATACCGAGGCTCCCAGCAATGTAGCTGCTCCATCCCTGACTGCTGCTTGGATGGCCTATAGAAAACAACTGAATCGTGCAAAGAGCTTCCATGCAGATCTGGGCGACTACTACCATCCTCATAGCTATGTGCATTACGGCGCAGATGAGGACTACCCGTCTTTCCGCTGCGTCACCTGGGACTTGAAAGGCAGCTTCATCGCTTATCAGCTACCGGGGCAAAGCGGAACGCGCGCGACGCTCGCCGGCTCAGAGCACGCCGCCAACCTGCGGCTGGTCGATGACAACCACGAGGGACGGGTTCGCCTGGTCAATGACCAGAGCGAGCAGCAGTGGATCAATCAACATGGCGTCGGGGTGGTCCACGATACCCGTGGCGACAGCTACATCGCCGAGTTGCAAGGCCAGGATCAAGGCGGCGACGGCACCGTACCGGCGCACTCGGCCGAGGACGCGGAAAAACGGGCGGTATTCGCCGCGCGCATGCACGGCTACGAACATCAGGGTTCCTACGCCGATGCCCGGGTCCAGCGTCTAACGCTCTACTGCGTCTTGAGCATTGGCGCCCAGGCCAGGGAGCTCTCCCCGACATGACCCGCAAGCACATACTTCTGTCCCTGATCGCCACTGCCATGCTGCTCGGTGCCTGCGCCTACGGCTGGCGCCAGTGGCGTCTGGCCCATCCTGACCGGAGCCATGAGATGACCGCATTGACCCAGAACATGCGCACCCACTGTGTGGGCCGCCTGCTGATCGACCTGCCCGAGGGCAGTACCTGGAAGCCTGACGCGAGTGGCGCAACTATAGGCGGCATTAAACTTGCCGTCGAAACGGATATAAGACAAGAGCGGTTCAAGGAGCGGGTGGAAAAGCGCTGGAGGGAAGTCGAAGCAATAAAACTCGATAACTATAGGAAAAGATATGTCCGCCCATCTGAACGACATGACCCAACTGCCAATGCCGCAGTGTTTCTTTATGAGTTTGAATATATAGATGGTCCGAACCTGCAGGGAGTATGGAGCAAGGATCTGTTTTACCAAGTTGAGGGCTACTACTGGGCTGATGGCACCCTGTTCAAACTGGGCCCCGCGCTCAATGGCCAGGAAAAAATCGCCGCGTTGTTACCCCGCCTATATGCGCGCAAGGCAGATGAGATTCCCTTTTCGCCAGGGCTATGCCTGAACGGTGGATTCGTGAGGGGGTACTACGACCTTGGCGAAAGCGAGGAGGTCAGTTGGGGGTTTTCTCTTCCCCGGATGCTTGGCCTGGTTATCCGCCACACGGCTGTTCGAAGCCCTATGCAACCTCTCCTTGAACGTAACCGTGAGGCCGAGCGGGAAATGGCTGCGTTTGTCGCCCGAATACTGGCGCAGTCAAATGTCGTCGCCGGTAACACGGTCTATCGACAGGCTGCACGTTCCGAAGGAGCCATGGATGGGCAGGAATACGCCATGGGGGGCACACAAGAGGAAAATCCTGCTTCATTCAAAACCAATGTAGCCGCTGAGTGGGCGTTCCCCGGCGCAGGGCTACCCTCGCCGCAACCCAGCGTAGCCGTGAGTATGGGCAGCACATTCCGTACATCATCCAAGCCCTTATCACTAGGGGCATTTCCGGAAGCGCAAGACACCCCAGATGGCCCCACCGAAGCCGAGTTCTTCGAGGTCTGGGATGCCGTGGTGGCCAGCGTGCGCTTCCGCCCCGGCGCACTGACGCCGCCGCCGCTCAAGCCCGACCCGGCGCCGCCGATCTCCCGTGAACAGGCCGAAGTGGACCAGCGAGCGCTGGACGACTTCATCGCCAGCCGGCCAGGTGTTTCAGGTAAGCCATCGGAGTAAGGGAAGTCATTAACCTGTCGGCTACGCCTTCGTCGCTCGGGCAATGCCTCCTGACGGAAGACGCTGCTATCGTCGGCTTCTGCGGGTCTGCTCTGGCTCGCGGCACAATGAACGAAGTCCAAGATCGCGAAGTGCAGTGGCGATCTGAAGCCTGTAGCTTTGCGGAGCGGGCCGGTACAATCGGCCGCTTATCGTTTCCGCGTTGCATAGGACCACCATGACCGCCTCCTTCGTCCACCTGCGTCTGCACTCCGAGTACTCCCTGGTCGACGGCCTGGTCAGGGTCAAACCGTTGTGCAAGGCAGTGGCCGGCGCCGGCATGCCGGCGGTGGCGATCACCGACCAGAGCAACATGTGCTCGCTGGTGAAGTTCTACAAGACCGCCATGGGCGCCGGCATCAAGCCGATCTGCGGCGCCGACATCTGGCTGGCCAGCCGCGACGAGGACGGCCCGCTCAGCCGCCTGAGCCTGCTGGTGATGAACGCCAAGGGCTACCGCAACCTCACCGAGCTGATCTCCCGCGGCTGGCAGGAAGGCCAGCGCAACGGCGAGATCATCATCGAGCGCGACTGGGTGAAAGAGGCCGCCGAAGGCCTGATCGCGCTGTCCGCGGCCAAGGAAGGGGAGATCGGCCATGCCCTGCTCGACGGCGAGGACGCGCTGGCCGACTCGCTGCTGGCCGAGTGGATGGAAGTCTTCCCCGACCGTTTCTACCTGGAAGTGCAGCGCACCGCGCGGGTCAACGACGAGGAACACCTGCACGCCGCCGTGGCGCTGGCCGAGCGCAGCGGCGCGCCCCTGGTGGCCACCAATGACGTGCGCTTCATCAAGCAGGAAGACTTCGAGGCCCACGAGACCCGCGTGTGCATCGGCGAAGGCCGCGCCCTGGACGACCCGCGCCGCTCGCGCAACTACTCCGACCAGCAGTACCTGAAATCGCCGGCGGAAATGGCCGAGCTGTTCAGCGACCTGCCCGAGGCCCTGGAAAACACCGTCGAGATCGCCAAGCGCTGCAACATCGAAGTGCAGCTGGGCAAGTACTTCCTGCCCAACTTCCCGATTCCCATCGAAGGCATGGACATCAACGACTACCTGCGCCATGTCTCCTACGAAGGGCTGGAGGAGCGCCTGGCGGTGCTGCTGCCCAAGGACACGCCGAACTACGAGGAAAAGCGCCAGGTCTACGTCGACCGCCTGGAGTTCGAGCTGGGCACCATCATCCAGATGGGCTTCCCCGGCTACTTCCTGATCGTGATGGACTTCATCAAGTGGGCCAAGAACAACGGCGTGCCGGTGGGGCCGGGCCGGGGTTCGGGTGCCGGCTCGCTGGTTGCCTACGTGCTGAAGATCACCGACCTCGACCCGCTGGCCTACGACCTGCTGTTCGAACGCTTCCTCAACCCCGAACGTATCTCCATGCCCGACTTCGACGTGGACTTCTGCATGGAAGGCCGCGACCGGGTGATCGACTACGTGGCCGACGCCTACGGGCGCAACGCAGTGAGCCAGATCATCACCTTCGGCTCCATGGCCGCCAAGGCGGTGGTGCGCGACGTGGCGCGGGTGCAGGGCAAGTCCTACGGCCTGGCCGACAAGCTGTCGAAGATGATCCCCTTCGAAGTCGGCATGACCCTGGACAAGGCCTTCGAACAGGAGGAAATGCTCCGCGACTTCCTCAAGTCCGACGAGGAAGCCCAGGAAATCTGGGACATGGCCCTGAAGCTGGAAGGCGTCACCCGCGGCACCGGCAAGCACGCCGGCGGCGTGGTGATCGCGCCGACCAAGCTCACCGACTTCTCGCCCATCGCCTGCGACGAAGAGGGCGGCGGCCTGGTGACCCAGTTCGACAAGGACGACGTGGAAGCCGCCGGCCTGGTGAAGTTCGACTTCCTCGGCCTGCGCACCCTGACCATCATCAAGTGGGCGATGGAGATCATCCATCGCATCCAGCGCAAGGCCGGCGACGAGAACCTGGTCGACATCGACCGCATCCCGCTGGACGACAAAAAGACCTACGACCTGCTGCAGAAGGCCGAGACCACCGCGGTGTTCCAGCTGGAATCGCGCGGCATGAAGGAGCTGATCAAGAAGCTCAAGCCGGACTGTCTGGAAGACCTCATCGCACTGGTGGCGCTGTTCCGCCCCGGCCCGCTGCAGTCGGGCATGGTGGACGACTTCATCAACCGTAAGCACGGCCGCGAGGAAATCTCCTACCCGCACCCGGACTACCAGTATGCGGGCCTGGAGCCGGTGCTCAAGCCCACCTACGGCATCATCCTGTACCAGGAACAGGTGATGCAGATCGCCCAGGTGATGGCCGGCTACACCCTCGGCGGCGCGGACATGCTGCGCCGCGCCATGGGCAAGAAGAAGCCCGAGGAGATGGCCAAGCAGCGCGGCGGCTTCATCGAAGGCTGCGCCAACAACGGCATCGACAAGGACCTGGCGGGCAACATCTTCGACCTGGTGGAAAAGTTCGCCGGCTACGGCTTCAACAAGTCGCACTCGGCCGCCTACGGCCTGGTGTCCTACCAGACCGCCTGGCTGAAGACGCACTGGGCCGCGCCCTTCATGGCCGCGGTACTCACCGCGGATATGCAGAACACCGACAAGGTGGTGACGCTGATCGAAGAATGCCGGCACATGAAGCTGCGCATCGTCGCCCCGGACGTGAACAACTCCGAATTCCGCTTCACCGTCGACGACGACAACCAGATTGTCTACGGCCTGGGCGCGATCAAGGGCGTCGGCGAAGGCCCGGTGGAAGCCATCACCGAATGCCGCGCCGAGGGCGGGCCGTTCAAGGACCTGTTCGATTTCTGCGACCGCATCGACCTCAAGCGCATCAACAAGCGCACCCTCGATGCGCTGATCCGCGCCGGCGCGCTGGACCGCCTGGGCCCGTATTTCCACGAAGAGCCCAAGGCCTACCTGGCCGATATCGACCGCAACCGCGCGGTGCTGCTGGCGTCCATGGAGGAAGCCATCAAGGCCGCCGAGCAGACCTCGCGCAGCCATGACAGCGGCCACATGGACCTGTTCGGCGGGCTGTTCGCCGAGCCGGAAGCCGACGTTTACGCCAACCACCGCAAGGCCAAGGAGCTGACCCTCAAGGAACGCCTGAAAGGCGAGAAGGACACCCTCGGCCTGTACCTCACCGGCCACCCGATCGACGAGTACGAAGGCGAGGTGCGCCGCTTCGCCCGCCAGCGCATCGTCGAACTGAAGCCGGCGCGCGACACCCAGACCGTGGCTGGGCTGATCGTCAACCTGCGGGTGATGAAGAACAAGCGCGGCGACAAGATGGGCTTCGTCACCCTCGACGACCGCTCCGGGCGCATCGAGGCCTCGCTGTTCGCCGAGGCCTTCGCCGCCAACCAGGGCCTGCTGCAGACCGACGCCATGGTGGTGATCGAGGGCGAGGTCAGCCAGGACGACTTCTCCGGCGGCCTGCGCCTGCGCGCCAAGCGCGTGATGGGCCTGGAGGAAGCGCGCACCGCGCTGGCCGAGAGCCTGCGGCTGAAGGTCGCCGCGGATGCGCTCAAGGGCGACCGCCTGCGCTGGCTGGCCGAGCTGTGCGGCCGCCACCGCGGTAACTGCCCGGTCACCGTCGACTACAGTTCCAGCGACGCCCGCGCCCTGCTGCAGTTCGGCGACGACTGGCGCATCGACCCGGCCGATGCGCTGATTCAGGCATTGCGTGACCAGTTCGGACGCGACAACGTCTTCCTCAACTACCGCTAGCGTGGCCGGTGGCCGAACGCCGCCCGCCCGCCAGTCTCGACCCTGGGCGCCCGATACCGTAAGGTAGGGCGCCATACGGACCAGGCCCTGCCGCCATTCAGCACGACGGATAGCCCATGAACCCGAACTTCCTCGATTTCGAACAGCCGATCGCCGACATGCAAGCCAAGATCGAAGAGCTGCGTCTGGTCGGCAACGACAACTCCATCAACATCAGCGATGAAATCGCCCGCCTGGAAGACAAGAGCCGCGCGCTGACCGAGAACATCTTCGGCAACCTGAGCAGCTGGCAGATCGCCCAGCTCGCGCGCCACCCGCGCCGGCCCTACACCCTGGACTACATCGAGCACATCTTCACCGAGTTCGAAGAACTGCACGGCGACCGCCACTTCGCCGACGACGCCGCCATCGTCGGCGGCGTCGCCCGCCTGGACGAGCAGCCGGTGATGGTCATCGGCCACCAGAAGGGCCGCGAAGTGCGCGAGAAGGTGCGCCGCAACTTCGGCATGCCGCGTCCGGAAGGCTACCGCAAGGCCTGCCGCCTGATGGAAATGGCCGAACGCTTCAAGATGCCGATCCTGACCTTCATCGACACCCCCGGCGCCTACCCGGGCATCGACGCCGAAGAGCGCGGCCAGAGCGAGGCCATCGCCTGGAACCTGCGCGTGATGGCGCGCCTGAAGACGCCGATCATCGCCACCGTCATCGGCGAGGGCGGCTCCGGCGGCGCCCTGGCCATCGGCGTCTGCGACAACCTGAACATGCTGCAGTACTCCACCTACGCGGTGATCTCCCCGGAAGGCTGCGCCTCGATCCTCTGGCGCACCGCCGAAAAGGCCCCGGAAGCCGCCGAAGCCATGGGCATCACCGCGGCGCGCCTGAAGGACCTGGGCATCGTCGACACCGTGATTCCCGAACCGCTGGGCAGTGCCCACCGCGACCCGGCCGCTGCCGCGGAAAGCATCCGCAACGCGCTCAAGTCGCAACTGGCCATGCTCAAGGGCCTGAGCACCCAGGAACTGCTGGCGCGTCGCTACGAGCGGCTGATGAGCTACGGGATCGCTTGAGGGGGGGGAGGCTATAGGCTGGAAGCTGGAAGCTGGAAGCTGAAGGCAAGAGCGAAAAGCCCGCCTCCCTCACGCTCTTCGGCTTCCAGCTTCCAGCTTCCAGCTTCCAGCTCCCAGCTCCCAGCCCCCTCTATGCCCCTACCATCCCGCCTGCTCTCCGCCCTGGCCCCCTGGCGTCAGGCCCCGGCGTGGCGGGTAGGCTTCTCCGGTGGGTTGGATTCCTCCGTGCTGTTGCACCTGCTGGCGCAACTGGCCAGGACCGAATCCCTGCCGCCTCTGTCCGCCATCCATGTCCACCACGGCCTGCAGGCCGCGGCCGATGCCTGGCCGGCGCACTGCGAGGCGTTCTGCCGCGAGCTGGGCGTCCCTCTGCTGGTCGAACGGGTGACGGTATCGACGGGCGCGAGCCTGGAGCAGGCCGCGCGCCGCGCACGCTACGAGGCTTTTGCGAAACACCTGAAAACGGGCGACTGCCTGCTGGCCGCCCAGCACCGCGACGACCAGGCCGAGACCCTGCTGTTCCGCCTGCTGCGCGGCGCCGGCGTGCGTGGCCTGGCCGGCATTCCCGCAGCCCGGCCGCTGGGGCGTGGCATGCTGCTGCGGCCCTTGCTGGACGTCTCCCGCGCCGAACTCGAAGCCTACGCCCGCGAGCATGGCCTGCGCTGGATCGAAGACCCGTCCAACACCGACACCGCCTTCGCCCGCAACTACCTGCGCCAGCGCGTGCTGCCGCTGCTCGCCGAGCGCTGGCCGCGGGCTGTGGATAACATCGCCCGCAGTGCCGCGCACCTGGCCGAGGCCGAGGCGCTGCTGGCCGAACTGGCGCAGCAGGACCTGGCAGCGGCACTGCCCGGCAACGACTTCGACTGGCTGCACGTACCCTCGCTGGCCTTGGCTCCGCTGCTGGCGCTTGGCGAAAGCCGCCAACGCAACGCTCTGCGCCACTGGCTGGCGCCCTTCACGCCGATGCCGGACAGCGCCCATTGGGCCGGCTGGCAGGCCCTCCGCGATGCCGCCGGAGATGCCGCGCCGGTCTGGCGCCTGGGCGGCGGCGAGCTGCAGCGCAGCGGCGGGCGGCTCTGGTGGCTGTCGGGCGCCTGGCTGCAGGCGCCGGCGTGCGAGCTGCCCTGGGACGACCCGTCGCAGCCCCTGGCGCTGCCCGGCAATGGCCTTCTGCACCTGGAAGGTGCACCGCCCGTCGGGCCGCTGCGGGTGACCTGCCGGCGCGGCGGCGAGCAGCTGGAACTGGCCCTGCGCGGCCATCGCGACCTCAAGCGGCTGCTCAACGAAAGCGCCGTGCCGGCCTTCGTTCGGCCGCGGCTGCCGCTGCTCTGGCGCGGCGGGCAACTGCTCGGCGTGGCCAACCTGCCGACGCTGCGCCAGGCCGGCGAGACGGGCTGGCGCCTGCGCTGGACAGCCCCGACGAATGACCCGGGTTTGAGCTGAAAGGGCCTTTCCGGTAGACTACGCTCCCGTCTTATACCGCTCCCGTCGATTCCCACGGAATCGGCGGGAGTTCGCTATTGAGCGCGGCATGCGCCGCGGTTTGGGCCGCGGCCCATTCATTCGCTTCCCCGGCGGCCCAGCCGCCTAAACGCTGACATTCAGGGCTTTTCATGACGCGCTACATCTTCGTCACGGGTGGTGTTGTTTCTTCATTGGGGAAAGGCATCGCCTCGGCTTCCTTGGCTGCCATTCTGGAAGCGCGTGGCTTGAAGATCACGATGCTCAAGCTGGACCCCTACATCAACGTCGATCCGGGCACCATGAGCCCGTTCCAGCACGGTGAGGTGTTCGTCACCCACGATGGCGCCGAGACCGACCTCGACCTGGGCCATTACGAGCGCTTCGTGCGCACCACCATGACCCAGAACAACAACTTCACCACCGGCCGCGTCTACATGGACGTGCTGCGCAAGGAGCGCCGCGGCGACTACCTGGGCGCCACCGTGCAGGTGATCCCGCACATCACCGACGAGATCAAGCGGCGCATCATCAAGGGCGCCGGCGATGCCGACGTGGCCCTGGTGGAAGTCGGCGGCACCGTCGGCGACATCGAGTCGCAGCCGTTCCTCGAGGCGATCCGCCAGCTGCGCGTGGAAATCGGCTCGCGCCGCGCCATGCTGATGCACCTGACCCTGGTCCCGTACATCGCCACCGCCGGCGAGACCAAGACCAAGCCGACCCAGCACTCGGTCAAGGAGCTGCGCTCCATCGGCCTGCAGCCGGACGTGCTGGTCTGCCGCTCCGACCACCCGGTGGACGTCTCCTCGCGCCGCAAGATCGCCCTGTTCACCAACGTCGAAGAGCGCGCGGTCATCTCCCTGGAAGACGTCGACACCATCTACCGCATCCCGTCGGTGCTGCACGCCCAGGGCCTGGACGACATCGTCGTCGAGCGCTTCGGCCTGGAGTGCGGCCCGGCCGACCTGTCCGAGTGGGACCGGGTGGTCGACGCCAAGCTCAACCCCGAGCGCGAAGTCACCATCGCCATGGTCGGCAAGTACATGGAACTGCTCGACGCCTACAAGTCGCTGATCGAGGCCATGACCCACGCCGGCATCCAGAGCCGCACCAAGGTCAACCTGCGCTACATCGACTCCGAGGACATCGAGCAGCAGGGCACCGGCCTGCTCGACGGCGCCGACGCCATCCTGGTCCCGGGCGGCTTCGGCCTGCGCGGCGTGGAAGGCAAGATCACCGCCGTGCAGTACGCCCGCGAGAACAAGGTCCCCTACCTGGGCATCTGCCTGGGCATGCAGGTGGCGGTCATCGAATACGCCCGCAACGTGCTGGGCTGGAAGGACGCCAACTCCACCGAATTCGACAAGTCCAGCGGCCACCCGGTGGTCGGCCTGATCACCGAATGGCAGGACTCCACCGGCGCCACCGAAGTGCGCACCGAAGCCTCCGACCTGGGCGGCACCATGCGCCTGGGCGCCCAGGAATGCCAGCTCGAAGCCGGCACCCTGGTGCACGACTGCTACGGCAAGGACGTGATCGTCGAGCGTCACCGCCACCGCTACGAAGTGAACAACAACCTGCTGCCGCAACTGCAGGAAGCCGGCCTGAAGATTTCCGGCCGCTCCGGCGACGGCGCGCTGGTGGAAGTGGTCGAGTCCCCGGACCATCCGTGGTTCGTCGCCTGCCAGTTCCACCCGGAGTTCACCTCCACCCCGCGTGATGGACACCCGCTGTTCAGCGGCTTCGTCAACGCCGCCCTGAAGCAAGCCGGGAAGGCCTGAGCATGAGCCAGAAGATCATCCGCGTCGGCGACATCCAGATCGGCAACGACTTGCCCTTCGTGCTGTTCGGCGGCATGAACGTGCTGGAGTCGCGCGACCTGGCCATGCAGGTCTGCGAGGAATACGTGCGGGTCACCGAGAAGCTCGGCATCCCCTACGTGTTCAAGGCCAGCTTCGACAAGGCCAACCGCTCGTCCATGCACTCGTACCGCGGTCCGGGCATGGAAGAGGGGCTGAAGATCTTCGAAGAGATCAAGAAGACCTTCAAGGTGCCGGTCATCACCGACGTCCACGAGCCCTTCCAGGCCGCCCCGGTGGCCGAGGTCTGCGACATCATCCAGCTGCCGGCGTTCCTCTCCCGGCAGACCGATCTGGTCGTGGCCATGGCCAGGACCGGCGCGGTGATCAACATCAAGAAGGCCCAGTTCCTCGCGCCCCAGGAGATGAAACACATCCTGACCAAGTGCGAGGAAGCCGGTAACGACCAACTGATCCTCTGCGAGCGTGGCTCCTCCTTCGGTTACAACAACCTGGTGGTGGACATGCTCGGCTTCGGCATCATGAAGCAGTTTCAGTACCCGGTGTTTTTCGACGTGACCCACGCCCTGCAGATGCCGGGCGGCCGCGCCGACTCCGCCGGCGGCCGCCGCGCCCAGGTCACCGACCTGGCCAAGGCCGGCATGAGCCAGGGCCTGGCCGGCCTGTTCCTCGAGGCCCATCCGGACCCCGAGCACGCCAAGTGCGACGGCCCGTGCGCCCTGCGCTTGAACAAGCTCGAGCCTTTCCTGTCCCAGCTCAAGCAGCTGGACGATCTGGTGAAAAGTTTCCCCACCATCGAGACCGCCTGAGAACCTGACAATGTCTGCCTGCGCTTGCCCATGCTGCGTTGGAAACAATCGAAAAGATGCTCATTTACTCTATGTAAACTGCGCTTTTTCGCTTGCTTCCGCCTTGCCTGAGCTGCGCTCGGCGAGACCTTGAACAGGTTCTAAAGTCTCACCAGCCGCCCCGTTTATCTATCTTCGGAGTGTTATCAAGAATGGCAAAGATCGTCGACATCAAGGGCCGTGAGGTCCTGGACTCCCGCGGCAACCCGACCGTTGAAGCGGACGTGATCCTGGACAACGGCATCGTCGGCAGCGCCTGCGCCCCGTCCGGTGCTTCCACCGGTTCCCGCGAGGCACTCGAACTGCGCGATGGCGACAAGAGCCGTTACCTGGGCAAGGGCGTGCTGAAGGCCGTGGCCAACATCAACGGCCCGATCCGCGACCTGCTGCTGGGCAAGGACCCGGTCGAGCAGCGGGCGCTGGACCAGGCGATGATCGAACTCGACGGCACCGACAACAAGGCCAAGCTGGGCGCCAACGCCATCCTGGCCGTGTCCCTGGCCGCCGCCAAGGCCGCCGCGCAGGCCAAGGGCGTGCCGCTGTACGCGCACATCGCCGACCTGAATGGCACCCCGGGCGTGTACTCCATGCCGGTGCCGATGATGAACATCATCAACGGCGGCGAGCATGCCGACAACAACGTCGACATCCAGGAGTTCATGGTCCAGCCGGTAGGCGCCAAGACCTTCGCCGACGCGTTGCGCATGGGCGCCGAGATCTTCCACCACCTCAAGGCCGTGCTGAAGGCCCGTGGCCTGAGCACCTCGGTGGGCGACGAAGGCGGTTTCGCACCGAACCTGGCTTCCAACGAAGACGCCCTGGCCGCCATCGCCGAAGCCGTGGCCAACGCCGGCTACAAGCTGGGTGACGACGTGACCCTGGCCCTGGACTGCGCCTCCAGCGAATTCTTCAAGGACGGCAAGTACGACCTCGAAGGCGAAGGCAAGGTGTTCGACGCCGCCGGCTTCGCCGATTACCTGGCCGGCCTGGCCGAGCGCTTCCCGATCATCTCCATCGAAGACGGCATGGACGAGTCCGACTGGGCCGGCTGGAAAGTCCTCACCGACAAGATCGGCGGCAAGGTGCAACTGGTCGGCGACGACCTGTTCGTGACCAACACCAAGATCCTCAAGGAAGGCATCGAGAAGGGCATCGGCAACTCCATCCTGATCAAGTTCAACCAGATCGGCTCGCTGACCGAGACCCTCGAAGCCATCCAGATGGCCAAGGCTGCCGGCTACACCGCGGTGATCTCGCACCGCAGCGGCGAAACCGAGGACAGCACCATCGCCGACCTGGCCGTAGGCACCGCCGCCGGCCAGATCAAGACCGGTTCGCTGTGCCGTTCCGACCGTGTGTCCAAGTACAACCAGCTGCTGCGCATCGAAGAGCAGCTGGGCGCCAAGGCGCCGTACCGTGGCCGCGCGGAATTCCGCGGCTGAGGCTAGTCTGGTACGGTGAAGGGGTGGCGCGAGCCACCCCTTCGCACATGGAGTCCACAATTGCGTCTGAGTAAGCTGCGCAGCCCCTACTGGCTGTTCCTCGTCCTGCTCCTGGGCCTCGCCGGCCTGCAGTATCGCCTGTGGGTAGGGGACGGCAGCCTGGCGCAAGTGCGCGAGCTGGAGAAGCAGATCGCCGACCAGCAGGGCGAGAACCAGCGCCTGCTCGAGCGCAACCGCATCCTCGAGGCCGAGGTGGCGGAACTGAAGAAAGGCACCGAGACGGTCGAGGAGCGTGCCCGCCACGAACTCGGCATGGTCAAGGACAAGGAAACCCTCTACCAGCTGGCGCAATGAAATTCCGCGACATCTCCCTGCCGGCCTTCTGGGCCGTGATCCCCGCCGCGGGCATCGGTTCGCGGATGCGCGCAGACCGCCCCAAGCAATACCTCGACCTCGCCGGCCGCAGCATTCTCGAACATACCCTCGACTGCTTCCTCGGCCACCCCATGCTCAAGGGCCTGGTGGTCTGCCTGGCGCCTGACGATCCCTGGTGGCCGAACCTGCCCTGTGCCGCCGACCCGCGCATCCTGCGTGCCGAAGGCGGCCGCGAGCGCGCGGACTCCGTACTCAACGGCCTGCTGCTGCTCAACGAACAGGGCGCTGGCAGCGACGACTGGGTGCTGGTGCACGACGCGGCGCGGCCTAACCTGAGCCGCGGCGACCTCGACCGGCTGCTCGGAGAACTGGACAACGACCCGGTGGGCGGCCTGCTCGGCGTGCCGGCGCGAGACACGCTCAAGCGCGTCGGCGCCGATGGCCGGGTGCTGGAAACCGTCGACCGCAGCGTGGTCTGGCAGGCCTACACGCCGCAGATGTTCCACCTGGGCGCCCTGCACCGCGCCCTAGCCGATGCCCTGGTGGCGGGCGCGGCGATCACCGACGAGGCCTCGGCGATGGAATGGGCCGGCAACGCGCCGAAGATGGTCGAGGGCCGCGCCGACAACATCAAGGTCACCACCCCGGAAGACCTGCAGCGGTTGCAACGCAGCTTCGTTCCGCGCTGAGCCCGTGCCACCGGGGCGTCCGGCGGTGCGTTGAATCCAATCGCGGACGGAGTCCGCTCCTACAGTTCCAGGAAAGCCCGTAGGATGGGTTGAGCGAAGCGATACCCATCGCCACCGCCGCATGGGTTTCGCAAGCTCAACCCATCCTACGAAAAGCACCTCGGCGCAGCCGGCAAGACAGAAGCACTGGCGTAGGAGCGGACTCCGTCCGCGATTTCGCGCGCCAGGTGCGCTCACCCCAGCAACGGCACCTCGATGAGGAAACGGAACAGCGCCCCATGCTGTTCCACCGCCAGGCAGTTGTAACCGTGGCGCTTTGTATCCTCGGGGATGCCGTGCACCGACTGCGAGCAGTCGGTGACCACTTCCAGCAGGTCGCCCGGCTTCAGCGTCTCCAGGGTTTCCAGGGTGGCGATGGCGTTGTACGGGCAGTGCTCGCCGCGCAGGTCAAGCGACAGCGTCGGCGTCTTGTTCGCGCTCATTGGCGGTTTTCCTCGAACGGGTGAAACGGTTGGCGTTCAGCTGTACCAGCAGCATGCACAGCGCCAGGCCGGCGAAGGTCAGCAGCAGGCCGCCGCCGGGGCCGAACATCTGCAGCAGGTTGAGCTTGGGATAGGGCAGGGCCAGGGCGCTGCCCAGCGCATCCCAGTACACCGCCACCAGGGTGCCGCCGATGACGTTGCCGACGCCGACCACCCAGAAATGCACCTGCCCTTCCATCGAGCGGTACATCCAGCCGGTCTCGCAGCCGCCGGCCAGGACGATGCCGATGCCGAACAGCACGCCGCCGATCACCGCGTTGGGACCCATCCAGAAGGTCTTCGGCGCCACGCCCAGGTGGATCGCCGCGAAGGTGCCGACGCAGGCCGCGGCCATGCCCAGCAGGATGCCGAAGGCGGCCTTGGTCCGGCCGGTGGTCCAGAGGTCGCGGGCGGCGCTGGTGAAGCAGATCTGCGCGCGTTCGATCAGGCCGCCGAACAGCAGGCCGAACAGGGTGGCCAGGCCCAGCACCAGCGACACCTCGAAGCGCCAGGCGGCGAACAGCGCGGCCACGGCCAGCACCGCCAGCCCCAGGCGCCACTGCACCTTCGCGCGGCGGGCGAGGCTCGCCGCGTCGGGCAGGCTGGCGGCCTTGCCGGTGACCTTCAGCGGCGTGCGCAGGAACGGCAGCAGGCTCAGCTTCACGCCGAACCAGGCGCCGATCACGGTGGAAAGCATGAAGGCCCAGGCGTGCACCGAGAACATCGGGATGCCGGTGAAGAACGCCGCCAGGTTGCAGCCCATGGCCAGGCGCGCGCCGAAGCCGGCGATGATGCCGCCCACCAGGCCCTGCAGCAGGCGGCGCCGGCTGGTCGGCCAGCGCAGGCTGACGTTGCCGGCCCAGAGCGCGCAGCACAGCGCGCCGAGGAACATGCCGATGATCATCACGCCGTCGATGCGGTCCAGCGGCGTGCCCTGCAGGCCGATGATCTTGAAGTAGCTCCAGTCCTGCACCGGCACGCCGAACCAGGACAGCACGTGGCCGCCCCAGCGGGTGAATTCCCCGGTGACGGCCCAGAAGGTCCCGGTCAGGGCGAAGTAGTAGGCAGAGGCGACGCCGAGCGCGACCAGGGTCGGCAGCGGTGACCAGAAGCGCAGCAGGTAGCGCTCGCGGAAGGCAGAAAGAGCGGACATGGCGGCATCCTTGGCAGGGTAGCGTGATAAACCGGTAATTCTAACCGAATTGCCGGAAACCACCCTGTTTCAGGACAACCCCGGATGCGTCCGCTGCAGGCCGTCCTTGAGGAAGTCCACCAGTTGCCGCACCTTCGGCGACAGGTGCCGCTGCTGCGGGTACAGCGCCCAGACCGCGGTGTTCGGCGGCTGGTGTTCCTCCAGCAGGGAAACCAGCCGCCCGCTGCGCAGGTGCTCCAGCACGTAGTAGTCCGGCAACTGGCACAGGCCGAAGCCGCGCAGCGCGGCGTCGAGCACCGCCTGGCCGCTGTTGCAGCGCCAGTTGCCCTGCACGCGGTGCTGCGTCTCGCGGCTGTCCTCGAGGAAGGTCCAGATGTCGCTGCTGCCCACCAGGCAGTTGTGCTGCGCCAGTTCCGCCGGCGAGCGCGGCGCGCCGTGGCGCTCCAGGTAGCCGGGCGTGGCGCACAGGTACATCAGCCGCGGCGCCAGGCGCGTGGCCACCAGGCGCGAGTCGCTCAGGCGGCCGAGGCGGATGGCCAGGTCGAAGCCCTCGTGGAGCAGGTCGAGCTGGCGGTTGGACAGCTCGATGTCCACCCGCAGCTGCGGGTAGTCGGCCATGAAGGCGTTCACCAGCGGCACCACGAAGCGCTCGCCGTAGGCCACCGCGCAGGTCATGCGCAGCAGGCCCTTGGGCTCGGCGGAGAGGTCGCTGACCGCGCGCAGCGCCTCGTCGCGGGCGTCCTGCAGGCGCTGGCAGTGTTGCAGGAAGGTCTGCCCGGCTTCGCTCAGCGACACGCGGCGGGTGCTGCGGTAGAGCAGACGGGTCTGCAGGCGTTCCTCCAGGCGGGCGATCTGCCGGCTGACGTGGGAGGAGGACACGCCCAGGCGTTCGGCGGCGGCGGTGAACTGCCCGGTTTCCGCCACCGCGACGAATTCGTCGAGGCCTTCCCAGCGATTCATCTGGATTGTCCCTGTATGGCAATAAAGTTTTGATTATTGCCTGATTATTTCTTTCCAGGCACTTTTCTACACTTTCAAGGCTGTGCCCTGCGCTTTGCGCCGGGCCACCCGGTTTCCGCCGGCCTCCATCGCCGGCCGCTTCCGCCCAGAAGACGGAAGCCCCATGCATCAACCCGCCAGGAGTTCCGAGATGATCAAGTCCCGTGCCGCCGTCGCCTTCGCCCCCAACCAGCCGCTGCAGGTGGTCGAGGTGGACGTGGCGCCGCCGAAGAAGGGCGAGGTGCTGGTACGCATCGTCGCCACCGGGGTCTGCCACACCGACGCCTACACCCTGTCCGGCGAGGATTCCGAAGGCGTCTTCCCGTGCATCCTCGGCCACGAGGGTGGCGGCATCGTCGAAGCGGTGGGCGAGGGCGTGACCTCGCTGCAGGTCGGCGACCACGTGATCCCGCTGTACACCGCCGAATGCCGCGAGTGCAAGTTCTGCAAATCCGGCAAGACCAATCTCTGCCAGGCCGTGCGCGCCACCCAGGGCAAGGGCCTGATGCCCGACGGCACCAGCCGCTTCTCCTACAACGGCCAGCCGATCTACCACTACATGGGCTGCTCGACCTTCTCCGAATACACCGTGCTGCCGGAAATCTCCCTGGCCAAGATTCCCAAGGACGCCCCGCTGGAGAAGGTCTGCCTGCTCGGCTGCGGCGTGACCACCGGCATCGGCGCCGTGCTCAACACCGCCAAGGTGGAAGAGGGCGCCACCGTGGCCATCTTCGGTCTGGGCGGCATCGGCCTTGCGGCCATCATCGGCGCCAAGATGGCCAAGGCCTCGCGGATCATCGCCGTCGACATCAACCCGGCCAAGTTCGACATCGCCAGGGAACTGGGCGCCACCGACTTCGTCAATCCGAAGGACCACCAGAAGCCGATCCAGGAGGTCATCGTCGAGATGACCGACGGCGGCGTGGACTACTCCTTCGAGTGCGTCGGCAACGTGCAGCTGATGCGCGCGGCGCTGGAGTGCTGCCACAAGGGCTGGGGCGAGTCGACCATCATCGGCGTCGCCGGCGCCGGCCAGGAGATCAGCACCCGGCCGTTCCAGCTGGTCACCGGGCGCGTCTGGCGCGGTTCGGCGTTTGGCGGCGTGCGCGGCCGCACCGAGCTGCCCAGCTACGTGGAGAAGGCACAGAAGGGCGAAATCCCGCTGGACACCTTCATCACCCACACCATGGGCCTGGACAAGATCAACGAGGCCTTCGACCTGATGCACGAAGGCAAGAGCATCCGCTCGGTCATCCATTACTGAAAAGCCGACGAGAGCGCTGGAGGCTGAAGGCTATACGTAGCGCTTTTTCGTCCAGCCTCCAGCGCTTTCCTCGTCCTTACACGGAGCTTTTTATGGAAATCGTCGAGGCCTTTGACCTGATGCACGAAGGCAAGAGCATCCACTTGGTCATCCATTACTGAAAAGCCGACGAGAGCGCTGGAGGCTAAAGGCTAGACGTAGCGCTTTTTCGTCCAGCCTCCAGCGCTTTCCTCGTCCTTACACGGAGCTTTTTATGGGAATCAACGAGGCCTTCGACCTGATGCACGAAGGCAAGAGCATCCACTTGGTCATCCATTACTGAAAAGCCGACGGGAGCGCTGGAGGCTGAAGGCTATACGTAGCGCTTTTTCGTCCAGCCTCCAGCGCTTTCCTCGTCTTTACACGGAGCTTTTTATGGAAATCGTCTCCAGCACCAAGAGCTTCGGCGGCTGGCACCAGCGCTACCGCCACCGTTCCCAGGCGCTCGGCTGCGACATGGTGTTCGCCATCTACCTGCCGCCCCAGGCCGAGCCCGAGGCCGGACTGCCGGTGCTCTACTGGCTGTCGGGGCTGACCTGCACCGACGAGAACTTCATGCAGAAGGCCGGCGCCCAGCGCCTGGCCGCCGAACTGGGCCTGGTGATAGTGACGCCGGACACCAGCCCGCGCGGCGCGGACGTGCCGGGCGACCCGGAGGGCGCCTGGGACTTCGGCCTGGGCGCCGGCTTCTACCTCAACGCCACCCAGGAACCCTGGGCGCGCAACTACCGCATGCACGACTACGTGGTGCACGAGCTGCCGGCGCTGATCGAGGATAACTTCCCGGTATCCAGCCGCCGCGGCATCGCCGGGCACTCCATGGGTGGCCACGGCGCGCTGGTCTGCGCGCTGCGCAACCCGGGGCGCTACCAGTCGCTGTCGGCCTTCGCGCCCATCGCTCATCCCAGCGACTGCCCCTGGGGGCAGAAGGCCTTTGGCCGTTACCTGGGCGAAGACCGCAGCGCCTGGGCCGAGTGGGACGCCTGCGAACTGCTGGCCGGCGCGAGCGAGCGCCTGCCGATCCTGGTCGACCAGGGCGAGCGCGACGACTTCCTCGCCACCCAGCTCAAGCCCGAGGCCCTGCGCCAGGCGGCGGAAGCGGCGGGGCACCCGCTGGAGCTGCGCCTGCAACCGGGCTACGACCACAGCTACTACTTTATCGCCAGCTTCATCGACGACCACCTGCGCCACCACGCGCGGGCGCTGTCCTGAAGGCGTCGCGGCTTTCCGGTAGAATCGACGCCCTGACTGACTCAGGGCGTTTTTCTATGCGTATCGGCCATGGCTACGACGTACACCGCTTCGGCGAGGGCGACTTCATCACCCTCGGCGGCGTGCGCATCCCCCACAAGTTCGGGCTCGTCGCCCACTCCGACGGCGACGTGCTGCTGCACGCGCTGAGCGACGCGCTGCTCGGCGCCTGCGCCCTGGGGGACATCGGCAAGCACTTCCCCGATACCGACCCGCGTTTCAAGGGCGCCGACAGCCGCGCGCTGCTGCGCCACGTGGTGGCCCTGGTGCACGGGAAGGGCTACGTGATCGGCAACGTCGACGCCACCATCATCGCCCAGGCGCCGAAGATGGCGCCGCACATCGAAGCCATGCGCGGCAGCATCGCCGAGGACCTGCAGGTCGACCTCGAACAGGTCAACGTCAAGGCCACCACCACCGAGAAGCTCGGCTTCACCGGGCGCGAGGAAGGCATCGCGGTGCACGCCGTCGCCCTGCTGGTCCGTCCATGACCGAGCTGGAGCTGCTGGGCCCGCGCGCCCATGGCGAACCCTGCGGGCAGGCGGTGCTCAAGGCGGTGGCCGAGGACTTCCAGGTCGACGAGGTGCTGGACATCCCGCTGTCCGGCGAAGGCGAACACCTCTGGCTATGGGTGGAGAAGCGCGGGCTGAACACCGAGGAGGCCGCGCGCCGCCTGGCCCGCGCGGCCGGGGTGTCGCAACGGCTGATCAGCTATGCCGGGCTCAAGGATCGCCAGGCCCTGACGCGCCAGTGGTTCAGCCTGCACCTGCCGGGCAAGGCCGACCCTGACCTGGCCGCGGCCGAGGACGACGCCCTGCGCATCCTCAAGCGCACCCGCCACCAGCGCAAGCTGCAGCGTGGCGCCCACGCGGCCAACGGCTTCACCCTGCGCCTGACGCAACTGCAAGGCGAGCACCAGGCGCTCGACGAGCGGCTGCGACGTATCGCCGCCGCGGGCGTGCCCAACTATTTCGGCAGCCAGCGCTTCGGCTTCGACGGCGGCAACGTCGTGGACGCCCGCAGCTGTGCCGAGCGCGGCATCCTGCCGGAGCAGCGCAACCTGCGCTCACGACTGCTCTCCGCCGGGCGCAGCTACCTGTTCAACCAGGTGCTGGCGCGGCGGGTGACGGACGGTAGCTGGAACCGCGCCCAGGTCGGCGACCTGCTGGCCTTTACCGACAGCCGCAGTTTCTTCCCGGCGGGCGAGGCGGAATGCGCCGACCCGCGCCTGGCCGAACTCGACCTGCACCCCACCGGACCGCTCTGGGGCAAGGGCGCCTCGCCGGCCGGCGGCGCCAGCGGCGAGCTGGAAAATGCCGTGGGCGCCGCCGAGGTGGCGCTTTGCCAGTGGCTGGGCAATGCTGACCTGGCGCACGAACGGCGCATCCTGCGCCTCCCCATCCAGGCCCTGGCATGGCATTATCCGGCCCCTGACATTCTGCAACTGGAATTCGTCCTGCCGGCAGGCTGCTTCGCCACCGTCGTCGTGCGCGAGCTGGTCGAGCTGGTACCGGCAGGGCAGACGGAAAACCCATGCGCATACTGATTGCCAACGACGATGGGGTGAACGCACCCGGTATCGCCGCGCTTTACGACGCGCTGAGCGAACATGCCGAATGCGTGGTGGTCGCTCCCGAACAGGACCGCAGCGGCGCCAGCAGCTCGCTGACCCTGGACCGGCCGCTGCACGCGCAGCGCCTGAGCAATGGATTCATCGGCGTCGACGGTACGCCGACCGACTGCGTGCACCTGGGCCTCAACGGCCTGCTGGACACCTTGCCGGACATGGTCGTCTCGGGTATCAACCTGGGCGCCAACCTGGGCGATGACGTGCTCTATTCCGGCACCGTGGCCGCCGCCATCGAGGGCCGTTTCCTGGAACGGCCGGCGTTCGCCTTCTCGCTGCTCTCGCGCCAGCCGGACAACCTCTATACCGCCATGCATTTCGCGCGCCTGCTGGTGCTGGCGCACGAGCAGCTCGAACTGCCGCCGCGCACCGTGCTCAACGTCAACATCCCGAACCTGCCGCTGGAGCGCATCCGCGGCGTCCAGCTGACCCGCCTGGGCCACCGCAAGCGCGCCGCGGCGCCGGTCAAGGTGGTCAACCCGCGCGGGCGCGAAGGCTACTGGATCGCGGCGGCGGGCGACGTCGAGGACGGCGGCGAGGGCACTGACTTCCATGCGGTGATGCAGGGCTATGTCTCGGTCACGCCGCTGCAACTGGACCGAACCTTCCGCGAGGCGTTCAATGGACTGCAGGACTGGATCGGAGGGCTGGACCATGGCCGATGAACTGAGTCGCCGCGGCATCGGCATGACCTCCCAGCGCACCCGCGAACGGCTGATCCAGCGCCTGTACGAGGAAGGCCTGTCCAACGCCCGGGTGCTCGAGGTGATCCGCCGCACGCCGCGCCACCTGTTCGTCGACGAGGCGCTGTCGCACCGCGCCTACGAGGACACCGCGCTGCCCATCGGCCACAATCAGACCATCTCGCAACCCTTCATGGTGGCGCGGATGACCGAGCTGCTGCTGGCCGCCGGCCCCCTGGACAAGGTGCTGGAGATCGGCACCGGCTCCGGCTACCAGACCGCGGTGCTGGCGCAACTGGTCGAGCGGGTGTTCTCCGTCGAGCGGATTCAGGCCCTGCAGGACCGCGCCAAGGAGCGCCTTGCGGAGCTAAACCTGAGAAATGTTGTCTTTCGCTGGGGGGATGGCTGGGAAGGCTGGTCGGCGCTGGCACCGTACAACGGTATCATCGTCACCGCGGCAGCCGCCGAGGTCCCGCAGGCGCTGCTCGACCAGCTGGCGCCGGGCGGGCGCCTGGTGATCCCGGTGGGTAGCGGCGAAGTGCAGCAACTGATGCTGATCGAGCGCACCGGCGACGGATTCGACCGGCGCGTGCTGGATTCGGTGCGCTTCGTTCCCCTGCTCAACGGCCCCCTGGGCTGAGCGGCGGCGGGAGCGCCGTCGCGCAGCCAGGGGGAGCATAACGGCGAGATGCCGGGCACATATTCGATGGATAAGGGGGAAGGGGTGAGCCCTATCGCGGCCCAGAAACAATGGATCTGGATTCGGAGCGGCGTGCGCATGCTGCTGGCGGCAGCATTCTGTTCCCTGCTCGCGGCCTGCGCATCCTCCTCCGGGGGCAAGGTCAAGGTGGTCGACCGCAACCAGGCCGATCGCACGCCGGCGACCACCAGCGGGCAGTACGTGGTGCGCCGCGGCGACACCCTGTACTCGATCGCCTTCCGCTACGGCTGGGACTGGAAGGCCCTGGCCGCGCACAACAACATCCCGCCGCCCTACACCATCCGCCCGGGGCAGGCCATCCGCTTCGGCGGTGCCGGCTCCAGCACCTCGGCACAGCCCGTCGTCGCCAAAACCACACCGTCCGTCGCGCCGGTGGTGGTCGGCAAGCCCGCCGCCGGTTCTCCGGCACCGGCCAAGCCCGCTCCCGCGGCTACCGTCAGCAATTCGACACCCCCCGCCAGCACTGCCCCTTCGCAGGCTTCCGGCAAGGGCGTGGAGGGCTGGATGTGGCCGACCAGTGGCACTTTGATAGGCCGCTTTGCATCAAACGGGAGTTTGAATAAAGGGATTGATATAGCCGGGCAATTGGGCCAGCCTGTCCTGGCTGCGTCGAATGGCACGGTTGTGTACGCCGGTAGTGGTTTGCGGGGCTACGGCGAACTCGTGATCATCAAGCACAGCGATACCTACGTGAGTGCCTACGGCCACAACCGCAGGCTGCTCGTTCGGGAAGGGCAACAGGTCAAAGTCGGGCAGAGCATTGCCGAGATGGGCTCCACGGGCACGGACCGGGTGAAGCTGCACTTCGAGATTCGCCGTCAGGGCAAACCCGTGGACCCCTTGCAATACCTGCCACCTCGTTGATCGACCGCCGCATCCCGCGTGGGTGAGCGGGCTTGGACGTCCCAAGGATATGGATTCGTCCGGGCTTGTTGTCGAACTCAGCAAGGGATAACGACATGGCACTCAAAAAAGAAGGGCCGGAGTTTGACGTGGATGACGAGCTGCTGTTGCTGGAGCCCGCCATCACATTCGACGAGTCACTTGCCGAAGAGCAGGTCTCACTTCAGGTCACCGGCAAGGCCAGTTCGCTGTCATCGAAGCAGCACAAGCACATCGATTACAGCCGGGCGCTGGATGCCACGCAGCTCTACCTCAACGAAATCGGTTTTTCCCCACTGCTGACTCCCGAGGAGGAGGTCCACTTCGCGCGGCTCGCGCAAAGGGGCGATCCCGCCGGGCGTCGGCGCATGATCGAAAGCAACCTGCGCCTGGTGGTGAAGATCGCCCGACGCTACGTCAACCGCGGCCTGTCCCTGCTCGACCTGATCGAGGAGGGCAACCTGGGGTTGATCCGGGCGGTGGAGAAGTTCGATCCGGAACGGGGTTTCCGCTTCTCCACCTATGCGACGTGGTGGATTCGCCAGACCATCGAACGGGCCATCATGAACCAGACCCGCACCATCCGCCTGCCGATCCACGTGGTCAAGGAACTCAACGTCTACCTGCGCGCGGCCCGCGAGCTGACGCACAAGCTGGACCACGAGCCGTCCCCCGAGGAAATCGCCAACCTGCTGGAGAAGCCGGTCGACGAGGTCAAGCGCATGCTCGGCCTCAACGAGCGGGTGACTTCGGTGGATGTGTCCCTCGGCCCGGATTCGGACAAGACGCTGCTCGACACCCTGACCGACGATCGTCCCACCGACCCCTGCGAACTGCTGCAGGATGACGACCTGAGTCAGAGCATCGACCAGTGGCTGTCCGAGTTGACCGACAAGCAGCGCGAGGTGGTGATCCGCCGCTTCGGCCTGCGCGGCCACGAAAGCAGCACCCTGGAAGAGGTCGGCCAGGAAATCGGCCTGACCCGCGAGCGGGTGCGGCAGATCCAGGTCGAGGCGCTCAAGCGTCTGCGGGAGATCCTGGAGAAGAACGGCCTGTCGAGTGACGCGCTGTTCCAGTAAGGCGCCGCCCGTAACGAAAAAGCCCGGAGCGTTGGTTGCCGGGCTTTTTTTCGCCTGTGCCAATTGTGGGAGCGGGCCTTGCCGCGAATGGGGTTTGCCGATGGTTGTTGTGCCGGGTTCCAAGAGCGCCCTCTCCCCAACCCTCTCCCGCAAGCGGGAGAGGGGGCCTTTCGTGCCACCGGGGCGTCCGGCGTGGTCGGTGTATCCAATCGCGGACATACAGGTAGCCGGGAAGCACGGCATTCCTCCCCCGTAGGAGCGGACCTTGTCCGCGATGACCGGATGTTCCGGCGCGGTTCGCGGATGAGATCCGCTCCTACAGTTCCAGGAAAGCCCCGTAGGATGGGTTGAGCGAAGCGATACCCATCACCATGGCCCGATGGGTTTCGCAAGCTCAACCCATCCTACGCACCTCGACGCAGACAGTTGCTCCTACGCCCGAGCTTCGAGCTTGCGAAACCCATGCGGTTGCGCTGATGGGTATCGCTTCGCTCAACACCATCCTACGAAAAGCCATGCTCGCTCGTGCGGTAGGAGCGGACTCCCCGGCCGCTCGAACCAGGCGAGACAGCAGTTTTTGAGTTTGGTTTTGTAAGCCATCGCTTACACGTGCTGTGAGCCTTTGACGATTCGGTTTGCCGGCAAGGGGCCCTTTTCTTCAGTTTTTATAAATAAGCAATTGAATTTAAAGGGCTTTATTTTCGACTGCGCTAATCCTGGCCCTACCGGGGTGCGACCCGCAGCCGCTTGCCGCTTTTGTACGGAAAGCTAATATCACTCTTGCGTACAGGGAATGACGCAGGCCGACAGGGATGCCGGTCAGGACGTCGCGGGATGCGATTCATCAGGATGATGGGGTAGGGAAAAAAGGGCGGGCCATCCCGCCCCTTTTTTTCGCCCGCGAAAAAGTGCCGTCACAGATGGCACAAGGCCCGCGCGAGGCGGGCCTTGGAGCTTGGAGGAAGCGATCAGCGCTCCAGGTGCTTGAGCTTGTCGGCGACGCCGTCCCACTCTTCCGCATCCGGCAACGGGTCCTTCTTCTCGGTGATGTTCGGCCAGACCTCGGCCAGATCCTTGTTCAGCTCGATGAACTCCTGCATGTTCTCCGGGACCTCGTCCTCGGAGAAGATCGCCTGTGCCGGGCATTCCGGTTCGCACAGGGCGCAGTCGATGCACTCATCCGGGTGAATCACCAGGAAGTTCGGGCCTTCGTAGAAGCAGTCCACCGGGCAGACTTCCACGCAGTCGGTGTATTTGCACTTGATGCAGTTGTCGGTGACGACGAAGGTCATTTTCTAATTCTCTCCTCAGGCGGGCGGCTAAGCGCGCGCGATTCTAGCAGCTTGTTCCGCTGTCCGTCAGATTCGCGTCTTCCATGCATATAACAAATCGAGCGCCTGGCGCGGTGTCAGGTCATCGGGTTTGATGCGTGCAAGCTCGTCGATCAGCGGGTGCGGCAGGCTGGCGAACAGGTCGCTCTGCATCGGCGCGGCGGGCTGGCCGGCCTCCTGGCGCGGCGCCTCGTGGGGCAGGCTGGTGGTTTCCAGGCGCGCCAGGTGCTCGCGGGCGCGCAGGATCACCGGGCCGGGCACGCCGGCCAGTTGCGCCACCGCCAGGCCGTAGCTCTGGCTCGCCGGGCCGGGCAGCACGTGGTGCAGGAAGACGATGCGCTCGTTGTGCTCGGTGGCGTTCAGGTGCACGTTGGCCACCACCGGTTCGCTTTCCGGCAGCACGGTCAGCTCGAAATAGTGGGTGGCGAACAGGGTGAAGGCGCGCAGGTGCGCCAGGTGCTCGGCGGCGGACCAGGCCAGCGACAGGCCGTCGAAGGTGCTGGTGCCGCGGCCCACTTCGTCCATCAGCACCAGGCTGCGGTCGGTGGCGTTGTGCAGGATGTTGGCGGTTTCGCTCATCTCCACCATGAAGGTGGATCGGCCGCCGGCGAGGTCGTCGGACGAGCCGATACGGGTGAAGATGCGGTCTACCAGCGACAGCTCGCAGCGCGCCGCCGGGACGAAGCTACCGATGTGCGCCAGCAGCACGATCAGCGCCGTTTGCCGCATGTAGGTGGATTTACCGCCCATGTTCGGGCCGGTAATCACCAGCATGCGGGTGTCTTCGTCGAGCTTCAGGTCGTTGGCCACGAAGGGCGTGTCCAGCACCTGCTCCACCACCGGGTGGCGGCCCTGCTCGATGAGGATGCCCGACTCCTCGACGAAGCGCGGGCGGTTCAGGTCGAGGTTCAGCGCGCGCTCGGCCAGGTTCGCCAGCACGTCCAGTTCGGCCAGGGCGGCGGCGGTGTCCTGCAGCGGCGCCAACTGGGCGATCAGCAGTTCCACCAGTTCCTCGTAGAGCTGCTTCTCGCGGGCCAGGGCGCGGCTCTGGGCGGACAGCGCCTTGTCCTCGAAGGCCTTCAGCTCCGGGGTGATGAAGCGTTCGGCGCCCTTCAGCGTCTGGCGCCGCTGGTAATCGGCCGGCGCCTGCTCGGCCTGCATGCGCGGCAGCTCGATGTAGTAGCCATGGATGCGGTTGTAGCCGACCTTCAGACCCGACAGCCCGGTGCGTTCCTTCTCGCGGATCTCCAGGTCCATCAGGTACTGGCCGGCGTTCTCGCTGAGTGTCTGCAGTTCGTCCAGCTCGGCGTCGTAGCCGCGCTTGATGACGCCGCCGTCGCGGATCACCGCCGGCGGGTTGTCGATGATCGCGCGCGCCAGCAGGTCGGCCAGTTCCGGGTAGGTGCGGATGCTGGCGGCCAGTTCGCCCAGGTGCGGAGCTTCCAGCTCGGTCATGCCGCGTTGCAGCTCCGGCAGAGCGGCCAGGGCGTCGCGCAGGCGCGCCAGGTCGCGCGGGCGGGCGTTGCGCAGACCGATACGGGCGAGGATGCGCTCGACGTCACCGATTTCCTTCAGCTGTGGCTGAAGGTTCTCGAAACGGTAGCGTTCCAGCAGGCAGGCGATGGATTCCTGGCGGGCCTCCAGTACGGCGCGGTCGCGTAGCGGGCGGTTCAGCCAGCGCGTCAGCAGGCGGCTGCCCATGGCGGTCTGGCAGCGGTCCACCACCGATTGCAGGGTGTTGTCGCGGCCGCCGGAGAGGTTGGTGTCCAGCTCCAGGTTGCGGCGACTGGCGCCGTCGAGGATGACGGTGTCGTCCAGGCGCTCGTGGCGCAGGCTGCGCAGGTGCGGCAGGGCGGTGCGCTGGGTTTCCTTGGCGTAGGCCAGCAGGCAGCCGGCGGCGCCGATGGCCAGGGTCAGGTCCTGGCAGCCGAAGCCCTTCAGGTCCTGGGTGGCGAATTGCTGGCAGAGGCTCTTGAACGCCGAGTCGCGGTCGAAGTCCCAGGGCGCACGACGCCGCACACCACGGCGCTTCTCCGCCGGCAGGCCGGCGGGCCAGTCGTCGGGGATCAGCAGTTCCGCGGGGTTCAGGCGCTCCAGCTCGGCCAGCAGGGTTTCCCAGCCGCGGATTTCCTGGACGCTGAAGCGGCCGCTGGTGATGTCCAGCACCGCCAGGCCGAACAACCGCTCGTCGCCCAGCAGGGCGGCCAGCAGGTTGTCGCGGCGCTCGTCGAGCAGCGCCTCGTCGCTGACCGTGCCGGGGGTAATGATGCGCACCACCTGGCGTTCCACCGGGCCCTTGCTGGTGGCCGGGTCGCCGATCTGTTCGCAGATGGCCACCGACTCGCCCAGCTTGACCAGCTTGGCCAGGTAGCCCTCCACGGCGTGGAAGGGGATGCCGGCCATGGGAATCGGCGTGCCGGCGGACTGGCCGCGGGTGGTGAGGGTGATGTCGAGCAGCTTGGCGGCCTTCTTGGCGTCCTCGTAGAACAGCTCGTAGAAGTCGCCCATGCGGTAGAACAGCAGTTGTTCCGGATGCTGTCTCTTCAGCTTCCAGTATTGCTGCATCATTGGAGTATGCGCGGATAAATCTATTTTTTCGTGCTGCATCAAGTAGTTACGCTTACGGTCTCTAGTTTGTGGGGCAGCATTGGGGCAATTTTGTGGATGTTCTGCATGCCCTTCCAGATGCGGTTTAGCTCGCTGGGCGACTCGTCATCCATCCAGGCCGCATAAACTTTCACCAGCATCGTGAAATCCTTATGCCCCATCTGTTTGGCGATAAACGCAAGGTTACCATGCGCGGTCAGGCACCAGCAGGCGTAGGTGTGGCGCGTCTGGTAGGGCCGGCGAGGGCGAATACCGGCGCGGCGCTGGATGTTGTGCCACTTCGAGTTCCAGGATGTGGGCCTGAACCAGGGGTTCACTTTCTTCCGCTTGGCCTGCAGCAGCGGTGAAATCAGCGGGGTGACGGTGTCCACTCTCGATTCGTGCCGGTTGATCTGAACCGTGACTTCGTGCTGCGGAGCCGGGCTGGGAATGTCGAGCAGGATCCGGCAGGCCTCCAGCGCGGGCGGGAGCAGGAGTATCGTTCGCGCCTTCCCTGTCTTGGGGACCTTGAAGGTTCCGCTGTTCGTGATCGAGCGCCGCACTTCGAGTTTTCCGCTTTCCAGGTCGATGTCTTCCCTTGCAACCCCGCAAAGCTCCCCAGGCCGCAGGCCGGAATAGACGGCGAGTGTGATCGATGCCCCGTCCGCAGGATGCAGGCAGCCCTTCGTCTTCACCAGTTCATATTCCGAGTAGTTCAGCGGATCGGGCGTTCTGTCGCTGACCTCGAAGCGGCTGCATTCCTCTGCCAGCCCCGGCCGGCAGTACTCATTTTTTTCGCACCAGGCCAGGAAGCCGGCCAGCGCCGCCAGGTAATGGTTGACCGTCGTCAGCTGTCGGCCGGCCAGCAGGTCGACGCGCAGGCGCTGGATGTCTTCCGAGAGAAGGATGCTGGCATACCGTTCCGGCCCCAGCAGGTCGATGCAGATATCCAGGGCCAGGCCGTAGCGGCGCTCGGTCTCATGGGTAATGTCAACCGCCTTGAGCGGCTTGTAACGGGCGGCCAAGACCTTGAGTCGCTCATCGCGTGTCCGGCTGACGTTCTTGGCATGCTTCGAGTCAGGGAAGTGCTTGGCATAATCGAAGGTGCCCTGGCCAATATCGTGGAGAACGGCCTCCCGTTTCCTGACGGCGAACTTGATGTTGGCCTTGGTCACCGGCAGGGATAGGGTTTCGCGATAACGATTGCGGCGCCATGTGAACGAGATACGCAGGGACTTTCCGTGAATCTCAATGCCTTCAGGCATATCCAGTTTCGTCATCATGCCGCGTCCTGCGGAGCGCTCTCCACCCACTTGTCTACCTCCTCAATGTTGATGAAGATTCGCCCATCGTGGCCTTTGCGCCAGATTCGGCCTTGAGCCCAAGTTCCATTCTTGACCTTGTGGCGGATGGCGTCTTCGGAATAACCGGTGAGCTCGGATGCTCTTTTGATGAGCACCCATCGTGGACTGTTCATGGGCAATACCTCATCGCGCCGGCATGCGGCCGGCGATGGTGGAATGGGGTTGGGTTATGCTGAGAGTGGTGCGGGGAGGGGCATCCAGTGGGTTGGGGGCTCTTCTTCAGTGAACCCGCCATCCCAGGTCGCCCAGTTAGCTCCGCTGTCGTACTCGACCTGACCGAGGTATTCGCCAGTTGTGGAGTGGTGTTCTGCAGCAGACTTGCTCCACTCAATCCAGGCGCCGGAAGTGACGCGCTCGCCTCGGCGCAGGATGATCTCGGTGCCATCCTTCGGAGCGGTATCGATTGGCTGCCACTCGCTCATCTCCCGCCTCCTTCCAGGGCTGCGTCGATTGCGGTCGTAACTCCTTGTCTGGTTTCGTTGTGGTCGTGCCAGCTCACGGCTTCGATATCGCCGCGCGGCTCTGGCCCGACGTACCATGCGGATGCGCACAGCCACCGATACCGCTCAGCATCCTTCGCCATCCGACGCAACTGCTCGGGGATGCTCACGTCGCCGCCGTCGGGTAGGTCCATGTAATACGGACCTGGAAGGGCTGCCGCGCACTCGCTGAACATGCGCAGGCTATTGCCATACCACTCGCGCAGCCGCTCCACCTCGGCAATCAGCCCGAGGATGGCCTGGGGGTTGGCGGTGCTGCGGAACTCAGTGATTGCCGAAGAGTGTTCGAGACTGGGGGCTCCGTGCAGTGCAGAAGCCAGCTCCGCCAGCTCCTTCAGCTTGTTGGTGTCCATTAGAAGCATTCCTCCGAATAGAACGGCTCAGCGCCTTCTGGCAGTTCGTCGTTGTCGTCGATATAGCCTGGCTCGGTGCGAAGCCCATCCCAAGCAGGGGCGCGCACCGCAGTGCAGTGGTAGTATTCCCACTCCCAGGCAGAGCGCCGGCCAAGGTGGCGCGCCTGGTTGCGCGTCTCCGCCCAAACCAGTGTTGCGCCTTCCGATGGGTAGCCATCGGATGCATAGACCATCCATGCTTTCATGGCTTCACCTCGATTCCGGCTTGCTGGAGGGCTTCGACTACCTCGGAGTAATGCGGGAACTCCCAGTCCGGCAGCTTCACCCTCAGAGCCGCGCGGCTGGCTTGCCAGGCATGCAGCATCCACTTCTCTATGGCATCACCAAGCGGCTCAAAGCCTCTAGCCTCCACTCTTTCTCGAACTCCAGCGATATACTCTTCAAACTCTTCTCGAATGTCAGGCACGGTCGTTCTCCTTGGGGCGCTTCCAGCCTTCCTGATCATCCTCGCGGCCGCCCCATTCGATCTCGGGCTTGCTCCATCCCTTGATCAGGCCGTCGGCGCCCACCTTGAAGATGATGTAGTCGCCATAGCCGTTCTCGGTTGGGCAGAGGAAGTTGTCCGGTACGTAGTAGCCGGCCCACTGGGCGACTCGGTTCCGGCTGTCACCGAGCAGCCAGTACTGACCCGCATCGCAGACCTTGTAGTGGATGTCGGCGATCATGCCGGCCGGCCAGTCCATGATCAGGCCGTCTTCCAGACGGATCACCGGGCACCAGAGGTCGCCACGGCGAAACGGCACCAGAGAGCCGTCACTGTCCTCCTGCCCGTTGATCTTGGCGTCTTCCCAGTAGCGCACTTCGGCGCTCACTTCGATGTAGGTTGCTTGAATGTCAGGCACGGTCGTCCTCCTTGCACACTGTGCAGCCGTCGCAGCCTCGGGCGGCGCATTGGAATTTGGTTCGCTCGAGCAGGCCAAGGATCGCCTCGGACAGCTGCTGCTCGGCGTGAACATCGACGACACCTTTGCCGCCGCATTTGTGGCACCAGCTGGCTTCCAAGGCATAGCCTCGGCAGGCTGGGCATGGACGAAACTCGGGCACAGTTCTGACTCCCATATGGGTATGCGGTTAAGGGGATATGAGCCGGCTATGAGCTTCTATGAGCCGGCGGGGTTAGGGCTGGAGGAGGGCGCGGAGCTCGTCGGCTTCCGCAATGTCGCGCAGGTACTTAGGCCGGATAGCCGGGTGATCCTTGACGCCAGAGTAGTGCGCCTCAATCTCGCAGCGCAGGCTTTCCTCTACCCGGGCAAGCAACTCCCTCGGCACCAGCACACGGTCGGCGGGGATGGCGCGGCGGTTCCATGCTGAGGCTGCGTTCTCTTGAGCCGCTTCCGCCGTTTCGCCTGAGCCCATTTGGTGGGCTGTAGCTGAGTAACCACCGCAGAAGCAAGCGATAAACCACACGTGTTTTACGTCTTCGTTCGGCGAAGCTGGTCTGCCTTTGCTTTCCGGCTTGGCCCCGCAGAACGGGCAGTCTTTAAGCTCACTCATGCTCATTCCCCTCGCCGAGCAGGTCGCTATCCCTAACGGGCCCAACCTCAGATAGAGCCTCATTGGCTAATTCGAAGTTCACACCATCGCAATAGCCGAGGTCTCTGAACTGAGCTTGACCGCAAGTAAGGCACTCTCTGAACTGCGTCTTGTGGCCGTTATAGCTCGGCAAGAGCCGGGACCACATTCCCCATGAATGGAAGTGGATCATGAGCCTGACTCCTTTTCATCGCCGAGAAGTTCCCGAAGCCCTTCGCAGTCGCTCCACATGATTCCATCGGTGTCAGCGCGAGAAAGACGCCGCAACAGCCCCTCGCTCACCGCCTTGCCGTTGAGGCGCTTGACCTCATCGACAACCTTCATTCCGAGGTTGGCTGCCCAGTTCGTAGTGCCGGTGACGTTCGTCTTCTCGTTCCACTGGTAGCGCATGACGATGTTCATGACGCTATCGACGCTTGGGAGAACCACCACCCTTGCGCGCAGGGCTGCGAGTTGCTCCCTGAGCGCCTGGGCCTCGGCTTCGAGCTTGTCGGCGTCATCGGCCAACACCACCTCACGATTAAGCGGGCCGAGGCATCCGGGAAAGAACACATTCGCGTCATATCGTTTCATGGTCACTCTCCCTGCGCCGGCGCGGCGACGATCTGAACATGCTTCCAGCGCTTGCGCTTGATGATTGCGTCAATAGCTGCTCGGGACATTCCATACATATCCTGAAGCTCCTTGGCGGAAGTGCCGTCAGCATGCAGCCGAAGAATCTCTGCTACCTGCTCATGGCTAAGCTTCGCCGTATGCACTCGCTCGCCGAATGGATGATTTCCGCGTCTCTTAGACTCCCGGTCATCCATGTTTTCCTGGTGAGTACCAAGGAATAGATGTTCAGGATTTACGCAGCGTGGGTTATCGCAACGATGGCAAACGCATAGGCCTTCAGGGATAGGGCCCTTGTGGAGTTCGAAGGAGACTCGATGGACTGTCTTTGTTTGGCGGGTGTTATCGAATCTGTAGCCGGTGGTCATCTTACCGTAGCCGTACTTATTGAGTACTTCGGTCCACGTCCAGCAGCCGTTTTCATCGATGGTCACTTTTCGCATGAGCCTGGTTAAGGCTGGAGTAATGTATTTACCCATCACTTAGCCTCCTCATGCTTCGCATGTGCTGCCTTGGCTGCCGCCAGCTCCGCAGTAACTTCCGCCGCCCTGGCCTGGGCGGCGTCGCGCAAGCCGAGTGCATGCTTCTCGGTTTCCACAGCCTCGACTGCCACCTGTTCCAGCCATTCATTGCGCGCCCGCAAGTCCTCGATCTCGGCTGTCATGTGTTGAACCAGGAGTGCATCCGGCCAGTAACGCGGATCACTACCGGGATGGGCAGCGAGGATTAGGTCACGCCAGCCTGCCACCTCCGGCGCAGGGGAGGGCTGCGCGCAGTCAGGGCATGGATCATCCTGATACCCGCTATCGGCTCCGACGAAGCCACCGATCACGCCGTTGTCGTTGCAGGTTGCGCATTTCGGAGAGGGTTGCGCCAGGGCGGCGCGGGCCATCCAACCGCGTTCCATGTCGCCAACGCAACCTGCGGGCTTCTCACGATCAAGCCATGTCTCGAACTCGGCGTATTCATCTCGCTCCCCCTGCGCGCCCTCTACCTGCTGCGAGGCGAGGATCTGCTGAGCCATCCAGATTTCGTTCCCGGTGATGTAGATCTGGGTGAGGTCGCCTTTGAAGGCCTTGCCGCTGTAGAGTCCGGCGATGTGGCGGATCAGGTCCATTGCCATGGTCATGGTTTCGTCCTCGTGTACTTGGCGATGAACTCAGCAGCCTCTGTGCTCAGCTGCTGGCCGCCGATTCCGTTGGTGAGATGGGATTTCAGGCGCCGGATCAGGTCGAGGGCCTGCTCGTGGAACAGGGCTTCTTCCAACTGGGCCTGGTAATGCGCGTGCGGGTTCGCGCAAAGCTCAGCGATTCGGTGCTGAGCCGCGGATTCGTCGAGGGGCATGGGGATAACCTCGCGCCGTAGTGGAGCAATGGCGTGGAGTGGGGTAGGTTCGGATGGCCCGGCATGGGGCCGGATCAAGGAGAAATGGATGGCGCCTAGAACATGCTGCGATAGCTCAATGCACAGCATTGACAATGGCAAAGGGCTTGGAGACTTCGAGCTAACCGGACATCGTCAGCCAATCGGCCAGAAGATGACCTTCTACAAGTGCTTGGAATGCGGCGATCGGTGGTCGAGGACAGAGCAGACGTCCGGGATTGGCGATATCGTTTGGCACGAAGTGAGTTAGTTCGCCGGCATCATGCTGCGGGCTCCTTGGTGTCGTTGAAGACATCGGGAATGTCTGATCGACTTAGGCAGTGGCCCGGAGCGGCTCCCTGTCTTGCCGTACGTTGCGGAACTGAGTGGGCAGCATGTCAGCGTACTCACAGGCTCGCATCGGCATGATGATGGCGAGGAAGCGTTCGTCGATATCCGGGCCAGAGAGACGACACGCAACTGAGCAGCCTTCGCCTGTGGGATATAGTCGTGTTGCCTGCCACTTGTCGTTGGTGAGGATTTTCTGGGCGCTGTCGAGTAGGGTAAGATACTTTGGATTGACAGCCGGCATGCCCATCGCAGCATCTGCTTGCTTCGGGATCACCTTGCGCCAATCGGGGAACTTGCCGTCCACGATCATGATCTTTCCGGCATACAGCGTATCCGGGCCAAACGGACTGGTAGGCTCTATCTTGGTTTCATCGCTGGATACCTGGGCGAAATCCTTGCCAATCCACAGGTGTTCTGGCTTGTATACAAGGCCCGAATAAGCTTTCTTCGGCTTGGCTGTGCAGGCAGTGATCAGGCCTTTTGGGATATCTCCGATGATGAGATTCTGAGAACACCATCCCTCTGGGTCGTGCAAGATGCCCATCACATGGCCGTTGGTGGCGATGATGAACACTCCCTCCCCGTCAGGGTGAGGCTGGATGGCTACCCCGTTGAGGTAGTACCTAACATCCTTCTGTGCGGCGAATAGGTTGATGGCAGCGAAGTACTTCGGATTGACGCGGGCCATATAGGTGGTCATGGCTTCCTCCAGACAAAGCTCCGCCTAAGCGCTGTACTGCTTATGGCGTATAAGGGATGGGGTGGGGTGGGGTGGCTTAGAACGTAATGCCGAACTCGCGGGCGATCTTGCGTACCGTGGTCTCACTGACGCCGCACCGAATGGCGCAGGCTGCTACGCCGAGATGGGAATAGGCTTCGATCTTTGGCGCCAGAGCTCTACGCGCATCTGCCATCTTGTCCGACTTCGACCTGGCCAGTTCGGCGACATCCGGGAAGACGATGTTGTTCTCGAAGCACAGGGCCATGAACAGCATCTTGCCGATGCCGGCGGTTTCCCTGGCCTGGGTTCGGGACTGACCCGCTTCGGCGGAGATCTGGATCAGTTGGATCAGCCTCGCTTCTTCCTCGATGGTGATGCGGTGCTTCTTGGGCGCCTCCCGTCGGCGTGGAGGTTTCGGCGTCGGCGTGACAGTTTGCCGTGACGGGAAGGGGATGCGTTCGACGAATCCGGGAAGCTCGGTGATGTGGCCGCCGCTGGCCAGGTACTGCTCAACCTGGCCGGCTAGTTGCTCGCGACGATCTTCCAGCGGATGACGTGTGCGGTAGTCGATGGGGATCATGCTGCGACCCTCTGCCCTGCCTGGGCCTGCTGGATGTGCTCGATCAGAGCGGCGCAGATACGCGGGAAGTCGGCGGCTCGATACAGCACTGCGGCACGCTCGCGACCGGCAGGTTCGAAGCCGATGGAGCGGAGGAAGTCGGCGGTCAGGGCGAAGCCGAGGCGCACGTTGATGTCGCCAAGCTTGATGCGCTGGCCATCGTCTGCCTCCGGCGAAACTGCGGCCACTGGTGTTGCTTGACGCTGCTCGACTTGCGCCACCTGCACGACTGGCTCGACGACAGGCTGGACTACCACTGCAGCACGTTGCTCCTCCTGGCGCTTCTGCTCGGCCTCGTGCTCAGCGATACGCGCCTTGATCACCGCCACCAGGTCGTCGCTGGCCTTCATCACCAACTGCTGCAGGTCGGCGAAAAGAAACGCATGATCAGCGGCCAGTTCATCGAAACTGCGCAGGTTGCGCCGGATAGACTCGGCCGCCAGGTTGGCCTCGCTCTTCGCCCGGGCCAACTCGGTATCGGCAGCATCCTGCAGGCTGGAAACCGTCTTCTTGCCCTTGATGGCACCGGCGAAGTCGGCGGCGATAGGGGGCATCATGACACGGCCGTCCAGCGTCTCGTTGATCTGCGTGATGTGCTCACGCAATGCGGTGCCGGCCTTGGTGACGATCTCGGTACGGATGCTTTCCTTCCGCGCCTTGATCAACTTGTCCAACTCCAGGCGCTTGGCTCTGGCTTCGGCGGAAATCTCGTCGATGGCACGGAAGAGGGCGTCGATGCTCTCGGTCTGGCTCAGGGCATGCTGCTTGGCAGCCGCCAGGCGTTCCTCGACGTCGCCGCACCACTTCACTGTCTTCTCGGCGTTGGCGAAGTCCTGATCGGTCTGCAATTCGGTATTGATGCCCTTGAAGACCGCCATGGCGTGGTCCTTGAAGGCATCGAGGTTGCTAGCGGTGACCATGCCGGTGACTTCGATTCGCAGCGCCGGCAGGGTGTCTGGAGCGCGGCCGACGGCTTCCACCTTGATTTCCGGTGCAACGTAGACCCCCAGGTCCTGCTCGAACTGTGCCCAGCCAGCCAGCAGTTGCTCACGGCGCCCGGCCACCGGGCGGTATTCCATCTGCACCAGGTTGTCCTCGGTGCCATCGGAGCAGACGAAGATGGCGCGCTCGGCGCCGGTGACCAGCAACTGCTGTTCCAGCTGCCAGTAGTAGTGCGGCTCCAGCTCTCCGGCGCGCACCTTGGCGGCCAGGCCTTCGTTCCAGAGCTTGTGCTCGAACAATACGGTGCCGAGCATGTCCATGCCGTCGACGCTGGCGAGCAGGTTGCCCTCGGTGGCGACCACCGGGAACAGGTCTTCGCCGATCTGGGCCTCAATGATCGCGCGGGCCAGAGCCTCGGTCTCGTGGCCGCGGTCGAACAGTCGCTGCTGGGACTCGCTGACTTCCGGTACGATGCCGGTCCTCTTCTGCTTCAGCAGGTCGCTGCGCGACTGGTACTTCGAGGCGCCCATCATCGCCGGCGCCTCGGAGGCAGTGAAGTAGTTGGCTCGCAGGGCGTGCCACTCCGGCGCGCCCTGGGTGACGTTGTGGATCTGCATGATCATTCTCCTTCGATGGGATCGAGCGCCTTGATCTGGGCTATCTGCTCATCGCTCAGGACGTATTTGCTGCTGATGGTGTTGATCAGGTGGTCGGGCGAGGTCTTGCTCTGCTCGATGGCTTGGCGCCATTTCGGCAGGTTCTCGGCCAGCTGTTCGTCGGTGTAGGCCGGTTTGTCCTGCTCCAGCTTCGGCGACAGAGGCGTGATGTCCTTCTCGCCAACGATACGTTCGGCTTCATCCTGGTCGAAGATGCCGGTGTAACCGAAAGCCAGGCGAGCCGCCTGGATCATTGTCTTGTGGCGCATGAAGCGTTTGGTATGTGTCTGCCAGGGGCCGTCTACCTGGTAGCCGTTGTCTTTCTTGAATGGCGCGCGGTACACCTCGTCCAGGTACTCGCGGATGGTGATCGGGCGGCTTCGATCCTTGCGATAGATAACGCACTCCATCCACTCGGGCGCCGGGTTCTTAGCGCCTTCCATTGTTACCATGCTGTCTGACTGCCGAAATTCCATGCCATCGAACTGTGGGTGCTCGTTGATGATGCGCGACCAGCCATCCACGCCAACCACCGGAACGATGCCGTTCTGCTTGTCAGGGAAGGCATAGATCTCCTTCGTCCATGGGTTCAGGCCATATTGGTTGGCTACCACCATCAGGGCAGTCATCTGCGCGTCGGTGACCTGCCCTTTGAAGGCTGTGGCCTTTAGGGTTTCGATTAGCTGTGATCCGTCGCCCATATCGAGGCGGTCGGCCAGCTTCTGCGTGAGGGTAGTAAGTGCAGTGGTCATGCTTTGGCCTCGTGGTTCAAATGCTCCCAGCGTTTCCCGTTTAGGATCATGCTGATGAGTGATTGGGTGACACCGTGCTGCCTTGCCAGGGCGTACTGATTGGCATCCTTGGATCGCGGGCGGTAGGCGTCGCGAATCGCATTGATCTGTTCTTCGGTTAGCTTGGAGTTGCCGACAAGTTCGCCACGCACTCGGCGACCTCTATCGGTCATATCGTTCATGTTTTCCTGAGTCGTCCCCGGCTCGAGGTGATCCGGATTGACACAGGAAGGGTTGTCGCACTTGTGCCGAATCACGACTCCCTTGATTTGTTCCGGCTCGATTCCGGATGCCATGCAATAGGCGAGTCGATGCGCAAGGATTTGGCGCCCCTTGTACTGGGTGCGACCGTAGCCCGTTCGCATCTTCCCGCCGGCGTGTTCGATGCACTCAGCGCGGATTGTGATTGCGTTCACGATGAGTCCTTGCCGCGCGGCGCGCAGCTGGTAGAGGGAAAGGGAAGGCGCTTACGGCGCCACTCGGCCAAGTCGTCCGGGCTTAGAAAAGGGCGCTCCGGGCCTTGGATGCCGGGGTTTTTCACACCTGGCACTATCCGGCTGATCCAGTCGCAGATATCCGGTTTACCGGCCCGCTGCGCTCGGGTACGTAATGGGTTGTTCGACGGTGTGCCGGCCCGTGATCGCGTCGGCGAACTCGATGGCCTTGAAGAACAGGAGCATGGCGACGATGGCGAGGATCAGGCCGTTGCGGAGGGCTTTCTTCATCATGGCGTCACCGCCTGGATATTGGCTTCCACCCAGTTGCGCATGCGTTGCCAGCGGTGCTCTGGGGTTTCTCGCTGCCACTTCCCTGAGGCTCCCCAGAAGCCACCGGGGTACTCATCGTTCTCGAACACGATCTCCGCTGCCAACGCAGGCGCGATCTCGAAAGCTGCGGCTACCGACTCTCGGCAGTAAGGATCGATACATTTCATGTTGATGCCGCGCTTGGCGCCAAGCGCGCCTAGCGCGCAGTACTGACCGTCAGCTTCCAGTTCCTCCGCGATCAAGCGCTTGTCGGGCATGGCATCCAGGGCATCGCGCAGCTCGATCAAGAATGCTTGACCGCGACGGCCTTTGATTGCGGAATTGACTGCGCCTCTCCAGCAAATCAGAGACCAGTTGTCTAAATCGTCGCAATATCCACTCCTGCTCATGGCGTTACCATCCCCACAAAGGCCCAGGCGAAGGCCAGAACGCTGCCAAGAAAAAGGCCGCCGAAGATGAGGACTTGGGCGGCCTTGGTCAGGTCGATGGTGATTGTCATAAGTCTGGCTCCTTCTTTAGATACAAAGTCAGCGGCCCTTCTCGGAAGTCGCCATCAACCTTGCCGTCCAGTTCTGCTATCTCGGCACTGGACAGGTTTCGCCACTTGGCGATCAGGTAGTTCCCCTTCATGACCGGCATCGGGCAGCTGCGGCAGGTTGGGCCATGGCTGTAACCATGCTGCTCAAGCCACTTCTGCGCGGCGTATAGGGCCTGGAACGTGCCTTTCTGGTCAAAGGTCATGGTGAACATCACGCCGCCTCCTGCGCTGCCATGTACAGCCGATAGATTTCGTCTTCCTTTGCGTTCACCAACTCGCCGGCGATGTCGCGCACCCTGTCCCTGCCGATGAAGCAGCGCATGAGTCGCTTGGCTTCGCTCAGGTTGTTCGCTTCGAGCGCGACGATGAGCTGGCCAAGGTTGCACTCGTGATCGCCAGGAATCGCGTCCTCTGCGGCCTTCTGAACCTTGATGGCGAGGATGTCGGCCTCCAGCACCTTCTTGCCGGCCACCCTGACGAATCCCTTGTTGATCAGGTCGTCGACGCAGACGAAGTGGAGATTTTCCCATTCGCTGCTGGACAGCCAGGACAGAGAGTCATCTTGCTCGGCCGAGTCATGCGCCCACTGAGCGCTGTTGAGTTTGGCGTTCATTGCATGAGCCTCAATCGGTGTATGCGATGTACTTGAACTGGCCTTTTTCCGCGTTGAAGCACTCGAAGCGGCCGCCAAACGTCCCACGCACGGCCTTCTCGACCTCATCGCGCGGTGTGCCGATGGGGAACACACCCTTCTTGATCATCGAAGCGGCGGTATGCAACTCGGGAACCCAGTCGATCTTCGTCGGGTCGAGGACGCGCTTTTTGGGCTCGACAAAGGCGAAGCCGGAACCCGGGTAGATGGTCCCCATGTCCTGAACACAGAGCGGGTCATCTTTTGCCCGCCATCCGCATTCAGGACACCAGGTGTCCTGATTCTCGTGGCCTGAGCAGGGCGCGCTAATATGACAACTGCAGTTATCGACCTTCTCCAGTTCAATCACGCCATCGCATCCATCACGGTTGCAGTTGGCGCCTTCCTCATATCCGAGTTCGTTCATGGCTTCCTCCTGGGAGGGAAGGTTTTCGTCAGCGCGGCATCGACCGAGAATCCTCTGCGGAGCAGGGTTCGAGCGAGTTCGGCGCGGTCCTTGTGGGAATGGCTGGCCTGGCGGAGCAGGCCGAGGTAGCTATTTGCGAGGGTGCGCAGGTCTTCGGTCGGCGCAGCCTTGATGCGATGGTGAGCCTCGGAAACCGTTCGCTTTCGAGTTGTCCGGCGCCATGGCTTGATGACATGCCCAACGAAGTCGACGCCGCGGTCTACCGGCTGAAGGACTGTCTTCGATGGGTTGAGCTTCGCGCCCAGTCCGGGCAGGAAGGCTTCGATCGCCTCGCGCCATTCGTTCAACCGCTGCGGCGATTCGTGCAACAGAACCATGTCATCCACGTACCGGATGTAGTGCTTGGCGCGAAGCTGGTGCTTCACGAACTGATCGAGGTCGTTCAGATAGATGTTGGCGAAGAACTGGCTGCTGAGGTTGCCGATGGGAAGTCCCAGGTGTGCCGGCTGGGAGGCGAGCTGCTTGTGCTGCGGAACCTTGTTGAAAAGCCTGGGCGAGCTGCGCACCTCGTAGTCGGTCCGTGGATCGTGCCAGAGGATCTGCAGCGCCAGGCGCCGCCACCAGGTGTCATCGATCAGGCGCACCAGCTGGTTGCTGAGCACGCGCTTGTCGATCGTGACGAAGAAGTTCGCCAGGTCCAGCTTGAGGTAGTGCGCCGGGCGGCTCCAGTTCTGCGTCACGCTCCGCACCTTCGCCTCCAGTCGCTCGGCGGCGTACAGCGTGCCTCGGCCTGGGATGCATGCGCAGCTGTCGACGATGAACTTCGCTTCGATGCTGGCGCCGACGTGGTTGTAGAGCAGGTGATGCACTACGCGATCGCGAAAGGTCGCGGCCCACACCTCGCGATGCTTCGGCCGGGTGACGACGAAGCAAATGGAACGGCCTGGTCGGTAGGTGCCGGCCAGCAACTCGTCGTGCAGATCCAGCAGGTTCTCCTCGAGGTTCATCTCGAAGTGCCGTGCGCTGTTGGTGTTGCGCTTGTGGCGCCGGCAGTCGAAGTAGGCCTGAGCCAGGTCCTCGAAGGTGAAGGGTGCAACCATCAAATCTGCGGACGGGGCGGACGAGGCGCTCGTCGTTCTTGTCGTTGTTGTTCTGCCAGCCATCTTCGAAGTCCATGTAGTAGGCGTTGTTGGCGGAGCGCTGCGACCTATCGTGCTATCCACGTCGCCCCGCCGATTGCTCGATGGGGAAACTGCGCCAGGCCTCGCCGGTAGCCGGTGGTCCCTGTAGGTGCGCATGGCGGTGCCCAACCGGGCAGCGGCACGACCAGATTTGGCGCGCAGGCAAGAGGGCCGTAACCCTCAAGCAACGGGCGCGGTTGCGGTGGCTTTCTTCCAGGCGTTGGCCTGGCGGCCGATGGAAGCGGTCAGCCTCATGGCCTTGGCGTGCTGCGCGACGCTGATGAAATGCTGGTTCACCATCGTGCGCAGCAGGTGGTTGATCATCCAGATGCTTTCGAGGAGTTGGTCCAGGTGCTGGCGCTTGTTCCTGGCCATGTTTGCCCGGCCAATCAGCACCATGACCTGCAGGCTCTCGTCGCGGAGCTTCCCGCCGATGAGTTGCTTCATGTCCCGGGGGATGTGCCGCACCAGGGCAAGGACCACGCCGAGGAGCTCCTCGGCGCTGCGGTGGATCTCGAGTTCAGTGTGCAGCGCCACCCTGGCTACCTCGAAAAGCGAGGGCGCTGACGCGCCCATGAATGAAGGATTGAAGGACTAGATGAATTTCCTGCGGACGGGGCGGACGAGGCGCTCGTCGTCCTTGACGTTGAAGCTCTGCCAGCCATCTCCGAAGTCCATGAAGTAGGCGTGGTTGGCGGAGCGCTGCGTGCTCGACCAGTGATAGCCATCGCTGAACAGCTCGGGCACGTTCGCCTCGGCGATCTGGTTCTCGCGACGGGAGCCAAGGTAGAAGTCGGTGTGGCCATCGGCGGTGTACTCCGAGGCCAGCTTCGCCGCCGGGTGCTCCTCGCTGTCGGCCAGCAGGGCCCGGGTGTTCGCCAGACCGTTGCTGGCACTGTCGGCGCCCTCGGTCTCGTGCCCGTAGCCACCATAGGCGGCGCGGAATTCCGCAGCGGGGCCGCCGGCCACGATCAGGTAGTAGTCGCGACCGCCATTCTCGCCGCGTACCAGGCCGGCGTTGTGGCCGCCCTCGCCGGGCCAGTAGGCGCCGAGCGGCGGGATGCTGTTGGCCGGTTCGAGGGTGCTGAACACAGCATCGCGAAT
The DNA here is from genome assembly GCF_022760135.1 of Pseudomonas sp. M1. NCBI lineage: Bacteria > Pseudomonadati > Pseudomonadota > Gammaproteobacteria > Pseudomonadales > Pseudomonadaceae > Pseudomonas > Pseudomonas sp. M1. The sequence goes on from NZ_CP094343.1 coordinate 1,650,599, forward strand.
CGGTTCGACCGCCAGGTCGGGGCTGAAGAAGTTGATGGTCAGGCTATCCAGGCGCCGGATATTCAGCGCAGGCAGTTGCTTCGCTTGCATGGGATGTCCTCGGTGGAATAGGGCGCAGGCGGCCGGCGCTTCCCGGCAAGCATCTGGTCTGGCCGAAGAGGGGTTACGGTCCCGCGAATCGCCTGCAAGAAAGGATTGAAGGAATGGATCACTGAATGATGAGGCTGCGGACGGGGCGGACACGGAAGGTGCTGGACTTGAGGCCCCAGTCCGTGAAGCCCGTGTCGAAGAGCGTGGTGAAGGCGCCGCTGGAGGAGTACTGCGAACTCGACCAGTACCAGCGATCTTGGAAACCGCCGATCTCGCCCGCATCCTTCGCCGCGAACAGGAGGTTCAGTTCCAGGGCGGACGGGATTAAGGCGCCTTCACCGATCTCCATGGCCAGCTTGGCGATAGGGCTACCTGCCTCGACCATTGCGATGGTGTTCGCAGCGCCGTCGCGGAAGCTCTTTGCGCCTTCGACGTTGACGCCGTACTCGCCCCACTTGCCGGAGAATTCACGATCAGCGCCCAGGTCGATCAGGGCTCGCTCAACGCCGTTCAGCCAGTAGCGGGTGGCGAAGATGCCGTCTGCCAGCGGTTGGCCGATTTCCGGTAGTTCCGCCGCGAGAATAGTGGTGATGACCTCGGTCATGATGTGCTCCAGAAGGACTGAATGATTGAATCAGTGGAGGATGAGAATCTTGCGGACGGGGCGGACACGGAAGTTGAGGCCCTTGAGGTCCCAGTCCGTGCTGCCCGTGTCGAAGTACGTGTAGAAGGCGTAGGTGGAGGAGTACTGCGTACTGGTCCAATACCAATCGTCCTCATCCAGATCAGTCACGTAGCCGAGCTGCTTGGCGTACATCATCTGGCTCGATTCGAGCGCCGACGGGATGAAGGCGTTGAGGGCCAGAACCTTTGACGCAAGCTCACTGCCAGCTTCCGCCATTGCACGGGTATTCGCCTCGCCGTCGCCGTGGTTGGTCTCGACGTCCTGACCATACTTGCCCCATTCGCCTTCAATCTCGGATTCGGCGCCTAGCGCTACCAGGGCGTATTCGGAATCGCCGTACCACTGGCGAGCGAAGAGGGTGCCGTCAGCGAAGGGCTGACCGAAGGCCGGGAGTTCGGATGCTTTGATCGATGCATGGATCATGTTGGGTTCCTTGTGTTGTTCGGGTGGACTTCCCAATGCGCCCTGTCACCAAGGCGCATCAGTGAAGTATGGGTGTTGCTCCGCGTTCGCCTAACTGGGCTTCTACAACCCGCGGGTGGTGCTTCTGGTGTCGTGTGAACCGTGGCGCCGGCATGCCGCACGCTGCAGTCGTCTTTCCTGGGCACCGTTACCCGCCACCTGTGCCTGGGCGATGATTTCTGTTCTCACTGCAAGCGCTTTCGGCGCCTGTCCGCTGTGCCGGTACTGATCCCCGTTCTCAAGGGCTCCGGCAGGGAGCGTTAGCAGTGCAGACCCTCGGCGCGCGATTCCAGATGCAGCGCGTCAGCTTTGAGCCTGGCCGGCTACCAGAGGCCGGCATGGGTTCCCGAATTGTGAAAAGAGCGTTCCGGCTTCGCCGAGGCATCTCTGCCTTGCCAGCGCGGTGGATTGCGTTGGTGTGAGGTAAATTTAGCCATGAGCTAATTTTACGTCAATAGCTGTGAGCTAAATATTTTTAGCTGGGCATGAAAAAGCCCGCGCCAGGCGGGCCAGGATTCGGTGTCAGGCGGGGAGGGGTGGATCAGTATTTATCGCGGAATCGGCTTGCGACACGAGCAAGGTAGGTCATCATCTCGCGCTGGCGAGCCTTGCCATGGGCGTCAGGGTGAAGGAGGGCAAGCAGGGAGTAGCGGTTTTCCTCGAATAGCCCCTGGACGTAAACCAAGGCGGCGTCCTGTTGCGGAGCACCGTTCGGGCAGGTTCTGTCACGCTGAGGTCGGTTGGCCGGGAATACCGTGGGCGGAATAGCGATGTGGATATGCATCAGGCCGGCGCGATAAGCCTCCTGCGGCACGACATATGGCACATCGCGCCCGAAGTAGGGCGGCAGCCAGAGGCGATCGGATTCTACGTAGCGGGCAAAGTCGCGGCAGAGGCCATCAAGGAGAGAAGGGTAGTCCTTCAGGACGCCCTGGAAGAGCTCGGCGTAGGTTTCTGGATTGAACTCGACAATCACCGCCATCCTGGTGATCAGCTCACCAGGCGATGCAGGCGTTCGGTACCGAGGTCGGCCAGAGATTTGAGCCCTTCACCGCTTACGTCACTCTGGAAGACTTCAGGAACGGTGATTTGCTGCTTGAAGAGAATCTCGTTCTGCACGGCCATGGCGCGAACCTTAGCCAGATTGCGGCGCAGGGCGTCGTACTCTTCGCCGATTACTGGCAGGTTGGACAGTGCGCTGTCCGCAGGTACGGCTTCTTCGAGCTGGCGCAAGGTCTGCACGATCTCGGTGAAGGGCTGCTCATTGATCAATGAGTCAGGCACCTTCTGCTCCAGCATGATCTTGCAGGAAGCCTCAAGGGTGTCGCGAAGTTGGCCGAGAGCGGCCATGGCGCGCTTAATGCGTTCGCGAATCTTGGCCTTCTGGGCAAGTTCCTGCTGCTGGTGTTGCCTGCCGGCCTTCTGGCTGTCCAATTGGGGGGTTGCAGCTGCCAATTGGGCGCACGAGGTCGAAACGCTCAGCGCCAGGCTGAGCATCGCCACCTTGGAGAAAGGAACCTTCGTGCGGGCCATGCGGCTCTCCCGAGCAAACTACGAGCCAAAGCATATATCTAGTGGCACTACAACTCAATGCGAGGCCTGGGCTACCTGGCCCGAACTGCAGGTTAAATTCAGCTGTAACCCGCATGGTTACTGGATCGGAACCTGGCCCAACACCTTGGCCTAGAAACGAGAAGCCCGCCCGGGGTGGCCGGATTCGTCGTCAGGCATCCCCACCTCATCAGGTACAATCCCTCCCTCAGACCGGAGGGCTTATGAGCTACAACCTTGCGAACCTACCGATGGACGAACGCCGGGCGATAGAAGACGAGAAGTCGGAGTTGTTCGAGTTTTGGCAGCAGAACCTGGACAGAGCGAAGGGAGAGGCCGCGCGCATCCTGGGCGAGAAGGACCGGCGGAAGGGTAAGTGGCGGGAGTGGGCCGCAGAGCAGATCGAGGCCCTACAGCCTGAGCAGTATCGGGAGATGGTCAGGAGGGAAGTAGGGCGCTGAGGCTAGATATCAATGGATATTGCTGCCATACCTCAAAATCCGTGACGGCACCAAGCTTTTCGTCGTGACAGGTTGACGTGACCGCTACGGCGCTTATACTCACGCCCAAGAAACGGCTGCCTTTCGGGTGACATATAAGAGGGATTCGTCCCCACCTGACTGGCGGCCATTTTTTTGCCCGGGAGAAATGGATGCTCAGTTACGCGGTGCTGATCGATGCGGGCTTTCTGAAGCCCAAGCTCTGGCCGGTTCGCAAGGAACCGATCACGTCGGAAATGGTTGAGCAGTTTGTCATCGCCCTGCGAAATCATCCGTTTCTGAAGGACCACCGCCTTCACCGCATCTATTTCTATGACGCCAAGCCGCTTCTGTCTGAGGCGAAGCACCCCAATGGAAGCGTCATAGAGTTCGGCAAGACCTCGACCGCTACCACCAACCAGGCTCTGCACTCCAGCCTAGAGAAGAGTCCCTACGTCGCCCTTCGTTTTGGCGAACTCGTCCACCAAGGCTGGCGGATCAAGGCGCGCCTGCTTCGTAAGGCCAACGCTGACACGACATTCAAGGCCGACGATCTGGAGCCAAACGTCCAGCAGAAGGGCGTCGACATGCGCATCGGCCTGGACATCGCCAGTCTCACATTGAAGAAGCAAGTCGGGATAATCGTCCTGGTGACAGGCGATAGCGACTTCATCCCGGCGATGAAGTTCGCGCGTCGAGAAGGTGCGCAGCTCGTCCTCGTTACCTTAGGCCACGGCGTCAGGGAAGAGGTGTTCCAGCATGCTGACATCGTGATCACGAACGATGCCAAGAGCTATTTCGCCACGGCAGAAGACCTTAGCCACGCCGGCGGCTAGTCCGGATTGGACTTAGCCTCATGGATCGCCAGGTCAGCTATGGCCTCAGCGATGAAGTCCGCATTCTCGATCAGCGTCTCCAGGTGGAGCTTCACGGCATCGGAGGTCTCGGTCGAGCCTCGTTGCTCAACCCAGATCGCCAACTCTTCGACAGCCGAGCCGATGGCGTTGATGTTCAGGTTGAGACGGTAGAGCAGGGCGGGGAGAGGGGAGTCGGCCATGGAAACCTCCAGAGCGGAGGACTCAGCTTAGGCCGGAAACGAAAAGGCCGCACTCAATGGCGCGGCCTTGTCCTGGTAGCTGCTGTCTTCCCAGCTCCAGGGCAGGGAAAATTTACCAAAACGAACCGTGGGATCAAGCCCCCCTCGGCTTGCACAGGCGGCACCGGTGGTCGGTCGATGACGCCTGGCCGAGGAGATCTGCTGCAGCGCCTGAGCGAGGAGGTGGCGGCGTTCTGAGAGCCAGGCTCAGAAACAAAAAGCCCCGCTTTGCGGGGCTTTCGGTCAAACGCTATCGTTGAAGTTCAACTGTTCAGGTCGGGGCGAGATGTCAGAAAGCGATTTCGGCGTAATACCGACGGCCTTAGCTCTTTTATAAAGCTGCTTGTCGTGGGTCCATATTTCCTTGGCGCCGCTTGCGACGGCGATAGCCAGAATTTGGCGATCGTATTTGAGCTTCGCCATCTTGGCATCAGGGTCCAGGCTCTTTAGCTCCTGATTGGTAACCAGAAGAGCGCATTCAACCGCCGCCAATTGGTCAAACGGAACCACCTCAATCGATTTCGTGCCGTTGATGATATCGAGATGGGTTTGATAACTGCTGCGTTCGATTCCCAAGAGATACTCAGAAACTACGGGGGCCGGCAGGATGACCGTGCCCTTCATTGTCTCAATTTGCTCAACCAGGGCCACGGCGCGCCTGAAGGCGTCGTCGACAACCTCGCCGGTTTCGGGATTCATCAAATCCGTTGCGCCATCGTCCTGCATGATCTGCACCAGAACGTTGGTGTCGATGACTATCTTCAAGCCTAGCCCCTACTCCCAAGAATCTCGGAATGCGCGTCGGGTGAAGCGCTCCATTTCACCCCTCCAGCAGCTTTAAGCCTTGCAACTGCTTCTTTGAAGCTGATGTCTTCGAGCAGCGTGAATGTCTTCACCTTCAGCTTGACCAGCCGCCACTGCCCACTGTTGAGCCTGACCCACTCGCCATTACCTTCCAGTCGTACCGGCTTGAAGATCACTTTGGCCAGGTTCTCGGCGACGTCTATGTCAGCTTCGCAGTAGAGCGTTTCGCCATCTGCCCCTTCCAGGCGCACTGGAACCGTTTCATCCTTGCCTCCGACGCTATAGAGGCGGCCCTGGACAGATGACGGTTTCACCACGCGAAGCGCATCTTCAGTTTCCTGGGGCTTAGGGAACTGAAGTATCTGAGCTCCACCTAGCGTGCGCAACGATGCTCCCGTCCTGTCCTCGGACATCAGTTCTGAGAGCTTTTGGAACGCTGCCTGAGCCTTTTTGGAGCCAAGCCCGCCAGATACCTCTCGGACCTGATTGAGTACGACGGGGTATTTATCGTCTTCTACATAGGCTACTAGCTGAGCAGAACCCTCTTTCACGCCCTCGAAGTGCACTGCGCTTTCTGCCCCATACATCGTGGCCAGCGCACGCAAGTAGTCCGTCAGCCGCTTCATCGAGAGGCGGTTTGGCGTGAGGTCATCGAGGTAAAGCGTTAGCTCTTTCATGCGGGGATTATAGTCAAGCGTCCTTGTTGACTACCATGACCGCGCCAGACGAAGCGCGATCCATTTGATCACTTTTTTACACCAGATGAGCATTCCACACCAGCAGCACCCTGGCGTGGATGCAGGTCTCATTACTCCCCCACGACCTGCCTATAGCTCCGGGCCGCCTGGCGGCCAAGCCCCATCAGCCCTTGCTCCGCGTTATCCGCCCCGCCTTGACCTCATCAGCATATGAGCCAAGACGATCCTCACCGTTGATGAGCACCCCAACGATACGGAGTACGGCCCAGGCGTCAGTCTCATTGCCTGCCTGGCTCAGTCGCTCGGCGATCTTCACCAGGTCGACGGATGCCCACTTGAGGTCGTGCTTGAGCAGTTGGGTGGGTTTGTTCATGCCCATTTTTACGGCTCCAGCAGATTGGCTACCGCTGTATGTACCTGGAAGATTTCACGATCGCTCCGACGAAATGGATCTTGTCGACCTCATCATCAGCAATAGTGATGGGCGGATGGGCATCATTGACGCTCAGCAGACGGATCAAGCCATCGCGCGCGTACATGAAGACCTTGATCATGGACTGGCCGGAGATCGTCCTGACTAGCACCTCATCGCCGGCGACGAAGGTCTTGTTTGGCTCAACCAGGACGAACTCACCACTACGAATGCGAGGTTCCATGCTGTTGCCGACGACCTTCAGCGCATAGGCGTTAGGATCATCACTGAAAATCTTTAGGTAGCCATCACCGTACCCAACCGGGTATTCCATGGCATCGAAAAATCCATCCGTGCCCAACTGTGCCATTCCTACAACAGGGATCATTCCTTCCCTTATGTGGCGGGGCTCTCCCTCTACGTTCACATGCTGGGAAAGCCTACCGTCTTCCCCCTCTCCGCTATGGAGTTGGTCGAGCCATCCCCTGGGTAGCCCATCCCTTTCCTCAATTCGCCGCGCAACGTCATCGCCTAGATTCTTGTCGGTTTTGTCCGACAGGATCTGGCTCAGGTGAGCGGCGCTCATCCCCCATTTGTCGGCGCACGCGCCTTTCCGCCGCTTTCCAATGAGTGCGATCAGGTTCGATTTTCTGATTTCGTAGATGTCCATTCCAACAAGATTGCCACTATTTAGCGCAATGCTAAATGTCCCCACAGCTAAATTCTCCTTGAGTTGATATTAGCCATGAGCTAAATTTCTCCGCACATCTCAAGGAGAATCACCCATGTCTGACCATTTGCGCGATTGGCTGGCTAAGACGCCGGCAGAAGAACGCAAGCGAGTGGCAGAAGAGGCCGGCACCACCGTTGGCCATCTCTGGCAGCTCGCTGGTGGCCACCGGAAAGCATCCGACAAGCTCGCAGAGCGGCTTCAGGACGCTTCCTCTGGCGAGATCACCATCGCCGGTCTTCGTCCGGATCTCGTGCCTCTTGCCGAGAAGATCCTGCGCGGGGCCGCCTAACCATGACCGCCAACCAATTGAACCCCGAGCAGGATGCAAGGGCACGCAAGAACTACAGCCTCATCGTGCAGCGGCTTGCATCGGTCGGGAATGCGCCGGTGGCGCTTGCGGTGGGCTGCGACGAATCGACGATCAGCCGGATGAAGCCGGAGAAGTTCCGGGAGTTCTCGGAAATCCTGGCCGTGCTCGACCTGAAGATCGTCCCGATGGACATGAAGTGCTTCAACGAGCGCGAGATGGAGGCCATTTTGACCTTGGCCAAGTCGAAGATGCGCGAGCTTGAGAGCGTCGAACAGCTGGAGTGGGACTGACATGGCCCGAGCCCGGAATATCAAGCCTGCCATCATGGCAAACGAGGACCTGGCCGAGCTCACTCCGGCCGAGCGCCTCCTGTTCATCTACCTCTGGATGCTGGCCGACCGGGAAGGGCGCCTTGAGGATCGCCCGAAGCGGATCAAGGCCGAAGCCTTCCCCTACGACGATGTCGATATCGACGCCATGCTGGACAACCTGCAGGGTGCCGGTTTCCTCATCCGCTACACCGTCGAGTCCAAGCGCTACATCCAGATCCTCAACTTCACCAAGCACCAGCGCCCGCACAGCAACGAGACCGCCAGCGACATCCCTCCGATGGAGCAAGGGGTTCGCACTGAGAAGAAGCCCGAGGTAGAGCCTGTTCAAAGCGCTTCTAACCATGGTGAAAAGGACTTTCAACCAAGGGAAGAAGCACTTCGCTCTGATCTTCTGATTCCTGATCTTCTGATCCCGGATACCAAGACCCCCCCAACCCCCGCGGGGGAGTCGCCGCCAGTTCGGGACGACCTGTTCGACCAATTCTGGGCGATGTACCCGAACAAGACCTGCAAGGCGAAAGCTCGGGCGAAGTGGGTGAAGCTCAAGGTCACCCCCATCCTGTTCGACCAGATCATGTCCGGCCTGCGCCGTCAGTGCGCTAGCCAAGCGTGGCTCAAGGATGGCGGCCAGTTCGTGCCGCACCCGACGACCTGGCTCAACGGCGAGCGCTGGAACGACGAGGTGCGCAGCAACGTTCACCACCTGCCCAGCAGCCGGCACCACGGCTTCGACGACCGCGACTACACCGCCGGATTGATCCAGCGGGAGGATGGCACCTATGGCTTCTAACGCCCTGAACCTTGAGGTCGGTGATCTTGAGCGCCGCTTCGGCGTCGTGTCGAAGTCTCCGGCGAAGTGCGACAAGCACGGCGAGTACGCGGCAGTGGTCCATCGCAACTCGGACAAGCCTTCCGGTTGCCCGGCCTGTGCCCAGGAGATCGCCGACGAGAAGCTGCGCGATGAGCAGGCCGAACTGTGGCGCAAGATCGAGCGCGAGAAGATGGAACGCCGCCTGGCTGGCGTGCTGATTCCGCCGCGGTTCCATGGCCGCAGCTTCGACACCTACATCGCCACGAATGCCGGTCAGCGGAAGGCACTGAAGGTCTGCCGCGAGTACGCGGAGAACTTCGAGGTGAATGCTCGCGATGGTCGCTGCCTCCTGCTGCTAGGCAAGCCGGGCACCGGCAAGACTCATCTGGCCAACGCCATCGCCGGCCATGTTGTCTGCCATAGCCGCAGTGTTACCGCAGCCTATCGAACCGTCAGCTCGATCCTGCAGTTCATCAAGGGCAGCTTCGACCGCGAATCCGGCTACAGCGAATCTCAGGCGTTCGAAGCGCTCTGCGAGCCGAGCCTGCTGATCGTTGATGAGGTTGGCGCAACCAAGCCCACCGAGTTCGAACTGACCACTCTGTTCAGTGTCATCGACGGGCGCTACCAGAACCTGCTGCCGACCATCATCGTGTCCAACCTGATGCCGAACGAGCTTCCTGCTGCGCTCGGTGAGCGGTGTGTCGATCGCCTGCGCGAGAACGGCGGCATTGCCCTGGTGTTCGACTGGCAATCCAAGCGCTCGGAGGCTGGCCATGACTAAGCCCAACCTCGGCAAGATCTCCACCCAAGGCCTGGACCTAACCAGCGCCTGCGACATCTGCGGGAAGAACCGAGCTCATGGCAGCCACAAGCGCTGCAGCAAGGTCCGCCAGCAGCGCTATCTCGCGGGGAGGGCCTCCCAATGAAACGCTCCTGGACCGTAATCCTCGGCACCCAGCGCTTCACCATGGTGCTGATGGAAGACTGCGACCCGCTCGCAGTGGTTCGTTCTATTTGGCCGGAGGCGACTGTGCAATGACCAAGTTCCTCAAGAAATTTCTCTTCGCGTTCATGCTGATGACCATCGCCGCTGCAATTTCTGTATGCGTGATGGTCTGGGTCAGTTTCATCTCGGATGCTGGTTTCCGGGGCTTGACTGGGTTCCTGCTGGCTGTAGGCCCTGAGCTTCTCATTGCCGCCGCTGGCTTCGCCTGGGTGGAGGTGCGCCGTGGCTGACAACCGTCACTTCGCAGATCCCTGGTTCTGGATATGCGTCCACGAGGCAGTGGAATCCGGCTTCCTGAACGAATGGCTTCGTCTGACCGGGAATCGACTCCCTCGCAGCGAGATTGAACGCATGGTCGACGAGGCAACCGGCTACGGAGAGGACGTGGCTCGCCAGTTCCTCCAGCACGTGAAGGAGTTCATCTACGACACCATTCCGCACCCGGTGGAGGTAGCCAATGGATAAGCCCCGCCAGTTCTACCAAGCCAGCTACGGCGTCCACCTTCCCTACAACAAGCGCATGTGCTTCGGCTGCAACCAGGTGAAGCCGCGCGACAAGGCTCCGGCGTCCAAAGCTTGGCGCTGCGCTGACTGCAAGGCGAAGGCCAGGGAGGCGCGCAATGTCTGACTTCATTGATCGCCTCAACTCCCCAACAACGCAGGTATCTGACGGCCCCCTTCCCGGCAAGAAAGGTTGGGGCAAGGCTCCGTTCTGCGGGAACAAGGCCCACTACTTCGAGCTCATCTACGACGATTCCATCGGCCCGCATGGGCGCGAGAAGTACTGGGTAGCTCTCTGTGGAGTGGATGCCGTCACCGCGGACAGGGTGCCGATGTTCTCGGCCGGCAGCTGGAAGCGCTGCAAGAACTGCGAGCGGAGGGCGAGTCATGGCTGATAAGAAGGTAGACAAGTTCTGGCTCTCGATGGTGGCCGCAATCATCGGTATGTCGTTTGGCGCTCTGGCCATTCACCTCTACGACCGCTTCTCTTGGAACGGTACTGCCTGGAACTTCTACAGCCCTAACACGGACATGACCTGCCTTGTAGCTCGCAGCCGAGGGCAAGAGGTTATGGCCTGTCTTCCAGGCGATCGGCGAAAGGAGGCTGATCATGGCTAACCCCCGCTTCCCCATCCGCAACGAGACCGACCGCCAGCGCGCCATTGCGATCCTGCAGCGCATCGACCTGGCCGAAGGCAAGACCTGGAGCCTGCACGACGAGGCCCGCAGCGACGCCCAGAACAGGCGCATGTGGGCCATGCTGCGCGACATCAGCCACCAGGTGGAGTGGTACGGCCGGAAGCTGGACGACGAGAGCTGGAAGCACATCTTCAGTGCCGCGGTTCAGCAGCAGGATGCCGTTCCGGGCATCAACGGTGGGTTCGTGGTCCTGGGCGTCTCCACCCGCAAGCAATCCAAAAAGTGGTTCAACGAGATGTTCCTGGTGATGGAAGCCTTCGCCGCCGAGCGTGGCGTGAAGTTCACCACGCGGGATTACTGGGAGGGAGCGGCATGAGCAAGTTCAAGGCTGGGGATCTCGCGCTCGTCATCGGAGAAAGAAACTTCGGGCGTTGCGTAGAGCTGATCTCCTTCCACGTGGGCCCTTGTCGTGTCGACATTAAAGGAAACAGATGAGTAATCGTCCCGGAAGGCGTTCCCGCATGGCGCGTCACGGCAAAGGACCTGGCGGGCGAGTTGGTTCCCTCAGGTAAGGCTGTGAAAACCGATGAAGTCCTGATCCGAGAATCGAAACTTATCCCGCTGAAGGGCGACTTCCAGCCCGAGCAGCAGAAGGCGAAGGAGGTGGAGGCGTGATTCACGCGAAGCTGATGCGCAAGCGGAAGAAGTTCGGCCGGTGCTGTTGCGCCGGCCATGGCGGTTCCTGCCAAGTTAGCCGGGATATCCAGTCGACGCCATGCGGGCGCTCTGTAGACCGGCGGGAAACTCGTAAGGCGCTCCGTGACGGCTGGGAGGACTACTGATGCTCTCCACCCGCCAGCCACGCCCGAAGAAGTGCCAGAACACCGAATGCGGCACCAAGTTCATCCCTCAGCGCCTGGGGCAGCGCGTCTGCTCCCCAGCCTGCGCCCTGGCCACCAAGGACAAGCACCAGGCTCCGGCGCGGAAGGCCATCGCCGACCGCAACCGCCGGGAGATCAAGGCGCGGAAGGAGAAGCTGAAGAGCAGGGCGGATCACCTGAAGGAGTGCCAGGCAATCTTCAACCAGTACATCCGGCTACGGGATGCGGACAAGCCCTGTGTGAGCTGCGGCCGTCCCGCCACCTGGGATGGCCAATGGCACGCGTCGCACTATCGCAGCGTTGGTTCCACGCCGTCGCTCCGCTTCAGCCCGCTCAACGTGCACCGCGCTTGTTCCATCTGCAACTCGCACCTGAGCGGCAACATCATGGGCTATCGGCCCGAGTTGGTGCGGAGGATCGGGGAAGAGGCAGTCCTGGAACTGGAAGGGCCTCATGAGCCCCTGAAGCTGAGCATCGAGGACATCAAGGTACTGAAGGCCAAGTTCCGGGCCTGGGTGCGTGAACTGAAGCGGGAGACGGCATGACACTAGCCGAATACATCGCCCAACAATGGGCAATCCTTCGAGAGTACGGGCTGATCAAGGGGGAAGGGGAATGAAGCTGAATAGCGCACGTCAAGCCTGGCACGAGGCGTTCTATGGCAAGCGGAACAGCAACGCCAACCACTTCGCGACCATCCATAGGCTCGGCACCCAGATCCAGCAGACCGAGATCGACCGCTCCTTGGACCACTGCGAGCATGGCGTGCTGGCCGGCTACGTGCAGCAGGCGGTCGCCAGTCTCTCGCCTGACCTGCAACTGTTCGGACATCACATGTACGGGCCGGAAGGGATCATCGGCGATCCCGATGACGTTCGCGAGGCGGCCGAGGCGCTGGTATTCGATCTGGCCTACAGTCGTGTCGAGAAGATGTATGCCAAGAAGATGGAGCGCGCCCGCGCTGTGGCAGCAGGCGTTCTCTACCGATACCGCCGCATGCATCAGGGCGGCCAAAGCTCGATGCCTGACCCAATGCCGAAGCCTGAGGGATTCCGCGCATGGATCCTGGCAGAGAAAGGCATTTCCCTCTCCAGTGAACAATGGACAAGGGAGTGGGAAGGGTTCATCGACACCTGCTTCCTGGCCTGTGACGACCTGGACAAGCAGGCGCTGATACCAGTGTCGAGCATCCTCGCACTGATGAAAGAGGCAGCATGAAATCGCATTGTTATAACGTTTGACAAATTGTCCGGCTGGCAATACGATTTTCCCATCCTAGAAATTGTCACTTCAGAGCCCGGCCATGCGCCGGGCTCTGTCGTTCTTGCATGCGTGAAAGCGGAGCTGCCGATGGAACCGACCTCTACTGCGGCAGGAGCATTGCTCGCCAAGTACAGCGTCGCGATCGCCGCGTTCGCTGGTGCAATCCTGTCGCTGTCCTTCCTCCGCGGCCTGACTCGAAAGCAGGCCAGCGCCGCGGTGATTACCGGATTCCTCTCCTCGATCTTCACTACCCAACTGGTGGTGAACTACTTCGGCCTTCCGGCTGATGCCGATTCGAAGAACGGGGTGGCTTTCCTGATTGGCCTATTGGCCATGAACATCATCCCCGCCATCAAAGCAGCAGCGGAGCGCATTCTCGCTACCAAGGGTGCCTGACCATGATGACCTCCATCCTCATGGGCCTGGACGCCGTGCTTTGCATTCTCGTGGTACTGGCAGCGCTTGAGTTCCTGCGCTCAGTCCACCTGTTCGAGCATCCGATCCTGAGCCTGTCGTTCTACTTGGTGGCCACCGGAGCATTCGGCTTGCTGCTGGAGCTGGCAAAAGGCTACTGGGTGAGTCCCTGGGCAGTAGTCCTGCACCTGGGTGTCGTGGTCTACGCCTGGTGCCGACGCAAACACATCTTCCGAGATTACTGGTCGTGGGATGGGGTGGACCGGAGGGGTAAGTGATGCGCCCTATGCCTCCCGCCAGCATTGGCCAGTTCGCTGAGGGCCAGGATTGGGCTGACGCCTATCTGCCAGCACCTGAGGTTCTGGCATGGGCTATGGAGACCTTCGTCAGTGAGGATGGCGAGATCCACAACGAAGACCACGCCCATCTGCAGGACGCACCAATCGCGTTTCTCTGGGCAGCATCGGGGTTCGAGAAGCAAGGTCGACTGGTGCTCGGCCAGTGCGAGGAAGTCACCTTCCGCTGTGGACCATGGCAGAAGGGCAGGCAGGAGCAGCAGATGCTCCAGTGGTTCGGCTACTTGCCGACCTACCTGATCACTCTGGCCGCGGACTACTGCGCCGAGTGCAGTGATGCCGAGTTCTGCGCCCTGGTAGAGCACGAGTTGTACCACATCGCCCAGGCGCTGGATAAATACGGCGAACCCAAGTTCACCGAGGAAGGTCTGCCCAAGCTCAAGCTGCGCGGCCACGACGTCGAAGAGTTCGTCGGCGTGGTTCGCAGATACGGCGCCAGTGAAGGGGTTAAGGCCCTGGTAGAGGCGGCAAACAACCCGCCCGAGGTGGCGAAGATCAACATCGCGAGGGCCTGCGGAACCTGTCTGCTCAAGTCGGCCTGATGCAAGACAGGCAGTAGACGGAGTCCAACCATATGGCAATCCTGAACAACGAGGTGAAGGCCTTCATCGTTCAGGCCCTGGCCTGTTTCGATACGCCGAGCCAGGTGGCCGAATCAGTCAAGCGTGAATTTGGGATCGAGGTTTCCCGTCAACAGGTGGAGACGCACGATCCAACCAAACGGTGCAGCAAGACGCTCGCCAAACGCTGGGTGACGATGTTCCACGATACGCGTAAGCGCTTCCGTGAAGAGATTGCGGAGATCCCCATTGCGAACCGAGCCTACCGCTTGAGGGCGCTGGGGCGCATGGCAGAGAAGGCCGAGGGCTTGCGCAACATGGCGCTCGCTGCCCAGCTATACGAGCAGGCAGCGAAAGAGTCTGGCGGCATGTACTCGAACAAGCACCAGCTTGAGCACTCCGGCCCAGGTGGTGGCCCGATTCCGATGATGCCTACGACCATCCAGCTTGTGGCGCCAGGCCATGACAACGGCGAGGATTGAGCTGCCGCCAAAGCTGATCCCGGTTTTCTCTGGCCCAGCACGATACCGCGGCGCTCATGGTGGCCGCGGCAGCGCCAAGACGCGTACGTTCGCCAAGATGACGGCGGTTCGGGCGTACATGTTCGCTGAGGCCGGAATCAGTGGCGTGATCCTCGGCGCCAGGGAGTACATGAACTCCCTTGAAGAGTCCTCGATGGAGGAGATCAAGCAGGCGATCAGGTCAGAGCCCTGGCTAGATGCCTACTTCGATATCGGCGAGAAGTACATCCGCACGAAGAACCGTAGGATCTCCTACGCATTCTGCGGCCTGCGCCACAACCTCGACAGCATCAAGTCGAAGGCTCGTATCCTCATTGCTTGGGTGGATGAGGCCGAGAACGTCAGCGAGACGGCATGGATCAAGCTGCTCCCTACGGTGCGCGAGAACGACTCCGAGGTCTGGATCACATGGAACCCGGAGAAGGACGGTAGCCCGACCGACACCCGGTTCCGGAAGAACATGCCGCCCGGCGCCAAGATCGTCGAACTGAACTACACGGACAACCCGTGGTTCCCCGACGTCCTTGACCAGGAGCGCCTGAACGACCGGGAAACCCTGGACGACCAGACCTATGCATGGATCTGGGATGGTGCGTACCGCGAGAACAGCGACGCGCAGATCCTGTCCGGCAAGTACCGGGTGGCGGAGTTCACCCCGGGCCATGGCTGGGATGGGCCGTATTACGGCTTGGACTGGGGCTTCAGCCAGGACCCAACGGCCGGCGTGAAGCTCTGGGTGCACGACCGCAGACTATGGGTAGAGTACGAGGCCAGCAAGGTCGGACTCGAGAACGACGACATCGCCCAGTTCATGATCGACCGCCTGCCCGGAATCGAGCAGCATGCGGTGCGCGCCGACTCAGCTCGGCCGGAGACGATCAGCCACGTCAAGAGCAAGGGGAAGGACCACAAGCGCGCCAACCTGCCCCGCATCGAGCCTGTGGTGAAGTGGCAGGGCAGCGTCGAGGACGGTATTGCTCACCTGCGCAGCTACATCGAGATCGTCATTCACCCGCGCTGCACAGGCTTCCTGCGGGAGGCCAGGCTCTACAGCTACAAGGTCGACCGCCTGACCGGTGACGTGCTGACCGACATCATCGACAAGCACAACCACTTCATGGACGCCAGCCGCTACGCACTTGGCCCGCTGATCAAGCGCCGCGGTGCCATCGGCCTGCTGCTACCCGGAGCCCGCTGATGGCCATCTTCATCCTCAGGGAGCGCGACGGTAACCGAGCCATGGTAGTGCGCGCGAAGTGCATCAGCTGCGCCCGCACCATTGCGGTCGAGAACGCCAGCGCCGAAGGCACCCTGCTATGGCGTGATCCAAACCTGTCGTCCGTTGAGCTGGTGCGCGAGAGCGACAAGCCCGGGCTGATCCTGAAATCGGAATGACCATGACGGACAACCTGCAACTGGCGGTCAATCACGCGTTGAACGACCTCCAGACCGCCCGCGCCCGCATGGGGCTGCTCAATCCTGGAATGGGCATCGACAACAAGCGTCCCCAGGCATGGTGCGAGTACGGATTCCCCGAGTTCCTTACCTTCCACGACTTCTACGCGCTCTATCGGCGGGGAGGCGTGGCGCACGGCGCCATTGGCAAGATCATCGGTCTCTGCTGGCGTACCAATCCCTGGATCATCGAGGGCGACGACCAGGATGGGGCGAAGGACGAAACGGCCTGGGAGAGCACGCTGAAGCCGTTGATGGGGCGCGGCAAGTTCTGGCGTGCCTTCGCAGAGGCCGACACCCGCCGCCTCGTTGGTCGGTTCTCAGGCCTCCTACTGCAGGTGCGCGACGGCAAGAAATGGGATCAGCCGGTGACCAAGGGCAAGGCCCTGGTGAAGATGATCCCCGCTTGGGCCGGATCACTGAAGCCGATCACCTTCGACGACAACGAGACTTCGGAGGCCTACGGCGAGCCCACCATGTGGCAGTACACTGAAGCCACTCGTGATGGGCGCGCTGGGCGTCAGATGAGGGTTCACCCGGATCGGGTGTTCATCCTCGGCGACTGGACCAGTGAGGCGATCGGTTTCCTTGAGCCGGCCTACAACGCCTTCATCAGCCTGGAGAAAGTGGAAGGTGGTTCCGGTGAGTCGTTCCTGAAGAACGCCGCCCGCCAGTTGCTGCTCAACTTCGACAAGGAAATCGACCTCAACAACATCGCCGCGATGTATGGCGTGTCGCTGGATCAGCTCAACCAGCGGTTCAATGAGGCCGCGCGCCAGTTGAACCGTGGCAACGATGTGATGCTTCCCACGCAAGGAGCCTCGGCCACCCAACTGGTCTCAGCGGTGTCCGATCCAGGGCCGACCTACGACGTCAACCTGCAGACCGCAGCTGCTGCCCTGGATATCCCCACCAAGATTCTGGTCGGCATGCAGACCGGCGAACGGGCCAGCAGTGAGGACCAGAAGTATTTCAACGCTCGTTGCCAAGCACGTCGCACCGACCTCACCTTCGAGATCAACGACCTGATCGCGCACTTGATCCGCATCGGCATCATCGAGCCTAAGGCCGAATACACGGCAATGTGGGATGACCTCACCACTGCTACCCAGGGCGAGCGCCTGGCCGACGCCAAGGTGATGAGCGAGATCAACCAGACGGCCATGGCCACTGGTGAAATGGTGTTCACTGCCGAGGAAATCCGCGAGCAGGCCGGTTTCGATCCGCTGGAATTGCCGGATCCGCTACCAGACGAAGACCCGGAGGAAGACGATGCCACGAGCAGCGATCCTGCCGGCGAATCCGCGTGATCCTACCGGCGCCGATAGATTGGAGCGGGGCGCCTTCCGCGATTTCTCGAAACGCTTCAGGAAGATCAGAGACGGCTACCTGCTCGCTCTGGGCCGCATCCCCAGCGAGCCAGTCGTCAACCGGCGATACGTGTTTAACCTGGACAGCACGCTGCTGAACGCCATGTTCTCCGGCCTAGACAGCATGGTCGATTCGATCCTGCTTGAGGGCGGTGAGGACAAGCTCTGGTTCTTCGAGTCGTACGTCAGTATCGCCTACCAGCGTGGCACCGCGCAGCAGTTCGCCAACCTCGGTCAGCAGTCGCCCGTCTATCACGCCGGCCAGCAGTCGCTGCGAGACATCCTGATGTCCGAGCCATATCGGCGCCGGATCGCCCTGGTGCGTGCTCGCGAGTTCGAGGAGATGAAGGGGCTGTCCGGGACCACCAAGAGCACGCTCAATCGGGTGCTGGCCGAAGGCATTGCACGCGGCAAGAATCCGCGAGAGATCGCCAAAGACATCGGCTCATCGGTAACCAGCCTCGATGATGTTCGCGCACGCCGGATCGCGCGGACGGAGATCCCCACAGCGCTGCGCCGGGCCCGCATGGATGAAACCGATGACGCCCAAGAGCGCTACGGCATTCGAACCATGGAGATGCACATCTCCGCTCTGAGTCCGACCACGCGGCGCACTCACGCTGCTCGCCACGCAACACTGCACACCACCGAAGAGCAGCGCGATTGGTGGGCCGAGGACGCCAACTCCATCAACTGCAAGTGCTCCACGGTCTCGGTGATTGTCGACGACAACGGCAATCCGCTGGTGCCGGCGATAGTCGAGCGCGCCAAACGTAACAAGCAAGTCATGGAAGCCAAGGGGCGCGGCCCCTGGGCGAAAGAGGATTAAGCCATGCCCATGCAGGTCAACATCACCGCTAAGGTCAACAGCGCGAGTATCCGCCGCGAGCAGCACAACGGCCGCGAGCACATTGTCATCCCCAGCTACACGCTGCCGGCCAATGTCGTGATGAATGGCGGTCTGTACCCGGCCAGCGAGATCGATGCGCACTACAAGGCTCTGGAGGGGACGCTGGCGCCGCTCGGGCACCCGACCGTCAACGGCAAGTTCGTCTCAGCGTTCTCTCCAGAGGGAATCCACACCAACCACGTCGGTGCCTTCAACCGCAATGTGAAAAAGGTGGGTAGCCGTATCGCTGTCGAGAAGTGGCTCGATGTCGAGTTCGCCAAGAACAGCGAGAACGGCCGACGCCTGCTGGAGCGCATCGAGGCGCTGGAGAAGGGCGAGACTGCGGATCCCATTCACACCAGCATCGCGGTGTTCCTCGACCGCGAGCCGGCCACCAACGCCGAATACCAGTGGGTAGCACGCATTCACTCGGTCGATCACGACGCGATCCTACTGGATGAACCTGGCGCCGCTACCCCAGAGCAGGGCGTTGGGCTGATGGTGAATGCCGACCAGGCCGTGGCGCTTAAAGCCAACTCTGGTGCCCTGGAGGGCGAAAGCTTCGGCGACAAGCAGCGTCGCCTGGAGCAGGCCGCACGTGACCGATTCGTTCAGGGCGACAACGACTATGTCTGGATCGCCGATTTCACCGATAGCCAGGTCGTCATCGTGCGCAACGGAGGCGATGCCGAGGTCTTCGGCTACCGCATCGACGGTGGCCGGATCGCCTTCGACGACACCGGATCGCCGGTAGAGCGCCGCGAGTCCTGGGTTTCGAAACTCCCTACTGTCAATCAAATCCTGAAACTGCTGTTCAACAATCAGGCTCGGCCTGATCAACCTGAGAAGGAGGGCGACATGCCTCTCACTACCGAAGAAAAAGCCGAGCTCGTCAAGGACATCGGCGCCAACACCGCCAGCGCCATCAAGGAACTGGCGGACACCATCATCAAGCCCCTGGCCGACAAGGTGGACAGTCTGCAGGCCAACCAGAAGGCGCTGACCGACAGTCTTACCGCCAACCAGAAGGCCGAAGACGACAAGATGCGCGAAGCCGTCAAGGCCAAGTACGGCGAGGTCGTCGCGAACAGCCTGCAGGGCGATGCCCTGAAGGAAATGTTCAAGCAGTGTGACAGTGCCGCGGGCATCCTCAACGGCAACGCCAGCGATCAGCCGGTGACCGGCGCGCCTGACCCGAAAACCTACGGAGGTGCCCAATAATGGCCCGCTACCGCCGCGTGAACATCGACGGCAAGTCGCTGTTCAAGACCGAAACCCGCAAGACCGCCGCCGCCCTTTACCCGGGCACCTTCGCGACCATCAACGGTTCCGACCTGTTCGCCCAGGCCTCTGCTGTCGTCGGCCGGATGTACGTGCTGGATGCCGCGCATCATGAGGGCCTGTCGATCACTGACCAGATCCCCTCGGGCCATTCCGCCATCGGCAACTACCTGGAGGAGGGGCGCGAGTTCGCCGTGCGCATGGCGGCCGGCGCCTACACCAAGGATCAGGCCGTCACCGTCAGCGCCTCCGGCCTGGCCATCCCGGTGCCTGGCACCGCCGGTACCTACAAGGTCATCGGCTACATCCAGGACGACGTCACCACCACTGCCGTCGACTTCATTCGCATCCGCATCCGCGCCGATAGCGTGACTGTGGCCGGCTAAGGAGAACGCCATGTACTTCACTCGTGAGAATCTCGCGAATCCCCGTATGCTCGGCCACTGGAACGAGCTGTGGGCCAACCGCGACCAGTTCAACGCCTTCCAGGGGCAGATGGTCCGCGCCTATCAGGCCACCATGACCCCCGAACAACTGGCCTGCAACGCCCTGGCCGGCCTCGGTCGCGACTTCTGGCAGGAAATCGATGCGCAGATCGTGCAGATGCGCAACCAGGAGGTGGGCATGGAGATCGTGAACGATCTGATGACCGTTCAGACCGTTCTGCCAGTTGGCAAGACCGCCAAGTTGTACAACATCGTTGGCGACATCGCCGATGACGTGTCGGTGAGCCTGGATGGTCAGGCTCCGTACTCCTTCGACCACACCGAGTACGACAGCGACGGTGATCCGATCCCGGTGTTCTCCGCCGGCTATGGCGTCAACTGGCGCCACGCCGCAGGGCTGAATACCGTCGGCATCGACCTGGTGCTCGACTCGCAAGAAGCGAAGTTTCGCAAGTACAACAAGCGCCTGGTCAGCTACATGCTGGACGGCGACGGCAACATCCAGGTGGCGAGCTACCCGGGACAGGGCCTGCGCAATCACCGCAACACCATCAAGCTCAACCTGGGCAGCGGCTCGGGCGGTGCCAACATCGACCTGACCGCCGCCGGCGCCGACGCAATCATCGCGTTCTTCGGCACCGGCGCCTTCGGCCAGGCCGCGCGCACCAACAAGGTCGCCGCGTACGACGTCCTCTGGGTGTCCTACGAGATCTGGGCGAACCTGAACAAGGCCTACGTGGTGAACGGCCAGGTCATCGGCACCGTTCTGTCCGTCGTAGCCCCGTTCATGCCGGTGCGCGAGATCAAGCCGACCTATGCCTTCTCCGGCAACGAGTTCCTCGGCTACGTCCGCCAGCGCAGCGTTGTCAGCCCACTGGTCGGCATGACCACCGGCGTAACTCCGCTGCCGCGCCCGCTGCCGAACACCAACTACAACTTCCAAATCCTGGGCGCCTTCGGCCTGCAGGTGAAGAAGGATGCGGAAGGTCTGGCCGGCGTGATCTACGGCGCCGTGATCTCCTAAGGAGGCGACCATGCCCAAATACGAAGTGACCATCCCCTGGAATGGCGTCATCGCTGGCCAGGTCATCGACCTGGATTCGGTTCATCCTGCCATCGCGGCCAACGTCCGTCCTGTCGCGGAACGCGAGGTGGACGCCACCTCCGCGGATGACGCCGAGCAGGTGCTGCTGAAGGCCTGGGAACAGGCTGACGGCATCGTTCGCGAAGCCCAGGCCAAGGCCGTAGAGATCATCGATACCGCCAAGGCCGAAGCGGCCACGTTGACTTCCGAGTCTACCAAGCCGGCCGGCCAGCTGACTCCGGCGATCACGGCCGACGCCAACGAGCGCCGCGAACTCATCAAGGCGCGCCTGAAGGAGCTGAAGATCGAGTTCGACGGCCGCAAAGGCGAAGATGATCTCGCCGCGCTGCTGCCGGAAGGCGAACTGGCGAAGCTGTTCCCCGCCGAGTGATCGGCACCTGACGAGAGGCCGCCTTCGGGCGGCTTCGTCGTTTCTGGCCCCTGCAAAGGGGCCTTTCTCTTTCTGGAGCCCGACATGCTCACGACTGACCAGGCCAAGGAGTACTTGGCCTCCGTCGGCATTACGCTGCCGGACTTCTTGGTTGACCTATTGGTCGGCCAGGCCAACAGCATCAATGACTGCTTGGCCGAGCATTACGACGCCGCGACCGCGACGCTGATCCAGCTCTACCTGGTCGGCCTGCTCGCGCTTGCCCAAGGCGATAAGTACATCTCCAGCCAGACCGCGCCGTCTGGCGCTTCCCGTTCGTTCCGGTATCAGGGCTTCGCGGACCGCTGGAAGGGAACGCTGAATCTGCTGCGAGGCCTGGACAAGTACGGCTGTGCCTCTGAATTGATCCCCGCCGATCCGACCCAGACAGCCCATGGTGGACTATGGATCGCTTCGGCTGGCTGCATGTGCGAGGACTGAAATGTCAGCTACGGCAAATTGGTCCTACACCAACGTGGCCACCGTGCGGCCCTTCGTGAAGATCGACCTGAAGACTCAGACGACGATCTACGGCGATGAGTACGAGATCGCTTGCACCTGGGAAGCGAAGAGCGAGACGGTGCGTGACGCCGGCGGACAGAGCGGCGCTCAGGGCTCAGAGTTCGTTAGTCGCCACATGATCTACACCGAGGATGCGCGCCCGAAATACCTTGATCTCATTCAGTTCGACGGCTCGAACGGCTGGGAAGAAATCCGGTCGGTCACGAACTGGGACATGTCCTTCTTCGGCGAGCAGCCGGACTTCCTGCTGGTGACCTGAATGACCCCGAAAGAATTGATCAAGGCCGCGCTCGATCGCTTGGTTGACGAGCATGACGAGGACCCGCGCAGTCCGCTGATTCGTGGGTTGTCCGCGCTGCTGGAGGATCCGGACAGAATTCCCGGCGACGCGGGCATCGACCTGGTGGTGACCTGCAGGCCCGGTGGTCAGTTCAGTGTTGCCGACCAGTCCGGCCGCCCGGTGCGCGGCGTGAATTCGGTTGCGGTTTTCCGCGACCAGACGGGCCGAGAGGTCCTACAGATCAACCTGTGAGGTGAGCCATGCCAGCCAAGGGAATCGAGCGCGTTCGCCGTGGCTTCAAGGTCACTGTCGATCGCATCAGCCAGAAGGTCAGCGAAGGCGCTGTCTACGCGATCCTCAGTCAGGGCGCTGCGATGGCGCAGACCATGACGCCAATCGATACCAGCAGCCTGATCAATAGCCAGTACGCGCCGCAGATCAGCGTCGACCACGGCAAGGTCATGGGAAATGTCGGCTACACGGCGGCCTATGCCGGTGCAGTGCATGACGCGCCCGGAACCACTGTTGGCAAAGGCGTGCCACGCGATCCAGCCGATCCAAGCCGAGGAAACTTCTGGGACCCGAACGCCGAGCCGGAATTCCTCAGCAAGGGCTTCGAGCAGATCGAGTCAGCAGTGCCATCGATCCTGAGGAGCTACTACCGTGTATGAGGCCTTCGTCGACTGGCTGACCGCTGTGCTCGGCGATACCTACGAGATAAGCACCGGCCAATGGGTAGATGGTCCGAGCTTGGTCGATACCTGGATCGCTGCCGTAGTGCAGAACGGTGGTCCGCCAGTGAGCGTCGATGACCGACGGCAACGCTACCGCGTAATCCTGCTGGGCCCTCGCAATGGCCGCCAGCATGTCTCCACCATCAACCAGAACATCGAATCACTGGTGCAGGCCGCCATGGGCGATGCCGTGCCCTGTGGCGCCGCTTCCGTGCGCGCGATCGGAGAGCCGGTAGGTCCCGGCTACACCACCGAGAACCGGGCCTGGTACAGCCTGGACCTTGAAGTTCTCTTCTGAAAAGGAGCCTAAAGATGGCTTGCAAGAAACTGAAATTCCCCGGGAAGGATGTCGTCCTGGAGTACGTGATCGGCTGCGGCGATGAGCTTCCAGCAGAAATCGACTGGCTGCGCTTCGGCTCTCTGCGCACCAAGGAGTTCGAAATCTCCTGGGACACCGCGGATGCCACTGATGCCGATTCCATCGGCTCGCTGCGCGAGAATCTGGCTACCTTCCAGTCGATGACCATTTCCGGCGACGGCACGGTGAAAGCCTCCGGCGCAGGTTCTCAGAACCTGATCGATCTGACCAAGCATGTGGTCAATCCGGTGGCTACCGGCGGCCAGCCTGCCGTGTGGCTGCGCATGACCTTCCCGGACCTGACCTTCACCGCCTACTGCCTGATCAGCACCCTCAGCCGCTCGGCGCCCTACGATGACGTGACCACCTACAGTTTCGAGGCCTCTGCTACTGCCTCGGACTTCGGCCTGATCGTCGAGGACACTCCGGATGCTGATGCTCCTGATCCCGCCAGCATCCAGGTAGTGCCGGAAACCATGACGCTGACCGTCGGTGAGGGCTTCAACTTCGAAGGCGTGGTGCTTCCGGTCGGCGCCCCGCAGGGCCTGCGCTGGACCTCCAGTGCGCCTACCGTGGCCGCAGTCAACCAGGTCTCCGGCGAGGTCACTGCGCTTTCTGCCGGATCTGCGACCATCACTGCCGCCTCCAGCGTAGCGCCTGGCATCACCGACACCGCAGCCATCACCGTGGTGCCGCTGGTACAAGGCATCACCGTATCGCCTACTTCCGTCAGCGTCGAAGAGGGTGCTACCCAGCAGCTCACCGCTGCAGTGAGCCCGGTAGGCGCCTCGGCCGGCCTGGTCTACGAGTCGGCGAATACCGCGGTTGCCACCGTCAATTCCACTGGCCTGGTAACTGGCGTCGCAGCAGGCACCACCAACGTCAAGATCACCAGCGCCGCACGGCCTTCGGTGAGCGTGACCGTTCCGGTTACTGTGACTGAGGCGTGATCCTCACCGAGACCGGCGAAATAGGCGTGCATGCTGGAGATAGCGTGCACGTCCTTCGGCCATCTCTCTACGCCATGACGCAGATCGGCGAGCCGGCGCAGATCGTAGAGGTGTATGCCACGGTGATGTGCGATGGGCTGCAAGGAAAAGCGGCCCTTGACCAGTTTGCGGACGCCCTGTCGGTTATCAATGCCTGCAGCGAGGAAGACCTGTCCGAGGTGTTTGGCGGATATGACGACGATCTGCAATATCAGCCTGGAATTGCTCCGCGTGAGCATGTACTGCCTCTTGCTCGATGCCTGCTGCGCCATGGAATAACCGGAGCTCAGGAGCCTCTACCGCGCAAAGCGGACGAAGATCCAGAGTACATCCGAGAGTTCGTGGCTAGGGATCATGTGGCCTTGGCCATGGCTCACCTGGGGATTGGCGAACGAGATGCCTGGGGGATGACCATGACCAGCCTAGTCGGGGCCCTAAGGGCGAAGTTCCCGAGGTTGGAAAGCAGTTCCCCGGGGGCCAGGGCCCCCAGCAAGGAAGAGCACGAAGCAACGATGGATTGGTTCGAGAAGGTAGAGGCCAAGCGCAAAGCCAGGCTTTGATCTCTTTGATCTACAGAACCTTCGTCCACTCACCTTTTCCCTTGGCTTTCATCTTCTCGAAGGCTTGGCGCGCTCGGTCGATTATGGATGGCGTAAGAGGGCGACCATAAGGATCAAGTAGAACCTTGACGAAGGCGCAGCGGCATTCCTCGGCGTTACCATCCAGTTCGTACCACGCGCGAATCTCGTCAGGAGTGAATAGCTTCCCATGGCGCTCGGCATGCGAAGCTCTAGTGTCAGGCTTCAAGGCCGACACCTGCATCATCTTGAATCGAGTTCCGAACCGTCTGGCAAGTGCTTCATCTTGGTCGAGGCGAGCCATTCGCATTGCATGGACCGGCCCGAAGGAGATGGTTTGCTTTGGGGACTTCTTGGTCATGACGATCTTCCTTGCCGTTGATGGTCGATGGATTTTCGGTTAATGGCCTGAGGGATGCCAAGCAGCCAGAGAGCAGCGTATCGCTGTGTTTTTGTGTTGCCACTTTGTTATCCTCTGGGTCTTTTGGGGAGGATAAACAATGAGGGATTTTTTGTTTTTAGCTGCTCTGGCTGTCACTTTGGTCGGGTGTGGTGAGCAGAATCCGGAAAGGAATGCCGCCAGTGATGCAGCAATGAAAGAAATAAGAATGCAAAGGATGGCCAGAGAGTTTGTATCTGGGGTATTGAAAGATCCAGGAAGTGCTGAGTTTCAGAATCAATCCGGGTTTTGCGGTGAGGTAAATTCAAAGAACTCATATGGCGGGTATGGCGGGTATCAGAGATTTATTGCTGGATCAGCCGAGTTGGTAGTGCTTGAAAGGGATAGTGGAATATCAAAGGCAGAATTCTCAAAGTTGTGGAATAAGTTTTGTAGATAATCATTTTCGATTCAAAGCCCTGCCATAGAGCGGGGCTTTTTATTTGGCAGAGGGCGGTAGAATGTCCGAGAAAGTCGGCAGTATCTATTACACCGTGGAGGCCAAAACAGAAGCGCTTCTTAATGCAGAAAAGGACGTCTCCAAATCTATGGAGAAAATGTCCTCTGAGATGGATAAAGCGGATAAGTCTGCCGACAACCTGAATACCGGACTGAGTAAGCTTGCAAAAGCCATTGGAGCGGTCATTGCCGCAAGCGCTCTGCGGGATATGGCCGCCATGGTGCAGAAGTACCAGGAAATGGCCGACCGGGTTCGACTGGCCACGTCGTCTACGCAGGAGTTCAACACGGTTCAGGCGAGGCTGCTGCAAACTGCCAATGGCACCTATCGTTCGCTGCAGGAGGCACAGGAGCTCTACATTCGCACTGCCGATAGCCTTCGCAGTCTCGGCTATACAACCGCCCAGGCGATGGATGTGCAGGACTCTCTGTCCTATGCCTTCGTGACCAATGCCACCAGCGCTGATCGTGCCGGCGCCGCCATCGATGCCTTCAGCAAGTCGATCAATACTGGCAAGGTCGCTGCTGACCAGTGGGAAACCATTAGCTCTGCGGTTCCGACAGTGATCAACCAGATCGCTGCCGCGTCCGGCAAGTCTGCCGCTCAGGTGCGCGCTCTGGGTGCGGCAGGTAAGCTGACTGCTACCGATCTATCTGAAGGTCTGCGCAAGGCATTGGACGAGAACGCCAAGGCCGCTGCCGGCATGACCAACAACCTGGTAGATGCTGGTGTTCGCACGAAAACGGCACTGACTCAGGTGCTCGTCTCCATTGAGGACCAGACTGGCGCACTGGACACGCTCACGAATGGAATCATCGCTGCGGCTGATGCTGTGCTGAATTTCGGCCTGGATGCCCAGAAGATGGAGTCCTTCTTGCAAGCTGCCGCTGTTGCTGGAGCCGCCCTTGCGTCGATAGTTGCTGGGCGCCTGATTATGGGGCTGAAAGATTCGGCCGCAGCCCTATATGCCTCAACCATTGGAGCTGCAGCCAAGGCGAAAGCTGATCTGGCCGCCGCGCAGGCCGCTACTGTCCTGGCCGCGGAAGAGTTGATTCAGGCCCGTGCCGCCGCAGAGGCGTCTGTAGGGCTCAGCACCCATGCCGCTGCTGCGCAGAGGCTCGCCGTTGCCGAGACGCAAGCGACAGCCGCTACTGCCGCTCTGACTGTGGCTCAGCGTGCCGTAGCTGGTGCGGCGAGTGTCGCCGGGGTTGCCATGGCTGGATTGCGCAGCACCCTGGCGTTCCTCGGCGGCCCTGCTGGCCTGATTCTCCTGGCGGCGACCGCCCTAGTTACATTCGGCATGAACGCCAAGACCGCCAGCACTGAGATTGATGGCCTGGACAAGGCAGTGAAAGACCTGACGAAGTCTCAGGCTGCATTGCAGAACCTGAAGATCGACGAAGCCCTGACGACACTGACCGAGGACGCTGAGAATGCGCGTCGGTCTGTCGAGTTGATGGGCAATCTCATGAAGACCGTTGATCCTGGCTCTGATCGTTATCAACGGCTGAATAAGGTGCTGATTGAGCAGCAAGCAGCCTATGAGGCGAATAGCCAAAAAATCCGCACCTACATGCAGCGGCAGCAGGAACTGCAGAAGGTAATCAATGGACAGCCAGCCAGCGGCGGTAAGTCGACCGAGACGCCAACACTGACGAATCCCACGCCTCCGGACGAGTCTGCAGCGAAGAAAGCGGCTGCTGAAGCGAAGAAGCGAGCCAATGAGATTCGCCAAGGAACCCTGGAGAACGAAAAGGCTATCGGAGAGCTGTCGCAAGCGCTTGCCCAGGCTGGACTGAAGGCGCAAGACCTCGCCGAAGCTCAGGCGGTAATGAAGCTCAACGAATACGCCACGCCTGAGCAGATCGCCCAGGTGAAGGCTCTTGCCGCAGCGCTATATCAGGCCGAGCAGGCGAAAGCGAATAAGCAGCTCCTGGGCCAAGTGGATCCCATCGCCGGCGAGAACCAGGCCTATCAAACAGAGCTGGAGAACCTGAAAAAGCTGAACGATGCCAAGCTTCTTGAGGAGGAGCGCTATCAGGAACTTCGCACTCAGGCAGAGCAAGATCACGATGACCGGCTGAAGCAGTTGGAAGAAGAGCGATTCCGTCGTCAGTCGGCCGGCAACGAGTTGATCATGGCCACCCTGGATGACATCCAGCAGGCCGGAACTAACGCCATGGTTGGGCTGATCACGGGCGCCAACAACGGCAAGGAAGCCATGCAGCAACTGGCAGGATCAATGCTCAACCAGGTAGTTGGTGCGCTGGTTAAGGTAGGCATCGAGCAGGCCAAGAACTTCATCATGGGGCAGAGCATGCAGGCGACCGCAACTGCCCAGGGCGTTGCTCAGGCCGGGGCGTTGGCTGGAGCATATGCCCCAGCAGCAGCTGCGGCCTCTGTGGCCTCGTTTGGCGGCGCCGCCACGGCAGGTCTTGCTGCTATGGCTGCTGCCGTCCCCGCGATGCTTGGACTGCTCGGTGGCCGGCAATATGGCGGCTCGGTCGCTCCCGGCGGGATGTACCGGATCAACGAGAACGGCGCGCCCGAGGTATTCAATGCTGCCAACGGCAGGCAGTACATGCTGCCCAACTCCCGCGGAGAGGTGGTGAGCAATAAAGACGCTTCAGGAGGAAGCTCTCCCGCTGTAAATGTTTCGGTCAATCTGCACGAGGATGCTTCTCGGGCCGGGCAGGTAACGAAAAGCGTGGGCCCAGATGGAGAAGTTCAGATTGATGCTTGGGTGGCGAATCTACTATCAGATGGGAAGACGGCGAAAGCGATAAGCCAGGCATTTGGACTGAAACGGAGAGGCATATGATCGAGTATCCCGAAGACCTGCCTTTCCCCCAGCGCTCTGGGTATGGGTTCACTCCGGTGAGCCCATTGCTGCGCTCTGAGCTGCAGAGCGGTCGAGCACGCCAGCGCCGCAGATTCACCAGTACCCCAACGGTTGGCAGCTTCACCTGGCTGCTCAGCGACACCCAGGCCGTTCTGTTCGAGGCATGGTTCAAGGAAGTGCTGCTCGACGGATCGCAATGGTTTGAGTGTCCGCTCAAGACGCCGATGGGCAAAAAGGCATACGTCGCGCGGTTCACGGATATCTACTCAGGACCTGTGCTGTTCGGACGCAGCCATTGGCAATACAGCGCCAATCTTGAACTTCGCGAGCGACCTGTACTGACCGGTGGCTGGGCCATCTATGCGCCCCAGTTCGTTGCCCACATGAACCTGGTAGACCTTGCCGTTAACAGGGAGTGGCCTGAAGCATGACGATCCTTGAGCGTGTGTATGCTTCCGGTGGTCCAGAGGTAGCGATTGCCACCCTGGAATTGTCCTGTGATGCCTGGGCGGATTCGTTGTTCCTGTGCCAGGGGTTTGAGGACCAGGTGTTCACCACCGAGGACGCCAGGACGGTGACCTTCCAGGCGGCCGGCATCGACGTGGCGATCCCGAAGCGGGACAACTCCGGCGCACAGGAAGTGGGCTTCGCCATCGACAATGTGACCGGGGAAGCCCAGCAGCGAATCGATGCTGCCCTGGATGCTGGCGCGAAGGTCTTCCTGACGCTGCGCATCTTCCTGGACACCGACCGCAGTGCGCCGGCCGAGCCGCCGTACCGGATGGTCGTCAAAAGCGGCAAATGCTCGGCGGCCACCCTTGAGGTGACGGCGGGGTACTACGACCTGATCAACACTGCATGGCCGCGGGACGTGTACACCACGACTTTCGCGCCTGGCCTCAAGTACATCGGCTGATCCATGTTCGACAGATACCTGACGGCCACCTACGTCGAAGGTGGTCGCGAATGGCCGTGCGTGGACTGCTGGGGGCTGGTGATTCTCGCGCGGTGCGAACTGTTCGGGCTGCCGCGGCTGAGCGACTTCGGCGCAGTCACCCGCCATACACCGGTCGACATGCAGCGCGCCTACCGCGCCGAGGTGGACCGCGCCCTGGTCGAGTGCCGTCCCGGTCCTGGAGTGATCGCTGCGGCCATGCGCGGGGCGGTCTGCATCCATGTCGGCCTGGTGGTGGAGAAGGAAGGCCGCCTGCGCGTGCTGGAGATCAACCCTCGTTCCACACCATCCCTCCCGCTCCTTGAAGACTTCGAGGCGCGCTACCTGCGAGTGATCTACTACCGTGATCGAGATCTATCCATCGCGCCTTGAAGGCGAGCCGCTGGAGCGGCACCCGATCATCCGGCCGGTGACCATCCGCGACTGGCTGGTGGCCAACGTGCCGAGCTTCGGCGACCGTGAGGTGCATCCGATCAGCATCGGCCTGATCCCTGCGGAGTTTGCCTGCCGGTCCGACCTGACCGAACGCCAGATCAACGCGGAAGAGCGCGTGGTCCCCGCGGAAGAGTGGGCGTACACGCTGCTGCAACCGCAGGATGTCGTCCGCATCTACATCGAGCCCCGGGGCACCGATCCGTTCACCATCACCGTTGCACTGTTCAAGGGTGCGCAGTCGGTGTTCCGGTCGTTCATGCCGAAGATACCGGGTGTTTCTTCGGTTCCGGGTTCCGGCGAGTCGCTGACCGATTCGAACGCAGATGCGAACAAGGTCAAGCTGGGCGATGTGATCCCCGAGCTGGCCGGGAATCCGAAGCGTTACCCGGACTATCTCGTTCCGCCCCGGAAGTACTTCGCCGGCCCCCGTGAGCAGTGGATGGAGGTGCTGCTGTGTGTTGGAAAGGGGGAGTATCAGATTCCGGCCAGCTCGGTGCTGATTGGAGATACCGCGCTGCTCGCCCTGGGCGCCGATGCGCGGTACACCATCTACGGTCCAGGTGAGGACCTGTCTGCCGAGACCGGGGCCGAGTGGTGGCACACCGCAACGGAAGTGGGGGCTACCTCGACCGGCACGGCCGGCCTGGAACTGACGGTGGCCACCGACGTAACGCAATCGCCCACCGCGAGCGCGTACCAGTTCAATGGCTTCACGATCACCATCCCGACCGGACAGGGCTCCTTCCCCGAGGACTGGGAGGAGGGTCAGGTAATCCGGGTGATCGCACCCTACAGCTACACGGTCACCGATGGGACGCCGCGCGACGTGATCACCGGCCCGCTCGGCATGCTCAATGCCGAACCGGGTGATGAGATCGAGGTAGTGGGTGTCAACGGCGGCTTCTACACGGTGGAGGATTTCGATGTCTCCACCGGGATGACGCTGGATTACGAGTGGGGCGATCCGGCCGACCAGCTGGCGCTGGGTACTGGCTTGGCCACCATCGGGCCGAAGGGGCTGCTCTATCGCATCGTGACGATCAGCGAAGACCTGCAGGTCATCACCGTCGAGCGCCTGGACTCCAGCGGTTCCACCGATACCGGCTGGCCTGGCTTCGATGCCATGACCAGTTCGTCGGCGGTCATCAGCCTGGACCTAAGCGGTTCCGAGGGCGGTTACCGCGGGCCGTTCCCAGCCTGCCCGGAATACGAGAAGACTTCTCTCATTGAGGTCGACGTGTTTATGCCGGAAGGCCTCTGCGGCGTCGGGCGGGAAGGGCAGTTCTACCAGATCAGCGTCTTCTACGACGTGGAGTGGCGAGACATGGCTGTCGGCGGCGCCTGGACCGTGGTCAGCTTCAGCCATGCCGGGAACTCACTCGATCAGCAGGGGTTTACCGACCAGATTGCGCTGCCCTATGCCATGCGGCCTGAGGTGAGAATCCGCAAGGTGTTCGTCAACCAAGGTGGTTATTCGACGAGCGAGTACCGCGATACCGCGCAGTGGTATGGGCTGCGGGCGAAGCTCCAGGCGCCTACCAGCTACGCAGGTGTCACTACCATCGCGGTCAAGGTGCGATCCTCTGACCGCATCTCCTCGATGACGGACAACAAGATATCGATGAGGCCAGTGCGCATCTTGCCGACGCGGAGCGGTGGGGCGTGGACAAGCCCGCAACCCACTCGCGACATCGTGCCCTGGGTGGCCTATGTCGCGAAGTCCATCGGGTACACCGATGCGGACCTTGACCTGGCCCAGCTCGATGCCTTGGATGCCATCTGGAAGTCCAGGGGAGACACCTACGACATCGCGATCACCGATGCCGGGACTGTGAAGAGCAACATCGAGGATGCGCTGGATGCCGGATTCGCCGAACTGACGATTAAGCGCGGCAAGATTTCCCCCGTGCGCGACCAGCCGCGGTCGTCGTTCGATCACATGTACACGCCGCAGAACATGACCGAGGCGCTGGTACGGAGCTTCACTGCTCCGGGGCCTGACGATTATGACGGTGTGGATGTTGAGTACACCGACCGCGACACCGGGGAAACGGCAACAGTCGAATGCCGCATCGCCGGCGATGTCGGAAGGAAAGTCGAGAAGATCAAGGCGCCGGGCGTCATCGACCGAGACCGCGCGTATCGAATTGGCATGCGGCGCCGGATGGTGCAGCTATACCGCCGCTGGGATTACACCTGGTCGACGGAACTGGATGCGCTCAACAGCGACTATCTCAGCTACTGCGTAGTGGCAGATGACGTGCCTGGGTATGCGCAGAGCGCGCTACTGCTGTCGTATCAGATTTTGTCCGGCGGGGTGGTTCAGTTGGAATCCAGCGAGCCGCTGGACTGGTCATCCACTGCCCCGCACGTCGTGGCGGTGCGCCGGCCTGATGGGACTGTTTCTGGTCCTTACGTTGCGACACGGCTGGACGACTACACGCTCACCATCCCATCCCTGGACTTCACCCCGGATGTCTCGTGGGATATCGAGCCACCGCACCTGCTGTTCGGCTCCTTCTTCCGTTGGGCTTATCCGGTTCTGATCACCTCAATCGAGCCCGACAGCAATGTCGGCGCCTCGGTATCCGCTGTGAACTACGACTCGCGTATCTACCAATACGACGACGCGACCGCCCCATAACAACCGAACAACCTCCCCGAACCCGCCACCTGGCGGTTTTTTGCATTCTGGAGCACACGCATGGCTTACACGCCTTTCAATACCGGCAACCCGATTGGCACCTGGGGCTCAGTCGATCCACGTGATTTGGTGGACAACGCCGCGATCCTTGACCGGTGGGTGAATGACCAGACGATCACCCAATGGCGCGACAGATTCGGCGTGCAGCGCCTGACCTGGAATGGCATGGAGGTAGCTTTCCAGCAGGCTCAGGATGACCGCCAGAGTGCTTTCGATGATGAGCAAGCCGAGCATCAGGCTGATTTCGATGCCGCCCAGGCGCAGCGCGAGTCGGACTTCAACGCCTTCCTGCTCGCATCTGGATATCAGTTCATTGGCGATTACGACACCGATGGCCCGCTGACCATCACCCAGGTGAACCAGATTTTCAGCAAGGACGGCGAATTCTGGCGCGCCGGCGCTGCACTGACGCTGCCTTACACCACGGTGAATGATTGGGAGGTCGACGAAGCAAACTTTGTGTCGGTCGGCGATGCGGCATTGCGCCAAGAGTTGGCCGAGGATGATGGCGCAAACAAGGTTGGTTGGTCTCGCCATTCGCTTTCCAGCGCGATCGCCAATGTCCATCAGGCCCTGGATGCGCAAGCAGTAAGTGTTTGGGAGTTTGCTGGTCTTGTCATGAGCAAACCGACTGCCGATCCAGCGACATGGGACTGGGCTCCGGCATTCCAGGCCGCGGTGGATTACGCGGATACACATGGGATCGATGTTGTAGAGGCCTACGGATCGTTTGGGCTTGGAGCCTCAGTGACGATCCCTGCAGGTGTTCTGCTGAGGGGGCGAGGTCGACGCAGCATAATCATCCCGCTATCGACGGGAAGCTTTACCGGCGGCTACTGCTTCTTGCTGAACAACAATGGCTCCATACCAACCGTAGCATTTCCAAACAACCTCTCCGGCGGTATCAGTGGTTTCTGGTTCCAAAACAATAGCCAGACCGCTAGTCGCCGTGCCGTGCTGTACAGCGGCTCGATGATTATCGAGAACCTACGTGGTAGCTACATGACCAGCATGGTCAAATCGCTTGGTAGCGGGGCCTATTCGGACAACTCGCGAATCCGAGGAATCCATTCCGAACCAGTGATCAGCTCTGAGTATCAAGTTGACCTGCAGGGGTTGGGTGATAGCGCCAACATCGGCGACTTGCATTTCCCGCGTAATGGAAGCAGCACAGGACTTGGTGCTGACGGCAACACGAACGGCCTGTCGGTGCAGAACAGCCTGGGCTTTAACGTCAACTGCGTGATCGGCGGCAATATTCGGGTACGCCAAGCGGTAGGTGGCTTCTATGGCCTGCACCTTGAGCTTTCCAGGATTGCGCTGCAATCATCGAGTATCACTATCGCGGATAGTTACCTTTGTCCGAAAACGGACTGGACCCCGATTGTCTGCACCAATGACACCGGTATTCGCGGATCGCTTCGCTTGTGCAATGTTGAATTCGCCCGCATGTATGGCTTGTCTGTGCGAACCGGATACGACATTGAGCTTGATACACACTGGTCGCTGTACACCGAAAATGTCCATCGACGTCATCTGGCTGTCGATAACATTTCGAATGGTACGCACACGGGTATTACAGTCTGCAAGAAAGATGGATCTGCATTATTGGCATTCAACAAATTCTCCTTCGTTTATTCTGGTAAAGGCGCAATCTCTCAGAATTATATGGTGACTCAGGAAGCATATTCCGAAACTCGCGCACTAACTCCAACTGGGCTTTTGAATACTCTAGAAGTTACGGTGTCCGGTGTCACAACTTCTCTCAGTGGAACCTACTACTACAACTCTCAAGTTCTATTGGACAGCACTCGACTTGTTGGTCGCGCAACTTCTGGTGGTGAGAAATCAGGATCGACAACTAACAATATTATCGGCCTGTCCACCTCCCTGGATAACGCGCAGAATGTCATCCTGAGGATGTATCGCGGCACTTCGAGCGGCAATTATGACTCAGTAGTCGACATCCCAATGATGGGTAGCGGTGTTCTGTATGACGACGGCATCAGCGTCAATGGCTATGCCTGGAATTCACGCACTGCAGGTGGCATGGACACTCTGAACAGCATTGGTGAATACAGCTTGCGCGGCAACTCGGATGGCTCCGTTCTTATCAAAGGTCAGGCCGCTCCAACTACTGGAACGTGGCTGCAAGGCGATCAAATTGATCGGACATCGAATCTTGCGGCTGGCGGTAAGAGGTCACGTATTTGCGTTGCAGGCGGATCGCCTGGAACGTGGAAGGACTGGGGCGCCATCGACGCATAAAAATACCAACACAAGGAAACTGCAATGCAACTTATCCCCCAATGGAAACTCTGGTATCGCCGCTTCAGCACTTGGATCATTACCATGATCCCGTTCATCGAGCTGCTGCGGCAGAACCTGCCTTCGCTGCAGGGCGTCATGCCCAGCAACGCCTATCAGATCGCCTATGCCGTCCTGGTGGTACTGGCGGTGGTGGCGATGCAGATCAAGCAGGAGTCGGTCTCCGGCGCTGTTGAGCAGCAGCCTGACGCCTAAGGAGGGCCCATGCCATTCAATGAGCAGCAACTCCTGCGCATCCTCCCCAACGCCGGCCCAAGAGCCGGCGTTTTCGTTTCTGGAGCCTGACCAATGCGTACATCCGAACGGGGCCTGAGCCTCATCAAGTCGTTCGAGGGCCTGCGGCTGCAGGCCTATCAGGATGCCGTCGGCGTCTGGACCATCGGCTATGGCGCCACCCGCGGCGTGAAGGCGGGGATGGCCATCACCAAGGACCAAGCCGAGCGGTTGTTGGTGAACGACGTACAGCGCTTCGAGCCCGATCTCGACAGGCTGGTGAAGGTGCCGCTGAACCAGAGCCAGTGGGATGCCCTCATGAGCTTCGTCTACAACCTGGGCGCGGCCAACCTTGAGTCGTCGACGCTGCTGAAGCTGCTGAACCAGAAGGACTACGCTGGCGCCGCTGATCAGTTCCCGCGCTGGAACAGGGCAGGTGGACAGGTTCTTCAGGGGCTGGTGAAGCGCCGCGCGGCTGAGCGGGCGATGTTCCTTGGGATTCCGGCATGACCTGGCTGCTCAGCTACTGGAAGCCCCTTGCCGTGGCGCTGATCCTCGGCGCCGTCGGGGCGCTCTGCTGGCAGCAGGGCTCCGCACGCACCGATTCAGCCTGGCAGGCGAAGTGGGACCAGCACCTGGCCGCCGATGCCGCGGCAACCGCGAAGGCTCAAGCAGAACAGCGCGCCATCGAGCAGACGCGCCAACAGTCCATCAACCGAGTAACTACCGATGCTCAACGTGAAATCGACCGTGCTGCGGCTGATGCTGCCGCTGCTCGTGCTTCTGCTGGCAGCCTGCGCGACGCCGCCGACCAACTCGCAGCCAGACTGGCAGCAAGTGAAGCCCGCAGCGATACCTGCACTGCCGGAGCAAGCAAGGCAGCTGCCGAGGCCGCCCGAGTGCTCGCCGACGTGCTCAAGCGCGCTGACGAAAGAGCGGGGCGTTTGGCAGACATTGCTGACCAGTCCCGAGCCAGGGGGTTAGCCTGCGAGGCGGCGTATGACGCTGTGAAGTAATGAGCGGCGCCGGCCAGTTGCCGAGATTCCATTCAGGGAGTAGATGGTGGCCGGCGCCGCATGTGCATGATGGCAAAACGGGTAGGGCGGCGATGTCAGTTCGATCTCCTGCAGTCGCAGGAAATTGTGGTGCTGGGTGTGGGAAGTGGGTGCCCAGAACGGGCAAGAAGTGTGGGGCACGTTTGGGGCAATTCTCCCGCCAAACAATGCCATTCAGCGCCAAATGCATGATCTTCTAAGAATGCCTGAGGTCGCCTCAATGCCACTAATTTCGAGGGCTGCAGTGGTTTTCTAGCTTCCTACTGATTCACAATCGGGGTGTGAGCAGAAAGGTCGCTTTGGCTCATGACTTTGGGCGGTCCGTCTTCTATATGCAAAAGCGCCTAGTGTACGGTATCCGGCCTGACGGCTTAAGCATCGGAGTACGCAATGAGCATCAGCGACGAAGGCATCACCGACCTGGCCGCGCGCCTGGGCGCGCAGCTGCAGCGGCTGGGCGCGCGGGTCAGCACCGCCGAGTCCTGCACCGGCGGCGGCATTGCGGAGGCGATCACGCGGATCGCCGGCAGCTCGGCCTGGTTCGACGCCGGCTACGTCACCTATTCCAACGCGCAGAAGAGTGCGCAGTTGGGCGTGCCTGACGAACTTTTCCCACAGGTCGGCGCGGTCAGCCGGGAAGTGGTCGAGGCCATGGCCCGCGGCGCACAGGCGCGCAGTGGCGCGCGTTTCACTGTTGCGGTTAGCGGCATCGCCGGTCCGGACGGTGGTTCGCCAGAGAAGCCTGTAGGAACCGTCTGGTTGTGCTGGGCCGATGGCGAACAATGCTCCGCGCAGCGCTTTCTTTTTTCCGGCGACCGCCTCGAGGTGCGCCGGCAGGCGGTGGCGGCCGCTCTGGACGGGGTGTTGCGACTGGCCGTCGGGGAAAATCCCGTTCGGGGGTAGGCGCGCGCCTTGCCCTGTGAAATAATACTGTCTACTTATACAGTTGTTCGTGGCCCATCCCGGCCGCCTGACTTCGCGAGGACTTCAATGGACGACAACAAGAAGCGCGCCCTGGCCGCGGCCCTGGGACAGATCGAACGCCAATTCGGCAAGGGCGCGGTAATGCGCATGGGCGACCACGAGCGCCAGGCCATCCCGGCCATATCCACCGGCTCCCTCGGCCTGGACATCGCCCTGGGCATCGGCGGCCTGCCGAAAGGCCGGATCGTCGAGATCTACGGCCCGGAATCCTCGGGCAAGACCACCCTGACCCTCTCGGTCATCGCCGAAGCCCAGCGCCAGGGCGCCACCTGCGCCTTCGTCGACGCCGAGCACGCGCTGGACCCGGACTACGCCGGCAAGCTGGGCGTCAACGTTGACGACCTGCTGGTCTCGCAGCCGGACACCGGCGAGCAGGCCCTGGAAATCACCGACATGCTGGTGCGCTCCAATGCGGTGGACGTGATCATCGTCGACTCCGTGGCGGCGCTGGTGCCCAAGGCCGAGATCGAAGGCGAGATGGGCGATGCCCACGTCGGCCTGCAGGCCCGCCTGATGTCCCAGGCGCTGCGCAAGATCACCGGCAACATCAAGAATGCCAACTGCCTGGTCATCTTCATCAACCAGATCCGCATGAAGATCGGCGTGATGTTCGGCAACCCGGAGACCACCACCGGCGGCAACGCCCTGAAGTTCTACGCCTCCGTGCGCCTGGACATCCGCCGTACCGGCGCGGTGAAGGAAGGCGACGAGGTGGTCGGCAGCGAAACCCGCGTCAAGGTGGTGAAGAACAAGGTCGCCCCGCCGTTCCGCCAGGCCGAGTTCCAGATCCTCTACGGCAAGGGCATCTACCGCACCGGCGAGATCATCGACCTGGGTGTGCAACTGGGCCTGGTGGAGAAATCCGGCGCCTGGTACAGCTACCAGGGCAGCAAGATCGGCCAGGGCAAGGCCAACGCCGCCAAGTACCTGGAAGAGAACGCGGAAATCTGCGCGGTGCTGGACAAGGCCATTCGCGAGCAACTGCTGAACAACCAGCCGGCGCCGACCAAGGCCGAGCTGGCTGCAGCCGAAGCTGCCGAGGCCGCTGAAGCCGATCTCGACTACTGATCCCGCCGATGCCGACCGTGCTCGATACGCCCGTCGCCGTGCGGCGGGCCGCCATGGACCTCCTGGCGCGACGCGAGCACGGTCGTGCTGAACTCGTCCGCAAGCTGCGCCAGCGTGGCGCGCCTGCGGAACTTATCGAGCCCGCCCTCGACCGCCTGGCCGAGGAAGGGCTGCTCAACGAATCCCGTTACCTGGAAGCCTTCATCGCCAGCAAGGCGCGCAGCGGCTATGGCCCCTTGCGCATCCGCGAGGAACTGAGCCAGCGCGGCCTGCCACGAGGCGAGATCGAAAAGGCCCTGGGCGAGGCGGATGTCGACTGGCAGGCGCAACTGCGGGATGTCTGGCGCCGCAAGTTCCCCCGCCTGCCCCAGGACGCCAGGGAGCGTGCCCAGCAGGGGCGTTTCCTCGCCTACCGGGGGTTTTCCATGGAAGCCATCAACCGCCTGTTCAGCGGGCGGGGCGGGGACGACTGAGCCCGGGCCCGGCGCTGGTTGACCGGCCTGTCGGCCGGATCGCGGACGGAGTCCGCTCCTACGCCCTCCGGCAAACACAAGGCCCGTAGGATGGCGTTGAGCGAAGCGATACCCATCACCACGACTGCATGGGTTTCGCCAAGGCTCAACCCATCCGTTGAGGCGCACCTTGGCGCGGCCGGCAAGACAGTTGCCCCTACGCCATTCCATACACCGTTTTCCCGGAATCACGCGCCAGCGCGGTGTCACGTCGGGCCAACGGCGGATAACCGCGAACGGTTATACGCCCTACGGTTGGGCGTGGGCGTAGGAGCGGACTCCGTCCGCGATAGCCGGAACCACCGGCGCGGATCGCGGATAAGATCCGCTCCTACGCCACCCACCCGCGCCATCCCATGTAGGAGCGCGCCCTGCGCGCGAATCGCGGGCAGGGCCCGCTTG
This sequence comes from Pseudomonas sp. M1, assembly GCF_022760135.1. Classification (NCBI taxonomy): domain Bacteria; kingdom Pseudomonadati; phylum Pseudomonadota; class Gammaproteobacteria; order Pseudomonadales; family Pseudomonadaceae; genus Pseudomonas; species Pseudomonas sp. M1. Next base: position 1,690,019 of record NZ_CP094343.1, read on the forward strand.
TATGGCGGTAGGGTAGGAACCTGTCGGGGGTGGAGGGACAAGACCCGCTTCTGCAAGCCAGACGGTAGGAGACTTCCCCCACCCACGCGCTCACGACAAGCGCCGATAAGGAATCCATCGGATTTGAGTAGCAGCTCAAACCGACAATATCAGCAAGCCTGCGCCACTGTGAGCCCCGACAGGTCGACCCCATCTTCACCGTCGGAGAACACCATGACAAGCCAGGTCACGGTTATTGGAATCGATGTTGCCAAGGAAACACTGAGCCTGTGCGATGCCCGCACCGGTGAGGTGTTCGAACTGCCTAACGAAGCCCGTGCGATCAAGGCCTGGCTCAAGACGCTGCCATCCCACTGCGCCATCGCAATCGAGGCAACGGGCATCTACCACGTGCTGGTTGCCAGTCTGGCGCATGCCCGGAAGCACCGGATCTACCTCATCAACGGCTTCCGCCTGAGCAACTATCGCAAGGGGATCGGTGGGCGAAACAAGGACGACCGTAGCGACGCCCAACTCCTGGCCCGCTACCTGTCCCATGAACAGGCGCAGTTGGAGCCCTGGCAGCCCCCGAGCAAGGTGTACTGCCGTTTGCAGGCGTTGCTGCACCGTCGAGCCGTGCTCGTCCGTAATGTCACGTCGCTGCGTCAGAGCTTCTCCCAGGACCCTATGCTGGCAAGGGCATTGAAGCCGGTCCTCAAGCGCATGGCTGTCCTGGAGCAACGCCTGGAGACACAGATCCAGCTCGTGCTGGAGGAGGCCGGGCTGAAGGAGCAGAGCAAGCGTTGCCAGGCCATCGAGGGAATCGGACCACTGACGGCCGCAGCGCTGATCCTGGCATTTCTGCGAGGGCATTTCCGCAACAGCGACGCCTTCATCGCATTTCTGGGGCTGGATGTGCGACTCAAGGAGTCTGGCCGTTACAGCGGCCGGCGGAAGCTGACCAAGCAAGGCGATCCGGAAATCCGCCGGCTACTGCACAACGCCGCCATGGCTGCAGCTCGCACCAAACGCTGGAGGGAGCTCTATCAGGGCTATTTGGCACGCGGGCTGAAGACAACCGAGGCCTTGACCGTCCTGGCCCGCAAACTCGCCAGAATCGCCTTTGCCCTGATGCAGACACAGACGACCTACCAACCCCGGGGATAAGCCGTCATTGACATAGAATCTTACAGGTGCGGTGGCCTATGCCGGAACGGGGCAGGCTTCGGTCCAGTTCTGCTTGTCGTTGATGAAGTTCACCAACTCGCGCAAGCGGCCGTGGTCGCGGCCGTTGAAGGCGAAGGCCAGGCGCGTGAGCTGGGTGAATTCCGGCTCGTCTTTTTCCAGTTCGCCGCAGGCCTGCTGGTGGAAGCCGTCGTGCAGGCAGAGGTTGCCGAACTCTTCGTGCAGGCGCTGCATGGCCTGGTCGCTGAGGCGGTGGTTGAGGCGGATGACGAAGTTGTCCTTGAGCCAGCGGCTGGAGTGGAAGTTGCTGTAGAAGTGGGCGATCTCCCCCACCGCGTCTTCCACCGAGCGGGCCAGTTTCATCAGGTGCATGTCGCTGGGCAGGATGTAGCGGTTGTCCAGCAGTTGCTCCTGCATGAACTGCAGCGCCTGCTCCCAGTAATGCCCGCCGGGTTGGTCGAGCAGCACCACCGGCACCAGCGGGCTCTTGCCGGTCTGGATCAGCGTCAGCACTTCCAGCGCCTCGTCCAGGGTGCCGAAGCCGCCGGGGCAGAGCACCAGGGCGTCGGCTTCCTTGACGAAGAACAGCTTGCGCAGGAAGAAGAAGTGGAACGACAGCAGGTTGTTGGTGCCGGCCACCGTGTGGTTGGCCTGCTGCTCGAAGGGCAGGGTGATGTTGAAACCCAGGCTGTTCTCCAGCCCCGCGCCTTCGTGGGCGGCGGCCATGATGCCGCCGCCGGCGCCGGTGACGACCATCAGGTCGTAGCGCGCCAGGGTGCGCCCCAGGTCCCGGGCCAGGGCGTACAGCGGGTGGTCCGGGGGCGTGCGCGCCGAGCCGAACACCGTGACCTTGCGCCGGCGCTTGAACTGCTCGAGGGTGGCGAAGGCGTGCTCCATCTCGCGCAGCGTCTGCAGCATGATCTTGGCGTCCCAGCGGTTGCGGTCGGCCTGGGCCATGCGCGCCACGGTGAAGAGCATCTCGCGGTACAGCGGCAGGTTCGGGCTGTCGCCCGGCGCGGCGAGGGCGGCCAGCTCCTCGACCTTTTGCGTCAGGTCGGTGCCGCTGGTCTGGAAGTGCCGGGAAAGGTAGTCCTCGGGTTCATAGGGCATGGGGATACTCCTTGTTCTTCAACCCCTTGTCGTAGGCGTGCGCCAGTCTGACATGCCGCCGATGACAGTCGGCGATGACCCTGTTTCAGATTGCGATACGGTCCCCCTGTTCGGGAATGTTGGCTTTCCAGTCGAGGCGTTCGAGCAGTGCGGCCTGCAGGGCATCCATCTTTTCCCGCTCGCCATGTATCAGGTATAGCTCGGGTTTGTTCTCGAAGTGGCCAACCCACTGAATCAATTGCGATTGTCCGGCATGGGCGGAGAAGCCGCCGAGGGTGTGGACCTTCGCCCGCACGGCGATGCGTTGGCGTAGCACGCGCACGCTCTCGGCGCCGTCGACGATGGCGCGGCCCAGGGTGCCCTTGGCCTGGAAGCCGGGGAAGACGATGTGGCACTCCTGGCGCCAGAGGTTGTGCTTGAAGTGGTGGACGATGCGCCCGCCGGTGCACATGCCGCTGCCGGCGATGATGATGGCGCCGCTCTTGATGCGGTTGATCGCCATGGAGTCTTCCGGCGTCTGCGTGGTGCGTAGCAGCGGCAGCCATTCGGACAGCTTCACGGTGCCGGTGCCGCGGATGTATTCGCGGTCGCTGTCGGAGAACTCGCCGGAGTGGCGCAGGTAGATATCGTTGGCCCGCGCGGCCATGGGGCTGTCGAGGAAGACCATCTGCTGCGGCAGGCGGCCTTCCTGGTAGAAGCGCCCGAGGTAGAACAGCAGGTCCTGGGTGCGGCCGACGGCGAAGGCGGGGATCAGCACGTTGCCGCCGTCCTTCTGCGCCTGTTCGAGGATGTCCGCCAGTTCCAGCAGCGTCTCGTTGTTGTCGCGGTGGTCGCGGTCGCCGTAGGTGGATTCCAGCAGCACCACGTCGGCGCGGCTCAGTGGCGTCGGCGTGCGCATCAGCGGCGAGCAGGTGTTGCCCAGGTCGCCGGAGAACACCAGGCGGCGCGTCAGGCCCTGCTCGTGGATCTCGATCTCGACGATGGCCGAGCCGAGGATGTGCCCGGCGTTGTGGAAGGTCACGCGGATGCCGGGCGCCACTTCCACGGTGCTGCCGTAGCTGACGCTGCGGCGCAGCTTCAGGGCCTTCTCGGTGTCTTCCACGGTGTAGATCGGGGTGACCGGCGGCTTGTTCAGGCGGGCGCGCCACTTGCTCTCCCACTCGGCGTCCTTTTCCTGGATGTTGGCCGAATCCATCAGCATCAGTTCCAGCAGCTCGCAGCAGGACTCGGTGGCATAGATCGGCCCCTTGTAGCCTTCCTTCGCCAGGCGCGGCAGCAGCCCGCTGTGGTCGATGTGGGCATGGGAGATGACCACCGCGTTCAGGCTCTTCGGGTCGAAGGGGAAGGGCGTGCGGTTGCCGGCCTCGTTGTCGCGGGTGCTCTTGCCGTTGCTGCGGCCCTGGCGCATGCCGCACTCGAGCAGCACACGCGCGCCGTCCCGGGTTTCCAGCAGGTAGCAGGAGCCGGTGACTTCCTGGGCTGCGCCGATGAAGGTGAGTAGGGCCATGGGGCCTCCTTAGCAGGATTCGGTATTTCAGACTCGCGTAGCTGGAACGAAATGGCGTTGATACAGGTCAGCGCCCCTCCCATCCGGCGACCTAGACTTCCCCCATAGCCCCAGGGAGAACGTCGAGCATGTCGCAGATACTGCCCAGTCCGGACGAACTGGCCGCGCACGCGGCGGAGCAGCCGGCATTCGCCGAATGGCTGAGCGGATACGGTCCGCTTGAGCATAGCGCGCTGACCCAGGCTGCGGTCTTCCGCGTGACTCATCAATTGGTCCAGGCCGGCCTGCAGCCGGACCTGGCGAGCGTCTACCGGATGTTCCGCGCGCTGGACCGGCTGACCTGCGCCGGGCTCTGGCTGGTGGTGCACATGACCTACGCGCGCCGTGTGCACCTGGATGGCACGCCGCTGCAGGCCGAGGATTTCAAGGCCAACCCTGAGGGCCACACCGGCGGCGCCCTGAACATGGTGCCGGCCTACGCCGGCTACCTGGCGCTCAATGCCCTGACCGGCACCACCCGCGGCTGGCTGATGGGGCAGGGGCACTGCGTGGCGGCCATCGAGGCGCTCAACGTGCTGACCGCCAACCTGCACCCCGAGCAGGCGCGGCGCTACAGCATCGACGCCGCCGGCCTGGAGCGCCTGGTGCAGGACTTCTACAGCTACGCCCAGGCGCCGGACGGCAGCGTCGCCGTGCCCCTGGGTAGCCACGTCAACCCGCATACCGCCGGCGGCATCGCCGAAGGCGGCTACCTGGGCTTCGCCGAACTGCAGTATGCGCACCTGCCGCTGCCCGGCGAGACCCTGGTGGCCTTCCTCTCCGACGGCGCCGCCGAGGAGCAGCGCGGCAGCGACTGGATGCCGCGCTGGTGGCGCGCCGAAGACTGCGGCGTGGCCCTGCCGGTGATGATCGCCAATGGCCGGCGCATCGAGCAGCGTACCCAGTTGGGCACCCGGGAAGGCCTGGAAGGCTTCAAGCACCACCTGAGCGGCTGCGGCTTCGACCCCCTGAGTTTCGACGGCCGCGACCCGGCCGCCTTCGTCTGCGCCCTGTGGGAGATGGAGCAGCGCCTGGCCCATCGCGTGCACGAGAAGAACAGCGGCATCCTGCAGTACCCGCTGCCGATTCCCTACGGCATCGCCGAGACGGTCAAGGGCTTCGGCTTCTACGGCGCCGGCAGCAACGCCGCGCACAACCTGCCGCTGCCGGGCAACCCCCGCGACGACGAGAACGCCCGTGAGCTGTTCAACCAGCATGCGGCGCGGCTGTGGGTGCCGGAAGCGGAGCTGGACGCCGCCTGCGCACTGTTCACTGCGAGCCGCCAGGGGCGCCTGCTGGAGCGCGACAACCCGCTGGCGGTGCGGCGGCCCATCGAGCCCAGCCTGCCGGAGCTGCACTACCGCAACGACCAGTGTTCGCCGATGCTGGCGCTGGACCGCTTCTTCAGCGAACTGTGCGCGGCGAACCCGGACCTGCGGGCCCGCGTCGGCAACCCCGACGAGCTGGCCAGCAACCGCCTGGGCGGCGTGCTCAAGGCGCTGAAGCACCGCGTCTGCCAGCCGGAGAGCGCGCTGGAGGCCGTCGACGGGCGGGTCATCACCGCGCTCAACGAGGAGGCCGTGGTCTCCGCCTGCCTGGCCAACCAGGGCGGGCTCAACCTGGTGGCCAGCTACGAGGCGTTCTGCGTGAAGATGCTCGGCGCGGTGCGCCAGACGCTGATCTTCGCCCGCCTGCAGAAAGAGGCGGGGCGCCCGGCCGGCTGGCTCGGCTGGCCGCTGGTGGCCACCTCGCACACCTGGGAGAACGGCAAGAACCAGCAATCGCACCAGGACACCACCTTCTGCGAAAGCCTGCTGGGCGAGATGAGCGACATGGTGCGGGTGCTGTTCCCCGCCGACCACAACAGCCTGCTGGCGCTGCTGCCGCAGATTTACCGCAGCCGTGGGCAGCTCGCCTGCGTAGTAGCGCCCAAGCGCGAGCGGCCGAACCTGTTCGACCGGGCCCAGGCGGAACAACTGGCGCGCGATGGCGCCATCGTGGTGGAAGAACATCCCGGCAGCGACCCGCTGCTGCTGATCGCCAACGGCAGCTACCAGCTCGGCGAGATGCGCCGCGCCGTGGAGCGCCTGGCCGAGGCCGGCTACCCGTACCGCCTGGTCTACCTGCAGGAGCCGGGGCGCTTCCGCGCGCCGAGGGACAACTGGGAGCTGGCGGCGGTGGCCGACGAGGTGCTGATCGAGCAACTGTTCCCGGATGCCTACGGGCGCCGCGTGCTGCTCACCCACATGCGCCCGGAAGTGGCGCGCGGGCATCTCTGGCCGATCCTGCCGGATGCGCTGCGCAGCTCGGTGCTGGGCTACCGCAACCGCGGCGGGACCCTCGACGAGCCCGGCATGCTGTTCGCCAACCGGGCCTGCTGGGGCGATGTGCTGGCGGCCTGCGCGCGCCTGCTGGAAGTACCGCGCAGCGCGCTGCTGACCGCCGAGGAGGTCGCGGCGCTGGCCGGCAAGGGGGATCCGCAGGCCCTGCGCTGAGGCGCCTCAGCGCTTCAGCGGCTTGACGAGGGAATCCAGGCCCTCGACCTTCAGCTCCAGCACAATCTGCATCAGGCGGCCCAGCTCGCCCTTGGGAAAGCTGTCATTGCGCTGGAACCACAGCAGGTACTCCTCCGGCAGGTCCACCAGCATGCGTCCCTGGTACTTGCCGAAGGGCATCGGCGTGCGGGCGATCTTCAGCAGGTTGAGCTTTTCCGACTCCAGCATGGCGCCGGCTTCACTTCTGCAGCTTGATGCGGCAGCTGCCGGCATCGAAGCGCTCGACGGCCACCGGGGCGTTCGTGTGGTACTCGGTGAAGTCGTAGGTGAGCACCGCGCCCTGGGCCAGCAACTGGCGGTAGCCGGTGTTGCTGCACACGCTGTCGCCCAGCTGGCTGCGCACGCTCTCGGGGTTGGCGCGCATCTTCGCGGCGTGGCTGGCGCGCACGCTGAGATGGTTGATCAACTGGTTGCCTTCGACGGTATAGCCCTGGTCGAGGATGTCCTCGTTGATCGCGCGCGGAGTGCCTTCGCTGCTTTCCTTGGCGACGTTCTCCAGTGTCTTGGCCAGTTCGAAGTCCTTGAGCGACGCGGCGTGGGCCGCGGGCAGGACGAGGCAGAGGGCGAGGGCGGTTAGGCGCAGCATGGGCTTCTCCTGAAACGGGTGCGTATTCGACCGCGCGACGCCGGCACGGTTCGCCGGCGCCGCAAATCCCCCATTGTCCCTGAAAACCGCCCGGCTGCCGAGCGGCCTTGGCGCGCAGGGGCTCTGTTACAATCGCCGCCCGCCGAGACTGCCTGCCCGAGCCACCGATGTCGCCTGCCCATCCCGCCACCAAGAACCATGCCGTCGCCCGCCTGCGCGCCGAGCGCCTGGCCCGCTGCGTGAAGCCCTTCGTGGCCCGTGGCTCGCGTTCGCCGCGCTGCGCCGGCTGCCGCCTGCGCCCGGACTACTGCATGTGCGCCTGGCAGCCGCAGGTGCAGGCCAACGCCGGCATGTGCCTGGTGATGTTCGACACCGAGCCGCTGAAGCCGAGCAACACCGGCTGGCTGATCGCCGAGACGGTGCCGGACACCTGGGCCTTCGGCTGGTCGCGCATCGAGGTCGACCCGGCCCTGCTGGCGCTGCTGGACAATCCGCAGTGGCAGCCCTACGTGGTGTTCCCGGGGGAGTTCGTCGCCGCCGAGCGGGTGGTGGAGAAGGTCGCGCCGCAGCCCGGCAAGCGCCCGCTGTTCATCCTGCTGGACGCCACCTGGAACGAGGCGCGCAAGATGTTCCGCAAGAGCCCCTACCTGGACCGCTTCCCGGTGCTGAGCATCACCCCGGACGCGCTGTCGCGCTACCGCCTGCGCCGCTCCAAGTTCGACGAGCACCTGTGCACCGCGGAAGTGGCGGCGCTGTGCCTGGGTCTGTCTGGCGACCAGCGCGCGGGGGATGCGCTGGATGCCTACCTGGACGTGTTCAGCGAGCGCTACCTGGGCGCCAAGCACCAGCGCGGCCTGGACGAGCAGAGCCCGGCGCACCAGGCCCTGCGGCCCTACACCGCGCTCTAGGGTTCAGGCCGCCGCGGCCTTCTTCTGCGGCCACAGCTGGGCCACCAGCATGCCGGCGAGCATCAGCGCGCAGCCGAAGTAACCGCGCGCGTGCAGGCTCTCGTCGAGGAAGATCGCCCCGGCGATGGCGGCGAATACCGCTTCCAGCGAGAGGATGATCGCAGCGTGGGAGGCGATGGCGTGCTTCTGCGCGATCACCTGCAGGGTGAAGCCGGTGCCGACGCCGAGCAGGCCGCCGTAGAGCAGCGCCGGGCCGGCCTGGACGATGGCGTCCCAGTGGATTTCCTCGAACACCAGCGCCAGCGCCATGCTCACCACCGAGCAGGTGACGAACTGCAGGAAGGCCAGGCGGATGGCGTCGTAGCGGCTGGCGAACAGGCCCACCAGCAACACGTGGCAGCCCCACACCAGCGCGCCGGTCAGTTGCAGCCAGTCGCCGGAGGCCACCTTGAAGCCCGGGCCGATGCTCAGCATGGCCATGCCCACCACCGCCAGCGCCGCGCCGAGCCAGGTGCCCGTGCCGGTGCGGTGGCCCAGCAGCAGGCCGAGCAGCGGCACGATGATCACGTACAGGCCGGTGATGAAGCCGGAGTTGGTCACGCTGGTGAACAGCAGGCCGACCTGCTGCAGGTTGATGCCGAGGGTCAGCGCGGTGCCGATGGCCAGGCCCGCCAGCAGCAGGCCGCGGTTGAACGGCTGGGCCCCGCGCCTGGCCGACCAGGCCAGCAGCGGCAGCAGCATCAGCGCGCCGAGGGCGAAGCGCAGGCCGGTATAGAGGAAGGGCCCGATGGCATCCATCCCCAGGCGCTGCGCGACGAAGGACACACCCCAGATCATGGCGGTGACCAGCATCAGGATATCGGCGCGCAGGGCATGGCTCTTCATGGTGTTCTCGGCAGGCAAAAAAAGAGCGCAACTCTGCCGCAAGCCGGGGACTTTGAAAAGCTGTCCATTCCGTCAGCGGGTGCGCTGGGAGTCGCCCGCATCTGCATTCTCGGCAGGCATCGGCCGATGCATTTGCGTACAATGCGCCAATCAGGTCACGACCTTTCCCATGCTGGCCCCGCCGTTATCCGCGGCCGGGATCGAGCCTGGCCATCAAGGAACTTACATGGCTTCCTATGAAATCCTGATCGCTGACGATCATCCGCTGTTCCGCAGTGCCCTGCACCAGGCCCTCACCTTGGGCCTGGGCCCCGAAGCGAAACTGGTGGAGGCGGCGAGCATCGCCGAGCTGGAAGCCAGGCTCAACGAGAAGGCCGACTGGGACCTGGTCCTGCTGGACCTGAACATGCCCGGCGCCTACGGCTTTTCCGGCCTGGTGCTGCTGCGCGGGCAGTACCCGCAGATCCCGGTGGTGATGATCTCGGCCCAGGAGGACGCCGCCGTGGTGCAGCGCTCCCGCGAGTTCGGCGCCAGCGGCTTCATCCCCAAGTCCAGCGAGATGGCCACCCTGCAGCAGGCGGTGCGCGCGGTGCTCGACGGCGACGTCTGGTGGCCGCCGCAGGCCGACGCGGTGACCGAGCTGAGCGAGGAAGTGCGCGCCGCCAGCGCCGGCCTGGCGAGCCTGACGCCGCAGCAGTTCCGCGTGCTCACCATGGTCTGCGAGGGGCTGCTGAACAAGCAGATCGCCTTCGAGCTGAGCGTCTCCGAGGCGACGGTGAAGGCCCACGTCACCGCCATCTTCCGCAAGCTCAACGTGCGCACCCGCACCCAGGCGGCGCTGTTGCTGCAACAGATGGAAACGGTTCCGGGCGCCTGATCGGCCGCCCGTGACCTTGGTTTCACACTTTCCTACGGCACCTGGTTTAGAGTGCCGCGTCTTTTTTCGCAGAGAGCCCTTCGTGACTTCTTCCCCCTTCAAGGGCCAGACCGGCCTGAAGCGCATCCTCAACGCCGCCGGCTACTCCATGGCCGGTTTCGTCGCTGCCTTCCGTGGCGAGGCGGCCTTCCGCCAACTGGTGCTGATCAACGTCATCCTCGTCCCGCTGGCGTTCTTCTGCGACGTCAGCCGCGGCGAGCGCGCACTGATGATCGCCGTGTGCCTGCTGGCGCTGATCGTCGAACTGCTCAACTCGGCGGTGGAAGCGGTGGTCGACCGCGTCTCCCTGGAGCGCCACCCGCTGTCGAAGAACGCCAAGGACATGGGCAGCGCCGCGCAGTTCGTCGCGCTGAGCATCATCACCGTGACCTGGGCGGTGATCCTGCTGGGCTGAGCCCATGGGAGCAGGCGCGTAGGGCGTATGACCGTTCGCGGTCATACGCCGCTACACCGGCCTCGTGCCCGGCTCCTCGGTCGAGCCCGGAGTGCCCTGAAACAGGCACTTCGTGGCCAAACCCGGAGCGCGCCTGAAGCCAAGGCCAAACGGCGGATAACGTCGAACGTTATCCGCCCTACGCTCTACAAAGTGCGGAGAAATGCCGTCGTAGGATGGGTTGAGCGAAGCGATACCCATCACCACGGCAGCATGGGTTTCGCAGGCTCAACCCATCCTACGAAGAGCGTCCCGGCGTGGTCGACAAGACCGCCTCAGGGAATCATCGGCAGCACGATCTCGTCGCTGCGGCTGATGCCCGCCGTCTCGCTGCGGCACAGGTCGAGGAATTCGCGCATGGTCGCGGTCTGGTACTTCTGCCGGTGCCAGATGAAGTAGAACTGCCGGCGCAGGTCCAGCTGCGGGGTGTCCACCGGCACCAGGCTGCCGCGGCGGAAGGCGTCGCGCAGGGCCAGGCGCGAGATGCAGCCGATGCCCAGGCCCGACTCCACGGCGCGCTTGATCGCCTCGGTGTGCTCCAGCTCCAGGCGGATATTCAGCGGCTCGATGTGATGGCGCATGGCCTGGTCGAAGGTCAGGCGGGTGCCCGAGCCTTGCTCGCGGAGGATCCAGGCCTCGCTGCTGAGCCGGTGCAGGTCCACGGGCCCGGCGTTGGCCAGCGGGTGCTGCGGCGCGCAGAACACCACCAGCTCGTCCTCCATCCACGGCTGCACCTCGATGTCCGGGTGCTGGCAGTCGCCCTCGATCAGGCCCAGGTCCAGCTCGTAGTGGGCGATGCGCTGCACCACGTGGGCGGTGTTGTGCACGTGCAGGCGCACCCGGCAGTCCGGCTGGCGCTGCATGAAGGTGCCGATCAGCAGGGTGGCCAGGTAGTTGCCGATGGTCAGGGTGGCGCCCAGGTCCAGGGAGCCGAAGGCGCTCTTGCCGTTGAGCAGCGTTTCGATCTCGCTGCCGCGGTCCAGCAGCGCCACCGCCTGGGGCAGCAACTGGCGGCCCAGGGCGTTCAGCGTCAGGCGCTTGCCGGCGCGGTCGAACAGCTTGCAGTCGAACTGCCGCTCCAGCTCGCCCAGGGCCGTGCTGGTGGCCGACTGCGACAGCGACAGCGCTTCGGCGGCGCGCGACACGCTTTCCTGCTGGGCCACGGCGACGAAGACTTCCATCTGGCGCAGGGTGAATTTCATCGGTTGGTTTGGCTCCGTGGCGGGCGAGGGCGCGACATTCGGTCGCCCCAGGCGGGGCGGCAGGGGGCGTAAGCTGGCGCGCGCTGGCCGCCAGGCGTCCCTTATCTGCGTTTTGGATTAGCAATATCCAGATAATTTATTTTGCGGATATTCTCGCCCCCTATAAAATGTCGCGCAATCGCGCTACGTCCGGGATCTGCTGGGGTGCGCCACGAATCTCTAGGAGTCCTTGATGAGCAACCTGTACACCGAGCGCGTTCTCAGCGTGCACCACTGGAACGACACCCTCTTCAGCTTCAAGACCACCCGTAACCCGGGCCTGCGCTTCAAGACCGGCCAGTTCGTGATGATCGGCCTGGAAGTCAACGGTCGCCCGCTGATGCGCGCCTACTCCATCGCCAGCCCGAACTACGAGGAGCACCTGGAGTTCTTCAGCATCAAGGTCCCGGACGGCCCGCTGACCTCGCGCCTGCAGCACCTGAAGGAAGGCGACGAGCTGATGGTCAGCCGCAAGCCCACCGGCACCCTGGTGCTGGACGACCTCAAGCCCGGCAAGCACCTGTACCTGCTGAGCACCGGCACCGGCATGGCGCCGTTCCTGAGCGTGATCCAGGACCCGGAAGTCTACGAGAAGTTCGACAAGGTCATCCTGGTCCACGGCGTGCGCTGGGTCAGCGAGCTGGCCTACGCCGACTTCATCACCAAGGTCCTGCCGGAGCACGAGTACTTCGGCGACATGGTCAAAGAGAAGCTGATCTACTACCCCCTGGTCACCCGTGAAGAGTTCCGCAACATGGGCCGCCAGACCGACCTGATGCGCAGCGGCAAGCTGTTCGCCGACATCGGCCTGCCGCCGATGAACCCGCAGGACGACCGCGCCATGATCTGCGGCAGCCCGAGCATGCTGGACGAGACCAGCGAAGTGCTGAACGGCTTCGGCCTGCAGATCTCCCCGCGCATGGGCGAGCCGGGCGACTACTTGATCGAGCGCGCCTTCGTCGAGAAGTAAGCTGCCCGCAATTGAAGGAGCCCGCCACCCGGCGGGCTTTTTCGTTCATGGCGGACATGGGGAAATGCCGTGCGTAGGAGTGCGTAGGGGCCGGCGTGGCCGGTAAATCCAATCGCGGATGAATCCGCTCCTACGACCGTGCTTCCCTGAACCGTAGGAGCAACTGTCTTGCGCCTAGGTGCTCTTCGTAGGATGGGTTGAGCTTGCGAAACCCATGCGGTTGCGCTGATGGGTATCGCTTCGCTCAACGCCATCCTACGAAAAGCCGTGCTTCCTGGAACCTACGGGGTGAGGCGGCGAAGCGCGGGTTGCACATCCAATACCCTGATCACCCCCGCTTCGGGGTAATGCCAATGCACGTCCAGGTCCCACAGGCGCGCGCCGTAGCGGCGTTCGGGCGTGGGTTGCTGGTAGGCCGGGCGCGGGTCCTGGGCCAGGCACTGTTCGACCAGCTCGACCACCGGCTCGCCCAGGCGCAGGGCCTGCTCACGGGCCTGGGCCAGGGCGGTGTCGCTCCACTGCACCGGGATCGGCGCCGGCGGCGCCTCGGCGATGGCGTTGCGCGCGTCGGCCACGGCGTCGGCATAGGGCACGTAGGGCTTGATGTCGAGCACCGGGGTGCCATCCAGCAGGTCGATGCCGGACAGCCACAGGCACCCGGGCTCGACCTTCTCCAGGCGCACCACCGACTGGCCGATGCCGTTGGGCCGGTGCGTGGCGCGGGTGGCGAACACGCCCAGGGAGCGGTTGCCGCCCAGGCGCGGCGGGCGCACCTTGAGCCGTGGCTTGTCTTCCAGGGCCTGGTGGAAGAGGAACAGCAGCCAGACGTGGCTGACCTGCTCCAGGCCTTCCACCGCCTCGCCGCCGTCGAACGGCGGCAGCAGCTCCAGCACGCCCCGCGCCGCCGGGGCCAGCTGCGGTTGGCGCGGGATGGCGAACTTCTCCTTGAAGCAGGAACGGATGTAGCCGATGGGGGAGACGGAGTAGGACATGGCGGCACGCGCATGGAGCAGGGGGCCGCCATGTTACCCGATCGGCACTGCAAACCCCGCCGCTTGCGTCATCGCCGGCGCCTGCGCAGCAACAGCCAGCCGTAGAAGGTGTCCAGGCCTGGTTTCGCTCCTCACCCCAGTCCTCTCCCGGAGGGAGAGGGAGCCGTTCGTGCCACCGGGGCCTCCGGCGTGGCCGGTGAACCCAATCGCGGACAAAGTCCTACGTTCCAGGAAGCACGGCTTTTCGTAGGATGGTGTTGAGCGAAGCGATACCCATCAGCGCCACCGCATGGGTTTCGCAAGCTCAACCCATCCTACGAAGAGCGCCTCGGCGCAAGACAAGTGCGTGGGCAGCCAGACCCAGGGCATGGCCGCCCGCGGCTCAGCGCCTGTCGCGCCGGACCAGGCCCTTGAGGAAATTGCGCAGCAACTGGTCGCCACAGGGACGGTAGTTACTGTGGCCGGGGGCGCGGAACAGCGCGTTGAGTTCCCCCTTGGTCATCACCAGCCCGGCGTCGTCGAGGATCGCCAGCAGGTCGTGGTCGCGCAGTTCGAAGGCCACCCGCAACTTCTTCAACACCAGATTGTTGGTCAGCGGCAGTTCCAGCGGTGGCAGCGGCCGGCTGTCGTCGCGGCCGCGGCGGTGGATGATCAGGCCGTCGAGAAAGCGCGCCAGCACTTCGTCCGGGCACTCGCGGTAACCGGGTTCGTCCTCGCGGGCCAGCAGCGCGGCGACTTCGGCCTCGTCCAGCGCCAATCCGGCCAGGCTGGCGATGGCGGCGACCTCGCGGTCGGCGATGTCGAGGCTGTAGCGCAGGCTGCGCAGGATGTCGTTGTTGAGCATCGGTAGTGTCCCGGTTGAAAGAAAAAGCCCCGCAAGGCGGGGCTTTCGGCGGCTCAGGCCAGCTCGGCCCAGAGATCGTACTCGTCGGCGTCGGTGATGCGCACGCGCACCTTGTCGCCCGGCTTCACGTCGAAGGTATCGATGTAGACGGCGCCGTCGATCTCCGGGGCGTCGGCCCAGGAGCGGCCCACCGCGCCTTCGGCGTCCACTTCGTCGATCAGCACTTCGATTTCCTTGCCCACCTTCAGTTGCAGGCGCGCGGCGGAAATCGCCTGCTGGTGCGCCATGAAGCGCTCCCAGCGCTCCTGCTTGACGTCATCGGGCACCGGCTCCAGGCCCAGGTCGTTGGCCGGGGCGCCTTCCACCGGGGAGTACTGGAAGCAGCCGACGCGGTCGAGCTGGGCTTCGGTCAGCCAGTCGAGCAGGTACTGGAAGTCTTCCTCGGTCTCGCCGGGGAAGCCGACGATGAAGGTCGAGCGGATGGTAAGCTCGGGGCAGAGCTCGCGCCACTTCTTGATGCGCGCCAGGGTCTTGTCCTCGAAGGCCGGGCGCTTCATGGACTTGAGCACTTTCGGGCTGGCATGCTGGAAGGGGATGTCCAGGTAGGGCAGCAGCTTGCCCTGGGCCATCAGCGGGATGACGTCGTCGACGTTGGGGTAGGGGTAGACGTAGTGCAGGCGCACCCACACGCCCATGCTCGACAGCGCTTCGCACAGCTCCAGCATGCGCGTCTTCACCGGCTGGCCGTCCCAGAAGTCCAGCTTGTACTTCAGGTCCACGCCGTAGGCGCTGGTGTCCTGGGAGATCACCAGCAGTTCCTTGACGCCGGCCTTGACCAGGCGCTGGGCCTCGCTGAGCACGTCGCCCACCGGGCGGCTGACCAGCTTGCCGCGCATCGACGGGATGATGCAGAAGCTGCAGCTGTGGTTGCAGCCCTCGGAAATCTTCAGGTAGGCGTAGTGGCGCGGGGTGAGCTTGATGCCCTGCGGCGGCACCAGGTCGATCAGCGGGTTGTGCTCGGCCTTGGGCGGCACCACCTCGTGCACGGCGCTGACCACCTGCTCGTACTGCTGCGGGCCGGTGACGGCCAGCACACTGGGGTGCACGTCGCGGATGCTGTCCTCGGCCACGCCCATGCAGCCGGTGACGATGACCTTGCCGTTCTCGGCGATGGCTTCGCCGATGGCGTCCAGAGATTCGGCCTTGGCGCTGTCGATGAAGCCGCAGGTGTTCACCACAACGACGTCGGCGTCCTCGTAGGTGGGCACGATCTCGTAGCCCTCCATGCGCAGCTGGGTGAGGATGCGTTCGGAGTCGACCGTTGCCTTGGGGCAACCGAGGCTGACGAAACCGACTTTGGGCGTTGCGGTGGACATGGGCGGCTAACCTCTAAGGGCGCGCTGGCGGCGCCTCTGATCAAAAAGTGCGCAATTCTAGCGGCAGCCCGCGCGCTTGACCAGCCTCCGTGAGACAAGCTGCCGCAGCGGCCGGCGAAAGCGCCGGCAGACACAGGGTAAGGGCGGCAAACACCTTCTATAGTCACTCAGATTAGGTTTTCGTGGCTCTTGCATCGCCGGGCCCGTCGGCGCAGGATGCGCCGAATTTTTCCTAGAGGAATTTTGTTACATGTCCAACGCCAGCGCTGGAACCGCGGAGCAGCAGGAAAACCATTCAAGCTCCGCCCTGGGCATGATGGTGGCCGCGGTGGGCGTCTGCTACGGCGACATCGGCACCAGCCCGCTGTACACGCTCAAGGAAGTCTTCGTCGGCGGCTACGGCGTGCAGGTGGGGCACGACGCCATCCTCGGCATCCTCTCGCTGATCTTCTGGTCGCTGGTCTGGGTGGTCTCGATCAAGTACGTGATCTTCGTCCTGCGCGCCGACAACCAGGGCGAGGGCGGGGTGATGGCGCTGACCGCGCTGGCGCGCCGCGCCGCCCACGGCTATCCGCGGCTGAGCTCGGTGCTGGTGGTGCTGGGCCTGTTCGGCGCCTCGCTGTTCTATGGCGACAGCATGATCACCCCGGCGATCTCGGTGCTCTCGGCGATCGAGGGCCTGGAGATCGCCTTCGACGGCCTGGAACACTGGGTGGTGCCGCTGGCGCTGATCGTGCTGGTCGGCCTGTTCCTCATCCAGCGCCACGGCACGGCGCGCATCGGCATCCTGTTCGGCCCGGTGATGGTGATCTGGTTCGTGGTGCTGGGCGCGCTCGGCCTGTACGGCATCTACCAGCACCCGGTGGTGCTGAACGCGATGAACCCCTACTGGGCGGCGAACTTCTTCATCGTCCACCCGGGCATCGGCGTGGCCATCCTCGGCGCCACCGTGCTGGCGCTGACCGGCGCCGAGGCGCTGTACGCGGACATGGGCCACTTCGGCCGCAAGCCGATTTCCCGCGCCTGGTTCGCCCTGGTGCTGCCGGGCCTGGTGCTGAACTACTTCGGCCAGGGCGCGATGATCCTCTACAACCCGGAAGCCGCGCGCAACCCCTTCTACCTGCTGGCGCCGTCCTGGGCGCTGCTGCCGATGGTGGCGCTGTCCACCGTGGCCACGGTGATCGCCTCCCAGGCGGTGATTTCCGGGGCCTTCTCGCTGACCCGCCAGGCCATCCAGCTGGGCTTCGTGCCGCGCATGTTCGTGCAGCACACCTCCAGCCAGGAGCAGGGGCAGATCTACATCGCCGGGGTGAACTGGGCGCTGATGGTCGGCGTGGTGCTGCTGGTGCTGGGCTTCGAGTCCTCCGCGGCGCTGGCCTCGGCCTACGGCGTGGCGGTGACCGGGACCATGCTGGTGACCACCCTGCTGATGGGCGTGGTGCTCTGGCTGCACTGGAAGTGGCCGCTGTGGCTGGCCATTCCGTTCTTCTGCATGATGCTGCTGGTGGACGTGCTGTTCTTCTCGGCCAACCTGCCGAAGGTGGTGCAGGGCGGCGCCTTCCCGGTGGTGGCCGGTATCGCCCTGTTCATCCTGATGACCACCTGGAAGCGCGGCCGCCAGCTGCTGGTGGAGCGCCTGGACGAAGGCTCGCTGCCGCTGCCGCTGTTCATCGCCAGCATCCGCTCGCAGCCGCCGCACCGCGTGCAGGGCACCGCCGTGTTCCTCACCGCGCGCTCCGACGCCGTGCCCCACGCGCTGTTGCACAACCTGCTGCACAACCAGGTGCTGCACGAGCAGGTGGTGCTGCTCACGGTGGTCAACGAAGACAGCCCGCGGGTCGCCACCGACCGTCGCTTCGAGGTGGATGCCTACGGCGAGGGCTTCTTCCGCGTGCTGCTGCACTTCGGCTTCATGGAGGACCCGGACATCCCGGCGGCGCTGAAGTACTGCCACCTCAACGAGCTGGACTTCAGCCCCATGCGCACCACCTACTTCCTCAGCCGCGAGACGGTCATCCCGTCCCGGCGCATCGGCATGGCGCGCTGGCGCGAGGGGCTGTTCGCCTTCCTGCTGAAGAACGCCAACGGCAACCTGCGCTACTTCAACCTGCCGCTGAACCGGGTGATCGAGCTGGGGACGCAGGTGGAGATCTGACCGGCTTTATCGGGAAGACGAAGCGCGCCTGAGGGCGCGCTTTTTAGTTTCTGGGGGCCTCGCCAATCGACCGTGCATGGGATCGGCCGATCGCGGACGGAGCCCGCTCCTACGGTTCCAGGATGCACGGCTTTTCGTAGGATGGTGTTGAGCGAATCGATACCCATCAGCGCAACCGCATGGGTTTCGCAAGCTCAACCCATCCTACGGGGCTCCGTCCGCGATTCGCGCGCAGGTGCGGGATGGCGCGGTTACTCCGGCCGCGCCTCGCCGGCGCCGGGCAGCATGCGCACCAGGGTGTTGTCGCGGCTGATGAAGTGGTGGAACAGCGCGGCGACGGCGTGCAGGCCGATCAGGAAGTAGCCGATGTTGCCGACGGTCTCGTGCACGGCCTTGACCTGCTTGGCCAGGTCCGGGTTCTCCGCCACCAGCGGCGGCAGTTGCAGGCCCCAGAAGGGGATCGGCTTGCCGGCGGCGCTGAGGATGGTCCAGCCGGCCAGCGGCAGGCCGATCATCATCGCGTAGAGCGCCACGTGCACGGTCTTGGCCAGCAGCATCTGCCAGGCCGGCGGGGCGGGCACGATCGGCGGGGTGGGGTAGATGAAACGGCCGATCAGGCGCAGCCAGACCAGGCAGAACACGCTCAGGCCGAGCATGAAGTGCCACTGGCTTAGCAGGGCGCGGGTGTCGCTGCCCTTGGGGTAGTTGCCCTTGAGTTCGATGCAGGTGTAGACGCCGGCGATCAGCACCAGCATCAGCCAGTGCAGGGCGATGGACAGGCTGCCGTAGCGGCGCGGGTAGGGGGGCTGGCTCATGGAAACTCCTTCTCTTCAGGCTGTCCCGCTCGTGGCGGCGGGTCGGGGCAGCTTGCGTCCGCAGCCTGAAGCCCGGCTGAAGACGCAGCCAATGCCTGAAGTGTAAGCCAGCCTTCGGCTCAGGACTCGTTCGGCGGCACCTGGCGCGCGCGGATGGCGTTGACCAGGCGCTTGGCCAGGGCCGGGTAGTTCTCGTCGAAGTGATGGCCGCCGGGCAGCTCGAGGTTCTCGCCGATGGCCTGGGGCTGGGTGCAGCCGCTCTCGTCCTTCT
The DNA here is from genome assembly GCF_022760135.1 of Pseudomonas sp. M1. NCBI lineage: Bacteria > Pseudomonadati > Pseudomonadota > Gammaproteobacteria > Pseudomonadales > Pseudomonadaceae > Pseudomonas > Pseudomonas sp. M1. The sequence continues at coordinate 1,708,807 of NZ_CP094343.1, forward strand.
CGTCGATGCCGTACACGCAGAGCACCTTGGGCCCGGGCATGCGCGCCAGTTCCGGCCCGGTGGCGGCTTCCTGGCCGGCCTTGCCCAGCCAGCCCTGCACCTCGATCTCGAAGCTGCCGCTGCGCGCCAGGGCCAGCAGCAGCACGGCGCTGACCTGCTGCTTGTCGGCCTCGGGCAGGCGGTTGTAGATGGCCGGCAGCACGTCGGCGCCGAAGGAGTAGCCGGCCAGCACGAAGTGGGTGGCGCCCCATTTCTCGCGGTAGTGCTGCATCAGCAGGGCGAGGTCGGCGGCGCTCTGCTCGGGGCTCTTGTGCTCCCAGAAGTAGCGCAGCGCGTCGATGCCCACCACCGGGTAGCCCAGTTCGGCCATCTGCCCGGCGACGTCGCGGTCCAGGTCGCGCCAGCCGCCGTCGCCGGAATAGAACAGGGTGACGGTGGGCGAGGGCTTGGCGGCCGGCACCTCGACCACCGGGAAGTCGTCGCCGCTGCCCTGGATCAGGCGCTTGAGCTGGTCGTCGAGGACCACCGGCAGGCTGTCGTAGTAGTTGGCGATGACGGTCTCGGCGTTCTGCTGACTGCGGGCGAAACGCGCGGTCCCGTCGTCCGGGTTGTCGTTCCAGGCCGCGGTCCAGTGGCCGTGGGGCGCGCTCTGCGGCAGCTTGGGCGCGGCGCAGTCGGGCTTGTCGAGGGCGAAGCCGACCGACAGGGCCTTGGCCTTGTCGCTGTTCTGCCCGGCCAGCCAGCGCCAGGCCCAGGCGCCGCCCTGGCGCACGCCGGCGACCAGGGTCGGCTGGGCGTCGAGCAGGTTCTGCGCGGCCTGCACGCGGTGCTGCTGGGCCACGCAATCGTTGTCCGGGAAGAGGAACTGCACCACCCGGGCGCCATTGTCGTGGGCCAGGGCCAGCAGCTGGGCGTCGTCCAGCTTGTTATCCTGGGGCACCGCCAGCAGCACAGTGGCGGTCGGGTGCCTGGCGGGAATGGCCAGGCTCACCGGGCTGCCGTCGGGCAGCTTGCCGTGCTCCAGGCGCGCCTGGGACAGCGGGTGGAACCACAGCGCCACAGCTGCGGCGGCAGCGACGACTATCAGCAGCAGGACGATGGCCAACAGGCGCCAGCGACGTTTCGACATATCAGCGTTTCACCAGTCCGGACAGGCCGCCCGCGATCAGGGCGGCGGTATCGGCCAGCGCCACCAGCGGATCCAGTCCGGCGGGCACGGCCAGGTAGCGGGGTTCCCAGTCGGGCTGGAACTTGTCCTTGAAGCGACGCAGCCCCTGGAAGTTGTAGAACTGTTCGCCGCGGTGGAACACCAGCGCGCCCAGGCGCTGCGTCAGCGGCGCGCCGCGGCGCGGCTGCAGGCCCGAGAGCGGCACCATGCCGAGGCTGAAGCGGGCGTAGCCGTGCTCCTTGTAGTGCAGGATCAGGCCGAGCATGAGGAATTCCATGGTCATCTTCGGCGCGTCCGGCACTACGCGCATCAGGTCCAGGCTGGCCAGCCCGTGGCTGGCGGTTTCCAGCAGGTTGACGAAGGCCACCGCGCGGCCCTGGTGGCGCACCACGGCGACGCGGAAGTAGCGCAGGTACTCGGGGGTGAAGCGGCCCAGGGAGAAGCCCTTCTCGCGGGTGGCCTTGCCGCCCAGCCAGGCGTCGGAAATCGCCCGCAGCTCGTCCAGCGGCGCCTGCCCGGCTTCGTGGAACTCGATGGCCAGGCCGTCGCGCTGGCCGCGGTTCCAGGTGTAGCGCAGGTCCTTCATGTCCTTGCCCTTGGCTTCCAGGTCGAAGCGCTGCAGGTCCACGCGCGCTTCCTCGCCGAGCTTGAGGGCGGTAAGGCCGATGTCCATGTAGAACGGCAGGTTCTCCGCGCGCACCTGGTAGAACACCGGGCGCGCGTGGTGCAGGTCGCAGAGGTCGCGGAACTGCCAGATCAGCTCGGCGCGGGCCTGGGTCGGGCCGATGGGGTCGTACAGCGCCACCAGGCTGCGGCCGCGGCGGGCGTACATGAGGAAGGCGTCCTGGCTCGGGTGGAACAGCAGGGCCTTGTCGCCGGACAGCGCCAGGCCGCCGTCGGGCTGCTCGGAGCGGGCGAGGATGGCGGCGGCGCGGTCCAGTTCCTCGGCGCTCGGCTCGTGGATCGCTGGCGGCGAGGTGCGCAGCAGCCAGGTCAGGCCCACCGCGGCCAGCAGCAGGCAGCTGCCCAGCAGGGCGCGCAGGCCGCGCGGGGCGTCGGCGTCGAGGGCGAACTGCCACCACAGCTCGTGGCTGTAGGGCACGTCCTGGTAGGCGAACAGGAACAGCCAGATGGAGCTGGCCAGCACGCAGCCGGCGGCGGCCAGGTACAGCGGCGAGAAGGGCACTGCCATCAGCCGGCTGCGGCGGTAGAAGGAGCGGCGGAAGATCGCCAGGAGCAGGGCGGTGACGCCGAGGATCGACGCTTCCTCCCAGTCCACGCCCTTGAGCAGCGACAGCACCGCGCCGCTGAGCAGCAGCACCAGGGTGATCGCCCAGGCCGCCGACAGGCGCCGGCGCAGGCCCTGGGCCAGCAGCAGGCAGAGCACGCCGATCAGGCTGGCGGCGAAGTGCGAGGCGTCCACCAGGCGGTGCGGGACCAGGAAGTCCAGCTCCTCCAGGCGGGTGTCGATGGACGGGGTGGCGCCGGAAAACAGCAGGACGATGCCGGAAATGAACACCAGCACCGCCAGCACCGGCGCGGCCAGGCCGGAGGCCACGCGCATCGCCTGGCGCGCCAGGAGCATGCGCCGCGCCTCGACCACCAGCAGCAGCAGGCAGGCCAGCAGCAGCGGCAGCACCACGTAGATCAGGCGGTACATCAGCAGCGCGGCGGCCAGCGGCGCGGCGCCGATCTGCCCGGAGAAGGCCGCCAGTAGGATCGCCTCGAACACCCCGACGCCACCGGGCACGTGGCTGAGCACGCCGGCGGCCAGGGCGATCATGTAGACCAGCAGGAAGGCGCCGAACGGCGGCGCCTCGGGCAGCAGCAGGTAGAGCACGGTGGCGGCGGCGGCCACGTCCAGCGCGGTGATCAGCAGTTGCAGCAGCGACAGGCGCAGGCCCGGCAGGCGCACCGAGCGGCGGCCGATGCGGATCAGCTGGCTGTCCGGCGACGGCTGTTCCGCCTCGCGGCGCCGCTCCATGCCGATCACCAGCAGCACGCAGAAGGCCAGGATCGCTACCGCCAGGACCGCTACCAGCCACTGCGGCAGGCGTAGCGCCAGGGCCGCGTCGGGCAGGTCGCTGAGCGCGGCCATGGCCGCCAGCACCGGCAGCGCGCAGCCCAGGGACAGGCTGGCGAACAGCGTCATGCGCGCCACTTCCATGGCGTTCAGCCCGGCGCGGGCGTACAGGCGGTAGCGCACCGAGCCGCCGGAGAGCATCGACAGGCCCACCGCGTTGCCGATGGCGAAGGCGCTGAAGCCGCCGGTGAGCAGCGTCGGCAGCGGCAGCTTCACCCCGGCGAAGCGGGTGGCCGACCATTCGTAGCCGAGCAGGCAGACGAAGCCGGCCACGGTGGCGGCCAGGGCGCCGAGCAGGGCGTTGCCGGGGATGTCCAGCAGGGCGTCGTGCAGGGAATAGGGATCGATGTCGCGCAGCAGGTGGTAGCAGGCCACCAGCGCCAGGGCGAAGAGCAGCAGGGTGACGCCGACGCCGATGGCCTGGCGATGGGCGCCGAGCCGCTCGAACAGGCGGGAGCGGGAAGGAGCGCTGGCAGTTTCCGGAGTCTCAGGCGCGGTGGAGTCGACGCGCATCGGGCACCTCAATGGCTGTTGCGCGACAGGTGGGGGCACCCGCGCGAATTCCCAAGTCCATGGGAACAAATGACTGCAATTATGGGGGCCGCGGCCTGGATCAGGCTCGGTCTTTTTCCGCTGTAACGAAAAAAGCCACTCCGCAGAGTGGCTTTTTTCTATGTTGGTTGCGGGAGCTGGATTTGAACCAACGACCTTCGGGTTATGAGCCCGACGAGCTACCAGACTGCTCCATCCCGCGCCGGCCATTTTACTCGGGATGAACACCCTGTCAATCGATTTCTGCTTTCCGATCAATTATTTAAATTGAGCGCAAACGAAAAAGGCCACTCCGAAGAGTGGCCTTTTTCTATGTTGGTTGCGGGAGCTGGATTTGAACCAACGACCTTCGGGTTATGAGCCCGACGAGCTACCAGACTGCTCCATCCCGCGGCGGCCATTCTACTCAGGACGGCTACCCTGTCAACCGTTTTTTCAGAAAAACTGGTTTTTCTTCAGATGCTTAGCGAAGCGGGGCCGCAGCGGGCGGGCGGCGCAGGCGTTCGCGCCGTTTTGCATTACCATGGAAGCCTTCAGCTAATGCGCTGGAACGGACGGGGTATCTCCTCCGAGTTCCGGCGCTATCCCCTCCGAGCAGGTTCCGCGTTGAGTTCCCGGCAGCGAAAGATCATCCACATCGATTGCGACTGCTTCTACGCCGCCATCGAGATGCGCGACGACCCGAGCCTTGCGGGCAAGCCGCTGGCCGTGGGCGGCTCGCCGGACAAGCGCGGGGTGGTCGCCACCTGCAACTACGAGGCGCGCGCCTACGGCCTGCACTCGGCCATGGCCATGCGCACCGCGGTCAAGCTGTGCCCGGACTTGACCATCGTGCGCCCGCGCATGGACGTCTATAAAGGCGTGTCGCGGGAAATCCACGGGATCTTCCGCGACTACACCGACCTCATCGAGCCGCTGTCCCTGGACGAGGCCTACCTCGACGTCAGCGACTGCCAGCAGTTTTCCGGCAGCGCCACGCTGATCGCCCAGGACATCCGCCGGCGCGTCTGGTCGTCGCTGGGCATCACGGTTTCCGCCGGGGTGGCGCCGAACAAGTTCCTGGCCAAGATCGCCAGCGACTGGCGCAAGCCCAACGGCCTGTTCGTGGTCACCCCGGAGCAGGTCGAGGACTTCGTCGCCGAGCTGCCGGTGAAGAAGCTCCACGGCGTGGGCAAGGTCACCGCCGAGAAGCTGGCGCGCCTGGGCGTGCAGGACTGCCGACAACTGCGCGACTGGTCGCGCCTGGCGCTGGTGCGCGAGTTCGGCAGCTTCGGCGAGCGCCTGTGGAACCTCGCCCGTGGCATCGACGAGCGCCCGGTGCAGGTGGACAGCCGGCGCCAGTCGATCAGCGTGGAGAACACCTTCGACCGCGACCTGCCCGACGTCGACGCCTGCCTGGCCGAGCTGCCCGGCCTGCTCGACGAACTGCAGCGGCGCATGCAGCGCCTGGACGCCAGCTACCGGCCGGGCAAGCCCTTCGTCAAGCTGAAATTCCACGACTTCACCCAGACCACCCTGGAGCAGGCCGGCGCCAGCCGCGACCTGGACAGCTACCGGCTGCTGCTGGCCCAGGCCTTCCAGCGTGGCGAGCGGCCGGTGCGGCTGATCGGCGTGGGCGTGCGCCTGGAAGACCTGCGTGGCAGGGCCGAGCAACTGAACCTGTTCTGAGCGTTGCCGGCGTTGGGTAAAAGTCCGATCATGCGCAGCGCGTAGCCAGGGCCCCGAGCATGCGAATCCACGTCACCTTCACCGACCGCGTCGGCATCACCCAGGAAGTCCTGGCGCTGCTGGGCGCGCGCAACCTGAATCTGGACGCGGTGGAGATGGTGCCGCCGAACGTCTATATAGACGCCCCCGAGCTGCGCCAGGAAGTGCTCCACGAACTGCACGGCGCGTTGCTGCGGGTACGTGGCGTGCTCTCGGTGCAGATCGTCGACATGCTCCCCGGCCAGCGCCGCAGCCTGCACCTGGACGCGCTGTTGGCGGCCATGGGCGACCCGGTGCTGGCGGTGGACGCACAGGCCCGGGTGCTGCTGGCCAACCCGCGGTTGATCGACCTGTGCGGCCGCCAGCCGGCCGGCGAGTCGCTGTCCACCCTGTTCGACGAACCGGGCCTGGCCGAGCACCTGATGGAGAAGGGCTTCCGCCTGCCGATGCACGAGGTCAGCCTCGGCGGCCAGCCGCTGCTGCTGGACGCCACGCCGATCCGCGGCTCCGGCGATGCGCTGGACGGCGGCTTGCTCACCCTCTACCCGCCGAGCCGCATCGGCGAACGTCTGTCGCTGCTGCACCACGACCACGCCGAGGGCCTGCAGGGCCTGATCGGCCGCTCCGCACCGCTGATGCAGCTGAAGGCGCGGGTGCGCAAGGTCGCCGGGCTGGACGCGCCGCTGCTGATCCAGGGCGAAACCGGCACCGGCAAGGAACTGGTGGCGCGCGCCTGCCATGCCCTGAGCGCACGCCGCGAGGAACCCTTCCTGGCGCTGAACTGCGCGGCGCTGCCGGAAAGCCTGGCCGAGAGCGAGCTGTTCGGCTATGCCTCCGGCGCCTTCACCGGCGCCCAGCGCGGCGGCAAGCCGGGCCTGCTGGAGCTGGCCGACCGCGGCACAGTGTTCCTCGACGAAGTGGGCGAGATGTCGCCCTACCTGCAAGCCAAGCTGCTGCGCTTCCTTAGCGACGGGTGCTTCCGCCGCATCGGCGGCGAGCGCGAGGTACGGGTGAACGTGCGGGTGCTCTGCGCCACCCACCGCAACCTGGCGAAGATGGTTGGCGAAGGCAGCTTCCGCGAAGACCTCTACTACCGCCTCAACGTGCTCAACCTGCAAGTGCCGCCGCTGCGCGAGCGCGGCCAGGACATCCTGCTGCTGGCCGAGCACTTCCTGCGCCTGGCCTGCACGCAGATCCAGCGCCCGCCCTGCCGCCTGGCGCCGGAAACCCACCCGCTGCTGCTGGGCAACCGCTGGGCCGGCAACGTGCGCCAGTTGCAGAACAAGATCTTTCGCGCCGCGGCCATCGGCGAGGGCGAGGTGATCGGCGTCGAGGACCTGGAAGTGGCCGGCACCGAGCTGGACACCCGCCAGGCCGCCGACGAGGAGGTCACCAGCCTGGAGGAAGCCGTGCAGCAGTTCGAGAAGTCGCTGCTGCAACGGCTCTACGCGGCCTACCCCTCGACGCGCCAGCTGGCCGCGCGGCTGCGCACCTCGCACACCGCCATCGGCCAGCGCCTGCGCAAGTACGGGATCGGCGAGCGCTGAGAGTGGAACGATTTCGCTCCAGTGGAGCGTTTTCGTTCCATTTGGCGGCGGCCGCGCCAGCCGGGGCCCTGATGCGCTAAAGGCCAGGAGACTGGTTGGTTCTTGTGGAATGATTTCGTTCCAATGGCTAGGTCTCGCCTTGCTGTGAAGTTTATCAACTAATTGATTTATAAGTGTTTTGTTGGTTTTGGCATCACCCTTGCTCTCGTGCCGGGAAAAATCGCGAGCCACCCGACGGCTCGATTCGAGACCAAGAGGACGACCCATGACCACCCTGCGCTTCACACCCGACCATGAATGGCTGCGCCTCGAAGCTTCCGGCGAAGTGACCGTCGGCGTCACCGACTATGCCCAGGAAGCCTTGGGCGACGTGGTCTACGTCCAGCTGCCGGAGCTCGGCCGCCATGAGCAGGGCGCCGAAGTGGCGGTGCTGGAGTCGGTGAAGGCCGCCAGCAACATCGTCATGCCGCTGGCCGGCGAGGTCACCGAGGTCAACCCCGCGCTGGTCGACGGCCCGGAGCTGGTCAACCAGGCGCCGCTGGCCGACGGCTGGTTCTTCCGCATCCGCCTGGATGACGCCGCCGCCCTCGACACCCTGATGGACCAGGCCGGCTACGAAGCCTACCTGTCCGCCCGCGCCTGAACCGGGGAGCCCGCATGAGCAAGGTCCAACTGAGCACCCGCAACGAATTCATCGCCCGCCACATCGGCCCGCGCGAGGCCGACACCCAGGCCATGCTCGAGCTGGTCGGCTACGCCAGCCTCGACGCCCTGACCGACAGCGTCATCCCCAACAGCATCAAGGGCACCAGCGTGCTCGACGGCAGCGCGGGGCAGGGCGAGGCCCAGGCCCTGGCCGACCTGCGCGCCATCGCCGCGCAGAACCAGTTGCTGCGCAACCACATCGGCCAAGGCTACTACCCCTGCCACACGCCGGCGCCGATCCTGCGCAACCTCCTGGAAAACCCGGCCTGGTACACCGCCTACACGCCCTACCAGCCGGAAATCTCCCAGGGCCGCCTGGAAGCGCTGCTGAACTTCCAGACGCTGATCGGCGACCTCACCGGCATGCAGATCGCCAACGCCTCGCTGCTGGACGAAGCCACCGCCGCCGCCGAGGCCATGACCTTCTGCAAGCGCCTGTCGAAGAACAAGGCCGCCCAGGCCTTCTTCGCCTCCGCGCACTGCCACCCGCAGACCCTCGACGTGCTGCGCACCCGCGCCGAGCCGCTGGGCATCGAAGTGGTGGTCGGCGACGAAGCCGCGCTGCAGGACTTTTCCGCCTACTTCGGCGTGCTGCTGCAATACCCGGCCAGCACCGGCGCGGTCATCGACTACCGCGAGCTGATCGAGCGCGCCCACGCCGCCGGCACCCTGGTAGCCGTGGCCGCCGACCTGCTGGCGCTGACACTGCTCACCCCGCCGGGCGAATTCGGCGCCGACGTGGTCCTCGGCAGCGCCCAGCGCTTCGGCGTGCCGCTGGGCTTCGGCGGCCCGCACGCGGCCTACTTCGCCACCCGCGACGCCTTCAAGCGCGACATGCCCGGCCGCCTGGTGGGCATCTCCATCGACCGCTTCGGCAACCCGGCGCTGCGCCTGGCCATGCAGACCCGCGAGCAGCACATCCGCCGCGAGAAGGCCACCAGCAACATCTGCACCGCCCAGGTGCTGCTGGCCAACATCGCCAGCATGTACGCCGTCTACCACGGCCCGCAGGGCCTGAGCGACATCGCCCGGCGCGTGCACCGGCTGACCGCCATCCTCGCCGCCGGCCTGGCGCAGCTGGGCCACAAGGTCGAGCAGGAATACTTCTTCGACACCCTGAGCGTCGCCACCGCGCGCCCGGCCGCCGAAGTCCATGCCGCCGCCCAGGCCGCCGGCATCAACCTGCGGGTGATCGACGACGGCCGCGTCGGCGTCTCCCTCGACGAGACCTGCGAGCAGGCCGCCGTCGAAGCCCTGTGGGCGGTGTTCGCCGCCGGCCAGACGCTGCCGGACTTCGCCGCCCTGGCCGCCAGTGTCGGCGACCAGTTGCCGCAAGCGTTGCTGCGCACCTCGGCCTTCCTGCGCCACGAGGTGTTCAACCGCTACCACTCGGAAACCGAGCTGATGCGCTACCTGCGCAGGCTGGCCGACAAGGACCTGGCGCTGGACCGCAGCATGATCCCGCTGGGCTCCTGCACCATGAAGCTGAACGCCGCCAGCGAGATGATCCCGATCACCTGGGCCGAGTTCGGCAACCTGCACCCCTTCGCCCCGGCCGAGCAGGCCGCCGGCTACCGGGCCATGACCGCGGAACTGGAGGCCATGCTCTGCGCCGCCACCGGCTACGACGCCGTGTCGCTGCAGCCCAACGCCGGTTCCCAGGGCGAGTACGCCGGCCTGCTGGCCATCCGCGCCTACCACGCCAGCCGTGGCGAAGGTCACCGCGACATCTGCCTGATCCCGTCCTCGGCCCACGGCACCAACCCGGCCACCGCCCAGATGGCCGGCCTGCGCGTGGTGGTCACCGCCTGCGACGCGCGCGGCAACGTCGACCTGGCCGACCTCAAGGCCAAGGCCGAGGAACACCGCGAGCGCCTGGCGGCGATCATGATCACCTACCCGTCGACCCACGGCGTGTTCGAGGAAGCGGTGCGCGACATCTGCGCCATCGTCCACGACAACGGCGGCCAGGTGTACATCGACGGCGCCAACATGAACGCCATGGTCGGCCTGTGCGCGCCGGGCAGGTTCGGCGGCGACGTCTCGCACCTGAACCTGCACAAGACCTTCTGCATCCCCCACGGCGGCGGCGGCCCGGGCGTCGGCCCGATCGGCGTGAAGGCGCACCTGGCGCCCTTCCTGCCCGGCCACGGCGAGCAGCTGGAGCGCAAGCAGGGCGCGGTGAGCGCGGCGCCCTTCGGCAGCGCCAGCATCCTGCCGATCACCTGGATGTACATCCGCATGATGGGCGGGCAGGGCCTCAAGCGCGCGTCCCAGGCGGCCATCCTCGGCGCCAACTACATCGCCCGCCGCCTGGAAGAGCACTACCCGGTGCTCTATACCGGTGAGAACGGCCTGGTGGCCCACGAGTGCATCCTCGACCTGCGCCCGCTCAAGGAAACCAGCGGGATCAACGTCGACGACGTGGCCAAGCGCCTGATCGACTTCGGCTTCCACGCCCCGACCATGTCCTTCCCGGTGGCCGGCACGCTGATGGTGGAGCCCACCGAGAGCGAGTCGAAAGAGGAGCTGGACCGCTTCTGCGACGCCATGATCCGCATCCGCGAGGAAATCCGCGCGGTGGAACGCGGCGAGCTGGACAAGGACGACAACCCGCTGAAGAACGCTCCGCACACCGCGGCGGAGCTGGTTGGCGAGTGGTCGCACCCCTACAGCCGCGAGCAGGCGGTGTACCCGCTGGCGAGCCTGGTGGACGGCAAGTACTGGCCGCCGGTGGGCCGCGTGGACAACGTCTACGGCGACCGCAACCTGGCCTGCTCCTGCCCGTCGATCGCCGACTACCAGGACGCGTGAACCCTTAAGTCCCTGTGCCCGCTCCTGCGGGCGCCGTGGCCGCGGTGGGCGCCGGATGCGCCGGCGCGGCCTTTTTTTCGCCAAGGAGACGCCATGAGCCTCGCCAAGACGCCGCTGTACGACCTGCACCTGGAACTGGGTGCGAAGATGGTTCCCTTCGCCGGCTACGAGATGCCGGTGCAATATCCGCTGGGCGTGCTCAAGGAGCACCTGCACACCCGCGCCCGGGCCGGCCTGTTCGACGTGTCGCACATGGGCCAGCTGCGCCTGCGCGGCGCCGACGCCGCTGCTGCGCTGGAAAGCCTGGTGCCGGTGGACATCCTCGACCTGCCGGTCGGCCAGCAGCGCTACGCGCTGTTCACCAACGCCGAGGGCGGCATCCTCGACGACCTGATGGTGGCCAACGCCGGCGACCACCTGTTCCTGGTGGTCAACGCCGCCTGCAAGGACCAGGACCTGGCGCACCTGCGCCAGCACATCGGCGCGCGCTGCGAGATCGAGTCGCTGTTCGACAGCCACGCCCTGCTGGCCCTGCAAGGCCCGGCCGCGGCCGAGGTGCTGGCGCGCTTCGCCCCGGCGGTGAAGGACCTGACCTTCATGCAGGTAGCGAGCGTCGAGCTGCTGGGCGCGCAATGCAACGTCAGCCGCTCCGGCTACACCGGCGAGGACGGCTACGAGATTTCCGTGCCCGCGGCCCACGCCGAAGCCCTGGCCCGCGCGCTGCTGGCCGAGGAAGAAGTGCAGCCGATCGGCCTCGGCGCGCGCGACTCGCTGCGCCTGGAAGCCGGCCTGTGCCTGTACGGCCATGACATGGACAGCGCCACCACCCCGGTGGAAGCGAGCCTGGGCTGGGCCATCTCCAAGGTGCGCCGCGCCGATGGCGAGCGTGCCGGTGGTTTCCCCGGCGCCGAGCGCATCTTCGCCCAACAGCGCGAAGGCGTGGCCAGCAAGCGCGTCGGCCTGCTGCCGCAGGAGCGCGTGCCGGTGCGTGAAGGGGCGGAGATAGTCGACGCGGATGGCGCGGTGATCGGCAAGGTCAGCAGCGGCGGCTTCGGCCCGAGCCTGGGCGCGCCGGTGGCCATGGGCTACGTGGCCAGCGCCCATGCGGCGCTGGACAGCGAAGTGTTCGCCATGGTGCGCGGCAAGCGCGTGCCGATGAAGGTGGCGCGCACGCCGTTCGTGCCGCAGCGGTATTACCGCGGTTGAGGAGCATCGCGGACGGAGTCCTACGCTGCTGGTGGTTTTCGTAGGAGCGAGCTTGCTCGCGAACGAGGCTTCCGGGGACTTCGGCGCCAGGCCTGAGAGCACCCTCTCCCTGAAGGGAGAGGGGACCGTTCGGTGTGTTCGGGCAGTTTGGAGTCAGCCGGCAGCACCGTTGGTTTCCGACTGGAGCCATACCCTCTCTCGGCACGGACAAGCCCCCTCTCCCTTCAGGGAGAGGGCTGGGGAGAGGGCGCGGAGTCAATCCAAAGCATCAAAGCCAAGAATGAGCCTCGTTCGCGAGCAAGAACTAGGCGTCCCCCTCGCTCCTACGAAGAGCCGCTGGGCGCCTCAATCCTCCGGCCACATCCGCAGCACGCGGCTGTCGGCCGAGAGCAGGCGCAGTTCGCCCTTGTCGGTGATTTCCCAGCGCTGCACTTCGCCCAGCGCCTGGAAGAACCGCTGCTCCTGCTCCATCAGCGCCGGCGCGCACATCCGCCGGGTGCTGCCGGGCTGGCCGAAGCTCAGCGTTTCGCCGTCCAGCTGGTAGCTGGCGAACCAGTGGTTGCAGCCGGCGTTGCCGAAGGCGCGGCCCTGGCCATCGAAGGTCAGGCTGACGTGGCTGCGGCCCACCAGCGGGCGCTTGCCGATCCATTCCACGCGGTAGGCCTGGTCGCTTTCGGGTTCCGTCGGGTGCTGGGCGCAGCCGGCCAGCAGCAGGGCGCCGAGCAGAGTCGTCAGTGTCTTGTTCATGGGTTCCCCCGGGCCTGGCAGGCGGGGCAGAGGTGGCGGTCGCCGTCCACCGTCCAGCCCAGTTCGGCGATGCGCGCGGTGGCGGCGGGGGCGTGGGCGGGCTTGCCGAGGCTGGCGTCGACGGCGAACTCGAAGTCCAGCATGGTCCCGCAACCGTCGCACTTGACCTGCCAGTTGAGGATCGACAGTTCCTTGAACACCGGGCCCTTGGCCACCGCGGTCCATTGCCCCGGTGGGTTGATCAGGTGGCGCACCTTGTCCACCGTCAGCGTCATGCTCAGGTCGCGGCTGCCCTTGAGGCTGACCAGCAGGGTGTCGCCGTTCTGGATCGAGCCACCGTTGCCGGTGACCTGGTAGAGGCCCGGCCCGAGCGCGCGGCATTCGTTCAGCGTGTGTTGCGGATTGAGCAGGTTGTAGCGGAAATCGTGTTGAGCCATGGGTCCTCCGAAAGTCCGCCCATAGTAGGGGAAGTGGCCCGGACTCGCGACCGTGGCGGCGTGGCCACGGCCCCCGGGGCTCAGGGTTCGACGAGGTTGACAGGGGCACCTTGGCGCCAGGCGCCGATGTTGTCCAGCGTAGTCCCGGCGATGGCCGCCAGCGCCTCGCGGGTGAGGAAGGCCTGGTGCGCGGTGATGATCACGTTGGGAAAGGTCAGCAGGCGCGCCAGCACGTCGTCCTGCAGCGGCAGGTCGGAGCGGTCGGCGAAGAAGATTTCCGCTTCCTCCTCGTAGACGTCCAGCCCCAGGTAGCCTAGCTGGCCGCTCTTGAGCGCCTCGATCAGCGCCGGGGTGTCCACCAGCGCGCCGCGGCCGGTGTTGATCAGCATGGCGCCGCGCTTCATGCGCTGCAGGCTGCCGGCGTTGACCAGGTGGCGGGTGGCCTCGTTGAGCGGGCAGTGCAGGCTGATGATGTCGGACTCGGCCAGCAGTTGGTCAAGGCCGACGAAACGCCCGCCGAGGGCCTCGATGGCCGGGTTGGGGTAGGGATCGTAGGCCAGCACCTGGCAGCCGAAGCCACGCATGATCTGCGCGAACACCTGGCCGATCTGGCCGCTGCCGACCACGCCGACGGTCTTGCCGTGCAGGTCGAAGCCGGTCAGGCCGTGCAGCGAGAAGTCGCCTTCGCGGGTGCGGTTGTAGGCGCGGTGCAGGTGCCGGCACAGGGCCAGGACCAGCCCCACGGCGTGCTCGGCCACCGCGTGCGGCGAGTAGGCCGGCACCCGCACCACGGTCAGGCCCAGGGCGTGGGCGGCGGCCAGGTCGACGTGGTTGTAGCCGGCCGAGCGCAGGGCGATCAGCCGCGTGCCGCCGGCCGCCAGTTGCTCCAGCACCGGCCGCGAGAGGTCGTCGTTGACGAACGGGCAGACCACCTCGAAGCCCATGGCCAGGGCGGCGGTGTCCGGGCGCAGCGGGCTCTGCTGGAAGTGCAGTTCGAAGCCGTGCCCGGGGTTGGCGGCGAGGAAGCTCTCGCGGTCGTAGTTCTGGCTGCTGAACAGGATGATGCGCATGGCCGGCCTCAATGGGTGTCGTGGGGCGTGCGCTGCCCGGTATGGCTTTCGGTGGCGCGGGTCAGTTCGCCGATGGCGTGGTCCAGGTCCTCCAGCGCGGCGCCGGCCTGCGGGTCGTTCTGCTTGAGCAGGGTTTCCGCGCGCTGGCAGGCGCCGCGCAGTTGCGGCACGCCGCAGTAGCGGGTGGCGCCGTGCAGGCGGTGCACGCGCTCGATCAGGGTGGCGCGGTCGTTGCGCTCGCGGGCCAGGCGGATGGCCTGGCGGTCGGCGGCCAGGGAGGCGAGCAGCATGGCCAGCATGTCGGCGGCCAGGTCGGCCTTGCCGGCGGCCAGGCGCAGGCCTTCCTCGGGGTCGAGCACGGCCAGGCCGTCGGCGGCGAAGCGCGCGCCCTGGGCCGCCACGCCGCGGCCGGCCAGGGCCAGACCGGTCCACTTGAGCACCACCTGGGCCAACTGGCGCTCGTCGATGGGCTTGGTCAGGTAGTCGTCCATGCCGCCCTGCAGCAGGGCGCGCTTCTCGTTGGCCAGGGCGTGGGCGGTGAGAGCGACTATGGGCACCGGGCTGACCTCGCGCTGGGCTTCCCAGTGGCGGATCGCCTCGGTGGCCTGGCGGCCGTCCATGCCGGGCATCTGCACGTCCATGAAGACCAGGTCGAAGCGCTCGCGCTGCACCGCTTCCACCGCGGCCAGGCCGTTGTCCACCGCGGTGACTTCCGCGCCCAGGTCGCAAAGCAGCGTCTGCACCAGCAGCAGGTTGGCCGGGTTGTCGTCGACGCACAGCAGGTGCGGCACCTGGCGCTCGGCCCGCGGCGAGGGCTTGTCCTGGCGCGCCGGGCGCAGGTGCAGGAGCTGGTCGAGGGCGTGCTGCAGCTTGCGCGTGCAGGCCGGCTTGCTCTGCACCTGGCCTTCGGGCAGCACGGCGTTGTACTGCGACTGGTCGACGGTGGGGCAGAGCACCAGGGTCTTGCAGCCCTTGAACTCGAAGTCGCGGATGGTCTGGCGCAGCACGTCCGGCTGGCTGTCGGCGAGGTTGACGCCGAGCACCGCCAGCCCGATCGGCGCGCTGCCGGCGTCGGCGGGCTTGTCCAGGGCCGCGCGCAGGGCGTCGAGGTCCTCGAACTCGTGCACTTCCAGGCCGCAGTCCTCCAACTGGTGGTGCAGCGCGGCGCGGGTCAGCTCATGGGGTTCGCAGAGCGCCACGTGGTGGCCGCTGGGCGGCGCCGGCAGGTTGTCGTCGCTGTCCTCGCGGGCCTTGGGCAGGCTCAGGCTGATCCAGAATTCCGAGCCCTCGCCGGAGCTGCTGTCCACGCCTATCTCGCCGCCCATCTGCTCGATCAGGCGCTTGGAGATCACCAGCCCCAGGCCGGTGCCGCCGGCCTGCCGCGACAGCGAGTTGTCGGCCTGGCTGAAGGCCTGGAACAGCGCGCGCAGGTCGGCGTTGGTCAGGCCGATGCCGGTGTCGCGCACGCTGATGCGCAGCTGCGCGCGCTCGTCGTTCTCGTCCTCGAGCATGGCGCGCACGGCGATGGTGCCTTCGTGGGTGAACTTGATGGCGTTGCTCACCAGGTTGGTCAGCACCTGCTTCAGGCGCAGCGGGTCGCCCACCAGGTTCAGCGGGGTGTCGCGGTAGATCAGGCTGACCAGCTCCAGGCGCTTCTCGTGGGCGGCCGGGGCGAGGATGGTGAGGGTGTCCTGGACCAGCTCGCGGAGGTTGAACGGAATGTTCTCGAGGATCAGCTTGCCGGCCTCGATCTTGGAGAAGTCGAGGATCTCGCTGATGATCCCCAGCAGGCTCTCGGCGGACTTCTGGATGGTGCCCAGGTAGTCCTGCTGGCGCACGGTCAGGTCGCTTTTCTGCAGCAGGTTGGTGAAGCCGATGATGCCGTTGAGCGGGGTGCGGATCTCGTGGCTCATGTTGGCCAGGAACTCGGACTTGATGCGGCTGGCCTCCAGGGCCTCCTTGCGCGCCAGGTCCAGCTCGATGTTCTGGATCTCGATGGTCTCCAGGTTCTGCCGCACGTCCTCGGTGGCCTGGTCGATGTTGTGCTGCATCTCTTCCTGGGCGCTCTGCAGCGCCTCGGCCATGCGGTTGATGCCCGCGGCCAGCTCGTCCAGCTCGTGGCTGCCCAGGGCCGGCAGGCGGGTTTCCAGGCGGCCTTCCTTGAGCTGCGCGACGCCCTGGGCGATCTGCCCCAGGGGCGCGCTGATGGCGCGGCTCATGCGCAGGGAGAGCAGGGCGGTGACCACCAGCCCGGTGACGATCAGCAGCAGGCTGGTGAACAGGCTGCGGTAGCCGCGCAGCAGGGTGCCGTGGTGCGAGAGTTCCAGCTCGACCCAGCCGAGCAGGCGGTTGGCGTCCTCTTCCGGGGTGCTGGACAGGCTGCGGTGGCGACCGAGCACCGGCAGCAGGAAGTGCGTGGTGTCCAGGCTGCTGACCAGGCTCAGGTGGCTGCCGTCGCCGCTGGGCATGGGGGTGAGGATGCTCGGCCCGGCATGCACCAGGCGCACGCGCTCGGGGTTGAGGAAGGTCACCGCGCGCACGTCGGGCTGGTCCAGGGCCTCGTTGGCGATCCGCTCCAGCAGCGGCAGGTCGCCGTGGTCCAGGGCGGAGGCCGACAGCGGGGCGAGCTGCTCGGCGATCAACTGGCCGCGCTCGATCAGTTGCACGCGCATGTCCGACAGCTGCACCCAGGTGAAGTAGCCGCCCAGCACCAGCGTCAGCAGGCTGGTGGGCAGCAGGGTGAGCAGCAGCACCCGCCCCTTGATGCCGAGATCCTTGAACACGCGCGTCCTCCCCAACGGTTTCGGGGCAGTTTAGCGGGTCGCCGGGCGGGAATCCCGAACATTGACCGCCGGACGGCTGCGCTTGCCCTGGGCAGGCGCTGTCATGAATACTTGTCGTTCGCGAATAAGTCTTGTTTGTCATGACGCCGACCGCCACCAGCCAACCCCGCCTGCTGACCATCGAGGACGACCCTACCCTGGGCGCCCACCTGCACAGCCACCTGAGCCAGCGCGGCTTCGCCGTGACCTGGTGCCGCGACGGCCGCGAGGGGCTCGACCAGGCGCTGAGCGAGGCCTTCGACCTGGTCCTGCTGGACGTCATGCTGCCCGGCTGCAGCGGCCTGGAGGCCCTGCGCCAGCTGCGCCGTGAGCAGCGCGTGCCGGTGATCCTGATGTCCGCCCTGGGCGCCGAGCAGGACCGCATCGCCGGTTTCTCCCAGGGCGCCGACGACTACCTGCCCAAGCCCTTCAGCCTGGCGGAGCTGAACGTGCGCATCGACGCCATCCTCCGCCGCGTCGCCCTGGAGCGCGGCAGCCTGCTGCCGGCCGGCCCCGCGGACGCCGGGCTGCGGCTGAGCGAGGAACCCTGCGAGGTGGCCTGGGAAGGCCAGTCCGCGGCGCTCACCGCCACCGAGCAGCGCCTGCTGGAAACCTTCCTCGGCAACGTCGACGAAACCCTGAGCAAGCCGTTCCTCTACCAGCACGTGCTGAACCGTGGCTACACCGCCCATGACCGCGGCCTGGACATGCACGTCAGCCACCTGCGCCGCAAGCTGCAGTCCATCGGTTATGCGCGCCATCAACTGCGCGCGGTCTGGGGCAAGGGCTATGTTTTCGCTAGTGCCGAGTGAGCGGCGCGTCCGCCAGGTACTGCCCAGCCGCCATTCGCTGTTCTGGCGCCTGGCGGTGCCGGTGGTGCTGCTCTGCCTGGTGCTGATCTGGCTGTCCTGGACCTGGGGCCGCCAGGTCGAGCGCCGCGGCTATTTCCTCGATACCCAGGCCCAGGCCGTGCTCCGCGGTTACGCGGCCGACCTGGAACGGGCCTGGAACGCCGGCGGCGAGGCCGCGGTGGACGACTGGCTGGCACGCATGCGGGCCAGCGAGCAGACCTGGATGGTGGCGCTGGACGGCCGCCTGCAGCCCCTGGGCAGCCAGCCGCTGAGCATCGAGGAGGCCACGCGCCTGACCTTCCAGCGCGGCCTCGACTGGCCGGTGAGCAACCGCAGCCGGAGCCTGCCCTACATCGGCATTCCCTTCCCCGAGCACCCCGCCGACGGCCGCCTGGTGCTGCAGCTGCCGCAACGCTTCAAGCCCGCCGGCTACTCCACGCTGGCGCGGATCTTCACCCATGGGGTGGTGCCCGCCGCGCTGGCGCTGCTGCTGTGCGGGCTGCTCTACCGCCAACTGATCCACCCGCTGGCGCGCCTGCGCGAGCACGCCAACGCGCTGCGCGCCGACGACCTGGGCTCGGGCGCCGCCCGCGAGGTCAGCGTCCGCCGCGACGAACTGGGCGAGCTGGGCCGCGCCTTCGACCACATGGCCCAGCGCCTGAGCGGCCACGTGGAGTTCCAGCGCCAGTTGCTGCGCGACCTGTCCCACGAGCTGCGCACGCCGCTCAGCCGCCTGCGCGTCGCCGCCGAGAGCGCGCCGGCCGAGGACCCGCTGCGCCTGCGCCTGGAGCGCGAGGTGGAAGTTATGCAGCGGCTGGTGGCCAACACCCTGGAGCTGGCCTGGATGGACACCGAGCGGCCGCGCCTGCCGCTGGAGGACGTCGCCATCCTGCCGTTGTGGGAATTGCTGGTGGAGGACGCCGGCTTCGAGTCCGGCTGGGCGCCTTCGCGCTTCCACTGCGAGGTGCCGGCGGACTGCGTCGTCCGCGGCCACCTCAATGGCCTGGCGCAGGCTTTGGAGAACCTGCTGCGCAATGCCATCCGGCATTCCCCGGAGGGCGGTTGCGTCCGCCTGCTCGGCCAGCGCGAAGGCGACTACTGGCACCTGTGCCTGGCCGACCGGGGGCCGGGGGTGGAGGCCGCCGACCTGGAGCGCATCTTCCTGCCCTTCACCCGCCTTTCCGCGGCGCGTTCCGGCGAGGGCTTCGGCCTGGGCCTGAGCATCGCCCGCAGCGCCATCCGCCTGCAGGGCGGCGAACTCTGGGCCGAGCGCGGCAACCCCGGCTTGCGCATGCACCTGCGCCTGCCGGCCGCCTGACGCCGTGCGGCGCCAGGCGACCGGCGGCCGTCAGAACTCCATCACCGCCGACAGCCACAGCCGGCGCCCTTCCTCCAGGGTGCCGCTGGTCCCCGCGCTGCCCTGGATGTAGTGCGAGGCCCAGCCCGTGGTGCCGTTGGCGGCGGTGTAGGAGTCGCCGCCGAGGAAGTCCTTGTCGAACAGGTTGTACAGGGTGGCGTTCAGCGTCAGGTTGCGCGTGGCCTTGAACGAGCCGCCGAGGTGGAACACCTGGTAGGCGTCGAGGTCGCCCAACTGGTCGGCGATGGCCTGGTTGGTCGCGTTGAGGTTGGCGTAGCGCGCGGTGAAGCGCGCCCGCTCGCCGTGGTATTCGCCCTTCAGCCAGAGCTTCAGGCGCTCGCTGGCCTGCCAGTCCAGGCGCAGGTTGGCCATGTGTCGCGGGGTGTTGGTCAGCGGGGCGCCCTTGTCGTCGCCGCTGAGCTGCTCGCTGTCGGTGTAGGTGTAGTTCAGCGAGGCGCTCAGGGCCGGGGCGAAGGCCCAGCGTCCGGCCAGTTCCACGCCCTGGGTGCGGGCCTTGCCGATGTTCACCTGCTGGGCGAAGTTCTCCTGCAGGAAGCTGCTGCCCATGTCGATGCAGCCGGCCTGGTTCGGCGCGTCCGGCCAGTTGCAGTTGGGGATCGGGGTGCCGCTGTCGATCTTGTCCTTGAAGCGGGTGTGGAACAGCGTGAGGTTGGCGTTGAAGTCGGCGAGGTTGTCGTAGTAGATGCCGAATTCGGTGTTGGTGCTGGTTTCCGGGTCCAGGTCGGGGCTGCCGATGGTGAGGATCTGGCCCTGGCCGCTGACGCCGTTGATGCCGTCGTGCAACTGGTTCAGCGTGGGCGTCTTGTAGCCCTGGCTGACGCCGCCCTTGAGCGTCCAGCTGTCGGTGGTGTTCCACACCAGGTAGGCGCGCGGGCTGAAGTGCCCGCCGAAGGCCTCGTGGTCCTCGTAGCGGCCGCCGAGGGTCAGCGCCAGGTCCTGGCGCAGGCGCCACTCGTCCTCGGCGAACAGCGCCCAGGAACTCTGCTGGAATTCCTCGGTGGCGATGCCGTCCTCGACCTTCGCGTCCCAGTACTGGCCGCCGAGGGTGAACATGTGCGCCTCGCCCAGGGGCATCACCAGCTTGCTGTCCAGCACCAGGTCGGTGGACTTGAGGGTGCGGTCGTCGCCGCCGACGATCGACGGGTAGCCGCTGTAGGGCCGCCCGACGGTGCCGGGGATGGTGCGCCCGATGGTCTCGGTGGTGCTGTGCGTCAGGCTGCTGTCCAGGGTGCCGAAGCCCAGGCGGCCGGTGTGGGAGAGGGCGAACTGGTCGCGCTCGAAGCGCAGTTCGTCCTTGTAGCCGTTGGCGCGCGTCGGTGCGTCGCGGCTGCAACCGTCGGTGGCGCTGCCGCCGGCCTTGCCGTCGAGGCTGCCCAACTGGCAGTCGTCGTTGTTGTACGCCTGGCGGCCACGCTCGAAGTCCAGGGAGATGTCGTGCTCGGCGTTGGGGGTGAAGGTCAGGCGGCTGCCGATGTTGTAGTTCTGGCCTTCTACCGGGGAGGCGCCGCGGCGGCTGACGGTGGCGCCGTCGTCGAAGCTCAGGTCCGAGGCGCTGCGGTCGAAGAAGCTGCCGCGCAGGTTCAGGCCGAGCCGGTCGGCCACCAGCGGGCCGCTGGCGTAGAGGCTGGTGCCGCTGCTGTCGCCGTAGTCGCGGTGTTCCTGGACGGTGTGGTCGAGGCTGAGGCTGGCGCCCCATTCGCGGGCCACCTTGCGGGTGATGATGTTGACCACCCCGCCCATGGCGTCGGAGCCGTAGAGGGTGGACATGGGGCCGCGGATCACCTCGATGCGCTCGATGGCCGAGAGCGGCGGCATGAAGCTGGTTGAGGTCTCGCCGAAGCCGTTGGGGGTGATGTTGCCGGCGCTGTTCTGCCGGCGGCCGTCGATCAGCACCAGGGTGTAGTCGCTGGGCAGGCCGCGGATGCTGATGTTCAGGCCGCCGGTCTTGCCGGTGCTCTGGCCGATGTCGACGCCTTCGACGTCTTCCAGGGCCTCGGCCAGGTTGCTGTAGCGCTTCTCTTGCAGTTCCTCGCGGGTCAGCACGCTGATGCTGGCTGGCGCTTCTGTGACCTTCTGTTCGTAGCCGGCGGCGGTGACCACGGTGTCGCCCAGGCTCAGGGTGTCGTTGCCCTGGGCCTGGCCGGCCATGGCCAGGGCGATGGCGCCGGCCAGGGAAGTGCGGGAAAGAGGAATGGACATCGGTAGGCTCCTGACTGCTCGTGATGGCGGCGGAGCCTGTCGGTAACGCAAATCATTTTCATCTTCATGAAAGTTACTGCATATGTCAGCAGAGGCCTGAAATCGCACTGCAGCGCCCGGCTCATGGGGGCTGGAACGCATTGTGGCAGCATGTTAATTGCGGAGATTTCCTACGCGGATGTTCCGGTCTCCGAGCAAGGAATCCGGGGCGGCGAGGCAGGCGCGGATGCCGCCGCCGATGCCACTCGCTGCGCTTGCCGATATGGCCGGCGGCGGTTTACCGGTATCATAGGCCGCTATCCAGATTGGCCTTGCTGACGACGAGCGACTCCATGACCGTGCAGTACCCCACCATCGCCGAGTGCATCGGCAATACTCCGCTGGTGCGCCTGCAGCGCCTGCCCGGGGAAACCTCCAACACCCTGCTGGTGAAACTCGAAGGCAACAACCCGGCCGGCTCCGTGAAGGACCGCCCGGCGCTGTCGATGATCACCCGCGCGGAGCTGCGTGGCGACATCCACCCCGGCGACACCCTGATCGAGGCTACCTCCGGCAACACCGGCATCGCCCTGGCCATGGCCGCGGCGATCAAGGGCTACCGCATGATCCTGATCATGCCGGACAACTCCACCGCCGAACGCAAGGCGGCCATGACCGCCTACGGCGCCGAGCTGATCCTGGTGAGCAAGGAGCAGGGCATGGAAGGCGCCCGCGACCTGGCCGACCAGATGCAGCGCGAAGGCAAGGGCAAGGTGCTGGACCAGTTCGCCAACGGCGACAACCCGGTGGCCCACTACCAGGGCACCGGCCCGGAGATCTGGCGCCAGACCCACGGCGAGATCACCCACTTCGTCAGCTCCATGGGCACCACCGGCACCATCATGGGCGTGTCGCGCTACCTCAAGGAGCAGAACCCGGCGGTGCAGATCGTCGGCCTGCAGCCGATGGAAGGCTCGTCCATCCCCGGCATCCGCCGCTGGCCGCAGGAATACCTGCCGAAGATCTTCGACGCCAGCCGCGTCGACCGCGTGGTGGACATGCACCAGAGCGAGGCCGAGGACGTGATGCGCCGCCTGGCCCGCGAGGAAGGCATTTTCTGCGGCGTGTCCTCCGGCGGTGCGGTGGCGGCCATGCTGCGCCTGTCCCGCGAACTGGAGAACGCGGTGCTGGTGGCGATCATCTGCGACCGCGGCGACCGCTACCTGTCCTCCGGAATCTACGACCCCAGCTGACATGGCCAAGCACAGAAGCGGCCTGCGCTTCCAGCCCAGCGGCGGCGCCCGCAACGCCGGCGTGCCGGTGGGCAAGAAGCAGCGCCTGCGCATCGAGCGCCTGGCCCATGACGGCCGCGGCATCGCGCACCTGGAAGGGCGCACCTGGTTCGTCACCGGCGCGCTGCCCGGGGAAGAGGTCGAGGCCCGCGTGCTGGCCGCGCGCAGCCAGGTGGTGGACGCCCGCGGCGAACGCATCCTGGCCGCCGCGCCGGAGCGCCGCGCCGCGCCCTGCACGGTGGCCGGCAAGTGCGGCGGCTGCACCCTGCAGCACCTGCCCCACGCCGGACAATTGGCGCTCAAGCAGCGCACCCTGGCCGAGCAGCTGCAGCGCTTCGGCGACATCGTCCCGGAAGAGTGGGCAGCGCCCCTGGCCGGTCCCGAATTCGGCTACCGCCGCCGGGCCCGCATCGCCGTGCGCTGGGATGCCAAGGCCCAGCGCCTGGAGGTGGGGTTCCGCGCCGCCGCCAGCCAGGCCATCGTCGCCTTCGACGACTGCCTGGTGCTGGTGCCCGAGCTGCAGACTCTTGCCCGCGAGCTGCCGGCGCTGCTGCAGGGTTTCCAGCGGCCGCGGGCCATCGGCCACGTCGAGCTGTTCCACGGCACCGCCTGCGCCCTGCTGCTGCGCCACACCGAACCTCTGCCCGCCGCCGACCTCGAACGCCTCCGGGCCTTCTGTTCGGCACGGGATGTGCAGCTGTGGCTGCAGGGCGACGGCGAGCCGACGCCGGCCGACGGCGAAGGGCGCCTGGGCTACCGCCTGGACGCCTGGGACCTGACCCTGGCCTACCGGCCGGGGGACTTCGTCCAGGTCAACGAGCCGGTCAACGCGGCCATGGTCGCGCAGGCGCTGGACTGGTTGGCCCCCGCACCGGCGGAACGGGTGCTAGACCTGTTCTGTGGCCTGGGCAATTTCGCCCTGCCGCTGGCCCGAAGCGCCGCCTGCGTGGTGGGCGTGGAAGGCGTGCAAAGCATGGTCGCGCGCGCCGCGGCCAACGCCCGGGCCAATGGCCTGGACAACGCCGTGTTCCACCAGGCCGACCTGGCGCAGCCGCTGTCCGCGGCGCGCTGGTTCGCCGGGGACGCGGCCAAGGGATTTTCCGCCGTGCTGCTCGATCCGCCGCGTGACGGCGCGCTCGAGATGGCACGGGGCATGCGTGAACTGGGCGCCGAGCGGGTACTCTATGTGTCCTGCAACCCGGCGACCCTGGCGCGCGACGCCGGCGAACTGGCCCGTCAGGGCTATCGCCTGAAGCGTGCCGGAATCCTCGACATGTTCCCGCAGACGGCGCATGTGGAGGCGATGGCTCTGTTCGAGGCAGGTTAGGACGACCTGCGCAATCCGACCGGCCCACGCCAGAAAGGCCGGCGCAGTCGAGCGGTGTGCCACGGCACACCGTGGGGAAGGGTAGACAAGATGGTACAGGTGAGAGCGCACCAGCCGGTCAACACCGACGGCAGCATCAACCTCGAGGCCTGGCTGGACCACGTCCAGACCCTGGTCCCGGTGCTGGATCGCAAGGTCCTGCTGGAGGCCTGCGAGTTCGCCCGCGAGGCCGAGAACAAGGCGGTCAGCCAGGTGGAAGCCGCCTGGGCCGATGGCACTTCGAGCTTCCAGACCGGCCTTGAGATCGCCGAGATCCTCGCCGACCTCAAGCTGGACCAGGAGTCGCTGGTGGCCGCGGTGATCTACCGCGGCGTCCGCGAGGGCAAGGTCAAGCTGGAGGAAGTGCAGCAGCGCTTCGGCCCGGTGGTGGCCAAGCTGATCGAGGGCGTGCTGCGCATGGCGGCGATCAGCGCCAGCCTCAACCCGCGGCAGTCCATGGTGCTCGGCACCCAGGCGCAGATCGAGAACCTGCGCAAGATGCTGGTGGCCATGGTCGACGACGTGCGCGTCGCGCTGATCAAGCTGGCCGAGCGCACCTGCGCCATCCGCGCGGTGAAGAACGCCGACGAGGAGAAGCGCATGCGCGTCGCCCGCGAGGTGTTCGACATCTACGCGCCGCTGGCGCACCGCCTGGGCATCGGCCACATCAAGTGGGAGCTGGAGGACCTGTCCTTCCGCTACCTGGAGCCCGACCAGTACAAGCAGATCGCCAAGCTGCTGCACGAGCGCCGCCTGGACCGCGAGCAGTACATCGCCACCGTGATGCAGCAGCTCAAGGACGCCCTGGCCGCCACCGGCATCAAGGCCGACCTGTCCGGCCGCGCCAAGCACATCTACTCGATCTGGCGGAAGATGCAGCGCAAGGGCCTGGACTTCAGCCAGATCTACGACGTGCGCGCGGTGCGCGTGCTGGTCCCGGAGATGCGCGACTGCTACACCGCGCTGGGCATCGTGCACACCCTGTGGCGGCACATCCCCAAGGAATTCGACGACTACATCGCCAACCCCAAGGAAAACGGCTACCGCTCGCTGCACACCGCGGTGATCGGCCCCGAGGGCAAGGTGCTGGAAGTGCAGATCCGCACCCACGCCATGCACGAGGAAGCCGAGCTGGGCGTGTGCGCGCACTGGCGCTACAAGGGCACCGACGTCAAGTCTGGCTCCAACCACTACGAGGAGAAGATCTCCTGGCTGCGCCAGGTCCTGGAGTGGCACGAGGAGCTGGGCGACATCGGCGGCCTGGCCGAGCAGCTGCGCGTGGACATCGAGCCGGACCGGGTGTACGTGTTCACCCCCGACGGCCACGCCATCGACCTGCCCAAGGGCTCCACGCCGCTGGACTTCGCCTACCGCGTGCACACCGAGGTGGGCCACAACTGCCGCGGCGCCAAGATCAACGGGCGCATCGTGCCGCTGAACTACAGCCTGCAGACCGGCGAGCAGGTGGAAATCATCACCGGCAAGCACAGCGGCCCGAGCCGCGACTGGCTGAACCAGAACCTTGGCTACGTCACCACCTCGCGGGCGCGGGCGAAGATCGTCCACTGGTTCAAGCTGCAGGCCCGCGACCAGAACGTCGCCGCCGGCAAGGCCATGCTCGAACGCGAACTGGGGCGCCTGGCGCTGCCGCCGGTGGACTTCGAGAAGCTGGCCGAGAAGGCCAACTACAAGACCGGCGAGGACCTGTTCGCAGCCCTCGGCGCCGGCGACCTGCGCCTGGCCCACGTGGTCAACTACGCCCAGGCCCTGGTGGAACCGGAGCGTGGCAACGAGCAGCTCGAACTCATCCCGCGCAAGCCCAGCCGCCTGGGCCACGGCAAGCGCGGCGACATCCAGATCCAGGGCGTGGGCAACCTGCTGACGCAGATGGCCGGTTGCTGCCAGCCGCTGCCGGGCGACCCGATCGTCGGCTACATCACCCTCGGCCGCGGCGTCACCATCCACCGCCAGGATTGCGCCACCGTGCTGCAACTGGCCGGCCGCGAGCCGGAGCGGATGATCCAGGTGAGCTGGGGCCCGGTGCCGGTGCAGACCTACCCGGTGGACATCGTCATCCGCGCCTACGACCGTTCCGGCCTGCTGCGCGACGTGTCCCAGGTGCTGCTCAACGAGCGCATCAACGTGCTGGCGGTGAACACCCGCTCGGACAAGGACGACAACACCGCGACCATGCGCCTGACCATCGAGATCCCCGGCCTGGATTCCCTGGGCCGCCTGCTGGCGCGTATCTCGCAACTGCCCAACATCATCGAGGCGCGGCGCGACCGCGCGGGTGGCAAGGATGTATAAGCTCGACGACCTGCTGTACCTCATGGCGCGCCTGCGCGACCCGCAGCACGGCTGCCCCTGGGACCTCAAGCAGGACTACGCGAGCATCGCCCCCTACACCATCGAGGAAGCCTACGAGGTCGCCGACGCCATCGAGCGCGGCGACTTCGAGCACCTGCGCGAGGAGGCCGGCGACCTGTTGTTCCAGGTGGTCTACTACGCCCAACTGGCCCGCGAGGAGCAGCGCTTCGACTTCGACGCGGTGGTCCACGGCATCACCGCCAAGCTGGTCCGCCGCCATCCCCATGTGTTCCCCGACGGCGACCTGTACGGCGAACCCGACGCGGCGAAGCTGGCGGAAGCGGCGGTGAAGCAGCGCTGGGAAGAATTCAAGGCCGAGGAGCGCGCGGCCAAGGCCGCCGAGCCGGTGCAACTGTCGCTGCTGGACGACGTGCCGGTGGCGCTGCCGGCCCTCAGCCGCGCGGCCAAGCTGCAGAAGCGCGCGGCCCAGGTCGGCTTCGACTGGCCGGAAGCCCTGCCGGTGGTGGACAAGCTGCGCGAAGAGCTGGACGAAGTGCTGGAAGCCATGGCCGACGGCGACGCCGAAGCCCAGGCAGAGGAGATCGGCGACCTGCTGTTCGTGGTGGTCAACCTGGCCCGGCACCTGAAGGTCGACCCGGAAACCGCCCTGCGCGCGGCGAATGGCAAGTTCGAAAGGCGCTTCCGCTACATCGAGACCACCCTGCGCGACCAGGGCCGCAAGGCCGAGGAATGCAGCCTGGAAGAGCTGGACGCGCTCTGGGGCGAGGCCAAGCGGGAGGAGAAGAACCCGCTGGGGTGTGGCTAGTTCGCCGGCGTTACGCAAAAAGCCCCGGTTCGCCGGGGCTTTTTGCTTTTCGTAGGAGCGAGCTTGCTCGCGAATGGGGCTGTTCGTGCCACAGGGGCGTCCGGCGTGGCCGGGGAGTCCAATCGCGGACAAGGTCCGCTCCTACGCCGGTGCTTCCAGTAGCGTAGGGCGAATAACCGTTCGCGGTTATCCGCCGCCTCACCTTCCTCATCGACCCTGCCTCGGTCGATCTGGGGGGAATGCGTGACCCGCGCCAGGCTCGACACCGAGCGGGCTGGTAACCAAGGTCAAACGGCGGATAACGCCGTAGGCGTTATGCGCCCTACGTGAACATCCAGCGAATCAGCAACACCAGCAATAGCACCGCCAGAATCGGCCGACCGATGCGGTAGGCCTTGGGATAGCGCCGCTTGAACTTCTTCACCTGCCCACCCACGCCGTTGCCGATACGAATCAGCACCGAGTAGGCCTGGTTGATCCCGCCGACGCGCTCGCCCTCGACGTTCTGCGGCGCGGTGGCGCGGCCGAGAAAGGCGCTGACGCGGCGGTTGATGCGCGTCAGCAGCGGCGACTTGAGCGGACGCTCGACGTCGCAGAAGAGGATCAGGCGCGATTCGTCCGTCTCGTTCTTCACCCAGTGCACGAAGGTCTCGTCGAACATCACGTCCTCGCCGTCGCGCCAGGCATAGGGTTGGCCGTCGACGAAGATGCGGCAGGCGTCCGAGTTCGGCGTGGCCAGGCCCAGGTGGTAGCGCAGGGAGCCGGCGTAGGGGTCGCGGTGCTTGTTCAGGTGGCTGTTCGGCGGCAGGCGGGTGAACATCGCGCCCTTGACGTTGGGGATGCTGCTGACCAGCTCCACGGTCTTCGGGCACAGGCGCTGTGCGGAGGGCAGGGGGCCGTCGTACCAGGTCAGGTAGAAGCGCGTCCAGCCCTTCTTGAAGAAGGAGCCGAAACCCGCCTCGTTGTTGTTCAGGGCGTCGCGGATGTAGCCCTCGTCGAACAGCTGCTCGGCTTCCTCGCGGATCATCTGCCAGTTGTCGCGCAGCTTGTCGAGTTCCGGGAAGCGCTCACGGTCCAGGTAGGGCTTGGAGGGTACGCTGGAGTTCAGGTACATCAGCGAGTTGTACGGGGCGAACCAGGCCGAGTGGTTGACCACCTGGCGCAGGAACGGCAGGCGTACCTTGCCGCGCAGGTGCACGTAGAGAATGGCGATGAGGAAGATGGCGAGGATCGCGAGGACGAGGAGCTTGATCATGGGATGGCGAGTCCGCCCTGTTTGGCTGAAAAACGGCCGGCCACTTGCGCAACGCCGACACAGGCCCGAGGATTATACCCTCAGCGCGCGTCGCCGCTGAATTTTCCGCCACGTCAGAATTGTCCTGCGTCATATTCGCAGGCTGTCGGAGAGTCGTTAGCCAATGAGCATGTCATTGCGTGACCAGTTGCTGAAAGCCGGGCTGGTCAACGAAAAGCAGGCCAAGCAGGCCAGCAAGCAGAAGCAGAAACAGCAGCGCCTGGAGCACAAGGGCCAGGCCGAGAAGGACGACAGCCAGCGCCAGGCCGCGTTGCAGGCCCAGGCCGAGAAACAGGCCCGCGACCAGGAGCTGAACCGCCAGCAGCAGCAGAAGGCCGAGAAGAAGGCTCGCGCCGCGCAGGTCAAGCAACTGATCGAAGGCACCCGCCTGCCCAGGATGGAGGGCGACGACTACTACAACTTCGTCGACGCCAAGAAGGTCAAGCGCATCGCGGTGAACGCCCTGATCCGCGACAAGCTCAGCCGCGGCAGCCTGGCCATCGTCAGTTACGACGGGCGCTACGAGATAGTCCCGCGCGATGCCGCGCTGCGCATCCAGGAACGCGACGAGCGCCGCGTGGTGCTGCTCAACGAGCCCAGCGGCGAGCCGGACGAGGACGATCCGTACAAGGACTACGTGGTGCCCGACGACCTCATGTGGTGACAGCTGCGGAAACGAAAAAGCCGGGCGGATGCCCGGCTTTTTTCATGCTGCCCGAGGTTACGAGCCCTTGACTTGCCTGCCGTCGACGGTGCCGTCCTTGAGCATGATCTGGTACTCCTTGCCGTCGGTCTCCTGCTGGTACAGGCGCACCAGCAGGTAGTCCCAGTCCTTGGCGAACCAGAGGACGGTCTTGCGGTTGCTCTTGGTCGGGTCGCGCACGCGTTCGACCTTGATGGCGTCGATCTGGCCGGCCTGGGTGGCGACCTTCTCCTCGCCGAGCACGCGGAAGTCGTAGGTATCGGTGTCGGTACCCTCGATCACCTGGTAGCTCATGCTTTTCTTGCCGACGGCGACGTCGTGCTGCAGCACCAGCTGGTAGGTGGACTTGTCGAGCTGGCCGCGGTTCAGCGGCAGGCGCACGGCGTCGCCGCGGTCGCTGCCGGTGACCTGTTTCTGCGCCCAGTCGAACTGCAGGTCGGTGGACTTGTTCTTGCCCAGGCCCTCGCGGGCCCAGTGGTAGGTCTGCGGCAGGTAGGTATCGCCTTCGACCTTGAAGGAACTGCTCTCCTTCAGGCTGGCGAGCAGCATGGAGGCCTGGAAGTCGAGTTCCCAGTTGCCGCCGTCGCCTTGCTTGAGGCTGCGGGAAGCGGTCCCGCTCAGCGGCATCTGCTTCCAGTCCGCGGTGTAGCTGGCCTCGAACGGCTTGATCTGGAACGAGGCGGCATACGCCGGCAACGTCAGCAGGGCCATCAGGAACAGCAGGACTCTACGCATCGCGAATCTCCTAGGTTCGGAACGGGTAGCCGGTGGCCGGCAACGCCTGGCCATCCAGCATGGCGCCTCGCTCGCCCAGGCGCAAACGGCCTTCGGCGAACCAGCGCATGGCCAGCGGGTAGATCAGGTGCTCCTGCACGTGCACCCGCGCGGCGAGCGTCTCCGGCGTGTCTTGCGACTCTACCGGGATTGCCGCCTGTACGACCAGAGGGCCGCCGTCGAGTTCCTCGGTGACGAAATGCACCGAGCAGCCATGCTCGGCGTCACCGGCCTCCAGCGCCCGCTGGTGGGTGTGCAGGCCCTTGTACTTGGGCAGCAGCGAGGGGTGGATGTTCAGCAGGCGGCCGTGGTAGTGGCGCACGAAGGCCGAGCTGAGGATGCGCATGAAGCCGGCCAGGACCACCAGGTCCGGGGCGTGGGCGTCGATGCGGCGGATCAGCTCGGCGTCGAAGGCTTCGCGGTCGGCGAAGCCCTTGTGGTCCAGGACCTCGGTGGCGATGCCCGCGGCGGCGGCGCGCTGCAGGCCGTAGGCGTCCGCGCGGTTGGAAATCACCGCGCGGATGGTTGCCGGCGTGGCGCCGTCGGCCAGGCTGTCGATCAGTGCTTGCAGGTTGCTGCCGGAGCCGGAAATCAGCACCACGACATTGCAAGGACGGGACATCAGTGGCCTTTCAGGTTGTTCAGCACCACGCGTTCGGCGTCCGCTGCGCAGGCGTCGATACGGCCGATGACCCAGGGCTGCTCGCCGGAAGCGCGCAGGGAGGCGAGGGTGGCCTCGACCTGGTTCTGGGCGACGCAGATGACCATGCCCACGCCGCAGTTCAGCACGCGGTGCATCTCATGCTCGTCGACGTTGCCCTTCTCCTGCAGCCAGTCGAATACCGCCGGGCGCTGCCAGCTGGCCACGTCGATCACGGCCTGGGCGTTGTCCGGCAGCACGCGCGGGATGTTGTCCAGCAGGCCGCCGCCGGTGATGTGGGCCATGGCCTTGACCGCGCCGGTCTGCTCGATCAGCTGCAGCAGCGGCTTGACGTAGATGCGCGTCGGCGCCATCAGCAGGTCGGCCAGGGGCTTGCCGTCGAGTTGGGTGGCCTCGATGTCGGCGCCGGAGACTTCGATGATCTTGCGGATCAGCGAGTAGCCGTTGGAGTGCGGGCCGGAGGAGGGCAGGGCGACCAGGGCGTCGCCGGCGACCACCTTCGAGCCGTCGATGATCTCGGCCTTCTCCACCACGCCGACGCAGAAGCCGGCCAGGTCGTAGTCCTCGCCCTCGTACATACCGGGCATCTCGGCGGTTTCACCGCCGACCAGCGAGCAGCCGGCCAGCTCGCAACCGGCGCCGATGCCGGTCACCACGGTGGCGGCGACGTCGACGTTGAGCTTGCCGGTGGCATAGTAGTCGAGGAAGAACAGCGGCTCGGCGCCGCAGACCACCAGGTCGTTGACGCACATGGCGACCAGGTCCTGGCCGATGCTGTCGTGCTTGTTCAGGTTCAGCGCCAGGCGCAGCTTGGTGCCGACGCCGTCGGTGCCGGAAACCAGCACCGGCTGCTTGTAGCCGGCCGGGATCTCGCAGAGCGCGCCGAAGCCGCCCAGGCCGCCCATGACTTCAGGACGCGCGGTGCGCTTGGCGACGCCTTTGATGCGTTCGACGAGGGCTTCGCCGGCGTCGATGTCCACACCGGCGTCCTTGTAGCTCAACGAGGGTTGCTTGCTGCTCATGTATCCAGGCCTGTAGAAAGGAGTGATTCGTCTGCCGGCCGCGGCGCGAAGGATTCGCGGCGACCTCGCGGGAGGCGCGGGATTTTATCAGGCTTGCCCGGCAGCGGCCATCTCGCGCTGTTGCCGCTGACCGGAGGGCTGTTTAAGGTATAGGCCTTCCGGAGGGGCTTGCCAGGTGCCGTTCCCTTCCTTACTCCGTTCGTCGAGAGCCTGTCATGCGATTTACCGCCCGCCTGTTGATCCTCTGCCTGTCGTTGCTCAGCCTGCCGTCCTTCGCCGCCGCGCTGGGCAACCTCTACCAGGTGCACGAGCCGGTGGCCTCGCAGCAGCCGGACGAGCGCAGCGCCGGCCTGTCCCGCGCGCTGCAGACCCTGGTGCTGCGCCTGACCGGCGATGCCCGCGCCGCCCAGAGCGGCGCGCTGGCCGGCTACTTCAAGGACCCGCAGCAGCTGATCAGCCAGTACGGCTACGAGAACGGCCCGCCGCTGGCCCTGGTGGTGGACTTCGACCCCGCCTCGGTGAACAACGCCCTGCGCCAGGCCGGCCTGCCGGTCTGGGGCGCCAACCGCCCGAGCCTGCTGGCCTGGTGGCTGAACGAAAGCGCCGCCGGCAGCAGCCTGGTGGGCGACAGCCAGGAAGGCGCCGCGCCGCTCGCCCGCGCCGCCCAGCGCCGCGGCCTGCCGCTGCTGCTGCCGATGGCCGACCTCTCCGAACAGGGCGTGGGCACCGCGCAGAACATCACCGCCGCCCAGCCCGACGCGCTGCGCGCCGCCTCCGAGCGCTATTCCGCCGACGGCCTGCTGGCGGTCGACGCCAAGGAAGACGGTGGCAAGTGGCAGGCGCAATGGCGCCTGTGGCTGGGCGACTCGCGCGAACAGGGCCAGGCTCAGGGCGACAGCCCGGACGCCCTGGCCGACGCCGTGATGCTGGCGGTCAGCCAGCGCCTGGCGCCGCGCTTCGTCGGCGCGCCGGGCGCGGCCAGCGCCCTGACCCTGCAGGTGCAGGGGGCCAACCTCGAACGCTATGCCCAACTGCAGAAGCTGCTCGACCCGATGGGCGCGAAGCTGGTCCTGGCCCAGGGAGACAACCTGCAATACCGCCTCAACGCCAGCCCCGACCAGTTGCGCGCCCAACTGGGCCTGGCGCACCTGCAGGAGGCTCCGGCCGAGCCGGCCCAGCCGGTGCTGGACGCCAATGGCCAGCCGCTGCCGGCGCAGCCCGCGGCGCCGAGCAACGTCATGCGCTTCCGCTGGTAGTCACGCCGCGGGTGGGCCTGGCGCCGGATTCGCAGTATGCTGCGCCTCCGGCGCCTTTTCGGATGCGCCAAAATGATGATTTGGTTACACTTTTGATCCGTACGGCTTCACTGTAAGCGTTTTCGAAGAAAAGCCCCGCCCGGCATGAAACAACCTATGCAGCTACCCCTGGGCATCCGTCTGCGCGACGATGCTACCTTCGCCAACTTCTACCCCGGCACCAACGCCGCGGCGCTGGGGTATGTCGAGCGGCTGTGCGACTGCGACGCCGGCTGGGCAGAGAGCCTCATCTACCTGTGGGGTGTCGAGGGCGTGGGGCGCAGCCACCTGCTGCAGGCGGCCTGCCTGCGCTTCGAGCAGTACGGCGAGACCTCGGTGTACCTGCCGATGGCCGAGCTGGTGCAGTACGGCCCGGCGATCTTCGACGACCTGGAACAGCTGGAGCTGGTCTGCCTCGACGACATCGAGGCCCTGGCCGGCCTGCCTGAGTGGGAAGAGGCGCTGTTCCACCTGTTCAACCGCCTGCGCGACGCCGGCCGCCGCCTGCTGCTGGCGGCCTCGATGCCGCCGCGCGAATTGCCGGTCAAGCTGCCCGACCTGAAGTCGCGGCTGACCCTCTCGCTGATCTTCCAGCTGCACCCGCTGACCGACGAGGAAAAGCTCCGCGCCCTGCAACTGCGCGCCTCGCGCCGCGGCCTGCACCTCACCGACGAAGTCGGGCGCTTCATCCTCACCCGCGGCGCGCGCAGCATGGAATTCCTCTTCGACCTGCTGGACGAACTGGACAAGGCCTCGCTGCAGGCCCAGCGCAAGCTGACCATCCCCTTCCTCAAGGAAACCCTGGGTTGGTAGGCCCCTTCGGGGGAGCCGCAAGCCGCAAGCCATAAGCTGCAAGTTATCCGGAGCCGTACGCTCTTCGCCCTACGACGATGCGTCCGCCTCCGAGGCCACCTGTAGGAGCAACTGTCTTGCCGACTGCGCCGAGATGCTCTTTGTAGGATGGGTTGAGCTTGCGAAACCCATGCGGCCGCGGTGATGGGTATCGCTTCGCTCAACACCATCCTACGGGTTTTTTTGCCGGAAGGTGTAGGAGCGGGCCCTGCCCGCGAATCGCGCGCAGGGCGCGCTCCTACAGGGTCTAATCCTCCCCCGCCAGCTTGCGCTCGTACTGGAAGCGCCAGCGGGTGTACAGCAGCGCCGCGCAGAACAGGCTCACGCTGAGCAGCACCTCGGCCCAGCCGTAGATGCGCTGGCCCGGCTCGAAGGTGTTGAGCACCCCGGTGATGAAGTACAGGTTGACCACGTAGCAGGCCCAGGCGTGGCCGCGGGCACTGCCGATCAGCATGCCTGGGGCGATGATCAGCAGCGGCAGCAGCTTGAGCGCGGTCCACACCTTCGGCACCCAGTCCGGGGCGCCGCGGGCGTCGGTGAACAACAGGCCCCAGGTCAGGATCAGCAGGACCAGGCCCAGCAGGCTGCCCAGGCTCACCGCGCGGCTCGCGGCCAGGCGCGGGCGCAGGTGCTCGAGGGTGGGCAGGGGTTTCTTCTTGCGGGCCATTCAGCGCTCCAGTTTGCCGGCGACCTCGGCCAGGCGCTTGCCCAGCGCGCGGCACAGGGTGATCTCGTGTTCGTCCAGGGCGCGCTTGCCGTCGGCGCCGGCGAAGTGGCTGGCGCCATAGGGCGTGCCGCCGCCGCGGGTCTCCAGCAGGGCCGGCTCGCTGTAGGGGATACCGGTGACCAGCATGCCGTGGTGCAGCAGCGGCAGCAGCATGGACAGCTGGGTGGTCTCCTGGCCGCCGTGCAGGCTGGCGGTGGAGGTGAACACCGCCGCCGGCTTGCCGACCAGGGCGCCGGTCAGCCACAGGCTGCTGGTGCCGTCGAGGAAGTACTTCAGCGGCGCAGCCATGTTGCCGAAGCGCGTCGGGCTGCCCATGGCCAGGCCGGCGCAGTCCTTGAGGTCATCGAGGGTGGCATAGAGCGCGCCTTCCTCGGGCAGGTCCGGGGCCACCGCCTCGCACTCGGTGGACACCGCCGGCACCGTGCGCAGGCGCGCCTCCAGGCCGCCCTGCTCGATGCCGCGGGCGATCTGCCGGGCCATCTCGGCGGTGGCGCCGTGGCGGCTGTAGTAGAGCACCAGGATGTAGGGCGCGCTCAAGGCAGGATCTCCAGCACCTTCTCCGGCGGCCGGCCGATCACCGCCTTGTCGCCGGCCACCAGGATGGGCCGTTCGATCAGCTTCGGATGCGCGGCCATGGCCTCGATCAGCTGGGCGTCGCTGAGCTGCGGGTCATCCAGGCCGAGGGCCTTGTATTCCTCCTCGCCGGTGCGCAGCAGCTGGCGCGCGCTGATGCCCAGCTTGCCGAGCAGCGCCTGCAGTTCGGCGGCGCTGGGCGGCGTTTCCAGGTAGCGCACGATGGTCGGGGCCAGGCCGCGCGCCTCGAGCAGTTCGAGGGCGCCGCGGGACTTGGAGCAGCGCGGGTTGTGGAAAAGTGTCAGTTGGCTCATATCCATGGGCTCGCTGGGCCGTTAAAGTGGCGGCTATTCTAACCGCCTCCCGAGGGTTGGCTGAACCATCGGCGTTCGGCCGGGCCGGCGGCCCTGCGACTTAAGGACACAGCATGCACCCGCGCCTGCGGAACCTGATCGAGTTCTGGCGTTATCTGCTCCAGCGTTTCCATGCCGACCGCGTCAGCAGCCATGCCGCCGCGCTGACCTACACCACGCTGTTCGCCGTAGTGCCGATGATGACCGTGACCTTCGCCATCGTCTCGGCCATTCCCACCTTCGAAGGCATGGGCGAGCGCATCCAGTTGTTCATCTTCCACAACTTCGTGCCGTCCACCGGCGAGGCGGTGGAGACTTACCTGCGCGCCTTCATCGTCCAGGCGCGCCACCTGACCTGGCTGGGGGTGGCCTTCCTGGCGGTCACCGCGTTCAGCATGCTGGTGACCATCGAGCGGGTGTTCAACGAGATCTGGCGGGTGCGCAAGCCGCGCCGCGGGGTGACGCGCTTCCTGCTGTACTGGGCGATCCTCAGCCTGGGGCCGCTGCTGCTGGGCGCCGGCTTCGCGGTGTCGACCTACGTCACTTCGCTGTCGCTGCTGTCCGGGCCCCATGCGCTGCCCGGCGCCGGCATGCTGCTGAAATTCATGCCGCTGCTGTTCAGCGTGGCGGCCTTCACCCTCATCTACGCCGCAGTGCCCAACGCCCGCGTGCCGCCGCTGCACGCCCTGGCCGGCGGCGCGCTGACGGCCTTCCTGTTCGAGGCGGCCAAGTCGCTGTTCGGCCTCTACGTCGGCCTGTTCCCCGGCTACAAGCTGATCTACGGCGCCTTCGCCACGGTGCCGCTGTTCCTGCTGTGGATCTACCTGTCCTGGCTGATCGTGCTGTTCGGCGCCGAACTGGTCTGCAACCTGTCCTCGACGCGCCTGTGGCGGCGCAGGGCGTTGCCGCGGCTGCTGGTGCTGCTGGGCGTGCTGCGGGTGTTCTACGAGCGCCAGCGCCAGGGCGAGGCGACGCGCCTGGCGCATCTGCACCGCGCCGGCTGGATGCTGCCGGAGGACGAATGGGAGGAGCTGCTGGCCTTCCTCGAACGCGAGCAGATGGTCTGCCGTTCGGGCGGCAGCGACGATACCTGGGTGCTCTGCCGCGACCTGGGCAGCTACAGCCTGCATCGCCTGCTCAACCGCTGCCCCTGGCCGCTGCCGTGCCTGGAGACGCTGCCGGACAGCCTGGCGGAGGACTGGTATCCGCCCCTGCGCGAGGCCCTGCAGCGCTACCAGGCGGAGCGGGAGGTGCTGTTCGGCGGCAGTCTCGCAGAATGGTTGAGTCCGTCACATTCCAGGTGACGTAAAAGGTCAGTTTGCGGCGAAACGGAATGCTGGAAGCGGTCGGGCGGAGATGAAAATGCGTGGAATCGCGGGCCTCGAAAGTTTGGCACGCTTCTGGCTATAACCGGTTCAGGACAGTGGTGTTCCCCAGAAGTTCCGAGAAGGCCCGCATCTTCATGAACAAAGACCTGAACAAAGTTGTACACCTGCACCAGCGCGACCCGCAGAGCGCCCTGGAGCGGCTGAATAGAATTACCGGTCTGCAGTTCAGCAGCTGGCCCGAGTCGCTGCTGCCCAGCGTGCATGCCGCGCTCGACGAGCGGGCTGCCAGCACCGCCGAGCCCGTCGGCGAGCCCGCCCGCCAGCTGGGTTGAGCGCTACGACAGCTGGCCGGCGTTGATCCGCTGGTCGCTGGCGATCTGTTCCACCGCCTGGACGAAGAGTTCTTCCACCGTCAGGCGCGAAAGTCCCACCGCCGAACGCAATCTGATCTGCAGATTGTCGATCCTGTAGCGATACGGCAGCCGCGCGATGCCGGACAGCAGTATGCGTCCGCTGGCGTTGAGGGTGCCGTGATCGATCACCACCTCGTGCTGCCGCTCGCCGTCGCCGTAGCTGGCCAGCAGCGTCACCGGCAACTGGGCCATGCCCGGCACCAGCAGCCAGGCGGCGACGTTGTAGTCGCAAGCCCGCCCACCGTTGCTGGTACCGAGGGGCCTGGCATTGGCCACTATGTGTTCGGGCACCCGGCTGACGATCTGATCCGTGGGCTGCATATGTCTGTCGCTTCCGTGAATGGGTTCGGCCGGCGTACTTGGCGCCTGCGTGTTCTGACAGGATGTGGGACCCGCGGAAGGAGAACTTCCGCAAGCCCCGCATTATAGGGAGCAACAGGCCCACAAAACGTGCGTGTTAGCGATCCTGGCTGTGACCTGTTTCCCAAATGACATCATCAGCCCAGCCGCAGCGGATGCCGGCTGACCAGGGGCGTGGTCAGGTTGGCCGCGGGCAGCGGGAGGATGGTCTGGTTGTCGAAGCTGGCCAGCTGCAGCCAGAGGTTCTCGCCCTCGACGAATTGCCCCTGGGGCAGCCAGATGCCGTGGTACCAGCCGTTGCCCGGTTCCGGGGTGCTCTGCAGGACCGCCGGGTGACGCTGTGCGTCAGGCGTGCGGCGCAGCCAGGCCGGCCGTGGCAGGCCCTTGAGGAAGCGCAGGCCCAGGTGCAGGCCGTCGCCGTTGAGGTGACGCCAGCGCACCATCGCCAGGATCGGCGAGCCCGGCTTGTCGAGGATCAGCAGCAGTTGCCCGACCGGCAGGCGCTGTGCCTGGCTGCCCTGGCAGACGATGCGCGCCCCGCCGGGGCTGGCGTCGGCCATCTGCGCCTCGCAGCTGCCGGCGGCGCTGGCCAGCAGGTGGGCCTGGATGGCCGTCAGGCCGATCACCAGCTGGCAGCTCGCATGCTTCTCGGCGCGCGTATGACGGCGCGGCTGGTGGCCCAGCCAGTGCGGGCGGACACGTTCCAGCAGCAGGCTCTCGGCCGCCGGGCGCAGCGGCGCCGGGTCGTGCAGGGCGATCAGCAGCGCGCCCAGTTCCAGGCGGCGCAGGCGTTCGGGCGGTGCCTCGGGCTTCTGGTCGAAGCCCAGGCAGGGGCGGTCGTCGCCAAGGTCGACCAGGTAGCCTTCCTGCTCCTCTTCCTCATCGTCCCAGTCCTGCAGCCGGGCCAGGCCGGCCAGCGGTGCGAGGGCGCTGAACAGGTGCGGCGCCTCGCCTTCGGTGAGGTGGAAGGGGTTGCTCAGCGCCAGCAGCAGGGATTGCTGGTACAGGCCCCGCAGGGTTCCGGCCGGGGTGGGTTCGAAGGCAGCGGCGATGGGTTCGTCCAGGCACTGCTGGTATTCGCCTATCCAGTACAGCAGGTGGCTGTCGCGCCACAGCGAGCCCGGCGGCTGCTGGTACTGCTGGTAATGGCGCAGCAGGGCCTGGGCGAGGAAGTGCTCGGCCATGTACAGGCACCACGCCAGGTGCGGGCGCGAGGGCTTGTGGCCGTTGAGTATCTGCAGCAGCAGGCGCTTGAAGCCGGCGGCCAGTTCGCTGCACAGGTGCACGAAGAGAGCCGGCGGCGTTTTCTCGGCGCGGATCAGCCGGGTGTAATGGCGATATTCTTCGGCGAGGCTTTGCAGCGCGCGCTGCCTTTCCAGTAAGGTCAGTGCGCAACGGTTGAGCCTGAAGAGGACGCCCAGGCAGTGCTGCAGGCCTTCGTGCAGGGGCAGCCGCCGGGCCTGCAGCAGTCCTGCCGACAGGTTGCTCGCCGCGTCGCCGTTGTCTTCGAGAATGTCCGGCACTTCCAGGCGCAGGGCAGAGAGCATCATGACCACCCCGCATACACGAGGACTGAAGGCATGGGAGTACGGCTCCGTTTTGTCAGTGGACTATTGGCCGGCCTGATCCTGGCCGGCTGCTCGGCGGATTACGGCGTCGATCAGCATGGAAAGAAGGTACCTACAGCAAGCCTAGATGGCCAGTGGCTAGTCATCAATTACTGGGCCGACTGGTGCGTGCCTTGCCGCAAGGAAGTGCCCGAGTTCAACCGCCTGGCGGAGGACAGCCGGGACAAGGGCGTGCGGGTGCTGGGGGTCAACTACGATGGCCTGCGTGACGCCGAGCTGAGCAAGGCCGCGCAAGACCTGGGGATCCGCTACACGGTGCTGGCCGACGACCCGGCGCCGCGCTTCAAGCTGCCGCGCAGCGAGGCGTTGCCGGTGACCTACATCGTCGACGCCAAGGGCCAGGTGCGCGAGTGCATGCTGGGCGAACAGACGGCCAGCGGCGTACAGGCGCGCCTGCTGGCCCTGCAAGGGGAGAAACGCTGATGGCGAGAATCTGCATGCACGGCTTCGTCAGTGGGCGCGTGCAGGGCGTCTACTACCGCCAGGGTACCCAGGAGCAGGCCGACCGGCTGGGCATCGACGGCTGGGTGCGCAACCTGCCCGATGGGCGGGTCGAGGTGCTGATGGAAGGGGAGGAGAGCGCCGTCCACGCGCTGCGCGAATGGCTGCACCAGGGCCCGGAGAAGGCCCAGGTGACGGACGTGGCGTTGCAGGACATGCCGGCCCAGGGCATCACCGGCTTCATCGTGCGGCGCTGAGCCCCGGCGGCGGCCCGGGCTCAGTTGCTGGCGCCGGGGTCCGCGGCCAGGCGGCCGGCGTCGCTCAGCAGGCGCTGGAGGAATTCCTTCTGCAGCTCCGGATCGTTGCGCGTCAGCTCGATCAGGCTCTGCTCCAGCTCGCTGGCTTCCTCTTCCAGGCCGAGGTCGGACAGGCGCTTGACGCGGTGCACCCAGTGCTGCACGTCTTCGCCTTCAAGGTCGTCGTAGATCAGCGCATGAGCTTCGTGCAGCTTGCCCCGCAGCGTCGGGCTGACCAGCAGGCTGGCCTCGGCGTGGGCGCTGTCCTGGGCATCGCGCACGCTCAGCTGCAGGCGGCCGGCGCGGTACACGGCGTCGTCGCTGAAGGGGCTGTCCAGCAGGTTCAGGCGCAGGATGCCGTGACGGTCGGTCAGCAGCTCCTGGGTCTCCTTGCCGACGCTCACCTGCACCGGGCGCTCGGCCCAGGGCAGGCTGGAGTACTCGGTGTGCCTGTTGCGCCGCTGTTCGTCGATGTTGGCCAGGTTCTGCTCGGCGCGGCCGTTGGATTGCACGTTCATGAACGGGTTCATGCCGTCGATGCCGT
This sequence comes from Pseudomonas sp. M1, assembly GCF_022760135.1. Classification (NCBI taxonomy): domain Bacteria; kingdom Pseudomonadati; phylum Pseudomonadota; class Gammaproteobacteria; order Pseudomonadales; family Pseudomonadaceae; genus Pseudomonas; species Pseudomonas sp. M1. The sequence continues at coordinate 1,749,130 of NZ_CP094343.1, forward strand.
AGCTGATCCAGCCGCGGGTGACGCTTTCCGGCAGGTTGCCCAGGGCGAACACGTTGACCACGTTGGCGCCGATGCCGGCGACGAAGGTCAGCGCACCCAGCGGCACTTCGTAGAACTCGCGCCAGCCCTGGTAGGGCGTGTAGCGGTCGTAGCGGCGGGTGACCTCGAAGGTGGTGACTTCGAAGGTCTTCTGCTCCTGCACGCGGACGCGACGCTGCGGCAGCTGCAGGACGCCGGGCTCGCCGACGTCTATCTGCAGGCTGTGGTCGAACAGCTTGCGCTCGACGCGCTCCTCGTGTTCGCTGCGCTGCGACATCTGGTTGGCGCAGCCGCTCAAGACAAGGCTGCCGCACAGGGCGGCAACCTTGAGGCGGGTAGTGCTTCGGGACATCGCGCTGCTCAGTTGCCGATCTTCGCCTTGAGGAAGCTCATCACGTCGGCCACGGCGATGTTCTGCGACTCGCTGTCGCGACGGCCCTTGTACTCCAGGGTGCCTTCGCCCAGGCCGCGGTCGCTGACCACGATGCGGTGCGGGATGCCGATCAGCTCCATGTCGGCGAACTTCACGCCGGGGCTGGTCTTCTTGTCGCGGTCGTCCAGCAGCACTTCGTAGCCGGCGGCGGTCAGCTCGGCGTAGAGCTTGTCGGTGGCCTCGCGCACGCTTTCGGTCTCGTACTTCAGCGGCACGATGGCGACCTGGAAGGGCGCCAGGGCGGCCGGCCAGAGGATGCCGCGCTCGTCGTTGTTCTGCTCGATGGCGGCGGCGACCACGCGGGAGACGCCGATGCCGTAGCAGCCCATGATCAGGGTGACCGGCTTGCCCTGCTCGCTGAGCACGGAAAGGCCCATCGCCTCGCTGTACTTGGTGCCGAGCTGGAAGATGTGGCCGACCTCGATGCCGCGGCGGATCACCAGGGTGCCCTTGCCGTCGGGGCTGGGGTCGCCGGCGACGACGTTGCGCAGGTCGGCGACTTCCGGCAGCGGCAGGTCGCGTTCCCAGTTCACGCCGAAGTAGTGCTTGTCGTCGAGGTTGGCGCCGATGGCGAAGTCGCTCATCAGGGCCACCGAGCGGTCGACGATGCAGGGCAGCGGCAGGTTCAGCGGGCCGAGGGAGCCGGGGGCAGCGCCGATGGCGGCCTTGATCTCGGCTTCGCTGGCCATCTGCAGGGGGCTGGCGACCTGGGGCAGGTTGGCGGCCTTGATCTCGTTCAGCTCATGGTCGCCGCGGACCACCAGGGCGACCAGCTTGCCTTCCTCGGCGCCGCGGACCACCAGGGTCTTGATGGTCTTCTCGATGGGCAGGCCGAACTTCTCCACCAGGTCGGCGATGGTCTTGGTGTCCGGGGTATCGACCAGGCGCAGTTCCTCGGTGGCGGCGCCGCGCGCGGTTTCACGCGGTACGGCCTCGGCCTTCTCGATGTTGGCGGCGTAGTCGGAGCTGTCGCTGAAGACGATGTCGTCCTCGCCGGAGTTGGCCAGCACGTGGAATTCGTGGGAGCCGCTGCCGCCGATGGAGCCGTTGTCGGCCTGCACGGGACGGAAATCCAGGCCCAGGCGGGTGAAGATCTTGCAGTAGGCCGTGTACATGCCGTCGTAGGTCTGCTGCAGCGACTCCTGGTTCATGTGGAAGGAGTAGGCGTCCTTCATGATGAACTCGCGGCCGCGCATCAGGCCGAAGCGCGGACGGATCTCGTCACGGAACTTGGTCTGGATCTGGTAGAAGTTGATCGGCAGCTGCTTGTAGCTGGACAGCTCATTGCGCGCCAGGTCGGTGATGACCTCTTCATGGGTCGGGCCGACGCAGAACTCGCGGTCGTGGCGGTCCTTCAGGCGCAGCAGCTCGGGGCCGTACTGCTGCCAGCGGCCGGATTCCTGCCACAGCTCGGCGGGCTGCACGGCCGGCATCAGCACTTCCAGGGCGCCGGCGGCGTTCATTTCTTCGCGGACGATGGTCTCGGCCTTGCGCAGCACCCGCAGGCCCATCGGCAGCCAGGTGTAGAGACCCGAGGCCAGCTTGCGGATCATGCCGGCGCGCAGCAGCAACTGGTGGCTGATCACCACGGCATCGGCAGGGGTTTCTTTCAGGGTGGACAGCAGGTACTGACTGGTACGCATGGTTGGCCGTTATTCGATAGCGAGACAGGGGTAGGCGGGCATTGTACGGTGCGTGCCTGGCGCCGTACAGGGCGCGGCCGGGGGAGCCGGATGCCGCGGAACGCGGAAAAGGAAAAGCCCGGCGCGGGGCCGGGCTTTCCTTGACCTGCGGTCGTTCCGGTTACAGAACGGACAGCGGGTAGTCGACGATCAGGCGGAACTCGTCGATATCGCCTTCGGCCTGGTCGGAGTTGGCGCGGTGCCAGGCTTGGCGGATGCGGAAGGACAGGTCCTTCGCCGGGCCGCTCTGGACGACGTACTTGGCTTCCACGTTGGTTTCGTGGTGCTTGCCATCTTCGCCGTAGCCGTAGGCAGCGTAGGCGCTGGTCGGATCGATCTTGGTGCCGTCGATGTCCTTACCGTTGATGTAGCGAGCCATGAAGGTCAGGCCAGGTACGCCGTACTCGGCCATGTTCAGGTCGTAACGAGCCTGCCAGGATTTTTCGCCCGGGCCGTTGAAGTCGGAGTATTGGACGGAGTTGGCGAGGAAGATCGAGTCCGCCGCTTCGTTGTTGTCACCGATACCGATGTAGTCGAACGGAGTGTTGCCGTTCACCTTCTGGAAGGCCAGGGTGAAGGTGTGGGCACTCAGGGTGTAGGCGGCGGCCAGGGAGAAGGTGTTGTTGCTGATGTCGCCAGCTTTCGCGCTGCCTTCATCCTTGGTGTTGTAGTAGTTGAAGTCGAAGCCCAGGGACTGGGAGTCGGCGATCGGCAGGGTGTAGTTCAGGTTGACGTAGTACTGCTTCCAGATGTCTTCCAGCTTGGCGCCGTACAGCGATGCGCTGAAGTTGTCGTTGAAGGCGTACTTGCCGCCGACGAAATCGGCGGAGCTGGCGTCGATGCCGGCATAGGTGGCCCAGATGTCACCATCGCGGTTGGTGGTGGTCTGGCCAGTGCCGGAATAGTAGTGACCTGCCTCGACGTCCAGACCTGCGATCTCGCTGCTCATCAGGCTGAAGCCAGTAGCGGTCTGCGGCAGCAGGCGGGTACCGCCAACGGCGAATACCGGTGCGGTGGGCTGCATGTCGCCGAATTTCAGCTCGGTCTTGGATACGCGGACTTTGACGGCTGCACCGGCTTTGCCGTAGTCGTCGGCCTTGTCGCCGTCGTCGTGGACCGGCAGGTTGCCGGTGGCGCCATAACCGCTGCCGCCATCCAGTTTCAGGCCCAGGTAGCCGAAGGCGTCAACGCCGAAACCGACAGTACCCTGAGTGAAGCCGGAGTTGTAGTTGGCCCAGAAACCTTGGGTCCAGTCACGGGCGTCAGCGGCGCCATCTTTCTTGTTGCGGTTGAAGTAGTAGTTGCGAACCAGGAAGTTCAGGCTGCTGTCTTCGACAAAGCCTTTGGATTCCGCTTGGTCGCTGACGAAGGCTTCGGCCATGGCCAGTTGCGAGGTGGCTGCAGAAATCGCCAGGGCAATGGCGCTCCACTTCATCACTTTCATCGTGATTGCTCCTTTGGTTTTGAAATTATTTGCCATCACTATGTGCCGCGGTGACGGCTCGTTCTTCTTGTCGGCGCTAACTTATAGCACGCGTGTTGTCTTGGCGATAGTTGCCGGAAACTTCAAACGGTTTCTTTATGGCACTGTCGCAAACATGTATGACAAGTGTCGCTTCCAAGTAGGTCTCATCTTGAGAATCTGGTTACGCGACCACTTGACACTCGTTTCTTTTATTTCCCCTTGGTATTTCCCCTTGGTGATGTCGCGTATCTTCTGGTTGTTTTTTGCTCAGTTGCGATCCGCGCTTTTGTTTGTTCTTCCCGGTGGCGAGCATCTAGCAACATCCGTGCTCAAAACCCGATTCGTCCCCTCGAAGGTTTCGCCATCGTTCCGGATGCTGCACGGTGTATGCCGTTGGCGCGCAGATTTCAAGATGTTGCGAGAATATTTGCGGCTTGCCTTACTCCCTTGGCGCTCGCCCGGGGTTGCAGGTTCGTTCGAGAAGCCGGGGTTTTCCTGCCAGGTTCCTTTCCGTAGGCAGCAGATGCCTTAGCTTCCCTGTTGTCGGAAAGTGCCCCGATTTGGCGCAGTGCACGAATAGGGTGCCGCGCCGCCGCGGGACGGCTGCCGTTCCCCGCCTGCCTCTAGTATCCTGCGCGCCCAGCGCTCCCCCGAGGGGGCTAAGCTTCTATTTCAAGACTGGTCGAACAGGAGAAGTCAGATGTTCGTCTTGGATTCCCGCCTGCAGCAGGACACCATCGCGCTGGGCGACTTTCCCCTGAGCCGCCTGCTGCTGATGAACGATGCGCAATATCCCTGGCTCATCCTCGTGCCGCGCCGCGACGATGTCAGCGAGATCTTCCAACTGGCGCCGGACGAGCAGCAGGAGCTGTGGCGCGAGGCGACCCATCTGGCGGAAGTGCTCAAGGACACCTTCAAGGCCGACAAGATGAACGTCGCCAACCTGGGCAACGTGGTCAGCCAATTGCACATGCACGTCATCGTGCGGCGCCGCGACGACGCGGCCTGGCCGGGCCCCGTCTGGGGCCGGCATCCGGCGCGCCCCTACACGCCCGAGGAGTTGCTGGCGGTGCGCGGCAAGCTGCGCATGGCCCTGGGCGACGCCTTTCGTTTCGAGGAGTGAATGCCATGAGCCTGGAGGAACGGGTAACCGATCTGGAGAGCCGGCTGGCGTTCCAGGATGACGCCCTGCAGACGCTGAGCGACGTGGTCTATGAGCAGGAGCGGCTGATCGAGCGCCTGCGCCTGCAGATGCAGGTGCTGCTCAAGCGCCTGGAAGACCTGCAGGGGCAGGTCGGTATTGCCGAGGATGATGTGCCGCCGCCGCATTATTGAGTGGTGGTAGTAGAGGCAGCGTCGTTTACGGGGCTGGTGTCTGCCGGTGGCGTTTAAGAGCCCCCTCTCCCGAAGGGTGAGGGGGTTGTTCTGAGCGGCTTCTTGGTTTGGCGCCATCCTCCTGCCCTCGTCATTTCCGCGAGCGCGGGTTTCGCTCGGCCTTCTGAAGGGGCGTTTCGGCGTGCGCGGAGGTTTCTCTGGAAATCCGTAGGGCGCATAACGCCTACGGCGTTATCCGCCGAATCGCGGACGGAGTCCGCTCCTACACCCTCCGGCAAGCACAAGACCCGTAGGATGGTGTTGAGCGAAGCGATACCCATCGCCATGACCGCATGGGTTTCGCAAGCTCAACCCATCCTACGAAGAGCACCCCGGCGCGGCTTGCAAGACAGTTGCTCCTACGGTTACAGGGAAGCGCGGGCGTAGGAGCGGACTTGTCCGCGATTGGATTCACCGGCCACGCCGGACACCCCGGTGGCACGAACAGCCCGCTCTCCCTTCCAGGCAGGGCGCGCAGCCGGGGGGCGCTCTTGAGCCAAAAATGAAAAATGCCGTTTCCCCATGGAGGGAAACGGCATCTGTCTCAAGCAACCAGCATGCGCCGATCGGCGCTTCGGCTCGTTCCTCAGCGGCGGCCGGGCAGGGCGGCGATCACATCCTCCGCCTGCAGGCCCTTGTCGCGTTGCACCACGGAGAACTCCACGCGCTGGCCCTCGATGAGGATACGGTGCCCTTCGCCACGGATGGCGCGGAAGTGCACGAAGATGTCCTCGCCGGTGTCGCGGGAGATGAAGCCGAAGCCCTTGGAGGTGTTGAACCACTTCACGGTGCCGGTCTCGCGGTTCTCGTCGCTGATCGGGGCTTCGGGCGCTGTGCTTGCGCTGGGGCGCTTCTGCAGTCGGCCGGCGAGTTGCAGGGCCACGGCGACGGCCAGGATCAGCAGGGGCAGGACGATGGCCGGCTGGTCGCCGATGGACGGCAGCGGCGCCAGCAGGATGAGGATCTGCAGGACCACGGCCAGGGCGATCAGCGCCGATACCAGGCTCTGCAGCTGTTGCACCCGCTGGCTGGCGGGGGTGAGCAGCAGGGCGGTCAGGCCGAGCAGGGCCAGGTAGACGGCGTCGGGGTTCTGCAGGTAGGGGATGGCATCGGTGCGCAGCGAGGGTGCGAAGGACAACACGAGGGCGGCAACGCCCGTTAGCAGGTGGACGATTTTCAGCATGGTTATGGATTCACCTTGAGCGATAAGCGTAAAGAGAAGCAGCCGGTCGTGCGGTCTGGTTCGCAGCGATGAAAATGACCTGAAAGAGGCCGGCGGCCTATGCGCGAGGCGCACGGGCGGTATTTAACAGCAAACCGATAGCCTTCTCAAATCAACCGCTTAGCGCCTGGGCGAGCAGAGGGGCCCGGCATGATGCCGGGCCCGGCGGGGAGCGTCAGTGGGCGAGCAGGCTGCGCAGCATCCACGCGGTCTTCTCGTGGACCTGCATGCGTTGCGTCAGCAGGTCGGCGGTGGGCTCGTCGGCTGCCTTGTCGGCCAGCGGGAAGATGCTGCGCGCGGTGCGCACCACGGCTTCCTGGCCCTGGACCAGCAGGCGGATCATTTCCTGGGCGTCCGGCACGTCCTGCTCTTCCTTTATAGAGGAGAGGCGGGCGTAGGCGGCGTAGGTGCCCGGCGCCGGGAAGCCGAGGGCGCGGATGCGCTCGGCGATGCTGTCCACCGCCAGGGCCAGCTCGGTGTACTGCCCCTCGAACATCAGGTGCAGGGTGTTGAACATCGGCCCGGTGACGTTCCAGTGGAAGTTGTGGGTCTTCAGGTAGAGGGTGTAGGTATCGGCCAGCAGGCGCGAGAGCCCTTCGGCGATGGCGGCGCGGTCCTGTTCGGCGATGCCGATGTCGATTTCCATGGCGTCTTCCTCTTGATGAAAATTCCCGGTCAGGCTAGCACGGGCTTTGACGGGAGCCTTTTGGTTTGAATCAAAGCTTCCGATAGAGGATTTCTATCGACTGCCCGCCGCGGGGGCCGCTGGAGGGCGGCTGCAAGTCATGGTTTTTTCAGGCTATAATCCGCGCCTTTGCCGCGGGATGCGGGCCCGCGGCCATGTAGCAGCCAAGGTGTCCCGATGCCGATTTACGAATACCAATGCCGTTCCTGCGGCCATCAGCTGGAAGCCATGCGGAAGCTCAGCGATGCGCCGCTGGTCGATTGCCCGGCCTGCCAGGCCCCGGAATTGAAGAAGATGGTCTCCGCCCCCGGCTTCCGCCTGAGCGGCGGCGGCTGGTACGAAACCGACTTCAAGACCGGCGCGAAGAAGAACCTGGCGTCCGCCGAGCCCGCCTGCCCCGCCACGGGCTGCGGCTCGGGCGCCTGTGCCGCCGGCGAATGAGCGGTTCCCTCGAATCCAAGACTTGCGAGAAGCGAAACACACCATGATGCGCAGCCACTATTGCGGCCAATTGAACGAGAGCCTGGACGGCCAGGAAGTCACGCTTTGCGGTTGGGTGCACCGCCGCCGCGACCACGGCGGGGTGATCTTCCTCGACATCCGTGACCGCGAAGGCCTGGCCCAGGTGGTGTTCGACCCGGATCGCGCCGAAACCTTCGCCAAGGCCGACCGCGTGCGCAGCGAGTACGTGGTCAAGGTCACCGGCAAGGTGCGCATGCGTCCGGAAGGCGCACGCAACGCCAACATGGCCTCCGGCGCCATCGAGGTGCTGGGCTACGAGTTGGACGTGCTGAACCAGGCTGAGACTCCGCCGTTCCCGCTGGACGAATATTCCGATGTGGGCGAGGAAACCCGCCTGCGCTACCGCTTCATCGACCTGCGCCGTCCGGAAATGGCCGCCAAGCTGAAGCTGCGCGCGCGCATCACCAGCAGCATCCGCCGCTACCTGGACGACAACGGCTTCCTCGACGTCGAGACGCCGATCCTCGGCCGCCCGACCCCCGAGGGCGCGCGCGACTACCTGGTGCCCAGCCGCACCTACCCGGGCCACTTCTTCGCCCTGCCGCAGTCGCCGCAGCTGTTCAAGCAACTGCTGATGGTCGCCGGCTTCGACCGCTACTACCAGATCGCCAAGTGCTTCCGCGACGAGGACCTGCGCGCCGACCGCCAGCCGGAATTCACCCAGATCGACATCGAGACCAGCTTCCTCGACGAGAGCGACATCATCGCCATCACCGAGAAGATGGTGCGCCAGCTGTTCAAGGAAGTGCTGGACGTGGAGTTCGACGAATTCCCGCACATGCCTTTCGAAGAGGCCATGCGCCGCTACGGCTCGGACAAGCCGGACCTGCGCATCCCGCTGGAACTGGTGGACGTCGCCGACCAGCTCAAGGAAGTCGAGTTCAAGGTCTTCTCCGGCCCGGCCAACGATCCCAAGGGCCGCGTCGCCGCCCTGCGCGTTCCGGGCGGGGCGAGCATGCCGCGCAAGCAGATCGACGACTACACCAAGTTCGTCGGCATCTACGGCGCCAAGGGCCTGGCCTACATCAAGGTCAACGAACGCGCCAAGGGCGTGGAAGGCCTGCAGTCGCCGATCGTCAAGAACATCGCCGAGCCGAACCTGAACGTGATCCTCGATCGCGTCGGTGCGGTCGATGGCGACATCGTGTTCTTCGGCGCCGACAAGGCCAAGGTCGTCTGCGACGCCCTGGGCGCGCTGCGCATCAAGGTGGGCCATGACCTCAACCTGCTCACCAAGGAGTGGGCGCCGATGTGGGTCGTGGACTTCCCGATGTTCGAAGAGAACGACGACGGCAGCCTGACTTCGCTGCACCATCCGTTCACTTCGCCCAAGTGCAGCCCGCAAGAGCTGGAGGCCAACCCGGCCGCCGCGCTGTCCCGCGCCTACGACATGGTGCTCAACGGCACCGAGCTGGGCGGCGGTTCCATCCGTATCCACGACAAGTCCATGCAGCAGGCGGTGTTCCGCGTGCTGGGCATCGACGATGCGGAGCAGGAAGAGAAGTTCGGCTTCCTCCTTGACGCCCTCAAGTACGGTGCCCCGCCGCACGGTGGCCTGGCCTTCGGCCTGGACCGCCTGGTGATGCTGATGACCGGCGCCGCGTCGATCCGCGAAGTGATCGCCTTCCCGAAAACCCAGAGCGCCGGCGACGTCATGACCCAGGCTCCGGGCACCGTGGACGGCAAGGCCCTGCGCGAGCTGCACATCCGCCTGCGCGAGCAGCAGAAGGCCGCCGAGTAATTCCAGATGAACCGCGGCGGCGCACAGCCTGCGCCGCCGCCGCAACAAGCTAGACGGAGTGAGTTATGGCTGGTCATTCCAAATGGGCCAACATCAAGCACCGCAAGGAGCGTCAGGACGCCAAGCGCGGGAAGATCTTCACCAAGCTGATCCGCGAACTGACGGTCGCCGCCAAGCAGGGCGGCGGCAACCCGGCTGACAACCCACGTCTGCGCCTGGCCGTGGACAAGGCGCTGACCGCCAACATGACCCGCGACACCATCGATCGCGCCATCGCCCGTGGCGCCGGCTCGAACGACGCGGACAACATGGAAGAACTGACCTACGAAGGTTACGCGCCCAGCGGCGTGGCGATCATCGTCGAGGCCATGACCGACAACCGCAACCGCACCGCGGCGGAAGTGCGCCATGCCTTCAGCAAGTGCGGCGGCAACCTCGGCACTGATGGCTCGGTGGCCTACATGTTCGACCGCAAGGGGCAGATCAGCTTCGCCCCCGGCGTCGACGAGGATGCCCTGATGGAAGCGGCCCTGGAGGCCGGCGCCGACGACGTGGTGACCAACGACGACGGCTCCATCGACGTCTTCACCAGCTTCGCCGACTTCATCGCGGTGAACGAGGCGCTGACCGCCGCCGGCTTCAAGGGCGAGGAAGCGGAGATCTCGATGATTCCCTCGACCACCGCGACCCTGGACCTGGAGACCGCGCAGAAGGTGCTCAAGCTGATCGACATGCTCGAGGACCTGGACGACGTGCAGAACGTCTACTCCAACGCGGACATCCCCGAAGAGGTGATGGCGCAGCTTGGCTGACGCCATCCCCGACATGGGCCTCGCGCCGGAAGCCGGAGCCGTCGGATTCGACCGCTCCGGCTTCCGGCTTTTGGTATCCGGCACATGACCCTGATCCTAGGCATCGACCCCGGCTCGCGCATCACCGGCTTCGGCGTGGTGAGGGACACCGGCCGCGGCTGCGAATATGTCGCCTCCGGCTGCATCCGCACCGGCAGCGGCGCCCTGCACGAACGCCTGCAGATCGTCTTCCGCGGCGTGCGCGAGGTCATCCAGACCTACCACCCGAGCATGATGGGCATCGAGCAGGTGTTCATGGCGCGCAACGCCGACTCCGCGCTCAAGCTTGGCCAGGCCCGCGGCGCGGCCATAGTGGCGGCGGCGGAGGAGGGGCTGGAAATCGCCGAATACACCGCCAGCCAGGTCAAGCAGGCCATCGCCGGCACCGGCGGGGCCGACAAGCTGCAGGTCCAGATGATGGTCATGCACCTGCTGAAACTGACGCAGAAACCGCAGATCGACGCCTCCGACGCCCTGGCCATCGCCCTGTGCCACGCCCACACCCGGCAGAGCCTGGTGCCCCATGGCCTGTCCACCGCGCGCCGCCGCGGCGGGCGCCTGCGCCTTTGACCGACAACCTGCAAGGACCCTGAGCCGTGATTGGACGCCTGCGTGGCACCCTGGCGGAAAAGCAGCCGCCGCACCTGATCCTCGACGTCAACGGCATCGGCTACGAGCTGGAAGTGCCGATGACCACCCTTTATCGCCTGCCCGCCCTCGGCGAGCCGGTGACCCTGCACACGCACCTGGTGGTGCGCGAAGATGCCCACCTGCTCTACGGCTTCGCCGAGAAGCGCGAGCGCGAGCTGTTCCGCGAGCTGATCCGCCTCAACGGCGTCGGCCCCAAGCTGGCCCTGGCCCTGATGTCGGGCCTGGAAGTGGATGAGCTGGTGCGTTGCGTGCAGGCGCAGGATACTTCCACCCTGGTGAAGATCCCCGGGGTCGGCAAGAAGACCGCCGAGCGCCTGCTGGTGGAGCTCAAGGACCGCTTCAAGGCCTGGGAGAACATGCCGACCATCGCCCCCCTGGTGGCGGAACCGAAACTGGCCGCAACAGTCTCAAGCGCCGAGGCCGATGCCGTCAGCGCGCTGATCGCGCTAGGCTTCAAGCCCCAGGAGGCGAGCCGCGCCGTGGCCGCCGTGGAGGAAAAAGATTTGTCCAGCGAAGAACTCATCCGCCGCTCGCTCAAGGGCATGGTCTAGGTAGCCGCGCATGATCGAGACCGATCGCCTGATCTCGGCCGCCACCGCCGGCCCTCGCGAGCGCGAGGAGCAGCTGGACCGCGCCATCCGCCCGCTGAGCCTGTCCGACTACATCGGCCAGCCCAGCGTGCGCGAGCAGATGGAGCTGTTCATCAGCGCCGCCCGCGGCCGCAAGGAGGCCCTGGACCACACGCTGATCTTCGGCCCGCCGGGCCTGGGCAAGACCACCCTGGCGAACATCATCGCCCAGGAGATGGGCGTGGCCATCAAGAGCACCTCCGGCCCGGTGCTGGAGCGCCCGGGCGATCTCGCCGCGCTGCTGACGAATCTCGAGCCGGGCGACGTGCTCTTCGTCGACGAGATCCACCGCCTCTCGCCCATCGTCGAAGAGGTGCTGTACCCGGCGATGGAAGACTTCCAGCTCGACATCATGATCGGCGAAGGGCCGGCGGCGCGCTCCATCAAGCTCGACCTGCCGCCCTTCACCCTGGTCGGCGCCACCACTCGCGCCGGCATGCTGACCAACCCGCTGCGCGACCGCTTCGGCATCGTCCAGCGCCTGGAGTTCTACAGCGTCGACGACCTGGCGACCATCGTCGCCCGTTCGGCCGGCATCCTCGGCCTGGACATGGACCCGGCCGGCGCCTTCGAGATCGCCCGCCGCGCCCGTGGCACGCCGCGCATCGCCAACCGCCTGCTGCGCCGCGTGCGCGATTTCGCCGAAGTGCGCGCCAGCGGGGCGATCAGCAGCGAGGTGGCGGACAAGGCGCTGAACCTGCTGGACGTCGACGAACGTGGCTTCGACCACCAGGACCGGCGTCTACTGCTGACCATGATCGACAAGTTCGACGGCGGGCCGGTGGGGCTGGACAACATCGCCGCGGCCATCGGCGAAGAAAAACATACGATCGAGGACGTGCTGGAGCCCTATTTGATCCAGCAAGGCTATATCATGCGCACGCCGCGGGGACGGGTGGTCACCCGGCATGCATACCTGCATTTCGGCCTGAAGTTGCCGAAGCGGATGGGCGAGGGGGCGATGCCGGATCTTTTCTCCCCTGAAGATGGTAATTAATTGCATTTGTGGCTGATTGCCGATTGGCAAAGCCCCAACTTGGTTCTAGAGTATGCGCGCGCAACACGGGGGTCAGCCGTTCGAGCATCGATTCCGGGTCTATTACGAGGACACCGATGCAGGCGGCATCGTCTACTACGTCAACTACCTCAAGTTCATGGAGCGGGCTCGCACCGAGCGGCTGCGGGCTTTGGGCTTCGCCCAATCCCAGCTGGCAGGTGAGAACCTGCTTTTCGTCGTTCATTCGGCCGAAGCGCGCTACCACGCGCCGGCTCGCCTGGACGACGAACTGGTCGTCAGCGCCGAGGTCGAGGAGTTGAACCGTGCGAGCCTGCGGTTCCGTCAACAGGTTCGTCGAGCGTCGGATTCGGCCCTGTTATGCGAGGGCCGCTTCCTGGTGGCGTGCGTGCGGGCCGACAACCTGAAGCCCCGCGCCATCCCCGAAGCGTTGCGTGCGGCATTTGCCGGCACTCCGGACACCCTTTCAGCAGGAGAATAACGTGGAACCGAACGTCGTCGACCATACCTCCATGTGGAGCCTGATCAGCAACGCCAGTATCGTGGTGCAACTGGTCATGCTCACCCTGGTGGCCGCCTCGGTCACTTCTTGGATCATGATCTTCCAGCGCAGCAACATGATGCGCTCGGCCAAGAAAGCCCTGGATGGCTTCGAAGAACGCTTCTGGTCGGGCATCGACCTGTCCAAGCTGTACCGCCAGGCCGGCAGCAACCCCGACCCGGACTCGGGCGTGGAGCAGATCTTCCGTGCCGGCTTCAAGGAATTCTCGCGCCTGCGCCAGCAGCCCGGCGTCGACCCGGACGCGGTGATGGAAGGCGTGGCCCGTTCCATGCGCGTGGCCATCTCCCGTGAGGAAGAGAAGCTGGAAACCAGCCTGCCGTTCCTCGCCACCGTCGGTTCCACCAGCCCGTACATCGGTCTGTTCGGCACCGTCTGGGGCATCATGAACTCCTTCCGCGGCCTGGCCGCCGTGCAGCAGGCCACCCTGGCCACCGTCGCCCCCGGCATCGCCGAGGCCCTGGTCGCCACCGCCATCGGCCTGTTCGCCGCGATCCCCGCGGTCATCGCCTACAACCGCTTCGCCGCGCGCTCGGAAATGCTGATCGGCCGCTACTACACCTTCGCCGACGAGTTCCAGGCCATCCTGCACCGCAAAGTCCACGCCAGCGACGATTGACCAGAGAGGTAAGCCGACATGGCAAGGGTCCGTCATAAACGCAAGCCGGTCGCGGAAATGAACGTGGTGCCATACATCGACGTGATGCTGGTACTGCTGGTCATTTTCATGGTGACCGCACCGATGCTGAACCAGGGGGTCAAGGTCGACCTGCCCAAGGTTTCCAGCGAAGTGCTCCCGCAGGACAACGATTCGCGGGTGCTGACCATTTCGATCAAGGCCGACAAGACCTACTACTGGAACATGGGTTCGGAAGTCGATCCTGACCAGGGCAAGGGCAGTCAGACCGCGATCAATCTCGACCAACTGGTGAGCGCAGCCACCGGCATCATGGCCGAGAACAGCCGTCAGGGTAAGAAAGTGCAGGTCTTCGTGCGTGGCGACAAGGCTGTCGACTACGGCTCCGTCATGGCTGTCATGGGCGGGTTGCAGAAGGCCGGTGTAGGTAACGTCGGGCTGATCACCGAGGCGCCCGGAAGCTGATATGCACCAACTCGAACGCTCTCCATCGGAAAGCTACTTCTGGCCGGTCGTACTGGCGGTAGCGCTGCACGTCCTGATTTTCGCGATGCTCTTCGTCAGCTGGGCCATGACGCCCGAGTTGCCGCCTGCGCGTCCGATCGTCCAGGCTACGCTCTACCAGCTCAAGTCCAAGAGCCAGGCCACGCAGCAGACCAACCAGAAGATCGCCGGGGAGGCGAAGAAGACCTCTGCCAAGCAGTACGAGCAGGAACAGCTGGAGCAAAAGAAGGTCGAGCAGCAAGCCATAGCCGAAGCGAAAGCTGCGGAACAAAAGAAAGCCGATGAGGCTCGAAAGGCTTCGGAGGCCGAGAAAGCTGCGGAAGCAGCCAAGGCCGCCGAGGCGAAGAAGGCCGCGGACGCCGCCAAGAAGGCGGCCGAGGCCAAGGCTGCGGCGCAGAAGCAGCAGGCCGACATCGCCAAGAAGAAGGCCGAGGAAGAGGCCAAGAAGCAAGCCGAGGAAGAAGCCAAGAAACAAGCCGCGGAGGAGGCCAAGAAGAAGGCCGCCGAAGAGGCCAAGAAGAAAGCTGCGGAGCAGGCCAAGAAACTCGCCGCCGCGGAGGACGCCAAGAAGAAGGCGGCCGCCGACGCCGCGAAGAAGAAGGCCGCGGCCCAAGCTGCAGCGAAGAAGGCTCAGGAAGACAAGAAGGCCCAGGCCCTGGCCGAACTGCTGTCCGACGACACGCAGCGGCAGCAGGCCCTGGCCGACGAACAGGGCAACGAGGTGGCAGGCAACTTCGACGACCTGATCCGCTCCCGGGTATCCGAGGGCTGGTCGCGTCCGCCATCGGCCCGTAACGGCATGAGTGTTACCGTGCAGATCAACATGCTGCCCGATGGCACCATCACCAATGCGACCGTCGTCCGCTCCAGCGGCGACAAGGCGTTCGACAGTTCCGCGGTGAACGCCGTGAGGAACGTCGGTCGCATTACTGAAATGCAGGGCCTGAGTCCCAAGGACTTCAATCCCTACCGTTCCTTCAAGATGACCTTCACGCCTGAGGACCTCACGCTGTGATCAAGATTTTCAGAGGATTGCTCGTCGCCCTGCTCTGCGTGGCAGGCGTGGCGATGGCAGATGAGAAGAACATTCTGGTGACCAGCGGCGCCGATCGCGCCGTGCCGATCGCCGTGGTGCCCTTCGGCTGGCAGGGCGGCAACGTCCTGCCCGACGACATGGCCAACATCATCGGCAACGACCTGCGCAACTCCGGCTACTTCGAGCCGATCCCGCGGCAGAACATGATCAGCCTGCCGGCCCAGGCCAGCGAGGTGATCTACCGCGACTGGCAGGCCCTGGGCGCGCAATACGTGCTGATCGGCAACATCACCCCGGCCGGCGGCCGCCTGCAGGTGCAGTACGGCCTGTTCAACGTCGCCACCCAGCAGCAGATCGTCACCGGCAGCGTCGGCGGCAGCGTCGAGCAGCTGCGCGACATGTCGCACTTCATCGCCGACCAGTCGTTCGAGAAGCTCACCGGCATCAAGGGCGCCTTCTCCACCAAGCTGCTCTACGTGACCGCCGAGCGCTTCTCCGCCGACAACACCCGCTTCACCCTGCAGCGCGCCGACTACGACGGCGCCCGCCCGGTGACCCTGCTGCAGTCGCGCGAGCCGATCCTCTCGCCGCGCTTCTCGCCGGACGGCCGGCGCATCGCCTACGTGTCCTTCGAGCAGAAGCGCCCGCGCATCTTCATGCAGTACGTGGATACCGGCCGCCGCGAGCAACTGACCAACTTCGAAGGCCTCAACGGCGCCCCGGCGTTCTCCCCGGACGGCAACCGCCTGGCCCTGGTGCTGTCGCGCGACGGCAACCCGGAGATCTACCTGATGGACCTGGGCTCGCGCCAGCTGCGCCGCCTGACCAACAACGCGGCCATCGACACCGAACCCTTCTGGGGCAAGGACGGCTCGACCCTGTACTTCACCTCGGACCGTGGCGGCAAGCCGCAGATCTACAAGATGAACGTCAACAGCGGCGCCACCGACCGCGTGACCTTCACCGGCAACTACAACGCCAACCCGAAACTCTCGGCCGACGAGAAGACCCTGGTGATGGTCCACCGCCAGGAAGGTTTCACCAACTTCCAGATCGCCGCCCAGGACCTGCAACGCGGCAATCTGCGGGTGCTTTCGAACACCACGCTGAACGATTCGCCCACTGTTGCGCCAAATGGCACGATGCTAATATACGCCACCCGCCAGCAGGACCGGGGCGTGTTGATGCTCGCCAGCATCAACGGACGTGTTCGGTTACCGCTACCCACCGCTCAGGGCGACGTGCGCGAGCCATCCTGGTCCCCTTACCTGAACTGACGGTTGCCAACTGTTCCAAACTTATACACTGGGGTTCATTAGGAGTTACATGATGGAAATGCTGAAATTCGGCAAATTTGCCGTTATCGCCCTCGCCATGGCCGTAGCCGTAGGTTGCTCGTCCAAGAAAGGCGATGCTACTGGTGAAGGCGCCAATGGCGGCGTTGACCCGAACGCTGGCTACGGCGCCAACAGCGGTGCCGTTGACGGCAGCCTGAGCGACGAAGCCGCTCTGCGTGCGATCACCACCTTCTACTTCGAGTACGACAGCTCCGACCTGAAGCCGGAAGCCATGCGCGCTCTGGACGTACACGCCAAAGACCTGAAAGGCAGCGGCCAGCACGTCGTCCTGGAAGGCCACACCGACGAACGCGGCACCCGCGAGTACAACATGGCTCTGGGTGAGCGTCGCGCCAAGGCCGTTCAGCGCTATCTGGTGCTGCAGGGCGTGTCCCCGGCTCAGCTGGAACTGGTTTCCTACGGTAAAGAGCGTCCGGTTGCCACCGGCCACGACGAACAGTCCTGGGCTCAGAACCGTCGCGTTGAGCTGAAGAAGTAAGACCCTATGCGCCTGCGACTCCTGACCTTGATGGTCTGCGGCCTGCCGCTGATGGCGGCGGCCGCGGTTCCGGTGGTGGATGGTAACGATGGCGGTTACGCCAGCGCGCCGCCCGCGGGGTACGGCACCGCAGGTGCTGATGGTGCTTATGCCGGTGGCGGGGCGGCTTCGGCCGCTCCCGTCTCCGGGCAAGCCCAGCTGTTCCTGCAACTGCAGCAGATGCAGGACGAGATCGCCCGCCTGCGCGGCACCCTCGAAGAGCAGCAGAACCAGATCCAGCAGCTGAAGCAGGAAAGCCTCGAGCGTTATCAGGACCTCGACCGCCGCCTTTCCTCCGCTCCGGCAGCCCAGAACCCCTCCACCGACGGCAGCGCCGCCGGTGCGGGCGCAGCGGCCGGCGCCGCTGCCGCCCAGCAGCAACAGGCCCAGCCCGCGAGCAGCGAGCCGGGCGATCCGGCGAAAGAGAAGCTCTACTACGATGCGGCTTTCGACCTGATCAAGGCCAAGGACTTCGACAAGGCCAGCCAGGCCTTCGGCGCCTTCCTGCGCAAATACCCCAGCAGCCAGTACGCCGGCAACGCGCAGTACTGGCTGGGCGAGGTGAACCTGGCCAAGGGCGACCTGCAGGGCGCTGGCCAGGCCTTCGCCAAGGTCAGCCAGGCCTACCCGAGCAGCCCCAAGGTGCCGGACTCGCTGTACAAGCTGGCCGACGTGGAGCGTCGCCTGGGTAACAACGACAAGGCCCGTGGCATCCTCCAGCAGGTGGTTGCCCAGTACCCGGGCAGCTCCGCGGCCCAACTGGCCCAGCGGGACCTGAAGAGCCTCAAGTAAGCCTCTTGTCGTTCATCTGAAAACGCCGTTTCTTCCAGCAGGGGGAAACGGCGTTTTTCATTCCAGCGGGACATGCTCCTCCTGTAGGAGCGAGCTTGCTCGCGAACCTTTATCCCGCGCTCTGATCCTCACCCGGAGGTTTCTGCGATTGGATTCACCGGCCACGCCGGACGCCCCGGTGGCACGAGTCCCGTAGGATGGGTTGAGCGAAGCGATACCCATCACCATGGCCCGATGGGTATCGCAAGCTCAACCCATCCTACGAAAAGCTCCTCGACGCAGACAGTTGCTCCTACGGTTCAGGGAAGCGCGGGTGTAGGAGCGGACTTTGTCCGCGATTGGATTCACCGGCCACGCCGGACGCCCCGGTGGCACGAGCAGCTTAGCCCCTACGAAAAGCGTGCCCGCCCGTTACACCCGAACGAACGACTCTGCGCGCCGAACACCTGGTTTTCCGTTAGAATCGCCGCCACCCGGAGCCGCGGAGCGGTTTCAGCTCGGCTGATGTCTGCCCGCCCGGGAATTCCCGAACGCCTGGCGTTCGTTCGATTACACCGCAACGGAGGCGGATGGCCTGTGTAGCCGTCACGCCCGTGGCTGATATGCAACAGACCCTGCGAATCACCGAGATCTTCTACTCGTTGCAGGGGGAAGCGCGCACCGTCGGATTGCCGACCGTGTTCGTGCGCCTGACCGGCTGCCCCCTGCGTTGCCAGTACTGCGACTCCGCCTACGCCTTCAGTGGCGGCGAGATCCGCAGCCTGGACAGCATCCTCGAAACCGTCGCCGGCTACCGGCCGCGCTACGTCTGCGTCACCGGCGGCGAGCCGCTGGCGCAACCCAACTGCCTGCCGCTGCTGCAGCGCCTGTGCGACGCCGGTTACTCGGTATCCCTGGAGACCAGCGGCGCGCTGGACATCTCCGCCACCGACCGCCGCGTCAGCCGGGTGCTTGACCTGAAGACCCCGGGCTCCGGCGAGGTGCGCCGCAATCGCTACGAGAACATCGCCGAGCTCACCGGCAACGACCAGGTCAAGTTCGTCCTCTGCTCCCGCGAGGACTACGACTGGGCGGTGTCCAAGCTGATCGAATACCGCCTCGACGAGCGCGCCGGCGAAGTGCTGTTCTCGCCGAGCCATCACCAGCTGGCGCCGCGCGAGCTGGCCGACTGGATAGTCGCCGACAACCTGCCGGTGCGCTTCCAGATGCAACTGCACAAGATCCTCTGGAACGACGAACCGGGCCGCTGAGGCGCGGACGGGAAGGGTAACCACATGACTCAGAAGAAAGCCGTCATCCTGCTCTCCGGCGGGCTCGACTCCGCCACCGTGGTAGCCATGGCCAAGGCCGAGGGCTACGCCTGCTACAGCATGAGCTTCGACTATGGCCAGCGCCACCGCGCCGAACTCCAGGCCGCCGAGCGCGTGGCCCGCCAGTTGGGCGTGGTCGAGCACAAGGTCATCGGTCTGAACCTCGACGGCATCGGCGGCTCGGCGCTGACCGACAGCAGCATTGCCGTGCCCGAGGCGCCCAGCGAGGGCATCCCGGTGACCTACGTGCCAGCGCGCAACACCGTATTCCTTTCCCTGGCCCTGGGCTGGGCCGAGGTGCTCGGTGCGCGGGACATCTTCATCGGCGTCAACGCCGTGGACTATTCCGGCTACCCGGACT
This sequence comes from Pseudomonas sp. M1, assembly GCF_022760135.1. NCBI lineage: Bacteria > Pseudomonadati > Pseudomonadota > Gammaproteobacteria > Pseudomonadales > Pseudomonadaceae > Pseudomonas > Pseudomonas sp. M1. The sequence goes on from NZ_CP094343.1 coordinate 1,768,513, forward strand.
GCCGCCCCGAGTTCGTCGAGGCCTTCGAGCGCATGGCCAACCTGGCCACCAAGGCCGGGGTGGAAGGCGATGGTTTCCGCATCCAGGCGCCGCTGCAGTTCCTCTCCAAGGCGCAGATCATCCAGGCCGGCGTGGCCCGCGGCGTGGACTACGCGCTCACCGTGAGCTGCTACCAGGCGGACGACGCAGGCCGTGCCTGCGGCAAGTGCGACAGTTGCCGCCTGCGCGCCGAAGGCTTCGCCGCGGCGGGAATTTCAGACCCTACGCGATATTTCTGAAAAATTTTTCGTAAAGGTGTTGTTTTTGCGTTAGAAATCAGTATTATACGCCTCGCGTTGGGTCGTTAGCTCAGTCGGTAGAGCAGTTGGCTTTTAACCAATTGGTCGTAGGTTCGAATCCTACACGACCCACCACTTCGCAAAGCCCCTGGCCATCGGCCAGGGGCTTTTTCTTTGCCCTCGGGAAACTCAGAACGGCCGGCTGCCGCCCAGGCTGATGCGCTTCAGGCGGCGCCGCTCGCTGGCCGGGAAGGCGTTGCGGCCGTGCAGGGTGGCCTGGTTGTCCCACCAGACGATGTCGCCGACCTGCCATTTGTGGCTGTAGATCAGCTCCGGCTTCTGCAGGTGGGCGCGCAGGCGCTCGACCAGGGCCTTGCCCTGCTGCGGCTCGTGGCCGGGGATTTCCACTTCGGTGTGGACGCTGAGGTAGAGCACGCGCTTGCCGCTTTCCGGATGGGTGCGCACCAGCGGGTGCTCGGTGCCCTGGATCGGCTCGATGTCCGGGGTGCGGTAGGTGACGAAGCCGCCCGAATAGCCGTTCTTCAGGCGCACGAAGGGGTTGTAGCTGATCAGCCGCAGGTCGTCGATTTCCTTGCGCGTGGCTGCGTCCAGGCTCTGGTAGGCGAGCGCCAGGTTGGTGAACAGGGTTTCGCCGCCCTGGCTCGGCACTTCCAGCGCGTAGAGGAAGGAGCCGGAGGAGGGCAGCGGCGTCCACTGGTGGTCGATGTGCGCGGGCAGGGCGAAGTTGCCCAGTTCGCCATCGCCGGTATTGGCCACCTTGACGATGTCCGGGGCCTTGCCGTCGACGCCGGAAGACAGCACCGGCACGTCCGCCGGCGGCTGGAACACCGCGCCGAACAGGGTGGCGAAATTCAGGTACTGCCGATCGTCCAGTTGCTGGTTCCTGAAGATGAGGATGTGGTGGTCGCGGTGGGCCTGCTTGATCGCCAGGATCTGCTCGGGCGTCAGCGGCTGGCGTGCGTCCAGGCCGCGGACCTCGGCGCCCAGTGGGGCGTCGAGGGGGATGATGGTGAAGGGGGCGGGGGCGATCTTCAGGGCGGCGGATTGGCTCATGCTTGGGTGCTCCGTATCGGGTTTGGGTTGCCCTCTCCCCAGCCCTCTCCCTGAAGGGAGAGGGGGTATCCGTGTGAAGCGGACCTTGCTGTCTTCCTGCTGCATGCTTGCAGGCGAGAGAGGTTGTTCCGCTTGATGCCGATCCAGTCCCCTCTCCCTTCAGGGAGAGGGTTAGGGAGAGGGGCTCTTGCTGTGCTTTCAGGCTTTCCTGACGGTCCGGCTCCGCTGCCCATCCACCCCCACCGGCACCTCGCCGGCCAGCGTCACGCGCCGCACGATGCGCGGCTGGGTGCCGTAGTCGTCCACCGCGTAGTGCTGGGTGGCGCGGTTGTCCCAGATGGCCACGTCGCCGGCCTGCCAGCGCCAGCGCACGGTGTTCTCCAGGCGGGTGACGTGGCTCTGCAGCACCGCGAACAGATGCTGGGAGTCATGCTGCGACAGGCCCTTCAGGCGCTTCACGAAGTGCCCCAGCAGCAGGTTGCGTTCGCCGCTGACGGGGTGCACGCGCACCACCGGGTGCTCGGTCTCGTAGACGGTGGAGGTGAACACCTTGCGGTACTGCTCCAGGCGCGCCGGGTCGGCGTTGGGTTTGATGGCGGCGTAGTCGTATTCGTTGCTGTGCACCGCCCAGAGCTTGTCGGCCAGGGCCTTGAGTTCGTCGCTGAGGTCGTCGTAGGCGGTCGCGGTGTTGGCCCAGACGGTGTCGCCGCCGGCCTCCGGGGCCACCACGTTGCGCAGGATCGAGGCCTTCGGGTAGGCCTCGACGAAGGTCACGTCGGTGTGCCAGGAGTTGGCCCGGCGGCCTTCGGCGCCGTCCAGTTCGAGCAGGTATTCGGTGCCGTCGCGCACCGGCACCGTCGGGTGCGCCACCGGCTCGCCGAGCAGCTTGGCGAAGGCTTCCTGGCCCTGGTCGTCGAGCTGGCTCTGGCCGCGGAAGAAGATCACCTTGTGCTTCACCAGGGCGGCCTGGATGGCCTCGACCGTGGCCGCGTCCAGCTGGCCGGAAAGCGTCACACCGCGGATCTCGGCGCCGATGCGCCCGGCCACCGGGTGGATGTCGAGTTGTACGGCGGGTCGAATGGCTTGTGCTGCGTTGCTCATCTCGTGTTCCTCATTGCTGTAGGTGGTACTGCAAGGAGCCGCGCGGGGCGGCGAGTGGGATCAGAAGTCGTAGCGGACCGAGGCGCCCAGGGTGCGCGGCTGGCCCACCGAGGCGGTGTAGGAGCCGTTGATGCTGGCGAAGGCGGCCAGGTAGTAGTCCTTGTCGAAGGCGTTCTTCAGCCAGACCGAGGCGTCCAGCTGGCCGTCGCCCAGGTCGTGGCGCACGCCCACGGAGAAGTTCGCCAGGCCGTAGCCGGGGATCTTCGAGAGGTCGGAATCGTCCAGCGTGCCCTCGGCCTCGGAGCGGTACGAATAGCTGGCGTTGACGTAGGGCTCGAAGCGGTTGGCCAACTGCCACTTGTATTCGCCGTTGAGGTTGGCGATCCATTTCGAGGCGCCGACCACGCGCTTGCCGGTGAGGTCGCAGCTGGCCGGGGCGCCGGGCTGGGTGCTGATCTCGGCCGGGCACGGGGCGTCCTTGAACGACAGGTAGCTGACGTCGTTGTAGGAGCCGTTGAAGTTCAGCGTCAGGCCGCGCAGCGGCAGGGCGGTGGCCTCCAGCTCCAGGCCGCGGGAGCGCACGCTGCCGGCGTTGGACAGCACCTGCACCAGTTGGGTGGAGCCGGCCGGCTGGTACAGGGTGGTGGCCTGGTAGCCGTGGATGCCGGTCCAGAAGATGTTGGCGTTGAGCTGCAGGCGGCGGTCGAGCAGCGTCGACTTGATCCCCAGTTCGGCATCGTTGGCGCGTTCCGGGCCGACCAGCAGCGAGTCGGCGCCAGCGCTCGGCGCGCTGGCCACCGCCAGGTTCACCCCGCTGGACTTCTCACCGTGGGACAGCGAGGCATAGCCCAGCAGCTCGTCGCTGAACTGGTAGCTCAGGCTGAGCAGCGCCGAGGGGGCGAAGCTGTAGATGCTGAGGTCGCCGGAGTCGTAGGCGCCCAGTTGGCCGTTGCGCACCACCGCGCCGGCGCCGCTCACGGGGGCGCCGCCCACCGGGGCGTAGCGCTTCACCTTGGCGTCCTTCTCCTCGTAGGTGCCACGCAGGCCGGCGGTGAAGTCGAGTTTGTCGGTGAGGTGCCAGGTGCCCTGGGAGAAGAGCGCGAAGCTGTCGGTCTCGATCTTGCCGTTGGCCTTGCTGGAGGTGTCGTTCAGGGCGTTGAGGTTGGTGCCCAGCAGGTAGCTGTCGGCGAAGGGGCCGTAGTCGGTGAAGGTCTTGTTGCCCAGGTTCTGGTTGAACGCGTAGGCGCCGACCACGTAGTCGAAGGCGCCGCCGGTGGGCGAGGCCAGGCGGATTTCCTGGGAGAACTGGCGGTCGCGCACCGCCACCCCGGTATTGCGGATCGCCGAGACGTTCAACTGTTCGTCGTTGGCCGGGGTGAAGTTCCAGAAGCGGTAGGCGCTGATGGAGGTCAGGGTGAAGTCGTTGGCCAGCTTCCAGTTGGCCTCCACCGAGCTGCCGCCCTGGTGCACGCTGACGTGCTGGCGGCTGTCGATGTTGACCTTGTGCCGGTCCGGATCGGCGATCGGCGAGGCGCCGACCAGCGCGGCGCGCTGCCAGAAGCGCGGGGCGGCGCCGTAGACCACCATGCTGCCGTTGCTGGAGTCCTCCTCGTTGTACTCGCTGATCCAGCGCAGGCTGAAGTCCTCGCCGGGCTTGTACAGCAGCTGGCCGCGGATGCCCTGGCGCTCGCCGCCGTTGAGCTTGTTGTCGTCGTGGATGTTGGTGATGTAGCCGTCGCTGCGCGTGCGGTAGGCGGAAACGCGCCCGGCCAGCTCGTCGGTGAGTGGCCCGGAGACGGTGCCGCGGCCCTGGAAGTAGCCTTCCTGGCCGCCGGAGACCTCCACCGTGCGCTCGGGGGTGAAGGTCGGCGCGCGGGTGCTGATGTTCAGCACGCCGGCGGTGGTGTTCTTGCCGAACAGCGTGCCCTGCGGGCCGCGCAGCAGCTCCAGCTGCTCGATGTCCAGCAGGTCGAACACCGCCATGCCCGGGCGGCCCAGGTAGACGTTGTCCAGGTAGACCCCGGCGGAGCCCTCCAGGCCGTCGCTGGCCGGGTTGTTGCCGATGCCGCGCACGGCGATGCTCGACTGGCGGGCGTGGATGTAGGCGACGTTGACGCTGGGCAGCACCTGCTGCAGGTCCTGCACCTTGGTGATGCGCTGGTTCTCCAGGGTGGCGCCGTCGAGCACGGTGATCGGCGTGGGCACCTTCTGCGAGTCTTCCTCGCGGCGCCGGGCGGTGACCGTGACCTTGCCCAGGGCGGTGGCCTGGGGGCTGGTGCCCTTGTCGGCGGTGCTGGCGGCCTCGGGCGTGGCGCTGGCCTCGTCCTGCTCGGCGGCCTGCAGCGGCAGCGCGCCGCCCAGGGCGAGCAGCAGGGCCAGGGCGTAGTCGGGAGCGCCGGGCCGGGTTCGGCCGGGGCGCAGCGTGAACGGGGTTTGCAGCGAAGCACTCTGGCTCATCGTCTTTTCCTTGCATCAGGCACTGCCCGGCGGATCGCGGGCAACAGGGGGCCGCGCCATGCGGGGCATGGCGAAAACGGCTCTCTTCTAATCGGTGGGCGTCGTCCGGCGACGCCGGGGCTCAGCGGCTACAGCCGCGAGAGGGAAGCATTCGTGCCGGCAACAGGCGTGGGGCGAAAGGGTGCAAGGCCATTGGGGCTCCTGGTCGAGGGGCATATTCTTATTTCTTAAAAGAATAAATTTAAGTTTTATTCTTCGTTGACGGAATAAGAGCTTGCATTTAAAACCAGCGCATCCCCGAGGGCAAATGCCTTTGTCCAATATTTTCAATGCCGGTAAAGCATCATGGATCTGCGCCAACTGCGTTACTTCATCGCCCTCACCGAACACCGCAGTTTCGTCCGCGCGGCCGATGCCATGGGCATCACCCAGCCGGCCTTCAGCCGCAGCATCCAGGGCCTGGAGCAGGAGCTGGGCTGCCAGCTGGTGGACCGCGGCAGCAAGGAACTGCGCCCCACGCCGGAAGGCCAGGTGGTGCTGCAGCACGCGCTGCGCCTGGTGCAGGGGGCGGCCAACCTGACCCAGGAAATCACCCAGTTGAACAAGCTGGATGCCGGCGAACTGCACTTCGGCTGCGGGCCGGCGCCGGCGCAGAAACTGGTGCCCGACGCGGTGGCGCGGCTGATCCGGCGCCACCCGCGGCTGCAGATCGATTTCCAGGTGGACAACTGGGAGCGTCTGTCGCGCAGCCTGCTGCGCGACGAGATCGAGTTCTTCATCGCCGACATCCGCCACTTCGAGGCCGACCCCGGCTTCCAGACACGGCCGCTGAGCCCGCGCCGGGGCTTCTTCTTCTGTCGCACCGGGCACCCGTTGCTGGCCAAGGAGAGCCTGTCCACCAACGACCTGTTCGCCTACCCGCTGGCCTCGGCGCGGATGCCGCCGGGTATCCGCAAGCTGCTGGCCAACCTGAGCGGCAAGAGCGACCTGCAAGCGAACATCCAGTGCGAGCACCTGGGCTCGCTGGTGCGCATCGTCAGCCAGACCGATGCCATTGGCGTGGGCAGCGAGGATGGTTTGCGCCATGCGCTGGCCAATGGCGAGGTGGCGCGCCTGCATCTGCGTAACCTGCCGCATAACATCGACAGTCTGCAGGCGCGCTGTGGGATCGTCAGCCGTACCGGCTATCGCCTTTCGGCGGCGGCGCGGGCGTTGATCGAGATGTTGGTGGAGTTGGACGAGGAAGAGCGGAGTGCGGTGGCGTGAAGGTTTGCGGGGAGGGGGCGGCGGATAACCGCGAACGGTTATACGCCCTACGGTGGGTTTGGCGTAGGGCGAATAACGCTCCGCGTTATCCGCCGTTTGGCCTTGGTTCCAGGCGGCGCCGGGGTTGACCTGGGCGTTATCCGCGATTGAGCTCGCAGGCTGCTACGGGCTCAATCACCGCACCTGCGCCACCGGCTGCGCCGCAGCCAGCTTGGCGGCGGCCGCGAGGTAGTCCGGCTTGGCCCAGTCGGCGGCCTTGAAGTCGCGGCGGATCAGGCCGTACTGCCTGGCCGCCTGGATCGAGGCGTCGAGCTGGCCGAGGAAGCCGGCGTCCAGTTGCGGCGACAGGGCCTCGGCCAGCGGGCGGTCCTTGTATTCGGTCTGCAGGATGATCGGCGGGTAGCCGGCCTGGTTCGACACCAGGTCGATGAAGGCCGCGTGGTTGGCTTCGGCGCCGGCCCAGGCCAGGGCCTGCAGTTCCACCTTGAGCAGGCGCTGGGTGATTTCCGGGTGGGCGTCGACGAAGGCGCCGTTGCCTACCAGCACGGCTTGCAGGGTGCCGGCGCCGCCGAGGTCGCGGGTGCTCAGGGGGATTTCCGCCAGACCTTTCTCGCGCAGGGCGAAGAGACCGGCCAGGCCCCAGGTGGCGTCGATCTGCTTGGCCGCGAGGGCTGCCAGGGCAGCGTTGAAGTCCAGGCTGATGACTTTCAGGTCCTTCTCGCTCAGGCCCACGCTGGCCAGGGCGTTGTCGAACGACAGTTGGCTGGCGGTGCCGCGGAAGATGCCCACGCGCTTGCCCTTGAGGTCGGCCAGTGTCTTGATCCCCGAGCCCGGCTGCACGCCCAGGTAGTGGTTGACGCCGCGCCCGGTGGCGGCCAGCAGGCGGGTGTCCAGGCCGCTGGCCTTGCCGATGATGGCCGCCAGGTCGCCGAGGTAGGCGAAGTCCACCTGGCCGTTGGCGAAGGCCTCGTTGATCACCGGGCCGGCGCCCTTGAAGTAGGTCCACTTGATCTGGATGCCGTCGTTGGCGAACTCCTTCTCCAGCAGCTTGCGGGTGTAGAGCACGTCGACGAGGCCGCCGCCGGAATGGTTCTGCCCGGCGCCCACGTCGGGCACGGCGATGCGGATTTCCTTCGGCGCTTCGGCGGCGCTGGTGAACGGGGCGTAAGCGCCGAGCAGCCCGGCGAGCACCGGGGCGGCGAAGAGCGATAGCAACGGGTGGGTGAGGGCCTTCATGGCGCCTGCCTCCTGCGGGGGAATGGGAAAGGCACTAAGGCAGGTCATGGATGATTAATAAAATAATAAAAATTTATTTTTTAATAATTTATGGAGATAAGTCAGTCCGCATCCGCGCTGCCGGGCGAATGCACGAAAGGCATAAAAAATATTCGTCGAATGCATTGGCTGCGCTGGGGAGGCTTCCCTTAAATGGGGACTCTTAGCTCATAAATGCATTGATAGATTTTTTCATATTCCAATGAAGAATATTTCTAAGGCACTCGCCTTGCCTGTGTACCCCACCGCAAGCGCCGCCGCCTCGCAGCGGCTGGCGCTGATCGCCCCGCGCTTGCTGCCCTGGCTGTTGCCGGTGGCCCTGTTCGTCCTCTGGTGGCTGGCTGCCGACCAGCACTGGATGTCGGCGCAGATACTGCCGGCGCCGTCGCTGGTCTGGCAGAGCGCCCGCGAGCTGTTCGCCGGCGAACTCTGGCAGCAGCTGTGGATCAGCCTGCAGCGGCTGTGCTGGGGCCTGCTCGCCGGCATCGCCAGCGGCGCGGCGCTGGGCGCCTGGCTGGGCTTCAGCCGCCGCGCCGAGCGCTTCGTGCTGCCGACCTTCCTGGCCCTGGCGCAGGTCCCCACGCTGGCCTGGATCCCGCTGTTCATGCTGTTCTTCGGCATCGGCGAACTGCTCAAGCTGGTGGTGCTGGTCAAGGCGGTGATAGTCCCGGTGGCGCTGCATACCCTGGTCGGCGTGCGCGATGCCCAGCCCAGGCTGCGCGAGGCCGCCGCTGTGCTGCGCCTGCCGCCGCCGCTGCTGGTGCGCCGGTTGCTGTTGCCGGCGGCGCTGCCGGCCTTCCTCACCGGCGTGCGCCTGGCCCTGGCCCAGGGCTGGACCTCGCTGCTGGCGGTGGAGCTGCTGGCCTCCAGCGAAGGCATCGGCTACCTGATGGTGCAGAGCCGCCAACTGTTCATGCTCGACGTGGTGTTCGTCTGCATCCTCGTCATCGGCCTGGTGGGCGCGGCCATGGACCAGGGCATCCAGGCCCTGGAGCGGCGCCTGGTGCGCTGGCCGCAGCAGGCCGCCGGCGAGTTCCGCCGTAGTGTCCGTGGCCAGGGCTGGCAGCGCCTGCAGCCGTGGCTGCTGCCGCTGGCGCTGATCGGCCTGTGGCAGGCGGCGAGCGTCGGCCAGTGGGTCGATCCGGCGATCCTCGCCAGCCCCACCGCGGTGGTCGAGACCACCTGGCGCGGCCTGCTCGACGGCAGCCTGCCGACGGCCTTGCTGGCCAGCCTGCAGCGTTCCCTGCTGGGCCTGCTGCTGGGCGGCGGCGCCGGCTTCCTGCTGGGCCTGGCCCTGGGGCTGTGGCGCCCGGCGGAGCGCCTGCTCGGCCCGTCGTTCTCGGCCCTACGCCAGGTGGCGATCTTCGCCTGGGTGCCGCTGCTCACCGCCTGGTTCGGCCTGGGCGAGGCGGCCAAGGTGGTGTTCGTCGCCCTGGCCAGTTTCTTCCCGCTGCTGCTGGCCACCCAGCGCGGCATCGCCAGCCTGCCGGCGCAACTGGGCGAGGCCGCCCGCGTGCTGCGCCTGTCGCCCTGGCAGCGTCTGCGCCGCCTGGTGTTGCCGGGCGCGGCGCCGTCGATCTTCGCCGGCCTGCGCCTGGGCCTGATCTACGCCTGGCTGGGCACCATCGGCGCCGAGTACTTCATGCCCTCGGACGGCGGCATCGGCAGCCTGATGATCGGCGCCCAGCAGCTGTTCCGCATGGACCTGGTCAGCGCCGGGATGCTTCTGGTCGGCCTCACCGGCGCCCTGCTCGGCGCCCTCGGACAACGCATCGAAGCGCGCGCCACGCGCTGGAGACACACATGAACGCTTTCACTTCCGTGCCGCTGGTGAGCTTCCGCCAGGTCGGCAAGAGCTTCCCGGTGGACGGCCGGCAACTGGAGGCCATCCAGCGCTTCGACCTGGACATCGCCACGGGCGAGTTCATCGCCATCGTCGGCGCCAGCGGCTGCGGCAAGTCCACCCTGCTGCGCCTGCTGGTGGGCCTGGACCGCGAGTACCGCGGCGAGATCCGCATCGGCGACAAGGCCATCGACGGCATCGGCGGCGAGCGTGGCATCGTGTTCCAGGAACACCGCCTGTTCCCCTGGCTGACGGTGGAGCAGAACGTCGCCCTGGGCCTGGTCAACGAGCCGCTGAGCGAGGAGGGCAGGGCGCGCAAGGTCGCCGACTACCTCGAACTGGTCGGCCTGTCCGCGTTCAACCGCGCCTACCCGCACCAGCTCTCCGGCGGCATGGCCCAGCGCGTGGCCATCGCCCGCGGTCTGGTGGCCAGCCCGCGCATCCTGCTGCTGGACGAACCCTTCGGCGCCCTCGACGCGCTGACCCGCCAGCAGTTGCAGGAAGAACTGCTGCGCATCCGCGAGCGCGAGCGCATCACCACCCTGCTGGTGACCCACGACGTGGAGGAGGCGCTGTTCCTGGCCGACCGCGTGGTGGTGATGGCGCCGCGCCCGGGGCGCATCAAGCGCATCGTCGAGGTGCCCCTGGCGCACCCGCGCGAGCGCGGCGGCTTCGACTTCCTGTGCCTGCGCGAGGAACTGCTGCACGAGCTGACCGGCGATGGCGACTACCTCGCGCCGCAGCCCAGGCGGGTGGAGAACCTGCCGTTCGAGTTCATAGCCTGCTGAGGCGCCTTTTCTTTTTTTCGTAGGAGCGAGCTTGCTCGCGAACAGACTCCGCTGCGGGGCTCATTCGCGAGCAAGCTCGCTCCTACAGGAAACTTCCCAAACACCGACCGAGTTCCGACATGAGCAAACGCCCCAACTTCCTGGTGATAGTCGCCGACGACCTCGGCTTCTCCGACATCGGCGCCTTCGGCGGCGAGATCGCCACGCCCAACCTCGACGCCCTGGCCCACGCCGGCCTGCGCCTGACCGACTTCCACACCGCGCCGACCTGCTCGCCGACGCGCTCGATGCTGCTCACCGGCACCGACCATCACATCGCCGGCATCGGCACCATGGCCGAGGCGTTGACGCCGGAGCTGGAAGGCAAGCCCGGCTACGAGGGCTACCTCAACGACCGCGTGGTGGCGCTGCCCGAACTGCTGCGCGAGGCCGGCTACCAGACGCTGATGGCCGGCAAGTGGCACCTGGGCCTGAAGGCCGAGCAGGCGCCCCACGCGCGCGGCTTCGAGCGTTCCTTCTCGCTGTTGCCCGGCGCCGCCAACCACTACGGCTACGAGCCGCCCTACGACGAAAGCACGCCGCGCATCCTCAAGGGCACGCCGGCGCTCTACATCGAGGACGACCGGTTCATCGAGCAACTGCCCGAGGGCTTCTATTCCTCCGACGCCTTCGGCGACAAGCTGCTGCAGTACCTCAAGGAACGCGACCAGGCGCGGCCGTTCTTCGCCTACCTGCCGTTCTCCGCGCCGCACTGGCCGTTGCAGGCGCCCAAGGAGGTGGTGGACAAGTACCGCGGCCGCTACGACGCCGGCCCCGAGGCGCTGCGCCAGGAGCGCCTGGCCCGGCTCAAGGCGCTGGGCCTGGTGGCGCACGACGTCGAGGCGCACCCGGTGCTCGCCATCAGCCGCGAGTGGGAAGCGCTGAGCGACGAGGAGCGGGCCAAGTCGGCACGGGCCATGGAGGTCTATGCGGCGATGGTCGAGCGCATGGACTGGAACATCGGCCGGGTGGTCGACTACCTGCGCCGGCAGGGCGAGCTGGACAATACCTTCGTCCTGTTCATGTCCGACAACGGCGCCGAGGGCGCGCTGCTGGAAGCCTTCCCGAAGTTCGGCCCGGACCTGCTGGGCTTCCTCGACCAGCACTACGACAACAGCCTGGAGAACATCGGCCGCGCCAACTCCTACGTCTGGTACGGCCCGCGCTGGGCCCAGGCGGCCACCGCGCCGTCGCGGCTGTTCAAGGCCTTCACCACCGAGGGCGGCATCCGCGTGCCGGCTTTCGTGCGCTATCCGCAGCTGGCGCGCCAGGGCGTGATCAGCGAGCAGTTCGCCACCGTCATGGACATCACCCCGACCCTTCTCGACCTGGCCGGCGTGCGCCACCCGGGCAAGCGCTGGCGCGGCCGCGAGGTCGCCGAGCCGCGCGGCAAGTCCTGGCTGGGCTGGCTCTCCGGCGAGACCGAACGCGCCCACGACGAGAAGACCGTGACCGGCTGGGAACTGTTCGGCATGCGCGCCATCCGCCAGGGCGACTGGAAGGCGGTGTACATCCCCGCGCCGGTGGGGCCGGCCAGTTGGCAGCTGTACGACCTGGCCAGGGACCCGGGCGAGATCCACGACCTGGCCGAGGCCCAGCCGGGCAAGCTGGCGGAGTTGATCGAGCATTGGAAGCAGTACGTCAACGAGACCGGCGTGGTGGAGGGGGCTTCGCCGTTTCTGGTGAAGTGATGCGCTGAGCGACGAAAAAGCCCCGGGCAGCGATGCCCGGGGCTTTTGTTTTGTAGTCCGCGGTACCAGGGAGGCACAGTTGTAGGAGCGGGCCCTGCCCGCGAATCGCGCGCAGGGCGCGCTCCTACATGGGAATGGCGACATCCGCGATGATTCGTCGTTGGGAACGGCGGGACTCCCGTCCCAGCGCCGAGGTGCTCTTCGTAGGAGCGAGCTTGCTCGCGAATAAGTCCCGCAGCGGAGTCTGTTCGCGAGCAAGCTCGCTCCTACGAGAAGCCGCGCCTGCCCGTACGGTAGGAGCGGATCTTATCCGCGAATCGCGCCGGGATGCCCGGCTATCGCGGACAAGGTCCGCTACGGGGAAACGCGGCATACCCAAGGCTCTTTCGCGAAGATAAAAAAAGGCCGCTTTCCCCTGCCTGAGTTGAAGAAAGCGACCTGGAAGAACGGATGTTTCGATGGGGTATTACATGAAGATCCGCGCGGAACCTCTCAGCGCGCCGTGATCACCGAAAGCTTGGTGATCCCGGCCTTTTCGATCGAGGCCATGGCCTTGGCCACCTGGCCGTAGTTCACGCCCTCGTCGGCCTGCAGCTGCACGCGCAGTTCAGGTTCCTTGGCCTTGGCCGCCTCCAGGCTGCCCTGCAGCAGCTCGGGCTGGATCTCGTCCTTGTTGATGAACCACTTGCCGGCGCCGTCGATGCTCACCACCAGCGGATCCTTCTGTTCCGGCGGGGCCACCGATTCGGTCTTGGGCAGGTTGATCGGGATGGCGTTGGTCAGCAGCGGCGCGGTGACGATGAATACCACCAGCAGCACCAGCATCACGTCCACCAGCGGGGTGACGTTGATCTCGGAAAGAACCTCGTCGCTGTCCTGGGTCGAGAAGGCCATGTCAGCTCGCCTCCTTCACGCTTTTGCCGCCGGCCACCGGCTTGCGGGCCGTGGCGGGGTGCACGATGACGCGGAAGGCGTTCTTCTGGGCGAGGCTGTAGAAGTCGTGGGCGAAGTCGTCGAGGTCGGCCGCGGTGAGCTTCAGGCGGCGCAGGAAGTAGTTGTAGACCAGCACCGCGGGCACGGCGACGGCGATGCCCACGCCGGTGGCGATCAGCGCCGAGCCGATCGGGCCGGCCACGGTTTCCAGGCTCGCCGAGCCCGCGGCGCTGATGCCCTTGAGCGCTTCCATGATGCCCCACACGGTGCCGAACAGGCCGATGAAGGGCGAGGTCGAGCCGATCGAGGCGAGCACCGCCAGGCCCGATTCCAGGGAGCGCCGCTCGCGCTGGATCTGCTGGCGCAGGGCGCGCTCCAGGCGGTCCTGGTGGTTGATCGACTGGGCCAGGTCATGCGGGTTGCCGTCCGGCACCTGGATGGCGGCGAAGCCGGCCTGGGCCACGCGGGCGCTGGCGCCGGGCTGGCCGGCGGACTGCTCGCCGGCCGATTCGAGGCTGGTGGCGCCCCAGAACTGCTTCTGGAAGCGGCGGTCCTGGGATTTCTGCCGGCCGAACTGGATGCCCTTGACCAGGGCCAGGCTCCAGGTGAGGACGGAGAAGCCGGCCAGCAGCCAGATCACCGCGCCTTCGACGGATTCCACGGGGTTGAGGGGCAGACTCATGGGGTTCTCTCCTGTGCGAACGGGTCGCAGATCAATTCAGTTTGAAGTCGATGGGCACGCTGACCCAGCCGTCCTGGGCCACGTCGCCGCGTTTGGCGGGTACGAACTTCCAGCGCTGCACGGCTTTGATCGCCGCCTGGTCGAGGGCCTCGCGGCCGCTGGAGGTCTGCACCTGGATTTCGCTCGGGCCGCCGCTGGCCAGCACGTGGACGCGCAGCAGCACCGTGCCTTCCCAGCCGCGGCGCTGCGCCAGGGCCGGGTATTCCGGCGCCGGGTTGTGCAGGTAGCCGGCGTGGGCCGAGGGCGGCGTGACCGGGGCCGGCGCCGGTGGAGCCGGGGGCGCGGGCGGTGCCGGCGGGGTTTCCGCCTTGGGCGGCGCGGGCGGCTGTTCCACCGGCTTGGGTTTGGGCTTGGCCACGGGTTTCGGCTTGGGCTTGGGGATCGGCTTGGGCGGCGGCGGTTTCACCGCGTTCTCGTCCACCACGGGCGGCGGCGGTTCCTCCACCACCGGCGGCGTCGGCTCGGGTGGCGGCGGTTCCACCACCGGCGGGGTGGGGGCGCTGAATTCGATGGTCATGGGCGGTACCTGCGGCGGCACCTCGGGCAGCCTGGGCGTGGGCTGCTGGCTCAGCCAGTAGGCCACGGAGCCATGCAGGGTCAGGACCAGCAAGCCGAGCAGCAGCGCTTCGCGGCGGCCCAGCACACTGTGTTTCGCCGGCACGTGGCGCACCAGCTGCAGGGGCGGGCGCAGCGGCCGGCCCAGCTCGACCATATCGCCACCGGGCGCGTGGCGCAGGAGCGGGTCCTGCGCGACGGCGGGCTGGGGGTTGGCCATGGACGATCTCCTCGGGTTTCTAGCGAAAGCGCGGCACCGTGGAGGCGCCGGGTACGGGCTGGATGATTGAGGGAGCGCCTTAGCTATTAAAGTAATTGTTTGCCTTATTTAAATTTCCCTAAGGAATAAGTGATTCGTGCGGATCGCTGCAGGCGGCGTGGCACTAGGGCTTGGCCGATCCGCTGGAAGCCTTCATGCCTTTGCGGCATGAAAAATATGCCCGCAGGGCTGGGCGCCGGAGCCCGTTCCAAAGCCTTCGCGACAGGGCGTCGCCAGGTGCCCCGAAACCATCGCCGTTGCCGAGTCCCATACCCAGGCCCGCGCCAGCCCGCGGCCGCCTGGCGCTTGCCTCCCGGCGGCTTTCCCCGCAAGATCGCGCGCTCGCTTTCGCGGCGATGTAAAATCGCCCCCACAGCTGGTCGTACCCCCGCAGGTGCAGTAAAGACATGACGCAGATATCCGAACGCCTCCTGGTCCAGGCCCACCTCGCCGCCAAGCAGCCCCGTGTGCTGAGCGCGCAGGAAGAGGCCGAGTACCGCGCGGCCATCGCCGCCGAGCTGAAGGCGCAGAACGCCGTGCTGGTGGCGCACTACTATTGCGACCCGGTGATCCAGGCCCTGGCCGAGGAGACCGGCGGTTGCGTCTCCGACTCCCTGGAGATGGCCCGCTTCGGCAACCAGCACCCGGCGCAGACCGTGGTGGTGGCCGGGGTGCGCTTCATGGGCGAGACGGCGAAGATCCTCAACCCCGAGAAGCGCGTGCTGATGCCGACCCTCGAGGCCACCTGCTCGCTGGACCTGGGTTGCCCGGTGGAGGAGTTCTCGGCCTTCTGCGACCAGCACCCGGAACGCACCGTGGTGGTCTACGCGAACACCTCGGCGGCAGTGAAGGCGCGCGCCGACTGGGTGGTGACCTCCAGCTGCGCGGTGGAGATCGTCGAGCACCTGATGGACAACGGCGAGCCGATCCTCTGGGCCCCCGACCAGCACCTGGGCCGCTACATCCAGCGCGAGACCGGCGCCGACATGCTGCTCTGGGACGGCGCCTGCATCGTCCACGAGGAGTTCAAGGCCAAGCAGCTGGAAGACCTCAAGGCGCTGTACCCGGACGCGGCCATCCTGGTCCACCCGGAATCGCCTGAGGCGGTGGTAGAGCTGGCTGACGCGGTGGGCTCCACCAGCCAGTTGATCAAGGCCGCGCAGACCCTGCCGAACAAGCGCTTCATCGTCGCCACCGACCGCGGCATCTTCTACAAGATGCAGCAGCTGTGCCCGGACAAGGAATTCATCGAGGCCCCCACCGCCGGCAACGGCGCGGCCTGCCGCAGCTGCGCGCACTGCCCGTGGATGGCCATGAACACCCTGGAACGCACCCTGGCCTGCCTGAAGGAAGGCAGCGGCGAGATCTTCGTCGACCCGGCGCTGATCCCGCGGGCCATCCGCCCGCTCAAGCGCATGCTGGAGTTCACCCAGGCGGCGAGGCTGAAGGTGGCGGGCAACGCCTGAGCCTTCCAGCGGAGATGAAAAAGCCCGGCGATGCCGGGCTTTTCTTTTACTGTAGAGCGGGCCCTGCCCGCGATTCGCGCGCAGGGCGCGCTCCTACAGGGGAATGGCGCGGGTGGGGCGGCGTAGGAGCGGATCTCATCCGCGAATCGCGCCGGAACGTCCGGTTATCGCGGACAAGGTCCGCTCCTACGGGGGACGCCATGCCTCATGGTGAGTTGTAGGAGCGGGCCCTGCCCGCGATTCGCGCGCAGGGCGCGCTCCTACAGGGGAATGGCGCGGGTGGGGCGGCGTAAGCGGATCTCATCCGCGAATCGCGCCGGAACGTCCGGCTATCGCGGACAAGGTCCGCTCCTACGAAGAGCCCGCAATCGCTTCTACGACCGCGATCCGGCCGCCAGGCCGGTCAACCGCGCATCATCTCCTTGAGGATCTTCTCCTGCTCGCGGAACGCCTGCTGGCGCGCGTCCAGCTTAGCGGCCAGGGTGAAGTTGCCGCCGGCGCGGCGCTTGGCGAAGTCCAGCTGCTCGATGGCCGAGGGGTAGTCGCCGGTCAGCGCCAGGTACTCGGCGCGGGCCTGGTGCACGCCGATGGCGTTGCCGTCGATGGTGCGGGCGTCGGCCAGGCGGCTCCAGACGTCCGGGTCCAGCGGGCGGTCCTGGGTCAGCTTGATCAGGATCTTCTCGGCGTCGGCGGCCTTGTTCTGCTTGAGCAGGATGTCGGCCTGGGCCTGGACCAGCGGGTAGTTGCCGGGGTACTGGCCGAGCAGGCGCTGGACCCGGGCGAGAGCGTCGCCGAGCTTGTTCGAGGTGATGTCCAGGTCGACCTGGGCCAGGTTGTAGGCCACGTCGTTGGGCGCCTTGGCCAGCAGCGGCTGGAGGGTGGCGCGGGCGTCGTTGAGCTGGCCGACGCGGATCTGCGACAGCGCCAGGCCGTAGCGCGCGGCGTCGAGCTTGGGATTGTCGTCGAGCATGGCTCGGAAGCGCTTGCCGGCGATGCCCGGGGTTTCCTCGAAGAGCAACTGCACGCGGGCGCGCATCTGCTGGTAGCGCAGTGAGTCTTCCTTGCCGCCCTGCGGGTACTGCTCGGCGCGGTTGCGGGTGTCGGCGATACGCGAGTCGGTCACCGGGTGGGTGAGCAGGAACTCCGGCGGCCTGGCGTCGTAGCGGTACTGCCGCGCCAGGCGCTCGAACATGGTCGGCATGGAGCGCGGGTCGTAGCCGGCGCGGACCATGTTGGTCACCCCGACGCGGTCGGCCTCCTGCTCGTTCTGCCGGGAGAAGCGCAGCTGGTTCTGGATCGCCGCCGCCTGGGTCGAGGCGATGGCGGCGATGCCGGCATCCCCGGCGCCCGCCGCCGCGGCCACGATGCCGGCGAGCATCGCCGCCATCACCGGCAGCTGCATCTGCTTCTGCGCTTCCAGGCCACGGGCGAAGTGGCGCTGGATCAGGTGGCCGAGTTCGTGGGCCAGCACCGCGGCGTACTCGCCTTCGGTCTGGGCGTAGAGGAACAGGCCGCCGTTGACGCCGATGACGCCGCCGGGGGCGGCGAAGGCGTTGATCTGCGGGTCCTTGATCAGGATGAAGGCCAGGCGGTGGTCCTGCAGGTCGCTGGTTTCCGCCAGGCGGTAGACGCTGCTTTCGACGAAGTCCTTGAGCTGGGTGTCGTTGATCGAGTCGACCTGGTTGCGCAGCATGCTCAGCCAGGCGCGGCCGAGCTGGAATTCCTGTTCCGGCGAGACGATGGACGAGCTGGCGTCGCCCAGGGCGGGCAGGTCGTCGGCCAGGGTGGGCATGGCCAACAGGCAGGCAAGCGACAGCAGGGCGGGGCGCAGTACTTTCATGTACAGGGAGCTCGTTCCGGGAAAGGCTCTACTTTAGCCGCAGGTCGTCGCCCATGCCTAGGTCGGGGCGGCGCCCGGCGGCCGTCTGTGCGAAGGCCGTCCAACCCTTGTAGGCCGCGCGCCTGAAGGATCGCTTAAGGCCGCGTGCATGCCGGCCCCTGGCGGCTTTTCCAACGGATTCGGTATTCTTGGGCGCCCATCTCGGAGTGCGTCGCCATGCCACCTGTCTCGTCCGCCGAAATTCCTTGTGACGCGGAACTGGACGCCAGCGGTCTCAATTGTCCCTTGCCCCTGCTCAAGGCCAAGCTGGAGCTCAACCGCCTGGCCAGTGGCCAGGTGCTCAAGGTGACGGCCACCGATGCCGGCTCGCAGCGCGATTTCCGCGCCTTCGCCCAGCTGGCCGGGCACCAGTTGCTGCATGAAGAGGTCGAAGACGGCCTGTACCGCTACTGGTTGCGCAAGAAGTAACCCGCCCCCGGACGCCCGGGACGGCGTCCTCATCGATCGCAGGAACCCCGATGCTCAAAGTTCTGCAAGGCTGGATGCAGCGCTACTTTTCCGACGAGGAAGCAGTGGTGCTGGCGGTCATCCTGGCCCTTGGCTTCACCGTCATCCTGGCCTTCGGCAGCATGCTCGCGCCGGTGCTCGCGGCCATGGTCATCGCCTTCCTGATCAAGGGCCTGCAGGGCCACCTGGAGCGCCTGCGGGTGCCGCGGCTGTTCGCCCTGTGGCTGGTCTACGCGCTGTTCCTGGGCATGCTCGCGCTGTTCCTGCTGGTGCTGGTGCCGCTGATCTGGAAGCAGCTGTTCACCCTGCTCAACGAGTTGCCGCGGATGTTCGGCGAATGGCAGTCGGTGCTGCTGATGCTGCCCGAGCGCTACCCGGCGATGGTCACCGAGGAGCAGGTGCTGCGCCTGATCGAGACCGCGCGCAACGAACTCGGCCAGCTCGGCCAGTGGGCGCTGACCTTCTCCCTGTCGGGCCTGCCGGTGCTGGTCAACGTGATGATCTACCTGGTGCTGGTGCCGATCCTGGTGTTCTTCTTCCTCAAGGACCGCCGGCGCTTCTACAACTGGTTCCGCAGCTACCTGCCGCGCGAGCGCGGGCTGATGAAGCAGGTGTGGGCGGAGATGGACAAGCAGATCGCCAACTACATCCGCGGCAAGGTGATCGAGATCATCATCACCGGCGGCGTCACCTACGTGGCCTTCGTCGCCCTGGGGCTGAACTACGCGGCGCTGCTGGCCCTGCTGGTCGGCCTGTCGGTGGTGGTGCCCTACATAGGCGCGGTGGTGGTGACCGTGCCGGTGGCGCTGATCGCGCTGTTCCAGTGGGGCTGGAGCGACCAGTTCATCTACCTGATGGCTGCCCACGCGATCATCCAGGCGCTGGATGGCAACGTGCTGGTGCCGCTGCTGTTCTCCGAGGCGGTGAACCTGCATCCGGTAGCGATCATTTGCGCGGTGCTGCTGTTCGGCGGGCTGTGGGGATTCTGGGGGGTGTTCTTCGCCATTCCCCTGGCCACTCTGGTCAAGGCGGTGCTCGATGCCTGGCCGCGGCAGCCGGAGGCGCAGCCTCAGGTTAGTCCGATGATGTGAGCGTTTGGCTGAGCGGGGGAGCCCAGGCCGCTCCCTCCCACATCGCGGACGGAGTCCGCTCCTACGGTTACAGGGAAGCGCGGGCGTAGGAGCGGACTCCGTCCGCGATTGGATTCTCCGGCCGTGCCGGCCGCCCCGGTGGCACGAACAGCTTGTGAGAGGGATTTCCTGGCAACGGGCTCAGGCCTTGGCCAGCTCCTGGGCAGCGGCGAGCACCTCGTCGACATGGCCAGGCACCTTGACCCCGCGCCACTCGCGACGCAGCACGCCCTTGGCGTCGATCAGGAAGGTGCTGCGGTCCACGCCCATGTATTCCTTGCCGTAGAGCTTCTTCAGCTTGATCACGTCGAACAGCTGGCACAGCGCCTCGTCCTTGTCGCTGATCAGCTCGAAGGGGAAGCACTGCTTGGCCTTGAAGTTCTCGTGGGACTTCAGGCCGTCGCGGGAGACGCCGAAGATCACGGTGTTGGCCTTGGCGAAGGCCTCGATCTTGTCGCGGAAGCCCTGGCCTTCGGTGGTGCAGCCCGGGGTGCTGTCCTTGGGGTAGAAGTACAGCACCACCTGCTGGCCCTTCAGGGCCGAGAGTTGCACCTGCTGGCCGCTGGTGGCCGGGGCCTGGAAATCGGCGACGGGTTTGTCGAGTTCGACGGCCATGGAGCTCTCCTTGGAAATATCGGCCTTGGAAATACTGGCGACTTACGGGTGCTGCGGGCGCCAGGGTTCGATCAGCGCGTCCAGGTTCAGGGCGTCGGCGAAGTCGAGGAACTGGTCGCGCAGCCAACTGATCTGGGTGCCGGCCGGCAGCGTCACGGTGATGGTGGCGTTGAGCATGCTGGTGTTGGTGTGCGGCGCCTGGTAGGTGTCGCAGGTCAGGTTCTCCAGCTCGATGTTGTGGTCGATGAAGAACTGGCACAGTTCGTTGAGGATGTCCGGGCGGTACACCGCGCTGACATAGGCCACGTAGGGCAGGGCCTGGGCGCGGGTGACGTGGGCGTTGCTGCGGGTCAGGCTGAGGGTGAAGGAGTGGCGCTTGGCCAGCGCCGGCAGGCCGCCCTCGAGGCGGGCCAGGGCGTCCCAGCTGCCGGACACCTGGAGCACCAGCGCGCTGAACTCGCCGTGGCGGGTCAGGCGGCTGCTGACGACCGAGCAGCGGTTGTCCACGCAGGTGCGGCAGAGCACGCTGGTCAGCTCCATGGGGTTGGGCCCCAGGGCACTGATCAGCAGGAATTGTTCACGGGGGTGTGAGGCGGACATGCAGCTTTCCTGGGATGGGCGGCCAAGAGGGCCGCGTCGACAAAGGGGAAAGGGTAGCGAAAAGCGGCCGCCAGGGGAATGTCCGGCGTGCGCCGGGCGCCGCGCTCAGCTTGTGCAAGGCAGGTGGCACCAGTACCATTACGGCTTTCTTTTTCCGGCAGGAGCGGTTGCATGATTGCGGGCAGTATGGTGGCGCTGGTCACCCCCTTCGATGCTCAGGGTCGACTGGACTGGGACAGCCTCGCCAAGCTGGTGGACTTCCACCTGCAGGAAGGCACCAACGCCATAGTCGCCGTCGGCACCACCGGTGAATCGGCGACCCTCGACGTCGCCGAGCACCTGGAAGTCATCCGCCGCGTGGTCGACCAGGTCAAGGGCCGCATCCCGGTGATCGCCGGTACCGGCGCCAACTCCACCCGCGAGGCGGTCGAGCTGACCGAGGCGGCCAAGAGCGGCGGCGCCGACGCCTGCCTGCTGGTCACCCCGTACTACAACAAGCCGACCCAGGAAGGCCTGTACCAGCACTTCCGCCACATCGCCGAAGCCGTGGCCATCCCGCAGATCCTCTACAACGTCCCCGGCCGCACCGCCTGCGACATGCTGCCGGAGACCATCGAGCGCCTGTCCAAGGTGCCGAACATCATCGGCATCAAGGAAGCCACCGGCGACCTGCAGCGCGGCAAGGAAGTGCTCGACCGCGTCGGCAAGGACTTCCTGGTCTACTCCGGCGACGACGCCACCGCCGTCGAGCTGATGCTGATGGGCGGCAAGGGCAACATCTCGGTGACCGCCAACGTCGCCCCGCGCGCCATGAGCGAGCTGTGCGCCGCCGCCATGCGCGGTGACGCCGCCGCCGCGCGCGCCATCAATGACCGCCTGATGCCGCTGCACAAGGCGCTGTTCATCGAATCCAACCCCATTCCGGTGAAATGGGCCCTGCACGAGATGGGCCTGATCCCCGAGGGCATCCGCCTGCCCCTGACCTGGCTCAGCCCGCGTTGCCACGAGCCGCTGCGTCAGGCCATGCGCCAGACCGGCGTGCTGGCCTGAGGAGCATCGCGCATGAAGCGACTGGCAGGACTGACCGCGCTCGCCCTGGTCATCGGCAACACCTCCGGCTGCGGCTGGCTGTGGGGCAAGGACGGCTACTTCCGTGACCGCGGCACCGACTACCTGGATTCCCGGCAGACCGGGCCGATGAAGGTGCCCGAAGGGCTGCAGAGCAAGCAGCTCGACCCGCTGCTGCCGATTCCCATGAACATCGCCGACAGCCACGAGAAGGCCGGCGAGTTCGAAGTGCCGCGCCCGCTGCCGCTGGCCAACGCCGGCAGCTCCAGCGACTACAGCCTGCAGAAGAGCGGCGACTCGCGCTGGCTGATCGCCCAGCGCCCGCCGGCGGAAGTCTGGCCGGTGGCCCACCAGTTCTTCCAGGACAACGGCTTCTCCTTCGCCGACGAGCGCCCGCAGACCGGCGAGTTCTCCACCAACTGGCAGCCGCTGACGCAGCTCTCCGCGCCCCTGGCCCGCCGCCTGGGCAGCCGCGTCGCCGGCGTCGACCCCAGCAGCGAGGCGCGCGTGCGCGTGCGCATCGAGCCGGGCGTGCAGACCAACACCAGCGAAGTCTACGTCCTCAGCGAAACCCGTCCGGCCGGCAGCAGCGCCAGCGCCGACTGGCCGAGCAAGCCGGCGGTGCCGGCGCTGGACGCCGCGCTGCTCGACGAAATGCTCGCCAACATGTCCACCAGCGCCGAGAAGGGCGGTTCGGTGTCGTTGCTGGCCGCGCACTCCACCTACGACACTCCCGGCAGCGTGACCCTGGAGAAGGACGGCAACGGCAACCCGATGCTGACCCTCGACTCCGACTTCGACCGCGCCTGGGTCAGCGTCGGCCGCGCCCTGGAGCGCGCCGACATCCGCGTCGACGACCTCAACCGCAGCCTGGGCGTTTACTACGTGAACGTCGCCGAGGGCGCGAAGAAGCTCGAGGAAGCGAAGAAGCCCGGCTTCTTCAGCCGCCTGTTCGGCGCCAGCGAAGAGAAGGCCAAGGCGGAGGAAGACGCCAAGGCGCAGCGCTACCAGGTGCGCCTGACCACCGTGAGCAACACGGTGCAGGTCACCCTCGACAAGGACATCAACACCTCCGCGCCGACCGACGTCGCGCAGAGCGTCCTGGAAAAACTTCAAGAGAGCATGCGCAATGCGTTTCGCGGTACTGGGGAGCGGAAGCCGGGGCAATTCGGCCTTGGTGAGCAGTTCTGACACCCGGGTACTGATCGATTGCGGCTTTCCGCTGCGTGAAACCATCAAGCGTCTGGCTCGCCTGGGTATGCACCCCGGCGAGCTGGACGCCATCCTGGTGACCCACGAGCATTCCGATCATGTCCACGGCGTCGAGCTGCTGGCCCGGCACTACGGCATTCCCGTGTACCTCAGCGACGGCACCCTGCGCGGGCTGCGCAAGCCGCTGCAGCCGGCGGGCCTGCTCAAGGCCGGCGAGCGCCTGGAGCTGAAGGACCTGGAAGTGACCGCGGTGGGCGTGGCCCACGATGCCCGCGAGCCCCTGCAATACGTGATTTCCGATGGCCGGCGGCGTTTCGGCCAGCTCACCGACCTGGGCAGCGTCACCGCCGAGGTGCTGGAATGCTATCGTGGCCTGGATGCCCTGGTAGTGGAGGCCAACCACGACAGCGACATGCTGGCGCGCGGCCCCTATCCCTACCCGCTGAAGGTCCGCGTGGGCGGCCAGTGGGGACACCTGAACAACCGCCAGTCCGCGCAATTCGTCGCGGAACTGGGCTGGGAAGGGCTGCAGCACCTGGTGCTGGCCCACCTCAGCGAAAAGAACAACACGCCGCAGCTGGCCCGGCAATGTTTCGTCGACACCCTCGGGTGCGACCCGGACTGGCTGCAGGTAGCCGATCAGCATTCGGGGCTGGACTGGCGCGAAATCGCCTGACCCCCTACCAACCTAGCAAGCGGAGCCCATCATGGAAAAACGCGAAGAACTCTATCGCGGCAAGGCCAAATCGGTTTACACCACCGACGACCCCGACCGCCTCGTCCTGCTGTTCCGCAACGACACCTCGGCGTTCGACGGCAAGCGTATCGAACAGCTGGACCGCAAGGGCATGGTGAACAACAAGTTCAACGCCTTCATCATGCAGAAGCTGGAAGCGGCGGGCATCCCGACCCAGTTCGACAAGCTGCTGGCCGACAACGAAGTGCTGGTGAAGAAGCTGGCGATGATCCCGGTCGAATGCGTGGTGCGCAACTACGCCGCCGGCAGCCTGGTGCGCCGCCTGGGTGTGGAAGAGGGCCTGCAGCTCAATCCGCCGACCTTTGAACTGTTCCTGAAGAACGACGCCCTGGGCGACCCCTTCATCAACGAATCCCACGTCCAGGCCTTCGGCTGGGCGACCCTGGAACAGCTGGCGCAGATGAAGGCCTACTCCTTCAAGGTCAACGAAGTGCTGAGCAAGCTGTTCGACGACGCCGGCCTGCTGCTGGTGGACTTCAAGCTGGAATTCGGCGTGTTCCACGGCCAGATCGTCCTTGGCGACGAATTCAGCCCCGACGGCTGCCGCCTGTGGGACAAGGAAACCCGCAAGAAAATGGACAAGGACCGCTTCCGCCAGGGCCTGGGCGGCGTGATCGAGGCCTACGAGGAAGTGGCGCAGCGCCTGGGCGTACCGCTCTGACCTGTTCCAGGCGCGCAAGCATCTGATAGCACGCGAAAATTTCTCAAAAGAAGGCTTCGCGTTCGCCAATCAAGCTGATATGATGCGCGCCGCACGGAGAGATGCCGGAGTGGTCGAACGGGACGGATTCGAAATCCGTTGAGTCAGCAATGGCTCCTAGGGTTCAAATCCCTATCTCTCCGCCATTATTGAAATGGCTGAAGCCCCTGAAATTCCTAGCGTTTCAGGGGCTTTGTCTTTTCTGCGCCAGGGCAGTCGAAACCTCCGACGCAAGCCTGCTTCCGTTCCGTCAATGACTGCAGCAGAATGCCGGGAACATGGATGCCCGGGAAGCAGCGGATGCGTACCAACTACGTACTGATCGACTACGAAAGCATTCCGGTCCGGTCGCTCGACCTGCTGCAGGACGCGCATTTTCGCCTGCGGGTCTTCCTCGGCCCGAACAACTCCAGGCTGCCCACCGAACTGGTCGTCGCCATCCAGCGCCTGGGTGAGCGGGCGGACTACATCCAGCTCGAAGCCGCCGGCCCCAACGCCCTCGACTTCCATATCGCCTACTACTTGGGGCGCTTCGCCCTGGAGGATCCCACGGCTTTCTTCCACGTGATTTCGGCCGACAAGGGCTTCGATCCCCTGCTCAGGCACCTGAAGGGCAAGGGTATCTTCGCAATGCGTTCCGAAAGCATCGAGGCCATGCCCTGCTTCAAGGATTTGCCTGCACTGCAGGCGACGCTGGCAGCCAGCGCGGCAAGCGCGAACGATGCCAAGCCGGCCAGCCAGGCATCTTCCAAGCTTGCTTCTGAGAGCGATGCCCATCTGAAGACCGTCATGGCCGACCTTGTTCGTCGGAAGGCTTCGAAGCCGGCTTCGGTCAAGACGCTGACCAGCACGATTCGAGCGACGCTTGGCAAGGACACTCCACTGGCCGAGGCTGAGCGCGTTTACCAGCTCCTGTGCAAGCGTGGCCTCGTGAAGGTGAAAGGGCAGAAGGTCACCTATTCGCTGCCGGAGCGTGTCTAGGGATGGTTTCCATACGCTGCGAATCTGGAGCTTACGCATCCATGGGGATCAAGCCGAACGGGAGGGCGCTCTAGACGCTGGAGTTCTATGCGGAATGTAGGCGCCGCGATCAGGCAAAGCCCTGCAGATAGTCAAAGCTCCTGGAGCGCCCAGCGCTCCAGGAGCTTTGTCCTTTCTGCGTCTACCTCAATCCTGCCCCTTCCACGCCCCCGAAGTCGCCGCGGCGCGGAACTTGGCGCGATTGGCCGGGGTGTCGGCCGGTTCCGATTCGCCGAAGATCGCTTTCATCCAGTGGCCGTCGGTGGGGTTGGGGAAGAGGATGAAGCGCTCGCCGAACTGGGCGCGGTCCTCGTCGAGCAGGGCGGCGCGTTGCTTGGCGTCGTCGACGTAGTAGCGGCGTTTGAAGTCGTTGAGGTTGTCGCCCAGCATCAGCAGCACGTCGTAGCGTTCGGCGATGGCTTTCTGCGCGGGCTCCTTGTTGGAGCTTTCGCGCAGGATGGTGACGTGTTCCTTGTCGGCGAAGGGGACCTTGAGGCTGCGCAGGTTGTTCAGGGCGTATTCGTCGGTCCTGTCGCCCTGGTCGCGGCTGGAGACGTAGAAGATTTCCACGCCCCGGGACTTGGCGTAGTCGAGGAAGTCCAGCGCGCCGGGCGTCAGGGTGGGGCCGTTGGCGGCCACCCAGCGGTCCCAGAGGGTGTCGTCGAAGAAGTCCTTGCCCTGGCTGAGCAGGGCGCCCCAATAGCTGTTGCTGCTGAGGATGGTGTCGTCGAGGTCGCTGATGATCGCCGGTGGCCTGGCGCCGGGCTTGCGTTCGGCCAGGGCCTGGTCCAGGCGCAGCTTGGCCAGGTTGAAGCCCTGGTAGTAGAGGGCGCGGTATTCGGCGGCCGTCTGCCGCCAGGCGACGGCGGCGGTCAGCAGGTTGGGCGAGGCGGTGTCGGTTTTCGCAGTGTCGGCCAGTGCCAGTTGGAGGGGTGCGGCGAGGACGAGCAGGGCGGCAGCGATTGTCGTTCCTGGATTGGGCATGGGTGACGATCCTTGTGGCTTGTGTGCCATGGCGGCGGGGGTGGAGTTCTCATACCCCAGGCGGGGGCGGGCCTCAATCGGGGCGACGCATATCCGTAAGGAGTTGGCGTGCTTGCGGAAGGATCGGACCCGGTCGCGGGGGATGGCCTACAGACTCGTTCCGCCATGGGATTGGCGCTGTGGCCGGGCGATGGCGTGGGCGGGAGGTAATGTCAAATTGCCGCCAATCCGCGTAGGCGCTTTCCTGCCGATCTGCTAGCTTGCTCTATCGGATGCCTGGATCAGGATTATGTATGGGGGCTGTGGTCGGTAAGGGGTTGTCTTTCGCCAGGCGCATCTACGTGCCGCGCATGGTCGGGTTGGGCATCGGCTTCTTCTGCGTGGCGGCGGCGCTGGAGCCGTTGCAGCGGCCGGGTTGGGCCTGGGCTCTGCTGGTGGCCAACGGCTTTCTCTGGCCGCAGCTGGCCTACCAGTTGGCGCGCCTGTCGCGGGCGCCGTACCAGGCGGAGCGGCGCAACCTGTTGCTGGATTCGCTGTTCGGCGGCTTCTGGGCCGGCGCCATGCAGCTCAACCCGCTGCCGAGCGTGACCATCCTGTCGATGATGGCGATGGACAACATCGCCGCCGGCGGCCTGCGCTTCTTCCTGCTGGGCAGCGTGGCGCAGCTGCTGGGCGTGCTGCTGGCCTGGCTGTGCTTCGGTATCGCCTTCACCACCGTGGCCACGCCGCTGCAGGTGTATGCCTGCCTGCCGATGCTGGTGGTCTACCCGCTGGCGGTGGGCGGCGTGAGCTACAGCCTGGCCAGGCGCCTGTCCGAGCACAAGCAGGCGCTGCGCGCGGTCAGCCGCACCGACAGCCTCACCGGGCTGCTCAACCACGGTTCCTGGATGGACCAGTTGGAGAACGAATTCCAGAAGTGCCGCCAGCAGCACACCCGGGCCAGCGTGGTGCTGATCGACATCGACCACTTCAAGGGCATCAACGACCGCTTAGGCCATGTGCTGGGCGACATGGTCATCACCGAGCTGAGCCACCTGCTCACCCATTCGCTGCGTGAAACCGACACCCCGGGGCGCTATGGCGGCGACGAATTCTGCGTGATTCTGCCCGGCACCACCCAGACGCTGGCGGTGGAGATCATGGAGCGCTTGCGCCAGAGCTTCGCGGAAAAGCACTACCAGTTGGCGACGGACCTGTCCGTCGGCCTGAGCATCGGCGTGGCGTCCTACAGCCCCTACCAGGTGGATGCCAGTGCCTGGCTGAGCGACGCGGACAAGGCGCTGTACCGGGCCAAGCACCAGGGCCGCAACCAGGTGGTGGGCGCCGGGCCTCAGCCGCAGTAGCCGTCCATCTTCAGCCGGTTCTTCTCGCTGGGGTCGGCCTGGTACTGCTGGCGCCAGAACTGGCAGGGCGCGCTGTTGAAGCGCTGTTCCCGCTCGCTCTGTTCGAGTTGCCGGCTCTGTTCGGCCTGGGCCTTGCGCTGGTTCTCCAGGTACTGCTGGAACATCGCCGCGTTGGCATCCGGGATGGGCGCCGGAGCGCTGGCCGGCGCTGGCGACAGGCCGGCGGGCAACGGCAGGGGCGCGCCGGGCCAGAAGCGCAGGAGCAGGAGGCAGCTCAGGGCCACGGCGACGAAGCCCAGCCAGATGCCGGCAGCGATGCCTAGGGCGAGTTTGCAGAGACTGATGCTGGGCGAGGACATGGCGGCTCATCGTTGGGCGAAAGCGCAATGGATAACCCAATTCCGCCGCCGGAGAAAGCCTGGGCGCGGCGCCCGGCGCCGCGCCTGAACCTCAGCCCTGCGGCTGTTCGAAGGCCTCCAGCGCGCGCAGCGAGTAGACGTAGGCGGCGCCGGCGTTCATGGCGATCGCCGTGGCCAGCGCCTGGGCCACTTCGGCCTCGCTGGCGCCGGCCTTGCGCGCGGCCTCGGCGTGCACGCCGATGCAGCCGTCGCAGCGGGTGGTGATGGCCACCGCCAGGGAGATCAGCTCGCGGGTCTTGGCGTCCAGCGCATCGCCATCCGCGGCGGCGGCATCCAGCGCCTGGTAGGCGGCGATCATCTTCGGATGTTTCTTACCCAATGAGCCGAAGGCCTTCTTCACCGCGGGAACGTATTCGGACCAGTTGAACAGCATGGCGGCATCTCCTTTTCGGGTTGACGGCCATGCAGCTTAGTCCGGGATTCGCCGGTCTGCGGGCGGGGTGCTCAGAGCGTCGCGACGATCTCGTAGGCCTGGCGCGCCGAGCCCAGGCCGACCTCGATCTCGTCGCCGGGGTGGCGGCCGAGCAGGGCGCCGCCCAGCGGCGAGCGCGGGGTGATGACCAGGACCTCGTGGCCGTCCAGTTCGATCTTCAGGCCGGCGGCGTCCGGACCCAGGAACAGCCAGCGACGGCGGTCCTCATGGTCTGCCAGTTCGACCAGGGCGCTGGTCTGGATGCCCAGCTCGGCGTCGAAGTCGCGCAGCACCAGGCCCTGGAACGAGGCGAGCGCCTGGCGGATCTCCTCCACCCGGCGCGATTGCCCGGCGGCCAGGTAGGCCGCTTCCAGGCCGAGGGTGTCGTACTTGTTCTCGGCGATGTTTTCCTCGTGGGTGGCGGCCTCGTGGGCGGTGCGCGCGGCGCGGACGGCGACATCGAGGTCGGCGTCGAGGCGCTGGAGGATCAACTGGTGGGCGCGTTGCTTGTCCATGGTGACGGCTGCCTGGGCATGAAGGGGCCTATCCTAGGGCCTTTGCCTGGCATCGGCGAATGGTCTTTCAAGTTTTTCCTACAGCAGTCGATAGAGCGGCAGAACACCCGGAAAAAGGAACCTCGGGCATGAACCTTTCCCTGACGCCTTCCAGCCAGGCCCTCGCCGGTCAATTGCGGATAGCTGCCAATGGCGATGGCGGCACGGCGGCCGATGCCACCCAGGACGACGGCGCCGTGACCAGTCGTGGCGCGAAGGCCGGAAGCCAGGGCGCGGCTGGCGCCGGCGCCGAAAGCGGCGGTAGCTCCAGCGTCGCCGTCGAGCAGTTGCAGAAGCGCCTGCAGCAGCTGCAGAAGCAGTTGCAACAGGAGCAGCAGGAACTGGCGGCCGCGCAGGAGCGGCAATATTCCTCGGAAAACGAGCGCACCGCGATCATCATGGCCCTGCAGAGCCGCATCGCCAGCACCAGCGCCGCCATGCAGGCCACGGCGGCGGCGCTGGCCGAAGCGATCCGCAATGGCGGCGGTGGCGCCGGCGCCTTGCTCAGCACCAGCGCCTGAGGCGCCTCAATAGCCGGCCAGGATGTTGACGATCACCCCGGTGGCGATGGCCACCAGCACGTAGTCGCCGTTGACGTACAGCCAGCGATGGTCGCGCGGCGGCGCGTAGAGGTGACGGGCGCGCCAGTCGGTGACCCAGTAGCGGTCGCTGCGGTAGACCGGCTGCACCACCACGCCGCGGCGCCATTCGCGATGCGGCACCGGCATGCCGGCCTGCGGGCGGAAGTGCGGGTCGCGGTAGTAGCGCGGGTCGGCGTGGCCCGTGCGGCCCTGGTAGTGGCCGCCCTGGTGGCCTTTCTGCTGCTGGTATTGCTGGTGCTGCTGCGGGCGATTGTCCGGGCGGTTCGGGCCGTGGTCCGGGCCGGGGCCCGGCTGGGCGAAACTCGCCAGCGGGCTGCCGAGCATCAGGGCGGCACAGAGCAGGGCGACGGTCTTCTTCATGGTGTTCTCCTGGCGCGGCCGGCGGTTGCGGCGCGCGCTGCTATCGGTCGATCCCGGCACCGGGCGCAGCCGGTTCGGGTACTTCATGAGACCGTGCGTCCAGGTCAAGAAACGCCAATGTGGAGTAAAGGTCCGGTAAAGAATTCGTCGCTTTCGTCAGGGCGCTGATACATGGCCGC
The DNA here is from genome assembly GCF_022760135.1 of Pseudomonas sp. M1. Lineage (NCBI taxonomy): Bacteria > Pseudomonadati > Pseudomonadota > Gammaproteobacteria > Pseudomonadales > Pseudomonadaceae > Pseudomonas > Pseudomonas sp. M1. Next base: position 1,798,582 of record NZ_CP094343.1, read on the forward strand.
CCGAACCGCGTCCGGCGCTCTGCCGGAAAAGGGGAAGTGCTTTGTGCGGTTTTCACATTTGATGGTATGTTTGCATCAAATGCACGAAAGAGGTACGGCATGAGCGCACTGATCAGGGAAACTCCGTCGGCCGATCTGGTCCTGGCCAAGGCGGTACTGGCTGCCCGTGAGCAACTGGGCATGACGCAGCAGGAGCTGGCCGCCATCGTCGGCGTCGACCGCAGCGCGGTGAGCCGCTGGAAGAGCGGCGGCCTGCGGGTGGGCAGCAAGACCGGCGAGCTGGCGCTGCTGCTGGTGCGGGTATACCGCGCGCTCTTCGCCCTGTTCGGCGGCAACTTGGACGACATGCGCCACTTCCTGCGCACCCCCAACCGCCACCTGAGCGGTGTGCCGCTGCAGCGGATGGAGCAGGTGCAGGGCCTGGTGCAGGTGGTCGAGTACCTCGACGCCATCCGGGGCAAGATCTGAATGGCCCTCGACGCCGGCGCCGAACTGTGGCGCGAATGCCGGGGCGAGCAGGCCATCGCCCCGCTGCGGGGCAAGCTGGTGCGCCTGGTGGAGAGCCAGGAGCAGGTCGCGACCCTGCAACTGGTGGATACCCTGGAGGAGCAGGCCCTGCTGGAAGAGCTGATCGAGACCAGCAAGCCGCACCTGCCGCCGTCCACCGAAACCCTGCACTACCTGCTCAAGACGCCGTTCCGCTACCCGCCGCTGCGCTGGGGCTCGCGCTTCGGCCGGCGTCACGAACCCAGCCTGTTCTACGCCGCGTTGCGCCTGGAGACGGCCATGGCCGAGGCGGCCTATTACCGCTTCGTGCTCTGGGAGGGCATGGCCAGCCCGCCGCCCAGCGGGCGCATCCTTTCCGAGCACGCTTCTTTCGAGGCGCGTTTCCAGGTGCAACGGGGCATACGCCTGCAGGCGCCGCCCTTCGACAGCTATGCCGAGCGCCTGCAGGACCCGCGGGACTACCGCCTGACCCAGGCGCTGGGCAGCGCGATGCGCGCTGCCGCGGTGGAGGCCTTCGAATACCGCTCGGCGCGCTGCCCGGAAGGTGGGCTGAATGCCGCGCTCTTCGTGCCTTCGGCCTTCGTCGACAAGCGCCCGCGCAACCTCATGCCCTGGCTGTGCGAGACCACCGCCGACTACGTGGCCTTCAAGCATGCCCAGGTGCCGGGGGCGCCGCGGTTGTTCCCGCGCGCGGGATTCCTGGTCGAGGGCGACCTGCCGCACCCGGCGTGACCGTCCGTCGTCCTGCCCGCGCGGGGTGGGGCGAACGCGCTAGCTTATTGCGCTGGCCAAGCAACGGAGTGCGCCATGGACATTCGCCTGGAAGCCCATCCCCATGACCGCCGCCAGTGGCGCGTCTACCTCAACCAGTACTTCTTCCAGTACCCCGACAAGCCCGCCGCGCAACGCATGTACGAGCGCGTGCTGGAGTCGTTGGGTCAAGCCGCGCCTGTTGCCGGGGCGGGCAATATTCCTAGCCAGGAACGTCGGCGCAGAGCCCGCGAATGCGTCTGATTCGCTGCTGAAGCTTGCCTGAAAATCCCTTCGGATTGCCCTGAAATGAGGCGGTCCGCCCCTGTCCGGCGCGGACTTGTGCACAATGTTGGTGGCTGTTGTCAAGCGCTGGAAACATTCCTCCGTAAGCGCTTGATTTTTCGTTGAGCGTTTGTAAATTATTGATTTTTAATGGCTTTATTTATTGGTGAAAAAAGCACCAATCTAAGCGGCAGCCCCAGCGGGCAAGGCGTATAAGACGTTTTCATCACCTTATCCACGAAGTTATCCACAGCTTCTGTGGATTGTCCCAAGCGCTTGCTTTCCTTCCGCATTGTCAAGAGCCCTGACGGCAAAAGCCGCACTGAATTCCTATTCGCGGCTGCTACCATGACGCGAATTTTCCTGCGACCACCCGCCCTGGAGCGCCCATGCCCGTCGACTTGCCCAACCTGCTGATCGGACTGCTGGCCGCCACGCTGCCGCTGGGCTGGTTGGCCTGGCACCTGCGCGAGCGCGCGGCGCGGCAGGAGAGCGAACTGGCGCTGTTGCGCGAACGCCTGACCACCGCGCAACTGGCCCAGGATGGCCTGGGTGCGCAACTGGAGGCCGAGCGTGAAGCCTTCCAGCGCCTGAGCGGCCGACACGGCGAGCTGGCCGGCGAGGCCGCGGCCTTGCGCCGCGAGGTGGACCTGGGCCGCGCCGAGCGCGAGCGCCAGCAGCAGGCCGAGCGCAGTTGGCAGGCCGAGCGCGAGGGCCGCGAGGAGGAGCTGCGCCGGCTGTCCGCCGAACGCGCCGCGCTGGCTGCCGAACTGCGCGAGCAGCAGGAAGGCCACCAGCAGCGCCTGGGCGACCTGCAGGCGGCGCGGGACGAGCTGCGCGCGCAGTTCGCCGAGCTGGCCGGGAAGATCTTCGAGGAGCGCGAGCAACGCTTCGCCGAGGCCAGCCAGCAGCGCCTGGGGCAATTGCTCGACCCGCTGAAGGAGCGCATCCAGGCCTTCGAGAAGCGCGTGGAAGAGAGTTATCAACAGGAAGCCCGCGAGCGCTTCTCCCTGGGCAAGGAACTGGAGCGCCTGCAGCAGCTCAACCTGCGCCTGGGCGAGGAGGCGACCAACCTGACCCGCGCGCTCAAGGGCCAGAAGACCCAGGGCAACTGGGGCGAGCTGGTGCTGGAGCGCGTGCTGGAACACGCCGGCCTGGAGAAGGGCCGCGAGTACGAGACCCAGGTGAGCCTGCGCGCCGCCGACGGCGAGCGCTTCCAGCCCGACGTGCTGATCCGCCTGCCCGGCGACAAGCAAGTCGTGGTGGATGCGAAGGTCAGCCTCACCGCCTACCAGCAGTTCGTCGCCAGTGACGACGAGGTGATCCGCCAGCAGGCGCTGAAGCAGCACGTGCTGTCCCTGCGCAACCACGTGAAGGGCCTCTCCGGCAAGGATTACCGGCGCCTGGAGGGCCTGCATAGCCTGGACTTCGTGCTGCTGTTCATGCCGGTGGAGGCGGCTTTCTCGGTGGCCCTGCAGGCCGAGCCGAACCTGTTCCAGGAGGCCTTCGAGCGCAATATCGTGATCGTCAGCCCGACCACCCTGCTGGCCACCCTGCGGGTGATCGACAGCCTCTGGCGCCAGGAGCGGCAGACGCAGAACGCCCGCGAGATTGCCGAGCGCGCCGGCGCGCTGTACGACAAGTTCGTGCTCTTCGTCCAGGACCTGGACGAGATGGGCTCGCGCCTGCAGCAGCTGGACAAGGCCTACGCGGCGGCGCGCAACAAGCTCTGCGAGGGCCGCGGCAACCTGATCAGCCGAGCGGAACAGATCAAGCTGCTCGGCGCGCGGGCCAGCAAGAGCTTGCCGGGGGATTGGCTGGAGCGGGCGCTGGGCGACGAGCCGCAGGTTCTGGAAGAAGACAAATAGTCCTACGTTGCCGCGCTTTTCGTAGGAGCGAGCTTGCTCGCGCACCCTAGGCTGTGGCGCGGGGATTGAGTCCGCTCCCTCTCCCCAGCCCTCTCCCTGAAGGGAGAGGGGGCTAGTCCGTGCCGAGAGAAGGAATGGCTCCAGCCGGTAACCCTCGGTGTTGCCGGCTAACTCCAGAACACCCAGCTCTGCCCAACGGCCCCTTCTCCCTGAAGGGAGAGGGGGCTTGTCCGTGCCGAGAGAAGGAATGGCTCCAGCCGGTAACCCTCGGTGTTGACGGCTAACTCCAGAACACCCAACTCTGCCCAACGGTCCCCTCTCCCTTCAGGGAGAGGGTTAGGGAGAGGGTGCTCTTGCTCTTACCCGGAACTCCCCTCAACCCCGCGCCGCCCGACTCGCCGCCGGCGAGCGCGCCAGGTAGTCCAGGGCCTCCTGGGTGTTGGCCTCGTGGTCCGGGTGGTACCAGGGCTTGAAGTAGCGCAGGAAGCTTCCGGCCAGCGAGGCTCGCCGCGGCAGCAGGCCGCGTTTTTCGCTGTCGCGCCAGATGCGCCAGAAGGGCCGCGGCCTGCCCAGGCTCGGGTCCTGGCGGGCTAGGGTGCGGGTGCCGAAGGCGAACAGCCAGATGATCAGCGGCCAGACCACGAACATCCACAACTGGCGGCTGACGAAGCTGCCGCCCAGGTGCACGTGCAGGTCGTGGGCGACGTTGCGGTGCTCCACTTCCTCGGCGCCGTGCCAGCGGAACAGGTCCAGCAGCACCGGATCGGAGCCGGCGCGGTCCAGCGCCTCGGCTTCCAGCACCCATTTGCCCAGCACACAGGTGAAGTGCTCGACCGCGGCGACTATGGCGCAGCGCTGGCCGATCCACCAGCGGCGCAGCCAGGGCGTTCTGTTGAACAGCTGCAGCCCCAGCGGGGTGTCGCTGAGCAACTGCTCGAACAGGTAGTCCATGGCCTTCAGGTAGCGGCTGGAGTCGATGCCGTGCACCGTCAGGTAGCGCTCCACGGCGCCGGAGTGGGCGCGGGCGTGCATCGCTTCCTGGCGGATGAAGCCCTGCACGTCGTCGCGCATGCGCGCGTCCTTCACGAAGGGCAGGGCCTTGTTGTACAGGCGGCAGAACCACAGCTCGCCGGCCGGCAGCATCATGTGGATGACGTTGATGACGTGGGAGGCCTCGGCCTGCCCGGGGATCCAGTGCAGCGGCGAGGCGCTGTAGTCGAACTGCACCTTGCGTTGCACCAGGCGGTGATGATGGTCGGTCATGGTTGGCCTCGGGAAGTCAGGTCGAAACGGGCGAACAGGCGCGACAGGCCTGGCAGCAGGCGCCACTGCCAGCGCGCCAGGTGCACCTCGGCGCCGACGGCGACCACCGGCTGGTTGCGCTGCACGGCCTGGACGATCTTCTCGCCCACCCTGTCCGGGCTCAGCCGGCGCCGGCGGTAGAAGCGCTGCACCCTGGCGCGGCGGCGGGCCTGCTGCTCCTCGCTGAGGCCGGCGAAGCGGGTGGCCTGGACGATGCCGGTGTCGACGAAGCCGGGGCAGGCCGCGCTGACGCCGATGCCGTGCCCGGCCAGTTCGGCGCGCAGGCATTCGCTGAGCATCAGCACCGCCGCCTTGCTGGTGGCGTAGGCCGGGTAGTTGCGCGAGGGCGCGAAGGCCACGCCGGAGGCGACGTTGACCAGGTGCCCGGGCTTGCCGGCCTCGACCATCTGCCGGCCGAACAGGCGGCAGCCGTCGATGACGCTCCACAGGTTGACGCGCAGCAGGTGCTCCCAGTCCTGCGCGCTGGTGTCGAGCATGGCGCCGGCCAGGCCGATGCCGGCGTTGCTGACCACCACGTCGGGCACGCCCAGACTGCTCTTCACCCAGGTGGCGAAGCGTTCCATGGCGGCGCTGTCGCCGACGTCCACGCAATAGCTGAAGGCCGTGGCGCCAAGGCTGCGGGCCTGGGCGGCGCTGGCTTCGGCGGCGGCCGGGTCGATGTCCGCGGCGAGCACGCTGGCGCCCTGTTCGGCGAAGCGCAGCAGCGTGGAACGGCCGATGCCGCCGCCGGCGCCGGTGACCACCACCAGCTTGCCGGCGAAGGGCCCGGCGCCGGGTTTCTGCTGGGCGCGCTGCAGCGGCTGGCTGGCCTCGCCGCCGTCGATGTGGCGGGCGAATTCGTCGATCCAGCCGGCCAGTTGCTCCGGTTCGGCGAGCAGTTGCCAGTGTCCGGCGGCCACCTCGCGGCGCCACAGCCGCGGCGCCCACAGCGAAAGCTGCTGGAACAGCTGCTGGCCGACGTAGCGGTCGCGGGTCGGCACCACCAGTTGCACCGGCACCTCGGTATGGCGCTTGCGCGGCTTGAAGATCGAACCGATGAAGTTGGCCCGGTACAGCTTCACGCCGTGCTCGCCGTCGCTGGCCTGGTGCGGGTTGCGCCCGGGGTTGCGGATGCCCTCGACCTTGCGCAGGTACTGCGGCCACAGGCGCGCGGCGCCCAAGCGCCAGGACAGCGCCGGGAGCAGCGGCAGGTGGAAGTAGTAGATGTACCAGGAGTGCAGCAGCTGGCTGAGCATCTGCAGCAGCGCGGCCGGGCGCCTGCGCCGCAATCGGTCGCGCATCCAGTGGCCGACGTGGTCCAGGCAGGGCCCGGAAATGCTGGTGTAGGAGGCGATGCGCTGGCGCAGCGCCGGGTCGGTGACGCTCTCCCAGGTCTGGATCGAGCCCCAGTCGTGGGCCACCAGGTGCACCGCGCGTTCGGGGCTGACGGCGTCGAGCACGGCTTTCAGGTCCTGGCTGAGCAGCTCCAGGCGGTAGTCGCGGGTGCGCCGTGGTTTGTCCGAGGCGCCGGCGCCGCGCACGTCGTAGGCCACCACCTGGTAGCGGCCGAGCAGGCGGGCGATCAGCGGCAGCCAGACTTCGTGGTTGTCCGGGTAGCCGTGGACGAACAGCAGCATCGGCTTGTTCGCATCGCCCCAGCGGTACACCGCCAGGCGCACCGCGCCGGATTGCACGTCGAGGCGTTCGGCCGGCGGCAGGCCGGGGTTTTCGAGCATGGCGTTCATGCGGCCTCCCGTGGCGGCGGCGGGAGCGGATGGGCGGACGGGGTGCCTCGGGGCATGACGTTCTCCAGGCCATTGTTGTTGTACGGAGCGACCATGACATTGGTCGATGTCACGGTGGATGCTGACCCATTCGCCACGCCCGCGCCATGCCCGGCGGCGCTGTTACCAATGCGGGCAGCGGCGCGCAGCCCAGTTGTCATGCGGGTTTGGCGGCAAGGGCAGGGTGCGCGGGGCGATGAAGTCCCGCCTTTGGTTGGGCGTTGTGATGGGCTTCGCAAGCGCTTGGGTATTGATGCCTTGCGGTTGTGGCCGGCGCCGGGCGCTGGCTATGATCGCCGCCATGAGCACGCCCCTGAGCCTTCTGCAGCGCCTGCTCCAGCGCCCCGAGCAAAGCCCGGCGGCGCTGGAGGACGAGCGCGAATTCAGCGTCGACGAGCTGGCCCGCGAGGCCGGCAGCACGGTGCGCAACATCCGCGCCTACCAGGACCGCGGCCTGCTGCCGCCGCCCGAGCGGCGCGGCCGCAGCGGCGTGTACTTCGCCAGCCACCTGCGCCGCCTGCGCCTGATCGGCGGCCTGCTGGAGCGCGGCTACGGCCTGTCGAACATCAAGGAGCTGCTGGAAAGCTGGGAGCGCGGCCACGACCTCGACCACGTGCTGGGCCTGGACCAGGCCATCCTCGGCGCCTGGAACCTGGAGACTCCGGGGCAGATCGGCTTCGACGAACTGCAGGCGATCTTCGGCGACGAACTCAACGACGAGGTCATCGACCGCGCCCTGCAGCAGGGCCTGCTGCAATTCGACGGCGAGCGCATCAGCATCCCCAGCCCGCGGCTGTTCAACGCCGGCGTCGAGCTGTACCGCTCGGGCATTCCCCTGGCCGCGCTGCTGGAGCACCTGGCGGTGCTGCGCGGCGACACCGAGCACCTGGCCGCCGGCATCGTGCGCCTGGTGGTCACCCACCTGGTGGACAAGCGCGGCGCCGAGCTGCTGCCCGGCGCCGCCGACCTGGAACAGCTGGCCGAGGTGTTCATGCGCCTGCGCCCGCTGGCCGAGCAGGTGGTGCTGGTGGAACTGGCGCGGGGCCTGAAGCGGTCGGCCAACGAGATGCTCGGCGAGCGGGTGGGGGAGATCCTCCGCCAGTTCGAGCAGCCGCGCTGACGCCGCTTCTGCAAGGTGCTTTTCGTAGGATGGGTTGAGCTTGCGAAACCCATGCGGTCATGGCGATGGGTATCGCTTCGCTCCACCCATCCTACGGGCGTTGCATTGGCTCGCCTGATCTACACGAAGAGCAGCGTCAGCGCCCCCGCGGCGAGGCCGGCGACCATCACCGGTACGCAGCGCAGGGCCAGCCGGGCGCCGCCGACCAGGGCGATCAGGACGGCCTTGACCAGGCTGTTGCTGACCACGGCGAGGACGATGCCGTGCCCGGCCACTTCGGCGTCCAGCCCGCCCAGGGCGTTGCTGGCCAGGGACAGGGTGATGGCGTCGACGTCGGCCAGGCCCGAGAGCAGCGCCACCAGGTACACGCCGACGTCGCCCAGGTAGCGGTGCCCGGCCTCGACCAGGAACAGGATCAGCGCCAGCAGGGCAGCGAAGCGCAGGGCCGGTCCCAGTTCGAAGGGGTTCTTCAGCGGCGGTTCGCTGGTGGCGGGCGTCTCGTCCCGGCTGGCGCGCTGCCAATACAGCAGCGCGCCGCCGGCATAGACCAGGGTGGCGACGATCAGCGGCGGCAGCAGGTCCGGCAGCAGCTCGACGTTGACCAGGCCGACCTCCAGGGCCACCCGCGGGAACATCAGCGCCGAGGTGGCCAGCAGGCCGGCGGCCAGCAGCGGTTGCAGGCGGCGTTGCCCGTGCATGCCGGCGAGGGTGAGAGTCATTGCCGTGGAGGACACCAGGCCGCCGAGCAGCGCGGTGATCAGCAGGCCGTGACGGGTGCCGGTGAGGCGCACGGCGACGTAGGCGGCGAAGCCCAGGCCGGCGATCAGCACCACCATCCACCAGCTGGCGTAGGGGTTGAACACCTGCCAGGGACCGTAGCCCTGGTTGGGCAGCACCGGCAGCATCACCACCGAGATGAACAGCAGCTTGAAGGCCGCCGAGAGTTCGCGGGCGTCCAGGTGCTTCAGCGCGGCATGCAGGGATTCCTTCAGGCTCAGCAGCAGCGCCACCACCACGCCGCCGCCGGCGGCCAGCAGGCGGCTGTCGGCCACCGCCAGGCTGCCCAGCAGGAAGGTGGCGAGCAGGGCGACCTCGCTGGTCATGCCCTGGTCGCCGCTGCGGCCCACGTCGGCCAGGTAGCCGGCCACCGCCAGCAGGCCCACCAGCAGCGCCATCACCGCCCAGGCCCAGACGCCGAAGTGCCCGGCCAGCAGCGCGCTCAAGCCGCCCAGCAGGCCGGCCAGGGTGAAGGTGCGGATGCCGGCGACCTGGCGGATGTCCTCGAAGTCGCGCTCGCGCCAGCCGCGCTCGGTGCCGACCAGCAGGCCGATGGCCAGGGCGGTGGTGAGGTCGAGGACGAGTTCCATGTGGTCCAGCATCGCGGGGCGGCTCCGTGCGGGGATGCTGGGAGTCTAGAAGCTGACGGCGTGGAGGGGATGTTCCAGGTCAAGGCGGGGATGCCATTCGTTACAAGGGAATGGCGTGGCTGGGGTGGCGTAGGCGGATCTTATCCGCGAATCGCGCCGGTGGTTCCGGCTATCGCGGACAAGGTCCTACCCCCTCCGGCAGGCACAAGACCCGTAGGATGGTGTTGAGCGAAGCGATACCCATCAGCGCAACCGCATGGGTTTCGCAAGCTCAACCCATCCTACGCAAAGCACTCTGGTGCGGCTTGCAAGACAGTTGCTCCTACGGGGGAGAATACCGTGCCTCCCGGAACCGTAGGGCGGATAACCGTTCGCGGTTATCCGCCGATACACCGGGGCCACAGCCAACGCCAAGGTCAACCCCGGGGCCGCCGGCAAGCAAGGCCAGGCGGCGGATAACGCCGTAGGCGTTATGCGCCCTACGACGTCCGCTCAGCGCAGGCTCAGGTGCCGGCTCAGCAGCGCCCGCAGCGCCGCCGGCTTCACCGGCTTGGCGAGGAATTCCAGGCCGGCGGCGTGGATCTGCGCCACCAGCTCGGGGCGGGCGTCGGCGCTGATCACCACGCCGGGCACCGGCTCGCCCAGGCGGGTGCGCAGCCAGGCCATCAGCTCGGCGCCGGTCTCGCCGTTGTCCAGGTGGTAGTCGATCAGCGCCAGTTCCGGGCGCGCGTCGCTGTCCAGCAGTCGCTCGCACTCGGCCTTGCTGCGCGCGGTGAGCACGCGGCAGCCCCAGCGGCTGAGCAGGCTGTTCATGCCGACCAGGATGCTGTCCTCGTTGTCCACGCACAGCACCTGGGCGCCGTTCAGCTCGGTGGGCACCTCGGCCTTGTGGCCGTTGAGCTCGGCCGGCGCCGGCTGCCGCGCCAGCGGCACGCTGACGCTGAACACGCTGCCCTTGCCCGGCCAGGAGCGCACCTGCAGGCGGTGGCCGAGCACCTTGCACAGCCGGTCGGCGATCGCAAGACCCAGGCCCAGGCCCTTCTCGGCGCGGGTCTGGTGGCTGTCCAGGCGCTTGAACTCCTCGAAGATCACGCTGAGCTTGTCCTCGGGGATGCCCGGGCCGCGGTCCCACACCTCCAGGCGCAGGTGCCCGTCCTCGCGGCGCACGCCCAGCAGCACGCGGCCCTTGGCGTAGCGGAAGGCGTTGGTCAGGAAGTTCTGCAGCACCCGGCGCAGTAGCTTGATGTCGCTGTCCACCCGCAGCTTGCTGCCGCGCAGGTGGAAGTCGATGCCCTGTTCCTGGGCCAGGGCGCGGAATTCGGCGCCCAGCGGGTCGAGCAGGGCGCTGAGCGGGAAGGCCGCGCGCTCGGCGCTGACGCGGCCGCTTTCCAGGCGCGAGATGTCCAGCAGGTCGGTGATCAGGTCCTCGGCCGAACGCAGCGAGGAGTCCAGGTGGCGCACCAGGTCGCTGGACTCGCCGGGCAGCTCGCTCTGGGCCAGCGCCGCGGAGAACAGCCGCGCGGCGTTCAGCGGCTGCATCAGGTCGTGGCTGACCGCGGCGAGGAAGCGCGTCTTCGACTGGTTGGCGGCCTCGGCGGTGCCCTTGGCCTCGGTCAGCGCCTGGTTCAGCTGGGAGAGTTCCTGGGTGCGTTCCTCGACGCGCTGCTCCAGGCTCTCGTTGGCTTCCTTGAGGCCGTGCTCGGCGTCGCGGAACGCGGTGATGTCGGTGAAGCTCATGACGAAGCCGCCGCCGGGCATGGGGTTGCCGATCAGCTCGATGACGCGGCCGTTGGGGAACAGCCGCTCGGAGGTGTGCGGGGTGCCCTGGCGCATCCAGTACAGGCGCTTGGCCACGTGCAGGTCGGGGTCGCCGGGCCCGCACAGGCCGCGCTCGGCGTTGTAGCGGATGATGTCGGCGATCGGCCGGCCGACGTGGATCAGCCCCTCGGGGTAGTCGAACAGCTCGATGTAGCGGTGGTTCCAGGCCACCAGGCGCAGCGACTGGTCGACCACGCTGATGCCCTGGGTGATGTTCTCGATGGCGCCCTGCAGCAGCGCGCGGTTGAACTGCAGCACCTCGGAGGCTTCGTCGGCGATCTTCACCACGTCCTCCACCTGCATCTCGCGGCCCTCGATGGCGGCCTTCACCACCGCGCGCGCCGAGGAGGCGCCGAGCACGCCGGCGAGCAGGCGCTCGGTGTGGGCGATCCACTCGTCGTTGGCGTTCTGGCTGGGCACGAAGCCCTTGCCCTGGCGGTAGGCGAAGCGGATGAAGCTCTGCCGCGCGCGCTCCTCGCCGACGAAGCGCGCGGCGAGCATCAGCAGGTCTTCCAGTTGCACCGCCAGCATCGAGCGCGAGCTGAGCCGCTGGGAGATTTCCTGGCCGATGAAGCGGCTGGCCTGCCAGTGCTCGGAGACGCGGGTGCGGGAGAACACCGAGACCAGGCCGAACAGGGCGAAGTTGCCGATCAGCGAGAGCAGCACGCCGAGGGTCAGCGGCTCGATGTTGATGCCGAAGGGGTGGGCGGCCAGCCAGGTCAGCCCGGGGAAGTGCTCCAGCGGCCAGCCCAGGCTGCGGGCGATCACCGGCAGCACCAGGGTGTAGGCCCAGAGCGCGGCGCCGGCGGCCAGGCCGGCGAACACGCCGCGGCGGTTGGCCTGCTTCCAGTACAGCGCGCCGATCATCGCCGGGCCCAGCTGGGCGATGGCGGCGAAGGCGATCTGGCCGATGGTCGCCAGGCTCGCGGTGGAGCCCAACAGGCGGTAGCTGACGTAGGCCAGCAGGAGGATCAGCGCGATGCTCACCCGGCGCACGGTCAGCAGCCAGTGGCGGAACACCTCGAACGGCTGCTCGGCGTCGGTGCCTTTGCGGCGCAGCAGCCAGGGCAGCAGCATGTCGTTGGAGACCATGGTGGACAGCGCCACGCTGGCCACGATGACCATGCCGGTGGCCGCCGAGGCGCCGCCGATGAAGGCCAGCAGCGCCAGCGCCGGGTGCGCCTCGGCCAGCGGCAGGCTGATCACGAAGGAGTCGGGGATGACCCCGGCCGGCAGCTGCATCTGCCCGGCCAGGGCGATGGGCACCACGAAGAGCGCGGCCAGCACCAGGTAGGCGGGGAACACCCAGCGCGCCAGGTTGAGGTCGCGCGGCTCGATGTTCTCCACCACCAGCACGTGGAACTGCCGCGGCAGGCACATGATGGCGGTCATGGCCACGCCGGTTTGCAGCAGCATGGCCGGCCAGTGCACGGTCTCCTGCCAGTATTCGGCCAGCTGCGGGGCGTCGCGGGCCCTGTCGAACAGGTCGCCGAAGCCGTCGTAGAGGCCGAAGGTGACGAAGATGCCCACGGCGAGGAAGGCGGTCAGCTTGACCAGCGACTCGAAGGCGATGGCCAGCACCATGCCGCGGTGGTGCTCGGTGACGTCCAGGCTGCGGGTGCCGAAGACGATGGTGAACAGCGCCAGCACCAGCGAGACGATCAGCGCCGTGTCCTGGGCGCGGCTGCCTCCGGAGTCGGCGCCGGCGCCGATCAACAGGTTCACGCCCAGGACGATGCCCTTGAGCTGCAGGGCGATGTAGGGCAGCACGCAGACCACGCAGATCAGCGCCACCACCACCGCCAGGGCCTGGGACTTGCCGTAGCGCGCGGCGATGAAGTCGGCGATGGAGGTGATGTTCTCCTGCTTGCTGATCATGATCATCTTCTGCAGCACCCAGGGCGCGAAGAGCATCAGCAATACCGGGCCGAGGTAGATCGGCAGGAACGACCAGAGCTGGCCGGCGGCCTGGCCGACGGCGCCGAAGAAGGTCCAACTGGTGCAGTACACCGCCAGCGACAGGCTGTAGACCCAGGCGCGCAGGCGCGGCGACAGGGGCGCGCGGCGGCGGTCGCCATAGAAGGCGATGGCGAACAGGATGGCCATGTAGAGAAGGGCGACCGTGGCGATCAGCCCACTGGACAACGACATGCGAACTCCGACAAATCGACTCGCTCCCCCGCAGGAGCTGCTGGGATGCAGTTTCGCACCAAAGTCCGATGCTGTCAGAACCCCTGCGACCAAGGTCTCAGAGGCCGCTTGCCGCAGTGGGAAAGCGCTGGTAGCTTTGCCGGCCTTTTCGCCCGGCCCCCGCCCGTCGCGCCCTGGCGCGGCTGTGGCACTATTGCCGGGCGCCGGGTTCCGATAGGAGCCGGCGGAAAGTCGAGGTACGAGGAGGGGCCATGTTCAGACCGTCACCCATCACCCTGCAGCGCGGTGCGCTGCGCCTGGAGCCCATGGTCGAGGCCGACGTGCCGGACCTGGTGGCGCTGGCCGAGGCCAACCGCGAGGCGCTGAAGTTCATGAGCGCGCCGCAGCGTCCGGACTGGTACCGCAACAGCCTCGCCGAGCAGCGCGAGGGCCGCGCCCTGCCGCTGGTGGTGCGCCTGGGCAACCAGCTGGTGGGCACCACCCGTTTCATGGATTTCCTTCCGGCGCTGCCGGCCTGCGAGATCGGTGGCACCTGGCTGGATGCGGCGCAGCACGGCACCGGGCTGAACGCCAGCATCAAGTACCTGATGCTGCGTCAGGCCTTCGACAACTGGAAGATGGTCCGCGTGCAGCTGAAGACCGCCGCCAGCAACCTGCGCTCGCAGCGCGCCATCGAGAAGCTCGGCGCGGTGCGCGAGGGCGTGCTGCGCAACCACCGGCGCCTGGCCGGCGGGCGCCTGGACGACAGCGTTCTCTACAGCATCACCGACCTGGAGTGGCCGCAGGTGAAGGCCGCCCTGGAAGCCGGCTTCATCGGCTGAGGCCCCGGCATGCCCCTCGACAGCGCCCAGGGCGAGCGCACGCGCTTCTGGCGGGCCCAGGAACTGGGCGGCCTGGAGCTGCTGCACGCGCGCTTCATCGAGCAGCGCTTCGCCCCCCACGTCCACGAAGGCTTCGCCCTGGTGCTGATCGAGCAGGGCGCCCAGCGCTTCCGCCACCGCGGCGCCGAGCACCTGGCGCCCAGCGGCAGCCTGGTGCTGATCAATCCCGACGAGGTCCACACCGGCTCCAAGGCCCATGAGGCGGGCTGGTTGTACCGGGGGTTCTATCCGGAGATCGGCCAGGTCGGCAGCGTGCTCGACGAGCTGGAGCTGGGCGGCCGCGGCCTGCCCACCTTCGACGCCAGCGTGTTGCACGATACCGAGTTGAGCCGGGCCTTCCTGCACGTGCACCGCCTGCTGGAATCCAATGCCAGCAGCCTGGAGCGCCAGACCTGCTGGCGCGAGGCATTGCTGTTGCTGTTCCAGCGCCACGCGCGGGTGCCCGAGGCGCGGCCGGCCGGCCAGGAACCCCAGGCGGTGGCCCGCGCCCGCGAGCTGCTGGCGGCCCGGCTGGTCGAGCCGCCGTCGCTGGAAGAACTGGCGGCGGCGGTGAACCTGTCGCCCTTCCACTTCGCCCGGGTGTTCCGCAAGGCCACCGGCCTGCCGCCCCACGCCTGGATCAAGCAACGCCGCCTGGAACAGGCCCGCGCCCTGCTCAAGGGCGGCTGCGCGCCGGCCTCGGTGGCGGCGCAGTTGGGCTACGCCGACCAGAGTCACCTGAGCCGCCAGTTCAAGCAGGCCTACGGCGTGGCGCCGGGCGAATACCGCCAGGCCTGCGGACGCTCCGGCCTGCCACCTGGCAACCTGTAGGAGCGGGCCCTGCCCGCGATTTCGCGCGCAGGGCGCGCTCCTACATGAAATGGTGCGGGTGGGGCGGCGTAAGCGGATCTTATCCGCGAATCGCGCCGGTGGTTCCGGCTATCGCGGACAAGGTCCGCTCCTACGGGGGAGGAATACCGTGCCCCCGGCAACCTGTAGGAGCGGGCCCTGCCCGCGATTCGCGCGCAGGGCGCGCTCCTACATGGAATGGTGCGGGTGGGGCGGCGTAGGAGCGGATCTTATCCGCGAATCGCGCCGGTGGTTCCGGCTATCGCGGACAAGGTCCGCTCCTACGGGGGAGGAATACCGTGCAACCTGTAGGAACGGGCCCTGCCCGCGATTTCGCGCGCAGGGCGCACTCCTACATGGAATGGCGTGGGTGGGGCGGCGTAGGAGCGGATCCCATCCGCGAATCGCGCCGGGGCGTCCGGCTATCGCGGACAAGGTCCGCTCCTACGGGGAGAGGAATACCGTGCAACCTGTAGGCGGGCCCTGCCCGCGATTTCGCGCGCAGGGCGCGCTCCTACATGGAATGGTGCGGGTGGGGCGGCGTAGGAGCGGATCTCATCCGCGAATCGCGCCGGTGGTTCCGGCTATCGCGGACAAGGTCCTACGGGGGAGGAATACCGTGCAACCTGTAGGAGCGGGCCCTGCCCGCGATTTCGCGCGCAGGGCGCGCTCCTACATGGAAATGGCGTGGGTGGGGCAGCGTAGGATCTCATCCGCGATTTCGCCCCGGCCTGTCCGGCCACGCGAGAGGCAATTCGGAATTTTTGCCCGTGGATGTGGCCAGAGGCATCGCAGTTGCAGTCAAATTTGCGACGGACGCCGCGGCGTTCTCCCGGCCCGCTTTCGGGGTCGCCTGACCAGGTACACACGGACGATGAGCCAACACTCGCAATTCGCCCTGCTGGGCTCCCGGCGCTTTTTGCCGTTCTTCATCACCCAGCTGCTCGGCGCCTTCAACGACAACATCTTCAAGCAGTCGCTGATCCTGGCGATCCTCTACCACCTGAGCGTCGGCGGTGACCGCAACCTGCTGGTCAACCTCTGCGCCCTGCTGTTCATCCTGCCGTTCTTCCTGTTCTCCGCCCTGGGCGGGCAGTTCGGCGAGAAGTTCAACAAGGACGCGCTGATGCGCGCCCTGAAGGCCGCAGAGATCGTCATCATGCTGGTCGGCGCCGCGGGCTTCCTGCTCGGCAGCCTGCCGCTGCTGTTCCTCGCGCTGTTCGCCATGGGCACCCACTCGGCGCTGTTCGGCCCGGTGAAGTACTCGATCCTGCCGCAGCACCTGCGCGACGACGAACTGGTCGGCGGCAACGCCCTGGTGGAGATGGGTACCTTCCTGGCCATCCTCGCCGGCACCATCGGCGCCGGCGTGCTCATGTCGCGCCAGGCCTACGCTCCGGCGGTGGGCATCGCCGTGGTGCTGGTGGCCGCCTGCGGCTACCTGGCCAGCCGCGGCATTCCCCGCGCCGCCGCCGCGCTGCCGCAGCTGCAGCTGGACTGGAACATCTTCAAGCAGTCCTGGGCCATCCTGCGCCTGGGCCTCGGCCAGCGCCCGGCGGTGTCGCGCTCGCTGGTGGGCAACTCCTGGTTCTGGTTCCTCGGCGCGGTCTACCTGACGCAGATCCCCACCTACGCCAAGGAGCTGCTGCACGGCGACGAGAGCGTGGTGACGCTGATCCTCACCGTGTTCTCGGTGGGCATCGCCCTGGGCTCGATGCTCTGCGAGAAGCTCTCGGGCAAGAAGGTGGAGATCGGCCTGGTGCCCTTCGGCTCCATTGGCCTGAGCCTGTTCGGCATCCTGCTGTGGTGGCACAGCGGCGGCTTCCCCGTCGGCGCCGCGCCGTTCACCTGGCTGGAAGTGCTGGAGCACCCGCAGAGCTGGGCGGTGCTCGGCGACATCCTCGGCATCGGCGTCTTCGGCGGCTTCTACATAGTGCCGCTGTACGCCCTGATCCAGGCGCGCACCGAGGAGGACAAGCGGGCCCGGGTGATCGCCGCGAACAACATCCTCAACGCGCTGTTCATGGTGGTCGCCGCCGTCGTCTCGATCCTGCTGCTGTCGGTGGCCAAGCTGAGCATCCCGCAGCTGTTCCTGGTGCTGTCGCTGATGAACGTCGCGGTGAACGTGTACATCTTCAAGATCGTGCCCGAGTTCACCATGCGCTTCCTGGTCTGGCTGCTCAGCCACTCCATGTACCGCGTCGACCACCAGAACCTAGAGGCCATCCCCGACGAGGGCCCGGTGGTGCTGGTGTGCAACCACGTGTCCTTCGTCGATGCGCTGCTCATCGCCGGCTCCATCCGCCGCCCGGTGCGCTTCGTGATGTACTACAAGATCTTCCGCCTGCCGGTGCTCAACTTCATCTTCCGCACCGCCGGCGCCGTGCCCATCGCCGCGCGCCACGAGGACGAGCGCATCTACGAGGAGGCCTTCCGCCGCGTGGCGCAGTACCTGAAGGACGGCGAGGTGGTGTGCATCTTCCCCGAGGGCAAGCTGACCGCCGACGGCGAGATGAACGAGTTCCGCGGCGGGGTGGAGCGGATCATCGAAGAAACCCCGGTGCCGGTGATCCCCATGGCGCTGCAGGGCCTGTGGGGCAGCTTCTTCAGCCGCGACCCGGACAAGGGCTTCTTCCGCCGCTTCTGGTCGCGCGTGCGCCTGGTGGCGGGGCAGCCGCTGCCGCCGCAGGAGGCTGGGCGCCAATACCTGCAGGCGCAGGTGGCTGGCCTGCGCGGCAACGCCCGCTGAAACGAAAAAGCCCCGGCAGAGCCGGGGCTTTTTCACAGGGGCGCGAGGTTCAGATGACCTGAACTTCGTCCGCCTGCAGGCCTTTCTGGCCTTCTACAACGATGAAGGAGACCTTCTGGCCTTCCTGCAGCGACTTGAAGCCATTGCCCTGGATGGAACGGAAGTGAACGAACAGGTCGCCACCGTTTTCCTGGGTGATGAAGCCAAAGCCCTTGGCATCGTTGAACCATTTGACGGTGCCGGTCTGACGATTCGACATGGAGTTACACCTTGAACGTTGTGGTTTGCTGCACGGCGTTACCGCCGCCTGTTCTGAGTTGCAAGGTGTGGGCCGGGCCGAACGAAGAGCGTCGCCGCCTTCAGGTCATCAGCCGTGACGATCCTGGCAAGCACAGTTGCCGCAGCATACCGGGACTTTTCCGGGAAAGCGACAGGACGGACGTGCCGATTTCAATGGCTTAACTTCAGCCCGACCAGGCCGCAGAGGATCAGCGCGATGCTGAGCAGGCGCAGCGGGGCGACGGATTCGCCGAACAGCAGGATGCCGAGGGTCACCGTGCCCAGCGCGCCGATGCCGGTCCAGATGGCGTAGGCGGTGCCCAGCGGCAGGTGTTTCATGGCAAGGCCCAGCAGGCCGATGCTGGCGGCCATGGCCAGCGCGGTCAGCACGCTGGGCCACAGGCGGGTGAAACCTTCGGTGTATTTCAGACCGACGGCCCAGGCCACTTCGAACAGGCCGGCGAGGAAAAGGATGAACCAGGACATGGGAGACCTCCGGGATGACTGATGGGCAGGGCCGTCCCCGTCGGTGCACCAGGTGGTGGTGAGGTCGTCCTCACGATGTGCAGTATTTTGCACAATCTGGCCCGGACGGCAACCTGTGCAGGCGCCGCCCGGGCCAGCAGGTTTCAGGAGGATTGTTCGGGCTTGTCCGTCAGGCGGCGGAACCAGCTCGACAGGGTGGCCCCGGAGATGTTGTGCCAGACGCTGAACAACGCGCTGGGCACCGCCGCCAGCGGCGAGAAGTGCGCGCTGGCCAGGGCCGCGCCGAGCCCGGAGTTCTGCATGCCGACTTCCAGGGCTAGCGACTTGCGCTGCGCCAGGGGCAGGCCGAAGACGCGTCCGGCGAGGTAGCCGAGGAGGAAGCCGAAGCCGTTGTGCAGGATCACCACGGCCATGATCAGCAGGCCGGACTCGGCGATCTTCGCCTGGCTGGCCGCCACCACCGCCGCGACTATCACCACGATGCACACCACCGAGACCAGCGGCAGCACTTCCACCACCTTGCCCACCCGTGCGCCGAACAGGCGCTGGGCGACCACGCCGAGGGCGATGGGCAGCAGCACCACCTGCAGGATCGACCAGAACAGCTCGGCGAAGGACACCGGCAGCCAGGCCGAGGCCAGCAGCCAGATCAGCGCCGGCGTCAGCAGCGGGGCGAGCAGGGTGGTCACCGCGGCGATGGCCACCGACAGCGCCAGGTCGCCGCGGGCGAGCCAGGTCATGACGTTGGAGGCGGTGCCGCTGGGGCAGCAGCCGACCAGGATCACGCCCACGGCGATCTCCGGCGGCAGGTGCAGCAACTGGCACAGCAGCCAGGCCACGCCGGGCATGATGACGAAGTGGGCGACCACGCCCAGGCACACGCGCCAGGGGTGCCGCGCCACTTCGGCGAAGTCTTCCAGCTTCAGCGTCAGGCCCATGCCGAACATGACGATGCCGAGCATCGGCACTATCGCCGGCGCCAGCGGGCGGAACCACTGCGGCGCGAGGAAGGCCAGCACGGCGAACAGCAGTACCCAGAGGGCGAAGGTGTTGCCGACGAAGCGGCTCAGCAAGGCGATGGCGCGCATGGACGGTGATCCTTGTCGTTATTGTCGGGCCGGCGCCATATAGGGCGCCGGCCGGGATGGGCTTAAATGCCTTGTGGGATTTCCTCGCCACCCAGCGCTTCGAACAGCGCCGGCAGGAACTGGCCGAAGGTCAGCATCATCAGGATGAAGCTGGCGTCGAGCTGGCCGAGGGCGTCGTCGCCGCCGTCCTTCTCGGCCTGCTCCTGCAGCAGTTCCTCGAAGCGCAGGCGCTTGATCGCCAGCTTGTCGTCGAGCACGAAGCTGAGCTTGTCCGACCAGGCCAGCGCCAGCTGGGTGACCAGCTTGCCGGAGGACAGGTGCAGCTGGATCTCGTCGCTGGTCAGGTCCTGGCGCTTGCAGCGCACCACGCCGCCGTCCTCGTGGGTGTCGCGCAGTTCGCACTCGTCGAGCACGAAGAAGTCGCCGGCGGCTTCCTGGGTCTTCACCCAGTCGGTGAGGGTGGCGCTGGGCGCGACCTTGACGCTGAGCGGGCGCACCGGCAGCGAGCCGAGGGCCTCGCGCAGGGTGGAGAGCAGGTCCTCGGCCTTCTTCGCGCTGGCGGTATCGACCAGGATCAGGCCCAGCTCCGGGGCGATCGCCGCGAAGGTCGAGGAGCGGCGGATGAAGGCGCGCGGCAGCAGGCTCTGGACGATCTCGTCCTTGAGCTGGTCGCGTTCCTTCTTGTAGACCTTGCGCATCTGCGCGGTCTCGATCTCGTCCACCTTGTCCTTCAGCGCATCGCGCACCACGCTGCCGGGGAGGATGCGTTCCTCCTTGCGCGCGCTGATCAGGTAGAAGCCCTGGCTGACGTGGGCCAGGGGCGCGTCGGGGCCCTTGCCGAAGGGCGCGGTGAAGCCGTAGGTGGTCAGTTCCTGGCTGGCGCAGGGGCGCGCCGGCTTGCTGGCCAGGGCTTTCTCGAGGGCATCGGCATCGATCTGCAGATCCTGGGTGAGGCGGTAGACGAGCAGGTTACGGAACCACATGAGGGTCAAACTCCCGGACACAAAGGACTGCATTATTCCCACAGCGGCGGTCCAGGCCAAGCCCATGGCGTTTCGCCGGCGTTTTCCTAAGCCTTTGGAACGGCAGAAAAAATTTTTCACGCGGGGGCTTGCCAGGGTGCGAATGCCTCCGTAGAATGCGCCCCACTTCGAGAGTGAAGGGTGATTAGCTCAGCTGGGAGAGCATCTGCCTTACAAGCAGAGGGTCGGCGGTTCGATCCCGTCATCACCCACCAAACTCGAGGTCCGACGCAGCGGTAGTTCAGTCGGTTAGAATACCGGCCTGTCACGCCGGGGGTCGCGGGTTCGAGTCCCGTCCGCTGCGCCATATTCCAAGCCCTCAGGCAGAAATGCCTGGGGGCTTTGTCTTTTCCGGCTCCGGAAAAGGCCCGCGTGCGACGCCGTTCGCAACGCCTATCCCGTTAATTTTTCTATAAGTTTGCCGTGGGAACTTATCCCCCGGCAGCGGTTCCTATTGCCCATAGCCATTGGCCGCGGCGCCCTGATAAGCTCGCGGTTTCATCGAAATGCCAGCATGGCAATCAGACAAGGAATCAGCATGAAACAACATCGGTTGGCGGCAGCGATCGCACTGGTCGGCCTGGTTCTCGCGGGCTGCGATCAGCAGGCTGCCAATGTGGAGCTCAAGACGTCGGCGCAGAAGGCCTCCTACGGCATCGGCCTGAACATGGGCAAGAGCCTGGCCCAGGAAGGCATGAACGATCTGGACTCCAAGGCCGTCGCCCAGGGCATCGAAGATGCCATCGGCAAGAAGCCGCAGCGCGTCACCGATGAAGAGCTGACCCAGGCGTTCACCGACCTGCAGAAGCGCTCCGAGGAGCGCATGGCCAAGCTGAGCGAGGAAACCCTCAAGGCCGGCAAGAAGTTCCTCGAGGACAACGGCAAGCGCGAAGGCGTGGTCACCACCAAGTCCGGCCTGCAGTACGAAGTGGTGAAGAAGGCCGACGGCCCGCAGCCCAAGGCCACCGACGTGGTCACCGTGCACTACGAGGGCAAGCTGACCGACGGCACCGTGTTCGACAGCTCCATCCAGCGCGGCAGCCCCATCGACCTGCCGGTCAACGGCGTGATCCCGGGCTGGGTCGAAGCCCTGCAACTGATGCACGTGGGCGAGAAGATCAAGCTGTTCATCCCCAGCGAACTGGCCTACGGCTCGCAGAGCCCGAGCCCGACCATCCCGGCCAACTCGGTGCTGGTGTTCGACCTGGAACTGCTGGGCATCAAGGATGCCAACCAGGCCGGCGGCGAGCAGCCGCAAGCCCCGGCGCAGAACTGAGTACATTCGTACCAAGAGGACGCCCCGCCCGTGCGGGGCGTTCCTGTTTCTGCAGGAAGATGGCGCTGCTCCGCGGCTGACCAGTCGGTCGGAAAGGGCGTAGTCTGGTGCGGGATGTTACCCTTATGCACATATATGTCGCAGCCGTGGTTACGGCCGGTGCTTGACAGCGAAGGGTGATATCGAATAGCCGCAACTGTATGATTTTTATAAGGTTTCCCGAGCTGAACAAAAAATCGCCGATCTGTCTGTAGGCCGCTGGCGACGGGCTTTCCGGCGTGGAGACCGGATACTTTCAACAGAGTTATCCACAGGAAAGGTGGATAACCCAAACGTCCCCCGGTGACACCGCCGGGACGAGGTGCCCGATGAAGAAACCCGCCGGTTTCGACCGTTATCTGGCCCTGGCCGAACGCTTTCTCGCCCGGGGCCGGGTACCGGCGCTGCTGTTCGCCGTGGCGCGCAAGAGCGCGCGCCTGAAGCTGGTCAAGGCCGACCTGCGCCTGCTGCAGGAGCTCGCCCTGGCCACCGTGCGCGGGCAGTATCGCCAGCTCAACCCCAGGGCGCTGCTGGCCGTGGTGGCGGCGCTGCTGTATTTCCTCTCGCCGCTGGACATGATTCCCGACTGGCTGCCCGGCGTGGGCCTGCTGGACGACCTGGCGGTGCTGGCCTGGGTGGTGCGCCACTGGCAGGCCGAGCTGGATGCCTTCAAGCTCTGGCGCGACGCGCAGAGCCGTGAGACGCGCCAGTCCCTGGCGCTGCTGCCGGGGCCGGAGCGGCCGGCGCGCGGCTGAGTTGCCGTCCACGCGAACCGTGCGCGGCGTTGCGATGCCGTGCGCGATGATGCGCCCGATGAGGCCGAGCGGCGTTTCATGGGCGATACTGTGAAGGGTCGGAATGCCGGGCAGGCGCCAGTGGTTGCCGTCATTGCCCGTTGAAATGCCGGCATGCAAGGAGTGTTGTCGATGAATGTGCAAGTGATCACACGAGACGGCGAAGCGGAGTACGCCGTGCTTCCCTGGGCCGACTACCAGGCGCTGCTGGCCGCTGCCGGCGCCCGCGCCGCCCAGCCCCCGGCGCCTGCCGTCACGGTGGCGGCGCCGACCGCCTCCTGGCGCGAACTGCGCGAGGCGCGCGGCCTGTCCCTGGAGAGCGTGGCCCGCGAGGTGGGGATCAGTCCGTCCTACCTGGGGATGATCGAAAGCGGCGAGCGCGAGGTCAGCGAAGCCATCGAGCACGGCCTGCGTCGCGCACTGGGAGCGAAGTCGGAGTCGGCATCTTGAGCGTGCATATCAGCCGCAAGCACTGGCAGGGCTTGCTGGACGAGCTGGAAGACGCGCGCCGCCAGCGCCACCTGTTGACCTACCGGGCACTGATCGAGCGCCTGCAACTGCCGACCCCGGCGATGACCACCCTGACCGCGGCCCTGGAACACCTGGCGCAGCTCGATGCCCGCGCCGGCCGGCCGCTGCGCAGTTCGCTGGTGATCAGCCAGGGCGCCAGCCGTCTGCCGCGCACCGGGTTCTTCGAGTGCGTGGAGCGCCTGGGGCGCTTCTCCGGCGCTTCTGACGGCCCGGCGGCGGCGGGCTGGCATGCCGCCGAGGTGGTGCGGGTGTTCGAATTCGATTACCCGGAAGAGCCGTGAGCCGCGAGTTCGTCTGGCGCCTGCGCGCCCGCCTGTCCTACGCCGTGGCGCGACGCCTGATGGGCTGGCCCTGGCTGGTCCGCCAGCCGCGCGCCTGGCAGTGGATGCAGGGGCAGTTCTCGCGCATGGCCAATCTTGGCGACGTGGCTGCGCAGAGCTTCTACGGCCACCTGCTGCTGTTCCGCGGCCAGGGCTTCGGCGCCCGCGAGGAGGGCCTGCGCCTGCTCGCCCTGGCGGCTGCCGGTGGGGATGCCAAGGCTGCCTATCAGTTGGGCGTGCAGGCTCTGCAGGGCAGCGCGCAGCGGCAGCCGGACGGCGCCGCTGCGGCGCGTCATTGGGCCCAGGCCGCCGAGGCTGGCCATCCGCTGGCTGCGCGGCGCCTGGCCGAGCTCTATCGCGACGGGGCCGAAGGCCTCGCCGCCGATGCCGAGCAGGCCGCGCGCTACCAGGCCCTGGCGGCGCGCCTGGGCCTCTGAGCGGCTGCTACTCCAGGGTGATGACGTGCCGGCTGTAGCCCGGGACTTCCTTGGCGTGGCGCTTGGCCTCGGAGGCGATGCTCGCCAGCTGCGCCGCGTCCAGGCGTTCGCCGGCACCGGGCTTGAGGTGCACCACGCCCACCGACAGTGACAGCAGCGGGAATTCCTGGCGCTGGCCGCGGCGGTTGTAGGCGACGAAGCAGCCGGCCTGCAGGTGCTCCTGGTTGTAGAAGCGCCGGCACTGGCCCTGGAAGTCCTCCAGCAGCTGGTTGAGGCGGTTGCGCCAGTCCTCGGAGGTGAACACCAGCATGAAGTCGTCGCCGCCGATGTGGCCGACGAAGTCGCAGCCGGGGTCCACCCGGTCGCTCAGGCATTGCGCCAGGCACAGCAGCACCTCGTCGCCGCGGGCGTAGCCGTAGAGGTCGTTGAAGGGCTTGAAGCTGTCGATATCGACGTAGCACACCGCCGCCTCGCGCTCCTGTTGCAGTAGACGGCCCAGGCACTGCTGGATGGGCACGTTGCCCGGCAGCAGGGTCAGCGGGTTGGCGTAGCGCGCCTGGCGGATCTTCAGTTCGGTGATCAGCTTGAGCACGTCGATCACCCGGCCCAGGCCGAGGTAGCGGCCGCCCTGGGTGATGATGAAGTCTTCCTCGATGCGCTGCCGCGCGCGGCTGGTGAGCAGGCGGCTGACCTGTTGCAGCGACTGGCTGCGCTCCACCGCGAGGAAGTCCTCGCTCATCAGCCGGCTGATTGGCTTGCGCGCGTACAACTCGGTGCCGAAGGGCTTGAGCAGGGCATCGGAGAGCGCATGGCGGTGGACGATGCCCACCGGCTGCTGGTGCTCGTCGAGCACCGCCAGGGCGTTCAGGTTGGCCTGGGCGCGGAACGCTTCCAGCACTTCGGCGATCGGCGTGTCGCGGCCCACCGCCGGCTGTTCCAGCAACAGCGGGCGCAGGTCGGCCTGTTCCTCGCCGTGCAGGGCGTCCGCCCGTTCGAGGTCCGGCAGCAGCCCGCGGACCTCGCGTACCGGCTGTTCCTGCGGGCGGCCGATCAGGTAGCCCTGGACCAGGTCGACGCCCATCTCCGAGAGCACCGCCAGTTCCTCCGGCAGTTCGATGCCTTCGGCTATCACCTGGGCGCGGGAGGCGTGGGCCATCTTCAGGATGGAGCCGACGAACTCGCGCTTGACGCCGTCCTGGTGGATGCCGTCGATGAAGTGGCGGTCGATCTTCACGTAGTCCGGGCGCAGCTCAGACCACAGGCGCAGGCTGGAGTAGCCGGCGCCGAGGTCGTCCAGGGCGATGCAGAAGCCCATGGCGCGGTAGTGGTGCAGCGCGGTGTCGAGCAGGCCGAAGTCCTCGATGGGCGCCTGCTCGGTCAGCTCGATGACCACGTCGCCCGGCGCTATGCCGAGGGTCTGCAGCAACTGCAGGGTGCGGCCGGGCTGGTGGTTGGGGTCCAGCAGCGACTCGGGGGCGACGTTGAGGAACAGCTTGCCGCCCAGCCCCAGCTCGTGGAAGCGCTGGCAGGCGCGGCGCCGGCAGAGCACGTCCAGCTCGCTCAGGCGGCCGGCGTGGCGCGCGGTGCTGAACAGGGTGAGGGGGGAGTGCAGCGGGCTGTTGGAGGGGCCGCGGGTGAGGGCCTCGTAGCCCACCAGGCGCCGCTCGGAGAGCGACACTATGGGTTGGAACAGACAATGCAGGTCGCCGTGAGCGATGATCTGGGCCAGCGCGCTCAACTGCTCGGTGACGGTCATGACGGTTCTCTGTGGGTGAAAAGACGAAGGGCCGGTCTCCCGGCCCTTGCGCATTTCACTACTGAGTCATGACTGTTTCGTGACGACTCCGCTCTTTCAGTGCTTGGCCAGCGCCGAGCTGAGCGTCAGGTAGTCCAGCAGGATGTGCCCGGACTCGGTGAGGTAGGCGTCGTCCTGCGGCTTGGTCTTGTCGTCGTCCGGCAGGGCGTTGTCGTCTTCCTGCTTGAGCTCCTTCAGCGGCTCCTGGCCCTTGGATTTGCGCAGTGCGTTCTCCATGGCCAACTGGCGGCCCTCGATGCTGCTCTGCTGGGCGCGGCGCTTGGCCTCGTTCAGGCTGACGGTCTTCTCCTTCATCAGCTCCTGGGCCAGGGCCAGGCGCTGGCGGGCGTAGACGAAGTCGGCATTGTTCGCGGTGCGCGCGTCGTGCTGGGTCTTCAACTGGTCGAGGAACGGCTTGAAGGGGTCGCTCTGCGCCGACAGCACCGGGCGGATGGTGTCCCAGGGCATGGAGTCGGGCAGGGCGCTCTCGCCGATTTCCTTGTCGTCGACGATGGACGGGTAGGCGATGTCCGGGATCACGCCCTGGTGCTGGGTGCTCTGCCCGGAGACGCGGTAGAACTTGGCCAGGGTCAGCTTCAGCTCGCCGTGGTTGAGCGGCTGGATGGTCTGCACGGTGCCCTTGCCGAAGGTCTGGCCGCCGACGATGAGCGCGCGGTGGTAGTCCTGCATGGCGCCGGCGAAGATTTCCGAGGCCGAGGCGGACAGGCGGTTGACCAGCACGGTCATCGGCCCGGTGTAGAAGGCCTTGCCCTCGTCATCGTTGAGCACGTCGACGCGGCCGTCGCTGTTGCGCACCAGCACGGTCGGGCCCTGGTCGATGAACAGGCCGGTCAGCTCGGTGGCTTCCTGCAGGGAGCCGCCGCCGTTGTTGCGCAGGTCGATGACGATGCCGTCGACCTTGTCCTTCTGCAGCTCGCCGATGAGCTTCTTCACGTCGCGCGTGGTGCTCTTGTAGTTCGGGTCGCCGGCGCGGTAGGCCTTGAAGTCCAGGTAGAAGGCCGGCACGTCGATCACGCCGAGCTTGTAGCTGCGGCCGTCGTGGTCGAGGGTGATTTCCGACTTCTTCGCCGCCTGGTCTTCGAGCTTCACCGCCTCGCGGGTGATGGTGACGATCTTGCTGGTCTGGTCGTTCGGCGCGTTGCTCGCCGGGATCACTTCCAGGCGCACCTGCGAGCCCTTCGGCCCGCGGATCAGCTTGACCACCTCGTCCAGGCGCCAGCCGACCACGTCGACCATCTCGCCCTTGCCCTGGGCGACGCCGATGATCTTGTCCGAGGTGGCGATCTGCTTGCTCTTCTCCGCCGGGCCCGCCGGCACCAGGCGCACGACCTTGACGTAGTCGTTGTCGCTCTGCAGCACCGCGCCGATGCCCTCCAGGGAGAGGCTCATGTTGATGTCGAAGTTTTCCGCGCTGTCCGGCGACAGGTACTGGGTGTGCGGGTCGTAGGTCTGCGCGAAGGCGTTGATATAGGCCTGGAAGATGTCTTCGCTGCGCGTCTGCTCCAGGCGCATCAGCTGGTTCTTGTAGCGCTTGGTCAGCTGTTCCTGGATGGCCTTGTCGTCCTTGCCGGCGATCTTCAGGCGCAGCACCTCGTCCTTGACCTTCTTGCGCCAGAGGTCGTCGAGCTCGGCGCCGTTCTTGGCCCAGGGCGCGTTCTCGCGGTCGATGGTCAGGCTCTCGTCGACCTTGAAGTCGATCTTGTCGACGCCCTTGCCGAGCATCGCCAGGGCGAAGTCCAGGCGCTCCTTGAGGCGGTCCAGGTGACGCTTGTAGATGGTGAAGCCGGGGTCCAGCTCGCCGCTCTTGAGGAAGTCGTCGAACTGGGTGCGCCAGGGCGCGAACTGGGCGATGTCGCCGGCGGTGAAGTACATCCGCGACGGGTCCAGGGCCTTGATGTAGGCGTCGTAGATCTTCGCCGAACGGTCGTCGTTGAGCGGCGGCTTGCTGTAGTGATGGCGCTTGAGCAGCTCGACGATGTTGAGGCTGGCGATCACCTGGTCACGGTCCGGCTGCAGGCCGTCCCAGGAGTTCTGGCCGGCGGAGGGCGCGGCGAACGAGGACAGGGCGCTGGCGCCGAGGACCAACAGCAGGGCGGTGCGGGGCAGAAATCGCTTCATGCTTAATCGACTGGGTGCGGAGTTATGACGCATATTAGGCCGTATCTGGCGTCGCCGGGTTCCAAGCTTGTCGAGATTGGGCTCTGGCGCGACGAGCGAAGAGAAAGGCCCGACCGACGTGGTGCGGGCCGTGCAAGCACTATGGAGGTAGCGTGAACGCATTGCAAGGTATCGAAGGGCGGGTGGAGTGGGCCGAGCGCGCCGCGCCGACCTGCGGGGCTGGGCAGGTGCGCATCCGCGTGGCCGCGGCGGGTCTGAACCGCGCCGACCTGCTGCAGCGCGCCGGGCTCTACCCGCCGCCGCCGGGGGCCAGCGACGTGCTCGGCCTGGAATGCGCCGGGGTGATCAGCGAAGTGGGCGCCGGCGCCACCTGGCAGGTGGGCGACCGCGTCTGTGCGCTGCTGGCCGGCGGCGGCATGGCCGAGGAAGTGGTGGTCGACGCCCGCCACGTGCTGCCGGTGCCCACCGGCCTGTCGCTGGCCGAGGCGGCGGGATTGCCGGAGGTGTACGCCACGGCCTGGCTCAACCTGTTCCAGCTGGCTGGCCTGCAGCCGGGCGAGAAGGTCCTGCTGCACGCCGGCGCCAGCGGCGTGGGCTCGGCCGCCATCCAGCTGTGCAAGGCCTTCGGCAGCCCCTGCTGGGTCAGCGTCGGTTCCGCCGACCGCCTGGCCTACTGCGAGGCCTTGGGCGTCGAGGGCGGCGTTCTGCGCGGCGAGGGGCTGGAATCGCTGCGCGATTTCGCACCCTTCGACGTGATCCTCGATCCGGTGGGCGCCAACTACGCGGAGCTCAACCTGCAGGTGCTGCGCCAGGACGGCCGCTGGGTGGTCATCGGCCTGATGGGTGGGCGCAAGGCCGAGCTGGACCTGGCGCTGCTGCTGGGCAAGCGCATCCAGCTGACCGGCTCGACGCTGCGCAGCCGCGACGCCGACTTCAAGGCGCAACTGATCGCCGAGCTGGGCACCCGCGTCTGGCCGCTGTTCGCCAGCGGCCAACTGCAGCCGCGGCTGGAACGCCAGTTCGCCGCCAAGGACGCCGAGCAGGCCTTCGAGGTCCTGGCCAGCAACCAGGTGCAGGGCAAGGTGGTGCTGCTGGTCGACGAGAGCCTGGCCTGACGGGCTGTTCCGCACGGTGTTTGCCCTGAATCTGTAGGCGCAACTGTCTTGCCGGCTGCGCCGAGGCGCTCTTCGTAGGATGGGTTGAGCCTTGGCGAAACCCATGCGGCCATCGGCGATGGGTATCGCTTCGCTCAACACCATCCTACGCGGCGTCGTGTTTGCCGGTGGGTAGCGGGCCCTGCCCGCGATTTCGCGCGCAGGGCGCGCTCCTACAGGGGAATGGCGTTTCCTGGTGGACTCAGCGCCAGGCGAGGATTTCCCAGCCGTGTTTTTCCGCTTCGGCGCGCAGTACCGGGTCGGGGTTGACCGTGTGCGGGTTGCCGATGCGGCGCAGCAGCGGCAGGTCGTTGCGCGAGTCGGAATAGAAGTGCGCGGCGGCCAGCGGGTCTTCGTCGCCGCCCAGCCAGTCGAGCAGGCGGACGATCTTGCCGTCGCGGTAGGTCAGCACGCCCTGGGTGCGGCCGGTGTAGTGGCCGTCCAGCACTTCCAGGTCGATGGCCAGGACGTCCTGGATGCCGATGCGCTCGGCTATCGGCTGCACCAGGTGTACGCCGGAGGCGGAGATCACCAGCGGGCTGTCGCCGGCGGCGCGGTGGCGGGCCAGGGTGCGGCAGGCGTCGTTGTAGATCAGCGGTTCGATGACGTCCTCGACGTAGGCCTCCACCTCCCGCTCCACTTCCTCGACGCTGCGCCCGGCCATGGGCTCCAGGCTGAAGGCCATGTAGGCCTCCATGGACAGTTCGCCCAGGGCGTAGCGCGCCATCAGCTCGGTATCGCGGCGGATGAAGGATTCGCCGTCGACCCAGCCCAGCTCGGCCATGCGCCGGCTCCACAGGCTGGCACAGTCGCCGTCGATGAGGGTTTCGTCAAGGTCGAAGATCACCAGGGCCATCAGGCCACCTCCCGGATGCTTTCATGATCGATCGCCAGTGCCAGTTGGCTGCCGGCCGGATAAAGGCGTTCCGCGCTGCGGTTGAGCACGTCCACCGTGAGTTCGACGCCGTTGGCCCGCACCCGGTAACGGATGACGTTGCCCAGCAGGCTGTGGGACAGCACCTGGGCGGCGATGCCGTCGCCCGCATCCACGCTTAGGCGCAGGGATTCCGGGCGGATCGCCACCTGCCCGGTGAAGGGCCGGCCGAGCAGGCGGCCGGCCTGCTCGGCGTCGAGCAGGTTGTAGTTGCCGATGAAGCCGGCGGCGAAGGCGTCGGCCGGCGCGGTGTAGAGGGTTTCCGCGTCGCCGCTCTGGACGATGCGCCCGGCGTTCATCAGCACGATGCGGTCGGACAGCGTCAGCGCCTCCTCCTGGTCGTGGGTGACGAACACCGTGGTCAGCTGTAGCTCCTGCTGGATGCGCCGGATCTGCTCGCGCAGGTGCTTGCGGATGCGCGCGTCCAGCGCCGACAGCGGCTCGTCGAGCAGCAGCAGGCGCGGGCGGGTGACCAGCGAGCGGGCCAGGGCCACGCGCTGGCACTGGCCGCCGGAGAGCTGGTGCGGGTAGCGCGCGGCGTACTGGCCCAGCTCGACCATCTCCAGCACCTCGGCCACCCGGCTGGCGGCCTCCGCGGCCGGCACCTTGTGCATGCGCAGGCCGAAGGCGACGTTCTGCTGCACGGTCATGTTGGGGAACAGCGCGTAGCTCTGGAACACCATGGCGATGCCGCGCTTCTGCGGCGGCAGCGGCACCAGGTCCTGGCCGTCGACCAGGATGCGCCCGCTGTCCACCGCGGTGAGCCCGGCGATGCAGCGCAGCAGGGTGGACTTGCCGCAGCCGCTGGGGCCGAGCAGGGTGACGAACTCGCCGCGCCGGGCGGCGAAGTCGATGTCCTGGAAGACCTGGGTGTCCCCGAAGCTCTTGTCCAGGCGTTCGACGCTGAGGAAGCTCATGTGCGGTCCTTGTTCAGGCGGTTGGCGGCCCAGGTCAGCAGCAGGATGAAGAGGAAGTAGGAGACCACCACCGCGCTGGTGTAGTGGCCGCTGCTGTTGCGCATGTTGTTGAGGAAGACCTGCAGCGTCTCGTAGCGGGTGCCGACCAGCAGGTTGGCGAAGACGAACTCGCCGATGAGGAAGCTGAAGGACAGGAACAGCGCCACCATCAGGCCCTTGCGCAGGTTCGGCAGCACCACCAGCAGGGCCGCCTGCCAGGTGCTGGCGCCCAGCAGCTGGGCGGCGTCCATCAGGTCGTGCAGGTTGATCGCCTGCAGGTTGTTGCCGATGGCCCGGTACATGAACGGCAGGGCGATGGTGAAGTAGCAGCCGATGAGGATCCAGGGCGTGCCGGTCAGCGCCAGGGGCCCGGAAGCATACAGCTGCAGCAGACCCACCGAGGAGACCACCGGCGGCACCGCGAAGGGCAGCAGGATGAGCACGTTCATCAGCGCGTCCAGGCGCGGGTAGTGGTAGTGCACCACGAACATCAGCGGCAGGATCAGCAGCACGCTCAGCAGCAGCGCGCCGCAGCACACCAGCAGCGACTGGCCGAAGGCGGTGAGGAAGCGCGGGTCGGTCCACAGCGCCAGGTACCACTTCAGCGTCAGTCCGTCGGGCAGCACGCTGGCCGACCACTGGGTGGCCAGGGAGTAGAGCAGGGTGGCGGCCAGCGGCAGCAGCAGGATCAGGAACAGGGCCCAGACCACCAGCCGGTGGTACAGCGGGCTAGCGTTTCTGGACATGGTAGCTCCGCCGCAGCAGCCACTGGTGGGCCAGGGTGATGACGGTCATCAGCCCGACCAGGATCATCGCCAGGGCGCTGGCCATGTTCGGGTCGAGGAATACGTCGCCGGAGACCAGGCCGGCGATGCGGATCGGCACCACGTTGAAGTTGCCGGTGGTCAGCGAGTAGACGGTGGCGTAGGCGCCCAGGGCGTTGGCCAGGAGGATGACGAAGGTGCCCAGCAGCGCCGGCGTCAGCACCGGGATGCCGATGTGCCGCCAGAACTGCCAGTGGTTGGCCCCCAGCAGCGCCGCCGACTCGCGCCAGTCCTCGCGCAGGGCGTCGAAGGCCGGGTAGAGCAGCATCACCCCCAGGGGAATCTGGAAGTAGGTGTAGAGGATGATCAGGCCGGTCTTGGAATAGAGGTTGAAGTCCTCGATCAGCCCGGCCTGCTTGAGCAGCAGGGTGATGGCGCCGTTGAAGCCGAGGATGATGATGAAGGCGAAGGCCAGCGGCACCCCGGCGAAGTTGCTGGTCATGTTGGCGAAGGCCATGACGAAGTCGCGCAGGCGGCTGTCCACCTGGCGCAGCGAATAGCTGCCGAGCACGGCGATGGCCAGGCCGATCAGGCTCGACCACAGGGAAATCTCCAGGCTGTAGCGGATCGCTTGCCGGTAGAAGGGCGAGGCGAATATCTCGGCGAAGTTGCCCAGGCCCCAGGCGTCCTCGCTGCGCAGGCTGTTGACCGCCACCCACAGCAGCGGGGCGATCTGGAAGGCGAAGAAGAATAGCGCGAAGGGCAGCAGGCAGAGCAGGGCCAGGCGCTTTCCGCGGTTCGCGCTCATGGCCGCAGCAGCCCTTGGCAGACCGGCTTGTCGTGGGGCGCGCCGAGGATTTCGCAGAGGCTGCCGCACAGCTCGACCTGGCGCGGGCGCACCTGGTCGTCGAGGCTGAAGGCCTCGCCGAAGACGAACAGCGGCACCTCGCGCTCCTCGGGGAGGATGCCGCCGTGGGTATGGTCGTCGTTCATGCCGTGGTCGGCGGTGACCATCACCTGGTAGCCGGCGGCCAGCCACTGGTGCAGGTATTCCGAGAGCAGCACGTCGGCCTGGCGCGCGGCGTTGCGGTACTGGGCGCTGTTCAGGCCGTGGCGGTGGCCGGCGTCGTCGATGTTCATCGGGTGCGCCAGCAGCACGTCGGGCTTGTGGCGGCGGCGCAGGTGCTCGGCGTCGGCCAGCAGATGCGAGTCGGGGTAGTGGTCGGTCCAGTAGAAGTGGCCGAACTGGATCGGTAGCGCCGTGTCCTCGGTGTGGCGGTCGCGGGCCGCATCGAAGGGCGAGCGGTTGTACAGCTCGCTGACCCAGTGGTAGGCCGCCGCCGCGGTGCTCAGGCCGGCGTCGCGGGCGTAGTGGAACAGGCTGCGCTCCTTCGACAGGCGCGACACCTGGTTGTGCAGGATGCCGCTGTCGATCGGCGCGACGCCGGTGAGCAGGCATTCGTAGAGCGGCCGCGACAGCGACGGCAGCTCGCACTGCAGGCGGTAGAGGCGGCCGCGGCCGGCGTTGCAGAGCGCCTGCAGGTGGCCCATGCAGTCATGGGCGACGCCGTAGTTGAGGCCGTCGAGAATGACCAGGATGACGGGACGGGACATCGTAGCTGCCTGTGTCGGGGAAACCGGAACGGGCGCCCCGGCCGTGGCCGGGGCGGCGCCGCGTCACTGCATGTTGATGATCACGTTTTCCTGCCACATGCGCGGCAGGCGCTTGGAGGTTGCTTCCCAGGCCTGGCCGTCCTTGATCGGCTGGGCCTTGGCGTACTGCTCGTTGGGCAGCAGCTTGGCCTTGACCTCGGCCGGCAACTGCAGGTGCTCGGCGCGGATCGGCCGGGCGTTGCCCTTGGCCAGGTTGATCTGCCCGGCGTCGCTGAAGATGTACTCGCGGGCCAGCTTGGCGGCGTTGGGGTGCTTGGCGTACTTGTTGATGATGGTGGTGTAGCCGGAGATCACCGAGCCGTCGGAGGGGATCAGCACCTCGAAACGGCTGGGGTCGATCTGGTCGCGGTAGCTCAGGCCGTTGAAGTCCCAGACGATGCCGACTTCCACCTCGCCCTTCTCCAGGGTGTTGATCACCGGGTTGGTCAGCGACAGGCGGCCCTGCTTGGCCAACTGGGCGAAGAACTCCAGGCCCGGCTTGATGTTCTTCTCGTCGCCGCCGTTGGCGATGGCCGCGGCGAGCACGCCGTTGACCGCCTGGGCCGCGCTGCTGACGTCGCCGATGGTGACCTTGTACTTGCCCTTGAGCAGGTCGGCCCAGCTGCGCGGCACGTCCTTGACCAGTTGCTTGTTGACGATGAAGGCGATGGTCCCGGTGTAGGCCAGGGCCCAGTGGCCGTCCTTGTCCCTGGCCCAGTCCGGGACCTGGTCCCAGGTGCTCGGCTTGTAGGGCTGGCTGACGTCCTGTTGCACGGCGATGGGGCCGAAGGCGGCGCCGACGTCGCCGATGTCGGCGCTGGCGTTCTCGCCCTCGGCCTTGAACTTGGCCAGCTCCTGGGCCGAGCTCATGTCGGTGTCCATGTGCTTGAGCCCGTACTTGCTCTCCAGGTCCTTCCAGGTGTCCTTCCAGTTCGCCCAGCTGTCGGGCATGCCCACGCTGTTCACCTGGCCTTCCTTGCGCGCGGCCTGTTCCAGCGCCTGCAGGTCGGCCTCGGCGGCCATGGCGGTCGCGCTGCCCAGGGCAATCGCGGTTCCCAGCAGTGAAGCAAGCAAGCGTTTCATTCGGTGCTCCTTCGGTCATCGGGTTTGGCAGTCGGGCCCGCGCCTCGGCAAGGGCGCGGCGCGTCGCTGGTCTAGATCAGCAAGACCCAGGCCAATCTACGAAGCGGGCATGACAATTTCGTGTCCGGGCGGCGGCCGGTCGTTCGGCAGACAGCGCCCGGATACAGCCTAGACCATGCACAAGACCTTGATGCGCCGGGGCTATGCCGGGCCCGGGAGCTGGCATGGGGCCTGCTTGCCATGGCATTGTCACCGGACGGTCACCGGCGATTCCTACAGTGGAAGCTGCCGCCGGTTGCGGTGAAGTGCCCCAGGTTGGGGCTGGTCTAGTCCAAAAGAGGGAAACAGCATGCGCGACGAGGCGCTACCGACGGTGACGGCGATCTGCCGGGCGCTGCTGGAACAGATCGACAGCGGCCTGCTGCCGGCCGGCGGCAAGCTGCCAGCGGAGCGGCGCCTGAGCGAGCTCTTCGACACCACGCGCATCACCCTGCGCGAGGCGCTGACGCAGCTGGAAGCCCAGGGCCTGATCTACCGCGAGGAGCGCCGCGGCTGGTTCGTCTCGCCGCCGCGGCTGCTGTACAACCCGCTGGTGCGCAGCCACTTCCACGCGATGGTCGCCGGCCAGCAGCGGGTACCGGCCACCGAGGTGCTGTCGGCGCGCCAACTGCCGGCCAGCCCGGCGATCTGCGCGCACCTGGAGCTGCCGGCGCTGTCCAGCGTCTACCAGATCCGCCGCGCACGGCGGGTGGACGGGCGCCTGGTGCTGTACGTGGAGCACTACCTGAACCCGGCCTACTTCCCCGGCATCCTCGACAGCGACCTGCGCCAGTCGCTGACCGATCTCTATGCCAGCCGCTACGACATCCGCTACGGCCGCGTGCGTTTCGACATGGTGCCCACCGCCCTGCACGGCGAAGCCGCCAGCGCCCTGCGGGTGGCCGAGGGCAGCCCGGCGCTGCGCATCACCCGCATCAACCGCGACCAGCACGGCCGGGTGATCGACTGCGACCTGGAGTTCTGGCGGCACGATGCCATTCATGTGAGCGTGGAGGTGCCGGATTGAGGGCGTGGGGCTCTTCGTAGGAGCGAGCTTGCTCGCGAACCTGGACCTTCGTGCGTTTGGCTGACCTTCGCCCCCTCTCCCCAGCCCTCGGCTGCGCGCCCCGCCCTGAAGGGAGAGGGGGCTTGTCCGTGCCGAGAAGAGGCCTGGTTTCAGCCGACAATCTCTGTGCTAGCCGGCTAACTCCAAACTATCCAAACACACCGAACGGTCCCCTCTCCCTTCAGGGAGAGGGTTAGGGAGAGGGAACAGAGGTCATCCCGAACATCGGAGTGCCCGGGAAACGCCGTTCGCGAGCAAGCTCGCTCCTACGAAAAACCGCAGCCTCAAGGCAGCTCGGCACTGCCATAGAACGCCCCCAGCACCTTGGCCAGGTAGCGCAGGTCGTGGCTGCCGGCCAGTTCGCGGATGCTGTGCATGGCGAAGGTCGGCAGGCCGATGTCGACGGTGCGCACGCCCAGCTGGCTGGCGGTGATCGGGCCGATGGTGGAGCCGCAGCCCATGTCGCTGCGGGTCACGAAGCTCTGCACCGGCACTTCGTTTTCCAGGCACAGGTGGCGGAAGTAGCCGGCGGTCTCGCTGCTGGTGGCGTAGCGCTGGTTGCTGTTGACCTTGATCACCGGGCCGCCGTTGAGCAGCGGGCCGTGGTTGCCGTCGTGTTTGTCGGCGTAGTTGGGGTGCACGCCGTGGGCGTTGTCGGCGGAGACCAGCAGCGAGCGCTGGATCACCCGCACGAAGGCGTCGCCGTCGGGCAGCAGGCGGCGCAGCACCTGCTCCAGGAAGGGGCCGTCGGCGCCGCAGGCCGAGCAGGAGCCGACTTCCTCGTGGTCGGTGCAGACCAGCACTGCGCTCTGCTCGTCGCCGCTGGCCAGCAGGGCCTCCAGGCCGGCGTAGCAGGACAGCAGGTTGTCCAGGCGGGCGCCGGCGATGAACTCGCCGCCCAGGCCCACCACCGTGGCGCGCTGGGTGTCGTAGAAGCTCAGTTCGTAGTCGAGGATGGCGTCGGCGATGATGCCGTGCTCGTTCTGCAGCTGTTCGCCGAGCAGGTCGCGGAAGTCGCGGGTCTCGCCGGCGGCCAGTTGGGCGAGGATCGGCGGCAGTTCGGTCTGGGCGTTGATCGCCCAGCCCTGGTTGGCCTCGCGGTTGAGGTGGATGGCCAGGTTGGGGATTACCGCGATGGGCGCGCGGAAGTCGATCAGGCGGCTTTCCACCTTGCCGGCCAGGCGGAAGGTGACGCGCCCGGCCAGGGACAGGTCGCGGTCGAACCAGGGTGCGAACAGGGCGCCGCCGTAGACCTCGACGCCCAGCTGCCAATAGCCCTTGCGGGCCAGTTCCGGGTTCGGCTTGACGCGCAGGCAGGGGCTGTCGGTGTGCGCGCCGACCAGGCGCAGGCCGTGCTCCAGCGGGGCGTTGCGGCCGAGCTTGAAGGCGATCAGCGAGGAGTCGTTGCGCGTCACGTAGTAGCGCCCGCCGGCCTCGGTGCGCCAGGCGTCGCGCTCGTCGAGGCGCTGGTAACCGGCCTCCTCGAGGCGCCGGGCGAGGCTGGCGGTGGCGTGGAACGGCGTCGGCGAGGCCGCGAGGAAATCGATCAGGCCCTGGTTGAGATCTGCACGCATGGGAAACTCCGGACAACGATGGGCGGAAGTTTATCGCAAATGGCGGGGGCGGCGGGGTTGTGGCTATGCCGGCGGGGATTCATCGCGGACTCCGTCCGCGATTCGCGCGCAGGGCGCGCTCCTACAGGGGAATGGTGCGGGTGGGGCGGCGTAGGAGCAACTGTCTTGCCCAGCGCACCGGGGCGCTTTTCGTAGGATGGGTTGAGCCTGCGATACCCATCGGACCATGGCGATGGGTATCGCTTCGCTCAACACCATCCTACGAGGCCTTGTGTGCCGGTGGCGTAGAAGCGGATCTCATCCGCGAAACGCGCCGGGATGTTCGGCTATCGCGGACAAGGTCCTACGGGGGAGGAACACCGTGCCCCCGGCGACCTGTAGCGGGCCCTGCCCGCGATTTCGCGCGCAGGGCGCGCTCCTACAGGGGGATGGTGCAGGTGGGGCGGCGTAGGAGCGGATCTCATCCGCGAATCGTGCCGGGACGTCCGGCTATCGCGGACAAGGTCCATCCAACTACTGGATAAGGCGGGTTCCCGCTCAGAACGGCGCCGGCGACTCGAAGCGCAGGCGCTCGCCGGTCTGCGGGTGGGTCAGGCACAGCAGGCTGGCGTGCAGGCACAGGCGGTCGCGCAGGGTCAGGGCTTCGCCTTCGGCGTAGAGGCGGTCGCCGAGCAGCGGGTGGCCGATGGACAGCATGTGTACGCGTAGCTGGTGCGAGCGGCCGGTGATCGGCGTCAGCTCGACTCTTGCGTACTGGCCGCAGCGTTCCACCACGCGCCAGAAGGTCAGGGCGTGGCGGCCGTGCTCGTGGTCGACGATGTGTCGCGGCTTGTTCTCCGGGTCGTAGCGCAGCGGCAGTTCGATGCGCCCGCTGTCCAGCTCCGGTTCGCCCCAGCACAGGGCGGTGTAGGCCTTTTCGGTCTCGCGGTCGTGGAACTGCCGGGACAGCTCGCGGTGGCTGTCGGGGTCGCGGGCCAGCACCATCAGGCCGGAGGTTTCCCAGTCCAGGCGGTGGACGATGCGTGCCTCCGGGTAGCCGTTTTCCTGTAGGCGAGTGACCAGGCAGTCCTTGTTGTCCTCGGCGCGGCCGGGCACCGAGAGCAGCAGGGTGGGCTTGTTCACCACCAGCAGGGCGGCGTCCTGGTGGACGATCTGGATGTTCGACAGCGGCATGGGGCCTCGACAGCGGCTAGAAATGACTGCGGCGGCCGAGGCCGCCGCAGTTCACTCCGGGAACGATCAACGTTCCGGCAGAGTGATGTTGAGTTCCAGGATCGAGCAACTGCCCTGGTTGGCCAGTTCCACCTGGACCTGTTCCTGGTCGATCGGCACGTATTTGCGGATCACTTCCAGCAGGTCTTTCTGCAGCTGCGGGAGGTAGTCCGGTTGCGAACGGTTGCCGCGCTCGTGGGCGACTATGATCTGGAGTCTTTCCTTCGCGATGGACGCGCTGTTCGGCGCTTTCCGGCTGCGAAAGAAGTCTAAAAGGCTCATTCACGTCCTCCGAACAGTCGTTGCAGGAATCCTTTCTTCTGCACATCGAGGAACCGATGTGGCATCTCTTTGCCCAGCAGGCGGTCGACCGCGTCGCTGTAGGCCTGGCCGGCGTCGCTCTGCTCGTCGAGGATGACCGGCACGCCCTGGTTCGAGGCCTTGAGCACGGCCTGCGACTCGGGGATCACGCCCAGCAGGCGGATCGCCAGGATTTCCTCGACGTCTTCCACGCCGAGCATCTCGCCCTTGGTGACGCGCTCGGGGTTGTAGCGGGTCAGCAGCAGGTGTTCCTTGATCGGCTCCTCGCCCTTCTCGGAACGCGCCGACTTGCTGGCCAGCAGGCCGAGCATGCGGTCGGAGTCGCGCACCGAGGAGACTTCCGGGTTGGTCACGACTATCGCCTCGTCGGCGAAGTACATGGCCAGGTGGGCACCCTTCTCGATGCCGGCCGGGGAGTCGCAGATGATGTATTCGAAGTTCTGCTTGAGTTCTTCCATGACCTTGCCGACGCCTTCCTGGGTCAGGGCGTCCTTGTCACGGGTCTGGCTGGCGGCCAGGACGAACAGGTTCTCGAGGCGCTTGTCCTTGATCAGGGCCTGGGTCAGCGTGGCTTCGCCGTTGATGACGTTGACGAAGTCATAAACCACGCGGCGTTCGCAGCCCATGATCAGGTCGAGGTTACGCAGGCCCACGTCGAAGTCGACGATGACGGTCTTGTGGCCGCGCAGGGCCAGGCCGGTGCCGATGGCGGCGCTGGTGGTGGTTTTACCGACGCCACCCTTACCGGATGTGACTACGAGGATCTTGGCCAAGGTGATTCACCCCAAAGAAAAAACGAAGAGTTCTGGTCCCTGAAATTCGCGGCAGTATCCGTTAAAGGCGGGTGATGTTCAACACGTCTCCCGACAGGCTGACGTGTACCGCCTGCCCCCATTGCGGACTGCGCCTAAGGTCTTCTGCCACCTTGTAATTCCCGGCGATCGAGACCAGTTCGGCGCCCAGTTGCTGACAGAAGATTCGCGCGCTGGTGTCGCCCTTGACGCCGGCCAGGGCACGACCGCGCATCGGACCGTATACGTGGATGTTGCCGTCGGCCAGAAGTTCCGCACCGGGGCTCACGGGGGCGAGCACGATGAGGTCGCCGCCGGCGGCGTAGATCTGCACGCCGCCGCGTACCGGGGTGGTCACCAGTTTAGTCGGACGGACGGCCGGGGCGGCGGGTTCGGCGGCCTTTTCAGAGGTCTTTTCAGGGGCTTTTTCAGGCGCCTTGTCCGCCGTCTTGCCGTTGGCCTTGTCGATGGCTTTTTCGACCACCGGTTCGGCCAGCTTCTCGCTGCGCGGGCGGCGCACTATGCCTTCGTTCGCCGGGGCCGCCGCGGCGTCCCGGGGTTCCAGCGGGCGGTCGCGGGAGCCGGAGGGCGGCAGCACCGGGATGTCCAGCATGGTCGCCAGGCGCAGGTCTTCCTCG
The DNA here is from genome assembly GCF_022760135.1 of Pseudomonas sp. M1. NCBI lineage: Bacteria > Pseudomonadati > Pseudomonadota > Gammaproteobacteria > Pseudomonadales > Pseudomonadaceae > Pseudomonas > Pseudomonas sp. M1. The sequence goes on from NZ_CP094343.1 coordinate 1,838,383, forward strand.
CGGTTGGCGCGGATGGCCAGGGTGCGCAGGCCGTGGCGGCGGCAGATGTCCAGCACGCCCTGCAGGTCGAGCTGGCCCTCGCCGTCGGGCAACTTGTCCAGGGCCAGCACCAGCGGGGTGTCGCGGAAGAAGTTGGGAGCCTGGGCGACCTTGTCGGCGAGCTGACGGTCCAGGCGCGACAGGTCGTTGTGCGCCAGTTCCAGCACGGTGACGGCGAGCATGCTGCCCTTGAGCTGGAAAACGGGATCTTGGTCGAGGAGGTCGGCTTGGCTCATGGTCGCACTGCATCGCTAAATGGCCTCGACTTATAGCGAACCCTCCCGGCAGCCGCAAGCCTGGCGCGGGGCCAGGTGCGATAGTGGCACCGGGGCGGCGGCGCAAAGGCGGCGCTCGCGGTAGAATGCCGCCTTTGCCCGTCATTTCGGAACCCTCCATGGATCGTCCCAGCTTTCGTCCCGCCTTCCTCCATCCGCGCTACTGGCCGCTGTGGCTGGGCCTGGGCGCGCTGTGGCTGGTAGTGCAGCTGCCCTATCCGGCGCTGCTGGCGCTGGGGCGCGGCCTGGGCGCGCTGATGTACCGCGTGGTCGGCAGCCGCCGGGCGATCGCCGCGCGCAACCTGGAGCTGTGCTTCCCCGAGCTGTCCGCCGCCGAGCGCACCCGGCTGCTCAAGGCCAACTTCGCCTCCACCGGCATCGCCTTCTTCGAGATGGCCATGAGCTGGTGGTGGCCCCGGGCGCGCCTGGCGAAGCTCGCCCATATAGAAGGCCTGGAGCACCTGCGCCAGGCCCAGGCCGAAGGCAAGGGCGTGATCCTCATGGCCATGCACTTCACCACCCTGGAGATAGGCGCGGCGCTGCTCGGCCAGGTGCAGACCATCGACGGCATGTACCGCGAGCACGACAACCCGGTGTTCGACTACGTGCAGCGCCGCGGCCGCGAGCGGCACAACCTGGACGCCAGCGCCATCGAGCGCGAGGACGTGCGCGCCATGCTCAAGGTGCTGCGCGCCGGGCGCGCCATCTGGTACGCCCCGGACCAGGACTACGGCGCCAAGCAGAGCCTGTTCGTGCCGCTGTTCGGCATCCAGGCCGCCACCGTCACCGCCACCACCAAGTTCGCCCGCCTGGGCCGCGCGCAGGTCATGCCCTTCACCCAGACGCGCCTGGCCGACGGTTCCGGCTACCGCCTGGTGGTGCACCCGCCGCTGCAGGACTTCCCCGGCGAGAGCGAGGAGGCCGACTGCCTGCGCATCAACCAGTGGGTGGAAGCCGAGATCCGCCAGCAGCCCGAGCAGTACCTCTGGGCCCACCGCCGTTTCAAGAGCCGCCCGGAAGGCGCGCCGAAGCTCTACGACAAGCGCTGAGCGCGGCGGCCGGCTTTACCGCGGCGAGCGGCGCTGCATACTCAAATGCAGGACGCATCCAGGACTCCGGTCGTGACTGAATCTGCCGTTCCCCAATCCCCCCAGGCCGTCACCGGCCTCATCCTCTCCGGCGGCGGCGCCCGCGCCGCCTACCAGGTGGGCGTGCTGGCGGCCATCGCCGAGCTGCTGCCGGAGGGCGCGGCCAATCCCTTCCCGGTCATCGTCGGCACCTCGGCCGGCGCCATCAACGCGGTGGGCCTGGCCTGCGGCGCGCTGTCCTTCCGCGAGGCCATCCACAGCCTGACGCGGGTGTGGAAGGGCTTCCACACCGGCCAGGTGTACCGCGCCGATTTCACCGGGGTGCTCGGCCAGGCCCTGCGCTTCCTCGGCCACAGCCTGCTGGGCCTGGGCCGGCGGCGGCCGGTGGCGCTGCTCGACAGCACGCCGCTGCGCCACCTGCTGGCCCGCGAGATGGACTTTTCCGGCATCAGCGCCGCCCTGCAGCAACGCAAGCTGCGCGCGGTGGCGGTGACCGCCTTCGGCTACGACTCCGGGCAGGCGGTGACCTTCTACCAGGGCCGCGCCACCATCGAGCCCTGGCTGCGCCACCGGCGCATCGGCGTGCCGACGCGGCTGTGCCTGGAGCACCTGCTGGCCAGCTCGGCGATCCCGCTGCTGTTCGCCCCGGTGCGCATCAAGCGCGAGTACTACGGCGACGGCGCGGTGCGCCAGCAGGCGCCGATCAGCCCGGCGCTGCACCTGGGCGCCAACCGCGTGCTGGTGATCGGCGTCAGCGGGAACCCGACGAACAACGGGCCCGACGAGGGCGCCAGCGGCCACGCCAGCGGGCGGCCGCCGAGCCTGGCGCAGATGGGCATCCACCTGCTCAACAGCACGTTCATCGATAGCCTCGAAGGCGATATCGAGGTGCTGCAGCGCGTCAATTACCTGGGCTCGCTGGTGCCCCAGGAGCGCCGCTGCCACGAAGCGGGACTGCGCGAGGTGGAAGTGCTGCTGGTGTCGCCGTCGCGGCCGCTGGACGAGATCGCGGCCAAGCACCGCAAGGAACTGCCCTGGGCGGTCCGCCTGTTCCTGCGCGGCCCGGGCGCGACGCGGGCGAGCGGGGCGGGGGTGCTGAGCTACCTGCTGTTCGAGCGCGGCTATTGCCACGAGTTGATCCGCCTGGGCTACAAGGACGCCATGGACAAGCGCGCGGAGCTGGTGCGCTTTCTTGGGCTGGAGGAGCATTGTCTGTAGGGTGGGGCAGCGTAGGAGCGGACCTTGTCCGCGATAGCCGGAGGTTCCGGCGCGATTCGCGGATAAGATCCGCTCCTACGCTGCCTCACCCTCGCCGTATCCATGTGGGCGCGCCCTGCGCGCGATTTCGCGGGCAGGGCCGCGACGCCGGCGGCTCAGACCGCCAGCACGCCGTCCCGGTAATCGCGCAGGGCCTGTTCGATTTCCTCGCGGGTGTTCATCACGAAGGGCCCGTATTGCACGATCGGCTCGTTCAGTGGCTTGCCGGCCAGCAGCAGGACGCGCGCGCCCTGGTCGCTGTGCAGCTTCACCGCGTCGCCTTCGCCCAGGCGCGCCAGGCGGTTGGTGCCGACCTCGCCGCCGCGCTCGGCCTGCACCTGCAGGCTGCCTTCGTAGACGTACAGCAGCGTGCGGTGGCTGCCCGGCAGGTTGAGGCCGATGTCGGCGCCGGCCGGCAGCTTCAGGTCGTAGTAGTGCGGTTCGGTGTCCGGGCGCTGCACGGCGCCGTCGAGTTGCGCCTGGCCGTCGTCGAAGCGCCCGGCGATCACCGTCACTTCCACGCCGTTGGCGGTGGTGGTGCGCGGTACGTCTTCCGGCTCGATGTCGCGGTAGCCGGCCGGGCCGAGCTTGCTCTTGCCGGGCAGGTTCAGCCACAGCTGGAAGCCGCGCATGGCGCCGTGCTCCTGCTCGGGCATCTCGCTGTGGATGATGCCGTGGGCGGCGGTCATCCACTGCACGCCGCCGGGCTTGAGCAGGCCCTCGTTGCCCAGGTGGTCGCGGTGGCGCATGCGCCCTTCGAGCATGTAGGTCACTGTCTCGAAGCCGCGGTGCGGGTGGTCGGGGAAGCCGCCGATATAGTCGTCGGGGTTCTGGGTGTCGAACTGGTCGAGCATCAGGAAGGGATCGAAGCGTTCGATGCCCGGGCCGCCGATCACGCGGGTCAGGCGCACGCCGGCGCCGTCGGAGGCGGGGCGGCCGATGTGCAGGTCGATCAGGTTGCGCAACTGGGTCATGGTGGACCTCCTCGTTCAGGCATGGAGGCCATGGTAGTCCCGCCGATTGAATGAATGGTTGCGAGTTTTGCGGGCCGAATATCGAATTTGTCGATATTCGGCCCGGCCCACTCATTCGCCGATCTGCAGCTTGCGCGCCTCGGTATAGAAGTAGCGCAGCTTCTCGTACTCGAAGGGCGTGTTCATCTGCCCGTAGCGGAAGCTGTTGCTGTAGCGCCGGTCGATGACCTCCAGGGTGGGGATTTCCCAGTAGTCGCCGCTGGCGCTGGCCACGCCCAGGTAGTCCACCTGCTGGCCGGCGACGAAGTCGGTGACCAGCCCGCCGGTGTCGCGCAGGTTGGACGGGCCGAGGATCGGCAGCATCAGGTAGGGGCCGGCGGGCACGCCGTAGAAGCCGAGGGTCTGGCCGAAGTCCTCGGGTTGCCGCGGCAGGCCCATGCGGGTGGCCGGGTCCCACAGGCCGAGTACGCCGAAGGTGGTGTTGAACAGCAGCCGCGCGGTGGTGTTCATGGCCCGCTTGCCCTTGAACTGCAGCAGGCTGTTGAGCAGGCTTGGCACCTCGGCGATGTTGCTGAAGAAGTTGCTCACGCCGCTGCGCACGAAGCGTGGGGTGACGTACTCGTAGCCGTGCACCACGGGCAGGAACACCCACTCGTCGAAGCGGTAGTTGAAGTGGTAGACGCGGCGGTTCCACGACTCCCAGGGGTCGTAGACGTTGAGCGCGCTGAGGGTGGCGCGTTCGAACTCGCGCTGGTCCAGGCCGGGGTTGAACTTGAGCGCGTCCAGCGGGTGCTTGAAGCCGTCCGCGTCGGGCGTCAGTTGCACCTGCCTGGCGGCCGAGGGCGGCACGGCGGGTGCCGGGCCGAGGTCGGAGGCGTTGTCGGCGTGGGCCAGCGCGCTGCCCAGCAGCAGGGCCAGCAGCCAGGGGGATCGGCGGGTCATCTAGCGCTTTCCTGTGTCGGCGGCGGCCTGCAGGGTGGCGTCCTGGCCGCGGAAGAAGTCCAGCATGTCCTGGGCGTTGACCCGGTAGTTGAGGTTGCCGCAATGGCCGCCCAGCGGGTACAGCGTCAGCCGGTTGCCGAAGGTGCGGCGCAGGAAGCCGATGTCGCCGGGGCCGAGGATGACGTCGTCGGCGTTGTGCATCACGGCGATCTTCGGGCTGTCGTGCAGGTACTGCTGCAGGGCGTACAGGCTGGTCTGCTGGATCAGCTGCGGCAGGCTGCCGCCGCCATGGCGCTTGCGCCACATGGGGATCAGCTGCTCGACCATGTAGCAGTCGAAGTCGCATTGCAGCGCGCGCTTGAAGAAGGGTTCCAGGCTGGTGCCCTCGTTGATCGGGTAGTGCGGCGGGGTGACCAGCCCGCGCTGGTTGATCAGGTCCGAGGTGAAGGCGATGTCGGCGGAGGAGAAGCGGAAGCTCGTGCCGATCAGCATGGCCATCTCTTCGTTGGTCAGGTGCTGCCTGGAGTGCTGGAAGTCGTAGAGGAAGGCATCGTTGAGGTCGATGTAGCCCTTCTGCTGGAAGTAGCGCGTCAGCTTGCCGAGCACCAGCTGGTAGTAGGTCCTGGAGTCGGTGATGCCTTTGACCTGGGTCTGCACCAGCCGGTCGAGGTTGCTCACCGAGGTGTAGAGGTTCACCGGCGGGTTGAGCAGCAGCACGCGCTTGAAGTTGAAGCTGCGGCGGGTTTCGTCGAGGTGGCTGACGAAGGCCGCGTGCAGCGCGCCCAGGCTGTAGCCGGTGAGGTAGTAGTCGGTCACCGGCAGGCTCGGGTGCTGGGCGCGCACCGCCTGCATCACCCGGTACAGGTCGTCGGCGTCGTCGGGGCTGTAGCCGGGGGTGGCGCGCATCGAGGCGCCGGCCATGAAGTCCCAACTGGTCGGCGAGGAAATCTGCACCACGTGGTAGCCGGCGCCGTAGAACAGGCGCTTGAGGTACTCCGGGGTGCTGCTGAGGTAGCTGGCGCCGGTGCCGGCGATGACGAACACCAGCGGCGCGGGGTGGTCCTGGCGGGCCAGGCGGTAGTGCAGCTTCTTCACCGGCCAGAAGTTGTCCGGCAGCTGGAACTCGCGCTCCGGACGCAGCTTGAGGGCGTAGTCGTGCTGGTCGATGTCGGCATCGTCCGGCAACTGCGGGCGCAGCTCCGCCGGGGTGGTGGCGATGGTCGCTTCGAAGGGGTTGCCCAGGGGGTAGCCGTAACTGGCTGGGTCGACATCCCTGGCGAGCGCCGGACCTGCGAAGCCCATGACGAGGCTGCCGAGCAGGGCAGCCACGCGCGTAAGCAGAGGCATGCGGTGGATTCCTTTCAGTAGGACGCGAAATGCAGTGAAACCGAGCACTGTGACAAGTGCAAGTTCTACAAGTGCTGTAGGACGCGTCCGGAATCCTCCTGGGTGGTCGTTCAGTCGCGCCGGCCGAGGCGGGCGAGGGCATCGCCCGCCAGGCGGTAGACGGTCCATTCGTCCAGGGGCACGGCGCCCAGGCTGCGGTAGAAGCCGATGGCCGGTTCGTTCCAGTCCAGCACCGACCACTCCAGGCGCCCGCACTTGCGTTCCACCGCCAGGCGCGCCAGTTCGCTCAGCAGCGCCTTGCCCAGGCCCAGGCCACGGGCGCTGGGGCGCACGTAGAGGTCTTCGAGGTAGATGCCGGGCTGGCTCAGCCAGGTGGAGTAGTTGTGGAAGAACAGCGCGAAGCCGGCGCCGACGCCGTCCACCTCGCCGATCAGCACCTCGGCGTAGGGGCGCGGGCCGAACAGGTGCTCATGCATGCGCCCGGCGTCGGCCTTGTTCTCGTGGGATAGGCGTTCGTAGTCGGCCAGCTCGGCGATCAGTTCGAGAATCAGCGGGACGTCGTCGGGGCGGGCGGGGCGCAACTGGATGCGGGACATGGCGATCTCCTTGAAGCGGACCGCCGAGCATGCCGTGCCGGCCCGGCGCTGGCAACCTCGGCGGTGGGGGATGCGCAGCTGCTGCAGCCGCCCACGCCAGGGGGCTGCGCCTCTTGCATCGGGCCTTGCGCTGGTTATGCTGGGCGCCCTTCGCCCGCGGAAGTGGCGCCATGCCCTCACGTTCATCGCTGATCCTGCTCTGCCTCGCCGCCCTCTGGCTGGCCGCCTGCTATGGCGTGCGCTTCGGCCTGCTGGAAAACGGCAGTTGGGTGGACGTGTGCGCCGACGATGCGGCGCTATGGGCGTGCCAGGCGCGCTCCGGGCTGGGCCTGCTGATCCATTTCGGGGTGTTCGGCCAGGCGGCGTTGGCGGCGTCCGTGCCGGCCTTTCTGCTGCCAGGGCGCATCGGCTGGTGGCTGGCGGTCCTGGCGCTGTTCGTCGGCCTGCTGGCGCTGGTGTTCTACAGCGTGAGCATGGCGGTGTTCGCCGTAGTGCTGGCCGGGCTGCGCCTGGTGCGCCAGCCGCGCCCGGCGCGGGCCTGAGTCAGGCGGTCGAGGCTGCGGCGGTCACGTACCTTTCCTGGCGCAGGCCGCGCCACAGGGCGCCGGCGAGCAGCAGGGCGATCCCCGCCCAGATCAACGCCTGGCGGTTGCCCAGCCCTTCCAGCACGAGTTGCGGGACTATGCCCGCGGCGATCAGCAGCGCCAGCAGGCCGGCCTCGCGGCGTGGCGCGGTCGTTGGCCGGCAGAGGTAGACCAGCGCCGGGAACAGCAGCGCCGCGTTGGGGAAGTTGCGGTAGCGCGCGTCGAACACCAGGGCCAGCATCCACACTGCGCCGGCGAAGCCGCTGGCCAGCAGCCACCAGCCGCCGCGGGCCTCCAGCCAGGCCAGCAGGCGCGCGCGCCAGCCGGTGCCGGCGCCCAGCGCCAGGGAGAGGTGCGCCAGCACCAGCAGGTTGAGCAGCACCAGGTAGGCCGCCCACAGCCACTCGTCGAGGAAGGTGCTGATCACCAGTGCCTGGGCGCCCCACAGGCCGACGCAGGCGGCGCCGAGGGTGGCGGCCAGCGGTTGCAGCAGGGCGTCACGGGCGCGGGCCGGGCGGCCGCCGAGCAGCAGCGCGGCGCCCCACAGCGCCAGCGAAAGGCCCAGCCAGAGCGGCCAGTCCGGTTGGTTGGAAACCGGCCCGGCAAGCACGTTCTTGTCCTGCCGGTCGGCGTCGAACAGGCCCCAGTAGCCGCCCACGGCGCCCTCGATGCGGCGCTTCCACGGCTGGTCGAAGGCCTCGATCAGGTTGTAGCGCCAGCCGTGTTCCTCGGCCAGGCGCACGAAGTCGCGGATGTAGCGCGCCTCGTTGACGCGGCTGGGCAGGGCGGTCTGGCGCTGGCGGCCCTCGCTGGGCCAGCCGGTCTCGCCGATCAGGATGGCCTTGCCGGGGAAGGCCTGGTCGAAGCGCCGGCGGATGTCCGCGACGTGTTCCAGGGCGCCGTCGATGCCGCTGGGCTGGTTGTCCCAGTAGGGCAGCAGGTGCAGGGTGATGAAGTCGACGCCGCCGGCCAACTGCGGGTGCTTGAGCCAGTATTCCCAGACCTCGGCGTAGGACACCGGCTGACGCACCTGGCTTTTCACCCGCGTCAGCAGGCCCTCCAGGTACTTGCTGGTGACCTCCTGGCGCAGCAGCGTCTCGTTGCCGACGATCACCGCCTGGACCACGTCGGGGTAGGCGTTGGCCGCCGCTATCAGCTTCTGCACCTCGCGTTCGCTGTCCGCGGGGATGGCGTTGATCCAGGCGCCGAGGATCAGCTTCAGGCCATGCTTGCGGGCCAGCTCGGGAATGCCCTCCAGGCCGCTCATGGAATAGGTGCGCACGCAGCTGAAGCGCGTCGCCAGCAGCGCCAGGTCGGCGTCCATCTGCGCCGGGCGCAGGGTGAAGGGCTGGTCGAAGGGCGACTGGTCCTTGCCGAAGGGGCTGTAGGAGGCGCACTGCAGCTTGTGCGTGGGGCCGGCGGCGTCGGGCAGGACGATGGCGCGGCCTTGCAGGTACCAGGTGGCGCAGAGGGCAAGGGTGGCCAGGAGCAGACCGAGACAGTAGGCTGAAAAAGGATGGCGCTGGAATATGGGCATGGGCGCGGTGCTTTCGAGCAGGTCGCGCATCTTAGCAATGCCCCGCCTCCGGCGTCTGTGCAGACGAGCGTGGGATGGCTCTCTGGCATCAGTGGGGGACACGAGCATGTCGTAAATGCTCCGTGGTTGTCGCAATTGGACAGTCGTTGTCGCGTACCGGCAGGTTGCGCGTCGTTCTCGGAGCAGCCCGCCAGCCCCTCGCGCAGATGATGGAGGGGCGGCCAAGACCGTCCCGGAGCGCTCGTTCCGGTGAACCTAGAACAAGGGGAGACTCTTATGCGAATGATGCGACGACTGATGGGCCTGGGTGCGGGGCTCGTGCTGTCGGCGGCAGCGGGCCTGGCCGGTGCGGCGGCCAAGCCGGAGATCACCATCGGCTACGTGGATGGCTGGTCGGACAGCGTGGCGACCACCCACGTGGCCGCCGAGGTGATCCGCGAGAAGCTCGGCTACCCGGTCAAGCTGATGCCGGTGGCGGCCGGGATCATGTGGCAGGGCGTGGCCCGCGGCAAGCTCGACGCCATGCTCTCGGCATGGCTGCCGGTGACCCACGGCGCCTACTACGCGAAGATGAAGGACCAGGTGGTCGACCTGGGCGTCAACTACCCCGGGGCGAAGATCGGCCTGATCGTGCCGGAGTACGTCAAGGCCAACAGCATCGAAGACCTCAAGGCGATGAAGGACGACTTCGGCGGCCGCATCGTCGGCATCGACGCCGGCGCCGGGGTGATGCTCAAGACCGACCAGGCGATCAAGGACTACGGCCTGGACTACAAGCTGGTGGCCAGCTCCGGCAGCGGCATGATCGCCGAGCTGACCCGCGCCGAGAACGACAAGAAGGCGGTGGCGGTGACCGGCTGGATTCCGCACTGGATGTTCGCCAAGTGGAAGCTGAAGTTCCTCGATGACCCGAAGAAGGTCTACGGCGAGGAAGAGCACGTCGACAGCGTGGCCAACCCGGCGCTGGAGAAGAAGGCCCCGGAAGTCTGGGCGCTGCTGAAGAAGCTGCAGTGGAAGGACGGCGCGGAGATCGGCCAGGTGATGCTCGCCATCCAGGACGGCGCCAAGCCCGAGGAGGCGGCCAAGCAGTGGGTGGCCAGCCATCCGGACCGGGTGAAGGAGTGGACGCAGTAAGGCTTTGCCTGGCCTGGCGGTAGGTTGCTGCCGGGTCGGTGGAGGTTGTGAGGAGAGCCGCTTCCCTTTTGGGGGAAGCGGCTTTTTTGTTTGTTGGGGGCTGTTCGTGCCACCGGGGCGCCTGGCGTGGCCGGCGAATCCAATCGCGGACAAGGTCCGCTCCTACGCCCGGCCTTCCTGGAGCTGTAGGAGCGGGCCCTGCCCGCGATTTCGCGCGCAGGGCGCGCTCCTACATGGGAATGGTGCGGGTGGGCGGCGTAGGAGCGGCTCCTACGAAGAGCCCCACGGCGTGGCCGCCAAGGCTCAACCCATCCTACGAAAATCATCCTGGCGCGGTCGGCAAATGACGGGAGTGGAGGAGGGTGCCGGACTGGCAAGCCACTCCGAACGGCCCCCTCTCCCTCTGGGAGAGGGCTGGGGTGAGGGCGCCCTTGAACCCAGCACCATAACTCCCGGCAAACCCCATTCGCGAGCAAGCTCGCTCCTACAGGTACCTCCGCCATTTCTGCGCCGAAGGCTCTAGCCAGCACCTCCCAGCCCGCTACGACTAAAGTCGTCTGGAGGCCTTGCACCAGAGTCCTAAAGTGGGGATCGACGACATCCGCGTCATCCCCCGCTGTGAGGACAAGAACAAAATGAACGACAGCATCTACCAGCGGATTGATACCAATCCGCGCTTCAAGGAACTGGTGGCCAAACGCGAGCGATTCGCCTGGCTGCTCTCACTGATCATGCTGGGCCTGTACGTGGCCTTCATCCTGCTGATCGCATTCGAACCGCAAGTGCTGGGCACCAAGGTGAGCCCCGATTCCTCGGTGACCTGGGGCATTCCCCTGGGCGTCGGGCTGATTCTGTCCGCCTTCGTCCTCACCGGCATCTACGTGCGCCGCGCCAATGGCGAGTTCGACCGCCTGAACCAGGAAGTCCTCAAGGAGGTCCAGCAATGATCGCCCGCCTGTTCGCGGCCCTCGGCCTGGCCGCCTTCGCCCCCGCCCTCTGGGCCGACGCCCTGACCGGCGATGTGCAACGCCAGCCGATCAACGTCTCGGCGATCGTCATGTTCGTCGCCTTCGTCGGCTTCACCCTGTGCATCACCTACTGGGCCTCCAAGCGCAGCAAGTCGGCCGCCGACTTCTACACCGCAGGCGGCAGCATCACCGGCTTCCAGAACGGCCTGGCGATCGCCGGCGACTACATGTCCGCCGCGTCCTTCCTGGGGATTTCCGCGCTGGTGTTCACCTCCGGCTACGACGGCCTGATCTACTCCATCGGCTTCCTCGTGGGCTGGCCGATCATTCTCTTCCTGATCGCCGAGCGCCTGCGCAACCTCGGCAAGTACACCTTCGCCGACGTGGCCTCCTACCGCCTCAAGCAGAAGGACATCCGCACCCTGTCCGCCTGCGGCTCGCTGGTGGTGGTGGCCTTCTACCTGATCGCGCAGATGGTCGGCGCCGGCAAGCTGATCGAACTGCTGTTCGGCCTGAACTACCACGTCGCCGTGGTCATGGTCGGCATCCTGATGGTGCTCTACGTGCTGTTCGGCGGCATGCTGGCCACCACCTGGGTACAGATCATCAAGGCCGTGCTGCTGCTGTGCGGCGCCTCCTTCATGGCGATCATGGTGCTCAAGCACGTCAACTTCGACATCAGCGCGCTGTTCTCCGAAGCCATCAAGGTGCACCCCAAAGGCGAGGCCATCATGAGCCCCGGCGGCCTGGTGAAGGACCCGATCTCGGCCTTCTCCCTGGGCTTCGCGCTGATGTTCGGCACCGCCGGCCTGCCGCACATCCTGATGCGCTTCTTCACCGTCAGTGACGCCAAGGAAGCCCGTAAGTCGGTGTTCTTCGCCACCGGCTTCATCGGCTACTTCTACATCCTGACCTTCATCATCGGCTTCGGCGCCATCGTGCTGGTGAGCACCAACCCGGCCTTCAAGGACGCCGCCGGCGCCCTGATCGGCGGCAACAACATGGCCGCCGTGCACCTGGCCGACGCCGTGGGCGGCAGCCTGTTCCTCGGCTTCATCTCCGCGGTGGCCTTCGCCACCATCCTCGCGGTGGTCGCCGGCCTGACCCTGGCCGGTGCCTCGGCGGTGTCCCATGACCTGTACGCCAGCGTGATCAAGGGCGGCAAGGCCAACGAGAAGGACGAGCTGCGCGTGTCGAAGATCACCACCGTCGCCCTGGGCGTGGTCGCGATCGTCCTCGGCATCCTGTTCGAGAAGCAGAACATCGCCTTCATGGTCGGCCTGGCCTTCTCCATCGCCGCCAGCTGCAACTTCCCGGTGCTGCTGCTCTCGATGTACTGGAAGAAGCTGACCACCCGCGGCGCCATGATCGGCGGCTGGCTGGGCCTGATCACCGCGGTGGTGCTGATGATCCTCGGCCCGACCATCTGGGTGCAGATCCTCGGCCACGAGAAAGCCATCTACCCGTTCGAATACCCGGCGCTGTTCTCCATGGCCGTGGCCTTCATCGGCATCTGGTTCTTCTCCATCACCGACAAGTCGGCGGCGGCGGACGAGGAGCGCGCACGCTTCTTCCCGCAGTTCATCCGCTCGCAGACCGGCCTGGGCGCCAGTGGCGCAGTAGCCCACTGATGCCTCGCGGCTGACCCGACGAAGCCGGAGGCTCGCCTCCGGCTTCGCCTTTTACGCACTGCCACAAGGGGCTCGCGATGCCCGAGAGCTTCAACTTCTCCGCGCCGCCGTTCGACCAGTTGCGCGCGGGCGAGCGCCAGGCCTTCGCCGAGGCCCTGAGCGTCGCCTACTACACCAGTGGCGAGACCGTGCTCGAAGCCGGCGCGGCGGTACCCTGCCTGTTCATCGTGCTCAAGGGCGTGGTGGAGGAACGCGGCGAGGACGGCCGTTTGTTCGCCCAGTACGCCGGCGACGACCTGTTCGACATCCGCGGGCTGTTCTCCGGCAGCAGCAAGCACGCCTACCGCGCGGTGGAGGAGAGCATCCTCTACGAACTGCCGGCCAGCACCTTCCACCAGCTGTGCGGCGACAACCCCGGCTTCGCCCGCTTCTTCCAGGCCGACCTTGCGGCCAAGCGCCAATTGGCGCGGCGCGACGGGCAGAACCTGGCCGAATTCATCCTCACCCGCATCGCCCGCGAGCACCTGCTGCCGGCCATCGAAGTGGACGCCGGGTTGCCCCTGGGCGACGCCGCGCGCCTGCAGCTCAGCCATGGCGCCGATGCCCTGCTGGTGCGTAGCGGCGGCGAGCTGGGCATCGTCACCCGCACCGACCTGATGCGCGCGCACTTCCGCGACGGCCGCGCCGAGGACGAGGCCATCGGCCCGCTCGCCCACGGCCCGCTGGCCAGCATCGAGCTGGGCGACTTCCTGTTCGACGCCATGATCCTCATGACGCGCCTGCGCATCGAGCGCGTCGCGGTGCACGAGGAGGGCGAAGTGGTCGGCCTGCTGCACCTGACCCAGGTGCTCAGCCTGTTCTCCACCCATTCCCACGTCCTGGCGCTGCGCATCGCCCGCGCCGAGACCGAGGAGGAACTGCGCGGCGCCGCCGAGACGCTGCACACCCTGATCGCCACCCTGGCCGGCAACGGCATCCGCCTGCGCTTCATCATGCAGCTGGTCGGCGCGCTCAACGAGCAATTGCTCGAACGCCTCTTCGAACTCTTGATACCGGCGCCGCTGCGCAGCCGCTGCTGCCTGGTGGTGATGGGCAGCGAAGGCCGCGGCGAGCAACTGCTCAAGACCGACCAGGACAACGCCCTGATCCTCGCCGACGACTTCCCCCAGGAGCAGGCCTTGGCGCTGATGCAGCGCTTCAGCGAAGCACTGCTGGCCTGCGGCTACCCGCCGTGCCCCGGCGGCGTCATGGCCAGCCACGCGCAGTGGTGCAAGCCACTGGCCGCCTGGCAGCGCGAGCTGAACGCCACGGCCCTGGAAGGGCGCCCGGAACAACTGCTGCGCCTGTCGATCCTCGCCGACGCCTGGCCGGTGGCCGGCAACCGTCAGCTGTTCGACGGCCTGCGCCAGGGCCTGCTGGGCTTCGCCGCGGACGGCGAGCGCTGGCTGGCGGACATCGCCGTGGCGGCCCTGCAGTTCGACACCCCGCTGACCTTCCTCGGCCAGCTGAAGACCCGCGAAGAACACCTGGACATCAAGCGCGGCGGCATCTTCCCCATCGTCCACGGCTGCCGCGTGCTGGCCCTGCGCGAGGGCCTGGAGGCGCGCGGCAGCCTGGCCCGGCTGGAGGCGCTGAAGGCGCGCGGCGTGCTCGACGAGGGCCTGGCGGAGAACCTCGCCGAAGCCTTCGAGCTGTTCCTGCAGCTGCGCCTGGTCCAGCAACTGGCCGGCGAGCGCGATGGCCGCCAGCAGGGCCTGGACGTCGCCCGCCTGAGTCGCCACGAGCGCGACATGCTGCGCTTCGGGCTGCATGCGGTGAAGAAGTTCAAGCAGAGCCTGGAACGGCAGTTCCACCTGGAGAGCCGATGAACGCCCTGGTGAAGATTCCCGACCATCACTGGTCCGGCTGGCGCCGCCGGCTGTACTGGTGCCTGCACGCCCCGGAGGAGGCCGAGGAGATCGTCTCCCTGGACCTGGAGACCACCAGCCTCGACCCGCGCAAGGCGGACATCCTCAGCATAGGCGCGGTGCTCATCCGCCGCGGCAAGCTGGTGCTCGGCGAGCGCCTGGAGCTGCTGGTGGAGCCGCCGGCCAGCCTCGACGGCGAGTCGATCCGCATCCACAAGCTGCGCCGCGCCGACCTCGAAGGCCAGTTGCCGCTGGACGAGGCGCTGCGCCGGACGCTGGCCTTCATCGGCGACCGCCCGCTGCTGGGCTACTACCTGTCGTTCGACGTCGCCGTGCTGCGCCGCCACCTGCGCGAGCGCCTGGGCGAGGCCCTGGGCAATCCGCGCATCGAGGTCTCCGCGCTGTACCAGCGCAAGATGGCGCGGCGCTACCCGGACCTGCACCTGGACCTGCGCTTCGACACCCTGGCGCGCACCCTCGGCATTCCCGTGGAAGGCCGCCACACCGCGCTGGGCGATGCGCGCAGCGTGGCGCTGATGTTCCTGCGCCTGCGCAAGGGCTCGCTGCCCGACCTGCAGCACTGAGCCCGCGGCGCAGAAAAACTGAATCCCGGCGTTGCGGCGCCAGTCCCAATAGCAGGTGGGCAGCCCGTGCGCTGCCCGTTCCGCGGACGCGGGCCGGCATTGCCGGCGTGCCGTCCGACTGCCTACGGGAGGCGCACCATGGGAACCATTCTGCTGGTCATCCTCATCCTTCTGCTCATCGGCGGCCTGCCGGTGTATCCCTATTCGCGCAGCTGGGGCTACGGGCCCTCGGGGATCCTCGGCGTGGTCCTGGTGGTGCTGCTGGTCATGCTCCTGCTGGGCTACGTATAGCGTGAACCCTTTGCGGTTCGCCGCCGGCGCAAGGTGCGCAAAGTGATCCAGGACACAGCCCGCCGTCCGCCCACGCCCTACCATGATGGCCTTTTGCAGGACGGGGGAAAGGGAATGCTCGGAGTCGTACTGGTCGCCCTGGGCAGCCTGTGGCTGCTCGGCCAGTTGCTCAGTGGCCTGGTGGCGCTGCCGGCGGCGGACTGGCTGGCGCGGGAGAGCGATCCGCAACGCTACTGGCAGTTCGTCTATTTCGCCCCGGCCCTGCTGCTGGCGCTGGGCTTCTTCCTGTTGCGCTACCGCGTGCATTCGTTCGCCGGCCTGCGTCGCGAGAAGGTCAATTGCGCGGCCTTCGTGCTGATCTTCGCGGGCGTCGCACTGGTTCTCGGGAAGCTTTCCTGTCTGCTGCTTCCATTGTTCTGAAGGCCGCGCCTTACCTGGCTGTGGCGCCGGTTTGCCGGCGCCATTCAGCAGCCTGATTAAAGCGCAGCGCGGGCGGGGCCTTGGCTACACTGCCGGACAATTCCCCGGACAAGACAAGGCAACCCCCTATGCAAAACCGCATGATGATCACCGGCGCCGGTTCCGGCCTGGGCCGCGAAATCGCCCTGCGCTGGGCCCGCGAAGGCTGGCGCCTGGCCCTGGCCGACATCAACGACGACGGCCTGGCCGAAACCCTGCGCCTGGTGCGCGAGGCCGGCGGCGACGGCTTCACCCAGCGCTGCGACGTGCGCGACTACAGCCAGCTGACGGCGCTGGCCCAGGCCTGCGAGGAGAAGCTCGGCGGCATCGACGTCATCGTCAACAATGCCGGCGTGGCCTCCGGCGGCTTCTTCGAGGAGCTGTCGCTAGAGGACTGGGACTGGCAGATCTCCATCAACCTGATGGGCGTGGTCAAGGGCTGCAAGGCCTTCCTGCCGCTGCTGGAGCGCAGCAAGGGGCGCATCGTCAATATCGCCTCCATGGCCGCGCTGATGCAGGGCCCGGCGATGAGCAACTACAACGTGGCCAAGGCCGGCGTGGTGGCCCTGTCGGAAAGCCTGCTGGCCGAGCTGAGCCTGGTGGACGTGAAGGTCCACGTGGTCTGCCCGTCGTTCTTCCAGACCAACCTGCTGGATTCCTTCCGCGGCCCCAGCCCGGACATGAAGAACCAGGTGGGCAAGCTGCTGGAAGGCTCGCCGATCAGCGCCGCCGACATCGCCGACTACATCCACCAGGAAGTCGAGCGCGGCAGCTTCATGATCCTGCCCCACGAGCAGGGCCGCCTGGCCTGGCAGGTCAAGCAGCAGAACCCGCAGGCGATCTACGACGAGATGACGCGCATGGCGCAGAAGATGAAGGCCAAGCAGCGCAGCCTGGCCTGAGTCTCTGCACCGCTTCGGTGCAAGCGAAAACAGCGCTTGCCCAGGGCGGTGCAAAAGCGTAGTTTTGCTTCACCGGCCTGCCTGCCGATGTAAGTTGGACCCCAGTGAAAGCCCCGCCTCCATCGCGGGGCTTTCGCTTTTCCGGGCCAGGCCACGCAACATTGCCGCCCGGCGCTTCCGTGGCGCCAGCGCCTGTGCTAGAAGGCAGCGTCGTCCAGAGGGAGTCTCACCGTCTTGCAGTCCGAATCCATCGTCTATGGTTGCATCCGCGACTGGCCCGGCGACTCCATGGAGCGGCGCCTGCGCCGCGCGGCCAACCGCAAGGTGCTGGACAGCCTGCCGATGGGCGAGGCCTGGCCGTTCCTCGGCCGCGAGATGTTCAGCCGCTGCGAGCAGGAAGGTGCCGGCCTGTACCAGTCCCAGGTGATCCACTTCGGCGCCAGCTACCCGGCCATCGAATACGAGTGGAACCTGTGGGTGGAACAGTTCGAGGCGCTGCTCAAGCGCCTGTACTGGGCCAGCGCGGTGGTGCACCTGGAAACCGAACTCAACGGCTGCCACACCTTCCGCTGGGAATCCGAACGCGGCTTCCACAGCCCCCAGGAAGGCGACCTGCGGGTACGCTGCGCCTGGGAACGCGAAGGCGGCCTGCGCGGCTGAGCCGCCAAGGAAAGCGAGATGCTCAACTACCTGTGGTTCCTCCTGGCGGCGTTCTGCGAGATCGCCGGCTGCTACGCCTTCTTCCTCTGGCTGCGCCTGGACCGCACGCCCCTGTGGATAATTCCCGGGCTGTTCAGCCTGCTGTGCTTCGCCCTGCTGCTGACCCGCGTCGAGGCGGCCTATGCCGGGCGTTCCTATGCGGCCTATGGCGGCATCTACGTGGCGGCGTCGCTGTTCTGGTTGGCCTATGTGGAGAAGAGCCGGCCGCTGTGGAGCGACTGGCTGGGCGTGGCGCTGTGCATCGTGGGGGCGAGCGTGGTGCTGCTGGGGCCGAAGTTGGCGCCTTGATGGAGGCTGGCTTTTCGTAGGAGCGAGCTTGCTCGCGAACAAGCTCCCCGGTGACTCCGCCGCTGGGCCCACCTCTGTTCCCTCTCCCTAACCCTCTCCCTGAAGGGAGAGGGGACCGTTCGGCGTGCTCGGGTATTTTGGAGTTAGCCGGCAACTCCGAAGGTTGCCGGCTGAAACCATTTCCTCTCTCGGCACGGACAAGCCCCCTCTCCCTTCAGGGCGGGGCGCGCAGCCGAGGGCTGGGGAGAGGGCGCTCCAAAGCCCAGCACCTAAAGTCCCCGGCAAGCGCCATTCGCGAGCAAGCTCGCTCCTACGCGGCATCAGCCATGGCGTACCCCTGTAGGAGCGGGCCCTGCCCGCGATATCGCGCGCAGGGCGCGCTCCTACACCACCACACACCCCGTAGGATGGGTTGAGCGAAGCGAAACCCATGCGGCCGTGGCGATGGGTATCGCTCAGCTCTCCAGCCACTCCTTCGGCACTTCCACCTTGAGCATCAGTTGGCACTGCTGGCTCTCCGGATCGAACACGATCACCGCCTCGCCGCGCCTGAGCGCGTGGCGGGCGCGTTCGACGCGGGTGGCCAGGGGGGTGTCGTCGCCGTTGTCGGTGCCTTCGCGGGTGACGAAGTCTTCCAGCAGGTTGTTGAGGGTCTCGGCTTCGAGCAGGTCGTGGGGAATCAGCATGGGCGGGTACTCGGCGGAACAGGCGGCGATTCTAGTCGCGCGCCGGCCCGCCGGCGAGTGCGGAGCGCCTCAGTGGTGCCCCTTTTCGTCGTCCTTGCCGTTGTCCAGCAACTCGCCCACCGGTTGCACGTGGGTGGTGCTCTCCATGTGCACCGGGTGTTCCAGCTGCTTGCTGAAGCGCTCGATGGCGCCTTCCTTGGGCTCGGCGTCGCTGTCGAACACCGGCGGGCTGAGCAGGTAGGCGCAAAGCAGGCGCGCCAGGTTGGCCAGGCTGTCGATATGGGTACGCTCGTAGCCGTGGGTGGCGTCGCAGCCGAAGGCCAGCAGCGCGGTGCGGATGTCGTGGCCGGCCTCGATCGCCGACTGCGCGTCGCTGTGGTAGTAGCGGAACAGGTCGCGGCGCACCGCCACCTCGTGGCGCTCGGCCAGGCGCAGCAGGTGCCGCGAGAGGTGGTAGTCGTAGGGCCCGCCGGAGTCCTGCAGGGCCACGCTGACTGCGTGTTCGCTGGAGTTCTGCCCCTCGGCCACCGGGGCGATGTCGATGCCGACGAACTCGCTCACGTCCCAGGGCAGGGCGCCGGCCGCGCCGGAGCCGATCTCCTCGGTGATGGTGAACAGCGGGTGGCAGTCGATCGGCGGTTCCTGGCCGCTTTCGACGATGGCCTTGAGCGCCGCCAGCAGCGCCGCCACGCCGGCCTTGTCGTCCAGGTGGCGGGCGCTGATGTGGCCGCTGTCGGTGAACTCCGGCAGCGGGTCGAAGGCCACGAAGTCGCCGATGGACACACCCAGCGAGGCGCTGTCGGCCGGGCTCACGGTGTAGGCGTCCAGGCGCAGCTCGACGTGGTCCCAGCTGATCGGCAGGCTGTCCACCGCGGTGTTGAAGGCGTGCCCCGAGGCCATCAGCGGCAGCACGCTGCCGCGCAGCACGCCGTTGTCGCAGAACACGGTGACGCGGCTGCCCTCGGCGAAGCGGCTCGACCAGCAGCCCACCGGGGCCAGCGCCAGGCGGCCGTTGGGCTTGATCTCGCGGACGATGGCGCCGATGGTGTCCAGGTGCGCCGAGACCGCGCGGTCCGGGCTGTTGCGGCGGCCGGCGAGGGTCGCGCGGATGGTCCCGCGGCGGGTCATCTCGAAGGGGATGCCGATCTCCTCCAGGCGCTCGGCGACGTAGCGCACGATGGTGTCGGTGAAGCCGGTGGGGCTGGGGATGGCGAGCATCTCCAGCAGCACCCGCTGCAGGTAGTTGAGGTCCGGTTGCGGCAGTCGGCTCATGCGGGCACCTCGCGGTCCAGGGGTTCGCGGCTGAGCGGGAAGAGCAGGTCGAGGAAGCGTTCGGCGGTGGGCTGCGGCTCGTGGTTGGCCAGGCCCGGGCGCTCGTTGGCTTCGATGATCACGTAGTCCTCGCCCTCCACGTCGGGCACCAGCAGGTCGAGCCCGGTGACCGGGATTTCCAGCGCCCGCGCGGCGCGGATGGCGGCCTCGCTCAGGGCCGGGTGGAGCTTGTCGGTGACGTCTTCCAGGGTGCCGCCGGTGTGCAGGTTGGCGGTGCCGCGCACGGCCAGGCGGCGGCCTTCGGGCAGCACGTCGTCGTAGCCGAAGCCGGCGGCCTGCAGGGTGCGCTCGGTCTCGCCGTCCTGGGGGATGCGGCTTTCGCCGCCGGTGGCGGCCTGGCGCCGGCGGCTCTGCGCCTCGATCAGCTGGCGGATGCTGTGGCGGCCGTCGCCGATCACCGTGGCCGGGTGGCGCACCGCGGCGGCCACCACCTCGTAGCCGATCACCAGCACGCGCAGGTCCTGGCCGGGGTGGTAGCTCTCCAGCAGCACGCGGCCGTCGAACTGGCGGGCGTGTTCGATGGCGGCCTCGACCTCTTCGCTGTTCGTCAGGTTCACCGCCACGCCCTGGCCCTGCTCGCCGTCCACCGGCTTGACCACCAGCGCGCCGTGCTCGGCGAGGAAGGCGGCGTTGTCCGCGGCGCTGGCGGCCAGGCGCTGCTGCGGCTGCTTCAGCCCGGCGCGTTCCAGCGCCCGGTGGGTCAGGCGCTTGTCCTGGCAGAGGGTCATGCTCACCGCGCTGGTCAGGTCGCACAGCGACTCGCGGCAGCGGATGCGCCGGCCGCCTTGGGTCAGGCTGAAGATGCCGGCCTCGGCGTCCTGCACCTGCACCTCGATGCCGCGGCGATGGGCCTCGTCGACGATGATCCGGGCGTAGGGGTTCAGGCCCTGCTCGGGGCCGGGACCGAGGAACAGCGGCTGGTTGATGCCGTTCTTGCGCTTGATGGCGAAGGTCGCCAGCTCGCGGAAGCCCAGCTTGCGGTACAGCGCCTTCGCCTGCTTGTTGCTGTGCAGCACCGAGAGGTCGAGGTAGGCCAGTTCGCGGCTCATGAAGTGCTCGATCAGGTGGCGCACCAGCGCCTCGCCGACGCCGGGCCGGCTGCATTGCGGGTCCACCGCCAGGCACCAGAGGCTGGAGCCGCCTTCGGGGTCGTGGAAGGCCTTGGCGTGGTTCAGGCCCATGACCGCGCCGACCGCATTGCCGGTCTCGCTGTCCTCGGCCAGCCAGTAGGTGGGCCCGCCCTGGTAGTGCGGGGTGAGCCGCTGCGCGTCCACCGGCAGCATGCCGCGGGCCAGGTACAGGCGGTTGACCGCCGCCCAGTCGTCCTCGCCGTGTACCCGGCGGATGCGGAAGCCGCGGAACGAGCGGCGCGCCGGGCGGTAGTCGGTGAACCACAGGCGCAGGGTGTCGGAGGGGTCGAGGAACAGCTGCTGCGGCGCATGGGCCAGCACCTGCTGCGGCGCCGCCACGTAGAGGGCGATGTCGCGCTCGCCGGGGCGCTCGTTGAGCAGCTCGCCGGCCAGCGCGTCGGGTTCGGCGAAGGTGTGCCCGATCAGCAGCCGGCCCCAGCCGCAGTGCAGGCTGTGGGGCTCGCAGCCGGGCCGCTCGTGGTCCTCGGCGAAGCGCGCCTGCAGGCGCTGGTAGGTCGGCACCTGGCCGCGCAGCAGGCGCTGGTTGTGCGGATGGGGCAGGTTGAAATGGCTTTTCATGGTTCGCTCCCTGGAGGGCGGGCCGCCGGTATGGTGCCGGCGGCCCGCGCTGCTGGCTGGGTCAGAGTCCCTGTTCGGTCAGCCAGAGGTTGAGGGCGGCCAGCTGCCAGAGCTTGGAGCCGCGCAACGGGGTGAGGTCGTCCTGCGGGCTGCCGAGCAGGCGGTCGATCTGCGCCGGCTCGAACAGGCCGCGGTCCTGGCTCGGGTCCAGCAGCAGTTCGCTGACCCAGGCCCGGGTGTTGCCCTGCAGGTGCTTGAGGCCCGGCACCGGGAAGTAGCCCTTGGGCCGGTCGATCACCTCGGCCGGGATCACCCGCCGCGCCGCGGCCTTGAGCACCTGCTTGCCGCCGTCGCCGAGCTTGAAGCGCGCCGGGATGCGCGCCGAGAGTTCGGCCAGGCGGTAGTCGAGGAACGGCACGCGGGCCTCCAGGCCCCAGGCCATGGTCATGTTGTCGACGCGCTTGACCGGGTCGTCCACCAGCATGATGGTGCTGTCCAGGCGCAGCGCCTTGTCCACCGCGTCGCTGGTGCCGGGCATGGCGAAGTGCTCGGCGACGAAGGCCTGGGCTACGTCCTCCACGCGCATGGCCGGACGCACCGTGGCCTCGTACTCGCCGTGGCTGCGGTCGAAGAAGGCCGCGCGGTAGGCGTGCAGCGGCGAGGCGGCGTCGACCATGGGCGGGTACCAGTGGTAGCCGGCGAAGAGTTCGTCGGCGCCCTGGCCGCTCTGCACCACCTTGCAGTGCTTCGACACCTCGCGGGCGAGCAGGTAGAAGGCGATGCAGTCGTGGCTGACCATGGGTTCGCTCATGGCGCGGAAGGCCGCCGGCAGCTGCTCGATCACCTCGTTCTCGCCGATGCGCAGCTGGTGGTGGCGCGTGCCGTAGCGGCGGGCGATGAGGTCGGAGTAGCGGAACTCGTCGCCGCGCTCGCCGCCGGCATCCTCGAAGCCGATGGAGAAGGTCAGCAGGTCGTCCACCCCGGCCTCGTGCAGCAGGCCGACCAGCAGGCTGGAGTCCACCCCGCCGGAGAGCAGCACGCCCACCTCGCGGGCGGCGCGCTGGCGGATGGCCACGGCCTCGCGCAGGCTGTCCAGCACGCGGTCTTCCCAGTCCTCCAGGCGCAGTTCGCGCTCGTCCTCGCGGCAGCCGTAGTCCAGGCGCCACCAGCAGTGCTGCTCGCTGCGGCCGTCGGCGTCGATGCTCATCCAGGTCGCTGGCGGCAGCTTGCGCACGCCGTTGAGAATGGTGCGCGGCGCGGGCACCACGGCGTGGAAGTTCAGGTAGAGGTTGAGCGCCTCGGCGTCCAGGCTGGTGTCGACGCCGCCGCCCTGCAGCAGCGCCGGTAGGCTGGAGGCGAAGCGCAGGCGCTTGTCGTCCCGGGCCAGGTACAGCGGCTTGATGCCCAGGCGGTCGCGGGCGATGAACAGCCGGCGGGCGTCGCGCTCCCAGATGGCGAAGGCGAACATGCCATTGAGCTTGGGCAACAGCTCCTTGCCCCAGGCGTGGTACCCCTTGAGCAGCACCTCGGTGTCGCCGCCGGAGAAGAAGCGGTAGCCGAGGGCTTCCAGCTCCTTGCGCAGCTCGGGGTAGTTGTAGATGGCGCCGTTGAACACCAGGGACAGGCCCAGGGTGGTGTCGATCATCGGCTGGCCGGAGGCTTCGGCCAGGTCCATGATCTTCAGCCGGCGGTGGCCGAGGGCCACTGGCCCTTCGCTGTGGAAGCCCCAGGCGTCGGGTCCGCGGGGGGCGAGATGGTGGGTGATGCGTTCGACCGCCGCGAGGTCGGCCGGTTGATTGTCGAAGCGTAGTTCTCCTGCTAAGCCGCACATTTTCCTTACCGGTTCTCCGTTGGGGATGAATGGGGTTCAGGCCGGGGCCCTTTTTTGTGTTAACAGAAAGACTCTTTCATGTGAAAGTAGTTCTATGATTTTTTTATGAATTACTGCGGTTTTTGAACGGACGATTGATTATGGTTGAAAGGAAAAATGCCTTGGAGGATGCCTATGCGCTGTCCATGTTCCAGGCCCTGCGGCGGCTGCAGCAGGGCAGCGAGGTGCACGCCAAGCGCCTGAGCCGCTTCGGCGGGCTGACGCCGCTGCAGTTGCTGATCCTGCAGGTGATGCTGGTGGAGCGGGAGATCACCGCCAGCCGCCTGGCCAAGCGCGTGAGCCTGTCCCAGGCTTCGCTGTCCGGGGTGCTCGACCGTCTGGAAAGCCGTGGCCTGCTGGCGCGCCGGCGTGATGAGCAGGACAGGCGCAAGCAGTGGTTGCTGCTGGAGGACGCCGGCCGCGATGCGCTGCTGTCGGCGCCGCCGCTGTTGCCGGAGTATGTGCTGGCGCGCTTCGCCGAATTGCCCGAGTGGGAGCGGCATGCGGTGCTGGCGGGGTTGTTGCGGGCGGCGGAGTTGTTCGAGTTGCCGGAGGAGGAGGAAGAGGAGTGATGGGGCCACGCAATGCCAATCGCGGTACGACCGTGCCTCAGCGTAGGGCGAATAACCGTTCGCGGTTATCCGCCGATGCACCGAAGCCACAGCCCACGCCAAGGTCAACCCAGACGCCGCCGGGAACCAAGGCCAAACGGCGGATAACGCCGTAGGCATTATGCGCCCTACGATTTTCTGATGGGTATCGCTTCGCTCGACACCATCCTACGGGGTGGTTTGCCGGCCACGCCGGACGCCCCGGTGACAATCCGTTCAGCCTTCAGCCTTCAGCCTTCAGCCTTCAGCCTTCTTCTGCCCCCGCACCAACTCGCGCAGGAAGAACCGGTTGGGATGGCAGGCCTCGGCCACGGCGCGGGGCAGGGGTAGCGGTTCGTCGTCCAGCCAGGCCGCCAGCAGTTCGCCGGACAGCGGCGCGCTGATCAGCCCGCGGGAACCGTGGGCGCTGTTCAGGTACAGGCCGTCGAGCCAGGGGCAGGGCGCTTCGGGCACCTGGCGGGCGTCCTTGGCCAGCACGGCGTAGGCCTCGGCGAAGGCTTCGCGCGCGGCCAGCGGGCCGATCAGCGGCAGGTAGTCCGGAGTGGTGCAACGGAACGCGGCGCGGCCTTCGAGGGCTGCCGGGTCCTGCGGGCCCAGGCGCTGCAGCAGGTCCGGGGAGATTTCCCGTAGCAGCTCCAGGTTGCCCTGGTGTTCGGCGACGGTGGGCTGCAGGTCGTCGCTGTGAAAGTCGAAGCTGGCGCCCAGGGTGTGCTCGCCCAGGCGCGGCGGGGCGACGTAGCCCTCGGCGCAGACCACGGTACGCAGCGCCGCGCTGGCGTCGGTGGCCGGCAGGCGGCTGATCTGCCCGCGGATGCGCTTGAGCGGCAGGCTGGCCGCGCCGGGGAAGGCGCGTACCTCGGCGGCGGTGGCCAGGACTGCCACCGGCGCCGAGGCCAGGCGCTGCTCGCCGTCGAGGGCATGCCACTGCCCGCCGTCGCGCTCCAGGCGCACCTCGTGGCCGCTCAGCAGTTCGATGTTCGGGTGTTCGGTCAGGGCCCGGCACAGCGCCGGCGGATGCGCCCAGCCGGCTTCGGGGAAGAACAATCCGCCGGCGGGCAGGGCGACACCGGCGCGGGCCTCGGCGTCTTCCTTCGACAGGGCTTGCAGCAGGTCCTCGGGGAAGGCCTCGGCCAGCTTCGCCTGGCGCTTGCCCTCGGCTTCGTCGAAGGCCAACTGCAGCACGCCGCAGGCGTCCCAGTCGCGGCCGCGTTGCAGGCGTTCCAGCAGCCGGCGGGTATGGCCGAAGCCGGCCACCACCAGGCGCGACAGCGCCGTGCCGTGGGCCGAGAGCTTGAGGTAGAGCACGCCCTGGGGGTTGCCCGAGGCTTCCGTGGCCAGTTCGCCATGGCGTTCCACCAGGCTCACCTTCCAGCCGCGCGCAGCCAGGCTGGCGGCCGTGGCGCAGCCGGCCAGGCCGCCGCCGACGACCAGCGCGCGGCGTTCGCCCATAGGCGCCGGCGGGCGCGCGTACCAGGGCTTGGCGGCGCCCTGCGGTTGGCCCTGGAACTCGCCCACCAGCATCTCGCGCTTCTGCCCGAAGCCCTTGACCCGCTGCATGGCGAAGCCGGCGGCGATCAGCCCGCGGCGGACGAATCCGGCGCTGGTGAAGGTGGCCAGCGTCGCGCCGGGGGCTGCCAGCCGCGCCAGTTCGGCGAACAGCGGCTCGGTCCACATCTCCGGGTTCTTCGCCGGGGAGAAGCCGTCGAGGAACCAGGCGTCGATGCGTGCGTCCAGCTCCGGCAGGGTTTCCAGCACGTCGCCTACCAGCAGGGTGAGCACCACCCGGCCGCCGTCGAACAGCAGGCGCTGGAAGCCGGGATGGATGGCCTGGTACTGCGCCAGCAGCTGTTCGCTCCAGGGCCGCAGTTCGTCCCACAGGGCCAGGGCGCGCGCCAGGTCGTCGCGGCGCAGCGGGTACTTCTCCACGCTGACGAAGTGCAGGCGCGCATCCGCCGGGGCCTGGGCCTGGAACTGGCGCCAGGCGCAGAGGAAGTTCAGGCCGGTGCCGAAGCCGGTCTCGCCGATGCACAGGCGCCCGCCCGCCGGCAGTGCGGCGAAGCGTCGCGGCAGCTGGTTGCCGTCGAGGAACACGTGGTGGGTTTCCGCCAGGCCCGAGGCGCGGGAGAAGTACACGTCGCCGTAGGCGCGCGACAGGGGCTGGCCGTTTTCGTCCCAGTCGAGCTGGGCGCTGTGGTGGTCGGGCATGGGGCTACCGGCAGGAAAGCGAAGCGCGCATTTTAGCCGATCCCCCGCGCAGACAGCCTGCGTCACATCCGCTACCTTCAATGCAACCCGCAGTCAGGAGGCAGTGCATGTTCGAGTCCGCCGAGATCGGCCATTCCATCGACAAGGAAACCTACGAAAGGGAAGTCATAGAGCTGCGCGAAGCCTTGCTGGAGGCCCAGTACGAGCTCAAGCGGCAGGCGCGGTTCCCGGTGATCATCCTGATCAACGGCATCGAGGGGGCCGGCAAGGGCGAGACGGTCAAGCTGCTCAACGAGTGGATGGACCCGCGGCTGATCCAGGTGGACAGCTTCCTCTGGCCCACCGACGAGGAACTCGCCCGCCCGCCGCAGTGGCGCTTCTGGCGGCGCCTGCCGCCCAAGGGGCGCACGGCGATCTTCTTCGGCAACTGGTACAGCCAGATGCTCCACGCGCGGGTCAACGGCGACATCAAGAGCAGCCGCCTGGACGTGGCCATCGACGCCGCCGAGCGTTTCGAGCGCATGCTCTGCGACGAGGGCGCGCTGATCTTCAAGTTCTGGTTCCACCTGTCCAAGAAGCAGCTCAAGGAGCGCCTGAAGACACTGGAGAAGGACCCCCAGCGCTCCTGGCAGCTGAGCGAGATCGACTGGCTGCAGAGCGAGGTCTACGACAAGTTCGTGCGCTACGGCGAGCGCGTGCTGCGCCGCACCAGCCGCGACTACGCGCCCTGGTACATAGTCGAAGGCGCGGACGAGCGCTACCGCAGCCTGACCGTCGGCCGCACCATCCTCGAAGGCCTGCAGGCGGCGCTCGACGTCAAGGACCGGCCGCGCCGGCAGCCCCATGCCGCGCCGCTGGTGGCCAGCCTGGACAACCGCGGCCTGCTCGACAGCCTCGACCTGAGCCTGGCGCTGAGCAAGGACCAGTACAAGACGCAACTGGCCCGGGAGCAGGCGCGCCTGGCCACGCTGATCCGCGACAAGCGCTTCCGCCAGCATTCATTGCTCGCCGTGTTCGAGGGCAACGACGCCGCCGGCAAGGGCGGCGCCATCCGCCGCGTCACCGACGCCCTGGACCCGCGCCAGTACCACATCGTGCCCATCGCCGCGCCCACCGAGGAGGAGCGCGCCCAGCCCTACCTGTGGCGCTTCTGGCGGCACATGCCGGCGCGCCGGCAGTTCACCATCTTCGACCGTTCCTGGTACGGCCGGGTGCTGGTGGAGCGCGTCGAGGGCTTCTGCCCGCCGGCCGACTGGCTGCGCGCCTACTCGGAGATCAACGACTTCGAGGAGCAACTGGTGGAGTTCGGCATAGTGGTGGTGAAGTTCTGGCTGGCCATCGACAAGGACACCCAGTACGAGCGCTTCAAGGAGCGCGAGAGCATTCCCTTCAAGCGCTACAAGATCACCGAGGAAGACTGGCGCAACCGCGACAAGTGGGACCAGTACGTCGACGCGGTGGGCGACATGGTGGACCGCACCAGCACCGAAATCGCGCCCTGGACCCTGGTGGAGGCCAACGACAAGCGCTTCGCCCGGGTCAAGGTGCTGCGCACCCTCAACGATGCGCTGGAGGCGGCGTTCGATAAGGACAAGTGAAGGAGACGGCGATGGTCTACGTGCAGCGCGATGATAACGGCCGCCTGGTGCGGGTCGAACGCGAACCCTTCGCCGGCGGCCAGGGCGCCCCGGCCGACGACCCCGAGGTGCTGGCCTGGATGAGCGGCGCCCTGGACGCGCGCCTGCAGTCCCTGCAGCGCTCGGACCTGGAGCTGGTGCGGGTGATCGAGGACTTGGTCGGCGTGCTGGTGGGCCGCGGCCTGATCCGCTACACCGACCTGCCCGAAGCGGCCCGGCGCAAGCTGGAGGACCGCGCCACCACCCGCGCGGGGCTGGATGGGTTGGGGGCTTTGGTGGAGGAGGAGGATGAGCGGTTGTTCTGAGGGGGCATGGTTTTTTTGGTGTTGGGCTCAAGAGCGCCCTCACCCCAGCCCTCTCCCAGAGGGAGAGGGGGCCGTTCGTGCCACCGGGGCGTCCGGCGTGGCCGGTGAATCCAATCGCGGACAGAGTCTCCTACAGCATGAACGAGCATGGCTTTTCGTAGGATGGTGTTGAGCGAAGCGATACCCATCAGCGCAACCGCATGGGTTTCGCAAGCTCAACCCATCCTACGAAGAGCGCCCTCGGCGCAGACAGTTGCTCCTACGTCCGTGCGCCCCTGTAACCGTAGGAGCGGACTCTGTCCGCGATTCGGCGCCCCTCTATCCCCTCTCACCCCAGGGCGCCGGCGCCCCGACCAACCGCCCCATCGCCCCCTTGATCCCCATCTCGCGCAACACCCGCAGTTCCCCCTCGCTCTCCACCATCTCCGCGATCAGCGGCAGGTCGATGCTGTTGGTGGCGCGGAACACCGCCTCGATGAATAGGCGCTTGGCCTGGTCCTGGTCGATGGCGCGGATGTAGCTGCCGTCGAGCTTCAGGTAGGCCAGGCCCAGATGGGTGAGGTTGCCGATCAGGCTGAAGCGCCCGCCGAAGTGCTGCAGGCCGAGGCTGGCGCCGGTTTCGCGCACGGCCTGGCCGAGTTGTTCCAGTTCGGCCGGCGGCGGCAGGTAGCGCTCGTCCAGTTCCAGGGTCAGCAGGGCGGCCTGCTGCGGGTTGGCCTTGATGGCTTCGAGCAGTTGCCGCAACGCCCGGGGCTCGCGCACGCTGGCGGCCGACAGGCTCAGCGCCACGGGCTCGGGGTGCTGGGCCAGATGGGCCAGGGCGTGTTCGAGCATGGCCCGGTCCAGGCGCGCCGCCCAGCCGAAGCGATCCACCCAGGGCAGGAACTGCCCGGCGGCTACTGCCTGGCCCTGCGGGTCGAGCAGGCGCGCCAGCAGCTTCTGCTGCAGCAGGGCGCCGTCGGCGCAGGCGCGTACCGGTTGGAACCACAGTTGCAGCTGGCTCTTCTGCAGCGCGCTGTCGATCCAGGCGTGCCAGGCGTGGCTGTCCTGGGCCGGCTGGCCATTGGATTCGTCGAGGCGCTGCCAGGGCCGTTCGGCGCTGGCCTGGGCGCTGGCCAGGGCCTGGTCGGCGCGGGCCAGGACGCTGGCCGCCGCTTCCCCCGGGCGGAAGGCGGCCAGGCCCAGGTGCGCCACCGGCTGGACGTCGCTGGCACCGGTGCGCTGGAGGCTTTCCAGCTGGTCGCTGAGGGCTTCGGCCAGGCGCTCGGCGCCGCTGCCGTCCAGCCCCGGGGCGAGCAGGGTGAATTCGCCGCCGCGGCTGCGCGCGGCCAGCCAGTCGGGCTTGCCGTGCTGGACCTGGGCGCCCTGCAGCAGGCCGGCGACTTCGCGGATCAGCGCGTCGGTGCGCTGGCCGCCCAGGCGCTGGTTGAGCCCGGCCAGGTCGTTCAGGCGCAGCAACAGCAGATAGCCGGCGGCGCTCTGCTCGCCGGGGGTCAGCTGGGCTTCCAGGCGGGCGTCGAACAGGCGCCGGTTGGCCAGACCGGAGAGGCTGTCCTGGTAGGCCTCCTCGCGTAGCTTCTCGCTGCGCGAGGCCTCCTCGGCGAACAGCGCCTTGAGCTTCTCGACCATCTGGTTCATCGCCTGCACCACCCGGCGCAGTTCCGGGGTGCGCGGCTCGCGGGGCAGGGTGAGGAATTCGCGGCGGGTGATGGCCCGGGCCTGTTGCACCATCTGGTCCAGCGGGCGTAGCTGGGTGCGCAGCAGCCAGCCGCCGAGGATCGCGCTGACCACCCCGCAACCGAGCAGCCAGGCCAGGCTGCCCAGGGCGCTGTCCCACAGCCGCGCCAGGGCGAACTGCGGGTGGCTGACCACCTCGACCCGCGCCGCCTGTTCCCAGCCGCGCATGATCAGGGCGTCGCCGCCTTCGGCCTTGAGGTTGACCAGGCGGGCGAACCAGCCGGGCACCTCGCCGTTGCCCGGGGCGGCCTTGCGTTCCACCAGCACCTGGCCGTCGGCGATGCGCACCACGCGGATGCTGGCGAAGTAGCCGCTGTCGAAGATCGAGCTGACCATCAGCTCGATCATCGCCGGGTCGTCGACGTGGGGCGTCAGCGACAGGCCCAGGGCGGTGGCGGCGTCCTGGGCGTGGGAGCGCAACTGGCTTATGAGCTGCTCGCGGGAACTCTCCAGGCTGGTGGCGAAGCTGCCGGCGAAGGCCACCACCAGGAACAGGCAGATGGCCAGGAAGAGTTGCTTGAGTAGCGACATGCATGCCTCCTAGCGCGTCTCGTCGAGGATCAGCCCCTCGCCGCGCATCTTGGTCAACAGGTCCTGCCAGCGCGACAGCTGCTTGCTGCTGCCGCTGCGCTTGCCGCCGCCGGGGCCGGGCAACCACAGCCCCTCGGCGTTGAAGGCGTAGACCGGGAGCAGGTCCTGGCGCTGCGAGGCGGGGCGGATCTGCGGGATGAGGTTGTCGAGCACCAGCGGCTCGGCGTCGGGGCTGGCATACCAGGTCAGCACCATGTGCGCCTGGTTCAGGCGCAGCGCCTTGACGTAGGTGATGCGTAGCTTGTCGCTGGGGATGCCGAGCTGGCGCAGGGTGACGTACTTGGCGATGGCGTAGTCCTCGCAGTCGCCGGCGCCCTTGTACAGGGCCTCGACGGGCGTCGCCCAGTAGTCTTCCTGGCCCCACACGCTGCGGTCGTCGCGGAACGCCAGGCTGGCGTTGAAGAAGTCGTTGGCGGCCTTGAGCTTGCCGGCCTCGTCCTGGCCCCGGGCGCTTTGCAGCAGCTCGCCCCAGTCGCGGATGCGCTGGCGCGCCGTGCCCAGGTCGCCCCAGCGTTGCTCGGCGCTGCGCAGGATGGCGTCGAAGTCCCACTGCGCCTGGATGCCCAGAGCCAGGACGAGGAGCAGCGCCAGGCCGGCCCGGAGGTGGGGCAGGCAGACGAACAGCCGACGGGCTCCTCGCAATGGCTGCATCGCCAGTGCTCCAGGGGGGATGTGGCAAGTCTAGGCGCTGTTCGCCGGCTGTCGATGCCGCCTCAGAGACGGCGGGTCTTCACCTTCAGCAGGATGTACAAGCTGACCAGCACCGCGCTGGCGAGCATGAACACCCGGGCCCAGAGGTGCGGGACCAGGTAGCAGGAGAAGCCGATGCTGATCCACATCAGCCCCACGGTGTAGAGCTTGCCCTTGAGCGGGATGCCGTTGCCTTCCAGGTAGTCGCCGATCCACGGGCCCAGCCTGGGGTGGCTCACCAGCCAGTCGTAGAAGCGCTGCGAACTGCGCATGAAGCAGGCCGCGGCGAGCAGCAGGAAGGGCGTGGTGGGCAGCAGCGGCAGGAAGATCCCGGCCACGCCGAGCGCCACGCTGAGCCAGCCGACGGCCAGCAGCAGGTAGCGCACCCAGGCGTGACGGCTATGGCGGATTTCCCGCGTTGCCATAGGCGCCGGATCAGTGTTGGCGGGGCTTGAGCAGCGCCGGCTTCTCTTCCGGGGCCTGGCAGAGCAGGAACAGGTTGGTCAGCAGCTCGGGAATCTGCGCGACCATGTCGTCCACCAGGTGGCGGTCGCGGGCGATCTCGTCGAACTCCGGCTGCTCGTCGAACAGCCCGGAACCGACCATGATCGGCAGCAGCAGCTCGCTGACTTCTTCCTCGGCCTGCTCGAACCACACGGCCTCGCGCAGGAACACGCCTTCCATGAAGCCGATGCACCAACCGCGGATATCGGAGTCGTCCGGCTCGTCGCCCAGGTAGGGCTCGCAGGGCAGCTCCAGCTCCTCGTCGCCGGCCAGCTGGCGGGTGATGTGCGCCTTGAGCAGCAGCAGGGAGCCCTCGATTTCCTCGCGCTCGGCCTCGCTGCGGTAGTGCGGCGGCTCGGCGAAGAGCGCATCGATCCACTCGCGGTCGGGCACCTGGTCCGGGCAGATCGCCAAGGCGGTCAGGTAGCCGTGGGCCGCGACATAGTCCAAGGCTTCCTCGTGCAGGTCGTCGGCATCGAGAAAGGCTTGCAGGCGGGCCAGTTGGTCGGCGAAGGACATCGGTTACTACCTCGGCGGGGATGCGGGCCTGAATTGTAGTCTTTCCGCGGCCCGCGGGCCAGCCACGGGGCTTGGTGGCCGGCGTAGGGTTCTGCTTTCGTGGGAGCGAGCTTGCTCGCGAACGGAGTTCCCCGGTTGCAACGGAGCCTTGGATTGACTCCGTTCCCTCTCCCCAGCCCTCTCCCTGAAGGGAGAGGGGGCTAGTCCGTGCCGAGAGGAGGTGTGGTTTCATCCTGATGGCGCGGAGTAGCCGGCTAACGCCGAAACATCAGCGCGCTCCGAACGGTCCCCTCTCCCTTCAGGGAGAGGGTTAGGGAGAGGGCGCTCTTCAGGACTCGCACCGACCCCACCCGGCAGAACGCCATTCGCGAACCTCCTGAGCGGGGGTTTCGTTCGGCCTTCTGAAGGGGCGTTTCGGTGCGCTCGGATGTTTCATCGTAGGGCGGAGTCCGCTCCTACGCCTGAACCTTAGGCGTAACTGTCTTGCGCCGAGGTGCTCTTCGTAGGATGGATTGAGCTTGCGAAACCCATGCGGTGGCGGCGATGGGTATCGCTTCGCTCAACCCATCCTACGAAAAGCCGTGCTTCCTGGAACCGTAGGACCGGACTCTGTCCGCGATTGGATTCTCCGGCCACGCCGGACGCCCCGGCGGCACGAACGGCGCTCTCTTCCGTCAGGGAGAGGGCGCTCTAATAGAGCAGGTGCCTCCATCCATTGCGACGGCTGACCCACCCCCATCGCCCCGCTTGCGTATAATGCCCGGCTCGAAACGGAGTCCCCCATGCTCGACCAGGCTCAGCGCATCCTCAAAGACGTATTCGGCTACGACGCCTTCCGCGGCAACCAGGCTCGCATCATCGAACGCGTGGCCAGCGGCGGCGACGCCCTGGTGCTGATGCCCACCGGCGGCGGCAAGTCGCTGTGCTTCCAGGTGCCGGCGCTGCTGCGCGAGGGCCTGACGGTGGTGGTCTCGCCGCTGATCGCGCTGATGGAGGACCAGGTCGCCACCCTCGACGAGCTGGGCGTGCCGGTCGCCGCGTTGAACTCCTCGCTCAGCCCTGAGGCGCAGCGCGACATCGCCGCGCGCCTGCAGCGCGGCGAGATCAAGCTGCTCTACCTCGCCCCCGAGCGCCTGGTGCAGCCGCGCATGCTGGACTTCCTGCAGCGCCTGAACGTCGGCCTGTTCGCCATCGACGAGGCGCACTGCGTGTCGCAGTGGGGCCACGACTTCCGCCCGGAATACCTGCAGTTGGGCCAGCTCGCCGAACTGTTCCCCGACGTGCCGCGCATCGCCCTGACCGCCACCGCGGACATGCGCACCCGCGAGGAAATGATCCAGCGCCTGCACCTGCAGAACGCCGAGCAGTTCCTCTCCAGCTTCGACCGGCCGAACATCTTCTACCGCATCGTGCCCAAGGAGCAGCCGCGCAAGCAGCTGCTGGGCTTCCTCGCCGAGCGCCGCGGCGACGCCGGCATCGTCTACTGCCTGTCGCGCAAGAAGGTCGAGGAGGTCGCCGAGTTCCTCTCCAACCAGGGCTTCCCGGCGCTGCCTTACCACGCCGGGCTGTCCAACGAACTGCGCGCCTTCCACCAGAAGCGCTTCCTCAACGAGGAAGGGCTGATCATGGTGGCGACCATCGCCTTCGGCATGGGCATCGACAAGCCCAACGTGCGTTTCGTCGCCCACCTCGACCTGCCCAAGAGCCTGGAGGCCTACTACCAGGAAACCGGCCGCGCCGGCCGCGACGGCCTGCCGGCGGACGCCTGGATGGCCTACGGCCTGCAGGACGTGCTGCTGCTGCGGCAGATGATGCAGAACTCCGAGGGCGACGAGCGCCACAAGCGCGTCGAACGGCACAAGCTCGAAGCCATGCTGGCGCTGTGCGAGGAGCCGCGCTGCCGGCGCCAGGCGCTGCTGGCCTACTTCGACGAGGTCATGCCCAACCCCTGCGGGCATTGCGACAACTGCGTCGACGGCGTCGAGACCTGGGACGCCACCGAGCCCGCGCGCCAGGCGCTGTCGGCCATCTACCGCAGCGGCCAGCGCTACGGCGTCGGCCACCTGGTGGACATCCTGATGGGCAAGGAAACCGAGAAGGTGCGCAGCCTCGGCCACCAGCACCTGGCGGTGTTCGGCATCGGCAAGGGCCGCCCCGAGGACGAGTGGCGCACCCTGTTCCGCCAGTTGGTGGCGCGCGGCCTGGCCGACGTCGACCTCGACGGCTACGGCAGCCTGCGCCTGACCGAAGCCTGCCGGCCGCTGCTGCGTGGCGAGGAGACCCTGGCCCTGCGTCGCGATCCCAAGCCGCAGCGCAGCAAGTCCCCGTCCTCCGGCGGCGCCAGCCCGGCCAGCCAGCTGGTGCGCCAGGAAGAGCGCGAAATGTGGGAAGCCCTGCGCACCCTGCGGCGCAAGCTGGCGCAGGAACATTCGGTGCCGCCCTACGTCATCTTCCCCGACGCCACCCTGCTGGAAATGCTGCGCAGCCAGCCGACCACGCTCACCGCCATGGCCCAGGTCAGCGGAGTCGGCGCGCGCAAGCTGGAGCGCTACGGCCAGGCCTTCCTCGACGTGCTCACCGAGTCCGAGGCGGCGCCCGCCACGCCGACGCCGGTGGTCGACCTCAGCCACGAACTGGTCAGCCTGGCCCGCGCCGGCATGACCCCGGCGCAGATCGCCCGCCAGCTCGATTGCACCGAGAAGAACGTCTATAACCTGCTGGCCGAGGCCATTGCCGCGCAGCAGCTGAGCCTGGAACAGGCCCTGGACCTGCCCGAGGAGCTGCTGGCCGAAGTGCAGGACGCCTTCCTCGAAGAGGACGGCGAGCTGCCGCCGGTAGCGGCCCTGGCCGAGCGCTTCGAGGGCCGCGTGCCGCAGGGCGTGTTGCATTGCGTGCGCGCCGCGCTGCAGGCCGAACTGGAAGTCTGAGACCGGCGCCGGCCATGCTGGCGCTCTGATGGCTGACAGAAAAGTGGCGTTTCGAGGCGACAAACTTGTGACGCGCTTCGCAACGGGCTAAGGTGTGCCCAAGACCTCCACCAGAAGAGGCGGACGTGCCACACCATGCCTGGCTCGACGACGTGCGCGCCAACCCCTACGCCGAACAGCTCGCCCGCGGTTTCCGCCGCCTGCGCTTCGACGCGCCCGTGGAAGGCGAGTACCGCGCCTACCTGCTGGAAGACAACTTCGCCCTCAAGTGCAGCGCCCTCGGCTTCGCCGTGCTGGCCTGGCTGGCGCTGGCGGCCATCGACCTGCTGCTGATCCCGGGGCCGGAGCACTGGAGCATGCTCGCCGTGCGCGCCGCGGTGCTGGTGCTGCTGGTGGTCTGCGGCGGGCTGATCCTGCAACGGCGCTTCGTGCGCCTGGTGGTGCCGCTGAGCCTCGCCTGCATCCTCGCCGTGGGCATCGGCGCCGCCGTGGTGGTGGGCATCGCCCACCGCGTCGACCCCGGCTATCCCTACGAGGGCCTGCTGCTGGTCAGCATGGCCGCCTACTTCCTGGTCGGCCTGCGCTTCTCCGAGGCGCTGGGCTCGGCCTCGCTGATCCTCCTGGCCTACCTGGGCTGCGAGCTCTACGCCGGCCTGGCGCCGGCCAAGCTGCTGAACAACCTGGTGTTCCTGCTGCTGGGCAACCTGGTCGGCGCGGTGGGCTGCTACCTGCTGGAGTACAAGTCCCGCGAGCACTTCCTGGTCAGCCGGCTGATGCGCCAGATGGCCGACCACGACGCCCTCACCGGCCTGCACAACCGGCGCAGCTTCGACCGCCAGTTGGAGCGCTTGTGGCGCCAGGCCCAGCGCGACGGCACGCCGCTGTCGCTGCTGCTCTGCGACGTCGACCACTTCAAGGCCTACAACGACCGCTACGGCCACCAGGCCGGCGACGAGGTGCTGCGCCGCATAGGCAAGGCCCTGGCGGCCAGCGCGCGGCGGCCGCTGGACATGGCCGTGCGCCTGGGCGGCGAGGAGTTCGCCGTGCTGCTCTATGGCACCGACCTGGACGAGGCCCGGCAGCGCGCCGAGGTGTTGCGCCAGGCGGTGCAGAGCCTGGGCATCAGCCACGAGGGGTCGAGCACCGCGGCGGAGGTGACGCTGTCCATCGGCGTTTCCTGCCTGCAGCCCGGCGCCGCCTCGGCCCTGCAGGCGATCTACGCCCATGCCGACCGCGCCCTCTACGAGGCCAAGGCGTTCGGCCGCAACCAGGTGGTGGCCTGACCCATTCGGTCCCCCGTCCTGGCGCCGCCGGTGACTGCGCCTGCCGGCACGCCGGTGCTAGGATGCCGCCGACCCCGCAGCCGAGCGCCCGCCATGCAGCGACTGATCCAGGCCAACGGCCAGCCCCACTACGGGGTGTTCGCCGAGACCCCGCAGGACGTCAACCACCGCGACTTCGACTACCGCTCGCCCATGGGGCGCAAGCTGGGCGCGCTGAGCAAGTGGCGCAACTTCCACCAGTTCCAGTACTTCGGCCTGATCAGCCCGCAACTGATCGGCGGCTGCGCCCTGGCCGAACTGAGCCTGGTGGCCGTCGGCTTCGTCTACCTCTATGAACCGAGCAGCGGGCGCATGCTCGAGCGCCGCTTCAAGTGCCCGCTGGGGATGGGCACGCGCTTCTCGCAGCGCCCGGACGACGGTGCCTGCGAACTGCGCCAGGGGCGCAACCGGCTGCGCCTGGAGAACTCTGCCGGGCCGCTGCGCAAGCGCCTGCTGGTGGAACTGGACGATGGCACGCGCATCGACGCCTGTTTCGACGAGACTGAGCCGGCCTTCCAGCCCATGAGCCTGTGCACGCCCGCGGCGGTGAACGGCTGGGTATACGCGCGCAAGGTCGCCGGGGTGCGCTGCGCGGGCCAGGTGCGCAGCGCCCTGGGCGATTTCGACCTGCGCGCCATCGACGCCTTCGCCCACCACGACTGGTCGGCCGGCTACATGCGCCGCGAGACCTTCTGGAACTGGGCCTGCCTGTCCGGCGAAGCGCAGGGGAGGCGGGTGGGGCTGAACCTGTCGTGCGGGGTCAACGAGACCAGCTTCACCGAGAACTGCTTCTGGCTCGACGGCGAGCTGTGCAAGGTCGACAGCGTGCGCTTCGAGTTCGACCGCGACCGGGAGCTGGGCCCCTGGCGCATCCGCTCCTTCGATGGCCAGGTGGACCTCACCTTCGAGGCCCACGGCCTGCATCGCGAACGCCTGAACCTGGGCCTGCTGGCGAGCAACTTCAAGCAGATCTTCGGGCGCTTCCGCGGCGAGCTGCGCCCCCATGGCCGCGCGCCCGTGGCCATCGACGACCTGTGGGGCTTCGTCGAGGACCAGTACGCCAAATGGTGAACGGGTAAAGCCCTGCGACAAAATGTCATTGTACGGGCTTGATTAGCCGACTAATAATTAGCCAAATCAATTAGCCTGAAACTGCTGCAGCACAATGACAGATAAAGACAAGCACTACTTCGGCACCCAACTGGCCCAGGCCTCGCGTGCATGGCGCGCCGAACTCGACCGCCGCCTCAGCCACCTGGGGCTTTCCCAGGCCCGTTGGCTGGTGCTGTTGCACCTGGCGCGCAATTCCGGCATCCCCACCCAGCGCGAGCTCGCGCAATCGGTCGGCGTCGAAGGCCCGACCCTCGCGCGCCTGCTCGACGGCCTCGAATCCCAGGGCCTGGTGCGCCGCCAGGCGGTGGCCGAGGACCGCCGCGCCAAGCGCATCTGCCTGACGCCCAAGGCCGACGTGCTGATCGCCGACATCGAGAACATCGCCGCCAGCGTACGCAATGACGTATTGGCCGGCATCGATGAGTCGGACATAGCAATCTGTCAGAAAATCCTCTCCCGCATCCTCTCCAACCTGGAAAAGAACTGAGCGATTCTTCACACTTTTTCGAGTAGAATTGCCAAACTTCTGACGGCTCCTACGGGGGCCGTCATCCGTTCGGAGTGGCACCCAGACCTTTCGCCGGGTTTCCGACGAATTGTCTTGACCTAGACGGGACCTGCGCCTAATCGTGATGGCAATGAGCCTTTATGGCGTTGCCGGGCCAACCCATGTCCCGGATGGGCGTCTATATTGCATGGACAGCACGACCGATCGCACAGCGAGGTCAAGGATGGCCTGCAGACCTGGACACAACTGGGATGGGACCTATGGCTCGACTCACTCGCTTGCCGCTGGCAATGGCCGTACTCTCGGCACTCATGACTTCCCAGGCCCATGCTCTGGGGCTCGGCGACATCACCGTGCGCTCGGCGCTGAACCAGCCGCTGGATGCGGAGATCGAACTGCTGCAGCCCGGCGACCTGAGCAGTGACGAACTCATCGCCCGCCTGGCCGACATGGCCACCTTCGAGCGCATGGGCGTGGACCGCACCGCCTTCCTGCAGAACCTGCGCTTCACCCCGGTGATCCGTAACGGTCGCGGTTACATCCGTGTGGTTTCCACCCAGCCGGTGCATGAGCCCTACCTGAATTTCCTCCTCGAACTGGAGCGTCCCAACGGCCGCCTGCTGCGCGAGTACACACTGCTGATCGACCCGCCGGGCTATGCCGATGGCAGCTATGCCCAGAGCGCTCCCACGCGCGGCGCCGACAGCGGATCGGCAG
This sequence comes from Pseudomonas sp. M1, assembly GCF_022760135.1. Taxonomy (NCBI): domain Bacteria; kingdom Pseudomonadati; phylum Pseudomonadota; class Gammaproteobacteria; order Pseudomonadales; family Pseudomonadaceae; genus Pseudomonas; species Pseudomonas sp. M1. The sequence continues at coordinate 1,876,889 of NZ_CP094343.1, forward strand.
CCAGCCGCCCGGCCAAGCGCAGTACGGCAGCGCGCCCGGCACCCGTTCCAAGCGTGCCCGTCGCCGCGGGCGAGGGGCGCTACACCACTGCCGCGGGCGACACCCTGTGGAGCATCTCCGGCCGCCTGGGCGCCAAGGGCGCCGCCCGCCAGGCGCTGATGACCCAGCTGCAGCAGCTCAACCCGCAGGCGTTCATCGGCGGCAACCCGCACCGCCTGCGCCTCGGCTACCAGTTGGTGCTGCCCGCCGGCCAGGCCGCGCCTGCGGCTGCCACGAACACCGCTGCCGCCGCGCCGACCAGCGCCGCGCCTGCCGCGCCGGCGCCGAGCGAGGCGACTGTGGCCCAGGCCCAGGGGCAACTGGCTGGCCTGACCGCCGAGCGCGAGCGCCTGAACCAGCGCATGGACACCCTGCAACAGCAGCTCGACACCCTGCAGAAGGCCCTGGAAAGCCGCGACCAGCAGGTGCAGAGCCTGCAGGCCGAGCTGGCCCGGCGCCAGGCCGAGCAAGCGGCCGCGCCGGCCAGCGCTCAGGTGCCTGAAGCCGCGCCTGCCGCACCCGTGGCTGCACCGGCTGCTGCGTCTGCGCCGACGGCGGAAGCCGCCAAGCCGGCGCCCCAGGCGCCCGCCGCGCAGGATGAAGAAAACGCTTCCCTGAGCCGCTATTGGCCGTGGGCCGCCCTGGCAGCCCTGGTGCTGGCCCTGGGCCTGGTCTACAAGCGCCGGCGCAAGCCCAGCGGCGACGAGCCGCCCCAGGCGCAGCCCGAGGCCGTCAGCCTGCCGCCGCTGGCGCCGGCCCGCCCGGCAGCACCGGCCAGGCCGGTGGTGGCTTCCGCCGTCGAGCCGCTGGCCAGCGTCAACGAAGCCTCCCTGGCACGGCTGCCGGCGGCCAGCAGCGACAGCCTGGAAGGGGCGAACATCTACATCGCCTACGGCCGCTTCGGCCAGGCCCGTGACATGCTGGTCAAGTCCGTCGCCGCCGAACCGCAGCGCCGCGACCTGCGTCTGAAGCTGCTGCTGGTGCTCGCCGAGCTCGGCGACCGGACCGCCTTCCACGAGCAGGAGCGGGCGTTGCAGGCGATGGGCGGCGACCAGAAGCAGATCGACCAGCTCAAGGCCCGCTACCCCGCCATGCTCGAGCGCGAAGACGAGCAGGCCATCAGCGACGGCCTCGGCGAATGGGACGGGCTGGAACTGGGCGACATCGGCGAGCACCCCGCGCCGGCACAGCCGCCGCTGAGCGACGCCGGCGACCTGAACCTGGGCGAACTGTCCCTGGACCTGGACTGGAACAGCCTGGACGCCTTCGATTCGCCCAAGGGCTCGCCGGCCAAGGGCGGCAAGGACCACACCGACGATCTGCTGAAGGATTTCCGCAGCAACCTGCGCGAGTTGCCCGAAGTCACCGAGTTCGACCTGGACGACGAACAGGCCGGCGCCTTCGGCCTGCCGAGCCGTTCCGGCGGCGAGCAGGACAAGTTGCTGGCCAGCCTCGACCAGGCCCGTGCCTGCATCGACCGCGGCGACCTCGACGAGGCCTACCGGATCCTTGAGCAGGTGTTGCAGAAGGGCGACAAGCAGGAACAGGAAGAGGCCCGCGAGCTGTTGGCGCGGATTGCCTGAAGCATCCTGAGTCATCCGGAGCCCGGCCTTGTGCCGGGCTTTTTGTTGCCTGAAGCCGGTGAGGCTCGGCGCTCGGGCTTTCCCCTCACCCCAGCCCTCTCCCGGAGGGAGAGGGGGCAGTACGTGCCGGCTGGGAGTGAGGTTTCAGCCGGAGAATCCTTACTCTCCGGCTAACTCCAATCTCCCCGAGCACACCGAACGGTCCCCTCTCCCTCCGGGAGAGGGTTAGGGTGAGGGAGCCGCAGGCCTGCTCCCTCAATCCCGAGGGGAATGGCGCGGGGGAGCAACTGTCTTGCAGGCCACGCCGGAGGGCTCTTCGTAGGAGCGAGCCGTGCCCGCTCGTACGGTAGGAGCGGATCTCATCCGCGAATCGCGCTGGGATGTCCGGCTATCGCGGACAAGGTCCGCTCCTACAGGGGAAGGAATACCGTGCCTCCCGGCGACCTGTAGGAGCGGGCCCTGCCCGCGATATCGCGCGCAGGGCGCGCTCCTACACCACCACACACCCCGTAGGATGGGTTGAGCGAAGCGATACCCATCACTGTGGCCGCATGGGTTTCGCAGGCTCAACCCATCCTACGAAGAGCGCCCTGGCGCAGTCGGCAAGACAGTCGCTCCTACACCCGCGTCCGACCGTAGGGCGAATAACCGTTCGCGGTTATCCGCCGCCAGCCGGAACACCTGCGCCCGAGGACGGCAGGGCTCCCTCAGAAATTCCGCCCCAGGTTCAGGTACACCGCATGCTCGTCGGCATCGTTGAGCCCATAGCTGAACGACAACGGCCCCAGCGGCGTCTCGAAGCCGAGCATGATGCTCATGGCGTTGATATAGCCGGTGTCGTAGCTGTTGTCGTTGTTCCACACCCGCCCGCGTTCCAGGCTGCCGCCGAGGTAGAAGGGGAAGTCCAGGGGCAGGAACGAACGCTCGGTCATGCGTCGGTAGTAGATCACCCGGCCGAGGCTGTAGTTCTGCCCGGCCAGGGCGTCCTGGCGGAAGCCGGAGAGCTCGCGCGCGCCGCCGAGCAGGAAGCTCGACACCACCACCTCGGCGTCGTCCAGGGTGCGCCCGTAGCCGCCGCCGAGTACCCAGGTGTTCGGCCCGCTGCTCAAGGCCTTGTCCAGGCGCAGTTCCCACTGGCGGTAGCGGTCGTCGTCGCCCAGCGACGGCGTGTGCTCGCGGTAGCTGGCCTGGATGTCCTCGCCCTCGCGGGGGAAGTCGACGTTGTCCATGGTGTCGAAGGAGTACTTCAGCTCGGCGTAGCCTTCGTTGAAGTGGAAGTCCGGCAGGTCCTGCTGGCCCACGCGCACGTCGGCCTTGCCGAAGGCCTGGGCCACGCCCAGGCGGATCTCGCCGTTGTTGGCGATCTGCCGGCCGAGGTTGAGGCCGTAGCCGTAGCGCTCCAGGCGGTATTCGGCGATGGGGTCGTCGTTGTCGGTGGCCTCGACGTTGCGCGCCTCGTTGAACAGGTAGGGCGCCACGAAGTAGCGCGAGCCGGCGTCCAGCGGCTGGTAGAACTCGCTGTAGAGTTCCTGCTGGTCGCCGATCTGCAGGCGCGTCAGCCATTCCGCGCCCAGGCGGTTGATGCCGTTGACGCGGTAGCTGGCGCCGACGTTGAAGGTGCTGTCGCCGCGCAGGTCGTCCGACAGGTTCAGGCCCAGGCGCAGGTAGTCGGTGCCGCTGCGCTTGCCCAGGGCATGGATGACCAGGGCGTTGCCGTCCTTCTCGCGGACCACGCGGTACTGCACCTGGTCGAAGTAGTCCAGGCCGTAGAGGGTGCTCATGTCGCTCTGCAGGCGCTCCAGGTCCAGCGGCTGGCCCAGCGGCTGGCGGATGTAGTGGCGGATCACCTCGTCGCCGACCTTGGAGTCGTTCTCCACGCGGATGCTGCCGATCACCGGGGTGCGCTCGTCCGGCGTGCGCGCCTCGGCCAGGGCCACGGCCTCCTGGTCGCGGGGCTTGCGCAGGGCGGCCAGGCGCGTGGCGAGGATGCTGGTAGCGCGGTAGCCGGCGTCGATCAGCTGCGGCACGCGGCCGAAGTCGGTGGAGCTGTAGCCGCTGAGCGGCGGCTGGATGAGCACGTCGTCGGGCTTGAGGGTGGCCAGCTGCGCCTCGGAATTCTTGCGCGTCATCAGGGTGACCGACTGGTTGAGCATGTCCACCACCGTCGTCAGTTGCTTGCGCTCCAGCAGCGGGTTGCCGATGTCGACCACGATGACCACGTCGACGCCCATCCTGCGCGCCACGTCCACCGGGATGTTGTCGACCATGCCGCCGTCCACCAGCAGCTTGCCGTCGACCTCCACCGGGGCGAACACCGCCGGGATCGACATGCTGGCGCGGATCGCCTGGGGCAGGTGGCCGCGGTCGAACACCACCTTCTCGCCGGTGGCGATGTCGGTGGCCACGGCGCGGAAGGGGATGGCCAGCTTGTCGAAGTCGCGGGTACCGCTGGTGTGCACCAGCAGGCTTTCCAGGAGCATGGTCAGGTTCTGCCCCTGGATGGCGCCCAGTGGCAGGCCGAGGGAGCCGTCGTCGCGGAAGCTGAGCTTCTGCTTGACCAGGAAGTCGCGGTCGTCCTGCTTGCGCCGGAAGGGCACGTCCACCCGCGGCGGCGAGTCGGACAGCGCCTGCTGCCAGTCCAGGCCGAGGGCGATGCGCTCCAGCTCCTTGGGCGTGTAGCCGGCGGCGTAGAGCCCGCCGACCACCGCGCCCATGCTGGTCCCGGCGATGGCGTCGATGTGGATGCCCTGTTCGTCCAGGGCCTTGAGCACGCCGATGTGGGCCAGGCCGCGGGCGGCGCCGCCGGACAGCACCAGGCCGATCTTCGGCGGGTGCCCGGCGGCGAGGGTGGACAGCGGAAGGAACAGCAGCAGGGCGAACAGCAGGCGGCGCATGGGGCGGGGTCCGATCGGGCTTCCAGGCGGCTATTATAGGCATCCCAGAGCAGGAGCCCGGTCGCCATGAGCCAGCCCAGAGCGGAAATCGTCATCACCTATTGCACCCAGTGCCAGTGGCTGCTGCGCGCCGCCTGGCTGGCCCAGGAACTGCTCAGCACCTTCGCCGACGACCTCGCCCGGGTGAGCCTGGAGCCCGGCACCGGCGGGGTGTTCCGCATCACCTGCGACGGCGAGCAGATCTGGGAGCGCAAGGCCGACGGCGGCTTCCCCGAGGCCAAGGTGCTCAAGCAGCGGGTCCGCGACCGCATCGACCCGCAGCGCGACCTGGGGCACAACGACCGGCCGTGAGTCGGGTGTTTCGTTAGTGAGCTATCTTTTCCTGCCTTATATCAAAGGCTGCCGGCGTCGCGCGCAATAGCCTGTGGGCAACTCATTCTCCCCAGGGGAGGGTTGCCACATGAGCATCATCGTCACCGGGGCGGCCGGCTTCATCGGCAGCAACCTCGTCAAGGCGCTGAACCGGCGTGGTGAAACCGACATCATCGCGGTCGACGACCTGACCGAGGGCGACAAGGTCCGCAACCTGGCCGACTGCGACATCGCCGACTACCTGGACAAGCGCGACTTCGTCGAACGCTACGCCCGCGGCGGCTTCGGCGTGGTCCGCGCGCTGTTCCACCAGGGCGCCTGCTCCAGCACCCTGGAAGGCGACGGCCGCTACCTGATGGACAACAACTACCGCTACAGTTGCGACCTGCTGGAAGCCAGCCTGAAGCTCGGCGTACCGTTCATCTACGCCTCCTCGGCGGCGGTGTATGGCGCCGGCCGCGACTTCCGCGAGCTGCGCGAGTACGAGCGGCCGCTGAACGCCTACGGCTACTCCAAGTTCCTCTTCGACCAGCGCGTGCGCCGCGCCCTGCCGCAGGCGCGCAGCCAGATCGTCGGGCTGCGTTACTTCAACGTCTACGGCCCGCGGGAGCAGCACAAGGGGCGCATGGCCTCAGTGGCCTTCCACTGCTTCGAGCAGTTCCGCGCCAGCGGCAAGGTGCAACTGTTCGGCGAATACGGCGACTACCTGGCCGGCGGCCACCTGCGCGACTTCGTCTACGTGGACGACGTGGCGCGGGTCAACCTGCACTTCCTCGACAACCCCGGCCGCAGCGGCATCTTCAACCTCGGCAGCGGCCGCGCCCAGCCCTTCAACGACGTGGCCCTGGCAGTGATCAACAGCCTGCGCGCGCAGCAGGACCAACAGCCGCTGGACCTGCAGCAGGCCATCGCCCAGGGCCTGCTGGAATACATCGAATTCCCCGACAGCCTGCGCGGCAAGTACCAGTGCTACACCTGCGCCGACATCGCCTTCCTCCACGAGGCCGGCTACCGCGCGCCCATGCTGGGCGTGGAGGAGGGGGTGGAGCGTTATTGCCGGTGGTTGCTGGAACAGGCCGCCTGAGGCCCGCTCAGGCGGTGGGGTCCTGGCCGAGCACCTTGCCCAGCGCCACCCGGGCGTCTTCCAGCTGCACCAGCGAGGCGTGCCGTGCGCCCAGGGCGTCGTGGTTCTTGATCGCGGTGAGTATCGCCTTGTGCCGCGGCAGCGCCAGCTCGTGGAAGTTGGGGCGCTGGTTGGAATAGCGCATCGATTCCCTCAACGCCAGCGACAGCATGTTGCACAGGTAGGCCAGCAGGTCGTTGTGGGTGGCGTCGGCGATGCGCGTGTGGAAGTCCAGGTCCGGCTGCAGACGTTCCTCGTGGGTGCGCGCCGCCTCCATGCGTTGGTAGGCCTCTTCTATGGCCTCCAGGTCTTCCTCGCTGGCGTTGGTCGCGGCCAGGGCCGCGGCGGCCGGCTCGATGACCCAGCGCACGCTGGATAGGGTGCTGAAGAACTCCTGCTGCGGGGTGCACTGCATCAGCCAGTGCAGCACATCCGGGTCGAGCATGTGCCAGTCGCGCTTGGGCCGCACCAGGGTGCCCAGACGGGGCCGCGCGTAGATCAGGCCCTTGGCCGTGAGCACGCGCATGGCCTCGCGGAACACCGGACGGCTGACCGCGTACTCCTCGCACAGGCTGGCTTCGGAAGGCAGCTTCTGCTCGGGCTGCAGCCGGCCGGAAACGATCTGCATACCCAGGTCCTGGACCAGGGTGGCATGCATGCTCTTGCGCGGTTTGGGCTTGCGGTAGTCCATGTGCTCGGGCGGCGATCCATGAGGGCTGGGCGCCGCATCATAGCATCGCCGCCGGCACTGGCGCCCGGCCTGCGCCGGGAGCCCCGGCTTCAGTGGGAGTGGCGGGGCACGGCGCTGCCGCGGCAGCCGACCAGGAAGTCGAAGTCGCAACCTTCGTCGGCCTGCATCACATGGTCCACGTAGAGCCGCGCGTAGCCGCCGCTGATCAGCCTCGGTGGCGGTTGCAGGTCGGCCAGGCGAGCGGCGAGTTCCTCGTCGGGGATGTCCAGGTGCAGGCGGCCCTGGTGGCAATCCAGCTCGATCCAGTCGCCCTCGCGGACCACCGCCAGCGGGCCGCCGGCGGCGGCCTCCGGGGCGACGTGGAGGACCACGGTGCCGTAGGCGGTGCCGCTCATGCGCGCGTCGGAGATACGCACCATGTCGGTCACGCCCTGGGCCAGCAGCTTGGCCGGCAGGCCCATGTTGCCGACCTCGGCCATGCCCGGGTAGCCCTTGGGCCCGCAGTGCTTCATCACCAGTACCGAGCTGGCGTCCACCTCCAGCTGCGGGTCGTTGATCCGTGCCTTGTAGTCCTCGAAATTCTCGAACACTACCGCGCGGCCGCGGTGGCGCATCAGTTCGGGGGTGGCCGCCGAGGGCTTGAGCACCGCGCCCTTGGGCGCCAGGTTGCCGCGCAGCACGCAGATGCCGCCATCGGCCACCAGCGGCTTGTCGATCGGGCGGATCACCTCCTCGTCATACAGAGGCGCCTCGCGGCAGTTGTCCCATAGCGCCTTGCCGTTGGCGGTGAGTGCGGCGGGATGGGGAAGCAGGCCGTTCTCGCCGAGGCGGCGGATCACCGCGGGCAGGCCGCCGGCGTAGTAGAACTCCTCCATCAGGAAGCGCCCGGAAGGTTGCAGGTCGACCAGGGTCGGGGTGCTGCGGCCGACGCGGGTCCAGTCGTCCAGTTGCAGGTCCACACCAATGCGCCCGGCGATGGCCTTGAGGTGGATCACCGCGTTGGTCGAGCCGCCGATGGCGGCGTTGACGCGGATAGCGTTCTCGAAGGCCTCGCGGGTGAGGATCTTCGACAGCCGCAGGTCCTCGTGGACCATGTCGACGATGCGCATGCCGGACAGGTGGGCCAGCACGTAGCGGCGCGAGTCCACCGCCGGTATGGCGGCGTTGTGCGGTAGCGAGGTGCCCAGCGCCTCGGCCATGCAGGCCATGGTGGAGGCGGTGCCCATGGTGTTGCAGGTGCCGGCCGAGCGCGACATGCCGGCCTCGGCGGAAAGGAATTCGTTGAGGTCGATCTGCCCGGCCTTATAGGCCTCGTGCATCTGCCAGACGATGGTGCCGGCGCCGATGTCGCGGCCCTTGTGCTTGCCGTTGAGCATGGGCCCGCCGGTGACCACGATGGCCGGCACGTCGCAGCTGGCGGCGCCCATCAGCAGGGCGGGAGTGGTCTTGTCGCAGCCGGTGAGCAGCACCACGGCGTCCACCGGGTTGCCACGGATGGCTTCCTCCACGTCCATGCTCGCCAGGTTGCGGGTGAGCATGGCGGTGGGGCGCAGGTTCGATTCGCCGTTGGAGAACACCGGGAACTCCACCGGGAAGCCGCCGGCTTCCAGCACGCCTTTCTTCACGTGCTCGGCGATCTTGCGGAAGTGCGCGTTGCAGGGAGTCAGCTCGGACCAAGTGTTGCAGATGCCGATGATTGGCTTGCCCTGGAACTCGTGGTCCGGGATGCCCTGGTTCTTCATCCAGCTGCGGTACATAAAGCCGTTCTTGTCGGCGGTGCCGAACCACTGGGCGGAGCGCAGGACGGTTTTTTTGTCAGGCATGGGATAGGTGCTCTTATTGTATTACTAATTTGTCGGTGTTTCGGCAATCTACTGCGTGATTTGCGCTTTGTGAAGGGTTGTTGTGATTAATAGTAATACTATATAGTCGATTCTACCGAGCCGAAGGCCTGCCAGAAATGCCTCGGCCATGCGCAGTTCCCATTACAAGAACAATCGGAGTCCCCGCCATGATTCAGGAACAGCGGCTCGTCCGCCGGATCACGCTGAAACTCATTCCCTTCCTGGTGCTGCTGTACCTGGTCGCCTACGTGGACCGTTCCGCCGTCGGTTTCGCCAAGCTGCACATGGGGGCCGACGTGGGCATCGGCGACGCCGCCTACGGCTTCGGCGCCGGTCTCTTCTTCATCGGCTATTTCCTCTTCGAAGTACCCAGCAACCTGTTGCTCGACCGCTTCGGCGCACGCCGCTGGTTCGCCCGCATCCTGATCACCTGGGGCGCCATCACCATCGGCATGGCCTTCGTCAGCGGGCCCAACAGCTTCTACGTGATGCGTTTCCTGCTCGGCGCCGCCGAGGCCGGCTTCTTCCCCGGGGTGCTGTACTACATCACCCAGTGGTACCCGGTGCGCCACCGCGGCAAGATCCTCGGCTTCTTCATCCTTTCCCAGCCGCTAGCGATGCTGGTGACCGGGCCGCTGTCCGGCGCACTGCTGGGGCTCGACGGTCACTTCGGGCTGCATGGCTGGCAATGGCTGTTCATCTGCATCGGCACGCCGGCGGTGCTGCTCGCCTGGCCGACCCTGCGCCTGCTGCCGGACGGCCCGGACAAGGTGCGCTGGCTGAGCGAACCCGAGCGTGCCTGGCTCAAGGAGCAGTTGCAGAACGACCTGCGCGAGTTCGGCCAGACCCGCCACGGCAACCCGCTGCACGCCCTGAAGGACCGCCGTGTGCTGCTGCTGGCGCTGTACTACCTGCCGGTGACCCTGAGCATCTACGGCCTGGGCCTGTGGCTGCCGACGCTGATCCACCAGTTCGGCGGCAGCGACCTGGTCACCGGCTTCGTCTCGGCGGTGCCCTACCTGTTCGGCATCATCGGCCTGCTGGTGGTGCCGCGCAGCTCCGACCGCCTCAACGACCGCTATGGCCACCTCGGCGCGCTCTACGCCCTGGGCGCCCTGGGCCTGTTCCTCAGTGCCTGGCTGAGCGTGCCGGTGCTGCAACTGGCGGCGCTATGCCTGGTGGCTTTCGCGCTGTTCTCCTGCACGGCGGTGTTCTGGACCCTGCCGGGACGCTTCTTCTCCGGCGCCAGCGCGGCGGCCGGCATCGCGCTGATCAACTCCATCGGCAACCTCGGTGGCTACCTGGGCCCGTTCGGCATAGGCGCGCTGAAGGCGTACACCGGGAACCTGGCCTCGGGCCTGTACTTCCTGTCGATGGTGATGCTGCTGGGCCTGGTGCTCACCGGCGTCGTCTACAGCCGCCTGGAGCGGCGCCAGCGCGAAGGCGCGGCGCTGGCCGGCAGTTCCCGTTGAACCCGACAACCGACAAGCGAGCAAGAGCATGCGACTGATCCAATTCGAAACCGCCGCCGGCGAACGCCGGGTCGGCGTGGTGGAGGGCCGGCGCGCCCTCGAGGTCCAGGACGCCAGCAGCGTACGTGTCCTGGCCCTGGCAGCCATCGAGGCCGGCCGGGACCTGACCGGCGAAATCCTGGCCAGGGGCCAGGGCGAAGCCCACGACTACCCGGCGCTGCTGCGCGAGGGGCGCGTCCTGCCGCCGCTGGACCACGAGGACCCGGCGCACTGCCTGGTCACCGGCACCGGCCTGACCCACCTGGGCAGCGCCGCCACCCGCGACAAGATGCACCAGCAACAGGCCGAGGCGGCTGCCGTCACCGACAGCATGCGCATGTTCCAGTGGGGTGTGGAGGGCGGCCGCCCGCCTGCCGGCCAGGCTGGTGCGCAGCCGGAATGGTTCTACAAGGGCGACGGCGGCATAGTCGTGCGCCCCGGCGCCGCGCTGCCGCTGCCGGATTTCGCCGAGGATGCCGGCGAGGAGCCGGAACTGGTCGGCCTCTACGTCGTTGGCCCTGATGCGCGGCCCTACCGTGTGGGCTTCGCCCTGGGCAACGAGTTTTCTGACCACGTGATGGAGCGCCGCAACTACCTGTACCTGGCGCATTCCAAGCTGCGCTTCTGCAGCTACGGCCCGGAGCTGCGCCTGGGCGAACTGCCGCGCCACCTGGAGGGCAGCAGCCGCATCCTGCGCGACGGCCAGGTGCTGTGGGAGAAACCCTTCCTCTGCGGCGAGGAAAACATGTGCCACAGCCTGGAGAACCTGGAGTTCCACCACTTCAAGTATGCGCAGTTTCTGCGCCCGGGCGATGTCCACGTGCATTACTTCGGCACCGCCACCCTGTCGTTCGCCGACGGCGTGCAGGCGCGCCCCGGCGACGTCTTCGAGGTCAGTCTGGGCGAGTTCGGCGAGCCCCTGCGCAATGGCATCGCTCCGGCCGCCGAGACTCCGCGGCCGGGGCTCGTCCGGGCGCTCTGAGCGCCCACCCCCCCCGCGCATCGGCCAGGCGCCTATCCGGGGCCTGCAGCGCGGCTTCCGCCACGGCCCCAGGTCCGACCTGCCCCCCAGGGGCCATGCCGGGCCCACGAGGCCCGGCAGTTTTTCCGTAGAACCAGGAGACCCTCCATGTTCGGACACAACTTCATCGGCGGCGCACGCACCGCCCAGGGCAACCTGACCCTGCAAAGCCTCGACGCCAGCACCGGCGAGGCGCTGCCCTACAGCTTCCACCAGGCCACCCCGGAAGAGGTGGACGCCGCCGCGCTCGCCGCCGAAGCGGCCTTCCCTGCCTACCGCGCGCTGCCCGACGCGCGCCGTGCCGAATTCCTCGATGCCATCGCCGCCGAACTGGATGCCCTGGGCGAGGATTTCATCGCCATCGTCTGCCGCGAGACCGCCTTGCCGGCGGCGCGTATCCAGGGCGAGCGCGCTCGCACCAGCAACCAGCTGCGCCTGTTCGCCCAGGTGCTGCGCCGCGGCGACTACCACGGCGCGCGCATCGACCGTGCGCTGCCGGAACGCCAGCCGCTGCCGCGTCCGGACCTGCGCCAGTGCCGCATCGGCGTCGGCCCGGTGGCGGTGTTCGGCGCCAGCAACTTCCCGCTGGCCTTCTCCACCGCCGGCGGCGACACCGCAGCGGCGCTGGCCGCCGGTTGCCCGGTGGTGTTCAAGGCCCACAGCGGGCACATGGCGACCGCCGAGCACGTCGCCTCGGCCATCGTCCGCGCGGCGCAGGCCACCGGCATGCCGGCCGGGGTGTTCAACATGATCTACGGCGGCGGCGTCGGCGAGCGGTTGGTCAAGCACCCGGCGATCCAGGCCGTCGGCTTCACCGGCTCGCTCAAGGGCGGACGCGCGCTGTGTGATCTGGCCGCGGCCCGGCCGCAGCCGATCCCGGTGTTCGCCGAGATGAGCAGCATCAACCCGGTGCTGGCGCTGCCGGCGGCGTTGGCCGCGCGTGGCGAGCAGGTGGCTGCGGACCTGGCCGCCTCGGTGGTGCTGGGCTGCGGGCAGTTCTGCACCAACCCCGGCATGGTGATCGGCATCGCCTCGGCCGAGTTCTCCGCCTTCGTCGCCAGCCTAACCGGGCGCATGGCCGACCAGCCGGCGCAGACCATGCTCAACGCCGGCACCCTGAAGAGCTACGAACGCGGCATCGCCGCCCTGCACGCGCACCCCGGCATCCGCCATCTGGCCGGCCAGCCGCAAAAAGGCCGCCAGGCGTTGCCACAACTGTTCCAGGCCGACGCGCGCCTGCTGATAGAGGGGGACGAACTGCTGCAGGAGGAGGTCTTCGGGCCGGTCACCGTGGTCGTCGAAGTGGCCGATGCCGCCGAGCTGCAGCGCGCCCTGCAGGGGCTGCGCGGCCAACTCACCGCGACCCTGATCGCCGAGCCGGAGGACCTCTCGTGCTTCGCCGCCCTGGTGCCCCTGCTCGAGCGCAAGGCCGGGCGCCTGCTGCTCAACGGCTACCCGACCGGCGTGGAAGTCTGCGACGCCATGGTCCACGGCGGCCCCTATCCGGCCACCTCGGACGCCCGCGGCACCTCGGTGGGCACCCTGGCCATCGACCGCTTCCTGCGCCCGGTGTGCTACCAGAACTACCCTGACGCACTGTTGCCCCCCGCCCTCAAGGACGCCAACCCGCTGGGCATCGCCCGCCTGGTGGACGGCGTCGCTAGCCGCGAGCCCCTCTAGCCGCCCCGACATCGGCTGCATCGCCCGCGCCGGCGGGCGATGTATCGGTTGTTTTGCCTGGTACGGGGAGCTGTTGCCCGTACCCGGTGTCGGCCGTCGCAAACTTTGCTTAAGACGCCCCTGCACGCCATGTGATTTATGACTGTTCGGCACATGGGGTGGTAAGGGGAGTGCTGCCCGGGTTTTGTTCATTTCTCTATTGGCTGCGGGATTCTTCCTGAAGCTAGGTTTTGTCCGCGTAATTGATTGCCTTGTGTTAGTTATCGTCGTGGGTGACTGACCGAGGAGGTGAACGTGGCAATCCATGGATATCTGCGTAAGGCAGGCAGCAGCGGCGAAGCGAAGAAAGGTACGTATCGAGGTTGGGTCAGGGAAGCTGGTCGAGCGAATGGCGTGGCAAGCAAGACCGATGCATAGGGAGTGTGCGGATGAGCAGAATATATTGCTATGCGGGCGAGTGCGGCTTTACCGCGGCGGATTTGTTTTGGACTGTCGCGATTGAAACTACGTTGGAAGAATTGGGGCTCGATGATGTTGCCGCTGCTTTGGCTATCATTGGCGGTATGAATATCGTGGCACCGCCCCGTGGAAAACTCGCGGGCACTACACCCAATACGAGTTTGCTGTCCTTGCATTTGCGGCGTGTGCTGAAAAAGAAAAAATTCCGGGTAGCTTGCGATTACCAAGCTTGACTGGCTGGGCGCCACCCAGAATAGCCTATACAAAGAGCGTAGGGGCATTCATCGCTCGAGCTATACCGGTTTTAGGTTGGGCCTATACGGTGGTCGAAATCGGGACGATTGCATATAAAATCGTCACGAAGTACGACTCGCTTGTTTCGACCGAGGACAGGTTCTTTTGAATGTATTGCCCGAACTGCCAATAGATAGAAAGTTGCTGGACGAGGTTGTGATCTTCTATCAGGAGAGTCTTGGCTTCGGAAAAAGAGACTTCGAGACGCTCAGTTTCGCGACCCGGATCAATCAAGACCTGGGCGTCGATGGCGATGACTCCAATGATCTGGTTCCGCCTTTCTTCCAGCATTTCCAGGTGGACACCGCGGAATACGATTGTCTGCGTTACTTCCGCCCCGAAGGATTCGGTCCCTTCTACAGGAGACCGAAAGACAAGGCGCGCCAAGGTGACAAGGCCTTTACGTTCGGCATGCTTTACCAGGCGGCCCTGATGAAGAAGTGGTGCCAGGCGACATTCGAGTCGGCCCAATGGCGGAGCGAGAGGCTCTATGTGCGGACGGAGGAATTGCCTGTGAAGGGGTTCGTCATCCGCAATTGATGGCTACCAGGCTTCGCGCCGATTGCGTTCCCTCTCCACATGAACCGTGTTGCGGATGTATCGGTTGTTTTACCCAGTCTTTACCAAGCGCTGACAACCGACAGGCCCCGGACGAGCGATGATAGGCACCATGAAAGGCGGGTGCTTGGGCGCCCGTGTCCGGAGGTGCAATCAAGATGTCGTCGCAAGCCGTGTTCAAGTCGATCGCCGCTGCCTTGGCCCTGAGCCTGTCGGCCGCCGCCGTGGCCGGACCGCCCGGTTATGGTCCCGGCCCGGGGCATGGCTGGGGGCCGGGCCCCGGGCATGGCCATGGCCTGCCGGATTATGCGCGGTCGCTGTGGATCGGCAGTGCGCTCTATTTCGTCGCTGCGGGCACCTACTACCTGTGGAACGCCGACCGTCGCGAATACGTGGTGGTGGAGCCGCCGCCGGCTGTGCAGCAGGCGCCGGCAGGCGTGAGCTACGACGTGATTGCCTACCCGGCGCGCGGGCAGACGCCCGACCAGCAGAGCCGCGACCGCTACGAGTGCCACACCTGGGCCGTTGGCCAGAGCGGCTTCGACCCGGCCGCGGCCAGCCAGGCGCCGGCACCGGGTGTGGCGGATACCTACCGGCGGGCGCTGGGCGCCTGTCTGAACGGGCGCGGCTACAGCATCAACTGAAACAACCGGCCCCGGGCCGGACCGAACAGGCCGCTTCGCAGGCAATCGTGCGGTGATTCCTTGGCAATCCCTCCCCAGGGCAAGGAGTCGGGTTACGCATGCTGCGGGGCGGCCTTCTTATTTTTCCCGACGCTATTGGAGCGGAATCATGCCCTCACCCCAGCCCTCTCCCGGAGGGCGAGGGGGCCGTTCGGAGCGGGGCTGAGTCCGGAGCCATCCTGAAACGTCTACGGCGTATTCGCCGAATCGCGGACAGAGTCCTGCACCTTCCGGCAGTGCCCCGTAGGATGGCGTTGAGCGAAGCGATACCCATCGCCATGGTCCGATGGGTATCGCAGGCTCAACCCATCCTACGAAAAGCGCCCCGGTGCGCTGGGCAAGACAGTTGCTCCTACAGCTCCAGGGAAGCACGGGCGTAGGAGCGGACTCCGTCCGCGATTGGATTCACCGGCCACGCCGGACGTCCCGGCAGCACAGGCTAAGCGGCACTACGCGCACTGAGGAAGGTGGCGAAGATGATCAGCGCGCCACCGGCCAGCATCCGCAGGCTCGGCTGTTCGCCGAACAGCACGGCGGCGAAGGCGATGCCGTAGACCGGCTCCAGGGCAAAGATCACCGCTGCGGTGCGCGCCTTGATCAGTTGCAGGCTGGCGACGAACAGGCTGTGCGCCACGCCCGTGCACAGTACCCCCAGCAACACCAGCCACAGCCAGTCCAGCGCCCGTACCGCGGGCAGTTCGAACAGGGCCAGCGGCGCCAGGCAGAGGACGATGGTGAGGTTCTGCGCGAAGGCCGAGAGGATCGGGTCCAGCCCGCGCACGCTGGCGCGGTTGGCCAGCGACAGCAGGGCGAACAGCAGGCCGGAGGCGATGCCCCAGAACAGCCCGGCGGTGGCGCCCTGGCTGAAGTCCAGGTTCGGCGTCACCAGCACCAGGCCCAGGCACACCAGCCCCACCACCAGGTACTCGGCGCGGCGGATGCGTTCGCGGAACAGCAGCCCTTCCAGCAGCACGGTGAAGGCCGGGAAGCTGGCGAAACCCAGGGTGGCCACGGCGACGTTGCCCACCTTCACCGCGAGGAAGAAGGTCAGCCAGTGCGCGCACAGCAGCAGCCCGCTGCCGGCCAGCGCGGCGGCCTGGCGCAGGCTTGGCCGCGGTTGCGCCGCCAGGTGCCCGGCGAAGGCGCCGCCCAGCGCCGCCAGGCCGAACAGCGCGCGGCCGAAGACGATCACCAGCGGGGCGGCGAGGATGAGTTTGCCGAAGATGCCGCTCAGGCCGAACATCAGGGCGCCTACGTGCAGGCCGACCAGGGCCGAGCGGGGTGTCAGTCGGGGAACGCGCATTGCTTCTCTATCTATCGCGGGATCGCAGGTGCTCGATGAGCCAGTCGCCCGGCGGTGAAAGGCCTCAGGCCAGGCGCGCGCCGTTGGGCAGCGGCTTGTCGAAGCCGGCCAGCACCACTTTGTCGTCGCTGTCGTAGACGCCGGTGACCAGCACTTCCGAGCGCACCCCGGCGATGGACTTGGGGGCGAAGTTGCAGACGCACAGGACCTGGCGGCCGAGCAGTTCGTCGAGGGAATAGTGCGCGGTGATCTGCGCGCTGGAGGTCTTCAGCCCCAGCGGGCCGAGGTCGACCTGCAGGATGTACGCCGGCTTGCGCGCCTTGCTGTTGGGTTCGGCGTGGACGATGGTGCCCACGCGCAGTTCGACGCGCTCGAAATCCTGCCACTCGATGGTTTCTGCCGACATCGCCGATCTCCTCAGCTCATCTGCTCAATGATGGAGCGGCAGTCTAGGGCGTGGCGGGGCGTTTGTCTGTCGCGCGGCTAGCGGGAATTGTCGCGCGCCTCGCGGCGGATCTGCCGCGGCGTGCTGCCGAACTGGCGGACCAGGGCGGCGGTGAAGGCGCTCTGCGAGGCATAGCCGACCCGCGCGGCGATCTCGCCCACCGCCAGGTGCGTGGCGCAGAGCAGTTCGCGGCCCAGTTGCAGGCGGCGCTGGCGCACGTAGTCCATGGGCGTCTGCCCGGTCTCGGCGAGGAAGCGGGCGTGGAAGCGCGCCGCCGACAGCCCGGCCAGCCGCGCCAGGTCGGCGACCTGCAGCGGGTGCCCGGCATGACGGTCGACGTAGGCGTCCAGGCTGGCCAGCGGCAGGCGCGCCGGTTCCTCGGCGGCGCGCATGCCGGCCAGGCTGGCGAGCAGCAGCAGGGCGCCCTGGCGGGCGATCACCGGGTCCTGCAGGGGGCTGGCGGCCAGCCAGTGCACCAGTTGCCCCTGGGCCGGGTTCAGGGCCAGGGCGGCGGGGCGCTCCAGCAGGCGGCGGATGCTCTGTGCGTGTTCGCCCAGGCCGCGCAGGAGCAGGTCCTCGTCCTCCAGGTCGAACACCAGGCACTGGCTGCCGCCGGGGGCGGCGCAGGCGTGGTGCGCGCCGCGCGGCACCACCGCGAAGTGCTGGCGGGTGACGCGGCTGCCCAGGCCGCCGACCTCGAACTCCAGATCGCCGGACAGCCCCAGGACCAGTTGCGCGTGGTCGTGGCTGTGGGCGAGGTGCTCGTGGCTGTAGCGGCGCAGGGAGAGGATCTGGCTCATGGCGGGCTCCGGGGGCAGGCCCACAGTCTAGCGCGGCGCAGGCTGTCACGGGACTGTCGCGCGGCCGTCATGCGCGGGTCACCGCCGGGCCGGAAAATCGACTAAACCCCGCCGGAGGCCGCCCATGACCAGCGCCCAACGCCTGATGCCGACCAAGAAACAACGGGTGCGCACCCTGTGGATATCCGACGTCCACCTGGGCACGCGCGACTGCCAGGCCGAGCACCTGGCGGGCTTCCTCAAGCGCTACCACGCCGAGCGCATCTACCTGGTGGGCGACATCATCGACGGCTGGAAGCTGCGCGGCGGCATCTACTGGCCGCAGGCGCACACCAACGTGATCCGCCGCCTGCTGACCATGAGCAAGCGCGGCACCGAGGTGATCTACGTCACCGGCAACCACGACGAGTTCCTGCGCCGTTACTCCACGCTGCTGCTGGGCAACATCCGCCTGGTCGACGAGATCGAGCACACCACCGCCGACGGCCGCCGCCTGCTGGTGATCCACGGCGACCAGTTCGACGTCATCACCCGCTACCACCGCTGGCTGGCGTTCCTCGGCGACTCGGCCTACGAATTCACCCTGACCCTCAACCGCTGGCTGAACCACTGGCGCAGCCGCTACGGCTATGGCTACTGGTCGCTGTCGGCGTACCTGAAGCACAAGGTGAAGACCGCGGTGAACTTCATCAGCGACTTCGAGGAAGCCATCGCCCACGAAGTCCACAAGCGCGGGCTGAACGGCGTGGTCTGCGGGCACATCCACCACGCGGAGATCCGCCAGATCGGCGAGGTGGAGTACCTCAACTGCGGCGACTGGGTGGAGTCCTGCACGGCGCTGATCGAGCACTGGGACGGCAGCATCCAGCTCTACCGCCTGGCCGAGGAGCAGCTCCAGCACGCCAGCGAGGCCATCGTCGCCGAGCCGGCGGCATGAGGCTGCTGATCGTCAGCGACGCCTGGGCGCCGCAGGTGAACGGCGTGGTGACCAGCCTGCGCGCGCTGGTCGCTGAACTGGAAGCGATGGGGCACCAGGTGCGCCTGCTGTCGCCGGCCGAGTTCCGCAGCCGGCCCTGCCCGAGCTACCCGGAAATCCCCCTGGCCTGGGACCTGTGGAAGGTCGGCCCGGCCATCGAGGCCTTCGCCCCGGACTGCGTGCACCTGGCCACCGAGGGCCCGTTGGGCTGGGCCGCGCGGCGCTGGCTGTTGCGCCGTGGCCTGGCCTTCACCACGGCGATCCACACGCGCTTCCCGGAATACCTGAACAACCGCTGGTCCTGGCTGCCGTTGTCCTTCGGCTACGCCGTGTTGCGCCGCTTCCACGCGCCCAGCGCGGCGGTGCTGGTGAGCAGCGAGCGCATGCGCGGCGCCTTCGCTGACTGGGGTGTGCAGGCCCTGGAACTGTGGCGCAAGGGCGTGGATACCACGCAGTTCCAGATGGGGCCGGGGCCTGCCGAGGGCCCGGTGTTCCTCTATGTCGGGCGCCTGGCGCCGGAGAAGAACCTGGAAGCCTTCCTCGACCTGGACCTGCCCGGGCTCAAGCGGGTGGTCGGCGACGGCCCGTCACGCGGCGAGCTGCAGGCGCGTTATCCCCAGGTGGAATTCCTCGGCTACCGCCATGGCGAGACGCTGGCCGAAGCCTATCGCGCGGCCAGTGTACTGGTGTTCCCCTCGCGCACCGACACCCTCGGCCTGGTGATGTACGAGGCCCTGGCCTGCGGTACGCCGGTGGCCGCCTTCCCGGTGCCGGGCCCGCTGGACGTGCTGGAGGATGGCGTCATTGGCGCCATCGATAGCGACCTGCGCAAGGCCTGCCTGCGCGCCCTGGCGCTGGACCGCCAGGCCTGCGCCGAATGGGCCGCCGGGCAGTCCTGGCGGCTCTCGGCGCAGCAGTTCCTGGCCCTGCAGCGGCCGCTCGGCGAGCCGGGCGGCATGACCGAGGCCGAGGCCCTGGCCGACTGAGGCCTAGTGGAACAGGTCGCGGTCGCTGTCCAGGCTCTGGTCCACCAGCCACTTGCCGTGGGCGATGGAGGCGTGCTGCGCGGCGTCCAGGTCGGCGAGGAAGGCCATCTTCGTCGGCAGCGGCTGGCGCCGCGTGCTGCGTCCGTCCGGGGCGATGATCTGGCAGCCGCCGGCATAGGGCGTGGGCAGCCCCGGGTGTTCGAAGACGCGGGCGATGATGGTGTAGTCGCGATGGGTGCATTGCAGGGTTTGCATGGCATGGACCTCGCTGTCGGGCCAGGGGGCGCTGCCTGCGCCATTGCCGGCGCCAGGCGCCGCGCCGCTCTGGCGTGGCTGTCCCGCCGGCGGCGGGGCCTGTGCTTTCGCGTAACCCCACCTTAGAACAGCGGGCCGGCCGTGCAAGGACGGGGCGACGAAGGGCGCCGCAGCTCTTTTCTTCCGCCGCGCCCGGCGCCAGACTGTCGGCATGCCTATCCACAGACTTTCCCGCCTCGGCGACCTCGCGCCCGGCCAGTGGGACGCCCTGCTGCCGGACGCCCAGCCGTTCCTGCGCCATGCCTTCCTCGCCAGCCTGGAGGACAGCGGCAGCGTCACTGCGCGCACCGGCTGGCGCCCGTCGCACCATGTGCTGCTCGACGCCGCCGGGCGGCTGTGCGCGGCGCTGCCGGCCTACGTGAAGGCGCATTCCTATGGCGAATACGTGTTCGACTGGGGCTGGGCGGACGCCTGCCAGCGCGCCGGCATCCGCTACTACCCCAAGCTGCTGGTGGGCGTGCCCTTCTCGCCGGTGAGCGGTGCGCGCCTGCTGGGCTCGGACGAGGGCATCGCCGAGTTGCTGGGCGTGCTGGCCGAGGGCACCGCGGAAGGCGTGTGGTCCGGCGTGCACGTGAACTTCACCGACCCGCGCGCCGACGGGCTGATCGCCGCGCAGGGCGGCTGGCTGGAACGCCTGGGCTGCCAGTACCACTGGTTCAACCGCGGTTACCGGGATTTCCAGGACTTCCTCGATGCACTGGCCTCGCGCAAGCGCAAGCAACTGCGCAAGGAGCGTGAGCAGGTGGCGGGGCAGGGCATGGAGTTCCGCTGGATGGAGGGACCCGAACTGGCCGAGGCCGACTGGGACTTCGTCTATGCCTGCTACGCCAGCACCTACGAGGTGCGCGGCCAGGCGCCGTACCTCACGCGCGAGTTCTTCAGCCTGCTGGCCGAGCGCATGGGCGAGGCGATCCGCGTGGTCTTCGCCCGCCGCAACGGACGGCCGGTGGCCATGGCTTTCAGCCTGGTGGATGGCGACACCCTCTACGGGCGCTACTGGGGCTGCCTGGCGGAGTACGACCGCCTGCACTTCGAAACCTGCTTCTACCAGGGCCTGGACTACGCCCTGGCCGCCGGGCTGCGCCGTTTCGACGCCGGCGCCCAGGGCGAGCACAAGCTGATCCGCGGCTTCGAGCCGGTGCTCACGCGCTCCTGGCACCAGTTGGGGCACCCGGGCCTGCGCGCCGCGGTGGACGACTTCCTCGCCGAGGAACGCGCCGGCATCCGCGCCTACGCCGAGGAGGCGCGGGCGGCGCTGCCTTACCGGCAGGCGGAGTAAGGGGAAGTCGGGTAGAAGGTCGGCCCCCGGCCGCTACGACAGGCTCGCGGGGTGGCCAAGTCGGCCAGGGACCGAGACCGGGTGGGGCTCAGACGTGGCTCGCCTGGCCGCCCCATTCGAGGAAGCGCACGCGGTGCGTGGTGCCCTCGTGGTCCTGGTACACGAGGTAGGCGGGGACCATGCCCACCTTGTGCGAGTTGTCGGTACGGTGCAGCACCTTGTCGATATCCAGCGACATGCCGTAGTGATATTCGACCGTCGGAAGGTCGGCGCCCGGCTCCTTGATCGCGTCCTGGGCGAAGACCATGGGAGCGAGGCTGGAAAGCACCGCCGATACGACAGAAGCAATCTTCATTCTGGTGGTCCTCATAGCGAAGGGGATGAAGCCCCGCCCTGGAGCACTGGCATCCGATGTCTGGCCGCGGGTCCGGGGGCGGGCAGGGGGCGATGCTTCAGGCGTCCACCGCGTGGCGGGGCGTGGAACAGATATGACCACCGAACCACCCCACGCGAGAAATTGATGTGCTTGCTAATGATCATCGACTGGGGTGATGCGGCGACTTGTCGCAGGGTTCGGGATAGAGGCTTAAGGCTTCATTAACGGACTGGGCGATATGCCGCAAGAATCCTGTAGAAGCGGGCCCTGCCCGCGATTCGCGCGCAGGGCGCGCTCCTACAAGGTGCGGTGCTTTGCGAATGGGCTGGGCAGGAGATTCGGCGTCAACCCGTAGGAGCGGGCCCTGCCCGCGAAATCGCGCGCAGGGCGCGCTCCTATGTATGGACTCACCCCCACCGTCAACCCGCTTTTGAACATGAAAACCCGACTGCATCTATGTATTAGGCCTGTTCGAGGAAGCCACGTCGGGCTTCTGGCCAACATTGGGTAAGCCCGCGGAATGCCGATTACAAAGAGGCCTCGAAGGCCGGTAGGAGCGTAGGCATCGATCCGCGACGGTCTGACCAGGGGTCAATGTTCTTCAGCAAGGGTTGGAGCGACTTGGCGCCCCGTTGGCGGGAACTCGTTGATCAGTGGCTCATTTCCATCTCCCGGTAAGCATTCGGCTTGCGCTGGTAGGTTTGTTCGCTGCACAGCAGCACCCAGGCGATACGCAGGTTGCGGTTGGCCAGTCGCACTGCCGCGCCCTTGCGCCCCAGACGTTGTAGCCAGCGCTGCAGGCGCCGATCATCCGGGTGTTCGGAATCGGGCCGCAGTTGCTTCAACACCGCATGCGAGCCCACCACCATCAGGCTGCGCACATAGGCGTCGCCACGCTTGGTCATCTTGCCCAGCCGTACCTTCTGCCCGCTGCTGTGCTGGTCGGGCACGATACCGAAGTAGGCAGCGAACTGACGCGCATTGGCGAAACGTTCCGGCTCGACCTGTTTGGCCAGCAAGGCCGTGGCCGTGATCGGACCGATACCACGTACCGTCATCAGCCGTTTGGCTGTCGGGTCGGCGGCGGCACAGGCTTCCAGACGCCCGGTCAGCGCGGCGATACGCTCGCCCAGCCGTTTCCATTCGTTCAGCATCTCGTCGATCAGCTCGCGCAGCAGCGCCGGCAACGGCTGGCGGGCGTCTTCCAGCACCCGGGTGACACCTTGCTTCAAGCCTACATCCCCCTGCGCCAGGGCGATGCCCTGCTCCAGCAGCAGCCCGCGGATCTGATTACCCATGGCGGTGCGCCGCTGCACATAGCCCCGCCGGACACGGTGCCAGGCCTGCATCGCCAGTGCCGCGACGCTCTTCACCGGCACCGACGCGATACTGCTATCCCGGCCCGCCCGCAGAATGGCGTGGGCATCATTGCGATCATTCTTCGCTCCGCTCCGGTGCTCGGCCACCCGCTGAGCCGGCAGGATACGCACCGGGTTGCCCTGCGCCTGCAGCAGCCGAGCCCAGGCTTGTGCTCCAGGGCCGGTTTCCATCAGCACCGTCACGCCCTCCGGCAGCTTCTGCAGAAACACCTGAAACGCTTCACGCGACTTGATTCGCTGTTCGTATGCCAGTTGACCCTGGGCGTCTTCCCCCGCCACCTGGAAGACCTTTTTCGCCAGATCCACGGCGACTGTCGTGCACACCGATACATCGGTTGCAGACACCGGCTTATTCATCGTCGTATGCTTTTTCATGGACTCACCCTCACTGTCGGTGGCTTCTTAGACCGCCACCGTGGCGCCTCGACGCCTCGGTGAGGGTGAGTCCATCCAATTACAAGGTGCGGTGCTTCGCGAAGCGGCTGGGCGGGAGATTCGGCGTCAACCTGTAGGAGCGGGCCCTGCCCGCGATTTCGCGCGCAGGGCGCGCTCCTACAGCCAGACCGCGTTCCAGAAGGGGTAGTCGCCAACCTTGGCCACCAGGCCGGCACGTAGGGGATTGGCGACGACGTAGCGTGCGGCGGCACGCAGGTCCTCGTCTCGGCGCAGTGCGCGATCATGATACGCCCGTGCCCATAGTGTTCCGGACCTGCCCAGGCACTGGTTCACGTGCCGGGCACTGCATGATTTCAGACGGTTCACAAGACTGTTCAAGCTCGCCCCAGAACCGATCTGGAGCAGCCAGTGGGCATGGTCGGGCATCAGTACCCAAGCCAGCATATGGCAGTCGTCGAGGAGCCTCGGGTCGCCGAAGCAGCGCGCTGCCGCACAGGCGGCAGGAAAGCAGCGAAAAATGGGTGTGCGGTCGTATGTGGTGGTCGTAACCAGGTAGGTCGTATGAGGCTGGGAAAACCGACCTTTGCGCAGCGCCGAATGGCCCGGGGATTGCTCGTCCATATTCAGTCCTCAGGGGAAAGGACTGAATATCGCTTCCAACCCCTGAGGAAAGAGCGCTGGCCGCTACCGAATGCGCTGCCTGCCCTGTAGGAGCGGGCCCTGCCCGCGAAATCGTGCGCAGGGCGCGCTCCTACAGGGGGGATTGCGGGTTAATCCACCCCCACGAACCCGCCGGTCTGGTGGCGCCACAGGCGGGCGTAGAGGCCGCCGTGTTCGATCAGCTCGGCGTGGCTGCCGCTTTCGACGATGCGGCCGTGTTCCAGCACCACCAGGCGGTCCATGCGGGCGATGGTGGAGAGGCGGTGGGCGATGGCGATCACCGTCTTGCCCTGCATCAGCGTCTCCAGGCTTTCCTGGATGGCCGATTCCACTTCCGAATCCAGCGCCGAGGTGGCTTCGTCGAGGATCAGGATCGGTGCGTCCTTGAGCAGCACGCGGGCGATGGCGATGCGTTGGCGCTGGCCGCCGGAGAGCTTCACGCCGCGCTCGCCGACGTGGGCGTCGAGGCCGGTGCGGCCCTGGGCGTCGTACAGCTGCGGGATGAATTCGCTGGCGCGGGCCTTGCGCACCGCCTCCTGCAACTCCTCCTCGCTGGCGCCGGGGCGGCCGTAGAGCAGGTTGTCGCGGATCGAGCGGTGCAGCAGCGAGGTGTCCTGGGTGACCATGCCGATCTGCGCGCGCAGGCTCTCCTGGGTCACGTGGGCGATGTCCTGATCGTCGATCAGGATGCGCCCGCCCTCGATGTCGTACAGGCGCAGCAGCAGGTTGACCAGGGTCGACTTGCCGGCGCCGGAGGGGCCGACCAGGCCGATCTTCTCGCCCGGGCGCACCACCAGGTCCAGGCCCTGGATCAGGCCGCTGCCCTTGCCGTAGCTGAAGTCCACCTCGTCGAAGCGCACCTCGCCGCGCGCCACCACCAGCGGCTTGGCGTCGGGCGCGTCGACCACCTGGCGGGGGATGGCGATGGTCTGCATGCCGTCCTGCACCTGGCCGATGTTCTCGAAGATGCCGCCGACCACCCACATGATCCAGCCGGACATGTTGTTGATGCGGATCACCAGGCTGGTGGCCAGGGCGATGGCGCCCACCGAGATCAGTTCCTGGCTCCACAGCCACAGCGCCAGGCCCGTGGTGCCGGCGATGAGGATGCCGTTCATGATGGTGATGCTGACGTCCATGGAGGTCACCACGCGCCCGGCGCGCTGGGCCTTGTGCGTCTGCTCGGCGATGGCCTCGCGGGCGTAGTCCTCTTCCTGGCGGGTGTGGGCGAACAGCTTGAGGGTGGTGATGTTGGTGTAGCCGTCGACGATGCGCCCCATCAGCTTGGAGCGCGAGTCCGAGGCGGCCACCGAGCGGCGCTTCACTTGCGGCACGAAGTAGGCGAGGGCGCCGACGTAGGCGATCACCCAGAGCACCAGGGGGATCATCAGCCGCCAGTCGGCCTCGGCGAACAGCACCAGGGCGCTGATGGTGTAGATCGCCACGTGCCAGAGGGCGTCCACCACCTGCACCGCCGAGTCGCGCAGCGAGTTGCCGGTCTGCATGATGCGCTGGGCGATGCGCCCGGCGAAGTCGTTCTGGAAGAAGCCCAGGCTCTGCTTGAGCACGTAGCGGTGGTTCTGCCAGCGGATCAGGTTGGTCATGCTGGGGTTGATGCTCTGGTGCACCAGCATGTCGTGCAGGGCGTTGAACAGCGGGCGCAGCACCAGCGCCACCGCGGCCATCCAGGCCAGTTCGTTGCCGTGCAGGCGGAAGAAGTCGGCGGGCGCGGTGTTCTGCGCCAGGTCGACGATGCGCCCCAGGTAGCTGAACAGCGCCACCTCGATCAGGGCGACGATCAGGCCGACCACCAGCAGGATCGAGAACACCGGCCAGACCTGGCGCAGGTAGTAGGTGTAGAAGCGCCAGACGTCGGCCGGCGGCATGTGCTCGGGGGCGTCGCGGAAGGGGTCGATGAGCTTTTCGAAGCGGCGGTAGAGCATGATGTCTCTCGGTTGTCGCGGGCCCGTCCCGGGCCCGCCGTTTCAGGCCTCCGTCAGCGTGGGAATCGGGGATTCTCAGAGACGCTTGGCGGAGAGTATGACCACCGGCTCGGCGGGCACGTTCTGGTACATGCCGCGGTTGGTGGTGGGCACCTTGGCGATCATGTCGACCACGCCCATGCCGCGCACGACCTTGCCGAACACGGCGTAGCCGAAGTCGCGCTGGCCGTGGTCGAGGAAGTCGTTGTCGGTCAGGTTGACGAAGAACTGGCTGGTGGCCGAGTTCACGTCGCTGGTGCGGGCCATGGCCAGGGTGCCGCGGGCGTTGAGCAGGCCGTTGTCGGCCTCGTTCTTGATCGGCTCGCCGGTGTCCTTCTCCTGCATCTTCTCGGTGAAGCCGCCGGTCTGCACCATGAAGCCGGGGATCACCCGGTGGAAGATGGTGCCGTTGTAGAAGCCGCTGTCGACGTAGCCGAGGAAGTTCTTCACGCTGATCGGCGCCTTGGCGCTGTCGAGTTCCACCTCGATCTCGCCCAGGGTGGTGGACAGCAGCACGTGGGGTTTCGCCGGGTCGGCGGCGAGCGCCGAGGTGGCCAGGACGAGGGAACAGGCGGCGAGCAGGAAGCGTTTGAACAGGGTCATTTTGCGGATGTTTCCTGAGGTGTTTTAGGAATGGTCTACCTGCTCGAGGAAGTCGAGCAGGGTGCTGTTGAAGGCTTGCGGCTGGTCCAGCGGGGTGGCGTGGCGCGAATCCTCGATCACCACCAGGCGCGCGTTGGGCAGGCGCTCCACGTAGGCCTGCTTGAGCGTCACCGGGGTGTAGTCGCGGTCGGCGCTGACCACCAGTGTCGGACAGGTTATGCGCCCCAGGCGCTCCTGCACACCCCAGCCGATGATGGCGTGCAGGCTGGAAAGGTAAGCGCGTTTGTCATTCTGCGGCCAGCGCTGCTCGATCTTGCGCCGCAGGTCGGCCTGCTCCGGCTTGGGGAACAGCAGCTTGCCGAGGGCCTTGCCCACGGTGTCCAGGCCCAGCACGTGGGCGAGGAACAGCCGGCGCGCCACTTCCAGGTATTCGCGCAGGGTGCGCGGCTTCACTTCCGGTGCGCTGTTGACGATGGTCAGGCTCTTGAGCAGTTCCGGCCGGCGGGTGGCCAGCTCGAAGCCGATCATCCCGCCCATGCTGATGCCCACCAGGTGCACCGGGGCCAGGCGCAGTTCCTCGATCAGCGCCGCCACGTCCTCGGCGAAGCCGGCGATGCTGTAGCGCTCGCGGGGCTTGTCGGACTGGCCGTGGCCGCGCACGTCGAGGGCGATCACCCGGTGCCGCCGG
Organism: Pseudomonas sp. M1; assembly: GCF_022760135.1. Classification (NCBI taxonomy): domain Bacteria; kingdom Pseudomonadati; phylum Pseudomonadota; class Gammaproteobacteria; order Pseudomonadales; family Pseudomonadaceae; genus Pseudomonas; species Pseudomonas sp. M1. The sequence continues at coordinate 1,903,829 of NZ_CP094343.1, forward strand.
AGCAGCTCCGGCACCTGGTATTCCCAGTCACGGCTGCTCGAGCCCAGGCCGTGCACCAGCAGCACGGGCGTGCCCTGGCCGCTGTCCTCGAAGTACAGGCGCTGGCCGTCGTGGTGCAGGTAGGGCATCGGCGGTTCTCCGGGTCAGGCGCTCGGCGGCGCGGCGAAGGGGGCGTCCAGGGGCACGTTGGCGAAGGTCTTCAGCAGCTCGACGAGGATCTGCGTGGCCGGGCCCAGGGGCTTTTCCTTGTTCGGATAAAGATAGAAGCGGCTCTCGCGGGTGACGCCCTGGGTCAGCGGCAGCGGCTTGAGCGAGCCGTCGCGCAGTTCGCGCTCGATCATGTGCCGCGGCAGCCAGGCGAAGCCCAGGCCGTTGCCGACGAAGGTGGCGGCGGTGGCCAGGCTGCCCACCGTCCAGCGCTGCTCGGCGCCCAGCCAGCCGACGTCGCGCGGCTGCAGGCGGCCGGAGTCGCGGATGACCACCTGCATCTGGCTTTCCAGGTCCTGGTGCGTCAGCTCGCGCTGCAGGCGGTGCAAGGGATGGTCGGGGTTGGCCACGGCGACGAATTCCACGGTGCACAGGTCGGCGCCCAGGTAGCCGGCGATGTTCAGGCCGCTGATGGCCAGGTCCGCATGGCCCTGCTGCAGCGCCTCCTCGACGCCGGAAAGCACCTCCTCGCGCAGCAGCACGCGGCAGCCGCGGCTCTGCGGCACGAACGCGGACAGCGCGCGGACCAGGCGCAGGGTGGGGTAGGCGGCGTCCACCACCAAGCGCACTTCCGGCTCCCAGCCCTGCTCCATGTGGTGGGCCAGTTCCTCCAGCTGGCCGGCGCTCTTCACCAGTTGCCGCGAGCGCCGCAGCAGCACCTCGCCGGCCTCGGTGAGCACCGCCTTGCGGCCGTCGATGCGCAGCAGCGGCACGCCGAGCTGCTCCTGCATGCGCGCCACCGTATAGCTGATGGAAGACTGCGAGCGATGCAGGGCCTCGGCGGCCTGGGCGAAGCCGCCGTGGTCGACCACCGCCTGCAGCGTGCGCCATTGATCCAGGGTAACGCGGGGCGCTTTCATCCTCGCCTCCTCTTGTCTAATCTGGCGCTCTGCCTGAACCGAGCGAGACCGCCACATGAAAAGAATCTGCTGTGCGTTGCTGCTGTCGCTGCCGTTGACCGCCCTGGCCTACCCGATCGAGGTGGAGAAGTCCCTCAACGGCACGGAGATCGACGTCCAGACCCAGGACATCGGCGACAGCATGGGCGCCGTGCTGTTGCAGAACTACGGCAAGCAGGACGTGGCCTGCACCGCGGTGTTCCAGAACGGCCCGGAGTCGCCCAAGGTGCGCAAGACGGTGCTCGCCGCCGGCAAGTCCAGCAACCTCACCGCCAGCTTCGGCCGCGCCATCATCAAGCTGCGCATCAAGCTGACCTGCAACCCGGCCTGAGCCGGCAGCGCATGTTCTCCAGACTAGGAGCAGACGCGGTACAAATCAACTAAATCGATATTTTGAAGCAATTATTTCTGCTTTTTTATCGATAAGTCATTCCATAAGCTGGCCTCCATCGACGCAAACGACCGCTGGAGGTCAAGCCCATGTCCCGTGTTCTGGTAATCGAAAGCAGCGCCCGCCAACAAGGTTCGGTCTCCCGCCAGCTGACCGCCGAATTCATCGCCAACTGGCGCGCCGCCCACCCCGCCGACGAGATCCAGGTCCGCGACCTGGCGCTGGAACAGGTGCCGCACCTGGACGCCGACCTGCTGGGCGGCTGGATGAAGCCGGCCGAGCAGCACAGCGCCGCCGAGCAGGCCGCGCTGCAGCGTTCCAACCTGCTCACCGAGGAGTTGCTGGCCGCCGACGTGCTGGTGCTGGCCGTGCCCATGTACAACTTCGCCATCCCCAGCACCCTGAAGTCCTGGCTGGACCACGTGCTGCGCGCCGGCGTCACCTTCAAGTACACCGAGACCGGTCCCCAGGGCCTGCTCGGCGGCAAGCGCGCCTACATCCTGACCAGCCGCGGCGGCGTCTACGCCGGCGGCCCGCTGGACCACCAGGAGCCCTACCTGCGCCAGGCCCTGGCCTTCATCGGCATCCACGACGTCACCTTCGTCCATGCCGAGGGTCTGAACATGGGCCCCGAGTTCGCCGAGAAAGGCCTGGCCAAGGCCCGCGAGCAACTGGCCGCGGTGGCCTGACCCCAGATTCCGGCTTACCACTTGCGCGCCCGTCGCTCCTGGGCGCGACGCCCGGTCGACGCACTTCCCCCCTGCGAATGTCGACCGGGCTTTTTCTTTGCCGGGGTTCGCGATGACATGGGGCGCCGGCCCTGCCGGCGGGATCGCGGATGAATCCTATCCACGTCGTTCCCATGTAGGAGCGCGCCCTGCGCGCGAATCGCGGGCAGGGCCCGCTACAGGCCGACGCTGAACCTCCCGTTCATGCCGGACAGCACCCTGGCCCTTTCTTCGCCCCGGCAAAACCGCTATGTTCCACGCCCCTTTTCGGTGCGCCTGTCCGGTCATGCCTTACCTGCTTTTCGTAACCGTCCTCTGGGCGTTTTCCTTCAGCCTGATCGGTGAATACCTCGCCGGCCAGGTCGACAGCTATTTCGCCGTGCTCACCCGGGTGCTGCTGGCTGGCGCGGTGTTCCTGCCGCTGACGCGCTGGCGCGGGGTGGCGCCGCGCTTCATCGGCGGGGTGATGCTGGTCGGCGCGCTGCAGTTCGGCATCACCTACGTCTGCCTGTACCAGAGCTTCCGGGTGCTGACGGTGCCCGAGGTGCTGCTGTTCACCGTGCTCACGCCGCTGCACGTGGCGCTGATCGACGACGCCCTGAACCGCCGCTTCAACCCCTGGGCGCTGCTGGCCGCGGCGGTGGCGGTGCTGGGCGCGGCGATCATCCGTTACGACGGCGTCAGCGGCGACTTCGTCGAAGGCTTCCTGCTGCTGCAACTGGCCAACGCCACCTTCGCCGCCGGCCAGGTGCTGTACAAGCACCTGGTGGCGCGCTACCCGTCGGACATCCCGCAGTACCGGCGCTTCGGCTACTTCTTCGTCGGCGCGCTGCTGGTGGCGTTGCCCGGCTGGGTGCTGCTGGGCAACCCGGCCAAGCTGCCGACCACCGAGGTGCAATGGCTGGTGCTGCTGTTCATGGGCTTGCTGGCCACTGCCCTTGGGCAGTTCTGGTGGAACAAGGGGGCTACGCTGGTGGATGGCGGCACCCTGGCGGTGATGAACAACCTGCACGTGCCGGTGGGGCTGCTGATCAACCTGCTGATCTGGAACGAACATGCCGACCTGGCCCGCCTGGCCCTGGGTGGCGGGGTGATAGTGGCGTCGCTCTGGGTGAACCGTCTGGGGCTGGCGCGGAGGGCCGTGGCATGAACATTTCCGGTCGCGGCGTCGTCCTTTCCCTGGCCGCCTCGGTGCTCTTCGTCACGCTGCCGGGCTACCTGCGCTGGCTGGCGCCGCTGGACAGCATCCAGATCGTGGCGCACCGGGTGGTCTGGTCGATCCCCATGGTCCTGCTGCTGGTGGCCTTCACCGGCCAGGGCGGCGTGCTGCGCGATGCCGGCCGGCGCCTGCTGCGCGAGCGCTGGCTGCTGCTGTGCTTCCCGCTGAGCGCGGCGATGATGCTGGTGCAGTGGGGCGTGTTCATCTACGCGCCCATGGTCGGCCAGACCCTGCAGCTGTCCCTGGGCTACTTCCTGCTGCCGCTGACCATGGTGCTCTGCGGCCGGCTGTTCTACGGCGAGCGCCTGACGCCGCTGCAGGGCATCGCCGTGGCCTGCGCGCTGGTCGGCGTGCTCCACGAACTGTGGCTGACCCGCGCCTTCTCCTGGTTCAGCCTGATCACCGCCCTGGGTTATCCACCGTATTTCATGCTGCGCCGGCGCATGGGCGTGGACGCGCTGTCCGGCTTCGTCTTCGAGATGGCGGTGCTGCTGCCCTTCGCCCTGTGGACCATCTGGCACTTCGGCGACCTCCAGGTGTTCGCCGAGACGCCGCGGCTGTGGGCGCTGCTGCCGATGCTGGGGCTGATCAGCGCCCTGGCCTTCGCCGCCATGATGGCCTCCAGCCGGCTGCTGCCCATGGGGCTGTTCGGCATCCTCAGCTATGTCGAGCCGATGCTGCTGTTCCTGCTGGCGGTGCTGTTCCTCGGCGAGGCGTTCCAGCCGCAGCAGTTGTGGACCTACGGGCCGATCTGGCTGGCCATCCTGCTCACCGGCTGGGACAGCGCGCGGCTGCTGCGCAAGCAGGCGCGGCGCGAGCGGCGGGGTGGTGGGGCGTGATGAGGCACGCTTTCAGCCACGCCATTTCAATGTAGGAGCGCGCCCTGCGCGCGATTCGCGGGCAGGGCCCGCTCCTACAGCCCTGCCCAACCGTGGGGCGAATAACCGTTCGCGGTTATCCGCCGTTGGCCCCGCGCCCATGAAAAACGCCGTTTTCCCTGCCCGGGAAAACGGCGTCCTTGTTCTTGCGGCGCGGGCCCTTACTCGAAGCGATTGCCCGGCAGGTCGGCCTTGGCCAGGGTCTCCGGCAGCACGCGCTTGGCCGCCAGGTAATGGCGTTGCCAGTACTTGTCGTTGAGGTTGGCCACCTTCACCCGCTGCCCGCGGCGCGGGGCGTGGACGAAGCGGTCATTGCCGACGTAGATGCCCACGTGGTCGACGTTGCGGCTGCGGATGCGGAAGAACACCAGGTCGCCGGGCTGCAGGTCGCGGCGCGCCACCTTGGGGTTGCTGCTCTGGTAGATGGCCCGTGCGGTGCGCGGCAACTCGACGTCGTCGACGTCGCGGAACACGTACTTGACCAGGCCGCTGCAGTCGAAACCCTTGGGCGAGGTGCCGCCCCAGCGGTAGGGCGTGCCGATCATGCTGAAGGCGCGCTGGGTGACCTGGTGGGCGTCACTGGGCTGCTGCTTCGCCGGTTGGGCTATGCTCAGCAGCTCCTTGCCCTGTACCGGGACACGGAGTTCGAGAGGGGCGGGCGCGTAGGAACGCGAGGCCCGTGGGGAAGCTTCCACCCCGGTTACAACGGCGGCCAAACTGGCTGCCAAGCCTATGGAAAGGCATGTCAAAAGGGTACTGCGCATTCGGCATGTCTTCTTTCTGGTTGTGGATGTAACCCAGACTCCGCTGGATCGCCGTTGCTCTTCGGCGGGCGATGGTTTCCTTTGGTCCGCGAAAAATTCCGCGCATTCTGACCGACTTTTCGTGACAGTGTTTTGACCGTCCGTCGCTTGTGGATAAGCCCATGTGACTCGGCGGGCGTTCGATGACATGTGTTCGGACTGCCCGGTCGGGCGCCGACCTTATAGCCGAAAGCCCTATGCCAGGCGGGTTGCCGGGAGATGGCCAAGGGCCGCGCGAGCATGTCCGGAAGGGGGCGGGAAAGGCGCGGGGTGGGACCTGATGTCGCAGGGAAAAACCCGACGAAATGCAGGCCCTCTGACGATTTTCGTCAGTCGGCGAGGTGTTCGCGCAGCGCCGGCAGGACTTTTTCGCGCAGCAGCGGCGCCAGCGGCTCGGGGTGGCGGCCGTCTTCCAGCCAGGCCAGCTCTTCCGGTTCGGCGGCGGCGCGGGGGCTCACTTGAGGACCTGGTAGCGCACCTGCACGATGCCGCTGGGGAAGCTGCGCTGTTCCAGCAACTGCAGGCGCCGTTCGAGCCCGATGCCGAACAGCGGGATGCCGGCGCCGAGCAGGTGCGGAATGATGCTGACGATCACCTCGTCGAGCAAGTCCGCCGCCAGGCAGTTGCCGGCCAGGCTGCCGCCGCCCACCAGCCAGATGCGCTGGCAGCCGCGGGCCTCCAGGTTGGCCAGGGCTTCGCTGGGCGGGCAGTGCTGCAGTTCCACCTGGGGCGAGGCCAGCGGCAGTTGGTTGGCGCGGGTGAGGACGATGGCCGGCTTGTCCGGGTAGGGCCAGTCGCCGAAGTCCAGGCATTGCAGGTAGGTGCCGCGGCCCATCAGCAGGCCGTCGATGCCGGCGTAGAAGGCTGAATAGCCATGGTCGTCGTCATGGCCGTCGAATGCGTCCAGCCAGTCGACGCTGCCGTCGGGGCGGGCGATGTAGCCGTCCAGGCTGCTGGCCACGTAATAGATGAGGGTGGCGGACACGGCGTTTCTCCGGGAAAGGCGCGCGGAAGCGCGCGCCTGCCTTGAGCATGGCACCGGCCAGGCGAGGCAGCCAGGCCGGGGGCTGTCGCCCGTCCGATCGGAGCCTGGCGCGGGTTCTCAGGCCTGTTCCATGTCCAGCGCCGGGTGGCGTTCGCCACGAGCCGCCGGCGTCGGCAGCAGGCCCTGCAGCCCGCCACGCAGGTCCTGGCCGCTGGGCTGCTGGTAGACGCCCAGGCCGAACTCCGGCAGCACCGCCATCAGGTAGTCGAAGATGTCGCCCTGGATGCGCTCGTAGTCCAGCCACGCGGTGGTGCGGGTGAAGCAGTAGATCTCCAGGGGCACGCCCTCGGCGCCGGGCTGCAGCTGGCGGACCATGCAGGTCATGTGCGGGTGGATGTCCGGGTGGGCCTTGAGGTAGGCCTCGGCGTAGGCGCGGAAGGTGCCGATGTTGGTCAGCCGCCGGCGGTTGGCCGACAGCGGCACGTTGCCGGCGTTGGCCTGGTTCCACTCGGCCAGCTCGTCCTGCTTGCGCCGCAGGTAGTCGGTCAGCAGGCGCACGCCGGACAGCTTCTGCGCCTCGGCCTCGTCGAGGAAGCGCACCTGGCTGGCGTCGAGGTACAGGCTGCGCTTGATGCGCCGCCCGCCGGACTGCTGCATGCCGCGCCAGTTCTTGAACGATTCGGACATCAGGCGCCAGGTGGGCACCGAGACGATGGTCTTGTCCCAGTTCTGCACCTTCACCGTGTGCAGGGTGATGTCCACCACGTCGCCGTCGGCGCCGACCTGGGGCATCTCGATCCAGTCGCCCACCCGCAGCATGTCGTTGCTGGTCAGCTGCACGCTGGCGACGAAGCTCAGCAGGGTGTCCTTGTAGACCAGCAGCAGGACCGCGGACATGGCGCCCAGGCCGGAGAGCAGCAGCATCGGCGAGCGGTCGATGAGGATCGACACCACCACTATGCCGCCGAAGACGAAAAGGAACAGCTTGGCCAGTTGCACGTAGCCCTTGATCGAGCGGGTGCGGGCGTGCTCGGTGCGTGCGTAGATGTCCAGCAGAGCGTCGAGCAGGGCGCTCAGGGCCAGCAGCAGGAACAGCGCGGTGACCGCCATGGCCAGGTTGCGCAGGAAGGCCTCGGGCCTGCCGGTGAGGTTGGGGATCAGCACCAGGCCGAACTGCACCACCAGCGACGGCACGGTCTGCGCCAGGCGCTGGAACACGCGGTTGTCGCGCAGGTCGGCGAGCCAGCTCAGGGCCGGCTGGCGCGCCAGCAGGTCGGCGGCGCGGCGGACCAGGAAGCGGGCCAGGCGGCCGACGATCCAGGCCACTGCGAGGAGGATGACGAGGCCGAGGGCGGCGCTGGTCAGCGGGTGTTGGTCGAGCAGGGCCCAGTAGCCCTGGAGGGTGGCGAGGGGAGAGGAAAGGTCCATAGGCCGGAAACATCCTTTGGATCGGGGCGCCAGTGCGGGGTGGCGCGTGGTGCGGAGGCTACGGGGTAGCCGCGAAGGCCCGGCCGCGGTGGCCGGGATGAGCGCGGCATTGTAACGGCAAGCTAGCGGCAGGGCCGAGCAGGATATTTCCGAAATGTAACCTCAGCCCGCCAGCTCCTCCAGGGTGCGCCCGCGGGTCTCGATGCCGAAGCCCCAGACCACCGCCGCGGCGACCAGGAAGCACAGCGCGCCGAGGGTGAACACGCCGCCCTGGCCGGCCACCGGCAGGACCAGGCCGCTGACCGTGGGCCCCAGCAGCGAGCCGACGCGCCCCACCGCCGAGGCGAAGCCCGAGCCGGTGGCGCGCGCCGAGGTGGGGTACAGCTCCGGAGTGTAGGTGTAGAGCACCGCCCACATGCCGAACAGGAAGAACTGCATGGCCAGGCCGAAGCCGATCAGCAGCGCTAGGCTGCCGCCGAACACCGCGGTCTGGCCGTAGGCGTAGGCCATGGCGCCACCGCCCAGGAGCATCAGCACGCAGCTGGGCTTGCGGCCCCAGCGCTCCACCAGCCAGGCGGCGCAGAGGAAGCCGGGGATGCCGGCCAGGGAGATCAGCACCGTGTAGTACACCGACTGCGTCACGGCGAAGCCGGATTGCTGCAGCAGGGCGCTGAGCCAGGAAGTCAGCCCGTAGAAGCCGAGCAGGGCGAAGAACCACAGGCTCCAGACCGTCAGGGTGCGGCTGCGGTAGGCCGGCGACCAGAGTTCGGCGAAGGCGCTGAAGAAGCCCGGGCGGTTCGGCTCGGGGCGCGCCAGGGCCTGCGGCTCGGGCAGGCTGGATAGCTTCAGCGAGGCCATCACCCGCGCCTCGATGCGCTGCAGCGAGCGCTCGGCCTTGTCCGCCAGCCCGGCCTGCTCCAGCCAGCGCGGCGATTCCGGGACCATGAAGCGGATGGCCAGGACGAACAGCGCCGGGAAGGCCAGCAGCAGGAACAGGCTGCGCCAGCCGGCCGCCGGCAGCACGAAGTAGGACAGGCAGCCGGCGGCGATGAAGCCCAGCGGCCAGAAGCCGTCCATGAGGGCGATGTAACGGCCGCGGGCCCTGGCCGGGATCATCTCCGAGAGCAGCGACTGGGCGATGGGGAATTCCATGCCCATGCCGATGCCCAGCAGCACGCGGTACAGCGTCAGGCTCTGCACGTCGCCGGCGGTGGAGCACAGGTAGCTGGCCAGGCCCCAGAGCACGATGCTCCACTGGAACACCGGCTTGCGCCCGAAGCGGTCGGCGAGCATGCCCGACAGCGCCGCGCCCAGGACCATGCCGAAGAAGCTGGAGCTGGCCAGCAACCCGGCCTGGGCGCTGGACAGGCCGAACTCGGTTTTGATCGAGCCGAGCAGGAAGGTCATCATCGCCAGGTCCATGGAGTCGAAGAAGAACGCCAGGGCGATGATCACGAAGATCAGCCGGTGGTAGGGGCTCAGCGGCAGGCGCTCGAGGCGCTCGGCGGCGGTGGGGCGATGCGGCATCTCGACACTCCTTAGGCTGTCCTGCGGCCAGTCTGGGACGGGCCTGCGCGGCGGACTTGCCCGAGGGCGACACGGGGCGTGCGGATCGCGACCGGCGAATAAAACCTGCTTTCGGGCGCGGCAACCGTTAGGCTATGCAGCTATTTGGTCTTTTCGTCTTCCCGAGGTCTGCCTTGTTCGCCCAATTCGCCCTCCACGAACGCCTGCTCAAGGCGCTGGAAACCCTGTCCTTCACCGAGCCGACCGCCGTCCAGGCCGCGGCCATCCCGAAGGCGCTGGAGGGCCGCGACCTGCGCGTGACCGCGCAGACCGGCAGCGGCAAGACCGCCGCCTTCGTGCTGCCGCTGCTGCACCGCCTGCTCAGCGAGGAGAAGCCCAAGACCGGCGCCCGTGCGCTGATCCTGCTGCCGACCCGCGAGCTGGCCCAGCAGACCCTCAAGGAAGTCGAGCGCTTCGCCCAGTTCACCTTCATCAAGGCCTGCCTGATCACCGGCGGTGAGGACTTCAAGGTGCAGGGCGCGCGCCTGCGCAAGAACCCGGAGATCATCATCGGCACTCCCGGCCGGCTGAACGAGCAGTTCAACGCCGGCAACCTGCCGCTGGGCGACGTCGAGGTGCTGGTGCTGGACGAGGCCGACCGCATGCTCGACATGGGCTTCGCCGAGGACGTGCTCAAGCTTGCCGGCGCCTGCCCGGCGCAGCGCCAGACCCTGCTGTTCTCCGCCACCGCCGGCAGCGGCCTGCACGCGATGGTCGAGCAGGTGCTGCGCGAGCCGGAAAGCCTGCAGCTGAACCGCGTCAGCGAGCTGAACGAGGACATCGCGCAGCAGGTCATCCTGGTCGACGACAACGCCCACAAGGAAGCCATCCTGCATTGGCTGCTGGAGAACGAGACCTTCGACAAGGCCATCGTCTTCACCAATACCCGCGTGCAGGCCGACCGCCTGACCGGCCGGCTGATCGCCGCCGGGCACAAGGTCTTCGTGCTGCACGGCGAGAAGGACCAGAAGGACCGCAAGCTGGCCATCGAGCGCCTGAAGCAGGGCGCGGTGAAGATCCTCGTCGCCACCGACGTGGCCGCCCGCGGCCTGGATGTCGAGGGCCTGGACCTGGTGCTGAACTTCGACATGCCGCGCCGCGGCGACGAGTACGTGCACCGTATCGGCCGCACCGGCCGCGCGGGCGAGGCCGGCCTGGCCATCTCGCTGGTGTCGCACAGCGACTGGAACCTGATGTCGAGCATCGAGCGCTACCTCAAGGTGCGTTTCGAGCAGCGCACCATCAAGGAGCTCAAGGGCAGCTACAAGGGGCCGAAGAAGGTCAAGGCCTCGGGCAAGGCCGCCGGCAGCAAGAAGAAAAAGACCGATTCCGGCAAGAAGGCCGGGGCCAAGCCCGCCGCCAAGCGCAAGCCGGCGAACAAGCCGAAGGCGGCGCCCTCGTCGGTGGTCAGCAACGACGGCATGGCGCCGCTCAAGCGCAAGAAGCCGGCTGCCGAGTAAGCCGTAGCCCCCTCGCGGGCCCTGCCCGCGATCGCGCGCAGGGCGCGCTCCTACAGGTTGACGCCGACCTTCTCGCGCACGCCGAACGGCCCCGTAGGATGGGGTGAGCGAAGCGATACCCATCGCCATGACCGCATGGGTTTCGCAAGCTCAACCCATCCTACGACGACTGCCGGGACCTGGCGGGCGTCCCGGATCACTCGAAGGCGAAATGCTCCGCCTTCAGCCCCATCACCGAACGCACCGGCTTGCCCATGACCGCCGCGTGGCCCTTGGCGCGGGGCAGCAGGCGGGCGAAGTAGAAGTCGCTGGTGGCGATCTTGGCCTTGTAGAAGTCGCTGGACTCGCTGCCGCCCTGGCGCAGGCGCTTGCGGGCCGTGGCTTCCTGCAGGGCCCAGGCGTAGGCCAGGGCGACGTAGCCGGAGAACATCAGGTAGTCGTGGCTGGCGGTGCCCACTAGGTCACGCTGCTTGCGGGCGCTCAGGGCGATGCGCAAGGTCAGCAGGTTCCATTGCGCGCATAGCTTCAGCAGCGTCAGCGCGCGACCACGCATGGCCGGTTCTTCCTTGAGCAACCCCATGGCGAACTTGCCCACGATCCTGGTGAAGTCGCGCACCGCCTTGCCCTGGGTCATCAGCAGCACCTTGCGCCCGAGCAGGTCCAGCGCCTGGATGCCGGTGGTGCCTTCGTAGAGCGTGGCGATGCGCGCGTCGCGGACGATCTGCTCCATGCCGTGCTCGCGGATGTAGCCGTGGCCGCCGAACACCTGCATGCCCAGGTTGGCGCTCTCCAGGCCCAGTTCGGTGAGGCAGCCCTTGAGGATCGGGGTGAGGAAGCCGAGCTTGTCGTCCCAGCGCTCGTACTCGGCGTTGTCGCTGGTGAGCAGGCCCTGGATCATCTTGTCGGCGTACTGCGTGGCCAGGTAGACCAGCGCGCGGCCGCCCTCGGCCACGGCCTTCTGCGTCAGCAGCATGCGCCGCACGTCGCCGTGGTGCATCAGGCTGTCGGCCACCTGTTCCGGTTCCTTGGCGCCGGACAGCGCGCGCATCGAGCGGCGCTCGCGGGCGTAGGCCAGGGCGCCCTGGTAGGCCAGCTCGGCGGTGGCCACGCCCTGGATGGCGGTGCCGATGCGCGCGCTGTTCATGAAGGTGAACATGCATTCCAGGCCCTTGTTCGCCGGGCCGATGAGAAAGCCCGTGGCGCCGTCGAAGTTCATCACGCAGGTGGCCGAGGCCTTGATGCCCATCTTCTTCTCCAGCGCGCCGCAGACCATGCCGTTGCGCGGGCCGAGGCCGCCGCCTGCGCCGGGCAGGAACTTGGGCACGATGAACAGCGAGATGCCGCGGGTGCCCCTGGGCGCGTCGGGCAGGCGGGCGAGGACGATGTGCACGATGTTCTCGGTGAGGTCGTGCTCGCCGGAGGAGATGAAGATCTTGGTGCCGGTGATGGCGTAGCTGCCGTCGGCGTTGGGTTCGGCGCGGGTCTTCACCTGGCCCAGGTCGGTGCCGCACTGCGGTTCGGTGAGGCACATGGTGCCGCCCCAGCGGCCTTCGGTGAGGGGCGTCAGGTAGGTGCGCTTCTGCTCCTCGGTGCCGTGCTGCATCAGGGTGTTCATGGCGCCCAGGGACAGCCCCGGGTACATGGAGAAGGGCCAGTTGGCGGTGCCGAGCATTTCCTGCTTGAGCGCGCCCAGGCTCATCGGCAGGCCCTGGCCGCCGTATTCCACCGGGTGCGACAGGCCTTGCCAGCCGCCGGCCACGTAGGCGTCGTAGGCTTCCTTGAAGCCCTTGGGCGTGCGTACCTCGCCGTTCTCCAGGTGGCAGCCTTCCTCGTCGCCGGAGTGGTAAAGCGGGGCGATCACTTCCTCGCAGAGCTTCGCGCATTCGCCGAGGATGGCGTCGACCATGTCCGGCGTGGCCTCGGCGCCGTTGATCAGGTTGCGGTAGTGCTCGGGGAAGTCGAAGACCTCGTTGAGCAGGAAGCGGGTGTCGCGCAGCGGGGCTTTGTAGACGGGCATCGCGGTGATCTCGGAAGGACGGTGGCGCAGTTATACGGCCGCGCACCCGGCCTGGCCTTGGCAGCGGCAACAGCCGGCGCCTGGCAGATCGGACAATCGACCGCGATTGACCTTCACGGGTGTCGCGGGTATATACACGTATCATGCTGACCACCCAATGCCTCTGCACCCAGCTGCGCCGCGCCGCCCGAGGTGTCACCCGCGTCTATGACGATGCCCTGCAGGGCATCGGGCTGACGGTCGCGCAGTTTTCCCTGCTGCGCCACCTGGCGCGCCTGGAGCGCCCGAGCATTTCCGAACTGGCCGAGGCCATGGGCCTGGACCGCAGCACCCTGGGGCGCAACCTGCGGCCGCTGCAGGCCGAGGGCCTGGTGGAGCTGCAGGGCGATGTCGGCGACCAGCGCAACCGCCTGGTGCTGCTCACCGCCGCCGGGCGCGAGCGCCTGGAGCAGGGCGCGCAGCCCTGGGAAGCGGCGCAGCGGCGGATGTACGAACGCCTCGGGGTGGAGCGCCGCGAGCAGCTGATGGCGCTGCTGGGGGAGTTGGAAGCCCTCGATTGAACGCCCTGCCAAGGCGTTCGTATGGATGAATGCGGGTATATACCCCTGTTGGAGCGAGAAGAACAATGTCCAAGCTGTCGCGTGCGGGTTTCTGGATACTGCTGTCCGGCGCCCTGATCCTGACCCTGTCCCTGGGCGTCCGCCACGGCTTCGGCCTGTTCCTCGCGCCCATGAGCGCCGAGTTCGGCTGGGGCCGCGAGGTGTTCGCCTTCGCCATCGCCCTGCAGAACCTCATCTGGGGCATCGCCCAGCCCTTCACCGGCGCCCTGGCCGACCGCTTCGGCGCGGCGCGCGCGGTGCTGGTGGGCGGCCTGCTGTACGCCCTGGGCCTGGTCATGATGGGCTATTCGGACTCGGCAACCAGCCTGTCGCTGTCCGCCGGGCTGCTGATCGGCATCGGCCTGTCCGGCACCTCCTTCTCGGTCATCCTCGGCGCCGTCGGCCGCGCCGTGCCGCTGGAGCGGCGCAGCATGGCCATGGGCATTTCCGCCGCCGCCGGCTCCTTCGGCCAGTTCGCCATGCTGCCCGGCACTCTCGGCCTGATCGGTTGGCTCGGCTGGTCGGCGGCGCTGCTCGCCCTCGGCCTGCTGGTGGCGCTGATCGTGCCGCTGGCCGGGCTGATGCGCGACAAGCCGCTGCCGGTGCAATCCCACGAGCAATCCCTGGGCGAGGCGCTGCGCGAGGCCTGCGGGCATTCCGGTTTCTGGCTGCTGTCGCTGGGCTTCTTCGTCTGCGGCTTCCAGGTGGTGTTCATCGGCGTGCACCTGCCGGCCTACCTGGTGGACCGCCACCTGCCGGCCACCGTCGGCACCACGGTGCTGGCGCTGGTGGGGCTGTTCAATGTGTTCGGCACCTACATCGCCGGCTGGCTCGGCGGGCGCTTCAGCAAGCCGAAGCTGCTGACCGGGCTGTACCTGATCCGCGGCCTGGTGATCCTGGCCTTCCTCTGGGCGCCGCTGACGGTGTGGACGGCCTACGCCTTCGGCATCGCCATGGGCCTGCTGTGGCTGTCCACGGTGCCGCTGACCAATGGCACCGTGGCCACCCTGTTCGGCGTGCGCAACCTGTCGATGCTCGGCGGCATCACCTTCCTGTTCCACCAGATCGGCGCCTTCCTCGGCGGCTGGCTGGGTGGCTACGTTTATGACCACACCGGCAACTACGACCTGGTCTGGCGGATCGCCATTCTCCTCTCGCTGCTCGCCGGCCTGCTCAACTGGCCGGTGCGCGAGCGCCCGGTGGCGCGCCTGGGCGCCGCGGAGGTAGCGTGAGGCCGCTATTGCGCCTGGGCGCGGCCGTGCTGGCCGCGGCGCTGCTGGGCCTGGCCTGGTGGGGCTGGCGGCATGGCGGCCTGGCATTGTTGCAGGCCGGCCTGGGCCATTGCTTCTGAGGATTGCCGCGGGCGGGGCAGGGGAGTAGCGTCCTTCGATCGAAGAAGGAGAATCGCCATGTCCCGCTACCTGTTCCTCGGCCTGCTGTGCTGCCTGCCCCTGGCCGCCCAGGCTGCCGACTGCCCGCCGCTGCTGGCGCAGCAGGGGCACCTGCAGAAGCTGCGCTCGAAGGTCGACCTCGACCTTTGCGGGCTCTACGCCGGCAAGCCGCTGCTGGTGGTCAACACCGCCAGCCACTGCGGCTTCACCCCACAGTTCAAGGGCCTGGAGGCGATCTACCAGCGCTACAAGGGCCAGGGCCTGGAAGTGCTGGGCGTGCCCTCGGACGACTTCAAGCAGGAGGCTGACGACGCCGCCGAGACCGCCCAGGTCTGCTACGGCAACTACGGCGTGACCTTCAACATGACCCAGGTGCAGCCGGTGCGCGGCGACGACGCCATCCCGCTGTTCCGCGAGCTGGCACGCCAGGCCGACCAGGCGCCGCGCTGGAACTTCTACAAGTACGTGGTGGACCGCCAGGGCAAGGTGGTGGCGCAGTTCCCCAGCCTGACCAAGCCGGACGATCCGGCTTTGCAGGCCGCCATCGAGAAGGCCATCGCCAGCCAGCCGTGAAGATGGAAGAGCTGGACGATGCTTGGTTCAGCGGAGGTGCCAAGCCTGGCTCCGCTCCCTCACCCCAGCCCTCTCCCGGAGGGAGAGGGGGCTGTCCTGAGCGAGTGGGGAGTTTGGAGTCATCCTGATACGCTTCCTCGTCATTCCCACGCGGGAGCGTAGGGGGTGAGGCGGGGGTTGGGGCTCTGCAAAGAGCGCCCTCTCCCCAGCCCTCTCCCTGAAGGGAGAGGGGGCTTGTCCGTGCCAACGTCGACAATGGTTTTAGCCGGAAGCGCCGGAGCTGCCGGCTGATGCGGGAATACCCAAGCGCTCCGAACGGTCCCCTCTCCCTTCAGGGAGAGGGTTAGGGAGAGGGAGCGGAGTCGATCCAAAACACCGCAGCCGCCGGGAAACTCCCTTCGCGAGCAAGCTCGCTCCTACGAAGAGCAAAAGCAAAAGCGCGTTTGCTCTTGGGACTTCCAGAGAAACATCCGAGCGCACCGGAGTGCCCCTTCAGAAGGCCGAGCGAAACCGGCGCTCAGGAGGTCATGCGACATGGATGTCGCGAGAGCCCCGCGGGCTACAGGGATGTACCCTCGGGGCGGGCCTCCGTGGCGGGGGAGTTCGTGAGGGTAGCCCGACTCCGTCGGGCCCGTATGCGGGGCAAGCCTTTTTGGTTCCTTTTGTGGCGTTTGACAAAAGGGACTCGCCCGAGGGGGCGAAACAAAAAATCTCCGCGGACTCGGTGCGGCGCAGAAACACCCAAGCTGAGGTAGCTGGGTTCCCGCGTTCGCAGGAATGACGGGGTTAGGTTGGGCGCGCGGGGCTAAGCCGCAAGCGAAGCAATAGCCCCATCCCAAATGAAAAAATGCCGTTTCCCCCATGGAGAGAAACGGCATTCTTTTTAAGGAAACAGCATCAGGGCATCTGCCCGGCTCTTCCCCGTGCGCTCGCGCCTATCAGAAGCGATAGGTCACTTGCGCGGTCAGACCGTTGGCGCTGTTGTCGTACTTGGCGCTGTAGGCCGGTTGCAGGCCGATGCCGGTGCCGTCCTTGACGTTGACGCTGGCGGTGTCTTCCCACAGGTAGGCGTAGGCGAAGTCGACGGTCAGGTCCGGGTTCGGCGACCAGCCGGCGCCGAAGGTGACGATCTGACGATCACCCACCGGGATGCGCACGTTGCGGTAGTCGTTGTCGGTCGGCGACGGGTCGTAGGCGTAGCCCGCGCGCAGCACCCATTCC
Organism: Pseudomonas sp. M1; assembly: GCF_022760135.1. NCBI lineage: Bacteria > Pseudomonadati > Pseudomonadota > Gammaproteobacteria > Pseudomonadales > Pseudomonadaceae > Pseudomonas > Pseudomonas sp. M1. The sequence goes on from NZ_CP094343.1 coordinate 1,920,194, forward strand.
GGGTTCAGCTGGTAGGACGCGCCGATCGAGCCGGACCAGGTGTCGTGCCACTTCAGGTCTTCGCCGATGGTGCCGAAGCCCAGTGCCTGGCCCAGGGCCGGTACGCCGCTGTTGCGCACTTCGATGGCTTCCAGGCGGCTCCAGCGGGTCCACACGGCGCCGATGTAGCCGGTCCACTTGTCGTTGAACTTGTGGGTGATGGAGGTATCCACGGATTCCGGCAGGGTGATGTCCAGCTTGGCGTCGTAGCTGCCGTTCAGGCCCAGGGCGCCAGGGGCGTTCTTGACCTTGGTGTGGCCGCCCAGGTGGTAGTCGACCTTGGAGTGGTAGGTCAGGCCCCAGGTGGTGTCGTCGGTCAGGTCGACCATCACGCCCAGGTTGTAGCCCAGTGCGGTGTCGTCGCCCTTGATGTCGATGTGGGTGTCGCCATTGCCGCCGTTGAGCACATTGGTCGCCAGGTCGTTCTTCAACTGGCCGTCGATGCGGTTGAAGGTCGGGCCGAAGCCGACGGAGACCTTGTCGTTGATCTTGTAGGCGATGGTCGGCTGGACGGTGATCACCTGGACCTTGCTGTAGGAGCCGTGGTAGCTGCCCTGGAAGCCGTTCTCGTAGTCGTTGATGATGCCGTAGGGCACGTAGATGCCCAGGCCGACGGTGAAGTCTTCGTTGATCGGCGTGGAGAAGTAGCCGAACGGTACGGCAGCCAGGGGCACGGAATCGCCCTTGTTGGAGCCCGGGCCGGAGGCGCCGCTGATGTCGTCCTTGGCGTCGACGATGGCCAGGCCGCCGCTGACTTCGGTGCGTTTGAGCTTGGTCAGGCCGGCCGGGTTGCCGTAGATGGTGCTGGCGTCGAGCGCCGAGGAAGCACGGCCCGCGTAGGCGGTGCCGGCGCCGCTGGCGCTCTGTTCGTTGATGGCGATGCCGTTGGCCAGGGCCTGGGCAGAGGCAGCGCTAATCGTCAGTGCGAGAGTGGTTTTGAGCCATGTTGTTTTCATTGTAAGAGCAACTCCTGTGGTCAACGGCGCGCAAGCTACCAAGATTCCCAGGCCTTTGGTAGTACCTCTGGGGGCTCTATATCGGGCATCTGCGCGTAAAGTACCGTCCTTGTGCGAGGTTTTCCCTTCGTTAATGTATGTAAACGAAAGTTGACTGATCGGTCATTGATCGTGGTCAGGCTGCGAGGAGCGAATCGCCGATGTACGCCTGCCAGGCGTCGAGGAAATCACGCAGGTGGCCGTGGGGCTGGAAGACCCGTCGCCAGACCCTGGCCTGGCCGAGGTGATCGCAGGCTTCGGGCAGTGGCAGGCGTTGGGATTCCACCAGCATCCAGGCGATGGCGGTGCTGTAGCGCAGGTTCACGGTCAGTTCCAGGTGCGGAGCGTCGAGGAAGGCGTGCTGGCTGGCCAGGCCGCGCACGCGGCTGGCGAGGTTCGGGTCCAGGGCCAGGTAGCGATCCCAGAGCTGTTGGTGGCGGTGTTCGTCGATGCGGAAAAGGCCGTGTCCGCGGCCGCTGTCCAGGCTGCTGCCAAGCGCCGATTGACAGGCCGCCGCTCCCAGCAACAGCGCCTCGGCCGCCCCGCTGTGACGTTCCAGGTACAGCAGGGTGGGCCGGATGACGTGCTGTCGCAGGTCGCAGGCGGCGATTCCCATGGTCTTGTCCCTCTATAGAACGGCGGGGCTGGGCGTCTTGGCAGCTTCTGATGTTCTCCTGGGCCCCGCCGTAAGCGGACTTAGCCGCTCGATTTGAAGTGTAGTGCGATAAACCTGCTGTAAAGGACTGTTTTTAAATTGTTTTGACTTTCTGCAGCGCAGGCATATTCCTCGATGTGATTAACCGGGAATGGGTTACCGCGTCGGGAAAGGAGCCCCAGGCCGCGCCAGATGCGGCCTGGGGCGGCGCGTCAGGCGCCGGTGGCCACCGGGTGCCGCGGGTCGGTGATCCACTCGCTCCAGGAGCCGGCGTAGAGACGGCCCAGGGGATAGCCGGCCAGGCTCAGGGCGAACAGGTTGTGGCAGGCGGTGACGCCGGAACCGCAGTAGGCCACCAGCTCCTGGGCCGGGCGGCCGCGCAGCAGGTGGGCGAAGCGCTGGTGCAACTGCGCCGGCGGCAGGAAGCGGCCGTCGCTGCCGAGGTTGTCGGTGAAGGCCGCGCACTGCGCGCCGGGGATGTGCCCGGCGACCGGGTCGATGGGCTCCACCTCGCCGCGGAAGCGCGGTTCGGCGCGGGCGTCGATCAGCGGCAGCTGCGGGTCGGCCAGCAGCGCCGAGAGTTCGCCGGCGTCGATCAGCAGGCCGTTGTCCGGCTCGCCGTGGAAGGCGCCCGTCGGCACCGCCGGCTCGGCGGTGGTCAGCGGCAGGCCGGCGGCGCGCCAGGCGTTCATGCCGCCGTCGAGCAGGTACACGCCGTCGCGCTTGCCCAGCCACAGCAGCAGCCACCAGGCGCGGGCGGCGAAAGCGCCGGGACCGTCGTCGTAGAGCACCACCTCGTCGCTGTTGTCCAGGCCCCAGGCGCGCAGGCGCTGGATCAGCGCGTCGGCGTTGGGCAGCGGGTGGCGGCCGGTCACGCCCTTGACCACCGGGGCCGAGAGGTCGCGTTCGAGGTCGGCGTACTGGGCGCCGGGAATGTGGTTCTCGGCGAACACGCGGGCGCCGTAGCCCGGGTCGTCCAGGGCGAAGCGGCAGTCGAGGATCAGCAGGCCGGGTTCGTCCAGGCGGGCTGCCAGTTGTTGCGGGCTGAGCAGGCGGGCGAGTGACATCGTGCGGGTTCCTGTGTCGTGACGGTTTCCTCGCGCATCATAAGGCTTGTGCAATGGAAAACGCCGGTTCGCGGCGGCTTTCTTCGATCCGATGGAGTTTTCGCCCATGTTCAGTCTGCAACCGGCGACCCAGGCGGCCTCGCGGGCGCGCGTCTGCGCCATCGCCCTGGCGACCGGCCTGATCACCCTCTACTACAGCCTGCTGGTGCTGTCCCTGGCCGCCATCGGCCGCCTGCGCCGCGAGCGCGTGGACCGCTACACCCGCCAATGGTCGGGCCTGCTGTTGCGCCTGGTGCGTATGCGCCTGAGCGTGCACGGGGCCATGCCGGACTTCGGCGACGGGCGGCGCTACATGATCCTCTGCAACCATTCCAGCCACTACGACATCCCGGCCAGCTTCGCCGCGCTGCCCGGCTCGATCCGCATGCTGGCCAAGAGTGAGCTGTACCGCATCCCGGTGCTCGGCCGGGCCATGCGCGCCGCCGAGTTCCCCTCCATCGACCGGCACAACAGCCAGCGCGCCCGCGCCGACCTGCAGCGCGCGCGGCAAATGATGGAGAGCGGCATAGTGCTGTGGGCGGCGCCGGAAGGCACCCGCTCGGACGACGGGCGCCTGCTGCCGTTCAAGAAGGGCTGCTTCCGCCTGGCCCTGGACACCGACGCGGTGATCATCCCGGTGGCCATCCGCGGCATCCACCGGGTGCTGCCGGCGCGCACCTTCGACCTCAACCTGGGCCAGCCAGTGGACCTGCTGGTGGGCCGCCCGGTGGACGCCGCGGCCTTCCACGGGAAGGGCCTGGACGCCCTGATGGGCGAAGTCCGCGGGCGCATGCAGGAACTGCTGGAGCCGGGCGCCGCGAAATGCGCCGAAGCGGCCCGCGAGGAGCCGCTGGCGCTGGGCTGAGGCGCTTCAGCGAATCTTCAGGCGGCCGATGCGGTCGTTTTCCAGGCTGCCGAAGTAGAGGTAGTCGCCCACCGGCTTGGCCGAGGTGATCATGCGCAGGTGCTGGCCGCTGGTGTCGTGCAGGCTGCGCACGATCTGGCCGTTCTCGTCCACGGCGATGACCAGGCCATAGGGCACCGGCTTGGGCAGCAGCGCGCGCGGCAGCTTGGTCAGCTGGCGCTTGAGCCAGGGTTGGGCGAGGATGAAGTCGGCGTCGGCCTTGCGCGGCGTCGGCAGGGCCACCCAGAAGGTGCCCTTGCGGTCGCCCTGGAGGTTGTCCGGCAGCCCCGGCAGGTTGTCGATGAAAATGTCCTGCTGCCCGGCCTTCGGGCCTTTCAGCCAGTAGCGGGCGATGCGGTAGCGGTAGGTCTCGTTGACCAGCACGAAGTCCTCGTTGGCCGACAGCGTCACGCCGTTGGCGAAGTACAGGTCCTTGAGCAGCGTCTCGGTCTTGCCGGTCGCCGGGTCGTAGCGCAGCAGGCGGCCGTGGGGGCGGGTCTCCAGGTAGTCGAGGATGTAGTCGGGCTGGTGGAAGCGGCTGGAGGCGTCGCTGAAGTAGATGCGCCCGTCGCTGGCGATGTCCAGGTCGTCGGCGAAGGCGAAGGGCACGCCGTCGGCCTCGGTGCTGAGCACCGTGATCTTGCCCTGCGCGTCGATCTTCAGCAGGCCCTTCCAGGCGTCGGCGACGATCAGGTTGCCCTGGGCGTCGAAGTCCATGCCCAGCGGGCGGCCGCCGGTCTCGGCGAAGGTCGTGACCTGGCCGTTGTCCAGGCGCACCACGCGGCCGTCGTCCAGGCCGGCGTAGACGCGGCCCTGGGCATCCACCGCGGTGTCCTCCGGGCCCTTCACCTGGCCCAGACCGAGCAGCTCGGCCTTCATCAGGGTGTCGTTGGGTTCCAGCACGCCGGTCATCGGCGGCGCCGGCGGCGGGTTCCAGGCCACGGGGTCGATGGGGCTGGGGGTGATGGCGAGGTAGACCGCGGCGGCGGCGATCAGCAATACCAGCAGGCTTGCGAATTTCTTCATCATGAAGGCTCTTGTCATGGGTCCTGGGGCAGGAAAGATAAGCCTTCGTTCGCGTCTGTACAGCCTTGTAGGCAAAAGCGGAATGCTCGGACATCATCCAGCCCGATATACTGCGCTCCACGTGAAGCAAGGAGATGTTCGTGAGCGCCCTCGATATCCGGTGGATCCGCGACGATGCCAGCCTGGCGCAGCAATGCCGGGACTGGAAACAAAGGCCGTACCTGGCACTCGATACCGAGTTCATGCGCGTCGATACCTTTTACCCCGAAGCCGGCCTGGTGCAGGTCGGCGACGGCGAGCGGGCGTGGCTGATCGACCCGCTGCTGATCCGCGACTGGTCGCCCTTCGCCGAGGTGCTGGAGGCGTCCTCGGTGGTCAAGGTGTTCCATGCCTGCGGCGAGGACCTGGAAGTCTTCCAGCGCCTGACCGGCAGCCTGCCGCAGCCGCTGTTCGACACCCAACTGGCCGCCGCCTACCTGGGCATGGCGCATTCCATGGGCTATTCCAAGCTTGTGCTGGAAATCCTCGGCCTGGACCTGCCCAAGGACGAGACGCGTTCTGACTGGCTGCAGCGCCCGCTGACCGACATGCAGGTGCGCTACGCCGCGGAGGACGTGCAACACCTGGCCGAGGTCTACGTGAAGCTGGCGCCGCGCCTGCCCGAGCACAAGCTGGCCTGGCTGCTGGCCGATGGCGCCGACCTGGTCGCCAACCAGACCCGCGTCAGCGACCCGCGCCAGGCCTGGCGCGACGTCAAGCTGGCCTGGAAGCTGGCCCCGCAGCAACTCGCCGTGCTGCGTGAACTCTGCGCCTGGCGCGAGGAACAGGCGCGCCTGCGCAACCAGCCGCGCAACCGCATCCTGCGCGAGCAGACGCTGTGGCCGCTGGCGCGCCTGCAGCCGAAGGACAAGCTGGCGCTGTCGCGCATCGACGAGATGCACCCGCGCACCGTGCGCCAGGACGGCGACACCCTGCTGGCGCTGCTCGCCCATGCCGCCGCGCTGCCCGCCGAGCAATGGCCCGAGCCGCTGCCCGAGCCGCTGCCGCGCGAGGTGGCGCCGCTGCTCAAGCAACTGCGCGAGGTCGGCCAGCGCGAGGCCGAGCGCCAGGGCATGGCCCCGGAGTTGATGCTGCGCAAGAAGATTCTCGAGGCGCTGCTCAAGACCGGCTACCCCGATGGCCCCTACCGCCTGCCCGATTCCCTGCAGGGCTGGCGCCGTGAACTGATGGGCCAGGCCCTGCTGGACTGCCTGGCCGCCCCGGAGAAACCATGAAACGCATCTGCTCCATCTACAAGAGCCCGCGCAAGAACGAGATGTACCTGTACGTCGACAAGCGCGAGGCCCTGAGCCGCGTGCCCGAGGCGCTGCTGGCGGCGTTCGGCGCGCCGCAGCACGCCTTCGACCTGGTGCTCAGCCCCGAGCGCAAGCTGGCCCGCGAAGATATCCACAAGGTGCTGGAGAACATCGAGAAGCAGGGCTTCCACCTGCAGATGCCTCCAGTGGAGGAGGAATACATCGAGCACCTGCCCGAAGAGTTGCTGCGCATGAACGACCCACTTTGAGAACCTGTCTACGCCCTGCTGCGCGTCGGCATAACTGCGTTGAAAACAGGCGAGTGATGCTCATTTAGCGGCCTAAACTGCGCTCCCTCGCCTGTTTTCGCCTTGTTCTGCTCTAGCTCGCGAGACCGTAGACAGGCTCTCAGGCGTCGAAAAGCCGTCGCTTTCGCGAATTGGTACGAAATTGCTGTGCAAGTTGTAGGCTCAAGAGCATTATTGCGTCAGAAATTGCCTGAGCAGGCGGAACGCCTGGGCTTCCTGCCGGTCTACAGGCCCTTCGTTCAACTCGCACAAAATCGCCGCTGCATGCAGGGACGATAACGACAATGCCAATCAACGTGCCTACGCCTTGCCACCCCGGTGCGATCTAGACCATGCGCCTGCTCATCCTCGATCGCGAACACACCCTCTACGCCGCGCTGACCATGGCTGCCGAGCCCGGTCTCAGCGTGGTATCCGGCGACAAACCCGACAACCTCGTCGAGGCCGCCGCCGAATGCCCGGTATGGCTGGGCGAGCCCGACCTGGTGGCGCAGCTGCTGCGCAAGGGCGTGCACCCCGTCTGGGTGCAGTCCACCTGGGCCGGCATCACCCCGCTGCTGGCCGACGACCTGCCCAAGGACTATGCCCTGACCCGCGCGGTGGGCATCTTCGGCCAGGTGATGAGCGAATACCTGCTGACCTACATGCTGGCCCACGAACGCCAGTTCCTCGGCCGCCTGGCCAGCCAGGTCGGCAGCCAGTGGGACGACCGCGCCCCCGGCAGCCTGCGTGGCCGCCACGTGCTGCTGGTGGGCACCGGCGAAATCGGCCTGGCCGTGGCGCACATGCTGGCGGCCTTCGGCGTCGAGCTGACCGGCGTGGCGCGCACGCCGCGGCCGCTGCAGCCGTTCCAGCGGGTGGGCGCGCTGGACGAGTTGCCGCGTCTGGTGGAAACCGCCGACTACGTGGTCAACCTGCTGCCCGACACCCCGGATACCCAGGACATCTTCGACCTGGCGCTGTTCCAGCGGATGAAGCCCTCGACGCTGTTCATCAACGCCGGGCGCGGTGTTGCGGTGGTCGATGCCGACCTGATCAGCGCCCTGGAAAACAATCGCCTGGCCGGCGCCGTCATCGATGTCTGCCGCCAGGAGCCGCTGCCGCCGCAGCACCCGTTCTGGAGCGCGCCGCGCCTGCTGCTCACCGGCCACACCGCCGCGCCGACACTGCCGGGGCCGATGGTGGAGCTGTTCCGCGAGAACCTGTCGCGCTTCTGGGCCGGGCAGCCCATGCGCGGCGAGGTGGACTTCACCCGCGGCTATTGAAAGTGGGCGCCCCGTGCGGGGCGCCCTGTCCCTCACAGGCTGAAATCGCCCTCGGCGGCCAGTTGCTCCAGCGGCCGGCGCGGGCTGGGGACTTCGCGCGCCTGCAGGCTTTCCGAGAGGATCGACTTGTCGCCGAGCCTGCCGATGGCGATGGCGGCGTGGATCTCGTGGTCGTCCGGTACCTTCAGTTCGACGCGGGTGGCCTCGCGGTCGAAGCCGGCCATGCCGTGGCTGTGCCAGCCGGCCAGGCTCGCCTGCAGGGCCAGGAAGCCCCAGGCCGCGCCGGTGTCGAAGGTGTGCCAGAGCGCCGGTTTCTCTTCGCTGGAGCCGGGCGGGGCGAAGGTGGTCTTGGACAGCACTATCACCAGCGCCGCGGCGTTCTGCGCCCAGCCGCGGTTGAACTCGCCCAGCAGGTCCAGGTAGCGCTGCCAGTTCGGCGTGTCGCGGCGCGCGTAGAGGAAGCGCCAGGGCTGCGAGTTGAACGAGGAGGGCGCCCAGCGCGCGGCTTCGAGGAAGCCCAGCAGGGTTTCCTCGGGGATGCTCTCGCCACTGAAGGCGCGGGGCGACCAGCGATTGATGAACTGCGGGTCGATGGGATAGTCGGCAACGCGGGGATTGGCGCTCATGGCGGCTCCTGCTGGCAAAGGGGGATGGTGCCGTGGACGGCTGGGCATCGCGGATCGTGGGTGAGGCGGCGGCCCGCTCGGGCCTGATGGTGGGGGAAAGCTACCCAGCCGCGCGGCCCCTGGCAAGCGCTCCGGCGGTCACCTGCGCTTGGCCGGCGCGGCGCCTGGGCATAGACTTGGCGCCCCCGTGAAAAGCCCTACCTAGAAAAACGATGGCCGCCAAAGTCGAACCCTTCTGGAAACGCAAGACCCTCGAACAGCTCGACCAGCAGGAGTGGGAGTCGCTGTGCGACGGCTGCGGCCTGTGCTGCCTGCAGAAGCTCGAGGACGAGGACGACGGCACCGTCTACTACACGCGCATCGCCTGCAAGCTGCTGGACCTGAAGACCTGCCGCTGCACCGACTACGCCAACCGCCGCGCCAGCGTGCCCGACTGCATCCAGCTCACCCCGGCCCAGGCCGATGAGTTCCGCTGGCTGCCGCCGACCTGCGGTTACCGCCTGGTGGCCGAGGGCAAGGACCTGCCGTTGTGGCATCACCTGGTCTGCGGTGATCCCGATGCGGTGCATCATGAGCGGATTTCGCAGTCGGGGCGGATGCTCAGCGAGACTGTGGTGGCTGAGGATGACTGGGAAGAGCATCTGATCTTCCGGGCGGGGTGAGGTGCTGGGCGGGAATTGATTTTCGTGGGAGAGAGCTTGCTCGCGAATCTTGTCCCTTCGCGCTTCCCTTAACCTCGTTATTCCCGCGAATGCGGGAGCCCAGTGGCGTGGGGGCTTGGTGTAGCGCGCCGCTCCGAGTCTGCCCGACCGTCTTGTTTCGCCCCCTCGGGCGAGTCACTTTTGTCAGTCGCCACAAAAGTAACCAAAAAGGCTTGCCCCGGCATACGGGCCCGATGGAGCCGGGCTACCCTCACGAACTCCCCCGCCACGGAGGCCCGCCCCGAGGGTACGTCCCTGTAGCCCATCGGGGCTCTCGCGACATCCATGTCGCATGACCTCCTGAGCGCCGGTTTCGCTCGGCCTGCTGAAGGGGCGTTTGGGTGCGCTCGGATGTTTCTCTGGAAATCCGAATCGCGGACAAGGTCCGCTCCTATGGTTACAGGGAAGCACGGGCGTAGCGGACCTTGTCCGCGATGGGATTCACCGACCACGCCGGACGCCCCGGTGGCACGAACAGCCCCCTCTCCCGCTTGCGGGAGAGGGCTGGGGTGAGGGTGCTCTTGAATATAGAGAAACCACGCGAACAGCAACACACCGAACCGGCTCTTCTCCCACCCCGGCTCAGCGCCAGACAGGCTCCATGTCACCTGGCATCAGGCCGGCTCCAGCAGGCCCAGCACCTTGAGCACGAAGGCGTATTCCAGGGCCACGTCCTTCAGCCCCTGGTAGCGCCCGCTCATGCCGCCGTGGCCGGCGCCCAGGTCGGTCTTGAGCAGCAGCAGGTTGTCGTCGGTCTTGCTGGCGCGCAGCTTGGCCACCCACTTGGCCGCTTCCCAGTACTGCACGCGGCTGTCGTTGTAGCCGGCCACCACCAGCAGCGCCGGGTAGTCCTGGGCGCAGACGTTCTCGTAGGGCGCGTAGGCGCGGATGCGCTCGTACACCTCGTGCTCCTGCGGGTTGCCCCACTCGTCGTACTCGGTGACGGTCAGCGGCAGGTCCGGGTCGAGCATGGTGTTGAGCACGTCGACGAAGGGCACCTCGGCGATGCACGCGGCGAACTGCTGCGGGCGCTGGTTGAGCACCGCACCCATCAGCAGGCCGCCGGCGCTGCCGCCGCTGATCACGGTCTGCTGCGGCGTGCTGTAGCCCTCGGCGCAGAGGTGCTCGGCGCAGGCGATGAAGTCGCTGAAGCTGTTCTGCTTGTTGGCCAGCTTGCCGGCGCGGTACCAGGCCTCGCCCAGTTCGCCGCCGCCGCGCACGTGGGCGATGGCGAAGACGAAGCCGCGCTCCAGCAGGCTCAGGCGAGCGTGGGAGAACCAGGGATCGAGGCTCGCCCCGTAGGCGCCGTAGCCGTACAGGTACAGCGGCGCCGGGCGGCCGGCGGCGATGCCCTGCAGCACCTCGCGGCGCCCCACCAGGCTGATCGGCACCTGCACGCCGTCGACGCTGCTGGCCCAGAGCCGGCGGCTTTCGTAGGCGTCGGCGTCGAAGGGGCCTTCCACCGGGGTTTCCTTGAGCACCTTTTGGGCGCCGTCGAGCAGGCCCAACTGGCGGATCTGCGCGGGGCGGTTGAGCGCCTCGTAGCGCAGGCGGATGGCCGTGCTGTGGAATTCCAGGCTGTCCTGCACGTACAGGTTGTAGGCCGCGTCCGGCAGCTCCACGCGGCGCGGCGCCTGGCCGGCGGCGTGGACCTCGACGATCGGCAGGCCGCCCTCGCGCAGGCTGAGGGTGAAGGCGTCCTGGTTGAGGGTGAGATCTTCGAGCATCACGCTGTCGCGGTGGGCGATCAGCTCGCGCCAGTGCTCACGGTCGGGCGCCGCTTCGCTGGCGCTGTAGAGGGCGAAGTTGATGCCGCTCTGGTTGCTGCGGATGAACCAGGTCCATTCGCCGTCCAACAGGCCGTGGTCGACGTGGTACTCGTGCTCTTCCTGGCGCGGGGCGATGCAGTGGAACTCGCCGCGCGGCTGTTCGGCATCCAGCACCCAGGCCTCGCTGGTGGTCTTGCTGCCCAGCAGCAGCACCAGCTGGCGCTCGGAGCTGGCGCGGTAGCAATGCAGGAAGAAGCGCCCGTCGCGCTCCTCGAACACCTGCTCGGCGCCGGGTTCGCCCAGGGTGTGGCGGTACAGCTTGTGCGGGCGGTGGGTGTCGTCCAGCTCGCCGAAGAACAGGGTGCGGCTGTCGTTGGCCCAGGTCATGCTGCCGTCGCAGTCGTCGAAGGGCAGTTCCTCCACGGTGCCGCTGGCCAGGTCCTTGACGTACAGGCGGTAGATCTCGTCGCCGCTGGTGTCCAGGCTGTAGGCCAGGCGCGAGTGGTCGGGGCTGATGCTGAAGGCGCCGAGGGAGAGGAAGCCGCCGGCGGCCAGTTCGTTGGGGTCCAGCAGCAGTTGCTCGGCGCTTTCGTCCACGCTCAGCGAGTCGTCGGCCGGGCGCGGGCAGCGATAGTGGCGCGGGTATTCGTCGCCGGCGGTGGTGCGCTGGTAGTACAGCCACGGGCCCCAGGGCGAGGGCAGCGACAGGTCGGTCTCGCGGATGCGGCCCTTGATCTCCTGGAACAGCTGCTCGCGCAGTTCGGCCTGGCCGGCCAGTTCGGTTTCGAGGTAGGCGTTTTCCGCCTTCAGGTAGTCGAGCACTTCGGCGCTGTCGCGGTGCTGCAGCCAGGCGTAGGGATCGGCGGCGGCTTCGCGGCGGGCGACGGGGGGCTGGCGGTCGGTCATGGCGGCTCCTTGGCGGGGCAGGGGTGACACCCGGCTGCGCACCCGTGGGGAAAAGCGGCTATCATAAGCCCCCTTCCGCCGCCATCGCACGCACGCGCATGAACGAACACGATTATCAACTCGCCTGGGGCGTCTACCTGTTCGCCGCTTTCGGACTCCTGGTCGTCTGGTTCCTGATGACCGGCTGGATGTGGCGCTGGCTGCGCGAACCGCTGCGGGTGATCGTGCTCGTGCTGTTGTTCACTCCGACGCCGGTTGACCCGGCCAACAACGAATACGCCCCGGCCATCGCCATCACCGCCCTGGACGTGCTGTTCAAGGTGGGCAACAACGCCTGGCGCGCCGTGTCCGACCTGGCCCTGGTGCTGCTGGCGGCCTTCGTCGTGTACCTGATCTTCGTCGCCGTGCGCTGGCCCATCGAGCGTGCCGCGCGCAACCGCCGCCAGCGCGCCGAGGCGGAGAACGAGCCGACCATGCGCCAGCTCATGCAGCCGCAGCTGATGCCCGACGTGGACGACAGCCGCGCCGACGAGCGCAACGGCAACCGCGGCATGCGCATCGAGCCGCGCCTCTGAGCGAGCCCGGCGCCGCCCTTGCGCGGCGCCCGCCCGGCGTTCAGCATGGCGGCATAGCCGTAGCGGAACGAGCCCGATGCTGCCCCAGACCTTCGCGCCAGGCCGGCGCCTGATTTCCCTTTCCACCTTCCAGTCCGTGCCGGGCGACCGCCTGCCACAGGAGCGCTGACCATGTGCGAACTGCTCGGCATGAGCGCCAACGTCCCCACCGACATCGTCTTCAGTTTCACCGGCCTGATGCAGCGCGGCGGCGGCACCGGCCCGCACCGCGACGGCTGGGGCATCGCCTTCTACGAGGGGCGCGGCGTGCGCCTGTTCCAGGACCCGAGCGCCAGCGTCGAGTCGGAGGTGGCGCGCCTGGTGCAGCGCTACCCGATCAAGAGCGAGACGGTGATCGGCCACATCCGCCAGGCCAACGTCGGCAAGGTCTGCCTGTCCAACACCCATCCCTTCGTGCGCGAGTTGGGCGGGCGCTACTGGACCTTCGCGCACAACGGCCAACTGGCCGACTTCGCGCCGCCGCCGGGGCTGTACCGGCCGGTGGGCGACACCGATAGCGAGGCGGCCTTCTGCGACCTGCTCAACCGCGTGCGCCGGGCCTTCCCCGAGCCGGTGCCGGTGGAGGTGTTGTTGCCGACGCTGGTCTGCGCCTGCGCCGAGTACCGCCAGAAGGGCGTGTTCAACTGCCTGCTGAGCGACGGTGATTGGTTGTTCACCTTCTGTTCCAGCAAGCTGGCGTACATTACCCGCCGCGCGCCCTTCGGCCCGGCGCGGCTGAAGGACGCCGACCTGACCGTGGACTTCCAGTCCGAGACCACGCCCAACGACGTGGTCACGGTGATCGCCACCGAGCCGCTGACCGACAACGAGCACTGGTCGGTGCAGCAGAGCGGCGAGTGGATGCTCTGGTGGCGCGGCGAGATTCTCGACCAGGGCCGCGTCTGAGAGGGGGACTCCCATGTTGCGCAGCTACATCCGCCTGGTGCTTTTCGCCCTCGGCCTGCTGGTCGGGGTGCAGGTGCCGGGTTTCATCAAGGACTATTCGATTCGCGTCGACGCCCACCGCCAGGAGGCCCTGCAGGCCCTGGAGGGCTATCGCAACACCGCCGGGCAGTACTTCCAGGGCGACCTCGACGCCCTGGTGGCGCACTACCGCGGCAGCCCGGACCCGGTGTTCCAGCGCGACGGCGATAACGTCGAGCGCCTGCTGCGCCGCGCCAAGCTGTTCGACAACGAATGGCAGGCCCTGCAGGGCCCCTGGTACGCCCGCGCCTGGCACCTGCTGAGCGCGCCGAACCGCGAGCTGCTGCAGGAGACCCTCGACGGCTACAGCTACCAGGTGGTGCTGGCGCCGGAGGCGATCGGTTGGGCCCTGGGCGGCGGTTTGCTGCTGGCCTGGATCGTCGAGCTGCTGATCGTTTCGGTCGGGGCGCTGGCGGGGCTGGGGGACAACCGCAACGTCGCGCGGCGGCATTGGAGCTGATGAGGGCCGGTTGGACGCCGTGCGGGACGGGGAGGGCGGTCAGGCGGCGGATAACCGCGAACGGTTATTCGCCCTACGTCCATGATGGTCCTCGCGTAGGGCGGATAACGCCACGGCGTTATCCGCCATTTTCCTAACCGCGGGCGTTGATGGCCCGCTGGTTGGAGGCGTAGATGTTGTCGCGCTCCAGGGCCTTGCCGCTTGCCACCGCCGCCAGCCAGTCGGCGGTGCTGGCCACCGCGGCGAACGACGAATGCAGCACCACGCTGAACACCCGGTGGATTTCCTCGGCAGTGGCCGCGCCCGCGCTATTGGCGTAGGGCAGCGAGCCGCTGGCGTCGTCGAGGAATTCCACCTGCCAGCCTTCGTGGGCGGCCTGGCGGGCGGTGGAGTCGTCGCAGTTGTGCGTCATGTAGCCAACGATCGTCAGGGTGTCGACGCCGCGTTCGCGCAGCCAGTCGCCCAGCCCGGTGTCGCTGAGGGCGCTGGCCTTGCTCTTGTCCAGCAGCAGGTCGCGGGGGCGCTCGGCCACCTGCGGGTGCAGTTCCACGCCGTGGCTGCCGGGGGCGAAGATGGGCGCGCCGGCCGGGGCCTGGTGGCGCACCACCACCACCGGGATGCCGGCGGCGTGGGCGGCGTCCATGGCGCGCAGGATGTTCGGCAGCGAGTCGCCGACCGGCGGGTATTCGATGCGCAGGTTGCCGCTGAAGTATTCGTTCTGCACGTCGATGACGATCAGGGCGCGTTTCGGGGCGTTGCTCATGCTGGGTGTCTCCGCTGGAGTGGGGATGGGGCCATTCTGCGCAGGGGCCGGCGGTCGGCGTGAGTGGCCCGCAAGACAGCTTTCGCTAGAATCGGGCCAAAGCCTTGCCCGGATGATGCCCATGGAAACCCATCGCGTGGCCGTGGTGGCCTTCGACCAGATCAGCCCCTTCCACCTCTCGGTGCCCTGCCTGGTGTTTGGCGAGGGCGACCCGGGAGGGACGCGCACGCGCTTCGAATTGCAGGTCTGCGCCGCCGAGCCGGGGCCGCTGAACACCACGGCCGGCTTCGCCATCGATACGCGCCACGGCCTGGAGGCGCTGGAAACCGCCGATACCCTGATAGTGCCGAGCTGGCGCGAGCCGGCGGAACGCCCGCCGCAGGCCCTGCTCGACGCCCTGGTGGCCGCGCATGCGCGCGGCGCGCAACTGGTGGGCTTGTGCCTGGGCGCCTTCGTCCTGGCCGAGGCCGGTCTGTTGGACGGCCGCCGGGCCACCACCCACTGGCTGTGGGCGGACTATTTCACCCAGCGTTATCCCCAGGTGCGGGTGGAGCCGGACGTGCTCTACGTCGACGATGGCCCGATCCTCACCTCCGCCGGCACCGTGGCCGGCATCGACTGCTGCCTGCACCTGCTGCGCCAGCGCTGCGGCGCCGGCCTGAGCAACCAGCAGGCCCGCCGCCTGGTGGTGGCGCCGCACCGCCAGGGCGGCCAGGCCCAGTTCATCGAACAGCCGCTGCCGGCCACGGCGCGGGACAACCGCCTCTCCGGCCTGCTCGACTGGGTACGCGAACGCCTCGACCAGCCCCACGACCTGGACAGCCTGGCCGAACGCGCGCTGATGAGCCGGCGCAGCTTCAGCCGCCACTTCCGCCAGCTCACCGGCAGCACCCTGGGCGACTGGCTGCGCGGCGAACGCCTGGCCCTGGCGCAACGGCTGCTGGAGTCCACCGAACAGCCTATTCCGGAGGTGGCGGCGCTGGCGGGGTTCGGCTCGGTGGCTTCGTTGCGGCAGCATTTCAGCGCGGCGCTGGGGGTGTCGCCGAGTGCCTATCGGCAGGCGTTTCGGGGGTGAACGGATTTTTTTGTAGGAGCGAGCTTGCTCGCGAACAGTGGTTACCGGTGGCTGCGGTGTTGGGGGGTAAGAGCGCCCTCTCCCCAACCCTCTCCCTGAAGGGAGAGGGGGCTGTTCGGAGGGGGTGGGGAGTTTGGAGTTATCCTGAGACGCCCATCTCCCCCTCATCATTCCCGCGAATGCGGGAACCCAGTGACTGCGGGGTTCGCGAGCAAGCTCGCTCCTACTCCTCCAACACCCTCTCCGGCAACTCATTACGCCGATAGGGGAACACGTCTATCACCTTGCCCGCCCGTATCTGCGCCTGCAGCCCCTTCCAGTAATCCGCGTCATAGAGATCGCCATGCAACTTGGCGAACAACCGACGCAGCTTCAGGTCGACGAACAGGAAGCGCGGAAACTCCTCGGGAAACACATCCATCGGCCCCACCGAATACCAGGGCTCGGAAGACATCTCGTCCTCCTCGTAGCGCGGCGGCGGGATGTGGCGGAAGTTCACCTCGGTGAGGTAGCTGATCTCATCGTAGTCATAGAACACCACGCGGCCGTGGCGGGTGACGCCGAAGTTCTTCAGCAGCATGTCGCCGGGGAAGATGTTCGCCGCTGCCAGTTGCTTGATGGCCAGGCCGTAGTCGTACAGCGCCTCGTGCACCTGGGCCTCGGTGGCGTGCTCCAGGTAGAGGTTCAGCGGGGTCATGCGGCGCTCGGTCCAGCAGTGGCGGATCAGCACCACGTCGCCTTCCATCACCACCGTGGAAGGCGCCACCTGCAGCAGTTCGGCCAGGCACTCGGGCTCGAACTTGGCCACCGGGAAGCGGAAGTCGGCGAACTGCTGGGTGTCGGCCAGGCGGCCGACGCGGTCGTGGTTCTTCACCAGTTGGTACTTCTGCACCACGGTGGCGTGGTCCACGGTCTTGGCCGGGTTGAAGTTGTCCTTGATGATCTTGAACACGGTGTTGAAGCCGGGCAGGGTGAATACGCTCATCACCATGCCGCGCACGCCGGGGGCCATGACGAAGCGGTCGTCGGTGCTCGCCAGGTGGTTGATCAGGGCGCGGTAGAACTCGCTCTTGCCCTGCTTGTAGAAGCCGATGGAGGTGTACAGCTCGGCGATGTGCTTGCCCGGCAGCAGGCGCTTGAGGAAGGCCACCAGCTCCGCCGGCACCGGCACGTCGACCATGAAGTAGGAGCGGGTGAAGGAGAAGATGATCGACACCTCCGCCTCGTCGGTGATCACGGTGTCGAAGCGGATGCCGCGGCCCTCGCGGTGGATCAGCGGGAACACCAGCGGCCACTGCTCGTCGGGGGTGAACAGGCGGCCCACCAGGTAGGCGCCCTTGTTGCGGTAGAACACCGAGCCGATCAGCTCCAGGGCCAGCTCCGGGTCCTTGCACACCCAGTCCGGCAGGTTGCTGTGCAGCAGGGCGTCCAGGCGCGCCAGGTCGCCTTCGGCGTCTTCGTAGGGCACCTGGAAGCGGTAGTCGGCGAAGATCTGCTGCAGCGCCTGGCGCAGGTTGCCCCGGGGCCGGTAGAGGCGGGTGTGCGGGTCGCGCGCGTGGGGCCGCAGCGACGGCCGCGTGGTGTGCACGAACATGGTGCCGTCGCTGATGTTGTCGTGGCTGAACAGGCCGCAGAAGATCGAGTTGAACCAGGTTTCCGCCAGTTCGTCGTCGTTGCGCGGGTCGATCAGGACGATGTAGGCGCTCTTGATCAGCGGCCAGCGCTCCACGTCCAGCAGCTCCGCGGGGCTGAAGCGGCTGCCGACCCGCGCCACCGTCTCGGCGACCTTCTCCTCGTAGAGGTCGATGCGCTCGGCCGAGGTCCGCTGGATCTCCTGCCACTGCGCCTGCTCGAAGCGCGCCTGGGCGCCATCGGTGATCTGCTTGAAGCGCTCGCGGTAGACGTCGAAGCCGTCGAGGATGGTCTGCGCGATCTGGGCATGGCTCATGGGGCGCATCTCGTTCATGGATGTGCAGCGAGCTTAGCCAGACTCCGGGGGCGGCGAAAGCGACATGGCCGACCGGCCGGTCAGGAAGCGGGGGCGTCACCGCCCCCGTTCGTTCAGTACGTCGTGCGGAGGCTTACTTGCCGGTCTTGACGTTGGTCCAGATGCGCGTGCGCAAGCGGTCGATCTTCATCGGCATGGATTGCAGGGCGAACAGCTTGGCCATCTTGTCCTGCGGCGGGTAGATCGCCGGGTCGGCCTTGATCGCCGCGTCCACCAGCGGTTCGGCGGCCAGGTTGCCGTTGGCGTAGTGCACGTAGTTGCTGATGCCGGCCATCACGTCCGGGCGCAGCAGGTAGTTCATGAAGGCGTAGGCGGCCTTCTCGTCGGGCGCGTCGGCCGGCATGGCGACCATGTCGAACCACAGCGGCGAGCCTTCCCTGGGCGTGGAATAGTGGATCTCGATGCCGTTCTTGGCTTCCTTGGCGCGGGTGGCGGCCTGCAGGATGTCGCCGGAGAAGCCGACGGCCACGCAGATGTTGCCGTTGGCCAGGTCGCTGACGTACTTCGAGGAGTGGAAGTAGGCGATGTAGGGGCGCACCTTCATCAGCGCCTCTTCGGCCTTCTTGTAGTCCTCGGCCTTCTGGCTGTGGTGCGGCAGGCCCAGGTAGTTCAGGGCGATGGGCAGCAGCTCGGGGCCGTTGTCCAGCACGGCGACGCCGCACTTGGCCAGCTTCTGCATGTACTCGGGCTTGAAGAACAGGTCCCAGGAATCGACCGGTGCGTCCGTACCCAGCACTTCCCTGACCTTGGCCGGGTTGTAGCCGATGCCGGTGGTGCCCCACAGGTAGGGGAAGCCGTACTGGTTGCCCGGGTCGTTGACCTCCAGGGCCTTCATCAGCACCGGGTTGAGGTTCTTCCAGTTGGGCAGCTGGCTCTTGTCCAGCTTCTTCAGGGCGCCGGCCTGGATCTGCTTGGCCATGAAGTGGTTGGACGGCACCACGATGTCGTAGCCGGACTTGCCGGTCATCAGCTTGCCGTCCAGCGTCTCGTTGCTGTCGTAGACGTCGTAGGTGGTCTGGATGCCGGTTTCCTTGCTGAAGTTGGCGACGGTGTCGGGGGCGATGTAGTCGGACCAGTTGTAGATCTTCAGGGACTCGGCCTGGGCGCCGGCGGCGACGCCCAGGGTGAGGGAAAGCGCTAGGGCACTGGACAGCGGTGCGGTCGTTTTCATTGTTGTTTCCTGACGGCAAACGGTAGTGGCGCGGCCGGGGTGGGGCCGCGGCTGCTCAAGGAATAACCGGATTGCCGGAGGATTTGGAGGGGGCGCGGTTGCCCGCGGGTCCGCAGACAGTGGCAAAGGGCCGCCGCGCGGGGCGCCGCCCCGCAGTGGGGCGGCGCGGGGGGCTTACTGCACCATTTCCTGCTCGTCGAACACGCCTTCGAAGAGCATGCTCGACAGGTAGCGCTCGGCCGAGTCGGGGAGGATGACCACGATGGTCTTGCCCTGCATGGCCGGCTCCTCGGCCAGGCGCACGGCGGCGGCCATGGCGGCGCCGCAGGAGATGCCGCAGAGGATGCCTTCCTCGTGCATCAGGCGCTGGGCCATGCTGCGGGCCTCGTCGTCGCCGACCAGCTCGACGCGGTCGACCATGGCCAGGTCGAGGTTCTTCGGCACGAAGCCGGCGCCGATGCCCTGGATCTTGTGCGGCGAGGGCTTGACCTCTTCGCCGGCGAGGGTCTGGCTGATCACCGGCGAGCTGGTCGGCTCCACGGCCACCGAGAGGATCGGCTTGCCCTTGGTGTTCTTGATGAAGCGCGACACGCCGGTGAGGGTGCCGCCGGTGCCGACGCCGGCCACCAGCACGTCCACCGCGCCGTCGGTGTCGTTCCAGATTTCCGGGCCGGTGGTCTTCTCGTGGATCGCCGGGTTGGCCGGGTTGTCGAACTGCGCCGGCATGAAGTACTGGGCCGGATCGCTGGCCACCAGCTCCTCGGCCTTGGCGATGGCGCCCTTCATGCCCTTGGCCGGTTCGGTGAGGACCAGCTCGGCGCCGAGGGCCTTGAGCACCTTGCGCCGTTCCAGGCTCATCGACGAAGGCATGGTCAGCACCAGCTTGTAGCCGCGCGCGGCGGCGACGAAGGCCAGGCCGATGCCGGTGTTGCCGGAGGTCGGCTCGACGATGGTCATGCCCGGCTTCAGGCGGCCGCTGGACTCGGCATCCCAGATCATGTTGGCGCCGATGCGGCACTTCACCGAGTAGCCGGGGTTGCGGCCCTCGATCTTGGCCAGGATGGTGACGCCGCGCGGGGCCAGGCGGTTGATCTGGACCAGCGGCGTGTTGCCGATGGACTGCGCGTTGTCTGCGAAGATGCGGCTCATGATGGGTGTCCTTGTGGATCGATGCTGACCCACCAGCCTATTCCCCGGCGCCCTGGCCGTAAAGCCGCGAAACCGTCGGAAAGGTCGGCTCCAGGCCGGCGGCCCCGGTGAGAGGGTGGTACGCGCCGGTAGCCTTCGACGAATGGATGAATGGCCGTGCATTCAGTGACTGAATGCCATGCCTGCGTTCACAGTCGACGGAGCTGCGCGGTATAGTCGCAGTCTGTCTCCCAGTTCCTGCAGCCCGGGCAGCGGCCCGGCCGATACCGTTCGAGGATTCCCCGATGAAGTTCGAAGGCACCCAGTCCTACGTCGCCACCGACGACCTCAAGCTGGCGGTCAACGCCTCCATCACCCTGCAGCGCCCGCTGCTGGTGAAGGGCGAGCCGGGCACCGGCAAGACCATGCTCGCCGAGCAGCTGGCCGAAGCCTTCGGCGCCAAGCTGATCACCTGGCACATCAAGTCCACCACCAAGGCCCACCAGGGCCTCTACGAATACGACGCGGTGAGCCGCCTGCGCGACTCGCAGCTGGGCGTGGACAAGGTCCACGACGTGCGCAACTACATCAAGAAGGGCAAGCTCTGGGAGGCCTTCGAGGCCGACGAGCGCGTCATCCTGCTGATCGACGAGATCGACAAGGCCGACATCGAGTTCCCCAACGACCTGCTGCAGGAACTCGACAAGATGGAGTTCTACGTCTACGAGACCAACGAGACCATCAAGGCCAGGCAGCGGCCGATCATCATCATCACCTCGAACAACGAGAAGGAACTGCCGGACGCCTTCCTGCGCCGCTGCTTCTTCCACTACATCGCCTTCCCCGACCGCGAGACGCTGCAGAAGATCGTCGACGTGCACTACCCGGGCATCAAGGCCTCGCTGGTCAGCGAGGCGCTGGACATCTTCTTCGACGTGCGCAAGGTGCCGGGCCTGAAGAAGAAGCCCTCCACCAGCGAGCTGGTCGACTGGCTGAAGCTGCTGATGGCCGACGACATCGGCGAGGCGGTGCTGCGCGAGCGCGACCCGACCAAGGCCATCCCGCCGCTGGCCGGCGCCCTGGTGAAGAACGAGCAGGACGTGCAGCTGCTCGAGCGCCTGGCTTTCATGAGCCGCCGCGCTTCACGCTGAAAAATCGCCCCAGGGACGGCTGCGCGTCGGCCATGCTGCGTTGGGGGCAGGCGAGGAATGCTCATTTACAGTCGTAAACTCCGCTTCCTCGCCTGTCCCCGCCTTGCCTGGCTCTAGCTCGCCGCCCCTGGAACGATTTTGGGTGTCAACGAATACACGAGGGTGCAGCCATGCTGCTCAACCTGTTCAACGAAATGCGCGCGGCCAAGGTGCCGGTGTCGGTGCGCGAGCTGCTGGACCTGATCAACGCGCTCCAGCAGCGCGTGGTGTTCGCCGACATGGACGAGTTCTACTACCTCGCCCGCACCATCATGGTGAAGGACGAGCGCCATTTCGATAAGTTCGACCGGGCCTTCGGCGCCTACTTCAAGGGCCTGGAGAAGCTCGACGACCACCTCAAGGCGCTGATTCCCGAGGAGTGGCTGCGCAAGGAGTTCGAGCGCCTGCTGACCGACGAGGAGCGCGCGCAGATCCAGTCCCTGGGCGGCCTGGACAAGCTCATCGAGGAGTTCAAGAAACGCCTGGAAGAGCAGAAGGAACGCCACGCCGGCGGCAACAAGTGGATCGGCACCGGCGGCACCAGCCCGTTCGGCTCCGGCGGCTTCAACCCCGAGGGCATCCGCGTGGGCGATGCCGGCAAGCGCCAGGGCAAGGCGGCCAAGGTGTGGGACCAGCGCGAGTACAAGAACCTCGACGACCAGGTCGAGCTGGGCACGCGCAACATCAAGATCGCCCTGCGCCGCCTGCGCAAGTTCGCCCGCGAAGGCGCGGCGGAAGAGCTGGACATCGACGGCACCATCGACCACACGGCCAAGGACGCCGGGCTGCTCAACATCCAGATGCGCCCGGAGCGGCGCAACACCGTGAAGCTCCTGCTGCTGCTGGACATCGGCGGTTCCATGGACGCCCACGTGAAGGTCTGCGAGGAGCTGTTCTCGGCCTGCAAGACCGAGTTCAAGCACCTGGAATACTTCTACTTCCACAACTTCATCTACGAGTCGGTGTGGAAGAACAACCTGCGCCGCACCAGCGAACGCACCGCCACCTTCGACCTGCTGCACAAGTACGGGCCGGACTACAAGGTAGTGTTCGTCGGCGACGCGGCCATGGCGCCCTACGAGATCACCCAGGCCGGCGGCAGCGTCGAGCACTGGAACGAGGAAGCCGGCTACGTGTGGATGCAGCGCTTCATGGAGAAGTACAAGAAGCTCATCTGGATCAACCCGTACCCGAAGGACACCTGGAACTACACCGCCTCCACCAACCTGGTGCGCGAACTGGTGAAGGACCAGATGTACCCGCTGACCCTGCGCGGGCTGGAAGAGGGGATGCGCTTCCTTTCGCGCGGGTGAGCCCGCTCTGCGCCAACCATCGCGCTCCCCTGTAGGAGCGCGCCCTGCGCGCGAATCGCGGGCAGGGCCCGCTCCTGCAATTGCCGCCTTTGCCTTGCCAAATCCCATGCCCGCGACGGTAACATCGCGGGCACGGCGCAGCGCACCGATGGGCAAGACATGACCGGAACCAGTTTTTCCCGCAACACCTGGCTCAACTCCCTGCACATGACCACCCTGACGGTTTCCCTGCTGGAAGCCGAAGGCCATGAGCGCGACGGCATCCTCGAAGGCAGCGGCATCACCGCCGCCGACCTGGTGGACCTGCGCCGCCTGGTCAGCCCCTGGCAGGAGCAGCAGGTGTTCGCCAACGCCGAGCGCCTGGCCGCCGAGCCCGCCCTGGGCCTGCGCCTGGGCCTGCGCACGCGGATTTCCGCCTACGGCCTGCTGGGCTATGCGCTGCTTTCGGCGCCGACCCTCGGCGAGGCGCTGCGCATCGGCCTGAGCTACCCGGTGCTGCTGGGCACCTACTTCCACCTGTCGCTGCAGGTCGAAGGCGAGGTGGCCTGGCTGGTGGCCATCGGCTACAGCGAGGACGAGGCCCTGCGGCCGTTCAACACCGAACTGTGCCTGGGCTCGATGAAGGTCACCTGCGGCGACCTGCTGGGCCAGCCGCTGGAGCTGCTGTGCGCGGAGTTCGACTATGCCGGCCCGCCCGAGCGCGAGGCCGCCTACGCCGAAGGCTTCGCCTGCGGCCTGCGCTTCGGCGCCACGCGCAGCGCCTTCGGCTTCCCCGCCGCCTGGCTGGAACGCCGCCTGCCGCTGGCCGACCCGGTGACGCACCGCGAGATGCTCGAACAGTGCCGCCGGCAGAACGTCGACCTGGCCGCCCGCCGCGCCTGGCTGGACAAGGTCCGCGGCATCCTCGGCGAGCGCCTGCAGGCGCCGCCGGGCCTGGAGGAACTGGCGCGGCGCCTGAACTGCTCCTCGCGCAGCCTGCGCCGTCACCTGCAGCAACAGCAGACCAGCTACCAGCAACTGCTCGACGAACTGCGCTTCGCCCGCGCCAAGGAACTGCTGCAGGGCGGCGACATGCCCATCTACCGCATCGCCGAGGAGCTCGGCTTCAGCGAAACCGCCAGCCTGCGCCACGCCTTCCAGCGCTGGAGCGGCCAGCCGCCGAGCCATTTCCGCGCCTGAAACCCGTAGGGAGCATAACGCCTACGGCGTTATCCGCCGTTTGACCTTGGTTACCGGCTCGCTCGGTGTCGAGCTTGGCGTGGGTCACGCATTCCCCCGGATCGACCGAGGCAGGGTCGATGAGAAAGGTGAGGCGGCGGATAACCGCGAACGGTTATACGCCCTACGCAGCCCCACCCGCGCCATTCCCATGGGAGCGCGCCCTGCGCGCGAATCGCGGGCAGGGCCCGCTCCTACAGGAGGCACGGTGCCGAGAATGGCGTAGGAGCGGATCTTATCCGCGAATCGCGCCGGTGCGTCCGGCTATCGCGGACAAGGTCCGCTCCTACGACCGTGCTACCTGAAACTGTAGGAACTCCGTCCGCGATTATCCGCACCTACCGCTCAGGGCCGCGCCTCCAGGATCAGGTTGAACGGCGTCTCCGCCGCCCGGCGGAAGCGGGTGAACCCGG
This sequence comes from Pseudomonas sp. M1, assembly GCF_022760135.1. Classification (NCBI taxonomy): domain Bacteria; kingdom Pseudomonadati; phylum Pseudomonadota; class Gammaproteobacteria; order Pseudomonadales; family Pseudomonadaceae; genus Pseudomonas; species Pseudomonas sp. M1. The sequence continues at coordinate 1,944,126 of NZ_CP094343.1, forward strand.
CTTCCTCGAACACCGCGCGCAGCCGCGCCTCGCCCGCCTGGGCGCCCAGGCCCAGCCCCACTTCCTGGGACAGCGAGTTGGGCGTGCAGATGAAGGTCGAGGCGGCGTAGAACAGCTTGCCGATGGGCGTCAGGTTGTCCTCCAGGCGGTCGCCGGCGTAGGGCTCCACCAGCAGCACCGTGCCGTCCGGCGCCAGGTGGCGCAAGGCGTGGCGGGCGGCGCCCACCGGGTCGCCCATGTCGTGCAGGCAGTCGAAGTAGCAGATCAGGTCGTATTCGCCCAGGTAGTCCTTGGCGCTGGCCTGGGAGAAGGCCACGCGGTCTTCGACGCCGGCCTCGCGGGCGCGCTGGCTGGCGGTTTCCACCGAGGGCGCGTGGTAGTCGAAGCCGGCGAAGCGCGAGGCCGGGAAGGCCTGGGCCATGATCACCGTGGAAGCGCCGTGGCCGCAGCCGATGTCGGCCACCCGCGCGCCGTTCTGCAGCTTGGCCACCACGTCGTCCAGCGCCGGCAGCCACTCGTCCACCAAGTGCGCGCGGTAGCCGGGGCGGAAGAAACGCTCGGTGCCGCGGAACAGGCAGGGGTGGTGGTCGCCCCAGGGCAGGGCGCCGTCGCCGCGCATGGCGGCCAGCAGCTTGTCCTTGTCCTGGTACAGCGCGGCCAGCACGCCGGCGCCGCCGGCCACGTACACCGGCGAATCCTCGATGGCCAGGGCCATGGCCTGTTCCTCGGGCAGGCGGAAGTTGCCGCCTTCGTGCTCCAGGTAGCCGGCGGCGGCCTGGGCGCTGAGCCATTCGCGCAGCAGCCGCGGGTTGCAGCCGGTGCGCTCGGCCAGGGCCTGCGGGCTTACCGGCTGGTTGTCGGCCATGGCCCGGTACAGGCCCAGTTCGTCGCCGAGGATGACGTTCGCCAGCATGGCCGCGCCGCCCATGTCGGCGACCAGACGGCCCATGAAGTCGTTGAGTTTGGCTTCGTCCATGGCAACTCCTCCGCTGTCGGGCGCCCGTGCGGCGGCGGGGGCTCCGGGTGGATGGCGGGAGGTGCCGGTTCTCCATACGCGCGGCGAACAGCGGGGCAGGGCAGGCGCCGGCCCGGGACGGGCGCGTGCCGGCAGCCGCGGTTCGCGCGTCATTGCCGGCCCGGGGCGGGCGGCCCCTCGGCGGGGCGTCGTTTCAGTCTAGCGCTGCGGCCGCGGCGGGTGGCGCCGGCCGACGCCCGGCGTCAGCGGGCGGAATCGCCCAGGCCGCCGTTGCGCATGATCTGCGCGATGATCGGCACCGGCGTCATCAGGTGGTTGCGCATCATCTCGCTGGCCTTGGCGGCATCCCGGGCGAGGATCGCCTCCACCAGCGCGGCGTGCTCCTGGCGCTTGAGCTCCAGGGCCTGCTCGGAGAACACCGTGTGCGTCAGCCACAGGTGGCGGTAGCGCTCGGCCTGGTCGAACAGGTAGGTGCGCGCCTGCAGCAGGTGCTTGGAGCCGCAGCCCTGGGCGATGGCGGTGTGGAAGGCCTTGTGCCGCTCATCCCAGACGTCCAGGCGCTGCTCGCGGGTCTTCACCTCCACCACCTTGGCCAGGGTGTGCGAGTGCGCCAGCACCTGCGCCTCCCAGGCGTCGTCGCCGCGCTGGATGGCCAGGCCGACGATCATCGCTTCCAGGTTGGCGCGGGCATCGTAGATGTCCTGCATCTCTTCCAGCGACATGGGCGCCACGCGGTAGCCCTTCTGGCTGATGGCCACCACCAGGTGCTCCGCCACCAGTTGCGACAGGGCCTCGCGCAGCGGGCCCACGCCCAGGTCGTAGCGCTCCTTCAGGGTGCTCATCAGCAGCTTTTCGCCGGGTTTGAAGACGCCGCGGATGATGTCCTTCTTGAGCCACTCGTAACCGCTGACGGCCGAGTTCTGACGGGGGGCGATCGCTTCCAAATCCAGCTCCTGTGGGGATTTGCGCTGGATCATACCCAAATGTCGTATGGACGAAAAACAATAGACAGGACGCCTATTTGTCGTCGAAAAATAAAAATGTAGACATTTTTATTTTGTGGCGATATTTTTCTCCTGCCCGCCTGATCCAGGTCATTGCCGGACGGCGCCACCCCATCATTGCCAGGACACCGCCATGAACGCCTTCACCTCCATCCAGGACCTCGCCATGCCCCTGCCGCTGGAGACCCGCGGCTACTCGGTAGCGCCCTCGGCGCAGTCGCCGCGCCTGCTGGAACTGACCTTCGCCCGTGAAACCGTGCAGGCCTTCGTCGAGGCGGTGGCGCAGTGGCCGGTGCAGGCCCTGGAGTACAAGTCGTTCCTGCGCTTCCGTGTCGCCCAGATCCTCGACGAGCTGTGCGAAGGCACCCTGCGCCCGGTGCTGCTGAACACCATCCTCGACCGCGCCACCGGCGGCATGCTGGTCAAGCCCGAGGGCCTGGACGACGTGGCCCAGGCCGAGGACATGGTCAAGTTCTCCACCGCCATCGCGCACCTGATCGGCCGTTCCAACTACGACGCCATGAGCGGCCAGTTCTACGCCCGCTTCGTGGTGGTCAACAGCGACAACTCCGACAGCTACCTGCGCCAGCCGCACCGCGTGATGGAGCTGCACAACGACGGCACCTTCGTCAATCAGATCACCGACTACGTGCTGATGATGAAGATCGAAGAGAAGAACATGGAGGGCGGCAACTCGCTGCTGCTGCACCTGGACGACTGGAACGAGCTGGACGAGTTCTACCGCCACCCGCTGGCCCGCCGCGAAATGCGCTGGACCGCGCCGCCGAGCAAGAAGGTCAGCGAGGACGTGTTCCACGCGGTGTTCGACTGCGACGCCGAAGGCCGCCCGACCATGCGCTACATCGACCAGTTCGTGCAGCCGAAGGACTTCGAGGAAGGCATCTGGCTGAACGCCTTGTCCGACTCCCTGGAGACCAGCCCGGCCAAGCTCTCGGTGCCGGTGCCCCAGGGCTGCTTCGTGCTGATCAACAACCTGTTCTGGCTGCACGGCCGCGACCGCTTCACCCCGCACGAGGGCCTGCGCCGCGAGCTGATGCGCCAACGCGGCTACATCGCCTACCAGAAACCGCTGTACCAGCGCGGCCAGTAATCCCCAACGCGTCACCCTTTCCACAGGGGAGGGCCGGCTGGCGAAGCGTCCGCGCACGACCTCCGCCGCCGGCTCCTCCTGTGGAGTTTTTTCAGCTGAGCCAGTGCGCGAGGTAATGGCTGTGTACGATTTCATCATCATCGGCGGCGGCATCGTCGGCATGTCCACCGCGATGCAACTCACCCAGGTCTACCCGGACGCGAAGATCCTCCTGCTGGAGAAGGAAGCCGGCCCGGCGCGCCACCAGACCGGGCACAACAGCGGCGTGATCCATGCCGGCGTCTACTACACCCCCGGCAGCCTCAAGGCGAAGTTCTGCCTGGCCGGCAACAAGGCCACCAAGGCCTTCTGCGACAAGCACGGCATCCGCTACGACGAATGCGGCAAGCTGCTGGTGGCCACCAACGAGCTGGAGATGGAGCGCATGCGGGCGCTCTGGGAACGCACCGCGGCCAACGGCCTGGAGCGCCATTGGCTGAGCGCCGGCGAGCTGCGCGAACGCGAGCCGAACATCGTCGGCATGGGCGGCATCTTCGTGCCCTCCAGCGGCATCGTCAGCTACGCCGAAGTCACCGCCGCCATGGGCCGCGAGTTCCAGGCCGCCGGTGGCGAGATCCGCTACAACGCCGAGGTGACGACGCTGGACGAACGCGCCGAGGAAGTGGTGGTGCGCACCACCGACAACGAGTTCCGCGGCCGCTACCTGGTCACCTGCTCGGGCCTGATGGCCGACCGCATCGTGCGCATGCTGGGCCTGGAGCCGCAGTTCATCATCTGCCCGTTCCGCGGCGAGTACTACCTGCTGCCCAAGCAGCACAACCAGATCGTCAACCACCTGATCTACCCGATCCCCGACCCGTCCATGCCGTTCCTCGGCGTGCACCTGACGCGGATGATCGACGGCACCGTCACCGTCGGCCCCAACGCGGTGCTGGCGATGAAGCGCGAGGGTTACCGCAAGACCGACGTCAGCCTTTCCGACCTGTTCGAGACGCTGACTTCGCCGGGCATCCTCAAGGTGCTGGCGAAGAACCTGCGCCCCGGCCTGATCGAGATGAAGAACTCGCTGTTCAAGGGCGGCTACCTCAAGGAAGTGCAGAAGTACTGCCCGAGCATCGTCAAGAGCGACCTCACCGAGTACCCGGCCGGCGTGCGCGCCCAGGCCGTGTCGCGCGACGGCAAGCTGATCGACGACTTCCTCTTCGTCAACACCAGGCGCAGCGTCAACGTCTGCAACGCGCCGTCGCCGGCCGCCACCTCGGCCATTCCGATCGGCGCCTACATCGTCGAGAAGGTCCGCGAACAGGTCGCCGCCCAAGGCGGCAACTTCGCCAAGGCCGCCACCCCGGACACCACCCTGGACAGCAACCTGCGGGCCGCCGGCTGAGCCGCCCGCCACCTATAACGAGGAAGAACGCGTGCAACTCAAAGACTCCAGCCTGTTCCGCCAGCAGGCCTACATCGACGGTGCCTGGGTGGATGCCGACAACGGCCAGACCCTCAAGGTCAACAACCCGGCCAGCAACGAAATCATCGGCAGCGTGCCGAAGATGGGCGCCGCCGAGACCCGCCGCGCCATCGAGGCTGCCGACCGCGCCCTGCCGGCCTGGCGCGCGCTGACCGCCAAGGAGCGCGCCAACAAGCTGCGCCGCTGGTTCGAACTGATGATCGAGAACCAGGACGACCTGGCCCGCCTGATGACCCTCGAACAGGGCAAGCCACTGACCGAGGCGAAGGGCGAGATCGCCTACGCCGCCTCCTTCCTCGAGTGGTTCGGCGAAGAGGCCAAGCGCGTCTACGGCGACATGATCCCCGGCCACCAGCCGGACAAGCGCCTGATGGTGATCAAGCAGCCCATCGGCGTCACCGCCGCCATCACCCCGTGGAACTTCCCCTCGGCGATGATCACCCGTAAAGCCGGCCCGGCCCTGGCCGCCGGCTGCACCATGGTGCTCAAGCCCGCTTCGCAGACGCCGTATTCCGCCCTGGCCCTGGCCGAACTGGCCGAGCGCGCCGGCATTCCGAAAGGCGTGTTCAGCGTGGTCACCGGCAGCGCCGGCGAAGTCGGCGGCGAGCTGACCAGCAACCCGATCGTGCGCAAGCTGACCTTCACCGGTTCCACCGAAATCGGCCGCCAGCTGATGGCCGAGTGCGCCAAGGACATCAAGAAGGTCTCCCTGGAGCTGGGCGGCAACGCGCCCTTCATCGTCTTCGACGACGCCGACCTGGATGCCGCCGTGGACGGCGCGCTGGTCTCCAAGTACCGCAACAACGGCCAGACCTGCGTCTGCGCCAACCGCCTGTACATCCAGGACGGCGTGTACGACGCCTTCGTCAAGAAGCTCAAGGCCGCCGTGGCCAAGCTGAACATCGGCAACGGCCTGGAGCAGGGCATCACCACCGGCCCGCTGATCGACGCCAAGGCCGTGGCCAAGGTCGAGGAGCACATCGCCGACGCCGTGGGCAAGGGCGCCAAGGTCGTCGCCGGCGGCAAGCCGCACGCCCTGGGCGGCACCTTCTTCGAGCCGACCATCCTGGTCGACGTGCCGAACGACGCCGCCGTGGCCAAGGAAGAGACCTTCGGCCCGCTGGCGCCGCTGTTCCGCTTCAAGGACGAGGCCGAGGTGATCGCCATGTCCAACGACACCGAGTTCGGCCTGGCCGCCTACTTCTACGCCCGCGACCTGGGCCGCGTGTTCCGCGTCGGCGAGGCGCTGGAGTACGGCATCGTCGGCATCAACACCGGGATCATTTCCAACGAAGTCGCCCCCTTCGGCGGCATCAAGGCCTCGGGCCTGGGCCGCGAAGGCTCCAGGTACGGCATCGAGGACTACCTGGAAATCAAATACCTGTGCATCGGCGTGTAACGCGCGTCCGCCCACCCATTCCTGACCTGGAGACAGCATGAACAGCAACCAGAGCCTGCAACAACGGCGCATGGCCGCCATCCCGCGCGGCGTCGGCCAGATCCACCAGATCTACGCCGAGCGCGCCGAGAACGCCACCATCTGGGACGTGGAAGGCCGCGAATACCTGGACTTCGCCGGCGGCATCGCCGTGCTCAACACCGGCCACCTGCACCCGAAGGTGATGGCCGCCGTGCAGGCGCAGATGGCCAAGCTGACCCACACCTGCTTTCACGTGTTCGGCTACGAGGGCTACGTGGCCCTGGCCGAGAAGATCAACGGCATGCTCCCCGGCGACTTCGAGAAGAAGACCCTGCTGGTGACCACCGGCGCCGAAGCCGTGGAGAACGCCATCAAGATCGCCCGCGCCGCCACCGGCCGCAGCGGCGTGATCGCCTTCACCGGCGCCTACCACGGCCGCACCCACTACACCCTGGCGCTGACCGGCAAGGTGGTGCCGTACTCCGCCGGCCTGGGCCTGATGCCCGGCGGCGTGTTCCGCGCGCAGTACCCGAACGCCCTGCACGGCGTGTCGGTGGACGACGCCATCGCCAGCATCGAGCGCATCTTCAAGAACGACGCGCAGCCGCGCGACATCGCCGCGATCATCCTCGAGCCGGTGCAGGGCGAGGGCGGCTTCAACCCGGCGCCGAAGGACTTCATGCAGCGCCTGCGCGCCCTGTGCGACGAGCACGGCATCGTCCTGATCGCCGACGAAGTGCAGACCGGCGCCGGCCGCACCGGCACCTTCTTCGCCATGGAACAGATGGGCGTCGCCGCCGACCTGACCACCTTCGCCAAGTCCATCGCCGGCGGCTTCCCGCTGGCCGGCGTGGCCGGCAAGGCCGAGCTGATGGACGCGGTGGCCCCGGGCGGCCTGGGCGGTACCTACGCCGGCAACCCGATCTCCTGCGCCGCCGCCCTGGCGGTGATCGAGGCCTTCGAGGAAGAAAACCTGCTGCAGCGCGCCCAGGCCGTGGGCGAGATCCTCGGCGCCGGCCTGCGCCGGATCGGCGAGCGTCACGCCAGCGTCGGCGACGTGCGCATCCTCGGCGCCATGGTCGCGGTGGAACTGTTCGAAGCCGACGGCCAGACCCCAGCCGCCGAACTGACCGCCAGGATCGTCGCCAAGGCCCGCGACAAGGGCCTGGTGCTGCTGTCCTGCGGTACCTACTACAACGTCCTGCGCATCCTCGTGCCGCTGACCGTCAGCGACGCCGACCTGCAGCGTGGCCTGGGCATCATCGGCGAGTGCTTCGACGAACTGGCCTGAGGTTCCTCCGCGTGCCCCGCGGCCCCTTTCCCTGAAGGGGCCGCGCCGAAGAGAACAAAGACGGACCCCGTACCCGCCCGTGCCCACGCACGGGTGGGCCGGGCCATTTCCGCCGCAGGGACGCAGCTTTACAAGGTGAGACCATGCAACAGCTCAACAAGAACAACCTGAGCCATGGGTTGAAATCGCGGCATGTGACCATGCTGTCCATCGCCGGCGTGATCGGCGCCGGCCTGTTCGTCGGCTCCGGCCGCGCCATCGCCGAGGCGGGCCCGGCGGCCATTCTCGCGTACATGCTGGCCGGCGCCCTGGTGGTGATCGTCATGCGCATGCTGGCCGAGATGGCCGTGGCGTCGCCCGACACCGGCTCCTTCTCCACCTACGCCGACCGCGCCATCGGCAAGTGGGCCGGCTACACCATCGGCTGGCTGTACTGGTGGTTCTGGGTCCTGGTGATCCCCATCGAGGCGAACATCGCCGCCACCATCATCAACAGTTGGGTGCCGCAACTGGACATCTGGGTGCTGTCCCTGGCCATCACCCTGCTGCTCACCGTGACCAACCTGTTCAGCGTGAAGAACTACGGCGAGTTCGAGTTCTGGCTGGCGCTGGTGAAAGTGATCGCCATCGTCGGCTTCATCCTCCTCGGCGCCTGCGCCATCCTCGGCCTGCTGCCCAACACCGGGGTCAGCGGCGTGTCGCGCCTGTGGGACAACGGCGGCTTCATGCCCAACGGCTTCGGCGCGGTGCTCAGCGCCATGCTGATCACCATGTTCTCGTTCCTCGGCGCGGAAGTGGTGACCATCGCCGCCGCCGAATCGGACGCGGCCGAGAAGCAGATTTCCAAGGCCACCAATTCGGTGATCTGGCGGATCACCCTGTTCTACATCCTGTCGATCTTCATCGTCGTCGCCCTGGTGCCCTGGACCGATTCGCGCCTGGCCGCCGACGGCTCCTACGTGACCGTGCTGGAAGTGCTCGGCGTGCCCCACGCCAAGGCGCTGATCGACGTGGTGGTGTTGACCTCGGTGACCAGTTGCCTGAACTCGTCGCTGTACACTGCCTCGCGCATGCTCTACTCGCTGAGCAGCCGCGGCGACGCCCCGGCCGCCGCGCGCATCACCAGCCGCGCCGGCACCCCGGTGGTGGCGGTACTGTTGTCGACTGCTGCAGCCTTCGCCACGGTGATCGCGAACTACCTGGTGCCCGCGCAGGTGTTTGGCTTCCTCATGGCCAGCTCCGGCGCCATCGCGCTGCTGGTGTACCTGGTGATCGCCATCTCCCAGCTGCGCATGCGCAAGCGCATGAACGCCGAGGGCCAGGCACCGCAGTACCGCATGTGGCTGTTCCCCTGGCTGACCTGGGGTGTGATCCTGTTCATCGTCGGCGTACTGGTGCTGATGCTGCTGCGCCCGGACCACCGCGTGGAAGTGACCGCCACCGCGTTGCTGAGCGTGCTGATCGTCTGCTCCGGCCTGCTGGTCACCCGCCGCCGCGCGCGTGGCGAGCAGGGCGCCACACGCCTGAGCGTGGCCGAGCGCTGATGGGCTTTTCGTAGGAGCGAGGCACGTAGCTCAACCGTAGCGGACCTTGTCCGCGATAGCCGGACATATCGGCGCGATTCGCGGATGAGATCCTACAGGTTGCCCATACGCCGTGCCCCTGTAGGAGCGCGCCCTGCGCGCGATTTCGCAGGCAGGGCCTGCTCCTACAGGTTTCCGTGAGGCACGTAGTTCAACCGTAGGAGCGGACTTTGTCCGCGATAGCCAGTCATCCCGGCGCGATTCGCGGATGAGATCCCTACAGGTTGCCCATACGCCGTGCCCTTGTAGGAGCGCGCCCTGCGCGCGAAATCGCGGGCAGGGCCCGCTCCCACAGGTATCCGTCACTCCCAAACGAAAACGGGGCGCCAATGCGGCGCCCCGTTTTCGTTTCCTCAGGCCAGCTTCAGCAGCGCCATCCCCGCCACCAGCAAGCCCAACCCGAGCCAGCCACGCCACACCAGGCGCTGGCCGAACAGGGCCCAGCCCATGGCCACGGTGGCGAGGATGCCGAAGCCGCCCCACACCGCATAGGCCACCGACAGTTCTATGTCCTTCACCGCCTGCGCCAGGGCCGAGAAGGCGCCCAGCACGCAGAGGATCGAGGTGACGCCCAGGGCGCGCCTGCGGAAGCCGTCGGAATACTTCAGCAGCAGGTTGGCGATCACTTCCAGCACGATCGCCAGGCCCAGCCAGGCGAACGGAACCCAATCGAGGCTCAGCATGCGACGGCCTCCTCTGCGGACGGCTCGCGCTTGCTGCGGGTGCCGGACTTCACCAGCAGGATGCCGGCGATCATCACGGCCAGGCCCAGGACCTTCTCCGGGGCCAGGTTCTCGCCCAGCCAGGCGACGCTGACCAGGGTGATGAGGACGATGCCGATGCCCTCCCAGAGGGCGTAGGCCACGCCCACCGGCACGCGCTTGATGGCCAGCGACAGGAAGTAGTACGACAGGCCGACCATGGCGTACATCAGCAGGTGGCCATAGAACGGGGCCAGGGTGGTGGTGAGTTTCATCGAAGTGGTGCCGACCACTTCGAAACCGATGGCGGCGAACAGATAGATCCAGGAACGCATGAGCGAGCCCTCCCTTGGGCAAGCCGCTACCCCCACGTTTGCACGTGCGGCCAGGCGGAAAGTCGGAGCGGGGGAGGTGACGCAGGGCGAGCGATAGGCTCGGGTACATCGTCACCAAAGACGTGACTTCGAGGGAGGGCGCTAGAGATCGCCGGTCCAGTGGCGCTCGCGGGAGACCAGGCGGGAAGTGAAGAGGGTTTGAATCGTGATGTTCAACATAATGAACACTATGTTGCCTGAACTTAGGAGGATTGGCAAATCGATAGACTCAAGCAATGAGTAGATGGCGCAGGAATTCATTATTTTCTTGTGATGAGGCCCAGGCAGGAAGTCTTCTGTTCAAGATGGGTGTGCAATATTTTGTTCATCGTGCTGTGCGCCCGCCTGCTCCCGGCATCCTGGCTGGGCAAAACCGCCAGAAGAGAGTAGCCTTCATTTGACGGTTTGTTTTTCATCATTTGAGGGGCGCATGTTGGCCATCAAGACGGAAGATCGTCGTCGCAGCGACTCGCCGTCCCCGGTGTTCTGGCATCTGGTGCACGACCATGCCAGCCTCACCGAGGCCCAGCGGCTGCAGCACATCCGCCACGGCTTGAGCTGGCGCTGGGTCGAATCGGTGCGCGATACCTTCCGCATCAGCGGCCCCGGCTTCGTCGAGCTGTTCAACATCTCCCTGTCCACCTACGAGCGCAAGAAGAAGGCCGGCCAGGCGCTGGACCTGGTCACCTCGGAGCGCCTCGACCGCCTGGCCTCGGTGGCCGTGCTGGCCGAGCAGGTGTTCGAAGACAAGGACGCCGCGGCCCAGTGGCTGGCGCGCCCCAACCAGGCCCTCGGCGGCCAGACGCCGCTGAGCCTCTGCGACACCGAGATAGGCGCCAACCAGGTACGCCGCGTGCTGCACGCGCTGGAGTGGGGCGGGGCCGCCTGATGCGGGCCTGGCGCGTCGCCAAGGCGGCCCGGGCCGGCGACCTGAGCGGCCAGGGCGCGGCCATCCTCGGCGGGCGCTGGAATCATCGTGACGTACCGGTCGTCTACCTGGGCCTGACGCCGGCCATCTGCTGCCTGGAAACCTTCGTGCACGCCAGCGGCCGGCCGACCTTCCCGATGAAGATCACTGCCTTTCGGCTCCCGGAAGGCGACGACCTCTACCTCAAGCCCGATCCCCGGGACCTGCCCGAGGGCTGGAACAGCCTGCCGGCGGACCGCCCGAGCATGGACTACGGCACCCGCTGGCTGCAGGCCGGCGAACAGCTCGGCCTGATAGTGCCCTCGGCGGTGCTGCCGCTGGAGTGGAGCCTCCTGCTCAACCCGCGGCACCCGGCGATGAGCCGGGTGCGGGTCGAGGACAGTTACGACTTCATGTATGACGACAGGATGTTCTAGGCGCGCTTGATAGTGCGATCACGATAAAAGTGTGAAACGTCTTATTCTCCAAGTATCTCCTCGGTTGAATCAAGTGCTCCATCATAATATTTGTGCTTGGGGGCTGATATGTAATCTATCAGCGTTTTCTGAATGAAGACGGTTCGATGGTATCCTTCCACTGGCAAGCATATCGGATCCAAATTGCTTGGATCGACTTCTGTTAAGCTTAGTGCTTCGTATATTTCTTTGTTCTCTAGGATTTCCACGTTCCTGACTTTTCCATTGGAAAGCTGCCAGATTATTTTTCGAGATCTATCTATTAGTGCTTCTATTCTTTCTTGGAAAACCTTTAGTGCCTGGTGATGTTCCTCGGAGGATATTTCACCGCTAGAAAGCAGCTCATCTATGTGGTGTCCGGAGAAATCATGCTCTTTTGTTAGACGTAAAATCACCTCTCTCTCAAGCTCCTGATCTAGGCATTCTGGGTTCTCGAGATATTCAACAAATGTCCAGAACTCATCATCAGGAAATATTCCAAGATTTCCTGAATATGATTCTGGGCCATAGTCATCATAGGCATCGCTTGAGAAATATATGTCGGCTATTGCCGCTTTTCTTATGAAAACAATTCTATTGTCAAGGGATTCGGTGACTATAAAGTCATCAGAATTTTGGATGGATTGATAAAGTCGAGAGAATGATCCTATTGATATCGGCAGGAGTAAGGGGGCTCCGGTTTCGAAGTGGATCGAGACTTCTCCATAATACTTCCTGGTATCGGATATATCCTCATCTATACCGAATATATCAAAGTCAGGCTGCTTCCCAAGTAGCCTATCTAAGGACGTCTTGAGAAGTTTAGCCAGCTTCTTTTGCTTGGATTCTGGAATGGGGAATGCACCACTTTCCCAGCGCTGATAAGTTGGCTGGCTAATGCCCATGGCTTCGGCAACTGCCATCTGAGTCATTCCTGCCTCCAGTCTGCATTTTTTTAGGGCTGATTTGATCATCTGAATCTACTTTGTCGTTAATGGGGATTGGATGAATAAAATATTCATTTGTGAATAATGTCAAGTGCAAGATGGTTCGTGCCATCGAGTCCTAGATGCCGAGGTCTAATGCGCTTGCCTGGCTTGACGCCTTGGGCTACCTCCCAATACCCTCAGCGCGCCCCTGTGAAAGCGACAGGGGACGGGTTTGGCGACCTGTTACTACCTAGTGCGGCGACGCTTCATTGCCCTGCGACGTATTCCTGTGCGTAGTGCTTTGCCATGGCGGGCCGTATGGGGAGACCTTCGGGTCTGCCGGGACCTAGGTAGCCGGTTCGCCAACCCTGTGCGGTTCCGCCTCCAATTCGTTTGGCGACGAAGCGGTGGTGGCTCTTTTTCTACCTAGGAGCTTCACCATGGACGATGTATATCCGCCCCTTGTTTTTCAACGCTACAACCGATCTCTGCGCGGTGTGCCGATTGACGGCCAGCCTTGGTTGGTAGCCCGAGATCTGGGCTCACTGATCGGCGAACGGGTCGAGCCTTATGTCATCAACCGCCTTGACTGCGACCTCAAGTGCCAGGCACGACTGGCTACCCGTAATGGTGAGGAGAGCGTTTGGCTGATAAACGATTTCGGCTTGTTCTATATGCTCAGCCGCTACCGCAACCCTGAACATCGCAGCCTGCGAAGATGGCTGATGGTGGAGGTTCTGCCGGTTCTGCGCGATCACACCGAATGTTCGCCGATACAACCTCGTCGCGTGCAACTCCAAGGGCTTAGGCCGGCGGTGGGCATGCTGGAGTGGCAGGGCGAGCTATGGATGAGGTTCAACGACATCCCCTCTCTGTTCAACGCGCCGAACTCGGCCGCTAGATGGCGAGGGTTTCTGCCTAACTGGCGACGCTCATCTTGAGCGACGATGGGTATCGCTGCGAAGCGATACCCATCCCACGGCGGCTGAAATGCTCAGCCGCCGAGCAGGCCCCGTGCGCGCAGCAGTTCCGGCAGGCCATCGGGAAACAGTGGCGTGTGTTCGTCGAAGTCGGCGGCGCTGCACCAGACCGCGGTGAAGGGTGTGCCATCGCTTTCGCTGCCGGGCAGCTCGGCCAAATGGTAGGTCGAGGTATCGGCGAAGCGGCCGTCGTAGACCATCACCAGCTCATGCCCAGGACGGCCCGCGTAGGTGAATAGATTCTCCAGCGTCCCAAGTAGGCGCAACTCCTGGATGTCCAGGCCTAGTTCCTCGCGGATTTCCCGCGCCACTGCGACGGCGCTGGTCTCGCCAAACTCTATGCCGCCGCCTAGCGGCCGGTAGTAATGGCGCCCTTTGACCGGGTCGTAGGCCTGATTGACCAGGATTCGCCCCTGGTGGTGAAAGACGCAGAGGGCTACCGCGCGGATCCTTCCCTGGGACATGTTCATTTCCTCCTGACGAATGGCCGGCAATGATAGCGCCGGCCATTCAAGCGCGATATCAGCCCGGGTCCGACACCAACCCCGCCGCCAGCCGCCCAACCTCCGCCAGCAGCGCATCGCGCTTTTCCGCCGGGACCGGGCTGCCGGTGAGGTAGGCCGCCACCAGGATCGGCGCGCGGCCCGGCGGCCGGAGGATGGCCACGTCGTTGCTGGTGCCGCGTTCGCCGGTGCCGGTCTTGTCGCCGACTTTCCAGCCCGTTGGCAGGCCGGCGCGGATGCGTTTGTCGCCGGTCTTGTTGGCCGCCAGCCAGGCGTTCAGCCGATCGCGCGAGGCGGGTTGCAGGACGTCGGCCAGCAGCAGGCGCTGCAGGGTGGCGACCATCGCCCGCGGGGTGCTGGTGTCGCGCGGGTCGCCCGGGAGGGCCTGGTTGAGGGTGGGTTCGTTGCGGTCCAGGCGGCTGACGTCGTCGCCGGTGCTGCGCAGCCAGTCGGTCAGCCCGGCGGGGCCGCCCAGGCTGGCCAGCAGCAGGTTGGCGGCGCCGTTGTCGCTCAGGGTGATCGCCGCCTCGCAGAGTTCGGCGACGCTCATGCCCGGCTGGCCGACGTGGCGCTCGCTGACCGGCGAATATTCCACCAGGTCCGCCTGGCTATAGACGATGCGCCGCGCCAACTGCTCCTCGCCGCGGTCCACGCGGGCCAGGATGCAGGCGGCGAGCAGCAGCTTGAAGGTGCTGCACAGCGGGAAGCGCTCGTCCTCGCGCAGGCCGAAGCGGCGGCCATCGCCGGTGTCGAGCACGGCCACGCCCAGGCGCCCGCCGCTGTCGCGCTCCAGTTGCTGCAGGCGTTCCAGCGTGGATTGCCCGTCCGCCCGCGCGGCGCCGGCGAGCAGGCCGGCCAGGGGCGCCAGGAGCATGGCGCGGTTGATCTGTCTTCTGCTGAACATGCTGCCTCCTTGTCGATGCGCGACTATCGGCCAGCCGGGCGGGGTGGGGCAAGCGGGCACGCCCATCGGTTTTTCCCGGCCGGCGCGGCGAGCGCTTCTACCCTGAAAAGGTGCGGCCCCGGCGACAATTCGTTGCAACCTTTGACCGGGGCCGCGGCTCGAACCCGATGAGTGCGACGCAGCGGTGCCTTCCACCCGGAGAAGGCCAGCCTCGAGAACGAATGGCCGCCTGCGTTCCGAACCCGCCCACGGAAAAGGGGACCACCCCATGTCCAGCAAGGCCCCATCCCTGCTCGATGCCTACCGCCAGGTGCGGCGGCACAGCGAGGAACTGATCGCCACCCTCGGCGCCGAGGACGCGGTCGCCCAGTCGATGCCCGACGCCAGCCCGGCCAAGTGGCACATCGCCCACACTACCTGGTTCTTCGAGACCTTCCTGCTCAAGCCGCGGCTGGCCGGCTACGCCGAGTTCGACTCCAGCTTCGGCTACCTGTTCAATTCCTACTACGAGGCCCTGGGCGCTCGCCAGCCGCGGCCGCAGCGGGGGATGCTGACGCGGCCGCCGCTGCACCGGGTGCTCGACTACCGGCTGCACGTCGACGAGCACATGCAGGCGCTGCTGGACGGGGAACCCGACGCCGAGCTGGAAGCCCTGGTGCGCCTGGGCCTGGCCCACGAGGAGCAGCACCAGGAACTGCTGCTGATGGACATCCTCCACCTGTTCAGCCTGTCGCCGCTGGCGCCGGCCTATGGCGAGGGATATGCGCCCCCGGCCTGCGGGCCGCAGCGCTTCCTAGCGATCCAGGGCGGGCTGCTGGGCATCGGCCATGACGGCCAGGGTTTCGCCTTCGACAACGAGGCGCCGGCGCACCGCTGCTTCCTGGCGCCCTTCGAGATCGCCGAGTCGCTGGTGAGCAACGGCCAGTGGCTGGCGTTCATCGAGGATGGCGGTTACCGGCGCGCGGAGTTCTGGTTGTCCGACGGCTGGGCCAAAGTGCAGGAGGAGGGCTGGGAAGCGCCGCTGTACTGGCGACGGCAGGATGACGGCTGGCACGAGTTCGGCCTGGCCGGCCTGCGCCCGCTGGACGTGGACGCGCCGGTGCTGCACGTCAGCTACTACGAGGCCAGCGCCTACGCCAACTGGGTCGGCGCGCGGCTGCCCACGGAGATGGAGTGGGAAGTGGCCGCCCGCGACGGCCGCCTGCGCCAGCTCTACGACGCCGCCTGGCAGTGGACGCAGAGCGCCTATGCGGCGTATCCCGGCTTCCGCCCCGGCGCCGGGGCGGTGGGCGAGTACAACGGCAAGTTCATGGTCAGCCAGATGGTCCTGCGCGGCGGCGCCTGCATCACCCCGGTCGGGCATTCGCGGCCCAGCTACCGCAACTTCTTTCACCCCGAGAAGCGCTGGATGTTCGCCGGCCTGCGCCTGGCCCGCGACCTGCCCGAGCAGGCCGCGCTGGACCCGCGCGCGCGCGAGCTGGCCGAGGACCTGGAGGCGGGCTTCTCGCTGCAGCCGCGGCAACTGTCGCCCAAGTACTTCTACGATGCCGCCGGCTCCGAGCTGTTCGAGGCCATCTGCCGCACCCGCGAGTACTACCCCACGCGCAGCGAGACCGCGTTGCTCAAGCGCATCGCCCCGGACCTGGCCGAGCGCATCCCGGCCGACTGCACCCTGGTGGAGTTCGGCAGCGGCGCCAGCGAGAAGACCTGCCTGCTGCTGGACGCGGCGCCGCAGATCCGCCGCTACGTGCCCATCGACATCAGCCCGGCGGCCCTGGACAAGGCCGCCGCGCGCCTGCAGCGCGACTACCCGGCGCTGCGCGTCGAGCCCCTGTGCGCCGACTTCACCCGCCTGGAGGCGCTGCCCCCGGCGCTGGCCGACGGCCCGCGGCTGGGCTTCTTCCCCGGCTCCACCATCGGCAACTTCGCCCCGGAACAGGCCCTGGCCTTCCTCCAGGGCGCCCACGAACTGCTGGGGCCGGGGGCGAGCTTCATCGTCGGGGTCGACCTGCGCAAGGACGTGAAAGTGCTGGAGGCCGCCTACAACGATGCCGAGGGCGTGACCGCGCGCTTCAACCTCAACCTGCTGCAGCGCATCAACCGCGAACTGGGCGCCGACTTCCAGCTCGACCAGTTCGACCACCTGGCCTTCTGGAGTGCCGAGCACAGCCGCATCGAGATGCACCTGGTCAGCCGCGTCGAGCAGCGCGTGCGCATCGCCGGCATGGAGTACCTGTTCCGCGCCGGCGAGCGCCTGCACACGGAGAACTCCTACAAGTACACCATCGACGACTTCCGCACGCTGGCCGAGCGCGGCGGCTGGCTGGTGCGCGAGCACTGGACCAGCGCCGAGCCGGCCTTCGCGGTGTTCCGCCTGCAGGCCTAGCGCTCCAGCCCCAGGCGCCGGTGCCAGTCGGCGATGGACTCCTCCGGGTAGCCGTCGAAGTACAGGTCGCGCGGGTGCTTTTCCACCTCCACCCAGGGGGCCTTGGAGTCCAGCAGCAGGTGGGTGTGTTCCGGCGGCACCGGCAGCGGGGTGTCGATGGCCGAGGCGAAGGGGTGGATCAGCTCCGGCCATTCCGGGCTGAACAGCCACAGCGCGCTGCCGCATTCGCCACAGAAGTTGCGCTCGGCGGTGCTGGTGCGGGTGCGCTGGCCGGGCTCGCGCAGCTTGGCGTGATAGACGCGCAGGTGCTTGCGCCCGCGCACCTTGAGGCTGGCGGCGTCGCCGCCGAGGTTGATGGCGTAGCCCCCGCCACCCTGGGTCTTGCGGCAGATCGAGCAGTAGCAGCGCTGGTAGGGGTATGGGTGAGCGCTCTCCAGGCTGAAGGTCACGGCGCCGCAATGGCAGGAACCTTCCAGTCGCATGGCTGATCTCCTCTGTAGGGATACGGGACCCGGGCAAGGGTGGTCGATCGCGCCCCGCCGCGCCGAGCGCGACGACGGATGGTCGGCTCGCCCGGGATGTTATATGTTGATCGTAATTCAATGATGGCAAAGCCATCCCCATGCAGGTGAAATCATGGCCGTACAACGCATCGTGGTAACCGGGACCGGGGTGGTCAGCCCCCTCGGATGTGGCACCGAGAAGGCCTGGCAGCGCCTGCTGCAGGGGCGCTCCGGCATCGTCCGGCTGGCCGACGAATTCGTCCGCGACCTGCCCTGCGAGGTGGGCGGCCCGGTGCCGGACATCGCTGTGGACGCCGAGGCCGGCTTCGATGCCGAGCGCGCCGCGCCGGCCAAGGAGCAGAAAAAGATGCACCGCTTCATCCTCTTCGCCCTGGCCGCCGCCGAGGAGGCCCTGGCCCAGGCCGGCTGGGCGCCCCGGGACGAGCGCGGGCAGACGCGCACGGCCACGGTGATCGGCTCGGGCATCGGCGGCTTCAGCGCCATCGCCGACGCCGTGCGCACCACCGACGGGCGCGGGCCGCGGCGCCTGTCGCCGTTCACCATCCCGTCGTTCCTGGTCAACCTGGCGGCCGGCCACGTGTCCATCCGCCATGGCTTCAAGGGGCCGATCGGCGCGCCGGTGACCGCCTGCGCCGCCAGCGTGCAGGCCATCGGCGATGCCGCGCGGATGATCCGTGCCGGCGAGGCGGACGTCGCCCTGTGCGGCGGCGCCGAGGCTTCCATCGACCGCGTTGCCCTGGGCGGCTTCGCCGCGGCGCGGGCACTGTCCAGTGGCTTCAACGACCGCCCGCAGCAGGCCTCGCGGCCCTTCGACCGCCAGCGCGACGGCTTCGTCATGGGCGAGGGCGCCGGGCTGCTGGTGATCGAGTCGCTGGAGCACGCCCTGGCCCGCGGCGCGCAGCCGCTGGCCGAGGTGGTCGGCTACGGCACCAGCGCCGACGCCTACCACCTGACCGCCGGCCCGGAAGACGGCAGCGGCGCGCGCCGGGCCATGCAACTGGCCATCGCCCAGGCCGGCATCGACCCGGCGTCGATCGGTCACCTGAACGCCCACGCCACTTCCACGCCGGTGGGCGACAAGGGCGAGCTGGCGGCCATCCGCGCGGTGTTCGGCGACACCGGCTCGGTGGCGGTGAGCGCCACCAAGTCCGCCACCGGCCACCTGCTGGGCGCGGCCGGCGGGCTGGAGGCGATCTTCACCCTGCTGGCCCTGCGCGACCAGTTGGCCCCGGCGACCCTCAACCTCGACGAGCCGGACGAAGCCGCCGCCGGCATTGACCTTGTGCGGGGCGCGCCGCGGGCGCTGCAGACGGAATACGCGCTGTCCAACGGTTTCGGCTTCGGCGGCGTCAACGCCAGCGTGCTGTTGCGCCGCTGGACCGGCGCCTGAGGCGAACGCAAGGCGCCCGGCGCTGTCGGATCGTCACTGAAACCCCTTATCATTCAGCGACATCCTCCAGGGCCGGAGCCTTCCGATGCTGTCTGCCGTAAGGCGCTACAAACTGCTGTTGTCCGAATCCCTGGCGCGGTATTTCCCGCGCACCACCGCCTACCTGCGCGAGCAGAACGAGGCCGCCCAGCCGCCAACGGCGAAGAAGCCGCGTGCCACGGCGCGGAAGCAGGACGGCGCCGCGGCCAAGCCCCGCGCACCGCGCAAACCCAAGGCCGAGGCGGGCGAGAAAGCTTCGGCGAAGCCTGCGGTGGAAGGCCCCGCCGGCATCTACCCGGCGCGCGTCCTGGCGGTGCGCCCGGAACAGGTCGAGGCGATGCGCGAGCGGGTGCGCCAGGCGGTCAGCGCCGGCGTGGTCAGCCCGCCGTCGGACGAGCAGTGGGCGATGATCCTCTGCCGCCAGCCGCTGGCGCGCATCTTCGCCGGCGCAGGCTCGGGCAAATCCACCACCCTGGTGCTGCGCCTGGTGTTCATGCTCTGCCACCTGGGTATCGAGGCGGACAAGGTCACGGTGATCTCCTTCACCAACGCCTCCTGCGCGCAGTTGCGCGAACAGCTGGTGCGCGTGCTCGCCTTCTGGCAGTACCCCTTCGACATGGCCCGCGCCCGCGAATGCGTGCGCACCTTCCACTCGGCCATGGGCGTGCAGG
Source organism: Pseudomonas sp. M1 (assembly GCF_022760135.1). Lineage (NCBI taxonomy): Bacteria > Pseudomonadati > Pseudomonadota > Gammaproteobacteria > Pseudomonadales > Pseudomonadaceae > Pseudomonas > Pseudomonas sp. M1. The sequence continues at coordinate 1,963,742 of NZ_CP094343.1, forward strand.
CCCGCGAGCTGCTGGGCAAGCAGCGCTGGTTCGAGCAACTGGAGGAGCGCAACCCCGACGAGCCGGACAACCCCCTCACCGGCGGCCGCCTGCGCCCGGCGCAGCAGCGCCTGCTGCTGGAGGCCTACGAGGAGTGCTACGCGGTCAACGGCGCCTTCCGCGCCAAGGTGCACCGCCTGCTGGGCCTGGAGAAGCCGGAGGAAGTGCCGGGCCCGGCGCCGGTCCAGCCGTTCCGCCTGCCCGGCGAGTTCGTCGAGGCGCCGCTGGTGGAAGTCTTCCACACCCAGGCCGGCTTCATGGAAAGCCTCGGCCTGCGCCCCCAGGACCTGAAGGTGGCCGAGCTGGACTGCTCGACCCGCGAGAAGATCTTCCTCGAAGCCCTGGCCATCTACTGGAGCTTCTTCCTGGCCCTGCTCAAGCGCCAGCGCCTGACCACCTTCAACGCCGCCTTCCAGCAACTGACCAAGCGCTTCGCCGAAGGCGATGCCAAGCTCGAAGCGGCCGAGCCGATGACGCACCTGCTGATCGACGAGTTCCAGGACATCTCGCCGCAGATCGTCCTCTGGCTGCAGGCCCTGCACCGTTTCCTGGCGCGCAGCGGCAAGGCGCCGAGCCTGATGGCCATCGGCGACGACTGGCAGTCGATCTACGGCTGGCGCGGCAGCTCGCCGGAGCTATTCATGGACTTCGACAAGCACTTCCCCAGCAAGGGCCGTAGCCGCCAGAGCACGGTGCTGCTGCTGGAGACCAACTACCGCAGCATCGAGCCGGTGATCCGCGATGCCGAGTCGGTGCTGGCCGAGGTGAACTTCAAGCAGGCCAAGACCTGCCGCGCCTTCAAGCCGATGCAGCCGGGCGACCATGGCGTGCGCGTGGAAACCCGCTTCGACCTGGCTCGCGACCTGCCCAGGCTGGTGGCCGACATCCGCGCCCAGTGCGAGCACGTGGCCCAGCGCGGCAGCCGCGAGAGCACCGCGGTGATGCTGCTGAGCCGGCGCAACGAGCCGCTGCAGCAGATTCAGGCGCAGCTCGACGCCAAGCTACCGGTGAAGGCCATGAGCATCCACCGCGCCAAGGGCCTGCAGGCGGAGGTGGCGATCATCATCGACGACTGCGCGCCGCCGGAGCGCCATCCGTTGCGCAACGTGCTGTATGCGCACAGCGGGTTCTTCCGCAACAGCTATGACCAGGCGATGCAGGATGAGAGTTTGCGATTGGCCTATGTGGCCGTGACGCGCGGGGTGAGCCGGGTGTTCTGGTATTCGCGCAAGGCGCAGGGGGCGGCGGCGTTGTTGGCGAGGAAGGGTTAGAGGGCGCTCTGGCTTTTCGTAGGAGCGAGCTTGCTCGCGAACGGATGTTCGCCGGAGATTCCGCTGCGTCGGTTGAGTCCGTTCCCTCTCCCTAACCCTCTCCCTGAAGGGAGAGGGGACTGGTTCTGAGCGGCTATATGTCCCGCGTCATCCTGATAGCCAGGTGTTGCCGGCGAGCGCCATCGCTTCACTTCACACCGAACGGCTCCCTCTCCCTTCAGGGAGAGGGCTGGGGAGAGGGGCTCTCAGGCTTTGGCTTTTCACCCGAAGCAGAATCCTCCACCAACCGCCCATCACCCCCCACCAACCGCAAACTCCTTGGCGCCACCAGGCTGATGCCTTCCTCGCGCAACCTGCCGAAGATGGTGAACAGCAGATCGCTCCGGGCGCCGGAGACCCCCCGTGGGCTGCTGACGCTGCCGCTGGCCGCCAGCGTCAGGCCCTGGTCGGTGAGCTGGGTGAAGCTCACCGAGGGCCTGGGGGTTTCCAGGATGGCCGGGTGCTCGGCGTAGGCCGCCAGCAGCAGTTCGCGGACCTTGTGCACGTCGGTGTCCAGCGGCAGCGTGAGGCTGATGCCGACGCTGCCCAGCGCGCCGCCCATGGTCACGTTGCGCACGTTCTGGGTGATCAGTTGCGAGTTGGGCACTATCACCGTGGAGTTGTCCGACTGCTGGATTTCCGTGGCGCGCACGTTGATCCGGCGGATGTCGCCCTCCACCCCGCCGAGGCTGACCCAGTCGCCGACCTTCACCGGGCGCTCGGTGAGCAGGATCAGGCCGCTGATGAAGTTCTGCACGATGGCCTGCAGGCCGAAGCCGATGCCCACCGACAGGGCGCTGACCACCCAGGTCAGGCTGGTCAGGTTGATGCGCAGGGCCGAGAGCGTCAGCAGGCCGAGCAGGACGAAGCCGAGGTAGCCGACCAGGGTCACCAGCGAGGCGCGCATGCCGGCGTCCATGCTGGTTTCCGGCAGCAGCCGCTCGGCCAGCCAGCGCTTGAGCAGGCGCAGGGCGAACAGCCCGCCGAGCAGGGTGAGCAGGGCCAGCAGGATGTCCTGCGGGACGATGTTGAGGTTGCCCAGGGCCTGGCCGCCCTGGGCCAGGCGCTCGACGCCGGCGAGCAGTTCGTCGGGGGTGCTGGCGGTGGGCGAGAGCATCACCATCAGCGTCATCAGCACCAGCAGGGTGCGGCCCACCCCGGACAGCAGGGTGGCGGCCTGGGCCTGGTGCTGCGACGACAGGCCGAGGGCGCGGGCAAGGGTCTTGCCGCTGGCCTGGCGCGGTGACAGCAGGGTGTCGCAGAGGTCGCCGAAGAAGGCCGTGATCAGGTAGCCGGTCGCCGCCACGGCGCTGATCCACAGCAGCTTGGTGGCCAGGTAGAAGGCCAGCGACAGGTAGCCGCTGAGCAGCGCCAGGACGATCAGCAGCACCACCAGCAGGGCGATGAGGTGGATCACCCCGGCCAGCGCCGGGCGCGGGTGTTCCTCGTCCTCCTCGTCGCTGCGGCGCAGGCGCAGCAGGGCGATGCCGAAGAGCACGGCGATCAGCAGCGCGGTGAGGCCGTTGACCGCCACGGTCAGCGCCAGGCTGGCGCCGATGGCGCTGTTGATGCGGTCCTGGGCGCCGAGCAGCATGGCCACTAGCGCCAGCAGCCCGGGGAAGTGGGCCACCGCCCTGGCGGCAGTGTCCGGGATCGGCAGCAGGCGCCAGGAGGGCCGGCTGACCATCAGCAGGGCGCGGCCCAGGCCGGTGATGAAGGCGCTGAACACCGCCAGGGTGACCATCTGCCCGGCCAGGCTGGCCAGGCCGTTGTCGAGGCCCTCGTTCCAGTCCAGGCCCTGGTGGACCAGCGCGGCGGCGCCGCCGAAGGTGACCACGCTGGCCAGGGCGATGGCCAGGGCCAGGCTGCTGCGGCGCAGGCGGCCCTCGGGGATGAAGTGGCTGGCCAGGTAGCCGGCGAACCTTTCCAGCAGGCGCCGGCCCGGTATCCACAGCAGCGCGGCGGCGACCAGGCAGGCCAGCAGCGGCAGGCGCGCACCATGCCAGGTGTCCTCCAGGCTGGCGGTGAGCTTGTCGCCCAGGTTGCGCAGGCGCGCCAGGTCGTCCTCGGTGGGGCGCGTCAGGGTGGACCAGAAGACGGGGCTGAAGGGCGGCGCGGAGCGGGTGGCGATCTGCGAGTTGAACAGGCTGCGGCGCAGGTTGACGATCTGCGCGGCCAGGTCCTGGGCCGAACGCAGGATCTGCGCCGCCTGGGTGGCCTGGGCCTGCAGTTCGGCCTTCTGCTGGTTCAGCTCGGTGCGCTGCAGTGCCAGGGCGGCGGCCTCGCCCGCGACCGGCGGGCCGAGCACGTTGAGCTGGTCGGACAGGCGGTCGAGGCGGGCCTGCAGCTCGTCGCCGCGCTCACCCGCCATCCTCTGCACCTCCAGGGTGGCCAGGCGCAGGCGCGCCAGCTCGTCGTCGCCGACCTGCTCGGAGACGCCCTGGCGGATGCTTTCCAGGCGCTCGGTCAGGGTCGGCAGGCCGGCGTCGTCGGCCAGCGTCGGCAGCTCGTCGGCGGGCAGGCCCGGGGCCGGCGCGGCCAGGGCCCAGCCGGCGCAGAACAGGTTCAGGATCAATAGGCAACGGAGCAGAATCTTGCGGTCCCCCGACATCTCTTCTTCCTTCCCTCGCCAGGTGCATGCCGTTCGACCGATGGGGCCGGCAGCCATTCCCCAGAGCATAGCGAGCCGGCGGGGATACGCAGGTTCGCTGTAGTAAAGGGCCATAAATGTTGGCCATATCTATCCCCTTTTGGCCGCCGCCACCGTTCAGCCGAGGCCGCCCGAATGGGCAGAATCCCCCCACCAAGAACAACAAAGCCGAGAGGTTTTACTCATGCTGACCGTCTACAGCGACGATCACCGCCTGCATTTCGGCCAGTCCGAACTGGTCGATGGCAAGCTCCAGCCCTGCTTCGAAATGCCCAGCCGCGCCGACACCGTGTTGGCCCGGGTGAAGTCGCAGCAGCTCGGCGAGATCATCGCGCCGAAGGATTTCGGCCTGGATGCCATCCACCGCGTGCACGATCCGAAGTACGTCGCCTTCCTCAAGGGCGCCTGGGCCCGCTGGGCCGCCGAGGGCCACAGCGGCGACCTGGTCTCCACCACCTTCCCGGGCCGCCGCCTGCGCCGCGACGGCCCCATCCCCACCGCCCTGATGGGCGAGCTGGGTCACTACAGCTTCGACACCGAGGCGCCGATCACTGCCGGTACCTGGCAGGCCGTGTACAGCTCGGCCCAGGTCGCGCTGACCGCCCAGGACCACATGCGCCAGGGCGCGCGCACCGCCTTCGGCCTGTGCCGCCCGCCGGGCCATCACGCCGGCAGCGACTTCATGGGCGGCTACTGCTTCATCAACAACGCCTCCGTCGTCGCCCAGGCCTTCCTCGACCAGGGCGCCAAGCGCGTGGCCATCCTCGACGTCGACTACCACCACGGCAACGGCACCCAGGAGCTGTTCTACGACCGTGGCGACGTACTCTTCGCCTCGATCCACGGCGACCCGCTGGTGGAGTACCCGTACTTCCTCGGCCATGCCGACGAGCGCGGCGAAGGGGCGGGCGAGGGCTTCAACCACAACTACCCGCTGGCCCACGGCACCGGCTGGGACGGCTGGTCCGCCGCCCTGGAGGACGCCTGCCGGAAGATCGCCGCCTACGCGCCGGACGCGGTGGTGGTGTCCCTGGGCGTGGACACCTACAAGGACGACCCCATTTCCCAGTTCAAGCTGGACTCCCCGGACTACCTGCGCATGGGCGAACGCATTGCCGCCCTCGGCCTGCCGACGCTGTTCATCATGGAAGGCGGCTACGCGGTCGAGGCCATCGGCGTCAACGCAGTCAACGTCCTGCAAGGTTACGAGGGCGCCGCCCGCTAAGAGCCTGTCTACGATCTGCTGCGCGTCGGCATAACTGCGTTAAAAACAGGCGAGCGATGCTCATTTAGCGGCCTAAACTCCGCTCCCTCGCCTGTTTTGACTCGCTGCGCTCGCCCTTCGGGCCAGCCTTCGGCTGTTACTCCCGTTGGTCGTTGCGCCTTGTTCTGCTCTAGCTCGCGAGATCGTAAACAGGCTCTAAGGGCGCGCCGTTTCGAGGAGCGACTCATGCGCGAGAACAACAAGATCATCCGCGGCCTGCTCGGCGCCGCGCTGCTGGCCGCCGCCGGCATCGCCAGCGCCGAGCCGGTGGTGCGCATCTACAACTGGTTCGACTACATCGGCCCGGACACCCTCAAGGGCTTCCAGAAGGACAGCGGCATCGCGCCCAAGTACGACGTCTACGACAGCAACGAGGTGCTGGAGGCCAAGCTGCTCTCCGGGCATTCGGGCTACGACCTGGTGGTGCCCAGCGACAGCTTCCTGCCCAACTACCTCAAGGCCGGCGTGTTCCAGAAGCTGGACAAGAGCAAGCTGCCGAACTGGAAGAACCTCAACCCGGCGCTGCTCAAGGTGCTGGAGAGCAAGGACCCGGGCAACCAGTACGCCATGCCGTACATGTGGGGCACCAACGGCGTCGCCTACAACGTCGACAAGGTGAAGGCCATCCTCGGCGCCGACGCGCCGGTGGATTCCTGGGACCTGATCTTCAAGCCGGAGAACCTCGCCAAGCTCAAGCAGTGCGGCGTGGCCTTCCTCGACTCGCCTACCGAGGTGATCCCCGAGGCCCTGCATTACCTGGGGCTGTTGCCCAACAGCCACGACCCCGCGGACTATGCCAAGGCCGAGGCGCTGCTGAGCAGCCTGCGCCCGTACATCACCTACTTCAGCTCCTCGAAGTTCGTCACCGACCTCGCCAATGGTGACGTCTGCGTGGCCATGGCCTGGTCCGGCGGTGCCATGCAGGCGGCCAACCGCGCCAAGGAGGCGAACAACGGCATCCACATCGAATACCGCATTCCCAAGGAGGGCACCGCGGCCTGGTTCGATGTGCTGACCATCCCCAGGGACGCGCAGAACGTCGAGCAGGCCCACGCCTTCCTCAACTACCTGCTGCGCCCGGAGGTGGTGGCGCCGATCTCCGACTACGTGGCCTACGCCAACCCCAACCAGGCGGCGGACAAGCTGATTTCCGCCGACCTGCGCGACAACCCCAACGTCTACCCGCCGGCCGAGGTGCAGGCCAAGCTGTACTCGGTGGAGATGCTGCCGCCGAAGCTGGAGCGCATCCGCACCCGCACCTGGAGCAAGGTCAAGACCGGGCAGTAAGTTGACGCCCTGGCGGCCGGCGGTGTCGGATTTGCGCTGGTGCCGTTCGTCGCTTAACTGGAATAATCGGCGGTATACCCTTGGGGTACCGCCGTTTCCTCGTCTTGGTGCCCGCTCACTGCCGAGCCTTGCCATGAAACTGCCTTGCTGCCGTTGCTCCCTTCCTTCGCCCGGACTGCGGAGGTGCATATGACGCCGCTACCCCCGCGCAAAGGCGCCGACGCCTTCGCCCTGCAAGCGATGCTGCTGCTGTGCCTGATCTGGGGCGTGCAGCAGGTGGCGGTGAAGCTCGCCGCCGGCGACATAGCGCCGATCATGCAGGCCTTCGCCCGCAACCTGCTGGCCGCCACGCTGGTGGGCCTGCTGGTGCTCTGGCGCGGCGACTGGAAGGCCGCGGGCGGCACCCTGGCCGGCGGCGCGCTGGCCGGGCTGCTGTTCGCCATGGAGTTCCTGTTCATCGCCCAGGGCCTGGTGTACACCAGCGCCTCGCACATGGCGGTGTTCATCTACACGGCGCCGATCTTCTCCGCCCTGGGCCTGCACTTCCTGCTGCCCAGCGAGCGCCTGCGGCCGCTGCAGTGGCTGGGCATCGCGGTGTGCTTCGGCGGCATCGCCCTGTGCTTCGGCGGCGGTTTCGACCTGCGGCACATGGACAGCCGCATGCTGCTGGGGGATTTCTTCGGCGTGCTCGCCGGGGCCTCCTGGGGCGCCACCACGGTGGTGGTGCGCAGCACGCGGCTGTCGGAGGCGCCGACCAGCCTGACGCTGTTCTACCAGTTGTTCGCCGCCGCGCTGCTGCTGCCCTTCATCGCCCTGGCCCTGGGCGAGTTCGGCAACGTGCGCTTCACCGCGCTGGGCGTGGGCAGCGTGCTGTTCCAGGGCGTGGTGGTGTCCTTCTTCAGCTATTTCGCCTGGTTCTGGCTGCTGCGCCGCTACCTGGCGTCGAACCTGGCGGTATTCTCCTTCATGACGCCGCTGTTCGGCATCGCCTTCGGCGTGCTGTTGCTGCACGAGCCGCTGGCCTGGAACTTCGTCGCCGGGGCGGCGCTGGTGCTGGCGGGGATTTCCCTGGTCAGCGGCGAGGCGTGGGTGCGCCGGGCATTGCGCGGCAAGCGTGCCTGAACTTGATCCAGGTCAGCGGATCGCGGCCGGCCGACGCGTAGTCTTTGTTGCAAGGAGTGAGTGGCACGGGCGGAGAGTGGGACGCCGGGCTACTCTACTCTTAGGGCGGCCCGGAAGCGGGCCGCCCGACCCTTCCGCCGCAAAGGAGGCATCCCATGAAACTCTGGCTGCAAACCCTGGCATGGAAACTGGGTGTCACGCTCGGCCTCATCGAGCCTCCGCGCCTGCAACCCATTCCCATTCCAAGCGATGAGCAACGGCGCTACGCACAGCAACGCCGACGCTGACTCCTGAAGCATCTGCTGGACACACCTTCTGCCCGCTCACGCGGGCAGATTGCGTTGGGTCCCGGTATTTCAGCCGTGGGCCGCGAACCACTCGTCGATGATCTGCCGCAGGCGCTCCCCGGAAAAGCTCGGGAAGTGCCCGCCGTGCACGGTGCGCACTGGTAGCTGGCGCAGACGCTCCAGGCTGCGCGCGTAGTCGTCCAGGTTGGAGTGGTAGGCATCCTCGATCAGCGGGCCGTCGTAGACGATGTCGCCGGAGAACAGCGTCTGCGTCCGTGCTTCCCACAGGCTGATGCCGCCCGGTGAATGGCCGGGGGTATGCAGCACCTCCAGCACGCGGTCGCCCAGGTCGAGCACGTCGCCTTCGTCGATGGTGCGCGTGGCCGGCGCGGCCTTCACCCGGTACTCGGCGTAGCACAGCGGGCAGTCCGGGTGCGCTTCGAACATCTCGTCGCCGACGAAGGCCGTGGCCAGGGTGCGCTCGCCGTCGGGGCTGGCGAGGATGTCGGCCTCGGCCGGGTGGCACAGGCGCTCGGGGAATTCGTGGTGGCCGGCGATGTGGTCGAAGTGGGTATGGCTGGCCACCGCCAGCAGCGGCCGCTCGGTGAGCCAGGGCAACTGCTCGCGCAGGCTGACCAGGCCGGAGCCGCTGTCCACCAGCAGGTCGCGCTCGCGGCCCTGGATGTGCCACATGTTGCAGCGGTAGAAGGGCCGCACCCAGGGCTCGTGGATCAGGCTGACGCCGTCGTAGCAGTGGCGGACTTCGAACCAGCGGTCGCGGGTGACGATTTTCATGCTGGGGCCTGGTGTCTTTGTGGTTTGTGTAGGAGCGCGCCCTGCGCGCGATTTCGCGGGCAGGGCCCGCTCCTACAGGGTGGCATGCCTGTGAGGGCGGTGCCGGGTGGGAGGCCTTTCCCTCTCCCTGAAGGGAGAGGGCTGCCGCACCTCACTCCATCGCCTCAAGGCGCGAACGGCGCCGCCTCCATTACTTCCACGATCAACGGCCGATCGCTCGGCGCGTTACGCAGCAACGCCTGCAGGTGCTCGTAATCCCGCGCCCGCTCCGCTTCGCAGCCGAAGCCGCGGGCGATGGCGAGGAAGTCCGGCGTGTAGATATCCACACCCAGCGGAGTGATGTCGCGGCGCTCCATGTAGCGCTTGATCTCGCCGTAGCCGTGGTTGTTCCACAGCAGCACGATGATGCCCACCCTGGCCTCCACGGCGCTGGCCAGCTCCGGCAGGGTGAACTGCAGGCCGCCGTCGCCCATCAGGCTGATCACCGGGCGGCCCGGTTCGCCGAGCTTGGCGCCGATGGCCGCCGGCAGGCCGTAGCCGAGGGTGCCGTAGCCGCTGGCGGAGTTGAACCAGCGGCGGCCGCCGTCCAGTTCCACCAGGTGGTTGCCGCTGTACACGGTCTGGGTGGAGTCGCCGACGAAGCGGGCGTCCGGCAGCGCTTCGAGAATCTTGCCGAACAGCGTGCGGTAGTGCGCCCAGCCGCTGAAGTCCTCGGCCAGCTGCGCGCGCACCTTGGCCGCGCGCTGGGCCCCGGGGCTGTCGGCGCTGGCCTGGCGGGCCGGCAGCAGTTCCAGCAGGGCGCGCATGGCGGTGCGGGCGTCGGCCTGGATGGCGATGCCCGGGACCTGGTTGCGCATCAGCTGCTGCGGGTCGATGTCGATGCGGATCAGCTCGCCGCCGATGCGGAAGTTGCCGTCGAACACCACGTCGTAGTCGGTCTCGCCCAGCTCGGTGCCGATGGCCAGGACCACGTCGGCCTCCAGCGCCAGTTCACGCACCGGCACCAGCGACTGGTTGCTGCCGACCAGCAGCGGGTGCTCCGGCTGCAGCAGGCCCTTGGCGTTGACGGTCAGCGCGGTGGGGGCGTCCAGCGCGGTGGCCAGGGCGCGGGCTTCGGCCTGGGCGGCCACGCAACCGCCGCCGAGCAGCAGCAGCGGCTTCTGCGCCTTGGCCAGCTTGGCCGCCGCTTCGTGCAGCGGCGAGCGCGCCGGGGCCGGGCGCGCCAGTTGCACGCGCGGGCGCACCTGCATGTGCTCGGCGGGGGCGGTGATGATGTCCAGCGGCAGCTCGATGTGCACCGGGCGCGGGCGCTCGCTGTCGAACACGGCGAAGGCGCGGGCCAGCACCGCCGGCAGCTCCTCGACGCTCATCAGGGTGTGGCTGAAGGCGCTCACCCCGGCGGTCATGGCGCGCTGGTCGGGCAGCTCGTGCAGGTAGCCGTTGCCGTGGGCCAGGCGCGAGCGCTCGTTGACGCTGCTGATCACCAGCATCGGGATGGAGTCGGCGTAGGCCTGGCCCATGGCGGTGAGGATGTTGGTCATGCCCGGGCCGGTGATGATGAAGCACACGCCCGGCTTGCCGGTGACGCGCGCGTAGCCGTCGGCCATGAAGCCGGCGCCTTGCTCGTGGCGCGGGGTGACGTGGCGGATGGCGCTGCCCGGCAGGCCGCGGTAGAGCTCGACGGTGTGCACGCCGGGGATGCCGAAGACGGTGTCCACGCCCCAGGCTTCGAGTTGCTTGACGAGGAATTCGCCGCAGGTGGTCATGGCAGTTCCTTTCTGTTCGTGGGTGAGGGGATTCTCAAACGAAGAGGGCGCGGAGATCGACTCGCCGCGCCCTTGTTCATCGCAGCGTACGCGTCAGGCGACGCTGGCGGCCGCCTGCGGGCGGCGCGACAGCAGGCTGACCACGACGAAGCTCACCAGGCCGACGGCCAGGCTGTAGTAGATCGGCGTGTTGGCGTCGAAGCCATCCTTGAGCATGAACGCCAGGGCGGTGACGAAGCCCAGGGTCATGCTGGTGATGGCGCCGGCGGTGGTGGCGCGCTTCCAGTAGATGGCGCCGATCAGCGGGATCAGCATGCCGCCCACCAGCAGGTTGTAGGCCAGGGTCAGGGCGCTGATCACGTCGTTCACCACCAGGGCGATGGCCAGCACCACGACGCCGGTGAGGGCGGTGAACAGGCGGTTGATGCCCAGGCTGGAGGTCTTGCCGCCGCGCAGTTTCGGCAGCAGGTCCTCGGTCAGGGTGGTGGAGGCGGCCAGCAGGCCGGCGCTGGCGGTGGACATCATCGCGGCCAGGGCGGCGGCGATCACCAGGCCGCGGATGCCGTCCGGCAGCGAGGCCTGGACGATGGCGGCGAAGGCGTTGTTGACGTTGTCCAGGTCGGGCAGCAGGACCTTGGCGCACATGCCGATCAGCGCGCCGACCAGGCCGTAGATCACGCAGTACACGCCGGCGGCGGTGCCGGCGTACTTGGCCACGCCCTCGCTGCGCGCGGTGAACACGCGCTGCCAGATGTCCTGGCCGATGAGGATGCCGAAGAAGTAGATCAGGAAGTAGGTGATGATGGTGTCGTAGCCGATGGTGTGGAAGCTGAAGGCGCTGGCCGGCAGCTTGGCCACCAGCTCGTCCCAGCCGCCCACGCGGTACAGGCAGATCGGCAGCAGCAGGAACATCAGGCCGACGGTCTTGATGATGAACTGGACGATGTCGGTGAGGGTCAGCGACCACATGCCGCCGATGGTCGAGTAGACCACCACCACGCCGCCGCCGAGCAGGATCGAGACCCAGAACGGCAGGCCGAACAGCACCTGCATCACGGTGCCGATGGCCAGGGTGGAGACGGTGCCGATCATCAGCGCGTAGGCGAACATGATCACCGCGCTGGCCTGGCGCGCCATGGGGTTGTAGCGGCGCTCCAGGACCTGGGTGACGGTGAAGATGCGCAGCTTCAGCAGCGGCTTGGCCAGGAACAGGTTCAGCGCGATGATGCCGGCGCCCAGCGCGGCGCACAGCCAGAAGCCGGAGATGCCGTGGACGTAGCCCAGGCGCACGGTGCCGACGGTGGAGGCGCCGCCGAGCACGGTGGCGGCCATGGTGCCCATGTAGAACGACGGGCCCAGGTTGCGTCCCGCTACCAGGAAGTCCTCGTGGGTCTTCGCCCGGCGCATGCCGTACCAGCCCAGTACAAGCATGCCGGCGGCATAGATCAGAACGACGATTATATCCAAGGCCATGATCGGCTCCTCACACTCGAATTGTCATTGTTGCCGCCCGCGGCTGGCGGGCGGTAGGCCGGCGGACCGGTGGCAACCGGCCCGTCGGCGTCTCACGGGTACTGCGGGTGTCGCGGGTTCAGGCCGCCGGCTCGTTGATGCCGAGCACCGGGCGGTCGTGGCTGCCGACCCAGCGCGGGCCTTGCGGGCCGTACACCCCGGCGGATTCCGGGAAGGTGCGCAGCAGCGTCAGGTAGAGCAGGGCGGCGAGACCGAGGGTCACCGGCAGGCTGATGTCGATGCCGCCGGCCAGCTCGCCCAGCGGGCCGACGAACTGCCCCGGCAGGTTGACGAAGCACAGGCCGGCCAGTGCGCTGGGGATCCAGGCGCCCATGCCGCGCCAGTTCCAGCCGTGGTGGAACCAGTAGGCGCCGCCTTGCTGGCCGCGGGTGAACACCTGCAGGTCGTCGGCGTGGTAGAAGCCGCGGCGCACGATCAGGCCGAGGATCATGATCACCATCCAGGGGCTGGTGCAGGTGATGATCAGCACGGCGAAGGTGGACACGCTCTGCACCAGGTTGGCGGCGAAGCGGCCGATGAAGATGAAGGCGATCGACAGCAGGCCGATGAACAGGGTGGCCTGCACGCGGTTGAGCAGGCGCGGGAACACGCTGGACATGTCCAGGCCGGTGCCGTACAGCGAGGTGGTGCCGGTGGACATGCCGCCGATGGTGGCGATCAGGCACACCGGCAGGAAGAACCAGCTCGGCGAGATGGCCAGCAGGCCGCCGACGTAGTTGTTCGCGGCGATGTAGTCCGGCGCTTTCACGGCGACGATGGTGGCGGTGACCAGGCCGAAGAAGAACGGGATAAGCGTAGCCAGCTGCGACAGCAGCACCGCCAGCATGATGCGCTGCTTCGAGGTCTCGCGCGGGATGTAGCGGGCCCAGTCGCCGAGGAAGGCGCCGAAGGACACCGGGTTGCTCATGGCCAGCAGGGTGGCGCCGATGAAGGCGGCCCAGAAGCCCGCGCTGCCCAGCTGCACGCTGCCGGCGTAGCCGGCGTCGAAGGGGCCGGCGAAGGCGAACACGCCTAACAGGAACAGCAGGCTGGCGGCCCACACGGCGATCTTGTTGACCAGCAGCATGAAGCGGAAGCCGTAGATGCACACCACCAGCACCAGCACCGCGAACAGGCCGTAGGCCAGGCCCAGGGTGAGGTCGGTTTCCGGCAGGCCGAACAGGCGCTTGGCGCCGCCGACCAGGGCATCGCCCGAGCTCCACACCGACAGCGAGAAGAAGGCGATGGCGGTGAGCAGCGACAGGAAGGAGCCGACGATCCGCCCATGCACGCCGAAGTGCGCGCCGGAGGAGACCGCGTTGTTGGTGCCGTTGATCGGGCCGAACAGGCCCATGGGCGCGAGGATCAGCGCGCCGACCAGCACGCCCAGGACGATGGCCCAGGCGCCGGCCTGGAACGACAGCCCGAAGAGCACCGGGAAGCTGCCGAGCACGGCGGTGGCGAAGGTGTTGGCGCCGCCGAAGATCATGCGGAACAGGTCGGTGGGCGTGGCGTTGCGCTCGGCGTCGGGAATCTGCTCGACGCCGAATGTCTCGATGGTGGTGATTGCGTGTTGGTTGTTCTTGTTATCCATGACTTCCTCCCGGGAAAGTCCCGCCTCATGGCGTAGGCGACAGGTGCTCGTGGACGGCCAGCCAGCGGCCTTGTTGTTGTTCACGGCGGAAGACGATGGTCTCCCGTTCGTGGTTCAGGCTCTCCGTTCCCTGGATGCGCAGCCGCGTGGCGACGTCGTGGCTGAAGATCGCCACGTCCTCGCCCTGCAGGCTGACGAAGGTGTTGCTGGACTGGCAGTCGAGGACCTCGAAGCCGTCGTCGCGCAACCAGCTCTCCCACACCTCGCGGTAGGCCGCGCGGGTGCGCAGCGGCTGCGGCCAGTTGTGGAAGATGAAGCTGGCGTCTTCGCTGAAGGCCGCGAAGTAGGCCTCGGTGTCGGTGCGCGCGAAGGCTGCCACGAGCGCGCGGGCAGCCTCCAGCACCTGTGCTACGCAGGCGTCGTTATGCATTTGGGGTCACTCAGCGGCGCTGTACGCCCGGGAGGATGCAGAGCATTTCGTACAGCAGGTTGGCGCCGAGCAACGAGGTGTTGCCGGTGGTGTCGTAGGGCGGGGAGACCTCGACCAGGTCGCAGCCGATGATGTCCAGGCCCTGGCAGCCGCGCACGATCTCCATCGCCTGGATGGTGGTCAGGCCGCCGATTTCCGGGGTGCCGGTGCCCGGCGCCCAGGCCGGGTCGATGCCGTCGATGTCGAACGACAGGTACACCGGGCCGCCGCCGACCTTCTCGCGCACTTCGGCCATCAGCGGCGCCAGCGACTGGTGCCAGCACTCCTCGGCCTGGACCACGCGGAAGCCCTGCTTGCGGCTCCAGTTGAAGTCCTCGGCGGTGTAGCCCTGGGCGCGCAGGCCGATCTGCACCACCCGGTCGCAATCCAGCAGGCCTTCTTCCACGGCGCGGCGGAAGGTGGTGCCGTGGGCGATCTTCTCGCCGAACATGTGGTCGTTGACGTCGGCGTGGGCGTCGATGTGCACCAGGCCGACCTTGCCGTGCTTCTTGTGGATGGCGCGCAGGATCGGCAGGGTGATGGTGTGGTCGCCGCCGAGGGTCAGCGGGACGATGCCGTGGTCGAGGATCTTGTCGTAGGCCTCCTCGATGATGCGCACGGCCTCCAGCAGGTTGAAGGTGTTGATCGCCACGTCACCGATGTCGGCGATGTTCAGCGAATTGAACGGGGCGGCGCCGGTGGCCATGTTGTACGGGCGGATCATCACCGACTCGGCGCGGATCTCGCGCGGCCCGAAACGGGTGCCGGAGCGCAGGGAGGTGCCGATGTCCAGAGGCACGCCGACGAAGGCGGCGTCGAGCTGGTTGAGCTGTTCGGGGGCCTGGATATGCGGCAGGCGCATCATGGTGGCGATGCCGCCGAAGCGCGGCATTTCGTTTCCGCCCAGGGGCTGGTGGAGTTTCTTGTCCATGGGTAGGCCTCACGGGATTCGCTGTTTTCGTGGAAACAGGCTTGTTGATACTGAGGCCGGATTCTGGTCATGCCCGGTAGTGGGAAGAATCGCTGGCTACAAATAATCAGTTCAGAGTTTTCTAAACTTATTTCCACGGCTAGACTGCGTTGCCCTGCCGCAGCCCCCGCGGCGCCGGCCCCGTCGTATGTGCCTTGCAGGCCGGGCGGCGACGGACGGTCTGGCCGATTGCCAGTCTAGTGACTGCTGAACTGGAGCCCCTCCACCTCGAATTGCGGAGCCCTTCATGAGCGCCAGCGCCCTGCCCGACGTCAAGCTTCTGCGGATTTTCGCCTGCGTGGTGCGCAACCAGGGCTTCGCCTCGGCGCAGCAGGAGCTGAACCTGTCGACCTCGGCCATCAGCACCTACATGAGCCAGTTGGAGAACCAGTTGGGCATCGTGCTCTGCCACCGCGGCCGCGGCGGCTTCGGCCTGACCAGCAAGGGCGAGCTGTTCCACCAGGAAACCCTGCGCATCCTCGGCGAACTGGAAGGCTTCGAGCGCTACGCGGCGACCCTGAAGGGAGAGCTGCGCGGCACCCTCAACCTCGGCGTGCTCGACTCCACGGTAAGCGACCCGGCGCTGCCGCTGGCCGACGTCATCGGCTCGTTCAGCAGCCTGCACCCGGCGGTGCACCTGCACCTGCAGGTACAAAGCCCCTACGAACTGCAACTGGCGGTGTTGGACAACCGCCTGGACCTGGCCATCGGCTCCTTCTTCAGCCGCATGAACGGCCTGGTCTACCAGCCGCTGTACCGCGAGCAGCACTGGCTGTACTGCAGCGACCGCCACCCGCTGTTCGACGGCCGGCGCATCCCCGCCGAGCTGATCACCCAGCAGCGCATGGTCGGCCGCGGCTACTGGAGCCAGGCGGAACTGGCGCGCCACGGCTTCAAGCACAGCGCGGCGACGGTGGAAAGCATGGAGGCGCAGCTGATCCTGATCCTCTCCGGCGGCTACATCGGCTACCTGCCCGAGCACTACGCGCATTCCTGGGTGGAGCAGGGCAGGCTGCGCGCGCTGTCGCCGGCCACCTTCGGCTACCAGGCGCCGTTCTCGCTGATCCTGCGCCGCGGCCGCTCCCGCGAGCCGCTGATCCAGAACTTCCGCGACCTGCTGCGCACGCAGCCGGGCAAGCCATGAGCCGCGCCCGCTGCGAACGCTGCCTGCGCCCGGCCGGCCATTGCCTGTGCGCGCTGATCCCGCACCTGGACAACCGCACCCGCGTGCTCCTGCTGCAACACCCCAGCGAAGCCGGCCACGCCCTGAACACCGCGCGCCTGGCGGCCCTCGGCCTGGCCAACGCCGAACTGCGGGTGGGCGAGGACTTCCGCGACCTCGACCTGTCCGCCGAGGACGCCTGGCTGCTGTTCCCCGGCGAAAACGCCATCCCCCTCGCCGAACTGGCTACCCGCCCGGCCTCCCGGCCACGCCTGCTGGTGGTGCCCGACGGCACCTGGCGCAAGGCGCGCAAGCTGCTGCACCTCAACCCGCACTTGGCAGCCCTGCCGCGAGTAGTGCTGCCCGAAGGCCTGACCTCGCGCTACCGCCTGCGCAAGGCCCCGGCCGAAGGCGCGCTGTCGACCATCGAGGCGGTGGTGCATGCGTTGAACGCGCTGGATGCACCGCAGTCCTTCGACGCGCTGCTGCGACCGTTCGAGGCGCTGATCGACGGGCAGATCGCAGCGATGGGGGAGGAGACCTTCAGGCGCAATCACCAGCGCCCACACTGATTCCGTTCGTCTCGCCGGGGCTGTCGCTCTTTTGCAGGAGCGGGCAACCCCGGCTTCTCGTAGGAGCGAGCTTGCTCGCGAACAGACTCCGCTGCGGGGCTCATTCGCGAGCAAGCTCGCTCCTACGAAGAGCACCTCCGAACCCACCTGCGCGCGATTCGCGGCCATGGGCCGCGGAAATTCCAGCGTAGGATGGTGTTGAGCGAAGCGATACCCATCGCCATGGCCGCATGGGTTTCACCAAGGCTCAACCCATCCTACGAGGAGCGCCTCGGCGACGGCCCTCAGGCCAACCGCTCCGCCACCTGAAAACTGTCGAAATGAATGCTCCTGACCTCCCAGGTGCCGCAGTCCCAGGTGGCTTCCCAATCCGGCTGCGCCAGCGCCCTCACTGATTCCGTTCGTCTCGCCGGGGGCTGACAGCCGTGGCTGCCGTTCTTTATAGTGCGCACTTCATTTCCTTTCGCGAGGTGTTCGTCCGATGCGCAATTGATGCCGCCGTGCCCGCACGGCCCGTTTCCGTCCCAGGCTGTGTGCCCTGGGAGATTCATGGCATCCATTGGAGTCGGTATGACGAGCCCCTTCACCCTGGCGCTGCAAGGCGTCACCTGCCAGTTGCCCACTGGCGAAATCCTCTTCCGTGATATTGACGAAAGCCTCGACGAACGCCGCACCGGCCTGGTGGGGCGCAACGGCGTGGGCAAGTCGCTGCTCGCGCGCATCCTCGCCGGCGAGCTGGCGCCCAGCGCCGGGCGTTGCCTGCGCCAGGGGCGCGTGCACTATCTGGCGCAGCACCCGGTGGGCGCCGCCAGCGTGGCGGAGCTTGCCGGCGTGGCGGCTCCCTTGCAGGCCCTGGCGCGTATCGAGGCCGGTGGCGTGGACGCGGCGGACTATGAACTGCTCGACGGCCGCTGGGACGTTCGCCAGCGCCTGGAGGCGGAGCTGACCGCCTGCGGCCTCGGCCACCTGGAGGCGGAAACCCCGGCGGCGCGTCTGAGCGGTGGCGAAGCCACGCGGGTGGCGCTGCTCGGCGCCTGGCTCAGCGGGGCCGACTGCCTGATCCTCGACGAGCCTAGCAACCACCTCGACCGGCCCGCCCGCGAGGCCCTACACGAACAGTTGCAGCGCTGGCGCGGCGGCCTGTTGCTGGTCAGCCATGACCGCCTGCTGCTGGAGGGCATGCAGCGCATCCTGGAACTGTCGGCGGATGGGCTGCGCAGTTACGCCGGAGGCTATTCCGCCTATCGCGAGGCGCACCGCCTGGAGCGGGATGGCGCGCTGCGCGAATTGCAGCGGCGCAAGCTGGAGCGCGAACGCCAGCAACGCGCCATGCAGGCCCAGCGCGAGCGCCAGGAGCACCGCCAGGCCAGGGGCCGGCATCAGGCCAGCGAGGTCAACCAGGCGGCCATCCTGGTGGACCGACAGAAGGAGCGAAGCCAGGCCAGCATCGCCAGGCTGCATAGCCAGCACGGCGAGCGCCGCGAGCGACTCGACGACGAGGTTCGCGAAGCCTTCGCCCGGGTGCGCCAGGACGCCGAGGTGCTGCTGGACGCACCGGACTGCGAGCTGCCGGCACAACGCGGGGTGCTCGTGCTGGAAGGGCTGCGCCTGCCCTTCGGCACCTGCCGTGCCCCGCTCGACCTGCAGCTCTGCGGGCCGAGCCGGTTGGCCCTGACCGGGGCGAATGGCTCCGGCAAGTCGACCCTGCTCAAGGTCTTGGCCGGCCACCTGGCGCCGCTCGCCGGCTACTGCGAGACGAAGGTGCGCACCGCCTACCTGGATCAGCATCTGCACAGCCTGCGCGCGGATCGCTCGGTGTTGCAGTCATTGCTGGAGCGCAACCGCCGCATGGCGCCTTCCGACCTGCGCACGCGCCTGGCCCGGATGGGCCTGGGCGCCGCGCGCATCGAACTGCCCACGGCACTGCTCAGCGGCGGTGAGCGGGTCAAGGCGGCGCTGGCATGCGAGCTGTACGTCGAACAGCCGGCGCAATTGCTGCTGCTCGACGAGCCGGACAACCACCTCGATCTCCCGGCCCTGGAGGCTCTGGAAGCGTTGCTGCGGCAGTACCGTGGCGCGTTGCTGGTAGTCTCCCACGACGAGGCCTTCCTCGCCGCCCTGGAACTGGACGGCCGACTGCAGGCCAGTGCCGAGGGTTGGTGCTGGGCCGCGCCCTAGCGGCTCTACCCGGTCGCTGTGGCCAGCTCGCGTACCTTGCAGGCGAGCACCCCCGGACTCACCTGTAGGAGCGCGCCCTGCGCGCGATTCGCGGCCATGGGCCGCATACGCCACAGGGGAAACGTCACAGCCGCATGGGTTTCGCCAAGGCTCAACCCATCCTACGAAGAGCACCTCGACGACGGCCCTCAGGCCAGCCGCTCCGCCACCAGGAAACTGTCGAAATGAATGCTCCTGGCCCCCAGCCGCAGCAGGCTGTCGCTGAACAGCTCGCTGCGCGTGGCGCCGCAGTCCCAGGTGGTTTCCCAGTCCTCGCGGCTGCGCCAGTGCACGCAGCCGAGCAGGTGGCGGCCGTCTTCGCTGGCGCGCAGTTCCGCGCCCAGGTAGCCCGGCGCCTGGTGGAACAGTTCGCGCAGCTGCTCCAGGTAGTGGCCCAGGCGCTCGGCGATGTCGGGCTGTTGCGCCGGCGCTACCTCGATGTCGATCAGCAGGGCGAAATGCGCTGGGGTTCCGGCCTGGTCGGCGTCGGTGCTGCAGTAGGCGCTGGGAATGATCATGGGTGGGCTCCTGGGCTTGAAGGCAGACGCTGGCGAGGGTAAAACCTCAACTTAACTTGAGGTCAAGCCCGCCATGCCGAAAAAACACCAGGCCCTGCACGTACCCCATGAACTGAGCGTCGGCGAACTCGCCAGGCGCGCCGGCGTGGCTGTGTCCGCGCTGCATTTCTACGAGGCCAAGGGGCTGATCCACAGCACCCGCAATGCCGGCAACCAGCGCCGTTACCCGCGCGACGTGCTGCGCCGGGTGGCGGTGATCAAGGTGGCGCAGCGCGTCGGCATCCCGCTGAACGAGATCGCCGAGGCTCTGGCCAGCCTGCCCAGCGGGCGTTCGCCCATGGCTGCCGACTGGGCGCGGCTTTCTGCGCGCTGGCGTGACGACCTGGACGAGCGCATCGCCAAGCTGGTGCTGCTGCGCGACCAGCTCAACGGCTGCATCGGCTGCGGTTGCCTGTCGCTGGAGACCTGCCCGCTGCGTAACCCCGGCGACAGGCTGGCGGAGCAGGGGCCGGGCGCGCACTGGGACGGTCAGCCGCCGGACAGCTCGCGGGCGTAGACCTCGCGGTCGACGTTGCCGCCGCTGAGCACCAGGCCCACCTTCAGCCCGCGCAGCGCTTCGCGCTCCTGCAGGGCGGCGGCCAGCGCCGCGGCGCCGGCGCCCTCGGCGACGTTGTGGGTGGCGGTGAACAGCAGGCGCATGGCCGCGCCGATTTCCGCATCGCTGACCTGGACGAAATGGTCGGCGCCGGCGCGGATCATCGCCACCGCGTTCGGCTCCGGCGTGGTGCAGGCCATGCCGTCGGCCAGTTGCGTGCTGGTGGCGTGGAACACCGGCTCGCCGGCGGCGAAGGACAGCGCATAGGCCGGCGCATGGCTGGAGACCACCCCGACGATGCGCGTCTTCAGGCCCAGGGCGTCGCGCGCGGCGATCATCCCGCAGATGCCCGAGCCCATGCCCACCGGCACGTAGCACACGTCCAGGCCGGGCAGGGCGCGCAGCAGCTCCAGGCTGTAGCTGGCCACGCCGGCCACCAGCCAGGGGTGGAAGGAGGGAATCAGGTGCAGGCCGTCGCGCTCGGCCAGTGCGGTGGCGTATTCGCGGGAGGCCTGGAAGTCTTCGCCGTGCTCGATCAGGTTGGCGCCCAGGGCGCGCATGGCGGCGTTCTTCTCGCGGCTGTTGCCGTGGGGCACGACTATGGTCGCCGGCATGCCCAGGCGCGCCGCGGCGAAGGCGATGGACTGGCCGTGGTTGCCGCGGGTGGCGCTGATCACCCCGGCCGGGCAGGGCGCCTGGGCCGCCAGGTGGTGGAAGTAGACCAGCCCGCCGCGCAGCTTGAAGGCGCCCACCGGCGAGTGGTTCTCGTGCTTGACCCAGGTTTCGCAGCCCAGGGCTTCCACCAGCAGGGGCCAGCGGATCTGCGGAGTGGGCGACAGGCTGCGGTGGACGATGGCGGCAGCGGCTTCGAGGGCGGGCAGGCTGAGCGGCATGGGGTTCTCCTATGGGAAGAGGGGAGTCTAGGACGCTGCGCCGGGAATGCGACAGGTACAGCTGGGAAGAGGATTTTCGTAGGTCTCCAGTAGCGCTTCCGGCCGCCTGCGCCCGAGTGTGCCGCCGGACCGGTACAGTTGTATCGCCGAACTGTTCCTGTCGAGCGCCACCGGCGCTGGCTTAGCATGGCTGACCGCACACGCGAAGGGCTGTCCTCCATGCACGTTTCCTCCGGCCGCTGGCAATTCGGCCTGTTCCTCTCCCTGGTCACCGCCGTGCTCTGGGGCATCCTGCCGATCAAGCTGAAGGAAGTCCTGAAGGTGATGGACCCGGTCACCGTCACCTGGTACCGCCTGGTGGTGGCCGGTGGCGTGCTGTTCGTCTGGCTGGCCGTACGCGGCCAGCTGCCGCGCTTCCGCCCGCTGGGCCGGCGCGGCGGCGGCCTGGTGCTGCTGGCGGTGCTGGGGCTGACCGGCAACTACGTGTTCTACCTGGTCGGCCTGCGCATGCTCACCCCGGGCACCACCCAACTGGTGATCCAGATCGCGCCCATCCTGCTGCTGCTCGGCAGCCTGTTCGTCTTCAAGGAGAGCTTCAGCCTCGGCCAGGGGCTGGGCCTGCTGGTGCTGCTGGGCGGCTTCGCGCTGTTCTTCAACCAGCGTCTCGGGGAACTGTTCGGCTCGCTGGGCGACTACACCCTGGGCGTGCTCATCGTCCTGCTGGCGGCTTTCGTCTGGACCTTCTACGGCCTGGCGCAGAAGCAGTTGCTCACGCAGTGGAACTCGCTGCAGGTGATGATGGTGATCTACCTGGGCTGCGCGCTGCTGCTCAGCCCCTGGGCGCATCCGCAGCAGGCGCTGCTGCTCGATGGCGTGCAGGCCTGGCTGCTGCTGGCCTGCTGCCTGAACACCCTGGTGGCCTACGGCGCCTTCGCCGAGGCCCTGGCGCATTGGGAAGCCTCGCGGGTCAGCGCGACCCTGGCGCTGACGCCCCTGGTGACCATCGCCAGCGTGGCCGTGGCGGCCAGCCTGTGGCCCGGGCACCTGCAGCCGGAAAGCCTCGACGGCCTGGCCTACCTGGGAGCGCTGCTGGTGGTGTGCGGTTCGGCGCTGACCGCGCTGGCGCCGTCGCTGCTGCGCAGCTACCGGGCGCGGCGGGCGAGGGCGGCGCTGTCGTCCTGAACCATCCCTTTAATTTCGCGAATGATAGGCGCGGATGAAGCCGGTGCGGGGACGTTATCGTGAATGCGGGAAGGGCGATCGGCGGGGCCGTGGATCAGGGCACCCTCCTCTCCCTGAAGGGAGAGGGGACCGTTCGGCGTGCGCGGGTGTTTCGGCGTTAGCCGGCAACTGCGGGATCCCCAACTGACTCCATCTCCCTTCTCGGCACGGGCTAGCCCCCTCTCCCTCCGGGAGAGGGCTGGGGTGAGGGGAAAGCCCGAGCGCCGATGTCATTCCCTGTAGGAGCGCGCCCTGCGCGCGAATCGCGGGCAGGGCCCGCTCCTACAAGTGCATGGCTTCATGGAACGTGTGGGGGAACGGAATCGAGCGAGCAGGCCTGCGGCCCCCTCACCCTAACCCTCTCCCGGAGGGAGAGGGGACCGTTCGGAGTGCGTTGGTACTTCGGCGTTAGCCGGCTGGCACAGGGATCGCCGGCTGAAGCCAGGCCTTCTCTCGGCACGGGCCAGCTCCCTCTCCCTCCGGGAGAGGGCTGGGGTGAGGGGAAAGCCCGCGCGCCGACGTCATTCCCCTGAACGAGCGGACCCCATCCGCGAATCACTCAACGCCCGCGAATCACCCGCCAGGCCAGGGCGCCGAGCACCCCGCCGGCCAGCGGCGCGACCCAGAATGCCCACAGCTGCTGCAGCGCCCAGGGATCGGTGAAGGGCGCCACGCCCAGGCTGCGCGCCGGGTTCACCGAGGTGTTGCTGACCGGGATGCTGACCAGGTGGATCAGCGCCAGGGCCAGGCCGATGGCCAGCGGCGCGAAGCCGGCGGGGGCGTCGCGGTCGGTGGCGCCCATGATGATGAACAGGAAGACCGCGCTCATCAGCACTTCGCACAGCAGCACCGCCTGCAGGCTGTAGCCGCCCGGCGAGTGCTCGGCGTAGCCGTTGGCGGCGAAGCCCTTCGATGGGTCGAAGCCGGCGGCGCCGCTGGCGATGCAGTAGAGCGCGGCGCCGGCGAGCAGGCCGCCGGCCACCTGGGCCAGCACGTAGGGCAGCAAGTGCTGGGCGGGGAAGCGTCCGCCGACGCACAGCCCCAGGCTCACCGCCGGGTTGAAGTGGCCGCCGGAGATCGGCCCCACGGCGTAGGCCATGGTCACCACGGTCAGGCCGAAGGCCAGCGACACACCGAGCAGGCCGATGCCGACATTGCCGAATTGCGCGGCCAGCACGGCGCTGCCGCAGCCGCCGAAGACCAGCCAGAAGGTGCCGACGAGTTCGGCGCCGAGTTTGCGAAACATGTTTCCCTCCCAGGAACCCAAGGGCCGCCGGAATGGCGGCAAGGGCCGGGATGCTAGGCGAGGAGGGCGGGAGGGGGCTTTAGGGAACGTCTGGAAAAGCCCCGGCTCCCGGAGATGGGATGCTGGGCGGGCCGTCGGCCCGCCCGGTGCTCACACCTGCGTGCCCAACTGCTCGGCGCGCTTGAGCCAGGCCTGGCGCTGTTCCTCGCTGGCGCCGCGCATGGGGCTGAACTCTTCCAGGTGGCGGGTGGCGATGCCGCACGGGCCGAGGATGCAGCGCACCATCTGGCGGTGCGCCGGGGCGCCCTGGCGCAGGCGGTAGCGCCAGTGCGTCTGGTCGTGGGTCACCAGCAGGTCGGCGCTGCGCCCGCCCAGCAGCGGTTCCCACTCGCGGTCCTGCGGGGTGCGGTAGCGGAAGGCGAAGCCGGGCAGGAACACCCGGTCGAAGAAGCCCTGCAGCAGCGCCGGCAGGCCGCCCCACCAGATCGGGTAGACGAACGCCAGGTGCTGGGCCCAGTGCACCTGGCGCTGGGCTTCGAGCAGGTCCGGCTCCAGGTCCTGGCTGCGCTCGTAGCCGCCGCGCAGCACCGGATCGAAGCGCAGTTCGCCGAGCTTGAGGGTGCGCACCACGTGGTCCCGGCTGCGCGCGCCGTGCTGGTAGGCGTCGGCCAGGGCGTGGCAGAAGCCGTCGGCCTTGGGCGTGCCGAGGATCACCAGGATGCGCTTGCCGTCGCCCTCCAGGGGCGTGGCGCCGGATTTGCCGGATTCAACCATGCTGCCCGGCCTCCAGCATGTCCTGTGGGCGGACCCATTCGTCGAACTGCGCATCGGTCAGGTAGCCCAGCTCCAGCGCCGCCTCGCGCAGCGAGGTGCCTTCCTTGTAGGCCTTCTTGGCGATTTCCGCGGCCTTGTCGTAGCCGATGTGGGTGTTCAGCGCGGTGACCAGCATCAGGCCGCGCTCCAGGTGCTCGGCCATGCGCTCGGCGTCCGGCTGCAGGCCGGCGATGCAGTGGCTGTTGAAGTTGCGGCAACCATCGGCCAGCAGGCGGATGGATTCCAGCAGGTTGTGGATGATGACCGGCTTGAACACGTTCAACTGCAGGTGGCCCTGGCTGGCGGCGAAGGTTAGGGCGGCGTCGTTGCCCATGACCTGGCAGGCCAGCATCGACAGCGCTTCGCACTGCGTCGGGTTGACCTTGCCGGGCATGATCGAGCTGCCCGGCTCGTTGGCCGGCAGGCGTACCTCGGCGATGCCGGCGCGGGGGCCGGAGCCGAGCAGGCGCAGGTCGTTGGCGATCTTCATCAGCGCCACGGCGAGGGTCTTCAGGGCGCCGGAGAGCGTCACCAGCGGCTCGTGGCCGGCGAGGGCGGCGAACTTGTTCGGCGCCGAGACGAAAGGCAGGCCGGTGAGGCCGGCCAGCTCGGCGGCGATGTCCTCGGCGAAGCCCGCCGGGGCGTTCAGCCCGGTGCCCACCGCGGTGCCGCCCTGGGCCAGCTCGTAGACCGCCGGCAGCGCGGCGCGGATGGCGCGCTCGGCGTAGTCGAGTTGGGCGACGAAGGCCGACAGTTCCTGGCCGAAGGTGATGGGCGTGGCGTCCATCAGGTGGGTGCGCCCGGTCTTCACCAGGTCGGCGTGGCGCGCCGACTGCGCGGCTATGCCGCCGACCAGCTCGGCGATGGCCGGCAGCAGCTCCTGGTGCACGGCTCGGGCGGCGGCCAGGTGCATGGCGGTGGGGAAGCTGTCGTTGGAACTCTGCGCGCGGTTGACGTGGTCGTTGGGGTGCACCGGCGCCTTGCCGCCGCGGGCGTTGCCGGCCAGTTCGTTGGCGCGGCCGGCGATCACCTCGTTGACGTTCATGTTGCTCTGGGTGCCGCTGCCGGTCTGCCAGACCACCAGGGGGAACTGGTCGTCGTGCTGGCCGGCGAGGATTTCGTCGGCGGCCTGCTCGATCAGCTGGCCGATCTCCGCCGGCAGCTCGCCCAGGCGCACGTTGATGCGCGCGGCGGCCTTCTTGACCAGCGTCAGGCCGTAGACCACAGCCAGCGGCATGCGCTGCCCGCCGATGGCGAAGTTCTCCAGCGAGCGCTGCGTCTGCGCGCCCCAGTAGGCCTGCTCGTCGACCTCGATGGGGCCCAGGCTGTCGGTTTCGGTCCGTTTCATGAAGGCGTCCTCCCGGAATGATCTGAGGGAGTTTAGGCCTTGTGCCGGCTTTCGGGTTCCGCGCTGCGTCAATGGCGCTTATAGCTTGCCGGCGGGCCTACCAGCGTGCGTGGGTGGCGCCTATCCAGCCCAGGGCGCGCTTGACCGGCACCTGCTCGCCGGCGGCGCTGCGCAGGAAGCCGTCGTAGTGGCCGAACCACTGGCTGGTGTGGGCGTAGAGCAGTCCCAGGCGCGGCGAGGCCTCGTGCAGCTTGAGCGGGGTGAAGGCGAGGTCGACGCGCTGGTCGGCGGTGCTCAGGCGCCAGGGGGCGAGCGGGTCGTTGGGCGCCTGGCGGATGTCCACCTCGCCGCGCAGGCGCTGCAGCTCGCCGCCGAACCACAGGGCGTTTTCCTTGTGTTCGCTGTGGTCGGTCCAGCCCGAGCCGAAGTTGCCGGCGATGCCACCGGGCGCGGCGAAGGCGGCGCGCGTCCAGAAGCTGCGGAAGGGCCACACGCCGCGGCCGAAGTCCAGCGCGGCGAAGCTCTGCCCGGCCTGGGCCTGGTAGGTTTCCTCGCCCAGTTGCAGGGCGCCGGTGAAGGGCAGGCCCATCTGCCGGCTGCAGGCGTGGAAGTGGTTGCCGCCCATGGGCACCACCAGGTTGACCGAGTCCAGGTGCGCCGGGCGCTGCACGTCCAGCGCCAGGGATAGCGGCAGGCCGCCCAGGTCGCCGGCGTCGGCGTGGATGCGCAGGCGCGCGCCCTGGTCGTCGAAGCCCAGGTTGAGGCGTTCGTGGCGGAAGGCGTGGCTCTGGTTGGGGTGGTCGGGCAGCTCGCAGCACAGGCCCAGCGGGCAGATCTGGGTGCGGGAATAGGCCTTGCCGGTGTTCAGGTCGAGGAAGTAGAGGGCGCCGTAGCCGAGGTAGTCGAGGTCGGCGATGGTCAGCGAGAGCATCCAGCCCGGGCTGATCAGGCACCAGTGGTTCCAGCGCTTGCGCCGGCCGCGCTGGCCGGGCAGGGCGCAATCCAGCAGCGGCCGCGAGGACCAGCCGATGGCGCCCGGGTCCAGGTGGCCTCGCGCATTGCACAACATCGGTAGGGCAGGAGGCAGCGTAAGGCGGGCCTGGGAGGTCATCGAACACATCCATGTGACAATCTGACCCAGCATGCCGATTCGACGCTGGCAGAACAAGGGTAGGCAGCAACTTTCAGTCATTTCTGCCACTGGGCTGGCATAAACGCCGTTGCTCGGCTCCCGCTTGAGGGCTTTCAGAACTTAGGCGCAGAATGGCGGGTCCCAAGGGACACACCAGACAGACTCAAGGACTGCCCATGACCGCCCTTCGCAAGATTTGCACCGCTGCACTCCTCGTTGGTTTCAGCTCCATGGCCCTGGCCGATTCCGCCGCCGAGGCCGAGAAATTCCTCAAGCAGGTCCACGCCGACAAGCTCACGGTGCCGGTCTACGCCCAGGTGCAGCAGATGTTCGCCCAGCACTTCGCCCAGGCGAAGGCGCCGGACAGCAAGAAGGCGGTGCTCGACCGCTACCAGGCCAAGGCCAACGCCGAGCTGGACCGCGCGGTGGGCTGGGAGAAGATCAAGCCGGAGCTGGTCAAGCTCTATTCGGACAACTTCACCGAGTCCGAGCTCAAGCAGCTGAACGACTTCTATGCCTCGCCCCTGGGCCAGAAAGTGCTGCAGAAGATGCCGCGCCTGACCGCGCAGTCCGCCCAGCTGACCCAGGCCAAGCTGCAGACCGCGGTCGACCCGGTGAACAAGCTGCTGGCCGACATGGACAAGGAACTGGGCGTGAAGGCCCCGGCGAAGAAGTGACGGAAACAGCGACATGAGCATGCAGGAACGTATCCAGTCCGCCCTGGCAGCCGGCCTCGAACCGCAGCACCTGCAGGTGCTGGACGAGAGCCACATGCACAGCCGCGGCCAGGAAACGCACTACAAGGCCGTGATCGTCAGCCCGGTATTCGCCGGGCTGAATTCGGTCAAGCGGCACCAGAAGGTCTACGCCACCCTCGGCGAGCTGATGGGCCAGTTCCACGCCCTTGCACTGCACACCTACACCCCCGAGGAATGGGCCGGGCAGGGCGCCGCGCCCGACTCGCCGACCTGCCGCGGCGGCAGCAAGCACGACCACTGACGCTGCCCGGTCGTTGCGGTAGAATGCGCCAACGCCGGCAACCGATGCCGGCGTTGTCTTTTCTGACCCGGTCCGCCCTTTACGCGGGCGACCACTGGAGGATGTACCCCATGACCCGCTCCATCGTCGTGGCGGCGCTGTACAAGTTCGTTTCCCTGCCGGACTACGTCGCGCTGCGCGAACCCCTGCTGCAGACCCTGCTGGACAACGGCATCAAGGGCACCCTGCTGCTTGCCGAGGAAGGCATCAACGGCACCGTGTCCGGCACCCGCGAGAGCATCGACGCGTTGCTCGCCTGGCTGCGCCGGGACCCGCGCCTGGCCGACGTCGACCACAAGGAATCCTACTGCGACGAGCAGCCGTTCTACCGCACCAAGGTCAAGCTGAAGAAAGAGATCGTCACCCTGGGCGTGCCCGGCGTCGATCCCAACCGCCGCGTCGGCACCTACGTCGAGCCGCAGGACTGGAACGCGCTGATCAGCGACCCCGAGGTGCTGCTGATCGACACCCGCAACGATTACGAAGTGGCCATCGGCACCTTCGAAGGCGCCGTCGATCCCAGGACCAAGTCGTTCCGCGAGTTCCCCGAATACGTCAAGGCCCACTACGACCCGGCCAAACACAAGAAGGTCGCCATGTTCTGCACCGGCGGCATCCGCTGCGAGAAGGCCTCCAGCTACATGCTCGGCGAGGGCTTCGAAGAGGTCTTCCACCTCAAGGGCGGCATCCTCAAGTACCTGGAGGAAGTGCCCGAGGAACAGAGCCTGTGGCGCGGCGACTGCTTCGTGTTCGACAACCGGGTGACCGTGCGCCACGACCTCACCGAGGGCGACTACGACCAGTGCCACGCCTGCCGCAACCCGATCTCTGCCCTGGACCGCGCCAGCGAGCACTACGCCCCGGGCATCAGCTGCCCGCACTGCTGGGACACGCTGAGCGAGAAGACCCGCGCCAGCGCCCGCGAGCGGCAGAAGCAGATCGAACTGGCGAAGCTGCGCAACCAGCCCCACCCCATCGGCCGCGACCCGCGGCAGGCCGTCCTGGAGGACTGATCCTTGGCCAACGCCCGCCTGCTCTACGTGATGGACCCCATGTGCTCCTGGTGCTGGGGTTTCGCCCCGGTGGCCCAGGCGCTGATCGAGCAGGCGGGCGCCGCCGGCGTACCGCTGGCGCTGGTCATGGGCGGGCTGCGCACCGGCCACGGCGCGGGGCTGGAGCCGACCACCCGGCGCTACATCCTCGAGCACTGGCAGGCGGTGCAGCAGGCCACCGGCCAGCCGTTCCGCTTCGAGGGCGCGCTGCCCGAAGGCTTCGTCTACGACACCGAGCCGGCCTGCCGCGCGGTGGTCGCCGCCCGGCGCCTGGACGAGGAGGCCGCCTGGGCGCTGGTCAAGGCCATCCAGCAGGCCTTCTACGTCGAGGGACGCGACGTCACCGAGGCCGCGACCCTGGCGCAGCTGGCCGAAAGCGCCGGCCTGCCGCGCATCGAGTTCGCCGAGCTGTTCGACAGCCAGGAAAACCACCTGGCGACCCAGGCCGACTTCTCCTGGGCCCGCGACCTGGGCATCGCCGGCTTCCCCACCCTGCTGGCCGAGCGCAACGGCCAGCTGGCCCTGCTGACCAATGGCTACCAGCCGCTTGAAGAACTGGCGCCGATGCTGGAACGCTGGCTGGAGCGCGGCCGCCAGGGCTGATTCCTGTTTCGCTGTTGGTGGTGATGGGTATCGCTTCGCTCAACGCCATCCTACGTCGGTGTTCCTCCTGTCATGCCGACGCCACTGTCTTGCCGCCCGCGCCGAGGCGCTTTTCGTAGGATGGGTTGAGCTTGCGATACCCATCGCCATGGCGATGGGTATCGCTTCGTGTACGGGCATGGTGTTTGCCGGCGGATGTAGGAGCGAGCTTGCTCGCGAACGGCGCTCCCCGGCGGCCGGCGTGGCCTGATCGCTCGACGTCATCCTGAATCCGCATCGCTGCGCTTCGCGTTCGCGAACGGAATTGCCCTGCGGCACCGACACGTCCACCACCGACGAAGTGCGCCACTGTCGCCCATCGGCTGACCGGAGGCCCTGGCGCAGGGGTTGGCAGCGGCGCAGGCGACGGCCGGCGGCATATTGTCGGACAATTTTGAGATTTTCCTCGGCCCAGGCCCTGTACCCCCGCCTTGTGGAATGGCTACCATGCGCTAAGAGTAAGGAGGGGCCGTTGCGCTCCAGTCCGGCTACGGCGGGCTGCCGCAGCGGTAAGGACACGAAAGGAATCCGACAATATCCATGGGTGCTACTGGGCAGAGCCGTATTCGCCATGACTCCCGGCTGTGGAAGCTGGTATGGCCGTTCATCGCCGTGGTCCTGCTGCAGGGATTGCTTGGCGTAGGCAGCCTTTACCTGATTTCGGGAGTGCGCGCCTACGTCGGCGGCGAGAGCCTCTGGTCCAAGGGCCAGAAGGACGCCATCCACTACCTGCAGCGCTACGGCGAGACGCGCGACGCCGACGACTACCGGCGCTACCAGGAAGCCATCGCCATCCCCCTCGGCGACCGCCTGCTGCGCACCGCCCTGGACAGCCCGCAGCCGGACTACGAACTGGCGCGCAAAGGCATCCTCGCCGGCGGCAACCATCCCGACGACGTCGGCGCCATCATCACCCTCTACCGCTATTTCCACGACTTCAGCTACTTCAACGAGGCGGTGCGCTACTGGAAGGAGGGCGACCGCTACCTCGACCAGCTCCAGGCCATCGCCGAAGAGATGCACCAGCGCATCCAGACCGGCCAGGTCGGCCCCGGCGACATCAGCTACTGGGACCAGCGCATCCAGGCCATCAACGAAGGCGTGACCCCCGCCTCCATGGCCTTCAGCGCTGCGCTCGCCCAGGGTTCGCGCTCGGTGATGCGCCTGCTGCTGGCGGCCAACGTCGTCAGCGGCCTGGCCCTGATCCTCCTGGCGGCCTGGCGCACGCGCAACCTGCTGCTGGCCCAGCGCGCCTTCCAGAGCGCCCTGGACAGCGAGCGCGAGAAGGCCCAGACGACCCTGGCGGCGATCGGCGACGCGGTCATCACCATCGACGAGAACGCCCACATCGCCTACCTCAACCCGGCCGCCGAACGCATGATCGGCTGGGACAGCGAGATGGCCGTGGGGCTGCCGCTGAAGTCGCTGCTGCGCATGCTCGACGAGACCTCCGAGGAAGAGGACCTGGCCCTGGTCGGGCAGGTCCTGCGCGGCGAGGTGGAGGCCGGCAGCGAGATCAGCAAGCTGCTGCAGCGCCTGGACGGCAGCGGCGTGGTGGTGACCCTGGTGGGCACGCCGATCCGCGTCGGCGGGCGCATCGTCGGCGCGGCGCTGGTGCTGCACGACATGACCCGCGAGCGGCAGTACATGGAAAGCCTGTCCTGGCAGGCCACCCACGATTCCCTGACCGGCCTGAGCAACCGCCGCGAGTTCGAGTACCGCCTGGAGCAGGCGCTGGAGCGCTCGGCGCAGCGCAACGACCGCCACAGCCTGATGTACCTCGACCTGGACCAGTTCAAGCTGGTCAACGACACCTGCGGGCACGCCGCCGGCGACGAGTTGCTGCGCCAGGCCTGCAGCGTCCTCGAAAGCTGCCTGCGCGAGGGCGACACCCTGGCGCGCCTGGGCGGCGACGAGTTCGGCGTGCTGCTGGAGAACTGCCCGCCGGAGGTCGCCGAGCAGATCGCCGAGAACCTCCGCCAGGGCGTCGAGAACCTGCACTTCGTCTGGGACCGGCGGCCCTTCAACATCACCGTCAGCATCGGCGTGGTGCACGTCACGGCCATGCTGGTGTCGGTGGAGGAGGCCCTGCGCTGCGCCGACATGGCCTGCTACCTGGCCAAGGAGAAGGGCCGCAATCGCGCCCAGGTGTTCAGCCCGGACGACAGCGAGCTGTCCATGCGCTTCGGCGAGATGGCCTGGGTCCAGCGCATCCGCCAGGCCCTGGACGAGGACCGCTTCCGCCTGTTCGCCCAGCGCATCCGCGCCGTCGACCCGCAGGCCGAGGAGGGCCTGCACGTCGAGCTGCTGCTACGCGTGCTGGACGAGAACGGCCGCCTGGTGCCGCCCAACGACTTCATCCCGGCCGCCGAGCGCTACGG
Source organism: Pseudomonas sp. M1 (assembly GCF_022760135.1). Taxonomy (NCBI): domain Bacteria; kingdom Pseudomonadati; phylum Pseudomonadota; class Gammaproteobacteria; order Pseudomonadales; family Pseudomonadaceae; genus Pseudomonas; species Pseudomonas sp. M1. The sequence continues at coordinate 1,995,637 of NZ_CP094343.1, forward strand.
CCTGATGCCGCTGATCGACCGCTGGGTGGCCAACCGCGCCTTCGAGATCCTCGCCGAACGCCGCGAGGCCGGCTGCGAGCCGATCGCCACCTGCGCCATCAACCTGTCCGGCGCCACCATCGGCGACGCCAGTTTCATCCAGATGCTCCGCGAACTGCAGCCGGCCTACGGCCTGGCGCCGGAGAACATCTGCTTCGAGGTCACCGAGACCAGCGCCATCGCCAACCTGGTCAGCGCCACCCAGTTCATCCACGAACTCAAGGCCATGGGCTACCGCTTCTCCCTCGACGACTTCTGCGCCGGCATGTCGTCCTTCGTCTACCTCAAGCACCTGCCGGTGGACTACCTGAAGATCGACGGCAGCTTCATCAAGGACATGCTCGACGACCCCATCGACCGCGCCATGGTCCAGGTGATCAACCAGATCGGCCACGTCATGGGCAAGCGCACGGTGGCGGAGTTCGTCGAGTCGGAGGAAATCCTCGAGGCGCTGCGGGAAATCGGTATCGATTATGCCCAGGGTTACGCCGTGGGCCGCCCGCTGCCGTTCAACCGTCACTATTCCGGGCAGGCGGAGCCGGCCCTGGTGGAGCCGGACACCACCTCCGGACGGTGACAGCCGGCGGCCCGTCATCTAGTCTGGCGGTCGATTTCGTCGACGCACAAGGATGGGCCAGCATGAACGAAGCATTTCTCCGCGTCGGGTCGCTGAAGGACCTGACCAGTTACCCGCAGTGGGCTCAGGACCTGGTGGTCGCCTGCGAAAGCGCCCGCCGCGCGGTCTCCGGGCACGAGTTCTACCGCCGCCTGCGCGACGGCCAGATTGGCGCCGCGACCATGCGCACCTACCTCATCGGCGGTTGGCCGGTGGTCGAGCAGTTCCCCCTGTACATGTCGCAGAATCTGCTGAAGACACGCTTCGGCCGTTCCCCCGGCGAGGACATGGCGCGGCGCTGGCTGATGCGCAACATCCGCGTCGAACTGAACCACGCCGACCACTGGCTGCGTTGGGCCGAGGCCTATGGCGTGGGCCTGGCGGCGCTGCGTGCGCAGGAGGTGCCCGAGGCGCTGCACGCCCTCGGCCACTGGTGCTGGCACAGCAGCGCCTCGGACGACCTGGCGGTGGCCATGGCGGCCACCAACTACGCGGTGGAGGGCGTGACCGGCGACTGGTCGGCGCTGGTCTGCTCCAGCGACGCCTACGAGCAGACGCTGCCGGCGGAACTGCGCAAGAGCGCGATGAAGTGGCTGCGCCTGCACGCCCATTACGACGACGACCACCCCTGGGAAGCCCTGGAGATCATCTGCACCCTGTGCGGCCAGGAAATCGCCCCCGGGCGCTGGGACGAACTGCGCGCGGCCATCTGCAAGAGCTTCCGCTACATGGAACTGTTCCTCGACCACTGCCTGGCCCGGGAGCTGGCCGGCACCTCGCGCCGCCCGCAGGTGCGCGTGGCCGGCTGAGACCCCGCCTCGGGGCGTTTGGCGGGGTAGAGGCAGGCGTAGAGGCAGGCGGATTGCGCCGCCCATGGGAATGGTGCGGGTGGGGCGGCGTAGCGGATCTCATCCGCGAATCGCGCCGGAGGTTCCGGCTAATCGCGGACAAGGTCCGCTCCTACGGGGAGAAACACCGTGCTTCCCGGCAACCTGTAGGAGCGGGCCCTGCCCGCGATTCGCGCGCAGGGCGCGCTCCTACATGGGAATGGTGCGGGTGGGGCGGCGTAGGAGCGGATCTCATCCGCGAATCGCGCCGATACCCCCGGCTATCGCGGACAAGGTCCGCTCCTACGGGGAGAAACACCGTGCTTCCCGGCGACCTGTAGGAGCGGGCCCTGCCCGCGATTTCGCGCGCAGGGCGCGCTCCTACATGGGAATGGTGCGGGTGGGGCAGCGTAGGAGCGGATCTCATCCGCGAATCGCGCCGATACCCCCGGCTATCGCGGACAAGGTCCGCTCCGTTGCAGGCGAGCATGGCTTCTCGTAGGAGCGAGCTTGCTCGCGAACACTCTCCACTGTGGGGCTCCTTCGCAAGCAAGAACATGGCTCTCGGGTTCGACGGCGGATAACCGCAAACGGTTATCCGCCCTACGCCACCACCCCACAGCGGTGTAGCGCCGTGCATCTACCCTGGAAACCTGACGAACCGCTGTGTAACGAAGGCTTTACGCGGCCGCCGACGCACTGCGCAGCCCGCCATGGCTGTAACGAAAAGCTGCCGCCCGCGACGCTGGCCAGGCGCTTTCCCACAAGGGTTGCGGACTTGTTCGCCGCGACCGCAGCCGCTGATATGGCGCCTGCCCCGCGCCCGGCGGCAATTCGTCGCGGCGCGATGCGCCTTGCATGCCGCGCGGCCACGAACCGCGGGGCCCGATCCGTCACAGATAACAACAAAAGGTGACGCAATGACGCGTGATACCCAGCACGCAGGCCAGTTGCAGCGCGGCCTGAAGAATCGCCACATCCAGCTGATCGCCCTCGGCGGCGCCATCGGCACCGGCCTGTTCCTCGGCTCGGCCGGGGTGCTCAAGTCGGCCGGGCCGTCCATGCTGCTCGGCTACGCCATCGCCGGGGTGATCGCCTTCCTGATCATGCGCCAGCTCGGCGAGATGATCGTCGAAGAGCCGGTGGCCGGCTCCTTCAGCCACTTCGCCCACAAGTACTGGAGCGGTTTCGCCGGCTTCCTCTCCGGCTGGAACTGCTGGGTGCTGTACATCCTGGTCGGCATGTCCGAACTCACCGCGGTGGGCAAGTACGTGCACTACTGGTGGCCGGACGTGCCCACCTGGGCCAGCGCCGCCGTGTTCTTCGTGCTGGTCAACCTCATCAACCTGGCCAACGTCAAGCTGTTCGGCGAGGCCGAGTTCTGGTTCGCGATGATCAAGGTCAGCGCCGTGGTCGGCATGATCTTGCTCGGCTGCTGGCTGCTGTTCTCCGGCCACGGCGGCGAGCAGGCGAGCGTGAGCAACCTGTGGAGCCACGGTGGCTTCTTCCCCAACGGCGCCAGCGGGCTGGTGATGGCCATGGCCTTCATCATGTTCTCTTTCGGCGGCCTGGAGATGCTCGGCTTCACCGCCGCCGAGGCCGACCAGCCGAAGACGGTGATCCCCAAGGCGATCAACCAGGTGCTCTGGCGCATCCTGATCTTCTACGTCGGCGCCCTGGCCGTGCTGCTCGCGCTGACGCCCTGGGACAGCCTGCTGCAGAGCATCAGCGCGGCCGGCGACGACTACAGCGGCAGCCCCTTCGTGAAAGTGTTCTCGCTGCTGGGCAGCGACACCGCCGCGCACATCCTCAACTTCGTGGTGCTCACCGCGGCGCTGTCGGTCTACAACAGCGGCACCTACTGCAACGGCCGCATGCTGGTCGGCCTGGCCGAGCAGGGCGACGCGCCCCGCGCCCTGGCGAAGGTGGACAAGCGCGGCGTGCCGGTGCGTGCGCTGCTGGTGTCGGCGCTGGTGACCTTCCTCGCGGTGGTGGTCAACTACGTGATCCCGCACCAGGCGCTGGAGCTGCTGATGTCCCTGGTGGTGGCGGCGCTGGTGATCAACTGGGCGATGATCAGCTACGCGCACCTGAAGTTCCGCCAGCGCATGGACCGCGACGGCGTGCGCACCGCCTTCCGCGCCATCTTCTACCCCTACGGCAACTGGCTGTGCCTGGCCTTCGTGGTGTTCATCCTCGGGGTGATGGCGATGATCCCGGGCATCCAGGTCTCGGTGTACGTGATCCCGCTGTGGCTGCTGGTGATGTTCGCCTGCTACCGCCTCAAGCGCTCGCGCGCCGCGCAGCCGGTGCTGGCACTGGCCGAGTGAGGGCGAGCCGCGCGCCCGACTTTTCGCCGGGGCGCGCGGCGTTGCCGCCGGCAGCGAACCTTGGCTAGAGTGTCCTGGCCATTTTTCGTCAGAGGGACACCCATGAAAAAAGCATTCTGGCTGCTGGCCGCCGCCGTTCCCGTGCTGCTGGTCGCCTGTGGCGGCGAGGAGAAGAAGGCGCCGCCGGTGGACGCGCTGGTCCTGCCCGGCGACGCCAAGCTGGATTCGCGCAGCGTCGACTACAAGTGCGACGACGGCCGCAAGTTCAGCGTCCAGTACCTGAACAAGGGCGACAACCACCTGGCGGTGGTGCCGGTGAGCGATAGCGCCAGCCTGGTGTTCGCCAACGTCATCTCGGCCTCAGGCGCCAAGTACGCCGCCGGCCAGTACATCTGGTGGACCAAGGGCGAGGAAGCCACCCTGTACAAGGACTGGAAGGGCGGCGAGCCCGCCGACGGGGTTTCCTGCAAGGAGCGCTGAGTTCGTCGCGATGAAGAAAGCCCGGTCTGCGCCGGGCTTTTTCATTGGTGAGAGCTGCGCCGAGGTGCTTTCGTAGGATGGGTTGAGCCTGCGAAACCCATGCGGGCATTGGTGATGGGTATCGCTTCGCTCAACCCATCCTACGGGGCTCGCTCCTACGAGAAGCCGTACCCGTACCGAGGCCCGAACCTCAGAAACTGAACTCCAGGTTCACCGTCGGCGTCGAGGTGCGGCTGCCGGTGCCGCCGTCCACGCCGAACTTGTTGTGCCAGTACTCGTAGCCCACGCCGAGCCAGAGGTTCGGCTGGCGCCTGGCGCCGGGCAGGGCCGCCACCATCAGCGAGGTGCGCACCAGCGTCTCGGCGGCGGTGTCCTTGTCGTTGTAGTCCTCGCCCTTCTCGCCGACGTGGTTGAGGAAGCCCTGGAATTTGGCCATGCGCTCGCCGAGCTGGAAGGGTTTCAGCCAGGTCAGGTTGAGCATGTAGGTGCCATCGAAGGTGTGGTCCGGGTGCTTTGCGCCGGGCACGCCGAAGTGGTTCTTCTCGCGGTAGTACAGCAGGCTCAGGTCGAGCACGCCGGCGCCGTTGAACTTCACCGTGGGGCCTATCACCAGGGCGCGCTTCTTCGCCGAGGCCAGGTTGTTGTTGCGGCTGGCGTCGAAGCCGAAAGTCAGCGCATGGTCCTTCACCAGGCCCTTGCCCAGCGGCACGTCGAACACCCGCGAGGCGTACAGCTGGTGGCGGTACACCGCGTAGACCTCGCTGCCGCCGTGGTCGGTGCCCTTGCGCGGGTCGCGGCTGTCGGAGAGGAACACGTCCAGATGGAAGAAGTTGCTGCCGTAGCGATAGCCGTCGGCGTGGCTGAAGCTGTAGATGCGCTTGGCGAACTTGTCCGGGTTGTTCGGGTTGGTGAACTGCTGGCCGTAGCGGAAGCCCAGCGTGTTGCTGGTCCACTCGAAGAAGCGGTCGTCGTCGGCGAAGGCCGCGTCCAGGGGGAGGCCGGCCAGCAGGGCGGCGCTCAGGGCGATACGGCTGCCGGTGCTCAGGCGGCGGGGCGTACGCGGGGGTTGGCGGACGGCGCTGGGCGCCGGCACGGAGGATACCGGGCGGAACATGCTGCACCTCGATCTTGTTGTTGTTATGGGGCCGGTTGCCGCGTGACTGCCCGCGGCCGGACAGGGACGGTTCTAAAGGTCTGTTGGATTCATTGCAAGAGATTTTTGTATACACAAGTGTATTCAAAAATTGATCCGCGAGTCAGGAATCGGCCTTGCGCCGCGCCGGGCCGCGTTCTGTGCCTGCTGGCGATTGCGCGTTATGCTGTGCTTTCCCTCCGTCCGAATTCCCCGCCATGCTCGTCATCTCCAACGCCGTGCAGATCCCCGACGCCGAAATCGAGCTGAGCGCCATCCGCGCCCAGGGCGCCGGCGGGCAGAACGTCAACAAGGTGTCCAGCGCGGTGCACCTGCGCTTCGACATCCGCGCCTCGTCGCTGCCGGATTTCTACAAGGAGCGCCTGCTGGCGCTGAGCGACCAGCGCATCAGCGGCGACGGCGTGGTGGTGATCAAGGCCCAGCAGTACCGCACCCAGGAGCAGAATCGCGAGGATGCGCTGGAGCGCCTGGCCGAGCTGATCCGCTCGGCGGCCACGGTGCAAAAGAAGCGCAAGCCGACGCGGCCGACCCTCGGCTCCAAGACCCGCCGCCTGGAGGGCAAGAGCAAGCGCGGGGCGATCAAGGCCGGGCGCGGCAAGGTGGATTACTGAAAGGGGCTGCCGGCTCTGCGCAGGAGGGGACGAGCGAAGCGACTCCCATCGATGGGTATCGCTGCGCTCAACGCCATCCTACGGAGCCTGGGATATCTGGCGTGAACCTTCCACCGCGGCGGCCCAGGCCGCGCGCACAAGGCGCCGCACTTCAGGCGTGGCTAAGACGGATCACCAGGCGGGCGATGGACACGCCGCTGAACAGCACCACGAACAGCCGCAGGGTCTGCATGGCCAGCACCAGGCCGACGTCGGAGTGGGTATCCACCGCGATGATCGCCATGGCGTCCAGGCCGCCGGGGCTGGTGGCCAGGTAGAGGGACAGGAAGTCCATGCCGGTGACGGCCGCCAGGGCCCAGGCGAAGAGCGCGCAGCTGAGGATCAGGCCGAGGGCGCTGACCAGCATGGCCGGCAGGTGGCGGCCGACGTAGGCCAGGCTGGCGCGGTCGAAGCGCAGGCCGATGTAGCAGCCGATCACCCCGTAGGCCAGCACCAGCAGCCAGTGCGGCAGGGCGATCTGCAGCAGCCCGCCCAGTTGCAGCGCGGCGCCGGCCACCAGCGGCACCAGCAGCGGGCCGGCCGGCAGGCGCGCGCCCAGGCTGACGCCGACGAAGATCAGCAGCAGGCAGTTGACCAGGTCGGGCAGGTGGCCGGCGTCGTTCAGCGGCGTGCTGTGGGCCGCCGAGCCGCCGCCTTCCAGGCCCAGCAGGCGGCCGACCAGGGCGCCGGCCATGACCACGCAGACCACCCGCACGTACTGCATGGTCGCCACCACCCGCGGATCGGCGCCGTGGGATTCGGCCATCGCCACCATGGCCGCCGCGCCGCCGGGCGCGGTGCCCCAGGCGGCGGTGCTGCCGGGGATGCCGCCGAAGCGCACCATGGCGTAGCTGACCAGGGCGCTGAGCAGCAGGGTGAGCAGGGTGGCGCAGAGCATCAGCGGCCAGGACGCGGCCATGGCCTGCAGCACCGACCAGTTGATGGCGTGGGCCACCAGCAGGCCGATGCAGCCCTGGCTGAGGCGGAAGGCCTGGCGCGGCAGGCGGATGCCGGCGCCGCCGACGCCGAAGGCGATGGCCACCAGCATGGGGCCGAGGAACAGCGCGGCGGGGATGCCCAGCCAGGCGAGCAGCTGCCCGGCGCCGCCGGCCGCCAGGATCAGGGCCGGCCACTGCAGGCTGGCGGGGATACGGCTGAGGCTCTGGGCTGGAGGGCTGGACACGCGAAGGCTCCCGACTGCGGACAACGGGGAAAATTATCGATAGCGCAATCCATCAAGTCCATTTTCTAATAGTCATGAATTCATTCCTGAAATCTATCGGTGGCCGCCATGGACCTGCGCGATCTCGCCTATTTCGAAACCATCGCCGAGCTCGGCCACCTGGGCCGCGCGGCGGACCGCCTGGGGCGCAGCCAGCCGGCGCTGACCAAGAGCATCCAGCGCCTGGAGCAGTCCCTGGGCACCAGCCTGTTCCAGCGCGAGGGCCGGCGCATCCGCCTGACCCCGGCCGGCGAGCTGATGCTGCAGCGCGCCCGCCAGCTGCGCCAGGACATCGAGGAGACGCGCCGCGAGGTGCGCGACTTCGCCAGCGGCCTGGTGGGCAACATCCGCCTGGGCTGCGCCGCGACCATGGCCGAGTACCTGCTGCCGCCGCTGGTGGAGGAACTGTTGCGGCGTGCCCCGGAGGTGACCATCAGCCTGTCCCTGGGCCAGGACGACGTATTGCGCGAGGCCCTGCGCGGCGGACGCCTGGACATGGCGATCTGCTCGCGCATCCTCGACGACGCGCACCTGGTCAGCGAGCCGCTGCTGCAGGACCAGGTGGTGGTGGTGGCCAGCCGCGAGCACCCGCTGTTCGACGGCCCGGTGGCCATCGCCGACCTCTGTCGATACCGCTGGGTGCTGCCGGCGCCCAGCGTGTCGTCGCGGCGCTGGATGGACGCCACCTTCCAGGCCCACGGCCTGCCGCCGCCGCGGGTGCAGATCGAGACCAACGCCATTCCCATGCTGCCCAACCTGATCGCCCGCACCCGGCTGCTCAGCTTCGTTGCCCGCGAAACGCTGGACGGCGGGCTGCATGGGATGAGCCAGTTGCGCGAGGTGAAGCTGGCGGAAACCACCCTGACGCGCACCATGGGCCTGGCGGTGCGGGAGGGGGCCTATCTGTCGCCGGCGGCGCAGTTGTTGCGGGGGATGTTGCGGGAGCATGCGCAGAGGTTTGCGGGGGAGTGAGCTGGGCTTTTCGTAGGAGCGAGCAAGCTCCCCGGTGACTCCGCTGCCGGGCTCACCTCTGTTCCCTCTCCCTAACCCTCTCCCTGAAGGGAGAGGGGACCGTTCGGAGTACGTGGGTATTCCTGAGTCAGCCGGCAGCACCGAAGGTTTTCGGCTGAAACTATTCCTTTTCTCGGCACGGACTAGCCCCCTCTCCCTTCAGGGCGGGGCGCGCAGCCGAGGGCCGGGGAGAGGGGGCGGAGTTCACCGTAAACACCGTAGCTACCGGGAAACACTCTTCGCGAGCAAGCTCGCTCCTACGAAAAGCAGAAAAGCAGAAAAGCAGAAAAGCAGAAAAGCAGAAAAGCAGAAAAGCAGAAAAGCAGCCGTCTCTTAGCGACTCGGCACTTCCCCCACCACCGTAGTCCGATACATCTCACGCCGCATCCCATGGTAGTCCGACACCGGGTAGTGCCAGGTGCTGCGGTTGTCCCAGATCGCCAGGGTGCCCTGGCTCCAGCGCATGCGGCAGGTGAAGGCCGGCTGGGTGGCGATGCCGTAGAGGTAGTCCAGCAGCGGCTGCGCTTCGGCCGGGCGCATGCCCTTGATGCCGCTGGTGTAGGCCGGGTTGACGAAGAGTATCTTCTTGCCGGTCTCCGGGTGGCGCGTCACCAGCGGGTGCGAGCGGGTCTCGCCGTCGGCGTTGCCGTAGCGCACCGCCATGTTCTCCATCAGGTCGTTGTGCTTGGCCTCGGCGCCGTAGGCGCGTTCCGGGCTGTGGATGGCGTCCAGGCTCTCCAGCTGCGCGCGCAGCTTGGGCGACAGCCATTCGTAGGCCAGCGCCAGGTTGGCGTAGAGGGTGTCGCCGCCGAACGGCGGGATGTCGTGGCCGTAGAGCAGGGTGAAGGCCGGCGGGCGTTCCTGGAACGACCAGTCGCTGTGCCAGGCGCCGCCGAACACCACCGGCGTCTTCTCGTCGGCTTCCTTGACCACCCGCACCACGTGGGGATGCTCGGGCAGGCCCTGCACGTAGGGTTCGCGGCCGAATTCGCCGAAGCGCAGGGTGACCGCCTCCAGGTCCTCGACGCCCAGCGACTGCCCGCGGATGAACAACACCTTGTGCGCCAGCAATGCCTGGCGCAGTTCGGCGAAGCCTTCCTCGCCCAGGCTGCGCAGGTCGACGCCGCTGACGTCCGCGCCGATGGCGCCGGTGGCCGGGACGATCTGGAAGTGACGGTAGCTGGCGGCGCGGTTCTGGCTCGGCAAGGCGTAGAAGAACTCGAACATGGGGTGCCCTCTTGTTGGTGTTGTCGGCCTGTTGAGGATGGTCGCCGCGGCGCACTTGCGCCATGATGATCGGCGCCAGAAATTGATGATTCCCGCCACTTGCAGGAGGCCCCATGGACTGGCGACAGACCCGTGACATCACCGGCGTGCGCCACCTGCTCGACTGCGCCCGCAGCGAGGGCCTGGCCGCGGAGGCCTGCCTGGTGGGCAGCGCCATCGAGCCGCGCGAACTCAGCGGACGCCATGCGCAGATCCAGGCCTGGCAGGAGCTGGCGGTGATCCGCAACCTGCTGCAACAGGGCGCCCGCCCCGGCCTGGGCTTCGCCGCCGGGCGCCGCTACCACCTCACCTCACTGGGGCTGCTGGGCTTCACCATGCTCGCCTGCCGCAGCCTGCGGGAGGCCTTCGAGACCTTCGGCCGCTACCAGAGCCTGGCCCTGACGCTGTGCCCGGTGAGCCGCGAGGCCGAGCTGCGCGGGCACTGGATGATCTTCGACGACCAGGTGCTGCCGCCGGACGCCCGCGCCTTCGTGGTGGAGCGCGGCATCGCCGGTTGCCTGCAACTGGCCGGCGAACTGCTGCAGCGCCCGGTGCAGCCGCTGGCATTGGAGCTGCGCGCCGAGGCGCCGGCCGACCTCGACGCCTACGCCCGCGCCTGGCCGTACCCGGTGCGCTTCGGCGCCCCGCGCAATGCCCTGCTGTTCGCCCGCGCTGACCTGGAGGCCAGCCTGCCGCAGGCCAACCCGGACAGCCGCAGCAGCGGCGAGCAACTGTGCGAGAAGCTCTGCGAAGAACTGGCGCTGCCCCTGGCCGCCACGCCTACCGCGCGGGCGGTGCAGCGCCTGCTGGTGCGCGATGCCGCGAGCCTGCCGGGCTGCCGCGAGGTGGCGCAGCGCCTGGGGCTTTCCGAACGCACCCTGCAGCGCCGCCTGGCCGCCGAGGGGCAACGCTTCCAGCCGCTGAGCGACGGCATCCGCCTGCGCCTGGCCGAGCGCCTGCTGTTGGAGTCGCGCATGGACCTGAACGGCGTCGCCCAGTGCCTGGGTTATGCCGAGGCGGCCAGCTTCTGCCGGGCCTTCCAGCGCTGGACCGGGACCACCCCGGGGCGCTGGAAGCGCCAGGCCGGGCCGCTGTCGCCGCGCTGAACGCGGGCAAAAAAAGACCGGCCAGCGGCCGGTCGAGCGAGGGTGGAAATAGTTTTCAGGCGCAGACCGCGGCGATGGCCCTGGCCAGGTCGTCCAGGCGGCTGGCGTCCAGCCCGGCGACATTGGCGCGGCCGCTGCCGACCATGTACACGCTGTGTTCCTCGCGCAGGCGGCGCACCTGGTCCGGGCTCAGGCCGGTGTAGGAGAACATGCCGCGCTGGATGGCGATGTGCGCGAAGCGCTCGGCCAGGCCGTGGGGCTGCAGCGCCTCGACCAGGCCCAGGCGCAGCCCGGCGATGCGCGTGCGCATGGCGGTGACTTCCTCCAGCCAGACCTGCTTGAGGTCGCGGTCGCCGAGGATGGTCGCCACCACCTCGGCGCCATGGGCCGGCGGCGTGGACCAGAGGTTGCGCGCCAGACTGGCCAACTGGCTGCGCACGTTGCCCAGTTGCTCGGCGTTGGCGGCACAGACGATCAGCGCGCCGACGCGGTCGCGGTAGAGGCCAAAGTTCTTCGAGCAGGAACTGGTCACCAGCAGCTCCGGCAGGCTCTCGGCGAACAGCCGCACGGCGCGGGCATCCTCCTCCAGGCCGTCGCCGAAGCCCTGGTAGGCGAAGTCGATCAGCGGCAGCAGTTCGCGGCGGCGCACCACTTCCAGCACCTTCTGCCAGTCGTTGTAGGCCAGGTCGAAGCCGCTGGGGTTGTGGCAGCAGGCGTGCAGCAGCACCACGTCGCCGTGGGGCACCTTTTCCAGGGTGGCGAGCATGCCTTCCACGTCGAGGTGGTTGTCGGCGCCGACGTAGGGGTAGTGGTGCACCTTCAGGCCGGCGGCGGCGAACAGCGTCTCGTGGATCGGCCAGGTTGGGTCGCTGACCCAGATGCCGCGGCCGGGCAGGCAGCGGGCGATGAAGTCCGCGGCCAGGCGCAGGGCGCCGGTGCCGCCGGGCGTCTGGCTGGCGTCGGCGCGCTGGCTGGCCAGCAGCGGCGAGTCGCTGCCCAGCACCAGCTCGCACAGGCGCGCGGCGAACAGCGCATCGCCGTGGCCGCCGACGTAGCTCTTGGTGGTCTCGTGCTCCACCAGGCGCTGCTCGGCCAGCTTCACTGCGCGGGGGATCGGCGTCAGGCCCTGGGCGTCCTTGTAGACACCCACGCCCAGGTCCAGCTTGGCCGGGTTGGGGTCGGCACGGTAGGCGTCGAGCAGCCCCAGGATGGGGTCGCCCGGCACGCGCGGGATGGGGGCGAAGTGGTTCATTTGCGGCCTTCGGCGACCTTGGCCAGCTCGTCGGTGCGCGCGGCCATGATGAAGTCGTTGCGGTGCAGGCCCTTGAGCTCGTGGCTCCACCAGGTGACGGTGACCTTGCCCCACTGGGTGAGCAGGTCCGGGTGGTGGCCTTCTTCCTCGGCGATGGCGCCGACGGCGTTGGTGAAGGCCAGGGCGTGGCGGAAGTTCTTGAACAGGTACACGCGCTCCAGCTCCATGTGGCCGTCGCGGACCTCGATGTTCCAGTCCGGAATCTGCTTGATCAGGGTCGCCAGTTCCTCGTCGGAGACGTGGGGCGCGTCGGCGCGGCAGGCTTCGCAATGGGCTTGGTTGAGGGCGGTCATGGGGTTCTCCTTGTAGGGTTCGTCACGCAAGACATTGATCTTAGGACTGTAGAGGCGAGCTTGCTTGCGAACCGCATGGCACTGCGTTTGTTCGCGAGCAAGCTCGCTCCTACGAAAAGATGTCGGGCAGGCCTCGGGGTTCAGGCCGCCTGCTTCGGCGGGAACTTGGGTGCGTGCAGGCCCAGCTGCATGGCCTGGCGGACCAGCGCCATGATGTCCTGGTGGGCCAGTTCGAACAGGCGCTTGAGCTCCGGCAGCACGAAGTACAGCGGCTGCAGGATGTCGATGCGGTAGGGCGTGCGCATGGCCTCCACGGGGTCGAAGGCCTGGTGCTCGGGCTCGCCGGAGAGGCTGTAGACGGTCTCCTTCGGCGAGGAGAGGATGCCGCCGCCGTAGATGCGCCGGCCCTGCGGGGTGTCGAGCAGGCCGAACTCGATGGTCATCCAGTACAGCCGCGCCAGGTACACGCGTTCTTCCTTGCTGGCGGCCAGGCCGAGCTTGCCGTAGGTGTGGGTGAATTCGGCGAACCAGGGGTTGGTCAGCAGCGGGCAGTGGCCGAAGATTTCGTGGAAGATGTCCGGCTCCTGCAGGTAGTCCAGCTCCTCCGGGGTGCGGATGAAAGTGGCCACCGGGAACTGCTGGCTGGCCAGCAATTCGAAGAAGGTCTGGAAGGGGATCAGCGCCGGGACGCGGGCCACGCGCCAGCCGGTGGTGGCCTGGAGCACCTGGTTGATCTCGCCCAGTTGCGGGATGCGCTCGTGGGGCAGGGCGAGCTGCTCGATGCCGTCCAGGTATTCCTGGCAGGCGCGGCCTTCGATCACCTTGAGCTGGCGGGTGATCAGGGTGTTCCAGACCTGGTGCTCGGTTTCGGGGTAGTGGATGAAACCGTCTTCGTCAGGTTGGCGGGCCACGTACTGCGTTGTCTTCATGGGTCCTCCGGCTTCGAGGCCTTTGTTGTTTTGATGCCTCATCAATAACCGCATCGGCGTGCCCATGCAGCCCCCGGGCGTCCTAGGCGCGCACTGCAAATCCCTTTCGCCTGTAAAGAAAAGATTACGTTTGGCGCCGAATCGCGCGTCATCGGCTTGCTGCTGGCGTCTTCTGTCACATATTCTTGACGGAAATTTCCGCCTCGCCGGCGAAATCCGGCCGGGCGCCGCCCCGCACAACGACAATCTCCGGGCTCGCCATGCGTATCAAAGTCCACTGCCAGAACCGCGTCGGCATCCTGCGCGACATCCTCAACCTGCTGGTCGACTACGGCATCAACGTCAACCGCGGCGAGGTCGGCGGCGAGCAGGGCAACGCCATCTACCTGCTCTGCCCGAACCTGATCAACCTGCAGTTCCAGTCGCTCAAGCCCAAGCTGGAGGTCATTCCCGGGGTGTTCGGCGTCAAGCGCGTCGGCCTGATGCCCAGCGAGCGCCGCCACCTGGAGCTCAACGCATTGCTGGCGGCGCTGGACTTCCCGGTGCTGTCCATCGACATGGCCGGGCAGATAGTCGCCGGCAACCGCGCCGCCGCGCAGCTGCTCGGGGTGCGCGTCGACGAGGTGCCGGGCATTCCCCTGGCGCGCTACGCCGAGGACCTCGACCTGCCGGAACTGGTGCGCGCCAACAAGGCGCGGATCAACGGCCTGCGGGTGAAGATCAAGGGCGACGTGTTCCTCGCCGACATCGCCCCGCTGCAATCCGAACACGACGAAAGCGAGGCCCTGGCCGGCGCCGTGCTCACCCTGCACCGCGCCGACCGCGTGGGCGAGCGCATCTACAACGTGCGCAAGCACGAGCTGCGTGGCTTCGACAGCATCTTCCAGAGCTCGCGGGTGATGGCCGCAGTGGTGCGCGAGGCCAGGCGCATGGCGCCGCTGGACGCGCCGCTGCTGATCGAGGGCGAGACCGGCACCGGCAAGGAACTGCTGGCCCGCGCCTGCCACCTGGCCAGCCCGCGCGGCCAGGCGCCATTCATGGCGCTGAACTGCGCCGGGCTGCCGGAATCCATGGCCGAGACCGAGCTGTTCGGCTACGGCCCCGGCGCCTTCGAGGGCGCGCGCCCGGAAGGCAAGCTCGGCCTGCTGGAGCTGACCGCCGGCGGCACCCTGTTCCTCGATGGCGTCGGCGAGATGAGCCCGCGCCTGCAGGCCAAGCTGCTGCGCTTTCTGCAGGACGGCTGCTTCCGCCGGGTGGGCAGCGACGAGGAGGTGTACCTGGACGTGCGGGTGATCTGCGCCACCCAGGTCGACCTGTCCGAGCTGTGCGCCAAGGGCGAGTTCCGCCAGGACCTGTACCACCGCCTCAACGTGCTGTCGCTGCACATCCCGCCGCTGCGCGAATGCCTCGACGGCCTGACGCCGCTGGTGGAGCACTTCCTCGACCAGGCCAGCCGGCAGATCGGCTGCCCGCTGCCGCAGCTGGCGCCCCAGGCCATGGACCGCCTGGGCCGCTACCACTGGCCGGGCAACGTGCGCCAACTGGAGAACGTGCTGTTCCAGGCGGTGTCGCTGTGCGAGGGCGGCACCATCAAGGTCGAGCACATCCGCCTGCCGGACTACGGCGCGCCGCACCCGCTGGGCGACTTCTCCCTGGAAGGCGGCCTCGACGCCATCGTCGGCCGCTTCGAACGCGCGGTGCTGGAGCGCCTCTACCGCGAGCACCCCAGCAGCCGCCTGCTGGGCAAGCGCCTGGGGGTGTCGCACACCACCATCGCCAACAAGCTGCGCCAGCATGGGCTGGGGCAGGGCGGGGAGTCCTGACATCGGGGTTCGGCTCCTGTAGAAGCGAGCTTGCTCGCGAACCCGGATTCCCGGCCGACTCCAGACTATCCGCCCACACCGGACAGCCCTCTCCCGCTTGCGGGAGAGGGCTGGGGAGAGGGCGATCGCGGATGAGTCCGCTCCTACGGTTCCAGGAAGCACGGCTTTTCGTAGGATGGCGTTGAGCGAAGCGATACCCATCAGCGCAACTTCGACGTCATGGTGTCGCGGACCATGTCCGCGATCGCGGATGAATCCGCTCCTACACCCGTGCCCGACCGTAGGGCGGATAACCGTTCGCGGTTATCCGCCGTTGGCCGTGAGGTCGGTCAAACGGCGGATAACGCCGTAGGCGTTGTGCGCCCTACGGGTTGTCCCGTGCCGCCGTAGGATGGTGTTGAGCGAAGCGATACCCATCGCCACAACCGCATGGGTTTCGCAAGCTCAACCCATCCTACGAGAAGCCGTGCCCGCCGGTATGGCAGGAGCGGACTCCGTCCGCGATCACCGACACACGCCAGCCGGATCGCGAATAAGATCCGCTCGGTTTGCCTCTTTGCACCGTGCCTCCCTGTAGGAGCGGGCCCTGCCCGCGAATCGCGTGCAGGGCGCGCTCCTACATGGGAATGGTGTGGATGGGGATCGCGTAGGAGCGGACTCCGCCGGCGGATGTCACCAGGTCTTTACCCGCTGCCCCTTCACGCAGGCGCGCACCTCGTCGTCGATCAGGTTCCCCGGCTTGATGCACTCGGCCAGGCTCCGGGAACTGTCGGTGTACTTCATGGGCTGGGCCGTGACCTTGTCGGCCGGGCGCTCCAGGCCCAGGCGGCCGAGCAGGGCGTGCCAGCGCGCCTCGCCCCACTGGTGGCTGGCAGGGTTCTGCCAGAGGGCGCCGGCGCCTATCGCCAGCGCCACCAGCAGGGCCAGTTGCAGCAGGTGCTTGAACGCCCGGCGCAGGTACCACTGCCGCCGACGCGGCGGTGGTTCGCCGGGCTGGCCGGGGTTCTTCAGGTTCTGCCAGTACTAGTCGCGGTCTTTCTCGGCCATGTCTCGCGGTCCGTCGGGGGAATCCGCGAAGGGTAGCGCCCGGCTCAGCCGCCGGACAGCAGGCGGCGGGCCAGCCGTTCGTTGCCGGTGAGGTCGGCCAGGTGCTGCAGCTGGTTGTTCTCGTAGGCCTGGTTGAAGGTCGCCACGTCCAGCGCCAGGACCTTGCGGAAGGCCGTCAGCGCCTCGGCGCCGGCCTGGCCGGCCACCTCTTCGCCGTAGCGGGCGATCAGGTCGAGCATGGCCAGCGGGTAGCGCACCGGCAGGCCGATGCGCACGTGGATCAGGCCGATGTTCAGGCGCTTGAGCGCGTAGGTGTCGTCGTAGACGCCGCCGAACAGTTCGCAGAACCAGGTGGCCAGGGATTCCCCCAGGCGCTTCTGGTCGGTGATGAATTCGCGGGTGGCCTCCTGGCTCAGCAGGCGTTGGTAGAAGTCTTCGATCAGCGCCGGGCTGATGGCCTTGGCCTGTTCGGCGAGGCCTGCGAGCAGTGCGCATTCCTTGTCGGACAGGTCCAGCAGGGCGATCAGTTCGTGAACGATGGCGGCGTCCTTGGTGGCCCAGGACAGTCGGTCTGCATGCATGGGGGGCTCCTCAGAGAATGCTGTCGAGGGTGGCGAGGCTGTCCGCCACTTCGAGGTTGATCAGGCCCACGTTGCTGTCGCGTGCGGCGACGATCGCCAGGCAGGCCTTGTCGCCGGCCAGGTGGATGAACACCCGGCCGTCTTCCGCCAGCAGGCTCAGTTCCTTCATCGCGCCGCTCTTGAGGGTTTCGCCGATGCGCCGGCCCACGCCCAGGGCGGCGGCGGCCATGGCTGCGATGCGCGCCGGTTCGATGCCATGGTCGCTGATGGCGTCGACGATGGGCATGCCGTCCAGGCTGCCGAGCAGCACCCCGCGGATGCTGGGGACCGACTGCCGGAGGCGGTCGAGTTCGGCTTGCAGGCGTTCTTGTCGGGTCATGGGGTTTCTCCGTGGTGGGGGTCGGGTGATGGGGCGTCGTTGGCCAGCAGCTGTACCAGGACGTCGCAGGCGCTCTGCCGGTCGCGGGCGTCCGTGGCGATGACGTGCTGCGGTGGCAGGTCGAAGTAGGCGGCGACCTCGGCCGGCACCCAGGCCTGGTCGTCGGCGTCGCAGTGGGTGAGGGCGACGATGAAGGGCACCGGCTGCACGCTGGTGATCGCCTCGAGGATGCTGCGGGCCTGGCCGAACTGCTCCGGGTGATCGGCGGCCAGCATCAGCACCAGGCCGTCGGCGCCTTCGCTGAGCAGTTCCCACATGAAGCTGAAGCGCTCCTGGCCGGGCGTGCCGAACAGATGGATGTCGGTGGCGCCCAGGGTGATCCGGCCGAAGTCCAGCGCCACAGTGGTGTTCGCCTTGCCGATGGCTTCGCTGCTGGGCACCTCGGTGTCGACGACGGGGATTTGCGAGAGGTTGCGGATCAGGGTGGTCTTGCCCGAGCCCACGGGCCCGGAGACGACGACCTTGATCGGCGGTGCGCTGTCCTGGTTCATGGGCGGAAGAGCCTCTTCAGACGGCTGGCGAGGGTGGGGTTGGCATGTTTCGTCGATGCACCGGCGCTCTCGTGGGCGCGCACCGGCCAGATTTTCTTGATCTCCCGCAGGTGCTGCAGGGATGCGCAGGTCTCGCGGACTTCCAGCTTCAGCGCCTGGGCCAGTTGCCGCGCGCTGCAACCCTCGGCCAGCAGGGGCATGGCCCTGGCCAGGAAGGCGTCGAGCTCGGCCGGCAGCGTCACCGTGCGCCCGCGGATCAGCACGAAGCGCGTGTCCGGGTGCACCGACGGCTCCGCCCGGGACGAGGGCGCCAGGCTGGCGAGCACCTGGTCGATGGGTAGGTGCTGGCCGGGTTTCGCCTCCATGGGCGGCGTGGGTTCGAAGTGAAAGCTTGCGTCGCCGATCGATTGCAGGGCGCGCTTGATCTCGCCCGGCTCGCCGATCGGCTGCTCGAGGCTCAGGCCGAGCAGCCGTTCGTTCTGCAGCCGCAGGCGGAGCCGCCTGCCGTCCGCTTCTTCAAGCGTCAGCTGGCCTGCGCGCTTGCCGATGACCGAGAGGACTTCCGCGAGCGGGAAGTCGGAGAGCTTGCCGAAAATTGCCAAACGAAGTGTCCTCCAGGGCGGGCTGGGCGCCCTGTCCTGGTAGGAAGTCAGTGCGCGATTCGTGATGCGCCGAGATGATAAGGGGAGGCGTTGTTATGACATGCCCGTACTGCTTGTAGGTGATCTCCGAGGGGCGCTGTCGTTTGTGTAGAGTGCTGAGGCTGTTTCCTTCGGTCCCTCGTGACCTGGCCGCGCGATGCCTGCGCCGCGCCAGGCCAGCCACGATCGGCGGTGCTTGAGGGCCTCGCCCGCCGCCACCATATTGGTGCCCATGAACCGACTCGCCAGCAGCGCCACGCCCGCCGACGTCCTGCAGGGTTTCCACCCCGCCGTCGCCGCCTGGTTCACCCGCCACTTCGCCGCGCCCACCCCGGCCCAGGTGCGGGCCTGGCCGTCGATCCGCGCCGGGCGCTCGACCCTGGTGGCCGCGCCCACCGGCTCGGGCAAGACCCTCACCGCCTTCCTCTCGGCCATCGACCAACTGGTGCGCGAGGGCCTGGCCAACGGCGGCGAGCTGCCGGACCGCACCTGCGTGGTCTACGTCTCGCCGCTCAAGGCGCTGTCCAACGACATCCGCATCAACCTGGAAGAACCCCTGGCCGGCATCCGCGCCGAGCTTGAGCGCCAGGACCTGCCGGCCGTGGACATCCGCAGCGCGGTGCGCACCGGCGACACCAGCCAGGGCGAGCGCGAGGCCATGCGCCGGCGGCCGCCGCACATCCTGGTGACCACCCCGGAATCGCTCTACGTGCTGCTCGGCTCCGACTCCGGGCGGCAGATGCTGGCCGGCGCGCGCAGCGTCATCGTCGACGAGATCCACGCCCTGGCCGGCAGCAAGCGCGGCAGCCACCTGGCGCTGTCGCTGGAACGCCTGCAGGCCCTGTGCGCCGAGCCGCTGGTGCGCATCGGCCTGTCCGCCACGCAGAAGCCCGTCGAGGCGGTGGCGCGGTTCCTCTGCGGCAACGCCGACTGCCGCATCGTCGACATCGGCTACAGCCGCGCCCGCGACCTGGGCATCGAAGTGCCGCCGGCGCCGCTGGAGGCGGTGATGTCCCACGAGGTCTGGGACAGCGTCTACGACCGCCTCGCCGCGCTGGCCGAGGAACACCGCACCACCCTGGTCTTCGTCAACACCCGCCGCCTGGCCGAGCGCATCACCCGCCACCTGGGCGAGCGCCTGGGGATAGACAAGGTCGCCGCGCACCACGGCAGCCTGTCCAAGGAACAGCGCCTGGGCGCCGAGCAGCGGCTCAAGGCCGGGCGCCTGAAGGTGCTGGTGGCCACCGCCTCGCTGGAGCTGGGCATCGACATCGGCGACGTCGAGCTGGTCTGCCAGGTCGCCTCGCCGCGCTCCATCGCTGCCTTCCTGCAGCGCGTCGGGCGTTCCGGGCACAGCGTCGGCGGCACGCCGAAAGGGCGGCTGTTCCCCACCTCCCGCGACGAGCTGATCGAATGCGTGGCGCTGCTCGACAGCGTGCGCCGCGACGAACTGGATGCCCTGGCGATCCCCCACGCGCCGCTGGACGTGCTGGCCCAGCAGATAGTCGCCGAAGTGGCCTGCCGCGAATGGCGCGAGGACGAGCTGTTCCAGCTGCTGAGCCACGCCCAGCCCTACGCCGGCCTGCCGCGCGAGCGCTTCGACGCGGTGCTGCGCATGCTCGCCGAGGGCTACGCCAGCCGCAACGGCCAGCGCGGCGCCTACCTGCACCGCGACGGCGTCCACGGCCTGCTGCGTGGCCGGCGCGGCGCGCGGCTGACCGCCGTGACTTCCGGCGGCACCATCCCCGACGCCGGCGACTACCAGGTGCTGCTGGAGCCCCAGGGCCTGACCGTGGGCACGGTGAACGAGGACTTCGCCGTGGAAAGCCTGGCCGGCGACGTGTTCCAGCTGGGCAACGTCTCCTACCGCATCCTCCGCGTGGAGCCGGGCAAGGTGCGCGTCGAGGACGCCCAGGGCCTGCCGCCGAACATCCCGTTCTGGCTGGGCGAGGCGCCGGGGCGCAGCGACGAGCTGTCGGTGAGCGCGTCGCGCCTGCGCGAGCGTCTGGACGCCTTGCTCGCCGAAGGGCAGGGCAGCGACGCGCCCCTGGCCCCGGCGCTGCGCTGGCTGGAGGACGAACTGGGCCTGCAGGAAGCCGCGGCCCGGCAACTGGTGGAATACCTGGCCCGCGCCCGCGCCGCCCTCGGCGTGCTGCCGAGCCAGTCGGCGCTGGTGCTGGAGCGCTTCTTCGACGAATCCGGCGGCATGCAACTGGTGTTGCATTCGCCCTACGGCAGCCGCATCAACCGCGCCTGGGGCCTGGCCCTGCGCAAGCGCTTCTGCCGCACCTTCAACTTCGAGCTGCAGGCGGCGGCCACCGAAGACGCCATCATCCTCTCGCTGTCCACCAGCCACAGCTTCCCGCTGGACGAGGTGTGGCGCTACCTGAACTCGAAGAGCGCCGAGCATGTGCTGATCCAGGCCCTGCTCGACGCGCCGCTGTTCGGCGTGCGCTGGCGCTGGAACGCCACCACCTCGCTGGCCCTGCCGCGCTTCCGCGGCGGGCGCAAGGTGGCGCCGCAACTGCAGCGCATGCGCAGCGAGGACCTGCTGGCGGCGGTGTTCCCCGACCAGGTGGCGTGCCTGGAGAACATCGTCGGCGAGCGCGAGATTCCCGACCATCCGCTGGTGGCCCAGACCCTCGACGACTGCCTGCACGAAGCCATGGACTGCGACGGCTGGCTGGCCCTGCTGCGGCGCATGGAGGCTGGCGAGGTGGCGCTGCACGCCCGCGACCTGCCGGCGCCTTCGCCGCTGGCGGCGGAAGTGCTCAGCGCCAGCCCCTACGCCTACCTCGACGACGCCCCGCTGGAAGAACGCCGCACCCAGGCCGTGCTGAGCCGGCGCTGGAGCGACGCGGAATCCGCCGACGACCTCGGCGCCCTCGACCCCGAGGCCATCGCCGCGGTGCGCGCCGAAGCCTGGCCCGAGGCCCGCGACGCCGACGAGATGCACGAGGCGCTGACCGGCCTGGGCTGCATCCTCGCCGAGGAAGCCCGCGCCAACCTGGGCTGGGAACTGCTACTCGGGCGCCTGGCCAGGGCCGGGCGGGCGACGCGCCTGCGCAGCGGCGCGGCCGACCTCTGGGTGGCCGCCGAACGCCTCAGCCAGTTGCGGGCGGTCTATCCACAGGCACGGCTGGCGCCCGAGCTGGACCTGCCGTTGGCGTTGCAGGAAGGCTGGTCCGCCGAGGATGCGCGCCTGGAACTGCTGCGCGCGCGCCTGACCGGCTTCGGCCCGCGCACCCAGGCGCAACTGGCCATGGACCTCGACCTGCCGCCCGCCGACATCGCCTTCGCCCTGGCTGGCCTGGAGCGCGAGGGCTACGTGCTGCGTGGCCGCTTCAGCCCCGACGTCGACGCGGAGGAGTGGTGCGAGCGCCACCTGCTGGCACGCATCCACCGCTACACGGTGCGCCGCCTGCGCCGCGAGATCGAGCCGGTGGAGCGCGCCGACTTCATGCGCTTCCTGTTCGACTGGCAGCGCGTCTCCAGAACCACCCGGGCGCGCGGCGCCGAGGCCCTGGCCGGCGTGCTCAGCCAGCTGGAAGGCTTCCAGGCCGCCGCCGGGGCCTGGGAAAGCGACCTGCTGCCGGCGCGGGTGGCCGACTACGGCATCAACTGGCTGGACGACCTGTGCCGCGCCGGCCGCCTGGTCTGGGCGCGCCTGCCCAGCCGCGGCACGGCGCGCGGGCGCAGCGGCGCCGGGCCGCTGCGCAGCACGCCCATCGTCCTGCTGCCGCGCCGCCAGCTGCCGCTGTGGGGCGCGCTCTGCGCCGATGCGCCGGAGGCCGAGCTGTCCTCGAAGGCGCAGAAGGTGCTGCAGGCCCTGCAGGAGCAGGGCGCACTCTTCTTCGACGAACTCACCAGCGAGGCGCACCTGCTGCGCAGCGAACTGGAAATGGCCCTGGGCGAACTGGTGGCGGTGGGCCGGGTGAACGCCGACAGCTTCGCCGGCCTGCGCGCATTGCTGCTGCCGGCGGCCAAGCGCAGCCGCCAGGAGCGCCGGGCCCGCACCCCACTGTTCGGCATGGCCGACGCCGGCCGTTGGGCGCTGCTGCGCCGCCCGCGCAACGAGCTGATCGAAGGCCAGCCGCCGCGCTTGCAGGCGGAAGTGCTGGAACATGTGGCCATGACCCTGCTGCGCCGCTACGGCGTGGTCTGCTGGCGCGTGCTGGAGCGCGAGGCCGACTGGCTGCCGCCCTGGCGCGACCTGCTGCGCGTCTACCATCGCCTGGAAGCCCGCGGGGAAATCCGCGGCGGGCGCTTCGTCGCCGGCCTCACCGGCGAACAGTTCGCCCTGCCCGAGGCCGTCGGCCTGCTGCGCGAGGTGCGCCGGCGCGAAAAGGACGGCGAATACCTGGTGCTCTCGGCGGTGGACCCGCTCAACCTAGCCGGCACCCTGCTGCCGGGCAGCAAGGTACCGGCAGTCGCCGGCAACCGCGTGCTCTACCGCGACGGCGCCGCCCTGGGCGCGCTCATCGCCGGCAAGCCGGTGCTCTGGGCGGAACTGCCGGCGGAGGAAATGGCGAAGGCGCGGGAGCTACTGATCCGGCGCTAGATCACGCTTCATGCTTTTCGTAGGAGCGAGCTTGCTCGCGAACCCCTGTCGTTCGCGAGCAAGCTGCTGCAACCTCAGAACCGAATCCGCCCCGTAAAAGCATCCCTGAGCATCACCCAGTCGCCCATGAACGACCACAGCGGGTACTTGAAGGTGGCAGGGCGGTTCTTTTCGAAGACGAAGTGGCCGACCCAGGCGAAGCCGTAGCCGGCGAAGGGCAGGGCGATGAGCCACAGCAGGTTGCCGCTGGCGATGGCGTAGGCGAGGATCGCCAGCACCAGCAGGCTGCCCACGTAGTGCAGGCGGCGGCAGGTGGGGTTGCTGTGTTCCTGCAGGTAGAAGGGGTAGAACTCGGCGAAGCTGTGGAAACGCTCGGCGGTGTGGGTGGTCATGGCGCACCTCCTGTTGTTGTGATGGCCGCAGTCTACGAAGGCGGCCGATGACTTGCAGATGACCCCTGCAGCCAGTTTAGTATCCAACCCCGCCATTCCTTGCGCGCGCTGACAACAAGAAGAACCGAGATGCCTGAGCGTACCACCCTGTCCAGTTGGGTTCGTGGGATCCTCCTTGCCATCGAGCTGGAGGGGCTGGACAGCCGCGAGCTGTTCGCCGAGCTGGGCCTGGACCTTGCCGTCCTCGCCGACCCGGACGCGCGTTTCCCCCAGGACGACATGACGCGCCTGTGGCAACTGGCCGTGCAGCGCAGCGGCAATCCGGCCATCGCCCTCAATTTCGCCCGTGTGCACACCCCGGCGTTTCCGGTGCTGGGGTATTCGATGATGTCCAGCCGCACCCTGGCCGAAGCCTTCGAGCGCCTGGAGCGTTACCAGCGGATCATCGCCGAGGGGGCGGACGCGAGTTTCCGCCGCCTGCCCGAGGGCTGCCTGTTCAGCGTGCAGGTGCATGGCGACCGCCTGTTGCCGCCACGGCAGAGCGCGGAAAGTTCGCTGGCCAGCATGATCGCCCTGGTGCGCTGGATCACCGGGCGCGACATCCGCCCGCTGGAGGTCCGCCTGGCGGGCGAACCGCCGGTCGACCTGGCGCCCTACCAGGCGCTGTTCCAGGCGCCGCTCAGCCATGGCCACGGGCAGTGCGCCATGCTGTTTTCCCACGAGGACATGAATGCGCCGCTGCCCACGGCCAACGCCGAACTGGCGCGCCTGCACGACCGTTTCGCCGGCGAGTACCTGGCGCGCTTCGGCAGCAGCCGCTTCAGCCACCAGACGCGCCAGGTGCTGTGCCGCCTGCTGCCCCAGGGCGAGCCGCGGCGCGAGGTGGTGGCGGAAATCCTCCACTTGTCCGAGCGCACCCTGCAGCGGCGCTTGCAGGAGGAGGGCAGCAGCTACCAGCAACTGCTCGACGACACCCGCCGCGAGCTGGCCCAGCAGTACCTGGCGACGCCGCACATGACGCTGCTGGAGATCGCCTACCTGCTGGGGTTCTCCGAGCCGAGCAACTTCTTCCGCGCCTTCCGCCGCTGGTTCGGGGTGACGCCGGGGGAGTATCGGGAGCGGTTGTAGGCGGTCGAGGGCGGTGATTGTAGGAGCGGGCCCTGCCCGCGAATCGCGCGCAGGGCGCGCTCCTGCATGGGCACGGTGTTGGGACAACCCGCAGGAGCGGATCTTATCCGCGAATCGCGCCGATACGTCCGGCTATCGCGGACAAGGTCCTACTGCATGAGCGAGCATGGCTTTTCGTAGGATGGTGTTGAGCGAAGCGATACCCATCACCGCAACCGCATGGGTTTCGCCAAGGCTCAACCCATCCGTTGAGGCGCATCTCGGTGCAGCCGGCAAGACGGTTGCTCCTACGCCCGTGTCTCCTGGAACCGTAGGAGCGGACTCCGTCCGCGATTATCCGCGCAGGCTCAGAAGAACGACCGCGACGCCTTGAAGGTCACGGCGCTGTCGCAATAGGCGTTGTGGCCGGAATAGGCGGTGCAGTCCGTCCCGCTCAGGCTGCTGCCGCTGTAGGAGAAGTTCAGGTCCAGGCCCAGCCAGGGGCGGCTGAGGTTCACCGACCAGTCGTTGAAGCCGCTGACATAGCCATTGGTCACGCTCACCGGGTTTTCCAGGCTGTAGCTGGCGTATTTCAGCGTCAGGTCGAAGCCCAGCGGCGGCGTCAGGCCCAGGTCGGCGAACAGGGTGGCGCTGCTGCGCCCGGCGCTGTTGCTGTAGGCGGCGCCCAGGCGGCTGCCGAAGATCGACAGGCCGCCGTAGACGTCCTGGGTGTCCAGGTCCGGCCGCTGCGGGTGCACGTAGCGGATGCTGCCCAGCTCGTAGCCGAGGCGGCCATTGCCCAGCGGGCGCTTGAAGCCGGCGTAGGAATCGACTTCGGTGGGCTTGTCCGGTTCCAGGTTGGCGGCCCAGCCGCCGAAGTACCAGCCCGAGGCGTGGCTGGCGTCGAGCCCGCCGTGCAGGCTGTCCAGGCCGCCGGGCTGGACCAGGCCCTGGGCCATGCTGCGGGCCGGCGAGGTGGCGAACTTGAGGTCGAAGTCGCCGAGTTGGCGCTGCATGACCTGGGCATTGGCGGCCAGGCTGGCGCACAGCGTGGCGCCCAGCAGCAGACGGTGGATGATCATGGCTCCCCCCTAGATCTTCGAAATGCTCCTTGGCAGGTGCGGTCCCCTCCGCACCTTTACAGGGTAAAGCCATTCGGTGACCGGGCAATGACCGGCGGTCCATTTGTCGGCCGGAGCGAACCTTTGCGTACCGGCGCTCGCCGAGGTTGCCGGGCCGCGGACTAGCTGCTAAATCTTCCCCAGCATGCGCAGTCCATTCAGCAGGGAGGCCTCCATGGCCATCACATCCGTACCTTCGGCCGACGGCCAGGAACTGACCATCGTCGTCCAGGGCCGCTTCGACTTCGGTGCGCACCAGGAATTCCGCGACGCCTACGAGCGCGTCGAGACCACCCCGCGGCGCTACGTCGTCGACCTCAAGGGCGCCACCTACCTGGACAGCTCGGCGCTGGGCATGCTCCTGCTGCTGCGCGACCACGCCGGCGGCGAACATGCGCAGATCAGCCTGGTGCACTGCAGCCCGGACGTGCGCAAGATCCTCTCCATCTCCAATTTCGAACAACTGTTCCGCATCTCCTGAGCCGTGGCGGTCATGGCCAACTTCCTCACGGTCCTGATCGCCGACGACAACGCCGCCGACCGCCTGCTGCTGTCCACCATCGTCAGCCGCCAGGGCCACCGCGTGCTGACCGCCGCCAACGGCCTGGAGGCCCTGGCGCTGTTCGAGCAGGAGCGCCCGCAACTGGTGCTGATGGACGCCCTGATGCCGGTGATGGACGGCTTCGAGGCGGCGCGGCGGATCCGCCGCCAGGCCGGCGAGGAGCTGGTGCCGATCATCTTCCTCACCTCGCTGAGCGAGACCGAGGCCCTGGTGCAGAGCCTGGAGGCCGGCGGCGACGACTTCCTCTCCAAGCCCTACAACCGAGTGATCCTCGAAGCCAAGATCCGCGCCATGGGCCGCCTGCACCACCTGCAGCGCGAGGTGCTGGCGCAACGCGACCTGATCGCCCGGCACAACGAGCACCTGCTCAACGAGCAGCGGGTGGCCAAGGCGGTGTTCGACAAGGTGGCGCATTCCGGCTGCCTGAACGCGCCGAACATCCGCTACCTGCAGTCGCCCTTCGCGCTGTTCAACGGCGACCTGTTGCTGGCCGCCTACAAGCCCTCCGGCGGCATGCACGTGCTGCTCGGCGACTTCACCGGCCACGGCCTGCCGGCGGCCATCGGCGCCATGCCGCTGGCCGAGGTGTTCTACGGCATGACCGCCAAGGGCTACCCGATCGCCGACATCCTCCGCGAGATGAACGCCAAGCTGAAGCGCATCCTGCCGGTGGGAGTGTTCTGCTGCGCCAGCATGCTCAACCTGAGCTTCCAGCGCGGCCTGCTGGAGGTGTGGAACGGCGGCCTGCCCGACGGCTACCTGTTCCGCCAGGGCCGCGAACTGCAGCCCCTGGTGTCGCGCCATCTGCCGCTGGGCATCCTGGAGCCGGCGGCCTTCGACGAGCGCTGCGAAGTCTTCCCCATGGAGGACGGCGACCGCGTGCTGCTGTTCTCCGACGGTGTACTGGAGGCGAGCAACCCGCAGGGCGAGATGTTCGGCGAGCAGCGCCTGCGCCAGGTGTTCGAGGAGCAGCGCGACGCCTCGCGGCTGTTCGACGGGGTGAAGGCGGCGCTGGTGCGCTTCCGCGGCGAGGCCCAGGACGACCTGAGCATGCTGGAGGTGGCCCTGGTGCCCGACGCCAGCCTGCAGCGGCCGCCGCTGGCGTTTTCCGAGAGCGGGCTGGGCGGCACCCAGGACTGGTCCTGCAGCTTCGAATTCCGCTCCCCTACGCTGCGTCACTTCAACCCCCTGCCGTTCCTGCTGCAGCTGCTGATGGAGGTGCATGACCTGCGCCCCCGCGGCGGGGCGCTGTACACGGTGCTCGCCGAGCTCTATTCCAATGCCCTGGAGCACGGCGTGATGGGCCTGGAGTCGCGCCTGAAGTGCGACGCCCAGGGCTTCGCCCGCTACTACGAGGAACGCCGCAGGCGCCTGGAAAGCCTCGACCACGGCTTCGTGCGCTTCCACATCGACCTCGCCCCCCATGGCGACGGCGGCCGCCTGCTGGTGCGGGTGGAGGACAGCGGCAACGGCTTCGACGTCAATGCCGTGCTGCAAGCCCAGGCGCAGTGCGCGCCGGGTTCCTTCAGCGGCCGCGGCCTGACCCTGGTGCGCAGCCTGGCCGACCGCTGCCAGTGGTCGGCGGACGGCAAGTCGGTGTCCGTGGAGTTTTTCTGGTCCGCTCAGGCATAATCCGGCACTTCCCGTGCGCCGGCCCTGGCCACGGGTAGCCAGGGAGCGAGCGAATGTCCGATGTGCATCTCGACGATGCCGTACTGAAGGCTTTGCGGGAGGTGATGGCGGAAGAGTTTCCGCTGTTGCTGGACACCTTCGTCGCGGATTCCGAGGAGCGCCTGCGCAACCTCCACGAGGCCCTGGCGGAACTCGACGGCCAGGCCCTGCGCCACGCCGCGCACAGCTTCAAGGGCAGCTGCGGGAACATGGGCGCGCCGGCCCTGGCCGCGCTGTGCAAGCGCCTGGAAGACGCCGCCCGGCAGGGCGACATGGCCAAGGCCGCCGGGCTGATCGAGCAGGTCGAACGCGAGTTCGCCATCGTCCGCATCCTGTTGCGCCAGCAGCGCCTGCAGCGTTCCTGACGAGCGATCCGGGAAACTGGCCCGGCCCTTGCTATCTCCGTGTCATCGACGCAAACGAGAACGGAGATCGCCGATGGCTGTCGCCCCGGACATCCTACTTTCGCCGACCGCGCCAGCGAGCCCCCGGACATCCCCGTCCAGGGCCGCGCAGGATTCGGCCAACACCAGCAACGACAAGGGTTCCAGCTTCGCCGACGTCTACGCCCAGGAGAGCCGGCCGGCCGCCAAGGAGCGCCCGCAGGCCCAAACCAAGGCCAGCCGCGACAAGCCGCGCGGGCAGGACGACGCGCCGGCCAAGGACAGCGCCAAGGCGCCGGAAGCCGGCAGCGAGCAGCCAAAGGTTGCCGATGGCGGCAAGCCCTTGCCGGCCCAGGAACAGGCGTCGACCGACGACGACGGCCAGCAGCCGCCCGACCCCAGCCTCGACCCGCTGCTGGCGCTGGCCATGGGCGCGCAGCCGCCGGTGCAGGACAGCGCCGCGCAGCTCGGCCAGGCCCAGCTCAACGCCGCCAACAGCGATGGCGACCTGCAGAAGCTCAACCAGGCCCAGGGCGTGGCCCTGTTGCCGGAGACGGGCGCCGAGGAGGTGACCCAGGCCTTGCAGCTGCCCACCGCCGGCAAGGGTGAAATCAACCTCAAGCTGACCGACGACCAGGGCAAGGGCGACGCCAAGCTGGACATGACCAGCCTGCTGGCCGGCCTCAAGGATGCCCAGGGTTCGACCGAGGCCAAGGCCACCGATGCCGCCGGCGAGCTGGCCGGGCAGTTGGCCGACGACGTGGCGCAACCCAAGACCGAGACGCGCAACGAGAGCTTCGCCCATCGCCTGGAGGCCATGACCCAGGCGCTCAACGGCACCCAGCAGGCGCTCACCAGCCGCCCGGTCAACCCGCAGGTGCCCGGCCAGCCGGTGGCCATGCAGCAGAACGGCTGGACCGACCAGGTGGTGGACCGGGTGATGTGGATGTCCAGCCAGAACCTGAAGTCCGCCGACATCCAGATGGAGCCGGCCGACCTCGGGCGCCTGGAAGTGCGCATCCACATGACCGGCGACCAGACCCAGGTGACCTTCGCCAGCGCCAGCGCCGGCGTGCGCGAGGCCCTGGACAGCCAGCAGCACCGCCTGCGCGAGATGCTCGGCCAGCAGGGCATGAACCAGGTCAACGTCAACGTCTCCGACCAGTCCCTGGCCCGCGGCTGGCAGGGCCAGGGCCAGCAGCAGGGCAACGCCCGCGGCGGCGCGGCCACGGCGGGCGCGGAAGGCGACGACGAGCCGGTGCTCAGCGGCGTCAGCGAAATCCGCGCGCGGCCGCAGCTGGGTGGGTTGGGGATGGTGGATTATTACGCCTGACGCCGGCCCTGCCGTTCCCACACCACCGGTTGGCAGCGCTTTCGTAGGAGCGAGCCGGCGGAGCACTCTCGTAGGATGGCGTTGAGCGAAGCGATACCCATCGCCAGGGTCGCATGGGCATCGCAAGCGCAAAGCCCTGCACTTCCGCCATCCCGCACGCCGCCCCTCGCTCCGCTCATCGGCAGCCTGTAATATCCGCCGCGGCGGCCGGGCATGACCTGGCACAGCCCTTGCTCCTATCCTTATGGACAGGCAACGGACCGCGCAAGTGACGGATTTCTGGCATGGCTAAGAACGATCAGCAGACCACTCCACCCGCCGAGGGCGGCGCCGGCAAGGGCCGGCTCAAGCTCATCATCATCCTGGGCCTGGCCTTCCTGCTGGCGGTCGGGGCGTCGGTGGGCGGCACCTGGTTCTTCCTCAGCCGCGGCGCCAAGCCGGCCGAGGCGCCGGCCGCGGAGGCCGGCAGCGGCAAGAAACCGGCGCTCTACGAGGTGCTGGCGCCGTCCTTCGTGGTCAACTTCAATCAGGGCGGGCGGCAGCGCTACCTGCAGGTCGCCGTGGCCCTGATGGGCCGCGACCAGGCCCAGCTGGACGCCCTGCGCGAACAGATGCCGCTGGTGCGCAACCAACTGGTGATGCTGTTCTCCAGCCAGAATTTCGACGCCTTGACCACCCCGGTGGGCAAGGAGATGCTGCGACAGCAGGCGACCGCCAGCATCCAGGAACTGGCCAAGAAGGCCACCGGTCAGTTGACCGTGGAACAGGTGCTTTTCACCAATTTCGTACTCCAGTAGGTAAGCCGCCATGGCTGTGCAAGATCTGCTCTCCCAGGACGAAATCGACGCGCTGCTGCACGGCGTCGACGACGGCCTGGTGGAAACCGAAGTCGATTCCGACCCCACGGCGGTCAAGTCCTACGACCTGACCAGCCAGGACCGCATCGTCCGCGGTCGCATGCCGACCCTGGAGATGATCAACGAGCGCTTCGCCCGCTACACCCGCATCAGCATGTTCAACCTGCTGCGGCGCTCGGCCGACGTCGCCGTGGGCGGCGTACAGGTGATGAAGTTCGGCGAGTACGTGCATTCGCTCTACGTGCCCACCAGCCTCAACCTGGTGAAGATGAAGCCGCTGCGCGGCACCGCGCTGTTCATCCTCGACGCCAAGCTGGTGTTCAAGCTGGTGGACAACTTCTTCGGCGGCGACGGCCGCCACGCCAAGATCGAGGGCCGCGAGTTCACCCCCACCGAGCTGCGGGTGGTGCGCATGGTCATCGAGCAGGCCTTCGTCGACCTGGCCGAGGCCTGGAGCGCGGTGCTGCCGATCACCTTCGAGTACGTCAACTCGGAAGTGAACCCGGCCATGGCCAACATCGTCAGCCCCAGCGAGGTGGTGGTGGTCTCCACCTTCCATATCGAGCTGGACGGCGGCGGCGGCGACCTGCACATCACCGTGCCCTACGCGATGATCGAGCCGATCCGCGAGATGCTCGACGCCGGCTTCCAGTCCGACGTCGACGACCAGGACGAGCGCTGGCAGAACGCCCTGCGCGAGGACATCCTCGACGTCAACGTGCCGGTGGACGCCACCGTGGTGCGCCGCCAGCTGCGCCTGCGCGACATCCTGCACATGCAGCCGGGCGACGTGATCCCGGTGGAGATGCCCGAATTCATGGTGATGCGCGCCAACGGCGTGCCTTCCTTCAAGGTCAAGCTGGGTTCGCACAAGGGCAACCTGGCCTTCCAGATTCTCGATCCGCTCGAGCGCCCGCGCTGAGCGCATCCCCCCAGAGGACCCGACAATGGCAGATGAAGACAAAGTGACCCCCGAGGAGCAGGCCCTGGCGGACGAATGGGCCGCGGCCCTGTCCGAGGCGGGCGACGCCAGCCAGGACGACATCGACGCGATGATGGCCGGCAACGCCGCGCCGGCCGCCCCGGTGGCGCCGCGCGCGCCCATGGAGGAGTTCGGCATGGCGCCGCGGGCGCCGACCATCGCCGGCCTGGAAGGGCCGAACCTGGACGTCATCCTTGACATCCCGGTGACCATCTCCATGGAGGTCGGCCACACCGACATCACCATCCGCAACCTGCTGCAGCTCAACCAGGGCTCGGTGATCGAGCTCGACCGCCTGGCCGGCGAACCGCTGGACGTGCTGGTCAACGGCACCCTGATCGCCCACGGCGAGGTGGTGGTGGTGAACGAGAAGTTCGGCATCCGCCTGACCGACGTGATCAGCCCCAGCGAACGCATCAAGAAGCTGCGCTGATGATGGCCCGCCTGTTCGCGCTGTTCTGCGCCCTGCCGCTGGCGGGGCTGCTGCCCCTGGCCCGGGCCGCCGATGAGCCGGCCACCGCGCCGGCGCCGGCCATCGTCCACGCCAGCGCCTCGCCGAGCCTGATCACCGGCAGCGCCGGGGCCCAGCTGCTGCAGCTGCTGTTCGGCCTGGTGCTGGTGGTGGCGCTGATCTTCCTGCTCGCCTGGCTGGTGCGCCGGGTGCAGCAGATCGGCCCGCGCGGCAACCAGGCGATCAAGCTGGTGGCCAGCCAGGCCCTGAGCCCGCGCGACCGCCTGCTGCTGGTGCAGGTGGGCGAGGAGCAGATTCTCCTCGGCCTGACCCCCGGGCGCATCACCCCGCTGCACGTGCTCAAGGAGCCGGTGCGCGGCGTCGAGGCCGGCGAGCAGCCGGCGCCGCCGGAATTCGCCCAGCGCCTGCTGGAGCTGCTGAACAAGGACAAGGGCCGCCCGCAATGAGCTTCCCCGCCTTCGCCCAGGCACTGCGCCGCTGCCTGCCGCTGCTGGCCGTGCTGCTGGCGCTGCTCGCGCCCCAGGCCTTCGCCGCCGACCCGCTGCAGGTCCCGGCGATCACCGTGACCACCAACCCGCAGGGCCAGCAGGAATACTCGGTCAGCCTGCAGATCCTGCTGATCATGACGGCGCTGAGCTTCATCCCGGCGTTCGTCATGCTGATGACCAGCTTCACCCGGATCATCATCGTCTTCGCCATCCTGCGCCAGGCGCTGGGCCTGCAGACCACGCCGTCGAACCAGATCCTCGTGGGCCTTGCGCTGTTCCTCACCCTGTTCGTCATGGCGCCGGTGTTCGACAAGGTCAACAGCACCGCGCTGCAGCCCTACCTGAACGAGCAGATCCAGGCCCCGGAGGCGCTGAGCCGCGCCGAGGTGCCGCTGAAATCGTTCATGCTGGCGCAGACGCGGCAGTCGGACCTGGACCTGTTCGTGCGCCTGTCCAAGCGCACCGACATCGCCAACGCCGACGCCACGCCGCTGACCATCCTGGTCCCGGCCTTCGTCACCTCGGAGCTGAAGACCGCGTTCCAGATCGGCTTCATGATCTTCATCCCGTTCCTGATCATCGACCTGGTGGTGGCCAGCGTGCTCATGGCGATGGGCATGATGATGCTGTCGCCGCTGATCATCTCGCTGCCGTTCAAGATCATGCTGTTCGTCCTGGTGGACGGCTGGGCGCTGATCATCGGCACCCTGGCCGGCAGCTTCGGCACCGTTTGACTAGAGAGGAGGGCGCGCCATGACCCCGGAAGTCGCCGTCGACCTGTTCCGCCAGGCACTCTGGCTGACCGCCATGATGGTCGCCATCCTGGTGCTGCCGAGCCTGCTGGTGGGCCTGGTGGTGGCCATGTTTCAGGCCGCCACGCAGATCAACGAGCAGACCCTGAGCTTCCTGCCGCGCCTGCTGGTGACCCTCGGCACCCTGATCGTCCTCGGCCCCTGGCTGGTGCGCGAGTTGATGGAGTACACCCAGGGCCTGATCACCAGCATCCCCACGCTGATCGGCTGATGCTGGAACTCACCAACGCGCAGATCGGCGCCTGGGTCGGCAGCTTCGTGCTGCCGCTGTTCCGCATCGCCGCGCTGCTGATGACCATGCCGATCTTCAGCAACCAGATGGTCCCGGCGCGGGTGCGCCTGTACCTGTCGCTGGCCATCGCCGTGGTGCTGGTGCCGACGCTGCCGCCGATGCCCCAGGTCGACGCCCTGAACCTGCGCGCCATGCTGCTGGTGGGCGAGCAGGTGCTGATCGGCGCCATGCTCGGCTTCACCCTGCAGCTGTTCTTCCATGTCTTCGTGGTCGCCGGGCAGCTGCTGTCGATGCAGATGGGCCTGGGCTTCGCCTCCACCGTGGACCCGGCCAACGGCATCTCGGTGCCGGTGATGGGGCAGTTCTTCAGCCTGCTGGTGACCCTGCTGTTCCTGGCCATGAACGGCCACCTGGTGGTGCTGGAGGTGATCGCCGAGAGCTTCGTCACCCTGCCGGTGGGCCAGGGCCTGTCGGGCGAGCACCTGTACACCGTGGCCGGCAAGCTCGGCTGGGTGCTCGGCGGCGGCCTGCTGATCGCCCTGCCGGCGGTCACCGCGCTGCTGGTGGTGAACCTCGCCTTCGGCGCCATGACCCGCGCCGCGCCGCAACTGAACATCTTCTCCATCGGCTTCCCGCTGACCCTGGTTATGGGCTTCATCATCGTCTGGATCGGCACCGCCGAAATCCTCTCGCAGTACCAGGACCTCGTCCGCGAGGCCCTGGCGCTGCTCCGTGAACTGGTGGGAGCGCGCTGATGGCGGAAAGCGAGAGCGGCCAGGACAAGACAGAGGAACCCACAGAGAAACGTCGCCGCGAGGCCCGCAAGAAAGGCCAGCTGCCGCGTTCCCGCGAGCTCAACACCCTCTCCGTGCTGATGGCCGGGGCCGGCGCGCTGCTGGTCTACGGCGCGCACCTGGCCGAGGTGCTGATGGGAGTGATGCGCAACAGCTTCGAGATGTCCCGCGAGACGGCGATGCGCAGCGAGAGCATGCTGCAATTGCTGGGCACCGCCGCGCGCGGGGCCGCCGAGGGGCTCTGGCCGATCCTGCTGGTGCTGCTCTGCGCCGCCCTGATCGGGCCCATCTCCCTGGGCGGCTGGCTGTTCTCCGGCGAGGCCCTGGCGCCCAAGTTCAGCCGCATGAACCCGCTGGAAGGGATCAAGCGGATGTTCTCCGCCAAGTCGGTGCTGGAGCTGTTCAAGGCGCTGATCAAGTTCGTCGTGGTGCTGGCGGTGGCGGTGCTGGTGCTGCGCTCGGACAAGGAGGCGCTGCTGGCGCTGCTGCACCAGCCGCTGCAGACGGCCATCGTGGAAAGCGTCAAGGTGGTGGGCTGGAGCGCCTTCTGGATGGCCTGCAGCCTGCTGCTGATCGCTGCCGTGGACGTGCCCTACCAGCTCTGGGACAACCGCCAGAAGCTGCTGATGACCAAGCAGGAAGTGCGCGACGAGTACAAGGACTCCGAGGGCAAGCCCGAGGTCAAGGCCAAGGTCCGCCGCCTGCAGCGCGAGATGGCGCAGCGGCGCATGATGCAGGCGGTGCCCGATGCCGACGTGGTGATCACCAACCCGACGCACTTCGCCGTGGCCCTGAAGTACGACGCCGCAGCCGGCGGCGCACCGCGCCTGCTGGCCAAGGGCAACGACTTCCTCGCCCTGAAGATCCGCGAGGTGGCCCAGGAGCACAAGGTCACGGTGCTGGAGTCGCCGGCCCTGGCCCGTGCGGTCTACTACTCCACCGAGCTGGACCAGGAGATTCCCGCCGGCCTCTACCTGGCGGTGGCCCAGGTGCTGGCCTACGTCTACCAGCTCAGGCAGTTCCGCGCCGGCAAGGGCAAGCGCCCGGGGCCGATGCCCGACGTGCCCATCCCGCCGGACCTGCGCCGCGACGAGTGAGGCACCGCGTTCGTCGCCCGCCATTGACGGCTGCCGCTGGCGGCCTTCACTTTCACTTGAGGGCCGGTGGCGCGTGCCGTGGTACGACCTGAACGGAGTCGGACCACAACACGGGATTGCTGCCATGGCCAAGGTATTGCTGACCGCCGCGCTGCGCGGCGAATACGAACAACTCTTCAACAGCTGCCAGATCCGCCCGGCGCGCGCCGCCGAGGTGGAGGCGCTGGTCGAGCGCATCGAGGACAACCAGCCGCGCTACGCCGAGGTCGGCAAGGCCCTGGGCATCCCCTGGGGTTTCATCGGCGTGGTGCACTGCATGGAAAGCGGCCTGCGCTTCGACCGCCACCTGCACAACGGCGACCCGCTGACGGCGCGCACCGTGCAGGTGCCGGCGGGGCGGCCGAAGGAGGGCAAGCCGCCGTTCACCTGGGAGGAAAGCGCCGAGGACGCCCTGCGCCTGAAGCGCCTGGGCGCCGCCACCGACTGGAGCCTGGCCGGCACCCTCTACCAGCTGGAGGCATACAACGGCTTCGGCTACCGGCTGTACCACCCCCACGTGCTCTCGCCCTACCTGTGGAGCTATTGCAACCACTACCAGAGCGGCAAGTACGTGCAGGACGGCACCTGGTCCGATAGCGCCCAGTCCAAGCAGTGCGGCGCCGCGGTGCTGCTGCGGCGCATGGCCGAGCGCGGCCTGCTGGAGTTCGTCGACCAGCCCAAGCCGAGCGCTGCCCAGCCGCTGCTGGTGAACTACTCCATGAGCCTCTCCGAGGACGCCGCCGAGGTGCGCCGGGTGGAGGAACTGCAGACCTGGCTGAACAGCTTCCCGGGCGTCTTCGTCAAGATCGACGGGGTGCCCGGCAAGCGCACTTCCGAGGCCTGGCGCCTGGTCACCGGCGTCTATCTGCCGGGCGATCCGCGCGCGCGGCGGCGGGCGGCCGCCTGAGACTCACCAGATGGGGATGCTGTAGTTGGCGATCAGGCGGTTCTCGTCCATGTCCGCGCCATGGCTGCTGCGCGCGGTCACGTTGCGCCAGCGCAGCGACAGCCCCTTGAGCGGCCCGTCCTGCAGGGTGTAGGCCAGGTCGCTGTCGCGCTCGTACTCGTGGCCGTCCTCCAGGCCCGCGCCGCGGCGGATGTCGTCGCCGCGGGTGTAGCGGGTCATGAAGCTCAGGCCGGGAACGCCGAGGGAGGCGAAGTCGTAGTCGTAGCGCATCTGCCAGGACTTCTCCCCCGGCTGGGTGAAGGTCTGGATGGTCATCAGGTTGTGCGAGTAGGGCGGGGTGTAGCCGTTGAGGGTGGGGAAGCCGTCGTCGCCGATCATCTTCTGGTAGGCCACGCCGATGGCATGGGCGCCGGCGCGCAGGGTGAACATCATGCTCAGGTTGCGGTTGTCCACCGGGCCGGAGATGGCTTTGCCGTCGTCGTCGCTGTCGAAGTAGCGCAGGTCGCTGCGCAGCGACAGGCCCTCGGCCAGCGGCAGGGTGTGCACCAGGCCGTAGTAGTGCTGCTGGTAGATGTCCTTGAGCTGGCCGTAGAAGTAGCTGGCGGTCAGGTTCGGGGTGAAGGCGTAGCTGGCGCCGGCGAGGTTGAACTCGTCGCTGGCGAAGGCCTTGCTGCGGCCCATGATGTACATGTCGTCGTTGCCCGCCGACTCGCGGGTGCGCGACTTCCACAGCTGGCCGGCGGTGAGCGTCAGCCCGTCGATCTCGTTGGAGGTCAGCAGGGCGCCGTCGAAGGTCTGCGGCATCAGGCGCACGTCGTCGCGGAACACCACCGGCAGCTGCGGCTCCAGCAGGCCGATGTTCAGCTGCGTCTTCGAATAGCGCAGCTTGGCGGTCAGCCCGGCGTGGCTGTAGTCGTCCACCGGCTCGCGGGAGTTGGGCCCGAAGGGCAGGGTGCCGTCGCCGCTGCGCCCGCGCCCGGAATCGAGCTTGACGCCGAGCAGCCCGGTGGCGTCCAGGCCGAAGCCGATGGGGCCTTCGGTGAAGCCCGACTGCAGGCGCAGGACGAAGGCCTGGGACCAGTTGCCGGCCTGGGATTGCGCGGCGTTGTCCTGGCGGTAGTCGCGCAGCTGGTAGAAGTTGCGCAGGTCCAGGCGGCCGCTGCTGTCGTCGATGAAATCGGCCTGGGCGGCCAGCGGCAGCAGGCCGGTGGCCAACAGGCCGAGGCGGAACGGAATGCGCTTCTGAAGGTGTGTGGCGGACATGCTCTTCCCCTTGTTGTTCTTGTTTTGTTCTTGTTCTTCGCTCCTCGGCGGGAGCGAGCGGGGAGAGGTTGTATCACATAATTAATTTGTTAACGATATGCCGGAACAACCCGGAACTTTCCTCCTGCGGATCGGCTGTTTTCCGCGGAATACGCGCCGTTGCCTGCTTGAGAAAGCCTTCATCCCGGTGTTCATAGGCCTTTCAGGGGCGTCTCATAACATTTTGTCACATTTGCCCGGATGGCAATCCGCCGCCTGATTCGCTGGGCGTATTGTTAAAATATTAACTATGTGCCTGAATCTAGCCCCCGGGCGCCACCAGGTGTCCACCCGACGATAAGAACAACACCGAGGTAACGGCATGAAGAAATCCTCCTTCCTGGCCCTGCTGCTCGCCTGTGGCAGCCTGGCCCCGGCCGTGGCGGCCGAGCGCGTGACGCTGAAGATCGCGCACTTCCTCCCGGCCAGCTCCAACGCCCAGCAGCACGTCATCCAACCCTGGTGCGACACCCTGGCCCGCGAGTCGGAGCAGCGCATCCAGTGCCAGATCTACCCCTCCATGCAGCTCGGCGGCACCCCGGGGCAACTGCCGGACCAGGTGCGCAACGGCGTGGTGGACATCGTCTGGACCGCCCCCGGCTACTCGCCCGGGCGCTTCCCGCGCAGCGAGGCGGTGGAGCTGCCGTTCATGCTGCCGGCCAACGGCGTGCAGGCCTCGAAGATCATCTGGCAGTTCTACCAGCAGGCCCTGCAGGAGGATTACAAGGGCTACCGCGTGCTGGCCCTGCACAGCGACGGCGGCATGCAGCTGCACACCACCGGCAAGGCGGTGCGCAGCCTGGAAGACTTCAAGGGCCTGAAGCTGCGCGCCTCCTCGCGCATGAGCGCCCGCCTGGCCACCGGCCTGGGCGCGGCGCCGGTGAGCATGCCGGCGGCGCAGCTCACCGAGTCGCTGTCCAAGGGCGTGATCGACGGCGCCCTGGCCAGCTGGGAACTGATCCCGGCGCTGAAGCTCGACGAGGTGACGCAGCACCATACCGACGTGCCGGAAGGCCGCCCGACCTTCTCCATCACCCTGCTGGGCATGCTGATGAACCCGCGCAGCTACGAGCGCATGCCCGACGACCTCAAGGCGATCCTCGACCGCAACAGCGGCGACGCCCTGGTGCAGCGCTTCGGCGAAGCCTGGGAGAACGAACTGGCGCGGGCCCGCGACATGGTCGCCAGGGACAGCGTCGCCAGCTTCGAGCCGGCGGCCTACCAGAGCCTGCGTGAGGCCGGCGACAAGGTCACCGCCGAGTGGGTGGCCGACGCCGAGGGCAAGGGCCTGGCGGGCGGGCAACTGGCCGACCGGCTGCGCGAGCTGTCCCGGGCCGCCGGCGTCGAGCTGTAAGGGGTGGCCGCGATGAGCGAGATGCTGTCCCTCGAAGGCGCCGTGCCGGCTCGCGGCAAGGGCCTGCCGGTGCGCCTGCTGGAATCCGTGGCGCAGGGCTTCGCCTATTTTGGCGGCGCCCTGCTGCTGGCCCTGGTGGGCATGTCCCTGGTGTCCATCGTCGGCCGCAAGCTGTGGTCGACGCCGGTCACCGGCGACATGGAGCTGCTGGAAATGGGCGCGGCGGTGGCCATCGCCGCCTTCCTGCCGCTGTGCGAGATGCGCAACAGCCACATCCGCGTGGAGATGTTCTCCAACTGGATGCCCCTGGCCGTGCGCCGTGGGCTCGATGCCGTGGCGCACCTGCTGTTCGCCGCGGTCGCCGCGGTGCTGGCCTGGCGCACCGGCCTGCAGGTGCTGGAGGCCCACGCCCACGAGGACAGCAGCACCCTGCTGGCGGTGCCGCACTGGATCCCCCTGGCGCTGGTGGTGCCGAGCCTGGCGCTGCTGTGCCTGTGCGCCCTGTGCCGCAGCCTGCTGGCGCTGCTGGAAGAAGGAGCCGGACGATGAGCGCAATGGCCCTGGGCCTGTGGATGTTCGCCGGCCTGCTGGCGATGCTGGTGCTGCGCGTGCAGGTCGGCGTGGCGATGTTCCTGGCCGGCGCGCTGTGCTTCCTGGTGATCAATCAGGGCGACCTCAGTGCCTTGCTCTATACCCTCAACAACCTCGCCTACGCGCGCCTGTCCAACTACGACCTGGCGGTGATCCCGCTGTTCGTGCTGATGGGCCAGTTCGCCACCCACGGCGGTCTGTCGAAGGCGCTGTTCCGCTGCGCCTCGGCCTTCATCGGCCACTGGCGCGGCGGCCTGGCGCTGTCGGCGGTGGGCGCCTGCGCCGGCTTCGGGGCGATCTGCGGCTCGTCCCTGGCCACCGCGGCGACCATGGGCCAGGTGGCCCTGCCGGAGCTGGCGCGGCACAAGTACTCCGGGCGCCTGGCCACGGCCTCGGTGGCGGCCGGCGGCACCCTGGGCATCCTCATCCCGCCGTCGGTGCCGCTGATCATCTACGCGGTGCTGACCCAGGAATCCATCGCCAAGCTGTTCGTCGCCGCCATGCTGCCGGCGCTGGTCGCGGTGATCGGCTACATGCTGGTGATCCGCATCCAGGTCGCCCGCGACCCCAATGCCTGCCAGCCGGCGCCCAAGGCCAGCGGCCGCGAAAGGCTGGCGGCCTTCGTGCAGATCCTGCCGATCCTGGCGATCTTCCTGGTGGTGATCGTCGGCATCTACGGCGGCTGGGCCAACCCCACCGAGGCGGCCTCCATCGGCGCCGCGGCCTGCGGCCTGCTGGCGGTGCTGCGCGGCGGCATGCGCTGGGACGGCCTGGGCAAGAGCCTGACCGGCACCGCCGAGGCCAGCGCCATGATCTTCCTGGTGCTGCTGGGCGCCGACCTGCTCAACTCCGGCCTGGCGCTGACGCAGATGCCGGTGGAACTGGCCACCTGGGTCCGCGACAGCGGCCTGGCGCCGCTGCTGGTGCTGGCGGTGATCCTGCTGATCTACCTGCTGCTGGGCTGCGTGATGGACTCGCTGGCGATGATCCTGCTGACCATCCCGATCTTCTACCCGATGATCATGGGCCTGGAGTTCTTCGACCTGACGGCGGGGGAGAAGTCCATCTGGTTCGGCATCCTGGCGTTGATGGTGGTGGAGATCGGCCTGATCCACCCGCCATTGGGGATGAACCTGTTCATCGTCAACAAGCTGGCGAAGGACGTGCCCTACATGGAAACCGCCAGGGGCGTGCTGCCGTTCCTCGCCTCCGACCTGCTGCGCATCGTGCTGCTGGTGCTGGTGCCGGGGTTGTCGCTGTGGTTGTTGAGTTTCTGAGCCGCGCGTTCCCGCACCTGTAGGAGCGGGCCCTGCCCGCGATTCGCGCGCAGGGCGCGCTCCTATGAGGGGTGGTGTGGGGTGGGTATGGCATTCCATTGTAGGAGCGAGCTTGCTCGCGAATGGGGGTTGCCGGGGGGATCGGTGTTGGGTTCAAGAGCTCCCTCTCCCCAGCCCTCTCCCTGAAGGGAGAGGGGGCTTGTCCGTGCCGGCGGATAGGAATGGTTTCAACCTGAACCTTCATTTCCGGCTGACGCCGAAATATCCACATTCACCGAACGGTCCCCTCTCCCTTCAGGGAGAGGGTTAGGGAGAGGGAACGGAGTCAACCCAAGACACTAATATCCCCGGCAAACTCCCCCTCACCTCAATACGCAATACAAACCGACTTCCCCTCCGTGAACCCCTCGATCGCCGCCCGTCCGAACTCCCGTCCCAGCCCCGACTGCTTGTAGCCGCCGAACGGCAGGTTGGGGTCCACCGGCACGTGGTTGTTGACCCACACCGTGCCCGCCTCGATCCGCGGGATCAGGTCCATCACCCGGCCCAGGTCGTTGCTCCAGATGCTGGCTGCCAGGCCGTAGGGGTTGTCGTTGATCTGCGCCACGGCGGCGTCGAGGTCGTCGTAGCTCAGCACCGAGAGCACCGGGCCGAAGATTTCCTCGCGGGCGCAGGCCATGCCAGCGTTCACCCCGGCCAGCACCGTCGGTTCGACGTAGTAGCCGGGAAGCTCCGGGCGGCCTCCGCCGCAGACGAATTGCGCGCCCTGTTCCCGGGCCAGGGCCAGGTGGCGCAGCACGCTGTCCTGCTGGCGGCGCGAGACCAGCGGGTTGACCTGGGCCTGCGGGTCCAGGCCCGGGCCGATGCTCAGCTTGCCCACCTGTTCGCCCAGGCGCTCGACGAACTCGGCGTGGCGGCTGGCGTGGACGAACAGCCGTGAGGCCGCCGCGCAGACCTGGCCCTGGTTCAGCAGGCCGCCGCCGATGGCGCCGGCGACGGCCTTGTCCAGGTCGGCGTCGGGCAGCACCAACATGGGGTTCTTGCCGCCCAGTTCGAGGGTGAAGCGCGTCATGTTCTGCAGGGCCGCGCCGCCCACCAGCTTGCCCACCGCGGTGGAGCCGGTGAAGGACACCTTGTTCAGCAGCGGGTGCGCCACCAGCGCCGCGCCGGCTTCGGCGCCGCCGAGCAGGACGTTGAAGACGCCGGCGGGGATGCCCGCCTCGATGGCCAGCTCGGCCACGCGCAGGGCGGTCAGCGGCGTCTCGTCGGCCGGCTTGATGACGATGGCGCAGCCGCAGGCCAGGGCCGGCATGACCTTCCACAGGGCGATCATCAGCGGGAAGTTCCACGGCACTATGCCGGCCACCACGCCCACCGGTTCGCGCCGGGTGTAGGCGGAAAAGCGCGCGCCGGCCGGCATCGGGATGGACACGTCCAGTGTCTGCCCCTCGATCTTGGTGGCCCAGCCGGCCATGTAGCGCATGTAGCCGAGGGAGGCGCCGACCTCAATGGCCCGGGCGATGTGGATCGACTTGCCCTGTTCCAGGCTTTCCAGCTGCGCCAGTTCCTCGGTGTGGCGCTCCACCAGTTCGGCGAAGCGCAGCAGCAGGCGTTCCCGCTCGCTCGGCGCCAGGCCGCTCCAGATGCCGGAGCGGAAGGCGCGGTGGGCCGACTGCACGCAGGCGTCGACCTGCTCCAGGTCGGCCAGGCGCACCTCGGCCAGGGGGCTGTCGTCGGCAGGGTTGCGCAGGGTGCGGCGGGCGTCGCCGCGCGGCGCGCATTGTTCGCCGTCGATGAAGGAGGCGTGGGCGCGGGCGAGATAGGCCTGCACCTCCGGGAGGATCGGGATCAGCGGGCTGGACATGGGCAACTCCTGGGCTGCGATGGTCGATGGCCCAGGCTAGCCGCGGCGCGCGCCGGCGGCTTGTCCGAGCCTGCCAGGCGGGCATGACCGCGGCTGCCGCCCTGGCAGCCATGGACAAGTCCGCCGGCAAGCCTGGGCAAGACGCCAGCAGGCGCCGGGCGCAGAGTGTCGGCCAGGCCCCATCGTGCCGCCCCTGCCTAAGCCACAACAAACCAGAACATCTGCTTAGAGGCCCACCACCATGTCCATCCAGCAGCAGCTCGACGCGCACCTCAAGCGCGGCACTGTCGGTTTTCCCACCGCCCTGGCCAGCACCATCGGCCTGATCATGGCCAGCCCGGTCATCCTCACCGCCACCATGGGCTTCGGCATCGGCGGCAGCGCCTTCGCCGCGGCCATGGTGATCGCCGTGCTGATGATGCTGGCGCAGTCCACCACCTTCGCCGAGGCGGCCTCGATCCTGCCCACCAGCGGCTCGGTGTACGACTACATCTCCTGCGGCATGGGGCGCTTCTTCGCCATCACCGGGACCATCGCCGCCTACCTGATCGTCCACGTCTTCGCCGGCACCGCCGAGACCATCCTTTCCGGGGTGATGGCGCTGGTGAACTTCGAGCACCTCAACACCCTGGCCGAGTCCGCCGGCGGCTCCTGGCTGCTGGGCGTGGGCTTCGTGGTGGTGTTCGGCATCCTCAACGTGTTCGGCGTCAACGCCTTCGGCCGCGCCGAGGTGGTGCTGACCTTCGGCATGTGGAGCACCCTGATGGTGTTCGGCGTGCTCGGCCTGCTGGCCGCCCCGGCGGTGCAGCTGGACGGCTGGTTCGGCGCCTCGCTGGTGGGCACCGACCTGCAGACCATCCTCTCGCTGGTGGGCATGGCCATGTTCATGTTCGTCGGCTGCGAGTTCGTCACCCCGCTGGCGCCGGACCTGCGCAACTCCGCCAAGGTGATGCCGCGGGCCATGGCCCTGGGCCTGTTCGGCGTGGCCTCGTGCATGTTCATCTACGGCGCGGCGATGAAGCGCCAGGTGGAGAACGTGCTGCTCGACCCGGCCGCCGGCGTGCACCTGCTGGACACGCCCATGGCCATCCCGCGCTTCGCCGAGCAGGTGATGGGCCAGGTCGGCCCGCTGTGGCTGGGCGTGGGCTTCCTGTTCGCCGGCGCCGCCACCATCAACACCCTGATGGCCGGCGTGCCGCGCATCATGTACGGCATGGCCGTGGACGGCGCGCTGCCCAGGTGCTTCGCCTACCTGCAGCCGCGCTTCAAGACGCCGGTGCTGTGCATCCTGGTGGCGGTGCTGATCCCCTGCCTGCACGCCCTGTGGCTGCGCGGCAACACCGACCACATCATGAACCTGGTGCTGGCCGCGGTCTGCGCCTGGAGCACCGCCTACCTGCTGGTGACCCTCTCCGTGGTGCTGCTGCGCATCCGCCGCCCGGACCTGCCGCGGGCCTATCGCTCGCCGCTGTTCCCGCTGCCGCAGGTCGTCTCCAGCGTCGGCATCCTCATCGGCATGTGGTACATCACCCCGCCGGGCATGAACCCCGCCGACATCTACGTGCCCTTCGCCGTGATGCTCGGCCTCACCGCCGCCTACGCGCTGGTCTGGACCCTGCTGGTGCAGAAGGTCAACCCGTTCCGCCCGGTGCCGGTGGAAGAGGTGCTGGAGAAGGAGTTCCGCGCCGAGCCCGGCATCCATTCCAGCGAGTTCTACGGCCATGCTTCCAAGGCTGTCTGACTGGCTGCGCCGGCCGCCCTTGGGCTACCGCCCGGGGGTGACCCTGGAGCAGGCCCGGCGCAACCTCGGCGGCCTGGCCTTCGAAGCCCTGGAGCCCGGCGCCGGGCGCTTCAGCACGGTGGACGGCGGGTTGGTCTTCGAGCTGCGCGAGCGGCCCCAGGCGCAGTTCCTCATGCACCTGGTGCTCACCGAGTTCGTCGTCGAAGGGCCGGCGGCGCACGCCGGCGAGGCGCGCTTCGAGCTGCGCCACCAGGGTGTGCTGCGGCGCCAGGGCGTGGAATGCCGCCAGCGTTCCGGCGACCCGGCCCTGGGCGCGCGCCTGGCCGAGCGCCTGGCGGCCGACGAGCACCTGCAACGGGCGCTGCCGCCGCTGGACTTCAAGCGCCTGGAGCTGGAATTCGGCGTCGGGCGCTGGCGCATCCGCCTGGAACATATGGCCGCCAGCGAGGTGGTCAATCGCCTGCCTAGCTTCCGCCGCTACCTGCGCCTGGAGCGCGAACAGCGCGATCACCTGCTGCGCGCGCTGTTCCACCTGGGGCGCCTGCTCGGCGAACTCTGAGCGCGGCTTGCCGCGCTGCTTTCATTTACAGGTTATCCACGCCCACTGGCATGCCAGCTGCATAGGAAACGGCTGTCAG
Source organism: Pseudomonas sp. M1 (assembly GCF_022760135.1). Lineage (NCBI taxonomy): Bacteria > Pseudomonadati > Pseudomonadota > Gammaproteobacteria > Pseudomonadales > Pseudomonadaceae > Pseudomonas > Pseudomonas sp. M1. Next base: position 2,040,470 of record NZ_CP094343.1, read on the forward strand.
AAATCCGTTGCGGGCATTTCGATAACATGTTAACTGTTTCGCGACAACAACAACGCCACCCCACGGAGGTGCGTATGCAAGCCCATCATGCCGCCCAGGTCGGGCTGGAAGGCTGGAGCGCGGCGCTGCGCTCGATCTGCGGTCAGTTCGAGACGCAGCTGGCCTTCAGTCGTTCGCTGTTCATCGGCGAGATCCACGCGCAATCGCACTCCGGCCTGACCATGGCGCACCTGCGCACCAATGCCGGGCTAATCGCCCGCAAGCGCCTCAATGCGGACCAGGACGACGACCGCCACTGCTTCCTGATCAGCCAGCGCAGCGGCTTCTCCCAGGTCAGCCAGAACGGCGTGGACATCCAGCTGGCCCCCGGCGAGCTGCTGCTGATGGATTCGGTGGGCAGCTGCGAGATCACCCCCTTCGGCCTCATCGAGCACGCCTCCCTGCACCTGCCGCGCGCGGCGCTGGACAAGGTGCTGCCCGGGCGCAGCAAGTTCGGCAAGGTCTCCGCCGCCTGCGCCAGCGGGCGCATGTTGCACCTGCTGGTGGACCAGCTGTGCCGCGAGTCCGGCTCGAACCCCGCCGGCGCCGAAAGCGAGGCCCTGGAGAACGCCTTCATCGCGCTCCTGCCCACGGCCCTCGGCGCCCACGGTGAGACGCCCGGCAGCGAGGCGCTGCAGGGCGGCAACCTGCGCAGCTACGTGCAGAAGGTCATCGACGAATCCCTCACCCAGCCGGGCCTGAACCCCCAGGGCCTGGCGCAGCGCCTGAACATCTCGGTGCGCCATCTGTACCGGCTGTTCGAGGAGCAGGGCGACAGCGTCTGCCGCTACATCCAGCGCGCGCGCCTGCAGCGCAGCGCCGACGACCTGGCCAACCCCATCCTGCGCGGCGAGTCGATCACCACCATCGCCTACAAATGGGGCTTCACCGACTCGGCGCACTTCAGCCGCGCCTTCAAGAAGCACTTCGAGCGCTCGCCCAAGGACTACCGCGCCAGCGCCCTGAGCGTGGCCTGAGTCAGAGCAGCTGGTCGATGAGCACGGCGTTGCTGTAGATCAGGCTGCCGTCGCTGGCGCGGTGGCCCACCAGGTGGAAGTGGCCGCGTTCCTCCTGGTCCAGGTAGACGCGCATCCGGCAGTCGGACAGCGGGCCGTAGCCCTCGGGCAGGTCCAGTTCCAGGGTGCTCATGTCGACGTCCACCCAGGCCTCGCGCTCGTGGGTGCGCTGCAGTTCTTCCTCGGCGTCTTCCAGGTGCCGGCGGTCGGTGCCGCTGAGGTAGAAGTGGATGTCCTCGATGGGCATGGACTTGGCGTCGGGGTCGGGCTTGTACCAACCTTCGATGGTCAGGGTGCTCATGGCGTGGCCTCCAGTTCTTCGTCGGCCGGCACGGATGCCCGGCCTTCTCCTGGATTGGACCACGGGTTCGCCGGGCTTTCTTCCACGCCTGGACAAACGGATCGGCGGCCGCCGCGGGTGCGCCGGCCGCCGATGGCTCAGGCCGCCAGTTGCCGCGCCAGGTCCCGCACGCGCTGGTGGAGGAAGGCCGCCACCTCGCTGCCCGGTTGCTGCAGGCCGAGGAATTCCAGCAGCGGGTCTTCCACCGCGGTGCGGATACCGCTCAGTTCCTCCAGCACCGCCAGGCCGCAGAAGGGTACGTAGGCTTCGGCGTAGCCGCCCTCGTGGACCAGCACCAGGCGCCCGTCGCAGAGCTGCTCGGCGGCTTCGCGCAGGCGCGCGGTCATGGCGCGGAACGAGCCGCTGTGCAGCAGCATGCGCGCCAGCGGGTCCACGGCGTTGGCGTCGTAGCCGCAGGCGACGATGATCAGTTGCGGGCGGAAACGCCGCAGGGCCGGCAGGACGATCTCGTCCAGCGCCTGCAGGTAGGCGTCGTGGCCGCTGCCGGCGGGCAGCGGGACGTTCAGGTTGGCGCCCAGGCCGGCGCCGCGGCCGCGGTCGGCGGCGCCGCCGTAGCCCGGCGGGAAGCAGTTCTCCTGGTGCAGCGAGACGCTCAGCACGTCGCCGCGCTCCTCGTAGATGGCCTGGGTGCCGTTGCCGTGGTGCACGTCCCAGTCCACCACCGCGACCCGCTCGATGCCGTGCCGCGCCCTGGCCGCCTCGATGGCGATGGGGATGTTGGCCAGCATGCAGAAGCCCATGGCCTGGTCGGCCAGGCAGTGGTGGCCCGGCGGGCGCGACAGCGAGTAGGCGTTGTCCGCCTCGCTGCGCAGCACGCAGTCCACCGCGGCCATGGCCAGGCCGGCGGAGAGCCTGGCGATCTCGTAGCTGCCCGGGCCGATGGGCGCGTGGTCGCCCAGCTCGCCGCCGCCGGCGTCGCTCAGGGCCTTGAAGCGCTGCAGGTAGTGCTCCGGGTGGACGCGCAGCAGGTCCTGCTCGCTGGCCGGCTCGGCGCTGCGCAGGTCCAACTGGCGGGTGAGGCCGGAAACGTCCATCAGGTTCTTCAGGCGCCGTTTGCTTTCCGGCGATTCGGCATGGCCGCCGCCGGCCGGCGGCTGCACCCAGCCGCCCACGGGCAGGAACAGGGCGTGCTGGCTGGCGCTGTGCCAGAGGCTCAGCTCATCGAAGAAGAATGCGGTGCGTCGGGTCATGGAAGGCTCCATTCATAGGTGTTCACAGGGATTCACAGGGGTTGCGCAGTGGCGGCCGCCGCGCGCGGGCGGCTGCCGAGGATCAGTGGCAGGGACAGCGCGGTGAGCGCGGCGGCGCCCAGCAGCAGGCCGTGGAAGCCGCCGTCGGCGCCGATCAGCCGCCCGCCGAGGGCCGGGCCCAGGGCCAGGCCGGCGCCTATCACCAGGTTGCTCAGGCTCATCAGCCGGCCGCTGGCGTCCAGCTCGGCGAGGCAGGCGAGGATGAAGGGCAGGGCGTAGGTCCAGGTGAACTTGAACAGCAGGGCGGCCAGGGCGAAGCGCGCCAGGCCCGGGGTGCCGAGCAGCAGGAGGATGGCCAGGGCCATCAGCGCGAAACCGGCGGCCAGCTGGCCCTCGCGGCGCCAGCGCTCGCCCGCCAGGCTGGCGCAGGTGGCGCCGGCGATGCCGGCCAGGGTAGCCACGGCCAGCACCTCGCCACCCAGGGTGGCGGCCAGCCCGGCGCGCTCGCCGATGGCGCCGACGAAGGTCCAGACCGCGCTGAGGGCGACGTAGAAACCCAGCAGGCCGAGGATGGCGGCGGCGATCTTCCAGCGCGGCGCCTCGACGGTCCTGCGCGGGCCGGTGGCGGCCATGGCGCCGCTCGGCAAGGCGCGCGCCAGCGGCAGCGCCAGTAGCATCAGCGCGGCCAGGGCCAGGTAGCCAGCGCCCAGGCCGTAGGCCTGGTACAGGCGCGGCAGCACGGCCAGGCCGACGGCCCCGAGCACCAGTTGGCCCAGCACCCAGATGCCGTAGGCGCGGCTGGGGTTGGGCATGCCGGCAGCGCAGGACAGGCAGAGGATCATCAGCGAGCCGCCGCAGAAGGCGCTGAGGGCGCGCAGCACGAGCAGCGCCTGGTAGCCGCCGGCGTTCGCCGAGGCCAGGTTGGCGAGGATGAAGCCCAGCGCCGCCAACAACCCGGCCAGGCGCCAGTCCACGCGCCTGAGCCAGAACAGCGAGGGCAGGGTGGCCAGGCTCATGGCGCCCAGCTCGACGGCGAACAGGTCGCCGATGCGCGCCGGCTCCAGGTGCAGCTGGGCGGCCAGCTGGCTGGCGATGGCCGGGGCGGTGAGCAGCACCGCGGGAGTGATGGCGGCGAACAGCACCACGGCCGCCAGCAGGGCCGGCGAGGGAGTACGCGGAACAGTCATGGCGGCGACCTCAGAAGGCATGGACGAAGCGCAGCAGCAGGTTGTCCTGGGCATACGCGTTGGCGGTGGAGACATTGCGGGTGAGGCCGAGCAGCACCTGGTTGCGCTTGTCCAGCCAGTGGCCGACCTCGAAACCGGCCTGGGTGTAGCGCTGGTGGCTGTCGTCGATGTCGTGGCCGCCCAGGCGCAGGGCGCCGCCGTCGGCGGCGATCAGGCGCAGCGCGGCATAGGTGGCGGGGGTGAAGTCGTAGGAGGCGAAGGCCTGCAGGCGGTACAGCGGCTTCTGTTCGAGGGTGGCGCCGAGGTAGTCGTCGTTGTTGCCGTAGAGCTGGGCTTCCAGGTTGGCTTCCAGCACCCAGTTCTCGCCCACGCCGCGGGTGTAGTTGTAGTTCAGGTGCAGGGCCCAGCGGTTGGCGCCGGGCGACACGCCCGGGTCCTTGGCGTGGTATTCGCCCAACGGCAGGCTGACCAGGGCCAGCAGGCCGCTGTAGGTGCGCGTCTGCGGCTCGTCGATGAAGAACAGCGTGCCGCCCACCTGTGGGTCGCCCACCCCGCGCTCGCGGCTGCGCTCGGCGGCGCCGGGGCCGCGCGCCTCGATGTCGGCGTAGGGCACGATGAACTGCGGCGTGCACAGGCGCCCGCAGATGTCGCTGAACCACAACTGGCGGTAGGCCAGGGCATTCACCTTGAGGTCGGCCTTGCCGCTGCTGTCCGCCGCGCCGTGGTAGTCGTCGGAGCGCGTCAGCGGCAGGTAGGTCACCCCCAGGCTGGTGCCCACGGGGGCGGAAAAGAAGTCGCGGGCGTTGAGGTCGGCGGCCTGGGCCGGGCCGAGGTACAGCGCGCCAAGGGCGCAGAGCGAAAGGCTTCGGTGCAGCTTCATGGTGGTTTTCTTCTTCTGTCGGTGAGGCGGGCGAAAGCCTCCCCTGGCGCCGCGCGCGGACGCGGCGTCGGGATGTGGAGGCGTTGGGGGAAATGCGGCCGGCTATCAACCGGGCGGGTGGTGCAGCAGCTGGGCGATGCCGGCCTTGCCGTTGACGCCGAGCTTGCTGTAGATGCTGCGGATGTGGTGGCGCACGGTGTTCGGCGCCAGGCCCAGGTCGCGGGCGATTTCCTTGTAGGTGCTGCCCAGGCCGAAGCGCTGCGCCACCTCGGCCTCGCGGGTGCTCAGGCGGGCCATGGCCGGGCACAGGCGGGCGCTGAGCAGCAGCAGGTCGTGCACGGCGGTGGCCTGCAGTTGCAGGTGCTGGCCGCTGTAGCCGGTGGCCGGGTCGACTTCCGCCGGCAGGCGCGGGCCGGTCCAGCGCGGCCATTCGCGCAGCAGCAGCTCGACGAAGCCGCGCTCGGCATAGTGCAGCAGGCCATGCCGGTCGCACACCGCCAGGGCCAGCGGGTTGGGCGCGTCCAGGCGCTCGCGCAGTGCCACCAGGGCGCGGATCTGGTTGGCCCCTTCGGCGGCCACCAGGTGCGGCATCATCTGGTCCACCAGGAAGCGCTCGCTGGCGTCGAAGGGGCGCGCGCCGGCGCGGCGGTACAGGCTCAGGTGCAGGCTGAGCTGGGTGCGCGGGTCGATGTGGATGATGCAGAGGAACTCGCCGAAGCCGTGGCGCTCGGCCAGCCAGCGCAGGCCGGGGGTGCAGTCGGCGGCGTGGGTGTCGATGCGCACCGCGTGGCCGGGCGTGGCGTAGACGCGCTTGACGGTGATGTCCTGGTGGCGGATTGCCTGCCAGTCCTCCAGGTAGCTGTCCGGCAGCCGGTAGAGGTGGCTGCTGTGTTCCAGCGGCAGGCCGTCGACCAGGGCCGCGCGGCCCCACCAGGCCATATCGAAGTCAAGCAACTGCTGCAGGCGGCCCATGGCGGCGGCGTGGAAGCCGGGCAGCGCGCATTCCTGGGCCAGGCGCTGGAGGTCCAGGACCAGGGCGTTGAATTCGCTGAAGCGCTGGGCGCCGAAGGACAGGTCGAGGGTGCTGCTCATGGGGTTCCCCTGCTGCGACTTTAGTTGTTGTTGTCAGTCATCAGTGAGCGGCCGGGTGTCGGGACGACAGGGCAGGGCCTGGGGCTGAGTATCCGCATCGCGGCGCGCGCGCACCATCCTGCAAATGCAGGATGGGCGGGTGGTTCAGGCCAGCGCGGCACTGCTTTCCGGGAGGGTGGCGCCGCCGTCCACCACCAGCGTCTGGCCGGTGATGTAGGCGGCGGCGTCGGAGGCGAGGAAGAGCATGGCGTTGGCGATGTCCGCCGGCTGGCCGAGGCGGCCCAGGGGAATGCCGGCGGCGATGCGCGCTTCCAGTGCCGCGTCGCCCAGGTTGGCCATGGCCGGGGTGTGGATCATCCCCGGTTCCACGCCGTTGACGCGGATGTTGCGTGGCGCCAGTTCCAGCGCGGCGTTGCGGATGAAGCCGTTGACCCCGGCCTTGGACGCCGCGTAGTGGCTCAGCCCCGGGTAGGCCACCCGGTTGCCGGTGACCGAGGAGGTGGCCAGCACGCAGCCGCCGCCGCGCGCGGCGAACAGCGGCAGGGCGGCCTGGGTCAGCCAGAACAGCGCGCCCAGGTTCACCGCCAGGGTGCGTTGCAGCAGCTGCGGGGTGATGGCGGCGAAATCGGTCAGCGGGAAGTAGGCGGCGTTGTGCACCAGCACGTCCAGGCCATCGAGCCCGGCGAGGGCGGTGGCGATGGCCGGTGGATCGGCCAGGTCCACGGCCAGCGCCCGGGCCTCGCGGCCTTGATTGCGCAGTTCGCTGGCCAGGGCTGCGACGGCCTGCTCCTGGCGGTCGAGCAGCAGCAGCGAGGCGCCGGCTGTGGCGAAGCCCTCGGCGATGCGGCGGCCGATGCCCTGGGCCGCGCCGGTGACCAGCACGCGCCGGCCGCTGAAGTCGAAGCGCGTCATGGCTCGTTCTCCATTATTCGTTCGAAGGCGAGGGTGGGCAGGTCCACCACGCTGGCGCCGCCGTCGGCCACCAGGCAGGCGCCGGTGACGATGGCCGCCGCCTCGCTGGCGAGGAACTGGCACAGCCCGGCGATCTCGTCCGCCGTGGCCGGGCGGCGCAGCGGCACCTCGGCGGTGACCCGCGCGTAGGCGGCGTCCAGGCTTTCGCCATGGTGCTGCATCAGCGGCTGCATCTCGGCATCGGCCATGGGCGTGCGCACCCAGCCGGGGCACAGGGCGTTGACGCGCACGCCGCGCGGGCCATAGTCCCGCGCCAGGGAGCGCATCAGCCCGAGCAGCGCGTGCTTGGCGACGGTGTAGCCGCACACGCCGGGCCCGGCCACCAGGGAGGCGATGGAGCCCACCAGCACCATGTTGCCGCGCCGCGCCAGCAGCGATGGCAGGCAGGCGCGGGCGCTGGCGAAGGCGCTGTCGAGGTTGCCGCGCAGGGCGTCGCGCCAGGCCTGGTCGCTGGTCTCGCCGGCCGCGCCCAGGCCGTGGCCGCCGGCGCAGGCGACGAGCACGTCGATGCCGCCGAAGGCCGCCTCGATGCGCTGGATGAAGCCCTGCCAGGTTTCGCCGTCGGCGGCGTCGCCGGCCAGCACCAGGCCGCCGCACTGGGCGGCGACCTGCTCCAGGGCCTCGCGGCGGCGGCCGATCAGCACCACCTTGTCGCCCGCTTCGGCGAAGCGCCGCGCGCAGGCCGCGCCTATGCCGGTGCCGGCGCCGGTGATGACGACGACGCGGCCGCTCATGGGTACACCGTGCGGTTGAGTTCGTCGCAGTAGGAGGCGACCGGGAAGTTGGACAGCTCGTCGAAGCCGCTGCCGGCGTAGCCGAAGATCTTGCCGTCGCTGCGGTGCTGCTGCAGGTCGATCATCACCAGGCCGAGGGTGGGGACGATCTTCTCGCGCCAGACGAACAGGTACAGCTGCTCGGCGACCTTGTAGTAGTGGCAGCGGTCGGTGTCGCACAGCCCGGCCTCGACGCCGGCCAGGCACTGCCAGGTGTAGAAGCCGTCGTTCAGGTAGATGTGTTCGTAGACCTCGGTGGGGCTGTAGCGGTAGCGGTTGCGCAGGCCCACCAGTTCGCTGCTCGGCGCGTGCGGGCAGGCGCCTTCCTGCCAGGGGCGGTCGAGGCTGCCGTGGAGGATCTGCACCTGCACGCCGGTCAGGTCCTTGCCGGCCAGGGCGCGGGCGTAGAGGCCTTCGCCGGTCTCGGCGGCGCCGGGCAGCTGGCCCAGCACGGCGGTGAAGGATTGGCTGTGGCGGTCCAGCACCAGGCTGACCGACCAGGCCTGGCCGTCCTCGCGCTTGATGAAGTCGACCAGCACGATGCCGGGGCGCACCGAGGTGGCGCGGTAGGCCGCCTCGCCCGCGGAGTGGCCGTCGGCGGCGCGCCAGCGGGTGGTCTCGGCGTCGAACCGGTGCTCGATGCGCCAGCCGTTGGCGAAGTGCAGTTCCAGGCGCTGCCCGGCGAGGTCGGCCAGGCGCGGCAGGATGAAGGCCTCGGGGGCGAAACCCTCGGCGAGGGCGCCGACGGTGATCCAGTCGGAAGAAGCGGTCATGGGTGGGACTCCTGTGTTGGTGGAGCCCCCATGCTGCGCGGCGGGGCGCGCGGGGAACATCAACCGGATGGTTGATCCAGGAACAGCCGCGCCAGCAGCTCGGTGCGGCTGGCCACGCCGGCCTTGCGGAACAGGTGGATAAGATGCGTCTTCACCGTGGCCAGGCCCAGGCCGAGCTGGCGCGCCAGGTCCTTGTTGCTGGCGCCGTCGCGCAGCAGCAGGGCGATCTCGCGTTCGCGCGGGGTGAGTTGGGCGAGGGCGTCGTGGCTGCGGGGCAGGGCCTGGGCGGCCAGCTCCAGCAGCCCCTGCAAGGCCCGCAGGCGGTCGAGTTCGTCGCTGGAGAAGGGCGCTTCGCCAACGCGCCGCAGCAGGGAAAGCCCGGCCAGCGGTCGGCCGCGGTCGGCGGCGATGACTTCCACCACGTCGATCACCCCGTGCCGGCGCAGGAAGCCGTGGTAGCGCTCGCGCTGGTCGCCGGGCTGCTGCGCCATGCCCACGGCCAGCGGCACCACCGGCAGGCCGGTGGCCAGGCAGGCGCCGGGCCGCAGCGGGTCGAGGCGGTGGTAGTGGTCGAGGTAGTCGGCGTGCATCTGCCGGCCCATGCCTAGCAGCTGGAAGTCGCAGGCCTGCAGGTCGGCGTCGATGCGGTAGAAGGCGGCGCGGGTGGCGGGGACCAGTTGGTGGAAGCTGTGCAGGCAGCGTTGGCCGATGTGTTCGGGGGTGGGCATGGGCTGGGTCCTGCGTGGGGGTGGGGGGAGGTGTTTCAGGTTAGCGCGGTTCCCTCTCCCCAGCCCTCGACTGCGCGCCCCGCCCTGAAGGGAGAGGGGGCTTGTCCGTGCCGAGAAAGGATTTGGTGTTAGCCGGGGGCTCGGTACAAGCCGGCTAACGTCGAAACATCAGCGCACTCCGAACGGTCCCCTCTCCCTTCAGGGAGAGGGTTAGGGAGAGGGGGCGGACTCAAACGATGCAGAGGAATTTCTGGCGAACATCCATTCGCGAGCAAGCTCGCTCCTACGAAAAGCCAGAGCACCCTCTCCCCAGCCCTCTCCCTGAAGGGAGAGGGAGCTTGTCCGTGCCGGCGGATAGGAATGGTTTCAACCTGAACCTTCATTTCCAGCTGACGCCGAAAATATCCACACTCACCGAACGGTCCCCTCTCCCTTCAGGGAGAGGGTTAGGGAGAGGGGCTCTTCAGGCTCCCGAACCAGCCCTCAAACCACCGCGTAGTAATGCTTCACAAACCCCTCCCCCAACACCTCCCAAAGCACCTGCGTGCCCTTGGTCACGAACCAGCTGTCCCCAGCCTTGTACAGCTGGCTCTGCCCGGTGGCTTCGTCGGTCAGCCGCACCTCGCCGCTGACCACAGTGGCCTGTTCGTTGAAGGGATAGGTCATGCGGAACTTGCCGCCGGTGGTGCCGAAGTAGGCGGCGCTGACCGGGTCGGTGGGGGCGCCGGCGGTCATCTTGCCGAAGGCGCGGACCTCGCCTTCGAGGATTTCCGAGCCGAGGTCGGCCACCGTGCCCCAGGCGTCCAGTTGGTCGAGGGTGATGCCTTGCCTGATGGGGGTGAGTGCCATGTGCTTGCTCCTGTGCAAGTGAAGGAAAGAGGGTTCAGCGGCGCCCGGACCAGTAGCCGGACACCTGGTGCCAGGTCTTGCCGGCGCTGAGCAGCAGCGGGCGGAACTGGTCCTTGCCGTGGACGCGGATGCGCCGCACCGAGCTGATCAGGTCGTAGCGCGCGGAGCCTTCGCTCATGCCCTCGGCCAGCACCTTGCAGATGATGTGGCTGGGGGTGACGCCGAAGCCGGAGTAGCCCTGCACGAAGAAGGCGTTGGGGCGGCCGGGCAGGGCGCCGATCTGCGGGAACAGGTTGGGGCTGCAGGCCATGGGGCCGCCCCAGGCCAGGTCGATCTTCACGTTTTCCAGGTAGGGGAAGATCTTCAGCATCAGCGCCCGGTTCCAGGCCTTGAGGTCGCGTGGGATGTGCTCGATGAAGGGCGTGGCGGCGCCGAACAGCAGGCGGTTCTCGCGGGTCACGCGGTAGTAGTCGATGACCGGGCGGATGTCGCTGTAGGCGCCGCGGATCGGGCTGATGCGCTGGATGAGTTCGTCCGACAGCGGCTCGGTCATCATCTGGAAGGCGTAGGTGTTGATGGTGCTCTTGTGCAGCTCCGGTTCCAGCTTGTTGAGGAAGCTGTCGCAGGCCCAGAGCAGCTTGCCGGCCTTCACCGAGCCCTTGGCGGTGCGCACGGTGATGCGCTCGCCGTAGGTCACGTCCAGCGCCGGGCTGTATTCGAAGATCTTCACCCCGTGGCTGGCCAGGGCCTTGGCCTCGCCGAGCAGCAGGTTGAGCGAGTGCACGTGGCCGCCGCCCATGTGCAGCAGGGCGCTGGAGTAGGCGTCGGAGCCGATGATCTGGCGCACTTCGGAGCCGTCCAGGTAGCGGATCTCGTGGGTGGAGTTCAGCGACTTGAACTCCTTCTCCCAGGCCCGCAGGGTCTTCGCCTGGCGGGCGTTGAAGCCCATGTAGCCGTAGCCGTGGCAGAAGTCGGCGTCGATGCCGTACTTCTGGATGCGGCCCTTGATGATGTCGGCGCCCAGGTCGCTGATCTCGAAGATCTGCCGCAGGCCGTCCTCGCCGACGTCCTTCCTGATCTTCTCCAGGTCGTGGCCGATGCCGGCCATGATCTGCCCGCCGTTGCGCCCGGTGCCGCCGAAGCCGAGGTAGCGCGCCTCCAGCACGACGATGTTGGCGATGCCCTTCTCGGCCAGCTCCAGGGCGGTGTTGATGCCGGAGAAGCCGCCGCCGATCACGACGACGTCGGCCTCCAGGTCCGCCTCCAGGGAGGGGAAGGACAGGTCGTATTTCTTGGTCGCGGTGTAGTAGGTGGGGGTCTCGATGTTGATCATGACTGCAGCCTGGAACCGGAGGGAAAAGGGCGCGGCCGCTGCCGCGCGGATGGCCCTATTAGGGGCCGCGGCGCCCATTCCTGTCTTGACCCTGGCTGCCCGGTCACTTGTCCGGGACTGACAGCGGCGGCTCAGCCGGCCAGCAGTTGCTCCACGCGCTCGACGGCGGCGCGGGCGCAGAGCATGTCCTGCGCCTCGGAGGCGCCGGAGACGCCGACCGCGCCGATGACCGCCTCACCCAGGCGCAGCGGCTCGCCGCCGCCGAACAGCACCAGCCCGGTCTGCAGCGGCAGGCCCTGGCGCACGGTGGGCGCGCTCTGTTCCAGGTAGGCCTGCCAGTCGCCGGTGGGTTTGTCGAAGGCGGCGGCGGTGCCGGCTTTCTTCAGGGCGATTTCGCGGCACGGCTGCGCGGCGCCGTCCATGTGCGCGGTGAGCACCGGCAGGCCGCTGGCGTCGACCAGCGCGATGCTGAGCCGCAGGCCCAGTTCCTCGGCGCGCGCGAGCGCGGCCTGCAGCGCCTGCTGGGCGAGGTTGAGGGTGAGGTGTGCCTGCTGGCGGACGAGTGCGGTCATCGAGGGGACTCCGAGTGGGAAGGTGGGGGGCGGATCATGACCGAAAGGGGGCGGGGCTTTGCAAGGGCCAGGAAAATCCTTGCCTGGGCGCCGCCCGCCAGCCGCGCCTTCCCGCGCGGGCCTGGCGGGCGGCGGGGGCTTCAGTACACCGAGGGGGCGGACGTGGCCTGGGGCTGGGCGCTGCCCTTGAACTTGCCGGCCAGTTCGCGCAGCGAGCGCATCAGCAGGCTGGTGTCCACGCCCACGGCGACGAACTTCGCGCCCAGCTCCAGGTAGCGCCGGGCCAGCTTCTCATCGGCGCTGAGGATGCCGGCGGCCTTGCCGGCGCGCTGGATGCGGGCGATGGCGTCTTCGATGGCGGCCTGCACTTCCGGGTGCCCGGGGTTGCCGCGCTGGCCCATGGCCGCGCTGAGGTCGGCCGGGCCGATGAACACGCCGTCGACGCCGTCCACCGCGGCGATGGCGTCGAGGTTGGCCAGGCCTTCGAGGTTTTCCACCTGCACCAGCAGGCACATCTGCGCATCGGCTTCGTCGAGGTAGCCGGGGATGCTGTTCCAGCGCGAGGCGCGGGCCAGGGCGCTGCCCACGCCGCGCACGCCGAACGGCGGGTAGCGCATGGCGCGCACCAGCTCACGGGCCTGCTCGGCGGAATCCACCATGGGCACCAGCAGCGTCTGCGCGCCTATGTCGAGCAGTTGCTTGATCAGCGCCGTATCGCCGAGCACCGGGCGGATGATCGGCTGCACCGGATAGGGCGCCACCGCCTGCAGCTGGCCGAGCAGGCTGCGCAGGTCGTTGGGCGCGTGCTCGCCGTCGATCAGCAGCCAGTCGAAGCCGGCGTTGGCCGCCAGCTCGGCGCAGTAGGGATCGGCCAGGCCGAGCCAGAGGCCGATCTGGGCTTCGTCGGATTGCAGGCGTTGTTTGAACGTATTGAAGGGGGGGGGCATGGGAGGTCCTTGGTGGAAGGCTGAAGCTGGAAGCTGGAAGCTAGAAGCTAGAAGCTAGAAGCTAGAAGCCGGAGTCGCTCTGACTTCCAGCTTCAGGCTTCCAGCTTCCAGCTCAAACTCAAACTCATCCAAACCGGCAAGAGATGCTGCCGAGCTGATCGTAATCGACGTGGAAGGTATCGCCGGGCGCCGCCGCCACCGGGCGGGTGAAGGAGCCGCCGAGGATCACCTGGCCGGGTTCCAGGGTGACGTCGTAGGGGGCCAGCTTGTTGGCCAGCCAGGCCACGCCCTTGGCCGGGTGGTTGAGCACCGCGGCGGAGACGCCGGATTCCTCGATCACGCCGTTGCGGTAGAGGATCGCCGGCACGCGGCGCAGGTCGATCTCGGTCGGCCGCACCGCGCGGCCGCCCATGACCACGCCGGCGTTGGCGGCGTTGTCGGAGATGGTGTCGAAGACCTTGCGGGTGACCTTCGTCTGCGGGTCCACCTGCTGGATGCGCGCGTCGATGATCTCCAGCGCCGGGATCACCCACTCGGTGGCCTCCAGCACGTCGAACAGGGTGACGTTCGGCCCCTTCAGCGGCTTGCCGAGGATAAACGCCAGCTCCACTTCCACCCGCGGCACGATGAAGCGCTCGAAGGGGATGTCGCTGCCTTCGTCGAAGAACATGTCGTCCAGCAGGGCGCCGTAGTCCGGCTCGGTGATGTTCGACGAGACCTGCATGGCGCGGGAGGTCAGGCCGATCTTGTGGCCCTTGAGCACGCGGCCATTGGCTATCTTTTGAGCCACCCAGGCGCGCTGGATGGCGTAGGCGTCCTCGATGGCGATGTCCGGGTAGTCGAGGGAGAACTGCCGCACCTGCTGGCGCGAACGCTCGGCGGCGTCGAGGCGGGCGGCGGCTTCCTGGATGAGGCTGGAGTCGAGCATGGCGATATCTCTTTAGCGGGGGTTGACCACGGCGGCCGGGGTGCGCAGGACCAGGGCGGCGCCGAGGGCGATGAGGATGGCCAACAGGTACAGGGCCAGGCTGGAGCTGTGGGTGGTGTCGCGCATCCAGCCGATGAAGTAGGGCGCGGCGAAGGCGGCGATGCTGCCGAAGGAGCTGATCAGGGCGATGCCGGCGGCCTGGGCGCGGTCGGCGAGGAAGGCCGGCGGCAGTTGCCAGAACATCGGCAGCGCGGCGCTGGCGCCCATGCCGGCGAGCACCAGCCCGGCCAGCACCAGCCAGGCGCTGCTCGGCGCGAGGCCCGTCAGGGCCAGGCCGGCGGCGGCCAGCAGCAGCGGCACGGCGAGGTGCCAGCGGCGCTCGCGGCGGCGGTCGGAGGAGCGCCCCAGGGCGATCATGAACACGCAGCCGGCGAGGTAGGGCAGGGCGCTGAGCAGGCCGACGCGGCCGTCGGAGCCGATGCCGGCGCCGTGGATCAGGCTGGGCATCCAGAACGCCAGGGTGTTCACCGCCAGCATCACCGCGAAGTAGATGGCCACCAGCAGCCAGACCTGGCGGTCGCGGAAAATGCCGGCGAGGGAGGTGATCTGCTTGCGTCGTTCCTCGCCCTGCATCTCCGCGCGCAGGCCGGCCTTCTGCTCGTCGCTGAGCCAGGCAACGCGTTCGAAGCTCTCCGGCAGGCGGCGCCAGACCAGCAGGCCGAGCAGCACCACCGGCAGGCCCTCGGCGAGGAACATCCACTGCCAGCCGCGCAGCCCGAGGAAGTCGTGGAAGCCCTCGAGGATGCCGCCGGACAGCGGCCCGCCGATCACCCCGGCCATGGGCACGGCGATGGCGAACAGCGCGGTGACGCCGGCGCGTCGGCGCGCCGGGAACCAGCGGTTGATGTACACCAGTATGCCGGGGAAGAAGCCGGCCTCGGCCACCCCCAGCAGCAGGCGCAGGCTGTAGAAGCCGGCCGCGCTCTGCACCAGCAGCATGGCGGTGGACAGCAGGCCCCAGGTGACCATCAGGAAGGCGATCCAGCGGCGCGGGCCGACGCGCTCCAGCATCAGGTTGCTGGGCACGCCGAACAGCGCGTAGGCGACGAAGAACAGCCCGGCGCCCAGGCCGTAGACGGTGTCGCTGAAGTGCAGGTCGGCGCTCATCTGCAGCTTGGCGAAGCCGATGTTGATGCGGTCCAGGTGGGCGAAGACGTAGCAGATCAGCAGCAGCGGCATCAGGCGCCAGACCACGCGGGCGTGGGTGGCGTCGCTGCCGGCGGGCAGGTCGGCGGAGGGCTGTGCGGCGGAGGGCAGGGTGGCGGTGCTCATGGTCTTGTCTTTGTTCTGCGAGTGGCCGGGGGCGCGGCGGGCTTCAGCCCGCCTGGCCGTTGAGGAAGGCGTGGACGTTGTTCTGCTTGTAGTTGAGCTCGGCGTTCAGCTCGCTCATCTCGAAGGACAACGCCAGCAGCCGGCGCGCCTGGAGGTCGGCGAAGTGCGCCTTGATCACCTCGAACAGCGCGTCGGCGACCTGCCTGCGGGTGGCCAGGTCGCGCCCGGCGCCCACCTTCAGGCTCATGTGGACGAAGGCGTAGTCGTGCGCGCCGTCGGCCATGCGCCAGGTGTCCAGGCGCACGGCGCGGCTGCGGATGCCGCCGAGCGGGAACACCCCGCTCGCGCCGAGGCAGGCGTGGACCTTCTCGAACAGGCCGGGCAGGTCGGCCTCGGTTTCGATGTTGTGCGTGTACTCGGCGATGAAGTGCGGCATGGCGGGCTCCTCAGAGGCGGCTGGCGGACGGGTTGCCGGCGGGGTTGGAGGCCTGGGCGGCGGGGATCGCCGAACCGTCCTGCGGGGTGACCGGGAACACCGCGTTGATCTGCCCGGTGCCGGAGGAGCCGAAGTAGGGCGTGACCACCTCGGCCTTGCCGTCGTAGTCCGACCAGCCCAGCGCGCCGAGAAGCATGGCGGTGTCGTGCATGAAGCCTTCGCCGTGGCCCTTGGCCGCGTACTCCGGGAGCATGCCGCAGAAGGCCTGCCAGTCGCCGCGCTGCCACATCCGCACCACCTCGTGGTCGAGGGTTTCCAGGAAGGGGCTCCAGACCTTGTCGGCGAACTCCGGGGCCTGGCCGTTCTGGGCGAAGCGGTGGGTCAGCGAGCCGCTGGCGAGGAAGGCCACGGTGCCGTCGTAGTGCTCTTCCACCGCCTTGCGCATGGCCCAGCCCAGGCGCGCGCTGTCGTTGAGGTAGTGCACGGTACACAGCGCCGAGACCGAGACCACCTTGAAGTGCCGGTCGGCGTTCATGTAGCGCATCGGCACCAGGGTGCCGTACTCCGGGCCGAGGGTGGTGGCGTCGTGGGCCAGCACGTCCACGCCCATGGCGTTGCAGCCCTCGGCGAGGATGCGCCCCAGCTCCGGGTTGCCGGGGAACTCGTACTCCATGTTGGCGATGAAGTGCGGCAGCTCGTTGCTGGTGTACAGCCCCTGGAAGTGCGGCGCGCAGTTGATGTGGTAGCCGGCGTTGACCAGCCAGTGGGTGTCGAACACCACGATGGTGTCCACCCCCAGCTCACGGCAGCGGCGGCCGATCTCCTTGTGGCCGTCGATCGCCGCCTGGCGGCAACCCTGGCGCGGGCCGGGCAGTTCGGAGAGGTACAGCGAGGGAACGTGGGTGATCTTGGCAGCCAGAGCGAGTTTGCCCATGGTGGTTCTCCTGGTGCGGGGCGCCTGCGCTGGGGCGCCCGGATTCTTGTGATTGTGGCTGCACGCCGGCGATGCAGGCGGCCTGGGCGGCCGCTCTCATCGGGCCGCCTTTTTACACGCCCCAGCGGGGGATGTGGTGGCTGCCCATGGAAATGCACACGTTCTTGATCTCGGCGAACACCTCGAAGCTGTACTCGCCGCCCTCGCGGCCGGTACCCGAGCCCTTCACCCCGCCGAACGGCTGGCGCAGGTCGCGCACGTTCTGGCTGTTGATGAATACCATGCCGGCCTCGATGCCGCGCGCCAGGCGGTGGGCCTTGCCGATGTCCTGGGTCCAGATGTAGGAGGCCAGGCCGTATTCGGTGTCGTTGGCCAGGCGCAGGGCCTCGGCCTCGTCCTTGAACTTCAGCAGGCAGACCACCGGGCCGAAGATTTCTTCCTGGGCGATGCGCATGCGGTTGTCCACGTCGGCGAACACCGTGGGCTGCACGAACTGCCCGCGGGCCAGGTGCGCCGGCAGGTTGGCCGGGCGTTCCAGGCCGCCGGCGACCAGGCGCGCGCCTTCTTCCATGCCGATGCGGATGTAGCCGGTGACCTTGTCGTAGTGCTGCTGGGTGATCATCGAGCCGACCTGGGTCTTCGCATCCTGCGGGTCGCCGACGATCAGGCGCTTGGCGCGGGCGGCGAACTCTTCGACGAAACGCTCGTACACGCTCTCCTGGATGAAGATACGGCTGCCGGCGGTGCAGCGCTCGCCGTTCAGCGAGAAGATGGTGAAGAGCGCGGCGTCCAGGGCGCGGTCCAGGTCGGCGTCGTCGAAGATCAGCACCGGCGACTTGCCGCCCAGCTCCATGGAGTACTTCTTCAGGCCGGCGGTCTGCATGATCTTCCGGCCGGTGGCGGTGCCGCCGGTGAAGGAGATGGCGCGCACGTCGGGGTGGCGCACCAGGGCGTCGCCGGCGGTGGCGCCATAGCCCTGCACCACGTTGAGCACGCCCGGCGGGATGCCGGCTTCCAGGGCCAGGCGGCCCAGCTCGTTGGCGGTCAAGGGCGACAGCTCGCTCATCTTCAGCACCGCGGTGTTGCCCAGGGCCAGGCAGGGCGCGGTCTTCCAGGTGGCGGTCATGAACGGCACGTTCCACGGCGAGACCAGGCCGCACACCCCCACCGGCTGGTACAGGGTGTAGTTGAG
Source organism: Pseudomonas sp. M1 (assembly GCF_022760135.1). Taxonomy (NCBI): domain Bacteria; kingdom Pseudomonadati; phylum Pseudomonadota; class Gammaproteobacteria; order Pseudomonadales; family Pseudomonadaceae; genus Pseudomonas; species Pseudomonas sp. M1. Next base: position 2,058,004 of record NZ_CP094343.1, read on the forward strand.
CATCTGGTCGTCCACCGGGTAGCTGTGGCCGTCCATGCGCGTGCAGACCTCGGCGAAGAACTCGAAGTTGTGCGAGGCGCGCGGGATCAGCACGTTGCGCGTCTGGTGGATCGGCAGGCCGGTGTCGAGGGTTTCCAGCTCGGCGAGGTTGGGCACGTTCGCATCGATCAGCTCGCCCAGCTTGCGCATCAGCTTGGCGCGTTCCCTGGCCGGGGTGTTGGCCCATTTCGGGAAGGCTTCCTTGGCCGCGGCCACGGCCATGGCGATTTCCTCGGCGCCGCCGCTGGCGACCTCGGCTATCACTTCGGTGGTGGCCGGGTTGATGGTCTGGAAGACTTCTTTGCTCTCGACCTCGCGGCCGTTGATCCAGTGCTTGATCATGCTTGTTTCTCTATCTCGATTAGGGACGGGCGCGGTTCGCGAAGAACTCGGCCTCGCTGACGATGCGGTTGACCAGGCGGCCGACGCCTTCCACTTCCACCACCACTTCATCGCCCGGCACCACGTCGGCCAGGCCTTCCGGCGTGCCGGTGGCGATCATGTCGCCCGGCTGCAGGGTCATGAAGCTGGAGAAGTATTCGATCAGGTAGGGGATGTCGAAGATCATGTCCGCGGTGGTGCCTTCCTGCTTCAGCTCGCCGTTGACCCAGGTGCGCAGCTTCAGCTTCGACGGGTCGGCCACGTCGGCGGCGTCGACTATCCAGGGGCCGACCGGGGTGGTGGCGTCGCGGTTCTTCACCCGCAGGTTGGGGCGGTAGTAGTTTTCCAGGTAGTCGCGGATGGCGTAGTCGTTGCAGACGGTGTAGCCGGCCAGGTAGGCGAGGGCGTCCTCGCGCCTGACGTTGCGCGCCGGCTTGCCGATCACCGCCACCAGCTCGCACTCGTAGTGCATGTAGGCGACGTTGTCCGGGCGCCAGGTGACCTGGTTGTGGCCGGTGTAGGTGCCTTTGGACTTGATGAACGCCAGCGGCTCGGTGGGCGCCTTGAAGGCCAGTTCGGCGGCGTGGTCGGCATAGTTCAGACCGAGGGCGAACATGCTCCCTTCGGCCGGCGGCAGCCACTGCACTTCGTGTTCGCCGAGCAGGCGGCCATCGGCCAGGCGCACGGCGTTGTCGGCTTCCACGGTCACTGCGTGGATTTCGCCCTGGTAGCGGATGCGTGCGTGTTTCATCTCAGGCTTCCTCCGCCACGACGTGATTGACCAGGCGGCCGAGACCTTCGATCTCCACCACCACCTCGTCGCCCGGCTGCACGTCGACGCGGCCCTCGGGGGTGCCGGTGATGAGCACGTCGCCGGCGTGCAGGGTCATGAACTCGCTGATCTCGGCGATCAGCCTGGGAATGCTGCGCACCAGGTTGGCGGTGCTGTTCTGCTGGCGCACTTCGCCGTTGACCAGCAGGCGCAGCGGCAGGGCGTGCGGGTCGGCGATCTCGTCGCGGCCGACCACTTCGCTGCCCAGCGGGCAGAAGCCGTCGCGGCACTTGGCCTTGACCGCCGGGCGGTAGTAGCTGTCTTCCGGCAGGCTGAACTCGTTGACGATGACGTAGCCGGCCACGTAGTCCATGGCCTCGTCCTCGCTGACGCGGCTGGCGTCGCGGCCGAGCACCACGCCCAGGGCCGGGCCCGGCTGCAGGCGCTCGACGCCGGCGGGGAAGACCACCGCCTGGCCGTCGCCGTTGCGGGTGTTCGGCGTTTTGATGAACAGCACCGGCTTGACCGGCGGCTTCTGGTAGGGCGGCTGCTGGAATTCCTCCAGCCGGCTGTGCAACAGGCCCTGGTAGTTCAGCGCGACGCCGAACAGGGTGCCCGTTGCGGCTTCGCTGATAGCGCGACGCATGGCTTCGTTCTCCTGCTTCACCCGGGCCGTGGATACCCGGGCATCGTTAACATGTTAGCGTTATAGTTAATATGTTAACTATGGTCAAGCCTCGTCCATCGGGGCCTGGTTTCGCTACGGGCATTGGAGCAGGCGTGCCGGCGTGGGGATTGTCCGGCGCTGCCATGGCCTTGACCGACGCTGCCAGGGCGCCGCGCGGGTCGTCGCAGGGTTTGCCTATGCAGGGGCTATGCTGGTTAAAATCTTTCCTATTTTCAGTCGAGTAGCCCATCTACATGTCCACGCCGCGTCCGTCCCTGACCCTCACCCTGCTGCAGGCCCGCGAGGCCGCCATGGCCTTCTTCCGCCCCTCGCTGAACCAGCACGACCTGACCGAGCAGCAATGGCGCATCGTGCGCATCCTCCGCCAGCAGGGCGAGATGGAGATCTACCAGCTGGCGCAGCAGGCCTGCATCCTCAAGCCGAGCATGACCGGCGTGCTGGCGCGCATGGAGCGCGACGGCCTGGTGCGTCGCTGGAAGTCCGAGCACGACCAGCGCCGCGTGCTGGTGTGCCTGAGCGAGAAGGGCCAGCAGTGCTTCGTGGCCATGAGCGACGACATGGAGAACAACTACCGGCGTATCCTCGAACAGTTCGGCGAGGACAAGCTGCAGCAGTTGCTGGGGCTGCTGGACGAGCTGAAGAAGATCAAGCCCTGATTCCGCGCTCCTGCCGGCATACAGGTAGGTAACGCCATGGCCCGCGCACCCATCCCCAACATCGACATCGGCCAGGTCTACGACCTGCGCTACAGCGATTCCGAGGTGCACTACGAGGAGTTGGGCAAGCTGGCCGACTTCTTCGGCCGCAACATGCCGGTGCACCGCCACGACCGCTTCTTCCAGGTGCACTACGTCAAAAGCGGCTCGGTGCGCGTGTACCTCGACGAGCAGCTCTACCACCGCCAGGGCCCGTTGTTCTTCCTCACCCCGCCAACCATCCCCCATGCCTTCGTCACCGAGAACGACGCCGACGGCCACGTGCTGACCGTGCGCCAGCAACTGCTCTGGCCGCTGCTGGCGCCGGAACAGGGCCTGGCCGCCGGGCCGGACATCGGCCCGGTGTGCGTGGCCTTCGACCAGTTGGACGAGACCTTCGCCGGCGAGGTGGCGCGGGTCGACGGCCTGTTCGAGTTGCTGCGCGAGGAATTCCGCGGCGAACGCCCCGGCCGCGAGCTGGCTCTGGCCGACCTGGTGCGGCTGATCTTCGTCAGCCTGCTGCGCCTGTCGGCCCGTTCGCTCAAGGCGCAGCCCATGCGCCGCGAGGACCTGCGCCTGTTCCAGCGCTTCAACCAGCTGATCGAGCAGCACTACCCCGAGCACTGGCCGCTGACGGCCTACGCCGAGCGCATTGGCGTGACCGAGGCGCGGCTCAACGACATCTGCCGGCGCGTCGCCGGGCTGCCGTCCAAGCGCCTGGTCCACGAACGGCTGATGCAGGAGGCGCGGCGCCTGCTGCTGTTCAGCGGTAGCTCGGTGAACGAGATCTGCTACCAGCTGGGGTTCAAGGACCCGGCCTACTTCAGCCGCTTCTTCGCCCGCAATGCCGGGATGGCGCCGGGGGAGTACCGGCAGCGCAGGGCGGGTGACAAGGAAGAAGCCTGGCGGTAGGTGGGTGCTGCTGGCTTTTCGTAGGAGCGAGCTTGCTCGCGAACGGGGTTCGTCGGCGGCTATGGGGGGCTGGGTTTGAGAGCGCCCTCTCCCTAACCCTCTCCCTGAAGGGAGAGGGGACCGTTGGGCAGAGTTGGATGTCATGGTGTTAGCCGGCAACCTCGGCGATATCAGGCTGAAACCATCACTTATCTCGGCACGGACTGCCCCCTCTCCCTTCAGGGAGAGGGCTGGGGAGAGGGTTACGGACTTCTATCCCGCTCCGTTGCTGAACCTGGCACCGCTGTTCGCGAGCAAGCTCGCTCCTACGAAAAGCATTCCGTTGCCCCGACAGAAAACCCGTGGCTTCCGGTCTTTTGGTTAACTTGTTAACTTTATACTCCGCTCTCACCCGGACCCGCCCATGCCCACCCCAGCCCACCCCCAGCGCCTGATCCTGCCCCTGGCCGCGCTGGTCGCCTTCGCGCCCCTGTCCATCGACACCTACCTCCCCAGCCTGCCGCTGATCGCCGCCGACCTGGCTGCCGGTGCCAGCGAGGTGCAACTGACCATCAGCCTGTTCCTCGCCGGCCTGTGCTTGGGCATGCTGTTCTACGGGCCGCTGTCGGACCGCTTCGGCCGTCGGCGCCTGCTGCTGGGCGGCATCTGTCTTTATCTGCTGGCCACCCTCGGCTGCCTGTTCGCCGGCACGGCTTCGGCGCTGATCGCCTGGCGTTTCTTCCAGGCCCTGGGCGGGGCCGCGGCCTCGGTGCTGGCGCGGGCCATAGTGCGCGACCTGTTCCCCCTGCAGCAGTCGGCGCGGGTGCTTTCGCTGATGCACCTGGTGACCATGCTCGCCACCCTGGTGGCGCCGCTGCTGGGCAGCCTGCTGGCCCAGGCCGCCGGCTGGCGCGCGGTGTTCGCCGTGCTCTTCGCCTTTGCCGCGCTGTGCCTGCTCACGGTGCTGTGGCGGATTCCCGAGAGCTTGCCGGCGGCGCAGCGCGGGCAGTCGGTGGCGCAGGTATTCCACGCCTACGGGCGCATCCTCCTGCAGCCCAGGGCGCTGGGCTACATGCTGTGCATGGGCCTTTCGTTCGGCGGCATGTTCGCCTTCATCACCGCCTCGCCCTTCGTCTACATCGAGCATTTCGGCGTGTCCTCGCAGGCCTATGCCTGGCTGTTCAGCCTGAACATCGCCGGCATCATCCTGGCCACCAGCCTCAATGCGCGCCTGGTGGGGCGGTTCGGGCCGCAGCGGATGCTCGCCTGCGGCGCTGCCGTGGCTGCGCTGTCGGGGCTGCTGCTGTTGGTCTGCGGCTTCACCGGCTGGGGCGGGTTGCCGGCGCTGGTGCTGGGCGTGCTGCTCTACGTCAGCGTCACCGGCCTGCTCGGCGCCAACTGCGTGGCCAGCCTGCTGGCGCTGTTCCCGCGCGAGGCCGGGGCCGCCGCCGGGCTGGCGGTGACCGGGCAGTTCGCCCTGGGCACGGCGTGCAGCGCTCTGGTCGGCGCGCTTTCCGATGGCAGCCCCTGGCCGATGTGCCTGGTGGTCGGCGGCGCCGGCATCGGCTGCCTGCTGGCCTTTCTCCTGGCCCGCTGGCATGCCCCGCAGCCGCTGGTGGAAGCGGCCTGAGCTAGGCCGGCTGCTGTTCCGTCCGCGCCGGGCGGCGCAGGCCCTGCCAGGCGCAGTAGACCAGCAGCAGGGCGCCGGCCGCGGCCATCGCCCAGGGCCCGCCGTAGCGCGCCGCCAGCAGCCCGGCGAGCAGGCCGCCGATGGCGTCGAAGCCGAAGCGGGTGGCGGTGTAGATCGACACCACGCGGCCGCGCAGCGCTTCCGGCGCGCTGCTCTGGATGACGATGTTGGTGCCGACGTTGTTCACCGTGACGCCGAAACCCAGCACTGCCATGGCCGCCAGCGACAGCGGCAGATGGCGGCTGAGGGCGAACGCCAGCAGCGCGCCGGCGCTGGCCAGGGCGGAGAGCAGGATGATCCGCGGCAACCGCGCCGGGTCCTGGTGCTGGGCCAGGAACAGGCTCGACAGCAGCGAACCGAAGCCGGCGGCGCCCCACAGCCAGCCGAGGGTGCGCGCATCGCCGGCGAAGACGTCGCGGGCGAACACCGGCAGCAGCGCCGCGTAGCTGGAGGCGGTGAGGTTGACCAGCAACACGCCGAGCATCAGCCGGCGCACGCTCGGGGTGCGCAGGGCGTAGTCCAGGCCCTCGCGGAACACGCTGCCCATGCTGCCGCTGGCGCGCACCCCCGGCGCCAGGCGCACCCGCAGCAGGCCGGCCACCAGCGCCAGGTAGGACAGGGCGTTGAGGGCGAAGCACAGGCTTTCGCTGGTCAGCCCCAGCAGCAGCCCGGCCAGCGGCGGGCCGACGAAGCGCGAGCAGGTGAACAGCGAGGCGTTCAGCGCCAGGGCGTTGGGCAGGTCGGCGCGGTCGTCGACGAAGCGGCTGAGCAGCGATTGCCGCAGCGGCGTGTCGAAGGCGCTGAGCACGCCGAGCAGCGCCGACATGCCGACGATCAGCGCCGGGGTGATCAGCCCGCTGGTGGTCAGCCCGGCCAGGGCCGCGGCCTGCAGGGCCATCAGGCTCTGGCTGGCGAGCAGCAGGCGGCGCTTGTCGTGGCGGTCGATCCAGGCCCCGGCCAGGGGGCCGATGAACAGCTGCGGCAGCAGCGCCACGCAACTGGTGATGCCCAGCAGCGCCGCCGAGCCGGTCAGCCGGTAGACCAGCCAGGCCAGCGCCACCTGCTGGACCCAGGTGCCCAGGGTGGAGACCGCATGGCCGGCGAAGTACAGGCGGAAGTTGCGGTGGCGCAGCGCGCGCAGGCTGTTCGGCCAGGAACGGGAAGCGGACATCGGCGGCTCGCTCGGGCGGAGGGCGAATGAGGGAAGGGCGCCATGATAACGGAAAAATTCCGTCAGAACGTTCAGATGTTAACGAAAGCCGCGCGGCGCCTGGCCCGGCGCCGATTTCGCCGCTTCCAGGGGCCGCTAAATCCCATGAAAAGTGCAATCGAGTCCGCGGAAGTTGCATTCAAGGCCCCGCCGGGCGGCTCCCATAATCGGCCCTGCCACTCTCGCCACGAGAGCCCTGCCGCCCGTCGCCAAGCACTTCGCGACGGCGGCGCGCCTCCAATAACAATCAAGGGCCGCCAAGATGAAAAAGCCAAACCCCCTGCTCGAAGACCTGAAATCCGTCCTGCCCGCCATTGCCGCCAACGCCGCCAAGGCCGAACAGGCGCGCACCGCGCCCGCCGAGAACATCGCCCTGCTCAAGGGGATCGGCATGCACCGCGCCTTCCAGCCCAAGTGCTATGGCGGCATGGAAATCTCCCTGCCCGAGTTCGCCGACTGCGTGGTCGCCCTGGCCGGCGCCTGCGCCAGCACCGCCTGGGCCTTCAGCCTGCTGTGCACCCACAGCCACCAACTGGCGATGTTCTCCAAGCAACTGCAGGACGAGGTCTGGGGCGAGAACCCCGATGCCACCGCCAGCAGCAGCATCGCGCCGTTCGGGCGCATCCAGGAGGTCGAGGGCGGCATCCTGTTCAACGGCGAGATGGGCTGGAGCAGCGGCAGCGACCACGCCGAATGGGCCATCCTTGGCTGCCGCCGGCAGAACGCCGAGGGCGAGCAGGTGTACTGCTTCGCCGTGCTGCCGCGCAGCGACTACGAGATTCGCGACGACTGGTACGCCGCCGGCATGAAGGGCAGCGGCACCAAGACCCTGGTGGTGAAGGACGCCTTCGTGCCCAACCACCGCATCCAGGCGGCCAAGGACATGATGGAAGGCCGCTCCGCCGGCTTCGGCCTGTACCCCTACAGCAAGATCTTCTACACCCCGTACCGCCCGTACTTCGCCAGCGGCTTCGCCTCCATCGGCCTGGGCATCGCCGAGCGCATGCTGGAAGCCTTCAAGGAGAAGACGCGCAACCGCGTGCGCGCCTACACCGGCGCCAGCGTCGGCACCGCCACCCCGGCGCTGATGCGCCTGGCCGAGTCCACCCACCAGGTGGCCGCCGCCCGCGCTTTCCTCGAGAAGACCTGGCAGGACCACGCCGAGCACGGCGAGCGCCACGAATACCCCAGCCGCGAGACCCTGGCCTTCTGGCGCACCAACCAGGCCTACGCGGTGAAGATGTGCATCCAGGCCGTGGACCGCCTGTTCGAGGCCGCCGGCGGCACCGCCTGGTTCGAGAGCAACGAGATGCAGCGGCTGTTCCGCGACTCGCACATGACCGGCGCCCACGCCTACACCGACTACGACGTCTGCGCGCAGATCCTCGGCCGCGAGCTGATGGGCCTGGAGCCGGACCCGAGCATGGTCTGAGCCGCCACGCCCAGCCTGCTCTTCGTAGGAGCGAGCTTGCTCGCGAACAAACCCGCTGCGGAACCCGTTCGTGAGCAAGAACCAGGCGTCCCCCTCGCTCCTGCAAGTGGCGCCAACCGCAGATGAATCTCTTCAATCCCGCCGGCCCCGCGTCGGCGCGGAGGAACCGCCATGAACCAGAACAATGAAGCGGGCCTGGACCCGCGTGCCTTCCGCCGTGCCCTGGGCAACTTCGCCACCGGCGTCACCGTGATGACCGCGGCCGCCGACGGCGAACGCGTCGGCATGACCGCCAACAGCTTCAACTCGGTATCCCTCGACCCGCCGCTGGTGCTCTGGAGCATCGACAAGCGCGCCACCAGCCTGGCGGTGTTCGACAAGGCCAGCCACTACGCGGTGAACGTGCTGGCCGCCGACCAGATCGACCTGTCCAACCAGTTCGCCCGGCCCAGCGCCGACAAATTCGCCGGCGTGGCCTGCGAGCAGGGCGCCGGCGGCGCGCCGCTGCTGCCGGACTGCGCGGCGCGCTTCCAGTGCGCGTTGCAGCAGAAGCTCGACGGCGGCGACCACTGGATCCTCATCGGCCGCGTGCTGGCCTTCGACGACCTGGGCCGCGCGCCGCTGCTCTACCACCAGGGCGTGTACTCCAGCGTGCTGCCGCACCCGCGCCTGCGCGAGGCCCAGGCCGGGGTGCCGCGCACCGCCTTCCAGGGCCGCCTGAACCACAACCTCTACTACCTGATGACCCAGGCGCTGCGCTGCTACCAGGCCGACTACCAGCCGCGGCAGCTGGCCAGCGGCCTGCGCACCAGCGAGGCGCGCATGCTGATGGTGATGGAGAAGGACGCCGCCCTGGACACCACGGCGCTGCAGCAACTGGTGGCGATGCCGCTGCGGGAGATCGAGGAGGCCCGCGCCAACCTCGAACGCAAGGGCCTGCTGCAGGTGGGCGAGGGCGGCTGCGCGCTGACCGCCGCCGGCATCGACCAGGCCGAGACGCTGTGGAGCATCGCCGAGGAACAGCAGGCCAAGGTCTTCTCGCGCTTCAGCAGCGAGCAGGTAGAGACCTTCAAGACGGTGCTGCGGGGCCTGGCCCAGCCGCTGTAGAAGCTGTCAGAAGCGCTCGTTGGGCAGCAGGTAGCGCCACTGCCCCGGTTCCATCTTGCCCATGGACACGCCGCCCAGGCGCAGGCGGCGGATGCCCACGACCTTCAGGCCGACCTGGCGGCACATGTCGGCGATCTGCCCGGGGCGGAAGCCCTTGCCGGCGAAGCGCAGGCGCGTCTCGTTCTGCCAACTGACCTTCAGCGCCGGCAGCGGCCGGCCCTGGTACAGCAGGCCGTGGCGCAGGCGCGCCAAGCCGGCGTCGTCGAGGCTGCCGGCGACTTCCACCAGGTACTCGAGCTCGATGGTCGCCGCGTCGTCCTGCAGGCGGTGCAGCACGCCGTAGTTCTGGGTGAACACCAGCAGCCCGCTGGCCTGGTCGTCCAGCGGTGTGGTGCTCTGCTGGCGGGCGAAGTGCTTGCTCAGCGGACGTTGTTCGGCGCTGTCGGCTTCCCAGCGATTGGCCGCCACCAGCAGGCCCAGGGCCTGCTCGGCGGAGTGGCCGGCCGGCTTGTACAGCAGCAGGGTGGCCGGCGGGATCGGCGCCGGGATGGCCCCGGGCAGCAGCTCGACGCGCTGCCCGGCGACGCGGAAGTGCGGCTCGTCGACGGGTTGGCCATCCACCGTGACCCAGCCTCCCTCGATGTACAGCTCGGCCTCGCGGCGGGAGCAGGGCAGCAGTTCGGCGAGGCGCTTGGACAGGCGGGTGGTTTCGGTCATGGCAGGGAGTCGGCGGCGGGAAAGGCCGCCATTGTACTCCCCGGCTGCGGGTTCAGGGCGAGACGTCCTCGGCTTCCGGCGGCCGGGCGCCCTCGCGCACCCAGGTCATGAACAGCTGGAAGCCCAGGGCCAGCACCACCGGGCCGATGAACAGGCCGATGATGCCGCCGGTGAGCATCCCGCCCAGGGCGCCGAGGAGGATCACCGGCATCGGCACGGCGACGCCGCGGCCGAGCATCAGCGGCTTGAGCACGTTGTCGGAAAGCCCGGCCAGCACCGTCCAGACGGTGAACACCACTGCGCTGACGGTGCCGTAGTCGCCGCTCCAGAACACGTAGACGATGGCCGGCAGCGAGATCACCGCCACCGGCAACTGGACGATGCCCAGCAGCAGCACGCCGAGGGACAGCAGGCCGGCGGCGGGGATGCCCATGACGATGAAGCCCAGGCCCAGCAGCAGGGTCTGGATGAAGGCCACGCCGACCACGCCCTGGGCCACCGCGCGGATGGTCGCGGTGCTCAGCCGCGCCAGTTCCGGGCCGCGCTCGGGGCCGGAGATGCGCACCGCGATGTCCTCGGCGGTGCGCGCGCCCAGCGGGCCGTAGGCCATGATCACGCAGGCCACCAGGAAGGCGCCGAGGAACTGCAGCAGCTCCATGCCCACGCCGGCGGCCTTGGCCAGCACCGTGCGGGCCACGCCCTGCAGGTGCGGCGCGGCCTGCTGGGCGGCGCCGAGGAAGTCCTCGGCCAGCCGCTGCCAGGCGTTGTAGATGTAGGGCCCCACCAGCGGCCAGCCCGCCACCGCCTCGGGCGGCGCCGGGATGCGCAGGCCGCCGGCCTGGAAGCGGTGCGCAAGGTCGGCCACCGAGTCGGCGATGGAGAAGCCGATCAGCACCACCGGCACCAGCAGCAGGGCCAGGCCCACCAGCGCCAGCAGCGTCGCCGCCAGGGCCGGCCGCTGGCCCAGGGCGCGCTGCAACATGCCCTGCAGCGGGTAGAGGGTGACGGCGAGGATCAGCGCCCAGAGCATCAGGTCGAGAAAGGGGTGGAAAATGCGGAAGCAGAACACCGCCAGGAACAGGATGAGCCCGGCGCGTATCAACACGTCCAGCAGGTTGCGCGACAGCACCCGGTCCGCCGATGGCAGCATGGCATCTCTCCTTGGAAAGCCTCGTGGGGTTCCTCAGAGCATTGGCCGTGCGCGGCGGAATGCAAGTCGGGCGGGGGAAATCGCCGGATGTCGTACGAAAGGAGGAGGAGGGTAGGGCTCTTGCTCGCGAACGCCGGGCCAGGGATGGCGGGGTCCGCGAGCAAGCTCGCGCCTACGGGAGGAGCGGGGGGATTACTTCTTGCCGAGGCTGATGTGGCGGCTGGCGGCGCCGTTGGGCTGGCCGGTCACGCCCTTGGCGACTTGCTGGATCTCGCCGCCGGACTTGAGGAAGGCGGCCACCTGGGCTTCCAGGGCCTCGCGGCTGGTCACGGCCGCAGCGGGTTTCGGGGCGGACTTCTGGCGGGAGATGGTTTTGCTGGACATGCTTGCCATTACCTGTTCATTCGCGAAATGGCCGCCCATTGTACAGGAAATGACCGTCCTTCGGGGTGAAAATCGACCGAAGGGCCATTGCAGCGCCATCGCCGGGCCCGCGGCGGGGTGTTAACCTCGGTCGATTCCCGGTCGCTGCGAGCCCTCCATGCCTCTGCTGTCGTCCCGCCAGCGCAATGCCCTGCGCCTGGCCCGGGCCTTCCTCGGCCCCTACCGCTGGCGCGCCCTCGGCGCCCTGCTGGCGCTGCTGTTCACCGCGGCCATCACCCTGTCCCTGGGCCAGGGCATCCGCCTGCTGGTGGACCAGGGCTTCGTGACCCAGTCCGAGCACCTGCTCAACCGCTCCATCGGCATTTTCTTCCTGCTGGTGGTGGGCCTGGCGCTGGGCACCTTCGTGCGTTTCTACCTGGTGTCGTGGATCGGCGAGCGCTTCGTCGCCGACATCCGCCAGCGCGTCTTCGACCACCTGATCGAGCTGCACCCGGGCTTCTACGAAAGCAACCGCGCCCTGGAAATCCAGTCGCGGCTGACCGCCGACACCACGCTGCTGCAGACGGTGATCGGCTCCTCGCTGTCCATGGCCCTGCGCAATGCGCTGACCCTGGCCGGCGGGGTGATCCTGATGTTCGTCACCAACGCCAAGCTGACCAGCATAGTGGTGGCCTCGCTGCCCCTGGTGATCGCGCCCATCCTCCTGTTCGGCCGCCGCGTGCGCGAGCTGTCGCGGCAGAGCCAGGACCGCGTGGCCGACGTCGGCAGCTACGTCGGCGAGACCCTCGGGCAGATCAAGACGGTGCAGGCCTACAACCACCAGGCCCAGGACCGCGCGCGCTTCGGCCGCACGGTGGAGGCCGCCTTCGGCACCGCGCGCAAGCGCATCCTGCAGCGGTCCTGGCTGGTCAGCGTGGTCATCCTGCTGGTGCTGGGCGCGGTGGGGGTGATGCTGTGGGTCGGCGGCATGGACGTGATCGCCGGGCGCATCAGCCCCGGCGAGCTGGCGGCCTTCGTGTTCTACAGCCTGATCGTCGGCATGGCCTTCGGCACCCTCAGCGAGGTGCTCGGCGAGCTGCAACGCGCCGCCGGGGCGGCCGAGCGCATCGCCGAGCTGCTGCGCGCACGCAACCAGATAGTCGCGCCGCAGGAGGGGCTGCTGCGCTTGCCCGAACGGGTGGAGGGGCGTATCGAGCTGCGCGGCCTGCGCTTCGCCTACCCGTCGCGCCCGGAGCACTGGGCCATCGACGGCATCGACTTGGACGTGCGCCCCGGCGAGACATTGGCCCTGGTCGGCCCCTCCGGCGCCGGCAAGTCCACCCTGTTCGACCTGCTGCTGCGCTTCTTCGACCCGCAGCAGGGCGAGATCCGCATCGACGGCACGCCCATCACCCGCCTCGACCCCGCCGACCTGCGCCGCTGCTTCGCCCTGGTGTCGCAGAACCCGGCGCTGTTCTACGGCACGGTGGACGACAACCTGCGCTACGGCCGCCCCGACGCCAGCGACGAGGCGCTGCGCGCCGCGGCCCGCGCGGCCCATGCCGACGACTTCATCCAGCGCCTGCCCGAGGGCTACCGCACCCACCTGGGCGAGAGTGGCGTGGGGCTGTCCGGCGGCCAGCGCCAGCGCCTGGCGATCGCCCGCGCGCTGCTGGTGGACGCGCCCATCCTGCTGCTCGACGAAGCCACCAGCGCCCTGGACGCCGAGAGCGAGCACCTGATCCAGCAGGCCCTGCCGCAGCTGATGAGCGGGCGCACCACTCTGGTCATCGCCCACCGCCTGGCCACGGTGCTCAATGCCGACCGCATCGCCGTGATCGACCAGGGCCGTCTGCTGGCCCTGGGCACCCACGCCGAGCTGGTGGCGGGCAACCCGCTGTACGCACGCCTGGCGGAATTGCAGTTCGGCCAGGCGCAGAGCGTGTAGAATGCGCGCCTTTTCCCCGGAGTCCCGCACATGGCAGCCATCGGCCGTTTCAATTCCCTGCAGGTGGTCAAGCACACCGAGATCGGCCTGTTCCTCGACGGCGGCCCCCACGGCGAAATCCTTCTGCCCAAGCGCTACATCCCCAAGGACGAGCCCACCGAGCCGGGCGAGTGGCTGAACGTCTTCATCTACCTCGACAGCGAAGACCGCATCATCGCCACCACCCTGAAGCCCAAGGTGCAGGTCGGCGGCTTCGCCAGCCTGAAGGTGGTGGAAGTCAGCCGCGTCGGCCTGTTCCTCGACTGGGGCCTGCCCAAGGACCTGCTGCTGCCGCACTCGGAAGAGAAGCGCCCGCTGCAGGTCGGCGACTACTGTGTGGTGTACTGCTACATCGACGAGCGCACCCGCCGCATCACCGCCACCGCGCGTCTGGACCGCTATCTGGACGACACCGCGGCGCACTACCAGGCGGGCCAGGAAGTGGACCTGCTGGTGGTGGAGCGCACCGACCTCGGCTTCAAGGCCATCATCGACGGCAGGCACTGGGGGCTCATCCACAAGAACGAGCTGTTCAAGTTCGTCCGCAGCGGCATGCGCGAGAAGGGCTACATCAAGGAAGTGCGCGCCGACGGCAAGATCAGCCTGAGCCTGCAGCCGGTCGGCCAGGCCGCCCGCGACGACCTCGGCGAGCGCATCCTCGCCGCCCTGCGCGAGGCCGGCGGCAGCCTGGCGCTGTCCGACAAGAGCCCGCCGGAGGCGATCAGCCGCGAGTTCGGCGTGAGCAAGGGCAATTTCAAGAAGGCCATCGGCGGGCTGTTCAAGCAGGGCCTGATCACCATCCTCGACGACCGCATCGAGCTGCGCTGATTCCACCGGGCCGCAGCTGCCCCCGGCAGCCCCGCGGCCGCCCTCGGCGCGATCATCCAGCGGCAGGTCCGGCCGCCGCGGTCGCTACATCATGCGTTTGAAGCGGTGCCAGGCCTGTTCCCAGGCCAGCACCCAGCGCGGCATGGGCGCGCCGAAACCGGCCACTTCCAGGCGCGGGTGGTGGCCGACGACCATGTCCAGCAGCGGCTCCTGGTCGGCCCGCACGTCGACGAAGAACACATGCCGGCCGGCCTGCAGCGAAGGCGCGAAGCGCCGCACGTCGCCGCTGGGCCGTTGCAGGCCGAAGAAGCTGCCTTCCCACAGGCTGAAGCCCAGCAGCACGGCCGCCAGGAATAGCACCGGAATCCAGCCGGCGGCGCTTTCGCTCCAGCCGGCGAAGTAGCCCAGCGCCAGCACCAGGACCGCCAGGGCGACGCCGATGCCCAGCCCGTACTTGCCGCCGCGCACCAGGTCCTTGCGCATCACGTCCGGCACCTCGTGCAGGTGGCGCTGGTCGAGCTGCGCGTCCTGCTCGCTGAGCACGTGCATCTGCTCCTCGGCGATGCCGTTGGCCTTCAGCTCGCTCTCGACGTTCTCCAACTCGTCCAGGTCGTTGCTGATGTAGTAGTGCCTGTTCATGGAGCACCTCCAGGTCAGTCCCCCGGCTCCCCCTCGGCGAACGCTCCGGCGTTCGCGGCAGTTCCACGCGGATCGCCACGTGTCACTCTTTGAATTTTACCCCCCTGGACGCTCCCGGCCCCCCGGGGCGACGGGCGTAGCGGGCCTTGCCAGGCGCCGGGCAAGGGGCGAGGATGCCAGCTCACGCACAACCGCCAGCCAGGGGCCCAGGGGCATGATCCGCGAGATTCTCAAGATGGGCGACGAACGCTTGCTGCGCGTCGCCCCGCCGGTGCCGGCGCAGATGATCGGCAGCGCCGAACTGCAACGACTGATCGACGACATGTTCGACACCATGCACCACGCCGGCGGCGTAGGCCTGGCCGCGCCGCAGATAGGCGTGGACCTGCAACTGGTGATCTTCGGTTTCGAGCGCAGCGAGCGATATCCGGATGCGCCGGCGGTGCCGCCGACCATTCTGCTCAATCCGGTGATCACGCCCTTGGGCGAGGAAATGGAAGAGGGCTGGGAGGGCTGCCTCTCGGTGCCCGGCCTGCGCGGCGCGGTGAATCGCTACAAGCGTATTCGCTACCAGGGATTGGATCCGCAGGGGCAACCCATCGACCGCACGGTAGAAGGGTTCCATGCCAGGGTGGTGCAGCATGAATGCGACCACCTGATTGGCCGGCTTTATCCATCGCGGATCACGGATTTCGGCAAGTTCGGTTTTACCGAGGTGCTGTTCCCGGGGTTGGATCCGAAGGCGGATGATTGAGGGGCCGCCTCCTGGGCATTGGCGTGGCCGGTGAATCCAATCGCGGACAAGGTCCGCTCCTACGCCCGTGCTCCCTGGAGTTGTAGGAGCGGGCCCTGCCCGCGATTCGCGCGCAGAGCGCGCTCCTACAGGGGAATGGCGCGGGTGGGGTTGCGTAGGAGCGGATCTCATCCGCGAATCGCGCCGTTACGTCCGGTTATCGCGGACAAGGTCCGCATGAGCGAGCACGGCTTTTCGTAGGATGGCGTTGAGCGAAGCGATACCCATCGGCGCAACCGCATGGGTTTCGCACGCTCAACCCATCCTACGAAGAACCGACCCCCTGAATAATTTGCGGACAACCGCCCCCAAGCGGCCGTCCGCAGCTGCACTCTCAGGACGTTTGCCCGTGACTGCCGAGCAGCGCATTGCCGGATTTCTTCTGCTTCTTCGCCATGCGTTTCTCGTGGGCCGTCTTCAGGGGCTTCTTCTTGCCTTCCTTGTGGGCGTTCAGACCTTTGCTCATGACCGTAACCTCGTGGACTGGGAAGGACTGGCATCCCTGCGGTCGGCGCTCCATCGGCCCGCGGGCGCGGGCCGGTGCCTCTTCAGCATAGACCCGCCGGGCGCTTCAGGCTTGGCCGCTGAGCCGCTCCAGCTCGCGGCGGACCATGGCCGCGTACTGCGGCGGGCCCAGGCGGTAGAGTTCGCCGGCCACCCAGGCCAGCCAGCGCCCGCCCAGGACCTGGCGCTCGGCCAGCAGCCGGCGGGCCTCGGCTTCGGCGCGGGTGGCGTGTTCACGGTGATAGTCGGCGCGGCTCATCCCTGGCACTGGAGCTTCTGCGGGTCGATCTCGATGCTCGTCAGCGGCTTGCCGTCGCTGCCGTCGTAGTCGTGGGCGACGCGGATGCCATGCTCGCGGATGCGCTGCAGCAACGCCGGCTGCTGGCAGGTGGCGCGCTCCAGGCGGGCGCGCTGCTCGCCCTTGAACTTGTCCAGGTCGCTGGCCTGCATGCCCTCGGCCTTCATGCTGGAAATGCCGTAGCGGTAGTGCAGCACCTTGCTGTCGGTGTCCAGGCGCACGTTCTCCAGGCGCGTCACCTGGTCCACCTGCAGCGGCAGTTGCTTGCTCTGCTGCTCGAAGAAGGCGGCCGACTCCTTGAGGAAAGTGGCTTCGTCCTCCGCCCGGGCCTGGGGTTGCAGGCTGGCGAAGGCCGCGCCGGCGAGCAGCAGGGTGGCGCCGAGGCGGCGGGCGGGGCGGAGCATCGGGATGGGCATGCGGGGTTCCTCCGGCTGTGGTTGCGCTGAAGTGTATAGGCCATTTCCCACACCTGCCCGCCGCCTGCGCAACTTCCCCTGGCCGCGACGAGTGGCTAGGCTTGCCCGCAAGGACCGAACTTGAGCCGTGCCGGCGGGTCAACCGTCGACACGGGGCCGCGCCGCGGCCGGACTGCGGAGGAAGGAAACCAGGCATGCGATTCATGGATTTTCGGGGCCTGCGCCTGGGCCCCTGGCAACTGCTGAAACTGACCGTCAAGGAATTCCTCGACGACGAGATGCCCACCTACGCGGCGGCGCTGGCCTACCAGGGGTTGTTCTCGCTGTTCCCGTTCCTGCTGTTCCTCATCGCCTTGCTGGGCTTCCTGCACCTGCCGGAATTCTTCGACTGGCTGCGCGAGCAGGCCGCCTACGTGCTGCCGGGCCAGGCCCTGGAGCAGGTCAACCCGATCATCGACCAACTGCAGCAGCGCCAGGGCGGGCTGCTCTCGGTGGGGATCGTGGTCGCGCTCTGGTCGTCCTCGGCGGCGGTGCGCTCGCTGATGAACGCGCTCAACGCCGCCTACGACGTGCGCGAGGCGCGCCCGGTGTGGAAGCGCGTGCCGCTGTCGCTGCTCTACACCCTGGGCCTGGCGGTGATGCTGATGCTGGTGACCGCGCTGATGATCCTCGGGCCGCAGGTGATGGGCTGGATCGCCGAGCGCATCGGCCTGCAGGATTACGTGGTGGTGCTCTGGTCGCTGCTGCGCTGGCCGGTGATGGTCCTGCTGATGATGATGGCGGTGGCGGTGATCTACTACGCCACCCCCAACGTCAAGCAGAAGTTCCGCTTCATCACCCCCGGCTCGGTGCTGGCGGTGGTGGCCTGGGTGGCGGCGTCCCTGGCCTTCGGCTTCTACGTGAAGAACTTCGCCGACTACAACGCCATGTACGGCAGCGTCGGCGCCATCATCGTGCTGCTGCTGTACTTCTACATCTCCGCCGCGGTGCTGCTGCTGGGCGCCGAACTCAACGCGGTGATCGAACACCACCTGCCCCACGGCAAGAACCCCGGCGAGCGCACCTTCGAACAGGCCGAGACGCGCAGCCCCGAGGAGGGCTGAGGCTCACTGCGCCGGCTGCT
Organism: Pseudomonas sp. M1; assembly: GCF_022760135.1. Taxonomy (NCBI): domain Bacteria; kingdom Pseudomonadati; phylum Pseudomonadota; class Gammaproteobacteria; order Pseudomonadales; family Pseudomonadaceae; genus Pseudomonas; species Pseudomonas sp. M1. Next base: position 2,075,727 of record NZ_CP094343.1, read on the forward strand.
GGCTGAGCAGCTGGTCGACGATCTGCCCGGCGCGCTCGAAGTTCGGGTAGCCGCTCTTGGCCACGTCCAGCTCGGCATAGGCCTTGCGGTATTCCTCGGCCTTCAGCGCGTCGGCCTCCTGGCCGAGCATGGGCTGGTTGTAGACGCGGTAGAGCAGGGCGATGGCGTAGGGCTGGCCGGCCTTGGCGGCGCGCTCCAGCAGGGGCAGGGCCTGGTCCGCCGGGGCCTGCTGGCGAATCTTCAGCAGGGCCTCGTAGAAGGCCACCTCGCCGCGCTGGTCGGCCTCGCGGGCGCGTTCGAGCAGGTCGTTGGCGCGGGCGTAGTTGCCCGGGTCGGCCGAGGCGATCAGCAGCTTCGCCTCGAGCATGTCGTTGCGGTACAGCAGGTGCTGCTGCTCGGCGTCGTGGCTGGCGCAGCCGGCCAGGCACAGCGGCAGGCCGATGACGGCGAGGCGGGAGAACGGGTGGCGCATGCCCATGAAGGTCCCTCGATGGCGAACGGGCGCGGAGCCGACGATTTTGCCGTCTCCGCGTGGGCAAGCATAGACGGCCGGCGTGCCGTTCAGGAACCGGGCGCGCGCTCCCATGCCGAGTTGCTCTTCGTAGGAGTGAGCCCGTGTATCCCTAGGACTGCCGGTGAGCTTCCATATAGCGCCGCAGCAACTGGTTGATGCGCGTCTGATAGCCGCTGCCCTGGGCCTTGAACCACTCCAGTACATCCGCATCCAGGCGGATGGTGACGGTCTGCTTGGCCGGGACGTGCAATTGCGCTCGGCGGAAAAAGTCGTCGCCCAGTTCGGGGATATCGGAGGTGTCGATGGCGTCGTCGCCCTGTTCGACCAGCCGCTTCCAATCAGTCTTCGATGCTTTCGACATAGCGCCTCACCTCCTGGCGTGTGGCCTTGCGCGCCGAGATGATGCGGATCACCTCGCCCCGTCGTTCGGTATAGACCACCACGCCGACGAGCCGCCGGAGCCAGCCGATGGCGATCCAGCGCTCTTCCTCGTAATCGATTCGGTCATCGCGCAAGGCCAGCAGCGGGTACTGGAAGATTTCCGGTACATCGCGGAAATCGATGCCGTGCTTGCGAATGTTGGCCTGGTTCTTGGCCTCGTCCCATTCGAACTGCATGGGATGTCCCGTATTTACACTTGTAAATACAAGATATGCCGAAAGTCCTGAAATTGCCACCCCTGGTTGGGGCATCCCAGGCCCGGGAGCACGCGTAATAGTGGAATCCTTCTGCAATAGGCCGGGCCTGCGCACGGTTCGCGGATGGAATCCGCTATGGATATTGCGCTCGGGTTTGGGCCCAGTCCTCGGCAAGCAGCCCATACAATGCCGAGTCCGACACTTCGCCGGCGACCATCCAGCGCTGCCGCAGCAGGCCCTCGTGGCGGAAGCCCAGGCGTTCCAGGGTGGCGGCGGAGGCCAGGTTGCGTGGGTCGATGTCCGCCTCCAGGCGGTTCAGGCGCAGGTCGCCGAAGGCGTAGTCGAGCAGGCTGCGCAGGGCCTCGTTCATGAGGCCCTGGCCTTGCGCGGCGCTGGCCAGGCAGTAGCCCAGTTCGGCTCTTCTTGACGTCTCGGCGATGTCGAACAGCGTGCAGGTGCCGATGAGTTCGGTCTCATGGCGGCGGGTGATGGCCAAGGTCAGATATTCCCCCCTGGCGAATGCCTCCATGTTCCGGAGGATGCCGTGCACGGCTTGTTCCGGCTCGGTCCAGGGTGGGGTGTTCCAATAGCGCATCACCCGCGGGTCGGACATCATCGAGAACAGCGCGTCGGTGTCGTCCAGGCACAGGGGGCGTAACTGCAAACGGGGACTCTGAAGGCCTTGGGTGAAGTTCATCGGCTACCTCCTGGGGCGTAGGTGAGCCGGGAAGCCTAGCAACCGCGGGGTTCCCCGCCGCGGCGAATATACGTGTGGATGTTTCTTGAGCGGGGCAGGGAGTACGCGGCGTTCGGCTCGATCCCCGTAGGAGCAACTACCTTGCCGGCTGCGCGGAGGTGCTCTTCGTAGGATGGGTTGAGCGAAGCGATACCCATCGGGCCATGGTGATGGGTATCGCAAGCTCAACCCATCCTACGTGGCTCGCTGCTGGACAGGGAGCCGCTGTCGAAGCGGCGCCAGGTTCAACCACGGAGTTGCCGGCAAGGAAGGTGAGGCGGCGTATAACCGCGAACGGTTATACGCCCTACGCCCATGGTGGGCTTGGTGTAGGGCGCATAACGCCTCCGGCGTTATCCGCCGTTTGACCTGGACCATGCCCCCGCTCGCTGCCGAGCACGGAGCCGCCCTCGAAGCCGCGCCAGGTTCAGCCATGGAGTGGCCGGCAAGAAAGGTGTAGCGGCGGATAACCGCGAACGGTTATTCGCCCTACGCCCATGGCGGGCTTGGCGTAGGGCGGATCTTATCCGCGATTGCGCATGCAGCGGGGCAGGGCTCAGATACCGAAGGCACTCCCGCCGTCGTCGCCATCGAAGCCGCGCTCCAGCTTGATCTTCAGGCTCAGGTCGGTGCGCGAGTCGGCGAATTTCAGGGCGTCGGCGACGCTGATGCGGCCGGCTTCCAGCAACTGGTACAGGCTCTGGTCGAAACTCTGCATGCCCTGCTCCAGGGCGCGTTCGATGGCGCCGCGCAGTTCCGGCAATTCGTCGCGCTGGATCAGCCCGCGGATGTGCGGCGTGCCCAGCACCAGTTCCACCGCCGCCACGCGGCGCTGGGTGGTGCCCGGCACCAGGCGCTGGCCGACCAGCGCCAGGAGGTTCTGCGACAGGTCGGCCAGCACCTGCGGGCGGGCCTCGTCGGGGAAGAAGCGGGCGATGCGCTCGATGGCGTGGCGGGCGCTGGTGCCGTGCAGGGTGGCCATGCACAGATGGCCGGTCTCGGCGTAGTGCAGGGCGTGCTGCATGGTCGCGGCGTCGCGGATTTCGCCGAGCATGATCACGTCCGGCGCCTCGCGCAGCACGTTGCGCAGGGCGTCCTCGAAGCTGTGGGTGTCCAGGCCGACTTCGCGCTGGTCGATGATCGAGCGCTGGTGGCTGTGGAGGAACTCGATGGGGTCCTCGATGCAGACGATGTGCCCCGAGCGGTGGCGGTTGCGGAAGTCGAGCATCGCTGCCAGGGTGGTGGACTTGCCGGCGCCGGCCGCGCCCACCACCAGGATCAGGCCGCGGTCCTGCACCGCCAGCTTCTCCAGGATCGACGGCAGGCCGAGGCTGGCGGCGTCGGGGATGACCTGCCTGATCAGCCGCACCACCATGGCCACCTCGCCGCGCTGCAGGTAGACGTTGACGCGGAAGCGCCCGCTGCCGGGCACCGCCACCGCCAGGTTCATCTCCAGGTCGCGCTCGAAGTCGGCGATCTGCTGCTGCGACATCAACTGGTAGGCCAGCTGCTTGACCTCGCCGCTGCGCAGGCGGCGCTCGCCGGCCGGGCGGCTGACGCCCTCGACCTTGATGTGCGGCGCCGCGCCGACGCTGAAGAACATGTCGGAACCGGCGTGCTGCGCCAGCTGGTGCAGCAGGCTGAAGACGTCGGGCAGGGCGCTGTCGCTGGCATCGCTCATGGGGAATCCTCGCAAGGGCGGGCGCCCGGGGTGGGACGGGCGCATGTTCTCAGCCTAGCCGGCCTGGCGGACGGTGGCCTGTTGGGTGGCGCGCAGCCTAGCGTGCCGGCGGCGCCGATTTCTTGACCTGGGTCGTCCCGGCGATGTCGATGGGGCTGCGCCAGATTGGCCGATTTCCTACGCAATACAAATCCCAATCCTTCGTTGCTTGCGGACGTGGATGGCTGACTTGTGCGGGCATTTCTCAATGCTTCGTCTTGGTGCTGCCAATGACCGTCGCCATCCCCCATTTGCGGTTAGGCACTCCCCCGTTTTTACCGCTGTCCGTAGCCGGCAGCTTCCCATACTGCCGTGCCGGAAGGCGGCAGGAAGGCCGCCAGGTTCGTGCAGACACACGACAGGGCTCGATCCCCCGGCGGCCGGCCGGGTCCATCTGTGCGTAGCGCATCCTGGTCCGGGCCTGGATGCGAAAGATACGCAATACCCACTCGACCAACGGAGACAACCCTTTTCCGGCCGCCCGCACCACCGCCGGCGATCCGCGCCATGCCCGGGGCGCCGGCGCCACCTGGAGAACGTATGGGAACTGCAAGCATGAGTACGTTGGCCGATGGCCGTTTCGCCCCGATCGTCGACATCAGTGATTCACTCCTCCGCCAGCGCCTGTTCGACGCGCTGCTCGGCGCCGCCCCGAGGGACGCCCGCCTGGTGCTGGTCTGCGCCCCGGCGGGTTTCGGCAAGACGACCCTGCTGGCGCAGGTCGAGCGGCTGCTGGCCGAGCGGGGCGAGTACACCTTCTGGGTGAACTGCGGCGAGAGCGACTGCCGGCCGGAACTGTTCCTCGAAAGCCTGCTGCAGTGCCTGCACCAGGGCGGGTTGGGCCCAGCGCCGGATGCCGGCCTCGGCGCGCTGCTCGGCCTGCTCGAAGCCTGCCCGCGCAATTGCAACCTGTTCGTCGACCAGTTGGACCTGGCCCTGGACCTCGAAGTCGAGCGGCTGCTGGAGGACCTGGCCCGGCGCCTGCCTTCGGGGTGCCGCCTGCTGCTGGGCAGCCGGCGGCAACCGGCGCTGCCGCTCACGCAACTGCAACTGGCCGGTCTGCTGCGCGTCGTCGAGGCCGACAACCTGCGGTTCACCGAAGAGGAGACGCAGCAACTGCTCGGCGCGCAGCTGGGCGAGACGCGCGCCCGCTACTGGGCGAACTACACCGAGGGCTGGCCCTTCGCCCTGCAGCTGCTGCGCCTGCGCTGCAACGGCAACCTCGACGGCCAGGCGCCGCCGGAGACCGACCCGTACGCCTCGCTGGGCGGCATCTTCGATTACCTCGCCGAGGAGGTGTTCGCCAGCCTGCCTGTGGAACTGAGCGGGTTCCTGCTCGACTGCAGCATCCTGGACAGCGTGGACGTGCCCAGCGCCAATGCCCTGCGCGGGCGCGACGACGCCGAGCGCTGGCTGCGCGAGGCCGCGCGCCTGGCGCCCATCGTGGTGCCCGAGCAACCGCTGCGGGTGCGCCTGCATCCGCTGCTGCGCGAATTCCTCCTCGGCCGCCTGGAAAGCCGCGAGCCGGACCGCTTCGCCCTGCTGCAGGGGCGCGCGGCCGACTTCCACGCCCAGCGCCAGCAGGTGTTCCGCGCCGTCGAGCACGCCTCGCAAGGGGGGCTCTACTACCAGGCCGTGTCGATCATCCTGGAAGCCGGCGCGGTGCGCCTGCTGGTCAGCGAGGGGGCGGCGCGCACGCGGGCGCTGCTCGAACTGTTGCCGCTGACCCTGGTGCGCCGCGAGCCGCGTCTGCGCCTGATGCTCATCTGCCTGCACATGCTCAGCGGCGAGACGCTGCAGGACAGCCTCGACCTGTCGCGGCTGGAGGCCGCCTACGGCGGCGTGACCTCATCGGCGGAAGACGCGGAGACGCGCACCGACCTGCTCTACGTGCGCGCGATGATGCTCATCGGCTGCGTGCAGCGGGCCGGCGACGGCGCCTCCCGCGAGGTGGTGGTGCGGGCCGTGGCCGATGCCCGCGCGCGCTTCTTCGAGGACCCGCGCTACCTGTGCCTGGTGCTGCCGAGCGAAATCATGCTGCTGCTGCGCTACGGCAACATCGACGAGGCGCGCCTGCGCCTGGAGGAGTTCATCGAGGTCAACCGCAGCGAGGGCTTCCGCGAGAACCAGCCCTGGTCGCTGGTCTACCGGGCCCTGAGCGACAGCGCCCAGGCGCGCTTCGACGAGGTGCTGCAGACGGTGACCTTCCTGCTGGCCAAGGACGGGCCGCTGGCCTCGCCACAGGCGCGGGTGCTCTTCCACCTGGTGCATGCGCTGCTCGGCCATGTCCACTACGTGCGTGGCGAGCTGGAGCAGGCGCGGCAGGCGTTCGCGCACTGCGCCTCGCGCCTGGGCAACGCCATGGCCGAGGCCTGGGAGCGCGGCCTGATCGGCGCGGCGCGGGCGGCCTACTTCCTCGGCGACAGCGCCCAGGCCATGGCCAGCCTGGAGGCGGCCTGGGCCGGGCGGGCCCTGGAATACCCGCTGCGCCGCGCGGTGGCCGCGACCCTGGTGGAGCTGCGCCTGCGCCAGGGCGAGGTGGAGGCCGGCCTGGAACTGGCGCTGGAAGTCAACCTGGCGAAGCTCTGGCAGGAGATCCTGGACGGGCGCCCGCTGTTCTGGGCCGAGCTGGTCGCCATCGCCCAGGCCCACTACTGGCTGCAGGCCGCCCAGGGACAGATGGCGGCGGCGCTGCTGACGGCGGAGGCCTTCGAGCGCCTGGCCCGCGATAGGCGCAACCGCTCCTGCGTCGGCCGCGCCCTGGCGCTCAAGGCCCACGCGCTGCTGGCCGGCGAGCTGCCCGGCCAGCCCACGGCGGTGCTCGACGAGGCGCTGGAATTGCTCGGCCAGGGCGGCGCGGTGCAGAGCTTCATCGAGGCGGGCGCCGAGGTGATCACCCACCTGCGCGAGATGTCGCGGCGCCAGGGCCACGCCCAGGCGCAATTGATCGCGCGCTGCATCGAACTCTGGGAAAGGCACTTCCGCGCGCGCCTGGATGCCCAGGCCCTGTTCACCCGGCGCGAACTGGATGCGCTGATGGGCCTGGCCGGCGGCCGCACCACCAAGGTCATCGCCCGCGAACTGGGGATTTCCCCGGAGACGGTCAAGCAGCACCTGAAATCGGTCTACGCCAAGCTGGGCGTGCACCGGCGCCGGGAGGCGCTGGCCGTGGCGCGGCGCCGGGCCATCCTGCCCTGAGCCAGGGCGCCGTTCCGGCCTGCCGGAACGGAAACCGGGGCGCGGCCTCGATTCTTCGCCGGGGGATCGGCTGCTTCCCCCAGGTTTCTCCGTGGGCTGCGTCCGCATATCCCACGCGGCCGAACGCCAGGACGCCATCCAGGCCACTCCCGCCAGCGCCGTAGCGATGGGGGGCAGCGCTCCCCCGATTTACCCGCCACCTTCCCTCATCCCGGGACGGCTCGCGCCGTCCGAGTCTTCGCATACTGCGCCCGGCAGGCAGCGGCGGCACTGCGCCGCGCGGCCAGCCCATGACAACAACAATCCGCGGCCCACGAGGCCGCAGGCTTCGCCAGGCCGTGAGCCGCGACGGCTCAGCCGGCAGGGCGCAGGAGGCGTGCAATGAATCTTCGAAGAACGACCGCGGTACTCCTCGGCCAGGCGGCGCTGCCCCTGGCCTGCGCATTCGCCGCCGAGGGGGCCAGCTACGGCGGGCCGGTGGGCGGTACCGACCTGGGGGCGGCGCTGCTGCCGGCCACCTCCGGTCTGTACGGCGGGCTGGTGCTCGGCTACGCCAGCGGCGACCGCTTCCATGGCAACGACGGCGGGCGCGACCCGACGCTGGAAGGCCGCATGGCGTCCCAGGTGGCCGCCCTGGGCCTGCTCTACGTCTACCCCGGGCAGGTCTTCGGCGGCACCCTGGCCTCCAGCCTGCAGGGCAGCGTCAACGGCGGGCGCATGGAGCTGAACGGCGAGGCCCAGCACTACCAGGGCTTCGGCGACCTCTACGCGGACCTGCTGATGTGGAGCCGCTACCTGGGCGACGCCGCCCCCGGCCAGCGGCCCACCGGGGCGACGCTCAAGCTGGCGTACTCGATGGTGTTCCCCAGCGGCCGCTACAACACCTCGGACCTCTACACCTCCGGGCGCAACGTCTACTTCTTCGTGCCCAACGCCGCGCTCACCTACCTCGGCGGGCCGAACGCCCTGGGCGAGGGCCTGGAGCTGAGCCTGCACGCCTTCGTCAACGTCGCCTCCCGGAATCGCGCCACCGACTACGAAAGCGGCACCGTGGCCAACCTCAACTTCGCCGTCGGCCAGCGCATCGGCCGCTGGCAGCTGGGCCTGGCCGGCTACCACGCGCGCCAGCTCGACGACGACCGCCAGCACGGCGCGCGCGTCGAGCCGGACGGCCGGCGCTACCGCGCCACCGCGCTGGGGCCGGTGCTGGCCTACGACCTGCCGCGCGCCGCCGGCTCGCTGAAGTTCAAGGCGCTGGCGCCGCTGAGCACGCGCAATTCGCTGGCTGCCAATACCGCCTACGTCGTCTGGTCACGTTCGCTTTGAGGAGAGAGCCCATGGTCCGCAAGGACACCCCTGCGCTGCGCATCGGCATCGATGTCGGCGGCACCAATACCGACGCCGTGCTGATGCGCGGCCGCGAAGTGCTCTGCGCCCTGAAGCGCCCCACCACCGCGGCGGTCGGCGACGGCGTGGCGGCGGCGGTCGACGAACTGCTGCGCGAGGCGGCGGTGGAACCGGCGGCGGTGGCCGCGGTGATGCTGGGCACCACCCAGCTGCTCAACGCCTTCCTCGAACGCCGGCACCTGGCGCGGGTCGCGGTGGTGCGCCTGGCCCTGCCGCGCGGCGACGGCGTGCCGCCGCTGCTGGGTTGGCCGGCGGAGCTGTGCGAGGCGATCGATGGGCAGGTCTTCCTGGCCGACGGCGGCGCGCTGTTCAACGGCCGCACCTACAGCGCGCTGGATGTGCGCCAGCTCGAACGGATCGGCGCATCGATCCGCCAGCGCGGCGCCGAGGCGCTGGTGCTGTCCACCACCTTCGCCCCGCTGCGCCCGGACATCGAGCAGGAAGCGGCGGCGGTGCTGCGGAAGGTCCTGGGTGACGCGGTGCACCTGACGCTGTCCTCGGATGTCGGCGGCATCGGCCTGCTGGAGCGGGAGAACGCGGCCATCGTCAACGCCAGTCTGCAGCCGCTGGCGCAGCGGGTGGTCGGCGACCTGATGCGGGCCTTCCGCCGCCTGCAACTGAACGCGCCGCTGTTCATCAGCCAGAACGACGGCACCCTGATCACCCCATCGATGGCCACGCGCTTCCCGATCCTCACCTGCGCCGCGGGGCCGACCAACAGCCTGCGCGGCGCGGCCTTCCTCACCGGTGTGGAGGACGCCCTGGTGCTGGACATCGGCGGCACCACCAGCGATATCGGCGCGCTGGTCCAGGGCTTCCCACGGCAGACCGCCGGCCCCCTGGAGCTGGGCGGAGTGCGTTGCAACCTGCGCATGCCCGACACCCTGTCCGTCGCCCTCGGCGGCGGCACTTTGGTGCGCCTGGAAGGTGGCCGGCCGGTGCTCGGCCCCGAGTCCCTGGGCCTGCGCTTGCGCCAGCGGGCCAGGGTGTTCGGCGGCGACGCGCTGTGCGCGACCGACATCGCCGTGGCCGCCCACGGCCTGCAGGGCATCGGCGACCCGCGGCGCCTCGCCGATCTCGAACCGGCCCAGGTGGAGCAGGCCATGGCCGCCATCCGCGGGACACTGGAGCACGCCCTGGAGCGCATGCGCACCAGCAGCGCGCCCTTGCCGGTGGTGCTGGTGGGTGGCGGCAGCATCCTCCTGCCCATGCACCTGCAGGGCGCCGCGCAGGTGCTGCGCCCGGCCCGCGCGGAGGTGGCCAACGCCATCGGCGCGGCCATCGCCCAGGTCAGCGGGCGTGTCGACCGCTTGTTCCAGATGCACCCGGGCAACCGCGAAAGCGTGCTGCGCCAGGCCCGCCAGGAGGCCATCGACGCCGCCGTGGAGGCTGGCGCCGAGCCCGCCAGCGTCGGCGTCGTGGAACTGAACGAACTGCCCATGACGCACCTGCGCGCCGGCGCCACCCGCGTGCAGGTCCGCGCCGTCGGCGACCTGGCCCTGGCCGCCACCCATTGACCCCTCCCGAAGAGGACCCGAGCATGCCTTGCTTCGATACCATTTCCAGCCAGGACCTGGCGCGCGGCGCCGTGCTGCTGGGCACCGGCGGCGGGGGCGACCCCCATGTCGGCGAGCTGTTCCTGCGTCGCCAACTGCAGCGTGGCCTGCAGCCGCGCCTGCTGCCACTGGCCGAGCTCGCCGACGAGGCCTTCGTGGTCAGCGTCGCCGGGATAGGCGCGCCCACCGTGCTGGTCGAACACCTGCTCAGCGAGGCCGCCCTGCAGCACCTGCTGCAGCAGGCCGAGGCGTTCTACGCGCGGCCGATAGACGCGCTGATCTGCGCCGAGGTCGGCGGCGCCAATGCCATGCTGCCGCTGGCCGCCGCGGCCCTGAGCGGCCTGCCGCTGGTGGATGCCGACGGCATCGGCCGGGCCTTCCCGCACATCGACATGACCACCTTCGGCATCCACGGCTGCAGCGCTTCGCCGGCCCTGTTCAGCGACGACCTGGGCAACCTGGCGCGCCTGAGCGCGGTCGACAACCCGAGCCTGGAGCACATGGTCCGGGCCCTGGCCGCGAGCCTGGGCGGCAGCCTGTACGGCGTGCTCTATCCGCTGAGCGGGGCCCAGGCGAAGCGCTTCGCGGTAGCGGGCAGCATCACCCAGGCCCTGCGCATCGGCCGCCACATCCGCGAGGCGCGCGCCGGCAGCGCCGACCCGGTGGCCGGGCTGGTGCGCTTCCTCGACGGCCTGGAGCCGGGGCGCCGCGCCCGCGAGCTGTTCGACGGCAAGGTCGCCGACGTGCGCCACGAGACCCGCGACGGCTTCCACTGGGGCCAGGTGCTGCTGGAGCCGGCCAGCGGCAGCGGCGAAGCGGTGGTCATCGACATCCAGAACGAGTTCCTCCGCGCCCGCCAGGGCGAGCGCGTGCTGGCGGTGGTGCCCGACCTGCTGTGCCTGCTGGACAGCGAGAGCGCCGAGCCGCTGACCGCCGAGAACCTGCGCTACGGCATGCGCGTGCGCCTGCTGGCCTACGCCGCGCCGCCGTGCCTGCTCAGCGAGGCGGCGCTGGCGGTGGTGGGCCCGGCGCGCTTCGGCCTGGACTCGCCGTGGCGCTCCTTCCTGGCCGATGACCAGGGGAGGGCGCCGGCATGAACGACCTACCTGGCGCGCAGCCCGACGGCGACCCTGCCACCTGCGCCCTGCCACACGGCGAAGGCCTGGGCGCCTGGCGCCTCGGCCTGATCCTGATGGGCGCGCTGATCGCCCTGCCGTGCTTCGTCACCGGCGCCGAACTGGCCCACGCCCTGGGCCGGCAGCAGGCGCTGCTGGCCTGCCTGGGCGGCGGCGCGGTGCTCCTGCTGCTGGCGCTGCCCGCCGCCTACGCCGGGGCGCGCTCGCGGCTGAGCACCTACATGCTGATCCTCGACGCCTTCGGCGCCGTGGGCGGGCGCTGCGTCAACCTGGTGCTGTCGCTGGCGCTGCTGGGCTGGTTCGGCGTGGTCGCCGGCCTGTTCGGCCAGGCCATGGCGGCGGCCGCGCCGGCCGTCCTGGCAGGGGTGCCGGCGCAGGGCTGGAGCCTGGTCGGCTGCCTGCTGATGCTGCTCACCAACCTGGTCGGCTTCCGCGCCCTGGACCGGCTGTCGCAACTGGCCACGCCGCTGAAGCTGGGCCTGGTGCTGTGGGCCTGCTGGGTGGCGCTGAAAGGCCACGGCATGCCGCCCGCGGGCGGTGGCGTCGGGGATTACTCGGTGCTGCAGGGCATGTCGCTGGTGGTGGGCGGCGTGGTCATCGGCTGCATCCTGCTGCCGGACATCTGCCGCCACGCCCTGTCGCCCGGCCGCGCGCTGGCGGCGGTGTTCTGCGCCTTCGGCCTGGGCTTCCCGCTGGTGCTGGCGCTGGCCGGGCTGCCCAGCCTGGCCACCGGGGAGCGGCAACTGGTGGCGATCATGCTCGCCCTCGGCCTGGGCCTGCCGGCGATGCTGATCATCCTGCTCTCGGCCTGGTCGACCAACGCCTACAACCTCTACGCGGCGACCCTGGTGTGCGCCAGCGTGGCGCCGCAGGTGCAGCGCCGGCGCCTGGCGCTGTTCACCGGGCTGGTCGGCGCGACATTGGGGCTGGCCGGCCTGGGCGACGCCCTGCAGCATTACCTGGCGCTGCTGGCCGTGGCCCTGCCGCCGGTGGGCGGGGTCTACCTGTGCAACTACTACCTGAACCTGCGGGGCGCCGTGCGCAGCCCTCGCCGCTGGCGGCCGGAAGCCTTCGGCGCCTGGGCCTGCGGGGTAGGGGCGGCGGCATTGCAGGTGCTCTGGCCGTTCACCCTGACCTGGGTGCCGGCGCTGGATTCGCTGCTGCTGGCGGCTGGCTGCTATCTGCTGCTGCGCGCCATCGCCGCGCGCCGCGGTGTGCGGAAGCCGGGCGTGGCCCGGCAAGGCAGCCGGGCGCTGTTGCCCTGAGGCGCGCCCGGCTGGGAGGGATCAGTCTTCGCGGCTGGTGACTTCCACCAGGTGGTAGCCGAACTGGGTCTTCACCGGGCCCTGGACCTGGTTCAGCGGCGCGCTGAACACCACCTGGTCGAATTCGCGGACCATCTGGCCCGGGCGGAAGGAACCCAGGTCGCCGCCGCTGCGGCCGGACGGGCAGGTGGAATGCTCGCGGGCCAGGGCGGCGAAGTCGGCGCCACCTTCGATGGCGGCCTTGAGTTCATTGCACTTGGCTTCGCTGGAAACCAGGATGTGACGGGCGGAAGCGCGGGCCATGGTGATGCTCCTGAAAGGCAGAGGGGAGGGAGGCAGAGACTAGCGCATTTGCCGGTACGGTGCGGAGGGTTTCCGTCGGGGCGCCCTCACCCCAACCCTCTCCCTGAGGGAGAGGGGGCTGTCCGTGCCCCCGGGGCGTCCGGCGTGGCCGGTGGATCCAATCGCGGACAAAGTCCGCCTACGCCCGTGCTTCCCCGGAACTGTAGGAGCGGGCCCTGCCCGCGATTCGCGCGCAGGGCGCGCTCCTACAGGGGGAATGGCGCGGGTGGGGCAGCGTAGGAGCGGATCTTATCCGCGAATCGCGCCGGTGGTTCCGGCTATCGCGGACGGAGTCCGCTCCTACGGGGCGACGCCGAACCTCACTGCTTGCCGAACACCTCGTCCAGATGCTTGCGATAACGCTTCACGTCCGCCTCGATGTTCGGCCGCTTCATCACGTCCACGCAGAGGAAGGTCGGCAGCGCCTGCATGCCGAGGAACTGGTTGGCCTTGTGGAAGGGGAAGTAGACCGCATCCACGCCCTTGCCCTCGAAGAAGTCGCTGGGGTCGTCGAAGGCCTGCTGCGGGGCGTTCCAGGTCAGCGAGAGCATGTAGCGCTTGCCGTGGACCAGGCCGCCGCTGCCGTACTTCTGCGAGGCGTCGGAGCGGGTGCGGCCGTCGTTGGCGTAGAGGCTGCCGTGGCCGGCGGTGAACACCTCGTCGACGTACTTCTTCACGGTCCAGGGCGCGCCCATCCACCAGCCGGGCATCTGGTAGATCACCACGTCGGCCCAGAGGAATTTCTGCACCTCTTCCTGGATGTCGTAGCCGCCGTCGATGAAGGTTTGCTTCACGTCGAAGCCGGCGTGGTCGAGGTGGGCCAGGGCCGCTTCGTGCAGGGTGGCGTTGTATTGGCCGTTGGAATGGGCGAACTGCTTGCCGCCGTTGAGCAGGAGGATGTTTTGCATGGAAAGGCTCCGAAAGCTGTGAGTGGCCGGCAGGATAGCCAGGCCGCGGAAGCGGAAAAACCGGCCCCGCGGCAATTGATTTGTGTTTCTAGCTCACGAATCGGCGCCGGGAATTGCTCCAGGTTATGCAATCGGCGACTTCGACCCCGCGCCAGGGGGCAGCGAAATCCCGCCGGATCGCGCATCATGTCCGGTAGTCCACCAAGGGAGCCTTTCATGCGCGTCTTGCCGTCCGTTCTGCGATGCCTCCTGCCGTCCCTGGCGCTGCTGGCCGGCGCCGGCCATGCCGTGGCGGCCGAGCCGCTGCTCGAAGCCATCAACCTCTACCGCAGCCAGCCGCAGGCCTGCGCCGGCCGGGCCAGCGAGGCGCTGCCGCCGCTGGGGCAGGATGCGCGCCTGGTGCTGGCGCCGGGGGTTCCCGACTGGCAGTCGGCGCTCAAGGCCACCGGCTACCCGATGAGCAGCGCGCGCATGCTCAGCCTCAGCGGGCCGAAGGACGAGCAGGCGGCCATGGCGGCGTTGCAGGAGAGTTTCTGCCAGGTGCTGCTCGACCCGCAGTTCATCGAGGTCGGCGTCAGCCGCCAGGGCAACGACTGGCGCGTGGTGCTGGCGCGGCCGCTGTTGCAGGGCAAGCTGGGCGACTGGCAGGCCGAGGGGCAGAAGCTGTTGCAGGCGGTCAATGCCGCGCGGGGCCAGGCGCGCCAGTGTGGCGGGCAGGGCTTCGCCAAGGCCGCGCCGCTGGGTTGGAACGCGGTGCTGGGCAGCGTGGCCGAGGAGCACAGCCGCTCCATGGCCAACGGCAACTATTTCTCCCACCTGGACCGCGACGGCCGCACCCCCGGCGACCGCGCCGAGCTGGGCGGCTACAGCGCCGGCGCCGTGGGCGAGAACATCGCCGCCGGGCAGGGCACCGCGAACGCCGTGGTGCAGGCCTGGCTGGCCAGCCCCGGGCACTGCGCCAACCTGATGAGCCCGCAGTACCGCGAGCTGGGCGCGGCCTACGCGGTGGACCCGAAGAGCGACGCCGGCATCTACTGGACGGCGATGTTCGGCGCGCCCTGAGCGCGCCTCAGGCGAGACCGAAGCGCCTGGACAGCGCTGTCCATAGTGCTTTCCGGCGCTCCAGGCCTTTGCATCCCCGCCCCCGACGTGGCATCCGGCGAATGCGTAGGATGGCGTTTCGCGAAGCGAAACCCATCGATCCATCCCTGACTTTTTCTGTGGGAATACGCAAAAAAATTTCGTCAAGCGGCTGGATTGTTACGGGAAATGAAAAATAATATTGCCAGCCCTGCGTCTGGCCATTAGCCCACGTGGGCAGTAACGTGCGCATCGCCTTTGACCGGGCGTTTTTTTCGCCTGCAAAAGATAGCGCTGTCTCAAGGCTGCGCAGGTTTTCCGGGGCAGGGGGAATGGCCGCGCCAGAGCGCTGCGTCGGCCCCTGTTCTACAGTTTTCGTTTGGCCATGCGGCTCGCGCCCCGTTGGGGAGCGGGCCGGGTGGCGCTTTTTCGCTTCAGGCTGCCAGGAGGAATAGGCCCCATGATCACCGCCCGCAATCTCGCCCCGGGGCTGGGGCTGCTCGCCCTGCTGGCCGGCGGCGCCCATGGCGACGAGGCTTTTTCCGCTGATTCGAAATGGGGCCTGGGGGATTGGGGCGGCACCCGCAGCGAGCTGCTGGAGAAGGGCTACGACTTCAAGCTGGACTACGTCGGCGAGGCCGCGGGCAACCTGCACGGCGGCTACAACGACGACAAGACCGCGCGCTACACCGACCAGTGGGCGCTGGGCACCCACCTGGACCTGCAGAAGATCCTCGGCTGGCACGGCGCGGAGTTCCAGCTGACGGTGACCGAGCGCAGCGGCAACAACCTCTCCAACGACCGTATCAGCGACCCGCGCGCCGGCCAGCTCAGCTCGGTGCAGGAAGTCTGGGGCCGCGGCCAGACCTGGCGGCTGACGCAGATGTGGTACAAGCAGACCTTCCTCGACGACGCCCTGGACATCAAGGTCGGCCAGTTCGGCGAGGGCGAGGACTTCAACAGCTTCCCCTGCGACTTCCAGAACCTGGCGTTCTGCGGCTCCCAGGTGGGCAACTGGGTCGGCGGCATCTGGTACAACTGGCCGGTGGCGCAGTGGGCGCTGCGGGTGAAGTACAACCTCAGCCCGGAGTTCTTCGTGCAGGTCGGCGCCTACGAGCAGAACCCCTCGAACCTGGAGACCGGCAACGGCTTCAAGCTCAGCGGCAGCGGCACCAAGGGCGCGATCCTGCCGGTGGAGCTGGTGTGGTCGCCGAAGGTGGGGGCGCAGCAACTGCCGGGCGAATACCGCCTGGGCTACTACTACAGCACCGCCAAGGCCGACGACGTCTACGAGGACGTCAACGGCCAGCCCCAGGCGCTGACCGGCAACGCCTTCAAGTCCCACGGCAGCAAGCACGGCTGGTGGGTGGTGGCGCAGCAGCAGGTCACTGCGCACGACGGCGACGCTTCGCGCGGCCTGAGCCTGTTCGCCAACTTCACCGTGCATGACCAGGCGACCAACAGCATCGACAACTACCAGCAGGTGGGCGCGGTCTACAAAGGCCTGTTCGATGCGCGGCCGAAGGACGATATCGGCCTGGCGGTGGCGCGCATCCACATCAACGACGACGTGACCAAACACCAGAAGCAGATCAACGAAGTCGCCGGCCTCGACGACTACGACAACCCGCTGTTCCAGCCGGTGCAGCACAGCGAATACGACGCCGAGCTGTACTACGGCGTGCACGTGACCAACTGGCTGACGGTGCGGCCGAACCTGCAATACATCAAGCATCCCGGCGGCGTCTACGAGGTGGACAACGCCCTGGTTGCCGGCCTGAAGATCCAGTCCAGCTTCTGAGTCGCCCAGTCATCACCAAGGCCCCGGCCAGCGCCGGGGCAGGGAGCAGGAACCCCAGCATGTCCTTGCGTTTTCGCCCGCTCAGCCTCGCCATGACCCTGCAGCCGCCGCTGCTGCTCTGGGGCCTGGGCACCGGCACCTTCGCCCTTGCCGCGGACAGCGCCGTGCCCGCCGACGAGGTGTTCGCCCCGATGGTCGTCACCGGCACCTACGCGCCGGTTTCCAGCTTCGACCTGCCGTTCTCCATCGACACCGTGCAGCAGCCGCAGATCGGCGACGGCCAGCTCGGCGTCAACCTTTCCGAGGTGTTGCCGCGGGTGCCCGGCCTGGTGGTGCAGAACCGCCAGAACTACGCCCAGGACCTGCAGATTTCCTCACGCGGCTATGGCGCCCGCTCGGCCTTCGGCATCCGCGGGCTGAAGCTGCTCAGTGATGGCATCCCGGCCAGCACGCCGGATGGCCAGGGCCAGGCAGCGACGCTGAACCTCGATGTGGCCGACCGTATCGAGGTGCTGCGTGGCCCGGCCTCGACTATCTACGGCAGCAACGCCGGCGGGGTCATCCAGATGTTCAGCCGCGACGGCTCCGGCCCGCCGAAGGTGGGCGCCGAAACCACCTTCGGCAGCGACGGTTTCAACAAGAACCACCTCTACGCCGAGGGCGGCAACGACAAGGCCGGCTTCCTCCTCGACGCCTCGCGCATGGACACCGACGGCTACCGCGACCACAGCGCCGCGCGCCGCGACCAGACCTTCGCCAAGCTCAACTTCCGCCCCGACGACGACAGCCGCCTGGCGCTGATCTACAGCAGCCTGGAGCAGAACGGCACCCAGGACCCGCTGGGCCAGACCTGGGCCGCCTACAAGCACGACCCGCGCTCGGTGGCGTCGGTGGCCGAGACCTACGACACGCGCAAAAGCATCGACCACCAGCAGGTGGGCATGAACTACGAGCGCTACTTCGGCGACGCCACCCTGCAGTTCAACCTCTACGCCGGGCAGCGCAGCGTCATCCAGTACCTGTCGATCCCCAGGGGCGTGGTCTCCAACACCCAGCGCGGCGGCGGCGTGGTGGACTTCGACCGCGAATTCCACGGCGGCACCCTGCGCTGGATCCAGCCGGTGCATGGGGTGCCCGGCGAGCTGACCGTCACCACCGGGGTGGACTACGACCGCAGCCGCGACGACCGCCACGGCTACCAGAACTACAGCGGCGACCTGCTGGGCGTGAAGGGCGAGCTGCGCCGCGACGAGGACGACATCGCCACCAGCCTCGACCCCTACGTGCAGGCGCGCTGGGAGCTGGGCGACTGGACCTTCGACGCCGGCCTGCGCCACAGCACCATGAAGATGGAGGTGGACGACCACTACCTGGCCAACGGCGACTCCAGCGGTTCGAAGAAGTACCAGAAGAACACCCCGTCGCTGTCGGTGATGTATGCCTTCACCCCCGAGCTGCACGGCTACGTCAGCGCCGGCAAGGGCTTCGAAACGCCGACCCAGGCCGAGATGGCCTACGCCCCGGGCCTGGTGGAAAGCTTCAACTTCGGCCTCGACCCGGCCACCAGCACCCAGTACGAGCTGGGCCTGAAGGCCAAGGTCGGCGGCAACACGCGGGTCAACGCGGCGGTCTTCGAAATCCGCACCGACGACGAGATCGTCGTCGCCAGCTCCACCGGCGGCCGCACCAGCTACCAGAACGCCGGCAAGACCCTGCGCCGCGGCTTCGAACTGGGCGTGCAGAGCCAACTCAGCGAACAGTGGGACGCGACCCTCGCCTACACCCGCCTGGAAGCCACCTACGACCAGGACTTCGTCGAGGGCGGCAACCTCATCGAGAAGGGCAACCACCTGCCCGGCGTGCCCGGCAGCAGCCTCTACGGCGAGCTGGTGTGGAAGCCGCGCCAGGACATCAGCATGGGCTTCGAAGGGCAGTACCGCAGCAAGGTCTATGTTGAAGACAGCAACGAGGACAAGCCGGCGCCCAGCTACGCGGTGTTCAACTGGCGCACGCGCTTCGAACAGCGCTACGGCCCCTGGACCTTCCACCAGTTGCTGCGCCTGGACAACCTGCTGGACCGCCAGTACGTCGGCTCGGTCATCGTCGGCGACAGCAACGGCCGCTACTACGAGGCCGCCCCGGGGCGTTCCTGGTACGCCGGCGCCGGCCTCCAATACCAGTTCTGAACCCAAGCAGTACCCGCTCACTGAAAGACCGAAGGAGAACACGCATGAGCACTGACGGTGCGTTTGGCAGGCCACGCCTGCTGCCGAGCCTGCTCGGACTATTGCTGCTGCTGATGGGCCTGGCCCTGCTGGCCGGCGGCATCAAGCTGCTGAGCCTGGGCGGCTCGCTCTACTACCTGGTGGCCGGCGCGGTGCTGGCCGTGACCGGCGTGCTGCTGCTGCTCGGCCGCGCCGCCGCCATCGGCCTGTACGCGCTGTTCCTGCTGGGCAGCACCTTGTGGGCCTGGTACGAAGTGGGCCTGGACTGGTGGCAACTGGTGCCGCGCCTGGCGCTGTGGTTCGTGCTCGGCATCGTCCTGCTGCTGCCCTGGCTGCGCCGCCCGCTGCTGGCCGCGGGCCCGGCGCCCAAGGCCACTGCGCTGCTGGGCCTGGCCGTGGTGCTGGCCGGTGCCACCGCCATCGCCTCGCAGTTCACCAACCCGGGCCGCATCGAAGGGCGCATCGACCGCGCCAGCGCCGGCGTGCCCAACGCCGCCCCGGCGCAGCCCGAGGGCGACTGGCAGGCCTACGGGCGCACCGCCTTCGGCGACCGTTACTCGCCGCTCACGCAGATCAACCCGGACAACGTCCACCAGTTGAAGCTGGCCTGGACCTTCCGCACCGGCGACCTGCCCGGCCCGAACGACCCGGGCGAGACCACCGCGGAAAACACCCCGCTGAAGGTCAACGGCAAGCTCTACGTGTGCACCCCGCACAGCCAGGTGATCGCCCTGGACCCGGACACCGGCAAGGAACTCTGGCGCTTCGATCCCAAGCTGAGCACGCAGAACGCGGCCAACTTCAAGGGCTGGGCGCACATGACCTGCCGCGGCGTGGCCTACCATGACGAAGCCGCCTACGCCGCCAAGGCCGCCGACGGCACTACCGTCGCCAGCCCGGCGCCGGCCGCCGGCAGCTGCCCGAAACGCCTGTTCGTGCCCACCGCCGACACCCGCCTGATCGCCCTCGACGCCGACACCGGCAAGGTCTGCGAAGGCTTCGGCAACAAGGGCGAGATCGACCTGCGCGCCAACATCGGCAGCTTCACCGCCGGTGGCTACTACTCCACCTCGCCGCCGGCGGTGACCCGCGACCTGGTGATCATCGGCGGCCACGTCACCGACAACGTCTCCACCGACGAGCCTTCCGGGGTGATCCGCGCCTACGACGTGCGCGACGGCCACCTGGTGTGGAACTGGGACAGCGGCAACCCGGACGCCACCGCGCCCATCGCCGCCGACAAGACCTACACCCGCAACTCGCCGAACATGTGGTCGGTGGCCAGCGTCGACGAGAAGCTCGGCCTGGTCTACCTGCCCATGGGCAACCAGATGCCCGACCAGTGGGGCGGCAACCGCACCCCCGAGGCGGAGAAGTTCAGCGCCGGCGTCACCGCGCTGGACCTGGCCACTGGCAAGGTGCGCTGGACCCACCAGTTCACCCACCACGACCTGTGGGACATGGACGTCGGCGGCCAGCCGACCCTGGTCGACCTGAAGACCGCCGACGGCATCAAGCCGGCGCTGCTGGCCTCGACCAAGCAGGGCAGCATCTACGTGCTCGACCGGCGCAACGGCGAGGCCATCGTGCCGATCAACGAAACCCCGGTGCCGCAAGGCGCGGTGGAAGGCGACCACACCTCGCCGACGCAGCCGATGTCCGAGCTGAACTTCATGCCGCCCACTGTGCGCGAGAAGGACATGTGGGGCGTGACGCCGTTCGACCAGATGCTCTGCCGCCTGGACTTCAGGTCGCTGCGCTACGAGGGCATCTACACCCCGCCGTCGCTGCAGGGCTCGCTGGTGTTCCCGGGCAACTTCGGGGTGTTCGACTGGGGCGGTGTGTCGGTCGACCCGGTGCGCCAGATCATGTTCGTCAACCCCGACTACATGGCCTTCAAATCCAAGCTGGTGCCCCGCGAGGAAGTCGCCGGCGGCCCGGCCCGCAAGAGCGAGACCGAAGGCGTGCAACCCAACGCCGGCGCGCCCTACGGCGTGATCATGGCGCCCTTCCTGTCGCCCATCGGCCTGCCTTGCCAGGCCCCGGCCTGGGGCTACGTGGCGGCGGTGGACCTGACCACCCACAAAGTGATCTGGAAGCACAAGAACGGCACCGTGCGCGACAACTCGCCCCTCCCGCTGCCGCTGACCATGGGCGTGCCCAGCATGGGCGGGCCGATCACCACCGCCAGTGGCCTGGGCTTCCTCAGCGGCACCCTGGACCAGTACCTGCGCGCCTACGACATGCGCGACGGTAAGGTCCTCTGGGAAGGCCGCCTGCCGGCCGGCGCCCAGACCACGCCGATGACCTACACCGGCAAGGACGGCAAGCAGTACGTGCTGGTCATGGCGGGCGGGCATGGCTCCCTGGGCACCCGCCAGGGGGATTACGTGATGGCCTTCGCGCTGCCGGATTGAAGGCGGCGGCGCTGGAATGAAAGAACGCCCGCGGAGTGATCCGCGGGCGTTTTTGTTTGCAGGGTTGGTAGGAGCGAGCTTGCTTGCGAACAGGCTCCCCGGTGACTCCTCTGCCAAGCCCACCTCTGTTCCCTCTCCCTAACCCTCTCCCTGAAGGGAGAGGGGACCGTTCGGTGTGCGCGGATGTTTCGGCGTTAGCCGGCTTGTACCGATTACCCGGCTGACACCAGATCCTTTCTCGGCACGGACAAGCCCCCTCTCCCTTCAGGGAGAGGGCTGGGGAGAGGGCGCTCTGAAGGCTCACCACCAAAGCCCCCGGCAAGCACCGTCCCCGAGCAAGCCCTCACCTCACCTATCACCGACTCCGTGGTTGAACTCGGCGCGCTCTTCAACGGCGGCTCCGTGCCCGGCAGCGAGCGGTGTGTGGCCAAGGTCAAGCGGCGGATAACGCCGGAGGCGTTATGCGCCCTACGCCAAGCCCGCCATGAGCGGTCACCCCACCACCCGATTACGCCCACCCGCCTTGGCCCGGTACAGGTTCTCGTCGGCCACCTTCAGCAGCGCCTCGACGCTCTCCACCTTGCTCGCCGAGGTGCTGGCCACGCCTATGCTCACCGTCACCACGCCGCGCTGGACCTTGGCGTGGGGCAGGGCGGTGGCTTCCACCCGCTGGCGGATGTCCTCGGCCACCTTGCGCGCACCGGCCAGGTCGGCGTTGGGCAGGATGACCACGAACTCCTCGCCGCCGTAGCGCGCGGCGCC
This sequence comes from Pseudomonas sp. M1, assembly GCF_022760135.1. Taxonomy (NCBI): domain Bacteria; kingdom Pseudomonadati; phylum Pseudomonadota; class Gammaproteobacteria; order Pseudomonadales; family Pseudomonadaceae; genus Pseudomonas; species Pseudomonas sp. M1. The sequence goes on from NZ_CP094343.1 coordinate 2,097,432, forward strand.
GTCTTCCTCGCGGCGGCAGCCTTGGCGCACCTGTTCTGCCACCTTCGCCAGGGCCACGTCGCCCATGGGGTGGCCGTAGTGGTCGTTGTAGGCCTTAAACTGGTCGATATCCAGCATCAGCACCGCCAGGTCGCCGCCGTTACGCAGGTGGCGGTGCCATTCCTGGCGGGCCTTGTCGTCGAACCAGCGGCGGTTGTGCAGGCCGGTCAGGGCGTCGGTGCAGGCCTGGTTGCGCAGGCGGTTCTCGGCGGCGGCGCGTTCGCGCAGATAGCGACTGAGGCGGAAGGCCATGGCCACGGTGGCGATGTTGAAGCTCACCAGCAGGCCGCTGGTGACCACCGTGCGGCCGTTCCAGGTGCGCAGCACGCACTCGCTCCCCAGTTCCACGCTGACCGCCATGGGGTAGTCGCCGACGCGCTTGTAGCCGTGCCAGGCCGGTTGCGGGGCGTCCAGGTTGTCGTGCACGTATTCCTGCTGCCCGCTGGCGACGAAGTGCTCGAAGGCGCGCTTTTCCGCCTCGCTGTTGCTGCGCCCCGCGACCGGCCACCGGGCCAGCGGCGTGCCGTCGAGCAGGCGGATCGACACCAGGCCGCTGCTGTCGATCTTCACGTCCTCGATGAGGCTGCGCAGGCGCCGCAGCTCCTTGATCACCGCCACCACGCCGATCAGCTTGCCGTCCGCGTCGAGCAGGCTGCGGCTGAGCGCCGTGCTCGGCCCCGCGCCCGGATAGGACGGCAGGAAGGGATGGCTCAGGTGCAGGCGCTGCGGTTCGGCCAGCACCGCGCTGACGTATTCCCGCCCGGACAGGTCCCGCTGCACCTCGGTCTGGTGGTGCAGTTCGCGCAGCAGCTGGCCCCGGGCATCGGTGAGGACGATGGTGCCCAATTCCCCGGCGCTGTCCTCGTGCCCCCGCAGCAGGGCGCCCAGCGCCGGCCCGGCGACTTCGCGGGCGTCCGGCGAGACGACCACGTTGTTGAGTGTCTGCAGGGTCTGGGTATGCACCACCAGGTCGCGGTGCAGCTCGCGTTCCACCAGCAGCAGGATGTTGTGCCCGCTGGCCCGGGCGTAGGCCAGTGCATCGCGCTTCATGGCCAGCATCTGCCAGCCGGCGAGCAGGGACAGGCCGATGGCCAGCGACATCATGAAGGCGAAGATCCGGGTGGGCATGCGTGTAGTTTCTTCCCGTCGAGGGCAGAGATTGGCGTGCGAATTGTCCGACAATTTTTCGGTCGACACCTAGGCTCGGTCGCGCCATTCCCCGGAGTCCTTGTCCCAAGTCAGGCCAGTTCGTGGAATTGCGGATCGCCGCCGGGCAAAAGCGTTTCCGGGGTTTTCCGCGGCGCCCGCCTGGCGTCTGCGCTAGGCCCACTGCGCCTGGGTCGCCAGGCCGATCAGCTCGCGCAGCCCGCCGATGCCCAGCTTGCGGTACAGGCGCTTGACGTAGGTGGCGGCGCTGGAGGGGCGCACGCCCAACTGCTCGGCGATGGCGTCGTTATCGGCGCCGGTCAGCATCAGGCGCAGCAGCGTCTGCTCGCGCAGGGTCAGGCCCGGCTGGCGGGCGGCTATGCGTTCGGCCAGCAGCAGCGGCAGCTCGTTGGTCTGCAGCCAGGCCTGGTAGTGCAGGCGCACGGCCTGGATCAGCAGCGGCGCCAGGGTTTCCAGGTAGTCCATCTCGCGGGCGCAGAAGTACCCGTGCTCGTGGCCGCGGTAGAGGTTCAGCGACAGCCAGCGCTCGTTCTCGCCGTGGGCCAGCAGGGCCACGCGCTCGCTGATGCGCGGCTGCTCGTAGCACACGCGGCGGTATTCGGGGTGGGCGATGTCGTCGATGCCCTGGCGCTGCACCAGGATGCGCTCGGCGGGGCCGCGGCGGGCCATGGCCTGCTGGTTGCCGTCCTGGCTGTAGAAGCGTTCGGCGTAGTTGTGCGAGATGCGCGGCAGCGCCACGTCGCGGGCGCGGTCGGCGAAGGAGAACACCTGCGGGTTGCGCCGCGGCGCGTAGGCGAAGATGGTGCACTGCGCCAGGGGCACGCCGGGGCCGATCAGCTGCAGCAGGTCGGCGGCCAGGGTGCGGCTGCGGTTGCCGCCGACGCGGGCGAACAGGTTGGCGGCGTGGCCGAGGTTCAGGCTGTGCTCGACGCTGCCGGCGCGCAGGGGCCAGTACTGCATCGCGACGTCCCTCCGGGATTCTGCGGGTTGCGGGCGCCGGCCACTGTAGCACCCCGACCGCCGCCATGGCGGACCGGGGATCGGCCGGGCTCAGAGGTCCAGCAGGGCGGCCTCGGTCAGTTCGGCGAAGCGTTCGGGCTCGCCCAGGGCCTCGGCGGCGAGCAGCGCCAGCTTGACCAGGAACAGCTCGCGCTGCGCCTGGGGCGCGCGGTCCAGGGCTTCGGCCAGTTGTTCGTAGACGCTTTCCAGCCCGGCGATGGTCAGTGTTTGCATGGCGGTTCCCTCAGGCGTTGCCCAGTGCGGTGTGGATGGCCCGGCCCAGCGCGGCGCCGTCCAGTTGCCGCCAGCGTGCGCAGACGTGCTGGTCGGGGCGCGCCAGGTAGGCGCAGCCCGGCTGCGCGGCGTACTTGCGGCGCAGGTGGCCGTCGGCGTCGGCGAGGCTGAGGTCGGCGCCGTCCACCGCATCGGCCGCGCCTATGGCCAGGATGCGCAGCGGGATGCCGCGCTCGCGCAGGGCGGCGGCCTGGGCCCGCAGGTCTGCGGGCAGTTCGCTGGCTTCGCTGAAGTACAGCAGGTGGAAGGCGGCGCCCAGGTGGTCGAACAGGTAGTCGTCCTCGCCCAGGCGGACGTTCGGCAGCGGCGCGCCCTGGCGCGGGCCGGCGGGGAACGCCGCATCGTCGTCGTCGCGGCAGTTCAGCGGCGAGTCGGTGTAGTCGTGGGGCCGCGAGGTGCGCCAGTGGTACAGCGGGCGGACGAAGGCCTGGCTCAGCGACAGCGACAGCACGGCATCGCGCACCAGGCGCTGGCCGGGCGTGGGCGGGGTCATGAAGCGGGTGCTCTTGCCGGCCTCGGCGATGATCTCCCGCGCCGCGCCGACGCGCTCGTGGCTGTAGGAGGGCAGCAGCGCCGGGCCGGCCAGGCCCTTGAGCGCCAGGGCCAGTTTCCAGGCCAGGCCGTTGCAGTCCTGGAAGCCGGTGTTGGCCCCGCGCACGCCGAAGATCGGCAGCAGGTGCGCGGCATCGCCGGTGAAGATCACCCGCCGGTGGATGTAGTCCGGCAGGGTCAGCGCGCGGGCGGAGTACACCGAGCACCAGTCCAGTTCCCACTGCGGCTCCTGCACGCCCACCAGGGCCAGCTGCGCGTCGATGCGTGCGCGCAGGGACTCGGGCGCCAGGGCCTGCTCCGGCGTCTCGTCGGCCGGCAGCTGGTAGTCGATGCGCCAGATGTCGCCGGGCTCGCGGTGCATCAGCACGGTGTTGCCGGGGTTCCACGGCGGGTCGAAGAAGGCCAGGCGCTCGGTGGGCAGGTCGAGGCGGATGCGGATGTCGGCGATCACGAAGCGGCCCTCGTAGGCCGCGCCTTCCAGCTTCAGCCCGAGCAGCGAGCGCAGGGCCGAACGCGCGCCGTCGGCGGCGATCACCCACTGGGCTTCCAGGGCGTAGGGGCCGGCGGGCGTGTCCACTTCCAGGCGCGCATGGTCAGCGGCCAGGGCCACGGCGGTCACCTTGTTGCCCCAGCGCAGCTCGATCAGCGGGTTGGCCTGGACGGCCTCCACCAGGTACTGCTCCAGGCAGGGCTGCTGCAGGTTGGTCATGGGCGCGAAGCGGTCGTCCGCGTCCTGCGGCGCCTCCATGCGGAACACCCGCTGGTTGCGGTAGAAGGAGTTGCCGAAGCGCCAGCCCAGCCCCGCGGCGGTCACCCGCCCGGCCACGCCGACCTGCTGGAGAATTTCCAGCGAGCGGCGGGTGAAGACGATGGCGCGGCTGCCCTCGCTGACCTGCTGCTCGGCTTCGAGCAGCACCGAGGGGATGCCGTAGCGGGCCAGGTCCAGCGCGGTGGTCAGGCCGATGGGCCCGGCGCCGACGATGACCACGGCATGCCGCGCGGCCTGCGCGGCGCCCACGGCGGCGGTGAAGGCGGGGTGGACCTGGTAGTCGAAATACAGCGAGCGCCGGGGCTCGGCGGAAGGGCAGTGCATCGCGGTGCGTCTCCGGGATTATTGTGCTTGTGGGCGGATTCGCCGACGACTCTACCCCCCGCGCGCTACCGCGATGTCCCCGCAAGGGGACAACTTGAGCCGCCTCTGCGGCGGCGCCTGCCTGAGGCGGCGTTCTGGAATTCTCGCGGAACCTGTCTACGCTCAGTTCTTGCACCAAAGCGGTGCCACGATAACGAAAGCAGCAACATCAACCGTGATTGGCCTGAGTGCGACGTTATTCGCTGTGGACCGGTAGCCGCCGGTATCGGGACTCGCCCCCGGGCCTGTAGAGCAAGCGCCGTTCGAGGCGCTCGCCAGGGACTGCGTGCGCATGGTTACGACCGTTCCCGCCCGGGACCAATACCGGGCCCTCGGCTTGTCGACGTTGGCGTTCACCCTTTGCTTCGCCGTGTGGACGCTGTTCTCCATCCTCGGTCTGCAGATCAAGAACGAGTTCGGGTTGACCGACACCCAGCTCGGCCTGCTGATGGCCACGCCGGTGCTGACCGGCTCCATCTCGCGGATCTTCCTCGGCCTGTGGACCGACCGCTACGGCGGGCGCTGGGTGTTCGGCCTGGTGATGCTGGCCTCGGCGCTGTGCGTGTACCTGCTGACCTTCGCCACGGACTTCTACAGCCTGCTGCTGGCGGCGCTGGGCGTGGGCCTGGCCGGCGGCGGCTTCATCGTCGGCACCGCCTACACCTCGGCCTGGTTCGAGCCGGGGCGCCAGGGCACCGCGCTGGGCATCTTCGGCGCCGGCAACGTCGGTGCCGGCATCACCAACTTCGCCGCGCCCTTCCTGCTGCTGGCCCTGGGCTGGCGCGGCGCCGCGCTGGTGTATGCCAGCGGTGCTGGCGGTCATGGGCGTGGCCTTCATGCTGCTGGCCAAGTCCGACCCGCAGAGCCAGGCACGCAAGCAGCAGCCCATTCCCCTGGCGGAGCAGTTGGCGCCGCTGGCGGAGCTGCGCGTCTGGCGCTTCTCGCTGTACTACTTCTTCGTCTTCGGCGCCTTCGTCGCCTTGGCCCTGTGGCTGCCGCACTACCTGATGCAGGTGTTCGGCGTCAGCCTGGCCAGCGCCGGGGTGATCGCCGCGCTGTACACGGTGCCGGCGTCGCTGTTCCGCATCCTCGGCGGCTGGCTGTCCGACCGCTACGGCGCGCGCCGGGTGATGTACTGGACCCTCGGCGTGTCGGTGCTGTGCACCTTCCTGCTCAGCTACCCGCCGACGCGCTACATCGTCAGCGGCGTGCGCGGTGACCTGGAATTCTCCCTGCACCTGGGCCTGGCCGGTTTCATCCCGGTCATTGTGGTGCTGGGCTTCTTCATGTCGCTGGGCAAGGCGGCGGTGTTCAAGCACATCCCCAGCTACTACCCGCAGCACGTCGGCGTGGTCGGCGGCCTGGTGGGCATGGTCGGCGGGCTGGGCGGCTTCCTGCTGCCGCTGACCTTCGGCATGCTCAACGATGTCATCGGCGTCTGGCAGAGCTGCTTCATGCTGCTGTTCCTGATCGCCGCAGGCGCCCTGGCCTGGATGCACTACGCGATCCGCATGGCCGAGCGCGTGGAATGGGCCGAGCAGCGCGAGGGCCGCGACCTGCCGGAACTGTCCACCCCCAGCAGCTTCGTGCTGCTGGACTGGCACCCGGAGGACGCCGCGTTCTGGGAGGCCAAGGGCAAGCGCATCGCCACGCGCAACCTGTGGATCTCCATCCCCAACCTGCTGCTGGCCTTCGCCATCTGGATGGTCTGGTCGGTGGTGGTGGCCAAGCTGCCGCTGGCCGGCTTCAGCTACACGCCCAACCAGCTGTTCTGGCTGGCGGCGCTGCCCGGGCTGTCGGGCGCCACCCTGCGCATCTTCTACAGCTTCATGGTGCCGATCTTCGGCGGCCGGCGCTGGACCGCGCTGTCCACCGCCTCGCTGCTGCTGCCGGCGCTGTGGATCGGCTTCGCCGTGCAGAACCCCAACACACCCTACCTGATCATGCTGATCCTCGCCCTGCTGTGCGGCCTGGGCGGCGGCAACTTCTCCTCGAGCATGGCCAACATCTCGTTCTTCTTCCCCAAACAGGCCAAGGGCGCGGCCATGGGCCTGAACGCCGGGCTGGGCAACCTGGGCGTGAGCGTCATGCAGTTCCTGGTGCCGCTGGCGATCACCCTGGCGGTGTTCGGCAGCCTGGGCGGCGAGCCGCAGACGACCGCCGCCGGCACCCCGCTGTGGCTGCAGAACGCCGGCTTCATCTGGGTGCCGTTCATCATCGCCGCGACCCTCGCCGCCTGGTTCGGGATGAACGACATCGCCAGCGCCAAGTCCTCGTTCAGCGACCAGATGGCGATCTTCAAGCGCAAGCACACCTGGCTGATGAGCGTGCTCTACACCGGCACCTTCGGCAGCTTCATCGGCTTCTCGGCCGGCTTCCCGCTGCTGGCCGGGCACCTGTTCCCGCAGGTCGACGTGCTGCGCTTCGCCTTCCTCGGCCCGCTGATCGGCGCCTTGAGCCGCGCCTTCTCCGGCGGCCTGGCCGACCGTTTCGGCGGCGCCCGCATCAGCTTCTGGGTGTTCGTCGCCATGGCCGTGTGCGTGGGCGGCGTGCTGTTCTTCATCGGCATCAAGGACCAGCCGGGGGCCTACTGGGGCTTCCTGGCCATGTTCCTGCTGCTGTTCTTCTTCTCCGGGGTCGGCAACGCCAGCACCACACAGATGATCCCGGCGATCTTCCGCATCCAGACGCCGCGCCTGTTCCCCGGCCTGCCCGCCGAGCAGCAGGCGCTGCAGAGCGAGAAGGAGTCCGCCGCCGCGGTGGGCTTCATCTCGGCGGTGGCGGCCTATGGCGGCTTCTTCATCCCGAAGTCGTTCGGCAGCTCGTTCGACCTGACCGGCGGGCCGGAGTGGGCGCTCTACGGCTTCATCGTCTTCTACGCCCTGTGCATCGTCGTGACCTGGTTCTACTACACCCGCCGTAACGCCGAGGTGAGCTGCTAGCCATCCGGCCCGCGCCGAGGAGGAGAGAAATGAGTTACTTCATCGACCGCCTGCGCTACCTGGTCAAACGCCCGCCGGAATTCGCCGGCGGCCACGGCGAGACCCGCGACGAGAGCCGCGCCTGGGAAGACGGCTACCGCCAGCGCTGGCAGTTCGACAAGATCGCCCGCTCCACCCACGGGGTGAACTGCACCGGCTCGTGCAGCTGGAAGATCTACGTGAAGAACGGCCTGGTCACCTGGGAAACCCAGCAGACCGACTACCCGCGCACCCGGCCGGACCTGCCCAACCACGAGCCGCGCGGCTGCCCGCGCGGGGCCAGCTACTCCTGGTACCTGTACAGCGCCAACCGGCTGAAATACCCGCTGGTGCGCAAGGCGCTGATCCAGCTGTGGCGCGAGGCGCTGGCCGCGCACAAGGACCCGGTGCAGGCCTGGGCGAGCATCGTCGAGGACCCGCAGAAGGCGAAGCAGTACAAGTCCATCCGCGGCCGCGGCGGCTTCGTGCGCAGCGATTGGGACGAGCTGCAGACGCTGGTCGCCGCGGCCAACGTCTACACCGTGAAGACCTACGGCCCGGACCGCGTCGCCGGCTTCTCGCCGATCCCGGCCATGTCCATGGTCAGCTATGCCTCCGGCACCCGCTACCTGTCGCTGATCGGCGGGGTGTGCCTGAGCTTCTACGACTGGTACTGCGACCTTCCTCCCGCATCCCCGCAAGTGTGGGGCGAGCAGACCGACGTGCCCGAGTCCGCCGACTGGTACAACTCCGGCTACCTCATCGCCTGGGGCAGCAACGTGCCGCAGACGCGCACCCCCGACGCGCACTTCTTCACCGAGGTGCGCTACAAGGGCACCAAGACCGTGGCCATCACCCCGGACTACGCGGAAATCTCCAAGCTCTGCGACGAGTGGATGAGCGCCAAGCAGGGCACCGACTCGGCCCTGGCCATCGCCATGGGCCATGTGATCTTCAAGGAGTTCCACCTGGAGAACCCGCGGAGTTATTTCACCGACTACGCGCGCCGCTACACCGACCTGCCGATCCTGGTGGAGCTGGAGCCGCGCGCCGAAGGCGGCCTGGTCCCCGGCAAGCAGCTGCGCGCCGCCGACTTCGCCGGCCAGCTGGCGCAGGCCAACAACCCCGAGTGGAAGACCGTGGCCTGGGACGAGGCGGGCGAGCGCCTGGTGGTGCCGCGCGGCTCCATCGGCTTCCGCTGGGGCGAGTCCGGCCACTGGAACCTGGAACCGGTGGACGCCGAGGGCCGCGAGGTGCGCCTGGCGCTGTCGCTGCTGGGCCGCCACGACGAGGTGGCGCGGGTGGCCTTCCCGTACTTCGGCGGCATCGAGCGCAAGCACTTCCCCAACGTGCCGGTGCGCGACGTGCTCTACCACCACGTGCCGGCCAAGCGCCTGCAACTGGCCGACGGCCGCGAGGCGCTGGTGGCCAGCGTGTTCGACCTGATGGCCGCCAACTACGGCATCGACCGCGGCCTGCAGCCCACCGTGGGCGGCGCCGGCGAGGACGACGGCGCCAGCGACTACGGCCAGCTCAAGCCCTACACCCCGGCCTGGCAGCAGGCGATCACCGGGGTGCCGGCGGCGCAGATGATCCGCATCGCCCGCGAGTTCGCCGAGAACGCCGACAAGACCCACGGCCGCTCCATGATCATCGTCGGCGCCGGGATGAACCACTGGTACCACATGGACATGAACTACCGCGGGCTGATCAACATGCTGATCCTCTGCGGCTGCATCGGCCAGAGCGGCGGCGGCTGGTCGCACTACGTCGGCCAGGAGAAGCTGCGCCCGCAGACCGGCTGGACGCCCCTGGCCTTCGCCCTGGACTGGCACCGCCCGCCGCGGCACATGAACGGCACCTCGTTCTTCTACAACCACTCCAGCCAGTGGCGCTACGAGAAGCTGGAAGTGAAGGAACTGCTCTCGCCCCTGGCCCGGCCGCAGGACTTCAGCGGCAGCCTGGTGGACTTCAACGTGCGCGCCGAGCGCATGGGCTGGCTGCCCTCGGCGCCGCAGCTGGGCACCAACCCGCTGCGCCTGGCCGCCGCGGCCCAGGCCGCCGGCAAGAGCACCGCCGACTACGTGGTGGAGCAGCTCAAGAGCGGCCAGCTGCGCTTCGCCAGCGAAGACCCGGACAACCCGCAGAACCACCCGCGCAACCTGTTCGTCTGGCGCTCCAACCTGCTGGGCAGCTCGGGCAAGGGCCACGAATACATGCTCAAGTACCTGCTGGGCACCAAGAACGGTGTGCTCGGCAAGGACCTGGGCGAGGCCGGCAAGCAGAAGCCCGAGGAAGTGCTGTGGAAGGACGAGCCCATCGAGGGCAAGCTCGACCTGCTGGTGACCCTCGACTTCCGCATGTCCACCACCTGCCTGTACTCCGACGTGGTGCTGCCGACCGCCACCTGGTACGAGAAGGACGACCTCAACACCTCGGACATGCACCCCTTCATCCACCCGCTCACCGCCGCCACCGACCCGGCCTGGGAAGCGCGCAGCGACTGGCAGATCTACGACGGCATCGCCCGCGCCTTCTCGCGCCTGTGCGTCGGCCACCTGGGCGAGGAGACGGACCTGGTGACCCTGCCGCTGCAGCACGACAGCCCCGGCGAGCTGGCTCAGCCCGAAGTGCGCGACTGGAAGAAGGGCGAGTGCGAGCCCATCCCCGGCAAGACCATGCCCTCGCTGATCGAGGTCAAGCGCAACTACCCGGAAACCTACGAGCGCTTCAGCTCCGTCGGCCCGCTGCTGGACACCCTGGGCAACGGCGGCAAGGGCATCGCCTGGCAGACTCAGGATGAGGTCGACCTGCTCGGCAAGCTCAACTACCGCAAGCTCGACGGCTCCGCCGAAGGGCGGCCACGGCTGGCCTCGGCGGTGGACGCGGCGGAGATGATCCTCACCCTGGCCCCGGAAACCAACGGCCAGGTGGCGGTCAAGGCCTGGGCCGCGCTGTCGAAGATCACCGGGCGCGACCACACCCACCTGGCGCGGCCCAAGCAGGAAGAGAAAATCCGCTTCCGCGACCTGGTGGCGCAGCCGCGCAAGATCATCTCCAGCCCCACCTGGTCGGGCCTGGAGGACGAGCACGTGAGCTACAACGCCTGCTACACCAACGTCCACGAGCTGATCCCCTGGCGCACCCTCAGCGGCCGCCAGCAGTTCTACCAGGACCACCCCTGGATGCGCGCCTTCGGCGAGAGCCTGATGGTCTACCGCCCACCCATCGACACCAAGGCCGCGGCCAGCGTCGCCGAGCCGCGCAGCAACGGCAACCCGGAAATCGCCCTGAACTGGCTGACGCCGCACCAGAAGTGGGGCATCCACTCCACCTACAGCGATAACCTGCTGATGCAGACGCTGTCGCGCGGCGGACCCATCGTCTGGATCAGCGAGGACGACGCGCGCGCCATCGGCGTGGTCGACAACGACTGGATCGAGCTCTACAACGCCAACGGCGCCATCGCCGCGCGGGCGGTGGTCAGCCAGCGGGTGCGCCCGGGCATGGCGATGATGTACCACGCCCAGGAACGCATCCTGAATATCCCCGGCTCCGAAGTGACGGGTACGCGCGGCGGCATCCACAACTCGGTGACGCGGGTCTGCCCCAAGCCGACCCACATGATCGGCGGCTACGCGCAGCTGTCCTACGGCTTCAACTACTACGGCACCGTCGGCTCCAACCGCGACGAGTTCGTCATCGTGCGCAAGATGAAGCGCATCGACTGGCTCGACGGCGAAGGCAACGACTACCAGCAGGAGGCGGTGAAATGAAGATCCGTTCCCAGGTCGGCATGGTCCTCAACCTCGACAAGTGCATCGGCTGCCACACCTGCTCGGTCACCTGCAAGAACGTCTGGACCAGCCGCGAAGGCATCGAATACGCCTGGTACAACAACGTCGAGACCAAGCCCGGCATCGGCTACCCCAAGGAATGGGAGAACCAGAAGAAATGGAACGGCGGCTGGGTGCGCAACGCCGACGGCTCCATCAACCCGCGCATCGGCGGCAAATGGCGGGTGCTGGCGAACATCTTCGCCAACCCCGACCTGCCGCAGATCGACGACTACTACGAACCCTTCACCTTCGACTACCAGCACCTGCACAGCGCCGCCCAGGGCGAGCACCAGCCCGTGGCGCGGCCGCGCTCGCTGATCAGCGGGCTACGCATGGACAAGGTGGAATGGGGGCCGAACTGGGAAGAACTGCTGGGCACCGAGTTCGCCAAGCGGCGCAAGGACATTAACTTCGAGCAGGTCCAGGCCGACATCTACGGCCAGTTCGAAAACACCTTCATGATGTACCTGCCGCGCCTGTGCGAGCACTGCCTGAACCCGGCGTGCGTGGCCTCGTGCCCAAGCGGCGCCATCTACAAGCGCGAGGAAGACGGCATCGTCCTCATCGACCAGGACAAGTGCCGCGGCTGGCGCATGTGCATCAGCGGCTGCCCGTACAAGAAGATCTACTACAACTGGAAGAGCGGCAAATCCGAGAAGTGCATCTTCTGCTACCCGCGCATCGAGACCGGCCAGCCGACGGTCTGCTCCGAGACCTGCGTGGGGCGCATCCGCTACCTCGGCGTGCTGCTCTACGACGCCGACCGCATCGAGGAAGTGGCCGCCTCGGCCGATGACCGCGACCTCTACCACCGCCAGTGCGAAATCTTCCTCGACCCCCACGACCCGCAAGTGATCGAGCAGGCGCGCAAGGACGGCGTGCCCGACAGCGTCATCGCCGCGGCCCAGGCTTCGCCGGTGTACAAGCTGGCCATCGACTGGCAACTGGCCCTGCCGCTGCACCCGGAATACCGCACGCTGCCGATGGTCTGGTACGTGCCGCCGCTGTCGCCGATCCAGTCCGCCGCCGAGGCCGGCCACGTGGAGTTCGACGGCGTGCTGCCGAAGATCGAATCGCTGCGCATCCCGGTGCGCTACCTGGCCAACATGCTCACCGCCGGCGAAGAGGCGCCGGTGGTGCTGGCCCTCAAGCGGCTGATGGCCATGCGCGTGTACATGCGCGCCAAGCACGTGGATGGCACCCTCAACAGCGAAGTGCTGCAACAGGTCGGCCTGAGCCAGCGCCAGGTGGAAGAGATGTACCGCTACCTGGCCATCGCCAACTACGAGGACCGCTTCGTCATCCCCACCGGCCACCGCGAGGCCCTGCCCGACGCCTACGCCGAGCGCAGCGGCTGCGGCTTCACCTTCGGCAACGGCTGCCACGGCGGCAACAGCGAGGTCAGCCTGTTCGGCGGCAGCAAGCAGACCACCACCCTGGTCAAGCCGGTGCAGACCTTCGACCCGGTGGAGGACAGCCGCCATGGATGAGCGCCAGCCCCAGGGCCTGCTGAGCCTGCGCGTGCTGGCCCGGCTGCTCGACTACCCCTGCGCCGAGCTGCAGGCGGCGGCCGGCGAGCTGGCCGCCATCCTCGACGACGAGACGCGCCTGCCCGAGCCCCTGCGCAAGCGCCTGGGCCAATGGTGCCAACGCCTGGCGCAGAGCGACCTGCTGGACCTGCAGGAAGCCTACGTCGAACTCTTCGACCGCGGCCGCTCGGTCTCGCTGCTGCTGTTCGAGCACGTCCACGGCGAATCCCGCGACCGCGGCCAGGCCATGGTCGACCTGCTGGCCGAGTACGAGGCCGCCGGCTTCCAGCTCGACGCCCGCGAGTTGCCCGACCACCTGCCGCTGTTCCTCGAATACCTCTCCACCCGCAGCCACGCCGAGATCGGCCAGTGGCTGGGCGACATCCAGCACATCCTCGCGCTGCTCGCCGCGCGCCTGGAAGAGCGCGGCGCCGACCACGCGCTGGTACCCCACGCGCTGCTGGCGCTGATCGGCCGCAGCGAACTGATCCAGCAGCAGCGTCCGGCGGTCGAGGGGGAAGCGCCGGACCACACGCCACAAGCTCTGGACGCGGTGTGGGAAGAGGAAATCGTCCGCTTCAACGCCGAGACCGACCAGGACTGCAGCCTGCAGTCCGCCGAGGGCCGGCGCCTGGCCGAGCGCAAGTACCAGGCGCTGCCCCAGGTCGTCCAGGTCCTGCCCGCCACCCCGTCGCCCCTGGCGGACGGCCAATGAACGGAGGCTCACCATGTTAGAAGACTACGTTCTGCACCTGCTCTACGGTTACTACCCCTACCTGGCCGGCACCGTGTTCCTGCTCGGCAGCCTGCTGCGCTACGACTACGGCCAGTACACCTGGAAGACCGGCTCCAGCCAGCTGCTCTCCAGCCGCCACATGCGCCTGGCCAGCAACCTGTTCCACATCGGCATCCTGGCGATCTTCTTCGGCCACCTGGTCGGCCTGCTGACACCGCACTGGGTCTACGAGCCGTTCCTCTCCGCCGGCCACAAGCAGCTCATGGCCATCCTCTTCGGCGGCGCGGCCGGGGTGCTCTGCGTGATCGGCGGCGGCATGCTGCTCTGGCGCCGGCTGTTCAACCCCAGGGTGCGCGCCTCGTCCAGCTTCATGGACAACCTGATCATCGCCCTGCTGCTGTTGCAGGCGTGCCTGGGGCTGATCACCATCTTCTTCTCGCTGCACCACCTGGACGGCGAAATGATGCTGGCCCTGGCCGGCTGGGCGCAGTCCATCGTGTTCTTCCGCGGCGACGCGGCCAGCTTCCTGATCGGTACGCCGCTGATCTTCAAGATCCACATCTTCATCGGCCTGACCATCATCCTGCTGTTCCCCTTCACCCGCCTGGTGCACGTCTGGAGCATCCCCCTGGGCTACTTCGGGCGTAACTACCAGATCGTCCGCCGGCGCGGCTGAGGAGCGAAGCCATGGCCCAAATGATCGCCGTCGAGAACCTGCCGGCCGAACCCGTCGCGGTGATCCGCGTCGGCAACGCCCGGCTCAGCGAAGCCGACATCGCCCGGGAAACCCCCTTCCACCCGGCCGCCTCCCTGGCCGAGGCGCAACTGCAGGCGGCCCGCGCCCTGGTGGTGCGCGAACTGCTCGGGCAAAGGGCCGCCAGCCTCGGCCTGCTGCCCGCGGGCAAACTGGCGGAGGAGGGCGCCGACCAGGCCGTGGCGGCGCTGCTGGAGCGCGAACTGCAAGTCCCCGAGCCCGACGAGGACGCCTGCCGGCGCTACTTCGAAGCCCACCGCGAACGCTTCGCCGAGCCGGCCAGGATCAAGGTCCGCCACATCCTCCTGCCCGCCGCCCCGGACGACGCCAGCGCCCGCGACGCCCACTACCACCTGGGCGAAAAACTATTGCGCGAACTGCACCGCGACCCGCAACGCTTCACCGAACTTGCCCAACGCCACTCGGCCTGCCCGTCGAAAGAAGAAGGCGGCGACCTGGGCTGGCTGCGCGCCGGGCAAACCGTCGCCGAACTCGACCAGGCCCTGCACCGCCTGCCGATAGGCCTGCACGACCGCCCCCTGGCCTCGCGCTACGGCTGGCACCTGGTCAGCATCGACCAACGCCAGGAAAGCCGCCCGCTGCCCTACGCCCAGGTCAGCACCCGCGTCCGCCACAGCCTGCGCGAAGAATCCACCCGCCAGGCCCTGCGCCAATACCTGCTGGCACTGGAGAAGGAAATCGGGGTGCAAGGCATCACCCTGGACGACAGTCCCGAGCATGGGGCTCGGTCGTGACGTAGGGCGCCACTCGTATCATCCACCTGTAGGAGCGCGCCCTGCGCGCGATTCGCGGGCAGGGCCCGCTCCTACAGTCTGCAATGAGGCACGAAGCTTCCCCGTAGGAGCGGACTCCGTCCGCGATTGGCTTCCCCGGTCACGCCGGATGCCCCGGTGGCACGAACAGCCCCCTCTCCCGCTTGCGGGAGAGGGCTGGGGAGAGGGTGCTCTTAACCCCGACCGCCGGCGTTATCCGCCGAATCGCGGACGGAGTCCGCTCCTACGATCGTGCTTCCCTGCGCCCTACGGTGCTGGGCCTCATCCTTAACGCCAAACTCCGCTTTTGGTCGACAGGAAAATTGTGCCGCGTTATCGGTTCCGATAACTTTGCTTGCCCGGCTTTATCGGCGGGCAGCTATCGACCTGGCCAGGAGCCGCCTGCGCGATTGACCGAGGGAAAGAAAACGATCGAGGTCCAAGCGTTCAACAGCGTCTTCGACGCCATTGCAGACACCACCGCCGAGGTGGAAAAGCTGCGCCTGCGCGCGACCTTCCTGCAGGCGATCCAGAAGGAGGCGGCCAGTTGGGATGGCACCGACCGCAGCCGCGCCAAACGTCTGGGTATCACTGCGCCGCGCTATACCCTGCTCAAGCGCGGCCAACTGGGTGAGTTCAGCCTGGATGCCCTGGTTGTGCTCGCCGTTCACGCCGGATTGTCCATCGGCCTGACCATAGAACATCAGGTGGCGTGATCGTCCCCGGTGGGCAGGTTGCGTAGGGCGAATAACCGTTCGCGGTTATCCGCCGCTACACCTTCCTTGCCGGCAACGCCGTGGTTGAGCCTGGCGCGGTTTCGAGGGCGGCTCCGTGCTCGGCGGCGAGCGGGATTGGGCCGAGGTCAAACGGCGGATAACGCGGAGCGTTATTCGCCCTACGAACTGTGCACGTGCATCCCCTGGCGCCGAACCCTGTAGGAGCGAGCTTGCTCGCGAACAACCTCAGGCACGTGGCCTGTTCGCGAGCAAGCTCGCTCCTACGAAAAGACGCCGCCCCGTAGCATGGGTATCGCTGTGCTCAACGCCATCCTACGAACAGGTCCGGTGTTTATCGGGGGGAGGTATCTACCTGCGGCCATTGCCTAAGGAAGCACTATAAAAGATGCCTTGAAACCGGGCTTCTCCAGAGGTTGGCGCGCTAGTCTTTTATTCCAATCAACTGCGCAATACTGTTGGGAAGGTCGATTTCACTTCCTGTCCATTCTTCCAGTGTCTTTATCTGATGAAAGGAAAGATCATATCCATAAATCTCATCTTCAGGTGTTTTCCAATTCATCAGCTGTGCCAGGTCTTTCTTACGGTTTGGCGGTAGCTCGATACTTTTTAATAGTTCGTCTGTATTGGTGTGGAATATGTCGATAAGGTATTTCATTGATATAGTGGAGTCGGCATGCGTCAGTTTTCAGCTTCAGTCATGTCCTTTGTCTATCAGGACATAATCCAGGCCTGTAGCGCTCTTGCCTCCCTTGAGGGGAGCTTCGGTCTTGCTCGTTTCTTAATTAAAGAGCGGTGGCATATCACCTGAGTAAACCAGTCCATGAGTTTTTACCTCAAGCAGTCGTGACTCAGATAAAACTTTTTTCCGTAAGCTTGAAGCCGATTGCACACACGGCTTTTTCCTTTGTATAGCGGAATCCCACTCGGCGCTGCTTGCTCTGGTCAAGATAGTAACCGTCCCAGCCGCCAAATATTTTCCCTCCGCTACCAGGTATCACTCTCTCAGAAAGTGATTGATGTGGTTCACCCAGTACTGATCGAGCTTTTGCCTGGTCGGTTATTTGCGAGAAGGGCTCTGGTAGCGTGCCCGTATAAATAGATATTCCTTCGTCTGTGGGCAGCAAGGAGATAATTATCTGTTGCAATTTCAGTTCTTCGGTGTCAAACCACATTTCAACACCGATAGCTGGGCTCATGATGAGGTCCTCGTTATCGCTGCCTTTGAGTAGTGGTTGTAGTGGCAGCTTGGGTATTTCACCTTTTGTGGTTAGCTCGGTATAGGTATGACCCAGGGCTCTTGTAAGCGTTTCGATTGTTTTGGTGTGCATTAAGTAGGCTGTTGGTAGGATGATTGATTATAGAAATTTTTCATTAGGTTGACTGGCTATGCTCAGGATCAAGTAGCGCGAATGCCAGTGTTTTGACCTCCATTTGGGATGTATAACTAAGGCGTATACAGGCGCTGGGGTGTAAGTTTTTTGCAAGATGGTAGGTATCCCAACCACCACGCATACCCAAACCTCCTGGAAGTTTTCCAGGTCCTTTGGATTTTATGGGGATTCCAAGTTGGCTATTAACTTCTTTTCGATTCATTTTTAATACAAAGGGTGCTGGCAGCTCTCCAGTATAGAAAGGATCGCCTTGCTGAGAGGGAATCAGAGTGAACAAGATTTTTTCGAGCTGCTTTGTATCTGCGCGAAACTCCATTTCTACTCCTGGAACTGGCTCCATATCCAACCAATCCCGCCCTTCATACAGCTCTCGAAGGGGGAGGATGGGAATAACGCCTTCAGCGACTAGCTGCTCGTAAGTGCAGCCCAGATTCCTGACCCATCGGTTGATCGTAGCTGCGTCCATCAGTACCACCCTTGCTCTTGGTTGAGTTCATGCAAAGTAGTGCGAGCAGCCTCAAGGTCCGTATTAGAGAAGCCTTCTTTCAATAGCAAGGGTTTGATCATATCGAAGTTGCTATCTACTGCTGCTCGTAAATTGGCTGCGTCAAGGATCTGTTTATCTATGGTATTTCGTGCACCGTACGTTTCGCTGTGTTGCTGGTGTACCCACGCTGGAATGGCGATGCTGGCTGCATTTCTCAGAGCTCTTTTGATGTCTACTGTTTCGATATCGGGAGAGTCGTCTTTCAAGCGTCTCTCCAAGGCCTTTTTTGACGGAATATGATCCAGATGTGTTCCGTTACGAGGGCGTTTATCGAAGCTGCCGTAGAATCCAACCTCCAGCAGCCTCACTGTTGGCTTGGCAAACACCAGGTACAGCGGCGGAACCCCCGAATCCGCCGGGAAAACGATAATGGTGTCCTGCCAGGTAATGTCTTCAAGGCCCTGGCCGGGGTAGGTGGTGATCTGTGAGTCGCGGCCCTCCGGAATCGGGTGGACCAGCAGGTTGTTGAGGTTGACCGGGATTCCTGGTGTGGCGGTCGGTGCGGTGGCCAGCGGGCCGTCGTTCGGTGTCCAGGTAATGCTGATGCCGCCCAGGTCGGCGACCATGGCGGATTTGCCGGCATCCCAGCGCGCGTGGGTGATGGGGACGCTGTCCTTGCCGCCTCCAGGGCGAGTGTGGAGGCCGTAGACATGCACCGCGCCATTGCTGTCGCGGCGGAACTGGAAGCGTACCCGGGAGGCCGCGCGGTCCTGTGCGGCCAATTGCTCGGGGGTATAGAGCGTTCCGTCGCCCAGGTCCCGCGGCCAGAGTGCCAGTAGCACCGTTCCTGCCAGGCCGGCGGCGGTCACTGCGCTGCCAATGGTGGCTGCTCCACTGGCTCCTGTCGCACTCACCCCGGCGGCGGAGCCGCCACTGATGGCCCAACTGCCCAGGCCCTGGGCCAGCGTCCCTCCCGCTCGGCCGAGCAGGGTTGCGCCGGAGTCCAGGGTTTGCGTTGTGACGAGGACTGTCGTGCTGCCGAAATTGCTCGCCGGCTCTGGCTGCACGCCGGCATCGGTAGAGCCGAGCGGAACGCTTACGCAGGACTTGGCGAAGACGCAGGTCTCGCTGGTGCGGCGGCTCTGGTCGAGTTTTGCCGGAGCGATGGAACTGGCGGGAGAGGCGGTGGGTGCGGGAGATGCCATCTGTTGAGGGGGCGTGCCTATCTGCATCAGCCCCAGCGGAGCGATGATGCGGTTGCTGCCCGGTGGGCAGCCGCAGAGCACGCGGCAACCATCGACCGCCGTCGCCCTGCCATGCCAGCTCAGGCGCGGGTCACCTTCGATGACGGTGCCGATTTTTCCGCAGCGGGGGCAGGGTGTGGTGCTATCCCCGGACCGGATGACGCCCAGGCCATAGACGGTCGCTTCCGGGCAACTGGTGATGCAGGTTGCGCCGGTGGTCGTCTTGTCGCCGTGTATGGCCTGGCCCTTTCCGTGAACCTCCGGGCGATAGCTCATGCCTCCCGTTCCGCCAGGAAGTCGGCGGGCAGAGGGACGCCCTGGCGACGGACCAGCAATAGGCTCTTCTGCCGTGTGGAAATGATTTCATCGCCGTTGCTCAGACGGCTACCGACCAATGCGACTTCTCTGTATTCCTTGCCCGAACCGGTCAGAATTTCCGCGTGGCTACCGTCTGGGTAGACAACTTTGTCGCCGACCCTGGCGACGCCCAGTGGCTGCTCTTCTCCGACATCGATTGTCCATTCCTTGTGAGATGCCTGAACTATGCCTCCCTGGCGGGTCAGACTGCCTTCGGTCGCTGCACGGTAAATACCGATAACGGGGTGCTGCTGCTCCCATGCCTGGCGTTGGCGAACCCATTCCGCGGTTTGCGCGTCGAAGGTGGCCAGGTCGGCTTCCGAAAAGTATGGGGCATTTATCTTCTGGAGCAGTTCGGCGGAGGCTTCGTTGGTGTACTGCGTCGTGATTTCGGTCGCTTGGGGCATGGATGCGCTCTCCAGTGGTGAGTGAAGGCGCATGCATTTTCTTTAGGCCCTGATAGATAGGGTTTTCTGCGCCGGCCCCGAAGCTATCAAGGGCGGGCTCTTGCCGTACTGGGCTCAGAACGAGTTCGGAAAAGTCCGATAGCGAACTTGGTGGAAGCCTGAAAAAAAGCGTGGTGCGGTTGGCTGTAGGGCGAATAACCGTTCGCGGTTATCCGCTGCTACAGCTTTGTTGCCGCCAAACCCGAAGCGGCCATCAAGCGGCGCTTCGTGCTCGATTCCTGAGGGCGTGTGGCGCGGTCAAACGGCGGATAACGCAGAGCGTTATTCGCCCTACAAAGGAGCCGATGCTATCCAGGGTTGCGGATGATGGCTTTGACGAAACGTGAAGGGATCTGGACTTGGCGAGCGATGCCGTCCTTGCCTACGCGCAAGGTGAACATGTCGCCTAATGACCAGATGACAGTTGGGCTTTGCAGCACACAAGGAACTGCTGAAGACATGAAGTCCGGGAGATTCTTTTCGCAGAACTCCGGCTCCATGACGAGGCTTGCCGCTTCGTAGCTTCCCAGACCGAGTCCTTTGACCACACGTTCGGGCATCGAGGTCAGCGCTCCACTGTAGTAGGCAATGGCCAGAGCCAGCGGAACGGAAAAGCAAAGGGAGTGAGTAGGGCCACCTACAGCTCCCATGGTGAAAAAGCTGATGGTAAAGCTGAGTGCCAAGGGAACTAGAAAAATCCCTATTGTCGCCATTTCTCCCGAAAGCATGCCTCCAAATGCCATACGTGAATACGTAAGGGAATCTAGTACCACCCATTTAACAATCATTAGCGCAAGGAACACCGAGCTCCCGTATTGAAGAAAGCTCCATTGGGCAAGCTTGAAATGCCATTGAAGGAAAAGGCCAAAGCTAAATGCGATAACCGCTGAAACGAGGGCATGCGAGATTGGTATCGCGCCGGCGAACGTCACCAGCAGTAGCGAGGTGGCTAGCGAGCTGAGCAGGTAAGGGGCGGTAAAACATAGCAGCACCAGCATGAGGGCGTTTCTTTCCTGCTCCTGCTCACTGGCGCCGATTCTTCGCAGTTTTCCTTTCAGTGTCTTCTTATTCAGGAACAGATGGGCAGTCACCAGTCCGGGAAGGGCAATGCCCGCTACCACTGGAGCAAACAGGAAGAATCCAATGAGGGCCGCCGAGAGCAGCAGGGAGGAAAATTGGAACAGATCGAAACTGGGGAAGAAGTGATTGGAGGAGAAGTAGCTTAGGAAAATCCCAAAACCCACTAAGGGGGGAACCCATGTGCATAACTGGAAGAAGTAGCGCTTCAAAAACTGCTCAACCCAGCCAGCTACTTGGTCTATCGTATCGACTTCCGGTGCCGCTTCCGCTTCTGCGCCCATGCTTAGCCATTCATTGCTTGCGAGTGCTGCCATGGTAAATGGCCATCATTCGGTCTGTCACCTACACAAATCTATCCCATCGCGCCCCTGAGCGAGCTTGCTCGCGAACAACCTCAGGCACTTGGCCCGTTCGCGAGCAAGCTCGCTCCTACGAAAAGACGCCGCTCCGTAGGATGGGTGGAGCGAAGCGATACCCATGCTGCCGCGCCATCGATGGGTATCGCTGCGCTCAACGCCATCCTACGAACAGGTCCGGTGTTCAGCGGGTGGGGGTGGCGTTCGCCTGTGGCCATTGCCGGTAGGGCACCCAGAGCATGCCTTGCCAGTGCAGCACCGTCAGGGCCTGGGTGGGGCCGTGGAGGGTTTCGCGGCGGGGTTGGCGGGTGTCGTGGCGGTAGCTGTCGCGCAGGGCCGGGACCACTTCCTGGGTGATCCATTGGCGGATGCAGCGGTTTTCCGGGTGGAAGTAGTGGATCAGCGTGGCGTACACGGCGGATTCGCTGAGCAGCAGTTCGTCCTCGTAGTCGCCATTGCCACCGCGTAGCCAAGCGCGGCGGTGCTGGTCGTCGTCCAGGTTGCGCTGCACGCGCTCTTCCAGCATCGGCACGCCCATCAGCCGGCCGAGGTCGCGGGTGCTGAACCAGCATTGGTCTTCCAGCAGCAGGGCGCGCAGCTGGCGCTTGTGGCGGGTGAACAGGGTGGGGATCAGCACCTCTTCAGACATGGCGCACCTCCGGGGTGGAGGGGGAAGAGGGCAGGTACGGCGGAGCGCCTTCGGGCTGAAGGCTGGGGGTGATAGGCATATCCATTACCTCAATGGGTACACCGCTGCTTTCGGGAGCAGTATTGCCGCTACGTGAAGCGTTTCTTAGGCGCTGCTGCTTAATTTATTAAGTTATAGCTTGGATATCAATGGTTATGGCTTGATCCCGGTTTTATATCTAGGGCATTTTGAAAAAATGCCCTGCGCAAGCATGTGTAGGGCATAGTGGTTGTTTCGGAGGACTATTCGGAAAATAGATCAATCTGCCCGCCTTTTCTTCGCTCTGCCTGGACGCGTTCTTCAGATTCTTTTATGAGTTCTTCCCATGGCCAGAATAGTGTTACATATTTGCGATAGAATAATAATTGCCGGTCTACGTTAAGTACTTTTTCTTCAGACTCATCGTAGGTGACTACCAATCCACGACCATTTTCATCGACCTGAAGCCCATCAATTTTTGTCAGAATGGATTTTAAGTTGGGCTTTTGAATTCGGGGTTGTCTTGCATGAGATCTATTAAATATTTCGGTTAGAGTTATCCCAAGTAGATGCTTTCTGTCCTCGGCTTCCATGATGGCTGCCATTGCGTGGGCATATATGCCAGTCGCTTCGCTACGCTTTCTAATTCCGTTAGCGACTCGCTCTGCAAACTTTTGGTAGACGCCATTTAATTGGTCGGCTACTGCCATGGCTGAGGATTCGTAGAAAGACAGGTTGGAAACGACTAGTTCGGTTTCCTGTTCCTCCTCTATCCCTGCCTCATCTAGCAGACGCAAAATTAGTTTTTGCAGAAGCCCAGAGTTTCCGAAGCAGTCAACAATGGCTTTATTTTGGATGTCCCGTGATATATGGATGTTTAAGGCTCGTCCACCTTTTTCGAAGATTGACCTCAAATCATCAGGTGTCCATTCAATGGAAAGCTCTTCTAATCTTCCGCTCAAGTCGGGATTGCAGTGTACCAGCAAGTTTGCCTGTCCCCAGACACCAACTAGTATTACGAAACAGCCATAGTCCCATAGCGTCTTTAGTTCGTGCGCGAGTATGTGCCTCTGATCTGAGGAAAGGTAGTGTAGGTCCTCAATTACAAGGCGTCTTTTAGATTCTGTAATTGAGTTGGCAACAAACTTTAGGTCATTGATGTTGTTCCCGAAAGATTGTTCTGTGATTTCTCGCTGAGAGCTGATATTAGCGCCAGCTTTGGCGGTGGCTTTTGCTATAGAAAGTCCCGCTTCGCCAGAGACTTCACCAGAGGCAGAAAGAGTTATTTGTTTCTTTTCAGATGTCTTGGATGTTGTGCCAATCTCTGCTAGCGCTTGGGTGTAAATATCCGTAGATGTGAAGCCCAAGCGACATTGCACGGTGATGGAGTTTTTAATAACTCGTTGTCGAAGCCAAGATTTTCCAGATTTCGATGGGCCACGTATAGCAATATGCGTTCTTCTGTCCAGTAGACGCTTCAATTCACTATCTAGAGAACCCCGATCTATATAGGAGTCATCTAGGATTTCATTGGATATGCCGAAAACATTGTGTGTTTTTTTCTTGATCATAAAAAATCCTATAAAAAACCCCGCACAAGGCGGGGCTTTTGTCTTTCTATCGCTGCCCCAAAAATCCGTCTCGGGAATATAGCGCTTTCTAATGGTCTTGACTTGCTGCTTTGCTACTACTTCCGTCAGTCCCAGCTCAGCGCGCCGCCGGTCTGGTACTCGATCACGCGGGTCTCGAAGAAGTTCTTTTCCTTCTTCAGGTCCATGATTTCGCTCATCCACGGGAAGGGGTTGCTGGTGCCCGGGTATTCTTCCTTCAGGCCGATCTGGGTCAGGCGGCGGTTGGCGATGAACTTTAGGTAGTCCTCCATCATCGCTGCGTTCATACCCAGGACGCCGCGCGGCATGGTGTCGCGGGCGTATTCGATTTCCAGCTGGGTGCCCTGCAGGATCATCTGCGTGGCTTCGTCCTTCATTTGGGCATCCCACAGGTGCGGGTTTTCGATCTTGATCTGGTTGATCACGTCGATGCCGAAGTTCAGGTGCATGGATTCGTCGCGCAGGATGTACTGGAACTGCTCGGCGGTGCCGGTCATCTTGTTGCGGCGGCCCATGGATAGGATCTGGGTGAAGCCGCAGTAGAAGAAGATGCCTTCCAGCACGCAGTAGTAGGCGATCAGGTTGCGCAGGAACTGGCGGTCGGTTTCCGGGGTGCCGGTCTGGAACTGCGGGTCGGAGATCGAGCGGGTGTACTTCAGGCCCCAGGACGCCTTTTTCGCGACGCTCGGGATCTCGTGGTACATGTTGAAGATTTCGCCCTCGTCCATGCCCAGCGACTCGATGCAGTACTGGTAGGCGTGGGTGTGGATGGCTTCCTCGAAGGCCTGGCGCAGGATGTACTGGCGGCATTCGGGGTTGGTGATCAGGCGGTACACGGCCAGCACCAGGTTGTTCGCCACCAGGGAGTCGGCGGTGGAGAAGAAGCCGAGGTTGCGCATGACGATGCGGCGCTCGTCTTCGGACAGGCCGTCCTTGCTCTTCCACAGGGCAATGTCGGCGTTCATGTTCACTTCCTGCGGCATCCAGTGGTTGGCGCAACCATCCAGATACTTCTGCCAGGCCCAGTCGTACTTGAAGGGTACGAGCTGGTTGAGGTCGGCGCGGGCGTTGATCATCTGCTTGTCGCCGACCTGTACGCGGGCGGCGGAGCCTTCCAGATCGTCCAGGCCTTCCTGGATGTCCAGGGCGTCCAGGGCCTTCTTGGCGCGGGCGACCGCGTCGGAGTCGCTGGCGGAGACGGCGCGGGCTTCTTCCACGGAGCCGGCGGCTTCGTCGTCCAGTTTGTCGGCGGCCTGGGCGGCGGCTTTGGCCACGGCCGGGGCGGCCTTGGCTTCGGTGGGGTCTTCTTTGTCGAATTCGTCCCAGCTCAGCATTGGTTCCTCTCCTGGTCTGGTTGCGTGATGGGGGGCACGCTAAAGCTTGCTTGGCTTCCCTTCTCCGGGTTCCCGCGTTCGCGGGAATGACGAGGGGAAGCTGTTATGTCTGAGGGAGGCGGGGACAAGAGCCCCTCTCCCTAACCCTCTCCCTGAAGGGAGAGGGGATATCCGTGCTGCGTGGAAACGCGGCCCTCGGGCGAGGGCCGCTGCTTCCTTACTGGCAGGCTTCGCAGTCGGGGTTGTCGATGCTGCAGGCCTTGGGTACCGGCGCCGGGGCCGGGGCGGCTTGCAGGCCTTCGTCGATCACCGAGCTCACGGCGTTCAGCTTGCCGGTGTTGATGGTGGACTTCTCGGTGCTGGTGGCGGCCAGGGCACGGAGGTAGTAGGTGGTCTTCAGGCCACGGTACCAGGCCATGCGGTAGGTCACGTCCAGCTTCTTGCCCGAGGCGCCGGCGATGTAGAGGTTCAGCGACTGGGCCTGGTCGATCCACTTCTGGCGGCGGCTGGCGGCGTCGACGATCCACTTGGTCTCCACTTCGAAGGCGGTGGCGTACAGGTCTTTCAGGTCCTGCGGGATGCGCTCGATCTGCTGCACGGAGCCGTCGTAGTACTTCAGGTCGTTGACCATGACCGGGTCCCACAGGCCGCGGGCCTTGAGGTCGCGCACCAGGTAGGGGTTGATCACGGTGAACTCGCCGGAGAGGTTCGACTTCACGTAGAGGTTCTGGTAGGTCGGCTCGATGGACTGCGACACGCCGGTGATGTTGGCGATGGTCGCGGTCGGCGCGATGGCCATGATGTTCGAGTTGCGGATGCCTTTGCGCACGCGCTCGCGCACCGGGGCCCAGTCCAGGCTCTCGCTCTGGTCGACTTCGATGTACTTGGCGCCGCGGGCTTCGATCAGCAGCTTCTGCGAGTCGATCGGCAGGATGCCTTGCGACCACAGCGAGCCGTCGAAGGTCTCGTAGGCGCCGCGCTCTTCGGCCAGGTCGCAGGAGGCCTGGATGGCGAAGTAGCTGATGGCTTCCATGGACTTGTCGGCGAAGTCGATGGCGGCGTCGGAGCCGTAGGCGATGTGCTGCAGGTACAGGGCGTCCTGGAAGCCCATGATGCCCAGGCCCACCGGGCGGTGCTTGAGGTTGGAGTTCTCCGCCTGGGGCACCGAGTAGTAGTTGATGTCGATGACGTTGTCGAGCATGCGGACCGCGGTCTTGACGGTGCGGCCGAGCTTCTCGACGTCGAGCTTGCCGTCGACGATGTGGTTGACCAGGTTCACCGAGCCCAGGTTGCAGACGGCGATCTCGTCCTTGTTGGTGTTCAGGGTGATCTCGGTGCACAGGTTCGAGCTGTGCACCACGCCCACGTGCTGCTGCGGGCTGCGCAGGTTGCACGGGTCCTTGAAGGTCAGCCACGGGTGGCCGGTCTCGAACAGCATGGAGAGCATCTTGCGCCACAGGTCCTTGGCCTGGACGACCTTGTGCAGCTTCAGCTTGCCGTACTGGGTGAGGGCTTCGTAGTACTCGTAGCGCTCTTCGAAGGCCTTGCCGTAGAGGTCGTGCAGGTCGGGGACGTCGGACGGGGAGAACAGCGTCCAGGTGCCGTCTTCGAACACGCGCTTCATGAACAGGTCGGGAATCCAGTTCGCGGTGTTCATGTCGTGGGTGCGGCGGCGGTCGTCACCGGTGTTCTTGCGCAGCTCCAGGAATTCTTCGATGTCCAGGTGCCAGGTTTCCAGGTAGGCGCACACGGCGCCCTTGCGCTTGCCGCCCTGGTTCACGGCCACGGCGGTGTCGTTGACCACTTTCAGGAACGGGACCACGCCCTGGGACTTGCCGTTGGTGCCCTTGATGTAGGAGCCCAGCGCGCGCACCGGGGTCCAGTCGTTGCCCAGGCCGCCGGCGAATTTCGACAGCATGGCGTTGTCGTGGATGGCGCTGTAGATGCCCGACAGGTCGTCCGGCACGGTGGTCAGGTAGCAGCTGGACAGCTGCGGGCGCAGGGTGCCGGCGTTGAACAGGGTGGGGGTGGACGACATGTAGTCGAAGGACGACAGCAGGTTGTAGAACTCGATGGCGCGTTCTTCCTTCTGCGGCTCTTCGATGGCCAGGCCCATGGCCACGCGCATGAAGAACACCTGCGGCAGTTCGAAGCGGATGCCGTCCTTGTGGATGAAGTAGCGGTCGTAGAGGGTCTGCAGGCCCAGGTAGGTGAACTGCTGGTCGCGCTCGTGGTTCAGCGCGGCGCCCAGCTTGGCCAGGTCGAAGGTCTTCAGCTTGGGATCGACCAGCTCGAATTCCACGCCCTTCTCGATGTACGCCGGCAGGGCGCGGGCGTAGAGCTCGGCCATTTCGTGGTGGGTGGCGCTCTCGACCACGCCGAGGAAGCCCAGGGCTTCGGCGCGCAGGGTGTCCATCAGCAGGCGGGCGGTGACGTAGGAGTAGTTCGGCTCGCGTTCCACCAGGGTGCGGGCGGTCATCACCAGGGCGGTGTTGACGTCCTTCTCGGCCACGCCGTCGTAGAGGTTCTTCAGGGTTTCGCGTTCGATCAGCCCGCCGTCGACTTCGGCCAGGCCTTCGCAGGCCTCGCGGATGATGGTCTGCAGGCGGCCCATGTCCAGCGGCTGGGTGCTGCCGTCGGCCTTGGTGATGCGGATGCTCGGGTGCGGCTGGGCGACTTCGCCGGCGGCGCTGGCGGTCTTGCGCTCGTTGGCGCGGGCTTCGCGGTAGATCACGTAGTCGCGGGCGACTTTCTGCTCGCCGGCGCGCATCAGGGCCAGTTCGACCTGGTCCTGGATTTCTTCGATGTGGATGGTGCCACCGGAGGGCATGCGGCGCTTGAAGGTCGCGGTGACCTGCTCGGTCAGGCGCGCGACGGTTTCATGGATGCGCGACGAGGCGGCAGCGGTGCCGCCTTCCACGGCGAGGAACGCCTTGGTGATGGCTACGGTGATCTTGTCATCGGTGTAGGGAACTACGGTGCCGTTGCGCTTGATCACGCGCAGCTGGCCGGGCGCGGTGGCGGCCAGATCCTGGGCGGATTCGGCTGCCTGCGGCGCTGCGGCCTGCGGGTTCTCGCGAGTGGTGTCGATCTGCATGGGTGGTTGTCTCCACATTCTCTTAGTGGGTTCTGTCACTGGCGCCGGGGGCGCCGCTCCGGAAAAACAGCAATAAAGAGCGTGTGCGTCCGGCGGGGCCGGCCGCATGAAAACTTGCGTAACAGGGGAAGGGGACTCAAGCGCCTCCCTGGCCCAAGTCGGGTGTCCGGCTTTACGGGCCGGAACCACAATACCTAGT
The DNA here is from genome assembly GCF_022760135.1 of Pseudomonas sp. M1. Lineage (NCBI taxonomy): Bacteria > Pseudomonadati > Pseudomonadota > Gammaproteobacteria > Pseudomonadales > Pseudomonadaceae > Pseudomonas > Pseudomonas sp. M1. The sequence goes on from NZ_CP094343.1 coordinate 2,125,211, forward strand.
GGTGTTGACCGATCGGTTGCAACACCCGTACCGCATGGCCATCGACATCGATCACTCCTTTGCGGCCTACGCCGCGTCGGACTTCCGTACGCCTGGATGCAGCTGCTGGGGGAACCGGAGGAGCCGTGGAAAAGGCTCGCGACCTCGTGCTTCTTCTTGTGTCCGGTTCCAGGTTGCGGACCCAACATGTAGGGGTTATCCGCAACGGGGATACAAGATAATGCGCTATGGGAGGCTTTGCAAGGCGGCAGGCTGGGGGAAACCTGTGGATAAATTGTGGGTGGCGTGTGCGTGATCGCGTAGGGATCGCGCCAGGCCGCACCGCTGCTGATTTTCACCGTTCGTCATGAGCGACTGACAGATTCAGGAGTTGGCCTGAGGCTGTCAGGGTGTGAACCCTACCACAATATCTTGTGGTCCTGCCCCATCGCGTTCCGCCCGTGCCATGGCGCGGCTTCCTGGCTACAATGCGGCACGTCCGCCTGCCTCGCGGCGGTGCGCGGCGGACCCGTTCAGGTGCATTGGGAGGCGGTGTGGAGCAAGAGGCGCGAATCCTCATTGTCGAGGACGACCAGCGGTTGGCCGAGCTGACCCAGGACTATCTGGAAAGCAACGGCCTGAAGGTGGGCGTCGAGGCTGACGGCGCCCGCGCGGTGGACCGCGTGCTGGCGGAACGGCCGGACCTGGTGGTGCTGGACCTGATGCTGCCCGGCGAGGACGGCCTGTCGATCTGCCGGCGCCTGCGCCCGGACTACGACGGCCCGATCCTGATGCTCACCGCGCGCACCGACGACATGGACCAGATCCAGGGCCTGGAGATGGGCGCCGACGACTACGTGTGCAAGCCGGTGCGCCCGCGCCTGCTGCTGGCGCGCATCCGCGCCCTGCTGCGGCGCAGCGAGGGGCCGGACGAGGCGCCCGCGGCGGGCAGCAAGCGCCTGACCTTCGGCAGGCTGGTGATCGACAACGCCATGCGCGAGGCCTGGCTGGACGGCCAGACCATCGAGCTGACCAGCGCCGAGTTCGACCTGCTGTGGCTGCTGGCGGCCAACAGCGGGCGCATCCTTTCCCGCGAGGAAATCTTCAATTCCCTGCGCGGCATCGAATACGACGGCCAGGACCGCTCCATCGACGTGCGCATCTCGCGCATCCGCCCGAAGATCGGCGACGACCCCATGCACCCGCGGCTGATCAAGACGGTGCGCAGCAAGGGCTACCTGTTCGTTGGCGAGCAGTAGGGCCAACGCTCTCGCCCGCGTCCGTGTTCACGTAGGATGGCGTGGAGCGCGGCGATACCCATCGATGGGTATCGCTTCGCTCTCCCATCCTGCGTGTTGCATCCATACTTCCCGGCGCCATCCCCGCGCCTCCACGCCGGCCGCTGAACCCGGCACAGGGCTTCGCCGATGAAATCCATCTTCCTGCGCATCTACGGCGGCATGCTGCTGACCCTGGTGCTGGTCGCCGCCCTCGGCGTGCTGACCCTGCACCTGGTCAACGAGGTGCGCGGCGACCGCTACCGCGAGGAGCTGGCGCGCGGCACCTTCCGCCTGATGGCCGACGAGATGGCGGGCATGGAGGAGGTGGACCGCAAGCGCGCGCTGCTGCAGTGGAGCCGCCTGATGGGCATCCCGCTGAGCCTGCAGAAGCTCGACGCCCTGGGCATGGATGGCCGCGACCGCGCGCGGCTGATGAATAACCAGGTGCTGGTGGAGGCCGACGGGCCGCACCAGGTGCGCATCCATACCCAGGTCAGCCTGCAGGAGGGCCTGGTGCTCACCGGCGAGGTGGAGCAGGTCAGCGAGCAGCTGGCGCGGGCCACCATCTATATGCTGATGGACGAGCTGCGCCGCTTCCCCGCCAGCGAGCAGCCCTACCACCTGGCGCGCATCGTGCGCGACAAGCGCTTCGGCTTCGACGTGCACCTGCTGCGCCTGAAGGAGATCGACCTGGACGACGACCAGAGCCGCCGGGTGGAGGAGGGCGACACCGTGCTGGCGCTGGGCAAGAACGGCGACTCCATCCGCGTGGTGGCCGGCATCGTCGACACGCCCTGGGTGCTGGAGCTGGGGCCGATCTACCAGATGAACCCCTATCCGCCGCAACTGCTGCTGCTGATCGCCGCCGTCGGCCTGTCGCTGATCGGCCTCACCCTGTACCTGCTGATCAGCCGCCTGGAGCAGCGCCTGCGCGGCCTGGAGTCGGCTGCCTCGCGTATCGCCCGCGGCAGCCTGGACACCCGGGTGGAGGAGCGCGGCAGCGACTCGGTGGGGCGCCTGGCCGGCACCTTCAACCACATGGCCGAGCAGATCCAGCGCCTGATCAGCGTGCAGCGCGAGCTGGTCCGCGCGGTGTCCCACGAGCTGCGCACGCCGGTGGCGCGGCTGCGCTTCGGCCTGGAGATGATCGAGTCCGCCGAGGACGACAAGACCCGGCACAAGTACCTGGAGGGCATGGACGGCGACATCCAGGACCTCGACCAGTTGGTGGACGAGATGCTCACCTACGCGCGCCTGGAACAGGGCTCGCCGGCGCTGACCTACCAGAGCGTGGAGCTGGGCGAACTGGTGCGCCAGGTGGTGGCGGAGATCGCCCCGCTACGCGGCGAGGTGCAAGTGACCTGCGAGGCCGGCGCGCTGGTGCCCTTCGACCAGGGCAGCTGGATCGAGGCCGAGCCGCGCTACCTGCACCGCGCCCTGCAGAACCTGCTGAGCAACGCCATCCGCTACGCCGAGACGCGGGTGCGGGTGAGCTACCGGGTCAGCCTGGACCGCTGCCAGGTGGACGTCGAGGACGACGGCCCGGGCGTGCCGGAGGACCGCTGGGAGCGCCTGTTCACGCCGTTCTTCCGCGTCGACGACAGCCGCACGCGGGTCACCGGCGGGCACGGCCTGGGGCTGTCCATCGTGCGGCGGATCATCCGCTGGCACGGCGGCCGGGTGTCCATCGCCCGCAGCCAGGCCCTGGGCGGCGCCTGCTTCACCCTGGCCTGGCCGCGGCGCCAGGCGCCCAAGGAATAGCCCGCGGCGGGCGAGGGTGGACGTTCTGCGGGTTTATATTATATGTTTTCATATATTGTAATTTCATAGAGCGTTCCCATGCCCGCCACCCCAGCCATCGACCTGCAACGCCTGCGCCGCTCCGCCGACCAGGCCGGGCGCCTGCTCAAGGCCCTGGGCAACCCCGACCGCCTGTTGCTGCTGTGCATGCTGTCCCAGGAGGAGCTGCACGTCGGCGCCCTGGAGGAGCGGGTGGGCATCGGCCAGCCGACGCTGTCGCAGCAACTGGGCGTGCTGCGCCGCGAGGGGCTGGTGGCGACGCGCAAGGAGGGCAAGCAGGTGTACTACCGCATCAGCAGCCCGCAGGCGCTGGCGGTGATCCAGACGCTCTACCAGCTGTTCTGCGCGGAGGATGCCGAATGAACATCGACTGGAATGCCTTCACCCCCTGGAGCGCCCTGGCCGGCGGCGCGCTGATCGGCCTTTCCGCCGGCCTGTTCGCCCTGCTCAATGGCCGCGTGGCCGGCATCAGCGGGTTGCTCGGCGGCCTGCTGGCCAGGGGCGGCGTCGGCGGCGAGCGCCTGGCGTTCCTCCTCGGGCTGCTGCTGGCGCCGCTGCTGTGGCTGGCCTTCGGTCCGCTGCCGGCGCTGCACTTCGACAGCGCCTGGCCAGCGCTGCTGCTGGCCGGGCTGCTGGTGGGGCTGGGCAGCCGCTATGGCTCCGGCTGCACCAGCGGCCATGGCGTGTGCGGCCTGGCGCGGCTGTCGCCGCGGTCGCTGCTGGCCACGCTGTGCTTCATGGCCAGCGGCTTCGCCACCGTCTTCTGCATCCGCCACCTGCTGGGAGCCTGAACATGGCCCGCCTGAGCGCTTTCCTCTGCGGCCTGCTGTTCGGCCTGGGCCTGCTGCTGGCCGGCATGGCCGACCCGGCCAAGGTGCTGGCCTTCCTCGACCTGGCCGGGGCCTGGGACCCGTCCCTGGCGCTGGTGATGGTCGGCGCCATCCTCACCGCCTTGCCGTTCTTCGGCCTGGCCCGCGGCAAGGCGCACGGCCTGCTCGGCGGCGCCATGCAGTTGCCGACGCGGCGCGACCTGGACCGCCGCCTGGTGCTGGGCAGCCTGGTGTTCGGCGTTGGCTGGGGCATCGCCGGCATCTGCCCGGGGCCGGCGCTGGTCGGCCTGGGCGCCGGCCACTGGCAGGCAGCGCTGTTCGTGCTGGGGATGCTGGCCGGCATGGCGGCGTTCGAATGGCAGCAGCGGCACAAGGGCGCGGGGGCATGAAGCCGTGCCTTAGACGCAGCGCCGCCCGCCGCCTACGCTACCCGGAGATTCCCCTGCGAACCGAGGCCCCATGTCCGACCTGAACGACCCCCGCGTCTTCTTCGCCGCCGAGCGCACCCTGCTGGCCTGGAACCGTACCGCCCTGGCGCTGATCGCCTTCGGCTTCGTGGTGGAGCGCACCGGCCTGCTGCTGCGCCTGATGCACGCGGGCCTGGAGACCGCGGCGGCGCTGCGCATGTCGTTCTGGGTGGGGCTGGGCTTCATCCTGCTCGGCTGCGTGGCGGCCTGCAGTTCGGCGCTGCAGTACCGCAACGTGGTGCGCGGGCTGAAGCCGGTGGAGATTCCCGAGGGCTACCGGGTCAATGCCGGGCCCTGGCTCAACCTGACGGTGGCCGGCCTGGGCCTGCTGCTGACGCTGTACCTGGCGCTGTAGCCTTGCGAAGAAATTGACCTTCAGGTCAATAAATGCAGAATGCTGGCGTGCCCATCGGCACCGACGCCCGCGGCAAAGCCCATGGCGTTGCCCTTAATGGGTATTGCTGCGGCACGGGTATCGTTATGTAATTTTTGATATAACGATTCTCCGGCAGCGGGCCCCGGACAGACCGGGGCCCTCCAGCGTCGCGCCGTGGCATCCGTCAGGAAGGAACACCGAGAATCACATGGGAAGCCTTGATCACCGCCGTGGCCTTGACGCCGGCCGCCAGCCCCAGTTCGGCGACGGCGTCGCGGGTGACCACCGCCACCACTTCGCTGCCGCCGCCAAGGTCCAGCACCACCTCGGCGTTCACCGCGCCGTCGGCCACCGACTTCACCGTGCCGGGCAGGCAGTTGCGCGCCGACAGGCGAATGCCCTCGGCATCGGTCATCAGCATCACCCAGGGCGCCTTGACCAGCGCCACCACGTCCTTGCCCTGGGCCAGGCCGAGGCTCTTCACGCTTTCTTCGGTGACGATGGCCACCAGGTCGTTGCCGCCGGGCAGTTGCACCACCACCTCGGCATTCACCGCGCCGTTGCGCAGTTGCTTGACCGTGCCGCGGAACACATTGCGCGCGCTGACTTTCATGTCTTTCTCTCCTTGGTTGCAGTGAGGTCAGGAAGGTATAGCAGAGCCGGCGGGCCCTTCGAAGCAGAACGACAGCCAACCACTGGAGCACATCGATGAAACACACATTCGCCCGCCTTTCCCTGGCCCTGGCGGCCTGCCTGGCCACCCACGCGGCGCTGGCCGACGAGGTGCAGGTCGCGGTCGCGGCCAACTTCACCGCGCCCATCCAGGCCATCGCCAAGGACTTCGAGAAGGACACCGGGCACAAGCTGGTGGCCTCCTTCGGCGCCACCGGGCAGTTCTACGCGCAGATCAAGAACGGCGCGCCCTTCGAGGTGTTCCTCGCCGCCGACGACAGCACCCCGGCCAAGCTGGAGCAGGAGAAGGCGGTGGTCCCCGGCTCGCGCTTCACCTACGCCATCGGCAAGCTGGCGCTGTGGTCGCCGAAGGACGGTTACGTCGACGCCAAGGGCGAGGTCCTGAAGCAAGGCGGCTTCCAGCACCTGTCCATCGCCAACCCGAAGACCGCGCCCTACGGCCTGGCCGCCACCCAGGTGCTGGACAAGCTCGGCCTGAAGGACAAGCTGGCCGGCAAGATCGTCGAGGGCCAGAACATCGGCCAGGCCTACCAGTTCGTGTCCAGTGGCAACGCCGAGCTGGGCTTCGTGGCGTTGTCGCAGATCTACAAGGATGGCAAGGTGACGGCCGGTTCGGCCTGGATAGTCCCGGCCGACCTCTATGAGCCGATCCGCCAGGACGCGGTCATCCTCGAAAAAGGCAAGGACAACGCCGCGGCCAAGGCCCTGGTGGACTACCTGAAGGGGCCGAAGGCGGCGGCGGTGATCAAGGCCTACGGCTACGAGCTGTAAACAGGGAAAACGATGCACCTGACCGCGGCGGACCTCATGGCGATCCGGCTCACCTTGGAGCTGGCCACCGTCAGCACCCTGATCCTGTTGCTGCTGGGCACCCCCATCGCCTGGTGGCTGGCGCGCACCCGTTCGTGGCTCAAGGGCCCGCTGGGTGCGCTGGTGGCCTTGCCACTGGTGCTGCCGCCGACGGTCATCGGCTTCTACCTGCTGGTCACGCTGGGCCCCAACGGCCCGGTGGGCCAGCTCACCGACGCCCTCGGCTGGCAGCGCCTGCCGTTCAGCTTCGCCGGGCTGGTGGTGGGTTCGGTGATCTACTCGCTGCCCTTCGTGGTGCAGCCGTTGCAGAACGCCTTCGAGGCCATCGGCACGCGCCCGCTGGAGGCCGCGGCGACCTTGCGCGCCGGGCCCCTGGACACTTTCTTCAGCGTGGTCCTGCCGCTGGCGCGGCCGGGCTTCGTCACCGCCGCCATCCTCGGTTTCGCCCATACCGTGGGCGAGTTCGGCGTGGTGCTGATGATCGGCGGCAACATCCCCGGCCAGACCCGCGTGGTCTCGGTGCAGATCTTCGACCACGTCGAGGCCATGGAGTACGCCCAGGCGCACTGGCTGGCCGGCGGCATGGTGGTGTTCTCCTTCTTCGTGCTGCTGGCGCTGTACTCCACGCGTCGCAGCCACTCGGCCTGGAACTGAGATGCCGGCAGACATCCAAGCGCGCTTCCTGCTCGAATACCGCAGCTTCACCCTGGACGTCGACCTGCGCCTGCCGGGCCGCGGGGTGACCGCGCTGTTCGGCCATTCCGGCTCCGGCAAGACCACCGTGCTGCGCTGCGTGGCCGGCCTGGAAAGGCCGCGCGAGGCGCGCCTGGTGGTCAATGGCGAAACCTGGCAGGACAGCGCCCAGGGCCTGTTCCTGGCGCCGTACAAGCGCGCCATCGGCTACGTGTTCCAGGACGCCAACCTGTTCGAGCACCTGTCGGTGAGGCGCAACCTGCGCTACGGCATGAGACGCGTGCCGGCGCGCGAGCACCGCGTGGCCATGGACCAGGCCTGCGAGCTGCTGGGCATCGGCCACCTGCTCGAACGCATGCCGCGCCACCTGTCCGGCGGCGAGCGCCAGCGGGTGGGCATCGCCCGCGCCCTGCTGACCAGCCCGCGCCTGCTGCTGATGGACGAGCCGCTGGCGGCCCTGGACCTCAAGCGCAAGGCGGAAATCCTGCCCTACCTGGAGCGCCTGCACGACGAGCTGGACATTCCCATCCTCTACGTCAGCCACTCGCCGGACGAAGTGGCGCGCCTGGCCGACCACCTGGTGCTGCTGGAAGCCGGCCGCGCCCTGGCCAGCGGCGCGGTGGGCGAGACCCTGGCGCGCACCGACCTGCCCACCTCGCTGCTGGAAGACGCCGGCGTGGTGATCGACGGCCAGGTGCTGGGCCACGACGCCGAATACGGCCTGCTCGACCTCGGCCTGCCCAACTGCGGCGAACGCATCCGCCTGGCCCACGGCCCGCTGCCGGCGGGCAAGGCGCTGCGCATCAAGGTGCAGGCCCGCGACGTAAGCCTGACTCTGCAGCGCCCGCAGCGCAGCAGCATCCTCAACCTGCTGCCGGCTACGGTGACCGAGCTGGCTCCCACGGATACGCCGGCGCATCTGCTGGTGCGGCTGGATGTGGGGGGGAATCCGTTGTTGGCGCGGATTACCCGGTATTCCTGCGAGCAACTGGGGTTGCGGGTGGGGCAGGGGGTGTGGGCGCAGGTGAAGTCGGTGGCGGTGTTGGCCTGAGGGCGGATGGCTGTATGGCTTCTCGTAGGAGCGAGCTTGCTCGCGAACAAATACGGTGCCATGCGGTTCGCGAGCAAGCTCGCTCCTACGAAGAGCATCCTGGCACGGCCCGGTGGCTTTCGTGCCTTGGGTTGGCTCCGCTCCCTCTCCCCAGCCCTCTCCCTGAAGGGAGAGGGGGCCGTTCGGTGCGAATTGGGAGTCAGCCTTCAGCCGGATGCATCAGGACTACTGCGGACTACCTCTTGGCAGAGGACAGTCCCCTCTCCCTTCAGGGAGAGGGTTAGGGAGAGGGGCTCTTGGCTCTGGGCTCTTGACCCTCATCACCAACACCCCCTCCAGACCCAAGACCTAGAACAACGGCAACGTATAGCTCACGATCAACCGGTTCTCATCCTGGTCCCGCTGCGTCGCCGTGCCCGAGCCGCTGACCGGCAGGCCGCTGCGCATGGTGGCGTTCTTCCAGGCCAGGCCCAGGCCCTTGAAGGTGCCTTCGGGTACCACGTAGCCCACCGCGATGTCGCGTTCCCATTCGCCCTGGTCGCCGCGGCCGGTCTTGATGTCGTCGGCGTTGAGGTAGAGCACGCTGAAGGTCAGGCCGGGCACGCCGAGCTTGGCGAAGTCGTAGGCGTAGCGGCCGATCCAGGTGCGCTCGCCGGCGTGGTTGAACTTCAGCAGCTGGGCGTCGGTGTGCAGGTAGGTGCTGGTGCCTTCGCCGTCGCCGCGGTTCAGGTAGGGGAAGTCGCTGTCGCCGGTGAGCACCTGGTAGCCGGCGCCGATGCTGTGGCCGGCGAGGCTGTAGGTGAGCAGGCCGCTGTAGACGTTGTTGTCCACCTCGCCCTTGGTCGCGTTGTTGCCGTAGTAGCCGCTGCTGACGTAGCCGTCGGCGCGGCCGGAGGCGCTGCCGTTCTTGCCGTCGGAATCGCTGATGAACACCCGCAGGTCGGTCTTCAGGGTGCCCGGGCCGACCGCCCAGTTGTGCGTCAGACCGAGGAAGTGCTGCTGGTAGAAGTCGGTCAGCTGGCCGTAGTAGTACTGCAGCGTCAGGTCCTTGGTGGCCTTGTAGTCGCCGCCGGCGAAGTAGAACTTGTTGCTGTCGCGGGAGCTGGCGCTGCTGCCGTTGGCGCCGGCGATGGACATGCTGCGCCAGTCGGTGGAGTTGCGGCCCTTGGTATGGGTCAGCTGGCCGCCGATCAGCGTCAGGTCCTTGAACTCGTTGGAGGTGACCTGGCCGCCCTCGTAGGTCATCGGCAGCAGGCGCGCGTCGTTGTAGACCACCACCGGCAGCTTGGGCTGCAGGGTGCCGTAGCGGAACTCGGTCTTCGACACCTTGGCCTTGGCGGTAAGGCCCAGGCTGCTGAACTCGTCCACCGCGCTGCCGTCGCTCTCCAGCGGGAAGATGGTGCCGGGCTGGCGGTCGATGCCGCTCTTGCCGGACTTGCCGCCGCCGTCCAGGCGCAGGCCGAGCAGGCCCAGGGCGTCGACGCCGAAGCCGACGGTGCCCTCGGTGAAGCCGGAGGCGTAGTTGAGCATGAAGCCCTGGCCCCATTCCTCCTGCTTGCTCGGCGAGGTGGGGCCGTTGCGGTTGTCGGTGTTGATGTAGAAGTTGCGCAGGCCGAGGCTGGCCTTGCTGTCCTCGATGAACCCGCCGGCGCTGGCCTGCTGGGCGAGGATGCCCGTGGCGATCGCCAGGGCGAGGGTGGATCGCTTCATTGTCATGCTCCTTGGTCCGTTCTTTTTCTATGTATGTGGCCGGGGTGGCGCCGTCCGCGCCGGCCAGGGTAGCCGCGGCTGGCGTCCATCGCTATATGTTTTTGTATATAGCGATAGGCGCAAGACGTGATTGCCGTGACGATGACGCGGTCAGGCAACGGCTAGGGTCGGTCGCTGGACGCGGTGCATGAGGCCAAATTCTGACTTTCCAGTCAATGGCCGCGATGCCGCACCTTGGCGGCGGAGCGCTAGGCGACCGCCACCAGGCTCAGCAGGCGCCCGTCGAACAGCGCGTACTGCGCCTCCAGCTCGCGGCCGTGGTGCCATTCCGCGGACAGGTCGCAGAGCAGGCGCAGGCGCGCGCGGCCTTCGGCGTCCCAGGCCAGCAGTTCGGCATCCTCGAAGTAGAAGCGCCGGCCCACCAGGGGGTAGAGGGCCTTGAACAGGCTTTCCTTGAGCGAGAAGGTCAGGGTCACGCCCAGGCCGACCTGCTCCGGCGCCAGACGTTCGCGCTCGGCGGGGGTGAGGATTTCCTCCAGCAGGCGGCTGGCGCGGGCATCGTCCAGCAGCGTCTCGACGTCCAGGCCGAGGCTGCGCCAGGCGTCGCGGCGGGCCACCACGGCGGCGGCCCAGTCGTTGCCATGGGTGATGGAGCCGACCAGCCCGCCCGGCCAGATCGGCGCGCGGTCCGGCGCCAGGCCCGGCGCCTGCGGCAGGCCGGTCAGGCGCTGGATGCCGGCGCGGGCGCACAGGCGCCCGGCGAGGAATTCGGCGCGGCGCTTGGCCACCGCGCGGCCGATGTTCGGCGGCAGGTCCACGCCGTGGCGGCCGAAGGCCTGGGCGTCGAGCTTCTGCGGCTGGAAGCGGCAGCTGTGGAGCAGGGCGCCGGGCAGCGCCTGGGGCAGCGGCCAGTGCGCCTGGGGCGGGGTGAGGAAGTCGTCGGTGTCGGGCATGGCGGGGATTCTGCCCGGCCGCCGGACGCGGTGCCAGTGGATTCGCGTGGCGAGTGACCGTCCAGTCGCGTCCGGGCGGTCACGCAGCGTTTACATTCACTTGCAAAGGCTTACCGAAGCGCTACGGATCGGCGGCGGGGGAATTTGCCACACTGCGCCTCGCGTTCCTTTGCCGGAACGCAGGTGAGGTTGTTGTCGGAGCCGTGTGCTCCGGCTTTTTCACAGATCGTGGCGGGAGCCCCTTTTCGGGCTTCCGTTTTTTTTTGCCCGGCCAAGCGCCAACACCCCCGTAGGATGGGTTGAGCGAAGCGATACCCATCGCCCTTCAGTCGGCCTTCTGCTGGAAGATGTCCTTGAGGAAGGCCTGCAGGTCGGCCCAGGACTTCTGGTCGGCGGCCTTGTCGTAGCCCACGTCCAGGCCGTGGCCTTTGTGCTTGTCGGCGTCGGGGTTGGTGAAGCTGTGCTTGGCGTTGGGCTGGACGACGAACCTGTAGTCCACCTTGGCGGCGTCCATCTCCTGCTTGAAGGCGGCCACGCTGTCGGCCGGCACCAGGGTGTCGCCGCCGCCGTGCTCCACCAGCACCTTGGCGCTGACCGCGCCCGGCTGCGCCGGGGTGGCGGTGGCCAGCACCCCGTGGAAGCTGGCCACGCCCAGCAGCGGCAGGCCCTGGCGGGCCATGTCCAGCACCACCTTGCCGCCGAAGCAGTAGCCGATGGCGGCGATCTTGGTCGGGTCGGTCTGCGGCTGTTTCTTCAGCAGGTCCAGGCCGGCCTGGAAGCGCGCCTTGGCGGCGTCGGCATTCTTCAATGCCTCCTGCATGAAGGCCTGGGCCTGCTCGGGGTGCTCGGCCACCTTGCCCTCGCCGTACATGTCGATGGACAGCGCCGCGTAGCCCTGCGCGGCGAGGTCGCGGGCGCGGCGCTTGGCGTAGTCGTTCAGGCCCCACCATTCGTGGACCACGATGATCCCCGGGCGGATACCGGCCTGGGCGTCGTCGTAGGCGAAGTAGCCGACCAGCTTGGTGCCGTCGGTGGCCTGGTAGGGGATTTCCTGGGTCTTGACCTCCGCCTGGGCGGCGAAGCCCAGGCCGAGCAGCAGCAGGGTGGCGAGCAGGCGCATGGGCGTTTTCTCCAGAGGGTGGACTGAAAAAGATAGCCGGTTGTGCGGCGGAGGTCGGATTTTGCCGGCGCAACCGCTCAAGCCCGCGGCATGGCGTGAAAGCCGCGGCGCCATCGGCTACCCTTGCCGGGCCAGTCAGCCGTGCGGGACCCACAACGGATGTTCGACCTCAGTACCTGGAACCTCACCCTTCCCGAAGGCCGCCCGGCCAGGACCATTTCCACCCCGGCGCTGCAGCGCGACTACCAGAGCCCGTATTTCCACCGCAGCGCCGACGGCGTGGAGTTCTGGGTGCCGGTGAACGGCAGCCACACGCGCAACAGCGAGTTCCCGCGCACCGAACTGCGCGAGACGCGCAGCGACGGCTCGCCCTACACCTGGCGCTATCCCAACGTCGACAGCCTGCTGCGCGCCACCCTGCACGTGGACGCGGTGCCCTCCATGCGGCGCATGGTGATCGGCCAGATCCACAGCGACGGCGCCGGCAGCGGCGATGCCGCGCCGCTGCTGAAGCTGGTCTACCAGCTGCGCCTGGACCAGGGCCGGGTTCTGGCGCAGATCCGCGAGCGCCCGGGCGACGCCACCGCCATCACCTACACGGTGCTGGACGGCATCCCCCTGGGGCGGGAGTTCGACTACCGCATCGGCGTGTCGCGCACGGGCGTGCTGAGCATCGAGGTCAACGACCAGCGCCTGGTCCGCCAGCTCGACCCGCAGTGGGCGCGCCAGGGCCTGTACTTCAAGGCGGGGCTGTACCTGCAGGATAATCGCGGCCCCGCCAGCGAAGGCGGGCGGGCGACCTTCAGCGCCCTGTCGATCATGCACCGTTGAGGAACTGCCCCATGCTGCCTTCCCGAATCCTCCAGGCTCTGCTGCTCGCCGCCGGCCTGTCCCAGGCCCCGGGCGCCGTGGCCGACGAGTTCTCCGCCTGCCTTGCGCGCCTGCAACCGCAGGCCGCCGCCAAGGGCGTGAGCGCCGCGGCCTACCAGCGCTACACCGGCGGCCTTGCGGCCGACCTCAGCGTGCTCGACCTGCTCAATGCCCAGCCGGAATTCGTCACCCCGCTGTGGGACTACCTGGCCGGGCTGGTGGACGAACAGCGCGTCGCCGACGGCAAGGCCATGCTGGCGCAGCACGCCGAGCTGTTCGAGCGTGTCGCCCGCCAGTATCGGGTGGACAAGTACACGGTGGCGGCGGTGTGGGGTGTGGAGAGTGACTTCGGCCGCATCACCGGTAAGCGCCCGCTGCTGGTCTCGCTGGGCACGCTGTCGTGCTACGGGCGGCGCCAGGCGTTCTTCCAGGGCGAGTTCTTCGCCACCCTCAAGCTGCTGCAACAGGGCGACCTGCGCGATGCCGGCATCACCGGCTCCTGGGCCGGCGCCTTCGGCCAGACGCAGTTCATGCCCAGCACCTACGCGCGCATCGCCGAGGACTTCGACGGCGACGGCCACCGCGACCTGGTGGGCAGCGTGCCCGATGCCCTGGCCTCCACCGCCAACTACCTGCGCAAGGCCGGCTGGGTGCCGGGCGCGGCCTGGGGCTACGAGGTGAAGCTGCCGGCGAACTTCGCCGAGTCCCAGGCCGGGCGCACCAAGCGGCGCACGGTGGCGGACTGGCAGGCCCTGGGCGTGAAGCGCATCGACGGCGGGCCGCTGCCGGCCGGCGACGCCCGCGCCGCCATTCTGCTGCCCACCGGCAAGGCCGGCCCGGCCTTCCTGGTGCTGCGCAACTACGACGCCATCTACTCGTACAACGCGGCGGAAAGCTACGCCCTGGCCATCGCCCTGCTGTCCGACCGCCTGCGCGGCGAGCCGGGCCTGCGCACCCCCTGGCCCACCGACGACCCCGGCCTGAGCCGCGCCCAGCGCAAGGAGTTGCAGCGACTGCTACTGGCCCGCGGCCACGCCATCGGCGAGCCGGACGGGCTGATCGGCGACAACACCCGCCGCGCCATCCAGGCCGAGCAGCAGCGCCTGGGTTTGCAACCGGCCGATGGCCGCGCCGGGCAGAAGATCCTCAAGGCCCTGCAAGCCGCGCATTGAACCGTAGGGCGAATAACCCTTCGCGGTTATCCGCCGATACACCGAGGCCATGGCCAACGCCCCAGGTCAACCCCGGAGCCGCCGGGAACCAAGGTCAAACGGCGGATAACGCCGTAGGCGTTATGCGCCCTACGGGTTGCCCCGTGTCGCCGTAGGATGGTGTTGAGCGAAGCGATACCCATCATCGCGGCCATAGGGGTTCGCAAGGCTCAACCCATCCCACGGGGCCAAGGCACCGCGAGCCTTCCGTTCAGGCCAGGTTCAGCGGCGCGTCAGGTAGCGTTCAGTGGCCGCCCCTTAACCTGCACTCCGTCAACCCCTTACCCACATCCTTGACGGAGAAACGCCATGAACCTGCTGCAGAAGCTCACCCTCGCCACCGCCATCCTCGGCGCCTCGGTCGGCGTCTCCCAGGCCTCGGAAAACTTCGCCGGCCTGACCTGGGGCGAAACCAGCAACAACATCCAGAAATCCCACGCGCTGAACCGCAATCTCAACGACCCGAAACTCGACAGCGTGATCAACAACAGCAGCACCTGGGGCGTGCGCGCCGGCCAGCAGAACGACACCGGCCGCTACTACGCCACCTACGAGAACACCTCCGACACCTACCGCGGCCTGAAGCTGCGCCAGCAGAACCTGCTCGGCAGCTACGACGCCTTCCTGCCGCTCAACGACCAGGGCACCAAGCTGTTCGGCGGCGGCACCCTGGGCCTGACCAAGCTGGAACAGGACTCCCGCGGCTACAGCCGTGACAGCGACATCGGCTACGCCATCGGCGCCCAGGCCGGTATCCTCCAGGACATCGGCCGGAACGCCTCGCTGGAAGGCGGCTATCGTTACCTGCGTACCAACGCCAGCACGGAAATGAGCCCGCACGGCGGCGACAAGGTCGGCTCGCTGGACCTGCACAGCAGCGCGCAGCTCTACCTGGGCGCCAACTACCGGTTCTGACTGGCAGGGGGCCGGGCTCGCGGCCCGGCCCCGCATAAGGAGGAAGTCCCATGAAACTACTGGTGGTGGAGGACGAGGCGCTGTTGCGTCATCACCTGTACACCCGCCTCGGCGAACAGGGCCACGTGGTCGACGCCGTGGGCAACGCCGAAGAGGCCCTGTACCGGGCCCACGAATACCATCACGACCTGGCGATCATCGACCTCGGCCTGCCGGGCATGAGCGGCCTGGACCTGATCCGTGAGTTCCGCAGCCAGGGCAAGGCCTTCCCGATCCTCATCCTCACCGCCCGTGGCAACTGGCAGGACAAGGTCGAAGGCCTGGCAGCCGGCGCCGACGACTACGTGGTCAAGCCGTTCCAGTTCGAGGAGCTGGAGGCGCGCCTGAACGCCCTGCTGCGCCGTTCCAGCGGCTTCGTCCAGGCCACCATCGAGGCCGGCCCGCTGCTGCTCGACCTGAACCGCAAGCAGGCCACGGTGGCCGGCGAGACCCTGGGCCTGACCGCCTTCGAGTACCGCATCCTCGAATACCTCATGCGCCACCACCAGCAGGTGGTGAGCAAGGAGCGGCTGATCGAGCAGCTCTACCCGGACGACGACGAGCGCGACCCCAACGTCATCGAGGTGCTGGTCGGCCGCCTGCGGCGCAAGCTGGAGTCGCACGAGGGCTTCCGCCCGATCGACACCGTGCGCGGCCAGGGCTACCTGTTCACCGAGCGTTGCCGCTGATGCGCTCGCTGCGCCTGCGCCTGATGCTCGGGGCCGCGGCCCTGGCTATCCTCTTCATGCTGGCCCTGCTGCCGGCGTTGCAGCGGGCGTTCAGCATCGCCCTGGTGAACGCCATCCAGCAGCGCCTGGCCTCGGACGTCGCCACCCTGGTGTCGTCCGCGCGCATCGACGGCGACCGCCTGAGCATGCCCGAGCACCTGGCGGTGGAGGACTTCAACCTGCCGGAGTCCAAGCTGCTGGGCTACATCTACGACCGCGAGGGGCGGATGGTCTGGCGCTCCACCTCGACCCAGGACGAGAGCGTGCAGTACGTGCCGCTCTACGACGGCGAGCCCGACGTGTTCACCCGCGCCCGCGACGACCACGGCAACGAATTCTTCGTCTACGACGTGGAGATCGACCTGGTGGGCGGCAAGCAGGCCGCCTACAGCATCGTCACCATGCAACCGGTGAGCGCCTTCCGCGAGTTGGTGCACGGCTTCCGCGAGCAGTTGTACATCTGGCTCGGCGGCGCGCTGCTGTTGTTGCTCGGGCTGCTCTGGCTGGGCCTGGGCTGGGGCTTCCGCTCCATGCGCGGAATACGCGAGGAGCTGGACCAGATCGAGGCTGGCGAGCGCGAACGCCTGAGCGACGAACACCCCAGCGAGATGCTGCGCCTGACCGACTCGCTGAACCGCCTGCTGGACGGCGAGCGCAGCCAGCGCGAGCGCTACCGCAACTCCCTGGCGGACCTCGCGCACAGCCTGAAGACGCCGCTGGCGGTGCTGCAGGGGGTGAGCGAAAACCTCGCCGACGAGCCGCGCAACCGCGAGCAGGTGCAGGTGCTGCAGAGCCAGATCGAGCGCATGAGCCAGCAGATCGGCTACCAGTTGCAGCGCGCCAGCCTGCGCAAGAGCGGCCTGGTGCGCCACCGCGTGCAGCTCGGCCCGCTGCTGGACACCCTGGCCGGCGCGCTGGACAAGGTCTACCGCGACAAGCGGGTGATCCTCGAACGCGACTTCCCCGAGCACCTGAGCCTGCCGCTGGAGCAGGGCGCGCTGCTGGAACTGCTCGGCAACCTGCTGGAGAACGCCTACCGCCTGTGCCTGGCCCGCGTGCGCATCAGCGCCCGCCAGCAGGACGGCGGCTACGAACTGCGGGTGGAAGACGACGGCCCGGGCATCCCCCCGGACCAGCGCCAGCGCATCCTCCAGCGCGGCGAGCGGCTGGACACCCAGCACCCGGGGCAGGGCATAGGCACGGCGGTGGTGATGGACATCCTCGACAGCTACGGCGGCAGCCTGGCGCTGGACGACTCCGAACTGGGCGGCGCCTGCTTCCGCATCCGTTTGCCGGGGTAGGAATACCGTGTTTCCCGGCAACCTGTAATTGGATGGACTCACCCTCACCGAGGCGTCGAGGCGCCACGGTGGCGGTCTAAGAAGCCACCGACAGTGAGGGTGAGTCCATGAAAAAGCATACGACGATGAATAAGCCGGTGTCTGCAACCGATGTATCGGTGTGCATGACAGTCGCCGTGGATCTGGCGAAAAAGGTCTTTCAGGTGGCGGGGGAAGACGCCCAGGGTCAACTGGCGTACGAACAGCGAATCAAGTCGCGTGAAGCGTTTCAGGTGTTTCTGCAGAAGCTGCCGGAGGGCGTGACGGTGCTGATGGAAACCGGCCCTGGAGCACAAGCCTGGGCCCGGCTGCTGCAGGCGCAGGGCAACCCGGTGCGTATCCTGCCGGCCCAGCGGGTGGCCGAGCACCGGAGCGGAGCGAAGAATGATCGCAATGATGCCCACGCCATTCTGCGGGCGGGCCGGGATAGCAGTATCGCGTCGGTGCCGGTGAAGAGCGTCGCGGCACTGGCGATGCAGGCCTGGCACCGGGTTCGGCGGGGCTATGTGCGGCGGCGCACCGCCATGGGTAATCAGATCCGCGGGCTGCTGCTGGAGCAGGGTATCGCCCTGGCGCAGGGGGATGTGGGCTTGAAGCAAGGTGTCACCCGGGTGCTGGAAGACGCCAGCCAGCCGTTGCCGGCGCTGCTGCGCGAGCTGATCGACGAGATGCTGAACGAATGGAAACGGCTGGGCGAGCGTATCGCCGCGCTGACCGGGCGTCTGGAAGCCTGTGCCGCCGCCGACCCGACAGCCAAACGGCTGATGACGGTACGCGGTATCGGTCCGATCACGGCTACGGCCTTGCTGGCCAAACAGGTCGAGCCGGAACGTTTCGCCAATGCGCGTCAGTTCGCTGCCTACTTCGGCATCGTGCCCGACCAGCACAGCAGCGGGCAGAAGGTAAGGCTGGGCAAGATGACCAAACGTGGCGACGCCTATGTGCGCAGCCTGATGGTCGTAGGCTCGCATGCGGTGTTGAAGCAACTGCGGCCCGATTCCGAACACCCGGACGATCGGCGCCTGCAGCGCTGGCTACAACGCCTGGGGCGCAAGGGCGCGGCAGTGCGACTGGCCAACCGCAACCTGCGTATCGCCTGGGTGCTGCTGTGCAGCGAACAGACCTACCAGCGCAAGCCGAATGCTTGCCGGGAGATGGAAATGAGCCACTGATCAACGAGTTCCCGCCAACGGGGCGCCAAGTCGCTCCAACCCTTGCTGAAGAACATTGACCCCTGGTCAGACCGTCGCGGATCGATGCCTACGCTCCTACCGGCCTTCGAGGCCTCTTTGTAATCGGCATTCCGCGGGCTTACCCAATGTTGGCCAGAAGCCCGACGTGGCTTCCTCGAACAGGCCTAATACATAGATGCAGTCGGGTTTTCATGTTCAAAAGCGGGTTGACGGTGGGGGTGAGTCCATACATAGGAGCGGGCCCTGCCCGCGAAATCGCGCGCAGGGCGCGCTCCTACATGGGAATGGCGTAGGTGGGGCCGCGTAGGAGCGGATCTTATCCGCGAATCGCGCCTGGATGTCCGGCTATCGCGGACAAGGTCCGCTCCTACGGGGGGAGGCATACCGTGTTTCCCGGCAACCTGTAGGCGGGCCCTGCCCGCGAAATCGCGCGCAGGGCGCGCTCCTACAGGGGAATGGCATGGGTGGGGCCGCGTAGGAGCGGATCTTATCCGCGAACCGCGCCTGGACCTCCGGCTATCGCGGACAAGGTCCGCTCCTACGGGGGGAGGCATACCGTGTTTCCCGGCAACCTGTAGGAGCGGGCCCTGCCCGCGAAATCGCGCGCAGGGCGCGCTCCTACATGGAATGACGTGGGTGGGGCCGCGTAGGAGCGGATCTTATCCGCGAATCGCGCCGGGGCGTCCGGCCATCGCGGACAAGGTCCGCTACGGGGAGGAATACCGTGTTTCCCGGCAACCTGTAGGAGCGGGCCCTGCCCGCGAAATCGCGCGCAGGGCGCGCTCCTACATGGAGTGGCGTGGGTGGGGCCGCGTAGGAGCGGATCTCATCCGCGATCCGCGCCGATACCTCCGGCTATCGCGGACAAGGTCCGCTCCTACGGGGGTAGGAAAAACGCTGTCGTAGGATGGCGTTGAGCGCAGCGATACCCATCGCCCGCAAAGCCCGTCACTCCCCCTGCCGCGCCCGGTATGCCCCCGGCGTCAGCCCGGTCCATTTCTTGAACGCGCGGTGGAACGCCGAGGGCTCGGAGAAGCCGAGCTGGTCGGCGATGTCCTGGATCGACAGTTCGTCGCGGCCCAGGTGGTAGATGGCCAGGTCGCGGCGCAGCTGGTCCTTGAGTTCCTGGAAGTTCGGACCTTCCTCGCGCAGGTGGCGGCGCAGCGTCTGCGGGCTCATGTGCAACTGCTGCGCCACGCTTTCCAGGTCCGGCCAGCGCCGGCAGTCGCGGCCGAGCAGGCGGCGGATCTGGCTGGTCAGGCTGTCGCCGCCGTCCGGGCGAGCCAGCAGGTCGGCCGGGGAGTCCTTGAGGAAGTGCTTGAGGCTGCGCTCGTCCTGCAGCAGGGGCATGTCCAGGTAGCGCGCGTGGAAGCTCAGCCCGGTGCTGTCGGCGGCGAAGCGCCGCGGGCAGGGGAACAGCAGGTCGTACTCGGCGGCGTGGGCCGGCTCGGGATAGGCGAAGCGGGCTTCGTCCAGGCGGATGCGCTGGCCGATCAGCCAACTGCCCAGGCGATGCCAGATCACCAGCAGGCTCTCGGTGAGGAAGTGTTCCGGGTCCTGCAGCGCGCTGTGGTCGATGACCAGTTCGGCGCGCTCGCCGTCGCGGCGCAGCTCGATGCGCGGCGCGGCGGGGAACAGGTCGTAGAAGAGTGCGCCGCGGCCCAGGGCCTTCTCCAGGGTGCGGCACTGGATGATGGCGTGGCACATCATGGCGAAGGTGCCGCGCTTGCTGCGCACCTCGCCGAAGCCCATGTACTCGTCGTCAAGGTCTTCCCAGACCAGTTGGATCAGCCGGCCGAACTGCTCCGGCGAGACCCGCGCCCGCGGCTCTTCGAGCAAGGCCGGCTGAATGCCGGCGGCGCGCAGCAGGGGCAGGGGGTCGTGGCCCTGCTGGCGGGCGCCGCGCAGGGCGGCGCGGACGAAATGGCTGGCGATGGTGCGTTCACGCATGGGTTTTCCTTGTTCTGCTGCGTGTGTGCCGGGCGCCGGTTCGCGGCGGCCGTGGGGCAAATCTAAGGCACCCGGGGCCCTGGCGGATACCCGCCAAGTGGCGGGAAACCCGCCGCGGGCTTGGCGGGTTTCCGCCATCGATCGGCCCGCATGTTGCTTTAGTTATTTATTAAGTTGTTGAAATTAAAGTGAAAATTAAAGAATGGCGATTTGGCACAGGGCTTGCCAATAGGGTTCAAGGCCTGCCGACGGGCAGGACGAAAACAAATTCTCCCACTGAAGGGAGATAACGCTTCGGGCAACGCGCCGCCGCCAGGAAGGCGGGCCGCCAGCTCAAGAGGACCCTGCCGCAATGACCAAGCAACCCTTCTACAAGAGCCTGTACGTGCAGGTGCTGATCGCCATCGCCATCGGCATCGCCCTGGGCCACTACTATCCGCAGACCGCCGTGCTGATGAAGCCCCTGGGCGACGGCTTCGTCAAACTGATCAAGATGGCCATCGCGCCGATCATCTTCTGCACCGTGGTCACCGGCATCGCCGGCATGCAGAGCATGAAGGCTGTAGGCAAGACCGGCGGCATGGCCCTGCTGTACTTCGAGATCGTCTCGACCATCGCGCTGATCATCGGCCTGGTGGTGGTCAACGTGGTCCAGCCCGGCGCCGGCATGCACGTCGACCCGGCCAGCCTGGATACCAGCAAGATCGCCGCCTACGCGGCCGCCGGCGCGAAGCAGAGCACCGTCGACTTCCTGATGAACATCATCCCCAACACCGTAGTCGGCGCCTTCGCCAACGGTGACATCCTGCAGGTGTTGTTCTTCTCCGTGCTGTTCGGCTACGCGCTGCACCGCCTGGGCAGCTACGGCCAGCCGATCTTCCAGTTCATCGAGCGCTTCACCCAGGTGATGTTCAACATCATCAACGTGATCATGAAGGTCGCTCCCATCGGTGCCTTCGGCGCCATGGCCTTCACCATCGGCGCCTACGGCGTGGGCTCGCTGGTGCAGCTGGGCCAGCTGATGGCCTGCTTCTACATCACCTGCCTGCTGTTCGTGCTCATCGTCCTGGGCGGCATCGCCCGCGCCCACGGCTTCAACATCCTGAAGTTCATCAAGTACATCCGCGAAGAGCTGCTGATCGTCCTCGGCACCTCGTCCTCGGAATCGGCGCTGCCGCGCATGATCGCCAAGATGGAGAAGCTGGGCTGCGACAAGAGCGTGGTCGGCCTGGTGATCCCCACCGGCTACTCGTTCAACCTCGACGGCACCTCGATCTACCTGACCATGGCCGCGGTATTCATCGCCCAGGCCACCGACACCCCGATGGACATCACCCACCAGCTGACCCTGCTGCTGGTGCTGCTGATCGCCTCCAAGGGCGCGGCGGGCGTCACCGGTTCGGGCTTCATCGTCCTGGCCGCCACCCTGTCCGCCGTGGGCCACCTGCCGGTCGCCGGCCTGGCGCTGATCCTCGGCATCGACCGCTTCATGTCCGAGGCCCGCGCGCTGACCAACCTGGTGGGCAACGGCGTGGCCACCGTGGTGGTCGCCAAGTGGTGCAAGCAGCTGGACTCCGCGCAGCTGGAGCGCGAACTGGCCGCCGGCCCGTCGGCGCTGGAAGCCAAGGAGGCCCAGGCCGCCTGATACCTCCCGGTTCTCCGGTTGGGCGCGGCGACGTGAAGCGCCGCGCCTCCTTCAAGCCCGCCCCGCAGCGGGCTTTTTTATGGGCGGTGGGATTGTAGGAGCGAGGGGGACGCCTAGTTCTTGCTCGCGAACGAGGTTTACCGGTGGCTGTCGTGTTTCAGGTTGACTCCGTCCCCTCTCCCCAACCCTCTCCCTGAAGGGAGAGGGAGCTGTCCGTGCCGAGAAAGGATTTGGTGTCGGCCGGCAACTCTGGAGCTGCCGGCTGACTCTGGAAAGCCCAACTGCTCCGAACGGCCCCTCTTCCTTCAGGGAGAGGGAAAGGAGTCACCCCAAAGTCTCTGGGCTCCCGCGTTCGCGGGAATGACGGGGTGGAAGGATGGTGCCTGACTTGCAGCCCGCTCAGGACAGCCCCCTCTCCCTTCAGGGAGAGGGTTGGGGAGAGGGTGCTCTAATTACCCAGCACCGCAGCCACCGGCAAACCCCGTTCGCGAGCAAGCTCGCTCCTACAACGTCAGCCAACAGCACAAGCTCAAAGAATGATCTTGTCCTTGAGCTTCTCCACCGCCTGCTGCAGCGCCTGGATCACCCGGTCCTTGTCGAAGTTCTGCACGTTGTTGGTGTCCAGGTACATGGAGAACCCCGGCAGCTCGTGCTCGATGAAGCTGGGGTTGGCGCCCAGGTCGCGGCGGAAGTCCACCGCCTGGTAGATCTGCACCGGCTTGCTGAAGCCCTTGACGCTGATCTGGCCCTTGTCGCGGCACATGATCACGTCCTTCACCAGCGAGTAGGTCTCGTGGCTGAGGAGGATCTCGCCGGCCTCGGCGGCGCTTTCCAGGCGGCTGGCGAGGTTCACCTCGCGGCCGATGATGGTGTAGTCCATGCGCGTTTCGGCGCCGAAGTTGCCCACCGTGCAGTAGCCGGTGTTGATGCCCATGCGCACCTCCAGCGGCTTGGTGATGCCCTGGGCGCGCCACTGCTGGCGCATCACCTTCATGTGCTTGCGCATGGCCACGGCCATGGACACCGCGGCCACGGCGTCCTTCTTCGCGCCCTGGGTGGCGGGGTCGCCGAAGAACACCATCACGCAGTCGCCGACGAACTTGTCGATGGTGCCGCCGTACTTGAGGGCGATCTTCGACATTTCGTTGAGGTAGTTGTTGAGCATGTCGGTCAGGGTTTCGGCTTCCAGCTCCTCGGACAGCTCGGTGAAACCCTTGATGTCGGAGAAGAACACCGTGAGCTTCTTGCGCTGGGTTTCCAGGCGCACGCTGCGCTTGCCGCTGAAGATGGATTCCCAGACCTGCGGCGACAGGTACTTGGCCAGGTTGTGCGCCAGCCGCGCGGCCTTTTCCTGCTCGCGGGCGATCTCGCCGCGCACCTGGGCCAGGCGCAGGCCCTGCTGGTGGGTGAAGTAGGCGGTGACGCAGATGTAGAAGGCGCAGAACAGCACGCTGACCAGGTTCACCAGCAGCGGCGCATTGCCCTTGAAGCCCGGGCCGGCCAGCGCGCCGGTGAGCACCGCGGCGCTCAGCGCCATCAGCAGGGCCAGGCCGAGGGTGCGCAGGCCGCCGACGACCAGCGAGGAGAAGGCCAGGATCAGCACCAGCATCAGCGCCGGCACCACCGAGAAGCCCAGCAGCGCGGCGCCGGCGCCGGTGTGCAGGGCGTCCAGGGCCTGCAGCACCAGCCGTGTCTGCTGCGGGTGGCTGTGCTTGTAGCGGCGGCTCAGGTTCTGCGCCAGGTGCGGGTAGAGCAGGGCGTAGGGGACCATCCAGAGCGCGTCGTAGCCGAAGTACTGGCCGAAGGTGCCGGCGCTGACGGTGGCGGCCACGGCGAGGTAGGCCAGGACGCGCGAATGGTACTCGCGCAGAGGGGCGGCGCCAGGTCGGGACGGCGTTTCGGAACGGTTGGGCTTCATGCGCTCGGATTATCCCTGATCGGTGATGGCGCATTCTGACGTGCGCCTTCCACAAGTACGACCTGGGGATCTTAACCAAGCGCCCATCCGCCGGCCAGTGACGATTCATCGCCCCGGCCGGCGGCCGGTTTCAGTCGGCGTCCCGCGCCATGTAGATGGACTGCCGCGGCTTGGCGAAGACGCGCCGCAGCATCGGCTCGAAGAACGCCAGCGGCAGCGTCTCGCCCTCGGGGTCGAAGGCCGCGGCGTCGTAGCGCGCGCAGAACTCGATGGTCTGCTCGAACTGCGGGTGGTCCTTGAACTGCTCGCGCAGGTGGCGGTCCAGGCCCAGGTGGTGGAAGAAGTAGTAGCCCTGGAAGATCGCGTGCTTCTCGATCATCCAGAGGTTCTCCGGGCTGACGAAGGGCTTGAGGATGGCGGCGGCGATGTCGGCGTGGTTGTAGGAACCGAGGGTGTCGCCGATGTCGTGGAGCAGGGCGCAGACCACGTATTCCTCGTCGCGGCCGTCGCGGTGGGCCAGGGTGGCGGTCTGCAGCGAGTGGCTCAGGCGGTCCACCGGGAAGCCGCCGAAGTCGCCGTCGAGCAGGCGCAGGTGGGCGAGGATGCGGTCGGGCAACTGGGTGGCATAGGCGGCGAAGTCCTGGGCGATGATCGACCAGTCCTCGACGCTGCCGTCTTCCATGTGGGTGAACTTGGCGCGGGCATTCATCGGGCTGTCCTCTTGTGATTGTCGTTTGGACGGCCTTCAGTCTATGGGCCCGGCCCGAGCCGGCCAGTGGCCGCGGCGGACAGGCTGCTGTCTCTCCGGACACGCCCATTCAGGCCGCGAAGCTCCCCGCGCGGGCGCATTCGCCGGGTCGATGGAGCCTGCCTCAGGGGTTCTCCGGGTCGTGTCCGAGGGACTGCAGGAACAGCGAGAACAGCTCCGGCTGCGAGGAGATGTCCAGCTTGGTGTAGAGGTGCCGGCGGTGCACCTTGATGGTCTCCGGGGAAATGGCCAGGCGCTCGGCCATGGCCTTGGAGGAGTAGCCGCGCAGGATCAGCCGGGCGATTTCCAGCTCGCGCTCGGAGAGCACCCCGGCGCCGAAGTGGCTGAGGGCGTCGCGCACCTGGGTGGCCACGCCCTCCGGGTTCGCCGGCAGCAGGCGCTGGCTGCGTTGCTGCCAGTGCTGCTGCATCAGCGCCAGCACCCAGGGGCAGAGCATCGCCAGCAGGCCGCACTGTGCGGCGTCGAACGGCTTGCGCATGCCCAGGGACAGCGACAGTGCGCCCTGGCCGGGCAACTGCAGGATGAACTGCACCTCGTCTTCCAGCACGTTGTCGTGGAAGTAGTTGAGGAAGTATTCGCTCTGGCGGAACTGGTCCGGGGCGACTTCCTCCAGGCGGTACAGGCCGCTGGGCAGGCCTTCGCGGCAGGCCTGGTAGAAAGGGTCGAGCTGGTACAGGCCGCTGAGGTAGGCGGGCATGGCCGCCGAGACGGCCTGTGGATCGGCGTCGTATTCCTCCAGCGCCACCGGGGTGGCGTTGGCGGGGTAGAAGGCCGCCAGGGCGTTGTCGAACGGCAGCCACTGGTGCAGCAGCAGGATCAACTGCTTCCAGAAGCGCGGCTGGCCGATCTGCTCGATGGCGCGGCCGAGGTTGGCGTGCATGCCGACTTCGCGAAACAGGTTGTGCATCCCCGGGGCTCCGGCGCGAAAGGTCACCCGGTTTCCTCTTTTTCAGGCCCCGCCGTCAAGGGGCGTAACCCCAAATGGTGATTGGCCGCCAGGGCCCGGCCGCCCAGACTGCGGGCCATGCAGCGTCCCGCGCAGAGGGCGCCACAAGGGTTTTCGTTCCTGCCTCAACCGCCAATAACAATTCGAGGAAAACGACATGAGCTCTCCCGCAGCGCCGGACGGCGCGCTCAAGCCCAGCCTGGGCGTGTTCGACGTGGTCGCCATCACCGTCTCGGCGGTCACCCCCGCCAGCAGCGTATTCGTCATCGCCCCCTTCGCCATCCAGCAGGCCGGCAGCGGCGCCTTCCTGGCCTTCGTCATGGCCGCGGCGCTGGCGCTGATGTTCGCCTGGTGCTACGCCGAGCTGGGCCGCGCGCACAGCTCGGCCGGCGGCGAGTACGTCTACGCCAAGCGCGTGTTCGGCGGCATGGCCGGCTACGCCACCTTCCTCGCCGTGCTGGTCTCGCTGCTGTTCATCCCGCCGGTGCTGGCCACGGGGGCGGCCACCTACCTCAACGGCGCGCTGGGCACGCAGTTCGACACCCAGACCGTGGCCCTGGTCATAGTCGCCGCCAGCTACGTGCTGGGCATCCTCAACATCCGCGTCAACGCCTGGGTCACCGGCGTGTTCCTGCTCTGCGAAGTGGCCGCACTGCTGGTGATAGTGGTGCTCGGCTTCGGCCACGCGAGCCAGCCGCTGAGCGTGCTGCTGCAGCCGCAGACGCTGAGCGGCGGCGTGCTGGCGGCGGCGCCCTGGGCGCTGGTGATAGGCGCGGTGGGCACCGCGGTGTTCTCCTACAACGGCTTCGGCGGCGCCGTGCTGCTGGCCGAGGACATGAAGGACGACGGCCGCAGCGTGCACCGCGCGGTGCTCTGGTCGCTGGTGCTGGTGGTGGTGATCGAACTGGTGCCGCTGACCGCGCTGCTGATCGGCGCGCCCTCGCTCAAGGACATGCTCGCCAGCCCCGACCCCATCGGCTACCTGCTCACCGCCCACGGCAACGCCACGCTGTCGCGGCTGGTCAGCGCCGGCATCTTCCTCTCGGTGTTCAACGCCATAGTCGCCATCGTCATCCAGGTCGGCCGGGTGATCTTCAGCAGCGGCCGCGACGCCCTCTGGACGCCAACGCTGAACCGCGCCTTCACCCGCATCCACCCGCGCTGGGAGTCGCCCTGGCTGGCCACGCTGTTCCTCGGCGTGCCCTCGGCGGCGCTGAGCTTCAGCTCCAACCTGGAGGAACTGACTTCCTTCACCGTGCTGCTGCTGGTGCTGGTCTACCTGGTGGTGGCCCTGTGCGCGCTGTTCAGCCGCGTGCTGCGCCGCGACCGCGAGCACCCCTACCGCATGCCGCTGTGGCCGCTGCCGGCGCTGCTGGCGGTGGTCGGTGCCGGCTACCTGCTGCTCAACCTGTTGCTGGACGCCTCGGCGCGGGATGTGATGACCATTATCGGGATACTGGCCGTGTCGGCGATTCTCTACGGCACCTACGGCAAGTTGAGCCCGGCTTTCCAGAAACTCTGAAGACCACAGGAGTCCCCATGCGCGCTCGTCAACTCGGCATCACCCTGGGCCTGGGCACGCCCGGCGCATTCAATGCCATCACCGATGTCCCCGGCGTTCGCGTCGGCCACAGCACGCTGATCGCCGAGCGTGACGGCAGGCAGGTGTGCACCGGCGTCAGCGTGGTCCAGCCCCGCGCCGGCGAGGCCCGCCTGCAACCCTGCTTCGCTGGCGTCCATGTGCTCAATGGCAACGGCGATGCCACGGGCCTGGAGTGGGTCCGCGAGGCTGGCCTGCTGACCACGCCGATCGCCATCACCAATACCCACAGTGTCGGCGTGGTACGCGACGCCCTGGTGGCCGCCGAGCGCGATGCCCTGGGCGACCCGGCAGTGTACTGGTGCATGCCGGTGGTGATGGAGACCTACGACGGCCTGCTCAATGACATCTGGGGCCAGCACGTCGGCCCCGAGCAGGTGCGCCAGGCCCTGGCCGGCGCCGAGTCCGGGCCGGTGGCCGAAGGCCCGGTGGGCGGCGGCACCGGGATGATCTGCCACGAGTTCAAGGGCGGCATCGGCAGCGCCTCGCGCAAGCTGCCGGCGGAGCAGGGCGGCTGGACGGTGGGCGTGCTGGTCCAGGCCAACCACGGCCAGCGCCGCGAACTGCGCGTCGACGGCTACCCGGTGGGCCGGGTGCTGGGCGACATTCCCTCGCCCTTCGCGGAAAAGGGCGAGCCGGGCATGGGCTCGATCGTAGTCATCATCGCCACCGACGCGCCGCTGCTGCCGCACCAGTGCCAGCGCCTGGCGCAGCGTGCCTCCATCGGCATCGCCCGCACCGGCGGCGGCACCGAGGACAGCAGCGGCGACATCTTCCTGGCCTTCGCCACCGGCAACCGGGACCTGCCGCCGGCCGACTACGGTCGCAAGGGCCTGCCGCAGAGCACGCCGCTGCAGATGCTCAACAACGAGCACATCTCGCCGCTGTTCGCCGCGGCGGCGGAGGCGGTGGAGGAAGCCATCGTCAACGCCATCCTGGCCGGCCGCGAGATGCGCACGGCGGACGGCACGCGGGTGCCGGCGCTGGGCGGGGAGCGCCTGCTGGAGGCGTTGCGCGAGGTGGGGTGGCGGCCGCGTTGAGGAGGCGGGGCTCCGTCCGCGATTCATGCGCAGGGCGCGATGACATCGGCGCGCGGGCTTTCCCCTCACCCCAGCCCTCTCCCGGAGGGAGAGGGGGCTGGTCCGTGCCGAGAGGCGGCCTGGTTTCAGCCGGCAATCCCTGTGCTGGCCGGCTAACGCCGAAATACCAACGCACTCCGAACGGTCCCCTCTCCCTCCGGGAGAGGGTTAGGGTGAGGGGGCCGCAGGCCTGCCCTGGCCGTGAGGCACGGCATTTCCCCTACCCGCGAATCGCGCGCAGGGCGCGCTCCTACAATGGGAATGACATTGGCGTTCGGGCTTTCCCCTCACCCCAGCCCTCTCCCGGAGGGAGAGGGGGCTTGTCCGTGCCGAGAGGCGGCCTGGTTCCAGCCGGCAATCCCTGTGCTGGCCGGTTAACGCCGAAATACCAACGCACTCCGAACGGTCCCCTCTCCCTCTGGGAGAGGGTTAGGGTGAGGGGGCCGCAGGCCTGCCCAGGCCGAGAGGCACGGCATTTCCCCTGCCCGCGAATTCGCGCGCAGGGCGCGCTCCTACAATGGGAATGACATTGGCGCACGGGCTTTCCCCTCACCCCAGCCCTCTCCCGGAGGGAGAGGGGGCTGGTCCGTGCCGAGAGGCGGCCTGGTTTCAGCCGGCAATCCCTGTGCTGGCCGGCTAACGCCGAAATACCAACGCACTCCGAACGGTCCCCTCTCCCCCCGGGAGAGGGTTAGGGTGAGGGGGCCGCAGGCCTGCCCAGGCCGTGAGGCACGGCATTTCCCCTGCCCGCGAATCGCGCGCAGGGCGCGCTCCTACAGGGGAATGGAGCGGTGGGGCAGCGTAGGAGCGGATCTCATCCGCGAATCGCGCCGGGACGTCCGGCCATCGCGGACAAGGTCCTACGGTTCCAGGAAGCACGGCTTTTCGTAGGATGGTGTTGAGCGAAGCGATACCCATCACCACGGCAGCATGGGTATCGCAAGCTCAACCCATCCTACGAAGAGCGCCTCGGCGCAGCTTGCGCTATCAGTTACCGCTATAGATCTGGTCGAACACCCCGCCATCGGCGAAGTGGGTCTTCTGCACCGTGCGCCAGTCGCCGAAGGTCTTCTCCACCGAGAAGAAGTCCACCTTCGGGAAGCGGTCAGCGTACTTGGCCAGGATCGCCGGGTTGCGTGGGCGCAGGTAGTTGTCGGCGGCGATGGTCTGGCCCTCGTCGGACCACAGGTACTTCAGGTAGGCCTCGGCCTGTTCGCGGGTGCCTTTCTTCTCGACCACCTTGTCGACCACCGCCACCGGCGGCTCGGCCTCGGCGGAAACGCTCGGGTAGACCACCTCGAAGCCGCCGCGGCCGAATTCGCGGGCGATCATCTCGGCCTCGTTCTCGAAGGTCACCAGCACGTCGCCGATCTGGTTCTGCATGAAGGTGGTGGTCGCCGCGCGGCCGCCGGTATCCAGCACCGGTACGTGCTTGAACAACTGGCCGACGAATTCCTTGGCCTTGGCTTCATCGCCGCCGTGCTTGAGCGAGTAGCCCCAGGCGGAAAGGTAGGTGTAGCGGCCGTTGCCCGAGGTCTTCGGGTTGGGCACCACCACCTGCACGCCGTCCTTGAGCAGGTCCGGCCAGTCGTGCAGGCCCTTGGGGTTGCCCTTGCGCACGATGAACACGGTGGCCGAGGTGAAGGGCGCGCTGTTGTTCGGCAGGCGGGTGGCCCAGTCCTTCGGCACCAGGCCGCCGTTGTCGGCCAGGGCGTCGATGTCGGTGGCCTGGTTCATGGTGATGACGTCGGCCGGCAGGCCGTCGATCACCGAGCGCGCCTGCTTGCTGGAGCCGCCGTGGGACATCTGGATGGTGATCTTCTCGCCTTTCTCCGCTTCCCAGTGCTTCTGGAAGGCGGGGTTGTACTCCTTGTAGAAGTCGCGCATCACGTCGTAGGAGACGTTGAGCAGCGGCGGCGCGGCCTGGGCGGCGCCGGCCAGGGCCATTCCGGCGGCCAGCAGGGAGGCGGCGAAGAGTCGTTTCACGGGCGGTTCCTTCTCGGCAGTGTTGGATCGCCCGATTATGCCCATGGGTTATATGTCGCTTAAATACCCAAAGGCTATTTGCTTATGCAGGGACGCGCCCCGCGGGGCGCGTCGCCTGGTTCAGCGCTTCTCGCCCAGGCCCGCCTCGGCGGCTGCCGGTTCCTCGGCCAGGCAGGCCGCGGCAGTGAAGATCACGTCGGTGGAGGAGTTCAGCGCGGTTTCCGCCGAGTCCTGCAGGATGCTGATGACGAAGCCCACCGCCACCACCTGCATGGCCACCTCGCCGGAGATGCCGAACAGCCCGCAGGCCAGCGGGATCATCAGCAGCGAGCCGCCGGCCACGCCGGAGGCGCCGCAGGCGCACACCGCCGAGACCACGCACAGCAGCAGGGCGCTGGGCAGGTCGATGGCGATGCCCAGGGTGTGGGCCGCGGCCAGGCTCAGCACGCTGATGGTCACGGCGGCGCCGGCCATGTTGATGGTGGCGCCCAGCGGGATCGACACCGAGTAGGTGTCCTCGTGCAGGCCCAGGCGTTCGCACAGCTGCAGGTTGACCGGGATGTTGGCCGCCGAGCTGCGGGTGAAGAAGGCGGTCACGCCGCTCTCGCGCAGGCAGGTGAAGACCAGCGGGTAGGGGTTGCGGCGCAGCTTCCAGAACACGATCGCCGGGTTCACCACCAGCGCCACGAAGAGCATGCAGCCCAGCAGCACGGCGAGCAGCTGCAGGTAGCCGAGCAGGGCATCGAGGCCGGATTCGGCGAAGGTGCTGGCCACCAGGCCGAAGATGCCCAGCGGGGCGAAGGCGATCACCACGCGGACGATCAGCGTCACCCCGCCGGCCAGGTCGTCGAGCAGGTCGCGGGTGCTCTGCCGGGCATGGCGCAGGGCCAGGCCGAGGCCCACGGCCCAGGCCAGGATGCCGATGAAGTTGGCCTCCAGCAGCGCCTTCACCGGGTTGCTGGCGACGCTGAACAGCAGGCCATTGAGCACGTCGCCGATGCCGCCGGGCGGAGCGTTGCTGCTGGCCGGGGCGTCGAGCACCAGGGTCGAGGGGAAGGCGAAGCTGGCCGCCACCGCCACCACCGCGGCGGCGAAGGTGCCCAGCAGGTACAGCGCCAGGATCGGGCGGATGTGGGTGCGCTGCCCGGCCTTGTGGTTGGCGATGGAGGTGCAGACCAGCACCAGGACCAGCACCGGCGCCACGGCCTTGAGCGCCGCGATGAACAGTTTGCCGAGCAGGCCGACGGCCAGGGCGGCGTCGGGCGCGACCAGCGCCAGGGCGATGCCGGCCAGCATGCCGACGAAGATGCGCATCACCAGGCTGCTGCGCTGGATGCGTTGGAACAGGGTGGGGGAGGGAAGTGTCATGACCTTACCGCTGCTTGCAAATGGAAACGCGAACCCGGCGGGCCGCGGAAGGGCGCGGATTATGCCGTCACGGGCGGGAAAATGCGCGGCGGTCGTCGGAAACCACGCCCACGCCTCGCCAGCATGGCGGCGTGGAGCCGGGCCGGCCTTGACCTGTGCCGGCCTGGATGGGATTGCCATGTGACATGGCGTCACGGTTGGCGCTCGGCGCAATCCGCCTCAGTTGCCGGCCAGCGGTGCGCGGCGCGAGGCCGGGCGCAGCAGGCGTTCGCCCAGCAGTACCAGCAGGCAGGCGAAGATGAAGGGCGCGGTCATGAAGGGGATGCCCAGGGCGACCATGGCCTGTTGCAGGATGAGCGCCAGCACGGCGCCGGCCAGCGGGGCGAAGGGGCCGGGGCCGCGCAGGGCCAGGGCGAGGGCGGCCAGGGCGCTGTTCATGCCGAGCAGGCCGCTGTGCACGTCGCCCTGGGGAATGCCGGCGAACACCGCCACCGGCAGCACCATCACCGCGCCGAACAGCGCCCAGGTGGCGGCGCGCGGGGCGCCCAACAGCAGGCCGAGGAAGATCAGCGCGCCGGCCAGCGGGGTGTCGAGGAAGATTACCTGGCCGAAGGCCCGGGAGGTGGCTTCGAGCAGCGTCGGCAGCGGCAGCTCGACCAGCCCGACCAGGGGCGCGGCAGTTGGCAGCGACAGCAGCGTGCCCAGCGCCGGCAGCGTCCAGCCGAGCAGGACGAAGGCCAGGGTGTAGGGCGGCAGGCCGTGGCGCTGGCGCGAGGCGCGCAGCAGTAGGCGCTGCAGCAACACGCTGGCGAGGCTGGCGAACAGCACGAGCGCCACCAGCATGGGCGACCAGGCGAACTTCAGCGGCAGCAGCAGGCCGATCAGCATGGCGTTGTAGCCGTACAGGCCGGCGTCTGTGTCGCCCTGGCGGCAGCGCAGCAGGTGGGCGAAGGCCGGGCCGGCAGTGGCGCCGATCACGGCGCCGGGGAGCAGGCCGGGGGCGCAGGCGCCGATCAGGGCCAGGCAGAGCAGGCCGAACAGCGGCGAGGGTTGCAGGAACACCTGGCTGAAGCCGCGCAGCCAGAGGGTCAGTAGCGGTAGTGGGCGCATCGAAGGTCTGGGCAGTTGAAGGGGATGTCCGGGGCTTCTCCGGTTCCGCGTCGGCGGCCGTGCCTTCCATCGGGGGAGGGCATCGCGGGAAGCTCCGTGGGCTGTGTCAGTGGGCGCATTCTGCCATGGCCCCATTTTGGGGCGTGAATAAAAAAGAGGCCGGTCTCCGGGATCGCCAGAGGGTGGCCTCGAATGTCCATAGCCTGCGTGGGAGGGTGCGAGGGTGGCTATGGCCGACAGAACTGCTGGCCGTTCAAGGCCAATCCCGGACGGACGGGGTCGCGGCCCCGTTTTCCCGGCCCCGTCCGTCCGGGAGTGACGCGGTGTGGAACCCGGCTTTGGCAGGGTTCCGGAACTCTGTTTTTTCTCTCCAGGCTTTTTCCTGAAGAGGGGGAGGGGCCAGGCCTGGCTCCGGTGTTGGCGGTGGGCCTGGTTCCCTCACCCTAGCCCTCTCCCAGAGGGAGAGGGGACTTGTGTGGCAGAAGGCGGGGCGCCGGAGTTACCGGTGGCGCCTGGTTCCCTCACCCCAGCCCTCTCCCGGAGGGAGAGGGGGCAGTCCGGCGTGGCCGGTGACTTCGGCATTACGCCTTCTGCCGTTCAGCTCCCTCTCCCGCTTGCGGGAGAGGGTTGGGGAGAGGGGCTCTTTGCTCTTCAGGCCGACAACGCCGGCGCCACCGTCTCGATCCTCAGCATATTGGTACTCCCCGGCTGCCCGAACGGCAGCCCCGCCGTCACCACCACGGTATCGCCGCGCTGGGCCATGCGCTGGGCCAGGGCAATCTCCAGGGCGGTGGTGCAGATCTCGTCGACGTGAGCAAGCTGCTCGTTGACCACCGAATACACGCCCCAGGCCACGCTCAGCCGGCGTGCCGCCTTGAGGTTGGGCGTCAGGCTGAGGATCGGCGCCTTCGGCCGTTCCCGCGAGGCGCGCAGGGTGGAGCTGCCGGACTCGGTGTAGTTGACCAGCACCGCCACCGGCAGGATGCGGCTGATGCGGCGGATGGCGCAGCTGATGGCGTCGGATGCGGTGGCGTCCGGCTCCGGGCGGTTCAGTTCCAGTTGGCCCTGGTAGTCCGGCTCGGCTTCCACCTGGCGGATGATCTTGGCCATCATTTCCACCGCTTCCACCGGGTACTGGCCGGAGGCGGTCTCGGCGCTGAGCATCACGCAGTCGGCGCCCTCGCTGACCGCGGTGGCCACGTCGGTGACTTCGGCGCGCGTCGGCGCCGGGGAGAAGCGCATGGATTCGAGCATCTGCGTGGCCACCACCACCGGCCGGCCGAGCTGGCGGCAGACCTGGATGATGCGCTTCTGAATGCCCGGCACGTTCTGCGCCGGCACTTCCACGCCGAGGTCGCCGCGGGCCACCATGATGGCGTCGGCCAGGCGGGCGATCTCTTCGATGCACTGCACCGCCGAGGGCTTCTCGATCTTGGCCATGATGAAGGCCTTGTCGCCGATCAGCGCGCGGGCTTCTTCTATATCCTCCGGGCGCTGCACGAAGGACAGCGCCACCCAGTCCACGCCTAGCTCCAGGCCGAATTCCAGGTCGCGGCGGTCCTTGGCGGTCAGTGGGCTGAGCTTGAGCACCGCCTCGGGCACGTTGACGCCCTTGCGGTCGGACAGCTCGCCGCTGTTGAGCACGCGGGTCTCGATGGCGTCGCCGTGGTTGTTCAGCACCTGCAGGCGGATGCGCCCGTCGTCCAGCAGCAGGCTCATGCCTGGCTCCAGGGCCTGGATGATCTCCGGGTGCGGCAGCGTCACGCGGCGTTCGTCGCCGGCAGCGTCCATCAGGTCGAGGGTGAAGCTCTGGCCCTTGTGCAGCATCACCGCGCCGTTCTCGAAACGCCCGACGCGCAGCTTCGGCCCCTGCAGGTCCATGAGGATGCCGATGGGCGTGCCCAACTCGGCCTCCACCTCGCGCACCCACTGGTAGCGCTGCGAATGGTCGGCGTATTCGCCGTGGCTGAAGTTCAGGCGGAACAGGTTGGCGCCGGCGTCCACCAGGGCGCGGATGTCCTCGCGGCCCTTGATGGCCGGGCCGAGGGTGGCGAGGATCTTGACCTTCTTGTCGCTGTTCATTGCTCGTCACTCTCGAGGATCAGGATGGCGCGGAAGTCGTTGACGTTGGTGCGGGTCGGCCCGGTGACCACCAGGTCGTCCAGCTCGGCGAAGAAGCCGTAGCCGTTGTTGTCGTCCAGCTCGTGCAGCGGGTTCAGCCCGGCGGCCAGGGCGCGTTGGTAGCTGCACGGGCTCATCAGGGCGCCGGCGTTGTTCTCCATGCCGTCGATGCCGTCGGTGTCGCCGGCCAGCGCCCAGATGCCCGGCTCGCCCTTGAGCGCGGCGGTGAGGCTGAGCAGGAACTCGGCGTTGCGCCCGCCGCGGCCCTTGCCGCGCACGGTGACAGTGGTCTCGCCACCGGAGAGCAGCAGGCAGGGCGCGGCCAGCGGCTGGCCGTGCTTGCGCACCTGGCGGGCGATGCCGGCGTGGACCTTGGCCACGTCGCGGGACTCGCCTTCCAGGTCGCCGAGGATCAGCACCTCCAGGCCGGCGGCGCGGGCCTTGGCGGCGGCCGCGTCGAGGGCCTGCTGCGGCGTGGCGATGAGGGTGAAGTAGCTGCGCGACAGGCTGTCGTCGCCGGGCTTGACGGTCTCCGAGCGCGGGTCTTCCAGCCAGGCGCGGATGTGCGCCGGGGTGTCGATGCCGTAGCGCTTGAGGATGGCCAGGGCGTCGGCGGAAGTGGTCGGGTCGCCCACGGTGGGGCCGGAGGCGATCACCGTGGCCTCGTCGCCGGGCACGTCGGAAATCGCGTAGGTGTACACGCTGGCCGGCCAGCAGGCGCGGGCCAGGCGGCCGCCCTTGATGGCCGAGAGGTGCTTGCGCACGCAGTTCATTTCGTCGATGGCGGCGCCGGACTTGAGCAGCGCCTTGTTCAGCGCGCGCTTGTCGTCGAGGCTGATGCCTTCGGCGGGCAGGGCGAGCAGCGCCGAGCCGCCGCCGGAGAGCAGGAAGATCACCCGGTCGTCTTCGCTCAGGTCGCTGACCAGCTCCAGCACGCGGCGGGCCACGCGCTCGCCGGCGTCGTCCGGCACCGGGTGCGCGGCTTCCACCACTTCGATGCGCCGGCAGTTGGCGCCGTAGCCGTAGGGGGCGACCACCAGGCCGTCCACCTGCTCGTCCTTCCAGTGCGCCTCGACCACCTCGGCCATGGCCCCGGCGGCCTTGCCGGCGCCGATGACGATGGTGCGCCCGCCATGCACCCGCGGCAGGTGGCGGGCCAGCGTCTGCGCCGGGTGGGCGGCGGCGATGGCGGTGTCGAACAGCTCGCGCAGCAGGGCGCGTGGGTCGAGGCTCATCTGGGGCTCCTCAGGTTCTTGTCGTTGTTCTTTCATTGCGGCATTGCGCAGGCGCCTGGGGGCAAGCGCCTGGGCAATGCCTTCGATACGCCCGGCCGGCGAAGCCGTGTTCACGCCGGCCGGGGTTCGAAGCCTTGCCTCGCCGCGTCACTCCCATAACGCAGCGGGGCTTTTCGTAGGATGGGTATCGCTGCGCTCAACGCCATCCTACGATCCGCTTTCTCAGTCCTTGCGGATCGAGAAGTTGGCCATGTGCTCCAGGCCCTTGATCAGTCCGGAGTGGTCCCAGTTGCTGCCGCCCAGGGCCGCGCAGGTGCTGAACACCTGTTGGGCGTTGGCGGTGTTGGGCAGGTTCAGGCCCAGTTCGCGGGCGCCGGCCAGGGCCAGGTTGAGGTCCTTCTGGTGCAGGCTGATGCGGAAGCCCGGGTCGAAGGTGCCCTTGACCATGCGCTCGCCGTGCACTTCGAGGATGCGCGAGGAGGCGAAGCCGCCCATCAGCGCCTCGCGCACCTTGGCCGGGTCGGCGCCGTTGCGCGCGGCGAACAGCAGGGCCTCGGCCACCGCCTGGATGTTCAGCGCGACTATGATCTGGTTGGCCACCTTGGCGGTCTGGCCGTCGCCGTTGCCGCCGACGCGGGTGATGTTCTTGCCCATGGCCTGGAACAGCGGCAGGGCGCGCTCGAAGGTGTTCGGGCAGCCGCCGACCATGATGCTCAGGCTGCCGGCCTTGGCGCCGACCTCGCCGCCGGAGACCGGGGCGTCCAGGTACTGCGCGCCGGTGGCCTTGATCTTCTCGGCGAAGGCCTTGGTGGCGGTGGGCGAGATCGAGCTCATGTCTATCACCACCTTGTTCGGGCCGACGCCTTCGGCGATGCCGTCCTGGCGGAACAGCACGTCCTCGACCTGCGGGGTGTCCGGGACCATGACGATGATGAACTCGGCTTCCTGGGCCACTTCCTTGGGGTTGGCCAGGGCCACGGCGCCGGCTTCGACCAGCGCGGCCGGGGCCTTGTCGTGGTGGCTGGAGAGGAACAGCTGGTGCCCGGCTTTCTGCAGGTTCTGCGCCATGGGCAGGCCCATGATGCCGGTGCCGATGAATCCGATCTTGGCCATGAGGGTGTCTCCTGGTTCTGTTTGTCTGTTGGCTACCCGGTGCGGCCGGGCAGCGGAATTCGTGCGCTTGCGTTCACACGGCGTTATGGCTCTTCAGCCAGCCCAGCCCCGCCTCGGTGGTGGTGGCCGGCTTGTACTCGCAGCCGATCCAGCCCTGGTAGCCGATGCGGTCCAGGTGGCCGAACAGGAAGCGGTAGTTGATTTCGCCGGTGCCCGGTTCGTGGCGGCCGGGGTTGTCGGCCAGCTGGATGTGGTTGATGGCCGCCAGGTTCTTCTCCATGGTCCGGGCCAGGTCACCTTCCATGATCTGCATGTGGTAGATGTCGTACTGCAGGAACAGGTTGGGGCTGCCGACCTTCTCGCGCACGTCCAGCGCCTGCTGGGTGGTCTGCAGGTAGAAGCCGGGGATGTCGATCGTGTTGATCATCTCCATGACCAGCTTGATGCCCGCGGCCTCGAGCTTCTCGGCGGCGTACTCCAGGTTGTTCAGGAAGGTGTTCTCGAGGGTGGCGCAGTCGTAGCCCTGCGGGCGGATGCCGGCCAGGCAGTTGACCTGCTTGTTGCCCAGCACCTTGGCGTAGGCGATGGCCTTGTCGACGCCGGCGCGGAATTCCTCGACGCGGTCGGGATGGCAGGCGATGCCGCGTTCGCCCTTGCCCCAGTCGCCGGCGGGCAGGTTGAACAGCACCTGCTCCAGGCCGTTGGCGTCGAGCTTGGCCTTGATGACCTCGGCCTCGAAGTCATAGGGGAAGAGGTATTCGACGCCGCTGAAACCGGCCTTGGCGGCGGCTTCGAAGCGGTCGAGGAAGTCCACCTCGGTGAAGAGCATGGACAGGTTGGCGCAGAAACGGGGCATGTCGGGGCCTCCTAGTGGTGAAACACGTATTTCCGTAAGGGTGGGCCCCGCCGCGCGCAGGTTGTGGTTTTCCCTGCCACGGCTCCCGCGCACGCGGGGCCCGGTACTTCGTCAGTCCAGTAGCGAGATGGCGGTAGGCGCGTCGTCGCGGCTCTGGGCCAGCTCCTCGAACTCGTTGATGGCGTTGATCTCGGTGCCCATGGCGATGTTGGTCACGCGCTCCAGGATCACTTCCACCACCACCGGCACGCGGTGCTGCTGCATCAGCTCGCGGGCCTGGGCGAAGGCGGCGCCGATCTGGTTCGGGTCGAACACGCGGATCGCCTTGCAGCCGAGGCCTTCCACCACGGCGACGTGGTCCACGCCGTAGCCGTTGAGTTCCGGCGCGTTGACGTTGTCGAACGCCAGCTGCACGCAGTAGTCGATCTCGAAGCCGCGCTGGGCCTGGCGGATCAGCCCCAGGTAGGAGTTGTTCACCAGCACGTGGATGTACGGCAGGTTGAACTGCGCGCCGGCGGCCAGTTCCTCGATCATGAACTGGAAGTCGTAGTCGCCGGACAGCGCCACCACCTGGCGGCTGGGGTCGGCCTTGACCACGCCCAGGGCCGCGGGGATGGTCCAGCCCAGCGGGCCTGCCTGGCCGCAGTTGATCCAGTGGCGCGGCTTGTAGACGTGGAGGAACTGCGCGCCGGCGATCTGCGACAGACCGATGGTGCTGACGTAGCAGGTGTCCTTGCCGAAGAACTCGTTCATCTCCTCGTACACGCGCTGCGGCTTGACCGGCACGTTGTCGAAGTGGGTCTTGCGCTGCAGGGTACGCTTGCGTTCGCGGCAGGCTTCGGCCCAGGCGCTGCGGTCCTTGAGCTTGCCGGCGGCTTTCCACTCGCGGGCCACTTCGAGGAAGGCGTCCAGCGCGGCGCCGGCATCGGAGACGATGCCCAGGTCCGGGGTGAACACGCGGCCGATCTGGGTGGGCTCGATGTCCACGTGGATGAACTTGCGGCCGGCGGTGTAGACGTCGACCGAACCGGTGTGGCGGTTGGCCCAGCGGTTGCCGATGCCGAACACCAGGTCGGACTCCAGCAGGGTGGCGTTGCCGTAGCGGTGCGAGGTCTGCAGGCCGCACATGCCGGCCATCAGCGGGTGGTCGTCGGGGATGGTGCCCCAGCCCATCAGGGTCGGGATCACCGGCACGCCGAGCAGTTCGGCGAACTCCACCAGCCTGGCCGAGGCGTCGGCGTTGATGATGCCGCCGCCGGCGACCAGCAGCGGGCGCTCGGCGTCGTTGAGCAGGGCCAGGGCCTTCTCTGCCTGGGCGCGGGTGGTGCTCGGGCGGTGCACCGGCAGCGGCTCGTAGGCGTCGATGTCGAACTCGATCTCGGCCATCTGCACGTCGAACGGCAGGTCGATCAGCACCGGGCCGGGGCGGCCGCTGCGCATCTCGAAGAAGGCCTTCTGGAAGGCGTAGGGCACCTGGCCCGGCTCCAGCACGGTGGTGGCCCATTTGGTCACCGGCTTGACGATGCTGGTGATGTCCACGGCCTGGAAGTCTTCCTTGTGCATCCGCGCACGCGGCGCCTGGCCGGTGATGCAGAGGATCGGGATGGAGTCGGCGGAGGCCGAGTACAGGCCGGTGACCATGTCGGTGCCGGCCGGGCCGGAGGTGCCGATGCACACGCCGATGTTGCCGGCCGTGGTGCGGGTGTAGCCTTCGGCCATGTGCGAGGCGCCTTCGACGTGGCGGGCCAGCACGTGATCGATGCCGCCGAGCTTCTTCATCGCCGCGTACATGGGGTTGATGGCAGCGCCCGGCACGCCGAAGGCGGTGTCCACGCCTTCGCGGCGCATGACCAGGACGGCCGCCTCGATCGCTCTCATTTTGGCCATGACCTTTCCTCTTGAGTCGGTGGTTTTCTTGTTGGGGCCAAGGATGCCGGCTGTGCCAAAGCGACGGAATTGATGGATACTTCAGTTCTGTCGATATCTGGAGTATCGAATGGACCGCTATACCCTCATCCGCAGTTTCGTCCTGGTAGCGGACAACGGCAGCTTCGCCTCGGCGGCGCTCAGCGAAGGCGTGACGCCGGTGGTCATGGGCCGGCGCCTCGATGCGCTGGAGCAGCATCTGGGCGTGAAGCTGATGCACCGCTCGACCCGCGGCCTGCAGCTGACCGACCTCGGCGAGCAGTACCTGGAGCGCGCGCGCAGCCTGCTCAAGGACTTCGACGAGGCCGACGCCAGCGTCGCCCGCGGTGGCACCTCGGTGCGCGGGCACCTGGTGGTGTCGGCCCCGGCGGCCTTCGGCCGGCGCCACATCGCGCCCCACGCGCCGGCCTTCCTGGAGCGCTTCCCGGACCTGAAGCTGTCGTTCAACTTCACCGACAGCCTGGTGGACCTGGTGCGCCAGGGCTACGACATGGGCATCCGCATCGGCGAGGTCACCGACCCCAACTACGTTGCGGTGAAGCTGTTCCCCAACCGCCGGGTGGTCTGCGGCGCGCCCTCGTACTTCGAGCTGCACGGCGTGCCGCGCACTCTGGAAGACCTGGCGCGGCACAACTGCCTGGCCTTCAACCTGCAGGGCGGCCAGCAGCGCGGCTGGACCTTCCTGCGCGACGGCCGGCAGGTGGCGGTGCGGGTGTCCGGCAACCTCGACTGCAACGACGGCGAGCTGCTCTACGACTGGGTCAAGCAGGGCCTGGGCATCGGCTGGCGCTCCACCTGGGAAATCCAGGCCGAGCTCAAGGCCGGCGAACTGGTGACGGTGCTCGACGAGTACGAGATCCCGGCCTACGACATCCAGGCGGTGTACCCGCAGCAGCGCTACCTGCCGGCCAAGGTGCGTTTTTTCATCGACTACCTGAAGGCCCTCTACAACACCCCGGGGTACTGGGAAACCCGGCA
Organism: Pseudomonas sp. M1; assembly: GCF_022760135.1. Classification (NCBI taxonomy): domain Bacteria; kingdom Pseudomonadati; phylum Pseudomonadota; class Gammaproteobacteria; order Pseudomonadales; family Pseudomonadaceae; genus Pseudomonas; species Pseudomonas sp. M1. Next base: position 2,165,869 of record NZ_CP094343.1, read on the forward strand.
TCCTTGAGCGGCTGATTCGATACTGGCGTTGTATTTTTCTGTTTTTGTTGTTGTGTACAAAATGTCGCAGGATTGTATTTAATCGTTGCGTCCGGGGTTGCCTTCGGCTATTCCATCAAGGGCTTTGCAACGCCGCGCCGTTTTTCGGAAAAGGGCGCGGGCGAATGTCTCATCCCTTTGCGAGGAACCCCTCATGAGCGAAATCAACCTGGATACCGCCCTGGCCATCACCCACGGCGCCCTGGCCGCCGGCCGCGAACTTTCCACCGCGCCGCTGACCGTGGCGGTGCTCGACGCCGGCGGCCACCTGGTGGCCCTGCAACGCGAGGACGGCGCCAGCCTGCTGCGCCCGCAGGTGGCCATCGGCAAGGCCTGGGGCGCGGTGGCCCTGGGCAAGTCCTCGCGCGCCCTGGCCGCCGACGCCCAACAGCGCCCGTCGTTCATCGCCGCGGTGAACACCCTGGCCCAGGGCAACGTGGTGCCGGCGCCGGGCGGCGTGCTGATTCGCGACACGAGCAATCGGGTAATCGGCGCCATCGGCATCAGCGGCGACGCCTCGGACATCGACGAGCAATGCGCCATCCGCGGCATCCAGGCCGCCGGCCTGGTGGCCGACGCGGGGTAGGGTGAAAAGGGCTGAAACCGGAGCGGCCGGATGCGAGGGCCAAACGGCGGATAACGCCTTAGGCGTTATGCGCCCTACGCCAAGGTCGGGTCGAGCGTAGGGCGAATAACCGTTCGCGGTTATCCGCCGATACACCCAAGCCATGATTCGCGCCGAGGCTGAACCCGGAGCGGCCGGATGCGAGGGCCAAACGGCGGATAACGCCTTAGGCGTTATGCGCCCTACAGCGGCAACGGCCGCATGCGGCCGCTGGCCTTGGCCGGCTCGCCGGCGTCCGGCGCGGTGCCGCGCAGCACCAGGCGGGTAATGGTCTCGGCGGCGGCCTCGAAGTCGGCGTCGCTGAGGCTGTCCTTGCCGGTAACCATGGAGATCTGCCAGTCGAAGTCGGCGTAGGTCTGGGTCGCCGCCCAGATGGTGAACAGCAGGTGGTGCGGGTCCACCGGGGCCAATAGGCCGCGGTCGATCCAGCTCTGCAGGCAGGCGATGTTGCGCTGGGCCTGGGCGTTCAGCTCGTCCAGGTATTCCCTGGGCAGGTGCGGCGCGCCGTGCATCAGCTCGCTGGCGAACACCTTGGAGGCGTGCGGCAGTTCCTGGGAGATGCGGATCTTCGAACGGATGTAGGCGCGCAGCGCCTCGGCCGGCTCGTCGTCCTCGCGGAACGGCGCGGAGGCCTGCAGCAGCGGCTCCACCACGCTTTCCAGCACGCTGCGGTAGAGGTTTTCCTTGGACTGGAAGTAGTAGTAGACGTTGGGCTTGGGCAGCCCGGCGCGCGCCGCTATGTCGCTGGTCTTGGTGGCGGCGAAGCCCTTTTCGGCGAACTCTTCGCTGGCGGCGCGGAGGATCAGGCGTCGGTTGCGTTCGCGAATGCTGGTCATGGTCTGCTGGGTCTTCTTGTGCGCGGGTAGCCCATGGCTGGGCCGGCGATGGTAGCACCGGCTCCGCGGGCCCCTCAAGCAAGGGCCCGGCGGCTGAAGTTGACCCGTTGTTCAGGTTTTCTGTAGAGTCTGCCGGACCCCGGCGCCGCCACGGCGCCCGGCCTTCCAAGAGCTCGCCGCCATGTCCGACAGCCAACTGGTCGACCCCTTCGGCCGCCGCATCACCTACCTGCGCCTGTCGGTGACCGACCGTTGCGACTTCCGCTGCACCTACTGCATGAGCGAAGACATGCAGTTCCTGCCGCGCGACCAGGTGCTGAGCCTGGAGGAACTCTACGCGGTGGCCGACGCCTTCATCGCCCTGGGCGTGCGGCGCATCCGCATCACCGGCGGCGAGCCGCTGGTGCGCAAGGGCCTGACCTCGCTGCTGGCGCGGCTCGGCGCGCGCCCCGAACTGGAAGACCTGGCGATCACCAGCAACGGCTCGCAACTGGCCGGCCGCGCGGCCGAGCTGCGCGCCGCCGGCGTGCGCCGACTGAACATCAGCCTGGACTCGCTGCGCCGCGAACGCTTCGCCGCCTTCACCCGCAGCGACCGCCTGCCCCAGGTGCTGGCAGGGATAGAGGCTGCGCGGGCAGCGGGTTTCGAGCGCATCAAGCTCAACTGCGTGGTGCAGAAGGGGCGCAACGACGACGAAGTCTGCGAACTGGTCGAATACGCGCTGGCCCGCGGGCTGGACATCAGCTTCATCGAGGAGATGCCGCTGGGCAGCATCAGCAGCCACGACCGCGCGCAGACCCTGTGCAGCAGCGACGAGGTGCGCGCCCGCCTGGCCGAACACTGGCAATTGACGCCCAGCCTGGAGCGTAGCGGCGGCCCCTCGCGCTACTACCGCGTCGACGGGCTGCCCAGCCGCATCGGCTTCATCTCGCCGCACAGCCACAACTTCTGCGGCGACTGCAACCGCGTGCGCGTCACTGCCGAGGGCAGGCTGGTGCTCTGCCTCGGCCACGAAGGCGCGCTGGACCTGCGCCAACTGCTGCGCAGCCATCCCGGCGATGGCGCGCGGCTGCGCGCGGCGCTGGTCGAGGCGCTGCAGCTCAAGCCGCAGCGCCATCACTTCGACGCCGCCGGGCAGGTCCAGGTGCTGCGCTTCATGAGCATGACCGGCGGCTGAACGGAAGGCGGCAGTTCCTGCTTGGCAACTGACGGGGCTTTCCGTCAGCCGCAGGCTTTCCCTAGAATCACGCGGCCGATGTGCTGCGAGGCTGATGTGAGCGAGAGTCGACTGCGAATTCCACTGGGCGATTGCTGCCTGGTTTGCGAGGGTTTCCGCCAGCGGGTGGCGGGGCGGCCGTCGCTGGAAGTCGACGGCGATCTGCTCTGGGCCCTGGAGCACAGCAGCTGGCAGCCGCTGGCGGTGGCGCTGGAACCGCTGGCCGACGGCGCCCGGGTCCGCCCGCTGCCGCTGGAGCGCCAGTCTGCCTTCGATGCGCAGCGGGCGCTGGACTGGCGCGACGACGAGGTGCGGATCGCCTGCCTGCCCGAGGTGTGCGATCCCCGGGCACTGCTCGACTGGTGCCGGGCGCGCTGGCCGGGGACGGACTTCGGCGCGCAGGCGCTCGATGCCCAGGCCTATGCCTGGGGCCGCCTGCTGCGCCTGGACTGCCGGCGCGCCGGGCTGGCCGTGGCCGGCCACGAGCATTTCCTGCTGCCCCATGCCTACCCTTGCGTGCACCTCGGCCACCTGGCCCTGGACTGGCGACGCTTGCGCTTCGAACCAAACGCCTGACGCCGTGATCTGAACAGAAGGTGCCTCGTTCGGCGACGGCGCCCGGGCTTTGCTTGTGCAACCGTGCTTGGCGGCGCGGAACCTCCGGCTTTCCCCGGCGGTCTGCTAGCGCGTCAAAGTGGAGGAGACCCAGAATGACAATCACAAAACGGGTAAGGCGCCTGGCGGCCGTGCTGGTGCTGGCGCAGTTGGGCGTGGTGGCCGAGGTGCCTTTGGCGCAGGCGGCGATGGTGGGCACCGGCGAGGTGCTGCAGGCGCAACAGCAGCACGTCGACCGCGAACAGCTGCTGCGCATGCTCGATGATCAGGGCGTGCAGAAGAAGCTGCAATCCATGGGCGTGGAGCGCAGCCAGGTCGAGCAGCGCATCAAGAGCCTGTCCAACGAGGAGCTGGCGCAGTTCAACCAGCAGCTGGATCAGGCGCCGGCCGGTGGCATCATCGGCATCATCATCCTGTTCCTGCTGATCTTCATCATCACCGACATGCTCTGCATCACGCATATCTTCACCTTCGTGCGGTGCCAGCGTTGAGGCACGCCGCCGCTGCCGTGGCCCTGGCCGCGCTGCTGCTCGGCGGCTGCGCCACGGCGCCGCGGCTGCCGGCGGAGGTCGACGCGCTGCCACGGCGCGTCGAGCTTTCCGAAGTGCAGTTCTTCCCGCAGCAGGAATACCAGTGCGGCCCGGCGGCGCTTGCCACCGTGCTCAACCAGCGCGGCGTGCGGGTGACGCCGAACCAGTTGAAGGAGCGGGTGTTCCTGCCGCAGCGCCAGGGCAGCCTGCAGGTCGAGCTGGTGGCCGCGGCGCGCGAGCGGGGCCTGCTGGTCTACCCGCTGCGCCCGCGCCTGGAGGACGTGCTCAAGGAAGTGGCCGCCGGCAACCCGGTGCTGGTGCTGCAGAACAACGGCCTGGACTGGTTGCCGATGTGGCATTACGCCGTGGTGGTCGGCTACGACCGCGACCGCCACGAGCTGGTGCTGCGCTCCGGCATCACCCAGCGCCTGGTGATCGACTTCACCGCGTTCGACGTCACCTGGCGGCGCAGCGGGCGCTGGGCGGTGCTGACGCTGCCGGCCGACCGGCTGCCGGCCAGCGTCGAACCGACACGCTGGCTGCGCGCGGCCCACGACCTGGAGGAAACCGGGCAACAGGCCCTGGCCGACCAGGCCTACCGCACCGCCACCCGGGCCTGGCCGCAGGAGCCGCTGGGCTGGTTCGCCCTGGCCAACGCCCGCTACGCCGCCGGCGACCTGGGCGAGGCCGAAACGGCACTGCGCCACAGCGTGGCCGCGCGGCCGGATTTCGCCGCCGCCTGGTACAACCTGGCCAACGTCATGGCCGAGCGCGGCTGCGCCGAGCAGGCCCGCGCCCCGGCGAGCTGCGCGCACCAGCTGGCGCCGACGGATGCGCGTTTCCTCCAGGCGCCCCAGGCGGCGCCGGTGGCTGCCGGGCAATGCAGTGCCGCGCCGGCCTGCCCCGTGCGCTGAGGCGTAGCGGGGCATTTACTTTGAACCGCTGCGCTTGATCGCCGGCCTAAGTTGCATCCCTTGATGAGGTGCAAGCCATGGCCAGCGACAAGCAGCAGCCGGCACGCGATGCCGCCGGTAAGGGCGATACCGCGGACGATCTTTCCGCCGAGGAGCGCCGCAAGGTCGAGAAGGCCCAGCCGCCCCGGGCGCTGGTGCTGCACGAGGTGATCCGCCTGCAGGGCAACCACGAACTGGAGCGCACCCTGGCGGCGCTCTGGTGGTCGGCCCTGGCCGCCGGGCTGACCATCGGCCTGTCGCTGATGGCCATGGGACTGTTCCGCGCCAAGCTGCCGGAGCACGACAGCGCGGCCATCGTCACCAGCCTGGGCTACCCGGTGGGCTTTCTCGCCATCATCCTCGCCCGCCAGCAGCTGTTCACCGAGAACACCCTCACCGCGGTGCTGCCGCTGATGAGCGAGCCGACCCTGCGCAAGGCTGGGCAGTTGTTGCGGCTATGGGGCGTGGTGTTGCTGGGCAACGTCGTCGGCGCGCTGCTGTTCGCCTACGCCATGCTGCACCTGCCGATCTTCGATGCGAAGACCGACCAGGCCTTCCTCGAGATCGGCCGCGAAGTCATGGAGAACGACGGCTGGCAGATGTTCTCCCGCGGCATCGTCTCCGGCTGGATGATCGCCACCATGGTCTGGCTGGTGCCGGCGGCGGAGAGCGCCAAGGTGTGGATCATCATCCTGGTCACCTACCTGATGTCGCTGGGCAGCTTCAGCCACATCGTGGTCGGCACCTGCGAGGTCGGCTACCTGATGTGGGCCGGCGAGCTGGGCTGGAAGGCCTTCCTGCTGGACTTCGCGCTGCCGACGCTGGCCGGCAACATCGTCGGCGGCAGCCTGATCTTCGCCCTGATCAGCCACGCGCAGATCCGCAGCGACAGCGGCGCGCCAACGAAAACGGCGCCCTAGGGCGCCGTCGTCGTTCGCAGGGCGGGTTACACGCCCAGCTTGTCGCGCAGGTTGTAGTACCAGGCGCCGATCGCGGAGAACGGCACCTGGAACATGCGCCCGCCCGGGAAGGGGTAGTGCGGCAGGTCGGCGAAGGCGTCGAAACGCTCGGCCTGGCCGCGCAGGGCTTCGGCCAGCACCTTGCCGGCCAGGTGCGTGTAGGTGACGCCGTGGCCGCTGCAACCCTGGGAGTAGTAGATGTTGTCGCCGATCCGGCCGACCTGCGGCAGGCGCGAGAGGGTCAGCAGGAAGTTGCCGGTCCAGGCGAAGTCGATCTTCACGTTCTTCAGCTGCGGGAACACCTTGAGCATCTTCGGACGGATGATCGCCTCGATGTTCGACGGATCGCGGGCACCGTAGACCACGCCGCCGCCGAAGATCAGGCGCTTGTCGCTGGTCAGGCGGTAGTAGTCGAGCAGGTAGTTGCAGTCCTCGACGCAGTAGTCCTGGGGCAGCAGGGTCTTGGCCAGCTCGTCGCCCAGCGGCTCGGTGGTGATCACCTGGGTGCCGCAGGGCATGGACTTGGAGGCCAGCTCAGGGACCAGGCCGCCGAGGTAGGCGTTGCCGGCGACCACCACGAACTTGGCCTTCACCCGGCCTTGCGGGGTGTGCACCACCGGGTTGGCGCCACGCTCGATCTTCACCGCCGGGGACTGCTCGTGGATCACCCCGCCGAGGGATTCCACCGCCGCGGCTTCGCCCAGGGCGAGGTTAAGCGGGTGGATGTGGCCGCCGCTCATGTCGAGCATGCCGCCGACGTAGCTGTCTGTAGCCACGACTTCGCGGATGCGCTTGGCGTCCATCAGCTCCAGCTGGGTGTGGCCGAAGCGCTCCCAGAGCTTCTTCTGCGACTCCAGGTGGCCCATCTGCTTGGCGCTGAGGGCGGCGAACACGCCACCGTCCTTCAGGTCGCACTGGATGTCGTACTTGGCGATGCGCTCACGGATGATGCGGCCGCCCTCGAAGGCCATCTGGCCGAGCAGTTGCGCCTGCTTCGGGCCGACGGTGCGTTCGATGACGTCGATGTCGCGGCTGTAGCTGTTGACGATCTGGCCACCGTTGCGGCCGGACGCGCCGAAGCCGACCTTGGCGGCCTCCAGCACGGTCACCTTGAAGCCGTTCTCCAGCAGGAAGAGGGCGGTGGACAGGCCGGTGTAGCCCGCGCCGATGATGCACACGTCGGTTTCGGTCTCGCCCTTGAGTTCGGGGCGCGCAGGGACCGGATTGGCCGAGGCTGCATAGTAGGAAGTGGGATAAGAAGTGTGCGGCATATTGCACCTGTGTTTGTTATTTTTTACGAGATGGGCTGATGCTACCCGAGTCGAAATCACTCGGCTAGTGGCCGTGCAAAATTTTTTACGCAAGGACGAACATAAAAAAATTCCCTTTTTCAGGGGGTTAGCGAAAAAATGCTTGACGGTTCAACGCCTTCGCGTAGAATGCGCCCCCATCGCTAGGCACATAGCTCAGTTGGTTAGAGCACCACCTTGACATGGTGGGGGTCGTTGGTTCGAGTCCAATTGTGCCTACCAAATTCCCGCTTCGGCGGTAGCGAGAGGGCGATCTTAAGCGGTCGCCCTTTTCTTTAGGCACATAGCTCAGCTGGTTAGAGCACCACCTTGACATGGTGGGGGTCGTTGGTTCGAGTCCAATTGTGCCTACCAATTCACCGCTTCGGCGGTAGCAGAAAGGGCGATCCGAGAGGGTCGCCCTTTTTGTTTGCGTGCGATTTGGGCTGATCGCGGACGGAGTCCGCTCCTACAGCATGAGCGAGCATGGCTTTTCGTAGGATGGTGTTGAGCGAAGCGATACCCATCAGCGCAACCGCATGGGTTTCGCAAGCTCAACCCATCCTACGAAAAGCGCCTCGGTGCGGCCCGCAGGGAAGCGCGGGCGTAGGAGCGGACTCCGTCCGCGATTGGATTCACCGGCCGCGCCGGGCGCCCCTGCGTGCTCAGCGGCGCTCGAAGCCGGGCCCGCCGCCATGGCCGCCACCGCCGTGTCCGCCACCTCCCGGCCCGCCGAAGGGCGGGAAGAACGGCCAGCAGCCGGAGAGCGAGACGAGGGCGAGCAGCAGGGCGACTTTGGTCAATCTGGAAAGCATGGCGACACCAGGGTTGGAAAAATGGGCGCAAAGTAGACACGCCCGCACCGCGGGTGTCCCGAGAAACCTGGTATCGGCAGGGTAAGGTTTGTATCGGCGCCGATGCGTTCGTCCGGCGGCTCAGGCGGCGTTGGCGCTGTGCCAGAGGTCGGGGATCAGGGCGCGCAGCGCATGGCGGGGCAGTGGACGGCCGGTGAGGTCGCCCTGCGCCAGGTGGCGGCCAGGCGCCGCTCCGGGGTGGCGACGATCGGCTGGTAGGCCAGGGGCGGTTCGCCGAATTGCAGCGCGCGGCTGGGTGTTCACCACGCAGAGCGCGCCCAGGGCGCGGCCGCTGGTGTCCTTGGATTTTTCGCTGCGCATCACGTATTCCCTCGTGGGCGTTGTCGGTCCCTGGCGTTGCGGGCGCATCGAGCGACGAATTGCCGGCCGGGGTTCAGCAGCCAATCGACGGCAATCGGTGTAGTTTGTCCGGCAAAAGTGCGGTGGCGTTTCGTGGCTACTGTCGGTCGGGAAGTGTGGGAGGCGTGGCATGAGTGGTGGGTGGGGCCGGGGGCTCGGGGTGTTTCTGCTGTGCGCGGCGAGTGGGTTGGCAGCGGCCGCCGGGCTGGCGGAATGGCCGGAGGGCTGGCAGGTGACGCGTTCGCCCGAGGCGCCGGACGACGCTGCGGCGCTGCGCCGCGAGCGCGGCGTCAAGCTGGCGGCGGATGGCTCCCAGGCGCTGGTGGTGGAAATCACCCGCAGCCGCCTGGCCGAGGTGAAGGATGTGGATCTGCAGCGGGTGATCCTGCAGATGCGCAAGTCGCTGCAGGTCGACTTCCTGCGCCAGGGCTTCCAGGCGGCCTGCAGCAAGCCGCGGCAAGCTTCCCTTGGGGGCTTGGACGGCCTGGAGCTGGTCTGCTCGATCAGCCAGAACGGCAACGAGGCCATGAAGCAGGGTGTGCAGGTGGCGCTGGGCAAGGAGGCGGCCTATTCGCTGACCTATGCCGCGCCGGCGGCCGATTACCCGCAGCGACTTGCCGAGGTGGCGGCGCTCAAGGCTGGCCTGCGCCTGGAGTGAGCGGGCCGGAAATGAAAAAGCCCCGCATTCCAGGCTGTGTGAAAACCTCCGGATCGGTCCAGCTGGTTAAAAAACAACCTGGATTTCGCGTTTCTACGCGGATTCTGGGTTGGCTGAATAGCCAAGCCTTTTCAGATTTCACGTAGGAACGCACTCTTCGAAGAGCCGCTCGGGTTTTCACACAGCCTGATTCGCGGGGCTTTTCGTCGGGTGCCGGTCAGGCGGCCAGGGTGCTCTGCACGCGGGCGATGACGGCCTGCAGCGGCTCTGCGGCCTGGTACTGCTGCGGATAGAGACGTTCGCTATGGCAGGCGACGCCGTATTCGTCCACCAGGGCGAAACTGAAGCTGTCTTTGCGCGGTGCCAGGATGATGCAGTTGAGCGGGGCGAAAGCTGCCTTGAGGGTGCCGATCGCCTCCTGGATCTGAGTGCTTTTTTTCATATTGTCTTTCTTCCAAATAGTCACGGTCTTATGACCGCGTGAAACGTAAAAAACTCCGGTCGAACGCAGAATGCGTGATATCCATGACCGGAATGTGGCAGCGAATGAAAACTCGAAGAGGTCTTTCGAGGGCGCCATGGCGGGAGAATACGCCAACCCCCGAAGTTCGGGCTTGCCAAATATGTAAGGACGATTTGCTGCGCCTTGAGGGGCGCGCTGGATGCGCCTGCCAGTGACTGGCTGCTGGCCGTGGCCCTGTGTGTCCCGGCTGCTGCGCCCTGGTTGGGGTGGGCGGCGACGGGAGGGGCGACCTGAAGTTCATGACTCGCGGGCAGCATTATCCGGATGCTGGGCGGGTCTTTCAAGTGCGGATCGTCAGAGGATGTTTCCGAGGAGCTTCCCGCGGCGGCGTGGGCCGCCGCGGGGCGGGCATCACTTCTGCAGCCAGGACTCCACGGTCTCGGCGCCGTACTGCTGTTTCCAGGCCTTCAGGGTCTTGTGGTTGCCGCCCTTGGTTTCCACCACTTCGCCGTTGTTCGGGTTCTTGTACACCTTCAACTGGCGGCTGCGGCGCGGGGCGCTGGCGGCCGGCGCGGCAGCGGCGTTGTTGGCGGTGCCCTGCGGGTCGAGGATGTCGATGACGTTGCGCAGGTTCATGCCGTATTCGTCCATCAGGGCCTGCAGCTGATCCTTGAATTCCAGTTCCTTCTTCAGGGAGCTGTCGTTCTTCAGCTTTTCCAGCAGGGCCAGTTGTTCTTTGAGTAGGCGTTCGGCTTCACGGAATTCCGCGAGTTTGGACATGTTTGCACTCCAGGGCAGGTCATTCCGAAACGGATATCGGTGCGCAGCTATTCGGCGACCATTGTGTTCGGAAAGTTATGTGGGCGGCGAATTATTAATTTAAATAAGCGGGCGATGCAATAATTAATCTTCGATAAGGTGTTTTTCACGGCATTGCAAAGGTCCTTCCGAATGTATGGCTTTATCGCCATGCCGCGAATCGCGGATAATCGCCTCCCATCAACTAGATGGCGGTTCGCCATGGGGATCGTCGATATCTTGCGTGCGCCATGGGATAGGGGATGTAGATGCTTTCGAATGTCCAGTCGTATTCACTCAATGGACATGAACTGGCCTGCCTGGTGGAAGGGGAGGGGGTGCCGCTGGTATTGGTGCACGGCTCGCTTTGCGATTACCGCTACTGGCAATGGCAGTTGCGCGGTTTGGGCGAGCGCTATCGTCTGCTGGCGCCCAGTCTTCGACATTATTATCCGCAGCGCTGGAATGGCGAGGGCGCGGACTTCACTACCGCGCAACATGTCGAGGACCTGCTCGCGCTGATCGACATGCAGGGCGAGCCGGTACACCTGCTGGGGCATTCGCGCGGCGGCAATATCTGCCTGCGGCTGGCGCTGGAGGCGCCCGGGCGCCTGCGTTCGCTGGTGCTGTGCGACCCCGGCGGGGATTTCGCCGCCGACCTGTTCCAGGCGGCCGGCGTGCCCGTGCCGGCGGCGCCGGCCGAGCGCAACCGTTTCCGCGAGCAGGCGCTGCAACTGATCCGCCAGGGCGAGGTCGAGGCGGGCCTGGAGTTGTTCGTCGACACCGTCAGCGGGCCTGGGATCTGGCGGCGTTCCTCGCGGCACTTCCGCGACATGGCCACCGATAACGCCATGACGCTGATCGGCCAGGTCGCCGATCGGCCGGAGCCGCTCGGGCGCGCGCGCCTGGCCACGCTGGCGGCGCCGACCCTGCTGCTGCGCGGCGAACTCAGCCCCGAGCCCTTCCCACAGGTGGTCCAGGCCCTTGCGCAGACGCTGCCGGACGTGCGCAGCAGCGTCATCGCCGGCGCTTCCCACGGCATGAACGCCACGCGCCCGGCCGCTTTCAATCGCGCCGTGCTGGAGTTCATCGACGCGCACTGATGCCGCTCGTCAGTTGCCTCCACATGCAGTACCATGGCGACCTGCCCCGCTCGTCGGGGCTTCGTTCGTTTTTCTTCCAGTGATCTCCGTCCGCGCGCGCAAGCGCAGGGTGCCGAAAAGGCGCCTGCCACTGTGAGGCAGGCCTGCCCGGCGGGCGACGCTTACTGGCACATCCCAACCCATGTGGCCTTTCGTAGGGGTCACCACTAGGAGAGGAGGCGCCATGCCCATCATTACTCTTCCCGACGGTAGTCAGCGGTCCTTCGATCACCCGGTCAGCGTGGCCGAGGTGGCGCAATCCATTGGCGCGGGCCTGGCCAAGGCCACCGTGGCCGGCAAGGTCAACGGCAAGCTGGTCGATGCTTGCGACAAGATCGAACACGACGCGACCCTGCAGATCATCACCCCGAAGGACGAGGAAGGGCTGGAGATCATCCGCCACTCCTGCGCGCACCTGGTCGGCCACGCGGTCAAGCAGCTGTACCCGAGCGCGAAGATGGTCATCGGCCCGGTGATCGACGAAGGCTTCTATTACGACATCTCCTTCGAGCGCCCCTTCACTCCCGAGGACATGGCGGCAATCGAGAAGCGCATGGCCGAGCTGATCGACAAGGACTACGACGTCATCAAGAAGATGACCCCGCGCGCCGAGGTCATCGAGGTGTTCAAGTCCCGCGGCGAGGAATACAAGCTGCGCCTCATCGACGACATGCCCGATGAGAAGGCCATGGGCCTGTACTACCACGAGGAATACGTGGACATGTGCCGCGGCCCGCACGTGCCCAACACCCGCTTCCTCAAGGCTTTCAAGCTGACCAAGATTTCCGGTGCCTACTGGCGCGGCGACTCGAAGAACGAGCAGTTGCAGCGCATCTACGGCACCGCCTGGGGCGACAAGAAGCAGCTGGCCGCCTACGTCCAGCGCATCGAAGAGGCCGAGAAGCGCGACCACCGCCGCATCGGCAAGCAGCTGGACCTGTTCCACCTGCAGGAGGAAGCGCCGGGCATGGTGTTCTGGCATCCCAACGGCTGGACCGTCTACCAGGTGCTCGAGCAGTACATGCGCAAGGTGCAGCGCGAGCACGGCTACGTCGAGGTGCGCACCCCGCAGGTGGTCGACCGCATCCTCTGGGAGCGTTCGGGCCACTGGTCGAACTACGCCGAGAACATGTTCACCACTTCGTCGGAAAGTCGCGACTTCGCGGTCAAGCCGATGAACTGCCCGTGCCACGTGCAGATCTTCAACCAGGGCCTGAAGTCCTACCGCGACCTGCCGCTGCGCCTGGCCGAGTTCGGTGCTTGCCACCGCAACGAGCCTTCGGGCGCGCTGCACGGCATCATGCGCGTGCGCGGCTTCACCCAGGACGACGCGCACATCTTCTGCACCGAGGACCAGGTGAAGAAGGAAGCGGCCGACTTCATCAAACTGACCCTGCAGGTCTACGCCGACTTCGGCTTCTCCGACATCTCCATGAAGCTGTCCACCCGTCCGGCCAAGCGCGTGGGCTCCGAAGAGCTGTGGGATCGCGCCGAAGGCGCGCTGGCGGACGCCCTGAACGAATCCGGCCTGGAGTGGGAATACCAGCCGGGCGAGGGCGCCTTCTACGGCCCGAAGATCGAGTTCACCCTGAAGGACTGCCTGGGCCGTAACTGGCAGTGCGGCACCCTGCAGTACGACCCGAACCTGCCGGAGCGTCTGGACGCCAGCTACATCGCCGAGGACAACAACCGCAAGCGCCCGGTCATGCTGCACCGCGCCATCCTCGGTTCCTTCGAACGCTTCATCGGCATGCTGATCGAGCACTACGCTGGCCTGTTCCCGGCCTGGCTGGCGCCGACCCAGGCGGTGGTCATGAACATCACCGACAAGCAGGCCGATTTCGCCGAGGAAGTGGTCCGCGCGCTCGAGGAAAGCGGATTCCGTGCCAAGTCCGACTTGAGAAACGAGAAAATCGGCTTTAAAATCCGCGAGCATACTTTGCTCAAGGTTCCCTATCTCCTGGTTATTGGAGACAGGGAGGTTGAATCGAAGGCCGTCGCCGTACGTACGCGCGAAGGGGAAGACCTCGGCTCGATGCCGCTTTCCCAGTTCGTCGAGCTGTTGACTCGGGCGGTTTCCCGGCGTGGTCGCCAAGACTCGGAGTAATCATTATTAAGCGTGAAATGAGACAGGATAAGCGGGCTCTCCCGAAACCACCGATCAACGAGAACATCACCGCACGCGAAGTGCGTCTGATCGGTGCCGACGGTCAGCAGATCGGCGTAGTGACCCTTGATGAGGCGCTGCGCCACGCCGACGAGGCCAAGCTGGACCTGGTTGAAATCTCTGCCGATGCGGCGCCTCCTGTCTGCCGCATCATGGATTACGGCAAGCACCTGTTCGAGAAGAAGAAGCAGGCGGCTGCGGCGAAGAAAAACCAGCACCAGCAACAGATCAAAGAAATCAAGTTTCGTCCAGGGACGGAAGAAGGGGATTACCAGGTAAAACTACGCAACCTGGTACGTTTCCTTAGTGAAGGGGACAAGGCCAAGGTATCCCTGCGATTCCGTGGTCGTGAGATGGCCCACCAGGAGCTGGGCATGGAGCTGTTGAAGCGGGTCGAGACCGACCTCGCCGAATACGGCACCGTGGAACAGCATCCTAAGCTGGAAGGACGCCAGCTGATGATGGTCATCGCTCCCAAGAAGCGTAAATAACCTCCCGGGCACTGGCAGGCCTGATGGTTATCAGTTGTTAACGAATGCGGAGTACTAAACATGCCAAAGATGAAAACCAAGAGTGGCGCCAAGAAGCGCTTCAAAGTGACTGCTGGTGGCATCAAGCACAAGCACGCTTTCAAGAGCCACATCCTGACCAAAATGACCACCAAGCGTAAGCGTCAGCTGCGCGGCACCTCGATGCTCGCTGCTTCCGACGTTCGCCGTGTAGAACGCTCCCTGCGTCTGCGTTGATTTCTGGTAGAGGATAGATAAATGGCTCGTGTTAAGCGTGGCGTGATTGCCCGTCGTCGTCACAAGAAGATTCTGAAACTCGCCAAAGGCTACTACGGCGCGCGTTCCCGCGTGTTCCGCGTTGCCAAGCAGGCGGTGATCAAGGCCGGCCAATACGCCTACCGTGACCGTCGTCAGCGCAAGCGTCAGTTCCGCGCCCTGTGGATCGCCCGTATCAACGCTGGTGCTCGTCAGAACGGTCTGTCCTACAGCCGTCTGATCGCCGGCCTGAAAAAGGCGGCCATCGAGATCGACCGTAAGGTCCTGGCCGATCTGGCTGTGAACGAAAAAGCGGCGTTTACCGCGATTGTCGAAAAAGCGAAGGCAAGCTTGGCTTAAGCCCCAAGAGCTTGGTCACGATCTCGCGAGCTAGAGCAGAACAAGGCGCAACGACCAACGGGAGTAACAGCCGAAGGCTGGCCCGAAGGGCGAGCGCAGCGAGTCAAACAGGCGAGGGAGCGCAGTTTAGTCCGCTAAATGAGCATCACTCGCCTGTTTTTAACGCAGTTATGCCGACGCGCAGCAGATCGTGGACAGGTTCTGAGACAATCACCGGATCTCGATCCGGGACGTAACGTCACCGATAGGGGAAGAGCCTAACCGCTCTTCCCCTATTTCGTATCTGGAGTTGGTACATGGAAAACCTGGACGCGCTGGTCTCCCAAGCCCTGGAGGCTGTGCGACATACCGAAGACGTCAATGCCCTGGAACAGATCCGGGTTCACTATCTCGGCAAGAAAGGCGAGCTGACCCAGGTGATGAAGACCCTGGGCGACCTGCCGGCCGAGGAGCGCCCCAAGGTGGGTGCGCTGATCAACGTTGCCAAGGAAAAGGTCCAGGAGGCGCTCAACGCCCGCAAGACCGACCTGGAAGGCGCCGCGCTGGCGGCGAAGCTGGCGGCCGAACGCGTCGACGTGACCCTGCCGGGCCGCGGCCAGACCTCCGGTGGCCTGCATCCGGTGACCCGTACCAAGGAACGCATCGAGCAATGCTTCACCCGCATCGGCTATGAAGTGGCCGAGGGCCCGGAAGTCGAAGACGACTACCACAACTTCGAAGCGCTCAACATCCCCGGCCACCACCCGGCGCGGGCGATGCACGACACCTTCTACTTCAACGCGAACATGCTGCTGCGCACCCACACCTCGCCGGTACAGGTGCGCACCATGGAGAGCCAGCGCCCGCCGATCCGCATCGTCTGCCCCGGCCGCGTGTACCGCTGCGACTCCGACCTGACCCACTCGCCGATGTTCCATCAGGTCGAAGGTCTGCTGATCGACGAAGATGTCAGCTTCGCCGACCTCAAGGGCACCATCGAGGAGTTCCTGCGCGCCTTCTTCGAGAAGGAGTTCTCGGTGCGCTTCCGTCCGTCGTTCTTCCCCTTCACCGAGCCTTCGGCGGAAGTCGACATCCAGTGCGTGCTGTGCAGCGGCAAGGGCTGCCGCGTGTGCAAGCAGACCGGCTGGCTGGAAGTCATGGGCTGCGGCATGGTGCACCCCAACGTGCTGCGCATGTCCGGCATCGACCCGGAGAAATACCAGGGCTTCGCCTTCGGCATGGGCATCGAACGCCTGGCCATGCTGCGCTACGGCGTCAACGACTTGCGCCTGTTCTTCGACAACGACCTGCGCTTCCTCGGGCAATTCCGCTAGGCCGCGTGCGACGTCAACGAATTCTTAGGAGAACAGGATGAAATTCAGTGAACAATGGCTGCGGAGCTGGGTGAATCCGCAGGTTTCCCGCGACGAGCTGGTGGCTCGTCTGTCCATGGCCGGCCTCGAGGTCGACGCCGTGATCCCCGTCGCCGGCGCCTTCAGCGGCGTGGTGGTGGGTGAGGTGCTGAGCACCGAACAACACCCGGACGCCGACAAGCTGCGCGTCTGCCAGGTCAGCAACGGCAGCGAGACCTTCCAGGTCGTCTGCGGCGCGCCCAACGTGCGCCCGGGCCTGAAGATTCCCTTCGCCATGATCGGCGCCGAACTGCCGGGCGACTTCAAGATCAAGAAGGCCAAGCTGCGCGGCGTCGAGTCCAACGGCATGCTGTGCTCGGCCAAAGAGCTGGAAATCAGCGACGACAACGCCGGCCTGATGGAACTGGCTGCCGACGCCCCGGTGGGCGCGAGCATCCGCGACTACCTGGAGCTGGACGACGCCTCCATCGAAATCGGCCTCACCCCCAACCGCGGTGACTGCCTCTCGCTGACCGGCCTGGCCCGCGAAGTGGGCGCGCTGTACTCGGCGCCGGTCACTTTCGTCGATGTGAAGCCGGTCGCCCCCGGCATCGATGACGTCCGTCCCATCGAGCTGCTGGCGCCCAGCGCCTGCCCGCGCTACCTGGGCCGCGTTATCCGCAACGTCGACCTGAGCAAGCCGACGCCGCTATGGATGGTCGAGCGCCTGCGCCGTTCCGACATCCGCAGCATCGACGCCGCAGTGGACATCACCAACTACGTGATGCTGGAGCTGGGCCAGCCGATGCATGCCTTCGACCTCGACGAGATCAAGGGCGGCATCCGCGTGCGCATGGCCGAAGAGGGCGAGAAGCTGGTGCTGCTGGACGGCCAGGAAGTCGCCCTGCGCGCCGACACCCTGGTCATCGCCGACCACGAACGCGCCCTGGCCATGGCCGGCGTGATGGGTGGCGAGCACAGCGGCGTCAGCGCCAAGACCCGTGACCTGTTCCTGGAAAGTGCCTTCTTCGACAACATCGCTGTTGCCGGCAAGGCCCGTTCCTACGGCCTGCACACCGACGCCTCGCACCGCTACGAGCGTGGCGTGGACTTCCAACTGGCCCGCCGCGCCATGGAGCGCGCCACCGAACTGCTGCTGCAGATCGTCGGCGGCGAAGCCGGTCCGGTGGTCGAGCAGGTCAGCCAGGTACACCTGCCCAAGGTCGAGCCGGTGGTGCTGCGCATCGAGCGCGTCACCCAGATGCTCGGCATGGAAATGGACGCTGCGGAAATCGAGCGCCTGCTCACCGCGCTGGAGTTCCAGGTGCAAGCCGATGGGGAAGGGCGCTGGAAGGTCGGCGTGCCGAGCCACCGCTTCGACGTTTCCCTGGAAGTCGACCTGATCGAGGAGCTGGGCCGCCTGTACGGCTACAACCGCCTGCCGGTGCGCTACCCGCAGGCGCGCCTGGCGCCCAACACCAAGTCGGAAACCCAGGCCGAGCTGCCGGCGCTGCGCCGCCTGCTGGTCGCCCGCGACTACCAGGAAGCCATCACCTACAGCTTCATCGATCCCAAGCTGTTCGAACTGTTCAGCCCGGGCGTGCAGCCGCTGATGCTGGCCAACCCGATCTCCGCCGACATGGCCGCCATGCGCGCCTCGTTGTGGCCGGGCCTGGTCAAGGCGCTGCAGCACAACCTGAACCGCCAGCAGACCCGCGTGCGCCTGTTCGAGAGCGGCCTGCGCTTCGTCGGCCAGCTCGAGGGCCTGCAGCAGGAAAACATGCTGGCCGGCGTCATCTGCGGCAGCCGCGAGCCGGAAGGCTGGAGCAACATGCGCGAAGGCGTCGACTTCTTCGACATCAAGGCCGACGTTGAAGCCCTGCTGGCCAGCGCCAGCGCCGCTGATGCCTTCGCCTTCGTCCCCGGCGAACACCCGGCGCTGCACCCGGGCCAGACCGCCCGTGTCGAGCGCGATGGCGAACTGGTCGGCTACGTCGGCGCCCTGCATCCGGAACTGGCCAAGGCTCTGGACCTGGATCGTCCGGTCTACCTGTTCGAGCTGGTACTGGGCGAACTGGTCCGCGGCCGCCTGCCGAAGTTCAGCGAACTGTCGCGTTTCCCCGAGGTGCGCCGCGACCTGGCGCTGGTGGTCAACCGCGATATTCCAGCCGAATCCGTCCTGTCGACCATCCGCGAAGAGGCCGGCGAATTCCTGACCGACCTCAGGCTGTTTGATGTCTATCAGGGTAAAGGTATTGATCCGCTTGGAAAAAGCTTGGCCGTCGGCTTGACCTGGCAGCATCCATCACGCACTCTTAACGATGACGAGGTGAACGCGACTACGCAGAAAATCGTCGCCTCGCTGGAGCAAAGGTTCAACGCCACGTTAAGGAAGTAGCGTATGGGGGCTCTGACGAAAGCTGAGATTGCCGAACGTCTGTATGAAGAGCTGGGCCTGAACAAACGGGAAGCCAAGGAACTGGTGGAACTCTTCTTCGAAGAGATCCGCCAGGCGCTGGAGCACAACGAACAGGTGAAACTGTCCGGTTTCGGCAATTTCGACCTGCGCGACAAACGCCAGCGCCCGGGTCGCAACCCGAAGACGGGAGAGGAAATCCCGATCACGGCTCGCCGCGTCGTCACCTTTCGTCCAGGCCAGAAACTGAAAGCCAGGGTTGAGGCTTATGCTGGAACCAAGTCATAACGACGAACTGCCCCCCATTCCGGGCAAGCGCTACTTCACCATCGGTGAAGTGAGCGACTTGTGCGCAGTGAAACCGCACGTGCTGCGGTATTGGGAACAGGAGTTCCCGCAGCTCAACCCGGTCAAGCGCCGCGGCAACCGCCGGTACTATCAGCGCCAGGACGTGCTGATGATCCGCCAGATCCGCGCGCTCCTGTACGATCAAGGCTTCACTATCGGCGGGGCGCGTCAGCGCCTCTCCGGCGACGAAGCCCGCGAAGACATCACCCAGTACAAGCAACTCATCCGCCAGATGATCGCGGAACTGGAAGATGTTCTTCACGTGCTGCGCAAGTAGCTGAAAAAAATGAAAAAAGTGCTTTGCCGAAAGAAAACCTTACGGTATAGTGCGATCCGCCAACCGGGCAACCGGAAGGCAACGTCGGGGCGTAGCGCAGCCTGGTAGCGCACTTGCATGGGGTGCAAGGGGTCGAGTGTTCGAATCACTCCGTCCCGACCAAAAAACTCTAGAAAATCCAGTCACTTAGCGGTGACTGGATTTTTTTATGCCTGATGCTTTTGTAGCGTCTCCGAATTTTGCCCCACTTTTTGCCCCACCCGAGATTTGGGAGTGCTATCTCCCTTCTTTTGATGGTGAGTTGACACCTTCAAGCATTGGATGGGGGATGCATTTGCCGATCGGCTCAGGTGGCTAGGTCATAAGGGGGATCGGATTGCTGCGCAGACAGGCAGCAATCGGCCAATTGCAGTCGCTCACATCCTCAGAGTTACCACCCGCTAGCTACCGAGCCTGCCGCTCGGCTCTGGCTTCAAATAGGTCAGGCAATCGTTCGCCTATGGTCATCCAACTAATACTTCCTGCGTAAAGACTGCGCTTCGCGGCAAGATCCCGCTCGCCACGACGTTTTCCAGGGTGGTCGCAGGGTCGGCGACAAAGAAGGCTAGTACCAGCCCCCGCTGGGCACGAGTGCAGCAGACATAAAGCAGTCGCAGCGTTCGGCTCCAAGTGTTTTCATCACCGTCTAGTGCTCGTGCACGATCTGCAGCACGGGCCTCAGCACTCGCGAAGACACGCTCGTAGTTGTACGTTCGGTAGTCGCTTTCTTCCTCGTCCATCACCACTATGACGCGTTCGAACTGCGCTCCCTTCACGCCGTGCTGCGTGGCATAGGGGGAGCCTTCTGAGACATAGCGTTCATAGGGCCAAAGCTCTTGCGCAGAGCAATTGAAGAACTTGGCCATTGCCGCGTCCAAGGATAATCCTTCGGCCGGAACTGCATCAGCAGTCTCGGGCTCCTGAGCGGTGTCAGCAATATCCCTGACAAACCCAAGAACACGCGCATAGCGCTCGTCGAACTCAAAAAGACCCGTGTCACAGAGATGGAGAGCTATGTCACCAATGGTGGTCCCTGCCTCGTCCAGCATGGCGACAAGCCTCGACGCAGCAGCGTGCAGCTCTCGCAATACATCCGCGGCACGTCGGCCGGTCAGAGCCGCAGGCGCCAGGCGCGGGCTGAATTCCCGGAGCAGGCTCATCGCCGCGAACTCATTGCCGGCCTTCACAGCTGCAACGATCGGTAGCGCAAAACTTAGGAAGGGTCGAACGGGCCAACCGGTGCCGTCCTGCATCCCTTGCTTCATGGCATCCGACGTCTTGTCGTTCAGCGCCGAGTAGATGCCGCCGAAGCCAAGCCGGTTTGCGGCCATGCGGTGCACGATGACAAGAATCTTGACTGCGATGTCTGGGGTTGTCCAACCCTCGTCGTTGTTCGTCGCCGAGCTCCACGCTCGGACTCTTGCCAAAGCCTCGGTTCGGTTCAGCGTGTTCGGCAAGACGAACATCCGGGCCGACCCCTCCACCAGCTTGAGGTTCCCATCGACCCTCTCGTGCAGCCCGCGGACTTGCTCCATGCCATCGCCCTGCGCGCGCACGGCATTGGCGACGTCAAGGATCTGCTTGGCGCAGCGAAAGTTCTCCGGCTTCGTGATGGCCCGCCAATGATCCTCAAGCTGGATGTCCCCTGCGCCTCTCATGAAGATCGACTGCATCGGGTCGCCGAAAAAACCAAGGCAGAACTTGCCCTGCATCTGGGCTTCCACTTCCTTGAAAGACTTCACTACACCCGGGAACGTGTCCTGACTCTCATCGATAAACACGAACGGGTAGCTCAGCGCCACGACCCGTCGGAACAGCGGGCGGTTTTGTAGCAGGAAGTCGGCGAGCTGAAGAATGTCCTCGTGGCCAAGTATGCCCTTGGCGTAGTCACTGCCCACGCCGTAGTTGAACGTCCTGACGCCGGCCACAGCCTCCAGGCTTCGGACATATCGCTCTTGGTCGGCCTTGTTCCTGTCGCGCGTGGTCTGCCGGACACGCGAGCTGTAATTCTCGAACTCTTCTTCAAGTTCGGAGATCCGTCTGCGGATGTCGTTCTGCAGCCAAACCTTGATGTCGGCCTGGAACGTCTTTGCAATAGACCAGTAAAAGCTGTGGATGGTCGAGACATGAACCAGCGGGTCATCGTTGACGTCCGCCAGGATTTCATTGGTGGCAAGGTCGGTATACGTGATGCATGCGACCTTCTGCTTCCTCGCCCGCATGCTGGCGCCGTGCTCCGAGATCACCCAGTCCAGCGCCTTGATGAGGGAGGTGGTCTTGCCGGAACCTGCGCCAGCACGAACCACGAAGGGCTGCGGAGGCGTCGCTACAATGCATGCGTGGATCTCGCGGTCGGCGTCGGTATCTGGGCTATCAATTCGTCTGCTCATGCCGTCTGCCCCGGGTCAACAATGATAGCGACAACATCGGCTGTAGTCGGTTCAATAGTCGCGACCTCGGTGGCGATGGCAGCATCCGCCTCAAGCTCGTGGGCCACTTTGGCTTCGAGCCAGGCCAAGCCCTCGGCGATGTACGCGGGAACCTTCCAGCCATTGAGCGGCCCGCTTGCGAGTACCTCCAGCGCAAAGCGGGTCTTGTCGAAGTTCTTGCCGACCACCCTATCGTGTAACTTCTCAGCCAGCTCTTCAGGGCTGCTCGGTGCGCGCTTGAGCTTGAGGCCGACCGACCGGTTTGCCTCAGCCTGGCACCAGTCCGCGTTCTCAAGACCAAAGGCCTCCTCAAGTGTGCGGCCGCAGAGCTGTGATGTCGTCGCACCCACCGTCACCGAAACCTTGGTCTGGTAAGCTACCCGAACCTCAGCGCTGGAATCCTCAGCCAGCGACAGCGTCTTTTGCTCCGCCGTGACTTCCCAGAGCTCTGCCATCGACCGCTTCTTCGGGATCCAGCTGATGAGGGTTTGGTTGGACGTGACGGCACCTTCCACGTGTGCATGGCAGGTGCTGCCACGCTTCTTGGACTTCTTCTTGCCACTCGGTTCTGCTTCGTCGTCGTCTTCAAGCTCGAAGGGCTTCAGGTCGTCGTCCTCGTCATCTCCGTCAACGGCGCCCTCAGCGCCTGCGCCTTGCGCGGCGGCCTTCTCGGCGTCCGTCTTGACCGTCACGCTGTCCAGATCCGTGATGACCAGTGTTGTGAGCCCAACGAAGGCGATCAGCTCCTGGAACCGATGCGCGAACGCACCACCGACTTCAAGGATGGTTAGGGCGGAAGAACGCAGGCGCTTGGCCACCAACTCGATCATTGCAGGCAGGAGCAGACGCTCGACGTTGCCTTCCACCAATATCACCGCGTCGGAAAAAAAGAGATCGCAGTGCGTCAGCTTCAGATACCGCTGCAGGAATTCGCGCGCTGGAGCGTCGGACGCGCCCGTTTTGAATAGCGACAGATTGCGCACATCCGTGTGATGGCCCAACTGGTCGTTGACGCGGCGGAAGTACCGAATGGGCGAGAATCCGCGTTCATAGAGGATGTGCGGGGAGTGCGTGGTGATGACGAGCTGCGTGTGGAACAAAGTCGCGTGATCGTTAGCATCCTCAAGGAGGCGCAAAACGTTCCTGATGAAGACCTGCTGGATCTGCGTGTGCAGATGCGCCTCAGGCTCCTCAATGAAGACCAAATGAAGCGGAGCTCGCTTGTCCTCCTCGGCTTTCCACTGCTCGTGCAAGTCGAGCAGCTCAACCACCATGTAGACCAGATTCTTGAACCCCAGGCCATTGTAGCTGTCTGGCAGTTGGGCGGAAGCTACGCCCGGGATTACGTAGTGAACCTTGGCGTCTTGCCCCAAGACAGTGGTCGGATCCAAGGCCGCCCGAATCACGATCTCCGGATTGTTGACGCCCGGATAGCCGAGCTTGGCCAGGCGCGTGAGGGTGTCATTGAAGACTTCCTTCAGGTGGAAGTTCAGCTCCTTCTCCGAGGTATCTAGCGCCTTGAGAGCCGCATGGTCGTCGCCACGCCTCTCCAGGTTGCGGTGATAGAACCTGCTCAGACGCCGCGACAAGCTCTCTGCTCGATCAGAGCTACCGGCATCTGGGTCATCGAGGTGCCGCTGCGCGCGCAGGAAGTCGACCCTCACCAGCGACTTGAGAATGGCCGCACCGCCCGGCTCCTTGCCTAGGGGGAGCGGCTCGTAGTCGGCCTCCCTTGCCTGATAGCCGACAAAAGCCCGCTCATCGAGCACGTAGTAGCGGAGGGTGTATTCCTTGCTCAGTTCCTTGGTGAGGTACTTCGTCAGGCTTTCTGGCCAAGGCTTGTACTCGCCGGCATCGGCCACCACCGCAGCCGCGTCTTCCGCGCCCGCCTCCACAGCTTGCTCCCCGGCGGCCTTGCGCTTGGCCGCAAGCGCGACAGCTGCGTTGTTGGCCTTCTCATGTAGTTCATGGAACTTCCAGACGAGCTCGTGGGCATCCCGAGGTTCGAACGCCACCCGGATCCCGACGCACTTGCCGTCCCACTCAGTGCTCGGCAGCAGCGACATCGCAGTGGCAAGGTCGTCTTCACCGACGCGGAACCAGAGATCCAAGAGGATGGACGGTAACCTTTTGGGCGCATCCTCATCGCCAGGGGGCGTCCTGCCGACCGCGTCGATCTCGGCCCACAGCGCCGCACTGAAGTCGAAGAGTTCGAACTTCTTCGCTTCGCCACGGAGCATCGAGTACAGGCCTTGTACGGCAGACGTCTTGCCGCTGTTGTTGGCGCCAACGAAGATGGAAATCTCGTCGTCAAGCTCAATGACGACGTCGCGCAGTCGGCGATAGTTCTGCAGCCGATATGCCTGTAGCTTCATGATCACCTCTTCCTAAGTGTTGCCGGGACAACTTGGTGCTGAGCACGCAAGCCGGCAGCTTTCCTTTGAGCGCTCGCGCTTTTTCCCACTAACTGCATCCATGTGCGGATGCCGAGATGGGACTTATATAGCGCACGACATGCTGACTCACCACGCTAAACCTCCAACCTAAGCCCCCTTAGGAGCTATTGAACAGCGCAAGCCTCCTATTTGATCTGCGTCGATATGCGTGCAACCCATCAGTTTGAGGATATCTCTTTGCACTTGAACCGCGCTGCAGAATACGCCAAGGGTATGCTTCTGTTACCTTGGCTGTGAGCTACTAGTGCAGCGGGAGACAAGGATGCTACGCACACATTTCACACCAAGTTATGTTGCTTACGTACATGCCCGGTTCGCGATGGACGTCCTTGATGCGCTCGGGGTGGTAGTGATCCTTGATGCAGCCAGCCGGAATATCCTCATGGATGACATAGCAGGGGGGTGAGTCCATGCCGAGGCGCTTACCTGTCACGTTCTGCCCCCACGCGGACAAAATCATGTTCGCGACTTCAGTTCTCTGCTTTGGGCGGATAAGGGCAAAGGGGATGTCCACTTCAAGAACGGTGGGCACGCCAATCTCGCGAAGCCTCCAGCGATAATCCTCTCCATATAGGTCAAAGCGGGTCAGCCTGGCAGCCAGCGACATTAGGTATTCGCTGCCATTGATGGAGTAGTGTCCGAAGTCATCAAGCATTTTGCGATCGTCCCCGGTCAGCCAGATTTTCCCTTTCTCACTGGTGCTCCGGCTGCCCAGCTCATCGATAGCTTTCTGGAGTTGATTGGGATCGACGTCGTGGAACAGCTCTCGAAATCGAGTCTGGATTCGGTCTGGCTGATGTCCTTGTAGGCCATGCTCGTAGTAGGAACGGGTGTTCTCAGGGCGGCAGCCATGAAACGCTTTCACATAGCTGTAATAGCTCGCCAGCAATTCACAGAAGGCGGGTACGAGTTCTTCGTGGTTAGGCAGCCAAGACAGATCATCTGACCAACATTGTGGCCGTTTGCTCTCAAGGTGTCGGCGCAGGGCAGGATCTAACAGCTCACCTGCGTAGAAACGAATCGAGCCGAGCCAACTACGGCGATTACGCCAGTCAAGTGTCCGTTGTTTCATCTGCTTTCCTTGAGTAAGGCCGGAGCTTTGGGGGAGCGCGTTACAAGCGATCCAGGGCGGCCGAGGGTAGGGCAATCGCGCTTTGATGCAGCGAAGAGCAACGCAGAGCCGTGACTGACTAATAGCCCAAACACCGTGCTCGAAAGTGCACGGTAATGGGGGCTGGCAGCATCAGGAAGCTTGAGCGATATCCTCCTCAAGCTCCCGAACGGCCTTAGTAACTTTGATTTCAAAGAGCCGTTCAACGCGGGCATCGGACATTTCCCGCACTTCGTCGCCGATCCAAATCGCCAGTAGCGACCTCTTCTGATCAATGTCGAGATCATCCAGATTGGGAATGTAGGAGTGGCTCTTAGGTTTGCCTCGCTTCAGCTCATAGAAAGTCTTGATAAGTGACTTCGTCTGAATCTTTCCTTCTAGGGAGAAGCGCTGGGTGAGCTTGCGAATGGTGTGATTGACCGATCGCAGCTGCGTCGTCGAAGTAATCTGGGAAAAGTAAGATGCCCAGCCTCGTCGTTTGCCCTCAAAGAAACAGCCGGTGATCCGCAGGTTGACCTTCCACTCGCAGTAGGCCCTGGCTCGCTGTAGGTCTCTATTCGAGTGGGAGGCGGCGACCTTGTGCCGGTAGGCGGTGAAAATCTTCGCGAGGGAGGACTCAAACCTGAGGATGCTCTCGTGGCGAATCTTGATCTGATCGCCGTCGATCTGGTAACCCAGAAAACTGAAAGGCTCAGTGAGATCCGCCACTTTCGACTTGGATTCAGGGCCGAAGTCGTGGGGCGAAAGCCCGAGGCCTTTCAAGGCCGCGATGAGATCATCAGCCACGCGTTTGGCCTTGCCCTTCGGCGCCAAGATCAGGATGTCGTCGACATAGCGCTTGTACCAGATGCGTCGACGGGCCTTGAACTCTGCATCGATGTCCTGAAGGGCGATTTCAGCAAGCAGGTTTGAAATGGCAAGTCCTTGAGGAACACCGAGAGTCGAGTCGGGCGAGTCCTTTCGGCCCTTGGATTCGGGCACTGTCGGTGTGATGATTGCTGATTCGATCAGGTGCCGGAATTGAGGCTTGCGCACCTTTTTCCAGATCGTCGACTTGATCAGGGAGTGGGGAATTGACGGGTAGAAATTCTTCAGATCGACCTTGGCATATTCTGCGTATTTGCCTGACTTCAGTCCTTCCTTCAGGTCATCGATGACTTCTTGGGGCAGCGATAGCTTTGCCGCAGGAAAGACCTCCGCAAGACTGTCGCATAAAGCTCGCAACACGATCCTGTCTCGGGCCGTTGGAATCGAGATCTGTCGAGGGGTGGAGGTAGCGCCCTTGAGGATCAACTTCTCTTTGTACGCAGTGAAGCGATACGTCCCCTCATGAGCCTTGCGAATGATGAAGTCGAGCACCTCACTCAGGTTTTCATCCAGCTTGGCGGGCCGCATACGATCAAGGCCAATAGCTCCTGACATTTTGATCTTTTCGGTATAGATCCGGAACAGTGGCTTGCGGGCAAAGTGTTTGTTGAAGCTATGCGCAGCGCTCATATGACTGACCGAGCGTTAAGGCCCACGATCAGCGGCAGGGCGTACAGCGCTGTGGTCATGATTAGGCGAATAGAAAGCCAGTAGAAGGCGTACGTGTTCTCAAAGACTGTTGGATGGCGACTGCTGAGATTGTTGGCGAACACCCGGGCGATACGGTCGTCGACTTCCGTGTGGTTCTCGCATTCAGCCAAAAGGTCAGCGTACTGGCTAATCTGTGTCGGCGTTGGAGGATTGCCGGCAGCCTCCTCAGCAACCAGTACATTGTAGAGGTTTTGCAATTGCAGGTAGTTATTGCGCATCGCCATGGCACGACCTCGGAAGTCGCGGTTGGTCACAGCGAGGGATACCCCAAGCAGTGCAACAGAAAGCACGGTGGCCATAACATCGGTGTCAGGACCAAGGATGTGAGGGTAGCGAATGGTCAGTACGCAAAGAACCGTACTGAGGATTGCATACCAGACAAGTAGCGTTTGAGAGTGGAAGTCCAACCACTCCAAGCGCTTATGTGCTTGGATGCGCGCCTTGAAGGTAAACCAGACCTTGTCCTTCACCTGTACCTCTCCTTAGAAATGGGGGAAGAAGGCAGGAGGATTTGAGTAACATTGAACATCCCCCAGGGGATCAGTGAGCGTGCGCTCAACGGTCGAAACCGTTCATTATCAGAACCACCCTCGTGTGAGCGAGAGGAAGAACCTGCCTCTTCCTGGGTGATTCTACAATGCCATTATCCGCACTGGAAAGGAGGGTGCCCCGGAGCGGGATGGGTTGACCACTACAGGGTGTGGGCCAGTGACGCGGAAATCGCGTTATCTATGAGAGGGATTTTGATGTCAAAAGCAGAGCAAGCTTTCCAGTACTCGATTAAAGACGCCGAGGAGCTCCTAGAGCACTTTGACTCACTCAACGCCAACCCACCACCGGCCAATGCTGAGATACTCAAGCGTGCGGGCCTAGTAATGGCCCTGACTGCCTGGGAAACCTATGTTGAAGATCGGGTCACCGAAGCGCTGGCGATCCAGCTCAAGCTGATCAAGGGAAGCAGATGTGGAGACTTTATGGCCGAGAAGCTGGAGAGCGAGCTCAAGCGTTTTCACAACCCTGATTCAACTAAGACTAAGCAGCTGTTTCTGGACTACCTCGGTGTTGACGTCACCGCCAGCTGGGCCGGTATGAGCACTGATGCGGCAGGAAATAGAAAGGCGCTTGATACTTTGATCAGCAAGCGGGGCCAAGCTGTGCATCGATCCAAGGTACAGAGCACGGGGGCGCCAGCGGCTCATTTGGTCAAGCGGGAGGAGCTTGAAAAGGCTATCCGCCTCATCAAGCTGCTTGTAGAAAAGACGGATAATTGCCTTGATGCGAACATCTGAGCAATCCACTCGAGTGACTAGGCTAAGGCCAGCATTCGAATCACCACGAGTTTTCTAGACACTTTTCAGGCTCTTTGCGTAACGTTTTTCAAACTCTATCTCGTAGGCACCTCTGACGGCTTGCTATGGCCGATAGTGGCCCGTCGTCACCGACTGAAAACGGCCCAGACCGTGTAAAAACGCAGCGGCTGATAGATAGCTGGTTTTTGGATCGCTTTAGCGACGCCCAGCGGCCTCCTGGACGCTTGGTGTGCCCGTCCAAGGCATTCAGTTGATTCGAACAAGTGCAACCCCACAGTGTTGTACAGCGAGTGCAGTTGGCAGCCAATGAGGTTTCAGGCCTTCATCGCTGCCATCAGCGCACTATTGCCCAGCAGGTTCAGCACCCGTTTGAAGTTGTAGGCGAGCACATGCAGGCTCATTTCCGTGCTTACCCGGTCGAGCGTTCGGGTGAGGAAATGGGTGGCGCCCATCCAGGCCTTCAGCGTGCCAAATGGATGCTCCACCGTCTGGCGACGGATGCGCATCATCTCCGGTGCCTGATCCAAGCGGGACTGCATATCCTCGAGCACCGCCTCATGTTCCCAGCGACTCACCCGGCGCTCTGAGCTTTGGAGTGCAGCACTCTTTCAATGTGCAGCCTTGGCAATGCTAACTCCAGTAACGGTGCAGCTTCAGACCTTTCTCGACGCTGGAGTAGCGCCAGATCAGGCTTTGCCCTGCCGGGCAGCGGTACTCGTTCTTGGCTGCGTCATAGATGAAATCACCTTTGCCAAAGCGGCCCGCTGCTGTCGCCCCCGAAGTCAGTGTCTTGGGTACGAAAACAGTGATTCCAACCTCCTGGCACGCCAGGATTTCTTCACCTTTGAAATACCCTCTGTCGGCGACCGCTGAGAGTACCTCGACACCCATGGCTGCTCGCGCTTGCTTGGCCATCGAGCTCAGTTGGTCTCGATCGACGCCGTCGTTTGTGACCTCGTGGGTCACGATCAGGTGGTGCTTCGCGTCGACCGCTGCCTGCACGTTGTAGCCAACCATTCCGCTGCCACGGGTCTTCATTGAGCGGGCATCGGGATCAGTCAGGGAGAGCTGTTTATCCGGTGCTTCGTTGAGCTGAACCTCGATTTCCTTGAGCTCCTGCATCTTGGCTTTCAAGGTCTCGATCTTGTCGCGGAGACGTTCGGCTTTAACCTGGGCAACGGCAAGCTCCTGACGATCTGCAGTGTCCAGCGCAGTGAGGTAGCGGCTGAGGCTGGACTCGATCTCTTCCATCCGACGTTTCAGCTTGGCACTGGTGAAGTTGCGGTGACCGCCTTGAATCGGTGTACGCCAGCTACACCAGCATCTTCCAGCCGCAGAGCTATCGCGACCGCAACGGTTCGCCACTCGATCCGCGCGAAGGCGACAACTATGAGATCGGCCTGAAGAGCGAACTCTTCGATGGCCGCCTGAACACCGCTATCGCCCTGTACATGATCAAGCAGGACAACCTGGCCGAATCCGATCCGGGGCAGATCGTCCCCGGCACCGACGGCGAGACGGCCTATCGCGCCGTCTCCGGCGCCAAGACCAAGGGCTTCGACCTGGAAGCCAGCGGTGAGCTGCTGCCGGGCTGGAACCTGACCGCCAGCTATAGCCACAGCGTCACCAAGGACTCCGATGGCGAGCGTCTGAATACCGTGGCGCCGGCTGAGATGTTCAAGCTGTGGACCACCTATCGTCTGCCCGGCGAGTGGGAAAAGCTCACCGTGGGCGGCGGCGCCAATTGGCAGAGCGGCATTCACTTCACCGCCACACCCTGGCAGCTGGGGCAGACGGTGAAGGCCAAGCAGGAGCAGTACACCGTGGTCGATCTGATGGCACGCTACCGCTTCACCGAGCAGGTTTCAGCGACGCTCAACGTCAACAACCTGTTCGACAAGAAGTACCTCAGCGCGCTGGATACCACCTTCTACGGTGGCTACTACGGCGACCCGCGCAACGTGATGCTGACCACCCAGTATCGCTTCTGAGGCAGTGCCGCTCCCCGCAGACGGGCGCTTGCCAGATCTGCGGGGAACAGGCTGAGCCGGGCTGGCAGGTCTCCCCGGCATCGATGGTGCGCGCAAGGCCCGCCAGCGTGGCCAGGTCTTCCAGCGGCAACTGCTCAGAAGTGGTAGTTCAGCGTCGTCATGAGGTTGCGCGGCGCGCCATAGACACTCCAGCTATCGGCGTAGCTGTAGTAGGTGCGGTCGAACAGGTTGTTGACGTTGACTGCGACGTCCAACTGGTTGGTGACCGCGAAGCGAGCCATCACATTGACCAGGGCATAGCTACCTTGCTCGAAGGTATGCAGGTCCTGGCCAATCTTGCTCTGCCAATTCACCCCGCCACCGAGGGTCAGGCGATTCCAGGCGCCAGGCAGGCGGTAGCTGGTGAAGGTCTTCAGGCTGTGCCGCGGGATGTTGGTGACGATGCGCTCATCATCCTGATCACGGCTGACGCTGTAGGCATACCCTGCGGAGGCGTTCCAGCCATCGGCCAGCTCACCGTTCATTTCCAGTTCCAGGCCTTCGGTGGTGGTGCCCTTTTCCGGGTAATAGGTATCGAACTGACCTGCGTATACCGCGAGGTTGTCCTGCTCGATGCGGAACAGCGCGAGGCTGGCGTTCAGGCGTCCATCCAGTGGCGCAGCCTTGATGCCCACTTCGTAGCCTGTACCTTCCTGCGGGTCCAGCGGTTTGCCGTCCAGCCCCTTGATGCCATAGGCCTGCGGGTTAAAGATTTTCGTGTAGCTGGCGTACGCCGACCAGGTGTCGTTCAGGTCATACACCAGCCCGGCATAGGGCAGGAATACGCCATGGCGATTCTCTTCGTTACTGGTGGGCGTGCCCTCGTAAGGAGTGTTGTCGCTGCTGCGTTTCCAGTCGGTGACGCGGCCGCCCAGCAGCAACTTGAGGTCATCGCGCAGGTTCCAGCGGCTGGTGGCGTAGGCGGCGTATTGGTTTTCCTCGATCAGGTTCTTGCCGATCGGGCTGGTGTCCGGTCGCGGTGCCGCGCCGGACCACTGGTGGATGTTGCCGATGCTGCCGTCGTAGCCGGTCCATGGGCCATACCAGCCGCCACGGTCCGGTGTGCTTTCGCGGTAACGCGACAGGGTGATGCCGGCGATCAGCTCGTGCTCGCGGCCGAGCAGGCTGAAGGGGCCGGTGAGGTAGGCGTCCAGGTTGTTTTCCCGCGGTGTTCCGGACCAGCGGTTGGGGTACAGGTAGGCGCCGGCGCCGGTCGCTTGATCGATTTCCCCATTCATGTAGTTGATCAGTTCGTCGAACTCGTACTCGGTGTGGCCAAGTTCCGCCTTGGCGCTCCAGCCATTGTCGAACTGGTGTTCGAGCGAGACGAAGACATTGCTCTTGTTCACGTCGAAGTACGACCAGTCTGGCGAGCTGCTGGCAGAGCGGGAGAAGTCGGTCTTCTGGCCATTGGAGTAGAACGTCTGCAGACCGGTACGCAGAGGCGAGTCGGCCTGGTTCTTCTGCACGCTGAAGCCCGCCGTGAGCAGCGTGGCATCGTCCAGGTCGAACTCGGTGAGGGCATAGACGAGCTGGTTGTCCTGCTTGTAGCGATCGACCCAGGAGTTCTGCGTCTTGTAGTCCAGGACCAGGCGCCCGCGCACGTTGCCGGTTTCGGTAAGCGGCCCGGAAACATCCATGCCCAGCCCGTAGCGGTCCCAGCTTCCGGCTTCGGCACTCAGGTTGGTCTGAGCTTCGGCCGTCGGACGCTTGCGAATCATGTTGATAGTGGCCGATGGCGTGCCCAGGCCACTGATCAGGCCGGTGGCGCCGCGCACAATCTCGATGCGGTCATACATCGCCGTGCTTTGCGAAAAATTGCCCAGCCGTGAGGAGCTGGGGACGCCGTCGACTTCGAAGTTGTTGATCTGGAAACCGCGCGACCAGTAAGTGTCGTTCTCGGCGCCGACGCCAACGCGGGATACGGAGATGCCCGTAGTCGCCTCCATGACTTCGGTGAGGTCATTCAGGTTCTGATCCTTGATGCGCTGGTCGGTCATCACCGTGATCGACTGCGGCGTATCGCGAAGCGCCAGGTTGAGGCGTGTGGAGCTGCTCGACGAGGCGGTCGTGTATTCGCCGCTGCCTTCGGTGACGGAGCCCGGTGCCTTGCCGGAGATGGTGACCGAGCCCATTTCCAGCGCACCTTCGGCAGCGGGGGCGGAGAAGATGATCCAATGGCCACTGGCGTTTCTTTCGGCGGCCAGACCGCTGCCGCCCAGCAGGTAGTCCAGGCCGTCCTGAATGCCGAATTCGCCTTGCAGGGCAGGTGCTTGCTTGCCCTGCGTCAGGGCGGGGTCGAAGGGCAGGGTGATGCCGGCGACCTGTGCAAATCCGTTGAGGGAATCTTCCAGCGAGCCGGCGGGCAGGTCGTAGCGGCGCAGATCGGCTTGCTCGGCTTGCACGCTAAAGCTGGGCAACGACGTGGCGGCGGCGCTACCCAGCAGGATGGCGCGCAGGGTGAGTGCGAAGGTGGTGCGACGCGGCACTCGTGGCGGCGAGAAACGAGAGGGCATGGATAACGAGCTCCTTGGCAATGGCAGTATGTTTTCCTGTTTGCCGAAGGGCTCGGATAAAGCCGTAATCAGTATTGAGAATTTTTTGCATCTCTCTCAGCGAGCGGTCACTCGTGTCCACAGCGGGGTAAAGCGCTGAATGCGCAAAGGCATTGAATCGCCGAGAGCATCCAGGGCTTGGTCGATGTGGTCGAGCTGAAACACGCCAGAGACTTCCAGCCCGGCAATCGCTGGATCGCAGCTGAGCCAGCCGTGCCGGTAGCGCGCCAGTTCTGCGAGCAGCTCGGCCAGACGCATGCGTTTGGCGACGAGCAGGCCTTGAATCCAAGCGCTGCTGTTCATGGCAGGGCTCACGACGTTGTGGCTGCCATCGGCGCTGATCAGGTATTCCTCACCCGCCAGCACCCGAATGGGTTGCGATCCGGCGCGATGGATGGCGACGATGCCTCCCTCGACCCGCAGGCGTGTCCCCCGGGCCTCCTCGCGTACTCCGAAGGCAGTGCCGATGGCCTGTAGCTGTGCGTGCCTGCTGTCGACCCAGAGGCTGCGATATCCCTCCGGCGCAGCGATATCCTTGCCGGTGTCGATGAAAATCTCGCCGCGCAGCAACTGGACCGTTCGGCGCTGCTTGGAGAAACGCACATCCACCGCGCTGGAGGTATTGAGCTGCAGGCGAGTGCCATCGCTCAGCAGGAACTGCCGGTGTTCGCCTACGCCGGTGCTGTAATCCGAGGCCCAGTCTGCCGGCGAGTGCTCGCGCAGCCCCCAACCGCCCAGGCCGGTGATCGCCACGCCAAAGCCGAGCATCTTGAGAGCCTGGCGGCGGCCATGGCGTTTGCCCTGCAGGCGCTGCAGGGCGTCTTGCGCGACGCTGCCGGGAGCCTCGGCCAGTCGCCGGAACGCGGATTCGCTGGTCTGTAGCGCCTGCCAGGCGGTTTCATGCAGCGGATGGGCGTGTCGCCACTGTAGGCATGCCGCTTGCGTGTATTCATCGGCGTAGCCCGACTGCAGACGAACCAGCCAGCCAATAGCTTGGTCGAGTACCGCATCGGGCAGATCGTCGGGGGAATTGGCGTTCATCGTTGGGCGAGGAAACAGTGGCGGATGGCGGTCGCCATGTACTTCTCGACTGAGCTGAGGCTGACGCCCAGGCGGATAGCGATCTCTTTGTAACCGAGGCCTTCCAGGCGAGACAGCAGGAAGGCCGTGCGCACCTTGGGCGCCAACCCATCGAGCAGGGCGTCAATATGCGCCAGGGTTTCCAAGAGGATCAGTTGATGCTCCGGGGAGGGCACTTGCGCTTCGGGCAAGTGAGCGATGGCCTCCAGGTACGCCTGCTCGACCCGTTGCCGGCGCAACCGGTCGATCAGCAGGCCCCGGGCGACGACACTCAGCCAGGCGCGGGGCTGTCGGATGTCCTGCAAGGGTGCCGGCTTGCCGAGGATGTGGAGGAAGGTGTCCTGCGCCAGGTCCGCCGCGCCCTCGCTGTGGCGCAGCCGCTTGCGCAGCCAACCCAGCAGCCAGGCATGGTGATCGAGATACAGGGCTTGGATATCGACGTGGCGGGTGGCGGAGGCGGGCGGAAATGGCAACGCGAATCCTTGCGTGATAACGACTTGCAGGTGAGAAGTTATCTCATCTTAAAAGAGTTGGTCGGACTACCGCAAGAAAAGTGGCGTTTCGCCAGAATGCTCAGGCGCACCGAGCCGCTTGCCCCTTCAAGCGAAGTCTTCTGGCCAACTGTTGTCGACGGCTTGCACCAAGAGCGGGTGCCAGCGAGGGGCTGGTGGATCAGTCGACAACGCGCCCATTGCGCAGCTGGACTAGCTGGTCGGCGTGGTGGAAGAACCGATCATCATGGGACACCACGATAAGGGCCTTTCCCTGGCGCTTCAGGTCCGGCAGTAGTTCCTCGTAGAACACCCGGCGGAAGGTCGGATCCTGGTCCGCCGCCCATTCGTCGAAGAGCATCAGCGGCCGCTGTTCGAGGAAGGCATGTACCAGCGCCAGCCGTTTGCGCTGGCCCACCTCCAGGTGCAAGTCCAGCGGGCCGAGGTGGAAGGTCGGCTGGCCAGCGGAGTCGAGGTGCGTATAGCTGACATCGCGCAGTTCGAGCGCTTGCAAAGCGGGGAAGACACCGGTCGGCCGCTCGCTCAGCAGGTCGGGTTCGTACTGGGTGAAGTCGGCGAGCATGGCAGCGATTCGGCGGAAGGCAACCTGGGCCTGGACCGCGGCGGGCAGGCCGCTGGCCACCTGTTCGATGGGGCCGCGGACGAACAGCATGACCAGCACGAAGGCGATCAGCACGCCTTGCTCCAGCTCCAGCCGCGTTCCCAGTATCGAATTGCCCGCGGTTCCTGCCCATGGCGGTCCCATTGCCGGCCTGGCGCTAGGAGGACGCTTTGTTGCCTGGCTACTGCTGGCGGACAGCGTGCGCGCGGAGTCCGCTGAAGTCTTGCAACAGCTCCGGGAGCTGGGGCTGGGACGTCAATTGCTGCTGACCGGGGACCGCCGCGACTCCGCCGAGGCAGTGGCTGCGCAAATCGGCGTTACTCAGGTGGTGGCCGAGGCGCTACCTGAAGACAAGTTGCGCCACGTGAATGAGGAGCTGGCGACCGGCTTTCGTCCGCTGGTGGTTGGCGATGGCATCAACGACTCACTGGCGCTCAAGGCGGGCGTGGTCGGTGTGGCCATGGGGGCAGGGGGCGCCGACATCGCTTTGGCGGCGGCGGATATCGTGTTGATCAATGGCGATCTGCGGCGCCTGGGGACTTGTATTCGCCTGAGTCGCCTGTGTCGGCGCACGCTGCAGATCAACGTCATCATCGGCCTGGGCTGGACACTGGCGATTGTGCTGGCTGCCGCCTTCGGCCTGCTGGCTGCGGCGGGCGCCATGGTGACGGCACTGCTGCATAACCTCAGCACTTTACTCGTGCTGGCCAATGCCGGGCGGCTGTTGCGTTATGACGAAACGCTTTCCAACCCCAATGAATCGGCCGCGCAAGTTTGATGCAATGTCCAGTGGAGCCCGCTCACTGTGGCCTCCAACTTGCGGCGCTCGCGTGTTGCGAGTCTGGCATTACTCACTGGCATCGACCCTCGCCCCTGGTGGTATGACCTCTGTGTACGTCTCCTTCTGGCCGATTTCTGCCCCTTTCGACAGGCTGCTTCTGGTCTGGTGACCATGGTTCGTTTGCTAAGGACGGATCCTGGTCACCGTAGGCTTGCAAGTTGGATTTACTCTCGCAACTCAACGGCTTATCTCGCCAGGTTTCCAGAGAACTTCCCAGTCTTGCTGGTGATCTGGAGCAAACGCAAGCATATGGGTGTAGACGTACCAAGTAGGCGTTGACTAACGATGCGGGGATCACGCTGTCTGCGTTTCCCACCCAATGCCGCGGTGGTATTGCTGAGTCCAACGGATCCTGCGAACCGTCGAGGGGCGAGAGCCCTTTCATTAATGCTGTTGCCAGGACGCAAGAGGCGCTCTCTGACTCAGCACAGGGAGTCGTTGATGGCTTTCGCTATTTCCTTGTCTCGCGCGAATTGATTAGCAGGGCTTATATACTCTTTAAGGATCCATTAGCTATTCGGCCGAGCTCTGATTCGCCATCATAGCAGCCATGAAAAACGCTCCCTCACTCTCCTGGCATCCGTCGCGCCACAGGACCTCGATGCTCCTCGCCAGCGCCTGCCTGGCCCTGGCGGTGGGCATACCTGGTGCCTTGGTGGCCTGGGCAGCGAGCGACACCTCGTCCGCGCCCTCCAAGGAGTTCCCCATGAAGATTCGCCTGGTCGTCGGTGAGCAGGTCGCCACTGCCACCCTGTATGACAACCCCACCGCCAAGGATTTCGCATCGCTGCTGCCGCTGTCCTTGACGTTGACCGACTACGACACCATCGAGCGCGTCTCCGATCTGCCGCGCAAGCTCTCCACGCAGGGCGCCCCTGAGGGCATGACTCCCGTGGCCGGCGAACTGACCCACTACGCCCCCTGGGGCAATCTGGCGATCTTCATCAAGCCGCGCGCCTATTCGCGCAGCCTGCTGCCGCTGGGCAAGGTCGATGAAGGCCTGTCCATCCTGTCCCGGCCCGGTCCCTACAAGGTGCGGATCGAGCGCGTCGAGCCCTAGACCCTATCCCCGTGACAGCCAGCTGCGTGAAAGACATCCCCATCATGACCAAGACCCTCGAGACGAGCGACATCGCCACGCCGGATAGCCTGGGCGTGAGTCGTCGCACCCTGCTCAAAATGACCGCCACCGGAATCGCCGCCGTGGGTGTCGGCGCCATTGCCAGTGGTCCGGCCATGGCGCAGTCGGCCGTGAAGCTCAGCGACAGGTGGGATAAGGTGTTTCCCAGGAGCGACAAGGTCGACCACCGGAAAGTCACCTTCAAGAACCGTTATGGCATCACCCTGGCGGCCGACCTGTACCAGCCGAAGAACGCCAGCGGCAAGCTCGCGGCGCTCGCCGTCGGCGGCCCGTTCGGCGCCGTGAAAGAGCAATCCTCGGGGTTATACGCGCAGACCATGGCCGAGCGCGGCTTCATCGCCCTGGCCTTCGACCCGTCCTACACCGGCGAAAGCAGCGGCGAGCCGCGCAACGTCGCCTCGCCGGACATCAGCGTCGAGGATTTCAGCGCCGCGGTGGACTGCCTGGGCCTGCTACCCAATGTCGACCGCGAACGGATCGGCATCATCGGCATTTGCGGCTGGGGCGGCATGGCCTTGAGCGCCGCCGCCGTGGACAAGCGCATCAGGGCCGTCGTGGCCAGCACCATGTACGACATGAGCCGCGTCATGTCCAAGGGCTACAACGACAGCGCCACCCTCGAACAGCGCACGCAGACGCTGGAGCAACTGAGCCAGCAGCGCTGGAAGGACGCGGAAAGCGGCACCCCTGCGTACCAGCCGCCCTACAACGAACTGAAGGGGGGCGAGGCACAGTTCCTGGTCGAGTACCACGACTACTACCGGACTCCGCGCGGCTATCACCCGCGCGCGGTCAACTCCGGCAACGCCTGGACGATCACCACGCCACTGCCGTTCATGAACCTGCCGATCCTCACCTACATCAAGGAGATTTCGCCGCGGCCAATCCTCCTGGTTCATGGTGAGAACGCGCACTCGCGCTACTTCAGCGAAACCGCCTACGCGGCGGCGGCAGAGCCGAAGGAACTCATGATCATTCCGGACGCCGTCCACGTGGACCTGTACGACCGGATGGACAAGATCCCGTTCGACAAGCTGATGGCGTTCTTCCAGAAGAACCTGGCCGCGTCGGCGTAGAGCCAACGGGGCGCGCGAAACGCCCCTCGTGCCTGAACCCCCTGACCGCGCTGTCCCGGTGGACGGCGCGGTGTTTCCTATCGAGCGACAAAAGAAAGGCATTCCATGACCACCACCGCCATCGACGCCCCCAAGGGCTCCGACACCCTTCGCGAGCACCAGGAGACGCCAACATCCTGGAGCGGCGTCTTCGCCCTGGCCGTCTGCGCCTTCGCGCTGATCGCCTCCGAGTT
This sequence comes from Pseudomonas sp. M1, assembly GCF_022760135.1. Lineage (NCBI taxonomy): Bacteria > Pseudomonadati > Pseudomonadota > Gammaproteobacteria > Pseudomonadales > Pseudomonadaceae > Pseudomonas > Pseudomonas sp. M1. The sequence goes on from NZ_CP094343.1 coordinate 2,203,861, forward strand.
CCTGCCCGTCAGCCTGCTCACGCCCATGGCAGCGGACCTGCGTGTCACCGAAGGCATGACCGGCCAGGGCATTGCCATCTCCGGCGTCTTCGCCGTGCTTACCAGCCTGTTCATCTCGGCGCTGGCCGGCAGCCTCAACCGCAAGACGCTGCTGCTGGGCCTGACGTTGGCGATGGGCATATCCGGCGCGATCGTCGCGCTGGCGCCGAACTACGTCATTTACATGGTTGGCCGTGCGCTGATCGGCGTAGTCGTCGGCGGCTTCTGGTCCATGTCGGCGGCCACGGCCATCCGCCTGGTGCCGACGCGCGATGTGCCGCGCGCCCTGGCCATCGTCAACGGCGGCAACGCGCTCGCCACCGTGGTGGCCGCGCCGATGGGCGCCTACCTGGGCACCGTCATCGGCTGGCGCGGTGCGTTCCTGTGCCTGGTGCCGGTGTCGCTGATCGCGCTGGCCTGGCAGTGGAAGACCTTGCCATCCATGCCGGCCGCGGTACGCGCATCCGGCATCGGCAACGTGTTCAAGGTGTTCACCCTGTTCAAGCATCCGGGTGTTGCCATGGGCATGCTGGCGAGCAGCCTGCTGTTCATGGGGCAGTTCGGGTTGTTCACCTACGTGCGGCCCTTCCTGGAAACGGTCACGGGCGTGCATGGCTCCGCCATCTCCCTGATCCTGCTGGTGATCGGCGCGGCCGGCTTCATCGGCACCGCGCTCATCGGCCGTGTCCTGCAGCGGGGCTTCTACCAGACGCTGGTCGTCATCCCGCTGCTGATGGCGGCGACGGCCCTGGCACTGGTCGCCTTCGGCGGCTGGACCACCGTCGTCATCGCGTTGCTCGCGCTGTGGGGCCTGACCGGCACCTCGGCGCCCGTGGGCTGGTGGGCCTGGATCGCCAAGGTGTTCCCCAGGGATGCCGAGGCCGGTGGCGGCCTGTTCGTCGCCGTGGTCCAGATGTCCATCGCACTGGGCTCCACCGTTGGCGGCCTGCTGTTCGACCACAGCGGCTACCGCAGCACCTTCATCGCCAGCGCCGTGCTGCTGGCGATCTGCGCGGTGTTGACCCTCATGACCGCGCGCCGGTCCGCGGCACACGGCTGATCGATCCCGCGGGACACTGCCATGAAAAAAGCCACGCTCTGATGTCTCAACGAAGACCACGGCATCAGCCAGCTCCATAGCGACGGCGACACGCCCGCCGCCCATCGCCAGACAGCCCGCACACAGGAGAAAGTCTATGACCGTCAAAGCCTACGGCGCCTATGCCAGCGATCGTCCCCTCGAACCGATCGACATCACCCGCCGTGCTCCCGGCGCCCACGACGTACAGATCGACATCGCCTATTGCGGCGTATGCCACTCGGATTTGCACCAGGTTCGCTCCGAATGGGCAGGCACGCGCTATCCCTGCGTACCGGGCCACGAGATCGTCGGTCGCGTCTCGGCCGTGGGAGCACAGGTCTCGAACTTCAAGCCGGGCGACCTGGTCGGCGTAGGCTGCATTGTCGATAGCTGCAAGCACTGCGAGGATTGCAGCGAAGGGCTGGAAAACTACTGCGACCACATGGTCGGCACCTATAACTTCCCGACAGCCGATGCGCCGGGCCACACCCTGGGCGGCTATTCCCAGCGGATCGTGGTGCATGAGCGCTATGTGCTGCGCATCCGGCACCCCGAGGCGCAACTGGCCGCCGTGGCGCCTCTGCTGTGCGCTGGCATCACCACCTATTCGCCGTTGCGCCACTGGAAGGTGGGGCCTGGCCACAAGGTCGGGGTGGTCGGCATCGGCGGGCTAGGGCACATGGGCATCAAGCTGGCGCATGCCATGGGCGCGCACGTGGTCGCGTTCACCACCTCCGACTCCAAGCGCGAGGCGGCCAGGGCCCTGGGGGCCGACGAGGTGGTGGTCTCGCGCAACCCCGGCGAGATGGCGGCGCACGGCAAAAGCTTCGACTTCATCCTCAACACCGTGGCCGCGCCGCACGACCTGGATGCGTTCATGGTGCTGCTCAAGCGCGACGGCAGCATGACGCTGGTAGGGGCCCCGGCCACACCGCATCCGCCCGTCGAAGTATTCAACCTGATCATGAAGCGCCGCGGCCTGGCCGGCTCGATGATCGGCGGCATTCCCGAGACCCAGCAGATGCTGGATTTCTGCGCCGAGCACGGCATCGTCGCGGACATCGAGATGATCCGCATCGCGGAAATCGACGCGGCCTACGAACGCATGCTCAAGGGCGACGTGAAGTATCGCTTCGTCATCGACTGCGCTTCGCTCGCCGCCTGAATCATCCCATCGCAGCAACTCCGGGAGACACGCATGCACTACACGCACCTCGGCCGTACCGGCCTCAAAGTCAGCCGCATCGCACTGGGCACCATGAACTTCGGCGAGCTGGCAGACGAAGCCACCAGCTTCAGGATCATGGATGAGGCGCTCGGCGCCGGCATCAACCTCTTCGACACAGCCGACGTCTATGGCGGGCCGCAGTCGCCGGACATGGCCAAGGGCTTCGGCACGTCCGAGGAGATCATCGGCAACTGGCTGGCGCAGGACAGATCGCGCCGCGACAAGATCGTGCTGGCCACCAAGGTCTATCAGCCGATGGAGACCGGCTCCAACGACAAGTACCTGTCGGCCTACCACATTCGCCGTGCCTGCGAGGCGAGCCTGAAGCGCCTGAAGACAGACCATATCGACCTGTACCAGATGCACCACATCGACCGGGCAACGCCCTGGGAGGAAATCTGGCAGGCGATGGAGCAACTGATACGCGAAGGCAAGATCACCTATGTCGGCTCCAGCAACTTCGCCGGCTGGGATATCGCCACCGCACAGTTGACCGCCGCTTCGCGCAACCTGCTGGGCCTGGCGTCGGAACAGAGCCTGTACAACCTCACCCAGCGCACCATCGAGCTGGAAGTGATTCCGGCGCTGCGCCACTTCGGGATAGGCCTGATCCCGTGGAGCCCGATCGGCATGGGCCTGCTGGGCGGTGTGCTGCGCAAAGTCGCCGAGGGGCGCCGGGCCACTCCGGCTCTGCAGCAGCGGATCAACAAGCTGCGCCCGCAACTGGAAGCCTACGAGGCGCTGTGTGGCGAACTGGGTGAGCCACCTGCGGTCGTGGCGCTCGCCTGGTTGTTGCACAACCCGGTCGTCACTGCCGCAATCAGCGGCCCGCGTACCGTCGAGCAGTTGCAGCAGAGTCTCGATGCGCTGTCCCTGAAGCTTTCGGACGAGACGCTGGCCAGGCTGGACGAGATCTGGCCGGGACCGGGTGGCGAGGCGCCAATGGCCTACGCCTGGTAGGAGCGATGTCGTTCTAGGCCTTCTTTCCCCGCGGGCGAGTGAAGCGCAGCGCGTTGACGACCAGCGAGAAGGCTGGCGATGGCTGCCGCCGGCTGGGGTAGTACAGGTAGTACCCCGGGAAGGGGGCGCACCAGTCTTCCAGCACCCGGACCAGGCGGCCGTCTTCAATGTGGGGGGCGAATTCTTCTTCCGGTAGCCAGGCCACTCCCAACCCTGCCAAAGCGGCATCCACGATGTTGGGCGAGGTATTGAAAGTGAGCTGGCCATCGACGCGGACATTCAGCGTGTGCCCGCGTCGCTCGAATTCCCAGACATAAAGCCCTCCACCGGACTGCATGCGCATGTTGATGCACTTGTGGTTCATCAAATCCCGCGGGTTCGCAGGTTCGGGATGTTCGGCGAAGTAGGCTGGAGAAGCCGCGACGGCCATGCGGATCGGCGGTCCGATGGGCATCGCGATCATGTCCTTGTCGATGGTGTCCCCCAGGCGCACACCGGCATCGAAACGATCCGCCACTATGTCGCGGAAACCGTAGTTCACATCGAACTCCATCTTGATGTCGGGGTACTCGAGCAGCAGGGGCGTCAGCTTGGGCAGCAGCGTGGTTCGCAGGACATGATCGCCACAGGTGATGCGTACCGTACCCGCAGGCTTGTCGCGCATCTCCGTCAACTCCTCCAGCTCCGCATCGATTTCATCGAAGCGGTGGCCGATGGCCTGCAGGAGCCGCTCGCCGGCTGCCGTGGGGGAAACGCTGCGGGTGGTGCGAGTGAGCAGCCGGATCTGCAGCCGTGCCTCCAGGCCGCTGATCGCCTGGCTGAGCGCCGATTGGGTGACGCCCAGCAGGGCCGCGGCGCGGGTGAAGCTACCTTCGCGTGCGACCGTGACGAAGTAGAGGAGGTCGTTGAGGTTGCGTTTGATCATGGTCCGGCTTGCAGTGAATTGATAAGCATATCTAATATTTTATTGGCGAATTAATCAGTCGATCAATCGGCCGACCGGAGATCTCGTGCAAGGCTTCTCCAGGTCCTGGGGGAGGGGCTCTCCCTGGGCAATCCGCGTGGTCACATTCCCTGCTTTTCAATACGTGTCTTGGCTTGTGCCACGCCGAGCGTGGAGGGGAGGGCAATGCCGTTCTTGGCCGCAAGGATCTCGGCCATCACGCTCATGGCGATTTCGGCAGGGGTCTTGCTGCTTATGTAGATGCCTACCGGCGCGTACAGCCGTGCCAGCGAGAGCGAGTCCGCGGAGGCGTAGAAATGCTCTATCAGGCGCTGCCGTCGGCTCTCGGTGTTGCGGCGCGAGCCAATGGCGCCTACGTAGAAGGCGGGACCATCGAGGGCTTCCAGCAGGGCCAGGTCGTATAGCTTGGGGTCGTGGCTCAGGACCACGATGCAGGTGCGCGTGTCGGGCCGCATGGCACGGACTGCGTCATCGGGCATTTCCCTGGTGACTTGCACGCCGGTCACGGACCAGGTGTCGAGATATTCGCCATTTCCCCATCCCCGTAGGCGCGGGTGTATCGGTGGATCAGGTCGTCCTCGATGCCGCCGCCCGACACCGAGCCGACACAACGGCTATCCTCGCGCAGAGCCATCATGGACCCGACGGGGCGGGGCGAGGAGCCCCAGGTCCTGACCACTGTCGCCAGCAACAGCCGATGCTCGGCCGCAAGCCAGTCGCGGGCGGTTCGCAGGACGCGCACGTCAACGCTTTCCAACTACTGTTCCCCTACCCGGCCGGCTGGACCTCGGAATAGCGACAGCAGAAGCCAGGAGCGCCGTTCTAACCCAAAGCCGCCTTCGAGGCGGTTTTCATCGCGCCGCGCTCCTCGTAGGAGCGAACTTACTGGCGTTGGCACGCGGCGCTGTTCACCCGGCTGCGGGCCGTCGTCATCCACCTCAGCGCCGGCACGACCGCCACGGTCAATATCGAGGCGGATGCCGCGCGCTGAAGGCCGTCACCAGAGTGCGAGGGTGTAGTCGATATTCACCCGCAGCTCGTTGTCGTCGCGGTGCGTGGCGCCGGGCGCGAAGTCGTTGCGGTACCAGGCGTGGCGCACACGCAAGGCCACGCCCTTGAGGCTGCCGCTCTGCACCGTGTAGGACAGTTCGAGGTCCTTCTCGCTCTCGCTCAGGCCGCTGCCGCCGAATTTCGCCAGCTCGATATTGCCGCCGCGCACATAGCGCAGCATGCCCTTTAGCCCGGGCAGGCCGGCGCCGGCGAAGTCCTGGTCGAACTTCACCTGCCAACTGCGCTCCTTGGGGTTGAGGAATTCGGAACTGAGGGTGCCCTCGGTGATCACCAAGGTTTCGGTGCCGTACAGGTATGGCATCCCGGTGGCGCCATCCAGGTGCGAGTAACCTAGCCCCAGGCTATGGCTGCCCCAGGCGTAGGTCAGCATCAGGGCCGCGTTGCGGTTGTCCACCTTGCCGCCCCTGGCCGCACCGTCCTCGCCGGTGACGAACAGGCGGAAGTCGCTCTTGAGCCGGCCCGGGCCCAGCGCGCGCTCGTCGACGAAGCCGAAGTAGTCCTTGCGGTACAGCTGGTCTACCTCGGCGTGGTAGTACTTCAGCGTCAGTTGCTTCGACCAGGCGTAGTCGCCGCCGAGGAAGGTGAACCTGTCCGAGGTGGCGGCGCCGTTGAAGCGGCCGTTGGGCGCGCTGATGCGCATCTTCTCGTAGTTGGTGGCGTCGCGCAGGTTGATGCGGTCCATCCATCCGGCATGCAGGCTCAGGTCGTCGATGTCCGTCGAGTGCAGATAGACGCCGCGGAAGGTCTGCGGCAGCAGGCGTGTGGGGGCGCCGAAGGCGATCGGCAGGAAGGTGCTGATGGTACCGGCCTGCAGTTCGGTCCGCGAGATGAGCAGCTTCGCCGTCAGGCCCAGTTCGGAATAGTCGTCGGCCGGCTCGCGGGTAGCCGGGTCGAAGGGCAGCAGGCCGGTACCGGCGCGGTCCGGCGAGGAGTCCAGCTTCAGCCCGAGCATGCCCTGGGCGTCCAGGCCGAAACCTACCGGGCTTTCGGTGAAGCCCGACTTGAAGTTGAGGATGAAGCCCTGGGCCCACTCGCGGGCGGCGGCCTGCGGGGTTTCGCCCAGGTAGTTGCGGTCGAAGTAGTAGTTGCGCAGGACCAGGTCGGCATGGCTGTCGTCGATGAAGCCCGCGGCGCTTGCGCTGCAGGCGTAGGACAGGGGCACAGCCAGGCACAGCAGGGCGTGGGATGCCTTGTGCATGATGCTCTTCACTTTCTTGTAGTTGTACGAAGCCCTGCCGTGTTGGCGGCAGAGAATGCGCAGGGTGGGGGCGTCGATCCGGCTAGGCGGGGCGCTGGGTGATCAAGCGGAACAGCGCCAGGGCGGCGACCACGATGCCCGGCGCCGAAACCAGCAGAACGCCTGCGGAACCAGCCCCCAGGGCGAGCATCTGGCCCGCCACCAGCGGCCCGCTCATGGCGCCCAGGCGGCCGACGGCGACCGCGGCGCCGACACCGGTGGCGCGCATTCGCGCGGGGTAGAAGCAGGGCGTCAGGGCGTAGAGCACGCACTGCCCACCGGTGGCGAAGAAGCCGGCGACGAAACCGGCCAGCAGCATCGCGCCCAGGTTGTCGGCCAGGCCCAAACCGGCCAGCGCCACGAGGATGCCCAGGTACACCAACGTCGCCATGCACCAGGCCGGCAGGCGCTCCATCAGCATGCCCAGGGCCAGGGTGCCGATGGCCGCGCCTATCTGCAGGGCGAACATCACCCAACTGGCGTGGTTGGCGCTGAAACCCTGGCCGACCAGCAGGCTCGGCAACCAGTTGATGAGGATGTACACCACCATCAAGGTGAAGAAATAGCTGATCCACAACAGCCAGGTGGCGCCTTGCCCGAGCAGGTCGCGATGCAGGCTGCGGCTATCCCGGGCCTGCCCCGACGGTTTGTGGAATTCGCTGGACTCAGGCAGGTACAGCGCCAGCAGCGGCAGGATCAGCAACGGCACCACGCCGCCGATGTGGAACACCAGTTGCCAGCCGCCGGAGTACCCGGCGATGCCGATGCCCGCCGCCAGCGCCCCACCCAGCGGCACGCCGCAGTACATAAGGCTTACCGCCCGGCCGCGCAGATGCGCGCCAGCGGCCTCCGAGCTCAGGGCGATCAGGTTGGGCAGCGCCGCGCCCAGGCCGACGCCGGTGAACAGGCGTGCCACCAGCAGGCTTCCCAGGCCCCAGGCATGGGCGGTGGCCAGGGAGAATATGCCGAACAAGGCCACCGAGCCGATCAGCACACGCTTGCGCCCGATGCGGTCGGCCAGCCAGCCACCGACGAGGGCGCCGGGCAGCAGGCCGAGGATGCCGGCGCTGAACACCCAGCCCATCTGCAGCCTGTCCAGGCCGAAGACGCCACCCAGCTCCGGTGCGACTATGCCGGCCGCCTGCAGGTCCACGCCCTCCAGCAAGGCGACCAGGAAGCACAGGGCTATGGTGATGGCCAACCTCGGCTGGCCGTGAACGGTTGCTCGTTCCACTGTCATGCCACTGCCCTCCCTTGGTGGGGAAGGGCAGGTGCGTCGTGCAGCGCAAGGCGATTGCTCATTGGATTCACCCGTCTTGTTCTTGTAATGGGTAAAGCCGGCCCCGGCCGGGGCCGGCCAGGCTAGCGAGCTATTCGTCGACGATGGTGTTGCGCAGGATGCCGACGCGCTCGACCTCCACCTCGACCACGTCGCCGGGCTTCATCCACAGCGACGGTGTGCGCTTGGCGCCGATGCCGCCCGGAGTCCCGGTCACGAAGACGTCGCCGGGGCGCAGCGGAGCCACCGTCGAGGCATAGGCGATTTGCCGCGGGATGCTGTGCAGCATCATGTCCGTGGTTGCGCGCTGCACCTCCTCGCCATTGAGTCGCGTCACCAGCGACAGCCGGGCGCCTGGCTCGATCTCGTCGGCCGTCACCATCCAGGGGCCGAAGCCGCCGGTGCGCCAGAAGTTCTTTCCGGGCGCCCATTGCGCGGTGTGCAGCTGCCAGTCGCGCACCGAGCCGTCGTTGTAGCAGGCGTAGCCGGCGATATGTTCCCAGGCGTCTTCCTCGCGGATGCGCCGGCCGCCCTTGCCGATGATGACCGCGATCTCGCCTTCGTAGTCCAGCCGGGTCGATTCCGGCGGCCGCGGGATCGCCTCGTCGTGGCCGACCTGGGAATCCGCCACGCGCAGGAAGAACATCGGCTTCTCGCTGATCTCGCGACCGGTCTCGCGGACGTGCTCGCCGTAGTTCAGGCCCGCGCACCAGATCTTGCCGGGGTTGGGGATCACGGGCAGGAAGCGTACGTCCGCCAGTTTCAGGTCCGGCGTGCGGCCCTCGATGGCTGCTGCCGCCAGGGCGATGCCGTCGCCCTCCAGCAGGCTCTTGAGGTCGGCGAAGCGGCCTTCCAGCAGGTGCTGAAGATCGAAAACGCCATCGCCGACTGCGACACCGAAGCTCGCCTTGCCGGCGTGTTCAAAGCTCATGAGTTTCATGGGAGTTCCCGGTTTGGTTGAGTGCAGCTCGCTGCACGGGGTTGAGGCGTTGCATGGCCGCGGCTCACGAGGCTTGCGACTGGATTGCCAGGGACGCACGGGGTTGTGTGTCGCCCTGCGGGCCGGTGCCGTACAGGCAAGCGGGCAGTGCAGGGATGAGCGCTGCCAATGCCTGGAGCGCCAACTGCTCGTCCGGCGCGCGGCTGGCGGCGGCCACGTAGCGATCGGGGCGCACCAGCAGGGTGAGGCCGCTGCCGAGCAGCGCGGCGAAGGCACCGTCGAGGTCGACGACACCCTCGCGACGGCCGGCCGGCCGCTGGATTTCGAGCGCCGCGTCCTTCGGGAAGCGCAGGATCGCCCAGTCGGGCCCCAGCACCTTGTCCAGTGCGACGCGTTCCCCGTTCGGGCGCTGTACCCGGGGCTGCGGCAGCGCGCGGCCCACCAGGTCGGCGGCCGCCCGCGGCAGATCGGAAGCCGGCGGGACTATGCAGCCTGTCGTGAAATACGGCTGCTTCAGGAATTTCATGTCGACCAACCAGCGCTTGGCCGGCGGGACTATCCCCAGGGCCACGACAGCAACGTCGCGCAAGGTGGTCAGCAGCGGATGGGTGCTCATCACCACCTTGCCGATGCGGTGCGAGAGCCGAACCATCTGTTCCGCATGGGGCCGGCGCTCGGCCTGGTAGCTGTCGATCAGCGCTTCGCTGGCCTGGCCACGGACATGGGCTGCGATCTTCCAGGCGAGGTTCGCCGCGTCGCGGATGCCGGCGTTGAGCCCCTGTCCGGCGAACGGCGGCATCAGGTGGGCCGCATCGCCGGCCAGCAGCACGCGGCCGCGGCGGAAGCTCGCGGCGATCCGCTGTTGCGCCACATAGACAGCGGCGCGGCGGATGTCCGCGGCGACTATGCGCTGGTAGGGCGCGACCAGCTCGATGATGAATTCCGGGGTGGTCACCCTGGCCGGGTCATCGCCGGGCAACAGCATGAACTCGTAGCGGCAGCGGCCCTTGACGCCGGGTACCACCACGCAGGGGCGCACGCCGTTGCAGTGGAAGCGCGAGAAGCGCTCTGGCTCGCCCGGGGTGTTGAGGACGTCCACCACGATCCACTTCTCGACCTGGGTCGAGCCTTCGAGGGGGATGCCGAGCTGCGTGCGCACCGGGCTGCGGCCGCCATCGCAGGCCAGCACCCACTTCGTGCCCAAGCTCGACCTGCGGGAGTTCCGGGATGTGACCGAACTGCGCTGCGTCACCGAGTCGCTGGCGCTGCGCCTGGCCATCGAGCGCGGCGACCTGCAGTGGGAGACGGAGCTGATCGCCGCCCACCACCGCCTGGCTCGCACGCCTCGCCGCTGCAGTAGCGATCCCGAACGGATCAGCGAGGATTGGTCAGTAGCTCACAGGGCGTTCCACCAGGCCCTGATCGTGGGCTGCCAGTGCGAGCCGATGATGCGGATCGCCAACAACCTGTCGCAGTCGACGGACCTGTACCGGCGCTGGGCCGCGCCGGCTCCGGAAACGTTGCAGCGGGACGTGGAGCGCGAGCACCGCGACATCCTCGATGCCGTTTTGCAGCGGGACGTGGAGCGGGCCTGCGAGCTGCTGCGCCATCACTACGAGGAAACCGCGCGGATCGTGCTGGCCGCGGGGCTGGTGAGCTGATGAGGCTCGAGGGAGGCTCGAAGCGGTAGATGCGTTATCGATAGGCTGATCGCGCAAGAGTGTAGGCCGGCCGCCGAAGCGTGGTTCTTCTGTACAGGCCGGTAACGCGGCGTGTTCAGGATATTCCCGGGCGCAGTCGGACACCAAGCTGCAGTCTTGGCGTGTAGTCGCAGCGTAATCCGAGCACCAAGCTTTGCGTTCTCTTCGCGAGCGCCACTCTCTCCGTGCAATGACCAATGGAAGGAGCGAGTTTCGTGGTGGGGTATGCCGGTCGGGATTTGAGCGCAGCGGCCGTATCAGGCACCTGACATGACGGTTAACGTACCGTTACTGCACGGTGCCTGCCTTGCGCTAACGGCAGAATGGTGTTCAAAGCAGATATCGCAGCTAGCCGAGCCTTCCGCGGCGCTGGCAGTGCCCCAGATTTCCCTCACCCAGTAAGTCCGTGCGCCTCACCGTCGGTTGTCCCGTGGTGGGCTCCATAGCTTCTGTACCGTGGACGGTAGGGATTAGGAATCATCTGATATTAGTAGGGAATTTTCCTGCGGATACTCCTGAGCCGTATCCATGGGGTGCCTCCGCGACCAGTGCATAGCACGCAGCGGCAAGCGCCATCGGCCTTTCGACGATCAATTCCAAGAATTTTGCCTCCCCCGATCAGCCGGCCTTCGCTTGCCGGTCGCAGAGACGAGTCATCGAACCCCGTGGTTGAAGAAGGTCCGCAGACCTGCCGGTCTGCGGACCCCTTGTGATCGGGAATGACGATGGCGACGCCCATCTGCATTCCCATGACTGCCGAGTTCCGAGGCCCATCATGGCTAAAACAATCGTTGTAATCGACAAGGCTACCCACGCGGCCACCCAGATCAACCAGGCTGACCTGACCCTTCGCGCACCCTCCGTCGTGAAGCTGGCACTGAGCAAGGAGCAGGTCATCAGCATGACCCGCGAAGGCAATGCCTTGGTGATCAAGACCCTGGACGGCGAGACCATCGTCATCCAGGGTTTCTTCGGGGCTCCGGGCGAGCCGAGCAGCGATCTGGTACTCGACAGCGGTGATGGCCACTACTGGGTCGCCGAGGCCAATGAAGAAGGCTCTGTCTTCTCCAGCTACAGCGAGGTCGACTCGGTCGAATCGCTGCTGGTGACGGAGGGCGGCGATCAGGGGGCGCTGCCCTGGATACTGGGTGGTCTGGCACTGGTTGCAGGGGGCGTTGCTGCCTCTAGTGGTGGCGGCGGTGGCGGTCATCATGGCGGCAGCGGGCTCCAGGCGCCTACTGTCAACTTGCAGGCTAGCGATACGGGCGGGCTGATCGTCAGTGGTACCACCAGCCCCGGTGCCAGCGTTACCGTGACCTTCCCAGATGGTTCCAGCACGACTGTGGTCGCCGACGCCAACGGTAACTACCAGGCCTCTTCTTCCTTACCGCAGACCAGCGGTGGCGTGGACATTCACGTCGAGGATGGTAAGGGCAACAGCAGCGACGCCCACGTTGACTACACCGACACTACTGCGCCGAGCGCACCCAGCGTCGAGGTGACCACCAATGCCGATGGCAGCGTGACCGTCAGCGGCAGCGCCGAGCCGGGTAGTACCGTGACCGTTACCTACCCCGACGGCAGTACCGGCAGCGTTGTTGTCGGCGAAGATGGCGGCTACAGCCTGACATCACCGCCCGACCAACCTTCGGGCGATCTGACCGCCAGCGCCACCGACAATGCCGGCAACACCAGTCCTGGCACCCAGTTGCCGTACGTTGATACCACTCCACCTGGGGCGCCGAGCATTGGCGTCACCGAGAACTCCGATGGCGGGCTCACCATCAGCGGTAGTGCCGAAGTCGGCAGCATCGTCACCGTCACCTTCCCGGACGGCTCGGTGGGTAACGTCATGGCTGACGGCAACGGCCACTACAGCATCACCACCCACGTGCCTCAGGCCAGTGGTGAAGTCAGTGCCACCGCCACCGACGTATATGGCAATACCGGCGAGCCCGGCAGACTGGCATACATCGATAGCACCCCGCCGGATGCTCCTCTGCTCGATCCGCTGATCACGCTGGGTGATGGTTCTGTCACCGTTTGCGGTAGCGCAGAACCTGGATGCACCGTCATCGTAACCTTCCCGGACGGCTCTACCGGCACCACGGTCGCCGACGCGAACGGAGCCTTCTCAGTGACCTCCGCCAGTCCGCAGCCCAACGGTGAGGTCAGCGCGGCGGCCACCGACCTGGATGGCAACACCGGCCCGGCCGCCACTGATACCTTCGCCGACACCACCGCGCCCGATGCTCCGGTGCTGGGCCCAATCGTCACCAACGACGATGGCAGTATCACCATCGGCGGCAGCGCCGAGCCGGGTAGTACCGTGACCGTCACTTACCCGGATGGCACTACCGGCTCCGTGGTGGTCGGTGAGGACGGTAGCTTCACCCTCACTTCGCCGGAGAACCAACCTACCGGCGAAATCAGCGTCAACGCCACCGACGAAGCCGGCAATACCGGCGCCTCGGTGGTCGAGAGCTACACCGACACCACTGCACCGGATGCGCCGAGCGCCAACGTCACGGCCAATCCCGACGGCGGCCTGACCGTGAGCGGCAGCGCCGAGCCGGGCACGACCGTCACCGTCACCTTCCCGGATGGCAGCACCGCCACGGCCACAGCCGGCGGCGACGGTAGTTACGAAATCACCACCCATGTTCCGCAAACCAGCGGCGACGTCAGCGCCACCGCGACTGATGCGGCTGGCAATATCGGTGACTCGACCACCGTCGCCTACACCGACAGCACCGCGCCGGAGGCTCCGGTGCTGGGTCCGATCGTCACCAACGACGATGGCAGCGTCACCGTCGGCGGTAGCGCGGAGCCGGGCAGCACCGTCACCGTCACCTACCCGGATGGCTCGACCGGTTCCGTAGTGGCAGGAGAAGACGGCTCCTGGTCGATTACCTCGCCGGAGAATCAGCCCAGCGGCGAAGTCAGCGTCAACGCCACCGACGAAGCCGGCAACACTGGCGCGTCGGTGACCGAGAACTACGCGGATACCACCGCTCCGGACGCCCCGAGCGTCAACGTCACGGCCAATGCCGATGGCGGCCTGACCGTGTCTGGCTGCGCCGAGCCAGGCACGACCGTTACCGTGACCTTCCCGGACGGCTCGACCGGTACCGTTACCGCCGGCGATAACGGCGAGTACAGCGTCACTACGAGCGTGCCGCAGACCAGCGGTGATGTCAGAGCAGCAGCGACCGACGCGGCCGGCAACACCGGTGAGTCGACTACCTTCATCTATACGGACAGCACTGCCCCCGAAGCTCCGGTACTTAATCCAGTTGTCACCAACGAAGACGGCAGCGTCACCGTCGGCGGCAGCGCCGAGCCGGGCAGTACCGTCACCGTGACCTACCCGGATGGATCTACCGGCAACGTAGTGGTCGGTGAAGACGGCTCCTGGTCGATCACCTCGCCGGAAAACCAGCCCACCGGCGAAATCAGCGTCAACGCCACCGACGAAGCGGGTAATACCGGCGCCTCGGTGACGGAGAACTATGCCGATACCACCGCGCCTGGAGCGCCGAGTGTCTCCGTCATTCCGAACGCCGATGGCGGCCTCACCGTGAGCGGCAGTGCAGAGGCGGGCAGCACGGTTACCGTCACCTTCCCGGATGGCTCGACCTCCACTGCTACGGCGGGTAGCGACGGAAGCTACAGCGTGACTACAACGGTTCCGCAAACCACGGGCGACGTCAGCGCCAGCGCGACCGACGCCGCCGGCAACACCGGCGATGCCACGACTCAGAGTTACACCGACAGCACCGCGCCCGAGGCTCCGGTACTCGACCCGATCGTTACCAACGAAGACGGCAGCGTCACCGTCGGCGGCAGCGCCGAGCCGGGCAGCACCGTGACCGTGACCTACCCGGATGGCACTACCGGCTCCGTGGTGGTCGGTGAGGACGGCAGCTTCACTCTCACTTCGCCGGAGAACCAGCCCACCGGCGAAATCAGCGTCAACGCCACCGACGAAGCGGGCAATACCGGCGCCTCGGTGACCGAGAACTACGCCGACACCACCGCCCCGGACGCCCCGAGCGTCAACGTCACGGCCAATGCCGATGGCGGCCTGACCGTGAGTGGCAGCGCAGAGGCGGGCAGCACGGTTACCGTCACCTTCCCGGATGGCTCGACCTCCACGGCCACAGCCGGCAGCGACGGCAGTTACGAAATCACCACCCACGCTCCGCAAACCAGCGGCGACGTCAGCGCCACCGCGACTGATGCGGCTGGCAATATCGGTGACTCGACCACCCTCGCCTACACCGACAGCACCGCGCCGGGGGCTCCGGTTCTGGACCCGATCGTCACCAACGAAGACGGCAGTATCACCATCGGCGGAAGCGCCGAGCCGGGCAGCACCGTTGCCGTCACCTACCCGGACGGCACCACCGGTTCCGTGGTAGCGGGGGAGGACGGCTCCTGGTCGATCACCTCGCCGGAAAACCAGCCCACCGGCGAAGTCAGCGTCAACGCCACGGATGAAGCCGGCAACGCCGGCGCCTCGGTGACCGAGAGCTACACTGATACCACCGCGCCCGATGCGCCTAGCATCAACGTCACGGCCAATACCGATGGCGGCCTGACCGTGACCGGCAGTGCCGAGCCGGCTACGACCGTCACCGTCACCTTCCCGGATGGCAGCACCGCCACGGCCACAGCCGGCGGCGACGGTAGTTACGAAATCACCACCCATGTCCCGCAAACCAGCGGCGACGTCAGCGCCACCGCGACTGATGCGGCTGGCAACACCGGTGACGCCACCACCCAGAACTACATCGATAGCACTGCGCCTGAGGCTCCGGTGCTGGACCCGATCGTCACCAACGATGACGGCAGCGTCACCGTCGGCGGCAGCGCCGAGCCCGGCAGCACCGTCACCGTCACTTATCCGGATGGCAGTAATGGCACTGTCGTGGCAGGTGAGGACGGCAGCTTCAGCATCACCTCGCCGGCCCACCAGCCGAGCGGCGACGTGAGCGCCAGTGCCACCGACGAGGCCGGCAATACTGGCCCGTCGGCCACTGGCGAGTTTGCCGACACCACCGCGCCGGAGGCGCCGAGCGTCAACGTTACCGCCAATACCGACGGCGGACTGACCGTGAGCGGTACGGCAGAGGCCGGCAGCACCGTTACCGTGACCTTCCCGGATGGCTCCACCGGTACCGCTACGGCCGGCAGTGACGGCAGCTACAGCGTGACTACCACTGTTCCGCAAACCTCGGGCGACGTGAGCGCGACCGCTACCGACGGCGCTGGCAATACCGGCGATGCCACCACCCAGAGCTATATCGACAGCACCGCACCGGAAGCACCGGTACTCGATCCGATCGTCACCAACGAAGATGGCAGCATCACCATCGGTGGTTCGGCAGAGCCGGGCAGCACGGTGACCGTCACCTATCCCGATGGCAGCACTGGCTCCGTGGTGGTGGGTGAGGATGGTTCCTGGTCGATCACCTCGCCTGAGGATCAGCCCACCGGCGAAGTCAGCGTCAATGCCACGGATGAAGCCGGCAACACCGGCGCCTCGGTGACCGAGAACTACACCGACACCACCGCGCCGGACGCCCCGAGCGTCAATGTCACGGCCAATGCCGATGGCGGCCTGACCGTGATTGGCAGTGCCGAACCAGGCACGACCGTCACCGTGACCTTCCCGGATGGCACTACCGGCACGGCGACTGCCGGCTCCGATGGCGGCTACAGCGTTACCACCCACGTGCCGCAGACTTCCGGTGACGTCAGCGCCACCGCGACTGACGCCGCTGGCAACACTGGCGATGCCACGACTCAGAGCTACACCGACAGCACCGCTCCAGAGGCCCCGGTACTCGATCCGGTCGTCACCAACGACGATGGCAGCATCACCATCGGTGGTTCGGCAGAACCGGGCAGCACGGTGACCGTCACCTATCCCGATGGCAGCGCTGGCTCCGTGGTGGCCGGTGAGGATGGCCGCTTCAGTATCACCTCGCCGGAAAACCAGCCCACCGGCGAAGTCAGCGTCAATGCCACGGATGAAGCCGGCAACACCGGCGCTTCGGTGACCGAGAACTACGCGGACACCACCGCGCCGGATGCACCGAGCGTGAATGTCAGCGCCAATGCCGACGGCGGCCTAACCGTGACTGGCACGGCGGAAGCCGGCAGCATGGTGACCGTGACCTTCCCGGATGGCTCCACCGGTACCGCCACGGCCGGCAGTGACGGCAGCTTCAGCGTGACTACCACTGTTCCGCAAACCAGCGGCGACGTCAGTGCTACCGCGACCGATGCCGCCGGCAATACCGGCGACGCCACCACTCAGGCCTACACCGACAACACCGCACCACAAGCGCCGGTACTCGACCCGATCGTCACCAATGAAGACGGCAGCATCACCCTCGGCGGCAGTGCCGAACCGGGCAGCACCGTGACCGTCACTTATCCCGACGGTAGCACTGGCAGTGTCGTGGCGGGTGAGGACGGCAGCTTCAGCATCACCTCGCCGGAAAACCAGCCCACCGGCGAAATCAGCGTCAATGCCACGGATGAAGCCGGCAACACCGGCGCGTCGGTGACCGAGAACTACACCGACACCACCGCACCGGACGCCCCGAGCGTCAATGTCACGGCCAATGCCGATGGCGGCCTGACCGTGACTGGCAGCGCCGAACCGGGCACGACCGTCACCGTGACCTTCCCGGATGGCAGCACCGCTACCGCCACCACCGGCGATAACGGCGAGTACAGCGTCACCACCCATGTGCCGCAAACCACCGGTGACGTCAGCGTCAGTGCGAGCGACGCCGCCGGCAACAACGGCGACTCGACCACCGTCACCTATACCGACAGCACTGCCCCCGAAGCGCCGGCCCTCGGCCCGATTGTCACCAACGAAGACGGCAGCATCACCCTCACCGGCAGCGCCGAACCGGGCAGCACCGTTACCGTCACCTATCCGGATGGCAGCACCGGTTCTGTGGTAGTGGGAGAAGACGGCAGCTTCACCCTGACTTCGCCGGAGAACCAGCCCACCGGCGAAGTCAGCGCCGAAGCCACCGACGAAGCGGGCAACACCAGTGCCTCGGTGACCGAGAGCTACACCGACACCACCGCACCGGATGCGCCGAGCGTCAACGTCACGGCCAATGCCGACGGCGGCCTGACCGTGACTGGCATGGCGGAAGCCGGCAGCATGGTGACCGTGACCTTCCCGGATGGCACCACCGGTACGGCGACTGCCGGCTCCGATGGCAGCTACAGCGTGACCACCACGGTTCCGCAGACTACCGGTGAGGTCAGTGCGACTGCCACCGACGCCGCCGGCAACACGGGCGATGCCACTGTCCAGAGCTACACCGACAGCACCGCTCCGCTGGCGCCGGTCCTCGACCCGCTGGTGACCAACGAGGATGGCAGTGTCACCATCGGCGGCTTGGCAGAGCCGGGCAGCACCGTGACCGTCACCTATCCGGACGGAACCACCGGCAGCGTGGTGGCCGGTGAGGATGGCAGCTTCACCCTCACATCCCCCGCCGGCCAGCCCAGTGGTGATGTCACCGCCAAGGCCACCGACGAAGCCGGCAATACCGGCCCATCGGCCACCGGCGAGTTCGCCGATACCACCGCGCCGGATGCACCGAGCGTCACCGTCACCGCCAATGCCGACGGTGGCCTGACCGTCAGCGGTAGCGCGGAGGCGGGCAGCACCGTCACCGTGACCTTCCCGGACGGCAGCATCGGTACGGCAATCGCCGGCTCCGATGGTGGCTACAGCATCACCACCCAGGTGCCGCAGACCAGCGGAGAGGTCAGTGCGACCGCCACCGACACAGCCGGCAACACGGGCGATGCCACCACCCAGACCTACACCGACAGCACCGCGCCGCAAGCGCCGGTCCTCGATCCGGTCATCACCAACGAAGACGGCAGTATTACCGTCGGCGGCAGCGCCGAGCCGGGCAGCACCGTCGTCGTGACTTATCCGGACGGAACCACCGGTTCCGTGGTCGCGGGGGAGGACGGCTCCTGGTCGGTCACCTCGCCGGCCAACCAGCCCAGCGGTGAGATCAGCGTCAACGCCACCGACGAGGCCGGCAATACCGGCGCCTCGGCGACCGAGGACTACACCGACACCACCGCGCCGGAGGCTCCGAGCGTCAACGTCACGGCCAATCCCGACGGCGGCCTGACCGTCAGCGGCAGCGCGGAGGCGGGCAGCACCGTGACGGTGACCTTCCCGGATGGCAGCACCGGCACAGCGACCGCGGGCGCCGATGGCAGCTACAGCCTCACCACGAACGTGCCGCAAACCAGCGGCGACGTGACCGCCAGCGCCAGCGACGCGGCTGGCAACGTGGGTGACAGCACCACCGTGGGCTACACCGACACCGCCGCTCCGCAGTCGCCGAGCCTGACGGTCAGCGCCAACGACGACGGCGGCCTGACTGTCAGTGGCAGCGCGGAGGCGGGTAGCACTGTCACCGTGACCTTCCCGGATGGTTCGACTGCCTCGGTGACCGCCGGCAGCGACGGCAGCTATGAAGTCACCACCCACGTACCGCAAACCAGCGGCGACGTCAGCGCCAGCGCCACCGATGCCGCTGGCAACGCCGGTGCGCCTACGGTCGAGAGCTACACCGACACCCAGGGCCCGCTGGCACCGAGCGTAAACGTGACGGCGAATGCCGACGGCGGCCTGACGGTTGCCGGCAGCGCCGAACCGGGCAGCAGCGTGACCGTGACCTTCCCCGATGGCAGCACCGCGACCGCCACGGCCGGCAGCGACGGCAGCTACAGCGTCACCACCACGACTCCGCAAACCACGGGTGAAGTCAGTGCCAGCGCGACCGACGCCGCCGGCAATACCGGCGCCTCGGCCACCGCGGACTATACCGACAGCGGCGCACCGCTGGCGCCGAGCGTGAATGTCAGCGCCAATCCCGACGGCGGCCTGACCGTCAGCGGCAGCGCGGAGGCGGGCAGCACCGTGACGGTGACCTTCCCGGATGGCAGCACCGGCACAGCGACCGCGGGCACCGATGGCAGCTACAGCGTCACCACCCACGTACCGCAAACCAGCGGTGACGTCAGCGCCAGCGCCACTGATGCCGCTGGCAACGCCGGCGCGTCGACGGTCGAGTCCTACACCGACAACACCGCGCCACTGGCACCGGAACTGGACCCGCTGGTGACCAACGGTGATGGCAGCGTCACCCTCACCGGCAGCGCCGAAGCGGGCAGTACCGTGACAGTGACCTTCCCGGACGGCTCGACCGACACCGTGGTCGCAGGCAGCGATGGCGCCTTCAGCATCACCTCGCCGGCGGGACAACCTACCGGTGATGTCACGGCCAATGCCACCGATGCCGCTGGTAATACCGGTCCGTCGGTCACCGGCGAGTTCGCCGATACCACCGCACCCGATGCACCCAGTGTGAACGTCATAGCCAATGCCGATGGCGGCCTGACCGTCAGCGGTAGCGCGGAGGCGGGCAGCACCGTCACCGTGACCTTCCCGGATGGCAGCAGCACCACCACGACCGCGGGCAGCGACGGTGCCTACAGCGTCACCACAACGGTGCCGCAGACCACGGGTGAAGTCAGCGCGACCGCGACTGACAGCGCCGGCAATACCGGCGATGCCGCCACCGTGGATTACACCGACAGCGGAGCGCCGCAATCGCCGAGCGTCAACGTCAGCGCCAACCCCGATGGCGGCCTGACCGTGACCGGTATGGCAGAGGCGGGCAGCACGGTTACCGTGACCTTCCCGGATGGCAGCACCGGCACAGCGACCGCTGGTTCCGATGGTAGCTACAGCATCACCACCACGGTGCCGCAAACCAGTGGCGAAGTCAGCGCGACGGCTACCGATGCCGCCGGCAACACTGGCGACGCCGCCACGGTGGACTACACAGACAGCAGCGCACCGCTGGCGCCGAGCGTAAGCGTCAGCGCCAACCCCGATGGCGGCCTGACCGTGACCGGTACGGCAGAAGCGGGCAGTACCGTCACCGTGACCTTCCCGGATGGCAGCAGCGGCACCGCGACTGCAGGCTCTGACGGTGGCTACAGCGTCACCACCACGGTTCCACAAACCAGCGGCGAAGTCAGCGCGACGGCTACCGATGCCGCCGGCAACACTGGCGACTCGGCCACCGCGGACTACACCGACAGCGGCGCACCGCTGGCGCCGAGCGTGAACGTCAGCGCCAATGCCGACGGTGGTCTGACCGTGACCGGTACCGCGGAGGCGGGCAGCACGGTCACCGTGACCTTCCCGGATGGCTCCAGTGGCACGGCAACCGCCGGTTCCGACGGCAGCTATAGCGTCACCACCCACGTGCCGCAAACCAGCGGCGAGGTCAGCGCCAGCGCCACCGATGCCGCTGGCAATGCCGGCGCATCGACGGTCGAGTCCTACATCGATGGCACCGCACCTTTGGCGCCGGTACTCGATCCGCTGGTGAACAATGCCGACGGCAGCGTCACCGTCAGCGGCAGCGCCGAAGCGGGCAGCACCGTCACCGTCACCTATCCGGATGGCAGTGAGGTGAGTGTGATCGTTGGTACCGATGGCCACTTCAGCGTTACCTCTCCGGTCGGCCAGCCCAGCGGCGAGGTCAGTGCCAGCGCCAGCGATGCCGCCGGCAACAATGGTCCATCGGCCAGCGCCACCTTCACCGACACCACTGCGCCGGATGCACCGAGCATGAATGTCACGGCGAACGCCGATGGCGGCCTGACCGTAACCGGTACAGCCGAAGCGGGCAGCACGGTCACCGTGACCTTCCCGGATGGCACCACCGGCACGGGAGTCGCCGGTACCGACGGCAGCTACAGCGTCACCACCCACGTGCCGCAGACCACGGGTGAAGTCAGCGCGATGGCGACCGACGCCGCCGGCAATGACGGATCGGTCACCAACGCCACTTACACGGACACCAGCCTGCCCCAGGCGCCGGTGCTCGACCCGCTGGTGAACAATGCCGATGGCAGTGTCACCGTCAGCGGAAGCGCCGAAGCGGGCAGTACCGTTACCGTTACTTACCCGGATGGCACCACTGGATCGGCAACCGCCGGTACCGATGGCCGCTTCAGTGTCACCTCGCCGGAGGGCCAGCCCAGCGGTGAGGTCAGCGCCAGCGCCACTGACCTGGCGGGTAACGCCGGTCCGGCCGCCACTGCGGACTTCACTGACACCACAGCACCGGGCGCGCCGAGCGTAAACATCACGGTCAACGCCGATGGCGGTCTGACAGTGAGCGGCAATGCGGAAGCGGGCAGCACCGTTACCGTGACCTTCCCGGACGGCAGCACTGGAACCGCGACCGCTGGTTCCGACGGCGGCTACAGCGTCACCACCCATGTCCCGCAGAGCACTGGCGAGGTCAGCGCCCATGCCACTGACGAGGCCGGCAACATCGGTGCGTCCGCTTCCGCGGATTACGCCGACAGCACCGCGCCCCTGGCGCCCAGCGTGCTGGTCAATGCCAATGCCGACGGTACCCTGGTGGTCAGCGGCAGCGCCGAGGCCGGCAGCCAGGTCAGCGTGACCTTCCCCGACGGTACGACGCAGACGGTCACCGCCAGCGCCGCGGGCAGTTACAGCGTCACCAGCGCCACTGCCCAGGGCAGCGGCGAGGTCAGCGCCGTGGCCACCGACGCCGACGGCAACAGCAGCGACAGCGGCAGCGCGCACTATGCGCTGGCGACCGTCAGCGGCATCTCCGAAGACAACGGCCTGGATGCCGGCGACTTCATCACCAACGACAACACCCTGGTGGTCAGCGCCACCGTGGACGGCCAGCTCAATGCCGGCGACAAGGTGCAGATCTCCATCGACGGCGGCCAGACCTGGCACGATGCCGTGGACCAGGGCAACGGCACCTATGTCTTCGACAACAGCGGCACGCTCATGGATGACGGCGACTATGTATTCATGGCCCGAGTGGTCGGCAGCGAAGGCAACGTCAGCCTGGCCGACAGTCAGGCGGTACAGATCGACACCCAGGGACCGTCCGCCAGCCTGACCATCAGCTTCGATGGCATCAGCGACGACAACGGCTACCTCGGCAACGACTTCGTCACCAATGACAACACCCTGCTGTTCAGCGGTCATCTGAGCCAGGCCCTGGCGGCCGACGAAGGGGTGGAAATCAGCCTCGATGGCGGCCAGACCTGGCAGCGCGTCGAGGTCAACGGCACCGATTGGCGCTTCGACAACACCGGCCGGGTGCTGGACGACGCGGAGTATGACGTGCAGGTGCGGGTGGTCGACGATGCCGGCAACGTCGGCAACAGCGCCAGCCACACTGTGGTCGTCGACACCGACGGCCCGAGTGCCGACAAGACCATCACCCTTGACGCCATCAGCGAAGATAACGGCGCCCAGGGCAATGACTTCATCACCAACGACAACACCCTGGTGTTCTCCGGCAAGCTGGGCGTTGCGCTCGGTGCCGGCGAAGGGGTGGAGATCAGCCTGGATGGCGGCCAGACCTGGCAGCGCGCCGAGGTCGATGGCACCGACTGGAGCTTCGACAACCGTGGCCAGGTGATCGCCGATGGCAGCTACACGGTGGTGGTGCGGGTGGTGGACGACGCCGGCAACATCGGCCAGAGCGCCCAGCACGGCCTGAGCATCGATACCCTGGCGCCGACCTTCACCAGCTTCGTGCTCGACCTGGATACCGCCAGCGACAACGGCAGTAGCGGCACCGACAACAGGACCAGCGTACTGACGCCGAGCTTCACCGGCACCGTCGCCGGTCTCTCCGCGGCGGATGCGGCGGCGGCAGCGGCGGGCAAGATCACCGTGATGCTGTTCGACGACAAGAACGGCGACGGTGTCTACGGCGCAGGTGACGTCATCTACGCCGAGGGCCTGACCCTGACGGTGAACGGTACCGACGGCACCTTCAACGTGACGCTGCCGTCGATGTTCGATGGCAGCTACAACATGAAGGCGGTGCTGGTGGACGAGGCGGGCAACCACTCGCAGGTCGGCCTGCTCGACAACAGCGCCGATGCCAGGTTGGTCATCGACGTGGCGGGTACCCCGTCGGTGGCCTCCAGCACCCAGGTGGCCGATGGCCTCGGCCTGTCGATGTCGTCCATCGGCGACTTCAACGGCGACGGCTACGAGGACTTCGTGGTCTCGGCGCCGCACGACATCTACGGTTCCACCGCAGCCTACCAATCGGACATCTATGTGCTCTACGGCAGCGCCAACGGTCTGCCGTCGCTGAGCAACATCGACAACCTGACACCGGACCAGGGCTTCCGCATCAAGCAGAGCGGCGTCACCGGCACCGGCGGCGACGTCGGCATCCAGGGCCAGATGGTCACCAACCTGGGCGACATCAACGGCGACGGCTATGACGACTTCGTCATCACCGGCACGCTGAACGACCGTGCCTACGTGATTTTCGGCCGCGAGGGCAACGCCCTCGGCACCCTCGACCTGCAGAGCTTGGAGAACGGCGCCACCGCCAATGGCTTCGTGATCAAGAACTACAACACCGGCGGTTGGCCGGCCAACAGCGTCAGCGGCGGCGACATCAATGGCGACGGCTACGCCGACCTGATCATCGGTTCGGCCGACGGCAACGGCGGCAACGGCATGTACGTGGTGCTCTACGGCCACGCCGGCGACGCGGGCAGCTCCGACTGGAGCAACCTGCTGCTGCGCAACTACGTCAGCGAAGCCGATCCGGGCGGCCTCTACTATGCCACCGGGGCCACCTCGGCGACCCTTGGCTCGCGGGTTCCGAACCAGACCAACGTGCGCACCACCTATGCGCCCGACACCGACCTTGGCTCGGTGATCAAGGTGATCGGTGACGTCAACGGCGATGGCTACGCCGACTACATCGTCACCGCGCCACGTGGCGATGGCCTAAGCGGCAGTACCGTCAGCAACAGCGGCACCGCTTACCTGATCTGGGGCAGCGCCAGCGGGCTGGGCAACAGCTACAACCTGGCCAACCTGACGCCCGACCAGGGCGTGCGCCTGGTGGGCTCGGAAACCGGCGAGTGGCTCGGCGGCGCTACAGTGGACCAGGGTGGCACGGCGCAGAACGCCGGGCAGTGGTACGCCGAGTTCTCGTCGATCCAGAACATCGGCGATATCAACGGCGACGGCATCGAGGACTTCGCCATCGGCTCGCCGGGCTGGGGCGACTCGGCTTCCGACACCACCGCGCCGGGCCGGGTCTACGTGATCTACGGCAAGGAGAGCGGAATGGCCTGGGCCGACATCAAGCTGGGCAACCTGAACGGCACCGATGGCTTCATCATCTCCAGCAGCAGCAACGGCACCGCCATCAGCGGCTCGGTGACTACCGCCGACGGCCAGCTTGGCTATGCAGTCAGCTCCGGCGGCGACGTCAACGGCGACGGCATCGACGACTTCCTGATCGGCATGCCGGGCTACGACAACGGCGTCACCAACCGGGGAGCCGTGTATCTGGTCTATGGCCGCGCGGATGGTGGCTTTGACGCCAACACCGACCTGGATGCGCTGGTCGCGGCCGGGCTGGCGGTGAAGTACACCGGCGTCAACGCCAACGACTACGCCGGCACCGGCCTGGCGATGGGGGACTGGAATGGCGACGGCATCGCCGACTACGGCTACGGCGTCTGGCAGAGCGACACCGGTGCGACCAACGCCGGCGGCTACAACATCTACAGCGGCTCCATCGCCCTGCTGACCCACAGCTACACCGTGGGCGACGACGAGATCTGGGCCGGCACCACCAGCCCGGGGGCATCCGCCATCGAGAACGGCGTGGACATCATCAGCGGCGGCCAGGGCAACGACATCATCCACGGCATCGGCACCGATACCACCGATACCACCGATACCAGCGTACAGCATGACGTGGCCATGGGCGGCGCCGGCAACGACACCATCGGCCTGGCGGGGACGACCTTCACCCGCGTCGACGGCGGCCTGGGCATCGATACCCTGAAGTTCGAGGCCTCCGGCCTGCAGCTGGACCTCACCAGCTACGGTACGCGGGTCAAGGGTTTCGAGATCTTCGACCTGGGCAGCAGCCAGGAGGGCAGTGGCAACAACACCCTCTCGCTGCGGCTGTCGGACGTGCTCAAGCAGGTGGATACCACCAGCGACGAGGTGCCCAACCTGATGATCAAGGGCGACGGCACTTCCACCGTGGACCTGGCCGAGACGGTCGGTTCCGGCGGCTGGGAGGTCAGCGGCAGCAAGACCGTGAATGGTGTCGACTACGACATCTGGCACAACGCGAGCATGGGGAGCAACACCAATGCGGACCTGTTGATCCAGCACGGCATCAACGTGGTCTGACGACCCTGTCCAAGGGGTGCCACGCCACCGGCGCCCCTTGTTCCCTACCGGCCGCGACCTTCCTGCCCGGCTCCCGTTGCGCTCGTCGCGTCGCGGTGGCCGGGTAGCTTTCGTTTAGGAAATGTCTCATTCATGCGTAGGAAGGGGCTTCAGATAATGGCCCCGACGATTCGCAACAGGCCGTCCCAGACGGCCTTCTTCTCCAGCGGGCATCCTCTGGCCAGCCTACCGGCGGCCGTAGTCGGGCCCATCTCTCCCCGCCCTCCGAGGGCGCTGCAGACGAACGTCGCGTATCCATGGCGCGCCGGTACTCCAGGATGAGTTCCTCGAAACGAGCACGGAATCCCGTTCAGGCGCGTCTCTACTGACTCCTGGAGGCTCTCGGTGAACGCCTGGAAACTTGCTCCTCTGGCCTGGCTCTGCCTGGCCAGCTTCTCCACCGCGACGCTCGCCAGTGTCCTCGACGATGGCTGGTTCGGTGCCAGCAGCCCCGAACAGCGCAGTCTGGCACCCAGCCAACTGATCGAGCAGACCGGCGGCCAGCGCCTGACGCCGGAGTTCGACGCGCCCGATGCGCGTCGCCTGCTGGATCTCAACCAGGCCGTGCACATGGCGGTCAATCGCCATCCTTCCATCGCCGATGCCATCGCGACCCTGGCGCAGCAGGGCGACGGCATCGCCATGGCCCGTTCCGGCTACTACCCCCAGGTGAAACTGGGCGTGGGGCGCGGCGACACCACCCAGAACGGCACCAGCCAGACCGCTTCGCTGTCGGTCTCGCAACTGCTCTACGACTTCGGCAAGGTCGCCGGTAGCGTCGATGGCGCCGAAGCGCAGTCGCGCCGGCAGCAGGCGCTGGTGCTCAAGCAGATCGACCTGATTTCCCGGCAGACCGCCGAGGCGACCATAGACCTGCACCGCTACCGCCTGCTCGGGCGCATCGCCGACGAGCAGGTGAAGGCGATGGAGCGCGTCTACGCGATGACCCAGGACCGCGCCGGCGCCGGCGTCACCAGCCGCTCCGACCCGATCCAGGCGCTGGCCCGGGTCGATGCCGCGCGCGCCAGCCAGTTGCAGATCCGCTCGCAGTACAACCAGGCCCAGGAGCGCCTGCGCACGCTGGTCGGCGGTCCGGTTTCCGGCGAGATCACCGCGCTTTCCGACGACCAGGCTGCCCGCGTCGACCTGGCGCGGCGCCTGGATGCCAGCATTCTCCCCGATGTCCTGGCCGCCGAGGCCGAACGCCAGGCCGCCGAGGCGCAACTGCGGGTAGCCAAGGCCGACCGCATGCCGACCCTGACCATCGACGCCTCCAGTACCAAGGCGCTGAGCGGCGACAACCCCAACACCTACGAGCGCCACGGCAGCGACAACAGCATCAGCCTCAACCTGACCTCGACCCTCTACCAGGGCGGCGGCCTGCGCGCCCAGGTACGCGCCGCCACCAATGCGGTGGAGGCCTCGCGCCAGCGCATCGAGGACGCGCGCCTGTCGGCCAGCGACCAGATGCGCCGCATGCGCGAGCAGATCATCGGCAACCGTGCGCGCCTGGGCGTGCTCGGCAGCCGCAAGCGCAACCTCGACGAATCCCGCGAGCTCTACCGCGAGCAGTACAAGCTCGGCACCCGCTCGATCCTCGACCTGCTCAATACCGAGCAGGAGTACTACCAGGCGCTCTCCGACGAGGAGATGGTGCGCCACGACCTCTGGCTGGGCCTGGTCGGGCTGGTCGACGCCCAGGGCCGCAACCGCGAGTTCTACGGGCTGAACTACACCACGGTGCAAGGCATGGAGGTGCTGCCATGAGCCTGACCCCGCAATCCGCGCGCTGGCTGGATGCCATGCTGGCCGTTGCCCGTCACTACGGGATCGGCGTCTCCGAGGAGGGCGCGCGCGTCGCCCTGGCCTGGGAGCAGGGCGCTTCCGCCGACCTGATGCTGCTGCATATGGCCAAGAGCCTCGGGCTCGCGCTGCGCTTCGGCAAGCTCTCGGTCGAACTGCTCGATGCCTGGCGCCTGCCGCTGGTGGCGGAGTTCGACGACGGCAGCGTCTGCGTCGTGCAGACCATCGACGGCGAGGGCAACCTCGGCGTGCTGTTCAGCGGCGACAAGGGCCTGGAAACCCGCATCGGCGTCGAAGAGTTCCGCCAGCGGGTGCGTCGCGTGGCGATCCTCCGCCCGCAGGTGGCGGTCGCCGATGCGCGCGTCGACCAGTACATCCGCCCGTACCGGCGCAACTGGTTCTGGAGCATCGCCCTGCGCGACTGGAAGCGCTACGCTGACATCATGCTCGCCTCGCTGGTGGCCAACGTCCTGGCGCTGGCCGGGGTGATCTTCTCCATGCAGGTCTACGACCGGGTGGTCCCGGCCAACTCCGAAGCCACCCTGTGGGTGCTGTTCGGCGGCGTGATGCTGGCGATCTTCTTCGAGTTCTGCCTGCGCGTCTCGCGTACCCATATCTCCGATACCGTCGGCAAGCGCGCCGACCTGCGCATCTCCGACGTGGTCTTCGGCCGCGCGCTGCGCCTGCGCAATTCGGCGCGCTCGCGTTCCACCGGCACCTTCATCTCGCAACTGCGCGAGATCGACCAGGTGCGCGACCTGTTCACCTCGACCACGGTTGGCGCGCTGGCCGACCTGCCGTTCTTCCTGCTGTTTCTGGTGGTGCTGTGGATGGTCGGTGGGCCACTGGTGTTCGTCGCTCTTGGCGCCATCCCGCTGCTGGTGATCCCCGGCCTGCTCATCCAGAAGCCGCTGGAGCGCCTGTCCAACGAAGGCATGCGCGAGTCGGCGCTGCGCAATGCCATGCTGGTGGAGGCGGTGCAGGGCATCGAGGACATCAAGCTGCTGCGCGCCGAGGCGCGCTTCCAGAATCAGTGGAACAACGTCAACGACGTCTCCGCCGGCATCAGCATGCGCCAGCGCTTCCTCACCAGCCTGTTGATGAGCTGGACCCAGGAAGTGCAGGGCATCGTCTACGCCCTGGTCCTGGCCCTGGGCAGCTACCTGGTGATGCAGGGCGACATGACCACCGGCGCCCTGGTGGCCTCGTCGATCCTCGCCTCGCGAATGATCTCGCCGCTGGCACAGATGGCGTCGGTGTTCTCCCGCTGGCAATCGGCCAAGGTCGCCCGCAAGGGGCTCGACGAACTGATGAGCCGTCCGGTGGACCAGCCCGAGCGAGCGCGCCGCGTGCACCGCGCAGCGCTCAATGGCAACTACCAGCTCGACGGCGTGAGCTTCCGCTATGGCGACAACGACAAGCGCCCGGCACTGGTGGTGCCGCAGTTGCAGATCCGGGCCGGGGAGAAGATCGCCATCCTCGGGCGCATCGGTTCGGGCAAGTCGACCCTGCTCAACCTGCTCTCGGGCATGCACGCTCCGCAGGAGGGACGGGTGTCGCTGGACGGCCTGGACCTGGCGATGATCGATACCGCCGACGTGCGTCGCGACATGGCCATGCTGCCGCAGAGCTCGCGGCTGTTCTACGGCACCATCCGCGAGAACATCCTGCTCGGCGCGCCGATGGCCAGCGACGCCATGATCACCCAGGCACTGGCGCTGTCCGGCGCACTGTCCTTCGTGCAGTCGCTGCCCGACGGCCTTGACGAGGTGGTCCTCGAAGGCGGCCAGGGCCTGTCCGGCGGTCAGCGCCAGACCCTGCTGCTGGCCCGCACACTGATCCGCAACCCGTCCGTGGTGCTGCTCGACGAGCCGACCGCCAACTTCGACGAGATGACCGAGCGCCAGGTGATCGACGCGATGGGGCCGTGGATGGCGCCGCGCACCCTGGTGGTCGCCACGCACCGCATGCCGGTCCTGAAATGGGTCGACCGGATCATCCTCATCGACAACGGTCGCATCGTGCTGGACGGCCCCAAAGACAAAGTCCTCAAGGAGCTGACCCAATGACCGATCTCAAGCTCCCCATCAGCAAACCCGACGCTTCGCCGGCGGTTGCCGAAACCACCGTCTCGACGCCCCGCGCGCACCAGCGCGGCGCGCCGGCCGAGCCTCCGCTGCCGCGCTCGAGCCTGGTGGTCTGGCTGATCGCGCTCATGCTCGGTGCCTTCGCCGTGTGGGCCAGCCTGTTCTCCCTGGACGAGGTCTCCACCGGCAGCGGCAAGGTGGTGCCATCTTCCCGGGAGCAGGTCATCCAGTCCCTGGAAGGGGGCATCCTGGTCTCGCTGAACGTCCATGAGGGCGATCTGGTCGAGGCCGGCCAGGTGCTCGCCCAGCTCGACCGCACCCGCAGCGAGTCGGCGGTGGAGGAAAGCGCCTCGCGCATGCGCGCCGCCAAGGCCGAGGCCGCGCGGCTGTACGCCGAGGTCAACGGCACGCCGCTGAGCTTCCCCGACGACCTGCAGGCCTTCCCGGAACTGGTGAGCAGCGAGACCGCGCTCTACCACTCGCGCAGGGACAGCCTGGCGAAGAACCTGGCCGGCATCAACGACGCCCTGGGCCTGGTGCGCCGCGAACTTGCCATGACCCAGCCGCTGGTGGCGCGCGGCGCCGCCAGCGACGTGGAAGTGCTGCGTCTCAAGCGCCAGGCCAACGAGCTGGAGCGCAAGGCCACCGAGCTGCAGACCCAGTACGTGGTCAAGGCGCGCGAGGACCTGGCCAAGGCCAACGCCGAGATCGAGGCGCAGAGCTCGGTCACCCGTGGCCGCTCGGACGCCCTCAATCGCACCACCTTCACCTCGCCGGTGCGCGGCATCGTCAAGGACATCGAGGTTTCCACGGTCGGTGGCGTCATTCCGCAGGACGGCAAGCTGATGGAGATCGTCCCGGTGGACGAGAAGCTGTTGGTCGAGGCGCACATCTCGCCGCGCGACGTCGCCTTCATTCGTCCCGGCCTGGATGCCACCGTGAAGATCACCGCCTACGACTACTCCATCTACGGCGGTCTGCATGGCAAGGTCACGACCATTTCGCCGGATACCATCCAGGATGAGGTCAAGCGCGAGGTCTTTTACTACCGGGTATTCATCCGCACCGACGTCGATCACCTGACCAACAAGGACGGCAAGCGTTTCGGCATCGTCCCCGGAATGATCGCCACGGTGGATATCCATACCGGCAGCAAGACCATTCTCGACTACCTGCTAAAGCCCCTGAACAAGGCTCGCGAGGCTCTGCGCGAGCGCTAGTTTTCGACGAGGTCTTTTCTGAAAGACGCCCATCTACTCTTAATGGAGAGAGGGCAAAGTCAACTTGACTCATGCGGCCAGCGTAGTTGGTAGCCCAAGGTGAATGCGTTGGGCTGTTGTCCCATTGTTGACCATTTGTCAGAAGATGCCTTATCCAAAATTGCCGAGAATTGGATAGGAAACTATCGTTCGTTTGCGTTCCGCAGTTCCGTTGATGCGTTGAGTTTCACCGTAACCACCGCAGGTTGTATTCGACGAGAGGAGCCTTGTCTTAACGGACCGCCCCA
Source organism: Pseudomonas sp. M1 (assembly GCF_022760135.1). Taxonomy (NCBI): domain Bacteria; kingdom Pseudomonadati; phylum Pseudomonadota; class Gammaproteobacteria; order Pseudomonadales; family Pseudomonadaceae; genus Pseudomonas; species Pseudomonas sp. M1. Next base: position 2,235,133 of record NZ_CP094343.1, read on the forward strand.
GGTCGTACCCGTCTTCGAGCGGGTGGGGGAAACCTGGAGAGATAGGGATGAACAGGGTTTACCGAGTGGTGTGGCGCGCAGCGTCGCAGTCGTGGGTTGTGGTGTCGGAGTTGGTTCGGGCCAGGAGCAAGCCCGGCGCCGGCGCGCGGCAAACGCAGCAGCGAGTACGATTCACGCCCAGCATGCTGGCATTGTGCATCGGTGGTGTGCTGACGGGAGTTTCGCCAGCGCTGAATGCCGCCGTGGTCGAGTGGACCGGCGCAAGCGGCAACGGTGTGTTCTCCGATCCGGGCAACTGGGCAAACAATACGCCGCCGCAAGTGTCACCTTCCTCTCCCGTTGACGAGGTCAACATCAATACCTTGCCCGCCGCCAGGCTCAACGATGCCAGCAACTACGATTTGCTGTCGCTGAATATCGGTACCTCCGGTGGTAGACAAGGTGAGCTCGTCGTCCAGAACAGCAGTGCCAGCAGTTACTTCTCGTTAGGTACATTGAACCTGGGGGGAGGGGGCGGCAACGGCATCCTCAGCGTGCGGGACACGACGCTGCAGTTCTCTCAGTTGTCCATCGGCTCTGGCCTGAGCATCGGTTCCGGTAGCGGCAGCACTGGAACTTTCAACGTGCTGGGGAGTGGCAAGGGCAGCAGCCGCTATTTTACCGATGCACTGGTTCTAAACCACACTCAGTGGGACAACAGCCTTCCTATATATATCGGGCGCTCGCAGGGGCACGGTATCGTCAACGTCGATGGGGGCTCCTTGGGCACTGTTCGCATGCCGCTAATTCTCGGCAGTGGCACAGGGAGCATTGGCGAGTTGAACGTGCTGTCCGGTGGCAAGGTGGCCAGCGAGAAGTGGCCCTACGAGCCCACGCAGATTGGCGCCATTATCGGGGATGCCGGGGGCACGGGGAGCCTCACGGTGAATGCGGGCAGTGGCACGAGCGCCAACAGGGTCAACTTCGGGACAGGTGTAATCGTCGGTCGGGGCAGTGGCAGCCTGGGCACGATCAACATCCTGGCGGGCGGCAAGGTCTCTTCGGAGATCGGCGGCTACAACCCCGGCAATGTATCCGCTTTCGAGCCGCGGATTGGCGTAGATGGCGGAACCGGCAAAGTTACCGTGGACGGCCAGGGGGCCAGGTGGCTCGTGGGTGGGTTCCTGTCCCAGACCTCCATCGAAGACACGGGGATCGGCAATCTCCATCTCGGTGATTCCGGTACCGGTGTGCTGACCTTGCGCAATGGTGGTGAGGTATTCATCGGCGCCCTGGCCACCAATCTCGTCCGGAATGATGACGGGTATGACCTGCTGCAGTCCGGCAAGACCCCCATCGACACCCAGCGGGGCAAACTGTACCTGGCCTCACAGGCGGGCGCGACCGGGATCATCAACTTCGGCAGTGACCCGGAGCAGCAGGTCGGCGGTGCCACCTCGGGCTCCCTGGTGGCGGATAGCATCGTGCTGGGCCCGGGCAATGCGGTAATCAACTTCAACCATAGCCAGGATGTGCTTTTCAGTGCGCTGGTACCCACGCTGGATGCCAGCCAACAGGGTAGTGGCAGCCTGACCCTGGCCAGTTACGCCGGCACCACGCACCTGGATGTCGCACAACCCGGCTTCCACGGTTTCACCGATATCTACGGCGGCACCTTCTGGATCGACGATGCCCAGGCTCTGGGCAGCTCGGTCATCCGCAGCGGCTATCGGCAGGACATCCCCGGTGGCGGCACCCTGGGCTATGGCAATGCCCTGGACGTCGGCAACGCCATGCAACTGGCCCAGAACGCCAAGCTCAGTTTGCGCGTCGACGGCAGCGACAGTGCCACCCAGTCCGGAGCCATCAGCGGCGCCGGCAACCTGTTGAAGGTGGGTAGTGGCACCCTGGCTCTAACCGCGGACAACAGCTACACCGGCATCACCACCGTCAGCGAAGGCACCTTGGCCCTCCAGGGCGGAGCCGACATCGCCGAGTCTGCAGGAGTGATAGCCGACGGCACCTTCGATGTCAGCGGGCACAGCGGAGCCGCGTCGATCACCACTCTCGCCGGTGGCGGAAGCGTCGTGCTCGGCGGCAACGACCTGGACATCACCGCGGCGGACAGCAACGGTGCCGGAAGTGGCCTGTTCACCGGCGTCATTTCCGGGGCCGGAGGCCTGAATCTCACGGGCGGCACGCAAACCCTCGGCGGCGCCAACACATGGCAGGGGCCGACCCTGGTCGGCAATGGCGCCACCCTGGCCGCGGCCGCGACGAACGCCTTCAGCCCGAACTCCGTCTACACGGTGCAAAGTGGCGGCACCCTGGCCCTGAACGGCTTCGACCAAAGCGTCGATACCCTCAACAACGCCGGCCTGGTAGTCCTGAACAACCCCTTCGGCGAGGGCGGGTTCCGTCCCACCACGCTCACCGTCACCGGCGCGCATACCTATACCGGCAATGGCGGCACCGTGGTGCTCAATACCCAGCTGGGCGGCGACGATTCCCCCACCGACAAGCTGGTGGTGAACGGCGACACCGCGGGTACCACCGCCCTGGTGGTGCGCAATGCCGGCGGTGACGGCGGCCAGACCGTCGAAGGCATCCAGGTGGTGCAGGTCGATGGTGCCTCGGCAGGGAAATTCACCCTGGGCGCGCCGGTCCAGGCGGGTGCCTACGAGTACCGGCTGTTCCAGGGCACGCCGAGCGATCCCGACAACGGTCACTGGTACCTGAGTTCCTCCGGCGAGTTGCCGGCCCCCTGTCCAAGCCCTGAACCGGGCCCCTGTCCCGGACCCGATTCAAGTCCCGAGCCGGATTACCGCCCGGGGGTGGCCAATGTCGTCGCCGCCCAGACCGCCAACATGGAGCAGGGGATGACGTTGCTTTCCAGCCTGCACCAGCGCATCGGCGGCACCTACGATCTAACGGACGGTGAACTGCTCGGCTGGCAACGCCTGTACAACGACAACCAGCGTGCCGAAGGCGACCGCTTCAACTACGACCAGCACGTCGTCGCCCTGCAGTTCGGCCACGACCTTTGGGTCACCGCCGATGGCCAGGGCAATACCCAGCGTGCCGGGGTGGTCATCGACTACGCCAAGGGCGATACCGATTTCGGCGACCAGGCGCGGCCTCAGGAGGGTTACGGCCGCAAGCACACGGGCAGCATGGATTCCAATACCCTCAGCGCCGGCGGTTACTACACCCTGGCCCAGGCGGATGGCAGCTACCTGGACACCGTCGGCATGCTCTCGCACATCCGCAACGGCTACGACGACATCTACGACGACCATGGCACCCAGAAGGCCTGGCGTCTCGGCCTGTCGGCGGAAGTCGGCAAGCCCGTGCTGAGTTTCGCGCGGACCTGGAAAGTCGAGCCGCAGGCGCAGCTGAGCTACCAGCACACCTGGTACGACAGCTTCCATGACGACGTCGGCAAGATCGATAGCTACGGCGCCGACAGCCTGCGTGGGCGTCTGGGGGTACGCGTGCTTGACGACCGCTCCGATGCCGAGCGCCCCGGCCAGGTCTATGCGGTGGCCAACCTCCTGCACGATTTCATCAAGCCGGAGAAAGTTGACTTCGAGGGAACCAAGCTGCGCGAGGATTACGACCGCACCTTCGGCGAAGTGGGTGTCGGTGGGCGGTTGTCGGTGGGCGAGAACTCCACCTTGTTCGGCGATGCCCGCTATCGCCAGTCCTTTGGTGGCGACAGCCGGGGCTCGGTGTTCAACGTGGGCATCCAGATCGATTTCTGACACCTGCTGGTGCTGCCGGGAAAAATCCCGGCAGCGTCGAGCACAGCGGCTACGCTTGAGGGAAACTACGGCCGGATCGCCCGCATCCGGCTGCCACAGCGAGCACAAGGAGGAATTCGTGGTAGAAGCTGTTCGCCCTTTCGCGCAACGGGGCGCGCCTGTCCACATCGAGACCAACGGGTACATCCTGCGCAGCCTGACCCCGGCGGATGTGACCCCGCGCTTCGTGGAGTGGTTGAACGACCAGGAGATGCTCGCCGGCCTGAACCTGCCGACACTGAACTTCAGTCTCGAGCAGCTCAGGGAGTTCGTCGCCAGCTTCGACAATCTGCGCAACTATTTCATCGGTATCTTCGACCGTTCGAACGCGCTACTGCTCGGCTTCTACACCATTGACGTCAACCCCGTGCACAAGGTCGGCAATGTCACCACCGGAGTCGGCGAGAAGGACTACCAGGGCAAGGGCGTGCTCTGGGCGACCATCGATGCGCTACTCGACCACTTCTATGCCTTCCGCGATGTCGAGAAAATGACCGCGCGCATCCTTGCTCGCAACACTCGCATGCTTTTCAACTTCCGCGGCGACACGCGTTTCAAGTTCGAGGCCAAGCTCAGCCGCGAATGCCTGTCCACCGATGGCAAGCGCCTGGACGTGCTGGTCTTCGCTTCGCACAAGACACCTTGAGACGGTGCTGCCAATGACCCCGACGCCCACCCGGAACACCCGGCTCGCGCCGCGGCTGGGCGGCTTCGCTTGTCTTGCCGAGGCGCTCGACTACGCCGCTGGCGGCGAGACCGGCATCAACTTCTACTCGAGCCTGGGCCAACTCGATCAGTGTCTCGCCTATTCCGAACTAAGCCAGAAGGCCCGGCACGCCGCCTCGCATCTGCATGGCCTCGGCCTGCCGCGCGGCGCCTACCTGGCGCTGGTGGCTGACAGCAGCGTGGAGTTCCTTTCCCTGTTCTATGCCTGCCAGTACGCCGGGCTGGTGCCTTGCCCATTGCCATTCAGCGTCCACCCTGGCGGCAAAGACGCCTATATTGACCAACTGGCCGGCATGCTCGGTGCTTCGCGCGCGCCCCTGGCAATCTCCCCGCAGAGTGTGCGCGAATGCCTGGAGGCCGCCGCGCTGTGCAGCGGCACCCGCGTTCTTACCCATGCCGAACTGCACGCCTTGCCGGCGCATCCGCAGCCGGAGCCGCTGGGGCCTGGAGACATGGCCTATGTGCAGTATTCCTCCGGCTCCACGTCGCAACCCAAGGGCGTGCTGATCTCGCAACGTGCGGTGTGCTCCAACGTCGATGCCATTCTTCGCCACGGCATGGCCATGCGCGCCGGCGACCGGGCCTGCTCCTGGTTGCCGTTCTATCACGACATGGGCTTGGTGGGCTTTTCCATAGCGGCGCTGTGCGCCCAATGCAGCGTCGATTACCTCGCCCCGACCACCTTCGCCAAGCGGCCGAGCCTCTGGCTGCAACTGATGTCCGCCAATCGCAGCACCATCACCTATGCGCCGGGTTTCGGTTACCGCCTGGCAGTGCAACGCCTGAAGGATATCGACGACCTGGACCTATCGGCGCTGCGCGTGGCCGGCATCGGTGGAGATATGATCCGCCCGTCTGTCCTCGCGGAGTTCACCGAGGCTCTGGCACCCTGTGGCTTCCGTGCCGAAGCTTGGTCCCCCAGCTATGGCATGGCCGAAGCCACCCTGGCTGTGGCCATCGGCCGTTCCGGCCAGGGGCCGCAGCTCAGTCGGGGCCCAGGCGCAGACGGGCGGTCCCGGGACTTCGTGGCCTGTGGACCCGTACTGCCCGGTACCGAAGTGCGTGTGCTCGACGCTTCCGGCCGGCCGCTGCCAGCCGGCCAGGCCGGCCACCTGTGGGTGCGCGGTCCTGGCCTGATGAGTGGATACCTGCGTGATGCCCGTTTGGATGACTCGATGTTCGACGCCGAAGGATTCTTCGACAGCGGCGATTTGGGATACATGGAGGACGGCCAGGTAGTGGTGACCGGGCGCGCCAAGGAATTGATCCTGCTGCGTGGGCGCAATCTTTGGCCACAGGACATCGAGTGGGCCCTGGAGCGTGTCGAGCCGCTCGGCCAGGGTGACGTGGCGGCTTTCGCGGTGGAGGCGGGGGAGGACGAGGAGTTGGTCGTGTTAGTGCAGTCGCGCCTGCATGGCGACGCCGAGCACCGCGAGGGGCTACGGACACGCCTGGCCACGGTGCTCAGCCAGCATTTCGGCGTCAGCGCGCAACTGGTCTTCCTGCCGCCGCGCAGCCTGCCGATGACCACTTCCGGCAAGTTGTCGCGCAGCCGGGCCAAGGATTTCTATCTGCGTGGTGACTATCGCGCAACGTAGCGAGAGGAAGGCATGGACTACTTGTACGAAGCAAAAAAGATTCTTTCCGGCTGCCTGTTCGTACCGATCGAGAAGATCGACGACGACGCTACCATCAATGCCGCACATGAAATAGACAGCCTCAACTTCGCGCTCATCGTCGTCGAGATAGAAGACTTCATCCAGGCCGAGGTGGACCCCATGGACCTGTTGGAAATGCGCACGGTCCGAGATCTGGCCGGCATCCTGGAGCGGGGCGCACGATGAACGTGCCGCATTTCGACGGCGTCTACGCCGAGGCGGCGAACTGGCTGCAACGTCTGGCTCGCGAGCACAACGGCGAAAACCTCGAGGTCGACATCAACGGCGCCCCGGTCCTGCTCGTGCAGCGTCTGGAGGATGCCGATCATGTGCTGAGGCTCAATGCCGGTAACTATCGCAAGAACATGCACTGGTTCCGCCACATGCTTGGTCCCTCGCGGTTCTCCGAAGACGGCTGGGCCTGGGAGATCCGTCGCGATCTCACCCAGCACTACCTGGCCAAGTTCGATCGTGAGCGTACCTTCACTCTGGCTTGCGAGCACGCCGGGCACACCGTCCGCGAGTTGGCACTGCGCAGCGCGGCCGGAGAGGCGGTGTTGGACGAGCGGCTGCTGCGGCGCATGACGGTATCGGTACTGATCGAGAACTTCTTCGGTGTACCCCTTCGCGACACCCAGGTGGATATCGACCACCTGGCAACCCTGATGGAGTTCGGCTCGGAATATGCCTTCGCACCCAGCGTCGGCAACGACGTGCTGAAGCACAAGCGCCTGGGCTTGCTGCCGGAACTGCGGCGCAAGATTTTCGATGACTTCCGTCTGTTCCGCGAAGCACGCCTGCCCGACAATCCGATGCTGGAGGGCATGCTTGCCGCCGATCGTGACACCGGTAACGACATACTGCTGGAGCACGAGTTGCTGACCTTCTTCGCCGCCGGCGCCGAAACCACCGCGGCGGGAGTCGGCTGGGCCTGCTACCTGCTGGCGCGCTATCCGGATATCCAGCGGCGCCTGCGCGACACCCTGGTGCCGTTCTGGGAGGCACCACAACAGGACTGGAAGCAACTGGCGCAGGTCGACCTGCTGGAAGCCTTCGTGTCCGAAACGCTGCGCCTGTATCCACCGACTCCGATCGTCACGCGCCTGGCCATCGAGGCGGATCATGTCGGCGAACATCGGGTCGAGCCGGGTGGCAACGTCTCGGTGTCGATTCTCGGCATCCAGCACGATGCCCGCCTACACCCCGAGCCATGGACGCCTCATCTGGATGGCTATCGCAACACTGCCAGTGCCGGCGCGAACGTGGCCTTCATCTTCGGCCCGCGTGTCTGCGGTGGGAAGAAATTCGCCCTGGTCGAGCTGGCCACGTTCATCGCGGTGTTTCTGCGCGACGCATCCTTCGAGCTCACCTCGGAAGAGGAGCCGCGCTTCTACTGGAAGTCCCTGATGCTACGTGAAGGTGGCCAGCCTGTACGCGTCACCCTGCGGGGTTGAGAGAAGGGAGAAACCGTCATGAAGACCTGGATGATCAGCGGCGCCAGTAGCGGCCTGGGCTACGAGACGACTCGCCTGTTGCTTGAGCGCGGTGACCGGGTGCTAGCCTGCGCGCGCCGCCTGGATCGTCTGGAGCCGTTGCGACAGCGCCATGGCGAGCGGCTGTGCACCTATTACCTGGAAATCACCGATACCGAGGTCATCCCCCGGATAGTGGCGGAGGCCTTCGAGTCCGTCGGAAATGTCGACGTGTTGCTGAGCAGTGCCGGGTACGGCCTGTTTGGCGCTGTCGAAGAGCTGGAGTTGGAGCAGATCGAACATCAATTACGCACCAACCTGCTGGGTTCGATCCTGCTGATCCAGGCGTGCCTGCCGTTCCTGCGAGCCCAGGGGCGGGGGCGCATCTTCCAGCTCTCCAGTGAGTCGGGAGAAATGAGCTTTCCCGCGCTGGCCCTGTACCAGGCGAGCAAATGGGGCATCGAAGGGTTCTGCGAAGGGCTGCGCCAGGAGGTGGAGTGCCTCGGCATCGACGTCACTCTGGTGGTGCCTGGCAGAGTGCCTACCCGATTCGACGAGCATGCCGTGACCCCGCGCCGGATCATCGCGGACTACCAGCGCAGCACGGTAGGCAACTACCGGCGCCTACTCGCCATGGGCAAGTTCTCCAGCCCTGGATGCGCCGCGAAGATGGCCGCGGCGATAATCGCCTGCGCCGACTCGGAGCGGCCGCCGCGCCGACTGATCCTCGGTAGTGATGCCTACAAGAACATCCGGCGGGCCTTGGACAGCCGACTGGCGGAACTGGAGGCGCAGAAAGACAGCGCACGCTCCACCGACCGGGAGGCATAGCGCTGCTGTCCGTTCGGACAATTCTACCGACCAAGCTCCGCCGCGCTCGCTGGAGCTCGTTCTGCGGTATTTCCTGGCGCCCCAGGTACGTATTTCGACGCGATAGCCGACTCTTCAGACCTCTTATCCAGGAATAAGCGTCTACCATGGGTGTATCGAAATCGACACACGAGGACGGGACAGTGCATACAACGAGGATGTTGTTACCGTGTTTTCTGGCGGTATTCTCAGGAACCCTCTCCGCCCAGACCATCACCTGGACCGGGGGCGCCAATGACGGGGGAAACTGGAATACCCCCGGCAACTGGGACCTCGGCGTGGTGCCGGGCGCCGCGGACGACGCGCATATCTTCGGCATCCCCGGTTCGCAGCTCGCCACCGCCACCGACATCACCATCGACGCCGGCTCGCTGGAGCTGACCGGCCGCGCCGGCCTGAACCTCAATGGCACGGCCTCGGCCGGCAGCGGTAGCTACAGTCTCGAGGGGACAACGCCGGCCGCGCCGGGCAACCCCTACAACGCCATGCATTTCGCCGGTTCGTCCACGGCGGCGAACGCCACCATCACCGTCGTCGGCAATACTCCGGGCGACCTGTTCAGCGGTTCGCTGGTGCAGTTCGTCGAGAATTCGACGGCAGGCAACGCCAACCTGTCGGTCGAGGGCGAGGGCCAGATCAACTTCGCCGGCGCCTCCAGTGCCGGCAGCGCGACCATCGTCAACGGCGACCGCGGCCTGACCTCCTTCACCCAGACGTCGAGCGCCGGTTCGGCAACCATCACCAACAACGCCGGCGGCGTGACTTCGTTCAGCGGCTCGTCCAGCGCCGCTGGCGCCACCCTGGTCAACAACGCCGGCGGCGTGGTGAACCTGGCCAGCGGCATGGCGCTGTCCATAGGCTCGCTGAGCGGCTCGGGCTCGGTCTACCTGTCCAATTCGGTGCTGACGCTGGGGGCGCTGAACCGCGACGACGTCATTTCAGGCGTCATCCAGGACGGCACCTCGGCGGCCATCAACGCCTACCGCCAATACCTCGGCCAGCAGCCCACCAACAGGACCGGAGGAAGCCTGGTCAAGGCCGGCACGGGCACCCTCGTGCTCACCGGCGACAACACCTATACCGGCGGCACAACGATTTCCGCCGGCACCCTGCAACTGGGCGACGGCGGCACCTCGGGCTCCATCGTCGGCAACGTGCAGGACGACGCCCGGCTGGTGGTCAATCGCTCGGACAGCCTGACGCTCGCCGGCGACATTTCCGGCACGGGGACGCTGGAGCAGGTGGGCGCCGGCACCACTGTCCTCACCGGCAACAACAGCTATGCCGGCGGCACCACGATTTCCGCCGGCACCCTGCAACTGGGCGACGGCGGCACCTCGGGCTCCATCGTCGGCAACGTGCAGGACGACGCCCGGCTGGTGGTCAACCGCTCGGACAGCCTGACGCTCGCCGGCGACATTTCCGGCACGGGGACGCTGGAGCAGGTCGGCGCCGGCACCACTGTCCTCACCGGCAACAACAGCTATACCGGCGGCACCACGATTTCCGCCGGCACCCTGCAGCTGGGCGACGGCGGCACCTCCGGGTCGATCGTGGGCGACGTGCTGAACGACGCCACGCTGGCATTCAACCGCGCCGACGCCTTGACCTTCGACGGCAGCATCTCGGGGACCGGCGCGGTCAACCAGATCGGCACCGGCACCACCCTGTTGACCGGCGACAACCCCTACAGCGGCGCCACTACCGTCAGCAGCGGCACCTTGCTGGTGGGCGATGCGGCCCATGCGTCCGCGGCCCTCAGCGGCGGGGGCGCCGTGCAGGTGGCGGCCGGCGCGACCCTGGGCGGCTATGGCAGCGTGCAAGGCCCGGTGAGCAATGCCGGGACCCTGGCGGTGGCCGACGCGGCCTTGCCGGGGCAGGGTACGGGCGCCTTCGTCATCGGCGGCGCATTGAGCAACGCCGGGCTGGTGCAGCTCGCCGGCACCGGCGTGGGCAACAAGCTGACGGTGGGGAGCTACGCCGGCCAGGGCGGCCGGATCAACCTGAACACCGTGCTCGGCGGCGACGCCTCGCCCGCGGACCAGCTCGTCATCGACGGTGGCAGCGCCAGCGGGCAGACCAGCCTCCAGGTCACCAACGTCGGTGGCCTCGGCGCCGCCACGCCGGGCAACGGCATTCTCCTGGTCAACGCGGTGAACGGCGCCACCAGCGAGGCCTCGGCGTTTTCCCTGGGCAACTCGCTGGAGGCCGGGCCCTACCGCTACAGCCTGTACCGCGGCTCGCGCGACGACTCCGCGCCGGACTCCTGGTTCCTGCGTTCGCAACGCGAGGACGACAGCGCCACGCCGCCGCCGACGGGCGGCCCCGTTACGCCCACCACGCCCGACTATCGTCCGGAAACCTCGTTGTACGCGGCCATCCCGTCCCTGGGTCTGACTTACGCCCAGGCCATGGTCGACAGCCTGCACGAGCGCGTCGGCGAGGAGAACCGCAGCCTGGAAGGCACCCTTCAGCAACGGCCGGCGGGCGACGGCCCGCTGGGCTGGGGACGGATGATCTACCGCAGCGGCCAGCAGGACCGCGAGCGCTATGGCCAGTACGGCGAGATGCCCAAGTACGACTACCGGATCAGCGCCTTCCAGGTCGGCCTCGACCTGTTCCAGCGCCAGATGGACGATGGCAGCAGCGACCGGGCGGGCCTGTCCCTGGCCTTCGGCAACATCAAGGGCGGTGTCGACCACTACGACCACCGCGACGCCGGCGACGACACCCTGCGCGGCTACAGCCTGGGCGGCTACTGGACGCACTTCGGCGCCAGCGGCTGGTACCTGGATGGCGTGCTGCAATACACCTACTTGGACATCGACGCCAACTCCAAGCAGACCTACGACCTTGACAGCCATGGCCAGGCCTACACCGCCTCGCTGGAGGGCGGTTACCCCTTCGAGGTCGGCCGGGACCTGTACGTCGAGCCGCAGCTGCAGGCGACCTACACCCGCCTCGACCTGAGCGACAGCCGCGACAGCGCCGCCAGCGTGCGCTTCGACGACAGCGAGTCGCTGGTGACCCGCGCCGGCGTGCGCCTGGCCAAGGACTGGCTGGCCCCGGCGGGCCAGTCCAGCCGCCGCGTCAGCCTGTGGCTGCGCCCCAGCGTGCTGCATGATTTCCAGGGCGAATCGAAGACGCGCTTCTCCTCGGCCGATGGCGACGTGCCGTTCAAGTCCGACATCGGCGGCAGCAGCGGCGAACTGACCTTCGGGGTGGACGTGCAGGCCGACAAGCGCACCAGCTTCTTCGCCACCGGCGGCTACCAGCAGGCCTTCGACGGCGACGCCCATGGCTACAGCGGCAATCTGGGGTTCAGGGTTCTCTTCTGAATAGTTAGAAGACACGATGGGCATAACAACCTGTTGCAGTCGACGGACCTGTACCGGCGCTGGGCCCGCGCCAGCTCCGGAGACGAGCGGGATGTGGCGCGCGAGCACCGCGACATCCTCGATGCCGTTTTGCAGCGGGACGTGGAGCGGGCCTGCGAGCTGCTGCGCCATCACTACGAGGAAACCGCGCGGATCGTATTGGCCGTGGGCTTGGTGAGTGGACTCGGTTTGCGCTGCGCGCCAACGTTGTCCGCATCGTGCGTCGAACACTTGCCTGATGATCGAGCTGGCGGGGTGGAGAGGCGTCGAGCCCGACGCGTGGCGGATCTCTTCGATGTCGATGCCTTCGGGAGGCCTGTCATGCAATCAGCCTAGCGCTGGCCCTGGCAGGCGACGCAAGAGCGTACGGGAGGCCGCGTGGCTTACCGGACCGGGACTGTTCCCGGCGCGCGGAGCCGCAGCCAGCCGTTCATGAGGCGTGCTCGTGGTGCCCCAGCGACAGGGGATCATCCGCCCGCCACTGGCCAAGGTGGCGTAGGCGTTGGCCAGTTGTTCGGCGGGTGCCTGGCGAACATCGAGTGCCGGCTGGTCGACGTGGTCGAGCGGCACAACATAGTGGTGCTCGACGGCATAGCCGCCTACGTCGATTCCAAACGCGAGGAGCGCCGTACCCTGCACGCGGTCGGCGACGGCACCTTCGTGGCGGATGGCGAGAAGTTCGACCGGCGCAAGGCGATGTGTTCGAAGTTGCCGCCGGGCGTCTAGTCGAGCCCCCTTGGCGCAGCCCGGTCCCCACCGGTCGCGAATGACGCGCTTCTCTTGTAAGATCAACGGTTTGGATTGGCAGGGCGCGGCCCAGGTTGCCAATCGCAAGTCAGTTGAGATTCACTGCCTGCCGGATCGCAGAGGGAGCTGAATCCTGATTCCGCCCGCCCCCCGGTCGTTATGCCGTCGAAGCGCCTCGCCACTGCGGCGCGGGCCGGCGGTGCGTGCATCCCGAGCATAGTCCGAGCCCGCCGTGCCGAACCTGGCTGCGGGCGCGGCGTGCGTTTCCCCGGCGGCGAACCCGGACAGATACAGCGGTATTGAAAAAGGCCAAGTCATGAGCGACATCCGTAATCCCAAGCACCAGGCCCTGGTCGCCAAGCTGCGCGAGATCTTCCAGATCGACCGCCCGGAGCTGGACTTCGGCGTCTACCGCATCCTCAATGCCCGCGCCGGCGAGATCAACGACTACCTGGAGCGGCGCCTGCCGCGCAAGATCCAGGAGCACCTGGCGGGAGGCGACGGCGCCGAGCACGAGAACGCCGTCTTCAGCCACCTGCTGACCTTCTTCAGCCGTTACTACAACAACGGCGATTTCGTCAGCCAGCGCCGCTACAAGGGGGACACCTACGCCATCCCCTACGCCGGCGAGGAAGTCATGCTGCACTGGGCCAACAAGGACCAGTACTACACCAAGAGCGGCGAGAACTTCGCCAACTACAGCTTCCGCCTGGAAGACGGCCGCGCCGTGCACTTCCGCCTGGTGGCCGCCGACACCGCCAAGGACAACCGCAAGGACAACGACAAGGAACGCCGCTTCGCGCTGATCGAACCGATGACGCTGAGCCGCACCGACGAGCACGGCCACGAATACGACGAAGCGCTGCTGCCCATCGAGGAGGGCGACGGCGCCGACGGCCAGCCGCTGCTGACGCTGCGCTTCGAATACCGGCCGGTGGCCAAGGGCACCAAGCAGGAGACGCTGATCGGCAAGGCCGTCGAGACCGTGCTGGGCGACGCGGCGGTCAAGGCGCGCTGGGCTGAGCTGGCCAGGCGCGAGCCGACCGAGAAGAACCCGCAGCGCACGCTGCTGGAGAAGAACCTCAGCGACTACGCCAGCAAGAACACCGCCGACTACTTCATCCACAAGGACCTCGGGCGTTTCCTGCGCGGCGAGCTGGACTTCTACATCAAGAACGAAGTCCTGCACCTGGACGACCTGCAGAACGCCACGGCCATCGCCGACATCGACAAGAGCCTGCGCATGACGCAGTGCCTGCGGGCCATCGCCCGGGAGCTGATCGACTTCCTGGCGCAACTGGAGGAGTTCCAGAAGAAGCTCTGGCTGAAGAAGAAGTTCGTGGTCTCCAGCCATTACTGCATCACCCTGGACCGGGTGCCGGAAGCGCTGTACCCAGCCATCGTCGCCAACCCCCGGCAATGGGAGCAGTGGCGCCAGCTGGGGCTCTGGACGGGCGCGGCGAACGGCACCGAGCAGGACCTGCGCAACGCCCCCTTCCGGATGCTCGACACCAGCCTCTACGACGCCGCCTTCAAGGCGCGGCTGCTGGCTTCCATCGCCGACCTGGACGGCAGCGTCAACGGCACCTTCGTCCACAGCGACAACTTCCAGGCCCTGAGCTTCCTGCAGGAGCGCTACCGCGAGCAGGTCAAGTACATCTATATAGACCCGCCCTACAACACCAACTCCACGCCCATCCTCTACAAGAACGAGTACAAGCACTCGTCCTGGATGAGCCTGATGCAGGACCGCCTGATCAAGGGCATGAGCCTGCTGCGCTTCGACGGCGTGAAGACGGTGGCGATCGACGATTCCGAGATGGTCAACCTGTCCAAGGTGATGGAGCAGGTGGCGCCGGAGCACACGCTGTCGCGGGTCACCGTGGTGCACAACCCCAAGGGCTCGATCACCCGCAACTTCAACCGTACCCACGAGTACGCGCTGTTCCTCACCCGCGACGGGCTGTCGAGCATCGCCAGGACCCTGGAAGAGAACGGCACCCCGCGCAAGATGCGGCGCTGGGGCGAGAACTCCCGGCGCATCGACCGGCGGCCGTCGTTCTACCCGATCTACGTGGTGGACGGCCGCGTGGTCGACGTCGGCACGGTGCCGGACGACGATTTCCACCCCGCCGGCAAGAACGTCCTGCTGGCCGATGGGCGCGTCGAGGTGTGGCCGATCGACCAGGACGGCGTCGAACGGCGCTGGAACTTCGGCCTCGACTCCATCCGCCAGAACCTGGAGCGCGTCGCGGCGCTCAAGGTCGGCGACGACTGGGACCTGTTCGTCACCCATGAACAGACCGTGCCCAAGACCGTCTGGAGCGGCGGCGAGTTCGATGCCGGCAAGTACGGTAACAGCCTGCTCATCGACATGCTCGGCGAGAAGCGCTTCGACTTCCCGAAATCGATCCACCTGGTGAAGAAGTGCATCTCCCTGGCGGTCCAGGCCGACGAGCAGGCCCTGGTGCTCGACTACTTCGGCGGCAGCGGCACCACCGCCCATGCGGTGATCGAGCTGCGGCGCGAGGCCCAGGCCGCCGGCCTGGAGCCCAAGCTCGGCTTCATCCTGGTGGAGCAGGGCGAGTACTTCGAAACCGTGACCAAGCCGCGGGCGATCAAGGCCATCTACTCCGCGCAATGGAAGGATGGCGAGCCCACGGCGCCGCAGACCGGCCTGTCCGGCTGCTTCAAGGTGCTCAAGCTGGAGAGCTACGAGGACGCCCTGAACAACATCCAACTGGCCCGGCCGCCGGCGGTGGGCGACCTGTTCGGCTTCCTCCCGGACCACGCGCGGGACGACTACCTGCTGCGCTACATGCTGAACGTGGAGAGCCGCGCCTCGTTGCTGTCGATCGGCGATTTCCGCAAGCCGTTCGACTACGCCATGGACATCGCGGTGGACTCCGCCGGCGCCTTCGAGCGGCGCCCGGTGGACCTGGTCGAGACCTTCAACTATCTCCTCGGCCTGCGCGTCGGCCAGGTGGATGCGCAGCTGGAGCGCGGCTTCGTCAAGGTCACCGGCACGCTGCCGGGCGGGGAAAGCTGCCTGGTGCTCTGGCGTGACTGCGAGGTCCTCGACTACGAGGGCATCAGCCGGCTCTGCGAGGAGCTGGCGATCGACCCGGCGAACAGCCGCTTCGACGTCATCTACCTCAACGGCGACCACAACATTCCCTCGGTGCTCACCCAGACCGCGGCGCAGGGCGGCGCCACCCGCGAGCTCAAGCTGCGCCAGATCGAGCCGGAATTCCTCGAACGCATGTTCGCCGTGGAGGCGCTCTGATGGCGCGAGCACCACGGGGCGCGGCCGGCAAGCGGAGCTTCCACCAGGAACTGGTGCTCAACCGCTGGATGCTGGGCTTCTTCAAGGGCGGCAGCCTGGGGGCGCTGAAGCTGCGCCTGGGCGATGACCGCCACGAGGGCATCGACGATGACGGCCAGACGCTGTTCTTCCACGAGCTGGCCGGCAACTTCTTCGAACCGCAACGCACCAGCGAGGCGGAGCTGCGCCGCTACGACCTGAACATAGTCGAGCACTGGCGGCGCATCACCGCCCAGCGTAACAAGCGCGAAGGCCACGAACTGCAGATGAAGTACTTCCAGTACCTGTCGCTGCTGTTCAGCGAAATCTACCTGGACTGGTACTTCAATCGCCGCGAAGCGCTGCTAGATGGCCTGAACGAAACCCTGGCGGCCTACCGCGGGGAGGCCGGCGCCGATCCGTTCCGCGACTTCGACGCCGACGACCTGAACAAGATCGCCTTCTGGAACGCCACCGGCAGCGGCAAGACGCTGCTGCTGCACGTCAACATCCTGCAGTACCTGCACTACTTCCAGGCCGGCAATGGCGACCGCTACCCGAGCAAGGTCATCCTGTTGACACCCAACGAAGGCCTGTCGCGCCAGCACCTGGAAGAGCTGTACCTGTCCGGCTTCGGCTTCGCCCAGTACTTCAACAAGAGCCAGACGCCGCCGCGCGGCACCATCGAGATCATCGACATCAACAAGCTCGGCGACGAGATGGGCGACAAGACCGTGGCGGTGGAGGCCTTCGAAGGCAACAACCTGGTGCTGGTGGACGAAGGCCACCGCGGCACCGGGACTGCCGCGGGGGCCTGGATGAGCCGGCGCGACGCCCTGGTGCGCGGCGGCTTCGCCTTCGAGTATTCGGCCACCTTCGGCCAGGCGGTGGCCAAGGGGCTGACCGTCGACGCGGCTGAGGAAGAGCTGAAGAAGAAGCGCGCGAAGATGCTGTTCCAGACCGCCAGCCTGAAGAAGCTGGACGAGGACCAGTTGGCGCAGTTGGCGCTGACCGCGGAAGAGCTGCGCCAGGCGCGCATCACCGCGACCCGCGAGGTCTACGCCAAGTGCATCCTCTTCGACTACTCGTACAAATTCTTCTACGAGGATGGCTACGGCAAGGACTCGCTGATCCTCAACATGAACGGCGAGGCCTACGCCGAGGGCGACAACGCGTACAAATATTTCGCCGCCTGCCTGCTGGCCTTCTACCAGCAGACCTGGCTGTGGAGCCGTCATCGCGAGCAGCTGCAGGACTTCAACATCGAGAAACCGCTCTGGGTGTTCGTCGGCAACAAGGTGGCGGACGAAGACTCCGACATTCTCGAGGTGGTGACCTTCCTCGCCGAGTTCCTCAACCGCGAGGCGCAGATCAAGGCCTGGCTGGCGGACCTGGTCAACGACAAGGCACAGCTGGTGGACGCCAAGGGCAACAACATCTTCCAGGGGCGCTTCGCGCCGCTGCTGGGCTATGGCGACAGGATCGACGAGCTGTACGCCGATATCCTCCAGCGGGTGTTCAACGCCCCGGCCCGCCAGCGCCTGAAGCTGGTCAACATCCGCAGCAGCAAGGGCGAACTGGCCCTGCGGGTGGGCGATGGCGAGCCCTTCGCGCTGATCAACATCGGCGACGACTCCGCCTTCTTCCGCCAGGCCGAGAGCTGCGCGGCCTTCGACAGCGAGGCGGACGACTTCAGCGGCGCGCTCTTCGGCACCCTGAACCACAAGGACAGCCGGCTGAACGTGCTGATCGGTTCGCGCAAATTCACCGAGGGCTGGAGCAGCTGGCGGGTTTCCACCATGGGCCTGCTCAACATGGGGCAGGGCGAGGGTTCGCAGATCATCCAGCTGTTCGGTCGCGGCGTGCGGCTGAAGGGCGAGGGCTTCTCGCTCAAGCGCACCAGCCCCCAGGAGCGCCCCAAGGGCCTGCACCTGGACAAGCTGGAAACCCTGAACATCTTCGGCGTGCGCGCCAACTACATCGCGGCCTTCAAGGACTACCTGAAGGAAGAGGGGATCACCCCCAGCGACGAGCTGATCGAGCTGGAGCTCCCCACCCGGGCGAACCTGCCGCAAGGCAAGCTGAGGACCCTGGCGCTCAAGGACGGCTACAAGGACAACCAGCAGAAGGGCTTCAAGCGCACCCATTTCCCCTGGCTGTACGAAGTGCCCGCGGCGTTCGCCGGCAAGGTCAAGCTGCCCCATGTGACGCTGGACCTGTATCCGCGCATCGAGGCGCTGAGCACCACGAAGGCGGCGGGCTCCGTGGCGCAGGCGCGCAACCGCGCCAAGCTCAACCCGGCGCTGTTCGGCCTGTTCGACTGGGACCGCATCTATGTCGAACTGCAGGACTGCAAGCTGCAGCGGGGCTGGAGCAACCTGCGCCTGGACCGGCAGAAGCTGATGGACTTCTGCCAGGGGCCGGCCGACTGGTACACGCTGCTGATCCCGGCCAGCGAGCTGGCGATCACCGGCTATGCCGACGTCCGCAAGCAGGAAGACATACTGGTCCGCCTGCTGGTCGACTACACCGAGCGCTTCTACAAGGCCCTGAAGAGCGGCTACGAAGGCCAGTTCTACGACGTGGTCCAGCTGGATGCGGGGCACGGCTCGATGCTCAAGGGCTACCGCTTCGAGATCGAGGGCAGCGAGCAGGGCCTGGAGTATTTCCGCAAGCTGGAGGAGCTGAAGGCGCTGGTGGCGGAAGGGCGGATCGACCAGGCCGGCCAATGGAGCGCGCCGCACATGGTGGCCATCAGCTTCGATCGTCACCTGTACTACCCGCTGCTGTCGCTGGACGACAAGGACGCCGTTCCCTTCAAGCTGCGCCCGCTGGCGTTCGACGCGCCCAGCGAGTGGGATTTCGTCAGGGACCTGGAGGCTTTCCACGGCTCGCCCGCCGGCAGGCAGGCCATCGGCTCGCGCAGCCTATACCTGCTGCGCAACGCCGCCACCCAGGACAAGGGCCTGGGCTTCGCCACCGCGGGCAACTTCTATCCCGATTTCCTGCTCTGGCTGGTGGACGAGGCGACGGGGCAGCAGTGGCTGACCTTCGTGGACCCCAAGGGCCTGCGCAACCTGGACCTGGGGCACCCGAAGCTGGGCCTGTACAAGGAGGTCAAGACGATCCAGGCCACGTTGGCCAAGCCGGGCGAGCAGGCGCTCGTGCTCAACGCCTTCGTGCTGTCGCCGACGCCCTATGCGGAGTTGCTGAACGTCGCGGAGCATTGCCCGAAAGCGGAGCTGGAGGACCGCCACATCCTCTTCATGGAGGATGGTGCCGGCAGCTATCTGGAGAAGATGTTCGCGAGGATAGGGTAGGGCGCTGCTGGCTGTAGCCGGGGGCTACAGCCAGTGGGCGGGAACTTCGATCTCGTAGTTCTTGGCCACGATGGCCAGGGTCCGGGCGATTTCCGCATGGCGCGCCTGCTGCGCGCCATCCCAGCCTTCCCGGTTGGCCAGCAGGCTCTTGAGTTCCTCCAGGTTGTACATGCCCAGGCGGAGGAAGTTGCCCCAGGTCGGCGCGCCGAAGAGATTGTAGATGGTGGTGGTGTCGTCGCGCTCGCTGGCCAGGCGCTTGGGGCCGGTCAGCTTCTCGGCGGCGGCTTCCGCCTCGTCGCGGTCTTCGTAGGTATTGAGCAGCTTGATCATGAAGAACGTGCGATCTCTTCGTGTAGCATGATTGAAGGGCGTCGATTGTAGGGAGTAGATGTTCGCATGTCGAATCCATGGAAGGCCTGCAACCTGTACCAGAACCTGCTGGAGTCGTTGCCGCCGGGGCTGGTCGCCCGAGTCCCGGCGGGGCACTCCAGACTGCTCGCCTGGCAGCAGGAGTCGCGGCACTACTACCAGACGATGTATCTCGATCAGGCTCAGGGCGCTCCTGCGCTGAAAAGGCCTGGCGATGCGGTTTGCCGGGAATGCGAGAAGTTTCATCTCTCCACGCTCAAGCAGATAGACAAGAACCCGGACATCGACCTGGGCAATGAACTGGAGTCGGTGTTCGAGGCCTACTTCCAGCAAGTCCTGGATACCCTCGTTCCGGGGCTCGTGATCGAACGGGCCGACCGGCAGGAATTGCACATGCCGGATTTCCAGGTACGGCATGTGCAGACCGGCGAAGTTCTGCTGCTGATGGAGTTCAAGGTCATCTTCCGGCCGTTCCTGCGGATCTCACAGAAGGTCAATCCGGCCTACGAGTGTTATTCCCACTCGATGACGCTGGACGTCGCCGGCAAGTTGAACGCCCAGCGCGAGCTCGTGGTCAACGGCCCGGGAGCGCACAAGTGCGCCTACGTCTATTGGTACGGCCTGCCTTGCGTGAAGGGCGTGTTCTGGATGTCGGCGGAAGACGTGTACCGGCACCAGGACGAGCAGGTTGCCTATAAGCGGAAGGTGGTCAGCGGCGACATGGGCTCAGCAGGGCAGGTGAGGGGCGCGGTCAGGAAGCTGTACCTGCCGCTCTATCAGATGAACGACTTCGACTCGCTGGTCTCGCTGCTGCAGGAAAGAGTGCCGCTGAAATAAAAGATTCAAAAAGTCGTTGACGGGGGGTTTTAACTCCCTATAATGCGCACCACTCCCAGCGACGAAGCGCTGAAAGAGCTTGAAAATCAAGCACTTAAGCAGGTTCGAGGTTGAGAGTGGTGATCAGGCCGGTGATTCACTTGTCGCCTTTGGGTTCGACAGCTGCTCCGGCGGCGAGCCAAAAGGAAGATCGCCGAGGTGCTTGACAGCGAGTTTGATCGCTGTAGAATGCGCCTCCCGCTGACGAGAAGCTCCGGCCGATCGAAAGCGCAAGCGGTTGAGTAGGAACGAAAAATTCTGAAAATAACGCTTGACGAAATAAGAGGTTGGCGTAGAATGCGCGGCCTCGGTTGAGACGAAAGCCTTAACCAACTGCTCTTTAACAAGTTGAATCAAGCAATTCGTGTGGGTGCTTGTGAGCTAAGGCTGGTGATCGCAAGATTATCAGCATCACAAGTAACACTCGTGAATTCGAGAGTTTTTTGCGATTGCTGAGCCAAGTTTAGGGTTTTCTCAAAACCCGATCAGTATTGAACTGAAGAGTTTGATCATGGCTCAGATTGAACGCTGGCGGCAGGCCTAACACATGCAAGTCGAGCGGATGAAGGGAGCTTGCTCCTGGATTCAGCGGCGGACGGGTGAGTAATGCCTAGGAATCTGCCTGGTAGTGGGGGACAACGTTCCGAAAGGAGCGCTAATACCGCATACGTCCTACGGGAGAAAGTGGGGGATCTTCGGACCTCACGCTATCAGATGAGCCTAGGTCGGATTAGCTAGTAGGTGGGGTAATGGCTCACCTAGGCGACGATCCGTAACTGGTCTGAGAGGATGATCAGTCACACTGGAACTGAGACACGGTCCAGACTCCTACGGGAGGCAGCAGTGGGGAATATTGGACAATGGGCGAAAGCCTGATCCAGCCATGCCGCGTGTGTGAAGAAGGTCTTCGGATTGTAAAGCACTTTAAGTTGGGAGGAAGGGCAGTAAGTTAATACCTTGCTGTTTTGACGTTACCAACAGAATAAGCACCGGCTAACTTCGTGCCAGCAGCCGCGGTAATACGAAGGGTGCAAGCGTTAATCGGAATTACTGGGCGTAAAGCGCGCGTAGGTGGTTTGGTAAGATGGATGTGAAATCCCCGGGCTCAACCTGGGAACTGCATCCATAACTGCCTGACTAGAGTACGGTAGAGGGTGGTGGAATTTCCTGTGTAGCGGTGAAATGCGTAGATATAGGAAGGAACACCAGTGGCGAAGGCGACCACCTGGACTGATACTGACACTGAGGTGCGAAAGCGTGGGGAGCAAACAGGATTAGATACCCTGGTAGTCCACGCCGTAAACGATGTCGACTAGCCGTTGGGATCCTTGAGATCTTAGTGGCGCAGCTAACGCGATAAGTCGACCGCCTGGGGAGTACGGCCGCAAGGTTAAAACTCAAATGAATTGACGGGGGCCCGCACAAGCGGTGGAGCATGTGGTTTAATTCGAAGCAACGCGAAGAACCTTACCTGGCCTTGACATGTCCGGAATCCTGCAGAGATGCGGGAGTGCCTTCGGGAATCGGAACACAGGTGCTGCATGGCTGTCGTCAGCTCGTGTCGTGAGATGTTGGGTTAAGTCCCGTAACGAGCGCAACCCTTGTCCTTAGTTACCAGCACGTTAAGGTGGGCACTCTAAGGAGACTGCCGGTGACAAACCGGAGGAAGGTGGGGATGACGTCAAGTCATCATGGCCCTTACGGCCAGGGCTACACACGTGCTACAATGGTCGGTACAGAGGGTTGCCAAGCCGCGAGGTGGAGCTAATCCCAGAAAACCGATCGTAGTCCGGATCGCAGTCTGCAACTCGACTGCGTGAAGTCGGAATCGCTAGTAATCGTGAATCAGAATGTCACGGTGAATACGTTCCCGGGCCTTGTACACACCGCCCGTCACACCATGGGAGTGGGTTGCTCCAGAAGTAGCTAGTCTAACCGCAAGGGGGACGGTTACCACGGAGTGATTCATGACTGGGGTGAAGTCGTAACAAGGTAGCCGTAGGGGAACCTGCGGCTGGATCACCTCCTTAATCGAAGATCCCGGCTTTCTCATAAGCTCCCACACGAATTGCTTGATTCACTGGTAAGCGACGGTTAGGCAACCCTATATGGGTCTGTAGCTCAGTCGGTTAGAGCGCACCCCTGATAAGGGTGAGGTCGGCAGTTCGAATCTGCCCAGACCCACCAATCGTTGGAAATTAGGGGGCCATAGCTCAGCTGGGAGAGCGCCTGCTTTGCACGCAGGAGGTCAGGAGTTCGATCCTCCTTGGCTCCACCATCTTCCGTAATCGTCGTAAAGCTCAGACAGGAATGTTCGATAGAACGAACCTTGCTGTCTGGTCTTTGTACCGGAACCGTTCTTTAAAAATTTGGGTATGTGATAGAAGTAGACTGAATGATCTCTTTCACTGGGGATTGTTCAAGTCAAGGTAAAATTTGCGAGTTCAAGCGCGAATTTTCGGCGAATGTCGTCTTCACGTTCGAGACGTATGACCAGATTGCTTGGGGTTATATGGTCAAGTGAAGAAGCGCATACGGTGGATGCCTTGGCAGTCAGAGGCGATGAAAGACGTGGTAGCCTGCGATAAGCTTCGGGGAGTCGGCAAACAGACTTTGATCCGGAGATCTCTGAATGGGGAAACCCAGCCAGCACAAGCTGGTTATCACACACTGAATCCATAGGTGTGTGAGGCGAACCAGGGGAACTGAAACATCTAAGTACCCTGAGGAACAGAAATCAACCGAGATTCCCTTAGTAGTGGCGAGCGAACGGGGACTAGCCCTTAAGCTTCTTAGAATCTAACAGAACGCTCTGGAAAGTGCGGCCATAGTGGGTGATAGCCCCGTATGTGAAAGGTTCTAGGAAGTGAAATCGAGTAGGACGGCGCACGTGAAACGTTGTCTGAACATGGGGGGACCATCCTCCAAGGCTAAATACTACTGACTGACCGATAGTGAACCAGTACCGTGAGGGAAAGGCGAAAAGAACCCCGGAGAGGGGAGTGAAATAGAACCTGAAACCGTATGCGTACAAGCAGTGGGAGCCCACTTTGTTGGGTGACTGCGTACCTTTTGTATAATGGGTCAGCGACTTATATTCAGTGGCGAGCTTAACCGAATAGGGGAGGCGTAGCGAAAGCGAGTCTTAATAGGGCGTTTAGTCGCTGGGTATAGACCCGAAACCGGGCGATCTATCCATGAGCAGGTTGAAGGTTAGGTAACACTGACTGGAGGACCGAACCCACTCCCGTTGAAAAGGTAGGGGATGACTTGTGGATCGGAGTGAAAGGCTAATCAAGCTCGGAGATAGCTGGTTCTCCTCGAAAGCTATTTAGGTAGCGCCTCACGTATCACTCCAGGGGGTAGAGCACTGTTTCGGCTAGGGGGTCATCCCGACTTACCAAACCGATGCAAACTCCGAATACCTGGAAGTGTCAGCGTGGGAGACACACGGCGGGTGCTAACGTCCGTCGTGAAAAGGGAAACAACCCAGACCGTCAGCTAAGGTCCCAAAGTTGTGGTTAAGTGGTAAACGATGTGGGAAGGCTTAGACAGCTAGGAGGTTGGCTTAGAAGCAGCCACCCTTTAAAGAAAGCGTAATAGCTCACTAGTCGAGTCGGCCTGCGCGGAAGATGTAACGGGGCTCAAACCACACACCGAAGCTACGGGTGCATCGCAAGATGTGCGGTAGAGGAGCGTTCTGTAAGCCTGTGAAGGTGAGTTGAGAAGCTTGCTGGAGGTATCAGAAGTGCGAATGCTGACATGAGTAACGACAATGGGAGTGAAAAACTCCCACGCCGAAAGACCAAGGGTTCCTGCGCAACGTTAATCGACGCAGGGTTAGTCGGCCCCTAAGGCGAGGCAGAAATGCGTAGTCGATGGGAAACAGGTTAATATTCCTGTACTTCTAGTTACTGCGATGGAGGGACGGAGAAGGCTAGGCCAGCTTGGCGTTGGTTGTCCAAGTTTAAGGTTGTAGGCTGGGCACTTAGGCAAATCCGGGTGTTCAAGGCCGAGAGCTGATGACGAGCTTTCTTTTAGAGAGCGAAGTGGTTGATGCCATGCTTCCAGGAAAAGCTTCTAAGCTTCAGGTAACTAGGAACCGTACCCGAAACCGACACAGGTGGTCGGGTAGAGAATACCAAGGCGCTTGAGAGAACTCGGGTGAAGGAACTAGGCAAAATGGCACCGTAACTTCGGGAGAAGGTGCGCCGGTGAGGGTGAAGTATTTACTGCGTAAGCCCACGCCGGTCGAAGATACCAGGCCGCTGCGACTGTTTATTAAAAACACAGCACTCTGCAAACACGAAAGTGGACGTATAGGGTGTGACGCCTGCCCGGTGCCGGAAGGTTAATTGATGGGGTTAGCGAAAGCGAAGCTCTTGATCGAAGCCCCGGTAAACGGCGGCCGTAACTATAACGGTCCTAAGGTAGCGAAATTCCTTGTCGGGTAAGTTCCGACCTGCACGAATGGCGTAACGATGGCGGCGCTGTCTCCACCCGAGACTCAGTGAAATTGAAATCGCTGTGAAGATGCAGTGTATCCGCGGCTAGACGGAAAGACCCCGTGAACCTTTACTGTAGCTTTGCACTGGACTTTGAGCCTGCTTGTGTAGGATAGGTGGGAGGCTTTGAAGCGTGGACGCCAGTTCGCGTGGAGCCAACCTTGAAATACCACCCTGGCATGCTTGAGGTTCTAACTCTGGTCCGTGATCCGGATCGAGGACAGTGTATGGTGGGCAGTTTGACTGGGGCGGTCTCCTCCTAAAGAGTAACGGAGGAGTACGAAGGTGCGCTCAGACCGGTCGGAAATCGGTCGCAGAGTATAAAGGCAAAAGCGCGCTTGACTGCGAGACAGACACGTCGAGCAGGTACGAAAGTAGGTCTTAGTGATCCGGTGGTTCTGTATGGAAGGGCCATCGCTCAACGGATAAAAGGTACTCCGGGGATAACAGGCTGATACCGCCCAAGAGTTCATATCGACGGCGGTGTTTGGCACCTCGATGTCGGCTCATCACATCCTGGGGCTGAAGCCGGTCCCAAGGGTATGGCTGTTCGCCATTTAAAGTGGTACGCGAGCTGGGTTTAGAACGTCGTGAGACAGTTCGGTCCCTATCTGCCGTGGACGTTTGAGATTTGAGAGGGGCTGCTCCTAGTACGAGAGGACCGGAGTGGACGAACCTCTGGTGTTCCGGTTGTCACGCCAGTGGCACTGCCGGGTAGCTATGTTCGGAATAGATAACCGCTGAAAGCATCTAAGCGGGAAACTAGCCTCAAGATGAGATCTCACTGGGAACTTGATTCCCCTGAAGGGCCGTCGAAGACTACGACGTTGATAGGTCGGGTGTGTAAGCGCTGTGAGGCGTTGAGCTAACCGATACTAATTGCCCGTGAGGCTTGACCATATAACACCCAAACAATTTGTGTGTTAGACGGTGAAGTCGACGAACCGAAAGTTCGTGAGAACCGCAAAGAAGACCTGTCACATACCCGAATCAGGGTGAGCGTGCGCGAAAGCCACGAGCATCCGAAAGAATTGCTTGACGACCATAGAGCGTTGGAACCACCTGATCCCATCCCGAACTCAGCAGTGAAACGACGCATCGCCGATGGTAGTGTGGGGTTTCCCCATGTGAGAGTAGGTCATCGTCAAGCACCTATCCCAAAACCCCTGATCAGCCTGGCTGGTCGGGGGTTTTGCTTTGGCGCGCGGAAAGCCGGGGTGATCCCATCCACGCCATTGCATTCCCCTTGTAGGAGCGCGCCCTGCGCGCGAATCGCGGGCAGGGCCCGCTCCTACACGTGAGGCATGGTCATGGCGATGGGTATCGCTTCGCTCAACGCCATCCTACGCGTCCCGCCGATGCCACCATCCTACGCTGCCCCACCTGCGCCATTCCCCCTGTAGGAGCGCGCCCTGCGCGCGAATCGCGGGCAGGGCCCGTGAAGGCCATGGCGCTGATGGGCATCGCTTCGCTCAACGCCATCCTACGAGGGTACGTCCTGCACCCGTAGGAGCGGACCTTGTCCGCGATAGCCGGCGGTCCCGGCGCGATTCGCGGATGAGATCCGCTCCTACGCCGCCCCACCTGCGCCATTCCCCTGTAGGAGCGCGCCCTGCGCGCGAAATCGCGGGCAGGGCCCGTGAAGGCCACGGCGCTGATGGGTATCGCTTCGCTCAACGCCATCCTACGGGGCTGCATCCCGTAGGAGCGGATTCATCCGCGATCCGGCCAGCAGGCCGTCAGCTCCCGCGCCAGGGCCATCGGCGGATGGCTATGTGACCTGCGTGAGCGGGCCTCCGGCGGCCAAGAAACACAGGCAACAAAAAAGCGCCCCGAAGGGCGCCTTTTCCGTACCGAGCTAACGATCAGCCGTTGAAGCGGCGCAGCACCAGGGTGGCGTTGGTGCCGCCGAAGCCGAAGCTGTTGCTCATCACGGTGTCGAGCTTGGCGTTCTCGCGGGTCTCGCGCAGGATCGGCATGTCGGCGACTTCCGGGTCCAGCTCGTCGATGTTGGCGGAGCCGGCGATGAAGTTGCCCTGCATCATCAGCAGGCAGTAGATCGCCTCGTGCACGCCGGCGGCGCCCAGGGAGTGGCCGGACAGGCTCTTGGTGGAGCTGATGGCCGGGGCCTTGTCGCCGAAGACTTCGCGGATGCCGCGGATTTCCGCCACGTCGCCCACCGGGGTGGAGGTGCCGTGGGTGTTCAGGTAATCGATCGGGGTGTCGACGGTGGACAGCGCCTGCTGCATGCAGCGGATGGCGCCTTCGCCGCTCGGGGCGACCATGTCGTAGCCGTCGGAGGTGGCGCCGTAGCCGATGATCTCGGCGTAGATCTTGGCGCCGCGCTTGAGCGCATGCTCCAGTTCCTCGACCACCACCATGCCGCCACCGCCGGCGATGACGAAGCCGTCGCGCTTGGCGTCGTAGGCGCGGGAGGCCTTTTCCGGAGTGTCGTTGTACTGGGTGGAGAGGGCGCCCATGGCGTCGAACAGGCAGCTCTGGCTCCAGTGCTCTTCTTCACCGCCGCCGGCGAAGACCACGTCCTGCTTGCCCATCATGATCTGTTCCATGGCATTGCCGATGCAATGCGCGCTGGTGGCGCAGGCCGAGGAGATGGAGTAGTTCACGCCCTTGATCTGGAAGGGGGTGGCCAGGCAGGCGGAAACGGTGCTGCCCATGGTGCGGGTGACGCGGTATGGGCCGATGCGCTTGACGCCCTTTTCGCGCAGGGTGTCGATGGCTTCCATCTGGTTCAGGGTGGAAGCGCCGCCGGAGCCGGCGATCAGGCCGGTGCGCGGGTTGGAGATCTGCTCTTCGGTCAGGCCGGAGTCCTTGATCGCCTGTTCCATCGCCAGGTAGGCATAGGCCGCGGCGTCGCCCATGAAGCGGAACACCTTGCGGTCGATCAGCTCTTCGAGGTTGAGGTTCACCGAGCCGGAGACGTGGCTGCGCAGCCCCATGTCGACGTACGACTGGTTGTGGCGGATACCGGCACGGCCGGCGCGCAGGTTGGCGGAGACGGTGTCTTTGTCATTGCCCAGGCAGGATACGATGCCCAGGCCGGTGATCACGACGCGACGCATGCGGATTACCCTTAGAAGCTGTCAGTGGAGGTGAACAGGCCGACGCGGAGGCCTTCGGCGCTGTAGATTTCGCGGCCATCGACGCTGACGCTGCCATCGGCGATGGCCAGGACCAGCGAACGGTTGATGGTGCGCTTGATGTGGATGTTGTAGGTGACTTTCTTGGCGGTCGGCAGGACCTGGCCGAAGAATTTCACCTCGCCCGAACCCAGGGCGCGGCCGCGGCCAGGGTTGCCCTGCCAGCCGAGGTAGAAGCCGACCAGCTGCCACATGGCGTCCAGGCCCAGGCAGCCCGGCATCACCGGGTCGCCTTCGAAGTGGCAGGCGAAGAACCAGAGGTCGGGGTTGATGTCCAGCTCGGCG
Organism: Pseudomonas sp. M1; assembly: GCF_022760135.1. Taxonomy (NCBI): domain Bacteria; kingdom Pseudomonadati; phylum Pseudomonadota; class Gammaproteobacteria; order Pseudomonadales; family Pseudomonadaceae; genus Pseudomonas; species Pseudomonas sp. M1. The sequence continues at coordinate 2,263,585 of NZ_CP094343.1, forward strand.
ACCAGTTCGCCCTTGCCATACTTGCCGCCAACGTCGCTGATGTGGGTGATGCGGTCGATCATCAGCATGTTCGGGGCGGGCAGTTGCGCATTACCCGGGCCGAAGAGCTCGCCGCGGCTGCAGCGCAGCAGGTCTTCTCGGGTGAAGGCGTGTTGTTTGGTCATGCGAGCTCCTCAAAAATCCTGAACGGCAGGGCGAAATCGGTCGTCCTGCGGCTCCGCGCGCCTCATTCTTGTAGCGGCGTCCTGCGGCAGCCTAGTCATAGACTATTGCCTGATGGTTAAAGTCACAGCACCGGGCGAACGGTTGTTCACTTTCTTTCGATGCCTCGTTGCTCCAGCTGGGCGTGCATTTTGCCGATCAGCCTCGCAGGCCCACGAGTTTGGGCGAACAGGCCCCGCGGATCAACGGCCGGAGGTCAACCAGCGCTGCAGAATTTTCTGTAGATCGGCGCGTTTGAACGGCTTGGCCAGGTAATCGTCCATGCCCGACTCCAGGCACAGCTCGCGATCGCCCTGCAGGGCATTGGCCGTCAGGGCGATGATCGGCACCTGCTGGCGTCCGGGGAGTGCGCGAATCTGTCGCGTGGCCTCGTAGCCGTTGAGCAGCGGCAGGCGGCAATCCATGAGGATGGCATCGAATTCGTTGCGTTCTGCCGTGCGCACCGCCTGCGCGCCATCGCCGACCAGAGTGACGCGATAGCCGAGGCTGCGCAACATGGCTTCTATGACCGTTTGATTCACCGGGTTGTCCTCCACCAGCAGCACCCACTGGCCGGTGGCCTGCTCCGAAGCGCGCAGGGCGCGTTCGGCCGCGCCCAGGCTGCGCGCCTGGAAGGGCAGGGGAATCTCCAGGGTGAAAGTCGAGCCCAGGCCTTCCTCGCTGGATGCCTGCAGGGTGCCGCCCATGCGCTCGGCCAGGGTGCGGGCGATGGCCAGGCCCAGGCCGGTGCCGCCGTAGCGCCGCGAGGTGGACGAGTCGGCCTGCTTGAAGGCCTCGAACATGTGCTCCAGGCGTTCCGGGGAGATGCCGATGCCGCTGTCGTTGACCGCGCAGGTCAGCCACAGCACTTCATCGTCCAGGGCCTGCCAGCGGACTTCCAGACGGATGGCGCCTTCCTCGGTGAATTTCAGCGCGTTGCCCAGCAGGTTGACCAGGATCTGCCGCAGGCGCGTCGGATCGCCCCGTACCTCCAGGTGCTCCAGACCGGGCTGGACGTCCATGCGCAGCGTCAGGCCGCGCTGCTGGGCGCTGTGCTGGAAAGCCAGCAGCGAGCCCTGGATCAGCTCCAGCACGTTGAAGGGGATGCGCTCCAGTTCCAGGGCGCCGCGCTCGATGCGCGAGAAGTCGAGGATGTCGTTGATGACCTTGAGCAGGTGCTCGGTGGACTCGGTGGCCAGCGCCGTGTATTCGGCCTGCTCGTGGTTGAGTTCGGTGGTCTCGAGCAGTTGCAGCATGCCCAGCACACCGTTCATCGGCGTGCGCAGCTCATGGCTCATCATCGCCAGGAAGTCCGACTTGCTGCGGTTGGCCTGCTCGGCCTCCTCGCGGGCCGCCACCAGTTGGGCGATGGTGCGCTCCTGTTCCTTGCTGGCCTGCTGCAGGCCGCGCGCCAGGTTGTTGATGTGCCGTGCGAGGTCGCCGACCTCGCCATTGTCCAGCACCGGCAGGCTGGTCTGGTAGTCGCCGGTCTGGATCGCCTGCACCGCATTGGCCATGGTGCTGATCGGCGCCGCCAGGCGCTGCGCCAGGCGGCGGGCCAGCAGCAGCGTCAGCAGCAGGGCGAAGAAGGCCAGCAGGCTGGCCTTGAAGAGGATTTCCTGCTGGCGTTCGCTGAAGGCGTCGTTGGCCATGCCCACCACCACGCGGCCCAGGTAGTCGGCGTCGCTGGCCGGCTGGTCCTGGCGGCCCGGTGTGTGGCGCAGCGTGGCGGCGTCGCCCGGCACCTCGGGGGCGACGTGCTCGCGCTGGATGGCGGCGTGGAACACCTCGATCTTGGGCGCGACCTGGCCGTTGTCGCTGGGCGGCTGCTCGGCGTAGACGAGGATCTCGTCATTGCGGTTGCGCACCTCGATGAAGCGCACGTGCGGCGTGCCCAGGGTGGTGCGCAGCAGGCTCTGCAGCACCGGCAGGTTGCCCGAAAGCACGCCATACTCCGCTGCCGGAGCGAGCTGGTTGGCGATGAGCTGGCCGGTGTGGTTGAGCTCCTGGCGCAGGTCCTGCAGGCGCGAATAGGTGAAGTAGCCGGTCAGCAGCAGGGTCAGCAGCAGCGCGGGGCCGAGGCTGATGGCGAGCATGCGGTTCTGGATGTTCCAGCCCTTGCGCGGAGTCATCGTGCCTCTCCGGCGGCTGGTCGATTCTGGCGATGGTGCGTGGTGTGCACGGAACGGCCCTGTTCTCGGTTTTCTACGGGGACGGATGTTAAACGAGGCGGGGCGCTTTGCCAGCGTGCGATGTGCACTGGCCGCCTGGCGGTGGCGCCTTATAATGCCCCAATCGCCGCCCGCGTGCGGCCCGTGATGGAAGTGACATGACTGAGCAGCAACCGATCGCTGTGCTGGGCGGCGGCAGTTTCGGCACCGCCTTCGCCAACCTGCTGGCGGAGAACGGCCAACGCGTGCGCCAATGGATGCGCGACGAGGAGCAGGCCGCGAGCATCCGCGCCCTGCGCGAGAACCCGCGCTACCTCAAGGGCGTGCGCATCCACGAGAACGTCGAGCCGGTCACCGACCTCGCAGCGACCCTGAACGACTGCGAACTCATCTTCGTCGCCGTGCCCTCCAGCGCGCTGCGCAAGGTGCTGGAGCCCTTCGCCGGGCAACTGGCGGGCAAGTCGCTGGTCAGCCTGACCAAGGGCATCGAGGCGCAGAGCTTCAAGCTGATGAGCCAGATTCTCGAGGAGATCGCCCCGGCCGCGCGCATCGCGGTCATTTCCGGGCCGAACCTGGCCCGCGAGATCGCCGAGCACGAACTGACCGCCACCGTGGTCGCCAGCGAGGACGAGGCGCTCTGCAGCCGCGTGCAGGAAGCGCTGCACGGCCGCACCTTCCGCGTCTACGCCAGCGGCGACCGCTTCGGCGTCGAGCTGGGCGGCGCGCTGAAGAACGTCTACGCCATCATCGCCGGCATGGCCGCGGCCCTGGGCATGGGCGAGAACACCAAGGGCATGCTGATCACCCGCGCCCTGGCGGAGATGACGCGCTTCGCCGTCAAGCTCGGCGCCAACCCCATGACCTTCCTCGGCCTGGCCGGGGTGGGCGACCTGATCGTCACCTGTTCGTCACCGAAAAGCCGCAACTATCAGGTCGGCTTCGCCCTGGGCGAAGGCCTGAGCCTCGACGACGCCGTCGCCCGCATGGGCGAGACCGCCGAAGGGGTGAACACCCTCAAGGTGCTCAAGGCCAAGGCCGACGAGCTGGGCGTCTACATGCCGCTGGTCGCCGGGCTCTACGCCATCCTCTTCGGCGGGCGCACCCTGGCCCAGGTGATCCAGGCGCTGATGAGCGGCGAGCCGAAGACCGACACCGACTTCATTCCCACCAGTGGCTTCTGAGGAGATACCCATGTCCGCTGATCGTTTGGCCGACCGTATGAACAAGGAATCCCTGGCCCTGCGCATCCTCTGGATGCTGCTGTTCGCCCTGGTGTGGTACGTCGCGCAGATGCTGCTCGGCGCCGTGGTGGTGGTGCAGCTGGTCTACCGCATCATCTACGGCGCGCCCAGCGCCAGCCTGCTGGCCTTCGGCGACAGCCTCAGCCAGTACCTGGCGCAGATCGGCCGCTTCGGCACCTTCAACAGCGACGAGAAGCCCTGGCCCTTCGCCGACTGGCCGGCCGCCCGCGCCCCCGAGGGCGAAGCCGCCCATGCCGTGCCGCCGGCGCCGCACCCGGTGCGCGACGAGGAACCGAAGCTGTGAGGATCTGGCTGCTGCGCCACGGCCAGGCCGAGCCCCAGGCCCGCCGCGACGCCGAGCGGGAACTGACCGCCCACGGCCGCAAGGAAGTGCTGCAGAGCGCCGGGCACCTGGCCGGCCACCCGCTGGATGGCATCCTGGCCAGCCCCTACGTGCGCGCCCAGCAGACCGCCGAACTGGTGCGTGAGGCGCTGGGCTTCGACGGCGCGGTGGGCACCGCGCCCTGGCTGACGCCGGACGACGACCCGCGCGACGTGCTGCGCTTCCTCGACAACCGCAGCGAGCGCAACCTGCTGCTGGTCAGCCACCAGCCGCTGCTCGGCTCCCTGGGCGGGCTGCTGGTGCACGGCAGCCGCGACGAGGCGCTGCCGATGGCCACCGCCTCCCTGGCCGAGCTGGAAGGCGAGGGGCCGCTGGCGGGGTTGATGACCCTGGTTTCCCTCTACCATCCCGGACGCGGTTGACGGTTCCGCCAGGGCCCCGCATGGGGCCTTGGCGTTTCTGCTCTGCGCATCAATTCGGCTTGTCGTCGTCCGTCAGGCTGACGTCGTCGTTCGGCCCGCGCCCGGCCAGGCGCTGCTCCAGGCGGTTGCCCAGCACCAGGATCAGCAAGGTCAGCGCCAGGCCGACGGCGGCGGTCAGCACGTGCCCGGTGCCGCAGGCCAGGCCGAGCATCGACGAGACCCAGATGGTCGCGGCGGTGGTCAGCCCCTCGACGCGATAGCGACGCTCGTGGTGGACGATGACCCCCGCGCCGATGAAACCGATGCCGGTGAGCACGCCCTGGGCCACGCGGCTGGCGGCATCCGCGGTGGCCGGCTGCAACTGCTGGATCACCGTGATCGCCAGCGCCGCGGCCAGCGCAGTGAGGGCGTGGGTGCGCAGCCCGGCGGGGCGGTGGTGCAACTGGCGGTTGAGGCCGATCAGGCCGCCGAACAGGGTGGCGCAGAGCAGGTTGAACAGCAGCGGCAACTCGGCCAGCGCGCTGTCGGTGATGAACGGCATGGGCAGCTTTCCACAGGGGCCTGCCGCTGCTTTTAGCAGTTCGCCGTCGGACGCGCCATGCGCTGCTGAAGCATCTCCCTACAAAAGTTCACATATCCCTTCTTGCCAGTCTGTAGGACGCATGGAATATTCGACCAAGCAAGTGCTTGGTTGATCTATCGCTACACCTCTAGAACAACAAAAAAGGAGGGGCATGTGGTCACTGAAATTCGTTCTCCGCTCGAGCAATTCCTGCAACGCGAGGCGCGCCATCCGGACAAGCGCTACCTGGTCCAGCCGTTGCCGGGCGGCCAGGTGCAGAGCCTCACCTGGGGCGAGGCCGGTGACCAGGCGCGGCGTGCAGCCGCCTGGCTGCGCAGCCTGCAACTGCCGCCGGGCAGCCGCGTGGCGATCATCTCGAAGAACTGCGCGCACTGGATCATCGCCGACGTCGCCATCTGGATGGCCGGGCACGTCTCGGTGCCGCTGTACCCGAACCTCACCGCCGAATCGGCGCGCCAGGTGCTGAGCCACTCCGAAGCCGCGGTTGCCTTCGTCGGCAAGCTCGACGACTGGCCGGCGATGGCGCCCGGGCTGCCGGCCGAAGTGCTCAGCGTGTCCCTGCCGCTGCATCCGGCAGGGCGCTTCGACCATAGCTGGGACGACCTGCAGGCCTGCGAGCCGCTGCAGGAGGTGCCGCTGCCGGATCCCGCCAGCCTCGCCACCATCATCTATACCTCCGGCACCACGGGCACGCCCAAGGGCGTGATGCATTCCTACGCCAACTTCGACTTCGCCGCCAGCCACGCCATGCAACTGTTCGGCGTCGGCGAGGAGGACCGCCTGCTGTCCTACCTGCCGCTGTGCCACGTGGCCGAGCGGATGTTCGTGGAGATGGCCTCGATCTACGCCGGGCAGACGATCTTCTTCGCCGACAGCCTGGACACCTTCATCGCCGACATGCGCCGCGCGCGGCCCACGGTGTTCTTCGGCGTGCCGCGGATCTGGACCAAGTTCCAGATGGGCGTCTACGCGCAGATGCCGGCGCAGAAGCTCGACCGCCTGCTGCGCCTGCCCATCGTCGGCCGCCTGGTCGGGCGCAAGGTACTCGCCGGCCTGGGCCTGGACGCGGTGCGCTACGCCCTGTGCGGCGCGGCGCCAGTGCCGCCGGCATTGCTCGACTGGTACAGGCGCCTGGGCCTGAGCGTGCTGGAGGTCTACGGCATGACCGAGAACTGCGGCTACTCCCATGTGTGCCGCCCGGGCAAGCAGCGCGAAGGCTGGATCGGCCAGTCCAGCCCCGGGGTGGAAGTGCGCATCAGCGACGAGGGCGAGGTGCAGGTGCGCAGCGGTGCGACCATGCTCGGCTACTACAAGGACCCCGAGCGCACCGCCGAGACCCTCACCGAGGACGGCTACCTGCGCACCGGCGACAAGGGCGAGCAGGACGCCGACAGCAACCTGCGCCTGACCGGCCGGCTCAAGGAAATCTTCAAGACCGGCAAGGGCAAGTACGTCGCCCCGGCGCCCATCGAGAACCGCCTGGCGGTGCATTCGCGCATCGAGCAGATCTGCGTGGTCGGCGACGGCCTGGTGGCGCCGCTGGGGTTGTGCGTGCTGTCCGAGGTCGGCCGCCAGGAGGCCGCCAACGGCTCGCGCTCGCAACTGGAAGAGAGCCTGCGGCAGCTGGTGGAGGAGGTCAACGGCGAGCTGGACAAGCACGAGCGCCTGGCCGGGCTGGTGCTGGTGAAGGATGTGTGGAGCGTGGACAACGGCTTCCTCACGCCTACCCTGAAGATCAAGCGCAACGTGGTGGAGTCCACCTACGGCGCGCGTTTCAACGAATGGGCCGAGCGCCGCGAAGCGGTGCAGTGGCATGACTGACTGCCGGGAGTGAATGCATGAGCCAGTGGCGCACTACGCCTGACCTGGAGGCGCTCAACGCCAACCTGAAGAAGACCATCGGCGAGGTCCTGGACATCCGCTTCGAGGCGGTGGACGACGACTCGCTGACCGCCAGCATGGTGGTGGATGCGCGCACCCACCAGCCCTACGGCCTGCTGCACGGCGGCGCCTCGGTGGTGCTGGCGGAGACCGTCGGCTCCACCGCCAGCTACCTGTGTATCGACACCAGCAAGTACTACTGCGTGGGCCTGGAGGTGAACGCCAACCACCTGCGCGGCCTGCGCAGCGGGCGGGTGACGGCGGTGGCGAAGGCGGTGCACCTCGGCCGCTCCACCCACGTCTGGGAAATCCGCCTGCATGGCGACGACGGCAAGCCCAGCTGCATCTCGCGGCTGACCATGGCCATAGTGCCGCTGGAGCGCTAGGCGATACGCAAGACCTGTAGGAGCGGGCCCTGCCCGCGATATCGCGCGCAGGGCGCGCTCCTACAAGGAAATGGCGCGTGTGGGGCGGCGTAGGAGCGGATCTCATCCGCGAATCGCGCCGATACGTCCGGCTATCGCGGACAAGGTCCGCTCCTACAGGGAAGCGCCATGCCTCACGACGGACCGTAGGAGCGGACTCCGTCCGCGATTCGCCTTCCAGCCGCGCAATTTTATCCAAGACCTGCCGGCGCCCGGGCGCTAGAGTAGGCCCATGGAACGCATCGAACACCACCGCAGCGGGCTGCCCGGCGTGCGCTACATCGACGCCGAGTACCACCGTTTCGCCTTTCCCCGGCACTTTCACCTGGACTACCACATCGGGCTGATGCTCGACGGTCGCCAGCGCTACGTGCACGCCGGCGAACGCTGCCTGGCCGGTGGCGGCGACATCCTGCTGATGAGCCCGGAAAGCATCCACGACGGCGCCAGCGAGGGCGACGGCGGCTACCGCATCCGCGTGCTGTCCATCGAGCCGCAGTGGCTGGAGCAGGCCGCGCGCAGCCTCAGCGATGGCCGCCAGGGCACGCCGCGGCTGCTGGCCAGCCAACTGCGCGACGAACAGCTGCGGCAGCAACTGCACGGCCTGCACCAGGTGCTGGCCGCAGGCGAGCGCCTGGAACAGGAAGGCCGGCTCTGGCAGGGCCTGGCCACGCTGCTCGGGCATGCCTCCAGCCTGCGCATCCGCGAGCCGCGCCAGGGCTTCGACGCCGCGACCTGGCGACGCCTGCGCGACTGGCTGGAATCGCGTCTGGAGAGCCCGCCGACGCTGGACGAACTGGCGGCCTTCTGCGACCTCAGCCCCTGGCAGGTGCTGCGGCGCTTCCGCAACCACTGCGGGCTGCCGCCGCACCAGTGGCTGACCCAGCTGCGCCTGGAGCGGGCCCTGCCGCGGGTGCTCGCCGGCCAGCCGCTGAGCGAGGTGGCGCTGAGCCTGGGCTTCTACGACCAGGCGCACTTCAGCCGCCTGTTCCGCCGCACCTACGGACTGCCGCCGGCGCGCCTGCGCCAACGCTGATCCCACCCCGATACTCACTTTCCCCTGGAGAATCCCGCCATGCAGGAGGCCCACGCCTTGCTGACGCTTACCGCCGTATTCGCTGTCGCCCTGGTCAGCCCGGGCCCGGATGTCGCCCTGGTAGTGCGCACCGCCTTGCACCAGGGGCGCCGCGCCGGCGTGCTCAGCGCCCTGGGCCTGGCCTGCGGCATCCTGGTCCACGGCACCCTGGTGCTGACCGGCGTGTCGCTGCTGCTGCGCCACTCACCGGTGTTGTTCGGCCTGCTGCAGGGGGCCGGCGCGCTCTACCTGGGCTGGCTTGGCATCGGCGCGTTGCGCGCCTGGTCGCGGCGTGGCGCGGGCGGGGCAGGGCGCCTGGACGGCGAGCTGCCGGCCTCGCCGCTGGGGCCCTGGCTGCGCGGGCTGGCCACCAACCTGTTCAACCCCAAGGCGCTGGTGTTCTTCCTCGCCCTGCTCAGCAGCCTGATCCCGCTGGACATGTCCGCGCCCGGCAAGCTGGCGGTGGCGGCCATGCTGTTCTGCACCGGCTTCGCCTGGTTCAGCCTGCTCAGCGTGACCCTCACCCGCCCGGCGCTGCAGCAGCGCCTGCTGCGCGCGGTGCCGGTCATCGACGGCGCTTGCGGCCTGGTGTTCCTGCTGGTGGCCGGCGGCATCGCGCTCAGCCTGGCGCGGCAGTTCTGAGGCGCCCTGGCTTTTGGCCGGAGTGCCCTGGCCGGCAGTGGGCCCGGCCATTGTGGCCAGCCATGGCCTGGGGGAGAATTCCGCAGTCATCAGCACTGCGGTCACCGGCATGTCCCACGCGATCTTCTTCGCCCACGCCAACGGCTTCCCCTCGGCCACCTACGGCAAGCTGTTCCAGGCCCTGGCGCCGGAATTCGAGGTGCGCCACCTGGACATGCACGGCCACGACCCGCGCTTCCCGGTGAACGCCAACTGGGCGAACCTGGTGGACGAACTGCTGTTCCACCTGGAGGCCCAGGGCGCGCCGGTGTGGGGCGTCGGCCATTCCCTCGGCGGTCTGCTGCACTACCATGCCGCGCTGCGCCGCCCGGAGCTGTACCGCGGCGTGCTGATGCTCGACTCGCCGACCCTGACCTTCGCCGACCAGTGGGTGATCCGCGCCGCCAAGCGCTTTGGCTTCATCGACCGCATCACCCCGGCCGGGCGCACCCTGGGGCGGCGCGAGGCGTTTGCCGACTTCGACGAGGCGCTGCGCTACTTCGGCGGCAAGTCGCTGTTCCGCCGTTTCGACCCGGACTGCCTGGCGGACTACGTGCGCCACGGCCTGGCCGCGAGCGGCCAGGGTCTGCGCCTGAAGTTCGACCCGGCCACCGAAATCAGCATCTACCGCAACGTGCCCCATGCCGCGCCGGGCAGCCCGCGGCGCCTGGCTGTGCCGCTGGCGCTGGTGCGCGGCCGCCACAGCCGGGTGGTGCTGCCGCACCATGCCCGCGCGGTGCGCCTGGCGCCGCAGGGCGAAGCCCTGTCGCTGCCCGGTGGGCACATGTTCCCGCTGGAGCGCCCGCGCGACACCGCCGAACTGATCAAGCAGGTCGTCGAGCGCTGGCAGCGCCGCGCCGAACAGGAGAATTCCCGCCCATGAGCGCCCAGGTCGAAGAGATCCGCCTGAACCTTCCGCACATCGAACTGGCCGCGCACCTGTTCGGCCCGGAGGACGGCAAGCCGGTGCTGGCCCTGCACGGCTGGCTGGACAACGCCATGAGCTTCGCGCGCCTGGCGCCGAAGCTGGATGGGCTGCGTATCGTCGCCCTGGACTTCGCCGGCCACGGCCACTCGGCGCACCGCGCCCCCGGGGCCAGTTACCTGCTGTGGGACTACGCCTACGACGTGCTGGCGGTGGCCGAGCAACTGGGCTGGGAGCGCTTCTCGCTGCTCGGGCATTCCATGGGCGCCATCGTCTCGGTGCTGCTGGCCGGCGCCATGCCCGAGCGCATCGAGCGCCTGGCGCTGATCGACGGCCTGGTGCCCTACACCGGCGAGGCCGACAGCGCGCCGGCCAAGCTGGGCGAGGCGCTGAAGGCGCAACTGGCGCTGCCGAACAAGCGCAAGCCGGTATACGAAGCCATCGACCGCGCGGTGGAGGCACGCATGAAGGGTGTCGGCGCGGTCAGCCGCGAAGCCGCCGAACTGCTGGCCCGGCGCGGGCTGATGCCGGTGCCCGGCGGCTTCACCTGGCGCAGCGATGCGCGCCTGACCCTGCCTTCGCCGCTGCGCTTCACCCGCGCCCACGCCGCGAGCTTCGTCCAGGCCGTGCAGTGCCCGGTCAGCCTGGTATTGGCCCAGGGCGGCATGCTCGCTGCCGAGCCGGGCATCCGCAAGCTGATCGACGGGCGCCCCTTCGACGTCCACGAGCTGCCCGGCGGCCATCACCTGCACCTGGACGACGAAGCGGGGGCGCAGGCGGTGGCGGCGATCTTCCAGCCGTTCCTGGGAGAGTAGGCGCGGGGAAACACCCCGTTGCCGCACCCCGCTTGACTAAAGCGGGGCTTGCCACGACGCTGCATGGATCGCAGTCGGGAGATTCTGCATGATTCAGCTCTTCGCCACCGCCATGCCGGGCGGCCCCAAGGATTCCAGCGGCCCGGGTGTGCATGCCCCGCGGCGTGCGCAACGGAGGTGCGACGCCTGACATGCCTCGCCTTTCCCTGCTGCCCCTGGTGGGCTCGCTGCTCGCGGCCAGCGTCTTCGCCGCCGATGTTCCCGACAGCCACGACCTCGATGCGCTGCCGCGTTTCCCGAGGGCGGAGATCGTCGATTTCACCAGCGCCCCCGCCACCGAGCGCGTCTACCCGCTGGGGCCGATCAGCCGCATCAGCGGGCGCCTGCGCATGGAAGGCGAGGCGCGTGCCCTCGGCCAGCTCACCGCGCTGACCTACCGCCTGCCCGACGAGGACTCCAGCGCCAGCGCCTTCGCCGCCGCGCGCAAGGACCTGCTCAAGGCCGACGCCACCCCGCTGTTCTGGTGCGAGGGCCGTGACTGCGGCTCCAGCAGCCTGCTGGCCAACGCGGTGTTCGGCAAATCCAGCCTCTACGGCCCGGACGACCAGCAGGCCTACCTGCTGGTACGCCTGGCCGCGCCGCAGCAGGACAGCCTGCTGGCGGTCTACGCCATCACCCGCGGCAACCGCCGCGCCTACCTGCACGCCGAGCAACTGGACGCCGGCAGCGCCCTGGGCGAACTGCTGCCCAGCGCCGCGACCCTGATGCGCCTGCTCAAGGCCAACGGCGAGCTGACCCTCAGCCACGTGCCCGCCGAGCCCGGCGGCGCCTGGCTCGACCTGTTGGTGCGCACCCTGCGCCAGGACACCGGCGTGCGCGTCGAGCTGGCCGGCGCCCACGCCGCCGACTGGCGCAGCGCCCTGGCCGGCCAGGGCGTGCGCGATGCCCGCCTGGAGCTGGGCAGCGGCGAAGGGGACGGGCTGCACCTGACCTGGCTGCGCTGATTCGCCTACGCTGAAGCTGGGCGCGCCCTGTGCCCGGCTGCCGTCGCCGTACCGAGAAGGAGTCCGGCCCCGATGTTCGATAACCTGCTGTTGCGCATCCTCCTGGTGGTCCTGCTGGTCGCCACCCTGTGGGTGCTGGCGCCGTTCTGGACGGCGCTGTTCTGGGCCGCCGTGCTGGCCTTCGCCAGCTGGCCGCTGATGCGCCTGCTGACGCGCCTGCTGGGCGGCCGCGAGGCCCTGGCGGCGGGCGTGCTGACCGCCTTCTGGATCATCGTGGTGGCGCTGCCGCTGCTGGGCCTGGGCTTCGGCCTGGCGGACAAGCTGCGCGCCGGCGTCGAGCTGGTGAAGAACCTGCAGGTCTCCGGCCTGCCGCCGCCGCCGAGCTGGCTGGCGCGCACCCCGCTGATCGGCGACCGGCTGATCGGCTGGTGGTACTCCATCGACCAGCAGGGGGTGGCCATCTTCTCCGCGCTCAAGCCCTACATGGGCGAGGTCGGCAACTGGTTGCTGGCGCGTTCGGCCAAGCTGGCCGGGGGCATCTTCGAGCTGGTCCTGAGCCTGGTGTTGATCTTCTTCTTCTACCGCGACGGCAAGCGCCTGGAGGCCTTCGCCTACCAGATGCTGGAGCGCCTGATCGGCCCGCGCGCCGAGCACTACATGGAGCTCATCGCCGGCACCGTGCAGCGGGTGGTCAACGGCGTGATCGGCACCGCGGCGGCCCAGGCGGTGCTGGCCTTCATCGGCTTCAGCATCGCCGGGGTGCCCGGCCCGATCCTGCTCGGCCTGCTGACCTTCGTCTGCAGCCTGCTGATGGTCCCGCCGCTGGTCTGGGGGCCGGCCACCGTCTGGCTGTTCTTCCAGGGCGAGTACGGCTACGGGGTGTTCCTGGGCATCTGGGGCTTCTTCGTCATCAGCGGCGTGGACAACATCCTCAAGCCCTACCTGATCAGCCGCGGCGGCAACCTGCCGCTGGTGGTGGTGCTGCTCGGCGTGCTCGGCGGGCTGCTCAGCTTCGGCTTCATCGGCCTGTTCCTCGGCCCGGTGCTGCTGGCGGTGGTCTACAACCTGGTCAACGACTGGATCGAGAGCCCCAAGCGCGGCACCCTGCCGCCGGGCGGCCCGGGGGATAAGGCGCCCTAGGCCGGAATCTTCGGTTATCGCCCGTCGTAGGATTGCGTTGAGCGAAGCGATACCCATCGCCACGGCAGCATGGGTTTCGCAGGCTCAACCCATCCTACGACCGTGCTTCCCTGGAGCCGTAGGACGTATAACCGTTCGCGGTTATACGCCGTTGGCCCATGCAGCGAAGCCCTACGAAAGCGCCTCGCTGCGCACGCCGACCAGGCGGTCGCGGCCGGCGCCCAGGCCGGCCACCAGGGCGCCCAGGCTGATGGCGATGAAGATGACGCCCACCGCATTCCAGCCGTCGCTCAAGTCGTGCACCAGGCCGACCAGGAAGGGCCCCAGGGCCGCCAGGGTGTAGCCCACGCCCTGGGCCATGCCGGACAGGTGCGAGGCGACGTGGGCGTCGGGCGAGCGCAGCACGATCAGCGCCAGGCCGATGCTGAAGGTGCCGCCCTGGCCCAGGCCGAGCACCACCGCCCACAGCCACAGGCTGCCGCCGGGCGCGTAGAGCAGGCCGAGCAGGCCGGCGAGGGTCAGCGCCAGGACCAGGAACACCACCAGGCGCTGGTCGCGCCCGCGGGTGCCGAGCCAGGGCGCGCCCAGGGCGCTGAGCAACTGCACCATCACCGAGCCGGACATCATCAGCCCGGCGGCCGTCGGGCTCAGGCCGCGGTCGATGAGGATCGACGGCAGCCAGCCGAACACGATGTAGGCCAGCGACGACTGCAGGCCCATGTACAGGGTCACCTGCCAGGCCAGCGGGTCGCGCCACAGGCCGCGGACCTGGAAGGCCTGGCGGTGGGCGTGCTGGGCCTGGCGCGTCTGCGGCAGCCAGACCAGCGCGGCGAGCACCGCCGGCAGGGCCCAGGCGGCCAGGGCCGGCTGCCAGCTGCCGCCGAACAGTTCGGCCAGGGGCACGCTGGCCCCGGCGGCCAGGGCCGCGCCCAGGCACAGGGCCATGGTGTAGACGCCGGTCATGATCCCGGCGATGTGCGGGAAATCGCGCTTGACGATGCCCGGCAGCAGCACGCCGATGATGCCGATGCTGGCGCCGGCCACCAGGCTGCCGAGGAACAGCCCGGCCACCGGGAACAGGCTGCGCAGGACGATGCCGGCGGCCAGCAGCAGGAGGATCGCCAGCACCGCCCGCTCGGCCCCCAGGCGCCGTGCCAGGCGGGGCGCCAGCGGGGCGAACAGGCCCAGGCAGAGCACCGGCAGGGTGGTCAGCAGGCCAGCGGCTGCGGCTGACAGGCCGGTGTGCTCGCGCACGGTGTTCAGCAGCGGCGCCAGGCTCGACAGCGCCGGGCGCAGGTTCAGCGCCACCAGCACCAGGCCGAGCAACAGCAGCCAGGGCCGCACCGGTGCGGGTGTAGGGGCGGGGGCTTCGTCGATCTCGGCGTCGATCAGCAGTTCGTCGGCGTGATGTTGTTGGGGCATGGTGGCGATCGCAAGGCAGTGGGAAGGGAAGTCAGATCAGCAGCGCGCGGTTGGCGGCCGCGGCCGCCTCGGCGTCCTGGCGCTCCAGGGCGTCCAGCAGTTGCTGGTGCAGCTCGAAGGCCGGCTGCGGGCGGCCGGGTTCGCTGATGGTGTGTTGCAGGCCGGCGCGGATGACCTGGGAGAAGTAGCGGTACAGCTCGCTCAGCAGCGGGTTGTGGGCGCTGTCCACCACGCGCTGGTGGAAGGCCAGGTCGTGCTCGACGTAGGCCTGAAGGTCGCCGCCGAAGTGCTGCGCGCTGAGCGCCAGGGCCTGGCGCAGGGCGGCCAGGTCGGCGTCGCTGCGGCGCAGGGCGGCCAGGCGCGCGGCCTCGACCTCGATCACCCCGCGAGCTTCCAGGGCCTGCTCGATGGAGCCGCGGGCCAGGGCCAGCATGGTGTCCAGCGGGTCGGCGCAGGCGCGCACGTAGGTGCCGTCGCCCTGGCGCACTTCCAGCACGCCGGAGAAGGTCAGCACGCGCACCGCCTCGCGCACGGTGTTGCGGCTCATGCCGAGGATTTCCGCCAGCTCCGGCTCCGGTGGCAGGCGCTGGCCGAGGGCCCAGGCGCCGCTGTCGATGCGCTGGCGGATCTGCTCCAGGGCGATGTCGACCAGGGAGCGCTTGAGGGGATTGGCCATATAGACATCCAATCATCGGATGATTAGGCCGGACAGGCTACTGCAGCGGTGGGGGGCTGGCAAGGCGCGGATCGCCCCCCTGTAGGAGCGCGCCCTGCGCGCGAAATCGCGGACGGAGTCCGGCAAGCACAACACCCCGTAGGATGGTGTTGAGCGAAGCGATACCCATCACCATGGTCCGATGGGTATCGCAAGCTCAACCCATCCTACGAAAAGCATCTCGGCGCGGTTGGCAAGACAGCTGCCCCTACAGGGTTACGCCGAACCTCCCGGCGCCCGATGAAAACGGCGGATAACGCCGTAGGCGTTATCCGCCCTACGGGAGCATCCCGGCACCCGTAGGATGGTGTTGAGCGAAGCGATACCCATCGCCATGGTCCGATGGGTATCGCAAGCTCAACCCATCCTACGAAAAGCATCTCGGCTCGGTTGGCAAGACAGCTGCCCCTACAGGGTTACGCGGAACCTCCCGGTGCCCGATAAGAACGGCGGATAACGCCGTAGGCGTTATGCGCCCTACGGGAGCATCCCGGCACCCGTAGGATGGTGTTGAGCGAAGCGATACCCATCACCATGGTCCGATGGGTATCGCAAGCTCAACCCATCCTGCGAAAAGCATCTCGGCGCAGTTGGCAAGACAGCTGCCCCTACAGGATTACGCCGAACCTCCCGGCGCCCGATGAAAACGGCGGATAACGCCGTAGGCGTTATGTGCCCTACGGGAGCATCCCGGCACCCGTAGGATGGTGTTGAGCGAAGCGATACCCATCGCCATTGCCCGATGGGTATCGAAAGCGCCCCGGCGCAGCCGGCAGGAGACTCAGGCAGCGATATTGACTAGGCTACCGCTGGTGTTCTGGTAGCTGGCGGCGCTGCTGTCCTGGTAGTGCCTGGCCAGCATGGCGAGCATCTGCTGCACGGCTTCGGCGCCGGCCGAGCCGCTGTTGGTGCTGGATGCGTCGCTGCTGGTGCTGCTGGTCAGGCTGCTGTCGGTTTCCCCGGAAGCGGGCGGCGGGAGCGGCGGCATGTCGCCCTGGGCCTGTTGCAGGGCGCTGCTCAGTTCGTCCTGGCTGATGCTGCCGTTGCCGTCGCTGTCCAGGGCGCTGAACAGCTCGCTGCTGTCGGTGCCGGAGGCGCTGGCGGCGCTGAGTTCGTCGCTGCTGATGCTGCCGTCGCCATCGCTGTCCAGGGACGACAGCAGGTCGCTGGCGGCCTGGTCGGAGGAGGGCGGCGGCGGGGGCGGCGGCATGTCGCCCTGGGCCTGTTGCAGGGCGCTGCTCAGTTCGTCCTGGCTGATGCCGCCGCTGCCGTCGCTGTCCAGCTGGGCCAGCAGCGAATCGATGTCGATGTCGCCGCTGTCGCTGCCGGAGGCGGACAGGGCGCTGTCCAGCTCGCTGGAGCTGACGCTGCCGTCACCGTCGCTGTCGAGGGACTTGAACAGGTCGGCGGCGAATTTCTGCGCCTTGTCGCTGCTGCCGCTGGTGCTGGTTGTGCTGCTGGAGCTGCTGGCGCTGCGCTGGGTGCTGGCGAGCGCGGCGCTGCTGTAATAGCTGCTGTAGCTGCTGACTCCGCTGATCATCGGACTGCCTCCATGAGGTTATGGGGTCCGGAACTGGAGTTCCGGTCCTGGCAGGTTCGATGGGCGCCTTGTCGGCGGTATGTGCGCTTTGTATGCGGCGGCCGA
Organism: Pseudomonas sp. M1; assembly: GCF_022760135.1. Classification (NCBI taxonomy): domain Bacteria; kingdom Pseudomonadati; phylum Pseudomonadota; class Gammaproteobacteria; order Pseudomonadales; family Pseudomonadaceae; genus Pseudomonas; species Pseudomonas sp. M1. The sequence continues at coordinate 2,280,274 of NZ_CP094343.1, forward strand.
CAAAGCCTCAGGCGCGCGGCAGGCGCAGCACCGCGGTGGCGCCGCCGCCGGGGGTTTCCTCGAAGTGCAGGTCGCCGCCGTGGCGCCGCGCCGCCTCGCGGGCTATGGCCAGGCCCAGGCCGACGCCGCCGGAATTGCGGTTGCGCGAGCCTTCCAGGCGGAAGTAGGGCTCGAATACCTGCTCGCGCATCTGCGCGGGGATGCCCGGGCCGTGGTCGCGGACGAGGATTTCCACCTGCTGGCCGTTGTCGCGCAGTATCAGCTGCACCTCGCCGGCATAGCGCAGGGCGTTATCCAGCAGGTTCGACAGGCACGAGCGCAGGGCCAGCGGCTGCACCTTCAGCGGTGCGCACTGGCCTTCGACGCTGACGCGGGCGCCATGCTCGCAGGCGTCCTCGGCCAGCGATTCGACCAGGGCGTTGACGTCGAACCACTGCAGCGCCTCGCTGGTGCGCTCCTGGTGCAGGTAGTGCAGGGTGGAGTCGAGCATGCCGATCATCTCGCCCAGGTCCTGGGCGAAGCGCGCGCGCAGCTGCGGGTTGTCGATCTCCTCCACACGCAGCTTCAGCCGCGACAGCGGCGTGCGCAGGTCGTGGGACACCGCCACCAGCATGCGGCCGCGCTGCTGCACCTGCTCGCGGATGCGCTCGCGCATGCGGTTGAAGGCCTGTGCCGCGCGCTGCGCCTCCTGCGGCCCGGTTTCCGGCAGCGGCGGGCTGTCCAGGTCCTCGCTCAGCTGCAGCGCGGCATTGCCCAGGCGCTCCACCGGGCTGGCGAGCAGGCGCGCGCCGAACCAGGCGGCGCCGACCAGGGCGAGCAACTGGAACAGGAAGGGCATGCTCCAGAACGGCAGCCGCGGCGGCGGGGGCGGCGGCGGGCCGACCATGTGTCCCTCGAACTGCTCATGGGGCGGTGGCGGCGGCGGTGGAGGCGGGCCGGGATGGCGGAAGTGGCTGAACCAGACGAAGGCCAGCAGGTGCGCGACCACGATGGCCAGTAGGAACACCCCGAACAGGCGGGCGAACAGGCTGTCGGCGAGCTGCAGCGAGCGCTTCTTCATCTGGCCTCCTTGGTCGGGCCGGCGTCAGGCGATGTCACGGACGTCGAACAGGTAGCCTTCGCCGCGCACGGTCTTGATCAGCCGCGGCGAGCGCGGGTCGTCGCCGAGCTTCTGGCGCAGGCGCGAGACCAGCAGGTCGATGCTGCGGTCGAAGGCCTCGATGGCGCGGCCGCGCGCGGCGTCCAGCAGCAGCTCGCGGTTGAGCACCCGGCGCGGGCGCTCGAGGAACACCCAGAGCAGGCGGAACTCGGCGTTGGACAGCGGCACCACCAGGCCCTCCGGGGAGTGCAGCTGGCGCAGCACGCTGTCCAGCCGCCACTGGTCGAAGCGCACCTGGGCGCGCGGTTCGTTGCGCGCCTCGTCGCCACGCACGCGGCGCAGGATGGTCTGGATGCGCGCCACCAGCTCGCGCGGTTCGAAGGGCTTGGCCATGTAGTCGTCGGCGCCCAGTTCCAGGCCGATGATGCGGTCGGCCGGCTCGCAGCGCGCGGTGAGCATGAGGATCGGGATGTCCGATTCGCTGCGCAGGTAGCGGCACAGCGACAGGCCGTCCTCGCCGGGCAGCATCAGGTCCAGCACCACCACGTCGAAGTTCTCCTCGGCCAGCGCCTGGCGCATGCCCGCGCCGTCGGCCACGCCGCGCGCCTCGATGTTGAAGCGCGCCAGGTAGCCGCAAAGCAGTTCGCGGATCGGCTCGTCGTCGTCCACCAGCAGGGCGCGGATGGTCCAGCGGCGCTGGCTGTCTTGGCTGGAGGTGGGGCTGGAGGGAAACATGCAGTACCTGTCGCTGGGAGCGCCCGGGGCGCGGGGTCAATGCTAACCCGCCGTCGCACGGGGGGCCACGGTAGGCAAGGTTGACGGCAACGGATATCGACAGAGTGTCGTCAATGTATCGGCGTGCTTACAAAGCCGCGCCACAGCGCTTCTTTACGCTTTCTTTATGCCCGCCGGAAGCCCCGCCAATCGCTTCTTTACGCCCCCTTTGCGGACAATTTCGCCATCGCAAGGATCCGCCTGCGTGAGGAGAGACAGACATGAGCGTGCTCGACGGGGTGTCCCTGGTCCTGGCCACGGGACTTTTCATCTACCTGCTGGTGGCGCTGCTGCGCGCCGACCGTTCCTAGGGGGCTGCATGAACAGCCATGACGTGCTGCTGATCGCCGCCTTCTTCGCCCTGGTGCTGCTGCCCGCGCCGCTGCTCGGGCGCTTCTACTACAAGGTGATGGAGGGCGAGCGCACCTTTCTCAGCCCCGTGCTGGCGCCGGTGGAGCGCCTGATCTACCGCATCTGCGGCATCGACCCGCGGGCCGAGCAGGACTGGAAGACCTACACCCTGGCCATGCTTGCCTTCAACCTGGCCGGCCTTGCGCTGCTGTTCGCCATCCTCGTCGGCCAGGGCATGCTGCCGCTCAACCCGCAGCACCTGCCGGGCCTGGAATGGACCCTGGCCTTCAACACCGCGGTGAGCTTCGTCACCAACACCAACTGGCAGGCCTATAGCGGCGAGGCGGCGCTGAGCTACCTGAGCCAGATGCTCGGCCTGACCGTGCAGAACTTCGTCAGCCCGGCGGTGGGCCTGGCGGTGCTGGTGGTGCTGGCCCGCGGCATCGCCCGCAAGTCCACGCAGCACCTCGGCAACTTCTGGGTCGACCTGACCCGCGCGACCCTCTACGGCCTGCTGCCGCTGTGTCTGGTCCTGGCGCTGCTGCTGGTGTGGCAGGGCGTGCCGCAGACCTTCCTGGACTACGTCCACGCCACCACCCTGCAGGGCGCCGAGCAGTCCATCCCGCTGGGCCCGGCGGCCAGCCAGATCGCTATCAAGCAGTTGGGCACCAACGGCGGCGGCTTCTTCGGCGTGAACTCGGCGCACCCGTTCGAGAACCCCACGGCCTGGGCCAACCTGTTCGAGCTGGCGTCGATCATCCTGATCCCGGCGGCGCTGGTGTTCACCTTCGGCCACTACGTCAAGGACCTGCGCCAGAGCCGCGCCATCCTCGGCTGCATGCTGCTGCTGTTCGTCGTCGGCCTGGGCGTCGCCCTGTGGGCCGAGTACCAGCCCAACCCGGCGCTGGCGCACCTGCCGATCACCCAGGGCGCGCCCCTGGAAGGCAAGGAGAGCCGCTTCGGCACCACCGCCAGCGTGCTCTGGGCGGTGACCACCACGGCCGCTTCCAACGGCTCGGTGAACGCCATGCACGACAGCCTCAACCCGCTCAGCGGCCTGGTGGCGATGTTCAACATGATGCTCGGCGAGGTGGTCTTCGGCGGCGTCGGCGCCGGCCTCTACGGCATGCTGCTGTTCGTCCTGGTCGCGGTGTTCCTGGCCGGCCTGATGATCGGCCGCACCCCGGAATACCTGGGCAAGAAGCTGGAGGCCCGCGAAGTCCGCCTGCTGGTCGCCACCCTGCTGGTGATGCCGGTCGGCGTGCTGGTGCTCGGCGCCATCGCCGCCAGCCTGCCGGGCCCGGCGAGCGCGGTGAGCAACCCCGGCGCCCACGGCTTCAGCCAGCTGCTCTACGCCTATACCTCGGGCACCGCGAATAACGGTTCGGCGTTCGCCGGCTTCGGCGCCAACACCCCGTTCCACAACCTGATGATCGCCCTGGCCATGCTCATCGGCCGCTTCGGCTACATCGTCCCGGTGCTGGCCATCGCCGGCAGCCTGGCGGCGAAGAAGCGCGTGCCGGTGGGGCCGAACAGCTTCCCCACGCACGGCCTGCTGTTCGTCGGCCTGCTGGCGGCGACCATCCTCCTGGTCGGTGGCCTGAACTTCCTGCCGACCCTGGTTCTCGGCCCGGTGGCCGATCACCTGACCCTGGGCTTCTGAGGAGCCGATAGATGAACGCCAAGACCCAGGACATGCCGCTCAAGAGCGCCACGTCCGCCCCCGAGAAACGCCACAGCCTGAGCTTCGCCGCGCTGTGGAGGCCGGCGCTGCTGCAGGCCTTCGTCAAGCTCGACCCGCGCCAGCTGCAGCGCTCGCCGGTGATGCTGGTGGTGGAACTGACCGCCATCCTCACCACCGTGCTGTGCTTCACCGGCGGTGATGCGGTGCCGCTGTCGGTGGCCGCGCAGATCGCCGCCTGGCTGTGGTTCACCGTGCTCTTCGCCAACTTCGCCGAGGCCCTCGCCGAGGGCCGCGGCAAGGCCCGCGCCGACAGCCTCAAGGCCGGCACCCAAGGCCTGATGGCGCAGCGCCTGAACGTCGACGGCGCCTACGAAAGCGTGCCGGCCACCAGCCTGCGCAAGGGCGACGTGGTGCGCGTGGTTGCCGGCGAGCTGATCCCCGGCGACGGCGAGGTGATCGAGGGCGTGGCGGCGGTCAACGAGGCCGCCATCACCGGCGAATCGGCGCCGGTGATCCGCGAATCCGGCGGCGACCGCTCGGCCGTGACCGGCAACACCCGGCTGGTCTCCGACTGGCTGCTGGTGCGTATCAGCGTCAACCCCGGCGAGTCGACCCTCGACCGCATGATCGCCCTGGTGGAGGGCGCCAAGCGGCAGAAGACGCCCAACGAGGTGGCCCTGGACATCCTGCTGATCGGCCTGACGCTGATCTTCCTGCTGGTGGTGGTGACGCTCAAGCCCTTCGCCCTGTTCGCCGGCGGCAGCCTGCCGCTGGTGTTCCTGGTGGCGTTGCTGGTGACGCTGATCCCCACCACCATCGGCGGCCTGCTCTCGGCCATCGGCATCGCCGGCATGGACCGCCTGGTGCGGCTGAACGTGATCGCCAAGTCCGGCCGCGCGGTGGAGGCCGCCGGCGACGTGCACGTGCTGATGCTCGACAAGACCGGCACCATCACCTTCGGCAACCGCCGCTGCGCCGCGCTGCACGCCGCGCCGGGGGTGACCGCGCCGGAGCTGGCCGAGGGCGCCTTCCTCGCTTCGCTGGCCGACGACACCCCGGAGGGCAAGTCCATCGTCGAGTTCCTCCGCGCGCAGATCATCCTGCCGGAGCCGTCGCGCGAGCAGCTGACGCCCATCGCCTTCAGCGCCGAGACGCGCCTGTCCGGCGTTGACCTCGACGGCCGCGTGTACCGCAAGGGCGCGGTGGATGCCGCGCTGGCCTTCATCGGCCGCGCCCGCGACGAGATGCCGGAAAGCCTGGCCAAGGAAGTCGAACGCATCGCCCAGAGCGGCGGTACCCCGCTGCTGGTGGTGGCCGACGGCAGGCTGCTCGGCGCCATCCACCTCAAGGACGTGGTCAAGCCGGGCATCCGCGAGCGCTTCGCCGAACTGCGGCGCATGGGCATCCGCACCGTGATGGTGACCGGCGACAACCCGCTGACCGCCGCGGCCATCGCCGCCGAGGCCGGGGTGGACGACGTGATCGCCGAAGCCACGCCGGAGAAGAAACTGGCGCGCATCCGCCAGGAGCAGGGCGAAGGACGCATGGTCGCCATGTGCGGCGATGGCGCCAACGATGCGCCGGCGCTGGCCCAGGCGGACGTCGGCATGGCGATGAACGACGGCACCCAGGCGGCCCGCGAGGCGGCGAACCTGGTGGACCTGGACAGCGACCCGACCAAGCTGCTCGACGTGGTCCAGGTGGGCAAGGAGCTGCTGGTGACCCGCGGCGCGCTGACCACCTTCTCGGTGGCCAACGACGTGGCCAAGTACTTCGCCATCCTGCCCGCGCTGTTCGCCGGCATCTACCCGCAGCTGCAGGTGCTCAACGTCATGCGCCTGGCCAGCCCGCAGAGCGCCATCCTCTCGGCCATCGTGTTCAACGCGCTGATCATCATCGCGCTGATCCCCCTGGCCCTGCGCGGCGTGCGCGTGGCGGCCAGCGACGCCATGCACCTGCTGCGGCGCAACCTGCTGATCTACGGGGTGGGCGGGATCATCGCGCCCTTCATCGGCATCAAGGCCATCGACCTGTTGCTGGTGGCCCTGGGCCTGGCCTGAACGGGACTGCCGGCCTTGGCGATGGGTATCGCTTCGCTCAACCCATCCTACGGGCCCGGTCTTTGTCCACGATTCGCGGATGAGATCCGCTCCTACGGGGATCGTTCTGCAATCCAGAGGAAACCGAAAATGCTCAATCACATCCGTCCCGCCATCGCCTCCCTGGCCCTGCTTTCGCTGGTCACTGGCGTGGCCTATCCGCTGCTGGTCACCGGCGTCGCCCAGGTGGCTTTCCCCGCACAGGCCAATGGCAGCCTGGTGCGCGACGCCAAGGGCGAAGTCCGCGGCTCGGCGCTGCTGGCGCAGAAGTTCGAGGGCCCGCAGTGGTTCCATGAACGGCCCTCGGCCGGCGACTACGCCACCGTCTCCAGCAGCGCCTCCAACCTGGCCCCGGGCAACCCGGCGCTGGCCGAGCGCATCGCCAAGGACGCCGCCGCCGAAGCGGTGGCCGGGCGCCCGGTGCCGCTGGCGCTGGTCACCACCTCCGGCAGCGGCCTGGACCCGCAGCTGCCGCCGGACGCCGCGCTCTACCAGGTGCCGCGCATCGCCCAGGCCCGCAGCCTGCCGGAGCAGGCCGTGCACAACCTGGTCGAGGCGCACACCCGGCGGCCGCTGGTGGGTCCGGCGGTGGTCAACGTGCTGGCCCTGAACATGGCCCTCGAGCAACTGCCTCGCTAGACTTGCGCGCAACCCCCTGGAGGCCAGCATGACCGATCCCAAGCGTGCCGACGCCCTGCTCGCGGACCTGGAGCGCAACGGCCGCGGACGCCTGAAGGTGTTCCTCGGCGCCGCCCCCGGCGTGGGCAAGACCTACGCCATGCTGCTGGCCGCCCAGGGCCAACTGCGCCAGGGCGTGAACCTGCGCGTGGGCATCGTCGAGACCCACGGCCGCGCCGAGACCGAGGCGCTGCTCGCCGGCCTGCCGCAGCAGCCGCTGCTGCGCTCGGAATACCGCGGCATCCACCTCGCCGAGATGGACCTCGACGGCCTGCTGCGCGAGCCGCCGCAGCTCGCCCTGGTCGACGAGCTGGCCCACAGCAACGCCCCCGGCAGCCGCCATGCCAAGCGCTGGCAGGACATCCAGGAGCTGCTCGCCGCCGGCATCGACGTCTACACCACGGTCAACGTCCAGCACCTGGAAAGCCTCAACGACCAGGTGCGCGACATCACCGGCGTGCAGGTGCGCGAGACGGTGCCCGACTGGGTGCTGCAGGAAGCCGACGAACTGCTGCTGGTGGACCTGCCGCCGCGCGAGCTGCTGGAGCGCCTGCGCGAAGGCAAGGTCTACGTGCCGGAGCAGGCGAGGGCGGCCATCGACGCCTTCTTCAGCCAGACCAACCTCACCGCCCTGCGCGAACTGGCCATGCAGACCGCCGCCGCGCGGGTGGACGCCGACCTGGCGCATCGCTACCGCCAGCAGGGCGGCGAGGCCCCGGCGCTGCGCGGCCGCCTGCTGCTGGGCGTGGACGGCGAGCGCAACGCCGAGCGCCTGGTGCGCCACGCCTCGCGGGTGGCCGAGCGCCGTCACCTGCCCTGGAGCCTGGTCCACGTCGACACCGGCGATGCCCGCGACGAGCAGTCGCGCCTGTACCTGCAGAACGCCCAGCAACTGGCCGAGCGCCTGGGCGGCGAGGTGGTGCAACTGCGCGGCGGGGAGGTGGCGCGCACCCTGGTCGAGCACGCCCGCGAGCGCCGCGCCAGCCTGATCCTGGTCGGCCGTTCGCGCCAGCGCTGGTACCGCCGGCTGTTCGGCGGCGGCCTGGCGGCGCGCCTGCTGCGCCTGGGCGAAGGCCTGGAAATCAGCGTGCTGGACAGCGAGGCCGACCTGGCCCCGGCCACCCCGCGCCGCGGCGAGCGCGGCCACTGGCGCGACTACCTGCTGGCGGCCCTGGCCGCCGCCGGGGCCAGCGCCCTGGCCTGGGGCGTGTCGCGCCTGCTGGAGCTGCCGAACATCTCCCTGGTGTTCCTCGCCGCGGTGCTGCTGGTGGCGGTGCGCAGCAGCCTGTGGCCGGCGCTGGTGTGCGCGGTGCTGTCGTTCCTGGCCTACGACTTCCTGTTCATCCCGCCGTACTTCTCCCTTTCCATCCAGCGCGAGCAGGACGTGCTGACCCTGCTGTTCTTCCTGCTCATGGCCGCGCTCACCGGCAACCTCGCCGCGCGCCAGCGCCGCCAGCTGCAAGTGCTGCGCGACACCCAGGAGGAGACCGGCGCGCTGCTGGAACTCTCGCGCAAGCTCACCGCCGCCACCGATCGCCAGGCGGTGCTGGCCGCCGCCGCCCAGCAGTTCGCCCTGTGGAATGACCTGGACATCTGCGTGCTGGCCCGCCAGCACGACGACTGGAAGGTGGAAAGCGGCCACGCCCGCGGCTTCGACGAGCAGGAGCGCGCCGCCGCCGACTGGGCCTGGCAGCACGACCAGCCGGCCGGCCTGGGCACCGGCACATTGCCGGCGGGGCGCTGGTGGTGGTGGCCGCTGTCGGCGGAGGAGGGGCCGCTGGCGCTGCTCGGCGTGCGGCCGAAGGACGGCGAGCCGCTGCCCGGTCAGCGCCGCCGCCTGCTCGCCGCCCTCGGCCAGCCTCTGGCCCAGGCCCTGGCCCGCGCGCGCCTGGCCGACGACCTGGAAGCCGCGCGCCTGCACGGCGAGACCGAGCAACTGCGCAGCGCGCTGCTGGCCTCGGTCAGCCACGACCTGCGCACCCCGCTGACCACCATGCGCGGCGCCATCGACAGCCTGCTGGCCCTGGGCAACGCGATTCCCCCGGCCGACCGCAAGGAACTGCTGGAAAGCACCCGCGACGAGGCCGAGCGCCTGGACCGCTACATCCAGAACCTGCTGGACATGACCCGCCTGGGCCAGGGCGGGCTGAAGCTGGCGCGCGACTGGGTGGCCCCGGAGGACATCGTCGGCAGCGCCGTGCACCGCCTGCGCGCGCTGCTCGCGCCCTATCGCGTGGAAACCCGCGTGCCGGCCGAACTGCCGCTGCTGTACGTGCATGCGGCGCTGATCGAGCAGGCCCTGGTCAACGTGCTGGAGAACGCCGCGCGCTTCTCGCCGCCGGGCGGGCGCCTGCGGGTGCAGGCCGCGCAGGTCGGCGACGAGCTGCAGTTCAGCGTCAGCGACGAAGGCCCGGGGATTCCCGAGGTCGAGCGCGAGAAAATCTTCGACATGTTCTACAGCGCCGCCAGGGGCGACCGCGGCGGGCCGAGCACCGGCCTGGGCCTGGCGATCTGTCAGGGCATGGTCGGCGCCCACGGCGGGCGCATCAGCGTCGGCGATGGCCTGGATGGCCGCGGCACCACCCTGCACCTGCACCTGCCGCTGCAGCGCCAGCCGGACCTGGAGCAGCTTGATGCCGGTAGTTGAAAGGCCCAAGCTAGGCGCCACCGCCCCCAGCCAGCCGAGCCCGATGAGCACCGCCAACGCCGCCTGCATCCTGGTCATCGACGATGAGCCGCAAATCCGCAAGTTCCTGCGCATCAGCCTCAACGCCGGCGGCTACCGGGTGGTGGAAGCCGGCAGCGGCGAGGAGGGCCTGGCCCAGGCGGCGCTGAACCGTCCGGACCTGGTGGTGCTCGACCTCGGCCTGCCGGACAAGGACGGCCAGCAGGTGCTGCGCGAGTTGCGCGAATGGTCGCAGGTGCCGGTGCTGGTGCTCTCGGTGCGCGCCGCCGAGAGCGAGAAGGTGCTGGCCCTGGACGGCGGCGCCAACGACTACGTGACCAAGCCCTTCGGCATCCAGGAGTTCCTCGCCCGCATCCGCGCGCTGCTGCGCCAGGGCCACCAGGGCGAGAACCAGGAAGCGCAGGTGGCGGTGGGGCCGCTGCTGGTCGATTTCGCCTACCGCCGGGTGAGCCTCGACGGCGCCGAGGTGGCGCTCACCCGCAAGGAATACGCGGTGCTGGCCACCCTGGCCCGGCACCTGGGGCGGGTGGTCACCCAGCAGCAACTGCTCAAGGACATCTGGGGCCCGACCCACGTCGAGGACACCCACTACCTACGCGTGGTGGTCGGCCACCTGCGGCAGAAGCTGGCGGACGACCCGGCCAACCCGCGCTTCATCGTCACCGAGGCCGGCGTCGGCTATCGCCTGCGCGATGCCTGATGAAAATCGCGGACGGAGTCCGCTCCTACAATGGGGCCTGCCGCCCGGCATGAACCGTAGGAGCGCAACTTTTGCGCGAATCGCGGGTAGGGCCCGCACCTGTGTGCCAGGCGAAACCCCGTCGTAGGAGCGGACTCCGTCCGCGATAGCTCGAACCCGCGCAAAGAGCACTCTCTCCCCAGCCCTCTCCCGCAAGCGGGAGAGGGGGCTGTTCGGCGCGGGTGGAAAGGTCGGTGCAATCCTGTGGACGCGGATTCTCCACCTCGTACCGATCCAGGCCAATCGGCGGATAACGCCATAGGCGTTATGCGCCCTACGGATTCTCCGCTTCGTACCGGTCCAGCGTATCGCTGGCGATCTGCCTTCCCAGGGCTACCAGCTCCGGCGCCTTGTAGAACTCGAAGAAGCGGCACACCCGCTTGGGCACGTTGATCAGCACGTCCGGCGGGTAGCCGGCGATCTTGTACTGCGCCAGGGAGGTCTGCATCACCTCGAAGCTCTGGTTGACCAGCTCCAGCAACGAGGCCGGGCTGCTGCTGTCGATCACCTGGCTGCCGCTGGCGGACTTCGGCGAGCCCTTGCCCAGGGGCGCCGCGGCCGGCTGCTGCATCTCCGGCTCGGCCGGTTCCTCGCTGTCGGGCACCGGCTCCAGCAGGGCTTCGGCGCGCAGTTCCGGCGGCTCTAGCTCCGGGCCGTGGCGGCGGAACCGGCTGAGCTTGTCGCCGAGGCTGCCGATCAGGCTGTCGAAGCGGCCCTTGAGCGCCGCCGGCCGCTCGATCACCGGCAACTGGTACTGGCGCTGGTTGGTGGCGTTGAGGTTCACCGCGATGATCAGGTCGGCGTGGCTGGACACCACCGGCACGATCGGCAGGGGGTTGAGCAGGCCGCCATCGACCAGCATGCGCGGGCCCTGCATCACCGGGGTGAACAGGCTGGGAATGGCCGCCGAGGCGCGCATGGCCTGGTGCAGGTCGCCTTCCTGGAACCAGATTTCCTGCTGGTTGGTGAGGTCGGTGGCCACCGCCGTGTAGGGGATGGGCAGGTCCTCGATGTTGATGTCGCCGATGATCTCGTGGATCTTGCCGAACACCCGCTCGCCGCGGATGGCGCCGAGGCGGAAGCTGACGTCCAGCAGGCGCAGCACGTCCAGGTAATCCAGGCTTTCCACCCAGTCGCGGTATTCGCCCAGCTTGCCGGCGGCGTAGATGCCGCCGATCACCGAGCCCATGGAGCAGCCGGCGATGCAGGCGATCTCGTAGCCGCGCCGCTCCAGTTCCTCGATCACGCCGATATGCGCATAACCCCGTGCTCCGCCGGAGCCGAGCACCAGCGCCACTTGTTTCGACATGGACGGTTATTCCTCTGAAAACAACGCATTGCAAGGCGCGGCGGGCGGCCTGGGCCGGCGCCGGATGTCACTGACGATACGCCCGGGTAGGGCGGGGCGCCAAGGGTGTTTGCTAGAATCGGCCGATCGACTTCCCGCCCCGGAGCCAACATGAGCGAACCCATCCGCCTGACCCAGTACAGCCACGGTGCCGGCTGCGGCTGCAAGATTTCCCCCAAGGTGCTGGAAGTGATCCTGGCCGGCAGCGGCGCGCAGAACCTGGACCCGAACCTGTGGGTCGGCAACGCCTCGCGCGACGACGCTGCGGTCTATGCTATCGACGGCGAGCGCGGCGTGGTGTCCACCACCGACTTTTTCATGCCCATCGTCGACGATCCCTTCGACTTCGGCCGCATCGCCGCCACCAACGCCATCAGCGACATCTACGCCATGGGCGGCGACCCGCTTATGGCCATCGCCATCCTCGGCTGGCCGGTCAACGTGCTGGCTCCGGAAATCGCCCGCGAGGTGATCGCCGGCGGCCGCAAGGTCTGCGACGAGGCGGGCATCCCGCTGGCCGGCGGCCACTCCATCGACGCCCCCGAGCCGATCTTCGGCCTGGCCGTCACCGGCCTGGTGGAAAAGCGCTTCATGAAGCGCAACGACACCGCCACCGCCGGCTGCCGCCTGTACCTGACCAAGCCGCTGGGCATCGGCATCCTCACCACCGCCGAGAAGAAGTCCAGGCTGCGCGCCGAGGACGTGGGCCTGGCCCGCGACTGGATGTGCACCCTGAACAAGCCCGGCAGCCGCTTCGGCAAGCTCGCCGGGGTGACGGCCATGACCGACGTCACCGGCTTCGGCCTGCTCGGCCACCTGGTGGAGATGGCCGATGGCGCCGGCCTGACCGCGCGCATCCGCTTCGACGCGGTGCCGCGCCTGGAGCACGTGCAGTACTACCTGGAACAGGGCTGCGTGCCCGGCGGCACCCTGCGCAACTTCGACAGCTACGGCGAGCGCATCGCGCCGCTGCCGGAACTGCACAAGCTGCTGCTGTGCGACCCGCAGACCAGCGGCGGCCTGCTGGTGGCGGTGGCCCCCGAGGGCGACGCGGAATTCCTCGCCACTGCCGCCGAGCTGGGCCTGCGACTGGCGCCCATCGGCGAGCTGGTCGAGCGACAGAGTCACGCGGTAGAGGTGGCCTGATGCGCGACAACACCCGGCACTACCGCGAACTCTTCCTCAATGACGTCCCCCTGATGGACGTGCGCGCCCCGGTGGAATACACCAAGGGCGCCTTCCCCCACACCGAGAACCTGCCGCTGATGAACGACGTCGAGCGGCAGAAGGTGGGCACCTGCTACAAGCAGCATGGCCAGCAGGCGGCCATCGCCCTGGGCCACGAGCTGGTCTGCGGCCCGCTCAAGGCCGAGCGCATCGAAGCCTGGCTGGACTTCGCCCGGCGCCACCCGGACGGCTACCTGTACTGCTTCCGCGGCGGCCTGCGCTCGCAGATCGTCCAGCAGTGGATGAAGGACGCCGGCATCGAATATCCGCGCGTGGTCGGCGGCTACAAGGCTCTGCGCGGCTTCCTCTTCGACACCACCCGAGCGGCCACCGAGGAATGTTCCTTCGTGCTGATCGGCGGCCTCACCGGCACCGGCAAGACCGAGGTGGTGGCGCAGCTGGACAACGCCCTGGACCTGGAAGGCCACGCCAACCACCGCGGCTCCAGCTTCGGCCGCCGGGCCACGCCGCAGCCGGCGCAGATCGACTTCGAGAACCGCCTGGCCATCGACATCCTGAAGAAGCGCCACGCCGGCATGAGCCAGTTCGTGCTGGAGGACGAGGGGCGCATCGTCGGCAGCTGCTCGCTGCCGCTGGAGCTGTACCAGGGCATGCAGGGCTACCCGCTGGTGTGGCTGGAGGATAGCTTCGAGGGCCGGGTGGAACGCATCCTCAAGGACTACGTGATCGACCTGTGCGCCGAGTTCGTCGAGGTGAAGGGCGCGCCGGAGGAAGGCTTCGAGGCCTTCGCCGCCTACCTGCGCAAGAGCCTGTCGGGCATCGTCAAGCGCCTGGGCGGCGAGCGCTACCAGCGCCTGGCGGCGATCATGGACGAGGCCCTGGACGAGCAGCGCCGCAGCGGCGCGGTGGACCTGCACCGCGGCTGGATCGAAGGGCTGCTGGGCGAATACTACGACCCCATGTACGCCTACCAGCTGGAAAGCAAAGCCTCGCGCATCGAGTTCCGCGGCAACCACGACGAGGTGGTGGAGTACCTGCGTTCCCGGCCACCGCGGTAGACCGCTCCTACGAAAGGCAGGCCGTCACGTAGGGCGAATAACCGCTCGCGGTTATCCGCCGATACACCCCTGTTGCCGCCAACGCCATGGCCGAGCCTTGGCGCATACCCAGCCAATGCCCAGGTCAACCCCGGAGCCGCCGTGAACCAGGGTCAAACGGCGGATAACGCCGTAGGCGTTATGCGCCCTACGCCAAACCTACCTGTAACCTTGGGCCGCGGCGGTCTAAGCTGGAAGTCGCCCGAACCACCAAGGAGGTCGTCATGAAGGCACTTTTCGCAGTTCTCGCCGCCAGCCTGGTGCTGGCCGGCTGCTCCGGCAAGACGGTCAACCGCGACAGCTGCGCCAGCGAACTGAACGCCGCCTGGCACGAGCTGGACCTGGCCAAGGCCGAGGGCTTCGCCGGCACCGTCAGCTATTCCAAGGCGCTGGCGCTGATCAGCGCGGCCAAGACCGAACAGCAGGTCGAGTCCTACGGCGGCTGCCTGGACAAGGCCAGCAAGGCGCGCTTCTACATCAAGGAATCGCGCGCGGGCCGCTGACCGGGCGCGGGCAAGGCGGGCATAATCGCCGGGCGGACGGGCGCTCCGGCCCGCCCGGCAGTCAGGAACCCCTCCCATGCAACTCGACTTCAGCACCCTCGCGCCCGCCGACGCCTACCGCTGGCTGGCCTCCACCGTCACCCCGCGGCCCATCGCCTGGGTCTCCACCCTGTCCGCGCAGGGCCAGGGCAACCTGGCGCCGTTCAGCTTCTTCCAGGTCATCAGCGACGAGCCGCCGACGCTGATGGTCAACACCAGCATCCGCGACGACGGCAGCGTCAAGGACACCCTGCGCAACGTCCGCGAGACCGGCCAACTGGTGATCCACCTGGTCAGCGCCGCCCAGGCCGAGACCATGAATGCCACCGCCGCCACGCTGCCCCATGGCGTCAGTGAGATCGAACAGGTCGGCATCGCCACCCTGGCCAGCGTGCGCGTGGCGCCGCCGCGGGTGGCCGGCGCGGCCGTGGCCTTCGAGTGCGAGCTGGCGCAGATCCAGCCCTACCCGGCGGACAAGCCCAGCTGCTACCTGATCTTCGCCCGCGTGCTGCTGGCGCACATCGACGACGCCGTGCTGCGCGACGAGCGCCACGTCGACCCGGCGAAGCTCGACCTGGTCGGCCGCCTGGGCGGCACCCACTACAGCTTCACCCGCGATACCTTCAGCATGATCCGCCCCAAATAGGGGCGCAGGCCGCCGTGCGCCGGGACCTTGGCGCGCGACTGTCCTGGATGCGACCTGCGCATGCCCGTGCGCAACATCGAATTGCCATCATCGACGCCGCCCCTTGTTCCGCCGGTCGGCCGGCTCCTAATGTTCCGTCCCAAAGCAACGACAAAGAACGGGAGAGCTTCGGTCGAAGACTCTCCCGCAAGGCATTCGGCAAGGGGAGGGGTGGCATGGTCGCGTTCGTGCAACGGCGGTTGGCCAATCTGGGCACGGCGAAGAAACTGGCGCTGGGCTTCGGCCTGGTATTGCTGCTGACGGCGCTGGTGGCCGGGATCGGCGTCGGGGCGCTGCGCTCCATCGAGCAGCGCTTCGCCCTGCTGGACGCCATGAGCGCGGTCAACCGCGAAGTCCTGGAGATGCGCCAGAGCGAGAAGGACTTCGTCCGCGACGCCAGCCCCAAGGCCGCCGAGCAATTGCGTCAGCGCGCCAAGCTCCTCGCCGGGCATGTCGAGCAGCTCAAGGCGCACCCCGGCCAGGCCGAGGCCATGGAGCGCGTGGCCCAGGCCATGGCCGGCTACCTGGCCTCCTTCGACCGCTTCGAGCAGGCCAGCAAGAGCCGCCACCTGGCCCTGGAGGCCGCCAACTGGTCGGTGTCCAGCGCTTCCAACAGCCTGGACATCCTGCAGTCCAGCCTGGCCGACGACGGCGCCTACGAACTCAAGCAGAGCCAGGGCCAGAACGGCGAGGAACTGCTCAAGCAGGCGGCCCAGGTCGGCCAGCTCTACCGCCTGGTGCTGCAGGGCCTGAACGAGGCCCGCGCGCGCCTGGAGCAGAAGGACGGCGAGGCTGCGGGCGATGCGCGCATTAAGTCCGCCGACGAGGCCCTGGAGCTGTCGAAGCAACTGCAGACGGCAATCACCGATCCGGCCTACGTCTCGGTGATCAAGGACGTGGCCACCAACATCGACGGCTTCGGCAACAACCTCGGCGACTACTCCGCCGGCCTGGCCAAGGAGCAGCAGGCGCACCGCGAGATGTCGCAGCGCGCCGAGGAAATGATGCAGCAGGTGGACGCCTCCTACGCCACGCAGCAGACGGCCATGGTCAGCGTGCTGCACAGCAGCGTGGGCGCCATGCTCGGTTCGGCGGCGCTGGCGCTGCTGGTCGGTACCCTGGCCGCGCTGCTGATCAGCCTGCTGATCGTGCGCCCGCTGCGCCAGGTGATCGGCATGGCCAGCCGCATCGCCGAGGGCGACCTGAGCCAGACCATCCGCGTCGAGCGCAAGGACGAGGTGGGCCAGCTGATGGCCGCGGTGGACGCCATGGCGCAGAGCCTGCGCGGCATCGTCAGCCGTCTTCATGAAGGCGTCGGCCGCATCACCTCCTCGGCGCAGGCGCTGTCCGGCGTCACCGAGCGCACCCAGAGCGGCGTCAACAGCCAGAAGGCCGAGACCGACCAGGTGGCCACGGCGATGAACCAGATGGCCGCCACCGTCCACGAGGTGGCGCGCAACGCCGAGGCCGCGGCGCACTCCGCCGAGCAGGCCGATGGCACCGTGGCCAGCGGGCAGCAGGTGGTGCGGCGCACCCTCGGGCGTATTTCCGAGCTGGCCGAGGCGGTGCGCGAGGCGTCCGCCAGCATCCACGACCTGGGCCGCGAGAGCCAGAACATCGGCAGCGTGCTCGACGTGATCAAGGCGGTGGCCGAGCAGACCAACCTGCTGGCGCTCAACGCCGCCATCGAGGCGGCCCGGGCCGGCGAGCAGGGCAGGGGCTTCGCCGTGGTGGCCGACGAGGTGCGCGCCCTGGCACGGCGCACCCAGCAGTCGACGGCGGAGATCGAGAAGCTGATCGGCGCGTTGCAGAACGGCGCCCAGGCCTCGGTGCAGCACATGCAGCACAGCCATCAACTGGTGGAGAAGAGCGTCGGCGACGCCGAGCAGACCGAGACCGCGCTGGGCGAGATCGCCGCGGCGGTGGCGGTGATCCACCAGATGAACCAGCAGATCGCCACGGCCTCCGAGCAGCAGAGCGCGGTGGCCGAAGAGATCAACCGCAGCGTCACCAGCATCCGCGGCATCGCCGACGAATCGGCCCAGGCCATGGAGTCCACGGCCTCCTCCAGCGTCGAACTGGCCCAGCTCAGCCGCGACCTGCAGGGGATGGTGGGGCAGTTCCGCCTGTAGGCAGCACCGAGCCCCTGTAGGAGCGGACTCTGTCCGCGATTTGCGCGCAGGGCGCGCTCCTGCAGGGAAATGACATCTGCGTTCGGGCTTTTCCCTCACCCCAGCCCTCTCCCGGAGGGAGAAGGGGCTAGTCCGTGCCGAGAGACGGCCCGGTTTCAGCCGGCAGTCCCTGTGCTAGCCGGCTAACGCCGAAACACCCATGTACTCCGAACGGTCCCCTCTCCCTCCGGGAGAGGGTTAGGGTGAGGGGGCCGCAGGCCTGCCCAGGGCAAGAACAGTTGCGCTTGCGGCGGCCTCCTGCTGGCGCTTGTACCAGCGCCGGTAGGCGTTCACCCCCGCCCGCACCGAGCTGAACACCAGCGGCGGCTTCAGCTCGCCCAACTGGCCGGAGCGCTCCAGCATCGCCAGGGTTTCCCGCGGCACCCGCGCCAGGGACAGGTGCACGTCCTGCGCCGCCAGGGTCTGCTGCACCTCGCGCAGCACCGTCAGGCCGCTGACGTCCAGGTTCAGCACGCCCTCGGCGTTGAGCAGCACGGCGCGCGGCGCCTTGGTCTGCGCCACCACCTGCAGCAGGCGCTGCTTGAAGTAGTCGGCGTTGAAGAACAGCAACGGCGCGTCGAAGCGGTAGATCACCAGGCCCGGCAGGGTGTGCGCCTGCGGGTAGCGGCTCAGCTCGACCTGGCCGTCGATGCCGTGGACCCAGCCGAGCACCGCGTCGCTCGGCTTGTAGGTCAGGTACAGCAGGCGCAGCAGGGCGATGACGATGGCCACGAAGATGCCCGGCAGCACGCCGACGCTGAGCACCCCGACGGTGGTCAGCAGGCACAGGCCGAACTCGAAGCGCGACAGGCGCCAGAAGCCCTTGAGCGCGCTGAAGTCGATCAGCCCCCAGCCGGCCATCAGCAGCACAGCACCTAGGGCCGGCATGGGAATCCAGCCCAGCGGCGCGCTGAACAGCACCAATGCCAGACCGATGACCAGGGCGGCGACTATGCCGACCATCTGCGTCTGGCCGCCGACCATGTCGTTGACCGCGGTGCGCGAGTCGGCGCCGCTGATGACGAAGCCCTGGGACACCCCGGCGCCGATGTTGGCCACGCCCAGGGCGACCATCTCGCGGCTGGCGTCGATGCTGTAGCCGTGGCGCGCGGCGAAGCTGCGGGCGGTGAGCATGGCGCTGCAGAAGCTGACGATGGTGATGCCCAGGGCGTCGCGGAACAGGTTGCCCATTTCCTGCACGCTGGTGCGCGGCCAGCTCAGCTCCGGCAGGCCCTGGGGCACCGCGCCGAGCAGGGCGACGCCGTAGCGGTCCAGGCCCAACACCACGCTGGCCAGGGTGGCGAACAGCACGCCGACCAGGGCGCCGGGAATCTTCGGGTAGCGCCGCGGCAGCAGGATCATCAGCAGCAGGGTGGCCGCGCCCAGGGCGAGGGTCGGCCAGTGCGTGCTGCCGAGGTTGCGCAGCAAGGCCAGCAGGCCGGCGAGGAAGCCGCTGGTCTCGGTGTGGTAGCCCAGTAGCTTGCCCAACTGGCCGGCGATCAGGCTCAGGCCGATGCCGTTGAGGTAGCCCACCAGGGTCGGCCGCGACAGGAAACTGGCGATGAAGCCGGCGCGCACCAGACCGCCGACGATGGACAGCAGGCCGACCATCACCGCGACTATCATCGACAGTTGCAACAGGCGCTGCGGGTCGCCCGCCGCCAGCGGGGTGATGGCCGCCGCGACCATGGCCGCGGTGGCGGCGTCGGGGCCGACCATCAACTGTTTCGAGCTGCCGACCAGGGCGTAGATCAGCATCGGCAGGATGCAGGCGTAGAGCCCGACCTGGGCCGGGAAGCCGATGATCTGCGCATAGGCGATGGCGGTGGGAATCTGGATGGCCGCCACCGACAGGCCGGCGACGACATCCGGGCGCAGCCAGGCGGAGCGGTAGTGCAGCAGGTTGTCCAGGCCGGGCAGCCAGCGGGTGAGGGGCATGGGTGTCTTCCGTGAAACGTCGGGCTGAAGCTTAGCCACAGTGTAGGGCCGCGGCTTGCCCGGCGTCAGTTACAGGCGTAGGAAGACGAAGGATTTCGAGAGGACGCTAGAAGGGCTGCGCCGGGATGCTCTTCGTAGGATGGGTATCGCTTCGCTCAACCCATCCTACGTCAGCGTTTCTCCTGCACCTGTAGGAGCGGGCCCTGCCCGCGATTCGCGCCCAGGGGGCGCTCCTGCAGGGTGTCGCAAAGCCTTCAGAGCTTGAGGATGAGCTTGCCGAAGTTCTCCCCGCTGAACAGCTTGAGCACCGTCTGCGGGAAGGTCTGCAGGCCTTCGACTATGTCTTCCCTGGACTTCAGCTTGCCCTCGGCCAGCCAGCCGGCCATCTCGCGCATGGCCTCGGGGAAGCGGCTGGCGTAGTCCATCACCACCATGCCTTCCATGCGCGCGCGGTTGACCAGCAGCGACAGGTAGTTGGCCGGGCCTTTCACCGCCTGCCTGTTGTTGTACTGGCTGATGGCGCCGCAGATCACGATGCGCGCCTTGGGCGCCAGGCGTGCCAGGCAGGCGTCGAGGATGTCGCCGCCGACGTTGTCGAAGAACACGTCGATGCCGTTGGGGCAGCAGCGCTTCAGGCCCAGGGCGAGGTCCTCGTTCTTGTAGTCGACGGCGCCGTCGAAGCCCAGTTCCTGCACCAGGTAGCGGCACTTGTCCTCGCCGCCTGCGATGCCGATCACGTTGCAGCCCTTGATCTTGGCGATCTGCCCGACCACGCTGCCCACCGCGCCGGCCGCGGCGGAAACCACCACGGTCTCGCCGGCCTTGGGCAGGCCGACGTCGAGCAGGCCGAAGTAGGCGGTCATGCCGGTCATGCCCAGGGCCGAGAGGTACAGCGGCAGCGGCGCGCGGTTCGCGTCGACCTTGTAGAAGCCCCTGGGCTCGCCGAGGAAGTAGTCCTGCACGCCGAGGGCGCCGTTGACGTGGTCGCCGACGACGAAGGCCGGGTTGTTCGAGGCCACCACCTGGCCCACGCCGAGGGCGCGCATCACCTCGCCTATGCCCACCGGCGGAATGTAGGACTTGGCGTCGTTGAGCCAGCCGCGCATGGCCGGGTCCAGCGACAGGTACAGGTTGCGCACCAGCACCTGGCCCGGGCCGGGCTCGCCGAGCGGGGTTTCCTGGTAGCGGAAGGTGTCCTGGTCGATGGCACCCTGGGGGCGCTGGGCGAGCACGAACTGGCGGTTGAGCGGGGCGGTCATGGCAGTGGCCTCGGGGAGGGGAAAACCTAGGGATAGTCCGCGGCGGCGGCGTCGGCAAGCTGCCGCCGACCACGAGAATGCCCGGTTATCCATGTAAATGATCCAGGCGCGAGGTATTCATCACTCGCACGGATAGTACGAGCTACAGCGGCCTGATAATGCTTTGCCCGCGGCGGGCGCCGGCTAGACTCGGACGATTCTCCATCCGTTCGAGGACAGTCCATGAGTCAGCTGCTTTCCGGCCAGGTCGCCCTGGTCACCGGCGCCGCCGCCGGCATCGGCCGCGCCACCGCCCAGGCCTTCGCCCGCGAGGGCATCAAGGTGGTGGTTTCCGACGTCGACGCAGCTGGCGGCGAAGCCACCGTCGAGCTGATCCGCGCCGCCGGCGGCGATGCGCGCTTCATCCGCTGCGACGTGACCCGCGACGCCGAGGTCCAGGCGCTGGTCGCCGCCACGGTGGAGGCCTACGGCCGCCTGGACTACGCCTTCAACAACGCCGGCATCGAGATCGAGCAGGGCCGGCTGGCCGAGGGCAAGGAAAGCGAGTTCGACGCCATCATGGGGGTGAACGTCAAGGGCGTCTGGCTGTGCATGAAGCACCAGATCCCGGTGATGCTCGCCCAGGGCGGCGGCGCCATCGTCAATACCGCCTCGGTGGCCGGCCTGGGCGCGGCGCCGAAGATGAGCATCTACGCCGCTTCCAAGCACGCGGTGATCGGCCTGACCAAGTCGGCGGCCGTGGAATACGCGAAGAAGAAGGTGCGCATCAACGCCGTGTGCCCGGCGGTGATCGACACCGACATGTTCCGCCGCGCCTACGAGGCCGACCCGAAGAAGGCCGAGTTCGCCGCCGCCATGCACCCCGTCGGCCGCGTCGGCCAGGTCGAGGAGATCGCCGCGGCGGTGCTCTACCTGTGCAGCGACAACGCCGGCTTCACCACCGGCATCGCGCTGCCGGTGGATGGTGGGCACACCGCGCTCTGAGGCTCAGTGCCTGGCCAGGCGCTGCGCCAGGCCGCTGCGGCGGATCACCCACTTCTCCAGCTCGGCGCCGAGGAACACCAGCAGCCCGGCGCCCAGCGCCCGTAGCCATTCGGCCGGGCTCAGGCCCCTGGAGCCGAAGATGTCCTGCATCCAGGGCGCGTAGGTGAAGGCCAGCTGCAGCGGGATGCACGCGGCGATGGCCAGCAGCACCCAGCGGTTGCCGAACAGGCCCTCGCGGTTGAGCACCGAGCCGAAGATCGAGCGGCTGTTGATCAGGTAGAACATCTCCCCGATCACCACCGCGTTGACCGCCATGGTCCGCGCCGACTCGATGCCGGTGCCGCGCTGCAGCTCCCAGAGGAACAGGCCGAAGGCGCCGAGCATCATCAGCAGCGCCACCATCAGCACGCGCCAGACGAAGAACCCGGAAAGCAGGGCGTTGCCCGGCGGCCGCGGGCTGCGGCGCATGATGTCGTGCTCGGCCGGCTCGAAGGCCAGGGCCAGGCCCAGGGTGCTGGAGGTGACCATGTTGATCCACAGCACTTGCGCCGGCGTCAGCGGCAGGCCCAGGCCGAGGAACAGCGCGGCAATCACCACCAGCGCTTCGCCGCCGTTGGTCGGCAGCATGAACAGGATGAATTTCTTCAGGTTGTCGTAGACCGCGCGGCCCTCGCGCACGGCGCTGGCGATGCTGGCGAAGTTGTCGTCGGCCAGCACCACGTCGGCGGCCTCGCGAGCCGCCTCGGTACCCTTGCGGCCCATGGCCACGCCGACCTCGGCGCGCTTGAGCGCCGGGGCGTCGTTGACGCCGTCGCCGGTCATCGCCACCACCTGGCCGTCCTCCTGCAGGGCCTGCACCAGGCGCAGCTTGTGCTCGGGGCTGGCGCGGGCGAACACGTCCACCTCCAGGGCCACGCGGCGCAGTTCGGCGTCATCCATCACCGCCACCTCGGCGCCGGTCACCGCCGGGCGGCCGACGCCGATGCCCAGCCGCGCGCCGATGGCGCGGGCGGTCTCGGCATGGTCGCCGGTGATCATCTTGACGCGGATGCCGGCCTGCTGGCAGTGCGCCACGGCGGCGATGGCCTCGGCCCGTGGCGGGTCGATCAGGCCCACCAGGGCCAGCAGGGTGAAGCCCTCTGCGACGTCGTCGAAACCCAGTTGCGCGCCCTGCGGCGCCGCCTGCCGTGCGGCCAGGGCCAGCAGGCGCAGGCCGCGGGCGGCGGTGTCGGTGGCCATGCGCCGCCAGTAGTCCGGGTCCAGCGGCGCCGCACCGGCATCGGTGAGCTGCGTCGAGCACATTTCGAGGATGCGCTCCGGCGCGCCCTTGACCAGTATCCACGGGCGGCCTTCGGCGTCCTGGTGGCTGCTGGCCATGAAACGGTGCTGCGACTCGAAGGGAATGCTGTCCAGCCGCGGCCAGTCCCGGGCGCAGGTTTCCTGGGGCAGCCCGGCCTTGGCGCCGAGCACCAGCAGCGCGCCTTCGGTGGGGTCGCCCTCGATGCTCCACTGGCCGCCGTCCTCGCGCAGTTGGGCGTCGTTGCACAGCACCCCGGCGCGGATCGCCCGCAGCAGCGCCGGTTGCGCGTCCGGCTGCACGGCGCGGCCGTCGACGCTGAAGCCGCCCTCGGGGACGTAGCCGACGCCTTCCACCTCATACACCCGCTCGGCGCAGACCAGGCGCTGCACGGTCATCTCGTTGCAGGTCAGGGTGCCGGTCTTGTCCGAGCAGATCACCGTCACCGAGCCCAGCGTCTCCACCGCCGGCAGGCGCCGCACGATGGCGCGCTGGCGGGCCATGCGCTGCACGCCCAGGGCGAGGGTCACGGTCATGATCGCCGGCAGCCCCTCGGGGATGGCCGAGGCCACCAGGGCCACCACCATCATGAACATCTGCTCCGGCGTCTCGCCCAGCCACAGGGTGCCGAGCAGGAACACCAGGGCGCCGATGCCGAGGATGACCATGGCCAGGATGCGGCCGAAACGGTCGATCTGCCGCAGCAGCGGGGTGGTCAGGTTCTCCACGCTGCTGAGCATCTGGTTGATGCGCCCCAGCTCGGTGTCCGCCCCGGTTCCCACCACCAGGCCGCGGGCCTGGCCGTAGACCACCAGGGTGCCGGAGTAGGCCATGCCGTAGCGGTCGCCCAGGGGCGCGTCGGCGGCCACCGCCTGGGCGTTCTTCTCCACCGGCAGGGATTCGCCGGTCAAGGCCGCCTCGTCGACGCGCAGTTCCTTGCCGCCGAGCAGGCGCAGGTCGGCCGGCACGCGGTCGCCGGAGGCCAGCAGCACCAGGTCGCCGGGGACCAGGGC
Organism: Pseudomonas sp. M1; assembly: GCF_022760135.1. Lineage (NCBI taxonomy): Bacteria > Pseudomonadati > Pseudomonadota > Gammaproteobacteria > Pseudomonadales > Pseudomonadaceae > Pseudomonas > Pseudomonas sp. M1. The sequence continues at coordinate 2,303,906 of NZ_CP094343.1, forward strand.
GGCGGCGTCGATCTGCTGGCGCTTGCCCTGGCGCACCACGGTGGCGGTGGAGGAGAGCATGCCGCGGATGGCGTCCAGCGCCGATTCGGCCTTGCCTTCCTGGATGAAGCCGATCACCGCGTTGATCAGCACCGCGCCCAGCAGCACCGCGGTGTCCACCCAGTGGCCGAGCAGCGCGGTGACGAGCGCGGCGGCGAGCATCACGTAGAGCAGGATGTTGTGGAACTGCAGCAGCAGGCGCAGCAGCGGGCCGCGCCGGCGCGGCGGCGCCAGGCGGTTCTCGCCGTATTGCTGGCGGCGGCTTTGCACCTCGGCCTCGTCGAGGCCGGTGGGGCCGCTGCGCAGGCGGGCCTGGACCTCGTCGGCGGCGAGGCTGTGCCAGGGCGTGGCGCTGGCGTCGGAGTGGGAAACGCGGCGTCGGCTCATGCAAGGCTCCTGTCGGATGGGGCAGGGATGAGCTACAGCATGGACAGGCGGGCGTCCGCCGGGCTTGACCTGGAACAGCGCAGGCGACCGGTGCCCTCCCAGTGTTTTGCATTCTGTTACAGCAGCAGCCTGTTTTGGCCGGCAGGGACTTCGGCGTCTGGGGTTGGCTCCGTTCCCTCTCCCTAACCCTCGGCTGCGCGCCCCGCCCTGAAGGGAGAGGGGACCGTTCGGAGCGCTTGGGTATTTCGGAGTCAGCCGGCAACACCGAAGGTTTCCGGCTGAAACCATTCCTCCTCTCGGCACGGACAAGCCCCCTCTCCCTTCAGGGAGAGGGCTGGGGAGAGGGGCTCTCGCCCAACCCCTGAACCTTCCTCATCAAATCGCCCGACGCCAATTCAACACCAACTGCGTCACCAACCCCGCCACCAGCCCCCAGAAGGCCGAGCCCACGGAAAACAGCGTGAAACCCGAAGCAGTCACCAGGAACGTAACCATGGCCGCCTCACGCTGGCGGGCCTCGGCCATGGCGTTGCTCAGGCCGTTGGTGATGGAGCCGAGCAGCGCCAGGGCGGCGATGGACAGCACCAGCGCCTTGGGCAGCGCGGCGAACAGCGCCGCCAGGGTGGCGCCGAAGATGCCCGCCACGCCGTAGAAGACCCCGCACCAGAGCGCCGCGGTGTAGCGCTTGTGCGGGTTCTCGTGGGCTTCCGGGCCGGTGCAGATGGCCGCGCTGATGGCCGCCAGGTTGATGCCGTGGGAGCCGAACGGCGCCAGCAGCAGCGAGGCGATGCCGGTGCTGGAGATCAGCGGCGAGGCCGGCACCTGGTAGCCGTCGGCGCGCAGCACGGCCAGGCCCGGCATGTTCTGCGAAGCCATGGCGACGATGAACAGCGGGATGCCGATGCTGATGGTGGCGGCCAGGGAGAAGCTCGGCGTGGTCCACACCGGTTTCGCCAGCTCCAGCTGGAAGTGGCTGAAGTTCAGCAGGCCCAGGGCGCCGGCCAGGGCCACGCCCACCAGCAGCGCGACGAACACCGCGTAGCGCGGCGACAGGCGCTTGGCCAGCAGGTAGCTGAGGAACATCGCCGCTACCAGCAGCGTCTGCTGCTCGGCCGCGCGGCAGATCTCGATGCAAATGCGGAACAGCACCCCGGCCAGCAGCGCCGCGGCTAGCGAGCCGGGCACCTGGCGCATCAGGCGGTCGAAGCTGCCGGTGACGCCGCACAGGGTGATCAGCCCGGCACAGACGATGAAGGCGCCGATGGCTTCCGAGTAGGGCACGCCCGGCAGGCTGCTGATCAGCAGCGCGGCGCCGGGGGTGGACCAGGCGATGACGATGGGCGTGCGGTAGCGCAGGGTCAGGCCGATGGTGGTCAGCGCCATGCCGATGGACAGCGCCCAGATCCACGAGGAAATCTGCGCGTTGCTCAGCCCGGCGGCCTGGCCGGCCTGGAACATCAGCACCAGCGAGCTGGTGTAGCCGGTGAGCATGGCGACGAAGCCGGCCACCACGGCGGCGGGGGAGGAGTCGGCGAAGGGGCGCAGGCGCGCGCTGGTCGAATCGGTCATGCGGGGGTGATGTCCACGAACAGGGGGTAGAGGGAGGCTACCAGCAGCAGGGCCATGCCGATATTGAACACGCGGCGCCGCGCCGGCTGTTCCAGCCAGTGCCGCAGGCAACTGCCGAGCACCGTCCAGACGCCGACGCTGGGCAGGTTGACCACGGCGAACAGCACCGCGATCAGCAGCACGTTGCCGGCGAAGCCCTGCTGCGGGGTATAGGTGGTGATGGCGCCGATGGCCATGATCCAGGCCTTGGGGTTGACCCACTGGAAGGCCGCCGCCTGCAGGAAGCTGAACGGCTTGCCGCTGCCGCGCCCGTTGGCCTGCGGCGCGCCGGCGCGGGCGATGCCCCAGGCCAGGTACAGCAGGTAGGCCGCGCCCAGGTAGCGCAGCGCCTGGTAGGTGAAGGGGAAGGCGTGGAACAGCTGGTCCAGCCCCAGGCCCACGGCGACCACCAGCAGCAGGAAGCCGATGCTGATGCCGAGCATGTGCGGGACGGTGCGGCGCACGCCGAAATTCACCCCGGAGGCCAGCAGCATCATGTTGTTCGGCCCGGGCGTGATGGAGGTGACGAAGGCGAAGCCGATGAAGGCGGCCAGGAGTTCGAGGGGCATGGCGGCACGCGTCTTGTGGTTTTTCCGCAGCCTAACCCCCGGCCTGCGGGCTGTCGCGTAACAGCCAGGGGCGGATCGGGCCGTACAGTGGCGCGGCCGGCGTGCTGTGGATATGGTGGGCAGGTCGCAGTCGTGGAGTCCCGCCATGGACCACAACCCCTATGCCGCGCCCAAGGTCGAGCTGATCGAGGCGCGCACCCCGGCCAGCCTCGCCGGCGGCCGCTGGAGCCCCGGCCACCTGCGCCTGCTGGCCTGGCTGAGCCTGGCGCTGCTGCTGGCGCAGAGCGTGCTGTTCGGCCTGTCGTTCCTCGGCGGCACGGGGCGCGGCGACGCCCTGGACAGCTACAGCCTGTGGCTGGGCGTGCTCTGCACGCTGCTCGGCTGCTACCTAAGCTGGCGCGCCACGCAGTTCCTGGTCGAGCGCTTCGGCGCCCGCGGCATGGCTTGGCCGCTGTGGCTGTCCATCGGCCTGGCGCTGGTGATCCAGGCCTACGCGGTGATCTTCGACGCCCAGCTCGACGGCACGCCCAACGCCGCCCTGGCCGGCTTCATGGCGCTGTTCCTGCCCAGCGGCCTGGTGGGCCTGTGGTATGGCGTGCGGGTGCTGAAGATCGGCCTGCCGTATCCCTCGGTGAAGGTGCTGGGCTGGCTCGACGTGCTCTCGGGCGTGTGCATGGCCAGCATCCTGCTGTTCATCCCCGGCACCGTCCTGGCCGCCGCGGCGCTGCTGCCGCTGGCGCTGATGTTCCTGCGCGGCGCACGGGAGCTGGAGGGCGGCGCTCAGGTTTCCTGAAGCGGCTGCGCCAGGGCCTGGTTGACCGCCAGCCAGCCGTGCACCGCCTCTTCGCCGGCCTCGGCGAAGGCGCGCTGCAGCAGGCGCGCCTGCTCGTTGCGCAGGGCCCGTTCCAGCTTGGCGCCCTCGGCGGTGAGGCTGAGCAGGCGCTTGCGCTTGTCGGCCGGCGAGGCTTCGCTGCGGATCAGCTGCATCTCCTGCAATTGCCGCAGCGGCATGTTCAGCGCCTGCTTGCTCACGCCCAGGGTGGCCAGCAGCTCCTTCACGCTCAAGCCGCTCTGGCGCGCGACGAAGAACAGGATGCGGTGGTGCACCCGGCCCAGGCCGCGGCGGGCGAGGATCTCGTCCGGCTTGGCGGTGAACGCCCGGTAGCTGAAGTAAAAGGCTTGCATGGCTTCCGACCAGGTGTCGGAGGGCAGAAGGTCAGGCATATTGACGTATCCGTTCGGCCGTCGTAGCTTCGGTCAACCAGTTTGACCCATTTGCTCCTGCCTCCGCTACCGGTGACCCCATGGCCTTCTCCGAACGTATCGCCCGCCTGAAAAGCTCCCTGATCCGTGAAATCCTCGCTGCGGCGCAACGTCCGGAGGTGATGTCCTTCGCCGGCGGCCTGCCGGCCGAACCCATGCTGCCCAAGGTGGAATGGGCGGACATGCCGGCCAGCATGGGCCAGTACGGCATGAGCGAGGGCGAGCCGGCCCTGCGCGAGGCCATCGCCGCCGAAGCGCGGGCCCTGGGCGTGCCCTGCGATGCCAGCCAGGTGCTGATCGTCAGCGGTTCGCAGCAGACCCTCGACCTTGCCAGCAAGCTGTTCATCGACCCGGGCACCGAGGTGTTGCTCGAGGCGCCGACCTACCTGGCCGCGCTGCAGGCCTTCCAGCTGTTCGGCGCCGACTGCGTGACCGTGCCGCTGGGCGCCGAGGGGCCTGACGTGGCCGCGCTGCGCCAGCGCCTGGGGCGGCACAAGCCGGCCTTCGCCTACCTCATCCCGACCTTCCAGAATCCGTCCGGCGTGCGCTACAGCGAAGAACGCCGCGACGAAGTGGCGGCGCTGCTCGACGAGTTCGGCGTGACCCTGATCGAAGACGAACCCTACCGCGAGCTGGTGTTCGACGCCGGCAGCGCCACCCCGCTGGTCAGCCGCCTGAAGAAGGCCAGCTGGATCTACACCGGCACCGTCTCCAAGACCCTGCTGCCGGGCCTGCGCGTGGGCTTCCTGATCGCCACCCCGGACCTGTTCCCGCACCTGCTGCGCCTGAAGCAGTCGGCCGACCTGCACACCAACCGCATCGGCCAGTGGCAGGCCCTGCAGTGGTTCGGCACCGAGGCCTACCGTGGTCACCTGGCCGAGCTGCGCGACTTCTACCGCATCCGCCGCGACGCCATGCAGGCCCAGCTGGAAGAACACTTCGCCAACCTGGCCGAGTGGAACGTGCCCCAGGGCGGGCTGTTCTTCTGGCTGACCCTGAAGCAGCCGCTGGACACCCGCGGCCTGCTGGACGAGGCCCTGCAGCAGAACGTGGCCTTCATGCCCGGCGAACCCTTCTTCACCGACCCCGATGCCAACCCCGGCCACCTGCGCCTGAACTTCAGCCACGTGGCGCCGGAGCGCCTGGGCGAAGGCCTGCGCCGCCTGGCTGCGGTGATCCGCGAAGCGCAAGCGGCCCAATCTGCCTGAGGAGGCGCCATGTACACCGTCTACGGCGACCGGTTGTCCGGCAACTGCTACAAGGTCAAGCTGGTCCTGCACCTGCTGGGCCTGCCGTACCAGTGGCAGGACGTCGACATCCTCAAGGGCGAGACGCAGACCCCCGGATTCCTGGCGAAGAACCCCAACGGCAAGGTGCCGGTGCTGGAACTGGAGGACGGCAGCTGCCTGTGGGAATCCAACGCCATCCTCAACTTCCTCGCCGACGGCAGCGAGTTGCTGCCGAAGGAACCGCGCCTGCGCACCCAGGTGCTGCAGTGGCAGTTCTTCGAGCAGTACAGCCACGAGCCCTACGTGGCGGTGGCGCGTTTCATCCAGTTCTACCTGAAGATGCCGGACGAGCGCCGCGCCGAGTACGAGGACTGCCTGAAGGGCGGCTACAAGGCCCTGGACGTGATGGAGCAGCAGCTGGCGCGCACGCCGTACCTGGTGGGCGACAGCTACTCCATCGCCGACATCACCCTGTACGCCTACACCCACGTGGCGCACCAGGGCGGTTTCGACCTCTCCGGCTACCCGGCGATCAATGCCTGGATGGCGCGCGTCGCGGCGCACCCGCGGCACGTCGGCATGCTCGACTGAAGGGCCCGAAGTGTCAGAAGAAGCCCGCCATCGCGCGGGCTTTTTCGTATTCGTGCGCTCTGGCTCGCAGTTTAAGGGCCTCCCCATTGACGGGCATCATGGCGCGCGCCGTTTCGCCTCCCTACCCTGGACCCAGCCAACAATAGAGCAGTAGCCGGGCCGCGGCGGCAGGAATGCCGGCGACCGGTGGGGGAGGGAAAAATGGCCTATCTGGTCTGGCAGGATGACCTGAACACCGGCATCCAGGTGATCGACAACCAGCACAAGCGAATCGTCGAGATGATCAACCAGCTGCACGAGGCCCAGGGCACCCTGGACAAGGCGCGGGTCGGCGAGGTGATCGAGGAACTGGTGGACTACACCCAGTCGCACTTCGCCTTCGAGGAAACCCTGCTGGAAGACTCCGGCTACCAGTTCACCCGCGCCCACAAGAAAGTCCACGAACTCTTCATCAAGCGCGTATCCGACTACCGCCTGCGCTTTGCCGCCGGCGAGGACGTCGCCGAGGAACTCAAGGGGTTGCTCGGGCGCTGGCTGTTCACCCACATCCGCAACGACGACGCCAACTACGTGGAGTCGGTCAAGGCCAGCATGCACGAGCTGACCCACGACCAGAGCCACGGCGGCTGGCTGTCGCGCTCGATGAAGCGCTTCTTCGGCTGACGCCGGCGGGCGAAACCGCGGCGGCCATCTATGCTCAGTCCAGAACAAGAAGGGACGACATGGAGGACCCTGCATGAAACGCCTGTTCAGTGCGCTGCTGTTCTGCCTCGCCTGCCTGGCCCCGCTGCACCTGCCGGCCGCCACCAGCACCGCGGCCGACGCCGCCCAGGCCCAGCGGGCCCGGCAGTTGCTGGAGAAGGCCGTGGCCTACTACCGCCAGGAGGGCGACAAGGCCTTCGCCGCGTTCAGCCGCCAGGGCGAGTTCATCGATAACGAGCTGTACGTCTACGTCGTCGACAGCAAGGGCGTGATGCTGGCCAGCGGCGGCCCCTCGGTGGTGCTGATCGGCCGCGACGTCTCGCAACTGCTCGACCCGAACATGCGCAAGCAGTTCGCCAAGGCCCTCAAGGCCCCGGAGAACGGCAAGGTGCAGGAAACCGAGTACCGCTGGAAGAACTGGGCCGACGGCCGCGTCGAGCGCAAGCACACCTACTACCAGCGCATAGGCGACCGCTTCCTGGCGGTGGGCTACTACATCCCGCGCGCCGACGCCCGCCAGGCCGAGGCCATGCTGCAGAAGACGGCGAAGGCGGTGGAAGGCGCGCCGGAAGCGACCTTCAAGCGCATCAACGACCTCGACAAGGCCTTCATCGAGGATGACCTCTACGCCTTCGTGGTCGACATGGACACCGGCAAGTTCGTCGCCCACGGCTACAACACCCGGATGGTCGGCACCGACTTCGCCAGCCTCAAGGACCCGGCCGGCAACGCCATCGGCCAGGCCATGCTGGCGCTGGCGAAAAGCAAGGGCGAAGGGCAGTTCGACTACCAGTGGCGCAACCCGGTGACCGGCAAGGTGGAGAACAAGCACGCCCTGCTGCGCAAGAGCGGGCATTACCTGGTGGCGGTGGGATACTACACGGCGGGGGGCTGAAAAGCCCTGAGGGCTGTTCGTAGGAGCGAGCAAGCTCGCGAACAGGGTTTGCTGGGGGCTGTGGTGTTGGGTTCAAGAGCGCCCTCTCCCCAACCCTCTCCCGCAAGCGGGAGAGGGGGCTTGTCCTGAGTGAGGGGGGAATCCTGAGTCATCCTGAAACGCCCAACCATCCCCGTCATTTCCGCGAACGCGCACTACTGTCCGGAATATTTTCGAGGGGGCGTCTGGAGGGCTTGCGGGGGCTGAAGGCACGGGTTAAACCGTTGAGCGCCAACTCAACCTCACAGCCCCCGCAAGATGTTCAGGATAAGCCGTTTTCACGATGTACTAAAAGCGCTGCCTCGCGGCGTCTTCGACCGACTGGTCGCCGAACACGGCGCCGACAAGCACAGCAAGCGCTTTGGCAGCTGGGATCACCTGGTCGCCATGGTGTATGCCCAACTGGCCGGCGTGAGCAGCCTGCGGGCGCTTGAAACCAGCTTCAACAGCCATCCCCATCAGCACTATCACCTGGGTACGGGCCCGATCCGGCGTTCCACCCTGGCCGACGCCAACGAACGCCGTAATACCGAGGTCTTCGCCCAGGTTGCGCACTACCTGATGGCGGGCGTCTGCCGGCAGTTACGCCGTGACGGGAAGGAACTGCTGTACCTGCTGGACTCCACCACGATCACCCTCAAGGGCCCTGGCTTCGACGAATGGACGCTGTCCAATCGAACCCGCTCCCAGGGGCTGAAAGTCCATGTGCTGTATGCCGAGCAGGCGGCAGCACCGGTGCATTGCAGCTTCAGCGCAGCCAACGTCAACGACATCGACGAAGGCCGGACGCTGGGTATCGAGCCACAGGCCACCTACGTATTCGACAAGGGCTATTACGACTTCAACTGGTGGGCGAGCCTGGATGCCCAGAAGGCCCGCTTCGTCACACGATTCAAGTCCAATGTGCGGCTCAAGGTCCTGGCCCAGCGCGAGGTTCCCCAGCAAGACCGGGAAACGATCCTGCGAGACGAAGAGGTGAACTTCTCCAACCGCAACCCAGGTGGCCGACGGCGTAATCACTACACCCAGCCCCTGCGGCGGATCCTGGTGAACCGCCCAGGCGATGAGCCGCCTCTAAGCCTGGCGACCAACGACCTGAGCAGCCCGGCGGCAGAAATCGCCGAGCGCTATCGGGATCGCTGGCGGATCGAGCTGTTTTTCAAATGGATCAAGCAACACCTGAAGGTCAGGCGTTTCCTGGGCCGTAGCGAGAATGCCGTGCGCATCCAGATTCTCTGTGCGCTGATCAGCTACTTGCTGCTGAACCTTTACCAACGCAGGACGGGAACGCGGCAGAGCCTGTGGATGCTGATGGTGGAGGTACAGGCGACGCTGTTTCAGCGTCCTGGCCTGGAGGCCGAACGTTACCGACGACGGCAGGAGCGAATACGCGAGATCAACCTGCGTCAGGGGCAGCTGTTAATAGCATGAGGCGTGCCGGACAGCAGTGCGCGAACGCGGGAATCCAGTGACGAGCGGTTCGCGAGCAAGCTCGCTCCTACGAAAAGCCAAAGCGCATTCGCTCTGGCTTTTGCTCTTGAGACTTCCAGAGAAACATCCGCGCACTCCGGAATGCCCCTTCAGAAGGCCGAACGAAACCGGCGCTCAGGAGGTCATGCGACATGGATGTCGCGAGAGCCCCGATGGGCTACAGAGACGTACCCTCGGGGCGGGCCTCCGTGGCGGGGGAATTCGCGAGGGTAGCCCGGCTCCATCGGGCCCGTATGTCGGGGCAAGCCTTTTTGGTTCCTTTTTGCGGGGGTGGCCTTCCACCGATTGACAAAAGGGACTCGCCCGAGGGGGCGAAACCAGAAACCTCCGAACACTCGGTGCGGCGCGTCACACCCAAGCAGGAAGTCTCTGGGTGCCCGCGTTCGCGGGAATGACGGGGGGTAGGAGGATGGCGCCTGACTGACAAGCAGCTCAGGACAGCCCCCTCTCCCTTCAGGGAGAGGGTTGGGGAGAGGGCGCTCTTACACCCAACACCTACGTCACCGGTAACCACCGTTCGCGAGCAAGCTCGCTCCTACAATCCACATGAGGCACGGTGGTATTCCCCCGTAGGAGCGGACTCCGTCTTACAGGCAAGAAAAAACCGGCCCCACAGGCCGGTTTTTCATCCCCGCAAGCGACCTCAGCGAATCAGGCTGAGAAACTCGCTGCGGGTAGCGGCGTTCTCGCGGAACTCGCCGAGCATCACCGAGGTGACCATGGAGGAGTTCTGCTTCTCCACGCCGCGCATCATCATGCACATGTGCTTGGCCTCGATGACCACCGCCACGCCCAGGGCGCCGGTGACCTGCTGCACGGCCTCGGCGATCTGCCGCGACATGTTCTCCTGGATCTGCAGGCGGCGGGCGTACATGTCGACGATGCGCGCCACCTTGGACAGGCCGAGCACCTTGCCGTTGGGGATGTAGGCCACGTGGGCCTTGCCGATGAAGGGCAGCAGGTGGTGCTCGCACAGCGAGTACAGCTCGATGTCCTTGACCAGCACCATTTCGCTGTTGTCGGAGCTGAACAGCGCGCCGTTGACGATCTCGTCCAGCGTCTGCTGGTAGCCGCGGCAGAGGTACTGCATGGCCTTGGCGGCGCGCTTGGGCGTGTCGAGCAGGCCTTCGCGGGTGACGTCCTCGCCGAGCTGGCTGAGGATCTGCGAGTAGTTTTGTTCCAGGGACATGTTCTACCTGTAGGGCTTGGCAATGTGGAGCGCAGAGGCGCAGGGTAGGGCGCGCGTGGCGTGCTGGCAAGGGCGCGGTGCGCCAGCGGGAGCGACGGATTATTCGTCGCGCCCCTCCAGCATGGTGCGGCGCAGCATCACGTAGAGCGAGCCGGTGCCGCCGTGGCGCGGCAGGGCCGAGGTGAAGCCCAGGACCTGCGGGTGCTGGCGCAGCCAGGTGTTGACGTGGCTCTTGAGCAGCGGCCGGCGACCGTCGGTGCGCGCCGCCTTGCCGTGGGTGACGCGCACGCAGCGCACTTCCAGGCGGCTGGCCTCGGCGAGGAAGTCCCAGAGCAGCTCGCGGGCCTTCTCGATGTTCATGCCGTGCAGGTCGAGGCTGCCCTCGAAGCCGATCTGGCCGGCCTTGAGCTTGCGCATCTGGCCTTCCTGCACGCCGTCGCGGGCCCAGTACAGCTCGTCCTCGGCGCCGACGTCGATGACGAACAGGTCGGACAGCCCGTCGACGCGCTGGTTTTCCACCTTCGTCGTGGCGTTCTGCTGGCGCAGCTTGACCTGCTGGCGGTCGGCCTTGGGCTTGCCGGTGTCGGCCTGGTCCACCTGGATGCGCTTGACGCCGCGCATCTCGTTGGCGAACAGGGAAAAATCGTCGTCTTGCATGGAGCCTCCGCGAAGAGGCGGCATTCTAGCGGATCGCGGGCGCTTTGCGGCAAGCCGCTCAGCCGCGCTTCTTCATCAGCCGCGGCGACAGGCTGAGGCCGTCGCCACGCCGCGCGCGGCGCCGCGCCAGGCGCCAGAACAGCACGCCCAGCCACAGGGCGAGCAGGCCGATCACCAGCAATACCGCGCCGGCCGCCGGTTCGATGTGCATGACCCCCGCCGCCGGTTGCCGGCGCAGCAAGGCCGCGCCGCCGGCCAGGGCGCCGAGCACGCCGAACGCGGCGATCAGCGCGGCCACGGCGGCCACGAAGCGCCAGCGCCAGCGGCCCGGTCGCTTCGGGCGTAGCGTGCGTGGATCGAAACTGTCGGACATCTTCATCCCGGCTTCCTCATCTGCTGAACGAGGCTATGACCGGTGTCGGCGGGAGGGGGTTCCGCCCCCGCAGGGAATGCCTGGCCCGCCCGTCCGGCGCGTGCCCGCTGGATGTGTCGCCTTACAGCCTAATAGCTGCGGCGGCAGCTTGCCGCCGCAGCGGGACGGACGGCGCTCAGATCAGCGCCTGGGCCTCGCCGACCACGGCGGCGAAGTTGTCGCCCAGGGCGGCCATTTCCGCGTGGTGCAGGTCGCGCGCCGAGAGCACGCCGCCATCCGGGGTGGGGATGTCGCGGGTGGCGCAGGCGGCGGTGACCAGGGTGCAGCGGTAGCCGTAGTCCTTGGCCGCGCGCACGGTGGTGCTGATGCTCGAATGGGTCATGAAGCCGCAGACGATGATGTCCAGCCGGCCGTTGTGCTGCAGGCGGTCGTGCAGTTCGGTGCCGGAGAAGGCGTTGGGCAGGCGCTTCTCCACCACCACCTCGCCGGGCAGCGGCGCCAGTTCGGGCAGGAACTGCCCGCGCGGACCCTGCGGGTCGAGCAGGCCGCCGTGGATGCCCAGGTGGCGCACGTGGACGATCGGGGTGCCCTGGCTGCGCGCGGCATCCAGCAGTTGGCGGATCTGCGCGACCGCCGGTTCCAGGCCGGGCAGGGCGAGGACGCCGCTGCGGTACTCTTCCTGGGCGTCGATGATCAGCAGCGTGCTCTGGCGGAGGGTGGCGGGCGGATAGCCGCGTCCGCTGATCTTCAGCATGCTGAGCGGTTGAGACATGACGAACTCCTATGATGCGTATGCCACCATTGTGGTCTGTTCCGCGGGCGCTGTGAATCTATGCGAAACCCGCGCAAAGTGGTATTGACCCCCTCGACGCCGGTGTGCGCCCGCGGCAGGCCGCCTTGGGCTAGAATGCCGGCCTTTTTGCCCGCCGCGAGGACCCTGCGCCGTGACCGAATCCCGTTTGCTGACCCTTCGAGACCATATCCGCTGGGCGGTCAGCCGCTTCCATGCCGAGGGGCTGTACTTCGGACATGGCACCGACAACGCCTGGGACGACGCCCGCCTGCTGGTGCTCGGCGCGCTGCACCTGCCGTGGGAAATGGCCGATGCGTACCTGGATTGCCGCCTCGAGGACGACGAGCGCGAACACCTGCGCGAACTCCTGCGCCGGCGCATCGAGGAGCGCGTGCCCACCGCCTACCTGCTGGGCGAGGCCTGGTTCTGCGGCCTGCCGTTCGTGGTCGACGAGCGCGTGCTGGTGCCGCGTTCGCCCATCGCCGAGCTGATCCAGCAGCGCTTCGAGCCCTGGCTGGCGGCGGAACCGGCGCGCATCCTCGACCTGTGCACCGGCTCGGGCTGCATCGGCATCGCCTGTGCCTACGAATTCCTCCAGGCGGAAGTGGTGCTGGCCGACCTGTCCTTCGAGGCCCTGGAAGTGGCCAACGTCAACATCGAGCGCCACGAGCTGGGCGAGCGCGTCTACACCGTGCAGGGCGACGGCTTCGCCGGCCTGCCGGGGCAGCGCTTCGACCTGATCGTCTCCAACCCGCCCTACGTCGACGCCGAGGACTTCGCCGACATGCCGGCCGAGTACCAGCACGAGCCGGAACTGGGCCTGGCTTGCGGCCACGATGGCCTGGACCTGGTGCGGCGCATGCTCGCCGAGGCCGCCGACCACCTGACCGAACAGGGCACCCTGATCGTCGAAGTGGGCAACAGCCAGGTGCACGTCGAGGCGCTGTACCCGGAGGTGGACTTCACCTGGCTGGAATTCCGCCACGGCGGGCACGGCGTGTTCCTGCTGTCGGCGGCGCAGTGCCGCGAACACCAGGCGCTGTTCCGTTCGCGGGTGAACTGAGGCGCGGGCCCTGCCCGCGATTTCGCGCGCAGGGCGCGCTCCTACAGGGGGCGATACCGGGGGCTCCTGCGAAACCCATGCGGTCGTGGCGATGGGTATCGCTTCGCTCAACGCCATCCTACGGGTCTTGTGTTTGCCGGAGGGCGTAGGAGCGGATTCATCCGCGATTCCGCCAGCAGGGCACTACTGTCCGGCACGCCTCATGCTATTAACAGCTGCCCCTGACGCAGGTTGATCTCGCGTATTCGCTCCTGCCGTCGTCGGTAACGTTCGGCCTCCAGGCCAGGACGCTGAAATAGCGTCGCCTGTACCTCCACCATCAGCATCCACAGGCTTTGCCGCGTTCCCGTCCTGCGTTGGTAAAGGTTCAGCAGCAAGTAGCTGATCAGCGCACAGAGAATCTGGAGGCGCACGGCATTCTCGCTACGGCCCAGGAAACGCCTGACCTTCAGGTGTTGCTTGATCCATTTGAAAAACAGCTCGATCCGCCAGCGATCCCGATAGCGCTCGGCGATTTCTGCCGCCGGGCTGCTCAGGTCGTTGGTCGCCAGGCTCAGAGGCGGCTCATCGCCTGGGCGGTTCACCAGGATCCGCCGCAGGGGCTGGGTGTAGTGATTACGCCGTCGGCCACCTGGGTTGCGGTTGGAGAAGCTCACCTCTTCGTCTCGCAGGATCGTTTCCCGGTCTTGCTGGGGGACTTCGCGCAAGGCCAGGACCTTGAGCCGCACATTGGACTTGAATCGTGTGACGAAGCGGGCCTTCTGGGCATCCAGGCTCGCCCACCAGTTGAAGTCGTAATAGCCCTTGTCGAATACGTAGGTGGCCTGTGGCTCGATACCCAGCGTCCGGCCTTCGTCGATGTCGTTGACGTTGGCTGCGCTGAAGCTGCAATGCACCGGCGCCGCCGCCTGCTCGGCATACAGCACATGGACTTTCAGCCCCTGGGAGCGGGTTCGATTGGACAGCGTCCATTCGTCGAAGCCAGGGCCCTTGAGGGTGATCGTGGTGGAGTCCAGCAGGTACAGCAGTTCCTTCCCGTCACGGCGTAACTGCCGGCAGACGCCCGCCATCAGGTAGTGCGCAACCTGGGCGAAGACCTCGGTATTACGGCGTTCGTTGGCGTCGGCCAGGGTGGAACGCCGGATCGGGCCCGTACCCAGGTGATAGTGCTGATGGGGATGGCTGTTGAAGCTGGTTTCAAGCGCCCGCAGGCTGCTCACGCCGGCCAGTTGGGCATACACCATGGCGACCAGGTGATCCCAGCTGCCAAAGCGCTTGCTGTGCTTGTCGGCGCCGTGTTCGGCGACCAGTCGATCGAAGACGCCGCGAGGCAGCGCTTTTAGTACATCGTGAAAACGGCTTATCCTGAACATCTTGCGGGGGCTGTGAGGTTGAGTTGGCGCTCAACGGTTTAACCCGTGCCTTCAGCCCCCGCAAGCCCTCCAGACTTTCCCCGATAAATATTCCGGACAGTAGTGGCCAGCAGGGCGGATAACGCGGAGCGTTATTCGCCCTACGTACGCCGTGGGGCACGGCATTTTCTTGTTGGAGCAACTGTCTTGCCGACTGCGCCGAGGTGCTTTTCGTAGGATGGGTTGAGCTTGCGAAACCCATGCGGCCGTGGTGATGGGTATCGCTTCGCTCAACCCATCCTACAAAAGTCTCCCGCGGCCGTGCTCTTCGTAGGAGCGAGCCGTGCCCGTCCGTCCGCGCTGGGCCCTCAGTGCGTCGCCATCCAGATCAGCAGCCCGGCCTGGAACACCGCGAATACCGTCAGGCAGGCGATGATGAAGCGCAGGCTGGTGTCGTCGCGGCGGAAGGTCTCGATGCGCTGCTGCAGCTTGCGGATCTCGTTGTCCTGGCTGGCCAGGTTCTGGTCGGCCTGTTCCAGCATGGCCGCGGCGTCCAGCAGCGGCACCAGTTGCACCTTGTCCTTGTTCCAGTCGTCGTACAGCTCGCTCACCCGCCCGGCGCCGTAGCGGGCCTTGAGCAGGCGCGAGTCCTCGTACTCCACGTCGAAGCCCTGGGCGCGCAGGAAGTGGTCGCGGCGCAGGCGGATGTCCTCGTTGGGCGCGTCCTTCACCCCCAGCACGCCGCCCTCGACCTTGTAGTGCGCCCACTTCTGCCGCGCCCAGGCGATGCCCTGGGCCAGCAGGAAGCGGCCCAGGCCGCGGTTGATCGGCTCCAGGGCGAAGCCGCTGTCGGCGCCGAAACGCACTTCCTTGTTGCGGTGGTCGGCCCAGACCTCGAACAGGTTCTGCTCCTTGCGCAGGGCCTGGCCGGGCAACTGGATGCTCAGGCGCAACAGGCTCTGCTCCGGGGCGTGGCGCTCCACCCGGCCGAGCTGGACGAAGCGTAGGGCGCGGGCGCCGGTGCTGCGGTCGGTGGGCAGGGGCGCCAGGCGCAGCAGGCGGAAATGCTCCGGCGCCAGCTCCGCCCAGGGATGGGGCGGGGCCGGTGCTTCGGCGGGGGCGGCGGCGTCGCTGCGCGGGTCGGCGTCGGTCATCGGATTCCTCGGGCCTGGCCGACGGCCAGGGATCAACTCAACTTCTGTAGGAAGCGTGTAAGTAACGACTTTCATACAGGGGCTAAGCGATTATCGACGCCGACAGTGATTTCTTGAGACGCCCGTTTCAGCTCATGCCTTCGGCCGATGGAGTCTGCGGGCGGGTTCGCAGGATGAAGCCGACCAGCCGCTGGACCAGGTCGCGAGCCAGCGGCAGCCCGGGGTCGTTGTAGGACGCCAGCTGCTTCTTCACGTCGGCCGGGACGATGCGCAGGATGTGGTTCATGCCGGAGATCAGCTGCAATTCGGCGTCCGGCCTTGCGCGCTGCAGCGCCTGGGCGTCGGCCACGTCGACCTGGATGTCGCTGGTGCCCTGCAGGATCAGCGTCGGCTGGCGCACCCGGGCCAGCGCCTGCGCCGGGTCGTGGCGGAACAGCGAGATCAGGTAGGGCTGCACGCTGGGGCGGAACAGCGCGTTCAGCTGCGCCGGCACCTCGGGCACCTGGTGGCCGCCGCGCAACTGGTCGAGGATGGCGTCGGCCTTCGCCAGCAGGGGCGGCGGCAGGCGCACCGAAAGCTGCTCGCGCAGCACCTTGTCGATCGACCGGCCGCTGCCGGCGATCAGCACCAGGGCCACGGCCTTGCTGCGCGGCGCGGCCAGGCTGGCGATCAGCGCGCCCTCGCTGTGGCCCACCAGCACCTGCGGGCCGAAGCGCGGGTCCGCGGCCAGCCGGTCGCTCCAGGCCACCAGGTCGTCGACGTAGCCGTCGACGCTCAGCTGCCGTTCGTCCGGCGCGGCGTCGCGGCTGCGGGCGATGCCGCGCTTGTCGTAGCGCAGGCTGGCGATGCCGTTGCTGGCCAGGGCCTCGGCCAGGCGCCGCAGGTAGGCGTTGTTGCCGCCCTCGGGGTTGTTGCCGTCGCGGTCGGTGGGGCCGGAGCCGGCCACCAGCAGTGCCAGCGGCGGCGGGCTGGCGGTCTGCGGCAGCAGCAGGGTGCCGCGCAGCACGCCGTGGCCGGTGTCCAGGTCGTAGGGGCGTTGCAGGATGGTGGGGGAGGCGGCGTAGGTCATTGCGGCGAACAGCCAGCAGGAAAGAAGGGCGATAAGGCGCGGCATGGAAGGCTTCATGGACTGCATGATAGCGGTTTGACGGCGCGCGCCGCGGAAGGTTCGCAGGGCGGTATGTCGCAGGTATACTGCTGGGCCTTTTCGTTCACCCAAGTCTTCCGCGGAGCCTCGCATGTCCGGCAACACCTACGGCAAGCTGTTCACCGTCACCACCGCTGGCGAAAGCCACGGCCCGGCGCTGGTCGCCATCGTCGACGGCTGCCCGCCGGGGCTGGAGCTTTCCCTGGAAGACCTGCAGCGCGACCTCGACCGGCGCAAGCCCGGCACCAGCCGGCACACCACCCAGCGCCAGGAAGCCGACGAGGTGGAAATCCTCTCCGGCGTGTTCGAGGGCAAGACCACCGGCACCCCGATCGGCCTCTTGATCCGCAACACCGACCAGAAGTCCAAGGACTACTCGGCGATCAAGGACCTGTTCCGCCCGGCCCACGCCGACTACAGCTACCACCACAAGTACGGCGTGCGCGACTACCGCGGCGGCGGCCGTTCCTCGGCCCGCGAGACCGCCATGCGCGTGGCCGCCGGGGCCATCGCCAAGAAGTACCTGGCGAGCCTGGGCATCCAGGTGCGCGGCTACATGAGCCAACTGGGCCCGATCGAAATCCCCTTCAAGACCTGGGACAGCGTCGAGCAGAACGCCTTCTTCAGCCCCGACCCGGACAAGGTGGCGGAGCTGGAGGCCTACATGGACCAGCTGCGCCGCGACCAGGATTCGGTGGGCGCGAAGATCACCGTGGTCGCCGAAGGCGTGCCGCCGGGCCTGGGCGAGCCGATCTTCGACCGCCTGGACGCGGAACTGGCCCACGCGCTGATGAGCATCAACGCGGTCAAGGGCGTGGAGATCGGCGCCGGCTTCGCCAGCGTCGCCCAGCGCGGCACCGAGCACCGCGACGAGCTGACCCCCGAGGGCTTCCTGTCGAACAACGCCGGCGGCATCCTCGGCGGCATCTCCAGCGGCCAGCCGATAGTCGCGCACCTGGCGCTCAAGCCCACCTCCAGCATCACCACCCCCGGCCGCTCCATCGACGTGAACGGCAACCCGGTGGACGTGGTCACCAAGGGCCGCCATGACCCCTGCGTGGGCATCCGCGCCACCCCCATCGCCGAGGCGATGATGGCCATCGTGCTGATGGACCACCTGCTGCGCCACCGCGCGCAGAATGCCGACGTGCGCGTCAATACGCCGGTGCTGGGGCAGCTCTGAGCCAGAAGCTGGAAGCCTGAAGCCCAGAGCCGCCACTTCCAGCTTCGAGCTTCCAGCCCATGGCTGCTTCTTTCCCCTACTGGCGCCTGTCCAGCTTCTACTTCTTCTATTTCTGCCTGCTGGGCGGGACCGCGCCTTTCCTCGCCCTGTACTTCCACCACCTGGGCTTTTCCGCCGCGCGCATCGGCGAGCTGGTGGCCATTCCCATGCTGATGCGCTGCGTGGCGCCGAACCTGTGGGGCTGGCTGGGCGACCGTTCCGGCCAACGCCTGCGCATCGTGCGCTTCGGCGCGCTGTGCACGGCGGCGTGCTTCGCGCTGATCTTCCTCGACCACAGCTACGCCTGGCTGGCGCTGGTGATGGCCGGGCATGCGTTCTTCTGGCACGCGGTGCTGCCGCAGTTCGAGGTGATCACCCTGGCCCACCTGGGCGAGCGCACCGCCAGCTACAGCCGCATCCGCCTGTGGGGCTCGATCGGCTTCATCTGCACCGTGGTCGGCCTGGGCCGGCTGTTCGAGGCCACCAGCCTGGACTACTACCCCTGGGCGCTGCTGGCGATCATGCTGGGCATCGTCGCCGCCAGCTGGTGGGTGCCCAACGCCCAGCCGGCCTGGCGCCACGGCGACGCGCCGGCCAGCGGCTTCCTGGCCCAGCTGCGCCAGCCGGGGGTGATCGCCTTCTACCTGTGCGTGTGCCTGATGCAGCTGTCCCACGGGCCGTACTACACCTTCCTCACCCTGCACCTGGAGGCCCTCGGCTACAGCCGCGGGCTGATCGGCTGGCTGTGGGCCCTGGGCGTGGTGGCCGAGGTGCTGCTGTTCCTGGTGATGCCGCGCCTGCTCGGGCGTTTCAGCCTGCGCCAGGTGCTGGCGGCGAGCGTCCTGCTGGCGGCGCTGCGCTGGCTGCTGCTGGGCAGCCTGGCCGACCACCTGGGCCTGCTATTGTTCGCCCAGTTGCTGCACGCGGCCACCTTCGGCGCCTTCCACGCCGCCGCCATCCATTTCGTCCAGCGTAGCTTCCAGGCGCGCCAGCAGGGGCAAGGGCAGGCGCTCTATGCCGCGCTGGCCGGCACCGGCGGCGCCCTGGGCGCGCTTTACTCCGGCTACAGCTGGGCCAGCCTGGGCCCGGCCTGGACTTTCGCCATCGCCAGCCTGGCGGCGCTGGCCGCAGCCGTTATCATCCGTACCCGTCTGAAAGAGGAGCGGCCATGAGCAACAACCGTGAACACCTGACCCGCCAGATCATCGAGGCCGGGCGCTTCCTGTATGGCCGCGGCTGGTCGCCGGCCACCAGCAGCAACTATTCCGCGCGCCTGGCCGCCGACCGCGCGTTGCTCACCGTCTCGGGCAAGCACAAGGGCCAGCTGGGCGTCGACGACGTGCTGGAGACCGATCTTGCCGGCAACAGCCTCGAACCGGGGAAGAAGCCCTCGGCCGAGACGCTGCTGCACACCCAGCTGTACGCCTGGCGCGCCGAGATAGGCGCGGTGCTGCACACCCACTCGGTGAACGCCACCGTGCTCTCGCGCCTGACCCCCGCCGACCGCCTGGAGCTGGAAGACTACGAGCTGCAGAAGGCCTTCGCCGGCGTCACCACCCACGAGGGCCGGGTGACGGTGCCGATCTTCGACAACGACCAGGACATCGCCCGCCTGGCGGCCAAGGTCCAGCCCTGGCTGGACGCCCACCCGGACTGCCCCGGCTACCTGATCCGCGGCCACGGCCTGTACACTTGGGGGCCGCGCATGGAAGATGCCCTGCGCCAGGTGGAAGCCTTCGAATTCCTCTTCGAATGCGAACTTAAAGTGATCAGCCTTCGCGGCGGCACGCGCTGAGCGAATCCGGCAGTACCCGAGGACCCGAGCATGAGCAGCCTGACCGTCTACCACGAATCCGCCCCCGAGCAGCCGCTGAAGCTGCTGACCCACGCCGAGGACATCGCCGCCACCCTGGCCGAGCTCGGCGTGCGTTTCGAGCGCTGGCAGGCCAGCGCGCCCATCGCCCCCGGCGCCAGCCCCGACGAGGTGCTCGCCGCCTACGCCCCGGAGATCCAGCGCCTGAAGGACGAGCAGGGCTACGTCACCGTCGACGTGGTCAGCCTCAGCGCCGACCACCCGCAGAAGGACGAGCTGCGCGCCAAGTTCCTCGACGAACACCGCCACGGCGAGGACGAAGTGCGCTTCTTCGTCGCCGGCCGCGGCCTGTTCACCCTGCACGTCGAGGACCACGTCTACGCCGTGCTCTGCGAGAAGAACGACCTGATCTCGGTGCCGGCCGGCACCCGCCACTGGTTCGACATGGGCGAGCGCCCGCACTTCGTGGCCATCCGCCTGTTCAACAACCCCGAGGGCTGGGTGGCGAAGTTCACCGGCGACGAGATCGCCAGGCGCTTCCCGCTGCTGGAAGACTGACACCCCCGTTCTATTTCTTTCGTAGGAGCGGATCTCATCCGCGAATCGCGCCGGAACCTCCGGCCATCGCGGACAAGGTCCGCTCCTACGGATAGCGTTACACCGGAGTTACCATGCCGATCAAAGCCATCCTCACCGACATCGAAGGCACCACCAGCGCCGTCAGCTTCGTCTTCGACGTGCTCTTCCCCTACGCCGCCGCGCACCTGCCGGATTTCGTCCGCGAGCACGCCGGCGAGGCGGAAGTGGCCGCGCAGCTGGACGCGGTGCGCGCCGAGAGCGGCGAAGCCGGCGCCGACGTGGAGCGCTGCATCGCCATCCTCCTGCAGTGGATCGCCGAGGACCGCAAGGCCACGCCGCTCAAGGCGCTGCAAGGGCAGGTCTGGGAGCAGGGCTACCGCGCCGGCCAGCTCAAGGGCCACGTCTACCCGGACGCGGTGGAGGCGCTGCGCCGCTGGAAGGCCGAGGGCTATGACCTGTACGTCTACTCCTCCGGCTCGATCCAGGCGCAGAAGCTGATCTTCGGCTGCTCCGAGGCCGGCGACCTGGCGCCGCTGTTCTCCGGCTACTTCGACACCACCAGCGGGCCCAAGCGCGAGGCCGCCTCCTATGCGCGCATCGTCCAGGCCATCGGCCTGCCGGCGGAGCAGGTGCTGTTCCTCTCCGACGTGGTGCAGGAGCTGGACGCCGCCCGCGAAGCCGGCCTGGCAACCATCGGCCTGGCCCGCGAAGGCGGCGCCCTGGAAGGCCACGAGACGCAGGCCAGCTTCGCCCTGATCGACCCGGCCCGCTGCTGAGGCCACTGCCGTCTATGCTGGAGGGCACACCTCCAGCAGCGGGAGCGGCGCCATGGGTTCGACCTTCAACGGCCTGATCGGCCTGATCATCTTCGCCCTCGACGTCTGGGCGATCATCAGCGTGCTCAAGAGCAGCGCGGACGTGCCCATCAAGATCATCTGGGTGTTGGTGATCGTCATCCTGCCGCTGCTCGGGCTGGTGATCTGGGCGATTGCCGGGCCGAAGGGCAACGTGCGGGTGTAGCGGGGGCGGGGGGGGTCGTAGGAGCGAGCTTGCTCGCGAATGGAGTTTGCCGGTTGGCATTGGTGTTTCGGATCGATTCCGCTCCCTCTCCCCAACCCTCTCCCTGAAGGGAGAGGGGGCTGTCCGCCGCATGCTGTGGGTTCGGAGTGATCCTGTGATTGCGGTGGGTTGAAGCAATTCGAGACATCAGGAGTGGGCTGGGCTTCCAGCTCGCTCCGAACGGCCCCCTCTCCCTTCAGGGAGAGGGCTGGGGAGAGGGGCGGAATATCCCCGAAACACGGAAACCACCTGGAAACCCCATCAAACCAACTCCAACTCCCGCGATTCCCCCACCATCACCCCCTCCAGCCGCAGCAGCGCCTCCTTGCGCGGCAGGCCGCCGCCGTAGCCGGTGAGGCTGCCGTCGCGGCCGATCACCCGGTGGCAGGGGATGATGATGCTGATCGGATTGGCGCCGTTGGCCGCGCCCACCGCGCGCACCGCCTTCGGCCGGCCGATGCGTTCGGCCAGGTCGGCGTACCAGGTGGTGTGGCCGTAGGGAATCTGCGTCAGCGCGTGCCAGACCTGGCGCTGGAACTCGGTGCCCTGGGGCGCCAGGCGCACGTCGAAGACCTTGCGCTTGCCGGCGAAGTATTCGTCCAGCTGCTTCATCACGGAATCCAGCTGGCTGCTGGCCTCGCGCCAGTCCGGGCCCGGCTCGTGGCCTTCGAAGGGGGTCATGTAGAGCATGCGCAGGCCCTGTTCGTCGCCGGCCAGCAGCAGGCGGCAGAGGGGGCTGTCGTAGTAGCGGTAATGCATGGCTTCATCCTCCGATGCGGCTGCCTTGCGAATAGGCTTGCCAGAGATAGACGGCGGCGTAGGCGCGCCAGGGGCGCCAGGCCTCGGCGCGGCGTTGCAGGTCGCGGGCGGTGGTGCCGGCCTCGCCCCAGACCGGCGACTTGAGCAGGCCCAGGTCGGCGGTGGGGAAGGCGTCGGCCTCGCCGAAGGCGCGCAGGGCCACGTATTCGGCGGTCCAGGGGCCGATGCCGGGCAGCTCGCAGAGGCGCTTCACCAGCGCTTGCGCGCCATCCTCCACGTGCAGTTCCAGGGCGCCTTCGGCCACCGCGGCGGCGAAGCGCTGCAGGCTGGCCACACGCTTGCCGGGCATGCCGATGCCGTCCAGGTCCGCCTCGGCCAGGGCCCGCGGGGTAGGGAAGAGGTACTGCGGGCCGTCGGCCACGGCGTTGCCCAGGGGCTGGCCGAGGCGCTGCACCAGGCGGCCGGTGATGGTCACCGCGGCCTTCACCGTGACCTGCTGGCCGACGATGGCGCGCACCGCCTGCTCGAACGGATCGAAGGCGCAGGGCAGGCGCAGCCCTGGCCAGGCCTCGACGAGCGGGCGCAGCAGCGGGTCGGCGCCCAGGTGCGCGGCCACCGCCCGCGGGTCGCTGTCCAGATCGAACATCTTGCGCACCCGCGCGGCCAGCGGGGCGCTGTCGGCGCCGGCGCCGTCCAGGTGCAGCTCCAGGCGCAGCGCCGGCTCGTCGGCCAGCGGGCGGATGTCCATCCAGCCGGGCACGCCATCCAGGTGCAGGCTGCGTCGGTAATGCGCCTCGCCCAGGGTTTCCACCCCGGCCAGGCGGCGCAGGGCGAAATGGGCGTGGAACTGCGCCCAGTCCCAGGGTGGCTGGTAGGGCAGGTGCAGGACGAGGGGCGTGATGGGTGCGTTCATGGCGCTGACCATAACCCGCCGCCGCCGCGCTGTCGTCCCGCAGCTGGCTTTCAAACTGAGCGGGCAAAGTGAGCGGGCAAACTGAGTGGGCAAGGTGAATGGGCAAGGTGAATGGGCAAGGTGAATGGGCGAAGTGCGCGGGTTCGACCTGTCATGCCTCGCACAGTAGAATGCGCGCCTTTCACGGCCGGCCCTCGGCCCGCTTCATTCACCGTCGAACCGGGAGACCGCCCATGCGCGATTACCAGGAAACCCTCTACGAAGGCTACGGCCAGCGTTTCAGCGTCGACCAGCTGCTCCACGAGGTGCGCACCGAGCACCAGCACCTGGTGATCTTCGAGAATGCCCGCATGGGCCGGGTGATGGCCCTGGACGGGGTGATCCAGACCACCGAGGCCGACGAGTTCATCTACCACGAGATGCTCACCCACGTGCCCATCCTCGCCCATGGCGCGGCCAGGCGCGTGCTGATCATCGGCGGCGGCGACGGCGGCATGCTGCGCGAGGTGTGCAAGCACGCCAGCGTCGAGCACATCACCATGGTCGAGATCGACGGCACCGTGGTCGACATGTGCAGGCAGTTCCTGCCGCGCCACTCCAACGGCGCCTTCGACGATGCGCGCCTGGACCTGGTGATCGACGACGGCATGCGCTTCGTCGCCACCACCGAGCGCAGGTTCGACGTGATCATCTCCGACTCCACCGACCCCATCGGCCCGGGCGAGGTGCTGTTCTCCGAGAACTTCTACCAGGCCTGCCACCGCTGCCTGAACCCGGGCGGCGTGCTGGTCACCCAGAACGGCACCCCGTTCATGCAGCTGGACACCGTGCGCAACACCGCCGGTCGGATGAACGGCCTGTTCGCCGACTGGCACTTCTACCAGGCAGCAGTGCCCACCTACATCGGCGGCGCCATGACCTTCGCCTGGGGTGCTCTTGAGCCCGCCCTGCGCCGCGTGCCGCTGGAAACCCTGCGCCAGCGCTTCGCCGCCAGCGGCATCGCCACCCGCTACTACAACCCGGAAATCCACCAGGGCGCCTTCGCCCTGCCGCAGTACGTGCTGCAGGCCATCGGCAAGCCGCACAACGACTGATCCGCAAGCGCCGTTGTCGGAACCATCCGGCGGCGGCGACTCTTTTTTCACCTGCGTTGGGCATAATCCGACACCTTGACGGCACTTTCTTAAGGTCCGGCTAATTTTCACCGACTAGAATGCGCCGCCCGCTCCACGTCCCGCTCCCGGACGTGGAGCCTCCGCGCCTCCCCGCAGGGGAGGGCGCCCGAACCGAACGTTGCACAGAACGGAACCTGAAACATGGGCCAATCGGAAGTCCTGAATACCCGCCAGCGCGCCGCCAACCTGGCGCGCGCCACGGTGTCCAGCCACCTGGGGTTCATCCTGCTCGGCAGCCTGGCGCTGATGCTGATGTTCTCCCTGTTGCGCCTGGCGCTGCTGATCTACAACCGCGAGCTGATCGGCGACACCCCGGCCAGCGCCTTCGTCGAGGCCTTCGTCACCGGGCTGCGCTTCGACATCCGCGCGGTGATCTTGATAGTCGCGCCGATGATCTTCGCCCTGGCCAGCGTCACCGCCATGCGCTGGCGCATGTTCTGGCGCCTGTGGCTGACCGCCCTGGCCAGCCTGACGCTGTTCCTCGGCGTGCTGGAGCTGGACTTCTACCGCGAGTTCCACCAGCGCCTGAACAGCCTGGTGTTCCAGTACATGTCCGAAGACCCGAAGACGGTCATGAGCATGATCTGGTACGGCTACCCGGTGGTCCGCTACCTGCTGGCCTGGGCCGTGGCCACCTGGCTGCTGTTCATGCTGTTCCGCGGCGTCGACCGCGCCACCCGGCCCAGCGCCGTGGGCGCCTCGGCCGCCGCCTGGTACCTGCGCGTCGCCGCCCTGCTGGTGGTGGTGCTGGTGGCCGGCGTCGCCTACCGCGGCACCCTGCGCCAAGGCCCGCCGCTGCGCTGGGGCGATGCCTTCACCACCGACTCGATGTTCGCCAACCACCTGGGCCTGAACGGCTCCATGACCCTGCTCAAGGCCGCCGAGGACCGCTTCGGCGAGGACCGCGCGAACATCTGGAAGGCCACGCTGCCCGACGACCAGGCCCGCGACACCGTGCGGCAGATGCTGCTGACGCCCAACGACAAGCTGGTGGACGCCGACGACGCGGCCATCCGCCGCGACTTCACCCCGCCGGCCGAAGGCACGCTGCCGGGCTTGAAGAACGTGGTGGTGATCCTCATGGAAAGTTTCGCCGGCCACTTCGTCGGCGCCCTGGGCGCGCCGGGGAACATCACCCCGTACTTCGACAAGCTGTCGAAGGAAGGCCTGCTGTTCACCCAGTTCTTCTCCAACGGCACCCACACCCACCAGGGCATGTTCGCCACCATGGCCTGCTTCCCCAACCTGCCGGGCTTCGAGTACCTGATGCAGACGCCCGAGGGCGGCCACAAGTTCTCCGGCCTGCCGCAGCTGCTCAGCGCGCGCCAGTTCGACGACGTCTACGTCTACAACGGCGATTTCGCCTGGGACAACCAGTCCGGCTTCTTCGCCAACCAGGGCATGACCACCTTCGTCGGCCGCAACGACTTCGTGAACCCGGTGTTCTCCGACCCGACCTGGGGCGTGTCCGACCAGGACATGTTCTCCCGCGGCAACGAGGAACTGGACCGCCTGGCCGCCAGCGGCAAGCCGTTCTACGCCCTGCTGCAGACGCTCTCCAACCACGTGCCCTACGCCCTGCCCAAGGACCTGCCGGTGGAGCGCGTGACCGGCAACGGCAGCCTCGACGAGCACCTGACCGCCATGCGCTACTCCGACTGGGCGCTGGGCCAGTTCTTCGAGAAGGCCAAGAAGTCGCCGTACTACAAGGACACCCTGTTCGTGGTGGTGGGCGACCACGGCTTCGGCGCGCCGGAACAGCTGACCGAGATGGACCTGTTCCGCTTCAACGTGCCGCTGCTGATCATCGCCCCGGGCATTCAGGAGAAGTACGGCGCCAGCCGCGACACCGTCGGCACCCAGATCGACATCGTGCCGACCATCATGGGCCGCCTGGGCGGCGAGGTGCGCCACCAGTGCTGGGGCCGCGACCTGCTGAACCTGCCGGCCGGCGACAAGGGCTTCGGCGTGATCAAGCCCTCGGGCAGCGAACAGGTGGTGGCCATCCTTTCCGGCAACCGCATCCTGATCAAGCCCAAGGAAGGCGACATCCGCGTGTACGACTACCAGGTCGGCGCCCATCCCAAGGCCGAGCGCGTGCAGGGTGTGCCGGACGAGGCCGAGCTGAAGAAGCGCCTGGAGTCCTTCATCCAGACCGCGACCAAGAGCCTGCTGAACAACACCACTGGCGTGGTGGACAGCAAGCCGGACAGCGACTGACCGGCGCGTGACGGAGAAGGGGCCTGCGGGCCCCTTTTTCGTGGGCGGCGCTTTAAGATTTGGTTATAAATTAAGTCGATATTGATATAAGCGCTTATAAGGAAAGCCGCTATCCTGCCCGCCGGTTTTCGCAAGCCGTTCACGGCTTTCAGGAAGGGTTGATGGAATTCGGCGTCCTTGGTTTCGTTGTCGCAGGCTTGCTGGTCGGGTTCATCGTGGGCATGACCGGCGTCGGCGGCGGTTCGCTGATGACGCCCATCCTGCTCTGGTTCGGCATCAACCCGGCCGCCGCCGTGGGCACCGACCTGCTGTACGCGGCCATCACCAAGTCCGGCGGCGTGCTGGTGCACACCCGGCACAAGAACGTCGACTGGCGCATCACCGGCTGGCTGACCCTCGGCAGCGTGCCGGCGGCGGGCCTGACCCTGCTGTTCCTGCACAGCCTGGGCGCCGACACCCAGGCGCTGAACACGGTGATCAAGCACGCCCTGGGCGTGGTCCTGCTGCTCACCGCCCTGGCCATCCTGTTCAAGCAGAAGCTGCTGGCCTTCGCCCACAAGCATGCCGGCGATCATTACCACCTGGGCGGCGCCAGCCTCAACGGCCTCACGATTCTCACCGGCGTGGTGCTCGGCGCCATGGTCGCGCTGACCTCCATCGGCGCCGGCGCGCTGGGCACGGTGGCGTTGTTCGTGCTCTATCCCTTCCTCGCCACCCGGCGCCTGGTGGGCACCGAGATCGCCCACGCGGTGCCTCTGACGCTGGTGGCCGGCCTGGGCCACGCCAGCATGGGCAACATGGACTGGCAACTGCTGGGGTACCTGCTGTGCGGTTCGCTGCCGGGGATCTACCTGGGCAGCCATCTGTCCGGGCGCATCTCGGACAACGTCCTGCGGCCGTGCCTGGCGGTGATGCTGTTCAGCATTGGCTACAAGCTGGTGTTCTGATTCGGTTCGGCGGTTCTCTGGGGTCGTGGGAGCGAGCTTGCTCGCGAATGGAGCTTCCCGGCGGTGTAGGCGCTCTTAACCCCTACGGCACTGCGCCGGCAGTTGCTCCAGTCACTACCGCGCGAATGAAAAAAGCCGCGCAGGAGTGAGGCGCGGCTGGAAGCGGCGGGCGTCGGGAGGGGCCCGCCGAAAGCGTCGGCTTCAGTGGTGCCCGCAGAGGGCGTCGCGGCCACGTTCGCCGAGGATGTTGAACAGCAGGTTGAGCAGCACGGCCCAGATCGCGGTCATGGCGATGCCGCTGTGGGTGATCGGTTCCATCCAGGCGGGCAGGGCGGCGAAGAAGTCCGGGCGCACCACCGGGACCATGCCCATGCCGATGCTCACCGCCACCAGCAGCTGGTTGCGGCGGTCGACGATGTCCACCTCGTGGAGGATGCGGATGCCGCTGGCGGCGACCATGCCGAACATGGCGATGCCGGCGCCGCCGAGCACCGCCGGCGGGATCGAGGCGACCACGTAGGCGGCCTTGGGCATCAGGCTCAGGAGGATCAGGAAGCCGCCGGCGGCCACGGTGACGAAGCGGCTGCGCACCCCGGTCATCTGCACCAGGCCGATGTTCTGGGCGAACGACGAATGGGTGAAGGTGTTCATGAAGCCGGCGAAGAACGACGCCGTGGCATCGCACAGCAGGCCGCGGCGCAGGCGCTTGGGGCAGATCTCATCGCCGGTGATCTTGCCCAGGGCGAGGAACATGCCGGTGGACTCGACGAAGATGATCAGCACCACCAGGCACATCGACAGCACCGGCGCCAGGTGGAAGCTGGGCGCGCCGAAGTGCAGCGGGGTGACCACCTCGAAGGCCGGGCGGGTATCGATGCCGGACAGGTCGACCATGCCCATGGCGCTGGCGACGATGTAGCCCAGCAGCATGCCGATGAGCACCGAGACGTTGGTCCAGAAGCCCTTGAGGAAGCGGTTGACCAGCAGGATGGCGGCCAGCACCAGGCTGGACAGGAACAGGTATTCCAGGGCGCCGAAGTTGGCCGCGCCCTTGCCGCCGCCGGCCCAGTTGATGGCCACCGGGAACAGGCACATGCCGATGGAGGTGATCACGGTGCCGGTCACCAGCGGCGGGAAGAAGCGCACGATGCGGCTCATGAAGGGCGCTACCAGCATGCCGAACAGGCCGGCGGCGATGGTCGCGCCGAAGATGCCGTTGATGCCCACGCCGGGCATCCCGGCCATGGCCACCATGCTGCCGACGGCGGCGAAGCTGGCGCCCATCATCACCGGCATGCGGATGCCGATCGGGCCGATGCCCAGCGACTGCACCACGGTGGCGATGCCGGCGACCAGCAGGTCGGCGTTGATCAGGAAGGCGATTTCCTCGCGGGACAGGCCGGCGGCCTGGCCGACGATCAGCGGGACGGCCACGGCGCCGCCGTACATCAGGAGCACGTGCTGGAATCCCACCAGCAGCAGTTGCAGCAACGGCAGACGCTGGTCGGCGGACGAGCCGGCCGCGTGGCGCTCAGTTACCTCGGACATGCAACACCTCGATTTTTATTGTTGTGTCACTGGTGGACGCCGATCAGGCTCGGCGGCCGGGTAGTACTGGCTCGCCACACCCCCGGGGCCGTGCGGGTGAAGCGGTGCGGGACTTTATAGCGTCGATGTGTATTCGCTTCAATATGTTTTTGTATACAACTCTCCGGTCGGCTTGTGAATGATGGGTTTCGGGTCGCTCTAGGCCGCGTGTTCCGTGGCTTCGGCGGGATGTAGCCGTAGGTCGGGTGGGACTACATTTTTATTTCATGGGTTCGATGTTCCTGCAGGTGGGTTCAAAGCCTCGTAGGATGGGTTGAGCGAAGCGATACCCATCGCCACGGCAACATGGGTTTCGCAAGCTCAACCCATCCTACGAAGAGCGCCCCTGACGCAGTCGGTAAGATAGTTGCTCCTACAACTCGCCAGCTCGCCGTGAGCCCCGCGGGCATAAAAAAACCGCACCCGAAGGTGCGGTCTTTCTGGTTCCGGCGAACCGCGGTGGCTCAGTTGGTCTGGGCGCCCTTGGCGATCCAGTTGCCGAGCAGGTTGCGCTCGTCCTGGGTCATCTGGGTGATGTTGCCCAGCGGCATCACCTGGGAGGCCACGGCCAGGGCCTGGATCTTCGCGGCCTGGGCCTGGATCTGCTGCGGGGTGTCGAACATCACGCCGGCCGGGGCCGCGCTGAACAGCGGGCTGGTCGGCTTGGCCGAGTGGCAGGCTACGCAGCGCTCCTGGATCACGTGATGAACCTTGTCGAAATCCACGCCAGCGGGCGCCGAGGCTTGCGCCTGGGCCTGCGCGGCGGCGGGCTTGTCGGCCTCTCCCTTGGCGCGTTCGGCGGCGGTCTTGCCGCCGATGGCGGTTTCCGGCAGCGGCTGGTACTGCACCTGCGCGGCGTTGCCGGCGGGGGCGGCGGTCTGCAGCGTCGGGCCGGTGACGAAGGCCAGAGCGATCATGCCCACGGCGCCGGCGGGCAGGGCCCAGGCCATGCCGTTGCCGTTGTGGCGGGTGTTGAAGTAGTGCCGCACTATCACCGCCAGCGCCGCGATGCACGCCAGGATCAGCCAGTTGTAGTGGCTGCCGTAGGTGCTCGGGAAGTGGTTGCTGATCATGATGAACAGCACCGGCAGGGTGAAGTAGTTGTTGTGGCGCGAACGCAGCAGGCCCTTGGCCGGCAGCACCGGGTCGGGCTCGCGGCCTTCCTCGATGGCCTTAACCAGCGCGCGCTGGGCCGGCATGATCACCCGGAACACGTTGCCGACCATGATGGTGCCGATGATCGCGCCGACGTGCAGGTAGGCGCCGCGGCCGCTGAACACCTGGCTGAGGAGGTAGGCGGCGAGCACCAGCAGGGCGAACAGGATGGCGCCGAGCAGGGCGGGGGTCTTGCCCAGCGGCGAGTCGCACAGGCCGGAGTAGATGAACCAGCCGGCGATCAGCGAGCCGATGCCGATGGCGATGGCCGCGGCGGGCGCCAGGTCGCTGCCCGGGGCCACCAGGTACAGGCTGGGGTTCAGGTAGAAGACGATGGTCAGCAGGCACACGCCCGAGAGCCAGGTGGAGTAGGCCTCCCATTTGAACCAGTGGAGGTTGTCCGGCATCTTCGGCGGCGCCAGCTTGTATTTCTCCAGGTGGTAGATGCCGCCACCGTGGATTGCCCAGAGGTCGCCCGAGAGCCCCTCGCGCGGGTTGACGCGGTTGAGGTTGTTTTCCAGCCAGACGAAGTAGAACGAGGCACCGATCCAGGCGATGCCGACGATCATGTGAATCCAGCGAACCAGCAGGTTCGCCCATTCGATGAGATGTGCTTCCACAGTCATTACCTCTTGCCCGGGCACCGGCGTCGCGGCGGACGGGCCTCTCTTATTAGTTTAGTTGGGGGTCGAGGAGCAGTTGCTCGTCCTCGGTGAAGAAATGCTCGTCGCAGTTGTTGCCGGAACCGCTGCGATCGACCACCAGGAAGTCATCCCGCTTTTCGATCGTCAGCACCGGGTGGTGCCAGACGCCGCGGTGGTAATTGATGCCCTGCCTTCCGTTGGTCAGGAAGGCGCGGACAAGGCCCGGTACAGGTACGTCGCCAAGTGGCGCGACCACGACCAGAAAGGGGTTGCCGAGCAGCGGGACGAAGGCCTGGCTGCCCAGCGGATGACGCTCCAGCATGCGGATGCGCAAGGGCATCTCCAGTGCTTCGGCGCTGAAGATGCTGATGATCGCCTTATCCTCGGGCTGCGCGGTCTCGACCGTGGCGAGCTTGTGATAGCGGCGGGTGGAACCGTTGTTGATCATGAAGTGGGCGCTGCCCTCGGTCTCGATGACATCACCGAACGGGGCGAAGGCTTCCTTGGTCAACGGTTCGATCTTCAGGGTACGCATGGCTGGTCACTTGTATTTGTTGTACTGAGCCCGGGCGGGGCCCGGGAACCGCTTTTTCTTTCCGTCATCCCCGCGCCTGCGGGGACGACGGCGGTGTTTCGCTTACCTGGCCACCTTGCCGAACAGGCGCAGACGGCTGACGCCACCGTCGGGGAAGATGTTCAGGCGCACGTGGGTGATCGGGCCCAGTTCCTTGATCTGCTCGATGAAGGTGTGCTCGTTGTGCATCTGCAGCTTCTGGCTGGGCAGCAGTTCGCGCCAGTACAGGCTCTGGGTGGCGATCTGGCTGTCGGTGCCGCCCTTCACGAAGGCCGCCTGGATGTTGCAGCTCTCCGGGTAGTTGCCCTTGAAGTGCAGGGTGTCGACGACGATCTTCTCGACGATGCCGGCGTGGCCCAGCGCGACAATCACCCAGTCGTTGCCCGGGGTGCGGCGGCGGCCGGTTTCCCAGCCGTCGCCCATGTTCACGCCGCGGCCGGGGTTGAGGATGTTGCTCATGCGGCCGAAGTGTTCGTCGGAGCAGGCGAGGGCGCGGCCGCCGTTCAGTGCCGCGGCCAGGTCGACCTGCTCGTCGGGGTTCTGCTTGGCCCAGTCGCGGAACGGGATGCCGTACACGCGCAGGCGCGCCACGCCGCCGTCCGGGTAGATGTTCAGGCGCAGGTGGGTGTAGGGGCGCTCGTCGCTGATCTCGTGGTAGTGGTGGCTGTTGCCTTGCAGTTCGACGGAGGACAGCACTTCGGTCCACTGGGTGTCGTCGCTCGGGTCGCCTTCGGCGACGAAGCAGCCGTCGAGGGAGGCCGACGGCGGGAAGTTGCCGGTGAAGAAGCTGGTGTCGATGTCCACGCCCTTGATCGAGCCCGGCACGCCCAGGCGGATCACCGCGTGGTCATAGCCTTCGAAGCGCTTGCGGCGGGATTCCCAGCCGTCCATCCACTTGCCGTTGTCGTCGAATACGCCTTCCTTCCACACCGCGGGGGTGGGCTGCAGCATGCGGCTGGCAGCGGCGAACCATTCGTCGGTGACGCTGATCACCTTGCTCCCCAGGCGCTCGTCGGCCAGGTTGACGAATTTCTCGAAGGGAGCGTTGTAGGTTCTCATCTTGTTCTCCTTGGTGACGTGTTAGTCCGGTCCTGCGCGCTCACAGCTGCTGCAGACGGAACATCGCGATCTTGTTGATCTCGGCCAGGGCGGTCTGGAATTCCTGCTCCGGCGTGTTGTGGATGCGCTCCTCGAAGGCCGCGAGGATCTGGTGGCGGTTGCTGCCCTTCACCGCCTTGATGAAGGGGAAGCCGAATTTCGCCTTGTACGCATCGTTGAGTTCGTTGAAGCGGGCGAATTCCTCGGCGGTGCACTCGTGGATGCCGGCGCCGGCCTGCTCGGAGGTGCTGGAGGCGGTCAGCTCGCCGCGCACCGCGGCCTTGCCGGCGAGGTCCGGGTGAGCATTGATCAGTGCCAGCTGGGCTTCATGGCTGGCCGACAGGAGGATGTCGGCCATGCGCTGCTGCAGGCTCTCGATGTCGTTGAGGCTTTCGTCCACGCCCAGGTCGTAGGCCTTCTCGGCCACCCAGGGGGAGTGCTCGTAGATGTCGGCGAAGGCGGCGACGAAGGCTGCGCGGTCGAGGCTGGCCGGGGTGAGGGTCTGGAAGCGGCTCATGCCTGGCTCTCCTTGAACGGGTGCTTTTCGTGCCAGTGGCGGGCGATGTCGACGCGGCGGGCGATCCAGACCTTCTCGTGGCCCTTCACGTACTGGATGAAGCGCTCCAGCGCGGCCAGGCGCGCCGGGCGGCCGAGCAGGCGGCAGTGCATGCCGATGGAGAGCATCTTCGGCGCGCCCTCGGCGCCTTCGGCGTAGAGCACGTCGAAGGCGTCCTTGAGGTATTCGAAGAAGTCGTCGCCCTTGTTGAAGCCCTGCACCTGGGTGAAGCGCATGTCGTTGGTGTCCAGGGTGTAGGGGATCACCAGGTGCGGCTTCTCGGCGGTGCTCTGCGGGTCCCAGTAGGGCAGGTCGTCGTCGTAGGTGTCGGAGTCGTAGAGGAAGCCGCCTTCCTCGCGCACCAGGCGCCGGGTGTTCGGGCCGGTGCGGCCGGTGTACCAGCCCAGCGGGCGCTCGCCGGTCAGCTCGGTGAGGATGCGGATGGCCTCCAGCAGGTGCTCGCGCTCCTGAGCCTCGTCCATGTACTGGTAGTCGATCCAGCGGTAGCCGTGGCTGCAGATCTCGTGGCCGGCGGCGACCATCGCCTTGATCACGTCCGGGTGGCGCTGGGCGGCCATGGCCACGGCGAAGATGGTCAGCGGCAGGTCGTATTTCCTGAACAGCTTGAGCAGGCGCCAGACGCCGGCGCGGCTGCCGTATTCGTAGAGGGATTCCATGCTCATGTTGCGCGCGCCCTGCAGCGGCTGGGCGGCGACCATCTCGGAGAGGAAGGCCTCGGATTCCTTGTCGCCATGGAGGATGCAGCGCTCGCCGCCTTCCTCGTAGTTGAGCACGAAGGACAGCGCGATGCGGGCGTCGCCCGGCCAGTGCGGGTGGGGAGGGTTGTCGGCGTAACCGATCAGGTCGCGTGGGTAGTCAGCGCTCACTGCAGTGTTCCTTCTTGTTGGGGGCGGCGCGGGCGGTAGGGCGTGCGTCACCGTGTTGCGAGACATTGTATACAAGTTGTGTGGCCGTATGTAAATACAATCCCGCGTGCCGATTTCGCCATCCGTCGTCATCCGCATCCGTCGGTAAAGCAAGCAAACTACCTGCCCGAACGGTCAGCCCGGCGGGCTGTGGCCTTCCTGGCTCCGGCTGCGGATCGAAATGCCGCGTGCTGGTGCGTGGGTGCCGTTTCGGGGCGCTGGAGCAAATTTTTTGTATACAATGTTTTGGTGATGGCGTATTTTCGTCCCATCCAACCCACCCGGCCGGCCGCCGCCTGCGGGGTGCAACCCACACCACACCGAGAAGGAGGACGGCGTCCGCCGGCCGCGCCGGGGATGCCCAGAGCCCATGGGACGTTTGACGACGCACGTACTGGATTCCGCCCACGGCTGCCCCGGCCATGGCATCAAGGTCGAGCTCTACCGCGTGGAAGGCCAGCAGCTGGAACTGGTCGCCACCCGCGTGACCAACGACGACGGCCGCTGCGACGAGCCGCTGCTGCAGGGCGAGGACTTCCGCGCCGGGGTCTACCAGCTGCAGTTCAACGCCGGCGACTACTACCGCGCCCGTGGCGTGCAACTGCCGCAACCGGCCTTCCTCGACCAGGTGGTGCTGCGCTTCGGCATCGCCTCGGAAAGCGACCACTACCACGTGCCGCTGCTGATCTCGCCGTACAGCTACTCGACCTACCGCGGCAGCTAGGCCGCCACCGACTTCCCACCCGACTCTTCGTGGAGTCCCATCGGCCCGCCTCTGGCGGGTCTTTTTTTGACTGTGTGCTTTTGCGCCGAGGTGCTTTCGTAGGATGGGTTGAGCGAAGCGATACCCATCGGGCCATGGCGATGGGTATCGCTCCACTCCACCCCCACCGCGTTCCCATGTAGGAGCGCGCCCTGCGCGCGAAATCGCGGGCAGGGCCCGCTCCTACAGGTTGATGCCGAACCTCTCGTTCGCGCTGGACAGCTCCCTCTCCCTGCTGCCGGTAAACACCGTTCGCGAGCAAGCTCGCTCCTACGAAAAGCGTTGGCGCCTGTAGGAGCGAGCTTGCTCGCGAACGGTTCTATGGACCTCAGCGGCTCAGCAACGAAGCCCCGCCAGCGGTGGCGAAGAGGGCGGCGCTGCCGCGGTTGAACCAGGCCTGGCCCTTGCCCGAGCGCAGGAAGCGCGCGGCGCCGCGGGCGCTGAGGCCGTAGAACAGCTTGCAGGCGAAGTCGAGCAGCGCCCAGGTGAGGATCATCACCAGCAGCTGCTGCCACAGCGGATGGTCGGCCTTGAGGAACTGCGGCAGGAAGGCGGCGAAGAACAGGATGTCCTTCGGGTTGCTGGCGCCCAGGCCGAAAGCCTTCCAGTACAGGCTGCGGAAGCCCGGGTTGACCGGCATCTCCTCGGCGGCGCGCGGCTGGCCGGCGATACGCGATTCCTGCCAGCTCTGCCAGGCCAGGTAGAACAGGTAGAGCGCGCCCAGCACCTTGAGCACGCTGAACAGCTTCTCCGAGGCCAGCAGCAGCGCGCCCAGGCCCAGGGCCGAGGCGCTGAGCAGGCAGATGGAGGCGCTGACCCCGCCGAGGAAGGCCGGCAGCGAACGGCGCAGGCCATAGTTGAGGCTGTTGCTGACCATCAGCAGCGACAGCGGGCCGGGAATCAGGATCACGATCAGGGCGGCGCTGCTGTAGAGCAGCCAGGTTTCCAGGTTCATCGCGGGCTCTCGAATGCAAAGGCCCCGACGCAGGCATGCGTCGGGGCCGTGGCGGGGCCGCTCCAGATTACAGGAAGATGAATTTGGCTACAAATATTGCACAGAGTGCATACAGACTGACGGTCACGTCCTTGTGGCGGCCGGTGAAGACCTTCATCGCCACGTAGGTCACGAAGCCCATGGCGATGCCATCCGCCACCGAGAAGGTCAGCGGCATCATGATCACGGTGACGATGGCCGGGATGGTCTCGGTGTGTTCCTGCCAGTCGATGTGCGCCAGACCGCCCATCATCAGCATGGCCACGTAGATCAGCGCGCCGGCGGTGGCGTAGGCGGGGATCATGCCGGCCAGCGGGGCGAAGAACATGGCGGCGACGAACAGCACGCCGACAGTCACCGCGGTCAGCCCGGTGCGGCCGCCGGCGGCCACGCCCGCGGCGCTTTCCACGTAGCTGGTCACCGGCGGCACGCCGAGCACGGCGCCGACCACGCTGGAGGTGCTGTCGGCCTTCATCGCCTTGGACAGGTTTTCGATGCGGCCGTCCTCGCGCACCAGGTGGGCGCGCTGGGCCACGCCCATCAGGGTGCCGGCGGTGTCGAACATGTGCACGAAGAGGAAGGCCAGGATCACGCTGATCATGGTCACGTTGAAGGCGCCGGCGATGTCCATGGCCAGGAAGGTCGGCGCCAGGCTCGGCGGCATCGAGAACACCCCGCCGAACTGCACCAGGCCCAGGGCGATGCCGGCCACGGTGACGGTGAGGATGCTGATGAGAATACCGCCGAACACCCGGCGGTATTCCAGCACGGCGATCATCAGGAAGCAGATCGCCGCCAGCAGCGGGCCGGGCTTGGTCAGGTCGCCCAGGTGCACCAGAGTGGCGGGGCTGGCGACCACGATGCCGGCGGTCTTCAGACCGATCAGCCCGAGGAACAGCCCGACCCCCGCGCCCATGGCGAAGCGCAGGCTCGGCGGGATGCTGTTGAGCAGCCATTCGCGGATGCGCGAGAAGGTCAGCACCATGAACAGCACGCCGGAGATGAACACCGCGCCCAGGGCGATCTCCCAGCTGTAGTTCATGGTCTTGACCACGGTGTAGGTGAAGAAGGCGTTGAGGCCCATGCCCGGCGCCAGGCCCACTGGCCAGTTGGCGTACAGGCCCATCAGGAAGCAACCCAGGGCGGCGGCCAGGCAGGTGGCGACGAAGGCCGCCCCGTGGTTGACCCCGGCGTCGGCCATGATGTTGGGGTTGACGAAGATGATGTAGGCCATGGTGATGAAGGTGGTCAGGCCGGCGGCCAGTTCCGTCTTCACCGTGGTGCCGTGCTGGCTGAGCTTGAACAGGCGTTCGAGCAGGCCGGTGGCGGGTGGGCTGGAGGCGACAGCGGTTTGTTGTTCTTGTTTGGTGCTTTCCACAGCGGGTACTCCTCAACGCTCTTGTTGTTGGTCCTTGCCGTCGGCTGGTTCACCTGCGTCCCTGGCTCGGCGGAAGGCTTGAGGGTGTGTTCTTGACTTGCGAGTCAGGAAGTCACGCCGGCGATTATGAGGTTGTATACAAAAAAATCAAATAATGTTTCGTACCTACCTCCCGCCTTCTTCCAAACAATTCATCGGAAGATTCGTTCAGGCATTGCGCGGAATTTGTACAGAGGGAACGGCTGAATGCCGCATGGCAGGGGGGATGCGCCGGGTGCGCGGTGCTGGGCATTTTGTGTACACTGGTGGCCATCATTTCGTCGCGCCCGCGTACCTGGTAGCGGATTGCCCAGGCCGCCGGTCCGCCCAACAAGGTTGAGGATCCATGACCGACCCGCTGCAACAGATCAAGAAGCCGGCGCGCAACGGCAAGAGCCGTACCGGTACGCAGGACGAGATCGTCTACGCGCACATCTTCGACGCCATCCTCGAACAGCGCCTGGCGCCGGGCACTAAGCTGAGCGAGGAGGCCCTGGGCGAAATCTTCGGCGTCAGCCGCACCATCATCCGCCGCGCCCTGTCGCGCCTGGCCCACGAGCAGGTGGTGCTGCTGCGCCCCAACCGCGGTGCGGTGGTGGCCAGCCCGAGCATCGACGAGGCCCGGCAGATCCTCTTTGCTCGGCGCACCGTCGAGCGCGCCATTACCGAGCTGGCGGTGGACAACGCCAGCGCCGAGGCCCTGGCCGCGCTGCGCGAGATGGTGGTGCAGGAACAGGCCAGCTTCGCCCGCGGCGACCGCGGCGCGGGCATCCGCCTGTCAGGCGAGTTCCACCTCAAGCTGGCGGAAATGGCCAGGAACGCCCCGCTGGTCAGCTTCCAGCGCAGCCTGGTGTCGCAGACCTCGCTGATCATCGCTCAGTACGAGGCGGGCGGCCGCTCGCACTGCTCGTTCGACGAGCACAACGAAATCCTCGACGCCATCGAGAAGGGCGAGAAGGAAAAGGCCGTGACCCTGATGATGCACCACATGGCGCACATCGACGACAAGCTGAACCTGGAAGGCGACAGCGCCTCGGGCGACCTGCATGCGGTGTTCTCGCATCTGCTTGGTGGCAAGAAGAAGGGCGGGCGGACTGCGGCGCGTTGAGGTTTAGGCTAATGAAAAGCCCCGCCTGAGTGCCGTAATGCTGTTCACTTAAGCGATAGGTGGTGGTTCAGCGAAGGTGCGCCAGCCTGGCTTCGCTCCCTCACCCCAGCCCTCTCCCAAAGGGAGAGGGGGCTGTTCGGAGCGTGCGGGGAGTTCGGTGTCATCCCGGAACGCCTATGTGGTGGTTCAATTTCCTCGGACACCTACCTCTTCTCGTCATTCCCGAGAACGCGAACCCTGGGTTCGCGAGCAAGCTCGCTCCTACGAAAAGCCAAAGCGCATTCGCTCTGGCTTTTGCTCTTGAGACTTCCAGAGAAACCTCCGCGCACTCCGAAACGCCCCTTCAGAAGGCCGAGCGAAACCGGCGCTCAGGAGGTCATGCGACATGGATGTCGCGAGAGCCCCGATGGGCTACAGGGACGTACCCTCGGGGCGGGCCTCCGTGGCGGGGGAATTCGTGAGGGTAGCCCGACTGTGTCGGGCCCGTATGGCGGGGCAAGCCTTTTTGGTTCCTTTTGTGGCGACTGACAAAAGGGACTCGCCCGAGGGGGCGAAACAAGACGGTCGGGCAGACTCGGTGCGGCGCAGAAACACCCAAGCCGAGGCAACTGGGTTATTCCCCTTCGGGCCAGCGCAAGCGCTGTTCGCGATGGAGCCGCGTCCCGCGTTCGCGGGAATGACGAAGGTAGGAGGATGGCGCCTGACCGACACGTCGCTCAGAACAGCCCCCTCTCCCTTCAGGGCGGGGCGCGCAGCCGAGGGCTGGGGAGAGGGCGCTCTTACCCCCAACATCTGCGTCACCGGGAAACACTCTTCGCGAGCAAGCTCGCTCCTACGAGGAGCTGCGCGCTACGCAGCATCAATCCCCGCGATATTCACAGCCACTGGTGCAAGTCTCATGCACCCGAACCCGCGACAATTCCGGCAGCAGCGGCTTGACCTGCTGCCAGATCCAGCGCGAGAGGTTCTCGCTGGTGGGGTTTTCCAGGCCGGGGATGTCGTTCAGGTAGTTGTGGTCGAGCTGTTCGTAGATCGGCTTGAAGATCTGCTTGATCTCGGAGAAGTCGCGGATCCAGCCGGTATGCGGGTCGACCTCGCCCTCGATGTACAGCGCCACGCGGAAGGAGTGGCCGTGCAAGCGGCCGCACTTGTGGCCCTCCGGGACGTGGGGCAGGCGGTGGGCGGACTCGAAAGTGAATTCCTTGAACAGTTCCAAGAGGTAGCCTTCAGATCATCAGTGGGCAATTGCAACCGCCCATTGTACCCACTTTGCCCGCCGCCCGGGCACACCCCGTCGGCGGCTCAGCGCGTCAGCTCGACCTGGACTTCCTCGCCCTCGCGCAGCGTCAGCGGCGCCATGACGGTGGCGCCCACCGTGGTCGGTCCATTGGCGCCGGTGGTTTCCCAGGTCACTTCGCAGCTCAGGTAATAGCGCCCCGCCGGCACCTGGGCGAAGCTGAAACGGCCCTCGGCGTCGGCGCGCACCGTGCGGGTGTAGATCTTCGCCCGGGCGTCGGGCTCGCCTAGCGGCCGCCGTTCCTGGTAGGCCTTGTACAGCGGCGCCATGTAGCGCGTCGCCGGGATCAGCGCCACGTCCTTGCCGGCCGCCGGCTTCAGGGTGCCGGCGCGGGTCTTGAGGAAGGCGCGGCCGTCGATCCTGCCGTTGCCGTGGACCGCCAGCGCCTGGTACTCGGCGCTGGGGAACTCGCCGAAGTTCAGTGGCCGGCCCTGGTTGGGCGAGATGCAGCCGGCCAGGGCGAGGCCGAGCAGGGCGACGAACAGGTGGCGCATGAAGGCTTCTCCGGGGCATGGGCTATGCGTCTGCAAAGATAGCCCAGGCCCGGCTCACTTGAGGTCCAGGCGCCTGGCCAGGCGGTTCAGGTTGGCTCGGTCCACTCCCAGTTCGCGGGCCACGGCCGCCCAGTTGCCGGCGTGGCGCTGCAGGCTGGCGGCGATCAGCTGGCGCTGGAAGTCGTCCAGCGCGGTGCGCAGTTCGATGCCGGGTTTGGGCAGTTCGCGGGTGGGTGCTGTCTTGCCGGCTTCCGGCAGGTGCAGGCCCTGTTCGAGGCCGAGGTCGTCGAGCTCCAGGGTGAGGATGCGCGGGCGTTCGGGGCTTGAGGCCAGGGCCTTGAGCGAGGCGCGGCCGATCAGGTGTTCCAGTTCGCGCACGTTGCCCGGCCAGGGGTAGCCGAGCAGGGCGGCCTGGGCCTCGGCGCTCAGGCGCAGGCTGCGCAGGCCCAGGCGCGGGCGGTTCTGTTCGAGGAAGTAGCCGGCCAGCAGCAGGATGTCGTTGCCGCGCTCGCGCAGCGGCGGCACGCGCAGCGGGTAGACGCTCAGGCGGTGGTAGAGGTCGGCGCGGAAGCGCCCGGCGCGCACTTCCGCGGCCAGGTCGCGGTTGGTGGCGGCGATCAGGCGCACATCCACGCGGTGCTCGCGGTCCGAGCCCAGGCGCTGCAGTTGGCCGCTCTGCAGCACGCGCAGCAGCTTGGCCTGGATCGCCAGGGGCAGCTCGCCCACTTCGTCGAGGAACAGGGTGCCGCCGTCGGCCAGTTCGAACTTGCCGCGGCGCTCGCCCACGGCGCCGGAGAAGGCGCCGCGCACGTGGCCGAAGAGTTCGCTCTCCACCAGGGTTTCCGGCAGCGCCGCGCAGTTCAGGCTGATCATCGGCTGGGCGTGGCGCAGCGAGCGCTGGTGGATGGCCTGGGCCACCAGCTCCTTGCCCACGCCGGTCTCGCCGGTGACCAGCACGCTGAGGTCGCTGCCGGCCACCAGCTTGATCTCGTCCACCAGTTGGCGGTGCGCCGGGCTCTGCCCGACCAGTTCGCGCGGGGCCTCGCCGGCGGCGCGCTGGTAGGCGTCGGCGCGCTGCTGCTCGTGCTCGGCGCGCAGGGTGAGGTCGAGCATGCGCTGGCTGGCCTTCACCGTGGCCGCCGCCAGGCTGGCGAAGGCCTGCAGGTTGTCCAGGTCGCCGCTGGAGAAGCGCCCGGGCTCGAGGGCGTCGAGGGTCAGCAGGCCCCAGGGCTGCTCGTCGAGGTACAGCGGGCAGCCCATGCAGTCGTGCACTTCCAGGTGCACGCCTTCCACCAGGCCGTCGTAGGGGTCGGGCAGGCCGCAGTTGGCGTCGAACAGGGTAGGGCCGGGGCGTTCCAGCAGGGCCTGCAGGCGCGGGTGTTCGGCGATCTTGAAACGGCGGCCGAGGGTGTCCGGGCTCAGCCCGTCCACTGCCAGGGGCACCAGTTGCTCGCCTTCCAGGCGCAGCAGGGCGCTGGCGTCGCAGGGCAGCAGTTCGCGCAGGGCTTCCAGCAGGCGCCGGTAGCGTTCTTCGTCGGGCAGTTCGCGGGACAGGTCGTCGACCAGGGGGAGCAGGGTGGCAAGCAAGGGGTTGCTGGTCATTCTGACCTCTATGTAGTCCGTATGACTCGAATGATTGCTGGTCATTATGACTTCTGACGCCGCGGAAGTCCCGCGAATACTGGCCGCCGGCCTTGGCACGTTTTCTGAAGGATTACAGGCAGTTCCCACCCTGTCTTGCGTTCCAAGGAGATCCGCATGCTGTCCAACGAACAACGCACCCTGATCAAGGCGACCGTCCCGCTGCTGGAAACCGGTGGCGAAGCCCTGACCCGGCACTTCTACCAGCTGATGCTGACCGAGTACCCGCAGGTGCGTCCGCTCTTCAACCAGGCCCACCAGGCCTCCGGCGACCAGCAACGGGCCCTGGCCAACGGCGTGCTGATGTATGCCCGCCACATCGACGAGCTGGAGCGCCTCGGCCCGCTGGTGGGGCAGATCGTCAACAAGCACGTGTCGCTGCAGATTCTGCCGGAACATTATCCCATCGTCGGCGCCTGCCTGCTGCGCGCCATCCGCGAAGTGCTGGGCGAGGAGATCGCCACCGACGAGGTGATCGCCGCCTGGGCCGCCGCCTACCAGCAACTGGCCGACATCCTGATCGGCGCCGAGGAGTCGGTATACGCCCGCAATGCCGCCGAAGAGGGTGGCTGGCGCGGCGCGCGGCGCTTCCGCGTGGCGCGCAAGGTGGCCGAGAGCGAGGAAATCACCTCCTTCTACCTGCAACCGGTGGACGGCGGCGCGCTGCTGGACTTCGAGCCGGGCCAGTACATCGGTCTGCGCCTGGATCTGGGTGGCGAGGAAGTGCGCCGCAACTATTCGCTGTCGGCCCCGGCCAACGGCCGCGAGTACCGCATCAGCGTCAAGCGCGAGCCCGAGGGCAGGGTTTCCAACTATCTGCACGACCAGCTCCACGAAGGCGACGAGATCGACCTGTTCCCGCCGGCCGGGGACTTCGTCCTGGGCGACAGCGACAAGCCGCTGGCGCTGATCACCGCGGGCGTCGGCATCACCCCGTCGCTGGCCATGCTGCAGCAGGCGCTGGACGCCGGCCGCGTGGTGCACTTCATCCACTGCGCGCGCCACGGCGGCGTGCACGCCTTCCGCGAGTTCATCGAGAACCAGGCGCGCAAGCACCCGACGCTGCTGCACTTCTTCTGCTACAGCGAGCCGCGCGAGCAGGACCAGGCCGATGCCGAGGGCTTCATCAGCCAGCAGCTACTGAGCAACTGGCTGCCGGAGCAGCGCGACCTGGACGCCTACTTCCTCGGGCCCAAGCCGTTCATGGCCCAGGTGAAGCGCCTCCTGCGCGAGCTGGGCGTGCCGGAAAAGCAGTGCCACTACGAGTTCTTCGGCCCCGCCAGCGCGCTGGAGGCCTGAGGCTAGACCGGCCGGCCCATGCGGGCCGGCCACCCCGAACTACCGGAGGTGTGTGATGAAAGGCTTCTTCGCCTGTCCGCAACGCAATCTCAGCCATTCCAACGCCCTGCTCAGCGCGGGGGCCGCTATGCTGCTGGGAGGCATCTTCGGCGCCTATTTCATCGACGCCTTTCTCAACCTGCCGCAACTGGTGGCCGCCCACGCCCTGACCGTCCTCGGGCCGACCGCCATCAAGCTGGGCTACGTGCTGCGCCTGATCGCCCAGCGGCAGATGCGCCAACCAGGCTGGGAGGTCTGTTGTGCTGTTGGTTGATCGCAAGGTTCTATTGGCGATTCCGCCGCTGTGGCGGTTGGGTTTCCGTCCTTTCTTCCTCGGCGGGGCGCTGTTCGCGGCGCTCGCCATATTCCTCTGGCTCGCCGCACTGGCCGGCTGGCTGCCCGCGTGGCAGCCGCTGGGCGGCTGGCTGGGCTGGCACCGCCACGAGATGGTGTTCGGCTTCGCCCTGGCGATCATCGCCGGCTTCCTGCTCACCGCGGTGCAGACCTGGACCGGCCGCCCGGGCCTTAGTGGCGCTCCGTTGCGCAACCTGGCCCTGCTCTGGCTGGCGGCACGGCTGGCCTGGC
This sequence comes from Pseudomonas sp. M1, assembly GCF_022760135.1. NCBI lineage: Bacteria > Pseudomonadati > Pseudomonadota > Gammaproteobacteria > Pseudomonadales > Pseudomonadaceae > Pseudomonas > Pseudomonas sp. M1. The sequence continues at coordinate 2,347,311 of NZ_CP094343.1, forward strand.
TGCTGGGCGCGCCCTGGTGGCTGGCCACGGTGCTGGAGCTGGCCTTCCCGCCGGCCCTGGCCTGGTTCGTCGGCCGCAGCCTCTACCAGGTGCGGCAGACGCGCAATTACCCGGTGCTGATGGTGCTGGTCCTGCTGACCCTGGCCGACGCCCTGGTCATGGCCGGACAGGCGCTGGGCAACGAGGCCTGGCAGCGTGGCGGCGTTCTGGCTGCGCTGTGGCTGGTGGTGGCGCTGATGAGCCTGATCGGCGGGCGGGTGATTCCCTTCTTCACCCAGCGCGGCCTGGGACGTACCGCCCAGGTGCCAGCCTGGCCGTGGCTGGACTGGGCGCTGCTGCTGGGTGGCGCGCTGCTCGCGGTGCTCAGCGCCACCGGCCCGGCGTTGCAACCGGGGCCTGTGCTGGCGCTGCTCTTCGGCCTGCTCGGCCTGGGCCACCTGGTGCGCCTGGTGCGCTGGTACGACCGCGACCTGTGGAGCGTGCCGCTGCTGTGGTCGCTGCACCTGGCCTATGCCTGGATGACCCTGGCGCTGTTCGGCCTGGCGGCTTCCGCGGCCGGCGTGGCGCTGCCCTCCAGCCTGCCGCTGCACGCGCTGACCGTGGGCGGCGTCGGCGGGCTGATCCTGGCGATGATCGCCCGCGTCAGCCTCGGCCACACCGGCCGCGCGCTGCAGCCGCCGAAGGCGATGGCCTGGGGCTTCGGCCTGCTCAACCTGGGCGTGCTGGCGCGGGTGCTGGTGGTGTGGTGGCTGCCGCTGGGGGGCTTGCTGCTGGCGGCGCTGTGCTGGTCGCTGGCGTTCCTGATCTTCGCCGGGTACTACGGGCCGATGTTGTGGAAGGCCCGGATCGACGGGCAGCCGGGGTAGGGGATTCATCTGTGGGGCGTGGTGTGCGGGCTCGGCCCATCGCGGACGGAGTCCGCTCCTACGTACGTGCTTCCCTGTTGAGCCTGGCGCGGCTTTGATGGCGGCTCCGTGCTCGGTAGCGAGCGGGATTATGGCCAAGGCCAAACGGCGGATAACGCCGTAGGCGTTATGCGCCCTACGCCAAGCCCGCCATGGACGTAGGGCGAATAACCGTTCGCGGTTATCCGCCGCTACACCTTCCTCGCCAACCCCTGCATGGCTGAGCCTGGCGTGGCTTTGACGGCGGCTCCGTGCTCGGCAACGAGCGGGATTATGGCCAAGGTCAAACGGCGGATAACGCCGTAGGCGTTATGCGCCCTACGCCAAGCCCAGCATGGACGTAGGGCGAATAACCGTTCGCGGTTATCCGCCGCTTCACCTTTCTTGCCGGCAACTCCGTGGTTGAACCTGGCGCGGCTTCGACGGCGGCTCCGTGCCCGGCAGCGAGCGGGATTATGGCCAAGGTCAAACGGCGGATAACGCCGTAGGCGTTATGCGCCCTACAACGGCATCAACCTTTCCCCCAGGCGCCCGCCGTCGACCAGTTCGAGGAATTCGTCGCCCATCCGCCGGCTTTCGTCCATCGCCTTGTTCCAGTAGCGCTCGCGGCCGGCGTCGTCGTCCAGGTAGCGCTTGAAGTCCTTGCGGTCCGGCAGCTTGTTGTGCGGCAGGCGTGCCAGGTACTCGGGGGAGGGCGCGAGCAGCAGCACGTCCTGCAGGCGGGTGGCGTCGCCGCGGCGCCAGGGCAGGCCCTTGTCGAACCAGCCGGGGATGACCTTGTCGGTGAAGTGCGGGTAGAGCACCACGCCGTCGGTTTCGTAGGGCAGGTCCAGGTGGTAGTCGAGCAGCCCGCCGTCGCGGTAGGTGCCCGGGCCGGCGCCGGGGATGTCGCGCACGCCCTGCATGACCATGGGGATGGAGCCGGAAGCGAGCAGCGCGTGGCGCAGGTTGCCGACGTCCAGCGGCAGGCAGCGCGAGGGGAAGTCCCGCAGCGGCGCCAGCGGCGGGGCCAGGCGCGCGTCGTGGAGGATCACCCGTTCGAAGTGGCGGTGCAGGTGGCGGCGGCCGAGCAGGTTGTCGCGGATCACCGCGCCCAGGCCAAGGCCGAGCGTGCGCTTGCCGTCGTCGGCCAGGCGCCCGTGGCTCTTCACCACCACCACGTTGAGGCGGTAGTGCGGGTTGGCCAGCACGCTGGCGTCCTGCCCGGCGAGCAGGTCGTCGAGCATCCGTGTGCAACTGGCGGAGACCTCGGCTATGTCCGCATTGCGCGAGAAGCGCTGCTGCGTGTACAGCTCGCCCAGGCGGCGGATGCCGGCGGCGGCGTCCGCCAGGCAGGCGCTGGCGAAGCGCCAGGAGCCGATCGAGGCGCCGATCAGCGAGCGCTCGCGCGGCGCGCGCGGCAGCCATTCGCCGAACAGCGCCAGGTCCAGCCCCTGGATGCCCAGCGCCTTCGGCCCGCCGGCGGCGCCGGGCAGGATGCCGACGTCGGCGGGGCTCAGGCCGCGCTCGCGGATGCGCCGCAGGGCGCGGGCGCCGGCCTTGAGGGTGAGGGCGGGGGACTTGATGTGGATGGCGGTCATGGGAGCACTCTCTGGCGAGCCGCCGATTATAAGCGCTGTATTTTCCTAGGCAGCATCCTTCATCCGGTGAATGATCCGTCCTGCATCCATTCAGCTTGAGTTAATGGCCTTTCGATAGCCTGCGAGCATTGGCAATTCGCAGGAGCCTTCCCATGCAAACCCTCACCCGTCTGATCGCCGCCACCGCTCTTTTCGGCGCCTCCAGCCTGGCGCTGGCCCACGACATCGGCCCCGACGAGGCCCTGCGCCTGCGCGACGCCGGCACCATCCAGGACTTCCAGCGCCTGAACCAGGCCGCGCTGGCCAAGCACGCCGGCGGAACCGTGTACGATAGCGAGCTCGAACTGGAACACGGCCGCTACCTGTACAAGGTCGACATCAAGGACGCCCAGGGGGTGAAGTGGGATGTCGAGCTGGACGCGGTGAGCGGTGAAGTGCTCAAGGACCGCCAGGACCACTGATGACCTATCCTCTGCGTTACGCGCTGCTCGTCGCGGTCTGCCTGGCCGGGGCGGCGTCGGCCCACGACATCAGCCAGGACGAGGCCCTGCGCCTCACCCGCGAAGGGGTGATCCGCCCCTTCGAGTCGATACTGCCGGCCGCGCTGCAGCGCTACCCCGGCTCGCGCCTGCTCGAGGCGGAGCTGGAGAAGGAGCACGACGCCTACATCTACGAGATAGAGCTGCTCACCGCCGGCGGCGTGGTCCGCGAACTGGAACTGGATGCCCGTGACGGGCGCATCCTCAAGGATAAGGAAGACGACTGATGCGTCTGCTGCTGGTGGAGGACCACGTCCCCCTCGCCGACGAACTGCTGGCCGGGCTGAGCCGCCAGGGCTACGCCGTGGACTGGCTGGCCGACGGCCGCGACGCCGCGGTGCAGGGGGCCAGCGAGCCCTACGACCTGATCATCCTCGACCTCGGCCTGCCGGGCCGCCCCGGCCTGGACGTGCTGCGCGAATGGCGTGGCCTGGGCCTGGCCACCCCGGTGCTGATCCTCACCGCGCGCGGCTCCTGGGCCGAGCGCATCGACGGGCTGAAGGCCGGCGCCGACGACTACCTGACCAAGCCCTTCCACCCCGAAGAACTCTTCCTGCGCATCCAGGCCCTGCTGCGCCGCGCCCACGGCGTGGCCAACCAGGCCCAGCTGGAGGCCGGCGGCCTGCGCCTGGACGAGGCGCGCCAGTGCGTGCAGCAGGATGGCCGCGAGGTCGACCTGACCTCCGCCGAGTTCCGCCTGCTGCGCTACTTCATGCTCCACCCTGGCCAGCTGCTGTCCAAGTCGCACCTGGCCGAGCACCTCTACGACGGCGAGACCGAGCGCGACTCCAACGTCATCGAGGTGCACATCAACCACCTGCGCCGCAAGCTCGGCCGCGAGATCATCGAGACCCGCCGCGGCCAGGGCTACCGCTTCGCCGGCAGCAGCGGGGGCGCGGCTTGATCTCGATCCAGCGGCGCCTGGGCTTCGGCCTCGCCGCGGTGCTGCTGGTGATCGGCCTGGCGCTGGCCCAGGCCGGGCTCTGGCTGTTCGACCAGGGCCTGCGCCGCTACCTGGCCAGCGGCCTGCAGGACGAGGCGGAAAGCCTGCTGGTGGCGATCATTCGCGGCCCGGCCGGCCTGCAGCTGGACCCGCAGCGCGTCGACGGCGCCTACGAGCGGCTGTTCTCCGGGCGCTACTTCCAGATCCACTTCGAACAGACCGACTGGCGCTCGCGCTCGCTGTGGGACCACGAGCTGAAGGTGCCGGAGCGCACGGGCCTGCGCGAAGGCCTGGCCAAGGGCCCGGAAGGCCAGCGCCTGCTGGTCTTCCGCGGCGACTACAAGCGTTACGGGCGCAGCCTGCGGATCAGCGTGGCGCAGGACTACACGCCGATCCTCAAGAGCTTCAACCGCCTGCGCAACATTGGCCTGGGCGCCGGGGCGCTGGCGCTGCTGCTGATCCTGTTCTTCCAGCGCCTGACGGTGCGCCGCGCGCTGCGCCCGCTGGAACAGGTGCGCCAGCAGATCGCCCAATTGCAGGACGGCCAGCGCAGCCAACTGGACACCCGGGTGCCGCAAGAGCTGGAGCCGCTGGTGGAACAGGTCAACCACCTGCTGCAGCACACCGAGGAAACCCTGCGCCGCTCGCGCAACGCCCTGGGCAACCTCGGCCATGCGCTGAAGACGCCGCTGGCGGTGCTGATCAGCCTGGCCGAGCGCGAGGAACTGCGGCAGCACCCCGAGCTGAAGCGGGTGCTGCAGGAGCAGCTGGAACAGATCGACCAGCGCCTGGCCCGCGAACTGGGCCGCGCGCGCCTGGTGGGCGAGGCGCTGCCCGGCGCGCATTTCGACTGCGACGCCGAGCTGCCCAGCCTGCGCGAGATGCTCCAGCTGATCCACGGCGAACACCTGCGCATCACCTGCGAGGCGGCGCCTGGCCTGCGCCTGCCGTTCGACCGCGAGGACCTGCTGGAACTGCTCGGCAACCTGCTGGACAACGCCTGCAAGTGGGCGGCCGGCGAGGTGCGCCTGCAAGTGGAGAAGCTCGAGGACGGCTACCGCCTGCTGGTGGACGACGACGGCCCGGGCATCGCCGAGGAGCTGCGCGACAGCGTGCTCGAGCGCGGCACCCGCCTGGACGAGCAGGTGGCCGGCCACGGCCTGGGCCTGGGCATCGCCCGCGACATCGCCGCGGCCTGCGGCGGCAGCCTGGCGCTGGAAGGCAGCGAGCTGGGCGGCCTGCGGGTACGGGTGGCCCTGCCGAGGCGGGCTGCGGCGTAGCGCTCTGCGCGGCGCTCAGTCGCCGAGGCGTTCCAGGGTGCGCAGCAGCACGTCCACCTTGGTCAGCGACTCCGCGTATTCCGCCTCCCAGTCCGAATCGGCGACTATCCCGCCGCCGCCCCAGCAACTGGCCTGGCCGTCCTTCACCAGCAGGGTGCGGATGGTGATGGAGCTGTCCAGCTCGCCGCGCACGTCCAGGTAGAACAGGCTGCCGCAATAGATGCCGCGGCGGCTCGGCTCCAGTTCGTCGATGATCTGCATGGCGCGGACCTTGGGCGCGCCGGTGATGGAGCCGCCGGGGAAGCTGCCCAGCAGCAGGTCGAGGGCGTCCTTGTCGGCGGCCAGCTCGCCGGTCACGCTGCTGACCAGATGGTGCACGTTGGGGTAGCTCTCCAGTGCGAACAGTTCCGGCACCCGCACCGTGCCGGGCGTGCAGCTGCGCCCCAGGTCGTTGCGCAGCAGGTCGACGATCATCAGGTTCTCGGCGCGGTCCTTGGGGCTGGCCAGCAGTTCCTCGGCATTGGCCGCGTCCTCCGCGGGCGTGCGGCCGCGCGGGCGGGTGCCCTTGATCGGGCGCGTCTCCACCTGGCGCCGGTGCATGCGGATGAAGCGCTCGGGCGACAGGCTGAGGATGGCGCCGTCGCCCAGGCCCAGGTAGCCGGCGAAGGGCGTCGGGCAGGCCTCGCGCAGGGCCAGGTAGGCCAGCCAGGGCGAGCCGCTGCAGGGCGCGCGGAAGCGCTGGGTGTAGTTCACCTGGTAGCAGTCGCCGGCGAGGATGTAGCCTTGCACCCGCTCCAGGGCCTGGCGGTACTGCTCGCGGCTCAGGTCCGGCCGGAAGCCGGCATGCAGGCGGAAGGGCGGCAGCGCCGGCGCCGCCGCGTCGGCCTCGAATAGCGCCAGCAGGCGCTGGCGCTCGGCGGCTTCCAGGCGCGGGTGGAACACCAGCTGGCTGGTGCCGCGCTGGTGGTCGGTGACCAGCGCCCAGGCGTACAGGCCGACCCGCGCATCGGGCAGGCCGAGGTCGTCGCGGCTGTGTTGCGGCAGGCGTTCGATGCGCCGTCCCAGGTCGTAGCTCAGATAGCCGATCATTCCGCCGACGAATGGCAGGTCCGGAATTTCCCCCGCGTCGGCCTGTCCGAGGCTCTGCAGCGCCGTGCGCAGGCGGGCGAAGAACGCCTTGGCCGATTCGTCGGCACTTGGCGCCAGTTCTGCCAATGGCCAGGCGCTCATAAGGTCATAGCGTCCACGGTCGGCGCCAGGCCTGCCGGCGTCCAGCAGCACGGCGCCGGGCGCCTGGGCGATGCGGGCGAAGCGCGCCGTCGGATCCTCCCGGTAGGGGAGCGGGTGTACACAATAGCGGGACATAGGTAGGAACAGGAACCCTGGGCTAGGCTGAGAGCCATTCCTGCGCACGCCCGAAGAGTCGATGCTAGAGCCCTTCTCTTCGGTTTACGCAAGGTAAGCATTCTGATAAGAATTGGATTATCCCGCGGAAGCCATGCTCCGTACCACAACGATAATGAAACAGGGATAGAGGCCGTGGACGTAGTGCTAAAAACCGCAGCCGGCAGCCTTCTGCGTACCAGATCGACACCTCCCGGGGTGCCTGCCGAATACCAGTACCGCCCCCAGCTCCAGGCTGCCCTGGAGCGTTCGGCCCATCATCGCGTCCTGCTCTTCAGCGCCCCCGCCGGCTTCGGCAAGAGCGCCGCGCTGGCCATGCTCGCCGAGCGCCGCGAAGCGCAGGGGCAGAAGGTGGTGTGGCTTTCCCTGGAAGGCTCCGACGACGACCCGGGGCGCTTCTGCGGCAAGCTCACCGAGGCCCTGGCCGCCAGCCTGCCGGACGTCGGCCGGGACGCCGCGGCCTACCTGCACAACACCCTGCGGGTGCCGGCCGTGGCGGTCATGGAGAGCCTGCTTTCCGACCTGTTGCGCGTCGACGTGCCGCTGCTGCTGGTGCTCGACGACCTGGACCGGATCACCCACCTGGACATCTTCGCCGGCCTCAACCGCCTGGTGCAGTACGCCCCGCCGGGCCTGACCCTGGCCATCGGCAGCCGCTCGCAGCCGCCGCTGAGCCTGGCCACCTGGCGGGCCAAGGGCCTGCTGCTGGAAGTCGGGGTGGAGGAGCTGCGCCTGTCCCAGGAGCAGACCCGCGAATACCTCAGCGGCGAGGGCGTGGTGCTCGACGAGGCCTGCCTGAAGGCCGTGTACGCCCGCACCGAGGGCTGGGTGATGGGTGTGCAGCTGTTCGGCCTGTGGCTGCGCCAGCCGCCCGCCGGCGCCCAGCGCGACCTGGCCGAGCTGGGCGGCGGCCCCGCCGAGGTCGGCGACTACCTGCTGCGCAGCGTCTTCGAGCGCCTGCCCCGGGACATCCGCGACAGCCTGCTGACGCTCAGCGTGGCGAGCCGCTTCAACGGCGAGCTGGCCAACGCCCTGACCGGCCGCCAGGACGGCCAGGCCCTGCTGGAGCGCCTGGACAGCCTGCAACTGTTCCTCATGCCGCTGGACCGCGAGCGCCACTGGTACCGCTTCCACCAGCTGTTCGCCGACTTCCTCCGCGCGCACCTGCGCGAACGCGAGCCGGAACGCTTCAAGCAACTGCACTTCAACGCCAGCCTGTGGTTCACCAACCACCACATGCCGACCCTGGCCATCGAGCACGCCTGCCTGGCCGAGGACCCGGAGATGCTCGCCGCCCTGGTCGACGGCTACGGCCTGGAGCTGATCAACCGCGGCCAGCTGTACCTGATCTCGCGCTGGCGCCGGCAGGTGCCCGACGACATCGCCGCGCGCTACCCGATCCTGGTGCTCAGCGACGTCTGGACCCGCGCCAGCGAACTGAGCCTGCCCGAGGCCAACCGCATGCTCGACGAGCTGCTGGCGCGCTGGAGCGACGGCAAGCCGCAGACGCCGATGGGCGACCAGTACCTCTCGGCGCTGGCGGTCAAGGCCGTGCTGGCGCTGCAGAAGGACGACCTGGAGCAGTGCATCGCCCTGGCCCGCCGGGTGGAGAGCCAACTGGGGCAGAACTCGGCCTTCCTCGAATGCGCCATCCTGCTGGTCGCCGCCTTCGCCCAGGTGATGCACGGCCAGCCCGAGCAGGCGCGCCGCCTGATGGGCCTGGCGCAGCAGCGCAACCATTTCCTCGATGGCCGCTACCTGCACATGCAGCTGTCCACCATCGAGGTGATGCTGGCCCTGGAGCAGGGCCAGGTGAAGCAGGCGCAACTGCTGGTGGAGCGCGTCAAGCAGCAGGCCGTGCCGCTGTTCGACCGGCGTTCCCAGGCGCTGGCCCTGCCGGCCATCACCGAGGGCCTGACCGCCTACTACCGCATGGACGTCGACGGCCTGGAAGAGCGCCTGCGCTGGGCGCTGGGGCGCGTCGACGTGATCAACCCCATCGACCTCTACGCCCAGGGCATGCAGTGCCTGGCGCGGGTGCAGCGCCTGCAGGGGCGCGGCAAGGAAGCCCTGGCGACTCTCGGGCTGATGCAGAGCCTGGCCTCGCGCAACCATTCCTGGCGCATCTTCGCCATGGCCGTGGGCGAGGAGATCAACCTGATCCTCCAGGAGCCGGCGGCCGACCGCTGCAAGCGCGCCGAGCAGCGCCTCAACGGCATCGACTGGCAGAAGCTCGCCGCCTCCTACCGCCAGGGCCCGTTCAACCCGGTGCTCTGGGTGCGCGGCCTGAGCCGCGTGCGCCTGCTGCAGGCGCGCGGCCATTTCAGCGAGGCATTGCACGAGATCACCCAGCTGCGCGGCCTGCTGCAAGCCAACTGGCATGGCCTGCAGCGCCTGCGCCTGGACCTGCTGGCGGCGCTCAGCTACCAGCGCCTGGGCTACCAGGAGCGCGCCAACAGCCTGCTCGGGCAATGCCTGGTGGGCGCCGAGCGCGAAGGCGTGCGCAGCCTGTTCATTGAGGAAGGCGAGGGCATCCGCCAGATGCTCCAGCAACTGGAGGCCACCGAGCGCCAGCCGGCGCTGCAGGTGTTCATCCGCAGCCTGCTGGGACTGTGGCCCGGCCAGGAAACGCGCAAGGCACAGGACGTGCTCGAGGAAGGGCTGACCGACCGCGAGCGGGAAGTGGTGTGCCTGGCGGCCCAGGGGCTCTCCAACGAGGAGATCGGCCAGCAGCTGTCGCTGGCCCTGGGCACCGTCAAATGGCACCTGCACAACATCTACGAGAAGCTCAAGGTGCGCAATCGGACCCAAGCGATTCGCCGCGCCCGCGAGCTGAGCCTGCTCTGACATGACCACACTCAACTCCCAGCAGCCGCCCCTGCCGCTGCTGCGCACCAAGCTGTTCCCGCCGCGCACCGACGGCGCCCTGCTGTTGCCGCGGCGGGCGCTCATCGACCGCCTGTTCGCGGCGCGCCAGCAGCGCGCGCTGATCCTCAGCGCGCCGGCCGGCTTCGGCAAGAGCACCGTGCTCAGCCTGTTCCGCGAGCGCCTGCTGGCCAGCGGCGCGCTGGTGGCCTGGCTGTCCTGCGACGAGGGCGACAGCGAGCCGCAGCGCCTGCTGCAGTACCTGGTGGAGAGCATCCGCAGCGTCGTCCCCGGCTTCGGCGCCAACACCTCGAACCTGCTGCAGTCGGACATGACCCTGCCGCTGGAGGGCCTGCTCGACGCCTTCCTCGCCGACCTCAAGCGCATCGACGGGGCGCTCTACCTGTTTCTCGACGACTTCCACCAGATCCGCCACCCGGCCCTGCAGCCGGGGGCGCGCTACCTGATCGAGCACCTGCCGGACAACGTGCGCCTGGTCACCAGCACCCGCTACCGCCCGCGCTTCCTGGTGGACGAGCCGGCGCTGGCGCCCTGGGCCTTCTGCCTCAACGGCGCCGACCTGCGCCTGACCCGCGAAGAAGCCGACACCTACCTGCTGGAGCTCAAGGGCCTGCAACTGGACGACGCCGAGCTGGGCCTGTTGTACAAGCGCACCGAGGGCTGGATCACCGCGCTGCACCTGGCCGCCCTGGCGCTGGCCCGGCACAGCGACCGCGAGGGCTTCCTGCGCGGGCTGTCGGGCACCGAGCGGGACATCGCCGACTACCTCGCCGAGGACGTGCTGGCCAGCCTGCCGCCGGCGCTGCAGCAGTTCCTCGACCAGACCTCGGTGCTCGACGAGTTCTGCGCCGAGCTGTGCAACGCCCTGACCGGGCGCCGCGACGGCCTGGACATGCTCATGCGCCTGCAGAACGAGCAGCTGTTCATCATCCCCCTGGACGATACGCGCGAGTGGTTCCGCTACCATCACCTGTTCGCCGACTTCCTCCAGGGGCGCCTGGCCCGCAGCGCCGACCCCACGCCGCTGCTCAACGCCGCCGCGCGCTGGTGCGAAAGCCGCGACATGGCCGACCGCGCCGTGCGCTACGCCCTGCGCGCCCGCGACTACGCCTTCGCCGCCGACCTGCTGGAGCGCCAGGGCGCGCGGCTGATCGCCGGCAACCGGGTGTACAGCATCCTCGGCATGCTCGGCGGCATTCCCGCCGAGGTGATCCGCGAGCATCCGGTGTTCCAGATTTTCTACGCCTGGCAGCTGGCCTTCGAACAGAAGTTCGCCGAGGCCGAGGCGCTCATCGAGGAACTCAGCGCCCGCCTGCTGATGGGCCAGGGCAAGGCGCGCAACTTCGGCCTGGCCGAGCTGCTGGCCGTGGCCCAGGTGCTCAAGGCCCTGGTGCTGCTGTATCAGGACAAGCTGGAGGCCAGCCTTAAGGTGTCGCGCCAGTGGCTGGCCCTGGTGCCGGCCAACCAGCCGGTGTTCCGCGCCAGCCTGGCCTGCATCCTGGCCGCCGCCCACGCGCTGCTGGGCGACTACGCCGAGGCTGCCGGCGCCATCGGCGTGGCCCGCGAGTGCCTGCGCATGGCCGACAGCGAGTACCTGCAGGTGGTGGCGAGCATGATCGAGGCGCTGATCTGCAAGGAGAGCGGCGAGCTGGAGCGCGGCCGGACTATCGCCGAGGGCGCGCGCAGCCGCGTCGAGCGCGTGTTCGGCCGGCGCAGCCGGGTGGGCGGGCCGCTGGCCCTGGCCTACGCCGACATCCTCTACGAGCAGGACCGCCATGCGGCCATCCTCGCCGAACTGCCGCTGGCCACCACCTGGCGCGACGTGGCCACGCCCATGGAGCTGATCAGCCGCGGCCAGTTGGTGATGGCCAAGGCGCGCTTCTTCGCCGGCGAGGCCGAACAGGGCCTGGCCCAGCTCGACGAATGGCTGGCCGGCCTGCAGTCGCCGGGCTACGAGCGCGTCTACGCGCTGGCCATGGGCTGCAAGGTGCAACTGCTGCTGTGGCTGCGCCGGCCGAACGAGGCCGAGCGCGTGTGCCTGCAACTGGCGCGGCACCTGTCGGGGCTCTCCGCCGAGCGCTATGCCGATGCCCAGGCCGCGCTGGCCCTGGCCGAGGCGCGGGTGGCGCTGTCCGAGCGGCGCGCCGAGCGCGCCCAGCAGCGTCTGGAATCGGCGCTGGCGGCGAACGCCTCGCCCTATCAGCGCGACCGGCGGTTGCGTCTGGCCTTGTTACTTTCTGTGGCGTATTGGCAGAAAGGTAACAGCGAAAAGGCCTTCGCCCTGTTCGCGCCCACCCTCGAGGAAGCCTGGAGCCAGGGCTACCGCCGGCTGTTCCAGGACGACGCCATCTGGCTGCTGCCGTTCTGGGACGCCTGGCGCGAGGCCGAGCCCAAGCGCGCCGCGGCCTGGCAGGGGGTGGCGGAACTGCTCCGCGAACAGTGCCGCAGGCTGTCCGTCGACCCAGCAGGTTTCGAGGAAAATCAAGACGTTAGCCACCGCGAGCGGGAAATCCTGCGGCTGGTGGCGGCCGGGCTTTCGAACCGCGACATCGCCCAGGCGGTGCATCTGTCGGAGGCCACCATCAAGTGGCACCTGCACAACCTGTTCGCCAAGCTGGGGGTGCGCAGCCGTACCCAGGCGGTACTCAAGGGCAAGAGCCTGGGGTTGCTCAGCGAAGCCTGAGGCGAACGGCGTTTCCGGCTCCATCCCTTGGATGGGCTGGCAGGTGGGGGGTTGCCCAGTAGCTTGGGAAACAGGACGCGAAGCCTGGAGCTTCACGAATCCATGCCCGCGGCACCTAGGGAAGACGGCGCGGGTCTGGAGGGTCGGCTTGGCCGGCCAACCTGCAGCGGGGCAGGACGCCCCCTGCAGTGCCCTGGGGCAACCCACCTGAACACTGGAGAGAAACAAGAATGAAAAAAATCAAACAACTGGTTCTTGCAAGTGCTGTTCTGGCCGCTCCCTTCCTGGCCCATGCCGATCTGAAATCCATGGACGACAGCGCGCTCGCCGGCGTGACCGGCCAGGACGGCATCAGCATCGCCGGTGACTTCAAGGCGAGCATCGGGGCGGTGGTCTACACCGACAAGATCGACGACACCAAGTCCGGTTCCCTGCGCCTGGAGAACATCACCCTGACCGGCCCGGGCGGCACCGCCCTGAAGATCGACGATGCCAACCCGCTGACCGTCGACGTGGTCACCACCAAGATCGGCACCGCCGACACCCAGCAACTGGCCCTGGGCCTGCCGGGCATGACCGGCGACGTCTCGGTGGGCGCCATCAAGGTGGGCGACACCAGCGCCGCCAGCATCGGTTCGCTGACCGTGTCCAACCTGAACATGGCCGGTTCCCAGGTTCGCATCTGGGGCCACTGATCCATCGGTCGTGTGACGCGTATCCCCTTGCCGGCCCGTGCCGGCAAGGGTTCTTCCAGGAGAGAGGAGAGGGGATGTTCGAGATACTGCTGGGAAGCCTGCTCGGCCTGTTCGGTTTCACCCAGACGGTGGATACCCAACCGCAACCCCGGGGCACGGTGAACATCACCCAGCAGCTCACGCCCAACGGCCCCTTCCGCGAGGCCGTGCAACTCGAACCCATGAGCCAGGTGCAGTTCCGCAACGTCATCCGCCAGGCCTACGACTACAGCTGCGGCTCGGCGGCGCTGACCACCCTGCTGGACTACTACCTGGGCCGCGACCTGCAGGAGCGCCAGGTGATGGAAGGCCTGCTGAAGTACGGCGAGGCCGACAAGATCGTCCAGCGCCGCGGCTTCTCGCTGCTGGACATGAAGCGCTACGCGGCCGCGCTGGGCTACAGGAGCGGCGGCTTCCGCGCCGAATTCTCCGACCTGGATTCGCTGGAACACCCGGCGCTGGTGCCCATCCACTACGGTGGCTTCAAGCATTTCGTGGTGGTGCGCGACGTCTACAACGACCACGTCTTCGTTGCCGATCCTGCCCTGGGCAACATCAGTTTCACCCGCAGCCGCTTCGAGGCGATCTGGGACCAGAACGTGCTCTTCGTCATCTACCCGAGCGGCCAGGAGCCGAAGAACGCCCTGGCCCTGAAGGAGCAGGACCTGCGCCTGGTGGACGACCGCACCGTGAGCCTGCTGGCCTTCCGCGAGTTCCCGGAGATGAGCAAGTTCACCAGCAACCGGATGATCGAGGCCGCATCCAAAGGCGACGTGCAGTTCATACGCAGCAAGTGATCGACGTTTCATCCTTCCATAAGAACAAGACCAGGGGATTGCATCATGAGATTCAGGGGGTATGCGTGCGCCGCCATACTGGCCTTGCTGGCATCGGGCCCGGCGCCGGCCGAGGAAGGCTCGGTCGACCAGGCGCGTGACGCGCTGGCCAAGAAGGCCGACGACGCCGACAGCGCCAAGGCTCTGGAAGAGGTGTTCCAGGCGGCGGAGAAGAGTTACACCCTGCTGAAGAAGGGCGAGCGGACCCTCACCTACGGCCTGGACTACTCGATGATGCGCGACACCCGCATCCAGCAGGTGCGCACCGGCGACAGCGTCTACAGCGTGCTGGCGACCAGCGAGGCGCAGCACACCTTCACCAACTCCTTCACCTTCGACTACGGCATCTGGGACAACCTGACCTTCAGCCTGCGCCTGCCCTTCGTGGCCAAGTACGACACCGAGAGCGACGTCCACGCCTACAGCCTCGGCGACATTTCCGCGACCCTGCGCTGGCAGCCCTGGGCGGCGATGCGCGGTCGGCCGGTCACCACCTTCTACGCCACCCTCGGGCTGCCCACCGGCGACAGCCCGTTCGACATGAACCCGGACAAGGACGTGTCCACCGGCAACGGCTACTACAGCCTCGGCGTGGGCGCGAACATGTCCTACGTGATCGATCCGGTCGTGCTCTACGGCTCGCTCGGCTACACCTACAACCTCAAGGTCGACAACATCCACCAGAACCAGTACGGCGAGGAGCTGAACAAGGTCACCCCGGGCGACACCCTGAACTTCGCCATGGGCATGGCCTACGCGCTGTCCTACGACGTGTCCCTGGCCACCTCCTACCAGATGGCCTACCAGATGAAGAGCCGCTACCACTTCGACACCCGCACGGTGGAGGCTCCCGAGCAGACCAGCGCGGTCATGAACTTCTCGCTCGGCCTGCGCACCTCGCCTGACTACATCGTCAACGTGAACGCCGGCTTCGGCCTGACCGAAGACTCACCGGATATCTTGCTGGGGGTTTCCCTGCCCCTGGATATCAAGGGCCTTAAGCCCGACTAAACGGCGAGCGGAGTTCCCATGACGAAGCGCATTTCGCCACTTCTGCTGGCGATGGCAGGGGCGGGGCTTGGCTGGATTCTGCCGGCCCAGGCCCAACTGGCCAACGACATCACCATCGGCAACCCCAAGGCGATGGCCCTGGGCAACGCGGTCACCGCCGATTCCACCGGCATCGACGCCGTGCACTACAACCCCGCGGCGCTGACCAAGCTCAAGGGCCGGCAGACCACGGTGAAGCTGGTCAGCGGGGTGATGGACATCCGCGCCGGCTTCCACGCGCCGCCGAACTACGGCGAGAGCACCTTCGGCGTGTCCGACGACCCGGTGGCCAACTCCCACAGCCGCACCATGACGCCGACCATGTACCTGCCGGGCCTGGGCGGCATGACCGACGTGCCCATGCTGGTGGCGCCCCTGGCGGGCCTGTCGATCAACCCGCCGGGCTCCAAGTTCACCTTCGCCACCAACGTCTACACGCCCCAGGCGCTGGGCTACTCGCGCGACTCGGACGGCGACCCGGGGCGCTACGACGGGCGCCGCGTGTCGCTGCAGCGGCTGACCTACTTCTCGCCCTCGGTGGGCTACCAGATGAACGACACGCTGTCCTTCGGCCTGTCCATCGGCTTCTCCCACCAGGCCATGGCCCTGGACACCGACTTCCGCAACCCCGGCCTGCTCACCGGCCTGCTGCAGACCCTCCACGACACCACCTGCGTGCCCGGCGCGCAGGAGATCGTCGAGCTGGTGTTCAACGTCTGCGGCGGGCGCATCGGCCCCTACGACACCCTGGCCAACCTCAAGCTGGACATGCAGCAGACCCTCTCGCCCAGCTACAACCTGGGCGTGCTCTGGGAGCCCACCGACTGGTTCGCCTGGGGCGCGGTGTACCAGAGCGAGTCGCGCATGAAGCTCAAGGGCAAGTACCGGGTGGACTACACCAAGGACTGGCAGGGCTTCTGGTCCGGCCTGCAGAACTCGGTGTTCGGCGCCTTCCTCAGCCCGCTGTTCCCCTACGGCAACGCCGAGGAGGAGCACGGCGTGGCGACGCTGAAGATGACCAACCCGGACAACTTCTCCACCGGCATCAAGCTGCGCCCGTTCGACGACTGGCAGTTCAACTTCGACCTCAAGTGGAGCGGCTACAGCGACTGGAACAACCTGGAGATCGAGTTCGACAGGGAACTGGACCTGCTGCGCATCGCCAAGAACTTCGCCCCCAACGGCGCCACCGACCACAGCATCATCCTAGACCGTGGCTACCGCGACACCTGGAGCTACGCCATGGGCGTGCAGTACGACGTCAACGACCGCCTGCAGCTGCGCGCCGGCTACGAGTACCGGCCCTCGGCGATCCCCAAGAGCAAGGCCGACGCCCTGGTGCCCATCGGCGACGCCGACCTCTACGGCCTGGGCCTGGGCTACCGCTGGGACAAGGACACCAACATCGACCTGGGCTTCAACTACTTCGTCTCCAAGCAGAGCATCAAGGCCGGGCAGAGCTGCAACCTGACCTGCACCGGCATCGACAACCTGGTCTACAACCCCTATGCCGGCATGGATGTACATACCACGGTGAAGGCCTATATCTTCGCCCTGACCTACAACACCACCTTCTGAGGAGCGGCCCGATGCAGCGTTCCCGCCACCTGTTCCTCTGCCTGCTGGCGGCCGCGCCGCTGCCGGCGCTGGCCGACGCCGGGCGCTACCTGTCGTGGATCGACGACAACGGCCAGGTGCACAACACCTTCGTCGACGCCGGCTACGGCCAGCAGCAGCGCCAGGCGGCCAGGCGCATCGACCAGAGCGACCGCGCCCGCCTGCGCGACGACGGCGGCACCCTCTGGCCCGGCAGCGCGCCGGCGGGGGAGAGCAAGCGCCGCTACTTCACCTGGGTGGACGGCCAGGGCAACCTGCAGAACAGTTTCTACGCCGGCAACCAGGTGCCGGCTGGGCGCGGCGACTACGTGCTGCCCAACGGCGACCATTCCTCCGAGTACATCGACGCCGAGGCCTACGAGGACAAGGGCTTCGTCCGCAGCGAGAACGGCAACCCGTACTACACCTGGGTCGACGAGCAGGGCCGCATGCACAACTCGCCGATCACCGCCCAGGACCGCGCCGACGGCATCCGCCGCAACCAGATCGCCTTCACCGAGGGCCGCGAGGTGCAATTCAAGCAGCGCCCGCAGGCCCTGCCGGGGCTGGACGGCAGCGGCGAGCAGAGCGACGCCATGAAGGCCCTGCTCAAGGGCAGCGGCAAGACCCTCGATGACCTCTACCAGGACCTGCAGCGACGCTGCTGCGAGCAGATCGCCGAGGGCGAGTTCACCGAGCTGAACGCCGATGAGCCGCGCTATGAGGAGCTCAACAAGTTCTCGCCGAGCTTCGACTTCCCCATGGGCAAGAGCTACTACGTAGCCATGAAGCTGCCGGCCTCGCAGCAGGTCTACGGCCTGCGCGTGCGCAGCTTCTCCAACCACCAGGTGGTCTACCCCTCGCTGCTGTTCCTCGACGAACGCAAGCGCCCGACGCGCCTGGTCAGCGACGCGGTCTACAAGCTCAACCCGGAAACCTGGTACCGCTACGCCTTCATCGAAGGCACGGTGCCGGTGCGCGCCAACCAGGGCGAGCGCTACGTGCTGCTGCTGACCACCGACGAGGACCGCGCCCTGCAGACGCTGGACAACAAACCCTACAAGCGCCCGCTGGAAAACCTGGCGGTGAACGAGGAGGGCATGAAGGTGCGCCAGCATGCCGACCAGGGCGGGTTCGAGCTGGCGGTGGTGCGCTGAGCGTCACCGGATAGCCCGCTGCGGGCGGTTGGTCGATCGCGGACGGAGTCCGCTCCTACGCCCGTGCTTCCCTGAACCGTAGGATGGGTTGAGCTTGCGATACCCATGCTGCCGTGGTGATGGGTATCGCTTCGCTCAACACCATCCTACGAAAAGCCGTGCTTCCTGGAACCGTAGCGGATCTCATCCGCGAATCGCGCCGGAGGTTCCGGCCATCGCGGACAAGGTCCGCTCCTACGGGGAAACACCATGCCTCCCGGCGGATTGTAGGAGCGGGCCCTGCCCGCGAAATCGCGCGCAGGGCGCGCTCCTACAGGGAATGGCGCGGGTGGGGTGGTGTAGGAGCGGATCTCATCCGCGAATCGCGCCGGAGGTTCCGGCTATCGCGGACAAGGTCCGCTCCTACGGGGAAACACCATGCTTCCCGGCGGATTGTAGGAGCGGGCCCTGCCCGCGAAATCGCGCGCAGGGCGCGCTCCTACAGGGAATGGTGTGGGTGGGGTGGTGTAGCGGACCTTGTCCGCGATTCGGACTTCCAGAGAAATAGCCGAGCGCACCGAAACGCCCCTTCAGAAGGCCGAGCGAAACCGGCGCTCAGGAGGTCATGCGACATGGATGTCGCGAGAGCCCCGATGGGCTACAGGGACGTACCCTCGGGGCGGGCCTCCGTGGCGGGGGAATTCGCGAGGGTAGCCCGGCTCCATCGGGCCCGTATGTCGGGGCAAGCCTTTTTGGTTCCTTTTGTGGCGTTTGACAAAAGGGACTCGCCCGAGGGGGCGAAACAAAAAATCTCCGCAGACTCGGAGCGGCGCGCTACACCGAGCCCAACCCCAAAAGTCTCTGGGTTCCCGCGTTGGAATGACGGGGTTGAAGGATGGCGCCTGACCGACGCGTCGCTCAGGACAGCCCCCTCTCCCTTCAGGGAGAGGGTTGGGGAGAGGGCGCTCTCGAACCCAGCACCGAAAGCCCCCGGGAAACACCGTTCGCGAGCAAGCTCGCTCCCACGAAAAGCCCCCGACTCCGCCTCAGATCTCCCGCGTCGGCACATGCCCGAACAGCTTCTGCGAGAAACGCACCCGCTCCTCCGGAGTCTCCTGCACGCCCTTGGCCTGCAGCTCCACCAGGTGGGCCTCCACTGCCTGGGCGCGGCCGGTCAGGCCGCAGTCGTTGGCGATCTGGATGTTCAGCCCGGGGCGGGCGTTGAGTTCGAGGATCAGCGGGCCCTTGTCCTGGTCCAGCACCATGTCCACGCCGATGTAGCCCAGGCCGCACAACTCGTAGCAGCCGGCGGCCAGCTTCATGAAGCCGTCCCAGTGCGGCAGCTGCACGCCGTCCACCGCGTTGGTGGTGTCCGGGTGCTTGGCGATCTTGCGGTTCAGCCAGGTGCCCTGCAGGGTGATGCCGGTGGCCAGGTCCACGCCCACGCCGATGGCGCCCTGGTGTAGGTTGGCCTTGCCGTTGGACTGGCGCGTCGGCAGGCGCAGCATGGCCATCACCGGGTAGCCCATGAGGACGATGATGCGGATGTCCGGCACGCCCTCGTAGCTGATGCTGCGGAAGATCTGGTCGGGGGTGACGCGGTACTCGATCAGCGCGCGGTCGCGGTGCCCGCCCAGGGAGTACAGGCCGGTGAGGATGCTGGAGAGCTGATACTCGATCTCCTCGCGGCTGATGATGCGCCCGGAGACGGTCTTGAAGTTGCCCTCGAAACGGTCGGCGATCACCAGGATGCCGTCGCCGCCGGCGCCCTGCGCCGGCTTGATGACGAAGTCGTTGCGCTCGCCGATGATGGAATCGAGCTTCTCGATCTCCTTCTCGGTGGAGATGATCCCGTACATCTCCGGCACGTGGATGCCGGCGGCGATGGCGCGTTCCTTGGTGATGATCTTGTCGTCGACGATCGGGTACAGGTGACGCTTGTTGTACTTCAGCACGAAGTCCGCGTTGCGCCGGTTGATGCCCATGATGCCCTTGGCTTCCAGGGCTTTCCACCGCTTGATCAGGCCGAACATGGCTCAGTCCTTCAGGAAGGCTTTGAAGCGGAACAGCTCGGTCAGGCGGTAGCCGCGGTAGCGACCCATCGCCAGCATGAAGGCCACCAGGAGCAGCAGCACCGCCGGGAAGGTGAACACGAAGTACACCAGCTCCGGCACGCGCATCAGGATGTGCGCCAGGGCCGCGGCGAACAGGGTGCCCACCGCCGCCTTCATGGCGTGCGCGGCGCCGCGTTCTTCCCAGGTGATCGACAGGCGCTCGATGCTCATGGTCAGGATCACCATGGGGAACAGCGCCACCGACAGGCCGCTCTCGAAGCCCAGGCGGTGGCTGAGCAGGCTGATGGCGGCGATCATCACCACCACGAAGGTCAGCACCACCGACAGCCGCGGCAGCATCTGCAGCTTCAGGTGCTCGAGGTAGGAGCGCAGCGACAGGCCCAGGGCGGTGATCACGGTGAACAGGCCGATGCCCCACTGCAGGCCGGTCTCGCGGAAGGCGAGGGCGATCAGCACCGGGGTGAAGGTGCCGAGGGTCTGGATGCCGATCAGGTTGCGCAGGACCAGGATCACCAGCACGCCGAAGGGGATCATGATCATGATCTGGAAGGTCTGCTGGGTGGACAGCGGCAGGCCGTACAGCGAGTAGTCGAGGAAGGATGCGTCGGTGTTCTCGTTGGTCAGCTTGGCCAGGCGGATGGCGTTCATCTCGCTGTTGTTCAGGCTGAAGCTGATCAGCGCTTTCTTGCCGCCTTCCACCGCCAGCAGCGGCTCGTCGCCCAGCCACCAGATCAGGCGGTCGGCGGGCAGGCCGCGCTCGCCGGTCTCGGGGTTGAAGTACAGCCAGTCCTTGCCGTTGTAGCTGCGCAGCCACAGCTCCGGGCTCTGCGCCTGGTTGGCCAGCAGGCGCAGGGTGTGCACGCGCTCCATGGGCACGTGGGCCTGGGCCAGCAGGGTCTCGACGATGTACGAGCGCTTCTCCAGGCTGGTGTCGCCGGTCAGCAGCAGCTTGACGTTGTCGTCGGCCAGGTTGTTGGCGCGCTTGATGGTTTCGCTGACGAAGGTCTCGATGTCCGCCGAGTGCTGGCGGATGGGCGCGATCAGCGCTTCGGCGGCGATCTTCTCCGGGCCTTCCAGGGGCGGGCTGTCACGGAAGATCGGGCCTTTTTCCTTGGGTTGCTCGCCGCTGAAGCGCTTGGTCAGCACCAGGCGGTAGTAGAGCGTCTGCTTGCCGTTGGCGCGGCGCGAGGACCAGGTCACCTTGCGGTTGCCGTCGGCGCGGTTGATGCTCACCCCGTAGTTGTTCGAGACGAAGCTCTCGTTGAGGCTGACGTAGCCCTGGGTCAGCGGCGGCACGAACATCTGCACCTTGACCGGGGTCTTCGGCGTGGCGAGGAATTCGACCTTGGCGTCGATGTTCCACAGGTCGTCGGTTTCCGCCTCGGTCATGGGGATGCCGAGGATGAAGATCTGGTAGGCGGTGATGGAAACGCCCAGGACCACCAGGATGGCGATCAGGATCTTCAGGTGCAGGTTGATGGAGCGCATGGGCTTTACTCGGCAGGTTTCGCAACGGGGCAACCGGGCTGGCCGGCGGCGTATTTCAGGCTGGGGTCGACCAGGGCGCCGAAGCGCTTGAGCGCGTCGGAGCCGATCAGCAGGGGATATTGGAATGCGCTGCGGTCGGTAAGGTTCACTTCGATGGTGCGGCGCAGCCTGCCCAGGCAGACGTCCAGCTCGATGACCGGACGCGCGGTGTAGGCCTTGCCCTCGTCGGGGTCGAAGTCGCCGTGGCGCCGCTTGATCTTGCTGATGCGCGCCAGCGGCCGCTCCAGCGGCTGGCTGTCGGCGGTGTCGGTGGCCAGGTAGAAGCGCACCCAGGTTTCGCCGTCGCGCTTGAAGCGCTTGATGTCGCGGGCGCTCAGGGAGGCGGTCTTGGCGCCGGTGTCGAGCTTGGCCGCCAGCACCTGGTCGAGCTGGCCGATGTGGGCGTATTCGATGAGCCCGTAGACGGTCTTGCCGGCCGCGCCGACGGGGCCGCCGAAGGCTGCCAGGAAAATCAGGAGCAGCAGGGCTGTGGGCTTGAGTCTCATAAGTCCTGAGCGCTGGGGGCCGTAGGCCAGTGAACGGGTACATCCGGCAAACGCCACGGCCTGCGGGCGAGTCATCCTTGGCCGGGGCCTGGGCCCCCCAGGAGGGATGCGGGGCGCGATTCTAGCACGCAGGTCCCGTGTGACGACACCCGCCAGGCCCCGGCGGGCGGCAGCGTGAGCCGGTTCACAGGGCCGTGCGGGGCTACTTCAGGCGGCGCTCGACGCCTTTCTCCACCATGATCTTGGCGGCGATCTCCTCCACCGAGAAATGGGTGGAGTTGATGTAGGCGATGTTCTCGCGGCGGAACAGGTTCTCCACCTCGCGCACCTCGAACTCGCACTGGGCGAAGCTGGCGTAGCGGCTGTTGGGCTTGCGCTCGTTGCGGATGGCGGTGAGCCGGTCGGGGTCGATGGTCAGGCCGAACAGCTTGCCCTTGTAGGGCTTGAGGGCGTTGGGCAGTTGCAGGCGCTCCATGTCCTCCTCGGTCAGCGGATAGTTCGCCGCACGAATGCCATATTGCATTGCCATATAGAGGCAGGTGGGCGTCTTGCCGCAGCGCGACACGCCGACCAGGATCAGGTCGGCCTTGTCGTAGTAGTGGGTGCGGGCGCCGTCGTCGTTGTCGAGGGCGAAGTTGACCGCGTCGATCCGCTCCATGTAGTGCGGATTGTGGCCGATGCTGTGGGATTTTCCGACGGAATACGACGAGTCCGCGGATAATTCCTGCTCCAGAGGGGACAAAAAGGTCGAGAAGATGTCGATCATGAAGCCGTTCGACTGGGCCAGGACCGCCCGGATCTCACGGTTGACGATGGTGTCGAAGATGATCGGGCGGGCGCCGTCCGCCTGCGCAGCCGCGTTGATTTGCTGTACCATGACGCGCGCTTTTTCTTCGGTGTCGATGTACGGTCGCGTCAGTTTGTGGAAATGGATGTTCTCGAACTGCGCAAGAAGACTCTGGCCGAGGGTTTCGGCGGTGATGCCGGTTCCGTCGGAAATGAAGAAAGCCGTACGTTTCATTGCGCTGCGGGCCTTAATGTAGGAAAGAATCCTGAGTATGATAGGCCGCGCTTTTGCAAGGCCTCCTGCCGGGGCATTGTCACTTATTTTTCTGGCCGCGGCCAGAAAGGGACAGCGTCGCGGTGGCCCGTTTGAGCTTTTCCAACATTCAGTGGAGAGATCACCTTGGTAGAGTACGTAGTTTCCCTCGATAAGCTCGGCGTCCATGATGTCGAACGTGTGGGGGGCAAGAACGCATCCCTGGGCGAAATGATCAGCAACCTCGCCGGTGCTGGGGTTTCGGTTCCCGGTGGTTTCGCCACCACCGCCCAGGCCTACCGTGACTTCCTCGAGCAGAGTGGCCTGAACGATCGCATTCACGCCGCCCTGGACGCCCTCGATGTCGACGACGTCAACGCCCTGGCCAAGACCGGCGCGCAGATCCGCCAGTGGGTGATGGACGCCGAGTTCCCCGCCCAGCTGGACGCCGACATCCGCAAGGCCTTCGCCGAGATGGCCGGCGGCAACGACAACATGGCCGTGGCCGTGCGTTCCTCGGCCACCGCCGAAGACCTGCCGGACGCCTCCTTCGCCGGCCAGCAGGAGACCTTCCTGAACATCCGCGGCGTGGACAACGTGATCCGCGCGGCCAAGGAAGTCTTCGCCTCCCTGTTCAACGACCGTGCCATCGCCTACCGCGTGCACCAGGGCTTCGACCACAAGCTGGTCGCCCTGTCCGCCGGCGTGCAGCGCATGGTCCGCTCGGAAACCGGCACCGCCGGGGTGATGTTCACCCTGGACACCGAGTCCGGCTTCCGTGACGTGGTGTTCATCACCGGCGCCTACGGCCTCGGCGAGACCGTGGTGCAGGGCGCGGTGAACCCCGACGAGTTCTACGTGCACAAGCCCACCCTGGAAGCCGGCCGCCCGGCGATCCTGCGCCGCAACCTGGGCAGCAAGGCGATCAAGATGATCTACGGCGACGAAGCCAAGGCCGGCAAGTCGGTCAAGGTGGTCGACGTGGAGAAGGCCGACCGCGCGCGCTTCGCCCTGTCCGACGCCGAGGTCACCGAACTGGCCAAGCAGGCGCTGATCATCGAGAAGCACTACCAGCGGCCGATGGACATCGAATGGGCGAAGGATGGCGACGACGGCAAGCTGTACATCGTCCAGGCCCGCCCGGAAACCGTGAAGAGCCGTTCCAGCGCCACCGTGATGGAGCGCTACCTGCTCAAGGAGAAGGGCAAGGTCCTGGTGGAAGGCCGCGCCATCGGCCAGCGCATCGGCGCAGGCCCGGTGAAGGTCATCCACGACGTCTCCGAGATGGACAAGGTGCAGCCCGGCGACGTGCTGGTCTCCGACATGACCGACCCGGACTGGGAGCCGGTGATGAAGCGCGCCAGCGCCATCGTCACCAACCGCGGCGGGCGTACCTGCCACGCGGCGATCATCGCCCGTGAACTGGGCATCCCGGCCGTGGTCGGCTGCGGCAACGCCACCGCCGTGCTGAAGGACGGCCAGCAGGTCACCGTGTCCTGCGCCGAAGGCGACACCGGCCTGATCTACGAAGGCCAGCTGGGCTTCGACGTGCGCCAGAACTCGGTGGACGCCATGCCCGAGCTGCCGTTCAAGATCATGATGAACGTCGGCAACCCGGACCGCGCCTTCGACTTCGCCCAACTGCCCAACGAGGGCGTGGGCCTGGCCCGCCTGGAATTCATCATCAACCGCATGATCGGCGTGCACCCCAAGGCGCTGCTGAACTTCGCCAGCCTGCCGGCCGACATCAAGGAAAGCGTCGAGAAGCGCATCGCCGGCTACGACGACCCGGTGGGCTTCTACGTCGAGAAGCTGGTCGAGGGCGTCAGCACCCTGGCCGCGGCCTTCTGGCCGAAGAAGGTCATCGTGCGCCTGTCGGACTTCAAGTCCAACGAATACGCCAACCTGATCGGCGGCAAGCTCTACGAGCCGGAAGAAGAGAACCCGATGCTCGGCTTCCGCGGCGCCTCGCGCTACATCAGCGAATCCTTCCGCGACTGCTTCGAGCTGGAATGCCGGGCGATGAAGAAGGTCCGCAACGAGATGGGCCTGACCAACGTCGAGCTGATGGTGCCCTTCGTGCGCACCCTCGGCGAGGCTTCCCAGGTGGTCGAACTGCTGGCCACCAACGGCCTGAAGCGCGGCGAGAACGGCCTGAAGGTCATCATGATGTGCGAACTGCCGTCCAACGCCCTGCTGGCCGAGGAGTTCCTCGAGTTCTTCGACGGCTTCTCCATCGGCTCCAACGACCTGACCCAGCTGACCCTCGGCCTGGACCGCGACTCGGGCATCGTCGCGCACCTGTTCGACGAGCGTAACCCGGCGGTCAAGAAGCTGCTGGCCAACGCTATCCAGGCGTGCAACAAGGCCGGCAAGTACATCGGCATCTGCGGCCAGGGCCCCTCGGACCACCCGGACCTGGCCAAGTGGCTGATGGAGCAGGGCATCGAGAGCGTCTCGCTGAACCCCGACTCGGTGCTCGACACCTGGTTCTTCCTGGCCGAAGGCCAGGCCTGACGCCAACCGGACCTGCGGGTTCAGGAAGGGCGGGTGCTTGCACCCGCCCTTTTTTCGTGCCAACCCATTCCACGACATGCACAGCAGTAGCCGACTCTTTCCCGTGGCGCTCGTCAGCGCCGAACTGCGTGGCGACCTCACCGAGGACGTCTACCGCCTGAAGCCCAACAACAGCCCGGACCCCAGCGTCGAACTGGCGCTGACCCGCCTGGGCCTGCCGGGCCGCGAGCAGCGCGGTGCGCCGGTGATCCTGGTGCATGGCAGCTTCTCCAACCGGCGCTTCTGGTACTCGCCCAAGGCCATCGGCCTGGGGCCGTACCTGGCGCGCGCCGGCTTCGACGTGTGGATACCGGAGATGCGCGGCCACGGCCTGTCGCCGCGCAACCTCGACTATTCGCGCAACAGCGTCGCCGCCTACGCGCGCTTCGACCTGCCGGCCATCGCCGCCTTCGTCGTCGAGCAGAGCGGCCAGGCGCCGCACTGGATCGGCCATTCCCTGGGCGGCATCAGCCTGGCGGCGACCCTCGGCGGCGGCTACCTGGCGCCGGAGCAGGTGGCCAGCGTGGCCCTGTTCGGCAGCCAGGTCAGCCGCGACTACTGGGCGCTGAAGCTGCCGCCGGTGGCCTGGAGCGGGCGCCTGCTGCTCAAGCGCCTGGGCGTGATCCCCGGCCCGCGCCTGCGCCGCGGCCCGGAGGACGAGCCCATCGGCCTGGCCCTGGAGGCCTTGCGCTGGCATGGCCTGTTCGGCCGCTTCGGCGAACGCGACAACGACTGGTGGGGCGGCCTGGCCAAGGTGACGGCGCCGGTGCTGGCGGTCAGCGCCGAGGGCGACCGCCAGGACCCGCCCTGGGCCTGCCGCAAGCTGTTCGAGCAGTTCGGCTCCGAAGTCCGCGAATACCTCTGCCTGGGGCGCCGGCAGGGCTTTTCGGAAAACTTCGGGCACGTCGAGATGCTGGTGAGCAAGGGCGCCCAGCGCGAGGTCTGGCCGCGGGTCCTGCATTGGCTGGAACACCAGGCGTTGCCTCCCGGCAACCCGTAGGATTACAGGCTGCGCCGAGGTGCTTTTCGTAGGAGCCATACTCGCCAGCGGGCCCTGCCCGCGAAATCGCGCGCAGGGCGCGCTCCTACAGGGGAATGACGCGGGTGGGGCAGCGTAGGAGCGGATCTCATCCGCGAATCGCGCCGGGGCGTCCGGCTATCGCGGACAAGGTCCGCTCCTACGGCGGGAGGAATGTCGTGCCTCCCGGCGACCTGTAGGAGCGGGCCCTGCCCGCGATTCGCGCGCAGGGCGCGCTCCTACAGGGGAATGACGCGGGTGGGGCAACGTAGCGGATCTTATCCGCGATCCGCGCCGGGACGTCCGGTTATCGCGGACAAGGTCCGCTCCTACGGGGGGCGGATACCGTGCCTCCCGGCGACCTGTAGTAGCGGGCCCTGCCCGCGATTTCGCGCGCAGGGCGCGCTCCTACAGGGGAAGGACGCGGGTGGGGCAGCGTAGGAGCGGATCTCATCCGCGATCCGCGCCGGGACGTCCGGTTATCGCGGACAAGGTCCGCTCCTACGGGGGGCGGATACCGTGCCTCCCGGCGACCTGTAGTAGCGGGCCCTGCCCGCGATTTCGCGCGCAGGGCGCGCTCCTACAGGGGAATGCCGCGGGTGGGGCAGCGTAGGAGATCTCATCCGCGATCCGCGCCGGGACGTCCGGCTATCGCGGACAAGGTCCGCTCCTACGGCGGGAGGAATGTCGTGCCTCCCGGCGACCTGTAAGCGGGCCCTGCCCGCGATTTCGCGCGCAGGGCGCGCTCCTACAGGGGAATGCCGCGGGTGGGGCGGCGTAGGAGCGGATCTTATCCGCGATCCGCGCCGGGGCGTCCGGTTATCGCGGACAAGGTCCGCTCCTACGGGGGGAGGAATACCGTGCCATCCGGCGGGCTATAGGAGCGGGCCCTGCCCGCGATTCGCGCGCAGGGGAATGGTGCAGGTGGGGCGGCGTAGGGCGAATAACCGTTCGCGGTTATCCGCCGATACACCGAGGCCATGGCCAACGCCCAGGTCAACCCTGGCTCCGCCGGCAATCAAGGCCAGGCGGCGGATAACGCCGTAGGCGTTATGCGCCCTACGCGTGCCTCCCGGCGAAAGGCGCCAAGCCGCGGGGCAGGGCGGCGGGCGTAGGCGGATGGCGTGACAGTCGCTAGACTGTGACGCCAAGCCGGGTTCCGGTCATTCCGGGCTTCATCGCCGCTCCGCCGGTCCGCCGCAGGTTCATCCCGACACTCCAAGGAGTCTCTCCATGCAATACGTCACCCCTGATCTGTGCGATGCCTATCCCGACCTGGTCCAGGTCGTCGAGCCCATGTTCAGCAACTTCGGCGGTCGCGACTCCTTCGGCGGCGAGATCGTCACCATCAAGTGCTTCGAGGACAACTCGCTGGTCAAGGAGCAGGTGGACAAGGACGGCAAGGGCAAGGTGCTGGTGGTCGATGGCGGCGGCTCCCTACGCCGCGCGCTGCTGGGCGACATGCTGGCCGAGAAGGCGGCGAAGAACGGCTGGGAAGGCATCGTGGTCTACGGCTGCATCCGCGACGTCGACGTGATCGCGCAGACCGACCTGGGCGTGCAGGCCCTGGCCAGCCACCCGATGAAGACCGACAAGCGCGGCATCGGCGACCTCAACGTGGCCGTGACCTTCGGCGGCGTCACCTTCCGCCCGGGCGAGTTCGTCTACGCCGACAACAACGGCATCATCGTCTCCCCCCAGGCCCTGAAAATGCCCGAGTGAGCTGAACGCCGGGCGCCTGCGCCGGTCAATGACCGCACCTGCCGGCGGCGCCCGGCATCTCTGGCACTTCATGGAACAGGCGATGCAGCAATACGAAAGCGGCACCGAGCGTGGGCTGATCTACGGCTACGTCCTCGATGGCCACGGCGGCGGCCGGCAGATTTCCCGCAGCGAACTGCCGCTGCTGGACCTCAAGCCCGAGGAAAGCCTCTGGGTGCACTGGGACCGCGGCGTCCCCGAGGCGCAGTCCTGGCTGCGCGACTCCAGCGGGTTGAACGAGTTCACCTGCGACCTCCTGCTGGAGGAGGCGACCCGCCCGCGCCTGCTGGACCTGGGCGCCGAGCGCCTGCTGCTGTTCCTGCGCGGCGTCAACCTCAACCCCGGCGCGGTGCCCGAGGACATGGTCTCGCTGCGGGTGTTCGCCGAGAAGCAGCGGGTGATCTCCCTGCGCCTGCGCCCGCTCAAGGCGGTGGCCGACCTGCGCCAGGACCTGGCCGCCGGGCGCGGCCCGAAGAACGCCTCGGAGCTGGTGCTGAGCCTGGCGCACTACCTCACCGACCGCATCGACACCCTGATCGGCGGCCTGGCCGACGAACTCGACGCCATGGAGGAGGCCATCGAGGAAGACGAGCGCAACGTGCCCGACCAGGCCGAGCTGCGCGCCCTGCGCCGGCGCTCCGCGGGCCTGCGGCGCTACCTGGCGCCGCAGCGCGACATCTACTCGCAGCTCACGCGGATCAAGCTGTCCTGGACGCTGGGCGACGACGCCGACTACTGGAACGAGCTGTACAACCGCCTGACGCGCAACCTCGAGGAACTGGAGCTGGTGCGCGAGCGCATCTCGCTGATCCAGGAGGCCGAGCACCGGCGGATCACCGAGCGGATGAACAAGACCATGTACATTCTTGGTATCATCACCGGCTTTTTCCTGCCCATGAGTTTCGTGGCCGGGCTTCTGGGCATCAACGTAGGCGGGATTCCGGGCTCCAGCGCGCCGCACGGCTTCGCCATGGCCTGCCTGCTGATGGCCGTGATCGCCGCGACCCAGTGGTGGATCTTCCGCCGCCTGCGCTGGCTCTGATGTGACTTGTGGGGGTGTGGCTGCGTCAAGGCAGCACACGAAGGAGAGCTGTGCATGCACGATCCGTTCGAAGAATCCTTGCGCAACCTGCTGCGCATGCCGGACCAGGAGCCGGAGGAAGACGCGCGCCTGGGTCGCGTGCTGAAGACCGCCAACCGCCAGGTCGGCGCCGGCGACCTGTTCAGCCTCATGGGCCACTGGCTGCAAGCCCTGAGCCTGGGCGTGAGCCGCGGCGCCGCCCACCTTGCGCCGGTGTCCCGGCGCCCGCAGAATTCCGCCCCTTCCGCTGACAAGGCCGACTGAAGATGCAATTCGATATCTGGACGCAAAGCCTGCTCACCGCCATGAACACCCTGTGGGGCAAGCTCGCCGGGTTCATCCCGAACCTGCTCGGCGCCCTGGTGGTGGTGCTGCTGGGCTTCGTCGTGGCCAAGCTGCTCGACGCCCTGCTGTCCAAGCTGCTGGCCAAGCTCGGCCTGGACCGCCTGATGGGCGGCACCGGCCTGACCAAGCTGATGGCCCGCATCGGCATCCAGGTGCCGGTCTCGACCCTGGTGGGCAAGATCGTCTACTGGTTCGTGCTGCTGGTGTTCCTGGTCTCCGCCGCCGAATCCCTGGGCCTGCAGCGCGTCTCCGCCACCCTCGACGTGCTCGCCCTGTACCTGCCCAAGGTGTTCGGCGCGGCCCTGGTGCTGATCGTCGGCGTGCTCCTGGCGCAGTTGCTCAACAGCGTGGTGCGCGGCGCCGCCGAGGGCGTCGGCCTGGAATACGCCGGCGGCCTGGGGCGCGTGGCCCAGTGGCTGGTGATCATCATCAGCATCTCGGTGGCCGTCGGCCAGCTCGAGGTCAAGACCGACCTGCTCAACTACATCATCGCCATCGTGCTGATCACCGTCGGCCTCGCCGCCGCCCTGGCCCTGGGCCTGGGCAGCCGGGAGATCGCCGGGCAGATCATCGCCGGTATCTACGTGCGCGAGCTGTACCAGGTCGGGCAAGAGGTGAAAGTGGACGATGTCGAAGGCATCATCGAAGAAATCGGCACCATCAAGACTATTCTGATGACCGATGAGGGCGAGTTGGTGTCCATTGCCAACCGCGTGCTCCTCGAGCGCCGTGTGACCAGCCGCTGAGATGATCCCGTGCAACGCCGACGCCGCTTCGCGTAAGCCGCGTCGGCGGCCGACATGACCTGGCCCGAACCCGACTTGAACAAGCCGCAACCATTGTCCCAGCGCTACGACCCGCGCCAGCTGACCGACGAGGAGCTGGTGGAGCGCGCCCATGACGAGCTGTTCCACGTCACCCGGGCGTACGAGGAGCTGATGCGCCGATACCAGCGCACGCTGTTCAACGTCTGCGCGCGCTATCTGGGCAACGATCGGGATGCCGACGACGTGTGCCAGGAAGTGATGCTCAAGGTGCTGTATGGATTGAAGAACTTCGAGGGCAAATCGAAGTTCAAAACTTGGTTGTACAGCATCACTTACAACGAGTGCATAACCCAATATCGCAAGGAAAGACGAAAGCGCCGGCTGCTCGATGCGCTGAGCCTGGACCCGCTCGAGGAGGCTTCCGAGGAGAAGGCGCCGAAGGTCGAGGAGCGAGGCGGCCTGGACCGATGGCTGGTACATGTCAATCCCATCGATCGGGAAATTCTGGTGCTACGATTTGTCGCAGAGCTTGAATTCCAGGAGATCGCCGACATCATGCACATGGGCCTGAGTGCGACCAAGATGCGATACAAGCGTGCACTGGATCGGCTGCGCGAAAAGTTTTCGGGCATATCCGAAACATAGTTGGGTAAATGTTGTCTCTCTAATTCGCAAGTTCTGATAAACTTGCCCGCAAGTTGTATGGCCTGCCTTTTGTCGGCGGTCATCGGCTTACTGACCACCAAGATGGGGATTTAACGGATGAAACTGAAGAACACCCTGGGCGTCGTGATCGGCTCCATGATCGCTGCTTCCGCCGTGAATGCTTTCGCTCAAGGCCAAGGCGCAGTCGAAGCCGAAGCCTTCGGCAAGCGCTACTTCACTGACAGCACCCGCAACATGAAGAACGGGGACCTCTACGGCGGTTCCGTCGGCTACTTCCTGACCGACGACGTCGAGCTGGCGCTCTCCTACGGTGAATACCACGACATTCGTGGCACCTACGAGTCCGGCAACAAGAAGGTCCATGGCAACCTGGCTTCCCTGGATGCCATCTACCACTTCGGTACCCCGGGTGTCGGCCTGCGTCCGTACGTTTCCGCCGGCATCGGTCACCAGAGCCTGACCAACGTCAACAGCGAGAACGGCGGCCGTCAGAACCTGACCATGGCCAACATCGGCGCCGGCCTGAAGTACTACTTCACCGAGAACTTCTTCGCCAAGGCCAGCCTCGACGGCCAGTACGGCCTGGAGAAGCGCGACAACGGTCACCAGGGCGAGTGGATGGCTGGCGTCGGCGTCGGCATGAACTTCGGTGGCGGCGCCAAGCCGGCCCCGGCTCCGGAGCCGGTCGCTGAAGTCTGCTCCGACGAAGACCACGACGGCGTCTGCGACAACGTCGACAAGTGCCCGAACACCCCGGCCAACGTCACCGTTGACGCCAACGGCTGCCCGGCCGTCGCTGAAGTCGTCCGCGTCCAGCTGGACGTCAAGTTCGACTTCGACAAGTCCAAGGTCAAAGAGAACAGCTACGCTGACATCAAGAACCTGGCTGACTTCATGAAGCAGTACCCGTCCACCTCCACCACCGTTGAAGGCCACACCGACTCCGTCGGCACCGACGCCTACAACCAGAAACTGTCCGAGCGTCGTGCCAACGCCGTTCGTGACGTGCTGGTCAACGAGTACGGTGTGGAAGGCGGTCGCGTGAACGCCGTTGGTTATGGTGAGAGCCGTCCGGTTGCTGACAACAGCACCGCTGAAGGCCGCGCCGTCAACCGTCGCGTAGAAGCCGAAGTGGAAGCCCAGGCCAAGCAGCAGTAATTGGTCTGAGTTCCAGGAAAAACCCGGCTTCGGCCGGGTTTTTCTTTGCCTGCGAAAAAGTCTGTTCAGGTGCTTGGGAGAGGGCTTCGTTTGTGGTTCTTGGCTCTGTGCTCCCATCTCCCCATCGTCATTCCCGCGGACGCGGGACGCGGCTTCATCGCGAACAGCCCTTGCGCTGGCCCGAGGGGGAATAACCCAGAGACGTCTTGTTTGGGTGTAGCGCGCCGCACCGAGTGCGTTGATGTTTCTCGTTTCGCCCCCTCGGGCGAGTCCCTTTTGTCAAACGCCACAAAAGGAACCAAAAAGGCTTGCCCCGACATACGGGCCCGATGGAGCCGGGCTACCCTCACGAACTCCCCCGCCACGGAGGCCCGCCCCGAGGGTACGTCCCTGTAGCCCATCGGGGCTCTCGCGACATCCATGTCGCATGACCTCCTGAGCGCCGGTTTCGCTCGGCCTTCTGAAGGGGCGTTCCGGTGCGCTCGGGTATTTCTCTGGAAGTCCAAAAGCCAGAGCGAATGCGCTTTGGCTTTTCGTAGGAGCGAGCTTGCTCGCGAACCCAGGGTTCGCGTTCTCGGGAATGACGGGAGGAGGTAGGTGTTCCGGGATGACTCCAAACTCCCCACCCACTCCGAACGGCCCCCTCTCCCTTCAGGGCGGGGCGCGCAGCCGAGGGTTGGGGAGAGGGCGCTCTAGAACCCGGCACCGACGCCACCGGGAAACTCCGTTCGCGAGCAAGCTCGCTCCTACAATCATGATGGCATCGGCGCACCGGCCAACGGCGTATAACCGCGAACGGTTATACGCCCTACGTTCCCGCGCAGGAGCAACGGGGGGAGTGAGGAGTATCAGGACGACTCCAAACTCCCCACCCACTCCGAACGGCCCCCTCTCCCTCCGGGAGAGGGCTGGGGTGAGGGTGCTCTTGAACCCAGCACCTAAGCCACCGGGAAACCCCATTCGCGAGCAAGCTCGCTCCTACAGCCCTGATGGCATCGGTGCATCGGCCAACGGCGGATAACCGCGAACGGTTATCCGCCCTACGTCTCGGAACAGTCGTTCAGGCGCTGCGCGCCAGCTCCAGCGCGGCCTCGGCGGCCACCTCGCCGATCACCAGAATGGCCGGGCTGCGCAGGCCGAAGGCGGTGGCGTCGTCGAGCATTGCACCCAGAGTGCTGCGGCATTCGCGCTGCCGGGGCAGCGAGGCGTTTTCGATCATCGCCACCGGCATGCCCCGGCGCATGCCGCCCGCCAGCAGGCCGTCGCGGACTTCCGCCAGGCGCGCCACGCCCATGTAGACCACCAGGGTGGTGCCGGACTGGGCCAGCGCCGGCCAGTTCGGTTCGCTGTCGTCCTGGGTGTGTGCGGTTACCAAAGTGACGCCGCGGCTGATGCCGCGCAGGGTCAGGGGTATGCCGCAGGAGGTGGCGGCGGCCAGCCCGGCGGTGATGCCGTTGACCATCTCGCAGGCGATGCCGCGGGCCTCCAGCCAGGCCGCTTCCTCGCCGCCACGGCCGAAGATGCACGGATCGCCGCCTTTCAGGCGCACCACGCTGAAGCCCTGGCGGGCGTAGCGCAGCATCAGGCGCTGGATGAAGTCCTGGGGCGTGGAGCGGCAGCCGCCGCGCTTGCCCACGCGCACCACCCGGGCACCGGGGCAGTGCTCCAGCAGCTGCGGGTTGACCAGGTCGTCGAGCAGCACCACCTGCGCGCCGGACAGGGCGCGCACGGCCTTCAGCGTCAGCAGCTCCGGGTCGCCGGGACCGGCGCCGACCAGCCAGACTTTTCCACTCATCTTCTCTCTCCTCAGGCGTTGGCGGCGAGGGCGCCGGCTTCGCTGGCCAGCAACCGCCGTATTTCGGGAACACAGGAACCGCATTGGCTGCCGCAGCCCAGTTCGCGCTTCAGGCCGTCCAGGTCCAGGCCCCGTGCGATGCCTTCGCGCACCTGGCTCAGGCGCACGTTCCTGCAGTTGCACAGGGTCTTGTCGCTGGCCGCGGCGACCTGCGCGCCGGGCGGGGCGAGCAGTTTGCGGCGCAGGTCGGCGTCGCTTTCGCCGGACAGCCACAGCGCCTTGAGCCAGTCGCTGGCGATGCCGCTGCCGGCCAGGCGCAGGCCGGCGATGCGGCCGTCTTCCAGGCGCACCCGCTTGCCCTGGACGCGGCGCGGGTCGTCGTAGGCCAGCACCGGGCCGTCGAGCAGGTCGAGCAGCCCATCGACCTGCTGCAGCCAGGCGGCGTCCGGCGCCGCGCTGGCGGCGGCGCGCACCTGCAGGGCAGGGCGCTCGCGGCCGGCCAGGGTGAAGCTGGCGTAGTCCTGGCCGTCGAACAGCGGGCGCAGCGCCTCGAAACGTTGCTGCAGGTCGCCCTCGACCAGCGCGTAGAACCGCCAGGGCAGCGTCACGGCGGCGACTTCCACGGCGGCGTGCTTGAGTTCCGGCTGCCGCGACAGCGGGTCGAAGGCCGGCAGGGTCAGGGCGTTCACCCCCAGGCCCTTGAGGAAACGTTCGCCCCAGTGCATGGGCAGGAAGGCCTGGCCGGGCAGCAGGCCGTCGTCGGCTTGCACCGGCAGCACCAGGCTGCCGCGGCGGCTGCTCAGGCGCACCAGCTGGCCGTCTTCCAGGCGCCGCCGGCGCAGTTCCGCCGGGTGCAGGCCCAGGCAGGCTTCCTCGACGTGGCCGAAGGCGCTGGCGGCGGTGCCGGTGCGCGTCATGCCGTGCCACTGGTCGCGCAGCCGGCCGGTGTTGAGGATCAGCGGGAAGCGCGCCTCGCGGCGTTCCTTCGGCGCGCGGTAGGCTTCGGCGATGAAGCGGGCGCGGCCGTTGTCGGTGGCGAAGTTGCCGTCGGCGTAGAGGCGCTTCAGCCCCTGGCTGGCGCCCTCGGGCAACGGCCATTGCTGCGGGCCGCGCGCATCCAGCAGGGCGTAGCTGATGCCGCCCAGGTCGAGGTCGCGGCCTTGGGTGAGCGGGCGGTATTCGTCGAACAGCGCCTGGGGATGGGCGAAGTCGAACAGGCTCGGCCGGCCGGGGCGCAGGCGGTGTTCCAGGCGGCGGGCGAAGTCGCAGGCGATGGACCAGTCGGCGCGGGCTTCGCCGGGGGCCGGCACGGCGCGGCGCACGTGGCTGACGCGGCGTTCGGAGTTGGTCACGGTGCCTTCCTTCTCGCCCCAGCTGGCGGCCGGCAGCAGCAGGTCGGCGTAGCGGCAGGTCTCGCTGGTGGCGAAGGCTTCCTGCACCACCACGAAGGGGCAGGCTGCGAGCGCTTCGCGTACCCGCGCCTGGTCCGGCAGGGATTGCGCGGGGTTGGTGCAGGCGATCCACAGCGCCTTGATGCGCCCGTCGCGCACTGCGTCGAAAAGCTCGATGGCGGTCAGTCCGGGCTGCTCCGGCAGCGCTTCGACGCCCCAGTACCGCGCGACTTCGGCGCGGTGCGCGGCATCGCCGGCGTCGCGGTGGCCGGGCAGCAGGTTGGCCAGGCTGCCGGTCTCGCGGCCGCCCATGGCGTTGGGCTGGCCGGTGAGGGAGAAGGGCCCGGCGCCGGGACGGCCGATCTGTCCGGTGGCCAGGTGCAGGTTGATCAGCGCGCTGTTCTTGGCGCTGCCGGCGCTGGACTGGTTCAGGCCCATGCACCACAGCGAGAGGAAGCTCGGCGCATGGCCGATCCACTGCGCGCAGCGTTGCAGGTCCTCCACGGCGATGCCGCAGATTTCCGCCACTGCCACCGGGCCGTAGTCGCGCACCAGGTTCTTCAGCTCGTCGAAGCCCTGGGTGTGGGCCTCGATGTAGGCGCGGTCCACCCAGCCTTCCCAGAGCAGCAGGTGGAGGATGCCGTGGAACAGCGCCACGTCGGTGCCGGGCTGGATCGCCAGGTGCAGGTCGGCCAGCTCGCAGGTGTCGGTGCGCCGCGGGTCGATGACGATCACCTTCATCTGCGGCCGCGCGGCCCTGGCCGCCTCCAGCCGGCGGAACAGCACCGGATGGGCGTAGGCCATGTTGCTGCCGGCGATCAGCACGCAGTCGCTCTGCTCCAGGTCCTCGTAGCAGCAGGGCGGGGCGTCGGCGCCGAGGCTGCGCTTGTAGCCGACCACCGCCGAGGACATGCACAGCCGCGAGTTGCTGTCGATGTTGTTGCTGCCGACCAGGGCGCGGGCCAGCTTGTTGAAGGCGTAGTAGTCCTCGGTCAGCAGCTGCCCGGAGACGTAGAAGGCCACGCTGTCCGGGCCGTGCTCGCGGATCGTCTCGGCGAACACCCCGGCGGCGTGCTCCAGGGCGCTGTCCCAGTCCACCCGGCTGCGCGCCAGCTGCTTGCCCAGGCGCAGCTCGGGATGCAGCGCGCGGGCGGCCAGGTCGCCGGTCAGGTGCAGGCTGGAACCCTTGCTGCACAGGCGCCCGAGGTTGGCCGGGTGGTCCGGGTCGCCGCGCACGCCGAGGATGCGCTCGCCGTCGTGCTCGATCAGGACGCCGCAACCCACGCCGCAATAGCAGCAGGTGCTGGCGGTGACTTGGCGTTCGCTCATGGGGCTCTCCCGTGTCGCGGCCGCCTCAGGCGCAGGCGGCCAGGTCTTTCAGGGCCAGCAGCACGCGGCCGTTCTCCACCTTCACCGGGTGGCGGTGGGCGCAGCCGACGTCCGGGGCCACGGCGTTGCCGCTGTCCAGCTCGATCTGCCAGTTGTGCAGCGGGCAGGCCACCCGCTTGCCGAAGATCAGGCCCTGGGACAGCGGCCCGCCCTTGTGCGGGCAGCGGTCGTCGAGGGCGAAGACTTCGTCGTCGGCGGTGCGGAACAGGGCGATGTCGCCACGGGGCGCGGCGATCACGCGCGAGCCCAGCGGCTGGATGTCTTCCAGGGCGCAGATGTCTTGCCAGTTCATGGTGTGTTCTCCCAGGCCGGTCAGGCGCTTTCCAGTTGCACGAGCGGGATGCGTTCGAATTCCTGCTTCAGCCGTGGCTGCTCGATGCGCTGTTGCCACGGGTCCTGCTCCAGCGACAGGGCGTACTGCAGGCGGGCGTTGAGCGCCTTGCGGTTCTCCGCGTCCTCCAGTACGGCTTTCTTGATGTGCTCCATGCCCACGCGCTGCAGGTAGTGCACGGTGCGCTCCAGGTAGAAGGCTTCCTCGCGGTAGAGCTGGAGGAAGGCGCCGCTGTACTCGCGCACTTCGTCCGAGGTCTTGAGCTTGACGAAGAACTCCGCCACCTCGGTCTTGATCCCGCCGTTGCCGCCGATGTACAGCTCCCAGCCGGAGTCGACGCCGATGATGCCGATGTCCTTGATGCCGGCCTCGGCGCAGTTGCGCGGGCAGCCGGAGACGGCGAGCTTGACCTTGTGCGGCGACCACATGTTGAACAGGTCGTGCTCCAGGTCGATGCCCAGCTGCGTCGAGTTCTGCGTGCCGAAGCGGCAGAATTCGCTGCCCACGCAGGTCTTCACGGTGCGGATGGACTTGCCGTAGGCGTGCCCGGAGGGCATGTCGAGGTCTTTCCAGATCGCCGGCAGGTCTTCCTTCTTCACCCCCAGCAGGTCGATGCGCTGGCCGCCGGTGACCTTGACCATGGGCACGTTGTATTTGTCGGCGACGTCGGCGATGCGCCGCAGCTCGGCCGGGTTGGTCACGCCGCCCCACATGCGCGGCACCACCGAGTAGGTGCCGTCCTTCTGGATGTTGGCGTGGGCGCGTTCGTTGATCAGGCGCGACTGCG
The DNA here is from genome assembly GCF_022760135.1 of Pseudomonas sp. M1. Classification (NCBI taxonomy): domain Bacteria; kingdom Pseudomonadati; phylum Pseudomonadota; class Gammaproteobacteria; order Pseudomonadales; family Pseudomonadaceae; genus Pseudomonas; species Pseudomonas sp. M1. Next base: position 2,385,075 of record NZ_CP094343.1, read on the forward strand.
CGTCGTCCTTCGCCTCGCCCGGCCAGGTGGAGATCAGGTAGTAGTTCAGCGCCGGGCGGCAGGTGGCGCAGCCGTTGGGTGTGCTCCAGTCCATGAAGCGCATGGCCTCGGCCATGGAGGTCAGGTGGTGTTCGCGGATGGCCTTGCGCACCTGGCCGTGGTTGAGTTCGCTGCAGCCGCAGATGGCCTTCTCGCTCTTGGGCTTGACGTCCGCCGCGCCGCCCACGGTGCTGATCAGGATCTGCTCCACCAGGCCGGCGCAGGAGCCGCAACTGCTGGCCGCCTTGGTGTGCTTCTTCACCTCGTCGACGCTGAACAGGCCGTTCTCCTGGATGGCCTTGACGATGGTGCCCTTGCACACGCCGTTGCAGCCGCACACCTCGGCGCTGTCGGGCATGCTCGCGGCGCTGCTCTGGCCCTGGTGGCCGGCGTCGCCCAGGCTGCTTTCGCCGAACATCAGGTGGTCGCGGATCTGCGCCACGTTGTGGTTCTCGCGGATCTGCCGGAAGTACCAGCCGCCGTCGGCGGTGTCGCCGTACAGGCAGGCGCCGACCAGCACGTCGTCCTTGATCACCAGCTTCTTGTAGACGCCGCCGATGGGGTCGGAGAGGGTGATGGTCTCGGTGCCTTCGCCGCCCATGAAGTCGCCGGCGGAGAACAGGTCGATGCCGGTGACTTTGAGCTTGGTGGAGACCACCGAGCCCTTGTAGCTGGCGAAGCCGAACTGGGCCAGGTGGTTGGCGCAGACCTTGGCCTGCTCGAACAGCGGCGCCACCAGGCCGTAGGCGATGCCGCGGTGGCTGGCGCATTCGCCGATGGCGTAGATGCGCGGGTCGTAGGTCTGCAGGGTGTCGTTGACCAGGATGCCGCGGTTGCAGGGGATGCCGGATTTTTCCGCCAGCTCGGTGTTGGGACGGATGCCGGCGGCCATCACCACCAGGTCGGCGGCCACCACGTCGCCGTCCTTGAATTGCACGGCGCAGACGCGGCCGTCGCCGTTGTCCACCAGCTCGTCGGTGACGGTGTTCAGGCGGAAGCGGATGCCGCGCGCCTCCAGGGCCGATTGCAGCAGCTTGCCGGCGGTGCGGTCGAGCTGGCGCTCCAGCAGCCAGTCGGCGAGGTGCACCACGGTGACGTCCATGCCGCGCTGCTTGAGGCCGTTGGCCGCTTCCAGGCCGAGCAGGCCGCCGCCGATGACCACCGCGTGGCTGTGGCTTTTCGCGGTGTCGATCATGGCCTGGGTGTCGGCGATGTCGCGGTAGCCGATCACGCCCTCCAGGCGGTTGCCCGGCACCGGCAGGATGAAGGGGTTGGAGCCGGTGGCGATCACCAGGCGGTCGTACTCGGCCTCGCTGCCGTCGGCGGCGTAGACCTTGCGCAGGCGGCGGTCGAGCTTCACCACCTTGCGGTCGAGCAGCAGGCGGATGCCGTTGTCGGCGTACCAGTTGAGGTCGTTGAGGACGATGTCCTCGAAGGTCTGCTCCCCGGCCAGCACCGGCGAGAGCAGGATGCGGTTGTAGTTGGGGTGGGGCTCGGCGCCGAACACGGTGATCTCGTAGAGGTCCGGGGCGATCTTCAGCAGTTCCTCGAGGGTGCGGATGCCGGCCATGCCGTTGCCGATCAGGACGAGCTTGAGCTTCTTCATGCAAGGGCTCCTGGTATCACGGAAAACAAAAAAGGCGTCCCGCCGGTTGCCCGGCGAGGACGCCTTTGTCCAAGTCCCGATCGATCGGGAAGTGCGAGCCTCTTCGTTGAGGGACGCGCTTTTGTAGATTGTTGCCAGTGCTCTTGCAGGTGCCGTGCCAGGTCGTCGGAGCGCGGATTCAGCGGGGTTTCGCGGTGCTGCCGGGGTTTTCCTGCACCGTGATGAGGCGGGCGGGTTCGAACTGGTGCGCGCTCAGTGGCGCAGCAGCCAGGCCAGCAACGCCAGGTTGAACAGCAGCGAGGCCAGCGCCAGGCCGCGCCAGAAGCGCAGCGGCTCGCGTTCCAGCAGCGGCCGCGGGCGGCTGGCCAGGCCGGCCTGGCGTTCGCCCTGTTCCAGCTCCAGCAGGGCTTGCTCGGCGGTCTCGAAGCGCTGCGCCGGGTCGGCGGCCACGGCGCGCAGCAGCCAGGCGTCGAGCCAGGCCGGCAGGTCGGGGCGGTAGCGGCTGGCCGGCGTCGGGCTGCCGAAGCGCGGGTGCTGGAAGGCTTCGATTTCGCCGTAGGGGTAGCGTTCGCAGAGCAGGCGGTAGAGGGTGACGCCGGCGGCGTAGAGGTCCTGGCGCGGCTCCGGGGCGGCGCCCTGGAAGCTTTCCGGGGCCAGGTAGGAGGGCGTGCCGGGCAACTGGTGGGCTTCGTCGCCGGACAGGCCCGGGCAGTAGGCCAGGCCGAAGTCCAGCAGGCGCAGCTCGCCGTCCTCGCCCAGGTGCAGGTTCTCCGGCTTGACGTCGCGGTGCAGGATGTTGCGCCGGTGCAGCTGGCCGAGGGCATGCAACAGGCGCGGCGCCAGGGATTGCCATTGGGCCAGCGGCAGGGGGCCCTGGCGCAGGCGTTCGGCCAGGGTCTGCCCGGGGTATTCGCGCATCACGTAGTACAGGTGCTGGCGCTGCGGCAGGCCGTGCAGTTCGGGGAAGTGGCGGCCCTGCACGCGGCGCAGGAACCATTCCTCCAGCAGCAGGGCCTGGCTGGCTTGTGGCTCCTCGTGCAGCGCCGGCGGCAGCGTCTTCAGCAGCCAGGGGCGTTGCTGGGCGTCGCGCACGCGGTAGATCAGCGATTGCCGCGACTGCGCCAGGCGGCCTTCGACCTGCCAGCCCTCGAACATCTGGCCGTGGCGCAGTTCCGGCGGCAGCGGCCAGTGCTCCAGTTGCGCCAGGGTGTCGCCCAGGCCGCTGGCGGGCAGGGCGTCGATGCGCACCAGCAGGGCGCTGGCGTTGTCCTGGCTGCCGGCCAGGTGCGCGGCCTTGACCAGGGCTTCGGCGGCGCCCCGCGGTTCGCGGGCGTCGGCAAGGATGCGGCGGATGCCGGCATCGCCCAGGGTGGCCCAGACGCCGTCGCTGGCCAGCAGGAAGCTCTCGCCGTCCTGCAGCTCGCCGTCGCGGTAGTCCACCACCAGGTGCTGGTCCAGGCCCAGGGCGCGCTTGAGCACGTGCTGCATGCCCGGCTGTTCCCAGACGTGGTCCTGGGTCAGGCATTCCAGCTCGCCGTCGCGCCAGCGGTACAGTCGGCAGTCGCCGACGTGGGCGAGGGTGAAGCGCCGGCCGCGCAGGACCAGCGCGGTGAGGGTGGTAAGCAGCGGCTGGCCGCCGCCGTTGGCCTGCAGCCAGCGGTTCTGCGAGAGCAGCAGGCGGTCCAGGGCCTGGGCGATGGCCCAAGTCTCCGGGGTGGCGTAGTAGTCGCTGGCCAGCGCCTGCACGGTCAGGCGCGCGGCCAGGCCGCCGTCGGCGCACTGGCTGACGCCGTCGGCCAGGGCGAACAGGTGGCCCTTGCTGGCGGCCAGGTCGGCGGGTGGGGTGACCACCCGCAGGGCATCCTGGTTCTCCGTGCGCGGGCCGGTGGCGCTGGCCTGGGCGATGGTCAGTTGCAAGGTCATGGGGCTGCGTGCTCTTCGTAGGAGCGAGCTTGCTCGCGAAGGGGGTTGGGCTGCGGTGAATCAGGTTGACTCCGCGCCCTCACCCCAGCCCTCTCCCAGAGGGAGAGGGGGCCGTTCGGAGGGGGCTGGGGGACCGTCTTCATCCTTTCACCTCGTCATTCCCGATCCGCCTTTTCAACGGCGGATAACCGCGAACGGTTATTCGCCCTATGTTCCCGCGTTCGCGGATGAGGAGTATCAGGATGACTCCAAACTCCCCACTCGCTCAGGACAGCCCCCTCTCCCTTCAGGGAGAGGGTTGGGGAGAGGGCGCTCTTACACCCAGCACCTACGCCCCAGGAAGCCTTCAAACCCGCGCCGCAGTCACCGCAGCACTGCCCCAGGTGGTACGCCAGCGCCGCTTCACCCCATGCAGACCGAACCAGGCCAGTACGCCGAGGGCGGCGAACAGCCACAGGCCCAGCTGGTAGTCGCCGCTGGCCTGCTTGATGGCGCCCAGGCCCGCGGTCAGGCAGAAGCCGCCGATGCCGCCGGCCATGCCGATCAGCCCGGTCATCACCCCGATGCTCTGGCGGAAGCGCTGCGGCACCAACTGGAACACCGCGCCGTTGCCGGCGCCCAGGCTGAGCATGGCGGCCACGAACAGGCCGAGGGCGGCCACCGCGTTGGGCAGGTGGAAGCCGACCGCGGCGATGCACACCGAGGCCACCGTGTACATCGCCAGCAGGCTGCGGATGCCGCCGATGCGGTCGGCCAGGGCGCCGCCCAGCGGGCGCATCAGGCTGCCGGCGAAGACGCAGGCGGCGGTGTAGTAGCCGGCGGTGACCGGGTCCAGGCCGTACTGGTCGTGGAAGTAGCCGGGCAGGGTGGCGGCCAGGCCGAGGAAGCCGCCGAAGGTCACGCTGTAGAAGAACATGAACCACCAGCTGTCGCGGTCGCCCAGGGCCTTGAGGTAGTCGCCCAGGGATTTCGGCGCCGGCCGCTCGGGGGCGTTGCGGGCGAGCAGGGCGAACACCACCAGGGTCAGTAGCAGTGGGATCAGGGCGAAGCCGAAGACGTTCTGCCAGCCGAAGGCCGCCGCCAGCACCGGGGCGAACAGGGCGGCGAACACGGTGCCGGAATTGCCCGCGCCGGCGATGCCCATGGCCTTGCCCTGGTGCTGCGGCGGGTACCACTGCGAGGCCAGCGGCAGGGCCACGGCGAAGGAGGCGCCGGCCATGCCCAGCAGCACGCCGAACAGCAGCGCCTGCTCCAGGTTGTGGATGCCCAGGCTCCAGGCCCCGGCGAGGCTGGCGATGACGATCACCTGGCCGAACAGGCCGGCGCGCTTGGGCGACCAGCGGTCGGCCAGCAGGCCCATGACGAAGCGCAGCAGCGCGCCGGAGAGGATCGGCGTTGCGACCATCAGGGCGCGCTGCTGGGTGGTCAGCTGCAGGTCGGCGGCGATCTGCACGGCCAGCGGGCCGAGCAGGTACCAGACCATGAAGCTCAGGTCGAAGTAGAGGAAGGCGGCGAACAGCGTCGGCGCGTGGCCGGCTTTCCAGAAGCTGGTGTTCATGGAGGGTACCTCGTCAGCAACGGTAGAGGGGTTCGTGGCGCCGCCGTCAGCGGCGGTCGCGCGTCTCGTTCAGGTCCCGCACACCCCTGCGCCGGGGTGAAACGAAAAAGGCGCCGCTCCGCGCGCTACCCCGGTGGGCAGGTGCGGATGCGACGCCTTTGTCGTGTGAATGGGGGATCGCCGTTGATCGCCACCGCAGGTGCCACAGCAAGGGCCGGGCCAACCGCGCAGGTGACGTGGAATCGGCTACCTGGCCGGCCGAACCGGCCCCGGGGCGAACCAGAAAGGGGCGCCGGGGCGGGCCCGGTGCCCGCCGATGGGGCGCTTCAGTCCACCCGGTTGACCGCCGGGAAGGCCGCCTTCATGGCCTCGGGCATGGGCACCACCTTGCGCTGGCGGTAGTCGAAGAACACGAAGCCGGACTTGGCCATGGCCACCAGGGTGGCGTCGGCCGGGCGGGTGATGCGGAAGATGATGTCGCCGCCGTACCTGTTGAAGTCCATCACGCCCACCTCGAACAGCAGGCGGTCGCGGGCGTGGGCCTCGGCGCGGTAGGTGGTGGCCAGGTCGGTGACGATGATACCGACGCCGTCCGCGCCGACGCCCTCGCTGATGCCGAAGTCGAACAGGAAGCGCGCGCGGGCCTCGGAGATCATCGAGATCATGGAGTCGTTGCCCAGGTGGCGGGCGCCGTTGATGTCGGTGACGCGGACGGTCAGCTGGGTCTGGTAGCAGAACAGTTCCTCGGGGAACTGCAGGTCGAGGCGGGCCATGGGTACCTTGCGCGAAGCGGTGGAAGAGGGGGCCGATTCTAGGCCCTGGCGGCCCGCCCGGGCAGCCTGCCGGCGGGCGATTTCAGCGGTGGGCGATGTTGATGTGGTAGAAGGTCACCCGCGCGCCCTCGTCGCTGGGGCCGTAGTTGTCGGCGATGTAGGCGCCGGCCTTGAAATACAGCAGCTGTTTCGACCAGGTGCTGCTGAGCGCCTTGCTGTAGTAGTTCTCCGCGCCGTCGGCGCTGCGCGCGCGGATGCCCAGGTTGCCCGAGGAGGTGACGCGCAGGCTGTAGGTGACGCGCTCGCCCAGCTGCACGCCGTTGAGCAGGGGCACGTTGACCACCGCGGAGTCGTCGGGGTGGTTGCGCACCAGGGCCTCGATGCGCCCGCTCTCCTGGCCGGGGATGTAGTGGTACTGCAGCTTGACCAGCGGCTCGCCGTCGTTGCTGTAGGGCGACTTGCTGTGGATCTGGCCGATGATCACCTTGTTCTTCGACGGCACCTGTTCCACCGTCAGGGTGGCGCGCAGCTCGTTGTCGGCGGCGCGGTAGTACCAGTTGTAGATGGAGCCGTCGGGCAGCGTCTCGCGCAGTTCGCTGCGCGGGAAGACGCTGTCGGAGGTGTGCGAGCCGGTGACCGGCACCCAGAAGGTCATCCGCGCGCTGTTGCGGGTGAAGAAGTGGCTCTGGTAGCCGCGGGCGATCTGCTGGGTGGTGACCTCGGTGGGCCTGGGGTCGGTGGGAACGCTGAGGTTCCAGGTACTGATGTCGAGCATGGGTGCCTCTGCTGGGCCGGCGTGCCGGCGCTGACGGGTGGGCGTCCGGGGGCCTGGCCAGGCGCGCCCACTGCGGGCTTCCGCGCAGGCGGCGGAAGCGGGTCCTGGCCCCGCCATGGCGGCGGGGCGGCGGCAGCATAGGCCGCTTCGCTCGCGGGCTGGGCCAGCAGTGGCGCTGGCGCGATGATCGCGCGGTGCCGCCGCTGGCCAGTGGCCGCGGCTCAGTGGCCCAGCATCTCGTGCATCGCGATGATCTGCTCGGCCACCTGCACCAGCTTCTGCTGGCGGCTCATGGCCTGGCGGCGCATCAGGGTGTAGGCCTCTTCCTCGGGGCAGCCCTTCATCTTCATCAGCAGCCCCTTGGCCAGCTCGATGCGCTTGCGTTCCACCAGCTGCTGCTCGCGGGCCTGCAGTTGGGCGCGCAGGGCCTGGTCGCTCTCGAAGCGGGCCATGGCCACTTCGAGGATCGGCTGCAGGCGCTCGGCCTGGATGCCTTCGACGATGTAGGCGCTGACCCCCGAGCGGATGGCCTGGCGCATCACCTGGGGGTCGTGCTCGTCGGTGAACAGGACGATGGGGCGGGGCTGGTCGCGGCTCACCAGCACCACCTGCTCCAGCACGTCGCGGCCGGGCGAGGCGCTGTCGATGAGGATCACGTCCGGGTGCAGGGCCTGGACCCGCGCCGGCAGGTCGACGCTCAGGCCGGATTCGTCGAGCACTTCGAAACCGGCCTCGACCAGTGCGGCGCGCAGGCGCCCGACCTTGCTGGCGGTGTCGTTGATCAGCAGGATGCGCAGCATCTTCGCAGCTCCCTCAGGCGTCGTTCAGGGCGTGCAGGGCGAAGCCGCGGGCGTAGCCGGCGGGGTCCGTGCCGTCCCAGGGCTTGCCGTCGAGCAGCGTCGAACTGCGCAGGCCGCGCTCGTCCACGGCGATGCCCAGGGCCTGGGCGGCTTCGCGGTACAGCGCCTGCTGCTGCACCTGCCCGGCCACGGCGAGGTAGTCCGGCTCACCGCGCAGCAGGCCCCAGCGGCGGAACTGGGTGATGAACCACAGGCCGTCGGACAGCCAGGGCTGGTTGGCCCGCCCGGCGTCGTGGAAGCGTAGCGGGTGGGCGTCCTTCCAGGCGTGGCCGAGGCCGTCCTGGTAGTGGCCGAGCAGGCGCGGCTCGATGCTCGCCAGGGGCGCGTCGAGGTAGTCGCTGCCGCTGATCAGCTGGGCGGTGCCACGCAGGTTCGCCTCGCTGGCCTCGATGAAGCGGCTGGCGTCGAGCAGGGCCATGACCAGGGCGCGGGCGGCGTTGGGGCACTCCTCGACGAAGGCGCGGGTGGCGCCGAGGACCTTTTCCGGGTGGTCCGGCCAGATGGACTGGCTGGTGGCGACGGTGAAGCCCATGCCTTCGTCGATGGCCAGGGCGCCCCAGGGCCCGCCGGCGCAGAAGCCGTCGATGCGCCCGGCGCGCAGGTGCTCGACCATCTGCGCCGGCGGCACCACCAGGGTGTCGACGTCGCGCAGCGGGTGGATGCCCAGGCTGGCCAGCCAGTAGTAGAGCCACAGGGCGTGGGTGCCGGTGGGGAAGGTGTGCGCCAGGGTCAGCCGCGCGCCCTGGCCCAGGACCAGCCGGCGCAGGGCATCGGTACTGGTCACGCCGTCGCGCTGCAGGGCGGCGGAGAGGTTGATCGCCTGGCCGTTCCGGCACAGGCCCATGAGCACCGCCATGTCGCTGGCCGGCACCCCGCCGATGCCCAGCTGCACGCCGTAGACCAGCCCGTACAGGCAGTGGGCGGCATCCAGCTGGCCACCGAGCAGGCCGTCGCGGAGCATGGCCCAGGAGCCCTGGCGGTGCAGGTTGAGCGTCAGCCCGTAGGGCTGGGCGAAGCCCTGGGTGGCCGCGACTATCAGCGAGGCGGCGTCGCTCAGGGCCATGAAGCCCAGGTCGAGCACGCTCTTTTCTGGTGCATCGGAGCCCGCGACCCAGGCCAGTGGGTGCAGTTTGGCGGTCATGTCGGTCATCGCTACCTCGGGGCAAAAAGGCGCCGCTTCGCCCCGCGCCAGGCGGGCGGGCGAAGGAACGCCGGTGTCGGTGGACGACCCGCCGTTGGGCCGTGCCGCAGAAGCTCTAGCAAGGGCAGTGCCAGGGGCAAGGACAGCGCCAGGCGACCGCCAGGGCATAAAGAAGCCCCGCCGGACGGCGGGGCTGGGAGGCAGGGAGCAATCCTCGAGAGGCTACAACTGGCACGGGCTCCGTCGCGGATATCGGCAGGGCCTGTATTCCACCTTAGCCACCCGGCCGCGGGGCGCAATGTTCAATAGGTACTAGGCCCAAAGTCCTAGATGGCACCTGGCCACGCCTTTTCGCGGGGCGTGGCGGTGGCCGCTCAGCGCGCCTGGATCTGCTCTATCCACGGCTCCAGGCGCTGGCCGAAGGCCACCTCGGCGCCGAAGGGCTGCGGTTGCTCCTGGGCCGCGCGCTGTTCGGCGCGCGGGGCCAGGCCCTCCAGTTCGTCGTGCCAGCGCTGCGGCACGTTGAGCGCGCGCACGCCCTCGGTGCTGGCGCTGCCGCCCAGGGCCCAGGCGCGGTTGCGGTACAGCGAGATGGGCCGCACCTGGCCGTGGACGATGGCGTAGTGCTGGCGGTCCGGGTACTGCTGGCGCAGGGCCTGCAGGTCGGTGCCGGCGTCGGCCAGGAACAGCCGGCTGGCGCGCTGTTCCTCGTTGTCCAGGGCGCTGCGCTGGAAGTCGCGTTCGCTCTTCAGGTGCACGTCGTCGGGGCTGGCGGCCAGGCGTTTTTCCGCCTGGGCCAGGCGCTCGCGGGCCAGGGCCAGCTCGCGCTGGTACAGCGGGCCGTCCAGCTCCAGCACCAGTAGGGCGTCGCGGGCCTGCTGGCGGTCGAAGGCCAGGGCGCTGTCGCGGTCGACCTTGTCCGGCACCCGGAAGCCCAGCGCGCGCATGGTCTCCAGCGGGATGCGCGGGGCCCAGGCGGCATTGGCCTCGTCGCCGGGGATGCGCCACAGCAGGCGCAGGCTCACGCCGCTGTTCTCGCGGTGCCAGTCGCTGTTGCGCTGCAGCTCGCGCTCGCTGAGGCTCAGGCGGCTGTCCGGCTCGCCGCTGCGGTTCCAGGCCGCGGCGCCGAGGGCGGCGGCGTTGCTCAGCAGGATCAGGCCCAGCCCCAGCAGCAGGCCGTGGTTGCGGGTGATGTTCATCACAGGCGTCCTCCCAGCAGGCCGTGGGCGTTGCGCAGGTAGCGCAGGAACAGCAGGATCAGCACCGCCGCCACGCCCAGGGCGAGGAAGAACAGGTACTTGGGCAGCACCTCCCACCACCAGTCGTAGAACTTGGTGAAGAGGAAGATGACGAAGAACGCCAGCCCCGTGTTGACCACCTCCGGCCACTCGCGGTGCGCGCCCAGCCAGATGGCCGCGGCGGCGCAGACGAAGCCGAGCACCTGGTACAGCCCCTCGATGCGGTGCGGCGCGAAGGGCAGGTAGCTGCCGTTGCCCCAGTTGGCCAGCACCAGCATGGGCACGAACAGCGCCAGCAGGCCGAACACCCGGTACAGCGCGGCGAAGCCGTCGAAGCGGCGCTGCTCGAATACCAGCGGCACCAGGAACACCAGCACGGCGGCGGGGAAGAAGTTCTCCGGGCGCTCGCCCGCGTCCAGCCAGTAGACGCCGCCCCAGGTGCCGAAGCGCGCGGCGACGAAGCCCATCAGGCAGAGCAGCCCGGCGCCCAGCAGCAGCCGCGCGTCGCACAGGTAGGCCAGCAGCAGGGCGTAGGCCGCCCAGGGCAGCAGGGCGCGCTCGGACGGGGTGATGTTGAAGATCTGCCCGAGCATGCTGATGTTCAGCACCAGCGCGGCGAAGGCCAGCATGGCCGCCAGCTTGGCGAAGTAGCCGGAAGCGTCGCGGCGTTGCAGCCAGAAGGTGGCCAGCAGGGTGATCACCGAGGCGCCGACGAGGATGCCCACCTGCACGGCTTCGCCGAACAGGCCCCAGAACTGGTAGAAGAGGAAGAACAGGCTGGCGGCCAGGGCCAGCGCGCCGAGGAAGGAGGCGATGCGCATGCCCAGGGACAGGCGGCTGTCCTGGCTGTCGCGGTTGATGTCGAACCGCTCGCGGTATTCGTCCAGCAGGCGCAGATGGTGCGCCTGCAGGCCCTCGCGCTGGGCCGCGTCCAGGCTTAGCGCGCCTTCCTCGCCCAGGCGCTGCAGCTCGCGGGTGAAGGCGTGGATGTCATCGACGCGCTGCTGGGCGTCGTGATGGCTGAGCGTGGGCATGGCGCACCTCGTAGGAGCAACTGTCTTGCCGACTTCACCGAAGCGCTTTTCGTAGGATGGGTTGAGCGAAGCGATACCCATCATCACGGCAGCATGGGTTTCGCAGGCTCAACCCATCCTACGAGTGCGTTCATCCGGTGGAGTGGGGCCGGTCACCTTTCCACTCTAGCGACTCCCGCGGCGGCTCTCCACTGCGGCGCTCAGCCGCGGCCGGGCCGGGCGCGCCAGTCGAAAGTCGGTGTCGGCCGGCGCGCACCCCACGGCAGACTGCGCGGACCATCCACCCCATCGGAGTCGCCCATGTCGCACCTGCTGTCCTTCGCCAAGGGCGCGCTGGCCATGTTCTGGCTGGCCGCCACGGTCAACCTGCTGTACCCGTTCGGCGAGCTGTACCGCCCGTTGCTGTCGCTCTCGGTCGTGCTGCTGGCGGTGCACGCCGGCGAGGTGCTGCTGCTGGGCCGGCGCCTGAAGGCGCGTCGGCAACCCTGGCTGGAACGCCTGCAGGTGCTGTTCTTCGGCGTGCTGCACCTGCCCGCGCTGCGGGTAAATCCGTGATTTACATAAGCTTTACCCTGTAGCCGGGCACCGCCGCCGGGGCGCCGGGTCTGATCCTACAAGCCGCTGATTCGAAGCGGATGCCGATCAGGAGTTAGCCATGCGTCGCCTTCTCGTTGCCCTGCTGTTGTTCCTGCCGCTGTCCGGCTGCGTGGTCTACGAACACGACCACGGCGGCTGGCGCGGCGGCCATCGCTACTACGCGCCTCCGCCGCCGCCGGTGCGCTACGCCCCGGCCCCCGGCTACTACTGGCATCGCTGATGCCCCTGCTGATGGCACCTTCGGGTGCCGTCAGTCGTTCTGCGCCGGGCCTTCGACGCCCTGGCCGTCGACCTGCAGCAATAGCTCGACGAACGCCTGCGCCGCCGGCGACAGGCTGCGGCTGGCGTGGCGCACCAGGCCGTAGGCCGAGCCGCGCAGCGCGGCGTCGCCGGCCTGGCGCGGCCAGGGCAGGGTGGCCAGGCGCCCGGCGGCGACGTCGGCGGCCACCACGTCGGCCACCGCCAGGCACAGCACGTCGCTGCCGCGCACCAGTTCCTTGAGCATCAGTACGTCGTCGCACTGCACGTCCAGCGGTTGCTCGCGGCCCAGGCTGCGGGCCAGGCGCTGGTGGGCGTCGCGCGGCAGGCGCGGGCCGGCCAGCGGGTAGTCGCGCAGGTCGTCGATGGCCAGGCGCCCGCGCGCCAGCAGCGGGTGCCCGGGGCGGCAGAACAGCAGGCTGTCGTGCTCGCGCAGCGGCTGGATGTCCAGGCGCGGGTCGCCCTGCAACTCGCGGCAGTCGGCGACGAATAGTTCCAGCTCGTCGTCCAGCAGGCGCCGGTGCAGCAGCTGCCAGTTCTCGATGGCCAGCGCCACGCTGACCCGCGGGTGGGCCCGGCTGAAGGCCGCGAGGGTCTGCGGCAGCAGGCGCGCGGCGGGGAAGGGGCCGGCGCCCAGGCGCAGTTCGCCGGCCTCCAGGTTGCCCAGCTGGCTCACCGCGTTGTCCAGCGCGCGGCTGCCGGCCAGCAGGCGGCGGGCGTGTTCCAGCACCAGCCGGCCGTGGGCGGTCAGGCTGATGCCGCGCGGGTTGCGGTCCAGCAGGCGGCAGTCGAGCTGGCTTTCCAGGGCCTGGATGCTGCGCGAGAGCGCCGGCTGGCTGAGGTTCACCGCTTCGGCGGCGCGGGCGAAGTGGCCGTGTTCGGCGAGGGCGACGAAATGGCGGAGCTGGCGCAGGTCGGTCATGCTTGGTTTGCATCAGGATTGGTAAAGGAATGCATTGGAATTATTGCCATGCCTGCGGGCATAGTGCCAGGCATTCCCATAACAAGAACCGGAGTTTTCCATGCTGCGCCTTTCCGCCGCCGTCCTGCTGGCCGGCCTGTCGCCCGTGCTGCTCGCCGCCGACGACCCCGCCGATGCGTCCAAGCCGCCCAGCGCCTTCACCGTGGCCCTGCAGCAGAAGGTCCGCGAGACGCTGCCGTTCAACGACCGCGCCGACTTCGCGCGGGTCGAGCAGGGCCTGATCAAGCGCCCGGAACAGCTGGTGATCCGCAACGAGGACGGCAGCGTGGCCTGGCAACTGGGCGGCTTCGGCTTCCTCGATGCCGGCCAGGACATCGACAGCATCAACCCCAGCCTGCAGCGCCAGGCCCTGCTCAACCTCAAGTACGGGCTGTACAAGGTCGCCGACGGCATCTACCAGGTGCGCGGCTTCGACCTGGCCAACATCACCTTCGTCCAGGGCGACAGCGGCTGGATCATCATCGACACCCTGACCACCCCGGCCACTTCCAGGGCTGCCTATGCCCTGGTCAGCCAGGAGTTGGGGCAGAAGCCGATCAAGGCGATCATCTACAGCCACGCCCACGTCGACCACTTCGGCGGGGTGAAGGGCCTGGTGAGCCAGGAACAGGTGGACAAGGGCGAGGTGCAGATCATCGCGCCCAAGGGCTTCATGGAGTCGGCGATCAAGGAGAACGTGCTGGCCGGCAACGCCATGCTGCGCCGCGCCACCTACCAGTACGGCACCGAACTGCCCCAGGGCCCGCGTGGGCTGGTGGACATGGCCATCGGCAAGGCCGTCGCCCACGGGCCGATGAGCCTGATCGCGCCGACCCGGCTGGTCGAGAAGGACGACGAGCAACTGCGCATCGACGGCGTCGACTTCGCCTTCCAGAACACCCCCGGCACCGAGTCGCCTTCGGAGATGAACGTCTGGCTGCCGAAGCAGAAGGCCCTGCTGATGGCCGAGAACGTCACCGGCACCCTGCACAACCTCTACACCCTGCGCGGCGCCGAGACCCGCGATGCGCTGGGCTGGAGCAAGTACATCAACGAGGCGCTGCACCGCTACGGCAACCAGGCCGAGGTGATGTTCGCCGTGCACAACTGGCCGCGCTGGGGGCATGAGGACATCGTCCGCACCCTGGAGAAGCAGCGCGACCTCTACGGCTACCTCAACGACCAGAGCCTGCACCTGGCCAACCAGGGCGTGACCATCAACCAGATCCACGAGCGCTTCCAACTGCCGCCGGAGCTGGCCAACGAGTGGTACAACCGCGGCTACCACGGCTCGGTCAGCCACAACGTGCGCGCGGTGGTGAACAAGTACCTGGGCTACTACGACGGCAACCCGGCCACCTTGAACCCGCTGGCGCCGGAGGATTCGGCGAAGAAGTACGTGGAATTCATGGGCGGTGCCGAGCACGTGCTGCAGATGGCGCAGAAGTCCTTCGACCAGGGCGAGTACCGCTGGGTGGTGGAGGTGGTCAACAAGCTGGTCTTCGCCGAGCCGGATAACCAGGCCGCCCGCCGCCTGCAGGCCGACGCCCTGGAGCAGCTGGGCTACCAGGCGGAGAACGCCGGCTGGCGCAACAGCTACCTGGCCGCGGCGGACGAACTGCGCCACGGCGTGCCGCGTGACCTGCCGTCGCTGAAGACCTCCAGCGCCGATGCCCTGGCCGCCATGGACACCGGCCTGCTGTTCGACTACCTGGGCGTGCGCCTGAACGCCGGCAAGGCCGAGGGCGAGGACTTCGCCATCAACCTGGTGTTGCCGGACATCGGCCAGGAGTACCTGCTGGAGCTGAAGAACTCGCACCTGAACAACATCCGCGGGGTGCACAGCGAAGACGCCGGGCAGACGGTGACCATCGACCGCGCCGACCTCAACCGCCTGCTGCTCAAGGAGGCCAACCCGGTGGTGCTGATCGCCCAGGGCAAGCTGAAGAGTTCGGGCAACCCGCTGTTGCTGGCCAAGTTGTTCGGGATGTTGGATGACTTCGAGTTCTGGTTCGATATCGCCACGCCGGGGAAGCGCGAGGGGTGATGCGGGAAGACGTACCCTCGTAGGATGGGTTGAGCGAAGCGATACCCATCACCAGGGTCCGATGGGTATCGCAAGCTCAACCCATCCTACGCAGAGCATCGCGGCGCAGGCGGCGGGCCAGTTGTTCACTCCCGGAAGAGCGCCCTCTCCCCAGCCCTCTCCCGCAAGCGGGAGAGGGGGCCGTTCGGAGCGGGGGATAGTTCAGCGTCAGTCGGCGAGTTCGCAGGGCGGATAACCGTTCGCGGTTATCCGCCGCATTTCGGCGCCCCTACAAGCACGGCATTTCCCCGCGGACCTTGTCCGCGATGGCCGGAACCACCGGCGCGGTTCGCGGATAAGATCCGCTCCTACGCCGCCCCACCCGCAGTGTTCCCCTGTAGGAGCGCGCCCTGCGCGCGATATCGCGGGCAGGGCCCGCTCCTACAGTCTGTCGTGAGGCACGACATTTCCCCGTAGGAGCGGACCTTGTCCGCGATGGCCGGAACCACCGGCGCGATTCGCGGATAAGATCCGCCTACGCCGCCCCACCCGCGGTGTTCCAATGTAGGAGCGCGCCCTGCGCGCGATATCGCGGGCAGGGCCCGCTCCTACGGTGTTCCGCTCAATAGGCCACGGTGAAGCGCTGGCGGTGGTGGGCGGGGCGTTCCGCTTCGTCGAGCATGGCCACGGCCAGGTCGGGGAGGGAGATGCGGCTTTCGCCTTTGGCGTCGAACAGCACCTGGTCGCCGCCGATGCGGAAGCTGCCGGTGCGCTGTTCGCCTTCCAGGAGCATGGCCGGGCTGAGGAAGGCCCAGTCCAGGGCCTTTTCGCCGCGCAGCTGGTCGAGGGCGTCGGCGGCGCCCAGGGCGCCCTGTTTCCAGGCTTCGGGGAATTCCGGGCTGTCCACCAGGCGCTGGCCGGGGGCGATTTCCAGGCTGCCGGCGCCGCCGAGCACCAGCAGGCGCTTCACCCCGGCGGCCTTGGCGCCGTCGAGGATGGCCTGGCTGCCGCGGGCGTGGGCGGCGCGGATGTCCGGGTTGCCCCAGCCGGCGTTGAAGGCGCTGATGACCACGTCATGGCCGGCCACCGCCTTGGCCACCTGCGCGGCGTCGTAGACGTCCGCCTGCACCGCGGTGACGCCCTCGCGGCCGGCCAGCTTGGCCGGATCACGGACCAGCGCCGTCACCAGCAGGCCGCGGCGCAGCGCTTCTTCCAGGAAATAATGGCCGACATGGCCGGTGGCACCGATCAGGGCGATTTTCATCGTTAAGCTCCAGGGCAAAGGCCGTAACACGGCGGAATGGCGCCCATGATCGGCCACGCCCTGCGCGGGAAAAACCGGCCGGGCCGCCATGCACTCGTAAGCCGTGCTTCACAATCCCTGGTCGAACAGCTTCTGCACCACCGAGAAGTCCTTGTCGCCGAAGCCCTGCTTGAGCAGCAGGCGGTAGAGGCTGGTGGCCAGGCTGCCCAGCGGCGTGCTGTTGCCGGTGAGTTGCGCGGCCTCCTGGGCCAGGCCGAGGTCCTTGGCCATCAGCGCGCTGAGGAAGCCGCCCTCGTAGCCGCGCGAGGCCGGGGCGTTCTCCATCACCCCGGGCCAGGGGTTGTAGACCTCCAGCGCCCAGTTGCCGCCGGAGCTGCGCCGCATGATCTCGGACAACACGACCGGGTCCAGGCCGTTGGCCACGCCCAGGGCCAGGGATTCGGCGGTGCCGATCATGAGGATGGCCAGCAGCTGGTTGTTGCACACCTTGGCCACCTGGCCGGCGCCGTCGCTGCCGGCGTGGAAGATGTTGCGGCCCATGGCGGAGAAGATCGGCCTGGCCTTCTCCAGCACCTGGGCGTCGCCGCCGACCATGAAGGTGAGGGTACCGGCGACGGCGCCGCCGACGCCGCCGGAGACCGGCGCGTCGAGCATGGGAATCCGGCGTTGCGCCGCCGCATGGTGGACCTTGCGCGCCGAGGCCGGGGCGATGGTGGAGCATTCCAGCACCAGGGTGCCGGGGGCGATGTGCTGCAGCAGGCCCTGCTCGCCGAGGTAGAGCCCCTCGACGTGCTGGCTGGCCGGCAGCATGGTGATCACCACGTCGACGCCGTCCACCGCGTCGTGGGCGCTGCGCGCGGCGCTGGCGCCCAGCGGCACCAGGCCGTCGACGGCGCTCTGCACCAGGTCGAAGACCCGCAGCAGGTAACCGGCCTTGAGCAGGTTGGCGGCCATGGGCGCGCCCATGTGGCCGAGGCCGATGAAGGCTATCTGTTTCATCCGCGTTCTCCTCTGGTTGCCAGGGGTGAACGCCACGAAGCACGTCTTTCACGGGGAGGGGGCGGGGCTACAGGTCCGCCAGCGGGTGCGCGCCCTCCCAGGTCGCCTCGAAATGCGCGTCCACCACTGCCTCAGGTATGGCAGCGATCTGTGGCCAGTGCCAGTGCGGTGTGTTGTCCTTGTCGATCAGCCGGGCACGCACGCCCTCCGGGAATTCCGGGTGGCGGCAGCAGTTCAGGCTCATGGCGTATTCCATGCGGAACACCTCGGCGAGCGACGAATGGCGCGCGCGGCGGATTTGCTCCCAGACCAGCCGGGCGGTCAGCGGGCAGCCGCTGGCCAGGGTCCGCGCGGCCTTGGCCAGCAGCGGGTCGGCGTCGTTCTGCAGGGCGGCCAGGGCCTGCCAGGCGTCGTTGGCGTCGGCCACGTCGAGCAGCTGGTCCAGGCGCTCGCGGCGCGGCAGCAGCTGGGCCTCGGGCAGTTCGCCGCGGGCCTCGTGCTCCAGGGCGCGGAGCAGGCTGTGCAGCTGCACCTCGGGCTGTTCGCGCCAGTTCAGCTGGATCAGCCCGGTGATCAGGTCTTCCTGCTGGTTGTCCAGCAGGAAGCGGTCGGCCAGGTCCAGGTCCAACGCGTCGCGGGCGTTCATCTGGGTGGCGCCCAGGCCGAGGAACAGGCCCAGGCGCCCCGGCAGGCGGGCGAGGAACCAGCTGGCGCCGACGTCCGGGTACAGGCCGATGCTCACCTCCGGCATGGCCAGGCGGCTGGACGGGGTGACGATGCGCACCCCGGCGCCCTGCATCAGGCCCATGCCGCCGCCCATGACGTAGCCGTGGGCCCAGCACAGCAGCGGCTTGCCGTAGCTGTGGATGAGGTGGTCGAGGCGGTATTCGTCGGCGAAGAAGCGCCGCGCCAGTTCCGGCACCTCGCCGGGGTGTTCGCGGCAGGCGTCGACCAGCTTGCGCACGTCGCCGCCGGCGCAGAAGGCCTTGGTGCCGGCGCCGCGCAGCAGCACGCAGGCGATGTGCGGGTCGTCGCGCCAGATCTGCAGGCGTTGCAGCAGCGCCTCGATCATCGGCAGGCTGAGGGCGTTGAGGCTCTTTTCCGCATCCAGGGTCGCTATGCCGATGCGGAAGCCGTGCAGCCCGTGGCGTTCCTCGAAAAGTACATTCATCGGGTCATCCTTACTTGTTGCGCCAGTTCGGTTCGCGTTTCTCCAGGAAGGCGTTGACGCCCTCGCGGGTGTCGTCGGCGTCGAACAGGTCGACGAAGCGCTCGCGCTCCTCCGGCAGCCAGGTGTTCGGGCCGCGCTCGCGGGCGCCCTGGATCAGCGGCTTGATGGTGCGCACCGCCACCGGGCTCTGCCGCGCCACCTTGGCCGCCAGCAGCAGGGCGGTGCCGCGGGCCTCGCCGCTGTCCACCACCTGCTCGACCAGGCCGATGCGCTGGGCAGTCTCGGCGTCCACCCGCTCGCCGCAGAGGATCATGCGCTTGGCCCAGCCTTCGCCCACCAGCCAGGCCAGCGCCTGGGTGCCGCCGGCGCACGGCAGCAGGCCCACCGCGGCTTCGGGCAGGGCCATCTGCGCGTGGCGCTCGGCGATGCGGATGTCGCAGGCCAGGGCGCATTCCAGGCCGCCGCCCATGGCGTAGCCGTTGATCGCGGCGATGGACACGCCGCGGAAGTCGCGCAGGGCCTCGAAGGCTTCGCCGAAGCGCCGGGCCATTTCCCGGGCGCGGGCCTTGTCGCCGTCGGCGAACATGTTCAGGTCGGCGCCGGCGGAGAAGAACTTAGGCCCCTGGCCGGTGATCACCAGGGCGTAGATGTCGTCGTCGCGGTTGAGGTGCTCGATGAGCTGGCGCAGGCCGATCAGCGAGTCGCGGTCCCAGGTGTTGGCCGGCGGGTGGTTGATGGTGACCAGCGCGGTGTGGCCGTGCTTCTCCACGGTGAGCTTGTGGGTCAGATCGAAGTGGCCGGGCTTGTAGGGTTCGACGGCGGTGCTCATGGGGTTCTCCTTGGCAGGGCGCGGGCCGTGGCCGGCGCCGGGGTATGCGGGGACTCTAGGGGGCCCGGGCCTGGGCGTCCATGTCCGTTGCGTTCGGATTGGACCGCCCGGGCGGGCGTTTTTTCCATCTTTCTGCGCGGTGCTCGCTCCTCGTAGGATGGATTGAGCCTGCGTGTTGGGCGGGGCGATGGGTATCGCTTCGCTCAACCCATCCTACGGGGCTTCGTGCTTTCCGCTTTTCGTAGGAGCGAGCTTGCTCGCGAACAATCGGGACGGGTTCGCGAGCAAGCTCGCTCCTACGAAGATCAAAGGCGCTACAGCAGGCGGTCGAGCATGCCGCCCTGGTCGAGCAGGCGGCGCGCGACTATCACCCGCATGATTTCGTTGGTGCCTTCGAGGATCTGGTGCACGCGGCTGTCGCGCACCCAGCGCTCCAGCGGGTAGTCGTTGAGGTAGCCGTAGCCGCCGTGCAGCTGCAGGGCCTCGTTGCACAGGGCGAAGCAGCGGTCGGTGGCGAAGCGCTTGGCCATGGCGCAGTACAGCGTCGCCTCGGCGTCCTTGTGGTCCAGCTTGTGCGCGGCCAGGCGCACCATCTGGCGGCTGGCGGTGAGGTCGGTGAGCATGTCGGCCAGCTTGAACTGCAGGGCCTGGAACTCGGCCAGGGCCTTGCCGAACTGCTTGCGTTCCTCGACGTAGCGCAGCGACTGCTCCAGCGCCGCCTGGGCCGCGCCCAGGGAGCAGCTGGCGATGTTCAGGCGGCCGCCGTCCAGGCCCTTCATGGCGTAGACGAAGCCCTGGCCTTCCGGGCCGATGCGGTTGCCCGCCGGGATGCGCACGCCCTCGAAGGTGATGGTGCGGGTGGGCTGGGCCTTCCAGCCCATCTTGTCCTCGTTGCGGCCGTAACGGATGCCTTCGGCGTTGGCCGGCACCAGGAAGCAGGAGATGCCCTTGGCGCCGTCCGCGCCGGTGCGCGCCATGACGATCAGCACGTCGGTGCTGCCTGCGCCGGAGATGAAGGTCTTGGCGCCGTCCAGCACGTACTCCTCGCCGTCGCGGCGGGCGCGGGTGCGCAGGTGCGCGGCGTCGGAGCCGGCATCCGGCTCGGTGAGGCAGTAGGAGGCCAGCGACTCGCCGCCGATCAGCCCGGGCAGCCATTGCGCCTTGAGCGCGGCGTCGCCGAAGCTGGCGAGCATCCAGGCGGCCATGTTGTGGATGGTGATGTAGGCGGTGGTGGCCACGCAGCCGGCGGCCAGTTGCTCGAAGATCAGCGATGCGGACAGCCGCGACAGGCCCAGGCCGCCGTCTTCCTCGGCGATGTAGAGGCCGAGGTAGCCCTGCTCGGCGGCACGGCGGATGACGTCGACCGGGAAGTGGTGCTCGCGGTCCCAGTCCGCGGCGTGCGGCGCCAGTTCGTGGCGGGCGAAGGCCTTGGCGCTTTCCACCAGCAGGCGCTGTTCTTCGCTGAGATCGAATTCCATGGAGCTTCCTCGGTTTGTTCTTGTGAAGTGGGACAGCCTGCCACGGTTATAGCGCGAGGCGGGCCTCGCTGTGGATTGACGATCTTGCCTCGGGGATGGACGATCTTGGCATTGAATCGACTTCCCAGGGGTGTTCCTTCGCATGTCCGGCAGCCCGCTTCTCTCGGCCTGGCCCCTGCCGCAGCAGGGCGTCCGCTTCATCACCCCGCCGCGACTGCGCCGCGCCCTGGCGCGGCACCCGCTGGGCCAGGCCTGCTACCCGCTGGCGCTGGGCTATTACCCGGCCGCCGCCGGGCACCGCATGGAGCGTCAGGCGCCGGACGACCACCTGCTGATTTACTGCAGCGCCGGGGAGGGCTGGCTGAGCTGCGCGGATGGACGATTCGAGGTGCTGGCTGGCGACCTGCTGGTGCTGCCCAAGGGCCTGGCCCACGCCTATGGCGCCGCGCCCGGGCGGCCCTGGTCGATCTACTGGGTGCACCTGGACGGCGCCCTGGCCGAGGAGTTCCTGCGCCCGCTGGGTTCCTCGCCGCGCCTGCGGGTGGGCGTGCAGCCGCGCCTGCGCGGGGAGTTCGACGCGCTGCTGGCGCTGCGCCGCCAGGGCCTGAGCCTGCCGCACTTCATCCATGCCGCGCACCTGCTGCAGGCCCTGCTGACCTCCCTGGCGCTGCGCCCGGTGCGCGCCCGGCTGAAGTCCGGCGCGGTGCTGGACATCGAGGCGGTGCAGGCGCTGATGCGCGAGCACCTGGACAGCAGCCTCAACCTCGACGAGCTGGCCGCGCAGTTCCGCCTGTCGCGCTTCCACTTCGCCAAGACCTACCGCGCGCTGACCGGCCAGGCGCCGATCCAGGACTTCATCCGGTTGAAGATGACCCACGCCTGCCGCCTGCTCGACCAGGGCCACCTGGAGGTGCGCCAGGTGGCCGAGCAGCTCGGCTATGCCGATGCCTATTACTTCTCGCGGCTGTTCAAGCGGGTGGTGGGGATGGCGCCCAGCCACTACCGGGCGCTGCACGAGGGCTGAGGCTCAGCGGCCGGCGAGCAGGCGCTGCCAGAGCTTCACTTCTTCGTTCAATTGCGCGCGCAACTGCGGGATGGGCTGTTGCAGCGCCGGGCAACCCTGCGCCAGGCGGCGGAAGGCCGGCAGTTCGGCCAGGGCGTCGCCGGCCAGGGCCGGATTGCGCAGTTGCTCGGCCACCTGCACCAGGTCCGCGAGGTCGGCCGGGCCGTCGTGCTCGCGGTCCCAGCGGCTGCGCTGGCGGGCGCATTCGATGGTCAGGGTGGGCAGCTTCCAGACGGTCATGATGACCACGCCGATGTCGCCGGACAGTTGCTCGCACAGGCGCTGCAGCGACTCGGCGTCGCGCGGGTACTGCGGCCAGCGCTCCAGCTCGGCCAGCAGCGGCAGGCTGCCGACGTCCTGCAGCAGGCCGGCGAGGATGGCATCGTCGGCCTCGGCCACCTGGCTGTGCTGGGCGAGCAGGGCGCTGTAGGCGGCGCGCTCGCGGGCGGCGTTCCAGCGTGCGCGGAACATCTGCTGGAGGATGCGTTCCTTGCCGATGTAGAGGTTGCGCAGGGAGAAGCCCAGCACCAGGTTGCCCAGGCGCCGCGTGCCCAGGCGCGCCAAAACGTCGCGCAGCGAGGCGCAGGGGCGGGCGCCGCGCAGCAGCGGGCTCTCGGCGAACTGCATGAGGTAGGCGGCCAGCGGCGGGTCGGCGTTGATCACCCGCGCCAGCTGCTCCAGCGAAGTACGCGCATCGCCCAGCAGGCGGCGCACGCGCAGGTGCGACTCGGGCATCTGCGGCACCTTGGCCTCGCCCTTGAGGAAACGGTTGTACAGCGCGAAGCGCACGGCGTCGGCAGGGGGGATGGCAGGAGAGCTTTCCGAGGGATCCATGGACTTTGCCGCATTGACAAGGGGCGGGAGCTTTTCTTAGGGTGCGGCGGCCATGTTCCATCAGGTGTCCCATGACCGAGACCGACGATCGTATCAAACTGGAAGAGAGCTGGAAGAGTGCCCTGCGCGAGGAGTTCGACAAGCCGTACATGCGCGAGCTGGGCGAATTCCTGCGCAGGGAGAAGGCCGCCGGCAAGGTGATCTACCCGCCGGGCCCGCTGATCTTCAACGCCCTCAACTCCACGCCGCTGGACAAGGTGAAGGTGGTGATCATCGGCCAGGACCCCTACCACGGTCCCGGCCAGGCCCACGGCCTGTGCTTCTCGGTGCAGCCGGGGGTGCCGGCACCGCCGTCGCTGCAGAACATCTACAAGGAGCTGCAGCGCGACCTGAACGTCCCCATTCCCAGCCACGGCTACCTGCAGCACTGGGCGGAGCAGGGCGTGCTGCTGCTCAACACCTCGCTGACGGTGGAGCAGGCCCGCGCCGGCTCCCACGCCCAGGCCGGCTGGCAGCATTTCACCGACCGGGTGATCGAGGTGGTCAACGAGCGCTGCGACGGCGTGGTCTTCCTGCTCTGGGGCTCCCACGCGCAGAGCAAGCAGAAGCTGATCGACCCGCGCAAGCACCTGATCCTCAAGTCCGCCCATCCGTCGCCGTTGTCGGCCTACCGTGGCTTCCTCGGCAACGGGCATTTCAGCCGGACCAACAAGTTCCTCGAGCAGAATGGCAAGACGCCGATCGATTGGGCGTTGCCGGAGGTTTGAGGGGGGCGGTGCACGCCGGTTGTTTTTGAGCGAGGCGTGACCGCGCGCCCTCTCCCCAGCCCTCTCCCTGAAGGGAGAGGGGGCCGTATGGTGCGATCGTTGAGTTCGGCGTCATCCTGATACGCAGCTGCAGACAAGCGGAACTATCAGGATGAAGCCTGACTTCCACTCCGCTCAGGACAGCCCCCTCTCCCTCTGGGAGAGGGCTGGGGTGAGGGTAAGGAGTCAACCCGAAACACCACTGCCGACGGTGAACACCGTTCGCGAGCAAGCTCGCTCCTACGAAAAGCCTTCAGCCTTCCCCGTTCAACTCTCCGGCAGCGTGCAGCGCTCGGCGAAATACTGCCGGAAGAACTCCACCGCCACCCGCACCCTGGCCGAGCTGGCCAGGGGCGCGGCGTGCACCGCCCAGATGTCCGCCTGCTGCTGGTATTCCGGCAGCACCTGTACCAGGCGGCCGTCGGCCAGGCTGTCGTGCACGTCCCACCAGGAGCGCAGGAGGATGCCGCGGCCGTCCAGGCACCACTGGTGCACTACCTCGCCGTGGTTGGACGACAGCGGCCCGGTGACCTTCACGTTCTCCTCGCCGCTGGGCCCCTCCAGGTGCCAGACGCCGAAGGGGTGGTCGCGCTCCTTGATCACCAGGCAGTCGTGGCTGGTCAGCTCGGCCAGGCTGCGCGGCGTGCCGCGTCGTTCCAGGTAGGCCGGCGCCGCGCAGAGCACCCGGCGGTTCTTCGCCAGGGGCTTGGCGATGAGGTTGGCGGCGATCTCGTTGCCCACGCGGATGTCCAGGTCCACGCCCTCGGCCACCAGGTCCACCAGGCGGTCGTGGACGTCCAGGCGGATGTCCAGCTGCGGGTAGCGCGCCGCCAGCTCCGACAGCGCCGGGGCGACGAAGCGCCGGCCCAGGCCCAGGCTGCTGGCGATGCGCAGCTGGCCGCTGGGTTCGCGGTGCAGCGCCGAGACCTCGTCGCCCATGCGCTGCACCGAGTCGAGGATGCGCAGCGCCCAGTGGTACACCCGCTCGCCGTCCTCGCTCACCGACACCCGCCGGGTGGTGCGGTGCAGCAGGCGCACGCCGAGGTTCTGCTCGAGCAGGCGGATGCGCTTGCTGATGAAGGCGGTAGACATGCCCAGCTCGCTGGCGGCGGCGGCGAAGCTCGCGCGCTTGGCGACCTGGACGAAGACGGCGAGGTCTTCCAGGTTCGGCAGATTGTTCACGATTCGTGTCTTAAGAATCCATGGAGAGCGGGATTATGTTTTCGAATGGCGCTTATAGCATGGTCGGCACGACAAGCCCTACAGCCACAAGAGTGTGCCCAGCATGAGCAAGACCTATCGCATCGCCGCCATCGCCGGCGACGGCATCGGCAACGAAGTCCTCCCCGAAGGCCTGCGCGTCGTCCAGGCGGCGGCCGCCAAACACGGCCTGGCGCTGGAGTTCGAGCACTTCGAGTGGGCCAGCTGCGACTACTACCTGCAGCACGGCAAGATGATGCCCGACGACTGGTTCCAGCAGCTGCAGGGCTTCGACGCCCTGTACTTCGGCGCCGTCGGCTGGCCGGACAAGGTGCCCGACCACATCTCCCTGTGGGGCTCGCTGCTGAAGTTCCGCCGCGAGTTCGACCAGTACGTGAACATCCGCCCGGTGCGCCTGTTCCCCGGCGTGCCGTGCCCGCTGGCGAACAAGCAGCCCGGCGACATCGACTTCGTGGTGATCCGCGAGAACACCGAGGGCGAGTACTCCTCCCTGGGCGGGCGCATGTTCGAAGGCACCGAGAACGAGTTCGTGCTGCAGGAATCGGTGTTCACCCGCCGCGGCGTCGACCGCATCCTCAAGTACGCCTTCGACCTGGCCCAGAGCCGCGAGCGCAAGCGTCTGACCTCGGCCACCAAGTCCAACGGCATGGCCGTGAGCATGCCCTACTGGGACGAGCGCACCGAGGCCATGGCCGCGAACTACCCGCAGATCACCTGGGACAAGCAGCACATCGACATCCTCTGCGCGCGCTTCGTCCTGCAGCCCGAGCGCTTCGACGTGGTGGTGGCCTCCAACCTGTTCGGCGACATCCTCTCCGACCTCGGCCCGGCCTGCGCCGGCACCATCGGCATCGCACCCTCGGCCAACCTCAACCCCGAGCGCAGGTTCCCCTCGCTGTTCGAGCCGGTGCACGGCTCGGCGCCGGACATCTACGGCAAGAACATCGCCAACCCCATCGCCATGATCTGGTCCGGCGCGCTGATGCTGGACTTCCTCGGCCAGGGTGACGCGCGCTACCGCGCAGCCCATGACGACATCCTCGCGGCCATCGAGCAGGTCATCGCCGAAGGCGAGGTGACCCGCGACATGGGCGGCCAGCGCTCCACCCAGGAAGTGGGCGAGGCCATCGCCGCGCGCGTCGCCGGCTGATCTACCCGGCGGCCCGCTGCGCAACGGGAAGGCGCAGCGGGCCGCCAATCATCCGGAAAGCCCCATCAGACCTGCGCTTCAGGCTTGCAGGGAGAAAACGTTACGGGCACAATGTTAACCATTGGATTTTGGTTAACTTAAGGTTTACAGAGGAAAGAGCAAGCCCAGCCGAACGAAACAGCCCTTCCCACCCACAGACGGGATTTGCCTACCCGCGGGCGGGGAGACTTCCATAGCTCCAGGAGTCGATTGATGTCGCACAAGAACAAAAAGATTGATGTGTTCCTGATAACCGTGAGCCTCATCGCCGTGCTGCTCACCGTGGTCGGCCTGGCCGCGTTCCCGGAACAGTCCGGGCAACTGGCCAACACCCTGTTCGAACTTTCCACCCGCACCTTCGGCACCAGCGTGCAGCTGCTGGTGTTCTCCAGCTCCCTGGTGGTGCTGTACCTGGCCTTCAGCAAGTACGGCCACATCCGCCTGGGCAGTGGCAAGCCGGAATACTCCACCGCCACCTGGGTGTTCATGTTCATCTGCGCCGGCATGGGTTCCTCGACCCTGTACTGGGGCGTGATGGAGTGGGCCTACTACTACCAGACCCCCGGCCTGAACATGGTACCGGAGTCGGCCCAGGCGCTGGAGTACAGCGTCAGCTACTCGTTCTTCCATTGGGGCATCAGCGCCTGGTCGATCTACGCCCTGGCCTCGCTGGCCATGGCCTACCACTTCCACGTGCGCAAGAAGAGCGGCCTGAACCTGGCCTCCATCGTCGAGGCCGTCACCGGCTTCAAGGCCACCGGCCCGGTGGGCCGCGCGGTGGACCTGATCTTCCTGCTGACCATGATGGGCGCGCTCACCGTGTCCCTGGCGCTGACCGCCTCGACCCTGACCCGCGGCCTCTCCGGCCTGGTCGGCACGCCGGACACCTTCATGGTGCAGCTGATGGTCATCGGCGTGATCGCCGTGCTCTTCTCGCTCAGCTCCTACATCGGCATCGACGGCGGCCTGCAGCACCTGAGCAAGATGGTCTGCTACGGCGCCCTGGTGTTCGCCGCGGTGGTGCTGCTGGTCGGCCCGACGCAGTTCACCATCAACAACACGGCCAACGCCGTGGGCCTGATGATCCAGAACTACGTGCACATGAGCCTGTTCACCGACCCGGCCGGGGATGGCGCCTTCACCCGCAACTGGACGGTGTTCTACTGGCTCTGGTGGGTGTCCTACGCGCCCGGCGTGGCCATGTTCGTGACCCGCGTGTCGCGTGGCCGGCAGATCAGGGAAGTGGTGTTCGCCCTGCTGATGGGCGGCAGCTTCGGTTGCTGGTTCTTCTTCGGCGCGCTGGAAAGCTACAGCATGCACCAGTTCATCACCGGGGCCATCGACGTGCCGAAGATTCTCAGCGAGCACGGCGGCGAGAGCGCGGTGGAAGCGCTGCTGGCGGCCCTGCCCATGGGCAAGGCGTTCCTCGCCGTGTACCTGTTCATCATGGCGGTGTTCTGCGCCTCGCACATGGACGCCGCGGCCTACGCGGTGGCCGCCACCAGCACCCGCAACCTGCAGGAAGGCGACGACCCGACGCCGACCCACCGGCTGTTCTGGTGCGTGACCCTGACCCTGGTGCCGCTGGCCATGCTCTTCGCCAAGGCCTCGCTGTCGACCATGAAGACCGCGGTGGTGCTCACCGCCATCCCGTTCATGGCGATCCTGCTGGTGAAGATCTACGGCTTCCTCAAGTGGATGGTGCAGGACTACGGCTCGATGCCGGCGCACCTGATCGAGGAAGAGGCCGCCCGCCTGGCCGGCGAGGAGCCCCACGCCGAGCCGCAGCCGGTGGCCGCCGCGGCGCCCGCGCAGTAAGCGATACGGCCCGCCTCCCGAGCGGAGGCGGGCACCCCGCGGCAAATTTTTTTGCCCGGCTTGTTAACCAACGGATACCCGTTAACCAATAAGTAAAAAGCACGGCGACGCCCGTGCCTGAAACCGGAGACCAACCGATGAACGACTTCCAGCGCCTGCCAGCCGATTTCTGCGCCAACCACGAAGAAGCCTTCACCATTCCCGCGCACTTCTACACCAGCAAGGCGGTGTACGAGCACGAGAAGGAAGCCATCTTCGCTCGCAGCTGGATCTGCGTGGCGCACCGCAGCGAGGTGGCGGAGAACAACGCCTACATCACCCGCGAGGTGATCGGCGAAAGCATCATCGTCGTGCGCGGCCGCGACGGCGTGCTGCGCGCCTTCTACAACGTCTGCCCGCACCGCGGCCACCAGTTGCTGGAAGGCAGCGGCAAGGCCAAGAACGTCATCGCCTGCCCGTACCACGCCTGGACCTTCAAGCTCGACGGCGAGCTGACCCACGTGCGCAACTGCGACGCCGTGCAGGGCTTCGACAAGGGCGACTACGGCCTGGTGCCGCTGCGCGTGGAGGAATACGCCGGCTTCATCTTCATCAACATGGACAACGACGCCGGCAGCGTCGAAGACCAGCTGCCGGGCCTGCAGGCGCGCATGCGCCAGGCCTGCGCGGTGATCGACGACCTGCAGCTGGCGGCGCGTTTCGTCACCAGCACCCCGGCCAACTGGAAGTCCATCGTCGACAACTACCTGGAGTGCTACCACTGCGGCCCGGCGCACCCCAGCTTCGCCGACTCGGTGGACGTCGGCCAGTACGGCCACACCCTGCATGGCAACTGGTCGCTGCAGTACGGCATCGCCAAGTCCTCGGAGCAGTCGTTCAAGGTCGACGAATCGGTCAGCGATCCGTCCTTCGCCGGCTTCTGGGCCTGGCCCTGCACCATGTTCAACGTGCCGCCGGGCGCCAACTTCATGACCGTGATCTACGAGTTCCCGGTGGACGCCGAGACCACCCTGCAGCACTACGACATCTACTTCCTCGACAAGGAGCTGACCGAGGAGCAGAAGGTGCTGGTGGAGTGGTACCGAGACGTGTTCCGCCCCGAGGACCTGCGCCTGGTGGAAAGCGTGCAGAAGGGCCTGAAGTCCCGCGGCTACCGCGGCCAGGGCCGGATCATGGTGGACAAGCAGCGCAGCGGCATCAGCGAGCACGGCATCGCCCACTTCCACAACCTGATCGCCGTCGCCCACCTGGAAGACTGATGGCCAGCGCCGCCACAGAGGTGATCGCGCTGGCTAGCGCCACCCAGCTGATCTCCAACGAGGTGGCGCCGTTCGGCGGGGTGAAGCAGTCCGGCCTGGGCCGCGAGGGCTCCAAGTACGGCATCGAGGACTATCTGGAAATCAAGTACCTGTGCCTCGCCGTTTGAGCGGGGATAGGTCGTGGCGAGCGGCAGGGCCTGCCGCTCGCCGATGCAGTCGAGGTGAATGATGGCTAACAAATACGAGATGTTCAGCGTCCGCGTCAGCGCGGTGGAACAGGCGACGCCGCTGATCAAGCGCTTCACCCTGGTGCGCGAGGACGGCCAGGCGCTGCCGGCGTTCAGCGGCGGCAGCCATGTGATCGTGCAGGACCCGGCGGGTAGTTTCAGCAATGCCTACTCGCTGATGAGCGACCCGCGCGACCTCAGCCACTACCAGATCGGCGTGCGCCTGGAAGAGCAGTCCAGGGGCGGCTCGGCCTTCATGCACGGCCAGGTGGAGGTCGGTACCCGGCTGACCATCTCTACGCCGAACAACCTGTTCGCCCTGGACCCCGGCGCCGGGCGCCACGTGCTGATCGCCGGCGGCATCGGCATCACCCCGTTCCTGGCCCAGCTGCACGACCTGGAAGGCGGCGCTACGCCCTACGAGCTGCACTACGCGTTCCGCAGCCCGGAGCACGGCGCGTTCCAGGCCGAGCTGGAGCAGGGCCCGCATGCCGGGCACGTGCGCTTCTACATCGACAGCCTGGGGCGCAAGCTCGACCTGTCGGCGCTGTTCGCCGGCCTGGCCGCGGATGCCCATGTGTACGTGTGCGGGCCCAAACCGCTGATCGATGCGGTGATCGAAGGCGCCAAGGCAGCCGGCATCGCGGACGGGCGCGTGCACTGGGAACAGTTCGCCGCCGCCCCGGCCGAAGGCGCCGCCTTCACCGTGGTGCTGGCCCGTTCCGGCCGCGAACTGCGGGTGGAGGAGGGCATGACCATCCTCCAGGCCATCGAGAACGTGAAGGCGGCCAAGGTCGAATGCCTGTGCCGCGAGGGCGTCTGCGGCACCTGCGAGACGGCCATCCTCGAAGGCGAGGCGGAGCATTTCGACCAGTACCTGAGCGACGCGGAAAAGGCCGCGCAGCAGAGCCTGATGCTGTGCGTATCGCGCGCCCGGACGGCGCGGTTGGTGATCGATCTCTGACACCGATGCGCTTCGTGGGCGCGCGCGTTGCGCGCGAATCGCGGGCAGGGCCCGCTCCTACAGGTGGTTAGCCGGAGGTATCGGCGCGATTCGCGGATGAGATCCGCTCCTACGGGGTGGCCTCACACCCTGCCCTGACGACTGCGCCGATGTGCTCTTCGTAGGAGCGAGCTTGCTCGCGAACCCAACCATCCGTCACGCGTTCGCGGGAATGACGAGGGGGCGGGAGTATCAGGATGACTCCAAATTCCCCGCTCGCTCCGAACAGCCCCCTCTCCCGCTTGCGGGAGAGGGTTGGGGAGAGGGGCTCTTCGCGCCCGACTAGCCCCAATGCTTGATCATCACGTGCCGCGCCACCGTGTAGTCCTCCAGGCCGTACAGCGACAGGTCCTTGCCGTAGCCGGACTGCTTGAAGCCGCCGTGGGGCATTTCGCTGCACAGCATGAAGTGGGTGTTGACCCAGGTACAGCCGTACTGCAGGCGCGCCGCCACCCGGCTGGCGCGGCCGACGTCGCGGGTCCACACCGAGCTGGCCAGGCCGTACTCGGAGTCGTTGGCCCAGCGGATGGCCTGCTCGACGTCGCTGAACGGCGTGACCGAGACCACCGGGCCGAACACCTCGTTGCGCACTATCTCGTCGTCCTGCTGGGCGTTGGCCACCACCGTCGGCTGGTAGAAGAAGCCGTTGCCGGCCACCGCCGCGCCGCCGGTGGCGATGCGGATGTGCGGGCTGGCCTTGGCCCGTTCGACGAAGCCGGAGACGCGCTCGCGCTGGCTGGCGGTGATCAGCGGGCCCAGCTCGGTGGCCGGGTCGTCCTGCAGGCCGGTCTTCAGGCTGGACACGGCGCTGGCCAGGTCGGCGACGAAGTTGTCGTAGATCTTCTTGCCGGCGTAGATGCGGCAGGCCGCGGTGCAGTCCTGGCCGGCGTTGTAGAAGCCGAAGGTGCGGATGCCCTCGACCACGTCGGCCAGGTCGGCATCGTCGAAGACGATCACCGGGGCCTTGCCGCCCAGTTCCATGTGCAGGCGCTTCACGCTGTCGGCGGCGCTGCGGATGATGTGCTTGCCGGTGCCCACCGAGCCGGTCAGCGAGACCATGCGCACCAGCGCGTGGCTGACCAGCGGGCTGCCCACCGTGGGGCCGCGGCCGAACACCAGGTTGACCACCCCGGCGGGGAACAGCTCGGCGATGAACTCGGCCAGGCGCAGGGCGGTCAGCGGCGTCTGCTCCGAGGGCTTGAGCACCACGCAGTTGCCGGCGGCCAGGGCCGGGCCGAGCTTCCAGGCGGCCATCATCAGCGGGTAGTTCCAGGGCGCGATGGAGGCGATCACCCCCACCGGGTCGCGGCGGATCATCGAGGTGAAGCCGGGCAGGTACTCGCCGGCCGCCGAGCCGGGCAGGCAGCGGCAGGCGCCGGCGAAGAAGCGGAACACGTCGGCGATGGCCGGGATTTCGTCGTTCAGCGCCGCGGCGTAGGGCTTGCCGCAGTTCTGCGATTCCAGGCGCGCCAGCTCCGCGGCGTGTTCCTCGATCTTGTCGGCCAGGCGCAGCAGGAGCTGCGCGCGGTCCTTCGGGGTGGTCTGCGACCAGCCGTCGAAGGCGGCGTCGGCGGCGCGCACGGCGGCGTCCACCTGGGCCTCGCTGGCCTCGGCTATCTGGCCCAGCACCTCGCCGGTGGAGGGGTTGAGGATGTCCAGTTTCTCGCCTTCGCCGGCGACGAACTGGCCGTTGATCAGGAGTTTGCTTTGCATTGCGGGGCTCCTCTGCTTCGGTGGCTGGATGCCCGCCGCGGCGGGCCGCCGGTTCACTTGCCGCCGCCGGCCACGTCGCTGGTGCCGCGGGTCAGGTAGTAGGCGCCGAGGATCGGCAGCATGGTCGCCAGCATCACCAGCATGGCCACCACGTTGGTGATGGGCACGTCGCGCGGGCGCGTCAGCTGGTTCAGCAGCCACAGCGGCAGGGTGCGCTCGTGGCCGGCGGTGAAGGTGGTGACGATGATCTCGTCGAAGGACAGCGCGAAGGCCAGCATGCCGCCGGCCAGCAGGGCGGTGGCGATGTTCGGCAGGACGATGTAGCGGAAGGTCTGCCAGCCGTCGGCGCCCAGGTCCATGGAGGCCTCGATGAGGCTGAACGAGGTGCGGCGGAAGCGCGCTATCACGTTGTTGTAGACGATCACCACGCAGAAGGTCGCGTGGCCGATGACGATGGTCAGGAAGCCCGGCTCGATGCCGAGGGTCTTGAACGCCGAGAGCAGGGCGATACCGGTGATGATGCCGGGCAGGGCGATGGGCAGGATGAGCATCAGCGAGATGCCCTCCTTGCCGAAGAAGTCGCGGCGGTACAGCGCGCCGGCGGCCAGGGTGCCGAGCACCATGGCCACCAGGGTGGCGACGCAGGCGATCTTCACCGACAGCCAGATGGCGTCGAGCACGTCGCCGCGCTGGGCCACCTCGGCGAACCAGCGCAGGGTGAAGCCCTGCAGCGGGAAGCTGTAGGCCGACTCCTCGGTGTTGAAGGCGTAGAGCAGGATCACCAGGATCGGGAAGTGCAGGAACACCAGCCCGCCCCAGGCGGCCAGGCGCAAGGCCCAGGAAGCTCGCTCAGAGTGCATCGAAGGCCCCCAGCCGCTTGGCGATGGACAGGTAGACGGCGATCAGCACGATGGGCACCAGGGTGAAGGCCGCGGCCAGCGGCATGTTGCCGATGGAGCCCTGCTGCACGTAGACCATGGTGCCGATGAACAGCCCGCTGGGGCCCACCAGCTGCGGGATGATGAAATCGCCCAGGGTCAGGCTGAAGGTGAAGATGGAGCCGGCCACCACGCCGGGGAAGGCCAGCGGCAGGATGACCTGGGCGAAGGTCTGCCGCGGCCGCGCGCCCAGGTCGGCGCTGGCCTGCAGCAGCGATGGCGGCAGGCGCTCCAGGGCGGCCTGGATCGGCAGGATCATGAACGGCAGCCAGATGTAGGTGAACACCCAGAAGCGCCCCAGGTGCGAGGTGGACAGGGTGTTGCCGCCCACCCCGGGCACGTCCAGCAGCAGGTCGAGCAGGCCCAGCAGGTGCAGCTTCTCGATGATCCAGTAGAGGATGCCGCCCTTGGCCAGGATCACCGTCCAGGCGTAGGCCTTGACGATGTAGCTGGCCCACATCGGCAGCATCACCGCGATATAGAAGAAGGCCTTTTCCTTGGGCCCGGCGAAGCGCGCCATGTAGTAGGCGATGGGGAAGGCCAGCACGGCGCTGGCCAGGGACACCGCCACGGCCATGCCCAGGGTGCGCAGGACGATGTCGTAGTTGGCCGGGTTGAACAGCGCCGCGTAGTTGGCCAGGGTCAGCTGCGGCGTCACCGCCATGGTGAAATCGTCGAAGGTGTAGAAGCTCTGCCAGAGCAGGGCGAACAGCGCGCCGATGTAGATCACCCCGAACCACAGCAGCGGCGGGATCAGCAGCATCAGCAGGTAGAGGCCGCTGCGCCGGTAGAGGAAGCTGGAGACGGCGCGCATCATGGCAGCGGTTCCTCGCGCAGCGGCACCAGCGCGCTGCGCGCCCAGCAGGCGCTGACCGCCTCGCCGGGCTGCGGGCGCTGCTCCTCGCGCTCGCCGTTGGGCAGCGCGGCCACCAGCCGGCCGCCGGCGTCCAGGGCGATCTCGTAGCGGCTGGCGGCGCCCAGGTACTGCACGTCCACCAGGGTGCCGGCGACCTGCAGCTCACCCTCGCGCGGCTGGCCGAAGCGCACGTGCTCCGGGCGCAGCGACCAGGCCCCGGCCGCGCCGAGCAGGCGCCGGGCGAGGTCGCCGCGCAGCACGTTGGCGGTGCCGACGAACTCGGCGACGAAGGGCGTGGCCGGCTTCATGTAGAGGTTGCGCGGGGTGTCCACCTGTTCGATGCGGCCCTTGTTGAACACTGCCACGCGGTCGGACATGGACAGCGCCTCGCCCTGGTCGTGGGTGACGAAGATGAAGGTGATGCCCAGCTGGCGCTGCAGTTTCTTCAGTTCCACCTGCATCTGCTCGCGCAGCTTCAGGTCCAGCGCGCCCAGGGGCTCGTCCAGCAACAGCACCCGCGGGCGGTTGACCAGGGCCCGGGCCAGGGCCACGCGCTGGCGCTGGCCGCCGGAGAGCTGCGCCGGCTTGCGGCTGCCGTAGGTGGCGAGGGCGACCATGTCCAACGCCTCTTCGGCGCGCTTGAGGCGCTCGGCCTTGGCCACGCCCTTGACCTTGAGGCCGTAGGCGACGTTGTCCAGCACGTTCATGTGCGGGAACAGCGCGTAGTCCTGGAACACCGTGTTCACGTCGCGCTCGTAGGGCGGCAGCCCGGCGGCTTCCTGGCCGTGGATGCGGATGGAGCCGGAGGAGGGCTGCTCGAACCCGGCGATCAGGCGCAGGCAGGTGGTCTTGCCCGAGCCGGAGGGGCCGAGCATGGAGAAGAACTCGCCATCGCGGATTTCGATGGACACCCGGTCGACGGCTTTCACCTCGCCGTAGTGGCGGCTCACCTCGGTGAACTGGACGGCTGTGGTCATGGCGCTACCCGCGTGGCTGGTGTGCTTTAACAGGGTAGTGCATGGGGGAGGGGCGGGCTGGATCCAGACGTAGGGCGTACAAGCGTTCGCGGTTGTACGCCGTTGCGCCCAAGGTCGAACCCGAGTGGGCCGGCGATCGAGGTCAGGCGGCGGATAACCGCGAACGGTTATTCGCCCTACGCTCCTGGATGCTTGATCGTGGCGGGGAGGGCGGTCCCTCTCCCTAACCCTCTCCCTGAAGGGAGAGGGGACCGTTGGGCAGACGTTGATGTTCTGGTGTTAGCCGGCTTGTGCCGAGTTGCCGGCTGAAGCCATTACTTCTCTCGGCACGGACAAGCCCCCTCTCCCTTCAGGGAGAGGGCTGGGGAGAGGGCGCTCTTGGTCCTGGCACCGCAGCCACCGGCAAACCCCGTTCGCGAGCAAGCTCGCTCCTACGAAAAGCCAGAGCGCTACCTGCCCCCCATGATCGCGATGTAATCCTGCGTCCAGCGGCTATAGGGCACGTACTTCCCACCCTCCGCCTGCGGCGTCTTCCAGAAGGCGATGCGGTCGAACTGGTCGTAGCCGTTGGTGGCGCAGCCTTCGGCGCCGAGCAGCTGGCTGCCCTTGCAGCCGGCCGGTACCGCCGGCACCGAGCCGAACCAGGCGGCGACGTCGCCCTGCACCTTGGGCTCCAGCGACCAGTTCAGCCACTTGTAGGCGCAGTTCGGGTGCTTGGCGTCGACGTGCAGCATGGTGGTGTCGGCCCAGCCGGTGACGCCCTCGGCGGGGATGGTCGAGGCGATCGGCTGCTTCTCGCCCTGCAGGGCGTTGACCTGGTAGGGCCAGGAGCCGGAGGCGGCCACGCCTTCGTTCTTGAAGTCGCTCATCTGCACGGTCGCGTCGTGCCAGTAGCGGTGGATCAGCGCGTGCTGGGCGCGCAGCAGCTTGAGCACCGCGGCGTACTGCGCCTCGGTGAGCTGGTACGGGTCCTGGATGCCCAGGGACGGCTCGGTGGCCTTCAGGTAGAGCGCGGCGTCGGCGATGTAGATGGGCCCGTCGTAGGCCTGCACGCGGCCCTTGTTGCTCTTGCCGTCGGGCAGTTGCTGCTCCTTGAACACCACGCTCCAGCTTTCCGGCGCCTTGGGGAAGACCTTGGTGTTGTACATCAGCACGTTCGGGCCCCACTGGTAGGGCGTGCCGTAGTGCTTGCCGTCCACGGTGTGCCAGGGCGCGTCCTGCAGGCGCGGGTCGACGTTCTTCCAGTTGGGGATCAGGCTGACGTCGATCGGCTGCACGCGCTTGCCGTACACCAGGCGCAGCGAAGCGTCGCCCGAGGCGGTGACCAGGTCGTAGCCGCCCTTGGCCATCAGGCTGACCATTTCGTCGGAAGTGGCGGCGGTCTTCACGTTGACCTTGCAGCCGGTCTCCCTCTCGAAGGGCGTCACCCAGTCGTAGTTCTTGTCGCTCTCGCCGCGCTCGATGTAGCCGGGCCAGGCGATGATGTCGAGGGCGCCCTCGGGCGCGCCGAGCTGGGCGGCCTGCAGGGCGGCGCTGGCCAGGGCGCAGGCGCCGGCGAAGGCCAGGGGAGCGAGTTTCGGGGAAGGCATGGTCGGACTCCTGTTGGGGGTTCGGAGCCTCTGCGGTCGTACCGCACCGCGGGCGGGGCACCTGGGCGGACAGCATGTGTCATGGCGAAACGACATCTCTGGCAGCCTAGCCGCGCCCGGCGGGGGCTACAAGCGCAGGCTCACCATCCACGCATAAGCATAGGCGCAAGCGCGGCGGGCCGGTCGCCGCCGCTGGCCTAGACTGAAGCGGTTGGCGCCAAAAGGGGCGGCGCCGGCCCGCAGCCCGCGCCGGTTGCACCAAAGTGGCGCGTCCAGGCCGGGCTTGTTTTGCAAGCCATTGAAACCCAAGGCTTTGTTTCGATGGCACGGGGCTTGCGATGGCAAGGCTACTGGTGGCGACAAGGAGTTCGGCATGTCCCGCACTTTCTACGACGAGATGTATGACGCGAATGGCCAGTGCCGGGCGCACTACCGTGAATTCGCCCGCTGGCTGGCGGCGGCGGCGCCGGAAACCCTGGAGCAGCGCCGGCGCGAGGCCGACCTGCTGTTCCACCGCGCCGGCATCACCTTCACCCTCTATGGCGACGAGCAGGGCACCGAGCGCCTGATCCCCTTCGACACCATCCCGCGCAGCATTCCCATGAGCGAATGGCGCGTGGTGGAGCGCGGCTGCATCCAGCGGGTGCGCGCGCTGAACATGTTCCTCGCCGACCTCTACCACGGGCAGCGCATCATCAAGGCCGGGGTGGTCCCGGCGGAGCAGGTGCTGACCAACGAGGGCTACCAGATCGCCATGCAGGGCCTGGACCTGCACCGCGACCTCTACGCCCACATCGCCGGCGTCGACCTGGTGCGCGACGCCGACGGCAGCTACTACGTGCTGGAGGACAACCTGCGCACCCCCAGCGGCGTGAGCTACATGCTCGAAGACCGCAAGATGATGATGCGGCTGTTCCCCGAGCTGTTCGCCGCGCAGCGCATCGCGCCCATCGACCACTACCCGAACCTGCTGCTGGAGACCCTGCGCAGCTCCAGCCCGCTGGACAACCCCAGCGTGGTGGTGCTGACCCCCGGCCGCTTCAACAGCGCCTACTTCGAGCACGCCTTCCTCGCCCGCGAAATGGGCGTGGAACTGGTGGAGGGCGCCGACCTGTTCGTCCGCGACGAGCGCGTGTACATGCGCACCACCGCCGGCCCGCGTCCGGTGGACGTGATCTACCGGCGCCTGGACGACGCTTTCCTCGACCCGCTGGCCTTCAACCCCGAGTCGATGCTCGGCGTGCCCGGCCTGCTGGCGGCCTACCGCGCCGGCAACGTGGTGCTGGCCAACGCCATCGGCACCGGGGTGGCCGACGACAAGTCGATCTATCCCTACGTCGGCGACATGGTGCGCTTCTACCTGTCCGAGGAACCCATTCTGAAGAACGTGCCCACCTGGCAGTGCCGCAAGCCGGCCGACCTGTCCCACGTGCTGGCGCACCTGCCGCAGTTGGTGGTCAAGGAAACCCAGGGTTCCGGCGGCTACGGCATGCTCGTGGGGCCTGCGGCCAGCAGCCAGGAGATCGAGGCCTTCCGCGAGCGCATCAAGGCCCGCCCGCACGCCTACATCGCCCAGCCGACGCTGTGCCTGTCGACCTGCCCGACCTACGTCGACAGCGGCATCGCGCCGCGGCACATCGACCTGCGGCCGTTCGTGCTGTCCGGCCGCGAGACGCGCCTGGTGCCCGGCGGGCTGACCCGCGTGGCGCTGCGCGAGGGCTCGCTGGTGGTCAATTCGTCACAGGGTGGCGGTACCAAGGACACCTGGGTGGTGGAGGACTGACATGCTGAGCCGTACCGCAGCCGACCTGTACTGGATGTCCCGCTACCTGGAGCGCGCGGAGAACCTCGCGCGCATGCTCGACGTGAGCTATTCGCTGTCGCTGATGCCGGCGGACGACCGCGGCGGCGGCGCCGACGAACTGGCCATGCCGCTGTTGATCACCGGCACCATGGACGACTACCTGGAGCGCCACGGGAAGATGCAGCCCGAGCGCATGCTGCATTTCTTCGCCCTCGACGCCGACAACCCGGCGAGCATCTACCGCTGCCTGCAGGCCGCCCGCGGCAACGCCCACGCGGTGCGCGGGCGGATCACCGCGGACATCTGGGAGAACATCAACGCCACCTGGCTGGAGATGCGCAGCATCGCCCAGCAGGGCCTGGGCCGCTATGGCATCAGCCGCTTCTGCGAATGGGTCAAGGAGCGCTCGTACCTGTTCCGCGGCGCCACCTACGGCACCATCATGCGCGGCGAGGCCTCCAGCTTCATCCGCCTGGGCACCTTCATCGAACGCGCCGACAACACCCTGCGCTTGCTCGACGCCCGCTACGAACTGCTCGGCGAGGAGGCCGAGGAGGTCAGCGACACCTCGGCGCGCGGCTACTACCAGTGGAGCGCGCTGCTGCGCGCGCTGTCCTCCTTCGAAGCCTACAACGAGATCTACCGTGGCTCGCCCGATGCCCGCCAGGTGTCCGAACTGCTGCTTCTGCGTGCCGAGGTGCCGCGTTCCCTGCAAGCCTGCGTGGAGGAACTGGACGGCATCCTATCCACCTTGCCCGGCGACAACGGCCGCCCGGCGCAGCGCCTGGCCGCCGAATTGGCCGCGCGCCTGCGCTACACGGCGATCGACGAAATCCTCGGTGACGGCCTGCACGCCTGGCTCACCGATTTCATCCTGCTGATCCGCCAGCTGGCCCGGGCAATCCACAGTTCCTATCTGGAGGCCGTATGAAACTCGCCATCAGCCACGACACCACCTACCGCTACGACGACCCGGTGCGCGCCAGCATCCAGTACCTGCGCCTGACGCCCCAGGAAAGCGAGCGCCAGCACGTGCTCAGCTGGGAGCTCACGCTGCCGCGCCCGGCCCGCGCCCAGCGCGACCCCTACGG
The DNA here is from genome assembly GCF_022760135.1 of Pseudomonas sp. M1. NCBI lineage: Bacteria > Pseudomonadati > Pseudomonadota > Gammaproteobacteria > Pseudomonadales > Pseudomonadaceae > Pseudomonas > Pseudomonas sp. M1. The sequence continues at coordinate 2,423,993 of NZ_CP094343.1, forward strand.
CAATGTGCTGCACGTGCTGAGCATCGACGAACCCCACGAGGCCGTGGTGATCCGCGCCCGCGGCCTGGTGGAGATCGACGAGAGCCGCGAGGCCGAGCACGACGACCAGTCGCCGTTGCCGTTCCTGCGCTTCACCCGCCTGACCACCCCGGACGACGCCCTGCGCACCTTCGCCCTGGCGCAGTGCGGCGAGGCCCGCGACCGCAACGCGCTGATCAGGCTGATGCACGCCCTGCACGCGCAGATGCCGTTCCAGCCGGGCGCCACCGGCGTCGAAAGCACCGCGGCCGAAGCCTTCGCCGGCGGCGCCGGGGTCTGCCAGGACCACACCCATGCCTTCCTCGCCTGCGCACGCAGCTTGGGCATCTCGGCGCGCTTCGTCTCCGGCTACCTGTACCGCGGCAGCGACCGGGACCTGGCCAGCCACGCCTGGGCCGAGGCCTGGCTGGACGACGCCTGGTACAGCTTCGACGTGACCAACGAACTGGCGCGCCCGGAGCGCCACCTGAAGCTGGCGGTGGGCCTGGACTACCTGGACGCCTGCCCGGTGCGCGGCATGCGCCGCGGCAGCGGCCTGGGCGAGCAGATGCACGCGCGGGTGGTGGTGGCGCCGCTGCTGCGCAGCCAGCAGTGAGGCCGGCGGGAGGCTGCCACGGGGTGGAAACCCGTGGTGGTCTAGTATTGCCGGGCAACCCCTGAAGAAGGCCATCCCATGACCTATTGCGTAGCCATGTGCCTGGACGAGGGCCTGGTGTTCGCCTCGGACTCGCGGACCAACGCCGGCATCGACCACATCGCCACCTTCCGCAAGCTGTTCACCTTCGGGGTGCCCGGCGAGCGCCTGATCGTGCTGCAGAGCGCCGGCAACCTGGCCACCTCGCAGTCGGTGGTGAACCTGCTGAAGCAGCGCCTGGACGACGCCAGCCAGGTGAACCTGCACAGCGTGCCGACGCTCTACGAAGCCACCGCGCTGGTGGCCGCCACCGTGCGCGAAGTGGTGGCCCGCGACGCCGCGCCCCTGGCCGGCAACACCGACCTGACCTGCTCCTTCCTGGTCGGCGGGCAGATCGCCGGCGGCCCGCCGGAGCTGTACAGCATCTACCCCCAGGGCAACTTCATCCAGGCCACCGAGGACACGCCCTTCCTGCAACTGGGCGAGAGCAAGTACGGCAAGCCGATCCTCGACCGCAACCTGGAATTCACCACCAGCCTGGCCGAGGGCCTGCGTTGCGCGCTGGTGTCCTTCGATTCGACTATTCGAAGCAACCTTTCGGTGGGCATGCCGCTGGACCTGCTGGTGTACCACCGCGACAGCCTGATCGTCCCGGCGGGCTACCGGGTGACGGAGGAGGATGCGTACTACGCGAGCATCCGCAAGCAGTGGTCGGCGGGGTTGCATGAGCTGCTGGCGGAGCTGCCGGCGCCGCCGGTGGAGTACAACATCTAGCGGAGGGTGTTGGGTTCAAGAGCGCCCTCTCCCCAACCCTCTCCCGCAAGCGGGAGAGGGGGCTGTCCTGAGCGGGGTTGGAGTCAGGCACCATCCTCCACCCTCGTCATTCCCGCGAACGCGGGAACCCAGTGACGGCCAGGTTCGCGAGCAAGCTCGCTCCTACGAAAAGCAAAAGCAAAAGCGCGTTTGCTCTTGGACTTCCAGAGAAACCTCCGAGCGCACCGAAACGCCCCTTCAGCAGGCCGAGCGAAACCGGCGCTCAGGAGGTCATGCGACATGGATGTCGCGAGAGCCCCGATGGGCTACAGGGACGTACCCTCGGGGCGGGCCTCCGTGGCGGGGGAGTTCGTGAGGGTAGCCCGACTCTGTCGGGCCCGTATGCGGGGCAAGCCTTTTTGGTTCCTTTTGTGGCGTTTGACAAAAGGGACTCGCCCGAGGGGGCGAAACAAGACGGTCGGGCAGACTCGGAGCGGCGCAGAAACACCCAAGCTAAGGCAGCTGGGTTCCCGCGTTCGCGGGAATGACGAGGGGGAGTGAGGAGTTTCAGGATGACTCCAGATTTTCCGCCTACTCAGGACAGCCCCCTCTCCCTTCAGGGAGAGGGCTGGGGAGAGGGCGCTCTTCCCCCCAACACCACAGCCCCCGGCAAACCCCATTCGCAAGCAAGCTCGCCCCCACAACACCCCTCACCGCTCCCGCAACGCCTCCCAGCGCGCCTTCAGCACCGGCTTGAGCAGATAATCCAGCACACTCTTCTCGCCCGTGATGATGTCCACCGTCGCCACCATCCCCGGAATGATCAGCAGCGGCTTGTTGTCCGGCCCCAGATGATTCTTGTCGGTGCGCACCTGGATCAGGTAGAAGGCGTTGCCCTTGTCGTCGGTGATGGTGTCCGCGCTGATCATCTCCAGCTTGGCCTTCAGGCCGCCGTAGATGGTGTAGTCGTAGGCGCTGAACTTCACCGTGGCCGGCTGGCCGGGGTGGAGGAAGGCCACGTCCTGCGGGCGGATCTTCGCTTCCACCAGCAGGTTGTCCTCCAGCGGGACGATTTCCACCATGTCGCTGCCCGGCTGCACCACGCCGCCGATGGTGTTGATCTTCAGCTGCTTGACGATGCCGCGCACCGGCGACACCACGGTGGTGCGGCTGACCTTGTCGTCGATGGCGCGGCTGGTGGCGGTGAGTTTGTTCAGCTCGGTGCGGGCCTCGTTGAGGTCCTTCAGGGCGTCGGTGCGGAAGCCCTGGCGCGACTCGTCGATCTTCCGCGCGATCTCCTGCATGGCCGCCTCGGCGCGGGGGATGGCCAGGGTGGTGGCGTTCAGCTCGCCGTTGATCTCCACCACGCTGCGGCGCAGGCGCAGCAGTTCCACCGGGGAGATGGCGCCGCTCTTGACCAGCGGCGTGGACATGTTCAGCTCCTGCTGCACCAGGCCGAGGCTGGAACGGTACTGCTGGGCCTTGGCGCGGAATTCCTGCAGCTCCTGGGTCTTCTGCCGCAGCTGTTCCTGGAGGATGCTCACCTCGCTGGCCTGGCGCGCCTGGCGGCTGTGGTAGAGCTGCAGCTGGTCGTCGACCACCTGCGGCGCGGTCTGCTTCAGGGTGTCGGAGAAGGCCGGCTCGCGGCCCTCGGCCTCGGCGCTCAGGCGTTCCACCCGGGCCTCCAGGGCGTTGCGGTCGGCCTCGGTCTCGCCCTTGTTGGAGGCGAAGCGGGTGTCGTCCAGGCGCAGCAGGGTCTGGCCCTTGTCCACCACCTGGCCTTCGTGGACGAAGATTTCCGAGACGATGCCGCCCTCCAGGTTCTGGATGGTCTGCACCTTGCTGGAGGGGATGGCCTTGCCTTCGCCCTTGGTGACTTCCTCCAGGTGCGCGTAGTGCGCCCAGGCCAGCGCGCAGACCAGCAGCGCGAGCACCGCCCAGAGGGTGATGCGCGCGGCCAGCGGCGAGTCCTCCAGCACCGTGCCCTGGACCTCGGGCATGAACTCGGTGTCGCTGCGGCCGCCGAGGTAGCCCGGCGTCGGTTGCATGCTGCTCATGGCTTCACCCCGCTGCCGGGCCGACGTGGCCCTTGCGCAATGCTTCGATCACCGCGTCCTTCGGCCCGTCGGCGACGATGCGCCCGGCGTCGAGGACGATCAGCCGATCGACCAGGGCGAGCATCGAGGTGCGGTGGGTGACCAGCAGCAGCGTCTTGTCCGCGCAGCACGCCTGCAGGCGCCGGCGCAGGGCTTCCTCGCTGCTGTTGTCCATGGCGCTGGTGGGCTCGTCGAGCACCAGGATCGGCGGGTCCAGCAGCAGCGCGCGGGCCATCAGCACGGCCTGGCGCTGGCCGCCGGAGAGCAGCTGGCCGCGCTCGCCCACCGGGCGGTCGAAGCCGGCCGGGTGCTGCCGGGCCAGTTCGCTGACGCCGGTCAGCTCGGCCACCTCCAGCATGCGCGCATCGCCGACGTAGCGCGCGCCCAGGGTCAGGTTGTCGCGCAGGCTGCCGGCCAGCAGCGGCAGGTCGTGGGCCACGTAGCCCACCTGCTGGCGCAGGTCGGCCACGTCGATCTGCCGCAGGTCCAGGCCGTCGAGCAGGATCTGCCCCTCGTCCGGCTGGTAGAAGCCCAGCAGCAGGCGCGCCAGGGTGCTCTTGCCCGAGCCGCTGCGGCCGATCAGCCCGACCTTCTCGCCGGGGGCCAGGCGCAGGCCGATCTGGCTCAGCGCCGCGGCGTTCTGCTCGGGGTAGCGGAATTCCACCTGGCGCATCTCCAGCGCGCCGTGCAGCTGGGTGCGCTCCAGCGGGCGCTGGCTGGCCTGGCGCTCCTGGGGCAGGGCCATGAGCGCGTCGGTGCTCTTCATGGTCAGGCGCGCCTGCTGGTGGCGGGTGATCAGCCCGGCGATCTGCCCCAGCGGCGCTAGCACCCGGCTGTTGAGCATGTAGCAGGCGACCAGGGCGCCGACGCTGAGCTGGCCGTCGAGGATGGCGTAGACGCCGCAGATGATCAGGGCCATGCCGGCGAACTGCTGGACGAACAGGGTGCCGTTGGTGGCCAGGGTGGCGAGGAAGCGGGCGTGGTTGTCCAGGCGGGTGAGGGCGCCGTGGGTGGCTTCCCAGCGGTACTGCCGCTCGCTCTCGGCGCCGCAGGCCTTGAGCGTTTCCAGGCCGCCGAGGGTCTCGATCAGCAGGGCCTGGCGCTCGGCGCCGAGGGTCAGGCTCTTCTGCACGGTGTCGCGCAGGCGCACCTGGATCAGGTAGGCGAAGCCGATGGTCAGCGGGAAGGCCAGCAGCGGCACCGCCACCAGAGCGCCGCCGAGCAGGCCGATGACCACGATCATCAGCAGCGAGAAGGGCAGGTCGATGAGGCTGGTGAGGGTCAGCGCGGTGAGGAATTCGCGCAGGCCCTGGAAGTCGTGGATGCTCTGGGCGAAGCCGCCGACCGTGGCCGGGCGGAACTTCATGGCCATGCCGGTGATGCGCTCGAACAGCGTGGCCGAGAGCACCACGTCGGTCTTCTTCCCAGCCATGTCCAGCAGGTGCGAGCGCAGCACCCGCAGCAGCAGCTCGAAGAGGGTGCCCAGCAGCAACCCGCTGGCCAGCACCCAGAGGGTGGAGATGGCCTGGTTGGGCACCACGCGGTCGTAGGTCTGCATGACGAACAGCGGCACCAGCATGCTCAGCAGGTTGATCAGCAGGCTCGCCACCAGGGCGTCGGTATAGAGCCAGCGCGACAGCTTTAGGGTGTCGCGGAACCAGGCCTCGACCCGCGGCACCAGCGGCTGGCGCGCCGCTTCCAGCTCGTGGCGCGGGCGGGCGAACAGGGCCAGGCCGCTGTACTGCGCGGCCAGTTCCTCGGTGCCCACCCACTGCTCGCCGCCCTCGGTCTCGCAGGGCAGGATCAGCGCCTGGCCGTCCGCGCCCCACTGGCGCAGCACCGCGCTGCGCCCGCCTTCGAGCAGCAGCAGTACCGGCAGGTTCAGCGCCGGTATGGCCTTCAGCTCGCGGCGCAGCAGGCGCCCCTGCAGCCCGGCGCGGGCCGCGGCGCGGGGCAGCAGCTCGGCGTTCAGGCGTTGCTGCGGCAACGGCAGGCCGGCGCTCAGGCTGGTGCGGCTGACCGAACAGCCGTGCAGGCGGCAGAGGATCAGCAGGCCGTCGAGCAGGGGGTCGTCGTGGCTCAGGCGGGGGTCGTCCGCTGCGGGGTTGCCGCGCTCCTGGATGATCATGGTCACGCTACTTCTCCCGGGCTTCTGCGAGCCCCGTGCGGCCGCCGCGCCCCGCAGGCGCCGCCGGCCGGACGGGGCCGGCGGCGGGCGCGGGGCGGGCAGGGCCTTATTTCATGTCGGGCAGGCGTGTCTCGGTCTTCACGTCGGACAGCGCCACGCCCTCATGGGGCGGCACGACGTTCTGCGAGCGCAGCAGGGCGCCCATGGCGGCCAGCACGCGGTAGCGCGAGTACTCCTCGGTGTAGCGCACCTGGGTGTAGCGGCGGTTGGCGGTGAACAGTTCGTTCTCGCTGTCCAGCAGGTCGAGCAGCGTGCGCTGGCCGAGGGTGAACTGCTGCTGGTAGGCCTCGCGGACCTTGCGCGTGTAGTCGGCGTATTCGCGCGCCGGGCCGGTCTGCTTGCTGGCGTTCTCCATGGCGTCCCAGGCCAGCGAGAGGTTCTCGTTGAGCAGGCGCAGGGCGTTGTCGCGGACGTCCTTGGCTTCGTCGATCTGGTGCGAAGTGGCGCCGAGGCGGTTCTTGTCGCGCATGCCGTTGAACAGGTTGTAGCGCATCACCACCTGGGCTTCCCAGTCGTTGTAGTGGCCCACTTCGCCGTCGACGTTGTTGTTCGCCGCCTTCGACAGTTCCAGGTCGAAGCGCGGGTAGAAGGGCGACTTGGCCGCCTCGTACTGCTTCTCGGCGGCGTTCACGTCGGCCTGGGCCGACTTGAGCAGCGGGTTGTTGCTCAGCACTTCCTGGCGCGCCTTGTTGATGTCGCTGGGCACCAGGGCCTTGACGGTGGAGGGCGTCTCCAGCTCGTCGGGCTGCTTGCCCACGGCGCTGTAGAAGTTGGCCTCGGCGTCGCGCAGGTCGACTTCCTCGGTGTAGAGGTTGTTCTGCGCCAGGGCCAGGCGCGCGGTGGCCTGGTCGTTGTCGGCGGTGCTGCCGACGCCCTGCTGGCTGCGCATGCGGATCTGGTCGCCGATGCGCTGGTGGGCCTGCAGGTTGTTGCGCGCCAGGCTCACCATCTCGCGGTGCTGCAGCACGTTGAGGTAGACCTCGACGGTGCGCAGCGCGGCGTTCTCCGAGGTGCCCAGCACGCGGAACGCCTTGGAATTGACGTTGGCCTCGTTGCGCGCCACCTCGTTGGGCGTGGCGAAGCCGTCGAACAGCATCTGCTGCAGGCGAATCTCGGCGTCGCCGCGGTTGAGCGTTTCCTTGTTGTGGTTGCCTTCCTGACGGGTAGAGGGGCTATCGACGCCTTCGCGGCCGTAACCCAGCAGTAGATCGACGGTGGGCAGGTAGCCGCCGCGGGCGATCTTCAGTTCCTGGTCTGCGGTCAGCCGGCTGTTCATGCTCTGGCTGATCTCCGGGTGATATTGCAGTGTGCTCTGTATGGCTTGGGTCAGGCTCATCGCGTTGGCTTGAGCGCAGGTGGCCGCCAGAAATACACCGCTCCATAGCGTCGCGTTACGACTGCGCATGGCGTTCTCCTGGTGTTCTCGACTTCGATGCTCTTGCAATTCGCCAAAAACTTGGCTTTTTTCTGATATCAAGCGTTTCACGCCTGTAACATCAGAGCTAAGAACAACTTTTCGCGAACCTCAGAAGAATTTTTCACATCCCATATTCAGAAAAAGTCTTATGACACCTGTGAAAAGCGGCACATTGTAAAACTCGCAAACCCTGATTTTTCTTGGCTATGGGGACGAATAGGGCTTGCACATACAGCCATGTACGTTTCAGGCGGCTAGGGCGGGCGTTTCCGCGAAGTACCGAAGCAAGCGTGGTCAAAAAAATGGCGGATTCATCCGCTGGCTTTTTGATGCCAAAGCGCCTTCAGGCTTCTACTTCCCTCTACGCATCACTGCGCGCCGGTGACGGCATGGCCAACTCGGAGGTCTTGGGTGCCGCCGGAGGCGGCGCCGGGCGGCAAGCGCAGAGTAAGCGCGGAGGATGCAGTCATGGCCAGCTTGGTAGGTATCGTCAGCAAGGCGGTGGGCGAGGTTTTCGCCGTGGCCGCGGATGGTTCGCGTCGCATCCTGCACCAGGGCGACAAGCTGTTCGTCGGCGAACAACTGGTGACCGGGCACGAAGGTGCCGTGGCCGTGGCGATCGCCGGTGGCGGCGAACTCACCCTGGGGCGCGACAGTTCGATGCCGATGAGCAATCAACTGGTCGCCGCCGCCCACCACCAGTACGCGGACAGCGCGCCGGCGCAGGCGCCGGTCGCGCCCAGCCAGCAGGACATCACCGACGTCAAGGCGCTGCAGGCGGCCATCGCCGCCGGGCAGGACCCGAGCCAGGTCGCCGAGGCCACCGCGGCCGGCCCGTCGTTCTCCGCCGGCGGCAACGCCAAGGCCGGTGGTGGGCACTCCTTCGTGCTGCTGACCGAGATCGGCGGCCACATCGATCCGGACATCGGCTTCCCCACCGGGCCCCTGGCCAGCGGCCCGCTGTTCCCGCGGCTGTTCGACGGCATACCCAGCCCCGAGCAGGCACAGGCGGCGCCGCTGACCCCGCCGGAACCGCCGACCCCGCCCGTCGACGGCGTGCCCAGCGCGGGCAACGCCAGCGCCGTGGTGGATGAGGACGGCCTGCCCGGCGGCATCCAGGGCAACGACGGCCTGCCCGGCGTCGGCGCCAGCGCTTCCGGCAGCCTCGGCTACGACTTCGGCGCCGACGGCCCCGGGACCTTCGCCTGGGGCACCAGCGGCCTGCCGGCGCTGACCTCCGGCGGCGTGGCCCTGAGCTACAGCGTGAGCCCCGACGGCCACGTGCTGACGGCCTCGGCCAATGGCCAGACGGTGTTCACCCTGACTCTCACCAACCTCGCCAACGGCACCTATGAACTGGTCCTGCAGCAGCCGCTGGACCACCCGCAGCACGGCGTCGAGGACGACATCGCCCTCAGCGTCCCCTACACCCTGACCGACGGCAACGGCACGTCCGCCGGCGGCAACCTGGCCATCCTCATCAACGACGACAGCCCCACCGCCTCCCTGGCCCAGGAGGGCGAGGCGCCGAGCCTGCTCAGCCATGACGAAGGCACCCGCGGCGGCGCTTCCGAGAGCGTCTCGGCGGACTTCGCCAGCGCCTTCAAGGCGACCCTGGCCTATGGCGCCGACGGCGCCGGCAGCGTGGCCTGGCACTACAGCCTGAACGTCACCAGCCAGGGCGAGGCCTCGGGCCTGAGCAGCGGTGGCCAGGGCATCCACCTCTACCTGATCGATGGCGTGGTGGTGGGCTCCACCGCCGCCAGCGCCGGCGCGGTCAGCAGCGCCAACACCGTCTTCTCGCTGGTGGTGGACGCCGCCAGCGGCAAGGTCACCCTGACCCAGTACGCCGCCATCGACCATGCGTTGCCGGGCGCCACCAGCGGCTTCGACAGCCAGCAGGTCACCCTCGGCAGCGACCTGGTGCAACTGCAGGGCAGCGTCACCATCACCGACCGTGACGGCGACCCGGCCAGCGCCAGCCAGAACCTGGACCTGGGCGGCCGGATCGGCTTCGCCGACGACGGCCCGAGCATCGGCATCGGCGCCAGCGGCGCGCAGCTGGGCAACCTGGTGACCCAGGATGCGGACACCATCGGCGGTAACTTCGACACCGCCACCACCAGCTTCGCCGCGGCCTTTGCCATCACTTCGCAGAACGCTGGCGCCGACGGCCCGGCCGCGGTGAGCTGGAGCTACGCGTTGAAACTGGACGTGGCCGAAGGCAGCCAGTCAGGCCTGAACAGTGCCGGACAGAAGATTTATCTGTACGAGCAGAATGGCCAGATCATCGGTAGCACTTCCAGCACCGAAGCCGGCATCGATTCCAGCAACACCATCTTCAACCTGAAGGTGGACGGCAGCGGCAACGTCACCCTGACGCAATACGCCGAGATCGATCATGCGCTGCCGGGTGCGACCAGTAACTATGCCGCGCAGCAGGCCTTCCTCGGCACCGGTCTGGTCAGCCTGGATGCCAGCGCGACCATCACCGACTACGACGGTGACAAGGCCTCGTCCAGCGCCAGCATCGACCTGGGCGGCAAGGTGGCCTTCGACGACGACGGCCCCTCCATCTGTATCGACCTCAGCGGTAAGGTTCCGGTGCTGCTGCACACCCAGGACGCCGACACCATCGGCAGCAACTTCGACAGCGCCACCACCAGCTTCGCCGCGGCCTTCGCCGTCACTTCGCAGAACGCTGGCGCCGACGGCCCGGCCGCGGTGAGCTGGAGCTATGCGTTGAAACTGGACGTGGCCGAAGGCACCCAGTCAGGCCTGAACAGTGCCGGACAGAAGATTTATCTCTACGAGCAGAACGGCCAGATCATCGGCAGCACCGCCAGCAGTGAAGGCGGCGTGAACGCCAGCAACACCATCTTCAGCCTCAAGGTGGATGGCAGCGGCAATGTCACCCTGACGCAGTTCGCCGAGATCGATCACGCGTTGCCGGGCGCGACCAGCAACTATGCGACCCAGCAGACCTCCCTCGGCACTGGCCTGGTGAGCCTGCAGGCCAGCGCCACCATCACCGACTACGATGGCGACAAGGCCAGCTCCACGGCCTCGCTCGACCTGGGCAACAAGGTCGCGTTCGACGATGACGGCCCTTCCATCTGCATCGACCTCAGCGGCAGCAAGCCCATCGTGCTGCTGACCCATGACGCGGACACCATCGGCTCGAACTTCGACACCGCCACCACCAGCTTCGCCGCGGCCTTTGCCATCACCTCGCAGAGCGCCGGCGCCGATACCCCGGCCGCAGTGAACTGGAGCTATGCGCTGAAGCTGGACGTGGCCGAAGGCACCCAATCGGGCCTGAACAGTGCGGGACAGAAGATCTACCTGTATGAGCAGAACGGTCAGATCATCGGCAGCACCTCGAACACCGAAGGCGGGGTGAATGCCAGCAACACCATCTTCAACCTGAAGGTGGATGGCAGCGGCAGTGTCACCCTGACGCAGTACGCCGAAATCGACCATGCGCTGCCGGGCGCCACCAGCAACTACGCCACCCAGCAGGCCCCCCTGGCCACCGGCCTGGTGAGCCTGCAGGCCACCGCGACCATCACCGACTACGACGGCGACAAGGCCAGCTCCACGGCCTCGCTGGACCTGGGCAACAAGGTGGCCTTCGCCGACGACGGCCCGTCCATCAGCGTCGGCCTGGGCAGCCAGTCCGCCGTCGTGCTGACCCAGGACGCCGACACCATAGGCGCCAACTCCGACACCGCCAGCGGCGACTTCACCGGCGCCTTCGTCATCACCTCGCAGAGCGCTGGCGCCGACGCCCCGGCCTCTGCGGTGAGCTGGAGCTACAGCCTCAAACTGCTGGCCGGGCAGGGCGCCGACAGCGGGCTGAGCAGCGGCAACGCGACCATCCACCTGTACGACGTCGGCGGCAAGATCGTCGGCAGCACCGCCACCAGCCTGCAGGGCGTGACCACGGCCAACACCGTGTTCGACCTGCGCCTGGACGGCAACAGCGGCAAGGTGATCCTCACCCAGTACTCGGCCATCCAGCACGACGGGCCGGGGGCTTCCGGCAACTACGACAGCCAGGTGGCCTGGCTGAAGACCGGGCTGGTCGGCCTGGAAGGCACCGCCAGCATCACTGACTACGACGGCGACAAGGCCAGCAGCAGCCAGACCCTCGACCTGGGCAACAAGATCGGCTTCGCCGACGACGGCCCCACCGCGGTGGACGACCACCCGGCATGCCTGCTGGTGCAGCCGCCGCCGGCGGTCAACCTGACGCTGGTGCTCGACGTCTCCGGCAGCATGCAGGGCAGCAAGCTGGCCCAGGCCAAGGCCGCGCTGATCAACATGCTGCACGAGTACGCGTCCATGGGCCTGCTGATCCAGGTCTCGCTGATCAGCTTCGCCACCTCGGCCAGCGCCGCCAGCCACTACAGCTTCGACGACGCCGGCGACAGCGGCTACACCAGCCTGGTGAACGCCATCAACGGCCTGCAGGCCGGCGGCAACACCAACTACGAGGCCGCCCTGAACCGCGCCCAGACCAGCATCAACGCCGACCTGAACGCGCCGGGGGCCGACCCCGCGGCGATCAACCGGGTGTACTTCATCTCCGATGGGCAGCCCACCACCGGTAGCACCAACGCTGCGCTGAACGCCTGGCAGAGCTTCCTCGCCGCGCACAACGGCAGCACCAACAACGTCGAGGCCTTCGCCGTCGGCGTCGGCACCTCCATCACCGACCAGGACCTGGTGCGGGTGGATAGCCACGGCACCCCGGTCATCGTCACCGACCCCAGCGACCTCAGCGCCACCCTGGTCAACCTCAGCCACCTCGACGCGGTCAGCGGCAACGTGCTGGCCAACGACCTGCCGGTCAGCGCCGACGGCACCGTGCGCATCACCCAGGTGAGCATCGGCGGCGAGACCTTCGCGGTGGACGCCAACGGCAACCTCACCAACCTCAACCCCAGCGCCAGCCATGCCACCGGCAGCTACAACGCCAGCAGCGGCCTGCTGACCATCAGCACCGACAACGGCACCCTGACGCTGTACCTGAAGGATGGCGGCGGCCACCACGCCGGCGACTACACCTACGCGGTCAAGGCCAGCGTGAGCTTCCCGGAAAGCGGGCAGATCAGCGAGTCGTTCCAGTACACCATCGTCGATGGCGACGGCGACACCGCCTCGGCCAACCTCGACATCTGCGTGAAATACGGCGCACCGATCCTGGTGGTGGGCAGCAATGCCAGCGACACCGACGGCTCGACGACGCCCCACGTCGTGCCCAGCCCGCTCGGGCCGGACCACGGCACCATCGCCGGCAGCTTCGGCAACGACGTGCTGATCGGCGACGTGGGCGGCGTTTCCGTCACCACCACGCCCGGCAAGAACTACAACATCGCGCTGATCATCGACACCTCCGGCAGCATGGCCGACGCCTCCGGGACCACTGGGCTCAGCCGCATGGCCCTGGCCAAGGCGGCGCTGATCAACCTGCTGAACCAGATCAAGGGCCACGACGGCACCATCAACCTGGCCCTAGTGTCCTTCGCCGACGGCTCGACGCTGACCCAGGTGCATGGTCTGAACAGCACCAACGTCGCCACCCTGATCAGCGCCATCAATAGCCTCGGCGCCGTGGGCGGGACCAACTACGAGGCGGCGCTGAAGTCCACCGTCGACTGGTTCAACGCCACGGTGGGCGGGGGCGCCAACGCCGCCCACGACTACATCAACCTGGCGTTCTTCCTCACCGACGGCAACCCGACCACCTACATCGGCGACAACAGCAACAGCGGCACCGTCACCAACTACCACGACATCAAGGACGCGCTGGACGTCGCCAACAACCTGCTCAACGGCGGCGGCCTGTTCAGCGGCAGCGACCATGTGTCGGTGAACGCCATCGGCATCGGCGACGGCATCAACAGCGGCATCCTGCAGTTCTTCGACAACACCAGCACCACGGGCACCGCCACCCTGCATTTCACCGGCAACACCCCGGACCTCACCGCCAACGTCGGCCAGCCGCAGATCATCAACACCGCCGAACAGCTGCAGACCGCGCTGCAGGAAGGCTTCAGCAACACCTCGCCGCAGGCGGTGGGCCACGACCACCTGGTGGGCGGCGACGGCAACGACATCCTCTTCGGCGACGTGATCAACACCGACGCCCTGAGCTGGACCGGGCACGCCGCCGGCACCCACAACGGCGCCGGCTACCAGGGCCTGGTGGACTACCTGACCGCCGCCAACGGCGGCGCCGCGCCGTCCCAGGGCCAGGTGACCAACTACATCGTCGCTCACGCCTATGAGCTCAACGTCGCCGGCGACACCCGAGGCGGCAACGACACCCTCGAAGGCGGCAAGGGCGACGACCTGCTGTTCGGCCAGGGCGGCAACGACACCCTGCTCGGCGGCGACGGCAACGACATCCTGTTCGGCGGCATGGGCGACGACACCCTTACCGGCGGCGCCGGCGCCGACCAGTTCGTCTGGCAGAAGGGCGAGGCCGGGCATGACGTGATCAAGGACTTCAACATAGGCGAGGGCGACTCGCTGAACCTGGCCGACCTGCTGCAGGGCGAGCACGCCACCGCCGATTCGCTGGCGCAGTACCTGACCTTCTCGGTCAACGCCACCACCTCGACCACCACCATATCGGTGAACCCCACCGGCGCGACAGGGGGCGCGACGACCCAGACCATCGACCTGGCCAACGTCGACCTGGTGGCCAAGTACACCGACCACCACGGCGGCGCCATCGTCTCCAGCGGCGACACCCACGCGGTGCTCAACGGCCTGCTGGCCGACCATGCGGTGAAGGTGGACACCGTCTGAGCGCGCCGCAAGGGCGCCTGCGACCGCCGCCCTTGGGCGGCGGTCGCGTATCCGCTGGGGGATGGCAGCGCATATCCGGGATGAATGATCGTCGCGCCCCGGCATTCGCTCGCCCTATGCTTGGCCGACTGCACCTCCCCAATCGAACAACAAGCAACGAGGTTTCCCATGCGTGAAGTGGTGATCGTCGACAGCGTCCGTACCGGCCTGGCCAAGTCGTTCCGCGGCAAGTTCAACATGACCCGGCCCGACGACATGGTGGCCCACTGCATCGACGCGCTGCTGGCGCGCAACGGCCTGGACCCGCTGCTGGTGGACGACTGCGTGGTCGGCGCCGGCTCCAACGAGGGCGCCCAGGGCCACAACATCGGCCGCAACGCCGCGGTGCTGTCGAAGCTGGGCATCCACGTCGCCGGCATGACCCTCAACCGCTACTGCTCCTCGGGCCTGCAGGCCATCGCCATCGCCGCCAACCAGGTGGCCTCCGGCTGCAGCGACATCCTGGTGGCCGGCGGCGTCGAGTCCATCACCCTGACGGCCAAGTCGCGCAACACCGACCACTTCGTCAACCCGCGCCTGGAAGCGGAATTCCCGGGGATCTACTACCCCATGGGGCAGACCGCCGAGATCGTCGCCCGTCGCTACAACGTCACCCGCGAGGAACAGGACCTCTACGCCCTGCAGAGCCAGCAGCGCACCGCCCGCGCCCAGGCCGAGGGCCTGTTCGACGACGAAATCGTGCCGATGAACGTGCGCTACGCCGTGGAAGACAAGGCCACCGGCGAGAAGAAGGTGGTCGAAGGCGTGGTCGACCGCGACGACTGCAACCGTCCGGACACCACCCTCGAAGGCCTCAACTCGCTGAAGCCGGTGTTCGCCGAAGACGGCTCGGTGACCGCCGGCAACGCCTCGCAACTCTCCGATGGCGCCTCCATGACCCTGGTGATGAGCCTGGACAAGGCCCTGGAACTGGGCCTCAAGCCCAAGGCCTTCTTCCGCGGCTTCACCGTGGCCGGTTGCGAGCCGGACGAGATGGGCATCGGCCCGGTGTTCTCGGTGCCCAAGCTGCTCAAGGCCCGCGGCCTGCAGATCGACGACATCGACCTGTGGGAGCTCAACGAAGCCTTCGCCTCGCAGTGCCTGTACGCGCGCAACCGCCTGGGCATCGACAACGAGAAGTACAACGTCAACGGCGGCTCCATCTCCATCGGCCACCCCTTCGGCATGACCGGCTCGCGCCAGGTCGGCCACCTGGTGCGCGAACTGCAGCGGCGCAACCTGCGCTACGGCATCGTGACCATGTGCGTGGGCGGCGGCATGGGCGCCACCGGCCTGTTCGAAGCGCTCCGCTGAGTCTGACGGCCGTCCCCACGCAGGAGGGCCGATAGCGAAGCCCCGGCAGCGATGCCGGGGCTTTTTTCGTTGGAGGGGCTTTTCGTAGGAGCGAGGGGGCACCTAGCTCGCGAATGGTGTTCTGCCGGCCAGGTTTGGCGTGCGTCTTGAAGAGCGCCCTCTCCCTAACCCTCTCCCTGAAGGGAGAGGGGACCGTTCGGTGTGCTTGGATGCTCTGGAGTCAGCCGGCCACGACGGTGGTTTCCAGCTGAACCATCCTTCCCCACTAGCACGGACAAGCCCCCTCTCCCTTCAGGGAGAGGGCTGGGGAGAGGGAAGGGAGGTCACCTGATGTGCCAGTGCATCAGGGAAACTCCCATTCGCGAGCAAGCTCGCTCCTACAGAAAAGCCCACCCCGGCACCATCAAAGAAAAACCCCGGCACCAGGCCGGGGTTCAACACCTACTGCGCCACCCGCGCATACAACCCGGCGGCCTGCTGCATCCGGCTGATGTACTGCATCACTTCGCGTTCCGCATCGAAGCGGGTGAAGAACGGCCCTTCCAGCGTGCCTTCGCGGGTCGAGAAGAAATACTGGCCATTGACCGCGCTGATCCGGTCGCTCCGATAGTGGGTGCCCGGCTCGCCGTCAGTCACTCGTTTACCGAACATGAAAATACCTCCCACACCTTGCGGGTTAATGATTTCAGTGTAGTCAGGCCGGGCGGCGGCGGGGCGCAGGCGACGAATGGACGGCGGTGGGGGCCCTGGCGGCTATGCTCAATGGCCAGTGGCGCGAGGCCAGGCGGCTGCATGTCTTTTTGGTTATAAGAAAATCAAAATATATTCTTTTTAATGCAATCCGGCCTTGTGCATAGTGAACCCCACACGAACCAGGAGCCCAACCCATGAGTCTGCGTCTTGGCGACATCGCCCCCGACTTCGAACAGGAATCCAGCGAAGGCCGCATCCGTTTCCACGAATGGCTCGGCGACAGCTGGGGCATTCTCTTCTCCCATCCGGCGGACTTCACCCCGGTGTGCACCACCGAGCTGGGCCTGACCGCCAAGCTCAAGGACGACTTCGCCCAGCGCGGCGTCAAGGTGATCGCGCTGTCGGTGGACCCGGTGGAGTCCCACGTGAAGTGGATCGACGACATCAACGAAACCCAGAACACCGTGGTCAACTTCCCGATCATCGCCGACGCCGACCGCAAGGTCTCCGAGCTGTACGACCTGATCCACCCGAACGCCAACGACACCCTGACCGTGCGTTCGCTGTTCGTCATCGACCCGAACAAGAAGGTGCGCCTGACCATCACCTACCCGGCCAGCACCGGGCGCAACTTCAACGAGATCCTGCGGGTGGTGGACTCGCTGCAACTGACCGACAACCACAAGGTCGCCACGCCCGGCAACTGGCAGGACGGCGACGAGGTGGTCATCGTGCCCTCGCTGAAAGACGAGGACGAGATTCGCCAGCGTTTCCCCAAAGGCTACCGCGCGGTCAAGCCGTACCTGCGCCTGACCCCGCAGCCCAACCGCTGATTTTCCCGCGGCTGCCCCGCGCAGCCGCGCCGTTGTTCCAAACCACGAGTAGGGTATTCGGCCGGTTCGTCCGGCCGCCTTTTTTTCCGTTCCCGCCCGGCTTCGCGCCGCGCTTTGTTTTCCCGCTCTGACTTGCCCGCCACACGGGGAGAAGACGTCAGCCACGTTGCCAAGGAGATCGACCATGGGTCCGTCCACCTGGCGCCGCAGCCTGACCGCCGCTCTCCTGGCGTGTCTGCCGTTCGGCGCCTTCACTGCCACCGCCTCCGCACAAACGCCAAGGGAAGTCCGCCTGGACTATGCCTACTACGCGCCCACCAGCCTGGTGCTCAGGCACTTCGGCTGGCTGGAAGACGCGCTCAAGCCCCAGGGCACCGAGGTGCGCTGGGTGTTCAGCCAGGGCAGCAACCGCTCGCTGGAATACCTCAACGCCGGCAGCACCGACTTCGCTTCCACCGCGGGGCTGGCCGCGGTGCTCAGCCGCGCCAACGGCAGCCCGCTGAAGACCGTGTACATCGCCTCGCGCCCGGAATGGACCGCGCTGGTGGTGCCCAAGGACTCGCCGCTGAAATCCCTGGCCGACCTCAAGGGCCACAAGGTGGCCGCCACCAAGGGCACCGACCCCTACCTGTTCCTGCTGCGCAGCCTGCAGAGCGTCGGCCTGGGCAAGGGCGACGTGGAGATCGTCCACCTGCAGCACCCCGACGGCCGCACCGCGCTGGAGCGCGGCCAGGTGGACGCCTGGGCCGGGCTCGACCCGCACATGGCGGCCAGCGAGCTGCAGGCCGGCTCGCGGCTGCTGTACCGCAACGTGAACTTCAACAGCTACGGCGTGCTCAGCGTCACCGAGCGTTTCGCCAACGAGCAGCCGCAGCTGATCAAGCAGGTCATCGGCGCCTACGAGCGGGCCCGCCACTGGGCCATCGAGCATCCGGAGGAGACCGCCAGGCTGCTGGCCGAGGAGGCCAAGCTGCCGCTGGAAGTGGCCAGGCTGCAGCTCTCGCGCACCGACTTCAGCCAGCCGCTGCCCGGCGCCGAGCAGGTCGCCGCGCTCAAGGCCGCCGCGCCCATCCTGGTGGATGAGCAACTGGTACGCCCCGGCACCGACGTGGCCAAGGTGGTGGACCAGTTGATCGACCCGCAACTGGCCGGCGAAGTCATCGGCAAGCAGCCCCTGGCCAGGGCGGAATGAACCATGGGCGTGCCGAGCCGGCCCCTCGACCTGGGCCGTAGCCGCCGCCTGGCCCTGTCGTTGCGGCCGCGCCCGCTGCGCTGGCGGGCCTGGGTGCTGCCGCTGCTGCTGTGCGCCGCGCTGGAGCTCGCGGTGCGCGCCGGCTGGCTGGCGGAGAACCAGATGCCGGCGCCCAGCAGCGTCGCGCTCACCCTCTGGCAACTGGGCCATGGCGAGCTGTGGCAGCACATCGGCGCCAGCCTGGCGCGGGTGGCCAGCGGCTTCGCCATCGGCTCCTTCGCCGCCTTGGTGATCGGCACCTGGGTGGGCCTCAGCCAGCGCGCCGAGGCCTACCTGGAGCCGAGCTTCCAGGCGCTGCGGGCCATCCCCAGCCTGGCCTGGGTACCCTTGCTGCTGCTCTGGCTGGGCATCGACGAGACGCCCAAGGTGGTGCTCATCGCCCTCGGCGCCTTTTTCCCGGTGTACCTGGCGCTGGTCGGCGGCGTGCGCGGGGTGGACCGCAAGTGGGTGGAGCTGGGCCGGCTGTACCACCTGTCCACCTTCACCCTGGCGCGGCGCATCCTCCTGCCGGCGGCGCTGCCGAGCCTGTTCACCGGGCTGCGCGGCGCCCTCAGCCTGAGCTGGATGTTCCTCGTCGCCGCCGAACTGATCGCCGCCACCCGCGGCCTGGGCTACCTGCTCAGCGACGGCCGCGAGACCTCGCGGCCGGACATCGTCATCGCCGCCATCCTGGTCCTGGCCGTGCTCGGCAAGCTCAGCGACGGCTTGCTCAAGGCCGTGGAACGCCGCGCCCTGGCCTGGCGCGACAGCTTCGAAGGCCTGGAGGGCAAGGCATGAGCGCGCTGCTGGAACTCAACAACATCCGCAAGAGCTTCGACGGCCTGCGCGTGCTCGACGACGTCAGCCTGGCGCTGGCGCCGGGGGAGGTGGTCAGCCTGCTGGGCCCCAGCGGCTGCGGCAAGAGCACCCTGCTGCGCATCGCCGCCGGCCTGGACGCCGACTTCGCCGGGCAGCTGCAGCGCAACCCGCTGCTGGGCTTCGGCCCGGACGGCGAGAGCGGCCGCGGCGGCGGCATCGGCGTGGTGTTCCAGGAGCCGCGCCTGCTGCCCTGGCTGACGGTGGCGCAGAACGTCGGCTTCGCCGACGGCTGGCTGGCCGACGACCAGCGCATCGCCCGGCTGCTGCGCGACGTCGGCCTGGAAGGCAAGGGCGGCCTGCTGCCCAAGCAGCTCTCCGGCGGCATGGCCCAGCGCGCGGCCATCGCCCGCGGGCTCTACGGCCGCCCGCAGGTGCTGCTGCTGGACGAGCCCTTCAGCGCGGTGGACGCCTTCACCCGCCTGCGCCTGCAGGACCTGATCCAGCAACTGGCCCTGGAATACGACATCAGCATCCTGCTGGTCACCCACGACCTCGACGAGGCCTTCTACCTGGGCGACCGCGTGCTGCTCCTGGGCGGCGCCCCGAGCCGCCTGCGCCGAGAGTTCCCGGTGCCCCTGCAACGCCCGCGCGACCGCCGCGCGGTGGAGCTGGCGTACCTGCGGGGAGAGGCGTTGACGGAGTTGCAGCATTCCCATGTGATCTAGATGCCGCGCTGTTCGTAGGAGCGAACTTGCTCGCGAATTGGCGTTTGCTGGTGGCGTAGGTGCTGGGTTCAAGAGCGCCCTCTCCCCAGCCCTCTCCCTGAAGGGAGAGGGGGCTTGTCCGTGCCGAGAAAGGATTTGGTGTCAGCCGGGGCTCGGTGCAAGCCGGCTAACACAGAAACACCAGCGCACTCCGAACGGTCCCCTCTCCCTTCAGGGAGAGGGTTAGGGAGAGGGAGCGGAGTCCCCCCAGAACACCGCTGCCACAAGTAACTCCCGTTCGCGAACAAGCTCGCTCCTACAGTCTTTATCCAAGTTATAAGCAAATGAATAAATAACATTTATTGGAATATCAAAACCCCTGTTAAGGTCTATGCACGTTGGTTAGCGAGCCGGCTTCAAGCCGGCTCTTTCAGTTATAAGGAAGCGTGCAATGTATGTGGTGACCCTCGCCGGCAGTCCGAGCCAGCGCTCCCGTTCCGCGGTCCTGCTGGACGTTGCCCGCCGGTGGCTGCATGAGCGTGGGGTGGAGGTGCGCTCCTACCAGGTGCGCGACTTCGCCGCCGAGGACCTGCTGCATGCCCGCTTCGACAGCCCCCAGGTGCTGGAGCTGCTGGAGCAGGTGGCGCGGGCCGACGGCCTGGTGATCGCCACCCCGGTGTACAAGGCCTCCATCGCCGGCGCCCTCAAGGTGCTGCTGGACCTGCTGCCCGAGCGCGCCCTGAGCCACAAGGTGGTGCTGCCCCTGGCCACCGGCGGCAGCAGCGCCCACATGCTCGCCGTGGACTACGCGCTCAAGCCGGTGCTGGCGGCGCTGAAGGCCCAGGAGATGCTCCACGGCGTGTTCGCCGAGGATTCGCAGATCGCCTATGCCACGGCCGATGCGCCGGCGCAGCTGGAGCCGGCCCTGGAGCGGCGCCTGCTGGAGTCCCTGGAACAGTTCCACGGCGCCCTGGCGCGGCGGCCCCGGCCCATCGACCCGAACCTGCTCAGCGAGCGCCTGCTCAAGGCACGCTGGAGTATTTGAAAGAAGCGGCTGCAGGCTGCAAGCGGCAAGCTGCAAGAAAAAGCGTGGAGCGCTACCGAGCCTCGAATAGGCAGGTGCGTGACTGCCAGACGACAAGAAATCAGGCCCTCAGCATTCCGCCAACGGGAGCGCAGGTCCGGCGAGCACACAACGACAAAGGAGCATGCAATGCGCAACCTCACTTTGCGTGGTGGACTGGCGGCCCTGCTGATCGCGGCCCTGGCCCACGGCGCCCAAGCCGAAGAACGACCCGGTACCCTGCGTATCGGCTACCAGAAGTATGGCACCCTGGTGCTGCTCAAGGCCCGCGGCACGCTGGAGAAGCGCCTGGCCGAGCAGGGCATCAAGGTGCAGTGGACGGAGTTCCCCGGCGGCCCGCAACTGCTGGAAGGGCTGAACGTCGGCAGCATCGACTTCGGCGTCACCGGCGAGACGCCGCCGGTGTTCGCCCAGGCCGCCGGCGCCGACCTGGTCTACGTCGCCAACGAGCCGCCGGCGCCCACCAGCGAGGCCATCCTGCTGCCGAAGGACTCGCCGATCAAATCCGTCGCCGAGCTCAAGGGCAGGAAGGTCGCCCTGAACAAGGGCTCCAACGTGCACTACCTGCTGGTGCGCGCCCTGGAGGAGAACGGCCTGAAGTACAGCGACATCCAGCCGGTGTACCTGCCGCCGGCCGACGCCCGCGCCGCCTTCGAGCGCGGCGCCGTCGACGCCTGGGTGATCTGGGACCCGTACCAGGCCGCCGCCGAGAAGCAGCTGCACGCCCGCACCCTGGTCGACGCCCGCGGCCTGGCCGACAACCACCAGTTCTACCTGGCCACCCGCACCTACGCCAAGGCGCACCCGCAGGTGCTGACCACCCTGGTGGAAGAAGTGCGCTCGGTGGGCGAGTGGTCGCAGAAGAACCCCGAGCAGGTCACCGAACAGGTCGCCCCGCTGCTCGGCCTGCCCGCCGACATCACCCTCACCGCGGTCAAGCGCCAGGGCTACGGCGCGCAGTTCATCACCCCCGAGGTGGTGGCCAAGCAGCAGAAGATCGCCGACGCCTTCACCCAGCTGAAGCTGATTCCCAAGGCGCTGAGCATCAAGGACGTGGTCTGGACGCCGCCGGCGGACAGCAAGGCCAAGGTGGCCCAGGCGCAGTAAGCGTTCATTGGGTTCCCGCGCACGCGGGAACCCAGCGACTTCACCCGATTCCGACACCCCATCATCGCGCGGCTACGCCACGCCGGCGCGCTCAATCTGGAGTTATAGCGATGAGCCTCAACATCTTCTGGTTCCTTCCCACCCACGGCGACGGCCATTACCTTGGCACCGCCGAGGGCGCCCGCGCGGTCGACCACGGCTACCTGCAGCAGGTGGCCCAGGCCGCCGACCGCCTCGGTTTCGGCGGGGTGCTGATCCCCACCGGGCGCTCCTGCGAGGACTCCTGGCTGGTCGCCGCCTCGCTGATCCCGGTGACCCAGCGCCTGAAGTTCCTGGTGGCGCTGCGCCCGGGGATCATTTCGCCGACCGTGGCCGCGCGCCAGGCAGCGACCCTCGACCGCCTGTCCAACGGCCGCGCGCTGTTCAACCTGGTGACCGGCGGCGACCCGGACGAGCTGGCTGGCGACGGCCTGCACCTGAGCCATGAAGAGCGCTACGAGGCCTCCGTCGAATTCACCCGCATCTGGCGCCGCGTGCTGGAAGGCGAGACCGTCGACTACGACGGCAAGCACATCCAGGTACAGGGCGCCAAGCTGCTCTACCCGCCGATCCAGCAGCCGCGCCCGCCGCTGTACTTCGGCGGCTCCTCGGAAGCCGCCCAGGACCTCGCCGCCGAGCAGGTCGAGCTGTACCTGACCTGGGGCGAGCCGCCGGCCGCGGTGGCCGAGAAAATCGCCCAGGTCCGCGAGAAGGCCGCCAAGCAGGGCCGCAGCGTGCGCTTCGGCATCCGCCTGCACGTGATCGTGCGGGAAACCAACGAGGAAGCCTGGAAGGCCGCCGACCGCCTGATCAGCCACCTCGACCAGGACACCATCGACCGCGCCCAGGCCTCGCTCGCCCGCTTCGACTCGGTGGGCCAGCAGCGCATGGCCGCTCTGCACGGCGGCAGCAAGGACAACCTGGAAGTCTCGCCCAACCTCTGGGCCGGCGTCGGCCTGGTGCGCGGCGGCGCCGGCACCGCGCTGGTCGGCGACGGCCCGACCGTGGCCGCGCGGGTGAAGGAATACGCCGAGCTTGGCATCGACACCTTCATCTTCTCCGGCTACCCGCACCTGGAAGAGTCCTACCGCGTCGCCGAACTGCTGTTCCCGCACCTGGACCTCGCCCGCCCGCAGCGGCCCGAAGCCCGCGGCTACGTCAGCCCCTTCGGCGAGATGGTGGCCAACGACATCCTGCCCAAGCAGCAGGCCGCGCAGAGCTGAAGTCGACTTTGTAGGAGCGAGCTTGCTCGCGAACCCCGCGAGCAACCCGGAGAAGCACAAGACATGAAGACAAATACTCTCAACCAAGTGGCTCAGCGCCTGGCGCCCTGGGCCCTGCCGGTGGCCCTGGTGCTGGTCTGGCAGGTGGCGGTGGAGGGCGGTTTCCTCTCCAGCCGCATCCTGCCGGCGCCCAGCGCGGTGGTCGAGGCCGGCTACCAACTGGTGAAGAGCGGCGAGCTCTGGCAACACCTGGCGATCAGCACCTGGCGCGCCGCCATCGGCTTCGTCATCGGCGGCTCCATCGGCCTGGCCCTGGGCCTGGTCACCGGCCTGTCGAAGTGGGGCGAGCGCTTCCTCGACAGCTCGGTGCAGATGATCCGCAACGTGCCGCACCTGGCGCTGATCCCGCTGGTGATCCTGTGGTTCGGCATCGACGAGTCGGCGAAGATCTTCCTGGTCGCCCTCGGCACCCTGTTCCCGATCTACCTGAACACCTACCACGGCATCCGCAACATCGACTCCGGCCTGCTGGAGATGGCGCGCAGCTACGGCCTGTCCGGCTTCGCCCTGTTCCGCCAGGTGATCCTGCCCGGCGCGCTGCCATCGATCCTGGTGGGCGTGCGCTTCGCCCTGGGCTTCATGTGGCTGACGCTGATCGTCGCCGAGACCATCTCCGCCAGCTCCGGCATCGGCTACCTGGCGATGAACGCCCGGGAGTTCCTGCAGACCGACGTGGTGGTCCTGGCGATCCTGCTCTACGCCGTGCTCGGCAAGCTGGCCGACCTCGCCGCCCGCGGCCTGGAGCGCGTCTGGCTGCGCTGGCACCCGGCCTACCAGGCCAAGGGAGGTGCGGCATGAACGCCCTCAGCACTCCGCAGAACCTCAAGCAGGGCATCCCGCTGGCGCTGAACGGCGTGGTCAAGCGCTTCGGCGAGCGCGAGGTGCTCAAGGGCATCGACCTGCGCATCCCGGCCGGCCAGTTCGTCGCCATCGTCGGCCGCAGCGGCTGCGGCAAGAGCACCCTGTTGCGCCTGCTGGCCGGCCTCGACGCCCCCAGCGAAGGTGAGTTGCTGGCCGGCTCCGCGCCCCTGGAAGAGGCCCGCGAAGGCACCCGCCTGATGTTCCAGGACGCCCGCCTGCTGCCGTGGAAGCGGGTGATCGACAACGTCGGCCTGGGCCTGTCCGGCGACTGGCGCAAGCAGGCCCTGGAGGCCCTGGAGGCGGTGGGCCTGGCCGACCGCGCCCGGGAATGGCCGGCCAGCCTGTCCGGCGGCCAGAAGCAGCGCGTGGCCCTGGCCCGCGCGCTGATCCACCGGCCGCGCCTGCTGCTGCTGGACGAGCCGCTGGGCGCGCTGGATGCGCTGACCCGCATCGAGATGCAGCGGCTGATCGAGAACCTCTGGCAGCGCCATGGCTTCACCGTGCTGCTGGTCACCCACGACGTCAGCGAGGCGGTGGCCGTCGCCGACCGGGTGATCCTCATCGAGGAAGGCGAGATCGGCCTGGACCTGAACGTCGACCTGGCCCGCCCGCGCTCCCGCGGCTCGGCGCGCCTGGCCGCGCTGGAGGCCGAGGTGCTCGACCGCGTGCTGGCGTTGCCGCCGCTGCCGCCCGAGCCGGAACCCGTATCCCCACTGCCCACGCAACTGCGCTGGGCGCTCTGATCCACCGTTCATCCGTGCACTACCGACATTCCCCATAGGAGAAACGCCATGACCATCAAAGCCATCAACGTCCGCAACCAGTTCAAGGGCACCGTGAAGGAAATCCTCGAAGGCCCGGTGCTCTCGGAAATCGACGTGCAGACCGCCGCCGGCATCGTCACCTCGGTGATCACCACCCGCTCCGTGAAGGAACTGGAACTGGCCGTGGGCAGCGAAGTGATCGCCTTCGTGAAATCCACCGAGGTGTCCATCGCCAAGCTGTGAGGCGGGGAGGGCGGCGTTTGCGCTGCCCTGGGTGCGAAAAAAAGGCGGACGCCCCTGTGGCGCGTCCGCCTTTTTCTTTGCCGGCGCGCTCTACATCAGCGCCTGGCGCCGCGCCGCCATGTGCGCGAGGTAGTCGATCAGCTGGTCCAGCTCGGTATCGTCGAGGGTTTCCGGGGCGAAGCCGGGCATCTTCGCCTGGGGCCAGCGGCGCAGGCTCTGCGGGTCGCGGATATAGGCGTGGAGGAAGTCCCTGGCGAAGTACTCGGTGGGGCTGTAGGGCTGGTTCAGGTCCGGGCCGAACTGGGCGTCGCCGGCGCCGTTCAGGCGGTGGCAGGCCAGGCAGTGCTTCTGGAACAGGGCGAAGCCGGCCTGCACGTCGGGGCTGGCGTCCTTGGCCGGGAGCAGGGCCGGGAAGCGGATTTCCACCGAATCCAGCACGCGCAGGCTGCTGACCTGGAAGGGCCATTGCTCCGGGCCGATGGCCGAGGCCTGCGGGTCGGTCCAGACCAGGTAGAAGGGCCCGGCCGAGGGCTTGCCCTGGCCCAGCGGCGGCCAGGGCTTCTTTTCGTCCTCGATGGCCAGCCAGGCCCGCGCGCCCTCTTTCTGCAGCAGCGGCGCGGCGGGCAGCTCGGCGGCGAAGCCTTCCAGCGCCACGGCCTGCACGTGGGCGCGGCCGTCCACGCCCTCCAGCAGCGCCGCCAGCGGCACCGCGCGGTAGTGCATGGTGCGCTTGTAGGCCACGTCGTCCTTGATCTCGATGTTGCGCGCCTGGGGGTTGCCCAGCAGCTCGGCGCTGCTCAGCGTGCGCGTGCCGGCGGGCAGCTCCAGGGTCAGTTCGGCGGCGAATACGGTGGGGCAGAGCAGGATCAGCAGCGACAGGATGAAGCGCATGGGCGGGCTCCAGCGATGGGCTGCGCAAACATAGCAGAGGATGCCGACGAACGGCACTGCCACCTGCGCTGCGAGGGCGCGGCCCCTCGGGCGACGCCGGCTTCGCAGCGGCAGGCGGACGGTTGGCTAGCCGACCAGGCGACTGAGGTTGGGGATGATGAGCACCACTGCGGTAACGAAGACGATCAGGCTGGCCTGCCGCCATTTCTTCGGTTGTTGATCCATCATGATGTTCCCGCCTTTCTTGTTGTTGGCCCGCTCCCGCGCGCTCATACGGCCCGGCGCCGGGTGGCTGCGACCTTGGCTTGGCATACCGGCCGCCCCGGCAAGACCCGGCAGCGACGTCCCATAGGTACTGCGAAATTTCAGTCTAAGCCCCGGCTGGCGCGGGCTTAGACGATCTGGCAGCAAATCCTATGGTTCCAGGCATATTCCATCTATATGACAACGCGGTGACGGCTCTGGCTCGCGGCCCGACCGCTCATCCGACCGCCCGTCGGGGCGCCGCCCAGAGCGGTGCGCCAGGCGACCGCCGGTCGGCGCGGCTGAGCGCGGGGGTCAATCCGCCTGAGCGATCCGGTCATTGCCGGCCGCCGCCGCGCGGTTAAGGTAGGCCGACACGCTGCCTGCGTGACCTCCACGCCAAGAGAGCACTCCCAAGAGAGAACGCCATGACCGAAGCATTGATTTACGACGCGGTGCGCACGCCCCGCGGCAAGGGCAAGAAGGACGGCGCGCTGTACAGCGTCAAGCCGGTCGACCTGATGGCCGGCCTGCTGCGCGAAGTGCAGCGGCGCAACCAGCTGGACACCGCGCAGGTCGACGACATCGTCCTGGGCTGCGTGACGCCGGTGGGCGACCAGGGCGCCGACATCGCCAAGACCGCCGCCCTGGTGGCCGACTGGGACGAGCAGGTGGCGGGCGTGCAGATCAACCGCTTCTGCGCCTCGGGCCTGGAGGCGGTCAACCTGGGCGCCATGAAGGTGCGCTCGGGCTTCGAGGACCTGGTGCTGGTGGGCGGCGTGGAATCCATGTCGCGCGTGCCCATGGGCTCGGACGGCGGCGCCTGGGCGCTGGACCCGCAAACCAACCTGCACACCAGCTTCGTGCCCCAGGGCATCGGCGCCGACCTGATCGCCACCCTGGAAGGCTTCAGCCGCAGCGATGTCGACGCCTTCGCCCTGCGCTCCCAGCAGAAGGCCGCCAAGGCCCGCGCCGAGGGGCTGTTCGGCAAGTCCCTGGTGCCGGTCAGCGACCAGAACGGCATCGTCATCCTCGACCACGACGAATTCATCCGCGCCGACTCCACCCTGGAAGGCCTCGGCGCGCTCAAGCCGAGCTTCGAGATGATGGGGCAGATGGGCTTCGACGCCACCGCCCTGCGCAAGTACAGCTACGTCGAGCGCATCGAGCACGTGCACACCCCGGGCAACAGCTCGGGCATCGTCGACGGCGCCGCCGCCATGCTCATCGGCTCCGAGGCCAAGGGCCGCGAGCTGGGCCTGAAGGCCCGCGCGCGGATCGTCGCCACGGCGGTCACCAGCACCGACCCGACCATCATGCTCACCGGCCCCGCGCCGGCCACCCGCAAGGCCCTGGCCAAGGCCGGCCTGCGCGTGGACGAGATCGACCTGTTCGAGGTCAACGAGGCCTTCGCCTCGGTGGTGATGAAGTTCATGAAGGACATGGGCGTGCCGGAGAGCAAGGTCAACGTCAACGGCGGCTCGATCGCCATGGGCCACCCCCTGGGCGCCACCGGCTGCATGATCCTCGGCACCCTGCTCGACGAACTGGAGCGGCGCAACCTGCGCTACGGCCTGGCCACCCTCTGCGTGGGCGGCGGCATGGGCATAGCCACCATCATCGAACGCGTTTAAGGATCGATCATGGGCTACTGCGCTCGGCCATGCTGCGTTGGAAATTCTCCGGGAATGCTCATTGGCTGCAGCCAACTCCGCTTGCCGAAGAATTTCCGCCTTGCCTGACCTTCGCTCGTGACGCCCCTGAAGCGATCCCCCACCCTGGGAAGAAGATAAAAATGACCGAAGCCATCCGCTACGAAAAGGGCCAGGACAACATAGTCGTCCTGACCATGGACATGCCCGGCCAGAGCGCCAACACCATGAACGGCGCCTACCGCGAGGCCATGGCCGCCACCGTCGCCCGCCTGGAGGCCGAGAAGGATTCCATCGCCGGCGTCATCCTGACTTCCGCGAAGAAGACCTTCTTCGCCGGCGGCGACCTCAACGAACTGATCAAGGTCACCAAGGCCGACGCCCCGGCCTTCTACGCCGGCATCCTGGTGCTCAAGGGCCAGCTGCGCCGCCTGGAGACCCTCGGCAAGCCGGTGGTGGCCGCCATCAACGGCGCGGCCCTGGGCGGCGGCTGGGAAATCGCCCTGGCCTGCCACCACCGCATCGCCCTGGACGAAAGCCACGTGCAGCTGGGCCTGCCGGAGGTCACCCTGGGCCTGCTGCCCGGCGGCGGCGGGGTGGTGCGCATGGTGCGCCTGCTGGGCCTGGAGAAGGCCCTGCCGTACCTCGCCGAAGGCAAGAAGGTGCGCCCGGAACAGGCGCTCAAGGCCGGGCTGATCCACCAACTGGCCTCCAGCCGTGAAGACATGCTGGCCAAGGCCCGCGAATGGATCGCCGCCAACCCCAACGCCAAGCAGCCGTGGGACACGGCCGGCTACAAGATCCCCGGCGGCACCCCGTCCAGCCCGAACGTGGCGCAGATGCTGGCCATCGCCCCGAGCGTGCTGCGCGACAAGACCAAGGGCTGCTTCCCGGCGCCGGAGAAGATCATGTGCGCCGCCGTCGAGGGCGCACAGGTGGACTTCGACACCGCGCAGCTGATCGAGGCGCGCTACTTCACCGAGCTGACCACCGGCCAGGTGGCGAAGAACATGATCGGCACCTTCTGGTTCCAGCTCAACGAGATCAACGCCGGCAAGTCGCGCCCGCAGGGCTACCCGCAACAGCAGACGAAGAAGGTCGGCGTGCTCGGCGCCGGCATGATGGGCGCGGGCATCGCCTACGTCTCGGCCGCCGCCGGCATCGAGGTGGTGCTCAAGGACGTCTCCATCGAGGCGGCGGAGAAGGGCAAGGCCTACTCCGCCGCGCTGCTGGAGAAGAAGGTCGGCAAGGGCCAGATGACCGCCGAGAAGCGTGATGCCTTCCTGGCTCGCATCAAGCCGAGCGCCAGCGAAGCCGACTTCGAGGGCTGCGACCTGATCATCGAGGCGGTGTTCGAGGACCGCGCGCTCAAGGGCAAGGTCACCGCCGCCGCCGAGGCCGCCGCGCTGCCTGATGCGGTGATCGCCTCCAACACCTCGACCCTGCCGATCACCGGCCTGGCCCAGGCCGTGGCGCAGCCGCAGAAGTTCATCGGCCTGCACTTCTTCAGCCCGGTGGACAAGATGCCGCTGGTGGAAATCATCCGCGGCGAGAAGACCGACGACGCCACCCTGGCCCGAGCCTTCGACTACGTCCTGCAGATCAGGAAGACGCCGATCGTGGTCAACGACAGCCGCGGCTTCTTCACCTCGCGGGTATTCGGCACCTTCACCAACGAAGGCCTGGCCATGCTCGGCGAGGGCGTGCCGGCGGCGATGATCGAGAACCAGGCGCGCCAGGCCGGCATGCCGGTGGGCCCGCTGGCGATCAGCGACGAGGTCTCGCTGAGCCTGATGAGCCACATCCGCGAACAGACCCGCAAGGACCTGGAGGCCGAAGGCAAGGCCCTGCCGCAGCACCCGGCCTTCGCCGTGGTCGACCTGATGCTCAACGAGTACAAGCGCCCGGGCAAGGCGGCCGGCGGCGGCTTCTACGACTACCCCGCCAACGGCAGGAAACACCTGTGGCCGGAGCTGAAGCAGCGCTTCGAGAAGCCCGACGGCATGATCCCGGCCGAGGACGTGCGCGACCGCATCCTCTTCGTCCAGGCCATCGAGACGGTGCGCTGCGTGGAGGAGGGCGTGCTGCTGTCGACCGCCGACGCCAACATCGGCTCGATCTTCGGCATCGGCTTCGCCGCCTGGAGCGGCGGCGCGCTGCAGTTCATCAACCAGTACGGTCTGCAGGACTTCATCGCCCGCGCGCAATACCTGGCCGAGCAGTATGGCGAGCGCTTCGAGCCGCCGGCGTTGTTGCTGGACAAGGCGTTGCGGGGGGAGACCTTCTGAATGGGTTTGGTGTAGGAGCGAGGGGGACGCCTAGTTCTTGCTCGCGGACGGGAGTTACCTGTGGCAGCGGTGTTCTGGGGGAACTCCGCTCCCTCTCCCTAACCCTCGGCTGCGCGCCCCGCCCTGAAGGGAGAGGGGACCGTTCGGTGTGTGCGGATGCTCTTGAGTTAGCCGGACACGCCGGCGGTTTCAGGTTAAGGCCATTCCTTCTCTTGGCACGGACAAGCCCCCTCTCCCTTCAGGGAGAGGGCTGGGGAGAGGGGACGGAGCAACCGGAAACACCATGGCCGCCGGCGAGCACCATTCGCGAGCAAGCTCGCTCCTACGAAAAGCAAAAGCCAAAGCAGGAATGCGACTCCCCCGAAAACCGCCCCCCACCGCCGGTTTTTTCTTCCCCACGACCCCCGTAGGATGGCGTTGAGCGCAGCGAAACCCATCACCCCCGGGACCCACCATGCCCAACACTCCCGCCCTGATCATCATCGACATGCAAAAAGGTATGGCCAGCACACCGGTCCCCCGCAACAACCCCCACGCCGAAGCCCGCATCGCCGAACTCCTGGCCGCCTGGCGCGCGGCCGGGGCGCCGCTGCTGCACGTCCGGCACATCTCGCGCACGCCGGGCTCGCCGTTCTGGCCGGGGCAGCCGGGGGCGGAGTTCCAGGACGCGCTGGCGCCGCTGGAGCACGAGCAGGTGCTGGAGAAGAACGTCCCCGACGCCTTCGCCAACAGCGGCCTGGAGCGCTGGCTGCGGGTGCGCGGCATCGACACCCTGGTGATCGCCGGCGTCAGCACCAACAACTCGGTGGAAAGCACCGCGCGCAGCGCCGGCAACCTGGGCTTTCGCACCTTCGTGGTGGCCGATGCCTGCTTCGCCTTCGAGCAGCGCGACTACCACGGCACCCTGCGCAGCGCCGAGGAGGTCCACGCCATGGCCCTGGGCAACCTGCAGGGCGAGTACGCCTGGGTGCTGGAGGCCGCGCAGGCGCTGGGGATGGCGCGGGACGGCTGAGCAGCCGGTCGCCATCGTTCCCGCCGGCATTGATGCGCGGCGGTTTTTCGGGTATTTCCCCTGAAATTCCGATGCAAGGAATGGGTTTGTCATCTTGTGTCGTGAAAAAACAGTGTGTAGTTTTCACGGGGCGTGCAGTTTGTTAAGAAAGCGCGCGTTCGTGCCCGCTCAACCTCAGGAACCCACCACTACATGACGCTGCAAATCTGCATTCTGGAAACCGACATCCTGCGTCCCGAGCTGATCGACCAGTACACCGGCTACGGCTGGATGTTCCAGCAGCTGTTCGCCAAGCAACCGGTGCCCGCCGAGTTCAAGGTGTACAACGTGGTGGAGGGCCATTACCCGCCCGACAGCGAGCACTACGACGCCTACCTGGTGACCGGCAGCAAGTACGACTCCTTCGGCGACGAACCCTGGATCCGCACGCTCAAGGACTACCTGCTGAGCCGCTACGAGCGCGGCGACAAGCTGCTGGGCGTGTGCTTCGGCCACCAGCTGCTGGCCCTGCTGCTGGGCGGCAAGACCGAGCGCGCCGACCAGGGCTGGGGCGTGGGCATCCATGACTACCGCATCGAAGAGCAGCCGCAGTGGATGCAGCCGCAACTGGACGACCTGACCCTGCTGGTCAGCCACCAGGACCAGGTCACCCAGCTGCCCGAAGGCGCCCGGCGCATCGCCAGCAGCGACTTCTGCCCGAACGCCGCCTACGCCATCGGCGACCAGGTGCTGTGCTTCCAGGGCCACCCGGAGTTCGTCGCCGACTACTCCCAGGCGATCCTCGACCTGCGCCGCGAGATCTTCAGCGAACCGGTCTACCGGAAGGGCATCGACAGCCTCGACCGCGAGCACCAGGGCGCCACCGTGGCCGAATGGATGATGCGCTTCGTCCAGCTGGGCCGGAAAAAGGACGAGCAGAACGCCGCCTGAGTCCGCCGCGCCCCATCAACGCCGCTCCCCGGAGCGGCGTTTTCGTTCGTGTGCCGAGGCAAACCGCCTTTCGTAGGAGCAACTGTCTGCGTCGAGGTGCTTTTCGTAGGATGGGTTGAGCTTGCGAAACCCATCGGGCCATGGTGATGGGTATCGCTTCGCTCAACCCATCCTACGGGGCTTCCTGGAACTGTAGGATCTCATCCGCGAATCGCGCCGGCACCTCCGGCTATCGCGGACAAGGTTCGCTCCTACGGCTCCAGGGACGCACGGGCGTAGGGCATTCCGCGCAGGATGCCATCCTACACAAGCGCTTTGGCGCGGTCGGCAGGTCAGAGCCAATCCGCCTGCTTGAAGCTGACGTACAGACCGATGCAGCCGATTACCAGCAGGCCCATCACCAGGAAGTAGCCGTAGTGCCAGTGCAGCTCCGGGATGTACTCGAAGTTCATCCCGTAGATGCCGGCCACCGCGGTGGGCAAGCCGAGGATTGCCGCCCAGGCGGCGAACTTGCGCTGCACCACGCTCTGCCGCGAGGACTCCAGCAACAGGCCGACCTCGATGGTCTGGCTGGCGATGTCGCGCAGCGAGTTGAGGTCTTCCAGCAGGCGGTTGACGTGGATCGCCACGTCGCGGAAGTAGGGGCGCATCTGCTTGTCGATGAAGGGGAAGTCCAGGCGCTGCAGCTCCTGGCAGATCTCCACCATGGGCGCCGCGTAGTGGCGCAGCTTGAGCACCTCGCGGCGCAGGCCGTAGATGCGCTCGATCTCCTCCTGGCTCAGCGAGGTGCGCAGGGCGCGCTGCTCCAGCACCTCGATCTCGCCGCGGATTTCCTCCACCACCGGCTCGTAGTTGCCGACCACGAAGTCGAGCAGGGCGTAGAGCACGAAGTCGGTGCCGTGGGCCAGCAGCAGCGGGCGCGCCTCGCAGCGCTGGCGCACCTGCGAGTACGACTGCGAGAAGCCGTGGCGGGCGCTGATGATGTAGCCGATGCCGGCGAACAGGTGGGTTTCCACGAACATCAGCCGGCTGTCCGCGCGCACCGGCGAGTAGATCACCATGAACAGCGCGTCGCCGAAGGTCTCCAGCTTCGGCCGGCTGTGCTTCTCCAGGGCGTCGGCGATCGCCAGCTCGTGCA
Organism: Pseudomonas sp. M1; assembly: GCF_022760135.1. Lineage (NCBI taxonomy): Bacteria > Pseudomonadati > Pseudomonadota > Gammaproteobacteria > Pseudomonadales > Pseudomonadaceae > Pseudomonas > Pseudomonas sp. M1. The sequence goes on from NZ_CP094343.1 coordinate 2,457,110, forward strand.
GGTTGAACTGCTTCTGCAGGTTCATCAGCTCTTCCGGCGTGGGTTCCTGCAGGCCGGTCCAGACGAAGTGGTCGGGCTGGCAGGCCCAGCGATAGCCCGCCTCCAGCGGGATATCGGCGACCTTCTTGCCCTTGCAGTAGACGGCGGATGCGACGACTCGACCCATGGCGCGTTCTCCCGGCAGGCGGAGGCGGGCGGTACCGGCGGGCGCCGGCGGCGATCTGCAAAGTATGGGCAAGCTGGCGCAGGCTGCCAGCGCGGGTTCAGGAGTGCGGGCGCAGGCTCTGCTGCAGCACCGCCAGGGCGTTGGGCAGCACTTCGTTGAAACGCTGGAACAGCGCGCTCTTGTCCACGCCGTCCGGCTGGACGTTGCGGGCGCCCTGGAAGCCGCCGCTCAGGGCCAGTGCCACCAGGACCACGATGCTGTACAGGCCGATGCTGGCGAGGGCGCCGTTGCGCAGGGTGCGGGCGGTGGAGCGGTGCATGGCGAGGGCTGCCGGAAGTGGGAGTGGGGCCAGTTTCCCAGCAGTCTCGTCGATGGGATAACGAAGTTCGTTGCTTTCAACTATCGGTGGAATTGATGTTTTGCCGCCTGCCGCGAGGGGGATGCGGCCTTGATGCGGGTCAAGGTTCGCGGTGCGGCCAGGCGTAACGTGGAAATGAACGGGAGCGCAAGGCAAGGCTTCCGAGGTACTCCACCGAGCAAGGAAAGATTCATGATTCGAGAAGTTGAAGGCGACATTCTGCTGAGCAAGGCCCAGGTCATCGCCCATGGCATCGCGCCCCAGGACCCGTTCGACAGCGGCCTGGCCCTGGCCCTGCGCGAGCGCTGGCCGTCGCTGGTCCGCGACTACCGTCATGCGGCCCATGCCTCGGCGCCCGCGCCGGGCTCCATCTGGGCCTGGTCGGGGGTGGACGCCGACGGTTCGACCCGCGGCATCGTCAACCTGCTCACCCAGGACATGCAGGGCAGCGGGCGCAGCGCCAAGCCGGCCAAGGCCAGCCTGGAGAACGTCGGGCACTGCCTGCGGGAGCTGGCGAAGTACGTCGAGGGGGAGGGCGTCCGCAGCCTGGCGCTGCCATGCCTGGCCACCGGTGTCGGCGGGCTGGACTGGAAGGATGTGCGACCGTTGCTGGACAGGTATCTCGGCCATCTGGACATCCCCGTAGTGGTCTATGCGGTCTATCGCAAGGGAGTCGCCGCCGACGAGAAGCTCGGCTGAGGCGTGGCCGGCGGCCTGGCGCGTCCCGGAGCCGGGGCGCGTGGGGCCGTCGGAATGCCGGCGAGCGACGGTCAGCCCTGGTGGGCGGGGGTAGCGTCGTGCTGCTGGCTGGCGGTCCGCTCGGCCTGATGCTGCAGCGCGGCCTGGTTCAGGTTGACCATGCGGTTCTGCATCAGCGGCGATTCTTCGGCGAAGCCGGACTGGGCGCCGAGCAGAGTGGCGCTGGCGAGGAGGGCAGTGGCGATCAGTTGCAGTTTCATGATGAACACCTCGTTGGTTGCTTTTCCTGTGGGTTCATCAATAGGTTAACGCGCAATAATTTTTGAAAAAGACTGAACGGGCTTAATCAGTTTTGCCTTTTTCGTAACTATTCGAGGCGCCCCGTAGGAGCAACTGTCTTGCGCCGAGGTGCTCTTCGTAGGATGGGTTGAGCTTGCGAAACCCATGCGGTTGCGCTGATGGGTATCGCTTCGCTCAACGCCATCCTACGAAAAGCCGTGCCCGCCCGTATGGTAGGAGCGGATCTCATCCGCGAATCGCGCCGATATGTCCGGCTATCGCGGACAAGGTCCGCTCCTACGGGGAAACGCCATGCCTGATGGCGAATTGTAGGAGCGGGCCCTGCCCGCGAAATCGCGCGCAGGGCGCGCTCCTACAGGGGAATGGCATCGGCGCTCGGGCTTTCCCCTCACCCCAGCCCTCTCCCGGAGGGAGAGGGGGCCAGTCTGCGCCGAGAGAAGGCCTGGTTTCAGCCGGCAACCCCTGCGCTAGCCGGCTAACGCCGAAACACCAACGCACGCCGAACGGTCCCCTCTCCCTCCGGGAGAGGGTTAGGGTGAGGGGGCCGCAGGCCTGCTCGCTCGATTCCGTGCCCCTATGCGCTTCGTGAGGCACGGCATTTCCCCCGCACCTGTAAGCGGGCCCTGCCCGCGATATCGCGCGCAGGGCGCGCTCCTACAGGGGAATGGCATCGGCGCTCGGGCTTTCCCCTCACCCCAGCCCTCTCCCGGAGGGAGAGGGGGCTAGTCCGTGCCGAGAGAAGGCCTGGTTTCAGCCGGCAACCCCTGCGCTAGCCGGCTAACGCCGAAACACCAACGCACGCCGAACGGTCCCCTCTCCCTCCGGGAGAGGGTTAGGGTGAGGGGGCCGCAGGCCTGCTCGCTCGATTCCGTGCCTCTATGCGCTTCGTGAGGCACGGCAGTTCCCCCGCACCTGTAAGCGGGCCCTGCCCGCGAAATCGCGTGCAGGGCGCGCTCCTACAGGGGAATGGCATCGGCGCTCGGGCTTTCCCCTCACCCCAGCCCTCTCCCGGAGGGAGGGGGAGCTAGTCCGTGCCGAGAGAAGGCCTGGTTTCAGCCGGCGATCCCTGTGCTAGCCGGATAACGCCGAAACACCCATGTACTCCGAACGGTCCCCTCTCCCTCCGGGAGAGGGTTAGGGTGAGGGGGCCGCAGGCCTGCTCGCTCGATTCCGTGCCCCTATGCGCTTCGTGAGGCACGGCATTTCCCCTGCACCTGTAAGCGGGCCCTGCCCGCGAAATCGCGCGCAGGGCGCGCTCCTACAGGGGAATGGCATCGGCGCTCGGGCTTTCCCCTCACCCCAGCCCTTTCCCGGAGGGAGAGGGGGCTAGTGCCGAGAGAAGGCCTGGTTTCAGCCGGCGATCCCTGCGCTAGCCGGCTAACGCCGAAACACCAACGCACGCCGAACGGTCCCCTCTCCCTCCGGGAGAGGGTTAGGGTGAGGGGGGCCGCAGGCCTGCTCGCTCGATTCCGTGCCTCTATGCGCTTCGTGAGGCACGGCATTTCCCCCGCACCTGTAGGAACAGTGGGGCGGCGTAGGAGCACCTCAGCCCAGGTGCTGCTTGTCCTTCTCGATGGCCTGGTCGAGGGTTTCCAGCAGTTGCCGGCGCACCTTCAGCTTGGTGTTGCGGTGCGCGGTCATGTTCAGTTTCTTCAACTGCTGGGCGGCGGCGCGGGCGGTGTCCAGCAGCTCCTCGGCGCTCACCACCTTGTCCAGGAAGCCGGCGGCCATGGCCTCCTGCGGGGCGAACATCTCGGCGTTGATCACCGAACGGTTGAAGGCCGACTTGCGCAGGCGGTCGCGGGCCAGTTCGATGCCCACGTGGTGCATGGTCATGCCGATGGCCACTTCGTTCAGGCCGATCTGGAAGGGGCCGTCGACGCCGATGCGGTAGTCCGCCGAGAGCAGCAGGAAGGCGCCCTTGGCCACCGCGTGGCCGGGGCAGGCGACGATGATCGGGTAGGGGTGGGCCAGCATGCGCCGGGCCAGGGTCGAGCCGGCGGCCACTAGGGCCACGGCGTTCTCCGGGCCGGAGGTCATCACCTTGAGGTCGTAGCCGCCGGAAAGGATGCCCGGCTGGCCGGTGAGGATCACCACCGCGCGGTCCTGCTCGGCACGGTCCAGCGCCTGGTTGAAGGCCTCGATCACGGCGGGGGAGATGGCATTCACCTTGCCGTTGGCGAGGGTCAGGGTGGCGACGCCGTCGTCGAGTTGATAGCTGATCAGTTCACTCATGGCAGGACATCCGGAAAAGGGGCGTGGCGCAGAACATACTGGCGGCCACGGCGACCGTAAAGCGCTGTGTCCGACCGGCCGGTCACCGCGGTTTTGCGACGGACTTCACTCTCCGATGGGCGAGCCGGTGAATTTCGCGGGGTGTGCGTGGAGGCGCGCAGGCCGTGCTGTTAAGCTGCCAGCACCGCCGTCCGTATCAATCCGCTTACAGGGAAGTCCTTCCGAATGTCGAAACTGCTCAAGTGGGGCCTGCTCGGCATCGTGGCCGTCGCGCTCATCATCAAGGTGTCGCTGTGGCTGTCCGTGCGCAGCATCGTCGACGACGCCGTGGCGCGCCTGTCGCCGATGGTGGAGATCACCTACGGCGGGATTTCCTCTTCCTTCGACGGCCGCGTCGGCCTGAAGAACGTGGAGATCCGCGTGCCGGCCGCCCGCGACAGCCTGAAGGTGGCCCATGCCCAGCTCAGGTTCAACGGCCTGCGCGAGCTGCTGAGCTTCAAGGAGCGCCTGGCCGAGGGCAAGCTGCCCAAGCAGATGGCCATGGAACTCACCGGCGTCGAGCTGCAGGTGCACGGCCCGTTCATGCAGGCGCTGTACCAGCAGCCGGCGGAGAGCAGCGTGTTCACCGCCATGAGCGAGGTGGCCTGCGGCAACATCCGCAACATCGGCTCCGACGAGCTGCTGCAGATGGGCTACCGCACCCTGGAGTCGGACATCGAGTTCTCGTACCTGTTCGAGCCCGGCGCGCAGAAGCTGACCTTCAACCTGCGCTCGGACGCCCGCGGCATGCTCGACACCCGCGTCGGCATGTCCCTGAGCAACGTTTCCGAGCGCCCCGGCGACATGCGCGTGAACCCGCCGCGGGTGTCCCAGGTGACCGTCGAGCTGGACGACAACCAGTACCAGCGCAAGGTCCAGGAATTCTGCGCCGCGCGCCTGGGCGTCAAGCGCGAGGAGTACCTCAAGCAGGCCCTGGCGCAGTTCGACAAGGCCATGCGCAGCCAGCGCGTGGCGCTGGACCAGCCGCTGCTCGACGCCTACGCCCGCTACCTGGCCGACCCGCAGTCGCTGCGCCTGGAACTCAACCCCAGCGAGGGCATGACCTGGAGCGGGCTGCAGTTCTTCGAGGCCAAGGACGTGGTCGGCATGCTGCGCCCGGTGGTGCTGGTGAACCAGCAGGCGGTGAACCCGATCGGCTTCGCCTGGGTCGACCCGCTGAAGCACAAGGTCACCGCCGATTCGGCCACGCATAAGATTTCAGCCGAAGAAACGGTTGAGTCGGAGAAGAGAACGCAGCAATATGGCTTCGTCAGTATCGACAGCCTTGCCCAGTACACCGGCAAGCGCCTGCAGTTCATCACCTTCGATGGTGCCTATTATCAGGGTGTACTGCACAAGGTGGAGAACGGACGAGTCTATATCACGGTCCTCATGGGGACGGGCTCGGCCGAGATGAACCTCCGCCTGAACAAGATCAATCAGGTGCGTGTCGAGTTGTGAGACGCGCAAGAGGAGAGTGCAAGTGAGTGAGTCGTTGTCCATCCATCATGATGAGTCCAGCCACCAGTTCGTCACGACTGTGGACGGTCATCGTGCCTACCTGGCCTACATGGATCTGGGCAAGCAGACGCTGGACATCTACCGCACCTTCGTGCCCGACAGCCTGCGCGGCCGCGGCATCGCCGCAGCGCTCACCGAGCACGCGCTGCAGTATGCTGAGCGCAAGGGCTACAGCGTGATTCCCTCCTGCTCCTACGTCGAGCGCTACCTGGAGCGCCATCCGCGCCACGCCGACCGCATGGCCTGAGCCGCCAGCACCCATGAAAACGCCGGGCATTGCCCGGCGTTTTGTTTCTGTAATTTATTGATATCTATGAGTTAAATTTTTCTATTCGTATTTTTCCCACACCTTTACCCACACTAATTTTCATGCTGGGATTGTTGGCTTCCTCAGCCGATTCTATTCCTACCTCGTCGACCACAGGCCGGTCGGATGAGTAACCGCCAAGAACTGTGTGAGTAGGTGGTCGAGTAGGGATACGCCGCTACTACAGCTGTGCTGGCGGCTGTGTCAGTAGCACGAGATGCTTGACAGGAGCGACTACAGCATTGGAGACGGCTGAAGCGTCCTGGATAATTGGTAGCCGGCGTAGAGCGAAGCATTCTTGGCGTTTACCCCGTCGACGTTCATCTGCCAGGCCGAGCCAGCTAGTACCTGCAGAATGTTGCAAAGCGTTTTTGGTGGGCGGTAGGAAGCGGTCGGGTGTAGAGAATGTTTATATGCCCGGAGTCGGCTGAGCACAGTGCATAGCCGGAACATATAACGAAAGACCCAATTATCTCCTGGTCGCTGAACTTCATGCTCGGAGTGATGGTGTGTTGTTTTTATTCTGAGTTAATTGGCTGTTCGCGCAGTGCTTGAATTCCGGATTTTAAGTATGCTCCTTTTAAGTCTTCCATCTGAAGCAGGATCTCAATAATTCTATTTCGTGGGAGTTCGTATTTTTTGCAGAATTTTTCTAGTCGTTTAGTAGCTTTGTTAGTGAGTGTCAGGTTGCATTGTTTCTTGTTGCCGTTCTTTTCTCGGCGGAGTTCCTGTCGCCATAGTTTTCTAACTGTAGCTATACAGAAAGCTTTCTCCATGTTTGTCATCTCAAGTTTGTCGAAATACAAGAGTAGATCTTCATGGCAGCTAGGAAAGCGCTGGAAGGGGAGACGCTCTTTATGATGTTTTCTCAGCCAGTCGGAAAGTAAGCGGCAGGTGCGATCTTCGCTTTCCTTTATCCATTCCAGCTTTTTGTCAATGTCTTTTTGCTCGTCCCATTGCCTCTCGAGTTCCGCACAATACTTCAGCTTCTCCTCTTTATCTACATCCCAGCAGTCGATAGTCGCTATTAGCAAATCCCTACCTCGAAGAGTCGGAGGTGCATCGAACCCATCGCCTATTGAGTTGAGAATTTTACGCTCGATCCACTCATGCTGACGCCTGCTTTCAGTTATCCAGCTGAGTTGGTTGTCTGGAATTAAGAAGTCCCTTTCAGCCTTTTTTATTTTGGCAACGTTAATGTTTGAATCTTTGATGCTGAAAGCCATGCACTCACGCATGTCTCCACCCATTCGGTGTCGGTCGTACTTCGCCACTTTAATGCTGACCAGAAAGCACCAAAGCCAGTTGTCCCGTCGAGCACTGTAACGGGTATCGCTTAGGATTCGCGCAAGCATGTCGTCGATGTGGAAGGAGTTTTCGGGAAGTGTACGTTTTGATGGCATGAGATGATTAGGTCTCTAGAGGCGAAATAGAGCTATTGTAGAGGGTTTCTAGAATTATTATAGAAGGCTTCTAGAAGCTTTCAAGAGGCTGTATAGAGGTATTTTTTATTTTAAATTATCAAGGCGATCCCCGATTTTTCTGGGCTGTAGACATATTTTTGTGGGGGCTGGTTCCGAATCGGCTTAAGCCTAGCTCTAGCGTAGCGTGCCCGATGAAGCTATCTAGGAATCGGTAGATAAAAACAGATTCCGCCAATCCTCTGAACGAACACGAGGAGCCCGTTCATGAGGATCATCCGCCTGAAAGAAGTCATCGATTCGACTGGCTTGGCACGGTCGACCATCTACAAATACATCGGGGAAGGTACTTTCCCGAAGCCGGTGTCACTGGGCGACCGCTGTGTTGGCTGGGTAGACAGCGAGGTGCATGACTGGATCTTGGCTAGGATCGAGGAGCGTGACATGACAGAGAGTACTGCGGTGCGCCCCACCAGCCACCTGAGTGTAGCCAGCTAGAAACGATCATTTGCGCCATGGCTGGCTACGGCTGGCCATGGCGTTTATGCCGCTTGGGAAGCTTTTGTGTTCTTAGTCAACTCTTCCTGAGTGCGGTTCGGCAAATTTCATGGTGGGCCTTGGCAGGTGCATTTCATTTCCTAGGCCTCTTGGGATTGGTGTTAGTGGTCCTGATCGATGATTTATTTTCGGAGTGACGGGGTGGCAATAAATGCCTGTGTGGCCTGATAGTTCGAAATAAATTACTCAGGCTGATAGGACGGTGGGGTTTCGGTGTGGGTAATATGTTTTATATGTCTCTATTATTTGTCTAGTCATATCTGTTTAGTTACTAATTGCCTAGCTCGCAGTTGTCTGGCTGGTGCTTGTAGGATTAGCAGTTATCTAGCTGGAGCTTTTCCAGTCAGTACTTGTCCGGTCACTCACTGCCTCATGATCTTCATTCAGCCGCTCAGTTATGTTCTGATCTTGCTCGTGAATTAACCAGTTAGACTTCTGCTACTGTCTCTCTGAGGTTATACCAGGCTCGGTATCATGGCTGTATCTCCGAGTTCTAGATGTGTTTCATATGCAAGATGGACTTATGCACCCAACCAGTTTCTGATGGTATGTCAAATCTGGAGAGAGTAAAGTCTTCGATATATTCCATCTGCTGAATACGAAAAGGAGTCGCCATGTCGAAGCTTGCTGAATTCCGTGCTGCTGAGAAAGCCCTTGCTGAACAGATCGCTTACTTGGAGTCGCTGAAGAGTGATTCTGCGCTGAAGAAAGAAATCGCATTTGAGGGTGAACTGAAGGTCCTGATGCAGAGCTGCGGCAAGTCGCTGGGTGACATCATCTCGATTCTCGATCCCGAATCAGCAGGGGCTAGAGGTGTTCGCAGTAAGCGAGCTACTCAGGCCAAGCGTAAAGAGCGTCTCGTCAAGGTGTACAAAAATCCGAATACCGGTGAGATCGTGGGGACCAAAGGCGGTAATCATCGTGTCCTGAAGGCTTGGAAGGCTGAGTTTGGTCGCGATGCTGTAGAGTCCTGGCTGCAGAGCTGAATCGGTTACTGACCGTGTGAAAAATGACTCCTGGTGCAGAGGTTATGAACCTTACATCAGGAGTCATCATCGTGCCTCGTCATCCCGATAATACCAACCTCCATCTGCACCACGACAGCACCTTCGAAGGCCTACCGGTCATGGTCGAGAAAGGGCCCTTCATTGAGCAGTACCTTGCTCGCCTTAAGCGCACGATAGATCTGACACTGAGTCAGTATCCGAGGGTGATGGCCTTCCGTGTAGATCTGCGTCTGCCGGCAGGTATAGACCTGCCTGACTACGCCTACACGAATGAAGTCATCAGCCGGTTCATTGAGTCCTTCAAGGCGAAGATTGAACACGACCGGCAGAGGGCTCGTACTCGGAACCAGTATGCCCATGACTGCAAGGTCCGTTACGTTTGGGCTCGGGAGGGGAGAGTTAAGCCTCATTACCACCTGCTGATCCTGCTCAACCGTGATGCCTACTACACGCTCGGTCGCATGCACTCGGATACGGCGAACATGATCAATCGATTGCAGGAGGCCTGGGGCAGTGCCTTGGGGCTATCTGTAGACCTAATGGATGGATTGGTGGAGATTCCTGATAACGCCACGTATCGGATCAACCGAGATGTCCGTGTGGGGCAGGAAGACGAGTTGCCTGACCTTTTTCGCCGAGCCAGCTACCTCTGTAAGGCTGTCACGAAAACCTATGGTGATTGTCATCATGGGTTCGGCTGCAGCCGAGGCTAGTGGTGGATTCTGGACTGGATGGTTTGCCATCCAGTTGTTAAAGCTCTGCTCTTGGTGATCGAAGCAGAAAGTGGGGGTTGGCGACCAGATGCATGATGCGTTGCCCGCCCGGTATTCTTTGTTGATTGCGGGAGCGGAGGTTTTCGCGTGGTGAAAGACGAGGCAAGTCAGTCAGATGGCGCATCGATAATCGAAAAGAGTGTCGGCTTGGTGGAGCGTGCTTGGGATGCGCAATGGTCGTTGCGTCTGCTATTCGTGGTGTTGTTTTTCGATGGGGCAATGTTGCTGCGTACTGGTCGGGGCTGTGGCAATGGTCCGAGGCCGGCCCGGGACTACTCAATGATGTCGGCTGGCTCGCCAGCATCGTCGTTGCATTTTGTGTGGCTGCTGCCATCATGATGCCGACGGTGCTGACCCTGCTTACTTTGTCTATCAGTTCCGTTATTTACGCATTGCCGTCTATCTTCTGGCTTGGCGGCCAACGGAACGATCTACCTTCCTTTGGAGAGGTTCGGCATCGACTGTGCGCGACGAAGCGCTGAGCCAGAAGGACGACTTGTTGTTACGTCTCTATGAGAATGATGAGCGTGAGCGTCGGGAAGGAGAGAAGAGTCGGCGGCGGATTGGCAACTGCGCTGCTGGCTTTGTTGGTCGATGCATGGGGTGGTCATTGTGCTGCCGATGGTCTTATCTTGGTCGGTGTGCTCATTGAGGCCTTGGGTCGTTGGTCTCCGGGAGTCATCACAATCCTCCTGATTCCCGTCGTGCTGTGCCTGAAATGGGCTTGGTTTCCACCTTATGCCCCCAAATACATTTACTACCCGCCTTTGGTCGGGAAGCGGCGAAGATAATTCCCGTGTCAAAAGTAACTGCCTTCGCAGTGGTATGAAAATTCCCGACTAGGTAGGAAGGATGGATAGCCATTTCTTGTACTTCTCAAATCAGCTCCACAAATCATCAATGACTCGCCAGATTGGGGATCTGGTGCGGGCCATTCGGCGTAGCAGCCGACCAGCCAAATACGTAATGCAGAGGTATTTGGAGGGGAGGTTTGATGCCGGGGCTGATCACATGAAGCACCTGCTCATTCTTGGGCGAATGTACGACTTTGTTGCCGCACTCGACTCAGCGGAGTGCGCCATGGAGCTTGTAGCCTTTCGAGAGGCATGCATCTCCATTGGAGTCGACGTTTTTCCGGGCGTGGGACTGGTTTGCTTGCGAAAGGGTGAATGCGGTTATCTCAGTGACGAAGAGACGTTGGATCTCTTGGCCAATCGCATACGCACCTGTTCCACACACTGTGTGGAGTGAGAGGCAAGTACTCTGCTTCAGAATCGTTCGTCCTTGCGCCGTTGCTTCCGACGACGAACGACTATGAAGGGCGTGCATTCCATTCTGACTTTGTTCACGTGATGCACCTCAACTGACTCCGGAATGACCTCCAGAGCTTCTCGCGGCGTGCCATCATCCCAAAGATCGAGGAATATGCTGCTGAATTCGGGACGCCGGTGTGTAGTCGTTGCATCATCTGAGGTCCCGGATTGGACTTCCTCCCAGACCTCATAATCCGGATAGACGCCAACTGTGTCATAGCCGACTGTACGGGCTGAAATCTGCACGTCTTCCGGCAGGTCCATTTCCCGTACCTGCGGAGAAAAGCTACGGACCTTCCGAGAGGCCTGCCAGGATAACTGGGTACCCGCCGGCAAGGTGTGATACCCGTTCGCTTACGAAGGATGGCCAGCACCTGCGGATGAGGCCTGCAAGGGCTCGTTGCTTCCGCGTGGGACGACGGCAGAAGTTGTTCCGTGGCATCCGGTAGGGCGGGGTAGGTTTCAGGCCGACTCAGTAGAAAAAAACCAATCCGGCACCTGGTATGAAACCCAACAACCAGGTGCCGTGCCATGATCAACTTTTCTTATCCCCAGCCACGCCAACTGTCTCAAGCTGATGCTTCCATGATGATTGATCACTTCGTGGAACACATCGAGCTCTCTAGTGAGCCTGCGCTCATCATCACGACTAGCCGCTCTGGGGAGGAGCGCGCCGTAGCCACTTCGGTTGGACAATTCCTCGTGGATCTCCAACCGATGTATGACTTCGCGATCTCTACGGACGGCCACGCAGTCAGCGAAAAGCTACGGGTTTTTCGGGAGGCTTGCCAGGACGTCGGCATTGAGTTCAGTCCGTTGGTAGGCATCACCTGCCTGGACGAGAGTGAAAGCCGTTACCTCAGCGAGGTGGAGACGTTCAATTGGCTCGTGGATCGAATCCGTGAGAGAGCCTGTGGTAAGCGCTACCTGCGTGAGCGGTACGACTGCCGTTACCGGACCGAGAAGAACCAGGTGGCGGTTTTCAACTATGCGAAGGCAGTACTGGAAAAACGTTCTCGAACGGTGATCGTGCGGATCGACTTCTCGTATCTCGGTGGTGCTTTGGTGGATGTGCAGGTGAAGCAGCTCTTCGAAGATCTGAGGCGCTTCATGCTCCAAAGGAGGAGTAGCTCGATCTTCAAGCATGAGGTAGGGCACACCTACTTGGTGGGGCAGGATGTGGACAAGGGATACTTCATCCGTACGATTTTCTTCTTCGATGGTACCTACGTCAAAAGCGACTGGAACAAGGCGAGAAGCATCGGCGGGTTCTGGAGAAGGGTGACTCAAGGCAGAGGAGGCTACGTCAGTTCGAACCATGACATGAGCCGCTACTGGGGCGAACTGGGTGTTGGAGTATTCGACCATCCCGATGAGAGAGCCATAGTCAACATCGCTCATGCAATACGTCGTTTATCAGGCTTCGCAGAGCCTCTTCGTATCAAGCCAGTAGGCGCCAGATGCTTCCATCTGGGAGCGGTTCGATAGTTTGGGATGATGGTCGAGTTCCCGCCTTTCAGTAGAGCGGGGCGAGTTCTGCATTTTCTGCATATCTGGTTTAGACCCCGTCGCCTAGCTGCCCCAGACGGCCCGTCCATACACTCCGGCCCAACGCAACCGGAGAGTGGTCATGGACACGGCGGTATCCGACAACAACAGTCCCGAACTTTCGACACCCTTCCTCCGCGACACCGACGTCGCGGTCCTGGCCGACTGGGCGAAGGCCATTGCCGCCCTGGCCGATGCCTATTCGCGGCCGATCACCCCGGCCATGGTGCCGTCGCGCCTGATGGCCCGCGGCGACGGCTTCTGGCTGCGCGGTATGTGCGCCGTGTCGCCGTCGGGCGAGTACTTCGGCAGCAAGCAGATCGCCGCCTCGCCGAAGATCCGTCGCGCCAGCTACCTGATCTCGCTGTTCGACCAGCGCACCATGGAACTGGCGGCGCTGGTCGACGGGCGCCGCATCACCGACATCCGCACCGCCGCTACGGCGGTGGTCGCGGCTAACGCGATCAACCCCGAGGGCGCGCTGCGCGTCGGCGTGATTGGCTCCGGCGCCGTGGCGCAGAGCATGCTCACCGCGCTGCTGGCCGTGCGCGAGGTCTCTCAGGCCCGGGTCTACAGCCCGACGCCTGCCAGCCGCGAGAAATTCGCCGAGCTGTTCCGAGCCTCCCATGGGCTGAACGTCGAGACCGCCGGCAATCCGCCGGCCGCCATCGATGGCGTCGACCTGGTGATCTGCGCCGCTCGCAGCCGCGACGAGTCCCCGGTGTTGCTGGGGGAGTGGCTACAGCCGGGCATGGTGGTGCTGTCCATCGGCTCGACCCTGCCTGAACAGCGCGAAGTCGACGTCAGTGCCATGGCCCGCGCCGACCTGATCGTCGCCGATATGCCCGAGGAAGTCCTGCACGAGACCGGCGACGCGCTGGTCGCCGTCCGCGAGGGCGTGGACGTGGCGGGCAAGACCGTCGGCCTAGCCGAAGTCGTGTCCGGCGCCGTCAAGGCCCGCCGGTCCCCCGGCGACATCGTCATCTACAAGTCGGTCGGCACTGCCCTGCAGGACGTGGTCACCGCCGAGATGCTGCTGCGCGAGGCCCTGGCCAGCGGGCAGTACCAACGCCTTCCCACCGGCATCGTGACCATCGATCGCTGAAAGCCCCACACCGGAGAACAACAAGATGGCCAACTACCAACGCAACGACGCCCGCGCCTGGGCCAGCGAAATGCTGGTCGGCTGCTCGGGAGTCACCATCCCCAGCTACAGCGCCGACCTCAAGCGTCTGAACGAGCGCGGCATCCGCCACGACATCGAGAAGATCGTCGGCCTGGGTTACACCTACACATTGCTGTGCACCGAGGTGGCCATCACCCCGGAAGAGAACGCGCAGTTCACCGCCTGGGCCAAGGACACCGCCGGCGACAAGCTCGGCCTGTTCTTCCACGCCGGCTTCGGCACCCTGGCAGAGAACATCGAGGCAGTGAAGCTGGCCGAGAAGGCCGGTGCCGATATCGCCCTGTTGTCCTACCCGTCGAACTTCTGGCCGACCAGCGAGCAGGAGATCTACGACTATACCCGCGCCTTCTGCGACGCCACCGAACTGGCGGTGATGCTCTTCCCCATCCCGCTCTGGGGCTTTGAGCGCGTGCATCCCCAAGGCATGTCCCCAGCGCTGATCCGCCGCCTGCTGGATGACTGCCCGAACATCGTGGCGATCAAGGCCGAGCAGGGTTTCCCGCACGTCGGCGGGTTGATCGAGACCTACCACCGCTTTGGCGAGGAAGTGGTCATCAGTTGCCCGATCGAGAGCGACGTGATCCCGCTGATGAAGTTCATGGACCTGCAGTTCTCCGGCACCAGCTACACGCAGTGGATGGGCGACACCTTCCCGCGCACCTTCGAACTGGCCCGCAACGGCCAGTGGGAGCAGGCAATGGAACTGTACTGGAAGGTACAGCCGGCGCGCGGCGCCGTGGGGGCTGCCACCGGTGCCTACATGCCCGGCTCCAACTACATCAACCGGGCCCACTGGAAGTACATGGACTGGCTGGCCGGCTTCAATGGCGGCCCGTTGCGCGCCCCGGCCGCACGCATCCCCGACCGCCTGATGAAGGTGCTGCGCCAGGGCCTGGTGGCTTCCGGGCTCGAATGCACTGGCGACGACGACAGCCAGTTCCTGGTTGGCCGCTACACCTGCTGAGGCCGCGCGATGAGCATCGAACTTCTGAAAGACCGGGGCCTCTGGCGCCAGGCCGCGTTCATCGACGGCCATTGGATGGAAGAGTCCCCGCACGGCAAATACGCCTTGCGCAACCCTGCCACCGGCGAGGTACTGGTGGAGCTGCCGGTGTGCCGCGAGCCCGAGACCGAGTTCGCCGTGAAGGCCGCCCATGCTGCCTTCCAGCGCTGGAGCAGGGTGCCGGCCAAGCAGCGTGGCGAGATCGTCAACCGCTGGTACCAACTGGTGGTTGAACACAAGGAAGACCTGGCGACCCTGATCACCCTGGAGGAGGGCAAGCCGCTGGCCGAGGCCCGGGGCGAGGTGGACTACGCCGCGTCGTTCCTGCAGTGGTTCTCCGAAGAGGCCAAGCGTGTGCGCGGCGATGTCATCCCGGCGCACAAGGAAAGCCAGCGCATAGTCGCGCTGAAACAGCCGATCGGTGTCTGCGCGGCCATCACGCCGTGGAACTTCCCGGCTGCGATGATTACCCGCAAGGCCGGCCCGGCGCTGGCCGCGGGCTGCTCGATGGTGGTCAAGCCGGCCAGCCAGACGCCGCTGACCGCACTGGCCCTGGCCGAGCTGGCGCATCGTGCGGGCGTACCGGCCGGCGTGTTCAGCGTGGTCACCGGCAACGCCACGCGTCCGGTGGGCAACATGCTCACTGGCCATCCGCTGGTGCGCAAGATCACCTTCACCGGTTCCACCGAAGTGGGCCGCCTGCTGCTGGCGCAGTCCGCCGAGACCATCAAGAAGTGCTCCATGGAGCTGGGTGGCAACGCGCCGCTGATCGTCTTCGATGACGCAGACCTGGACCTGGCGGTGGAGGGCATCCTCAACGCCAAGTTCCGCAACACCGGGCAGTCGTGTATTGCCGCCAACCGCGTACTGATCCAGGACGGCGTCTACGAGCGCCTGGCCGACCGCCTGGCTGCGCGCACCGCCGAGCTGAAGGTCGGCAACGGTCTGGAAGAAGGCGTGCAGATTGGCCCGATGATCGACACCCAGGCCGTGGCCAAGGTCGAAGAGCACCTGGCCAACGCTGTGGCCGGCGGCGCCCGGGTATTGGTCGGCGGTCGCCGCCATGCCCTTGGCGGGGCCTTCTTCGAGCCGACGGTGGTGGCCGGGGTGGACCTGGGCATGACCATCGCCCAGGAAGAGACCTTCGGTCCGGTGATGCCGCTGCTGCGCTTTTCCACTGAGGCGCAAGCCATCGCCATGGCCAACGACACCGATTTCGGCCTCGCCGCCTACCTGTTCAGCCGCGACGCGGCGCGCATCTGGCGCACCGCCGAGGCGCTGGAGAGCGGCATGGTCGGCATCAACACTGGGCTGATCTCCAACGAGGTCGCGCCCTTCGGCGGGGTCAAGCAGAGCGGCCTGGGCCGCGAGGGCTCGCATTACGGGATCGAGGAGTTCCTCGAACTGAAGTACCTGTGCTGGGACGGCCTGATCGGCATGCCCTGACGCGGCGAACGGGCCGCGGTACGTGGCCGCGGCCCTTCATGAACGTGGCGCCTAGAACAATCACAAGAGCGTAGAGCCATGAACCACGAGAACAACAAGAAGGTCAGCTTCACCCCCGCCGTCCTCGCCAGCGCAATCGCGCTGGGCAACCTGCTGCCGGCAGCGGCTTGGGCCGCCACCAGCTGGGAAGGCGACGGCTACAAGATCGACTGGACCAACTCGCTGCGCTACTCGGCCGAGTCGCGCCTGAAGGGCCGCGACAGCAAGCTGCTGTCCAGCCCCAACCTGGACGACGGCGACCGCAACTTCAGCACCGGGCTGATCTCCAATCGCTTCGAGCTGTTCAGCGAACTCGACGCGGTGACCGACAGCGGCTTCGGCGCGCGGGTCAGCGGCATCGCCTGGTACGACACCGTCTACAACCGCAAGAACGATAATCCCGGCCCGGACGGCGGCGCGGCGCCGAACCATACCAGCAGGGACTACGACGAATTCACCACCACCACCCGCGACCAGCAGGGACGCCAGGCCGAGCTGCGCGATGCATTCATCTTCGGCCGCATGGACATCGGCAACACCCAGCTCAGCGGCCGCCTGGGCCAGCACTCGCTGGTCTGGGGCGAAAGCCTGTTCTTCGCCAATAACGCGGTGGCCGGGGCGCAAAGCCCGTTCGACACTACTCGGTTGATCGACGACCCCACCGCCGAGGCCAAGGAGTTCGTACTGCCGGTACCCCAGGTCTCGGCACAGTGGCAACTGACCGACTCGGTGTCGCTGGCGGCCTATTACCAGTTCCGCTACGTGCACAACCGTATCCCCTCGGTGGGTAGCTACTTCTCCGTCTCCGACGTGGTCGGCGGCGGCGCCGAGCGGTTGATCCTCGGGCCGGGCCTGGCGGCGGTGCGCGAGTCCGACCGTGATGCCAGGGACAACGGCCAGTTCGGCCTGCAACTGCACTGGCAGGTGGGCGAGACCGACCTGGGCTTCTATGCGTTGCGCTTCCACGACAAGGACTTCCAGCAGGTCACCGTGCTGGGCATGCCGCTGCCCGGCGTGGTCATGCCCACCAGCTACTACCTCGCCTACAACGAAGACACCAAGCTCTACGGTTTCAGCGCCAGCCGCAGCTTCGGCGACCTCAACCTGGCCTTCGAGACCTCCATCCGCAAGGACCAGGCTCTGGCCACCACCGGCGCGGTGGACAGCTCCGCGCTTGGCGGCCCACTCACCAACAACAGCGGCCATCCGGCCTACGCGGTGGGCGATACGGCCCATGCCAACCTCTCGGCGATCTGGAGCGTGCCGCGTACGCCGCTGTGGAACGAGGCCAACCTGGCTGCCGAAGTGGCCTGGACCCACCTGATCCGCTGCACCGAGAACTGCAACGCCCGCGGTGGCGACATCGCCGCCTTGGATCCCAACGCGAGCAAGAACGCCACCTCCCTGCGCGCCGTGTTCAGGCCCATGTATCGGCAGGCCCTGGTCGGCTGGGACATCAGCCTGCCCATGGGTGTCGGCTACAGCCCGCACGGTTCGCGCAACGTCCTCGGCCCGGCCGCGGTACCGCCGGAAGGCGGCGGCGACCTGACCTTCGGGGTGAGTGGCCTGTACATGAACGAATGGGACATGACCCTGGCCGTCACCCATTTCTTCGGCGGCGCCGGCACCTTCCTGGACGGGAGCAATGCCTACAGCTACCAGCAGGCGCGCAAGGATAGGGACTTCGTTTCCTTCACAGTCCGTCACAGTTTCTGAAGCGCGCTTCAGGACAAGAACAAGAACGAGGAGGCACCAATGAACAAACTTCTTGCCATGGGGCTGCTGGCCTGCGCCATCGCCGCTCCCGCCCACTCCGCGGTGACCGATGAGCAGGCGCAGCACCTGAAGAGTGACCTGACGCCCTTCGGTGCGCAGAAGGCCGGTAACGCCGACGGCTCCATTCCCGCCTGGACCGGCGGGCTGACCACGCCGACAGCGGGCGACGTGCCCGGCGGCCGCCGCGGCGACCCGTTCAAGGACGAGAAACCGCTGTTCTCCATCAGCGCCAAGGACATGGACAAGTACGCCGGCAACCTCAGCGATGGCACTAAGGCACTGCTGAAGAAGTATCCCGAGTTCCGCCTGGACGTGTACCCGACCCATCGCACCGCTGCTGCGCCGCAGTGGGTGTACGACAACACCTTCGCCAACGCCACCCGCGCGAAGATGGTCGACGGCGTGCCTACCGGGGCCTACGGCGGCATCCCGTTCCCCATTCCGCAGTCCGCGGAAGAGGTCGTCTGGAACCACGTGCTGCGCTGGCGCGGCATGCGCTTCCAGCACTTCAACGACTGGTACCAGATCCTTGCCGACGGCCGCGCGGTGATGGTCACCGACGGCGAGATCAACGAGCAGTTGCCTTACTACGACCAGAACGGCAACGCCGAACAGTTCGCGAAGGACAACAAGCCGTTCTGGCAGGTCGCCATCCGCAACATCGGCCCGCCGCTGCGTGCCGGTGAGGCGCTGCTGGCCCACGAGTACCTGGACCAGAACAAGACCCAGACCTGGGTCTACCTCAAGGGCCAGCGCCGCGTGCGCAAGCTTCCCAACGCCTGTTGCGACACGCCGACGCCGGCCGCTGCGGGGGTCATGACCTTCGACGAGATGTATACCTGGACCGGACGCCTGGATCGCTTCGACTGGAAGCTGATCGGCAAGCAGGAGATGTTCATCCCCTACAACGCCAACCGCCTGTTGCAGCCGACCCGGGATGAGCAGGTGCTCGCCGGGCATACCCTCAATCCCGACCACGTGCGCTGGGAAAAACACCGTGTCTGGGTGGTCGAGGCCAACCTGCGTGCCGGCCAGCGCCACCAGGCGCCGAAGAGCCGCTACTACTGTGACGAGGACACCTGGATCTGCACCCTGGCCGACCGTTGGGATGCCAATGGCCAGCTCTGGCGCACCCTCTGGTCGATGCCCATCGTGCTGCCGGAACTACCCGGCATGGCCATCGCCACCTTCGGCTACAACGATCTGCTCGCCGGCACCGCCTTCGTCGCCCAACTGCACAACACCAAGGACAAACAGTACGTGCTCAAGCAGGGCGGCAACGACCTGGTGTTCTCGCCGGACGGCCTGGCCGGCAACAGCGTGCGCTGACGAGGTGGGTCCGATGAACGGCAAACTGAAAGCCCTCTGCGTTACCAGCCTGGCTCTCGTGGCCCTGCTGACGGGCGCCGTGGCAGAGGCCGCGGCCAGCGGCGAACCCCAGGGCAGGGCGGCGCTGGCCGTCGCCCACCCGGCCGGCGCCGTGCTGATGGCGGCGGCTGCCGCCGAGGGTGGGCGCCTGGTGGCAGTGGGCGAGCGCGGCCTGGTGATTCTCTCCGAAGATGGTGGCCGACATTGGCGCCAGGCCCAGGTGCCGGTCAGCGTGACTCTCACTTCGGTGCGCTTCGTCGGCGGCCGCGGGGTGGCGGTCGGCCATGGTGGCGTGGTGCTCGTCTCCGGCGATGGCGGCGAGCACTGGAGCCTGGCTCTGGACGGCAAGCGTGCCGCGCAACTGGCCTTGGCCGATGCGCAGACGGTGGACGACCCGGCGCTGCTGCAGAATGCCCGGCTAATGGTCGAGGAGCAGCCGAACAAGCCGCTGCTCGACGTCAGCCTGGGCGCCGACGGGCAGATTCTCGTCGTCGGGGCCTATGGCCTGGCCCTGTACTCGGCTGACTTCGGCAAGACCTGGAGCTCCTGGATGAGCCGCCTGGACAACCCCGACAGCCTGCACCTGTACGCCGTGCGCCAGAGCGGGCCGGTGCTGCTGCTGGCCGGCGAACGCGGCCTGGTGCTGCGCTCCGCGGATGGCGGGGCGCACTTCCAGCGACTGCAGTTGCCCTACGCCGGCAGCCTGTTCACCGCCGAACTGACGTCGGCCGACGACATGCTGGTCGCCGGCCTGCGCGGCAGCCTGCTGCGCAGTCGTGATGGCGGACGTAGCTGGCAGCGTGCGGAGAACACTGGCAATGCCTCCTTCACCGCTTCCAGCCCGGGTGCCGACGGCACGCTCTACCTGGCCAACCAGGCCGGCCAGGTATTGCGCTGGCGAGACGGCGCCTTGGCACCGCTCAACCAGCAGGCCCTGCCGTCGATCAACGGCGTGCTGGCTGGCCCCGAATCGATCGTAGTGCTCGGCAATCTCGGCGTGTCCACGCTGCAGTTGGCCGGGCAATGAGAGGACATGCGCCAATGAACCTGAATGCCGCGCCGAAGGGCAGGGGAGAACTGCCGGAATTCGATCCTCGCTCGGGCTCCTTCGTCGAGAGGGCGATCTTCAACCATCGCCTGCTGGTGGTCCTGCTCTGCACCCTGCTGACGCTGTTCTTCGCCAGCCAGCTGCGCCACCTGCAACTGTCGGCCAGCTTCGAGAAGATGATTCCCCAGGGCCACCCCTACATCCAGAACTTCAGGGCGCACGAGAAGGACCTGGTGGGTTTGGGCAACGCCGTCCGCATCGCCCTGGCCAATCCCGCGGGCAGCATCTATGACGCGCGTTACCTGGATGCCCTGCGCCAGCTCAATGACGAGGTGTTTCTGCTGCCTGGCGTGAACCGCATGCAGATGAAGTCGCTGTGGACGCCCACCACCCGCTGGGCCGGCGTCACCGAGGACGGCTTGGAGGGCGGTCCGGTGATTCCCGAGGGCTACGATGGCTCAGCGAAGAGCTTGCAGCGGCTGGCCGCCAACCTGATGCGCTCCGGCGAGATAGGCCGCACCGTGGCCACCGACTTCCGCTCCACCGCCATCTACGTGCCCTTGCTGAGCACCGATGCCCAGGGCAGGCCGCTCGACTACGCGGCGTTGTCGAAGTCCCTCGACCAGTTGCGAGACAAGTACCAGGCCAAGGGCTACCCGGTGCATATCACCGGCTTCGCCAAGCTGGTGGGCGACCTGATCGACGGCGTGCGCAGTGTCGCCCTGTTCTTCGCCATCACCCTGTTGGTCAGCGCCGCCGTGCTGTTCTGGTACACCCGCTGCTGGCGCTCCACCGCAGCAGTGGTGGTGGCCTCGCTGATCGCCGTGGTTTGGCAACTGGGCATGCTGCCGATCCTGGACACTGCGCTGGACCCTTACTCGATACTGGTACCCTTCCTGGTCTTCGCCATCGGCATGAGCCATGGCTCGCAGAAGATGAACGGCATCCTCCAGGACGTCGGCCGTGGCGCCGACAAGCGCATGGCCGCGCGCCTGACCTTCCGCCGCCTGTTCGGCGCCGGCCTGGCGGCGCTGGTGATCGATGCGGTGGGCTTCGCCGTGCTGCTGGTGATCGACATCCAGGTGATTCGCGAACTGGCACTGGCGGCGTCCATCGGCGTGGCGATCCTGGTCTTCACCAACCTCATCCTGCTGCCGGTGATGCTCAGCTATGTCGGCGTCTCGCCGGCCGCCGCGGCGCGCAGCCTGAAGTCCGAGCAGAACGCCGCCATGGGCGGCGAGAAGCACCCGGTATGGCGCTTCCTCGACCGCTTCACCGAGCGCCGCTGGGCCAGCGCCGCCATCGCCGGTGCCGTGCTGCTGGCCGTGGGCGGCTGGCTGGTGGCGCACCAGCTGCAGATCGGCGACCTCGACCCGGGCGCGCCGGAATTGCGCCAGGACAGCCGCTACAACCGCGACGTGGCCTACCTCAACGAACACTACGGTGCCTCCAGCGACGTGCTAGCGGTGATGGTGAAGACGCCGGCCGGCTACTGCTCCGCCTACGACACTCTGAACAAGGTCGACGAACTGGAATGGCAGCTGCGCCAGCTACCCGGCGTGGACAGCACCGACACCCTGGCCCTGCTGACCCGCCGCATGAGCGCCGCGCTCAACGAAGGCAATCCCAAGTGGTACGACTTCGTCGACAACCAGGACATGCTCAACACCATCACCGCAGGCGCCCCGCGAGGCCTCTACGATGACGCCTGTTCGCTGCTGACGCTCTACGTCTACCTGGCCGACCACAAGGCCGCGACCCTCGCGCGGGTGGTGCAGCACGTGGAGGCCTTCGCCAGGGCCAACGATACGAAGGACGTGCAGTTCCAACTGGCCGCCGGCTCTGCCGGCATCGAGGCGGCCACCAACATAGTGGTCGCCAATGCCTGGCGCACGATGAACCTGCTGGTATATGCCATAGTCGCGCTGCTGGCGCTGATCACCTTTCGCTCCTGGCGCGCGGTGATCGTGGCCATCCTGCCGCTGATGCTGACCTCGGTACTGGCCGAGTCGCTGATGGTGGTCCTGGGCATGGGGGTGAAGGTCGCCACCCTGCCGGTGATCG
This sequence comes from Pseudomonas sp. M1, assembly GCF_022760135.1. NCBI lineage: Bacteria > Pseudomonadati > Pseudomonadota > Gammaproteobacteria > Pseudomonadales > Pseudomonadaceae > Pseudomonas > Pseudomonas sp. M1. The sequence goes on from NZ_CP094343.1 coordinate 2,479,285, forward strand.
CCCTGGGCGTGGGCATCGGCGTGGACTACGCGCTCTACATCCTGTCGATCATGCTGGTGCAGCTCAAGGCCGGGCAGCCGCTCTCGGTGGCCTACTACCGTGCCCTGACCTTCACCGGCAAGGTGGTCATGCTCACCGGCATCACCCTGTCCCTGGGGGTGGCCACCTGGCTCGGCAGCCCCATCAAGTTCCAGGCCGACATGGGCGCGCTGCTGGCCTTCATGTTCCTCTGGAACATGCTCGGCGCCATGGTGCTCGTTCCCTCGCTCTCGTACTTCCTGCTCGGGCCGGGCAAGGCCCGGGAGGCGCGCGGCGAGGTCCTGCCCGGCAAATTGCTCACAGGCGCGCTGGAAAGACAATAGGACCAACGCCCAGGCCCCACCCGGCCGGGCACGCGGTATTGCTGTACGCACAAGAACAAGTGAATCAGGAGAACAACAAAGATGAACTACGACCTGATCTATCCCGGCAACCCCGACCAATACCTGGACGATCTCTGCCGACGTGTCGACCAGGGCATGGACGAGGGCCTGCTGCCGGTCGAAGTCTTCCGTGACGACGCCGTGTTCCGCGCCGAGATGGAGCGTATCTTCGCGCGCAACTGGATCTTCGTGGCGCACACCTCCGAGATCCCCAACAACGGCGACTACGTCCTGCGCCGCCTGGGGATCGACAAGGTGATAGTCACCCGCGACGACAGCGGGCAGATCAACGTCATGCTCAACCACTGCCGCCACCGGGGCACCGAACTGTGCCACCACGACAAGGGCAACGCTCGCCACTTCAAATGCCCGTACCACGGCTGGGTATACCGCAACAACGGCGAATGGGCCGGTGCGCCGCACCTGAAGGAGGCCTATGACGGCCCGCTGGACAAGAAGGAATGGGGCCTGCTCAAGGCCGCCAGGGTCGAGTCCATCCACGGCTTCATCTTCGCCTCGCTGAACCCCGACATCGCCCCGCTGCGCGAATACCTGGGGGGCGCCGCATGGATGATGGATGCCATCTTCGGCTTGCACCCGGATGGCATGAAGGTGCTCAAGGAGCCCGAGCGTTTCATCGTCAAGGCCGACTGGAAGAGCGGCGCCGAGAACTTCAGCGGCGATGCCTATCACGTCAGCACCGCGCACCTGTCGGCGGCGCTCTCGGAGTTCATCCCCGGCGTCAACCAGGTCAGCAGCATGGCTAGCGGCTATGACTTCGGCAACGGCAACAGCTTCATCGGCCACGCCTTGCCGGACTTGATCGCACCCATGTTCGACATGTGGGGCTATACCCCCGAGCAGCGTGAGAAGTTCGATCTCTCTACCCTCGACGAAGTGCAACTGGAAATGCTCCGCAGCGTGCCGCCGACCATCGGCACGATTTTCCCGAACTTCAGTTTCCTGCGCTTCCCGCAGCCGGACGTCCCCGGGCAGATGCCGGTACCGTTCACCAGCATCCGCATGTGGCAGCCGGTATCGCCGGGCGTGATGGAACTGTGGAACTACGAGTTCGAGTACGCCTGCCTGCCGGAGGAGTTCCATGAGCGCGCCTATATGGCTGGGCAGTTTGGCTTCGGCTCCGGCGGCATTTTCGAGCAGGACGACACGGCGGTCTGGGAAGGGATCGCCAAGGTCGGCGGCAGTCCCTGGGCGCGCACCAAGGGCATGCGTCTGCACTACCAGCAGAAACGCGGCGGGCCGGACCCGGACTGGAAGGGGCCGGGCGAGTTCCATCCGTCGATCTACGGCGAGTACAGCCAGGAGCGCTTCTGGCGCCGCTGGGTGAAGGAAATGCGTGAAGGCAAGGGTGCCTCGCGTTCGGTCGCCGACCAATGCCTGGGCCAGGGGGAGTGTGAGTGATGAACAACCTGCATGAACTGCGCGCCATCGCCGCCGACTTCCTCGCCCGCGAGGCGCTCATGCTCGACGAGCGGCGCTTTCGCGACTGGCTGGCGCTGCTCGACGAGAACATCGACTACGACGTGCCGATCCGTATCGCCATGCGCGACTACAAGGACGAGTTTCCCGAGGGCGCGTTCCGCATCAAGGACTGCATGGCCCACATCAAGACCCGCATCGCCCGCCTGGAAAGCGACCACGCCTGGGCCGAGGTGCCGCCCTCACGCACCCTGCGGGTGGTCGGCAGCATGATCGTCGAAGCCACCGACAGGCCCGACGAGGTGGCGGTGACCAGCGCCATGATCCTCTACCGCCAGCGCGGCAGCGAAGACCTGGGCGATGTCATCCCGGTGCGCCGCCATGACGTGCTGCGCATAGGCGCCGACGGTTCGGTGAAGTTGCTCAAGCGCCGCGCGCTGATCACCGAAACCGTGCTGCACACGCCGAACCTGGGTGTGTTCCTTTGACCCGCAACCACAAGAACAAGAGAGAGCCGAAATGGCAAACCAGAGAGTTGAAGTGATCCTGGATACCCAGAAGTGCCAGGGCTATGGCCTGTGCCTGGGCTCGGACGACGTCTTCGAGATGGATGACGCCGCCAACATCGCGCGCCTGAAGGTGCGCTTCGTCGACCTCGCCCGCCATGGCGAGATCGAGCAATTGGCGAGGGACTGCCCGGCCATGGCCATCAGTTGCCGCGTCGTCGACGCCGAATGAATCCAGGAGTCCAGCCATGAGTGACATCGCCAGCCGGCTGATCGGCCGCAAGTTCGACCAGATCTGCTTCGTCGTCCCGGACATCGAGGCAGCCATCGCTACCTGGAAGAAGACCAACGGCGTGCAGGTCTGGAACATCGCCTACGACCTGGCCAGGGAGCAGACCCAGAAGGAATACCGCGGCGAGCCGGGTGACTTCCAGTTCAGCTGCGCCTACGGCTTCGCCGGCGACACCCTGATCGAACTGGCCCGCCACGACGGCGGCCGCAGCCTGTACAAGGACTGGATCGACAGCCGTGGCTACGGTCCGCACCACATCGGCTTCCGCCAGAACGACGCCGGGGAATACGCCCAGGCCGAGCGCCACTACCGGGACCTGGGCCTGGAGAAGGCCATGGCCGGTTTCTTCGAAGGCCCCTTCGGCAACTGTCGCTGGAGCTACTGGGACACCCGCGAGCTGATCGGCTTCTACACCGAGCTGTACTACGTCGACGGCGAGCTGAACGAACGCATGGCGGCGTTGCGCCGCGGCGAGAACGTCAGCATCACCTCGTGACCGGCAAGGGGTGGCGCGCCGCCCCGCACTCACCTTTCTAGGAGCAAGCGAACATGAACATCATCGGTCCCGACGCCCTGGTTCTCGCCGTCGACGACACCGAGGCCGCAGTCAGATACATGACCGACTTCGGCCTGCGTGAAGCCGGCCTGGTCCGTGGCGGCCGACTCTTCGAAACCCTCGATGGCACTGGCGTCATCCTCTGCGAGGCCGGCGACCCGGCACTGCCGCCGCCGTTGAGCCCGAACAACAAGCTGCGCAAGATCGTCTACGGCGTGGCCGACCAGCACAGCCTGGACGAGATCGCTGTCGAGCTAGGCAAGGACCGCGAGGTCAAGCGCCTGGAGGACGGTGCCCTGGAGGCCCTGGACGACATGGGCATCCCCCTGGTCTTCCAACTGACCATGCGCCGCGAGATCGCACTGCCAGCCGAGGCCGTCAACGCCCCCGGCGCGCCCCTGCAGCGCCCGGTGAACTGCGTCGGCGTCGATCCCGGGCAGGTGCCGCTGCCGCGTACCCTGGGGCACTTCGCGCTGTTCGTGCCGGACGTACCAGCGGCGGAGAAGTTCTATGCCGAACGTCTGCAGTTCCGCGTCAACGACCGCCTCGGTGGCGGGCCTTTCATGCGTAGCAAGGGGACCCAGGAGCATCACACCATGTTCCTCATCCAGACGCCACCGATGCTCAAGGGTGTGGAGCACATGGCTTTCCATCTGGCGGGCCCGAGCGAGGTGATGCAGGCCGGGCTGCGCTTCCGTGACCTTGGCCACCCGAGCTTCTGGGGGCCGGGCCGGCACAGTTTCGGCTCCAACTGGTTCTGGTATTTCGACGGCCCGCTGGGCTGCCGCTTCGAGTACGACGCCGACATGGACAAGCACGATGATGACTGGGTGCCGCGCGAGAAACCGCTGCACGCCGACAACGCCCAGGCCTACCTGCTGGAGATGCTCGAGCAGAACTGGGCGCCCTTCGACGGCCCGCGCCGTCGCCCGGATGCCGGGGACGCCGTGGCCTGACGCCCCCGCAGCAGACCGGCGCGCGCCGTGCTGGACATGGCGCGGCGCAGCGCCGGCCGTCGGCACGCCGAAGCGCCCCGGTCGGGGTGGCGGAAGGGACGCGAAGGCGGTTCGCACAGCCAGGGTGCAAGCCCTGGCTTTTTTTCGTCGTGGTCGAAGCCCGCGTCTATTGTCCCACGCGAGACCGTAGGAGATTCACCCGCGATCCCGCCAGCAAGGCTGGCGCACGGGCCATCGCGGACTGAGTCTGCCCCTACAAAGGCGTGCCCGGCTGACACCATTCCTCACATCCACGCCGAACGGCCCCCTCTCCCGCTTGCGGGAGAGGGCTGGGGAGAGGATTGCGAGCCCAATCCCAGGCACCGCGCCAACCGGAAACCCCGTTCGCGAGCGAGCTCGCTCCTACAAGGGCGTACCCGGCTGACACCGAATCCCACATCCACACTGCATGTCCACCATCGCGCGCAGGGCGTGCTTCTGCAGTGAGCATTCAGGCAATCCCCACGCTTGGCCACAATCCCGCCGACGCCTTGCAAATCCTGCATATCTGCATTGAAGGATGCGGCGTGGCTCCACTTCGAAGGCGTTCATAAGATGCTTCCCAATGGTTGTCCAGGTCGTTGTCCGCGCATGCCGAGCCAGGTTATGGCGGTGGTCGCGCGAGGGCTGGCAACCATCCGAATGCCGCAGGTTCGCTCCAGTGCAGATCACGTGGCGGGCGAGTCATTAGAAGAACAACAGGAAACCATCATGGCCGCGAAGAATCGTTTTCGCCTAACCGGTGTGGAGTGTGTCAGGTTCGCCGTCGAGCATCTCGACGAAGCCTGTCGGTTCGCCTCCGACTGGGGGCTCACCTATGTGGTCTCGTCCGACCCGGAAGTGAAGCTCTTCCGTGCGGTGGACGGCTCCGAAGTGCAGATATGCGCGGCCGATCCGTCGCGCCCCGGGCGCATGCCGATCGGTAGCCCCAGTGGCCTTTGCGAACTGGTCTGGGGCGTCGAGGACCGCGAGGCGCTGCAGGCCCTGGCCGAAGAACTGGGCAGGGACCGTCGCGCCGAGTTCGATGCCGATGGCGTGTTGCACAGCGTCGACGACCTGGGCATCAACCTTGGCTTCCGTGTTGCCCAGCGCCGCCCGGTGCCCTATGAGGTGACCCGCTACAACGCTCCAGGCAGCGCCGAGCGCATCAACCGGCGTGCTCCTGCCTACAAGGCGGCCAAGCCGCGGGAAATCAGCCACGTGGCCATTGGCGTCGACGATGCCGGCCAGGCCGTGCAGTTCTATATCCAGCGCCTGGGCTTCATCGTTTCCGATCGCTACGCCAACCGCGGCATCTTCATGCGCTGCTCGCCCACCGGCAACCACCACCACGTGTTCTTCATGAATGGCAAGCAGCCGGGCACCCGCTTCAACCACCTGGCCTTCAAGGTGCGTGACATCCACGAGGTGATCGGTGGCGGCCAGCACCTGGACTCCCTGGGCTGGAAGACCTTCGCCGGGCCTGGCCGCCACACCATCTCCTCGGCCTGCTTCTGGTACTTCCAGAGCCCGTTCGGCGGTGCCTGGGAATATGCCGCCGACGAAGACATCGTCACCCCCGAGTGGGAGCCGCAGGACTTCGCCGCCATTGCCCACATCTTCTCCGAGTGGACCTTCGGCCTGGAGAAGTCCGACGGCACCCTCAAGGGGCCGATCTCGGCCAGCAAGGAAAAGGCGCTCTAGCGCCGGACCGCTCCGCCGGCCCACCGATGGCCCGGCGCGAGCGACTCGATGCCACGTTCACAAGGAAACCTTCCGTGTCCGCTCCGAACCCCTACTGGATCGAACTGTTGGACTGCCAGGTGCGCCAGGTCCAGGGCAAGTACCGCACCCGCATCATCGAGGCCGGCAGCGGTCCGCTGCTGCTCCTCCTGCATGGCACGGGTGGTCATGCCGAGAACTATGCCCTGAACATTGCCGAGCTGGCCAGGCGTTTCCATGTCGTAGCCCTGGACTTCCTCTGGCATGGCAAGTCGCAGACCGAAGGCTATGACCCGCGGATCATCCCCTGCCTGGTGGACCAGGTCGTGGACGTCATGGACCAGCTGGGCGTCGCCAGCGCCTTCGTCGAGGGCCAATCCCTCGGCGGTTGGGTGGCCATGCAGTTGGCGCTGCGTCATCCATGGCGGGTGAGGGCGCTGGTGCTCACCACCACCATGGGCTACACGCCGGATGCCGGCGCCATTCCCGGCTACGTCGAACCGGACTGGTCGAGCAACCTGGCCAGTTCCCTGGAGGTGCTGCGCAACCCCTGCTTCGAGAACGTGCGCAGCCGCATGGAGCGCATCCTCGCCAAGCCCGAACGGCTTACCGACGAGGCGGTGCTGGTGCGCCAGGCGCTCTACCGGCAGCCGGCCCTGGCCGCCGTGCAGCAGCGGTTCATCGCCGAGTACCTGGCCGGCGAGAGCATTCGCCAGTATATCGTCACTGATGCCCTGGCCCGCCAGATAACCCAGCCCACCCTGGTTTACTGGGGCGAGGCCAACCGCACCCCGCCGGCCCTCGGCGAGCACCTGGCGCGCCAGGTGCGCAACGGGCGTTTCCACTGTGCCGCCGACACCGGGCACTGGGCGCAGTTCGAGAGCGCCGCCGAACACAACGAAGTGGTGGCCGCTTTCCTCACCGAGCAACTGCAGGAGAACCGCATGACCCCCCTGGACCCCGTCGGACGATGGGAAATCCTCGCCTGGGAGCAACTCTTCGACGATGGCCGCCGCGAGCTGCCCATGGGCGAGGGCCTGGAGGGCTTCATCCAGTACACCGCCGACGGCCACATGGCCTGCATGATCGCCCGCGCCGAGCGGCCGAACTTCGAGACCGGTGGCCAATGGAACGCCAGCGACGCGGAGAAGGCCGGCGCCTACAACAGCATGCTCGCCTATGGAGGCCGCTACGAGGTGAATGGCGACGTCATCACCCACCACGTCGACATCAGCCTGTTCCCCAACTGGCGCGGCGGCGCGCAGAAGCGTCGCGTCGAGGTCAACGCCGACGGCACCCTGACCCTCAGTGCGCGTCTGGAAGAAGGCACTCCGCAAGCCCGCACCGCGCGCCTGGTCTGGCGCCGCGACGGTATCTGAGAAGGGAGAAGTAGATGAATAGCCCCGTGAACCCGGAGATCGGCCGTAGCATCGCCACCGGCTCCATCACCACCAACTACCACGACGTCGGCAGCGGCGAGCCCGTACTGCTGCTGCACGGCTCCGGCCCTGGCGTCAGCGCCTGGGCCAACTGGCGCCTGCCGATCCAGCAGTTGCAGGGGCGGTTCCGCCTGCTCGCGCCGGATCTCGCTGGCTTCGGCTATACCCAGGTGCCCGAGGGCATCGAATACTCCCGCCAGCTGTGGTTGGAGCAGATGGTCGCCTTCCTCGACGCCTTGGGTCTGGAGCGCGTCGATGTAATCGGCAACTCCTTCGGCGGCTCCATGGCTCTGGCCCTGGCCATCCATCATCCCGAACGGGTTCGTCGGCTGATCCTGATGGGTAGTGTCGGTGTGCCTTTCGAACTCACCCCGGGCCTGGACGCGGTGTGGGGCTACGAGCCCTCCGAAGACAACATGCGCGCGATCATGCGCATCTTCGCCTACGACCAGAAGCTGGTCGGCGACGACCTGGTGCGCATGCGCTACGAGGCCAGCAAGCGAGCCGGCGTGCACGAGGCCTATTCGAGCATGTTCCCCGCGCCGCGCCAGCGCTGGGTGGACGCCATGGCCCACGGCGAGACGGAAATCCGCGGTATCCGCCAGCCGACCCTGATGGTCCACGGGCGCGACGACAAGGTCATCCCGCTGGCCACCTCGCAGACACTGCTGCGGTGGATCGACGACAGCCAACTGCACGTCTTCGGCCGTTGCGGCCACTGGACCCAGATCGAACACGCCAGCGCCTTCTGCCAACTGGTGGCGAACTTCCTCTCGGCCGCGTGACGCGGCCGCATTCGAACAAGAACAAGGAACACCCGTCATGACCCTAGCAGCAAGCAAAGCCCTGATCGTCGGCGCCGGCACCGCCGGCATGTCCGCCGCCATCACCCTGCGCCGCCTCGGCCTGGATGTCGATGTCATCGACATCAACCCACAGTGGGGCGCCCTGGGCGCCGGACTGACCATCACCGGGCCGACCCTGCGCGCCCTGTACCAACTCGGCGTCTACCCGGACATGGCCGAGGAGGCCTACGTCGGCGAAGGCATCCAGGTCTGCGACACCCAGGGCCAGCCGCTGCGCCTGCTGGCCACGCCGATGCCAGCGGACTGCCCGGTGCAGGGCAGCGGCGGGATCATGCGCCCGACCCTGCACGGCATCCTCGCCCGCCAGGTGCGCGCCGGCGGCACCGACATCCGCCTGGGCCTCACGGTGGAAGCGCTGCAGCAGGATGCCGACGGCGTCGACGTGACCTTCAGCGACGGCAGCCAGGGCCGCTACGACCTGGTGCTGGGTTCCGACGGGGTGTTCTCGCGCATTCGCGCGCTGCTGTTCGCCGACGCGCCGCGCCCCGAATACACCGGGCAGAGCTGCTGGCGCCTGTTCCTCGAGCGGCCGGCCAGCGTCGAACGGCGCACCTATTTCCTCGGCGGCCCGCACAAGGTCGGTTTCACCCCGGTCTCGGCCACGCACATGTACATGTTCCTGCTGGAGCGCACGCCCCAGGTATTCATCGAGCCGCAGCTGTTCCACGGCGAGCTGGCCAGGCGCCTTGAGGGCTACGGCGGCATCCTCGCGCAGATCCGCGATTCGCTGGGCGAGAAGGACAACCCGGCGATCAACTTCCGCCCGCTGGAAATCTTCAGCCTGCCGGCGCCCTGGTACCAGGGACGCGTGCTGCTGATTGGCGATAGCGCGCACCCGACTACTCCGCAGCTGGCCTCTGGTGCCGGCATGGGCATCGAGGATGCCCTGGTACTGGCAGAGGAACTGGCCGGCTCGCACAGCATCGCCGAGACCTTCGAGCGCTTCATGCGCCGCCGCGAGGCGCGTTGCCGCCTGGTCACCGACAGCTCCATGGAACTGGGCCGGCTGGAGCAGGCGAGGGCACCGGTGGAAGCGCAGACGGCAGTGGTCGAGCTCGCCCTGCGCCAGCTCGCCGAAGCCATCTGAGGAGGACGCCATGAGCAGCAACCCGATCCACCAGCAGATCGCCGCCGAGCTGTACCGGGCCCAGCGCCAGGCCGAGGCCGTGGAGCCGCTGACCGCGCGCTATCCGCAACTGAGCGTCGAGGATGCCTACGCCATCCAGCAACTGCTGATGACACGGCGCCTTGAAGATGGCGAGCGGGTGGTGGGCAAGAAGATTGGAGTGACCAGCCAGGCGGTGATGGGCCTTCTGGGTGTGGACCAGCCGGACTTCGGCATCCTCACCGATGCCATGACCTTCAACGGCGGCGCGGCCATTCCCGCCGCCGGGCTGATCCAGCCGAAGGCCGAGGGCGAGATCGCCTTCGTCCTCAAGCACGACCTGCAGGGCCCGGGCGTGACCGTGGCCGACGTGCTGCGCGCCACCGAGGGCGTGATGGCCTGCTTCGAGATCGTCGACTCGCGCATCCGCGACTGGAAGATCCGCATCCAGGACACCGTGGCCGACAACGCCTCCTGCGGCGTGTTCGTCCTCAGCGACCGCCTGGTGCCGCTGAGCGAGGTGGACCTGACCCACTGCGGCATGGTGCTGGAGAAGAACGGCGAGATCGTCGCCACCGGCGCCGGCGCCGCGACCATGGGCTCGCCGGCGGTGGCCGTGGCCTGGCTGGCCAACACCCTTGGCCGCCTGGGCGTAGGGCTGAAGGCCGGCGAGGTGATTCTTTCCGGCTCGCTCGGGCCGATGATCCCGGTGGCGGTGGGGGACAACCTGCGGGTGTCCATCGGCGGCATCGGCGCCTGCTCGGTGCGCTTCGTCTGAGGCCTTCCAACCAGAACCACAAGAGGTGCCAAGCATGAGCTTCGAAATCAAGGAATCCATCCTCGCCGGGCTGATCGGCGGCGCCATCGCCGCCGTGCTGGCCTTCCTGGTCAACCAGTTCCTCGTGCCCTTCCCGCAAAGCGTACTGGACAACGCCCTGGGCAACGGCATCAGCGGTTTCGTCAGCGGCCTGCTCAGCGGCTTCGTCGGCGTCTACCTCGTGCTGCGCAAGGTGCGCGTCCCCAAGCCGGCCTGATCCTTTTCGCAAACACCGCGCGCCAGCAGGCGCGCGGCCGGAGTTCCCCATGAGCAAACGCAAAGTCGCCATCATCGGTTCCGGCAATATCGGCACCGATTTGATGATCAAAGTCCTGCGCAATGCGCAGCATTTGGAAATGGCCGCCATGGTCGGTATCGACCCGGCCTCCGACGGTCTGGCCCGCGCATCACGAATGGGCGTGGCCACCACCCACGAAGGCGTCGAGGGCCTGACCCGCCTGCCGATCTTCAACGAGATCGACTTCGTCTTCGATGCCACTTCAGCCGGCGCCCACGTGAAGAACGACGCGTTTCTGCGGGGCCACAAGCCCGGTCTTCGCGTGATCGACCTGACCCCGGCCGCAATCGGTCCCTATTGCGTGCCGGTGGTCAATCTGGAGCAGCACCTGCAGGCGTTGAACGTGAATATGGTGACCTGCGGTGGGCAGGCGACCATTCCGATGGTGGCGGCCGTTTCGCGGGTGGCCAAGGTCCATTACGCCGAGATCATTGCCTCCATCGCTTCGAAGTCGGCCGGTCCCGGTACTCGCGCCAATATCGACGAGTTCACCGAAACCACCTCGAAAGCCATCGAGGTGATCGGCGGCGCGGCGAAGGGCAAGGCGATCATCATCATGAATCCGGCGGAGCCGCCGCTGATCATGCGCGATACCGTCTACGTCCTTTCTGAAGCCGTGGACCAGGCCAAGGTCGAGGCCAGCATCGAGGAAATGGCCGCCGCCGTGCAGGCCTACGTCCCCGGCTATCGCCTGAAGCAGAAGGTGCAGTTCGACGAAGTCTGTGAGCTGAACATTCCTGGCCATGGCCGCTTCTCCGGCCTGAAGACCTCGGTGTTCCTCGAAGTGGAAGGCGCCGCCCACTACCTGCCGGCCTACGCCGGCAACCTCGACATCATGACCTCCGCCGCGCTGGCTACTGCCGAGCGCATGGCGCAAGCAATGGGGGCTTCGGCATGAGCCAGAAACTCTATATCTCCGACGTGACCCTGCGTGACGGCATGCACGCCATCCGCCATCAGTATTCGCTGGAGGATGTGCGCGCGATTGCCAGCGCCCTCGACCTGGCCAAGGTTGACTCCATCGAAGTGGCCCATGGCGATGGTCTGCAAGGCTCGTCCTTCAACTACGGCTTCGGCGCCCACACCGATCTGGAGTGGATCGAAGCGGCGGCCGACGTGGTGAAGCACGCCAAGATCGCCACCTTGCTGCTACCCGGTATCGGCACCATCCACGACCTGAAGAACGCCTACAACGCCGGCGCTCGCGTCGTAAGGGTGGCCACCCACTGCACCGAAGCGGATGTCTCCAAGCAGCACATCGAATACGCCCGCGAGCTGGGCATGGATACGGTCGGCTTCCTGATGATGAGCCACATGCAGACACCCGAAGGTCTCGCTCAGCAGGCGAAGCTGATGGAGAGCTACGGCGCCACCTGCATCTACGTCGTCGATTCCGGCGGCGCGATGAATATGGACGATATCCGCGCGCGCTTCCGCGCCGTGAAAGCGGTCCTGAAGCCCGAAACCGAAACCGGCATCCACGCCCACCACAACCTCAGCCTCGGTGTGGCGAATTCCATCGCCGCGGTGGAGGAGGGCTGCAACCGCATTGATGCCAGCCTGGCGGGCATGGGTGCGGGAGCGGGCAACGCGCCGCTGGAGGTGTTCATCGCCGCTGCCGACAAGCTCGGTTGGCACCATGGCACCGACCTGTATGCGCTGATGGACGCGGCGGACGATCTGGTGCGCCCGCTGCAGGACCGCCCGGTACGCGTCGATCGCGAAACCCTCGCGCTCGGCTATGCCGGTGTCTATTCGAGCTTCCTGCGCCACGCCGAGGTGGCCTCGGCCAAGTACGGCATCAAGGCCGTGGACATCCTCGTCGAACTGGGCAAGCGGCGGATGGTCGGCGGCCAGGAAGACATGATCGTCGACGTCGCCCTGGATCTGCTGGCTAGCCGGTAGCGGCCGGAGTCGCTGGGCTCCCGCGTTCGCGGGAGTGACGGGGGAAGGGATGCGCGCTTCCCCCATCCGTCATCCCCGCGAACGCGGGGACCCAGCGCCTTCAGCGCCGAAATCGCGGATAAATCCGTTCCTACGAAAAGCCACAGCCCGTGGCCTCGCGCGCCACGCACATGCATCACCTCCGGCGGCCCTCCACCAGGTCGCCGTTCCACGCCCGCCCCGGAGGCGGGCTTTTTCTTTCCGGCCCCGGGAGTTCCCGCCTTGAACCACTCCGCATCCGCCGTACGCCCCGTTCCCGCTTCGCTCATGGTCCTGCTCGGCAGCCTGGCGGCCATCGCACCGCTGTCCACCGACATGTACCTGCCGGCCTTCGGCACCATTCGCCAGGAGCTCGGCCTGGCTGCCGGCCAGGTGGAACTGAGCTTCTCCTCCTACTTCATTGGCATGTTGATCGGCATGCTCTGCTACGGCCCGCTGAGCGACCTGCTCGGACGCAAGCGTCCGCTGCTGGTGGGCCTGGCCCTGTACGTGCTGGCCGGTGCCGCCATCACCCAGGTCGAGCACCTGGCCGGGCTGATCGGCTGGCGCTTCCTCCAGGGCCTGGGCGGCTGTGCCGGGGCGGTGCTGACCTTCGCCATCATCCGTGACCGCTGCGACATGCGGCAGAGCGCGCAGAACATCTCGCTGCTGATCCTGATCATGGGCGCCGCGCCGGTCATCGCGCCGCTGCTGGGCGGCTGGGTGCAGGCGCTGGCCGGCTGGCGCAGCGTGTTCGTCAGCCTGACTCTGTTCGGCGTGCTGTGCTTCGCCTATGCCCTGGCCTTCCTGCAGGACGTGCCGAGCCAGCACCCCGGCGACACTAGCCTGGCCGGGGTACTGCGCGACTACGGCGAACTGCTCGTCAGCGGACGCTTCATGACCCTGGCGCTGACCCAGGCCCTGGTGATGGGCGCGATGTTCACCTACATCGTCGGCTCGCCTTTCGTACTGATGGATATCCACGGCATATCGGCCAGTCACTTCGGCTACTTCTTCGGCGCCAATGCCGTCGGTGTGATGCTGATGGGGCAACTGAACCGTGCGTTGCTGCGCAGCCTGGATCCGGTACGCATCCTGCGCCCGGCGCTATGGTTGCCGCTGCTGGGCGGTGTGCTGCTGCTGATCGACGCGCAACTGGCAGCGAGCACGTTGTGGCTGGTGCTGCCGGGCTTCTTCCTGGCGGTGTGCAGCGTAGGCTTCGTCAACCCCAACGCCACCGCGCTGGCCATGGCCGAACAGGGCCGCCGCGCCGGCAAGGCATCGGCCATCCTCAACAGCGGCGTGTTCGGCTTCGGCATGCTGGCCGGGGTGTTGCTCAACCTGTTCTACAACGGCGGCGTGGCGCCGGTGGCCTGGCTGATCTTTAGCGCCGGCCTGCTGGCGGTGCTGATCGGCCGGCGCGTTTGAGCCACTCCGGAGCAAGGTTGGGGCGCGGTCTTGCCGGCTGCGCCGTGGCGCTCTTCGTAGGATGGGTTGAGCCTGCGATACCCATCGGGCGTATCGCTTCGCTCAACACCATCCTACGACGTGGCAGTTCCGCCCGGCGTTGCGGCGAGGTTATCCAGCGCTGCCGCTGAACCCCGCCACCGCCGCGTTCAGATCTTCGCCCACTCTTGCCAGTTCGCGCACCGAGCCTTCCAGCTCGCTGCCCGCCGCGCGGCTCTGCCCGGCGATGCCGCGCACCCGCTCCATGTTCCGTCCGACCTCTTCGGCCACCTGGCTCTGCTGCTCGGCAGCGGCGGCTATCTGCTCGTTCATGCGTTCAACCGTGGTCACCGCTGTGGCGATTGCGCGTAGCGCCTGGGACGTCTGCGCGGCCAATTCGACACTGCCGTGGGTCAGCGTGCGGCTGTCGAGCAGGCGCGTGGCGGCACGTTCGCTGACCTCGCGCAGGCGCGCCAACATGGCGGCGATCTCCTCGGTGGAAACCTGGGTACGTTGCGCCAGGTTGCGCACCTCGTCGGCCACTACCGCGAAACCCCGGCCGTGCTCGCCGGCCCGCGCCGCCTCGATGGCGGCGTTGAGCGCCAGCAGGTTGGTCTGCTCGGCCAGGGTGTCGATCACCTGCAGTACCCGGCCGACGCCTTCGCTTTCTTCCAGCAGGTGCTGCATGGCCTCGGCGCAGCCCTCCATTTCGCCTGCCAACCGTTCGATGCGCGCGGTAGCCTGGCCCATCAGCTCGTCGCCCTGGCGTGCTGCTTCACTGGCCTGTCGCACGGCGCTGAAGGTATCGCTCGCATAACGCGCCACCTCCTGGGCGCTGCCGGTCATCTGGCGCATGGCGGTGGCGGCCTGCTCGGTCTCGTGGTTCTGCCGGTCGACCTGCTGGCGGGTGCCCTCGGCCACCTGTACCACGCTGCCGGAGACACTGTTGAGCTGGCCCACACCACGGCCGATGCGGCCTACCAGATCACGCAGGTTGACGAGCATGGTGGCGCTGCTATCCAGCAGCTGCCCCAGCTCGTCGCGCCGGCCGCCAGCGCCCAGCTGTGCGCCCAGGTCACCCCTGGCGATGCGCTGAGTCGCCTGTACCACCTGTCGCAGCGGTTGCAGGATCAACTGGCGGATCAGGGCGATGGCGCCCACGCCGATGACCAGGGCCAGCGCCAGAATGCCCGCCAGCAGACGCATGACGCGCTGGTTGAGCGCGCTCCAGGCAGCTTCCTGTTCGGTGCTGGCGGCACTGAGCTGGGTGCTCACCTGGTCGGCGGCGCGGGCCATTTCGGCTTGGGATACGGCGGCGCGCTGTCGGCTGGCGACGAAGCCGAGGAAGGCCTGGCGGTACTCCTCCAGGGCCTGGCGTGCCTGGCCCAGGGTGTCGCCCTCGGTGCCTCGCAGCTGGCGAGCGAGGCTGTCGAGGTAGGTAAACATTTCGGTCAGCCGGGTTTCCCAGTCGTCGCGGGCGCGGGCGTTGCCGTCGAAGCTGAAGTGCAATTCGCTGTCGCGCAGGTTGGCCAGCTTGTCGGCGAGCATCGCCGCCTGCTCCAGCAGCATCAGGCGTTCCTCGTCGGCGGCCTGGCCTCGCTCGGCCAACTGCCCCAGGGCATCGAGCTGGTCGAGAAGGACGGCGGCGAAACGCTCGCCGGCAGCCTGGGCGAGCGCCTGCATGCGCAGGCGCGCGGCGCGTTCGTCCTCACGCGCCTGGACATAGTCGTGGAACTGCTTGCGGTAGGCATCGGCCGCCTGCCGGGTGTGGGTGTCGCCGGCCAGGCGCGTGCCCAGATCGCCGAGCAATGCGCCGACCCTGCCGGCGGTCTCGGACGAGGGCGCCAGACCGTAGCTCTTCTCGGCTTCCCGGGCCTGTTGCATGAGCGCCCGGGTGATACCCAACTCGCGGATGTGCTCGCCGCGCAGTTGCAACTGCTGCAGGGCGTGGAAGGCGGTGACGGCCACCGCCAGGGTCGACAGCAGGACCAGGCCGAAGCCCAGGGTGAGCTTGTGGCCCACCGACAGATTGCCCAGTACGCGGGTGAACATGCGGAACATCCTTCCTGGCAGGTGAGGGATGCGGGCGCGCGGCGGGCTGGGGACCAGGTCCGCCGCTGCGCCGGCGGCGGGGTACGGAGCGGCTAGCGGCGGCCGTGGTCCGAAGGTGGGTGGGGCATGGCGTTTCTTCTTGTGGTTACCGCGAAGTGCGGGTCCTGGTTGGCCTCAGCCGAGCAGGCTTTTGAGTTCCACACTGGTATTGGCTACCGCCGCCTTGTCCGGCGAGAGGCCGGCGGCGAGCAGCTTGCGGCTCGTGATGTGGTCCAGTGGCTGGTTGATGGAGTCCACGCCGATCAGCTCGTCGCCGCGGTAATGGAACACCGAGAAACGGCCACTGGCCGGCTCACCGCGCACTACGCAGTCGGTGCGATCGGCGCTGAGGCCAATCATCTGCAGCTTGATCTCGCCCTGGTCGGACCAGAACCAGGGCACCGTGTGATAGCGCGCGCAGGCATCGCCGTGGATCACCTGGGCCACCACCCGCGCCTGGTCGTTGGCGTTCTGGATCGACTCCAGGCGGATGCGCGCGTTGCCGGCGTACGGGTTCTCGTGGGCCGCGCAGTCGCCGATGGCGAATACGTCCGGTGCCGAAGTGCGCATCTGGCCATCGACGAGGATGCCATTGCCACAGGCGATGCCGGCGGCCTCGGCCAACTCGCTGTTGGGCTGGGCGCCGGCGCCGACGATCACCAGGTCCGCCGGCCATTCGCCGTTCTCGCCCAGCACTGCGCATACCTGGCCGCCGTCGCCACGGAAGGCGCTGACACGGCAGCCGGTTTCGATGCGGATGCCCTTGCCGGCGTGACGCTGCGCGACGTACTCGGATACCAGCGGCGCCACCGAGCGCTCCATGATCCGCGAGGCGTTCTCCAGCACCGTCACCTGCTTGCCCAGCGCGGCGGCAGTGGCCGCCAGTTCCAGGCCAATGAAGCCTCCACCGACCACCACTACGCGCTGGCTTGTGGCCAGGCGTTGGCGGATGCGCCGGGCATCCTCCAGGGTGCGCAGGGTCTGGATGCCCTGCAGTTCGGCACCGGGCAGCGGCAGGCGCCGCGCTCGGGCGCCGGTGGCGAGGACCAGATGGCCGTATTCCAGCCGTTCGCCGTTCCGCAGCAACAGGCCATGGCTGGCTGGCTCGATGCTCTCGACCGGGCTGTCCAGCAGCAGATCGATGCCTTTTTCGGCATAGAACTCGGCACTTTCCAGCTGCAGGCGGCGCTCGCTTTCGGCGTCATCGCCGGCGGCCATGAACGCCTTGGACAGCGGCGGGCGGTGGTAGGGCAGGTCGGCCTCGTCGCTGAGCAGCGCCAGGCTGCCGGCGAAGCCGAGGTTGCGCAGGGCGAAGGCCAGGCTCACGCCCGCGTGCCCGGCGCCGACTATGGCCACGTCTTTTTTCATTGTCGTTGTCTCCGTGTCGCAGCGTTGGCATCAGCCGGCGAAGAAGTCGTCCAGCAGGCGCTGTACCTGTCGAGGTGCTTCGTGATTGACGATGTGCCCGGCGCCTTCCAGCACCGCCAGGCGGGTGTGCGGGTTGCAGGCGGCCATCTCGCGCATGGCTTCCACCGGGCCGCCGCCGTGGTCGTGCTCGGCTGCCACCAGTAGGGTCGGCACCGCCAGTTCGGCGAAGCGCGCGCTGAAATCCATCTCGATGAAGGCCTCGACGTAGGCGAGGTAGCCAGCCAGGCTGGTGGCTTTCATCATCCGCCGCAGGCGCTCGTCCACTTCCGGGTGGGCCAGGCGGAATTCCGGGCGCAGCCAGCGGTCGACGGTGACGTCCGCCAGCCTGGCGATGCCCTGGTCGCGGGCGGCCTGGCAGCGCGCACGCCAGAAATCGCGCCGATCGTCCGGCTGGCGCGGGCGGCAGCAGAAGGCGGCGATGCGCCCGATGCGCCGCGGATGGTCCAGGCCCAGGGCCAGGGCCTGCGAACCGCCGAAGCCCAGGCCCACCACGTGTGAGCGTGGGATGTCCAGCTCGTCCCATAGCTGAACGATGCCGGCGAGAATGTCGGCGAAGCGGCAGGCCTCCGGTGGTTGCGGGCTGCGGCCGTGGCCCCAGGGATCGAAACGCAGCACGCGGAAGCGACTGGCCAGGACGTGCGCCTGCTCCTCCCAGAAACTCGCGTCGTTGCCGATGCCGGGAATGAAGGT
Source organism: Pseudomonas sp. M1 (assembly GCF_022760135.1). NCBI lineage: Bacteria > Pseudomonadati > Pseudomonadota > Gammaproteobacteria > Pseudomonadales > Pseudomonadaceae > Pseudomonas > Pseudomonas sp. M1. Next base: position 2,497,300 of record NZ_CP094343.1, read on the forward strand.
CAGCCAGGGCGCGCCTTCAGGCCCCTCGACCAGGTAATGGAATGTGGGCAGTCTGTTCATGCGATGGCTCCTCTGACTGTCGCGCAGGGTACGAAGCGCCCGGCGCCGGAGATAGCCGATAGGCGGCATGGCTGCTATCCGGGGAATGCATGGCTGGACGTCCGCTGTGCGGAAAACAGAAAGCTGAGTTGCCGGCGACGGTGCTGAATGTGGCGGCGTTCGCCGTTACCCTGCAGCGAGGCCGTACGCTCGGCCCGCACCTCGAATCGACAACAACAACGCATGGCCACGGGAAGCGCCCGTGGACCTGGGGAACCGCAATGACGACTCTCGTTCGCAGTGTCCTGGTAGTAGGTGGTGGCTTTTCCGGCATGTCGGCGGCCATCGAACTGCGCAAGCGCGGCATCGCCGTGGACCTGGTGGAAATCGACCCGGACTGGCGCAACTACGGCGCCGGCATCAGCATCGGTGGGCCGACCCTGCGCGCCTTTGGCACCCTCGGCGTGCTCGAGCGCTTCCTGGCCGAAGGCTACGCTTGCGATGGCCTGGACGTGTTCGACGCCGCTGGCAACCTGCTGACCCAGGTGCCTACCCCGCGCATTGCCGGTGACGACGTGCCTGGCAGCGGCGCCGTGATGCGCCCGGTGCTGGCGAAGATACTCGCCGATGCCACCCGTGCCAGCGGCACAAGCGTACGCCTGGGCTGTACCGTGCTCGACCTGCGCCAGGATGCCAATGGCGTGGAGGTGGATTTCAGCGACGGCAGACAGCATCGCTACGATCTGGTGATCGGCGCCGACGGCCTCTACTCGACGATGCGCGAGCGCCTCATCCCCGAGGCGCCCAGGCCCCGCTACAGCGGCCAGGGCGTATGGCGAGCGGTGCTGCCACGCCCACAGCACATTACCCACACGCTGCTGTGGGTCGGCCCGAACCTCAAGGTCGGGCTCAACCCTGTCTCGCAGCAGGAGATGTACCTGTTCGTCAACGAGGATCGCCCGCTGAATGACTACGTGCCGCCGGAGCGCTTCCTGCCGCTGCTGCGCGGCCTGCTGGAGCGTTTCGACGCGCCGGAGGTACGCCACGCGGCCAGCCAGCTCAACGAGCATTCGCTGGTGGTGTTCCGCCCACTGGAGGGCTTGCTGGTGCCGCAGCCTTGGTACCGTGGGCGGGTGGTATTGATCGGCGACACCGTGCATGCCACCACGCCGCACCTGGCTTCCGGCGCCTGCATCGGCATCGAGGACGCCATCGTCCTGGCCGAGGAACTGGCGTGTGGCACCAGCCTGGAGGGTGCCCTGGCGGCCTTCCAGCAGCGCCGCTGGGAGCGCTGCCGGTTGGTGGTGGAGAACTCCGCGCGGCTCGGCGAGATCGAGATCGGCGGCGGCGACAAGCAGGAGCACGCGCGGATCATGCACGAATCCTTCCATGCCCTGGCGCAACCCATCTGAGGATGTCTCATATGCGAATGCTTGACGACCACGTGGTGCTGGTCACCGGCGGCGGTTCCGGCCTGGGCCTGGGCGTGGCCCGGTACTGCCTGGCGGAAGGTGCGCGGCTGGCGATCTTCGAGATTTCCCCGGACAAGGTGCAGGCGTTGCGCGAGGAGTTCGGCCAGGCGGTGCTGGTGGTGCAGGGCGACGTCAGCCGCCTCGACGACCTGCGTCGCTGCCGCGCGCAGGTGCTGGAGCGCCATGGCCGGCTCGATGCGCTGATCGGCTGCCAGGGCATCTTCGATGGCAAGCTGCCGTTGGCGGAGACGCCGGAGGAGCGCCTGGATGCGCTATTCGACGAAGTCCTGCGGGTCAACGTGAAGGGTTACGCGCTGTCCGCGCGAGTCTTCCTCGACGACCTCAAGGCCAGCCAGGGCGCCATGGTGCTGACCACCTCCACTGCGGCCTACGCTGCGGATGGCGGCGGCCTGGCCTATACGGCGAGCAAGGGCGCGGTGCGTAGCCTGGTGGGCCAACTGGCCTTCGAACTGGCACCGCATGTGCGCGTCAATGGCGTGGCCCCGGCGGGCATCGCCAACAGCCAGTTGGGTGGGCCGAGCGCATTGGGGCTGGACGGGCAGAAACAGTCGGACATTCCGAAGGACGCCTTCCTGGCGATGTTCCGCTCGCTGAGCCTGCTGCAGGAATTGCCGACCCCGGAGGACCATGGTCCGCTGTACGCCTTCCTCGCCTCGCGGCACAACCGCATCATGACCGGGCAGACCGTGGTCGCCGACCAGGGCCTGCTCAACCGCGCAGTGCTCAGCCGCTGAAATCGATGGGTCTCGCTGCGCTCAACGCCATCCTGCGGTCGTGCTCCACGTAGGAGGGGGGGAGCTCAGCGAGACCCATGCCGTCAGCCGCGGTTTTTCAGCAGCAGCGGGGCTTCCTGCTCGATGAGCTTCTGCACCGTGCGCGTGGCCAGGGTGCTGGGCCGGCGCAGCGAGCTGGCCAGCACCACGCTGCGCAGCAGTTCCGGCTTGATGATGCGCGCCGCGGCGAAGCGCGGATCGTCGATATGCTCGAACATCCCCGAGGTGATGGCGTAGCCGGCGCCGGCGGCGACCATTTCCCATTGCAGGCGTATGGAGTCGGCTTCCACCGAGCACTCGAAGTGCATGTCGTGGGACTTGGACAATTTTTCCAGGCGCAGGCGCAACGGGTGGGGCCGGCTCGGCAGCACCAGCGGCAGGTGCTGCACCGCCTCGAGCTCGATGGTCGCTTGCGCCACGGCTGGGTCGCTGGCGCGGCCCACCAGCATCAGCTTGGGTTGTACGAGCACCGACTCCTCGATGCTCGAGGCATCGCCCTCACGCAACAGGACAGCCATGTCGATGCGGCCTTCGTTGATGAGTTCTTCCAGGTGCGTGCTGCTGCCTTCGCTGAAGTGCAGCTTGATGCGCGGGAAGCGCTCGCGCACCAGTGTGTACAGCGGCCCGGCCAGCTGCGCCACGGAGGAGGGCAGCAGCCCCACCCGAACCTCGCCGATGGGCACGCCGCCGGAAGTGCGGATCACGTCGGTGATTTCCTCGGCCTCGTCGGTCAGCGCCTCGATGCGCGGCAGTAGCTGGCGGCCGAACTCGGTTAGGGTGACGCCGCGTCCGGTGCGGTTGAACAGGCGCACGCCGCAGGCCATCTCCAGCTGCGAGATATGCCGGCTGATCATCGACTGCGGTACGTCCAGGGCGACGGCGGCCTGGGTCAGGCTACCGAGCTTGGCGACCTTGATGAAGTGCTGCCATTTGGGATCTACGATCAATTCACGATCCTCTTGTTGATGAAGGAGCGCAGGCATAGTGGCCTTCAGCGCCGCTGGATTATTCCATCACGGCTGGATGGGCGCCATGCGCTTGACTGCGCCAGGCCTGTCAGCGGCTTCGTGGTTTATCCGAAGTCGCCGGCCGGCCTTACCCGTCGAGCCCGGCTTCATCCCTGAATTCGCGGAGCACCTCCAGGAAGCTGCGCAGTACCGGCGACTGATCACCCTTGCGGTACAGGCAGATCAGTTCGATGGTCGAGTCGCCGCGGCAATTCAGCGGGCGGTAGATCACCCCCGGCAGGCGCAGGTTGACTGCTGCCCGCGGCACGATGCTCAGGCCCATGCCGCCACCGACCAGGGCGATGCTGGTGGTGACGTCGGTGACCTCGTGTGCCACCACCGGCTGGGCCCCGTAGCGCTCGAACATCTGCCGAATCTGCACCACCAAGCTGCCGCGCACGCCGCGTGGGTAGAGGATCAGGGGCTCTTCGAGGATTTCCTGCAGGTCGATGCTTTCCCGCTGCGCCAGCCGATGGCCTTCTCCCAGGGCTAGCATCAGCGGCTCCTGGCGCACCTCTTCCTGTTCGATGTCCGGCTCCGCGGGAACCAGCCGATTGAAGCCGATGGTCAGGCGGCGTTCGCGCAGGGCCTGGATCTGCGCGTCCTTGTCCATCGGGTGCAGGGCGACCCGCACCTCGGGGTGGGCGCTGGTGAACCGCTTGAGCACCTGTGGCACCAGGTCCAGGATCGATGAGCCGAATATGCCGATGGCCAGGCTGCCGCGTTGCCCGGCGGAGAGCAGCTTCGACTCCTCGGCGGCGAACTGCAGCTCGCCAAGGATGCGCAGGGCGTGGTGGTAGAAGGACTCGCCGGCGACGGTGAGCGCCACGCGCTTGGAGTTGCGCTCCAGCAGGACCGCCGAGAGGTTTTCCTCCAGCTGCTGGATCTGCCGGCTCAAGGCTGATTGCGAGATGTACAGGCGCTCGGCGGCGCGGTTGAAGTTGAGTTCCTCGGCCACGGCGACGAAGTAGCGTAGCTGCCTGATTTCCACCGGATGGCTCCTTTTGTCGGCAACGATGCATAAAAGTCATTATTCGTTGATTATACAGTATTGGACTGCATCGTTGCCTGGCCCTACCTTGATGCCACACACAAGCACAACAGGGCAGGCATGCCATGCAGTCGATTCCCCTCGAACAACTGAGCGACGAACTGTACCGCGCGCTCAAGGACAACCGGGCCATCGCCCCGCTTACCGAACGTCATCCGCAGCTGACCTTGCAGCAGGCCTACGAACTGCAGCTGGGCGTGCTTGCACGCCGCCAGCGCGAGGACGGCGAGCGCGTCATCGGCAAGAAGATCGGCGTTACCAGCCAGGTGGTGATGGAACAGCTGAAGGTGGACCAGCCGGACTTCGGTCACCTCACCTCGGCCATGCTGCGCGCCGACGGCGAGGCCATCCCGGTGTCCTCGCTGATCGCGCCCAAGGCCGAGGGCGAGATCGCCTTCGTGCTCAAGGACGACCTGTGCGGCCCCGGCCTCAGCGTCGCCGACGTGCTGCGCGCCACCGAGTACGTCATGCCGTGCTTCGAGATCGTCGACTCGCGCATCCGCGACTGGCAGATCCGCATCCAGGACACCGTGGCCGACAACGCGTCCTCGGCGCTCTTCGTGCTCGGCGACGCCGCGGTCGACCCGCGCGACCTCGACCTGGCCCTGGTCGGCATGACACTGGAGCGCAACGGCGAGATCGCCGGCACCGGCGCCGGCGCCGCGGCGCTGGGCCACCCGGCCAATGCCGTGGCGTGGCTGGCCAATACCCTCGGGCGCCTCGGCGTGCCGCTGAGGGCCGGCGAGGTGATCCTCTCCGGGGCCCTGTCGGCCATGGTCGCGGTCAAGGCCGGCGACAACCTGCGCATCAGCCTCGGCGGCATCGGCTCCGCCAGCGTGCGATTCACCTGAGCGGAGCGAAGCGAAATGGCACTGGACCCGAGCACCATCGAAGAACTGGCCCTGCACCTGGACGGCGCGGAGCGCGACGTGCGCGCCGTGCACAAGATCACCGACGACTTCCCGGACATGGACTGGGACGACGCCTACGCCATCCAGGACGCGATCCGCGAACTGAAGCAGGCGCGCGGCGTGCGCATCGCCGGCCTGAAGATGGGCCTGACCTCCCACGCGAAGATGCGCCAGATGGGCGTGGTCGAGCCGATCCACGGCTTCGTCACCGACTACGGCGCGGTGCCCGACGGCGGCGAGATCGACACCCGCGGGCTGATCCACCCGAAGGTCGAGGCGGAGATCGCCTTCGTCACCTGCCGTCCTCTCTCCGGGCCGGGCTGCCACGTCGGCGCCGTGCTGGCGGCCACCGACTTCGTGCTGCCGGCGGTGGAGGTGATCGACTCGCGCTACGAGAACTTCCGCTTCGACCTCAAGAGCGTGATCGCCGACAACACCTCGTCGGCGCGCTACGTGCTCGGCGGGCGCCAGCAGCGCCCCTCTGCGCTGGACCTGAAGCACCTCGGGGTGGTCATGGAGCGCAACGGCCGCATCGTCGCCACGGCCTCCGCCGCCGCGGTGCTGGGGCACCCGGCGCAGAGCGTGGCGATGCTCGCCAACATGCTCGGCGCGTGCGGGCGGGAAATCCCCGCCGGCACCCTGATCCTCACCGGCGGGGTGACCGAGGCGGTCGCCGTCCAGGCCGGCGACAACGTCAACGTACGCTTCCAGCACCTGGGCAGCGTGTCCATGCGCTTCGTCTGAACGCGACCCGGAGAACAGCATGCCAATCCTGCAAGTCCATCTCATCGCCGGCCGCAGCGAGGAACAGAAGGCCCGCCTGATCGAGGCCCTGTCCTGGGCCGCGGTGGAGACCCTGGGCGCGCCCATCGAGTCGGTGCGGGTGATCATCAACGAGGTGCCCAACACCGACTTCGGCATCGCCGGGCAGACCGCCAAGCAGCGCGGCCGCTAGCGCCGGGCCGCGCAATGGATCGCTTACAAGCACAATGACGGGAGATCCCATGAACGCGACAACATCACGCCGCAAGGTGGCGATCATCGGCTCGGGCAACATCGGCACCGACCTGATGATCAAGGTCCTGCGCCAGGGCCGGCACCTGGAAATGGCCGCCATGGTCGGCATCGACCCGGCTTCCGACGGCCTGGCCCGCGCCCGCCGGCTGGGCGTGCCGACCACTGATGGCGGCATCGAGGGGCTGCTGGCGCTGCCCGGCTTCGAGGACATCGGCATCGTCTTCGACGCCACCTCGGCGCAGGCCCATGTCCGCCACGACGAACTGCTGCAGGCCCGGGGCGTGCAGGTCATCGACCTGACCCCGGCGGCCATCGGCCCCTACGTGATCCCGGCGATCAACCTGGATGCCGAGCTGGCCGCGCGCAACCTCAACATGGTCACCTGCGGCGGCCAGGCGACCATCCCCATCGTCAAGGCGATCGCCCAGGTCACCCCAGTGCACTACGCCGAGATAGTCGCGGCCATCGCCAGCCGCTCGGCCGGGCCGGGCACCCGTGCCAACATCGACGAATTCACCGAGACCACCAGCCGCGCCATCGAGCAGCTGGGCGGCGCCGAGCGCGGCAAGGCGATCATCATCCTCAACCCGGCCGAGCCGCCGCCGATCATGCGCGACAGCGTCTTCGTGCTCTGCGAGCCGGCGGCGCGGGCGGACATCGCCGCCAGCGTCGAGGCCATGGTGGCGCGGGTGCGCGACTACGTGCCCGGCTACCGGCTGAAGCAGCAGGTGCAGTTCGAGGACGTCGAGACGCCGCTCAACGTGCCCGGCCTGGGGCCGCGCAAGGGCCTGAAGGTCTCGGTGTTCCTTGAGGTCGAGGGTGCGGCGCACTACCTGCCGGCCTATGCCGGCAACCTCGACATCATGACCTCGGCCGCGCTGGCCTGCGCCGAACGGCTGGCCGAGGCGGCGCAGGGATGAAGCCGCGCGTCCGCGAGCGGGTCAGCGGCGCGCAGTTCGAGGTGGCGGAGGGAGTTTCGCTGCTGCAGGCCATGGAGGCCGCGCGCTGCACCGCCATCGCCGTTGGCTGCCGCAACGGCGGGTGTGGCGTGTGCAAGGTGCGGGTGCTGCGCGGCGAGTTCCGCTGCGGCCCGATGAGCGCGCGGCGGGTCACGCCGGCCGAGCGCGAACTCGGCCTGGCCCTGGCTTGCCGGCTCTACCCGCACTCCGACCTGGAGGTCGAACGTATCCTGGAACCCATTGCAAGACGACCCTGAGTCAGCCTCCTGACCCAGCCAAAACAACTACAACAAGCAAGGTGACGACATGAGAAAAGGTGTTCTGCGCCCCGGCCACGTACAGATCCGCGTGATGGACATGCAGCAGGCGCTCAAGCATTACGTCGAGCTCGTCGGGCTCATCCAGACCCACCAGGACGCCCAGGGCCGGGTCTACCTCAAGGGCTGGACCGAGACCGAGCGGTTCTCCGTGGTCCTGGTCGAGGCCGCCGAGCCGGGTATGGACTTCACCGGCTTCAAGGTGATCGACGAGCCGACCCTGGCGCGGCTGTCCCGCGACCTGGTCGCCTTCGGCTGCCAGGTGGAGCACATTCCCGCCGGCGAGCTGGACTTCTGCGGCCGCCGGGTGCGCTTCCTGGCGCCCACCGGGCACTGGATCGAACTCTACGCGGAGAAGGAGTACACCGGCCGCTGGGGCGTTCGCGAGGTCAACCCCGAGGCCTGGCCGCGCGGCCTGCGCGGCATGCGCGCGATGAGCTTCGACCATTGCCAGCTGCATGGCGGCGACCTGCTGCAGACCCGCGAGCTGTTCTGCGACGTCCTCGGCTTCCACCTCACCGAGCAGATCGTCAACGAGGAGGGCCGCAGCGTCGCCGACTGGCTGTCGCTGTCGATCAAGGCCCACGACATCGCCTTCGTCGACGACGGCAATGTCGGCGCCTTCCACCACGCCGCCTTCCTGCTCGATACCTGGGAAGCCCTGCTGCGCGCCGGCGACCTGCTGTCGATGACCGACACCTCGCTGGACGTCGGCCCGACCCGCCACGGCATCACCCACGGCCAGAGCATGTATTTCTTCGACCCCTCGGGGAACCGCAACGAGGTGTTCGCCGGCGGCGACTTCCACTACCCGGACCAGAAGCCGGTGACCTGGCTGGAGAAGGACCTGGGCAAGGCGATCTTCTACCACAGCCGGGTGCTCAACGAGCGCTTCCTCACCGTCATGACCTGAGCCGGGCGCGAGCCGCGGGAGTGAACCCATGAGCAAGAAACTCTACATCTCCGACGTGACCCTGCGCGACGGCAGCCACGCCATCCGCCACCAGTACAGCCTGGAGCAGGCGCGGGACATCGCCCGCGCCCTGGACGCCGCGCGCGTCGACTCCATCGAGGTGGCCCATGGCGACGGCCTGCAGGGCTCCAGCTTCAACTACGGCTTCGGCCGGCACAGCGACCTGGAGTACATCGAGGCGGTCGCCGGGGTCGTCGGCCACGCGCGGATCGCCACCCTGCTGCTGCCCGGCATCGGCACCGTGCATGACCTCAAGGCCGCCTACGACGCCGGGGCCCGCGTGGTGCGGGTGGCCACCCACTGCACCGAGGCGGACGTGTCGCGGCAGCACATCGAGTACGCCCGCAAGCTGGGCATGGACACCGTCGGCTTCCTGATGATGAGCCACATGCAGAGCCCCGAGGGGCTCGCGCAGCAGGCGAAGCTGATGGAGAGCTACGGCGCCACCTGCATCTACATGGCCGACTCCGGCGGAGCGATGAGCATGCAGGACGTGCGCGAGCGCATGCGCGCGTTCAAGGCAGTGCTCGCGCCCGAGACCCAGACCGGCATGCACGCGCACCACAACCTCAGCCTCGGCGTGGCGAATTCCATCGTCGCCGTGGAGGAGGGCTGCGACCGCATCGACGCCAGCCTCGCGGGGATGGGCGCGGGCGCCGGCAATGCGCCGCTGGAGGTGTTCATCGCTGCCGCCGACCGCCTCGGCTGGAACCACGGCACCGATCTCTACACGCTGATGGACGCCGCCGACGACATCGTCCGGCCGCTGCAGGACCGCCCGGTGCGGGTCGACCGCGAGACCCTCGGGCTGGGCTATGCCGGGGTCTATTCGAGCTTCCTGCGGCATGCCGAGGCGGCCTCGGCGAGGTACGGCCTGAAGACCCTCGACATCCTCGTCGAGCTGGGTCGGCGGCGCATGGTGGGCGGACAGGAGGACATGATCGTCGACGTCGCCCTGGACCTGTTGCAGAAGGCCGGTTGAGGCCAACGGGAAGCACGCACATGAACAACAAGAACAATATTGATGTGGCTGTAGTACCAACCCCCGCGCCTGCCCTGGCGGCGGGCCGCCAGCCGTGGCTCGGGCTGCTCGGGCTGGCCGCGGTGATGCTGGCGTCACTGGCGCTGATCGGCTGCTTCAGCGGCGAGACGTTCGCTACCTGGGTGACTTTCTTCGTGGTCTGCGGGGTGCCGGTGGAGATCGTCCTGTCGATGCTCTGGCGCAACCAGTACCCGGGTTGGCTGCTGTTGCTGAGGCAGCCGCTGCGGGGGCTTGCGCAGGTCGGATTGACGCTGGCCGGCGCCGCGCTGATCGCGCTGCTGGTGTTCGTCACCCAGGCGCAGCAGGTCGGCCCGCCGACACCCTTCACCCTGATGTACGTGATCTTCTGCGTGCTGCTGACCTTCTGGATGGTGATCGCCTGGGACTGCTGGCCGCTCGCGGCGGTGCTGCGTCATCCGCTGGCGCTGGGGCTGGGCACGCTGCTGCTGGCCTACCTGCTCGGCTACCGGCTGTTCACCTGGCTGTTCGACTTCTCGGCGCTGGCCGGCGCGCCCTTCTACCGCGCCAGCCTTGACCCGCACGGCTGGGTGCCGGCGTTCGACATGCTGGCCTTCGCGGTGACCACCGTCAGCGTGCTGTTTGCCTGCGTGTTGCTGGAGTTCTGGCCGCTGTCGCGCTTCCCGCTGCTGGCCCGGCAGCCGTGGGCGGGGCTGGCCCGTAGCGCGTTGGTGCTGCTGCTCAGCGCCGTGCTCTACGGCGTGGGAACCCGCTGGCTGGGCATAGAGCCGGTGCGCTTCATGGTGCATGGCGCCATCGCCCTGCTGTTCGGCGCGCTGGTGCCGCTGCTGATGTTCGAGGGTCAGCTGTTCGCCGGCTCGCCGCAGCCGCTGCGGGGCGCGCTGCAACTGGGCATCGCCGTGCTGGCGGGGGCGCTGCTGCCCTGGCTGTACTGGGCTGCGGCGCCCTGGATCAGCGGGCCCATGAGCGCCGGCGCGCCCGGCTACGCCCGGGAGTTCTGGCTGGCCTCGGCGCTGCTGGCGATGACCTTCCCGCTGCTGGTGGTGTTCAGCCAGTTCCTCGACTTCTGGCCGCTGCGCCGCCGCTGATTCCGCACCTCTTCCCGACCTTCCCTGAACGCTGCGGCCCGCCGTCGCCGGTTGGCGCGTGGGCGCGCGTTCGTCCCGAAAAAAGGATTCGCCATGTACGACAACAACCGATCCGCCGTGCTGCTGCTGTCGATCGCCCTGGGAAGCGCCGCGCCGGCGTGCTGGGCCACCGAGGGCGGCGGCTCGTCCTACCCCATGGGGGCGGAGAACTACATGTCCGGCGCGCTGCCGCCGCCGGGCTGGTACGCCCAGGTGTATGCCCAGCACTATGCGGCCAACGACCTGATGGGCAACGACGGGCACGCCCTGCCGCTGGACTTCCGCCTGCGCGCCAACGTCGTCGCCCCGCGCCTGGTCCGGGTGACCGAGCTGCAGGTGCTGGGCGGCGACCTGGCGTTCCAGGCCATCGCCCCGCTGGTCGACCTGAGCGTGACGGTCAACGGCACCAAGGACCACCGCCGCGGCCTGGGCGACATGATCTTCGGCCCGGCCCTGGGCTACCACTACAGCGACAGGTTCCACGCCGTCTACGCGCTGGACATCATCGCCCCGACCGGCAGCTACGAGCGCGACCGCCAGGCCAACATCGGGCGCAACTACTGGGCCGCCGAGCCGGTGGCAGCGTTCAGCTACGTCGACCCTGCCGGGCCCAACCTGGACCTGAAGCTGATGTACGACTTCAACGCGCGCAACCCGTCCACCGACTACCGCTCTGGGCAGGAAGCTCACGCCGACTACGCCTTCGGCTGGGGCATGGGCAATGGCTGGGTGCTGGGGTTGGGCGGCTACCTGTACCGCCAGGTGACCGACGACCGCCAGTCCGGCGAGCACGTCGAGGACAGCAAGGGCAGGGCCTTCGCCATAGGCCCGTCGATCAAGTACAGCAGCGCCTCCGGCTGGTTCCTCACGGCCAAGTGGCAGGAGGAGAGCGACGTGCGCAACCGCCCAGAAGGGAGTGCCTACTGGCTGAAGCTGACCGTGCCGCTCTGACGACCTGGGCGCGAAAAGGCGCAGTGGACGTGATGAAAAGTGGCCATGCACCCATCCGCCCAGATGCAGCAATATGGGGTATCGAAAGAGCAAAAGAGAGGACAGCGTTAATCGTGTGATCGCTTCTGCTCGATAATTGACCATGGTTCGTCTGATTAAGACGAACCATGGTCACTGGCTGCTTTTAACTTCAAAGCTCCTTAGTATTGCCTGAACTAAGGAGACGCATAGCCTTCTTTGCGTGGTGCACTAACGGGCGAGGTTCTTTATCACCGCGGAGCGGGCGGTAGTCAGTCGCTTAAGTATGTCGCGCAGTGGTTTGCTGTCGGGATAAGAGCCGGTCAGGATCGTGCGGACCTGATCAAGAGCAGCAAGCTTCTCTTCCGCTGTTCGATAACCTTTTACCGCTTCACCACTGTAATAGATATTGAGTTGGTTATTAGTGAGATTACGGTTGTCGCGAGAAGCTTCTGCAAACAGCCAGTTTTCGAGCCCTGCTCTGATGGCTTCGATATTCTTATGAGCTCTGTCAGGCGTCTGGGACGAAGCCAGGCGCTTAAGCTCATCACCTACTGCTCGGTGGTTATCTATGGTCATGGGACGATCTGGACGCCATATGGCGCCATGACCAATCATGCTCCGGTACTGAGTCGCGTTTTTGCTCCAGCCATAGATTGTGCCGGCGCGAGGTTTACGTTTCTTACCAGAGGCGGCCCTAGCTGGGCTGATGAACTGTGACCAATATTGTTCAGTGATCCAGGGCCGTAGCAGCCAGTTTCCTTCTATCAGTGGGGGCAATGCCTCGACTGCCTGCTTTACTTGCAGAAGAAGCACTGGATCAGCCGCGGCAAAATGGGGGAGCGCTTGGCCAGGAAAGTAGAGTCCGTTCCATGCTGGCCATGTCCCGTATAACCCATGAGCCTTTAGTCAGGCTTCACGGCGGTCCAATTCAGGTTGCTTCTTGGCATGCTCATAGGGCTCATCCAGATAAATCCAGTCGCCCGAGGAGTTTACCCACTCGGAGTCGTGATCGTTGTTCGGGAGCGCGTGCATGTGCTCCATGGCATTACGCTGACGTTGATTGGTGACCGGGCGTAAGCCAGTGGCTTCGATGAACTGCAGGGTGAGCGCTGCCTTGTATAGTTGCTCGCGGGCCCACGTCTGCGACTCATTGTCCGAGCGCATTTCAAGATGGTCATCGCTCTCGAGGAAGAATCCGTGCAGGTTGCGAGTCCGACCAATTTGGTTCTTCTGCAGGAACGCAAGCAGCGGTTGTGGAAGTTCGATCCTAATGATTTCGAGTCCCGCTTTCGACGGCTTGGTTGAGGTGTCACGCCAGTAGGCTGAGAGGTAGACGGGGTAGCTGCGGTTGAGGGGGAGTGGAAGTACGTTTTGCTCGATGACGTGCCGCGCGTGCTGGAAGTTCTGGAAGCCGGCTTGCTGAGCAGCTAGTTCCAGCGCATCGAAATGGCTAATCTGGTTTTGTTTGCGAATATCCTTGGCACGACGCTTGATGCCGTCAAGGGTGGATGGCTGAACTGAGTAGGGGGAATGACCCATGTCTTCTCTCCGCCCCTTTTTCGCATACGTCACCCGTCTCCGCTGCTTGGGGCCTCGAAAAGATTCATGGCCGTAGGCTTGAGTTGTTGCAGGTAGTGCCGTTTCCAGCTTTCCGACGACGGGTGGGATGCGCCTACCTTGCGCTTGATTAAGCTAACAACAGACTAGGTGTTGGGCAAGTGGTAACTTGAGTCCCGCCAAGCATTTTAATCACGCTGTTGCGTTGACCAGTTTAATTGACGGCTGGAAGCAGCCGCTGGCTGGTGGCGTTTGCTAAGGACGGATTCTATTCACCGGAAGCTTGCGAATAGATTTAATTACTCTCGCAGCTCAACGGCTTATCTCGCCATGTTTTCCAGACAGCCTCCCAGCCCTGCTGGTGATCTGGCGCAGGTGAGAGTACAACCTGACTGCAGGCGTATGGGTGTAGCCGTACCAGATAGGCGTTGGCCAGCGATGTGGGGACAACGTCGTCTGCGTCTCCCACCAGGTGTCGCTGTGGTATTGCTGCCAGTTGATCTCGATAGTCCAACGGATCCAGCGAACCATTGAGGGGCGAGAGCTCTTTCATTTGCGCCCAAAGCCGCGGGCTGAGGTTGCCAGCAACGGTCTGTACCTGCGCCACATCCTCCCGCTGGGCTGCCAGCAGAAGCGCCAGCGCTGCACCTCCCGAATACCCCACCAGCTCGAATTCCCGATTGCCATAGCGCTGCTTCAACTGGTCCAAGGCCTGACTAAGTCTGGTGACGACTTCCTGGGAAAATCGCCGATTGGTCCAGAGCGAGGGTTCACAGGCCGGTGTGGTGACGAACTGGCAAGGTCGTGCTAGGTAGGCATTCGGCGTCGGATCATCTACCGATAACTGCGCCACCAACAGATTCTGCGGACTCGGATCCAGGCTGGGTTGTGTCGCCGTCGCCCAGGCGTGGCCATCACCTTCCAGGTAGACGCGTAAACGAGTGGCTTTCGTGGTGCTCTGCGGTGGAAGCATGGCCAATGGGAACGGCTGCCCCGGCAGTATCTCCAGTTGTCGCCCATGCTCATCAGCCAACTGCTGCAGCGCCTCGCGGGGCGACTGGCAGCCGACGAGGAGGGCGCTGAGCAGCAGCGCGGGGAGAGTTCGAAGAAAACCGGCCCACAGAGGTGGGCCGGAAAGGTAGTGGCTCATCAGAAGTCGTAACGAACCTTGGCGGTGAAGGTGTCGGCGTTGAAATCGGTCTTGCCGGTGTAGTCGTAGCTGACACCAACCGTGACCGCTCCTAGATGGTAGTCCGCACCCACACCCGCTTCGTAGCTATTACGCACGGCCTTGGCGCCCTGGCTCACGAAGGGCGTGCCACCCAGCACAAAGGTCGAGGTGCTCTGGGCTTCGTCCGCGGCGAAATCATGGTAGGCCATCAGCTTGGCCTGCGGCTGCAGGTTGCCGTTGCCGACCTGGAAATCACCGGCTACACGCACGCCAGCACCGAGTTCCGCCACTTCGTAGCGTTGGCTATCCACCTTGAGTGCTGCTGACGAACCTTTCTCGTGGTAGCCATCGATATCGACACGCGCATAGCGTGCGGCCAGGCGCGGCTCGACCAGGAACCGATCATTCAGGTGATAGGTGTAGCCACCGACGATGTTGGCCCCCAGCACCTGGCTGTCGTAGTCGCTCTTGGCCGTGGTGCCGGCGATGCGGCGCTTGCTCTCGTTGTCGTTGAGGCCATAGCTCAGGTTGGCGTCGACGAAGTAGTTGCCCTGTTCGAAGCCGCCGTACAGGGTGAGGGCATTGCCATCGACATCGGTGGTGTTGCCGTTGTCGCTGTTCACGCTGGTGTGCAGGAAGCTGTAGGCCACGCCCAGGGTCAACTGGTCGGTGAGCTTGCCATCGGCGCCGATGGCGATGCCGCGGCTGTAGGCGTTGAAGCCGGCTACGCCGTCACGCAGGTCCTGGTTGGCATCGCTGTACAACGCCTGGGCCCAGACACCGGTGTTCTGCAGGACATCTCCCGAGGATGCACCGCGTAGGCTGCTGGTGCGATTGCCGGTGACGTTGCTCACCAGAGTTTGCCCACTGGTGGCGGCTTGGGTCGCACCACCGTTCACCTCGGGTGCCAACTGTTCCGTCAGCTTCTTCAGTGCCACCGGATCCTGCGAGGCATTCACATAGGCCTGGAACACCGGATCGTTGGGATTGCTCTGCGCCAGCCCGGTCACCACCTGGCTGAAGGCCGCGCCCGCACGTTGCGCGTTGGCCGAGCCACCGATCTGGCCGATAACTTCGCCGACTTCGTCCTGGCCCTTGGTGCTGACCTTGGCCAGGATTTGGTTGTCGCCGCGGCTGACGGTGTCGACGTTCAGCAGGGCCGAGCGGCTGGTCACGCTCACCCCATCATCCTGCAGGGTACCGGCCTGGATCAGGGTGTAGGTCGTGCCCTGGGCTTTGAAGTCATTGCCCTGGGCCGCCAACTGGATCTGCGAGCCCTTGGCGAACTCTGCGGTACCGGAGACCGCGACCACGGCCTTGTTCGGATCCGTGGCCGAACTCAGGTTGAGCCCCAGCGACGAGTTGCCCGCCACGTCCAGGTTGCCCTGGATAGTGGTGTGCGGCTGAGCGAATTCCAGGTGCGCCGGCATGTTGCCCGCATCGCTGCCGACATCCAGCCAACCGGCGTCCTTCAGGCGGATGTTCGCGCCATCGGTACTGGCGTCGGCGCCATTGAAGGTCACGTCGCCGTTCACTTCGATATTGGACAGGTCGATCAGGTTGCCGGTGATGCTGCCGGCATTCCACACCAGATGCACGCCGCCACTGGCCTGGGAGGCATCGATGGCCTCGTCCTTGGAAACCAGGTTGCCGCTGTTCTGGATGACCAGCGTGTTGCTGGCATTCGCGCCGTCGATGTCGAAGGCACCGACCTCGATGGCGGCATCGTCAGCCTGGATGGTGCCGGTGTTGAGGACCTGCACTGGCGCGCTGGCAAAGCTCACACCGTCGAGACGCAACGCGGTTGCATCGTCGCCACTGGCCACGATGCTGCCATGGTTCTCGATCCCGCCGAGGTCTACTCGATCCGGACTACCCATGTCATCGTCATAGGTGGCGAGAACGCCCGTCGATTCGGTACCGCTGACCTGGATCAGGCCGTTGTTGATCAGCTTGCCGCCGATGCTGCCGCCCTTGAGCTGGATGCCCGTGGCTTCCTGGCCATCGGCGAGGATCTTGCCGCTCGCAGCGTTGACCAAATCACCCTGCAGCTCGGATTGGCCGGCGAACTTGAGGCCGCGGATGCCATCACCGTCGAGCACACCGCCGGCCACCTGCAGGTGCCTTCATTGACCAGGTTGCCGTGGATAACCGCGGGATCGATCAGCAGGCCGGTGACGCCGGCGCCGTTCACCGAAATGCTGCCCTTGTTCTGCAGGTTGCCGAAGACTTCTGTCGGCGCGCCGATCGAAGAGGGATTGTCATCGTTCCCGGCGAAGGACAGGTCGACACCATTGAGGTCATCGCCGGTGGCCTGTACCTGGGCGTTGATCACCAGGTCGTGGTTGAAGGTGTCGCTGTAGAAGCGAATGGGCTGCACGTTCTGGTTGCTGAAGCTGCCGGTGACTTCGGTGCTGTCGGTATAGGTATTGCCTTCGCTATTCATGCCGCTGTTGGTCAGCGTCAGTGCCTGGGCGGCGAGGGGAAGGGTACTGGCGGAAATGGCCAGGGCGAGCAGGGTTTTACGGTATGTCGGTGTCATGGGTTCAGGTCCTTGAAAGTGTGTGGGCAGTGGTTTCTGTTTGGGGTGTTCTTGCAGTGCTTCTCCTGTTTTCAAAAAACAAAAAGGTTCCCGCTCCGCCCACGGCCAAGCGATGGCCGTGGGCGGAGTTGGAGGTTCCGAGTGGGAATGGGGAAGGCTAGGGACTAGCTGTCGAAACTGAAGTCGTAATCGCCCTCGCTGGTGGAAATGGAGACTTCAACCACCTTTTGGCAGGAAGGTGCGTCGGCCTTCAAAACCTCGCCAAAGGGAATCTTGTATGGCAGATGCTCATGGATATTGGCTTTGCAATTGCCTCGGTTGATTTTTATGTCGTTGATCGTGACGGTGTCTTGCTTGGCCGTGATATGTAGTTGTGGACCACCCCAGTAAGGGTTCCTGCCCAGTTCAACCGAAACGGGCGGTTCCGAATTGCAGCCGGAAATGGCCACCGCCATACACATGAGAGTCAGGTACTTCTTCATCAAATGATCCTGTGAAAAGTGCTCGTGGCTTCCCGGGGTAATCCACAAGGGCGTCAGGGCGCCTCTCGTAGATCGGTGTGTGTTACCAAGCGGAGCGGCAGAGGTTTTTCTTGCTGTTCAGGGGAAGGAGAACCTGCGACAGATTCTTTGTGGGTAGCTTCACCGTCTTGCCCTCCGCACTCACTTGCAGATTGTTGGCCTTGCGCAGCGCCGCCCAAAAACCTGGGAAGTTGGCACCGCAGACATGGCAGTCGGTAAAGAAGGGGTTGCTGTAGGTCGTGCCATCGACGATTACATCGAAGCCTATGTCGTCGTTGGATGAATACTGCCTGCCGGCAATCGTGGCGTAGGCGCTGACTGCGCCTTCACCATCGCCCGGACAGGCGATGTTCAACTCATTGCCATTGCCGTCATCGACGAAGTGTTCTTCTACGCCTTGGGCATAGCCGCGAGTCCACTCGTAGGTGCCGGCAAGTACGGTGTCGGCGGCCACAACGCACATGGCAAAGCTGGACAGCAGCGCGAGCGCTCTGATCTTTTTCATGGGAAATCTCTCTCGTGAATGAGGTTTAGGCCTGGTGGGCACCGATGCTGATGAAGAAGCACACGATCCAAGTAATGAAGTAGGCGAGGTTCTGGTCCAGGAGCTTGGCGCGCTGGTACAGGTAGACCGGCACCACGAACACCCAGCCTTTGAAACGGCTGACATCGTGTCCGGCCTGCTTGAGCCGTTTGGAGTCGAGCACCGACAGGGCGATGTTTAGCGCCAGCGTGACGTACCAGTAGCGGTTGTCCGCCATGGCACGTTCCCATTGGGCTTCCGTCGCGCCGAACAAGCCGGCGACGAAGGATTCCAGCAAGTAGCCAATGACTGGTGCGAACGCCAGTAGCCAGACGATCTTGTTGTTCACACCAGTACCGGTCAGAGGCGGTGGCGATACCTCTTCCAGGTGTGGGCGCAGTTCGGTCTGTTCGATCTGTGCCCACCCTGGCATTCCTTTCCTCCAGACCATCGATCCATAGGTCAGCTTGCCGCTGTGGATCAGGGCGATGATCTGTTGCTGGTCGAAACTGCCTTTGCGTTCGCCTTTCTCTTCGTAGAACCAAGAGTTTTCGAGGGGGGTGTTTGCGTCCTGCATTGCAGGCTCCTTCTGCTCATAAATGTTGATATAGGGCTTGGGAGAAGGTGCATGGCACGCTTCTCATGTGGATTCCTGTGCAACACTACCAAATCGGTAGTATTTGGTTAAGCCTAACGCTGGACGATTTCGCTCTTCAAATATTTGAAGAGCGCCATGTCCACGTTATCCAAGCGGATCAAAGAGGCTCGGCTGCGGGCGGGGCTGTCCCAGGAGCAGTTGGGGATTCAGATTGGGATTGACCCAGCATCAGCTAGCGCGCGCATGAATCGTTACGAGTTGGGCAAGCGGGTGCCCGACTTGGATTTAGTTGAGCGTTTAGCTGATGAGCTGGGCCTTCCTGCCGCGTTTTTCTACGCCAAGCATGACAGCGAGGCTGAGTTGCTTCTGAAATTCCATCGTCTTGATCAAGCGGCCCAAGTGCACATCCTCACGGCTCTTGAGGAGCTTGTTCAGAAGGTGAAGTGATCAAAGCAGGGGTTGGACTATTGGGCTTCAGCGTTGATGCCTATTAGCGGTGTATGCCCTCAGCAATGCCGTGACGGGAATGGCATAGACAGGCGCTCGTCGGGCTCCTGTCTATGCCGTCTCAGGTATCTTGCTTAAGGCGGACACCACTCCAGCAAATGAAGCGTTGAAACAGCAGTAGGGCGAGCCCGATGCTCACGAGTAATGGCCAAAAGCGCAGCATGAGTACCAGCAGCGCAACAGCCACCGCACAGCTGGCCAGCACGCCGATAAACACGAACAGCAAACCAATGAAACGCACCAGGTTCATGGCGCGATCCTCCTCGTAGGTTGAGTGGTGGGGAATGCCGCGGATGTCACTCCGCGGCGTGTTGGGCACGAGCTTCGGCGCGGGCTTTCAGCAGTGTCGACAGGGTGGGTTTCGGTGTGGTGGGTGGTTCCGCTACAGGAGCGGCCGAAGGTGGCGACTCGAGGGTCGGCTCCGGGAAAAACTCCTCGGCGATGGCACCGGTCTCCTCATCACTGTCTTCGAAGGCACCATTGGCAAATCCCAGCCGCGCTGTCGCGTCCAGCGCCACTTGGTCGAAGCCAGAGGCCTGGCGTGCTTCATCGAGTTCCCGCGCCTGCAGCAGTGCTTCTTCCATCGACAGCCCACTGCGCACCGTGATGTCGACGTAGAAGATCGGTGAGCCGTGGCTCTGTCGGGTGGACTTGCCGCGCAGACGTAGCTCTAGCGGCAGGCACGCCAGGCGGTTGCCGGAGATCGCCTGCAGATACTGCAGCCGGGCCGCCAGGGTGCGGATGCTGTTGAAGCCGGTGGTGCGGAACACGAAGCTCCCTAGCGGATCCTCATCGCCGATGGCGACGTTGAGGCGACCGTAGGGTTTGCAGGCACCACCCTTGGCCAGTGGACAGCCGTCTGGCGAAGGGCAGGGCAGCGAGGCGATGCCGTCCTGGCTGCGACGCTTGCAGGTCTCGCCGTTGCCGACACATAGCGGCCGTCCGGATTGCCGATCGAACAGGCAGTACTCGGCTCGGAAATTCAGCTCCGGCGCGTTGAAGAGCAGGCGGATCGGAATGCTGCGGATCTTACCGCCCTGCGCTTTGCGCAGCTCCTCGTCCAGGGGATGGGCCAACCAGCCGTCCCGCAGCTGGACCTGTGAGGTGAGGGTGAATTGGTCGTCCTTCTCCGGCAGGCGCTTGCCGTTCTTCTCGACGACCTTGCCGATGGAAATCCGTCCGAGCACCGGCGGGGTAATGGCCAAGCCTTTGAGCATGGTGGTTCTCCAGTGGATGAATAAAAAAGACCACCCCGGCGCAGGGGAGACGCCGAGGTGGTCAAGAGGGAAGCGAAATCAGGTGATCAGGAAGCGGCGGCTACCGACCTTGGTGGTGGGGTAGCGCGCCAGCAGGTAGGGCTTTTCCTTGAGCAGCCGCGGCACATCGAGCACCACGCTGTCCTTGGCTTTGCGCCAGGACACCGCGCCGTTGGCGAATAGCGCTCGGCTGGCATCGCCCATGGCCTGCTGCAGTTGTTGCTTCAGCTCGGCCTCGCGCTTGCCCTGAATCTCCAGGCTGGCGCGCACTGCCTGCAGCTCATCGAAGGTGGCCGACAACCGCGGATCCTGGGTGAAGTCCAGGGTGTGACCCTGGTCCTCCGGGTACAGGCAGCGCAGGGCCTGCTCCGCCGAGTCGGAGCCATCCGCCGGCGGTGGCGTATCGCGTTGCACGTAGTCCCAGAAGTCGCGTTCCAACTCGATCAACCGGGCGATGAGCTCGTCGTCGCGCTCGATGCGATGGATCTCCAGGTGCTGGCCGCCGAGCAATACGGCCACGTCGGCCGCCTGTTTACCGGTGACCGCCAACTGGTGCATCACCTGCAACTGCACGTACACCGGCACGCCTTCCTTCCACAGGCGCGCGCCGTTGATGCCGGCGGTCTTGCATTCGAGGATCTGGACGTCGCTGGCGCCGATCACCTCGCGGTCGATATTGGCCAGCATCCAATCCAGTTTCGGGTCGGGGTGCTGCAGCACGGCATTGATCCGTCGCACCCGGTTACCGGTGCGGTGGGCATAGTGGTTAGCGACGATGGGCTCGAGGATGTTGCCCCAATAGGTCGGGCTTTCCTCGTCGTTCGGATCGCTCTTGGGCAGCCCGGCATCGCGGCCGGTCTTCTCCAGCCACAGCTCCAACTGCGACTTGTAGGGATTGAGGCCGACCGCGGCCGCCGCGTCCGAACTGCCGATACCGTGCTTGCGTACCGCCAGCCAGTCGTCACGAGACAGATCCTTGGTGCCGACCAGACGCAGGGCAGGGCGCTGCCGTGGCCTACTGGGCGTGGGATGGGCATGAGTCATGAGGATTTTCTCCGGACATAAAAATGCCCGGCCGGCAAAGCCAGTCGGGCATCGAGTGAGGGAGTGGGTGGCCGTCAGGCCATTAACGGGAGGAGCGCATCCAGGCGGGGCTGGGCTCTCTCCCACTTACCGGGCTACAGCACCGGCTGTAGCGGTCGCCGACTGACGTCGCCGTGCATGATGAGCACGAACCTTCTCGCGCCAGCCGGGCGAGAGTTCCTTGGCCATGTCGAGATAGCGCAGCGGGCAGCTGTAGTAGTACGGCGCCATGGACTCGTCCATGGCTTTGTACCCCCACTCACCGCCACGGCGTTGCAGCAGATCACAGCGGATGTAGCGCATGGACTCGCCGGGAGCGAGGTCTGGGTGAACGCCTTCGGTTTTCGCCGTGACTTCGGTGACCGACCACAGCACATTGCCCCGCAGGGTGTGGGCAATGACGTGAACGCGGGCGCGAGCCTGGTCTTCAGGTTGAGTCAGGTCCCGGATCAGCTCTGCCCGGGTACGGGATGAGAACAGCCAGCCCATGAGAGAGGCCTCCAAGGAAATACCGGAGCCCACTCCATAGGAGCGGAACCCCGGCGGGCGGAAGAGAACGCCCAACGCTGCGGTATCGGCGAGCTACCGCTGTCGTCGCAGAATCGGTTGGGCAAAGAGGGATAACGAGAGGAGGGAACGGCCGTCAGGCCACCAACTGCAGGGCCGTATCCAGGGCGCGTTGCTTGATCACTGCCCCTTGACCGAACCACGCCGAGTCCATGCGATACTCATTGCTACGGGCACGGCGCTCATGGTCGACGTACTCGGTGACGGCATTGAGCAGGCCCCAGGCAGTGCCATTGGCGGCTTCCAACTGCGAGCCACGACCGCGGCCTTCGTATAGGCTTTGCACCCGACGTAGCGCGCGCTCGTTCGGTAGGGCATCCGGCAACGGGTTGTTGGGCTGGGCATCGCAGAGCACCTGCATGAAGTAGCCCATCGCTTCGTGCCACTGCACCTTGCGCTCGGCCAGGTGGCGCATGCGGTACATGAACTCGTCCCATTGCGAGACGGCGATGCCCAGTTGCTTCTTCACGGCCTGAGCGTCGAAGCGGGTGTTATGCGGCACCTTGATCGCCCGGGTAGCACCGTCGACGGCGATGGTCAGGGTGTTGTTGCACACCACCCGCACGGTGGTCGGCGTGGCCGTGGTAGCCAGGGTACCGTCGCAGGAGGTGGCCAGCAGCAGGTAGCCGTTGACCAGGTCGTTGCCCTTCAGCGAGGTGTTCTGTCCGGTGCGCGCCAGCGCCCAGAACTTGCGGCCTCCCTTGAGTACGCCAGCGGTTTCCAGCTCGTAGCCAGAGACCTGGGTGAGATCGCGGTAGAACTCCAGCACGTCCCGCGGCTGCACCACCTGGTAGCGCTGGGAGACCACCGAAAGTGGCGCTTTGGTGTCGGAGCGGTAGAGCACCTTCTGTTCGGGAAAGGAATGGATGCTGCCCAGGTGGCCGACCGCGTCGGCTTTGAAGTGGACGGGGCTTTCCTGGATCTGCCAGTCCATGCCCGCTTCACGTTGCCAGACTTCCAGCGGTTGTTTTGGGGAGAGGCGGCTACCCAGGCCATGCCAGGGGGCTTCGCCGACATACGCCATTTGTTCGATGAGATGAGCCATGATGCGTTTCCTGTGAGCAATAGCCGGCATAAAGCGCTGCGCAACGCGCAGCACCGGCGGAAGGGATGAAAGAGAAGGGGGAGATGAACGAAGCCGATCAGGTCGGCAGGTTGAAGCGATGGCCGCAGACCTGGCAGAGGTTGTTGGCGAGCACGTGACGATCCAACTGGTCGCCGAGTTGGGCCCCGAGCGCACAACCGCCGACACCGCCGGCCAGGCCGCCTAGAATGGCGCCGGACAACGAGCCGAGGGTGACGCCTAGCGGGCCTGCGATGGCGCCTACTGCTGCACCGGTTTGCCCGCCAGCAAGAGCGGCGGATGCACCACGTGCTGCGCCACCGACGGTGCCGACGAGGGCTCCGATCTTCATGGCGGGATGCAGGGATGCAATTTGGGGGGAGTTACAGCGAGGACACTGCAATGACATGGCTGGAAGGCCTCCATGGTGGGTATGTCATTGCAGTGATATAGAGCTGAAATTTTTTCGAATCGAATTGCTGTGGCGTAGAAAGCCCGAAGCTGCTGGTCGCGGCCGGCAGCAAGCGGCCAAAAGTAGACATTCATTTTCCCTGACAAAGCAGAAGCTAGGTGGCCCAGCCAAAGCTATCCCACGAATGCTCCCTTCTGCTCACTATGTCTCTGTGAGCTAGTTATGCGATAGTCTGAAGGAGTTTCAATCATGCTGCAGGGAGGCAATGAATAAGATGCATGTACATTCTCTCACCTTCAAAAATTTCCGGAGATTGAAGGCCGCACGCATCGATTTCGCCAATGACCTGACGATCTTCGTCGGGGCCAATAACAGTGGAAAGACTTCAGCCACTCACGCGATTGAGCTTTTCCTTTCGGGTGGTAAGGAAAAGTTCACGGTTCACGACTTTTGCGCGGGCTGCTGGGCTGACTTCGAGAGCTTTTCAGCCGAAGACGCAGCTGACGCGAAGGTCAAATTTCCGGCCATATCTCTTGATGTCTGGATCAGCGTAGACGCAGACAATCTCTACCGAGTGGTCGAGCTGCTGCCCCGCGCCGCCTGGGAAGGATCGCTGGTTGGACTTCGGATCGAATTCGCGGCCAAGGATGCCGCGCAGACCCTAGTGAATTTCAGGGCGAAGGCGGCCGAAGCAGCCAAGTTTGCGAAGACCAAGGAAAAAGACGGGCAGGATTACAAGCCTTGGCCGCGCAACATGCGTGACTATCTCTCCCGAGAGCTGAAGAACGAATATGGCCTGCGCTACTTCATTCTGGATGAGGCGCAGCTCAAGGCGGAAACTGCCGCCGCGGCCTATACGCCCAAAGAGATTATCGGTGATGCTGAGCGATCCGGACACACCGTTATCAACTCGCTGATCAAAGTCGACTTCCTTAGCGCGCAGCGCCACCTGAGCGACGGGAGCGCTCAGGCAAGAACGGAAGACCTCTCGAAACGGCTGAGCCGGTTCTACACCCGTAATCAGAAACAACGGGAAGAAGATCACAACGCGCTGGGAGCCCTTGCGCTCTCCGAGGACCAGCTCACCAAACACTTTGCTGACGTATTCAGCGACACATTCAAGTCGCTCCGCAAGCTTGGCTATCCGGGCCTGGCAAACCCCACCCTTGAGATCCGCGCGGCGCTCAAGCTGGAGCGCCTCATGGGCGACCAGCAGGCGAAAGTTCACTACCTCCTCGAAGAGGCGACTGCCGAAGGTGAAGCTCTCGCGCTCCCTGACAGCTATAACGGGCTTGGGTTCAAGAACCTCATCTATATGGGCGTTGAACTCCTAGACCTTCATTCGGCCTGGTCCACCACCGAGGAGGGGGAGGAAGATAAGCGACAGCCGATCCACCTCATTTTCATCGAAGAGCCGGAGGCGCATATGCATGCCCAGCTCCAGCAGGCATTCGTGCGCAAGCTCACTGACCTGATTTCCCCCACGGGTGATGACGGTTATGCGACGCAATTTGTGATCACGACACACTCGCCGCACATTCTTTATGAGCGCGGCTTCCAGCCGATCCGCTACTTTCGACGCTCGCCGGAGACCGGCGCGAAGCAGAGCTCAGCCATTTTCAACCTCTCGGCCTTTTACGATCAAAACGAGTTCGACCGAGATTTCCTCCAGCGTTACATGAAGCTGACGCATTGCGACCTCTTCTTCGCGGATGCGGCCATTCTGGTTGAAGGAAACGTTGAGCGTCTTGTCCTGCCGCTGATGATTGAGCAGGGTGCCAAGAGGCTCAGCTCGGCCTATCTGAGCATCCTTGAAGTGGGCGGCGCTTTTGCCTACCGATTCCGCAAGCTGATCGAGTTTCTCGGACTACCGACACTGATCGTGACCGACCTCGACAGCGTGCACCCAGCATCGTCGAAGAAGGAAGAAGAAACGACAGCAGGAGATGGCGCGGCCGCCGAAGCGGCACAAGTGTTGGACGATGCTGAAGAAGAGGACGACGATGGGGAGCAAGACGCACAAGCTGAGAAAAAGCCCAAGCCAAAGTCGAAATGTCCCGCCAGCACGCCCGGCGCAGTCACGGCAAATCAGACCCTGCGGCAATGGCTTCCGGGCAAGTCATTGGTCGATGAACTCCTGGCTGCACCGGCTGGCGACAGACTTCAAGCTCCCACGGCGGATGGCGGCGCGCATGTGATGGTCGCCTATCAGGGCCCCGTGAATGCAACATGGGGCAAGGATACGCTCGAGCTCAAGAGTCGTACGCTTGAGGAGGCGTTCGCATATGAAAATCTAGTCTGGTGCCAAAAGAAGGAGCATCACGAGGTCGGGCTTCGCTGGTCCAAATCGTCCACGATGTCGCTCGAAGAGCTTGCCGCGAAAATCCACAAGCGGGTGAAGGGTGAAAGCTTCAAGAAGACGAACTTCGCGCTAGGGCTTCTTGCTAGCAGCGATGCAGGCTGGGTTGTTCCAGCCTATATCCAGGAGGGCCTCGATTGGCTCACGACGCATGTCGCGATCAGTGACGACACGATCGGGCGCGCGACTGCGACTCTAGAGCCTGCTCCTGAAGCAGCCCTCAGTGCTGTTGAGGCTGAGAAATGACGAGCCGGGCGGGCAAGCCGGATACGCTGGCTGATATCGAGCTTCGGGCACTTCTTGACGCTGACGCTTCGACGGGCTTCGTCATGGTCTCGGGCGCGGGTTCGGGGAAAACCACTTCGATCGTCAAGGCACTAGATCACCTACGAAAAACACGCGGGCCCTACCTACGCCAACGGGCAAAGAAGATTGCCTGCATCACCTACACGGAGGTTGCTGTCGGTGAGATTTGGGGCGACGTCGGGAACGACACGCTCTTCCACGTTTCGACCATTCATAGTTTTCTCTGGGCTGCCCTCAAGCCTTTTCAGACAGACATCGCGAGCTGGGTAGAACGCCGGCTCGATCAGAAGATCGCTGCCACGGAAGCGAAGATCGCAGCCTTCACCAACCGGACGCAGGAAAAGACGCGGGTTCAGGCTGCGGCGGACATCGAGCGCTACCGCGAACAGAAGCTAAAGATCGTCTCTGTTGACCGTTTCACCTACGGTGTTGGGAGTGACTACCCGAAAGGGATCTTGGGGCATGATGACGTGATCAGACTGTCCACTGAGCTCATCCGTACTCAACCTCTCATCGCTAAGGTCGTCGGCCAGAAATTCCCGTTCGTTTTCGTGGACGAAAGCCAGGACACTGCTCCCGATGTGGTTGAGGCGCTGAAGGCAATTTCGGAAACTCTGGGTTCAAAGTTTTGCCTCGGCTTCATTGGCGATCCAATGCAGAAAATCTATACAGCTGGCGCTGGTGCGATTGAACCTCTCTCCGGATGGAAGACCATCGAAAAGCCGGAAAACTTCCGGTGCCCTGTGGCAGTCCTGAACGTCATCAATAACATCAGAGCCGGCGGCGACGGTCTGACCCAGACAGGCGGTAAGACTGAACTCGTTGGAGAAGAGCGAAAGCCCGTTCAGGGCACAGCAAAACTTCTCATTGTTCCCAAAGATGACCGGAGCGAGCGGTTGGCCGCTGCTCGTCAATGGCTAGCTGATCGACATGCCGACCCCCTCTGGCTTAGCGATGAGCTGGAAGCCGATGTCAAAGTGTTGGTGATCGCGCACCGCATGGCCGCCAGTCGTCTGGGCTTTGGCAGTCTCTACGAGGCCTTCCACGACAAAACATCTGAAGGGCTGAAGGATGGGTTCGATGATGGCTCGCATTGGTCGGTACAGCCCTTCCTGAAGTTTCTGATGCCGCTCGTGTTGGCCAAAGGAACTGACGATCAGTTCGAGGCGATGAATCTGTTGCGTCGCTTCGCTCCTGCACTTCAGCGCGAGCACGCACGCGCGAACGCGTTGCCGGCGATCCTCAAGGAGCTGGACGAGCGGGTGAATGCCCTCGCCGAGTCATGCAACGCGACCTCTACCGTCGCTGCGTTCGAAGCACTGAGGCATCTTCGGGATGGCAGGATGTTTAGGCTGGATGATCGCCTTCTGGCTGCGATGGCCGAATACGACCCATCCATTTCACCTACGGACCCCGGCGACGCAGCAGCTTTGCAAAAGCTGCTTCACACTCCGATGAAGGAGCTATGGGGCTACCGGACCTACATTGAGGAGCAGTCGCCCTTCGAGACGCATCAGGGGGTCAAGGGAGCCGAGTTCAGCCGAGTCCTGACAGTTCTCGATGACGAAGAGGGCCGCCACAACCAGTTCTCATACGGGAAGCTCTTCGGCATCACGCCGCCGTCCGATACGGACCGGACCAACCTGCGTGAGGGCAACGAGACAACTTTCGACCGCACACGGCGTCTGCTGTATGTATGCTGCTCACGCGCCCGAAAAGATCTGGCTGTGGTTTTCTTCGCAGACGATCCGGCGGCTGCGCATGCTGCTATTGCAGAACTTGGCCTGTTCCCGGTCGATGATGTCCATAATCTGGCTATCGATTGAGCCCGAGTACATGCTGGTATCTTGAGTTTGAATTAGAGATGTCAGACCGTCTTGAAGGAATGGCCGGCCTTTCTAGGGGGGCTAGCGGCAAAAAGCAGACGCTCCAAATATGTCTAGGAAACCCGAGGCGACTCACACGGCCCCCGATAATGGCCCTTTAGTTTTCTCACCATCACGAGTTGGTTGATGTGTAAGGAGCAGCTCTCACTGGCCAATTTGCGATATTAGGCAAGGCATGAATTAAACGAGGAGGTGTCCGTGCTAGTGAGAGATCCCGTCGAAGAACTAAAAAGTACAAGAGTCTTCTCACATCTTGTGGCGCAAAGCTTGGAGTATGCAGACCGAGCCATCCGTTTTGTACAGATGATCGCACCTATCCTCGCAACGACGGTTCAGCATTTTCCTCTGTATACCCGCCACGATGCTCATCACGGATTCCAAGTTGTCCGGCGCCTGGAAGATGTTCTACAGGCTGGTTGTCTGGAAATGGGGTCAAGTCAGTCGCTTGGTGCACCAGAGCTTTTTCTCCTCATTGCAGCAGCCTATGCCCATGACCTTGGCATGACTGTGCTTCCAGGTGAGGAGGCCACACTCAGAGCGACATTGAACCTTCCAGAGCATGATTGGAAGACTAGCGTTCCATTGACAAACTACCTGCGTCGCGAACACTCCAAGCGTGGGGGTACGTACATCCACCAAAATGCCCTGGCAATGGGGGTTCCTGAGAATCTGGTCGCTGCACTGGACTGGATCATGAAGTCGCATAACTTGAGCGTCTCGGAGCTGGAAGCAAACCTACGGAAGCCGTTCGCTGCGGAAGATCGTGTTTTAGATGTTCGGCAGCTTGCGGCCATTTTGTGTAGCGCCGATGCCATCGAATTTAGCGATACGCGTGTTCTGGATGGTGTGGTCGATCTGGCCCGCCAGACCTCCGGCTATGCAGCAGCAATCTCTTTCCGTGAAAATAGAAAGCACGACTGTATTCGTGACAGCTTGGCAGTTTCTGATGATGGCCAAGTGGTCGTCAGTGGTACGTTCGACGACGGCGACGTGCTTGCGCTGGCACACCGCACCTTCGACGACATGGAAGGTTGGATTCGCGGTTACTGCGATATTGATCGACAGTCGAAAATCTCTCGGCTGAGGATTCGGCCTGAGCCATTTGTGCGGAGACTGGACTTGCCGGGTGCAACGTTCGAACGCCTGGGCGTCCGAATGAGTAAGCGTGCGGTGATCGACTTGGTGGCGTCGAACGCGGTCTGGCGTAGGTCGGTGGGTGCGCCCATTCGCGAGTTGATTCAGAACGCGGTCGAGGCGTGTCGGTTCCGAATGCACCACTCCAGTCCTGCTGATGAATACCAACCGCAGGTCAAGGTCAAGTTTGATCGTACGAAGCACATGGTCACCGTCGTCGATAATGGCTGCGGAATGTCGCTCCGGACTATCCTCAACCACTTCCTGAGCGTAGCAAGCAGCAGAGCTAAAGAGCCTGCTTACGCAACAAAATCGTATGCCCCAATCGCACGTTTCGGAGTAGGTTTCTGGTCGGTATTCACGATCGCGACTAAAGCGGATATTCGGTCTTTAGCTTTCGAGGGTGGGAATGCTAAAGGCGTCGGACTTGAGTTCGAAGTTTCTTTGGCCGAACTCAAGGACTACACAGTTTTCCGAGAATGCCCGATGAGGCCCGGCACCTCCGTAGCTCTGTCCTTGAATGAGGACCTTGTTATCGACGACGTGTTCGAACAGTGCCGAGGTCTTCTCGTGTCTGCAGCAGTGCCTATCGAGGTGATTCTTGACGGGGTCGTGGAGCAGATCCCAAGGACGGTGCCTGGCGTTACACCTGCGCAGCTTCTAAGGCCAAAAGTGAGTGCGATGGAGGTAGATGACCTGCATACGTTCCATTGGCAAGGAGAGCGACCGGGGGTCAATGTCGCCATTGGGCTGGTGTATCGTCTGGATAGTAGAAAAGTCACGTTTCGCCTGAATCAACACACCTCGGTTATATCTAGGATCAATCACCAGTCGAGTTTATATACCACTGCAGTATGCGGATTTCTTGCACCATTGAGACCGTCCACTATATGTCTCGATCTATGGCGAGTCGGCACTGCTGTTGCAAATATTGAATCTCCACTTGGGATTGAGTACTCACTCGACCGGGGGCAGGTTCTTGAGTCGGAACAGAGTGTTAAGATGGGGAGGGCGATAACTCAATGTATCCATGACGGCTACAGGGAATTTTTGAGGGAATTCGGTGCTTATGATCCAGAGTCAATATACCGCCTGACATCGGAGTCCGAGCTCAGCGGAGGCGGTACGTTCGATCAATACACCGAACATGAGCTTCCCGTCGCAGCCGAGGACTATCCAGACTTGCTGTGTTTTCGACTTTATGAGGTTGATCCTTCGTTCACCCTCCAGCAAGCTGCTGTCCTACATTTAGATTGGCCAAGGCTAAGTAAACTCCAAGGATCTTGCTTAGTAAGCCAAACCACAGTGAGCTTTCCAGCTCCAGATGGCCAATTCCGTGGCATTTATCCAGAGCAGCAAATCGAGCTGGCGTATGACGCGGCCGTGAAAATCAAGCGTCGAGAGGAATCATCAGAACCTCTGTATTTGCTTGAGCCAAATCGGCGCGCCTCATTGCTCTTCGATGCGGATCCTTCGAGTACGGTTCAGATAGCTGTATTGGGTGACAGTAATGTTAATTTGCTCATGCAGAGATGGCGTTTGCAGAACTTGATTCTCGATCCAGCTGAACATCAGATCATTGCAAAGGTGCAAGGACGCTGGACAGGCGCTATTTATTCACGTGATTTCGAGCACCCTCTAGGGATTCCGTATCTATTCCTTGGCCGGCATCGAGTGGTCATAAAGAGAGGTTCAAAGCTGCATGAGCACTGTAGCGTGCTAGCTGAGCAAAAGCGCTTGAGTAAACTGGCAGATTTGATGGAGGAACTCCAACTGCATTCGCAAGGGTTCGAGTCTGAGGCAGCACGCACTTTCTTTGAATCCCATTTTCAACGAAGCGGACAGTGAGTTAATTGCCGGCGAAACCTTATTCGGTAGTGATGCTCATGCTAATTAGTTGATGCTAAGGCTCTGCTAAACAAGCCTGACCCAGGCATCAAAATTCTGGACAAATGTCCGCATTTGGCCAATAGCTGCCTGCCGTACGAGGCTGTCTTGGGTCGGAAGCACCCCCTCGCCAAAAGCAGTTATCGGCCAAAAGCAGTCCTTCGATGTGCCTAGGAAACTTGGGGCAACGTACGATTGCATTCATTCAATCAAGATTGGCGTCATCGCTCATCTTGCAGTCGCGTTTTAGCTAGAAATTTATTCATCAAGTAATTTAGCTTTTGGAGGTGATAAATGTCTCAAAATACCAAGTCGCTGACATCCCCTGATGATTAAGTATCGAATAGATGCTGGCAAATATTGTGTCACCCTCACTCAGATCCAGCTCTTGAATTTTTTTGATGTCTTCATCGGTCAGATCAATTGTGGTGTAAATTCCTAGCGGGATGTGATGGAGTGTGATTTCCTTGGGTGTCACTTCAAAATCTATTTCCTCTATTCGAAATAAATCTGTTTGCGTCACTTTATCTCCAGGATTGGAAATGGCGACATCTATTTTAAGCTCTTCAGCCATAAAATAGCGGAGCTTCATAGCAAACTCCTCTTGATTCAAGGTGTCGCCAAACGAAGTTTTGTAGACCTGCTGGTGAGCAAAATCCTCGATTATTTTTGTAATAATCTCTCCAGATTTGTACTGTGAGTTTGACGGTGAAAATAGTTCTTTGTAAATCGCCTTTAGGCTATTAATGCAGTTAAGCGCTTCAGCGCCTAAGGTATTTTGATCGCGGGTTTTAAAATCATCGTTGAAGTGGAGGCAGTCGTTCCGAATGATCCGTATAGCATCAAATGCCTTGTGCGTTTCCTCAGATAGCTCTCCTCGCTCTTTCAGTTTCTGGAGGCGAACGTGCTGCGTGGCGTTTTGCAGATCGATGTGGCTCGTTCTTTTTGCAAAGTATTTGCAGAGATCTTCACTCGCAATTCCAGTTAGAGCAATGGTACTATAGAATGCTCCCAGTGCGTAAGTAAGTTCCGCCTCTTTAATAAGCCGAATAAAGTCCCCTGCCTCCTCCACCACGCCGATGTTGTCGATCTGCCACTTTCGTTCAGTTATTTGTTCAATTTCATTGTTGATCCAGGTGGCGAATGAGTGTTTGTAGGCGGACTTGTCTCGTTCTACAAGAGCTGTAATATCCTCCCCTGCAACGCTCTTGTAGTCGAACCTTGTACAATCAAAATAGCGCACGTTTCTTTCCTTCCCCTAATACAAAAATTTCGAGCTATAAATAATATGGTGTTTCGGCGTTTTCGCTGGGAGTCGTATCCTGTAATGCCTCCCTCAACTCAAGTAATACGGCCTGAGACTTATCAACCATTTCGCGACTAACGACAGGCTCCGCGCCATGAATGATTGCGTTTCTAAGCGTAATCAGATCTTTCAATTGAGCGAAAAGATGATGCTTAATTCTCCTCCCTCGCCAGAGCATCTCTGCGAGGCGAGCATTAGAGGTGCGCTTGTATTTAGGCGACGACTCCAATGCTTCAATGAAGGGCTTCAGCGAGCCAGTAGCGTCAACCAAAATCCTTTCGATTTCATTATATATTCGCAAGAAATTTTCTAGGCTGCCTTCAGTGTTCTGGAGGCTATGGCCTGGGTCGATTTCATTTTGAATCGCTTGGCTGGCCGCTTCCACGTTATGCGGAGTTACCACATCTAAAACAAAAATGGAGATTGCTACAAACGAAATAGCAAAGCTTGTCTGCGCTGTGTTCATCAGCGCCGTTAGAAACAAGGTGCTCTTAGCTCCTTCTTGAA
The DNA here is from genome assembly GCF_022760135.1 of Pseudomonas sp. M1. Taxonomy (NCBI): domain Bacteria; kingdom Pseudomonadati; phylum Pseudomonadota; class Gammaproteobacteria; order Pseudomonadales; family Pseudomonadaceae; genus Pseudomonas; species Pseudomonas sp. M1. The sequence continues at coordinate 2,530,145 of NZ_CP094343.1, forward strand.
CGATGACCAAATTAGTTAGAATAATGGTAAGTCCCACCAATAGCGTAATTACTATTAGCTGCTTGAGGTAGCGGCCTTCCACTTTTTCAATAGAGACTGCTCGAGTTTCATCGTTTCGAGCCTCGCGAAGTAGTTCGCTTCGGAAGAATAAGTACCCAGTGAGAGTCAATCCATAAACTGCCGCAATTACCTGGGCGGATGTCGAATACAAGTACATGATTTGATTTTCGTTGAGTTCGAACCATGCGTCACTAAGCGCCACGATGGTCGATAGAGTGCTTATCGTAATCAACGCCGTGGCGGTAAATAATGCAACGGCAGTGCTAGATATGGAATGCAAACGCATATAACTCATCCCTGATTCGGTTTCCTGGGTTGCAGGCGCTAGCCTCAGACTAGCACTCCGAGATTTCGCTGAAAAGGCATTATGCCACCATCGACCCTTTGTTGCTAAGGGGTTGTGATGTGCTTTAAAGCCGTTAGGTGCTTAGAGATCCGGACCCTGTTTGCACAATATTCCGGCTTCCTGTTCATCACGGCTTAATCCTGTGCTAGCCCTATCAAGGGATAAAGGGTAAACGATAAGATTTTCGAAGCAGACCCAAGATTGGCCGCGAAGGTGGTTTCTATCATGTGCGTTTTCTGCGCGGCATCAGGGTAAGGCTCGCAGTTTTCCCCACCAGAGATGCTGGCGCAGTCGACAGCTTAAGATCGGCGCTCAGCAAGGCCAAAGAAAACACTAGGGCGGGACTCCGACTCTGAATCACACCATCTTGGGGTCATTCGATCGTCTGCTATGGGTCGGTAGCTGCCTGTCGTCAGGGGCAGCAATTGGCCAGAAGCGGTTATCGAGTATCTTGAAAATTTAGGACGCTTCGGGCTGCCACAAGCTTGCGACGGCAATGGCGAAGTCGGTATCGCACAGCACGACATCAGCGGAATCAACTGTAATTCCGCTGGTGCAAGTCAATTAAGGGCTAACAATGACCTTGATATCCGAGCCTGAGATGCTCTTGATGTATGAGTAGCTCGTTCCCAAGACGGCTAACTGCTCCTTGGACACCTTCTTCGCTGATATTGCGGGTTGGACGATCACAAATTTGAAGATCAGCTCATGGTCGTGACATTTGTTGCGCAGTATCTCCAACTGCTGAGGCGTGCCTTTCAGGATTCTGTCGAAGTCCTTAAGTAGTGATTGCTGGTAGCGGTCCATCAGTCGGTTGAAGAACTTATCGCCGGTGTACAGCCATTTCACTGACCTCGACGCTTGGCCGCATACCTCATAGACATCGGCAACGCGCGCCCCTGGCGCGGCCACGCCATCAGTCATTGGGCAGAATTTACAGTGGTAGAGGTCAACATAGATAGCGTCCTTGCTTTCCCGGATTGCCACTAGGTCAGCGATTTCACCTTTGCCATCATCGTTGAAGACGATTGAGTAGTCGTCAACGATCTTGGCAAAGGTGAAGCCTTGTACAGAATCCTCACGTCGCTCCGCACGCATGGACTCTTGATGGATTTTCGTCGTTTCCCAATTCCAAGGCTCAAGCAAACCGGCAGGCAGTTTTACATCCATGCTGTTGAGCGAATACTGACGGTAGTTGCCCTGCACCATGGAACCGTCGACCTTGAGCAATACAAGCGGCTCTCCATCCAAGTAGGAGTCCAGTGGCATTTCGTGGGGATAAAGAATCTTCCCGCCTGGGCATGAGGTCTTGTATCCGTCTTCCAACAACTTGATGGTGATGGAAGTGAGGCGACGCTCCTCGCCATCATTACCCTCGACCAAGACGGGGATATCTAGCGTCCGCGCGTCACTGTACTCAGGCTTGCCAAGCTCAACGTCGAGAAGGTTGAAAGTCTCTCCCTGAAAATACAGCGAGATCCTTTGCTCGTTTTCGATTGCGATCGACTCAGGCCAGTCGGCGTAAAACAGGCCTTCTGGCCAGCTGTCCTTGATTTGCTCAGCACGCATGACATTTTTGAGTATGTCAGCGGGGTCGATGGTGTTGTCGTTGAGTTTGATCGACATGCGCTTGCACCACTCGACCCAGTAGTTGATCGGAGAGGAGTTCATCTCCCAGATCTTGCCTTTGTGCGAGCAGCCCACGGTAGTTCGTTCTCCATCCTCAAAACCGGTGGCGAAGATGTTGGATTTTGTCGCGTTACCTTTCTCGATATCGCTGATCACTTGATTGATATCGCGCCCCACGTGCATCGTGAACCGTAAGTCTTTCCGGGCGCGTGATAGACCAACATTCTGCAGCTTCATCAGTTTGATGTCGTGGAGCGTACGGAAGGTCGGCTCACCATTGATACGACGAGGGTCTTTGGCTACCAGGTTGAGAAAGCGAGCTGCCTGGGTGTCGTCACCTGAGGTGTGAATGAACAAGGTTTTCTGCGCCTTGTTATAGAAAGCGATGTACAGATTCCAGTTGGTATCGACGATTTCTTCGGTCTGAGCCCACCCAACCAGCGTCTCTCGCCGAGTCACGGCAATGACGGTATCGGCCTGGTCATTGATCGAGATGTACTGCAGTGTTTCTCTGCGTCCATCCAGCCCCTGCGCGCGCTGTGGTGTCCAGTCTTGGGGGGAGACGTGATAAGCCACGGCGCTGATTTTGGGGTTCGGGTTTAGCCCAAAAATCACTTGGGCATCGTCACCGTCAGCAAACTGCTCGTTGAAGTCCGCCTTCTCAATTTCCCTGCTGACCTTTTGCTCGCTCACGTTGCGAATGACTGCCCCCCAATCAGCGCTCTCCTTATAGAGATCTGCCATCTGATGGTCGGTCTTCTGGTTAGCGATATTCGCTACGAACTTGGCATCACCAAGGGCGGCATCAACCCTCGTCAACCGGCCAATGAACTGGAGCGTCACTGCAGGGCTTTGGTGTTGATCATGAATGGCGGCGATTTTGAGCTCAGGCAGATCGAAGCCTTCGCCAAGCATGTCGACGCATACGATAATCCGGTGCTTCTTCTGGACGATTTCCGCCATCACTCTGGCTTGGTTCGGAACCTTGCTGTGAATCAAGACTGGCGTGAGATCGGGGTGCTGCTTGTAAATCTCAAAAAGGTCTGCCGCCCGCTTGTGCGACTTGGCCCGAACCATCATCAAATGGTTATAGCCTGCCTTGAGGTCAGCCCGGAGCAGCTCAACAGCCTTGTCTGCGACGGCCTGGTCGGACAGCCTGAGGTTGTATTCTCGTACCGGATGGAACTCAATGCCTTTGAAATAGCCATCAAGCTGCGCATCCCGGAGAGGGTAGTTGTAGATGATCTTGCCGGCCAGAGCTAGACCATCCTCCCGGAATGGCGTCGCTGTGAACTGAATACAAGGTTTGCCCCTGAAGGCGGTTTTGATCCGGTTCCAACTGGTTGCTACGACATGGTGAGCCTCATCGATCATCAGGTGACTGCACATGTTCACCAGCGCCCCCAAGGCGGCGTCTTCGAATAGCAGCAGGGCCTGAGGGGTGGCCACAATGATGTTGGCAGTAGCCAATTCAGCAACCTGTGCTTCAGACAGCTTCGAATCTATGGCCGCAACAATGGGATTGCGCGCCGTCTCCGATACTGCCCCCACGGTGCGAAGCGTCTTCATCTCAGCGCACTTGTTCACCAATTGAGCTCTGAGGGCGTCCGAAGGTACAAGGATTAGTGTCCGACTCATTCTCGCCGCGATGATCAGCGCGAGCATTGTGTCGGTTTTCCCTGTGCCGGTGGGCATGACCACGGTGGCCGTAGCTGTGGGGTCGACCACCAGATGACCAAGGGTCGCGTAAAGCGCGGCTAGTTGCGGCTTTCGCAGGCCAGGCGTCTTGGCTTTAGGATCGTCCAGATTGAAATTGAAAAGGTGGTTTTGCCAGCTCTGGTACACATCCGAATGCGTTACTACTACGTCGTCCATGGCGATTACCTGAGAGCAGAAAGGGCTTCTTGGATACGATGCCAAAATAGTAGCACGACCTCTATTGCGTACATTGCCTTAGCGATTTAGACAAAAGTGCAATGCCGGTCGAGCCTCGGCGCAGGGTTGCTGAACTGTCGTGACCGCTTCTAGCCGATTTTTGCCCGTGACACTCGAAGTTATGTCGCTCGCTCGAGGCTTGTACAGAAGATTGCCCAATCAGCCATCAGTGCCCTGCGTTTCTCTAGAAAGTCTGAGCGAGAATAAGCTGCTTCAGTCTGGTCCCGCTCATCATGTGCGAGAGCAAGCTCACATACCTCCCGTGGGTAGTGGGTGCACTCATTGGCCCAGTCGCGGAATGTGGAGCGGAAGCCATGCCGAGTAATGTCAACGTGTCCTAGCTCGTGGAGCAGGTTGCGAATCGCGTTGGCGTGCATGACACCGCTCTTGCCTTTCCCTGGGAACACATACGGCGAATCCGTGCGAGGTAGGCTTTGCAGCATATCCACAGCCTGGGAGGGCAGGGGAATGACGAAGGGCTTTCTCATCTTCATGCGTTCGGCCGGAAGAGCCCATGTCCCTGCTGCAAAGTCCATCTCGGGCCATTGAGCGAAGCGGATCATGTGGGTGCGGGCACACGTCAGGATGAGCAGGCGTGCGGCTACGGCATCCCGGCCAGAGTCTTGGGCTAGTGTCCTCATCAGCGCAGGTAGGTCGCGCCAATGCATGGCCGGGAAGTGCTGACGCTGGCGTGCCTTTTTCTTCTCGGCCTTGCTGAGGAGGTTTTCCAGGTGACCGCGCCAGCGGGCGGGGTTGTCGCCTTCGCGGAGGCGGCGAGCCTTGGCTGCATCGAGTATTTGCTCGATTTGCCCACGAACTTCATCGGCGGTGCGGGTTTTAGTTGCCCAGATTGGGCGCAGCACGCTTAGCACATGTTCGGTCTGGATAGCGTCAGTCGAGAGCTTCCCAATGGTGGGAAACGCATAGCGTTCCAGCTTGCGTAGCCAGCCTTTGCGCCATTTTTCAGTCCAACTGCTCCCATGGGCTTCCAGGTGCTGGTGTGTAAGATCCTCGAACGATATACGGCGTGCCGCGGCCTGCTGTTCAGCTTCACGTTTCGCAGCCCGTTCGGTATCACGGGTAGCGAGAGGATCTGCGCCAGTCGCGAGAACCTTGCGCTGGTCTGCGGCAAGTTGACGGGCCTGGCTGAGGCTTACGGTCGGGAAAGAGCCGAGGCCCATTTCTCGACTTCGCCCGTCCAGCTTGTACCGAAAGATCCAGCTCGAGGAGCCACCTTTGGCCACCTGGAAGTAAAGCCCATCCCCATCATTGGTCTTTCCAGCTACGGATGCCCTGGCCAGGGACTCGACGGTTTTGGTCGTCAGCTTACCCATACAGATTCCTCGCCTCACCCACACCCTCACCCACACTTTGGCGGCGGATTCTGCCAATCTTTGGTGGATGCCTTGGGACGATGATACGTCTCAAGACCTTGATTTTCTATGGGTTGATGAACCTTGGTGGATTTCTGTGGGCATTAAAAAAGCCGGGCATTGCCCGGCGTTTTTCGTTGCGTCCGATTCAGCCGCGCTGGCGCTTGGGCAGCACGTCCTTGAGCTTGGCGTGCATGCTGCGCACGGCCTTCTCGGTGGTTTCCCAGTCGATGCAGGCGTCGGTGACGGAGACGCCGTACTGCAGCTGGCAGAGGTCCTTCGGGATCGGCTGGTTGCCCCAGCCCAGGTGGCTTTCCACCATCAGGCCGACGATGGAGTTGTTGCCCTCGACGATCTGGTTGGCGACGTTGTCCATCACCAGCGGCTGCAGGGCCGGGTCCTTGTTGGAGTTGGCGTGGCTGCAGTCGACCATCACGTTCAGCGGCACCTTGGCCTTGTTCAGCTCCTGCTCGCACAGGGCCACGCTCACCGAGTCGTAGTTCGGCTTGCCGTTGCCGCCGCGCAGCACTACGTGGCCGTAGCGGTTGCCCTTGGTGGTGACGATGGACACGCCGCCTTCCTGGTTGATGCCGAGGAAACGGTGCGGGCTGGAGACCGACTGCAGGGCGTTGATCGCCACGGTCAGGCTGCCGTCGGTGCCGTTCTTGAAGCCGACCGCGGAGGACAGGCCGGAAGCCATCTCGCGGTGGGTCTGGGATTCGGTGGTGCGCGCGCCGATGGCCGACCAGCTGATCAGGTCCTGCAGGTACTGCGGGGAGATCGGGTCGAGCGCCTCGGTGGCGGTGGGCAGGCCCATCTCGGCCAGGTCGCGCAGCAGCTGGCGGCCGATGTGCAGGCCGTCCTGGATCTTGAAGGAGTCGTCCAGGTAGGGGTCGTTGATCAGGCCTTTCCAGCCCACGGTGGTGCGCGGCTTCTCGAAGTACACGCGCATTACCAGGAACAGGGTGTCGGCGACTTCGGCGGCCAGGACCTTGAGGCGCTCGGCGTATTCGTGGGCGGCCTTGACGTCGTGGATGGAGCAGGGGCCGATCACCACGAACAGGCGGTGGTCCTTGCCATCGAGGATGTCGCGAACGACCTGGCGGCCATGGGCGACGGTCTGCCGCGCGGCTTCGGTCAGGGGGATTTCGCGCTTGAGCTGCTCCGGCGTGATCAGGGTCTCGTTGGAGGCAACGTTAAGGTCGTCGATCTGTAAATCAGCCATCGTGGTACTCAGTCAGGTCACGGGTGCCGGCCGCCAGGAACCCCCCATGCGATGGGGCGCAGGCATGAATCTCGCTAAGGGGAAGTCGAACCTTAACGCGTCGGACGCCGGCTCGACAATGGGCAGGCAGCGGGAAAATGCCCGGATGACGGGGTTTGGCGGCGTTTCAGATGGCGCAGAACAGGGGGAAGTCGGCGGCGTTGCAGGCGATCCACTCCAGCGCCGTGTCTTCCACCGGCTGCGCCTGCCCGCTTTCGCGCTCGCGCTGGCGGCGGAAGTGCTCGATCTGGCAGACCTGTTCGACCATGCGCGCGCGGAACAGGGTGTCTTCGTCGAGGAAGGCCACGCCCACCAGGTAGTCGTCGCTGAGCTTGCGGCTCCAGGCCACCACGCCGGGGTAGCGCGCGGCGTCGCCCAGCAGCGGGATGCGCAGCTCGACCGCGGTGCCGCGGCGGAAACCGCGCGGGGCGTTGCAGGCCACCCCGCCGAGGCTGATATTGTACAGGCGCTGGCGCGGCAGGAAGAGCTGCCTGCGGACCACCAGCTCCACCGGTAGATCACAGGGGTGACGCAGGAACTGTCGCATGACGGAAGGCTCCGACTGCAATCTTTTTGGCGTTGGCATTGGGCAAAGTATAGTGCCGTCGCTGGAACTCACCGACCTGGATGCCGATCACCGGTTGCTCGAGTTGCCCGGCGACTCGCTGCTGGTGTTCAGCGCCGAGGGCTGCGCTTCCTGCCGCTGGGCCCGCGCGCAGTTGCCGGGCATGGGGCTGCCGGTGCGGCGCCTGTGCTGGGTCGATGCCGGGCGCAATGGCGGCCTGGTCGAGCGTTATGAAGTCTTCCACCTGCCGGCGCTGTTCCTGGTGCGCGACGGCGCCTTCCATGGCCGCCTCGACGCGCCCCTGCGCGCCGGCCCACTGGCCCAGGCCCTGCGCGCCGCGGCCTTGCGCATTCCCGAGGAGTTGCCCTGAATGACTGTTTCCCCCGTCCGCATCGGCGTGATCGGCACTGGCGCCATCGGCGGTTTCTACGGCCTGATGCTGGCCCGCGCCGGCTTCGATGTGCACTTCCTGCTGCGCAGCGAATACGCCGCGGTGGCCGAGCACGGCCTGCGCCTGAACAGCCAGGTGCACGGCGCCCTGGGCCTGGCTCCGGTGCAGGCCTACCACGACGTCGCCGACCTGCCGCCGTGCGACTGGCTGCTGGTGGGCGCCAAGACCACCAGCAACGCCGAACTGGCGCCGCTGATCGCCCGCGCCGCGGCGCCGGGCGCCAAGGTCCTGCTGCTGCAGAACGGCCTGGCGGTGGAGGAGGGCCTGCGCCCGCTGTTGCCGGACGCGCTGCACCTGCTCGGCGGGCTCTGCTACATCTGCGTGCACCGTTCCGCGCCAGGAGTGATCGAACACCAGGCCCTGGGTGCGGTGCACCTGGGCTACCACAGCGGGCCGGCCGCCGCTGCCGTCGGCCAGGCCATCGCCGAGGAGGGCGCGGCGCTGTTCCGCCAGGCCGGGCTGGATTCCGTGGCGATGCCGGCGCTGGAGCACGCGCGCTGGCAGAAGCTGGTATGGAACGTCCCTTACAACGGCCTGTCGGTGCTGCTGGACAGCGGCACCCGGGCGCTGATGGCCAACGCCGACAGCCGCGCGCTGATCGCCGCCATCATGGACGAGGTGATGGCCGGGGCGGCCGCCTGCGGCCATGAGTTGCCGGCCGGCTACCCGGCGGCGATGCTGAGCGCGACCGAACGCATGCCCGACTACCTGCCGAGCATGTACCACGACTTCGCCCAGCGCCGGCCGCTGGAGCTGCAGGCGATCTACGACGCGCCCCTGGCCGCGGCGGCCGCCGCCGGGGTGGCGATGCCGCGCATCGAGGCGCTGCAACGGGCGCTACGCTTCATCGACGCGCGCAACCAGGCGCGCTGATCCATCACGGGGGAACGGGCAATGGGCAAGGGGCTGGGCGACAAGCTGGTGGTGGCGATCTCCTCGCGGGCGCTGTTCGACCTGGACGAGAGCCACCGCATCTACGAATCCGAAGGCGTGGAGGCCTACCGGCAGTACCAGATCGCCCACGAGGACGAGGTGCTGTCGCCCGGGGACGCCTTCGCCCTGGTGCAGAAGCTGCTGGGGCTCAACGAGATGCTCGGCCGGCAACTGGTGGAAGTGGTGCTGGTCTCGCGCAACAGCGCCGACACCGGCCTGCGGGTGTTCAACTCCATCCAGCAGCATGGCCTGGGCATCTCCCGCGCGGCCTTCGTCGGCGGGCGCAGCCCTTATCCCTACCTGGCGGCGTTCGGTTGCCACCTGTTCCTCTCCACCCACGTCGAGGATGTGCGCAGCGCCCTGGAGAACGGCTTCGCCGCGGCCACCATCCTCTCCGCCGGGGCCCGCCGCGAGACCGCCGGCGAACTGCGCTTCGCCTTCGACGGCGACGCCGTGCTGTTCTCCGACGAGGCCGAGCGGGTGTTCCAGCAGGGCGGCCTGGAGGCCTTCCAGACGCGCGAGCAGGCGTCCGCCCGCGAGCCGCTGGGCGGCGGCCCGTTCAAGCCCTTCCTGGCGGCGCTGAACCGCGTGCAGCAGGCCTTCCCCCAGGAATCCTGCCCGATCCGTACGGCGCTGGTCACCGCGCGCTCGGCGCCGGCCCACGAGCGCGTCATCCGCACCCTGCGCGAATGGGACATCCGCCTGGACGAGTCGCTGTTCCTCGGCGGCCTGGACAAGTCGGCGTTCCTCGAGGCCTTCAGCGCCGACGTGTTCTTCGACGACCAGCCCGGGCATTGCGAGCGGGCCCGGGAGGTGGTCGCCACCGGCCACGTGCCCCACGGCGTCAGCAACGAGCCGCAGACGGCCAGCTAGCGCGGCCTCGGCCGCTTGCTGCTACTCTGCTCAGAGGCCCGCCGCCGAGGCAGTAGGAGGCCGCATGATCCGATCGATTCTCTACGCTACCGACCTTGGTCTCTACGCCCCGTACGTCCTCCAGCACGCCATGTCCCTCGCCCGCGCCTACGACGCCGAGATCCACGTGGTGCACGCCGTGGAGCCGATGGGGCTGTTCGCCGACTCCGTGCTGCAGACCTACCTGGATGCCGACACCCTCGCCGAGCTGCGCAGCAGCGGTTTGAGCACCGTCATGGGCAACATCGAGCGGCGGGTGATGGAAGGCTTTCGCGACGAACTCGGCGAACTGCACGAGGAGTCGGACATGATCCGTTCGGTGCGCGTGCTGCAGGGCGACCCGCCACAGGTGATCCTCGACGAGGCGCAGCGCCTGGCCGTGGACCTGATAGTCGCCGGCAGCCACAGCCATGGCGAGGGCATGAACACGCCTCTGGGGCGTACCGCCGCACGGGTGGTGCAGCTGGCGGAAGTGCCGGTCTACCTGGTGCCCATGCTGCAGCACCGCAGCTGAAGGCGGCTGCGCGACGAACGGATGCGGCGCTCTGCCGCGCACTTTTCCCGGTGTCCGTGGGGTGCCGGGATGTTGCCAGAGGGGACGTAGTAGGCAAGCTCGAAAAAAACGTCTAACTTTATTCCTCAAACCATTAATATGGTTATAAAAGCAGAGCCCGGGTCGCGGGCCGCGACATCCATTTCGAGGAATCTCCATGAAGCTTCAGCAACTGCGCTATATCTGGGAAGTCGCGCACCACGACCTTAACGTTTCCGCCACCGCGCAGAGCCTGTACACGTCGCAGCCGGGCATCAGCAAGCAGATCCGCCTGCTGGAAGACGAACTGGGCGTGGAAGTCTTCGCCCGCAGCGGCAAGCACCTGACCCGCGTCACCCCCGCCGGCGAGCGCATCATCAACACCGCCGGCGAGATCCTGCGCAAGGTCGAGAGCATCAAGCAGATCGCCCAGGAATTCTCCAACGAGAAGAAGGGCACCCTGTCCATCGCCACTACCCACACCCAGGCGCGTTACGCGCTGCCGAGCGTGATCAGCGGCTTCATCAAGCAGTACCCGGACGTGTCCCTGCACATGCACCAGGGCACGCCGATGCAGATCGCCGAGATGGCCGCCGACGGCACCGTCGACTTCGCCATCGCCACCGAGGCCCTGGAGCTGTTCGGCGACCTGATCATGATGCCCTGCTACCGCTGGAACCGCTGCGTGATCGTGCCCCAGGGCCACCCGCTGACCAAGGTGCCGAAGCTGACCCTGGAACTGCTCGCCGAACAGCCGATCGTCACCTACGTGTTCGGCTTCACCGGCCGCTCCAAGCTGGACGAGGCCTTCAACCAGCGCGGCCTGGTGCCCAAGGTGGTGTTCACCGCGGCCGATGCCGACGTGATCAAGACCTACGTGCGCCTGGGCCTGGGCGTGGGCATCGTGGCGCACATGGCGGTGGACCCGAAGCTGGACAGCGACCTGGTGATGCTCGACGCCAGCCACCTGTTCGAATCCAGCGTGACCAAGATCGGCTTCCGCCGCGGCACCTTCCTGCGCGGTTTCATGTGCGACTTCATCGAGAAGTTCGCTCCGCACCTGACTCGCGAACTGCTGGCCAAGGCTGTGCAGTGCCACAACAAGGCTGAGCTGGATGAGCTGTTCGAGGGGATCGAGCTGCCGGTTTATTGAGGCTGGTGTGAAGCGGCTGGGGATTGGCGGGGTTTAGGTGGGGGAGGTGTTGGGTTCAAGAGCGCCCTCTCCCCAACCCTCTCCCGCAAGCGGGAGAGGGGGCTGTCCGTGCCACCGTCGACAACGGATTTAGCCGGAAGCACCGGAGCTGCCGGCTAACGCCATAACATCCAGCTCTGCCCAACGGTCCCCTCTCCCTTCAGGGAGAGGGTTAGGGAGAGGGAACGGAGTCGATCCCAAACATCTATATCGCCGGGAAACTCCCTTCGCGAGCAAGCTCGCTCCTACGAAGAGCAAAAGCACGCCCGCTCTTGCTTTTGGGACTTCCAGAGAAACCTCCGCGCACTCCGAAACGCCCCTTCAGCAGGCCGAGCGAAACCGGCGCTCAGGAGGTCATGCGACATGGATGTCGCGAGAGCCCCGATGGGCTACAGGGACGCGGGCCTCCGTGGCGGGGGAATTCGCGAGGGTAGCCCGGCTCCATCGGGCCCGTATGCGGGGCAAGCCTTTTTGGTTCCTTTTTGCGGGGGTGGCCTTCCACCGATTGACAAAAGGGACTCGCCCGAGGGGGCGAAACAAGAGACATCCGAACACTCGGAGCGGCGCGCTACACCCAAACAAGACGTCTCTGGGTTATTCCCCTTCGGGCCAGCGCAAGCGCTGTTCGCGATGAAGCCGCGTCCCGCGTTCGCGGGAATGACAAGATAGAAAGCGGCGCTCGAGGCCAGGCTCACACCGAATCCATGCCGCTCGCCAGACGCATTCAGTGACGCAGCCACCCCCGGCTGATGGCCGGCGCCAGGGCGCGTCGGTACAGTGCCTCGGCCTGGGCGGTCAACGTGCCGCCGTGGCGCTGCCAGAGCAGCCAGACCAGGCTGTTGCTCACTGCCGCCACGGCCAGCGCGCCGAGCATGTCCAGCGGGGAGTGGATGCCCAGGTAGACCCTCGCGTAGCCCACCGCCAGGCCGACGGCGCCGATCAACGCACCCAGCAGCCAGGCATCGTCGAACAGCAGGCTGAGAGCGCAGCCGGCGAAGAGGGTCAGGTGGTCGCTGGGGAAGGAGGCGTTGGCGGCGTGGGCCAGCCAGGCGTGGCCCAGGCCTATGGCGAAGGGGCGCGGGTGCGGCCAGAGCAGGCCGATCAGCAGGCTGAGCCCCAGCGCCAGCGAGGTCACGCCCAGGGCGCGCAGCAGGCGGCCGCGCAGGTCGTGGTCACCCCGGCACCACAGGTACAGCAACGCCAGCGGCAACAGGTAGAGCGGCACGGTGGCGATGAAGCGCGCGGCGTCGATCAGCCAGGCTGGCGTCTGCGCGGTGGCGTTGATGGCGAGGAACGCCTGGCGGTCGAGCGCCTCCAGCAGGCTGGGGCCGGGAGTAGGGAGCAAGGTGGGCATGGTCGATTCTTGTAAGAGGGCACGCAGGACTATAGGCGTCGGAGCCTGAAGACGGCATTAAGCCGGGACGGAGGCGATCAGAGTCGGTCGAGGTCGCTGCGCAGGGCCAGCTCGGCCAGTGCCTCGGGCGAGTCCTGCGGCGCCGGGCCGCGGCCTTCGAGTATCTCGTGGAGGAAGCTCATGAACACGGTGAACACCTGCTCGCGGCCGTCGTCGTGGCGCACCACGAAGAAGGGCGCGCTGTCCACGCCGTACTGGGCGGCGACCATCCAGCCGGCGCTGCCCGGGTTGCGTTCGTCGGCCACCAGCACGCGGTCGATGCGCGGCAGGTAGCCGCCTTTTTCCAGGCGTTGCTGCACGTCCTTGCACTTGCCGCAGTCCTCGCCGTCGGCCAGGACCTTCTTGACCATGGTGATGCGCATGGGGCTTTCCTCTTGCGGTAGGGGCAGGGCCTACCTTAAGCGCTGCGGCGCCGGCGGAAAACCCGCCGGCGACGCGCTCAACCCTTGCTGATCAGGTTGCCGGCGTGCAGGCCGCATTCCTTCTGGGTGGCTTCCTCCCACCACCAGCGGCCTTCGCGCTCGTGCTGGTTGGGCAGCACCGGGCGGGTGCAGGGCTCGCAGCCGATGCTGATGAAGCCGCGCTCGTGCAGGCTGTTGTAGGGGATCTCCAGCATGCGGATGTAGGCCCAGACTTCCTCGCTGCTCATGCTGGCCAGCGGGTTGAACTTGTACAGCGGCTTTTCCGCCGTGGAGAAGGCGCCGTCCAGTTCGACCACCGCCACCTGGCTGCGGGTGCCGGGGCTCTGGTCCTTGCGCTGGCCGGTGGCCCAGGCGCTGACGGTGGCGAGCTTGCGTTTGAGCGGCTCGATCTTGCGGATGCCGCAGCACTCGCCGTGGCCGTCCTTGTAGAAGCTGAACAGGCCCTTTTCCTTGACGAAGGGTTCCAGCAGGCGCGGATCGGGAGTCATGACCTCGATGGCGATGCCGTAGTGCTCGCGCACCTGCTCGATGAAGCGGTAGGTCTCCGGGTGCAGGCGGCCGGTGTCCAGGCTGAACACCTTGACGTTCTTGTTGATCTTCCAGGCCATGTCCAGCAGCACCACGTCCTCGGCGCCGCTGAAGGAAATCCACAGGTCATCGCCGAAGTGCTCGAAGGCGAACTTGAGGATGTCCTGGGGGGACTTGCTGGCATAGGTCGCGGCGATTTCGGCGACGTCGAACGGATGGCTCATCAGGCGGTTTTCCACTTGTACTTGCGCGGTGCGCTATAAGGCTGCCGATCTTAACAAAGGCAGGGATATGCCCCTAAATAACCATCAGGAAGGTCGACTGTGTGCTTTGAGTATAAGTGCCGCGTTGCGCCGGCCCGGGCGAGCCGCTAGAGTGCCGCCTTCTGTCCAAACCTGCGGGGAATCGTTCGTGGAAATCGCCTGTCTCGACCTGGAAGGGGTACTGGTCCCGGAAATCTGGATCGCCTTCGCTGAAAAAACCGGTATCGAAGCGCTCAAGGCGACTACCCGCGATATCCCCGACTACGACGTGCTGATGCAGCAGCGCCTGCGCATCCTCGACGAGCACGGCCTGAAGCTGGCCGACATCCAGGAAGTGATCGCCACCCTGAAGCCGCTGGAAGGCGCGGTGGAGTTCGTCGACTGGCTGCGCGAGCGCTTCCAGGTGGTGATCCTCTCCGACACCTTCTACGAGTTCTCCCAGCCGCTGATGCGCCAGCTGGGCTTCCCGACCCTGCTGTGCCACAAGCTGGTCACCGACGAGACCGACCGCGTGGTTGGCTACCAGCTACGCCAGAAGGACCCCAAGCGCCAGTCGGTGATCGCCCTGAAGAGCCTGTACTATCGCGTGATCGCCGCCGGCGACTCGTACAACGACACCACCATGCTCAGCGAAGCCCACGCTGGCATCCTGTTCCATGCGCCGGAGAACGTGATCCGCGAGTTCCCGCAGTTCCCGGCGGTGCACACCTACGAGGACCTGAAGCAGGAGTTCCTCAAGGCGTCGAACCGCCAGCTCAGCCTGTAATGCCGGCGGGCCGGTGATGGCCCGGGGTTCGAGAAAGAACGCCGTTTCCCGTCATGGGCAACGGCGTTTTTTGTGGGTTCCAGGAAAACACGGGCGGGCTTGTCGACCTGCGCCGAGGCGCTCTTCGTAGGATGGGTTGAGCTTGCGAAACCCATGCAGGCGGGGTGATGGGTATCGCTTCGCTCAACGCCATCCTACGGGTGTATGGGAGCCCGCCGATCACACCCGGAACTGCCCCATCAACCCCTGCTGGTGATTCGCCAGGTCGTTCAGCGACTGGCTGATCTGCGCCGACTCCTGGGCCTGGCCGGACAGCGATTCGGTCACGTCGCGGATACCCGCCACGTTGCGGTTGATCTCCTCGGCCACCGCGCTCTGTTCCTCGGCGGCGCTGGCGATCTGCAGGTTCATGTCGTTGATCACCCCCACCGCCTCGCCGATGCGCTGCAGCGCGGCCACCGCCTGCTCGACCTGGCTGACGCTGCCCTGGGCCTGCTGGTGGCTGCTGTGCATGGCGCTGACCACTTCGCGGGTGCCGTTCTGCAGGCCTTCGATCACCTGGCGGATTTCCTCCACCGAGTCCTGGGTGCGCTTGGCCAGGTTGCGTACTTCGTCGGCTACCACCGCGAAGCCGCGCCCGGCCTCGCCGGCGCGGGCCGCTTCGATGGCGGCGTTGAGGGCCAGCAGGTTGGTCTGCTCGGCGATGGCGCGGATCACTTCCAGCACCGAGCCGATCTGCTCGCTGCTGGCGGCCAGGCCTTCGACCTGGGTCATCGCCTGGCTCATGTCGCGGGCCAGTTCGTCGATGGCGCGGGTGGTCTGGTCGATCACCGCCAGGCCGTCGCGGGTGGCGCCGTCGGCACCGCGGGCGGCGTCGGCGGCCATGGCCGCGCTGTTGGCCACGTCGTGGGCGGTGGCGCTCATTTCCTGGGAGGCGGTGGCCACCTGCTCGATCTCGCGGAACTGCTGCTGCATGCCGGCGCTGGTCTGGGTCGACAGCGCGGCGGACTGGTCGGCGGTGGCGCGGGCGTCCTGCACCGAGGATTTCACGTCGCGGATGATCGGCTGCAGCTTGTCGAGGAAGCGGTTGAACCAGCCGGCCAGCTCGCCGAGTTCGTCCTGGCCCTGGTACTTCAGGCGCTGGGTCAGGTCGCCCTCGCCGCTGGCGATGTCGCGCAGCATGCCGGCCACGCCGAGGATCGGGCGCGTCACGCCGCGGGCGGTCAGCCATACCAGCAGCAGGCCGAGCAGGGCGGCGAGCAGGCCCAGGCCGAGTTCGACGACGGTGCCCTGGGTGCGTTGCTGGTCCAGCTCCTGCTGCAGTTTCACCGCCGGGCCCTGCAGCGCCTGCAGCGGCACGTCGATGAGCACGCCCCAGGCGTCGGCCTCGGGGATCGGGCGCAGCGGTTGCAGGGCGCGCAGTTCGCTGTCGTGTTCGAGGACCTTGTGCTGGTCGGCGCCGAGCAGTTGCAGCAGCTGCCCGCCCTGAGCGGGGTAGACCTCCTGCAGCTTCTTGCCGAGCTTGCCGGCGTCGGCGCTGTAGCCGGCGAGCAGGCCGGCGGGGCTGACGATAGCGACGCGGCTCTGGCCTTCGTAGAGTTCCTGGCTGCCTTCATGGGCGATTTCCTGCAGGCGGTCGAGGGCGATGTCCACGCCCAGCACGCCGACCAGCTTGCCGTCCACCCGCAGGGGCAGGGCGATGCTGGTCATGAGGATCTTGCGGTTGCCCACTTCGTCGACGTAGGGCTCCAGCACGCAGGTCTTGCCGGCGGCCTTCGGGCAGGTGTACCAGGCGTTGTAGGCCGCGCCGCTGGGGCCGGGGCTGGTGTCGGCGAGCATCTTCTCGTCCATCGGCTCGGCTTCCAGCTTGCCGGGGGTGGCCTGCGCCCAGTATTGCGAGAAACGCCCCTTTTCGTTGCTGCCGATCTCGGTGCGGCCTTCGGCCTGCGCGTCGTGGCCGTCGAGGGCGTCGGGCTCGAAGGCGAGGTACAGGCCGAGCAGTTCGGGGTTGGCCGCCACCGCGTCGCGCATCTGCCGGTTCAGCTCCTCACGCAGGGCCAGGGTGTCCAGGCCGCGCTGGGCGGCGAGCTGGCGCATGGCCAGGGCCTGGCGGGCGAAGCTCTGTGCGTAGCGGTAGGCGTCGCTGAAGTAGCGCTGGATGCGCATCGCCTGGATTTCCCCGCGGGCGCGCAGGCGGGCTTCGGCGGCATCGTCCAGCATGCGGGTGCTGGATTCCTTCACCAGCGCGGTGCTGTGCTGCATGCGGAAGATCGAGAGGCCGGCGAGCAGCGAGACCACGCCGAGCAGGCACAGGCCCGCGAGCAGGGTGATCTTCCACTGGATGGAGAGGCGACGGAAGGGCATGGGGGTGTCCTCTGCGGGAACCTTGGGGATGTTCGGAAATATCGGCGGCTGTGCGATTTTCTTTACAGACATTGCTACCGTCCGTCGGCTGGGCTTCTGGGGCGCCAGTCTCGCGCCGGGTTGCACTTCGCCACCCATCTGCTGACTAATGTGCAGGCCACTCTCGGCAGATGGGATTGCACATGCTCGATTCGAAACTGGAAAACCGGACGTTCCTGATACTGCTGGCGGTGGTCAGCATCGCCTTCGCCTGGCTGCTGCTGCCGTTCTACGGCGCGGTGTTCTGGGGCACCATCCTGGCCATCATCTTCACCCCGGTGCACCGCCGGCTGCAGGCGCGCCTGGGTGGGCGCAGGAACCTGGCGGCGCTGATCACATTGAGCGCCTGTATCCTCATCGTGATCCTGCCGGTGATCTTCATCGCCGGCTCGCTGGTGCAGGAAGGCGCCAACCTCTATCAGAGCCTGAAGTCCGGCCAACTGAACCTCGCCGGCCTGGTACAGCAGGCCTTCGCCGCCTTGCCGCCGTGGGCCCACCAGTGGCTGGAGCGTTTCGACCTGGGCGACCTGTCGAGCCTGCAGGAGAAGCTTTCCAGCGGCGCCATGCAGGCCAGCCAGTTCGTCGCCACCAAGGCCTTCAGCATCGGCCAGAACACCTTCGACTTCGTCGTCAGCTTCGGCGTGATGCTCTACCTGCTGTTCTTCCTGCTGCGCGACGGCCGCACCCTGGGCCGGCGGATCAAGCAGGCGGTGCCGCTGGACCACGAGCACAAGCAGCACCTGTTCACCAAGTTCACCACCGTGGTGCGCGCCACGGTGAAGGGCAACATCGCCGTGGCCGCCACCCAGGGCGCGCTGGGCGGGCTGATCTTCTGGTTCCTCGGCATCCAGGGTTCGCTGCTGTGGGGCACTCTGATGGCCTTCCTGTCGCTGCTGCCGGCGATAGGCGCGGGCCTGGTGTGGGTGCCGGTGGCGGCCTGGTTCCTGCTCACCGGGGCGATCTGGCAGGGTGTGGTGCTGATCCTCTTCTGCGTGCTGGTGATCGGCCTGGTGGACAACATCCTGCGCCCGATCCTGGTGGGCAAGGACACCAAAATGCCCGACTACGTGGTGCTGATCTCCACCCTGGGCGGTATGTCGCTGTTCGGCCTCAACGGCTTCGTCATCGGCCCGCTGATCGCCGCGCTGTTCATCGCCAGCTGGGACCTGTTCACCGGCCGCGAGGAAACCGAGGATTTGGCGGGGTAGGGGAGGGCCTGAGGATTGCGTAGGAGCAACGGTCTGCGCCGAGGTGCTTTTCGTAGGATGGGTTGAGCTTGCGAAACCCATGCGGTTGCGCTGATGGGTATCGCTTCGCTCAACACCATCCTACGAAAAGCCATGCTTGCTCATGCGGTAGGAGCGGACTCTGTCCGCGATGGCATGAACGCCGGCCTTGCCGGCGGAATCGCGGATAAGATCCGCTCCTACGGTTCCAGGGAGCACGGCGTTTCGCAGGCAATAAAAAACCCCGCCGAGGCGGGGTTTTTTATTGCCTGCGATCAGCCCGCGACGGCTACCGCCAGGCCGGAGTGCTGGAGGATGTCCAGCAGCGGCTGCGGGTAGACGCCGAGGAAGAAGGCCAGCAGGGCGATGGCCACCAGCATGATGCCGCCGGCGCGCTGGGCCCAGTCCAGGGGCGCGTCGTGGCGCTTCATGTTCGGCTCGACCAGGAACAGGGTGACCATGACGCGCAGGTAGTAGTACAGGCCGATGGCGCTGCCCAGCACCAGGGCGCCGACCAGCCACCACAGGTGCGACTCGACGCCGCTGGCGATGACGTAGAACTTGCCGATGAAGCCGGCGGTCAGCGGGATGCCGGCCAGGGACAGCATCATCACGGTCATCACCGCGGTCAGCACCGGACGGCGCCAGAACAGGCCGCGGTACTCGAACAGCGCGTCGGCGTCGCGGCCGCCGTAGGGGGTGGACATCAGGGTGACCACGCCGAAGGCGCCCAGGGTGGTGACCACGTAGGTGGTCAGGTAGACGCCGACGGTCTCCACGGCCAGGCCGTTGCTGGCCACCACGGCGATCAGCAGGTAGCCCAGGTGGGCGATGGAGGAGTAGCCGAGCAGGCGCTTGAGGTTGCTCTGGGTCAGCGCCAGCAGGTTGCCGACCAGGATCGAGATGACCGCGATGACCGCCAGGGCGACGTGCAGCACGCCGCTGTGCAGGGCCGCCGGGGCGATCTGGAACAGGCGCAGCAGCACGGCGAACACGGCGACCTTGGCGGCGGTGGCGAGGAATGCCGCCACCGGGGCCGGGGCGCCTTCGTAGACGTCCGGGGTCCACAGGTGGAAGGGCGCCAGCGACAGCTTGAAGCCCAGGCCCACCAGCATCATGCCCACGCCGATGGTCAGCAGCGGGCTGTGCACGGTGCCTTCGGCCAGGGCGCTGCCCAGGCCGGCGAAGTCCAGGGTGCCGGCTTCGGCGTAGAGCATGGCCATGCCGAACAGCAGGAAGGCCGAGCCCGCCGCGGACAGCACGGTGTACTTGATGCCGGCTTCCAGGCTGCGCTTGTTGAAGAAGGCGTAGGCCACCATGCCGTAGACCGGCACCGAGAGCAGTTCCAGGCCGATGAACAGGCCGGCCAGGTTCTGCGCCGCCACCAGCACCAGGCCGCCGGCGGTGGCCAGCAGCAGGAGCAGGTAGAGCTCCTCGCGGTTGCCCGGGTAGCTCTCCATGTAGGCATGGGCGAGGGTCGAGCAGGCGAGGGCGGCGATCAGGATCAGCGCCGAGTAGAACAGCGCGAAGTTGTCGATCAGCAGCAGCGGGGTGACGGCGATGGGCGTCGCCTTGATCGCCCAGAGGATCGACAGCAGTGCCAGGTTGAGGCCGATCATCGAGAGGGTGGCGATCAGCCGGTGATTGCGTTTCCAGGCGACCGCCAGCATCACCACCACCAGAGTGGCGCTGGTGATGAGCAGCGGCAGGAGCGCGATGAAGTGTTGGATCGTGAAGGTCATTTCGCGACTACCGTGCGGCAAGGGTGGAAAGGGCGGAATCGAACCACTGCTGGACACCGTGCATGGTGGCGGCGGAGGTATCGAGAACCGGCTGCGGGTAGATGCCGAGGATGATCAGCAGGACCGCCAGGCCCAGGACCATGCTCAGCTCGCGGGCGTTCAGGCCGGCGATCGGCGTGTCCGCCTTCGCCGGGCCGAAGTAGGCGCGGTGGATCATGATCAGCGAGTAGATCGAGGCGAACACCAGGCCGAAGGTGGCGATGACGATGACCACCGGCACGGTCTTGAAGGCGCCCAGCAGGATCAGGAACTCGCCGACGAAGTTGCCGGTGCCCGGCAGGCCCAGGGACGCGGTCGCGAAGAACAGGGCCACGGCCGGCAGGTAGGGGATGCGCGACCACAGGCCGCCCATCTTGCGCATGTCGCGGGTGTGCAGGCGCTCGTAGAGCTGGCCGCAGAGGATGAACAGCGCGGCGGCGGACAGGCCGTGGGCGATCATCTGGATCACCACGCCCTGCAGCGCCTGCGGGCTGCCGGAGTAGATGCCGATCATCACGAAGCCCATGTGCGACACGCTGGAGAAGGCCACCAGGCGCTTGATGTCGGTCTGCGCGAAGGACAGCAGGGCGCCGTAGAAGATGCCGATCAGGCCCAGGGTCATGGCGATGGGCGCGAACTCCGCCGAGGCGTTGGGGAACAGCGGCAGGGCGAAGCGGATCAGGCCGTAGGCGGCGGTCTTCAGCAGGATGCCGGCCAGGTCCACGGAACCGGCGGTGGGCGCCTGGGCGTGGGCGTCCGGCAGCCAGGAGTGCACCGGCACCACCGGCATCTTCACCGCGAAGGCGACGAAGAAGCCGAGCATCAGCAGCCACTCGACGTGCTCGCTCATCTGCGTCTTCAGCAGGTCGGCGTAGTTGAAGGTCAGCACGCCGGTGCTGTTGTAGTGCACGAACACCAGGCCGAGGATCGCCACCAGCATCACCAGGCCGCTGGCCTGGGTGAAGATGAAGAACTTGGTGGCGGCGTAGATGCGCGTCTTCTTGCCGTCGTCCGAGCTATGGCCCCAGAGCGCGATGAGGAAGTACATCGGCACCAGCATCATTTCCCAGAAGAAGAAGAACAGGAACAGGTCGACGGCGAGGAACACGCCGATCACGCCGCCGAGGATCCACAGCAGGTTCAGGTGGAAGAAGCCGATGCGGCGCTGGATCTCGTTCCACGAGCAGAGCACGGACAGCACGCCGAGCAGGCCGGTGAGGGCGACCATCAGCAGCGACAGGCCGTCGATGGCCAGGTGCACGCTGATGCCGAAACGCTCGATCCATTGCAGCTTGAATTCGGCGGTCCACTGCGGCTCGCCACCCGGCGCGGGCGCCAGGTGGAAGTCGCCGGTGTGCCACAGCCACAGGCTCAGCGCCAGGGTCAGGGTCATGGAACCCAGCGCGACCCAGCGGGGCAGGGTCTTGCTGGTGTACTCGGCGATCCAGCAGAGGAAGCCGCCGATGAAGGGGATCAGGATTAGCCAGGGCAGAATCATGACGGGCTCGATCTCTTTCGTGAATGCGTTAGGCCAGTAGCAGCGCGAGCAGCAGCACCGCGCCGCCGACCAGGGAAGCGGCGTACCAGCGCAGGCGGCCGTTCTCGGTCAGGCTCAGAAGGGTGTGCCCACCGCGGGCGGACAGCGGCACCAGGACCAGGGTCTGGTCGATGGGGTCGCGGCCGAGCAGGCGGCAGAGCAGCAGGTAGGGTTTCACGAACAGCTTGTCGTACAGCCAGTCGAAGCCCCAGGCGTGGTACCACCAGGTGCCGAAGAAGCGGCCCGGCGCGCTCTTGGCCAGGGCGCTGACGAAGCGGCGCTTGCCGAGGAACAGCAGGCCGGCCAGCAGGATACCGGCCAGGGCGATGGCGCCCGAGGCGATTTCCAGGCTGTGCTGGGCTTCGCCGCCGGCATGGCCGACGCTTTCCGGCAGCACGCCGTGCAGCGGCGGGGTGATCAGCGCGCCGACGAAGGTCGACAGCACGATCAGCACCGACAGCGGCAGCCAGTGGCTGATGCCATGGCCGGCGTGGGCCTCGGTCTTCTGCTCGCCGTGGAAGGCGATGAAGATCAGGCGGAAGGTGTAGATCGAGGTCAGGAAGGCACCCGCCAGGCCGGCGATCAGCAGGTTCTGGTGACCGCTGGCGAAGGCTTCCCAGAGGATCTCGTCCTTGGAGTAGAAGCCGGCGGTGACCAGCGGCAGGGCGGCCAGGGCCGAACCACCGACGATGAAGCTGGCGTAGGCCAGCGGCAGCTTCTTCCACAGGCCGCCCATCTTGAAGATGTTCTGCTCGTGGTGGCAGGCGACGATCACCGCACCGGAGGCGAGGAACAGCAGGGCCTTGAAGAAGGCGTGGGTCATCAGGTGGAAGATCGCCGCGTCCCAGGCGCCGACGCCCAGGGCCAGGAACATGTAGCCGATCTGGCTCATGGTCGAGTAGGCGAGGATGCGCTTGATGTCGGTCTGCACCAGGGCGGCGAAGCCGGCCAGGACCAGGGTGACCGCGCCGACCACGCCGACCAGTTCCAGCACGTTCGGCGCCAGGGTGAAGATGCCGTGGCAGCGGGCGATCAGGTAGACGCCCGCGGTGACCATGGTCGCCGCGTGGATCAGCGCCGAAACCGGGGTCGGGCCGGCCATCGCATCCGCCAGCCAGGTCTGCAGCGGCAGCTGGGCCGACTTGCCGACCGCGCCGCCGAGCAGCGCCAGGGCCGCCAGGCTCACCCACATATCGCCCTGGGCGAAGTGCTGCGGGGCCAGCACCAGCAGTTCCTGGATGTTCAGGGTGCCCAGCTGCTGGAACAGGATGAACAGGCCGAAGGCCATGAACACGTCGCCCACGCGGGTGACGATGAAGGCCTTGAGCGCCGC
Organism: Pseudomonas sp. M1; assembly: GCF_022760135.1. Taxonomy (NCBI): domain Bacteria; kingdom Pseudomonadati; phylum Pseudomonadota; class Gammaproteobacteria; order Pseudomonadales; family Pseudomonadaceae; genus Pseudomonas; species Pseudomonas sp. M1. The sequence goes on from NZ_CP094343.1 coordinate 2,553,010, forward strand.
GTTGCCGTTCGGTACGTGGCTGTAGTAGAAGCCGATCAGCAGGTAGGAGCACAGGCCCACGCCTTCCCAGCCGAAGTACAGGAACAGCAGGTTGTCGCCCAGCACCAGGAACAGCATGCTGGCGATGAACAGGTTGGTGTAGGCGAAGAAGCGCGAGTAGCCGGCTTCACCGCGCATGTACCAACTGGCGAACAGGTGGATCAGGAAGCCGACGCCGGTGACCACGCCGAGCATGGTGACCGACAGGCCGTCCAGGTACAGGGCGAAGTTCGGCGCGAAGCCGTCGACGTTCATCCACTGCCACAGCACCAGGGTGTAGGCGCCGCCTTCCGGCGGGGCGCTGTGGAAGCTCCAGATCGCCCAGAAGGCGGACAGCGCGGCCAGGCCGACCGAGCCGACGCCGACCAGCGCGGAGAGATTTTCCGACCACTTGCCGCGGGAGAAAGACAGCAGCAGGAAGCCGACCAGGGGGAACAGGAAGGTGAGGGGCAGCAGGTTCATCCGCGCATCTCGCTGGCAGCGTCGACATCGAGGGTATGGAAGCGGCGATACAGTTGCAGCAGGATCGCCAGACCGATGCTCGCCTCGGCCGCGGCCAGGCTGAGCACCAGGATGAACATCACCTGGCCGTCGGGCTGCGCCCAGCGGCTGCCGGCGACCACGAAGGCCAGCGCGGCGGCGTTCATCATCACTTCCAGGCTCATGAGTACGAACAGGATGTTGCGCCGGACCATCAGGCCGGCCAGCCCGAGGCAGAACAGCACGCCGGAGAGTGCCAGCCCGTGTTCCAGGGGGATTGCATTCATGGTGTTATTCCTTCGCGTCGTGGCGGCCGAGGTGGTAGGCGGCGACCAGTGCCGCCAGCAGCAGCATCGAGGCCAGTTCGACGACCAGCAGGTAGGGGCCGAACAGGGCGATGCCCACGGCCTTGGCGTCCACGATGGTGTGGCCGATGCCGGCGCCGCTGGGGTTGCGCGACAGCACCAGCAGCAGCTCGACGAGCAGGACGGCGGAGAGCACGCCCGGGCCGATCCAGACCCCGGGCTTGAGCCACTTGCGCTCCTGCTCGGCGATCGCCGGGCCCAGGTTGAGCATCATCACCACGAAGACGAACAGCACCATGATCGCGCCGGCGTAGACGATGATCTCCAGGGCGCCGGCGAACGGGGCGCCGAGGCTGAAGAAGGTCATCGACACGGCGAGCAGCGAAACGATGAGATAGAGCAGGGCATGCACCGGGTTGCTGTTGGTGATGACCCGCAGGGTTGCCAGCACGGCGACGCCGGCGGCGAAGTAGAAAGCGAATTCCACGCGACGTCTCCTTACGGCAGCAGGCTCTTGACGTTGATCGGTTCGGCCTCGTTCTGCGCGCTGCCCTTGGGCTTGCCGGCGATGGCCATGCCGGCGACGCGGTAGAAGTTGTAGTCCGGGTTCTTGCCGGGGCCGGAGATCAGCAGGTCTTCCTTCTCGTACACCAGGTCCTGGCGCTTGAACTCGCCCATCTCGAAATCCGGGGTCAGCTGGATCGCGGTGGTCGGGCAGGCTTCCTCGCACAGGCCGCAGAAGATGCAGCGGGAGAAGTTGATGCGGAAGAACTCGGGGTACCAGCGGCCGTCGTCGGTCTCGGCCTTCTGCAGCGAGATGCAGCCGACCGGGCAGGCCACGGCGCACAGGTTGCAGGCTACGCAGCGTTCCTCGCCGTCGGGGTCGCGGGTGAGGACGATGCGGCCGCGGTAGCGCGGCGGCAGGTACACCTGCTCTTCCGGGTACTGCAGGGTGTCGCGCTTGCGGAAGGCATGGCCGAAGATCATCACCAGGCTGCGCAGCTGGGTGTAGGTGCCATGCACGATGTGCAGGATTTCTTTGATCATGGTGGTTCTCCTTACTGGGCCGCGGCCAGCACACAGGCGCCGGTCACCAGCAGGTTGATCAGGGTCAGCGGAAGGCAGAACTTCCAGCTGAAGGCCATCACCTGGTCATAGCGCGGACGCGGCAGCGAGGCGCGGATCAGGATGAACAGCATGATGAAGAAGCTGGTCTTCAGGGCGAACCAGATGAACGGGATCTGCGGCAGCAGGCCGAACGGGCCGTGCCAGCCACCGAAGAACAGCGTCACCAGCAGCGCCGAGATCAGCACGATGCCGATGTATTCGCCGACGAAGAACATGCCCCATTTCATCCCGGCGTACTCGATGTGGTAGCCGTCGGCCAGTTCCTGCTCCGCTTCCGGCTGGTCGAACGGGTGACGGTGGGTCACGGCGACGCCGGCGATGATGAAGGTGCAGAAGCCGAAGAACTGCGGAATGATGAACCACAGGTGCTGGGCCTGGTAGTCGACGATGTCGCGCATGTTGAACGAGCCGACCTGGGCCACGATGCCCATCAGCGACAGGGCCAGGAACACCTCGTAGGAGATGGTCTGGGCCGAGGCGCGCAGGCTGCCGAGCAGGGCGAACTTGTTGTTGCTCGACCAGCCGGCGAAGAGCACCGCGTACACGGTCAGGCCGGCCATGGCGAAGAAGAACAGGATGCCGATGTTCAGGTCCGCCACGCCCCAGCTGGGGCTGATCGGGATGATGACGAAGGCGATCAGCAGCGCGCCCATGGCGATGACCGGGGCGAGGGTGAAGATCATCTTGTCGGCGAACGGCGGCGTCCAGTCTTCCTTGAAGAACATCTTGATCATGTCCGCGCCGAGCTGGAAGGCGCCGAACGGGCCGACCCGGTTGGGACCGTAGCGGTCCTGCCAGAGGCCCAGCAGGCGACGCTCGACCCAGCTCAGCAGCGCGCCGCAGACGACCACGGCGAGCAGGATGACGATGGCCTTGATGACCTCGACGATGATGTCGACGATGGCGGGTGTCAGCCAGCTCATGCTCATCAAACTCATTGGGCAGCCTCCTGCAGACCTTCAGCGACACCGCCGAAGACACCGGCGGGGATGCCGGCCAGGCCGGCCGGCAGGGCGACCAGGCCCGCGCCCAGCTCTTCGCTGATGCGCAGCGGCAGGCGCAGCTCGTGGCCCTTGACGCTCAGGTGCAGCAGCTTGCCTTCGGCCAGGCCCAGGCGCTCGGCTTCCTCGCGGCCCAGGGCCACGTAGGTTTCCGGGATGCGCTCCTGCACCGGCTTGGCGCGGGCGCTGTTCTCCTCGCTGCCGAACAGGTGGTAGAAGGGCACCACCTTGAACTGGCTGGCCGGGGTGTGGAACGGTGCCGGCACGTCGCTGAACCACAGGGCCTCGCCCTTGGCCTCGATCAGGCGCACGCCCGGGTCGCCGGCGCGCAGGTGGCCGCCGACCTCGTCCTGGAACTTGTTCCAGGCCTGCGGCGAGTTCCAGCCCGGGGACCAGGCGAAGGGAATCTGCTGACGCGGCTCGGTGCTGCCGGAATAGCCTTCCATGGAGAAGGCGAAGGCGCTGTCGATGTCCTGCGGGGCGCGGGGCTCGCTGACGTTGATGTTGGCGCGCATGGCGGTGCGGCCGGAGTAGCGGTGCGGTTCGCGCGCCAGCTTCAGGCCCTTGATGCGGAACGCGGCGTTCGGCGCGGCGTCGCGGATGCCGGCCAGTTGCGGCTTGGCGGCGACCACGGCGTCGATCACGTGGTCCAGCTGCGTCCAGTCGACGCGCTTGCCCTCGAGGGTGCTGTGCAGGGCGTGCAGCCAGCGCCAGCCTTCGCGGACCAGGTTGTCGGCGTTGTAGTAGGTCGGGTCGAAGACCTGGAAGAAGCGCTGGGCGCGGCCTTCCTGGCTGACCAGGGTGCCGTCGCCTTCGGCGAAGCTGGCGGCCGGCAGGACGATGTGCGCCTTGGCGCTGGTCGCGGTGCTCTGGTGGTCGGCGACGATCACCAGCTTGGCGGCGGCCAGGGCGGCGTCGACCTGGGCGGCTTCGGCGCGGCGGTACAGGTCGTTCTCCAGCACCACCACGGCGTCGGCGGCGCCGGAGGTCAGTTGCTCCAGCGCGGCTTCGACGGATTCACCGCCGAACAGGGTGAGGCCCAGGCTGTTGGCTTCCGGCACCACCAGGCTCAGCGAGCCGTTCTTCTCGCGCTGCTTCAGCGCGCTGGCGATGTTCGCCGCGGCTTCGATCAGGGCGTTGCTGCGCAGCGAAACGCCGGAGACCACCAGCGGGCGCTTGGCGGCCACCAGGGCATCGGCGATGCGCTGGGCCAGGGCTTGCGCTTCCGGTTCCAGACCGGCCACGGCCGGGGCGCTCGGGTCGATCGCGTGGGCCACGGCGAAGCCCAGGCGGGCCAGGTCCTCGGGGGCGGCGTGCACGCACTCGGCGGCGACGTCGTCCAGGCGCGTCTCGGCCAGGCTGGCGATGAACAGCGGGTTCTTCTCGTGCTGGGCGATGGTCTTCACCGCGGCGTCGAGCCACGGCTGGATCTTCATCGCGGCGGCCATGTCCTCGCCCTTGCCCTTCACCGACTGGCGCAGGGCCAGGGCGATGCGGGCGGCGGTCTGGGTCAGGTCCTCGCCGAGCACGAAGACCGCGTCATGGTCTTCCATGTCGCGGATGGTGGGGGAGGGCAGCGGGCCTTCCTGCATCACCTTGAGCACCAGGCGCAGGCGCTGCAGCTCGTCGGCGGCGATGCCGCTGTAGAAGTTGCCGGCGCCGACCAGCTCGGACAGCGCGTAGTTGCTTTCCAGGCTGGCGCGCGGCGAACCGATGCCGATCACCTTGCGACCCTTGAGCAGGGCGGCGGCCTGGTCGAGGGCGCCGTCCAGGCTCAGCTTCTGCTTGCTGAGCATCAGCATCGGCTGGCGCGGACGGTCCTCGCGGTTGACGTAGCCGTAGCCGAAGCGGCCGCGGTCGCAGAGGAAGTAGTGGTTCACCGAGCCGTTGTAGCGGTTCTCGATGCGGCGGATCTCGCCGTAGCGCTCGCCGGGGCTGATGTTGCAGCCGCTGGAGCAGCCATGGCAGATGCTTGGGGCGAACTGCATGTCCCACTTGCGGTTGTAGCGCTCGGAGTGGGTCTTGTCGGTGAACACGCCGGTCGGGCAGACCTCGGTCAGGTTGCCGGAGAACTCGCTCTCCAGCACGCCGTCCTCGATGCGGCCGAAATACACGTTGTCGTGCGCGCCATAGACGCCCAGGTCGGTGCCGCCGGCGTAGTCCTTGTAGTAGCGCACGCAGCGGTAGCAGGCGATGCAGCGGTTCATCTCGTGGGCGATGAACGGGCCGAGTTCCTGGTTCTGGTGGGTGCGCTTGGTGAAGCGGTACCGGCGCTTGTTGTGGCCGGTCATCACCGTCATGTCCTGCAGGTGGCAGTGACCGCCTTCCTCGCACACCGGGCAGTCGTGCGGGTGGTTGGTCATCAGCCATTCGACGACGCTTTCGCGGAAGGCCTTGGCCTCTTCGTCCTCGATGGAGATCCAGGTGTTGTCGGTGGCGGGGGTCATGCAGGACATGACGAGGCGACCACGCTTGTCGTTCTCGTCGGTGTACTGCTTGACCGCGCACTGCCGGCAGGCGCCGACGCTACCGAGCGCCGGGTGCCAGCAGAAGTAGGGGATGTCGAGTCCGAGGGACAGGCAGGCCTGCAACAGGTTGTCCGCCCCATCGACTTCTAACGTCTTGCCGTCTACGTGGATAGTGGCCATGGTTCAAGTTCTTCGTTGGCCCGTTGTCAGCGGGCTTGGCTAAGGGAAATCACGGCTCCGTCGGGCCGGCGGCATGCCGCGGCGCTACGACGGAACATCGCCGGGCCCGCGGGCCCGGCATCCAAAGCTTTACGCGCCGACGCGTTGCGGTTGCGGCGCGGCCTGAGCCTGGCGGGAGACGCCCGCTTCGAACTCGGGACGGAAATATTTCAAGGCACTGCCCAGCGGTTCGACGGCGCCCGGTGCGTGGGCGCAGAAGGTCTTGCCCGGGCCGAGGAAGTTGACCAGTTGCTCGAGGGTCTCGAGGTCGCCGGGCTGGCCTTCGCCGCGCTCCAGCGCGCGCAGGAGCTTCACGCTCCACGGCAGGCCGTCGCGGCACGGAGTGCACCAGCCGCACGACTCGCGGGCGAAGAACTCTTCCATGTTGCGCAGCAGCGAGACCATGTTGATGCTGTCGTCCACCGCCATGGCCAGGCCGGTGCCCATGCGGGTGCCGACCTTGGCGATGCCGCCGGCGTAGAACAGGGCGTCCATGTGCTCGGGGAGCAGGAAGCCGGTGCCGGCGCCGCCGGGCTGCCAGGCCTTGAGCTTGTAGCCCTCGCGCATGCCGCCGGCGTAGTCCTCGAAGACCTCGCGCACCGGGATGCCGAACGGCAGTTCCCAGATGCCGGGGTTCTGCACCTTGCCGGAGAAGCCCATGAGCTTGGTGCCCATGTCTTCGCTGCCCGGGCGCGCCAGGCCCTTGTACCAGTCGACGCCGTTCTCGACGATCGCCGGCACGTTGCACAGTGTCTCGACGTTGTTGACGCAGGTCGGTTTGCCCCAGACGCCGACGGCGGCGGGGAAGGGCGGCTTGGAGCGCGGGTTGGCGCGGCGGCCTTCCAGGGAGTTGATCAGCGCGGTTTCTTCGCCGCAGATGTAGCGGCCGGCGCCGGTGTGGACGAACAGTTCGAAGTCGAAGCCGCTGCCGAGGATGTTCTTGCCCAGCAGGCCGGCGGCCTTGGCTTCGTCGATGGCGCGGTTGAGGTTGCGCGCCGCGTCGACGTATTCGCCGCGCAGGAAGATGTAGCCGCGATAGGCCTTCAGCGCCCGCGCGGAGATCAGCATGCCTTCCACCAGCAGGTGCGGCAGCTGCTCCATGAGCATGCGGTCCTTCCAGGTGTTGGGCTCCATCTCGTCCGCGTTGCACAGCAGGTAGCGGATGTTTAGGGATTCGTCCTTGGGCATCAGGCCCCACTTCACGCCGGTGGGGAAGCCCGCACCGCCGCGGCCCTTGAGGCCGGAGTCCTTGACGGTCTGGACGATGTCGTCGGCGGCCATCTGCGCCAGCGCCTTGCGCGCGGCGGCGTAGCCGTTCTTCGCCTGGTATTCCTCCAGCCATACCGGGGCGCCGTCGTCGCGCAGGCGCCAGGTCAGCGGGTGGGTTTCCGCGGCGCGCGCGGTGCGGTTGGGGGTGCCGTAGGAGGTGAGGAGCGTCATGCGTAGGCCTCCAGCAGTTTGGCGACCGCCGACGGCTCGAGATTGCCGTGGGTATCGTCGTCGATCATCAGCGCCGGGGCCTTGTCGCAGTTGCCCAGGCAGCACACCGGCAGCAGGGTGAAGCGGCCGTCGGCGGTGGTCTGGCCGAGGCCGATGCCCAGCTGCTTCTGGATCTCGCCGACCACCGACTCGTGGCCGCCGATGTAGCAGACCATGCTATCGCACACGCGGATGATGTGGCGGCCGACCGGCTGGCGGAAGATCTGGCTATAGAAGGTGGCCACGCCCTCGACGTCGCTGTCGGGGATGCCGAGGATCTCGGCAATTGCGCCGATGGCGCCGTCCGGCACCCAGCCGCGCTCCTTCTGGACGATCTTCAGGGCTTCGATGGACGCCGCGCGGGAGTCCTCGTAGTGGTGCAGTTCGTGCTCGATGGCCGAGCGCTCGGTTTCGCTCAGGGCGAAACGGTCAGTCTGGATGATGGTGCTCATGATCAGCGGTCCACGTCAGCCATAACGAAGTCGATGCTGCCCAGATAGGCGATCAGGTCGGCGATCATGCTGCCGTTGATGACCGACGGAATCTGTTGCAGGTGCGCGAAGCTGGGCGTGCGGATGCGCGTCCGGTAGCTCATGGTGCTGCCATCGCTCGTCAGGTAGTAGCTGTTGATACCCTTGGTCGCCTCGACCATCTGGAAGGCTTCGTTGGCCGGCATGACCGGGCCCCAGGAAACCTGCAGGAAGTGGGTGATCAGCGTCTCGATGTGCTGCAGCGTGCGCTCTTTGGGCGGCGGCGTGGTCAGCGGATGGTCGGCCTTGTACGGGCCTTCGGGCATGTTCTTCAGGCACTGCTCGATGATGCGCAGGCTCTGGCGCATCTCGCCCATCTTCACCATGCAGCGGTCGTAGGCGTCGCCGTTGTGGGCCAGCGGCACTTCGAACTCGAAGTTCTCGTAGCCGGAGTAGGGGCGGGCCTTGCGCAGGTCGAAGTCGCAACCGGTGGCGCGCAGGCCGGCGCCGGTGGTGCCCCACTCCAGGGCCTGCTTGGTGTTGTACTGCGCCACGCCGATGGTCCGGCCGCGCAGGATGCTGTTCTGCAGCGCCGCCTTTTCATACTCGTCCAGGCGCTTGGGCATCCAGTCGAGGAATTCGCGGACCAGCTTGTCCCAGCCGCGCGGCAGGTCGTGGGCGACGCCGCCGATGCGGTACCAGGCCGGGTGCAGGCGGAAGCCGGTGATGGCCTCGACCACCTTGTAGGCGCGCTGGCGGTCGGTGAAGGTGAAGAACACCGGGGTCATGGCGCCGACGTCCTGGATGTAGGTGCCCAGGTACAGCAGGTGGTTCAGGATGCGGAAGAACTCCGACATCATGATGCGGATGACGTCGACGCGCTGCGGCACCTTGATGCCGGCGAGCTTCTCCACCGAGAGCACGTACGGCAGGTTGTTCATCACCCCGCCGAGGTAGTCGATGCGGTCGGTGTAGGGGATGAAGCTGTGCCAGGACTGGCGCTCGGCCATCTTCTCGGCGCCGCGGTGGTGGTAGCCGATCTCCGGCACGCAGTCGAGGATCTCTTCGCCGTCGAGCTGCAGGATGATGCGGAAGGCACCGTGGGCGGAGGGGTGGTTCGGGCCGAGGTTGAGGAACATGAAGTCCTCGTTCTCGCCGTGGCGCTTCATGCCCCAGTCTTCGGGCTTGAAGCGCAGGGCTTCCTGTTCCAGCTCCTGCTTGGCCACGGAGAGCGAGTAGGGATCGAACTCGGTGGCGCGCGCCGGGTAGTCCTTGCGCAGCGGGTGGCCCTGCCAGGTCGGCGGCATCAGCATGCGGGCCAGGTGCGGGTGGCCGTTGAAGTGGATGCCGTACATGTCCCAGACCTCACGCTCGTACCAGTTGGCGTTGGGCCAGATACGGGTGGCGGTGGGCAGGTTGAGGTCGTTCTCGGAGAGGGCCACCTTGATCATCACGTCGCTGTTACGCTCGAGCGACATCAGGTGGTAGAACACGCTGAAGTCGGCGCCCGGCAGGCCGCGACGGTGGGTGCGCAGGCGCTCGTCGACCCCGTGGAGGTCGTAGAGCATCACGTAGGGCTTGGGTACGTTGCGCAGGAAGGTGAGGACGTCGATCAGCTTCTCGCGGCTCACCCAGAGGACCGGCATGCCGGTGCGGGTGGCCTGGACGGTGAAGGTCTCGGCGCCAAAGCGGGAATTCAGTTCGACGACTATGTCTTGGTCGTCCGCCTTATAGGGCGGGATGTACAGAGCGGAGTCTGCGGTCATGGTCTCGGTCGCTATCGGTCAACGGTGGAGTGAAGTAAGGGCCTCTCGTGGAGGTCGGCTTCACACTTCGTCGGGGCTGCGCAGGTTGGTGACCGCAATGCGCTGTTCGCGCTTGAGATCCTTCTGGGCAGGCATTTCGGCACGGTAGATGCCTTGATCGCCAACCACCCAGGACAACGGGCGACGCTCCTGGCCGATGGATTCCTGCAGCAGCATCAGGCCTTGCAGGAACGCCTCGGGGCGGGGCGGGCAGCCGGGGATGTAGACGTCCACGGGGAGGAACTTGTCGACCCCCTGGACCACCGAGTAGATGTCGTACATGCCGCCGGAATTGGCGCACGAGCCCATGGAGATCACCCACTTGGGTTCCAGCATCTGCTCGTACAGGCGCTGGATGACCGGGGCCATCTTGATGAAGCAGGTGCCGGCGATGACCATGAAGTCCGCCTGGCGCGGCGAGGCACGAATCACTTCGGCGCCGAAGCGGGCGATGTCGTGCGGCGCGGTGAACGCCGTGGTCATCTCCACGTAGCAGCAGGACAGGCCGAAGTTATAGGGCCACAGCGAGTTCTTGCGACCCCAGTTGACGGCGCCGTTGAGAACATCCTCGAGCTTGCCCATGAAGATGTTCTTGCTGACCTGCCCCTCTACCAGAGGGTCGTCTACCGTTTCGCGCTGGCCGATCGGGTACTGATCGTTGGCCGCATCGGGGTCGATCCGGGTAAGTTTGTATTGCATCGCCAAAGCCTCATTGTTTTAGCTTCGCCTGCCGCTCGCGACGTGCCGCCGGCGCCCAATCGAGCGCGCCGACCCGCCAGAGGTAGACAAGACCTGCCAACAGAATTGCAATGAAAATGGTGGCCTCGACCAGACCGGCCCAACCGCTTTCACGGACGGACACGGACCAGGCGAAGAGGAAGAGGGCTTCGACGTCGAAGATCACGAAGAGCATCGCGACCAGATAGAATTTTGCCGACAGGCGCAGGCGTGCGCTGCCGGTGGGAACGATGCCGGATTCGAAGGGCTCGTTCTTGCTGCGACCAAATGCCTTGCTGCCCAGCAGCGAGGAAACCCCTAGCATGAAGGCCAGCAGGCCGACCACGCCTAGAAGGAAGGCGGCGAGTCCCCAGTGTTGAGCTGCAAGTTCAGCTGGGTTGGGCATGCCGATACTCCTTCCTACAAAAATTAGCGGTGGTCTTGGATTCCAGGCCTTCGCCCGGCTGCATGAACCTCGGGCTCAAGATAGCGAGCTAAGGGTTCGAGTGATCTTTCCAATTTTATGCCCAAAGCCTCGGGCAAGTAAATTTTTCTAACACAAACAGATGCTTCCAAATCGGGCAAAAGGCTTTTGCATTTTTGTCCGGGCCCCGGCTGCAGGCCGCTCCACGCCTGGGCTGGCACGGTTCAGGCTTTGGTCGAATGGCACTTTTGCAGATAAGAAGAAAGTATTTCTGTCGTTCCTTAAATGATAAATATTATCATTCGCGGTGTCGTTTATCCGTAACTTTACTACATATAGGCGTCGTACTTTTTATTGTCGGCGGTTTTAAGGGTTTATGGGCGTCAATTGGTGTCGGGAATTTCCCAATGGTCTGTTTAGGGGGGCTGCTGCGTAGGGGAGCAATCGTCGGCATGGGCCGGCCTGCCGGCCGGATCGCGGATAAATCCGCTCCTACAGGTGGGTGTCAGCGCCGGAGCGCAGTGCCTCCCGGCAAATTGTAGGAGCGGGCCCTGCCCGCGATTCGCGCGCAGGGCGCGCTCCTACATGGAATGACGTGGGTGGGGCAGCGTAGGAGCGGATCTTATCCGCGAAGCGCGCCGATATGTCCGGCTATCGCGGATAAGATCCGCTCCTACAGGGTACAGGGGGCGCCGTAGGATGGTGTTGAGCGAAGCGATACCCATCGCCGTGGCCGCATGGGTTTCGCAGGCTCGACCTGTCCTACGAAGAGCGCCTCGGCGTAGCCGGCAAGCCAGTTGTTCGCTCCGCGCACTCGCAGAAGAGCGCTTTCTCCCCGGCCCTCTCCCGCAAGCGGGAGAGGGGCCGTTCGGAGTGGGTGGATGGTTCAGCGTCAGCCGGCGAGTGCGTAGGGCGCATAACCGTTCGCGGTTATCCGTCACATCTCGGCGGCGGACATGAAAAAACGCCGCTTCCCTGGGGAAGCGGCGTTTTCATTGGTGCTACACCTTTGCGGCTGGGCCGCTTCCCGGCCCCGAGGGGCCGGGCGAACCGGTTCTTAGTGGAACTGGTTCATGGTGTTGTCTTTGCCCGAGGCCTTCAGTGCGGCTTCGCCGGCGAAGTACTCTTTGTGGTTGTCGCCGATGTCGGAGCCAGCCATGTTCTGGTGCTTGACGCAGGCGATGCCCTGGCGGATTTCCTGACGCTGCACGCCCTTCACGTAGGCCAGCATGCCCTGGTCGGCGAAGTAGCCCTTGGCCAGGTTGTCGGTGGACAGGGCCGCGGTGTGGTAGGTCGGCAGGGTGATCAGGTGGTGGAAGATGCCGGCGTGGGCCGAACCGTCGCGCTGGAAGGTGCGGATCTTCTCGTCGGCGATCTGGGCCAGTTCGGTCTCGTCGTACTCGACGCTCATCAGCTTGGCGCGGTCGTAGGCGGAAACGTCCTTGCCTTCGGCGACGAACGCATCGAACACCTGCTGGCGGAAGTTCAGGGTCCAGTTGAACGACGGGCTGTTGTTGTACACCAGCTTGGCGTTCGGGATGACTTCGCGGATGCGGTCAACCATGCCCTTGATCTGGCCAACGTGCGGCTTCTCGGTTTCGATCCACAGCAGGTCGGCGCCGTTCTGCAGCGAGGTGATGCAGTCCAGGACGCAGCGGTCTTCGCCGGTGCCCTTGCGGAACTGGAACAGGTTGGACGGCAGGCGCTTGGGACGCAGCAGCTTGCCGCCGCGGTTGATCACCACGTCGCCGTTCTGCAGTTCGGCCGGGCTGATCTCGTCGCAGTCCAGGAAGGAGTTGTACTGGTCGCCCAGGTCGCCCGGTTGCTTGGTCACGGCGATCTGCTTGGTCAGGCCGGCGCCCAGGGAGTCGGTACGGGCGACGATCACGCCGTCGTCAACGCCCAGTTCGAGGAAGGCGTAGCGAACGGCGGCGATCTTGGCGAGGAAGTCTTCGTGCGGGACGGTCACTTTACCGTCCTGGTGGCCGCACTGCTTCTCGTCGGAAACCTGGTTCTCGATCTGGATGCAGCAGGCACCGGCTTCGATCATCTTCTTGGCCAGCAGGTAGGTGGCTTCCGGGTTGCCGAAGCCGGCGTCGATGTCGGCGATGATCGGCACCACGTGGGTTTCGTAGTTGTCGATCTGGTTCTGGATCTCTTCCTGCTTGGCCTTGTCGCCGGCTTCGCGGGCGGCGTCCAGGGCGGTGAACAGCAGGTCCAGTTCGCGGGCGTCAGCCTGGCGCAGGAAGGTGTACAGCTCTTCGATCAGGCTGGAGACCGCGGTCTTCTCGTGCATGGACTGGTCGGGCAGCGGGCCGAACTCGGAGCGCAGCGCAGCGACCATCCAGCCGGACAGGTAGAGGTAGCGCTTGTTGGTGGTCTTCAGGTGCTTCTTGATGGAGATCAGCTTCTGCTGACCGATGAAGCCGTGCCAGCAGCCCAGGGACTGGGTGTAGAGGGAGGAGTCGGCGTCGTATTCGGCCATGTCCTTGCGCATGATGGCCGCGGTGTACTTGGCGATATCCAGGCCAGTCTTGAAGCGGTTCTGGGCGCGCATACGGGCGACGGACTCGGGGTTGATAGCGCTCCAGCTGCTGCCGAACTTCTCTTTCAGGGCGGCAACGGCCTTGATGTCGTTCTGATATGCGGACATGGTCAACAATCCTTCAAAAAATGTGTTGGTTGAGCACCGACTTCCCACGCAGGGCTCGTGGGATCGCTCGCCGCGGATGGCGAAATGACGACTGGAAGGATTGACGCAGAGGGGGAGGGGTGGCGCGGGCGAACAGGTAGATGATCGCAGCGATGGCATCCGGGATCGCTTGCCGGCTCGTGGCTGCCGTTGGGCGAGGGCGAATGGCTGCATTCGACCATCTTGCTGATACGTTGGTTGCTTCCCCGTCCCTCAGGACAACTTCTTGCCAGTCGCAACCTCGTCATTTCGCCTTGTGGGCTGTAACAACACGGACCGGCACAGCGAGTGGGCTGCGGGCTCGATCCGGAGGCCCGGTTCAGGGCCCCTGGTTAGCGGGAGCGAGGCCATCATGCCTTTCGAACAAACGTTCGTCAAACGTTTTGTAGTGTTTTTTTTGGACTACTACACGAAGGTCTAAGGAGGACTCTCCGGTCACCTTCGGAAGGCTTAGTCGAGCACTTCGACCTTCACCCGCAGGCTGCTGTCGCTGCGGCCCTGGGTGCTGTAATTGCGCGTCAGGCCGCCCTGGCTGCCCTGGCTGTTTTCGCTGACGCCGCCCACCTCGATCCACTCGCCGAGGCGGCCGCTCAGGCGGGTGCTGGCGCCGGCCGTGTCCATGGCGCCGGGGGCGCTGCCGTTGAAGCGGTCGTTGCGGGTGTCCAGGTCGATGTGGACGATGTTGCCGCTCAAGGTGGCGGTCACGTACATGCCGCGGTTGGCGTCGCGGTACTCGGTCTGGCTGTAGACCTGGCCGTAGGGGCCGACGCCGACGTTGTACACCGGTTGGCTCTGGCCGACCTGGATCAGCGCCGGCGAGCCCTCGGTGGTCTGGATCTGCTGCACGCCGCCGCTGCGGCTGGCGGTGGAACTGTCGATGATGCGCACCTGGTCGCGGCCGTGGACCTCGCCGCGGCCGCTGTGGATCTCGACGTTGCCGACGCTGGCCGAGCCGTTCACCGAATAGCCGCTGCGGCTGCGCTGGCTGGAGTCGCTGGTGTCGACGCTGATCAGCAGGCGGTGCGGGCGGGTGTCCAGTTGCTCCAGTACCTGCTGCAGTTCGCGGATCTTCGCCGGCTCGGCGTTGACCACCAACTGGTTGCCGTAGGCTGTCACCCGGCCTTCGTTGCCGAGGACCTGCTGCGCCACCGGGAGGATTTCATCGGCGCTGCGGTAGCTCAGCGGCAGGATCTCGGTGCGCGGCGCGGCCTGGGCGGCCAGGCTGATGGCGCAGGCGAGGAGCAGGGCGGTTCGGCGATGGCTCACAGCAGGAAGCTCCGCAGGTTCGGGTCGGCGAGGCTGGTGTCCCAGGCCTGGTCGAACTGCGCCTGCAACTGGCGCACCCGGCCGGGGTCGTTGTAGTGGGCGTGGCCGGCGGGCAGAGCCGGTTCGGTTCGCAACAGCAGGCCGAGCTGGTCGGCGAGCAGGAAGGCCTGTTCAGGGCTGGGGTAGTCCGGGTTGAGCAGGCGGATGTGCAGGTTACTCGACAGGCGCCGGCTGAGGTTGAGCAGGCGGTGGCCTTCCCTGACCGGGCGGGTGCTGTCGCGCAGGAGGATACGCAGGCGGTTCTGCGGATGGCGCAGCAGCAGGCGGGTGCAGGCTTCCTGGATGCTGCTGTGGTTGTACAGCCAGGCTTCCAGGTCGGGGCTGTACAGGCACAGGCTGCGGCTGGCCTGCTGCATCAGCGCCAGGGCATGGGAGCGGGCGGCCTCCGGTTCGCCGAAGCGTTGCAGGCCGCTGGCCTCGCCGAGGCGGAAGGGCGCCGGCTCCCAGGGTTGGGAGGCCGGCAGGTCGGGCGCCGGATTGTGCACGCTGAAACGCCCCGGGGACTGGAAGTCGATGGCCGGGAGTTGGCCTTCGTGGTCCGGGGCGTCTTTCATCGCGGCTTCCTCAGGCGCTTTCGCGCACCATGTCGACGTGGGGCAGGCCGGCTTCGAGGAATTCGCCGCTGGCCACCTTGAAGCCTAGCCGCTCGTAGAAGGGAATGGCATAGACCTGGGCGGTGAGCAGCTGGCGCTTGAGCTGGCGGCGCTCGGCTTCCTCGATGGCGGCGCGCATCAGCTGGTCGCCGACCTTCAGCCCGCGCCAGTCCTTGAGTACCGAGACGCGGCCGATGTGGCCGTCGGGCAGCAGGCGCGCCGTGCCGATTGCGTAATCCCCCTCGAAGGCGAGGAAGTGCACGGCTTCCGCGTCCTCGGCATCCCACTCCAGTTCCGGCGGCACCGATTGCTCGGCGATGAAGACCGCCTCGCGGATGCGTCGCAGGTCGGCATTGTCCTTCTGCCAATCGGCCAGGCGAACCCTGATCTTGTTACTCATCGGCAAACTCCAAACTGCCCTGTTTGACCAATTCTGCCAACAGCTTACGCCCATCCTCGTCGCCCAGCCATTGGCCGAGGTTGTCGCTGTGCAGGGCGTCCGCCGAGCACACCAGCTTGAGCAGCGGCTCCATGGCCTTGGGCAGCACCACGCTCTGGCCGCTGGAGAACAGCAGCAGGCCGACGTCCACTTCGCTCCAGGCCAGGCGCGCGCTGGGGTTGCGCACCAGCACGGCGCCGTCTTCCAGGGCCTGCCGCAGGTCCGTGTCGTCGATCTCCTCGCCGGTCACCAGTTCCGGGTAGCGCGGCTCGGTCATGAACTGGCCGAACCAGGTCAGCAGCAGGCGCTCGTCGCTCATGTGTTCCTGCAGCAGGTTCTTCAGGCGGTCGAGGGCGTCGCGCTGGATCTTGTGCTGGTCCTCGCCGCTCTGCACGGCGGCCATGCCGGCGTCGCTGTAGCGTTCCTCGTCGGAGAGGAACTGGGCGAGGAAGTCGGTGAAGTGGGTCAGCACTTCGGCGGCGCTGGGCGCGCGGAAGCCCACCGAGTAGGTCATGCACTCGTCTTCGGCGATGCCGTAGTGGGCCACGCGCGGCGGCAGGTAGAGCATGTCGCCGGGCTCCAGCACCCACTCGTCGCTCTGCTGGAAGTCGGCGAGGATGCGCAGGTCGGCGTGCTGCAGCATCGGGCTGTCGGCGTCGCACAACTGGCCGACCTTCCAGCGGCGGCGGCCGTGGCCCTGCAGCAGGAACACGTCGTAGTTGTCGAAGTGCGGCCCTACACCGCCGCCGGGAGCTGCGTAGCTGATCATCACGTCGTCGATGCGCCAGCTGGGCAGGAACTTGAAGTGCTCCAGCAGTTCGGCGACTTCCGGCACGAACTGGTCGACGGCCTGCACCAGCAGGGTCCAGTCGCGCTCGGGCAGTTCCTTGTAGGTGTCCTCGCTGAAGGGGCCGCGGCGCATTTCCCAGGGGGTGTTGCCGTGTTCGAGGACGATGCGCGACTCGACGCTGTCTTCCAGGGACAGGCCGGCCAGCTCGTCGGCCTCCAGCGGGCTTTCGAAACCGGGGATGGCCTGGCGCACCAGCAGGGGTTTCTTCTGCCAGTAGTCGCGGAGGAATTCATCGGCGCTGATGCCGCCCAGGAGCTGAAGAGGAATAGCAGGATTCATATGTAAGTCCTTGAAACAAAAACGCCCGGCACAGCCGGGCGTGCAAATGTTCAGCGCATGTCAGATGCGCTTGGCCTGGGCGGCGGCGTTGCCGATGTAGTTCGCCGGGGTCAGCTTCTTCAGCTCGGCCTTGGCTTCGGCGGGCATGTCGAGGCCGTCGATGAACACCTGCAGGGCCTTGGCGCTGATGCCTTTGCCGCGGGTCAGCTCCTTGAGCTTCTCGTAGGGGTTCTCGATGCCGTAGCGGCGCATCACGGTCTGCACCGGCTCGGCCAGGACTTCCCAGCAGGCATCCAGGTCTTCGGCGATGCGCGCGGCGTTCAGCTCCAGCTTGCCGATGCCCTTGAGGCTGGCCTCGTAGGCGATGACGCTGTGGGCGAAACCGACGCCCAGGTTGCGCAGCACGGTGGAGTCGGTCAGGTCGCGCTGCCAGCGGGAGATCGGCAGCTTGCTGGCCAGGTGCTGGAAGATCGCGTTGGCGATGCCCAGGTTGCCTTCGGAGTTCTCGAAGTCGATCGGGTTGACCTTGTGCGGCATGGTCGAGGAGCCGATCTCGCCGGCCACGGTCTTCTGCTTGAAGTAGCCCAGGGAAATGTAGCCCCAGACGTCGCGGTCGAAGTCGATGAGGATGGTGTTGAAGCGGGCGATGGCGTCGAACAGCTCGGCGATGTAGTCGTGCGGCTCGATCTGGGTGGTGTAGGGGTTCCAGGCCAGGCCCAGGTCATGGACGATGAATTCACGGGCGTTGGCTTCCCAGTCCACCTGCGGGTAGGCCGACAGGTGGGCGTTGTAGTTGCCCACGGCGCCGTTGATCTTGCCCAGCAGCTCGACCGCGGCGACCTGCTTGATCTGCCGCTCCAGGCGGTAGACCACGTTGGCCAGTTCCTTGCCCAGGGTGGTCGGCGAGGCCGGCTGGCCGTGGGTGCGCGAGAGCATGGGCACGTCGGCGAACTGGACCGCCAGCTCGCGGATCGCCTCGGCGATCTGGCGCATCAGCGGCAGCAGCACCTGGTCGCGGCCTTCGCGCAACATCAGGGCGTGGGACAGGTTGTTGATGTCCTCGCTGGTGCAGGCGAAGTGGATGAACTCGCTGACCTTGGCCAGTTCCGGCAGCTTGGCCGCCTGCTCCTTGAGCAGGTACTCCACGGCTTTCACGTCGTGGTTGGTGGTGCGCTCGATTTCCTTGATGCGCTGCGCGTGCTCCAGCTGGAAGTCCTCGGCCAGCTTGTCGAGCAGGGCGTTGGCTTCGCCGGAGAAGGGCGCCACCTCGGGGATGCCGGCGTGCGCCGCGAGGCGCTGCAGCCAGCGGACCTCAACCAGGACGCGGAAACGGATCAGGCCGTACTCGCTGAAGATCGGACGCAGGGCGCTGGTCTTGCTGCCGTAACGGCCGTCGACGGGGGAAACCGCGGTGAGGGAGGAAAGCTGCATGGGGCGTTCTCGTGGCTGTCGGTCAACGAAAAGGGCGCACATCATACACGAACGAACGCGCTTTCGCCCGTACTCGCTGCCGCACGAAGACGCCCGGCGGGCGCCTCGGCGGATCAGTCGGTGCCGCGCAGGATCGGGCGCAGCTCGCCCAGCAGCTTGCGCCGGCCGAACACCATTTGCCAGCGGTTGCCGCCCAGCTGCCGCCACAGGCGCGCCGAGCGGATGCCGGCGAGCAGCAGGGCGCGGATGCGCGCGGCGTTGGCGTTGATCTGTAGGTAGCGCATGTCGCCATGCACCTGGATGCGCTGGCGGAAGGTGCTCAGGGTGTCCTGGTAGAGGCCGGCGCAGGAGGCGATGACGTTCTCGTGGACCAGGCCGAAGTGCTGCACCTGCTGCTGCACCTGGTCCAGGCGCGAGCCGATCAGGTCGAGCATGTCGTCGCGCTTGGCCAGTTGGCGCTCCAGGCCGATCAGCGACAGCGCGTAGCGCAGCGGTTCGCGCTGCAGGCTGTTGGGATCGCGCTCCAGGGCGCTGGCCAGAGCGCGCAGGCCCTCGCGCAGGTTGTGGATGTCGCCGCCGAACACGTCCAGGGTGGTCTTCGGCTCGCGCACCAGCAGGCTGCCGAGCATGCAGCCCAGCGGGGCTTCGGGAATCTGCCCGGTGCGGGCCAGGCGGTCCACCAGGGCGGCGGCTTCGAAGACGCCGGCGAGGGCGATCAGTTGGTCGCGCAACTCGCTCATGCACGCTCCTTCGCGTAGGCCGGTTCGGCCGATTCGATCACACCACCGCCCAGGCACACCTCGCCGTCGTAGAACACCACGGACTGGCCCGGGGTGACGGCGCGCTGCGGCTGGTCGAACACCGCGCGGTAGCCGTCGGCGGTGCGTTCCAGCACGCAGTCCTGGTCGGCCTGGCGGTAGCGCACCTTGGCGCGCAGGGCGCGCGGCTCGGGCAGCTCCAGCGGGTTCACCCAGAAGATGTTCGAGGCGTGCAGGGCGCGGGAGAACAGCCAGGGGTGGTCGTTGCCCTGGCCGACGATCAGCACGTTGCGCGCCAGGTCCTTCTCCAGCACGTACCAGGGGCTGTCGTCGGCGTTCTTCATGCCGCCGATGCCCAGGCCCTGGCGCTGGCCGATGGTGTGGTACATGAGCCCGGCGTGGCGGCCGATGACGGTGCCGTCGGTGGTCTCGATGTCGCCCGGCTGGGCCGGCAGGTACTGCTTGAGGAAGTCGCTGAAGCGCCGTTCGCCAATGAAGCAGATGCCGGTGGAGTCCTTCTTCTTCGCCGTGGCCAGGCCGTATTTCTCGGCGATGGCGCGAACTTCCGGCTTCTCCAGCTCGCCGACCGGGAACAGCGTCCTGGCGATCTGTTCGCCGCCCACGGCGTGGAGGAAGTAGCTCTGGTCCTTGTTCGGGTCCAGGCCCTTGAGTAGCTCGGTGCGGCCGTCGATGTCGCGGCGGCGCACGTAGTGGCCGGTGGCGATCAGGTCGGCGCCCAGGGCCAGGGCGTAGTCGAGGAAGGCTTTGAACTTGATCTCGCGGTTGCACAGGATGTCCGGGTTCGGCGTGCGCCCGGCCTGGTATTCGGCGAGGAAGTACTCGAAGACGTTGTCCCAGTACTCGGCGGCGAAGTTGGCGGTGTGCAGCTTGATGCCGATGCGGTCGCAGACGGCCTGGGCATCGGCCAGGTCGGTCATGGCGGTGCAGTATTCGGTGCCGTCGTCCTCTTCCCAGTTCTTCATGAACAGGCCTTCCACCTCGTAGCCCTGCTCCTTGAGCAGGAGGGCGGAAACCGAGGAGTCCACGCCGCCGGACATGCCGACGATGACGCGGCCCTTGCCGGGCTGGACGGGGGAGGTGGTGCTGGAATCGGACATGGCGGGCTATCGCAGGCGTCGGTGCAAAAGCGGGATTCTATCAGGCCGGGTTCGGCACGGGCAGTTCGGCGTCGCGGATCAGCGCCAGGGGGAAGCGTCCGCCGGCCAGGTAGTCGTCGATGCAGCGCGCTACCAGGTGGCTGCGCCAGCTGTCCTTGCGGGCTTGCAGCTCGTCGCGGGTCAGCCAGCACGGGCCGATGATGCCGTCGTCCAGCGGCAGTTCCGGGCGGTGCCGCAGCGGCCGCGCGGCGAAGCATACGCGCTGGTAGGTCACGCCGTTGCTGGGCGCGGTGTAGAGGTAGATGCCGGTGACCGCGGTCAGCTCGACTTCCCAGCCGGTTTCCTCGAGGGTCTCGCGCACGGCGGCCTGCAGCAGGCTTTCGTCGGCCTCAAGGTGGCCGGCGGGCTGGTTCAGCACGGTCTTGCCGTGGGAGGTTTCCTCCACCAGCAGGAAGCGGCCCTGGTCTTCGACGATGGTTGCGACTGTGATATGCGGTTGCCAGCGCATGGGTGGTCCTCCGGGGGAAATGGGCATGATAACCCTGGAAGGTGGGGTGGTGTGGGGGGGGGGGAGCGAGCTTGCTCGCGAACAGTGCCTCCCGGTTGCTTCGGTGCCAGGCTGAACTCCGCTCCCTCTCCCCAACCCTCTCCCTTCAGGGAGAGGGTTAGGGAGAGGGGATCAGGGGTGGGTTTGGCAACGGAGTCGCCGGATAGCACCATTCGCGAGCAAGCTCGCTCCTACGAAAAGCCCGGCGCAGCCCCGGAAAAGCAAAAACCCCGGCGCCAGGCCGGGGTTTTCGTCGGTCACGCTAGCCTTCGATTCAGTTCAGCGAGTCGATGGCGGCGTTGAAGGTGGCGCTGGGGCGCATCACCTGGCTGGTTTTCTCCGGGTTGGAGCGGTAGTAGCCACCGATGTCCACGGCCTTGCCCTGGGCGCCGTTCAGTTCGGCGACGATGGTTGCTTCCTGCTCGGTCAGGGTCTTGGCCAGCGGGGTGAAGTGGGCTTTCAGCTCGGCGTCTTCGTTCTGCGCGGCCAGGGCCTGGGCCCAGTACAGCGCCAGGTAGAAGTGGCTGCCGCGGTTATCGATCTCGCCGACCTTGCGCGCCGGGGACTTGTTGTTGTCCAGCAGCTTGCCGGTGGCCTCGTCGAGGGTCTTGCCCAGGACCTTGGCCTTGGCGTTGCCGGTCTTGATGCCTTCTTCTTCCAGGGACACGGCCAGGGCCAGGAACTCGCCCAGGGAATCCCAGCGCAGGTAGTTCTCTTCCACCAACTGCTGCACGTGCTTCGGAGCCGAGCCGCCGGCGCCGGTCTCGTACATGCCGCCACCGGCCATCAGCGGAACGATGGACAGCATCTTGGCCGAGGTGCCCAGTTCCATGATCGGGAACAGGTCGGTCAGGTAGTCGCGCAGGACGTTGCCGGTCACCGAGATGGTGTCCTGGCCGCGGATCATGCGCTCCATGCTGGTGCGGATGGCTTCGTTGTAGCCCTTGATGCTGATGTCCAGGCCGGTCAGGTCGTGGTCCTTCAGGTACAGCTCGACCTTCTTGCGCAGCTCGTTGTCGTGGGCGCGCTCCGGGTCCAGCCAGAAGATGGCCGGAGTGTTGGACTGGCGGGCGCGGGTGACGGCCAGCTTGACCCAGTCGCGGATCGGGGCGTCCTTGGTCTGGCAGGCGCGCCAGATGTCGCCGGCTTCGACTTCGTGCTGCATCAGCACCTTGCCGTCTTCGTCGACCACGCGCATGGTGCCGTCGGCTTCCATCTCGAAGGTCTTGTCGTGGGAGCCGTATTCCTCGGCCTTCTGCGCCATCAGGCCGACGTTCGGCACGCTGCCCATGGTGGTCGGGTCGAAGGCGCCGTTGGTCTTGCAGAAGTTGATCATCTCCTGGTAGATGCGGGCGTAGGTGCTCTCCGGCATCACCGCCTTGGTGTCCTTCTGCTTGCCGTCCTTGCCCCACATCTGACCCGAGTTGCGGATCATCGCCGGCATCGAGGCGTCGACGATCACGTCGCTGGGGATGTGCAGGTTGGTGATGCCCTTGACCGAGTCGACCATCGCCATTTCCGGACGGTGGCTGTACACCTCGTGGATGTCGTGGAGGATCTCTTCCTGCTGCGAGGCCGGCAGCGACTTGATCTTGTCGTAGACGCTGGAGATGCCGTTGTTCGGGTTCACGCCCAGCTCGTCGAACAGTTGGCCCCACTTGTCGAACACGTCCTTGTAGTAGACGGTCACGGCGTGGCCGAAGACGATCGGGTGGGAGATCTTCATCATGGTCGCCTTGACGTGCAGGGACCACATGACGCCGGTCTCCTTGCAGTCCTGCAGGGTCTTCTCGAAGAAGGCGCGCAGCTTGTTGCAGCTCATGAACATGCTGTCGAGGACTTCGCCTTCCTGCATCTTCAGGGTTTTCTTCAGCTCGACCTTGCCGTCCTTGCCGACGAACTCGATGCGAACTTCACCGGCCTTGGGAATGGTGACCGACTGCTCGCTGGAGAAGAAGTCGCCGCCACGCATGTAGTCGGCGTGGGAGCGCGAGGCCATGCTCCACTTGCCCATGCTGTGCGGGTGCTTGCGGGCATAGGCCTTGACCGCGGCGGGGGCGCGGCGGTCGGAGTTGCCTTCGCGCAGGACCGGGTTCACGGCGCTGCCCAGGACCTTGGCGTAGCGGGCGCGGGTGTCTTTCTCTTCGTCGGTCTGCGGGTCTTCCGGGAAGTCCGGGATGGCGTAGCCCAGGGCCTGCAGCTCGGCGATGGCGCCCTTGAGCTGGGGCACCGACGCGCTGATGTTCGGCAGCTTGATGATGTTGGCGTCGGGGGCGGTGGCCAGCTTGGCCAGGTAGGCCAGGTCGTCTTCGATGGCCTTGTCGCCGAGCTTGTCGGTGAAGGCGGCGAGGATGCGTCCTGCAAGAGAGATGTCGCGGGTTTCGACGTCAATGTCGGCGGAGGCGGCGAACGCCTTGACGATCGGGAGGAGCGAGTAGGTGGCGAGGGCGGGTGCTTCGTCGGTGAAGGTGTAGGTGATCTTCGAGCGGTTGGACATCTACTATGACTCTCTTCTTTGCTGGGCGCGCACAGAGTCTCGATACGCCTTGGTGGGCGCTTTCGTCCGACACGGCAAGGTGCCGGCATTCGAGAATTGCCGCGGGGATATAGGGGCGCCAGTAGAGCGTTGTACGACCGCGTCAGGGTGGCGACGTGGCCGTTGCGAGGGGAGGGGGTCTGGTCCCAGACGGCTCGGACCTCGATGACTGTGAAGTCACGGCGCGCAGTATACCACTCTCGCGGCGGGGTGACGCACCCACGGCTTTTAGACTAAGGCATAAGATTGTGGTTAGGGGCCGGCAACTGGGCTACCCTCAGGAACCCGGGCCTGTTCCCGTCACGCCGCGACGAAGCGGGGCTGGTCCCTGAGGTTCAACCACAGCACGGAGTTCAGCATGGGATACCAGAAGATCCAGGTGCCGGCCGCAGGTGAGCGCATCACCGTCAATGCCGACAATTCCCTGAAGGTACCGAACAACCCGATCATTCCCTACATCGAAGGCGACGGCATCGGCGTGGACATCAGTCCGGTCATGATCGACGTCGTCGATGCGGCAGTGGAAAAGGCCTACAGCGGACAGCGCAAGATCGCCTGGATGGAGGTCTATGCCGGCGAGAAGGCCACCCAGGTCTACGACCAGGACACCTGGCTGCCCGAAGAGACCCTGGAAGCCGTGCGCGACTACGTGGTGTCCATCAAGGGCCCGCTGACCACCCCCGTCGGCGGCGGCATCCGCTCCCTCAACGTGGCCCTGCGCCAGCAGCTCGACCTCTACGTCTGCCTGCGCCCGGTGCGCTGGTTCGAGGGCGTGCCCAGCCCGGTGAAGAAGCCCGGCGACGTGGACATGGTGATCTTCCGCGAGAACTCCGAGGACATCTACGCCGGCGTCGAGTGGAAGGCCGGTTCGCCCGAGGCCGAGAAGGTCATCAAGTTCCTCACCGAGGAGATGGGCGTCAAGAAGATTCGCTTCACCGAGAACTGCGGCATCGGCATCAAGCCGGTCTCCCGCGACGGCACCAGGCGCCTGGTGCGCAAGGCCCTGCAGTACGCCGTGGACAACGACCGCAGCTCGGTCACCCTGGTGCACAAGGGCAACATCATGAAATTCACCGAGGGCGCCTTCAAGGACTGGGGCTACGAGCTGGCCCGCGAGGAGTTCGGCGCCGAGCTGCTGGACGGCGGCCCCTGGATGCAGTTCAAGAACCCGGTGACCGGCAAGAACATCGTGGTCAAGGACGTGATCGCCGACGCCATGCTGCAGCAGATCCTGCTGCGCCCGGCCGAGTACGACGTGATCGCCACCCTGAACCTGAACGGCGACTACCTCTCCGATGCCCTGGCGGCAGAAGTGGGCGGCATCGGCATCGCGCCGGGGGCCAACCTGTCGGATTCGGTGGCCATGTTCGAGGCGACCCACGGCACCGCGCCCAAGTACGCCGGGCAGGACAAGGTCAACCCCGGCTCGCTGATCCTCTCCGCCGAGATGATGCTGCGCCACATGGGCTGGACCGAGGCGGCCGACCTGATCATCAAGGGGATGAACGGCGCCATCGCGGCCAAGACCGTGACCTACGACTTCGAGCGGCTGATGGACGGCGCCAAGCTGGTGTCCTGCTCGGAGTTCGGCGAGGCCATGATCGCCAGGATGTAACGGGCGTGAGACAACGAAAAAAGGCCGGTTCTCACCGGCCTTTCTTCATCGCTTCGCCGGAAATGGCGGGGCAGGGGGAATCAGGCTTCTGCGGTGACGCTCTGCACCTCGCTGCTGGGGCTGGCCTGGGCGGTGCTGGCCGGCGCGCCGGCGCCGATCGGCTGGATGTTCACCGCATGCAGACCCTTCGGACCTTGCAGGATCTCGAAGCTGACCGGCTGGCCGGCCTTGAGCGTCTTGTAGCCATCCATCTGGATTGCCGAGTAATGAGCGAACAGGTCCTCATCTCGGCCGTCGGCCAGGATGAATCCATAGCCCTTGGCGTTGTTGAACCACTTGACCTTACCGCTGAGCATGCTGATATCCCTCTGCAAAGGACTCCATCGCTGGAGTATCATCCACTACGATTCCGCTCCAGCCCCAGAGGTTCCAGGGCCGCAGAACGCCTGATACCCGCTGTGGGGTATCCTTTGTTTGTAACACCGTTTCGGGGTTAGTCAAGGCGCTCTCGTCCGTGCCTGAGATTCCGGTCAAACTCCACTCAGGCCTTTAATTCCCACGTTGCGAACCCATTTATTCCAGCATGCATGCAAGTAGCCAGATTCGACTAACATTCAATCAGGACCGTCCCGATCCCCTCGAGGAAGAGGGGGCCGGGCTTGCGGTCGAGGAATCCAAGCCGGCCCTGAAACCTCCGCCGATGTACAGGGTCATCATGTTCAACGATGACTACACGCCGATGGATTTCGTGGTAGAGGTACTGGAGCTGTACTTCAACATGAACCGGGAGCAGGCGACCAAGGTCATGTTGACGGTACATACTCAAGGTAAGGCGGTCTGCGGCACGTTCACCCGTGACATCGCCGAGACCAAGGCCATGCAGGTCAATCAATATGCGAGGGAGAGCCAGCATCCACTGTTGTGTGAGATTGAGAAAGAAAGCTGATGCGGATGTTTGGAGCGAGGTGAAGCCATGTTGAATCGAGAGCTCGAAGTCACCCTCAATCTCGCCTTCAAGGAAGCGCGGGCAAAACGGCATGAGTTCATGACCGTCGAGCACCTGCTGCTGGCGCTCCTGGACAACGAGGCGGCGGCCACGGTGCTGCGCGCCTGCGGGGCGAACCTGGACAAGCTGCGTCGTGATCTGCAGGAATTCATCGATTCCACCACGCCGCTGATCCCGCAGCACGACGAGGACCGCGAGACCCAGCCGACCCTGGGCTTCCAGCGCGTGCTGCAGCGCGCCGTGTTCCACGTGCAGAGCTCGGGCAAGCGCGAAGTGACCGGCGCCAACGTGCTGGTGGCGATCTTCAGCGAGCAGGAGAGCCAGGCGGTGTTCCTGCTCAAGCAGCAGAGCGTGGCCCGTATAGATGTGGTGAACTACATCGCCCACGGCATCTCCAAGGTGCCGGGCCATGCCGAGCACCCGGAAAGCGACCAGGAAATGCAGGACGAGGAGGGCGGCGAGTCCTCCACCTCCAGCCACCCGCTGGACGCCTACGCCAGCAACCTCAACGACCTGGCGCGCCAGGGCCGCATCGACCCGTTGGTCGGCCGCGAGGCCGAGGTGGAGCGCGTGGCGCAGATCCTCGCCCGGCGGCGCAAGAACAACCCACTGCTGGTGGGCGAGGCCGGCGTCGGCAAGACCGCCATCGCCGAAGGCCTGGCCAAGCGCATCGTCGACGGCCAGGTACCGGACCTGCTGGCCGACAGCGTGGTCTACTCCCTGGACCTGGGCGCGCTGCTGGCCGGCACCAAGTACCGCGGCGACTTCGAGAAGCGCTTCAAGGCGCTGCTCAACGAGCTGCGCAAGCGCCCGCACGCGGTGCTGTTCATCGACGAAATCCACACCATCATCGGCGCCGGCGCGGCGTCCGGCGGGGTGATGGACGCGTCCAACCTGCTCAAGCCGCTGCTGTCCTCCGGGGAAATCCGCTGCATCGGCTCGACCACCTTCCAGGAATTCCGCGGCATCTTCGAGAAGGACCGGGCCCTGGCGCGGCGCTTCCAGAAGGTGGACGTCACCGAGCCGTCGGTGGAAGACACCGTGGGCATCCTCAAGGGGCTGAAGCCGCGCTTCGAGCAGCACCATCACATCGAGTACAGCGACGAGGCCCTGCGCGCCGCCGCCGAACTGGCCGCGCGCTACATCAACGACCGGCACATGCCGGACAAGGCCATCGACGTCATCGACGAAGCCGGCGCCTACCAGCGCCTGCAGCCGGAAGAGAAGCGCGTGAAGCGCATCGAGGTGGCCCAGGTCGAGGACATAGTGGCGAAGATCGCGCGGATTCCGCCGAAGCACGTCACCAGCTCGGACAAGGAGCTGCTGCGCAACCTCGAGCGCGACCTCAAGCTGACGGTGTTCGGCCAGGATGTGGCCATCGAGTCGCTGTCCACCGCCATCAAGCTGTCCCGCGCGGGCCTGAAGTCGCCGGACAAGCCGGTCGGCTCCTTCCTCTTCGCCGGCCCCACCGGGGTGGGCAAGACCGAGGTCGCCCGCCAGTTGGCCAAGGCGATGGGCGTGGAGCTGGTGCGCTTCGACATGTCCGAGTACATGGAGCGGCATACCGTGTCGCGGCTGATCGGCGCCCCTCCGGGCTACGTCGGCTTCGACCAGGGCGGCCTGCTCACCGAGGCCATCACCAAGACGCCGCACTGCGTGCTGCTGCTGGACGAGATCGAGAAGGCCCACCCGGAAGTCTTCAACCTGCTGTTGCAGGTGATGGACCACGGCACCCTGACCGACAACAACGGGCGCAAGGCGGACTTCCGCAACGTCATCGTCATCATGACCACCAACGCCGGCGCGGAAACCGCGGCGCGGGCCTCCATCGGCTTCAGCCAGCAGGACCACGCCAGCGATGCCATGGAAGTGATCAAGAAGAGCTTCACGCCGGAGTTCCGCAACCGCCTGGACACCATCATCCAGTTCGGCCGGCTCAGCCACGAGACGATCAAGAGCGTGGTCGACAAGTTCCTCACCGAGCTGCAGGCGCAGCTGGAGGACAAGCGCGTCCAGCTCGAGGTCAGCGACGTGGCGCGCAACTGGCTCGCGGAGAAGGGCTACGACCCGCAGATGGGCGCGCGCCCGATGGCGCGGCTGATTCAGGACAAGATCAAGCGGCCCCTGGCCGAGCAGATCCTGTTCGGCGAACTGGCCGAGCACGGCGGCGTGGCGCACATCGACCTGAAGGACGGCGAGCTGGTCTTCGAGTACGAGGTGGTCACCGCGGAGCCGGCCTGACGGTCGGCCTCGCGGCCCAAATGCAAACGCCCGGCAATGCCGGGCGTTTTGCTATTCGTCCGGGCCGAGGCCCGGATTCACCTTGCGCTCAACGGGCGCGGTAGGTGATGCGACCCTTGCTCAGGTCGTAGGGCGTCAGTTCGACGCGAACCTTGTCGCCGGTGAGGATGCGGATGTAATTCTTGCGCATCTTACCGGAGATGTGCGCGGTAACGACGTGCCCGTTCTCCAACTCCACGCGGAACATGGTGTTGGGCAGGGTGTCGACGACAGTGCCTTCCATTTCGAAGCTGTCTTCTTTCGACATGCAGTAGAGCCCTCGGTGTCTATGAATGGCCTGGGTGGCCTGAAAAAAGGCGAGTATTGTGCCTGAAATCCGCGTCATACGCCAGAAGTGGCGTGCCGGCTTCAGCTGAGGGCTACCCAGCGCTGGTTGACGAAGAGTTCGATCGGCCGGTACTGGGTCTTGTAGTTCATCTTCCGGCAGTTCTTGATCCAGTAGCCCAGGTACACCGCGTACAGGCCCAGGCGTTCGGTCTCGGCGATCTGCCAGAGGATGGCGTAGCGTCCCAGGCTGCGGCGTTCCTCGTCGGGGGCGTAGAAGGTGTAGACCGCCGACAGGCCGTTGGGCAGCACGTCGGTGACCGCCACGGCGAGCAGGCGGCCCTGCAGGCGGAACTCGTAGAAGCAGCTGAACGGCAGGTCGCGCACCAGGAAGGTGCTGAACTGGTCGCGGCTGGGCGGGTACATGTCGCCGTCGGCGTGGCGCTGCTCGATGTAGCGCATGTACAGCGCGTAGTACTCCTCGGTGAAGGCCGGGCGGCGCTTGAGCACCTTGAGGTCGGCGTTGCGCTTGATGATGCGCTTCTGCTGGCGGTTGGGCTGGAAGCCCGCGGCGGGGATGCGCGCCGGGATGCAGGCGGTGCAGTGCTGGCAGTGCGGGCGATAGAGGTGCTCGCCGCTGCGGCGGAAACCGACTTCCGACAACGAGGCGTACAACTGCGCGTCCATGGGCTGGCTGGGATCGAGGAACAGGGTGGTGGCCTGCTCCTCGGGCAGATAGCTGCATGGATGCGGCTGCGTCGCGTAGAACTTCAGTCGGGCCAGTTCGGTCATGGTCAACCCCCGCGATAACCCTCTGGCAAGTTTATGCCAGTCCGCGCGAGTCCGCTTGCGAACGCCAGTCGCAGAGCGGCGTTTCGTCGAGATGACGGCGCAGGTGGCTGGCGAAATCGGCACGGCTGATGGCGCGGGCGCCGAAGCTGTGCAGGTGCTGGGTGGGCATCTGGCAGTCGATCAATACGAACCCGGCGGCGCGCAGATGTTGCACCAGGGTGACGAATGCCACCTTGGAGGCGTTGTCGGCGCGGCTGAACATGGACTCGCCGAAGAACAGCCGGCCCATGGCCAGGCCGTAGAGGCCGCCGACCAGTTCGTCGCCGTGCCAGCTTTCCACCGAGTGGGCGATGCCCATGCGGTGCAACTGGCGGTAGGCGTCCTGCATCGGCTGGGTGATCCAGGTGCCGTCTGCGTAGTCGCGTGGCGCGGCGCAGGCGGCGATGACCCGGTCGAAGGCGGTATCGAAGGTCACCCGGTAGCGGCCCTGGCGCAGGCACTTGGCCAGGCTGCGGGAAACGTGCAGTTCGTCGGGGAAGAGTACGGTGCGCGGGTCCGGCGACCACCAGAGGATCGGCTGGTCGTCCTGGTACCAGGGGAAGCAGCCGTGGCGGTAGGCGGCCACCAGGCGGCGCGGATCGAGGTCGCCGCCGGCCGCGAGCAGGCCGTTGGGCTCGTGCAGGGCCTGTTCGAGGGGCGGGAAGTCGAAATTGCCGCGGGAAAGCCAGCTGAGCATGGCGGGGTAGGGGAGGGCGGGGCCCTCCCCGGGCCTGTCAGTGGCTGTCGTCGAGGTATTTCTCGGCGTCCAGCGCGGCCATGCAGCCGGCGCCGGCCGAGGTGATGGCCTGGCGGTAGACGTGGTCGGCCACGTCGCCGGCGGCGAACACGCCGGGGATGCTGGTGGCGGTGGCATTGCCTTCGCCGCCGCCCTTGACCACCAGGTAGCCGTCACGCATTTCCAGCTGGCCGGTGAACAGGTCGGTGTTGGGCTTGTGGCCGATGGCGATGAACACGCCAGCCAGGTCCAGTTGGCGGGTCTCGCCGCTGTTCACGTCCTTCAGGCGCACGCCGATCACGCCCATCTCGTCGCCCAGGACCTCGTCCAGGGTGGTGTTCCAGTGCAGGCGCACGTTGCCGTTTTTGGCCTTCTCGAACAGCTTGTCCTGGAGGATCTTCTCCGAGCGCAGCTTGTCGCGGCGGTGGATCAGGTGCACTTCCTTGGCGATGTTGGCCAGGTACAGCGCTTCCTCGACCGCGGTGTTGCCGCCGCCGACCACGCAGACCACCTGGTTGCGGTAGAAGAAGCCGTCGCAGGTGGCGCAGGCGGAGACGCCCTTGCCCATGAAGGCCTCTTCCGAGCTCATGCCCAGGTACTGCGCGGAGGCACCGGTGGCGATGATCAGCGCGTCGCAGCTGTAGGTGCCGCTGTCGCCCTTGAGGATGAACGGCTTGCCCTGCAACTCGGCGGTGTGGATGTGGTCGTAGACGATCTCGGTATCGAAACGCTTGGCGTGCTGCTCCATGCGCTCCATCAGGGCCGGACCGGTCAGGCCTTCGACGTCGCCCGGCCAGTTGTCGACCTCGGTGGTGGTGGTGAGCTGGCCGCCGGGCTGGATGCCGGTGATGACAACAGGCTTGAGGTTGGCCCGCGCGGCGTACACGGCAGCGGTGTAACCCGCCGGGCCGGAGCCCAGGACGATCAGGCGCGAATGCTTGACTTCACTCATAAAAAGACTCCATAAGCCTTTGTCACGTAAGAGAATGCATGCTCCAATTGAGCAGCCGTGAAACCTTGGTGGGCTATGCTACACCGAACCTGGAAAAGGCGGCAAAAGGCGCCGCGGCGGGCCCTGTGGCATCGAGCGGCCAAAGCCGTACAATAGGCCCGTTTTGTCGCCAGATGACTCTCGGACGCGCCCAGTGCGCAGGAATAGACGCGTTTTGAAGGACTCGACCACCGCTAGCCACGCCGCAGCCTGGCGTCAGCAATTGCACATTCGCCTGAAGGAAGGGGCCCTGATCGCGCTCGGCGCGCTCTGCCTTTACCTGTGGATGGCGCTGCTCACCTACGATTCGTCCGATCCGGGCTGGAGCCATTCCAGCCACGTCGAGCAGGTGCAGAATGCCGCTGGTCGCCTGGGGGCCCTGAGCGCCGACATCCTCTTCGTCGCGCTGGGGTACTTCGCCTACCTGTTCCCGCTGCTGCTGGGGGTCAAGACCTGGCAGATCTTCCGCAAGCGCCACATGGCCTGGGAGTTCAGCGGCTGGCTGTTCTCCTGGCGGCTGATCGGCCTGGTGTTCCTGATCCTCTCCGGCTCGGCGCTGGCCTACATCCATTTCCACATCGGCGGCGGCCACCTGCCGGCCTCCGCCGGCGGCGCCGTGGGCGAAAGCCTCGGCCAGCTGGCGCTGAACGCCCTCAACGTGCAGGGCAGCACCCTGCTGTTCATCGCCCTGTTCCTGTTCGGCCTGACGGTGTTCGCCGACCTGTCCTGGTTCCAGGTGATGGATGTCACCGGGAAGATCACCCTCGACCTCTTCGAACTGATCCAGAACGCCTTCAACCGCTGGTTGAGCGCGCGCAGCGAGCGCAAGCAACTGGTCGCCCAGCTGCGCGAGGTGGACGAGCGCGTCGCCGAGGTGGCCGCGCCCGTGGTGCCGGACCGCCGCGAGCAGGCCAAGGTCAAGGAGCGCCTGATCGAGCGCGAGGAAGCCCTGGTCAAGAGCGTGCAGGAGCGCGAGAAGCGCACGGCGCCGAAGATCGACGCGCCGCCGCCGCCCAAGCCGGTCGAGCCCAGCAAGCGCGTGCTCAAGGAAAAACAGGCGCCGCTGTTCGTCGACACCGCTGTCGAGGGCACCCTGCCGCCGCTGTCGATCCTCGACCCGGCCGGCGAGAAGAAGCGCAGCTACTCCCCCGAATCCCTGGAGGCCATGTCGCGCCTGCTGGAGATCAAGCTCAAGGAGTTCGGCGTCGAGGTGGTGGTCGAGTCGGTCCATCCGGGCCCGGTGATCACCCGCTTCGAGATCCAGCCGGCGGCCGGCGTCAAGGTCAGCCGCATCTCCAACCTGGCCAAGGACCTGGCGCGCTCGCTGGCGGTGATCAGCGTGCGGGTGGTCGAGGTGATCCCCGGCAAGACCACCGTGGGCATCGAGATCCCCAACGAAGACCGGCAGATGGTGCGCTTCTCCGAAGTGCTGATGTCGCCGGAATACGACGAGCACAAGTCCACCGTGCCGCTGGCCCTGGGCCATGACATCGGCGGCAACCCGGTCATCACCGACCTGGCGCGCATGCCGCACCTGCTGGTGGCCGGTACCACCGGCTCCGGTAAGTCGGTGGGGGTGAACGCCATGCTCCTGTCGATCCTGTTCAAGTCCACGCCCCAGGACGCGCGGCTGATCATGATCGACCCGAAGATGCTCGAACTGTCGATCTACGAAGGCATCCCGCACCTGCTCTGCCCGGTGGTCACCGACATGAAGGAGGCGGCCAACGCCCTGCGCTGGAGCGTCGCCGAGATGGAGCGGCGCTACAAGCTGATGGCCGCCATGGGCGTGCGCAACCTGGCCGGCTTCAACCGCAAGGTGAAGGATGCCGAGGAAGCCGGCACGCCGCTGACCGACCCGCTGTACCGCCGCGAGAGCATGGAAGACGAGGCGCCGCTGCTGCAGACGCTGCCGACCATCGTCGTGGTGGTCGACGAATTCGCCGACATGATGATGATCGTCGGCAAGAAGGTCGAGGAACTGATCGCCCGTATCGCGCAGAAGGCGCGGGCCGCGGGCATCCACCTGATTCTCGCCACCCAGCGCCCGTCGGTGGACGTGATCACCGGCCTGATCAAGGCCAACATCCCCACGCGTATCGCCTTCCAGGTGTCGAGCAAGATCGACTCGCGGACCATCCTCGACCAGGGCGGCGCCGAACAGCTGCTCGGCCACGGCGACATGCTCTACCTGCCGCCGGGCACCGGCCTGCCGATCCGCGTGCATGGCGCTTTCGTCTCCGACGAGGAAGTGCACCGCGTGGTCGAGGCCTGGAAGCTGCGCGGCGCGCCCGACTACATCGAGGACATCCTCGCCGGCGCCGATGAAGGCGGTGGCGGCGGCTTCGACGGTGGCGGCGGCGGTGGTGGCGAAGGCGGCGAGGGCAGCGAGGACGACCCGCTGTACGACGAGGCCGTGCGCTTCGTCACCGAGAGCCGCCGCGCCTCCATCTCCGCGGTGCAGCGCAAGCTGAAGATCGGCTACAACCGCGCCGCGCGCATGATCGAGGCGATGGAAATGGCCGGTGTGGTCACCCCGATGAATACCAACGGCTCGCGCGAAGTGGTCGCGCCGGCTCCCATCCGCGACTGATCGAGGATTTCCATGCGACTGATCCGCATGCTCGTGCTTGCTGCGCTGGCCGTTGCCGGCGTCCAGGCCCACGCCGACGACGCCGCCACCCAGCGCCTGAGCGCCATGCTGAGCAAGGCCCAGACCCTGAGCGCGCGCTTCTCCCAGTTGACCCTGGACGGCAGTGGCACCCGCCTGCAGGAGACCGCCGGCAACCTGGCGCTCAAGCGCCCGGGGCTGTTCCGCTGGCACACCGACGCGCCCCAGGAGCAACTGCTGATCTCCAACGGCGAGAAGATCTGGCTGTACGACCCGGACCTGCAGCAGGTGACCATCCAGAAGCTCGACCAGCGCCTGACCCAGACCCCGGCGCTGCTGCTCTCCGGCGACATCTCGAAGATCCACGAGAGCTTCGACATCACCAGCAAGGACGGCGGCAACGTGGTCGATTTCATCCTCAAGCCGAAGGACAAGGACACCCTGTTCGACAACCTGCGGATTTCCTTCCGCAACGGGGTGGTCAACGACATGCAACTGATCGACAGCGTCGGCCAGCGCACCAACATCCTGTTCTTCGACGTGAAGATGAACCAGCCGGTGGACGCCAAGCAGTTCGTGTTCGAAGCGCCCAAGGGCGTCGACGTCATCCAGGAGTGAAGGGCCGCCGCCTGGCGCGGCGCCCATGAGGTAGCAGCGTGGACCTGTTCCGTTCCGAACCCGTAGCCCAGCCCCTGGCCGCGCGCCTGCGCGCCACCAGCCTGGACGAATACGTCGGCCAGGAGCACCTGCTCGCCCGCGGCAAGCCGCTGCGCGAGGCCCTGGAGCAGGGCGCGCTGCACTCGATGATCTTCTGGGGCCCGCCGGGCGTGGGCAAGACCACCCTGGCCAAGCTGCTGGCGCAGGTCTCCGACGCCCACTTCGAGACCATCTCCGCGGTGCTCTCGGGGGTGAAGGAAATCCGCCAGTCGGTGGAGATGGCCAAGCAGCAGGCCGCGCAGTACGGCCGCCGCACCATCCTCTTCGTCGACGAGGTGCACCGCTTCAACAAGAGCCAGCAGGATGCCTTCCTGCCCTACGTCGAAGACGGCACCCTGATCTTCATCGGCGCCACCACCGAGAACCCTTCTTTCGAGCTGAACAACGCGCTGCTCTCGCGGGCCCGCGTCTACGTGCTGAAAAGCCTGGACGAAGCCGCCCTGCGCAAGCTGGTGCAGCGCGCCCTGAGCGAGGACAAGGGCCTGGGCAAGCGCCACCTGAGCCTGCCGGAGGAGAGCTTCGCCATCCTCATGGCCGCCGCCGACGGCGACGGCCGGCGCCTGCTCAACCTGCTGGAGAACGCCTCCGACCTGGCCGAGGACGGCGGCGAGATCAGCGCCGAACTGCTGCAGAACCTGCTGGGCGACAGCCGCCGGCGCTTCGACAAGGGCGGCGAGGCCTTCTACGACCAGATCAGCGCGCTGCACAAGTCGGTGCGCGGCTCCAGCCCCGACGGCGCGCTCTACTGGTACGCGCGCATGCTCGACGGCGGCTGCGACCCGCTCTATATCGCCCGCCGCGTGGTGCGCATGGCCAGCGAGGACATCGGCAACGCCGACCCCCGCGCGCTGACCCTGTGCCTGCACGCCTGGGACGTGCAGGAGCGCCTGGGCAGCCCCGAAGGCGAGTTGGCCATCGCCCAGGCCATCGTCTACCTGGCCTGCGCGCCGAAGAGCAACGCCGTCTACAACGCCTACAACACAGCGCGCCGCGATGTGGCCGAGAACGGCTCGCTGGAAGTGCCGCTGCACCTGCGCAACGCACCGACCAAACTGATGAAGAACCTCGGCTACGGCGAGGAGTATCGTTATGCCCATGACGAGCCCGACGCCTACGCCGCCGGGGAAGACTACTTCCCCGAACAGCTCGAACCGCGCCAGTATTACCAGCCCGTGCCCCGCGGCCTGGAACTGAAGATCGGCGAGAAGCTCAAGCACCTGGCGGCCCTGGACCGGGCCAGCCCGAGAAAACGCAGAAAATCCTGAGCGGCGCCCGCACGCCGCCGACACTAGACACGAGAACAGACCATGCTCGATTCCAAACTGGTACGCACCCAGCCGCAGGAAGTGGCCGACCGCCTCGCCGCCCGTGGCTTCACCCTGGACGTGGCGCGCATCGAAGCGCTGGAGAACCAGCGCAAGGCCGTGCAGACCCGCACCGAAACCCTGCAGGCCGAGCGCAACGCGCGCTCCAAGGCGATCGGCCAGGCCATGAAGCGTGGCGAGGACGTCGAGCCGCTCAAGGCCGAGGTCAACCGCATGGCCGACGAGCTGGAAGCCGGCAAGCGCGAGCTGGATGGCATTCAGGCCGAGCTGGACGCCCTGCTGCTGACCATCCCCAACCTGCCCCATGAGTCGGTGCCGGTCGGCGCGGACGAAGAAGACAACCTGGAAGTGCGCCGCTGGGGCACCCCGCGCAGCTTCGACTTCCCCATCCAGGACCACGTCGCCCTCGGTGAGCAGCACGGCTGGCTGGACTTCGAGACCGCCGCGCGGCTGTCCGGCGCCCGCTTCGCCCTGATGCGCGGCCCGATCGCCCGACTGCACCGCGCCCTGGCGCAGTTCATGATCGACCTGCACACCCGCGAGCACGGCTACGAGGAAGCCTACACCCCGTACCTGGTGCAGGCGCCGGCGCTGCAGGGCACCGGCCAGCTGCCGAAGTTCGAGGAAGACCTGTTCAAGATCGGCCGCGACGGCGAAGCCGACCTGTACCTGATCCCCACCGCCGAAGTCTCGCTGACCAACATCGTCGCCGGGCAGATCCTCGACGCCAAGGAGCTGCCGCTGAAGTTCGTCGCCCATACCCCGTGCTTCCGCAGCGAAGCCGGCGCCTCGGGCCGCGACACCCGCGGGATGATCCGCCAGCACCAGTTCGACAAGGTCGAGATGGTGCAGATCGTCGAGCCGACGAAGTCCTGGGAAGCCCTGGAAAGCCTGGTCGGCAACGCCGAGAAGGTGCTGCAGGCCCTGGAGCTGCCGTACCGCGTGCTGGCCCTGTGCACCGGCGACATGGGCTTCAGCGCGGCCAAGACCTACGACCTGGAAGTCTGGGTGCCGAGCCAGGACAAGTACCGCGAGATTTCCTCCTGCTCCAACTGCGGCGACTTCCAGGCCCGCCGCATGCAGGCGCGCTTCCGCAACCCGGAGACCGGCAAGCCCGAGCTGCTGCACACCCTCAACGGCTCCGGCCTGGCGGTGGGCCGCACCCTGGTCGCCGTGCTGGAGAACTACCAGCAGGCCGACGGCAGCATCCGCGTGCCCGAGGTGCTCAAGCCCTACATGGGCGGCATCGAGGTGATCGGCTGAGATGGATGCGCTGCCGCTGTTCCACGTCCTGCGCGGGCGTCGCGCACTCCTGGTCGGCGGCGGTGAAGTCGCCCTGCGCAAGGCGCGCCTGCTCGACAGTGCCGGCGCCGTGTTGCGCGTGGTCGCGCCGCAGGTCCACAGCGAACTGCGCGAGCTGGTGGAGCAGGGCGGTGGCGAACTGCTGGAGCGCCGCTACGCCGAGGCCGACCTCGGCGACTGCGTGCTGGTCATCGCCGCCACCGACGACGAGCCGCTGAACGCCCAGGTGTCCCGCGATGCCCACGCCCGCGGCGTGCCGGTCAACGTGGTGGACGCGCCGGCGCTGTGCAGCGTGATCTTTCCCGCCATCGTCGACCGCTCGCCGCTGCTGCTGGCGGTCTCCAGCGGCGGCGACGCGCCGGTGCTGGCGCGCCTGCTGCGGGCCAGGCTGGAAACCTGGATTCCCGCCACCTACGGCCAGTTGGCCGGGCTGGCCAGCCGCTTCCGCGAAGCGGTCAAGCAGCGCCTGCCGGACCTGCAGCAGCGCCGCCAGTTCTGGGAGGAAGTGTTCCAGGGTCCGGTGGCCGAACGCATGCTCGCCGGGCAGCCGGCGGAAGCCGAGCGCCTGTTGGCCGACAAGCTGGAACACGGCCAGGCCGAGGCCCGCGGCGAGGTCTACCTGGTCGGCGCGGGCCCGGGCGACCCGGACCTGCTGACCTTCCGCGCCCTGCGCCTGATGCAGCAGGCCGATGTGGTGCTCTACGACCGCCTGGTGGCTCCGGCCATCCTCGAACTGTGCCGCCGCGACGCCGACCGCCTGTACGTCGGCAAGCGCCGCGCCGACCATGCCGTGCCCCAGGACGAGATCAACCGCAAGCTGGTCGAACTGGCCAAGCAGGGCAAGCGCGTGCTGCGCCTGAAGGGCGGCGATCCGTTCATCTTCGGCCGTGGCGGCGAAGAAATCGACGAACTGGCGGCCAACGGCATTCCCTTCCAGGTGGTGCCGGGTATCACCGCGGCCAGCGGCTGCGCGGCCTACGCCGGCATTCCGCTGACCCACCGTGACTACGCGCAGTCGGTGCGCTTCGTCACCGGCCACCTGAAGGATGGCAGCACCGACCTGCCGTGGAACGACCTGGTGGCGCCGGGCCAGACCCTGGTGTTCTACATGGGCCTGGTGGGCTTGCCGGTGATCTGCGAGGAACTGGTACGCCACGGCCGCGCCGCCAATACGCCCGCAGCGCTGATCCAGCAGGGCACCACCGAACACCAGCGCGTGTTCACCGGCTCCCTGGCCAACCTGCCGAAACTGGTCGCCGAGCATGAAGTGCACGCGCCGACGCTGGTGATCGTCGGCGAGGTGGTCACCCTGCGCGACAAGCTCGCCTGGTTCGAAGGTCAGCAATGAAGGCTTGGCATGCGGCGATGGCCTGGGGCGCGGTCTGCGTCCTGGCTGCCGCCGCCTTGCCGGCCGGCGCCGCCAGCTTCGACTGCAGGAAGGCCCGCCACGCCGACGAAAAGGCTATCTGCGCCGACCGCCAGCTGTCCGAGTTGGACGTGCAGATGGCCACCACCTACCGCCTGCTCAGCGGCCTGTTCGCCATGGGCATGCGCGGCAACATGGGCGATGCCCAACTCGCCTGGCTGGACCAGCGCCGCGCCTGCGGCCGCGACAAGGCCTGCCTGAAGCAGCGCTACCAGGAACGCCTGGACGCCCTGCAGAAGATCTACGACGGCATCGACAAGCCGCTCTGAGCCTCGCTCTATTCACCTGCGAATCGCGGGCAGGGCCCGCTCCTACGGGGGCGAATGCGCTGCCGTCCTTGGCTTCGATGCTCGGGCCAACGGCGTATAACCGCGAACGGTTATACGCCCTACGTTTCCGTGCTCGCGAGAAGGGCAGGGATAGAGAGGGCTTTGAGGATGACTCCGAACTCACTGTCCACTCAGGACAGCCCCCTCTCCCTTCAGGGAGAGGGTTGGGGAGAGGGTGCTCTAAACCCAGCACCTACTCCCCCGGCAAACCCCTTCGCGAGCAAGGACTAGGCGTCCCCCCTCGATCCTACGAATAGCCCGGGTCTCAACCCTTACGCGCAATCCCCTTGCCCGGCAGATGCTCGCGCCCGTGCGGCCCGCTGAAATCCTGCTGCGGCCCCAGCGGCACTATGCCGGTCGGGTTGATGGTGCGGTGGCTGCCGTAATAGTGGTTCTTGATGTGCTGGAAGTTCACCGTGCCGGCCACCCCCGGCAACTGGTACAGCTCGCGCAGCCAGCCGGACAGGTTCGGGTAGTCGGCCAGGCGCCACAGGTTGCACTTGAAGTGCCCGTGGTACACGGCATCGAAGCGGATCAGCGTGGTGAACAGGCGGATATCGGCCTCGCTCAGGTATTCGCCGGTCAGGTAGCGCCGTTCGCCCAGGCGCTTCTCCAGGCAGTCCAGTTCCTCGAACAGGGTGACGAAGGCCTCTTCGTAGGCTTCCTGGCTGGTGGCGAAGCCGGCGCGGTATACGCCGTTGTTCACCGCCGGGTAGATGCGCTCGTTCAGCGCGTCGATCTCGCCCTGCAAGGCTGTGGGATAGAGGTCCAGATCGTTGCCGGTCGGGCCGTCGAAGGCCGAGTTGAACATGCGGATGATCTCCGCCGACTCGTTGCTGACGATGCGCTTGCGCTGCTTGTCCCACAGCACCGGCACGGTGACGCGGCCGGTGTAGTGCGGATCGTCGCGGGTGTAGCGCTGGTGCAGGAACTGCAACCCATCCAGGGCATCGCCGGTGGAGCCCAGGCTGCGGTCGAAGGTCCAGCCGTTCTCCCGCATCAGCCAACTGACCACCGAAACGTCGATCAGCCCGGCCAGGCCCTTGAGCTGGCGGTAGATCAGCGTGCGGTGTGCCCAGGGGCAGGCGAGGGAAACATACAGGTGGTAGCGCCCGGCCTCGGCGCGGAAGCCGCCTTCGCCGCTGGGGCCGGGCTGGCCGTCGGCGGTGACCCAGTTGCGGCGTTGCGCGTTCTCGCGCTGGAAACGGCCATCCTTGCTGGTGTCGTACCACTGGTCTTGCCAGCGGCCATCGATGAGCTGTCCCATGACTGGCTCCTCAGGAAAGGGTATGGGGATCAGTCTACGCCCTTGCTATCGATGGATCGCTGCAAAAACAGGGTAGAAGCTATCTAACCGATCGATCTGTCCCGAGCGGCCCAGCGTTGCCGGGCCTCGGCGAAGACCGCCTCGCGGTCGCGGCCCAACCCGCGCAGGCCCAGGGCGATGGTGGCGACCACCGCCAGTTCGCCGTAGGCGTCCTCCCGTTCGCCGCGCCAGAACTCGACCAGCACCTGCGGCTCCAGGCGCTCCGGCTTGACGTGGCGCAGCGCCGAGAGGGCCGGCCATTCCTCGTCCCAGCTCTGGCCCGACTCGGTGCCGTAGAGGTGCGCCGGGCTGTCCGGGTTGATCTCGATCTCGCCGCCTTCGCCCTTGATCACGATGGCGCGGTCGCCGAGCAGGCGGCTGCCTTCGCGGTGGGTTTCCTGGTAGCCGGGGTGGAAGATGCTCTGCAGGATGCAGTGCGCGCCCAGCGGGTTGAGCAGGCGCACCAGGGAATGGATGAGCGAGCGCAGGCCGAGGGTGTTGCGCAGGTCGATCATCCGTTGCAGCAGCGGCATCCAGTCCACCAGCGGGGCGAAGGCCAGGCCGCCCCGGTCGAGCGCTTCGCCCACCGCGTTCCAGCCGCGGCACAGCGGGATGTCCAGTGTCTGCAGCAACTGTTCGGTGTACAGGCGCCCGGCGGTGTGTGCGCCGCCGCCGTGCAGGAGGATGCGCGTGCCGCTGCCGGCCAGGCACTTGGCGGCGAGCAGGTACCAGGGCAGGTGGCGCTTCTTGCCGGCATAGCTGGGCCAGTCGAGGTCGACGGCGATCCGCGGCGCATCCAGGCGCGCGCGCACGGCCTCGGTGAAGCCGGCGAGTTCCTCGGCGCTTTCCTCCTTGTGCCGCAGCAGCATCAGGAAGGCACCCAGTTGCGCCTCTTCGACCTGGCCGTCGAGGATCATGCCCAGGGCCTCGCGGGCTTCCTCGCGGGTCAGGCTGCGCGCGCCGCGCTTGCCCTTGCCGAGGATGCGCACGAACTGCGCGAAAGGGTGTTCGGCGGGTGTCTGCAGAA
Organism: Pseudomonas sp. M1; assembly: GCF_022760135.1. Classification (NCBI taxonomy): domain Bacteria; kingdom Pseudomonadati; phylum Pseudomonadota; class Gammaproteobacteria; order Pseudomonadales; family Pseudomonadaceae; genus Pseudomonas; species Pseudomonas sp. M1. The sequence goes on from NZ_CP094343.1 coordinate 2,593,901, forward strand.
CCAGAGGCGTGGCGGTCATAGGCAATTGGTTGGCTTCGGCAGGCCGGCGAGCTTGGCGGCAAGCTTGGCCGGGGTGCCTTTGAACAGGAGGTTGAGGTGCAGGCTGCTGCCCTTTTCCGCGCCCAGGCGCTGGGCCACGTACTTGATCAGCGGGCGGTTGGCCGGCGACAGCTGGAACTGTGCATAGAACTCGCGCAGCAGGTGGAGGATTTCCCAGTGCTCCGGCGTGAGGTGCAGGCCTTCCTGGCGGGCCAGGGCTTCGGCGGCGGCTACCGACCAGTCGTCCAGGTATTGCAGGTAGCCGTCCTTGTCCAGGGCGATGGCGCGCCCTTCCACCGTGAGGGTAGTCATAGCCAGGCGTTGACCTTGTCGTAGCGGGTGCAGAGGTCGACGAAGGCGGGGTAGTCCACGGCCTTCAGGTTGGCCGGCAGGTGTTCCTGCAGGCCGCGCGCCTGCAAGTCCTCGGCGAGGGCGTAGCAGGCGTTGGGCAGACACTCCAGGCGTTGGCGCGGGGCGCTGCCGGCGGCGAGGGCGTAGACGGCATCGCCGCTGAGCAGCAGGCCGTCGTCGTGGCACAGCAGCTGCAGGCAACTGTCGAAGCGGCCGTCGCCGAACGGGGAATGGGAAAGCAGATGCAGCGTGCTCATCAGAGGGTGATCACCTGGTCGTATTGCTGGGTCAGCTGGCGCAATGCGAGGTCGTCCAGCACCTCCACCGGCAGGCTCAGACTGGCATCGGCCAGGCCACGCTCGGTGAGGCTGCGCTCGGCGGCGTAGAGCCTTTCGACGCCGAACAGCGGCAGGGCCTGCAGGTTGGCCTGCAAATCCTTCTGTTCGAGGTTGGTGGGTTGCTGGCCCGGAGCCAACTGGAACACCCCGTCATCGAGGAAAAGGAAGGCGATGGGCAGGTCGAAGGCGCCGCCGGCCAGGGCGATGTCCAGCGCCTCGCGGGCGTCGGGGCCGCTCCACGGGGCCTGGCGGCTGACGATCAGCAGGGACTTGGCCATCAGTTTCCTCCGAAGCAGACCAGGCGGTCCGCCATCTGCGTCGCTTCATGCAACTGACCGAGGCCGGACAGCTCCCAGGGCGCCTGCAGGTTGGCCGCCGGGCGCTGGTAGCGGGCGGCTTCCTCGGCGTTGAGCACGCCGCGGCGCAGGGCGGCGGCGATGCACACCACGGCATCGAGGCGGTGCTCGCCGACGAAGCGCGTCCAGGCCGCTGCCACGTCCAGTTCGTCCTGGCCGCTCACCGGGTTGCTCGAAGCGCTGTGCACGCCGTCCTGATAGAAAAACAGGCGGACGATCTCGTGGCCGCCGGCGAGCACCGCCTCGGCGAAGCGCAGGGCGCGCCGGGCGGCGGGCGAGTGGGGCGGGGCGAAGAGGGCGATGGCGAATTTCATGGCATGGGCCGGTCGGCGGATTACAGCGCGATGATAAGGCCAGCGCGGGGATTTTGCTGCGCCGGAAAAGGAAAAAGCCCGCCAAGGCGGGCTTTTCCGGTGTTGCCGGGAAGCGTCAGTCGTCGCTGCCCATGATGCCGAAGATCTGTAGCAGGCTGAGGAACATGTTGTAGATCGACACGTACAGGCTGATGGTGGCCATGATGTAGTTGCGCTCGCCACCGTGGATGATGGCGCTGGTCTGGAACAGGATGGCCGCCGAGGAGAACAGCACGAAGCCGGCGCTGATCGCCAGTTGCAGGCCGCTGATCTGGAAGAACAGCGAGACCAGCATGGCGCCCAGCAGGACGAAGAAGCCGGCGGTGATGAAGCCGGACAGGAAGCTCATGTCCTTGCGGGTGGTCAGCACGTAGGCGGACAGGCCGAAGAACACCAGGGCGGTCATGAAGAACGCCGAGGAAATGATGCTGGCGCCGTTGGCCATGCCCAGGTACAGGTTCAGGATCGGGCCGAGGGTGTAGCCCATGAAGCCGGTGAGGGCGAAGGTGGTGACCAGGCCCCAGCCGCTGTCGCGCAGCTTGAGGGTGGCGAAGAACAGGCCGTAGAAGCCGACCAGGGTCAGCAGCAGGCCCGGGTGGGGCAGGTGCAGTTGTTGCGAGACGTAGGCGACCAGGCCGCTGAAGGCCAGGGTCATGGCCAGCAGGCCGTAGGTGTTGCGCAGGACTCCGCTGACTTCCCGTTGTTCCGCCGCGGCGGGGTTGAGATATTGCCGTTCTTGCATGGCTAGACACTCCTGTAAGCGGAATGGGATTCCGTGACCATAGTTGCAGTGATGATATCAAAGCCGCCTGTCAGACGTAGGATCAGAGTTTGACAGTGTGTTGCGATCCGGTACTATGCGCCCCCGAAAGGAAGTGTGGCCGAGTGGTTTAAGGCAGCGGTCTTGAAAACCGCCGGGTGTAACAGCCCCCAGAGTTCGAATCTCTGCGCTTCCGCCATCTCCAAGGCCCTGATTTTTCAGGGCCTTTTTCATTTTCGGCGGCCAACATTAAGGCTCGATGATGGGCTGAAAATGGACGGAGTTCCGAAATAGCACCTATTTTGCAGGCTTTGCCACTGCTCCGCGACGGATGTGGATCTTCTTGGTGGTCTCCTCCTCGGTGTGTCCGAGCAGCCGGCTCGTTTCTTTCAGGCCATTGATTTCCGTGGCCGCTCTCGGTGGGATGTCGTTGAGCTGGAAACTCCGGATGATGATGGCGCCAGATGGTGAAGATCTAAGGCAAGGTGGAGCTATTCCGCTGGTCAATTCTCCCCACTGCTGCCGTTAGATGGGCAGTTGGCTTCGGCCTCGCAGACACAGACAGAAGGTAGCGGAGTGGGCAACCTTGGAGACTGCCCCTCTGCAGGATGCGGTTGATCTGGATGAGGTGATGCCGAAGGAAGTGGCAAGGCTAAAGACCCTGAAGCATTACAGAATCGCTCTGAGTCGCTTGAGACAGCAGGCCGGCCGTCGGCTAGCATTGAGTGATCGGCCTATCCAGGCTAGGTAGGAGAAGAGGCGCTGCAGGAAGGACTTCTGTGGAGCCTTCTTCACGATGAAGACAGCCTGCTCAAATGAGCCATCATCGGTGAAGGTAATGGACTCCGCACGATCACCGATGAGTCGCTGAACCCAGCCCAGGGGAACAGCGGACCAACCGTAGAAGCTCTTATCGAGGAACCGGCTGCCAACTGCGGCATGCGTGTGTTCGCCATTCTCGTATGCGGCAATGGCCGCATGGGGGTCTTCAAACAGGCCTGCGTAGTAGAGTTCGTAGGGATTACGATCGTCGGTCTTTTCCTTGCACGCCCGGCAGATGTTCAGGAAATGCAGGTTTGTCGAGGTGAAAACCATGGTTCCGCCCGGCTTCAATACCCGCATGAGTTCATTGATCCAGTGCGAGGCGGACTTTTCAGACAGATGCGAGAAGACTGAGAAGGCATAAGCAACATCCATGGACTTGTCTGCATAGGGCAGCACTCCATCGTTGCAGATCTGCTGCAAGGCACCTTTGACGCCAGTTCTTTTGGACTCCTCAAGGATTGCCGGGTCGACGTCAACACCATGGAGATTTTGTGCTGAGACGTTCTTGTAGAAGCACCGAATAATGCGACCCCAGCCGACGCCGAAGTCAAGAACGTTGGTATCTGATTTCAGGCCACCGGCACTGTCTCGTATTACTTCGTAGAACCGGAAGGCTTCGTCGAGTGCTTTCTCTCCGGATGCGCCAACGAAGATGCTTTGCGTCTCTGAAGACGGCCACTCCGGGAGACCCTCTACCGGCTCAACCATCGAGCGCTTGAGGGTTTCCAGCCATTCCTGATCCTGAACCACGGTCATCTCGTACTCCCTCTAAAGCATCCATGAAAAGCCGACGTAGCCTACATCAAGGTTAATTTCGGCAGAAATAGTGGTACGGAAGAGCCCACATGCCCCTCACCGAGCAGCAGCTCCTGCGCATCCTCCCTAGCGCCGGCCCCAGAGCCGGCGTTTTCGTCTCTGGAGTCTGACCAATGCGTACATCCGACCGAGGCCTGAGCCTCATCAAATCGTTCGCGGGCCTGCGCCTGCAGGCGTACCAGGCGTTGACGTCTGGACCATCGGCTATGGCGTCACCCGCGGCGTGAAGGCGGGGATGGCCATCACCAAGGACCAAGCCGAGCGGTTGTTGGTGAACGACGTGCAGCGTTTCGAACCTGACCTGGATCGCCTGGTGAAGGTGCCGCTGAGCCAGAACCAGTGGGATGCCTTGATGAGCTTCGTCTACAACAACCTGAACGCGGCCAATCTCGAGTCATCGACGCTGCTGAGCCAGAAGTACTACACCGGTGCTGATTATCCGTTCCCGCGCTGAATCAGTTGGCGTATTAGAGGGTGGCCGGCCGAAATTAAATGGCCGGCCGTCCCCTATTAAGAGAAAAGGCGCTCAATGAACGATTTCTTGGGCGCCTTTTTGACAATGAATACAGCCTGTTCAAATGACCCATCATCGCGGTATTCGATAGAAGTGACGGCGTTGCCGAGGAAATTCTTTAGCCACATCTCTGGGATGGAGGCCCAGCCGTAGAAGCTTCCATCTAAGGTGGCGGATTTCCCGCCATTACCTACGAAGACGTGCTTTCCGGCCTGGAATGCCGCCATTTCCGCTGATGGATCGTCGAACAGATTTGCATAACGCTCTTCATACAAATTGCGGTCTTCAATCTTTTCCTTGCAGGCACGGCAAAGATTCAAGAAGGCTAGATTCGTGGAAGTAAAAATAAGCGTGCCACCCGGCTTGAGGACGCGCATGAGCTCGGTTATCCAGTGCTTCGCAGAATCTTCGGATAGATGCGAAAATACAGAAAACGCATATATGACATCCATTGATGAGCGGCTAAAGGGGAGGCATCCATTGTTACTTATTTGCTTTAGGTTGCCTTTTACGCCCGTCCTCTTGGCTTCCTCAAGAATTGCCGGATCAACGTCCACGCCATGGAGATTTTGTTCCGGCACATTCTTGTAGAAACATCGGATGATGCGGCCCCAGCCTACGCCAAAGTCTAGGACCCTGGTCTCAGCTGATAGGCTGCTCACGCTATCGCGAATTACCTCGTAAAAGCGGAAGGCTTCATCAAGCGCTTTTTCACCGGATGCCCCTACGAAAATGCTTTGGGTTTCCGACGAAGGCCATCCCGGTAGTCCGTCGACAGGCTCTACCATGGAGCGTTTAAGAGTATCCAACCATTCCTGATCCTGAATAGCAGTCATCTCGTATTCCTTCTAGGGCGTCCATGAAAGGCCGATGTAGCCTACCGCAAGGTGTATTTCAGTAGAAGTAGTGGCACAAAAAGCAAATAAACGGCTGCAGACTCTCCCGAACGCCAGCCGGAAAACCGGCGTTCTTGCTCCTGCGCTGAACCGCGCGATGCAGTGCTATCAGATCGACTCCGCCGTGCGCCAGGCGACGTTCTTGGTCCAGATCGGTCATGAGTCTGGCCAATTGCGGCGGATGCATGAAATCTGGGGCTGACAGCTGCCCCAGTAGGGCTATGAGGGCGGCAAGGACTTGGGCAACACCCAGCCCGGCGACGGCCGAAAATTCTTGGGCTGCAGCCTGATCCAGATCACCGGCCGAGACAATTACCGGAAGAGCCTGGGTCTACTGGTGCCTGGTCAGTTTGAACTGCTGGAGCAAGCCGAGTGGGCTATGACCTCTGCGGCCTAGTGGTGGCCGAGCCATAGGCTCAATGACCTGGTCGATGCTGGCAAATTCGAGCAGATCGTCCGGCAGCCTCAACAGGCAGGCTGATCGCTTGGTGCCGTGGGAGAAGACAACGGTGGTGCTGGTATGGGGACCTAGATATGGAAGGCCGGCGCTGGTTTGCTCGCAGTCATACTGGCGCCGCCGTCGGCAGTGCTGCGGTGACCAACTGCACGACCACCTGCGACAGCCTGCAATCTTCGGTCAATCAGCAGAACAGGCGCTGGTAGATCTACAGCGGCTGGCTTCCTCGGTCGACTCGCTGTTACTGGGATCGGTGATCGATGTGCAGATATGCGCGTTCAGGGTCGATCGGTAGCGCCGGAAGGGATACGAAGAAAGGCTGGAGGCGGCCGTGACTGCCAGCCAGTAGGATTACGCCTGTGCTGCTGCAGGGCTCATGAGTTTGTTGTGAGCCTTCTTCCCGAAGCGGATGAATGGTTCTTCAACGAGCTTGTAAGTCGCGTAGGAAAGCGGTAGGACCATAAGGATGGTGATTCCGAGACAGGAAAAATAGAACGCTGTATCGTTTTTTATGAACTGACCGATCCACTGATAAATTGGCTTGGAGAGCAATATTACCGTCCCGTGCGATAGGTAAATGGAATAACTGATCTTGCCTAAGAAACTGGTTGCCCTGTTTACGATAACCTTGATCGGGAATAAAGCGATGCCAAGCAGCAATAGTGCATAGGCAAGGCCGTGCCACATATACGGGTTCCCTGCGAAGAGCTTGTCGGTAATTATCCCGTTAGAACGCATGACGAATATCAGTGCGCAGGAGGCTATGAGTACTGAGCCAGCCAGCTTTTTTGGCTGAATTCCTTGGAAGCGTTCGCTGAAGATTATGAAGTAGCAGATGGCCCCGAAAGCAAACACCGGTATGTCTTTTGTGAATAGCCAGAACTTATACTGCCCGACGTCACTTGCAGAGAGCGGCAGATGATCAATGACCACGAGCATGCCAAGGTAGGCAGCGAAAGAGGTAACGATAAAAATTGTCGCATGGGAAAGATTGCGCACGCTGAAATAGATCAGCGGGAATATCGCGTAGAAGAGGACTTCGACGCCGATTGTCCAGCTTGCCATGGCGATTCCGGATTGCTGGCCAGGAATCAGGTTGAAGATCATCAGGAAGTTGTTGGCAATCTCCATTGGGGTATTGTGGATGCCGTGAAGAACTGGGTTTCGGATGCAGGACAGTATCAGCCAGAGATAGAAGAGTGGAACAATCCGGAAGAGTCTGTGCAGATAGAACGAAATGGTTGGGCTGCTTTCTTTCAAACGGGCCGGCATCGTGTAGAGCAACGAGAAACAGCTGATTACGAAGAACAGCATTACTCCGCTTGCGCCTTCAACAGCGAAGCCCTTGAACCAACCTGGAACTGGAACGCTCCCCACGAAAATCAAATGGAAGAGCACAACGTAGACTGCCGCCAATCCCCTCATGGCGTCCAGGTACTCGATTCGGCGCCCTGCAGGCATTCTTGCGTCAGTGGTTCCGTTCATTGCTCTGCGTTCGCCGGATGAATGAACTGTGTATTCTATTAGCGTGCCGGGGATGGTGAAAGCCTTTCGGCTCAACAGCCGAAGCGGCGAGCCGTCGCCCAGTCGCCGGCAAGCCCCGCACTGCGGGGCTTTTGCGTTTCTGGCCGGTTCCGAATGCAGGGGATTATGCTGCCGGATCATTTCCGCATGCTTAACGCCACTTCCGTATCGCAGCGCCACTTGGTTTGTTCGATCACCACACTGGGTGCCCGCGTGGAGGATTGTACATGACGCCTAAGCTTCGTTTCCTACAGCGCCTGGAGAAAGTCCAGTAGGGCCTGCAACTCCTGCGCATTCAGCCGCAACGGTTCGAGCAGCGGCGAAGTCTTCGGGAACAGCGGGTCGTTCTTCTGCTGCGCCGTCGGCAACGGGTGGAACATCCCGGCGTTGTACATGTTGAGGATGCCGCGCAGGTCGCCGAACAGGCCGTTGTGCATCCAGGGCCCGGTGCGCGCGACTTGGCGCAGCGAGGGCGTGCGGAAGGCGCCGACGTCCTCGGCGCGGCCGGTCACCCTGTAGCGGCCGAGATCCTCGTAGCGGCGGCCGTAATAGGTCAGGCCGAGGTTGTGGAAGCGGTCGTCGCTCAAGGCTTCGCCCTGGTGGCAGTTCAGGCAGCGGGCCTTGCCGCGGAACAGGTGCAGGCCGTGCAGCTGGGTATCGCTCAGGGCCTTGCTGTCGCCCAGCAGGAAGTGGTCGAGGGCGTTGCGCCGGGGCGCGAGGCTGCGCTGGTAGGTGGCCAGTGCCCGGCCCAGTTGAGCCGCGTCGATCGGTGTGTGGCCGAAGGCCTCGGCGAAGACCCGTGGATAGTCGCGGTGCGTGCGCAGGCGCTGGAGCAGCGGGTCGAGGGCGAAGGCCATCTCGGTGGGATCGACGATGGGCATCAGCGCCTGCTGCTCCAGGCTGCCGGCGCGGCCGTCCCAGAACAGGTTGGTGAAGTGGCTGGCCATGGCTACGCTGGGGGCGTTGCGGGTTCCGGCCTGGCGGTCGTGGCCGAAGGACACGCGGCGGCCGTCGGCGAAGGCCAGGTCCGGCTCGTGGCAGGAGGCGCAGGCGATCTGTCCGGAGCGCGACAGCAGCGGCTCGAAGAACAGCTGCCGGCCCAGTTCGACCTGGCGCTCGTCCAGCGCCGGGGGCGCGGACAGCGGCGCCAGTTCGCGCCAGGCCAGCCCCGGGCTGATGTCCGGGGCCGGCCAATTCGCCGAAGGCTGGCTGTAGACCTGGCGCAGGCAGGCGTAGTCCACCGGCTGCGCGTCCAGGCGCGTTGCGCAGTCGTCGGCCCGGGCCAGCCCGGCCAGCAGCAGCCCGGCGGCCAGCAGCGTCCTAGAAGCGATAACCCACCTCCACCCAGAACTGCCGGCCGACCTCGTAGGTGGGGACGCCGCTGCTGTTCACGCTGCTGACGGAAACCCTGTCGAGCACGTTGAACACGTCGAGGTTGACGAACAGCGCCTGGTCCTTGGCGGTGGGCTGCTCCCAGGCCAGGCGCAGGTCCCAGGTGAGGGCGGCGGACTGGTCTTCTTCCTCCCACACTTCCACCGGCGTGCCCTGGTAGTCCACCTCCTTGCCGGTATCGAGAATCTGCCGGTAGCCGGCGCGGTAGCGCAGGAAGTTGCTCCAGGTGAGGTTGGCCCGGGGGATTTCGGTGATGGTGGTCAGGCGCGCGGTCCAGGGCCGGTTGAAGTTGTCCGCCGGGCGTTCGGAGTAGCGCATGAACTTGCCGTCGTACTGGATGATCGGGTCGGCGAGGTCGGTTTCGCTGACGGCGGTGGCGTAGTCGACGTTGGAGCTGGTCACGTCGGTCCAGTCCAGGGCCAGTTGCAGCAGGCTGCTGGTGCCGGCGAGCTCGAAGCGGCGCTGCGGGGTGACGGTCAGGCTGAGGATGTCGCTCTCGCTGCTGCCGCCGTTGGTGTAGGTGTAGTAGCTGGTGCTCAGGTCGTCGCTGGCCGGCTGCCCGAGGTAGCGGCCCTGGGTGCGGATGATCTGGTCGTGGCCGTCGCGGTGCACGTACTTCAGCGCGAACTCGGTGCTCCAGAGCATCTGGCTGATGCCCAGGGTCCACTCGTCGTCGTAGGGGATGTCCAGTTGGTTGAAGCGCGTGTTGTTCAGGGTGCGCACCGGCGAGCCCCAGTCGGCGCCGCCGCTGGCCCGAGTCAGCTTGTACTGCAGGGCGCTGCGGCCGTCGTACAGGCGATAGGCGAACATGTTGCGCCCGTAGTAGCGGTTGGCGCCGCCGGTGAAGCGCGTGCGGCCATCGCCGAACAGGTCGTATTCGGCGGCGAAGCGCGGGGCCAGGGTCTTCTTGTCCATGTAGTCGTCGCCATCCAGGCGCAGGCCGGGGCGCAGGGTGAGGCGGCCGATGGCGATCTCGTCCTGGGCGTAGAGCGCCCAGGCAGTGGTGTCGAACTCGATCTTGCCGGCCTCGTAGACGTTCAGCTGAGTGAAGGCCTGGCCCTTGCCGGCGAAGTAGGGCGTCGGGCTCAGCGAGCACCAGTCGCTTTCGCTGCAGGTGCTGGTGGCCTTGAGCAGCGAGCCGTACCGGAACTCCTCCAGGCGGTCGTAGTAGGCGTTCTGCCGGGTCAGCTCCAGGCCGGTCTGCACCTTGTGCTGGCTGCCCAGCACCTGCCAGGGATGCCAGTCGGCGTTGAGCTTGTAGCTCCAGGTGGTCTGGCGCTGCTCGATGTCGCCGTAGTTGCCCTCGGAGCTGAGCACCGTGGCGCTGCTGGCGCCGGGGGCGCCCCAGTTCTTCTCCGGCGACCAGCGCCAGCCCTTGAAGTAGTCCTTCTCGCTGTCGCGGGAGTTGTCCATGCGCGACCAGGCGATGGTCTGGGTGACCTCGGCCAGGGAGGCGTCCCAGATCGCCCGCAGGTTGGCCTGGTAGCCGCCGGACTTGATGTCCAGCATGGAGTCGCGTCCGTTGACGATGAAGTAGCGGTTGTCCTGCGGGGCATAGGTCAGCGCCCCCTCGAAGCTCAGGTCCTCGCGGGCTTGCCAGACGCCCTTGAGGTAGTAGTTGTCGATGCGCCGGGTCTGGTCCTTGTCCATGCCCTCGGCCGGGGCATCGTAGGTGTTCGCGTTGTAGCCCTTCAGTGGAATGGTGGAACGCTTGGAGGAATAGTTGAGCAGCAGCCCGAAGTCGTCGGTCACGTGGCCTTCGAGGGTGCTGCGCAGCACCAGCTTGTCGAACTCTGGCTGGTTGGCGTAGCTGGTGGAGTCCTCGAAGTTCTGCTGGTCGCGTTCGTCGATGTGGTAGCGCGTCCACTGCGAACGGCTCACCTGCGCAGAAACCTTGCCGTGCAGCTCGCGGCTCGGCTGCCGCGTGTTGGCCTCGATCACCCCGCCATTGAAGCCGCCATAGGAGGCCGGGACGTTGCTGTCGAGCACCTTGACCTCGTCCAGCAGGTCGGTGTCCAGGGCCAGGCCCTGGCTGCGCCCGGGCACGTCGGTCATGGAGACGGCGCTGCTGGCGTCCGCTGCCGGGTCGAGGTCGTTGTTCATACCCACGCCGTCGACCAGGAACAGGTTCTGCCAGTACTTGGCGCCGTTGATGCTGACGTTGGCCGGGTCGATCTCCCCGGGCGTCTTGCTGCTGAGCTGGGCGTCGTCGAACTGTACGTTGGGGTTCATCTTCAGCAGGCTGGTGATGTCGCCGTTGCCGGCCGGCATGCGCTCGATGATCTCGCGGTCGAAGTCCATCTCGCCCTGGAAGTTCCGGATCCGCGGGGCACGCACCCACATGTCGCCGGCGGAGACGGCGTTGCTCAGGTCGACGCGGAATAGCGAGACCAGGTTGGGCTCGCCGTAGCGCCAGTGCAGGCCGCTGCCCTGCAGCAATCGGTCGAGCGCGTCCCAGGCGCTCATCCGCCCGGCAACCGCCGGGCTGCGCAGGCCTTCCAGCAGCTCGCTGTCGGCGCTGACCTGCAGGCCGCTCTGCTGGCCGAAGATGAGCAGGGCGGAAGCCAGGGATTGTGCGGGAATCTCGAAGTGCCGCTTGTGCTCCAGCGGCGCCTCGTCGTCCTGGGGCGGGGTAGCGGCCCAGGCGGGCAGGGGAGCGAGCGGGGTGAGGCAGAGCAGGCCGATGCCGCCGAGTCGGCGCAGGGGCAGGTAGAAACGGCCGCAGCCGCGGGCTACGGACTTCCCGTTGAGATTCATGGAGCGCTGTCTCCGAAAGGCGCGCGAGGCGCCAGTTGCAGTTGATAACGACTCTCAGTCGTGTTCAGCGCTCAATGACGTAACCTACGGCGATTTTTTCAATCGCCGCATGAAATTTCTTATCTCCTAGGATTTACCGACAGCCACAACGGGCCCCAGCCACCGACTTCGCCACCGAATGGCCGGACCATGGCCTGCAGCGCGCGGCGTGGGTCGCGCAGGTCGTAGATACCGGTGACGCGCTTGCCGGCGAAGGCCTTTTCGTCCACCAGCAGCACCCCCGGGTAATTGCGCCGCAGTTGCGCCAGCAGGTCGGGCAGGGGCGTGTCGTTGGCCAGCAACTGGCCTTGGCGCCAGGCGCCGATCTGTTCGGCGGGAACCTTTTCCTGGCGCGCCTGCCCACCCGGAAGTTCGACCCGCAGCCGGCCACCGGGGCCCAGCTGGCGCGGCGGCAGGTCCAGCGGCGGCTGGACGCGTACCGAGCCGCGCGCCACCGCCACTTCCCAGGCTTTGCCCTCGGCGCGGACGTCGAAGGCGGTGCCGGTCACCGTCACCTCGCCATCGCCGGCCTCGACGCTGAAGGGCCGCGCGGCGTCGTGGGCGACGTCGAAGAAGGCCTCTCCCTGCACCAGGCGGACCTGCCGTCGGTCGCTGCTGAACGCCAGTTCCAGGCGGCTGCCGGCGGCCAGGGAGACCTGGCTGCCGTCGGGCAGGCGCAGCTCGCGGTTGGCGCGGGCGCTGAAGCGGTCGGGATCGTCCGGCTGCAGGGCCCAGGCAAGCACGCCCAGCAGCAGCGAGGCGGCCAGCGCCAGTGGCCAGCGCCTACGCTGTCGAGGCCGTGGAGCCGCAGGCGCGGCCTCGGGCGCTGGCCTCGGCGTCTGCGCGCTTCCGGCAGCCATGCCGCTGAGCTGCCAGGCCCGCCCGACCTGGCGCAGCGCCTGGGCGTGGCGCGGGTCGGCCTCGGCCCAGGCGCGGCAGGCCCGGCGCAGTTCCATCGAATCCGGCGCGTCGCGCAGGCGCATCAGCCAGTCCATGGCCTGCTGCCAGACCGGATCGTCGTCCAGGGGTGTGTCTCGCTCGTCGGTCTCGCTCACGCGGTCCTGCTCATCCATGGGGGCGGAGGGGGACATTGTCGGGCGCTTGCGCCCGCGGCGCCAGGCTTCATTGTCCATCGTCGGTCAGGCTCCGCGCGCAGTGGCCAAGGGCCTGGCGCACCAGGTTGTGGACCATCCCCACGGAAAGCTCCAGCTGGTCGGCGATGGCCTGCAGGGTCAGCCCCTCCAGGCGGTACAGCTCGAAGACGCGCCGCGTGCGCTCGGGCAGTTCGTCGAGCGCGCGGTGCACGCGCTGCAGCTCCTCGCGCTGCAGGGCGATCTGCTCCGGCGAGGGACGCGGGTCGCTGAGGAAGTCGAAGAAGTCGTCGTCCGCCGCCTGCCGTTCCCCATGCAGCGGACGACGCACGAAGTCCAGCGCCAGGTTGCGCACGATGCGGTACAGGTAGGCGCTGGGCTGATGCAGCTGGGCGACGCTCAGTTCGGCGCTGGCGAAGCGCAGCCAGGCTTCCTGGACGACGTCTTCGGCGTGTGCCCTGCAACCGACAATGGGCGTGGCGTAGGTGACCAGCGCGGTACGGTGGGTAAGGAACAACTGCAGCTTGTGTTGGCCTGGGTCTGTCACGGTGCCGGGGAGTCTGAGGTCGCGGGGGAGGAGGCTTAATCGAATATGGGAATCATTATCATCTCAGTAAACGGCGGCAAGCGCCAGATAGGCCGGGGCGCGATCGACAGGCCGGCACCTGGCCTCGGCTAAAGATTCTCGGGAACGAGCAGCCCCTTTCTGCGGTAGTGCTCGATGTCGATGCCGAAGGCGCCGCTGGGGTGGACCAGGTAGAGGTAATAGGGTTTTCCCTGGTCGTCCTTCGGGTTCGTGGCCAGGTCGATGACCCGTTCCCGGCAGGGTTGCTTGTCGGCGTCCAGCACTCTCAGCAGCTTGGGTTTGAGCTTGTTGCCGGGCGGGCAGCCGATGATGATGCCGACTTCGCCATTGCTCAGCTCGGCGATCTCGCCCGGCGGGTAGATGCCGATGAGCTTGACGAAGTGCGCGACCATCTCCTCGTCGAAGTGCGTGCCGGCTGCATCGAATATTATCCGCAGCGCTTCCAGGCTGGAGCGTCCCTTGCTGTAGACCCTGTCGCTGGTGATGGCGTCATAGGCGTCGACTATCGCCACCAGCTTCGCCACTTGTGGGATCTTGTCGTGCCGCAGGCCCCGGGGATAGCCGCTGCCGTCCAGGCGCTCATGGTGGCAGTAGGCGGCATCGACGGCCGCCGGCGGGACGTCGCTGGTGCTCATGAGCAGCTTGCGGCCGCTGTCGGCATGGGTCTGCATGATCAGGTATTCGTCCGCCGACAGCCGGCCGTTCTTGGTGAGTATCGGTAGTGGAACCTTGATCTTCCCGAGGTCGTGGAGCATGCCGTACATGCCGATATCGACCAGCTCCCGTGGCAGCATGTCGAGCCGGCGGCCCAGGGAAATCGCATAGATGGCCGTCCTCAGCGAGTGCTCGGCGGTGTAGTCGTCCTTGTTCCTGATCTGGGTGAGCCAGAGCATTGCCGCGGGGTTGCGCAGGATGCTCTCGACGCACCCTTCGATGGTGCGCTTGACCCCGGGGATGTCCAGCGCCTGGCCGAGACGCACCGCGTCCAGCAGGCCCCGGGCAACCTCCAGCGCTTCGCCCCAGGTCTGCTGCGCCTGCTCTATCTCCTGCCGGAAATCCACCTTGCCAATGAGTGGCACAAGCTCCGCGCGGGTGTCCCCGGGGATGCCGTCGGGCAGGGACCGGGCCTCGACCCAGGCATGCTTGGCTACCTGCCTGATCCGTTCCAGTTCCTTGAGAGTCCTGATCTGGAAGCCACGGAACAGAAACGGGGTGTTCTCCCAGGACTCGTCGAGCTCCAGCACATACATTCCGACGGTCAGTTCACAAACATCGATCCTTACCCTGTCTTTGCCACGCAATCGTTGTTTTTTCTGTGCAGTTTTCTTTACGAATAATGTCAATATGACATCATTTTTATCGGTTTCATTGATCTGCATCAGTGGAATGGTTTTCTTGTTTTCTGTTTATGCGGGGCGCTTCAAGGATTTTTTCTGATTCTTGCGACAAGGGCGGAGCCCGGCACTATTTCGGCGCCGGGCTCCGCTCGTACGTCACTCCGTCTGCGGATCGAACTGCTTGTCGCGGATCAGCAGGGCGGGAATGATGCCGCAGACGAAGTAGGCGGCGCCCATCACCAGGAAGCCCGCGCCGATGGATACCTGGGTGGCCAGGAAGCCGATGGCCGCCGGGGCGATGGCCGCGCCGATGCGGCCGATGTTGTAGGCGCCGCCCACGGCGGTGCCGCGGTAGCGGGCGGCGAAGCTTTCGGTCATGTAGGTGGCGTTGACGCCGTAGGGGATGCCATAGAGGAAGCCGAACACCACCAGCATCCAGAGAATGGCCTCGGGGCTGTGGTAGAGCACGATCACCGGCAGGAACACCGCGGTGCCCAGGGCGCCGAAGGCGAACACCTTGCGCCGGCCCAGCCAGTCCGAGGCGACGCCGGCCAGGACCTTGCCGAGGATCATCGCCGCGTAGGTGCCCACCAGGTAGGCGGTCATGGACTTGAAGTTCATGCCCATCTCGGTTTCCAGGTAGGACGGCAGCCAGTTGTTCACGCCGTAGTAGCCGAACTGCAGGAAGCCCGCGGTCAGCGACCAGAAGATGAACATGCTGCGGGCGCGGCGGTCGCCGAAGATCATGCGGAACGCGCCGGCGGATTTCTTCTCGACGACTTCCTCCTGGCCCAGGGCCTTGCGGCGCTTGCGCTCGGCCTGGGCTTCCACCCAGGCGGCAGGCTCCGGCACCAGGCGGCGCATGGCCACCGCCAGCACCACCGGGATGATGGCGACGTAGAACAGGTAGCGCCAGCCGTAGCTCGGCAGGATCCAGCCGGCCAGCAGGGTGGCGACGATGTAGCCCACCGACCAGCCTGCCTGCAGGGTGCCCAGCACCGTGGTGCGGTACTTGGTGGGCACGTATTCGGCCATCAGGGTGTTGCAGGCGACGTAGAGCGCGCCCAGGCCGAGGGAGGCGACGAAACGCGCCGCGGCGAACTGCCAGTAGCTGTGGGTCAGGCCCAGCGCGGCGGTGCCGACGGAGAACAGCACGATGGTCCAGACCACGGTGCGCACCCGGCCGAAGCGGTCGCACGCCCAGCCGCCGTAGATGCCGCCGATGGCCATGCCGGCCAGGGTGAAGCTGCCCAGGCTGCCGGCCTGGACGTTGCTCAGGCCGAACTCGGCCTTCAGGCTGGTGAGGCTGTAGGACAGCAGCATGAGGTCGGCGCCGTCGATCAGCAGGCCGATGAAGCAGAACAGGAACACGATCACCCAGGTCTTGCTCTGGGTGGTCGCTTGGGAAGTCGAAGCAGTGGTTTCCATGGGCGAACTACCTGTTGTATTTATTCGTGGGCCGGCGCTTGCGGCCCATCGGTAAGCCTGCGGGTCGCCGCCCGGCGGGGCAGGGCGGCGAGGGCGTCGTTCAGTGCGTGGCTTCGCGGATCATGTTGCGGGCGATGACCACCTGCTGAATCTGCGTGGTGCCTTCGTAGATGCGGAACAGCCGCACGTCGCGGTAGAAGCGCTCGATGGCGTACTCGCTGACGTAGCCGGCGCCGCCGTGGATCTGCACGCAGCGGTCGGCGACGCGGCCGCACATCTCGGTGGCGAACATCTTGGCGCAGGAGGCCTCGGTGCTGACGTTGCGGCCCTCGTCGCGCTTGCGCGCGGCGTCCAGCACCATGCAGCGGGCGGCGTAGATTTCCGCCTTGCTGTCGGCGAGCATCGCCTGGATCAACTGGAACTCGGCAATCGGCTTGCCGAACTGCTTGCGCTCCAGGGCGTAGCGCAGGGCGTCGTCGAGCATGCGTTCGGCGGCGCCGACGCTCAGCGCGGCGATGTGCAGGCGGCCCTTGTCGAGCACCTTCATGGCGGTCTTGAAGCCCACGCCCTCGACGCCGCCGATCAGCTGGCTGGCCGGCACGCGCACGTTGTCGAAGATGACGTCGCTGGTGTGCGCGCCCTTCTGGCCCATCTTGTGGTCCGGCTTGCCCAGGGAGATGCCCGGGGTGCCGCGCTCGACGATGAACGCGCTGATGCCGCCGGCGCCCTTGATCTCCGGGTTGGTGCGCGCCATCACGGTGTAGATGCCGGCATGCGGGGCATTGGTGATGAAGCGCTTGGTGCCGTTGAGCACGTAGTGGTCGCCGTCGCGCACCGCGCTGGTCTTCAGCGAGGCGGCGTCGGAGCCGGCGTCCGGCTCGGTCAGGCAGAACGAGCTGAGCAGTTCGCCGCTGGCGAGCCTGGGCAGGTAGTGGCCTTTCTGCTCGGGCGTGCCGTCGATCAGGATGCCGATGGAGCCGATGCCGTTGTTGGTGCCGATGTAGGAGCGGAAGGCGGGGGAGGTGCGCCCGAGTTCGAAGGTGATGTTCACCTCTTCTTCCATGGTCACGCCCAGGCCGCCGAATTCCTCGGGAATGGTCAGGCCGAACAGGCCCATCTCGCGCATCTGCTCGACGATGTCCCGGGGAATGGCGTCGGTTTCCGCGACTTCGTTCTCGCGCGGTATCAGCACCTCGTCGACGAACTGGTGGATGGAATCCAGAAGTATCTGCAGCGTCTCTGCGTCTCGGATCATGTGCTCTCCTCAAGGGCCCGCCGGGCGGGCCTGTCTGGCAGGGCACCGTCACCCGGGCATCAGCGAGCGGCGGCGCCTATGTTGTTGACCATGTTGATCAGGCGGGGCCCGATGTCGTCCTCGAGCTTCTCGCGGGTCAGCTGGAAGCTCGGTCCGCCGCAGTTGAAGGCCAGCAGCCCATACTGCGGATGTACCAAGGGCACGGCGACGGAGTTGACGTCGCGGTGCCATTCACCGATCGACAGGCAGTAGCCGTAGTCGGTGAAGTCCCTGAAGGCGCGGTCCAGACCCTTGCGGATGGCCGGCCAGTGTTGCGGTTCGCGCTCGCGGATGTGGTCGAGCAGGAACTCCCGTTCGTTCTCCGGCATCGCCGCCAGGCAGGCGCGGCCCACCGAACTCACCGCCAGCGGCAGGTAGCTGCCGATCTGCCGGCGCATCGTCATGTTCCCCTGGCCCTGGACCACGTCCAGGTACACCATCTGCAGGCGGTCGCGGGCGGCCATGGCCACCGCCGCCTGGGCGTGGTTGGCCAGTTCCTCCATCAGCGGGTGGGCCACCGCGCGGATCGACAGGTTCGACAGCATCGCGTAGCCGAAGCCCAGCACGCCGACGTCCAGCTGGTACTTGCCCGAGTGCACCTCGCGCTTGAGGCAGCCCAGGCGCATCAGGGTGTTGGTCAGGCGCGTCACGGTCGGCTTGGGCAGGCCGGTCTTGCGCGCCAGGTCCTGGTTGCTCAGCACGTTTTCCCGTGGGTTGAAGCAGCGCAGGATTTCCAGGCCGCGAGCCAGGGCCGTGACGAACTGACCGCTGTTTTCCTCCTCGCTCAGCGCCGTGGCGGGGTCGAACATCCCCCGTTCCAGCAGGCCGATCTCACCTTCGTTTTTCGTCGGCGCAGCCGAATCCAGCTCCGTCTTGTTGCGGCGCATGGTAGAACCCCTTTTCCGAGAAAATCAATAAAATAAAATTCAGTTTCGTCAGACGAAATTATAGAGGGTTTTCCAGTCTGCGTAAAATTGTCGCTGAGATATTTACTAACTGATTGTTTTTAAAGGTAAAAATAACTGATCAGAACGGATGCCGTTTACAGCGTCGATCGAGGCTCACTATGATGAATCGTAAATACGGAATGTAGTTTCGTCAGACGAAACAATACTGAGGCAAGCACGATCATGAGCAACCAGCACCCCAGCGTGGTCCACCGAACGATCCAGGCCGACGGCGTGGCGGTGGTCCGCATCGACCGCCCCGAAGCCCGCAACGCCCTCAATGCCGCCGTGCGCCAGCAACTGGCCGAGCACTTCCGCGCGCTGGCCGACGACAGCCGGGTGCGGGCCATCGTCCTGACCGGGGGAGAGCAGTGCTTCGTGGCGGGCGCGGACATCCGCGAGTTCGCCCAGGCCAGCCCCATCGAGATGTACCGCCGGCACACCGAGCTGCTCTGGGACGCCATCGGCCGCTGCCCCAAGCCGGTGATCGCGGCGGTGAACGGTTTCGCCCTGGGCGGCGGCTGCGAGCTGGCGATGCACTGCGACATCATCGTCGCCGGCGAGTCGGCGCGCTTCGGTCAGCCGGAGGTGAAGCTCGGCCTGATGCCCGGCGCCGGCGGCACCCAGCGGCTGATCCGCGCGGTGGGCAAGTTCCAGGCGATGCGCATGGCCCTGACCGGCTGCCTGGTCAAGGCGCCGGAAGCCCTGGCGATGGGCATGGTCAGCGAGGTGGTCGGCGATGCGCAGACCTTGCCGCGCGCCCTGGAACTGGCCGCCGAGATCGCCGCGCTGCCGCCGCTGGCCGTGGCGCAGATCAAGGAAGTGATGCTCGCCGGCGCCGACCTGCCGCTGGACAGCGCGCTGACCCTGGAGCGCAAGGCCTTCCAGCTGCTGTTCGACTCCCGTGACCAGAAGGAGGGCGCCGCCGCCTTCCTCGAAAAACGCCAAGCCAGCTTCCAGGGGGAATGACCCATGACGCGTGACATCCAACGCATGGCCATCGTCGGCACCGGCGTGATGGGCAGCGGCATCGCCCAGATCGCCGCCCAGGCCGGCATCCAGGTGAAACTCTTCGACGCCCGTGACGGCGCCGCGCAATCGGCGCGTGACAACCTCGGGCGCACCCTCGGCAAGCTGGCGGAGAAGGGCAAGATCACGGCCGAGGACGCCGACGCCACCCTGGCCCGCCTGCTGGTCGCCGGCTCCCTGGCCGAACTGGCCGATTCCGAGCTGGTGGTCGAGGCCATCGTCGAACACCTGGACGCCAAGCAGGCGCTGCTGGCCGAGCTGGAAGCGGTGGTCGCCGCCGACTGCATCCTGGCGACCAACACCTCGTCGCTGTCGGTCACCAGCATCGCCCGCGGCTGCCGGCACCCCGAGCGGGTGGCGGGCTTCCACTTCTTCAACCCGGTGCCGCTGATGAAGGTGGTCGAGGTGATCGACGGCCTGGCCGGCGACCCGCAGGTGGGCGACCGCCTGCAGGCGCTGGCCGCGCGCATGGGCCACCGCGGCATCCGCGCCAAGGACACCCCCGGCTTCATCATCAACCACGCCGGGCGCGCCTACAGCACCGAGGCGCTGCAGATGCTCAAGGAAGGCATCGCCGAGCCGGCCGACATCGACCGCATCCTGCGCGAGGGCCTGGGCTTCCGCATGGGGCCGCTGGAGCTGTTCGACCTGACCGCGCTGGACGTCTCGCACCCGGTGATCGAGTCCATCTACAACCAGTTCTACCAGGAGCCGCGCTACCGGCCGGCGGCGCTCACCCGGCAGATGCTCGAGGCCGGTTTCGTGGGGCGCAAGGTGGGGCGTGGCTTCTACCGTTACGAAGACGGCAAGATGATCGATCCGCCGGCGCCGCAACCGGTGCCGAGCGTGGCCGTGTTGCCGCCGGTATGGATCGGCGCCGAGTCCGCCGAGGACCGCGAGTCGCTCGGCGCGTTGCTGGAGAAGCTGGGCGCTACCCTGGAGCAGGGCGAACAGCCGAGCAGCGAGGCCCTTTGCCTGCTGGCCCCCTACGGCATCGACGCGACCAGCGCCTGCCGGCGTTTCGGCAGCGACCCGGCGCGCACCCTGTGCATCGACCTGCTGCTCGACCTGCAGCGCCACCGCTGCCTGATGCAGAACCCGGCGACCGCCCCGGCCATGCGCGACGCCGCCCATGCGCTGCTGGCCGCCGATGGCGTCGGCGTCACCCTGATCAACGACAGCGTCGGCTTCGTCGCCCAGCGCGTGCTGGCGCTGATCGTCAACCTGGCCGGCGACATCGTCCAGCAGCGCATCGCCAGCGTCGACGACCTGGACGAAGGCGTGCGCCGCGGCCTGGGCTACCCGCAGGGGCCGCTGGCCTGGGGCGACGCCGTCGGCCCCGCGCGGCTGCTGACGATACTGGAACGCATGACCGACCTGACCGGCGATGCCCGCTACCGCCCCGGCCCGTGGCTGCGCCGCCGCGCCGCGCTGGGCCTGTCGCTGCGCCATGCCGAGCCCGCGCTGGGCTGAGGCCCGGCGCTCACCCGATCCAAGGAGACTTCCATGCTCAATGCCTTTATCTATGCCGGCCTGCGCACCCCCTTCGGCCGCCATGCCGGGGCCCTGGCGCCGGTGCGCCCGGACGACCTGGCCGCCCACGTCATCCGTGAACTGCTCGCCCGCCATGGCGTGCCGGGCGAGGCCATCGAGGACGTGATCCTCGGCAACACCAACCAGGCCGGCGAGGACAGCCGCAACGTCGCCCGCCATGCCGCGCTGCTGGCCGGGCTGCCGGTGACGGTGCCGGGCCAGACGGTGAACCGCCTGTGCGCCAGCGGCCTGGCCGCGGTCATCGATGCCGCGCGCGCCGTGACCTGTGGCGAGGGCGAGCTGTTCGTCGCCGGCGGCGTCGAGAGCATGTCCCGCGCGCCCTTCGTCATGGCCAAGGCCGAGGCCGCCTACAGCCGCGACCTGGCGGTGTTCGACAGCACCATAGGCGCGCGCTTCCCGAACCCCAGGATCGTCGCCGGGTTCGGCAACGACAGCATGCCGCAGACCGGCGATAACGTGGCCCGCGAATACGGCATCAGCCGCGAGCAGGCCGACCGCTTCGCCGCGGCGTCCCAGGCGCGCTACGAGGCGGCCCGCCAGGCCGGCTTCTTCGCCGGCGAAATCGTCCCGGTGAGCGTGCCCACCGGGCGCAAGACGCCGCCGAAGGTGGTCGAGCAGGACGAGCACCCGCGCCCGGACTCCGACGAGGCCGCGCTGGCGCGCCTGAAGCCGCTGTTCGAGGGTGGCGTGGTCACCGCCGGCAACGCCTCGGGGGTGAACGATGGCGCGGCGGCGCTGTTGATCGGCTCCGCCGCGGCCGGCGAGCGCCATGGGCTCGCGCCGCTGGCGCGAATCCTCTCCGCCGCGGCGGTGGGCGTGGAGCCGCGGATCATGGGCGTCGGCCCGGTCGAGGCGATCAACAAGGCGCTGGCGCGCGCCGGCCTGGGCCTCGCCGACATGGACATCATCGAGATCAACGAGGCCTTCGCCGCCCAGGTGCTCGGCTGCCTGAGCGGCCTGGGCGTCGCCTTCGACGATGCGCGGGTCAACCCCAACGGCGGCGCCATCGCCGTCGGCCATCCGCTGGGGGCTTCCGGCGCGCGGCTGGCGCTGAGCGCGGCGCGACA
The DNA here is from genome assembly GCF_022760135.1 of Pseudomonas sp. M1. Classification (NCBI taxonomy): domain Bacteria; kingdom Pseudomonadati; phylum Pseudomonadota; class Gammaproteobacteria; order Pseudomonadales; family Pseudomonadaceae; genus Pseudomonas; species Pseudomonas sp. M1. Next base: position 2,615,651 of record NZ_CP094343.1, read on the forward strand.
ACTGCAGCGCAGTGGTCAACGCTATGCGGTGGTCAGCCTGTGCATCGGCGTGGGCCAGGGGCTCGCCATGGTTATCGAGCGCGTCTGAGCGCGCCAGTGAGGAGATGAAGATGGGCGCTTTGAGCGGATACCGCGTACTCGACCTCAGCCGTGTCCTGGCCGGCCCCTGGTGCGGCCAGATCCTGGCCGACCTGGGCGCGGAGGTGATCAAGATCGAACGGCCCGGCGCGGGCGACGACACCCGCGGCTGGGGCCCGCCCTACATGAAGGCGGCGGACGGCTCGGACAGCCCCGAGGCGTCGTACTACCAGTCGACCAACCGCAACAAGCTGTCGGTGGCGCTGAACCTGGCCAGCCCCGAGGGCCAGGCGCTGGTGCGCGCGCTGGCCGGCGAATGCGACGTGCTGATCGAGAACTACAAGGCCGGCTCGCTGGCCAAGTACGGGCTGGACTACGAAAGCCTGTCCAAGCTCAACCCGCGCCTGGTGTACTGCTCCATCACCGGTTTCGGCCAGACCGGGCCGCGCGCGGAAGAGCCCGGCTACGACTTCATCATCCAGGGCATGGGCGGGCTGATGAGCATCACCGGCGAGAAGGACGGGGTGCCCGGCGCCGGCCCGCAGAAGGTCGGCGTGGCGGTGTCCGACGTGATGACCGGGCTGTACTCGGTGGTCGCCATCCAGGCCGCGCTGCTGGCGCGGGAGAAGACCGGCCGCGGCCAGCACTGCGACATGGCCCTGCTGGACGTGCAGGTGGCCATGCTCGGCAACCAGAGCCAGAACTACCTCGCCACCGGGCGCTCGCCGGGGCGGCAGGGCAACGCCCACGTCAACATCGTGCCGTACCAGGTGTTCTCCGGCAGCGACAGGGACTTCATCATCGCCTGCGGCAACGACAGCCAGTTCGTCGCCCTGTGCGAGGCCATCGGCCTGCCGGAACTGCCCAAGGACCCCCGCTTCGCCCGCAACGCCGACCGCGTGCGCAACCGCGAGGCCATCGTCGGCCAGTTGGCCGAGCACTTCCGCAAGGACAGCGCCGACAACTGGGTGGCCCGCATCCACGCGGTCAAGGTGCCGGTCGGCGTGATCAACGACATCGGCCGCGCCCTGGAAGAGCCGCAGGTGCTGGCGCGCGACATGCTGGTGGAGATTCCCCACGCCCTCAACCCCGGTTTCAGGATGGTCGGCAGCCCGCTCAAGCTGTCCGAGACGCCGGTGCAGTACCAGCGCCCGGCGCCGATGCTCGGCGAGCACACCGACGAGGTGCTCAAGCGCCGGCTGGGGCTGGACGAGGCGCGCCTGGCGGAGCTCAAGGCCCAGGGCGTGATCGAGCAGCTCGGCGAGTGAAGCGTTCGCGAGCAAGCTCCGTAGGATGGGTTGAGCGAAGCGATACCCATCACCGGGGTCCGATGGGTATCGCAAGCTCAACCCATCCTACGAAGAGCCCTTCGGCGCGGTCGGTACGACAGGTGGGCTCGGAGGCGGACGCATCGTAGGAGCGAGCTTGCTCGCGAACCCACCCCAATTGCGGGCGGTGCTGCCGAGGTCTAGCCCGGCGCGTCGCCAAACCAAGGTCAAGCGGCGGATAACCGCGAACGGTTATTCGCCCTACGCACCTGCAACCCAGAGGAGAATCGAATGAAGGTAGTGGTCGCGGTAAAGCGCGTGGTCGATTACAACGTGAAGGTCCGGGTGAAAGCGGACAACTCCGGCGTCGATCTCGCCAACGTGAAAATGTCCATGAACCCCTTCTGCGAAATCGCCGTGGAAGAGGCCGTGCGTCTGAAGGAAAAAGGCGTCGCCAGTGAGATCGTGGTGGTTTCGGTCGGGCCTAGTGCTGCCCAGGAGCAACTGCGCACCGCCCTGGCCCTGGGCGCCGACCGCGCCCTGTTGGTCGAGTCGAACGACGAGCTGAACTCCCTGGCCGTCGCCAAGCTGCTCAAGGCCGTGGTCGACAAAGAGCAGCCGCAGCTGGTCATCCTCGGCAAGCAGGCCATCGACAGCGATAACAACCAGACCGGGCAGATGCTGGCCGCGCTGACCGGCTACGCCCAGGGCACCTTCGCCTCCAAGGTCGAGGTCGACGGCGCTCAGGTCAAGGTCACCCGCGAAATCGACGGCGGCCTGCAGACCGTCGCGCTGAACCTGCCGGCGATCGTCACCACCGACCTGCGCCTGAACGAGCCGCGCTACGCGTCGCTGCCGAACATCATGAAGGCGAAGAAGAAGCCGCTGGAGGTGATCACCCCGGACGCTCTCGGCGTTTCCACCGCTTCCACCGTCAAGACCCTCAAGGTCGAGGCGCCGGCTGCACGCAGCGCCGGCATCAAGGTCAAGTCCGTGGCCGAACTGGTCGAGAAACTGAAGAACGAGGCGAAAGTAATCTGATGGCTATCCTGGTAATCGCTGAGCACAACAACGGCGTCCTGGGCGCTGCCACCCTGAACACCGTTGCTGCCGCCCAGAAGATCGGTGGCGATATCGCCGTGCTGGTCGCCGGCCAGAACGTCGGCGCTGTGGCAGAAGCCGCCGCCAAGATCGCGGGCGTTGCCAGGGTGCTGGTCGCCGACGACGCCGCCTACGCCCACCAGCTGCCGGAGAACATCGCGCCGCTGGTGGTTTCCATCGCCCAGAACTTCACCCACCTGCTGGCCCCGGCCACCACCAACGGCAAGAACTACCTGCCGCGCGTCGCCGCGCTGCTGGACGTCGACCAGATTTCCGAGATCGTCGAGGTGCTCGGCGCCGACACCTTCAAGCGCCCGATCTATGCCGGCAACGCCATCGCCACCGTGCAGTCCTCGGCGCCGATCAAGGTCATCAGCGTGCGCACCACCGGCTTCGATGCGGTGAGCGCCGAAGGCGGCAGTGCCAGCATCGAGGCGCTGGGCGAGGTCTTCGATGCCCGCAGCTCGACTTTCATTGGCGAAGAGCTGGCCAAGTCCGACCGCCCGGAGCTGACCGCCGCGAAGATCGTGGTTTCCGGTGGCCGCGGCATGGGCAACGGCGACAACTTCAAGCTCCTCTACGCCCTGGCCGACAAGCTGGGCGCCGCCGTCGGCGCTTCCCGCGCTGCGGTCGACGCCGGCTTCGTGCCGAACGACATGCAGGTCGGCCAGACCGGCAAGATAGTCGCGCCGCAGCTCTACATCGCGGTGGGCATCTCCGGCGCCATCCAGCACCTGGCGGGCATGAAGGACTCCAAGGTCATCGTGGCCATCAACAAGGACGAAGAGGCGCCGATCTTCCAGGTCGCCGACTACGGCCTGGTGGGCGATCTGTTCGAGCTCGTCCCGGCGCTGGAAAAGGCCGTCTGAGCCCCAGCCCATCCCTTGCCGGGCCGGACTCCGCCGGCCCGGCGTTTCGCCAACACCCTGCAAAGAAACAACAACAATGACTATTCGTCGACTCCCTGTGCTGGTCTCCGGACTGGCGCTGCTGCCCCCGTTCGCCCATGCCGGGTTCCTGGCCGACAGCAAGGCCAGCCTGGAAATGCGCAACTTCTACTTCAACCGCGACTACCGCCAGAGCGGCGCCAAACAGTCCTACTCGGAGGAGTGGGCGCAGGGCTTCCTGCTGCGCTACGAGTCCGGCTACACCGACGGCACCGTCGGCGTGGGCGTCGATGCCCTCGGCCTGCTGGGCCTCAAGCTCGACTCCAGCCCCGACCGCTCCGGCTCCGGGCTGCTGCCGTATTCCGCCAGTAGCGGGCGCGCCGCCGACGACTACAGCGACCTCGGCCTGACCGCCAAGCTGCGCGTCTCCCGCAGCACCCTGAAAGTCGGCACCCTGCTGCCCAAGCTGCCGGTGGTGCAGTACAACGACACCCGCCTGCTGCCGCAGACCTTCCAGGGCGCGCTGGTGGAGTCCAAGGAACTCGACGACCTCGACCTGCAGGCCGGCCAGCTGCGCCAGGTCAAGCAGCGCGACTCGTCCAACGCCGAAGACCTCAGCGTCACCCGCGGCAACAAGCGCAACATCAGCGCCGGCAGCCACCTCAGCAGCGACCGCTTCAACCTGGCCGGCGGCACCTACCGCTGGAGCGAGCGCCTGAGCACCAGCTACCACTACGCCAATCTCGAAGACCTCTACCGCCAGCACTACCTGGGCCTGGTGCACGTTCTGCCGATCGCCGCCGGCCAGTCGCTGAAGTCCGACATCCGCTGGGCACGCTCCACCGACGACGGCGGCAGCAACGTCGACAACCGCGCGCTCAACGCGATGTTCACCTACAGGCTCGACAACCACGCCTTCGGCCTGGGCTACCAGCGCATGTCCGGCGACACCGGCTTCGCCTACCTGACCGGCACCGATCCGTACCTGGTCAACTACGTGCAGATCGGCGACTTCGCCAACAAGGACGAACGCTCCTGGCAACTGCGCTACGACTACAACTTCGCCGCCCTCGGCCTGCCCGGCCTGAGCCTGATGACGCGCTACCTGCGCGGCGACAACGTCGACCTGCTCAACGGCCAGGGCGACGGCAAGGAGTGGGAGCGCGACACCGACATCGGCTACGTGGTGCAGGACGGGGCGCTGAAGAACCTCGGCTTCAAGGTGCGCAACAGCACCTTCCGCAGCAGCTTCGGCAACGACCTGGACGAAACGCGGCTGATCGTCAGCTACACCTTGCCGCTCTGGTAGGGCAGGACCGGGGAAAGGGGAGCGCCCTTGGCGCTCCCTCTTCTGCGCCGGGCTGGCCTATCGGCAATCAACGCCGTGAGCCTGGAAGTGAACAGCCCTGGTCTTCCTGTCCTCGCCGCACAGGTTTGCGGATTTACTTCAGGAATTCTTGATACAAATCATTCTCAATGGCGTCGTTTGGTCCCTAAATGCGAGCTCGCGATTCCTCATCTGTCGAGCCAAGGAGAAGACCATGCGAATCAACCGCGCCGTTCCCGTGATACTGGCGCTCGCCGCCCCGTTCGCGGCGGCCAAGGAGTACCCCATCGGCGCGCCGCAGGCTTGCGGCGGGATGGAGATCGGCGCGGTGTACCTGCAGCCGATCGAAATGGACCCGCCCGGGATGATGCGCGCCGCCGCGCAGTCCGACGTGCACCTTGAGGCCGACATCGCCGCCACCGCCGACAACCCCAACGGCTTCCAGGAAGGCAGCTGGATTCCCTACCTGCGGGTGGCCTACGAACTACGCAAGGACGGCAGCGACCAGGTCCTCAAGGGCGACTTCCACGGCATGGTGGCCAGCGACGGCCCGCACTACGGCGACAACATCAAGCTGCTCGGCCCGGGCAAGTACCACCTGACCTACACCATCCTGCCGCCGTCGGAGGCCTCCATGTTCGGCCGCCACGTCGACAAGGAAACCGGCGTGGCGCCCTGGTTCGAGACCTGCAAGGTGGAATACGACTTCACCTACGCCGGCATCGGCAAGAAAGGCGGCTATTGATGCGCGGGCCGCACCCGTTGCGGGTGCGGCGTTACCTTCCCCGAGAGTCGCGAGGCCGTCATGTTGCGCTCGTTCTTCTGCCTGCTGGCACTGTCGTTCGCCGTTGCCGCGCAGGCAGCGCCGCTCCCCACCTATGAGCTGACCATCAACGATGGCCACTTCACCCCCCAGACCCTGGAAGTGCCCGCCGGGCAGCGCTTCAAGGTCGTGGTGCGCAACGCCGGCAGCGGGCCGGCCGAGTTCGAGAGCACGCCGCTGCGGGTGGAGAAGGTGCTCTCGCCGGGCGTCACCTCGTTCGTGGTGATCCACCCCCTGCGTCCCGGCCGCTATCCCTTCTTCGACGAATTCCACATGGACCTGCCGCAAGGCGAGATCGTGGCGCACTGATCGGGAGCCAAGCATGCTGCAATCCTTGTTCATCGTCTGGCGCGAGAGCGTCGAGGCGCTGCTGGTCGTCGGCATCCTGCATGCCTGGCTGAGCCATCGCCCGGAACCCGCGCGCGGCCTGCGCATGCTCTGGAGCGGGGTGGGGCTGGGCGTCGTGCTGGCCTGTTCGCTGGCCGCGCTGTTCATGCTCGCCGGGGAGTGGCTGGCGGGGCCGTCCGGCGAATGGTTCCAGGCCGCCATGGTGCTCTGCGCCAGCCTGCTGATCCTGCAGATGGTGGTGTGGATGCACCGCCATGGACGCGGCATGAAGCGCCAGCTGGAGCGGGACGCCGAGCGCAGCATCGCCGAGGATGGCGGCTGGGGCGTGCTGCTGCTGGCGATGCTGGCGGTGGCCCGCGAAGGCAGCGAGACGGTGGTGTTCCTCTACGGCATCGGCGCGCAGCAGGGGGCGGACTGGACCTGGTTCGCCCTGGGCGGCGTGCTCGGCTTCCTGCTGGCGCTGGCCACCTACGCCGCGCTGCAGTGGTCCTCGCGGATACTCACCTGGCGACGCTTCTTCCGCGTCAGCGAAGTCCTCCTGCTGCTGCTCGGCGGCGCCCTGCTGATGGCGGCGCTGGACCGGGTGGCGGGGCAGGTCATGGCGCTGGACCTGCCCGAGTGGTGCTACGGGCTGTTCGGCGATCCGCTCTGGGACACTTCCGCCTGGCTCAGCGACGGCCACGGCCTGGGCGCGGCCCTGGCCGGCTTCGCCGGATACCGTGTCGCGCCCTCGCTGCTGGCGGTACTGCTCCTGCCGGCCTACTGGATGCTGGCGAGCTACCTGTGCCGGCGCGGCGGGCGCCGCGTCGAGGCCCGGTTGGCATGAACGGCGCGCCTTCCCTCTGGTTGGCCCGGTCGTTGGCCCGGCTGGGGGACGGCATGCGCCGGCATGCCGGGCTGATCCGCGCCCTGCAATGGGCCGTGGTGCTGTTCTACGCGGTGCTGCTGATCGTCCCGGCCTGCCTGGACCTGCCGCCGGCCCAGGCGCGCATGCTGGACAACCTGGCGGTGTTCGCGCAGTTCGTGTTCTGGGGCATCTGGTGGCCCTTCGTGCTGCTGTCGATGCTGCTGTTCGGGCGGCTCTGGTGCGGGCTGTTCTGTCCCGAGGGCGCGCTCAGCGAATGGGCGAGCCGGCATGGCCGCGGGCGCGGCGTGCCGCGCTGGATGCGCTGGGGCGGCTGGCCGTTCCTGGCCTTCTGCCTGACCACCCTGTACGGGCAACTGGTCAGCGTCTACGACTACGCGCTGCCGGCGCTGCTGATCCTCGGCGGCTCGACCCTCGCGGCGATGCTGGTGGGCTTCCTCTACGGGCGCGGCAAGCGCGTCTGGTGCCGCTACCTGTGCCCGGTCAGCGGCGTGTTCAACCTGCTCGCGCGGCTGGCGCCGCTGCACTTCCGCGTCGACGAGGCGCGCTGGCTGGCCAATGCCGGGCCGCACCTGCCGACGCCCAACTGCGCCCCGCTGATCGACATCCGCCGCATGAGCGGCTGCGCCGACTGCCACTCCTGCGGCCGCTGCAGCGGCCAGCGCGGCGCCGTGGCCCTGAGCCCGCGCTGGCCGAACGAGGAAATCGTCGTGCACGGCCAGCGCACGGAAAGCCCCTGGCCGGCGCGCCTGCTGCTGTTCGGGGTGATCGGCCTGGCCATGGGCGCCTTCAATTGGACGCTCAGCCCCTGGTTCATCGCGCTCAAGCAGACGAGCGCGGAGTGGCTGGTGGAGCGGGGCATCCTCTGGCCGCTGGAGGCCAACGCGCCCTGGTGGGTGCTGACGCATTACCCGCAGAACAACGACGTTTTCACCTGGCTCGACGGCGGCGTGCTGGTCTTCTACGTGCTGGCCTGGGCGCTGCTCATGGGCACCTGGCTGACGGCGCTGCTGCGCCTGGCCGGCAAGCTGTCGGGGAAAGGGCGGGGGCTGCACGGGCACCTGGCCCAGGCACTGATTCCCCTGGGCGGCTGCGGGCTGTTCCTGGGGCTTTCCGCCACCACCGTGAAACTGCTGCGCTACGAAGGGCTGGCCCTCGGCTGGGTGCAGCCTGCGCGGGCCCTGCTGCTGGCGGGCGCCTGCGCCTGGACGCTGTGGCTGGGCTGGCGGATTCTCCGCCGCCGCGGCGTCGCGCCCCTGCGCCAGCCAGCCGCGCTGGCCTGCCTGGCGCTGGCCTGCGTGCCGGTGCTGGGCGGCTGGTGGTTGATGTTCTGGGGTTGGAGCTGAGGCGGCGAGGCTGAATCCTGATGTAGCTGGGGCTTCCCCTCTGCCGGGGACATGCACGCTTCGGCGATGGCGATGGAAACCTCCGGAGCGGCAACGCCCGCCGCCCCGGAGGCCCGGTTCAGAACGCCTTGGTCAGCACGGCCCGCAACAGGTAGCCCTTGAAGTCGTCGTTGACCGCGTATTCCTGGTAGGCCGCCAGGTTCAGGCCGACGCCCGCGGCCGGCCAGAAGTAGCCGCCCTCCAGGCCGGCCGCGTGTCTTTGCGCGTCGCCGTCGCCCAGTTGCCACTGGTCGTAGCCGACGAGGCCGAGTTTCAGGCCGTTGTCCAGGCGCTTGGCGAGGCCCCATTCGACCAGGAACGTGTCTTCCACGTCAGAGTCGTCCGCGGCTTCGTAGCGGCTGAGGACGCTCAGGCTGAGGTCCTTGCGCTCGGTCAGGTAGAGGTTGCCGCCCAGAGTGAGCATCAGTTCGGAATAGCCCAGCCCGGGGTCGGCCGGCCGGTCGTCCTGGCCGGTGGGCGACCAGAACCCGGCGCCCGCCACGGCGTCCCAGCGCTGGCCATGCCAGCCGATGACGCTGCCGGCGTAGATGTCGCCCACGCCCCAGGCCGAGTCGTCGACGGCTCCCGACGCCAGGTGCAGGTCGGTATGGGTCACCGGGACTATGGTCTCGAAGGTCAGGTCGCCGCCCAGGACCTTCTGCCCGGTGACCCAGACCAGGCGGTTGGCCAGGGCGTCGACGCGCACCTCGCTGTCGGGGACGGCGTCGTGCCGGTCGGCCTGGTAGTGCACGGCGTAGCCGCGGTAGTACACGCCGGGAGGCGGCACGACGGCGCCGTCGATGCCTTCGACGCCTGGGCTGTAATGGCCCCCGGCCAGGGCGGAGAGGGGCAGCAGCAGGGCCAGGATTGCGGGAGCGAGGTTCTTGTTCTTGGTAATGCTCATGGTGTCTTCCGGTAGGTCGGCAGGGTGGGTGTGGTCAACGCCGGGTTGCTTCGCGGGGGACTGCCGCTTTCACTGGCTTTCCGACTTCAGCCTGGATTGGCCGCCGACGCCGTAGTGCTGCCTGGCCATGTCGCTGAGGATGATCCGCACCGCGTCCCGCGGGACCGCCAGGGCGCGGTGGCAGGCTTCGGTGACTTCGTGGATCAGTTGCTCCTTCTGCTCGTCCGTGCGGCCTTCGACGAGGTGGATGCTGATGATGGGCATGGGGCTTTTTTCCTCTCTGGGGGTGGGTTCCGCCCTTTCTGGCGGATGAGCGAAGCCGTGGGCCCCGCCGGTATGCAGGCGGGGCCCCGGTGTGGTTTCGGGCGTCAGGCGGAGGTCAGGTCGCTTCGAGGCCGGCACCGATGCGCAGCGGCGCCGTCTCCTTGAGGCAGAGCGTCACCAGCAGCCCGCAGGCCATGGCGCCGAGCGCCAGCAGGGGCGTGTGCTGGATGCCGTGGTGGTTGGCGACGTAGCCCGCCAGGCCGGGGGCGATGCCGCCGCCGAAGATTTCGCCGATGCCGACGACGAAACCCGAGGCGGTGGACATGAGCGTCGCCGGCACCGATTCGGTGGTGGCCGGCCCCACGGTCAGGCAGATCAGCCCGAAGTCGAAGAAGACCGTGAAGAACAGGGTGAGGAACAGGCGGGAGGTATCCGCGCCGGTGTTGATCAGCAGGTACAGCGAGGCCACCCCGCAGAGCACCGACAGCACCATCACCGGCTTGCGGCCGATGCGGTCGGACAGGCTGGGCAGGACGATGGTGCCGACGGCGCCGCCGAAGCCGATGGCGGAGAGCACGTAGCCCATCTGCGCCAGGCTGAGCCCCAGGTAGTCGAGCAGGTAGTTGGGCAGGAACGCCCCCAGCACCACGAGGACGGTCAGCCAGCACATCATGCCGAGGATGTTCAGCGGCACGTTGCGGCTCTTGAAGACGTCGCGCCAGTGATGGCGGCCGGCGTCGTGGGTGCTGGTGTGTTCCGCGGCCGTGGCCGCGTCGGTGTTGCGCAGCACCTTGTACAGCAGGTAGCCGACGATCAACCCGGGGAGCATCACCATGGCGAACACCCAGTGCCAGTCGAACAGGTGCAGCAGCTGGGTGGCCAGCAGCGGGGCGAGCGCCAGGCCGAAGAGCGGCATCGCGGCCTGCTGGATGCCCAGGTTCAGGCCGTGGCGGCTGGGCCTCGAGGCCTCCAGCGTGGCGACGATGCTGGCCGGGGTGTAGGCGCCCTCGGCCGCGCCTATGACCGCGCGGATCAGCATCAGGCTGACCAGGCCGGTGGCCAGGCCGCTGCAGCCGGCCAGCAGGGAGAAGAGGATGACCGCGGGGATGATCACCGCGCGGTGGCCGAGGCGGTCGGACAGCTTGCCCATGAACAGGGACGAGCAGCCCCAGGTCACGGCCAGGATGCCGGTTATCAGGCCGAGGTCCTGATAGTCCAGGCCCAGGTCCTTCATCATGATCGGGAAGAGCGGCATGATCATGAAACGGTCGATGCTGACCAGGCCGAAGCCGAGCGCCAGCAGCAGGACGGCTTTCCACTCGTACGAGGTATCGGGGCGATTGCCCTGGGTGTCTTTCATGTTTTCGTCCACTGTTGTTCTTGTAATAGGAACGTGCCGGTACCACGGGGTGCACGCCTGGCCGGCACTCTGGGTTGGAGCCGTGTTGCCGGTCAGTCGGGGGCCAGTACGAAGTCGAACCTGGCCGTCCAGCGGGTGGCGCCGCCCGGGTTCGCCTCGAATATCTGGATGAGGGATTGCTTCACGCCGAACACCGTGTCGGAGGCCAGGTACGCGTCGCCGGACACGAAGGTGTGCGTCACCAGGCGCTGGTAGCCCTCGGCCCCCACCATGAAATGCATGTGGGCGGGACGCCAGGGGTGCCGCCCCAGGCGCGCCAGCAACTGGCCGACCGGGCCGTCGTCGGGGATCGGGTAGGGCACCGGCTTGATGCCGCGGAAGCGGTAGCGCCCGTCGGCGCCGGTGACGAAGCGGCCACGGTTGTTCCACTCCGGTTGCAGCCCGGGTTGCTGCACGTCGTAGTAGCCCTCGGCGTTGTCCGACCACACGTCCAGCACGGCGCCTGCGATGGGCTGGCCCTGCAGGTCGAGGACGCGGCCTTCGTACAGGCAGCTTTCACCTTTCTCGTCCAGGGATATGGTGTCGCCCATGGCGCGCAGGGGCGCGTTCTCCACGTGGAAGGGGCCGAACACCGTGCTCTCGGTCGCGCCGGGCGGGCGCCGGTGGTTGATGGCGTCCACCAGCATGGAGACGCCCAGGGTGTCGCTGAGCAGGATGAATTCCTGGCGGCGCTCGGAGCAGAGCTGCCCCGTCCTGGTCAGGAAGTCGATCGCCAGTTCCCATTCGGCCTCGGTCAGCTCCACCTCGCGGACGAAGCTGTGCAAGTGCTCGACCAGCGAAGCCATGACGGTACGCAGGCGCGGGTCGATGGCATCCCCCATGCGTGCGTTGACGGTCTTCGCCGACGCTGCCTCGGTAAAGTATTCGATCATCTGGTTCACCTTGATGCTTTCGTGTGGCCGCCGGGGCGGTGCGCTCATTCCGGCCGCAGGCCAGCCCAGGCCCGTTGCAGGAGCGCGCGGATGGCCTCGCGCTCGACCGGTCGGGGGTTCCAGTACGGGTTGGTCACGGCCAGGTCCGCGGCGCGGTCCAGGTCGCTTTCGCGCAGGCCCAGGTCCTTCAGCGCCAGGGGCGCGCCCAGCTGCCCGGCGAAGTCGTGGAGGCCGCCGCCGAGGTCGCCGCCGAACAGTTCGGCCGCCGGCTGCAGGGCCTCGGCCGCGGCCTGCTGGTTGTAGGCGGCGGTGTGGGGCAGCATGACCGCGTGGGTTTCGGCGTGGGGCAGGTTGAAGCTGCCGCCCAGGGTGTGGCAGAGCTTGTGGTGCAGGGCCATGCCGACGCTGCCCAGCACCGTGCCGCACAGCCAGGCGCCATACAGGGCCGAGCTGCGCGCGGCGATGTCCTCCGGCTGCCGGACCACGCCGGGCAGGGCCTGCTTCAGCGCCCGGATGCCTTCCACCGCCATCAGCGAGGTGATGGGGTTGCGGTTGCGCGCATACAGCCCCTCCACGGCGTGGGCCATGGCGTTGAGGGCGCTGGTGATGCTCATGGGCACGGGCAGCCCGAGGGTCAGCTGCGGGTCGTAGATCACCACTTCGGGGAGGATCGACGGCGCGCTCACCGTGGTCTTCACACCGTTTTCCGTCTGCCCGAGGATGGGCGTCACCTCGGAGCCGGCGTAGGTCGTCGGGATCACCACCTGGGGGGCGTCGTTGCGGTAGGCGATGGCCTTGCCCAGGCCGATGGTGGAGCCGCCGCCCAGGGCCACGACGCTGTCCGCGCCCAGCTCGGCATAGCGCGCCAGCGCCGCCTCGGTCACCTCTACGGGGGTGTGCATGGTGGCCTGGGCGAAGACGCCGACGCCCAGCCCGCCGAGGCTGTCGAGCAGCCGCTCGGCGTCTGTCTGCTGAGCGGGCGTCGAGAGCAGCAGGGCGCGCCGGCAGCCCAGGGCCTCCAGTTCCGCGGCCACGCGCAGGGAACTGCCGGCGCCGAAGACCACGCGGGCGGGGTTTTGGGTATAGAGAAATTCGTGCATCAGGATGGACTCCGTGTCGGTCAGGCGAAGGCGGCGCTCGCTTCGTGGGAAGGGGCCTGGAGGTGCGTCAGGTGAAGCTGCCCCAGCAGGTCGTCCAGCTGGCGCTGCAGCGCCTCGGCCGAGCCGGCGCTGGCGGCGACGTAGAAGTCCGGGCGAATCACCAGGTAGCGGGCGCCCAGTTCTTCCAGCCAGGCGGCATAGGTGCCTTCGGCGTCTTCCAGGTCGCAATGGCTGCCCGGGCGGCCCAGGGTGACGAAGCGCGCGCCCAGGTGTTCCAGTGCCTGCAACTGATGGGAGGGCAGGGCCTGGCGGGGCGATTGCTCGAAACCGATGACCAGCCAGCCGCGGCCGGCGAGGTCGTCGAAGCGCCCGCGCCGCTCGCCCGCGCGGACGATGCCCTGCACCGAGAGTTCGCCGGCGTGGGCCGCGTCCTTGCACCAGATGCCCGGGCCCAGCGCCGCCTTGTCGGTGGGCACCGGCGTGCGGCCGGAGGCCTCCAGTTCCGCCTTCATGCGCCGGTCGCGCTCGGCGGCTTCCTGCGGGTCGGTGATGCAGATGATGCGCCCCAGCTCCATGGAGAACTCGATGTAGTGCTTGGCATGTTCGCGGCGTTCGCTGGTGTAGCTGTCCAGCACCGCCTCGCCCAGGGTGCCGTCGAGGATGGCGTCCAGGCGCCAGGCCAGGGCGACGGCGTCGCGCAGGCCGGCGCACATGCCCTCGCCGGCGAAGGGCGGCATCAGGTGCGCGGCATCGCCGGCGATCAGGCCGCGGCCGTTGCGCCAGGACTCCGCCCAGCAGGCCTGGAAGCGGTACACGGCGCTGCGTTCCAGCGTCGCGTTGGCCGCCGTCAGGCCCCAGGGCTGCATCAGGCTCCAGGCGTTTTCCGGGCTGGCCAGCGCCTCTGCCGACTCGCCGGGCAGCGCCATGAACTCCCAGCGCAGGCGGCCGGGGCCGCCCGGCACTATGGTGGTGGGGCGCCTGGGATCGCACAGCTGCCAGTGCACCGGGTCCAGCACTTGTTCCTGGTGCGGGATCATGTCGAGGATCAGCCAGTCGTAGAAGAAGCCGCGGTCAGTGAGGCTCAGGCCCAGCGCCTTGCGCACGAAGCTGTTGGCGCCATCGGCGCCCACGACGTAGCGGGCGCGGATACGGCTGGGCGCGTCCGGCGCATCGCCAATGCCGCCCAGGCAGATGCCCTGGTCATCCTGCTGCAGTTCGTTGGCTTCCCAGCCACGGATCAGGCGGATGTTCGCGATGCCCTCGGCGATGCCCAGCAGGCGCCTTTCCAGGCCGGGCTGGTTGAACCAGTAGCGCACCCGCCAGCCGGAGGCCGAGGTGCTTTTCCAGTCGACGATCTGCAGGTCTTCGCCGGCGGCGTTGCGCCAGTAGTAGAGCTCGTCGTGGTAGTTGATCGCCGGGTCGTTGTCGGAGTCGATACCCAGGCCCGCGAGTATCCTGGCGATCTCATGGTCGAAGGTCACGGCGCGGGGGCGGTCGTAGGGTTGCGGCCAGCGCTCCACCAGGGTGACGCGGTGGCCCTTCTGGCCCAGCAGAATGGCCAGCAGGGTGCCGACGGGGCCGGCCCCGACGATGGCCACGTCCGCGTCGTAGCGCGCTTCGCCGGCGTTGTCGGCGGGTAAACCAGGCATGCTCATTGTCATTGTTCTCGCTCTCCGGATACCGGGCCGCCACGCCCGGCATCGCCATCTTGTTATCGGGTAGCCCTCCGTGGTGGGCAGGGCGCGGCGTCCCGTCCGTCCCCAGCGCGTTGCGCTTGAGAGGGCAATGGCAAGCGGCATGCCAATGGTTCGTTGATTTTGTTTTCTTCAGGATAAACAGAGGCTTAAAGGATTTTTCGGCACCTTTGGCGCCAAGGCTGGATTGCCGCGGAATTAACGTGTTTGTTAATTTCGAATTCACTAATAACAAAAATGTTGAGATGCCATGGGTGCCCGCAGCTTCCCCCAGGACCTGCTCCGTCAGTTCCGCATGCAGCCCGAAAAGGGCCAGATCTGGATCGGCCAGCAACGCGCATTCCTCATGCAGCTGTCCGCCTTCGCCGCCTTCCGCCGTGAGTTGATCGCCGAGATCGGCGTGGCCCATTCGCGCCGCCTGCTGGCCCGCATGGGCTATGCGACGGGCTCCAGCGACGCCGGGCTGGCGCGCCAGCTGCGTGGCGACGAGAGCGACCACGCCTTCATGGCGGGGCCGTTGCTGCATGCGCTGGAAGGGGTGACGCAAGTGGAGACCTTGCGCATGGAGGTGGACGTGGAGTCCGGCCACCACTACGTCGAGCAGATCTGGCACGACTCCTTCGAGGCCAGCGCCCACCTGGCGCACCTGCCGCCTTCCGCCGAGCCGGTCTGCTGGATGCAGGTCGGCCACGCCTCCGGCTTCAACAGCGCCTTCTTCGGCCGCACGGTGCTGTTCCGCGAGGTGGAGTGCCGCGGCATGGGCCACGCGCACTGCCGGATCATCGGCAAGCCGCTGGAGGAGTGGGGCCCCGACGGCGATCAGCTGGAGCTGTTCGGCTCCACCGACTACATCAACGCTTCGCTGAACGACCCCGTGCTGGACGAGGCCCTGGCGGTTTCCGACCTGATCGGCGCGGACCCGAGCTTCCTCGCCACCTGCCGGCGCATCGAGAAGATCGCCACGCGCGACGTCACCGTGCTGTTCCAGGGCGAGACCGGCGTGGGCAAGGAACGCTTCGCCCGCCTGCTGCACCAGCTCAGCCACCGCGCGGACAAGCCTTTCGTCGCCGTCAACTGCGCGGCCCTGCCGGAAACCCTCATCGAGTCGGAGCTGTTCGGCGTGGAGAAGGGCGCCTTCACCGGCGCCCACCGCAGCCGGCCAGGGCGCTTCGAGCAGGCCGACGGCGGCACCCTGTTCCTCGACGAGATCGGCACCCTGACCTCGGTGGCCCAGGAGAAGCTGCTGCGCGTGCTGCAGCAACGCGAGGTCGACCGGCTGGGCGGCGATGCGCCGCGCCCCGTCGACATACGCGTCATCGCCGCCACCAACGCGGACCTGGAGAAGGACGTCCAGCAGGGCCGTTTCCGCGAGGACCTGTACTACCGCATCAACGTCGTCCCCATCCACATCCCCGCGCTGCGCGAGCGGCGCAACGACATCCCCTTGCTGATCCGCTACTTCATCAAGCGCTTCTCCACCCAGCACCAGCGCACCATCAAGGGCCTCTCGCGCGCGGCCGTGCGGGCGCTGCTGGAGTACCACTATCCCGGCAACGTGCGCGAGCTGGAGAACATCATCGAGCGAGGCGTGGTCCTGGCCGACGACAACGAACCCATCGGCCTGAGCGACCTGTTCCTGTCCCCGGCGCGGGAGGCGGAAGCCCGGCCGGACTTCGAGGCCCCGCAGCAGCGGCAACGGATCATCGAGCAGTGGCTGGACGAGCACCCGCTGGAGGAACTGATCGAGGCTTCGGTGAAGCGTGCCCTGGGCCGGGCCGGCGGCAATGTCGCCGGCGCCGCGCGGCTTCTGGGCATCACCCGCCGGCAGTTAGAGCACCGCCTGAAGACGCGCCAGCCTGGCGACGCCGGTATGGCGGATTGATCGCCCGGCCCCCTTCGGCAACGAGGCCGAAGGGGGCCCGGGATCGCTGAATTCTGGTTGCTCTATTCAGAGAGTCGATCGAACTTTCATTCGACCGAAAACAGCAGGGTTCTTCACTTTTAAAATGCTAGGTATTTCCCGCCCGGCAATATAGCCGCTGCGCGTAAAAACACCCTCGCCAAATAGTATATGAATCCGCGATTCATAAGGGCTGCAAGGGCTATTCATGTTTCGATGGCTCATGTCTTGCCTTCGCTTGAAATCATTCTGAAATATTCAAAAAACAAGAATCGGCCCCGGTTTGGGGACAAGGTATTCGCCGGTGGCGGAGAACTTTGTGGGAACCGAATTAATTGGGTGGTAGTTGCCGCCTTTATCGGATTTCAGGAGATTCTTGATGCGTAGTATTTCTGCACTGGGCGGAATGGGGGTTTGTGCCGGGGCATTGCTCGTCCTGAGTGTTCCGGCGCATGCGGGGGTCGATGCCAGGTTGCTGGAAATGCTCAAGGCCAATGGCTCGATCAGCGCCGCCCAGTACACCGAACTCACGGCCGAGCTGGACAGGGAGAACCAGGCGGCCGCGGAGCAGGCCAAGGCCAAGAAAGAGCAGATGAGCGCCTTCGAGCAGAGCATCGCCTGGGCCGCCAGGACCCAGGTGAAGGGCGACGTCCGCGTGCGCCAGGAAACCGTGCATGCGCAGAACAGCGGCAGCAAGGGCGACCAGAACCGCCAGCGCATCCGCGCGCGGGTCGGCTTCTACAGCCAGATCAACCCGCAGGTGGACACCGGCATCCGCATCGCCACCGGCAGCGGCGACGACGCCCGCTCGACCAACCAGAGCATGGACAACTACTTCGACAAGAAGCAGCTGTGGCTGGACCAGGCCTACATCGACTTCCACCCCGCGGCGGTGAAGAACCTGCACCTGATCGGCGGCAAGATGAACCAGCCGTGGGTCAGCGCAGGCGACGTTATCTGGGACGGCGACATCAACCCCGAAGGCTTCGCCGCCACCTACAAATACCCGCTGGGCGGCAGCGCCGAGCTGTTCGGCAGCGCCGGCTACTTCAATCTGAAGGACAACGTCGACGGCGAAGGCTACGCCTTCCAGCATGACCTGCGCCTGTACAGCGGCCAGTTCGGCGCCCGCTTCGCGCCCATCGACGGCATCAAGGCGACCCTCGGGGCGAGCCTCTACGCCTACGACAACGACACCGACAGTGCCTGCGGCTCGGCCACCACGACGCCGTGCCAGCTTTCCGCCAACGGCAACACCACCAGGGACTTCCGCCTCTACGAAGGCTTCGGCCAGCTGGACTTCGGCAACCTGCCGGTTCCGCTTTCGCTATACGGCCAGTACGTGGTCAACCAGGCGACCGATAGCAACGAAGATACTGCCTGGCTGACCGGCGCGAAGACCAAGGTGGGCGACTTCAGCTTCGACTACAACTATCGCGATGTGCAGCGTAATGCGGTGGTCGGGGCATTTACCGATTCGGACTTCGCCAATGGTTACACCGCATCTCGTGGTCATAAGTTCAAAGTTGCCTACGACATCGACAAGAATTTCGCCCTGGGTGCCACTTATTTCATGGCCAGGTCGGATGCCGCCAGTGGTTCGCGTAAAGATGCGGATATCGATACGTTGCAATTGGATCTGGAGGCGAAGTTCTAGTTTTGCTGCGGATTTAAAACTTTTATATCAGTCGAAACTGCGTGTTCCATATATCGAGGGTCGCCCGTTGACTTCATTCAAACCGCCTTGAGTTCGTGAATGCCGGCTTCGGCCGTCCGATTCATTCCCCTTGGCCGCCACGACGACCCCATGCGTCGTGGCGGCTTTTTCATGGGGGATCGGAGAGCTTTGCGTAGGAGCAACTGTCTTGCGCCGAGGTGCTCTTCGTAGGATGGCGTTGAGCGAAGCGATACCCATCAGCGCAACCGCATGGGTTTCGCAAGCTCAACCCATCCTACGAAAAGCCGTGCTTCCTGGAATCGTAGGGCCCTGCCCGCGAAATCGCGCGCAGGGCGCGCTCCTACATGGGGCACGGTGCCGGGGCCGCCCGTAGCGGATCTCATCCGCGAATCGCGCTTGCGAATGGTGTGTGCCTGCGGCTTTGGGTGTTGGGCTTTGGAGCACCCTCTCCCCAGCCCTCGGCTGCGCGCCCCGCCCTGAAGGGAGAGGGGGCTTGTCCGTGCCGAGAAAGGTAATGGTTCCTGCCGGAAACTGCCGAGATTGCCGGCTAACGCCATAACATCAAACTCTGCCCAACGGTCCCCTCTCCCTTCAGGGAGAGGGTTAGGGAGAGGGGCTCTTAGACCTGTCACCGATGTTCCGGCCCGCAGCCGAAAATCGCGGACAAGGTCCGCTACATGGGCACGGTGCCGGGGCAGCTTGTCTTACCCGCCATGCGAGGCGCTTTTCGTAGGATGGGTTGAGCGAAGCGATACCCATCACCATGGCCCGATGGGTATCGCAAGCTCAACCCATCCTACGACGGCCGGAACGCCGGAGCCGGGGCCAACGGCGGATAACGCCCTGGGGCGTTATGCGCCCTACGCTGCGATGGGGGAGCGCCCGAGGGTGGGATAACTCGCCGGCGTCCATGCCTGGCCCCCTCGGGCGCTCGGTTCCACTATGTTTTCGCCGGAGGCCGGAAACGAATGACCTGGGTCAAGGCTTCCGGACTGTTTCCATGCGCGATGACCGCACCGTTCAACTGTTGTTCAGGTTTGGCCTGGCGCTTTCGAAGTGAGCCGGCCTCAACTCGTCCGCGCATAGAGCAGCAGGCCATAGCCCAGCAGCATCAGCGGCCAGGCCACGGGCGGCCCGAACAGCAGCGCCCATAGCCGGCCGCGCGGGTCGAAGCCCACGCCGTGGACGAAGCCGCCGCTCACGCCGAGCATCACCAGCATCAGCAGGCCGTGGCTGTAGCCGCCGTTGGCGTCGAGCATCAGCGCCGGGTGGATCAGCAGCACCAGCGCCAGCGGCGCCGCCAGGAGCAGCGAGACGACGCGGCTCCAGGGGCGGCGCAGGGCGCGCTCAGGACTGGCGGCGGTCATCGCTGTCCAGGTCCTGGGTGGTTTCCAGCCAGAGGGCGTTGATGATGCCGAAGCTGCAGGCCAGCAGCACACCGAGAATCCAGGTGAAGTACCACATGCTTGTCGCTCCTCAGTAGAGTCCGTGGGGGTTGGCGTCGATGTGCTCGCGGTTCAGCCGGCCCCACATGCGCGCGTAGCCCCAGAGCGTGTAGCAGAGGATCAGCGGCACGAAGATGCAGGCCACGGCGAACATGATGCCGAGGGTCTTGTGGCTGGACACCGCGTCCCACAGCGTCAGGCTGGCCGCCGGGTTCTCGCTGGAGGGGAAGACGAAGGGGAACAGGGCGAAGCCGGCGGTGCAGATAGTGCCGACGATGGCCAGGGCGCTGCCGAGGAAGGCCAGGCCGCCCCTGTTGCCGCTGGCGCTGGCCAGGGCGAGCAGCCCGCCGAGGATGCCCAGCGCCGGGGCCAGCATGGTCAGCGGTTGCTTGTGGTAGTTGGCCAGCCAGCCGGCGTTGTCCAGCGTCACCTGCTTGTGCAGCGGGTTGAGCACGGCGTTGCCGTCCACCGCCGAGGCCAGGCTGAAGCCGTGCATGCCCAGGCTGAGCCACAGCCCGGCGCCGATGAAGGCCGCCAGGTACACCAGCGCGCACAGTTGCGCGGCGCGGCGCGAGCGTTCGGCCAGTTCGCCGTCGGTGCGCAGCATCAGCCAGGCGCCGCCGTGCAGGCAGAGCATGCTCAGGCTGACCACCCCGGCGAGCAGGGCGAAGGGGTTGAGCAGGGCGAAGAACGAGCCGCTGTAGGTCGGCCGCATCATTTCGTCGAGGTTGAACGGCAGGCCCAGGAACAGGTTGCCGAAGGCCACGCCGAACACCAGCGCCGGGACGCAGCCGCCGACGAACAGCGCCCAGTCCCAGGCCGCGCGCCAGCGCGGGTTCTCCAGCTTGCTGCGGTAGTCGAAGCCCACCGGCCGGCAGAACAGCGCGAACAGCACCAGCAGCATGGCCCAGTAGAGCCCGGAGAAGGCGGTGGCGTAGACCATCGGCCAGGCGGCGAAGAGCGCGCCGCCGGCGGTGATGAACCACACCTGGTTGCCGTCCCAGTGCGGGGCGATGGTGTTGATCGCCACGCGGCGCTCGTGGTCGTCCCGGGCGACGAAGGGCAGCAGCGCCATGGCGCCCATGTCGAAGCCGTCGGTGAGGGCGAAGCCGATCAGCAGCACGCCGATCAGCACCCACCAGGTGATCTTCAGGGTTTCGTAGTCCATGGCGGGCTCCTCAGGCAATGGCCGGGCGCTGCGCGGCGCCCTGCTCGAAGTGGTAGCGGCCGGTGTGCAGGCTCGACGGGCCGAGGCGGGCGAACTTGATCATCAGGTACAGCTCCACCACCAGCAGCAGGCTGTAGAAGGCCACCAGCGCGATCAGCGAGCCCCACAGGTCGTGGGTGCCCAGGCTGGAGGCGGACAGGTGAACCGGCAGCACCTCGCCGATGGACCAGGGCTGGCGGCCGTGCTCGGCGACGTACCAGCCGGTCTGCGCGGCGATCCAGGGCAATGGCAGGCTCAGCAGCGCCCACCTCAGCAGCCAGGGCTTGCGCTCCTCGTTCTTGCGCGCCGAGGCCCAGAAGGCGCAGGCGAACAGGGCGAGCATGAGGAAGCCGCAGGCGACCATGGCGCGGAAGCTGAAGAACAGCGTGAGCACGTCGGGGATGGTGTCCAGGGTGGCCAGGCGGATCTGCTCTTCGCTGGCGTCCACCACCTTGTCGGTGTACTTCTTCAGCAGCAGGCCGTAGCCCAGGTCCTGCTTCACATCATCGAAGGCGGCGAGGGTGGCCGCGGAGGTGTCGCCGCCGCGCAGCCGCTCCAGCAGCGCGTAGGCCTGCATGCCGTTGCGGATGCGCGCCTCGTGCTGCACCAGCAGGTCCTTGATGCCGGTGACCTCCTTGTCCAGCGAGCGGGTGGCGATGATGCCCAGCGCATAGGGAATCCTGATCGCGTAATGGGTGCGCATCTGCTCCTGGTCGGGGATGCCGAACAGGGTGAAGCCGGCCGGCGCCTGCTCGGTGTTCCACTCGGCCTCGATGGCGGCCAGCTTGGTCTTCTGCACGTCGCCGATCTCGTAGCCGGACTCGTCGCCGAGGATGATCACCGAGAGGATCGAGGCCAGGCCGAAGGCCGAGGCGATGGCGAAGGAGCGGCGGGCGAAGCCCTGGTCGCGCTTCTTCAGCAGGTAGTAGCTGGAGATGGCCAGGACGAAGATCGCCCCGGTCACGTAGCCGGCGGCCACGGTGTGGACGAACTTGACCTGGGCCACCGGGTTGAACAGCAGCGCGCCGAAATCGGTCAGCTCCATGCGCATGGTCTGGAAATTGAACTCCGCGCCCACCGGGTTCTGCATCCAGCCGTTGGCGATCAGGATCCACAGCGCCGAGAGGTTCGAGCCCAGCGCCACCAGCCAGGTCACGCTCAGGTGCTGGACCTTGGACAGGCGATCCCAGCCGAAGAAGAACAGGCCGATGAAGGTGGATTCGAGGAAGAACGCCATCAGCCCCTCGATGGCCAGGGGCGCGCCGAAGATGTCGCCGACGTAGTGGGAGTAGTAGGCCCAGTTGGTGCCGAACTGGAACTCCATGGTCAGCCCGGTGGTGACGCCGAGGGCGAAGTTGATGCCGAACAGCTTGCCCCAGAACTGCGTCATGTCCTTGTACACCTGCTTGCCGGTCATCACGTAGACCGACTCCATGATCGCCAGCAGGAAGGCGAGGCCCAGCGTCAGGGGCACGAACAGGAAGTGGTACATCGCCGTCATGGCGAACTGCAGGCGTGACAGGTCGACTACGGCTTCGGAAATCATCACGGGGACTCCTTGGCGGGGGATGAGGTGGGGGTGGATACGGGGTCGGGGGTGCCCAGCAGGTGCGCGCTGACCTGCCGTTCGCCCCCGACGGGAAGGGTGGGGTGGTCGAACCAGATGGCCTTGATGGCCAGGAGCAGCACCAGCTTGATCAGCAGGATGGCCGCCAGTTCCTTCACCAGCTTCGGGTAGCGGATTGACGCACTCACTTGTGCACCTCCGGAGCGACTGTTGTAATACCCCATAGGGTATGTTGGAAATGCCCTTCCAATGAGATGGCAGATTGACGCAGCAGGCGCGCGGACCCTTGTCCGGCGCCCGACCCGGCAAGCCGGCCGCTCATCTTCACCGCGCTGGATGGCCAGCGCGGGACCTGACCAAGGAGATCGTCATGAAAGCGAATGTCGGGACCATCGATCGCGCGGTGCGCATCGTCGTGGGGCTGCTGCTGATCGGGCTGAGCCTCGCCGGCGTGATCGGCTGGTGGGGGTGGATCGGCATAGTGCCGCTGGCCACCGGCATCTTCCGTTTCTGCCCGGCCTACCCGCTGCTGGGCATCAGCACCTGCGGGAGCTGCAAGCGCTCCTGAGGCCGGGCGCGGGCCATGCCCGGCGGCTGCCCCGCCGCCGGGCTGGCTGTGCCCGCCGAACAACGCTACCCTCACGCCCGGGCGCCGGGTTGCCGTGGATGGGAACCCCATGGAGCCTTCACCTCGGGATGCGCGTTGGAAGGTACACGTGAGCAGAAAAAGCGATATCACCCCCCAGGAAGCGATGCTCAACCGCCTGGCCCGGGTCGAGGGCCAGATCCGCGGGTTGCAGGCCATGATCCGCCGGGGCGAGGAGTGCGAGACCATCGCGCTGCAGTTCCGCGCGGCGCGCAAGGCCCTGGAAAAGGCCTACCAGGAGCTGCTCGCCTGCCTGCTGGAAGAGGCGTTCGAGGACCAGGAGCAGGACGCGGCGCAGACGCTGCAGCGGGTCCGGGCGATCTTCACCAAGTACACCTGAGCGGTGCGCAGCCCGGCCGTTCATATGACGCCCAGCGCCCCCAGGCTGCGGTAGAGCATGTACAGCGCGGTGGCGCCGATCATCGCCGCCGATACCAGGTTCAGGGTGCCCTGGCTGCGCGACAGGCGCGTCGCCAGCCAGGCGCCGCACAGCCCGCCGGCCACCCCGCCGCCAATGAACACCACCGCCAGCGGCCAGTCCACCAGGCCCGAGCGCGCGTAGTTGAGCGCGGTGGTCAGGCCGAAGGCGGTCACCGCCACCAGCGAGCTGCCCACGGCGAAGAGGATCGGCATGCGCGTGGCGGCCATCAGGCCGGGGACGATGAGGAAGCCGCCGCCGATGCCGAAGAACCCCGACAGGGCGCCGGCCAGGCCGCCGAATGCCGCCAGCCGCGGGGCGTTGCCGCGGCCCAGGGCCACCGCGGCGTCGCCTTCGCTGTCGCGCCCGCGCAGCATCAGCGCCGCCACCACCAGCATCAGCAGGGCGAACAGCGCCAGCAGTTTCTGGCCGTCGAAGGCCTTGCCCAGGGACGAGCCGAAGAAGGCGCCGACCACCCCGACCAGGGCGAACAGCGAGGCGCAGGGCCACTTCACGTTACCGCGGCGGGCGTGGTTGAGCAGGTTGGCGGCGGCGTTGGCGGCCACCGCCAGGGCGCTGGTGCCGATGGCGACGTGGGGGTTGTCGACGCCGACCAGGTAGACCATCAGTGGCACGGCGAGGATCGAGCCGCCCCCGCCGACCAGGCCGAGGGTGAAGCCCACCAGCGAACCGGCGGCGGCGCCGAGCAGGTACTGCAACAGGCTGAGGGTCGGCATCGCGGCTTCCTCAGGCGGACTGTCCGGCGCGGCGCCGGCCGGGCGCGCAGAGCCACTCGCGGCCCTTGAGCATGGCGTTCCAGTAGATGCCCGGCAGCGCCTCGGACTTCAGGTGCCAGGCCAGGCGCGACGGCTTGCGGCCATCGAGCAGCCAGCGCGGGAAGGTGGGCAGCAGCTTGCCGCCGTAGCCGAACTCGGCGAGCACGATCTTGCCGCGCTCCACGGTCAGCGGGCAGGAGCCGTAGCCGTCGTAGGCCGCCGTCAGGGGCTGGCCGTCGAGGCAGGCGAGGGCGTTGTGCGCCACCACCGGGGCCTGCTTGCGCGCCGCCGCGGCGGTCTTGGCGTTGGGCGCGGCGCTGGCGTCGCCGAGGGCGAAGACGTTGGCGAAGCGCGCATGGCGCAGCGTCACCGGGTCGACGTCGATCCAGCCGCCGTCGCCGGCCAGCGGGCTGCTGCGGATGAAGTCCGGAGCGGTCTGCGGCGGGCACACGTGGAGCATGTCGAACTCGCGCACTTCCTCGTGGCGCTGGCCGTCGGCATCGGTGCGGGCGAAGGTGGCGGTGCGCGCCGGGCCGTCGACGGCCGCCAGGGTCGAGCCGAAGTTGAGCTGGGCGCGGTAGCGCTCGACGTACTCCATCAATGCCGGCACGTAGTCCGCCACGCCGAACAGCGCGGCGCCGGCTGTGTGGAACTGGATGTCGATGCCCTCCAGACGGCCGCCGCGCAGCCAGTGGTCGGCGGACAGGTACATGGCCTTCTGCGGCGCGCCGGCGCACTTGATCGGCATCGGTGGCTGGGTGAAGAGCGCGCGGCCACGGTGCAGGCCGCGCACCAGCTGCCAGGTGTAGGGCGCCAGGTCGAAGCGGTAGTTGGAGGTCACGCCGTTGCGCCCCAGGGTGTCGGCCAGGCCGGGGATGGCGTTCCAGTCCAGCTTCAGGCCGGGGGCCAGGACCAGCACGCGGTACTTCAGGCTGGCGCCGTTGGCCAGGATCACGCGGTCGTCCTGGGGCGCGAAGGCCGCCGCGGCGGAGCGTTCCCAGGCCACGCAGTCGGGGATCAGCGCCGCCATCGGGCGCACCGTGCGGTCCTGGGTGAAGACGCCGGCGCCGACCATTGTCCAGCCCGGCTGGTAGTAGTGCTCCGTGGCCGGCTCGACCATGCAGATGCTCAGGTTCTGGCGGCGCTTGAGCAGGCTGGCGCAGGTGGCCAGGCCGGCGGCGCCGGCGCCGATCACCACCAGGTCATAGGTGGGCTCGCCGCGCCCCGGGCGGGGGCTGGCGGCGGCCTGCAGGCGCGGGCGCAGCTGGCCGAGGTCGAAGCCGGCCCGGGCGGCGCGGGCGAGTATGTCGTCCAGGGGCCGTTGCCCGGCCTGGGACAGCGCCCAGAGGGTGGCCGAGCGGGTGCCGGTGCGGCAGTAGGCGAGCACCGGGCCGGGCAGCTGCTCCAGGGCGGCGGCGAAGGCGTGGACGTCGGCGTCGCCGATGGCGCCGCTGATCACCGGCAGGTAGGCGAACTCCAGGCCCTGGGCGGTGGCGGCCGCGGCCATGGCCTGGCTGCCCGGCTGGTCGTCGGCCTCGCCGTCGGGGCGGTTGCAGACCAGGCTGCGGATGCCGGCGGCGGCCAGGGCGGAAAGGTCTTCGGGGTTCAGTTGCGGGGCGACGCAAAAGCCATCGTCCAGGGGCAGACGTTGCATGGCGGATTCCTCTTCTTCTTTCGGCGGCGCAAGGCAAGGGGAGGGCGGCGGGACAGCGGCCGTCATGGCCCGCCGTCGGCGGCTCAGAGCAGGTTCAGCGGCAGCTTGAGGTAGCGCACGCCGTTGTCTTCCGGCTCCGGCAGGTGGCCGCCGCGCATGTTCACCTGCACCGAGGGCAGCATCAGGCGCGGCATCGGCAGGGTGGCGTCGCGGGCGTCGCGCATGGCGACGAACGCGGCCTCGCTCACGCCGTCGTGGACGTGGATGTTGCCGGCGCGCTGCGCGCCGATGCTGGTTTCCCAGGCGTAGTGGTCGCGGCCGGGGGCCTTGTAGTCGTGGCAGAGGAACACCCGCGCCGGCTGCGGCAGGCCGAGCAGCCGGCGGATGGAGCGGAACAGCGTGGCGCTGTCGCCGCCGGGGAAGTCGCAGCGCGCGGTGCCGTAGTCGGGCATGAACAGGGTGTCGCCGGGGAACACCGCATCGCCGATCACGTAGGCCATACAGGCCGGGGTATGCCCGGGCACGTGCAGGGCGATGGCCTGCAGGTTGCCGATGCGGAAACTTTCGCCATCCGCGAAAAGATGGTCGAACTGGCTGCCGTCGCGGGCGAAGGCGCTGCCGGCGTTGAAGATCTTGCCGAAGGTCTGCTGCACCCGGGTGATCCGCTCGCCGATCGCCAGGCGCCCGCCCAGGCGTTCCTGCAGCAGCGGCGCGGCGGACAGGTGGTCGGCATGGGCGTGGGTCTCCAGCAGCCAGGACACCCGCAGGTCGTTGGCCCGGACGAACTCCACCAGGGCCTGGGCCGACTCCTGGTGGGTGCGGCCGCTGGCCTGGTCGAAGTCGAGCACGCTGTCGATGATGGCGCAGGCGTTGCTGGTGGGGTCGCGCACCACATGGCTGACGGTGAAGGTGGCTTCGTCGAAGAACGAGGTGACCTGCGGGGTGGGGGCGCGGCCGCTGGTGGCGTCGTCGACCAGTGCGCTGGCGGCGGCCAGGGCGGCATCGGCGTGGAGGGCGGACATGGGGGGCGTCTCCTGCGACATTGACCTGAATAATGCTTACACTATTTCTTTAATAGT
Organism: Pseudomonas sp. M1; assembly: GCF_022760135.1. Taxonomy (NCBI): domain Bacteria; kingdom Pseudomonadati; phylum Pseudomonadota; class Gammaproteobacteria; order Pseudomonadales; family Pseudomonadaceae; genus Pseudomonas; species Pseudomonas sp. M1. The sequence continues at coordinate 2,642,357 of NZ_CP094343.1, forward strand.
GCAATTATGAAAACGTCGAAGTGTCGCCGTCGACGCTACCGGGCCGGGGCGGTAGCATGACGGGCCTGTTCAGCCGAGGATCTGGATCACCGTGGAAGCCAATGCCTGTTCCGCTCCCTCCATGCCGCCGCTGCGCCAGAACGACCGTGCGCCGGAGTTCCGCGCCCGCACCACCCGCGGCGACGTCGCCCTGAGCGACTACCGCGGCCGCTGGCTGCTGCTGTTCTCCCACCCGGCGGACTTCACCCCGGTGTGCACCAGCGAGTTCATCGCCTTCGCCCGCGCCAAGCCGCGCTTCGACGCACTGGGCTGCGAGTTGCTGGCGCTGTCGGTGGACGGCCTCTACTCGCACCTGGCGTGGATACGCGACATCCACGAGCGCTTCGGCGTGGCCATCGACTTCCCGATCATCGAGGACCCCTCCATGGCCATCGCCCGCGGCTACGGCATGGTCGGCCCCGACGCGGTGGACAGCTCGACCACCCGGGTCAGCTACGTGATCGATCCGGAGGGCATCATCCGCGCCCTGAGCTGGTACCCGATGAACGTCGGCCGCTCGGTGGAGGAGTTGCTGCGCCTGGTCGCCGCGCTGCAGGCCAGCGACCGGCACGCCGCCTCCACCCCGGAGGGCTGGCAGCCCGGCGGCGCGCTGCTGGAGCCGGTGGCCCTGGATGCCCATGAGGCGTTGCAGGTCGAGCCCGGCCCGGACGAAACCTGGTACTACCGCTGGAAGAAGCCATGAAGGCGCCGGCCGACGAGGGCCTGGAAGCCCTGAAGGAGCGCGCCAACGACGCCGCCGAACTGCTGCGCCTGCTGGCCAACCCGACGCGCCTGCTGCTGCTCTGCCAGATCGCCCGTGGCGAATGCTCCGTGGCGGAACTGGAGCGCGACCTCGGCCTGCGCCAGCCCGGCCTGTCGCAGCAACTGGCGGAGCTGCGGCAGAACCAGTTGGTGAAGACCCGCCGCGAATCCCGCTCGATCTACTACAGCCTGGCCGACGCCCGCGTGCAGGTGCTGCTGGAAGCGCTGCACGAGGCGCTGTGCGGCGATCCGCAGCTGCAACAGGCGGCCCGGCTCCCCGCCAGGGCGACGCCGGCGCCCGGGGAGAGCGCGCGCTTCGCCCGTATCGAGCGTTAGGCTCGTTGCCATACCGCCGCGTGTGCTGCCGCCTTCGGAAGGGGTGACCTTCCGCCACGTGCGGCGGCGGTCGCTCCTTCCGGCTACATCCCCGCCTGCCGGCTGATTTCCGTCTTGCACACCTCCAGCGCTTCGCGGAAGTAGGCCTCGCGAGCCTGGAAGCGCGTACTGGGCGCCACCACCGACACCGCGTGCGGCCCCATGAAAGTGGGGATCAGGATGCTGAGGGCGCTGATGCCCGGTGTGTGTTCCTCGACGTCCCGGGCCATGCCGCTGCGGCGGATGGTCGGCATTTCCGCGAGCAGCGCCGGCAGGTCGCGGGTGTGAGGGGTCAGCCTGGCCGGGGAGGGGCCCAGCCACTGGGCGATGCTGTCGTCGTCCAGGGTGGACAGCAGCACCTTGCCGTCGGCCGTGGCATGCATGGGTAGCGAGTGCCCCATGGGGATCACCACGCGCAACTCGGTCTCGGCGATCACGCGGTCGATCACGTGGGTCTGGCGGGCGCGGATGCAGGACAGCGCCACGGTTTCCTGCAGGGCGTCGCAGAGTCGTTCCAGGGAGTGCCGGGCCACCGAGATGATGTCGCTGTGGGCCTGGTGGATCAGTTGCCCCAGCGCCGGGCCCAGGCGGTAGCCCGTGCCGGGGCGGATCGCCTCCACCAGCGCCTCGGCCTCCAGCGCGCCGATGATGCGCTGCACCGTCGAACGCGGCAGCCCGACGGCCTGGGCGATGGCCGCCAGGCTCAGGCCCTGGGGCTGCGCGCCCAGCGCGCGCATGATGGCGCTGGCCCGGGCGATCACCTGGATGCCGCCGCCGCGCGATTCTTCCGGCATGTCTTTCTCTTCGCTCATCTCGTTCCTCGAAGCTCTGCATCGCCGCATGCGCCGTGGCGACCGGCGGAGTGTACAGCCTTGCCGCGCGCTCGGCAGGAGCTGTGAATTCAGTTGTACCATATTGCGATACAGATAATCGTATTGTGGTACACTGCCACCTCGCCCGATCCGACCCCGCCGTTGGCGGAAGTCCTCCGCGCGGCCATTCGGGCATTGGCGGCATGTCCAAGGAGAAACCATGAAAGTCAGAGCTTTGCGGAGCCTCGGGGCCCTGTTGTCGACGGCGCTGGTGCTGGCGGCGTGCGAAAAGACCGAGCAGAAGGTGGAGGCTGCGGCCCCCGAGGTGGGCGTGGTCGAACTCAAGGCGCAGGACGTCCTGCTCAGCGGCGACCTGCCCGGGCGCACCGCGCCCTACCGCGTGGCCGAAGTGCGGCCGCAGGTCAGCGGGATCATCCAGAAGCGCCTGTTTGCCGAAGGCAGCGTGGTGAAGAAGGGCCAGCAGCTCTACCAGATCGACCCGGCGCTGTACCAGGCCGCGGTGGACAAGGCCCAGGCCACCCGCGACAGCGCGCGCAACCTGGCGCAGCGCTACCAGCGCCTGCTGGAGACCCGCGCCATCAGCCGCCAGCAGTTCGATGATGCGCAAGCGGCCTGGAAGCAGGCCGAGGCCGAGCTGAAGACCGCCCGCATCAACCTGGAGTACACCCGCGTGCTGGCGCCCATCGGCGGGCGCATCAGCCGTTCCAACGTCACCGAGGGCGCGCTGGTGAACGCCGGCCAGGCCCAGGAGCTGGCCTCGATCAACCAGCTCGACCCCATCTACGTCGACGTCAACCAGGCCGCCACCGACATGCTGCGGCTGCGCCGCGAGCTGGATTCCGGACAACTGAGCATGGCCGGCCCGGGCCAGGTGCAGGTGCACCTGAGCTTGGAGGACGGCTCGCGCTACCCGCTGCCCGGGGTGCTGAAGTTCTCCGAGGTGACGGTGGAGCCGAGCACCGGCGCGGTGACCCTGCGCGCGGTGTTCCCCAATCCGGACGGCCTCCTGCTGCCGGGCATGTTCGTCCACGGCTCCCTGGCCGAGGGCATGCGCCGCCAGGCGCTGCTGGTGCCGCAGCAGGGCATCAGCCGCGACCTCAAGGGCGAGGCCACCGCCTGGGTGGTGGGCGAGGGCGACAAGGCCGAGCTGCGCCAGGTGCGGGTGTCGCGCACCCTGGGCAACCAGTGGCTGGTGGAGTCGGGCCTGGCCGCCGGCGAGCGCGTCGTCACCGAGGGCGTGCAGCGCGTGCGTCCCGGCGCCGTGCTCAAGCCGGTGGCGGCGAACAACGTCGCGCCCGTGCAGACCCTCGCCAGTTCCCACGAATAGAACTGCCCCGGCCTAGCCGCAATCTTCCGGTAATTCCCAATGGCATCCTTCTTCATCAACCGGCCGATCTTCGCCTGGGTGATCGCGATCGTGATCATGCTGGCGGGTGGGCTTTCCATCCTCAAGCTGCCGGTCAACCAGTACCCGAACATCGCCGCGCCGGCGATCATCACCACCGTCACCTATCCCGGCGCCTCGGCGCAGACGGTGCAGGACACCGTGGTGCAACCCATCGAGCAGCAGCTGAACAACCTCGACGGGCTGCGCTACATCTCCTCGGAGAGCAACGCCGACGGCAGCACCAACATCATCGTTACCTTCGACCAGGGCACCGACCCGGACATCGCCCAGGTACAGGTGCAGAACAAGCTGCAGCTGGCCACCCCGCTGCTGCCCGAAGAGGTGCAGAAGCAGGGGCTGCGGGTGGCCAAGTACCAGATCAACTTCATGCTCATCGTCGGCCTGTATTCCGAGGACGGCAGCATGGACGACTTCGACATCGGCAACTACATCGCCTCCAACCTCAAGGACCCGATCACCCGCACCAAGGGCGTCGGCGACTTCCTGCTGCTGGGCGCGCAGTACGCCATGCGCATCTGGGTCGACCCGCAGAAGCTGCTCAGCTACCAGCTGACGCCGCAGGACGTGATCGACGCGGTGCGCGCGGAGAACGTGCAGGTATCCTCCGGCGCCCTCGGCGGCCTGCCGACGCACCAGGGCGTGCAGCTGAACGCCACCGTGCTGGGCATGTCGCGGATGACCACCGCGGCGCAGTTCCGCGAGATCCTCCTGAAGGTCAACCCGGACGGCTCCCAGGTGCGCCTGAAGGACGTGGCCGAGGTCGGCCTGGGCTCGGAGAACTTCTCCATCTCCGGCACCTACAACGGCAAGCCGGCGGCGGCCATCGCCCTGCGCCTGGCCACCGGGGCCAACCTGCTGGACACCGTCAAGCGCGTGCACGAGACCGTGGCCGAGCTGGAGCCCTATTTCCCCAAGGGCCTGAAGGTGGTCTACCCATACGACACCTCGCCCGTGGTCAGCGCCTCCATTCATGAGGTGGTCAAGACGCTGTTCGAAGGCATCCTCCTGGTGTTCCTGGTGATGTACCTGTTCATGCAGAACCTGCGCGCCACGCTGATCCCCACCCTGGCGGTGCCGGTGGTGCTGCTGGGGACCTTCGGCGTGCTGGCGGCCTGCGGCTTCACCATCAACACCCTGACCATGTTCGGCATGGTCCTGGCCATCGGCCTGCTGGTGGACGACGCCATCGTGGTGGTGGAAAACGTCGAGCGGGTGATGGTGGAGGAGGGGCTCTCGCCCCGGGAGGCCACGCGCAAGTCCATGGGACAGATCCAGGGCGCCCTGGTGGGCATCGCCATGGTGCTTTCGGCGGTGTTCGTGCCCATGGCCTTCTTCGGCGGCGCCACCGGCATCATCTACCGGCAGTTCTCGGTCACCATCGTCTCGGCCATGGCCCTGTCGGTGCTGGTGGCGATGATCTTCACCCCGGCGCTGTGCGCCACCCTGCTCAAACCGGTGCATGGCCACCACGAGAAGAAGGGCTTCTTCGGCTGGTTCAACCGCAGCTTCGACCGCGGCGCCGAGCGCTACAAGACCGGCGTGGACGCCATCGCCCGGCGCAAGGGGCTGTTCCTGGGCATCTATGGGCTGATCGTGGTCGCGCTGGTGTGGCTGTTCCCGCAGATTCCCAGCGCCTTCCTGCCCGACGAGGACCAGGGCAACATGGTGGTGCAGGTGCAGATGCCGAGCAACGCCAGCGCTGCCCGTACCCAGGTGGTGCTGGACGAGATCCGCGACTACCTGCTGCACGACGAGGCCGGGCTGATCGACTCCGCGTACACGGTGAGCGGCTTCAACTTCGCCGGTCGCGGGCAGAACTCCGGGATGCTCTTCATCGGCCTGAAGCCGTGGGAGGAGCGTAGCGGCCGCGACGACACCAGCATCTTCGCCCTGGCCCAGCGCCTGCAGGCGCGGATCGCGCAGATCAAGGACGGCACCGCCATCGCCATCGTGCCGCCGGCGATCCTGGAGATGGGCAACGCCACCGGCTTCGACCTGTTCCTCCAGGACCGCGTCGGCCTGGGCCACGAGAAGCTCATGCAGGCCCGCGACAGGTTCCTCGAACTGGCCGCCGCCGACCCGGTGCTGAAGAACGTGCGGCCCAACGGCATGAACGACGAGCCGCAGTACCAGGTGGTGATCGACAAGGAAAAGGCCCGCGCGCTGCAGGTCAGTATCAGCGACATCAACGCCACCATGAGCACCGCCTGGGGCTCGGCCTACGTCAACGACTTCGTCGACCGCGGACGGGTGAAGAAGGTCTACGTGCAGGGCGCCATCGACTCGCGCATCTCGCCCGAGGACTTCGCCAAGTGGTACGTGCGCAACGCCCGCGGCGAGATGGTCAAGTTCTCCGCCTTCGCCTCCGGCTACTGGACCTACGGCTCGCCCAAGCTGGAACGCTACAACGGCGTGCCGGCGGTGGAAATCCAGGGCGAGCCGGCCCCCGGCTACAGTTCCGGCGACGCCATGCAGGCGGTGGCGCGCATCGTCGCCCAACTGCCCGACGGCATCGGCCTGCAGTTTACCGGCATCTCCTACGAGGAACGCCTGTCCGGCTCCCAGGCGCCGGCGCTGTACGCCATCTCGGTGCTGATCGTGTTCCTCTGCCTGGCGGCCCTCTACGAAAGCTGGACGGTGCCCCTGGCGGTGATCATGGTGGTGCCGCTGGGCGTCATCGGCGCGGTGCTGGCCACCCTCGGCCGCGGCCTGGCCAACGACGTGTTCTTCCAGGTCGGCCTGCTGACCACCGTGGGCCTGTCGGCGAAGAACGCCATCCTCATCGTCGAGTTCGCCAAGGCGCTGCACGAGCAGGGCATGCCGCTGCTGAAGGCGGCTTCGGAGGCGGCGCGCCTGCGCCTGCGGCCGATCATCATGACTTCGCTGGCCTTCGTCCTCGGTGTGCTGCCGCTGGCCATCTCCCACGGGCCGGGCTCCGGCAGCCAGCACTCGATCGGCACCGGGGTGGTCGGCGGCATGCTCACTGCGACCTTCCTGGCGGTGTTCTTCGTGCCGATGTTCTACGTGCTGATCACCCGCCTGTTCAGCCGCAAGGCGAAACCACTCGACGCCCAGCAGGGAGAACACGCATGAATCAGCTGAAATGGCGGGCGATGCTCAGCGTCGCCCTGGCGGTGGGCGCGCTCGGCGGCTGCTCGCTGATCCCCGACTACCAGCGCCCGGAAAGCCCGGTCGCGCAGGATTGGGCCGCGCCCCGGGCCGGCGCGGCGCTGCTGCCCTGGCAGGGCTTCTTCAAGGACGAACAGCTCAAGGCCCTGGTCGCAGATGCCCTGGAGAACAACCGCGATCTGCGCGTGGCCGTGCTGAACATCGAGAAGGCGCGGGCGCAGTACCGCATCAGCCGCGCCGACCTGTTGCCGTCGATCGACGCCAGCGCCTCCGGCAACGGCCAGCGCACCCCGGCGGACCTGTCCAGCAGCGGCCGCACGGAGACCACCCACCGCTACGACGCCGGGGTGGGCATCGCCTCCTATGAACTGGACTTCTTCGGCCGGGTACGCAGCCTCAACGAACAGGCGCTGCAGACCTACCTGCAGACGGTGGAGGCGCAGCGCAGCGCGCGCATCGCCCTGGTCGCCGAGGTAGCCACGGCCTACTACCAGTTGCAGGCGGACCTGCAGTCCCTGGCCATCGCCCGGCAGACCCTGGAAAGCCAGCGGCAGAGCTACGCCACCATCCGCAGCAGCTACGCCGCGGAAGTCGCCACCGAGCTGGACCTGAGCCAGGCGGAAAGCACGGTGCGGGCCGCCGAGGCCAGCCAGGCGCAGTACCGGCGCCTGGTGGCGCAGGACCGCAACGCCCTGGTGCTGCTGGTGGGCAGGCCGCTGGATGCGCAGCGGCTGCGCCAGGCGGCGCCGCAGGCGTTGGCGCTGGACGAGGCGCTGCCGGTGGGCCTGCCCTCGGAGGTGCTGACCCAGCGCCCGGACATCCTCGCCGCCGAGCACGCGCTCAAGGCCGCCAACGCCAACATAGGCGCGGCGCGCGCGGCCTTCTTCCCGCGCATCGGCCTGACCGCCTCGGCCGGTTCGGCCAGCGCCGAGCTGGGCCAGCTGTTCGCCGGCGGGCAGGGCGCCTGGAGCTTCGTGCCGTCGATCAGCCTGCCGATCTTCGACGGCGGCCGCAACCGGGCCAACCTCGACGTGGCCAAGGTCCAGGCCTCCATCGAAGTGGCCAACTACCAGAAGGCCATCCAGGTGGCCTTCCGCGAGGTGGCCGACGGCCTGGCCGCGCGCGGCACCCTGCAGGAGCAGGTGCGCGCCCAGGCGCTGCTGGTGAAGGCCAACGCCCACTCCTACGACCTGGCCCGGGCCCGCTACGAGCAGGGCGTGGACACCTACCTCAACTCCCTGGACGCGCAGCGCAGCCTGTTCGCCGCGCAGCAGGAACTGGTGGCCACCGAACTGGCCCGCCAGCAGAACCTGGTGGCGCTGTACAAGGCCCTCGGCGGGGGCGACAAATGAGGGCCGCGGCGCGCGCCGCCGGGGAGTAGGGCCATGGACCTCTTGCAAGGCATGCAGGCCTTCGTGCGGGTGGTGGAGAGCGGCAGCTTCAGCCAGGCCGCCCGCGCCCTCGACATGTCGCCGTCGAAGGTCTCGCGGCTGATCGCAGGCCTGGAGGAGCAGCTGCGCGCGCGCCTGCTGCAACGCACCACCCGCAGCGTGGCGGTGACCGAGGCCGGCCGGCGCTACTTCAAGCGCTGCAAGGGCATCCTCGGCGAGATCGACGACGCCGCCGCCGAGGCCGCCGGCTCGCTGTCGCGGGCCAGCGGGCGGCTGCGCCTGCACGCGGTGACCGAGTTCGGCCTGGAGCACCTGACACCGCTGATCGCCGCGTATCGCGAGCGCTACCCGGAGGTGTCCATCGACCTGTCGCTGACCCAGGACACCCCGGCGCTGCTGGAGGAGGGCCTGGACGTGCTGGTCACCCTGTCCCGCGGGCTGCCCGACTCGGCCTTCGTCGCTCAGCGCCTGGGGCGGGTGTTCAGCGTGCTCTGCGCCGCGCCCGGGTACCTGCACCGCCACGGGGTGCCGAGGAGCCCGGAAGACCTGCGCGAACACCGCTGCCTGATGCTGGCCGACCCGCTGTTTCCCGATGGCTGGTACTTCAGCGAGCAGGCCGAGGAGGCGCCTTTCGCCTTCGAGGACGTGCTGCGCGTCAACCTCCCCGAGGCGGCCTGCCTGGCCGCCGCCTCCGGCATGGGCGTGTGCCTGCTGCCGGGCTTCGTCGCCGCCCGCGCGTTGCGCGAAGGGCGGCTGCTGCGGGTCCTGCCACAGCTGCGCCTGCACGGCCGCGACGTCTTCGCCCTGTATTCCTCGCGGCGCTTCCTCGACGCCAAGATCCGCACCTGGGTCGAGTTCCTCAAGGCGCAACTGCCACAGGCCTTCGCCAGCGACCTGGCGGTGCTCGACGACCCGCGCTACTGGGCCCGCCCGCGGCCGCGCCTGGCCGGGTGCGGCGGTGAGGCTCAGGCCCCGTTGCGACGATAGGCGAGGAACTCGCGGCCCTCGCGCGAGTTGAGGTTCAGCGACCACACCGGGCGCGGCAGGTCCAGCGCGCCGGAGCCCCAGTCTTGCAGGTAGGTCAGCGAGAAGTCCACGCCGCGCCGGCAGGTGGCCGCGTCGTAGCCGAGGCTGGCCATGGCCATGTGCACGCAGGCGTCGACGTACTCGTTGACCTTCTCCACCCCCTGCAGGATGGTCTGGATGCACAGGGCCGAGGCGCCCATGAGGAAGTCGGTGGCGGCGTCGAGGCGCTCGAAGTGCAGTTCGCCGGCGGCGCGCCCGCCCTCCAGGTCGCGGCCCATGTACTCGGCCACCAGCGCGTGGTGCGGCCAGACGTCGACGCGGGTGACGAAGCCGGCCCACTTGCGGTCCAGCAGGGCGCGCACCAGGAACACCCGGAAACCCACCGAGATGCGCTTCCACGGCTCCTGGAGGATGTCGTAGAGCGGCAGGATGTCGGTGGTCATCTGGTTGCTCAGGTCCTGGCCGAGGGCGACCAGCACCTGGTCCAGGGAGTCGAAGTAGCGGTAGAAAGTGCCGCGCGAGACCTTGGCCTCGCGGATCACGTCGTCGATCACCGGCGTGGCCGAGCCGGGCTCGGCGAATACTCGCATCGCCGCGTCGAGCAGGCGCGTGCGCATCAGCAGGCGTTTCTTCTCCGCCATCTTCGGGCGGTGGTCGGGGTTGGCCCGTCCGCGGGGGGAGGGCTGTTGGTCGTCGGACACGGACTTCATCTCCGGGAGTGACAAAATGTCATTGTTAAAAACTATGCCGATAGTCGGGCGAATAAATTTATTTGATCGCACCCCTTGTACGAGCGGGGCGTCTGTCCTACATTGCTGACCAATGTCGGAATGACAAGTATGTTCAGTCTATAACGTATTCGTCGCTCTGGCGCTTTCGTCATAAAAACAACAGGAGACGAAAAATGATCCGTAACGCCTTGCCACCCCGCCTGTCCCGCCCGCTTCCTCCGCCGCCGCGCCGCAAGCGCCCGCGCGCCTGATATTTCCCGCATCCCTAGCCACTCCGGGTAACCGTATGCCTTCGGGGCCGCCAAGGTCCTGAGCGCCGACGCCTGCCCGCGAGGAATCCGTTGCCGTCCACTGCGCCCTGGCGCCACGGCCGGCGGGATTCGTTCGCCCAGAACAAATGAATGACATTTTAGTCATTGTGACATACAAGGTCGAAGCCATGAAAGAAGCGATGAAAGTGTCCGACGTAAGCGTGCTGCCGCTGGCCGAGCAGCGTCCCTCCCTGCAGGAGCTGGTCAAGCGCGCCGAAGCGCTGCAGCCGCTGCTGCGCAAGAACGCCGCGGAGTCGGAGAGGAATCGCCGCGCCGCCGAGGAGAACATCCAGGCCATGCGCGACGCCGGGCTGTTCCGGCTGATGGTGCCCAAGCGTTTCGGCGGCCACGAAGGCACCCTGCGCTCGCACCTGGAAGTGTCCGCGGCGCTCGCCGAAGGCTGCGGCGGCACTGCCTGGGTGGCCGCGCTGACCAACGTCTGCGCCTGGTTCACCAGCCTGTTCAGCGAGCGCGCGCAGAACGAAGTGTTCGGCGCCAACCCCGACGCCCGCGTGTCCGGCGTATTCAATGCCTCGCCCAACACCCGCCGCGTCGAGGGTGGCCTGATCGTCTCCGGCAAGTGGTACTTCTCCTCCGGCAGCCTGCACGCCGACTGGGCCGCCGTGGGCGCCGAGGAGCGCGACGCCAACGGCGCGCTGGTGGCCCAGTACCTGGCGCTGATCCCGCGCGAACAGTTCTGCATCGAAGACACCTGGTTCACCACCGGCATGCGCGCCTCGGGCAGCAACTGCATCGTCGCCGAGGAGGTGTTCGTGCCCGACCACCGCCTGCTGAACATGGGCGCGGCCATCGAGGGCGACTACCCCACCGAATTCAAGGACGAGGCCAGCTACCGCCCGCTGTTCGTGCCCTTCGCCGCGCTGATCCTCAACGGCCCGCAGCTGGGCCTGGGCCGCGCCGCGCTGAAGTACGTGATCGACAACGCGCCGCGCCGCGCCATCGCCTACACCTCGTTCGAGAAGCAGACCGACTCGGTGCTGTTCCAGGCCCAGGTCGCCGAGGCCGCGCTGAAGATCGACAGCGCCGAGCTGCGCGCCTTCCGCGCCGTCGACGAGATCGACGCCGCCGCGCGCGAGGGCCGCAAGCTCGACGCCACCACCCGCGCGCGCATCCGCGCCGACGTCGGCCTGGTCAACAGCCACATCACCGACGCCATCAACATCCTGCTCACTGCCCACGGCGCCGGCAGCTTCGCCGAGAGCAGCCCGATGCAGCGCTGGTGGCGCGACTCCAACACCGCTGCGCGGCACGCCGTGGCCCTGCCGAGCATCGGCCTGGAGCTGTACGGCAAGGCGCTGCTGGGCTTGGAAAACACCGTCACCCCGCTGATCTGACCGGGAGGGCAACCCCATGGACCCCAAACTCCTGCGTACGGTGATGGGCCAGTTCGCCACCGGCGTCACCGTGATCACCTACCTCGCCGACGGCGAGCCGGCCGGCATGACCGCCAACGCCTTCATGTCGGTGTCGCTGGAGCCGCCGCTGATCCTCGTCTCGGTGCGCAACGCCTCGCGCTTCAACCAGTGGGTGAAGGAGGGCGTGCGCTACGGCGTGAACTTCCTCGCCGAGACCCAGCGCCCGCTGAGCGCGCACTTCGGCGGGCGCCCGGAGGAGGGCCTGGAGCTGCCGTTCTGCCAGCACCAGGACACCCCGCTGCTGGACGGCAGCCTGGTGCAGCTGGTGGCGCGCACGGTGGACGTGCACCCGGCCGGCGACCACCAGCTGTACATCGGCGAGGTGGAGCACCTGCGCATCGGCGAGCAGCGCAAGCCGCTGCTGTTCTACAGCGGCCGCTACCACCAGATGCACGCCCGCTCGCCGGGCGCCGAGTGGAACGGTTGCCGCGAAGGCTGGTAGGCCCGCGCACCGACGATTGACCGCGCGAACGCCACGGCGCCCCCGGCAGGGGGCGCCCGGGGGCGGCTCGCGCCTGCGAAACCCTGATCGAGCGAAGAACCATGACAGCCAGGATCACCGAATCACCCCGCGAGCGCGCCGAACAGGACAGCGACCGCCAGGAAACCCACGAATGGCTCGACGCCCTGGAGGCCGTGGCGCGCAGCGCCGGCGGCGAGCGCGTCGACTTCCTCCTGCAGCGCTTGGCCGAGCATGCCAGCCACCTGGGCGTGCGCCCCTCGGCGCACCCCTATTCGCTGTACCAGAACAGCATCCCCCTGGAGCAGCAGCCGGCCTTCCCCGGCGACCTGGCCATGGAGGAACGCATCACCTCGATCATCCGCTGGAACGCCCTGGCCATGGTGGCGCGGGCCAACAAGGCCTACGGCGAGCTGGGCGGCCACATCGCCAGCTACGCCTCGGCGGCGGAGATCTTCGAGGTCGGCTTCAACCACTTCTTCCGCGCCGACAGCGCCGCCGGCAAGGGCGACCTGGTGTACTTCCAGCCGCACTCGGCGCCCGGCGTCTACGCCCGCGCCTTCCTCGAAGGGCGCCTGGGCGAGGAACAGCTGCAGCGCTATCGCCAGGAAGTGGACGGCGGCGGCCTGTGTTCCTACCCGCACCCCTGGCTGATGCCGGACTTCTGGCAGTTCCCCACCGGCTCCATGGGCATCGGCCCGATCAGCGCCATCTACCAGGCGCGCTTCCTCCGCTACCTGGAGCACCGCGGCATCGCCGACACCGCCCAGCGCCACGTCTGGGGCGTGTTCGGCGACGGCGAGATGGACGAGCCGGAATCCCTCGCCGCGCTGTCCCTGGCCGCCCGCGAGAAGCTCGACAACCTGACCTTCGTGATCAACTGCAACCTGCAGCGCCTGGACGGCCCGGTGCGCGGCAACGGGCAGATCATCCAGGAACTGGAAGCGCTGTTCAGCGGCGCCGGCTGGAACGTGATCAAGGTGATCTGGGGCTCGGACTGGGACGCGCTGTTCGCCCGCGACCGCAACCACGTGCTGCTGCGCCGCTTCGCCCACACCGTGGATGGCCAGTACCAGACCCTCGGTGCCAACGACGGCAACTACAACCGCGCGCACTTCTTCGACCTCGACCCGGAACTGCAGGCGCTGGTCTCGCACATGAGCCCCGAGGAGATCGACGGCCTGCGCCGCGGCGGCCACGACTTCCGCAAGCTGCACGCCGCCTTCGCCGCCGCCAAGGCGCACGACGGCCGGCCGACGGTGATCCTGGCCAAGACCAAGAAGGGCTTCGGCATGGGCCAGGCCGGCGAGTCGCGCAACACCTCGCACCAGCAGAAGAAACTCGACATCGACGCGCTCAAGGCCTTCCGCGACCGCTTCGCCCTGCCGCTGGACGACGCCGCCCTGGAAGAAATGCGCTTCTACAAGCCGGCCGAGGACAGCGCCGAGCTGCGCTACCTGCGCGAGCGCCGCGAGGCCCTGGGCGGCTACCTGCCGCGCCGCGTCGGCCAGGCCGAACCCCTGGCGCTGCCGGCGCTGGAGAGCTACGCGCAGTTCGCCCTGCAACCGGACGAGCGCGAAAGCTCGACCACCACCGCGGTGGTGCGGCTGTTCTCCAACCTGCTCAAGGACAAGCAACTGGGCCCGCGCATCGTGCCGATCGTGGCCGACGAGGCGCGCACCTTCGGCATGGCCAACCTGTTCCGCCAGATCGGCATCTACTCGCCGGCCGGCCAGCTCTACGAGCCGGAAGACGCCGGGGCGATGCTCTACTACAAGGAAGCGCGCGACGGCCAGCTGCTGGAAGAAGGCATCACCGAGGCCGGGGCGATCTCCTCCTGGGTCGCGGCGGCCACCTCCTACAGCGTCAACGGCGTGGCCATGCTGCCGTTCTACATCTACTACTCGATGTTCGGCTTCCAGCGCATCGGCGACCTCATCTGGGCCGCCGCCGACCAGCGCGCCCGCGGCTTCCTGATCGGCGCCACGGCCGGGCGCACCACCCTGGCCGGCGAGGGCCTGCAGCACCAGGACGGCACCAGCCAGCTGATCGCCTCCACCGTGCCCAACTGCCGCGCCTACGACCCGGCCTTCGCCGCCGAGGCGGCGGTGATCATCGACCACGGCGGCCGGCGCATGCTCGAAGAGCAGCACGACGAGTTCTACTACCTGACGGTGACCAACGAGAACTACGTGCAGGCGCCGCTGGACGCCGCGCAGCACGCCGACGTGATCAAGGGCATGCGCCTGTTCGGCAGCCGCGGGGAGGGCGCGCCTGCGGTACGCCTGCTCGGCTCCGGAGCCATCCTGCGCGAGGTCATCGCCGCCGCCGAGCTGCTCGCCGAGGAGTGGGGCGTGGCCAGCGAGATCTGGAGCGTCACCAGCTTCTCCGAACTGGCCCGCGAGGCCCGCGAGGTCGAGCGCGAGCAACTGTTCGGCGAGCAGACCGAAGCGCGCAGCCACCTGCAAACCTGCCTGCCCGGCGCAGTGCCGGTGGTGGCCGCCAGCGACTACGTGCGCGGCTACGCGCAACTGATCGCGCCCTACCTGCGGGCGCCGTACACCGCCCTGGGCACCGACGGCTTCGGCCGCAGCGACACCCGCCCGGCGCTGCGCCGCTTCTTCGAGCTGGACCGCCAGCACATTGCCCTGGCGGCGCTGGCCGGCATCGACCGCGACAAGCATGCCCAGGCCCGCGCGCGCTACGCCATCGACGGCGCCGCCGGCGCCCCCTGGAACCGTTGAGGAGTGAACGCCATGCAACAACTGATGGTTCCCGATATCGGTGACTTCAAGGACCTGCCGGTGGTCGAGGTGCTGATCAAGGCCGGCGACGTGGTCGCCGTGGAACAGCCGCTGATCGTGCTCGAATCCGACAAGGCGGTGATGGACGTGCCCAGCACCCTGTCCTGCACCATTCGCGAAGTGCTGATCAAGCCGGGCGACAAGGTCTCCCGGGGCAGCGTGATCGCCCATATCGAGCCGGCCGGGGAGGGCGCCGCCGCGCCTGTGGTCGCCGAAGCTGCGCCTGCGATTCCCGAGGCCGCGCCCGTCGTGGCGAAAGCCGAACCGGTGGCCGCCGCTCCCGCGCCCGGCGTGCAAGCTGCGCCGGCGCCCGCCGTTGAAGAAGTCCGCAAACCGCAACTGGCCCTGGCCGGCCCGGCGGTGCGCAAGCTGGCCCGCGAACTGGCGGTGGACCTCGACCAGGTGCCGGCCAGCGGCCCCAACGGCCGGGTGCTGCGCGAGGACGTGCTGGCCTTCGTCAAGGCCCAGCGCGAGCAACCGATGGCCGCCGCCAAACTCGGCGGCGGGCTCGACCTGCTGCCCTGGCCGCAGGTGGACTTCGCCCAGTTCGGCCACGTCGAGCGTCGCACGCTGTCGCGCATCAAGCGCATCTCGGCGGCCAACCTGCACCGCAACTGGGTGAGCATCCCCCACGTCACCAACCACAGCCAGGCCGACGTCACCGAGCTGGAAGCGCTGCGCGTGCAGCTCAACGGCGAGGCGCGCGAAGGGCAGGCCAAGGTCACCCTGCTGGCCTTCCTGATCAAGGCCTGCGTGGCGGCGCTGCAACGCTTCCCGCAGTTCAACGTGAGCCTGGAGGGCGACGAAGTGGTGCAGAAGCACTACTTCCACATCGGCTTCGCCGCCGACACCCCCAACGGCCTGGTGGTGCCGGTGATCCGCGATGCCGAGCGCAAGGGCGTCGCCGCGCTGGCACAGGAAATGGCCGAGCTCTCGCAACTGGCCCGCGCCGGCAAGCTGAGCCCGGCGCAGATGCAGGGCGGCTGTTTCTCCATCTCGTCCCTGGGCGGCATCGGCGGCGGCCACTTCACCCCGATCATCAACGCGCCGGAAGTGGCGATCCTCGGCGTCGGCCGCGCCGAGCTGCAACCGCGCTGGAACGGCAGCGCCTTCGAACCGCGCCTGCAACTGCCGCTGTCGCTGTCCTGGGACCACCGCGCGGTGGACGGCGCCGAGGCCGGGCGCTTCCTCGCCTACCTGGCGACCCTGCTCGGCGACTTCCGCCGGGTGCTGGTCTGAGTACGACAACAAGGAGAACCGAGATGACTGCTTCCCAAGCCACGCCCGCCGAACGCATCGTGCCGATGAAAATGGCCCACCTGGTGTTCCGCTGCGCCGACCGCAAGGCCATGGTCGACTGGTACCGCAAGCTGTTCCAGGCCGAACTGGTGTTCGAGGACGACATCCTCACCTTCATCACCTACGACGACGAGCACCACCGCCTGGCCTTCTTCAACATGCCGCACCTGCCGCCGAAGTCCGACGAGGTCACCGGCGTGCACCACATCGCCTACAGCTACGCCAGCATCGCCGACCTGCTCAACACCTACCTGCGCCTGAAGGAAGAGGGCATCCGCCCCTACTGGTGCATCAACCACGGGCCGACCACCTCGCTGTACTTCCGCGACCCGGAAGGCAACGACATCGAGCTGCAGGTGGACAACTTCGTCGAGGCCGCCGACGCCGCGGCCTTCTTCCACAGCGAAACCTTCGCCAACGACCCCATCGGCCTGGAGTTCGACCCGGACGCCATGGTCGAGCTGTGGCGCAGCGGCGCCAGCGACGCCGAGCTCTGCCAACTGGGCACCGCCGCCACCGGCACCCGCACCGTACTGGGATAAGGAAACGACCATGAAACTCTGCACCTTCAAGACCCCCGGCGGCCTGGTGGGCGTCGGCATCGTCAGCGGCGAGGGCATCATCCGCGTCGCCGACCACCTGTCCGCCGCGCCGCGCGACATGGCCGGGCTGATCGGCGAATGGCAGCTCTGGCAGGAGCCGCTGCAGCGCCTGGCGCAGCTGCAGAAGGCGGACTTCGCCCTCGATGAGGTGACTCTCCTGGCCCCGGTGCCGCGCCCGGGCAAGATCCTCGGCATCGGCCTGAACTACGCCGACCACGTCGCCGAGTCGGGCATGGCCACGCCGGCCGACCAGCTGTGGTTCGCCATGATGAACACCGCGGCCAACGGCCCCTACGCGCCCATCGACCTGCCGCGGGTGTCGGAGCAGCTGGACTACGAGGCCGAGATGGTCTTCGTGATCGGCAAGCGCTGCCGCCACGTCAGCCGCGAGCAGGCGCGCGAAGCGATCTTCGGCTACTGCGTGGGCAACGACGTCAGCGTGCG
Organism: Pseudomonas sp. M1; assembly: GCF_022760135.1. NCBI lineage: Bacteria > Pseudomonadati > Pseudomonadota > Gammaproteobacteria > Pseudomonadales > Pseudomonadaceae > Pseudomonas > Pseudomonas sp. M1. The sequence goes on from NZ_CP094343.1 coordinate 2,659,407, forward strand.
CGACTGGCAACTGCGCACCTCGCAGTTCGTGCTCGGCAAGTCGTTCGACGGCCACGCGCCCTTCGGCCCCTGGCTGGTCACCCCGGACGAGCTGGGCAACCCGCACGAACTGGGCATCCGCTGCTTCGTCAACGACGAGAAGCGCCAGGACTCCAACACCCGCGAGCTGATCTTCGACTGCTACCAGCAGGTGGAGCACCTGTCCAAGGTGATGACCCTGGAGCCGGGCGACGTGATCTTCAGCGGCACCCCCGGCGGCGTCGGCGTGGGCTTCAAGCCGCCGCGCTGGCTGCGCGAGGGCGACCGGGTACGGGTGGAGATCGACGGCCTGGGCGCCATCGAGAACATCGTCCGCGCCGAGCGCGCGGCAGGAGGCGGCCATGCACGCTGAAGCCATCCAGCAGGAAATCCTGCGTCTAGAAAGCGAGCGCTGCCGCGCCCTGGTGCAGCGCGACCTGCAAACCCTGGCGGCGCTGATGGACGACGCCCTGGTGCACGTCCACGCCACCGGCAAGGTGGACGACAAGGAGCAGTACCTGGAAATGGTCGCCAGGCACATCGACTTCCTCAGCGTCGAGCGCAGCGACATGCGCGTGCGCGTGTTCGGCGACACCGCCATCGCCAGCGGCCGCCTGGAGCAGGCCATCGTCCTGCGCGAGAGCGGCGAGGAGCGGCTGATGAAGGCCTACGCCACCCAGGTGTGGCTGCGCGGGGAGGACGGCTGGCGCCAGTGCGCCTTCCAGGCCACCAACCTCTGACGGAGACCGATGCAAGTTCGCGGGCCGGCGACGGCCCGCGCCGGCAGGGACGCCGGAACCCACCCCACTGACAGAACAACAACAAGAGTCCACTTCCATGAACAACATCCGGGTGAAAGCGCTGGGTGCGGTGCTGGCCGCCTTCGCGATAATCGATTGCCACGCCGAGCCGGCCGGCGAGCCCGCCGAAGGCACGCTGTTCCGCAGCCTGTTCGGCGACGGCCTGCAACGCGACTACGGCATCACCACCTCCTTCCTGCTCGACATCGGCTACTCCCGCAACAACCGCTCCACCCACGACGAGCGCCGCGACGGCCTCAGCAACCTCCCCATCACCGGTTTTTCCGACGAAGGCTTCGAGCTGGGCAGCCTGCACCTGTTCGTCGACAAGCCGCTGAAGGCCAACTTCATCCCGCGCATCACCCCGCTGCCGGGCCCGGCTCCCGAGCAGGCGGATTTCGGTTTCACCTTCGAAGCCCTGTACGGGCGCAACGCCCAGTTCTCCCGGGCCTTCGGCTGGGACATGCACTGGGACGTCAATTCGCCCGGCGACGACGACACCGAGAAGGCCCGGCGCGACAGGCAGAACTTCGTCTCCATGCCCAACCTGGCCGCTACCGCCTACCTGCCCTATGGGCAGGGCTTCACCGTCATGGCGGGCATCTTCGGCCCGGCCTTCGGCTACGAGATTCCGCCGAACATCCGCCTGGCCCGCAACCCCTTCGCCAGCCGGACCTACGCCTTCGTCAGCAACCTGGTGACGGTCAGCGGCGTGATGCTGGGCACCCGCCTGCTCGACAGCCCGCATGGGCTGCTGGGGGTGGAACTCGGCGTGGCCCAGGGCTGGAGCAACCTGCGCGACAACAACGACGACAAGGCGCTGTTCGGTGCGCTGCGCTGGCGCACGCCCGACATGCAGACCTGGGTCGACTACGAGTTCATGCTGGGCAACCAGCAGAACGACAGCGTCAAGGACGTCCAGGCGCCGACCTCGCGGCTGATCTCCCCGGACGGCCAGCTCCGGCAGCAGCATTCGCTGAACGGCTGGCACCGCTTCGACGAGCGCTGGTCGATGGGCGCGGAGCTGGTCTACGGCCGCCAGGACGGCGACGGCAAGCCATCGACCGTGGACATCATCACCGGGCCGGGCTTCGATGGCGCCCATTGGTGGGGCGTCAACGCGGTGGTCACCTACCAGGTCAGGCCCGACCTGTCGTTCTCGGTGCGCGGCGAGCATTTCAGCGACCCGGACGGCTTCACGCTGTTCCCCACCAGCACCGCCCGCGGGGACTTCAACGCCATCACCAGCGGCTTCCGCTACGAAGTCAGCAAGAACCTCTCGCTGCGCCCGGAGCTGCGCTATGACTGGTTCGATGCCCGCGAACACGATCGCCCGTTCGGCAACGGCCGGGACCGCGACCAGTTGACGGCGATGGTGGAAGCGCTCCTGTACTTCTGACGATCAATGAAAGAAGCCCTGGCAGCTCGCGCTGCCAGGGCTTTTCTGCCGGCCCGGGACCTATGCGCGGGCGGCGCAGCGCCTGGCGAACGCCAGTTGCTGCAACTGGAAGGCCTCGCCCGAGCGATGGAAATCGATGCAGTGGCCGGCGTCCCTGAACAGCGCCGCATCCATCTCCGGGCAGTTGACGAAGGCATCGGCGAAACGCTGGATGGTCGCCTCGTCGACCGGCCACAGCTGTTCGAACTCGGGCTGCCGGTAGTGCACCGGCACCTTGACCTGCGCAGCCAGCCGGCCGACCTGCTTCGGCCAGTGCATGCCGATGTCGATCAGTTCGCTGCGCGGGGCAGGGGCGCTCGCCCCGTAGCTGGCCTGCGGCATGACGCCTTGCTCGTAGGTGCCCGGCGGGCCGAAGAAGAACCCGTCCATCGCCTCCGGCGGCACGCTGACCAGGGCCTGTTCCGCGGGCACCTGGTTCCACTTGTCCTTGGAGGCCGGCACCGGGTCGAGCCCGACGCCGGAGATGGCGATGCCCAGCAGCGGCCAGGACGGCTGGCGCGCGGCGATGGCGATGGTGATGGCCCCGCCGATCGAGTGGCCGACCAGGACGATGCCGCAGGCCTTGTGCGAATAGCTGTGCCACAGGCCATGGATGGCCGAGTCGAGAATCTCCGAGTTGTCCATGATGCTGGGCGCGTTGGCGGCGTAGTCCGCGCTCAGGCCGTAGCCCGGGCGGTCGATGGCGAAGATCGGCAGCTGTTGCGCCTGCGCCCGGTCCAGCAGCGAATAGCCCGCCACGTCGAAGTAGCGGGAGGAATAAGTGCCGCCGTGGATGGCGATGATCAGCGGATGCCGGTCCGGGCTTTCGGCCTCCGGTATCCGCCCGCGGCCGGACAGCGTGACGCCCAGCCCGCGGAAGACATAGTCCTGCTTGCACATGGTTTTTCGCTCCTCTTCTTGTTGTTGTGGTTTTCCGATCCTTTGGCGCCGGGCGAAGGCTAGGCGGCGAGCCAGGCCTGGGCCGCCTGCCGCATGGAGCGTTCCAGCTCGCTGCCGCGGGTGGCGAAGGTCCGGCCCAGCGGGAAGCCGCTTTTCTCCAGCAGGTAGGCCAGGGGCGCATACTCGCGCGGATAGCGCTCCAGCACCTGCGCCTCGACCGCCACCGGCCCGCGCGGGAAGCTGAAGCCGCCCATGTCGTAGATGCTCTGGCGCTTGAGCAGCTTCCACTGGCCATCGCGTTTTTCCGCCAGGTCGTAGAAGCGGTTGTGCACGCTGCAGCCCAGGCCCAGGCGCACGTTCTCGGCGACTATCACCGCGTTGGTCTCGACGATGGCGCGCTCGCCGTTCATCTCCACCACCGGGGTGCCGATCAGGTGCTTGGTGCGCAGGTCGGAGGCGCCCATGCGCCGCGAGCCTTCGATGAAGTCGGAGAAGGGGCCTTCGAACCAGGTGACCTCGATCACCCCGTCCGGGTGGAACAGCCCGGCCAGGCGCTCCCATTGGCCGAGGTCGCGGTGGATCCAGCCGGTGATCAGGTCGGTGATCTGCAGACGGTCTTCCAGGTAACTGTGCATGGCGTGTTCTCTTGCTTGTGGGAAATCGCCTCAGCATCTTCCCGCGCGGTAGCGAACTCAAATAGATTGATCTGAACGATCAATCACTAATTCTGAAGGATATGCCCATGGACCTGCGTCACCTGCGCTACTTCCTCGCCGTCGCCGAGGAAGGCCATTTCGGCCGCGCCGCCCAGCGCCTGCACATCGTGCAGTCGGCGCTGAGCATGCAGATACGCGCCCTGGAAGAGGAACTCGGCGGCCCGCTGTTCGTGCGCACCAGCCGCCGGGTGGAACTGACCGAGGCCGGCCGGATGCTGCGTGGCGAGGCCGAACGCACCCTGGCCCAGGCTGAACACGCCCAGCGCACGGTGCAGCGGGCGCTGCGCGGGGAGATGGGCACGGTGCGCATCGGCTTCGCCGGCAACGCCGTGTTCAGCGGCCGGCTGATGGCGGACGTGCGGGCCTTCCACGCTGTCTACCCGGAGGCCGAGGTGGTGCTGCGCGAACTGGCGCCGCACCTGCAGGTCGAGGCGATCCAGGCCGGCCAGCTGGATATCGGCTACGCCCCCAGCCACGGCGGGCAGATCGTCGACGACTCGCTGTGCTTCGAGCGCATCGGCACCTGGCCGCTGCTGGTGGCCATGCCCGACAGCCATCCGCTGGTCGATGCCCAGCCGCTGCAGGTGTCGATGCTCGGCGCGGAACCGCTGATCGTCTATGCCGCCCACGGCGCCGACGAGAACATGCTCGGCGGCCTGCGCCGGGCGCTGGGGCGCGAGCCCAAGGTGCACCGCACCAGCAGCACCCTCAGCGTGCTGGCGCTGGTGGCCGCCGGCATGGGCGTGGCGCTGGTGCCCGAGCCGCTGCTGCAGGTGCACATCCCGGGGGTGGCCTACCGCCGGCTCGGCGGCATGGAACCGCAGGCCGACCTGCTGCTGGTCAGCCGCAACGAGGAAACCGGCGGCGCCGTGCGCGCCTTCCTGGGCATCGCCCGCCAGGGGCTGGCCGGCGAGTGAGTCCGGGGCCGGTTAGCCCTTCAACGCCTCATGGGCCAGCACGCTGCGGGTGGTGGTCTCGTAGTGCTGCGCCAGCAGCGCGCAGGCCTTGTCCACGTCGCGCGCCAGGGCGGCGTCGAGCAGTTCGCGGTGTTCGCCGGGGACGTCGCGGCTGGCGCTGTCGTTGTAGTGCACCGCCCACGGCGACTACAACGCCCTCACCACCGGCCTGCGCTGGGACGTGACCGGCAGCCTCTCGCTGCGCCCGGAAGTCCGCTACGACTGGTTCGACCCCCGCGGCCACGACCGTCCTTACGGCAACGGCCGCGACCGCACGCGGCTGGGGACGATGGTCGAAGCGCTGTATTGCTTCTGAAGCCGATGCCCCGGCGGCGCCGGGGCATTCTATGGGCGCGCGGCAGGCTGCAGCCGTTACCGCGCGTGGAGTTCTGCGCTCACGCGGCCTTCTCGTTGAGCTCGAACAGGTCGGTTACGTAGGTGGGCAGTTCGACGTTGGCGATGGCCTTCGCCTCCGCCGGCGTCAGCCCATACATGCGCATGAAGCACTCGACGGTATTGTTCACCGTATTCGGCGCGGCCTCGCCTTCGAGCAGGCTGCGCATCGCGGCGATGAGCCCGGCAATGGTTATCTGCGCGGCGCTCTCGATGCAGTCCACGTTGAAGCGCCCCTGGGCGACCCCCTCGGCGATATCCGCTTTGGCCTGTTCGTTGAACGAGTCGCTCATGACCTTGTGGGTGCTGTGGGAGCGCACGATGAACCAGCCCCAGATTTCGTTCTGGATGGCCTTGGTGAGAAAGAGCTTCTGCACGTAGGCGATCGAAAGGGCCCTGTCCTGCTCCGCCTCGCCGATGGCGCCGATCACCTGTTCGATCTCGTGGTTCTTCTCGAGGAACAGGGCCGTGGCGATGTCTTCCTTGGAGTGGAAGTGGTTGTAGAAGGTGCCGAAGCCGACGTCGGCGCCGTTGGTGATGTCCTCGATGGTCATCTGTTCGAAACCCTTCACCGCGATCAGCCGCTGCACGGAATCAATCAGCTTCTTGCGCGTACGCATCTTCGACTTGAGCCCTCGCGGCATGCTCGCCGGCTTGGCATCTGCGGCCGCGACCTCGACGGAGGGCGCGGAGGGCGCCTTGGGATCGGCTGGGCGGTTGTCGCTTTTCTTCATGAAAACCCCGGTCTTATCGTTTCTGCGCCGCGTGCGGTTCGGAGCCTGCACAAGGCGCGCATCGGTCACATGATGCCTCGATAGCGGGGATTATGGTATCGCCGCCGAAGGCTCGCCTGGTGGCGGCCTTCAGCGGCTGGGCAGGGTGCGGGCGCTTTTCCTAGGAGGCTTGCGCCAGGCGGTGGTACTGCCTTCTGAAGTACATGAGGCTTTCGTTGTGGGCGCCGAAGCGGATGGCCTCCACCTCGCAGATGAACACGCCGTGGGTACCGACTTCGTTGACCTCGACGATCCGGCAGTCGAAGGACACCAGGCTGTCGTCGAGCGCCGGCGAGGGGGTGTGCAAGGTGCTCCAGGCGACGGCCTCGAAGCGTTCCTCCAGGGCGATCTTCAGGGCGCCGCTGAAGGTCTGCGAGATGTCCTCCTGGCGGCCGTGCAGCACGTTGACGCAGGCAACGCCATTGCTGACAAAGCGCTCGTACTGGAAGCCGCCCTTGTTCATGCAGAACAGCAGGGTCGGCGGTGAGTCGGTCACGCTGCACACGGCGGAGGCGGTGAATCCGCCGAGGCCGGCGTCTCCGCCAGTGGTGATCACGTTCACGGCCGCGCCGAGATGGGTCATGGCTTCGCGAAAGCGGATGGCATCCATCTTTACCTCCATTGGCTCCAGGCGATGGCCATGGAGCGAGTCATTGTTCTTGTTTGAGTGATGAATAAATCAATGTTGATTAAGTCATCACTTTTTAAGCTATCAGATCATTTCCGCGTTTGCCAGTACCGCTTGTGCGGTTGCGCGCGACCTCGAGCCGATGGCTCCCGGAGGGGCGCGGCAGGCTGATCCGGCCCGCTGGCGACAGGCCGCGCCGCGACAGTCCGCCTGTCCGTCGGGCGACGAATGGAAGGAACCGCGGCCTGGCGGCCCTGGCAGGCACTGCGCCGCCGAGCCTTTGAAGGAAGGCGACCGACGGTGGCTCCAGCGGCGGTGGAAGGGTGTTGACAAAAGGCATATGTGATTGCTTAATCGTAACTGATGATTAAATCAGTCGTGATTAAGTAATCACTAGACCGGCTCTGAACGCAGCGGACCGGTCGGGAGAATAAAAACAATGAGCATGCCTACTCGCCTGCCTGCCCCTTCACCGCTTTCGCTCCGCCCGATTGCGCGCACCCGCCGCGCCGGGCGGAGCCTACGAGAGCCTGCCGTTCGTTGCCCGGGCGCCATGGCCACAGCCAGTCGCCCGGCTGGCCGTTGCCGCGTCCGCCTACGCCTGCGGTCGCTGGCCAGGCCGCTTCCTCCGCCGCTTGGCTGAGCGACAGCAGCGCTTTCCGGACCGGTCCTGCCTGGCCTGAGCGGAAAGAACGCTTCCACACCTGATAGCCGTCATGCGCAAACAACCCGCGCGGGGTGCCCCTGCGCGCATGCAAAACAACAATCGAGAAAAGAGAGGCTGATATGGGAATTCTCAGAGTGGGTCATGTCGATCTGAAGGTCAGCGACATCGACCAGGCGCTACATCACTACGTGGATATCATCGGCTTGACCGAGACCTCGCGTGACCAGCAGGGGCGTGTCTACCTGAAGGCCTGGGACGAGTGGGACGCCTACTCCCTGGTGCTGTCGCCCGCCGACGGGCCGGGGCTGAACCACATCGCCTACAAGGTCGAGCACGACAGCGACCTGAACGAGCTCGCCGAGAAGATCGGCAACCGCGGCGTGGAGGTGACCTGGAACGCCGAGGGCCATCTGCATGCGTGCGGCCGCTCCATAGGCTTCGACCTGCCCAGCGGCCATCGCATGTACCTGTATGCGGCCAAGGCGTTCATCGGCAAGGCCGTCGGCGCCGTGAACCCGCATCCCTGGCCGGACGGCCTGCGCGGGGCAGGGGTGCACTGGCTCGACCACGTGATGCTCACCTGCCCGGTGGACGAGAGCAAAGGCGTGAATACGGTCGTCGAGACCACCGCCTTCCTCATGCAGGTGCTGGGCTTCAACCTGGCGGAGCAGGTGGTGACGGATGCCGAGGCGAAAAACCAGTTCGCCACCTGGCTGTTCCGCGGCACCAAGGCCCACGACCTGGCGCTGGGCGCCGGCGCGAGGGCGGGGCTGCATCATATCGCCTTCTACCTGGAGGATTGGAATGCGGTGCTGCGGGGCGCCGATATCCTCGGCAAGCACAAGGTGCCGGTGGACGTGACGCCGCAACGCCATGCCATTACCCGCGGGCAGACCACCTACTTCTTCGACCCCAGCGGCAACCGGAACGAGATGTTCGCCGGCATGGGCTACTTCGCCCAGCCCGACATGCCGACCATCACCTGGCATGCCGAGGAAATCTGGCGGGGCATCTTCTTCCATGACGGAACGCCGCGCCCGGACTTCCTCGAAAACTACACCTGAGCGGAACTTTCCAGCACTTCAGACCCGCGACCGCCTGTTGTCGTGGTGGGCGGTCTTCATCCTACGGTTGGGCTTTTCATGAACATTGCTAATTCCCCCGAACAGGGGCGGACGATCGAGGCCGGTGGCATTTCGACCAATTATCACGATATGGGCGAAGGTCATCCGACCTTGTTCATTCACGGCTCCGGGCCGGGAGTGACCGCCTGGGCAAACTGGCGCCTGGTATTGCCGGTGCTGGCCACGCAGATGAGGGTCATCGCGCCGGATATCGTGGGCTTCGGCTATACGGAGCGCCCCGCGGGGATCCGTTACGGCCGGCAGGTCTGGGTCAAGCACCTGCTGGACTTCATCGACGCGCTCGGCCTGCAGAAGGTCAACCTGGTGGGCAACTCCTTCGGCGGTGCCCTGGCCCTGGCCATGGCCGCCGAACATCCGCAGCGGGTGAACAAGCTCGTGCTCATGGGCAGCGTTGGCGTCGACTTCGAACTGACCGCCGGGCTGGACGCGGTGTGGGGCTACCAACCGTCGATAGCGAACATGAAGGCGCTGCTGGAGATATTTGCCTTCAACCATGACCTGGTCAACGACGACCTGGCGCGCATGCGCTTCGAGGCCAGTGTCCGCCCGGGTTTCCAGGAAGCCTTCGCTTCCATGTTCCCGGAGCCCAGGCAGGCCTCCATCGACAAGTTGGCGGTGCCGGTGGAGCAGTTGGCGAACATCAGGCACCGGACATTGATCCTGCACGGCCAGGAAGACCGGGTCATTCCCGTGGAGAACAGCCACAAGTTGTTCGGCCTGTTGGAGAACGCCGAACTTCACGTGTTCAGGAAGTGCGGCCACTGGGTGCAGATCGAACATGCGGAGCGATTCGCTTCGTTGTTGAAGGGCTTTTTGTGCGCCTGACACGGGGCGCCTTCGATTCCTTATCCGACGCCCGAGTGGAAGCCAATCGCTACCCGCGTCATGAAATACGGAGTTATCCATGAAAATCAGCTATTTCCAGCAAGTGCCCTATCGCTCCCTGCCGGAAGACTTCGAGTCCAAGCATGAGTCGGTGGTCACCACGCCCTATCACGACCTCGTCACGCCGGAGGGCGTGCGCAGCGCCTTCAAGGATGCCCTGGACGAGATGATGTTCGCCGCGCGCTGCGGCTTCGACGGCATCGCCATCACCGAGCATGGCCAGAGCAGCTACGACATGATGCCCAACCCCGACCTGTTCCAGGCGGCGGTGGCCTACATGACCGAGCAGGAGGGGCTGGAAACGGCGATCTATCCCCTCGGCCGCTCGCTGGGCAAGACCCGCGAGCCGCTGCGCGTGGCCGAGGAACAGGCCATGCTCGACTGCATGTCCGGCGGCCGCCTGGTCTGCGGCTTCCCGATCGGCCTGGCCTACGATGCGAACTCCAACAACGGCGTGCCGCCGATGGAAACCCGGGAGCGCTTCGACGAGAACCTGGAGCTGATCCTGCGCGCCTGGCGCGAGCGCGAGCCGTTTTCGTTCAACGGCAAGTTCACCAAGCTCAGCAACGTGAACATCTGGCCGCGGCCGCTGCAGGACGCGCCCCATCCGCCGGTGTGGATCACCGCCATCGGCAATCCCAACACCATGAAGTTCATCCTGGAAAACAACTACGGCTTCAACTACTTCGGCTGGTTCGGCCCGAAGGTGACGGGCCGGAGGATCTTCGACCGCTTCCAGCAGATCGCCGAGGAACTGGGGAAACAGGTCAACCCCTATCAGGTCGGCTTCATGCAAATGGTCGCCGTGGCCGAGACGGACGCCGAAGCCGAACGGCTGTATGCCCGCCACGCCGAATACTTCTTCCGCAAGTCCCTGGGCGGCATCGGCATGAACCGCCTGGCGCTGCCGGGCGGCATCGACATCCGCGGGCTGGAGTTCATCTTCCGCGACCCGAAGGACTTCGGCATCTACGAAAAGATGCGCACCATCACCTTCAAGGAACTGGTCGAGTGCGGCGCCATCATCTGCGGCAGCCCCAGCACCGTCCGTGAGCGGATCAAGGAGTTCGCCAGCGATTTCCGCATCGGCAACCTGCACGCCATGTTGCAGTTCGGCTCCATGCCTACCGAGTTGGCCAGATACAACATCGAGTTGTTCGCCAAAGAGGTCAAACCGCACCTTTCCCAGCTCTGGAGCGAGCAGGGCTACCAGCATCACTGGTGGCCGCAGCGCCTCGGCGGAAAGCCGGCGTGAACAACCAAATTCAGTCTTCGGAGGCAATGCAATGAGCTCGATTCAGTACGTTCAAGTCAAGGCATGGGACGGGAAGGTTTCGGTACGTGTACGGGTGGCCGGCCAAGGTCCGGCGCTCGTCTACCTGCACTCGGCCGCCGGCCCGCTGTGGGACGCTTTCCTGGAGCGCCTGGCGGAGCAGTACACCGTCTATGCGCCCGAGTTTCCCGGCACTTCGCCCGACGATCCCTATGCCGTGAAGCATCTGGACGATCTCCAGGATGTGCTGCTGGTTTACGAAGAAGTCATCAGGAAGCTGCAGCTGGATCGCCCGGTCCTGGTGGGGCAGAGCTTCGGCGGCATGCTGGCGGCCGAGCTGGCCAGCGTGTTCCCGCAACTGCCCTCGCGCCTGGTCATCCTCGATGCCGTCGGCCTGTGGCGTGACGATGCTCCGGTCGTCAACTGGAACGAGCTTCCCGCGTCCGACATGCCGGCGCTGCTGTTCCACGACCCGTCCATCGAAGTGGCCCGGAAGATGTTCGAGCTTCCGCAGGACCCCGAAGAGAAGGTCAAGGCGATGGCGGCCGGTGTCTGGGCGCTCGGCTGCACCGGCAAGTTCGTCTGGCCCATCGCGGATCGCGGTCTTTCCAAGCGCCTGCACCGCGTCGCCGCGCCGACGCTGATCGTCTGGGGCGAGCACGACCGGCTGGTTTCGGCGGTGTACGCGCAGGAGTTTGCGAAGCGGATAAGTGACAGCCGCGTCTGCATCGTCGCCGACGCGGGGCACATTCCGCAGATGGAGAACCTCGAAGCGACCCTCGGTGCAACCCTGGGTTTCCTGGCGGAGCAAGGGAAATAGCGCAGCGGGAGCAGGGAGCTCAATAGCCCCCTGGCCTGTCCATGTCCCTTTTCAACTTGCTGCAAGATGAGGTCAATCATGACGCCAAGAGATCAGTCTCTGGAACGCCTGGCCGCGGACCTGCGCCGCGCGGAACAGCAGGGCGAGGCCATCGCGCCCTTGCGTGACGCCATCGGCGCGGAAAATGGCGCGGCCGCCTACGCCATCCAGCGCCTCAACATCGCCCACGCCCTGGCCGCCGGCCGCCGCCTGGTCGGCCGCAAGGTCGGCCTGACCAACCCCAAGGTGCAGGCCCAGCTGGGCGTGGACCAGCCGGACTTCGGCTGCCTGTTCGCCGATATGGCCTACGGCGACAACGAAACCGTGCCCTTCGGCCGCGTGCTGCAACCGAAGATCGAAGCGGAAATCGCCCTGGTGCTGGAACGCGACCTGCCCAGCGCCGACACCACTTTTGCCGACGTGCTGAACGCCACCGGCTGGGTGCTGCCGGCCCTGGAAATCGTCGGCAGTCGCATCGCCAACTGGAACATCCGCTTCGCCGACACCGTGGCCGACAACGCCTCCAGCGGCTGCTTCGTGCTCGGCGGCCCGGCGCGGCGCCTGGATGGCCTGGACCTACGCGGTGCGGCCATGCGCATGACGCGCAACGGCGAGGAAGCCTCCGCCGGCAGCGGCGCCGAATGCCTGGGCCATCCGCTCAACGCGGCGGTGTGGCTGGCGCGCACCCTGGCGCGCCTGGGCGACCCGCTGAAGGCCGGCGACATCGTCCTTACCGGTGCCCTCGGGCCGATGGTGGCGGTAGCCGCGGGCGACCGTTTCGATGCCGAGATCGACGGCCTGGGCCGCGTCGGCGTGACCTTCAGCCAGAGCTAAGAGCCGAAAAAAGCGCTGGAGGCTGGAAGGCTGGACGAAAAAGCACCGATCTCCACCGTGGCAGGGACTGCTTGTCGTTCAGCCTCCAGCCTTCAGCGCTCTTAATCGAATGCTTTTCGAGGTATGCCATGAGCAACAAACGCAAAGTCGCCATCATCGGTTCCGGCAATATCGGCACCGATTTGATGATCAAAGTCCTGCGCAATGCGCAGCATCTGGAAATGGCCGCCATGGTCGGCATCGACCCGGCCTCCGACGGTCTGGCCCGCGCATCACGAATGGGCGTGGCCATCACCCACGAAGGCGTGGAGGGCCTGACCCGCCTGCCGATCTTCGACGAGATCGACTTCGTCTTCGATGCCACTTCAGCCGGCGCCCACGTGAAGAACGACGCGTTTCTGCGGGGCCACAAGCCCGGTCTTCGCGTGATCGACCTGACCCCGGCCGCAATCGGTCCGTATTGCGTGCCGGTGGTCAATCTGGAGCAGCATCTGCTGGCGTTGAACGTGAATATGGTGACCTGCGGTGGGCAGGCCACGATTCCGATGGTGGCTGCGGTGTCTCGTGTGGCGAAGGTCCACTACGCGGAAATCATCGCTTCCATCGCTTCGAAATCGGCCGGTCCCGGCACCCGCGCGAATATCGACGAGTTCACCGAGACCACCAGCAAGGCCATCGAGGTAATCGGTGGGGCGGCGAAGGGCAAGGCGATCATTATCATGAATCCGGCGGAGCCGCCGCTGATCATGCGCGACACCGTCTACGTGCTGAGCGAAGCGGTCGATCAAGCCAAGGTCGAAGCTTCGATTGAAGAGATGGCTGCTGCCGTTCAAGCCTATGTGCCGGGCTATCGCCTCAAGCAAAAGGTGCAGTTCGACGAAGTCCACGACCTGAACATTCCCGGCCACGGCAAGTTCTCCGGGCTGAAGACCTCGGTGTTCCTCGAAGTCGAAGGCGCTGCCCACTACCTGCCGGCCTACGCCGGCAACCTCGACATCATGACCTCCGCCGCGCTGGCCACTGCCGAGCGTATGGCACAGGCAATGGAGGCTTCGGCATGAGCCAGAAACTCTATATCTCCGACGTGACCCTGCGTGACGGCATGCACGCGATCCGTCACCAGTATTCGCTGGACGACGTGCGTGCGATCGCGGCCGCGTTGGATATGGCGAAAGTCGATTCCATCGAAGTGGCCCACGGCGATGGCCTGCAAGGCTCCAGCTTCAACTACGGCTTCGGCGTTCACACCGATCTGGAATGGATCGAAGCGGCGGCCGATGTGGTGAAGCACGCGAAGATCGCCACGCTGCTGCTGCCGGGCATTGGCACCATCCATGATCTGAAGAGCGCCTACAACGCCGGCGCCCGCGTGGTGCGCGTGGCGACGCATTGCACCGAAGCTGACGTCTCCAAGCAGCACATCGAATATGCCCGCGAGCTGGGCATGGACACGGTGGGCTTCCTGATGATGAGCCATATGCAGACGCCCGAAGGCCTCGCTCAGCAGGCGAAGCTGATGGAGAGCTACGGCGCCACCTGCATCTACGTCGTCGATTCCGGCGGCGCGATGAACATGGACGATATCCGCGCGCGTTTCCGTGCGGTGAAAGCCGTGCTCAAGCCTGAAACCGAAACCGGCATCCACGCCCACCACAACCTCAGCCTCGGTGTGGCGAATTCCATCGCCGCGGTGGAGGAGGGCTGCAACCGCATCGATGCCAGCCTGGCGGGCATGGGTGCGGGAGCGGGCAACGCGCCGCTGGAAGTCTTCATCGCCGCTGCGGACAAGCTCGGCTGGAACCATGGCACCGACCTCTATGCGCTGATGGACGCCGCCGACGATCTGGTGCGCCCACTGCAGGACCGCCCGGTACGCGTCGATCGCGAAACCCTGGCCCTGGGCTATGCCGGCGTCTACTCCAGCTTCCTGCGCCACGCCGAAGTGGCCTCGGCCAAGTACGGCATCAAGGCGGTGGACATCCTCGTCGAACTGGGCAAGCGGCGCATGGTCGGCGGCCAGGAAGACATGATCGTCGACGTGGCCCTGGACCTGCTGGCCGTCCGCGCCTGACCTCGACTGTAGGAGCAGGCCCTGCCTGCGATTCGCGCGCAGGGCGCGCTCCTACACGGGAACGACGTGGCGGAGGCGCAGGAGAAACACCCCCGTAGGATGGGTTGAGCGAAGCGATACCCATCGCCATGACCGCATGGGTTTCGCAGGCTCAACCCATCCTACGAAAAGCACGCCATCGAATTGGTCAGGTAGCCAGGGAGACATGATCGCCGACGTCACCCCGGGCCTGCCGGGAACCGGGCAAGCGGGTTGACTCCGCAAGCCTATAGCCAATGCTTGCCGGGATCGCCTCCCGGCAGGTGGATCGAATCATCACAGGAGGCAGCAAACATGAAAACGCATTCCGGTCGCGTGGCGATCATCACCGGCGCATCGAAAGGGATCGGACGGACGCTGGCCGTCAGCTTTGCACAGCGGGGGGCCGACCTCGTCCTGCTGGACCTGGACGATTGCGCGCAGACGCAGTCCGAGGTCGAGGCCGAGGGCGTCAAGGCGATCAGCCTGGTCTGCAACGTCGCCGTGGAGGCGGATTGGCTGAAAGCGCGCGATGCAGTCAGCCAGGCATTCGGGCGTGCCGACATCCTGGTCAACAACGCCGGTATCTATCCGTTCGCCGTTCTGGAGGACCTGACGCCGGAGATCTACCGCCGCGTGCTCTCGGTGAACCTGGAGGGGCCGTTCCTCGGCGCGCGTGCCTTCGTGCCGCTGATGCAGAAGACCGGCTGGGGCCGCATCGTCAACATCTCGTCCGACTCCATCGGCACCAACCTCTGCGGCCTGAGCCACTACATGGCGAGCAAGATGGGGGTGATTGGCTTGACCCGCGGCCTGGCCAACGAGCTCGGCGAGAAGGGCATCACCGTCAACGCTGTCGCCCCCGCGATCACCCGGACGCCAGGTAGCAGCACTGTGCCGGACGAGGTCACCAGCTCGGTCTGGAACCAGCAGGCGATCCGCCGCTTCGCGGAGCCGCAGGACATCGTCGGGCCGATCCTGTTCCTGACCTCGGAGGATGCAGGTTTCGTGACCGGCCAGACCTTGGTTGTGGACGGTGGGATGTGGAAGCTATGAGCGCAAACCGTAAAAGCCGGGCTGTTGTATTGGAACGCCCCGAATCGCTGGTGCTGCATGAACTTCCTGTCCCGTCGCCATCTCCCGGCTCGGTCGTCGCGAAAGTCGAGTATGGCGGGGTATGCGGCAGCGATGTGCACATGACCAAGGGCGAGTTTCCGCTGCCCTATGCCATCGTCCTCGGCCACGAAGGTGTGGGCGTGGTCGAAGAACTGGGGGAGGGAATGACCCATGACTATGCCGGGGTACCCTTGAAGGCGGGCGACCGCATTTACTGGTGCCCCATCGCGCCGTGTCACAAATGCTGGTATTGCACCGTCGAAAAGGATTTTTCGTCCTGTACCAATGCAGCCTGGTTTGGCCCCATCGAGAAGCCGACGTGGGGTAGCTACGCGGACTATGTGACCTTGCCCGCGGGGGCGGCATTCTTCCGTATCCCCGATGAGACACCCAGCGAGGCCGTGATCGCCTTCGGGTGTGCGCTGCCTGCCGTCCTGCAGGGCATCGAGCGAGTTGGCGGAATTAAACCCCTGGACAATGTGGTGGTTCAGGGCTGCGGCCCGATCGGCCTTGCTGCGGTCATGATGGCCAGGCTCTCGGGGGCCGCGACGGTGACGGCGATAGATGGATCACCCCTGCGTCTGGCCCTGGCCGAGAAGTTCGGCGCGACCACGGTACTGGATCTGACCGCTACCTCGGCCGAAGAGCGCCTGGAGAGCATTCGCGCATATACCGGAGGGCGGGGAGCGGACGTCGTCATCGAAGGTGCTGGGCATCGCTCGGCCTTCCGGGAAGGACTTCAGCTCTGCGCGAGAAATGCTTCGTACCTGTTGATAGGACTATGGGCGAGCCAAGGCGAGCAGCCTTTCGATCCATCCCAGATTGTCCAGCGCAATCTAAGGATCATCGGTACCCAGTATGCGCAAGGCCGCCACTACCACGACGCGATGAAGATCGCAGCGCTGCATCACCAGGAGCTTCCGTTCGAGGCGCTGATTACTCATCGCTGTGGGCTCCAGGAGGCCGGGCAGGCGCTTGACCTAGTGACCTCGGGTAAAGCGGGGAAAGTCGTCATGCGGCCCTAGTCGGCCGACCCAACAGTTTTTTCAACTCGGCTGGTTACCGACCTGGTGGGTGTCTTCGCCCGCCACGGCCTCGGCCTGCCTGTCGAAACACAGGATTGGATAATGAATAACAAGAAACAAGTCCAACTCATCGCGGCGGCCGCCGCGTTGCTACCCCTGTATGCGAGTGCCGGCGGGCACTATGTTCCCGGCGTCGAGGGCCTTCAGGCCGCCAGTGCGCCTCCGCCAGGGTTGTACTACCTGGCGTATCTGGTGGACTACGACATGGACAGCTTCCGCGCCCCCGGCGGCGGCAGCGACCTGCCGGGGCACAACCGCGGCAGTGTGACTGCCGTGGCGAACCGGCTGATCTGGATCACCGACAAGAAGGTGCTGGGAGCGGACTTCGCGCTGGAAACGGTGGTGCCCGTCCTGCACACCTCGCTCAAGCTGGACGCCGCTGGCATCTCCGATTCGCGCACGGGGGTCGGCGATATCTACGCGGGCCCCGCGCTGGCCTGGCATGGCCGGCAATGGGATGCGGTGGCGGTCGCCGGCATTTGGTTCGACAACGGCAGCACCAGCGATCCCGCGTCGCCGGGCAAGGGCTTCAAGACCACGATGCTCTCGGGCGGCGCGACCTACTACTTCGACAACGCCAAGACGATCACCGCCTCGGGCCTCATGCGTTTCGAGCGCAACGGCGAAAACGACGCGGGCTTCAGGCCCGGCAACGAGCTCACGCTCGAGTGGGGGGTGGGCAAGAACCTGGGCAGGTTCCAGGCGGGGGTGGTCGGCTACAGCCAATGGCAGGTATCGGACGACAAGGGCAGGGGCGCGAGTACCGATCGATCTTCGCGTCATGCCATCGGTCTCGAGGTCGACTACCCGATCCCGGGCGCAGGCATGATCCTGAAGGGGGCGGCGTACCAGGAGGTCAGCGCGACCGCAGGTAGCGAGGCCTATCCGAAGGGATCGCTGCTGCGGCTCACGATCGTCAAGGCTTTCTGAGGCGCCCGCGCCCCGGCGGCGCCTGTCAGGCGCGGCCGGGGCCCGGGTTCAACCCTTCAACGCCTCATGGGCCAGCACGCTGCGGGTGGTGGTCTCGTAGTGCTGCGCCAGCAGCGCGCAGGCCTTGTCCACGTCGCGCGCCAGGGCGGCGTCGAGCAGTTCGCGGTGCTCGCCGGGGACGTCGCGCTCGGCGCCGTCGTTGTAGTGCACCGAGAGCATGCGGTAGCGCGCGGTCTGGTCGCGCAGCATGTGCGACAGGCGCAGCAGCCAGGACGAGCGGCAGTTGGCGATCAGCGCCTCGTGGAAGGCCACGTGGGCGTTCTCCCATTCCGGCTTCAGCAGCCGCTCCGGGCCTTCGACGATGGGCAGGCGGTCCAGGCGGTGGTGGGTGGCGATCAGCCGGCTTTCCCACTCCAGGTCGCCGTTGCGGATGGACTCGGCCAGGGCTTGGCATTCGATGAGCAGGCGGGTGTGGGTGATGTCGCGGATTTCCTCCGCGGAGATGCGCCCGACGCTGAAGCCCTTCTGGTCCTCGGCGCTGACGAAGCCACTGGCGGCCAGGCGCGACAGCGCCTCGCGCAGGGGGATGACGCCGGCGTCGTAGTGCTCGGCCAGCTCCTTCAGGCGCAGGCGGCTGCCCGGCGCCAGGCGGCCGTTGATGATGTCTTCGCGGACCCGGGCCTCCAGTTGCGAGGCCATGGTGCGCTTCTCCGAGACTTCGGGCTGCTGCGCCCAGCGTTCGGCTCGGTTCATGGGCTTTACCACGGGTGATGACGGATGAGGCAGATGATACACAGAGCGGCCTTTTATCGATAATTCTGAAAAAATATATTTTATCGTTGACGGCATATTTTCCTCGGATTAGCTTAGGGCCCATACCGCACTGCCTGGCGGTCGTCACGAACCACAACAAGAGGTCAGCTCCATGCGCTACGTTCGCTTCACTCACCAAGGCCGCCCGGTACTGGGCGTGCGTACTGCCGAAGGCGTCAGGGTTCTCGGCGAGGAAACCCTGGAGTCGCTGCTGGAGCGCGGTGTGGACCTGGCCACCTACGGCGCCGAGGCGCAGGGGCCGCTGGTGGAGATCGGCGAGCAGGACTACCTGCCGCTGATGAAGAAGCCCGGCAAGATCGTCTGCGTTGGCCTGAACTACGCCGACCACACCAAGGAATCGCCCTACGCCCAGCCGGACTACCCGACGCTGTTCCCGCGCTTCAACAGCAGCCTCATCGCGCACAACCAGCCGCTGATCCGCCCGCGCGTCTCCGACACCCTGGACTACGAGGGCGAGATGGCCGTGGTGCTCAAGAGCGGCGGCCGGCACATTGCCAAGGAGCAGGCGCTGCAGCACGTGGCCGGCTATGCGCTGTTCAACGAGGGCTCGGTGCGCGAGTACCAGTTCAAGTCGCCGCAGTGGACCGTGGGCAAGAACTTCGACGACACCGGCGCCTTCGGCCCGGACCTGGTGACCGCCGACGAACTGCCGGCCGGCGGCAAGGGCCTGCTGCTGCAGACCCGCGTCAACGGCAAGGTGGTGCAATCGGCCAACACCGAGGACATGCTGTTCGACGTGGCCACCATCATCTCCACCCTGAGCGAGGCGGTGACCCTCGAAGCGGGCGACGTGATCGTCAGCGGCACCCCGGCCGGCGTTGGCTTCGGCATGGACCCGAAGGTCTACCTGAAGGCCGGCGACGTGGTGGAAGTGTCCATCGAAGGCATCGGCACCCTGGTCAACCCGGTGCTGGACGAAGCCTGACCCCGGGCATTCCCGGCCAGATCGAAGCCTCCCGCTCCGAGGCTTCGACGACAAGAACAACAAACGGAGGCGATCATGACTGTCACTCCCCGCAGTGTGCATTCGATCGATCATTACGCGCTGTTCGTGCCCTCGCTGGCCGAGGCGCGGACCTTCTTCGCCAGCTTCGGCCTGGACGTCGGCGAAACCGCGGACGCCCTGGAACTGCGCGCCGCCGACGGCCACCGCTGGGCGCGGATGCTGCAGGGCCCGCGCAAGAGCCTGGCCTACCTGAGCTTCAACTGCTTCGCCGAGGACTATGACGCCCTGCGTCAGCAGGCCGAGGTCGCCGGCGCGCGCTTCGAGGCCGGCGACGGCGAGGGCTTCTGGTTCCGCGACCCCGACGGCAACCTGCTGCAGGTCAGGGTCGGCGCCAAGCACATGCCCGACAGCAAGCGCGCCGCGGCGCCGGCGCAGCCCGCCGTGCGCGGCGTCGGCACCCGCGACGAAGTGGCCCGGGTACGCCCGCGGCGGCTGTCCCACGTGCTGCTGTTCAGCCCCGACGTGCCCCAGGCCGTCACCTTCTACGAGCGGGCCCTGGGCCTGCGCCTGTCCGACCATTCCCAGGACATCATCGCCTTCACCCACGCCCCGCACGGCTGCGACCACCACCTGGTGGCCTTCTGCAAGAGCGGCGCCAAGGGCTTCCACCATGCCGCCTGGGAGGTCGACGGCGTCGACGAGGTCGGCAACGGCGCCGAGCAGATGGCCAACGCCGGCTACCGCGAGGGCTGGGGCACCGGGCGGCACTGCCTGGGCTCCAACTACTTCCACTACGTCCGCGACCCCTGGGGCTCGTTCTGCGAGTACTCGGCGGACATGGACTTCATCGACGCCGGCAGCCAGTGGCCGGCCGGCGACTTCCCGCCCGAGAACTCGCTGTACCTCTGGGGCCCCAGCGTCCCCGAGTACTTCGTCCTCAACACCGAGACGGACAGCGCGCCGGCCAAAAGCTAGCGCCCCCAGCGACGCAGGCCGCGCCCTCGTCCCGAACACTTTCCTGCCGCGCAGGGAGGCGGGGAGCGGCTTGCCCAAAACCCACACGGTTTCAGGTCAGCACAGATGAACGAAAACAAGATCCATGACGTAGCCATCGTCGGTTACGGCCCGGTCGGCCAGACCCTCGCCATCCTCCTCGGCAAGATGGGCTACAGCGTCGCCGTGTACGAGCGCTGGCAGTCCCTCTACCCGCTGCCGCGCGCGGTGTTCCACGACCACGAGATCCGCCGCGTATTCCGCATGATGGGCCTGGAAGAGGAACTGCAGGAGATTTCCCAGCCCTCGGCCTGCTACCAGTGGTTCAACGCCGACTGGAAGGTGCTGGTGGAAATCGACTGGTCGGCCGAGTCGATCAGCGATGGCCCCTTCGGCTACCTGTTCAACCAGCCGGGCCTGGAGGCCATCCTCGACCGTCGGGCCAAGGCCATCGCCAACGTCGAGGTCCACCAGGGCTGGGAAGTGCTGGGGCTGAGCCAGGACGCGCAGGGTTGCGAGCTGCGCATGCAACGCACCCAGCGCGGCGACGCGGCGCAGGCCACCGAGCAGCGCAGCGTGCGCGCCCGCTACGTGATCGGCGCCGACGGCGCCAACAGCGCGGTGCGCCGCGAGTGCGGCATCGACTGGCAGGACCTGGGCTTCCAGGAAGACTGGCTGGTGGTCGACCTGCAGCCCAAGCCCGGCGTCGAGCTGGACGTGCCGGACATCGGCCAGTGGTGCAACCCGGCGCGGCCGACCACCATGGTCCCCGGCGGCCCCGGCTACCGCCGCTGGGAATTCATGCGCCTGCCCCACGAGAGCATCGAGGACCTGCAGAGCACCGAGAAGGTCTGGGAACTGCTGGCGCCCTGGGTCACCCCGGACACCGCCAGCCTGGTGCGCCACGCCGTCTACCAGTTCCGCTCGCGCATCGCCCAGACCTGGCGCCACGGCCGCGTGCTGCTGGCCGGCGACGCCGCGCACCTGATGCCGCCGTTCATGGGCCAGGGCATGTGCTCGGGCATCCGCGACGCCTGGAACCTGTCCTGGCGCCTGGACCTGATCTTCCGCGGCATCTGCTCGGAGCAACTGCTGGACAGCTACACCCTGGAGCGCAAGCCGCAGATCCGCGCGGTGATCGACGCCTCGGTGGAAATGGGCAAGGTGGTCTGCGTGGCCGACCCGCAGAAGGCCGCCGAGCGCGATGCCGCCTTCCTTTCCGGCCAGGTGCCGCCGCTGCCGCCGTTCCCCGGCCTGGTCGACGGCGTGGTGCACAAGGACGAACGCAACGGCCGCGCCCTGGGCCCGGCCGGCTGCCTGGGCGTACACGGCGAGATCGAGCGCGACGAGCGCCGCCAGCGCTACGACGACGCCTTCGGCCGCGGCTTCCACCTGCTGAGCATCGGTGACGACCCGCTGGCCGGGCTGGACGAGGCGCACAAGGCGCTGCTCGAACAGCTGGAAGTGAAGGCCGTGCGCCTGAGCGAGGACGGCGCGCCAGGCACCTGCCGCGACCTGTCCGGCAAGTACCACCAGTTCCTCCGCGCCGCCGGGCTGCAAGCCGTGCTGGTGCGCCCGGACTTCTACATCTACGGCGGCATCGGCCACGCCAGCGAACTGCCGCAACTGCTCGACGCGCTGCGCCGCGACCTGGCGTTGCAGCCAGGCCAGGGCGGCGCGCTGCGCGAGGCGCGGCGGCCGCTCGCCGCCCAGGTCTAGGTCCCTTCTGCCGCGGGGCACTCCCCGCGGCACCCCTCTGAAAACAACAACAAGAGACAGAAGCATGCTCAACATCAAGGTGAAAACGCTTGGTGCGGTCCTGGCCGCCCTGGCGATCGTCGAATGTCATGCCGCCGAGGCGCCGGCGCCGGCGCCGGGGGAGGGCGCTCTGTTCAAGGGCCTCTTCGGCGACAGCCTGGAGCGCGACTACGGCATTACGGTTTCCGGCCTGCTGGACATCGCCTACGCGCGCAACAACCGCTCCACCCACGACGAACGCGAGGACGGCCTGAGCAACCTGCCGCTCACCGGCATGTCCGACGAGGGCCTGGAGTGGGGCAGCCTGCACCTGTTCGTCGACAAGGCGCTCAAGGGCACCTTCGTGCCGCGCATCACCCCGTTGCCGGGGCCCAAGCCGGAGGACTTCGCCTTCGGTTTCACCTTCGAGGCCAACTACGGGCGCAACGCCCAGTTCGCCCGGACCTTCGGCTGGGACATGCACTGGAACATGAACGAAGACGACGCCGCCAAGGCGCAGAAGGACAAGGACCGCTTCCTCGCCATCCCCAACATCGCCGCCACCGCCTACGTGCCCTACGGCCCGGGCTTCAACTTCATGGCCGGGGTGTTCGGCCCGGCAATGGGCTACGAGATCCCGCCGAACATCCGCCAGGCCCGCAACCCCTTCGCCAGCAAGACCTACGCCTTCGTCAGCGAGCCGGGCACCGTCTCCGGGGTGCTGGTCGGCACCCGCCTGCTCAACGACGACAGCGGCATCCTCGGCCTGGAGCTGGGCGTGGTGCAGGGCTGGAACAACCTGCGCGACAACAACGACGGCAAGTCGCTGATGGGCGCCCTGCGCTGGCGCGCGCCGGACATGAACACCTGGCTCGACTACGAGTTCATCGTCGGCGACGAGCAGAACGACAGCTTCTCCGACGTGCAGGCGCCGACCGCGCGGCTGGTCGCCGACAGCGGCCAGCTCAAGCAGCAGCACTCGCTCAACGGCTGGCACAGGTTCGACGAGCGCTGGTCCATGGGCGCCGAGCTGGTCTACGGCCACCAGGCCGGCGACGGCAAGGCCTCCACCGTGGACGTGGTGAACGGCCCCGGCTTCGACGGCGCCCGCTGGTGGGGCGCCAATGCGGTAGTCACCTACCAGTACCGCCCGGACCTGTCCTTCTCCCTGCGCGGCGAGCATTTCAGCGACCCGGACGGCTTCATCCTGTTCCCCACCAGCACCGCCCGCGGCGACTACAACGCCCTCACCACCGGCCTGCGCTGGGACGTGACCGGCAACCTCTCGCTGCGCCCGGAGCTGCGCTACGACTGGTTCGACCCCCGCGACCACGACCGCCCCTACGGCAACGGCCGCGACCGCTCGCAACTCTCCACCATGGTCGAAGCGCTGTTCTACTTCTGACCGCCCGCCAACGTCCCGAGTACCCATGCCATGCACAACAACGACAACAAGTGGAATGCGCGCTACGAATACACGGCCGTGGCCATGCTCGCCCTGGGCTTCGGCCTGGTCGGCCTGGACCGCTTCATCATCCTGCCGCTGTTCCCGGTGATGATGAGCGAGCTGCACCTGGACTATCAGGACCTGGGCAACATCTCGGCGGTCCTCGCCATCGCCTGGGGGATTTCCTCGATCTTCATGGGCCGGCTGTCCGACCGCATCGGCCGGCGCAAGGTGCTGATCCCCGCGGTGCTGCTGTTCTCCCTGCTGGCCGGGCTGTCCGGGCTGGCCAACGGCGTCGCCGCGCTGCTGCTGATCCGCGCGGTGATGGGCGTCTCCGAGGGCGCCTTCACGCCCACCGCCATCGCCGCCACCGCGGAGTCCTCGCACCCGTCGCGGCGCGGGCTGAACATCGGCATCCAGCAGGCCTTCTTCCCGATCCTCGGCCTGGGCCTGGCGCCGATCCTCGCCACCCAGCTGCTGCTGGTGCTGCCGTCCTGGCGCTGGGTGTTCGTGGTGGTGTCGCTGCCCGGCTTCCTGCTCGCCTGGTTCCTGTACCGCCGCCTGCGCGAAACCCGCGCGCCGGCGGCCGCCGAGGCGCCCCAGGAACAGGGCCGCTGGCTGGATGCGCTGCGCTACCGCAACGTGCTGCTGAACATCCTCGGCATGTTCTGCATGCTCACCAGCCTGTTCGTGCTCAGCGTGATGATGCCCAACTACCTCACCGACTACCTGCACCTGGGCGTGCAGCAGATGGGCTTCGTCATGTCCGCCATCGGCCTGGGCGGCTTCATCGGCCAGCTGGTGCTGCCGGGGCTTTCCGACCGCCTGGGACGCAAGCCGGTGGTGCTGGGCAGCTTCGTCGCCACCGGCGCCTGCATCTGGCTGCTGATGCACACCGGGGCCGAGCCGCTGACGCTGTTCGCGCTGCTGTTCCTCACCACCTTCTTCAACTTCAGCATGATCTGCATGACCGTCGGCCCGCTCACCGGCGAATCGGTGCCGCTGCCCCTGGTGTCCACCGCCACCGGCCTGGTGGTGGGCATCGGCGAAGTGTTCGGCGGCGGCGTGGCGCCGGCCCTGGCCGGCTACATCGCCCAGCACCACGGCATCCAGTACACCCTCTACCTGGCCCTGGGCGGTGTGGTGCTCGGCCTTGCCGCCGCCAGCCTGCTGCGCGAGACCGCGCCGCTGCGGCGCAAGGCGCCGCTCGGGCAGGCCGGAGACGTGGCCTGAAACCGCTGGCCGTTACCGCCGACAGGATGTCGGCAGGATGGAGCCGGGCCGACCGTCCCGGCTTCGTCCGCGTCATGCGCGGGATGCGCATGCCATCGCCGGCGCCATCCGCGCCGGCCGATGTTCCTTCCCTCGCGCAGGGCCTGGGCGGCGCCGGTCACGAGCCGGCGCCGCCCGGTGCCACCTGATGTAGTATCGGCATTCCCACGCCCGCGACGACGAACCCTTCATGATCGACATCCACAACGTCACCGCCTTCCAGCAGCAGACCCGCGTGCTCGACGGCTTTTCCCTGCACATCGGCGATGGCGAGAAGGTCGCCATCCTCGGCCCCAACGGCGCCGGCAAGAGCACCCTGCTCAAGCTGATCAGCCGCGAGCTGTACCCGGTGGAGCGCGAGGGCAGCCACCTGCGGCTGTTCGGCAGCGACACCGTCAACCTCTGGGACCTGCGCAGCCGCATCGGCTTCATCTCCCAGGACCTGCAGGACGACTACACGCCCTACACCCAGGCCCTGGACGTGGTGGTCTCCGGCTTCTTCGGCTCGATCGGTGCCCACGGCCACCTGCAGCCCAGCGACGAGCAACTGGAGCAGGCCCGCGCGCTGCTGGCGGTGGTGGAGATGGCCGGCCACGAGCGGACCATGTTCCAGCGCCTGTCCACCGGGCAGAAGCGCCGCCTGCTGCTGGCCCGCGCGCTGGTCCACCGGCCGCGCGCGCTGATCCTCGACGAGCCGGCCAACGGTCTGGACATGGGCGCCAGCCTGGGCATGCTCAAGCTGCTGCGGCGCTTCTGCGGCGAGGCGCACGCCATGATCATCACCACCCACCACATCGACGAGGTCATCCCCGAGATCGAGCGCGTGGTGCTGCTGGACAAGGGCCGCATCGTCGTCGACGGGCCCAAGGCCGAGGTGCTGACCAGCGCCCGGTTGTCCGACCTCTACCAGACCGAGCTGCGCATCGACGAGCAGGACGGCTGGTACCGCTGCTGGCACGCCTGAAGCCGGCATCCCGATTCCCCTGACCCACCGGAGTAGAAACCCATGAAAGCCGCCATCGTCCATGCCTTCGACCAGCCGCCGCGCTACGGCGAGTTCGAGGCGCAGCCAGCCGCCGCCGGCGAGGTGCTGGTGCGCGTGCGCGCCGCCGCGCTCAGCCAACTGGTGCGCGCCCAGGCCAGCGGCAAGCACTACAGCAGCCCCCGGAGCCTGCCGGCGGTGCCCGGCGTCGACGGCGTGGGCCTGCTGGAAGACGGCACCCGCGTGTACTTCGCCTTCCCCCGCGCGCCCCACGGCGCCATGGCCGAGACCGTGGCGGTGGACGCGCGCTACTGCGTGGCGGTGCCCGACGGCATCGACGACATCACCGCCGCGGCCATCGCCAACCCCGGCATGTCGTCCTGGGCGGCCTTGCAGGAACGCGCGCACTTCAAGCCCGGCGAAAGCGTGCTGGTCAACGGCGCCGCCGGCACCTCCGGGCGCCTGGCCATCCAGGTGGCCAGGCACCTGGGTGCCTCGCGGGTGGTCGCCACCGCGCGCAACCCGGCGGTGGAGGCGGAGCTGCGCGCCCTGGGCGCGGACCACTTCATCCGCCTGGACCAGCCGGCCGAGCAGCTGACCGCCGAGTTGCGCGAAGAAATCCAGGGCCGCGGCATCGACGTGGTGCTGGACTACCTGTGGGGCCCGCCGGCGGCCTGCATCCTCGACGCCGCGGCCAGCCACGGCAGCGGCGAGGCCTCGCCGCGCCTGCGCTTCGTCAACATCGGCTCGCTCGCAGGGGCGAGCCTGCCGCTGAACGCCGGCGCGCTGCGCAGCTCCGGCCTGGAACTGCTCGGCAGCGGCCTGGGCAGCGTGTCCAACGAAGGCCTGGTGCAGGTGATCGGCCAGTTGCTGCGGGCCATTGAGCCGGCCGGGCTGAAGGTGGACGCCGAGGCGGTGCCGCTGAGCGAGGTCGAGTCGGCCTGGCAGCGCAGCGCCGCCGAGCGCATCGTCTTCACCCTGTGATCGGCTAGCCGCGGGGGAGGCATACCATGCTTCCCGGTAACCTGTAGGAGCGGGCCCTGCCCGCGATTTCGCGCGCAGGGCGCGCTCCTACATTGGAATGGCGAGGGTGGGCAGTGTAGGAGCGGATCTCATCCGCGAACCGCGCCGGGACGTCCGGCTATCGCGGACAAGGTCCGCTCCTACGACGGAGGTTCCCGGGAGCGTAGGGCGAATAACCGTTCGCGGTTATCCGCCGATACGCCGAGGCCATGGCTGTGTGCCCAGGCCAACCCTGGAGCGTCGGAGGATGGCGTTGAGCGAAGCGATACCCATCGCCACGGCCGCATGGGTTTCGCCAAGGCTCAACCCATCCTACGAAAAGCGTTTCGGCGCAGCCGGCAAGACAGCTGCTTCTGCGACGGAGCTTCCCGGGAGCGTAGGGCGAATAACCGTTCGCGGTTATCCGCCGATACACCGAGGCCATGGCCGTGTGCCCAGGCCAACCCTGGAGCGTCGTAGGATGGGGTGAGCGAAGCGATACCCATCGCCACGGCAGCATGGGTTTCGCCAAGGCTCAACCCATCCTACGAAAAGCGTTTCGGCGCAGCCGGCAAGACAGCTGCTTCTGCGACGGAGCTTCCCGGGAGCGTAGGGCGAATAACCGTTCGCGGTTATCCGCCGATACGTCGAGGCCATGGCCGTGTGCCCAGGTCAACCCTGGCGCGTCGTAGGATGGGTTGAGCGAAGCGATACCCATCGCCACGGCCGCATGGGTTTCGCCAAGGCTCAACCCATCCTACGAAAAGCGCCTCGGCGTAGTCGGCAAGACTGTGATCAGCGCTTCCCATCGGCAGGCACGTACACCACC
Source organism: Pseudomonas sp. M1 (assembly GCF_022760135.1). Lineage (NCBI taxonomy): Bacteria > Pseudomonadati > Pseudomonadota > Gammaproteobacteria > Pseudomonadales > Pseudomonadaceae > Pseudomonas > Pseudomonas sp. M1. Next base: position 2,686,954 of record NZ_CP094343.1, read on the forward strand.
CCGGCCATCAGCCGGGCGATCGCCAAGGTCGACCAGTACGACAACCGCGGCGAGCTGCGGCGGGTTTGACCTCTTGCACTTTTTAAGGTAATCACCTTAGGCGTGGGGCCCGCTGCGCCGTCCGCCGTGCCTTTGCGCATGGCCCGGGTGCGCAGCGGCGCCGTATGGCGAACGATCCTGAGGAGGATGCCGCGTTGTCGAAACTGGCCAGCTATTACAACAACAAGATCGCCGTGGTCACCGGCGCCGGCTCGGGTATCGGCCGGGCCATTGCCCAGCATCTGGGCGCGCTGGGCGCCCGGGTGTACTGCACCGACGTCGATGGCGCGGCGGCGCAGCGCGTCGCCGAGGGGTTGCCCAATGCCGCCGGCGAGGCGCTGGACGTCACCGACGCCGCGGCGCTGGCGACCTTCGCCGAGCGCGTGTATGCCCGCGAGGGCAGGGTGGACCTGCTGTTCAACAATGCCGGCGTCGGCCATGCCGGGCGGGTGGAGGACACCGAGCTGGCCGACTGGCGCTGGGTCTTCGAGGTCAACCTGATGGGCGTGGTGCACGGCATCCACGCCTTCCTGCCGCGCATGCTGGCGCAGCCCGGGCGCGGGCACATCGTCAACACCGCCTCCGGCGCCGGGCTGATCCCGATGCCGCGCACCGCGCCCTACTGCGCCTCCAAGCACGCGGTGGTCGGGCTGTCGCAGTCGCTGGCGGCGGAACTGGCCGGGCGCAACGTCGACGTCACCATCCTCTGCCCGGGCACCATCGACACCGCCATCATCCGCAACACCCGCATGCGCGGGGCCGGCGCCGAGCAGCGGCAGTCGCGGGCCGTCGAGTACTACGCGCGGCGCGGCGTGTCGCCCGACCGGGTGGCGGCGGACGTGCTCACGGACATCAGCAAGGGGCGGCTGTTCTGCGTCACCCCGCGCAGCGAGGTGGGCGTCGGCTGGCTGCTGCAGCGCCTGTCGCCGCGGCTGATGCAGCGGATCATGCGGGCGCGCATGGACAAGGTCGAGGCGGCGGACTGAGACGCCGGGCGCGGGGCCGGCGAGCGGCCCCGCGCGTCACTCGGCCTGCTCGCCGGCGGCCGCGCGGACGTCGCGCGAGCGCACCAGGTAGGGCTCGAACAGCGCCGCCATCTGGTTGTAGCCCCAGTTCAGGTGCTTGCGGGTGACGCGCACGATGCCGTGCCGCGAGTGCAGGTATTCGATCCAGTAGGTGGAGACGATCCAGGCGTTCTCCAGCAGCGCCTCCACCTGTTCCTCGCGCAGGTTCATGCGCCCGCTGCCGATCATCGCCAGCAGCTTGGCGCGGCCGTGGGCCTGGACCTCGTCGGAGAGCGTCTGCAGGCGCGGGCGCAGGCTGGGGTCGAGGGCGAACAGGGTCATGCTGTCGCGGTAGAAGAAGCGCCATTCCCACATCAGCTGGAACCACAGGTGCAGGTCGTCCTGCTGCGAGGCCACGCGCAGCTGCTCGGCGGCGAACTGCTCGAACAGCTCGCTGACGATGTCGGCCTTCTTCTTGAAGTAGTAGTACAGGTTGCCCTCGTTGATGCCCACCGCCTCGGCGATGGCCGCGGTGGTCACGGCGGCCACGCCGCTGGTGTTGAACAGCTTGCGGCACGTGACCAGGATGCGCTCCCGGGTGTTCTGGCGCTTCATGGGCTTCACCTGTTCGGCGGTTGACATTGTAAGGTGTTCACCTTAGATTCGGTTTTAAGGTGCCTACCTTAAAGCAGGCGCCTGAGTTTTTGCATCTTAGCGACGCTTCACCGCATAAAAAAGCATCGTCCGGCAGCGCCGGGGGTACGACAACAGCGTGGAGATCCAGATGTCGGTCGAGCATTTCGATGTACTGGTGGTGGGCGCCGGGCTGTCCGGCATAGGCGCCGGCTACCACCTGAAGACGCGTTGTCCGGAGCGCAGCCTGGCGATCCTGGAGGCGCGCGAATCCATCGGCGGCACCTGGGACCTGTTCCGCTACCCCGGCGTGCGCTCGGACTCGGACATGTTCACCCTCGGCTATGCCTTCCGCCCCTGGAAGGCCGGCAAGGCCATCGCCGACGGCGCCAGCATCCTCGAATACATCCGCGACACCGCGCGGGAGTTCGGCATCGACCGGCACATCCGCTTCGGCCACCGCATCGTCTCGGCGGCCTGGTCGTCGCAGCATGCGCTGTGGCAGCTGCAGGTCGAGGTGGGCGGCCAGCTGCGCGGCTTCACCTGCAACTTCCTCTACCTGTGCAGCGGCTACTACCGCTACGACGCCGGCCACCTGCCGGCGTTCCCCGGCATCGAGCGCTTCAAGGGGCGCCTGGTGCACCCCCAGCAATGGCCGCAGGACCTCGACTACCAGGGCAAGCGCATCGTCGTGGTGGGCAGCGGCGCCACCGCCGTGACCCTGGTGCCGAGCCTGGCCGGCGAGGCGGCTCACGTCACCATGCTGCAGCGCTCGCCGTCCTACGTACTGTCGCTGCCGGACGCCGACGCGCTGGCCGATGTTCTGCGCAAGCTGCTGCCGGAGAAGCTGGCGCACAAGCTGGTGCGCGCCAAGAACGTGCTGCTGAGCATGTTCCTCTACCGCCTCTGCCGGCACCGCCCGAACCTGGCCAAGCGCCTGATCCGCGGCGGCATGCGCCGCTACCTGGGCGAGGGCTTTCCCCTCGACCCGCACTTCGCGCCCAGCTACCAGCCCTGGGACCAGCGCCTGTGCCTGGTGCCCAACGGCGACCTGTTCCGCGCCCTGCGCAAGGGCAGCGCCTCCATCGTCACCGACCGCATCGAGGGTTTCAGCGAGCACGGCGTGCGCCTGGCCTCGGGCCAGGAGCTGGCGGCGGACATCCTGGTCGCCGCCACCGGCCTGGAGCTGGTGCCTTGCGGCGGCATCCGCTTCGAGGTCGACGGGCGCCCGGTCGCGGTGGGCGACACCTACAGCTACAAGGGCCTGATGATGTCCGGGCTGCCCAACGCGGCGGTCTGCGTCGGCTACACCCACCTGTCCTGGACGCTGCGCGCGGACCTCGCCTCCCTCTACGTCTGCCGCCTGCTGCGCTACATGGCGCGCAAGGGCTACAGCCACTGCGTAGCCCAGGCGGACGACCCGCGGATGCCCGCCGCGCCGCTGCTGGACCTGCAGTCCGGCTACATCCTGCGCGCCGCGCCGCTGTTCCCCAAGCAGGGCCCGGGCGCGCCCTGGCGGCAGAAGCAGAGCTATCTGGGCGACCTGCTGGACATGCGTTTCGGTCGCCTGGCCCAGCGCAACCTGAAGTTCCACCGCGCCACGCCGGCCGGGGAGGCCCTGCAACCCGGCACCTGAGCCGCGCCGCTGCAGCTTCCCGTGACGATGACCAGGGCCGGCGCCACAGCCGGGCCCGCTACCAGACTGCGAAGGAACGACCATGGCCTTTATCGAACGTGAAACCCCCGGCGCCGGCGACGCGGCTCAGATCGCCGAACTGCAGCGGCTGCTCGCCGCCCAGCGCCGCGCCTTCCTCGCCGAGCCGATGCCCAGCCTGGCCCAGCGCCTGGCGCTGCTCGGCACCCTGGCGAACATGCTGCTGGCCAACCGCACGCGCATCCAGGAGGCCATCGCCAGCGACTTCGGCAGCCACCCGAAGCAGTTCGCCGACCTGGTGGAATGCCTGGGCGTGGCGGGGCGCGCGCAGTACGCCGCCGAGCACCTGGTGAGCTGGATGAAGCCCCAGGCGCGGGCCCTGGACCCGGCCCTGTACGGCAGCGCCAACGCCTATGTGCAGCCGCAGCCCAAGGGCGTGATCGGCAACATGGCGCCGTGGAACTTCCCCTTCGACATCGGCCTGGGGCCGGTGGTGGAGATGCTCGCCGCCGGCAACCGGGTGATCGTCAAGCCTTCCGACCTGGCCCCGGCCTGCAGCGAACTGCTGCTGGAGATGCTCGCCAGCCACTTCGACGCCGAGCAGCTCACCGCCGTGGCCGGCGGCCTCGACCTGGCCCGGGCCTTCGCCGAACAGCCCTGGGACCACCTGATGTACACCGGCAGCACCGAGGTCGGCCGCCAGGTGGCGGTGGCCGCGGCGCACAGCCTGGTGCCGGTGACCCTGGAGCTGGGCGGCAAGTGCCCGGCGATCATCGCCCCCGGCGGCCTGGACGAAGCCGCGGTGGAGCAGATCGTCGGCTGCAAGACCATCAAGAACGGGCAGATGTGCGTGACCGTGGACTACGTGCTGGTCCACGAGGACGACCGCGAGCGCTTCGTCCAGATGGTCGGCGCCTTGCTGGACAGCCGCCTGCCGGGCTATGCCAGCCGCGCCGACACCACCGGCATCATCAACGCGCGGCACCTGCAGCGTCTGCTTGGCTACCTCGACGACGCCCGCGCCAGGGGCGCCAGCCTGGTGCAGTTCGGCGGCGAGGCACAGCCGCAGGCGCGGCGCCTGCCCTTCACCCTGGCCCTGGACGTGGACGACGGCATGCAGCTGATGCAGCGGGAGATCTTCGGCCCGATCCTGCCGGTGCTGACCTACCGCGAGCTGGACCAGGCCATCGCCTACGTCAACGCCCACGAGCGGCCGCTGGGCATCTACGTGTTCTCGGCCCACCCGGCCAGCGCCCACCGGGTGCTCGGCCGCACCGTTTCCGGCGGCGCCTGCATCAACTGCGCGGCGCTGCAGGCCGCGGTGCCCAGCCTGCCGTTCGGTGGCATCGGCAAGAGCGGCAGCGGGCGCCACCACGGCCATGAAGGCTTCCTCGAATTCTCCAACCTGCGCTCGGTGGTCGAGCGCGGCCAAGACGACCTGGTACGCGCCATGTTCGCCCCCTACGGCGAACTGGCCGACGCCCTGATCGCCGCTGCCACCGGCGGTTGAGGGGAGGGGTTCGCGCCGGCCCGGCGGGCCGCGCGGCACATGCCAACCCCGCCGCGGCCGGGCCGCGGCGGACGTGGATCGAGTCATCCATCAAGGAGCGCCAAATGATAAGAACAATAAGGTTCGCCGGCTTCAGCCCGAAGATACTGGCGGTGGTGGTGGGCGTCGGCGTCAGTGCCGAGGCCTCGGCGGTCAATTTCAACATCGGCGAGATCCAGGGGCAGTTCGACTCCTCGCTGTCCATCGGCGCCAGCTGGAGCACCCAGAGTCCCAAGCAGGACCTGATCGGCGCGGCCAACGGCGGCCACGGCTTCACCCAGACCAACGACGACGGCCGGCTGAACTTCAAAAAGGGCGAGACCTTCTCGAAGATCTTCAAGGGCATCCACGACCTGGAGCTGAAGTACGGCGACTTCGGCGTCTTCACCCGCGGCAAGTACTGGTACGACTTCGAGCTCAAGGACGAAAGCCGCCAGTGGAAGGACATCGACGACCACGGCCGCAAGGAGGGCGCCAAGTCCTCCGGCTTCCAGCTGCTCGACGCCTTCGGCTACTACAACTACAGCATCGCCGAGAAGCCCGGCAGCGTGCGCCTGGGCAAGCAGGTGGTGAGCTGGGGCGAGAGCACCTTCATCCTCAACTCGATCAACAGCATCAACCCCATCGACGTCGCCGCCTTCCGCCGCCCCGGCGCCGAGATCAAGGAAGGTCTGATCCCGGTGAACATGGCCTTCATCTCCCAGGGCCTGACCGACCAGCTGTCGATGGAAGCCTTCTACCAGCTGGAGTGGGACCAGACCGTCATCGACAACTGCGGCACCTTCTTCTCCACCACCGACGTGGCCGCCGACGGCTGCCGGAACAACTACAACATCCTCGACCCGGCCTCGGTCGCCGGCCTCAACGCGCCGGCGACCAAGGCCGTGCTCAACTCCCTGGGCGTCACCGTCACCCCCGAGGGCCTGATGGTGCCGCGCGGCGCCGACCGCGACGCGCGCGACTCCGGGCAGTGGGGCCTGGCCCTGCGCTGGCTGGGCGACAACACCGAGTACGGCGCCTACTTCATGAACTACCACAGCCGCACGCCCATCGTCAGCATGCAGAACGCCAACCGCGGCGACATCGGCAATGCCCTGCTGGCGCTTTCCAGCCCGGCCACCGCGGCGCTGGCCCAGCCGATCCTGCTCGGCCGCGGCAGCTACTTCCTCGAATACCCCGAGGACATCCGCCTGTACGGCCTGAGCTTCTCCACCACGCTGCCCACCGGCACCGCCTGGAGCGGCGAGATCAGCTACCGGCCGAACATGCCGCTGCAGACCAACACCACCGACCTCACCCCGCTGCTGGCCACCACCGTGGCCGGCGGCTTCGCCAGCGGCGGCGTGGCCGGCGCGCTGGGGGCGGCCGGGCAGGTCAGCCACGGCTACATCCGCAAGGAAGTCACCCAGGCGCAAACCACCTTCACCCAGTTCTTCGACCAGGTGATGGGCGCCGAGCGCCTGACCCTGGTGGGCGAGTTGGGCCTGACCTACGTCGGCGGCATGACCGACGACGTCGGCGAGCGCTACGGCCGCGACGCCGTTTACGGCGTGCCGGAGAACCCGGCGGCGGCCAGCCGCTACGGCAGCCACGGCTTCTACACCTCTTCGTCTTGGGGCTACCGCGCGCGAGCCATCTGGGACTACCCCAACGTCGTCGCCGGCATCAACCTCAAGCCCAACCTGGCCTGGTCCCACGACGTCGACGGCTACGGCCCGGTGTTCAACGAGGGCAGCAAGGCCGCCAGCATCGGCCTGGACGCCGACTACCAGAACACCTACACCGCCAGCCTTTCCTACACCAACTTCTTCGGCGGCGATTACAACACCATCAGCGACCGCGACTTCGTCGCGCTCAGCTTCGGCGTGAACTTCTGAGGAGGGAGCCTGCATGAACAAGCCCAAGATACAGTTGCACGGCATCGCCCTGGTCCTGAGCCTGCTGGCGGGCCACGCGCTGGCGGCGGCCACGCCGGACGAGCTGGCCAAGCTCGGCACTTCGCTGACGCCGCTGGGCGCGGAGAAGGCCGGCAACGCCGACGGCAGCATCCCGGCCTGGACCGGCGGCCTCAAGCCCGACGCCGCGCCGGTGACCGCCAATGGCTTCCTCGGCGACCCCTACGCCGGCGAGCAGCCGCTGTTCACCATCACCGCGAAGAACCTCGAGCAGTACCGCGCGCGCCTGTCCGAGGGGCAGCTGGCGATGTTCCAGCGCTACCCGGACAGCTACCGCATGCCGGTGTACACCAGCCACCGCTCCAACGCGGTGCCCGAGGCGATCTACGCGGCAGCGAAGGTCAGCGCCCGGAAGACCCGCCTGATCCCCAGCGGCAACGGCCTGGAAGGCTTCACCGACAGCCGCTACTACGCCTTCCCCATCCCCCACGACGGCCTGGAAGTGGTGTGGAACCACATCACCCGCTACCGCGGCGGCAACCTGCGGCGCCTGTACGTGCAGGCCGCGCCGCAGGTCAACGGCAGCTACAGCCTGGTCAACTTCGAGGACGAGGTGGCCTTCCCCGACAAGATGCCCGACCTGCCGGCGGACACCGCCGCCAACGCGCTGCTGTACTTCAAGCAGCAGATCACCGCGCCGGCGCGCCTGGCCGGCAACGTGCTGCTGGTGCACGACTTCCTCGACCAGGTGAAGCAGCCGCGCATGGCCTGGATCTACAACGCCGGCCAGCGCCGCGTGCGCCGCGCCCCGCAGGTGGCCTACGACGGCCCCGGCACCGCCGCCGACGGCCTGCGCACCTCGGACAACTTCGACATGTACAACGGCGCGCCGGACCGTTACGACTGGAAGCTGATCGGCAAGAAGGAGCTGTACATCCCCTACAACAACTTCCGCCTGGCCGCGCCGACGGTGAAGTACGCCGACATCCTCAAGGCCGGCCACACCAACCCGGAGCTGGCGCGCTACGAACTGCACCGGGTGTGGGTGGTGGAGGCGACGCTGAAGAGCGGCGAGCGCAACATCTACGCCAAGCGCCGCTTCTACCTCGACGAGGACAGCTGGCAGATCGCGATGTCCGACCTCTACGACGGCCGCGGCCAGCTGTGGCGGGTCGGCCGCGCCATGCTGATGCCCTACTACCAGCGCGAAGTGCCGGCCTACGCTTTCGAGGAACTCGACGACCTGATCGCCGGGCGCTACATCGTCACCGGCCTGAGCAACGAGGAGAAGACCTTCGTGCAGTTCGACCTCAAGGCCTCGCCGGCCGACTTCACCCCCTCGGCGCTGCGCAGCACCGGGGTGCGCTGAAACCCGGCCACCGCCCTGTGCGCGTGAGCGGGCAGGGCGGTGGCGCCTCACCCGCCAGCGTGGCGTTCAGGCCTGGCCGGCGCCAAGCTCCGCCACTACCTGGTCGACGAAGCTGCGCAGCTTCGGCGGCATGCGCCGGTCGCTGGCGTACAGCAGGTGCACCGGCCGCGCCGGCATCTGCAGCTGGGGGAACAGCCGCACCAGGCTGCCCCGGCGCAGGTCTTCGGCGAGCATCGCCTCGGCGCCGAGGAGGATGCCCAGGCCGTCGCGCGCCGCGGCTCGCTGGGCGCGCGCGTCGTTGACCTGGAAGCGGCTGCCGCGGGAGAAGTACTGCAGGCTTTCGCTGTCGAGCATCAGCCAGTCGCTGGCCGCCGCGGGCGACTGGAAGGTGAAGCCCAGGCACTGGTGCCGGGCCAGCTCGGCCGGGGCATGTGGCGTGCCGTGCTCGGCCAGGTAGGCCGGCGAGGCGCAGGCCACCAGCCGGTAGGGCGCCAGCGGCCGGGCCACCAGGCTGGAGTCGCCCAGGGTGCCAATGCGGATGACCGCCTCGAAGCCGTCGTCGATCAGGTCCACCAGGCGGTCGTTGAGCGACAGTTCCACCTGCACCTCGGGGTGCGCGCGCAGGTAGCGGCCGAGCAGCGGCAGCAGGCAGTAGGTGCCGTAGGTCACCGGAGCGCTGATGCGCAGGCGCCCGCGCGGCACCGCGCTGTGGTTCAGGACCAGGGCGTCGGCCGCTTCCGCCTCGGCCAGCACCAGCTTGCAGCGTTCGTAGTACTGCTGGCCGACCTCGGTGAGGCTCTGTCGGCGGGTGGTGCGGTTGAGCAGCTTGACGCCCAGGCGCTCCTCCAGTGCGCCGACGTGCTTGCCGACCATCTGCGAGGACATGCCCAGGGCCGCGCCGGCGGCGGAGAAGGAGCCGCTGTCGGCGGCCTTGACGAATACCGCCATGCTTTGCAGACGATCCATGATTCAAAACTCACGATTCAAAACCAATGGTTTCATAACTTGAAAGCGTAGGCCGATTTTTCCGCCTCCAGGTTTCAAATAGCATCCTGGCTTCCGGGTTGGCTGGCAAGCGCCAGCCGCCCCCCACCGAGAATGGACAACGGGAGACAGGCGATGCGTATCGGAATCATCGGGGCGGGCTTCATCGGCCGCGCCCTGGCAGAACTGGGCGTGAAGAACGGCTACGAGGTGATGCTCAGCAACTCCCGTGGCCCGCACACATTGACCAGCACCATGATCGCCCTGGGCTGCCGGATCGGCAGCGTGGAGCAGGCCGCCAGCTTCGGCGATCTGTTGCTGCTGGCGATCCCCTTCGGCCGCTACCGCGAGCTGCCGGCCCAGGCCTTCGCCGGCAAGATCGTGCTGGACGCCAACAACTACTACCCGCAACGCGACGGCCAGTTCGCCGAGCTGGACAGCCAGGCGACCACCACCAGCGAACTGCTGGCGCAGCACCTGCAAGGCGCCCGCGTGGTCAAGGCCTTCAACGCCATCCTCGAACGCGACCTGGTGGCCGACGCGCGGCCCGCCGGCGCCGCCGACCGCCGCGCGCTGCCGATCGCCGGGGACGATGCGCAGGCCAAGCAGGCGGCCGCTGAACTGCACGAGCGCTTCGGCTACGACGTGGTCGACGCCGGCCCCCTGGCCGAGGGCTGGCGTTTCGAACGCGCCCGCCCGGCCTACTGCCGGCGCCTGGACAGCGCCGGCCTGCGTGCCGCGCTGGCCGATACCGGGCCGAACCAGGCCGAAGGCGCCTGGCGCAGCTGACGCGGCGCGGGGGAGGGCTCTGGCGCGTGGGATTCTGGTTTGCCCCGAGTGACTCCGATAGTATGGGCGGCATGCCCAAGAGTCCCTCCGCACCGCCCGTCGCCAGGCCCTCCCGGCCTGTTTCGCCGCAGGAAAAGATCGCTTTCGTACCGCTGCCCAGCTGGATCCAGGCAGCGGCGCGCTGCGGTTTCGCCATCGACCCCATCCTCCGCGAGATCGGCGTGCGGGTGGATGGCATCCGCCTCAACGAGGTCAGCATCAGCCTGGCCCAGTCCAGCCGGCTGATCGAGGCCTGCGTCGCCCGCTCCGAGGCGGCCAGGGCGCGTGGCGAGCATTTCCCCTTCGTCTTCGGCGAGTCCTTCGCCTTCGGCTCGATCCCCGAGATCGAGACCTACCTGGCCACCTGCACCACGCTGCGCAAGGCGCTGCGCGCGCTGGACTGGGTCAGCGAGCTGATGAGCCAGAGCCTGCGCATGACCCTGCACGAAAGCAGCCGCTACGCCCAGCTGCGCATCGACCTGGGCGACTACCAGGCCTGGCCGGCGCCGACGCGCTACTTCACCGAGGCCTGGCTGGCCTCGATGCTGCGCTTCACCCGCACGCTGATCGGCCGCAACGCCGTGGAGCGCGTGCTGGTGCGCCATGCCGCGCCGGAGTATGGCGAACTCTATGCCCGCCACTTCGCTGCCGAAGTGCGTTTCGAACAGCCCTGCAACGCCATCGTGCTGCCCCGCGAACTGCTCGACCAGCCGCTGTTCGGCGCCTTGCCCGAGCTGCATCGGCAGGCCGAGGTGAGCATCGAGCAACGGGTTTCCCGGCTGACCTCGCAGGTGGGCATCAGCGGCCAGCTGGAACGGCTCTTCGGCGAGCGCCCGGCCTTGCTCAGCCTGGGCATCGAGGGCAGCGCCGAGGAACTCGGCATGCAGGTGCGCACCCTGCAGCGGCGCCTGCGGAGCGAGGGCGAGAGCTTCGCCGCGCTGCAGGCGCGCCTGCGCTTCCGCCAGGCCAGCAAGCTGCTGCGCGAAACCGACCTGGACCTGGACAGCATCAGCGAACGCCTCGGTTTCTCCGAACGGCGCGCCTTCACCCGGGCCTTCAGCCGCTGGGCCGGTATGTCGCCCAGCGCCTTCCGGCGTTCGCAGAAGGGCTGAGGGCCCGGCTGGCAGCGACCGCCTTCGACTGTCGTCTTCGGTCCCCTGGGCGTCGCGGGCGGTCCTAGTTGCGCCCCGGGCCTGGCCCTATCGTTCTGCCACACCCCCGCCGGCCAGGCGGGCGGTGCCAGAACAATAAGAGGCCCAGCCTCAGGAGCGCCGAATGACAAGAACAAATCGGCAGGCCAACCTTGCGTCGCAGGTACTGACCTTCTCGGTCGTACTGGGATTGGCCGCCCCCGCCCATGCCTACAACTTCACCCTCGGCGAGATCGAAGGCCAGCTCGACTCCTCGCTTTCCTTCGGCGCCAGCTGGGGGACCTCGAAAATCGACAAGAACCTGGTCGGCATCAACAATGGCGGGCGCGGCCCGACCGCCACCGGCGACGATGGCCGCCTCAACTTCAAGCGCGGCGAAACCTTCTCGAAGATCTTCAAGGGCATCCACGACCTGGAACTGAAGTACGGCGACTACGGCGCGCTGCTGCGCGGCCGCTACTGGTACGACTTCGAACTCAAGGACGAAAACCGGCTCTGGAAGGACATCGACGACCACGGCCGCGACGAGGGCGCCAAGGCCTCCGGCGGCGAAATCCTCGACGCCTTCGTCTACCGCAACTACGACATCGGCGGGCAGCCCGGCGCGGTGCGCCTGGGCAAGCAGGTGGTGAGCTGGGGCGAGAGCACCTTCATCGCCAACGGCATCAACGCCATCAACCCGGTGGACGTTTCCGCCCTGCGCCGCCCCGGCGCCGAGGTCAAGGAAGCGCTGATCCCGGTGAACATGCTCTCGCTGTCGCAGAGCCTCGGCGACTCGCTGAGCGTCGATGGCTTCTACCAGCTGGAATGGCAGAAGACCGTGGTCGACAACTGCGGCACCTTCTTCTCCAGCTCCGACGTGGTGGCCAAGGGCTGCAACGACAACAACCGCGTCGGCTCGCCGGCCATCGCGCCCCTGGAGCCCCTGGCGCGGGCCTTCGGCATCGGCTTCGACGTCGACGCCGAGGGCGTCGCCATCCCCCGCGGCAAGGACCGCGAGGCGCGCGACTCCGGGCAGTGGGGCCTGGCCCTGCGCTGGCAGACCGACAACGTCGAGTACGGCGGCTACTTCATCAACTACCACAGCCGCACGCCGTTCCTCTCCACCCGGACGCCCAGCGGCCTGCTCGCAGTGGCCGCCAACCCGGCCTTCAACGCTGCCGCAGGGCCCCTGGCCGGCGGCCTGCTGCAGAGCGCCGCGCTGGGCACCGGCCAGTATTTCCTGGAATACCCGGAAAACATCCGCCTCTACGGCCTGAGCTTCGCCACCACGCTGCCCACCGGCACCGCCTGGAGCGGCGAGATCAGCTACCGGCCCAACGCGCCGCTGCAGATCAACACCACCGACCTGCCGCGGGCGCTGCTCAACCCCATCAGCGGCGGCCTCGCCTCGCCAACCATCCCCACCAGCGAGGGTACCTACAACCAGGGCTACCGGCGCAAGGAGATCACCCAACTGCAGACCACCTTCACCCACTTCTTCGACCAGGTGATGGGCGCCGAGCGCCTGACCCTGGTGGGCGAGGTGGCCTACGACCACGTCGGCGGCCTGGAGAGCACTCACGACCTGCGCTACGGCCGCGACCCCAACTTCGGCAGCGTCGACGACCCGGCGCAGCGCGCCGAGTTCGGCACCGCAGGCTTCGTCACCCGCGACTCCTGGGGTTACCGCGTGCGCGCGCTGTGGGACTACAACAACGTGCTCGCCGGGGTGAACCTCAAGCCCAACCTGGCCTGGTCCCAGGACGTCGACGGCTACGGCCCCAACGGGCAGTTCAACCAGGGCGCCAAGGCCGCCAGCGTCGGCCTGGACGCGGACTACCTGAATACCTACACGGCCAGCCTTTCCTACACCAACTTCTTCGACGGCAAGTACAACACCCAGGGCGATCGCGACTTCCTCGCGCTCAGCTTCGGCGTGAACTTCTGAGGAGCCACAGATGCGTGCAACAACCCGATGGTTCGCTTCCCTGACCCTTTCCCTGCTGGCCACCAGCGTGCTGGCCGCGGCCACCCCCGACGAGGCCGCCAAACTCGGTAGCAGCCTCACCCCGCTGGGCGCGGAGAAGGCCGGCAACGCCGACGGCAGCATCCCGGCGTGGACCGGCGGTCTGCCGACCGATGCCGCGCCAATCGCCGCCGGCGGCTTCGTCGGCGACCCCTATGCCGGCGAGAAGCCGCTGTTCGTGATCACCGCGCAGAACCTGCAGCAGTACCGCGGCAAACTCACCGAGGGCCAGTTGGCGCTGTTCCAGCGCTACCCGGACAGCTACCGCATCCCGGTGTACAGCAGCCACCGCAGCGCGGCGCTGCCGCAGAAGATCTACGACCTGGCCAAGGTCAGCGCCCAGCGCACCAGGCTGGTGGAGGGCGGCAGCGGCCTGGCCGACTTCACCGACAGCCGCTATTACGCCTTCCCCATCCCGCACAACGGCCTGGAGGTGATCTGGAACCACATCACCCGCTACCGCGGCGGCACCTTGCGGCGCTCCATCGTGCAGGCGGCGCCGCAGACCAATGGCGAATACAGCCTGGTCAACTTCGAGGACGAGATCGCCATGCCCGACGGCCTGCCCGACCTGCCGGCGGACAAGGCGGCCAACCTGCTCTTCTACTACAAGCAGAAGGTCACCGCGCCGGCGCGCCTGGCCGGCAACGTGTCGCTGGTGGCCGAGACCATCGACCAGGTCAAGGAGCCGCGCCTGGCCTGGGTCTACAACGCCGGCCAGCGCCGCGTGCGGCGCGCCCCGCAGATCGCCTACGACGGCCCCGGCACCGCCGCCGACGGCCTGCGCACCTCGGACAACCTGGACATGTTCAACGGCGCGCCGGACCGCTACGAGTGGAAGCTGCTGGGCAAGCGGGAAATCTACATTCCCTACAACAACTACCGGCTGGCCTCGCCGCAGCTGAAATACGCCGACATCCTCAAGCCCGGGCACATCAACCAGGACCTGACGCGCTACGAGCTGCACCGCGTGTGGGTGGTGGAAGCGAGCCTGAAGAGCGGCGAGCGCAACATCTACGCCAAGCGCCGCTTCTACCTCGACGAGGACAGCTGGCAGATCGCCGAGTCGGAGCTCTACGACGGCCGCGGCCAGCTCTGGCGGGTGGGCGAGGCGCAGTTGTACCAGCAGTACGACAAGCAGATCCCGGTGTACGCCCTGGAAGCCTTGTATGACCTGATCGCCGGGCGCTACATCGCCATCGGCCTGGGCAACGAGGAAAAGGCGCCTGTGCAATACGGGATCGAGCTTTCTTCCAGTGACTTCAGCACCGCAGCACTGCGCAACGACGGCGTGCGCTAAGGGAGGCGATATGTTTCTGAGTATCCAGCAGGCCCGCGAACTGGCCGAAGCCGGCATGCGCGGTTGCGGCCACAGCGCCGAAGAGGCGAGGGTGATCGCCGACCACCTGATCGACTGCGAACTGCGCGGGCTGTCCTATGGCGGCCTGCCGCGGGCGCTGTCGATCATCGAGCGGATCGCCGCCAGCCCCACGCCGCCGCGGCCGATCCGTATCGAGCGGGAAAGCGCGGTGTCGGCGGCCATCGACGGCGGCGACCAGGTCGGCTACCTGGTCGCCCAGCGCGCCACCGACCTGGCCATCGCCAAGGCCCGCGACAGTGGCGTGGCCGTGGTCGGCGCCCGCCAGACCTGGTACACGGGGATGTTCTCCTACTACCTGGAACAGGTCACCGGCGCCGGCTTCGCCGGCATGATCGCCGGCAGCGGCGGGCACATAGTGGCGCCCCACGGCGGCACCGAAAAGCGCTTCGGCACCAACCCCATCGCCTTCGGCTTCCCCACCCCGACGGCGCCGATGATCTGGGATATCGGCACCTCCAGCGTGATGCTCGCCGAGGTGCTGCTGAAGCTGCGCCTGGGTGAGCAACTGGCGCCGGGCCTGGCCTTCGACGGGCAAGGCCTGCCGACCCGCGAACCGGCCGAAGCCCTGGCCGGCGCCTTCAGCGTCTGGGGCGGCCACAAGGGCTCGGGTCTGGCGCTGGTGGTGCAACTGCTGGGCATGCTCTGCGGCGCCGCGGCGGCCCCCGAGGGGCTGCGCGACTGCGGCTTCTTCCTGCTGGTGGTGGACCCCGGCCTGTTCGGCGAGCGCGAGGCCTTCCGCCAGCGCGTGGGCGAGTATCTGGAAAGCCTGCGTGCGACTCGTCCGCTGGAGGAGGGTAGGCCGGTGAGGGTGCCGTTCGAGCGGTCGGCGGCGGAGCGTGAGCGGCGGCTGGCGGAGGGGCGTGTCGAGGTGGAGGAGGTGGTGTATCAGGCTCTGGTGAAGGTCGCTGGGACTGGAGGGTGAGGGAAGGGGAGTATGGTTTGGCGCTGGAGCGGTGTTGACGTCCGCAACCCTCTCCCCAGCCCTCTCCCTGAAGGGAGAGGGGGCCGTTCGGTGTGTGCGGGAAGTCAGCAGTTATCCTGATACTCCTGTCGCTCTTGAAACCTCCGTTGTTCCAGGATGACACCAAGCCCCAAATCCGCTCAGGACAGCCCCCTCTCCCTGAAGGGAGAGGGAGCCGTTCGGTGTTGCTTGCAAGCTCGGAGTCATCCTGTGACTGCTTTTGTTGCTCCGATATTCCAGGATGACACCAAACCTCAAATCCGCTCAGGACAGCCCCCTCTCCCTGAAGGGAGAGGGAGCCGTTCGGTGTTGTTTGCAAGCTCGGAGTCATCCTGTGACTGCTTTTGTTGCTCCGATACTCCAGGATGACACCAAACCTCAAATCCGCTCAGGACAGCCCCCTCTCCCTGAAGGGAGAGGGAGCCGTTCGGTGTTGTTTGCAAGCTCGGAGTCATCCTGTGACTGCTTTTGTTGCTCCGATATTCCAGGATGACACCAAACCTCAAATCCGCTCAGGACAGCCCCCTCTCCCTTCAGGGAGAGGGTTGGGGAGAGGGGCGGAGTCCAGCCAACACACTGTAGCTACCGGTGAACACCATTCGCGAGCAAGCTCGCTCCTACAACTGCAGGAATACACCAACGTAGGATGGGTTGAGCGCAGCGATACCCATCGCCACGACCGCATGGGTTTCGCCAAGGCTCAACCCATCCTACGAAAAGCCCGCACGCAAACGCCGTTTCCCACCCCTGGGAAACGGCGTTTTCATTTGCCTGCCATACCCTGCATCGAGAACCTTCCAGTCTGTCGTCTTCGGTCCCCTGTCCGTCGTGGCCTGTCCTATGGAGCCCCGCGGCCGCGCCCTATAGTCGCCTCAAGCTCATCGCCGCTCCCCGTGGCGGCGATGCCCCATAACAACAACGAGGAACGGCAGCAGATGGTCAAGATATTCACCGTGGACAGTCCCTTCGAGAACAACGTCCCCAGCCCCGAGGCACTGGCGCGCCAGGCGCGCAAATGGGAGGCGGCGGAGGTCATCGACTACGTACTCTGCGGCTATTCGTCCCTGTGGCCGCACAACCTGGTGACTTCGCCGCTGCTGTTCGCCGAAAGCAGCCGCGTCAAGCTGATCGTCGCCCACCGCCCGGGGGTCATGCACCCGGCCGCCGCGGCGCGCTGCTTCGCCACCATGGACGTGATGTCCGGCGCGCGCCTGGCGATCAACTTCGTCACCGGCTCCTCGGACAAGGACGTGCACCGCGAGGGCGACTACGCCGACAAGGCCACCCGCTACGAGCGCGCCGGCGAGTACGTGGAAGTGATGAAGCGCTGCTGGAGCGAGCCGAAGTCCTTCGACTACCAGGGCGAGTTCTACCGCGCCGAGGCGGTGCGCCAGCTGCTGCGTCCGCTGAAGAACCACGTGCCGGTGTTCATGGGCGGCGACAGCGACGCGGCCATCGAATTCGGCGCCCGCCATGCCGACACCTACATGCTCTGGGGCGAGCCCCTGGCCGGCACCCGCGAGCGTATCGAGCGGGTGCTCGCCGCCGCCGAGAAGCATGGGCGCAAGCCGGAATTCTCGCTGAGCCTGCGGCTGTTCCTGGGCGACACCGACGAGGCCGCCTGGGCCGCCGCCCACGCCGCCGAGGACACCATCCTCGCCGCCCAGGGCAGCAACCGCTTCGCCCGCTCCAGCGCCGGCGACACCTCGGTGGGGCGCGAGCGCCAATTGTCGCTGACCAACGCCGACGTCCACGACGACTGCTTCTGGAGCGGGCTGGTCAAGCTGCTCGGCGGCTTCGCCAACTCGGCGGCGCTGGTCGGCACCCCGGACCGCGTCATGGCCACCCTCAAGCAGTACCACGCCCTGGGCATCGGCGCCTTCCTCTTCACCGGCGGCGCCGATGGCCTGTGGGAACCGTCGCTGAAGGACTTCCTGGTGCGCGTCAAGCAGGAGCTGCAATGAAGCCGGTGCGCCTTCGCGACATCTCGCCGCGCCTGGCCTTCCAGGCACGGCCGGCGAGCACCGCGCAGAAGATCGAGCTGGTCGACCGCCTGAGCGCGGCCGGGATGCGCGCCATCGAGGTGTCGTCCTTCGTCCACCCGAAGCTGGTGCCCGGGCTGGCCGACGCCGAGCAGGTGTTCGCCGGCGTGCAGCGCCGCGAGGGGCTGTCGCTGGAGTGCTGCGTGGGCAACCTCACCGGGCTCAAGCGCGCCATCGACGCCGGCGCCCACGTCGCCTGGTTCCTGCTGGCCGCCGACGAAGCCTTCGCCCGCGCCAACATCGGCCGCTCCATCGACGATTCCCTGCTTGAGCTTGAGAAGATGCGCGAGCTGGCCGAGGGCACCGGCACCGGCCTGGGCACCTATATCATCGCCGCCTTCGGCGGGCCCATCGGCCTGCCGCGCGGCCCGGCCAGCGTGCGGCCGCTGGCCGAGCGCCTGCTGGCCATGGGCGTCGAGCACTGGATCCTGGCCGACTCCTGCGGCTACGCGGCGCCGCCGCAGGTGCGCGCCATGGTCGAGTTCGCCGCCGGGCTCACCGGCATCGACCGGCTCAACGTGCAGGTCCACGACAGCCGCGGCATGGGCGTGGCCAACGTCGCCGAGCTGGCGCGCCTGGGCGTGGCCAACATCGACACCGCCCTGGCCGGCTCCGGCGGCCATCCGGCGGCGCCGGGGGCCTCGGTGGGTGGCGTCTGCACCGAGGACGCGGTGCAATTGCTGGAGCTGATGGGCGTGGACACCGGGCTGGACCTGGGCGCGCTGATCGACACGGCGAACTGGCTGGACGCTATCCTCGGCGCAGGCGAGAAGGGTTTCACCCGGCGCGTCGGCAAAGTACCGCTGGACCAGGCCGAGCTGGAAGCCTTCCGCAAGGCCCAGGGTACCTTCGACTGGGCCAGGCGATAGAACACAGGGCCTGCGTGCCCGGCCGCCAGGCGCCACAGAGCGCCGCCGGCCGGTAGCCCACGAAACATGCGCCCGGTATGCCGGGCCACCATAACAACAAGAGGCGAATCCATGAACGTGCATGACTTAGAGGACCTTGGCGGCGGCACCCTGACCGGCCTGCTGGCCCGGCGCGCCCGGCAGGCGCCGGACAACCCGGCGCTGCTGTTCGAGGGCCGCGAGTACAGCTATGCCGAGCTGAACCGCGAGGCCGACCGGCTCGGCTCGGCGCTGATGGCGCAGGGCCTGGGCAAGGGCGACGTGCTGGGCGTGTTCCTCGGCAACCGTCCGGAATACCTGTTCACCACCCTCGGCTCGTCCCGCGCCGGGCTGGTCAACGTGTCGATCAACAACGCCTACAAGGGCGAATTCCTGCACTACGCCCTGGAGCATTCCGGGGTGCAGATACTCATTACCGACTCGCGCCTGGCCCAGGCCGTGGCCCAGCTCGACGAACTGCCGCCGACGTTGCGCACCCTGGTCTACCTCGGCGACGAAGCGCCAGGCATCGACGCGCCGGGGCTGCGGGTGCTGTCCTGGGCCGAGCTGCTCGCCGGCGCCAGCGACGCGCCGCAGTTCCCCCGCGTGGAATACCACGACATCGGCGCCATCAGCTTCACCTCCGGCACCACCGGCAAGAGCAAGGGCGTGGTCGCGCCGCACCTGCAGGGCGTGATCATGGCGCGGGAGACCGCCCAGGCCTTCGGCCTCACCCCGCGCGACCGGCTGTACACCTGCATGCCGCTGTTCCACGGCATGGCCCAGGTGACCACCTGCGCCGCGGCCATCTACGCCGGCGCCTGCATCATCCTGTCGTCGCGCTTCAGTGTCAGCAACCTGTGGAACGAGGTGCGCGAGTCCCGCGCCACCCAGTTCAACGCCCTGGGCTCGATGCTGCACATGCTGCTGTCCACGCCGCCGTCGCCGCGCGACCGCGAGCACGACGTGCAGCTGGTGTTCGCCGCGCCCGCGCCGGCCGAGGTGCTCTACCGCTTCGAGGCGCGCTTCGGCGTGCACGTGCTCGAAGGCTACGGCCAGACCGAGATCAAGAACGTCCTGTACAACCCGCGCCACGGCCGCAAGGTCGGCTCGCTGGGCAAGCCGACCGCCTCGTCGATCCTGGAAATCCACGACGAGCAGGGCAACCGCCTGGCGCCCGGCCAGGTCGGCGAGATCGTCTACCGCCCGCGGCTGCCGCACATCATGCTCAGCCACTACCACCGCAACCCGACCGCGACCCTGGAGAAGATGGCCGGCCTGTGGTGGCACACCGGCGACCTGGGCTCAATGGACGAGGACGGCTTCTTCTACTTCCACGACCGCAAGTCCGACTCGCTGCGCCGGCGCGGCGAGAACATCTCCTCGATGGAGCTGGAGCGCGCCCTGGCGGCCTTCCCCGGGGTGGTGGATGCGGCGGCCATCGGCGTGCGCTCGGACCTGGGCGAGGACGAGGTGATGGTGGTGGTGGAGCACCATGCCCCGCAGGCGCTGGACTTCAGCGCGCTGTTCCAGCACTGCGTGCGGCAACTGCCGCGCTTCATGGTGCCGCGCTACTACCGCGTGGTGCAGGTGCTGCCGCGCACGCCCACCGGCAAGGTGCTCAAGGTCCCCCTGCGCGAAGCCGGGCTGACCGCCGACACCTGGGACCACGTCGCCGTCGGCCTCACGGTTCCGCGCTGAGCCGCGGCTTTCCTCTTCGATCTCGCGGCCGCCCGGCGCGGCCCCTTGCAGGTATGACGACATGACTCTCTCCGTCGCTCCCTTCGACCAGCGGCAACTGCGCGACGTCCTCGGAACCTTCGTCACCGGCGTCACCGTGGTCACCACCCGCGACGCCCGGGGCGTGGCCCACGGCGTCACCGCCAACTCCTTCAGCTCGGTGTCCCTCGACCCGCCGCTGGTGCTCTGGAGCCAGGCGCTGACCTCGCGCAGCTTCGAGGCCTTCCGCGACAGCCGGCATTTCGCGGTGAACATCCTGGCCCACGACCAGGTGGCGCTTTCCGGGCACTTCGCCAAGTCCCGCGAGGATAAGTTCAACGGCGTCGAGCACCACGACGGCCACGGCGGCGCGCCGGTGCTGGCCGGCGCGGCGGCGCACCTGGAATGCGAGCAGGTGGCCGCCTATCCCAGCGGCGACCACCTGATCTACATCGGCCGGGTGCTGCGCATCGGCCACGCCAACCGCCGGCCGCTGGCCTTCGCCGGCGGCCGCTACATGCTCGCGCATTCCTGGGACCTGGAGGCTTCCTACCTGCAGTTCGAACAGGCCCCGGCCTTGCCGCCGCAGGCCCTGCGCAACGTCGTCGCGGCGCTGCCGGAGCTGGCCGCGAGCCTGGGCGAGCACAGCCTGTGCCTGGCGGCCTGGGGCAACCGCGGGCCGGTGGCGCTGCACTGGGAGGCGTCGCGCCAGCCGGTCAGCGAGCACCTGGTCAGCGGCCTGGTCATGCCGGTCACCCGCTCGGCCACCGGCCAGGCCTTCGCCGCCTTCCTGCCGGAGGCCTGGACCACGCCCTTCATCGAGGAGGAACTGCGCCAGTTCGCCGAGCCCGGGCAGGACCTCGATGCACGCCGCGAGCAGTTCCGCGCGGCCCTCGACGAGGTGCGCCGGCGCGGCCTGGCCCGCGAGCTGGGGCCGGCGCCGGCGCGTTTGCACAAAACCGCGGTGAATACTTTCAGCGCACCCATTCGCGACACGAATGGTGACATGATCATGGCGTTGACCTTGGCAGGCAGCCCGGCACGCCTGGGTGCAGACTGGGAGGGCGAGGTTCCCCGGCGCCTGCTCGCGGCCGCCGCCGAACTGTCCCGGCAACTCGGCCACCCGGCGGCGGGCTCCGCGGCCTTGCCGCGCTGAAGCCCGGCGTGCCGGTGTCCATGACAACAAGAACAAGGGAAACACCATGCAGCAGCACAGCCAGCAGGCGGACAATGCCTGGCGCATCCTCTTCCTGCTTTTCCTCGCCAACCTGTTCAATTTCTTCGACCGCACCATCCCGGCGATCCTGGTCGAGCCGATCCGCCACGAGTGGAACCTCAGCGACTTCCAGCTGGGCCTGGCCGGCACCGTGTTCACCCTGGTCTACGCCATCGCCGGCCTGCCCCTGGGGCGCATGGCCGACCGCGGCTCGCGCAGCCGCATCATGGGCTGGGGCCTGGCCACCTGGAGCGGGCTGACCGCGCTCAACGGGCTGGCCTGGAACTACACCAGCTTCCTGCTCATCCGCATGGGCATCGGTGTCGGCGAGGCCAGCTACGGGCCGGCCGCCAGCTCGCTGATCGGCGACCTGTTCCCGGCCCACAAGCGCGCCCGCGCCATGGGCATCTTCATGCTCGGCCTGCCGCTGGGGCTGATCCTGGCGTTCTTCACCACCGGCGCCATCGTCAAGGCCTTCGACAGCTGGCGCGCGCCTTTCTTCATCGCCGCGGTGCCGGGGCTGCTGCTGGCGTTCTTCACCCTGCGCATCCGCGAGCCGGCACGTGGCGCGGCCGACGGCGTGGTCGCCGACAGCACGCCGGTGGCGCGCCCCATGCGCCGGGTGCTGGCGATCCGTACCTTCTGGTGGCTGATCCTCGCCGGGCTGGCGTTCAACTTCGCCAGCTACGCCTGCAACTCGTTCATGGTGCCGCTGCTGCAGCGCTACTTCCTGCTGCCGCTGGAGCAGGCGGGCATCGCGACCGGGCTGATCGTCGGCCTGACCGGACTGATCGGCCTCACCGCCGGCGGCTGGGTCGCCGACTACCTGCACCAGCGCAGCCGCAGCGGGCGCCTGCTGTTCGCCGCCTTCAGCATGCTGGTGGCCGCGCTGGCCACCGGCGGCGCCTTGCTCGCCGGGCGCATCGATACCGGCCTGTTCATCGCCGTGTTCGGCGTCGGCTGGCTGTTCTCCTACGCCTTCTTCACCTGCGTCTACACGGCGATCCAGGACGTCATCGAGCCGCGCCTGCGGGCCACCGCGATGGCCCTGTACTTCATCTTCCTCTACCTGCTCGGCGGCGGCCTGGGGCCGATCGTGGTGGGCCTGCTCTCCGACCACTTCTCGCACCTGGCGATGCTCGCCGCCGGCACCGGGCAGATGCGCGAGGAGTTCCGCGCCCTGGGCCTGCACGACGCCATGCTGCTGATCCCGGTGTCGCTGCTGCTGTGCATGCTGGCGCTGCTGATGGGGGCGCGCACCTACGCCGCCGATGCCCACCGGCAGAGCGCCGCGCTAAGCGAGGCCACGCCCCAGGGCGCCAGCTGAGGCCCGGTCGGCCGAGCGCCGCGGCCGACCAGCGCTCGGCCGGGCCACTGCTGTAGAGTACGCCTTCGCAAAGCTCCGCCCCGCGGAGCGCAAGGGCGTGATCGAAGGACGGCGCATGTCGAGCAGAAAGCCACACAACCAGCCCGGGGCGCCCGCGCCCCAAGCGGATGCCGGCGCGGCCACGCGCAACGCCAAGGCGCGCTCGCGCACCCGCGCCAAGCTGATCCGCGCGGCGCGCGAGGTCATGGGCCGGCAGGGCATCGAGGCCACCGCCATCGGCGAGATCACCGAGCGCGCCGAGCTGTCGCTGGGCTCGTTCTACAACTACTTCAGCAGCAAGGAAGCGATCGCCCGCGCGGTGTTCATCGAGGACGCCCTGGCCCTGGCGGACCTGCTGGACGCCGAGGCCGCGAACAGCCGCGACATCGTCGAGCAGGTCGGCCACAACATCCGCAGGACGCTGCACCATGCGCTGCACGACCCGGTGTGGGGCTGGTTCTTCATCCACTCGGCGCACAGCATCAACGACCTCGGCGCCACCCTCGGCAGCCGGCTGCTGCGGGACCTGCGCAGCGGCGCGCAGCAGGGATCGTTCGCCATTGCCGACGCGCAGGCCGCGGCCGACTGCATCATCGGCGGCTGCCTCTACCTGTTGCGGCAGATTCTCGAAGGCGAGCGGCAGGCCAGCGCCATCGAAGGCGCGGTGGAGTTCTTCCTGCTCGGCCTGGGCGTTGCCGGGGAAGCGGCCGGGCGGGTGGCGCACCGGCCGTTGGCGGCGGGTTCCAGCGCCTGAGGCTGGATGAGGGGAACCCCGCGCGGCTTGTGGCTGCGCGGGGTGGGCGCGGTCAGCGCGGTTCGGCGATGACGCGGTTCTCGATGTGGCCGATGCCGTCGATCTCCACGCGCATCACGTCGCCGACGGCGAGGAAGCGCGGCGGGTCCATGGCCAGGCCGATGCCGGCCGGGGTGCCGGTGATCAGGATGTCGCCGGGCTGCAGGGTCATGACCTGGCTGAGGTAGGCGATCTGCTTGGCGACGCTGTAGGTCATCTTCGCGGTGGAGGATTCCTGGCGCGTCTCGCCGTTGACCTGCAGGCGGATGTTCAGCGCCTGCGGGTCGGCGATCTCGTCGGCGGTGACGATCCACGGGCCGATCGGGCCGTGGGTGTCGAAGGACTTGCCGAGCGTCCAGGTCGGGCTCTTGGCTTGCCAGTCGCGGGCGCTGACGTCGTTGGCGACGAAGTAGCCGGCGACGTGTTCCAGGGCCTGTTCCTCATCGATGTAGCGCCCCGGCTTGCCGATCACCACGCCCAGCTCGGCCTCGTAGTCCATGCGCTCGCACACGGCGGGGTAGTGCACGTCGTCGAACGGGCCGGTGATGCAGGACACCTGCTTGCTGAACCACACCTGGGAGGTGGGGATGGGTACGCCGGCGCGGCGCGCTTCGGCTTCGTGGTCCTTGTAGTTCATGCCCAGGGCCATGAACTTGGACGGCCGCAGGATGGGCGCGCCCAGGCGCACCTCTTCCAGCGCCAGGCGGTTGCCGGCGTGGCCCCGCAGGGTGCGCGCGGCTTCCAGGGCCGCGGGCGAGGCGAGGATGTCGGCGACGTCGCGGGCGCCGGCGGGCAGCACTTCGGACAGGTCGATCAGGTATTGGCCCTCGACCTTGCCCAGGGAGGTGCGGCCGTTGTGGCTGTAGCGTGCGAGTTTCATGGGGTTTCCTCTTGTGCGTTGCCGCCCCGGGCGGTGGCCGGGGCGGGGCTGGGGTGGGGACGGCTCAGTTCAGGAAGTCCGGCGACAGCGGCGGCGCCCATTGCGCGAAGGCGTCCGGCGTGAGCGGCTCGTGGGTGGTGGGCGTGGCGTCGTTGACCAGGTCGCCGTCGGTCCAGTGCTCGATCTTGTTGCCGAAGGGGTCGCGCCAGTAGTCGAACACCTGGCTGCCCTGGATGTGCCGGCCGATGCCCCAGGCGTGCTGGCGCTCGCGGGCCGCCAGGTGCTGGTTGCCGCGCACCAGGTCGTCCCAGTCCAGCACCTCGAAGGCGCTGTGGTCGAAATCGCGCTCCTGGCTGCCGATGTTGATCAGCGCCACGGTGTGGTGGTCGGTGTAGTGCTCGCCCAGGCCGCAATGCAGGAAGGCGGCGACCATGTTTTCCGGCGCCTGCGCGTAGTAGCTGTCGGAAATCCGCAGGCCCAGCACCTTCTGGTAGAAGTCCATCATGGCCGGGAAGTCGACGGTCTTGAGCACCACGTGGCCCAGGCGCATGACGTGCGAGGGGCCGGCCGGCACCCGCGCGGCCTGGCCCAGGCGCGGGCGCTGCTGGGCGTTGTTCAGGCGCAGCGCGGCGCGGGTGGGGGCGGCCTGGACCACTTCGCCGCCGTGCAGCAGGTCGACGCGGAAGCCGTCGGGGTCGGCGAGGGTGACGATGGAGCCGGCGCCCAGTTCGTCGTTGTCACGCACCTGGGTGCCGAACTCGGCGGCGATGCGCTGCAGGTCGGCCAGCTCCTGGGCGATGAGGCCGATGCCCAGGGCCTGGCGCGGGCCCAGCTGGGAGATGTGCAGCGGATAGCCGCCGGCGTAGGAGCCCATGTACAGGGCGGTGTCGGTCCTGCGTTGTTGCCGCATGCCGAAGTCCTCGAGGAACGCGGCCTGGGCGTCCAGGTCCGGGACCTGGTAGCGGACGTAAGCGATGTCGCGCACGCTGATCATGTTTGTGCACTCTTGTTGTCGTTCGTGAAGGAAAGGCGGCTCAGCCGAAGTCGTGCCAGCAGTGGCTGGGGTCCAGGGCATGCAGCTGCTTGTAGGCGCCGGAGAAGAACAGCAGCGGGCGGCCATCGGACTCCTCGATGGCCTCGACGTCGGCCGTGTAGATCAGGTGATCGCCGCCGGGGTACACCGCGTTGGCGCGCACCGCCAGCTGTACCAGCGCGCCCTGCAGCAGCGGGGTGCCGCGGTGCTCGCCGAAGGCGACCTGGCAAGCCGCATCCGGGCGGCCGCCGAAGTGCCGGCTCAGCGCCTCGTGCTCCTCGCGCAGGAAGGCGATGCCGAAGCCGTCGCCGGGCTTCACGCTGCCGGCGAAGCGCGACTCCTTGCGGATCGACACCAGCACCATCGGCGGGTCCACCGAGAGCGACATGAAGGCGTTGGCGGTCATGCCCGCCGGCTGCCCCTCGTGCTGGTAGGTGATGACGGTGACGCCGGTGGCGAACTTGCCCATCACCCGGCGAAAGCGCTTGGCATCGAGTGCCGCTGTCTGCATGTCCATGGGCTTCTCCTGGCTGGCCACGGGTTCAGATGAAGGGCGTGCCCGGTTCCAT
Source organism: Pseudomonas sp. M1 (assembly GCF_022760135.1). Lineage (NCBI taxonomy): Bacteria > Pseudomonadati > Pseudomonadota > Gammaproteobacteria > Pseudomonadales > Pseudomonadaceae > Pseudomonas > Pseudomonas sp. M1. The sequence goes on from NZ_CP094343.1 coordinate 2,712,915, forward strand.
GCCGCAGAGGATGCGGCCGTAGGTCTCGAAGTTGGTGGCCGGGGTGACGATGCCGTGCAGCGAGGCGATGCGCGCGTCCTGCCAGAGGCGGTTGAAGGGGTTGCCCACCGTGGCCAGGGAGCCGCCGGAGGCGGTGGCCAGCATGTCCACGGCTTCCCACAGCAGCTTCTCGGCGAAGCCGACGTCGCGGCGCACCCGGGCGCGGTCGAGGAACTCCATGTAGCGGCCGTCGCGGGCGCAGGCGTCCAGCGCGTCGGCGTGCTTCTCCAGGATGGCGCGCGCGCCCTCCAGCTTGGCCGAGGCCTCGCCGAGCATCAGGTGGGTGACCGGCGCCTCGGCCTGCTTGGTGTACCAGCTGTACTGGATGCCGCGGCGCGGCAGGCCTTCGAGGAAGGTTTCCAGGGCGGCGACGCCCAGGCCCAGGGCGGGGAAGGCGAGGATGATCGCCAGCATCGGCATGCAGGCGACGCTGTACAGCGGCTCGTCCGCCAGATGCGTCGACTCGTAGTCGCCGACGATGGCCTTGCTCACCGAGGTGACCCGCGCATCCGGCACGAAGACGTTGCTCACCGAGACGCTGGAGCTGCCGCTGCCGGAAATGCCGATCACGTTCCAGTCGTCGAGGATCTTCACCTGCGAGGTGGGGACCAGCGACACGCCCTGGTCGATCACGTTGCCGGCGGCGTCGACGATGGGGATGCCCAGCAGGTCCCAGTTGGCGTGGTAGATGCCGGAGTTGAAGCCCCACAGGCCTTCCTCGATCAGGTAGCCGCCCTCGACCTTCTTCACCACCGCCTTGCGCGGCGAGAGCACGCCGACCACGCGGGCCTTGGGCCCCTCGCCGAACAGCTCCTCGGCGGCTTGCTCGCCGAAGAAGGTCGCGGCGCTCCAGGTGCTGACGTTGGTCAGGGCGGTGACCCAGGCCACCGAGGCATCGGCCTTGCCCAGCTCGGCGACGACTTCCAGGAAGGTGCGCACCGACACCGAGGGGCCGCCGTACTTGCGCGGCGTGGTCATGCTCAGCAGGCCGCCGGCCTCGAGGTCGGCGATGGTCTCGGCGGGCAGCCGGCCGAGGGCGGCGGTTTCTTTGGCGCGGGCTTTGAGGGTGGGGGTCAGCGAGGCGGCGTAGGCACGCAGGTCGTCGGCGCTGCGCTCGGTTCTGGCGGGTGTTGCGGCATAGGCGATGGTGCTCATGGAAATACCTTTGTCTTGTCGATTGTTATCAAGGCTCTTCTGCGCCTCCCCCGGCTGAGCTGGGAGGGGAGGGTGGTTTGATACTAGCATCAAATTTGAAGGATATTCAAAAAATAAAATCGACGAGATGAAGGTGAGGATTGGAGGGCGTGTGGTGGGTGGCTGGTGTGGCTTTTCGTAGGAGCTTGCTCGCGAACGGGGCTCGCCGGTGGCTTCGGTGTTTTGGATTAACTCCGCTCCCTCTCCCTAACCCTCGGCTGCGCGCCCCGCCCTGAAGGGAGAGGGGACCGTTCGGAGTGGACTGGCTTTCCCGAGTTAGCCGGCAAGCGCGGTGGTTTCCGGCTGGAACCATTCCTTCTCTCGGCACGGACTAGCCCCCTCTCCCTTCAGGGCGGGGCGCGCAGCCGAGGGCTGGGGAGAGGGTGTTCTTGGTCCTGGCGCCGAAGCCCCCGGAAGCCTCGTTTGCGAGCTTGCTCGCTCCTACGAAAAGCAACCTCTGCCGCGGTGCACGAAGTCCTCGATGCCTTCCCGGGGATGTCTGCGCGCCGCTGCGGCGCCCGTGCCGGCGGCGGAAAAAAAGCAGCCACCTGGGTGGCTGCAAGGCGTTGCGTCAGGAGTTGCAGGGGCAGGCCGGGGCCCGCCCATGCCCGGGGCGGCGTGCTCAGCGCACGCCGGCATTCCTCAGCGCGGTCGGGGTGAAGTCGGCGGCCACCGCCTTCACGCCGAACTCGATGGCGTTGCGTTCCTGGTTGCGCATGCCCGAGGCGATGTAGCGGCCGTTCTGCAGGTCGTACAGGGTTTCCACCGCCAGCCACGGCACCTTCACGTCGTAGAAGGGTTCCATGTGGCCCTCGGCGACGCGCCACAGGTTGCCGCGGCCGTCGTAGTGGTCGGCCAGGGCGATCTGCCAGGAGTCCTCGTCGACGAAGTACACGCGCTTGGCGTAGATGTGCCGGGCGCCGGGCTTGAGGTTGGCCTCCACCACCCACACGCGATGCAGCTCGTAGCGGGTCAGGTCGGGGTTGAGGTGGCCGGCCTTGATCACGTCGGTGTACTGCTTGCCGGGCGCGTCCAGGGCGAAGGCGTTGTAGGGGATGTACATCTCGCGCTTGCCCAGCAGCTTCCAGGTGTAGCGGTCCTGGGCGCCGTTGTACAAGTCGAAGTTGTCGCCCACGCGCTGGCCCTCGGAGGCCGGGTAGGGGCCGTCGTAGGCCACCTGCGGGGCGCGTCGCACGCGGCGCTGGCCGGCGTTGTAGATCCACGCCTGGCGCGGCTCGGCGACCTGGTCGATGGTCTCGTGCACCAGCAGCACGTCACCGGCCAGGCGCGCCGGCGCGGTCACCGCTTCCTTGTAGTAGAAGAGCACGTTGCCGGGGTTGCCCGGGTCGAACTCCTTGAGCCGGTCGCGGTAGGTGAACTGCAGCTGGAAGAACACCGGAGTGAAGCCGCCGTCCTTGTCCGGGGTGGCCTGCACGCTCAGGCGCTTGACGCTGCCGCCGCGGTAGCGGGTGGTGTGGTTCCACATCACTTCCTGGGCGTTCTGCGGGATGGGGAAGGGGTAGGCGGTGAGGAAGTCGGCCAGGCCGTTGCCGTCCTTGACCATCTTCGCGTGCAGGGCGTTGGCCTTGGCGTCGTTGTAGATGGCGTCGGGCAGCGAGACGCTGCGGTGGCTCGGGTACACCGGCATGCGGTAGCTGTCCGGGTAGCGCTTGAACATCGCCAGTTGGCCGGGGCTGAGCTTGTCCTTGTACTTGTCGACGTTCTTCGCGTCGATGACGAACAGCGGTTTCTCCGCCGCGTAGGGGTTGCTCAGGAAGCCCGCGCCGTCCTTGCTGCCGGCGTTGCTGGGCAGCCCGCCGGTCCATTCGGGAATGCTGCCGTCGGCGTTGCCGGCGCGCTCGGCGCCCAGCGGGGTGAGGCGCTTGCCCAGCTCCGCGGCCTGTTCCGGGGAGACGGCGGCGAGGGCGCTGCCGGCCAGCAGTGAGAGGCCGAGGGTGGTGCCTTTGATCAGGTGGTTCATGAGGGGACTCCGGCTCAGAAGGACATGCCGACGCTGAAGGCGACGAAGTCGCGATCGACGTTGGTGTTGTAGCGGCCATCGAAGAAGTCGGTGACCGACAGGCTGGCGCTGTAGGTGTTGCGGTAGTCGGCGTCGATGCCGAGGCTGACGGCCTTGCTGCCTTCGTTGAAGCCCGGCTCCGGCGCGTAGCCTTCGACGTCGTGGGACCAGGCGATGTTGGGCTTGAGCGTCACCGAGGGGATCAGGTTGCTGTACTCCCAGATGGCGCGCATGCGGTAGCCCCAGGAGAAGTCGGTGGTGAAGCCGTGGTCGTTGCAATTGCGCGCGGTCGCCGGGCTGTTGGAGGCCTGGCACAGGCTGTTGTCGGGGTACAGCGCACCCTGGCCGAACACCGGGTCGCGGCCATAGCGCAGGCCGCCCTTGCCTTCGAGGTTGCCGACGTGGACCGCGCCGACCTCGCCGATCAGCGTCACCCGGTCGGCGCCCATCACCTGGTCGAAGAACTGCACGGCGGTGACTTGCGCCTGGGTCACCGGCTTGCGCTGGTAGCCCTGGATCAGTGCGTCGTCGGCCACCGGATAGGCGCCCGAGGACAGCAGCGGGGAGAGGGCGGAGATGCCGCTGGAGGCCGACACCTGGTCCACCGCGTTGAGCTGCAGCGGCATGTTCGGCCGGTAGCTGATCTCGCCGGACAGCGCCGTGCCGGTGGGCAGGGTGGTGGCGAAGCTCAGGCCGTAGAGGCGGATGTCCTCGGGGTAGGTGACCTGGTACCTGGAGGTGCCCAGGCGGTAGGCCACCGCCAGGTCGTTCAGCGCAGGTCCCAGGGCGCCGGCGCAGGCGCCGGGGTCGCCGATGCCGAGGTTGCCGCACAGCTGCGGGACGAAGTTCAGGTTGTCGGCGTTGGGGCTGGAGTAGGAGTTAACGTAGGGCTGGCGGCTGTGGTAGTTGATGAAGTAGGCGCCGAACTCGGTGTCCAGGCTCGGCACCATCCAGCGCAGCGCCACGCCGAACTGGCCGCTGTCGCGCGCATCGTCGTCGCCCAGGCGCGGCACCACGATGCCCTGGCGGCTGAGGTTGATGCCGAAGGGCGTCAGCGCCGCCATGGCCGCCGGGTTGCCGGTCAGGTTCGGGCCCACCGGCACGCCGTTGCAGCCGTCGGGGACGAAGTCGTTCTGCGAGAAGAAGGTGCCGCAGTTGTCGATCACCGTCTGCTGCCAGCCGAGCTGGTAGAAGCCCTCGGCGGACAGGTCGTCGGTGATGGCCTGGGACAGGTAGAACATGTTCACCGGGATCAGGCCTTCCTTGATCTCGGCGCCGGGGCGGCGGAACGCCGAGACGTCCACCGGGTTGATGCTGTTGATGCCGCCCTGGATGAAGGTGCTTTCGCCCCAGCTGACCACCTGCCGGCCCAGGCGCACGGTGCCGGGCAGGTCGGCGATGCTGTAGTTGTGGTAGAGGAAGGCATCGAGCAACTGCCCGCCGGAGGACTTGGCGCCTTCCTCGCGGCCGTGGTCGTCGATGTCCTGGACGAGGCGGTGCTCGTCCTTGAGCTCGAAGTCGTACCAGTACTTGCCGCGGACGAACACGCCGCTGTCGCCGTATTTCAGTTCCAGTTCGTGCAGGCCCTTGAAGATCTTCGAGAAGGTCTCGCCCTTCTTGAAGTTCAGGCGGCCGTCGTCGGTACCGGTGGCGAGGCCCTTGCCGCCGTTGTTCTCGCCGACCAGCTTGGAATCGGCGTCACGCAGGGCCCAGCTGGCGCCCAGGCTGAAGGTGCTGTCGAACTGGCCTTCGATCTCGCCGGCGTTGAAGGTCACGCCGTAGGCCGGCACGGCCAGACTGCCGGCCAGGCCGAGCGCCAGGGGCACGCAGGCGCGGTACCGGAACATGGGTTTGTGGTTCATGACTCATACCTTTTTGTTGTTGTGTGGCATGCAGTGCACTTTTTTCGGGGCAGACAGGTCCCCTGCGAGGAACGCGGCGTTCTTCGCGGCGGCGACGTGAAAGGTTCCCTTGCTCGAGAAAATCCGGAAGCGGCAGGCACTGGGCTCATCCAGGGCAATGGCTGTGCCAGGCGCGGTGCGCGGCGCCTTGCCCGGCCAGTGCCGGTGAGGGCTTCCTATTGATTCCTATGGTGTTTTTCCGTGGTCTGGGCCCTCGCTCGGTCGGTTGCGGTCAAACTTCGGTGGCGCCTTGCTTGCGACTTACAGCAAATCCCCGGCTTTTCCCGCCGGGGCGGTTGGCGAAAATTCGTCAATGCGCGGGCAGGGCGCGGTCGTTCATGGCAGGCATTCGACCTGGAAGGCGTAGCGCCCCAGCGCCGCAGCCAGGTCGTGGCGGTCCGGGCCCTGGAGCCGGGCGAGGGTGCCGCGGCGGCCGTCCTGGACGACTTCCACTTCCACCGCGTAGCCGGCCTGGGCGGCCTCCTGGCGCACCACGCGCTCGATCTCGCGGCGTTGCAGGGCGGGCTTGAACAGCTTGCCCACCGGCGTCACCGGCAGGCTGGCGAGAATCTCGATGCGCTTGGGCACCGCGGCGCGCTCGCTGACGTGGCGGGCGGCGAAGGCCAGCAGTTCCTCGCTGTCGGCCCGGGCGCCCTGCACCAGCTGCACGTAGGCCACCGGCACCTCGCCGGCGTAGGCGTCCGGGCTGCCCACCGCGGCCGCCAGGGCCACCGCCGGGTGCCCCTGCAGGGCCTCCTCGATCTGCTTGGGATCGATGTTGTGGCCGCCGCGGATGATCAGTTCCTTCTTGCGCCCGGTGAGCCAGAAGTAGCCCTCGGCATCCAGGCGCCCGAGGTCGCCGCTGTTCAGCCAGCGCTGGCCGTCGATGTCCAGCCACACGCCACGGTTGTGCGCCTCGTCCAGGTAGCCGGCGAACAGGTTGGGCCCGCGCAGGACGATGGCGCCCACTTCATCCACCTCGGCGTCGCGCAGGTAGCGGCCGTCGTCGTCGAGGACCACCGCGCGCATCGGCTGGTAGGGCAGGCGCAGGCCGATGGAGCCGATGCGCCGCTCGCCGTCGGGCAGGTTGCAGGACGATACGCAGGTGCCCTCGGTCAGCCCGTAGCCTTCGAGGATGCGCACGCCGCTGACGCGCTCGAACTCGCGGAACAGCTCCACCGGCATGGGCGCGGCGCCGCACAGCGCGTAGTCCAGGCTGGAGATGTCGGCATCGCCCACCGGCTGCTGCAGCAACGTGGCGTAGACGGTGGGCACGCCGGAGAAGAAGGTGATCCGGTAGTGCTCGACGATCCGCCAGAAGCGCGCGAGCAACCCGGCGCTGCGGTAGCCCTGGGGCGTGCCGAGGATGACGTGGCCGCCCTGCAGCCAGGGGCGCAGCCCGGTCACCAGCTGGGCATTCACGTGGAACAGCGGCAGGCCGCAGAAGTAGCGCTCGTTGGCTGGGTCGCCGGCCAGCACGGCGCCCAGCGCCCAGGCGTCGAAGACCTCGGCGCCGTGGGTGCGCACGGCGATCTTCGGCAGGCCGGTGGTGCCGCCGGTACAGAAGTACGAGGACGGGTCCGTGGCCTGGATGACGCGGCCGCTGGCCAGGCGGTCGGCCGGCTGTTCCGCCAGCAGGCCATGCAGGTCGTGGACGTTGCGGCCCTGGCGTTGCCGCTCGACATGCTCGCGCAAGGCCTGGGCGCGCTCGGCGTCCAGGTAGGGCGCGGTGCTCACCCAGACCACTTCGCGCAGCGCCGGCAACTGGTCGAGGTGCGGGGCGAGGCGCTCCCAGGTGTCCTGCCCCGGCGTCGGTTCCAGGGTCACCAGCACCTTGGCGTTGGCCGCGCGCAGCAGGTCGGCCATCTGCGCGCCATCCAGCAGCGGGTTGATCGGCATGACGATGCCCGCCGCCTCGCCGCCCCAGGTGCAGAAATGGGTTTCCGGCAGGTTCGGCAGCACCAGCGCCACCACGTCGTCCGGGCCGACGCCCAGCGCGTGCAGGGCGTTGGCCGTGCGGGTGATGCGGGCGAACAGTTCGGCATGGCTCCAGTGCCAGGCCTGCTGGTAATGTTCGGCATCGAAGAAGAAGCTCAGCGCCGGGGCCTCCGGGCTGCGTTGCGCGCTGCGCTGCAGGGCCGCGTAGGTGTTCTGCGGCAGGTCGTGGGCGGCGAGCGGGGTGCGTTCCAGGTGTTCGATGTCGGCCAGGTTGCGCAGGATCATGCGGCGCACCCTCCGGCGGCGACGTGGCTGCCGGCAGATACCGGCAGGCGGGAGCGAAGGGCACTGGGGCTGCACGCAAAGGCAATGCGTTGTTGGATGGGCATCGGGGCCGGCTCCATTGTTATTGTTTGGAAGCGTTAATTGAATGTATTTCAGAAATGAAAGATTTTCAATACCTGGCCCGTCCGCTATTCTTCGTGGCGAGCAAACGGAGCATCTATGGCCATAGGCAAACGAGACAGGACACGCAGCAAACTGCTGATCGCGGCCCAGGAACTGGCCCTCGAAGGCGGGGCGGGCGCCCTGACGGTCTACAACCTGACCGAGCGGGCCGAAATGGCCCCCGGCACCTTCTACAACTACTACCGGACCCGCGAGGACGTGCTGGACGACGTCTTCGAATTGCTGGTCATGGCCGCCCGCCAGGCCGTCGTCGAAGTCACCGAGGGGATGACGGACCTGCGCGCCATAGTCGCCACCTCCGTGCGCCAGACCTTGCGCATGGCAGCGCCGGGGCACGCCGTCGGCCATCTGCTGTTCGACGCCAACCTCCCCACCCAGCACTTCATCCTGGGCGTGCGGCAGTTCTTCCGGCGCGACCTGGAGAACGGCATGGACAACGGCGCCTTTCACGTCAGCAACGAGTCCGCGGTGATCGCGATGGTTTCCGGCAGTTCCTACGGCGTGATGCAGGAGATCTACCAGGGCCGGCTGCCCATGGCGATGATCGAGGACGTCGCCGAGCTGACCCTCGGCCTGCTGGGCGTGGAAGCCTCCGTTGCCGCGGCCCAGGCCCGCCTGCCCATCGATTTCAGGGCGCCGCCGAAGCTGCCGCTGATCGCCACCGAACTGCTCCCGCCGCTGGGCGCCGCGGCGCGCTAGCGGCGGCGGGGCTGCTTCCGTCGTATTGCCCGCAGGCCCGCGGGCATCGAGAATGCAGCCTTCCGAGCCAGAGGTGAGCGGCCATGATCCTGCGCGGTATGGCACAGATGCATATCGACGACCTGCCTCCCGGGTTCCAGTCGCTGGTCCGCGGGCTGGCGGATGGGGAGCCGTTGGGGTTCGTCTGGGTGGTGTTCTACCAGGGGCGTATTTTCGGGGCCTATCCCTGTGCGGACCAGGCGTTGCGCAAGGTGACCGAGATCGAGCATTGCATCAGCGAGGACGAGGTGCCGAGCGCGCAGGGGTGAGGGCTGGTTTTCGACATTCGCCTGATCGCGGATGAATCCGCTCCTACGTCTCCAGGGAAGCACGGCTTTTCGTAGGATGGCGTTGAGCGAAGCGATACCCATCACCACGGCAGCATGGGTATCGCAAGCTCAACCCATCCTACAATTCCAGGCCACGCCGGACGCCCCGGCGGCACGGCCGGCGGCGCATAACCGCGAACGGTTATGCGCCCTACGCGTTCAGGGTTTCAGGCCACCGGGATAAGCGGATCGGCCGCCGCCAGGGCGATGCTGCGGTCGGCTGCCGGCGGGTAGATCCACAGGGTGTTGATCTGCGTCTTCAGCTCCTTGGCCTGTTCGCCCAGCAGCTTGACCTGGCGGTCCCAGCCCTCGGTGTACACCGCGCCCCAGGCGCCCAGGTCCAGGCAGGTCACGTACTTGGGCTGGCGGTAGGGGGTGGGCGGCACGCCCAGCAGGTCGGCGGCGGCGTTGTTGCCGGCGTGGCGACCCAGGGAGATGGCGTGCTGGCAGGACATCACTGCGTGGTTGCCGAGGTCGTCGGTGGCGGCGTAGGCCACGTCGCCGGCGGCGAACACCTTGGCCTGGCCGCGCACCTTGAGGTTGCCGTCCACGTGCAGGCGGCCCAGGGCATCGCGTTCGCCGCTCAGTTGCCCGGTCAGCGGGCTGGCGCGCAGGCCGCCGGTCCAGATGACCGTGTGGCTGTCGATGCGGCGGCCGTCGGCCAGGCTCACGCCGTCGGCGTCCACCGCCGCGACGCTGGCATCGGGCACCCATTCGATGCCCAGTTTTGCGGAGGCCTCGATGATCGACGGGCGGATGCCTTCGCCCAGGGCGGCGGCCACCTGCGCGCCGCGGTCGACGACTATCACGTGGATGTCCTGCTCCGCGCCCAGCGCTTCGCGCAGGCGCGCCGGCATTTCGGTGGCGGTCTCGATGCCGGTGAAGCCGCCGCCGACCACCACCACGGTGTTGCGCGCCGGGCTGGCGGGGCGGTTGCGCAGGGCCTTGAGGTGCGCTTCCAGGCGCGCCGCGGATTCGATCTGGTCGACGTCGAAGGCGTGGCTGTCCAGGCCCGGCACCGGCGGCCGGGCGAGCTGGCTGCCGGTGGCCAGCACCAGGCGGTCGTAGCCCAGCTCGCCCTGGCGGCCGGCGGCGTCGCGGTAGCCGACGCTCTGCGCCTGCTCGTCGATGCGCTCGGCGCTGCCCTGGACGAAGCGGATGCCCACGGTGTCGAACAGCGCGTCCAGCGGGGCGAACATGCGGCCCACGTCGGGTTCGTAGAAGCGCGGGCGGATGCGCAGCTCCGCCTGGGGCGCGAGGAGGCTGACCTGCACGTCGTGACGCTCGTGTCGGTCCAGCAGGCGTGCCGCGCTCAAGGCGCTCCAGAGCCCACCGAAGCCTGCGCCCACCACCAGAATCTGCTGTTTCATGATTTGCTCCCGAATATACGTAGTGATGAATGACCTTGAAGTTTCGGCTCCAAGCCCGGCGTGACTGTCGAGTCGTCCGCTGTGGAGTTCATGCTATTCGGGGAAGTTGCGCCGCACACTTCTACATGGGGTTCGCGGAATAGTGCGTTGGTCTGGCGGATATATACCCAGGTATCGACAGGACTTGCCGGGGAAGTTTCAGCGCGGCTGGCGCAGGGCGGTTTCGATGCACGCGAGCAGGCGCTCGGCGTCGAACGGCTTGGGCAGGCAGGCGAGTGGGGCGGGAACCGCCTCGGGGTAGGCGGTGATGAAGATGACGGGAATGCGCAGGCCCATGGCGATGAGCCTTGCGTGCAGCTGCAGGCCGCTCATGCCGGGCATCTGCACGTCGGACACCAGGCACTGCGCCTCGCCGGGCGCGGCGGCGAGGAAGTCCAGGGCGCTGGAATAATTGCGCACGCGGTAGCCGCTGGCACGCAGCAGGCTCTGCAGCGCCGCGCGCACGGATTCATCGTCGTCGACCACGGCAATCACGGCCGTCTGGCGACTCGGGGGTTCTTGGGTCATCTGGAATTGCTCGTGGCGGTATCTGTCGAGACTTCAAGATACGCCAGCGAACAAGGCGAAGAAGTATACCTGGGTATAGTCCGGCGAGACCTGGGTATGGGTTCTTGCAAACTTCCGTCGAGGCACTTTCCGCAACTTGGCAACTTCTTTGATCAATGAAGGGCAAGTTCATGGATACGAAGGTAGTACTCAGGCCTCGCGGGTAAAGCGGCTGCGGTAGTCGCGCGGGGCGATCGACAGGTGGCGCTGGAAGGTGACGCGCATCCGCTCCTCGTTGCCGAAGCCGCATTGCCGGGCGATCTGCTCGATGCTCTGCGTCGAGTGTTCCAGCAGGCGCCGGGCGGCCTCCAGGCGGAACAGCTCGATGGCCCGGGCCGGGGTGCGGCCGGTGCGCTGTTTGTAGACCCGCGAGAAGTTGCGCGGGCTCATCCGCACGCGCTCGGCCAGTTGCTCCACCGTTAGGCTGCGCTCGCCCAGGTGCTCGGCCAGCCACAGGTGCAGCTCGTCGAACAGCGGGCTGTCCGCGGCCTGGGACTGCAGCAGGATGCTGTACTGCGCCTGGCCGCCGGGGCGCTTGAGGTACACCACCAGCTCGCGCGCCACGGCCATGGCCACCTCGCGGCCGCAGTCGGCTTCCACCAGCGCCAGGGCCAGGTCGATGCCGGCGCTCACGCCCGCCGAGGTCCAGGTTTCGCCCTGCTGGATGAAGATCGCGTCGGCATCCACTTCCACCTCCGGGAAGCGCTGGCGCAGGGCGTCGCACAGGGCCCAGTGGGTGGCGGCGCGGCGGCCGTCGAGCAGGCCGGCGCGGGCCAGCAGGAAGGCGCCGCTGCACACCGAGGCGACGCGCCGGATGCGCGGCGCGGCGGCGCTGATCCAGGCTGCCAGCTCGGCGTGGCTGTCCAGCGTGTGGCAGATGTCCGGGGCGCCGGGCACCACCAGGGTGTCGGCCGCCACGGCGTGCGGCGGCGGCAGGCGCGTGCTGTCCACCGCCAGGCCTTCCACGGTGCGCACCAGGCCGCCGGCCAGGCTGGCGGTGTGCAGGCGGTAGCCGGGCAGGCCGCGTTCGGCCAGCGCCTTGGAGGCGGCCCAGAACACCGTCTGGGCGCCGCTGAGGTCGAGCAGGCCCATGTCCGGGTAGGCCACGAACAGCACCTCGCGCGGGCCGTTGCCGGGCAACGCATTCTGGGGGTTGTCGCTTGGGGTGATGTTCATTGCCAACGCTGCCATGCCTATTCCAACCAGCAGCGAGATACCGCCTGCGGCGGCGCTTGGCAAGCCCGGCGCCGGCGCTGGCCGATAACCTGGGATTTCTGTCCTGGCGAGCGGGCGCGGCGGCGCGCTAACTTCGTCCGGATGCCGGGCGTCCCGCCGCGTTGTCGGAGGCGCCGTGGTGGACTAGTTTTTTCAGTCGTATGCCAGGCGCGGCGTCGGTCGCAGGAGAGCAAGCCGGATGAATTCGTGGTCGCAATCGGGGGCGCAGCAGGGTAGCGCCAAGCCCAGGGAGCCGGTGGTCTACGTGGTCGACGACGACGAGTCGATGCGCCTGGCGCTGTCCGGGCTGCTGCGCTCCATCGGCCTGCGCGTGGAGACCTTCGAGTCCCCCGCGGATTTCCTCGCCTTCCCCCGCGACGACGCCCCCAGCTGCCTGGTGCTCGACGTGCGCCTGCGCGGCGAGAGCGGCCTGGCCTTCCAGGAACAGGTGGAGAAGCACGGCCTGCGCATGCCCATCGTGTTCATGACCGGCCACGGCGACATCGCCATGACCGTCAAGGCCATGAAGGCCGGCGCGGTCGACTTCCTCGCCAAGCCGTTCCGCGACCAGGACATGCTCGACGCCGTGGCCAACGCCCTGGCCAAGGACGCCGAGCGCCTCGCCGCCGAGCGCTCCAGCGCCGGGCTGCGCGAGGCCTATGCCGCGCTCACTCCCCGCGAACGGGAGGTGATGAGCTATGTGGTGGCCGGCCTGATGAACAAGCAGATCGCCGCCGAGCTGAACCTCAGCGAAGTGACGGTGAAGGTCCACCGCGGGCAATTGATGCGCAAGCTGGCGGCGCGCTCGGTGGCGGACCTGGTGCGCAAGTCCGAGGCCCTGGGCATCGCGCCGCAGACGCGCCGGGCCCCCTGAGCGGGCGCGGCGTGGAGCGGGGATGAGCGACAGACGACAGGTCCTCTGGGACGACGGCGAGCGGGTGTTCAGCCGTGGGCGGCATCCGCGCCAGGAGGGGCTCGGCGTGTTGCTCGCGCGCCCGGCCGGCGAGCCGCCGCAGCCCGCCAGCGTCGAGCGCCTGGCCCACGAGTTCGGCCTGAAGGACGAGCTGGACGGCGCCTGGGCGGTGCGCCCGCTGGAGCTGCTGCGCGAGGGCGGGCGCAGCCTGCTGGTGCTGGAAGACCCCGGCGGCGAGCCGCTGTCCGCGCAACTGGGCGCGCCCATGGAGACCGGCCGCTTCCTGCAACTGGCCGTGGGCATCAGCGCGGCCCTGGGCCACCTGCACCAGCGCGGCCTGGTGCACAAGGACCTGAAGCCGCCGCACATCCTGGTCGACTGCGCCGACGGCCGCGTGCGCCTCACAGGTTTCGGCCTGGCCTCCTGGCTGCCGCGCGAGCGCCAGGCGCCGGAGCCGCCGGAAACCATCGCCGGCACCCTGGCCTACATGGCGCCCGAGCAGACCGGGCGGATGAACCGCTCGATCGACTCGCGCAGCGACCTCTACGCCCTGGGCATCACCCTCTACCAGATGCTCACCGGCGACCTGCCGTTCGCCGCCAGCGAGGCCATGGAGTGGGTGCACTGCCACATCGCGCGCCAGGCGGTGCCGCCCACGGCGCGGGTGGCGAGCATCCCCGCGCCGCTGTCGCAGCTGGTCATGAAGCTGCTGGCCAAGACCGCCGAGGAGCGCTACCAGAGCGCCGCCGGGCTGGAGCACGACCTGCGCCGCTGCCTGGCGAGCTGGCAGCGCCAGGGGCGCATCGACGACTTCCCGCTGGACGGGCACAGCGTGCCGGAGCGCCTGCTGATCCCCGAGAAGCTCTACGGCCGCGAACGCGAGGTCGGCACCCTGGTGGCCGCCTTCGAACGCATAGTCGCGGGCGACGCGCCGGGGCTGGTGCTGGTGTCCGGCTACTCCGGCATCGGCAAGTCCTCGGTGGTCAACGAGCTGCACAAGCTGCTGGTGCCGCCGCGCGGTCTGTTCGCCTCCGGCAAGTTCGACCAGTACAAGCGCAACATCCCGTACTCCACCCTGGTGCAGGCCTTCCAGGGCCTGGTGCGCATGCTCCTGGGCAAGAACGACCGCGAGCTGGCGCGCTGGCGCCAGGCCCTGCTACAGGCGCTGGGCGCCAATGCGCGGGTGATGACCGAGCTGATCCCGGAGCTGAAGCTGATCATCGGCGAGCAGCCGCCGCTGCCGGCGCTGGAACCGCAGCAGGCGCAGCGCCGCTTCCTGCTGGCGCTCAAGCGCTTCATCGGCGTGTTCGCCCGGCCGGAACACCCGCTGGCGCTGTTCCTCGACGACCTGCAATGGCTGGACGCGGCCACCCTCGACCTGCTGGAAGACCTGCTGACCAGCGACGACCTGCGCCACCTGATGCTGCTCGGCGCCTACCGCAGCAACGAGGTGGACGAGGCCCACCCCCTGCGCACCACGCTGCGCAAGGTCGGCAAGGCGCAGGTGCGCATCGACGAGATCCGCCTGGCGCCGCTGGGCCGCGGCCATGTTGAACAGCTGATCGCCGAGGCCCTGCACGGCGCGCCGGCGCATATCCGCCCGCTGGCGCAGCTGGTGCACGACAAGACCGCCGGCAACCCGTTCTTCGTCATCCAGTTCCTCCAGGCCCTGGCCGAGGAGGGCCTGCTGGCCTTCGAGGCGCAGGTGCGGCAGTGGCGCTGGGACCTCGGGCGCATCCAGGCGATGGGCTACACCGACAATGTCGTCGACCTGATGCTAGACAAGCTGGCGCGGCTGCCGGCGCAGACCCAGGAGGTGCTGCAGCAGCTGGCCTGCCTGGGCAACCGCGCCGAGGCCGCGACCCTGGGCAGCGTGCTGGCGCTATCGCGCAGCCAGTTGCAGCGGGCCCTGTGGGACGCCATCCGCCAGGAACTGGTGGAGCGCGGGGAGGGCGCCTACGCCTTCGCCCACGACCGTATCCACGAAGCGGCCTACCTGTTGATCCCCCAGGCCGAGCGCGCCGCGGCGCACCTGCGGATTGGCCGCCTGCTGGCCGAGCAGACGCCGCCGCAGGCGCGCGAAGAGGCGATCTTCGAGATCGTCGGCCAGCTCAACCGCGGCGCCGCGCTGATCGCCGAGCCGGCCGAGCGCGAGCGCCTGGCCGGGTTCAACCTGCTCGCCGGGCAGCGGGCCAAGGCCTCGACCGCCTATGCCTCGGCCCTGGCCTATTTCGCCCGTGGCGTGGAGCTGCTGGACGAGGCGAGCTGGCAGGGCCGCCACGAACTGCTGTTCGCCCTGGAGTCCGGCCGCGCCGAATGCGAGTTCGCCACCGGCCAGGTGGCCCAGGCCGAGCAGCGCCTGCGGATGCTCTCCGGGCGCGCCGCGACGACCGTGCAGCGCGCCTGGGTGGCCTGCCTGCAGGTGGACGTCTACCTGATCCTCGACCGCCGCGACGATGCCGTGGCGGTCTGCCTGGACTTCCTCCGCCACGTGGGCATCGACTGGCCGGCCCACCCGGACGACGCCACGGTGCAGGCCGAGTACGAGCGCATCCGCGCGCAGCTCGGCACGCGGCCCATCGACACGCTCATCGACCTGCCGCCGATGCGCGAGCCGCTCGCCCTGGCCACCATCGAGGCGCTGACCACGCTGTTCTCGCCGGCCCTGCACACCGACGGCAACCTGGCCTGTCTGACCATCTGCAAGGCCATCAACCTGAGCCTGGAGCACGGCAACGGCGACGCCTCCTGCGTGGCCTACGCCAACATCCCGCGGGTCGCCGGGCGGCGCTTCGGCGACTACCAGGCCGGCTTCCAGTTCGGCCGGCTCGGCTGCGAACTCGTCGAACGCCGCCGCCTGGAACGCTACGAGGCGCGCACCTACCTGTCGTTCTCGCTGTTCGCCCAGCGCTGGGTGCAGCCGGTGCGCGCCTGCGAGGAGCAGCTGCGCCGCGTCTTCGACAGCGCCAACCGCACCGGCGACCTGCCATTCGGCGCTTTCGCCTGCAACAGCCTGGTGTCCAACCTGCTGTTCAGCGGCGAGCCGCTGCCCGAGCTGCAGGCCGAGGCGGAGCGTGGCCTGGCCTACGCCGGCAAGGTCGGCTTCGGCCTGGTGATCGACTTCCTCGACAACCAGCTCGCGCTGATCCGCACCCTGCGCGGCCTGGCCCTGCGCTTCGGCCACCTCGACCAGGGCGATTTCCGCGAGGCGGAGACCGAGGCGCGCCTGGCCGATGCGTCGCGGGTGTACAGCTGCTGGTACTGGGTCCGCAAGCTGCAGGCGCGCTACTTCGCCGGCGATTACGCCGCGGCGCTGGAGGCGTCCGCCCAGGCGCAGCCGTTGCTGTGGACTTCCCACGCGTTCATCGAGGAGGGCGAATACTGCTTCTTCGATGCGCTCGCCCACGCCGCGCTGTGCGATGCCGCCTCGCCGGACGATGGCCACCTGGACGTGATAGCCGCGCACCGGGACGAACTGCGGGTATGGGCCGACCTCTGCCCGGCTAACTTCAGCTGCCACGTCCTGCTGCTGGAGGCCGAACTCGCCCGCCTGCAGGGCCGCGTGGCCGACGCCGAGCTGCACTATGAGCAGGCCATCCGCGCCGCGCAGGACGACGGCTTCCTCCAGGTGGAGGCGCTGGCCAACGAACTGGCGGCCGCCTGCTACGCCGCGCGCGGGCTCGACAGGGTCGCCCGCGTCTACCTGCAGGGCGCGCATGCCTGCTACCGGCGCTGGGGCGCCGAGGGCAAGCTGCGGCAGTTGGAGGCGCGCCATCCCTTCCTCGGCGAGCAGGCGCCGGCGCCGGGCCCCACCGCCACCATGGCCGCCCCGGTGGAGCAGCTGGACCTGGCCACCGTGCTCAAGGTACTGCAGACCACCTCCGGCGAAATCGTGCTGGAGCGGCTGGTGGATAGCGTCATGCGCACGGCCCTCGAACAGGCCGGCGCCGAACGCGGCGTGCTGGTGCTCCAGGGCACCGAGGGGCCGCGCATCGTGGCGCAGGTGACGGTCGACGACGACGCGCCACGCCTGCAACTGCGCGACGAGCCGCTGAGCGAGACGCTGCTGCCGGAGGCGCTGCTCTACCAGGTGCTGCGCACCGGCGAGAGCCTGGCGCTGGACGACGCCCTGGCCGAGGCGGCATACGCCAGCTCGCCCTACGTGCGCAACCGCCAGGCGCGCTCCATCCTCTGCCTGCCGCTGATGAACCAGGGCCAGCTCAGCGGCGCCCTGTACCTGGAGAACAACCTGACCGCCCGCGCCTTCAGCCCGGCGCGCACCGCCGTGCTCAAGCTGGTAGCCTCGCAGGCCGCCGCCTCGCTGGAGAACGCCCGGCTGTACCGCGACCTCGCCGAACGCGAGCGACGCTACCGCGAGGTGCAGGGCGAACTGGCCCACGCCAACCGCGTGGCGACCATGGGCCAGCTCACCGCGTCCATCGCCCACGAGGTCAACCAGCCGATTGCCGCAACCATCACCAATGCCTACGCGGCGCAGCGCTGGCTGGGGGCGCAGCCGCCGGACCTGGGCGAGGTGGGGCAGGGGCTCGAACGCATCGTCAAGGACGCCAACCGCGCCGCGGACGTGCTCAAGCGCATCCGCGGGCTGCTGCGCAAGGCGCCGTCGCAGAAGGCCGCGCTGGACATCAACGAGGCGATCCTGGAAATGGTCGAGTTCACCCGCGGCCAGGCCGCCAAGGGTGGCGCCACGGTGCGCACGCAACTGGCCGACGGCCTGCCGCCGGTGGAGGGCGACCGGGTGGAGCTGCAGCAGGTGCTGCTCAACCTGATCATCAACGCCATCGAGGCCATGGGCGAGGTCGACGACGGCGTGCGCCGGCTGGACATCGAGACGGCGCCGGACGGCGCAGGCGGCGTGCGGGTGAGCGTCAGCGACACCGGGCCGGGCTTCGCCGCGCAGGACGCCGGGCAGGTCTTCGCGCCTTTCTACACCACCAAGCCCAGCGGCCTGGGCATGGGCCTGTCGATCTGCCGTTCGATCATCGAGGCCCATGGCGGGCAGCTGCAGGCCTTGGCCAACCCGCCGCGTGGCGCGCTGGTCCGCTTCGACCTGCGGGGTTGCCCGGGGCAGGCCCTAGAGCTGCGATAGGCCGCCGTCCACGCACAGGTCGATGCCGGTGATGAAACTGCTGTCGTCCGAGGCGAGGAACAGCGCGGCGTTCGCCAGCTCCTCGGGGCGGCCGAGCCGGCCCAGGGGAATCTGGCCGGCCACCTGCCTTTCGAAGGCGGCGAACTGCTCGTCGCCGATGCCCATCTTGCCGATGATCGGCGTCAGCACCGGGCCCGGGCTCAGGCAATTGACGCGGATGTTGCGCTGCCTGAGTTCCCCCGCCCAACTGCGCGCGAAGGAGCGGACGGCGGCCTTGGTGGCGGCGTACACCACATGGGCGTCGAGGGCCTTGAGGTGGGCGATGGACGACACCAGCACGATGGAGCCGCCGTCGCGCAGCAGCGGCAGGGCCTTCTGGATGCTGTAGAAGACGCCTTTGACGTTGATGTCGAACTGCTCGTCGAATTGCGCCTCGTCCACCTGTTCGCCCGCGGCGGGGCGGATGATGCCGGCATTGGCGACCAGCACGTCGAGCCGCCCGTACAGCTGGCCGATGCGCTGGTACAGCGCGTCGATATCGGCCAGCCGGCTGGCGTCGGCGCAGATGCCCAGGGCGTTGCCGCCGATCTGCCCGACGGCCTCGTCCAGCACCTGGCGGCGCCGCCCGGTGATCACCACCGTTGCGCCCTCCCGGGCGAACCGCTGCGCGGTGGCCAGGCCGATGCCGCTGTTGCCGCCCGTCACGAGCGCGATCTTGTCGTTCAGCTTTCCCATCGTTCCTCCAACGTCGTTGCCGGGTGAGTTTGCGTGGGGGGTTGCCATGCAGGATCGGCCGGCAGCGGCAGGTAGCGCCCGATCTTCTCCGCCAGCTTCGCGCGGCGATCGGCGAGCCGGGCCTGGAGCGCGTCCAGCGCCTGGAGCTTCTCCAGGTGCTGCTGCAGGCAGGCGAGGAAGCCTTCGCTGTCTTCCTCCTCCTCCAGGTGCTGCAACAGGCCGTGGATCTGCCGGGTGCTGAAGCCGCACTCGATCAGTTCGCGTATCCAGAGCACGCGCCGCACCATGGCCGGGGCGTAGTCGCGATAACCGTTTTCCAGCCGCGACGACGCGATCAGCGCCCGGGCCTCGTAATGACGAAGCGCGCGGGTGCTCGCGCCGGTACGCAGTGCCAGTTCGCCAATCCGCATGTTCACCTCCACCGGCGGAACTCTAGGGGCTTGACGCTAGTGTCAAGGTCAAGCGCCTGCATTGCCCGGCGCGGGACCT
Organism: Pseudomonas sp. M1; assembly: GCF_022760135.1. Classification (NCBI taxonomy): domain Bacteria; kingdom Pseudomonadati; phylum Pseudomonadota; class Gammaproteobacteria; order Pseudomonadales; family Pseudomonadaceae; genus Pseudomonas; species Pseudomonas sp. M1. The sequence goes on from NZ_CP094343.1 coordinate 2,731,980, forward strand.
CGGGGTGGCGATTATAGGAACGCGGCCCGGCGGCCAGAAATGCACATGGGTATAGGCCGGGCATACCTGGGTATGACGGCCGGCGGGGCACGCAGGCCGGCTCGTCTATGCTGGAGTTTTCGATTGCCAGCGAGGGTGCGTCATGGGCCTGAACGAAGCGAGCCAGCGGCTGCGGCGCGAATTATTGAACATGGCCTTCCGCCATGAGGGACTGGCGACCGACCTGGGGCGGGCCGCCGAGCAGCTGCCGGCGTCCCAGGCGGTGCACCTGGTGCGCATGGCGGCGTTCCTGCAGGGCGATGCCGAACGGCTGATCGCCATGGCCGAGCAGGTGCGCACGGGCGTCATCAGCGCGAGCGACCCCTGACCCCTCCAAAGCACTATTCCCTTCCTCCGGCGTGCGGGTAAGGTGGCGGCAGAACACCACTGGATTGCCCATGAACCGCAACGCCGCGCCCCCGCAGGCCCGCCAGGTCGTCCTGGCCAACGGCCTGGAGCTGACCCTGGTGCACGATCCGCAGGCCACCCGCGCCGCCGCCCTGGCGCGGGTGGCGGCCGGCAGCCATGACGAGCCGCAGGCGCACCCCGGGCTCGCGCATTTCCTCGAACACCTGCTGTTCCTCGGCGGCGCGCGCTTCGCCGCGGGCGAGCGGCTGATGCCCTGGGTGCAGGCGCGGGGCGGGCGGCTGAACGCCAGCACCCGGGCGCGCACTACCGACTACTTCTTCGAAGTGCCCGCCGCGGAGCTGGACGGCGGGCTGGCGCGCCTGCTCGACATGCTGGCCCGACCGCGGCTGGAAGTTGCCGCGCAGCTCGGCGAGCGCGAGGTGCTGGAGGCGGAATACATCGCCCGCGCCAGCGATGCCGGCACGCTGATCGATGCGGCCCTGGCCGCCGGGGTGGCCGAGGAGCATCCGCTGCGCCGCTTCGTGGCCGGCCGGCGCGCCAGCCTGGCGGTGGAGGCGGCGGATTTCCAGAGCGCGCTGCGGGACTTCCATGGCGGTTTCTACCGGCCCGGCAATGTGCAGCTGTGGCTGCAGGGGCCGCAGTCCCTCGACGAGTTGCAGGCCCTGGCTGCCCGGCACTGCGGGGAATGGCCGGCCGGCCCGGTGCCGGCCCGCGACCTGCCGCCGGCCCTGGCGCCGCTGGCCGGCGACAGGCTGCACCTGCGCCTGCCCGGTGCGCCGCGCCTGGTGCTGGGCTTCGCCGTGGCCGAACTGGATGCTGCCGGCGAACAGACCTTCGACGCCCTGGCCGGCCTGCTGGGCGACGAGGCGGACGGCGGGCTGCTGGCCTGGCTGGACGAGCGCGGGCTGTGCGATGCGGCGAGCTTGCGGGTGGCCTACCGCGCGCCGGGGCAGGCGTTGCTGGCGGCGACCTTCGAACTGGCCCAGGCGCGGGATGCCGCGCGGGTCGAGGCGGCCTTTCTCGATTGGCTGCGGGCGTTGCGCGAGGGTGGCGGCGCTGCGTTGGTGGCGGACGAAGCAGGGCAACTGCCTCCCCTGGAACAACTGCAGCGGCGTGCCAGGGGCCTGCCGGCGCCGGTCTCGCCGCAATGGCTGGCGGCGCTGGACGCATCATGCCTGGTCCGCCTGCTGGTGGTGGCGGATGCGCCGGGCCAGCTCGCCTGCGTAGCCGGCTTCGACCTGCACCTGGGGCGCAGCTCGGTCGAGCCGATGGCCTTCGCTCCTCAGTCCTGGCGTTTTGCGGCGCCGCCAGCGGCTAGCAGCGGACCAACGGGCGCGATCCATTTGCGTTGGCGCTTCCCGAGCGCGCCAGCCCATAGCCACTTCCTCGCTGTGCGCCACGGCCTGCGTCCGCTGGCCGGGTTGGCGCGGCGCCATGGCGTGAGCCTGCGCCTGGACGAGGAGGGCGCCGACTGGGCCCTGGGCCTGCAAGGCCCGGCCGACCGTCTGGAAAGCTGCCTGGACGGCGCCCTGGCGCTACTGGCCGAGCCTCCCGCGGCAGCGCTGGCCCAGGGGGAGCGCCTGCTATTGCGCGAGCGGCAGCAGAAGGCCGCTGAACTGCCGATCCGCCGTCTGCTCGACGCCTTGCCGGTCCAGTTGGCGGGGGAGGGTACGGCTTTGCCGGACTGGTCCTCGGCGCGCTGGGACGTGCTGGTACGCAACGTCGAGCCGCCGCTGGCGAGCCAGGTGCCCGGCCTGTTGGCGACGGAGCTGCTGTTGCCGCCGGCACTGGTTCCCGGCCGCTATCGCTGCGTCATGGCGGGTGAAGGCGAGTCGGCGCTGCTGCTGTTCTACCCGCTGCCAGGGCGGGATGCGCCGCAGGAAGCCGCCTGGCGCCTGCTGGCGCGCGAGCTGGAAGGTGGCTTCTACCAGCGCCTGCGTGTCGAGTTGAACCTGGGCTACGCGCTGTTCTGCGGCTTCCGCCAGGTCGCCGGCTGGCGCGGGCTGCTGTTCGCCGTGCAGTCGCCGCACGCGCAGCCGGACGCGCTGTTCGAGCACCTGCGCACCTTCCTGGAAGACGCCGCCGTCGCCTTGGGCGAACTGCCCGACGCCCGCATGCGCGACCTCGCCCACAGCCTGGCGAACGAGCCGGCCGGCGAGAACGCGGCCTGGCGCGACCAGCTCGCGGGCGTGGATGCCGGCCACGCGCAACGCGTGGCCGAGGCCGCTCGCCACACCACCCGCGCCGATCTCCAGGCCGCCCACGCCGCATTGCTGGGCGAGCAGGGCGGCTGCTGGCTGCTGACCAACCGCGCCTGATCTCTTTCTACACCTCCTTCCGCTGCTGCCCGGACGTACCGCCCCGGGCACGTGCGCCTGCGACTTTGGTCCTGCGCCGCAAGGCCCGCTGCCAAGGTGCCGCTACCCCCGCGACCAAGGCGCCGGGCCTTGTGGTGGCCTGGTGCCATGGCCTTGCGCAGCGCTCCGCCAAGCCCCACGCAAGCAGCGTCGAAGCGCGCCCAAAGCAGCGTATGGCGCCGCGCGGGGCGTTTCGATAATCGCCTCCGCCACGACCCCGAACGGTCATCCATCCCCTGCGGAGCGCGTCATGAACAAGAACAACACCGCCATTCGCCGTTTCCTGCCCCTGGCCCTGGCCTCGCTGGGCAGCCTGGGCAGCCTGCCGGCCGTCGCCGACATCAAGCTGTACGACAAGGACGACACCACCTTCTCCACCGACGGCTACTTCAACGCCTTCTACGTCAACAGCGACGTGGACCGCGAGGGCGACACCTACGACCGCCGCCAGTCGCGGGTGAAGATGGGCTTTTTGCCCAACTACATCGGCTTCAACTTCGGCAAGAAGATCGACGGCCTGACCCTCACCGGGCGCTCCTCGTTCTGGGTGACCATCAACGACAGCGAGCAGGACGGCACCGACACCGCCATCGACGTGCGGCAGTTCTACGGCAACGTGGCCGGCGACTGGGGCGAGGTGCTGATCGGCAAGGACTTCGGCCTGTTCTCGCGCTCCAACATCTTCCTCGACGAACTGCTGGCCGGCTTCGGCAACGCCAGCGACACCCTCGGCCTGGTGGACGGCAAGGGCGTGTCCTTCGGCAACATCGGCACCGGCTACCCGTACCCGTTCCCCACCTCGCAGATCACCTACCGCAACAACAACCTGGCGGACGGCCTGCGCGTGGCGGTGGGCATCATGGACCCGATCGACACCAACCAGATCGACAAGGACGCCAGCGACGGCCTGGACGACAAGGCCTACCAGGACAACCCGCGCTACGAGAGCGAGATCAGCTACCAGTTCGACCTGGGCGGCGCGCAGATCTACAGCTGGGTCAACGGCGCCTACCAGACCTCGAAGAACACCAACGACCAGGTCGACGACGTCACCTCCAAGGGCCTGGGCTACGGCATCCAGGCCAAGTTCGGCGGCGTGTCGCTGACCGGCTCGGGCTTCACCGCCAAGGGCATCAACCCGTTCTTCACCAACAACGCCGGCGAAGCCGCGCTGCGCGAGGTGGACAGCCGCGGCATGCTGCTGCAGGGCTCCTACACCTGGGGCAAGAACCGCCTGGCGCTGTCCTACGGCAAGACCGAGGACGACGGCAACGGCCTGGGCAGCGCGGCGGACTACTCCACCCGCGGCATCGCCTACTTCCGCACCATCAACGACAACCTCAAGCTGGTGGCCGAGTACAACCAGTACGAGATCGACGGCCGCAAGGGCTCGCTGGTGAGCGAGGACACCGACACCTTTGCGGTTGGCGCGGTACTGAACTGGTAATCCTCAGAGCTCCTTTGGCAGTAATTGGGCGGGGCGGCGGTGGCGTCGGTCCGCCGTTTTTTTGTGGGGGGATGGTGTTCTGTTGGAAGGGTTGGTGTGGCTCTGGAGAGCGCCCTCTCCCTAACCCTCTCCCTGAAGGGAGAGGGGACCGTTCGGCGTGCGCTGGTATTTCTGCGTTAGCCGGCTTGTTCCGAGTGGCCGGCTGAAACCATCACCTCTCTCGGCACGGACTAGCCCCCTCTCCCTTCAGGGAGAGGGCTGGGGAGAGGGTTACTGACTCCAACCCCCGCTCCGCAGCTGAACCTGACTCCGCTGTTCGCTATACCGCGAATCGCGCGCAGGGCGCGCTCCTACAAAGGAAATGGGGAGTAACTGTCTTGCCGACTGCGCCGAGGTGCTTTTCGTAGGATGGGTTGAGCTTGCGATACCCATCGGACCCTGGTGATGGGTATCGCTTCGCTCAACCCATCCTACGGGCGTTTCCCTTGCATCCGGAGCAGATCTTGCCCGCGAACCACACCGGAACCTCCAGCCCGCCCCTACACCTTTCGGAGGTCCCCGCCAGCACCCAAGTAGCATGGGGCCGCGCCGGGCGCCTTCGTAGAATGCCCCCGTGGTCAACCGGCGTTGAGGCAGGCTTATGCAGGAAGGGCAGGGCGAAGGGGTAGTCAGGGGCATGTCCAGCGCCCGCGACGCGGAGGCGGTGGCCCAGGACCTGGCGCGCCAGTTGATCCACCCGCACCTGGGCTTCGTGCTGTTCTTCTGCTCCGCCGAGTACGACCTGCCGGCACTGGCCGCCGCGCTGGAGCAGTACTTCGGCGGCATCGAGCTGGTCGGCTGCACCACCGCCGGCGAGATCACGCCCCAGGGCTACGGCCGCGGTTGCGTCAGCGCGGTGGGCTTCGACGTGCGCAGCTTCGCCGTGGCCAGCGCGCTGATCGACGAGATGGAACGCTTCAGCCTGATCGACGCGCAGCAACTGGTGGAGGCCCTGGTGGCCGACTGCCGTAGCAGCGAGTTGGCGCCGATCAAGGACCACAGCTTCGCCCTGACCCTGCTCGACGGCCTGTCCAGCCGCGAGGAAGTGGTGCTGGCGGCGCTCAGCGCGGCGCTTGGCGCCATCCCGCACTTCGGCGGCTCGGCCGGCGACGACAACCACCTCACCCACACCCACGTCTACTACCAGGGCCAGTTCCACACCGGCGCGGCGGTGGTGCTGCTGTTCAACACCTGGCTCGACTTCGAGGTGTTCACCACCCACCACGTGGTGCCGCGCGGCGAGAAGCTGGTGGTGACCCGCGCCGACAGCGCCAGCCGCCGGGTGCTGGAGCTCAACGCCGAGCCCGCTGCCCTGGAATACGCCCGGCTGATCGGCGTGGAGCCCCACGAACTGAGCTTCGAGCTGTTCTCCCGCCACCCGCTGGCGGTGCGCATCAAGGACCAGTACTACGTGCGCTCCATCCAGCAGGTGCACGACGACTTCAGCCTGACCTTCTACTGCGCGGTGGAGAACGGCATCGTCCTCACCGCCATGAGCACCGGGCCTCTGCTGCCCAACCTGCAGGCGCAGTTCGCGCGCCTGCACGAACGCCTCGGCCCGCCGCTGCTGACCATCGGCTGCGACTGCTTCCTGCGCCGCCTGGAGCTGGAAGTGGCGGGCGACAGCGCAGCCACCGCCGCTTTTCTCCGCCACCAGCAGGTGATCGGCTTCAACACCTACGGAGAGCAATTCAATGGCATGCACATCAACCAGACCTTCACCGGCGTCGCCATTGGCCGTCCCCGTGGCGGCGCCGGCTGAGCTGCTGGCGCGCATCGACGAACTGGAGCGCGACAAGCTCAAGCTGCAGCGCATCAACACCGCGCTGATCGAGCGCATCGAATCCAGCGCCTCGCGCGGCGACGGCGCCTACGGGGCCTTCCAGCACTCGGTGGTGCTGGCCGAGCAGGTGCGCGAGCGCACCGACGCCCTGAGCCAGGCCATGGCCGAGCTGAAGTCCAGCAACCAGCTGCTCAGCGACGCCCGCCTGCGCGCCGAGACCGCCCACCAGCACCTGCTGGACGCCATCGAAAGCATCTCCGACGCCTTCGTGCTGTTCGACCCGCAGCAGCGCATCGTGCTGTTCAACGAACGCTTCCGCGCGCTCTGGGCGCCCACCCGCGCGCGCCTGGGCGCCGGTACCCGGCTGGCCGAGGTGCGCCGCCTGGCGCAGAGCAGCGGGCTGATAGTCGAAGAACAGCGCAGCAACGACGACGAACACACCCTCTACCGCCTGCGCGACGACCGCTGGGTGCGCATGAGCGAGCGGCCGACCCGTGACGGCGGATTGGTGGTGCTCTACACCGACATCACCGAGATCAAGCTCAGCGAGACCGCGCGCCGCGAGCAGGCGGTGGCGCAGAAGTCGCACCTGCTGCAGCGCGCCGTGGACAACCTGTCCCAGGGCGTGGCCATGGTCGGCGCCGAGGGCGCGCTGGAGCTGTGGAACCGGCGCTTCCTGGAGCTCTGCGGGCTGGCGCCGATCGGCGCGCACCGGCCCTTCGCCGACGTCATGGGCGAGAGCGGCCTGCCGCTGCTCACCCCGCGCAGCCGTGGCGACGACGGCGCGCCCCTGGCGGCCCTGGAGCAGCGCCTGTTCGACGGCCGCATGCTGGAAATCCGCACCCACGCGCTGCCCACCGGCGGCTTCGTCAACACCTTCACCGACATCACCGAGCGCTACCGACATGCCGAGGCGCTGCGCGAGAGCGAACGCTGGATCCGCCTGATCACCGACCAGGTGCCGGCGCTGATCGCCTACCTCAACGCCGACCTGGTCTACGAGTTCACCAACAAGGTCTACGAGCAGTGGTACCGCTGGCCCAGCGGCGCGATGCTCGGGCGCAACCTGCGCGAGGTGCACGGCGCCGAGCACTGCCGGCGCCTGGAGCCGTACTTCGAGCGGGCGCTGTCGGGCGAGAGCGTGACCTTCGAGATCGCCGAGACCAACTTGGCCGGGCAGGAGCGCTACATGCAGCGCTCCTACGTGCCCAACCGCCAGGCCGACGGCCAGGTCGCCGGGCTGTTCGTGCTGATCCGCGACATCACCGAGCGCCGGCGCACCGCCGAGGCGCTGCACCAGGCCTACCAGAACCTGGAGCAGCGGGTGCGCGAACGCACCGCCGAGCTGACCAGCCTGAACGACCAGCTCAAGCGCGAGATCGACGAGCGCAGCCAGGTGCAGGCGCGCCTGCGCGAGGCCAAGCGCGAGGCCGAGCAGGCCAACCTGTCGAAGACCAAGTTCCTCGCCGCGGTCAGCCACGACCTGCTGCAGCCGCTGAACGCCGCGCGGCTGTTCACCAGCGCCCTGCAGGAGCGCGGCGAGGGCGACGGCCTGGTGCGCAACATCAGCCACTCGCTGGAAGACGTGGAGAACCTGCTGGGCACCCTGGTGGACATCTCCAAGCTAGACGCCGGGGTGATCAAGCCGGACATCGCGCCCTTCGAGGTGGGCGAGCTGCTCGGCAACCTCGCCGCCGAATACCGCCAGATCGCTGCCAGCGAAGGCCTGCGCCTGGACTATGTGGCCTGCAGCGCCCAGGTGCGCAGCGACCTGCAGCTGCTCGCGCGGATCCTGCGCAACCTGCTGTCCAACGCCATCCGCTACACCCCCGCAGGCCGCGTGCTGCTGGGTTGCCGGCGGCGCCGGCAGAGCCTGTGGATCGAGGTCTGGGACACCGGCATGGGCATCCCGGCAGACAAGCTCGGCGAGATTTTCCAGGAGTTCAAGCGCGGCGACACCCAGCGCTCCCACCAGGACCGCGGCCTGGGCCTGGGCCTGGCGATAGTCGAGAAGATCGCGCGCATGCTCGGCCACCGCATCCAGGTCGGCTCGGTGCCCGGCAAGGGCTCGCGCTTCGCCATCGAGGTTCCGCTGGCGCGCGGGGCGGTGCGCGCGCGCCCGGAGCCGGCGCAGCAGGCCGAACACCTGGTGGAACGCCTGCGCGGCTCGCGGGTGTGGGTGCTGGACAACGACGCGGCCATCTGCGCCGGCATGCGCACCCTGCTGGAAGCCTGGGGCTGCCGGGTGGTCACCGCGCTATCGGAAGAAGATCTGGCGCGCCAGGTGGACAACTTCCACGCCGAAGCCGACCTGCTGATAGCCGACTACCACCTGGACGACGGCTGCAACGGGGTGGACGCCGTGGCCTCGATAAACGCCCGCCGCGGCGCGCCGCTGCCGGCGTTGATGATCACGGCCAACTACAGCAACGAGCTCAAGCAGCAGGTGCGGGAGTTGGGGCATACGCTGATGCACAAGCCGGTTAGGCCGATGAAGCTGAAGACGGCGTTGTGTCATTTGATGGATAGGGCTGGCTGAGGTTGGCGCCGTACCTGTAGGAGCGGGCCCTGCCCGCGATTTTCGCGCGCAGGGCGCGCTCCTACATGGGGGATGGGGGCGGAGTAGGGCGGATAACCGTTCGCGGTTATCCGCCGTTGGTTGGGGGGCGTGGCGGTGAGGTTCGACTTCGGTGCCGGGGTTAGGTCCGCAACCCTCTCCCCAGCCCTCGGCTGCGCGCCCCGCCCTGAGGGGAGAGGGGGCTATCCGTGCCGCTGGTGGTTTTCGTGCCATCCGGCAACACCGGCGTGGCCGGCGAGCGCTGAAATCACACTTCACGCCGAACGGTCCCCTCTCCCTTCAGGGAGAGGGTTAGGGAGAGGGGGGGCTTGTTTGTGCGGTGAAGGGATCTGGTGCCAGCCGGATACTCGGTACGAACCGGCTAACGCCGAAACGTCAGCGCACGCCGAACGGTCCCCTCTCCCTCTGGGAGAGGGTTAGGGTGAGGGAGCGGAGTCACCGGCAAAGAAAAGCCAGCCAGTGCTCAAGCCCGCTGAGCAGCCGGCACACGCACCTTGGCCCGCAGTATCAGCGCAATCCCCCCCAGCACCGCGCAAGACACCAGCAACAACCGCAAACCGATGTGCTCCCCCAACACCAACGCCCCGGACAACGCCGCCAGCACCGGCACACTCAACTGCACCGACGCCGCCTGGATCGCCGACAGCCCCGGCAGCGCCGCGTACCAGATGGCATAGCCAATCCCCGAAGCCAGCGCCCCGGACAGCACCGCATAGACCACTCCCAGCACATCCCCCCGCAACTGGCCATGGAACACCAGGGCCAGCACGGCAGCAAAGGCAATGCCACGAACGAAGTTGCCCGTCGTCACCGCCAATGGATCGCCCGCATTACGCCCCAGCAGCGAATACAGCCCCCAGGCCACGCCGGACAGCAGCATCAGCAGCGCCCCGGTCAGCGGCGGGGCGCCGGCGCCGGGCAGCAGTTGCACCAGCAGCCCGCCCAGGGCCAGGGCGAAGCCCAGCAGGGCCTGGCCGGCCAGGCGTTCGCCGCGCAGCAGGCCGACCACCAGCATGGTCACCTGCACCGCGCCGAACAGCAGCAGCGCGCCGGTGCCGGCGTCCAGCTGCACGTAGGCGTAGGAGAAGGCCGCGGCGTAGACGAACAGCGCCGCCGCCGCGCGCCAGTTGCCTTTGGCCTCGCCGGCCCGGCCGCGCAGGCGCAGCAGCAGGCCGAGCATCAGCGCGCCGGAGAGGATGCGGATGCCGGTGAAGCTCACCGCGTCCAGCTGGGTGGCCTTCAGGGCCAGGCGGCAGAGCAGGGAATTGCCGGCGAAGGCGAGCATCGCCAGCGCCGTGAGCAGCAGGGTGCGCGAGGCGGGCATGGGCGGCTCCCTAGCGGCGCAGGTAGGCGGCGAAGTCGATGTCGCCGGCGCTGAGAATGGCCTGCACGCGGTTGTGCACCTTGAGCTTGCGCAGGATCGCCGAGACGTGGGCTTTCACCGTGGTCTCGGCGATCTCCAGGTTGTAGGCGATCTGCTTGTTCGACTCGCCCTTGGTCATGCGTTCCAGCACCAGCAACTGCTTGCGCGTCAGCGCCTGCAGCAGCTCCGGCGGGATGCCGTGCTCCTCGTGGCCGTTGCGCCGCGGCGAGGCCTTCTGCGTGCGGATGATGTCCGAGGGCAGGTAGACGTTGCCGTTGAGGATCTGCTCGATGGCCTCGGTCATCTGCGCCCGCGGCGAGGACTTGGTGATGAAGCCCACCGCGCCGTAGGTGATGGCCTGCAGCACCACCTGCTTGTCCTGCTCGGCCGAGACGATCACCACCGGGATGGTCGGCGCCTCGTTGCGCAGGTTCATCAGGCCGCTCAGGCCGTGCATGCCGGGCATGTTCAGGTCGAGCAGGATCAGGTCCAGGTCGTCGTGCTCCTGGGTCAGGCCCAGGGCGCTGTCGAGGTCGGCGGTCTCCATCACCTCGCTGCCGGGGAAGCCGTCGGCGATGACGTTGTGGATGGCCTCGCGGAACAGCGGGTGATCGTCGGCGATCAGGATCTTGTACATGGCCTACACCTCGTTGTTGTCGTTATGGGCGGCGGCTAGCCGTTGCCGGGTGTGCTCAGGGGAAAGGGTGCGGCTGGGCGTCCTGCAGGGGCAGGCCGGCCTGTTCCCAGGCGTCTATTCCGTCACGGTACCAGTAGAGCCTGGAATAGCCCAGCGCGTGGGCGCGGCGGACCGCGTTCCAGCTGGCCCAGCAGTCCGAGCGGCAGTAGAACACCAGCGGGCGCGTCGGGTCGCCCTCGCTCAGCTGCCGCAGGTTCTCGCGGAAGTAGGCCTGCCAGGGTGCGCTCAGCACGCCGTCGCCGGTGTTGGCCAGCCACAGGCTGCCGGGTAGGTTGCGGTGCGGCTCGTTGGCCACGAACCGGCCGTTGAGCCAGGTGCGGCGGTATACGTCCACCAGGCGCGTGCGCGGCTCGCGCTTGAGCAGCGCCTGCAGGGCGGCGGTGTCCAGGGTGGTGGCGTGGTCGGCGCTGGCCGGGGTCGGGCTGCGGTACTGGCTGGTGCGGTAGCCGTCGCTGGAGAACAGCGCTTCGTCCGCATGGGCCAGCGGCAGGCCCAGCAGCGCGCAGAGCAGGGCAGGGGCTAGGCGGGGCATGGTGGCATCTCGATATTTATTCTTCTGCCCGCCATTACATGCCAGGGGCGCTGCTTTGGAAATTCGACGTCCGGAGGGTTGATCCAGTACCAAAGTAGGAGTTTTCAGCCCTTGCGCAGCGCCGCGTGCTGCGGGTTGAAGGTGAGCAGCGCAAGGCCGGCGAACAGCAGCGTCAGCCCCAGGCACACCGCCAGCGCCAGCGGGTCGAAGCGCTGGTACAGGGCGAAGCGCACCAGCTCCACGGCGTGGCTGAAGGGGTTGAGCGCGCACAGCCAGTACAGCCCCACGCTGGCCTCGCGCATCTTCCACAGCGGGTACAGCGCCGAGGACAGGAAGAACAGCGGGAAGATCACGAAGTTCATCACCCCGGCGAAGTTCTCCAGCTGGCGGATGGCGTTGGACAGCAGCAGGCCCAGGGCGCTCAGCAGCAGTGCAGCCAGCAGCAGCGCCGGCAGCGCCGCGAGCAGGCCCCAGGCCGGCGGCTGCACGCCGTAGAGCCAGGCGATGGCGAGGAAGGCGTACACCTGCAGCAGCGACACCAGCGCCGTGGCCAGCAGCTTGCCGGCCAGCAGGAAGGCGCGCGGCAGCGGGCTGGTGAGCAGCACGCGCATGCTGCCCATCTCGCGGTCGTAGACCATCGACAGCGAGCCCTGCATGCCGTTGAACAGCAGGATCATGCAGCACAGCCCGGGGACGATGTAGGTCTCGTAGGTCACGTAGGTGTCGTAGGGCTCGATGATCGAGATGCCCAGCGCGGCGCGAAAGCCGGCGGCGAACACCAGCAGCCACAGCAGCGGGCGCACCAGGGCGCTGAGGAAGCGCGAGCGCTGCAGCACGAAGCGCAGCCACTCGCGCACCACGATGCCGCGCAGGCACTGCCAGTAGGCGGCGGGGCCGAAGCCGAGGGTGTCGTAGTTCATGCGCAGGCTTCCAGGCGGGTGAGGCGGGCGAAGGCGCGGGGCAGGTCGCCACCGTCGGCGGCGCTGACCTGAGCCGCTTCGCCCTGGGCCACCAGGCGGCCGCGGTCGAGCACCAGCAACTGGTCGTCGCCGCGCACCTCGTCCAGCAGATGGGTGGTCCACAGCACCGCCAGGCCCTCGTCGCGGCACAGCTGGCGCACGTGTTCGTTCAGCCCCTGGCGCGCCGCTGGGTCCAGTCCCACGCTGGCCTCGTCGAGCAGCAGCAGGTGCGGGCGGTGCAGCAGCGCGCGGGCAATCTCCACGCGGCGGCGGTGGCCGCCGTTCAAGGTGCGCACCTTGTCGCGGCGGCGCTCCTGCAACTGCTGGCGGGCCAGTTCCTGCTCGATGCGGTCGGCCGCCAGGGCCCGCGGCAGGCCGTGCAGGGCGGCGTGGTAGCGCAGGTTCTGCTCCACGCTCAGGTCCAGGTCCAGGGTGCTCTGCTGGAACACCACGCCCAGCTGGCGCAGGGCCAGGCGCGGCTGGCGGGCCAGGCTGCAGCCGCACACCTCGATCTCGCCGACCTGCAGGTCGTACAGGCGCGTGAGCAGGGCGATCAAGGTCGACTTGCCGGCGCCGTTGGGCCCCAGCAGGGCGGTGAAGCGCCCGGCCGGCAGGGTGAAGTCGATGCCGTCCAGCGCCTTGCGCGCGCCGTAGGCGAAGCCCACGCCCGCCACCCGCAGGGCGTTCATGGCGTCACCACCACGCCCCAGGGGTAGCGCCCGACTTTGATCGAGCGGGTCACCTTGAGGTCTTTCACGTCGATCACCGACACGTCGCCGCTGACGCCGTTGGTGGCCAGCAGCAGGCTCTCGTCCGGGTTGAACGCCAGGTGCCAGACGCGGCGGCCCACCAGCAGGTAGTCGAGCACCTCGAAGGTCTTCGCATCCACCACCGCCACGTGGTTGGCCGGGCCCAGGGCGACGAAGGCGTACTTGCCGTCGCTGCTCAGCTTCACCCCCACGGGCTGGATCTTGTCCGGGTGCACGCCCTTGATGGCGAAGCGCAGGCTCTTGAGGATCTTGCGGCTGGCCACGTCCACCACGCTGACGCTGCCGCCGATCTCCGCCGACACCCAGACCTGGCTGCCGTCCTTGTTGAACTCCGCGTGGCGCGGGCGCTGGTCCACCAGGGTGCTGTCCACCAGCTTCTGCGTGGCGGTGTCGATCCAGTGCAGCATGTTGGTGGTCTCGCTGGTGTTCACCGCCCACTTGCCGTCGGGGCTCACCGCCATGCCCTCGGGCTCCACGCCCACGTCGATCTGGCCGAGCACCTGGGCGGTCTGGGTATCGACCACGGTCACCAGCGCGTCGTCCTCGTTGGAGACGTACAGCCAGCGGTCGTTGGGGTGCAGGGCGAACTGCTCGGGGTCGGCGCCGGAGGGCAGCTGCCTGACGATCCTGCCGCTGGCCAGGTCCATCACCTGCACGGTGTCGGAGTCGCTGGCGCAGATGTACAGCAGCTTGTTGTCGTGGGACAGCGCCAGGCCGCGCGGGCGCTTGCCGGTCTCCAGGGTGCCGGTGACGGTCATGCTGTCCAGGTCGATGACGCTGATGTTGTTGTCCTTCTCGTTGGATACGTAGGCCTTGGCGGCGAAGGCCGGCGGCGCCAGGCACAGGGCGGCGGCCAGCAGGGAAGGGATCAGGGTGGCCGGGAGCATGGCAGGTCGGAAAATGGCGGCGCGGAACATGGTGTATCTCCAGATCAGGGCTTGGCGTCGGCGAGGCGGCAACGGCTTTCCGGGGCATCCAGGCCGAGGCTGTCGAGTTCGCTTGCGGGGTGCAGGAAGCCTTCCTGCGGCGAGGTGCTGACCAGCGCGCGCGGCTGCACCAGGGGAATGGGTTGGCGCAGCTGGCCGTCCCAGGGGCGGTAGCTGAGCTTGTAGCCCTTGAAGCCGTCCAGCGGCAGGTCCGGCGACAGCGCCAGGGCGCGGATGGCCTGCGGCTCGGCGTTGCGCAGGCGCGTCACGGCGCTGGCCACGCTGCGCACGGCGACCCAGGCGGCGAAGTCGCGGTCGTTCATCCAGCGCTTGGCCTGGGCCTCGAAGCGCTTCTGCAACTGCGCGGCGCCGAAGGTTTCCACGGTCTTGTGCCAGCCCGTGGCGACCAGGCCCTGGGTGCCGGCCACCGGGCGCGGCAGCCAGGTGTTGTAGGGCACGTACTCGCCGAAGTCGCCGTGCTCGTCGGCCACCAGCACCACGTCGTAGTCGTCGCCGGCCTGGGTGAACAGCGGCATGTCGGCCTGGGCGCTGCGGCGCTGGTCGTTGGCGAAGGTGAAGGCCTTCTCCTCGACTATCTTGGCCCCGAAGCGCCTGGCCGAGCGGCGCAGGGCGGCGGCGTAGGCCTGGTCCCCGGGGCGCTGGCCGATGATCAACAGCCAGTGCGTCCACTTGCGCAGCACCAGGAACTGGGTGAGGGCGTCGGTCAGCATCAGCCGGCTGGGCAGGGTGTGCAGCACGTTGGCCGGGCACTGGTCGGCGCGCAGCTCGTCGTCGGCGGCGCCGGCGTTGAACAGCAGGCTGTCCGGCAGCGCGGCGGCCAGTTGGCGCAGGCTCTCGGCCGGGGCGTTGACCACGAACAGGCGCAGGCCGTCGTCGTGCAGCTTGCGCGCCTCGGCCAGCAACTGCTGGGCATCGGCGCTGGTGGCGCTGACCAGGCTGTAGCGCTGCTTGAGGAAGCGCCCGGTGGTGTTGCTGTCGTCGATGGCCAGCTCGGCGCCGCGCAGGCCGGCGTCGGTGGGCTCGGGGATGATGTTCGACAGCAGCGGGCCGGGGTCTGGTGTGTAGCCGAGATAGGCGATGCGCACCTGCAGCTCGGCCGGGGCATCCTCGGCACGCGCGTTCAGGCAGAGCAGGGCAGCGCAGGCGACCGCCAGCAGGTAGGCCACGCCGTGCAGGGCGAACTGGCGCATGGGCGACTCCATTGTTGTTGTGTCGCCAGCATAGGAACGCGCCAGGGCCTGGGAAATATGCAGAAAGTACCGCCGGGGCAATACCAAGGTAGTAGATCGCCGCCCGCGGCCGCCCCCTAGCATGGCCCTACAACAACAAAGACAACGGGAGCCGAGCCATGCGTATCGCCGTCACCCTGGTACTGCCCATCCTGCTGATCCTCAGCCTGCTGGGCTTCGATTTCATGTACAGCCTGCACACCCGCCCCGGCGTGCCCAGCGCCTGCGTCGCCGGCCAGCCCTGCCGCGTGGGGCCCTAGGGCGCGGCCATGTCGGCGCTGTGGCGGATCAACCTGCTGGTCGGGCTGTTCTTCGCCCTGGTCGCCGCGCTGTGCGTGGCCGTGCTGCTGCACCAGGGTGACGAGGACGTGCGCCGCGAACTGGACGCCGCCCGCGCCGTGGTGGAATACCTGCGCGAGGCGGCGCTGCGCGACCCGGCCAGCCTCGACCAGAGCCTCACCGGCGGCCTGCGCCACGTGCGCGTGCACTGGCTCGACCAGCCGCCGCCGGCGCCGCGCGGCTGGCTCGACGAATGGCTGGCGGCGCGCCTGTACCCGGACGTCTACCACGCCGCGCCGCTGCAACTGGCCGATGGCCGCCGTGTGCAGCTGAGCGTGGACCCGCGCGACGAAATCGACGAAGTCCGCGACTCCCTGGTGCAGCTGCTGGCGCTGTTCGGCGTGGCCCTGGCGGTCAGCCTGCTGGCCATCCGCTGGGCGGTGCGCGGCGGGCTGCGGGTGGTGGAACAGTTGCAGGCCGCGTTCGGCGAGATCGCCCAGGGCCGCCTGCAGGTGCGTCTGCCCGGCCATTCGCTGCCCGAAGCGCAACGCCTGGCCGGACGCTTCAACGGCATGGCCGAGGCCCTGGAGCGCGCCTGCCAGGAAAACGCCGAACTGACCCACTCGCTGCTCGCCGTGCAGGAGCGCGAGCGCCAGGAACTGGCCCAGGCCCTGCACGACGACATCGGCCAGTACCTGGCCGGCATCCGCGCGCAACTCTTCCTGCTGCACAGCCTGCACGACCAACCCGCCGCGCAACTCACCCTGGAGCGCATGGACCAGCACTGCCGCGGCCTGAACGACAGCTTCCGCGCGCTGATCCGCGACCTCTACCCGGTGGTGCTGGAGCACCTGGCCCTGGACGAAGCGGTGCGCGCCTACGTCGAGGACTGGCAGGCCAGCCAGGGCATCGCCTGCGCCCTGAGCCTGCCCGACAGCCTGCCGCCCCTGGGCGACGCGGCCAAGGCGCACCTGTACCGCCTGCTGCAAGAGGCGCTGACCAACGTCGCCCGCCACGCCGGCGCCACCCGCGTGTGGGTGCGCCTGCAAACCCGCGGCGGCCACCTGTACCTGGCCGTGCGCGACGACGGCCGCGGCAGCGACGGCCCGCCCCGCGCCGGCATCGGCCTGCGCTCCATGCGCGAGCGCGCCCGCTGCCTGGGCGGCGAACTGCAACTGCGCAGCCAGCCCGGCCTGGGCCTGGCGCTGCGCCTGCGGGTGCCGCTGCCGGTGGCGGCATGAGAGGAGAGAAAGCGATGAAAATCCTGCTGGTGGACGACCATTTCGTGGTGCGCGAAGGCATAGCCGCCCTGCTGCGCGGCCTGCTGCCGGAAGCGGACGTGGTGGAAGCGGGCGACGGCGAGGAAGCGCTGCAAGCGGTGCAACGCGAGATTCCCGCGCTGGTCATCCTCGACATCGGCCTGCCCGGCATCAGCGGCCTGGAAGTCACCCGCCGCCTGCGCCAGCGTCTGCCGCAGTTGCGCGTGCTGTTCTTCAGCATGCACGACGAACTGCCCCTGGTGCGCCAGGCCCTGGACGCCGGCGCCGCCGGCTACGTGACCAAGGGCGCGGCCCCGGCGGTGCTGCTCGAAGCGGTGCGCCGCGTGCTGGCCGGCCAGCTCTACATCGAACAACCCCTGGCCACCCGCCTGGCCTGCCAGCCCAGGGGCCTGGAAGCGGGCGACCCGCGCCTGCACGGCCTGACCCGCCGCGAATTCGAAATCTTCGTCATGCTCGCCCGCGGCCTGCCGGCAAGGCAGGTGGCCGAACACCTGTGCGTGAGCGCCAAGACGGTGTCCAACCATGTGACGTTGTTGAAGCAGAAGCTGCAGGTGAGTTCCCATGCGGAGCTGGTGCACCTGGCGATCGACAGCGGGGTGCTGCGCGTGAGCGGCGAGGCATTGGCAGGGTAGGGACCTGGCTTTGCAGGGAATGGTGTGGGTGGTGCCGCGTAGGAGCGAGCATGGCTTTTCGTAGGATGGTGTTGAGCGAAGCGATACCCATCACCATGGTCCGATGGGTATCGCAAGCTCAACCCATCCTACGAAAAGCGTTCCGGCGCAGCCGGCAAGGCAGTCGCTCCCCCAGGGTCTGGGAGGCGCAGGCATAGGATGGCGTGGAGCGCAGCGATACCCATCTTTTCCCCACGCATAACCTGATTGGGTTTCCAACTACCTGTTGCTTGGTGTGATGTATTGCATCACACTTCGCCGCATGATCGTCAGCTTCCAGCACAAGGGCCTGGCTCTGTTCTTCAGAACTGGCTCCACCCGAGGAATCCGTGCCGACCACGCCAAACGCCTGGCGCGTATGTTGCCGTTCCTCGATCGAGCGGCCGCTCCGGACGACCTCAACCTGCCGGGCTGGCGTCTGCATCCCTTGAAGGGAGAACTGGACGGTTTCTGGTCACTCACGGTCAGCGGCAACTGGCGGGTGATCTTCCGCTTCATCGGCAACGACGTGGAACTTGTCGACTATCTTGATTACCACTGAACAGGAGGGGGTGCCCATGGTCATGTTCAATCCACCACATCCTGGCGAAACCCTGCGCGAAGACGTGCTGCCGGCGCTCGATATCAGCGTCACCGAACTGGCCCGCCGCCTGGGCTTCGCACGCGAAACCCTGTCGCGGGTGCTGCACGGCCGCGCGCCCATCAGCCCGGACCTGGCCGTGCGCCTGGAGCTGGCCGGCATCGGCACGGCGCGCACCTGGCTCGGCGTGCAGGCCGACTACGACATCTGGCAGGCCAGGCACCGCGAACAACCGCATATCGAGCGCTTCGCCGATATCGCCTGAAAACTGAAAAGCCCTGCGAATGCGGGGCTTCTCCTGTTCCGAAGCATCAGGGAGCTGCTCCGTAGGATGGCGTGGAGCGCAGCGATACCCATCGCCCCCTTGCGCACCACCTCCCCTGTAGGAGCGGACTTCGTCCGCGATCCGCGGCCACGCCCCCTGCAACGGTCGCCCTCAAGGCTCGAAAGTCACCGGCCGCAGCGGTGCGGTATTCACCTTCAGCTCGAACACATCCGGCCGCGCGTAGTGGCCGCAGGCGTCGAAATCGAGGTTGCCCTTGCTCAGCTGGGCCATGTCGAGGTCGGCGTAGAGTTCGGTCTCGCAGTCGAACTCCGGGCCGGCCAGCACTTCGCCCTGCGGGCCGACGATCATGCTGCCGCCGCGCATCACGTACTCGTCCTCCTGATAGTCCAGGCCGAACGCCTCGCGATGCTGCTGCGGGTACTCGCCCAGGCGGATCGCCTGGCAGGCGGAGAGCACGAACACCCGGCCTTCCAGGGCGATATGCACCATCGAGCTGGCCCAGGACGGGCGGTCGTCCGCGGTGGGCGCGCAATACAGTTGCACGCCCTGGGCGTACATGGCCTGGCGCAGCGCCGGCATGTAGTTCTCCCAACAGATCACGCTGCCCAGCACGCCGAACTCGGTGTCCACCGGCTCTATCGTAGAACCGTCGCCGAAGCCCCAGATCAGCCGTTCCTGCCCGGTGGGCATCAGCTTGCGGTGGTAGCCGGCGATGCCGCGCCCCGGCGCCAGGGTCACGGCGGTGCAGTACAGGGTGCGGCCGAAGCGCTCGATGATGCCCACCACCACGGTCACCCCGGTCTGCTCCACGCACTCGGCGAGCACCGCCAGCTCCGGGCTGTCCAGCGCCACGGCGCCTTCGACGTAGCGCTGGTACAGCTCGCGTCCCGCGGCGCTGCGGTTGCCCACCACGCTGCCGAAGGCCACCCCCTTGGGGTAGCCGCCGATGAAGGCCTCGGGGAACACCGCCAGCTTCGCGCCCTGTTCCGCCACGCGGCGGAGGATGCCGCAGGCCTTCTCGACGCCGGCCATCGGCTCGTAGGGAACGGAGGCGGCCTGGATGATTGCTACACGGGTCATTGGGGGCTCCTGACTGTCTGTTGAAAGGCTTAGAAACGGCTGATGTCGTTGTCGCGGGTTTCCGGCAAGGTCTTCCACAGCACCACCAGGCACACCAGGGAGACCGCCGCCAGGTAGGCCGCGGGCAGGTTCGCGTCGCCGGTCTGGCGAATCAGCGCGGCGGCGATGAAGGGCCCCGGCCCGGCGAGGATCGCCAGCGCCAGGTTGTGGCCCAGGGCCGCGCCGGTGGAGCGGATCGAGGCCGGGAAGACTTCCACCAGCAGCACCACGTCCATCACCGCGGTGATCGCCACCAGCACGCCCATCACGATCAGCCCGGCGAGAATCGCCAGCGGGTTGCCGCTGTTGAGCAGCAGGAAGATCGGATAGGCCAGCAGCGTCAGCGCGGCGGCAGCGCCCAGCAGCAGCCTGCGCCGGCCGATGCGGTCGCTGAGTTGGCCGATCAGCGGGTTGACGATCACATAGATCACCAGCGCCGCGCTGCACAGCCACAGCGCGCTGCTGCGCGGCAGGCCGACGGTGGAGACCAGGTGGTTGTTGGCGTAGGTGATGAAGTAGTAGAGCGAGACGCCGAACAGCGCGGAGAAGGCGAAGGTGGTGACGAAGGCGCGGCGGCGCACGGCGCGGCTCGGGGCTTGTGCCTTGTGCGAGTCGCGCTGGCGGACCATCTCCTCGTAAACCGGGGTGTCGCCCAGCTTGCGGCGGATGAACACGGCGATGCCGGTCATCACGATGGACGCCACGAACGGCAGGCGCCAGCCCCAGGCCGCCAACTGCTGGTCGTCCAGCGCCGAGGCGATGCTCGCGGCGGTGAAGGTACCGAACAGGAAGGCCAGCCCCGCGGTGCCGGTGATCACGCTGGCGGCGGTGGCGCGGCGGTTGGACGGGGCGCTCTCGACGATGTAGATGCCGGCGCTGGACCACTCGCCGCCGACCATCATGCCCTGGATGAAACGCATGGCGATGAGCAGGATGGGCGCGGCGATGCCGATCGCCTCGTAGGAGGGCAGCAGGCCTATGATGGTGGTGCACACGCCCATGCCGAACACCGTGATGATCAGCACCGCGCGGCGGCCGAAGCGGTCGCCGATGGGCCCGAGGATCAACGCGCCGAAAGGCCTGGAGAGAAAGCCGACGGCGAACACCGCCAGCGATGAGAGCAGCGACACGCCCGGCGCGCTGGAGGGGAAGAACAGCATGCCGATCACCGCGGCGAAGTAGCCGTAGATGGCGAAATCGAACCATTCCATGAAATTGCCGATGCCGACCGCGATGGCCCGCTTGCGGATATCCGACTGTCCACCCCTGGTCCGGATGCCGCCTGCACCCATGCTTTGCTCAATCGCGTCCACAGAATTCTCCAGCGCTTGTTATGTTGTTGTGGACGCCAGACTAGGAATCTCCTCGGGCACGGGGCAAACGATTAGCAAATATGAGCCGGATTAACGTACGTAATATCTCGCGGATCGACCTCAACCTTCTGCTCACCTTCCACTGCCTGATGACCGAGCGCAGCGCCACCCGCGCCTCGGCGATGCTGCATGTGACCCAGGGCGCGGTGAGCGCGGCGCTGCGCCGGCTGCGCGAGCATTTCGGCGACGAACTGTTCATCCGCACCGCCTCCGGCATGCAGCCCACGCGCAAGGCCATGGAGCTGGCGCCGAAGATCGCCGAGGCGCTGACCTCCATTTCCGGCGTGCTGGGCGCCGAGCCGGAGTTCTCCCCGCGCGATTCCAGCTACCTGTTCAACATCGGCCTGTCCGACGACATCGAGTCCTACCTCGCCCCGCGCATCGTCAGCGCGGCGGCGGAGCAGGGCCTGGGCGTGACTTTCGCCTTCCACCAGAGCAACAGCTCGCTGTGGAAGCAGTCGCTGCAGGACCCGGACATGGACCTGGTGATCTGCAGCGAGCCGAAGGACTTCAACACCAGCTACTCGTCCCAGGTGCTGTTCTCCTCTTCATACTCCTGCCTGTTCCGCCCGCGAGCCGGCGCGGCGGACGAACTCATCGGCCTGGAGGAATACTTCGCTGCCGACCACGTGCGCATCTCCTACGACGGCCGCCGCGGCTTCATCGACGACATGTTCGAGTCCGCCGGCTACGCCCGCCGCGTCATCGCCTCCTTCACCCACTTCAGCGGCGCCTTGACCACGCTGGTGAGCAGCGAGGCCATCGCCACGCTCCCGACCTTCGCCGCCGAGAGCTACGCGGCCATGACCCAGCTGCGCGCGAGTCCGGCGCCGCTGCCGGTGCCGTCCTTCCGCTGCTTCATGGTCTGGGACATCGCCAAGCACGGCAAACCGCACCACGAATGGCTGCGCCAGTTCATCGGCGAGCTGGCGCAGAAGCTCGGCTAGCCACGAGAGGGCCGTCCATTCGGCATCAACCTGTAGCGGGCCCTGCCCGCGATATCGCGCGCAGGGCGCGCTCCTACGAAGAGCGCCCCGGCGCGGCCGGCACTATGGCACCAGGGAGGCACGGTCGTAGGAGCGGACTTCGTCCGCGATTGGATTCACCGGCCACGCCGGACGCCCCGGTGGCACGGTCGACGGCGGATAACCGCGAACGGTTATGCGCCCTACGCCCGCCCATGCTCCTCAGCTGCGGCATACAACCGCTCGGCATCGGTCGTCAGGTATTCAGCGCTGAAGGTGCCGTCCAGTACATCCTCGGCGGGCGTTCCCCCTGGTCCGGCGCGCCGGCCAGCAGGCGCATGGTGGGACTGGGCAGCGTCGTAGAGGTCCGACGGGGCAGCGTGCTTGAGGGGATGGGATAGAACATGGGCTGCAAGGCTCATGAAAATCTCCTAGATCGACTCAGTCTTCCGTCTCCCGACGCCAATCGGGGAGGGCGGACCGTACAGGTTGGCGTACCGGAATCTGGGAACCGGCGCATCCGAAGATGCCCCGCACGGCCCGCCCATAACATGGGGACAGCCATGCAAGGTGCCGGAGATTGACCCAGACACCTTCCAGAATTCCGTGACGCCAATCCCACACCGTTCTGTTGAGCGGCTGAGCAACGTCAGGGAGTTGCCGTGAGGCTGTCAATCGGGCGTGGCAAAGAGCGAGGCGGGGTGTGCAGTTGGCCTGCATAGCAGCCGTAGGCGAATGGCTGCTTCCGACCCATGGCGGCCGTTGGCAGGAGCTAAGAGAGTCTGCATTTCTCTGGAGAGGTGACAAATGATGGAAATAGAAATATCAGAGAGCGCCGACTGGCAGCTTTTCGAGAACGTAGCGCAGGTTCTTGAGCAAGGTCTTGGCGGTTACTGGAAAGAAAAGCTCGATGAAACGGATCAGCGCTACTGGGATTTGGCGGTAGGGGAGCAGATTCTTACGCTGCATCTTGAGCACTATTTGGGAATTTCGATGCTGATCCCTGATAGTGCCCATGAGACCGCCCAACGAGTGCGAACGTTACTCAAGCTAGATTGAGCAACTGCGCTTCTGAGCACACGGCCGGTAGCCATTGCCTTCAAACAGGCTATATCTGCTCCTGGCCGATTGCAGCCCTTAGCAGAATCATCGCTTTGACTCTTCAGGTTCTGCCGATACAAACTGAACCGATGATCGCAGGGAATAAGGCGAAATGAGTCAGTTGAGCCCCACGCTACATGCAGACCTCTCCGAAGTGCTGGATGAGGTCTCTGCACTGATGTCCGCTGCCTATGCGCAGCTCGGCCCCATACCTGATGACCATCCACTGGCTCAGGCGGGTCTTGAGAATGGGGCAGAAATCGTTCTGGACTACCTTGCACACGGCGAGGCGGGTATCGCCCTTGATCATCTGTTCTACATGATCAAAGAGCCGCCTCTCGCTATTTCTGCCAAGTCCGCTGAGAAGCTGGCTCGTGTTGCAGAAGCGTTTGGAACACCTTTGAGCTGGTGTCCTTGAAGCTGGTCGTACAACGAAATACGTACTCACTGCGAGAGACCGCTCCTGGCCGGTAGCAGTCGCTCGTGAGGGGCTGCTACCCGCCAAAAGCAGCCGGTCGGCCAGCAGCCTATCGAGTACTTACCTCAAACAGCCAATCGCGAAAGGCCTTGAGGCGAGGCAGGTTTGCGCACTCCTGGCGGTAAACCACGTAGTAGGCGAGAGCCGACTCGAATTGGATCTCCGGGAAAAGCCGCACCAGCCGTCCAGCAGCCAGATCGTCGCGCGCCATCACGCTGCGGGCCAGTGCAATGCCTTGGCCGTCAATGGCCGCTTGCAGTACGGCGGCGGAGTTGTTGATCTTCAGCCCGCGAATGGTGGAAACCCCCGCTAGACCTGCCTTTTTTAGCCAGCTGTCCCAGGTCGGGAAACCGGTATGGCTGTCCATCGACAAGTCGTGAATCAGGGTGTGCTTGGTAAGGCTCTCCGGGAGCTGCAAGCGGAGCGTCTCGTTCAGCAGGCTAGGTGAACACACCGGGTAAACCTCTTCCTCCATCAGCTTTTCGGCCACCAGTCCCGCCCACTCACCGGCCCCGTAGCGCACACCGATGTCGATACGCTGGCTAACGAAGTCGACTGCGCGCAGGTTGGTATCCAGGCGTACGTCGGTGTCTGGCCAGGCGCTATGGAAACTGTCGATGCGCGGCAGCAGCCATTTAGCCGCAAATGCGGGGCTGACCGTCACGGTCAGTACACCGCTGACGGAGCCTTCCTTGAGCTTCTCCAGCCCCAAGGTCAGCCGATCGAAACCCGCTCTGATTTCTGGTAACGCGCGCTCTGCCGCCTCGGTGGGGACGAGGCGCACCCGGCCGCTGGTGCTTCTGTGAAACAGCGGCGTTCCAAGCCAATCCTCCAGCGTGCGCACCAACTGGCCGACCGCTGCCGGCGTGACATTCAGCTCGGCTGCCGCCGCAGAAAAGCTTTGATGCCGCGCGCTTGCTTCGAATGCGCGCAGGGCATTCAGATGAACTGGAATATTCATGTCGGTAAATTTTTTCTTTAGTGGAAGGACACTTTATCTCGTTTGTTCGGGCTGACGAAAGAATCGAATATCTGCTCACGGTCAGGGCGGGAGCCAACAGCTCCGGTCCAGCTTGTTTTCACCATTCAACCATTGCTTGCCGTGAGCAAGCGCAAGGAGGTTAGCCATGAGTGCTCAATTCAAAGGCAAGAAGCTGTTGGTCGTCGGCGGTACAAGCGGCATGGGTTTGGAAACCGCGCGCCTGGTGCTTTCCCAAGGCGGCAGCGTTGTGATTGTAGGGAGTCGTCCTGAGAAGACCGAAGAGGCCCGTAAGGAGCTCTCCACATTGGGTCCAGTGGCGGCTCTGGTCGCGGACCTCACCAGTGACGAAGGCTTGAGCGGATTGCTCAGCATCATCAGCGAACAGCATGCCGACATCGATCTGCTGGTCAACGCGGCGGGTGTGTTCTTCCCCAAGCCATTCCTGGAGCATCAGGAGGCTGATTTCGACCAATACATGAAGCTGAACAGGGCGACTTTCTTCATCACTCAGAAAGTAGCAGCGAACCTGGTTAAAAGCGGTCGCCCAGGCGCCATCGTCAACATCGGTTCGATGTGGGCCAAACAGGCGATTGCCGCCACTCCATCTTCCGCCTATTCCATGGCCAAGGCAGGTCTGCATTCTCTGACTCAGCATCTGGCGATGGAGCTGGCCGCCTACAACATCCGCGTAAATGCAGTCTCGCCTGCGGTGGTGCAAACCCCGATCTACGAAGGCTTCATCCCCAAGTCTGAAGTCCACAGTGCGCTGCAAGGCTTCAACAGCTTCCACCCGATCGGTCGCGTGGGTACGCCGGAAGATGTTGCCGGCGTGGTGGCCTTCCTGCTTTCCGAGCAGGCCAGCTGGGTCACTGGTGCCATCTGGGATGTCGACGGCGGCGTGATGGCTGGCCGTAACTGAACACCCGCCTTGAGCGGCTGATCAAGCCGCTCCATTGCCTTGTGCCAGCCAATTGTCCGGTTGCATACCTCTGAGGAGACAGGATCATGATGAATGACTGGAATGCCTATCGCGAAGCCCTACTGGACCGTGTGGGGGCGCTCGCCAAGCAGAGCCCTGATGTCGTTCGCGGCCTTGCCACGATTGACGGTGCGGCGGCCAAGACCGGCCACCTCGAACCCAAGGTCCATGAGTTGATCGCGCTCGCGGTAGCGGTCACCACGCGCTGCGACGGCTGCATCTCGGTGCATACCAAGAAGGCTGTCGAGCACGGCGCAACCTCGCCCGAAATCACTGAAGCGTTGGGGGTGGCCATTGCCCTGAACGCGGGCGCCGCACTGACTTACTCGGCCCGGGTCATTGAAGCTCACGCACAACTGAGCAAGGCATAACCGGCCCGCATGGCCTCCTGATGGGGGCCTTTTCCCCACCTTCCATGGTGTAAAGCACATGCTAGTCAACGCAGATTTTGCCCACCCAGCGCTCGTTTCACCCAGGGACTATCGTTGGGTGGCATCGCCGCAGCCGGGTGTCGAGCGCGTTATGCTCGACCGGCTAGGAGGGGAAAAGGCCCGAGCGACCAGTATTGTGCGCTACGCCAGCGGGTCGTTCTTTCCGCAACACCCCCACCCTGGGGGCGAAGAAATCCTGGTGCTGTCGGGCACCTTCTCCGAGGGAGACGAGGATTACCCCGAGGGCTGGTATTTGCGTAATCCGCCTGGCTCCATCCATCAACCTTCCAGCCGCGATGGGGCAGTGATTTTCGTGAAGCTATGGCAGATGGATGCTGATGAAACGGAACAGGTCCGGATCGATACACGCGACGAATCGAGATGGTCGGTGCGCGATGGCCGTGCCGTCTGCCAACTGTTTGGCGATGGTCGCGAAACCGTGTGTCTACAGCGCCTAGTTTCGGGGGAATTGCTGTTCTCCGAACCGGTAGGCGGTGCTGAAATCCTGGTGCTTTCAGGGCGTTTGCATATGGCAGGAAGCGCTTACGAATGCGGCAGTTGGCTGCGCCTGCCCCAAGGCTTCCTTACCGACCTCGCCGCCGGGCAAGAGGGGGCCTGCATCTATCTGAAGACTGGCCGTCTGGACGATTCGGCGGGTGGAAGGTGAGCCTTCATCGTGCACGTATTGCCATTGTCGGGGGAGGGCTTAGCGGGCTGCATGCGGCTTATCTGCTGGAGCAGAAAGGCGTTAGGGATTACGTCGTTCTCGAAGCCCGCCAAACGCTCGGTGGACGGGTTGTTTCACACCCCGATCCACGGCCGGTTACCGGGGCGAATGCGGTGTCGAGTTTCGACCTGGGCCCGTCGTGGTTCTGGCCTGAATACCAACCGCAACTCGATGCGCTTGTGCGAGAGCTGCAGGTAGGTCGCTATGAACAGTTCGAGCAGGGGCAGATGCTCATGGAGCACAGGGCTGACCGGCCTGTCGTGGCCATGCCCGGATATGCGAGCTCGCCTGCATCCGTGCGCCTGGTCGGTGGCATGGGCGCGTTGATCAATGCGCTGCACTGTCGCGTGGACCCGAATCGAATCTTCATGGGGCATACCGCAAAGAGCCTGCATAGCGTCCGGGAACACATCCGGGTCATCTGTGAGCGCGCAGAGGAAGAAACTGTCACCTGGACAGTCGAGCACGTGCTACTGGCCGTCCCTCCGCGCCTGGTCGCCAGTCGCCTAGCGTTCTTTCCCGAACTACCGGAAAAGCTCAGTGCCAGTTGGAGCGCGACGGAAACCTGGATGGCGCCCCATGCCAAATATTTCGCTGTCTTTGAAACACCGTTCTGGCGCGATCAGGGGCTGTCTGGCCAGGGCCGTAGCCGGGTGGGCCCGATGGTAGAAATACACGACGCTTCGGTCCCGGGTGGCAGCGCAGCGCTTTTTGGTTTCATTGGGGTGCCCGCATGGGCGCGCAGGAACCTGTCCGACGCTCAGCTGAAAGCGCTGTGCCGGGCTCAACTTGTGCGCATGTACGGCGAGCGGGCCAATGAGCCGGTGTTGGAGCTTGTCAAGGACTGGGCGCTGGAGCCATTCACCGCCACACTCGCTGATCTATCCAGTACCGGGCAACACGCGAGTGCGCCGCCAGCAACGCCGGAGAACGGGCCATGGCGTGGGCTCATCACCGGTATCGCCAGCGAGTGGTCGCCAGAGTTCGGTGGCTATCTGGCTGGCGCTGTGGATGCGGCGGCCCGGGGTGTTCAGGCGCAGCAACCTTTTCCCCTTCGATGACAATGATCCACGTGTTCAACCGCTGACCCTGTGATCGCTTCAAACCATGTCAGCCCCACCTGAGTAGAGGCACTCCTTGGCAACTCCGGAAACTTCAACTGCTAACGATTCTTCCGTCGAACTCTCCGAGCGCGACCAGCGAGGAAATATCATTCGCCTCACCCTGGCTCAGGCGCTGGCAGGGGCGAACTCGGTTGTGGTCTACGCTACGGGCGCGATCATTGGGCATATGCTGGCGCCAAACAAGGTTCTGGCCACGCTGCCCATATCCATTTTCGTGGTCGGGATGGCCATGTGCATTCTGCCGATGGGCCTTATCGCTCAGCATCATGGCCGGTTGGCGGCGTTTCTCACCGGCACCGCTTGCGGGGTGTTGACCGGTCTGCTGGCCGCAGTGGCGGTAGTGATTGGGTCGTTCTGGCTGTTTTGCCTGGCTACCTTTTTCGGGGGTGCTTACGCCGCCGTCGTGCTTTCGTTCCGCTTTGCAGCGGCAGATGGCGTGGGTACGGCTCGTCGGGCCCGTGCACTCTCGTTGGTGATGGGCGGAGGGGTCGCCGCCGGGGTGGTCGGCCCGCAGTTGGTGACGCACACCATGTACCTTTGGCCAACGCACCTATTTGCCGCGACCTTCATCGCCCAGGCTGCGGTGGCGGCTATTTCCGCGATTGTACTGTTGGGCGTACGCCTGCCCAGACCGAATGCAACTGAAGCCGCAGCTGGCAGGCCGCTGAGTTACATCGCCCGCCAGCCGCTATTCATCACCGCGATGATCTGTGGCGCCGTCTCGTACATGCTGATGAACTTCTTGATGACCGCTGCACCGTTGGCCATGCAGATGTGCGGTCATTCCCAGGAGAGCTCCAACCTTGGCCTGCAATGGCACGTGATCGCCATGTACGCACCAAGCTTCTTCACCGGCCGTCTCATCAGCCGTTTTGGCGCCAGCAACGTGGTAGTCACAGGGCTTCTGCTGACCGGCCTGTCCATTCTCGTGGGGTTGCTGGGCGTGGACATCGCTCACTTCTGGCTCACCCTCATCTTGCTGGGCGTTGGCTGGAATTTCGGGTTTATCGGTGCCTCTGCGCTTGTTCTGGAGTGCCATCGTCCAGAGGAAAAAACGCCGGTGCAGTCGCTCAATGATTTTGTCGTATTCAGCACCATGGCGGTGGGGTCGTTCGCCTCCGGTAGCGTGCTCGCGGCCTACGATTGGGACACCGTGCTGTGGGTATCCCTTGTGCCGTTGCTAGTGGCTCTAATTGCTCTTTTTGCTAGGCCATCGACACCCAAGGTTGAGGCGTAGCCAAGGTTGCGCATTGGCATTCATGGCGCATTTCTGGAGTCGGAATTGTGCTTCCCGGATAGTCGCTTCGGCGTGCAAGTGCCCCAATCAACGTCAGCTTCTGGCCGAAAGCTGCCTTCGTTAAGCGGCAGCTCTTGACCCATAGCGAACGTTGCGACGCCCCATCTCGGCAATGACGACGGAAGCTCGCTGCCTGCTCATCCGCACTTTCCCGGAGGCGCTTTGTATTCCAGTGTGTCCGCAGCGCGTTTTGACATTCGCAGAGATGGCCACGCCTTTTCTCGACACGGTGCAGATACCCCAAGGGCTTTTAATTCGCTCTAACAGGACATCGGCGCGCGGTTGGAGCCAGCACTCTTCCAGAGCGTTCTTTCCCACTCCGATGGACTGCTCCCCCTAACCCTTGAGGAACAATGCCATGAACACTCTGAAGACCCTCGTGACCGCCATTACCTTTTCGCTGGCCGGCGTGGCGGTGCATGCGAATGCGGCCGAGGCGCGCTGCTCCCACGGCACCGTCTGTTTCCAACTGACGCCCCTGGCTGAAGAAGGCGCAACCCCGCAACTGGCGGAAGACGGCTTCAGCAGGACGCCCCTGGGCATGCGTGTGAACTCGGCAGCGCCTACGCAACAGACCATTGCCGCAGATGGCTACAGCCGGACGCCGTTGGGCAAGCGCGTGGCGTCGTCCCATGAATCGGCAACCGTCTGATTCCCGGGTTTTCACGTTTTCAGTCAATGAAGGTGAGGCGATGAAGCGAGACGAAGCAGGGAATGACAAGGTCGCCATTGTTTTTGGTGGCTCCCGGGGCATCGGCGCGGCAGCGGCGAGGCAACTCGCCGCCGACGGTTTCTCGGTGGCGCTGACCTACGTGTCCCGGCCGGACAGCGCCAACGCGCTGGCCGCCGAGATCGAGGCGGGTGGCGGCCGTGCCCTTGCGATCCAGGCCGACAGCAAGGATGCCGCTGCCATCCGGAATGCGGTGGCGGCGGCGGTCGAGCGCTTTGGCGCGATAGACGTGGCGGTGGTCAATGCCGGCGTGCTGCGGCTCGCCCGCATCGATGCCCTTGGCGTCGAGGACCTCGACCTGATGCTCGACGTGAACATCCGCGGCGTCATTCTCTCGATCCAGGCCGCCGTGGCCAGCATGCGCGACGGCGGGCGGGTGATCACCATCGGCAGCAATTCGGCCTCTGGGCGCACCTCGGTCGAAGGCGCGGTGTACGCGATGACCAAGGCCGCCGTTGCGCGCCTGGTGCAAGGGCTCGCGCTGGATCTCGCGGCGCGCCGGATCACCGTCAACAATATCCAGCCCGGCCCGACCGCGACCGACATGACGCAAGCGCACCTGGACGCGCTGGCGGAACTCGTCCCACTCGGACGCGTCGCCCAGCCCATGGAGATCGCCGGCCTGGTCGCGTATCTCACCAGCCCGGCAGCGGCCCACATGACCGGGGCGAGCCTGACGCTGGATGGTGGCTATGCCCTGTAACGCCAGAAACGCCCGGGGGCCGCGACGCTCAAGGGCTTGAACGGCAATGACGCAGACGCCCCATTGTGGAAGAGGAACAGATTTATTCCTTCTGCTCTAAAGCTGTCCGGATGGACGAGACTAGAATGCTGAAAATAAACCTGTCTTGCACGGACACCATACCGGTGGGCACGGCTTCTCGTAGGAGCGAGCTTGCTCGCGAACAGGCTCCGCTGCGGGCTCATTCGCGAGCAAGAACCAGGCGTCCCCCCTCGATCCTACGAAGAGCCCCCGCACGGCCGGTAAGAGAGTCGCTCTTACGGCACCAGGGCGGGCTGTGCAGGTTGGCGTACCGGACTCGGACCGGCGCATCCGAAGATGCCCCACACGGCCCCCATGGCGGGCATCCACGATAAGGCGCGCTGATCCCGGCCCGAATGCCTTGATGGAAGAGGTGGCATAAAAATATAATGCGATTCATTCGCATATGATGGAATGCCACTCCATGCACGCTACTGCCGCTACAGAGGATCAGCTGCTGCTCGGCCGGCTGTACCAGGACCACCACGGATGGCTGCGCGGATGGCTCCATCGTCGATTGGGCAACCGCTGCGATGCGGCCGACCTGGCCCAGGATACCTTCGTCCGGTTGCTCGTTTCGCCCGCTGCGCTGCAGCAGCCAATCGCGACGCCGCGAGCCTACCTGCTGACCATCGCACGGCGGCTGGTGATCAATCTCTACCGTCGGCGCTCGCTGGAGCAGGCATATCTGGAAGTCCTGGCCAGCCTGCCAGAGGCGTGCACGCCTTCGCTGGAGCATCAGGCTCTGGTGCTCGAAGCCCTGCATGAGGTCGACGCGGTACTGGCCCGCCTGCCGAGCAAGGCACGCCAGGCATTCCTCCTGTACCAGCTCGAAGGGCTCACCCAGGATGCCATCGCCCAGCGGTTGGGCGTGAGCGTACGTAGCGTTCAGCGCTATCTCGCGCTGGCTTTCGAAGAGTGCATCGTGCTGGCGGCGGAAGTGCCGGAGCACCCGTGAGCGCGCAACCCATCGACCGCGATATCGCTCGCCAGGCCGCGCGCTGGTATGTGCGCCTTCAGGGGCCGCGCGTCAGCGAGGCGCAACGTCGCGATTGCGAGCGCTGGCGCGCAGCCGACCCGGAGCACGAACGCGCCTGGCAGTTGGCGGAGGGCTTCAACCGGCGACTGGGGCTGATCCCGCCTCAGCTGGGGCTTGAAACGCTGGATCGTTCCTATGCCGCTACGCGCCGACAGGCCCTCAAGTTGCTCGCGCTGCTGCTGGCAACGGCGCCTGCAGCCTTGCTGATTCGCCGTACGCAGTCCTGGCAGCAGCTCAATGCCGATGTTCGTAGCGGGGTAGGCGAGCAGCGCCAGATGTCTCTGGCCGACGGCACGCAGATTCATCTCAATACCGACAGCGCCGTCGATGTGGCCTTCGACGGTGCGAGCCGGCGGGTACGGCTGGTTGCAGGCGAGCTGCTGATCATCACCGCCAAGGACCCCGCCGGCAGACCCTTCATTGTGGAAACTGCCCAGGGCGAGATCGAGCCCATCGGCACGCGCTTCCTGGTGCGGCAATGGCCCGAGGACAGCCAGGTTGCGGTGCTCGAAGGCGCGGTGAAGCTGAACTCGCGGGCTGGAGAATCCCAGCTGCTGAAGGCCGGCGAACAGGCGAGATTCAACGCCCGGCATGTGGGCGACGTCGAGCCGCTCGATGCACGCATCGCCGATTGGACCCGAGGCGTGATCAAGGCCGAGCGTATGAGCCTGGCAAGCTTCGCCGCCGAACTGGGGCGATACCGGCCCGGCCTGTTGCGCTGCGACCCCGAGGTTGCGCAACTGGAAGTCTCCGGGGCGTTTCAACTGCACGACACCGACCAGGCGCTCCATGCGTTGACCCAGGTGCTGCCGGTGGAAATCCGCTATCGCACCCGTTACTGGGTCACCATCGCGCCCATTTCCAGCTGATCGGCCGGGCTGATTGGCGCTGCCGAATTTATTTTGTCGTCTTTTTCGTCTCTCGCGTGTCACCCGAGCACACAACGAAAAAACATGCTCGACACAGGGAGTCACTCATGCAGCTTCACCCCTTCGCTTCGCGCCGCGCAGCACGACCCAGCGAACTCGCCCAGGCATTGCGCGCCGCTGCGCTCGGGCTGTGCCTGGGCCCGATCGGCTTCGTCGCGTCCGCGCAGGCCGACACCTCCGATCAGGCCAGTCGGCAACGCCACTTCGAGATAGCCCCTGGCCCGCTGGGCGCTGCGCTGGCGGAGTTCGCGAGCCAGGCGGGCATCACGCTGCCGCTGCAGCCGCAGCGGGTACAGGGGCTGAAGAGTCGAGGCCTGAGCGGCGATGCCGACGTCGACACCGGTCTGAGCCGGTTGCTCGAGGGGACTGGACTGCGCGCCTCACGGCAGGGCGACGGCCTCTATGTTCTGCGTCCGGTAGCCGAGGCCGAGCAGCCACTGAAGATGGACAGCAGCGAAATCATGGGCGCCCGCCAGGATGGCCTGACCGAGGGAACGGGCTCCTATACGACCGGCGCCATGCAAACCGCCACCAAGCTGAACCTCTCGCTGCGTGAAACGCCGCAGTCGGTCACGGTGATGACTCGCCAGCGCCTAGACGACCAGGCCCTGGCCGACCTCAACGACGTCGTGCAGAACACCCCGGGCATGGTCATCCGGCGCACGGGGCCGGAGCGTTCCACCTACTACGCCCGCGGCTTTGCGCTCGACAACATCATGTACGACGGCCTGCCCACCAGCCTCGACAGTTCCCAGCTGTCCCAGGACCTGCTTTCCGCAGACATGGCCATGTACGACCGGGTGGAGGTGGTGCGCGGCGCCACCGGCCTGATGCAGGGCGCCGGAAACCCGGCCGCGGCCATCAACCTGGTTCGCAAGCGTCCTACGCCAACGTTCCAGGCCAGCATCCAGGGCAGCGCCGGCACCTGGGACCGCTACCGCACCGACGTCGACCTGTCCGGCCCGCTGACCGACAACGGCGCTGTGCGCGGTCGCCTGGTCACCGCCTACCAGACCCAGGGCAGCTTCCGCGACTCGCTGGGTAACGAGCGGAACCTGTTCTACGGGATCCTAGAGGCCGACCTGAACGACAGCACCACCCTGACGTTCAGCGCTTCGCGCCAGCAGGACGACTACAACGGCAACGGCTGGACCGGCCTGCCGGTGGGCTTCGACGGCAGCGACCTGAAGCTGTCGCGCTCCACTTCCCTGAGCAATGACTGGGAGTACTGGAACAAGACCAGCACCTCCGCATATGCCGCCATCGAACACGCCCTGGACAACGGCTGGAAACTCAACCTGTCGGCCACCAAGTCCTGGGCCGACCTGGACATGCTGGGCACTTACATACTGGGGCGCACCGCCACCCAGACCTATGACCAGTACGTGGGCGCCGGCCATTACCGTGAAAGCCAGAACAGCTTCGATGCCTACGCCAGTGGCCCGTTCCGCCTGATGGACCGCGACCACGAACTGGTGTTCGGTGCCAGCCATCGCCGCGTGGTGTTCAATGGCGACGTGCCGGTAAACGTGCTGCTGCACAGCAATATCGATATCTACAACTGGAACGGCGACACCCCGAAAATCGCCAGCCAGACCAAATACGGCTGGCAGAACACCAACGCCAAGCTCAACAGCGTTTACGCCACCACCCGCCTGAGCCTGGCCGACCCACTGAAACTGATTCTGGGCAGCCGCCTGGACTGGTACGAAAACGATACCAGCGCCCCCTACAAAGGCACCGAGACCGAACTCAAGGTCAACCGCCACGTCACCAAGTACGCCGGCCTGATCTATGACCTGGACGCGCATCACTCGGTGTATGTCAGCTACACCGACATCTTCAAGCCGCAGAGTTACTTCGACACCTCAGGCTCGGTCATCGAACCCATCACCGGCAAGAACTACGAGCTGGGCATCAAGGGCGAGTATTTCGACGGCGCGCTGAACGCTTCGGCCGCCATCTTCCAACTGGACCAGGAAAACCGCGCCAAGGCCATCACCGACCAGAGCCTTTGCCCCAGCTATCCCACCACTTCCTGCTACGAGGCGGCCGGCGAGGTGCGCAGCAAAGGCATCGAACTGGAACTGCAAGGGCAACTCACGCCCAACTGGCAACTGGGCGCCGGCTACACCTTCACCGAAGCCAAATACCGCAAGGATGCGAACAAGTCCAACGAAGGTCGCCTGTTCGATACCGACATCCCGCGACACCTGTTCAAGATGAGCACCACCTACACCCTGCCAGGCGCGCTCGACCAATGGCGCATTGGTAGCTCCCTGTACCGGCAGAACCGCATCTACAACAAAGGCACCACCTACATGATCGAGCAGGACGCCTACACGCTGGTGGACTTCATGCTGGGGTTCAAGCCGACTGCCCATATCGATGCGCAGTTGAACCTGAACAACGCGTTCGACAAGAAGTACTACAACTCCTTGAGTTCGTCTGTCACGGTGCCGAGCAATGTGTATGGGGAGCCGCGGAATCTGATGTTGTCGGTGAAGTACAGTTTTTGAAGCGGCCGCGGGCGCAGGCCTGATCGAGTGGGGAAGCGCAGGAGGCCTATGGACGCCTGGCATCAGCCGGCTTAGCGCTTGGCAGCGCGGTGGTATGGCTGCCATGGGGGCGGAAGCTGACGACTACCGAGGTCTGCTTTCGACCCATAGCCGACATCGGCTCAATGGCCGCTGCTATGAATGAGCCAAGCGATGAATGCTACGAAGGGAGCAAATAGAATCAGGCCGCCGACAACTTCTGCCCAGCCATAGGCAAAGCCGCTTTCACCCTTGAACCGGCCACCGCTCAGAAATCCCAACACACGGACACCGATGCGATGCGCCAGATAGTGGACTATGAAGTCTGCGATGAAGTCCATTCTGCTTTCCTGGTCGATGCTCGCCTTCTCAGAGCAGGGACGAACGCCAGTGAAGCATAGCGTTCAAGCCGTCGGCTGCGAATGACCATTGCTTCTGGCCGTTAGCAGACACTCAAAGCCGAATCCGTTTCCGCTGGCTGTCAGTGCAGCGTGGGGAAGCGCTCTTTCACCAGCGCCTGGGCCTGATGGGCCATCTGGTCGAGCAGGCGGTCGCGTTTTTTCTCGGCATCGGCCATGGCCTTCCGGCCGTGTTGCTGCACCAGGTAGGCGTGGATCTGCCGCACTTTCTTGGACTGATAGATCGGGGCCAGGTCCTGCACCGCGACCATGCCGTCGGAGCGGTGATCGCGGGTGTTGAGCAGCACGTGCGGCCCCTGTGCCGCCAGGACCTGAAAGCCCATCGACTCGAAGGCCGGCACCTTGCTCGCCGCGCAGGCGAGTTCGACGTGGGGCCGATGTGTGGCCACCTGTTGCAGCATGGCCCGCGCGATGCCGTGCCGGCGATGGCTGGCCGTGACGGCCAGGTAGGCCAGCGTGCAGGCCTGGGCATCGTCCTGGCTCGGCAGGTACAGGGCAAAGCCCAGGACCTGGGAGGGATCCTCGTCGTCCAGCGCCAGGACCAACCGCGCGCTGCTGTCCACCTCGCTGTCCATGGCCTGCAGATACAGGTGCACCTCGTAGCCGATTACGTACTGGTACAGCTGATAGAGCGGATTGCTGGGCATCAGCGGTACCGGGCTGATGTCGCTGAAGTAGTCCACCACCATTTGCAGAACCTGATTCTTCAGGGACTCCGGTGGCGGTGCGTCCAGGGTTACGAGGGTGAACATCTGAAGCTGACTCCGGGCGTGCCCGATCGGGGGAGATCGGCGCGGGCGCCATTGTAGCGCTCGCGCGCACCGAGCGTTGCAGCCGTCGGCAGAGTTCGGTGCGTAGGGCGAATAACGCTCCGCGTTATCCGCCGTTTGGCCTTGGTTGAACCCCGCTCAGGGCGGGCTTGGGCATCCTGGGTGGGAACGCCAGGACCGGCCACGGTGTTGGCGATGAGAAAGGTGTAACGGCGGATAACCGCGAACGGTTATCCGCCCTACGCTCGGTCCGTTGTAGGAGCGGGCCCTGCCCGCGATTTCGCGCGCAGGGCGCGCTCCTACATGGGGCTCGATGTGAGGCTGCCGTTCGCGGGAATGACGAAGATAGCTAGGTGTATCATGACACTGAGCGGATCGCGCTTACGGAGAGCAGGAGAAACTCCACCGTAGGATGGGTTGAGCGAAGCGATACCCATCACCGTGACCGCATGGGTATCGCAAGCTCAACCCATCCTACGAAAAGCACCCCGGCGCAGTTGGCAAGACAGTTGCTCCTACGGGGTCGGCATGGAGCGACGCGGCACCTGCCAGCGGCGGATAACCGCGAACGGTTATGCGCCCTACGGGAAACCCCATGCATGCCGCTCAATCCCAGCCACCGGGACACCCCTTGCACCCCTGCATATTCGTCCCCTGGAAGTTCCCGAACCTCGGCTTGCTCCCCCGCAAATCCGCATCTTCCAGATTCGCCTCCGCCAACTTCACCTCCTGCAGGTTCGCATCGCGCAAATCCGCCCCTTTCAGATCCGCACGGGACAGCCAGGTCATCTCCAAATCCGCTGCGCGCAGGTTGGCCTGGTGCAGTTTGCCGCCGCTCAGGCGGGCGAATTCGAGGTAGGCGGCGGTCAGGTCGGCGCCTTGCCATTGGGCGCCCTGGGCGAACAGGCCCCAGGCCTGGATGGCCACCAGGCTGGCGCCGGAGAGGTCGGCGGCGCGCAGGTTGGCTTGTTGCAGGCTGGCGCGGGTGAGGTTGGCGCCGCGCAGGTTGGCTTTTTCCAGGTTGGCCAGGTCGAGGGTGGCGTGGCGCAGGTCGGCGCCTGAAAGGTCCGCGCCGGCGAGGTTCATGCGGCTGAGGTCCTGGCCTTTCAGGTCGGCGCCGCGCAGGTCGGCGCCGGGGCATTGGCTGGCGGGGGCGATGCGGCAGTGGGCGATGACGGTGGCGTCGTCGTCGGTGTCGGCGGATTCGTCGCTGGCGTGGGCCAGGCCGGCCAGCAGCAGGGCGGCGAGCAGGGTGGTGGTTTTCATGGCTTTCTCCCGGGGCATGGAAAACCGCGCCCCTGGGGGCGCGGTCGGTGGGCTCAGCGGCTGGCGGTCTTGTTGTCCCAGCTGGGCAGCTTGAACACCCAGAAGGAACCGCCCTGGGCCACCGGGCGCGTCAGGTCGGCCATGTCGCCGCCCCACAGCGGCACGGCGCCGCCGTAGCCGACGGTCACGCCGATGTACTGCTCGCCGTCCTGTTCCCAGGTGATGGGCGGGGAGACGATGCCGCTGCCGGTCTGGAACTTCCACAGTTCCTTGCCGTTCTTCGCGTCGAAGGCCTTGAGGAAGCCGTCGCCGGTGCCGGTGAACACCAGGTTGCCGGCGGTGGCCAGCACGCCGGCCCACAGCGGCAGGTGCTCCTTGTGCTCCCACACCACCTTGCCGCTGGTGGGGTCCATGGCGCGCAGGCTGCCGACGTGGTCGTCGTACATGCGCTTGATGCGGAAGCCCATGCCCAGGTAGGCGCTGCCCTTGGTGTAGCTGACTTCCTCGGTCCAGTAGTCCTCCTTCCAGTGGTTGGCCGGCACGTAGAACAGGCCGGTGTCCTGGCTGTAGGCCATGGGGTTCCAGTTCTTGCCGCCGAGGAAGGGCGGCGAGACTTCCACCGCCTTGCCGTGCTTCTGCCCCGGTTCCGGCAGCGGCGGGCGCTGGCCTTCACGCTCGACCGGGCGGCCGGTCTTCAGGTCGATGTGGCTGGCCCAGGTGATGTTGTCGACGAAGGGGAAGGCGTTCTGCAGCTTGCCGTTGCTGCGGTCGACCACGTAGAAGAAGCCGTTGCGGTCGGCGTGGGCGGTGGCTTTGACTATCTTGCCGTCCTTGGCCTTGTAGTCGAACAGCACCAGTTCGTTGTTGCCGGAGAAGTCCCAGGCGTCGTTCGGGGTGTGCTGGTAGAACCACTTCACCTCGCCGGTGCTCGGGTCCACGCCCACTTGCCCTGAGGTATAGAGGCTGTCGTAGTCGTGCGGGTTGCCGCCCTTGGCGGTGCGCGCCCAGGTGTTCCACGGGCCGGGGTTGCCGGCGCCGACGATGATGGTGTTGGTCTCGGCGTCGAAGCTGGCGCTCTGCCAGGGCGCGCCGCCGCCGTGGTTCCACGACTCGACCTTGCCGGTGGAGGAGTTGGCGTCGTCCGGCCAGGATGGCGCCTTGACGTTGCCGGTGATGCTGCTGTCCTTGCCGTTCAGGCGGCCCATGTGGCCTTCGACGAAGGGCCGCATCCAGATTTCCTCGCCGGTGTCCGGGTCGCGGGCGAACAGGCGGCCGACCACGCCGAACTCGTCGCCCGAGCTGCCGTGGATGAGCAGCACCTTGCCCGTCTTGCCGTCCTTCACGATGGTCGGCGCGCCGGTCATGGTGTAGCCGGCGCCGTGTTCGCCGAACTTCTTCTTCCAGACGACCTTGCCGGTGTTCTTGTTCAGCGCCACGACCGAGGCGTCGAGGGTGCCGAAGAAGATCTTGTCGCCGTAGATGGCGGCGCCGCGGTTGACCACGTCGCAGCACGGGCGGATGTCGTCGGGCAGGCGGTGGTTGTAGGTCCACAGGCGCTTGCCGGTCTTGGCGTCGAGGGCGAACAGCCGCGAGTAGGAGGCGGTGACGTAGATCACCCCGTCGCTGACGATGGCCTGGGATTCCTGGCCGCGCTGCTTCTCGTCGCCGAAGGAGTAGGACCAGGCCGGGGTCAGCTTGAACACGTTGTCGGCGTTGACCTGCTTGAGCGGGCTCCAGCGCTGGGCGTTGGTGCCCATGCCGTACTGCAGCACGTCGCTGGTGGTCTTGTGGTCGTTGGCGATGTCGTCCCAGCTGACGTCCTTGGCCAGCGCCGCGCCGCTGGCGCCCAGGGCGATGGCGAGGGTCAGGCTGTGCAGGGCGAGGCGCAGGGGGCCGGCAGACGTGGGTGAAGAGGCGAGGGAGGTTCTTGTTGTCATCTTCGGGTTCCCGTTTTTGGTGTTGGGTCGAGAAACGGCGGGCCGCTGCTCGGGCCGCGGCGGTTCCATGGTGGGAGCCGGCGGCGGTGGCGGAAACGGAAAAGCTCCCGCATCGGCCGGGACAAGTTCCCGGTCGGGGCATGACTTGGGCTTGCTGCCGAAGGCCCCGGCGCGGCAGCCCTGCGCCCTAGTACGAAGGGAGTAGGCGGGGGCATCCAAAGCAGCATTCGGGGCGGGGGCGGGGCTTCCTAACATGGTCGAGGAGCGCCCCCGGTGGCGCCCGTGCCTTGTCCTACCCCCAGAGGAATGAAGTGATGAACAAGAAGAACTCCTTGCGCGGCCTGCTGGTGCTGGCCGGCCTCAGCGTCTCGGCCCTGGCCCTGGCCCATGGCAACGTGACCCCGCAAGCGGTGGATACCAAGGGCCTGGAGCCCCTGGGCAAGGAGTGGCGCGACACCAACCCGTACCGCGAGCCCTACGCCAACCACAAGCTGGCGGTGGAGATCGGCTCCTCCGCCTACAACCAGAACTGCGCGCGCTGCCATGGCCTGGAGGCCAAGTCCGGCGGCATCGCCCCCGACCTGCGCAAGCTCGACCTGGGCGCCGAGGGTGACGAGTGGTTCAAGGAGCGGGTGATCAACGGCGCGGTGCGCGACGGCGCGGTATACATGCCGAAGATGGCCGACTTCATCAGCCAGGAAGGCCTGTGGGCCATCCGCAGCTACCTGGAAAGCGTCCACGTGGACGAGTGACGCCGCCATGCGCCTGCTCAGCCTGCTGTGCGGCCTGCTCCTGTTGCTGGGGCAGGCCGAGGCCAAGGTCCGGCCCTACGAAGACATGGTCGCTTCCGGCGTATTGCGGGTGGCGGTCTACCAGAACTTCCCGCCCTACAGCTTCATGCAGGGCGGCCAGCCCCACGGCATCGACGTGGATCTCGCCACGCGCCTGGCCCAGGGCCTGGGGCTGCGCGCGGAGTTCCTCTGGGTGATTCCCGGCGAGCGCCTGGACGACGACCTGCGCAATTTCATCTGGAAGGGCCACTACCTGCGCCCGGGCGTGGTGGCCGACGTGATGCTGCGGGTGCCCTACGACCGCGACTACTCCAACAAGCGCAACGACGTCGGCGAGCTGGCCAACGACCAGGTGGTGATGTTCGGCCCCTACCAGCGCGAGCGCTGGCAGGTGGTCAACGACGCCCGCCGGTTGCCGCAGGTGGACACCATCGCGGCGTTCCGCGAGCACCGCATCGGCGTGGAACTGGACAGCGTGCCCTCGTTCTACCTGACCTCGGTGCTGGGCGGCCAGCTCAGCGCCATGACCGTGCACTTCCCCAGCACCCAGGCGGCCTTCGACGCCATGCGCGCCGGCAAGGTGGACGCGGTGATGGCGCTGCGCGGCGAGCTGGACTGGATGCGCGCCCAGGCCGGGGACGACCAGCTGAAGAACGCCGAGAACACCTACCCCAGCCTTGGCCAGCCGGACTGGGACATCGGCATGGCGGTGCACGAGAGCAACCGCCAGCTGTCCAACGCCCTCGACGGCGAGCTGGAGGAACTGGTGCGCAGCGGCGAGCTGGCCAAGCTCTACGCCGGCTACGGCGTGCGCTACGAGTTGCCGGGGCTGTACCAGGACGTGCAATAGCACGAGGAGGAGGGATGCGTAGACGTAGCCTGCTGTTGGGCCTGTGCGGCCTGCCGCTGCTGGCCGCGGCGGTGGAGGGCGACCCGGTGCCCTCGGTGATGTGGGACTACCACCACAAGCGCCTGCTCGGCGGCGAGCCCTTCGTCTTCGACGAGCGGGTGAAGCTGGGCGTGCCGCCCTTCGCCGAGGACGCGCGGCAGGTGCCAGTGGAGGTGGACGCGCGGCAACTGCCCGGGCGCTTCGAGCGCCTGGTGCTGTGGGCCGAGCTGAACCCCATCCCCCATGTGCTGACGCTCTACCCGGGCAAGGGCCTGGAGGCGCTGCTGGCGGTGCGTATCCGCATCGAGCAGGCCACCGCCATCCGCGCCGCGCTGCGTGGTGAAGATGGCGTGTGGCACGTGGGCTCTGCGTGGATCGACGCCGCCGGCGGCGGCTGCACCGCGCCTAGCGTGGTGCGCGCCCAGGCCGGCTGGGAACAGCGCCTGGGCCAGGTGCACGGCGGGGCTTTCTCGCGCGGGCCGAACACCCGGCTGCGGCTGAAGGTGGACCACCCGATGGACAACGGCCTGGTCGGCGGCATCCCCGAGTTCTACCTCGACCACGCCGAGCTGCGCACGCCCGAGGGCGAGGTGCTGGCGCGCCTGGACTTGTTCCCGGCGGTGAGCGAGAACCCCAGCTTCAGCTTCGAACTGCGCGGCCACCCCCACGCGAAGCTGTTCCTGCACGACAACAACGGCAACGAATTCGAGGCCGCCCTCTGAGGCGGCCGGCCCGCCCGCGAGGTGCCCATGCGTTACCTGCTGACCTTCCTGCTGCTGCTCTGCACCCAGGTCCTCGCCGACCTGCAGTACCACCTGCAACCCCGGCAGATCGCCGAGGGCACCTGGCTGGTGGAGGGCAGCACCGACAACTTCGCCAAGGACAACGGCGGCAACATCGTCAACGTGGCGTTCATCGACACCGGCGACGGCATCCTGGTGATCGACACCGGCCCCTCGCGGCGCTACGGCGAGGCATTGCGTGCGGTGATCCAGCAGACCACCGGCAAGCCGGTGAAGCAGGTGCTGCTGACCCACCATCATCCCGACCACGTGCTGGGCAACCAGGCCTTCGCCGACGTGCCCATCGGCGCCCTGGCCGGCACCAGCAAGCGGCTGAAGGAGCAGGGCAACGCCATGGCGGAGAACATGTACCGCCTGGTGGGCGACTGGATGCGCGGCACCGAAGTGGTGCTGCCGACGCAGACGGTGGAGCCGGGCGAGCTGCAGGTCGGCACGCACCGTTTCCGCCTGCTCGGCCTGCGCGGGCACACCGGGGCGGACCTGGCGATCCTCGACGAGACCAGCGGGGTGCTGTTCGCCGGCGACCTGGTGTTCTACGAGCGCGCGCTGACCACGCCCAACAGTCCTGGGCTGGACGTCTGGCTGGCCGATCTCGATACCCTGCAGGCGCTGCCCTGGAAGCTGATCGTCCCC
Organism: Pseudomonas sp. M1; assembly: GCF_022760135.1. Taxonomy (NCBI): domain Bacteria; kingdom Pseudomonadati; phylum Pseudomonadota; class Gammaproteobacteria; order Pseudomonadales; family Pseudomonadaceae; genus Pseudomonas; species Pseudomonas sp. M1. Next base: position 2,774,267 of record NZ_CP094343.1, read on the forward strand.
GGCCACGGGCCCATCGCCACCGACGCCAGGCCCTTCGCCCAGATGCGCGACTACCTCGGCTGGCTCGACAGCGTGATGCGCGAAGGCACCCGCGAAGGCGCGGACATGAACGACCTGCTGCGCACCCCCATCCCCGAACGCTTCGCCGGCATCAGCCTGACGCGCTACGAGCTGATCCGCAGCGTCACCCACCTGTACCCGCGCTACGAACAGCAGGCGTTGCCGCGTATCGACCGACAATGAGCCGCCCCGGCTCTTCGTAGGAGCGAGCTCGCTCCTACGAAAGGCCGTGTTCACCTGTGGCCGCGTGGCCGTTCCCCTGTAGGAGCGCGCCCTGCGCGCGAATCGCGGGCAGGGCCCGCTCCTACAGGTCTTCCGCACGTCACGGAGTTGTCTATTGGGTTCCCGCGAACGCGGGAATCCAGAAAACAGCGATCACAAAGCCGGGTATTGCTACCAAGGAACTAGGGAATTCGGCAAAGCGGTCAATTGTTGGCCCACCGCACCGGGCCAAGAATCTGCGGCAGACCGGGAAAACTTCCCGGGTACAACAACAAATCCGCAGAGGTAGCCGCAATGAGACATGCAGGTCCCACCCCTTCCTTCGCGCGCAGCGCGCTCTTCGCCGCACTCGCCCTGGCCAGCCTGGGCGCCCAGGCCGCGGTTACCGACCAGGACATCAGCGACAGCGCCAAGCGCACCGACCAGATCGTGGTCAACGGCATCAACCAGCAGGGCCAGCGCTTCAGCCCGCTGAAGACCCTCAACAGCGACAACGTCAAGGAACTGCGCCCGGTGTGGGCGCTATCCTTCGGCGGCGAGAAACAACGCGGCCAGCAGGCCCAGCCGCTGGTCAAGGACGGGGTGATGTACGTCAGCGCCTCCTACTCGCGGGTGTTCGCCGTGGACGCGCGCACCGGGCGCAAGCTCTGGCAGTACGACGCGCGCCTGCCCGACGGCATCATGCCCTGCTGCGACGTGATCAACCGCGGCGTGGCCCTGTACGGCGACCTGGTGATCTTCGGCACCCTGGACGCCAAGCTGGTGGCGCTGAACAAGGACACCGGCAAGGTGGTGTGGAAGAAGACCGTGGCCGACTACAAGGCCGGCTACTCCATCTCCGCCGCGCCGCTGATCGCCAAGGGCAAGCTGATCACCGGCGTGGCCGGCGGCGAGTTCGGCGTGGTCGGCAAGATCGAGGCCTACGACCCCAGCAACGGCGACCTGCTGTGGAGCCGCCCGACCGTCGAAGGCCACATGGGCTACGTGTACAAGGACGGCAAGGCCATCGAGAACGGCATCTCCGGCGGCGAGGCCGGCAAGACCTGGCCGGGCGACCTGTGGAAGACCGGCGGCGCCGCGCCCTGGCTGGGCGGCTACTACGATCCGAGCACCGATTCGCTGTTCATCGGCACCGGCAACCCGTCGCCGTGGAACTCGCACCTGCGCCCGGGCGACAACCTGTTCTCCTCCTCGCGCCTGGCGCTGAACCCGGAGGACGGCTCGATCAAGTGGCACTTCCAGACCACCCCGCACGACGGCTGGGACTTCGACGGCGTGAACGAGCTGGTGTCCTTCGACTACAAGGACGCCGGCAAGACCATCAAGGCCGCGGCCACTGCCGACCGCAACGGCTTCTTCTACGTGCTGGACCGCACCAACGGCAAGTTCATCCGCGGCTTCCCCTTCGTCGACAAGGTGACCTGGGCCAAGGGCCTGGACCAGAACGGCCGGCCGATCTACGACGACGCCCACCGCCCCGGCGCGCCGGGCGAGGGCGCCAAGGGCAGCTCGGTGTTCGTCTCGCCGTCCTTCCTCGGCGGCAAGAACTGGATGCCCATGGCCTACAGCCAGGATACCGGCCTGTTCTACGTGCCCTCCAACGAGTGGGGCATGGACATGTGGAACGAGAACGTGACCTACAAGAAGGGCGCGGCCTACCTGGGCGCCGGTTTCACCATCAAGCCGCTGAACGAGAAGTACATCGGCGTGCTGCGCGCCATCGACCCGAAGACCGGCAAGCAGGTGTGGCGCTACGAGAACTACGCGCCGCTGTGGGGCGGCGTGCTGGCCACCCACGGCAACCTGGTGTTCACCGGCAACCCCGAGGGCTACCTGATGGCCTTCGACGCCAAGAGCGGCAAGAAGCTCTACGAGTTCAACACCGGCTCGGGCGTGATCGCCTCGCCCATCACCTGGGAGATGGACGGCGAGCAGTACGTCACCGTGCTCTCCGGCTGGGGCGGCGCCGTGCCGCTGTGGGGCGGCGAGGTGGCCAAGCGCATCAAGGACCTGGACCAGGGCGGGATGATCTGGACCTTCAAGCTGCCGAAGGATCTGGTGAGCAAGCGCTGAGTTCGCTGGGGTAGGGCAGGGGGCTGGCTGGTGCCGGCCCTTTGTTTTTTTTGCTTTTTGCTTTTCGTAGGAGCGAGCTTGCTCGCGAACGGTGTCTCCCGGTTGCAGTGGTGCAAGCGTTGACTCCGGCCCCTCTCCCTAACCCTCGGCTGCGCGCCCCGTCCTGAAGGGAGAGGGGACCGTTCGGTGTGCGCTGATGCTTCGGCGTTAGCCGGCTTGTACCGAGTGGCCGGCTGACACCAAGTCCTCTCTCGGCACGGACAAGCCCCCTCTCCCTTCAGGGCGGGGCGCGCAGCCGAGGGCTGGGGAGAGGATTACGGATTCCAATCACGCTCCATGGCTGAGCTTGATGCCGCTGTTCGCAAGCAAGCTCGCCCCCACGAACACCCCCCTCTACTACCAAATAACTACCCCCCCACGCCCATGGGCGCATTCCTGGCCGGCGCGGGCGCTGCCTAAGATCGCCGCAAGGCCCGGGCTTGGTGCGCCGGGACGCCACAGGAGAGCTTCGCCATGATCTACGCCCCACCCGGAACCCCCGGTGCCGTCGTTACCCTCAAGCCGCGCTACGGCAACTACATCGGCGGTGAGTTCGTGCCGCCCGTGCTCGGCCAGTACTTCACCAACACTTCCCCGGTGAACGGCCAGCCGATCGCCGAATTCCCCCGTTCCACCGCCGAGGACGTGGAGCGCGCGCTGGACGCCGCCCACGCCGCCGCCGACGCCTGGGGCCGCACTTCGGTGCAGGAGCGCTCGCTGGTCCTGCTGAAGATCGCCGACCGCATCGAGCAGCACCTGGAACAGCTGGCCGTGGCCGAGACCTGGGACAACGGCAAGGCCGTGCGCGAGACGCTGAACGCCGACGTGCCCCTGGCCGCCGACCACTTCCGCTACTTCGCCGGCTGCATCCGCGCCCAGGAAGGCGGCGCCGCCGAGATCAACGACAGCACTGTGGCCTACCACATCCACGAACCGCTGGGCGTGGTCGGGCAGATCATCCCGTGGAACTTCCCGCTGCTGATGGCCGCCTGGAAGCTGGCCCCGGCCCTGGCCGCGGGCAACTGCGTGGTGCTCAAGCCGGCCGAGCAGACGCCGCTGTCGATCATGCTGCTGGCCGAGATCGTCAACGACCTGCTGCCGCCGGGCGTGCTGAACATCGTCCAGGGCTTCGGCAAAGAAGCGGGGCAGGCGCTGGCCACCAGCAAGCGCATCGCCAAGATCGCCTTCACCGGCTCCACCCCGGTGGGTTCGCACATCCTCCACTGCGCGGCGGAGAACATCATCCCCTCCACCGTGGAGCTGGGCGGCAAGAGCCCGAACATCTTCTTCGACGACATCATGCGCGCCGAGCCGAGCTTCATCGAGAAGGCTGCCGAGGGCCTGGTGCTGGCCTTCTTCAACCAGGGCGAGGTGTGCACCTGCCCGTCGCGCGCGCTGGTGCAGGAGTCGATCTTCGAGCCGTTCATGGCCGAGGTGCAGAAGAAGATCGCCCAGATCAAGCGCGGCAACCCGCTGGACACCGAGACCATGGTCGGCGCCCAGGCCTCGCAGCAGCAGTACGAGAAGATCCTGTCGTACCTGGACATCGCCCAGAACGAGGGCGCCCAGCTGCTGGCCGGCGGCCAGAGCGAGCGGCTGTCCGGCGACCTCGCCAGCGGCTACTACATCCAGCCCACGCTGCTGAAGGGCCACAACGGCATGCGCGTGTTCCAGGAGGAAATCTTCGGCCCGGTGGTGGGCGTGACCACCTTCAAGGACGAGGCCGAGGCCCTGGCGATCGCCAACGACACCGAGTTCGGCCTGGGCGCCGGCGTCTGGACCCGCGACATCAACCGCGCCTGGCGCATGGGCCGCGGCATCAAGGCCGGCCGCGTATGGACCAACTGCTACCACCTGTACCCGGCGCACGCCGCGTTCGGCGGCTACAAGAAGTCCGGCGTCGGCCGCGAGACGCACAAGATGATGCTCGACCACTACCAGCAGACCAAGAACCTGCTGGTGAGCTACGACGTCAACCCGCTGGGGTTCTTCTGAGGTAGACCGGCCGCCCGCGACCCCGTCCCCATCCGGGGGCGCGGGCCGGTTCCGGCAAGCGTGTTCAACACCCGCGCCCGGCGCTCCACCGGGCCACTTTTTTCGATGCGCCCGAGCCTGGGCGACCCGCGCGCCCCTCCCACTTCCGGGCGCGACGGGACTGTCGAGCGCGGCTTTGGCCGCGTTTTTTGTTTTTGGGGCTGGTGCCTCCCGGTGATCGCGGTGTCTTGGTGTGACTCCGCGCCCTCTCCCCAGCCCTCGGCTGCGCGCCCCGCCCTGAAGGGAGAGGGGGCTAGTCCGTGCCGAGAGAGGTGATGGTTTCTGCTTGAAATCACCGGAGTTGCCGGCTAACGCCATAACAGCAAACCCTGCCCAACGGTCCCCTCTCCCTTCAGGGAGAGGGTTAGGGAGAGGGGACGGCATCAACGCCTGCACCCCTGCAACCGGGAGGCACCATCCCCAAAAAAGCCCCCTCAACACCCATCCCCCTCCCTACCAAATCAGGGGGAAAACTCCTTCGAAAGTATCATTCGGAGGGCTCCCCCCTGGTGTTTAACTCGACCTGCCGGAATCGCCGGCCAACAAGAAGAGGACAGACCCATGTGGACCAAGCCTAGCTTCACCGACCTGCGCCTTGGCTTCGAAGTGACCCTGTACTTCGCCAACCGCTGATCCACCCGGCCCCGGTCTTCCGGGGCCCCTGCCCACGGGGCACTGTCATGCACATCCGTATTCTCGGTTCGGCCGCCGGTGGCGGCTTCCCGCAGTGGAACTGCAACTGCCGCAACTGCCACGGCGTGCGCAGCGGCCAGGTGCTGGCGCAGCCGCGCACCCAGTCGTCCATCGCCCTGTCCGACGACGGCGAGCGCTGGATTCTCTGCAACGCCTCGCCCGACATCCGTGCCCAGCTCGCCGCCTTCCCGGCCCTGCAGCCGGCGCGCAAGGTGCGCGACACGGCCATCGCCGGCATCCTCCTGCTGGACAGCCAGATCGACCATTGCACCGGCCTGCTCAGCCTGCGCGAGGGTTGCCCGCACGACGTCTGGTGCACGCAGATGGTCCACCAGGACCTGACCAGCGGCTTCCCGCTGTTCAACATGCTGCAGCACTGGAACGGCGGCCTGCGCCACCACCTGATCGAGCTGGACGGCGTGCCCTTCACCGTTCCCGCCTGCCCGAACCTGCGCTTCACCGCCATCCCGTTGCGCAGCGCCGCGCCGCCGTATTCGCCGCACCGCCACGACCCGCACCCGGGCGACAACATCGGCCTGTTCGTCGAGGACCTGGGCAGCGGCGGCAAACTGTTCTACGCCCCCGGCCTGGGCCAGGTGGACGAGGCGCTGCTGGGCTGGATGCGCCGCGCCGACTGCCTGCTGGTGGACGGCACCCTGTGGCGCGACGACGAGATGCGCCGCTGCGAAGTGGGCGACAAGCTCGGCAGCGAGATGGGCCACCTGGCCCAGAGCGGCCCCGGCGGCATGCTCGAGGTGCTGGACGGCGTGCCTGGGCCGCGCAAGGTGCTCATCCACATCAACAACACCAACCCCATCCTCGACCCGGCCTCGCCCGAACGCGCCGAACTGGACGCCCGCGGCGTCGAAGTGGCCTGGGACGGCATGGCCATCCACCTGTAGAGGGAGCGCGCGATGAACGCCGCCATGAGCCCCGCCGAATTCGAGCAGGCGCTGCGCGCCAAGGGCGCCTGCTATCACATCCACCACCCGTTCCACGTGGCCATGTACGAGGGCCGCTGCACCCGCGAGCAGCTCCAGGGCTGGGTGGCCAACCGCTTCTACTACCAGCTGAACATCCCGCTGAAGGATGCCGCCATCCTCGCCAACTGCCCGGACCGCGACACCCGCCGCGAGTGGGTGCAGCGCATCCTCGACCACGACGGCCGCCCCGGCGAGCCCGGCGGCATCGAGGCCTGGCTGCGCCTGGCCGAGGCGGTGGGCCTGGAGCGCGAGCAGGTGCTGTCGCAGGAACTGGTGCTGCCCGGCGTGCGCTTCGCTGTGGACGCCTACGTCAACTTCGCCCGCCGCGCCAGCTGGCAGGAAGCGGCCAGCAGCTCGCTGACCGAACTCTTCGCCCCGCAGATCCACCAGTCGCGGCTGGACGCCTGGCCGCAGCACTACCCCTGGATAGACGCGGCCGGCTACGACTACTTCCGCAGCCGCCTGTCCCAGGCCCGCCGCGACGTGGAGCACGGCCTGCGCATCACCCTGGAGCACTACCGCACCCGCGAGGCCCAGGAGCGCATGCTGGACATCCTGCAGTTCAAGCTCGACGTGCTCTGGAGCATGCTCGACGCCATGAGCATGGCCTACGAGCTGGGCCGCCCGCCGTACCACACGGTGACCCGCGAACGTATCTGGCACAGGGGGCTGCTGTGATGAGCCTGCCCGCGCTGGACAGCGTGCCGCGCATCCGCCGCGGCTTCCGCCTGCAATTCGAACCGGCCCAGGGCTGCCATGTGCTGCTCTACCCCGAAGGCATGGTCAAGCTCAACGACAGCGCCGGGGAAATCCTCCAGCGCATCGATGGCCAGCGCGACGTGGCGGCCATCATCGCCGAGCTGAGCAAAAGCTTCCCCGGCGTGCCGGGCATCGACGAAGACATCCTGGCGTTCCTCGAGGTGGCCCATGCGCAATTCTGGATCGAGCTGCACTGAAGGCGCCGGCCCGCCGCTGTGGCTGCTGGCCGAGCTGACCTACCGCTGCCCGCTGCAGTGCCCGTACTGCTCCAACCCGCTGGACTTCGCCAGGCAGGGCGGCGAACTGAGCACCGCCGAATGGATCGAGGTGTTCCGCCAGGCCCGCGAGCTGGGCGCCGCGCAGCTGGGCTTTTCCGGCGGCGAGCCGCTGCTGCGCCAGGACCTCGCCGAGCTGATCGGCGCGGCCCGCGGGCTGGGCTTCTACACCAACCTGATCACCTCCGGCATCGGCCTGAGCGAAGCGCGCCTGGCGCAGTTCGCCGAGGCCGGGCTGGACCACATCCAGATCAGCTTCCAGGCCGCCGACGAGGAGGTGAACAACCTGCTCGCCGGCTCGCGCAGGGCCTTCGCCCAGAAGCTGGCCATGGCCCGCGCGGTGAAGGCCCACGGCTACCCGATGGTGCTCAACTTCGTCACCCACCGGCACAACATCGACAACATCGGGCGGATCATCGAGCTGTGCATAGAGCTTGAGGCCGACTTCGTCGAACTCGCCACCTGCCAGTTCTACGGCTGGGCCGAGCTCAACCGCGCCGGCCTGCTGCCCACCCGCGCGCAGCTGGAGCGTGCCGAGCGCATCACCCACGAATACCGCGAGCGCCTGGCCGCCGAAGGCAACCCCTGCAAGCTGATCTTCGTCACCCCGGACTACTACGAAGAGCGCCCCAAGGCCTGCATGGGCGGCTGGGCCAGCGTGTTCCTCGACGTCACCCCCGACGGCACCGCGCTGCCGTGCCATAGCGCGCGGCAACTGCCGGTGCAGTTCCCCAACGTGCGCGAGCACAGCCTCAAACACATCTGGTACGAATCCTTCGGCTTCAACCGCTACCGTGGCGACGCCTGGATGCCCGAGCCGTGCCGCTCCTGCTCGGAGAAGGAGCGCGACCACGGCGGCTGCCGCTGCCAGGCCTACATGCTCACCGGCGACGCCGACGCCACCGACCCGGTGTGCGCCAAGTCGGCCCACCACGGGAAGATTCTCGACGCCCGGCGCCAGGCCGAGGAAGCGCCGCTGGGCCTGGACCAGCTGACCTGGCGCAACCAGCGCGCCTCGCAGCTGATCTGCAAGGCCTGAGGGTGCGCAGCCTAGCCCATGGCGACTGGCCCAGCGCCTGGAGCGCCGAGCGCGCGGTGGCGGCGGGGCGCGACTTCGCCGAACTGCACGCGGCCCACGGCGGGCTGCTGTGGCTGGAATTCGAGCCGCGCAGCGCGCGTTGCCGCCTGTACCTGTGGCGCGACGGCGCGCTGCAGGAGCTGACGCCACCCGGCGCCTCGGCGCGCAGCCGCGTCTACGAATACGGCGGTGGCGCCTGCTGCGCCACGGCCGAGGGCGCGGCCTGGGTGGAGGAGGGCGACCAGCAGGTGCGCTGGCTGCGCTTTGGCGAGGCGCCTCGACAGCTGACCGAGCGCCTGCAGTGTCGCTATGGCGACCTGCACTACGTGCCGGCCTGGAACGCGCTGCTGGCGGTGGAGGAAAGCCGCGAGGGCGACGCAGTGGTCCACCGCATCGTGCGCCTGGAGGCCGACGGCGCGCGCCAGGTCATCGCCGAAGGCGCGGACTTCTACGCCGCGCCGGTAGCCAGTCCCGACGCGGCGCGTATCGCCTGGGTGGAATGGGACCGCCCGCAACAGCCCTGGACCGCCACGCGCCTGTGCCTGCTGCGGGATGGCACGCAGTGTTGCCTGGCAGGCGAGGGCGGCGAAGAATCCATCCAGCAACCGCGCTTCGACGACCAGGGCCGCCTGCACTGGCTCAGCGACCGCAGCGGCTGGTGGCGCCCCGAGGCCGAGGACGGGCAGGGCGGTGCCTTCGCTGCCGCCGATCACGCCCCGGCGCCCTGGCAACTGGGTGGACGCAGCTACCTGCCGCTGGCCAATGGCGAGATGCTGCTGAGCCGCTTCGAGGAAGGTCGCGGCCTGCTCGTCCTGCGCGCCGCCGATGGCGGCGAACGGCGCCTGGCCCCGGACTTCTCGCGCTTCCGCGCCCTGGCTGCCGACGCCGGGCACTGCTACTGCATCGCCGCCGCCGAGGACCGCCTGCCGGTGCTGCTGGCCATCGGCTGCGAGAGTGGCCAGGTGCAAGTAATCGCCGGCGGCGAACATCCGTTGGAGGAGGGAGAGCTATCGCGCCCGCAACCCTTCGGCTACCCGGTGGCCGGCAACGAGCGCGGCCACGGCTTCTTCTACCCGCCGCGCAACGCCCAGTGCCGCGGCCCGGCGGGGCGGCGGCCGCCGCTGGTGGTGTTCCTGCATGGCGGGCCCACTTCGGCCTGCTACCCGGCGTTCGACGCGCGCATCCAGTTCTGGACGCAGCGCGGCTTCGCCGTGGCCGACCTCAACTACCGCGGCAGCGCCAACTTCGGCCGCGCCTACCGCGAACGCCTGCGCGGCGAATGGGGCAGGGCGGAGGTGCAGGACATCTGGGCGGCGGTAGTGCAACTGGCCGCCGACGGCCTGATCGACCGCCAGCGGGTGTTCGTCCGCGGCGCCAGCGCCGGCGGCTACAGCGCGCTCTGCGCCCTGGCCTTCGTCGGCGGCTTCCGCGGCGGCGCCAGCCTCTACGGCGTCAGCGACCCGCTGGCGCTGGGGCGGGTGACGCACAAGTTCGAGGCCGACTACCTCGACTGGCTGATCGGCGACCCGCAACGCGACGCCCGCCGCTATCGGGCGCGCACGCCGCTGCTGCACGCCGCGCGCATCCAGGCGCCGGTGATCTTCTTCCAGGGTGAGCTGGACGCCGTGGTGGTGCCCGAGCAGACCCAGGCCATGGTCGCCAGCCTGCGCCAGCGCGGCCTGGCCGTGGAATGCCACCTGTACCCCGGCGAGCGCCACGGCTTCCGACAGGCGGCCAACCTGGCCCACGCGCTGGATGCCGAGTGGTGCTTCTACCGCGCGCTGCTGGGCGGCTGACGGCCGGGCCAAGGTCGCATTGCAATCAGCGCAGGATGCAGTAGGCTCGCGGAAACATTTCATAACAAGAACAAGCACCCCATGAGCCACGACCTCAGCCTGCTGCGCAAATTCGTCTCGCCAGAGATCATCTTCGGTGCCGGTTGCCGGCACACCGTCGCCAACTATGCCAAGACCTTCGGCGCCCGCAAGGTGCTGCTGGTGTCCGACCCCGGCGTGCTCGCCGCCGGCTGGGTGGCCGACGTGCAGGCCAGCCTGGCCGGGCAGGGCATCGAGCACTGCCTGTACACCGACGTCTCGCCCAACCCGCGCGTGGAAGAAGTGATGCGCGGCGCCGACATCTACCGCAGCGAGGGCTGCAACGTGATAGTCGCGGTCGGCGGCGGCAGCCCCATGGACTGCGCCAAGGGCATCGGCATCGTCGCCGCCCACGGCCGCAACATCCTCGAGTTCGAAGGCGTGGACAAGCTGCGCGTGCCCAGCCCGCCGCTGATCCTCATCCCCACCACCGCCGGCACCTCGGCCGACGTCTCGCAGTTCGTCATCATCTCCAACCAGGACGAGCGCATGAAGTTCTCGGTGGTGAGCAAGGCGGTGGTGCCCGACGTGTCGCTGATCGACCCGGAAACCACCCTGAGCATGGACGGCTTCCTCTCCGCCTGCACCGGCATCGACGCCCTGGTCCACGCCATCGAGGCCTTCGTCTCCACCGGCCACGGCCCGCTCACCGACAGCCACGCGCTGGAGGCCATGCGCCTGATCGACGGCAACCTGGTGCAGATGATCGCCAACCCCAACGACATCGCCCTGCGCGAGAAAATCATGCTCGGCAGCATGCAGGCTGGGCTGGCCTTCTCCAACGCCATCCTCGGCGCGGTGCACGCCATGTCCCACAGCCTCGGCGGCTACCTCGACCTGCCCCACGGGCTGTGCAACGCGGTGCTGGTGGAGCACGTGGTGGCCTTCAACTACAACGCCGCGCCCGAGCGCTTCAAGGTCATCGCCGAGACCTTCGGCATCGACTGCCGCGGCCTTACCCACGCGCAGATCCGCCAGCGCCTGGTCGAGCACCTGATCGCCCTCAAGCGCGCCGTGGGCTTCCACGAGACCCTCGGCCCGCACGGCGTGGGCATCTCCGACATTCCCTTCCTGTCGCGCCACGCCATGCAGGACCCGTGCATCCTCACCAACCCCCGCGAATCCAGCCAGCGCGACGTCGAGGTGGTCTATGGCGAGGCCCTCTGAGCCGCAGCAGGACGCCCTGGCGGCGCTGCTCGGCCTGGGCAGCCACTCCACGCGCAAGAGCCACTACCCCGAGCTGCTGGCGCGCCTGGAGGAACTGGAAACCGAGCGCAACCGCTACAAGTGGCTGTTCGAGCACGCCGTGCACGGCATCTTCCAGGCCAGCCTCAGCGACGGCCTGCGCGCGGCCAACCCGGCCCTGGCGCGGATGCTCGGCTACGCCGACCCGCAGCAGGTGTTGTGGAACCTGCAGGACATGGCCACGCAACTGTTCGCCGGCGGCGAGGCGGAGATGCGCCGCATCCGCGACCTGCTGCGCGAGCAGGGCGGGCTGTTCGGCTACGAGACGCGTCTGCTGCGCAAGGACGGCAGCCACGTCGACGTGCTCATGAACCTGCTGCTCAAGCCCGACGAAGAGGGCCTGGTGGAAGGCTTCGTCGCCGACATCACCGAACGCATCCTGGCCCAGCATCGCCTGCAGACCCTCAACGAGGAACTGGAGCAGCGCGTCGCCGAACGCACCGGCGAGCTGGAAGCGCTGAACCAGCAACTGCGCGAGGCGCGCGACGCCGCCGAGGCGGCCAACCACAGCAAGGACAAGTACCTGGCGGCGGCCAGCCACGATTTGCTGCAGCCGCTCAACGCCGCGCGCCTGCTGGTGGCCACCCTGCGCGAGCGGCAATTGCCGGGCGCCGAGCAGCAACTGGTGGAACGCACCCACCAGGCCCTGGAAGGCGCCGAGAACCTGCTCACCGACCTGCTGGAGATCGCCCGCCTGGACCAGAGCGCGATCCGCCCGGACCTGGATGTCCACGGCCTGGATGAACTGCTCGGCCCGCTGGCCTCGGAGTTCGAAAGCGTGGCGCTGTCGTCCGGCCTGCAACTGCGCGTGCGCATCCCCAACCTCTCGGTGCGCACCGACGCGCGCCTGCTGTCGCGCATCCTGCGAAACTTCCTAAGCAATGCCTGCCGCTACACCGGGCGCGGTGGCGTATTGCTGGCCGCACGGCGGCGCGGCGCCAGCGTGCGCCTGGAGGTGTGGGACACCGGCCGCGGCATCCCGGCGGACCAGTTGCAGGCGATCTTCCTCGAATTCAACCAGCTCGACACCGGCCGCGCCGCCGAGCGCCAGGGCGTGGGCCTGGGCCTGGCCATCGTCGACCGCATCGCCGGGCTGCTCGGCTGCGCGGTGCAGGTGCGCTCGGTGCCCGGGCGCGGCTCGCTGTTCGCCCTCGAAGTGCCCTTGGCCGAGGCGCTGCCGCCGCGCGCCGGCGGCGATGCCGCGCCGCGCCCGAGCACCGGCGACCCGCTGCCGGGCCGGCGCCTGCTGGTGGTGGACAACGAAACCTCGATCCTCTTCAGCATGGCCGCACTGCTCGGCCAGTGGGGCTGCGAGGTGCTCACCGCCACCGACCGCGACGCCGCCCTGGCGCTGCTCGGCCCGCAGCCGCCGGAGGCGATACTGGCCGACTACCACCTGGACCACGGCGCCACTGGCTGCGAGCTGGTGCGCGACCTGCGCCGCCACTACGGCCGCGAGATCCCCGCGGTGATGATCAGCGCCGACCGCAGCGACGAATGCCGCCGCGCCCTGCAGCGCCTGGGCATCCCGCAGCTGAACAAGCCGCTGAAGCCGGGCAAGCTGCGCGCGGTGCTCAGCGCGCTGCTCGATACGCCGGCCTGACCGCCCGGTCATGGGCGGATTCGCCCACGCGGGCTAGAATACCCGCTGCGCGGGCCATGCCGTCCGCTACGGATTACCCCGCGTCGAGCCCGTGATGTCGTGAAGCGTGATACCCGCGTAGCCTCCCTGCTGCTGTTCATGATCTGCGTCTCCCTGGCCCTGCTGACCGCCTGGCAGACCTGGTCGGCGCGCGAGCGCACCCTGCGCGAAGTGAACACCGACATGCTCAACCTCTCCCAGGCGCTGGACTCCTACGCCGAGGGCGTGGTGCGCCAGTGCGAGGTGCTGCTGCTGGACCTGGCCGACCGCATCGAGAGCGACGGCCTGGGCCCTGCGCAGCTGGCGCGCCTGCAGCGGCTGCTGGAGCGCCAGCAGAAGGTGCTCAGCCAGGTGGTCGGCATCTCGCTGTTCGATGCGCAGGGCCGCTGGCTGCTGGTGTCCCACGGCGCCATCCCGCCGGGGGCGAACAGCGCGGACCGCGCCTTCTTCATCCACCACCGCGACAACCCCTCGCGGGACATCTTCATCGGCCCGCCGATCCGCAGCCGCTCCAGCGGCCTGTGGGTGATCACCGTCAGCCGCCGCCTCGACCACCCCGACGGCAGCTTCGCCGGCGTGGTGGCCACCACCCTCGGCATCGAGAACTTCCTCAGCCTGTTCGGCCGCCTGGACATCGGCCAGCACGGCGCCATGAGCCTGAGCCAGGGCAACGGCCAGTTGCTGGTGCGCTACCCCTTCCGCGAGGCCGACCTGGGCCGCGACCTGTCGGGCTCGCCGCTGTTCACCGACTACCTGCGCCACGCCGACTCCGGCAGCGCCAGCAGCACCTCGCGCTTCGACGGCGTGGAGCGCATCTACGTGTTCCGCCGCAACGACCACTACCCGCTGGTGACCACCGTGGCGCTGAGCAAGGCGGAGGCCCTGCAGGACTGGCGCAAGCAGGCCCAGCTCAACGCCGGCATCGTCCTGGTGCTGCTGGCGGTGCTTGGCCTGACCGGCCAGCGCCTGCTCATCGACATCCGCCAGCGCACCCGCACCAGCCGCCAGCTCGCCGCCGCCCGCGAAGAACTGCTGCGGGCCAACGACCAGTTGCGCGTGCTCGCCGCCCAGGACGCGCTGACCGGCCTGGCCAACCGCCGCAGCTTCGACGAAACCCTGGCCACCGAGGCGCGCCGCTGTGCCCGCGAGGGCGCGCCGTTGTCGCTGTTGCTGGTCGATATCGATCACTTCAAGCGCTACAACGATAGCTATGGGCACCAGGCTGGCGATGACTGTCTGCAAGTGGTGGCCGGGTTGCTAGCCGCCTGCGTGCGACGACCGGGGGACCTGGTGGCGCGTTATGGCGGTGAGGAGTTGGCGGTGATTCTGCCCAGCACTGACAGCGCTGGCGCTGAGGCGGTGGCTAGGGCCTTCCTGCAGCGCTTGGCGGGTGAGCGGCTGGCGCACCGTGAGAGCCCCTTTGGGGTGGTTACTGCCAGCATCGGCCTGGCCACCGCACCGGCCACGGTAGCAGGGGGGCAGGAGTGGCAGTTGGTGAATGCTGCTGACCGGGCTCTGTATCGTGCCAAGGCTGGTGGGCGTAATCGCCTGGAGGTGGAGCGCCTGGAGGGGTGAGGGTGGTCTTCTACGGATTCTTAACCTCCGCTCCAGCCTCAACCCCATCGAAAATCCGTAGGGCGGATAAGGTCCGCTCAGGTTGCCGGGAAGCACGGTATGTCTCCCCCGTAGCGGATCTGTCCGCGATAGCCGGACGATCCGGCGTGATTCGCGGATGAGATCCGCTCCTACGCTGCCCCACCCACGCCATTCCCATGTAGGAGCGCGCCCTGCGCGCGAAATCGCGGGCAGGGCCCGCTCCTACAGGTTGATGCCGAACCTCTCGTTCGCGCAGGACAGCTCCCTCTCCCTTCAGGGAGAGGGTTGGGGTGAGGGGGCGGGGTCAACCCGAGACACAGCTGTCGCCGGTAAGCACCGTTCGCGAGCAAGCTCGCGCCTACGAGAAGCTGTGCCTGCCCGCGCCTACAGGTTGACGCCGAATTTCTCGTTCGCGCCGGACGGCTCCCTCTCCCTCTGGGAGAGGGCTGGGGTGAGGGGGTGGCGTCAACCCGAAACACTGTTGTCGCCGGTAAGCACCGTTCGCGAGCAAGCTCGCGCCTACGAGAAGCTGTGCCCGCGCCTACAGGTTGACGCCGAACTTCTCGTTCGCGCCGGACGGCTCCCTCTCCCTCCGGGAGAGGGCTGGGGTGAGGGGGTGGCGTCAACCCGAAACACCGCTGCCGCCGGTAAGCACCGTTCGCGAGCAAGCTCGCTCCTACGAGGAGCCGTGCCTGCCCGCTCAGGTTGACGCCGAATTTCTCGTTCGCGCCGGACGGCCCCCTCTCCCTCCGGGAGAGGGCTGGGGCGAGGGGGCGGCGTCAACCCGAAACACCGCTGTCGCCGGTAAGCACCGTTCGCGAGCAAGCTCGCGCCTACGAGAAGCTGTGCCTGCCTGCGCCTACAGGTTGACGCCGAATTTCTCGTTCGCGCCGGACGGCTCCCTCTCCCTCCGGGAGAGGGCTGGGGTGAGGGGGCGGCGTCAACCCGAAACACCGCTGTCGCCGGTAAGCACCGTTCGCGAGCTCGTTCCTACAGGTTGACGCCGAATTTCCCCCTCGCGCCGGACGGCTCCCTCTCCCTCTGGGAGAGGGTTGGGGTGAGGGGGCGGCGTCAACCCGAGACACCGCTGTCGCCGGTAAGCACCGTTCGCGAGCTCGTTCCTACAGGTTGACGCCGAATTTCCCCCTCGCGCCGGACGGCTCCCTCTCCCTCCGGGAGAGGGCTGGGGTGAGGGGGCGGCGTCAACCCGAAACACCGCTGTCGCCGGTAAGCACCGTTCGCGAGCAAGCTCGCTCCTACGAGAAGCTGTGCCTGCCCATGCGGTGGGGGTGATGGGTATCGCTTCGCTCAACCCATCCTACAGGGCTACGGGGCTTGGCTTGTCGCTCAGCCCTGGGGCAGCAGCACCCGGGCCGAGGGGTAGAGGCTGGCGGCTACCTTCTGCAGTTCCGCCGGGCAGACCAGTTCGCTGATCCACGCCAGGCGGCGCACCGGGCCGGGTTTGTCCAGGCGTTGCAGTTCGGCGGATTCGAGCATGGCCTTCATGCGCCAGGCGAGAGCGAACAGCTCCTCGATGAAGGGCGGCGCTACCGTGCCCTGGTGTTCCACCGACAGGCCGCTGGGTGCGTGGCGGATGGCCAGGTGGTAGTGACTGGCGCCGGTGCGCCCGCCGCTGCCGGCGAGGGTGGCGGTGAAGTGCGCGCCGAGGATGCGCGCCAGTTGCCGCTGCACGTCGTGCAGCAGTTGCTGCGGCACTTCTTCCAGCAGCGCGGTGGGGTCGGTCTGGCCCATGGTCGTCCCGGGTTCTGAGTGGCAGGGCGGCGGCCGGGGCGGCCGCCGGAACAGGTGCCGCCAGCATAGGGAAGGCGACTGTGAACTTGGGTTAAGCCGGGGTAAAGGCGGGTAATTGCGTGCCTCAGAAGGTCTGCCCGAGGGAGAACTGGAACACCTCGGTCTCGGCGCCGTCGGGCTTCTTCAGCGGCGTCGCCAGGCTGAAGCTCAGCGGGCCCAGCGGGCTGTACCAGGTCAGGCCGACGCCCACAGACATGGCCATCTGGTCGAGGCTGACGTTGCCGCAGCCCTGGGTGGTGGACAGGTAGCACTTGTCGGCGAAGACGCTGCCGGCATCCCAGAACAGCGTGCTGCGCAGCTGGCTCTGGTCCTTGACGAAGGGCAGCGGGAACAGGTACTCGACGCCGCCGGCGATGAGGATGTTGCCGCCGAACACCTCGGCGTCGCGGTCGGAGTAGTAGGCCTGGCCGGCGCTGGAGTAGTTGCCGGTGGCCGGGGTGCTGCGCGGGCCCAGGGTGCCGTCCTTGAAGCCGCGCACCGAGCTCAGGCCGCCGGCGGTGTAGTTCTCGTAGAAGGGCAGGCCGTCGGTGGAGCCGTAGCCGTTGCCGTAGCCCAGGCTAGTGTGCAGGCGCAGGGCGGTGCGGTCGGTGACCGGGACGAAGCGCTGGGCGCTGTAGTCGAGCTTGTAGAACGACAGGTCGCTGCCGGGCACCGTGGCCATCAGCGTCAGGCTCTGGGAATGCCCGCGGGTGGCCAGCACGCCCTTGTTCAGGGTGGATTCGGACCAGCCGATGGAGGCCTTGAGGTTGTTGAAGCTCTTGCCCTCGCGCTCGATGAAGTCGTAGATCTCGTCGGCGCTGTAGGTGCCGGGGCTGACGGCGTCGTGCTGCAGGGTCAGGCCGTAGGTCAGGCGCGAGGTCTCGCTGATCGGGTAGCCGACGCTGACGCCGGCGCCGAAGCTGTCGAGGGAGTAGTACGACACCTCGTCATCGTCGTCGTAGTACTTGCTGTAGTCGGTGCTGCTGTAGAACAGGTTGTAGCCCAGGCTCACGCCGTCGGTGGTGAAGTAGGGGTTGGTGAAGCCGAAGTTGTACTTGGTCTGGTACTCCGAGCGGGTCAGGCCGATGCTGGTGTAGTTGCCGGTGCCGAGGAAGTTGCTCTGGCTGATGGAGCCGCCGAGGATCAGCCCGGCGCTCTGGGAGAAGCCGACGCTGGCGCTGAGCGAACCGGAGGCCTGCTCCTCGACGCTGTAGTTGACGTCCACCTGGTCGTCGGTGCCGGGCACCGCCGGGGTCTCGACGTTGACCGTCTTGAAGTAGCCCAGGCGCTCCAGGCGCTGCTTGGACTGGTCGATCAGGTAGGTGCTGGCCCAGCCGCCTTCCATCTGGCGCATCTCGCGGCGCAGCACCTGGTCTTCGGTCTTGGTGTTGCCGCGGAAGTTGATGCGGTTGACGTAGGCGCGCTTGCCCGGGTCGACCACGTAGGTGATGGACACGGTCTTGTCGTCGTCATGGGCCTCGGGCACGCCGTTGACGTTGGCGAAGGTGTAGCCCTCGTTACCCAGGCGGCGGGTGATCAGGTCGGAGGTGGAGGTCATCACCTTGCGCGAGAACACCTGGCCCGGCTCGACCAGCATCAGCTTCCTGATTTCCTCTTCCGGCACCTTGAGGTCGCCGGTCAGCTTCACGTCGCGGACCTTGTACTTCTCACCCTCGTTGATGTTGACGGTGATGTAGACGTGTTTCTTGTCCGGGGTGATGGAAACCTGGGTGGAGGCGATATCCATGTGGATATAACCGCGGTCCAGGTAGTAGGAGCGCAGGCGTTCCAGGTCGCCGGAGAGCTTCTCGCGGGAATACTTGTCGTCGTTCTTGAAGAAGGACAGCCAGTTGCTTTCCTTCAGCTCGAACAGGCCGGTCAGGTCCTCGTCGGAGAACACGGTGTTGCCGACCACGTTGACGTGGGCGATGGCCGCCACCGTGCCTTCGTTGACGGTGATCTTCAGCGCCACACGGTTGCGCGGCTGCGGGGTGACCTGGGTTTCGATGGTGGCCGAGTAGCGGCCCTGGGCCACGTACTGGCGCTGCAGCTCGTTGCGCACGCCTTCGAGGGTGGCGCGCTGGAAGATCTCGCCTTCGGCCAGGCCCGATTGCTTGAGGCCCTTCATCAGGTCCTCGGTGCTGATGGCCTTGTTGCCTTCGATCTCGATGCCGGAGATGGACGGGCGCTCGACCACGTCGATGACCAG
Source organism: Pseudomonas sp. M1 (assembly GCF_022760135.1). Lineage (NCBI taxonomy): Bacteria > Pseudomonadati > Pseudomonadota > Gammaproteobacteria > Pseudomonadales > Pseudomonadaceae > Pseudomonas > Pseudomonas sp. M1. The sequence goes on from NZ_CP094343.1 coordinate 2,792,840, forward strand.
CACGCTGCCGTCGCGGCCGAGGTGGATGTCCTGGAAGAAACCGGTACGGAACAGCGAGCGCGAGGCTTCCACCAGGGCGTGGTCGTCGGCCTGGTCGCCGACGTTCAGCGGCAGGGCGGCGAACACGCTGCCGGCGGAGACGCGCTGCAGGCCGTTGACGCGGATGTCGGCGATCTTGAAGCCTGCGGCGTGGGCCAGGGCGGCGTTGAACAGCAGGATCGGGAACAGCAGGCGGGTAGGGCGCATCGTGACTTCCAGACAGGCGGTGGCAGGGGGCGCGGACGGTTCGCACGGCGATCGTCCGGGCGCTGCCGCCCGGCCCGGGCTGGCGGCCGATGAGGATAAGAGCGGGCTGTGTTCGGCGCGGTTAACCCAGGGTAAAGATGTGTAAAGTTTGCCCATGCGGCGGTGACAGGGCGGCCCCGCGGAAGGGATCATTGCGCCCTCCAGGCCTTGAACCGCGTGCCCTGCATGATTCCCGTACTGCTGGTCGACGATGACCGCGAACTCACCGAGATGCTCAGCCAGTACCTGGCCCGCGAGGGTTTCCAGGCCACCGCCGTGGGCACCGGCGAGGAAGGCGAGGCCGAGGCCCTGGGTGGCGCCTACGCCCTGGTGGTGCTGGACGTGATGCTGCCGGGCCTGTCCGGCATCGAGGTGCTGCGGCGCATTCGCGCGCGCAGCCAGGTGCCGGTCCTGCTGCTGACCGCGCGGGGCGACAACATCGACCGCATCGCCGGCCTGGAGCTGGGCGCCGACGACTACGTGCCCAAGCCCAGCTCGCCCGGCGAGCTGGTCGCGCGGCTGCGCGCCATCCTGCGCCGGGTGCAGCCCCAGGTGCCGCTCGGCAACGCGCCGGAGGCCGTCGGCAGCGGCGCCCTGGCGCTCTGGCCCGGCAAGCGCCAGGCGTTGTGGCACGGCCAGCCGCTGGAGCTGACCGGCACCGAGTTCAGCCTGCTGGAGGTGCTGGTGCGCCGGGCCGGGCAACTGGTCAGCAAGCAGGACCTGTCGCTGGACGCCCTGGGCCGCCCGCTGACCCGTTACGACCGGCGCATCGACGTGCACGTCAGCAGCATCCGCCAGAAGCTCGGCCCGCGCGCCGACGGCAGCAGCTGGATCCAGAGCGTGCGCGGCATGGGCTACCTGCTGATCGTCGAATGAAGCGCGGGCGGCTGTTCTGGAAGCTGTTCCTGGCCTTCTGGCTGGCCAACAGCCTGACCTTCCTGGTGGGCGCCGGCGCCTTCATGTTCGACGAGCTGCGCGGCGACACCCCGGCGCTGCGCTCGCTGCTGGCCACCGAGGTGCGCCTGCTGCAGCGCTTCGGCGAAGCGGCGGGGCGCCAGCTACTGGAGGTGTCGCCGCAGCAGCCGGACGTCCAGGTCGGCCTCTACGACGCCCAGGGCGCGCTATTGGCCGGGCGCGCCGTGGCCCAGGTGCGCTTCGAGCAGGCGGTCACCAGCCAGGACGGCCATCGCCTGCTGCTGCGCGCCTCGGCCGCCACCACCCTCGACCAGGCGCCGCCGCCGCGCAGCCTGGGCCCGCTGCTCACCGGCACGCTGATGAGCGCGCTCTTCGCCCTGCTGCTCAGCCAGTACCTGGCGCGGCCGCTGGCCTGGTTGCGCCAGGCCATGGGCCAGGTCGCCCAGGGCCGCTTCGAGGTGCGCGTCAAGCCGCGTCTGGGGCGGCGCCGCGACGAGATCGTCGACCTGGCCGAGGACTGCGACCGCATGGCCGGGCAGCTCAAGGCGCTGGTGGAGGCGCAGCAGCACCTGCTGCACGACATCTCCCACGAGCTGCGTTCGCCGCTGACGCGGATGAGCGCCGCCATCGGCCTGCTGCGGCAGGCGCCGGGGCAGCCCGGCATGCTGGAGCGCATCGAGCGCGAGTCGCGGCGCATGGACGAGCTGATCGAGCAACTGCTCACCCTGGCGCGGGCGCAGTCGCGCCAGGACAGCGGCGAATACCGCCTGCTGGACGTCGTCGAGCTGCTGGCGCAGATAGTCGAGGACGCCCGCTTCGAGGCGGCGGGCAAGGGCTGCCAGGTGCGCCTTGTAGCCGAGCAGCCGTTCCTCGGCCGCGCCCACGAGGAGCTGCTCTACCGGGCCTTCGAGAACGTCATCCGCAACGCCGTGCGCTACACCGCGGCGGGCACCGAGGTGCGCGTGGGTGCGAGCCTGGTGGAGGGCGGCGAACGCCTGGTGGTGTGCATCAGCGACCACGGCCCGGGCGTCGACGAGAGCCGCCTGGGGCGCATCTTCGAACCCTTCGAGCGCGGCCCCGACGCCGGCCCCGACGGCTTCGGCCTGGGCCTGGCCATCGCCAGCCGGGCGGTGCAGCTGCATCACGGGCGGATCGCCGCCGAGCCCGCCGAGGGCGGCGGGCTGTTGGTGCGTATCGAGTTGCCGCGGCTGTTCTAAGCCTTAGCCTTGCCAACCGCCGCCCAGGACCTTGTACAGGGTGACGCGGTTGACCTGCTCGGCCAGCTCCAGGCTGATCAGCGTCTGCTGCGCGGAGTACAGCGAGCGCTGCGCGTCCAGCACTTCCAGGAAGCTGTCCGAACCCTGCTTGTACAGCGCCAGCGACAGGTCGTAGCTCTTGTCGGTGGCCGCCGTCAGTTCGCGCTGGGCGTCCAGGCGCTCGTTGATGTGGCTGCGCACGGAAAGGGCGTCGGCCACTTCGCTGAAGGCGGTCTGCAGGGCCTTCTCGTAGTTGGCCACGTCGATGTCGCGGGTGATCTTCGCGGCGTCCAGGCCGGCCTGGTTGCTGCCGGCGTCGAAGATCGGCAGGTTGATCGAGGGGGCGAAGCTCCAGGCGCGGCTGCCGGACTTGAACAGCCCGGACAGCTCGCCGCTGGCGCTGCCGCCGCTGGCGGTCAGGCTCACGCTGGGGAAGAAGGCCGCGCGCGCCGCGCCTATGTCGGCGTTGGCCGCCTTGAGCGTGTGCTCGGCGGCGAGCACGTCGGGGCGGCGTTGCAGCAGGCTCGACGGCAGGCCCGCCGGCACCGTCACCAGCAGCGCGGCGTCCAGGCCGGTGTCGCCCGGCAGCAGGCTGGCGTCCAGGCGTTCGCCCACCAGCAGTTCCAGGGCGTTGCGGTCCTGCTCGACCTGGCTGGCGTAGCTGGCCGCCTCGGCGCGCGCCGATTCCACCGTGCTGCGCGCCTGCGCCAGGCTCAGCCCGGACTCGCCGCCCAGGCCGTGGCTGCGCTGCACCAGCTCGTAGGTCTTCTGCTGGCTGGCGTGGGTATCGCGGGCCAGCTTGAGCAACTGCTGGTCGGCGGCCAGGGTCATCCAGGCGCTGGCCACCTCGGCCACCAGGCTGATCTGCGTGCTGCGGCGGGTCTGCTCCAGGGCCAGGTAGTCCTCCAGGGCGGCGTCCTTGAGGTTGCGCAGGCGGCCGAACAGGTCCAGCTCGTAGCTGCTCACGCCCAGGCCGACGCTGTACTGGCTGCTGACCGCCGTGGTGCCGTCGGAGAGCGCGCGCTGGCGGGTGCCCTCGGCGCTGGCCGAGACCGCCGGGAACAGCTCGGCGCGCTGGATGCGGTACTGCGCGCGCTGGTACTCGACGTTCAGCGCCGCCACCCGCAGGTCGCGGTTGTTGGCCAGGGCGCGGGCCACGGTGTCGCGCAGGCGGGCGTCGACGAAGAACTCGCGCCAGTCGACGTCGGCCTGGCTGGCGCCGGCCGGCGCGGCGCCGGGCCATTGCGCCGCCACCGGCGCGGCGGGGCGCTGGTAGTCCGGCGCCAGGTTGACGCAGCCGCCCAGCAGCAAAGCCAGCAGCAAGGGAAGAGGGGAGGTGCGCATCAGGCGTCTCCTTCGACGGTGGCCGGGGCACGGCGCGCAACCAGGCGCTGCACCAGCACGTAGAACAGGGGAATGAAGAACAGGCCCAGCAGGGTCGCCGCGAGCATGCCGCCGAGCACGCCGGTGCCGATCGCCTGGCGCCCGCCGGCGCCGGCGCCCTGGCTCAGCGCCAGGGGCAGCACGCCGAGCATGAAGGCCAGCGAGGTCATCAGCACCGGGCGCAGGCGGATGCGCACCGCTTCCAGTGTCGCGGCGAGCAGGTCCTGGCCGCGGTCGTAGCCTTCCTTGGCGAACTCGACGATGAGGATGGCGTTCTTCGCCGCCAGGCCCACGGTGGTCAGCAGGCCGACCTGGAAGTAGACGTCGTTGGACAGCCCGCGCAGGCCGGTCAGGGCCAGGGCGCCGAGGATGCCCAGGGGCACCACCAGCATCACCGCGAAGGGCACCGACCAGCTCTCGTAGAGCGCCGCCAGGCAAAGGAACACGAAGAGGATGGAAATGGCGTAGAGCAGCGGCGCCTGGTTGCCGGCCAGGCGTTCCTGGTAGGACTGCCCGGTCCAGGCGTAGCCGATGCCCTCGGGCAGCTGCGCCATGATCGCCTGCACCGCGGCCATGGCGTCGCCGGAGCTGACGCCGGCGGCCGGCTCGCCGACGATCTCGTAGGCGCCGAAGCCGTTGTAGCGCTCCAGCAGCGGCGAGGCGGTGCTCCAGCCGGTGCTGACGAAGGTGGCCAGCGGCACCATGGCATCCTGGTCGTTGCGCACGTACCAGTCGCCAATGTCCTCGGCCTGCATGCGCTTGTCGGCGTCGCCCTGCAGGTAGACCTTCTTCACCCGCCCGGCGTCGAGGAAGTCGTTCACGTAGCTGCCGCCCAGGGCCACGCTCAGGGTGTCGTTGATGTCGCTGGCGGCCACACCCAGCGCGCCGGCCTTGCGGTCGTCGATGTGCAGGTCCAGCTGCGGGGTGTCTTCCAGGCCCTGGGCGCGCACGTTGGCCAGGCGCGGGTCCTGGCGGGCCAGTTCGATGAAGCGGTTGCGCGCCGCCAGCAGCTCGGCGTGGCCGAGGCCGGCGAGGTCCTGCAGCTCGACATCGAAGCCGGCGCTTTCGCCCAGGCCCTGGATGGCCGGCGGGGCGATGACGAAGACGTCGGCATCGATGATCCCGGCCAGCGCCCGGTTGGCCCGCCGCGCCACCGCCGCGGCGCTGTGCGCCTCGCCCTGGCGCTGGCTCCAGTCCTTGAGCTTGATGAAGCCGCGGCCGCTGTTCTGCGCGTTGCCGCCGTTGCCCAGGCCGCGCACGGTGAGCACCGTGTCCACCTCCGGCTGCTGCAGCAGGTAGTCCGTCACCTGGCGGGTGACCGCCTGCAGGCGCTCGTCGGTGCCGCCCACCGGCAGGGTCATCTGCATCATCAGCATGCCCTGGTCCTCCTCGGGGAGGAACGCGGTGGGCAGCTTGTGGAACATCAGCCCGACGCCGGCCAGCACCAGCGCGTAGACCGCCAGCGCGCGCACGGGCCGTGCCAGCAGGTTGCCGACGCCGCGCTGGTAGCGCCGCGAGCCGGCCTCGAAGTTGCGGTTGAACCAGCCGAAGAAGCCGTGCCGCGGCTGGCCGTGGCCGGGCTTGAGCAGGGTGGCGCACAGCGCCGGGGTGAGGGTCATGGCCACCAGCACCGACAGCGTCATGGCGGCGACCATGGTCACCGAGAACTGCCGGTAGATCACCCCGGTGGAGCCGCCGAAGAAGGCCATGGGCACGAACACCGCCGAGAGCACCACGGCGATGCCCACCAGCGCGCCGCTGATCTCGCCCATCGACTCGCGCGTGGCCTCCCGTGGCGACAGGCCGCGCTCGGCGATGATCCGCTCGACGTTCTCCACCACCACGATGGCGTCGTCCACCAGCAGGCCGATGGCCAGGACCATGGCGAACATGGTCAGGGTGTTGATCGAGTAGCCCATCAGCGCCAGCACGCCGAAGGTGCCCAGCAGCACCACCGGCACGGCGATCGCCGGGATCAGCGTGGCGCGCAGGTTCTGCAGGAACAGGTACATGATCAGCACCACCAGGGCGATGGCCTCGAACAGCGTCTTGACCACCTCCTCGATGGAAATCTTCACGAAGGGCGCGGTGTTGTAGGCCACCTCGGCGCGCAGCTGCAGCCGGCTGGGGAAGAACTGCTGCAGCTCGGCCACCTTGGCCTGCACCGCCTCGGCCACGTCCAGGGCGTTGGCGCCCGTGGCCAGGCTGATGGCCAGGCCGCCGGAGGGGCGCCCGCCGTGCTCGGCGACCACGTCGTAGCTCTCGCTGCCCAGCTCCACCCGCGCCACGTCGCCGAGGCTCACCACGGCGCCGTTGCTGGCGTACTTGAGCACCACCTCGCGGAACTGCGCCGCGGTCTTGAGCTTGCTGCGCGCATTGATGCTGGCGTTGAGCTGCTGCCCCGGGCGCGCCGGCAGGGCGCCGAGCTGGCCGGCGGAGGTGTCGACGTTCTGCGCCTGCAGGGCGCTGCTGATGTCCGAGGGCATCAACGAGTATTGCTTGAGCTTGTCCGGGTCCAGCCAGATGCGCATGGCGTAGCTGGAGCCCAGGGTGGTCACCTCGCCGACGCCGCTGACGCGGCTGACCTGGTCGTACAGGGTGCTGGCGATGAAGTCGCTGATGTCGGTGGCGCCGACCTCGGGGTTGTCCGAGACCAGCGAGAGGATGATCAGGAAGTCGCTGGAGGAATTGCGGATCTCGATGCCCTGCTGCTGCACCTCGTCGGGCAGCCGCGCCTTGGCCTGCTCCAGCTTGGTCTGCACCTGCATCTGCGCGGTGTTGATGTCGGTGCCGGCGTCGAAGGTCAGGGTGATGCTGGCGCTGCCCGCCGAGCTGCTGCTGGAGGACATGTAGGTGAGGCCGTCCAGGCCGGTCATCTGCTGCTCGATGACCTGGGTCACCGAGTCTTCCATGGTCTTGGCCGAGGCGCCGGTGTAGGTGGCGCTGAGGCGGATCTGCGGCGGCGCGATGCTGGGGTACTGGGCCAGCGGCAGCTGGAAGATGGCCAGGGTGCCGCCGAGCATCACCAGGATGGCGAGCACCCAGGCGAAGATGGGCCGGTCGATGAAGAAGCGTGCCATGGCGGGTCCTCAGTCGCGCGCGTCGTTCTGCGCGGTCAGCTGCGCGTCCAGGGTCTTGACCTGCTGGCCGACGCGGACCTTCTGCGCGCCCTGGACGATCAACTGGTCGCCGTCCGCCAGGCCCTTGTCGACCCACCAGCGGTTGCCCACCGCGCGGGCCAGGCTCAACTGGCGCTGCTCGACCTTGCCGTCGACCACCACCAGGGCGGTGGCCTGGCCGCGCTCGTCGCGGGCCACGCCCTGCTGCGGCACCAGGATGGCGTCCGGCTGCACGCCCTCGGCCAGCGTCGCCTTCAGGTACATGCCCGGCAGCAGCAGGCCCTCGGGGTTGGGCACCAGGGCGCGCAGGGTCACGCTGCCGGTGCTCTCGTCGACGCTCACGCCGTTGAAGGTCAGGGTGCCGTCGTGGGCGTAGGCGCTGCCGTCCTCCAGCTGCAGGCTGATGCGCGTGGCATCCTGCGCCTCGGCGGGGGCGAGCTTGCCCTCGGCCAGCTCGCGCTTGAGGCGCAGCAGGGTGGTGCTGGGCTGGGTGAAGTCGACGTAGATCGGGTCCAGCTGCTGCACCGTGGTCAGGGCGGTGGTCTGCTCGGCGGTGACCAGCGCGCCGGCGGTGACAGAGGAGGTGGCCGTGCGCCCGGAGATCGGCGCGTCGATCCGCGTGTAGCCCAGGTTGATGCGCGCCGTCTTCAACGCCGCCTGGGCCGACTGCAGGTTGGCGCGGGCCTCCAGCAGCGCGGCCTGGGCGCTCTCGTTGTCCTCCGCGCTGATGGCGTCGATCTTCACCAGCTGGGCGTCGCGCCGGGCCTTGAGCTCGGCCGCCTTCAGGGTGGCACGGGCGGAGGTGACGCTGGCCTCGGCCTGGGCCAGGGCGGCCTCGTAGGGCTGCGCGTCGATCTGGTACAGCGCCTGACCGGCCTTCACCGTCTGGCCTTCCTCGAACAGCCGCCGCTGGATGATGCCACCGACCTGCGGGCGGATCTCCGCCACCAGGTGCGCGCTGGCGCGGCCGGGGAGGGTGAGGCTGAGCGCCTGGGGCGCGCTGCGCACCTGGTAGATGCCGACCTCCTGCAGGTCGGCTTGCGGCGCGGCCGCCTCGTCGTCGAGGCAGCCGCCCAGGGCGAGCAGGCCGGCGCCCAGCAACAGGGCGCGGGCCAGCGAAGAAAGCGGGGGGGCGAGGGGGGACATCCGGGACTCCGATCCAGGTTGGATTCAGCGTCAAGGGTGCTCGGCGAATGTGCAGGCAATGTGCAGAAATCTGGGAGATTGCCCGCCGCGCCTTGAAGGGCCGCGGGGGCCGCGCTTCAATGGCGGCATCCCGACAGAGCCCGGCGGTGCCATGAAAATCAGCCTCTCCAGCAAATTCTTCCTGGCCATGCTGGCGGTCTGCGCCTTCGCCGTGCTGGGCATGGTCTTCGCCGCCTACCTGAGCCTCAGGTACGGCTTCCTCGGCTACCTCAACCAGCAGGCCGAGGAGCGCATGGAACTCATCGTCCCGCGCGCCGAGCGGGCCTTCGCCACCCACGGCAGCTGGGACTTCATCCGCCGCGACCACGAACAGTGGTTCGACATGCTGCGCCCCGACGCGGCGACCCAGGACCGCGACTTCGACCCCAGCCTGCTGACCGTCTCCGACCTCACCGGCGCCTTCGTCCGCTTCGCCCTGCTGGACGAGGCGCAGCGCCCGATCATCGGCTACCAGGCGCCGCCGCGGGAGATGGTCCTGCGGCCGATCCGCCACCAGGGCCAGGTGGTCGGCTGGATGGCCCTGGCGCCGCTGCAGTCGGTGACCAGCGTCGGCGACCGGCGCTTCCAGCTCAACCAGCTGCGTTCCAGCCTGCTCATCGGCCTGGCCTGCCTGCTGGCCACGGCGGTGATCGCCTGGTGGCTCACCCGCAGCCTGCTGCGGCCGATCCGCCAGGTGGCCGGGGCCACCCATCGCCTGGCCGCCGGCGACTATGCCATCCAGCTGCCGGTGCGCTCGGCCGACGAGGCCGGCCAGCTGGCCGCCGACTTCAACCGCATGGCCGCCACCCTGGCCAGCAACGAACGCCTGCGCCGCGATTTCATGGCCGACATCTCCCACGAACTGCGCACCCCGCTGGCGGTGATGCGCGCCGAGCTGGAAGCCATGGAGGACGGCATCCGCCCCCTGGACGGCGCCGCCCTGCGCTCGCTGCAGGCCGAGGTGGGGGCCCTGGCCAAGCTGGTGGACGACCTCTTCGACCTGTCCCTGGCCGAGGTCGGCGGGCCCACCTACCGCCGCGAGCGCATCGACCTGCGGGTGCTGCTGCCGGTGGTGGCCGACGCCTTCCGCGCCGGCTTCGCCGAACGCGGCCTGGCCCTGGACGTGGAGCTGCCCGACGAGCCGCTGTGGGTGCTGGGCGACGAGTCGCGCCTGGGCCAACTGCTGCACAACCTGCTGGAGAACAGCCGGCGCTACACCGACCCCGGCGGCCGCACCGTGCTGCGCGCGCTGCGCGAGGGCGAACGGGTGCTGGTACAGTGCGAGGATTCCGCGCCGGGCGTGGATGCGGCGGCGCTGGAGCGCCTGTTCGAGCGCTTCTACCGCGCCGAGCGCTCGCGCAACCGCGCCAGCGGCGGCACCGGCCTGGGCCTGGCGATCTGCCGCGGCATCGCCGAGGTGCACGGCGGCCGCCTGAGCGCCCGGGCATCGAGCATGGGAGGGTTGCTGATGACGCTGGAACTGCCGCAGGCCGGAGACGCGCCATGAGCCAGGGCGACATCCTGCTGGTGGAAGACGAACCCAAGCTGGCCGCGCTGGTGGGCGACTACCTGCGCGTCGCCGGCTACCAGGTGGAACACCTCGCCGACGGCAACGCGGTGATCCCGGCGCTGCGCGGCAAGACCTACGACCTGCTGCTGCTCGACCTGATGCTGCCCGGCCGCGACGGCCTGGACATCTGCCGCGAGCTGCGCGGCTTCAGCCGCATGCCGCTGATAATGATGACCGCGCGGGTCGAGGAGATCGACCGCCTGCTCGGCCTGGAACTGGGCGCCGACGACTACATCTGCAAACCCTTCTCCCCCCGTGAACTGGTGGCGCGGGTCAAGGCCGTGCTGCGCCGCAGCGGCGCCCAGGCGCCGAGCCTGGGCCTGGAACTGGACCCGCGGGCCTTCCAGGCGCGCTACCTGGGCGTGGCGCTGGACCTCACCCCGGTGGAATTCCGCATGCTCGCCGCCCTAGCCGCACGCCCCGGCCAGGTGCTGTCCCGCGACCAGTTGATGAACCACATCTACCAGGACCACCGCGTGGTCGCCGACCGCACCGTCGACAGCCACGTGAAGAACCTGCGACGCAAACTGGCGGCGGTGGCCCCGGGGCACGACCCGATCCGCTCGGTATACGGCGTGGGCTACAGCCTGGAGGCCGGGTAGGGCGAGGCCCGGCCCGCTACGGTCGAACTCAACCGTAGGGCGGATAACCGTTCGCGGTTATCCGCCGTTTGACCTTGATCCCCGGCGCGCCTCGGATTCGACCACGGAGCGCCTGTTCGAGACCCCGGTCACGCAAGGCTCCGGGACGCCCCCGTAGGAGCGGATTCCATCCGCGATAACCGCGGTTTCCGGCGCACAACCATGCCCCTGTAGGAGCGAGCTTGCTCGCGAACAGACTCCGCTGCGGGGCTCATTCGCGAGCAAGAACCAGGCGTCCCCCTCGATCCTACGAAAAGCGCCCGGTTCGGGCGTTACAACAGATCCAGCGGATAACTCACGATCAACCGGTTCTCGTCGAAGCTGTTGGTCCGCCCCCAATCTCGGCGCATCGTCGAGTTGCGCCACTTCAGGTTCAGCGTCTTCAGCGGCCCGGACTGCACGGTGTAGGCCAGCTCGCTCTCGCGGCCCCATTCGCTGCCGTCGTCGGTGCTGGCGTTGTGCACGTTGCTGCCGTGGATGTAGCGGTTCATCAGGGTCAGGCCGGGGAGGCCGAGGCCGGCGAAGTCGTAGTCGTAGCGCAGCTGCCAGGAGCGCTCCTTGGCGTTCTCGTAGCTGGAGTTGTAGCTGTCGTTGGCCAGGGTGCCGCCGCTGGCGCCGTTGACGCGGAACCACTCGTCGTCGCCCATGACCTTCTGCAGGCCCAGGTAGAAGGTGCCGGCGCCGTACTTGGCGGAGAACAGCCCGGAGGCGGTGCGGTTGTCCAGGTCGCCGGCGCGGGCGCTGCCGTCTTCCTTGCCCCGGAAGTAGCCGAGGTTGGCACCCAGCACCCAGTCGCCCACCGGCTGGAAGTGCTGCACCTGCAGGTATTGCTGCTGGTAGATGTCCTTCAGCTCGGCGTTCCACAGGCCGACCAGGGTGCGCTCGCCGTTGAAGCGGTATTCGCCGCCGACGAAGTCGAAGCGGTCGGAGGTGTAGGCCGTGCGGTTGAACAGGCTCATGTCCTCCATGCTGGCGTCGTTGCGCGGGCTGTTCTGGCGGAACTGGCCGCCGTAGAGGGTCAGCCCGGCGAGTTCCTTCGAGGTGAGCTGCGCGCCCTGGAAGGTCTGCGTCAGCGAGCGGCCATCGTCGGAACGCAGGATCGGCAGCGCCGGGGCCCATTCGCCGACTTTCAGCTCGGTCCTGGAAATACGCGCCTTGCCGGCCACCGCCAGGCGGCCGAAGTCGTCGGCCGGGCGGCCGTCGTCGTGCACCGGCAGCAGCTGGGTGCCGGCGGTGCCGCGGCCACCGTCGAGCTTGACGCTGTACAGGCCGAGCACGTCCAGGCCGAAGCCCACGGTGCCCTGGGTGAAGCCGGACTTGAAGTCGAGGATGAAGCTCTGCGTCCATTCCTCGGCCTTGCCCTGGGCGGCGTCGCCGGTGTAGTCGCGGTTCATGTAGAAGTTGCGCAGCGTCAGGCTCGACTTGGCGTCTTCGAGGAAGCCGTCGGCGAAGGCGGGCAGGGTGGTACCGGCCAGGGCCAGGGCGGCGGGCAGGTAACGGGGAAAACGGCGGATGCAGGGGTAGCCCATGACGATCTCTCTGGAGTCATTGTTGTGGGAGAGGCTTGTGCGGCGCGGCGGGGCGCCGGGAAACGCGGCGCTAGGCGGCTGGGCGGCCTGGCGTTCGCGGATCGAGAGAGGGGCGTGTGCTGTGCGGCATGGCTCTGGACCTTCTTGTAATTGTTCGAGGGTGTTCGCGTCCGAGGGCAGCAGGCGCTGCCGGGTGTTTCGGTACGGCTCGATAGTGGAAGGGCGGCAGGCAGTGGACAATCGGCGAAAACGCTTCTTGTGCGAATATCGAACATTAATTAACCGGTTCGAACATTTAAGGAAAGCATCCGATCCAGCCCGGCGGTTCCCCGGCCCGGTCGATCTCATTAGAATCCGCCGATCCTCGTAGTGGACGACGCCCATGGCCGGTAGCCAGATCGAACGTGCCTTCAGCCTTCTCGAAAGCCTCACCAGCGAGCCCCGCGGCCTGCCGATGCAGACCCTCGCCGAGCGCCTGGAGATACCCAAGAGCGCCACCCACCGCATGCTCGCCGAACTGATCCGCCTGGGCTACGTGCGGCAGAACCCGGAGAACGCCCGCTACCAGCTGTCCACCAAGCTGGTGGCGCTGGGCTTCCGCTACCTGTCCTGCAGCGGCGCCGACATCGTCCAGCCGATCCTCGACCGCCTGGCCCAGGACAGCGGCGAGCTGGTGCGCCTGGGGGTGATCGACGGCAGCCGCCAGACCTGGATCGCCAAGTCCCAGGGCGCCCGCCCGGGGCTGCGCTACGACCCGGACATGGGCCGCGACGCGCCGCTGTTCTACACCGCTTCCGGGCACGCCTGGCTGGCCAGCCTGGACGATGCCCAGGCCCTGGAGCTGGTGCGCCGGCAGGGCGTGGGCGACCCCGCCAACTTCGGCCCGCGCGCCCCGCGCAGCGAGGACGAACTGCTCGGCTACCTGCGCCGTGCCCGCGAGCGCGGCTACGCCTGGGTCGAAGAAACCTCGGCACTCGGCACCTCGGCCCTGGCCGCCGTAGTGCACAGCCCGGTGGACCGCCGGGCGATCGGCGTGCTGAGCATTGCCGGGCCCAGCGCGCGCCTGCCGGAAGCGCGCCTACACGAACTGGCGCCGCTGCTGCTGGCCGCCAGCGCCGAGCTGTCCGCCGCCAGCCAGGCTTCCGACCTCTTCGCCTGATTCCCCCTTGCCTGGCCTTCCTCCCATGGAGGAGGGCCGCTTGCGCCTGCCCGGATGTAACGGCGGTCGATAATCGCCCGCTGCTTGTCACATTGCGCTTGAGTAAAAATGGAACCGAGTTCTAAATTTGCTCATGCCATTCCACGGAGTCCTGCGCATCGGGGCTCCAGCACGACAAGCAGAAGAGGAATCCCGCGTGACCGTTCCCTTGCGCATCGCCCTGATCGGCGCCGGCATCATGGGCCGCCAGCATCACCAGCACTTGCTCCAGGTGCCCGCCCTGCAACTCTGCGCGGTGGCCGACCCGGGCCCCGGCGCGGCTGGGTTCGCCGCCGAGTGCGGGGTGCCGTACTACGCCGACCACCGGCGCATGCTGGAAGAGGCGCAACCGCAGGCGGCGATCATCGCCAACCCCAACAACCTGCACGTGGCCACCGCCCTGGACTGCCTGGCCGCCGGCGTGCCGGTGCTGCTGGAGAAGCCGGTGGGCGTGCACCTGGATGAAGTGCGCGAACTGGTGGAGGTGAGCCGGGGCAGCGGCGTGCCGGTGCTGGTCGGCCATCACCGCCGGCACAACCCGCTGATCGGCAAGGCGCGGGAAATCCTGGCCGCGGGCGCCCTGGGCCGGCTGGTCAACGTCACCGCGCTGTGGCAGCTGCAGAAGCCCGACAGCTACTTCGAAGTGCCCTGGCGCCGCGAGCCGGGCGCCGGCTTCCTGCTCACCAACCTGATCCACGACCTCGACCTGCTGCGCCACTTGTGCGGAGAGGTAGCGCAGGTGCAGGCCTTCACCGGCAACGCGGTGCGCGGCCTGGTCAACGAGGACAGCGCGGCCATCCTCCTGCAATTCGAGAACGGCGCCCTCGGCAGCCTGACCGGTTCCGACGGCGTGGCCGCGCCCTGGAGCTGGGAGCTGGATTCCGGCGAGAGCCCGGTCTATCCGCGTCAGGTCGACCAGCCTTGCTACCTGCTGGCTGGCACCGAGGGCGCGCTGAGCATCCCGCAACTGCAGCGCTGGCACTACGCGCAGCCGGGCGCCGGCTGGCACCAGCCGTTGCTGCGCAGCAGCGAGCCCTTCACCCCGGGCGAGGCGCTGCGCCGGCAACTGGAGCATTTCGTGCGCGTGGTGCGTGGCGAGGAGCAGCCGCTGACCGACGCCGTGGACGGCGGCCGTACCCTGGCGCTGATCGAGGCCATCCGCGAGGCCGCCGCCAGCGGCCGGGCGTGTGCGCCGGCGCGGGTTGGGTGAATGAACCCGTACGGGAGAGGGGCCACCGTAGGATGGGTGGAGCGGAGCGATACCCATCACCACGACCGCATGGGTATCGCAAGCTCAACCCATCCTACGACTTCGTCCGCGATCCGCATCGGCACCTTCGGTTATCGCGGACAAAGTCCGCTCCTACAGGTTGACGCCGAGCTTCCCGCTCATGCCGGACAGCCCCCTCTCCCGCTTGCGGGAGAGGGTTGGGGAGAGGGCGCTCTTGAACCCGACACCTGGGCTGCCGGTGAACACCGTTCGCGAGCAAGAACTAGGCGTCCCCCTCGCTCCTACTAATCCACCTGTGACCTGGATACCGATCCCATGACCGACCGAATCTTCTCCCTCGCCGCCCTGACCGTCCTCGAACTGTCGCCGCCGGACATGGTCGAGGTCGCCGCCCGCGCCGGCTACAGCCACGTCGGCCTGCGCCTGGCGCCGGCCACCGCCGAGGAGCACCACTTCCCGCTGGTGGCCGATGCCGAGCTGCGCCGGCAGACCCAGGCGCGCCTGCGCGACACCGGCGTCCGCGTGCTGGACCTGGAAATCCTGCGCCTGAAGCCGGAGACCCGCGTGGCCGACTTCGAGCCCATCCTCGCCGTCGGCGCCGAGTTCGGCGGCACGGAGCTGCTGGTGGCCGGCAACGACGCGGATGAGGCGCGCATGACCGAACGCTTCGCCGAGTTGTGCGAATTGGCCGAGGGCTACGGCATCCATCCGCACCTGGAGTTCATGCCCTGGACCGACGCCCCCGACCTGACCACGGCCTGGCGCGTGGTGCGCAACGCCGGGCGCGAGAATGGCTGCGTGCTGGTCGACGCCTTCCACTTCGACCGCTCCGGCTCATCCTTGCAGGACCTGGCGCAGTTGCCGGCCTCGCGCATGCGCTATGCCCAGTTGTGCGACGTGGCCGGCCCGCGTCCGGACGACATGCGGGAAATCCTCCGCCAGGCGCGCAACGAGCGGCGCTTCCCCGGCGATGGCGACTGCGACCTGGCGGGTTTGTTGCGGACCTTGCCGGCGACGGTGCCGCTGAGCCTGGAGATCCCCACCCGGCAGCTGCTGGAGCAGGGCGTCAGCGCCCTGGAGCGGGCCAGCCTGGCACTGGACAAGGCACGCACGGTGCTCGCCCGGCTCTGATGCCGGCAACTGCGCCATTCCCATCCACCCGTTCGCCCGGCACACTGCCGGGCGCCTTGCTTTGTAAACCACGGGAAACCCGATGACCGCCGCCTCCGCGTTGTCCGGCAGCAGCCAGCCCCTGAAGGGCATCCTTCTGGTGGTGCTGGCCACCTCGCTGTTCTCCACCCACGACGCCCTGTCCAAGTACCTCTCCGGCTTCTACCCGATCCTGCTGGTGGTCTGGGCCCGCTACGTGGTGCACACGCTGCTGATGGCCGGCATCTTCCTGCCGCAGTCGGGCCTGCGCGTGCTGCGCACCCGCCGGCCGGGGCTGCAGACCCTGCGCGCGTTGTGCCTGCTGGGCACCAGCCTGCTGTTCACCACCGGCCTGCAGTACATCCCCCTGGCGGAGGCCACGGCAGTCAACTTCCTCGCCCCGCTGATGGTCACCGCGCTGTCGGTGCCGTTGCTGCACGAGAAGGTCAGCGCCGGGCAATGGGCGGCGGTGAGCCTGGGCTTCGCCGGGGTGCTGGCGATCGTCCATCCCGGCGGTGAGTTGTTCACCCCGGCGGTGTTGCTGCCGCTGGGTTCGGCGCTGTGCTTCTGCTTCTACCAGCTGCTGACGCGCAAGCTGGCGGCGGTGGACAGCCCGACCACCAGCAACTTCTTCGCCGGCCTGCTGAACACCGCGCTGACCACGGCGATGGTGCCCTTCGTCTGGCACACCCCGAGCCTCGGCCACGCGCTGCTGATGCTCGCCCTGGGCACCTGCGGCATGTCCGCCCACCTGTTCCTCACCCAGGCCTTCCGCCATGCCGCCCCGGCGCTGCTGGCGCCCTTCGGCTATTGCCAGATCGTCTTCGCCGGGCTGATCGGCTGGCTGGTCTTCAGCCATGTGCCGAGCGCCAGTGCCCTGGTGGGGATTGCTGTGATCTGCCTGAGCGGGTTGGCGGCGGCCTGGATGCAGCGGCGGGGGTGAGGGGTGGTGTAGGAGCGAGCTTGCTCGCGAAGGGAGTTTTCCGGTGGCGTCGGTGCCGGGTTCAAGAGCCCCTCACCCCAACCCTCTCCCAGAGGGAGAGGGGGCTGTCCTGAGCCGCCGGGAAGTCTGGAGTCATCCTGATACTCCTGGAGCGTAGGGTGCATAACCGTTCGCGGTTATCCGCCGTTGGCCGTGCCACCGATGCGTCCGGCGGGCCGGTGAATCCGATCGCGGACTCTGTCCGCGATTTTCCGCTGCGGGGCGTCGGACCTGGGCTCTCGCGATGTAGGCAATTTCCGGTTCTTCTCCAGGGCGATAGCCAGGTGTGCAGCAGCGCACCCCGGGCAGGCGCCCGGTAACCGTACTTTCTTCCCCTCGCACAGACGCCGGTGAGGGGGATTCCATTCCCGAAGCAGCACTCGCCTCGTCTGAGACCTATTGGTAAATGGTAACGAGGAGGTTACCATGGTGGCCATAGAGGTGCTCGAGTATGTCCGGGAAGACGCGTCCTGCCCCTATCAGGAGTGGTTCGACTCCCTGCATTTCCAGGCGGCGGCCAAGGTTGCCACCGCCAAGGTGCGCATGGCGGTGGGCAACACCTCCAATGTCAAATGGTTCGATGGCATCGGCGAATACCGCATCGACTGGGGCCCGGGCTACCGGATCTACCTGGCGAGGGATGGCGAGGCGCTCATCGTGCTGTTCGGTGGTGGCAGCAAGGCCGGCCAGGCAGCGGATATCCGCAAGGCGAAGGCGCTGCACGCCGAGTACAAGCAACGCAAGAAGGCCCGGTTCGGGCCGCAGATGAGAGGGTGATTCCAATGGCACTGACCAGGGATTTCAAACAGACCGTCGTCGCGCGGGTGCAGCGCGAACCGGCATTCGCCACCGCGCTGCTCGACGAGGCGGCCTCGCTGTTCCTCAACGGCGAGCCGGACGCCGCGCGCCTGATCCTCCGCGATCTGGTCAACGCCACCCTGGGCTTCGAGCGCCTGGCGCTGGAGACGGAGCGGCCGAGCAAAAGCCTGCACCGCATGCTGTCGGCCTCGGGCAACCCGGGCATGGACAACCTGGCGGCGATCTTCGATGCCCTGCGCCGTACCCTGGGGGTGGAAATCCAGGTGCGGGCGGTGCATGTCGCCTGACGCCGCCCCACGAAAAAAGGCCCCTCACGGGGCCTTTTTTCATGCTCGGGCATTACCTGTTCAGTGGCTCGCCACCCGCAGGCTGTTCTGCCGCGCGCTGTCGTAGGCGGCTTTTTCCAGCGGCTTGGCGTCAGGCTTTCCCAGGTCTTCCATCGGCAGGCGGTGGGTTTCCGGGGCCAGGTAGGCGGCGAAGGCGCACAGGCAGGTGATGAGGAAGGCCAGGCTGCCGATCACCATCGGGACGTTGTCCGAGCCGGGCGGGGCGACGGCGGCGAACAGCGCCGGCAGCATGGCGGTGAGCATGGTGCCGATGTTCTGTGCGATGGCCATGGCCGAGACGCGGTAGCGGGTCTGGAACAGCTCCGGGTAGAAGGACGGGAACACCGCGTTGTAGCCCTGGTACACCAGGCCCCACATCAGCAGCGACATGACGAAGGCCAGCGGCACGTTCTGGATGCTGATGGCGTACAGGTAGCCGAATGCGAGCAGGCCCGAGCCCAGGGCGCCGACGATCATCGTCGGGCGGCGGCCGATGCGGTCGGAGAGGTTGCCGACGAAGGGAATGGCCAGCACCGCGACTATGTTACCCACCACCGGGATCCACAGGTACACGCTCTTGTCGAAGCCTATGCCGTAGGCCGGCTGCACCGCGTAGGCCGCGCCGAAGATGGTGGCCACCACCGGGATCACGTTCATCAGCGACATGACCATCACCAGCAGCATCTGCTTCCAGCTGTTGCGGAAGGCTTCGGCGATCGGCGACTTGGCCACCTGTTGCTTGGCTTCCTCGTTGACGAAGGCCGGGGTCTCGTGGACTTCGCGGCGGATGATCAGGCCGGCGATCAGCACCACGGCGCTGAGCAGGAAGGGAATCCGCCAGCCCCAGGCGTTGAAGGCGTCGTTGGGCATGAAGTAGGCCAGCGGCAGGAACACCGCGGCGGCCATCACCTGGCCGGCCTGCACGCCCTGCAGGGTATAGCTGGCGAAGTAGCCGCGGCGGCCGAAGGGCGCGTGTTCGAGGATCATCGAGCTGGCCCCGGAGATTTCCCCGGCCACGGCGAAGCCCTGCACCAGGCGCAATACCACCAGCAGCGCCGGGGCGAGGAAGCCGACGTCGTGGTAGGTCGGCAGCAGGCCCACGGCCATGGTCGACAGGCCCATCATGAACATGCACAGCAGCAGCACGTTCTTGCGCCCGCGGGTATCACCCCAGTGGCCGAGGAAGAAGGCGCCGATCGGGCGGGCCAGGTAGCCCACGCCGTAGGTCGCCAGCGACGCGACTATGGCCATCTTCGGGTCGGAGGAGGGGAAGAACAGCTGCGGGAAGATCAGCGCAGCGGCCTGGGCGTAGATGAAGAAGTCGTAGTACTCGAGGGCCGAGCCGATCCAGCCACTGGCGGTGGCTTTCTTGGCTTGGGAGCTGGAGGAAGTCGCCATCGTTGTCTCCGGTTCTTGTTGTTGTCGGTGCCTGCCCGGGCGCCGCGCCCTTCGGGGGCGTGTGCGCTGATCGAACAGGGGCACCGAGGTCGTCGCTAAAGCCCCTGGCCGGGGCCCGTGTCGGAAATGCGCCGGGCGGCGCGGCTCAGGGCTGGGGGCGAGCCGGCGTTCGTGTTGGGCTGGAGACGGCGGCGGTGAGGAGGCGTGCAGTCAACATGGGCAGGGACTCTTGTTGAAATTGTTATAGGGCAAGGCGTCTCGCGGGCCAGGGGAGGCATGGCCCTGGTGTGTCGCGGTGAATCCATGGTCGGCCACTGGACGAAAAACCGTCAATTCGCTGATCGGCCTTTTGTTCGCTGATCGAACACAAAACTAACTGGTTCGTACAATTTGCCTTGCCGCTGGAAAATACCCTGCGAATAATCCAATGACCAGCCGTGCGTCCTACGGCTGGCGATATTTCCGAATGTCGCCGACAGCCGGCGGCCAGGCCATGGCTCGTAGAAGCCAGCAGCACAGGAGCCCCAGCATGCAGCGCTCGATCGCCACCGTCTCCCTGAGCGGTACCCTGCCCGAGAAACTCGAAGCCATCGCCGCCGCCGGCTTCGATGGCGTGGAGATCTTCGAAAACGACCTCCTGTACTACGACGGCAGCCCGCGCGACGTGCGCCAGATGTGCGCCGACCTGAATCTGGCGATCACCCTGTTCCAGCCCTTCCGCGATTTCGAGGGCTGCCGCCGCGAGCGCCTGGCGCGCAACCTGGAGCGCGCCGAGCGCAAGTTCGACCTGATGCAGGAGCTAGGCACCGACCTGGTGCTGGTGTGCAGCAACACCGTCGCCGATTCCCTGGGCGAGCGCGACATTCTCGTCGACGACCTGCGCGAGCTGGCCGAGCGCGCCGGCAAGCGCGGCCTGCGCATCGGCTACGAGGCCCTGGCCTGGGGCCGCCACGTCAACACCTGGCAGCAGGTCTGGGACCTGGTGAAAGCCGCCGACCACCCGGCCCTGGGCGTGCTGCTGGACAGCTTCCACACCCTGTCGATCAAGGGCGACCCCAGCGGCATCGCCGACATCCCCGGCGAGAAGATCTTCTTCGTGCAGATGGCCGACGCGCCCGTGCTGGCCATGGACGTGCTGGAATGGAGCCGGCACTTCCGCTGCTTCCCCGGCCAGGGCGAGTTCGACCTGGCGGGCTTCCTCGCGCCCATCCTGCGCAGCGGCTACAAGGGCCCGCTGTCGCTGGAAATCTTCAACGACGGCTTCCGCGCCGCGCCGACCCGCTCCAACGCCGCCGATGGCCTGCGCTCGCTGCTCTACCTGGAGGAGAAGACGCGCCGCCTGCTGGAGCAGGACGCCGCGCCCGCCGGCGACCCCGGCATCCTCTTCGCGCCGCCGCCGGCCAGCCGCTACGACGGCGTGGAATTCCTCGAATTCGCCGTGGATGAGGACCTGGGCGCGCGCCTGGGCAACTGGCTGGAAAAGCTCGGCTTCGCCCGCGCCGGCGAACACCGCTCCAAGGCGGTGAGCCTGCTGCGCCAGGGCGACATCAACATCGTGCTCAACGCCGAGCCGTACTCCTTCGCCCACAACTTCTTCGAAGCCCACGGCCCCTCGCTGTGCGCCACCGCCCTGCGGGTGCGCGACGGCGCCCAGGCCCTGGAGCGCGCCCAGGCCTTCCGTGGCCAGCCGTTCCGCGGTCTGGTCGGCCCCAACGAACGCGAGGTGCCCGCGGTGCGCGCCCCCGACGGCAGCCTGATCTACCTGGTGGAGCCGGGCGCGCCGGGGCAGACCATCTACGACAGCGACTTCCGCCTCGACGCCCAGGCCCAGGCCAGCGGCAACCTGCAGCGCATCGACCACATGGCCATGGCCCTGCCGGCCGACAGCCTGGACAGCTGGGTGCTGTTCTACAAGGCGCTGTTCGACTTCGAGGCCGACGACGAGGTGGTCCTGCCCGACCCCTATGGCCTGGTGAAAAGCCGCGCCATCCGCAGCCGCTGCGGCAGCCTGCGCCTGCCGCTGAACATCTCGGAGAACCGCAACACCGCCATTTCCCACGCGCTGTCCAGCTACCGCGGCTCGGGCGTGCACCACATCGCCTTCGCCTGCGAGGACATCTTCGCCGAGGTCACCCGCGCCAAGCAGGCCGGGGTGCCGCTGCTGGACATCCCGCTGAACTACTACGACGACCTGGCGGCGCGCTTCGACTTCGACGACGAGTTCCTCAGCGAGCTGGCCTACTTCAACGTGCTCTACGACCGCGACGCCCAGGGCGGCGAGCTGTTCCACGTCTACACCGAGCCGTTCGAGGGGCGCTTCTTCTTCGAAATCCTCCAGCGCAGGAACGGCTATGCCGGCTACGGCGCGGCCAACGTCGCCGTGCGCCTGGCGGCCATGGCCCAGGCGCGCAGCGGCGCCGCGCGCAAGCCCAAGCTGTAGCGCCCTGGGGCGGCGCGGCAAGCCCCGCGCCGCTTCCCTTGGCGGGGTGGCGAGGCCCATAATCGGTGCTCTCCGTGAGGCTGCGAGCCAACCATGCCGAATGTCGTCGAATCCCTGGACCCCGCCGAAGTGCGTGGCAAGGGCCGCAAGAACAACCCCGAGAAAACCCGCGAGGGCATCCTCCAGGCGGCCATCGCCGAGTTCGTCCAGCAGGGCCTGTCCGGCGCCCGGGTGGACGCCATCGCCGAGCGCACGCACACCTCCAAGCGCATGATCTACTACTACTTCGGCAGCAAGGAGCAGCTCTACGTCGAAGTGCTGGAGAAGCTCTACGGCGACATCCGCCACACCGAGGACAAGCTGCACCTGGCGGAACTGGAGCCGCTGGAGGCGATCCGCCGCACCGTGGAGTTCGCCTTCGACCACCACGACCGCAACGTCGACTTCGTGCGCATCGTTTCCATCGAGAACATCCACCACGGCGAGTACGTGAAGAAGTCCACGGCGATCCGCTCGATGAGCAACAACATGCTGCTGTCGCTGGCCGAAATCCTCCGCCGCGGCGCCGAGCAGGGCCTGTTCCGCGAGGGCATCGACCCGCTGGACCTGCACCTGTTCATCAGCTCGTTCTGCTTCTACCGCGTGTCCAACCGCAACACCTTCGGCGAAATCTTCCAGATCGACCTGGCCGACGAGCAGGTCAAGCAACGCCACAAGCAGATGATCTGCGAGGCGGTGCAGCGCTACATCCAGCGCTGAGCCCGGCCAGCTCCAGGCCGGCGAGGTAGCCGAAGGTCATGCCCGGCCCCAGGGTGATGCCGCCGCTGGGGTAGTGGCCGGCCATCACGCTGGCCATGTCGTTGCCCACCGCGTACAGCCCCTCGATGGCCGCGCCGCTGGCGTCCAGCACCCGCGCGCGGGCGTCGGTGCGCAGGCCGGCGAAGGTGCCGAGGCTGCCGGGCAGCAGCTTCACCGCATAGAACGGACCTTTTTCCAGGGGCCGCAGCGACGCGTTGGGATGCTGCCGCGCTTCGCCCTGGGCCTTGTTGTAGGCCGAGCGGCCGCGCTGGAAGTCCGCGTCTTCGCCCAGCGCCGCGTGTTCGTTGAAGCGCTTCACCGTCGCCTGCAGCTGCTCGGCGTCGATGCCGCAGCGCGCCGCCAGTTGCGCCAGGCTGCGGGCTTTGACCAGATAGCCGCGGCGCTCGTAGGGCAGGTCCGGGAAGGGCAAGGGCTTCACCCAGCCGATGCCGTAGCGCCGCCGCGCCCGGGCGTCGGCGATCAGCCAGGTTTCATGGGGCTCGCCCGGTGGCGTGGCGGCGAACAGGGCGCTCATGAAGTCGTGGTAGCAGTCGGCTTCGTTGGCGAAGCGCCGGCCGTCGCGGCGCACGCAGAGGAAGCCGGGCTTGGCCCGTTCGATCAGGTGCGGGAAGTGGCCGACGCTGCCGTCGCGGCGCGGCACCAGCGATACCGGCACCCAGGCGCCGGCGTGGGCCAGGTCGTCGCGGACCTGCGCGCCCACGGCTTCGCCCAGGCGCAGGCCGTCGCCGGTGTTCTGCGGCGGCGCGGCGGAGCGGTGCTGCCAGCCATCCGGGGCGTGGGGCATGAGTCGGGCGATACGCTCGCGGTCATGGGGGAAACCACCGCAGGCCAGGACCACGCCGCGGCGGGCGCGTATTTCCAGGGTGTCGCTACGCGCACCGATCACTTTGTCGCCTTCGCGGAGCAGTTCGTGGATCGGCGTTTGCGTCAGCAACTGCACCTTCAGGTCCAGGGCGCTGCGCAGCAGGCGCGCCACCAAGGCGTTGCCGTTGACCAACTGCGTGCCGCGCCCATAGCGCAGGCGCCCGTACCAGTGCCGGGCGATGCGCTTGAGCGCGTAGAGCGCGGCTTTCGGCGAGCGCGTGGCGTCGAGGAAGTTGGCCAGGTCGACGCCACCGGCGATGCCCATACCGGCCAGGCTGACGAGGTCCAGCGGCTCACGCAGGTGGTGCAGCCAGGAGCCGAGTTCGCGGCCGTCGTAGGGTTGGGCGCACAGCGAGCGGCCGCCGGCGGCGGAACCCTCGCCATCGCGCATGTCCGGCATGCGTGTACCGCTGAAGAACTGCACGGCGCTGTGGCGCTGGAAGAACTCGACCATCTCCGGGCCGTGGCGGAGGAAGGCGGCCTGGCGTTCGTCCAGTTGCTCGGCATGGACCTGCGCCTTGAGGTAGCGCTCCGGCGCGTCGTCCGGCTCGACGCGGCCTTCGGCGATGGCCAGCGGGTTGCGCGGGATCCACAGCCAGCCGCCGGACCAGGCGCTGGTGCCGCCGAGCTGCGCGGCCTTTTCCGCGACGACCACGCGCAGGCCGTGGTGCGCGGCGCTGACCGCGGCGGCCAGGCCGGCGGCGCCGGAGCCGATCACCAGGACGTCGCAGTCGAGGGTTTGCAAGGTGGGCATGGGCTTTCTCTTGTCGTTATCGGGGCGCGCGGAAGGGCTCCGCGCGCCGGGGCCATCACTGCAGCGGGGAGAAGCCGGTGGGCTTCATCAGCCGCGATTCCAGCTTGAGCACCGCGCCCAGTTCCCGGTTCAGCTTGCCGAACTCGGCCCAGCGCGGGTCGGCGGCCATGCTGGCACGGCGCTGCATGCGCTCGTCCAGGCTCTCGTAGGCCCACAGGTGCACCACCTGGCTGCATTCGCCGAACTCGGTGGTGAAGAAGCCCACCAGCCTGCCCAGGTGCTCGGTCTGCACCTCGTAGGCGTGGCTGCGGTACAGGGCCAGCCAGTCGGCGAGTTTCAGCGGGTCGATGCTGTAGGTGCGCAGTTCGTAGTACATCGTCAGTGCTCCAGGGTTGCTTGTTGCGAGGCCGGCGCGGCGAGGCGCGCGGCTATGTGGTTGGCCGCCAGCCAGGCGAAGGTCAGGCCGGGGCCGAGGGTGATGCCGGGGCCGGGATAGGTGCCGTCCATCAGCGAGTTCATGTCGTTGCCGGCGGCGTAGAAGCCGGGGATCGGCTGGCCGTCGCGGCCGAGCACGCGGGCCTGGCCGTCGGTGACCAGGCCGCGGGCCGAGCCGAGGTCGCCGGTGTGCAGGCGGACGGCGTAGTAGGGCGCCTTCTCCAGCGGCGCCAGGCAGGGGTTGGGGCGGTGGTCCGGGTCGCCCATGTAGCGGTTGTAGCTGTTGCCGCCCTTGGCGAAGTCCGCGTCGACGCCGTTGCGCGCGTTGGCGTTGAAGCGCGCCAGCGTCTGGCGCAGGCCCTCGGCGTCGATGCCTATGGCGCGGGCCAGGGCGTCCGGCGAGTCGGCCTGGTACAGGTAGCCGGCTTGCACCAGCGCGCTGTTGTCGACCGGCTTGGGCCGCGCCAGGCCCAGGCCGTAGCGGTTCATGGCAGTGGCGTCGCAGATCAGCCAGCACTCGGTGTTGCCGCTGGCGAACATGCTCTGCACGAAGTGATGGTAGGAGTTGGACTCGTTGACGAAACGCCGGCCGCCGCGGTTCACCGCGATCACCCCGGGCTTGGCGCGGTCGGTGACCAGGTGCGGGAAGCGCTCGCGGCTGCCGTCGGCGTGGCGCAGCTCGGAGACCGGCGCCCAGAAGAAGCTCGCCGCCAGGCCCTCGCCGGCTGCCGCGCCTATGGCCTCGCCCAGGCGCAGGGCGGCGCCGTCGTTGCAGTCCGGCGACATGCTCAGGTGCTCGCCGTCGCTCGCCGGGCGGAAGCGCTCGGCCAGCTTGCCGGCGGCGAAACCGCCCATGGCGCAGACCACCCCGCCATGCACGCGGATGCGCTCGATACGGCCTTCGTGCAGCACCTGCGCGCCGACCACCGCGCCGTTCTCGACGATCAGTTGCTGCGCCTCGCTGTTCAGCCACAGCTCCATGCCCTTGGCGAAGGCCGTGGTGGCCAGGCGCGCGATCAGGGCGTTGCCGGTGGTCAGGCGCGTGCCGCGGTGGTGGCTGAGGCGGTCGACGCCATAGCGCGCCAGCAGCTTCAGGCAGTGCCACAACGACTTCGGTGAGCGGCGGAAGCTGAGGAAATGCTGGATGTCCACGCGGTTCACCATCATGCCGCCGAACAGCAGCATGCCCGGCGGCGGCATGCGCAGGTCGCGGAAGCGCTCGCCGAGGTGGCGGCCGTCGTACTCGACCATCTCCAGGGCGCGGCCGAATTCGGTGCCGCCTTGCTCGTCGGGGTAGTAGTCCGGCGAGTGTGGGCGCAGGGCGTAGCGCAGCTCGGTGTTGGCCTCCAGCCAGCGCAGGGCCCGGTGGCCGTTGCGGATGAAGCTGTCGACCAGCTCGGGCTTGTAGCCCGGGCCGATGGTGCGCCGCAGGTAGGTGCGCATGGCTTCTTCGGAGTCCTTCGCGCCGGCGGCGCGGGCCTGGTCGGTGCCGTAGACCCACACCGCGCCGCCGGAGATGGCCGAGGTGCCGCCGAAGCTATCGGCCTTCTCCAGCATCAGCACGCGCAGGCCCTGGCAGGCGGCAGTGGCCGCGGCGGCGAAACCGGCGGCGCCGCTGCCCAGCACCAGCAGGTCGCACTCGCGGCTCCAGGCCGGGGCGTTGAGGCTGGTCATGGCTGGATCTCCAGCGGCGTGACGCCCATGAAGGCGCCCAGGTTGCCCAGCTGCGCGAAGGCCATCTCGGCGCCGGTCTGGATGCGGCAGCCCGCCTCGCGGGCGCGCTCCAGCAGCGGAGTGATCTCCGGCTTGGTGACCACGTCGGCCACCAGGGTGTGCGCCTGCAGGCCGTCGAGCAGCATGCCCGGCAGCGGCAGCTCGCCGGTGCCGCCCATGCCCACCGGCGAGGCGTTGACCAGCAGGTCGAGGCCGGCCAGGTCGTCGCAGCCCACGCCGATGCGTACCTGGGGGAAGAGGGCGCCCAGGCGCTCGACCAGGGCGGCGGCGCGCACCTGGTCGAGGTCGCGCAGGCGCAGCTCGCCGATGCCGGCTTCGCACAGCGCATAGGCGATGGCGCTGCCGACGCCGCCGGAGCCAACCACCAGCGCGCGCTTGCCGGCCGGCTGCAGGCCATGGCGCCGGGCGGCGTTGAGGAAGCCGGCGCCGTCGACGTTGTCGCCCAGCAGGCGGCCGTCGGCCTCGCGGCGGATCACGTTGACCGAGCCCAGCGCCTCGGCGCGGGCGCTCAGGCCGTCCAGGCGCGGCGCCAGGGCCTGCTTGTAGGGCACGGTGACCACGCAGCCGCGCAGGTTGTGCCAGCCGCGCAGGGTGGCGACGAAGGCATCGAGGGCGTCGGCGCCCAGGTCGATGGCGATCATCGCCAGGTCATGGCCGTTGTGGGCGAACCAGGTGTTGAAGTTCTCCGGCGACTTCACCTGCGCGATGGGTGTGCCGACGATGGCGACCAGTTCGGTGGAACCGCGAATCATGCTGACCTCCAGGGGTTCTTGGCGTTGTTCTGCTGGCCAGGGTGCGGCGGCGGGCTGTTGCGCTCAATGCGATTGACGGCGCTTTAGTGCGGTATTCGCAGTGAGAGTGCGATAATCGCTATATTCGGCCGAATTACCCGGAGCCCGTACCTTGGAAACCCCCAGCATCCACCCCCGCGACCTGATCGCCGGCCTGCAGAAAGGCCTGGCGCTGATGCAACTGTTCAGCGCCGAACGCCCGCGCCTGAGCGTGCCCGAGGCGGCGCGGCTGTCCGGCCTCACCCCCAGCGCCGCGCGGCGCTTCCTGCTGACCCTGGTGCACGAAGGCTTCGCCGAGACCGACAGCCGCCACTACTGGCTGACGCCCAAGGCGCTGCGCATCGGCCAGGCCTACGTGGATTCGGCGCAGCTGCCGCGCATGCTGCGGCCCATCGTCGAGCAGGTGGCGCGGCAGACCCAGGAGCACGTCTCGGTGGGCACCCGCGACGGCGACGAGATCGTCCACGTGGTGCGCAGCCGCTACAGCCACATCGCCTCGCTGTCGATCCGCCCTGGCTCGCGGGTGCCCATGTACTGCACCGCCAGCGGCCGCCTGTGGCTGGCGGCGCTGGGCGAGGCGGAGCTGGCGGCCTATTTCGAACGCAACCCGCCAAGGCCGCTGACGCCCTACACGCTGACGGACATGGACGCCTTGCACGCCGAGATCGCCAAGGTCGCCCGGCAGGGCTACTGCGTGGTGGACCAGGAATACGAGATCGGCATGCGCGTGATCGGCGTGCCATTGCTGGACCGCAGCGGGCGCATGCGCGCGAGCCTGGCCATCACCACCCACGCCTCGCGCCTGGGCCTGGACGAGATGCGCCTGCGCTACCTGCCGGCGCTGTACGAGGCCCAGGCGCTGCTGCGCCCGGTGGTGGACTGAGCGGGCGCTGATCGCCCGCGGGGCCTGGCGCAGACGCGTCGACGCGGCATAATCGGCGGCTCCGTGTGCCGACGAGTTGCGTGATGACCCTCGAATTCCTTCTGGTGGCGATCCCCGCCGTGCTGCTCACCGGCGTCTCCAAGGGCGGCTTCGGCGGCGCCCTGGGCGGCATCGCCGTGCCGCTGATGGCCCTGGCCATGCCACCGACCCAGGCCGCCGCGCTGATGCTGCCGATCCTCTGCATGGCCGATTTCACCGGCCTGCGGCGCTTCTACGGCAAGTGGGACCTGCGCAACCTGAAGATCATGCTGCCCGGCGCGCTGCTGGGCGTGGCGGCGGGCGCGCTGAGCTTCGGCCTGCTCAGCGAGCGCTTCATCGCCCTGCTGATCGGCGGCATCGCCATCGCCTTCGTGCTGCTCAACACCCTGGTGGCCCGCGCTGCCGCCCAGCCAAAGCCGGCGGCGGTGGGCAAGGGCGTGGTGCTCTCGGGCATCGCCGGCTTCACCAGCTTCGTCGCCCACGCCGGCGGCCCGCCGGTGATGATGTACCTGCTGCCGCAGCAACTGGAGAAGGTGCGCTACATCGCCACGGTGAACTGCTTCTTCCTGCTGACCAACGCCATCAAGCTGGTGCCCTACGCGCTGCTCGGCCAGTTCACCTGGAGCAACCTGGGGACGAGCCTGCTGCTGGCGCCCATCGTGGTGCTGGGTGTGTGGCTGGGCATCTGGCTGCAGGACAAGGTCAACCATGTGTGGTTCTACCGCATTGCGCGGCTGGGGTTGCTGGCGACCGGGGTGCAGTTGGTTTGGGAGAACTGGCGCTAGGGGCTTTTCGTAGGAGCGAGGGGGACGCCTAGTTCTTGCTCGCGAACGGGCTGCCTCTGGAGTGGAGTCGAAGTCCGCAACCCTCTCCCCAGCCCTCTCCCTGAAGGGAGAGGGGGCTAGTCCGTGCCGAGATAAGTGATGGTTTCAACCTGATATCGCCGAGATTGCCGGCTAACACCATGACATCCAACTCTGCCCAACGGTCCCCTCTCCCTTCAGGGAGAGGGTTAGGGAGAGGGCGCTCTTCAACGCAAACACCATGGACCCAAGGAGCGTAGGGCGACGCTCCGCGTTATCCGCCGCCTGACACTGGTCGAACGCCCGCTGGTTGTAGAGCAGGGCTCCGCTTTGGTGGCCGATGAGGCGTCCAGCAGAACCTCGCGGCCGGGCAGGGGGGCCAGGTGTATAGGCGTATAACCGCGAACGGTTATACGCCCTACGCTCAATCCAGGCTGCGGAAGTGGGCCTGCATCCGCTGTGCATCGGCCGCTCGGCCGCTGAACAGCTCGAAGGCCTTCACCGCCTGGAACACCGCCATGGTGCCGCCGTCCAGCGTGCGGCAGCCGAGGCTGCGGGCGTGGCGTAGCAGTTCGGTTTCCAGCGGGAAGTAGATGATCTCCGCCACCCACAGCTCGGCGCGCAGCAGCTCCACCGGCAGCGGCGTGCCGGGCAGCTTGGCCATGCCCACCGGGGTGGTGTTGACCAGGCCGTCGGCCACCGCCATGGCGGCCGGCAGGTCGGTGCAGAGCAGCGCCCGGCCATGGCCGAAATGCTGGTTGAGGTTGTCCACCAGGGCCTCGGCGCGGGCCGCGTCCACCTCGTAGACGCTCAGTTGCTCCACGCCTTCGCTGAGCAGTGCGTGGGCCACTGCAGCACCCGCACCGCCGGCGCCCAGCTGCACCACGCGGTTGCGCTTCACGTCGGCCAGGCCGCGGCGAAAGCCTTCGGCGAAGCCCAGGCAATCGGTGTTGTGGCCGACGCGCTTGCCGTCCTTCAGCACCACGGTATTCACCGCGCCTATGCCGCGCGCTTCCTCGGAGAGTTCATCGAGCAGCGGGATGATCGCCTGCTTGCACGGGAAGGTGATGTTCAGCCCGGTGAAGCCCAGGCGCTGGGCGCCGTCGAGCAGTTCGGGCAGGGCGTCGAGGTTCAGCTTCAGCTGGTCCAGGTCGATCAGCCGGTACAGGTAGCGCAGGCCCTGGGCGTCGCCTTCGTGCTCGTGCAGGGCGGGGGTGCGCGAGGCCTGGATGCCGGCGCCGATCAGGCCGGCGAGGATGGCGGTCTTCTGGCTCATGGCATCAGCCCCGCAGCAGGTGGGCGAAGTGGTCGAGGGCCAGGCGGTAGCCGTTGCTGCCGAAGCCGGCCAGCACGCCCACGGCGATGCCCGAGACGAAGGAGTGGTGACGGAACTCCTCGCGCTTGTGCACGTTGGACAGGTGCACCTCGATCACCGGCAGCTCCACCGCCGCCAGGGCGTCGCGGATGGCCACCGAGGTGTGCGTCCAGGCCGCCGGGTTGATCACGATGCCGGCGCAACGGCCGCGCGCTTCGTGGATCCAGTCGATCAACTGGCCCTCGTGGTTGGTCTGCTTGAACGCCACCTGCAGGCCCAGTTCGTCGGCGCGCGCCTGGCAGAGGGCTTCGACGTCGGCCAGCGTCTCGTGGCCGTAGGTGGCCGGTTCGCGGGTGCCGAGCAGGTTCAGGTTGGGGCCGTTGAGGATCAGGATCGGGAGGGGCATGCGGGTGTCTCTTGTAGGTCTTGTCGCCGCTGGAGTGCGGTCATCAGAAAATGTACTAAATGGTTACTTTCGTCAATTGGCTCGCCGGACTCTGGGCGAAATCGCTGCAAGCCAGGCGCGGCAAGGCCCGGCGCGGTTTCTGGCCGGGCCGGGCGGAAGGAGGGATACGTAGAAGTGTGCGATCAGCGGACGGTCAGTCCCATTTCGGGGCGAACTCCGGGCTGACCAGGCGGACGTTTTTCGGCAGGGCGGCGATCTGCGCGCGGTCCTCGTCGTCCAGGCGCAGGTCGAGGGCGGCGAGGTTGGAGCGCTGGTTGGCCAGGCTGGCGGCCTTGGGGATGGCGGCCACGCCGTCCTGCTCCAGCAGCCAGGCCAGGGCCACTTGGCTGGGCAGCACGCCGTGGCGTTGGGCGATGGCCTGGATCGCCGGTTCCTCCAGCATGCGCCCGCGGCCCAGCGGGGTGTAGGCGGTGAGGGCCATGTCGTGGGCGCGGGCGTAGTCCAGCAGCGGTTGCTGGTTCAGCATCAGGTGGTATTCGACCTGGATGGCCGCCAGCGGCGCGCCCAGGGTTTCCACGGTCTCGCGCAGCAGCGCCAGGGGGAAGTTGGCCACGCCGATGGCGCGCGCCTTGCCGCTGTCGCGGGCGGCCACCAGGGCCTCGACGCTGCGCTTGAGGTCGTCGCCGACGAGGCTGCCGTTCTTGCCCGGCCAGTGGATCATGAACAGGTCCAGGTAGTCGCTGCGCAGCGCGCGCAGGCTGTCGTCCAGGGACTGAGCGAGGTCGGCCGGGGCCAGGCGGTCCCACCAGACCTTGCTGGTGACGTGGACGTCCTCGCGGGCCACCGGGCTGTCGGCCAGTGCCTGGCCCACGGCGTCCTCGTTGTGGTAGCCGGCGGCGGTGTCGATGTGCCGGTAGCCCAGTTCCAGGGCCTGGCGCACGGCGGCGCTGCACTCGGCGCCGGTCAGCGGCCAGGTGCCCAGGCCGAGCTTGGGCATGTTCAGGCCGTGGCGGTTGCGGATGCGTGCTTGCATGGGGTGGCTCCTGCTTGGGGTTCGTAGTCGTGGGCGCCGGCGGCGTGGCGGCCGGCGACGTAGCCGAAGGTCAGCGCCGGGCCGAGGTTGATGCCGCCGGAGGGGTAGTGGCCGCCGAACACGCTGGCCATGTCGGTGCCGGCGGCGTACAGGCCGGGGATCGGCTGGCCGTCGGCGCCGAGCACGCGGGCCTGGCCGTCGGTCTTCAGCCCGGCGAAGGTGCCGAAGCAACCCGGCTGCACTTTGACTGCATAGAACGGGCCGTGCTCGATGGGCGCGACGCACGGGTTGGGCCCGGAGTTGGCCGCATCGCCCTGCTTGCGGTTGAAGGCGGTGCTGCCGCGGCCGAAGGCCGGGTCCTCGCCGTTGCGGGCGTGGCGGTTGAAGTCGGCGACGGTCTGCGCCAGGCCCTGCGGGTCGATGCCGCACACCTGCGCCAGTTGCTCGATGCTGGCGCCGCGCTTGAGGTAGCCGCTGCGCAGGTGCGCGCCGATGGGCAACGGCGCCGGGCGCACGTAGCCCAGGCCGTAGCGGCGCAGGAAGCGCTGGTCGCAGACCAGCCAGGAGCAGGGCACCTGGTCCTCGGGCAGGGCGGCGAGCATCGCGCTGACGTAGTCGTAGTAGCCGTGGGCCTCGTTGACGAAGCGCTTGCCGTTGGCCAGCACGCCGATGATGCCGGGCTTGCCGCGCTCGATGATGTGCGGGAAGTGGCCGACGCTGCCGTCGCGGTGCGCCACCTTCGACACCGGGGCCCAGGCCACCGGCGAGCGCAGGTTCGTCTCGACGCTGCCGCCGGCGGCTTCGCCCAGGCGCAGGCCATCGCCGGAGCAGGACGTCGGCGGCAGGGCGAGGTTGGCGTGGCCGCTGGCGTCGCGGGGGAACAGCTGGCGGCGGCGCTCGGGGTCGTTGGGGAAGCCGCCGGCGGCGAGGACCACGGCCTTGGCGCGGATTTCCAGTTCGCCGCGCGGCGTCTTCACCACGGCACCGCGCATGGCGCCATCCTCCAGCAGCAGGCGTTGCGCCGGGCAGGATTCCATCAGGCGCACGCCCAGGTCTTGCGCCGACTTGGCCAGCCGCGCCACCAGCGCCACGCCGTTGACCAGGTGCATGGCACGACCGTAACGGGCCAGGTGGTAGAAGTGGGCGAGTACGCGCTTGGCCACGTGGACGAACGCGCGCGGCGAACGGGTCATGCTGAGGAAGGCGGCCAGGTCGGCGCCGGCCATGATCGGCATGCCGAGGAAGGAGGTCTCGCGCATCGTCCTGCGCAGGCGCGGCAGCAGGTCGCCGACCTCGCGGGCATCGTAGGGCGCGGCTATCACCTGGTGGCCGCCGCTGGCGGCGCCGGGGGTGTCGCCATGCATGTCGGGGATGCCGTTGCCGTCGGCGAACTGCAGGCGGGTGTGCTGCTCGAAGAAGGCCACCATGTGCGGCGCGGCTTCGAGGAAGGCATCAACCCGCGCGGCGTCGTAGTAGTCGCCCAGCTCGTTGCGCAGGTAGGTGCGCGGCTGCTCGATGTCTTCCTCGATGCCGGCGCGGCGCGCCAGCGGGTTGCGCGGCACCCAGGCCCAGCCGCCGGACCAGGCGGTGGCGCCGCCGAACACCGCTTCCTTCTCCACCAGGATGACCTTCTGGCCGTGCCAGGCGGCAGTGACGGCAGCGGCCAGGCCGGCGGCGCCGGAGCCTACTACCAGCAGGTCGCAGTCGGTGAGCGGCAGGTTCGGGGCAGGGGACATGGGCAGGGGACTCCGCGGGATTGTTTTTGGAACTTGGTTCCATAATCCTGTTTGGGGCGGAGAGAAGGCAAGCTGCCGGGCGCAACTACTGGTCGATAATCGGCCGGGGAGCGGACGTAGGATGGGTTGAGCGAAGCGATACCCATCATTCATCGGGGTGCTGGGCTGATCATTTCCATGCAAGGCTTGGTGGTGGGCTGGGCCTCGCCCCTCTCCCTAACCCTCTCCCTGAAGGGAGAGGGGACCGTTGGGCAGATGCGGATGTACAGGCGTTAGCCGGCAACGCCAAAAGTCTCAGGCTAATGCCATGCCTTCTCTCGGCACGGACAAGCCCCCTCTCCCTTCAGGGAGAGGGCTGGGGAGAGGGTTACGGACGCCAACCCAACTCCAGAGTTAAACCTGACGCCATTGTTCGCGAGCAAGCTCGCTCCTACAGATATTTCCGGCCTTCCCTGAAAATTGGGAAAGCTCACGCGAGAGCCTGCGATACTTCGCCTTGTTGCGCCTGAGTGGGGCTCGCTAGGGTTCGTCCGTCACGGCGATTGTCGTGATCGGGCGTGGAAACCCGGGTTGTCTTCGTAAGGGCGGTAGCACCATAGCTGTCCGGCAGGCGCTTCCTGTGCCGGTCGAACGCTGTTCTATGGTGGGCCGTGCGAGGCGGGCTTCGGCCCGGCCGGGTCCTACGAAGCCGGTATTTCCACCCTCGCACGGTCTGCCTCCTCATCCGTGGAAAGATAGAGGCAGGCTCCCATCACTTCGTAGGAGCTAACCAGGATGCATTCACCGGCTTTTATCCCCGCGCGCCTCCCAACCTCTCTCATTTTCAGGCGTCCCCGGCAAAAACCATTGTCCGCCTGAACGTTACCCGGCGTCAGGCCGGTCAGCGCCTGGCGCCGTCCATTCAGCCCTCGCTGTAGGGCAATGAGAGAGGGACCTTGCGATGCATGAAAAACTCTTCACCACCCACATCCCCGCCGCTGATGGCCAGCCGGCGCTGGAGCTGTTCTGGCTGCAGGATTGCCAGGCCGCCATCGATGCCGGGCAGCGACGTGCCGAGCGCTGGCTGATGGAAAAGGAGCCGGCCAGCCTCTGGGCGGTCCTGCTGGTCGGCCGCGAGGGGCAGGTTCCGGAGGGACAACGCACGGCATATGAGGTGGCTTTCCTGGCGCGCTTGCAGCAGCGTTTGCTGGCGCAGGATGCGAGTACCTAGCTGGCGTGCTATTGGAGGTGCATTGTGAGCAAGCTCATTGACTCCCTGCGTGACGACCTGGCTGTGCTCCATGAAGCGGGAGCGATCAGCAAGGTGACGATGCGCGAGTTCGACACGATCTGCCCGCCGCCGGTACGGGAGTTCAGTGCTGCCGACATCAAACGCCTTCGCGAAGAGCTGAAATTCAGCCAGCCGGTGTTCGCGCTCCATCTGCACACCATCGCTTCGACCGTGCGCAAGTGGGAGCAAGGCGAAACCCATCCGACGGGGCCTGCGCTCAAACTGCTCAACGTCATCGCCGACAAGGGCTTGCAGGCGATTCTCTGATAAAGGCATTCGGGCGTCCCCGGTCGAGCCGTGTTGCCGTGCTTCGCCCGGAAGGGGGACCGGCCAACTCCAGAACACCCAACTCTGCCCAACGGTCCCCTCTCCCTTCAGGGAGAGGGTTAGG
Source organism: Pseudomonas sp. M1 (assembly GCF_022760135.1). Lineage (NCBI taxonomy): Bacteria > Pseudomonadati > Pseudomonadota > Gammaproteobacteria > Pseudomonadales > Pseudomonadaceae > Pseudomonas > Pseudomonas sp. M1. The sequence continues at coordinate 2,827,539 of NZ_CP094343.1, forward strand.
GAGAGGGCCGGCGCTCAGCCCCGCACCTGACTCACCGGCAAACTCCATCCGCGAGCAAGCTCGCTCCTACAGATATTTCCGGTATTCCCTGAAAATTGGGAAAGCTCACGCACAAGCCTGCGATACTTCGCCTTGTTGCGCCTGAGTGGGGCTCGCTAGGGTTCGTCCGTCACGGCGGTTGTCGTGATCGGGTGTGGAAACCCGGACCAACTATGCAGGCGCGGTAGCGCCATAGCTGTTCAGCTGGCGCTTTTTTGTGCCCGCTGAACGTTGTTCTATGGCGGGCCGTGCAAGGCGGGCTTCGGCCCGGCCGGGTCCTGCATAGCCGGTATTTCCACCCTTGCACGGCCTGCCACCCCAACTGTGGAAAGTTTGGGTGGTGGCTTCCGAACCTACTATGCAGGAGTGATGGATATGCACCGCCCAGCTTTTACCCGCGCGCACCACCCGACTAAAAAACTCTTCACCACCCACATCCCCGCCGCTGATGGCCAGCCGGCGCTGGAGCTGTTCTGGCTGCAGGACTGCCAGACCGCCATCGATGCCGGGCAGCGACGCGCCGAGCGCTGGCTGATGGAAAAGGAGCCGGCCAGCCTCTGGGCGGTCCTGCTGGTCGGTCGCGAGGGGCAGGTTCCGGAGGGGCAACGCACGGCGTACGAGGTGGCTTTCCTGGCGCGCTTGCAGCAGCGTTTGCTGGTGCAGGAGGCGGGCAGCTAGCGGCGTGGGCGTCGATGGATTTCGCAGGCTCAACCCATCCTACGGGTGCCAGGTGTGTGCGACGTAGGATGGGTTGAGCGCAGCGATACCCATCGGCGGGTATCGCAGGGGGCTCAGATATGCAGCGCGTGCCCCAGGGCGCGCAGGGCGGTTTCCTGTACCGCTTCGCCGAGGGTCGGGTGGGCGTGGATGGTGCCGGCGATGTCTTCCAGGCGCGCGCCCATCTCGATGGACTGGACGAAGGCCGTGGAGAGTTCCGATACCGCCTTGCCCACCGCCTGCCAGCCGAGGATGAGGTGGTTGTCAGCGCGGGCCACCACGCGGACGAAGCCGTCGTGGGCCTCCAGGGTCATGGCGCGGCCGTTGGCGGCGAAGGGGAAGTTCGCTGTCAGCACTTCGTGTCCGCCGGCGCGGGCCTGGTCCGGGGTGAGGCCGACCACCACCACTTCCGGGTCGGTGAAGCACACCGCCGGGATGGCCGCTGGGGTGAAGGCGCGGCGCTTGCCGGCGATGAGTTCGGCGACCATCTCGCCCTGGGCCATGGCGCGGTGCGCCAGCATGGGTTCGCCGGCGATGTCGCCGATGGCCCAGACGTTGCGCATCGAGGTGCGGCACTGCTCGTCGATCTTCAGCGCGCGGCCGTCCATGTCCAGGTGCAGGCTCTCCAGGTTCCAGCCTTCGGTGTTGGGCCGGCGGCCAACGGCGACCAGCACCTGGTCGGCCTCGATCACCCGTTGCTGGCCCTGGCCGTCGCGCAGGCGCAGGCCCTTGCCGTCGGGTTCCAGGCCCACCACGCTGTGGCCCAGGTAGAGTTCCACGCCGAGTTTGCGCAGGGCGGCCGCCACCGGCTTGGTCAGTTCTTCGTCGTAGCTCGGCAGGATGCGCGGCTGCGCTTCCACCACCGTCACTTCCACGCCCAGCTTGCGGTAGGCGGTGCCCAGCTCCAGGCCGATGTAGCCGCCGCCGATCACCGCCAGGCGCTTGGGCAGGGCTTTGGGCGCCAGGGCTTCGGTGGAGGAGATGACCTTGCCGCCCACTGGCAGGAAGGGCAGTTCCACCGAGCGCGAACCGGCCGCCAGCAGCAGGTGTTCGGTGTGGATGCGCTGGGTGCCGCCGTCGGCCAGGGCGACTTCGACGGTCTTGCCGTCGACGACCTGCGCCCAGCCGTGCACCACGCCCACGCCGTGCTTTTTCAGCAGCGCGGCGACGCCGGTGGTCAGGCGGTCGACGATGCCGTCCTTCCATTCCACGGTGCGCTGGATGTCGATGCTCGGCGCCTGCACGCTGATGCCCAGTGCGGACTTGCCGGCGAACTCGCGGGCCTTGAGGTATTCCTCGGCGGCGTGGATCAGCGCCTTGGAGGGGATGCAGCCGATGTTCAGGCAGGTGCCGCCCAGGGCCGCGCCTTCCACCAGCAGGGTGCGGATGCCCAGCTGCCCGGCGCGGATGGCGGCGACGTAGCCGCCGGGGCCGCCGCCGATGATCAGCAGGGTGGTTTCCAGTGTCTGGTTCTGCTTCACGGCGGTCACTCCAGGAACAGGGTGGCGGGGTGTTCGAGCAGGGCGCGCACGGCCTGGATGAAGGCCGCCGCGTCCATGCCGTCGACCACCCGGTGATCGAAGGACGAGGACAGGTTCATCATCTTGCGCACCACGATCTGGCCGTTGACCACCATGGGCCGCTCGACCATGCGGTTGACGCCGACGATGGCCACTTCCGGATGGTTGATCACCGGCGTGCTGACGATGCCGCCCAGCGCGCCGAGGCTGCTGAGGGTGATGGTCGAGCCGGAGAGTTCCTCGCGGCTGGCCTTGCCGTGGCGGGCGGCCTCGGCCAGGCGCGCCACTTCCGCGGCGTTGCCCCACAGGTCGCGGGATTCGGCGTTGCGCAGCACCGGCACCATCAGGCCGCTGTCGCTCTGGGTGGCCACGCCCAGGTGCACCGCGCCGTAGCGGGTGATGACCTCGGCCTCGTCGTCATAGCGGGCGTTGAGCTGCGGGAACTCGCGCAGGGCCACCACCATCGCGCGGGCGATGAAGGGCAGCAGGGTGAGCTTGCCGCGGCTGGCGCCGTACCTGGCGTTGAGGTGCTGGCGCAGGTCCTCGAGGTCGGTGACGTCGATTTCCTCGACGTAGCTGAAATGCGGGATGCGCCGCTTGGCCTCGGCCATCTTCTGGGCGATCTTGCGGCGCAGGCCGATGACCTGGATCTGCTGCTCGTCGTGGCGCGCGGCGTAGCCGGAGGCGACCACCGCGCCGCCATGGGCCAGGTACTGGTCGAGGTCGTCGTGGAGGATGCGCCCGGCGGGGCCGGAGCCCTGCACGAATTGCAGCTCCACGCCCAGGTCGCGGGCACGCTGGCGCACCGCCGGGGAGGCCAGCGGCTTCTCGCCGGGGGCGCGGCGCGGGGCCGGCGCGGCGGCTGCCGGACGTGGCGCGGGGGCCGGTTTGGCTTCAGCGCGCGGGGCTTCCTTGGCCGGCTGGGGTTTCGCTTCGGCTTCTGCGGCGGGCGCGCTTTCATGGGCCTTGGCCGCGGCTTCGCGGTGGTTGCCGGCGCCTTCCACTTCCAGGCGCACCAGTTCGCCGCCCACGGCCATCACCTGGCCGGGCTCGCCGCCCAGGGCGAGAATCCTGCCGGAGACCGGCGAGGGGATTTCCACGGTGGCCTTGTCGGTCATCACTTCGGCCAGCACCTGGTCCTCATGGACCTCGTCGCCGACCTTGATGTGCCATTCCACCAGTTCCACTTCGGCGATGCCTTCCCCGATGTCCGGCATCTTGATCACGTGAATGCCCATTCAGACCTCCATGGCACGCTTGAAGGCGGCGCCGACGCGGGCCGGGCCGGGGAAGTAGTCCCATTCCTGGGCGTGCGGGTAGGGGGTGTCCCAGCCGGTCACGCGGGCGATGGGGGCTTCCAGGTGGTGGAAGCAGTTTTCCTGCACCAGCGACATCAGCTCGGCGCCGTAGCCGCAGGTGCGGGTGGCCTCGTGGACGATGACGCAGCGGCCGGTCTTCTTCACCGACTCGACTATGGTGTCCAGGTCCAGCGGCCAGAGGCTGCGCAGGTCGATGATCTCGGCGTCGATGCCGGTCTCCTCGGCGGCGGTCTGCGCCACGTAGACGGTGGTGCCGTAGGTGAGCACGGTCAGCTCGCTGCCCGGGCGGGCGATGGCCGCCTTGTCCAGCGGCACCCGGTAGTAGCCTTCGGGCACCTGGCTCTGCGGGTGCTTGGACCAGGGCGTCACCGGGCGATCGTGGTGGCCGTCGAAGGGGCCGTTGTACAGGCGCTTGGGCTCGAGGAAGATCACCGGGTCGTCGTTCTCGATGCAGGCGATCAGCAGGCCCTTGGCGTCGTAGGGGTTGGACGGCATCACCGTGCGCAGGCCGCAGACCTGGGTGAACATGGCCTCCGGGCTCTGGCTGTGCGTCTGCCCGCCGTAGATGCCGCCGCCGCAGGGCATGCGCACCACCATGGGCACGACGAAGTCGCCCACCGAGCGGTAGCGGATGCGCGCCGCCTCGGACACCAGTTGGTCGGTGGCCGGGTAGACGTAGTCGGCGAACTGGATTTCCACCACCGGGCGCAGGCCGTAGGCGCACATGCCCACCGCGGCGCCGACGATGCCGCTCTCGGAGATGGGCGCGTCGAACACCCGCGAGGTGCCGTACTTCTTCTGCAGGCCTTCGGTGCAGCGGAACACGCCGCCGAAGTAGCCCACGTCCTGGCCGAACACCACCACGTCGTCGTCGCGTTCGAGCATCACGTCCATCGCCGAGCGCAGCGCCTGGATCATGCTCATGCTGGTGAGCGCCTGGGCGTTCTCGTGTTGCGGATTCATGGCGTTCATACCCCGAGCTCCTGGCGCTGCCGGCGCAGGTGTTCCGGCAGGTCCTTGTAGACGTCGTCGAACAGGCTGGCGGCGCTGAAGACGTGGCCGTCCACCAGCGAGCCGTGGCGTTCGGCCTCTTTCTGCGCAGCCATCACTTCGGCTTCCAGTTCCTTGTGCAGCGCCTCGTGCTGTTCCTCGCTCCAGATGCCCAGGGCCAGCAGGTGCTGCTTCAGGCGGGCGATGGGGTCGCCCAGGGGGAAGTTGGTCCAGTCGTCGGCCGGGCGGTACTTGGACGGATCGTCCGAGGTGGAGTGCGGGCCGGCGCGGTAGGTGACCCACTCGATCAGGCTCGGCCCATGGCCGCGGCGGGCGCGTTCGGCGGCCCACTGCGAGGCGGCGTACACGGCGAGGAAGTCGTTGCCGTCCACCCGCAGCGAGGCGATGCCGCAGCCCACGCCGCGGTTGGCGAAGGTGGTGCCTTCACCGCCGGCGATGGCCTGGAAGGTGGAGATCGCCCACTGATTGTTGACCACGTTGAGGATCACCGGGGCGCGGTAGACGTGGGCGAAGGTCAGCGCGGTGTGGAAGTCCGACTCGGCGGTGGCGCCGTCGCCGATCCAGGCCGAGGCGATCCTGGTATCGCCCTTGATCGCCGAGGCCATGCCCCAGCCCACCGCCTGGATGAACTGGGTGGCGAGGTTGCCGGAGATGGAGAAGAAGCCCTTCTCGCGGCTGGAGTACATGATCGGCAGCTGGCGGCCCTTGAGCGGGTCCTGCTCGTTGGAGAGCAGCTGGCAGATCATGTCTTTGAGCGGGTAGTCGCGGGTGATCAGGATGCCCTGCTGGCGGTAGGTGGGGAAGCACATGTCGCCGCCCTGCAGGGCCATGGTGTGGGCGGTGGCGATGGCTTCCTCGCCCAGGCACTGCATGTAGAAGGACATTTTCTTCTGCCGCTGCGCGGTGAGCATGCGGGCGTCGAAGATGCGCGTCTTGAGCATCAGGCGCAGGCCGCGCAGCAGCTGTTCGTGGCTGAGTTGCGGGTCCCAGGGGCCGAGGGCGTTGCCCTGGTCGTCGAGCACGCGCACGAGGCTGTAGGCGAGGTCGGCGGTCTGCGCCGGCTCGACATCGACGTCGGGCTTGCGCACTTCCCCGGCGGGGGACAGGTGCAGGTAGGAGAAGTCGGTCTTGCAGCCCGGGCGCCCGGTGGGTTCGGGGACGTGCAGGCGGAGGGGGGCGTAGTCGGTCATGGTGGGTCTCCAGTTGTGATCGGGGGTGGGGATCAGCAGACGGAAGACGCCGGACCGGGCGGGTGCGACTGGCCTGGTTGGGCGACGGTGCGGGTGCCGCGCGCGGTAGCGCGGCGGGTGCTGACATCACTCATGGTGAGGTCCTCGTTCGTTGTTCTTGTGATTTCAGTATAGGTGTGACCGGCTGGTTTTTTGCTCCAATTTGACTAGCTTTGAGCAGAAGATTTAGTGTCTTTGAACTACAAAAACCCTCTTTCGTAGAAGTGAGCGCCATGGCCGACATCGACCGCACCGACCTCAAGATCCTCCGCGCCCTGGCCGACGACGGCCGCCTGAGCTGGCGCGACCTGGCGCAGAAGATCGGCCTGTCGCTGACGCCGACGCTGCGCCGGGTGCGGCGCCTGGAGGAAGAGCGGTACATCCAGGGCTACTTCGCTCAGCTCGACGAGGAGCGCCTGTCCGGGGCCATGAGCGTGTTCGTTTCGGTCACCCTGGAAAAACAGACCGGCGATTACCTGGCGCGGTTCGAGGAAAGCATCGTCCAGGCGCCGCAGGTGATGAGTTGCTTCCAGATGACCGGCGACGCGGACTACATGCTGCGCGTGGTGGTCAAGGACCTGGCGGCCTACCAGGCCTTCCTCACCACCACCCTGACGCAGATTCCCGGGGTGGCCGGGATCAAGTCGGCGTTCGCCTTGAAGTCGGTGCTCAAGCGCTCGGCGCCGCCGCTTTGAGGGGGCGGGCAACTGACTTGCCGGCTGCGCCGAGGCGCTTTCGTAGGATGGGTTGAGCTTGCGAAACCCATGCAGTGGCGGTGATGGGTATCGCTTCGCTCAACCCATCCTACGGGAAAGCGCCGTGCTTCCCGGCAACCTGTAGGAGCGGGCCCTGCCCGCGATTCGCGCGCAGGGCGCGCTCCTACATGCTCCTCACTGCTCGTCGAGGGCGAAGGCGGTGAGGCTGTAGGTGGGGATGCCGGCGTCGGCCAGCTTGGCCGAGCCGCCGAGTTCCGGCAGGTCGATGATGGCGGCGGCTTCCAGGACCCTGGCGCCCATGCGCCGTACCAGTTGCGCGGCGGCCAGCAGGGTGCCGCCGGTGGCGATCAGGTCGTCGAAGATCAGCACGCTGTCGCCTTCGCACAGGCTGTCGGCGTGCACTTCCAGCAGGGCTTCGCCGTACTCGGTCTGGTAGGCCTGGGCCAGCACGTCGGCGGGCAGCTTGCCCTGCTTGCGGAACAGCACCAGCGGCTTGTTCAGTTCGTAGGCGATGATCGAGCCGATCAGGAAGCCACGCGCGTCCATGGCGCCGATGTGGCTGAAATCCGCTTCGACGTAGCGCTGGATGAAGCTGTCGGCGACGAAGCGCAGCGCGCGCGGCGACTGGAACAGCGGGGTGATGTCACGGAACACCACGCCCGCCTTGGGGAAGTCGGGGACCGCGCGGATCATGGATTTCAGGTCGAGCTGGTTGAGGATCATGCTGGCAGGGTACCTGGTGACGGCTTTTCGAAGCCCCCAAGTATAACGGGCCAGCCACAAGGCGAGCCCGTTTTGCGCGATGACCGGAAGGTCGCGCCTTCAGCTTTCCATCTGGCCGCCGGCCAGGGCGCACAGCTCGATGGAGTCGAGGATGCGCACTTCCTTGCCTTCGGCGGCGATCAGGCCGTTCTGCTGGAAGCGGGTGAACACCCGCGACACGGTTTCCACCGCCAGGCCCAGGTAGTTGCCGATCTCGTTGCGCGACATCGCCAGGCGGAACTGCTGAGCGGAGAAGCCGCGGGCGCGGAAGCGCGCCGAGAGGTTGACCAGGAAGGTGGCGATGCGCTCGTCGGCGGTCTTCTTCGACAGCAGCATCATCATCTGCTGGTCGTCGCGAATCTCGCGGCTCATCACCCGCATCAGCTGGCGGCGCAGTTGCGGCAGCTGCTCGGACAACTCGTCCAGGCGCTCGAAGGGAATCTCGCAGACCGAGGTGGTCTCCAGGGCCTGGGCCGACACCGGGTAGGCCTCGGTGTCCATGCCGGACAGGCCGACCAGTTCGCTGGGCAGGTGGAAGCCGGTGATCTGCTCTTCACCGCCGTCGGTGATGCTGAAGGTTTTCAGCGCGCCGGAACGCACCGCGAACACGGAACCGAAGGCGTCGCCCTGGCGGAACAGGAATTCGCCCTTCTTCAGTGGCCGGCCGCGCTTGACGATTTCGTCGAGGGCGTCCATGTCGTCGTTGTTCAGCGACAGGGGCAGGCACAGCGGCGCCAGGCTGCAATCCTTGCAATGCGCTTGCGGCAAGGCGCGCACCTTGATGGTTTCGGCCATGGTTGATCCTTGGGTGGAAAGGCACAAGAAACGCAAGGGTAACGCACCCAAGGGTTCGGCTGCCAGCTTGCCGGGTGGATTTCGGAACATTCCGGCGTTTATTCCGAAACCTTATGTAAAAAAGGTCAGATTCGTACTTATTCTCTAAGCAAATTCCTTCAGATTACCCGCGAGAACCGTTGCAGGTTCTGGTGCGGCAGGTAGTGGTCGAAGAGCATGCACAGGCTGCGCACCAGCAGCCGGCCGGCGGCGGTAACGTCGATGCCGCGCGGGCTCAGCTCGATCAGGCCGTCCTTGGCGAAGCGCTCCAGCTCGTCCCAGATGTCGGCGAAGTAGCCGTGGAATTCGATGTTGAAGCGTTCCTCGATGCTTTCGAAGTCCAGCTGGAAGTGGCAGATCAGTTGCTGGATCACCGCGCGGCGCACGCGGTCGTCGGCGTTGCAGTAGAGGCCGCGGCGGGTGGCCAGTTGGCCGTTGTCCAGGCTGTTCTGGTAGTCGTTGATGTCGGTGCTGTTCTGGCAGTAGAGGTCGCCGATCTGGCTGATCGCCGAAACGCCCAGGCCCACCAGGTCGCAATGGCCGTGGGTGGTGTAGCCCTGGAAGTTGCGTTGCAGGGTGCCGTCCTCCTGGGCGCTGGCCAGTTCGTCGTCGGGCAGGGCGAAGTGGTCCATGCCGATGTAGCGGTAGCCGGCGGCGCTCAGTTGCTCGATGGTGCGCTGGAGCATTTCCAGCTTCTGCGCGGGGGAGGGCAGGTCCTGGGCGTTGATGCGCCGCTGCGGCATGAAGCGTTCGGGCAGGTGCGCGTAGTTGAACACCGAGAGGCGGTTGGGCTGCAGGCCGATGACCTGCTCGACGGTGCGGGCGAAGCTGTCGGGGTTCTGCTTGGGCAGGCCGTAGATCAGGTCGATGTTGATCGAGCGGTATTGCAGGGTGCGGGCCGCGTCCATGATGGCGCGGGTCTCGTCGAAGCTCTGCATGCGGTTGACCGCCTGCTGCACTTCCAGGTCGAAGTCCTGCACGCCGACGCTGACGCGGTTGAAGCCCAGCTCGCGGAGCAGGCCCATGGTCGACCAGTCGGCCTCGCGCGGGTCGATCTCGATGCCGTAGTCGCCGGAGTCGTCTTCCACCAGGTTCAGGTGCTCGCGCAGCTGGCCCATGAGTTCGCGCAGCTGGCCGGGGCTGAGGAAGGTGGGGGTGCCGCCGCCGAAGTGCAGCTGTTCCACGCACTGGTCCTTGCCCAGGTGGCGGCTGACGATCTCGATTTCGTGGATCAGCCGGGCGAGGTAGGGCGCGCTGCGCCCGCGGTCCTTGGTGATGACCTTGTTGCAGGCGCAGTAGTAGCAGATGTTGGCGCAGAACGGGATGTGCACGTAGAGCGACAGCGGCCGGTCGGCCTTCTGGCTGTTGCGCAGGGCATGCAGCATGTCGAAGGGGCCCACGCCTTCGTGGAACTGCACGGCGGTGGGATAGGAGGTATAGCGCGGGCCGGACAGATCGTAGCGACGGATCAGATCTGTGTCCCAGCGGATATCGTCGAGCATGCCGCAGTCCCCGAATCAGGCGAGCTTTTCGGCGCAGTCTAGGGAGACTGTGGGAAAAGCCTCTTGACCTGCATCAAGCGGTCGCAGGGGGTACCTCGTTGGAGGGGCTTGCTTGTGAGCAGTGGTGTTGGGGTTGGCTTTGGAGTTGGGGTGGAGTCCGTGACCCTCTCCCCAGCCCTCTCCCTGAAGGGAGAGGGGGCCGTTCGTGCCGAGAAGGGGAATGGTTTCAACCTGCCACTTCGGCACTAGCCGGATGACTCCTTGCTACCCGCCTGCTCCGAACAGTCCCCTCTCCCTTCAGGGAGAGGGTTAGGGAGAGGGCGCTCTTCGGGCCAGGCACCAGGGTGAATCCTGTTCGCGAGCAAGAGCTAGGCGCCCCCCTCGCTCCTACGAAAAGCGGGGGCTTCAATGCATCGCATGCCCCATCAGCCATGCCTGGTGCGGGCCGGGCAGGGTCCACAGGCCGAAGAGGATCACCAGCAGACCGCCGGCCATGCGCACGCTGCGCTTGCGCAGCAGCGCTGTGATGCGTTCGGCGGCAAGCCCCGTGGCCAGCAGCACCGGCCAGGTGCCCAGGCCGAAGGCCAGCATCAGCAGCGCGCTTTCCAGCGCCGAGCCCTGGCTGCTGGTCCACAGCAGGGTGCTGTAGACCAGGCCGCAGGGCAGCCAGCCCCATAGCGCGCCGAGCAGCAGCGCGCGCGGCACGCTGGCCACCGGCAGCAGGCGGCTGGCGAAGGGCTGGATGTATTTCCACAGGCCGCGGCCGAGGGCTTCGATGCGCGTCAGGCCGCTCCACCAGCCAGCCAGATACAAGCCCATGGCGATAAGCAGCAGGCCGGCGACCACGCGCAGCGCCGAGGCGAAGGGGGTGCTGGCGATGGCCCAGCCGGCCAGGCCCAGCAGCAGGCCGGCGGCGGCGTAGCTGAGGATGCGCCCGAGGTTGTAGGCCAGCAGCAGCTGCAGGCGGCGCCCGCGCTGTTCCGCTGGAATGGCCAGGGTCAGCGCGCCCATCAGGCCGCCGCACATGCCCAGGCAGTGGCCGCCGCCGAGCAGGCCGAGGATCAGCGCGGACGCCAGCATGGGCGCCAGCTCAAGCATCGCGCGAGTCCTTGTCCCGGGCTTCGGTCTGCGCATCCTTGGCGCCTTCGGCCTCGTCGATGCCGGCCTGGTGCTTGGGGTCCTCGTCGTCGAACAGGATGCTGTGGGCCGGGCCGTCCATGTCGTCGTACTGGCCGCTGTTCACCGCCCAGAAAAAGATCCAGACGGCGATGGCGACGATGATCAGCGCCACCGGGATCATTACGTAGAGAGCGGGCATATCGACTCCGTTGAAAAGGCCTGCGCGCCTTCAGTGGGCGGCGAGCGGGATGGCCAGCGGCGCGGCTTCGGGGGCCGCCGGCAGGGCGCGCACGCGGGTCAGGCGCAGGGCGTTGAGCACCACGGTCAGCGAGCTGACCGACATGCCGATGGCCGCCCAGGCGGGGGTGATCCAGCCGAGGGCGGCGAAGGGCAGCATCAGGCCATTGTACAACCCCGCCCAGACCAGGTTCTCGACGATCACCCGACGGGTGCGGCGGGCCAGGACGAAGGCCTGCACCAGGCTGTCCAGGCGGTTGGACAGCAGCACCGCGTCGGCGCTGGTCTTGGCCAGGTCGGTGGCGCTGCCCATGGCCACGCTGATGTCGGCGGCGGCCAGCACCGGCACGTCGTTGACGCCGTCGCCGAGCATCAGCACGTGGCGGCCTTCGCCGTGCAGCTGTCTGAGGATCGCCAGTTTGTCGTCCGGGCGCAGGCCGCCGTGGACTTCGTCGATGCCCAGTTCGGCGGCCACGCTCTGCACCATCGGCGAGCTGTCGCCGGACAGCAGCAGGGTGCGCCAGCCGCGCTCGCGGCAGGCCTGCAGCAGGGCCGGGGCGTCGTCGCGCAGGCGGTCGTCGAGCACCAGCCAGGCCAGCGGGCCGCGCGCGTCGCCCAGCAGCAGCCACTGGCCGTGCTCATTGGGCATGGCCGGTGCGGGCTGGCCGCTCAGGGCGCAGACGAAGGCGGTCTGGCCGATGCGCAGGCGCTGGCCGTCGACCACGCCTTCCAGGCCCAGGCCGGGGTGGCTTTCCACCGCCTCGGCGGGTTGCGGGGCGCGGCCGAAGGCGCGGGCGATGGGGTGTTCGGAGCGGTTCTCCAGGGCCGCGGCCAGGGCCAGGCAGCGTTCGCCATCGAGTTCGCCCAGCGGCTGCACGGCGCGCAGGGTCAGGCGGCCTTCGGTGAGGGTGCCGGTCTTGTCGAAGATCACCGTGTCGATGCGCTTCAGGCCTTCCAGCACGTGGCCGCGGGTGAGCAGCAGGCCGAGCTTGTGCAGGCTGCCGGTGGCCGCGGTGAGGGCGGTGGGCGTGGCCAGGGAGAGGGCGCAGGGGCAGGTGGCGACCAGCATCGACAGGACCACCCAGAAGGCCCGCGAGGCGTCGTGCTGCCACCAGAACAGGCCGACCACCGCGGCCAGCGCCAGCAGCACCAGCAGGAACCATTGCGCGGCGCTGTCGGCGAGCTGCGCCAGGCGCGGCTTGTCGGCCTGGGCGCGCTCCAGCAGGCGGACGATGGCCGACAGCCGGCTGTCGTCGCCCAGGGCCTGCACCTGCAGGGTCAGCGGGCCTTCGACGTTGAGGGTGCCGCCGGTGACGCTGTCGCCGGCCTGGCGCGGTTGCGGCAGGTATTCGCCGGTGAGCAGGGATTCGTCGACGCTGGACTGCCCGGCGAGGATCAGGCCGTCGGCCGGCAGCACCGCGCCCGGCGGCACCAGCACGCGGTCGCCGATGCGCAGTTCGCTGAGCAGGATGCGCTGGCTGTTGCCGGCTTCGTCCAGGCGCAGGCAGGAGGCCGGCAGCAGGTTGACCAGCTGCGCGGTGGCCGCCGCCGTGCGCTCGCGGGCGCGGCGCTCCAGGTAGCGGCCGGCGAGCAGGAACAGGGCGAACATGCCCACCGCGTCGAAGTACAGGTCGCCCTTGCCGGTGATGGCGGTCCAGATGCCGGCCAGGTAGGCGCCGCCGATGGCCAGGGACACCGAGACGTCCATGGTCAGGTGGCGCGTGCGCAAGTCGCGCAGGGCGCCGCGGAAGAACGGCTGGCAGGAGTAGAAGACGATCGGCGTGGTGAGGAACATCGCTACCCAGCGCAGGATTTCGTGCATCTCGGCGCTGAGGTCGATGTTGAATTCCGGCCAGGTGGCCATGGTCGCCATCATCGCCTGGAACCACAGCATGCCGGCCACGCCCAGCTGGCGCAGGGAACGGCGGTTCTCTTCGGCGAGCTGCTCGGCGGCCTTGTCCGGCCGGTAGGGGTGGGCGGCGTAGCCGATTTTGCGCAGCTCGGCGAGCAGGCCGCTGAGCGGCAGCTGGCCGTCGGCCCAGCGCACGTGCAGGCGGTGGTTGGACAGGTTGAGCCCGGCCTCGGCCACCGCCGGCAACCGCCGCAGATGTTTTTCGATCAGCCAGCCGCAGGCGGCGCAGCTGATGCCTTCGAGGATCAGGGTGGTCTCGGCCAGTTCGCCCTGGTGCTGGACGAAGGGCTGCTGCACGTCGGGGCGGTCGAGCAGGGCCAGTTCGTCGCCGAGTTGCGCGGGCAGCGCCTCGGGGTTGGCGGCCGATTCGGTGCGGTGCCGGTAATAGCCTTCCAGGCCGCCGGCGACTATGGCCTCGGCCACGGCCTGGCAGCCGGGGCAGCAGAATTCGCGGGTCTCGCCGAGGACCCGGGCGGTGAAGCGGCTGCCGGGCGGAACCGGCAGCGCGCAGTGGTAGCAGGGCAGGGGGGCGCTCATGGGCGCTGGACTTCATCCCCCTTGAGGGGTTCGTCGCCGAGAAGGATCTCGCCGTCGGCGATGAGCTTCTCTTCTTCGAACAGGCGCCAGGCCTTGCCATCCTGTTCGCCGAGCAGTTCGACGAAGCGGCGGCCTTCGACGGCGCTGTCCAGGCGGCCGGTGTAGCGGCCCGGTTCGTTGGCCGGCAGCAGGGCGACGTGGCGGTCCTGGGATTCCAGGGTGGGGGAGATCAGGTTGAGGGTCAGCTGCGCCGGCTGGCTGTCGCCCTTCAGGCGTACCTCGACCTCGCCGGTGAGCTTGTCCAGGCGCACCTGGGCCTGCATGTGCAGTTGCTGGGCCAGGTGTTCGCGGTCCAGCGAGCGGTTGATGCCCTTGCCGGCCTCGTAGTAGTTGTCGTTGACCAGGGTGTCCTGGTTCTCCACGGCGATGCGCACCATCGTCAGGCTGAGGAACACCGAGGTGGCGAGCATGCCGATGATGATCCAGGGCCAGAGGTGCTTGTACCAGGGTTGTTGGGCGGGCGCCGACTGCATGGGTTTTCTCTCTCGTGGTCCGCGGGGCGGAAGCGGCCTGCCCGAGGGGTGGGCGGCGCGCCTGGGTGGGGCGGATTCTACGTGCTCCGCGTGCCGCTGGCATCCCGCCGCGGGGGCGGGATGCGTTGCGGTTCAGCCGGGGTTCAGCGTACCACCGGGCCGATGAAGCGGCTGTCGGCTTCCTTGCTGATGGACGGCTCGTCCACCGACTGGATAGTGAAGGTGATCTTGTTGGTGCTGGACGGCAGCTTGTCCGGGTCCACCGCCAGTTCCACCGGCATGGCGAGGATGTCGCCGGCGGCCACCTGCACTTCCTTGCGGCCTTCCAGGGTCAGGCCTTCCAGGCCCTTGGCGCCGAGCACGTAGGTGTGGTCGCGCTGGTCCTTGTTCATGATCTTCAGGCTGTAGACGTTCTCGATGCGGCCTTCGGCGTTCTCGCGGTAGAGCACGCGGTCCTTGCTGACGTCGAAGCCCACCAGCGGGCGGATCACGATGGCGGTGGCCAGCAGGCTCATCATCACGCACAGGGCGATGGCATAGCCGATCAGGCGCGGGCGCACCAGGTGCGTCTTCTGCCCGGACAGGTTGTGCTCGGTGGTGTAGCTGATCAGCCCGCGCGGGTAGCCCATCTTGTCCATGATGCTGTCGCAGGCGTCGATGCACGCGGCGCAGCCGATGCACTCGATCTGCAGGCCGTCGCGGATGTCGATGCCGGTGGGGCAGACCTGTACGCACATGGTGCAGTCGATGCAGTCGCCCAGGCCCTGGGCCTTGTAGTCCAGGGTCTTCTTGCGCGGGCCGCGCTTCTCGCCGCGGCGCGGGTCGTAGGAGACGATCAGGGTGTCCTTGTCGAACATCACGCTCTGGAAGCGCGCGTAGGGGCACATGTAGATGCACACCTGCTCGCGCAGCCAGCCGGCGTTGCCGTAGGTGGCCAGGGTGAAGAAGCCGACCCAGAAGTAGGCCCAGCCGTCGGCTTCGCCGGTGACCAGGTCCATCAGCAGTTCGCGGATGGGGGCGAAGTAGCCGACGAAGGTCAGGCCGGTGACCAGGCCGATCAGCAGCCACAGCGTGTGCTTGGCGGCCTTGCGCAGCAGCTTGTTGCCGCTCATCGGCGCCTTGTCCAGCTTCATGCGCTGGTTGCGGTCGCCTTCGGTGACCTTCTCGCACCACATGTAGATCCAGGTCCACACGCTCTGCGGGCAGGTGTAGCCGCACCAGACGCGGCCGGCGAACACCGTGATGAAGAACAGCCCGAAGGCGCTGATGATCAGCAACCCGGAGAGGAGGATGAAGTCCTGCGGCCAGAAGGTGGCGCCGAAGATGTAGAACTTGCGCTCGGGCAGGTCCCACCACACCGCCTGCCGACCGTTCCAGGTCAGCCACACGGTGCCGAAGTAGAGAAGGAACAGGAAGGCGCCGCCGACACGGCGCAGGTTGCGGAAGAACCCGGTGAAGGCCCGGGTGTAGATCTTCTCGCGGGAGGCATATAAGTCGACGTTCTCCCCACCCTTCTTCGCGGGCGGTGTGACGTCTTGCACGGGAATCTGTTTGCTCATCAGTGCGTACCACGGCAGTGGGAGGGCGCCCTGTCGATACGTGCCGAAAGGGTCAGGATATGGCTGCACGCCTAAACATGATACGACTTGGCCCGGTGTGCAACGGTGCGACCGTTGGTCGCGTCAGAATATTCGGAAGATTTTTCGTTCCCCGAAATAGAGCGGCGCCGGTAGGAACCGGCGCCGCTGGGTGTTGCGAGGGGAGGGCGGAAGCGCTTATTCGCTCTTCTGCGCATCACCCTGGGACAGGCTGTACACGTAGGCGGCCAGCAGGTGCACCTGGTCGGCGCCCAGGCGTTCCAGCTGGGCCGGCATCTGGCCCTGGCGGCCGTAGCGGATGGTCTGCTGCAGCTGGGAGAAGCTCGAGCCGTAGATGAAGGCGGCCGGGTGCGTCAGGTTCGGCGCGCCCATGGCGGCGGTGCCCTTGCCTTCCGGACCGTGGCAGGCGACGCAGGTGGTGGCGAAGATCTTGCCGCCGTTGGCCACCTGCTCGTCGGTCACGCCTTCGGGCAGCTTGCGGCCGTCCAGCTTGCTGGTGACGAAAGCGGCCACGTCGTGCACGCCCTGGTCGCCCAGGACTTCGCCCCAGGCCGGCATGGCGGCGTGGCGGCCACCCTTGATGGTGGTCTCGATGTCCGCGGTGGCACCGCCCCAGCGCCAGTCCTGGTCGGTCAGGTTGGGGAAGCCGTAGGCGCCCTTGGCGTCGGAGCCGTGGCACACCGAGCAGTTGGAGGCGAACAGGCGGCCGCCCATCTTCAGCGCCAGCGGGTCCTTGGCCACATCTTCGATGGGCATGGCGGCGAATTTGGCGAAGATCGGGCCGTACTTCTCGTCGGCCTTGGCCATTTCCTTCTCCCACTGGTGCACGCCGGTCCAGCCCGGCTGGCCATTGGCGAAGGGCTTGCCGTCGCTGACTTCCTGGTAGCCCGGCAGCAGGCCCTTCCAGTTGCCCAGGCCCGGGTACAGGACCAGGTAGCCGAGGGCGAAGACGAAGGTGGCGACGAACAGCATGAACCACCACTTCGGCAGCGGGTTGTCGTACTCCTCGATGCCGTCGAAGGCGTGCCCGACGGTCTCGTCGGTGGCTTCGCTGCGCTGGCCGCGGCGGGTGGCGAACAGCAGCCAGGCCAGGGCGAAGATGGTGCCCAGGGTAAGTACGGTGACGTACAGACTCCAGAAGGTTGTCATTCTTTGTTGCTCCTAGAAGCTTGTTCTTTCTCGACGTGCTTCATGGCTGCCGGGTCGTCCGCGAAGGGCAGCAGGGCGTCGTCGTCGAAGCGCTGCTTGCGCTTGCCGCTGTAGGCCCAGAGCAGTACGCCGATGAAGGCGACCATCACTACGACGGTGCCGAGGCCGCGAATCGTCCCGATATCCATCTGCTGTCACCGTTTGCTCTTGATGATGGTGCCCAGGCTCTGCAGGTAGGCCACCAGGGCGTCCATCTCGGTCTTGCCTTTCACGGCATCGCGAGCACCGGCGATGTCTTCGTCGGTGTAGGGCACGCCGAGGGTGCGCATGGCCTTGAGCTTGCCTTCGATGTCCTTGCCGTCGAGCTTGTTCTCGACCAGCCAGGGGTAGGCCGGCATCTTCGACTCGGGCACCACGTTGCGCGGGTTGTACAGGTGCGCGCGGTGCCAGTCGTCGGAGTAGCGGCCGCCGACGCGGGCCAGGTCCGGACCGGTACGCTTGGAGCCCCACAGGAAGGGGTGGTCCCAGACGCTTTCGCCGGCCACGGAGTAGTGGCCGTAGCGCTCGGTCTCGGCGCGGAACGGGCGGATCATCTGCGAGTGGCAGCCGACGCAGCCTTCGCGGATGTAGATGTCACGGCCTTCGAGCTCCAGCGCGGTGCGCGGCTTCATGCCTTCCACCGGCTTGTTGGTCACGTCCTGGAAGAACAGCGGGACGATCTGCGTCAGGCCGCCGATGCTCACGGCGATGACCATGAAGAAGGCCAGCAGGCCGATGTTCTTCTCGACTGCTTCGTGCTTCATCAATGAGCTCCTACAGCGGGAATGCGGGCAGCGGCATCGACTTCAGCAGCGTTGTAGCCACGCACGGTACGGAAGGTGTTGTAGGCCATCAGCAGCATGCCGAAGGCGAAGAAGAAGCCGCCCAGCGCGCGGACCATGAAGCCCGGGTGGCTGGCCTGCAGCGCTTCGACGAAGGAGTAGGTGAGGGTGCCGTCGGTGTTCACCGCGCGCCACATCAGGCCCTGGGTGATGCCGTTGACCCACATCGAGGCGATGTAGAGCACGGTGCCGATGGTGGCGAGCCAGAAGTGCGCGTTGATCAGGCCGGTGCTGTGCATCTGCTCGCGGCCGAACACTTTCGGGATCATGTGGTACAGCGAGCCGATGGAGATCATCGCTACCCAGCCCAGCGCCCCGGCGTGCACGTGGCCGATGGTCCAGTCGGTGTAGTGGGACAGCGAGTTCACCGTTTTGATGGCCATCATCGGGCCTTCGAAGGTGGACATGCCGTAGAAGGCCAGGGACACCACCAGGAAGCGCAGGATGGGGTCGGTGCGCAGCTTATGCCAGGCGCCGGAGAGGGTCATCATGCCGTTGATCATGCCGCCCCAGCTCGGGGCCAGGAGGATCAGCGACATCACCATGCCCAGGGACTGCGCCCAGTCGGGCAGGGCGGTGTAGTGCAGGTGGTGCGGGCCGGCCCAGATGTACAGGGTGATCAGCGCCCAGAAGTGGACGATGGACAGGCGGTAGGAGTAGACCGGGCGCTCGGCCTGCTTGGGCACGAAGTAGTACATCATGCCGAGGAAGCCGGTGGTCAGGAAGAAGCCCACGGCGTTGTGGCCGTACCACCACTGGACCATGGCGTCGGTGGCGCCGGAGTAGATGGAGTAGGACTTGAACCAGCCGACCGGGATCTCCAGGTTGTTGACGATGTGCAGCATCGCGGTCACCAGGATGAAGCCGCCGTAGAACCAGTTGCCCACATAGATGTGTTTGGTCTGGCGCTTGACGATGGTGCCGAAGAACACCACGGCATAGGTGACCCAGACGATGGCGATCAGGATGTCGACCGGCCATTCCAGCTCGGCGTACTCCTTGGAGGAGGTGTAGCCCAGCGGCAGGGTGATGGCGGCCAGTACGATCACCGCCTGCCAGCCCCAGAAGGTGAAGGCGGCCAGGCTATCGGAGATCAGACGGGTCTGACAGGTGCGTTGCACCACGTAGTAGGACGTTGCGAACAGAGCACAGCCGCCGAAGGCGAAGATCACCAGGTTGGTGTGCAACGGGCGAAGTCGCCCGAAACTGGTCCACGGCAAGCCGAGGTTCAGCTCGGGCCATACCAACTGTGAGGCGATGAAAACACCCATCCCCATTCCTAGTATTCCCCAGACCACCGTCATGATGGCGAACTGGCGGATTACCTTATAGTTATAAGCAGTCGGACTGATTGCTGTGCTCATTCTAAGGTTCCACGGTTTTTTTGCTATTTAGGGACAAAAAACGGCGGCAAGTATGTAGAAAGCCACTAGGCAATGCAACGCGCCGGAATAAGCCCCGGAGCCGCTGCGCATGCTGCTTTGAAGGCATTTCTGCCAATGTTTTTCTGGCTTTCTATCGGCGTGGAAACCCTGATAAGCGTAGGGATTCCCCCAATTACTGCCGACTCACGGATGGAATGAGCTTAGTCTTGATCTAGAGCAGTGTGAAGGAATGGCGCGCGCGAGGTGCGACACTTGGTCGCGTAACTGCGCGGAAGTTGCTCGCGCCCGGGCGGGCGCGAGCGGAGGGTGGATCAGTTGGCGTTTTCCGGGCGGGAAATGTTGTAGATGTACGCGGCCAGGACGTGGACCTTGTCCTTGCCCAGGTAGGCTTCCTGTGCCGGCATCTGGCCCTGGCGGCCATGGCGGATGGTCTGCTGCAGCTGGGCGAAGCCCGAGCCGTAGATGAACGCACCCGGATGGGTCAGGTCCGGCGCGCCCAGGGCGGCGGTGCCCTTGCCTTCCGGGCCGTGGCAGGCGACGCAGGTGGTGGCGAAGAGTTTCTCGCCATTGGCCACCTGGGCGTCGGTCACGCCTTCGGGCAGCTTGCGGCCGTCCAGCTTGGTGGTGACGAACGCGGCCACGTCATGCACGCCCTGGTCGCCCAGCACCTCGCCCCAGGCCGGCATCACCGCGTGGCGGCCGCCGAGGATGGTGGTCTGGATGGTTTGCGCGTCGCCGCCCCAGCGCCAGTCCTGGTCGGTCAGGTTGGGGAAGCCCATGGCGCCCTTGGCGTCGGAGCCGTGGCAGATCGAGCAGTAGGTGGCGAACAGGCGTTCGCCGGTCTTCATGGCCTGTGGGTCCTTGGCCACGTCTTCGACGGACATGGCCGAGTACTTGGCGAAGATCGGCGCGTATTTCTCGTCGGCCAGGGCCTGCTCGCGTTCCAGCTGCTTGACCTGGGTCCAGCCGTCGGTGTAGCCCGGCAGCACGCCTTTCCAGTTGCCCAGGCCCGGGTACAGGGCCAGGTAGCCGACGGCGAAGACGATGGTGCCCACGAACAGCAGGAACCACCAGCGCGGCAGCGGGTTGTCGTATTCCTCGATACCGTCGAAGGAGTGCCCCATGGTCTGGTCGGTGGCGCCCTTGGTTTCGCCGCTGCGGGTGGCGAAGACCAGCCATAGCAGGGCGATCAGCGATCCGACGGTCAGTACGGTGATGTACAGACTCCAGAAGGTAGTCATGCTTTGTTGCTCCCAGAAGCTTGTTCATGCTCGGCGTGGCGCAGAGCCTGCGGATCGTCGGCGAAGGGCAGCAGGGCGTCGGCGTCGAAGCGCTGCTTGCGCTTGCCGCTGTAGGCCCAGAGGGTGACGCCGATGAAGGCGAGCATCACCACGACGGTGCCGAGGCCGCGGATGGTTCCGATGTCCATGGCCATCACCGCTTGTTCTTGATCGCTGTGCCCAGGCCTTGCAGGTAGGCCACCACGGCGTCCATCTCGGTCTTGCCCTGAACGCTCTCGCGGGCGCCGGCGATGTCCTCGTCGGTGTAGGGCACGCCGAGGGTGCGCATGGCCTTGAGCTTGCCTTCGATGTCCTTGCCGTCGAGCTTGTTCTCGACCAGCCAGGGGTAGGCCGGCATCTTCGACTCCGGCACCACGTTGCGCGGGTTGTACAGGTGCGCGCGGTGCCAGTCGTCGGAGTAGCGGCCGCCGACGCGGGCCAGGTCCGGACCGGTACGCTTGGAGCCCCACAGGAAGGGGTGGTCCCAGACGCTTTCGCCGGCCACGGAGTAGTGGCCGTAGCGCTCGGTCTCGGCGCGGAACGGGCGGATCATCTGCGAGTGGCAGCCGACGCAGCCCTCGCGGATGTAGATATCGCGGCCTTCCAGTTGCAGGGCGGTGTAGGGCTTCATGCCTTCCACCGGGGTGTTGGTCACGTCCTGGAAGAACAGCGGGACGATCTGCGTCAGGCCGCCGATGCTCACGGCCACGGCCATGCACAGGGCCAGCAGGCCGACGTTCTTCTCGAGTACTTCGTGTTTCATCAGTGGGCTCCTACGACGGCGGGAATCCGGGCGGCCGCTTCAGCTTCCTCGGCTTTGGAGGAGGCGATGGTGCGCCAGGTGTTGTAGGCCATGATCAGCATGCCGCTGAGGAACACGGCGCCGCCGATCATGCGCACGACGAAGCCGGGGTGGCCGGCGGCGAGCGCTTCGACGAAGGAGTAGGTGAGGGTGCCGTCGGCGTTGACTGCACGCCACATCAGGCCCTGGGTGATGCCGTTGACCCACATCGAGGCGATGTAGAGCACGGTGCCGATGGTGGCGAGCCAGAAGTGCGCGTTGATCAGGCCCACGCTGTGCATCTGCTCGCGGCCGAACACTTTCGGGATCATGTGGTACAGCGAGCCGATGGAGACCATGGCGACCCAGCCCAGCGCGCCGGCATGCACGTGGCCGATGGTCCAGTCGGTGTAGTGGGAGAGGGCGTTGACGGTCTTGATGGCCATCATCGGGCCTTCGAAGGTGGACATGCCGTAGAAGGCCAGGGAGACCACCAGGAAGCGCAGGATCGGGTCGCTGCGCAGCTTATGCCAGGCCCCGGAGAGGGTCATCATGCCGTTGATCATGCCGCCCCAGGAGGGCGCCAGGAGGATCAGCGACATCACCATGCCCAGGGACTGCGCCCAGTCGGGCAGGGCGGTGTAGTGCAGGTGGTGCGGGCCGGCCCAGATGTACACCGCGATCAGCGCCCAGAAGTGCACGATCGACAGGCGATAGGAGTACACCGGACGCTCGGCCTGCTTGGGCACGAAGTAGTACATCATCCCCAGGAAGCCGGCGGTGAGGAAGAAGCCCACGGCGTTGTGGCCGTACCACCACTGCACCATGGCGTCGGTGGCGCCGGAGTAGATGGAGTACGACTTCATGAAGCCGACCGGCAGCTCCAGGTTGTTGACCACGTGCAGCAGCGCCACGGTCAGGATGAAGCCGCCGAAGAACCAGTTGCCCACGTAGATGTGCTTGGTCTTGCGCTTCACCAGGGTGCCGAAGAACACCACGGCGTAGGCGACCCACACGATGGTGATGAGGATGTCGATCGGCCATTCCAGCTCGGCGTACTCCTTGGAGGAGGTGTAGCCCAGCGGCAGGCTGATGGCGGCCAGCAGGATCACCAGCTGCCAGCCCCAGAAGGTGAAGGAGGCCAGGGTGTCGGAGAACAGGCGTACCTGGCAGGTACGCTGCACCGCGTAGTAGCTGGTGGCGAACAGGGCGCAGCCACCGAAGGCGAAGATCACGGCGTTGGTGTGCAGTGGGCGCAGGCGCCCGAAGCTCGTCCACGGCAAGCCGAGGTTGAGTTCCGGCCACACCAGCTGGGCGGCGATGACGACGCCGACCAGCATGCCGACGATTCCCCAGATCACCGTCATCACGGCGAACTGGCGGACCACCTTGTAGTTATAAGCGGTCTGATTGGTTGTGCTCATGGTATATGGGCTTCCATCCACGGTTATGGGCTAGCCCATCCCGGCGGGTTCCTTACGGCGAACGCCGCCCCTCCCCCAGGGACAGGTACTAATTACGCAACTAGCGGAGCGAAGAATGGATAAACCCCGGAAACCGAATATTGATTTTGATCAATCGCCCTCGGCGCCCGGCCCGGCGGGGGAGTGTGGCGCTTTGTCGCTGCTGTGGAACCGGCCGGCCGGTGCGTTGTCGGCAACCCTCGTCCTGGCCCATGGCGCCGGTGCGCCCATGGACAGCCCGTTCATGGACGAAATGGCATGGCGCCTGGCCGCCCGGGGCGTGGCGGTAGCGCGCTTCGAGTTCCCCTACATGGCCGCCCGCCGCGAGGACGGCCGCAAGCGCCCGCCGAACCCGCAGAAGCAACTGCTGGAGTGCTGGCGCCAGGTGTTCGAGCAGGTGCGCGGGCAGGCGCAGGGCCCGCTGGCCATCGGCGGCAAGTCCATGGGCGGGCGCATGGCCAGCCTGCTGGCCGACGAACTGGGCGCCGACGCCCTGGTGTGCCTGGGCTACCCCTTCTACGCCGCGGGCAAGCCGGAGAAACCGCGGGTGGCGCACCTGGCCGAACTGCGCACGCCGACGTTGATCGTCCAGGGTGAGCGCGATGCGCTGGGCGACCGGGCGCATGTGGCGGAGTACGTGCTGTCGCCGGCGATCCGTGTCGAGTGGCTGGCGGCGGCGGACCATGACCTGAAGCCGTTGAAGGCGTCAGGGCTGACTCATGAGCAGCACCTGGAGAGTGCGGCGGGGATGGTGGCGGGGTTTTTGGAGGGGCTTTCGTAGGAGCGAGCTTGCTCGCGAACAAGGGCGTCGCCAGGTTCGGCTTCGGAGTGGCGTGGGAGTCCGCAACCCTCTCCCCAGCCCTCTCCCTGAAGGGAGAGGGGGCCGTCCGTGCCGATGGTGGGATATGGATTCAGCCGGAGCCCCCGGCTGACTCCAACCTCGTCAAACGCGCCGACCAGTCCCCTCTCCCTTCAGGGAGAGGGTTAGGGAGAGGGAGCGGAGTCAATCCAGACACCGAAACCGCCGGGAGCGTAGGGCGAATAACCGTTCGCGGTTATCCGCCGCCTGACCTCGGTATCCGCGCGCTGTGGACCCCGAACCCGAAGCCCCCGTTACGAACGAACACCAACACTCAACGGTTGAACCGCTCCACCAGCGAATACTGGCTCTGCGCCGTCCCCGTCAGCTCCTCGCTCAGCTGCGCGGTGCGCTGGGCCTCGTCGGAGGTCTGGTCGGCGAGTTGAGCGATGGTGGCGATGTTGCGGTTGATCTCCTCGGCCACCGCGCTCTGTTCCTCGGCCGCTGCGGCGATCTGGTTGGCCATGTCGGCGATGTTGGCCACCGAGTCGCTGATGCCCGACAGCGCCTGGTCGGCCAGCAGCACCCGTTCCACGCCTTCGTCGGCCTGGCGGCGGCCGACTTCCATGGCGCTCACCGCGCCCTCGGCGGTTTGCTGCAGCTTGGCGATCAGGCCGTGGATCTGCTCGGTGGATTCGGCGGTGCGCTGGGCCAGCGAGCGCACCTCGTCGGCCACCACGGCGAAGCCGCGGCCCATCTCGCCGGCGCGGGCCGCTTCGATGGCGGCGTTGAGCGCCAGCAGGTTGGTCTGGTCGGCGATGCCCTTGATCACGTCGACCACGCCGCCGATCTCGTTGCTGTCCTGGGCCAGCTGGCTCACCGCCAGGCCCGTCTCGCCCACCGAGGCGGACAGGCGCTGGATGGCCTCGCGGGTCTCGCTGGCCACGCTGCGGCCGCGGCGCGTCAGCTCGTTGGCCTGGCGCGTGGCGTCGGCGGTGCGCTGCACGTTGTTCGCCACTTCCTGGGTGGTGGCGGCCATCTGGTTGACCGCGGTGGCCACCTGCTCGGTCTCCACGCGCTGGCGTTCCAGGCCGGAGGAGCTGTGGTGGGCCAGGGTATCGGCCTGGCGGGCCTGCTCGGTGAGCTGCTCGGCGGTGTCCTGCAGGCGCGTCAGGCAGGTCTTCAGGCGCGCTTCCTGGCTGAGGATGGCCATTTCCAGGCGCGCCTGGGCGCCGCGGCTGTCGGTGTACATCTGCGCGATCAGCGGGTCCGAGGTGGTCTGCTCGGCCAGGCGCAGCAGGCGCTTGAGGCCGCGCTGCTGCCAGCCCAGGCCGGCCAGGCCGAGGGGGACGGCGAGCAGGGCGGCGAGGGCGAAGCCCCAGTGCGAGTCGAGCCAGACGCCGATGAGGAAGGCCACCTGGCTGATCAGGATGAACGGCAGCCAGTCCAGCAGCACCGGTAGCCACAGGTCGCGGCGCGGGATCGCCGGCTTGCCGGTGTTGATCCGCTGGTACAGGGCCTGGGCGCGCTCCACCTGCTCGGCGGTGGGGCGCACCCGCACCGACTCGTAGCCGACGATCTCGTTGCGCTCGAAGATGGGCGTGACGTAGGCGCTGACCCAGTAGTGGTCGCCGTTCTTGCAGCGGTTCTTGACGATGCCCATCCACGGCTTGCCGTTCTTCAGCGTGGCCCACATGTGGGCGAACACCGCGGGCGGCACGTCGGGATGGCGCACCAGGTTGTGCGGCGAGCCCACCAGCTCGTCCCGCGCGAAGCCGCTGATGTCGACGAAGGCATCGTTGGCATAGGTGATCACGCCACGGCTGTTGGTGGTGGAGATCAGGCGTTGTTCCGCCGGGTAGGTGCGTTCACGCTGGGTGACGGGCTGGTTGTTGCGCATTCAGGGCAAGGTCCACGAAGAAGGCATGTGACGGTTTTGTTATCGGCTGGGATCAACGGAAGTTGAAGCCTTGTTCGATATTTGGCGTGGGAATATTGGCAGTGGACGATATCAAAATGCTACTTGTCACATAGTCGTAAGAGATTTTCCTATGAGCTCATAGGTTTTTCTGCAAGACCTGGGCCGGGTGAAAGGCGGGGCATGGCTTCTCGTAGGAGCGAGCTTGCTCGCGAACAAACTCCTCTGCGGGGCTTGTTCGCGAGCAAGCTCGCTCCTACAAGGGGGGTATGGTGCGAAAGGGGAAACCGTAGGAGATCTCATCCGCGAACCGCGCCGATACCTCCGGCTATCGCGGACAAGGTCCGCTCCTACGGGGGAGGAATACCGTGCCTCCCGGTAACTTGTAGGAGCGGGCCCTGCCCGCGATTCGCGCGCAGGGCGCGCTCCTACAGGGGAATGGCGCGGGTGGGGCAGCGTAGGAGCGGATCTCATCCGCGATCCGCGCCGATACCTCCGGCTATCGCGGACAAGGTCCGCTCCTACGGGGGAGGCATACTGTGCTCCCCGGCAACCTGTAGCGGGCCCTGCCCGCGAATCGCGCGCAGGGCGCGCTCCTACAAACACCACGCTCCGTAGGATGGGTTGAGCGAAGCGATACCCATCACTGCAACCGCATGGGTTTCGCAAGCTCAACCCATCCTACGAAAGCGTCCTCGCGCAGCCCTCAGATCAAGCTACGCAGCACGTAGTGCAGGATGCCGCCGGCCTTGAAGTACTCCACCTCGTTGAGGGTGTCGATGCGGCACAGCACCTCGAAGCTCTCCTGCTGGCCGTCCTCGCGGGTGACTTCCACCTTCAGCGTCATGTGCGGCTTCAGCTCGCCGTCCAGGCCGCGGATGTTCAGCACTTCCTTGCCGGTGAGGTTCAGCGCCTTGCGGTCCTGGCCGCCGGTGAACTGCAGCGGCAGCACGCCCATGCCCACCAGGTTGGAGCGGTGGATGCGCTCGAAGCTCTCGGCGATCACCGCCTTCACCCCCAGCAGATTGGTGCCCTTGGCCGCCCAGTCGCGGGACGAGCCGGTGCCGTACTCCTTGCCGGCGATGATCAGCAGCGGCGTGCCCTCGGCCTGGTAGCGCATGGCCGCGTCGTAGATCGCCAGCTTCTCGCCGCTGGGCACGTGCAGGGTGTTGCCGCCTTCCTCGCCGCCGAGCATCTCGTTCTTGATGCGGATGTTGGCGAAGGTGCCGCGCATCATCACCTCGTGGTTGCCGCGCCGCGAGCCGTAGGAGTTGAAGTCGGCGTAGGCCACGCCGTGCTCGCTGAGGTAGCGCCCGGCGGGGCTGTCCTTCTTGATGTTGCCGGCGGGGGAGATGTGGTCGGTGGTCACCGAGTCGCCCAGCACCGCCAGCACCCGGGCCTTCTCGATGTCGGCCACCTTCGGCGGGGCGTCGGCGATGTGCTCGAAGAACGGCGGGTGCTGGATGTAGGTGGAGTCGGCCTGCCAGGTGTAGGTCTGTGCCTGGGGTACCTGGATGGCGCGCCACTTCTCGTCGCCCTGGAACACCTCGGCGTATTCCTTGTGGAACATGGCGGTGTCGACCTTCTGGATCGCCTCGGCGATTTCCCGCTGGCTCGGCCAGATGTCCTTCAGGTACACCGGCTGGCCGTCCTTGCCGGTGCCCAGCGCGTCCTTCGTCAGGTCCAGGCGCACGCTGCCGGCCAGGGCGTAGGCCACCACCAGGGGCGGCGAGGCCAGCCAGTTGGTCTTCACCAGCGGGTGCACGCGGCCTTCGAAGTTGCGGTTGCCGGAGAGCACCGAGGCCACCGTCAGGTCGGCCTGCTGGATGGCCTTCTCGATGGGCTCCAGCAGCGGCCCGGAGTTGCCGATGCAGGTGGTGCAGCCGTAACCCACCAGGTCGAAGCCCAGCTCGTCCAGGTACTGGGTCAGGCCGGCGGCCTTGAAGTAGTCGGTGACCACCTTGGAGCCGGGCGCCAGCGAACTCTTCACCCAGGGCTTGCGCTGCAGGCCCTTCTCCAGCGCCTTCTTCGCCAGCAGCCCGGCGGCCATCATCACGCTGGGGTTGGAGGTGTTGGTGCAGGAGGTGATGGCGGCGATGACCACCGCGCCGTCCTGCAGGTGGTAGCTCTTGCCTTCGTGCTGGTACTCGACGCCCTGGCTCTCGGCGCTGCCCACCGCGGCGCCGCCACCGCCTTCATTGAGCAGGCGCGAGACCTCCGGGCTGCGCGCGGCCTTGGGTTGCAGCGCGAGGAAGTCGGCGAAGGCCTTGCCCACCTGGCCCAGCGGCACGCGGTCCTGCGGGCGCTTGGGCCCGGCCAGGCTGGCCTCGACCTCGCCCATGTCCAGTTGCAGGGCATCGGTGAACACAGGTTCGTGGCCCTTTTCGCGCCACAGGCCCTGGGCCTTGCAGTAGGCCTCCACCAGCTTGACCGTCTCTTCCGGGCGGCCGGACAGGCGCAGGTAGCCCAGGGTGATCTCGTCCACCGGGAAGAAGCCGCAGGTGGCGCCGTATTCCGGGGCCATGTTGGCGATGGTGGCGCGGTCGGCCAGGGGCAGGTCGGCCAGGCCGTCGCCGTAGAACTCGACGAATTTCCCCACCACGCCCTTCTGCCGCAGCATCTGGGTGACGGTGAGCACCAGGTCGGTGGCGGTGATGCCCTCCTTGAGCTTGCCGGTGAGCTTGAAGCCGACCACCTCGGGGATCAGCATCGACACCGGCTGGCCGAGCATCGCCGCCTCGGCCTCGATGCCGCCGACGCCCCAGCCGAGCACGCCCAGGCCGTTGATCATGGTGGTGTGCGAGTCGGTGCCGACCAGGGTGTCGGGGAAGGCGTAGGTGCGCCCGTCCTCGTCCCTGGTCCACACGGTGCGGCCCAGGTATTCCAGGTTGACCTGGTGGCAGATGCCGGTGCCCGGTGGCACCACGCGGAAGTTGTCGAAGGCGTTCTGGCCCCAGCGCAGGAAGGCGTAGCGTTCGCCGTTGCGCTGCATCTCGATCTCGACGTTCTCGGCGAAGGCGGCGTGGCTGGCGTAGCGGTCGACCATCACCGAGTGGTCGATGACCAGGTCCACCGGCGACAGCGGGTTGATCTTCTGCGGATCGCCCCCGGCCTTGGCCATGGCGTCGCGCATGGCGGCCAGGTCGACCACCGCCGGCACCCCGGTGAAGTCCTGCATCAGCACCCGCGCCGGGCGGTACTGGATCTCGCGGTCGGAGCGGCGCTCCTTCAGCCAGCCGGCCAGGGCCCGCAGGTCGTCGGCGTTGACCGTATGGTTGTCCTCCCAGCGCAGGAGGTTTTCCAAGAGCACCTTGAGCGACTTCGGCAGCTTGTCCAGGTCGCCGAGCTGCTTCGCGGCTTCCGGAAGGCTGTAATAGTGGTAGGTCTTGCCGCCCACCTCGAGGGTGCGAAGGCTGTTCAGGCTGTCCACTGCGGGCATGACGTTCTCCTCAGGCTGGATTCTGCCGGTGATCGACGGCACCGCTGCGATACTGGCGGAAAGTCCGGGCGGACTTCCTGGCTTGGCGCAAAAGGAATGCAGATTGGCAGTCATCTTCTGCATATCGGGCGGCATCCTGGCGACTTCCGGCATGCGCTCTCCGGGGCACGGCAAGCCCTGGATCGCGACTTCGGAACTCTCAAACTAGACCGCTGCGCGCGGTCCTGCCATGGGTTCTGGACCTTTTGCCGCAGCCGGGGGTTCCCCCGGCATGCGGCGAATACGGGTGAAAGCCGGCCGCGCAGCGACTATAGTGCGCGGCCAAGGAGACACCCCGATGAACACCCTGCTACTGCATTGCCGCCCGGGCTTCGAGAACGAGGTCTGCGCGGAGATTTCCGACCTGGCCGCCGGCCTCGACATGGCCGGCTACGCCCGCGCCAAGCCGGCCACCGCCTATGCCGAGTTCGTTTGCCAGGAGGCCGACGGCGCCGACCGGCTGATGCGCCAGCTGCGCTTCGCCGAGCTGATCTTCCCGCGCCAATGGGCCCGCGGCACCGGCTTCGTGCAGTTGCCCGAGCAGGACCGCATCGGCGCGCTGCTGGAGGAACTGGGCCCGTACCCGCTGTGCGGCAGCCTGTGGCTGGAAGTCTTCGACAGCAACGAAGGCAAGGAACTGTCGACCTTCTGCCGCAAGTTCGAAAAGCCCCTGCGCGCCGCCCTGGTCAAGGCCGGCAAGCTGCGCGAGGACCCGAGCCTGCCGCGCCTGCTGCTGACCTTCCGCTCCGGCCGCGAGGTCTTCGTCGGCCTCGCCGAGCCGCGCAACAGCGCCATGTGGCCGATGGGCATCCCGCGCCTGCGGTTCCCCCGCGAGGCGCCCAGCCGCTCCACCCTCAAGCTGGAAGAGGCCTGGCACCACTTCATCCCGCGCGGCGAATGGGACAAGCGCCTGGCGCCGGGCATGCTCGCCGTCGACCTGGGCGCGGCGCCCGGCGGCTGGACCTGGCAACTGGTCAACCGCGAGATGCGGGTGATCGCCGTGGACAACGGGCCCATGGCCGAGAACCTGATCTACTCCGGCCTGGTGGACCACCAGCGTGCCGACGGCTATGTGTTCCGCCCGCGGCAGACGGTGGACTGGATGGTCTGCGACATCGTCGAGAAGCCGGCGCGCACCGGCTGGCTGATCGACACCTGGATCGGCGAGGGCCTGTGCCGCGAGGCGGTGGTCAACCTCAAGCTGCCGATGAAGCAGCGCTACGCCGAGGTGCGCAAGATCCTCGAACGCCTGCGCGAGAGTTTCCGCGAGCGCGGCCTGCGCGTGGCCATCGGCTGCAAGCAGCTGTACCACGACCGCGAGGAAGTCACGGTGCACCTGCGACGCCTGTAGGCGCCGGCGACCCGCGACCTTCGGCGACTTGCCGTTGCGCCGCGCAGCGACCATGCTGTGCGGCGCACCCCCTCCCGGAGCCGCTCGTGAAGCGAAAGTTGCCCTCGCTGCTGGGCAGTTACAGCCGCATGTTGTTGCCGCGCCGTGGCCTGGGCCGCGGCGAGCGCCTGCCGAACCTGGCCATGGACAGCCGCAGCCTGCGCTTCGACGCCCGCCACCTGCGCGCCTACCGCCAGCACTTCGGCCTGGACCCGGCGCTGGGCGTGCCGCTGCTCTACCCGCAGGTGATCAGCCTGCCGCTGCACCTGCGCCTGCTCAGCCGCTCGCGCATGCCGCTGTCGATCCTCGGGCTGATCCACCTGCGCAGCCACATCCAGCGCTACCGCATGCTCGACGAGCACGCCCAGCTGCAGCTGGACTGCCGCATCCTCACCAGCCGGCGCAGCCCGCTGGGGCTGGAGGTGGACGTGGCGACCGAGGTCTGGCACCACGACATGCTCTACTGGCAGTCGATCACCACCTACCTGCGCCGCGGCGACTTCCTCGACGACCACGCCGAGCCCGACGCGCTGCCCGAGCGTGCCCAGTGGCACACCCTCGACGTGCCCGCGCACCCCGGCGTGCAGTGGCGCGTGCCGAAGATCGCCGGCTGGCGCTACGCCGGCCTGAGCGGCGACTTCAACCCACTGCATCTGTCGCGCCTGATGGCCTCGCGCTACGGCTTCGGCAAGCCCTTCGCCCACGGCATGTGGAGCCTGGCGCGCAGCCTCACCGGCCGGCGCCTGGCCGAGCAGGTGCGCCTGGACGTGCACTTCAAGGCGCCGCTGCCGCTGGGCAGCCAGGTGCGCCAGAGCCACCGCCGCCTGGGCCACAAGGAACAGTGGGCGCTGCTGCCGGTGGACGGCGGCGACGAGCCGATGCTGCTGGCCCAGCTGGACGAGGCGCCCGCCGGGCCGCTGCGCTGATTCAGCGGCCGGCCGCCAGGCGCGGCTGCAGCGGCAGCAGGGCGGGCAACTGCACTTCGCCCTGCAGGTCCACCGCGGCGAACTTCCAGGAACCGTTGAACAGGTATTGGCCGCTGAAACCGCTGACCAGCAGGCCGATCTCGTCCCCCGCCGCCAGGCTGGCGCTGACCGCGTTGAGCCGCGTGGCGCCCTGGTTGAGCAACGGCTTGACCTGTTCGTCCAGCACCCGCGTGCGGCCGTCGGCGCCACGGATCGCCAGCGAGGCGAACAGCAGCGCCTGGTCGCCCGGGCCGAGCGGCCGGGCCAGGCGAATTTCCGCGCTGCCGAGCAGGGCGCTGGGTTCGGCGACCTGCTGCAGCGGGATGAAGGTGCGCGGCTGCAACAGCCCGCTGCTGACCGGGCGCACCGGCGTTGGCGGCAGGGCCACGACGGAGCCGGGGGCGGGCAGCTCGTCCAGCGCCAGGCCCTGGTCCAGGCCGAGGCTGACGCACAGCGACGGCACGCTGTCGGCGGCGCCGGGGCGTTGGCGCAGCTTCTCCTCGTACCAGGCGAGGATGCCCTGGTAGAGGTCGATGGCGCGCCCGCCGCAGTGGATCACCGGCTCGTTGTTGAATGGCGGCAGGCCGCTCCAGGCCTGCAGCGGCGGCGGCAGGATGTGCCCGCCCTGCATGCCCAGCAGGCGCACGTCGGCGCTGCCCTGGCGCAGGCACTGGCGGATCTGCAGGCCCTGGTCGAGGGGGAACAGGGTATCGCGCAGGCCCTGGATCAGCAGGGCGTCGGCGTGGGGCCGGCGGCCCTCGGCGCAGTAGCGCGCCAGGCTGTGGGCGGCCAGTTCGGCGCGCACCGGTTCGGCCATGCGCCCGCTGGCGCTGTGCAGGTAGTCGGCCTGGGCGAACTTGCCCAGGTCGTAGCCGGTGGCGATGCCCAGGCCCAGCAGCACGCCGCCCCAGCCCATCTTCAACTGGCCGCCCGGGGCCAGGGCGTCGCTCAGGTCGTACCAGGTGGCGATGGGCACTATGGCGTCGATGCGCGGGTCCTCGCTGGCCGCCAGCAACTGCACGGCGCCGCCGTAGCTCTCGCCGAGCATGCCCACGCGCGGGTCGCCCGGGCCGTCCATGCGCAGGCGCGGCAGGTGCGCGGCGGCCCAGTCGATCACCGCGCTGGCGTCGCTCACCTCGAAGCGCGGGTCCATCATCTCGATGCGCCCGTCGCTGCCGCCCCAGCCGCGCTGGTCGTAGCTGAGCACCCAGTAGCCGGCCTTCCAGGCCTTGAGCGCGGCGCGGCCGGACATCATGTTCTTGCCGTAGAAACCCTCCGGCCCGGTCACCCGCCAGCCGCCCCAGCCGTGGGTGTGGACGATCAGCGGCGCCGTCTCGCCGGCCTTGAGCGCTGGCTGGAACACGGTGGCGGACAGCCGCGTGCCGTCGCGGGCGCTGATCACCGCGTCGTACCAGGTGGCGGGCAGGTCCTGGCCGGTGCTGGCGGAATAGTCGGGGAGGTTGTCGCGGGCGGCGCAGCCGGCGAGCAGCAAGGCGAGGCAGAGCAGGGCGGGCAGGCGCATGGGCGGGGTCATCCGCTGTCGGGGAAGGCGCCGAGCTTAGCCCAGCGGGCCAGGCCACGGGCCCGACGAAAGATTGGCCCGCCGCCGTTCGCCCGCCAGGCGTGACCCTGCCCCCGCTTTGGGTGACAATGCGCCATTCGTTTTGCGGAGCCTTTCCATGTCCCAACCTGTCGACGCCATTCTCGACGCCACCGGCCTGAACTGCCCCGAACCGGTCATGATGCTGCACAACAAGGTGCGCGACCTGCCGGCCGGCGGCCTGCTCAAGGTCATCGCCACCGACCCCTCCACCCGCCGCGACATCCCCAAGTTCTGCATCTTCCTCGGCCACGAACTGGTGGAGCAGCAGGAAGAGGCGGGCACCTACCTGTACTGGATTCGCAAGAAGCTCGATTGAGCCTCTCATCGCCGACGATGTTTCCTGGACGTAGGGCGAATAACCGTTCGCGGTTATCCGCCGTTTGGCCTTGGCCGAACCCCGCTCGGGGCCGAGCCTGGACATGCTTGCGGGAAGCGCCAGGCCCGGCCATGGCGTTGACGATGAGATAGGCCAGTCGGCGGATAACGCCGTAGGCGTTATGCGCCCTACGCCGGCCACCACGAAACACCTCGCGCTTGACCTTTCCATGGCGAAAACGAATGCTGCCCGTTCTCCATCATTGGAAATGGACATGCCCGCCATGAAAGCCCTGGACATCGAGGCCGTGCAGGCCTTCGTGCTGGTCGCCGAGCTGAAGAGCTTCACCCGCGCCGCCGAGGCCCTGGCCAGCACCCAGTCGGCGGTGAGCCTGAAGATCAAGCGCCTGGAAGACCACCTCGGCCGCCGCCTGCTGGAGCGCACGCCGCGCCTGGTGCGCCTGTCCGCCGACGGCGGGGTGTTCCTGGAGGCGGCCCGCGGCCTGGTGGCGGCGCACCGCCAGGCGCTGGGCGCGTTCGCCGGCGGCCAACCCAGGCGGCTGGTGGTGGGTATCAGCCACCACATCGTCGGCGCCGAACTGCCGGGTCTGCTGCGCCAGCTCACCCGCGCCGAGCCGGGCCTGCTGCTGGAACTGCGGGTGGACAGCTCGCGGGAAACCCTGGAACGCTTCGACCGTGGCGAACTGGACGTGGCCCTGGTGCTGCAACAGGGCCCGCCGCGCCAGGATGCGGAGGTGGTGCTGCAGGAACCCTTCGCCTGGATGGGCGCCGCCGACTTCCAGCCGTTGCCCGGCCAACCGCTGCCCCTGGCCACCCAGGCCGAGCCTTGCAGCGTGCGGCGCATGGCGGTAGACGCCCTGGACCAGGCCGGGGTGGCCTGGCGCGAGGTGTTCGTCGGTGGTGGGCTGATGACCATTGGCGCGGCGGTCAGCGCCGGGATAGCCGTGGCGGCCCTGGGCCGCCGGGTGGCGCCGGCGGGTTGCGAGGACGTGGGGACGCGGCTGGGGCTGCCGGCGTTGCCGGGGCGGGATGTGCTGCTGTTCTCCCACCCGCGGGATGCGCAGGCGCGGGGGATGTTGCGGACGTTGGTGGCGGCGGTGCGGAGTACGGTGGGGTAGGGGATGGCTATCCGACCTGGGGGCTTTTCGTAGGAGCGAGCTTGCTCGCGAATGGAGTTTCCCGGTAACTGCGGTGTTTTGGATTGACTCCGTTCCCTCTCCCTAACCCTCTCCCTGAAGGGAGAGGGGACCGTTGGGCAGACGTTGATGTTCTGGAGTCAGCCGGCTAGAGCAGAGATTGCCGGCTAAAGCCAGGCCTTTTCTCGGCACGGACAAGCCCCCTCTCCCTTCAGGGAGAGGGCTGGGGAGAGGGTGCTCTTGGTTTGGCGCCGAAGCCCCAGGAAACCTCGTTCGCGAGCAAGCTCGCTCCTACGAAAAGCCCACCCTCAGCCCACCAGCACCCGCGCCACCCGCGCCACGCCCCAGGCCATGCCCAGCACCAGGAAGGCGCCGAAGGCCAGCCCTGCCAGCTGTGCCGCCAGTTCCCGTTTCTGCCTGTCGTTCATGGCAGTCGCTCCAGCCCTGGCCGTGCCAGGTACAGGACTTCGTAGCCGACGCTGTCCGCACGAAGCTCCAGCGCCCCGGCGCTCACGCTGAAACGCAGCAGCCTCCAGCGTTGCAGGTCGGCCACTACCCAGACCGCCAGCACATCCTCCCGGTCCAGCAACGCCTCGCCGGCGGCCAGGGCACCGTCGCGCAGGGCGGCGGCGCCTCTACCTGGCAAGGGTAGTTCCTCACAGTACAGCGCGCGGGCCGGGCGATCGAAGGCCGGGCCGCGGCGGGCGTCCAGGGGCAGCCAGGTTTCCACCGCCGGCCTGCCGAAGGCGTCGATCACCCCCTGAAAGGCTTCGCCGGCCAGGAAGGCCGCGGCGGCGGCTGGTTCGTGCCAGAGGTAGACCGAGGCGTAGAGGTGGCCTTCGGCGCCGTGGCGGCCCTTTTCCTGGAGGACGAAGGCCTTGCACGCCAGGCCCGGCCAGGCGTCCCACTGCGGGCCCTTGGCGGCGGCGCGTTGGCGGATGGCGTCGAGATCGTGCTGCGCCGGCAGGCGGTGGCTGTATTGCATGGCGAACATGGCGGGCTCCTTTTCAGCATGGGCTGGAAGGAGTCTGCGCGGCCGCTTTCATGTGAAACAGGTATGGATGCTTGTTTCAGTGATTCGATCTAGAAATCATTGAAACCCAGCTCGCCCTGGGCCTGCTCCGGCTTCGGACGTGCCGGGCGCTGGCGGGCCGGCGGCACGGGCGCCTTGCGTGGCGCGCTGTTTTCCGCCTCCGGCTCCGGCGGCGGCAGGGCCAGGCGGCAGCTGCGCACCGTCCACCAGCGCGGTAGCAGCTGGCGCACTTCGCTGCGGCCGAAGCGGTCGTCGATCAGCCAGACCACGCCTTCGTCCTGCTGGGTGCGGATCACCCGGCCGGCCGCCTGCACCACCTTCTGCAGGCCGGGGTAGAGGTAGGTGTAGTCGTAGCCGTCGCCGAACTGGTTATGCATGCGCTGGCGGATTTCCTCGTTCACCGTGTTCACCTGGGGCAGCCCCAGAGTGGCGACGAAGGCGCCGATCAGGCGGTCGCCGGGCAGGTCGATGCCCTCGCCGAAGGCGCCGCCGAGCACCGCGAAGCCGATGCCGCGGCCGCCGTTGCGGAACTGTTCGAGAAAGCCCTCGCGCGCGGTCTCGTCCATGTTGCGCGCCTGCACCCAGACCGGCACGCCCGGCTCGTCGCGGACGAAGCGTTCGCGCACCTGCTCCAGGTAGGCGTAGCTGCTGAAGAAGGCCAGGTAGTTGCCCGGCCGCTCGCGGTACTGGCGCGCCATCAGCTCGCAGATCGGCCGCACCGACTGGGCGCGGTGCTGGTAGCGGGTGGACAGGTTGCGCACCACCTGCACTTCCAGCTGCTCGGCGCGGAACGGCGATTCCACGTCGATCCAGGCGGTGTCCTCGGGCAGGCCCAGCAGGTCGCGGTAGTAGTGCGCCGGCGTCAGGGTGGCGGAGAACAGCGTGCAGCTGTGCGCTTCCTCGAAGCGCGGGGCGAGGAAGGGCGCGGGGATGACGTTGCGCAGGCACAGCGTGGAGTAGACCCGGCCGCTTTCGGTCTGGCGGCGGGTGATGTCGAACAGCGAGTGCTCGCCGAAGGCCTCGGCCAGGCGGCAGAAGGCCATGGCGTCGAGGTAGAAGCTCAGCAGCTCAAGGCTGTTGCCGTCGGGCTGTTCGCTGAGGTGGTCGGTGATGGCGGTCACCGCCTTCTGCAGCGCGAGGATGAACAGCTCCGGGGCCAGCGGGTAGACCTGGTATTCCAGCTCCTGGTCGCGGTGCAGCTGGTTCCAGTGGCGGCCGACGCGTTCCAGCGCGCCCTTGAGCTTGGCCGGGGCGATGCGGCGCAGGTCCTGGAAGTCGGCCTGGTCCAGCTCGCCGGTGTACATCTTGCGCCCGCGCTCCACCAGGTTGTGGGCCTCGTCCACCAGCAGCGCCACCTTCCATTCGTTGAGCGCGGTGAGGGCGTAGAGCAGGGCGCTCATGTCGAAGTAGTAGTTGTAGTCGCACACCACCACGTCGGCCCAGCGGCTCAGTTCCTGGCTCAGGTAGTAGGGGCAGATGCCGTGCTCGCGGGCCACCTCGCGGACCCGCGCCTGGTCCAGCCAGGCGCCGTCAAGGGCGGCCAGGCGCGCGGCCGGCAGGCGGTCGTAGAAGCCCTTGGCCAGCGGGCAGGAGTCGCCGTGGCAGGCCTTGTCCGGGTGTTCGCAGGCCTTGTCGCGGGCCACGTGCTCCAGCACTCGCAGCGGCAGTTCGGGCTCGTCCTGGCGCAGGCTGGCCAGGGCTTCCAGGGCCAGGCGCCGGCCGGGGGTCTTGGCGCTGAGGAAGAACAACCGGTCCAGGCCCTGGCCGGGCATGGCCTTGAGCTGCGGGAACAGGGTGCCGAGGGTCTTGCCGATGCCGGTGGTGGCCTGGGCCATCAGGTGGCGGCCGTCGCGGGCGGCGCGGTATACCGCCTCGGCGAGCTGGCGCTGGCCGTGGCGGAACTGCGGCCAGGGGAAGCGCAGGCTTTCCAGGGCGCCATCGCGGGCCGCGCGGTGGGCCATCTCGCGTTCGGCCCAGACCACGAAGCGCTGGCAGTGCTCCTCGAAGAAGGCGTGCAGTTCGTCGGCGCTGAAGCTTTCCTGGAACACCGTTTCCTTCTGCGTCATGACGTTGAAGTAGACGATCGCCAGGTCGATTTCCTCCAGGTCCTGCAGGGCGCAGAGCAGCCAGCCGTAGACCTTGGCCTGGGCCCAGTGCAGCTGGCGGTGGTTGTCGGGGATGCGCGAGATGTCGCCGCGGTGCGTCTTGATCTCTTCCAGGCAGTTGCGCGCCGGGTCGTAGCCGTCGGCGCGGCCGCGCACCAGCAGGTTGCGGTAGGCGCCGGCCAGCGGCAGCTCGGCGAGGTAGCCGGGGCCGCGGCGGCCGACCACGGTGGCGTGGCCGGCCATGCCTTCCTGGGCTGTGGGCGAGGGAGTGAAGCGCAGGTCGAGGTCGCCGACCTTGGCGGTGAATTCGCAGAGGGCGCGCACCGCGACCTGGTAGTTCATGCGGCCGGCTCCCCGGCCCAGGTCACGTAGCAGACCTCCACCGGCATGCCGTGCTCGGCGCAGAAGGCCAGCCAGCGCTTCTGGTTGTCCTGCAGGCGGTCGCCGGGGCCCTTCACCTCGATCATCCGGTAGCCGCGCTCGGCGGGGTAGAACTGGATCAGGTCGGGCATGCCGGCGCGGTTGGCCTGCAGGTCCTGCAGCAGGCGGCCGAACCAGGCCTTCAGGTGCGCCGCCGGCAGGCAGGCCAGGGCCTGTTCCAGCAGGCTTTCGTCCAGCAGCTCCCAGAACACGAAGGGCGATTGCAGGCCCTGCTTCTGGCGGTGGATGCGGCGCATTTCGTCGGCGTAGGCGCCGCTGTCGAGCAGTGCCAGGCGTGCTTCGAACAGCTCGGCGCGGCGGGTGCGGAACCGGCTGTCGTAGAGGTCCGCGGGGCCGGCGTGGAAGGGGTGGAAGAAGGCGCCGGGCAGCGGGGCGAAGACGGCCTCCCAGCAGAGCAGGCCGAACAGGCCGAGGACCAGGGTGTTCTCCACGTAGTGCACCGGCGCTTCGGGGCGGGCCAGGTGCAGTTGCACGCACTGCTCGACGCTCAGGCCGGGCTGCGGCTCCAGCTCCAGGTCGATGCGTGGCGGCGGCGCGGCCTTGGCCTTCGCCGGCTGGGCGTGGCCGAGCTGGCGGCGCAGGCGCACCAGGGCGCGCTCGATCAGCTGCGCCTCTGCGGCGTCCTGGGGCTGGGCCGCGGCTTGCAGGGCCAGGTCGTAGGCTGCGGCATGGCGTTCCAGGCGCTCCAGCACGCGCACCTGACGTTGGCGGGCGGCGACGTGTTCGCTGGCGGCATAGACCTGCAGGGCGCCTTCCCAGTCGGCCTCGCGCTCCAGTTGCTGGCCGATGTGGAACAGCACGCGCCCGCGACGGCGCTGCAGCTGGGCGGTGCCGCAGTCGACGCTGGCGATCAGCGGCAGCAGTTCCTGGGCGGCGGCGCCCAGGTCGAAGGCTTCGCGGCAGCGTTGCAGGAACAGGTGCGCGTCTATCTCCTCGCGGCTGGCGAAGCCGCGGGATTCGCGGGTCAGCGGGACGGTTTCGTAGCGCAGGATGCCCAGGTCGGTGAGGACGAATTCGGTCCAGTCCTGGTACAGGTTGCCGAAGAACATCAGGCGCAGGCGCTCCACCTGGGGCGCGATGGCCAGGCTGTAGACCGCCTCGTCCAGTTGCGGGCACCAGGCAGCGAAGGTGCGCGGTGCGGGTTCGGCCTCGGCCAGTTCGGCCAGCAGCTCCGGCTTGCGCAGCTGGCGGCTGGACAGCTGGGCGCCGAAGCAGTCGAGGATTTCGTCCTTGCGCAGCAGGCCGAAGAGCTCCTCCAGGCCCAGCGCGGCGGCGCCATCCAGCCAGCCGGCCTCCAGCAGCGGCGCGGCGGCCCGGCGCGGGCAGCCGATCTCGGCGTAGTCCAGCTTGCTGGCGCGAAAGTGCGGGCCCTTGCGCATGATCAGCCGCACCAGCAGGGCGCGGGCCTCCAGCGGCATGGCCTGGAAGTCGCGGAGGAAGGCGCGCTCGGCGGTGTCGAAGAGGTCGTCGTAGCGTTCTTCCAGCCAGGCGAGGGCGCGGTGGAAGTTGGCCAGGTAGTAGAAGCGCGGATCGGTCTGGAAGGGCATGGGCGAAGGCAGGGGCTGTATCTTTATACAGATATCAGGCGGGATGGGGATTGGCAATCGGTGGGGGATGGGCGGGGGGATTTGTTGGTGGGGGGTTGGGCTTTTGGGCTTCTGGGCTTTTCGTAGGAGCGAGCTTGCTCGCGAATGGTTTCTCCCTGTCGCTAAATCGCCTGGGGTTGAGTCCGCTCCCTCTCCCTAACCCTCTCCCTGAAGGGAGAGGGGACCGTTGGGCAGGGCTGGGTGTTCTGGAGTCAGCCGGCAACACCGAAGGTTTCCGGCTGAAACCATTCCTTCTCTCGGCACGGACTAGCCCCCTCTCCCTTCAGGGCGGGGCGCGCAGCCGAGGGCTGGGGAGAGGGTTACGGACTTCGGCCCTGCTCCGGAGCCAGGCTTGGCACCGCTGTTCGCGAGCAAGCTCGCTCCCGGTTTCAACGTAGGCCTTAAGGTTTCCCGCCCCCCGGTCGCCCTGCATTTCAAATTCCCCGCACGACGAGGTCGGGTATGCGCCAGCACAACCGTATCGTATTCCGCTCCATGTTCCGCATCCGCGTGCTCGACGCCGGCGGCGAGCTGCTCGGCTATGTCGCCGACCTGTCCGAAAGCGGCCTGAAGATCCGCTGCGACGTGCTGCTGGCGCCGGACAGCCAGTTGGAGCTGCGCCTGCGCATGCGTGACCGCGAGGAGCGCATGCGCGAGGCGCAGGTGAAGGTGCGTTGCGTGTGGTCGGGGGAGAACGCCCAGACCGGCCAGTACGAGGCTGGCCTTGCGCTGGAGCAGCCTTCGGTTTCCTTCAACGAGCTGATGACCGAGCTGCGCGCCGGGCGCCGCAGCGCCACGCCCAACTGATCAGCCGAGAGTGCCGAGGACGTTCACCGCGACCCGCTCGGGTATCTCGTTCTGCGACAGCACGTGCAGCCCCGGGCTGAAGACCCTTGCATAACGCGCCAGCAGCGGGCGCAGCTGCGGCATCACGGTGAGGATCGGCGGGTGGCCTTCCTTGCGCAGCTTCTCCTTCACCACCGGCATGGTGTTCTGCAACTGGTTGAGCAGGTTGGGCTCCACCGGGATGTTGTCCAGGCTCACCGGGCCGGCCTGCTGGGCGATGGCCAGGGCGCTGAGCAGGGTGTTCTCCAGGTTGTTGTCGAGGATGAACACCGACAGCTCGCTGCGCTCACCGGCGATGCCCGAGACGATGCTGCGGCGCAGCGCGTAGCGCACGTCGGAGGCCAGCAGCACCGGGTCCTTGGTGGTCTCGGCTGCCTCCACCAGGGTGGTGGCGATGCTCACCAGGTCGCGCAGCGGCACCTGTTCCTGCAGCAACTGGCGGTACACCCGGTGCTGCAGGCTGAAGCTCAGCTGCGCGCGCAGGTGCTCGGCGAGCTTCGGCGCCTGGGCCGCCAGGCGCTGCATCAGGTGCTCGACGTCGTCGTGCTTGAAGATGTCCGGCAGGTGCTCGCGGATCACCTTGTTCAGGTGGGTGGCGATGACGCTGGCGCAGTCGATCACCTGGTAGCCCAGGTTGAGCGCGCGCGGCTTGTCCTCCGGGCGGATCCACACCACCGGCATCAGGTAGGCCGGGTCGTGGCCGAGGATGCCGTCGACCTCGCCGTAGGTTTCCGCCGAGGGAATGGCCATCAGGCGGTCGGCGTGCAGCTCGGCGCCGTCGATGCGCTCGCCGCTGATGTGGATGGCGTACTGCGAGGCCTTCAGCCGCAGGCTGTCGCGGATGTGGATTTCCGGCAGCAGGAAGCCCAGGCTCTCCGACAGCGTCTGGCGCACCCCGCGCACGCGCTGCACCAGGGGCGCGCCGCCGGCCTCGTTGACCAGCCCGACCAGCTTGTAGCCCAGGGAGATAGACAGCCGCTCCACCAGCGGGATGTCTTCCCAGCCGAGCTGCTGGGCGCGCTCCTGGTCCATGGCCTTGCCGATGGCCTCGACCTGCTCCAGGCTCTGCGCCTCGCCCGGCGGCTCGGCCAGGGATACGCGCCAGGCGACGAAGGCGATCAGTGCGGCGAAGCTGAGGAACGCCAGGTGCGGCATGCCGGGGACTATCGCCAGCACCGTGACGATGCCCGCCACCGTGTACAGCAGCGAGGGCGAAGCGAGCATCTGCCGGCGCACCAGCGCGGTGATCTCCGCCGACTCGTTGACCCGCGTGATGATGATCGCCGCCGCGGTGGACAGCAGCAGCGCCGGGATCTGCGCCGCCAGGCCGTCGCCGATGGTCAGCAGGGCGTACTGGCGGAAGGCGTCGGCACCGGCCATGGCGTAGACGAACACGCCGATGGCCACGCCGCCGAACAGGTTGATCAGCAGGATCAGGATGCCGGCGATGGCGTCGCCGCGGACGAACTTGCTGGCGCCGTCCATGGCCCCGTAGAAGTCGGCCTCCTTGGACACCTCGGCGCGGCGCTTCTTGGCCTCGGCCTGGTCGATCAGGCCGGCGTTGAGGTCGGCGTCGATGGACATCTGCTTACCCGGCAGGGCGTCCAGGGTGAAGCGCGCGGTGACCTCGGAGATGCGCTCGCCGCCCTTGGTGATGACCATGAAGTTGATGATGGTGAGGATCACGAAGACGATCAGGCCGACGATGAAGTTGCCGCCGATGACCACGTGGCCGAAGGCCTCGATCACCTTGCCGGCGGCCGCCGAGCCGGTGTGCCCGTCGAGCAGCACCACCCGCGAGGAGGCCACGTTCAGCGACAGCCGCAGCAGGGTGGTGACCAGCACCACCGTGGGCAGCAGCGAGAAGTCCAGCGGGCTGCGCGAGGACACGCTGACCATCAGCACCAGCAGGGCGATGCCGATGTTGAAGGTGAAGAGCACGTCCAGCAGCAGCGGCGGCAGCGGCAGGATGATCATCGCGAGGATGGAGAGGATGACCAGCGGGATGCCGATCCGCCCGCTGCGCAGTGTCGGCAGGAGCTGCTCGAGGAAGTTCATGGTTGGCCTCTGCTTGCCAGGCTGTCGGGGATGGGGAGGTTCTTGGCCAGTTCCGGCTTGCGCAGCCGGCGCCCCTGGCGGTAGGCGCGCAGCTGCAGGATGTAGGTGAGGACGTGGGCCACGGCGGTGTACAGCCCGGCCGGAATCTGCTGGTTGACCTGGGTGCTGAAGTAGATGGCGCGGGTCAGCGGCGGCACCTCCAGCACTTCAAGATCGTGCTTGGTGGCCATCTGGCGGATGTACAGGGCCATGTCGTCCATGCCGCGGGCCAGCACGTAGGGCGCCTGGGCCTTGTGCGGGTCGTACTTGAGGGCCACGGCGAAGTGCGTCGGGTTGGTCAGCACCACGTCGGCCCTGGGCAGCACGCGGTTGATCTGGCGCTGCAGCAATTGGCGCTGTACCTGGCGGATGCGCGCCTTCACTTCCGGGCGGCCTTCCTGGGTCTTG
Source organism: Pseudomonas sp. M1 (assembly GCF_022760135.1). NCBI lineage: Bacteria > Pseudomonadati > Pseudomonadota > Gammaproteobacteria > Pseudomonadales > Pseudomonadaceae > Pseudomonas > Pseudomonas sp. M1. The sequence goes on from NZ_CP094343.1 coordinate 2,870,204, forward strand.
TGTTCCTCGCGGCGCTCCTGCTTGGTCATGCGCATGCGCTTGCGGAACAGGAAGCGCTGCAGCGGGATGTCCAGCAGGGCGAAGAACACGAACACCGCCAGCAGGCCGATCAGGGTGTCGAACAGCAGGCCCAGGGCGCCGCCGATGGCGCTGCGGATGTCGCTGCGCTGCAGGGCGATGAGCTGCGGCAGGGCATCCAGCAGCAGGTACCAGGCCACGCCCAGCAGCACCGCCATCTTCAGCAGCGACTTGAGCAGCTCGGTGAGGTTCTGCAGCGAGAACATCCGCGCAAGACCCGTGATGGGGTTGAGCTTGCCGGCCTTGAAGGCGAGGTTGGCCGAGGCGAATATCCAGCCGCCGGGGACCATGCCGAAGGCCACCACCAGCAGCGGGGTGAGCAGCAGCGGCAGCAGCAGCTGGACCATCAGCCAGATGTGCTGGCCGAGGATCAGCGCCAGGTCGTCCAGGCCCACCTCGCTGCGGTGCAGGTCCAGGTAGGCGAAGCGGAAGCTGTCGGCCAGGCCGTCGAAGAAGCGCCCGACGCAGGCCTTGAGCACCAGCAGGGTGCAGAGCAGCGCCACGGTGCCGGCCAGGTCCTTGGAGCGCGGCACCTGGCCCTTCTGCCGGCTCTGGCGCAGCTTGTGCTCGCTGGCCTCTTCGGTCTTTTCCTGGGAGCCGCCCTGTTCAGACATGGCCGGTGCCTCGCAGCAGCTGGCCGAGGTTGTCCAGCAGCGCGCGGGTGAGCTGCAGGTAGGTGTCGGGCAGGCCCGGCAGGGTCAGGCGGATGCACGCAAGGCCGGTGAGGATGGCCATGGGGAAGCCCAGGGAGAACAGGTTCATCGCTGGCGAGATGCGGTTGAGCAGGCCGAAGCAGAACTGCACGAGGAACATGCAGAAGGCCAGCGGCAGGCTGATCAGGGTGGCCGCGGAGAACACCCAGGCCAGGGCGTAGGCCAGGGTGGCGAAGCCGGCGTAGGCCAGGCCGCCGCCCACCGGCCAGTAGTGGAAGCTCTGGTAGAGCACGCTGACCACCAGCAGGTGGCCGTCGCTGGCGAGGAACAGCAGGGCCAGCAGCAGGAAGTACAGTTGGCCGACCACCGAGGACGAGGACACGCCGTTCACCGGGTCGTTGTAGCGCGCCATGGCCATGCCCATCTGGGTGGAGACCACCTCGCCGACCAGGCTGAAGATCACGAACACCAGTTGCAGCGCAAGGCCCAGCACGGCGCCCACGGCGATCTGCTCCAGCGCCGCCAGCAGCCCTTCGGCCGACAGCGCTTCGATGGCCGGCGGGCGGGGCAGGGCGCCGGCCAGCGCGAGGGTCAGGCCGATGGCCAGGAGGATGCGCACCTGGCGCGGCAGCGAGCGGTGGTTGAGCAGCGGCGCCATGGCGAGCATGGCCATGATCCGGCAGAACGGCCACCAGTAGCGCTGCAGTTCCTGCAGGTACTGGCTGGCCTGCAGCAGCGACTCGTTGGCGTGCATGGCTAGCCGACCAGGTGCCCGGCCTGCTTGAAGGTTTCGATGAACAGGTCGCTGAGCGTGCGCAGTATCCAGTGCCCGGCGAACACCAGCATGCCCAGGGTGATCAGCAGTCGCGGGAGGAAGCTGAGCATCTGCTCGTTGATCTGCGTGGCGGCCTGGAAGATGCTCACCAGCAGGCCGCCGAGCAGGCTCGGCAGGACCAGCACGCAGACCACGATGGCGGTGATGTGCACGGCGTTGGCGATGATCTCGACGGCGTATTCCGGGGTGAGCATGGCGGCCTCAGAACGGCTGGATGCTGGAGGTGAGGGTGCCCATCAGCAGCGCCCAGCCGTCGACCAGGACGAACACCATGAGCTTGAACGGCAGCGAGATCATCATCGGCGAGAGCATCATCATGCCCATGGCCATGAGCACGCTGGCCACCACCAGGTCGATGACCAGGAAGGGCACGAAGATCATGAAGCCGAGCTGGAAGGCGGTCTTCAGCTCGCTGAGCACGTAGGCCGGCAGCAGCAGGGAGAAGTCCAGGTCGGCCTTGTCCGCCGGCATCTTCTCGCCGGCCAGGGCCAGCAGGGTGTCCAGCGAGGTCTTGCCGGTCTGCGCGAGCATGAAGCGGCCGAGGCTGGCCTTGGCCTTGCCCAGGCCTTCCTCCAGGGTGATGGCATCGGCCTGGAAGGGCTCGTAGGCCTCGGTGTACACCTCCTTCCACACCGGGCGCATGACCAGCAGCGTCATGCACAGGGCGATGCCCACCAGCACGTTGTTCGGCGGGCTCTGCTGCAGGCCCATGGCCTGGCGCAGGATGGCCAGCACGATGATGAAGCGGGTGAAGCTGGTCATCATCAGCAGCATGGCCGGCAGCAGCCCGAGCAGCGTCATCACCACCAGGATCTGCAGCTTCACGCTCAGCTCCTGGCCGTGGCCGGTGTCGTTCAGGCTCAGCAGGGAAATCTCGCCGCCGGCGGCCAGCACCACGCCGGGCAGCATGCCGGCCAGCGCCAGGCCCAGGGCCAGCCAGTGCCGCGCGCGCTTCATCGGGCCAGGTCGTCCAGGCCGGCGCCGCACAGTTCCAGCACGCGCAGGCCGTAGTTGCCGTTCATCACCACCACCTCGGCCTTGGCGAACAGCGCGCCGTTGACCTTCAGGTCCAGCGGCTCGCCGGCCAGCTTGTCGAGGGCGATGACGCTGGAGGCGTCGACCTCCATCAACTCCTTCAGGGAAATCTCGGTGGAGGCCACCTCCAGGGTGAGGTTCACCGGGATCTTGCCGAAGAAGCTCAGGTCCTGGCGCGGCGCGGCCAGCGCCTCGGGGCCGGCCGCTGGCGCCTCGTCCAGGGCCAGGCCGGCGTCGTTGAGGAGGTTGTCCAGTTCGCTGTCGGTGACTTGGCTCATGGGCTTTTCACGCTCTCGAGGGAGGTCAGGAAGAGGCCGCCGTCTTCTTCGAAGAGGGTGCCGCGGAAGAGTTTCTGCTGGTTCACCTGCACCTCGCAGCGCTCCAGCAGGCGCACCGGCAGGATGTCCCCGGGGCGCAGCTGCAGGGCCTGGGCCAGCGGCATCTGCAGCGCGGCGATGACGCAGTCCAGGCGCACCGGCAGGTGCAATAGATGCTGCGCCGGGCTGCCGCCCAGGCGCGCCGGCGGCGGGCCGGCCAGGCGGGTGGTGAGCGCGTCGGCCAGCTCCGCGTCCAGGTAGATGAATAGCGAGGCCTGGCTGCCGGTGATGTGGCTGAGGAAGTGGAACTCGGCCACGTACTCCCAGCTCACCAGCTCGTAGTCGTTGTCGTGGGGCGTCAGCTCGCCGAAGGTGTCGCCCAGCAGCAGCGAGCGGGCGAACAGCTGGGTCACGTCCACCCCCAGGCGCTTGCGCATGCGCTGCTCGGAGGTGCTGATCGGCGGGGTGTCGTGGCTGGGCAGCGAGGTGCCGCCGTAGTAGCACTCCAGGGCTTCGGTCAGCAGCGGGCGGTCGATGGCGAAACCGACCTTGCCGGAAGGGCAGCGGAAGATGCATTCGGCCGGCCGCGGCGCACTTTCCTGGACCTCGACTTTCTGCAGTTCCAGGTTGATGCGGTAACTACGCAGGAAATAATCGCTGATGATGCGCGGATGCTTGTGGGCGATCTCGCGAATATATTGCGGAACCTTGTGGTAATGCCGGCCCAACTTGTGCGGCTGCAGGCGCACGAGTCTTTCCGAGGGCACGCCGTGGTGGACTTTGGATTGGCCAGTCATGGGTTGGGTCGACTTCCGGAAGTGGGGCTGCGCAGGGGGTCGCCGGGGCGCGGCCTGAGGCGGCGCGGGGTGAGCCCTGGGTGCTCGCCGCGGGCATCGGTTCGACGCGCGGCAGAGCCTGCGATTGGGGCGGAAGTCTAGGCAGGCGGGCCCTGGCGGTTAAATCAATAGATATCAAATGACGTTTTTGATCGTCATTCCCGCGCGCCTGAGCGGATTTGACGACAACTGACTCGGCGGTCGCCGTGTGCGCTGGTTAACGTTGCGCCTGTGACGAGGTTCTGCTGGAAAAGTTCCCTCGCACAGTTGAAGGGCGACAGGAAAAAGTCATTCCTTAAGGCCCCCTTCGTAATAAAAGGGAAGGCGTTCGGTAATTCCTTCCTATAGCGGCCGGAAGTTCATCCGGCCACTGCCTGCCGGCAAATGAAAGTTCATCGCCGCCATGGCTTCGATGGAATAACCGAGCGCCGTCCCGAGGGCGGTCCAGACGCAGGAAAGTTGCATTGAAACAGTTCAGTCAATTGGCCAGTTGCAATGAAGAAGCCAGCCTGGCGGCGCAACAGGTGGTGATCGTCGGCGGCGCCGGCGAGATCGGCCTGGACCTGCTCAATGACGGCCTGGCGCGCCTGGGCCGGAACGTGCTGCGGGTGAAGAACGCGGCCGGGCTGGACGCCGTCGACCTGGCGGCCTGCGGCCCGGTCTTCGTCTTCGCCGAGCGCCGCCCGCAGCGCAGCTTCCCGCAGATCGGCGAACTGCTGCAGCGCGTGCCGCAGCTGAGCCTGGTGCCGGTGGTGGAATACGCCGACCAGGAAATGGCCGCCCAGCTGCTGGAAATGGGCTGCATCGACTACCTGCTGGCGCCCTTCAGCGAAAGCCAGCTGGCCGCGCTGCTGCACCGCCAGGAACAGGCGGCGGTGGCCGGCGAGGGCTTCGTCTCGCAGTCGCGCGCCGGGCGCCGCCTGCTGGCCCTGGCCCAGCGCGTGGCGCAGACCCGCGCGCCGATCCTGATCACTGGCGAGACCGGCACCGGCAAGGAGCTGATGGCACGCTACATCCACCGCTTCTCTGCCGAGCCGCAGGCGCCCTTCGTGGCGGTGAACTGCGCGGCGATTCCCGAGCAGATGCTCGAATCCATCCTCTTCGGCCACGAGCGCGGCGCCTTCACCGGCGCGGTCAGCGCCCAGCCGGGCAAGTTCGAGCAGGCCAACGGCGGCACCCTGCTGCTGGACGAGATCGGCGAACTGCCCCTGGGCCTGCAGGCCAAGCTGCTGCGCGTGCTGCAGGAGCAGCGCGTGGAGCGCCTGGGCGGGCAGCGCGAAATCCGCCTGAACGTGCGCGTCATCGCCGCCACCAACCGCGACCTGCAGGAAGAAGTCAGCGCCGGACGCTTCCGCGCCGACCTGATGTTCCGCCTCGACGTGCTGCCGCTGCACATCAGCCCGCTGCGCGAGCGCAAGGACGACATCCTGCCCCTGGCGCAGCGCTTCATCCAGCAGTACGCGCCCCAGGAGCGCCACGCCGAGCTGCTCACCGAAGCGGCGCGGCAGGCCCTGCTGGCCCACGACTGGCCGGGCAACGTGCGCGAGCTGGAGAACGTCATCCAGCGCGCCCTGGTGCTGCGCGCCGGGCTGTTCATCCAGCCGCGCGACCTGGGGCTCGCACCGCCGGCCGAGCAGCTGGCCAGCGTGGCCGCGGCGGCGCCGCAGCCGGGCGAGGGCGGCAAGGCGGCCCTGCGCGCCAGCGGCAAGTGGGCCGAGTACCAGCACGTGATCGACACCATCCGCCGCTTCGGCGGGCACAAGACCAAGGCCGCGGAAAGCCTCGGCATGACGCCGCGGGCCCTGCGCTACCGCCTCAACGCCATGCGCGAGCAGGGCGTGAACCTGTCCTTCTGAAACGAGAGTCGCGATGAACCCCATCGAGCAGGCCCGCAGCGAGATGCTCGGGCAGATGCAGCAATTGCGCGCGCTGTCGGCGGCGCTCATCCGCCCGGCCAGCGAGGCCCCCGGCGCCGAGCCGGGCTTCGGCAACGCCTTCGAGGACGCCCTGCGCGCCGTCGACGCCCAGCAGCACCAGGCCAGCGAGGCCATGGCCGCGGTGGATGCCGGGCGCAGCGACGACCTCGCCGGCGCCATGGTCCAGAGCCAGCAGGCCAGCGTGTCCTTCAGCGCCTTGCTGCAGGTGCGCAACAAGCTCGCCACCGCCTTCGACCAAGTCATGAACATGCCGCTGTGACGGCGCACAAGGGCTGAACCGTGCTGCAGAAGATCAAAGACCGCCTGCCCCTGGGCAAGCTGCGCCTGGACCCGCGCCTGAGCCTGCTGGGCCTGGCCGGCGGCGCCGCGCTGCTGGCCCTGGGCAGCACCTGGTACCTGTGGCGCGACCAGGGCGCCTTCCACCCGCTGTACGGCGCCGGCGAAGCCTACCCGGCGGCCGAGGTGATGCAGGTGCTGGACGCCGACAGCATCGCCTACCGCCTGCACCCGCAGAGCGGCCAGGTGCTGGTGCGCGACGACCAGCTGGCGCGGGCGCGCATGTTGCTGGCGGCCAAGGGCGTGAAGGTCGCGGTGCCGGCCGGCTACGAACTGTTCGACAAGGACGAGCCGCTGGGCACCAGCCAGTTCGTCCAGGACGTGCGCCTGAAGCGCAGCCTGGAAGGCGAGCTGGCGCGCACCGTGATGGCCATGGAAGGGGTGCAGCAGGCCCGCGTGCACCTGGCCATTGACCAGCAGAGCTCCTTCGTGGTCAGCCAGCGCGAGCCGGCCAAGGCCTCGGTGATGCTGCAGCTGGCCCCGGGCTTCCGGCCCAAGCCGGAGCAGGTGGCGGCGGTGGTCAACCTGGTGGCCAACAGCGTGCCGCAGCTGCAGCCGGAGAACGTCAGCGTGGTCGACCAGCACGGCGTGCTGCTCTCCCGCGGGCTCGCCGCCTGGGGCGGGGCGCAGCAGAACGGCCAGCTGGTGGATGACTTCCAGCAGAAGGCGGTGGCCAACGTCGAGCAGGTGCTGGCGCCCATCGTCGGGCCGGGCAACTATCGCGTCAGCGTGGCCGCCGACATCGACTTCAGCCAGAAGGAAGAGACGCTGCAGAGCTACGGCGACACGCCGCGCCTGCGCCGCGAGACCCTGCGCGACGACAGCACCCTGGACGAACTGGCCCTGGGCGTGCCCGGCTCGCTGAGCAACCGCGCGCCGGTCAAGCCGCCGGAGCCACAGCAGGGCCAGGGCAACGCCCAGGCCGGCGCCGCCCAGGCCAGCAACACCCAGGACAAGGCGGCCACCTCGCAGCGCAAGGAATCCAACCGCCAGCTCGACTACGACCAGAACATCACCCACGTCAAGCACGCGCCCTTCAACCTGCGCCAGCAGAGCGTGGCGGTGATGATCAACGCCGCCGCGGCCCCCGAGGGCGGCTGGAGCGAGGAAACCCGCAAGCAGCTGGAACTGGCGGTGAAGAACGCCGTGGGCTTCAACGCTGCGCGCGGCGACAGCCTGTCGGTCTCGGTGCTGCCCTTCGTCGCCGCCGCGCCGCTGGACGAACCTGTGCGCTGGTGGGACGACGCCCAGCTGCAGGGCTGGGTGCGCCTGGGCATGTTCGGCCTGGTCAGCCTGCTGTTGCTGCTGCTGGTGGTGCGCCCCGCGGTGCGCAGCCTGACCCAGCGCAAGCCGGCGCCGGCCGCGGGCGAGGAGGGCCTGGGCACATTGCTGGGCAACGAGCACGGCGAACGCCTGCTGGCGCGGGTGGGCGATGCGCCGCGCGCCCTGGGCGTGTTCAGCGAACTCAACCCGCTCTCGGAAATCCGCCTGCCGGCGCCGGGCTCGGGCCTGGAACACCAGATCGAGCACCTGCAGATGCTCGCCAAGAACGATCCCGAGCGGGTCTCCGAAGTGATCAAGCAATGGATAGGGCGCAATGAGCGAGACCTCAACCCCGTCGGCTGACGAAGCGCGCGTGCCGGTGCGCCGGCGCGCCATGAGCTCCATGGAGCAGGCGGCGATCCTCATGCTGAGCATGGGCGACGAGACCTCGGCCGGGGTGCTGCGGCACTTCTCCCGCGAGGAAATCATCAGCATCAGCCAGGCCATGGCGCGGCTGAACAACGTCAAGCTGCCCATGGTGTCGGACGTGATCGGCCGCTTCTTCGAGGACTACAAGGAGCAGAGCAGCATCAAGGGCGCCTCCCGCGGCTACCTCGCCGGCATGCTCGGCAAGGCCCTGGGCAGCGACATCACCCGCAGCCTGCTGGACAGCATCTACGGCGAGGAAATCCGCGCCCGCATGGCCCGCCTGGAATGGCTGGACCCCAAGCAGTTCGCCGCCCTCATCGCCAACGAACACGCACAGATGCAGGCGGTGTTCCTCGCCTTCCTGCCGCCGTCCATGGCCAGCCAGGTGCTCGAATGCCTGCCGGCCGAGCGTCAGGACGAGCTGCTATACCGCATCGCCAACCTCAGCGAGGTCAGCGGCGAGGTTATCGCCGAGCTGGAACAACTGATCGACCGCAGCCTGGCGGTGCTCTCCACCCAGGGCTCGCAGGTGCGCGGCATCAAGCAGGCGGCGGACATCATGAACCGCTTCAAGGGCGACCGGAACCAGATGTTCGAGCTGCTGCGCAGCCACGACTCCGGCCTGGTGGAGCGCATCGAGGAAGAGATGTACGACTTCTTCATCCTCTCCCGGCAAAGCCAGGACACCCTGCAGGCGCTGCTCGAAGCCATTCCCCTGGAGGAGTGGGTGGTGGCGCTCAAGGGCGCGGAGCCGGCGCTGGTCAAGGCCATCCAGGGCGCCATGCCCAAGCGCCAGGCGCAGCAGATGGACGCCATCAAGCGCCGCCAGGGCCCGGTGCCGCTGAGCCGCGTCGAGCAGGTGCGCCGCGACATCATGGCGATGGTTCGCGAGCTGGCCGCCGAAGGCGAGATCCAGTTGCAGCTGTTCCGCGAACAGACGGTGGAGTGAGGCGCCCATGACGGTCAAGGTGATCCGCGGCGGCGCCCGCGACTGGCGGCCGTACCGCTTCCCGCCGCGTTGCAGCGGGGCGTTGCAGGAGCAATGGCAGGGCGGCGACCCGGCCGAGCTGCAGAAGGCGGTGGCCGACGGCTACCAGCAGGGCAGCGACAAGGGCTACCGCGAAGGCCTGGAGCAGGGCCGCGAGGCCGGCCATGAAGAGGGCTTGCGCCTGGGCCGTCAGGAAGGCCTGCGCCAGGGGCGCGAGGAAGGCCGCGAGGAGGGCCGCCGCGTCTTCGAGACCGCCGCCCAGCCGCTGGACAGGCTGTGCGAGGAATTCCGCCGCTTCGCCGAGGCCTTCGAGGCGCAGCGCCGCGAACAACTGCTGGAACTGGTGCAGAAGGTGGCGCGGCAGGTCATCCGCTGCGAGCTGACGCTGCACCCCACGCAACTACTGAGCCTGGCCGACGAGGCCCTGGCGGCCATGCCGGAACAGCCGGACAGCGTGCAGCTGCTGCTCAACCCCGAGGAATGCGCGCGCATCCGCGAGCTGGCGCCGGAACGCGCCGCCGCCTGGCGCCTGGTGCCCGACGAGCGCCTGGCCCTGGGCGAATGCCGCCTGCTCACCGCCGAGGAAGAAACCGACATCGGTTGCCAGCAACGCCTGGACAGCTGCATGCAGGTGCTCGGCGAACACCTGCTGGGCGACGACTGACGATGGCCCTGGGCAAAAGCTTCAGCCTCGACGTCGACCAGGCCCTGCGCTCGCTGGACTCGGTGCAGTTGGCCAAGGTCAGCGGGCGCCTGGTGCGCGTCTCCGGGCTGCTGCTGGAAAGCCTCGGCTGCCGCCGCGCCACCGGCCAGCGCTGCCTGGTGGAACAGGCCGACGGCAGCCTGCTGGACGCCCAGGTGGTCGGCTTCAACCGCGACACCACCTACCTGATGCCGTTCAAGAAGCCGGTGGGCCTGGCCGCCGGCTCGCGGGTGTTCCCGGCCGAGGAACAGGCCGCGCTACGCATCGACGAATCCTGGCTGGGGCGGGTGGTCAACGGCCTCGGCGAACCCTTGGACGAACGCGGCCGCCTGGGCGGGCGTGACGCGCTCTCGGCGCAGTTGCCCACGGTCAACCCGCTCAAGCGCCGCCCGGTGACCGAGGCGCTGGACGTCGGCGTGCGCGCCATCAACGCCCTGCTGACCCTCGGCAAGGGCCAGCGCGTCGGCTTGTTCGCCGGCAGCGGGGTGGGCAAGAGCGTGCTGCTGGGCATGATCACCCGGCAGACCAAGGCCGAAGTGGTGGTGGTCGGCTTGATCGGCGAGCGCGGCCGCGAGGTGCAGGAATTCATCCAGCACTCCCTCGGCGAGGAAGGCCGGCGCAAGGCCGTGGTGGTGGTGGCGCCGGCCAACGAGTCGCCGCTGATGCGCCTGAAGGCCACCGAGCTGTGCCACAGCATCGCCGCCTACTTCCGCGACCAGGGCCGCGACGTGCTGCTGCTGGTGGATTCGCTGACACGCTACGCCATGGCCCAGCGCGAGATCGCCCTGGCCCTGGGCGAGCCGCCGGCCACCAAGGGCTACCCGCCGTCGGTGTTCGGCATGCTCCCGGAACTGGTGGAAAGCGCCGGCAACGGCGTGGCCGGCAGCGGCAGCCTGAGCGCGCTGTACACGGTGCTGGCCGAGGGCGACGACCAGCAGGACCCGATCGCCGACAGCGCCCGCGCCATCCTCGACGGCCACATCGTGCTGTCGCGCCGGCTGGCCGACGTTGGCCACTACCCGGCCATCGACATCGGCGCCTCGGTCAGCCGCTGCATGGCCCAGGTCGGCGAGCCGGCGCACCTGCGCGCGGCGCGGCAGTTCAAGGAACTGCACGGCAGCTACGAGAAAATCCGCGAACTCATCCCCCTGGGCGGCTACACCGCCGGCCTGGACGCCCGCACCGACCGCGCCGTGCAACTGGCCCCGGCGCTGGAGCGCTTCCTGCGCCAGGAAGTCAACGAAGGCGCCGACCTGGCCGCCAGCCTCGACCACCTGCAACAGGCCCTGCGGCTATGAAGGAACAGATCGACACCCTGCGCCGCCTGGCCAGCGTGCGGAGCAACCGCGTGCGCGAGATGCTCGGCCGGGTGAACTACCAGCGCGGCCTGTGCCAGCGCTACCGCAACAACATCACCGGCCTGACGCGCCTGTGCGGCTTCGTGGTGCCCACCAGCACCGAGCTGCAGCGCGGCAACCAGCAGCAGTACAAGGCCACGCTGTTCAGGATGCTGGCCCTGCAGAAGCGCGAGCTGGAGGTGGCCGAGCAGACCCTGGAGCGCATCCAGGGCGAGCTGCTGCAGGCCATGCGCGGCGAGAAGGTGCTGGAGCAGGTCATCGAATCGCGCCTGGAGCAATGGCAGACGCAACTGGCGCGCCAGGAGCAGAAGATCCAGGATGGCCTGGCGGCGCAGAGCTGGTGGCGGAGCCAGGGCGCATGAGGCAGCATTTAAGTTCTTCGCCGAGCCGGTCGCCTGTCGGTCGGTAGAACCCCTTTTTTCTGGACGCGAACATGGAAATCACCCGGCAACTCAAGCCCGTCATCGGCGCCCCCGTGCAGAGCGCCGCACCCCAGCGCAGCCCGCGCGAGGAAGCCGCGCGCCCCGCCGCCCAGGCGCCGGCCGGCAGCGGCGCGCTGCCGCTGGAGCAGGTCCAGGAAACCCTGGGCGCGCTGCCGGAAGTGGACCTGGACAAGGTCGCCGCGATCCGCGACGCCCTGGCCCGCGGCGAAGTCTCCCTCGACCCCGAGGCGCTGTCGCGCAGCATGCTCGACTTCCACGGCGGCGGTGCATGAGCGAAAGACGCGCCCGCCTGCTGCAACTGATCGAGGCCGACATCCGCCTCGACCGCGCGGACTACCTGTACCTGCGCAGCGCACTGCTGGACCTGCACGACCAACTGCTGGCCCGCGACAGCGAGGCCATCGCCCGCAGCAACACCCGCATCGGCGAACTGGTGGAAGCCGTGCGCCAACGCGCCGAACGCCGCGCCAAGGTGCTCCAGGCCTTCGGCCTGGACATCGGCCGCGCCGGCATGCAGCGCCTGCTCGAACACTTCCCCGGCGCCGGCCGCCAGGCCCTGCAGCGCGACTGGCAGGCGCTGGCCGAGCAGGTGGAAGAATGCCGCCTGCTCAACGAACGCAACGGCCGCCTGCTGGCGATGCACAACGAGATCATCGGCCAACTGCTGGCGGGGCAGGGCGGGCACGGGGTGTATTCGCCGGAGTATTGAGGTTTTCCTCTCGCGGCGCCTTCGGGCGCCGTTTTTTTGCCTGGCGAAGGGCTTTTCGTAGGAGCGAGGGGGACGCCTAGTTCTTGCTCGCGATCAAAAGCACCCTCACCCCAGCCCTCTCCCAGAGGGAGAGGGGGCCGTCCTGAGCTGCCGGAGAGTCCGGAGTCATCCTGATGCTCCTTACCATCCCCGTCATTCCCGCGAACGCGGGACGCGGCTCCATCGCGAACAGCGCTTGCGTTGGCCCGAAGGGGAATAACCCAGTGACTACAAGGTTCGCGAGCAAACTGCAGTCACAGGATCACGCCGAACCCGCAGCGCGCAGAGGACAGCCCCCTCTCCCTTCAGGGAGAGGGTTGGGGAGAGGGGGCGGAATATCCACCGCGCACCTGAGTAACCGGTTTGCACTCTTCGAAAAACCTTCCCCCACTTAACCCACCCGACCCAACGGTCGCCTTGAAAGCAAAGCACCTCCCGCACCGCCAGGCGGAAACGACATTTCCGGCCCGGCTTCCGGTTCCTCCGTGCGGAAGCGTCCTTTCACCTCGCCTTTGCCCGCAACGCCCGGAATACGGGCCTTCCAGGCGTTGGCACCGATATTGCTCCCAGGCTCGCAAAGGGGTACCCGACCATGGCAACCATAGATTCCGATTACGTCCAGCAGATGGCGACCCAGCTGGCCCAGTACGACATCCAGGCATCGCAGACGCGGCTGAACCGCAACAAGACCAGCTACAACAGCGAGCTGTCCGCGGTCACCCAGCTGAAGTCGGCGCTGAGCACCTTTTCCTCGGCGGTCAGTGGGCTCAAGAGCAGTTCCAGCAGCACCAGCAACATGCTGGTCAACAGCGCCACCTTCAGCGCCGAGGGCTATGCCACCGCCAGCGTCGGCTCCACCGCGGTTTCCGGCAGCTACCAGTTCTTCGTCAAGCAACTGGCGACCAAGGACCAGGTGGCCCTGCAGGGCCTGAGCGATGGCGACCTGGGCAGCGGCGAGCTGACCATCGGCCAGGGCAGCGACAGCTTCAGGATCGACATGAGCGGCATCACCAGCCTCAGCGCCCTGGCTTCGGCCATCAACGGCGCTTCCGACAACACCGGGGTCAAGGCCACCCTGGTGCGCAGCGACGGCGCGGTGAACCTGGTGCTGACCAGCGACGAGAGCGGCGAGGACCAGGCCATCACTCTGTCCAGCAGCAATGCCGCGATGCAGGGCTCCATCGATGCCCGCAAGCAGCTTTCCAGCGCCCAAGACGCCATCGTCTACCTGGGCGGGCAGGGCGGCATCGAGCTGCGCAACGCCAGCAACACCTTCGACAAGGCCATCGACGGCGTGAGCCTGACCTTCACCAAGGTCAGCGACCCGGCCGAGGCGCCGCTGAGCCTCGACATCGGCCGCGACAAGGACGCCACCACCAAGAAGCTGCAGGGCTTCCTGGATGCCTACAACACCCTGATGAGCAGCATCGGCACGCTGACCGCCAGCGGCAGCGGCAGCACAACCCGCGGCGCGCTGGCCGGAGACTCGGCGGTGCAGGCGATCAAGTCGGCGGTCAACGGCCTGATCCGCACCAGCTTCGGCGGCGTCAACCTGATCGGCTACGGCGTCAGCGCCGACAGCAGCGGCAAGCTGACCCTCGACAGCAGCAAGCTGGAGAAGGCCCTGGCGCAGAACGCCGACGGCTTCGAGCAGTTGTTCAGCGACAAGGGCAACCTGATCGACAGCCTGAGCAGTGCGCTCAAGACCTACACCAGCTCCACCAGCGGCCTGCTGACCTCGCGGGTGAACAGCCTGAACGACAAGCTGGCCGACATCGACGACCAGTTCGACGACCTGCAGACGCGCTACAACAACTCGTACGCGCGCTACCTCAAGCAGTACACCAACCTCATGCAAGTCATGAATTCCATGGACCAGACCTCCAGCATGTTCACATGACCTATTCGATGAACGAAGGCTACGACAGCTACCGCACCACGGACCTGGAGGCGCGCGCCGCCGCGGCGTCGCCCTACGAGCTGGTGCTGGTGCTGTTCGACGGCCTGCTCGACGAACTGGCCCGCGCCCGCGGGCATATCGAGGCCAAGCGCTTCCAGCACAAGGGCCGCTCCCTGGACAAGTGCATGAACATCCTCAACGGCCTGTCCAGCGCCCTCGACTACGAGGCCGGCGGGCAGGTGGTGCAGGACCTGGCGCGGCTCTACGACTACTGCATCTACCGCCTCTCGGACGTCAGCGTGAACCTGTCGCTGGAGGGCCTGGACGAGGTGGCCGGCCTGCTCGGCACCCTGCGCGAAGGCTGGGCCGGTGTCCATGCCGCCCGTGGCTGACCCGCGCGTGCACGCGCTGCGCAGCCTCCACGCGCGCCTGGGCGAGGTGCTGGCGCGCGGCGAGTGGGCGAACCTGGGCGAGGTCGACGGCGCCATCCGCGCGCTGCTCGAACGCCTGGCCGCCGGCCCCTCGCTGGACGCCGCCGGCATGGAGGCCAAGCGCCGTTTGCAGCAGTTGCACGAGCAGGCGCGGCGCGCCTGCGCGCAGGAGGTGGAGCGCCTGCGCCAGTTGCTGGCGAGCCACCTGGAGTACGCCGAAGGACGCTCCGCCTACATGCAGATAGACCGCCTGCTGGCCGGGAGATGACAGTGTTGCAGCTGAACAGCCGCCTGGCCGCGGACGCCGCGCCGGGCAAGGACGCGCCCCTGCCGGCCGTGGCCGCCATGGGCGCCGGGCAGATGGCCGAAGGTGTTGCCGCCAGGGGCTCGGAGGCGGCGGGCGAGGTGCTGCCGGCCTTCGCCGCGCAATTGGCCAAGGGCGCGGAAGCGGCCGAGGCGCCGGCGGAAACGCCATCGACCCCCGCCGACCCGGCCGTATCGCAGGACGCACAACCGCAGCCCGACCCGAGCCTGGGCGCCTTGCCGGGCGCCGAGCAATGGCTGGCCAGCATGCTCGGCCAGCGCGAGGTGACACTGCAGGCCCGCGATGCCGGACAGGCCGGCGATGCCGCGAGCGCCCCGATATCCCGTGGCTTGCCCGCCAACCTGCCGCTGCCGCAATTGCCCCAGGGCGTGGTCGAGGCCGCGCCGACGCCGGCCCAGGGCCAGCCGCTGCCGAGCCTGGCGCTGCCGGCCAAGGCCGAGGAAGCGCCGCCGGCGAATACCGAAAGCGCCGGCGACGAACTGCTGCGCAGCCAGCTCGACAAGCTTGCCGGCCAGGCGCAGCCGAGCGCTGCGTCGGTGCAGGCGAACGCCCCGGCCGTGGCGAACGATGCCCAGCCGCTGCCGGCCAGCCACGTGCCCGAGCGCCAGTTGAACCTGCAGGCGCCGGCCGAGCGCTGGGGCGAACAGTTGCTCAATGCCCTGCGCGACAACGTCGAACTGCAATTGCGGCACAACCAGCAGAGCGCCGCCATCCGCCTGGACCCGCCGGAGCTGGGGCGCCTGGAGATCTACCTGAGCCGGGACAACGCCGGCCTGACGGTGCAGATCCACGCCGCCCAGGGCGACGTCGCGCGCCTGCTGCAGCAGGGCGCCGAACGCCTGCGCCAGGACATCGCCGGGGCCAGCCAGCAGCCGGTGGAGGTGCAGGTCTCCGACGGCCGCGCCGGCCAGCAGCAGGCGCAACAGCAACAGGCCCAGCAGGGACGCCCGGCGCCCTGGCTGGACGATGCGCCGAGCCGCGCGGCAGTTCTGGAACCCGAAGCGGCGCCGGACGACGCACGCCGCCCGGGCGACGTGCTGGTCACCGTCTAGCGCCGGGCAATCAATGCAAACCGAGGATCGGGAAACCGTCATGACGATGCGCCGCATCATGTTGTTGTTCACTGTTCTGAATCTGCTGATCGCCGCCGGTGGCGTGGCCGGCACCTGGTACCTGGCGCGCCCGCTGCTGGCCGCCCAGGCCAAGGCCGGCGAGGCGGCCGGCGCCGGGCAGGACGCGGCGCAGGAAGAGGAAGCGCCGGGCGAATACGAGTTCTTCCCGGTCAACAAGATCATCGTCAGCCTGCCGGGCAGCGATGGCCGCGAGCACTACTTCGTGCTTGACCTGGTGCTGCAGGCCGAGCTGGGCACCGAGCAGAAGAAGCTGCAGCAGATCGACCCCGTGGTGCGCAACTCGGCGGTGGCGCACCTGTCCGCGCTGACCTACGAGCAGCTGCGCGGCAAGAGCATCCCGGCGCTGCAGGGCGAGCTGGAGCAGGTGCTGCTGGCCGACTTCGCCACGCGCAAGGTGGCCGCGCCCTTCCAGCACGTGCTGGTCAGCAAGCTGATCGTGCAATAGGGGCCCGCCCATGAACGCCCACTGCGCCCTCGACTACCGCAACCCCGCCGAGGCGGGCCACCCGGCCTTCGCCCCGGGCGCCGAGCAGCAATGGCTGATGCGCTACCTGCCGCTGGTGCGGCGGGTGGTCAGCCAGCTGTCGCTGCAGGCCAACCAGGTGCTGGACCGCGAGGACATGGAGCAGATCGGCCTGATGGGCCTGCTGGAAAGCCTGCGCCGCTACGGCACGCCCGACGAGCAGTTCGCCGGCTTCGCCGTGCTGCGCATCCGCGGCGCCATCCTCGACGAGCTGCGCCGCCAGGACTGGCGTCCGCGCCAGGTGCGGCTGCAGGCGCACAAGGTGCGCGACGGCATCCGCGAGCTGGCCCGGCGCCTGGGACGGGTGCCCACGGACAAGGAAATCCTCGCCCACACCGGGCTCGACGAGCGCGCCTACCAGGACTACCTGCAGGCCGAGGCCTGCGAGGCTATCGAGAGCCTCGACGCGCTGCTCGGCGAAGGCCTGGAGAACCTGGTGGACGGCGAGTCGGCGCTGGAGGCGCGAGTGCTGCGCGAGCGCATGTTGGCCCAGGCCCTGGCGCAGCTCAACGAGCGCGAGCGCCTGGTGCTGACGCTGTACTACCAGCACGAGCTGAGCCTGAAGGAAATCGCCCTGGTGCTCGACGTGAGCGACGCCCGGGTCTGTCAACTGAGCAAGCAGGCACTGAACAAGGCCTGCCGCTACCTGAGCGAGAGAAGCTGAATCATGCAGAAAGTCATAGGCGCGCTGATCATCGTCGCCTGCGTCCTGGGCGGCTACGCCATGGCCAACGGCGACATGGGCGTGCTCTGGCAGCCGGCCGAGGTGGTCATCATCCTCGGCGCCGGCCTGGGCAGCCTGGTGGTGGCCAACCCGCGCGAAGTGCTGCTGGAGATGCTTTCCCAGGTCAAGGGCGTGTTCGTCTACAAGCGCCGCGGCGAGGAGTTCCAGCGCCAGTTGCTGATGCTGCTCTACCAGCTGCTGGAGATGGTCGAGGTGGGCGGCCTGAAGGTGCTCGACGAGCACATCGAGGAGCCGGAGCAGAGTGAGCTGTTCGCCCGCTACCCGCTGATCCTCCAGGAAAGGAACCTGATGGCCTTCATCGCCGACAACTTCCGCCTGATGGCCATGGGCAAGATCAGCGCCCACGAGCTGGAAGGCTTCCTCGAACAGGAGCTGGACGCCATGGAGCACGCCCTGCTGCAGCCGTCGAAGTCGCTGCACAAGGTCGGCGAGGCCATGCCCGGCTTCGGCATCCTGGCGGCGATCATGGGCATCATCATCACCATGGGCAGCATCGGCGGCACCATCGGCGAGGTGGGCGCCCATGTGGCCGCGGCGCTGGTGGGCACCTTCCTCGGCATCTTCTTCTGCTACTGCCTGCTCGACCCGCTGTCCAACGCCATGGCCCAGCGGGTGAAGACCGAACTCTCGGCGCTGGAATGCGTGCGCACCACCCTGGTCGCCCACGTCGCCGGCAAGCCCACGCTGCTGGCGGTGGACGCCGGGCGCAAGCTGATCGAGCAGGACGTCAAGCCGGCCTTCCGCCAGCTCGAGACCTGGGTCAACCAGTACGAGGATGAAAGGGAAGCGGCATGAGGAAGCGTGGCGAGCAGCCCCACGAAGTCATCATCAAGCGGCGCGGCAAGAAGGGCCACGCCGAGGAGCACAGCTCCGCCTGGAAGGTGGCCTTCGCCGACTTCACCCTGGCGATGATGGCGCTGTTCATGGTGCTGTGGATCGTGCAGCCGCGCAGCGTGGTGCAGAACCCGGCGGTGGGCGACCTGCAGAGCAACCCGCTGGTGGACGGCGGCGCCGGGGTGTTCGACGGCTCCAGCCGCACGCCGGTGGAACTGGACGGCCTGCCCATGCCGGTGCAGCCGCAGAACCCGCCGCGCACGCCCGAGGGCACCCGCGCCAGCGTCGACGGCAGCCAGCCGGGCGAGGGCAGCGAGCCGCGCCACTACGATTCCAGCGTCGACCTGCAGGAGCTGGCGGCGCTGATCCGCGCGGTGTCCGCACAGACCGACGCGCTGGCCAACATCGAGGTCAAGGTGGTGCCCCAGGGCCTGCGCGTGCTGATCAAGGACGACCCCAAGCGCTTCATGTTCCCCCGCGGCAGCGCCATCCTCGATCCACATTTCCGCACACTGCTGGCGGCCCTGGGCGGCGTGCTGGCGAAGGTCGACAACCGCCTGATCCTCAGCGGCCACACCGATGCCGTGCCCTACCGCGGGGCCAACGGCTACAACAACTGGAATCTCTCCGGCGACCGCGCCCTGCAAGCGCGCAACGTGCTGGTGGATGCCGGCCTGCCGGCGAACAACGTGCTCCAGGTGACCGCCCAGGCCGACGGCATGCCGCTGCTGCCGGAGGACCCGCAGAACGGCGCCAACCGCCGCATCGAACTGCTGCTGCTGACCGACAGCGCCGAGCAGTTGTACCGCCAGTTGTTCAGCGACGAACAGGCGCGTGTGCAGGTTGGTTCCGAGGGGGCGAAGTTCAGTGGTGGGCAGGGGGCCTCTGCGGCCAAGCCTTGATGGTTCTTTAGAGCCTGTTCACGATCTCGCGAGCTAGAGCAGAACAAGGCGCAACGACCAGCGGGAGTAACAGCCGAAGGGCGAGCGCAGCGAGTCAAACAGGCGAGGGAGGCATCGGGCTCGCGTTCGAGTTTAGTCCGCTAAATGAGCATCACTCGCCTGTTTTTAACGCAGTTATGCCGACGCGCAGCAGATCGTGGATAGGTTCTCAAGGTTCGCCGGCGAAGCGCTCGGTACAATAGAGCTGGCGGGTTTCCTCGGCTAACAGGCAGTCGCCGTGGGGCTGCAGGTTGAGCACGCTGTCGTTGTCGCTGCCGTAGAGCAGGTTGAACAGCAGCTCGTTGTCCAGCTGCGCGGCCTGCTGCAGTTCGGCCAGCTCGCTCTTTTCCACGCGCAGGCGCAGGTGGTCGAGGAAGCCCGACTCGACGTGGCCGGAGGTCTTCTGCACGGTATCGCCTTGGCGCGTCACCGCATAGAAGCGGCCGTCGCGCAGCAGCAGGCTGTGCTCCAGGCGCAGGACGCGGCCGTCGGCGAGGATCAGCTGGCCGCTGCTGCGGTAGCGGCCGTCGAACTCGCTGGCGGAGCGGTAGTTGAGCCAGGTGGCGGTCATCCCGCTGAACAGGCCCAGGCTCAGCATTGCGCTGCCGGCGAGCAGGTGCAGACGCTTCATGGCAGGCAGCTCCGCAGTTGCTCGTCGCCCAGGCGGGCGAGCTGGTCCTGGTGGATCAGCAGCAGGCGAGTGGAGGCCTGGGCGCTGCTGCAGGCCACTTCGTAGAAGCCGGCATGGCGCGACAGGGTGAATTGCGCGGGCTGCTCGCTCAGCGCGGCCAGGCGCGCGCTCAGGGCGCCGGTGCGCTCGCGCAGCTGGGCCAGGCCCTGGGCGCGCGCATCGAAATAGGTGAAATGCTTGTTGCCGATGTCCAGGTCCGCGCGCAGGTCCTGGGTTCGCTGCAGGGCATAGTGCAGCGTGGCGGCCAGGGCCAGCCCGACCAGCAGCAGCGGCGCCGCCACGGCCAGCAGCTCGGGCCTGCGCCAGCGGCGGGCCGGACGCAGCGGCGGGGTGGCGGGCATGGCGGCCGGGGCCGGTTCCTGATCGGGGAGGGGCGCGTCCTCGGCTTCGACCGGTGCGCGCACGGCGAAGCGCGGGTTGAGCATGTAGCCGCGGCGCGGCAGGGTCTGGATGATCTCGCGGCGCTTCTCGTCGCCGAGTATCTGCCGCAGCGTGTAGATCTGCTGGTTGAGGCTGCCCTGGCCGACCACCCGGTCGCTCCAGGCGTGGGCCAGCAATTCGTCGCGCGCCACCACCTCGCCGGGTTCGCGCAGCAGGCGTTCGAGCAGGCGGCTGCCGGAGAAGCCCAGCTCGACCTTTTCCTCGAAACCCTCGCGCTGCAGCACCAACTGGTACAGCTCGGGCTGGAAGTGGGCGAGGCAACCGTCGGCCAGGCCGGTACGGATGAGGCGGGCGGGAAGGGGGCGGGCGTCGGCGACGGGCGTGATCTGAATCATGTCCATGAAGCGTCTGGCGGCCTGTCCCTGTACGAATTCGTATCGGTTCTGATGAAGAGGGACGACATTCTGGCGTCAATAAAATGTAGAGACAAGTCCCATTTCTATACCTTTCTTGCTTGACAGATTGCTAATTCCACTCGCGTCGCCGGATTCCCCGGCCCCAACGGCAAACGCCCCGAACGGGTCGGGGCGTTTGCTTTCGGTCAGTTGCGCGGGGCGGATCAGCCCAGCAGGGACATGACCATGCCCGGCATCTGGCCGGCCTGCTTGAGCATGGAGATGCCGGACTGCATCAGCATGCTGTTCTTGGTCATGGCGGCCGATTCGGAGGCGAAGTCGGCGTCCATGATGGTGCCCTTGGCCACGTCGGTGTTGTCCTTCATGTTGGCCAGGTTGTTGGCGGTGTGGTTCAGGCGGTTAATGTTGGCGCCGAACTGGGCGCGCAGGGTGCCGATGCTGTCCAGGGCGGTGCTCAGCTTGTCGATCATGCCGTTGGCGTTGGCCGCGCTCAGTTCGCTGCCGCTGGCGGCGGTGGCTGCGCCGCTGGCGGCGTAGACCGAGGAGATGTCGCTGAGCTTGGTGGCGACGTCGGTCAGGTTGCTGGAGGCGTTCACTTCCAGCGTCTCGGCGCTGCTGGCACCGATCTGGAAGTTGATGGCGGCGGAGAACTTGCCGTCGCTGCCGTCGACCTTGGTGCCGTCGCTGAACAGCTTGTCGCCGGCGTAGCTGGTGTTCTTCATGATGTTGGCCAGCTCTTTGCCCAGCTCGTCGTACTCGGACTGCATGGAGTCCTGGTCCTTGGAGCTGTTGGTGCCGTTGGAGGACTGGGTGGCCAGGTCCTTCATGCGCTGGACGATGTCGGTCATTTCGCTGAAGGCGCCTTCGGCGGTCTGCAGCAGGGACACGGAGTCGTTGACGTTGCGGGTGGCCACGGCCATGCCGCGGGACTGGGCGTCCAGGCGGGTGGCGATCTGCAGGCCGGCGGCGTCGTCGGCGGCGCTGTTCACGCGGTAACCGGTGCCCAGGCGCTGCTGGTTGGTGGCCAGCTTGGCGTTGGTCTTGTTCAGGTTGGTCTGGGTGGTCAGGGCGGAATAGTTGGTATGGATCGACAGAGCCATGGAATGAATCCTCGGATTGGGCTTGTGTAAAGCCGGCTTTGATCGCCTGCTGAAGGGGTAGGGCGACCGGGATGGAAAAGGGCTTAAGGGCCGATTCGAGAAATTCTTGCGGGAGGCGGGAAGAGGGCATCGCGGGCAGGGCCCGCTCCTACAATTCCAGGGAAGCACGGCTTTTCGTAGGAGCGAGCTTGCTCGCGAATGAGCCCTGCAACAGACCTGTTCGCGAGCAAGCTCGCTCCTACGAAGAGCACCTCGGCGCGATCGACAAGGCAACTGCTCCGGCCGCACCAGGGACGCACGGACGTAGGACCTTGTCCGCGATGACCGGACGTCCCGGCGCGATTCGCGGATAAGATCCGCCTACGCTGCCCCACCCGTGTCATTCCCCTGTAGGAGCGCGCCCTGCGCGCGAATCGCGGGCAGGGCCCGCTCCTACAGATTGCCGGGGGGCACGGTATTCCTCCCCCGTAGCGGACCTTGTCCGCGATAGCCGAAACCATCGGCGCGATTCGCGGATAAGATTCGCTCCTACGCTGCCCCACCCGTGTCATTCCCCTGTAGGAGCGCGCCCTGCGCGCGAATCGCCGGCAGGGCCGGCGCTCGTTCATTCGAACGTGCTGCTGACCACCCCCGTCTCGATCACCCGCGCCTGGATCACCTTCTCGCTGCTCAGGTTGCGCACCTTGATCACTTCGCCCTGCTGCCCGTTGGCCAGGGCCTGGCCCGGGGTGCTGGCCTGGATGCCGTCGCGGCTGGCGTTGATGCGGACCTGCTGGCCGCGCTTGACCAGTTGCGCGCCGCTGAGCACCTGCGGGGTGAGCAGCTGGCCGGCGCGCAGGCGGCGGCGCGCGCCCTGGCCGATGACCTGTTCGGGGCGGGTGAAGAAGCCGTGGTGGGCGCGTGCGATGTTCTGCGCTTGCAGCTTCAGGTCGCCGGCGCCCAGGACCTGGCCGCGGTCGATGATGGCGGCGGTCACCAGCACCGGCAGGAAGACGTCGGCCTGGCTGCTGACCGTCACCGCCCAGCCGGCGCCGTCCGCGCAGCGGACTTCGTAGCGCTGGCGGGCCAGGGCCGAGGGTTCGTCGCTGCGCCTTTGCAGTTGCAGCGGCTGGCTGCAGGGCGCTGGCGGCAGGCTGCCGAGCAGTTCGTGGCTGAACTGGCTGCGCAGGCCCTGCCAGCCGTTGCGCCGGGCTTCTTCACGCAGTTGCGCATCCAGTTGCGCGCTCACCGCCTGTTCGACCTGCGCGCGGGCTTCGCCGGCGGCCTCGCACATGGGGCTGGCCAGGCCGGCGGCGAGGACCAGGAAAAGGGCGGAAAGGCTTTTTCCGCCCCGGCCCGCCAGGCGACGCGAAAGCGGAAGCCGGGGGGCGACCGGGGGCTGGCGGTGTGGGCTGGAGGTCAGTGAAATCAAGGCTTCGCTCGCTGTTCTCAAGTTAGGCACGGTTCCTGCTGAAGGGGACGCCAGCAAGAGTCAGGCCGGAGACAGCCACCGATGAGCATACGGGTAGAAGAATCCCTCGCCGTGCACGTGCGTGCGCTGCAGGTGCGCACCCAGCGCAGCGAAATCCTCGCCGCCAACCTGGCGAACCAGGACACCCCGGGCTTTCTCGCCCGCGATATCGATTTCGCCGGCGAGATGCGCCGCCTCGACCCGCAGGCCGAGGACGCCGGCCTGGCCTTCGCCGATGACGACGCGCAGCTGAAGTACCGCATCCCCAACCAGCCGTCGGAAGACGGCAACACCGTCGAGCAGGGCGTGGAGCAGTCGGAGTTCGCCCGCAACGCCATGGGCTTCCAGACCAGCCTGACCTTCCTCGGCATGAAGTTCCGCGGCCTCAAGCAGGCCATCGAAGGACGTTGAGCATGGCACTGGACTCCATCTACCGCATCGCCGGTTCCGCGATGACCGCGCAGACCGTGCGCCTGAACACCGTGGCCAGCAACCTGGCCAACGCCGACTCCGCCGCCTCCAGCGCCGATGCCGCGTACAAGGCGCGCAAGCCGATGTTCGCCGCCGTCTACGGCAACGACGAACTGGTGCGCGACGCCGGCATGGGCGGCGCCCGCGTGCAGGTGCTGGACGTGGTGACTTCCGGCACCGAGCCGCAGCGCCGCTACGAGCCGAACAACCCGCTGGCCAACCGCGACGGCTACGTCTACTACCCGGACGTCAACGAGATCGAGGAAATGACCGACATGATGTCGGCCACCCGCAGCTTCGAGACCAGCGTCGACGTCCTCAACCGCGTACGCAGCATGCAGCAGGGCCTGCTGAAGCTGGGAGAACAGTCATGACCAGCAGCGTCAACGGCACCAACTCCGCCAGCGGCAGCAGCACTGGCGGTGACAGCGTCGGCGTCAACCTGACCGACGTGTCGCAGCTGCAGAACAACTTCATCACCCTGATGGTCGCGCAGATCCAGTACCAGGACCCGACCGACCCGGTGGACAGCACCCAGTTCGTCAACCAGTACTCGCAGCTGTCCCAGGTGCAGAGCCTGGAGAACCTCAACACCATCCAGAAGAACAGCCTGGTGCTCGCCGACAACCTGCAGAACCTCACCGCCGCCGGTCTGGTGGGGCAGAAGGTGATGGTCTCGGTGGACAGCCTGCAGCTGGACGACGCCGTGGTCGACGGCCAGGTGCAGCTGGAGCACGCCTCCACCAGCACCACCCTGAAGCTGACCAGCGCCGCCACCGGCGAGGTGACCAAGCTCGCCCTCGGCCCGCAGGAGGCCGGCAGCGTGGCCTTCAGCGTCGACCCGCAGAAGCTCGGCCTGGCGCCGGGCAAGTACGGCGTCGAGGTCGAGACCAGCAGCGGCGAGAATCCCAAGGTTGAGGTCGGCGGCAAGGTCAGCCACGTGCGCGTCAGCGAAAGCGGCCCGGTACTGGAAGTCGAGGGCGCCGGTTCCGTGCCCTTCTACAACATCGTCGAATTCGGCAGCGCGGCTGCCTGATCCCGCCCAGGAGAACCCCGATGAGTTTCAATATTTCCCTGACCGGGCTGAACGCCGTCAGCGAGCAGCTGGACACCGTCAGCAACAACATCGCCAACGTCGGCACCGTCGGCTTCAAGTCCTCGCGCACAGAGTTCGGCAGCGTCTACGCCGACAGCCAGGCGATGGGCGTGGAAGTGCTGGGCAGCACCCAGAGCATCAGCCTCGGCGGCAGCCTCACCAACACCAGCCGCAACCTCGACCTGGCCATCTCCGGCGCCGGCTTCTTCATGGTCAAGAGCGCCACCGGCGAGACCCAGTACACCCGCGCCGGGGTGTTCAACACCGACAACGCCAACTACATGGTCAACGCCTCCGGCCAGCGCCTGCAGGGCTACTCGGTGGACGCCGCCGGCAACCTGCAGGCCGGCGTGCTCGGCGACCTGCAGGTGAAGACCGCCAGCCTGCCGGCCAAGGCCACCGACAGCCTGGACTTCGTCGCCAACCTCGACGCCGACGGCGAAGTGCCGGCCCTGGCCTTCGACCCGGCCGACGCCTCCACCTACAACTCCACCTACACCACCAAGGTCTATGACTCCCAGGGCAAGGAACACACCCTGACGCAGTACTTCGTGAAGACTGGCGACAACACCTGGACCAGCCACTACTACGCCGACGGCAACGCCGTGGGCACCCAGGCGCTGAGCTTCGACAGCGCCGGCATGCTGACCTCGCCCAGCGCGCCCTTCACCCTCAACGTCGGCGGCCTGGCCGGCGGCGTGAACGCCCTGGCGATCAACGTCGACTACACCGGCACCACCCAGTACGGCTCCGACTTCGCCGTCACCACCAACAAGGCCTCCGGCTATGCCTCCGGCGACAAGACCGGCCTGACCGTCGACGAGGACGGCATGGTCTACGTCAACTACAGCAACGGCCAGCGCCTGCTGCAGGGCCAGGTGGTGCTGGCCAGCTTCGTCAACCCCGAGGGCCTGCGCGCGGTCAGCGGCACCGCCTGGACCGAGACCTCGGCCTCCGGCGGCCCGCTGGTGGGCGCCCCCGGCGGCGGCCAGTTCGGCGACCTGGTGGCCGGCGCGCTGGAAGGCTCCAACGTCGACCTCACCGCGCAACTGGTGAGCCTGATGGAAGGCCAGCGCAACTACCAGGCCAACACCAAGGTGCTGACCACCGACAAGGAACTCACCCAAGCGCTGTTCGGCGCCGTCTGAGGCTGACCCATGGACCGCCTGGCCTATACCGCGATGAGCGCCGCCAGCCGCACCCTGCAGTCGCTGCAGGTGCGCGCCAACAACCTGGCCAATGCCAACACCCCGGGCTTCCGCGCCGACATGGAGCGCGTTAGCGCCGTGGATGTGAGCGGCTACGGCTACGACAGCCGGCACCTGGCGCGCCTGGAGAACAACGGCGTCGACATGGCGCCCGGCACCCTCACGGTGACCGGCCGCGACCTCGACTTCGCCATCCGCGGCCAGGGCCTGATCGCCCTGCGGGACGGCGAGGGCGAGGCCTACACCCGCCACGGCAGCATGGTCGTCGACAGCGAGGGGCGGCTGACCATCAACGGCCGCCAGGTGCTGGGGGAGGGCGGCCCGATCGTCCTGCCCGAGTACGACAGCGTGAACATCGGCGAGGACGGCACCGTCTCGGTGATGCCCCGCGGCGACTACCTGATGACCGAGGTGGACCGCATCAAGCTGGTCGACGCCCCGGCCGCCGAGCTGCAGAAGAACGCCGCCGGCCTGCTGGTGCGCAAGGACGGCCAGCCGGCCGAGGCCGCCGACAACGTGCGCCTGGTCAGCGGCTACCTGGAGGCGAGCAACGTGTCGTCGATCGACCAGCTCACCGCGACCATGAGCCTGAACCGCATGTTCGAGACCCAGGTGAAGATGATGAAGGCCGCCGAGGACATGGCGTCCGCCGGCGACCGCCTGCTGCGCGACTGACGCGCCCCGTACAACCCGGCCGCGCCGCGCGCGGCCCGCGAAGGAGATACCGCATGAGTTCGGCACTGTGGGTGAGCAAGACCGGCCTGGCCGCGCAGGACACCGCGCTGTCGGCGGTGGCCAACAACCTGGCCAACGTCAACACCACCGGCTTCAAGAGCGACCGGGTGGTCTTCGAGGACCTGTTCTATTCCATCGACCGCCAGCCCGGCGCCCAGGCCGACCAGGTCAACACCGTGCCCTCGGGCATCCAGTTGGGCAGCGGCGTGCGCGTGGCCGGCACGCAGAAGGTGTTCACCGAAGGCAGCATGCAGACCACCGGCCAGCCGATGGACCTGGCCGTGGTCGGCCGCGGCTTCTTCCAGGTGGAGGCGCCCAACGGCGACACCCTGTACACCGAGAACGGCCAGCTGCAGCTCAACTCCGACGGCGTGGTGGTCAACGCCCAGGGCCTGCCGCTGATCCCCAACATCGAGGTGCCGGCCGGCAGCAGCAGCTTCACCGTGGGCAGCGACGGCACCGTCACCGCCATCATGGCCGGCGAGACGCAGCCGACCCAGCTGGGCCAGATCACCCTGGTCAACTTCACCAACCCGGCGGGCCTGGAGGCCCTGGGTGGCAACCTCTACCGCGAGACCGTGGCCAGCGGCCAGCCGGTGGAAGGCGTGCCCGGCGAAGACGGCCTGGGCACCCTCAAGCAGGGCGTGCTGGAAGGCTCCAACGTGCAGGTGGTGGAGGCCATGGTCAACATGATCGCCATCCAGCGCGCCTACGAGGCCAACGCCAAGGTGCTGGACGCCGCCTCCGGCATGCAGCAGTTCCTCAACCAGACCGTATGACCGCCATGAGCCGCCTGCCGACGCTGCTCGCCCTGCTGCTATTGGGCGGTTGCGCGAGCTTCAACGAAATGCTCCCGGACGAGGACTCCAGCGCCTACCAGCCGCCGACCCTCGACTACAGCCTGCCGCCCACCACCGGCGGTGGGCTGTACCGCCCCGGCTACTACGGCGGCCTGGTGCAGGACCAGCGCGCCCTGCGCGTGGGCGACGTGCTCACCGTGGTGCTGGAGGAGCAGACGCAGTCGAGCAAGAGCGCCGGCACCAGCTTCGACAAGAGTTCCAGCCTGGGCATTGGCATCCCCACCATCCTCGGCCACAGCTACGACCGCCTGGAAAGCTCGGCGGACAGCTCGCGGGACTTCAAGGGCGACGCCAAGAGCGAGCAGCAGAACTCCCTGCGCGGCGCCATCGCGGTGACCGTGCACCAGGTGCTGCCCAACGGCACCCTGGTGGTCCGCGGCGAGAAGAATCTGCGCCTGAACCAGGGCTCGGAGTTCATCCGCCTCACCGGCCTGGTGCGGGTGGAGGACATCAACCGCAACAACCAGGTGTCCTCGCAGAACGTCGCCAACGCCAACATCTCCTACGCCGGGCGCGGCGTGCTCAACGACAGCAACTCGGCCGGCTGGCTGACGCGCTTCTTCACCCATCCTCTGTTCCCGCTGTGAGGCGCTGCCGGTCATGCGAGCCATCCTGAAGTACCTGCTGCCGCTGACGCTGTTCTGCTGGCCCCTGGCGAGTCACGCCGTGCCGCTGCTGGAACTGGTGGACGTGGAAGGCATCCGCGGCAACCAGCTGATCGGCTACGGCCTGGTGGTCGGCCTCGACGGCACCGGCGACAAGACCCAGGTGAAGTTCACCAGCCAGTCGGTGGTGAACATGATCAAGCAGTTCGGCGTCAACCTGCCGGCCAACATCGACCCCAAGCTGAAGAACGTCGCCGCGGTGAGCATCACCGCCGAAGTGCCGCCCTCGTACAGCCCCGGGCAGACGGTGGACGTCACCGTGTCCTCGCTGGGCGACGCCAAGAGCCTGCGCGGCGGCCAGCTGCTGCTCACGCCGCTGCGCGGCATCGACGGCGAAACCTATGCCCTGGCCCAGGGCGCGGTGGCCGTGGGCGGCCTCAACGCCAGCGGCCAGAGCGGCTCCAGCGTGACCATCAACACCGCCAACGGCGGGCGCATCCCCAACGGCGCGACCATCGAACGGATGATCCCCAGCGACTTCGCCAGCCGCCCGGACATCATGCTCAACCTGCGCCAGCCCAGCTTCCAGACCGCCGCGCACATCGTCACCGCGCTGGACAACCTGCTCGGCGCCGGCAGCGCCCAGGCCCTGGACGGCACCAAGGTCAGCGTGCGCGCGCCGGTCTCGGCCAACCAGCGCACCAGCTTCATGGCCCTGCTCGAAGGCGTGGAGGTGCAGGAAGGCCGAGAACGGCCCAAGGTGGTGTTCAACAGCCGCACCGGCACCGTGGTCATCGGCCAGGGCGTGCGGGTGAAGGCCGCCGCGGTGTCCCACGGCAGCCTCACCGTGACCATCAGCGAGAACCCCCAGGTCAGCCAGCCGGCGCCGTTCTCCGGCGGCCGCACCACGGTCACGCCGCAGTCCGACGTCAACGTCGCCCAGGACAAGAAGCCGATGTTCCGCTGGCCCGAGGGCGCCAGCCTGCAGGGCATCATCGACACCGTGAACAGCCTCGGCGCCACCCCGGACGACGTCATGAGCATTCTCCAGGCGCTGGAGAAGGCCGGCGCGCTGAACGCCGAACTCATCATCATCTAGGGCGCGCGCATGAGCATCGTTTCACTCCCCACCGCGCTGAACGCCGCGCGCGGCCAGGACGGCAACCCCCAGGCGCGCCTGGAGGCGGCCGCCGAGCAGTTCGAGGCGCTGTTCCTGCAGCAGATCCTCAAGCAGATGCGCAAGGCCGGCGACGTGCTCTCGGCCGGCGGCATCGGCCGCAGCCGCGACCTGGACACCATGCGCGACTTCTACGACGGCGTGCTCGCCGACAACCTGGCCGAGCGCAAGCAGACCGGCATCGCCGCGCTGCTGGTGCGCCAGCTTTCCGGCCACGACTCCGACAGCCGCGGCGAGGCGCTGGCCGGCGGCGACCAGCTGGGCCTGCCGCGCAGCCTGCAGCAGGCCGTGGCGGCCGACTGGCAGCGTGGCGTGCAGGCCGCCGGGCGGCTCTGGCAACGCGGCAGCGCGGCCTTCGGCGAACTGGTGGACAGCCTGATCGACCACGAATCCGCCGGCGACGTCGCCGCCGTCTCGCCCAAGGGCGCCCGCGGCCTGATGCAGCTGATGCCCGACACCGCGCGGGAAATGGCCGCCAAGCTGGGCCTGGAGTTCGACCCGCAGCGCCTGACCCAGGACGGCGCCTACAACCGCCAACTCGGCAGCGCCTACCTCGACGAGATGCTGCAGCGCTACGACGGCCACCGCGCCCTGGCCCTGGCCGCCTACAACGCCGGCCCCGGCCGGGTGGACGAGTGGCTGAAGAGCAACGGCGACCCGCGCCGCGGCGAGATCAGCGGCGAGGCCTGGATCGAACGCATCCCCTTCGAGGAAACCCGCCGCTACACCCGCGGCATCCTCGACGACCTCGATCGCCGCGGCCAGGCCGCAGCGCCGGCGCCGCTTAAGCCGGCGGCCGAACCGGTCGCCTATCAGCAGCAGGGCAGGCAACACCAGGCATTGTCCGCCGCCTTCGCCCAACCGATCCGCCTTCAGCCCAAAGGGAAGCAGTCGTGAGCAATTTGACGCAGATCGCCTACAGCGGCGTGCGCGCCTCGGAGATCGGCCTGTCGATCACCGGGCAGAACACCTCCAACGTCAACACCCCGGGGTTCAGCCGCCTGTCGGTGCTCACCAGCTCCCTCGGCGGCCAGGGCTCGCTCAGCCCCGGCGGCGGGGTGAAGGTGACCGGCATCCGGCGCATGTCCGACGACTTCCTCAACCAGCAGCTGTGGCGCGCCACCACCGCGCAGAACTACTACAGCAACGCCCAGCAGTACCTGGGGTCGCTGGAGGACCTGATGTCCAGCGACGGCGCCAGCATCAGCGTCGGCCTCGACAACTTCTTCGCCGCCCTCAGCGAGGCCAGCGCCACCCCGGACTCCACCGCCCTGCGCCAGCAGATCATCGCCGAGGCCGGCAACCTGGCGCAGCGCTTCAACACCCTCTCCGGCAACCTCGACACCCAGCTCAAGTCCCTGCAGGAACAGCGCGGCACCATGGTCGGCGAGATCAACGGCCTGACCGGCAACATCGCCCTGCTGAACAAGAAGATCGTCGCCGCGCAGTCCGCCGCCGCCGACCCCTCGGCCCTGCAGGACCAGCGCGACGCGCTGATCACCCAGCTCAGCCAGTACAGCAGCATCCGCACCAGCGCCGCCGCCGACGGCTCGGTCTCGGTGTCCCTGGCCAACGGCCAGCCGCTGGTGGCCGGCGCCTCCGCCGCGCAGCTGAAGGTCAGCCTGACCAGCAGCGGCGAGCAGGACGTCAGCCTGGCCTTCGCCGGCACCCAGTTCGCCATCCACCAGCAGGACCTGGGCGGCGCCATGGGCGCGCTGTACGACACCGAATACCAGACCCTGCGGCCGAACCTCGACAGCCTGGCGCAGATGGCCACCCAGGTCGCCGACCTGGTCAACTCCACCCTGGCCGGCGGCTACGACCTCAACGGCAACCCCGGCCAGGCGCTGCTGCAGGCCAACCCCGGCAGCACCGCCAAGCTGCTCAGCCTCACCGGCCTGCAACCCACCGAACTGGCGCTGTCCGACAGCGCCGGGGAGAAGGGCAACAACGGCAACCTGCTGAAGCTGATCGACCTGAAGAGCCAGGTCATCAGCGTCGACGGCAACCAGGTGACGCTCAACGACGCCTACGCCGGGCTGATCGGCCGGGTGGCCAGCGACAGCCGGCAGAACCAGGCCGACCTGGACACCGCCAAGACCGTGACGCAGCAGGCACAGAACCAGCGCGACAGCGTCAGCGCGGTGAACCTGGACGAGGAGGCGGTCAACCTGATGACCTATCAGCAGGCGTACCAGGCCAACATGAAGGTCATCAGCACCGCCAAGGACCTGTTCGACAGCATGCTCGCGGCCTTCTGAACGCCGTAGCCCGCCACCCGACGAGACGCCCCATGCGCATCACCAATTCGCAGAGCACCGCCATCCTCCTGGACTCGATGAGCCGCAACACCGAGAAGATGTCGCAGCTGATGCAGCAGATGTCCAGCAGCAACCGCATCCAGCACCCCTCGGACGACCCCATCGCCGCGGTGCGCATCCTGCGCATCCAGCGCTCGGAGGCCAGCCTGGCCCAGTACGGCAGCAACATCGCCGGGGTCTCGGGCAACCTGTCGATCCAGGAAACCAACCTGCAGTCCACCTCCGACACCCTGCTGGACATCCGCGACCTGCTGCTGTGGGCGGCCAACGGCTCCAACGCCAACGAGCAGCTCGGCGCCATGGCCGGCGAGCTGTCGAACCTGGAGAAGACCCTGGTCAGCTACCTCAACGTCAAGGACGAGGAGGGCCGCTACCTGTTCTCCGGCACCCTCACCGACCAGCCGGCGGTGACCTACGACGAGGCCAGCGGCACCTACAGCGCCACCGGCAACGACAAGACGCGCCAGGCGGTGGTGGCCAACGGCGTGATGGTCGACGAGAACGTCGCCATCCGCCCGCTGTTCGGCAACGGCATGGACCTGCTCAACGGCCTCCATGCCCTGGTGGCCAAGCTGCAGGACCCGGCCCTGGACAGCAGCGACCCGGCCGTGCAGCAGAGCATCGAGGCCACCATCGACCTGCTGGACGACAGCCACGGCAGGGTGCTGTCGGCCATCACCGACCTGGGCGGGCGGCAGAACACCCTGACCCTGCTGGACAACAGCAACCAGGACAGCTCCCTGGTCAACCAGAAGGTCGAGGGCGACCTCTCGGCGCTGGACTACGGCAAGGCCAGCATCGACCTGGGCAACTACAAGCTGGCCCTGCAGGCGACGCAGAAGACCTACCTGACGGTCAACGGCCTGTCGCTGTTCAGCCTGCTCTGAGGACCCTGGCGCGATGAAGGTCGAGAACCCGTTCCCGGCGGTCGCCGCCATCGACGGCCAGCCGCGCCAGGCGCCGGCGGCACTGGGCGAACGCACCCTGCGCCAGCGCAAGCCGGCGCGCAGTGCGGCCAGCGCCGGCGAACGCAGCGTGGGCAAGGCCGCCGGCTTCAGCATCCAGCTCAACCAGCAGCTCAGCGCCATGCAGAGCGCCGAGGGCTACCTGGGCGAGCTGGCCGACCGCCTCAACCAGCTCAAGCTCAGCCTGGGCCGCGAGCTGGGCAGCGGCCAGGGCGGCAACCGCAAGCAGCTGGAGCAGCCGCTGCAGCAGGCCGCCGAGCTGCTGGCGCAACGCCGCGAACGCAGCGCCGGCGGGCTGGACGCCAACCTCGACCTGCACCTGCACGAAGCGGCGCGCACCCGCTTCGCCATCGACGGCCTGGCCACCCCGGACGAGGCCCGCGCAGGTGGCCGCGAGACCCTGCTGTTCCAGACCGGCCGCGCCCAGGGCGAACCCGGGGTGGTGGTGCTGGACGACGCCATGAGTGACCAGCAGTTGCTGCGCAGTTTCAACATCGGCCTGGCATCCAGCGGCATCCGCGCAGAACTCGACGCCGACGGCCAGCTGAGCTTCTCCATGGCCGAGGCCGACTGGCGCAAGCAGGGCGGCCAGCTCAACGTGCAGGGGGAGGGCAAGCGCTTCGCCAAGGACCGCGCCAGCCCCGCCCGCACCCGCGAGCAGCGCCTGCTGGACCTGCCGCAGAGCCTGGCCGGCAGCGACCAGCGCGAACTGCGCCACATGCTCGACCAGGTGATAGACGCGCTGGACCGCATCGGCACCCTGCGCGACCAGCTGCGCCAGCGCCAGGGCGAGATCCGCGAGTTCCTCGCCCGCCAGGCCAACCGCGACGAGCAGCAATGGGCGCAGGACTACGCGGCGTCGGTGTTCAACCTGGTGCGCGACAGCGGCTCCAGTTACGCGGCGGTGACCCAGACCGTGGTGGCCCAGGCCAACCTGAGCCGTTTCGCGGTGGTCAGCCTGCTTTCTTGAGCCGACCTTGTTAAGCTGCGCCGAACCCTGGGGCCGATCGACGGTCCCAGTTCGCAGACGACGGACAGGAAGGCTCCGTTCGTACCCCTTGACAATGACGGTTAGGTCGACCCGCATGGTTTACGTACAACGCGATGGGCAAGGAAATCTGTTGAGAGTGGAAAGCCAGCCCTTCGAAGGCATGAACGACACGCTGGCCTACCAGAGCGACGAGCTTCGGCAATGGCTGGATGCGCGCACCGAGGTGCGCAGCCGGCTGGACCTGCTGCGCCAGTCCGACCTGGAAGTGATTCGTGTGCTGGAAGACGTGGTCAACGTGCTGGTCGAGCGCGGGGTGATCCGCTACACCGACCTGCCCGAAGCGGCCCGCCGCAAACTTGATGAACGCGCCGTGGCGCGCGCTGAGCTGGAAGGCCTGGCGGACCACCCCGGCGACGACGACTGAGCGGCCGCACCGAGGCGCTTTTCGCAGGATGGGTATCGCTTCGCTCAACGCCATCCTGCGAGAGGCCGTGCCCGTCCGTAGGGTAGGAGCGGACCTTGTCCGCGATGGCCGGACGTTCCGGCGCGGATCGCGGATGAGATCCTACGCCGCCCCCACCTGCGCCATGCCCCTGCAGGAGCGACTGTCTTGCCCCGCGCGCCGAGGCGCTCTTCGTAGGATGGGTTGAGCCGAAACCCATCGGGCCATGGTGATGGGTATCGCTGCGCTCAACCCATCCTACGAGGGCATTCCTCCTGCGACTGTAGGAGCGAGCTTGCTCGCGAACCCCCGGGTTTGAAAGTCGGCATCGGGGCGCAGGGCGGCTGGCCGCTCGCCTAGACTGGCGGCATCGCCCCGCGGAGCCCGCCCATGACCCCACTCGCCGAGCGCATCGCCGCCCTGGACTGGCCAGCGCTGGCCGCGCGCCTGGACGCCGGCGGCCACGCCCTGGTCCCCAGGCTGCTCGACCGGCGCCAATGCCAATGGCTGCGCGCCCTGTACGCCCGCGACGAATCCTTCCGCAGCCGGGTGGTCATGGCCCGCCACGGTTTCGGCCTGGGCGAGTACCGCTACTTCGCCTATCCCTTGCCGGCGCCGCTGCAGACGCTGCGCGAGGCCTTCTATCCGCCCCTGGCGAACATCGCCAACGCCTGGCAACGCCGCCTGGGCCTGGCGCCGGAATACCCGCCGCGGCACGCCGAATTCCTCGAACGCTGCCACGCCGCCGGCCAACTGCGCCCCACGCCATTGCTGCTGCGCTACGGCGAGGGAGACTACAACTGCCTGCACCAGGACCTGTACGGCGAACTGGCCTTCCCGCTGCAGGTCGCCATCCTGCTGTCGCAGCCGGGCGAGGAGTTCGGCGGCGGCGAGTTCGTCCTCACCGAACAGCGCCCGCGCATGCAGTCGCGGGTGGAGGTGGTGCCGCTGCGGCAGGGGGATGCCGTGGTGTTCGCCGTTTCGCAGCGGCCGGTGCGGGGCGCGCGTGGGGACTATCGGGTGAGCATGCGCCATGGGGTCAGCCGGTTGTTGTGGGGGGAGCGGTTTACATTGGGTGTCATCTTTCACGATGCGCTTTGAGGGGGAGTCTGCAACCCTCACCCCAGCCCTCTCCCAGAGGGAGAGGGGGCTGTTGGGCAGGGTTTGATGTTATGGCGTTAGCCGGCAGCCTCGGCGGTTTGGAGTGCGCTGATATTTCCGAGTTAGCCGGCTAGCACAGAGATTGCGGGCTGACACCAAATCCTTTCTCGGCACGGACAAGCCCCCTCTCCCTTCAGGGAGAGGGCTGGGGAGAGGGTTGCGGATTTGCGGCAAGCACCCAAGTCCGAAATTATTTGACCACCACATCCCTACCTGGGCACCCCACACAAAAAAACCAACCTGAGCTGAAACCTCAATGAGGCACGGCTCCAGCATCGGCAGGGACTGAGCCTGCTTAAGAGCCCCTCTCCCTAACCCTCTCCCTGAAGGGAGAGGGGACCGTTGGGCAGGGTTTGATGTTATGGCGTTAGCCGGCAGCCTCGGCGCTTTGGAGTGCGCTGATATTTCCGCGTTAGCCGGCTTGTACCGAGTTGCCGGCTGACACCAAGTTCTTTCTCGGCACGAACGGCCCCCTCTCCCTCTGGGAGAGGGCTGGGGTGAGGGTTGCGGGCCTGCAGCAAACACCCAAAACCCCATCTGGGCACCCCCAAAAAAAGCCCCAGCCTGGCGCCAGGGCCGGGCCGCCATCCGCGGCCCAAGGTCAGAGGCTCCTGTTTTCAGTGACGCCCGAGGAAATCCATCAGCAGCGCATTCACCGCTTCCGCCGCCTCCATCTGCAGCATGTGCGCCTGTTCCGGCAGCACGTGGACTTCGGCGCTCAGGCCCTGGGCGTGGCTGGCCGGGATGATGGCGTCGGCCTCGCCCCGGATCACCAGCGC
This sequence comes from Pseudomonas sp. M1, assembly GCF_022760135.1. Lineage (NCBI taxonomy): Bacteria > Pseudomonadati > Pseudomonadota > Gammaproteobacteria > Pseudomonadales > Pseudomonadaceae > Pseudomonas > Pseudomonas sp. M1. Next base: position 2,905,844 of record NZ_CP094343.1, read on the forward strand.
CGTGTCCACGCCTTCCAGGCGCTTGTACTTGAGCATGTCTTCCAGCATCTGCCGGTTCACCAGCGCGGCGTCGGAGAACAGCTGTACCAACTGCGGCTTGAGGGCATTGGCCAGCCCCGAGCGCCAGGCCCTGCTCGACGCCCTGGTGCGCCACCGCTGGCAGCCGGGCCCCGCGGCCCAGGCCCTGGGCATCTCGCGGGCAACGCTGTACCGCCGGGTGAAGCAGCACGGCATCGAGATGCCTCGGGCGAAACGCGAACCCGCCTGCTCTTCGCACGGCGGAAACCATGGCCCGGCAGGCTCCCCCTACGGGAAGCCTGCGCCTTATACCCTGCCCAGCCTGATGGTCAGCGGCCAGCTCACCTGGCGCGTTTCCACCTCGCCCCAGGCCGCCTGCAACTCCCCGCGCAGCGCCTCGACCGGGTCCTGGCCGGTGGCCTGGCGGTAGCTGGCCACCGCCGACCAGCTGTACAGGTAGTCGACCAGGCGCTGGAAACTCCACTGCGCCTCCAGGGCGAAGGGTGGCGTCTCCACGCGCTCGAAGGGGAAGGGGATGGTTTCGTAGCCGGTCTCCACATGCTTGCGTTCCGGCGCCCAGTAGGGGCCGACCAGGTCGTGGTAGAGGTGGCGGATCAGCGCGTCCAGGCGCTCGTCGATGTTCAGCAGGTTGTAGGAGACCACCGCCAGCAGCGCGCCGGGGCGCGACACGCGGCGCACCTCGGCATAGAAGCGCTCGACGTCGAACCAGTGCAGGGCCTGGGCCACCAGGGTGAGGTCGACGCTGGCCGGCTGCAGCGAGGTGCTTTCCGCCGGTTCGCAGCGGTAATCGATGTTGGCCTCGCGGGGGGCCTGTTCCAGCTGCTTGGCGTTGATGTCGGTGGCCACCACCTGCTGGAAGTGCCGGGCCAGGTCGAGGCTGGCCTGGCCCGAGCCGCAGCCGCAATCCCAGGCCAGGGCGGTGGAGGGCGCCACCTGCGCCAGCCAGGCGAAGAACGCCGGATCGTAGGTCGGGCGACCGGTGCGGTAGGCGTCGGCCTGCTGGCTGAACAGCTGGCGGGTGTCGGTCATGGGGGAGCTCCGGGGGCGGCGGGCGGGGGACTATCTTGCCGGTGGGGGTGGGAGGGGCTCAAGGGGCGGAGTCAGCTCGATGCTCCGGCACAACCGGGAAACTCCGTTCGCGAGCAAGCTCGCTCCTACAGGTGCAGGAGATATGCTGTCGTAGGATGGGTTGAGCGAAGCGATACCCATCGCCACGGCCACATGGGTTTCGCAAGCTCAACCCATCCTACGAAAAGCACCTCGGCGCAGCGGGCATAAAAAAGCCCCGCGATCAGCAGCGTGCGTCGCGGGGCCAAGTGGCCGGAGAGTGGCCAGGGAGGAACCTGTCAGGCCCGGGGTTGCCAGCCGCCGCCGAGGGCCTTGTAGATGGCGACTATGCCGCGGTAGACGTCGACTTCGGCCAGGGCCTGGGCGTCTTCGGCGGCCAGTTGTTCGCGCTCGGCGTCCAGCAGGTTTAGGAAGTCCAGGGTGCCTTCGCGGTATTGCACGCCGGCCAGTTCGGCGGCCTTGCGGCTGGCCTCGGACTGGCGCACCAGCACCAGCATGCGCTGCTGGCGCTTGCCGTAGTCGCTGAAGGCGTTGGAGGACTCTTCCAGGGCCAGCAGCACCTGCTGCTCGTAGCTGGCGAGCGCGGCGTCGGCGTCGGCCCTGGAGGCGCGCAGGCGGGCGCGCACGCTGCCCAGGTCGAAGGCGGCCCAGCTGATGGTCGGCGCCACGCCCCAGGCGCGGGCCGCGCCTGAGCCTATCTGCGAGCCGCGCCCGGCGGTGTAGCCGAGGAAGCCGCCGAGGCTCACCCGCGGGAACAGGTCGGCGGTGGCCACGCCGACATCCGCCGTGGCCGCGGCCAGCCGGCGTTCGGCAGCGGCGACGTCGGCGCGGCGGCGCAGTAGGTCGCCCGGGTCGCCGATCGGCAGGGCCTTGGCGATGGCCGGCAGCTGCCTGGGCGAGAGGTCCACCGTCAGCTGGTCCGGGCGCTGGCCGAGGAGGGTGGCGATGCGGTTGCGCTGGCGCACTTCCTCGGCCTGCAGTTGCGGCAGGGTGGCTTCGGTGGCGGCCAGGCGCGCCTCGGCGCGCTGCACGTCCAGTTCGTTGCCCACGCCGTTGTCGCGTAGCTGGATGGTCAGGTCGCGGGATTCGCGCTGGTTCTTCAGGTTGTCGCGGGCGATGCCTTCGCGCAGCTGCGCGCCTCTCAGCTGCCCGTAGGCGTCGGCCAGCTCGGCGACCAGGCTGACCTGCAGCTGCTGCAGGTCGGCCTGGGCGGCCTGGCTCTGGGCGTCGGCCGATTCCAGCTCGCGGCGCACGCGGCCGAACAGGTCGACTTCCCAGATCATGTCCAGGCCCAGGTCGTAGCGCTCCTGGTTGACGCGGTCCTCGGTCTGCCCGGGCACCTGGCCCTTGCCGATCTCCGAGGAGACGCGGCTGGTCACGGTGGGGAAGCGGTCGTTGGAGACGTCGTCGCGGATCGCCCGCGAGGCCAGCACGCGGTCGTAGGCCACGCGCAGCTCGCGGTTTTCCTGCAGGGCCTGGTCGACCAGCTGGCTCAGCACCGGGTCGTCGAACTGTTTCCACCAGGCGTCCTCGAAACGGCTGCGGTCGAAGACCGCTGCGCCGGTTTCGAGCTTGGCCGGCGCGGTGTCCGGCTGCTTGTAGTCGGGGCCGACCATGCAGGCGCTGAGGCTCAGGGCCAGCAGCGCCGGGGCGAAGTGTTTCAGGTTCATGCGTGGCTGGCCTCGTGGGTCAGGCGGGCTTGTTTCTTCGCTTCGCGGGCTTCCATGAAGCGGCGGATGAGGACGTAGAACACCGGTGTCAGCAGCAGGCCGAAGAAGGTCACCCCGAGCATCCCGGAGAACACCGCGACGCCCATGGCATGGCGCATCTCGGCGCCGGCGCCGGTGGACAGCACCAGCGGCACCACGCCCATGATGAAGGCGATGGAGGTCATCAGGATCGGCCGCAGGCGCAGGCGGCAGGCCTCCAGCACGGCGGCGACGCGGTCCATGCCTTCTTCCTGCTTGTCCTTGGCGAACTCGACGATGAGGATGGCGTTCTTGCACGCCAGGCCCACCAGCACGATCAGGCCGATCTGGGTGAAGATGTTGTTGTCGCCGCCGGCGACGATCACGCCGCCGATGGCCGACAGCAGGGTCATCGGCACGATCAGGATCACCGCCAGCGGCAGGCCCCAGCTCTCGTACAGCGCGGCCAGCACCAGGAAGGCCAGGAGCACGCAGAGCGGGAAGACGAAGGCCGCGGTGTTGCCGGCGAGGATCTGCTGGTAGGTCAGGTCGGTCCACTCGTAGGTCATGCCGTTGGGCAGTTCCTGCTTGAGCAGTTTCTCCATCGCCGCCTCGGCCTGGCCGGAGCTGTAGCCGGGCGCCGCGGCGCCGTTGATCTCGGCGGTGATGAAGCCGTTGTAGTGCATCACCCGGTCGGGGCCGGAGGTGTCGCTGATCTTGATGAAGGTGGCCAGGGGGACCATTTCACCCAGGTTGTTGCGCACCTTCAGCTGGCCGATCTGTTCCGGGTCCAGGCGGAAGTTCTGGTCGGCCTGGACGTTGACCTGGTAGGTGCGGCCGAAGCGGTTGAAGTCGTTGGCGTACAGCGAGCCCAGGTACACCTGCAGGGTGTCGAAGATGTCGCTGATGGCCACGCCGTGGGTCTTGGCCTTCTCGCGGTCGATGGCGGCGTCCACTTGCGGCACGTTCACCTGGTAGCTGGTGAACACCGACATGGGGTTCAGCTCGGGCAGCGCGCGGGCCTTGGCGAGGATGTTCTGGGTCTGCGTGTAGAGCTCCTCGTAGCCCAGGCTGCCGCGGTCCTCGACCTGCACGCGGAAGCCGCCGATGGTCCCCAGCCCCTGTACCGGCGGCGGCGGGAAGATGGCGATGTAGGCGTCCTGGATGTCGGCGAACTGCTTGTTCAGCTCGGCGGCGATCTCGCCGGCGGACATGCCCGGGCCCTTGCGCTGGTCGAAGTCCTTCAGCGGGGTGAAGACGATGCCGCTGTTGGGGCTGTTGGTGAAGCCGTTGATCGACAGGCCCGGGAAGGACACGGTGTGCTCGATGCCCGGGTGCTTGCCGGCGATTTCCGACATGCGCTTGATCACCGCCTCGGTGCGGTCGAGGGTCGCCGCGTCGGGCAGCTGGGCGAAGGCCACCAGGTACTGCTTGTCCTGTTGCGGCACGAAGCCGGTCGGGGTGCTGGAGAAGCCCAGGTAGGTGAGGGCGATCAGCCCGGCGTAGATGAACAGGGCGATGGAGCTGCCGCGCAGCACGCGGGTGACGGTGCCGACGTAGCCATGGCTGGCGCGGTCGAAGAAGCGGTTGAACGGGCGGAACAGCCAGCTGCCCAGCAGCTTGTCGAGGATCAGCGAGAAGCGGTCCTTGGGCTCGTGGTGGCCCTTGAGCAGCACGGCGGCCAGCGCCGGCGACAGGGTCAGCGAGTTGAATGCGGAGATCACCGTGGAGATCGCGATGGTCAGCGCGAACTGCCGGTAGAACTGCCCGGTGAGGCCGGAGATGAACGCGGTCGGCACGAACACGGCGCACAGCACCAGGGCGGTGGCGATGATCGGCCCGGTCACTTCCTTCATGGCGCGCTTGGTGGCCTCGATCGGCGTCAACCCGAGGCCGATGTTCCGCTCGACGTTCTCTACGACCACTATGGCGTCGTCCACCACGATGCCGATGGCCAGCACCAGGCCGAACAGCGACAGCGCGTTGAGCGAGAAGCCGAAGGCGTGCATCACCGCGAAGGTGCCGATCAGCGACACCGGCACGGCGGCCAGCGGGATGATCGAGGCGCGCCAGGTCTGCAGGAACAGCACCACCACCAGCACCACCAGGATCAGCGCTTCGAACAGGGTGTGCACCACCGCTTCGATGGAGCCGCGGACGAAGATGGTCGGGTCATAGACGATGGAGTAGTCCACGCCCTGGGGGAAGGCCTTCTTCAGTTCGGCCATCTTCTCGCGCACCTCGTTGGAGATGGCGATGGCGTTGGAGCCGGGGCGCTGGAAGATCGGGATGGCCACCGCCGGCTGGTTGTCCAGCAGCGAGCGCAGGGCGTACTGGCTGGAGCCCAGTTCGATACGGGCGATGTCCTTCAGGCGGGTGATCTCGCCGTCAGGGCCGCTGCGGATGATGATGTTCTCGAACTCTTCCTCGCTGACCAGGCGGCCCTGGGTGTTGATCGACAGCTGGAAGCTGGTGGCGCTGGGCGCGGGCGGCGCGCCGAGGGCGCCGGCGGCGACCTGGCGGTTCTGCTCGCGGATGGCGTTGACCACGTCGGTGGCGGTCAGGTTGCGCGAGGCCACCTTGTTCGGGTCCAGCCACACGCGCAGCGAGTAGTCGCCCATGCCGAACAGCTGCACGTCGCCCACGCCGTCCAGGCGCGCCAGCTCGTCCTTGATGTTGAGGATGGCGTAGTTGGACAGGTAGAGCATGTCGTAGCGGTTGTCCGGCGAGGTCAGGTGCACGACCATGGTCAGGTCGGGCGAGGCCTTGTCGACGGTGATGCCGATGTGGGTGACCTCTTCGGGCAGCTTCGGCTCGGTGCGCGTCACGCGGTTCTGCACCTGTACCTGGGCGTTGTCCAGGTCGGTGCCCAGGGCGAAGGTGATGGTCAGCGTCATCTTGCCGTCGGCGGTGGACTGCGAGGACATGTAGAGCATGTTCTCGACGCCGGTGATGGCCTGCTCCAGGGGCGCGGCGACGGTCTCGCCGATCACCTTGGGGTTGGCGCCGGGGAAGGTGGCGCGCACCACCACGGTGGGCGGCACCACTTCGGGGTATTCGCTGATCGGCAACTGGAACAGCGAGATGGCCCCGCCGATCAGGATGATCAGCGAGAGCACGGCGGCGAAGATCGGCCGCTGCACGAAGAATTGCGAGAAGTTCATGGTTCGTTCCTGGCGCGCGGGGCGCTAAACCCTGGGCAAAAGGTCACCCGCGACCCTGGGTGGGGCCAGGGCCGGGTACTGCGTTGTCGATGTGCCCCGCTCAGGGGCGGGTCGTCGTCAGATGCGGCTGGGCTTGCCCGGCGACTGTTCGGCGACCTTCGGCGGCTCGCTGTCTTCCACCGCCTGGCGCGAGCGGGCGAGGGCGGCGAGGGTGTCCGGACTGGCCATGGGCACACCCTGGGCATCCACCTCGGCGCCGGGGCGCACGCGCTGCAGGCCGTTGACCACGATGCGGTCGCCCTTGGCCAGGCCGCTGCGGACGATGCGCAGGCCCTCCAGCTTCGGCCCCAGCTCGATGGCGCGGTAGGCCACCTTCTTGTCGGCGCCGACCACCAGCACGAACTTTTTGCCAAGGTCCGTGCCGACCGCTTCGTCCTTGATCAGCGCGGCGTCGTAGGTGCCGGAGCCGACCAGCTTGATGCGCGCATAGAGGCCGGGGGTGTAGAGGCCGTCCTTGTTGTCGAACACCGCGCGGCCGCGGATGGTGCCGGTCTTGGGGTTGACCTGGTTGTCGAGGAAGTCCAGGCGGCCCAGGTGCGGGAAGCCGTCCTCGCCGGTCAGGCCGAGGTACACCGGGGTGCTGCCGCGGGCGTCCGGGCCGCCGGCGCGGGCCATGGCCACGTACTTCAGGTAGACGCGCTCGTCGGCGTCGAAGTAGGCGTAGACCTTGTCGGTGGAGACCAGGGTGGTGAGCAGGCTCTGCCCGGAATTGACCAGGTTGCCGGCGGTGACTTCGGCGCGCGAGACGCGGCCGTCGATGGGCGCGGTGATCTGGGTGAAGGACAGGTTCAGCCGGGCGTTGTCCAGCTCGGCCTGGGTCGCCGCGACCTGGGCGCGGGCTTCGGTGGCGGCGGCGCTGCGGGCGTCGGCCAGCTCGGCGGAGATGGCGTTGGTGGCGCGCAGGCGGTCGCCGCGGGCGGCTTCGTTGGCGGTGCGCGTCTGGTTGGCGCGGGCCTGCGCCAGTTGGGCCTCAAGGCGATGGACCTCGGCCTGGAACGGGCGCGGGTCGATCTGGAACAGCAGGTCGCCTTTCTTCACCAGGGCGCCTTCGCGGAAGGTCACCTTGTCGATGTAGCCGGAGACGCGCGGGCGCAGTTCGACGGATTCGGGCGCCTCCAGGCGGCCGGTGAACTCGTCCCACTCGTTGACCGGCTGCTCGATGACCTCGGCGACGCTGACCTTGGGCGCGGGCATGTTCTGCGCGGCTTCCTGGGGCTTGCCGCAGGCACTGAGCACCAGGACGGCGGCCAGTGCCAGGGGGATACGCAAGGGTTTGAGTGAACGCTCCATGGGGAAGACTCCGGCATTTTTTCTGTAATGGGCGGAGTCTGCGTTCCAGGCGTCTAAGTCGCTAATCGAACGGGAGCATTCTTATTATCACGGCCAGTGATAAACCCTGTTGCATTATCCGTATCAATCGATGGGGGATTTTCTGCTACTCGCTGTGCGGTGGACCGTTTGCGTACATGGATTCAGGGAGCTTCCAGGTTTCGCTTCACGCCGAACGGTCCCCTCTCCCGCTTGCGGGGGAGGGTTAGGGAGGGGGCGCGGAGTGCAGATTCGGCAGCGGAGTGTCGGCGAAGTCCGCAACCCTCACCCCAGCCCTCTCCCAGAGGGAGAGGGGGCCGTCCGGCGCGGGCGGCGAAGCCGGAGTCATCCTGATATGCCGGAGGCGTTATGCGCCCCAGGCTACAGGAGAGACGCCATCGTAGGATGGGTTGAGCGAAGCGATACCCATCGCCATGACCGAGCGATAGCGGCGCGGGATCAGGCCTTGGCCAGGCGGGCGCGGGCCACGCGCGAGCCGTTTTCCTTGCCGAGCACCTGGCAGATGCGCTGGCCGGCGGCGATCAGGGCGTCGAGGTCGATGCCGGTGTGGATGCCCAGGCCGTCGAGCAGGTAGAGCACATCCTCGGTGGCCACGTTGCCGGTGGCGCCCTTGGCGTAGGGGCAGCCGCCGAGGCCGGCGACCGAGCTGTCGAACACGGCGATGCCTTCCAAGAGGCTTGCGTAGATGTTGGCCAGGGCCTGGCCGTAGGTGTCGTGGAAGTGCCCGGCCAGGCGTTCGCGCGGCACGCGGGCGCCGACCGTTTCGAACATGGCGCGGGTGGCGCCGGCGGTGCCGACGCCGATGGTGTCGCCCAGGGACACTTCGTAGCAGCCCATGGCGTCCAGCTCGGCGGCCACGGCGGCCACCTGCTGCACGTCCACTTCGCCCTGGTAGGGGCAGCCGAGCACGCAGGACACGTAGCCGCGCACGCGGATGCCGTGCTCGCGGGCGGCGTCCATCACCGGCACGAAGCGCTCCAGGCTCTCCTTGATGGAGCAGTTGATGTTCTTCTGCGAGAAGGCCTCGGAGGCGGCGGCGAACACCGCCACTTCCTTCACCCCGGCCTCCAGCGCGGCCTCGAAGCCCTTGAGGTTGGGCGCCAGGGCGGCGTAGGTGACGCCGGGTTTCTGCCGGATGCCGGCGAAGACTTCGGCCGAGCCGGCCATCTGCGGCACCCACTTGGGCGAGACGAAGCTGCCGACCTCGACGTAGGCCAGGCCGGCGGCGCTCAGGTCGTCCACCAGGCGCACCTTGTCGGCGACGCTGATGGGCTGTTTCTCGTTCTGCAGGCCGTCGCGCGGGCCGACTTCGACCAGGCGGACGTGTTGGGGCAGGGGCATGCTGGGTCCTCGTTGTGTTCTGTGGGGGAGGGTGCCGGGCTCGGCCGTTGCCCTCTCCCTAACCCTCTCCCTGAAGGGAGAGGGGACTGTCCTGCGCAGCGGTGGCTTCCGGCTCACACGGACGGTCCGCATGGCACGAATGCTCCCTCTCCCTTCAGGGAGAGGGCTGGGGAGAGGGGCTCTTCGGCTGTTACGCCGAAGCCTCTTCCAGTTCGACCAGCGCCGTACCCTCGGCCACCAGTTCGCCTTCGCTGCAATACAGCGATTTCACCACGCCGGCGTGCGGCGCGCGAATGCTGTGTTCCATCTTCATGGCTTCCAGCACCACCAGGGCGGCGCCGGCTTCCACCGTTTGGCCGGGCTGGACCAGGATGCGCACGATGCTGCCGTTCATCGGCGCGCCCAGGCCGCCGTGGTGGGCGTGGGCGGCCTCGGCTTCGGCGATGGCGTCGTAGCGGCGCACCGGCACCAGTTCGCCCTGCCATTCCAGGTACAGGCTGTCGCCCTGGCGCAGGGCCAGGTGGCGGCGGCGCAGGCCGTCGAGGTCCACTTCCAGCCATTCGCCCTTGAGCGTCGCGCCGCGCACGCCATCGGCATGGCGCAGGCGCACCACCTGGGACTCGCCCTTGGCCAGCAGGTGCAGGTCGGTTTCCCCCGGCAGGCCGCTGCGCCAGCCGTCGCGGGCGCTCCACGGGGAGTGGGCGTCGTCGTTGCGCACGCGTTCGGCTTCGCTTTGCGCCCAGGCCTCGCCGGCCAGTTGCCAGAATTGCGGCGGCAGTTCGCCGGGCGCCGGCAGCAGTTGTTCCTGGTGGCGGGCGATGAAGCCGGTGTCCAGTTCGGCGGCGGCGAAGGCCGGGTGGGCCAGCACGCGGCGCAGGAACGCCAGGTTGGTCTTGAAGCCGCCCACGGCGGTTTCGCCAAGCATCGCCAGCAGGCGCTGACGGGCTTCCTCGCGGTTCTCGCCCCAGGCGATCAGCTTGGCCAGCATGGGGTCGTAGAACGGCGAGATGTCGTCGCCCTCGCGGATGCCGCTGTCCACCCGGCGGCCGGGGCCGGCCGGCGGTTCGCGGTACAGCGCCAGGTGGCCGCTGGCGGGCAGGAAGCCGCCTTCCGGGTCCTCGGCGTAGAGGCGCACTTCGATGGCGTGGCCGTTCAGCGGCACCTGTTCCTGAGTGATCGGCAGCGGCTCGCCACGGGCCACGCGGATCTGCCAGGCCACCAGGTCGAGGCCGGTGATGGCTTCGGTGACCGGGTGTTCCACCTGCAGGCGGGTGTTCATCTCCATGAAGAAGAACTGGCCGCTGCCTTCGTCGTAGAGGAACTCCACGGTGCCGGCGCCGACGTAGCCGATGGCCTGGGCGGCGCGCACGGCGGCCTCGCCCATGCCGCGGCGCAGTTCCACCGAGAGGCCGGGGGCGGGGGCTTCCTCCACCACCTTCTGGTGGCGGCGCTGGATCGAGCAGTCGCGCTCGTTGAGGTACAGGCAGTTGCCGTGCTTATCGGCGAACACCTGGATTTCCACGTGGCGCGGCTTGGTCAGGTATTTCTCCACCAGCATGCGCGAGTCGCCGAAGCCGGACTGCGCTTCGCGCTGGGCGGATTCCAGGGCCTCGGCCAGCTCGCTTTCGCGCTCCACCACCTTCATGCCCTTGCCGCCACCGCCGGCGGCGGCCTTGAGCAGCACCGGATAGCCGATGCGCGCGGCTTCGCGCTGGAAGGTCGGGTAGTCCTGGGCCTCGCCGTGGTAGCCGGGCACCAGGGGCACGCCGGCGTCTTCCATCAGCGCCTTGGCCGCGGACTTGCTGCCCATGGCGTCGATGGCGCTGGCCGGCGGGCCGAGGAACACCAGCCCGGCCTCTTCGCAGGCGCGGGCGAAGCCGGCGTTCTCCGAGAGGAAGCCGTAGCCGGGGTGGATGGCCTGGGCGCCGGCGGCCTTGGCCGCGGCCAGCACGGCGTCGGCGCGCAGGTAGGATTCGGCCGGCTTGGCGCCGCCCAGGTCGATGGCGATGTCCGCCTCTTCGACATGGCGGGCGTGGCGGTCGGTGGCGCTGTGCACGGCGACGGTGGTCAGGCCCAGGGCCTTGGCGGTGCGCATCACCCGGCAGGCGATCTCGCCGCGGTTGGCCACCAGTAGCGTTGTAATCATTGTTTTGCTCCGTTGAAGAGCTGGAAGCCGGAAGCTATAAGCTGGAAGCTGGAGAGCACTCCCCGCTTCAAGCTTCCGGCTTCAAGCTTCTAGCTGCTCTTCTGCCATTTCGGTTTGCGTTTCTCGAGGAAGGCGTGCAGCCCTTCCTGGCCTTCGGGGCTGATGCGGATGCGGGCGATGGCGGCCTCGGTGTAGCGGCGCAGGTTGGGGCTCAATTCACCGCTGCCGATTTCCTGGAACAGCGCCTTGCAGGCCACCAGCGCGGCCGGACTGTTGTTCAGCAGGTTGGCGACCCAGGCCTCGACCTTCTCCTCCAGTTCCTCGGCGGCGTAGCACTCGTCCAGCAGGCCCAGCTCGCGGGCGCGGGCGCCGTCGAAGCGCTCGGCGGTGAGGGCGTAGCGGGTGGCCGCGCGCTGGCCGATGGCCTTGGTCACGAAGGGCCCGATGGTCGCCGGGATCAGCCCGATGCGCACTTCCGACAAGCAGAACTGCGCCTGCTCGCTGCCCAGGGCCATGTCGCAGCAGGCCACCAGGCCCACGCCGCCGCCGAAGGCCGCGCCCTGGACCACGGCCAGGGTCGGTTTCTTCAGCAGGTGCAGGTTGTTCAGCAGCTCGGCCAGTTGCTGGGCGTCGGCGAGGTTGCCCTGGTAGTCGAGCTTCACCGCCTCCTGCATCCAGGCCAGGTCGGCGCCGCCGCAGAAGTGCCTGCCGCGGCCGCGCAGCACCAGCAGGCGCACCTCGGCGTCGTCGGCCACCTGGTCCAGCGCCCGGATCAGCTCGGCGATGGTCTGGGCGTTGAAGGCGTTGTTCTTGTCCGGGCGGTTCAGCCACAGGGTGGCGACGCCGCGGTCGTCTTTCTCTAGCTGGATGTTTTCGTAAGTAGGCATGGTCGTTTCCTGGCTGGAAGCCGAAAGCCGGAAGCTGGAAGCGAAAGCCGCGCGACTTCCAGCTTCCGGCTTCAAGCTTCCAGCTTTCTTACATCCTGAATACACCGAAGCGGGTCGGCTCGATAGGCGCGTTGAGCGAGGCGGACAGGGCCAGGGCGAGCACTTCGCGGGTCTGCGCCGGGTCGATCACGCCGTCGTCCCACAGCCGCGCGCTGGAGTAGTAGGGGTGCCCCTGGCGCTCGTACTGGGCGAGGATCGGTGCCTTGATCTTCGCTTCCTCCTCGGCACTCAGCGTGTTGCCGGCGCGTTCGGCCTGCTCGCGCTTGACCTGGGCCAAGACGCCCGCGGCCTGCTCGCCGCCCATCACGCCGATCCGCGCGTTGGGCCACATCCACAGGAAGCGCGGGTCGTAGGCGCGGCCGCACATGCCGTAGTTGCCGGCGCCGAAGCTGCCGCCGATGATCACGGTGAACTTCGGCACCTGGGCGCAGGCCACCGCGGTGACCAGCTTGGCGCCGTGCTTGGCGATGCCGCCGGCCTCGTACTTCTGGCCGACCATGAAGCCGGTGATGTTCTGCAGGAACAGCAGCGGGATGCCGCGCTGGCAGGCCAGTTCGATGAAGTGCGCGCCTTTCTGCGCGGCCTCGGCGAAGAGGATGCCGTTGTTCGCCAGGATGGCGATGGGGTAGCCGTGCAGGTGGGCGAAGCCGCACACCAGGGTGGTGCCGAACAGCGCCTTGAACTCGTCGAACTCGCTGCCATCGACCAGGCGGGCGATGATCTCGCGCACGTCGAACGGCTGCTTGCTGTCCACCGGAATCACCCCGTACAGCTCCTCGGCCGGGTACAGCGGCGCGCGCGGGGGCTGGGTGTTGAGCTTGCCCTGCTTGGTCCAGTTGAGGTTGGCGATGCAGCGGCGGGCGATGGCCAGGGCGTGCTCGTCGTCCTCGGCGTAGTGGTCGGCCACGCCGCTGGTCTTGCAGTGCACGTCGGCGCCGCCCAGGTCCTCGGCGCTGACCACCTCGCCGGTGGCGGCCTTCACCAGCGGCGGGCCGGCGAGGAAGATGGTGGCCTGCTCGCGGACCATGATGGTCTCGTCGCTCATCGCCGGCACGTAGGCGCCGCCGGCGGTGCACGAGCCCATCACCACGGCGATCTGCGGGATGCCCTGGGCGCTCATGTTGGCCTGGTTGAAGAAGATCCGCCCGAAGTGCTCGCGGTCGGGGAACACCTCGTCCTGGCGTGGCAGGTTGGCGCCGCCGGAGTCCACCAGGTAGATGCACGGCAGGCGGTTCTGCTGGGCGATGGCCTGGGCGCGCAGGTGCTTCTTCACGGTCAGCGGGTAGTAGCTGCCGCCCTTCACCGTGGCGTCGTTGCCGACGATCATGCATTCCACGCCTTCCACGCGGCCGATGCCGGCGACCACGCCGGCGGCGGCCACGTCCTCGCCGTACACCTCGTGGGCGGCGAGGGCGGAGACTTCGAGGAACGGCGAGCCGGCGTCGAGCAGGCGGTTGATGCGCTCGCGCACCAGCAGCTTGCCGCGCGCGCTGTGCTTGGCCTGGGCGGCGGCGCCGCCGCCTTCATGGACGCGGCCGAGCAGGGCGCGCAGGTCCTGGACGCTCTCCAGCATGCTCGCGGCGTTGGCGGCGTATTCGGGGGAGCGCGGGTTGATCTGGGTATGCAGTAGGGCCATGAAAACCTCGAGAAGAGCACTGTAGGCTGGAGGCTGGACGAGGACTGGAGCGGCTTTTTCGTCCAGCCTTCAGCCTCCAGCGGCTTTTATCGTTATTTGGTTTCGTTGAAGAGCTCGCGCCCAATCAACATCCGACGGATCTCGCTGGTGCCGGCGCCGATCTCGTAGAGCTTGGCGTCGCGCAGCAGGCGGCCGGTGGGGAACTCGTTGATGTAGCCGTTGCCGCCGAGGATCTGGATGGCGTCCAGGGCCATTTGCGTCGCGCGCTCGGCGGTGTAGAGGATCACCCCGGCGGCGTCCTTGCGGGTGGTCTCGCCACGGTCGCAGGCCTGGGCGACTGCATAGAGGTAGGCGCGGCTGGCGTTGAGCTGGGTGTACATGTCGGCGACCTTGCCCTGGATCAGCTGGAACTCGCCGATGCTCTGGCCGAACTGCTTGCGGTCGTGGATGTAGGGGACGATCACGTCCATGCAGGCCTGCATGATGCCGATCGGGCCACCGGCAAGAACCACGCGCTCGTAGTCCAGGCCGCTCATCAGCACCTTCACGCCGCCGTTGACCGCGCCCAGCACGTTCTCTTCCGGCACTTCCACGTCATCGAAGAACAGCTCGCAGGTGTTCGAGCCGCGCATGCCCAGCTTGTCGAACTTGTTGCCGCGGCTGAAGCCCTTCCAGTCGCGCTCGACGATGAATGCGGTGATGCCGTGGGCGCCCTTTTCCGGCTCGGTCTTGGCGTAGATCACGTAGGTGTTGGCGTCCGGGCCGTTGGTGATCCAGGTCTTGCTGCCGTTGAGCACGAAGCGGTCGCCGCGCTTGTCGGCGCGCAGCTTCATGGAGACCACGTCGGAACCGGCATTGGGCTCGCTCATGGCCAGCGCGCCGACGTGCTCGCCGCTGATCAGCTTGGGCAGGTACTTGGCTTTCTGTTCGGCATTGCCGTTGCGCTTGATCTGGTTGACGCACAGGTTGGAGTGCGCGCCGTAGGACAGGCCGACCGAGGCCGAGCCGCGGCTGATTTCCTCGATGGCGATGACGTGGGCCAGGTAGCCCATGTTGGCGCCGCCGTATTCCTCGCTGACGGTGATGCCGAGCAGGCCCATGTCGCCGAACTTCTTCCACATGTCCATGGGGAACAGGTTGTCGGCGTCGATCTGCGCGGCGCGCGGGACCAGTTCGCTGGCGACGAAGCCCTGCACCTGCTCGCGGAGCATGTCGATGGTTTCGCCGAGGCCGAAGTTGAGGGACGGGTAGCTCATGGTTGCACCTGCTTTCTTGTACTTGGATAAGGGTAGGGCGCGCTCAGGCGCGCTGTTTCTTCTCGGTCTCGGCCAGGGCCGCCAGGCAGCGTTCCTCGGCCGTGTCCAGTTCCAGCTTCATCTGCTCGATGTCGAGCAGCTGCTGCTCCAGCTGCGCGCGGCGCGCGGCGATCTTGCCCATGAAGGTCTCGAGCTGCTTGCGGTTGCCGCTGCTGGGGTCGTAGAGGTCGATCAGCTCCTTGCACTCGGCCAGCGAGAAGCCGATGCGCTTGCCGCGCAGGATCAGCTTCAGCGCCACCAGGTCCTTGGGGCTGTAGATGCGTTCCTGGCCGCGGCGCTCGGGGCTGAGCATGCCCTGCTCCTCGTAGAAGCGGATGGCGCGGGTGGTCACGTCCAGTTCGCGGGCCAGGTCGGAAATGCTGTAGGTGGTCGGCATCGGGCTTGCTCGTTCGTTTACCTTTACGTTAACGTAAACCTGTGTCGAGGGACTGTCAATCACTTCGCCGCCGGCCGGCTGGCCCGCTAATTGCGTGCGTTGCCGGGCAACCGGGAGTCCTCTTTACTGAAGGGGAGGACGGGTGTAGACAGTCCCTGACCAGCCTGACGTCCCGCGCGGCAACGCACCGCGCGGGCAAGCGGAGCCGAGATCGACATGACAAGAACAATAGGCAGCGACCTGCTGCGCGAGGCCCACCGGGCCCGCGAACGCCTGCAGCGCGAGGGCGAGCTACCCGCCGGCGTGCTGCGCGAGGAAATCGACGCCTCCTGGCGGCGCAGCCTGGGCCACGGCCTGGACTGCGGCAGCGGCAACGACCAGGAGCTGGACAACCGCGCCGGCATCGAGCTGCTGCTGGAGAACAACCGCCTGCTGCTCGACGCCGCCACCCCCGAACTGGACTTCCTGCGCCAGCGCCAGGGCCACGACGCCCTGGTGATCCTGGCCAACGCCGACGCCACCATCGTCTCGGTGGCCGGCGCCCACGAGCGCCTGCGCCGCATCGGCCTGGAAGACATCACCCCGGGCGCCTGCTGGAGCGAGGCCGCGCGCGGCACCAACGCCCTGGGCACCGCCCTGGTCGAAGGCCGCGCCACCCAGATCGACTGCGGCGAGCACTACCTGGAGCGGCTCAGCCGCTTCTCCTGCACCTCCGTGCCCATCAGCTGCCCCCGGGGCAATCTGCTCGGGGTGCTCGACCTGACCCGCGAAGGCCCCCTGGCCGGCCCGGTGGAAAGCCTCAGCCTGCTCAACCGCGCCGCGGTGCAGATCGAGGAGCGGCTGTTCGCCGCCAGCTTCCCGGGGCAGGTGGTGCTGTCCTTCCACAGCCGCCGCCAGTATTTGGACTCGCCCTGGCAGGGCCTGCTGGCGCTGAGCCTGGAGGGCCGCATCCTGGCCCTCAGCACGCCGGCCTGCCAGTTGCTCGGCGCGCCGCGCGAAACGCTGGTCGGGCGCCGCTGCGAAGACCTGCTGGGCGCCAGGGGCGAGCAACTGCTCGCGCGCCTGCAGTCCGGCGCCCTGGGCAGCCTGCAGACGGCCAAGGGCGAGTTCTTCTACAAGGTGCTGCAGGCGCCGCTGCGCGCCAGCGCGGTGTCGGTGCCGGCGCGCCAGCCGCAACGCCCGGCCCCGGCCGCGCCGGATCTGGAAGCCCTGGCCGGCGGCAACCCGCGCTACGCCCGCGCTTTGCGCATGGCTCGCCAGGGCCTGCTGAACGAACTGCCGGTGCTGCTGCTGGGCGAGACCGGCAGCGGCAAGGAAGTGGTGGCGCGCGCCCTGCACCAGAGCAGTGCGCGCTCCGGCAAGCCGTTCATCGCGGTGAACTGCGCGGCCATCCCCGAAGGGCTGATCGAATCCGAACTGTTCGGCTACCGCGAGGGCGCCTTCACCGGCTCGCGCCGCGGCGGCATGGTCGGCCGCCTGCAACAGGCCCACGGCGGCACCCTGTTCCTCGACGAGATCGGCGACATGCCCCTGGCCCTGCAGGCCCGCCTGCTGCGCGTGCTGCAGGAGCGCAAGGTGGCGCCGCTGGGCGCGGGTGAGGAGCAGGACATCGACGTGGCGCTGATCTGCGCCACCCACCGCGACCTCAAGCGCCAGGTGGAAGAGAAGCACTTCCGCGAAGACCTCTACTACCGCGTCAACGGCATCAGCGTGCGCCTGCCGGCCCTGCGCGAGCGCGACGACCTCGGCCAGCTGGCCCAGGGCCTGCTGGTCAAGCTGGGCGCGCCCGAGGCGCGGCTGGACGACGAACTCTTCGCGCTGCTGGCCGACTACCACTGGCCGGGCAACATCCGCCAGCTGGAAATGGTGCTGCGCACCGCCCTGGCCATGCGCGAGCCGGGCGAAAACACCCTGGGCCTGGAACACCTGCCGGACAGCACCCTGGAAGAACTCGCCGCCGGCGAACGGCAGCCCTGCGGGCGCATCCGCGAGACCGAGATGGAGCTGATCCGCCAGGCCCTGGACCGCCACCAGGGCAACGTCTCGGCGGCCGCCGACGCCCTGGGCATCAGCCGCGCCACCCTGTACCGCAAGCTCAAGCAACTGAAGGGCGGCTGATGTTCTTCACCCGCCTGATCGACAGCGACGACCCCAAGGCCCTCAAGGAGGCGCTGCACTGGCTGTACGGCTTCGTCCGCCCGCAGCGCCTGGCCATCCTCGGCCTGCTCGGCCTGGCCCTGTGCGCCTCGCTGCTGGCCCTGGCGCAACCCTGGCTGACCAAGCTGCTGATCGACGACGGCCTGCTGGCCCGCGACTTCCCCCTGCTGGCGCTGCTGGCCGGGGTGATGATCGTGGTCGGGCTGGTCGGCACGGTGCTTTCGGGGCTCAACCGCTACCTGCACACGCGGCTGTCCGGGCGCATCCTGTTCGCCCTGCGCGACGCGCTGTACCGCCACCTGCAAAGCCTGTCGCCGACCTTCTTCGCCCGCCGCCGCATCGGCGACCTGATGTCGCGGCTGGATGGCGACGTCGCCGAAATCCAGCGCTTCGCGGTGGACTCGCTGTTCTCCGCGGTGTCCGCGGTGATCGGCCTGGTCGGCTCGCTGGCGTTGCTGCTGACGCTCAGTTGGCAGCTGTCGCTGCTGGTCGTCGTGCTGATCCCGCTGGACGTGCTCTGGCTGCGCTGGATGCGCAAGAAGGTCGAGCGCGAGGCGCGCCAACTGCGCGAGCGCTCGGCCGACCTGTCGTCGTTCTTCGTCGAGACCCTGCCGGCGATGAAATTCATCCAGTCCGCCGGCCAGCAGGGCCGCGAGGCGCAACGCCTGGAGGGGCTGGGCCAGGGCTATCTGGGCCAGCTGCTGCGCCTGCAACTGACCGAATTCTTCACCCAGGCCCTGCCGGGGACGCTGATGTCACTGTCGCGCGCCTGCGCCTTCCTGGTCGGCGGCTACTGGGTGGTGCAGGGCACCTGGCAACTGGGCTCGCTGATCGCCTTCTCCACCTACCTGGGCATGGCCATCGGCCCGGTGCAGAGCCTGCTCGGCCTGTACGTGGCGCTGCAACGCATGACCGTCAGCCTGGGCCGGGTGATGGAACTGCGCGGCGAAGCGCCGGGCGTGGCGTCGCCGGCGCAGCCCAGGCCGATGCCGAACGTCGGCGAACTGCGTTTGGAGGGTGTGAGCTTCAACCACGCCGGCCGCAGCCAGCCCCTGCTGGACCAGGTGGACGCCTGCATCCCGGCCGGGCGCAAGGTGGCCCTGAGCGGGCCCTCGGGCGTCGGCAAATCCACCCTGACCGACCTGCTGCAACGCTTCTACGACCCCGACCAGGGCCGCATCCTGCTGGACGGCGTGGACCTGCGCGAGCTGGACCTGTTCGAGCTGCGCCGGCGCATCGCGGTGGTCAGCCAGGAGCTGGTGCTGTTCCGCGGCAGCCTGGCGGACAACCTGTCGTACAGCGCGCCCCACGTCAGCCGCGAGGAGATCGAACGGGTGGCGACCCTGGCCCAGCTGGACGGCCTGATCGCCAGCCTGCCCGAAGGCCTCGACAGCCCCCTGGGCGAGCGCGGCCAGCAATTGTCCGGCGGGCAGAAGCAGCGCATCGCCATCGCCCGCGCGCTGCTGCAGGACCCGCTGGTGCTGATCCTCGACGAAGCCACCTCGCAGGTGGACGAAAGCACCGAGCGCGAAGTGATAGCCGCCATCGGCCGACTGTTCGCCGGGCGCACGCGCATCCTCGTCAGCCACCGTCCCTCGACATTGGCCGAGGCCGACCTGCGCCTGGAGTTGCAGGACGGCCGGCTGAGCGTGCGCGAGACGCCGCTGGTGGCCGTGGGAGGGCAGGGTGGCTGAGGTGCTGGTGGGGGTGGTCGACAGCGGCCATGCCGTGGAGCAGGCGGGTTGCGTGGTGGCTGGGCAGCGTTTCTGTCTGGCCGATGATGGATTGGAGCGATTGCCACTGGCGGCTGATGTTTTGGGCCATGGCTCGGCGGTGATCCAGGCGGTGCTTGCCCGGGCGCCGCAAGCGCGCTTCAGCGTGGCCCAGGTGTTCGACGGTCGCGGTGTGACCAGCCCGCTGCAGATCGCGGCCGCGTTGCAGTGGCTGGGTGGGCAGGGTGTGCGTGTGGTCAACCTGAGCCTGGGTGTGCGCCAGGATCGGCCGATCCTCCGCGAGGCCGTCGCCGAACTGGTGGAGGCGGGCGTTCTGGTCTGCGCGTCGAGCCCGGCGCGGGGCGAGCCGGTGTTTCCGGCGGCCTATCCGGGGGTGGTGCGGGTGACCGGGGATGCGCGGTGTGGCGAGGGAGAGTGGTCGTGGCTGGGGAGTGCGCAGGCGGATTTCGGGGCGGCTGTGCGGGTTGCGGGGCAGGCGGGGGCGAGTTTGGGGTGTGCGGCTTTTTGTGGGCACGTGGCGGCTTTGCTGGTGGAGCGGCCGGGGGTGTCGAATGAAGAATTGTTGGCGCTGATGCGTGAGGGTGCCGTGTACAAGGGCATCGAGTGGAAGGTGAGTTTATGAGTGGGGTTGGGGTTCCTTTCCCTCTCCCTAACCCTCTCCCTGAAGGGAGAGGGGACTGTTTGGAGTGGCTGCGAGGTTCGACATTCCGCCGGCCACGTCGGAATAGCAGAATGACTCGGAATTCAAGTTCGCACCGAACGGCTCCCTCTCCCTTCAGGGAGAGGGCTGGGGAGAGGGTGCGGACCTACAGCCAACACCAAACCCCCCAGCGAACACCCCCATGCCCCCAATCCTGATCCTCGGCGCCGGCCCCGCCGGAGCAGCCACCGCCATCGGCCTCCACCGCCTCGGCCACCCCGTTGCCGTCATCAGCGAATGGCGTCGCTTCGCCGCCGTCGAAGGCGTCTCCCAGCGCGTCCTCGACGGCCTGCGCCATGCCGGCCTCAACCACGCCATGGCCTGCACCGCGCCGCCTTCGCAACGCCGGGTGAACTGGAACGGCAGCGAAAGCGCGCAGAACGTCGAATTCATCCTCGACCGCCCGCTGTTCGACCAGGGCCTGCGCCAGGACCTGCACGACGCCGGCATCCAGGTGCTGGAAGACCGCGTGCTCGGCGTGGAGTCCGACGCCACGGGCCATCACATCCGCCTGGAAAGCGGCCAGCACCTGCACACCCCTTTCCTCGTCGAAGCCCGCGGCCGCCAGGCGCCGCTGAACCAGAAGGCCGGCAAGGCCCGCCGCGGCCCGGAAACCCTCAGCCTGCTCAGCCGCTGGCAGGGCGCGCCGGGGCCGGTGGCCAGCGCGGTGCAGAGCCTGGCCGATGGCTGGGCGTGGATGGCGCGGCTGGCCGACGGGCGCTGCTACTGGCAGCTGACCCTGGACGTGGCCAGCAGTGCGCTGCCGCCCAAGGAGCAGCTACTCGACTACTGCCGCGAACGCCGCCAGCGCTCTGAACTCAGCCAGGCATTCTTCGGCGGGCAGCCCGAACAGGACCTGGAACTGCACGCCCGCAGCAGCACGCCGATCCTCTGCCTGGAGGCCTGCGGCGAGAACTGGATTCGCGTGGGCGATGCGGCCATGGCGGTGGACCCGCTGTCCGGCAACGGCATCTTCCAGTCGCTGTCCTCGGCGTTGCAGGCACCCGCTGTCATCAACACGCTGTTGCGCGCCCCGCAGCGCGCCGAGTTGGCCAAGCGCTTCCACCAGCGCCGGGTGGAGCAGCTGTTCCTGCGCTTCGCCCGCGTTGGCCGCGACTTCTATGCCGAAGAAAGACAATGGGCCGAGCAGCCCTTCTGGCAGGCCCGTCGCGCCTGGCCGGACACGGTGCCCAGCCATGCCCCGGCGGACTTCGAGGCCCTGCGCATCGAACGCGCCCCGGTGCTGCGCGACGGCCTGGTGGACGAGGCCGAGGTGGTGGTCAGCCCCGACCAGCCCCTGGGCATCTGGCACCTGCAGGGCCTGGAGCTGGCGCCCTGGCTGCGGCGCCTGCGCAGCGAACCGCAGGCGCAGGTGCTGGCCGCGCTGCCGGAGCAGCAGCGGCGCATCTTCCAGGGTTGGCTGCTGAGCCAGGGTTACCGCCCGCGCTGATCAGGCCTTGAACTGCTGCACCAGGTGGTGCTGCTGCTCGGCGCTGTGGTTCAGCTGCTGGCTCAGGTGCGCCGAGCGCTCGGCCTGGTCCGACAGGGCCTGGGTCACGTCGCGGATGGCGCCGATGTTGCGGCCGATCTCCTCGGCCACGCTGCTCTGCTCCTCGGCGGCGCTGGCGATCTGCAGGTTCATGTCGCTGATCAGGTTCACCGCGCCGGTGATGCGTTGCAGCGCGTCTATGGCCTGGCGCGCCTGCTGCACGTTGTCCTGGGCCTGGCGGTAGCTGGCGTGCATGGCGTTGGCCACCGACAGGCTGCGCGCCTGCAGGTTCTCGATCACCCCGCGAATCTCCTCCACCGAGTCCTGGGTGCGCCTGGCCAGGCCGCGCACTTCGTCGGCGACCACCGCGAAGCCGCGCCCGGATTCCCCGGCCCGCGCCGCTTCGATGGCGGCGTTGAGCGCCAGCAGGTTGGTCTGCGCGGCGATGCTCTGGATCACCTCGAGGATCGCGCCGATCTGCTCGTTGCTGCTGGCCAGGTTCTGCAGCTCGCCCATGGCCTGGTTCATGTCGCCGGCCAGGGCGTCGATGCCGGCGCTGGTGGCCTCGATGGTGGCGTAGCCCTGCTGGCTGGCGCGCTCGGCCTCGCTGGCGGCCTGGGCGGCGCTGGCCGCGCTCTGCGCCGAGGCGTTGGCGGTGGCGGACATCTCCTGCAGCGCGGTGGCGACCATGTCGATCTCGCGGAACTGCTGCTGGATGCCGTCGCTGGTCTGGCGGGCGATGGCGGCGGTCTGGTCGGCGCCGGCGCGGGCCTCGCCGCTGGCGGTCTGCACCGCGGCGATGCTCGGCTGCAGCTTGTCGAGGAAGCGGTTGAAGGCCAGGGCCAGGCGGCCCAGCTCGTCGTGGCGCGGGTAGTTCAGGCGGCGGGTGAGGTCGCCTTCGCCGTCGGCGATGTCCTCCAGCATGCGCGCAAGGCCGAGGATCGGCCGGCTGATGCCGCGGGCGGTGAGGGTGATGATGCCCAGGCCGAATAGCGCCACCAGCGCGCCCAGGCCGATTTCCAGCCAGGTGCTGCGCGCGCGCAGGCCCTCCAGGGTGTGCTTCAGCGACTGCGCCGGGGCCAGCAGCACCTGCCGGGGCACGCTGAGCAGGATGCCCCAGGGCTTGGCGCCGGCCAGCGGCGCCAGGCTGGCGAGCACGCTGACGTCGTCGCCCTGGTCGTAGGTCGGCGAGCGGCCCTGGGCCATGTCGCCCAGCACCTGGGGCAGCGCCGCGTCCTTGAACGGCTGGCCGAGGCCGGCGGCGTTGGCGCTGTCGCTGGCCAGCAGGCCGTTGGGGCTGAGGATGCGGATGCGCCCCTGGCCGTCGAAAAGCTGGCGGCTGCCCTCGACGCTGCTCTGCTGCAGCGCCGCGAGGTCGATGTCGAAGCCGATGGCGGCGAGGAACTTGCCGTTCTCCAGCAGCGGCAGGGTGATGCTGGTGACCAGCCGGCGTTGCCCGGAGGCGTCGTCGAAGTAGGGGTCGAGCACGCAGGGCGCGAGGCTGGCCCGCGAGCAGGTGAAGAAGGCGTTGTACGGCTGGCCGCTGGGGCCGGGGGTGGTGTCGGCCAGCACCTGCTCGGTGCCCACCACGTTCTGCTGCTGGCCGCCGCTGCGCAGCAGGTACAGGGTGAAGCGGCCGTTCTCGTTGCTGCCCAGCTCGTCGCGGCCCTTGAAGCGGGCGTCGGCGCCGTCCAGCGCGTCGACGCCGAAGACCACGAACAGCCCCAGCAGCTCCGGGTGCGCGGCCAGGGTGCCGCCCATCTCGGCGACCACCTTGCGCCGCAGCGCCTCGGCGTCGAGGTTGCCCAGGCGCTGCTGCTCGCGCAGCGCCTGCAGGGTACGCGACAGGCCCTCGCCGAGCAGCAGCTTGTCCTGCAGCTGGCGTTGCAGTTGCAGGGCCTGCACCTGGCCCTGGGTCTGCAGGCTGGCGTGGGCGGCCCCGGCGAACAGCTTGCCGCTGTCGTCGGCGATCACCTGGCTGTCCTGGCGCGCCTGGTACAGCGACAGGCCGATCAGGGTGGCGGCGATGCCCAGCAGGCACAGGCCGGCGAGCCAGGTGATGCGGCCCTGGAGGGTGGAGTGGATGCTGCGCATGGGAGGCCTCCCTGGAAACCGCGAAACCCGCCGGCGCGCCACCGCCGGGATGGGGCCGGCGGTGGCGCGGAGGCGGGTTCGTGGCTTGTGGCTTAGAAGGTGCTGGTGAAGATCAGTTGGGTGTAGAGGTTGTCGTCATTGCCGCCGATCTGGGTGCCGCCTTGCTCGGCGCTCTTCTTCGGCTTGTACACGCCGACCAGCGGGGTGATGGTCAGGTGCGGGCTGACGGTCCAGTCGGCGTACAGGTCGATCTCGTGGCCGCCGAGGTTGCCCAGGTCCTTGTCGATGGTGTCGAAGCGGAACCATTGCAGGCCGACGTCGAAGGTCTCCGTCGGCTGGATTTTGGCACCGACGTTGTGGACGCGGGTGTTGCTGTTGAAGGGGCCGGAGTAGTTGCCCGCCACCTCACCCTGGAACCAGGTGCCGAAGCCGCGGCTGAAGCCGTAGAACAGCGGATCGAAGCCTTCGGAGAAGCGGCTGAAGCGGTAGCTGACGTAGGGCTTCCAGGCGGCGTCGGCGAAGGTCCAGCCGGCCTCCAGGTACCAGGCGTTCTCGTCGTCGGCGTGGCGCTTGTCCTGCCAGGCGTACTCGCCGGAGAGGAACAGGTTCTCCACGCCGGCGTTGCCCTGGCCGCGCAGGCTGTAGGTCTTCATGTCCTTGCGGTCGAGCTGGGCGGGGGAGGCGTACTGCTCGTCGATGTCGGTGACGTCGATGTAGGTCAGGCCCAGGGTGCCGGCGTCACTGACGTGCTCCAGGGTGCCGACGTACAGCTCGGGCTTGGCCTGGGCCGGGTTGTCGGACTTCAGGCGCATGATGTCGCCGCGCCAACCCTGCTTGCCGCCGATGCGCAGCACCGCGGTCTCGTCGAAGCTGCGGCGGCCGGCCAGGTAGTAGGCGCCGCCGCGGTCGAACATGCCGTCGGCCAGGCCATTGCCGAAGTTGAGGGCGTCGCCGTTGATCAGGAAGCCGTCGCCGACCACGATGTTCTGGCGGCCGAAGGAGAAGTCGATGCCGTCCTCGCCCAGCACCGGGAACAGCGTGCCCGAGCGCCAGCCCAGGTAGGCGTCCTCGATCTTGGTGGTGCGCTCGGAGCCGTCGGTGAAGCCGGCGGCGTCGCCATCGCCCCAGGTCGCCGAGCTGAGCAGGGCGAAGGCGCCATACACGCTGCCGGCGCCGCCCAGGCGCTGGTCGCCGCTCAGGCCGTACTTGATGAAGCCTTCCTGCCAATAGGACGAGCCTTTGTCCTTGGTGCCGCTTTGCGCGTAGTTCTCCTGGCTGTGCAGCAGCGCATAGACCGCGGTGAGGTCGGCGTTGAGGTGGGTGTCGTCGGTGGAATACAGCGAATAGGCGCTGGCCTGGCCGCTGCCCGCGATCAGCAGGGCGAGCAGCGTCGGGCGCAGGACGGTGGATCGGGTCATGGCGTGCATCCGTATCGTTATTGTTGGCAGGGGACGAAACTGCCTGGGATGCTAAGGCCATGGGCGCAGCTGGCCTTGTGCCTGTCTGCCAAGTGCTTGGATGTGCTTGCCAGATGTCTGCGGGATCGCGGAGAGAGTCCGTTTCTACGGTGGGACAGGTGCCTCACGGAAACCTGTAGGAGCAGGCCCTGCCTGCGATTCGCGCGCAGGGCGCGCTCCTACATGGGAATGGTGTGAGTGGCGCAGCGTAGCGGATCTCATCCGCGAACCGCGCCGGAATTCCCGGCTATCGCGGACAAGGTCCGCTCCTACCATACGGGCGGCACCGTGGTGCCTGTAGGTGAACCAGGCCGGCGGCGCTGTCCGGGGCGCCGACAATCCCCCGGACAACGCCGCCGGCTTGGCTGCTCAGTGCCCGGCCGGCTTGGCGGCGGCGCGCCCGGCGAGCATTCGGCCGAGCAGGGCGAGGAGGGTGATGGCGATCAGCAGCACCGAGATGGCCGCCACCGCCGGGTCGATGTTGTCGCGCAGGCCGGACCAGATCTGCCGCGGCAGGGTGTTGACCTCGGTGCTGGTGACGAACAGCGTCACCGCGATCTCTTCCCAGGAGAGCGCGAAGCACAGCAGCGCGGTGCTGGCCACGCCCAGCTTGAGGTTCGGCAGCACCACCAGGAAGGTGGTCTGCGCCAGGCTGGCGCCGAGGTTGCGCGCGGCCAGTTCGATGCGCCGGTCCAGTTGGCTCAGGGCCACCAGCATGGTCACCACGCCGTAGGGCACCACCATCACGATGTGGGCGATGGTCAGGCCGAACAGGGTGTCGTAGCCCAGGCCGGGGGCGAACTTGCTCACCGTGGTTTCCATGAAGTACAGCACCATCGCCGAGATCATCGGCGGGATGGCCATGGGCAGCAGCACCAGGCCGATCAGCAGCGCCGCCCAGCGCGAGCGCAGGTACCAGATGCCCAGGGCGAAGCTCACCGCCAGGGCGGTGGCGACCACGCAGGCGGCGCTGGCCACCACCAGGCTCTGGCCCACCGCCGAGAGCCACTCGGGGCTGTCCAGCAGGGCCTTGTAGTGGCGCAGCGACCAGTTGCCGTCGGGCATGGAGAGGAAGCGCTTGCCGGTGAAGGACACCGGGATCACCGCCAGCAGCGGGAACAGCATGAAGATCATCGCCATGGCGGCGAGCAGGCGGCTCGGGGCGCGGCTTTCGTGTGCGTTCATTCGGCGACTCCTATCCCACCAGCTTGTCGACGCGGGTCATGCGCAGCAGCGCCCAGATCAGCCCCGCCACCAGCGCCAGCAGCACCACCGAGAGCGCCGCGCCCAGGCCCCAGTTGCTGGTCTGGAACATCTGCAGGTAGACGTACTCGGCGACCATCACCGTCTGCCCGCCGCCGAGGATCGCCGGGGTGATGAAGAAGCCCAGGCAGAACACGAAGACGATGATGAAGGCGCCGAGGATGCCGGGAATGGTCTGCGGCACGAAGATGCTCCAGAAGGTGCGCAGCTGCCCGGCGCCCAGGCCGCGGGCGGCCAGCAGCACGCGCGGGTCGAGGCGGCGCATGGTCGACACCAGCGGGAACAGCGCGAAGGGCACCATGAAGTGGACCATGCCGATCACCACCCCCAGCTCGTTGCGCGTCAGCTGCAGGGGCTCGCTGATGATGCCCAGCGCCTGCAGCCAGCCGTTGAGCAGGCCGTTGCTGCGCAGGGCGATCAGCCAGCCGAAGGCGCGCACCAGCACCGACAGCCAGAAGGGGATGAACACGCAGATTTCCACCATGCGCTGCCAGAACGGCGGGCTGTACACCCAGCAGTAGGCCATCAGGTAGGCGATCAGCAGCGACACCACGCTCACCGTGGTGCACAGGCGGAAGGTGCGCCAGAGCACGTCGCGGATCGCCGGGTCGCTGGCGATGCGCTGGTACTGCTCGATGCCCGGGGTGGGCAGGCTGAAGCTCCAGCCCACCACCCCGGCGAAGGGCAGCACGTAGAACAGCAGCAGCACCAGCGGCAGCGGCGCCAGCAGCAGGGCCAGCTTCAGCCGCGAGGGGTTCTCCGCCATGGGCTCACCTCACTTGGAAACGTGGGTCAGGTACTGCTCCAGGGCCACCGCGTAGTGGTCGGTGTACCACTCGTGGCTGAGCATGATCTGCCTGGGCAGGTTGTCCGGGTCGGTGCAGTTCAGGTGCCTGCGGTCGGCCGGGATCAGCGAGGCGGCGGCCGGGTTGGCCGGGCCGTTGCCGAACAGCTTGAACAGCTCCACCTGGGATTGCGGGTCCTGGGCGTAGGCGATGAAGCGCATGGCCGCGTCCTTGCCCGCCGGGTTGCCCTTGAGCACGCCCCAGTTGCTGCAGCCCAGCAGGGCGTTGTCGAAGGTCCACTGGATGCGGCCCTCGCTGTCCTCGGTGATGACCTGGGCGCGGGTGTTCCAGATGGCGCCCATGCTCACCTCGCCCTCGATCAGCAACTGCTGGGTCTCGGCGCCCGAGCCCCAGAAGGCCAGGATGTGCGGCTTGAGTTCGTCGAGCTTCTTCAGCGCGCGCGGCACGTCCAGCGGGTAGAGCTGGTTCGCCGGCACGCCGTCGGCTAGCAGCGCGGCCTCCAGCATGCCGTTCATCCACTTGTACAGGGTGCGCTTGCCGGGGAAGGCCTCGACGTCCCAGAAGTCCTTCCAGGTCTTCGGCGCCTTGTCGCTGAAGCGCTCGCTGTCGTAGGCGATCACGTAGCTGAGCATGTAGTCGGCGATGCCGTATTCGTAGGCGAAGCCCGGCAGCACCTTGTCCCTGGAGACGATGCCGTAGTCGATCGGCTCCACCAGGTTCTCCTTGCCCAGGTTCTGCAGGATGGAGCTTTCCGCGTCGACCACGTCCCAGCTCACCCGGCCGCTGCTCATCTGGGTGCGGATGGCGCCCTCGGTGGGGCCGCTGCCGTCGATCTTCACCGGGATGCCGGTGCTCTTGGAAAAGCCCTCGGTCCAGGCCTTGCCGAACGCCTTGATGGCGTCGCCGCCCCAGTTCACCACCACCAGCGGCTTGTCGCCGGCGGCGAAGCTGACGCCGCTGCGCAGCGCCAGGGGCAGGGCGGCCAGCAGGCCCATGCCCTTGAGGAAGGTGCGGCGGTCGATCTGCCCGCGGCGGGCCTTTTCCATGAGGACTTCGATGCAGTCTTGCTGATGCGGGTTGAACATGAATGCAGCTCCCAGGCGGGGATGGCGAAAAGGGGTAGGGCGCGCGGGCGCCCCGGGAATCAGGCGAGCAGCAGGCTCTTCTCGATCGGCCAGCTCAGCCACACGCGGGCGCCCTGGTCCAGGCGCGCGGCCTGGTGCTCGGCGTGCACCGCCAGGCTCATGGGCAGCGCGCCCTCGGCGGCGGTGGCCAGGCCCAGCTCGGTGCTGGCGCCCTGGTAGGTCTTGGCGGTCAGCACCGCCTGCACCACGTTGTGGCCTTCCACTTGCGGCGGCGCGCTGTGCAGCTGCATGTGCTCGGGGCGCACCGCCAGCAGCGGCGCGGCGGCGTCCAGGGCGGCGGAGGGTTCGGCGTGCAGCTGGGCGTCGCCGAAACGCCCGCAGGCGAGGGCGCCGGCGCGGCCCACCTGGCTCAGCGGGAACAGGTTCATCTTGCCGAGGAACTCGGCGACGAAGCGGTTGGCGGGCTGGTTGTAGATGGCCTGCGGAGTGTCGATCTGCGCCACCTGGCCGCGGTTGAAGATGGCGATGCGGGTGGACAGCGCCAGCGCCTCGTTCTGGTCGTGGGTGACGAACACGAAGGTGGTGCCGACCTGGCGGTGGATGCGCTGCAGTTCGGCCTGCAGCTGTTCGCGCAGGTTCTTGTCCAGCGCCGAGAGGGGTTCGTCGAGCAGCAGCAGGTCCGGCTCGAACACCAGCGCGCGGGCGATGGCCACGCGCTGCTGCTGGCCGCCGGAGAGCTCGCCGGGGCGCTTGCCGCGGTGCTCGCCCAGGCCCACCACCTCCAGCATGTGGCGCACCCGGCGGTTGCGTTCCTCGGCTTTCACGCCACGGATTTTCAGCGGGAAGGCGACGTTGTCGTCAATGCTCATGTGCGGGAACAGCGCGTAGCCCTGGAACACCATGCCGAAGTTGCGCTTCTCCGCCGGGCGCCGGGTGATGTCCTGGCCGAGGGCCTCCAGGCGCCCGCTGGAGGGGTCCTGGAAGCCGGCGAGGATCATCAGGAAGGTGGTCTTGCCGGAGCCGGAGGGGCCGAGGAGGGTGAGGAACTCGCCCTGCTGGATATCGATGGACACATCGCTCAGGGCGCGGAAATCGCCGTAGCGCTTGCCGATGTCGATGGCACGAAGTTGGGGCTGTCGCTCCACTGCATTCACCTCGTCTTATTCTTGTTCTGTGGCGCGGCGACCCAGCGGTCAGCCGTCCTTTTGCGCAGTATTGTCAAATCCTCCTGCGCTTCAATCGCGTTTTTTCGCCGTCATTGTTCAAATTCCTTCACCAATCACCCCGCCGCGGCTGCCCTTGCGGAACTGTTCGGACAGCCGCAGCTCGGCC
This sequence comes from Pseudomonas sp. M1, assembly GCF_022760135.1. Lineage (NCBI taxonomy): Bacteria > Pseudomonadati > Pseudomonadota > Gammaproteobacteria > Pseudomonadales > Pseudomonadaceae > Pseudomonas > Pseudomonas sp. M1. The sequence goes on from NZ_CP094343.1 coordinate 2,935,070, forward strand.
TTCATCCAGGCCTTGAAGGCCTGCACGTCGGGGCGCTCGCTCTTGGCCGCGTCGGTGACGAAGTAGTAGCGGTTCGGCGGCTCGATGGAGACGTTGAACAGCCGCACCAGCTGCCCCTTGGCCATGGCGTCGCCGCTGACCAGGGCGTCGCCCATGGCCACGCCTTGCCCGGCGATGGCCGCCGACTGCACCAGGTGCGCGTCGGAGAAGACGATGCCGTTGCGCACGTTGAGGTCGCGCACCCCGGCCGCCGCCGCCCACAGCAGCCAGTCGGAGTGGTCGACCATGTGCAGCAGCGGCAGGTTGGCCAGGTCCTCCGGCGAGTCCAGCCCGCCGGCGGCGTTGAGCAGCGAGGGGCTGCACACCGGGAAGGTGTCGAGGGTGGCGATCAGTTCCACGCGCAGGTCCGGCCAGTCGCCCACGCCATAGGCGATGAACAGGTCGACGTCGCGGTTGCTGACGTCGTCGGGAATCCGCGGCGACACCAGGTTCAGTTCGACCTGCGGGTGGGCGCGCTGGAACTTGCCGATCTGGTGGCACAGCCAGTAGGTGGCGAAGCCCGGGGTGCAGCTCACGCACAGGCGCCCGGCGATCTCCTGGGCGTCGGTGAAGCGCCGCGCCTCGTTGAGGATGCCCAGGGCGCGCTGGGTCTCGCGGGCGAAGTACTCGCCGCGGTAGGTCAGCACGATGCCGCGCCCGGATTTCTCGATCAGCGCGGTGCCCAGGCATTCCTCCAGGCTGCGCAACTGGTGGCTCACGGCGCTGCGGGTCAGGCTCAGCTCGCTGGCGGCGGCGGACAGGCTGCCCAGGCGGGCGACGGCGTCGAGCACGCGCAGGGCGGTCATCGAAGGGAAGCGCATGGGCTCACTCCTGATTAGTGCGGGCGCGCCGCTGGCGGAAGCCTTCCGGGGTGGTCCCGGCGTGGCGCAGGAAGGCGCGGTGGAAGCTGGTGACGTGTTCGTAGCCGAGCAGGAAGGCGATCTCCTGCAGGCTCATGCGGCTGGCCAGCAGGTAGCGCTCGGCCAGGGCCATGCGCACCTCGTAGACCACGCCCTTGAAGGTCAGGCCGTGGGCGCGCAGGCGCCGCTGCAGGGTGTGCGGCGGCAGGCGGAAGTGCGCGGCGGCCTGCTCCAGGTCCGGCAGCGGCACCCGGGCGTTCTGTAGCAGGTAGAAGCGCAGGTCGTCGGGCAGCGCCTCGCCGCTCTCGAAGCTGGCCAGGGTGGCCGCGCCCTGGGCCTGGCACAGGCGCAGCACCGAGGGGTTGGAGGTGGAGAAGGGGCGCTCGTGGAATTCCCGCGGGATGCGCAGCTCGGCGCGGCTGGCGGCGAACTCGCTGCGGCCGGGGAACAGCTCGGCGTAGAGCGCGGCGTGGGGCGGCGCGGCGAACGGCAGGCGCACCTGCATGCCGGCGCACTCGGCCAGCTCCGGCAGGCGCTGGCACAGCCAGCGCCAGGTACTGCTGAACCATTCCTCCAGCAGCGCCTGGGTTTCCATGGGGCTGTAGGGCGGCGCCTGCAGGGCCAGCACCAGGTGCTCGCCGTGTTCCTCGCGGGTGACATGGATGGGGTGCGGCAGCAGGCTGGAGGGCTGGCCCAGGGAGATGTCCCAGGAGCGCCGCAGGTTGGCCGCGCTGATCAGCGCGTAGCCGATCACCCCCAGGTCGAACAGGTTGTAGCGCTGGCCCAGGCGCAGGAAGAAATCGCTGGCGCCGAGCAGCCCGGCGGCCTGGCGCAGCAGGCGGTAGTAGCGGGCGAAGGTCATGTTGGCGGCGGCCTCGGCAGCGGGCACGCCAAGCCCCGCGAGCAGCGGCGCGAGCGGCGGCAGACGGGGCCGGGCCTGCCATTCCTCGAGGAAGCGCTGGTACAGCTGGCGCGCGGCGTAGTCGATGTCGGACTGCTGGTCGGGCATGCTCTTGCTTGTTATCTGAGGCTAGCGAGTTGTCATCTTATGCTAGTCAAAGGCTTCTGGCAGCTCCCTATACTCGGCGCAAAACAACAAGGGGAGCACCGACATGACGGCGCCCGATACATTCCGTTCGTCCCATTCGCCTGCCAACCGCCACGCCGACCTGCTGCTGCGCAACGGCCGCTTCTACACCCTCGACCCGGCGCAGCCCTGGGCCGAGGCCGTGGCCATCCGCGACGGCCGCTTCCTCGCCGTCGGCCGCGCCGAGGACCTGGCGCACCTGGTCGGCCCGCAGACCCGCCAGCACGACCTCGGCGGCGCCTTCTGCATGCCCGGCCTGCACGACATGCACACCCACCCGGACCTGGCCCTGGCCCCGCGCTACGCCGACGACCTCGACGTGGGCATCGAGGACCCGAGCCCCGAGCAGCTGGCCGCGGCCATCCGCGCCTACGCCGACAGCCACCCGGGCGACGGCTGGGTCTACGGCCAGTACTGGGTGCGCTACACCTTCCGCGAGGCCGGGCTGAAGCCGGGCCGCGAGTGGCTCGACAGCGTGATGCCGGACCGCCCGGTAGCGCTGCTCGACCGCATGTGGGGGACCATGATGGTCAACTCCCGCGCCCTCGAACTGGCCGGCATCGACGCCGCCACGCCCGACCCGCGCAACGGCTACCTGGAGCGCGACGAGCTGACCGGCGAGCCCAACGGCCTGCTGATCGACGGCGCCTACGCGCTGATTCACGCCGCCATGCCGCCCACCCCCATCGAGGTGCTGCGCCGCGCCTACCGCGACGGCGTGCACTTCCAGAGCGCCCGCGGCGTCACCGCCAGCAAGTACGTGCACGTCTGCGAACGCCGCCTGCAGGCGCTCAAGGAACTGGACGACGCCGGCCAGCTGACCCTGCGCGTGGAAGCGGCCATCAGCTGGCAGGACGACATCTTCCCGGTGCGCCGGCGCTGGGAACTGCTCAGCGGCGAGCGCCACTACTACCGCAGCGCGCGGCTGTCGGCCAACGCCGTGAAGTTCCACTTCGACGGCACCGTGGAGCCGCGCTCGTCGTTCCTCATCAGCCCCTGGCCGGGCGAGGACAGCTGGCGCGGCAAGCTCAACCTGACCCCCGAGCACATCACCGACATGGTGGTGGACATGGACCGCCGCGGCATCCGCGTGATCGCCCACTGCACCGGCGACGGCGCCTCCGACGTGTTCCTCGACGCGGTGGCCGAGGCGCGCCGGCGCAACGGCTTCAGCGGCATCCGCCACCAGTGCGCGCACAGCACCATCCTGCACCCGGGCAACCTCAAGCGCTTCCGCGAGCTGGAGGTGATAGCCGAGTTCTCCCCGGCGGCCTGGTACCCCACGCCCTTCGCCAGCGGCGCACGCTCCGGCTACGGCGCCGAGCGCCTGAAGCGCATCTACGACTACAAGGGCGTGCTCGCCGCCGGCGGCATCGCGGTGATGGGCACCGACTGGCCGGTGGCCTCCATCGACCCCTGGCTGGCCCTGGAAACCATGATCACCCGGCAGAACCCCTGGAACGACGACCCGGCCTGCTTCGGCGAGCCGATCGGCCTGGAGCAGGCGCTGCAGGTGGTGACGCTGAACGGCGCCCACGCCATGGGCCTGGAACACCTGGCCGGCAGCATCGAGGCCGGCAAGTCGGCGGACTTCATCGTGCTTGACCGCGACCTCTTCGCCCAGCCGCCGCGCGGCTACATCCACCGCACCCAGGTCGAGCAGACCTTCGTCGAGGGCCGCCCGGTCTACGACCGCCAGGGCGTGTTCGACGGCCCGCTGCAGGCGGTGTGGCAGGGCGAAGTGCCGCAGATCATGAGGGACGACCGATGAGCATCCCGGTGACCGTGGTCGCCGGCTTCCTCGGCGCCGGCAAGACCACCCTGCTGCGCCGCCTGGTGCAGCAGTGCGCCGGGCAGCGCCTGGCGCTGATCGTCAACGACTTCGGCGAGCTGAACGTGGACGCCGAGATGATCGCCGAGCAGAGCGACGCGGTGTACGCCCTGCAGAACGGCTGCCTGTGCTGCACCATGCAGGACGACCTGCTGGCCCAGCTCGGCCGCCTGGCCGCCATGCAGCCGCCGGTGGAGCGCATCGTCATCGAATGCAGCGGCGTGGCCGACCCGCAGCCGATCATCCAGGCCCTGGGCTACCCGCAACTGCGCAAACACATGCACCTGGACGCGCTCATCACCCTGGTGGACGCGGCCCGCAGCCAGCCGCTGGAAGGCGAATACGCGCAACTGGAACGCCGCCAGGCGGCCGCGGCCGACCTGCTGCTGCTGAACAAGGCCGACATAGCGACGCCGGAACAACTGCAGGCCCTGCGCCAGCGCTTCGGCGAGCCGCGGCGGATGCTGCAGACGGTGCAGGCGGAAATACCCGACGAGCTGCTCTACGGCGACCGCCCGGAGCGCGCGCAACGCCTGGCGCCGCTGGGTGTCGATCACAGCCGGCTGTTCGACAGCTGGACCTGGCGCCACGCCGGCCAGCTCGACCCCCGGCGCCTGCGCGCCTGGCTCGATCAGTTGCCGGAAGGCCTGTTCCGCCTCAAGGGCCGGGTGCAGGTCAGCGGCCGCGAGCAGCCGCTGTGGCTGCAATACGTCGGCGGCCGCAGCCAGTTCCTGGCGGCACAGGCGCAGGAGGGCGACAACTGCCTGGTCTTCATCGCCAGCGCCGCTGCCGGACTGCGCGAGCGCCTGGAAGCCAGCCTGGAACAGTGCCTGGCCGCCTGACGCAGGGCTCTTCGTAGGAGCGGGCCCTGCCCGCGATTCGCGCGCAGGGCGCGCTCCTACATGGAATGGCGTGGGTGGGGCAGCGTAGGAGCGGATCTCATCCGCGAAGCGCGCCGGAGGTTCCGGCTATCGCGGACAAGGTCCGCTCCTACGGGGGGAGGAATACCGTGCCTCCCGGCAACCTGTAGGAGCGGGCCCTGCCCGCGATATCGCGCGCAGGGCGCGCTCCTACATGGGGACGATTGTTGGTGGGGCAGCGTAGCGGATCTCATCCGCCAATCGCGCCGGAGATTCCGGCCATCGCGGACAAGGTCCGCTCCTACGGGGGGAGGAATACCGTGCCTCCCGGCAACCTGTAGGAGCGGGCCCTGCCCGCGATATCGCGCGCAGGGCGCGCTCCTACATGGGGACGACTGTGGGTGGGGCAGCGCGGATCTTATCCGCGAATCGCGCCGGAGGTTCCGGCTATCGCGGACAAGGTCCGCTCCTACAGGAGTCACGAAGCTCAGCGGAATTTCTCCAGCAGCTGGTAGTACCACATCCCCGCCGCCAGCATCGGGTTGCCGAACACGTCGCCCAGGGGCACCTTCACGTGCTTGCACTGGGCGAAGGTGTCGAATTGCTCCAGGTCGCCGCTCATGGCCGTGGCCATGATCTCGCCCATGATGTGGGTGGTGGCCACGCCGTGGCCGGAGTAGCCCTGGCAGTACCAGACGTTGTCCGAGAGCTTGCCCAGCTGTGGGATGCGGTTCATCACGATGCCCATGGCGCAGCTCCACTGGAATTCGATCTCCACGCCCTTGAGCGCCGGGAAGGTGCGTTCGATGCACGGGCGCAGTTCGCCGGCGATGTCCCGCGAGTCGCGCCCGGAGTAGTTGGCGCCGCCGCCGAACAGCAGGCGGCCATCGGCGGTCAGGCGGTAGTAGTCGAGCACGAAGCGGCAGTCGTAGACGGCCAGGTCCTGCGGGTTGATGCGCCTGGCCAGCTCGCCCAGCGGCTTGGTGGTGACGATGCCGCCCATGGCCGGGAAGATCATGCCCTTGAGCTGCTTGCGCTCCAGCTTGTGGTAGACGTCGCCGGCCAGCAGCACCTGGGCGGCGTTGATCCGCCCGCCGGTGGTGACCACCGCCGGCCGCGGGCCGTGGACGATGTCCAGCACCTCGGAGTGCTCGAAGATCAGCCCGCCCAGGCTCTCCAGGGCCTTGGCCTCGCCGATGCACAGGTTGAGCGGGTGCAAGTGCATGTTGCGCATATTCTTGATGGCGCCGCAGTACAGGTCGCTTTCCAGGTGCTGGCGCACGCCGGCGGCGTCGAGCAGGTTGACCTCGGCGCCCATGCCGCGGCGCACGGCCTCTTCATAGGAGGCTTCCAGCTCGGCCATGTGCGACGGCTTTATGGCCGCGTGCAGGTGGCCGAACTTGAGGTCGCAGGCGATGCCGTATTTCGCCACGCGGCTCTTGATGATCTCGTGGCCACGCCAGCGCAGGTGCCAGATAAAGTCGTCGACGTCGTTGCCCAGCCACTGCTGCATCTGCTTGCGCATGGCCGAATCGCCGGACAGGCTGCCGGTGACCTGGCCGCCGTTGCGCCCGCTGGCGCCCCAGCCGACCTTGTTGGTCTCGACGATGGCCACCTTGTAGCCGCGCTCGGCCAGCTCCACGGCGGTGGTCACGCCGGTGAAGCCGCCGCCGATGATGGCGATGTCGACATTCACTTCGCCTTGCAGGGTGGGGTAGTCGGTTTCCGTGTTGAGGCTGGCGGAATAATAGGAAGGGGCGCGCTCGGGGGCGGCTTTGGCGGGTTTCAGTGCGGCGTTCATTTTTTGTGTTTTTCCTGTTGTCTGGTTTCCCTCTCCCTAGCCCTCTCCCTGAAGGGAGAGGGGACTGGATCGGAGCGGGCTTTTGATTCGGTTTCAGCCGGTTGCGCTGGTGTTTCCGGAGGGCACGATTCCCATCTCGGCACGGATGCTCCCTCTCCCTTCAGGGAGAGGGCTGGGGAGAGGGGCTCTCAAGCCTTAAGCCTCAAGCCTGATGCAGATACCACCGCCAATCCTGCTCCCCGACCTCACCCATGAACTGCCGGTACTCCGCCTGCTTCACCTTCAGGTACACGCCCAGGAACTCCCGCCCCAGCGCATCCCGCGCCCAGCTCGACCGCTCCAGCGCGCGCAGCGAGGTGAGCCAGTCGGTGGGCAGCAGTTCCTTGGCCTGGGCATAGCCATTGCCCTCGACGGGCGCGCCCGGGTCGATGTCTTCGCGGATGCCGCGATGGATGCCGGCAAGAATCGCCGCCGCCGCCAGGTAAGGATTGGCATCGGCCCCGCAGATGCGGTGCTCGATGTGCCGGGTGTGCGCCGGCCCGCCCGGCACGCGCAGGCTGACGGTGCGGTTGTCGACGCCCCAGGTCGGCGCCAGCGGCGCGTAGCTGTTGGCCTGGAAGCGCCGGTAGGAGTTGGCGTTGGGGCAGAACAGCAGCAGCGAGTCGAGCAGGCTGGCGAGCATGCCGCCCACCGCCTGGCGCAGCAGGGGCGTGCCGGCCGGCTCTGCGCTGGCGAACAGGTTCGCCCCGGCGGCATCGGCCAGCGACACGTGCATGTGCATGCCGGTGCCGGCCAGGTCGTCGAACGGCTTGGCCATGAAGCAGGCCTGCATCCCGTGCTTGTGCGCCACGCCCTTGACCAGGCGCTTGTAGCGCACGGCCTGGTCCATGGCGGTGAGGGCGTCGCCGTGCTCCAGGGTGATCTCCACCTGGCCCGGGGCGTATTCGGAAATGGCGGTGCGCGCCGGGATGCCCTGGGCCTTGCAGGCGGCATAGAGGTCGGCGAGGAAGGGCTCGATCTGCTCCAGTTCGCGCAGGCCGTAGACCTGGGTGGAGCGCGGCCGGCCGCCGTCGGCGTCCAGCGCCGGTTGCGGGCGGCCGTTGGCATCGCGCTTGGCGTCCAGCAGGTAGAACTCCAGCTCGCAGGCCATCACCGGGTGGTAGCCGGCGGCCTTGAGGTCGTCGATCACCTTGACCAGCACGTGGCGCGGGTCGGCGATGTCCGCCGGCTTGCCTTCGACCGGGTGCATGCTGACCTGCACGGCGGCCGTGGGAATCTGCCGCCAGGGCAGGCGCACCAGGCTGCCGGCCAGCGGGTAGGCGCGGCAGTCGATGTCGCCGACCTCCCACACCAGCCCGGAATCCTCCACGTCGTCGCCGTGCAGGGTCAGGCCGAGAATGGTGCTCGGCAAGGGCCGGCCGGACTCGTAGACCGCCAGCAGTTCCTCGCGGTGCAGCAGCTTGCCGCGGGGCACTCCGTTGGCGTCGAGGATGAACAGCTCGACCATCTCGATGTCGGGATTGGCGGCCAGGAAGGCCAGGGCCTCTTGCACGGGGGCGAATTTCATCGTTGTTCTCGCATAGCGCCAATGGGCGCGCTGATGGCCTGCGCGGCCGGGCTGCGGCGGGGCAGGCGATGCAATGGCTACGCCAGCTCGCGCAGCGTCGGGCGCCTGCGTTCAGCGTAGTTCCAGCAAAGGGGTGGGCGGGGCGCCCGTCAGCGTGCGGCGCTATCCGGTGGACGCGCGTGGCGGCAGTGCCAGAGCGCCCAGAAGGCCAGCTCCAGCGGCAGCGAGAGGGGTTGCAGGCGCAGCCAGCGGCAGCGTTCGCGCGGCAGGCGCTGGGGCTCTGCCTGGGAGGCGGAGGCGCTGGCGGCGGCGAAGTGCTGTTGCAGAAGGTGCATGGGTGGCTGCGTGGGGGACGATGCCGGCAGACTGGCACAGGCGATGGGTGCTTTAAATGTGAATCTAGTGGAACTCAGTTGAGCGAAATCGAAACTGATTGCCGCCCGGTCGATCCGCGCCGCCAGCGCCGGCCCTGGTGCCTAAACTGAGCGAAACCCGTCACGCCGCGCAGCCCATGGCCCATATCGTCTTCGCCCCGTCCATCCAGCGCCACGTCGAAGTGCCCGAGCAGGACCTGCCCGGCGCCACCCTCGGCGCCCTGCTGGAGGGCGTGTTCGCCCGGCATCCGCGCCTGCGCGGCTACCTGCTGGACGACCAGGGCGGCCTGCGCCGGCACGTCACCGTGTTCATCGACGGCCTGCGCCTGCGCGACCGCCGGGGCCTGGGCGACGTGGTGGCGGACGACAGCGAGGTATACGTGGTGCAGGCGCTGTCCGGCGGCTGAAACCCGGAGGAGGACAGATGGAAGACCGACTGCTGGTGGCCACGCGCAAGGGCCTGTTCAGCTTCCTGCAGGATCGCGGCACCTGGCACGAGGCGGGCCAGGACTTCCTCGGCGAGCCGGTGAACATGGTGCTGGCCGACCCGCGCGACGACACCCTCTACGCCGCCCTGGACCTCGGCCACTTCGGCTGCAAGCTGTGGCGCAAGCCCTGCGGCGGCGACTGGCAGGAATGCGCGGTGCCGGTCTACCCGCCGCAGCCGGACCCGCTACCGCCACCGGCCGAAGGCGAGGCCCCGCAGGCGCCCTGGAGCCTGCAGCTGATCTGGTGCCTGGAGACCGGCGGCACCGACCAGGCCGGCACCCTCTGGGCCGGGACCATCCCCGGCGGCCTGTTCCGCAGCGACGACCATGGCGACAGCTGGACGCTCAACCGCCCGCTGTGGGACCGCCCCGAACGCGCCCGCTGGTTCGGCGGCGGCTACGACTGGCCGGGCATCCATTCCATCAGCGTCGACCCGCGCGACAGCCGCCACCTCACCGTCGGGGTGTCCTGCGGCGGCGTCTGGCAGAGCCACGACGAAGGCGCCAACTGGCGCAACACCACCGCCGGCATGTACGCCGACTACATGCCGCCGGACCTGCGCGAGGAGGGCGCCATCCAGGACCCGCACCGGCTGGTGCACTGCCCGGCGCGGCCGGACCGGCTGTGGGTGCAGCACCACAACGGCATCTTCGTTTCCAGCGATGGCGGCGCCAACTGGCGCGACGTGCCGGCGCAACCGTCCAGCTTCGGCTTCGCCGTGGCCGTGCACCCCACGCGGCCGGACACCGCCTGGTTCGTCCCGGCGACGAAGGACATCTGCCGCATCCCGGTGGCCGGGCGATTCTTGGTCAACCGCACGGAGGATGGCGGCCAGAGCTTCCAGGCCCTGGACCACGGCCTGCCCCAGGGCCCGTGCTACGACCTGGTGTACCGCCACGGCCTGGCCGTGGACGACGACGGCGAGCGCCTGGCCATGGGCTCGACCACCGGCGGCCTGTGGCTGTCGGAGGACGGCGGCGAGCGCTGGGAATGCCTGTCCGCGCACCTGCCGCCGATCTACTGCGTGCGCTTCGGCTAGGTCTGCCCGTCGCGCTCGTCCTGCTTCTGGTAGTGCGCCAGGATCATCCGCGCCGGGATCAGCGCCGCCAGGCCCAAGGCGCCGCACAGGGTGATGATGCTGGTGCCGGTGGGGTCTTCCAGGCTGTCGCCCAGGGCCGCCAGGCCGATGGTCAGCAGGATCATCACCAGGCCGAACCATTGCGCCAGCTGTGCCCAGCGCAACAGCATGGCGCGGCGCGCCTCGTGCAGGTGGAAATCCGGGTGGCTGTGGTGCCGCATGCTCGCGTCCTCCTCGTGTTCTCGCACCAGCCTACGCCGCTGGCGGCGTTGGCGGCGGCGGCCGGCCGAGCGGTAGGCGCCGGGGGCGCTTTCTTGGCGCGAGCATCGCCCCGCAGTTGACCGGCTTAGCCGCGCTGAAAACTTCGGCGCAGGCCTGCCATGTACGCACAGGTACAGTAAAATGCCGGCCCCCTTACAAACGGCAAGGCCCGACCTTCATGTTCAAGACCTGGCGCGACAGCTACTGGAAACGTTGGCTGGAACGGCACGATACCGAGTTCCGCAGCGGCGTCAGCCAACTGGGGCGCAACAAGCGCCTGATCGTCGAGGCCCCCGCGCGCATCGGCGAGGCCGATTTCAAGCTGCGTGACCAGGAACTGCACATCGGCGCCTTTGCCGTATTGCGCAAGACGCTGTTCCACCGCGTGTCGCACATCGGCCGCTATGTCACCACCGGCCAGGACTCGCGCGTCGGCCTCGGCGCGCGGGCCCACCCGCTGGACTGGCTGAGCACCAACTCCGTGCAGTACGAGCCGGGCTTCTTCGACCGTTTCGACGCGCCGCGGCTGCGCTACGAAAGCGTGGGCGACAGCGATACCTGGATCGGCAACGACGTCTTCATCGGCGAGGGCGCGGCAGTGCTGAGCGGGGTGAAGGTCCACGATGGCGCCGTGGTGGCCGCTATGTCGGTGGTGACCCGCGACGTGCCGCCCTATGCCATTGTCGCCGGCTCGCCGGCGAAGATAGTGCGCTACCGTTTCGCGCCGGACATCTGCGAACGCCTGCAGGCCAGCCGCTGGTGGGACCTGGCGCCGCAACAGGTCGCGGCCCTGCCGATGAACCGCATCGAGGACGCCCTGGAGCGCATCGAGGCCTTGCGCGCCAGCGGCGAGGCGCAGGACGCGCTATTCCCCCGGGTGGAAATCCGCCGCCAGGGCTGCCGCGTGCTGGCCGGAGGGTAGGGCGCCGCCACGACGGCCGCCGCGTGATCCATTTCGAGCGAACCTTGCAGCCATCCCGCCTGTCAGAGGTCCGTATCGGAAAACATACAAAGGATCACGGACCCCATGTTGAAGCGTTGGCGCAACAGTCACTGGAAGCACTGGCTGGAAGGCTACGACATCGAATTCCGCAGCGGCGTCAGCCGCCTGGGGCGCGGCAAGCGCCTGTTGGTCGAGGCGCCGGGCAGCATCGGCGAGGCGGAGTTCAAGATCTACCGGGACGAGATGCACATCGGCGCCTTTTCCACCATCCGCGCCACCAGCTTCCACCGCATTTCGCACATCGGCCGCTTCAGCTCCACCGGCCAGCTCTGCCGCATCGGCCTGGCCGCCCGGGCGCACCCGATGGACTGGCTGAGCACCAGCTCGGTGCAGTACGAGCCGGGCGTGTTCGACCGCTACGACACGCCGCGCCAGCGCTACGAGGACACCGACGCCGACACCTGGATCGGCAACGACGCCTTCATCGGCGAGGGCGCAGTGGTGATGAGCGGGGTGAAGATCCACGACGGCGCCGTGGTGGCCGCCATGTCCGTGGTGACGCGCGACGTGCCGCCCTACGCCATAGTCGCCGGCTCGCCGGCGAAGGTGGTGCGCTACCGCTTCCCGCCGGACATCTGCGAGCGCCTGCAGGCCAGCCGCTGGTGGGACCTGGCGCCGGCGCAGATCGCCGCGTTGCCGTTGCAGCGCATCGAGGAGGCGTTGGAGCGCGTGGAGGCCTTGCGGGCCAGCGGCGAGGCGCGGCCGCCGATCTATCCGAACATCGAAATCCGCCGCCAGGGCTGCCGCCTGCTGTCCGAGGGGCCGGCCAGCTCGTGAAGCGCGGGGCGGCACTGCTGCGCCGCCCCGCACGCAAGCGTCCAGGGGCGCTCAGCTCCGGCTCTGGGCCAGTCGGTAGAGTTGCCGAGCTTCCGCCGCCATCGGCAGCAGGGCCGAGACCAGGCGGGCCTGGCCTTGTACCAGCGGCATTTCGTCGGGGCAGTCCGCCAGCAGGCAGAGCAGGTCTTCCAGGGCTATCAGGCGACGCTCGGCGGCTTCGTACAGATGCTCGGCGGGGGCGCTGGCATCGACGAACAGCACGTCGTCGTGGGGTTGCGAGAGGGTGGTGACGGGTTGCAGGTCAGACATGGCGCGCCTCCGAGGTGTGGAGGGCGAAGTGCGGATAGTGCATGTTCCATTGCTCCTGAGTGGGACCAAGAGCCGCCTCCCGGAAAAGGGAGGCGGACCGTGCGGGGGTAGGATCACCGGTATGAGGAAAACGGCAGGCCGAAGCCTCCCCGCACGGTCCGCCACGGAACGCGAATACAGACGGCGATGGATCACTTGTACTCGCGACATGACGCACCACTCCTCATACCAACGGGATCCTACCCCCGGCCACAGCAACGCTGCGGCAGGGCGGAATCTATCCAGCGCCCTCGTAGGACCTCAAGGCGATTTCAGCGTGGGAATTTTCACGAAGGGTAGCGGCGCGGAGCCGGCCGAATCGCTATGCTCGACGCCATGAACGGCCAGCTCCCCCTCCGCCAACCCTGCCCGCCGGGCGCCTGCGATTGCGGGCGCGAGGCGCTGCTGGCCGAGCCCCATGGCGACATCCGCATCCTCCTGCTCACCCGCCAGGAAGAACAGCGCCTGGTGCAGCGCCTGGAACAGCTCAAGGACCTGGCCGACCTGCAGCACATGCAGCAGCGCATGTACGAACAGCTCGGCCTGCGCCTGAGCATTGCTCCCGGCTTCAACGAGGTGCGCAGCATGCGCGGCCTCGACATCCGCATCGCCGCGCAGCCCGGCCTGTGCCGCAAGACCCGCCAGGCCATCCCCGCGGCCATCCGCCGGGGCCTGGAACGCACCCCGGAAATCGCCTGGCGCCTGCTCGACTCCTTCGACCTGCTGGGCGGCAGCCACTAGCTGCGTGCATTTTCCCAAGGCTTTGCTAATGTCGTTAGGCAGGAGATGGCATTCCTCCTCTAACCGCCCCCCGGCTGATGATGCCTACGCATAACCCTTCATGGGCGGCGTAGGCATTGTTCTGCTGTCCATGGTCTGCCCGTGGACAGCGAACATGCCCAACCCATCCCGTTCCGCCGCTTTTCCTCTTGCGCACCGCGCCGTCCCCCGGCTTCAGCGGAGCCGCCGCCATGACTGAGATCTGGGCCCAGGCCGCCCTGTGGCTGGGGTTGGCGCTGCTGGCGACGCTGGTGTCGATCTTCCTGCGCATCGCCACGGCATTGTCGGAAATCGTCGTGGGGACCATCGCCCAGCTGATCATCGGCGCGCTGCTGGGCATGGCGGTGCTGCAGGGCGACGCCAGCTGGATCAAGTTCCTCTCCGGCGCCGGGGCCATCCTGCTGACCTTTCTGGCCGGCGCCGAGCTGGACCCGAAGGTGTTCCGCGCGCACTGGAAGCAGGCCACGGTCATCGGCCTGGTCGGCTTCGTGGTGCCCTTCCTCGGCTGCGCGGCGCTGGCGTACTGGGGCCTGGGCTGGAGCGCGCAGGCCAGCTGGCTGGCCGGCATCGCCATGTCCACCACTTCGGTGGCGGTGGTCTACGCGGTGATGCTTGAGCTGGGGCTGAACACCAGCGAATACGGCAAGATCGTGCTGGCCGCCTGCTTCGTCAACGACCTGGCCACGGTGATCGCCCTGGGGCTGATCTTCGCCCCCTTCACCCTGAAGACCGCCGGTTTCGCCGGGGCCCTGGTCCTGGCCGCGCTGCTGTTGCCGTGGCTCACGCCGCGCTTCTTCCGCCGCTTCGGCGGCCGGCCCTCGGAGCTGGAGGCCAAGTTCCTTATGCTCTGCCTGTTCGGCCTGGGCGCGGCGGCGACCTGGGCCGGCAGCGAGGCGGTGCTGCCGGCCTACCTGATCGGCATGGTGCTGGCCGGCACCGTGGGCAAGGACCATGCGCTGATCCGCCGCCTGCGCACCCTGACCTTCGGCCTGCTGACGCCGTTCTACTTCATCCGCGCCGGCTCGCTGGTGTCGCTGCCGGCCCTGGCCGCCGCGCCCGCGGCCTTCGTGCTGCTGTTGCTGGTGAAGATGCTCAGCAAGCTGGTGGGCGTGTACCCCACCTGCCTGGTCTACGGCTCGCCGCGCCGGGAAGGGGCCTACACCACGCTGCTGATGTCCACCGGGCTGACCTTCGGCACCATCTCGGCGCTGTTCGGCCTGGCCCACGGGCTGATCGACCAGGGCCAGTATTCGGCGCTGGTGGCCGCGGTGATCGGCAGCGCCGTGGTGCCGACGCTGATCGCCAACGCCTTCTTCCTGCCCCGGCACCTGCTGCCCAAGGGCGACCCGCAGGAGGAGGGCGCCGCCCCGCCGGCAGAGCCCGCGCGCCACGACGACTTGCGCCCGCAGACGCGGAGCAGAGGAGGTGAAGCATGATCAAGCGCATCCTGGTGGCCTACGACGCCTCCACCGCGGCGGAGCTGGCCCTGAACTTCGCCAACGAGCTGGCCGAGCGCTTCGGCGCCGGCCTGCACATCCTCTCGGTGGCGCAGCCGCCGGAGTTCGGCGACGAGGTGGAGACCGAGGCGGTGATCGAACGCTCCCGCGCGCATTTCCACCACGCCTTCAAGCTGCTGGGCTACAGCCGCCTGCCGGTCGAGGAACGGCCGACCACCCACGTCTCGGTGGGCCGCCCGGCCGAGCAGATCGTGCGCTACGCCGAGGAGCACCACATCGACCACATCGTCATCGGTCACCGCGGCCACTCGGGCTTCGAGCGCTGGCTGCTGGGCTCGGTGGCGCGCCAGGTGATCGACCACGCACCCTGCGCGGTCACGGTCATCCGCGGCTGAGCGGGCAGGGGAGGAAGCGACATGCTGCAGATCGACATTCCCGGACTGGGGAGCTTGCAGTTGAAACACATGATCTGTGACTACAACGGCACCCTGGCGGTGGATGGCCGGATGATCGACGGGGTGGCCGAACGCCTGGAGGCGCTGGGCCGCAAGCTGGCGCTGCACGTGGTCACCGGCGACGCCTTCGGCAGCGCCGAGGCGGAACTGGCGGCGCTGGACGTCAACCTGCTGGTGCTGTCGGAGAAGGACCAGGCCATTTCCAAGGAGGACTACCTGCGCACCCTGGGCCTGCACGGCGTGGTGGCCATCGGCAACGGCAGCAACGACCGCTACATGCTGCAGCAGTCGGCCCTGGGCATCGCGGTG
Organism: Pseudomonas sp. M1; assembly: GCF_022760135.1. Lineage (NCBI taxonomy): Bacteria > Pseudomonadati > Pseudomonadota > Gammaproteobacteria > Pseudomonadales > Pseudomonadaceae > Pseudomonas > Pseudomonas sp. M1. The sequence goes on from NZ_CP094343.1 coordinate 2,950,446, forward strand.
ATCGGCCCGGAGGGCGCGTCCTCGGTGGCCATCGGCTCGGCGGACCTGGTGGCGCTGGACATCCTCTCGGCCCTGGATATGCTGAGCCACCCGCAGCGCATCATCGCCAGCCTGCGCTGCTGAACCTTCGAAGGAGCAGGACGATGACCAGGATCATTCTGACCCGCCATGGCCACGTGGACTGGATCGCCCCGGAACGCTTCCGCGGCCGCGCCGAACTGCCGCTGTCGGCCCTGGGCCGGCGCCAGGCCGAAGCGGTGGCCCGGCACATAGCCGAAAGCTGGCAGCCGGTGGCGATCTATACCAGCCCGCTGTCGCGCTGTATCGACACCGGCGCCGCCATCGCCCAGGCCACCGGTGCCCCGGCCCAGGTGCTGGAGGGGTTGGCCGACACCGACTACGGCCAATGGCAGGGCCTGACCCACGATGAAGTCCGCGCCCGCTGGCCGGAAGAACACCGCACCTGGCTGGAGACGCCGGACCTGGCGGCCATCCCCGATGGCGAGAGCCTGGCCGACGTTCTGGCCCGGGGTACCCGGGTGCTGCGTGAGGTGTTGCGGCGTCACGCCGGGCAGACGTTGGTGTTGGTGGGGCATGACAGCATCAATCGGGTTCTGCTGCTGCAGGCGCTGGGGTTGCCGTTGGCACGGTATTGGCGGTTGAAGCAGGAGCCTTGTTGCGTCAATGAGATTGGCGTTGAGGGGGATGTGTTTACGTTGTATCGGATCAATGAGACCTATCATCTGGTTGGGCTGAAGGCTGAAGGCTGAAGGCTGAAGGCTGAAGGCTGAAGGGGTGAGGCTGTTTTTAACGATGGATGATCGCGGACGGAGTCCGCTCCTACGGTTCCAGGACGCACGGCTTTTCGTAGGAGCGAGCTTGCTCGCGAACGGTGCTCGCCGGTGGCGTAGGTGCCGGGTTTAAGAGCCCCTCTCCCCAACCCTCTCCCTGAAGGGAGAGGGGGCTAGTCCGTGCCGAGAGAAGGTATGGTTTCAACCAGAAAGCACAGTGCCAGCCGGCTGACTCCAGAACATCAGACCCTGCCCAACGGTCCCCTCTCCCTTCAGGGAGAGGGTTAGGGAGAGGGAAAGGCGTCCAGCCAAAACACCGTAGCCGCAGGTGAGCACCGTTCGCGAGCAAGCTCGCTCCTACGAAGAGCACCTCGGCGGCTCCAGGGAACCTCGGGCGTAGGAGCGGACTCCGTCCGCGATTGGATTCGCCGGCCACGCCGGACGTCCCGGTGGCACAGCCAACGGCGCAGTATCAGGATGACTCCGAAGTCTCCGCTCGCTCCAAACGGCCCCCTCTCCCTCCGGGAGAGGGCTGGGGTGAGGGGGCGGAGTCAACCCAATGCGCCATCGCCAACGGTAAATACGGCTCGCGCGCAAGAACAGGGTGCCGCTTCGCGCCTACGAAAGCAGTGAGCACCTCAATGCCTGGAAGTCGGTGCCTTGCCAGTGGGCGTGCACGCCACCGATTCGTGGGTTTCCTCGCGGGTAACGACCTGGATGTCCAGCGGATCTGCGTAAGCGTCAGCTGGCAGGAGCGTCGCGGTCGGCCTTACGCTTGCCCACGGTGCCCATTTCCACGGGGGTCTTCACGTAGAACAGGGCGAGGTCCTCGGCCTCCAGGCGTTCGAACAGGCGCTCGCACTCGTCTTCGGTGACGGCCAGGCAGATTTCCACCGGCTGGTCGGCCAGTTCGAAGAAGTGGTAGGAGTGCACCCGCCCGGCGTGGCCGAAACCTTCCGCGCCGACGACCAGGGTGGCGCCCTTGAGCTTCATGCCCCGGGCCAGGTCGACCATCCAGTCGGTGATCAGCTTGCCGCCGTGGCGGCGGCTCTGTTGGGTGAAGAATGTCACCAGGTAGCCTTTCATGATTGCGCCTCCGTCAGCGTGCGCCCAGCAATGTGTAGGTTAGAACGCCCGCGGCGGTCGCCAGCAGCGAACCTACGACGTGCACCGCGATTTCCCCCAGTGCCCAGGCCACGCGCCCGGTCTGCAGCAGCGAGAAGGTTTCCGCGGAAAAGGTCGAGAAGGTGGTCAGGCCGCCGCAGAAGCCGGTGATCAGCAGCAGGCGCCATTCCGGGCTGAGGCTCGGGTTGGCGGCGAAGAAGGCCACGGCCAGGCCGACGACGTAGCCGCCGATCATGTTGGCGGCCCAGGTGCCCGGCGGGATGGTGGGGAACAGGGCGTTGAGCTGCAGGCCGAGGAACCAGCGCAGCAGGCAGCCGATGGAGCCGCCGAGGACGATCACCAGGATGGATTTCAACATGCCGGCGAGCCCCCATGGAAAGAGGGTACGGGCGATGCGGGGGAGGGGAATGGGTGGGGTGTTGCGGTCACGGTCCGGTCCTTTTGCAAAAGGACAGGACGCACACCTACGCACCCTGTCCAGGGTTCACGTAGGCATCATCAGCACGGGGGCGGTTAAAGGAGGAATGCCATCTCCTGCGGCGAAAGCTAGCACTTTTGCCGCGCCGGGGGAAAGCCCCCTGCGTGCGCCTTGCAGCCATGGGCCGAACAGGTTCTTCTAAGCTGCAACGGGTGACGCCCGGCGGGTATTCCGCTGGACCCCGGAGCCGCCTGCCTGCGCAGGGCCCGCGCTCCGCCAACGAGGAGGCATGATGGAGCCATCGCAGCAGCGGGCCCCGGAGGCGACCGGAAAGACAGGTCGCGCCGCCTGGCTCAACGCCACGGTCGTGGGGGCGGGGGTGACCAGCGCCCTGGGCGATTTCTGCTACGAGACCACCACCGTGATCCTGCCGGGGTTCCTGGCGGTGCTCGGGGTGCCCGCCGCCGCGCTGGGCACCATCGAGGGCATCGCCGATGCCCTGGCCGCCTACACCAAGATGTTCTCCGGCTACATCGCCGACAAGCTGGGCCATCGCAAGCTGCTGGTGGTGGTCGGCTACGGGCTGACGCCGGTCGGCCAGGTGCTGTTGGCCCTGGCGCTGGGTTGGCCGCTGATCCTCCTCGGGCGGCTGGTGTCCTGGTTCGGCAAGGGGCTGCGCGGCCCGTTGCGCGATGCCATCGTGATCCAGGCGGTGACCGCCGAGACCCGCGGCCGGGCCTTCGGCTTCCACCGCGCGATGGATACTGTGGGCGCCGTGGCCGGGCCCCTGCTGGGCGTCGCGCTGCTCGGCTGGGCCCAGCAGCTGCACTGGGACGATGACAGCGGGCCGTTCCGCCTGGTGCTGTGGCTGAGCGTGATTCCCGGCGCGCTCGCCGTGCTGGCGTTCCTGACCCTGGTGCGCGACCCGCAGCATTCGCCGAACCCGCAACTGAAACTGCTGCAGACGCTGAAGGGCCTGCCCCTGCGCTTCAAGCGCTACCTGGGGGCGGTCGCGGTGTTCGGCGTCGGCGACTTCAGCCACAGCCTGCTCATCCTCGCCGCCACGCAGCTGCTGGCCGGCGGCCTGGGCCTGGTCCAGGCGGCGCAGGTGGCCGGTCTGCTGTACGTCTGGCGCAACCTGGTGCAGGTGCTGACGTCCTATCCCGTCGGCGCGCTGGCCGACCGCCTGGGCTCCCTGCCGGTGCTGGTGGCCGGCTATGCCCTTGGCGTCCTGACGGCGCTGCTGGCGGCCCTGGCCTTCTGGCTGCGGGTGGACAGCCTGCCGCTGCTGGTGCTGCTGTTCACCGTCGCCGGGCTCTACGTCTCGGTGCAGGAGGCCCTGGAGTCCACCGTGACCGCCGACATGGTGGAGCCGCAGACATTGGCCCTGAGCTATGGCGCGCTCGGCACGGTGAACGGCACCGCTAAGTTCATTTCCAGCGCCACCGTCGGGCTGCTCTGGAGTGCCGTTTCGCCGGTGCTCGCATTCGTCTGCGCCGCCGTGCTGATGGCCGCGGGCACAGCCGCGCTGGCCCGGCTGCCGGCCCGCGCCGGCTAGCCGTTGCGGTCTCAGGCCGGCTCGCCGAAGACCTGCGCATACAGGTCGGTGCCGAAGGCGGTGGCCAGCGGCTCGCCCTCGACGATGCGGAAGGTCCGCCCGCCGTCGTCCCGGCGTTCGGCGCGCAGGAACAGGCTGCCCGCGGGCGGCTCGCAGTAGAGGCTTTCGGCGAAGTCGTGGAGGTGGGTGACGAAGAAGGTCTTCACCCCGGCCTCGGCCAGGGCGCGCACGACCTGGCGGGCGATTTCCGAGCCCTCGCGCTCGTTGGTGGCGGCGAAGGATTCGTTGCACAGCAGGATGGAGCGCGGGCTCAGGTGATCGACGATTTCGCTCATGCGCGCCAGTTCCTCGTCCAGCTTGCCGCGCCTCATGCTGGCGTCTTCCTCGCGCTTGTAGTGGGTGTACAGGCCGTCGCAGAGGTTGGCGCGCAGGCGCCGGGCCGGCACGAACAGGCCGCACTGCAGCATCAGCTGGGCCAGGCCGATGCTGCGCAGGAAGGTGGACTTGCCGCCCTGGTTGGCGCCGGTGATAACGAACAGCCGGCGGCCGTCGCCGGCCAGGTCGTTGCCCACCACCTGGCGCCGCATGTTCAGCGCCAGGCAGATGTCGTAGAGGCCTTCGAAGGCCTGCTGGCACTGCCCGGCGGGGGCGACCTCGGGGAAGCCGATTTCGCAGCGCAGCTCGCTCAGGCGCTCGCGCAGGTTCAGGCAGCCGATGTAGAACGCCAGCTCCGTGCGCAGCATCTCGAAGAAGCTGGTGATGTGCTCGGCGGCCTGGGCGAGGGCGTTGGCGACTTCGTTGGCGCCCCTGTCCTGCAGCTCCGCCAGCGCCGTGGCGCCGGTTTCGTCGCGCTCGGCGATCTCGTAGACGTAGCTCTCCGGTTTCTTCTGCACCAGGCGCTGCAGCCAGTTGCCCCGGGGCTTGGGGTAGCGCCGCAGGCAGTAGTCCACGCCGCGGTTCAGCGGGCCCAGGCGGGCGCTGACGAGGAAGCCCTTGCGCAGCTTGAGCTGCTCGAAATGCGCGTTGAGTTCGGCGAAATACTGGTCGCTGATTTCCTCGCGGATCAGCCCGAACAGCTTGCCGAAGCCGTCCGAGGCGAAGCGCCCGGCCTGCTCGTCGGCCATCCGCCGCAGGCGCCGGAGCAGGTCGATCTGCAGGTGCAGCAGCTTCAGCGAGCGGTGCATGATGCTGCTGGGGTACTTGGTCATGAAGCTCAGGTAGACGTTTTTCTCCAGCCCCAGCACATCCAGCGCGAGCTGGTACAGGTCGCGCACCAGCGCCTGGTTGGCCAGGCAGTCGCGCAGCACCGCCTGGCGATGGCCGACCACTTCCGGGGTGCTGTCGAAGGCGGTCAGCAGGGCGCAGCGGGCGACCTGGCGGAGGAACTTGTCGTCGCCGGCCATGGCGTCGAACAGGCTGTCCAGGGCCAGGTCCTGGACCAGGTCGTCGGCGTGCAGCGGCGGCTGCTTGTCCAGGTCGAAGTCGGCCTGCGGGTACATGAGGTGGGCTTTCATGGCCGGATGCGCTCCTTCACGCTGGCGTAGGTGAGGCGGTGCTTGCGGGCGATGGAGAGGGCGTAGGACAGCCGGTCCGGCGGCTTGCGCAGGACCTTGAAGGTGCGCCGGGACGGGTCGTCCGGGTCGACGCAGCTCATCATGCTGACGATGGTCTCGCCCATCTGCGTCAGCTCGTGGATGAAGGTGACGCACACGCAGAGGGCGTCCAGTTCGATGATCCGCCCGAGGATCTTCTGGCCGAGGAAGGCGGCGTCGGCGGCGGTGGTCGAGGAGAAGATTTCGTTGATCAGCACCAGGCTGCGCTCGCTGGCGCCTTCGAGTATGCCGCGGGCGCGGAGCAGGTCGTCTTGCAGCTTGCCGCGCAGGTCGCCGGGGCGCTCCTGTTTCTCGAACAGGGTGAACAGGCGGTCGAAGAGGAACAGCTCAGCGGACCCGGCCGGCACCCGGCAGCCGATGCAGGCCAGGTAGTGCAGTTGGCCGAACAGGCGGGCGAAGGTGGTCTTGCCGCCCTGGTTGGGGCCGGAGACCACCAGGATGCGCTCGCGCCCGGCAAGCTCGAAGTCGTTGCACACCACCTCCAGCTTGTTGCTGTTGCGCACCAGGCGGCTGGCCAGGGCGAGGTCGAAGGCATTGCGGGCGAACACGGCCTTGCTGTCGGTGCGCACGCCGGGGAAGCAGAAGCTCATGCCGGCCTCCACCAGCGGCTGGATGTAGGCCAGGTACGCCAGGTAGAACTGCACCTCGCGGTCGAAGGCCTGCACGGTGGCGTCGAGGAAGCCGGCATGCCTGTCGCAGAATTCCGCCTGCTCGGCGAAGACCTCCGGGTAGAGCTGCGCCACCATGTCCAGCACCGCCGCCTCGACGTGGTTCATGCCCGGCCATTCGTTGAACTTGGCGTGGTAGTCGCGCACGTCGCCCTGGCGGAACTTGGCGAAGGTCCTGCCGATGGCCGTGCCGATGTCCTCGGTCGGCTCGTAGCGCTGGACGCGGACCTGGTTGCCGCTGATCAGCATCGAGTAGGTGACGGCGCCGAGCCCGTCGAGCAGGTGCCGGGTGTCGCCGGCCAGGCCGGTGAAGCGTTCCGAGGCCAGGTAGCGCCCCAGGTACGCCAGCAACCCGCGCAGGCCGCGCGACTCGAAGGGGCGGGCGGCCAGGGCCTGGGCCAGCTGGTTGAGCGTGGCGCAATAGACGCGCACCGCCTCGACGAAGCTGCGCTGCTGCTGGCGCGGGTAGTAGAGCTTCTCTTCCGGCACCAGGTGGCGGCGCACGGCGCGCATGCCGGCGGCGAAAGCCTGGAGGTCGGCGAGCAGGCTGGGGTCGAGCAGGTCGTGCATCACCTCCTGGCGGTAGACGATGGCGTCGAGGTCGTCCAGGTGGGTGTAGAAGAACGGCTCCAGGTCGTACTCGTGGCGGTCGGCGGTGATGGCGTCGACCACCTGGTCGAGGTTCAGGTCCTTGAAGCAGGGCGGCGGCGCGCCGGCCAGGGGAGGGCGCCGGGCGCCGGGGAAGAGGATGCTGTGGAAGTCGCCGGCTTGGGTCTCCGCGACGTGCGGATCGAGCGCGGCGGTGCCGGAAAGCGGCTGCATGGCTGATGACATGATCCATTCCTCCGGGGGCGGATGTCGTCCGGGGTCATGCAGGCATCATCAGCACGGGGGCGGTTAAAGGAGGAATGCCATCTCCTGGGTTTCAACCCTAGCAGAATCCCATTGCGTCCGCCGGTGCTTGACGACAGACTTCATCCCTGATTTATTGAAACCGGTTTCATAACCCTTCCAGCAGAAGCGCATACAAAAGGATCGAAAGGGTGAACGACATGCTGCCGCCTGCCCGCGGGCGGGTCACCATCAGCGAGGTGGCCCGTGCTGCCGGCGTCTCCAAGGCCACGGTCTCGCGCTATATCGGCGGCGACCGGCAACTGCTCGCCGACGCCACCGCCCAGCGCATCGAGGCGGTGATCGAGCAGCTCGGCTACCGCCCCAACCGCATGGCCAGCGGCCTCAAGCGCGGCCGCACGCGGCTGGTCGGCATGCTCCTGGCGGACATCCGCAACCCTTACTCCATCGCCGTGATGCACGGCGTGGAGACCGCCTGCCGCCAGCACGGCTACAGCCTGGTGGTGTGCAACACCGACCGCGACGACGAGCAGGAGCGCCTGCACCTGGAAGCGCTGCAGTCGTACAACGTCGAAGGCCTGATCGTGAACACCCTCGGCCACCACGCCGGCGAGCTGGCCAGCCTGGCCCGCGAGCTGCCCATGGTGCTGGTGGACCGCCAGTTGGAAGAGCTGCGCTCCGACCTGGTGGGGCTGGACAACGCCGATGCCGTGGAGCAGGCCCTGGACCACCTGCAGGCCCGCGGCTACCGCGACATCCTGGCGGTCAGCGAGCCGCTGGACGGCACCAGCTCGCGGCAGGAGCGGGTGGCCGCCTTCCAGGCCTCCATCGCCCGCCGGCCCGGCCTGCGCGGCCAGGTGCTGGAAACCGGCGGCGACCTGCGCGGGCAGCTGGCCGCCTTCCTCGCCGGCGCCGGGCACGGCCCGCAGGCGCTGTTCACCTGCAACGGCGTGGCCACCCTGTGCGCCACCCGCACCCTGCACGAGATGGGCGTGCGCCTGTTCGACGAGGTCGGCCTGCTGGCCCTCGACGAACTGGACTGGTACCCCCTGGTCGGCGGCGGCATCACCGCCCTGGCCCAACCCACCGAACGCATCGGCCAGGCGGCCTTCCAGTGCCTGCTGGAACGCCTGCAGGGCGCCACGCTGCCGGCGCGGCGCCTGGACCTGCGCGCCGAACTCATCGTCAGAGGCTCCACCCCAGCACGCGGCTGAAACCGGGGCGGCCCGGCGCCACCCTGGTTTTCGGCTAGAAATGAAACCGGTTTCATCCGGCTGAACGAGAAGGACAAGAACAATGCACGCGAACCCCGTATCCATCAGCCTGTCCAGTTTCGGCGCCGATGCCGTGCGCCAGCGGGGCCAGGCCGCCTACCTGGCGCTGCTGGCCGAGGCCGGCGCGAGCCGCGTCGAATGGCGCGAAGAACTCTTCGACGCGCTGCCCGATGCCGCCACCCTGGCTGCGGCCAGCGCCGCCCAGGGCCTGGAAAGCCTGTACTCGGCGCCGCTGGAGCTGTGGCGCGCCGACGCCAGCCTGGAGCCGGCGGTGGCCGAACGCCTGCGCCTGGCAGGGGAGGCCGGCGCCGTGGCGCTGAAGGTTTCCCTCGGCCACTACCGCGACGAATGCGACCTGGAGGCCCTGCGCCCCTTGCTGGCGCAGGGGCCGGCGCTGCTGGTGGAGAACGACCAGACCGCCCAGGGCGGCCGCGTCGAGCCGCTGCTGCGCTGCTTCCGCCGCGCCGCCGAGCTGGGCCTGCCGCTGGCCATGACCTTCGACATCGGCAACTGGCACTGGCAGGGCGAGTCGCCGCAGCAGGCCGCGCGCCTGCTCGGGCCCTGGGTGCGCTACGTGCATTGCAAGGCGGTGCGCCGCCGCGAGGACGGGCGCCTGGTGGCCGTAGCGCCGCAGCCCGCCGACCTCGACGAGTGGGAGGCGCTGCTGGCGCGCTTCGCCCCCGGCGTGCCGCGCGCCATCGAATACCCGCTGGCCGGCGACGACCTGGCCAGCCTGACCCGCGAGCAGGTCGCGCAACTGGCGCAGCTGGGCCGCGCCGCGGAGGTGCGCCATGGCTGAACACGACGTGCTCTGCTTCGGCGAGACCATGGCCATGTTCGTCGCCGAGCAGTGCGGCGACCTGGCCGAGGTGGAAGGCTTCGGCAAGCGCATCGCCGGCGCCGACAGCAACGTGGCCATCGGCCTGGCGCGCCTGGGCCTGCGGGTGAACTGGCTGAGCCGGGTGGGCGACGACTGCCTGGGCCGCTTCGTGCTCGCCAGCCTGCGCCGCGAGGGCCTGGATTGCGGCGGCGTGGAGGTAGACGCGCAGCATCCCACCGGCTTCCAGCTCAAGGCCCGCTGCGACGACGGCAGCGACCCGCGGGTGGAGTACTTCCGCCGCAATTCGGCGGCCAGCCGCATGTCGCCGGCGCTGCTGCGTCCGGGCCTGCTGCGCGCCCGCCACCTGCACGCCACGGGCATAGTGCCGGCGCTTTCGGCGAGCTGCCGCGAGCTGTCCCACCAACTACTGGACGCCATGCGCGCCGCCGGCCGCAGCGTGTCCTTCGACCCCAACCTGCGCCCCTCGCTGTGGCCGGACCGCGCCACCATGGTGCGCGAGATCAACGCCCTGGCGTCCAAGGCCCATTGGGTGCTGCCGGGCCTGGAAGAGGGTCGCCTGCTGACCGGCCGCCAGTCGCCCGAGGCCATCGCCGGCTTCTACCTTGAGCGGGGCGTGGAATGCGTGGCCATCAAGCTCGGCGCCGAGGGCGCCTACTTCCGCGATGCCGACGGCCGCGAAGGCGTGGTGCCGGCGCAGCCGGTGGCGCGGGTGGTGGACACCGTGGGCGCCGGCGACGCCTTCGCCGTGGGCGTGATCAGCGCCCTGCTGGAGGGCTGCGACCTGCGCCACGCGGTGGCCCGCGGCAACTGGTGCGGCAGCCGCGCGGTGCAGTCGCGCGGCGACATGGAAGGCCTGCCCCTGCGCCATGAACTCGAAGCCCACGACGCCCGCCTGCGCGCCTGACCCGGACCTTAAGACCGCCGGCCCGGCCGGCACCTGTTGCGACAAGAACAACAAGCTCAGGAGAAATGCCATGCAGATCGACCGACTCGCCCCACGCCGCTGGTGGCACATCATGCCCATCGTCTTCGTCACCTACAGCCTGGCCTACCTGGACCGCGCCAACTACGGCTTCGCCGCCGCCTCCGGCATGGCCGAGGACCTGAACATCACCCCGGCGCTGTCCTCGCTGCTGGGCGCGCTGTTCTTCCTGGGCTACTTCTTCTTCCAGGTGCCCGGCGCCATCTACGCCGAGAAGCGCAGCGTGAAGAAGCTGATCTTCGCCAGCCTGATCCTCTGGGGCGGCCTGGCCACGCTCACCGGCATGGTCCGCGACGTCTACCTGCTGGTGGGCATCCGCTTCCTGCTGGGCGTGGTGGAGGCGGCGGTGATGCCGGCCATGCTGGTCTACCTCTGCCACTGGTTCACCCGCGCCGAGCGCTCGCGGGCCAACACCTTCCTGATCCTCGGCAACCCGGTGACCATCCTCTGGATGTCGGTGCTCTCCGGCTACCTGGTGAGCCAGTTCGACTGGCGCTGGATGTTCATCATCGAGGGCCTGCCGGCGGTGCTCTGGGCCTTCATCTGGTGGCGCCTGGTGGATGACCGCCCGGCCCAGGCCAAGTGGCTGGACGAGGCCGAGAAGGCCGCGCTGCAGCGGGCCCTGGCCGCCGAGCAGCAGGGCATCAAGCCGGTGAAGAACTACCGCGAGGCGTTCCGCTCGCCCAAGGTGATCATCCTCTGCCTGCAGTACTTCTGCTGGAGCATCGGCGTGTACGGCTTCGTGCTCTGGCTGCCGTCGATCCTCAAGCAGGCCTCGGGCCTGGACATCGTCAGCGCCGGCTGGCTGTCGGCGCTGCCGTACCTGGTGGCGGTGCTGGCCATGCTCGGGGTGTCCTGGGCCTCGGACCGCCTGCAGAAGCGCAAGCGCTTCGTCTGGCCGCCGCTGCTGGTCGCCGCCCTGGCCTTCTACGGCTCCTACGCCCTGGGCAGCCAGCACTTCTGGGCTTCCTACGCGCTGCTGGTGATCGCCGGCGCCTGCATGTACGCGCCCTATGGGCCGTTCTTCGCCATCGTTCCGGAAGTGCTGCCGAGCAACGTCGCCGGCGGCGCCATGGCGCTGATCAACAGCATGGGCGCGCTGGGCTCGTTCTCCGGCTCCTGGCTGGTGGGTTACCTCAACGGCGCCACCGGCGGGCCCGGCGCCTCCTACCTGTTCATGTGCGGCGCGCTGCTGGCGGCCGTCGCCCTGACCGCCATCCTCAACCCCTCGCAGAAAGCCGAGCGCCTTCGTCCGGCGCTGGGCCACTAGGAAGATTCGACCATGAAGAAACGCATCGTCCTCTACAAGCGCCTGTCCGACGCGCTGATGCAGCGCCTGCAGGCTCATGCCGAGGTGACCCTGATAGAGGACCCGGCCGCCGACGGCCTGGCCCGCCTGCGCGCGGCGCTGCCCGGCGCCCAGGGCCTGCTGGGCGCCAGCCTGCGCCTGGACGCCGGGATTCTGGACCTGGCGCCGCAGCTGGAGGTGGTCTCCAGCGTCTCGGTGGGCGTGGACAACTACGACATCGCCGAGCTGGAGCGCCGCGGCGTGCTGCTCACCAACACCCCCGACGTGCTCACCGAGACCACCGCCGACACCGGCTTCGCCCTGCTGCTGGCCAGCGCCCGGCGGGTGGCCGAGCTGGACCGCTGGATCCGCGCCGGGCACTGGCAGGCCGGCATCGGCCCGGCGCAGTTCGGCTGCGACGTGCATGGCAAGACGCTTGGCATCGTCGGCATGGGCCGCATCGGCGAGGCCCTGGCGCGCCGCGCCCAGGCCGGATTCGGCATGCGGGTGCTGTACAGCGCGCGGCGGCCGCGGCCGGAGGTGGAAGCCCGCTACGGCGCGCGCCACCTGCCACTGGATGCGCTGCTGGGCGAGGCCGACTTCGTCTGCCTGTGCGTGCCGCTGAGTGCTGAAACGGAGGGGCTGATCGGCGAGCGCGAACTGGCGCTGATGAAGCCTTCGGCCATCCTGGTGAACATCTCCCGCGGCCGCGTAGTGGACGAAGGGGCACTGCTGCGGGCCTTGCGCGAGCGGCGCATCCGCGGCGCCGGCCTCGACGTGTTCGTGCGCGAGCCGCTGCCGGCGGATTCGCCGCTGCTGCGGCTGGACAACCTGGTGGCGACGCCGCACATCGGCTCGGCCACCGAGGAAACCCGCGAGGCCATGGCCCGCTGCGCGGTGGACAACCTGCTGGCGGCCCTGGCCGGCGAGCGCCCGGCGAACCTGGTCAACCCCGGCGCCTGGGCGCGTCGATCCGGTTGAACCGCCGCCTTTTCACCCGGTCCGACCCGTGACCAACCCTGTGCCTGCAAGGACCTGCCCATCATGATCAAACCCGCCGCCCTGACCCTGCTGCTGTGCGCCGGCACCGGCCTGTTCGCCGGGCCGGCCAGCGCCGCCCAGCAATACGACCTGCTGGTCGGCACCTACACCGGCGCCGGCAGCCAGGGCATCTACCGTTACCGTTTCGACAGCGCCAGCGGCCACATCCAGGCCGAGGCGTTGCAGGTGATGCCCAGCGAAAACCCCTCCTGGCTGACGCTCAATGCCGACCAGACGCGGCTCTACGCCGTCAACGAGAACGGCCCCGGCGCGAGCGACCCGCTAGGCAAGGTCAGCGCCTTCGCCATCGACCCGGCCAGCCACCAGCTGAGCCTGCTGAACCAGGTGCAAAGCCGCGGCGACGAGCCCACCCACTCCAGCTTGGCGGCCGGGGGAGGGCACCTGTTCGTGGCCAACTATGCGGTGCACCCGGACCCGGGCGGCAACCTGGCGGTGCTCGGCATCGACGAGCAGGGCCAGCTGACCGGCGTGGTACAGCAGGAGCGCCATGGCGCCTCCCGCGTCAACCCCGAGCGCCAGGCCAGCAGCCACGTGCACTCGGTGGTTTCCGGGGTGGACGGGCGCTACGTCTACGTGCAGGACCTGGGCGCGGACAAGGTCTTCATCTACCGCTACGACGCGGCCAACCGCGAGCACCCGCTGAGCCCGGCGCAACCGGCGGCGGTGGACCTGCCGCCGGGCAGCGGCCCGCGCCACCTGCTGTTCAGCCGCGATGGCCGTTATGCCTACCTGACCCTGGAGATGGCCGGGCAGATCGCCGTGTTCGAGGTACGCGACGGCCAGTTGCAACGCACGCAACTGGTGGACATGGCCGCCGGCCAGGACGCCGCGCACAAGGCTGCCGCTGCCGTGCATCTTTCGCCGGACGGGCGCTTCCTCTATGCCAGCAACCGTGGCAAGGCCAGCGAGCTGCTGGTGTATGCGGTGGATCCGGCCAGTGGCCAGTTGAAGGAATTGCAGCGGCGCTCGGTGGAGGGCATCGAGCCGCGCGAGTTCAGCCTCGATCCCAGTGGGCGCTTCCTGCTGGTGGCGAATCAGAAGAGCAACCAGGTCGTGGTCATGCGCCGCGATCCGGCCAGCGGCAAGCTGGGGGAGACGGTGCAGAGGTTCGCCATCGACTCGCCTTCCGATTTGAAATTCCTGCGGTGAGGTTGGCGTGATGAAGAGCACCCTCTCCCCAGCCCTCTCCCGCAAGCGGGAGAGGGGGCTGTCCTGAGCCGCTAGGGAGTTCTGAGTCATCCTGATACTCCTCAGTCGGAAATCACCGAGGCTGCCGGCTAACGCCATGACATCAAGCCCTGCCCAACGGTCCCCTCTCCCTTCAGGGAGAGGGTTAGGGAGAGGGGGCGGAGTTGAACCAGTGCGCAGATGTCACCGGGCGGTTCGCGAGCAAGCTCGCTCCTACGAAGAGCAAAAGCGCGTTTGCTCTTGGACTTCCAGAGAAACACCCGAGCGCACCGAAACGCCCCTTCAGAAGGCCGAACGAAACCCGCGCTCAGGAGGTCATGCGACATGGATGTCGCGAGAGCCCCGTGGGCTACAGGGACGTACCCTCGGGGCGGGCCTCCGTGGCGGGGGAGTTCGTGAGGGTAGCCCGGCTCCATCGGGCCCGTATGGCGGGGCAAGCCTTTTTGGTTCCTTTTTGCGGGGGTGGCCTCCCACCGATTGACAAAAGGGACTCGCCCGAGGGGGCGAAACAAAAAATCTCCGCAGACTCGGAGCGGCGCGTTACACCAAACCCCCAATCCAAAAGTCTCTGGGTTCCCGCGTTCGCGCACTACTGTCCGGAATATTTTCGAGGGGGCGTCTGGAGGGCTTGCGGGGGCTGAAGGCACGGGTTAAACCGTTGAGCGCCAACTCAACCTCACAGCCCCCGCAAGATGTTCAGGATAAGCCGTTTTCACGATGTACTAAAAGCGCTGCCTCGCGGCGTCTTCGACCGACTGGTCGCCGAACACGGCGCCGACAAGCACAGCAAGCGCTTTGGCAGCTGGGATCACCTGGTCGCCATGGTGTATGCCCAACTGGCCGGCGTGAGCAGCCTGCGGGCGCTTGAAACCAGCTTCAACAGCCATCCCCATCAGCACTATCACCTGGGTACGGGCCCGATCCGGCGTTCCACCCTGGCCGACGCCAACGAACGCCGTAATACCGAGGTCTTCGCCCAGGTTGCGCACTACCTGATGGCGGGCGTCTGCCGGCAGTTACGCCGTGACGGGAAGGAACTGCTGTACCTGCTGGACTCCACCACGATCACCCTCAAGGGCCCTGGCTTCGACGAATGGACGCTGTCCAATCGAACCCGCTCCCAGGGGCTGAAAGTCCATGTGCTGTATGCCGAGCAGGCGGCAGCACCGGTGCATTGCAGCTTCAGCGCAGCCAACGTCAACGACATCGACGAAGGCCGGACGCTGGGTATCGAGCCACAGGCCACCTACGTATTCGACAAGGGCTATTACGACTTCAACTGGTGGGCGAGCCTGGATGCCCAGAAGGCCCGCTTCGTCACACGATTCAAGTCCAATGTGCGGCTCAAGGTCCTGGCCCAGCGCGAGGTTCCCCAGCAAGACCGGGAAACGATCCTGCGAGACGAAGAGGTGAACTTCTCCAACCGCAACCCAGGTGGCCGACGGCGTAATCACTACACCCAGCCCCTGCGGCGGATCCTGGTGAACCGCCCAGGCGATGAGCCGCCTCTAAGCCTGGCGACCAACGACCTGAGCAGCCCGGCGGCAGAAATCGCCGAGCGCTATCGGGATCGCTGGCGGATCGAGCTGTTTTTCAAATGGATCAAGCAACACCTGAAGGTCAGGCGTTTCCTGGGCCGTAGCGAGAATGCCGTGCGCATCCAGATTCTCTGTGCGCTGATCAGCTACTTGCTGCTGAACCTTTACCAACGCAGGACGGGAACGCGGCAGAGCCTGTGGATGCTGATGGTGGAGGTACAGGCGACGCTGTTTCAGCGTCCTGGCCTGGAGGCCGAACGTTACCGACGACGGCAGGAGCGAATACGCGAGATCAACCTGCGTCAGGGGCAGCTGTTAATAGCATGAGGCGTGCCGGACAGCAGTGCGCGTTCGCGGGAATGACGAGGGGAGATCGGCTCACCAGACCGATGACCCCAGCGCGCTTTCGATAGCCACCTATGCTTACCGACACGAACAACAGCCCCACGCGCCCAGCACCACCGGCCGCAAAAGGGGCGAGAAGACCTACACGACCTGATTGACCTGTTGGAAAAAGGAGAGACCCAGCCATGTCCAACGACGACCCAGCCGCCGCACAACCGGCGCGGCGTGACTTCCTGCGCAAGTCCCTGGCGCTGATCCCCGTGGCCACCCTGGCCGGCACTGGCGTGGGCAGCGTGGTGCTTGGTGGCCCGAGCACGCCCGCGGCCGACCCGCAGCCCGCCGCCGAGCCGCAGCAGGGCGGCGCGCGCGCCTACCAGCCGACTTTCTTCACCGCCCAGGAATGGGCCTTCGTCCAGGCCGCCGTGGCTGTGCTCATCCCCACCGACGCGCTGGGCCCGGGGGCCGCGGACGCCGGCGTGCCGGAATTCATCGACCGCCAGCTGAACACCCGCTACGGCAGCGGCGGGCTCTGGTAC
Organism: Pseudomonas sp. M1; assembly: GCF_022760135.1. NCBI lineage: Bacteria > Pseudomonadati > Pseudomonadota > Gammaproteobacteria > Pseudomonadales > Pseudomonadaceae > Pseudomonas > Pseudomonas sp. M1. The sequence continues at coordinate 2,966,525 of NZ_CP094343.1, forward strand.
ATGCAGGGGCCCTTCCACCCGGATGCCGCGCCGGAGCTGGGCTACCAGCTCAAGCTCAGCCCGCAGGAAATCTACCGCCTGGGCATCCAGGAGACCGACGCCTGGTGCAAGGCCAAGTGGAACAAGCCCTTCGCCGAACTGGACGCGGCGCAGCAACAGCAGGCGCTGGAAGCCCTGGACGGCGGCAAGGCCGAGTTCCAGGCGGTGCCGGCGGCGACCTTCTTCGCCATGCTCTGGCTGAACACCCGCGAGGGCTTCTTCAGCGACCCGCTGCACGGTGGCAACCAGGGCCTGGCCGGCTGGAAGCTGATCGGCTTCCCCGGCGCCCGCGCCGACTTCATGGACTGGGTGGAGCGCGACGAGCGCTATCCCTTCCCGCCGGTTTCCATCAGTGGCGAGCGAGGTTGAGGCAATGGCCCAGGTATTGAAGAAAGTCGATGCGGTCATCGTCGGGTTCGGCTGGACCGGCGCCATCATGGCCAAGGAACTGACCGAGGCGGGCCTGCAGGTGGTGGCCCTGGAGCGCGGCCCGGCCCGCGACACCTACCCCGACGGCGTCTACCCGCAGACCATGGACGAGCTGACCTACAACTCGCGCAAGAAGCTGTTCATGGACATCTCCCGCGAGACCGTGACCCTGCGCCACGGCCTCAACGACCTGGCCGTGCCCTACCGCCAGTTCGGCGCCTTCCTGCCCGGCACCGGCACCGGCGGGGCGGGGCTGCACTGGTCGGGCGTGCATTTCCGCGTCGACCCGGTGGAGCTGCGCCTGCGCAGCCACTACGAGGAACGCTACGGCAAGGCCTTCATCCCCGAGGGCATGACCATCCAGGACTTCGGCGTCAGCTACGACGAGCTGGAGCCGTACTTCGACTTCGCCGAGAAGGTCTTCGGCACCTCCGGCACGGCCTGGTCGATCAAGGGCCAGGTGGTGGGCCGCGACAAGGGCGGCAACCCCTTCGCCGCCGACCGTTCCAGCGACTTCCCGCTGCCGGCGCAGAAGAACACCGTGTCCGCGCAACTGTTCGAGAAGGCCGCCCGCGAGGTCGGCTACCACCCCTACAACCTGCCCTCGGCCAACACCTCCGGGCCCTACACCAACCCCTACGGCGCGCAGATGGGGCCGTGCAACTTCTGCGGCTACTGCAGCGGCTACGCCTGCTACATGTACTCCAAGGCCTCGCCCAACGTGAACATCCTGCCGGCGCTGCGCCAGGTGCCCAATTTCGAGCTGCGCAACAACGCCCACGTGCTGCGGGTGAACCTCAACGCCGAGAAGGACCTGGCCACCGGCGTCACCTACGTCGACGCCCAGGGCCGCGAACTGGAGCAGCCGGCGGACCTGGTGATCCTCGGCGCCTTCCAGTTCAACAACGTGCGCCTGATGCTGCTCTCGGGCATCGGCAAGCCCTACGACCCGCTGAGGAACGAGGGCGTGGTGGGGCGCAACTTCGCCTTCCAGAACATCTCCACGGTGAGCGCCTTCTTCGACAAGGCCAGCCACCACACCAACCCCTTCATCGGCGCCGGCGGCAACGGCGTGGCGGTGGACGACTTCAACGCCGACAACTTCGACCACGGCCCCCACGGCTTCGTCGGCGGCTCGCCGTTCTGGGTCAACCAGGCCGGCACCAAGCCCATCGCCGGGGCCAAGGTGCCGCCGGGCACGCCCAAGTGGGGCAGCGCCTGGAAGGCCGCGCTGGCCGACAGCTACCGGCACATGCTGGCGATGGACACCCACGGCGCGCACCAGTCCTACCGCGACAACTACCTGGACCTCGACCCGGTGTACAAGGACGCCTACGGCCAGCCGCTGCTGCGCATGACCTTCGACTGGAAGGACAACGACGTGAAGATGAACCGCTTCATGGTCGCGCAGATGCGCAAGATCGCCGATGCCATGGGCGCCAAGGTGGTCACCGCGCCGATGAAGGAATTCGGCCAGCACTTCGACGCCACCGTCTACCAGACCACCCACCTCAACGGCGGGGCGATCATGGGCACCGACCCCAAGACCAGCGCCCTGAACCGCTACCTGCAGGTGTGGGACGTGCACAACGTGTTCGTCCCCGGCGCCTCGGCCTTCCCCCAGGGCCTGGGCTACAACCCCACCGGGCTGGTGGCGGCGCTGACCTACTGGTCGGCGCGGGCCATCCGCGAGGTGTACCTGAAGCACCCGGGCCCGCTGGTGCAGGCATAGGAGGCCGGAACATGAAGACATTCCTCAGCGCCGCCCTGGCCATGGCCACCAGCACCGCGCTATACGCCGCCGATGCGACCGATCCCGCGCAGGTGAAGCAGGGCGAATACCTGGCCCGCGCCGGCGACTGCGTGGCCTGCCACACCGCCAAGGGCGGCGAGCCCTTCGCCGGCGGCCTGCCGATGGCCACGCCCATCGGCACCATCTACTCGACCAACATCACCCCGGACAAGACCGGCATCGGCAACTACAGCTACGAGGACTTCGAGCGCGCCGTGCGCCAGGGCATCGGCAAGGGCGGCAGCACCCTGTACCCGGCCATGCCGTACCCGTCCTATGCCCGCGTCAGCGACGAGGACATGCGCGCGCTCTACACCTACTTCATGCACGGCGTGGCGCCGGTGGTGCAGGAGAACAAGGACAGCGACATCCCCTGGCCGCTGAGCATGCGCTGGCCGCTGGCGATCTGGCGCGGGCTGTTCGCCCCCGAGGTGAAGCCCTTCGCCGCCGCCGGGCAGGACCCGATCCTGGCCCGCGGCGCCTACCTGGTGGAAGGCCTGGGGCACTGCGGCGCCTGCCATACGCCGCGGGCGCTGACCATGCAGGAGAAGGCCCTGGACGCCGCCGACGGGCCCGAGTACCTGTCCGGCAGCGCGCCGCTGGAAGGCTGGATCGCCAAGAACCTGCGCGGCGACCACAAGGACGGCCTGGGCAGCTGGAGCGAGGCGCAGATCGTCGCCTTCCTCAAGACCGGGCGCAGCGAACGCAGCGCGGTATTCGGCGGCATGAGCGACGTGGTCGAGCACAGCATGCAGTACATGACCGACGCCGACCTGACCGCCATCGCCCGCTACCTGAAGTCCCTGCCGCCGGTGAACCCGGACGACAAGCCGTTCCGGGAAGACCGCCAGGTCGCCGGGGCGCTGTGGAAGGGCGACGACGGCAAGACCGGCGCCGCGCTCTACGTCGACAACTGCGCCGCCTGCCACCGCACCGACGGCAAGGGCTACGCCCGGGTGTTCCCGGCGCTGGCCGGCAACCCGGTGCTGCAGAGCGCGGACGCCACCTCGCTGATCCACATCGTGCTCGACGGCAGCACCCTGCCGGCCACGGCGACGGCGCCGTCCACCTTCAGCATGCCCGGCTTCGCCTGGCGCCTGTCGGACCAGCAGGTGGCCGAGGTGGTCAACTTCATCCGCAGCAGTTGGGGCAACCAGGCCGAGCCGGTGGACGCCGGGCAGGTGAAGGCCTTGCGCAGCCAACCCAGGCCGGAGCTGAAGGCGGCGACGTTGATCGGCGATACCACGAGGAAGGAGGCGCCGTAGGGGGCGCCGCCGGCGGGTCCAATCGCGGACAAGGTCCGCTCCTACGACCGTGCTTCCTGGAACCGTAGGAGCGGACTTTGTCCGCGATAGCCGAAACCACCGGCGCGATTCGCGGATGAGATCCTACGCCTCCGGCAAACACCACACCCCGTAGGATGGGTTGAGCGAAGCGAAACCCATGCGGCCACGGTGATGGGTATCGCTTCGCTCAACCCATCCTACGAAAAGCACCCCGGCACCGCCGCCAATCCAAACCTCAATACCTGGGCAACGACTGAATCCGCGGATCGATCTGTTGCCTGGGAATCTGCTGGCGGCTGTCGCGTTCCTTGCAGTCCGTCTGCTGCCCGGAGGCGCAGTCCCGGCTGCTGCAGGCGGCCGTTCCCAGCGTCAGGACGATCAGCGTGGCGAGCGAGAACAGGATCTGCCGGCGCATGGCGGGCCCTCCGCGAAGGTGGTGCTTAAAGCAAACACGCGAATGCCCGCGGGCGCCCGGGCGGGCGACGAGCGGAGGCGGGTGGTGCGACGAACTACAGGCGCGCCGTCAGTCATCAGTGCGCCACCGACCACCCATCCCCCCATCACGGCGCCCGGTGAACTCATTGCGCCGTTGCGCTGTCTGTCTGCTGTCGGCCCCCCGGGCGGCGGGCCCGGGCCCGCACCAGCCGGGTGATTGCGCCGCGCCGATAGCAAGATCGTAGCCGCCCCGGAGCATCTGTCTGGCCGGCTTTTTACCGCGCCCGCTCGCCGGGGTTCGTTTATCGCCATGTGAAGATTGCCCATGTCCCTATCCCGTCATTTCCCCGCCTCCGTATCCCTTCCCACCCGCGTCCTGGGCGCCTGCCTGCTGGGTGGCCTGCTGGCGGCCGGCGCCGCGGCGCAGGCCGAGGAGGGCGCCGGCAATGCGCGCTGGGTGAGCGACAGCCTGACGACCTACGTGCGCAGCGGCCCCACCGACGGCTACCGCATCGTCGGCACCCTGACCTCGGGGCAGAAGGTCGAGCTGCTGAACACCCAGGGCGACTACAGCCAGGTGCGCGGCGAAAGCGGCAGCAGCGTGTGGATCCCCAGCCGCGACCTGCAGGACAAGCCCGGCCAGGCCGAGCGCCTGCCGCAGCTGGAGCAGAAGGTGAGCGAGCTGAGCGCTGAACTGGCGGGCATCAACGACAGCTGGAAGACCCGCGTGCAGGGCATGCAGGAAACCCTGGACTCGCGCAAGAAACTCATCGACGAACTGCAGGCGGCCCGCGCCGGCCTCGACGACGAACTCACCAAGGCCCGCTCCGAACTGCGCGCGGCGCAGGCGCAACTGGGCGACGAGAACAAGCAGGTGCTGATGCGCTACATGGCCTACGGCGGCAGCATCGCCGGCGCCGGCCTGCTGGTCGGGCTGATCCTGCCCACCCTGCTGCGGGTACGGCGCAAGCGCAACGATCAGTGGATCTGAGGCGCTGGTTGCGGTGGGATCAGGGGTGCCTTGGTTCAGCGAAGGCGCCCAGTCCAGACTCCGCACCCTCACCCCAGCCCTCTCCCGGAGGGAGAGGGGGCCGTTCGGCGTGGGCGGCGAGTTCGGAATCATCCTGAGCGCGTAGGGCGTATAACCGTTCGCGGTTATACGCCGTTGGCCGAAACACCGAAGCCTGACGATTCTCGACCCGTAGGAGCGGACTCCGTCCGCGATTGGTTTGGCTAGACGGATGTGGTGGCAGGGAGCTTCGTGATTGCGTTTCATGCCGAACGGTTCCCTCTCCCGCTTGCGGGGGAGGGTTAGGGAGGGGGAGCGGAGTCAGGGTTGGCAGAGGTGTGTGGGGGAGTCCGTAACCCTCTCCCCAGCCCTCGGCTGCGCGCCCCGCCCTGAAGGGAGAGGGGGCCGTTCGGAGCGGGAGGAAAATCCTGAGTCATCCTGAAACGCCTAACCATCCCCCGTCATTCCCGCGAACGCGGCAACCCAGTGACTGCGGGGTTCGCGAGCAAGCTCGCTCCTACGAAAAGCAAAAGTGGCTCTTGCTCTGGTTTTTGGTCTTCCAGAGCCAAGGGAAAGTGAAACGACCCACCGTCGTCTAGGCTATCTCCAAGCCCTGCCGGCCTCCCGCCGGCACGCGTGGCCGACCCTGCGCAGGTGTTTTCCACGGGCCGCGGCCAGCAACCCGAGGAGGTGCTTCCGTGAAAAACGCCGTCGCTTTCATCGGCAGGTGCGTGCTGGCAGGCCTGCTGGTCATCCTGCCGATCTACCTGGCCCTGCTGCTCCTGCTCAAGGGCATCGCCTCGGCCGGCCAACTGGTCCGGCCCTTCACCCAGCTGCTGCCGGAGAGCCTGCCGGCCCAGCAGATATTGTCCGTGCTGCTCGTGCTGGTGATCTGCTTCGTCATCGGCCTCGCCGTGCGCACCCGCCTGGGAAAGCTGGCCCGTGGCCGGCTGGAGCGCTCGGTGTTCGAGCGCATTCCGGGCTACGAACTGCTGCGCAGCCTGACCCTGCAGGTGGCCGGCGAGAAGAACGACGGCATCTGGAAGCCGGCCCTGGTGGAAATCGAAGAGGCCCTGGTGCCCGGCTTCATCATCGAGGCGTTCGAGGACGGCCGCTACACCGTGTTCGTGCCCTCGGTGCCGACACCCTTCGCCGGCGCCGTGTACGTGCTGGATGCGCATCGCGTGCACCCGGTCGACGTGCCTTTCACCGAGGCGGTGAAGGTCATCACCAAATGGGGCTCCGGCGCCCGCGGCCTGGTGCAGGCCATGGAGGCGGCCCGTGGCCGGGAGTCGCCGCCCGGCGGCGGTTCCGCCTGACCGGCCGCCCGTCTCAGCGCCGGAAGTCGTCGGGCCCGTGGCGTTCGGGCACTTGCTCGTGGGCCTCGCCCCAGGTCCGGTTGACCTTGACCCCGCGCTGCACGGCGGGGCGCTTGCCGATTTCGTCCGTCCAGCGGCGCACGTGGGTGTAGGTCTCGACGTCGAGGAACTCGGCGGCGGCATAGACCTGGTTGTTCATCAGCGCGCCGTACCAGGGCCAGATCGCCATGTCGGCGATGCTGTATTCGCTGCCGGCGACGTAGCGGTTGCTCGCCAGCTGCCGGTCGAGCACGTCCAGCTGGCGCTTGACCTCCATGGCGTAACGGTTGATGGGGTACTCGAACTTTTCCGGCGCGTAGGCGTAGAAGTGGCCGAAGCCGCCACCCAGGAAGGGGGCGCTGCCGACCTGCCAGAACAGCCAGTTCAGGGTTTCGGTGCGCCCGGCAATGTCGCCTGGGATGAAACGCCCGAACTTCTCGGCCAGGTAGAGCAGGATCGAGCCGGACTCGAAGACGCGCAGCGCGGGCTCCAGGCCGGTATCCAGCAGGGCGGGGATCTTGGAGTTCGGGTTGACCTCGACGAAGCCGCTGCCGAACTGCTCGCCCTGGCTGATGCTGATGGGCCAGGCATCGTATTGCGCGCCCTCCAGGCCCAACTCCAGCAGCTCTTCGAGCAGGATGGTCACCTTGACGCCATTGGGCGTGGCCAGCGAATACAGCTGCAGCGGATGCTTGCCGCGCGGCAGGGGCTTGTCGTGGGTGGCCCCGGCGACCGGACGGTTGATGCCGGCGAAGGCGCCGCCATTGTCCTTGTCCCAGGTCCAGACGCGCGGTGGGGTGTAGGTTTCGTTCGGCATGTCGATCCTCGCCTTGGACGGAGTTCGTCGGTCGCCACGGGCTTGGTTCTGTCGTGGCCGCTAAAGCCCTTCAGAAAACCCTGTCAGCCGCCTGATGTCCAGCCTCTCGTTGTAACGGGCGGGACGGCCTCCGGCAACCTGGTCGGCGACCAGGGCCAGCCGCTAGCGGATATAGCTGCCGCCGTTCAGGTCCAGCGTCGCGCCGCTCAGGGACGGCAGCGAGGGCCGCAGGGCGAAGGCCACCAGTTCGGCCACTTCGTCCGGCTCGGCCATTTCGCCGATGGGGATCTCGGCGACCGCCGCGGCCTTGCCGTGCCTGGCGATGAAGTCTTCGGCCATGTCGGTGCGCACCCAGCCGGGGGCGATGGCCACCGCCGCCACGCCGTCCTGGCCGAAGCTGCGGGCGATGGATTTGGTGAGGTTGATCAGCGCCGCCTTGGTCGCGCCGTAGGGCATGGCGTCGGCGGCATAGCCGCGTTGCCCGGCGCGGCTGGCGAGGTTGACGATGCGCCCGCCGCCGAGGGCGCGGAAATGGCGCAGGGCTTCCTTGCACAGCGTGGCGGCGGAGAAGAGGTTGACCTGGAATTCCCGTTGCCAGGCCGCCGTCCAGGCCGCCTCGTCGGCATCGATGGAGATTTCCGTGCGGATGCCGGCGTTGTTGACCAGGCCGTGCACCCGCCCGGCCAGAGCCTGGGCCTCGCGCCACAGCTGGAAGGGCCCCTGCGTGTCCGACAGGTCGGCCTGGACCAGCCAGCCCTCGCCGCCGACAGCGGCGAGCAGCGCCTCGGCGCCGGCCCGGTCGCGGCCGAAATGGATGATCGGCCGGGCGCCTTCCTGCGCCAGGCGGCGGACGATGGCCGCGCCGATCTGGCCGGAGGCGCCGGTGACCAGAATGTTTTGCCCGCACAGCGGTTTCGCGGAAGACATCCCTTGCTCCTATTGGTGGTTGAAGTTCGGGGGTGGTTGAAGTTCAGGCCAGGCTCATTTTCGCCGTCAGGTTCTGCTGCATGTATTCCAGGAAGCGGCGCTGGAACAGCATGGTGTGCTCGTGGGCGGCCTTTTCGGCGGCTTCCGCGTCGCGGGCGGCGATGGCTTCGATGATTTCCTCGTGGTCGCGGCCCAGGCGGGCGGTGCCGGCCGAGCTGACGATGTAGTCGAAGTGCAGGTGCAGCAGGCGCTGGCCTTCGCCCAGCAGGCGTTCGTAGTAGCTGACGAAGTAGGGGTTGCGCCCGGCCTCGGCGATGGCCATGTGGAAGGCCTTGTTCAGCTCGGACATCGCCTGGAAGTCGCCGGACTCCACGGCCGCCATGTAGGCCGCGTCGGCCTTGCGGATCGCCTGCAGGTCCTCGTCGCTGCGCTGGAGCGCGGCCAGGCGCGTGACCGCCCGCTGGATGAGGTCCAGCGCGGCCACGTAGTTGGGGAACTCCTCGATCTCGAAGGGCGTGACCAGGGTGGTGCGGTTGGGCAGGATGGTGACCAGGCCTTCGCTGGTCAGCCGGGCCAGGGCATCGCGCACCGGCGAGCGGGACAGGCCGAACTGCGCCGCCAGGGAGACCTCGTCCAGCTGCACGCCGGGCTTGAGCTTGAGGGTGAGGATCTGCTTGCGCAGCTCCTCGTAGATATAGCGTCCGCCATGGCGGCGCCCGGGGCTTTCCACTTCTTCTTCTTTGGCCATCATCAGGTCTCGGTGTGCGCGGGCTGTGTCATACAGACCAGCCCGCCATCTTAGCGTGGCCGCGTTCAGCGCGGAAACGCCGGGCCCCAGGTGTCGCTGAGCATGAAGCCCGCGGCCAGCGGGTCGTCCGGGTCGACGCCGATCTGCTGGATGCCGTACAGCCAGGCGCGGCCTTCCACCCGCGGCAGCACCGCCGGTTTGCCGGCCACTTCCGTGGCGCCGAGCAGCTCCACCTGGAACTCGCCGCCGATGGTGGAGCGCGACACCAGGCGCTCGCCGGGCCGCACCAGGCCGCGCGCGCTCAGCGTGGCGAGGTTGGCCGAGCTGCCGGTGCCGCAGGGCGAGCGGTCGACGCGCCCCGGCGGCAGGGTGGTGCAGGTCTGGTAGGTGCGCGCGTCCAGGCGGTTGCGGAACATCACGTAGGCCACCTCGTCGATCTGCGGGTACAGCGGGTGGCGCACGCGCACCTGCCGGTTGATCAGGCCGCGCAGCTTCACGCCGGCATCGGCCAGTTCGCGGGCGTTCTCCGGGGCGATGGCCAGGCCGACCTGCTCGACGTCGATCAGCGCGTAGTACACGCCGCCGAAGGCGATGTCGGCCTTCAGCGGGCCGAACTCGCCGCCGTCGATCGGCACGTCCAGTTGCTCGACGAAGGCCGGCACCATGTCCAGCGACACTCCCAGGCAGCGCCCGTCGGCGCAGCGCGCGCGGGCGGTGACCAGCCCGGCGGGGGTGTCCAGCACCACGGTCGTCTCCGGCTCCTGCATCGGCAGCATGCCCAGCTCCAGCAGCGCGGTGACCACGCAGATGCAGTTGCTGCCCGACATCGGGTGGGCCTTGTCCGCCTGCAGCACGATGAAGCCGGCGTCGGCCGCAGGGTTGGTCGGCGGCAGCAGCAGGTTCACCGACATCTGCAGGCAGCCGCGCGGTTCCATGACCACCAGGCGGCGCAGGCTGTCGTCGACCTCGTTGATGTAATTCATCTTGTCCAGCATGGTCTCGCCGGGGATGCCCAGCACCCCGCCGGTGATGACCTTGCCGATCTCGCCTTCGCAGTGCACGTCGGCCAGTTGCAGCGTCTTCTTCCAGCGCATCAGTCGCACCTCACTTGATGTACCAGCCCCAGGGCTGCTCGCTGTCGTAGCGGGTGATCTGCTTGGTTTCCAGGTAGTTGTTCAGGCCCCATTCGCCCAGCTCGCGGCCGATGCCGCTGTGCTTGTAGCCGCCCCAGGGCGCCTCGCTGAAGGTCGGTTGCGAGCAGTTGATCCACACGATGCCGGCACGGAACCGCCGGGCGACGCGCTCGCAGCGCGGCAGGTCGCGGGACATCACCGCGGCGCCCAGGCCGAAGCGCGAGGCGTTGGCCGAGCGCACGGCTTCGTCCTCGCTGTCGAACGGGCGCACGCAGACCACCGGGCCGAAGATTTCCTCGTTCCAGATCCAGGCGTCTTCGGGCACGTCGGCGAACACTGTCGGCTGCACGTAGTAGCCCTTGTCCAGGCCGGCCGGGCGTTCGCCGCCGCAGACCAGCCGCGCGCCTTCTTCCTGGCCGCGGGCGATGGCCTGCAGCACCTTGTCGTACTGCGCCTTGTTGACCAGCGGGCCGAGCAGCACGCCTTCGCGCAGGCCGTTGCCGATGGTGATCTTCCGCGCCTCTTCGGCCAGGCGCGCCAGCAGCGGTTCGTACAGCGCCCGCTGCACCAGCACGCGGGAGGTGGCCGAGCAGACCTCGCCCTGGTTCCAGAAGATGCCGAAGAGGATCCACTCCACGGCGGCCTCGATGTCGCTGTCGGCGAAGATCACGAAGGGCGACTTGCCGCCCAGCTCCAGGCTGATGTTTTTGATGTCGCGGGCGGCGGCCTGCATGATCCGGCTGCCGGTGGGCACGCTGCCGGTGAAGGCCAGCTTGTCCACGCCCGGGTGCTCGGCCAGCGGCGCGCCGGCGTCGGCGCCCAGGCCGGTCACCACGTTGAGCACGCCCGCCGGCAGGCCGGCTTCATGGGCGATCTGGGCCAGGTGCAGGGCGGTCAGCGGCGTCAATTCCGAGGGCTTGAGCACCATGGCGCAGCCGGCGGCCAGGGCCGGGGCGACCTTCCAGGCGGCCATCAGCATGGGGAAGTTCCAGGGGATGATGGCACCGGCCACGCCCACCGGCTCCTTGCGCGCCACCGAGCTGAAGCGCTCGTCGGCCAGGGCGATTTCCTGCTCCTGGCCAGCGTCGAGCTTTTCCGCCAGATCGGCGTAGAAGTCGAAGCAGCCGGCGGTGTCGCCGATGTCCCACAGCGCCTCGGGCAGCGGCTTGCCGTTGTCGCGCACTTCCAGTTCGGCCAGTTCCTGCTGGCGGCCGCGGATGCCTTCGGCGATACGGCGCAGCACGGCGGCGCGCTCGGCCCCGCTCATGCGCGGCCAGGGGCCTTCGTCGAAGGCGCGGCGGGCGGCGCGCACCGCGGCATCCACGTCCTCGGCGGTGGCGGCGGCCACCCGGGCGAGGAGGGTTTCGTCGCTGGGGTCGAAGGTGTCGAAGCTGCCGCCCTTGGCGGGGGCGAGCCATTGGCCGTCGATGTAGAGCTGCTGGTAGTTCATGCGGTTCCTCCGATGAAGACGAAGCGGCGAGCGCTGAAGGGGCTGAGGTCCTGGGCCGGGCGGCGGCCGGCGGCGAGGTCGGCGACCAGGCGGCCGGTGGTGGCGCCCAGGGTGAGGCCGAGTTGGCCGTGGCCGAAGGCCATGAGCACGTTGCCCAGGCGCGGCGAGCGGTCGATCACCGGCTTGGTGTCGGGCAGGAAGGGGCGGTAGCCGACGCCGAACTCGACCTTGGCGGTGTCGAGTTGCGGCAGCACGCGGCGGGCCTTTTCCAGGATGATCTCGGCGCGCCGGAAGTTGGGTTCTGCGTTGGGGCCGGCGAACTCGATGGTGCCGCCGATCTGCAGGCCGCGGGTCATGGGGGCGAAGCAGAAGCCGCCGTCGGCGTAGATCACCGAATGGCGGATGTCCACGCCCGGGGTGGGCAGCACCGCCTGGTAGCCGGCGATGCCGGCCAGCGGGATGCTCACCCCGAGCTGCTCGAAGAACTGCCGCGAGCCGGTGCCGGCGGCCACCACCACCAGTTGGGCGGGGTAGCGGCTGCCGTCGGCCAGGGTGACGCCGGCGGCGCGCTCGGCGCTTTCGTCGATGTGCTTCACCTGCTCGCGCACGCGGATGCCGCCCTGGGCGACGAAGCTTGCGGTGAGGGCGGCGATGAAGCCTTCGGTGTCGTTCACCGCGCGCCAGTCGGGGAACAGCAGGCCGTGCTGGAACTTGCCGGCCAGGGCCGGCTCGAGGTCGCCGATGGCGGCGCCGTCGAGTTCCTCGGACTGGAAGCCCAGCGACTTGCGCAGCTCCAGGTGCGGGCGCTCGTGGACCAGGGCGGCGGGCGAGTCGAACACCTCGATGATCGGCCGCTGGCCGAGCAGGCTCTTGTCCGCGCAGGCGTCGAGCAGCGGCGCGTAGTCCTCGTAGACGTGGTGGGTGAGGCGCGCCATGTCGCGGGCGATCTCGGCGATCTTCGCATGCCGCGCGCAGGCGACGAAGCGCAGGAACCACGGCAGGATGCCCGGCAGCGCGCTGGGGCGCAGGGCCAGCGGGCCCCGCTGGTCGAGCAGCCAGCCGGGCACCTTCATCAGGATGCCCGGCTTGGACAGCGGGATGACCTCGCTCACCGCCATCTGCCCGCAGCTCCATTTCGCCGTGCTGTCGCCCGGCGCGGCCGGGTCCACCAGGGTGACGCGGTAGCCTTCGCGCTGCAGGTACAGGGCGCAGCAGACACCGACGATGCCGCCACCGACGACGATGGCGTTTTGCGAAGCGGCTTGCGGGTCGTTCATTTCAGGGTCTCTTCCGGGCTGCGGTGGTCGGTGAAGTCTTCCAGGCTGAAACCCTGCCAGTAGGGCTGGGCCCTGTCGACGTAATGTTCGGCGCGGCCGGTGATGCAGGCCCGGCCCTCGATGCTCGGACGCACCGCCGGCGTGCCGTCGGCCAGGGCCAGGACTTCCTCGACGCGGCCGTCGAAGCGGCTGCCGATCAGGCTTTCATGGCGGAACACGGCGTCGCGCGCCAGCAGGCCGCGGGCATGGCGCTGGGCCACCCGGGCCGAGGTGCCGGTGCCGCAGGGCGAGCGGTCGATCAGGCTGTCGCCGGCAATCACTACGCTGCGCCCATCGGCGTCGGCTGCCAAGGGGCGGCCGGCCCACATGCAGTGCTTCACGCCGCGGATGCTGGCGTCCTCGGGGTGCGCTACGGCGAACTCGCGGTTCACCAGCGCCTGCACTTCGCGCCCCCAGGCCAGCAATTGCTGCGGGGTGAAGTGCTCGCAGCCGGGGTAGTTCGGCTGCGGCTCGATGATCGGGTAGAAGTTGCCGCCGTAGGCGATGTCCAGGCGCAGCTCGCCGAGGGCCGGCAGCCGGATGCTCAGGTCGCGCTGCAGGAGGAAGCTCGGCACGTTGGTGAAGCGCACGCCGCCGACCTTGCCGTCCTGCATGCGGTATTGCGCGCTGACGCGCCCGGCGGGGACGTCGACGATCACCGTGCCCGGCGTCTTCGGCCGGACCAGGCCGGCTTCAAGGGCGAAGGTGATCGAGCCGAGGGTGGCGTGGCCGCACATGGGCAGGCAGCCGGAGGTCTCGATGAACAGCAGCGCGAGGTCGGCGTCCTCGCTCACGGGCGGGTAGAGCAGGGTGCCCGACATGTGCGCGTGGCCGCGCGGTTCGAGCATCAGCGCCCGGCGGACCCAGTCGTGCTCGGCCAGAAAGTGCTGGCGCCTTTCGCTCATGCTGGCGCCGTGCAGCTCGGGGGCGCCGTCGATGACCATGCGCACGGGCATGCCTTCGGTATGGCCTTCGATGCAGGTGAAACTCTGTCGGCTCATGGGGTGCGTCCTCCAGGGGGCGCCGCTGCCGGGGCGGGCAGCGGCGTCCATGCGCTCAGCGCTGGGAAGCCTCGAATACCTTGCGGAATTCGGCCTTTTCTTCGTCGGTCAGCGGCAGCAGCGGGGCGCGCGCGTTGCCGGCGCTGAAGCCGGCCAGCTCGCAGCCGTACTTCACCTTCTGCACGAACTTGCCGCTTTCCAGGCTGGCCATCACCGGGAACAGGCTGCGCATCACCTCCTGGGCGCCGGCCAGGTCGCCGGAGGCGAACTTGCGGTAGAAGTCGGTCACCTGGTCGGGGAAGCAGTTGGCCGGACCGCAGATCCAGCTGCTGGCGCCCCAGAGGAAGAAGTCCAGGGCCTGGTCGTCGGAGCCGCAGGACAGCTGCACCTTGTCCTTGTAGCTGGTGCCGATCTCGATGGCACGCAGCAGGTTGCCGCTGCTTTCCTTGATGGCGATGACGCGCGGGTGCTCGGCCAGCGCCTGGACCACGCCCATGCCGACCTCGACGTTGGTGCGCACCGGGTAGTTGTAGAGCACCAGGTTGATTTCCGGGAAGGTCTCCAGGATGGTCCGGTAGTGCGCCAGCAGTTCTTCCTGGGACGGCAGCGCGTAGTAGGGCGGGGCGATCAGCAGGTTGGTGTAGCCGGCCTCGACGGTCTGCTTGACCTGCTCCAGCACCTCGCGGGTGCAGGAGCCGTTGGCGCCGGCGATCAGGGTGCCGCGCTCGCCGACCACTTCCTTGACCGTGGCCAGGACCTGGCGGCGCTCCTCGTTGGTCAGCGCGTAGTACTCGCCGGTCGAGCCCAGCGGGACGAAGCCGCTGACACCGGCCTTGAGCTGGTATTCGAGGATCGAGGCCAGGGTGTCGTGGTCGACCGCGCCGGACTTGTCGAAGGGCGTGACGAGGGCGGGCAGGATGCCAGTGAGTTGCATGGTGGATCTCCGCATCGGTGGTGGGGGGTTAGTAGGCGTAGCGCCTGAGCATCCGGGCTTCGATCACGCCGACCAAGCGGGTCAGCGGGAAAGCCACGAGGAAGTAGATGACCGCGACGGCGGAGAGGAACTCGACCGGCCGCGCGGTGCTGTTGGAGATGTTCTGGCCGACGAACATCAGGTCGGCGACGCCGACGGAGGAGATCAGCGCGCTCTCCTTGAACAGGCTGACGACGTTCGACAGCAGCGGCGGCACCGCGCGCAGCAGGGCCTGCGGGAAGACCACGTAGAGCACCTTCACCCGCGGCGTCAGGCCCAGCGCGGTGCAGGCGTCGTGCTGCTCGCCGGCGATGGACTTGAGCGCGCCGCGGAAGGTCTCGCTGGTGATGGCGGCCATGTACAGCGTCAGCGAGATCACCACCGAGACGTAGGGCGGGATGTCCAGGCCGAACACCACCGGGAAGCAGAAGAACACCCAGAACAGCTGGATCAGCAGCGGCGTGCCGCGGAAGAACTCGACGAACAGCGTCACCGGCAGCTTCAGCAGGCGGCTGCGCAGGTTGCGCAGCAGGGCCAGGACGAAGCCGGCCAGGCTGCCGATGAGGGCGCAGCCGAGGGTGAAGGCGAGGGTCAGGGCCAGGCCCTTGAGCAGCACCTGCCAGTAGGAGAAGACGACGGAAAAATCGAGGCTCATGGCGGTTTCCTCAGCGCTGCGTCGCCAGGTCCTGGCGCCGTTCGAGGTACTGCACCAACTGGCCGATGGGCAACGACAGGGCGAAGTAGACGAGGGCGATCAGGGTGTAGGTTTCCAGGGGGCGGTAGGCCTCTGTGGCCAGGCTCTTGCCGACGTACATCAGGTCGGACACCGCGACTATCGCCACCAGGGCGCTCTGCTGCAGGCTGCCGATGCCGTTGGTCATCAGCACCGGCACCGCGCTGCGCAGGGCCTGTGGCAGCACCACGTAGAGCGTGCGCTGCCAGGGCTTCAGGCCCAGGGCGACGCAGGCGTCCAGGTGCTCGCGCGGCACCGCCTGCACGCCGGCGCGGTAGGCCTCGGCGTTGAACGCGGTGAGGTTCAGGCCCAGGGCCAGGAAGCCCATGGCGATGGGGTCGATGAATACGTTGAAGAGCATCGGCACGCAGTAGAAGAACCAGACGATCTGCAACAGCGCCGGGGTGCAGCGGAAGAACTCGATGAACAGCTGCGCCGGCCAGCGGACGAAGAACCAGCGGCTGAGGGTCATCAGGCACAGGCCGAAGCCGCAGACCAGGCCGATCAGGTTCGACACCAGGGCCAGCTCCAGGGTGACCTTCAGGCCGCCGAGCAGCGCCGGCAGGCTGCCGCTGAGGAAATGGAAGTCGAATTGGTAGTTCATGGCGCCGCCCTCAATCCAGGTGCACGACCTTTTCCAGGAACTCGCGGGTGCGGGCTTCCCTGGGTTGGCTGAAGATCTGCTCTGGCGGGCCCTGCTCGACCACCTTGCCGTTGGCGCAGAACACCACGCGGGTGGCGATGTGGCGGGCGAAGTGCATGTCGTGGGTGACGATGATCATCGCCATCTTCTGCTCGGCCAGCTGCAGCATCACGTTCTGCACCTCGATGACCATCTCCGGGTCCAGCGCCGAGGTAACTTCGTCGAACAGCATCAGCTTGGGTTCGAGCATCAGCGCGCGGGCGATGGCCACGCGCTGTTTCTGGCCGCCGGAGAGCTGGCTGGGGTAGGCGTGCAGCTTGCTCTCCAGGCCCAGGCGGGCGAGGTAGGCGCGGGCCTTCTCCGTCGCCGCGGCCCGGGACAGGCCATGGACCTTGCACGGGGCGAGGATCAGGTTGCCCAGCACCGACAGGTGCGGGAACAGCGTGTAGTGCTGGAAGACCATGCCGATCTGCGTGCGCAGCGCCTCGTTCAGCGGCTTGCCGCGGCGCTGGCCGCCGCTGATGTAGGGCTGGCCCTGGAAGGCGATGCTGCCGCCCTGGATGCCCTCCAGGCCCATCAGCACCCGCAGCAGCGAGCTCTTGCCGCTGCCGGACGGGCCGATGATGACCAGGCGGTCGTCGGCGCGCATGTCCAGGTCCATGTTGTCCATCACCACCAGCTGTTCGCCGTAGGCCTTGCACACGCCTCGGAGCTGGATGAAGTCGCCGCCGGCGGTGGAATCCGGGGCGAACGGAGCCTGTGGCTGGGCAGCCACCAAACGCGGGGTATTCATGAGCGGTGTTCTCCACGGGGGCCGCCGTTGCGCGGCCCCCGGTGTCGGCGGGAGTTACTTGGCGGCGGTCTTGGCGTTGACTTCGGCGGAGGCCTTGTCGACCAGGCGGTCGATCTCGCCGGTCTCGCGGCGCTGGGTCACGTAGATGTTCAGCACCTGCAGGTCCGCCGCGGAGATGTCGCGGCGCATGCCGAAGGCCACGCCCTGCTTGGCCAGGGCCGGCTTGGGCAGGACTTCCCTGGCCCAGTCGTTGGCCATGGCGAACAGGTGGTTGGTGTCGCTGGCGTCGACCAGCACGTCGGCGCGCCGCGACATCAGCGCCAGGCGCGTTTCGTCCATGCCCGGCAGGCGCATGACGGTGCCCTGCTTGACCACAGAGGAAATCGCCTTGTCCTGGGCGGTGCCGGACATCACCGCGAAGGTCACGCCGGGCTTGTCGTAGTCGGCGATGGCGTTGCCGGCGCCGCTGAACTTGGGGTTCTCCTTGTTCACCACCAGCGACACCTGGTAGTCGGTGGCCGGCGCCGAGAAGGCCACCGCCAGGGCGCGCTCGGGCGTCTGGTTGAGGGCCATGGCCAGGTCCCACTTGCCGCTCTGCAGGCCGGCGACGAGGTTGTCCCAGTTGGTGTCGACGAACTCCACCTTGACCTTCAGCACCTTCTCGCCGAAGTCGCGGCACAGGTCGACGAAGTAGCCGCTGTACTGGCCGCTGCCGGCGTCACGCATCACATAGGGCGCGGCGACCGCCGCGCCGCAGCGCAATACGCCGGCCTTCTGCACGCCCTGCCACATGGACGTATCGGCGGCCTGGGACGGGGTCTGGGTGAGCAGCGCGCCGACGGCGGCCGCGCAGGCGAGGGCCTTGCGGATGGAGCGGGGGAACATACGAGCCATTTTGACCTCTCCGTAAATTTGTTTTTGTAGGCAGAAGGCAAACAACTTTCATCGCTGTGTGGTGTGTTGTGCGCTTTGATGTGTGCAGCGATGTATTCAGCGTATGAGCGATGGGCAAAACCTGTCAACAGAGGTCGCGGGCTTTTTCTTCAGCGAATGACCGACCGGTCGGCTGCGTCGGCCGGGCACAGGGCGCAATGGCCGGTCGCGTCAGGCCGCCAGGCAGCCGCCGACGTGCGCCGGAGGCGGGCTGGGGCGCTGGGGAAAGGGATTGAAGGGGGAGGGCTTGCGTGAGGTTTTTGAAACCTGAAGGTGAGAAAAAGCGTACTCAACCAATCTGTCGGGGCGAGGTGAGCGGCACGGGGTGGCTGGGCCGCCGCCCCGGCTGGCCTAGAGCACCAGCTCGGCGGAAATGTCCGCCGCGGTTTCCCGCAGCAGGCCCAGGTAGCGGCCTTCCGCGCTGGGCGTGGCCAGCACCGCCTCCGGGCCGGACAGGTTGATGGCGGCCACCACCTGGCCGCTGCGGTCGCGGATGGCGGTGGCGATGGCGGTGGAGTAGTCCGAGCGGTGCAGCACCCAGCCGCGTTCGCGGTCCTCGGCGATGGTGTGCTGCAGTTCCAACAGGGTGCGCGGCGCCGGCGGCGGGTAGTCGTCCAGGCGTACCTGCTGGTAGAGCTGGGCCAGGCCGTCCTCGTCCAGGGCGGTGAGCAGCACCCGGCCCAGGGCGGTGACGTGGCAGGGCAGGCGGGTGCCCACCGGGATGTTCACCGTCAGCCGCTGCGGGGCGAAGGCGCGGTAGATGTACAGGCTGTCGGTCTGCTCGCGGATGCTCAGGTGGCACGACAGCGAGGTGCTGTCGCGCAGGGCGTTGAGGTGCGGCAGGGCAATTTCCACGATGTCGCGGCTGCTCAGGTAGGCGAAGCCGTCGGAGATCACCCGCGCGCCCAGTTCGTACTGGTTGCGCTCCAGGCGGTTCAGGTAGCCCATGTCCTGCAGCGTCTGGACGATGCGGTAGAGCGCCGAGGGGCTCACCCCCAGGCGCTCGGCCATCTCGTTCATGCCCAGGCTGCGCTGGCGGGCGTTGAACAGCCCGAGCAGGTTCAGGCCGCGTTCCAGGGCCGGCACGCGGTAGTCGCTTTCACTCATGGGGCCTCCACGGCGGCGCCCGTCGCGGGGCGCCGCCGGCCGGTCAGTCGAGCAGGGCGTCGATGCCCACCGGGCGGCCGTCGAACTCGGCCATGGCGTCGAGCAGCGCTTCCCAGAAGTACTGCACCGAGGCGCGGTCGCAGAGGATCTGCAGGTTGGGCAGGTCGTCGTCGCTGGCGTTGATGACGATGACGTTGAGCCGCGCCGCCGAGGTCTGCGCCACCGCGCCGGGGCCGAAGGCCGTCGGGCGCAGGTCGACGCCGCAGAGCTTGGCCATCACCTGCGCGTAGTGCTCGCCGCTCAGTTGCAGCCAGGCGTGGCTGTCCTGGCGCGGCAGCAGGTAGTTGGCGCTGTCGTCCAGCTGCCAGGCGGCCTCTTCGGCGGCGACGCGCGCGCCGCCGTCGTGGAGGCTGCCCAGCAGCAGGTACTCGGTCTGCGACAGGCGCGCCACCAGGCCGCCGTCGGCCTGGCGCAGGGCGCGGTTGGGCGCCTCGGGCAGGGCGTAGCCGCGGGCTTGCAGGTAGGCGGAGGCGTCGGCCCCGCGCAAACCGGCGCGGGGCAGGTTGCTCAGGTCGATCAGCGCGCAGCTGCGCAACTGCGCGTGCTCTTCCTGCTCGCCGTAGCGCGCGACTATGGCGGCGCGGCCCAGGGCGGCCAGGCGCGCGCCGCGGTGCAGCGGGTACAGCGGGCTGCGTTCGATGAAGTCTTCGGCTTTCAGGCTGGACATGGCTCAGAGCTCCTGGCGCAGGTTCTGCGGGTCGTAGAAGGGCAGCTGGACGACGGTGGCGCGCACCACCGCGCCGCCCTCCACGCGGATCGGGATCTGCATCCCCGGGGTGGCCTGGTGGGCGCCGGCGTAGGCCAGGCCGACGATCTGGCCGAGGCTCTGCGAGTACTCGCAGGAGGTGACGTTGCCGCTGATGTCGGCGCCGTCGAGCACCAGGTGGCCCTCCAGCGGCTGGGCGCTGCCTTTGGGCAGGACGAAGCCCACCAGCTTGCGCTTGAGCGGCTGCGCCTCGAGGATTTCGATGGAGCGCTTGCCGACGAAGAACGGCTTCTTGCGGCCGATCGCCCACTGCATGTCGATCTCCGCCGGGTGGGTCATGCCGTCGGTGTCCTGGCCGATGATCACGTGGCCCTTCTCCAGGCGCAGCAGGCGCTGGGTCTCCACGCCGAAGGGGCGGATGCCGTGCTCGGCGCCGGCTTCCATCAGCGCGTCCCACAGGCGCTCGGCGAAGCGCGCTGGCACGTGGACCTCGTAGCCCAGCTCGCCGACGAAGCCCACCCGCAGGATGCGCGCCGGGATGCCGGCGACCTTGCCGCTGCGCACGCCCAGGTAGGGGAAGGCCGCGGCGGACAGGTCGACGTCGTCGCAGAGCTTGGCCAGCACCTGGCGCGACAGCGGCCCGGCCAGGTTTACCGCGGCCAGCGCGGCGGTGACGTTGGCGATGTCCACGTTGAGGCGCCACTGCGCATTCCACTTGAGCATCTGCTGGTAGATGCGGTCGACGCCGCTGGTGGTGGCGGTGACGTAGAAGTGCCGCTCGCCCAGGCGCGCGCACACGCCGTCGTCGATCACCACGCCGTGCTCGTTGGTCATCAGCGCGTAGCGGGTGCGGCCGACCGCCAGCCTGGCGAAGCCGAAGGTGTACAGGCGTTCCAGCAGCTCGGCGGCGTCGGGGCCGCGCACGTCGAGGCCGCCTAGGGTGGAGACATCGATCAGGCCGACCTGCTCGCGCACGTGGCGGGCCTCTTCCTGCATGCAGCGCTCGCGATCCTCGGCCTTGCCGTAGAACGCCGGGCGCTGCCAGATGCCGGCGGGCATCATCTTCGCCCCGGCCTCGACATGGCGGCGGTGCATGGGCGTCTGCCGGTAGGGGTCGAAGGCGCGGCCGGCGACGTGGGCGAGCTTCTCCGCCTCGAACGGCGGGCGCGCGGTGGTCACGCCGGTTTCGCCGATGCCGCGGCCGGTGGCCCGGGCCACCAGGCGCGCGGTGGGCAGCGCCGAGTGGCGGCCCTGGGACGGGCCCATGCCGACCGTGGAGAAGCGCTTGACCAGCTGCACGTCGCGGTAGCCGCTGCGGGTGGCGTTGACGATGTCGCGCACCTGCAGGTCCTCGTCGAAGTCGACGAAGTCCTTGCCCTTGGGGTGGGGGAAGATCGGCCAGGGGAAGTTCACCTGCGCCTCGCCGGCGAAGGCGGCCGGCGCCGGCGCGTCCAGGCCCAGCGCGGCGAGGGCCGCGGCGGCGCCATGGGCGCCGTCGGCGAGCACGTTGCCCAGGGCGTGGCGGCCGTTCACCGAGCCGGCGATGTCCAGCCCGGCGGGCAGGCCGCTGATGGCGAACTCGGCGCGCTCCTCCTCGTAGGCCAGCTTGCCGCCGGCCTGGCACAGCAACTGGTAGACCGGCATGTAGCCGGCGGACATGCACAGCAGGTCGCAGGCCAGCTGCGTGCCTTGCGCGGCGACCTCGCCCTGGCCGGCGATGCGGCGGATGTCGACGCCGCTGACGTGGCGCATGCCGGCCTCGTGCAGGGCTTCGTAGACGGTGCTGCCAACGTGCAGCGGGATGTGCCGGCGCTGCAGTTCGGCGGCCAGCTCGGCGTCGGCCGGGGCTGCGCGCATGTCCACCACCGCGGCCACCTCCACGCCCTGTTCCTGCAGGTCGAGGGCGGCCAGGTAGCCGTCGTCGTTGCCGGTGAGGACCACGGCGCGCTTGCCCGGCTTCACCGCGTAGAGCTTCATCAGCCGCTGCGCGGCGCTGGTCAGCAGTACGCCGGGCAGGTCGTTGTTGCGGAACACCACCGGCTGGTCGAAGGAGCCGGCGGCCACCAGGCAGCGGGTGGCGCGCACCTTGTACATGCGCTTGTGCTGGATGACCGGCAGGTAGTTGTCGGTGAACCAGGCGTTGCAGGTGGCCTGGGTCAGCACCTGGATGTTCGGGTGGCCCTCGACGGCGCCCACCAGCTCGGCGCGCAGCGCGGCGGCGCGGCGGCCGGCGATGTCGAAGCGGGCGTAGTTCAGCGAGCCGCCGAGCACCGGCTGCTGTTCCACCAGCAACACCCTGGCCCCGGCGTTGGCGGCGTCCAGCGCGGCGCGCAGGCCGGCGGGGCCGGCGCCGATCACCGCCAGGTCGACGAACAGGTAGGCCTTGTCGTAGTACTGCGGCTTGAAGCCAAGGTCGAGCACGCCGAGGCCGGCTTTCTTGCGGATCAGCGGTTCCCACACCTTCCACATGCCCTTGGGCTTGTAGAACGAGCGGTAGTAGAAGCCCACCGGCATGAAGCGCGAGAACTTGCCCAGGTAGGCGTCGCGGTCGTTGTCGAGGCTGCCGGAGAAGTTCTGGCCTTCCACCGCCAGGCCTTCGCGGGTGGGGTGCATGTCGGCCAGCACGTTGGGCTCGTCGGGCAACTGCACCAGGGCGTTGGCGTCCTGCCCGGCGAGGGTCAGCGGGCCGCGCGGGCGGTGGTACTTGAACGAGCGCGAGAGCAGCCAGCGGCCGTTGCCGAGCAGGGCGCTGGCGATGCTGTCGCCCTCGTAGCCCTGGTAGTCGCGGCCGTCGAAGGAGAAGCGCAGCGGCCGCGTGCGGTCGATCAGCAGGCCCATGGGGGCGGGCAGGCGGGTGAGGGCGCTCATTGGGCGGTCTCCTGCGGGGCGAAGTCGATGCGGCGGTCGAATATTTCCTTCGGGTCGAAGGTGCGGATCACCTGGTCGCTGACGGTGTGGCGTTCGGCCAGGAACCAGTAGCTGGAGGCGTTGTGCAGCCACCATTCGAGCACCACGCCGGCGGCGTTGTCGCTGTTGAACACGTAGTCGGCCCACTCCGCGTCGGAGCAGCCGGCCGGGTCGGGCATGCGCTTGAATTCGCCGCCGTAGGTGAACTCGCTGATGTTGCGGGGCCCGTTGAGCGGGCAGGTCATGATCTTCATCTGCGCATCCTCAGTGGCTGGCCGCGGTGGCGCCCATTTCGTTGACCTGCTGGAAGCGGCTGAAGCGCTCCAGGGCGAAGGGCGCGATCAGCTCCGGCACCTTGCCGCCGCTGGCCACAAGCTCGGCCATGGTCTTGCCGCAGATGGGCGTGGCCTTGAAGCCCCAGGTGCCCCAGCCGGCGTCGAGGTAGTAGTTCTCGACCGGCGACAGGCCCATGATCGGGCTGTAGTCGGGGGTCATGTCGGTGATCCCGGCCCACTGGCGCATCAGCTTGGCGTTGGCCATGAACGGGAACATCTCGATGGCGTGGGCCAGCAGGCTTTCCTTCAGGTCCAGGGTCGAGCGGGTGTTGTACAGCGGGTAGGGGTCGGAGCCGCCGCCGAAGACGATCTCGCCGCGGCTGGTCTGCTGCACGTAGCAGTGCAGCGCCGAGGAGCTCACCAGCGGGTCGAGGAACGGCTTGAACGGCTGGGTGACCATGGCCTGCAGCGGGTAGGTGTGGATGGGCGCGCGGATGCCGGCCTTGGCCATCAGCAGCGAGCTGGCCCCGGCGATGGCCTGGACCACGCAGCCGCACTGCACGGTGCCGCGGTTGGTCTTCACGGCCTCGATGCGGCCGTTGCGCACCACCAGGTCCTGCACTTCGGTGAGCTGGTGGATTTCCACGCCGCGCTTGGCCGCCTGCTTGGCGTAGCCCCAGGCCACGGCGTCGTGGCGCGCGGTGGCGCCGTCGATGTGCCAGAGCCCGGCGATCACCGGCAGGTGCCCGGGGTCGAGGTTGAGGGTGGGCACCAGCTCACGGATCTGCTGGCGGTCGAGCATCTCGGTGCGCCCGCCGAAGTGCTTGTTCACCTCGGCGCGCTGGCGGAAGGCGCGCACCGTGGCGTCGGTGTGGGCCAGGGTCAGTTGGCCGCGCTCGGAGTACATGATGTTGAAGTCGAACTCGTTGGACAGGCCCTGGAACATCCGCACCGACTCGGCGTAGAACTTCACGCCCTCGCTGGTGAGGTAGTTGGAGCGGATCACCGCGGTGTTGCGCGCGGTGTTGCCGCCGCCCAGGTAGGCCTTCTCCAGCACCGCGACGTTGGTCACGCCGTGGTACTTGGCCAGGTAGTAGGCGGTGGCCAGGCCGTGGCCGCCGCCGCCGATGATCACCACGTCGTAGCGCGGCTTCAGCTCGCAGGGCGGCGGCAGGTCGACTTCCACCGGGTAGTCGGCGCTCAGGCCGTATTTCAGGAGGGCGAAAGGCATGCTGCTTACTCCGCGGTGGCGCCGGCGCGTTGCAGGCGCGCGGCGGCCAGGGTGTTCTTCATCAGGTAGGCGATGGTCATCGGCCCGACGCCGCCGGGCACCGGGGTGATGGCCGCGGCCTGGGACAGGGCGCTGGCGAAGTCGACGTCGCCGACCAGCTTGCTGCGGCCGTCTTCGTCGATGCGGTTGATGCCCACGTCTATCACCACCGCGCCGGGCTTCAGCCAGCTGGCGTCGACCAGGCGCGGCTTGCCGACGGCGGCGACCACGATGTCGGCCTGGCGGCACAGCTCGCGCAGGTTGGCGCTGCGCGAGTGCACCACGGTCACCGTGCAGTGGGCCTTGAGCAGCAGCGCGGCCATCGGCTTGCCGACGATGTTGGAGCGGCCGATGACCACCGCGTGCTTGCCGGCGAGGTCGCCGCAGGTGTCCTGCAGCAGGCGCATGCAGCCGGCCGGGGTGCAGGGCGTGAGCACGTCGCGGCCCTGGCTGAGGCCGCCGACGTTCTCGCTGTGGAAGCCGTCGACGTCCTTCAGCGGGTCGATGGCCTGGAGCACGCGGTTCTCGTCTATGTGCTTGGGCAGCGGCAGTTGCACGAGGATGCCGTTCACCGCCGGGTCGTCGTTGAGTTCGGCGATCAGCTGGAGCAGGGCGGCCTCGCCGGTGTCCGCCGGCAGCTTGTGCTCCAGCGAGCGGATGCCGACTTCCTCGGCGCGCAGCACCTTGTTGCGCACGTAGACCTGGCTGGCCGGGTCGCTGCCCACCAGCACCACGGCGAGGCCCGGCTGGATGCCATGCTCGCGCAGGGCCAGGACTTCCTCGCGGACCTCGGCGAGCACCCGCGCCGAGGTGGCCTTGCCGTCGATGAGCTTGACGCTGGGAATGGCATTCATTTGAAGATCACCGTGCGGTCGTGGTTGAGGAAGACGCGATGTTCCAGGTGGTACTTCACCGCGCGGGACAGCGCGATGGTCTCGGTGTCGCGGCCGATGGCCACCAGGTCGTCGGGGGCGTAGGCGTGGTCCACGCGCTGCACTTCCTGCTCGATGATCGGGCCTTCGTCGAGGTCGCTGGTGACGTAATGCGCGGTGGCGCCGATCAGCTTCACGCCGCGCTCGTAGGCCTGGTGGTAGGGCTTGGCGCCCTTGAAGCCGGGGAGGAAGGAGTGGTGGATGTTGATGGCCTTGCCGGAGAGCTGTTTGCAGAGGTCGTCGGAGAGGATCTGCATGTAGCGGGCGAGGACCACCAGTTCGGTGCCGGTCTCGGCGACTATCTTCAGCAGCTCGGCTTCCTGCTGGGCCTTGGTGTCCCTGGTCACCGGCAGGTAGATGAAGCGGATGCCTTCTCGCTCGGCCATGGGGCGCAGGTCGAGGTGGTTGGAGACGATGGCGGTGATCTGCATCTCCAGCTCGCCCTTGGCATGGCGGTACAGCAGGTCGGACAGGCAGTGGTCGAACTTGCTGACCATCAGCAGCACGCGCATCGGCTTGGCGCTGCTGTGCAGGCTCCAGTCCATGTCGAAGCGGCTGGCCACGTCGGCGAAACCGGACTCGATATTGCCGATGTCGCCCTCCAGGCCCTCGTTGAAGCGGAACACGGCGCGCATGAAGAAGCGGCCGCTGCCTTCGTCGTCGAACTGCGCCATCTCGCTGATGTAGCAACCCTGCTCGGCCAGGTAGGTGGTCACCGCCGCGACTATCCCGGACACCGCCGGGCAACTGATGCGGATGATGAAGTGGCTGGGGGCGTGGTGCATGTCGGGTCCTCGTGATGTGTGGAGGCAGCTCGGCGCGCAAGGGCGGAAGTTTCACCGGCGGGGACGGCTTTTGCCGGTGAATTGATTTTTACTGTTGGGAATATAAATTTCCTTTCGCGCTTTTATAGGCGAAGCGAATCCGTGGGTCCATACCCTGGGGAAAATTTTTATCCTGGCAGGAAAGTTTTCGGCCGAGCGGTCGGGAAAGGCTTTTCGTAGGAGCGAGCTTGCTCGCGAACAAACGCGGTGCCATGCGGTTCGCGAGCAAGCTCGCTCCTACAGGGGGAGGGTGCAGGAATTGACATCGGCGGATAACCGCGAATGGTTATGCGCCCTACGCGGGAATCACGCCTCACCTTGGACCGTAGGAGCGGGCCCTGCCCGCGAATCGCGCGCAGGGCGCGCTCCTACATGGGAATGGAACGGTGGGGCAGCGTAGGCGGATCTCATCCGCGAATCGCGCCGGTGATTCCGGCTTTTCGTAGGAGCGAGCTTGCTCGCGAACAAACGTGGTGCCATGCGGTTCGCGAGCAAGCTCGCTCCTACAGGGGGACGGTGCAGGCATTGACATCGGCGGATAACCGCGAACGGTTATGCGCCCTACGTGGAATCACGCCTCACCTCGGACTGTAGGAGCGGGCCCTGCCCGCGAATCGCGCGCAGTGCGCGCTCCTACATGGGAATGGAGCGGTGGGGCAGCGTAGGAGCGGATCTCATCCGCGAATCGCGCCGGTGATTCCGGCTATCGCGGACAAGGTCCGCTCCTACGTTGCAGGTGGGCACGGCTTTTCGTAGGAGCGAGCTTGCTCGCGAACAAACGTGGTGCCATGCGGTTCGCGAGCAAGCTCGCTCCTACAGGGGACGGTGCAGGCATTGACATCGGTGGGTAACCGCGAACGGTTATGCGCCCCACATGGGAATCACGCCTCACCTCGGACTGTAGCGGGCCCTGCCCGCGAATCGCGCGCAGGGCGCGCTCCTACATGGGAATGGAGCGGTGGGGCAGCGTAGGAGCGGATCTCATCCGCGAATCGCGCCAGTGGTTCCGGCTATCGCGGACAAGGTCCGCTCCGTTGCAGGTGGGCACGGCTTTTCGTAGGAGCGAGCTTGCTCGCGAACAAGCGCGGTGCCATGCGGTTCGCGAGCAAGCTCGCTCCTACAGGGGGACGGTGCAGGCATTGACATCGGCGGATAACCGCGAACGGTTATGCGCCCTACGTGGAATCACGCCTCACCTCGGACTGTAGGAGCGGGCCCTGCCCGCGAATCGCGCGCAGTGCGCGCTCCTACATGGGAATGGAGCGGTGGGGCAGCGTAGGAGCGGATCTCATCCGCGAATCGCGCCGGTGATTCCGGCTATCGCGGACAAGGTCCGCTCCTACGTTGCAGGTGGGCACGGCTTTTCGTAGGAGCGAGCTTGCTCGCGAACAAACGTGGTGCCATGCGGTTCGCGAGCAAGCTCGCTCCTACAGGGGAATGGCGTGCCTGGTCTCCCGGCCGCTCAATCGTTGCCGTAGTTCATGATCGACAACAGCCGGATCGGCACCTGCACCAGCTTCTCCGGGCCGTGGGGCGTTTCGCCGTCGAAGGTCAGGCTGTCGCCGGCCTGCATGGGATAGAGCTGGTTGCCGTGGCGGTACACCAACTCGCCCTCCAGCAGGTGGAGGAACTCGGTGCCGGGGTGGGAGAAGGTCGGGAACTCCTCGCTGGCGTCGTCCATGCTGACCATGTAGGCCTCGAAGTTCTTCTTCGGCCCGCGGGTGTGGTTGAGCAACTGGTAGGTGTGACCCTTCTCGGTGCCGCGGCGCACCACTTCCAGGCCGTCGCCGGCCTTCACCAGCAGGGCGTTGCCGTCGGGCTGGTCGTACTGGCTGAAGAGTTTCGACATCGGCATGCCGAGCACGTCGCACAGGCGGCTCAGGGTGTCGAGGCTGGTGGAGACCTGGGCGTTCTCGATCTTGCTCAGCATGCCCTGGCTGATCCCCGCGATGCGCGCCACGTCCGCCAGCTTGAGCTCCTGCGCCTGGCGCTGGCGCTTGATCTGCATGCCCAGGTACTGCTCCAGGCGGAGGCGCGGTTGGGTCTCGGTCGACATTCAGGGTTCCTGCACGGTTTAGGTTCAAGAATAATTATTTCGCACTGAGAAAGTGCGGAGGGGCGGCTGCGGCTTGGCAACTTTCCCACAGTGAAAGCAAGTTTCCCATATATACAGAAGAAAAGCCGCCGTGGCTGCCTCCCATCACGGCGCTCCGGACTTGGCACTGGCATTGCATTCCTAATGGGAAAGTAAGTTTCCTGAGCGGAATTCGAGGGGCGGAAGCCCCGGCGCAAACCGCCCCAGGCACCGACAACGCCTTGCCCATTCAACCGGAGAGCTCCCCCATGTTGCCAAGCGAAACCCAGCGCACCATCGACCAGCACGGCATCAAGTACGTGCTGGCCCAGTTCGTCGACATCCACGGCGCGGCGAAGACCAAGTCGGTGCCGGTGTCCGGCCTCAAGGCGGTGGCCGAGGAGGGCGCCGGGTTCGCCGGGTTCGCCATCTGCGGCATGGGCATGGAGCCCCACGGCCCGGACTTCATGGCCCGCGGCGACCTCTCCACGCTGATCCCGGTGCCCTGGCAGCCGGGCTACGGCCGCGTCGTGTGCATCGGCCACGTCGACGGCAAGCCGCACCCCTACGACAGCCGCTTCGTGCTGCAGCAGCAGGTGCAGCGCCTGGCCGATAAGGGCTGGGTGCTGAACACCGGGCTGGAGCCGGAATTCAGCCTGTTCCGCCGCGACGCCCAGGGCAAGCTGCAACTGGTGGACGCCTCGGACAACCTGGACAAGCCCTGCTACGACTACAAGGGCCTGTCGCGCTCCCGCGAGTTCCTCGAACGCCTGACCGAGGCCCTGCAGCCGGTGGGCTTCGACATCTACCAGATCGACCACGAGGACGCCAACGGCCAGTTCGAGATCAACTACACCTACAGCGACGCCATGGAATCGGCCGACCGCTTCACCTTCTTCCGCATGGCCGCCGGCGAGATCGCCAACGACCTGGGCATGATCTGCTCGTTCATGCCCAAGCCCGACCCCAAGCGCGCCGGCAACGGCATGCACTTCCACCTGTCGATCGCCAGCGCCAGCAACAAGAACCTCTTCCACGACCCGTCCGACCCCAGCGGCGTGGGCCTGTCCAAGCTGGCCTACCACTTCGCCGCCGGCCTGCTGGCCCATGGACCTGCGCTGTGCGCCTTCGCCGCGCCCACGGTCAACTCCTACAAGCGCCTGGTGGTGGGCCGCTCGCTGTCCGGCGCCACCTGGGCCCCGGCGTTCATCGCCTACGGCGCCAACAACCGTTCGGCGATGGTGCGCATCCCCTACGGCCGCCTGGAGTTCCGCCTGCCCGACGCCGGCTGCAACCCCTACCTGGTCACCGCCGCCATCATCGCCGCCGGCCTGGACGGCATCGACCGCCAGCTGGAGCCGGGCGAGATGTGCAACGAGAACCTCTACAACCTCAGCCTGGAGGAGATCGCCGCGCGCGGCATCAAGACCCTGCCGCAGTCGCTGAAGGAAGCCACCGACGCCCTGGAGGCCGACCCGCTGTTCCGCGAGGTGCTCGGCGCCGAGATCGTCGACGAGTTCATCAAGCTCAAGCGCATGGAGTGGGTGGAATACAGCCGCCACGTCTCCGACTGGGAGATCCAGCGCTACACCGAATTCTTCTGACCGCCGCGCCCGCCGGGCGCACCCCATTTACCCCTCTGGGCGACCGTGACGACCAAGCGGCGGCCGCCTGCTGCCTCGAAGGAGACGAACCATGTGCGGAATCGTAGGCCTCTACCTGAAGAAGCCCGAACTGGAGAGCCAGCTCGGCAAGCTCTTCGAACCCATGCTGCAAGCCATGACCGACCGCGGCCCGGACAGCGCCGGCTTCGCCATCTACGGTGACGAAGTGGCCGACGGCTGGGTCAAGCTGACCCTCCAGGCCAGCGACGCCGGCTACCCCTGGGCCGAGCTGATGGGCGCTTTGGAAGCGCGCCTGGGCTGCTCGCTGGACTGGTTCCAGAACGCCAGCGCCGCGGTGCTGAAAATCCACTGCGACGAAGCCGCGGTGCGCCAGGCCCTGGCCGAGCTGGCCCCGGCGGTGCGCATCATGAGCGCCGGGCAGAGCATCGAAATCCTCAAGGGCATGGGCCTGCCGCAGGAAATCTCGCAGCGCTTCGGCCTGGCCGGCATGAAGGGCAGCCACATCATCGGCCACACCCGCATGGCCACCGAGAGCGCGGTGACCATGGAGGGCAGCCACCCGTTCTCCACCGGCGCCGACCTGTGCCTGGTGCACAACGGCTCGCTGTCCAACCACTTCCGCCTGCGCCAGGAACTCAAGCGCCAGGGCATCGCCTTCGAGACCGACAACGACAGCGAGGTGGCCGCCGGCTACCTGACCTGGCGCCTGCGCCAGGGCGACAGCCTGGCCCAGGCCCTGGACGGCGCGCTGAACGACCTGGACGGCTTCTTCACCTTCGCCATCGGCACCCGCAACGGCTTCGCCGTGATCCGCGACCCCATCGCCTGCAAGCCGGCGGTGCTGGCCGAAACCGACGACTACGTGGCCATGGCCTCGGAGTACCAGGCCCTGGCCAGCCTGCCGGGCATCGACAAGGCGCGCGTCTGGGAACCGGAGCCGGCCACCCTCTACGTCTGGGAGCGCGAAAGCGCCTGACCCGCACCGAGCAGAACATTGGAGACCCTTGCATGAAGACCATCGACCTTTCCAGCGCCTCGGTGCGCGAACTCAACCAGGCCCTGCACGGCGAGGTGCAGGACCGCGAATGGCTGGTGACCCACCCCGACGGCAAGCACAACCTGGCCGTGGGCATCGACCAGGCGGTGTCCGTGGATATTCAGGGCCACGCCGGCTACTACTGCGCGGGCATGAACCAGAAGGCCAGCGTCACCGTGCACGGCAACGTGGGTGTGGGCGTGGCGGAGAACATGATGTCCGGCAGCGTGCGGGTGAAGGGCAGCGCCTCCCAGGCCGCCGGCGCCACCGCCCACGGCGGGCTGCTGGTGATCGAAGGCGACGCCGGGGCGCGCTGCGGCATCTCGATGAAGGGCGTGGACATCGTGGTCGGCGGCAGCATCGGCCACATGAGCTGCTTCATGGGCCAGGCCGGGCGCCTGGTGGTCTGCGGCGACGCCGGCGACGCCCTGGGCGACTCGCTCTACGAGGTGCGCATCTACGTCAAGGGCGAGGTCAAGTCCCTGGGCTCGGACTGCATCGAGAAGGAAATGCGCGCCGAGCACCTGGTGGAGCTGAAGGAGCTGCTCAACCGCGCCGGCTTCGACGAGGACCCGGCCGCCTTCAAGCGCTACGGCTCGGCCCGCCAGCTGTACAACTTCAAAGTCGACAACGCTTCGGCCTACTGATCGCGCCGCGAGGAGACCCCCCATGAGCGAGAAACACACCCCGGTGCTGCGCGAGTCCGCCACCTTCGACCGCCTGACCATCCAGGAAATCCAGCGCGCCGCCGAGACCGGCATCTACGACATCCGCGGCGGCGGCACCAAACGCAAGCTGCCGCACTTCGACGACCTGCTGCTGCTGGGCGCCAGCGTTTCGCGCTATCCGCTGGAAGGCTACCGCGAGAAGTGCGGCACCGACGTGGTGCTGGGCACCCGCTTCGCCAAGAAGCCGATCCACCTGAAGATCCCGGTGACCATCGCCGGCATGAGCTTCGGCGCGCTCTCGGCCAACGCCAAGGAAGCCCTGGGCCGCGGCGCCAGCATCGCCGGCACCAGCACCACCACCGGCGACGGCGGCATGACCCCGGAAGAGCGCGGCCAGTCCCGGCACCTGGTGTACCAGTATCTGCCCTCGCGCTACGGCATGAACCCCGACGACCTGCGCAAGGCCGACGCCATCGAGATCGTCCTGGGGCAGGGCGCCAAGCCCGGCGGCGGCGGCATGCTGCTGGGCATGAAGGTCACCGAGCGCGTCGCCGGCATGCGCACCCTGCCGATCGGCGTTGACCAGCGCAGCGCCTGCCGCCACCCGGACTGGACCGGCCCGGACGACCTGGCGATCAAGATCGCCGAGCTGCGCGAGATCACCGATTGGGAAAAACCCATCTACGTGAAGATCGGCGCCAGCCGCCCGTACTACGACGTCAAGCTGGCGGTGAAGGCCGGCGCCGACGTGATCGTCCTCGACGGCATGCAGGGCGGCACCGCGGCCACCCAGGAAGTGTTCATCGAGCACGTCGGCATCCCCATCCTGCCGGCTATCCCGCAGGCGGTGCAGGCGCTGCAGGAAATGGGCATGCACCGCCAGGTGCAGCTGATCGTCTCCGGCGGCATCCGCAACGGCGCCGACGTGGCCAAGGCCATGGCCCTGGGCGCCGACGCGGTGGCCATCGGCACCGCCGCGCTGGTGGCCCTGGGCGACAACCACCCGCGCCTGGATGAGGAACTGAAGAAGATCGGCTCGGCCGCCGGCTACTACGACGACTGGCAGAACGGCCGCGACCCGGCCGGCATCACCACCCAGGACCCGGAGCTGTCCAAGCGCCTGGACCCGGTGGAAGCCGGCCGCCGCCTGGCCAACTACCTGCGGGTGCTGGTGCTGGAGGCGCAGACCATGGCCCGCGCCTGCGGCAAGTCGCACCTGCACAACCTCGACCCGGAAGACCTGGTGGCCCTGACCGTGGAAGCCGCGGCCATGGCCCGCGTGCCCCTGGCGGGCACCAACTGGGTGCCGGGGCAGGTGCAGTACTGAGCCACGGCGGGTAGTCCCGAAGGCCGGCGAGCGATCGCCGGCCTTTTTGTTTTCGCCGGCAGGGCATCGCGGACGGAGTCCGTTCCTACGGTTACAGGGAAGCACGGGCGTAGGAGCAACTGTCTTGCGCCGAGGTGCTTTTCGTAGGATGGGTTGAGCTTGCGATACCCATGCTGCCGTGGTGATGGGTATCGCTTCGCTCAACGCCATCCTACGAAAAGCCGTGCTTCCTGGCACCGTAGGACCTTGTCCGCGATGGCCGGAACCAACGGCGCGAATCGCGGATGAATCCGCTACGCCGCCCCACCCACACCATTCCCATGTAGGAGCGCGCCCTGCGCGCGAATCGCGGGCAGGGCCCGCTCCTACAGGTTACCGGGAGGTACGGTATTCCTCCTCCGTAGTAGCGGACTCCGTCCGCGATTGGATTTACCGGCCACGCCGGACACCCCGGCGCGGGCCTGCCATATTGCTTGACAGGAAATTCAAATTCGCACCAAGAAAATGCGCAACCCGCCGGCCACAACCCTGGCCCGCTCACCACCCCTCCGGAACAAAGCCTTTCCATTCAATCACCTAGGAGAAATTACCGGCTTCCGGCGAGCCTTGGCAGGCCAATTGCTATGCCTCCAGGGAAATAAAGTTGCCCTACAGGAAGGCACTGGCTACGGCCCGGCCACCTGCCCAGGGCGCTCGAAACGCCGGCCCGTGCCCCGACCGCGGGCCGGCCCCGTCCCCGTCGGTTGGAGGCAACAGGCAATGATCCGGTTTTCACACGTGAGCCGCAGTATGTTGGGCCTTTCCCTGCTGTTCGGCAGCGTCGCCGCCCTGGCGGACGAGGCGCCGCCGGCGATCAACAGCGGCGACACCGCCTTCGTCGCGCTCTGCTCGCTGGTGGTGCTGCTGATGACCCTGCCGGGCCTGGCGCTGTTCTATGGCGGCATGGCGCGGACCAAGAACGTGCTGTCGATCCTCATGCAGGTGTTCTGCACCGCTTCGCTGATGTCGGTGCTGTTCGCCGTGTACGGCTACAGCCTGACCTTCACCGACGGCGGCGCGCTGCAGTCGGTGGTCGGCGGCCTGGACAAGCTGTTCATGGTCGGCATCACCAAGGACTCGGTGGTCGGCACCATCCCCGAGTACCTGTACTTCCTGTTCATGCTGCTGTTCGCCGCCATCACCCCGGCGATCATCGTCGGCGCCTTCGCCGAGCGCATGAAGTTCGCCGCGGTCATGGTGTTCATGGCGGTGTGGCTGACCATCAACTACATCCCCATGGCGCACATGGCCTGGGGCGGCGGCTGGGTGTTCGACCTGGGCGTGCAGGACTTCGCCGGCGGCAACGTGGTGCACCTCAACGTCGGCATCGCCGCGCTGGTGGGCGCCTGGCTGCTGGGCCGGCGCCGCGGCTTCGGCACCGCCACCCTGGCGCCGCACAACATGACCATGACCCTCACCGGCGGTTCGCTGCTGTGGGTGGGCTGGCTGGGCTTCTGCGGCGGCTGCGCGCTGGCCGCCAGCGGCTTCGCCATGCTGGTGATGGTCAACACCATGCTCGCCAGCTGCGCCGGCGCCCTGGCCTGGATGCTCGTCGAATGGCAGCACAAGGGTAGGCCGAGCCTGTTCGGCGCGGTGTCCGGCGCCATCGCCGGGCTGGTGGCGATCACCCCGGCGTGCGGCTACGTCGGCCCCATGGGCGCCATCCTGCTCGGCCTGATCGCCGGCCCGGTGTGCGTCTGGTCGGTGGACAAGCTCAAGCCGATGATCGGCCTGGACGACGCCTTCGACGTGTTCGGCGTGCACGGCGTGGCCGGCATCCTCGGTGGCCTGCTGACCCCGGTGTTCGCCCTCACTGCCATCGGCGGCCAGGGCTTCCCCGAAGGCCGCGGGCTGTTCGACCAGTTGCTGGTCAATGGCGGCGCCATTCTCTTCAGCATCTGCTTCTCCGGCATCACCAGCCTGGTCGCCTTCAAGGTGGCCGCGGCGCTGTGCGGCGGGCTGCGTGTGGACGAGGAAGCCGAGGTGGACGGGCTGGACCTCTCCGCCCACGGCGAAGTCGGCTACAAGTACTCCAACTGAGGATGGCCGTCATGAAACTCATCACCGCGATCATCAAACCCTTCCGCCTGGACGACGTGCGCCTGGCGCTGACCGAGGCCGGCGTGCACGGCGTGACCGCCACCGAGGTCAAGGGCTACGGCCGGCAGAAGGGCCATTCGGAGGTGTACCGGGGCGCCGAGTACGTCGTGGAACTGCTGCCCAAGGTGAAGCTGGAGGTGGTGGTCGGCGACGCCCTGTGCCAGGCCGCCGTCGACGCCATCCTCAAGGCGGCGCGCACCGGCAAGATCGGCGACGGCAAGGTGTTCGTCCAGGACCTGGAGAGCATCGTGCGCATCCGCACCGGCGAGCTGGGCGAAGACGCCGTCTGAGCCCCTTGCAGCACCCAGCGCCGACGCCTTCGCGTCGGCGTTGTTTTTTGGCAAAGGAGAAACGACCGATGGCCTGGTTGAACGGCTGGGGCTACCTGATCCTGGCGGGGCTCTGCGAAGTGCTGTACGCCTCGATCATCCCCCGCACCGAGGGCTTCACCCGGCTGGGGCCGAGCCTCTACTGCGGGGTGTTCCTGGCGCTGAGCATCTACCTGCTGAGCCTGGCGGTGCGGGAGCTGCCGCTGGGGTTGGCGTATGCGGTGTGGGTGGGTATCGGTACGCTGGGTACGGTGGCTTACGGCAGCCTGTTTCTCGGGGAGCCGTTGGGGGCGTTGAAGGCGCTGTGCCTGGTGATGATCGTGGGGGGGATCGTTGGGTTGAAGCTGGTGGGGGGAGGGGAGGTGGTGTAGGGGGCATCGTGGGCGTTATCCCGTTCGTGCCATTGCCATGTAGGAGCGCGCCCTGCGCGCGAAATCGCGGGCAGGGCCCGCTCCTACAAGAGCAAGGTGTGGGGGCGATCCGTAGGAGCGGATCTTATCCGCGAATCGCGCTGGAACCCCCGGTTATCGCGGACAAGGTCCGCTCCTACGGTGGGATAGGTGCTGGGGTTGAGAGCGCCCTCTCCCTAACCCTCTCCCTGAAGGGAGAGGGGACTGTCCTCTGCCGTCTGGAACATCAGAGCACTCCTGTCATTTCCGGCTGAAGCCATACTTGCAGCGCACGCCGAACGGCCCCCTCTCCCTTCAGGGAGAGGGCTGGGGAGAGGGGACGGCGTTCATCTCAAGCACAGCTGCTACCGGCGAGCACCGTTCGCGAGCAAGCTCGCTCCTACGAAAAGCGCGTCCTGCTGGTTCAGTGCTGCTGCAGCATCGCCTGGATCTGCTGCACCGACTCCTGGGTGCGCCTTGCCAGGTTGCGCACCTCGTCGGCCACCACGGCGAAGCCGCGGCCCTGTTCGCCGGCGCGGGCGGCTTCGATGGCGGCGTTCAGGGCCAGCAGGTTGGTCTGCTCGGCTATGCCGCGGATCACCCCGGCCACCTGGGCGATCTGCCCGTAGGTGGTCTGGATGTTCGCCTGCTCGCGTTCGTGCAGGGCGGCGGCGGCTTTTTCGTCGCTGATCTCGCGCACCGCGCCGGTCACGTACAGCAGGCGGCCGCGGTTGTCGCGCAGGCAGCGGCCGCGTTCGCGGAACCAGATTTCGCCGCGGCTCTTGTGGCGCATGCGGTATTCCACCGCGTAGGAGCCGTCGCCGTTGCTGTCGGCCATGGCGGCGTTGAAGGTCTGCATGACCGTCTTCAGGTCGTCCGGGTTGACCACGCCGAAGTAGCTGTCCCAACCGTCGGGGAATTCCTCGCGCCGGTAGCCGATCAGCTCGCGGAACTGCTCGGACCAGCGGATCAGGTTGTGCGGGTGGTCCGGGTCGCCGTTGACCACGTTCATCGCCCAGCAGCCTTCGGTGAGGGTGCGCTGGGTCAGTTCCCAGACCTGGCGTTCCTCCTGCCATTGCCGGCGTTCGGCCTCCAGCTCGCCGAGCTGGCGCTGCTGCTGTTCCAGCTCGTCGCGCAACTGCTGGTTCTGCTGCTCGGCCTGGGCCAGGCGCCGTGTCAGGTCCTGGTATTCCCCGGCGCTGCAGGGCGCTGGCGGCTGCCGTTCGGCGTGCTGGCGGAAGCTCAGCAGCTCCTGCCAGCCACGCTGCAGGCGTTCCAGGCTGGCGCGCAGGCGCGGCTCGCAGTGCCGCGGCGGCGCCGTGTCAGGTTCGCTGGAAAGCTGGTCGAGCCACTGGCCGAGCTCCTCGGCCAGGTTGCGGGATGCTTTGCTGAACCACATCGGCCGTTCCTCCTTGGTCTGCGAGCGACGCGTTGCCTACACACTGCAAAAGCCACTCCAGAAAGCGCCTCAGGCGCGCACGCGGCTCTTCTGCGGGTCGTAGGCCACGGTGCCGGCGGCCACTTGCGCGCGGATGCGCTTCTGCTGGCCGTCGAGCTTGCCGACCTCCACCGCCGTGCCCGGCTCGCAGTAGCCCACGTCCAGCCGGCACAGGGCGATGTTCCTGCCCAGCAGCGGCGAGCGGGTGGCGCTGGTGACGACGCCGACCTGGGCGCGGCCGACGTGCACGCAGTCGCCGTGCGCGGCCGGCTCGTTGCCTTCCAGTTCCAGCCCCACCAGGCGGCGTTGTGGGTTGGCGCTGCGCCTTAGCAGGGCATCCTTGCCGATGAAGTCGGCCTGCTTGCTCTTCAGCGGCACGCAGAAGCCGATGCCGGCCTCGAAGGGGTCGGTCTGGTCGTCGAACTCGTAGCCGGCGAACACCAGCCCGGCCTCGATGCGCAGCATGTCCAGCGCGTGCAGGCCCAGGGGCACCAGGCCCAGCGGCTCGCCCAGCTGCCACAGGCGTTGCCACACGGCCATGGCGTCGCTCGGGTGGCACCACAGCTCGTAGCCCAGCTCGCCGGTGTAGCCGGTGCGCGAGACCATCAGCGGCGCGCCGTTGTAGTCGTCGAGGCGGCCGCTGAGGAAGCGGAACCAGCCCAGGTCTTCCAGCTGCGGCTGGGTGCCCGGCGTCCAGACCATGCCCTTGAGCAGTTCGCGGGCCAGCGGGCCCTGCACGGCGACGTTGTGGATCTGCTCGGAGGCGCTCTTGATCCACACCTTCATGCCCAGCTTCTGCGCCTGTTCGCGCAGCCAGTCGCCGGCGTAGTCCTCGCCGCCGATCCAGCGGAAGGCGTCCGGCCCCAGGCGCAGCAGGGTGCCGTCGTCGAGCATGCCGCCGTGTTCGTAGCACATCGCCGAGTACACCACCTGGCCGACCGCCAGCTTGCGCACGTCGCGGGTCAGGCAGTAGTCCAGCAGGGCCTCGGCGTCCGGGCCCAGCACCTCGAACTTGCGCAGGGCGGAGAGGTCCATCACCGCCACTTTCCCGCGGCAGCCGTGGTATTCCTCGATGGCGCCGTAGCCGTCGAAATGCGTCGGCGTCCAGAAGCCGCGGTAGTCGATGAACTGCCGGGTGAGGGCGGCGGTGCCGGGGTGGAAGCCGCTTTCGCGGGTCAGTTGCGGGTCGGCGTCGGGCGTCTTGCGGTTGGCCATGGCGATACTGAAACGCTCCTTTTCGCTGTACACGCGGACGTGGATGTCGGTGGGCTGCCAGCCGTTGGCCGGGTCGATGTCGTCGGGGCAGGAACTGCTGGCGCAGACCAGGTCGGTGAGGGCGCGCAGCAGCACGTAGTCGCCGGGGCGCGACCAGGGTTCGTCGAGGGTCAGCTGCTGGTGCGCGTCGACCCCGGTGTTGAAGAAGAAGTTGATCGCCGGCCAGCCGGCGCGGCCGCGCACGCCATGGCTGGCGAGGGCGCGGCTGAGGTTGTCGCTGCAGTTGGCGTGGCCGAAGTAGCCCTGGGCTTCGTAGTAGCGCGCGGTGCAGGCCAGGGCGAAGGTGTCGTGGCGGCCCACGGTGTCGCGCACCACCTCCAGCATCGGCTGCAGGTCGCGGTCGTAGAAGCGGCTGTACAGGCCCGGGCCGGGGTAGGCGTTGCCGTTGAGGGTGCGGGTGACGGTGGGGTCGAGGTCGATCTCGCGGCCGGCGTCCAGGCCGCGGCGGTCGAAGGCGACGAAGTCCGAGCACTGCCGGCCGGCGACGTCGAGCACCTGGATGTACTGCCCGGCGGCGACCGTGTAGGCGTTGGCGCTGCCGGGGCGGATGGTGAATTCGTCCAGCACCTCGCCCAGCGGCGCCGGCAGCGGCGGGGCGAGCAACTGGCGCGGGTTGGCGCGGTGCACCAGCAGGCGCAGCTCGCTGGCCCGCGCCTGGCTGTCTACCGGCGTGGGGCCGCCGGGCGCGGCGACTATCACCAGCAGCGCCGCGCCGGCGTCGAGGGTGCGGCTGAAGCCGGCCGGCGTGCCGCCTTCCCACAGCCGCGCGGTGCTCGGCAGGTGGCGGCAGTCGATGCCGCGCCGGGCCAGGCCGGCGCTGACGTGGGCGGCCTCGCGGCTGCCGTCGTGCAGCAGGTGGTGGATGAAGTCGGTGCCGGGGCTGGGCGCCAGGCCGAGGTCGGCCAGGGCCGGGCGGCCATCGGCGGCGAAGGCCAGCAGTTCGGCGCCCTGGTCGCCTTCCAGGTCGATGGCCTGCAGCCGGTCGCCGGCTTCCAGGGCCAGCACGGTCAGGCCGCCGGGGGCGACGCGGTGGCGCTCCAGCGCCGGGGCGCGGGCGAACAGGGCCGGCTCGAAGGGCCGGCTCGTCACGGGCAGGTTCATTCTCGTGCTCCACGCAAGGCGGGGCGGCGGGGCCGCCCCGGGAGAAGGCTCAGAGGGCTTTCCTGAGCTGGTCCACCGGCTGGTCGGCCAGGTAGGCCTCCAGCGAATCGTCCAGGGCCTGCAGCCAGGGCGTGTGGTGCGGCGTGGCGAGGGTGCCGGTGATCAGCGAGCGGTGGCACTTGTCGCGGTAGCCCATGATGTTTTCGTACTTGTCCTGCTTCCATTGCAGGAAGGTGTTGTTCACCTCGGCGATGTCGAAGCTGGGGTAGTCGGTGGCCTCGATCAGCTGGCGGATGTACTCGCCCTGGAACTCGAACATCTGCCGGGCGTTCTCCAGGGTTTCCTCCTCCTGGCGCCAGGCCAGGTCCTCGGCGCGCATCAGCGCCGGGCTCGGCAGGGCGATGCGCCCGAGGATCACGTCGCGGGCGTACCAGGCCTGGGCGTCGAACATGTTGAAGCTGTACCACTGGTCCTGCATGCCGAGGTAGACCAGCCGCGGGTTCTGCTCCCAGAACACGCCCTTGTAGAGGTTCAGCGGCCACAGGCGGTTGTCGGTCTTCAGCCGCAGCTCCTCCGGCAGGAAGGGGAAGTGGTGCTTGTAGCCGGTGCACAGGATGATGGCGTCGACGCGCTTGCTGCTGCCGTCGGCGAAGAAGGCGGTGCTGCCCTTGACCTGGGTGAGCAGCGGTTTCTCCTCCCAGTTCTCCGGCCACTTGTAGCCCATGGGCGCGCTGCGGTAGCAACTGGTGATGCTGCGCGCGCCGTATTTGAAGCACTGCGAGCCGATGTCCTCGGCCGAGTAGCTGCCGCCGACGATGAGCACGTCCTTGCCCTGGAATTCCAGGGCGTCGCGGAAGTCGTGGGCGTGCAGCACGCGCCCGGCGAAGCTCTCGAAGCCGTCGAAGTAGGGCACGTTGGGCGTGGAGAAGTGGCCGCTGGCGACCACCACGTAGTCGAAGGCCTCGCTGTAGGTGCGGTCGTCGTCGTAGCTGTGGGCGGTGACCTCGAAGGTGCCGCCGGCCTCGTCCCAGGTGACGTTGCGCACCGTGGTGTTGAAGCGGATGTAGGGGCGCACGCCGGCCTTGACCACGCGGCCCTTGATGTAGTCCCAGAGCACCTCGCGCGGCGGGTAGGAGCCCATGGGCCGGCCGAAGTGCTCGTCGAAGCTGTAGTCGGCGAACTCCAGGCATTCCTTCGGCCCGTTGGACCAGAGGTAGCGGTACATGCTGCCGTGCACCGGCTCGCCGTGCTCGTCCAGGCCGGTGCGCCAGGTGTAGTTCCACATGCCGCCCCAGTCGGCCTGCTTCTCGAAGCAGACCAGTTCGGGGATCTCGGCGCCCTTGTCGCGCGCCGACTGGAAGGCCCGCAGCTGGGCCAGGCCGCTGGGGCCGGCGCCGATGATGGCGACTCTTTGCTTCATGTCCGGTGCTCCACGTTCGTCGTTGTCAGGAGAAGATCACGGTCTTGTCGCGGTTGATGAACACGCGGTGCTGCAGGTGGTACTTGAGCGCCCGCGACAGGGCCACGGTTTCGGTGTCGCGGCCGATGGCCACCAGCGCCTCGGGGCTGTAGGCGTGGTCCACGCGCTGCACTTCCTGCTCGATGATCGGGCCCTCGTCGAGGTCGCTGGTGACGTAGTGCGCGGTGGCGCCGATCAGCTTCACGCCGCGCTCGTAGGCCTGGTGGTAGGGCTTGGCGCCCTTGAAGCCGGGGAGGAAGGAGTGGTGGATGTTGATGGCCTTGCCGGAGAGCTGTTTGCAGAGGTCGTCGGAGAGGATCTGCATGTAGCGGGCGAGCACCACCAGCTCGGTGCCGGTCTCGGCGACTATCTTCAACAACTCGGCTTCCTGCTGGGCTTTGGTGTCCTTGGTGACCGGCAGGTAGATGAAACGGATGCCTTCGCGCTCGGCCATGGGGCGCAGGTCGAGGTGGTTGGAGACGATGGCGGTGATCTGCATCTTCAGCTCGCCCTTGGCATGGCGATAGAGCAGGTCCGCCAGGCAATGGTCGAACTTGCTGACCATCAGCAGCACGCGCATCGGCCGCTGGCCGTCGAACAGCTGCCAGTGCATGTCGAAGGGCACGGCGACGTCCTCGAAGCCGTCGCGCAGGGCCTGGATGTCGCCCTTGGCGTCGGCGTCGAAGCGGAACACGGCGCGCATGAAGAAGCGCCCGGTGATCTCGTCGTCGAACTGCGACAGCTCGCTGATGTAGCACTGCCGCCCGGCCAGGTAGGTGCTGACGGCGGCGACTATCCCGGAGCGCGCCGGGCAGTCGATGGTGAGGATGTAGTGGGTGTCCATGTTCGGTCTCGCAGCAGGGTGGAAGGCCGCCCGGCGCACCGGGCGGGCAGGGCTCAGCCCTTGGCGGTGCGCTTCTTCTTCTCGGGGTCGTCGAAGGGCAGGGTGTGGGCGATGGCGCCGGCCTGCAGGCTGCCGCGCACCTGCAGCGGCACGCCCTGTTCGGCGCAGTCGGTGCTCAGCCGGGCGATGGCCATGGAACGGCCGGTCAGCCGCGAGTACATGGCGCAGGTGATCAGCCCCACTTCCTGCCCGGCATGCCACAGGGTGTCGCCGGCCTGGGCGGCCTGCTCGCCGTCGAGCAGCACGCCGAAGATGCGGAAGCGCTCCTGGCCCTTGAGCCGGTAGTGCTCGCCGGCGCCGCGGAAGTCCTGCTTGCCGGGCGACACGGTGAAGTCCAGGCCCAGCTCCCAGAGGCTGTCGCCGGCCTTCTCGTCGGCGAAGGGGTACATCTGCGAGTTGTCGTAGGGGTAGAACAGCAGGTAGCTCTCCACCCGCAGCCAGT
Source organism: Pseudomonas sp. M1 (assembly GCF_022760135.1). Lineage (NCBI taxonomy): Bacteria > Pseudomonadati > Pseudomonadota > Gammaproteobacteria > Pseudomonadales > Pseudomonadaceae > Pseudomonas > Pseudomonas sp. M1. Next base: position 3,008,627 of record NZ_CP094343.1, read on the forward strand.
CCAGGGCGGTGAAGGCGCAGGGGATGATGCCCAGGTCCTTGCCCTGTTCGAGGATGCCGTCCCAGATGGCCGGGGCGTCGGCGGCCTTGCAGAAGATCTCGTAGCCGCGCTCGCCGGTGTAGCCGGTGCGCGAGATCATCACCGGATGCCCGAACAGCTTGCCCTGCAGGTGGTGGAAGTAGGGCAGCTCGCGGATGCCCGGCACGTGCCTGGCGAGGAAGTCCACCGCCAGCGGGCCCTGCAGCGACAGGTCGTGCAGGTCGTCGTCGAACAGCACCGCCACCTGCCGGCCCTGGGCCGAGCGGATGAGCATCTCGTGGCCGACGCCGGCCCCGTGCACCACCATGAAGGCGTTGGGGCCGGTGCGGTAGACGATGCAGTCGTCGGCGAACCTGCCGTCCTCGTCGAGCATGCAGGCGTACACCGACTTGCCCGGGTAGAGCTTGGAGATGTCGCGGGTGGTGGCCCAGTCCAGCAGGCTCTCGGCGTGGGGGCCGACGTAGTGCACCTTCTTCAGCCCGGACACGTCCATCAGCCCTGCGCGGGTGCGGATCGCCTCGTGGTGGTCGGCGAGGTCGCTGGCGTAGGTCCAGGCGGTGCCCATGCCGTTCCAGTCCTCGAGTTTGGAGCCAAGCGCCAGGTGGCGTTCACGCAGGGCGCTGATGCGCCAGGAATTGGCCATGGGGTAATCCTCTTGTAGTGGGTGGCGGTTCTTCAGGCTTGCGGATCGAACGGCCGCAGCCAGTCGAGCAGGGCGCCGCGGTAGCGGCTCAGGCCCTTGTAGTCGGCGATCGGCTCGGGCAGGTCGCGCAGCACGCGGTACAGGCGCCGGGCCCAGTGCGGCTGGGTGGCCAGCTCGTTCATGCTGATCAGGTAGGTGCGGATGCTGAACATCAGCGCGTGGCTGCGCGGCAGGCGCGCCATCACCTGCAGCTCCACGCGCAGGTGCACCAGCTCGCCGGCGTTCTGCGCGGTGACGCTGCCGCGGTCGGCGCCCCACTCGTGGTAGGTCTCCGGCGAGGTGTCCAGGCGCGGGTTGATGGTCATGGTCCAGTTCAGCCGGCGCATCGGCTGGCCCACCTGCAGGTTCAGCAGGTACTTCAGGGCGCGGTCGAACACGCCCATCTGGTGCGCCATGGGCACCGGCGAGTGCCACTGCTTGAAGCTCATGCCGGCGTCGAAGGCCAGCGACCAGTCGGCCGGGCCGGTGACCATGCCGGCGTCCATGAACAGGTCGCCGTCGCGCTGGTCGAGCAGGGCGAAGTCGCCCTGTACCTGGCGGGTGATGTATTCCAGCGGCTCGCAGGGCAGGCTGCCGGCGTCGCCGTAGGTGAAGCGCTGGTGGATGCCCAGCACCAGGTTGCGCCACTCCCACTGCGCGCCCTCGCGGCGCAGCTGGAAGTACTGCGGGTAGTCGCTGGAAAGGCGCTCCATCAGCAGCGCCAGGGCGTCCCAGGCGGCCGGCTGCATGTGCGGCATCACCAGGCAGCGCGTCGGGTCGCGCTGCAGCACCAGGGCGCGCTCGGCCACCTCGGAGCGGTAGTGCTCGTCGATGTCGAACAGGTGCTCGAACACCGAGCCCGGCTCGCGCGGCACGGCCGGCTCGATGTTCACCGAGTACTGGTAGCGGTCTTCCGGGAAGGGGAACGGGAAGCGGCGGATGGCCTCCGCGCTGTTGGCGAAGCTGAAGGCCTCGCGGTAGCGCTCCACCGGCTTGAGGGTCGTGGGCATCGTGGTTCTCCTAGAGGTCGAGCAGGATCGGGCCGCAGCCGCGGGATACGCAGGGCATCAGGCTGCCGGCGCGTTCGCCGGCGTCGAGGACGTGGTCGCGGTGCTCCACCTCGCCCTTGAGGTAGCGCGTCTGGCACTGCCCGCAGACCCCGCCGCGGCACAGACTGGGCACTTCCACGCCGGCGCCTTCCAGGGCTTCGAGCAGGCTCTGCTCGGCGCCCACTTCCAGCTGGCGGCCGCTGCGCGCCAGCTCCACGCGGAACGGCTGGCCCGGCTCGGGCGAGGCGAAGGCTTCCCAGTGCACCCGCGAGTCGCTCCAGCCCAGCGCCGCGGCCTGCTCGCGCAGGGCCAGCAGAAGGCGCTGCGGGCCGCAGACGTAGACGTGGCTGCCCAGCGGGCGGTGGCGCAGCAGCTGATTGAGGTCCAGCGCGCGCTGGGCGCCGTCGTATTCGTGCAGGCGCTCGCCGAGCAGGTCGCGCAGTTCGCCCAGATAGGCGTCGCTGATCCCGCTGCGGTAGGCGTAGTGCAGTTCGAAATCCGCGCCGCGGCGCAGCAGTTCGCGGCAGTGGGCGAGGAAGGGTGTGATGCCGATGCCGCCGGCCACCAGGATGTGCCGGCGCGCCTCGCCGTGCAGGGCGAACAGGTTGGCCGGGGCGCCGACGCGCAGCCGGTCGCCGACCTGCAGTTGCTCGTGCAGGTAGCGCGAGCCGCCGCGGGACTTTTCCTGGCGGCGCACGGCGATGCGGTAGTGGCTGGCGTCGGCCGGGTCGCCCAGCAGCGAGTAGGCGTTGCGCAGGCCGTTGGGCAGGCACAGCTGCACGTGGCTGCCGGCGGAGAAGCCGGGCAGCGCGCCGTCCACGGCCTCGAAGGTGAATTCGCGGATCACCGGGGTGAGGGCGCGCACGGCGCTCACCCGCACGTCGAAGAAGGCGCTCATGGGCGGGCCTCCGCATAGGGTTGGTCGGCGTCGGCGCACACGCCCAGGTAGGCGCCCAGGCGCTGGGAGAAATGCCGCCGCACTTCCAGGCGCACGCCGCATTGGCGGCAGTCGTGGTGGTCGGCGGCGCCGGCGCTCTGCAAGGTGCTGCAGTGCACGCAGTACAGCGTGCGGGCGGCCCCGCCCTGGCGCAGCAGGTGGATCTCGTCGGGGCGCAGGCCGGCCTGGCGGGCCAGGGCATGCAGCGGCCAGAGGAAGGCCTCGTCGCCCCACAGCAGCAGCTGCAGGCCGACGCTGGCGCTGGCCAGGCGTTCCTGCAGGGCGCGCGGGGCGTTCTGCGCATCGGTGGCCAGCAGTTCCAGTTCGCCGGCGGCCAGCCCGAGGCGGGCGGCCACGGCGCGGGCCTGGTCGGCGTCGGCCTGTTGCATCACCAGCAGCGCCTGGCCGCCGGCCAGGCGCGGCGGGGCGTCGTAGCGGGGCAGGCTGGGCAGCGGCGGGGCGCTGGCGCAGAGAGCGGTATCGGTCATGGCTTCCTCGCTGGGTGGGTCGCCGCCGTGCCCGATCCTGAGGCGCGGGGCCTTGTGTTGGTGCGCATCCGGGCGCTGGCGGCGGCGAACTTTCGTATTTCGCGTTGGGGAAAATATTTTCCTGTTGCGAATAACCGCTCAATCCGCAGGAGGTGATATCTCCAAAGGGGTAAGGGCCGCGGGGAGGCCCCGCCGAGGGCATGAAAGTTGCTGCCGCTAGCGCAATTGCGAACGAGGGCTGGGCATGGGCGCACGGCGTGCGGGGTGGCTGGATCGCTGGCGGCAACGATGGCTCGCAGGCGCCGTCGCGTCCGCGCCACGGCGCGCCGAGGCCGAGCTGCTGCGCGGGCTGCTGGAGGAACCGGGCAGCTGGGCGCCGCTGGCGCGCCTGCTCGCCGACCTGGCGGCGGCCCACCCCGCTGCCGCGCCCTGCCTGCTGCTGGACGAGCCCGGCCTGGCGGAGCCGCTGCGCCGTCCGGCGGCCTTCTGCGCCGAGCCCGACTGCCCATTGCGCGACCTGCCGGCCCTGCGCGCCGGCCCCTGCCGGCCCTGCCGGGCGCGTGGCGAGCCAAGGCAGCTGTGGCCGCTGGAGCCGGGCGGCCACGCCGCGCTGGCGCTGCAGGACGCCACTGGCCGCCAGCACCGGGCGCTGCTGGCCTGGCTGCCGCTGCTGGCCGCCAGCGCCCACGGCATCGCCCGCCAGCGCGCGCGGCTGCGCCTGGAGCGCCATGGCCAGGACACCCTGCTGGCCCGCGAACTGCACGACTCGGTGGCCCAGCAGCTGGGCTTCCTGGCCTTCCAGGCGAACCGCCTGCAGGGCCAGTTGCAGCGCCCGCAGCAGGCCGCGCCGCTGCTGGAGGAATTGCGCCACGGCCTGCAGGCGGTGCAGCGCCAGGTCCGCGAGCTGATCGGCAATGCCCGGCTGAGCCTGGACGGGCGCAGCCTGCGCCAGTCGCTGCTGGATTCGGTGGAGGAGTTCGGCCGGCGCAGCACCATCGTCTTCGAGCTGGACAACCGCCTGCCCGACGGCCTGCTCGACGACGAGCAGGCCCTGCAGGTATTGCAGATCGTCCGCGAGGCGCTGGCCAACATCGTCCGCCACTCCCACGCGCGCACCGCGCGCATCGACCTGCGCCTGGCCCGGGGCGAGCTGCGGGTGACGGTCGAGGACGACGGCGTCGGCCTGCAGGCCTGCGGCGAGACCGGCCACTTCGGCCTGTCGATCATGCGCGAACGGGCCCTGGCCATCGGCGCCGGCCTGAGCGTGAAGACCATCCCGCCACGGGGCACGCGGGTCGCGTTGCGGCTGCCCGGCATGGCCCTCAACCCGGAGGAGAAAGCCGATGCACAGCGCCACCTTGCTGCTGATCGATGACCACCCGCTGTTCCGCCGCGGCCTGGCCGAGCTGCTCAGCGAAAGCGGCGAGTTCACCGTGGTCGGCCAGGCCTCCAGCGGCCGCGAGGGCATCAGCCTGGCCTGCCAGCTGAGCCCGGAGCTGATCCTGCTGGACCTGCACATGCCCGGCCTGGGCGGTCTGCAGGTGCTCGACGAGCTGCGCCAGCTGGAGCTGGACAGCCAGGTGATAGTGCTCACCGCCTCGGCCGACCGCGCCGAGCTGGCCGCCGCCCTGCGCCTGGGCGCCGAGGGCTACCTGCTCAAGGACACCGAGCCTGAGGCGCTGCTGGACTACGTGCGCGGCTGCGGCCGCGGCTCGGTGCAGCTGGACGGCAGCCTGGTGGCGCTGCTCGCCGAGCCCGGTCCCGCCGCGCCGCCGGACGAGCTCACCGCCCGCGAGGGCCAGACCCTGGCGCTGATCGCCCAGGGCCTGAGCAACAAGCGCATCGCCCGCGAGCTGGGCATCAGCGACGGCACCGTGAAAATCTACGTGAAGAACCTGCTGCGCAAGTTCCACCTGGGCTCGCGCCTGGAACTGGCCGCCTGGGTCCACCGCGGCGGCGGCCCGCACTGAGGAGGACGGCACATGGCAACCCCTTTCGCCGATGGCCGCGACGACGGCGACCGCTACCCGGTGGCGCTGCTGCGCCTGGACGGCCGCGGCCGCATCCGCCGGGCCAACCGCGCCTGGCGCCTGTTGATGGGCGACAGCGGCCTGGGCGAGGAACTGGCCGCCTGCCTGCACCAGGAAGACCTGCCCGGCTGGCGCGCGGTGCTGCGCCAGGCCCGCCAGGGCGACGGCGCGCGGCAGTGCCTGCGCTTCATCGACGCCCACGGGCGCCTGCGCTGGTTCGACGTGCAGTTGGACGGCGACGCCGAGACGCTCTACCTGTCGCTCAGCGACGCCACCAGCCAGCGCCGCCAGGACGCCCGCCTGGAGGCCAGCCGGCGCGGCGCCGCCAGCCTGCTCGACGGCCTGCCCGGGCTGATCTACCGCGGGCGCAACAACCGCCAGTGGACCATGGAATTCGTCAGCGCCGGCTGCCTGCAGCTCACCGGCTACCCGGCGCACTACCTCACCGACACCTACGAACACAGCTACAGCACGCTGATCCTCGAGGAATACGCCGAATACGTCTGGGCCGGCGTGCAGCAGGCCCTGCTGCGCCGCGAGCCCTACGAGCTGACCTACCGCATCCGCTGCGCCGACGGGCGGATCAAGAACGTCTGGGAGAAGGGAGTGGGCATCTATGCCGACACCGGCGAGGTGCTCGGCATCGAGGGGGCCATCTTCGAGGTGGGAGCACCGCCGCCGACGTGACGATTTCGCCTGCCGCGGGCCCGTACCTGGTCGATACTCAAGCGGTCATGCCGGCGGCCGCCGGCGCGCGAGAGGACGAATGCGATGAGCGAAGACAAGCCTGTGGCGGCGGACGACGCCAGCGCCCTGATCAGCGCGCGGATCGCCGAGCTGGGCGACTGGCGCGGCGAGATGCTGGCGCGGGTGCGGGCGCTGGTGCGCGAGGCCGAGCCGGAGGTGGTCGAGCAGTGGAAGTGGCGGGGCGTGCCGGTGTGGTCGCGGGGCGGCATCCTCTGCACCGGCGAGACCTACAAGCAGGTGGTGAAGTTGACCTTCGCCAGGGGCGCGACGCTGGAGGACCCGGCGGGGTTGTTCAATGCCAGCCTCGAAGGTACGACGCGGCGGGCCATCGATATCCATGAGGGCGACGCGCTGGACGAGGCGGCGTTTCGCGCGCTGATCCGCGCGGCCGTGGCGGCGAACCTGGCGAAGCGCCGCGGCTAGCGGCGCGTCAGTGAGTCTTGAGGCCGGCGGCGGCCATGGCCAGGCGGATCGCCTCGGCGGCCAGCAGCACGCTGCCGACGCCGCCCAGCCACAGGGTGAGCAGCCACAGCAGTTGCTTGCGCAGGGGCTGGCTCGGCTGCTGCGGCGCGGGGTTCGGGATAGGGCTCATGTGGGCTCCGTGGCTGGGTTTCAGTGGCTCATTCGGCCGGGCTTTCGCCGGCGAGGATGGTGCGCGCCTCGGCGAAGCATTTCTCCGCCAGGGCCGAGCGCGGCTCGGTGCGCCGCTGCAGCAGGCCGATGGGGCTGTGGATGCTGGCGCCGGCGATGGGGGTGATGCGCAGGTGCTCGCTGAGGGTTTCCAGGCCGCAGTTCAGCGGCATGATGGCGCAGCACATGCCTTCGCCGATGGCCTGGATCAGTTGGAAGGTGGAGTCGCTCTCCAGCACCGGCAGCGGGTCCATGCCGCGGCTGCGGAAGCTCAGGTCGACGGACTGGCGGTAGTGCATGCCCTTGCTCAGCAGCCCCAGGGGCAGGTCGTTGAGCTTGTCCCACTTGAGCTCGCCGTCCTCGAACTGGAAGTGCCGCACGTCGTGCAGCAGGCCCATGGTGGTGGTGGCCAGTTCCAGCACTTCGAAGTAGGTGGTGTTGACCTGGTCGAGGTAGCAGATGCCCAGGTCCAGCTGGTTGCGGCTGAGGCCGTCGATGATCTGCTCCGAGCTCATCGACGATAGCTGGAACTGCAGCTCCGGGTAGCGCTGGGACAGCGGCTTGAGCACCTGCATCGGGTTGAAGCTGGACAGCGGCACCAGGCCCAGGCGCAGGCTGCCCACCAGTTGCCCGCGGCAGCTGGCGGCCTCGGCCTGCAGGCCGTCGTAGGCGGCCAGCAGGGTGCGGGCCCAGGCCAGGATGCGCTCGCCGGCCTCGGTGAAGCCCTCGAAGCGCTGGCCGCGGGTCACCAGCACCAGGTCCAGCTCGTCTTCGAGATTGCGCAGGCGCATGGACAGCGTGGGCTGGGTGATGTGGCAGAGCGCGGCAGCCTGCCCGAAGTGGCGGGTCTGGTCCAGGGCGATGAGGAACTTGAGCTGCTTGATGTCCATGGGAGCTGCCTGTCGGGTAGTGGGGGCCAAGGCCTGGCCGGCGTCATTTATCAGTATGTAGCCGAACGTGCGGCGCGGCGCCGTCGGTCTTGTCGTGGGAACGCGGATGAGCGGCACGTTACCGGGCGCGGCGGGCGGCGTCCAATCGTTGCTGCCGACCGCCCGATAGGCCGGCCTTATCGCGCCGCGAAAGGTCGCCGGCGCCGATAGAGGGCGTCGATCACCCGGTCTGCCATATCGATTGGACGGGGTAGGGGTTTGTCTCTAGCGTGGCTGCGAGTTCAATTTCGCGGAGACAAGGGCGTGAGCGTCAAACCCAATGCGGAATTCGTTCCGCTGAATATTGCCGTGCTGACCGTCAGCGATACCCGGACCTTCGACAACGACACGTCCGGCGAACTGCTGGCCAGCCGCAGCGTGGAGATCGGCCACCGCCTGGCGGCCCGCGTGCTGCTCAAGGACGACCTCTACAAGATCCGCGCCCAGGTCGCCGCCTGGATCGCCGACGACGACGTCCAGGTGGTGCTGGTGACCGGCGGCACCGGCTTCACCGCCCGCGACAGCACCCCCGAGGCGGTCGCCTGCCTGCTGGACAAGCAGGTCGAGGGCTTCGGCGAGCTGTTCCGCGCCCTGTCGATCCTCGACATCGGCACCTCCACCGTGCAGACCCGCGCCCTGGCCGGCCTGGCCAACGGCACCCTGGTGTGCTGCCTGCCGGGCTCCACCAATGCTTGCCGCACCGCCTGGGAAGGCATCCTCGCCGAACAGCTCGACGCCCGCCACCGCCCCTGCAACTTCGTCGCCCACCTCAAGCCCGGCCAGCGCTGCGAATCGCGGCAGTGAGCCCTCGTCGCCCGGCGCACTCTGCGCCGGGCGCCGCCGTCTTCAGCTGAGGATGCAGTCCACCGGCTCCAGCGGCCGCGGCAGCGCGCGCTCGCCGAGGGCGCCGAGGATGTCGCGCTCGATGACGCGGACCACGGCGTCCAGGGGCAGGTCGTTCTCGTCGCGGCCGAAGGGGTCTTCCAGCTCGTTGCCGATGGCGTCCAGGCCGAAGAAGGTGTAGCTGACGATGGTGGTGAACAGCGGCGCCATCCAGCCCAGCGGCTCGGCCATGGCGAAGGGCAGCAGGATGCAGAAGATGTAGATGGTGCGGTGCAGCAGCAGGGTGTAGGGGAAGGGCAGCGGCGTGCTCTTGATCCGCTCGCACACCGCCTGCGCCTCGCTGAGCCCGACCAGGCGCTGCTCCAGGGTGACGTAGCGCCACTCGCCCAGGGCGTTGCGCCGGGCCTGCGCCGAGCAGGCCGCGCCGATCTGCTGGAGGATGCCGTCGCTGACGTTGTGCAGCGCCACCGGCGCATCGGCCGCCAGCCAGGGCCGAGTTCGTCCTCGTTGCGCAGCCGCGCGTTGAGCGCGTGGGCATAGCCGCAGAGCGCCCGCAGCAGGCGTTCGCGCAGGGCGGCGTCGGTGATGGCGACGCTTTCGCGGATGAACGAGCGCATCTCGACGACCACCTGGCCCCAGGCCTTGCGGCCCTCCCACCAGCGATCGTAGCAGGCGTTGTTGCGGAAGCTCATGAAGATCGACAGCGACAGCCCCAGCAGGGTGAAGGGCGTGGCGCTGACCCGCGCGAAGAGTGCCGGATGGCGGCTTTCGACCAGCACGATCAGCGAGGCCAGCAGGGTGACCAGCAGGCTGCGCCAGGCGATGCGTTTGGCGATGGAGCCCTTGAGCGTGAACAGCACGCTGAACACGTTGGGCTGGGGGTGAACGATCATGGTGCTTCCGTGGACAGGGGGCGGTCGGCCGCCGGGTTCATGCAGCGTCGCCGGCCGCGCGGCGGTGGCGTTCGCCTTCGCGCCCGGGCATGGCCGGTCGAGGGCTTGCGGCGTATTCGGAGGAACTGTCTTCACAGCCTTGCGCCGAGGCTAGAGAGACGCCCCGGGAGCGTCAAATCGCTTTTGGTTACCAGCCGATAAGTGTGCTCTATCGGCCTCTTGCGACCAGGCTCCGGGCGCTTTGCCACGGGCTTTTCAGGACGATGGCCGACAGGGGTGGCGTGGTCGGAAGTTCCGCGGATGACGGCGTTCTTTCAATTGCAGCGGGCCCTGGAAAGTTCGCCTGGAATAACGTTTAGCGAACTATCCCGGCGGGACTTTCCCGGCCCGGGAACTGGCAGCGGCGGCTAGTCGCCGGCCAGGCACACGCGGTCGCGGCCCTGTTGCTTGGCCTGGTAGAGCAGGCGGTCGCAGCGGTCGAGCAGCTCGCCCGCTTCGGCGGCGCCGTCGGACAGCCCGCCGCCCAGGCTGATGGTCAGGTGGCAGAGGCGGTCGGGGCGCTTCAGGTGCTCGATGTCCAGTTCCGCCACGCGCTCGCGCAGGCGCTCGGCGACCTGGCGCAGCTCCAGCGGGCTGGCCACCTGCAGGAGGATGACGAATTCCTCGCCGCCGTAGCGGAACACCCGGGCCTGGCCGCTGCGCAGGGTGTCGGCCATGCAGTTCGCCACCTCGCACAGGCAGCGGTCGCCGGCGGGGTGGCCGTAGTGGTCGTTGAACGGCTTGAAGTAGTCGATGTCGGCCAGCAGCAGGGCGAAGGGCCGGCCGTGGCTGCGCATCTGCCGCCAGCTTTGTTCCAGGTGCAGGTCGAAGGCGCGGCGGTTGCCCACGCCGGTCAGCGCGTCGGTGGCGGCCAGGGCCTGCAGGCGCTGGTTCAGCTCGGCCAGTTCGGCGCGCTGGCGCTGGCCTTCCAGGTCGGCGAGGAAGGCCCGGCGCACGCCGTTGATGTTGGTCCAGCTGATGAACAGGCTGAAGGCCAGCACCGGCAGGTAGACCAGGGTGAACACCAGCAGCTCCTTGGGCTCGCCGGCGTGGATCAGCGCCACGTTGCCGAGGATCACCGCCGAGATCGCCAGGGAGCAGGCCAGGATGCCGGCGAAGGAATAGCGCACGCCGAGGTTGCCCAGGACGATGAACACCACCGAGGCGTAGAGGAAGGTGGGCACCTCCGGCGAGGCGCTGCGCTTGAGCAGCTCGAACCAGGCGATGGCCGAGACGATGTCGTGCAGCGGCATCAGCAGGTCCATCAGCAGCACGCTGCGGCTGTGGCGGAACACCAGGTAGATGTTCAGCAGGCCGACCAGGCTGAGCCCGCCGCGCAGCAGCAGCGACTGCAGGGCCATGTCCGGGATCAGCGCGGCGTCGGCGAGGACGTAGGCGTCGTAGGCCGCCATGGCGATGAAGTTGATCGCCAGCAGGAAGCCGCGGTAGTGCTGCAGCACATAGGCGCGCAGGGCCGGCTGCAGGTGCGCGGGGATGTGCCGCTCGCTGCTGGCCGTGGGGTGCTCGGGTAAGCTCATGACGCCTGCCTGTGGCCGGTCCATCGGGGTGTCGCGCGCCGGTCCACGCCCGACACGCTACTGCTGGATTGTGTCGGCAGGATGTAGGCCGTCTTGAACGGGCCTGGGCGCCGGCCGCCGCGCGGCTCACAGCTCATCGAGCATCTCCCGGCCCAGTTGCAGCGCGCCCTTGAAGTCCAGGGCCTGGACCAGGTCGTTGAAGCGCAGGAACTGCCGCGGCCAGGCGTGCTGGTGGCGGGCCAGCGCCTCCAGGCGTTCGAGGGCGTCTAGGTTGCCCGACTCCAGCAGGGCGAGGATTTCCCCCACCCGCTCGCGCACCTGCGGGCGGCTGAGTTGCGCGGCGGTGCCCGGGGCCAGGCCGGGCGGTTCGGCGAACAGCGCCTGCAGCTCGGCCAGTGTCACCGCCAGCAATTGCCGCAGCTCGTCCACCGGCAGCGTGGCGAGGGCAGCGGCCTGCGCCTCGGCCGGGGTGCGCAGCAGGTCGCTCTCCAGGGCCGCGCAGCGCGCGGCGAGGGCGCTGGCGCCCATGGTGCCGGCGCTGCCCTTGAGGGTGTGCAGCAGGCCGGCGCTGGCGCTCACGTCGCCGCTGCCGCGCAGGCTGTCGAGGCGCCCCAGCAGCTTGTCCATCTCCGGCTCGAAGCTGCGCAGCACGCGGTGGATCAGCTTCTCGTCGCCGCCGAAGCGGCCCAGCACGCTGTCGCGGCCCTCGACGATGGCGTCTTCCTCCGGCAGCTGCGGCGGCGCTTCCCGCGTGCGCTGCGGCGCCTCCAGGTGGGCCAGCAGGCGGTTGACCATGTGTTCCTTGTCGATCGGCTTGGCGATGTGGTCGTTCATCCCCGCCAGCAGGCAGGCCTCGCGGTCGGCCTGGGCGGCGTTGGCGGTCATGGCGAGGATCGGCAGGGCGGCGAAGCGGCCGTCGGCGCGGATCCGCCGGGTGGCCTCCAGGCCGTCGATGTCGGGCATCTGCACGTCCATCAGCACGGCGTCCAGGGGCACGCCGCCGTGGCAGACCTGCTCGACGCCCTCCAGCCCGCCCTCGGCCAGCAGCACCTCGGCGCCCTCGCTGGCCAGCAGCTCGGCGGCCACCTGGCGGTTCAGCGCGTTGTCCTCCACCACCAGCAGGCGCCGCCCGGCCAGGCGCCTGCTGTCGGCGGCGGGCGCCGTGGCCGGCTCGGCGGCCTGGCCGCCCAGGGCCTGCTGCACGCTGTCGGCCAGTTGCCGCGGGGTGACCGGCTTGGTCAGGAAGTCGATGAAGGGCGGGGTGTCGCCGTCGCGCACGTCGGCCAGCACCTCGCGGCCATAGGCGGTGATCATGATGATGGTCGGCGGCGTGTGCGCCCCGGCCTCGCGCTGGATCAGCCGCGCGGCGCGCAGGCCGTCGAGGTCGGGCATGCGCCAGTCCATCAGCACCACGTCATAGCTCAGGCCCTGACCCGTGGCCTCGCGGTAGCGCGCCACCGCCTGCATGCCGCCGCTGACCTGGTCGGCCTGCCAGCCCAGGGATTCGCAGGTGCGCAGCAGCAGCTCGGCGGCGCTGGGGTTGTCGTCCACCACCAGCAGCCGCAGCGGCCGGTCGATGACGGCGCAGCCGGCCTTCAGCGGACGCTCGCCGACCACCGCCAGGTCCAGGTCGAACCAGAAGCGGCTGCCGAAGCCCAGCTGGCTTTCCACCTGCAGGCGGCCGCCCATCAGTTCCACCAGGCGCTTGCAGATGAACAGGCCCAGGCCGGTGCCGCCGAAGCGCCGGGTGGTGGAGGCCTCGGCCTGGGTGAAGCTATCGAAGATGCTCTGCAGCTGCGCCGGGCCGATGCCGATGCCGCTGTCGCGCACGCCGATGCGCAGGCGCAGGCGCTCGCCGTCGCGGCCCAGTTGCCTGACGCTGACCACCACCTGGCCGTGGTTGGTGAACTTGATGGCGTTGCCGGCCAGGTTGATGAGGATCTGCTGCAGGCGCAGGGCATCGCCCAGCAGGCTGCCGGGCAGGTTGGGGTCGATGTCGAAGAGCATCTCGACGTCCTTGCTGCCGAGGTTGCCGGAGAGCACCACGGCGAGGTCGCGCATCAGCGTCTCCAGCTCGAAGGGGTGTTCCTCCAGCAGCAGCTTGCCGGCCTCGATCTTGGAGTAGTCGAGGATGTCGTTGAGCAGGCCGAGCAGGGCGGTGGCGGCGGAATGGGCCTTGTCGACGTAGTCGCGCTGGCGCGGGTTCAGCTCGGTCTGGCGGGCCAGGAAGAGCATGCCCAGCACGGCGTTCATCGGCGTGCGGATCTCGTGACTCATGTTGGCCAGGAAGCTGGACTTGGCCGCGTTGGCGGCGTCGGCCTGCTCCTTGGCCTGGCGCAGCGAGGCCTGCATCTCGCGCTCGCGGGTGATGTCCAGGTTGATGCCGGTGACGCGCAGCGGCGTGCCGTCGGCGTCGCGCTCGACGCGGGCGGCGGCCTGGATGTAGCGCACCTGGCCGTCGGGGCGGACGATGCGGAAGGTCGGCTCGTAGTTGCCGTGGCCCTGCACCGCGGCGTTCAGGCTGGCGAGGGTGGCATCGATGTCGTCCGGGTGCAGGCGCTCGCGCCAGTGCTCCAGGCACAGGCCATTGCCGTTGAGCGCCGGCGGCTGCTGGTAGAGCTCGAACATGCGCTCGTTCCAGTGCAGGGTGTCGTCTGCCGGGCGCCACCACCAGATACCCAGGCCGGCCGCTTCGGCCGCCAGGGCGAGCTGGTCGTGGGCCAGGCGCAGGCGGTCCTCGGCGGCCTTGCGCTCGGTGATGTCGACGGCGATGCCGAGGTAGCCGCTGACCTGGCCGGCCTCGTCGCGCATGGCGGTGACCACCAGGCTCATCGGCACGCGGCTGCCGTCCTTGCGCAGGTAGGTCCATTCGCGGGTCTCGGCGCCTTCGTCCTCGGCCTTCTGCACCAGGGCGCGGAAGCCCGGCACCGGGCGGCCGTATTCCTCGCCCAGCTGGGCGGCGCGGCTGGCCACCTCGTCCTCCGGGTGCAGGCGCTGCGGCGTGGCCTGGCCGACCAGTTCCTCGGCGCGGTAGCCCAGCAGGCGCTCGGCGCCGCGGTTGAAGATGCGGATGATGCCGTTGGCGTCGGTGGCGATGATCGACACCTCCGAGGCCGAGTGCAGCACGCCGCTCAGCAGGCGGTTGGCCGCTGCGAGTTCGGCGGTGCGCTCGGCCACCTGGCGCTCCAGGCCGCTGTTGAGTTCGTGGATGCGCGCCTCGGCGGCCTTCTGCGCGGAGATGTCGCGCACCGTGGTCGAGGTGCCCACCACCTCGCCGTGGGGGCCGCGGATGGGCGAGGCGCTCAGCGATACGTCGATCAGCCGGCCGTCCTTGTGCCGGCGCTGGGTGTCGAAGGGCGGCAGGCGCTCGCCCTGGGCCACGCGGCGCAGCAGCGGTTCCTCTTCGGCCACCCGCTCGGCGGGCACCAGCAGGCCGTTGGCCTGGCGCCCGAGGACTTCCTCGGCGGTATAGCCGAGCAGCTTCTGCGCGCCGGCGTTCCAGCTGGTGATCTCGCCCTGCAGGTTCTTGCCGGCGATGGCGTCGGCGGAGGATTCGACTATCGCCGCCAGCCGCGCCTGCTGCTCCAGCACCTGGGCGCGGCGCTGGCGGCTGACCGCGGTGGCCCCGAGCAGGGCGGCCAGCAGCAGGCTGCCCAGGCAGCCGGCGCCGAACACCAGGGGCGGGGAGAGCGGGTGCAGGCGCTGGACGAACGCCGGGTGGGCGCTGAAGTCGATCTGCCAGCGGCGGCCGAACACGTCGCGCTGCAGGCTCTGCGGGTACAGCCGCGGCGCCTTGGCGTCGTCGGCGCTGCTGTAGAAGGTGTCGCCGGGCTCGCCGTCGGTCACGTCGGCGAGCTGGAAGTGCACGGCGGCGTCGTCCAGGCGCAGGTCGTCGAGCACCTCGCGCATCAGCAGCGGCGCGTAGCCCAGGCCGATGGCCTGGGCCTCGCGCTGTTCGATGCTGGCCGGAGTGACGCCGCCGCGGTAGATGGGCAGCAGCATCAGGAAGGACTGCTGGGTCGCGCCGGAAGCCTGCACCAGGGTGATGGGCGCGGAGAGCCGCGGCAGCCCGGTGCGCAGCGCCGCCTGGGCGGCCTGCTGGCGGCGCGGCTCGGAGGCCACGTCCAGGCCGATGGCGGCCAGGTTGGGCTGTTCCGGTTCGATGTACTGGATGACGTAGCGCTCGCCGGGGTTGGGCTTTACCTCGTGCACGGCGAAGTCCGGCCGGCCTTCGGCGCGGGCGCTGCGCAGGAAGTCGTCGAGCGCCCTGGCCGGCACCCGGCGGACGAAGCCGAAGCCGCGGGCGCCGGGAAACTCCCGGGTGACGTCGCGGGTCTGGGCGTAGCGGTGGAAGACCTCGCGGCTGATGTGCGCCTCGCCGGCGGTCAGCACCGCGCCGCGGGCGCCACGCAGGCCGTACTGGTACAGCTCGATGCGCGCCAGCACGGTGTCGGCCAGGCGGTTGGCCTCCTGGGCCACGGCGGCGCGCGCCTGCTGCTGGTTGCCGCGCTGCACCAGGGCGGCGCCGAGGGCCGAGCAGAGCACGCCCAGGGCCAGGGCGGCCCAGGACCAGCGGTTGAACCTGAGGTTGCCCGGTGTCGTCTTCACCCGATCCTTCCCGTTGCGGTGGTGCCCGTGGCACGGAGGTTCATGCTTGCAGGCCGTCGGCCAGCAGGCGGCTCATGTCGTCGCGCGGCACCGGGCGGCAGTAGAGGTAGCCCTGCATCACCGGGCAGCCCAGCGCCGCCAGCGCGCGCTCCTGGTTCGGGCATTCCACCCCTTCGGCCACCAGCTCCAGGCCCAGGGCCTGGGCGAGCTTGATGATGGCCTCGATGATCGCCGCGTCGCTGCGGTCCTGGAGCATGTCGCGGACGAAGCTCTGGTCGATCTTCAACACGTCCACCGGGAAGCGCTTGAGGTAGGCCAGGCTGGAGTAGCCGGTGCCGAAGTCGTCGATGGCGATGCGCACCCCCAGCTCGCGCAGCGCCGCCAGGGTCTGGCGCGAGGCGTAGCGGTCGCTGGCCAGCACGCCCTCGGTGATCTCCAGCTCCAGGTTGCCCGGCTGCATGCCGGTCTGGGCGAGGATTTCGGCCACCTGGTCGACGAAGCTCTCGCTGCGGAACTGCACCGCCGAGATGTTCACGCTGACCGTCAGCGCGTGCCCGGCATCGTTCCAGGCGCAGGCGTCCTGGCAGGCGCGCAGGAGGATCTGCTGGCCGATGGGCACGATCAGCCCGGTTTCCTCGGCCAGCGGGATGAACTCCGCCGGCGGCACCAGGCGGCCCTCGCCGTCGCGCCAGCGGATCAGCGCCTCGACGCCGACGATGGCGCGCGTGGCGGCGTGCACCTTGGCCTGGTAGAACACCTCGAACACGCCCAGCTCCAGGGCCAGGCGCATGTGCCGTTCGAGCAGGTGGCGCTCGCGCATGCGCGCCTCGATGTCCGCCGAGAAGAAGCTGTAACCGTTGCGCCCGGCGGCCTTGGCCTGGTACATGGCGGCGTCGGCGTGGCGGTAGAGGTCCTCGGCGCCGTCGCTGTCGTCGGGGTAGAGGCTGATGCCGATGCTGGCGGTGAGGTGGTAGCTGGTGCCGCGGATGACGTAGGGCTCGCCCAGGGCCGCCTGCACCCGCGCGGCGAAATCGCCGATGGCCTCCAGGCTGTGCACCTCCGGCAGCAGCACGGCGAACTCGTCGCCGCCCGGCCGGCACACGGTGTCCATCGCCCGGCACTGGCGGCTGAGGCGCAGGGCGGTCTCCTGCAGGATGGCGTCGCCCAGGGAGTGGCCCTCGGCGTCGTTGACCGCCTTGAAGTTGTCCAGGTCCAGCAGCAACAGGCCGACGCGCTGCTGGTTGCGCCGCGCGCCTTCGATGGCCTGGGCCATGCGGTCGGCGAGCAGGGCGCGGTTGGGCAGGTTGGTCAGCGGGTCCTGGTTGGCGAGGATCTTCGCCATGTGCCGCAGGCGCGCGTGGGTGCGGATGCGCGCGCGGGCCACCGGCAGGTTCATCGGCTTGGTGATGAAGTCCACGCCGCCCATCTGCAGGGCGCGCAGCTCGTGGGACACCTGGTCGTAGGCGGTGACGAAGATCACCGCGGCGTCGTTGAGCTTGGCGTCAGCCATCAGCGCCTGGCACACCTCGAAGCCGTCCATGCCGGGCATCTCGATGTCCAGCAGGACCACGTCCGGGCGGATGCGCCGGGCCAGTTCGAGGGCCTGGCGGCCGTCCGAGGCGAAGTGCGTCACGCCCAGCCCCCTGGCCGCCTCGCCCAGCAGCTGTATGTCGCTGACCTGGTCGTCGACGATCAGGATGACCGAGTCGAAGTTACGCGGATCTTCCGGCATTCCATTGCTCCAGCGGAACACTTCTGTAGGAAAATTCTGGTGTAGGAAAATTCTGGCATGAGGCTAGCCTAGATTACGAAAGCCTACCTCTGCATGATGGCGAATTGGCATGTTTTCTCGGGAATGCCGCGCGGACAGTGGCCGATGAGCTGTGTCTGTCAACTGATGGGCTGTCATGACGCCAGAACGCCATTATGGATAGACTCGAAACGACGGCCGACTTTCCCGGCGGTTCCCTGGGTGCCTGAGCGAGCAGTGTGCAGATGCAGTCCGTGAGTACGGGATACGCGATGGAGAGTATGGGCGAGCGCCACCATGCCGGGCTGTTGCGCCTGGCGTTGGGCCACTTGGCCCTGGATGCGGCGGCGCTGATGCGCGATGACGGCGGCGCCTGGCGGCTGTGCGCCTGCCTTGGCCTGGGCGCCGAGGACAGGGCCTGGCTGGAACGCCCGGGCGGGCTCCCCGACGACGGCGCGGCGGCGCTGGCCGCGCGCTGGGCGTTCCGGCACCTGTGCCCGCTGCGCTCGGCCGACGGCCTGCCGCTGGGGCAGCTCTGGCTGCTGGGCGAGCGCCCGCGCGAGCTGGACGCTCCCCAGGCCGAGGCCCTGGCCGAATACGCCGGCCTGGCCGCCGCGCTGCTGGAACTGGAGTGCGGCGCCGAGCGCACCCGCATCACCGAGCGGCGCCTGGCGCTGGCGGTGGAGGGCAGCGGCACCGGCATCTGGGACCGCCACGTGCCCAGCGGCGTCATCCATTACTCCTCCGGCTGGAAGGCCCTGCTGGGCTACGCCGAGGACGAGATCGGCGAGCGCATCGAGGAAAGCTACGCCCGCGTGCACCCGGACGACCTGGCCTACGTCAGGGCAACCATGGAGGCGCACTTCGCCGGGCAGACCGCGGCCTACGAGGTGGAGCACCGCATCCGCCGCAAGGACGGCAGCTACATGTGGGTGTGCAGCCGCGGCAAGGTGGTCGAGCGCGACGAGCAGGGACGGGCGCTGCGCATGCTCGGCACCACCACCGACATCACCGCCCAGCGCGTGCTGGCCGAGAAGCTGCGGCAGAACCTCGAACTGCTGACCAACCTGACCAACGAAATTCCCGGCATGGTCTTCCAGTACCGCCGCCTGCCCGACGGCTCGGCGCGCTTTCCCTACGTCAGCGCCGGCAGCCGGGAAATCTACGGCATGGCCCCGGAGGAACTGGCCGACGGCCCCACCGAGCGCATCCGCGCGGTCATCCACGACGAGGACATGCCGCGCTACCTGGCCGCACTGGAGGCCTCGGCGCGGACCCTGGTGCCCTGGCAGCTGGAGTACCGCGTGCAACTGCCGGAGCAGGGCGTGCGCTGGCGCCAGGGCCATGCCCACCCGCGCCGCCAGGCCGACGGCAGCGTGCTCTGGCACGGCTTCATCACCGACATCACCGAACGCAAGCGCATCGAGGCCGAGCTGCAGGTGCTGGCCACCACCGACTTCCTCACCCAGTTGCCCAACCGACGCTGCTTCATGCACCAGCTGCAGGCCGAGCTGGGCCGCGTGCAGCGCGGCGGCGAGCGCAGCGCCGCGGTGCTGATGTGCGACCTGGACCACTTCAAGGCGATCAACGACCGCTGGGGCCACGCGGTGGGCGACCTGGCGCTGCGCCACTTCGCCGACGTCCTCGCCGGCCTGGTGCGGCGCAGCGACAGCGTCGGGCGCATGGGCGGCGAGGAGTTCGCCGTGCTGCTCAGCGACGCCAGCCGCGACAACGCCGTGGCCTTCGCCCAGCGCCTGCAGGAGCACCTGGCGCAGACCCCGCTGGTGCACGCCGGCGAGCGCATCCCGCTGACGCTGAGCATCGGCGTCGCCGACATGCTCGCCGGCGACGCCACGGCCGAGGCGGTGCTGTCGCGCAGCGACCTGGCGCTGTACCGCGCCAAGCAGGCCGGGCGCAACCGCATCGAGTACCTCTGAACGGGCCGGATGGCCTGCCTTGGGCTATGGTGCAGGGAGCACCGCCCAAGGGAGGCCACCGTGAACCCGCAAGTCGAAGTGCAGGTCGCCGGCCCGGACGAGGAGCCGCTGCTGGCGGCCATGCTGCCGGGCTACCTGCGCGAGCTCGGCGTCGAGTCGGACCTGTACCCGTACCTGGCGCTGTACTGGCTGGAGCCCGGGCGCCGGCCCTACCTGATCCGCGTCGACGGCCAGGTGGCCGGCTTCGCCCTGGTGCGCGCCCTGGAGCGGCCGGGGCTGCACGAGCTGGCCGAGTTCTATGTCGGCCAGGCGTTCCGCCGCCAGGGCGTGGGCCGCGCCGCGGCCTGGACGCTGTTCGAAGGGCAGCCCGGCGACTGGCAGCTCAACGTGCTGACCGGCAATCGCAACGCCCTGGCGTTCTGGCTGCGGGTGGTGCCGTGCGGCACCGTGCCGCTGCCGGTGGACGATCCCGAGGCCTGGCCGCACCTGCGCTTTCGCTTTCACGTCGGCTGACCCTTGCCAGGCGCCGCCGCGCCGGGCAGATTGGCGCCCGCATTCATTTCCCCAGCCCTGGAGCACTTCATGCCGCACTTCACCGCCACCGTCACCGTCAGCGCCGAGCACCGGGGGCGCGAAACCGAGGCCGTGGACAACCCGGCCATCGCCGTCGAGCTGCGTACCCTGGAGCCGGGTGTGATGGAGCTGGTGTTCCAAGGGCAGCTGGATGCGCCGGAGGAGCCGACCCACGTCTGCGTGAGCCTGGATAACGGCCTCAACTACTACGGGCCGATCACCGGCGGCAGCGCCGATGAGGCCGGTGGGCGGATCAGCTTCGAATGCGACATGGTCGAGCCGGAACTGCTGGTCTGATCGCGCCATCCCTGTAGGAGCGAGCTTGCTCGCGAACCTTTATCCGCCGAATCGCGGACAGAGTCCGCTCCTACGGTTCCATGAAGCACGGTCGTAGGAGCAACTGTCTTGCGCCGATGTGCTCTTCGTAGGATGGGTTGAGCTTGCGATACCCATGCTGCCGTGGTGATGGGTATCGCTTCGCTCAACGCCATCCTACGAAAAGCCGTGCTTCCCTGGAGGGGTAGGAGCGGACTCCGTCCGCGATTGAAAACGACTATCGCACAACCTGCGGACATCCTCGGGGTGCCGGTGGGCACGGTGATGAGCCGCTCGGCGGCGGCCCGCTTGAAACTGGCGGAATCTGCGACGCCCGGCCAGGGGAGGACGGCGATGAACGAACACGGCACAGACCTGCGAAGTGGAGGCGCGGATCGCCGCCGACGCCGAGCTGGCCCCGCTGCAGCGCCTGGGAGGCGGGGGTGGGGCGTGACGGCCTGGCTGGCGGGGTTGCTGCTGGCCGCCAGCGCTGCGTCGTTGCAGGCGGCGCCCCGGGAACACTGGCGCCTGGCCCGTGACGAGGATGGCATCCGCGTCTACCTGACCGCGGTGCCCGGCTCGCGCTACCAGAGCTACCGCGGCGTGGCCGACATGCGCGCCGACGTGGGCACTCTGGCCGACCTGCAGGAAAACCTGCGGGTGGCCTGCAAATGGCTGTACGCCTGCGCCGAGCTGCGCCTGCTGAAGGCCAGCGGCGACGACGTGTGGCTATACATGAGCACCCAGCTGCCCTGGCCGGTACAGCCGCGCGACATGGTGTTGCTGGTGACTACCCGGCGCACTGCCGACGGTGGTCTGCTGCGCGACATCCGTGCGTTGCCGGACTACCTGCCGGTGGTGCCGGGGCAGATTCGTGTGCGGGAGTTGAGCGGTATCTGGAGCCTGACGCCGTTGGGGGATGGGCGGACGCGGGTGACTTACCAGATGCGTGCGGAGCCTGGCGGAAGTGTGCCGTCCTGGTTGGCGGATAGTTTTGTCGTCGATGCGCCGTTGGATACCCTGAGGACCCTGCGGGCGGTGGCGGAGCGGCAGGCGCCGCGGCGGCCGTAGTTTTGGCGTTTGGCTTTTCGTTGGATGGGTTGAGCCTTGGCGAAACCCATGCGGTCGGGGTGATGGGTATCGCTTCGCTCAACGCCATCCTACGAAAAGCCGTGCTTCCTGGAACCGAGCGGACTCTATCCGCCCTACGATGAAACATCCGATCGGGATGACCCCGAACTCCCCATTCACTCCGAACGGCTCCCTCTCCCTCCGGGAGAGGGCTGGGGTGAGGGGGCTCTGCACGAACGCGAAAAAAGACCGGCCCTGGGGCCGGTCGAGGGTGACACCGGAGTAGGAGAGATCAGCTGCGCTTGAGCACCAGCGTCAGGATGTCGTAGCTGGCCACCAGCTCGCCGAGCTGGTTGGTGACTTCCACGTCCCAGGCCACCACGCCTTGCGGCTCGCCCTTGGGGCTCTTCTTGCCCTGGTCGATCTTGCGCTTGCAGGTCAGGCGGGCCTGGATGGTGTCGCCGATGCCCACCGGGTTGATGAAGCGCAGGGTGTCCAGGCCGTAGTTGGCCAGCACCGGGCCGACGCCGGGGGAGACGAACAGGCCGGCGGCCGCCGAGAGCACGAAGTAGCCGTGGGCGATGCGCTTGCCGAACTGCGAGTCCTTGGCCGCCAGCTCGTCGAAGTGCATGTAGAAGTGGTCGCCCGACAGGCAGCCGAAGTTGACCAGGTCGGCCTCGGTGACGGTGCGCCGGTGGGTCAGCAGGGATTCGCCGATCTTCAGCTCGTCGAAGTAGCGGCGGAACGGGTGCACGTCGGTCTCGTAGACCTGGGCGCCGCGCACGTATTCGCCGGTGACCGCCATCAGCATGGTCGGCGAGCCCTGTATCGCGGTGCGCTGCAGGTAGTGCTTGACCGCGCGCACGCCGCCCAGCTCTTCGCCGCCGCCGGCGCGGCCCGGGCCGCCGTGCTTGAGCACCGGCAGCGGCGAGCCGTGGCCGGTGGATTCGGCCGCCGACTCGCGGTCGAGGATGTGCAGGCGGCCGTGCAGGGCGCCCATCACCGGAACCACCTTGGCCGCGACCTGCGGATCGCGGGTGATCAGGCTGGCCACCAGGCTGCCCTTGCCGCGCGCGGCCAGGGCGATGGCTTCGTCGAGGTCGTCGTAGGCCATCAGGGTGCTGACCGGGCCGAAGGCCTCGATGTCGTGGGCGCCGCCTTCGGCGTGCGGGTCGCGGCTGCGCAGCAGGGTCGGGGCGAAGAACGCGCCTTCGCTCACGCCTTCGCCGCGCGGGGCGAAGCCGTCCTTCGCGCCGAAGACCAGCTCGCTGGATTTCAGCAAAGCTTCCACGCGCTCGGCCACGTCGGCCTGCTGGGCGTGGGAGGCGAGGGCGCCCATCTTCACGCCTTTCACCGACGGGTCGCCGACCACGACTTTGGCCAGGCGTTCGCGCAGGCGTTCGGCCACGGCGTCGATGTGCCTGGCCGGGACGATGGCGCGGCGGATGGCGGTGCATTTCTGCCCGGCCTTGGCGGTCATCTCGCGGGCCACTTCCTTGACGAAGAGGTCGAATTCCTCGTCGTCCGGGGTGACGTCCGGGGCCAGGATGGCGCAGTTCAGCGAGTCGGCCTCGGCGTTGAAGGGCACCGAGTTGCGGATCAGGTTGGGGTTCACCCGCAGCTTGGCGGCGGTGTCGGCGGAGCCGGTGAAGGTGACGATGTCCTGGCCCAGCAGGCGGTCGAGCAGGTCGCCGGTGCCGCCGATGATCAGTTGCAGGCTGCCGGACGGCAGCAGGCCGGATTCGTGCATCAGGCGCACGGCCGCTTCGGTCACGTAGCTGGTGGCGGTGGCCGGCTTGACGATGCAGGGCATGCCCGCCAGGAAGCTGGGCGCGAACTTTTCCAGCATGCCCCAGATGGGGAAGTTGAAGGCGTTGATGTGCACGGCGATGCCGCCGCGCGGCACCAGGATGTGGCTGCCGGCGAACTTGCCGGTCTTGCCCAGGGGCATGGCCGGGCCTTCGTGGACCACGTTGCCCGAAGGCAGCTCGCGGCCGCCGACGCCGGCGTAGGCGAACAGGGTGCCGGCGCCGCCCTCGATGTCGATCCAGCTGTCGGCGCGGGTGGCGCCGGTGTGCCGGGAAATCTCGTAGAGCTGTTCCTTGCGCTCGGTCAGGTACAGGGCCAGGGCCTTGAGGCGCTGGGCGCGCTGCTGGAAGTCCATGGCCAGGAGCTCGGCCAGGCCGCTCTGGCGGGCGTGGGCCACGGCTTCGGCGAAGTCCAGGGCCTCTTCGTGGGTGCGTGCCACGAGCTGGCCGTTCAGTGCGCTACGCAGCGCCTGGGCGCCATGCTGGCCGATCCAGCGGCCGCCGATGAAACTCTGCAGGGTGGGCTCTTGGGCCATCACTCTATCCTCCAAAAGGTACGCAAGGGTTCCGGCCGCGGCCGGTGACCACCGTAGCCGGGTGGGCTGCGGCGGCGCGTTGGAACGGTGGCGGGGAAAACCGCCGGGTCAGGGACGCCAGGGGCCTTTTGGGCCCGGGGCGGTGAAACCTGAATCTTTGCCTGTAGGAGCGAGCTTGCTCGCGAACCCACCCAGCGCCGGCCCTGCCGGCGAATCGCGGACAAGGTCCGCTCCTACAAAAGCCGTGCCTCCCCTGTAGGAGCGGACCTTGTCCGCGATCGATGTCTCCGCGCGCACCGAAACAGCGGCAGAGTGCGGTTCGCGAGCAAGCTCGCTCCTACGAAGAGCCGGAGGTCAGAGCTGGTCGAAGTCGAGGACCACCTTGTCGCTCAGCGGGAAGGCCTGGCAGCTGAGCACGTAGCCGGCCGCCACTTCGTAGTCTTCCAGGGCGAAGTTGCTGTCCATTTCCACTTCGCCTTCGATCACCTTGCACTTGCAGGTCGAGCACACGCCGGCCTTGCAGGAGTAGGGCAGCTCGGCGCCCTGGGCGTTGCCGGCGTCGAGCACGCTGACGCTGTTGCGCGCCAGTTCGAAGGACAGTTCGCGGCCGTCGCTGATCACCGTGACCTGGCTCTTGCCGCTGTCGCTCGCGGCGGCGGCCTGGCGGGTTTCGCGCCTGCTTTCGCTGCCGGCGGCGGCGAACAGCTCGAAGTGGATGCGCTCGGCCGGCATGCCGTTGGCCTTGAGCTGGTCGCGCACGGTCTCGGTCATCGCCTGCGGGCCGCAGATGAAGGCGGCGTCGAGGCTTTTCACGTCCAGCCAACGGCTGAACAGCTGGCCGCACTTGTCGGCGTCGATGCGGCCGTTGTACAGGTCCACGTCCTGCTGCTCGCGGCTGAACACGAAGATCAGGTTGAGGCGCTGCAGGTAGCGGTTCTTCAGGTCTTCCAACTGCTCGCGGAACATCGCGGCGTTGCTGGAGCGGTTGCCGTAGAGCACGGTGACGCGGCTGTGCGGCTCGCTTTCCAGGGTGGTCTTGACGATCGACAGGATCGGCGTGATGCCGCTGCCGGCGGCCACCGCCAGGTAGTTGCCGTGGCGCGCCGCATCCAGCTGCACGTTGAAGTGGCCGGCCGGCGGCATCACTTCCAGGCTGGCGCCGGCCTTCAGCGCCTCGTTGGCGTAGGCGGAGAAGCGCCCGCCGGGCACGCGCTTGATCGCCACGCGCAGCTCGCCGTCGTTGACGCCGCTGCAGATGGAGTAGGAGCGGCGCACTTCCTCGCCGTCCAGGTGGGCGCGCACCACCAGGTGCTGGCCCTGCTCGAAGCGGAAGCTGTCCTGCAGGTCCTGGGGGACGTCGAAGGCGATGGACACGGCGTCGCGGGTCTCCGGGCGCACTTCGCGGATCTTCAGGCTGTGGAATTTGCTCATTGTTCTTCTCCGGCGGCGGCGCCGCTCAGATGCACTTGAAATAGTCGAAGGGTTCGCGGCAATCGACGCAGCGGTACAACGCCTTGCAGGCCGTGGAGCCGAACTGGCTGAGCTGCTCGGTGTGCAGGCTGCCGCACTGCGGGCAGCGCACTTCCGGGGTCTCGCCGAGCAGGCTGCGCTTGCTGGTGCTGCCGGCCGGCGGGGCGATGCCGTATTCGCGCAGCGCCTGGCGCCCGGCGTCGCTGATCCAGTCGGTGGTCCAGGCCGGGTCCAGGCGGCGTTCCAGTTGCGGCGCGGCGAAGCCGGCGTGTTCCAGGGCGTGCTGGATGTCCTGCTCGATGACCTCGGTGGCCGGGCAGCCGGAGTAGGTGGGGGTGACCACCACGTGCAGGTGCCCGCCGTGCCACTCCAGGCCGCGGACGATGCCAAGATCGACCACGCTGACCACCGGCACTTCCGGGTCCATCACCTGGCCCAGCACGTGCCAGGCGCGGCTGAGGTCGTCGGCGGAGCCTGCGCGCGCGCCGCGGTCGCTGGCGATCAGCTCACCAGGTCGCATCGGGGTAGGCCCGCTGGAGGAACTGCATCTCGGCCAGGAGGATGCCCAGGTGCTCGGTGTGCAGGCCGCGGCGGCCGCTGAGGTAGAAGTTCACCGCGGGCTCGGGCAGCGGCAGGGTGGCGCTGGCGAAGATGTCGGCGACCTTGGCGCGCCAGGCGGCGGCCAGCTCTTCCGGGTTGGGCGTCACGCCTTCGGCGAACAGGCGCTGTTCCACTTCGTCGGCGTTGGTCATCTCGACGGTGAAGCGCCATACCTGCGGAATCGCCGCCAGCATGCGCGCGTGGCTTTCCTCGGTGCCGTCGCCCAGGCGTTCGACCCACTCGCCGGAGCGGCGCAGGTGGTAGGTGACTTCCTTCAGGCCCTTGGCGGCGATGGCGGCGATGCGCGCGTCGCTGGAGTTGCTCAACTGGCGCAGCACGTGGAAGTGCCAGGCGTCGTAGAGGAACTGCTTGGCCATGGTCACGGCGAAGTCGCCGTTGGGCTGCTCGACCAGCAGCAGGTTGCGGAAGGCGCGCTCGTCGCGGCGGAAGGCCAGGTGGTCGGCGTCGCGGCCGTCGTCCAGCAGCTCCGCTGCGTACTCGTACCAGTTGCGCGCCTGGCCGACCAGGTCGAGGCCGACGTTCATCAGCGCCAGCTCTTCTTCCAGGGCCGGGGCGCGGCCGCACCATTCGCACAGGCGCTGGCCCTGGATCAGGGCGCTGTCGGCGAGGCGCAGCAGGTATTCGATCTTGTCGTTATGCGGGTTCATGCACGCGATCTCACATGTGGCCGACTTCGGGTGGCAGCTCGTAGAAGCTGGCGTGGCGGTAGACCTTGTCCTGCGCCGGGTCGAACAGCGGGTCCTTCTCGTCGGGCGAGGAGGCGGTGATCAGCGCCGAGGGCACCACCCAGAGGCTCACGCCTTCGTTGCGGCGGGTGTACAGCTCGCGGGCGTTCTCGATGGCCATCGCGGCGTCGGCGGCGTGAACGCTGCCGACATGCTTGTGGTTCAGGCCGTGCTTGCTGCGCACGAAGACTTCGAAAAGGGTCCATTCAGCCATGGCGGTTATCTCCTCGCGGCTCAGGCGGCGTCGCGTTTGCGTTGTTGTTTTTTACGGGCATGGGCGACCGCGGCCTCGCGGACCCAGGCGCCGCTCTCGATGGCGTTGCGGCGGGTGGCGATGCGCTCGGCGTTGCACGGGCCGTTGCCCTTGAGCACTTCGTAGAATTCTTCCCACTGGATTTCGCCGAAGTCGTAGTGGCCGCGTTCCTCGTTCCACTTCAGGTGCGGGTCGGGGGCGGTGCAGCCGAGCAGTTCCAGCTGCGGCACGGTCTGGTCGACGAAGCGCTGGCGCAGCTCGTCGTTGCTCTGCCGCTTGATCTTCCAGGCCATGGACTGGGCGCTGTTGGGCGAGTGTTCGTCGCTGGGGCCGAACATCATCAGCGCCGGCCACCAGAGGCGGTCGATGGCGTCCTGGACCATGTCCTTCTGCGCCTGGGTGCCGTGGCGCATCATGGTCAGGAGGATTTCGTAGCCCTGGCGCTGGTGGAAGCTCTCTTCCTTGCAGATGCGGATCATCGCGCGGGAGTAGGGGCCGTAGGAGGTGCGCTGCAGCACCACCTGGTTGACGATGGCGGCGCCGTCCACCAGCCAGCCCACCGCGCCCATGTCGGCCCAGTTCAGCGTCGGGTAGTTGAAGATGCTGGAGTATTTGGCGCGGCCGGAGTGCAGCTTGGCGACTTCCTCGTCGCGGTCGGCGCCGAGGGTTTCCATGGCGCTGTACAGGTACAGGCCGTGGCCGGCTTCGTCCTGGATCTTCGCCATCAGCTGCAGCTTGCGCTTGAGCGTCGGCGCGCGGGTGACCCAGTTGCCCTCCGGCAGCATGCCGACGATTTCCGAGTGGGCGTGCTGGGAAATCTGCCGGATCAGGGTCTGGCGGTAGGCGTCGGGCATCCAGTTCTTCGCCTCGATCTTGATCTCGGCGTCGATCTTCTCCTGGAAGGCACGCTCCTCGGGGGACATGTCCTCGAGCGACTTGACGCGCTTTACGCCAGTCTCGACCAGTTGTGCGTACATGCTGTGTCTCCAGCCTTTGTTCTGTTGTGGGGGAGGCCTTGGCCATGGCGTTATTTTTAAATGATACAGAAAGCAATGTCTAACACTAAATAGTGTGTCGTATACGTTTTTTGTATCGCTTTGGGGGTAGGCGCGGGTGGGGCGTTGGGCGCCAGTGGAAGGCTTGTAGTGACTGATTGCTGGAATTTGCGGCTATCTGGCGGTGAGCGTGATGATAGAGGAGGGTGTGGATCAGGCGGGTGGTCGCGGCTCCGGCGCGATACCGGAGTGACGAATGGAGGGGTTAAAGCGATACGTAAAATTCGACTAAGGTTGGAATGTGTGTCTCCGATGGCGCCCGCTGGGGCGGGCGCCGGTATCGGTTCAGGCGTCGACGATCACCTGGAAGCCGCCGAAGATCATGCGCTGGCCGTCGAAGGGCATGGACTGGAAGTTGTCCTTCAGGCGTGGGTCCTCCATGACCTTCTTCATCCCGGCGTCACGTACCTCGCGGGACGGCCAGGTGATCCAGGAGAACACCACGGCCTCGTCCTCCTTGCGTTTCACGGCCATGGGGAAGGAGGTCACCTTGCCTTCGGGGACGTCGTCGCCCCAGCACTCGACCACGCTGAGCGCGCCGTACTCCTTGAAGACCACCGCCGCCTTGCGGGCCAGCTCGGTGTAGGCCTCGCGGTTGGCGGTGGGGACGGGGACGATGAAGCCGTCGATGTAGTTCATGGTGGGGCTCCCTTTGCTGTTTGGGGGGGGAGGTGGGTCTCCCATGGGGTCGATTGCTAGTCGTTCAGGGTGGGGGAGGATCGACAGGGGGGTGGCGGAAGGTGATGGGCGGTCGGGGAGTGGGCTGGATGTTTTTGGTGTTGGGGGTGAGTTGGGTTCCCTCTCCCCAGCCCTCTCCCTGAAGGGAGAGGGGGCTTGTCCGTGCCGAGAAAGGTGATGGTTTCCGCCGGCAGCCACTGCGCTAGCCGGCTAACGCCATAACACCAAACCCTGCCCAACGGTCCCCTCTCCCTTCAGGGAGAGGGTTAGGGAGAGGGAGCGGAGGTCCGCTTGACGATGAAGCCAAGCCTTATCACTCAATAGCCAAAGGCCGCAGGAGTGCTCGGATGTTTCAGCAGGTAGAGGACGGCTCCCTCTCCCTTCAGGGAGAGGGCTGGGGAGAGGGAGCGGAGGTCCGCTTGACGATGAAGCCAAGCCTCTCAATGCCGACTGGCCACCGCCGCCCCAATCCCCGTCATCGACCGGATGAACTGCCCCATATACCGCCCACGCTCCGCCTCCGCCCGCGCCGAGCGGTCGCTCACCGAGAAGCCCCAGGCCGCCAGGAAGGCCGCGCTCATGGAGAACAGCGCCGGGTTGCTGTAGGGGAACACCGCCTCGGCGTTGCCCAGCACCGCCACCCACACCGGCGGGCCGAGCACCAGCAGGGCGATGGCGGTGAGCAGGCCGGCCAGGCTGCCGGCCACCGCGCCGCGGGTGGTCAGGCCGCGCCAGAACATCGAGAGGAACAGCACCGGGAAGTTCACCGAGGCGGCGATGGCCAGCACCAGGCCGGAGAGGAAGGCGATGTTCTGCGACTCGAAGAGCACGCC
The DNA here is from genome assembly GCF_022760135.1 of Pseudomonas sp. M1. NCBI lineage: Bacteria > Pseudomonadati > Pseudomonadota > Gammaproteobacteria > Pseudomonadales > Pseudomonadaceae > Pseudomonas > Pseudomonas sp. M1. The sequence continues at coordinate 3,037,704 of NZ_CP094343.1, forward strand.
GAGGATCACCGCCAGCACGCCGATGCCCAGGGTGGCCAGGCGCGACACGCGCATTTCCTCGGCCTCGCTGGCCTGGCCCTTGCGCAGCACGCAGGCGTAGAGGTCGTGGGACACCGCCGAGGCCGCCGACAGCGCCAGGCCCGCTACCACCGCGAGGATGGTGGCGAAGGTCACCGCGCAGATGAAGCCGAGGAACAGGTTGCCGCCCACGGCCTGGGCCAGGTGCACGGCGACCATGTTGCCGCCGCCGATCAGCGCGCCCTCGGCGGTGCGGAAGGCCGGGTCGTCGCCGACCATGACGATGGCGCCGAAGCCCACGGCGATCAGCAGCAGGTAGAAGTAGCCGATGAAGCCGGTGGCGTAGAACACGCTCTTGCGCGCCTCGCGGGCGTCGCTGACGGTGAAGAAGCGCATCAGGATGTGCGGCAGGCCGGCGGTGCCGAACATCATGCCCAGGGCCAGGGAGATGGCGTCCACCGGGTTCGCCAGCAGGCCGCCCGGCGCCATGATCGCCACGCCCTTGGCGTGCACTTCGGTGGCCGCGGCGAACATCGCCTCGCTGCTGAAGCCGAAGTGGCGCAGCACCATGAAGGCCATGAAGCTGGTGCCCGAGAGCAGCAGCACGGCCTTGATGATCTGCACCCAGGTGGTGGCCAGCATGCCGCCGAAGGTCACGTAGCAGACCATCAGCGCGCCCACCACCAGCACCGCCTGCAGGTAGCTCAGGCCGAACAGCAGTTCGATCAGCTTGCCGGCGCCGACCATCTGCGCCACCAGGTACAGCAGCGCCACGATCAGCGTGCCGAGGGCCGCGGTGATGCGGATCGGCGCCTGCTCCAGGCGGTAGGAGACCACGTCGGCGAAGGTGTACTTGCCCAGGTTGCGCAGGCGCTCGGCGATCAGGAAGAGGATGATCGGCCAGCCGGCGAGCACGCCCAGGGCGTAGAGCAGGCCGTCGTAGCCGCTGGCGAACATCATCGCCGAGATGCCCAGGAAGGACGCCGCGGAGATCATGTCGCCAGCGATCGCCAGGCCGTTCTGCATGCCGGTGAGGCCGCCGCCGGCGGTGTAGAAGTCCGCCGCCGAGCGGGTGCGCAGGGCGGCCCAGCGGGTGATGGCCAGGGTGGACAGGACGAAGGCCAGGAACAGGCCGATGGCGTGCCAGTTCAGCGGGCGTTCGGCGCCGGCGGCCAGGGCCGGCTCGGACAGCGCCAGGCCGGCGAGCAGGAACAGGGCCTTCATGCCTGGGCCTCCTGCTTGAGCCGGTCGTTCAGCGGGTCCAGCACCTTGTTGGTCTGGTGCACGTAGAGGCCGGTGAGCAGCACCGAGAGCAGGATCAGACCGACGCCGGCGAGCATGCCGACGCTGGTCACCCCGCCGGCGAGCGGGCGGCCCAGCAGGTCGGGGGCGAAGGCCACCAGCAGGACGAAGCCGTAGTAGGCCAGCAGCAGGGTGGCGGTGAGGGACCAGGTGAGACGTTGCTTGCGGCGGACGAGCAGGAGGAAGTCCGGGTGTTCCCGGAGGCGTTCCAGGGGCAGGGTCATGGCGCGCTCTCTGTTGTTGTGAGGTTGTCGAGGCGATTTGTTTGATACGTAAATATATTGTTTATTTGTAATTACGTATCGGAATTGATTGTCGCTCAGCGGACGTGGGGCGGGGAGGGTGGTGCGGGCGAAGTTCGTGTCGGGATGTTGCCGGGAGAGGGCTTTTCGTAGGAGCGAACCGCCCAGCGCAAGAGCGTTCGCGAGCAAGCTCGCTCCTACAGGGTGTGGGGTCGCGTGCCAACGAGAAACTCCCCGCCGCAGCCCCGTAGGATGGGTTGAGCTTGCGATACCCATCGGGCCATGGTGATGGGTATCGCTTCGCTCAACCCATCCTACGAAAAGCATCACGGCGCAATCGCCGGCAGGGCACCGCGTGCAAACGAAAAACCCCGCCGAAGCGGGGTTTTCGTGGCGCGGGGCGATCAGCCCTGGTTGCGCTTGTCGAACACGTGGCAGGCCTTGCCTTCCGAGCGCTTGAGGCTGTGGAACGGCTGGATCAGGATGCGCGCGCTGATGCCGATGTGCGTCTTGACCTGCTTGCTCAGCTCGTTGGCCACCTGCTTCTGCTGCTCGGCGTCCAGGTGCTGCAGTTCGTGCTTGAGCTCGACGTGCACGTCCATGCTGTCCATGTTGCCGTTGCGATACAGGTGGATTTCGTAGACTTCGGCCAGCTGTTTCACTTTCAGCACCTGCTCCTCGATCTGCGTGGGGAACACGTTCACCCCGCGGATGATCAGCATGTCGTCGCTGCGCCCGGTGATCTTGTCGATGCGCCGCATCGGCCGCGCGGTGCCCGGCAGCAGGCGGGTGAGGTCGCGGGTGCGGTAGCGGATCATCGGCAGCGCTTCCTTGGACAGCGAGGTGAACACCAGCTCGCCGTATTCGCCGTCGGGCAGCACCGCGCCGGTGGCCGGGTCGATGATCTCCGGGTAGAAGTGGTCTTCCCAGACGGTCGGGCCGTCCTTGGTCTCGGCGCACTCCATGGCCACGCCCGGGCCCATGATCTCGGACAGCCCGTAGATGTCCAGGGCGGTGATGCCCAGGCGCTCTTCCACGGCGCGGCGCAGTTCGGCGGTCCACGGCTCGGCGCCGAAGATGCCCAGGCGCAGCCTGAGGCTGTGCGGGTCGATGCCTTGGCGTTCGATCTCGTCGGCCAGGTTGAGCATGTAGGACGGGGTGACCATGATGATGTCCGGCTGGAAGTCGCGGATCAGCTGGACCTGCTTCTCGGTCTGGCCGCCGGACATCGGGATCACCGTGCAACCCAGGCGCTCGGCGCCGTAGTGGGCGCCCAGGCCGCCGGTGAACAGGCCGTAGCCGTAGGACACGTGGACCTTGTCGCCCTTGCGCCCGCCGGCGGCGCGGATCGAGCGCGCCACCACGTTGGCCCAGGTGTCGATGTCGTTCTGCGTGTAGCCGACCACCGTGGGCTTGCCGGTGGTGCCGCTGGAGGCGTGCAGGCGCACGATCTCGCGCTGCGGCACGGCGAACATGCCGTAGGGGTAGTTGTCGCGCAGGTCGTTCTTGTCGGTGAAGGGGAACTTCGCCAGGTCGTCGAGGGATTTCAGGTCGTCCGGGTGCACGCCGGCTTCGGCGAAGCGCTGGCGGTACAGCGGGACGTTGTCGTAGGCGTGCTTGAGGCTCCAGCGCAGACGGTCCAGCTGGTGCTGGCGCAGTTCATCGACGCTGGCGGTCTCCAGCGGGTCGAGCAGGGCACGTTCGGCATCATGGTACATATTCATGGGTTCACTCGATTTGTTCTTGTACGCCAGCCCGCGTACGGGCTGCGAGTGTCATGGGGGGAGGATACGCCCCCCGTGGAATCGGGTCTTTGCGCTTCTGGCCAGGGTCTTTGGCGTCTCTGCCAGAATTACTGCGGCAGGCGCTCGATGACCATGGCGATGCCCTGGCCGACGCCGATGCACATGGTGCACAGGGCGTAGCGGCCGCCGCGCTCTTCCAGCTCGTGCAGCGCGGTGGTGACCAGGCGCGCGCCGCTCATGCCCAGCGGGTGGCCCAGGGCGATGGCGCCACCGTTGGGGTTGATGCGCTCGTCGTCGTCGGCCAGGCCCAGTTCGCGCAGCACGGCCAGGCCCTGGGCGGCGAAGGCTTCGTTGAGTTCGATCACGTCCATGTCGTTGAGGCTCAGGCCGGTCAGCTCCAGCACCTTGCGCGTCGCCGGCACCGGGCCGATGCCCATGATCCGCGGCTCGACGCCGGCCACCGTCATGCCGACCACCCGGCCGCGGGCCTTCAGGCCGTGGCGCTGGGCCGCTTGCGGGCTGGCCAGCAGCAGCGCGCAGGCGCCGTCGTTGACCCCCGAGGCGTTGCCGGCGGTGACGCTGCCTCCCTCGCGGAACGGCGTGCCGAGCCTGGCCAGCTGTTCCAGGGTGGTGTCGCCGCGCGGGTGCTCGTCATGCTCGACCACCTTGGCCGGGCCCTTGCGCTGGGGGATTTCCACCGGGACGATTTCCTTCGCCAGGCGGCCGCGGGCCTGGGCGGCGGCGGCCTTGTGCTGGCTGCGCAGGGCGAAGGCGTCCTGGTCGGCGCGGGAGATGCCGAACTGTTCGGCGACGTTCTCCGCGGTTTCCGGCATGGAGTCGATGCCGAACTGCGCCTTCATCAGCTTGTTGACGAAGCGCCAGCCGATGGTGGTGTCGAAGATCTCCGCGCTGCGGCCGAAGGCCTGCTCGGACTTGCCCATCACGAAGGGCGCGCGGGACATGGATTCGACGCCGCCGGCGAGCATCAGCCCGGCCTCGCCGCAACGCAGGGCGCGGGCGGCGTTGCCGATGGCGTCCAGGCCCGAGCCGCACAGGCGGTTGATGGTGGTGCCGGGCACTTCCTGGGGCAGGCCGGCCAACAGCGAGGCCATGTGCGCGACGTTGCGGTTGTCCTCGCCGGCCTGGTTGGCGCAGCCGAGGATGACGTCGTCGATGGCGCTCCAGTCCAGCTGCGGGTGGCGCTGCACCAGAGCCTTGAGTGGGATGGCGGCGAGGTCGTCGGCGCGCACGCTGCTGAGGGCGCCGGCGTAGCGGCCGATGGGCGTGCGCACCGCGTCGATGATCAGGGCGTCGCTGAGGGTGGCGTTGGTCATTCGGGGGTCTCCTGCGTCAGCACGGTGCCGCGCACTTTGTAGGATTTGCCGTGGAACAGGGCGATCAGCTGTCCGTGCTGGTTTTCGATGCGGACGTCGTAGTTGCCGGTGCGGCCGCTGCGGCTCTGCTCGCTGGCCGTGGCGGTCAGTTCGTCGCCCAGGCGCGCCGGGGCCACGTAGTCGATGCTGCAGCCGATAGCCACGGTGGCCTCGTCATAGCTGTTGCAGGCGAAGGCGAAGGCCGAGTCGGCCAGGGCGAAGAGGAAGCCGCCGTGGCAGGTGCCGTGGCCCTGGATCATGTCCTCGCGCACCGGCATGCTCACCTGCGCGCTGCCGGGGCCGGCGTCGAGCAGGGCGATGCCCAGGCGCTGGGTGGCCAGGTCGCGGCTGAACATGGCGTCGGCGCAGGCGCGGGCCAGTTGTTCGGGGGTGCGCTCAGTCATGCAGGCGGCTCCCTTCGGCGTGCTTGCGGCGCAGCAGCAGGGACGGGCGGTAGCGCTCCTCGCCGTAGCTGCGTTGCAGGTTGTCTAGGGTGTTCAGCACGTAGCCGACGCCGATGGCCTCGGCCCAGGCCAGCGGGCCGCGCGGGTAGTTCACCCCGGCGCGCATGGCCAGGTCGATGTCGGCGGCCGAGCCTACGCCCTGCAGCACGGCGTCGGCGGCCTCGTTGGCGAGCATCGCCACGGTGCGCAGCACGGCCAGGCCGGGCAGGTCGGCCAGCGCAGTGACCTTCAGGCCGGCGCGGCGCAGCAGGGCCACGGCCTGGTCGCGGGCTTCGGCGCTGGTGTCGGCGGACCAACTGATGGCGATGCGCGAGGCCTTGGCGTAGTCCAGCGCCAGGTCGAACAGCACCAGGTTGCGCAGGCCGTCGTCCTTGCCGCGCTGGCTGGCCAGGCGGCCGTCGGAGAGTGCCAGCACCGCGTCGCCGACGCGCAGCAGGCCGCTGCCGGCGCGCTCGACCACCTGCACGCCGGCGTCCTTCAGGCGTTGCACCAGCGGCTGGGCCACGCCCAGGTCGCCTTCGACCACGCAGCTGGCCACTTCGGCTGCGCTGGTCAGCTCGGCCGCCTGCGGGCGTTCGGCGCCTTCGGCGTAGTCGTAGAAGCCGCGGCCGCTCTTGCGGCCCAGGCGGCCAGCGTCCACCAGCTCCTTCTGGATCAGCGAGGGCTGGAATCGGAAGTCGCCGTAGTAGGCGGCGAACACCGAACAGGTCACCGCGTAGTTGACGTCGTGGCCGATCAGGTCGGTCAGCTCGAAGGCGCCCATGCGGAAGCCGCCGGCGTCGCGCAGCAGCGCGTCGAGGCTGGCGCAGTCGGCGGCGCCTTCCTGCAGCAGGCGCAGGCTTTCGGCGTAGAAGGGGCGGGCCACGCGGTTGACGATGAAGCCGGGGGTAGAGCGGGTGTACACCGGCTGCTTGCCCCAGTTCTTCGCGGTGGCGTGCAGGGCCTTGGCCAGTTCCGGGCAGGTCGCAAGGCCCGAGACGATCTCCACCAGGGCCATCAGCGGCGCCGGGTTGAAGAAGTGCATGCCGATCACCCGCTCGGGGTGCTTGAGGCCTGCGGCGAGGCTGGTGATGGACAGCGAGGAGGTGTTGCTGGCGAGGATGCAGTCGGCCGCGCACAGCGCTTCCAGCTGGTTCAGCAGGCCGCGCTTGACCTCCAGGTTCTCGACGATGGCCTCGATTACCAGGCGCGCATCGGCCAGGGCCTCGATGGCTTCCACCGGTTGCAGGCGAGCGACTATGGCGCTGCGCTGCTCGGCGTCGAGCTTGCCTTTCTCGATCAGGCGGCCGAGCTGGCGGTCGATGCCGTCGATGGCCTGGGCGGCGGCGCCCGGGCGGTTGTCGTAGAGCTTCACCGGGTGGCCGGCCTGGGCCGCCACCTGGGCGATGCCGGCGCCCATGGCGCCGGCGCCGATCACCGCGACCTGGGCATTGATATCCAGTGCGTGCATGTCAGCGGCCCTTGAAGCTGGGGGTGCGTTTTTCCATGAAGGCGCCGACGCCTTCGCGGTAGTCCTCGCTGCGCCCGGCCAGGCGCTGCAGGTCGCGCTCCAGCTCCAGCTGCTCGTCGAAGCTGTTGTTCAGGCTGGCGTTGAGGCTGCGCTTGATCAGCGCCAGGCCGTAGGTCGGCTGGGTGGCCAGGTGACGGGCGAGCTTGAGGGCTTCCTCGCGCAGGTTGGCATCGTCCACCACCTGGTAGATCAGGCCCCATTGCTCGGCCTGCTCGGCGGACAGGCGGTTGCCCAGCAGGGCCAGGGCCTTGGCGCGGGCCAGGCCGACCAGCCGCGGCAGCGTCCAGGTGCCGCCGGAATCGGGGATCAGGCCGATCTTGCAGAAGGCCTGGATGAAGCTGGCCGAACGCGCCGCCAGGACCAGGTCGCAGGCCAGCGGGATGTTCGCCCCGGCGCCGGCGGCCACGCCGTTGACCGCGCAGATGACCGGCAGCGGCAGGTCGCGCAGGGTGCGGATCAGCGGGTTGTAGAACTTCTCGATGGACTCGCCCAGGTCGGGCATCTCGGCGCCCGGGGCGACGTTGCGGTCGGACAGGTCCTGGCCTGCGCAGAAGCCGCGGCCTTCGCCGGTCAGCAGCAGCACGCGGGCCTCTTCGCTCTGGCGCACCTGCTTGAGCGCTTCGCGCACCTCGCCGTGCATCCTGGCGTTGAAGCTGTTCAGCTGCTCCGGGCGGTTCAGGCTGAGGAGGGCGACGCCGTCCTCGATGGAAAACAGGATGTGCTCGAAGGTCATGGGCGGGCTCGCTCCATCAATCGGTATATGGAAAGGAAGAGGCTTCAGCGGCCGAGGAAGCGCGCCGGACGCTTTTCCTGGAAGGCGCGGATGCCTTCCTCGCGGTCGGCGGTGCCGGCCAGCAGGGTGAAGGCGTGGCGCTCGAAGCGCAGGCCGCTGGCCAGGTCGGTGTCCTGGGCCTTGAGCAGCGCTTCCTTGGCCATGCGCACGGCCAGCGGCGCCTTGCGCGCGATGACGCGGGCGACCTGCAGGGCGCGCTCGACGGTGAACTCGGGTTGGGTGACTTCGCTGACCAGGCCGGCGCGCAGGGCGTGGCGGGCGTCTATGGCCTCGCCGGTGAGGACCATCTGCATGGCCAGGGACTTGCCCACGGCGCGCAGCAGGCGCTGGGTGCCGCCGGCGCCGGGGATGATGCCGAGGTTGATTTCCGGCTGGCCGAAGCGGGCGTCCTCGCCGGCGATGAGGATGTCGGCGTGCATCGCCAGTTCGCAGCCGCCGCCCAGGGCGAAGCCGTTGACCGCGGCGATCAGCGGCTTGGCGAAGGCGGTGATGCGCTGCCAGTGGGCCACACGTGGGTCGTCGAGGATGCCGACCAGGTCGCGCTCGGCCATCTCCTTGATGTCGGCGCCGGCGGCGAAGGCCTTGCGGCTGCCGGTGATGACCACCACGCGGGTCTCGGCGTCGCGCTCGGCGGCGTCCAGTTCCGCGGCCAGTTCGCCCAGCAGTTCGGTGTTCAGGGCGTTGAGCGCCTCGGGGCGCTGCAGGGTGATCAGGCGGACGCCGTCCTCGGGCGCCTGCACGGCGAGGGTACGAGGCATGTAGAACTCCTCAGGCTGCACGCACGGCCTGGGGCCGGCTCATTGGAATTGTTATGTGGGCCCGTCGCGCCTCTGTGGGTGCGGACGGGCCCTGGCTGGCATCCAGTATATGCCTTAAGTGATACAAAACAACAATAACAAAATTGATTTATGTGTCTCGTGTGTCGAGCGAGCTGCCAGGTTCGGGCTTCCGCAAGGGGCTGCGAAGCCCGTTGGGCAAGGGCTGAGAGCTATAGGATTTGCGGCTTGGCAGGCGTGCCGGTGGTCGCTCGGGAAAGCGATACAGCATCGGGCGCATTGACGATCGGATTTGTTGTGATACAAGATTTTCCAAACAACGAATCGCGACGGGTCGCTTTCCCGTCCCGCCTTGCCGGCGCCCCTGGCGCCGCCGTGCACAAGGAGCCACCCCGATGCCGTCCGTCGCCTGCGCGCTGGAACCCTTCGCCGAAGCTGGATGCCCGCTCAGGGTGCAGCGCCACCTCGATCTGCCCGAAGAGGAGGCCTGAGATGCCCTGCTACAGCCTCGAAGGTCTGACACCGGTGGTCGACCCGACCGCCTACGTGCACCCCACTGCGGTGCTGATCGGCGACGTCATCGTCGGCCCCGGCTGCTACGTGGGGCCGCTGGCGGCGCTGCGCGGCGACTTCGGGCGGATCATCCTGGAGGAGGGCGCCAACCTGCAGGACACCTGCGTCATGCATGGCTTCCCGGACAGCGACACGGTGGTCGAGCGCAACGGCCACATCGGCCATGGCGCGGTGCTGCACGGCTGCCGCATCGGCGCCGACGCCCTGGTGGGGATGAACGCGGTGGTGATGGACAAGGCGCGCATCGGCGAGCGCTGCATCGTCGCCGCCACCGCCTTCGTCAAGGCCGGCTTCGAATGCCCGCCGCAGAGCCTGGTGATGGGCTCGCCGGCCACGGTCAAGCGCGAGCTGAGCGAGCAGGAGATCGCCTGGAAGCAGCGCGGCACCGCCGAATACCAGCAACTGAGCAAGCGCTGCCTGGCCAGCCTGGTGGAATGCCAGCCGCTGGCCGCGGTGGAGGCCGACCGCCCGCGCCTGGGCGATTCCGGGTTCCGCCCGAAGGGGCAGGGCGCATGAGCCTCATTGGGGTTCGCTCCAATGGCCAGGCGGCCCGGCGGGCAGGTATAGTCGGCGCTTTATCCGCGCCCGACCGAGCCATGAGCAGTCTCGCCCCGCTGAACCAACTGATCGCCCGCTTCCAGGAACAGACGCCGATCCGCGCCAGTTCGCTGATCATCACCCTCTATGGCGACGCCATCGAACCCCACGGCGGCACCGTCTGGCTGGGCAGCCTGATCGGCCTGCTGGAGCCCATGGGGATCAACGAGCGGCTGATCCGCACCTCGATCTTCCGCCTGACCAAGGAAGGCTGGCTGACCGCCGAGAAGGTCGGCCGGCGCAGCTACTACAGCCTCACCGGCACCGGCCGGCGGCGTTTCGAGAAGGCCTTCAAGCGCGTGTACAGCCCCGGCCTGCCGGCCTGGGACGGCGCCTGGACGCTGGTGCTGCTGTCGCAGCTGGCGGCGGACAAGCGCAAGCAGGTGCGCGAGGAGCTGGAATGGCAGGGCTTCGGCGCCATCGCCCCGAGCGTGCTGGCCTGCCCGCGCTGCGACCGCGCCGACCTCACCGCGACCCTGCTGGACCTGGACGCGCTGGACGACAGCATCGTCTTCGAGACCCACGCCCAGGAGGTGCTCGCCTCCAAGGCCATGCGCCTGCAGGTGCGCGAGAGCTGGAAGATCGACGAGCTGGGCCAGCACTACAGCGAATTCATCCGCCTGTTCCGCCCACTGTGGCAGGCGCTGCGCGAGCAGGGCGAGCCGGATGCCCAGGACTGTTTCCTGGCGCGCACCCTGTTGATCCACGAATATCGCAAATTGCTACTGCGCGACCCGCAATTGCCGGACGAACTGCTCCCCGGCGACTGGGAAGGGCGCGCGGCGCGGCAGCTGTGCCGCAACCTCTACCGCCTGGTGTACGCCAGGGCCGAGGTGTGGCTGAACAGCGCCCTGGAGACCGCCGATGGCCCCTTGCCGGATGCCGGCGAGAGCTTCTACCGGCGCTTCGGAGGGCTGAACTGAGCCAGGCTGGCTCGAAACATGCTTCACAAGCGCCGGACCGAGGCGGCGCTGCGGGACCACCGGCCGAACGGCCGGGCCATGACGGATGCCTGCCTGAGCGTCCGCTGATAAAAACAATGCGTGCATGAGGCTTTAGGTCATGAACCCTTCATCGATTTCCAGGGATGAGGCTTTCGAAGCGTGGTTGTGCCAGGTCAACCAGGCGTGCGGGCGTTTCGACGCGCGCACCCTGGGGCCGTCCTTCCACGGGAAGCTGCGGGAGTACCAGGGCGGTGCCATCAAGCTCAGCGTGGTCGACATGTCCCAGGTGCACCTGTACCGCACCAGCAAGGAGGTCAGCGCCAGCGGCAACGGCCACTTCTACGCGGTGTTCCAGCTCGAAGGGCGCTCGCGCCTGGAGCAGGACGGCAGCCGCGTGCAGCTGGCCCGCGGCGACATCACCCTGGTGGACGCCAACCGCCCCTGCGACATGACCTACGAGGAGGACTCGCGGCAGCTGTCGCTGATCCTCCCGCGCCAGGTGCTGGAGCGCGGCCTGCGTTTCTCCGGCATCGACTGTGCGCGGCGCATCCCGGCGAGTTCGCCGGTGGCGGTGCTGGCCAACACCCTGATCCTCGAAACCACCCGCCAGAACGGCCTGGGCATGCAGGAAAGCGAGGCCACCCTCGACGCCCTGGTCAGCCTGCTGCGCCCGGCACTGGCCGGCGCGGAAGCCGAGGGCGACAGCCATGAAAGGCTGTTCCGCAAGGCGCTGGCCTTCATCGACGAGCACATCGGCGCCGAGGAACTCTGCCCGGAACTGATCGCCCGCGAAGTGGGCGTGTCGGTGCGCGGCCTGTACCGCATGTTCGCCAAGAAGGGCCTGGTGGTGGCGCAGTACATCAAGAACCGCCGCCTGGACTTCTGCGCCGAATCCCTGCGCAACGCGGCGGGCGAGCAGAAGCTGTCGGCGCTGGGGTATGCCTGGGGGTTCTCGGATTCCAGCTACTTCTCCACGGCGTTCAAGTCGCGCTTCGGGGTTTCGCCGGGGGAGTATCGGAAGCGGTATGTGCATTGATGTAAGAGCCGTTGGAGGCTGGAAGCTGGAAGCTGGAAGCAAGAGCGCCAAGAGCCCTCTCTGAAGGGAGAGAGGCAGCTTCGTAGGGCGAATAACCGTTCGCGGTTATCCGCCGTCGGCCAGAACGCCACCCCGGCTGCAAGCTGCAAGCAAGAGCGTGAAGAGCCCCTCTCCCCAACCCTCTCCCGCAAGCGGGAGAGGGGGCTGTCCGTGCCGAGAGGAGAAATGGTTTCAGCTGGAGTCCGCGGTGCTAGCCAGGCCGGCTGCGCGCACCTGCTTTTCGTAGGAGCGAGCTTGCTCGCGAACGGGGGCTCCCTGTGGCACTGGCATATCAGGTCGACTCCGCTCCCTCTCCCCAGCCCTCTCCCTGAAGGGAGAGGGGGCTTGTCCGTGCCGAGAGGGGGCCTGGCCCCAGATGGCAATCCCTGCGCTAACCGGCTAACTCCAGAACATCCGACCCTGCCCAACGGTCCCCTCTCCCTTCAGGGAGAGGGTTAGGGAGAGGGGGCTCTTGGGCCCGGCACCATAGCTTCCCAGCTCCGTAGGATGGGTTGAGCGAAGCGATACCCATCACCCCGGCAGCATGGGTATCGCAAGCTCAACCCATCCTACGAAAAGCCCCTCGACGTAGCCGGCGGTTGCCCCTACCGCTCTTGCTTCCAGCTTCCAGCCTCCAGCCTCCAGCGGCTCTTCTGGCACCCCCACCAACACGACTGGCACACAGAAAAACACCCGCACTCGCGCCCCTGGCGACAATCGTCCTCGACCGGCACCTGCCTTGTGTCCGGCCGATAAGAATCGATCGAGAGTGCCCCTGCATGCTTTTCACCGTGAAAACCCGAATCAAGACCGGCCTCTGCGGCCTGCTGCTGGCCGTGGCCGGTACCCAGTCCGGGCTGGCCCTGGCCGATGACCTGGCCGCCAAGGGCCAGGCCGTTTTCGAGCGCGACTGCTCCGTTTGCCACACCGCCAATGCCGGCGGCGCCAACATCATGGGGCCGAACCTGCATGGGGTGATCGGCCGCAACGCCGGTTCCCTGGCCGGTTTCAGCTATTCCCAGGCGATGAAGGACAGGGGCGCGGCCTGGAGCCGCGAGAGCCTCGAAGCCTTCGTCACCCAGCCCCAGGCCGCCGTGCCGGGCACCTACATGCCCTATCAGGGCCTGGCCGATGCCGACGAGCGCAAGGCCCTGAGCCTGTGGCTCAGCCAGCAGCACTGACCTTTCCCGGCCGCTCCCGGCGAGCGGTTCCCTGCCTGGCCCGCGGGCCGCAAGAACAGGAGTCACCATGAGCATCACCGCAACCCTGCCGCAGGTCGCCGAGTTCCTCCAGCGCCGCCACGGCTGCTTCATCGACGGCGCCTGGGTGGCCTACGACGGCCCCACCAGCGACGTGCTCAACCCGGCCACCGGCGAAACCATCGCGCAGATCGCCGACATCGATACCGAGATGCTCGACCGCGCCGTGAAATCCGCCCACGCCGCCTTCAAGTCGCGCGTCTGGTCCGACCTGCGCCCGGCCGACCGCGAGCGCATCCTGCTGCGCTTCGCCGACCTGGTGGAGCAGCACGCCGAGGAACTGGCCCAGCTGGAAACCCTCAGCCAGGGCAAGTCGATCAACCTGACGCGCATGCTCGACGTCGGCGCCACCGTGGAGTTCATGCGCTACATGGCCGGCTGGGCGACCAAGATCGAGGGCCAGTCCCTGGACGTGTCCATCCCGCTGCCGCCGGGCACCAAGTTCACCGCCTTCACCCGCCGCGAGCCGGTGGGCGTGGTCGCCGGCATCGTGCCCTGGAACTTCCCGCTGATGATCGCCGTGTGGAAGCTGATGCCGGCACTGGCCACCGGCAACACCGTGGTCATCAAGCCCGCTTCGGAAACCCCGCTGACCGCCCTGCGCCTGGCCGAGCTGGCCTTCGAGGCGGGCGTGCCGGCCGGGGTGTTCAACCTGGTCACCGGCGACGGCGCGCGCATCGGCGGCGGCCTGGCTTCGCACAAGCTGATCAGCAAGGTGTCCTTCACCGGCTCCACCGCTGTCGGCCGCAGCGTCGGCATCGCCGCCATGCAGAACATGACGCGCTTCGCCCTGGAACTGGGCGGCAAGAACCCGATGATCATCCTGGCCGACGCCGACATCGACAAGGCCGTGCAGGGTGCGCTGCTGGGCGGCCTGCTCAACAGCGGCCAGGTGTGCGCCGCGGCCTCGCGCTTCTACGTGCACGAGTCGCGCTATGCCGAGTTCGTCGACAAGCTCGGCGCGGTGGTCGCCGGTATGAGCATCGGCCAGGGCATGGACGACACTGCGCAGATCACCCCGCTGGTGTCGCGCAAGCAGCAGGCCTCGGTGCTCAAGCACATCGAGACCGCCCGCCGCGAAGGCGCCCGGGTGGTCTGCGGCGGCGAGCCGATGGACTGCGACGGCTTCTTCGTGCGCCCGACCGTGCTGGCCGACGTCACCCAGGACATGGCCGTGGCCCACAATGAAGTCTTCGGCCCGGTGCTGGCGGTGCTTTCCTTCAAGGAAGAGGACCAGGCCATCGAGATGGCCAACGACAGCGAGTACGGCCTGGGCGCCAGCCTGTGGACCAACGACCTGACCCGCGCCATGAACCTGGTGCCGCGCATCGAGTCCGGCACCGTCTGGGTCAATGCCCACGTGCTGCTGGACCCGAGCATGCCTTTCGGCGGCGTCAAGCAGTCCGGCATGGGCCGCGAGTTCGGCCGCGCCGTGGTCGAGGCCTACACCGAGATCAAGTCGGTGTGCATCGCCCACTAAGGGCGGCTTGCGTAGCGTGCCGCGCGGCGGCACGCTACGCCGCTTTTCCGGATGGCGGCAGAGGAGGCTGATCGCATGTTCGCCCTGACCCTGCGCGTGGCGCTGGCCTGCCTGCTGCCGTTCGCCGCCATCTTCCTGCTCGACGCCATGCCCGGCGTGCACCCGGCCTGGGACTTCGCCAACGTCGCCGGCTTCGTCGCCGGGGCGCTGTTCCTGCTGCTGTTCGCCTACACCGGCAAGCCCATGGCCCGGCCGCGGCACGACGGCAAGTTCTTCATGGTGCTGCACCGCGACCTGTCGTTCGTCGCCGCCGTATTGCTGGTCGTCCACGTGGCGGTGCTGCTGGTGGACGAGCCGCTGGTGCTCGACGAACTGCTGCCCGGCGCGCCCTGGCACATGCTCGCCGCCGACGGCGCGACGCTGCTTCTGCTGCTGATCCTGCCGCTGAGCCTGACCGCCGTGCGCCGGCGCATCTGGCCCAGACATGCGGACTTCCGTCGTTGGCATTATGGGTGGAGCGCGGCCATAGTCGCGCTGGCCGGCGTGCACATGATCGGCGCCGGCTACTACAGCGGCGCCACCTGGAAGGCCGTGCTCTGGGGCGCGCTCAGCGTCGCCGCGCTGGCCTGGCCGCGGCTGCCGCGGCCCACGCCGCACTATGCCGAGGGCGGGCGCCGGCGGCACAGCGCCTACCTGGCCAGCCGCCTGAGCCTGGGCGTGCTCTGCGCCGGCCTGGCGTTGGCCGGGCTCTATGCGCTGCTCGGCAGCGTGGACCTGCCGCTGCTATGAAACGCTGGTACCTGCTGTTGGCCATCCCGCTGCTGGCGGCCTTCGTCCTCGGCGCGCGGCACGGCCACGACCAACTGGTGCGCCAGCACCCGTTGCTGCCGATGAACTTCGACCACACCAACCATGGCAGCATCAACTGCGTCACCTGCCACCACGACTTCGTCGACCGCTCCACCTCGGCCTCGCCCAGCGGCAGCCGCACCTGCGTGCTCTGCCACAAGGAGTCGCCGCAGCTGGCCGTGACCATCGAGCACGACTTCCACCAGTTCTGCGAAAGCTGCCACCTCAAGCGCCTGCAATCCTTCCAGCAGGCCGGCCCGGTGCGTTCCTGCAAGGGCTGCCACACGCCGCCCGCGATGGCGGGCGCGCCTTAGTTGAGGATCAGCAGGCGCGGGTATTCGCGCAGGTGCGAGGAGGTGATCTGGGCGAGGGAGCGCATGGCCCCCAGCGGGTCGTCCAGGCGGTAGTTGGCGGTGATGCTGACGTCTTCCAGGCGCTCGTCGGCGTTGACGATCCAGCCCGGGTAGTAGCGCCGCAGCTCGGCCAGCACCTGGCTCAGCGGGCAGTTCTCGAACACCAGGCGGCCCTGCACCCAGGCCAGCAGGCGCTGGCTCTCGCCGTTGTGGCGGCGCTCGCCGAAGCCGCCGGGGCCGACGCGGATGCTGTCGCCGGCGCCGAGGCTGACGCGGGTGTCGTCGCCGGCGCTGCGCAGGTCCACCTCGCCGTGCTGCACGCTGACTTCCGCCTCGTTGCCCAGGTAGCGCACGGCGAAAGCGGTGCCGCGCACGCTCACCTGCACCGGGCCGGCCTCCACCTCGAAGGGGCGGCTGCGGTCGTGGGCCACGTCGAAGTAGGCTTCGCCGCGGAACAGCCGGGCGCTGCGGCGCTGCTCGTCGAGGTGGCTGGACAGGGCGGTGTCGGTGTTCAGCAGGATGCGCGAGCCGTCGGCCAGTTGCAGGCTCTGGCGCTGGCCCACGGCGGTGTAGTGGTCGGCGCGGATGTGCGTCAGCAGGTCGCCCTGTAGGGCCACGCCCACTGCCAGCAACAGCCCCGCGGCGGCGGCGAAGGAACGCCAGCGCCGGCGCTTGCGTTGCCGCGCCTGGTGCTGCGCCTGGGACTCCAGGCCGGTGGCGGCCAGGCCGAGCAGCGGCGAATCCCACAGGCTGCTGGCGTGCCGGAAGGCGCTGGCGTTGGCCGGGTGCGCGGCCAGCCAGGCGTCGAAGCGCGCGCGGGTGGCGGCGTCGGCGTCTTCCAGCTGGATCAGCCAGTCCAGCGCTTGGGCCAGGTGCGGGTCCGGGGCGGTCACGCGGCGTTCCTCGAATCGGGGGCGCACATTGTGGGCCAGCCGCGGGCCGATGGGTAGCCCGTCATGCCGGCGGCTCCAGGCGCCCGAGCACGCCGATGCAGATGGCCATGATGAGCTTCAGTTCCTTCTGCACCGTGCTGGGCGACACCCCCAGTTGCTCGGCGATTTCCGCGTAGCCGCAGCCGTGCAATCGGCTGAGGATGAAGATGCGCTGCTGGCGCGGGGTGAGGCGTTCCAGGGCCGAGCCCAGGCGCTCCAGCAACTGCTCGGCGTGCAGGCCGTCCTCGGCCGAAGGCTGGCTGGAGGGCACCGCCTGGAGCACCTCCTGGGGCACGTCGTCGAGCAGGGTGCGCGATTGCATGCGCAGGTGGCGCAGGTGGTCCAGGGCGAGGTTGCGGCCGGTCTGGAAGAGGAACGGCTCCAGGTGCTCCACCGGGCGCTCGCGCAGGGTGCGGGCCACGCGCAGGTAGGTTTCCTGGACCAGTTCTTCGGCGATGCTGGGGTTCTTCACCATTCTCGCCAGGGTGCGCAGCAGCGGGGTGCGTTGGGCGAGGAACACGGTGTCGAGGTGGGAAAGGCTCACGCGACGTCCATGCAAGTCATTTTCTGATGAGAATAATTATCGTTCGACGGGCGTGCTCGGCACAAGCCGGGGCGCCGAGAAAAAAAGAGCGAGGCCCGCAAGCGCGCCTCGCTCGTCCCTCAGCCGGCTTGTGAGGGAAAAGGGGGAGGGGCTCAGGCCTTGTCGGCCTTGCCGGCGGCCGCGGCGAACTTCGCCAGGCGCACGTCCAGGCGCCGCGGGCGGCGGCCGTGGTCCTCGGCCTGCTCCTTGCGGCGGATGGCGTTGCGCACCATCAGCGAGCCCAGGTAGCGCACCGGCTCCGGCGGGAAGTGGCCGAGCGGCCCCTGGGCCAGCGGCGAGCGCGTCCACTCGTTGTCCAGGCCCTGCACCAGCGAGGCGAGGAGCTGCCCGCCCATGTGGCAGGGGCCGACGCCGCTGCCGGAGTAGCCGAAGCCGTAGAAGATGTTGCCGCCGGCGCCGAGCCGGCCGAAGAACGGCAGGCCGGTCACCGAGCGGTCGGAGGGGCCGTTCCAGCTGGCGGCGATGGGCACTTCGGCGAAGGTCGGGAAGAACTCGCCGAGGCTGCGCCGCAGCAGGTCGAGGTAGGGCGAAGGCTGGTCGAACACCGGCAGCATGCGCCCGCCGTAGGCGAAGGTGTTGCCGCCCTTGCCGAGCATGAGCCGGCCGTCCGGGGTGTTGTGGTAGTAGTGCACGAAGATGCGCGAGTCGAGCACGGTCACCCCCGAGGTCAGGCCGATCTGCCGCAGCAGGTCCGGGCGCGGCTCGGTGATGATCATGTCGCTGGAGACGATGGCCACCGTGCGCTCGAACTGCGGGAAGGCCCGCGCCATCCAGGCGTTGATCGCCAGCACCACGCGGTCTGCCGCCACCTGGCCATGGGGCGTGTGCACGCGGGCCGGGTGGCCTTCCTCCAGGCCGGTCATGGGCGTGCCCTCGTACAGGCGCACGCCCAGCTGCAGCGCCACCCGGCGCAGGCCGCGCACCAGCTTGCCCGGCTGCACGCTGGCGGCGGCGGGGGAGAACCAGCCTTCCAGGTGCTTGTCCGAGCCGGCCATGCGCCGCACGTCTTCCAGCGGGCGGCGGGTGAAGGAGTTGATGCCGTGCTTCTCCAGCGCGGCGATCACCCCGTCGGTGGCGCCGACCTGGGCGGCATTGGTCGCCGTGTACAGGGTGCCGTCCAGGCGGTAGTCGGCATCCACCCCGTATTTTTCGCAGAACTCGCCGATGGCCTGGATGCTGCGCTCGGAGGCCTTCACCAGGCGGATCGCCTCGGCCAGGCCGAACAGCCGCTCCAGGGTGAAGAACTTCGCCGACCAGGACAGCGCGCAGCCGCCGTTGCGCCCGCTGGCGCCGGCGCCGCAGATGTCGGCTTCGACGATCACCACGTCCAGCTCCGGGTTCTGTTCCTTGAGCTGGATGGCGGTCCACAGGCCGGTGTAGCCGCCGCCGACGATGCACACGTCGGCGCGGGTGTCCTGTTGCAGCGGGGCGGCCCTGTCGCTGTCGTGCTGCAGGGCCTGGGCGAGCCAGAAGGGGCGCATGGGGGTTCTCCGTGATCGGGGCGCGGGGTAGGGGCGTTCGGTATGCGGTTTATCGGGCGGGGTGGGCACGTCCCTGTGCCCCGGGAATCAGGAGCGTGCCGGGCGCACCTTCAGGGGGCGGTTCGGCGTGGCCGGGGCGCTCTTGCGCGCGCCTTCGGGCAGGCTGTTCCAGTGCGGCACCAGGATGGCAGCGGCGATCAGCGCGGTGACGGTGAAGCCGATGAACACGCTGTAGGTGTCGAAGTAGCCGGGCAGCAGGCCGCCGAGGATGGCGCCCACCGAGCCGCAGCCGTTGACGAAGCCGGCGGCGGTGCCCGCGGCCTTGCCGGTGCCGAAGTCGATGGCGGCGGCGCCGCTGATCATCGAGTCCGGGCCGTAGAGGGTCAGGCCCATCATGAACAGCAGGGCGAACACCAGCATCGCGCTGCCGGTCTGCATGGCCGGGACGAACAGCGCCAGGCACGCGGTTAGGCCGATCAGGCTGATGACGCAGGCGGGCATGCGCCGGGCGCCGAACAGCTTGTCCGAGGCCAGGCCGATGAGGATGGGGCCGAGCAGCCCGGCGATCTCGAAGGCGGTCGGCAGCACCGCGGCGCCCACCTTGCCCAGGGCCGGCATGCGTTCGTAGACGATTACCGGGCCCCACAGCAGGATGGCGTAGCGCGCCGGCTTGAGCAGGAAGTAGGCCAGGCCGAGGGTCATCACCGTGCGGTTGCGCAGCACGGCGCCGAGGGTTTCCCAGAAGCCGGGGTTCTTGCCCTGCTCATGGAAGCCGGCATAGTGCACGGCCTGCGGCTCGTCCGCCTCGATCGGCGGCAGGCCGACGTCCTGCGGGCGGTTGCGCTGCAGCAGCAGGAACAGCAGGGCGACGCCGCCGACCACCGTGGCGGAGGAATAGAAGGCCGCGTGCCAGGTGCCGAACACGCTGTAGGCCCACCAGCCGGCGAAGGGCGAGGCGACCAGGCCGCCGAAGGCGTAGCAGGTGCTCCACAGGCCGAGGATGCGCCCGCGCTCGTGGGCGGCGAAGAAGCTGCCCATGTTCTTGCACAGCCCGGACCAGCCGGTGGACTGCGCCAGGCCCTGGATGACCATGCAACTGGCGAAGATCGGCACGGTGGCGAAGGTGCCCATGACCAGGGCGGCGAGGGTGGAGATCGCCAGGCCGCCGAACACCACGATGCGCGGGCCGAAGCGGTCGGCGAAGACGCCCCAGGTGAACTGGCCCACGGCGTAGGCGGCCAGGTAGATGGCATCCATGTCGGCCATCATGGCCTTGTCCAGTTCGAAGGTCGTGTCCTCGGCGATGCCGAGCTTGGCCACGGAGAAGGCCTTGCGGGTGAAGTAGAAGGCGGCGTACGCGAGCCAGGTGATCGCGAAGATCTGCACGCGCCAGCGCTGCATGGAACCTTTGCCCGCGTGGGCTGCGGTGCCGGTGGGGTTGCTCATCTGATCTGACCTCGTTGTTGTTGGAGTGCCGGCAGTCAGGGAAAAACTTGTTGTTGTTATATGAGCGGGCCGTACCTTTCCGGAGGTGACGGGTCAGGGCGGATGCGGTGAGGTTGCCGTGGGCCGGAGCCCTTGGTGAAACGCATGGAAACAAGTTCGGATAAATAAATAAAATCGATTTATCAAATTTTAAAAATAAGTCTGACTTGTAAGTCACGGCGCCGGGTGACTACAGTGGCGACCTTCCCGATCCCTACGGAGCCAGGCCCATGCAGGTTTCCCACGCGCAACTGAAGGCCTTCCACGCCGTGGCGCTGACCGGCAGCTTCACCCGTGCCGCCGAGCGCCTGTTCCTCACCCAGCCGGCGGTTTCCGACCAGGTGCGCAAACTGGAGGAGCGCTACGGCGTGCTGCTGTTCCACCGCAACAAGCGCTCGGTGCGCCTGACCGACTTGGGCGAGCGCCTGCTGGCGGTGACCCAGCGGCTGTTCGTCATCGAGGCCGAGGCCCACGAACTGCTGGCGGCCTCCAGCGCGCTGCAGACCGGCAACCTGACCCTGGCGGTGGACGCCGCGGTGCACCTGCTGCCGCAGGTGGCGCGTTTCTGCCAGCGCTACCCGGGCATCCACGTGCGCATCGAGAGCGGCAACACCGACGAATCGCTGCAGTCGCTGTTCAACTACCGGGCCGACCTGGCGCTGCTGGGGCGCACGGTGGAGGACGAGCGGTTGCTGTCGGTGACCCTGCGCAGCGACCCCATAGTCGCCTTCGTCGCCAGCGGCCATCCCTGGGCCGGGCGCGAGTCGATCCGCCTGGCGGACCTGGACGACGCGCCACTGGTGTTGCGCGAGCAGGGCTCGGTGACGCGCCAGACGCTGGAAGAGGAAATGCACCGCGCCGGCCTGCGCATCCGCCCGGCCATCGAGGTGGAAGGCCGCGAGGCCGCCCGCGAGGCGGTGGTGGCGGGGATCGGCCTGGGCGTGGTGTCGGCCGCCGAGTTCGGCGCCGACAGCCGGGTGCATGCGCTGCCGATAGTCGATTGTGAAAGGCGGATGAGCGAGACCCTGGTGTGCCTGCGCGAGCAGAGTTCGCGGCGGATAGTGTCGACCTTCCTCGATGTGGTGCGCGAGGATTTGTGGGAGGGGGCTGGCTAGTCCGGCGTCGCCTTGGGGGCAATCGCGGACGGTACACCTTCCAGTAACACCCCGTAGGATGGGTTGAGCGGAGCGATACCCATCACCGCAACCGCATGGGTTTCGCAAGCTCAACCCATCCTACGGTGCCGTGCCTATGCGGGATGCGTAGGACTCCGTCCGCGATTATCCGTCGTCAACGGCAGGTCAGGCCCCGCCATCCTCCGCCAGCTCCAGGAACGCACTCACCACCCGCAAGCCGCGGCGCCGCTCCAGGCAGCCGAGGGAATGCCGGTTCACCAGCGCCTCGCCGAGCAGCGGCACGGCGCGCACCCGCGGGTCGCGGCTGACTTCCAGCGAGGAGACGATGCCGATGCCCAGTTCCGCCGCCACCGCCTCGGTGACCGCCTCGCGGCTGCTCAGCTCCATCAGCACCCGTGGCTGTATCGGCAGGGCGCCGCAGGCGCGGTCGAAGGTGCGGCGGGTGATGGAGTCCGGCTCGCGCAGCACCATGATCTGCTGGTCCAGCTCTGCCAGCGGGATGCCCTCGCCGCGCCCGCACCAGACGTGCTCCGCCGGCAGCAGCGCGCACAGGTGAGATTCCACCAAATCGCGCAGGTACAGCCCCGGCCGCTCGTCCACCTCGGTCACCACGGCCACGTCCACATGCTCGCTGAGCAGCGCGTTCAGCGTCTCCTGGGCATTGCCCAGGCGCAGGTTGACGGTGATGCCCGGGTAGCGCGCGCGCAGGCGGGCGAGCAGGGGCATGACCAGGTGCGGGCCGTCGGCCGCCACCTCGATGCGCCCGCTGAGCAGCTTGCGGTTGGCGTCCAGCAGCGTCTCGGCCTCTTCCTCCAGGGCGAACAGCGTGCGGCTGATGGCCGCCAGGCGGCGGCCTTCCTCGGTCAGCTCCACGGCGCGGGCGGTGCGGCGGAACAGGTTGACCTGGTAGTGCTCTTCCAGCGCCTTGACGTGCCCGGTCACCGCCGGCTGGCTGATGAACAGGCGCTCGGCGGCGCGGGTGAAGCTGCCTTCGCGGGCCACGGCGTCGAAGGCGCGGAGCTGGAACAGGTTCATAGGGTATAGGTCCGACTTATGCCTGGGATCATGACAAACAATTTGAGCGATAACTCGTCGCTTGGCAACGTATGTCCAGGCCCGCTCGACGGGCCGCGACAAGAACCTCACCCCGCACAGGTTTTCCCCTGATAGAGGAACCGAGCATGAGCACTGCCGAGCGCGCGCCCATCCTGTTGACCCCCGGCCCCCTGACCACCTCCCCGCGGACCCGCCGCGCCATGCTGGTCGACTGGGGCTCCTGGGACAACGATTTCAACGCCCTGACCGCCGATGTCTGTTCCCGCCTGCTGGCCATCATCCATGGCGAAGGCAGCCACACCTGCGTGCCGCTGCAGGGCAGCGGCACCTTCTCCGTCGAGGCCGCGGTGGGCACCCTGGTGCCGCGCGACGGCAAGGTGCTGGTGCTGATCAACGGCGCCTACGGCAAGCGCCTGGCGAAGATCTGCCAGGTGATCGGCCGGCAGTTCAGCACCTTCGAGACCGAAGAGGACGTGCCCACCACCGCCGAGGACGTCGACCGCCTGCTCGCCGCCGACCCGGCCGTGACCCACGTGGCGCTGATCCACTGCGAGACCAGCACCGGCATCCTCAACCCGCTGGAAGCCATCGCCAAGGTCGTCGAGGCCCACGGCAAGCGTCTGATCATCGACGCCATGAGTTCCTTCGGCGCCCTCGACATCGACGCCCGCAAGGTGCCCTTCGACGCGCTGATCGCCGCTTCCGGCAAGTGCCTGGAAGGCGTGCCCGGCATGGGCTTCGTCTTCGCCCGCAACGAGTCGCTGGCGGCCAGCGCCGGCAACTGCCATTCCCTGGCCATGGACCTGCAGGACCAGCAGGCCTACATGGCCAAGACCGGCCAGTGGCGCTTCACCCCGCCCACCCACGTGGTCGCCGCGCTGCACGAGGCGCTGAGCCAGTACGAGGAGGAGGGCGGCCTGGCGGCCCGTCACAATCGTTACGCAGACAACTGCCAGACTCTGCTGGGCGAGATGGCCAAACTCGGATTCCGCAGCTTCCTCCCGGCGGCGATCCAGGCGCCAATCATCGTCACCTTCCACGCCCCGCGCGATGCCCGCTACAGCTTCACCGAGTTCTACAACCGGGTGCGCGAGAAGGGCTACATCCTCTACCCGGGCAAGCTGACCCAGGTGGAAACCTTCCGCGTCGGCTGCATCGGCCAGGTCGACGCCCAGGGCATGCGCGAGGCGGTGGCGGCCATCGCCCAGACGCTGCGCGAGATGGAAGTCTTCGAGATCTGAACCCCTTTCCCGGCGCAGGCCCGGCCTGCGCCCGACAACAGGATGCAAACGATGAACTACGAACAACCCAAGCAACTGCAAGCCGTGGTACTGGACTGGGCCGGCACCGTGGTCGACTTCGGCTCCTTCGCGCCGACGCAGATCTTCGTCGAGGCCTTCGCCGAGTTCGGCGTGCAGGTCAGCCTGGAAGAAGCCCGCGGCCCCATGGGCATGGGCAAGTGGGACCACATCCGCACCCTCTGCGACATCCCGGCCATCGCCGAGCGCTACCAGGCCAAGTTCGGCCGCACCCCGACCGACGACGACGTTACCGCCATCTACGAGCGCTTCATGCCGCTGCAGATCGAGAAGATCGCCGAGCACTCGGCGCTGATCCCCGGCGCCCTCGACGCCATCGCCCAACTGCGCGAACAGGGCCTGAAGATCGGCTCCTGCTCCGGCTACCCGGCGGTGGTGATGGAAAAGGTGGTCAAGCTGGCCGCCAGCAACGGCTACGTCGCCGACCACGTGGTGGCCACCGACGAAGTGCCCAACGGCCGCCCGCACCCGGCCCAGGCCCTGGCCAACGTGATCGCCCTGGGCATCGACGACGTGGCCGCCTGCGTGAAGGTCGACGACACCTGGCCGGGCATCCTCGAAGGCCGCCGCGCCGGCATGTGGACCGTGGCGCTGACCTGCTCGGGCAACGCCCTGGGCCTGACCTACGAGCAGTACAAGGCGTTGCCGCAGGACAAGCTGGAACAGGAGCGCCGGCGCATCGGGCAGATGTTCGAGGGTTCGCGACCGCATTACCTGATCGACACCATTGCGGAGCTGCCGGCGGTGGTGGCCGACATCAACGCCCGCCTGGCGCGGGGGGAGATGCCGCAGAGTTTCTGAGGTTTTCCGGTACGAGAGAAAGGCCCGCTTCGGCGGGTCTTTTTCGTTGCTGGGTGGGGGGCTTTTCGTAGGAGCGAGCTTGCTCGCGAATGGTGCTCGCTGGGGATTGCAGGTGCTGGGGTTGAGAGCGCCCTCTCCCTAACCCTCTCCCTGAAGGGAGAGGGGACCGTTCGGAGTGCGCTGATGTTTCCGTGTTAGCCGGTTTGTACCGAGTTACCGGCTGAAACCATCACTTCTCTCGGCACGGACTAGCCCCCTCTCCCTTCAGGGAGAGGGCTGGGGAGAGGGTTGCGGGCTCAATCCAATGCACCATGACCGCCGGGAGGCACCATTGAAAGCAACCCCACCCCTCAATTCACCACATTCCGCACAAAACGCAGCAACCCATCCCCCAGGTTCCGATAGGAAAACCGCTGGTTGCTCTTGAACACATGGAACCCCCCGCAAGCCACCTCCCAACGCTGGTCCCCAATCTCCAGCGTCAGCTGACCCTCGATGACGTAAACCATGTCATACCACCCCTCGGCATCGGGCTCTGCGTCATAGCTGTCCCCCGGCGCCAGGGCCCAGTGCCACAGCTCGGCCTGGCCGCGGGCCGGGGTGCTGGCCAGCAGGGTGCCGCGGCTTTCCGCCTGGCGGCCGGCCCAGGCCACCACGTCGACGCGGGAGAGGTCGCCGGTCTGCGGGGCGCGCACCAGGTCGGCGAAGGTCACCGAGAGGGCCGCGGCGATGCGGTCCAGGGTGGCCAGGCTGACGTTGGTGTCGCCGCCTTCGATGCCGACCAGCATGCGCCGGCTGACGTCGCTGGCCTTGGCCAGGGCGTCCTGGCTCAGGCCCGCGGCGCGGCGCAGCGTCTTGACGTTGTCGGCGACGTGGACGAGCACGCTGGGGCGTTCGTTGGTATTGGGCAATATATTGCTCATTCGACCGATTTTGCGCATTATGTTGCGCATAAGCATACGCCAGGTCCCTGGCTGCATTTCAACCTTTTCGGTCTGCCTCCATGCCGCGTTCCCGTTTCGCCACGCTGTTCTTCCCGGTCGCCGTGCTGCTGGTCTCCATGGCCTCGATCCAGGGCGGGGCGGCCCTGGCCAAGAGCCTGTTCCCGGTGCTCGGCGCCCAGGGCGTGACGGCCATGCGCCTGCTGTTCGCGGCAATCATCCTGCTCGCCGTGCTGCGTCCCTGGCGCAAGCCCGTCGCGCGCAGCTCCTGGGGGCCGCTGCTGGCCTACGGCATCACCCTGGGCGGCATGAACCTGATGTTCTACATGGCCCTGCGCACGATCCCGCTGGGCGTCGGCGTGGCCCTGGAGTTCACCGGGCCGCTGGCGGTGGCGCTGTACTTCTCGCGCAAGCCCATCGACTTCCTCTGGATCGCCATCGCCGTATGCGGCCTCTGGCTGCTGCTGCCCATCGGCGAGCTGGGCCATGGCGTCGACCCGCTGGGCGCCGCGCTGGCCCTGGGCGCGGGCGCCTGCTGGGCGATGTACATCCTGTTCGGCCAGCGCGCCGGCAACGACCATGGCACCCAGACCGCCGCCATGGGCGTGACCATCGCGGCGATATGCATCTTCCCCGTGGGCCTGGTGCATTCCGGCGCCGCGCTGTTCGACCTGCAGCTGATCCCGGCGCTGCTGGGCGTGGCGGTGCTCTCCAGCGCCTTGCCCTACACCCTGGAGATGATCGCCCTGACACGCCTGCCGGCGCGCACCTTCGGCACCCTGATGAGCATCGAGCCGGCTTTCGCCGCGCTGTCCGGCCTGGTGTTCCTCGGCGAGCAGCTGACCGTGCTGCAGTGGCTGGCCATCGCCGCGATCATGCTCGCCTCGGTGGGCACCACCCTGACCAGCCAGCCGAAGCAGCCCGCCGCGAGCGCGGTGGCGGCCGACTGATCAGCCGCCGAGGGTGGTCGCCAGCCGTTCCTGGATGAAGTCCAGGAAGCACTGGATGCGCAGGGCCAGCTGCGAGTTGCGGTAGTACACCGCGTTGATCGGCTGGCGCTGCTCGCGCACCAGTTCCGGCAGCACCTTGACCAGGCGCCCGGCGGCGATGTCGTGGCAGGTCATGAAACCCGCCAGGCAGACGATGCCCTGGCCGGCCAGGGCCAGCTGGCGCAGCGTCTCGCCGCTGGAGGCGGAAAGGTCGGGGGTGATCACCAGGCTTTCCCCGCCGGCATGGGGCAGTGGCCAGACGTTCAGGCTTTCCGGCTGGGTGAAGCCGAGCAGACTGTGCCGGGCCAGGTCCTCCACGCTCTGCGGCGCGCCGTGCTTTTCCAGATAGACCGGGCTGGCCAGCAGGTTCAGCCGGCTGCTGCCCAGGGGCCGGGCATGCAGCGTCGAATCGCTGAGGGTGCCGATGCGGATGGCGACGTCGGTGCTCTGTTCCAGCAGGTCGATGTTCAGGTCGTTGGTGTTCAGCTGCAGCTCGATGTCCGGGTACTGCGCGCGGAAGGCGTCGATGTGCGGCACCACGGCGTGCAGCATGAAGGGCGAGGCGGCGTTGATCCGCAGGCGCCCGGCCGGCCGTTGTTGGCGCAGCGCCAGGCGTTCTTCCAGCTCGTCCATCTGCGCCAGGATGTGCCGCGCGCTATCGAGGAAGAACTGGCCTTCCTCGGTGAGCTTCATGCGCCGCGTGGTGCGGTTGAGCAGGGTGGTGCCGAGTTTGTCCTCCAGGCGCGCCAGGGTGCGGCTGACGGCCGAGGCGGTGAGGCCCAGCTGCTCGGCGGCGGCGGTGATGGAGCCGCTGTCGATGACGGTGGTGAAGGTGCGGAGTTCGTCGGATTGGACTTTCATCGGGGGCCCTGGAGGCAGTTTTTCGTAGGAGCGAGCTTGCTCGCGAATGGGCTTGTCCGTGCTGAGAGAGGATTTGATTTCAACCGGCAACTCTGGAGCTGCCGGCTGACTCTGGAAAACCCAACCGCTCCGAACGGTCCCCTCTCCCTTCAGGGAGAGGGTTAGGGAGAGGGCGCTCTCAAATCCAGCAACTGCATTCCCGGTGAGCTCTGTTCGCGAGCAAGCTCGCTCCTACAAGTAAAGCCGCCCCTCAAAACGTCCCCGGATAAGCCCCGCCATCCAGCAACAGATTCTGCCCGGGCATGGGCACTGCAGACAAAGGCACGCAGCGCACCTCGATGCCTGGCGCGTGCTGGCGCAGTTCCGCGGCGGTGGCTTCCAGCGCCTCGGCGCCGCGAAAGTGGCGGCCACGACATTTACCCGCGCCGTGGCTGCAGCGCAAGCCGCCGGCTTCAGTCCCAGGCCGGGGCCAGGCTGGCCGGGCTGGTGATGCGCTCGTTGCGCTCCAGGGCGGCGATGGCGGCCATGTCCGCCTCGCTCAGGCGCAACTCGCGGGCGGCCAGGTTGCTCGCCAGGTTGGCGCGCTGGGTGGAGGAGGGGATCACCGCGTAGCCCAGCTGCATGGCCCAGGCCAGCACCACCTGCGCCGGGGTGGCGCCGTGGCGCTGGGCGATCCCGCCGATCCCCGCGTCGCCCAGCACCTTGCCGTAGCCCAGCGTCATGTAGGAGGTGATGCGGATGCCGTGGCGCTCGGCGAACCCGGCGACCTTGCGGTTCTGCAGGTAGGGGTGCAGCTCCACCTGGTTGGTGGCGATCTCGCCGGCGCCGACCACGTCGATGGCCTGCTGCATCAGCGCCAGGGTGAAGTTGGACACGCCGATCTCGCGGGCCAGGCCACGCGCCTTGGCCTCGGCCAGGGCCGTCATGTATTCGGCGACCGGCACCGCGCCGCCCGGCGAGGGCCAGTGGATCAGGCAGAGGTCGACGTAGTCGGTCTTCAGCTTGTGCAGGCTTTCCTCCAGGCTGGGGATCAGCCGGTCGCGGGAGAGGTTCTCGGTCCACACCTTGGTGGTCAGGTACAGCTCGCCGCGCGGCACGCCGCTGGCCGCCACGGCCTGGCCGACCTCGGCCTCGTTGCCGTAGATCTGCGCGGTGTCGATGGCGCGGTAGCCCAGCTCCAGGGCGGTGGATACCGAGTCGATGACCACCTGGTCCTTGAGGCGGAAGGTGCCGAGGCCGAGGGCGGGAATGCTCATGGGAAGCTCCTGTGGGGGTAGCGGTTGCACTGGAGCTTAGTATCCGGGGATGCACTGCTGAGAAAAACGCGGGCGGCGGCAAAGGATATTTGTCGTGGAATCACGAATGCTTGGAGCGGGCAATTGCTCCACTCACATGGCGGAAGGCGCACCGTCGTAGGATGGCGTTGAGCGAAGCGATACCCATCACCACGGCAGCATGGGTATCGCAAGCTCAACCCATCCTACGAAGAGCATCTCGGCGCAAGACAGTTGCTCCTGCGAAGAGCGCGCAAAAGAAAAGCCCCGCCAAGCAGGCTGTGTGAAAACCCGAGCGGCTCTTCGAAGAGTGCGTTCCTACGTGAAATCTGAAAAGGCTTGGCTATTCAGCCAACCCAGAATCCGCGTAGAAACGCGAAATCCAGGTTGTTTTTTAACCAGCTGGACCGATCCGGAGGTTTTCACACAGCCTGCAAGGCGGGGCTTTTCCATTCAGCGCGAGGCTCAGTTGCCAGCGGCAGCTGCTGCGGCCTGCTCGGTCAGCGTCTCGGTGTGGTCGCCGTGGTTCTTGCTGAGCTGCGGGGCCAGGGAGCCGATGATCATGCCGAAGG
Source organism: Pseudomonas sp. M1 (assembly GCF_022760135.1). NCBI lineage: Bacteria > Pseudomonadati > Pseudomonadota > Gammaproteobacteria > Pseudomonadales > Pseudomonadaceae > Pseudomonas > Pseudomonas sp. M1. The sequence continues at coordinate 3,066,508 of NZ_CP094343.1, forward strand.
CGCTGCAGATCAGGCCCACCAGCTGCGGCGGCCAGAAGTCGCCTTCCTGGTGGCCCATCTCCAGCGAGATCCAGCCGATCAGCCCGCAGGCGATGGCGGTCAGGGCGCCCTGGGTGGTGGCGCGCTTCCAGAACAGGCCGAAGAACAGCGGCACCACGGCGGCGACCAGGGTCACCTTGTACGCGTTGCCGACCATCTCGTAGATGCTGGCGTTGGAGTAGAAGGCGAACAGGCAGGTGGCGATGGTCATGGCCAGCACGCTGGCGCGCATCAGCTTCAGCGCCTGGTGGTCGTTCAGGTGCGGCAGCATGGGCTTGAGGATGTTCTCGGTGAGGGTCACCGACGGGGCCAGCAGGGCGCCGGAGGCCGAGGACATGATCGCCGAGAGCAGGGCGCCGAAGAACATGATCTGGGCGAACATCGGGGTGCGCTCCATGATCAGGTGCGGGAGGATCTGCTGGGCGTCCTCGTTCAGCCAGTGCTTGACCATCTGCGGGTCGATCATCGACGCGGCGTAGGTCAGGAAGATCGGCAGCATGCAGAACACCAGGTAGCAGGCGGCGCCGGTCATGGTGGCGCGCGAGGCGATCTTCTCGGTCTTGGCCGACATCACCCGGGCGTACACGTCCTGCTGCGGGATGGAGCCGAACATCATGGTCACCGCCGCGCCGAGGAACGCGACTATGTCCTTGGCCGAGGTGCCCTGCAGGAAGTGGAACTTGCCTTCGGCCGCGGCGTGGCTGATCACCACCTGCGGGCCGCCGGCCATGTCGCCGATCAGCCAGACCAGGTAGCACAGGCCGCAGACGATGATGATCATCTGCAGGAAGTCGGTCAGGGCCACCGACCACATGCCGCCGAACAGGGTGTGCAGCAGCACGATCACGGTGCCGATGAGCATGCCCTGGGTGGTGGTGATGGCGCCGTCGGAGAGCACGCTGAAGCACACGCCGAGCGCGGTCAGCTGGGCGGCCACCCAACCCATGTAGGAGACGATGATCACCAGGCTGGTAAAGATTTCCACGTGCTGGCCGAAGCGCTTGCGGAAGAAGTCACCGATGGTCATCAGGTTCAGGCGGTACAGCGGGCGGGCGAAGACCAGGCCCACCAGCATCAGGCAGCCGAAGGAACCGAAGGGGTCTTCGATGATCCCGGCGAAGCCTTCCTGGAGGAAGGTGGCGGGAATGCCCAGAACGGCCTCGGAGCCGAACCAGGTGGCGAACACCATGGTCACGACCAGGGGGAAGGACATGCTGCGGCCGGCCGCTGCGTAGTCCGAGGAGTTGTGCACGCGGGTCGCGGCGTAGAAGCCGACGATGACCGTAATCAGCAGGTAGATCCCGACAAACCAGATCAGCATTTGTTCGTTCTTTCCATTGGCTGGCCAGGTGCGCTTGGCGGGTAGGGGAGGCGCAGACTGGCGGTTTTTGTTTTTGGACTTGGCGGCCCCGGCGGGTGCCGGGCCCGGTCGGCAGGAGGGACTGCCGGCCGGAACGCAACGGGCGAGCAGTCTGCCAAAGACGTAAAATATGTCAAACAATTACAGAGCGATTGAATGAAAAAAATGACAGGCGAGCAGGCTTGATTCGTTCAACTGTTTGATTTAGTGCGGTTGAGCTGCGCCGGTAGTCAGAAATATTTGACAGTAGGTGTTCGATAAGAACAACGAATGTGCGGCTCTGGGCTGACCTGCAAAGCGTTTCGTGACCGCTGCGTCCGGCCTGCCCGGCATGGGCAGAAGCGCCGCAGCGGGCGCCGCGCATTGACGCGGAGCCGCCGCCAGCCAGTAGAATCGCGCCTTTTCGCCCAAGGACGCCCCATGAGCCTCTACCAGCCCGGCATTCTCGCCACCCCGGTTCCCGCCCAGGCCCGCCACCTGTTCTTCGACCTGCAGGCCGCGGAACACCTGCCGGCCGCCCTCGACCGCCTGCTGCAGCTGGCCGACGGCGAGCGCGCGGTGGTCGGCTTCGGCGAATCGCTGGTGCGCGTGCTGGGCTGCCAGGTCGAGGGGCTGCGCGAGTTCCCGGCGCTGTCCGGCGCCGGCGTCGACAACCCGTCCACCCAGCACGCCCTGTGGGTGTGGCTGCGCGGCGAGGACCGCGGCGACCTGCTGCTGCGCACCCATGCGCTGGCGCGCGAACTGGCGCCGGCGTTGACGCTGGTGGAGCAGGTCGAGGCCTTCCGCCACGGCGCCGGCCTGGACCTGACCGGCTACGAGGACGGCACCGAGAACCCGCAGGATGAAGACGCGGTGGATGCGGCGGTCGTCGCCGGCGCCGGCGCCGGCCTGGACGGCGGCAGCTTCGCCGCCATCCAGCAGTGGCGCCACCAGTTGCAGGCCTTCGCCGCGCTGCCCCAGGCCGAGCAGGACGACATCATCGGCCGGCGCAAGAGCGACAACGAGGAACTGGACGAGGCGCCCGAGTCCGCCCACGTCAAGCGCACCGCCCAGGAGAGCTTCGAGCCCGAGGCCTTCGTGGTGCGCCGCTCGATGCCCTGGACCGCGGGCGCCGAGGCCGGGCTGATGTTCCTGGCCTTCGGCCGCAGCCTGGACGCCTTCGAGGCGCAGCTGCGGCGCATGAGCGGTCTGGAAGACGGCATCGTCGACGCCCTGTACCGTTTCAGCCGCCCGCTGACCGGCGGCTACTACTGGTGCCCGCCGCGCCGCGACGGCCTGCTCGACCTGGGTGCGCTGCTCGGCTGAGGCGGGGCGGGCGCTCTCAGCGGCTGAGGTGGATGCGCATCTGCGTATAGCCGTTGACGAAGCGCCCGGTGCTGCCGAAGGCCGCATAGCGGAAGGCCCGGTGCACGGCGGTGAGGCCGCTGCAATGCAGGTTGCGCAGCTTGCGGTAGGCGGCTTGGTAGTGGTGAAGGAAGTTCTGCACGAAGGACGTCTCCCTGTTCGCGGTTGGGCGATCCCTGCATCGAGCGGTATCGACAATATGGCCAGGCCTGGGATTTCTGCCGGCTTGCCTGCATGGCGATGGGGCGCGCTGCCGGCGATTTCCTGGCCTATCCTGGAAAGACCCTTGAAGATCGCCACTGTTCCCCGGCGAATTGAGAAATGGAGTAGGCCATGGCTGTCAGACGCCTGGTTGCCAACCTGGCCGTGGACGATCCGGCGGCGCTGGCGGCCTTCTACCGGCAGGTATTCGAACTGGACCTGCTGATGGACCACGGTTGGATTCTCACCCTGGGCAGCGAGGGCCGCGCCCGCGCGCAGTTCTCCCTGGCCAGCGAGGGCGGCGGGGGCGCCCCGGTGCCGGCGCTGTCGGTGGAGGTGGACGACCTGGAGGCCGTGCTGCAGCGGGCCCGCGAGGCCGGCGCGGCAATCCTCTTCGAGCCGCGGGACGAGCCCTGGGGCGTTCGCCGCTTCTTCCTGCGCGACCCGGCCGGGCACATCGTCAACGTCCTGGTCCACCTCGACGCCGACGCTTGACGGCCGCCCCCGGCTTCGCCTAAGTTGGCCGGCATGACCCGCACAACCCTGAACTTCGGCCGAATCATTATTACCGCCATTACGCAATTGGCGGGTTAGCCGACGTCCACCGAACCCGCCCTGGAGGCGGGTTTTTTCTGACTGTCTCCCGGGCACCGTGAAAAAGCCCAGCAGGAGACAGGCCCAATGAGCCCCCACCGCGTCACCCAGGCCATCGAACAGGCGGATCGGCTGATCAACGCCCGGCAGTTCGAGCCCCTCATGGATTCCCAGACCGATGACGCCTGCGGCGCCGACCTGCTCGACAGCCTGCCGGCCGGCGGCCGAACCCGGGAGGCGCGCGCATGAGCCAGGACGCGCTGCTCAAGGAATACGTGCGCAAGATCCTCGCCGCGCCGGTCTACGACGTGGCCATCGAAACCCCGCTGCAAGCGGCCCGGCAGCTCTCCGAGCGCCTGGGCTGCCAGGTGCTGCTCAAGCGCGAGGACCTGCAGCCGGTGTTCTCCTTCAAGATCCGCGGCGCCTACAACAAGCTGGCGCAACTGAGCACCGCGGAGCGTTCGCGCGGGGTGATCGCCGCCTCCGCCGGCAACCATGCCCAGGGCCTGGCGCTGGCGGCGAAGGAACTGGGCGTGAGCGCGACCATCGTCATGCCGCGCACCACGCCGGAGCTGAAGGTGCAGGGCGTGCTCTCCCGCGGCGGCAAGGTGCTGCTGCACGGCGACGCCTTCCCCGAGGCCCTGGCCCACGCCCTGCAGCTGGCCGAGGCCCACGGCTACACCTTCGTGCCGCCCTACGACGACCCGGACGTGATCGCAGGGCAAGGCACCGTGGCCATGGAAATCCTCCGCCAGCACCCCGGGCGCCTGGACGCCATCTTCGTGCCGGTGGGCGGCGGCAGCCTGGTTGCCGGCATCGCCGCCTACGTGAAATACCTGCGCCCGGAAGTGAAGGTCATCGGCGTCGAGCCGGACGACTCCAACTGCCTGCAGGCCGCGCTGGCCGCCGGCGAGCGCGTGGTGCTGCCACAGGTGGGCTTGTTCGCCGACGGCGTGGCGGTGGCGCAGATAGGCGCGCACAACTTCGAGGTGTGCCGCCATTACGTGGACGAGGTGATCACCGTCAGCAGCGACGAAATCTGCGCGGCGATCAAGGACATCTACGACGACACCCGCTCCATCACCGAGCCCGCCGGCGCCCTGGCTGTGGCCGGGATCAAGAAGTACGTCGAGCGCGACGACGCGGCGGGGCAGACCCTGGTGGCCATCGATTCGGGCGCCAACATCAACTTCGACCGCCTGCGCCACGTCGCCGAGCGCGCCGAACTGGGCGAGAAGCGCGAGGCCATCCTGGCGGTGACCATCCCCGAGCGCCCGGGCAGCTTCAAGGCCTTCTGCGAGGCGGTGGGCAAGCGCCAGATCACCGAGTTCAACTACCGCTACGACCGCAGCGAGGAAGCGCAGATCTTCGTCGGCATCCAGACCCACCCGCAGAACGACCCGCGCCCGGTGCTGGTGGAACAACTGCGCGAGCGGGGCTTCCCGGTGCTGGACCTGACCGACAACGAGGCCGCCAAGCTGCACATCCGCCACATGGTCGGCGGCCGCGCGCCGCAGGTGGAGCAGGAGCGGCTGTTCCGCTTCGAATTCCCCGAGCGGCCGGGGGCGCTGTTCAACTTCCTCGAACGTCTCGGCGGGCGCTGGAACATCAGCCTGTTCCACTACCGCAACCACGGCGCCGCCGACGGCCGTGTGCTGGCCGGCCTGCAGGTGCCCGAGCACGAGCGCGACGAGCTGGGCGCGGTGCTCGACGCCATCGGCTACCGCTACTGGGACGAGAGCGAGAACCCGGCGTACCGGCTGTTCATCGGCTAGGGCAGGGCAGTGGACTGGCGAACTTCGCCGCGATTGGCCCTTGGGCCGGCCCCGGGGCCGGGGTAGCTTGGGCAGACGCCCTTCAACCCGCTGGGCCCCTGGCCCGAGGAGCCGTCCGATGTCCCTTCGCAATCTGCTGTTCGCCGGCCTGGTGCTGGCGCTGCCCGCACTGGCCCACGGGGCCGAGCACGAGAAGATCGCCACCCTGCAGGAACACGCGCTGCCCGACGCCCCCGGCAAGAAGGGCCTGCTGATCGAGGTCAGCTACAAGCCCGGCGAGGCGTCGGCACCCCACGTGCATGCCGGCGCTGTGTTCGCCTACGTGCTGGAAGGCGCGGTGGTGTCGCAACTGCAGGGCCAGCCGCCGGTGACCTACAAGGCCGGCCAGTCCTGGTACGAGGCGGCCAACACGCCGCACCTGGTCTCGCGCAACGCCAGCGCGACGCAGCCGGCCAAGCTGCTGGTGTGGATGCTGCTGGACGAAAAGGCCCCGGTGCTGACGCCGCTGAAGCAGTGAGATTGCCGCCGCCGGCCATTTCTGCTGGGATGCCCCGATCGACCGACAAACGAGGGAGCCCGCAATGGCCAGCTACCAGGAACTCTTCGCCATCGGCGAAGGCTTCGACGCCTTCGTCGCCCGCGGCCTGCCGGCGGAAATCGCCGCGGTGCGCGCGGTGCAGCAAAGGCTCGAAGAGCCGGGCCTGATCAGCGCCGCCACCCGCGAACGCCTGGCCGCGGTGCAAGGCCGCTACCACCTGCTGGTGGCCGGCGAGATGTGGTGCCCGGACTGCCAGCTCAACATCACCGCCCTGGACTGGCTGTGCCGCCAGCAGCCGCGCATCGACCTGGCGGTGATCTCCAAGGGGCGTGCCGAGGATGAACTGCAGCAGCGCCTGGGGTTGGAGCGCGTGGCCATTCCGCTGGTGGTAGTGCTGGATGCCGGGTTCGAGGTGGTCGGGCGCTTCATCGAACGGCCGCAGGTGGTGGTGGCGGGGTGGAATGGGGTGAAGCCGGCGTATCGGGCGGGGGATTATCTGGAGAGTACGGTGCTCGATCTGGTGGCGGTGTTTGAGGGGGTGGAGGGGAGGGTGTTTGCTGGTGGGTGAGGTGTTTGGGGGGACGCCGCTCCCTCTCCCCAGCCCTCTCCCTGAAGGGAGAGGGGGCTAGTCCGTGCCGAGAGAGGGCCTGGTTTCAGCCGGAAACCTTCGGCGTTGCCGGCTAACTCCAGAACACCCAGCCCTGCCCAACGGTCCCCTCTCCCTTCAGGGAGAGGGCGCTCCCCAGGTCACACACCACAACCATCCGGCCCCACCAACCGCTTCTTCAGATAAAACCGCTGATGCCCCGGCGGGCAATCCTCCAGCACGCCCATCAGCTCGAACCCCTGCTTCCGATAGAACCCCGGCGCCTGGAAGCTGTAGGTATAAAGGAACACCCCCACACACCCTCGACGCCGCGCTTCCTCCTCGGCCAGCGCCAGCAACTGCGCCCCCAACCCCGCACCGCGCTGCCTCGCATCCAGCCACAGATAGTCCACGTACAACCAGCCCATCCCCGAATGGCCGAACAACCCGCCCACCACCTGCCCCTCGGCATCACGGGCATACAGCTCGAAACCCTCGTAGCCATACGCCGTACCCATTCGCTCGACGTTATAGGCGCGCAGGCCTTCCTCCACGACGGCCCGGGCCTGGGGATCGGCGCCGGGGGTGAACTGGTAGCGGGCTTGCGACATGGCGCCTCCTGGGCGTGGGAAAGCGCCTAGTCTAGAGGGTAAGCGGGGCCCGTGTCCGGTGCCCCGCGCTGGCACCGGCGCGCGCTTTGGTGAAGAATGCGCGCCCGCGCCAGACACCGAGCACCCCATGACCGCCACCCGCGAGCACCGCCCATGAGCACCACCACCGTCGAGCTGCTGCGGACCGGCCCCGAGCACAGCGAGCTGATCCGCAACCTCTACCAGTTCTATGCCTACGAGTCCTCGGACTGGGAGCAGGAAGACGTCGAGGCCGACGGCCGCTTCTACATCCACGAGGAACACCTGGCGCGCTACTGGCAGGCGCTGCAGTGGAGCGCCGAGCTGGTGCTGGTGGACGGCTTCATCGCCGGCTTCGTGCTCATCGAGCGCAGCGAACTGCCGGGCATCGACGCCCTGGAGCTGGCCGACCTGTTCATCCTGAAGAAGTACCGCCGCCAGGGCATCGGCCGCGCCGTGGCGACCCAGGTGCTGACGCGCGGGGAGGGCGCCTGGCTGGTGCGCTTCTACCGCCAGGACGAGGCGGCGCGGGCCTTCTGGCAGGCGGTGCTGGACGTGCTGCCGCGGCCGGCGCTGTCCGTCGAGCCGGGCGACGACGAGCAACTGCTGAGCTACCTGGTGACGCCGGCCATCCATTGAGCCGCTGTGCGCGCGGGTCATAGGTCTGTCATTTGCGATCATTGAGCCGCGCCGGGGCCGGTCTTATGGTTCCTCTGACCACAGCGTCCGGCGCTGCCGGATGGCCCTGCATTACAAGAACGACGAGACAGAGGAACCGATGATGAGCGAATTGCAACTGCAACCCCGGGCTGCCGCCTCCCTCCAGCACTGGCACCGCATGATCGCGCAGCGCGACTTCGGCGCGCTGCCCGAGCTGCTGGCCGAGGACGTGGTGTTCCGCTCGCCCATGGCGCACACGCCCTACCCGGGCGCGAAGGTGGCGGCGACCATCCTCAACACCGTGCTGCAGGTCTTCGCCGACTTCACCTACCACCGCGAGCTGGCCAGCGCCGACGGCCTGAGCGTGGTGCTGGAGTTCAGCGCCAAGGTCAACGGCCGCGAGCTCAAGGGCATCGACATGATCCGCTTCGACGAACAGGGTCGCATCGTCGAGTTCGAAGTCATGGTGCGCCCCATGAGCGGCCTGCAGGCCTTGGGCGAGGAAATGGGCCGGCGCGTGGGCGCCTACCTGGCGACGGCCAAGGCCTGACCGGAAACCCCATCGGCCCGGAATACGCGCCGGGCCGAACCCCGGGTGCGGCGGCGCCCTGTGCTAGGCTGAGGCGGTTGTCCTTCCAGCCGAGTGAACACGGATGCTCGCTGCACTCAAGCGTTACCCGCGGTCGGTGAACCTGCTGTTCTGCGCCACCTTCGTCCTGACCCTGGGGCGAGCCATCAGCCTGCCGTTCCTGGTCGTCTACCTGTCCTCGGCCTTCGCCCTGCCGATCGCCCGCATCGGCGCCATCGTCGGCGGCGCGCTGATCGCCGGCTCCGTGCTGAGCCTGTACGGCGGCTACCTGACCGACCGCCTGTCCAGCCGCGGACTGATCCTGGGCTACACCGCGTGCTTCATCGCCGGCTTCGTCGGCATGTGCCTCACCGCCAACCTCTGGCTGTTCTTCGGCTTCCTGGTGGCCTTCAACTTCGCCTATTCGGCGGTGGACGTGGTGGTGAAGGCGAGCTTCGGCCGCCTGCTGCCGGCGCAGGAGCAGGGCCGCGCCTTCTCCATCCGCTACACCTTCATCAACATCGGCTACGCCGTCGGCCCCTTCCTCGGCGCCGGGCTGGCGCACTGGGCGCCGAAGCTGCCGTTCGTGGTTTCCGCGCTGCTCGGCGCCGGCTTCCTGCTGCTGTACCTGGGCTACGGCGAGCGCAGCCAGCGTCCGGCGCCGACGGGGCAGGCGCCGGTGTCCTTCCTGGCCCTGGGCCGCGTGCTGCTGGATGACCGGCGCCTGGTCTGCTTCACCTTGGGTGGGGTGCTCAGCGCGGTGGTGTTCGGCCAGTTCACCGCCTACCTCTCGCAATACCTGGTCACCACCCGCAGCGCCGAGGTGGCCTACCAGGTCATCAGCACCGTGGTGGCGGTCAACGCCCTGGTGGTGATCGCCCTGCAGTACCCGCTGGGCCGGCGCATCGACGAGAACCGCCTGGAGACCTGGCTGCTGGCCGGGCTGGCGCTGTTCCTGGCCGGGGTGATCGGCTTCGCGCTGTCCACTAGCGTGCTGCACTGGGTGTTGGCGATGACGGTGTTCACCCTGGGCGAGATCATCGTGTTCCCCGCCGAATACATGTTCATCGACCGCATCGCCCCGCCGCAGCTGCGCGGCATGTACTACGGTGCGCAGAACCTATCGAACCTCGGCGGCGCCCTGGGGCCGGTGCTCTGCGGCTGGGTGCTGGCGAGCCTGCCGGCGCACTGGATGTTCGTGATGCTGGGCGCCTTCGTCGTCGCCGGCGGGGTGTTCTACCGCCTGGGCGCGGCGCTGCCGGCCGCACGGCAGGCCTGAGTGCCGGAACCGCCGCCTTCCGGGCCCGCCGGCACGGGTTGCCGCTTGCACCACCTTCGCCGCCATTGATAGCCTTCGCGGCCTAAGAAGAACACAGGCCCCGGGTATGGTGATCAGGGTTGTCGAAGCGCAGGAAGTCGATCAGCAGCGGATAGCCATTCCGGGTTGGGAGCAGCAGTACACGCAGATGTCCGCCGGGCGTTTCGCCGGGCGCATCCTGCATGCCGAGGTCGAGGGCATCGAGCTCTACGAGGAGCAGATGAACCTGCGCGTGGAGCAGGAGTTCCACGCGCCGCCCGGCGCGCTGGTGTTCAGCTTCGACATGTCGGAGAACACCCTCTACCTGCTCGATGGCGAGACGCGCAACGCCTGGGTCACGCCGGAGAACTACCGCGAGGTGGCGGTGGTGATCAAGCAGGCGGGGCAGTGGGGCCAGGCGCTGGACGACTTCGCCGACCTGGTGCTGACGCCCCTGCGCTCCGACGGCTGCCGCTCGCTGGCGGCTTCGCTGAGCGACCTGCTCGCCGGCGCAGGCGCCGGGCGCCATCCGGTGGAGGCCCCCGGCGTGGCGCAGGCCATAGTCGCCAATTGCTTCTCCCTGCTCTGCGAGGCGCCGGCCGGCGACGAGCAGCGTTCGCGCTCCATCGTCCAGGCCAAGCGCGTGGTGCAGCGGGTCAAGGACGTGGTGAACGATTGCCCCGAAGAGAACTTCGCCATGGCCGAGCTGGCGGCGAAGGCGGGCGTTTCGCCGCGCACCCTGCAGCAATCCTTCCTGCGTTACGCCGGCATGCCGCCCATCGTCTGGCTGCGCAATCGCCGCCTGAACGCCGCCCGCCGCGACCTGCTGGGCGCCGCCGAGTCGGGCATGACCGTCGCCGAGGTGGCGATGAAGTGGTCGTTCTGGCACCTGGGGCGCTTCTCCCAGTCCTACCATGCGCTGTTCGGTGAGTACCCCAAGGCTACTGTCAGGCAGGGTGCCCGACCTTAGCGCCGTTACCTTCGGCCAGCGGCGGATAACCGCGAACGGTTATGCGCCCTACGGGGCAGGGAGCAGCTGTCTTGCCCACCGCACCGGGGCGCTTTTCGTAGGATGGGTTGAGCCTGCGAAACCCATGCGGCCACGGTGATGGGTATCGCTTCGCTCAACCCATCCTACGGGTGTTGTGTTTGCCGAAGAGCATTTCGGCGCGGGCCTCAGCCCAGCTTCTCGCGTATCCGGTACCAGGCCATGCCCAGGGCCAGCAGTGGCGAGCGCAGCAGCTTGCCGCCGGGGAAGGTCAGGTGCGGCACCGCGCTGAACAGGTCCAGGCCCTGGCTGTGGCCACTGTGGATGGCCTCCGCCAGCAGCTTCGCCGACCAGTGCGTGACGTTCAGCCCGTGGCCGGAGTAGCCCTGGGCGAAGAACACGTTCGGGTACGCCTTGAGCCGCCCCACCTGGGGGAAGCGGTTGGCGGTGATGCCGATCATGCCACCCCACTGGTAGTCCAGCCTTACGTCCGCCAGTTGCGGGAACACCTTGAGCACCTTCGGCCGCATGTAGGCGCCGATGTCCTTCGGGTCGCGCCCGGAATAGTGGCAGGCGCCGCCGAACAGCAGGCGTCGGTCGGCCGTCAGGCGGTAGTAGTCCAGGCCCACCTTCTGGTCGCACAGCGCCATGTTCTGCGGGATCAGCTGCGCCGCCAGCGCCTCGGGCAGCGGCTCGCTGGCCACCACGTAGCTGCCGGCGGGCAGCACCTTGCCGGTCAGGCGCGGTTCCAGTTCCTCCAGGTGCGCGTTGCAGCCGAGCACCAGGTTGTCGGCCAGCACCCGGCCCCGCGCGCAGTGCACTACCACTTGGCGGCCATGCTCGATGCGCAGGGCGGGGGTGCGCTCGAACACCTTGGCGCCCAGGGCGGCCGCCGCGCGGGCCTCGGCGCGCACCAGGTCGAGCGGGTGCAGGTGCCCGGAGCCCATGTCCACCAGGCCGCCGGCGTACTGGTCGCTGGCCACCACCTCGCGGATGCGCTCCGGCGCCACCAGATGCGTCTCGTGCGGGTAGCCCTGGGCGCTCAGCTGGGCGTGCTCCTCCACCAGGCCGGCATACTGCGCCGGGGTGTTGGCCAGCTCGCAGAAGCCCCAGCGCAGGTCGCATTCAATGGCCAGGTCGCGGATGCGCTGCGCCACCAGTTCCACCGACTCGGTGCCGGCCCGCTCCAGGTAGCGCACGCCTTCCGCGCCGACGTACTTGGCGAAGCCGCTGACGTCGTGGCCGATGCCGCGGATCAGCTGGCCGCCGTTGCGCCCGCTGGCGCCCCAGCCGATGCAGCGGGCCTCCAGCAGCACCACGCTGAGGCCGCGCTGGGCCAGCTCCAGCGCGGTGTTGACGCCGGTGAGCCCGCCGCCGACGACACAGACGTCCGCGCGAACCTCGCCCTCCAGCGCAGGGTAGGGCTGTTTGTCCCGGGCGCTGGCGGCGTAGTAGGACGCGACCTGCTCGTCGGTGTGGCTCATGGCTCGCTCTCGCTTCATTGGTTGAACTTGATCTTGCTCCAGCTGCGGGTCATCAGGCGCATGATCTTGGGCGGCGGCGCCTTGGAGATGTACAGCTTGTCCAGCACCTGCTGGCTCGGGTAGACCTCGGGGTCGTTCTGCATCTGGGCGGGCAGCAGCGCCTTGGCGTCGGCGTTGGCGCTGGGGTAGCCGACGTACTCGCTGATGCCGGCGATCACCTGCGGATCGAGAACGTAGTTGATGAAGGCCAACGCCTGCTCGGGGTGCGTCGCGTCCGAGGGAATGGCCATCAGGTCGAACCACAGGTTCGCGCCTTCCTTGGGAATGGCGTAGGCGATCTCGATGCCGTTCTTCGCTTCCCGGGCCCGCGCGGCGGCCTGGAACACGTCGCCGGAGTAGCCGAAGGCCACGCAGATGTTGCCGTTGGCCAGGTCCGAGATGTACTTCGAGGAGTGGAAGTAGGTGACGTAGGGGCGCACCGCCGCCAGCTTGGCCTCGGCCTTCGGGTAGTCCGCCGGGTTGGTGCTGTTGGGGTCCAGGCCCAGGTAGTTGAGCACCGAGGGGATCATCTCGTCGGGCGAGTCCATGAAGGCCACGCCGCAGGCGCTGAGCTTCTTGATGTTCTCCGGCTCGAACAGCACCGCCCAGGAATCGATGCGGTCGACGCCCAGCACCTGCTTGACCTTCGCCACGTTGTAGCCGATGCCGTTGGTGCCCCACAGGTAGGGCACCGAGTGCTTGTTGCCCGGGTCGTTCTGCTCCAGCAGCTTGAGCAGCCGCGGGTCCAGGTGCTTCCAGTTCGGCAGCTTGCTGCGGTCCAGCTCCAGGAACACCCCGGCCTGCACCTGGCGGGTGAGGAAGTGGTTGGAGGGCACCACCACGTCGTAGCCGGAGCGGCCGGCCAGCAGCTTGCCTTCCAGGGTTTCGTTGGAATCGAAGACGTCGTAGACCGGCTTGATGCCGGTGGCCTTCTGGAAGCCGCCAAGGGTGTCCGGGGCGATGTAGTCGGTCCAGTTGTACACGCTGACGGTCGGTTCGGCGTGGGCGCCCGCGGCCAGCGTGGCCAGGGCGAAGGGCGCAAGGTAGCGCAGCAGTCTCATGACGACTCCTGAATTGTTGTTGTGGTTGAGGCGAAAAGGGCGGATCAGACGCTCAGCAGCAGGAACTCGCGCTCCCAGGAACTGATCACCCGCTTGTAGTTCTCGTGCTCGGTGCGCTTCACCGCGACGTAGCCCTGCACGAACTTGCGGCCCAGGTATTCGCCGAGCACCTCGCAGTCTTCCATCTGCGCCAGGGCGTCCTCGATGGTGATCGGCAGGCGCAGGTTGCGGCGCTCGTAGGCGCGACCCTGTACCGGGGCGCTGGGGTTCAGCCGCTCGATCATGCCCAGGTAGCCGCACAGCAGGCTGGCGGCCAGCGCCAGGTAGGGGTTGGCGTCGGCGCCGGGCAGGCGGTTCTCCACGCGCATGGCCGCGGGCGGGGCGGCCGGTACGCGCAGGCCCACGGTGCGGTTCTCCTCGCCCCACTCGACGTTCACCGGCGCGGAAGTGTCCGGCAGGAAGCGGCGGAAGGAGTTCACGTTGGGCGCGAACATCGGCAGCACCTTGGGGATGTACTTCTGCAGGCCGCCGATGAAGTGCAGGAACAGCTCGCTCATGGAGCCGTCCTCGTTGGCGAAGACGTTTTTGCCGGTGGCGATGTCCAGCACGCTCTGGTGGATGTGCATGGCGCTGCCGGGCTCGTCGGTGATCGGCTTGGCCATGAAGGTGGCGCTCACGTCGTGCTTGAGCGCGGCCTCGCGCATGGTGCGCTTGAACACGGTGATCTGGTCGGCCAGGTGCAGCGCGTCGCCGTGGCGGAAGTTGATCTCCATCTGCGCCGGGCCGTCCTCGTGGATCAGCGTGTCCAGGTCCAGCCCCTGCAGTTCGCACCAGTCGTAGACGTCCTCGAACAGCGGGTCGAACTCGTTGGCGGCGTCGATGGAGAAGCTCTGCCGGCCGCTCTCGGCGCGGCCCGAGCGGCCCACCGGGGCTTCCAGGGGGAAGTCCGGGTCGCTGCTGCGCTTGGTCAGGTAGAACTCCATCTCTGGCGCCACCACCGGGCTCCAGCCCTTGTCGGCGTACAGCTTCAGCACGCGCTTGAGCACGTTGCGCGGCGACAGCTCGATGGGGTTGCCGTATTTGTCGAAGGTGTCGTGGATGACCATCGCGGTCGGCTCCAGCGCCCAGGGCACCACGAAGATGGCGTCCGGGTCGGGCTTGCAGAGCATGTCGATGTCGGCCTCGTCCAGCAGGTCGTAATAGACGTCGTCGTCGACGAAATCGCCGGTGACGGTCTGCAGCAGCACACTTTCCGGGAGCCGCATGCCCCCTTCGCCGAGGAACTTGTTGGTGGGGGAAATCTTGCCGCGGGCGATGCCGGTCAGGTCGCTGACCACGCATTCGACTTCGGTGATTTTCTGTTGCTTCAGCCGTTGCTCCAGTTGCTCGGCGGGGGTGCTCATACAAGCCTCGGATGGTTCATGGGTTCTGGGTGGGGGCGCCGGCAGCGTGGCGCTGCCTGGCCGCGGGGCTAGTTTCGTCCGCCGGGCGGGGGCGTTCTATCCACTTTCCGCACGCTTGAGGCCGCGGGGGGCGCAGGGCGGGGGACTTGTGGCGATTCTTCGGGCGGAATCAGGGGAAGTTTCCGTCGCGGCAACTGCCTTGAGCCCTTACAAGGCGCATCCGTAGATTCCGTCTGCCACGGTTCGCCCGTGGTGGGGCGTAGGAACCCCTGAACGACAACAGAGCACGGCGGCGCCATAGCCGCAGGGAAAGGCAGCTTCTTGTGTCTGACTCCCTGCGTTTCCATGGCGGGCCGTGCGAGGAGGCTTCGGCCTGCCGGTTTCTCTGTTGTCCGGTATTCCTACCCTGGCACGGTCCGCCTCTCCCTTCCAGGAGGCGGCTCCCATATCCCATAGAGGAGCAAGACGGAACATGCATCGCCTTGTCGTTCAGTCCAAGCAACACCCCCGCAGCACCCGCCAGGAGGTCCGTCATGGCTGACCTCATCCCCCTCATTCCCCTCAGCCCGGCCACCGAGCCCCACGACGACGTGCTGTACGTCAACCCCAACGCCCCCGCCGACCACCTCCACGAAGCCGCCGTCCGCCGCCTGAGCGCGCTGGAAGACCTGCTGCACATGCTGGAGGACAGCGCCGACGAAATGCCCCTGACCCACCTCCAGGCCCGCATGGCTGCCGCGCTTGCGCCGCTGGCGGCGGAAGCGCGGCAGCTGTACGAGCTGGCGCAGGTCAAGCGAGGGTAATGCCCCGGCCCCGGGCGCGCCGGGGCCATGACGGGGCGGCGCTGGCGGCGTACCGTTCGACCGCCGGCAGCGTCGTCCTCCCCGTGATTTGATCGTGGTCAAACTTCCGTTCGCCCCGCGGCGTACAAGTGACCCGGCGGTTCCTTCCCACGCCGGCGCCACGCCAGGAGGTTTCCATGCCCACCACCCAGCCTTCACAGCCCACCACCGAAGCCCCCGACGAGCATTGGGTCGAGGCCCTGCCCGACGGCAGCCATGTTCTGATCCGGCCGTTGCGCGCGGAAGACCGCCAGCGCGAGGCGGACTTCATCGCCCGGCTGTCGCCAGAGGCGCGGCATTTCCGCTTCCTGTGCAGCATGCGCGAGGTCAGCCCGGCGCTGCTCGACCAGTTGATGACGGTGGACTTCCACGACAGCGCCGCCTACATCGCCCTGGTGCACCAGGACGGCGAGCTGGTGGAAGTGGGCGTCAGCCGCTACGCCCGCGGCGCCGACGCCGGCCATTGCGAGTGCGCGGTGACGGTGGCCGATGACTGGCGGCACCGCGGCCTGGGGGTGGCCCTCATGCGCCACCTGATCGAAACCGCCCGGCGCAACGGCATGACGCAGATGTATTCGATCGATTCGGCAGCCAACGCGCCGATGCACGAGCTGGTGCGCTTCCTCGGCTTCAGCAGCCACCAGGACCCCGAAGACCCCACGCAGACCATCCATACCCTGCAGCTGCAACCGGCGACCTGAAGCGGGGAGGCTGCCATGCACATCCAACTGCTGTGCACCGGCGACGGGCGCTGCTACGTCCAGCTCGACCAGTTCCGCGTGCCTTTCCGCAACGCGGAGCAGGCCAACGCCTACCTTGAGCGCCTGCAGCAGCGCATCGCCGCGCCCCACGTGCTGGCCGAGGCGCAGCGCCGCGACGCCGACAAGCGCCAGGCCCAGCGCCGCGCCGGCTGAGCCTTCCACGGGCCGCGGTCACGGCCGGCGCGCCGTGGGCCTCCTGGCCGCCTACAAGGGGCGGCCGCTCACCGGCCGTTCAGGGGCGTATCGCCAGGATGCTGGAGTGCACCCGGTACAGCGCCTGCTCGGTGGTGCTGCCGACGATCTTCGCCAGCCCGGCGTGGTAGAGGGTGCCCATGACCACCACATCCATGCGGTAGTCGTCGACGAATTCGGCGATGACGCGGTTGGCCGCGCCCTTGATAAGGTGCAGGCACTTCTGCTCGATGCCGAAGCGCTCGCCCAGGCGCTGCATGCGCTCGGTGGCGCGGCCGCTCATCTGCTCCTGTATTTCGCTGGTCCAGGCCACCGGCCCCACGGCATAGGCGAGGAAGCTGCTGCTCAGGTCGTAGGCCTGCAGCAGGTGCAGCTCGGCGTCGCATTGCAGCGCGAGCTGCTGGGCCGATTCGACGATGCGTTCGTTCAGTTCGTCGACGCGGGTGTCGTCCTGGGACAGGTCCAGCGCCGCCACCACCTTGCGCGGCAGGGGATGCTCTGCGTGGCTGACCAGGTGCAGCGGCACCGCGCACTGGCGCAGCAGTTGCCAGTCCAGCGGCGTCATCAGTGCCCGGCTCACGGCCGTTTCGTAGTGGATGTCCTTGATCAGCAGGTCGAAGCCGCGTTCGCGCACCCGGTGCAGGACTTCCTGCAGCGGGTCGTCGCTCCACACCGCCTCGGCGCTGGCCTCGATGCCGCGCCCGCGCAGCAGCTCCACCTGGTCGTCGAGCCAGGCCTGGTGCCGCTCCTGGATGGTGTTGCGGGCGCGTTGCTGCAGGTCGTAGTCGAGGGTGTTCAGGGCTGGCGCCAGGCTGTCGATCATCAGCATGTGCAGGCTGGCACCGGCGGAGCCGGCCAGGGCCTGGGCGCGGGCCATGGCGGCGGAACAGTGCTGGTGGGTGTCGCAGATCAGGAGCAGGCGCGAGTAGGCGTTCATGGCGGTCTCCGCAGCGGCGCCCGCGCCACGGGCGGCGCGGGCTGGGTGGCTGTGAGCCTGGGCCGGGGCGCGTGCGGGCACTTTGATGCGCATCAAGAACGATGCATCAAGAACGATAGTGGAGAGGGGGCGGCAGGCGGTCGAAGCGGACCACCGGTCCTTCGCCCGGGGACGGCGACTGCAGGCGCTCGTTGCGCAGCCAGATGCTCGCCGCCGGCACCCCGCTGCGCAGGCACGCCTGGGCCGCGCTGCGGCCGAGAAAATCCGGGGTGGCGCAGAACACCACGTCGGGCAGCCGCTCCAGCAGCTGCCGGTGCAGGCGTTCCAGCAGGCAGGCGCCGTGGACCCTTTCGTCGAGCAGGCCCAGCGAGTGCAGCCAGCGCCGGCATTCCTCGGGCAGGCCCGCCAGGCTGGCGGCGTCGGCGATCAGGTCCAGGCGCAGCGCGGGCATCCAGCAGGCCAGTTCGTCGATCGCCGCCGCCACCGACAGCAGGCCGTTGCCGCTGGCCACCACCAGCAGCCGGCCGGCGCGCAGCGGCAGGGGCCAGCCGACGCCCAGGGGGCCGCGGTAGTCCAGCCAGCCGTCCGTGGCCGCGAACCGGCCGGGGTGGCTGGCGCTGACGATGAACGGCCCGTGGTGCTCCGGCAGGCTGATGTAGCTGCACGGCTGCAGGGCCCCGCCATGCGCGCCCAGCAGGCAATACTGGCCGGGTATGACGGCGCTGCCCGCGTCGTCCTCCAGCAGCAGGCGCAGGCATTGCCCCGTGCCCGGCAGGCAAAGCACTTCCAGTAGCCGTACCCGTTCCATTGCGCGCCCCCTTGGCGAGGTCGACCAGACGCGTCGCTTCGGTCCAGGCTAGGCGCCGCGGGCCGGGCCGCCTTGACCGTCATCAAGTTCTGCGCCGCGGGGGCCGATGCCGGCGTTTTGACCGGGATCAAGGACAGCCGCCATGGCCGTCGCAGAATCGATTCGCCCCATTTCCGAGGCGGTTCATTCAGCGGAGGAATTCCCCATGTCCGACCCCGCAAAGCAAGTCCCCGTCACGCCGTCCCCCAGCCAACCGGCCAAGGCGCCAACCCCCGGCGCCAGCCCCTTCGATACGCTGCGACGGCAGATCGACAGCCTGTTCGACGACTTCGGCCGCACGCCGCTGCGCCTGCCCTTCGGCCACAGCGCCTTCGACGTGGAGCCGTTCTGGCGGCGCGAGCCGTTCAGCCGCGGCCTGCCCGCGGTGGACGTCAGCGAGCAGGCCGAGGAGTACCGCATCAGCGCCGAGCTGCCCGGCATGGATGAGAAGGACATCGAGGTGAAGCTGGCCAACGGCAACCTGGTCATCAAGGGCGAGAAGAAGGAAGAGAAGGACGAGAAGCGCAAGGAGTACCACCTGTCGGAACGCCACTACGGCAGCTTCGAGCGGGTGTTCCGGCTGCCCAAGGAAGTGGACGTGGAGAAGGTCCACGCGCAGTTCTCCAAGGGCGTGCTGCAAGTGCACCTGCCCAAGCGCGCCGAGGCGGTGCACCCGGAGAAGGTCATCCCGGTGAAGAACGGCGATTGATGCACTCGGGCGCGCCTGCTGGCGGCAGGCGCGCCCCTTCGTCGAGTGGCGTAGCGCGGCCAAGCGCAACGGCTATAGTGGGAAAATCCCCTTATTGCCGGAGGCGCCGCCATGTCCGACGCTTACCGCTCCCCGCCGCGCCCGCAGGTCAACTGCCAGGCGTGCTCGTTGAGCCGCCTGTGCCTGCCGGCGAGCCTCAGCGACGGCGAGGTCGAAGAGCTGGACCGCATCGTCCGGCGCAGCCGCCCCCTGCAGAAGGGTGAGTACCTGTTCCGCGCCGACGAGCCGATGCAGCACGTGTTCGCCGTGCGCTCCGGGGCGCTGAAGAGCTACCTGCTCGACGCCAACGGCGGCGAACAGGTGACCGGTTTCGTGCTGCCGGGCGAGATGCTGGGGCTGGACGCCATCGGCTCGCCGCGCTTCCCGGGCTATGCGGTGGCGCTGGAGGTTTCCATGGTGTGCAGCATCGGCCTGGAACAGCTGGAGGACCTGTCCGGGCGCATCCCCGGCCTGCGTCACCAACTGCTGCACATCCTCAGCCAGGGCATCCAGGGCGAGTACGCGCACATCCGTTGCAGCCGCGAGCGCGCCGAACAGCGCCTGGCCGGCTTCCTCCTCGGCCTGTCGGCCCGCTACCAGCAGCGCGGCCTGTCGCAGGACCGCTTCACCCTGCCGATGAGCCGCGGCGACATCGGCAACTACCTGGACCTCACCATGGAGACGGTCAGCCGGCTGTTCACCCGCTTCGTGCAGACCGGCCTGATCGAATGCCACGGGCGCGAGGTGCGCCTGCTCGACCGTCAGGGCCTGTGCCGGATGAGCGGCGTGGAGGCGCAGCCGGAGCGACCGTGAGCCGCTGAGCGGGCCGTTCATCCGCTGGCCGCGGCGCGGGCGCCGGGCGCGCCGCCAATCTGATCGAGATCAAAGTCGGGCCGTGGCGTCGCGCCCATCGTGCAAGGCGAGCGAATGTCCGCTTGCCCGCACAGGAGACGAGCCATGGCCATCGGCGAATACTGCAACCGCGACGTCGTCATCGCGGCGCCTACCGTATCCATCCTGACCGCCGCCCGGTTGATGAGCGAATACCACGTCGGCGACCTGGTGCTCGCCGAGCAGGTGGAGCGCGAGCGCTACCGGCCCGTGGGCATCATCACCGACCGCGACATCGTGCTGGAGGTGGTCGCCAACAACGAGCCGGAGCCGGGCAGCATCCAGGCCGGCGACATCCAGCTGCGCAACCTGGTCACCGCCCAGGAAAGCGACGATGTGTTCGACGTCATCACCCGCATGCGCCAGGCCGGCATCCGGCGGATGCCGGTGGTCGACGAGCAGGGGCTGCTGGTGGGCATCGTCTCGGCGGACGACCTGCTCGGCCTGCTGGCCGACAACCTGCGCGACCTCTCGCGGCTGGTGGGCTTCCAGAACCTGCGCGAAGAGGGCGAGCGCGAAGCCGACTACTAGGCGAGGTGGCTGCCATGCATGACCTGACGCTTCCCTTCGTCGACCGCGCCGCTGCCGGCAAGGCCCTGGCGCGGTTGCTGCCGGCCTACCGGGGCCGCCCCGGGGCGATCGTGCTGGCCCTGCCGCGCGGCGGCGTGCCGGTCGGCTATGAGGTGGCCAGCGAACTGGGCGTGGAACTGGACCTGATGATCGTGCGCAAGCTCGGCGTGCCTTCGTACCCGGAGCTGGCCATGGGCGCCATCGCCAGCGGCGGCGTGCGGGTGCTGAACGACGACGTGCTGCGGATGCATGGCGTCGACGCGCACGCCCTGGAGACGGTGGAGCGCAGGGAAAGCGCCGAGCTGCACCGGCGCGAGCGCGCCTACCGTGGGCAGCGGCCCGTGCCGACGCTGGCTGGCCGCCAGGTGCTACTGGTCGACGACGGCCTGGCCACCGGCGCCACCATGCTGGCCGCCGTGCGCGCGGTACGCCAGCAGGCGCCAGCGGCCATCGTCGTCGCCGTGCCGGTGGCGCCGGCGGAAGTGCTGGAAGAGCTGCGCCACGAGGTCGACGAGGTGGTCTGCCCGTTTACCCCGGAGCCGTTCAGCGCCATCGGCCGCTGGTACCTGGACTTCTCCCAGACCTCCGACGCCGAGGTGGTGGAACTGCTGCAACGGGCCTGGCGGCGGGAGGCGGGCGAAGCCTAGCCTCAGGTGCAGCGCCGGCCGTGGCGCAACACGTCGATGCGCAGCTCCGGCTCGTAGGGCGGCACGTTGCATTCGACGATGTCGTCCGGCGCCACCTGCAGGCGCAACCCCACCACGTCGGCGTGCACCGGTTGGCGGCTCACGCAGCGGTCCACCAGTACGCCGGCCAGCACGTGCCGCGCCCCGAGCTGGGCCAGGTAGGCGCAGGCGCGCAGCAGCGAATGGCCTTCGTAGAGCACGTCGTCCACCACCAGCAGCGTGGTGCGGCTGAGGTCCATGCCGGCCAGTTGCGGGTTCTCCGTCAGCTCCGTCTCGGGGTGCAGCAGGCTCAGGTCGTCGGCGTAGCGCTTCACCTTCAGGGCGTGGACGGGCAGGGGCGGGTGGCCGCATTGCACCAGGTGTTCCTGCAGCCGGTGCGCCAGGGGTTCGCCACGCCGGACTATGCCGACCAGCGCGCTTTCGCCTGGGGGCAGCAGCGGGGCGGCCTTTTGCGCCATGGCCTGGAGCACGGCATCCAGCTCCCGGGCGTCGTACAGGGTCAGGCGTTGCGGAGCGTTCGGGGTCGCCATGGTGGGCCTCCAGGCCGTTGCCGGGCATGGCTTTCACCATCGCGCGTCGGGCGAGGGGCGAATTTGATCCAACGCAAATCCGGCGCAGGCCAGGGGGCTGAAACTCGTCCGTAGTTCCCCCATCGAGCCCGATGCGGGCCCCTGCCTTCCGGCGCGCTGGCGGCGTGGCCGGATACCCACGAGGTGCGCTATGAGCCAGCCACGCAAGCTCCTGTTCCTGACCCACCCCGAGCAGCACGATTCCCCCGGCCTGCAGCGCGCGCTCGCCCTGGCATCGGCCTGCAATGCGGCCTTGCACGTGCTCGTCTACGTGGGGCCCTTCGCGACCTTCCTGCTGGACCGCAAGGTCATGGAGCAGGCCCGGGAAAGCCTGGTGCAGGCGCAGCGCAAGGCCTGGGAAGGCGAATGCGCGGCCCTGCGCGGGCGGGGGCTGGAGGTCACGGCCTCGGTAGTGGCGGCGGACAACCTGCGCGAGGAGATGCTCCAGGACATCCGCGAACAACAGCCGGACATGGTGATCAAGGACGTGCGGCACGAATCGGCGCTCAAGCGTTCCTTCGTCACCCCGCTGGACTGGCACCTGCTGCGGGAGTGCCCGGCGCCCCTGCTGCTGGTCAACGACATCCGCCAGCCGATGCCGCGCAAGATAGTTGCCGCGGTGGACCCGTCCGACCCGCAGACCCAGTTCAGCGACATCAACGACAGGATCATCGCGGCCGCCAACGGCCTGGCACTGCAATGCGACGCGGAGCTGCACCTGCTGTTCGTCTACGACTGCATGCCGGCCTACATGGCCAACGGCGGCGAGGGCGGCGTGGCCTGGGTCGACCTGGTCGAGGAGATGCGCGGCGCGCTGCACAAGCCCTTCGTCGCCCTGGCGGACAAGTACGGCGTGCCCGAGGAGCGCCGCCACTTCCTGATGGGCACGGCGGTGCGCGGCATCGCCAACTTCGTCCAGCAGAACGCCATCGACGTGACCGTGATGGGCCGCATCCACCGCAGGGCCGTGGACAGGCTGATCGGCAGCACCACCGAGCACCTGATCGAGCATGTGCAGGGCAGCGTGCTGGCGCTGCAGCCGGGCGAGCAGGGCGCCTAGCGCAGCAGTTCGGCCACCCGCAGCGCCGTGGCTTTCGCCGACTGCGGGTTCTGGCCGGTCACCAGGCGGCCATCCACCACCACCTTGGGCACGAACGGCAGCAGGGCCTTCTCGTAGCGCGCGCCGCGCCGCTTCATTTGCTCTTCGGCGTTGTAGGGCATCTTCTTCGCCACGCCGGCGAGGATTTCCTCGCGCCAGGAGAAGCCGGTGAGCCTGCGCCCCGCCACCAGCAGGCTGCCGTCCGACAGCGTTGTGTTCAGCAGGCCGCAGTAGCCGTGGCAGACCGACGCGACTATGCCCCCGCGTTCGTAGATGGCGCGGGTGAGGCGCTGCAGGCCGGCGTCGTCCGGGAAGTCCCACATCACCGCGTGCCCGCCGGTGAAGTAGATGGCATCGAAGTCCGCCGGGTCGATGTCCCCGGGCTTGGCGGTGTTGGCGAGCAGCGCCCGGTGGGCGTCGTCGGCCAGCCAGGCCTTGGCCGAGGCATCCCGGTTCGGCCATTTGAGCGAGCGCGGCTCCAGCGGCGTGACGCCGCCCTTGGGGCTGACGATCCGCTGCACATAACCCTGGGCGGCGAACAGGTCGTAGGCGTGGGTCAGCTCCGACAGCCACAGGCCGGTGGGGTCGGCCGGGTCGGCGTAGTGCGCGACGTTGCTGACGACGTGGAGAATGCGCTTGCTCATTTGCCCTTCCTTCCCGGTGGTTGACCTTGCCGGCCTGTATCGGCGGCGTGGGGGAACTCTAAGCTTAAATATAACTTTAAGGTCAAGGGGCCTGGGGATGGGAGATGAAGGGGCTGACCTGGCCGCCAGCGCCAGGGCGGGGTAAAAGAGCGGGTTCATTGCCGCAGGATGCCCATGCCTTGAAACACGCAAGCCCATTGCTGATCGCCACGCTCCTGGCCGCCGCCGGCCAGGCGGGGGCCATGGACGGGAAAGGCAACTCGTCCGATCACTTCACCGTCGCCACCAGCCTGGGCAGCGCGGCGCTCAGCGAGTCCACCAGCCAGCCGCTGCGGACCTACCGGGCCGCCCGCGACGATGCCCTGGCGTACATCGCCTCCGACGGGCGCATCCATGGCGCGCAGCTGGAACAGGCGCTGCGCTTCTACCGGGAGGCGCATCCACGCTCCGGCCTGAGCGACATGCAGCTGGCCCTGGCCATCGCCAGCCCGGGCTGAGCCCTGCTCGCCGGGGCGCGGGGCCGGCGAGGTCCGCATTGTGGAAATGCACGGCATTGAAATAAAATGAGACGCTTTCTCATTTTCACTCTTTTGGCGTTCCCGCCAAGGATGCCCGCGCATGTTTTCCGCTTCGTCCCACGCTTCGCCGGCCGTCGCGCTGGAGCGCCTGTATGGCGACCACCACGGCTGGCTGTTCGGCTGGCTGCGCCAGCGCCTGGGCAATGCCCCGGACGCGGCGGACCTCGCCCATGACACCTACCTGCGCATCCTCAGCACCGGGCGCACGCCGCCGCTGGCGGACTCGCGGCGCTACCTGGTGCAGGTGGCCAAGGGCCTGGTCATCGACCTGTGGCGCCGCCAGGACGTGGAGCGGGCCTACCGCGAGGCCATCGCGCACCTGCCCGAGGCGCAGGTGCCGGCGCCGGAAACCCACTGGCTGATCGTCGAGTCGCTGCTGCGCATCGACGCGATGCTCGACGGCCTGCCGAGCCAGACGCGCGAGGTGTTCCTGCTGGCGCAGTTCCACGAACTCACCCTGCAGCAGATCGCCGAGCGCACCGGCATGGCGCTGATCACCGTGCGCCGGCACATCCACAAGGCGCTGGTGGCCTGTATGACGGCCTGCGAGCCATGAGCCGCGGGGAAGCCCGCGCCGCGCCGGCGGCCAGGCTGCTGGAGGAGGCCGCCGAGTGGGTCATGACGCTGCGCTTCGACGCCCCCGGCGAGGCGCAGTGGCAGGCCTTCGAGCGCTGGCGCGGGCAGAGCGATGCGCACCGCGAGGCCTGGGCGCGCGCCGAGCGGGTATTCGGCACCTTCGATGCGGTGCCCACGGAGCTGGGCCGCCAGGCGCTGCATGGCCTGGAAGGGCTCAAGGGCCTGAGCCGCCGCCGCGCGCTGCGCCTGCTGAGCGCGCTGCTGATGGCCGCGCCGGCGGGCTGGCTGGTGGCGCGCAGCGCCCCCTGGGACAGCTGGATGGCCGACGCCAGCACCGCCACCGGCGAGCGCAAGGCGCTGACGCTGGCCGATGGCAGCCGGGTGGTGCTCAACACCGTGTCGGCGCTGGATGTCCACTTCGACTCTACGGCGCGCCGCCTGCGCCTGCGCACCGGCGAGGTGCTGGTGACCACCCATGCCGACCCGCTGGCGCCGCGGCGGCCGTTCCTGGTCGCTGCGCAGCAGGGCGTGGTCGAGGCGCTGGGCACGCGCTTCAGCGTGCGCCAGCTGGGCGAGCAGTGCCAGGTTGCGGTGTTCGAGCACCAGGTGGAGATCCGCCCGCACGCTGGTGCGGCAATGCGCCTTTCCGCCGGCCAGCAGGCCTGGTTCGATGCCCGCGGCGTGCTGCGCAGCGCGCCGGTGGACGACAGCGCCGCGCTCTGGGAGCAGGGCATGTTGGTGGCCCGCGACCAGCCGCTGGCGGAGGTGCTGGCGGAGCTGGCGCGCTATCGCCACGGCCTGCTGCGCTGCGACCCCGAGGTGGCCGGGCTGCGCGTTTCCGGCGCGCTGTCGGTAGCGGACACGGACCAGGCGCTGAACGCCCTGGAGCTGACGCTGCCGGTGCGGGTGTCGCGCCTGAGCCGCTACTGGGTGACGGTTTCGGCCCGCTAGCGAAAAAATTTCCCGCCCCCCTGAGCACTTTTTCCGTCTCGTCCGGGATAGAGGGTGAACACGCCTCATGGGGAGGGGTGGGCAGCCCGCGCGAGGCGCGGCTTGAAGGATGGCAAAGCACATGGCTTCGAAGCACCGACGGCATTCCGGCACTCGTCGATTCACCCACCTGGCCCTGGCGGCGGCGATCCATGGCGTAGCCCTGGGCTGCGCCGGGCTGGCCCCGTCCGTGGCCATGGCCGCCGAGGCCGCGCGCGACTATGCCATCGGCGCCGGCGCCCTGAGCGACGTGCTGGCCCGCTTCGCCGCCAGTGCCGGGGTGCAGCTGGTGTTCGACCCGGCCAGGCTGGCCGGCCGCAGCAGCCCGGGTCTGAAGGGCCGCTACACGCTCGAGCAGGGCTTCCAGCAACTGCTGCGCGGCAGCGGCCTGCAACTGGTGCAGCGCGGCGCGGGCATCTACGCCCTGCAGGACGCCGGCACAGCCCTGCAGATGCCGGCCGAAACCGTGGTCGGCAAGGGCGGCGATACCCTGGCCATGTCCGCGACCGTGATCCAGGCGAACGCCAACGGCGCCGGCACCCCCACCGGCTACCAGCAACTGAGCGACAGCAGCACCACGCGCCTGGGCCTGACGCCGCGGGAAACGCCCCAGGGCGTCACCACGCTGTCGCGCCAGCAGCTGGACGACTTCAACATGAACAGTGTGAAGGACGCGCTGCGCAGCGCGCCCTCGGTGACGGTGGAGCAGTACGAGACCGACCGCACCAACTTCACTTCGCGCGGCTTCGACATCAACAACTTCGAGTACGACGGCATCGGCTCGCCGTTCAGCGCCGGCCTGCTCAGCGGCGACCTGGACCTGGCCGAGTACGAGCAGGTGGACATCCTCCACGGCGCCAACGGCCTGATGAGCGGCACCGGCAACCCCTCGGCCACCGTCAACTTCATCCGCAAGCGCCCGACCTACACGCCGCAGGCGCAGGTGAAACTGTCGGTGGGCTCCTGGGGCACCCGCCGCATCGACCTCGACGCCTCCGGCCCGCTGACCGACTCGGGCAAGGTGCGCGGCCGCTTCATCTACGCCAACGAGACCGGCAATTCCTACCTGGACCGCTACTCTCACGAGAAGAACGTGCTCAGCGGCATGCTGGCCTTCGACCTCTCCGAGGCGGACACCCTGACGGTCGGCTTCTCCGACAACAAGAGCAACTCCAACGGCAGCAGCTGGGGCGCGCTGCCGCTGACCGACCAGGCCGGCAACCTGATCCACTACAGCCGCCGCGGCGCCAACATCGGCCAGGACTGGACCTACTGGGACGTGCACACCCAGCGCGCCTTCGTCGAGCTGGCCCACGACTTCGGCGGCGGCTGGAAGGGCAAGCTCAACGTCACCGGCGTGGACCAGAGCCAGCAGGCGGATATGTACTACCTGATGGCCAACGACGCCGACACGCCCTGGCTGGCCGACCCCAGCCACAGCCATTCCGGCGAGAAGCAGCTGCTGGGCGAGGCCCAGCTGAACGGCCCGTTCAGACTCGGCGGGCGCCAGCACGAGCTGACCCTGGGCGTGGACTACGGCCGTTCGCGGCACAGCGACCGCGGCTACTACAACAACGAAGACGAGTTCATGGACGCCGACCTGGGCCAGACCCTCAGCGGCGCGGTGCCCAGGCCGAGCCTGACCTACACCAACGACACCATCGAGATGGCGCGCTTCACCGACCGGCAGAAGAGCGTCTACGCCGGCACGCGACTGAACCTCACCGACCAGCTGCACTGGATCCTCGGCGCGCGCATGCTCAGCGTCGACAGCGACGGCACCGACTACGGCAGCGCCCGCGACGTGCGCATCCACGGCGAGGTGACGCCCTACACCGGCGTGGTCTACGACCTCGACGAGCAGTATTCGCTGTACGCCAGCTACACCAAGATCTTCAACCCGCAGTACGTGATGGACGCCCAGGGCAAGGTGCTCGACCCGCTGGAGGGCAAGAGCTACGAGGCCGGCATCAAGGGCAGCCTGCTCGACGACCAGTTGAGCGTGTCGGCCGCGCTGTTCAAGACCGACCAGCGCAACGTCGCCGAGGCCACCGACCAGAGCCTGCCCGGCGGCGAGACCATCTACAACGGCGAGGACTTCAAGAGCCGCGGCGCGGAGCTGGAAGCCAGCGGCCAACTGGCCCCCGGCCTGCAACTGCAGGGCGGCTACACCTACGTGCACATCGAGGACCCGGACGGCCACAAGGCACGCCAGTACGTGCCCCGGCACAGCCTGCGCAGCAGCCTGACCTACCAGCTGCCCGGCCTGCCCCAGGCGAAGGTCGGCACCCGGGTGAGCTGGCAGAGCGCGATCCAGCTCGACGACGACAGCCGTGTGCGGCAGAACGCCTATGCGCTGGTGGATTTGATGGGGAGCTATGACATCGACAAGCACTGGAGTGCGTCGTTGAACCTGAACAACCTGACCAATCGCAAGTACCTGATGAGCTTGTATAGCGGTGGGTCCGGTTTCTATGGGCCGTCGCGCAATGTGACGGCTTCGGTGAGTTATAACTTCTGAGGTTGGGGTTTTGTGGGGGTGAACCCCGCTGTTCTCGATGGCCGGCGCCTGTCGGCGCGGATCGCGGATGAGATCCGCTCCTACAAGGTACGGGGGAGCGCCATCGTAGGATGGTGTTGAGCGAAGCGATACCCATCGCCGCAACCGCATGGGTTTCGCAGGCCCATCCTACGAAGAGCACCCCTCTCCCTAACCCCCGGCTGCGCGCCCCGCCCTGAAGGGAGAGGGGACCGCTGGGCAGGGCTTGATGTTGTGGCGTTAGCCGGCAGCCTCGGTGATTTCCGGCTGGAGCCAATTCTTTTCTCGGCACGGACGGCCCCCTCTCCCGCTTGCGGGAGAGGGCTGGGGTGAGGGGCTCTTGAACCCCGCACCCACAGCACCAGCCAACCCCACGCCCTCCGCTGTATCCCAATGTATCCAACCCGCCCCTCCGCAAGGCACGCATACAAACCCAACCCCCCTCCGATACGCCACCGATACATGGCGCGGGCCAAATGGCCACACCCGGACGCGACACCCGGCGGGCTTCGAAAGCCAGCCCCTCGCGCATCCCGGTTCGACCAAGCCCCTTGAGCCGCGCACCACGCGCCCAGCATCGGAGAAACACCCATGTCCCGTAACCCGATCCAGACCAAGACCCGCATCGGCCTGCTCGCCATCGCCCTGGTGGGCGGCGCCAACCTGGCCACCTCGGCCTTCGCCGTCGAGGCGCTGCCCCAGGGCTACCAGCTCGCCGCCGCCGACAAGGCCGGGGAGGGCAAGTGTGGCGAAGGCAAGTGCGGCGCCAGCAAGGCCAAGGTCACCCAGGCCGAAGGCAAGTGCGGGGAGGGCAAGTGCGGCGACGCTTCCTTCACGCGCACCGACAGCGACCACGACGGCAAGGTCTCGCGCGACGAGTTCCTGGCCGTGGCCAGGGACCGCGCCGGCGACTTCGACAGGATCGACGCCGACCACGACGGCTTCATCTCCGAAGCCGAGGCCTACCAGCACCTGAAGAACGTCTTCGAATCCAACGGCAAGCCGATGCCGGCCGGGCTGTTCGCCAGGTTCCAGGGCGACCGCCACTAAGCCGGAGCCACCACCCAGCCCTCCCTGCCGGGAGGGCGTTCCTCCTCCGCGGAGCCTTGCCATGAATGCCCATTCCCTACCGCGCGGGGCCGGCCTCGGCCTGCGTCGCGCGCTGCTGCCCGAGCTGCTGGCGATGCCTGCCGCAGCCGTGGACTTCCTCGAATGCGCGCCGGACAACTGGATCGGCGTCGGCGGTGCCTACGGCGACGGCCTGGCGCAGCTCGCCGAACGCTTCCCGCTGGCCTGCCACGGCCTGTCGCTGTCCCTCGGCGGCCCCGGGCCGCTGGACCTGGAGCTGCTGCGGCGCACCCGGCAATTCCTCGACCGCCACCGCGTCGGCCTGTTCAGCGAACACCTGAGCTATTGCTCCGACGACGGCCAGCTCTACGACCTGCTGCCGCTGCCCTTCACCGACGAGGCGGTGCATCACGTCGCCGCGCGCATCCGCCAGGCCCAGGACGTGCTGGGGCGGCGCATCGCGGTGGAGAACATTTCCTACTACGCCGCGCCCTACCAGGCGCTTAGCGAGATCGAGTTCCTGCGGGCCGTGCTGGCGGAAGCCGACTGCGACCTGTTGCTGGACGTCAACAACCTGGTGGTCAACGCCTGCAACCACGGCTACGACGCCGCCGCCTTCCTTGCCCAGGTGCCCGCCGAGCGGGTGGCCTGCATTCACGTGGCGGGGCACTACGACGAGGCGCCGGACCTGAAGATCGACACCCACGGCGCCAGCGTGCAACTGCCGGTGTGGGACCTGCTGGCTCAGGCCTATGCCCACTGCGGCGTAGTGCCGACGCTACTGGAGCGCGACTTCAACCTCCCGCCGCTGGCCGAGCTGCTGGCGGAAGTGGAGCACATCCGCACCCTGCAACGGGCCGCCACAGCGCGGGAGGTGCGCCATGGCTGACACCCTGCGCGAGCAGCAGCTGCAACTGGCCCGGCACATCCGCGACCCGCAGCGCAACGCGCCGCCGCCGGGCATCGAAGCACGGCGCCTGGCCGTGTACCGCCAGCTGTTCCTGGGCAACGTGCAGGCGCTGCTGGCCGGCAGCTTCCCGGTGCTGCGCGCCAGCCTGGCCGAGGCCCAGTGGCAGGCGCTGACGGAAGCCTTCTATGCCGACTACCGCTGCCAGACGCCGCTGTTCACCGAGTTGGCCGGCGAGTTCGTCGCCTTCCTCGAACAGGGCGGGATAGACGCGCCAGCCTGGGCCGCCGAGCTGGCGCACTACGAATGGGTGGAGACCGCCCTGTTGCTCAGCGACAGCCAGGAGCCGGCCCACGATCCGCAGGGCGACCTGCTGCACGGCGTACCGCTGCTGTCGTCCCTGGCCTGGCCGCTGGCCTACGCCTGGCCGGTGAGCGAACTGGGCCCCGGCCACCTGCCCGAGCAGCCGCCGGAGCAGCCGACCCTGCTGCTGGCCCGTCGCGGCGACGACCGGCAGGTGCATTTCGCCCGCCTGGCGCCGCTGGCCCACGCGCTGCTGGAGTCGCTGCGCGACCGCCAATTGAGCGGTCGCGAGCACCTGCAGGCGCTGGCCGAAGCCATCGGCGCCGACCCCGAACCCATCCTGCAGCAGGGCCTGGCCCTGCTGCGCAGCCTTCACGCACAAGGCGTGGTGCTCGGCACGCGCAACCTGTGCGCCACCCACCGCCGACAGCCTTCCCCAGCCCCCAAGGAGACACCGCGATGACCGACATCCTGGACAGCATCCTCTACACCGCCCACACCCGCACCACCGGCGGCCGCGACGGCCGCGGCAGCTCCAGCGACGGCGAGCTGGACGTGCGCCTGAGCCCACCCGGCTCCGGCCGCCCCGGCAGCAACCCCGAGCAGTTGTTCGGCGTGGGCTGGTCCGCCTGCTTCATAGGCGCCCTGCGCCGCGCCGGGCAGAAACTGGACATCCGCCTGCCGGCCGACGTGGCGGTGGCCGCCGACGTGACCCTGGGCACCACCGACAACGGCAGCGGCTTCGCCCTGGCGGCCAGGCTGACGGTGGAACTGCCGGGGCTGGCCGCCGAGGACAAGGCGAAGCTGGTGGAGACGGCGCACCGGATCTGCCCGTATTCCCGGGCTACCCGGGGGAATATCGAGGTGACTTTCGATATTCCGTGAGGGGAGTGAGGTGATGATTGGAAAGCCCGCGTGCCTGGTCAGGTGCGCGGGCTTTTTCGTTTGGGGGAGGCGAGGGCTTGGAGATTGCTGGTGAAGGGTGTTTACCGTTGGCGAGGGCTTTTCGGATCGCCTCCGTTCCCTCACCCCAGCCCTCTCCCAGGGGGAGAGGGGGCCGTCCTGAGTGGCCGGAGGATTCGGAGTCATCCTGATACGTCGCGGTTCGCGAGCAAGCTCGCTCCTACGCCTTCTGGAAGCCCGCAGGGCAGCGGTAAAAGGACAGCGCCGAGCTTCCAAAGCGCACGGGACAGCCCCCTCTCCCCCTGGGAGAGGGTTGGGGTGAGGGAGCAGGGTCAAGCCAAGACACCTGCGCAACAGGTGACAGCTGTTCGCGAGCAGGAACTGGGCGTCCCCCTCGCTCCTACACAAAAGAAAACCCGCCATGCGGCGGGTTCGTCAGTGCTGTGCGGCAGCCTACGCAAACCGCCGCCGCAACCACGCATCCAGGCTCAACCGCCCGGCCCCCTTGAGCAGCAGCGGCACCAGCGCCACCAGGTAGATCAGCGGCAGCTTGTAGTTGCCGTAGCCGTTATCGCTGATCGAATACCCCATGGCCAGTTCGCCCAGGCTGGACCAGTGCGCCGGCCAGTGCACGGCGGCGATGGCCACCAGCGTCAGCACCATCAGCACCGCCGAGGCGAAGCGGGTGCCCAGGCCCAGCAGCAGGAGCGCCGGGGCTATCAGTTCGGCCCACAGGGAGATTTGCCAGTCCAGGCTCGCCGGCAGTCGGTCGAAGGGAAAGGGGAAGGCGTCGTGGATTTGTGCGAACCAGTTTTCGCCGTTCCACTTCTCCAGGCCGGATTCGAGGAATTCCCAGGCCAGGAACAGCCGCAGGGGGATGTCGGCGCCCCAGGCGCCGAGGCGGTCGAGGGGGCGCAGGGGGGTGGTGAGGGTGCTTTGCATGGCGGTGTCTCCTTGGGCCGGTTGGTCGGCGGGTGGAGCCATGCTGGCAAGGCGGCTTGTCCCGGATGTGTCCCGCCGGGGGCCGCCTTGTATCGGCTTGTACGCTCGCTCAGGCCGGGAGCGGCAGTTCCAGTTGCGCGCACAGGCCGCCGCCGTCGCGGTTGGCCAGGGTCAGGCGGCCGCCCAGGGCCTGGCTCAGCTGGTGGGCGATGGCCAGGCCCAGGCCGGTGCCGCCGGTGCTGCGGTTGCGCGAGCTTTCCACGCGGTAGAAGGGCTTGAGGACTTCTTCCAGTTCTTCCTCGGCGATGCCCGGGCCGCGGTCGAGTACGCGGATACACAGCTTGCCGTCTTCGCGGCCCACCTCCAGTTGCGCGGCGCCGGAGAATTTCACGGCGTTGTCCAGCAGGTTGCCCAGCACCCGGCGCAGGGCGTGGGGGCGGGTTTCCAGGGGCACGTCGGCGCGGCCCTGCAGGCTGACCTGCTGGCCGGCGTCCTGGTAGTCGAGCACCAGGCTGTCGAGGAAGGCGTCGAGGTCGACGCGGCGTTGCGCCTCGCTGGCGCCGTCCATGCTGCGGGCGTAGGCCACGCCTTCGCGGACCAGGTGCTGCATTTCTTCCAGGTCGCTCCACAGGCGTTCGCTTTCCGGCGATGGCTCCATCTGTTCGACGCGCAGTTTCATGCGCGTGATGGGCGTCTGCAGGTCGTGGGAGATGGCCGCCAGCAACTGCATGCGCTCCTTCAGGTAGTCGCCGATGCGGCCCTGCAGGGCGTTGAAGGCGCGGGCGGCGTAGGCCACTTCGTTGGGGCCGTTCTCGTCCAGCGGCGCGGCCGGGGTGTCCGGGTCGAGATGGTCGACGGCCTGGGCCAGGCGCGTCAGCGGGCGGATCGCGGTGCGCACCGCCAGCCAGGTGCAGAGCAGCAGCACGGCCAGTTGCAGCACCAGCACCACCGGCAGCCAGCGCGCCACCGCCGCCACCCCGCGGGGGGTTACGTCTATGGTCAGCGGGCTGCCGTCGGCCAGGCGCAGGTGCGCCTGGAAGTGCGCGGCCGGGCCGGGGAGGGTTTCGAAGCGCAGGGCGTAGCGCGAGCCGATGGCGCTCTCGATGCTGCTCGCGGCCATGGGCGCCCGGGCCATGTCCATGGCCTGGCCGGGTTCGCCTTCGTCCAGGCGGTAGCGGTAGTTGGGCCGGTCGACCATGGGCAGCCACTGCTCGCGCTCGTTCGCCGGCAGGCGGTCGAGCAGGGCCACGGCGGTGCTCACGTCGCTTTCCAGGTTGCCGAGCATCATGCTCCGCGCGCTGACGTAGCGTTCGTAGAACTGCGAGCTGAAGGACAGGCCGTAGGCCAGCACCAGTCCGGTGAGGAAGATCAGCGCCAGGCGCGCTGCCAGGGTGCGGGGCATGAGGGTCACTCGGCGGGTTCGATGAGCTGCACCGGCAGCGAGAAGACGTAGCCTTCGTTGCGCACCGTCTTGATGCAGTCCGGCTCGCGGGCGTCGTCGCGCAGGCGCTGGCGCAGGCGGCTGACCAGCAGGTCGATGGAGCGGTCGAAGACGTCCGCCTCGCGGCCCTGGGTCAGGTTCAGCAGTTGCTCGCGGCTGAGCACCCGCTGCGGGTGGTCGAGGAACACCCGCAGCAGGCGGTACTCGGCGCCGCTCAGGGCGACCAGGGTGCCCTCGGCGTCCAGCAGGTGGCGCGCGCTGGTGTCCAGGCGCCAGGGGCCGAAGCCGATCAGCCGGCTGCTCTCGGTGATCGACAGGTTCGGCGGCAGCATGCGCGTGCGGCGCAGCACGGCGTTGATCCGCGCCAGCAGCTCGCGGGCGGAGAAGGGCTTGGTCAGGTAGTCGTCGGCGCCCATTTCCAGGCCGATGATGCGGTCGGTCTCGTCGTTGCGCGCGGTGAGCATCAGCACCGGGGTGGCCTTGTGCTTGCCCACGCGCAGCTCGCGGCACAGCTTCAGGCCGTCGTCGCCGGGCATCATGATGTCCAGCACTATCAGGTCCACCGCGTTGGCTTCGAGGAAGGCGCGCATCTGCCGGCCGTCCGCGGCCAGGCTGACGCGCAGGCCGCTCTTCTTCAGGTAGTTGCCGACCAGCTCGCGGATCTCGCGGTCGTCGTCGACGATCAGGACGTGATCGACATGTTCCATGGTGGTTCCCCAATCGGTGCGTTCGTTGGGGCAAGTGTATAGAGCAAGGCGGTGCATTCCCGCCAGGGTTTGTATACCAGTGTATCTATTCGCCGCGCCGATACCTGGGGCGGCATTCGCGGGCGGCGGCGGACACAGGCGGGATACCCGCGGCGGGTGAAATGGGCACCAAGCGGAAGGCACAAGGCCTCCGCGCCACGAACCCACACTGAGGACACCGCCATGAAAACCCTGACTCTTGCCGCCGCCCTGTTCGCCTTCGCCGCGCCCCTGGCCAGCTTCGCCGCCAGCGCCCCCGCACCGGTGGAGCAATACCACTACGGCCAGCAGCTGGACGTGAAGAAGGTCCTGGCCCTGCACGAAGACCCCGGCAGCTGCCAGGTGGTGCAGGCACGCATGGACTACCTGGACTCCAACGGCCAGCCCCACAGCCTGGCCTACCAGAAGTTCTCCAGCGACTGCAACGAAGGCGGCTGATGCCCGCCCCGGCCAGGGATGGCCATGACGCCCCAGAGCCCTTCAAAGGAGATTCCCATGCTGATCGTCGCCTTTCTCGGCGGGGTGCTGACCCTGCTCAGCCCCTGCATCCTTCCTGTATTGCCGCTGCTGCTGCAGCGCGCCGGCGGGCCGGCCTGGTCGCCGCTACTGACCTTGGCGGGCCTGGCCAGCGGTTTCGCCGTGCTGGCCAGCCTGGCGGCGGTGTCCAGCGCCTGGGTGGTGGAGGCTAGCGAGGTCGGCCGCTACCTGGCCCTGGGGCTGCTCGGGCTTTCCGCCCTGGCATTGCTGTCGCCACGCTTCGGCACCTGGATTTCTCGCCCCTGGGCCTGGTTGGGCGACCGCCTGCATGGCCAGGCCCGTGGCTTGCCGCCGGCGCTTTCCGCCTGGCTGCTGGGCTTCGCCGCCGGCCTGCTGTGGGCGCCTTGCGCCGGGCCGATCCTCGGGCTGATCCTCTCCGGGGCCATGCTCCAGGGGCCCAATGCGTCCACCAGCCTGCTGCTGTTCGCCTATGGGCTGGGCAGCGCCGTCGCCCTGGGCGCCGCGCTGTTCCTCGGTCGCGGCCTGTACCAGCGCCTGCGTCCGTCGCTGGGTGCGCTGGAGTGGCTGCGTCGCGGGGCAGGGGCCCTGGCCCTGCTGGCGGTGGTGGTCATCGGCAGCGGCGCCAGCGCGCAGCTGGTGGGCTCGGGCTCTTCGCAGGAGCTGGCCGGCCTGGAGCGCAAGGTGCTGGACGGTGTGCCCAAGCTGCTCGACAAACTGATGCCCAGTGCCAATGCCGCCGACCTGGCCGACCTGGGCGCCATGCCCAGCCTGGACGGCGCCGTGCAGTGGCTCAACAGCGCGCCGCTGACCAGCGAAGCGTTGCGTGGCAAGGTGGTGCTGGTGGACTTCTGGACCTACGACTGCATCAACTGCCAGCACACGCTGCCGTATGTCAACCAGTGGGCGAAGCGGTATGCCGACCAGGGCCTGGTGGTGATCGGCGTGCACACCCCGGAGTATCCCTACGAACGCATCCCGGCGAACGTGGCGAAGGCCGTGGCGCGCAACGACATCCACTACCCGGTGGCGCTGGACAACCAGTACCGCATCTGGAACGCCTTCGCCAACCAGTACTGGCCGGCGCACTACTTCATCGATGCCAAGGGCCACGTGCGCTACCAGCACGTGGGCGAAGGCGATTACCAGGGGCAGGAGGCGATCATCCGCCAACTCCTCAAGGAGCGCGGGCAGCCGGCGGGCTGAACAGCGGCGGGGCGGTCATGGGGCCGCCCCGCGCTGTCGTGTTGGGGCCTCAGTGCGGCGCGCGGCGGATGGTCTTGAGCAGGTCTTCCGGGCTGATCTGGCCGACCACCTGGCTGACCGCGCTGCCCGGCTGCGGCAGGTCGAGGATGTGGCCCTTCATCTTGCCGATCACGTGCATCTCGCAGGGTTTGCAGTCGAACTTCAGCGTCAGCACCTCGTCGCCGTGCACCAGCTGCATGGGCGCGACCTTGGTGCGCACGCCGGTGACGCCCTTGGCCTGCTTCGGGCACAGGTTGAAGGAGAAGCGCAGGCAGTGCTTGGTGATCATCACCGGCACCTCGCCGGCTTCCTCGTGGGCCTCGTAGGCCGCGTCGATCAGTTGCACGCCGTGGCGGTGGTAGAACTCGCGGGCCTTGTGGTTGTACACGTTGGCCAGGAACGACAGGTGCGCCTCGGGGTACACCGGCGGCGGGTTCGTCTCGGCCTTGCGGCTGCCGCGCGGGTGGGCGGCGACGCGGGCGGCGGTGAGCGCCTCGATGGCCTCGCGGCGCAGGGCCTTGAGCTGCGAGTTGGGGATGAAGAATGCCTTCGGCGCATCCAGCTCGATGCGCTCGGCGTGGTACTGGGTAGTGCCCAGCTGGCCGAGCAGGTCGTGCAGTTGCTCCAGGGCCTGTTCCGGCTTGTTGGCCACGCCGAAGGGGCCGTCCAGGGCGACGCTGACGCTCACGCCTTCCTCGCTGGTGGCGGTCAGCTCCAGGCGTTCCTCGCGCAGGCGGGCCTGCCAGTCCAGGCCCACGCGGCGCTCGGCGGAGGTCTTGAGCAGGGCCTGCTGCCAGTTGTGGTCGAGGTTGCGCGACAGCGGGTGGTTGGGGCGCAGACGGTACAGGCCCTCGGGCATTTCGTTGGGCTCGACGCGGTAGCGATAGCGCTTCTCGCCGTCTTCCTCGAATTCACCCTTCGGCTCGGCGATGTTGGCGCGGAAGCCCACCACCTCGCGCTTGACCAGCACGTTGAGGCCGTCGCCGTTGGACAGCGGCTGCTCGGTGGCGACGATCAGGTCGCGCTTGCCGACCTTTTCCACCACACCCACCGGCAGGCCGGTGAAGGTCGGCGAGTCGAAGGCGCCGATGTCCACCTTGCGCTCATTGACGAAGTAGTCGGTGCTGCCGCGGTGGAAGGTCTTGTCCGGGTCGGGCAGGAAGAAGTGCTCGGTGCGGCCGCTGGAGGCGCGGGCCAGGTCCGGGCGCTCGGCGAGGATGCCGTCCAGGCGCTGGCGGTAGTAGGCGGTGATGTTCTTCACGTAGCCCATGTCCTTGTAGCGCCCTTCGATCTTGAACGAGCGCACGCCGGCGTCGACCAGGGCGCTGAGGTTGGCGCTCTGGTTGTTGTCCTTCATCGACAGCAGGTGCTTCTCGAAGGCCACCACGCGGCCCTGGTCGTCCTTCAGGGTGTAGGGCAGGCGGCAGGCCTGGGAGCAGTCGCCGCGGTTGGCGCTGCGCCCGGTCTGCGCGTGGGAGATGTTGCACTGGCCGGAGAAGGCCACGCAGAGCGCGCCGTGGATGAAGAACTCGATGGCCGCGTCGGTTTCGTCGGCGATGGCGCGGATTTCCTTCAGGTTCAGCTCGCGGGCCAGCACCAGTTGGGAGAAGCCGGCCTGGTCGAGGAACTTGGCCCGGCCCAGGGTGCGGATGTCGGTCTGGGTGCTGGCGTGCAGCTCGATCGGCGGGATGTCCAGGTCGAGCACGCCCAGGTCCTGCACGATCAGCGCGTCGACGCCGGCGTCGTAGAGCTGGTGGATCAGCGCGCGGGCCGGTTCCAGCTCGTCGTCGTGGAGGATGGTGTTGAGGGTGACGAAGATGCGCGCGTGGTAGCGGTGGGCGAATTCCACCAGCCGGGCGATGTCGCCCACCTCGTTGCAGGCGTTGTGCCGGGCGCCGAAGCTCGGGCCGCCGATGTACACGGCATCGGCTCCATGCAGGATGGCCTCGCGGGCGATGCTCACATCGCGGGCAGGGCTGAGCAGTTCCAGATGGTTCTTGGGCAGGGACATGGTTTCTTCTTCATCAGGCGTGACACGGCAAGGCGCGCATTGTAGCGGCGAAACGCCGGCGCGGCACCCGTGCGCTGCCCGATGGCGGCGCCGTCCGGCGGGGTGCCGGGCGGCGTCGCAGCGGCATCAGGCCTTGGCGGCCAGCGCGGTGACTTCCACGCGCATGCCTTCCACCGCCAGGGCGGCCACGCCGACGGCGGCGCGTACCGGCCAGGGTTTGGCGAAGAAGCGCTGGTAGACCTCGTTGAAGGCGGCACGGTCGGCCATGTCGGTGAGGTAGATGGTCAGGTGCAGCACGCGTTCCATGGAGCTGCCGGCGCGTTCCAGGGCGCTTTTCAGCGCGCGCAGGGTGCATTCGCTCTGCTCGACGATGCCGCCCAGCTCCAGGCTGCCGTCCTCGCGGGTGGGGATCTGGGTGGAGACCAGCAGGCCGCCGAAGCCGGCGACGTCGGAGGAAATCGACTGCGGGTCGGCGTCGGGGAGGAAGGTGAGGTCGTTGTCAGCCATGGGGGCCTCTTCTGCGGGTGGGACGAGGGGCGGCAGCTTACCCGCCGGGGCCGGTGGCGTCATCCGCGCGGGACCGCACATCGGGCAACGCCGGTGCCGGGGCGTAAGGCGCATAACGCCTACGGCGTTATCCGCCGTTTGGCCTTGATTCCCGGCGGCTCCGGGGTTGGCCTGGGCGTTGGCTGTGGCCGTGGTGTATCGGCGGATACCCGCGAACGGTTATGCGCCCTACGTCCAGGTCAGCGGTAGAAGGCCGAGGGCGCCACGCCGAACTGCCTGCGGAAGGCCGCGGCGAAGGCGCTCTGGCTGTCGTAGCCGTGCTGCAGCGCCACTTCCAGCACCGGCAGGCCCTGGGCCAGGGCTTCCAGGGAGAGCAGCAGGCGCGCCTGCTGGCGCCAGCGGCCGAAGGTGATGCCGGTGCTGCGCTGGAAGCGGCGGTGGAAGGTCTTCGGGCTCATCGCCAGTTGCTCGGCCCAGTGCTCGGCGCTGCTGCCTTGCGCCGGGTTTTCCGCCAGGGCGCGGCAGACCCGGGCGATGCGCTCGTCGTCTGGCCAGGGCAGGTGGAAGGGCAGCACCGGCAGGCTGCGCAGTTCGTCGAGCAGGAAGCGCATCAGGCGGCCGTCGCGGCTGTCGCCTTCGTAGCGCCCGGGCACCTGGGTGGCGGCCTGGATGAGTTCGCGCAGCAGCGGCGACACGTCGATCACGCAGTCGCCGACCGGCAGGCCGTCGATGGCGTCGGGGTTGACGAACAGGCTGCGCACCCGCGTCACGCCGCGCATGCGCAGCGAGTGTTCGACGCCCGCCTGCAGCCAGACGCCGCGGGTCGGCGGCGTCACCCAGCGCCCCGCCGGGGTCTCCACCACCAGCACGCCCTCGATGGCGTAGATCAGCTGCGCCCGCGGGTGGCTGTGGGGCGGCACCACGTGGCCGCTGGGGTAGTCGATGGCGACGCCGGTGACCGGCATCTCCAGGGATTCGTAGGGCAGGCTGGCGTGGTCGACCATGGGGCGCGTCCGTTGCGGGGGAAGGGCGAGCTTAGCGCAGGATGACCCTTTCGCGACAACGATGGACCCTTTGGCGCAAGTTGGACGGCTGCGCCCCGCCTATGCTGGGCCCGAACACCCGTTCGAGGCCAGACCATGCAAGCGAACCCACAAACCAAGTACCGCCCGTTCCCCGCCATCGACCTGCCCAACCGCCGCTGGCCGTCGCAGACCATCGCCCAGGCCCCGGTGTGGCTGTCCACCGACCTGCGCGACGGCAACCAGGCGCTGTTCGAACCCATGAACCGCGAGCGCAAGCTGCGCCTGTTCGCCGAGCTGGTGCGGCTGGGCTTCAAGGAGATCGAGGTGGGCTTCCCGGCCGCCTCGCGCACCGACTTCGAGATCATCCGCCAACTGATCGACGAAGGCGGCATCCCCGACGACGTCACGCCCATGGTGATGACCCAGCTGCGCGAGGACCTGATCGACGAGACCGTGCGCGCCGTGGCCGGCGCGCGGCGGGTGATCGTGCACCTGTACAACGCCATCGCGCCGGTATGGCGGCGCGTGGTGTTCGGCCTGTCGGTGGACGAAGTGGAACAACTGGTGGTGCGCCACGTGCAACTGCTGAAGGAGAAGGTGGCGGCGCACCCGCAGACCGAATGGGTGCTGCAGTACTCGCCGGAGACCTTCTGCATGGCCGAGCTGGAGGTGTCGCTGCGCATGTGCAACGCCGCCATCCGCACCTGGGACGCCGGCCCCGGAAGGCCGATCATCATCAACCTGCCGACCACCGTGGAAGTGGCCACGCCCAACGTCTTCGCCGACCAGATCGAGTGGATGCACCAGCGCCTGGAACGCCGCGAGCACGTGGTGCTGTCGGTGCATCCGCACAACGACCGCGGCACCGGCGTGGCCTGCGCCGAGCAGGCGCTGCTGGCCGGCGCGCAGCGGGTGGAGGGCTGCCTGTTCGGCAACGGCGAGCGCAGCGGCAACCTCGACCTGGTGACACTGGCGCTGAACCTCTACACCCAGGGCATCCACCCGGGCCTGGACTTTTCCGACATCGCCGGCGTGGCACGGGTGGCCGAGGCCTGCACGGGGCTGCCGATCCACCCACGGCATCCCTACGTCGGCGACCTGGTGTTCACCGCCTTCTCCGGCTCGCACCAGGACGCCATCGCCAAGGGCTTCGCCGCCCAGGCCGCGGATGGCTTCTGGGAAGTGCCCTACCTGCCGATCGACCCCCGGGACCTGGGGCGCACCTACGACAGCATCGTGCGGGTCAACAGCCAGTCGGGCAAGGGCGGCATCGCCTACCTGCTGCAGCGCGACCACGGCGTGGTGATGCCGAGGCGGATGCAGGTGGAGTTCAGCGCCATCGTGCAGCGCCAGGCCGACAGCAGCGAGACCGAGCTGAGCAGCGAGGCGCTGTGGCAACTGTTCGCCCGGACCTACCTGGCCCCGGCGCGGCCCGGCGGCTCCCTGGCCTACGTCGGCCACCGGCTGTTCGAGGCCGAGGGCGGGCAGGGCATAGTGCTGGAGGTGGAACTGGCCGACGGCCGCCGCCAGTTGCAGGGCGTGGGCAACGGCCCGATCGACGCCGCCGTGGCGGCCCTGGGCCTGCCGATCCGCATCGACAGCTACGAGGAACGCAGCCTCGGCGGCGGCGCCGACGCCCAGGCCCTGGCGCTGGTGGAAGTGGCCTGGCCGGGCGAGCCGGGCACGCGCTTCGGCGCCGGTTGCCATGCCAACATCGTCAGCGCGTCGATTCAGGCTGTGCTTTGTGCGGTGTCGCGCTTTGCTGGGGGGCGTGTAGTGCCTGGTGGCTTTTTGTAGGAGCGCGGGGGACGCCTAGTTCTTGCTCGCGAATGGGGTTTACTGGTGACTTCGGCGTGTTCGGCTGACTCCGCTCCCTCTCCCTAACCCTCTCCCTGAAGGGAGAGGGGACCGTTGGGCAGAGGTTGATGCTCTGGAGTCAGCCGGCTAGCACAGAGATTGCCGGCTAAAGCCAGGCTTCTTCTCGGCACAGACAAGCCTCCTCTCCCTTCAGGGAGGGGGCGTTGGGCAGATGCTGATAGTTCGGTGTTAGCCGGCTAGCACAGTGATTACCGGCTGAAACCATTCCTTATCTCGGCACGGACAAGCCCCCTCTCCCTTCAGGGAGAGGGCTGGGGAGAGGGCGCTCTTGCACCCAACACTGTAGCCACCGGCAAACCCCATTCGCGAGCAAGCTCGCTCCTACGAAGAGCGCCCCGGAGCGGCCTACGAAAGCCCGCCGCCCACTAAAGCGGAAAAGGCCGCAACCGCCCCCGCGCACCATCCACGGCAAGGGCACCCAGCACCAGCCGGCTCACGCTTTCAGCCACCGCCCGGTAGTCCGCCTCCGCCGGCCGGGCCTTGCCGGTGATCAGCGAGGCCTGCCAGCCGATTGCGCAGGCAGGCGAGGCCTTGTCCCCTGGACCTTGCGCCGCCTCAGGGCAGGGTGTACAGGCGCAGCAGCATGCGTTGCTGTTCCGAGGGCCGGCCGAAGTAGCGGCTGTACAGCGCCTCGCCGCCGGGGCCGCGCAGGGTCTCGCTGATGGAGCGGTCCACCAGCAGGCGGAAGGCGTCGTCGTCGCGGGGCAGGGCCAGGGCGACGCGGGCCACTTCGAACAGGCGCTCGGAGACCTGCAGGCGGTCGCCTTCGGCCGAACGGGCCTGGTAGTTGAGCAGCGACAGGCGCTCGCCGAAGAAGGCGTCCACCTGGCTGCGCAGCACACGCTCGACGCCTTCCTGGTAGCTGGCGACCTCCTCCAGGCGCGACTGCAGGCCCAGGGTGCGGACCTGCTGCTGCGCCCATTGCAGGTTGGTGCTGCCGCGCAGCACGGCGAAGCTGCGCCGGTTCAGCCCCTGGTTGATGGTTGCCCGCCAGGTCGGGGTGCGTTCGCGCGGGGCGCCGCTGAGCGCGGCCAGCAGGGTGGGGTCGGCGTCGCGGCGGAGGATCACCCCGAGGCCGGCGGTGAACACCGGCAGCGAGAAGCTGACGCTCTCGCGGCGCTGCAGGGTTTCCACCAGCGGGCTGCAGAACAGGTCGACCTGGCCGCCGTGCACGGCTTCCAGGGCCTGCTCCAGGGGCAGCGGGCGGTAGCGGACCTGCAGGTCGCCCAGGCCCGGCTCGCTGCGCAAGCGGGCGACCAGCGCCTGGCACAGGTCGATGGCGTAGCCGCTGGCCGTGCGCTCGTCGCCCTCGGAGAAGGGCGCGTTGTCGGCCAGAAAGCCCAGCGTCAGGGTATGGCTGGCCTGGATGCGCGCCAGGGTGCCGGCCTGGGCGGCGGGCACCAGCAACAGCAGCGCGAGCAGGGGAGCGAGCAGGCGGTTCATGGCGACTCCGGCGGCGCGGCGAGGCGCTCGTAGGCCT
The DNA here is from genome assembly GCF_022760135.1 of Pseudomonas sp. M1. Classification (NCBI taxonomy): domain Bacteria; kingdom Pseudomonadati; phylum Pseudomonadota; class Gammaproteobacteria; order Pseudomonadales; family Pseudomonadaceae; genus Pseudomonas; species Pseudomonas sp. M1. Next base: position 3,109,494 of record NZ_CP094343.1, read on the forward strand.
TGACGAAGCGCTTGGCGATGAAGCCGAACAGCAGGTAGCCGACCACCATCACCAGGGCCGCGCCGAACACCGCTTCCAGCCCCGAGGCATAGAGCGCGTAGAAGCAGTAGCAGGCGGCGACCAGCATCACGGCGGTGTTGCGGCGCACCAGCTCCAGGCCGACGCCGGCCTTGTAGAGGATCACCACCAGCCCGGTCAGCGAGGTGATGTAGGGGATGATGTTGGTGACCGCCGCCAGGTTCACCAGCTTGTTGAACTGCGCGGTGGCGTTGGGCGAGATGGTCGACAGGGCGATCAGGCTCTGCAGCACCGCGCAGGTGACCAGCCCGGCCAGGGGCGCACCGGCGTTGGTGACGCGGGTGAACAGCTGCGGGAACAGGCCCTGGGCGGCGGTGACCTTGGCCGTCTCGGCCAGGGTGAACTGCCAGCCCAGCAGCGAACCGACGCAAGCCATCACCGCCAGGGCCATGACCAGGTTGCCCACGCCGTCGTTGAACAGGCGCGCATAGGCCAGGGCGAAGGGCGCGCTGGAGTTGGCCAGCTCCGGGTTCGGCACTAGGCCCTGGATCACGGTGGTGGACAGCACGTACACCACCGCCGCGCCCAGGGTGCCCAGCAGGCAGGCCAGCGGCACGTTGCGCTTGGGGTTGTCCACCGCGTCGGAGTTTTGCGCCGCCGACTCCATGCCGAGGAAGGCCCAGAGCGTGAGCGGGATGCTGTCGGTGATCGCCTGGCTGACCGGCAGGTCGTTGGGGTTCCAGGCGGCGGCGAAGACCTCGGGGCGGAACCAGAACCAGCCGAAGAAGCCCAGCCCGGCCACCGGGATTATCACCCCCCAGACGGTGACCGAGCCCAGCCGCCCGGTGATCCGCGGGCCGCCGAAGTTGGCCAGGGTGGTCAGCCAGATCAGCCCCAGGGTCCCGAGGAGCAGGGGCACCGAGCCGCTGCCCAGCCAGGGGAAGAAGGGCGTCAGGTAGCCCACCGCGGAAAGGCTGATGGCGACGTTGCTGATCACCAGGGACAGGAAATACAGGTACGAGCAGAGGAAGAACGCCGACTTGCCATGGGCCTCCTCGCTGTAGGCGGACATGCCGCCGGAGCGCGGGCAGTAGATGCCGCACTGGGCGAAGCAGTAGGCGATGGCCATGGAACCGACGGCGGTGAACACCCACGACAGCAGCGAGACCGCACCCAGCTGGGCCATGCTGGAGGGCAGCATGATGATCCCCGAGCCCATCATGTTGACCATCACCAGGGTGGTCAGCCCGGTGAGGCCCATCTTCCTGGTCGTGGCCATGCAGGCCTCCTGGGGCGGTAAGCGAAGCGGCGGAATGCTCAAAGAATAGGCACGGCCTGGCGGGACGGCCATCGGGGGGCGGGGTGTTTTTCAGGAATGGGATTGGGGTGGCATTTGCGGGGGAGTGGAGTACAGGGTTGGCAGCGGAGTGGCGGTGCAGTCCGTTGCCCTCACCCCAGCCCTCTCCCGGAGGGAGAGGGGGCCGTTCGTGCCGCCGGGGCGTCCGGCGTGGCCGGTGAATCCAATCGCGGACAAAGTCCTACGCCCGTGCTTCCCTGCAACCGTAGGCGCAATTGTCTTGCCGACTGCGCCGAGGTGCTTTTCGTAGGATGGGTTGAGCTTGCGATACCCATCGGCCCCAGGTGATGGGTGTGGTGGCGATGGAGCCGCGTCCCGCGTTCGCGGGAATGACGAGGTCAGGACCGGCGCGGAGGGTAGGGCTCGCAATCAACCCTCACCGAAATACCAAAGCGGATGCCCCAGAAAAAACGCCGTTCCCTTCAACAGGAAACGGCGCTCTTCCAGACCCCAGGCACTATCCATCCATCACCAGTGCCGATACCCACGATAGTAACCATGGGGCGGCCCGTAATAACGCGGCCCATAGTATGCCGGCCCGTAGTACACCGGCCGGTAATAGCGCACCGGCGGCGCCACCACCACGGCCACCGGAGGCGGCGGCGGAGCGTAGTACACCGGGGCCGGCGGATAGTAGGCCGCCGGCGGCGGGGCAGGTTGCACGTAGACCGGGGCAGGCGGCGCGGAGGCGCCGGCGACGACAGCGCCACCCACGACGGCGCCGACCACCGCGCCGATGGCCGCCGCATCGGTATTGCTGTTGGCCGATGCCTGCCCGGCCAGGGCGAAGGACGCGCACAACACCAGGGCGAGTTGCGGGATCCGGCGAATCATCTGTCTTACCTCCTGAAATTCCCGGCCTGGGGGCCGGATACTTCTAAGACATTCTGTTCCCGCAAAGTGTAACCGGCGCTGTGTAAATCCTGTGTAAAGGGCGCCGTACGGTCGTTCCGGGGCCGATTCGATGCAGCCGGCAACACAAAAACCGGGCCGGCTGCGGCGCGGCTTGTTATGGTTGCGGTTTTCCCTCAAGCCAAGGAGGCTTTATGCCCTTGAATCGAGCCCTGCCGGCCATGCTGTTCGGCGCCATCCTGCTGGCCGGTTGCAGCAGTGCCGACAAGCCCGCCGAATCCCCGGCCGCCGCCGCGCCCGAAACCGGTCGCTGCAATGCCGGGGCGGTGCAGTCGCTGGTCGGCAAGCCGCTGTCCCAGGCGCTGGTGGAGCAGGCCCGGCGCGACTCCGGCGCGCAGAGCGCACGCGCGCTGCACCCCCATGACGCGGTGACCCTGGAATACAACTCGCAGCGCCTGAACATCAATGTCGACGACAGCGAAATAGTGCGCGGGCTCAACTGCGGTTGAGGCGAAAAACGGCGCCCGGCGTGCAATGCCCGGGCGCGGGGTGACGGGAGCCCGGCGAGCGCTCCCGCACCCCGGCTACCCGGTCAGCGGTTGGCCGGTTTGCGGATGATGCGCAGCGCCTGGGTGGTGTGGTTCACGCAGGACTCGTAGTCGCCGGCGGCGCGGGCCTTCTCGGCCTGGTCGATATGCTCCTGGACCACGTTGACCTTCACGCCCGTGGCGTTCTTGCTGGCCGTGGCGATGAAGTCCTTCAACTGCGTCAGGTTGGCGTCGCAGAGCTTGCTGTCGGCCATGGCCGCCAGCGGCAGGGCAAGGGTGGCGGCGAGGACGAGGGCGATCTTCTTCATGGGGCTGTCTCCTGGATGGGTTCACCATGAACCTGAGGGCGCAGGGCCTTGGCAGGGCGAGCCTGCGGGTCCGTGGATGGCGCTTCACCCGATGCCGATCGGGGCGGTCAGGAATACCTGACGCCTGTTTCGACCTTGCCTTTTGCCGGACGTGTCATTTTTTTCGCGCGACAGCGCATCGCCAGTGCGCTCGGCATAGCGCCGGCGCAATTGGAGCTGTAGTTTCCCGGCACCCGCACCGAGCGCCCGAAGACTCACCGCGCCGGCACCCGGTCGCGGCTCTGGATGTTCCAGTGCGCGGCGCTGCCGGCCAGTTGTGCGGAGAGCTGTTCCACCTGCTCGTACAGGCGCAGGGTCAGCCAGTAGAAGCCCTGTACCTCGAAGGAGCCGGCCAGGCTCTGCGGGCGCGGCGGCAGGTGGCCGCTGCCCTGGCACTCCTGGACCAGGCGCGAGGTGCGGCTGAACTTCAGGGCGTGGGCCGATTGCAGCAGCAGGCGGCCGATGGCCTGGCGCATGGGCTCCAGGTCGGCGGGCGGCGGGGCGATGTCGCCGGCCTGGGCGGCGAACTGGCGCGAGGCGAGCAGCGATTCCAGGGTGCCCATGATGGCCCGGTGGGCGCGCTGGATCAGTTCCAGTTCGCGCAGCGGCATGCCGGTTTCCCGTGCCACCGGCGCCAGGTGCGCGCGGGAGGCCACCAGGCGCTGGTCCAGTTCCTCCAGTTGGCTGGCGAAGTGCTCGGCGCGCAGGTCGGCGCTGCTGCTCAGCTGGCCGAACAGGCGGGCGCAGGCGCGCAGGTTGTCCGACAGCAGGTAGCGCCAGACGTAGACCGCGCGCAGCGGGTAGATCTGCGCGAAGACCAGCGCCAGGGCCACGCCGATCAGCACGTTGAGCATGCGCCAGAGGCCCTCGGTCATGCTGTTGTCGCCATGCCCGGCCACGGTGCACATGGTGATGCCCGCCAGCAGCGCCACGTAGCCGGGGCGGCGGATGGCGTAGAAGGCGGCCACGGCGCCGGCCAGCGACATCAGCAGGTAGACCAGCACGCTGGAGCCGCTGAGGTTGTGCACCAGGATGATCGCCAGGCCCACGGCGGCGCCCAGCAGGGTGCCCAGGATGCGGTCGCGGGACTTGCCGCGGATGGTGCCCTGGTGCACCAGCCCGCCCATCACCACCAGCACCGTGACCGAGGCCCAGAGGCCGTGGGGGATGTCGATGCCGGTGGTCAGCAGGATGGAGGCCAGCAGCGCCAGGCCGACGCGCACGCAATGGATCCAGGCGGCGTAGCGGTAGCGCGTATAGGGGTTGGCCAGGCGGCGCCAGGGCAGGGCCAGGGATTGCAGGATGTTCGCCAAGGGGGTTCCTCGCGGAGTGGACCTGCTCAGCTTAGGTGTTGTGGCCGACGAGCGGCAAACCCGGCGGCGCCCCGGCATGGAAATGCATCTGGTTGAAGGTACTGGCGCTTGGGGCTGCGGCATCGCCGGCATGCGCTACCTGGGCATGTACGCCATGCTCATGCAGCCGGGCATCGACTACGACCCGCTGTTGTTCGGCCTGCCCCTGGTGGTCGCCGGCCGGGCTGGACAGCGGCTGGCTGGCGCTGCTGGTGATCCCCGTGACCCTGGCCATCCTCGCCATCGCGCTGCTCACCTCCGTGCTCGACGCCTGCCTGGAGGCGCGCACAGCTCGCGCAGTTGCTCGCACAGGCTGCGGCCGGCGCTGGGCAGGTCGGCGCGGGCGTAGAGCGCCAGTTCCAGGCCGGTGATTTCCGCGAAGCCCTCGGCGGCGGTGAGCACCCGGTGCCCCGGCAACCGGCAGCGCTGCGGCAGCAGGCTGACGCCCAGGCCCGCGGCCACCGCCGCCGACAGGCTGGCCAGGGCGGCGCTGCCGTAGGCGATGCGCCAGCGCCGGCCCTGGGCCTCCAGGGCGTGGATCATCTCCTGGCGGTACAGCGCACCGAGCGGGAAGGCCACCAGCGGCAGCGGCTCGCGGGCGGCCGCCGGGTTGGCGGCGCTGTCCAGCCAGCACAGCGGCTCGGGCCAGCGCGCCAGGCAGTCGCTGTCGGCGCCCCATTGCTTGACCAGGGCCAGGTCCAGTTCGCCGTTGCGGTACTGGCGCAGCAGCTCGTGGCTGAGGCCGCTGGAGACCTCCAGGCGCAGGCGCGGGCGGTGCGTGGCGAAGGCCGCCAGCAGCGGCATCATACGCTCGCCGGCGAAGTCCTCGGGCATACCCAGGCGCAGCACGCCCTCGCTGTGTTCCTCGCCGAGGGCGGCGCGGGCCTCCTCGCCGAGCTGGAGGATGCGCCGGGCATAGCCCAGCAGGCGCTCGCCGGCCTCGGTGGGCAGCACCTGGCGGCGGCCGCGCTCCAGCAGGCGGCAGCCGAGCTGTTCCTCCAGGCGCAGGATCTGCTGGCTCACGGTGGACTGGGTAAGGTGCAGCCACTCGCCGGCGCGGGTGAAGTTGCCGGCGTCCACCACCATGACGAAGCTGCGCAGCAGGGTCGGGTCTAGCATTTGGAAATCCACTGGAAGTCATTTTTCCATTTAATTTCACCATGGAAGGTCATGCCGGGATAATCCTTTCGACGAAGGGGCGCCGCACGGGCCCCGCTGAGGAGGATTCCCCATGCAACACCTGGCATTCATGCGCGAAGCCCTGGCCCTGGCGCGGGCCAACGTCGAGGCCGGCGGCCGTCCGTTCGGCGCCGTGCTGGTGCGCGACGGCGAGGTGCTCGCCCGCGCCGCCAACGGCATCCACCTGGACCACGACCCCACCGCTCACGCCGAACTGCTGGCCATGCGCGAGGCCGGCCGCGCCCTGGGCAGCCCGCGCCTGGACGGCTGCGTGATCTACGCCAGCGGCCACCCGTGCCCGATGTGCCTGGCGGCCATGCACCTGAGCGGCGTCAGCGCCGCCTACTACGCCTATTCCAACGCCGACGGCGAGCCCTACGGGCTGTCCACCGCGGCGGTGTACGCGCAGATGGCGCAGCCGGTGGAGTGGCAGGCGCTGCCGCTGCAGCCGCTGCGCCCGGAAGACGAGGAGGGGCTCTACGGGTTCTGGCGGGAGCACCAGGGGTGAGCGGCGACAAGGCGCGGGTCGGCTGGATCGGCCTGCTGGTCATAGTCGCGCTGGGCATCAACCTGCGGCCGATCCTCACTTCCATCGGCCCCTTGCTCGCGGAAATCCGCCAGGCCACCGGGCTGGGCTTCCAGGGCGCGTCGCTGCTGACCGTGCTGCCGGTGCTGTGCATGGGCCTGTTCGCCCTGGCGCTGCCCTGGGTGGGCCCGCGCCTGGGCGAGAGCCGCGGCATGCTCGCCGGGCTGCTGGCCATCGCCGTGGCCTGCGCCTGGCGCCTGCTGCTGGACAGCGGCCTGGCGCTGATCGCCAGCGCGGTGCTGGCCGGCACCGGCGTGGCGATCATCCAGGCCCTGGTGCCGGGGGTGGTCAAGCGCTGGTTCCCGCAGCGGGTGCCGGCGGCCATGGGCCTGTACTCGGCCTCGCTGATGGCCGGCGGCGGCACCGCCGCGGTGCTGGCGCCGGTGCTGGCCGGTGGCTCCGGGCACTGGCAGCTGGGCCTGGGCGCCTGGGTGGTGCTGGCCGTATTGGGGCTGCTGCTGTGGGCCCTGGTGCGCCCGCGCGAGGCGGCGGTGCCCAGCGTGGCGCGGCGTGGCGAACACTTCTTCGGCAGCCGCCGGGCCTGGCTGCTGGCGCTGTACTTCGGGCTGATCAATGGCGGCTACACCAGCATGGTGGCCTGGCTGCCGATGTTCTACCGGCAACTGGGCTGGAGCGCCCAGGGCAGCGGCCAGTTGATCGGCCTGATGACCATTTTCCAGGTGCTCGGCGCATTGAGCATGCCGGCCCTGAGCCGTGGTTCGGCGGACCGCCGGCCCTGGCTGTGCCTGTGCCTGCTGATCCAGCTCGGCGGCTTCGCCGGCCTGCTGCTGTCGCCCCTGGGGCTGCCGGCGGCCTGGGTGGCGCTGATCGGCTACGGCCTGGGCGCCTGCTTCGCGCTGAGCCTGACGCTGACCCTCGACCACCTGGCCGAACCCGGCCCGGCGGGCAGCCTGGCGGCCTTCGTGCAGGGCATCGGCTTCATCATCACCGGCATCATTCCCTACGTCACCGGCTGGCTGCGCGACGCCACCGGCAGCTTCCAGGCCTCCTGGACGCTGCTGGCACTGTCGGTGCTGCTGATGTTGGGGGTGACCCTGCGCTTCGCCCCGGCCGGCTATGCCCGGGCGATGCACGGCTGGCGCGGCGCTCAGACCGCCGAGGTGGCGAGGTAGATGCGGTAGGTGATGATCGACAGCATGCTCAGCACGCCGACCCACATCAGCAGCACGCCCGCGCCCCGCTCGCGGATGGTGAAGCCGATGCCGAGCATGAACATGCCGAAGATGATGACTGCGAGGGTGACGCCGAAGGAGTCCATGGGTGGGCCTTATCCATTGTGTCGATAGGACAAGTCTAGGCCAGCTGCGGCTCGAAAGGGGTTGATCCGGGGCAAATCCGGCGTCATGGCACCTGGTCTTTTCGTGTAGGCGCGGGCCTTGCCCGCGATTCGCGCGCAGGGCGCGCTCCTACAGATGGGCATACCCCAGGCGCAAGAGTCTTGCCGACCGCGCCGATGCGCTTTTCGTAGGAGCGAGCTTGCTCGCGAATGGAGTTTACCGGTGGCTACGGTGTTGGGTGCAAGAGCGCCCTCTCCCCAGCCCTCGGCTGCGCGCCCCGCCCTGAAGGGAGAGGGGGCTTGTCCGTGCCGAGAATGGATTTGGCGTCAGTCGGCAACTTCGTGCTAGCCGGCTAACGCCGAAACACCAACGCACTCCGAACGGTCCCCTCTCCCTTCAGGGAGAGGGTTAGGGAGAGGGAGCGGAGTCAGCCGAACACGCCGAAGTCACCGGTACCTTCCGTTCGCGAGCAAGCTCGCTCCTACGAAGAGCAGGTCGGCGCACGGTCGTTTCTACAGGCGGAAGCGCTGCACCAGGCCGCTGAGGTCCACGGCCAGGCGCGACAGTTCGTGGCTGGCGCTGCTGGTCTGCTGCGAGCCGGCGGCGCTCTGGTTGGACAGGTCGCGGATGTTGCCCAGGTTGGTCTCGATGTCGCGGGCCATGGCGGCCTGGTGTTCCACCGATTCGGCGATGCGCCGGTTGCGCTCGTCGATGCTGCGCGCGGCCTCGATGATCTGCGCCAGGGCGCGGTCGGCGGCGCTGGCCTGGCCCTGGGTGTGCTCGGCCTGCTCGGCGCTCTGCTGCAACGCCTCGACGGTGCGCCCGGTGCCTTGCTGGATGGCGCCGATCAGTTGTTCGATCTCGCGGGTGGAGTCGCCGGTGCGCTTGGCCAGCGCGCGCACCTCGTCGGCCACCACCGAGAAGCCGCGCCCGGCCTCGCCGGCGCGGGCCGCCTCGATGGCGGCGTTGAGCGCCAGCAGGTTGGTCTGCTCGGCGACGTTGCGGATCACGTCCAGCACCTTGCTGATGTTCAGCGTCTGCTCGGCCAGGCCCTGGGCCTGCTGCGCCGCGTGGCGCACGCCTGCGCCCAGCTCGCGCAGCGAACCCAGGGTGGTGGCCAGCTGCCGCTGGCCGTCCAGGGCCTCGTCGTTGGAGCGCCGGGCCACCGCGGCGGTGCTCTGCGCGTGCTCGGCGACGTCGCCCACCGCCGCGCTCATCTGGCTCATGGCGCGGCTGACGTTGTCGATCTCGCCGTGCTGCTGGTGCAGGCCGCGGCTGCCTTCGTCCATCACCATGCTCATCTGCTCGCTGGAGGTGGCCAGCTGTTCGGCGGCCTCGCCGATCTGGCGGATGGTGCCCTGCAGGTTGTCGCGCATGCGCCCCAGGCGCTCCAGCAGCTGCGCCGCCTCGTCGCGGCCGCGGCTGTGCACGCCCTGGCTGAGGTCGCCGCCGGCGATGCGCTCGGCCACCTGCAGCGCCTCGGCCAGCGGCCGCACCAGGCTGCGCGTCAGGCGCCAGGCCAGCAGCAGGGTGACCAGCAGGGCGCCGCCCAGGGCCGTCCAGACGATGCGCAGGGCCTGGGCATAGGCGCTGGCGGCCGCGCTGGTGGCGCTGTCCGCGGCCTGGCGGTTGAGCTCGCGCAGCAGCTGCACCTGGGTGTCGATGGCTTCGCCCTGCTGGTCGATGTTGGCGATCAGCAGAGTGCGCGCCTCGTCCAGCTTCTGCTGCTCCAGCAGTTGCTGTTCCTCGCGGATGGTCTGGATGAACTGGCCGAAGGCCTGGTGCAGCGCCTCGATGGCGCCGCGCTCGGTGTCGTCGCTGATCAGCGCCTGGTAGTCGCGGAATTCCTGTTCGATGTCCAGGGCCAACTGCTCGATGATCACCTTGTTGCCGCTGCGCACCATGGGATCGGGGTTGGCCACCTGCTGCATGGAGCGCACACGCAGCTGGGCGAGGTTGAGGGCGATGCTGTCGGCCAGGGCGATGCTCGGCAGCTGGTCGCTGTCGATGGCCTCGCCCTGGGCGCGGATGGCCGCCATCTGGTACAGGCAATAGGCGCCGACGCCTCCCAGCAGCGCCGCGCTGAAGAGGAAGCAGAGCAGGGTACGCTGGCCGATGCGCAGGCGCCGCAGGGGCTCCCAGCGGGCGAATCGGCCGAGGAGGGCTTGGAGTGTCTTCATCACGGGCTACCACGGACTGCTGTGATGCTCTGGCGAGCGGGTTTCGGACGCGCAGAGCATATGAAAGCCATGTGACAGTCTTGTGTAATGGCCAGGGGATATCACTGCCTTCGGTCGGGCAGTGCCTTGATTTACCTGGGGAATTTCGCTGTCAGGCGGGCGTCGGATGGCGCCGGGCCGGCTGTACCAGGTAGGCGGCGAGGCTGTCGTCCAGTTCGCCGTCGCGCAGCCAGCGCAGGGCGATGGGCCAGAGGCTGTCCCGGAAGCGGCTGTGGAAGAAGGCGAAGTGGCCGATGCTGGCGAAGCCCATGGCCCGGGGCGGCAGGCGCAGGTGCAGGCAGCGGCTGTTGCGGTAGTAGTCGAGCAGGCGCTGGATGGCCGGGCCGGTGCCGAATTCGTCGTCGGTCACGCTCAGGGCCAGGGTGTCGCCGCGCAGCCCGGCGAAGCCTTCGGCCAGGCGCCTGCGTTCTTCCGCCGACATGGCCCGCGGGCCGCGCCGGTAGGCGTCCTCGAAGCGTGGGGAGCGGTGCGTCCAGTCGCGCACCACGCCGTGGGGCGTGTCTTCCATCCAGCCCAGGCGCTTGGCCGGGAAGTAGCCGAACAGGCCGCTGAGCACCGGCATCGCCAGGTGCCACTTAAGCAGCATGCGCAGGCGCCGCTGCGGGTGGTAGTCGCGCCAGTGGGCGAACTGCGCGCCCATGCTGAACACGCGCTGGATGAGGTGGTTGGAAGGGGCCAGGCCGACGAGGAAGCCGCCGACGCTGTGCGCCACCACCTGGATGGGTTGCTGCGGGGCGTTGGCGACGGCCCATTGCAGGGCGCCTTCGAAGTCCAGGCGGCCCCAGTCCAGCCAGCTTGCGGAAAAGCCGCGCAGCGAGGCCGGGCGCGAGCCGCCGATGCCGCGGTAGTCGTAGCAGAGCACGTCGAAGCCCTGGCCGTGCAGGTAGTCGGCGAAGCGTGCGTAGTAGTCGCTGCGCACCGAGGTGGCCGGGTTGACGATCACCAGCGGGCGCGGCTGCGCCGCCGCTTCGGCATGGCGCCAGAGGCGGCCCCGGAGCGGGTAGCCGTCGGTGGCGTCGAAGGTCAGTGGCTGGCCCATGGCGTTCTCTTTTCCCGTTGCGCAGCAGGCACTCTAGCGCCGGGCGATGGGGCGCTACCAGTACAGTTGCGGGAAAAAAGCCGCCGCACCCATCCCGGGTGCGACCGGGGTTGGGGCGGCGGAGGCTGCAGATCGGCAGCGGGGCGATTGGCCTCGCTGATCCGGTTGATAGTATGTGCCGGGGCGGGGTTGGGGGTAGGTTCAGGTGGGGTGGGAAAAAGCGGTGCAGAGGGTGGCTCGCTCCTACGAGAGGCCGTGCCTGGCTGTGCCGTAGGGGTAACTGTTTATTGGGTTCCCGCGAATGCGGGAACCCAGAAACAACGGAGCGGACTTTGTCCGCGATGGAGTTTGTCGGTGGCTGCGGTGTTGGGTTTAAGAGCGCCCTCTCCCTAACCCTCTCCCTGAAGGGAGAGGGGACCGTTCGGTGTGCGTTGGTGTTTCGGCGTTAGCCGGCTGGCACAGAGATTACTGGCTGAAACCATTCCTTCTCTCGGCACGGTCTAGCTCCCTCTCCCTTCAGGGAGAGGGTTGGGGAGAGGGAGCGGACTAACCCCAGTGCGCCGATCCCCCAGGAAAAAACACCCACCAAGACCCCCCGTCAAGCCAACAACCCACTCGCCTTGGCCCTTGCCACCGCCTGGGTGCGTCTTTCCACTTCCAGCTTGATGTTGATGCGCCGGGCGTGGGTTTTCACCGTGTGCAGCGAGATTTCCAGCTGCTCGGCGATTTCCTGGTTGGAGCAGCCCTGGGCGATCAGTTCCAGCACTTCCAGTTCGCGCTGGCTGAGCATTTCCGTCGGCGCCGGGGCGGGGGCCGCGGTGGGCTGGGCCTGGGGGGCCGTGGGCAGTTGCGCCAGCAGTTGCCGCGACCAGTTGGCGTCCTTGCGCTGCAGCCTTGCCAGGGGGCGCAGCAGGGACAGCCGGCGGCAGTCCTGCAGGGCTTCGCGCAGGTGTTCCTCGGCGGCGGCCGGGTCCAGGCCGTGCAGGGCCTCGGCCAGGCGCAGCTGGCTTTCGCAGGCCAGGCTGCGCAGGCCCAGGCGCTGGCAGTCGCGTTGCAGGGCCAGCAGTTCCTGGCTGGCGCGGGTGGTTTCGCCCAGCTCGCCATGGGCCTGGGCCAGCAGCAGGCGCACGCGGTACTGCAGGTCGTAGAAGCCGGTGGGCGCCAGCAGCGGGTTGAGGCGCAGCTCGGCGAGCACGCCGAACAGCTCGTCGCGGGCCTTGGCCGGTTCGCCGCTGGCCAGCCACAGCCGGGCGCGGGCCAGGCGCAGCACTTCGCGGTAGCGGATCTCGGGGATGCACAGGCGCTGCATGCGCCGCTCGGCGGCCAGCAGCAGCTGGTGGGCGCGTTCCACCTCGCCGCGCTCGCAGGTCAGGCTGATCAGCGCGTGGTAGGCATAGAGCAGGTAGGCGTCCTGGCATTCCTCGGCCTCGCGCAGGCCCTGCTGGAGCGCGGCTTCGGCGGCGACGTCCTCGCCGCGCAGGGTCAGCAGTTCGCCGCGCAGCACGTGCAGGCGGGCGCTCATGGGGCCGCCGTGGGTGCCCTTGCGCAGCTCGGCGAGCATCTGCTCGGCGTAGTCCAGGGCGTGGTGGTGCTCGCCGGAAAGGGCCAGCAGGTGGATGTGCTCGACGCTCAGCAGGGCCTCGAAGCACAGGCTGGCGTGCCGCCGCGACAGGCGCAGGCCGGCCTGGCAGTGCTGCCGCGCGACGATCAGGTCGCCCTCGACCATGGCCTGCTGGGCCAGGGCCTGGTGGCAGAGGATGTGCTGGCCCCAGTAGTGCTCCTCCAGGTGTTCCAGGGCGTCGCTGCAGTTGCGCCGCGCATCGGGCAGGGCGAACTGGCGTTGCAGCACGCCGAGGATGGACTGGTAGTGCGCCAGGCTGAGCCGCTGGCGGTGGGCGTCCGGCCGCGGCAGGAAGCGCGCCAGCGCCTGCAGGCAGTCCATGGCCTCGTCCAGGCGGGCGCAGATGATCAGCGCCCAGGTTTCCAGGAGGATCAGCTTGGGGCTGGACTGCAGCAGGCCGGCGGGCAGTTCGTCGCGCCAGCGCAGCAGTTGCACGGCGCTGTGCTCGACCATCATCTGGTCGCTGTTGGCGTCCTGCAGCAAGGCCACGGCGCGTTCGATGGAGCCGGCGGCCAGGGCCAGCTGGGTGGCCTGGCGCAGGTCGCCGTGCTCGGCGAACCACTGGCTGGCTTCCAGCAGGGCGACGGTGGGCGGCGCGTCGTCCTGTTCCTGGCGCAGCAGCTCGGCGAGCGGCGGCCACACGGCGAACCAGCCCGAGTTCTCGTCCAGGCGCCGGAGCAGCTGCAACTGGCCCAGTTGGGCGAAGGCCGCCTCGCCGACCGAGCCCAGGTGCCGGCACAGGCCGGCCTTGAAGCGGGGCAGGTGGCTGAGCACGCGCAAGGCGCCGCGCAGTTGCGCCGGCAGCGGGGCGAGCACCTCGCGGCGCAGATAGTCGTGCAGCAGGCCGCCGCCGGCCTCGGGCCAGCGCATGCGGCCCTGCAGGGCGAGCAGGCCGAGCAGCGCCGGCCAGCCGGCGCTGTGGCTCAGCAGGTCGACGCTGTCGCCGTCGCTCGCCTCGGCCTGCTGCTTGCGCAGCAGGTGCTCCAGTTCGTCGTGGTCCAGGGCCAGGTCGCTGGCATCCAGCTCCAGCAGCTCGCCCTGCAGCAGCAGGCGCGGCAGGTTCCAGTCCGGGCGGCGGCGCGAGCCGATCCACCAGCGGATGTCGCTGGCGCTGGTCTCCAGCAGGCGGGCCACGCAGGCGTCCAGCTGCACATCGCCCTGCCGCGGGTAGTCGTCGAGCACGATCCACAGCGGCTGCGCGCTGCCCTCCAGCAGGCGCTGCAGGTCTTCCTGCCAGTTCCGCGCGCTGGGGTCCAGGTCCAGCACTATGGCCAGGCGGCTGAGGAAGTCGCCCTCCTGCAGCGGCCGGCCGCGCAGGTCCAGCCAGGCGACGCGGCCGCGCGGGCCGGCCTGGCGCGCGCATTCGTTGAGCAGCACGCTCTTGCCGAAGCCGGCGGGGGCGTGCAGCAGGCTCACCCGCTGGCGTCCGCCGAGCAGGCGTTGCAGCAGGCGCGGCCGCGCCACGTGGCGGGCCGGCAGCAGCGGCAGCGCGCCACTGAGGGGGCGTGGGGCGGGACGGCTGGCGATGGCGTGGAGGTTGGGGTGCGAATTCATCTGCGGAACTCCTGGCCCCGGGCTGCCGGGGCGCTGATGCGGATGTGCTGCCGGCTCAGCCGCGCAGCGGCGGCAGGCGCGAGGCCCAGGGGCGCGCGCGTTCGAGCTCGGCGGCGAGACGGAACAGGGTGCCCTCGTCGCCCAGGCGCGCGGCGAACTGCACGCCGATGGGCGCGCCGCCGGCGGTCCAGTGCAGCGGCACGCTCATGGCCGGCTGGCCGGTGGCGTTGTACACGGAGGTGAAGGCGGCGAAGGGACCCGAGCGGGCGAAGAAGGCCTCGATGGACTCGCCCTCGCGGAAGGCCAGTTCGCCGATGGCGCTCGGCGGGCAGGCCATCGTCGGGCTGAGGATCAGATCGTAGTGCTCGTGGAAGGCGGCGATCTCCCGCGCCATGCGTTGCAGGGTGCGCTGGGCCAGCACGTAGTCGGTGGCGCTGACCTGGCCGGCCAGGCCGACCACCGCACGGGTCAGCGGCTCGATGTCGTGCTCGCCGGCCTGGCGGCCCACCTGTTGCTCCAGGCTGCGCAGGTGCAGCGCCGCGGACACCACGAAGAGCCGGGCGAAGGCCTGGCCGACGGCGGGCATGTCGCTCACCGTCGGCGCCTCGTCGGTGACCTCGTGGCCCAGGCCACTGCAGAGCAGGGCGGCCGATTCCAGCGCGGCGAGGCAGTCGGGGTGCACCGCGACGCCGGTGAGCGGGGTGCGCAGCAGGCCGATGCGCAGGCGGCGGTGCGGCGCGTCGACTTCCTGCAGGTAGGGGCGGGTCTTGGACGGGGCCACGTAGGGCGCGCCGTAGTCCGGCGCCGAGGTGGCGTCGAGCAGGGCGGCGCTGTCGCGCACCGAGATCGAGCAGCAGTGCTCGGCGGGCAGGCCGCCGGTGCCTTCGCCGACCTTGGGGCCGGCCGGGTTGCGCCCGCGGCTGGGCTTGAGGCCGAACACCCCGCAGGCCGAGGCGGGAATGCGGATGGAGCCGCCGATGTCGCTGGCGTGGGCCATGGGCACCAGGCGCGCGGCCACCGCGGCGGCGGCCCCGCCGCTGGAGCCGCCGGCGGAGAGGCCGAGGTTCCAGGGGTTGAGGCAGGGTCCGAAGGCCGCCGGCTCGGTGGTGGGGGTGATGCCGAATTCCGGGGTGTTGCTGCGCCCGACGGTGATCAGCCCGGCGCTGCGGTAGCGGCGCACCAGCTCGGTGTCGTGGTCGGCGCGGTTGCCCAGGCCCAGGCGGCTGCCGTAGGACAGCGGCTGGCCGCTCTCGGCGCCGCCGGCCAGGTCCTTGAGCAGGAAGGGCACGCCGCGGAAGGGGCCGCCGGGCAGCGGGCCGCGGGCGCGCTCGCGGGCCAGTTCGAACTGGCGCCAGATCACCGAGTTGAGCGCCGGGTCGTGCGCTTCGATGCGGGCGATGGCGGCGTCCACCAGTTCCAGCGGGGTGACTTCGCCGCGGTAGACCAGTTGGGCCTGGGCGGTGGCGTCGAGCAGGTGCAGCGAATCGTTCATGCGGGGGCTCCTGTGCGGGCGGCGGCGAGGAATGGGTCACGGGCATGCCTGTAGCGTAGGGCGAAGCAGGCGGGTGCGTGGATCGGCGATGACATGTCTGTTCCTCGGGGCCGGTTCAGGCCGGCTGCTGCGGCGCCGCCAGGGCCTTGCGCATGCCCAGGGCCATGGCCAGGGCGGCGATCACGAACAGCGCGCAGAGCAGGTAGATGGCATCGTCCAGGCTGCCGGTGCGGGTCTTGATGGCGCCGACCACGGCCGGGCTGATGCCGGCGACGCTGGCCAGGGTGTTGACCAGGGCGATGCCGACGGCGGCGCGTTCGCGCGCCAGGTAGCGGGTGACCATGGCCCAGAACACCGGGGTGGCCGCCACCAGGGCCGAGCCGCCGGTGCTGATGGCGACCAGCGTCCAGGCCAGGCTGCCGTTGCCGATGGCCCAGGCCAGCAGGAGGAAGCCGGCGGCGGCGACGACGAAGGCCCAGGCCCAGTGCAGGCGCTGTTCGTCGCGGCGGTCGGAGCGGCGGCCGTACCAGAACATGGCGAACAGGGCGAAGACGTTGGGGATGACCGCGTAGAGGCCGACCAGCTGCAGGTCGGCCACGCCCAGTTCGCGGATGATGGTCGGCGTCCAGAAGGCCAGGAAGTAGCCGGCGCAGCCGGAGACGAAGGCGCCGAAGGCCAGCAGGTAGACCCGTGGGTCGCGCAGCGCCGCGGCCAGCGCGCCCTTGCCGTGGCCGCCGCCGTCGACGTCGGCGCCGGTGGTGCCCTGCACGCCCTGGCGCACCAGTTCGCGCTCGTCCGGGGTCAGCCACTTGGCGTCCTGCGGGCCGTTGGGCAGCAGCCACAGCACCAGCAGGCCGAGCAGCACCGTGGGCATGCCCTCGATGAAGAACATCCACTGCCAGCCTTCCCAGCCGTGGGCGCCGTGCAGGTTCTTCAGGATCCAGCCCGACACCGGGCTGGTGATGAAGGCCGCGGCCACCTGGGCCATGCAGAAGAACGCCAGCACCCGGGCGCGGCGCTGCGGCGGGTACCAGAAGGTGAGGTAGAGGACGATGCCGGGGAAGAAGCCGGCCTCGAACACCCCGAGCAGGAAGCGCACCACGTAGAACTGGGTGGGTGTGGTGACCAGCAGGGTGGCGCTGGAGGCCAGGCCCCAGAGCAGCATGATGCGCATGATGGTCAGGCGCGCGCCGATGCGCTGCAGAAGCATGTTGCTGGGCACTTCGAAGAGCACGTAGCCGACGAAGAACATGGCCGCGCCGAGGCCGTAGACGGCGTCGCTGAAGCCCAGCGAGGTCTTCATCTGCAACTGGGCGAAGCCGATGTTGGCGCGGTCGATGAAGTTCAGCAGGTAGCAGATGAACAGGAAGGGAATGAGGCGGCGGGTGATCTTGCCGTAGACGGCTTCGGCGTCGCCCTGGGGCGCCAGGGCGGCCTGTGCCGCGGCGGGGGCGCTGATGACTGTGGACATGCGAGGCTCCGGGGTGGGGTCTACCGCGGGTTACCGGCCGCCGCCACGGGGCCCTCGTGGGGCCGCCGCGCGGCGGGCCGGCGCCGGGATCACTGGACCTGTGTGGCTTCGGCCGCTGCCGGCTGCGGCGCGGGGCTGGGCTGTTGCGCCGCGGCGCCGTTCGCCTTGCGCCGCGGCGGGGCCGCCGGCCGGGCCTTGGGCAGCGCCTTGGCGGGGTTCCCGGCCTTGGCTGCCGGTTTGTCTGCGGCTTCGCCCTGCTTGCTGGCGACGGCCTTGACGGCGGCGCTGTGCTTCTGGCTGGCCGGCTTGTCGCCGCCCTTGTCCTGCGCGGCCGCGGCGGCCTTTTTGCGCGCCAGTTCGAGCAGG
The DNA here is from genome assembly GCF_022760135.1 of Pseudomonas sp. M1. NCBI lineage: Bacteria > Pseudomonadati > Pseudomonadota > Gammaproteobacteria > Pseudomonadales > Pseudomonadaceae > Pseudomonas > Pseudomonas sp. M1. The sequence goes on from NZ_CP094343.1 coordinate 3,126,814, forward strand.
CGGCGGTGTTCGGCCAGCAGGTGGTCGCCCAGGTCGTTGAGGTCCGGCAGGGCGCGGCGGCAGGCGATCAGGCCGTAGTCCAGGCGGTCGTGGTAGCTGGTCACGGTGACATTCAGCGCCATGCCGTGGGAGGGGATGGACACCGGGTAGTAGCACAGCACCTTGGCGCCGGCGAAGTACAGCTGGGCGGGGATGCCGGTGACGTTGGAGATCACCAGGTTGGCCGGCGGCGGCATCCAGTTGGCCAGGCGCGAGCGGCCGTACATGGCGGCCATGCCGGAGAGCAGCCAGGGCGCGGCGAAGATCGGGAAGTCCATGGGGATGGCCGAGCGGAACTTGTTCATCGCCGCCTTGCGCTGCGTCGAGGAGGCGTTGATGCGCTGCAGGCGCTGCAGCGGGTCGGCCTCGTCGGTGGCCAGGTCGACCACCAGCATGCTCACCTGGTTGTTGGCGGTGTCGTCGCCGGGGGCGCGCAGGCTCACCGGCGCGGCGGCGGTCAGGGGCTTCTCCGGCAGCTCGCCGCTGGCCTTGAGGTAGCGGCGCAGGGCGCCGGAGACGGTGGCCATGACCACGTCGTTGAAGCTCACGTCCAGTTGGCGCGCCATGTCCTTGATCTCGGCCAGGGGCACGGTGCGCCCGGCGAAGCTGCGCTGGTTGGTGATGGCCACGTTCAGCGGGGTGCGCGGGGCCAGCAGCTTGCGCGGGTCGAGGCTGCGCCAGTTGCGCAGGTTGCCGTCACCGATCACCGGCAGCATGCTGCGCCCGGCGCGCAGCATGTCCGGCAGCATCTTCGCCAGCTTGACGTACTGGCGGCCGGCATTGCCGATGGCCGCCCCGGCCAGTTCGGCGACGCCGAGCTGGTACTGGTTGCGCCGCAGCCTGGGCTGCGCCGGCGGGATGACGCGGCCGCTGGGCACGTCGTCGAACAGCGAGCGGACCAGCTCGATGCCGGCCTGGCCGTCGACGTTGGCGTGGTGCACCTTGGCGTACAGCGCCACTTCGCCGCTGCGCAGGCCGTCGATGATGGTGACTTCCCACAGCGGCCGGCTGCGGTCGAGCAGGCTGGCGTGGCTGCGCGCCACGGCCTGCTGCAGCTGGCGGTTGCTGCCCGGCTTGGACAGGGTGATGTGGCGGATGTGGTGCTCCAGGTCCAGCTGTTCGTCTTCCACCCACACCGGGTCGGACAGGTCGAAGGGCATGAACGCCAGCTTGCGGGTGAAGACCGTGGCCAGGTGCAGGCGCCCGGTCAGGTACTGCTTGACCTCCTCGAAGAAGTCGCCGTCATAGCCCTCGGGGAGTTGCAGCACATGCAGCGAACCGACGTGTGTGGGCATCTCGGCCGATTCCATGTGTAGGAACAAGGCGTCCATCCCGCTCAAATGTTTCATTGCATCACCAACCTTCGTTCTTGTCGTTGCAGGGAAAGTACTCGCAAGGCCCATTGCCGCCGGGCCGGTGTTCCCCTCAGCGCCGGGGGGCGTGGAAGGGATAGAGCGCGCGCTTCAGGCCACGCGGCCGGAACTTCCGCCACTGGTCCTGCGCTTGCGCCAGGCGGTCGCCGATGGCGTACCAGACCAGTGGGTGTACGCCCAGGCCGATATGGCTGGCGCAGTTGACTTCGATGTTGTCGGTCAGGCGCCCCCGGCGCTCGACGCTGCCGCCCCAGCCGACGATGCCGTCGGCGCGGCTGTAGATGGAGGTGGTGGGCACCGGCGGCGCCTCTTCGCCACGCTCCTCGCTCTCGCGATTGAAGCTGCGCACCAGGCGGTACAGCTCCCAGGCGTTGGTGCTGGTCTGCGGCGGGCCGTACAGCGGGCTGCCGAGGGTGATCACCTGGCGCACGCTGCCGGGCATGGCGCGGGCCAGTTCGCGGGCGAAGATGCCGCCCAGGCTCCAGCCGATCAGGCTGACCTTGCGCCCGGACGTCTCGTGCAGCTCCTGCAGCTGTGCCAGCAGGCGCTCGACCACGCCACGGCTGGGGCCGCGGTTGAGGCCCTGGCCCCAACCGTGGGTGTCGTAGCCGCGGTTGTCGAGGAAGCGCCGCAGGGGCAGGGTGGTGCAGTCGTTGGCCATCAGCCCGGGCAGCACCAGCACGCTGTGGCCATCGCCGCGCGGCACGTTGAGCAGCAGCCAGGGCATGGCCGCCGGGATCGAGGCCCATTCCAGCAGGGCGCGCGACTCCAGTGCCCAGAGCATGGGCGAGGGGCGGCGCTCCACCGGGTGCCGGCGGAAGGGGGCGGTGAGGGACTCGTAGAAAGCGGCGGGCATGATGGCAGTTTCCTTGTACGGGGGTACTACGGGTTCAGTTACCGGCGCTCGCTTGAGCGGCGGCGATTTCGTCCTTGAGCAGCTTCTTGGACAGTTTGCCCACGGCGGTCTTGGGCAGGTCGGCGCGGATTTCCAGGGCCTGCACCATCTCGTGCTTGCCCAGGCGGTCCTTGAGGAAGTCCTTGAGCGCGTCGAGGTCGAAGGCCGGGTGGCCGGGGCGCAGCTTGACGTAGGCCTTGGGCGACTGGCCGCGGTAGGCGTCGGGGATGCCCAGGACCATGACTTCCTCCACCGCCGGGTGGGCGTAGATGGCTTCCTCGATCACCCGCGGGTAGACGTTGAAGCCGCCGCACAGGAGCATGTCCTTGGTGCGGTCGACGATGTAGATGTAGCCGTCCGCGTCCATGTAGCCGACGTCGCCGGTGCGGAAGTAGCCGTCGTGGGTGAAGGACTCGGCGCTGGCCTGGGGGTTGTTCCAGTAGCCGCGCATGATGTTCGGCCCGCGGATGGCCAGTTCGCCGTTCTGCCCCGGCGGCACCTTGCGCCCGGGGTCCTCCAGGTCGAGGAAGCAGATGTCCACGCCGATGTGCGGCACGCCGCAGGAGCCGGCCTGGGGCCGCTCGGCGGGGGTGAAGGTGCCGCCGGTGCAGGTCTCGGTCATGCCCCAGCCCTCGGTGATCTGGCAACCGGTCAGGGCCTTGAACTGCTGCATCAGCTCCACCGGCAGCGGGGCGCCGCCGGAGGCGCAGATCTTCAGGCAGCGCAGGTCGTACTCGCTGACCTGCGGGTGGCTGAGCAGGGCGGTGAACATGGTCGGCACGCCGGGGAAGCAGCTCACCCGGTTGTCGTGGATGTCGCGCAATACGGCGCCGGCGTCGAAGCGCGTGTGCAGGCGCATTTCGGCGCCCGCGGCCACCGGGAACAGCAGGCAGCCGACCATGGCGTAGACGTGGAACAGCGGCAGCACCACCAGGATGCTCTCGCGGCCCTCGTGCAGGCGCTGGTCGTTGTCGACGTTGATCATCATCACCTGGGCCGCGGCGGCGCCGAGGTTGGCGTGGGTCAGCATGGCGCCCTTGGGCAGGCCGGTGGTGCCGCCGGTGTACTGCAGCACGGCCAGGGCCTCGTCCAGCGGCGGCAGGGCGTGGGGCTGCCAGTCGCCTTCGTTGTCCAGCAACTGTTCGAAGGGCAGGCATTGCTCGCTGTAGTGCACCTGGGCGAGCTGGCCCTCCTGCTGCAGGCGGGCGCGGATCTCCCGCGGCTGCGCACCGAACTCGCCCAGCGAGCCGACCACCAGGGTGTGCAGGCGGGTGCTGTCGAGCAGGCGGGCCATCAGCGGGTAGAGGCTGTTGAGGTCGAGGGTGACGAGGATGTCGGTGCGGCTGTCCTCGATCTTGTGCGCGAGCACCTCGCCGGCATCCAGCGGCGAGTAGTTCACCACGGTGCCGCCGGCGCGCAGGATGGCGAAGAAGGTGATGACGTATTGCGGCACGTTGGGCAGGTACAGGCCGACGTGGACGCCGGGGCCGACGCCCAGGTCCTGCAGGCCCTTGGCGGCGCGGTCGATCAGCGAGGCGAGTTCGCGGTAGTCGATGTTGCGGCCCATGAAGTCGATGGCCGGGCGGTCGGCCCAGCGGCGCACCGAGTCATCGAGCATGTCCAGCACGCTGAGGCCGGAGAGATCGGTGTTCCAGCGCACGCCGGCAGGGTATGAGCGAGTCCAGGGGGTTTGCACTTGCTGGTGTCTCCTTATTGTTTGCAAGCATGGTGAGGCTGCGGCGCTTGTATGAACTGTCCGGAATTTGCGGCTTGGAGAAAGTGCCGATGGTGGGGGCTGGCGTTCGTGCCAAAGGCTGATAAGCGGGGGCTGGAGGGGCTCTGGGGCGGGGGTTCTGGCGTGATCAGCGGCGTGGAGGGTGGAGGATTCATGGGGGTTATGGGGTGGTTGGCGTGGGGGATAAGCAGTTGTGGTTTGAGGCTGTTGTGTCCGCCGTTCGCGTTGTGCTCCTGCAGGTTGGCGGGGGGTGTTTCCTGTAGGAGCGAGCTTGCTCGCGAACAGTGTTTCCCGGTGGCGTGGGTGCTGGGGTTAAGAGCGCCCTCTCCCCAACCCTCTCCCGCAAGCGGGAGAGGGGGCCGTTCGGAGTGGACGGGGAATCAAGAGTCATCCTGATACTCCTCACGACCCCTGTCATTCCCGCGAATGCGGGACGCGGCTCCATCGCGAACAGCGCTTGCGCTGGCCCGAAGGGGAATAACCCAGTGACTGCTGGGTTCGCGAGCAAGCTCGCTCCTACGAAAAGCAAAAGCGCGTCCGCTCTGGCTTTTGCTCTTGAGACTTCCAGAGAAACCTCCGCGCACTCCGAAACGCCCCTTCAGAAGGCCGAGCGAAACCCGCGCTCAGGAGGTCATGCGACATGGATGTCGCGAGAGCCCCGATGGGCTACAGGGACGTACCCTCGGGGCGGGCCTCCGTGGCGGGGGAATTCGCGAGGGTAGCCCGGCTCCATCGGGCCCGTATGTCGGGGCAAGCCTTTTTGGTTCCTTTTGTGGCGATTGACAAAAGGGACTCGCCCGAGGGGGCGAAACAAGACGGTCGGGCAGACTCGGAGCGGCGCAGAAACACCCAAGCCAAGGCAGCGCAAGCGCTGTTCGCGGGAATGACGAGGGTGGGAGGATTGCGCCTGACCGACGCATCGCTCAGGACAGCCCCCTCTCCCGCTTGCGGGAGAGGGTTGGGGAGAGGGCGCTCTTGCACCCAACATCCACGCCACCGGGAAACTGTTCGCGAGCAAGCTCGCTCCCAGGAAACACACCATGCCTCCCTGGACTGCAGGAGCGCGCCCTGCGCGCAAATCGCGGACGGAGTCCGCTCCTACGGTCGACCCCTGTGCCAGGCGCCGTAGGAACGGACTCCGTCCGCGATTAACTCAGGTCTCGAAATAGAAACTCTGGAACCGCTCCGCCAGTTGCACGGTGAGTTGTGCCGCCTGCACATGGTTGGGATGGGGCCCATAGTCCTGGGCCGCCTTGAACGACTCGAAACTGATGATCATGGCGAAATCGAAGCTGTCGTCCGAGCCGACGCCGCCCAGGTTGGCCCGGGGGCCGAAGCGGACTTCGCTGACGCCGGGGATCTGCCGCAGGCTTTCGCAGGCGGCGGTCAGTTGGGCGATGTGTTCCAGGTTGCCCGGCTCTTTCAGCCAGGACACGACTACGCAATGCACGCTCATGGGCAGCATTCCTCTGTTGGTTGCGGGTTGATGCAGTTGCGCAGCGGCGCGCCCTGCAGGGCGTCGAGCAGGTTGTCGAAGGCCTCGAGGGTCATGCGCTTGTGCGTCTCGCGGGTGGAGGCGCCGTTGTGCGGCGACAGCACCAGGTTGGGCAGGCCGAGCAGCGCCGGGTTCACCGCCGGCTCGCCTTCGGTGACGTCCAGCCCGGCCGCCGCCAGCCGGCCTTCGCGCAGGGCCGTGGCCAGGGCGGTTTCATCCACCAGGCCGCCGCGGGCGGTGTTGATCAGGATGGCCTCGGGCTTCATCTGCGCCAGCTGCGGCGCGCCGATGATGTGGTGGGTGGCGGCGCTGTAGGGCAGCTGCAGGATGAGCGCGTCGCTCTGCTCCAGCAGGCTGTCGAAGTCCAGGTAGCGCACGCCGAGCCGGACTTCTTCCTCCACCGGCAGGCGCCGCCGGTTGCAATAGGTGACGTCCATGTCGAAGCCGCGGGCGCGCTTGGCCACTTCCATGCCGATGCTGCCCAGGCCGAGGATGCCCAGTTGCTTGTGGTGCACGTCCTGGCCGAACAGCGGCGAGGAGTCGGCGCGCCAGCCGCCGCCGCGGACGAAGGCGTCGGCCTCGACGATGCGCCGGGCCGCGGCCAGCAGCAGGCCGAAGGCGAGGTCGGCGGTGGCCGCGGCGACCGCCTTGGGGGTGTTGCAGACGCTGATGCCGCGGGCCGTGCAGGCGGCCACGTCGATGTGGTCGAAGCCGGCGCTGACGGTGCTCAGCACCTTCAGGCGCGGGCAGCGCTCCAGCAGGGCGGCGTCGATGCGGTCGGCGGGCAGCACCAGGGCGTAGTCGGCCCCGCTCAGCAGCTCGCCCAGGTCATCCGGGAGGCCGCGTTCGGGCATGCGGAGCTCGGCCCTTTCGCGCAGGCTTCCCAACAGCGCATCGGGTACCTGGCGCGACAGGGCGATGCAGGGAGTGGTGTTCATCGCTGGCTCCTCAGTCGCGATAGCTGGTGTCGATGCGGTTGAGCCTGCGCAGCAGCGCCGGCCAGACGAAGTCGCCGCCCTGGCCGCCGGTCTGCTTGTCGACCACCTCGGCCACGCCGTCGATGATCTGCGGATCGACCTGCACCAGCTGGCCGCCGGCCTGGGCCGCCAGCTGGATCTGGCAGGTGGTCTCGAAGGTGTACATGTTGAGGAAGGCGTCGGCGACGCTGCGGCCGACGGTGAGCAGGCCGTGGTTGCGCAGCATGAAGAACAGCTTGTTGCCCAGGTCCGCCTGCAGGCGCGGCTTCTCGTCGTCGCGCAGGGCCACGCCTTCGTAGTCGTGGTAGGCCAGCGAGGAGAGCACGAAGGTGGACTGCTGGCTGATCGGCAGCACGCCGCATTCCTGGGCGCTGACCGCGACGCCGGCGCGGGTGTGGGTGTGCAGCACGCACTGGATGTCGTGGCGCGCGGCATGGATGGCGCTATGGATGACGAAGCCGGCGCGGTTGGCGTCGTAGGGGCTGTCGATCACCTTGTTGCCGTCCTGGTCGATCTTCACCAGGTTGGAGGCGGTGATCTCGTCGAACAGCAGGCCGTAGGGGTTGATCAGGAAGTGATGCTCGGGGCCGGGGACGCGGGCGCTGATGTGGGTGAAGACCAGGTCGGTCCAGCCGAACAGGGCGACCAGCCGGTAGCACGCGGCGAGGTTGACGCGCAGTTGCCATTCTTCGTCGCTCACCTGGTCGCGGACATGGGGGAGGGCGAGTTCGTGGGCCATGGGGCATTCCTTCTTGTAGGTGTTCTTGTAGATGTTGTGGTGGAGCGCCCGAGGCTAAGGCGTGGCGAGGTGCGGCGACTGTCCTGAATTTGACGTCCGTCCTGCTGGCGCCCGGTCCCCCCTTTGCGGCCGATTGGGGGAGGCCGTCGATGCGCCTTGTGCTGGCTCGCCCGTCGGCCGAATAATGGGAGCAACGTCCCGGATTCCATGGAGCCTTCAGGCGTGACCTTCCCCTCGATGTTGTCGGAGTCCCATCTCGCCGTGCTGCTGGCCAGCCCCTGGTTCGGCGGCCTGCCGGAACAGGTTCGCGACGACATGCTGGCCCGCGCCGGCGTGCGTGCCCTGAACACCGGCCAGCAGCTGTTCCGCTGCGGCGAGCCGCCGGATGGCCTGTACATCGTGCTGCAGGGCATCATCCGCCTGAGCAACACCACCCGCGACGGCCAGGAGGCGGTGCTGAACTTCTACGAGCCGGGCAGCTGGCTGGGCGAGGTGTCGATGCTCGACCACAGCAACCGCCTGCACGACGCCCATGCCCACGAGCCCTCCCAGGTGCTGCACATCAGCCCGCTGGCCCTGGGCGAGCTGTGCGAGCGGCACCCGGCGCTGGTGCGCATGCTGCTGGACCTGGAGGTGTCGCGCCTGCGCGCCATGCTGGTGGCCTTCTCCGCCTTTTCCACGCAGTCGCTGGAGCAGCGCCTGGCCGGGCGCCTGCTGGGGCTGAGCGAGTCCTTCGGGACGAAGGAGGCGCAGGGGGTGGCCCTGGACCTGCGGTTGTCCCAGGAGTCCATGGCGCAGCTCATCGGCGCCACCCGCCAGCGCGTCAACCAGGTGCTCAAGCAGTGGGAGCAGCAGGGCCTGATCCGCCAGCGCTACGGCCAGCTCCTGCTGCTGCGCCCGGACGCCCTGCAGACGCTGGCCCAGGAGCGGCCGGACCGCTAGCCCAGCGACCCTAGGTGCCCGATGGCGGCTTGCCCGCGGCCTGCAGTTCGGCGCGCCGGTCGTGGGCGCGCTCGATCAGGTAGGCGCGGATCTGCTCCACCTGCTCCGGCGCCAGCCGCCCGGCGAACGGCGGCATGCCGCGGCCGGCCCGCGCGCCGGCGACGATGCCCTGGAAGTCCTTGTGCGTCTGCGCCGTCATGTAGCGCAGGTCGGGAATCACGTTGGCACTGAAGGCGCCCAGGCCGTGGCACACCCCGCAGTGCTCGCGGAACAGCTGGTCGCCGGCCGCCACCGTGGCCGCGTCGGCGCTCAGCGGCGGCGGTTCGGGCAGTACGAGGGCGCGCCGCCTGACCTCGGGCATGGGCGCGTTGCCGCCGAGCCTGAAGGTGAACACCCGGGCGTCGGGCACGGTGCGCGTGCGTTCGGACAGGGCGCCGAGGGTGATCGGGTAGGCGCCGCCCCAGCCGCTGCTGAAGGTCACGTACTGCTCGCCGTCCACGCTGTAGGTGATGGGCGCGGCCACCACGCCGCTGCTGACTTCGCGCTGCCAGAGCAGCTTGCCGCTGTCGGCCGCGTAGGCCAGCAGGCGGCCATCGTGGGTGCCTTGGAACACCAGGTTGCCGGCGGTGGCCAGGGTGCCGCCGTTGGCGATCTGCGCGTAGGGCACCGACCAGGCTTCCTTCTGCCGCAGCGGGTCCCAGGCCTGCAGCTTGCCGGTGTAGATCCGCGCGAATTCGTCGATGCTCTTCTTGTCCCTGGGCATCGGCGGCAGCTCTACCCCGGAGTTCCACTGGCCCTTGGCGGGTATGTCGATCTTCGCCTTCGGGTGGAGGATGTCGGCCGTCGATTGCGTGGGGATGTAGACCAGGCCGGTCTTCGGGCTGTAGCTCATCGGGTGCCAGTTGTGAGCGCCCTGGGAGCCGGGGAACACCAGCTTGGTCTCGCCCTTGCTCCAGTAGTCGGCCGCCTCCAGGTCGACGATCGGCCGGCCGCTGTGCAGGTCCACGCCCTTGGCCCAGTTGACCTTGGGCGCGTACTGGGCGGCCGAGAGCAGCTTGCCCGTGGCCGCGTCCAGCACGTAGAAGAAGCCGTTCTTCGGCGCCTGCATCACCACCTTGCGCGGCTTGCCGTCGATGGCCAGGGTGGCGACCATGATGTGCTGGGTGGCGGTGTAGTCCCAGGCGTCGCCCGGCGTGGTCTGGTAGTGCCAGACGTACTGCCCGGTGTCGGGGCGGACCGCGACTATGGAGGAGAGGAACAGGTTGTCGCCCTTGCCCTGCGAGCGCTGGCCGTAGTTCCAGAAGGAGCCGTTGCCGACGCCGAGGTAGAGCAGGTCGAGCTCGGCGTCGTAGGCCATCGAGTCCCACACGGTGCCGCCGCCGCCCTGCTTCCAGTACTGGTCGCCGAACCAGGTCTTGCGGATCATGCCGATGGTGTCGGTTTCGTCGCCCTGCGCCGGGTCGCCCGGCACGGTGAAGAAGCGCCAGGCCTGCGCGCCGGTCTCGGCGTCGTAGGCGGTGACGTAGCCGCGCACGCCGAACTCGCTGCCGCCGTTGCCGATCACCACCTTGCCCTTGATGATGCGCGGGGCGCCGGTGATGGTGTAGTTGCGCGCGTGGTCGAGCACGGTGTCCACCGACCAGACGCGTTGCCCGCTGCGCGCGTCCAGCGCCTCCAGCCGGCCGTCGTAGACACCCACGTAGACCTTGCCGTTCCACACCGCCACACCGCGGTTGGCCGCGTCGCAGCAGCCCGAGCCCTGGATGCCGCGGTAGACCCCCGGGTCGTACTGCCACAGCAGCTTGCCGGTGCGCGCGTCCAGGGCGTGGACGATGCTGTAGGCGCTGGTGGTGTACATCACGCCGTCCACCACCAGAGGCGTGGCCTCGACCACGCGGTCCAGCCCGAACCCGTAGTCCCAGGCCAGGCCCAGCTGCCCCACGTTCTGCTCGTTGACCTGCTCCAGCGGCGAATAGCGCTGCTCGCCGTAGGTGCGGCCGGTGCTCATCCAGTTGCCGGGCTCGCTGTCGGCGGCAGTCAGGCGCTGGGCGTCGACCGCCGCCGGGCCGCCCGCCCAGGCCAGCGGAGCCGCGAGCAGCAGCGCCGCCCCGGTATTCCAAGGTGCTTTCATGCTGGGTTCCCCCATGGTGCCGCCAGCGGCGGCGCGTTTCGGGCGAGGCTCGGTGCGCAGGACGGTGCCCCGGCGGCAGGTCGCCGGGGCCGGCCGTCAGGCGTGACGCGCTGTGCAGGTCACGGCTCCAGCCCCAGCGCAGCTGCCACCTGCGGATAGGCCACCGTGTCGATCAGCTGGCGCGTGGCGGCGCCGTAGGGCGGCGTGATCAGCTCGAAGCTGCCGCCGGCGCGGCGCTCGTAGAAGCCGCGCGGGTTGGAGAACTCGCGGAAGCCTTCCTCGCCGTGGTGCCGGCCCATGCCGCTGGCGCCCACCCCGCCGAAGCCCATGGACGCCAGCGCGCCCTGCATCACGGCGATGTTGAAGCACACGCCGCCCGAGCGGGTGCGCGTGGCGATCGCCTGGCGCAGCGCCGGGTCGTCGCTGAAGAGGTAGATGCCCAGCGGCGTGTCGCCCTGGTTGATGCGCGCGATGAGGTCGTCGGTGCTCTTGTAGGTCTGCACCGGCAGGATCGGGCCGAAGATTTCCTCGCGCACCACCTGGGCGTCGTCGCGCGGGTTGACCACGATGTGGAAGGGCATGTCGCGGGCGCCGGCATCCATCTCGCGGCCGATGCGGATCACCTGGTCGCTCTTGTCCTGGGCGTCCTCCAGCAGGCGTTGCAGGCGCTCGACGTGGCGCTGGTTGATGATGCCGCTGGCGCTGCTGGCGCCGTTGTCGTGGCCGAAGCTGTGCTGCATCACTTCGCTCAAGGCCTTCACGAAGTCCTGCAGGCCCTCCTCGGGCACCAGCAGGTGGTCGACGGTGATGCACAGCTGGCCGCGCTTGATGGCCTTGATGCCGGCGATGGCCGCCAGCGTCTGCGCGTCGCCGAGCTTGTCGCGGCCGACGATGGTGGGGTTGCGCCCGCCCAGTTCGAGGGTGACCGGCACCAGGTTCTCGGCGCAGCGCTTCATGATCTCGCGGCCCACCGCGGTGCCGCCGGTGAACAGCAGGTGGTCCCAGGGCAGCGTGGCGCAGTGCCGGGCCAGTTCCAGGTCGCCGTTGACCACCGCGACCTCGTCCTCGGCGAAGTAGGCCGCGAACATTTCCTGCAGCAGGGCGCCGCTGTTGGGCGTGAGGTCCGAGGGCTTGAGGATCACCCGGTTGCCGGCGCCGAGCATGTCGATGAGCGGGCCGATGCCGACGTCGAAGGGGAAGTTCCACGCCGCCATGTTGCACACCACGCCCTTGGGGCTGTACTGCACGTAGGCCAGCGACTCGCCCTGGGTGGCGGGGTCGACCGGCTTGGCGATGGGCTTCATCCACTGCTGGACGTTGGCGCAGTCGAAGCGCACGCGCTCGACCATCGACAGGATTTCGGTGAGGTCCGCCGCCGCGCCCGAATGGCTGCCGAAGTCCGCCACCAGCGCTTCGTGGATCCTGGTGCGGTAGCTGTACATCATCGGCACGATGCGCGACATGCGCTCGATGCGCGTCTCGGCGCTGGGGAACATGTCCTGGGCGAAGGCCGCTTTCTGCAGCGCGAACAGGCGCTCCAGGCGCTGGATGGGGGTTTGCGTGGTCATGACAGGTCTCCGGTGGGTAGCCGCGCGTCCCGTCCCGGATGGAGCGGGCCGTGCGGGAGGGCGCTGGCCCCCGGCCAGGGGCACGGGGGCAGCAGGATGCTCGGGCCGACGGCCTCGATGTCGGTGTGGCCGCAGAAGGCCATGCTCAGGCTCAGTTCGTTGTGGATGATCTCCAGCGCGCGGCTCACGCCGGCCTCGCCGAGGGCGCCCAGGCCGTAGACGAAGGCGCGCCCCAGCAGGCAGCCGCGCGCGCCAAGGGCGCGGGCGCGGAGCACGTCCTGGCCGCTGCGGATGCCGCCGTCCATCCAGACTTCGGTCTGCGCGCCGACCGCCTCGACTATCGGCGGCAGCGCACGGATGCTCGACTGGGTGCCGTCGAGCTGGCGGCCGCCGTGGTTGCTGACCACGATGGCGTCGGCGCCGTGGGCCACGGCGTTGCGCGCGTCGTCGACGTCCTGGATGCCCTTGAGCAACAGCGGGCCGTCCCACCAGCGGCGGATTTCGGCGACGTCGGCCCAGTTCAGCGACGGGTCCAGCTCGCCGCCGCGCCAGCGCGCCATGTCGGCCATGCTGTCGATGCCGGGCGCGTGGCCGACCACGTTGCCGAACGCGCGCCGCGGCGTGCCGGCCATGCCCAGCGCCCAGCGCGGGTGCCTGGTCACGTCGAGCAGCTGGCGCAGGTTCATGCGCGAGGGATCGGTCAGGCCGTTCTTCAGGTCCTTGTGGCGCTGGCCCACCAGCGACAGGTCGAGGGTCAGCACCAGCGCCGTGCAGCCGGCGGCCCTGGCGCGCTCGACCAGGCGCCGGGCGAAGGCGCGGTCGCGCATCACGTAGAGCTGGAACCAGAAGCCGGGGCCGGCGTGTTCGGCCACGTCCTCGATGGAGCAGATGCTCATGGTGGACAGCGTGAAGGGCACGCCGAAGGTCCGCGCCGCCCGTGCCGCGAGGATTTCGCCGTCGGCGTGCTGCATGCCCAGCGCGCCCACCGGGGCGAGCGCCAGCGGCATGGACAGGCGCTGGCCGAGCAGCGTGGTGACGGTGCTGCGCCGGTCGATGTCGATGGCCACGCGCTGGCGCAGCAGCAACTGCTGCAGGTCGGCCTGGTTGGCGCGGTAGGTGCTCTCGGTCCAGGAGCCCGAGTCGGCGTAGTCGTAGAACATCCGCGGCACGCGGCGCTGGGCCAGGGCACGCAGGTCCTCGATGCAGGTGATGCAGGTCATGGCGCGCCGCCGTCGAGCAGCTTGCCCGGGTTGAGGATGCCGGCGGGGTCCAGCGCGCGCTTGATCGCGCCCATCAGCGCGCGTTCCTGCGGGCTGCGGGTGATCGACAGCCAGGGCTTCTTCTCCAGCCCGATGCCGTGCTCGGCCGATACCGAGCCGCCGCGCGCCCGCAGTTCCGCGTAGACCAGCGCCTCGATGCGCGGCTTGAACCGTTCGAGGTCGGCGTGGGGCAGGGTGACGACCAGGTGCAGGTTGCCGTCGCCCAGGTGGCCGAACACGTAGAGCCAGTGCGCCTTGGCTTCCGCGAGCAGCAACTGCTGCACCTGGCGCACGTAGCCGTCCATCTCGGCGATCGGCAGGGAGATGTCGAAGCCCAGCGGCATGCCGTGCCGCATCACCTGTTCCACGTCGTCGCGCAGCGCCCAGAAGGCCTGCGCATCGGCATCGGAGCGGGCGAGCACCGCGTCGCTCAGCAGCCCTTGCTCCAGAGCCGCTTCGAGCGCGGCCTCGAAGCGCTGGCCGTCGGCTTCGCGCTGGCTGCCCTGGGCCTCGACCAGCACGTAGAAGGGGTGCTCCTGGCCCAGCGGCGGCAGGCTCCTGGCCGGCGGCGTGGTCACCAGGCGGTAGAAGGACTGCCACATCACCTCGAAGGACGACAGCGAGCCGCCCAGCGCGCGGTCCATGTGGCGCAGCAGGCCGGCCACGGCATCGAAGCCCGGCGCCGCCAGCAGCGCGGTGTGGCTGGCCAGCGGCTTCTCGCGCAGGCGCAGCACCAGGCGGGTGATCACCCCCAGGGTGCCTTCGCTGCCGATGAACAGCTGCTTGAGGTCGTAGCCGGTGTTGTTCTTGATCAGTGGGCGCAGGGACGACACCACGGTGCCGTCGGCCAGCACGGCCTCCAGCCCCAGCACCATGTCGCGGGTCATGCCGTAGCGCAGCACGCGGGTGCCGCCGGCGTTGGTGGCGGCGGTGCCGCCCAGGGTGGCGCTGCCGCGCGCGCCCAGGTCCAGCGGGTAGAGCAGGCCCTGGGCCTCCACGGCTTCCTGCAGGGCCTGCAGGGTGACGCCGGCCTGTACGGTGGCGGTGCGTTGTTGCGGGTCGATGGCCTCGATGGCGCGCATGCGCTCCAGCGACAGGATGATCTCGCCGGGCCCGGCATCGGCGCCGCGCACCAGGCCGGTCAGGCCGTCCTGGGGTACTACCGGCAACTGCCGTTGGTGGCACCAGCGCAGCACGGCGGCGACTTCCCCGGTGCTGGCCGGGCGCACCAGGGCCCGCGCCCGCAGGTGGTCGGCGCGCAAGGCGCCGGCCGAACGGCTGGCGAGATCGGCCGCGCAGAGCACGCCGTTGTCGCCGACGATGGCGCGCAGCGCCTCGACTATGGGGTCCATATGCGATCGTCTCCTAGCGGGGAGCGGCGGGCGCTCGGGCGGTGTCGTGCAGCGAGGCCTTGAGCTGGGCGCGTTCCTTTTCCACCTGCTCGACATGGCGCTGGCGCACGTGGCCATAGCCGCGGATCTTCTCCGGCAGCGAAGCCAGGGCGACGACGGTGTCGAGGTTGCCGGCATCGAGGCTGGCGATCAGCCCGTCGATCTCCCGCTCGTACTCGGCCAGCAGGCGCAGCGCGAGCCGGCGTTCGGCGCTGTTGCGGAAGGGGTCGAGGAGGGTGCCGCGCAGGCCCTTGCAGTGCTTGAGCAGGCCGAAGGCCTTCAGCAGCCAGGGCCCGACTTCCTTCTTGTAGGGTTTGCCGTGCTGGTCCAGGCCGCCGAAGGGCCAGGCGCCGACGTTGAAGTGGACCTTGTAGTCGCCCTCGAACACAGCATCGAGTTCTTGCCTGAAGGTGGCGGAAGCATAGAGGCGGGCTACCTCGAACTCGTCCTTGATCGCCAGCAGCTTGAAGTAGTAGCGCGCCACCGCCGTGCTGAAGCGCTCGCCCAGGCCCTGCCCGCGCTCGGCTGCCATGGCGCGGTCCACCAGGGCCTTGTAGCGCCGGGCATAGGCCTTGTTCTGGTACTCGGCCAGGTAGGCCATGGAGCGCTGGACGATGGCGTCGAGGGACATGTCGATGCGCGGCGCGGGGGCGACCGGCTCGCCGGCGCAGGCGGCCCGTTCCACCGCCT
Source organism: Pseudomonas sp. M1 (assembly GCF_022760135.1). Lineage (NCBI taxonomy): Bacteria > Pseudomonadati > Pseudomonadota > Gammaproteobacteria > Pseudomonadales > Pseudomonadaceae > Pseudomonas > Pseudomonas sp. M1. The sequence continues at coordinate 3,142,048 of NZ_CP094343.1, forward strand.
GCAGGTCGACTGCCGCGCGGCGGCCCCAGAGGAAGCTGGCCTTGTTGAAGTCGACCTGCACGGCGTTGAGTTCCAGCGCGCGCATGATGGCCGCGTGGGACAGCGGCACGCTGCCCAGCTGCCAGGCCGCGCCGAGCATGAACATGTTGGCGGCGATGCTGTCGCCCATCAGCTGCGCGGCGATGCGCAGGCCCTCCATGGCCAGCAGCTGGCCGTCGCCGCAGCGCTGGCGGATGCGCTCGACCAGCGCGCCGGCATCCATCTTCCAGTCGGGGTTGCGCGCGAAGTCGCTGGTGGGCACCAGGTCGCTCGCCACTATCACCCGCGTGCGGCCGGGGCGCACGCGCAGCAAGGCCTCGTCGCCGGCGGTCACCACCAGGTCGCAGCCCACTATGGTGTCGGCTTCGGCCGTGGCGATGCGCGTGGCATGCAGGCGCTGCGCATCGGCGGCGATGCGCACGTGGGACATCACCGCGCCGTACTTCTGCGCAAGACCGGTGACGTCCAGCACCGAGACCGCCAGCCCCTCGATGTGCGCGGCCATGCCGAGCACCTGGCCGATGGTGACCACGCCGGTGCCGCCGACGCCGGTGATCAGCAGCGAGAACTCGCCGGCGAGCGCCGGCAGCGCCGGTTCCGCGATGGCCGGGAAGTCCGCCGCGGCCACGCCCGCGGTGCGCGTCTTGCGCAGCCTGCCGCCGTGCACGGTGACGAAGCTCGGGCAGAAGCCCTCGACGCAGGAGTAGTCCTTGTTGCACGAGCTCTGGTTGATCTTGCGCTTGCGCCCGAAGGGGGTTTCCAGCGGTTCGATGGACAGGCAGTTGGAGGCCCTGGAGCAGTCGCCGCAGCCCTCGCAGACGGCCGCGTTGATGAAGCTGCGCTTGGCCGGGTCGGCCCACTTGCCGCGCTTGCGCAGGCGCCGGCGCTCGGTGGCGCAGGGCTGGTCGTAGACGATCACCGACACCCCTTCGATCTCGCGGCAGCGCAGCATCACCGCGTCGAGTTCGGTGCGGTGCAGCAGCGGCACGCCGGCCGGCAGGCTGCCGGCGGGGTGCTTGGCCAGGTCGTCGGTCAGCACGAAGATGTGCCGGACGCCCTCGGCCATCAGCTCGGTGACCACCTGCGGCACCGTCAGCTCGCCGTCGATGGGCTGGCCGCCGGTCATGGAGACGAAGCCGTTGAACAGCACCTTGTAGGTCATGTTGGCCTTGGCCGCGATGGCCTGGCGGATGGCCAGGAAGCCGGAATGGAAGTAGGTGCCGTCGCCGATATTGACGAATACGTGCTTTTCCCGGGTGAAGCGGTGCTGGCCCAGCCAGTGCATGCCTTCGCCGCCCATCTGGGCGAACATCGGCGGCGTCTTGACCGGGTCGTGCAGCACGGCCATGGCGTGGCAGCCGATGCCGACCATGGCCCGCGAGCCGTCGGGTACCTGGGTCGAGCGGTTGTGCGGGCAGCCCGAGCAGAAGCCGGGGTTGCGGTTGGGCGCGGCCGGGTCGGGCAGGCCGGGCAGTTTGTTGGTGGCCGGCGGCAGCGCCATGTCGGGCAACTCGGGGTGCAGCTTGCGCAGTTGCCCGTGGATGGCGTGCATGACCTGCGTCGGCGACAGCTCGCCCCAGCCTTGCAGCACAGCCTCGCCATGCTCGGGGGCGAAGGCCTGGGCCGCTTCGTATTTACCGGCCACGCGCGGGTGGTTGGGCAGCGCCAGGTCATAGAGGATGCCCTTGACCTGGTCTTCGAGGATGCCGCGCTTTTCCTCGACCACCAGGATGGCGTCCAGCCCGTCGGCGAATTCGCGGACGAACTGCGGGTCCAGCGGCCAGATCAGCCCGGCCTTGCCGATGCGCAGGCCCAGCTCGCGCTGGCGCGCCTCGTCCAGGCCCATCCCGGCCAGGGCCTGCAGCACGTCCTGGTACGACTTGCCGGCCGACAGCACGCCGAGCCGGGCGCCGGGCACCTCCTGCAACAGGTGGTTGAGGCGGTTGGCGCGGGCATAGGCCACGGCCGCCGGCAGCCGGTGGTTGACCAGGCGCTCCTCGCCCATCAGCGGGATGTCGAAGGTGCGGATGTTCAGGCCCTGCGGTCCCAGGTGCGGGGCAACCTGCAGCTCGGGCAGGACGATGCGCGGCGAGTCCGGGCCGACGCGCACCGAGCCGCCGCCCTCGACCACGTCGTTGTGCACCTTGAAGCCCACGGCGCAGCCGCAGAAGCGGCTCATGGCGAAGCCGTGCAGGCCCAGGTCGAGCAGTTCCTGGGTGTTCGACGGGTAGAGGATCGGCAGGCCGGCGGCGATGAAGATCGGGTCGGAGAAGTTGATGACCGAGGAGGACTTGACGCCGTGGTCGTCGCCGGCGATGGCCAGCACGCCACCGTGCCTGTGGGTGCCGGCGCTGCCCAGGTGGCGCATGGCGTCGGCGCTGCGGTCGGTGCCCGGGCCCTTGCCGTACCAGATGCCGAACACGCCGTCCACGCTCGAACCGGGCAGCAGGCCGACGTACTGCGAGCCCCACACCGCGGTGATCGCCAGGTCCTCGTTGACCCCCGGCATGAAGTGGATATTGTTGGCCTCCAGGCGCGCCTGCTGGGCCCACAGCTCCATGTCGTAGCGGCCCAGCGGCGAGCCGCGGTAGCCGGAGATGAAGCCGCCGGTGTCCAGGCCCGCGGCCTGGTCGCGCCAGCGCTGCTGCAACGGCAGGCGCGACAGGGCCTGGGTGCCGGTGAGGTAGATCCAGCCCTCGCGGGTTTCGAACTTGTCGTCGAGGCTGACGCTCGGGTGGGGCAGAGGGGCGTTCATCACGGTGTCTCCTGCTTATTCTTGTTCTGGCGTCTCTCGCGGAGTACAAGCGGCGGGGGCGGGCAGGGCATGCCCGCCGGGCGGCTCATGGCGCCACGACGGTCATTGGAAAATAGTGCGGCGCGATACCGCGGGAGACTGTTAGGTATTTGCAATGCGAGGACGCTGTAGGAGTACTCATGACTACCCCTTCCGAGGTATCGGCAAGCCACCTGCGGACGCTGCTGGGCAACCCCTCGTTCGCCCTGCTGCCGGCGGAGGTGCGCGACGAGGTCCTGGCCCACGGCCGGCAACGCCGGCTGGCGGCCGGGCAGCGGCTGTTCCGCCGTGGCGACAGGGCCGATGGGCTGTACATAGTGCTGGAGGGCTCGCTGCGCCTGAGCGGCACTTCCCGGGATGGGCTGGAGGTGGTGCTGAACTTCTACGAGCCGGGCTGCTGGGTCGGCCTGGTGTCGCTGCTCGATGGCCAGCCGCGCATCCATGATGCCCAGGCGGCCATGCCGTCCCTGGTGCTGCAGCTCACCCCGGCGGACGTCGAAAGCCTGATCGGCCGGCATCCCGCCTTCGCGCGCTTTTTGCTGCACCTGCAGAGTTCGATGCTGCGCGCGTTGCTGGTCGGCTTCGAGGCCTTTTCCACCCAGTCGCTGGAACAGCGCCTGGCCAGCCGCCTGCTGGCGCTGGCCGCGGCCTTCGGCTCGGCCAACGCCGATGGCGGGCTGGCCATCGAGCTGCGCCTGTCCCAGGAGACCCTGGCGCTGCTGCTGGGCAGCACCCGCCAGCGGGTCAGCCAGTTGCTGAAGAAGTGGGGCCAGGACGGCATTATCGAGCAGAAGTACGGCTGCATCGTGGTGCTCGACCGGGGCCGGCTGGAGGCGCTGGCCCGGGAATGAGGCTTCAGCCTTCCTGGCACTCCTGCCAGCGCTTGCGCGCGCGCAGGTAGGCGGCGGTGTCGGCGTAGCCGAGGCGGGCGGCGATGCGTTCGCGGTCCAGGCCCTGCAGCTCCAGGTACTGCTCAAGCTCCGTGCGCACCGCGGCCAGCACCTGGCGGTAGCCCAGGTCCTGCTCCAGCAGGCGCCGGCGCAGGGTGCGCGGGGTCATGTGCAGCGCCGCGGCGGCGCTCTCCAGGCTGGGCGCGGCGCCGCTTTCCAGCTCGCCGCGGATGTGCCGCGCCACCCGCGCGGCGGCCCCGCTGAACCGCTGCAGGCGCGCCAGGCGCTGTTCCAGGCCGCTGACGATCAGCTCCACCAGCACCGGGTGGTGGCCGCGCATCGGCACCTCCAGCACGCGACTGTCGAAGACCAGGCGGGTGCGTTCGCAACCGAACTGCAGGTTCGGCCCGAACCACTCCCGGTACTGCGCATGGTAGGGCGGCCGCGGGTAGGCGAACTCGGCGCGTAGCGGCAGCACGGGTTCGACGCAGCCTTCGCGCATCTGCGTCATGGTCATGGCCAGGGCATGTTCGCTGTAGTGCCGGCGCAGGCGCTCCGAGGCCTCTATCTGCACCTCCAGCGCCACCTCGCCTGCGGCTTCGACGACACGCAGGCGATCGAGGTCCGAGCCCAGGTGGGCGAAGCGCTGCCAGTAGCGCAGGGCCTCGCCGACGTTGGCGCAGCACAGCGTCAGGGGCACCAGCACGAAACGCTCCCTGGGCAGGAAATGGCTGAACAGGTGCAGGCCGACGGCCGGATCGATGTGCGCCGCGCGTTGCCATAGCTGCTCCAGTTGCGTCCGGTCGAATTCCTCGGCTTCGCTGTGCTCGCTGAGGAAGCGCGCCAGCACCCGGCCCATGGCGCCGCGGTGCCGCGGCTGGACCGGCGTGGCCACTTTGGTTCGGTTTTTGTCCTCTTCGGGCATGTTCGCCAGCGTCCTCTTGCCGTTTCATGTGACCGTTCGAGCGTGCTGTCTCGCCCTGCCGATCGATGACCAGCCACGCCTGCCGTTGATGATAAACCGAGAACGAGAAACATGATCCTTACCTGTCTGCCTCGCTTCGCCGCGACATTAGCCGCGCCGCTGCTGCTCCTTGGTCTGTCGATATTGGGCGGCACCGCCCAGGCGGCGGAAAAACCCAACATCGTGGTGATCTTCGGTGACGACATCGGCATGTGGAACCTCAGCGCCTACAGCCGTGGCGCCATGGGTTATCGCACGCCGAACATCGACAGCATCGCCAAGGCCGGCGCCATCTTCAGCGACCACTACGCCCAGCCCAGCTGCACCGCCGGGCGCGCCGCCTTCATCACCGGCCAGCTGCCGATCCGCTCGGGCATGACCACCGTCAGCCAGCCGGGCGGGCTGCTGGGCCTCAAGCCGCAGACCGTGACCCTGGCCGAGGTGCTCAAGACCCAGGGCTACACCAGTGGCCAGTTCGGCAAGAACCACCTGGGCGACCGCAACGAGTACCTGCCGACGGTGCACGGCTTCGACGAGTTCTTCGGCAACCTCTACCACCTCAACACCGAGGAGGAGCCGGAGGACATCGACTACCCGACCGACCCCAACTTCAAGAAGCGTTACGGCCCGCGCGGCGTGCTGCACTGCTACGCCACCGACAGCGAGACGCCCGGCGAGGACCCGCGCTTCGGCAAGTGGGGCAGGCAGCGCTGCGAGGATACCGGCGCGCTGACGCGCAAGCGCATGGAAACCGTGGACCAGGAGCTGATCCAGGCCTCGTTCAAGTTCATGGACAAGGCCGTGGCGCAGAAGAAGCCGTTCTTCGCCTGGATCAACACCACGCGCATGCACGTCTTCACCCACACGCCGAACCAGTACCTGGAGCGCTGCAAGCAGTTCACCAGCGGCGAGGACGAACACTGCGCCGGCATGCTGCAGCACGACGAGGACGTCGGCACGGTGCTGAAGAAGCTCGACGACCTGGGCATCGCCGACAACACCATCGTCATCTACTCCACCGACAACGGCCCGGAGCACGAGACCTACCCGTTCGGCGGCACCAGCCCCTACCGCAGCACCAAGATGACCACCTGGGAAGGCGGCGTGCGCGTGCCGATGATGGTGCGCTGGCCGGGGCACATCCCGGCGGGCGAGGAGCTCAATGGCATCCAGTCCCACGAGGACCTGTTCACCACCCTGGCGTCGGCCGCCGGCATGCCCGACGTGCGCGAGCGCCTGGCCAAGGGCGACGACCTGGGCACCGGCGTGGTGAAGAAGAACTACATCGACGGCCTCGACAACCTGGCCTACTGGGAAGGCAAGACCGACCAGTCGGCGCGCCACGAGATCTTCTACTACGCCGAGAGCCGCCTGCAGGCCGTGCGCCTGGACCAGTGGAAGGCGCACTTCTACACCCGCGACGGCTACTACGGCAGCACCAAGACCCTGGAGATGCCCTGGCTGTTCAACATCCGCCAGGACCCCTTCGAGAGCTACGACCAGGCGCCCGGCCCGCGCGCCAACCTGCTGCAGAAGAAGACCTACGTGTTCAACCGGATGACCGACGCCATAGTCGCGCACCTGAAGACCTTCAAGGACTTCCCGCCGGCGCAGAAGGGCGTGTCGCTGAGCTTCGACCAGCTCAAGGAACAGATCACCAAGTCCGCCGAGAAATGATCTTGCCGGGCGGCCGCGAGCGGTCGCCCGACATACCCGTGCGCCAGCGCGCGCGCATAACAACAAGATTGGAGTTCTACCCCGATGAGTCAGCTCAGCCCCGCCGCCATGCAAGTCTTCGCTGCCATGCAGAACGCTCCGGTGGTGTCCCGTGACCACGCCCGCGAAGCGATCCTGCTGCTGGAAGACGACCTGCCCTGGGTCGCCCTGCCCGACGGTTCCACCATCCAGCTGCTGCACGTGGACCTGAACCAGAACCTGTGGATCAACCGCACCCGCATGAAGCCGGGCTTCGGCGTCGACACCCACTACCACACCGGCCCGGTGTTCGCCGTCACCCTGCAGGGCGAGTGGTTCTACCGCGAATACCCGGACAAGGTGAACAAGGCCGGTTCCTACCTCTACGAGCCGGCGCATTCGCTGCACACCCTGTGCGTGGCCGAAGACGCCAGCGAGATCGCCGACGTCTGGTTCGCCATTTTCGGCAGCAACGTCGACATCGACGAGAAGGGCGACGTCATCCGCATCCTCGACGCCAAGACCGCCCTGGCCGTCTACCGCGCGTTGTGCGCGGCCGAAGGCAAGAGCTGCGACAAGCTGATCGTGCTCGGTGAGTGAGATGAGTCGGTTGCAGAGCGCATTCGTCACCGGCGCCGGCGGCTTCATCGGCCGCCACCTGGTGCGCCAGTTGCTGGCCGAGCAGGTGGCCGTGGTCGCCCTGATGATGCCCGGCGAGCCCGTGCCGGCAGAGTGGGGCGACAGGGTCCGCATCGTGGTCGGCGACGTGCGCCGGCTGCTCGAACTGCGCGAGCAGATCGGCCCGGTGGACGCCATCTTCCACCTGGCCGCGGTGGTCAGCGACTGGGGCAGCACCCAGTCCCACGTGGAAGTGACCGTCAAGGGCACCGAGCACGCCATCGAACTGGCCCTGGGCTGGGACGCGCACTTCGTGGTGACCACCAGCGTCTGCGCCTTCGCCAGCGCCCTGGCCAAGGGCCGGCTGAGCGAGGGCAGCCCGGTCGGCGTGCCGTCGTCGGCCTATGAGTTCTGCAAGCAGGAGCAGGAGCGCGTCACCCGCGAGGGCGTGGCGCGCGGGCTCAAGGGCACCATCGTGCGGCCGGCCAACGTCTTCGGCGTCGGCAGCATGCCCTGGGTGAACTCGCTGGTGCAGGTGCTGCGCGAAGGCGCGCCCTGCCTGCTGGGCTCCGGCGACTGGGACGCCGGGCTGGTGCACGTGAACAACCTGGTGGCGCTGCTGATCGCCGCCGCGCGCTCGGAGTACGTGCACGGCGATGTGTTCATCGCCGCCGACGGCTTCGGCGTGACCTGGAAGACCTACCTGGAGGCCCTGGCCAAGGCCGCGCAGACGCCGCCGCCGAAAAGCCTGCCGAACTGGCTGGCGCGCTTCATGGCCAGCGCCCTGGAGTGGTGGGGCCACCTGCGCAAGCAGACGCAGCGTCCGCACCTGACGCGGCAGACCTTCCGCCTGATGGGCGGGCCCAACGAGTTCGCCATCGACAAGGCCCGGCGCCTGCTCGGCTACCGGCCGCCGGTGAGCTTCGAGGCGGCCATGGCGGAGCTGACCGAGCATTTCCGCACACAGCGCCAGGCGTCGGCAGGCGCCGCCGGTGCAACAGCAGGACTGGAGAGCCAGGCATGAGTCAGTGGACCCACGGCACGCCACGCGTCGCCTTCATTTCCGGCGCCGGCAGCGGCATCGGCCTGCAGATCGCCAAGGCCCTGGTGGGCGAGGGCACCAGCGTGGCGCTGTTCGACCTGCGGGTGGACGAGAACGTGCTCGCCGAGCTGCGCGGCCTGTGCCGGCAGCCGCAGCAGAAGGTCGAGGCCTTCATCGTCGACATCACCCGCGCCGCCGAGGTGGGCGCGGCGGTGGATGCCGCCGCGACCAAGTTGGGCGCGCCGGACTTCGCCTTCAATTCCGCCGGCATCCTGCGCACCGCGCTGTTCACCGAGCTGCCGGCGGAAACCTTCGAGCTGGTGGTGCGTATCAACCTGATCGGCAGCCGCAACTTCGCCGCCGGCGTGCTGCGCTACATGCAGCGGGGCAGCCACCTGGTGCTGGTGGCCTCGCTGTCGGGAGTCATCGGCGGCTACACCCAGGCCGCCTACTGCGCCTCCAAGTTCGGCGTGGTGGGCCTGGCCGAGGTCCTGCGCCTGGAGCAGAAGCCGCGCGGCATCGACGTCTCCGTGGTGTGCCCCGGCGAGATCGCCACGCCCCTGCTGAGCTACGAGCGCCAGCATGGCAGCAAGGTCACCGAGGCGCTCAACGCCACCGCCGGCGTGCTGACGGTGGAGGAGGCCGTGGCCGGCATCCTCGCCGGGCTGCGCAAGCGCGAATTCATGATCACCCCGGGCCTGCGCGCCCAGCTGCTGCGCGGCATGGCGCGCAAGACCAGCGCGCTGCTGCGCTGGATCACCGACCAGACCCTCGCCAAGGCCCTGCAGGCCGAGCGGTAACGGGGTTGCCGTCCGTCCGGCGGGTGGCAACTCGGATTTTCCTTCAGGAGGAGTTCGGAGCATGCGCGTCCATCGAAAAGAACTTCTGATCACCGCAAGCCTGATCCTGGCCGTCGTCCTCGGTCTGGCTGCACAGGTTTTCATCACATCTGCGGAGGGCGATCTGCTGTTCCTCGGGGCCGTGCCGGCGACCCCCGGAGCTGGTGGAGCCCCGGTACTGGCGATGGGCAGTCACCTGCTGCCATGACGGATGCCGTACTGCATGCGCCGTGAATCCTTGTTGCTGGCCGGCTGCCTGCTGTTCGGCGCCGGCCAGGCCGGGGCGGTGGAGAACGGCGCCGGCTTCTACCTGCTCGGTTCCCGCGGCCCCATGGCCGGGGTACTGCCGCCGCCGGGGCTGTACCTGCAGAACGACCTCTACCGCTACAGCGGCAGCGCCGGGGCGAGCCGGGACTTCCCCCTCAACGGCAAGGTGGTGGCCGGCATCGACGTGGAAACCTGGCTGGCAATGCCGACGCTGCTCTGGTCCACTTCCGCGCAGTTGCTCGGCGGCAACCTGGGGCTGTCCTGGAGCCAGCCCCTGGGCGGGCCCGGCCTCGACGTCGACGCCGAGCTGACCGGACCCCAGGGCGGGCGCTTCGCCAGCGACGTGCACGCCTCCAACTACACCTACGGCGACCCGGTGCTGGCGGCCTTCCTCGGCTGGCACCGCGGCAACTTCCACTGGCAGGGCGGGGTGTCGCTGAACGTGCCGGCCGGCGACTACGACGACCAGGCCCTGGCCAACCTCGCCTTTCACCACTGGGGCGCCGACCCCTTCGCCGCGCTGACCTGGTTCGACCCGGCCATCGGCCTGGACCTGTCCGTCGCCGCCGGCGTCACCGTCAACGCCGCCAATCCCAGCACCGACTACCGCAGCGGCAACGAGGCGCACCTGGAATGGGCCGCCGAGCAGCACTTCGGCCCGCGCTTCTCCGCCGGCCTGGTCGGCTACCACTACCGCCAGCTGACCGGCGATAGCGGCCGCGGCGCCAGTCTCGGGCCTTTCCGGGGCCGCGCCCGGGCCCTGGGCGCGACCCTGGCCTGGAACTTTCCCGGCGCGCGGCCCTGGTCGCTGCGCCTGAAGGCCTACAAGGAGCAGGGCGCCTACAACCGCCTGGAAGGCCACGCCGCCTACCTGACGCTTTCCGTGCCCCTGGCTTCGTTCTGATGCCGTCGATCGACGGCGACGAACTGGGCTTCTTCACCCACCTGGGCTACGCAACGTGGCCTTGGTCAAGGCGTTCGGCTACGACTACCCGGGCCGCTCGGTCATGGCCGGCGCCTACCTGGGCGGCAACCTGGCGGAGGAGGCGGTCTACCCGATCCGCTTCACCGACGAGCAGGGCAAGCCGCTCAACGGCGAGAACCCGTACCGCCTGACCTTCGCCAAGGCGCCGCCGGTGAGGGTGTTCTGGTCGCTGACGATCTACAACGCCGGCGACAAGATGCTGGTGGACAACCCCATCGACCGCTACAAGGTCGGCTCGGACACCCCGGGCCTGCAGGTCGCGGCGGACGGCTCGATCAGCATCCCCATCCAGCACGCCCAGCCGGCCGGGGCGGACAAGGCCAACTGGCTGCCGGCGCCCAAGGGCGACTTCTACCTGCTGCTGCGCCTGTATCAGCCGGACGCCAGCATCCTCGATGGCAGCTACGCGCTGCCGCAGGTGACCCGCGCCCGCTAGCGGCGCGGCGGATCGCGGACGGAGTCCGCTCCTACAAAGAGGAATGCCGTGCTTCACGGCGACCTGTAGGCGCGGGCCCTGCCCGCGATTTCGCGCGCAGGGCGCGCTCCTACATTGGAATGGCACGGGTGGGGCGGCGTAGGTGCGACTGTCCTGCGTCCCGCGCCGAGATGCGGCGGATAACCGCGAACGGTTATGCGCCCTACGAACTCGCCGGCTGACGCTGAACTATCCGACCGCTCCGAACGGCCCCCTCTCCCGCTTGCGGGAGAGGGCTGGGGAGAGGGCGCTCTTCCGCGAGTCTTTTCGTAGGAGCGAGCTTACAGGGAGGAATACCGTGCTTCACGGCGACCTGTAGGAGCGGGCCCTGCCCGCGATTCGCGCGCAGGGCGCGCTCCTACATTGGAATGGCGTGGGTGGGGTTGCGTAGGAGCGGATCTCATCCGCGAACCGCGCCGGAGGTTCCGGCTAATCGCGGACAAGGTCCGCTCCTACGGGGGAGGAATACCGTGCCTCCCGGCAACCTGTAGGGCCCTGCCCGCGATTTCGCGCGCAGGGCCCGCTCCTACAGGGGAATGGCGCGGGTGGGGCGGCGTAGGTGCGACTGTCCTGCGCCCCGCGCCGAGATGCGGCGGATAACCGCGAACGGTTATGCGCCCTACGAACTCGCCGGTTGACGCTGAACCACCCGACCGCTCCGAACGGCCCCCTCTCCCGCTTGCGGGAGAGGGCTGGGGAGAGGGTGCTCTTCCGCGAGTCTTTTCGTAGGAGCGAGCTTACAGGGAGGAATACCGGATTTCACGGCGACCTGTGTAGGAGCGGGCCCTGCCCACGAAATCGCGCGCAGGGCGCGCTCCTACAGGGGAATGGCGTGGGTGGGGTTGCGTAGGAGCGGATCTCATCCGCGAAACGCGCCGGATCGTCCGGCTATCGCGGACAAGGTCCGCTCCTACCGCATGAGCGAGCATGGCTTTCGTAGGATGGTGTTGAGCGAAGCGATACCCATCACCGCAACCGCATGGGTTTCGCCAAGGCTCAACCCATCCTACGAAAAGCGTCTCGGCGCGGCCGGCAAGACAGTTGCTCCTACGAAGAGCACTGGAGGCGCCATGGTTCGGGTGGCCCGGGCCACAAAAAAAAATGGCGACCCGAAGGTCGCCCAAAACCACAGGTGCTGCTGCTCAGCGAACCCCGTCGCTGCGCAGGGCAGCCGGGGTGAATTTGGCGGCGGAGGAGGGCTCGCCGAAGCGGATCCAGCTCTTCTCCTGGTTCATCATGCCGCTGACCGCGTAACGGCCGGAGATCAGGTCATACAGGGATTCCAGGGCGTACCAGGGCACCTGCTGCTTGTAGTCCTGGGTCAGCATGGCCTCGCCTACGCGCCACAGCTGGCCGCGGCCGTCGTACTGGTCGGACAGGGCGATGCTCCAGGAGTCTTCGTCGACGTAGAAGCGGCGCTTGGCGTAGATGTGCCGCTCGCCCTGCTTCAGGTTGGCTTCCACCACCCAGACGCGGTGCAGCTCGTAGCGCGCCAGGTCCTGGTTGATGTGGCCGGCCTTGAGGATCTCGTCGTACTTGTGCTTGGGCGAGGCCAGCTCGTAGTTGTTGTAGGGGATGTAGATTTCCTTCTTGCCCACCAGCTTCCAGTCGTAGCGGTTGGGCGCGCCGTTGTACATGTCCAGGCCGTCGGAGGTGCGCAGGCCGTCCACCTCGGTGGTCGGGCTGTCGTAGGCCACCTGCGGGGCGCGGCGCACGCGGCGCTGGCCGGCGTTGTACTGCCAGGCCATGCGCGGTTCCTTCACCTGGTCCAGGGAGTCGTGCACCAGCAGCACGTTGCCGGCCAGGCGTGCCGGCTCGGTGACCCGCGACTTGTAGTAGTACAGGAGGTTTTCCGCGTCCTTGGGATCCAGGTCGGCCATGCCCTTGGGCACCGCCAGGTCTTCCTCGTAGCGGATGGCGGTGAAGCTGCCGTTGGTCTGCGGCGCGGCGGTGACCGAGGCGCGCAGGATGTTCACGCCGCGGAAGCGGGTGATGTGGTTCCACACCACTTCCAGGCCGTCCTTGGGAATCGGGAAGGCCACCCAGCGGCTGTCGGCGAAGCCCTGCAGGCCGTTGCCGCCCTGCACCAGGCTGGTCTTCAGCGCGCTGGTCTTGGCCGCCTGGTAGATGAAGTCCGGGACCACGGTGCTGCGGTGGCTCGGGTAGACGTTCATCTTGTAGTCGGGGTAGCGCTTGAACATCGCCAACTGGCCTTCGGACAGCTTGGCCTTGTACTGCTCGACGTTCTGCGCGGTGATGGTGAACAGCGGCTTCTCGCCGGCGAAGGGGTTGCCGGGGAAGCCCTTGGCATCCACCGCGGCGGCGTTCTGCGCCAGGCCGCCGGTCCAGGCCGGGATGCTGCCGTCGGCGTTGCCGGCCTTCTCCGCGCCCAGCGGGGTGAGGCTGGTGCCCAGCTTGGCGGCTTCGTCCGGGGACACCGCGGCCAGCACGCTGCCGGCCAGCAGGGACAGGGTGAATGCGCCGATCACTCGTAGTGCTTTGTTCATCGTTGAGTCCTCGCGGATCAGAAGTTCACGCCGACACTGAACGCGAGGAAATCGCGGTCGATCAGGGTGTTGTAGTCGCCGCCGAAGAAGTTGGTGTACGACAGGCTGGCGGTGTAGGTGTTGCGGTAGTCGGCATCCAGGCCGAGGCTGATGGCCTTGGCGCCTTCGTTGAAGGTCGGGCCGTAGCCTTCCACGTCGTGGGACCAGGCGATGTTCGGCTTCAGGTTGATGCCGGCGATGGCGTTGCCGTAGTCGAGGATGCCGCGGGCGCGGTAGCCCCAGGAGGTGTTGGTGTAGAAGCCGTGGGTGTTGCCCGGCGCCCACTGGCCGTACTCGGGGGAGCGGCCGTAGCGCATGGAACTGGTGGGTTCCAGGTCGCTCAGCTGGGTCAGGCCCAGTTCGCCCACCAGGGTCAGGCGGTCGGCGCCCATCACCTGTTCGAAGAAGTGGGTGAAGGTGGTCTGCACCTGGGTCATCGGCTTGCGTTCGTAGCCGCGGTTGATGCCGCCGGGCACGTTGGGCATGGTCGGCGAGCTGGTCGCCGCGATCGGGTTGAGCACCGCCAGGGAGACGTCCGGGGTGTTGATCTGCAGCGGCATGTTCGGCCGGTAGCTGATCTCGCCGTTCCAGGCGGTGCCGGTGGGCAGGCTGGTGGCGAAGCTCAGGCCGTAGAGGCGGATGTCCTCGGGGTACTCGATGAAGTAGTTGCTGTTGCCCAGCACGGTGCTCAGGGCCATGCCCTGGACCACCGAGGAGCAACCCGGGCGGCCACCGCAGGCGGCGCCGGTGGCGGCCAGGATGCGCCCCAGCGAGGCCAGGGTGGCGCCGTTGGCGGTCTGGCTGCTGTAGTAGGGGTTGCGGCTGTGGTAGTTCATGGCGTAGGCGCCGTACTCGACGTCGTCGGTCATCCAGCGCAGGGCCAGGCCCCACTGGCCGCTGTCGCCCGGCTCGCGGTCGCCGCTGCGCGGCAGGATCACCCCTTCGTCGTTGGCGATGAAGCCCTGGCCTGCGGCCGCGGCGATGGGCTCGAACTGCGCCATCAGCGAGCCGAAGCCGGGCGCGGCGTTGTTGGCGTTGTTCAGGTTGCAGCCGTGGGGGACCACGTCGGTGCCGAAGAAGGTGCCGCAGTTGTCCAGTACCGTCTTCTCCCACTTGAGCTGGTAGAAGCCCTCGACGGACAGGCTGTCGGTCACGCTCTGCGACAGGTAGAACATGTTCACCGGCAGCAGCGCTTCCTTGATCTCGGCGCCGGGGCGGCGGATGGCGGAAACGTCGATGGGGTTGATGCTGTTGATGCTGTTGGGGATGAAGGTGCTCTCGCCCCAGCTCACCACCTGCTTGCCCAGGCGCACGCTGCCCGGCAGGTTCTTGATGTCGTAGTTGTGGTAGACGAAGGCATCGAGCAGCTGCGCGCCGGAGGAGCGGGCGCCCTTGTCGCGGCCGTCGTCGCTGATGTCCTTGAACGGCCGGCTCTCGTCCTTGAGCTCGAAGTCGTACCAGTACTTGCCGCGCACGAACAGGCCGGTGTCGCCGTATTTCAGCTCCAGGTCGTGGATGCCCTTGAACAGCTTGGAGAAGGTCTCGCCCTTCTCGAAGTTCACGCGGCCGTCGTCGGTGGTGTGGGTGGCGATGTTGCCGCCGTTGTTGTAGCCGATGAAGTCCTGGTGGGGGCTCTGGGTGCTCCAGCTGGCGCCCAGGGACAGGGAGGAATCGAACTGCCCCTCGATCTCGCCGATGTTGAAGTTGACCGCCTTGGCAGGGGCGGCCACGCCCAGGGCGACGGCCAGCGCGAGCAGCTGCGGTTGGAAGAATCCAGGTCTTGTTATTGTTCTCATGAAACGCTCCAGTGCAGGGGGTGGAAGACTGCAGGCACAAGCTATGTGGAGCGCCGGGGGCGGATAAGCGCGCGAAAGTACGAGTGGCGCATCGGAAGAAGGTATGAGTCGCGCTGTGGCGCGGGTTCCAGCGGGGTCCAGCAATACGCTGAATGGTCCTTCATTCACTGGCTCGGTGAGATGTGGGAGTTGTCTGAAGGAATTTCGCGGGGCAACGCGCGCACCGGGCCAGGGCCCGGTGCGTCAGGAGGTCGGAAGGGCGCCCGCGGGCGCGCGGATCAGATGAGGTAGCCGCCGTCCACCGCCAGGCTGATGCCGGTGGTGTAGCTGGAGGCGTCGCTGGCCAGGTAGAGCACGGCGCCGGCCATTTCCTCGGGGTTGGCCACGCGCTTGAGCGGCACCCGCTGCAGGATGCCGTCGAGCACCGCCTGGTTCTGCACCAGGGCGGCGGCGAACTTGGTGTCGGTGGGCCCCGGCAGCAGCGCGTTGCAGCGGATGCCGAAGGGCGCGCATTCCTTGGCGAAGACCTTGGTCATGCTGATCACCGCGGCCTTGGTCACCGAGTAGATGCCCTGCAGCTCGCCGGGGGTGATGCCGTTCACCGAGGCGACGTTGACGATGCTGCCGCCGCCTTGCGCCTGCATCAGCTTGCCGGCTTCCACCGACATGTAGAAGTAGCCGCGGATGTTGACGTCCACGGTCTTCTGGAAGGCGGCGACGTCGGTGTCCAGCACGTTGCCGTACTGCGGGTTGGTGGCGGCGTTGTTGACCAGGATGTCGAGGCGCCCGAAGCGTTCGCGGATCCAGGCGAAGGTGGCCTGGATCTGCTCCGGCTCGCCGATGTGGCAGGCCACGGCGCTGGCCTTGCCGCCGGCGGCCTGGATGGCCTCGGCCACCGCCTGGCAGCCCTCCAGCCGGCGGCTGGATACGATGACCTGGGCGCCCTGGCGGGCCAGCAGGTGGGCGATGGCTTCGCCGATGCCGCGGCTGGCGCCGGAAACGAAGGCGACCTTGCCGCTGAGGTCGAAGGGGGCGGGTGTGGACATGGGCTGCTCCGGGAACGGTTGCGAAAGGGGCCGGCCACCGCCCCCGGTCGGATCAGGAGGCGCGTCTAGGGGCGGGGCCGGCCAGGCGAGGATAGGCTGCGGGGCGGTGGGGCGATATCGCTCGGAAGTGCGATCAGGATGATGAATGGGGATGATGGGGCCGGCATGTGGCGAGCCGGCCCCGGCTGGCGCCTCAGGCCTGTTCGCGGGCCGGCAGCATGGCGCGCAGCACGCCGTCGCGGCGCACGTGGTGGTGCCAGATGGCCGCGGCGGCGTGGCCGAGGATGAGGGCGAAGAGCAGGTACTGGGCGGTGACGTGGAAGGCCTTGGCCGCCTCGCGCGCGGCATCGGACAGCGGCAGCGGCGGGATTTCCACGAGCCAGAACAGGTTCACCGGGCGCTTGCCGAACAGCAGGCCGGTGAGCGGCATGAGGATCAGCAGCGCATAGAGCAGGGCATGGCCGGCCTTGGCGGCCATCAGCTTGAGGCGCTCGTCGGCCGGCAGCAGCTGCGGCGCGCCATGGCGGGCGCGGACCAGCAGGCGTGTGACGGTCAGGGCCAGGACGGTCAGGCCCAGGGACTTGTGCAGGGTGAACACCCCGCCGACGCCGCCGAGCAGGCCGGCGAACAGGTCCTTGCCGTAGGGCAGGGCGATGATGGCCAGCACCAGGAGGGCGCTGAGCCAGTGCAGGGTGATCTGGGCGGGGGTGTAGCGGGCTTGGGTCACGGGGGTTCCTCTTTGCGGACGCCGGCCTTGCCGAGGGGGCTTGGGGCGGGTCGTTTTTTCGTGGGAGCCGGGGAGGGTAACCGAAGGGGCTGGCTGTTATGGGGAGGAAGGCGTTGCAATTTGTTGTGGGGGGTGAGAGCGCCCTCTCCCCAGCCCTCTCCCGCAAGCGGGAGAGGGAGCCGTTCGGAGCGGTCGGATAGTTCAGCGTCAACCGGCAAGTTCGTAGGGCGCATAACCGTTCGCGGTTATCCGCCGCATCTCGGCGCGGGGCAGGACAGTTGCGCCTACGCCGCCCAACCCACGCCATTCCAATGTAGGAGCGCGCCCTGCGCGCGAAATCGTGGGCAGGGCCCGCTTACGTTCCAGGAAGCACGGCTTTTCGTAGGATGGTGTTGAGCGAAGCGATACCCATCACCACGACCGCATGGGTTTCGCCAAGGCTCAACCCATCCTACGAAGAGCGCCTCGGCGCAGCTCCCATGCAGGAGCGCGCCCTGCGCGCGAAATCGCGGGCAGGGCCCGCTTACGTTCCAGGAAGCACGGCTTTTCGTAGGATGGTGTTGAGCGAAGCGATACCCATCACCACGACCGCATGGGTTTCGCCAAGGCTCAACCCATCCTACGAAGAGCGCCTCGGCGCAGCTCCCATGCAGGAGCGCGCCCTGCGCGCGAAATCGCGGGAGCGCTAGAACCCACTCTCGCGCATGAACACCGCCGCCAGGTGCATCAACCCATCGGCCAGCAGGCTGCGGCGCTGGCCTTCGATCTGCAGGTGGCCGCGGGTTTCGTGGAGGTTCGGTGGGGCTTCGTCCAGTTGCACCAGCACGTGGAACAGCGGGCTGCTGGGCACCAGTTGGTCGCCGTGGGGTTGCACCGCCAGGGGGCCGCCGTGGCGGGAGGCGAGGGCCGGTTGGCCCAGCTGGCCGATGCGCGTGGTGCCTATCTGCAGGACTTTGCCGGTGATGGCCCGGGGCACGCCCTCGGGGTAGAAGCGCACCGGGCTGCCTTCGCCCAGGCGCTGGATTTCGTCGGGGCCGACGTAGGCGTCCACCTGCCAGCTGCGTGGGTCGATGAGTACGCCCAGGGGCTCGCGGGTGCCTATCCATTGGCCGCCGCGCCAGTCCGGGTTCAGGTCCAGCCACTGGCCGGCGAAGGGCGCCTGCAGGTTCAGCCGGGCGATTTCCGAGCGGGCGGCGCGGGCTTCCTGGAATTGCACGCCGTAGCGCTGGCGGGTGGCGGCTTCCTCGGCCAGGCCGCCGGGGTCGGCCAGCAGGCCGGCCAGGCGGGCGCGGTAGCCTTGCATGCTGGCTTCGTTGCCGGCCAGGCGGATGGTGATGTCCGGCTGGTCGAGCACCACCAGGGTCTGCCCGGCCTGCACCGGGCCGGCCTTGCGCACTTGCTGCAGCAGCGCCGGGAAGGGCGCGTAGAGGCGCACCTGGTGCTCGGCGCGGGCCAGGCCCACGGCGTGGATCTGGCTGCGCCAGGGCACCGCGACCAGCAGCAGGGCGGCCGCCAGCAGGAGGAGGAACAGATGGCGGCGGCCGCGGCGCACTTCGCCGCGGTGCTGCCACCAGTGTTTCAGTTCGCGCCAGATCGGCTGCACGATGAACCAGGAGATTTCCACGGCGAAGAGAAAGATCCCGAGCAGTTTGAAGAAGAACAGGTAGACGGTCACCGCGATGCCCAGGAACAGCACCAGGCGGTACACCCAGGTGACCATGGCGAAGGCTACCAGCAGGCGCCGCTGGCGCGCCGGGAAGGCTTCCGGCCAGGCTTCGTCGAGCCCCAGCAGGTTGCGCCGCAGGGTGACCTTGGCCAGGGCCGTGGCGCGCTCGTGCAGGTTGGGGAAGTCGAGCAGGTCGGAGAGGATGAAGTAGCCGTCGAAGCGCATGAAGGGGCTGGCGTTCAGCGCCAGGGACAGCGCCCAGCTGGTGGTGGCCAGGTAGAGCAGGGCGTTGCGCAGCGGGCCCGGGTCGCTCAGCGCCCAGCCCAGGGTGGCCAGCCCGGCCAGGCCCAGCTCGGTGAGGATGCCGGCGCTGGCGATGGCCAGGCGCTGTTTCGAGCTGCGCAGCTTCCAGCTCTCGCCGGTGTCGGTGTAGAGCATCGGCCACATCACCACGAAGGCGATGCCCATGTGCGCCACCTTCAGCCCCAGGCGCGTGGCCACCAGGGCGTGGCCCAGTTCGTGGAGGGTCTTGGCCACCACCAGGGCCAGGGCGAAGCTGAGCAGGCCCTCGGTGGAGAAGGATTCCACCACGTCGTGGCGGAAGGTGTCCCACTGGTGCGCCACCAGGACGATGCCGAGCAGGCCCAGGCCCACCACCAGCACGCCCATGAAGGGGTGGAACAGCCAGCCCAGGGCGCCGGCCAGGCGCCGCAGGTGGCGTTGCGGGTGCAGCAGCGGGATGCGGAAGAACAGGTAGTGGTGCAGCCACCATTTCCAGGTCAGGAACTGGTTGCCCTCGCTGGCCTCGCGCAGGCGTTCCAGGGCCTGGGCGCCGGGGCGCACCAGCTGGTGGCGTTCGAGGAAGGCGCGGAAGCCCAGCACCTGCTCGACGTCGGGCTTGAGCGCGGTCTGCTCGGCGATGTCTTCGGCGATGCGCCGCGGCGTCTGCTCCCAGCGCAGCAGGCATTCGAACTCCAGCCAGCCGATGCGGAAGAAGCGGTTGGTGACGTTGTCGTGGATCACCCAGGCCGGCTCGCCGTCGGCATTGCTGCCGGCCTCGGCGATGTCGAGGTCGTCGCGCAGCGGCGGCGTGGGCAGGTCTTCGGCGGCGGCGTCCATCACCAGCCGGTCCAGGCGCGGGCGGCGGCCAGCGGCCGGCGCAGCAGGTAGTAGCCCAGCGGCACGCGCTCGCCGTAGAGCTTGGCGGTGCCGTGCAGACCCAGGCGGGCGTGGGCCGGGGCGCCCTCGACGCTGGCCAGCAGGCGGTAGGAGGCCACGTCGTCGTCGCCCGGGCGCGCTTCGTAGCTGGTCTCGAGGATTTCCCCGTGCAGCGGCGAGAGCGGGTAGGCGGTGAGGAACAGGGTGACCGGCGCGCCGCTGTCCAGGGCGATGGCGTCGGCCACCGGCAGCTGGATGCGCATGCCCGGCTGGCTGGGGTCGGCGACCTGGAGGATGCGCTCGCCGGTGACCACCGGCTTGCCCAGCCAGTCGTTGGGGTCGCTGT
This sequence comes from Pseudomonas sp. M1, assembly GCF_022760135.1. Taxonomy (NCBI): domain Bacteria; kingdom Pseudomonadati; phylum Pseudomonadota; class Gammaproteobacteria; order Pseudomonadales; family Pseudomonadaceae; genus Pseudomonas; species Pseudomonas sp. M1. The sequence continues at coordinate 3,161,941 of NZ_CP094343.1, forward strand.
ACACCGCCACCCCGGCGCGCGGCGAGAGCACCGTGGTGCGCGCCAGCTGCGCCTGCACCGCGGCCAGTTCGGCGCGGCGTTGCCGCGCGGTGCCGTTGAGCACTGCCAGCTCGCCCTTGCTCTGCGGGTTGTCGAAGGCGCGCTGGCTGGCGGCCAGTAGCTCGGCGTCGGCCACCGCGACTTCCTTGGCCAGCACTTCGGCGCGGCTGCGCAGGGTGGTTTCGTCGAGGGCGAACAGCGGCGTGCCGACCTCGACGCTCTGGTTCGGCCGCACCAGCATGCGGGCGATCACCCCGTCGATCGGCGAGCTGATCACCTGGGCATTGCGCGACACCACTTCGGCCGGGGCCAGCGCGGTCTGCCGCACCGGCACCAGCAGCATCACCGCCAGCACCGCCACGCCCAGCAACAGCTGGCGCCGGCTGGGGCGCCAGAAGCGCAGCGAGCGCGGCTTGCCGAAGGCGGCCCAGCAGTGCGCCCAGGTCTGGAACACGCCCTGCAGCAGGTGCTCCACCGAGGGCGCCGGGGCTTCGTCGAGGAGGAACACCAGCAGCCCCAGGCGCTGGCCGTGGCGGTCATGCAGGGGGATGACCCAGAGCCCGCTGGGCCACCATTCGGCCCAGCCTTCGGCGATGTCCTCGGGCACTTCCAGGGTTTCGCGGGGCAGCCAGCGCGGCGCCGCGTCCGCCACCTGGCCGCTCAGCCAGCGTCCGGCGCGGCGCAGCCAGACCAGGTAGGGCGAGTCCTCGGTGGGCCGTGCAAGGCCGGAGATGCACAACAGCTCCAGCTGCTGGCCGTGCTGGGCCAGCACCAGCGCCTGGTGGAAGCGCAGCAGGGCGTAGAGGTCGTTGGCCATGGAGAAGGCCAGGGCGTTCAGCGACTCCGCGGCCAGGGCGCGGTCGCGCAGGTTGGCCAGGCTCAGCAGCAGCTGGGGTGGCGGAAACATCTCGCTCATGGCTGCCTACTCTTGCGCGTCGGGGAAGCGCGCGGTACCGCTCATGCCCGCGATCAGTTCAGGATAGGCCGCATCCAGGCGCGCCTCCAGCTCGACGGTCTGGGCCACGGCGTCGACCCGCGCGTTGATGGCGCTGACCTTGGCCGAGTAGCGCTTGCCGGTCTCGTGGATCTCCACTTCCACCGGCATGCCGGGCTTGAGCTGCGGCAGCAGGGTGGAGGGCACGTTCAGGCGCACCTTGAGGGCGCCGTCGCTGACCAGGTCGAACAGCGGCGCACCGGCCTGCACGGTCTGGTACGGCTTGACGTAGACCTTGGCCACGCGCCCGGCGAAGGGCGCCTGCACCTGGCAGTAGCCGGCCTGGGCGCGGGCCAGGGTGAGGGCGCCCTCGGCCTTGCTCACCTCGGTGGTGGCCATGGCCACTTCCAGCTCGCCGGCGGCGTCGAGCTTCTGCAGGTTGCGCTTGGCCGCCAGGTTCTGCCGGGCCATGCCCAGCTCGGCGGCGGCGACCTTGGCGCGGGCCTGCACTTCGACGCATTGCAGCTGGGCCAGCAGGGCGTCCTTGCCGACCTTCTGGCCGAGGCTGGCCTTGAGTTCGCCGAGGGTGCCGTTCATCTGGCTGGACAGGGTGGTCTCCAGGTCCGATACCAGCAGCACGCGGATGGCGTTGGGTTCGTCGCCGGCGGCCGGCGGCGGGAGAGTGGGATCGCCGTCGGCGGCGAAGGCCGACGGCAGCAGGGCGAGGAACAACAGCGGCAGGAACGACAGGCAGGACTCACGGCTGTGCGGCATTGGCGCTTCCTTCGTGGCTGCTGGAGGGGGCGTTGCTGGAGAGGTTGCTGCCAGAGAGACTGCTGCTGGGCAGGCCCGCGCTGCTGGCGGTGAGCAGGTTGCTGCCGCTTTCCTGTTCCAGGGTGCGCTGGATTTCCCGGGCCAGGGTCTTCACGTCGTGATTCTCCACCTTGTCCGGCAGCACGGCGAAACCCACCGAGTTGTACAGCCGGCCCCAGGCGGCCTGGGCGTCGGAGTAGGCGGCCTCGCGCTGGTAGCGCGAGAGCAGGTAGCGGCCTTCGGCGCGGATCAGTTCCAGCTCGGTGCCCAGGGCGGCGCTGCGGGCCTTCTGCGCGTAGTCCAGCAGGCTCTTGTCGACGCGCAGGCTGTCGTCGGCGAATTCCACTTCCTGGCGCGCCAGCTGGTAGCGCAGCAGGCCGACGCGAACCTGGGTAAGGATGGCCATGGACAGCGCGGTGCGGCGCATGTCGTCGGTCTTAGCCTGGGTCTGCTGGGCGGTGTTCAGCGCCGGGTACTGCAGCAGGCGCAGCAGGTTGATGGAGACCTGCACGCCGGTCTCGTTCCAGTGGTTGTTGTACAGGTACTTGTTGGAGTCGTACTGGTAGCCGTAGTTGACGCTGACGTTGGGCCACAGCTGGGCCTTGGCGATCTTCAGGTCGTTCTCGTCGACGCGCTTGCGGTACCACTCCTCCATGATTTCCGGGCGGTGCTGCAGCGACAGCTGCTCCAGTCTCTCGACGTTGCTGGTGACCAGCGGCAGCGGCGGCTCGCTGGTGTCGGCCAGGAGCATCTTCGAGTTCGGCGGCAGCGACATCAGCGCGGCCAGTTCGGCGCGGGCGAACTCCAGGTCCTGGCGGCGCACGGTGAGCATGTACACCGAGTCGAGCAGGGCGCGCTGGTAGGCGAGGATGTCCTGGCGCGGCAGCAGGCCCTGGTTCTCGGCCTCGCGGGCGGCGGTGAGGGCGCGGTGGGTGCGCATCAAGAGGTTGTCCACCTCCGGCAGCAGGCGCTGGGCGCCCAGGGCCCGCCAGTAGGCGTTGCGCACGTCCTGCATGACGTTCTGCGCCACGCGCTCGCGGCGTTCCTCGGCCATGTGGATCTGGTCGGCCTTCTGCTGGGTGCGGTAGTAGGCCACGCCGAAGTCCAGCAGGCTCCAGGACAGGCCCAGGCTGTCGATGTCGCGGTAGCGCTCCTCGGAGGTGGACGGACGCAGGGACACCTGGCGGTCCTGGATGCCGATGGAGGTGCCGCCGGAGTCGTTGTTGCGCCCGGCGTAGCCGGCCGAGGCCACCAGGCGCGGCAGCATCTCGTGGGCGGTGACGTCGCGCAGGTCGGCGGCCAGGGCGCTTTCCAGCAGCTTCAGGCGGTAGTCGAGGTTGTATTTCAGGGCCCGCGCCGCGGCCTCGTAGAAGGTGATGGGCGCGTTCACCGGCTCCTGCTCGCGGTACATGCGCGCCTGGTCGTCGATGACGCGCTGGCGCATCTGCTGTTCGTCGTAGGGTTTGGACTCCATCAGCGAGGAGCAGGCGCCAAGCACGGTGCTGACGGCGATGATGGCACTCAAGGCCTTGAGGCGTTGTCCCGGCATAAGCATTCCTTGTTCAATGCGTGTTTTTTTCTGTCGATCCCGATTCAATTCGCGCTCCCCCTGCGTTGCGCGGCTTCGCGCAGCTGTTGGCGGAAGCCGCGGGCGGTCTGCGCGGGCTTCTCGGCGGCCGGCACCAGGTCGCTGGCGCGCGGCGCCCAGAGCGAGGGCTCGCTGAGCAGGCCGTCGGCGCTGAGGTTGGCGCGGCCGTGGCGGCCGTCGATCCAGGCCCTTTCCCGTTCGCTGGCTTCGCGGCTCTCGGCCACCGCCTGGGCCACGTACTGACCGGGCACCAGGCCCAGGCCCGCGCCGATCGAGTCCGCCTCGACCTCGGGGGTGAGGAACAGGTCGGCGCGGTTGCCGTCTACGTGCCACATGGATTGCATGAGGCGCTGCTCGATGCTCTCGACTTCCGGCAGCACGAAGATCGCCGGCTCCAGGCCCAGGCCGGGGGCATTGCGCTGGCCGTCGCCGGGGCGCTGGCCGAAGTAGGGGCCGGCCGGCGGCTGGATGTAGGGCGAGGCGATCTCCAGGGTGATGGTCAGCTCGGCCTGGTCGGTGGCGCCGGCGAGGTCGGCGACGGTGTAGGTGAAGACGTCCTGCAGCACCCGGCCCAGGCCGGCGGCGGCGAGCACCTCGGGGTTGGTCTGGTCGATGCTGTAGGTGTAGCTGCCGTCGGCATTGAGGGTGAGGAAGCCGTAGCGCCCGGCCAGCACCTGGCCGACGCTGCCGGCCGCGCCGCTGGCGTTTTCCGCGCCGACGCGCACGCCGACCACGCTCAGGCGGTCGCCGCCGTCGACGTCGCTGTCGTTGGGCAGCACGTTGCCGCTGGCCTGGGGCGCGACCACCTGGTCGCTGGCGGTGTTGCTGTCGTTGCGCGCCACCGGGTTGTCGTCGGCGCCCTGGATGGTCACGGTCAGGCGCGCATCGGAGGTGGCGCCGGCGGTGTCGCGCATGCGGTAGGTGAAGACTTCGCGCAGGGTCTCGCCGGCGGTGCGCAGGGCCTGCACGACCGGGTCCGCGTTGTTCACCTCGTAGCGGTAGCTGCCGTCGGCGTTGAGCAGCAGCACACCGTAGCGCCCGGCAAGACGTTGCCCGGCCTGGGCCTGCTGGCCGTTCTCGCCGCTGAAGAAGATCACTTGCCTGGTCTCGCCGTATTGCACGCCGTCGACGTCGCTGTCGTTGTCCAGCACGTTGCCGGTCGGGTCCACCCCCGGGGTGGCGTTGTTCACTCCGCCGGCCTCCACGGCGATGGCGGCGTCGTCCTGGGCGATGGGGGTGTCGTTGCGGCCGTCGATGGTGATGGTCAGCACGCCGTTGCTGGTGGCGTCCCAGATGTCGGTGACCTGGTAGGTGAAGCGTTCCACCAGGGTCTGGCCGCTGACGCGCAGGGCCTGCACCGCTGCCAGGCTGTTGTCCAGGATGTAGCTCCAGCTGCCGTCGGCGTTGATCCGCAGGGCGCCGTACTGGCCGCGCAGGGTCTGCCCGGCCGCGGCGGCGTCGCCGGGCAGGGGGCGGTCGCCGCTCCAGAACGCGAGGATGGTCATCTGTTCCGGGAACAGGTCGATGGTGTCCGGGTCGTGGTCGTTGTCCAGCACGTTGCCGCCGGGGTCGCTGCCCGGCGTGGCGTTGTTCAGGCCGCCGGCCTCCACCGCGGTGCCCTGGTCGGGCGCGGTGATCGGCGGCTGGTCCTGGCCGCGGATGACGATGTTCAGGGTGGCGGTGTCGCTCAGCCCGCCGTCGTCGGTCACCTGGTAGGTGAACTGCTCGATGACGAAGCCCAGCGGGCCGAGGGCGATGATGACGTCGTTGCTGGAGTCGACCACGTACTGGTAGCTGCCGTCGGCGCCGATGGTCAGGGTGCCGTACTGGCCGACCAGCACCTGGCCGTTGGCCTGGGTGGTGCCGCCGGGCACGCCGGTCAGCGCCGGGTTGTCGCCTTCGGCGCCCAGGCCGATGCCCGTCAGCGTCTTGTGGTCGCCGGCGTCGACATCGGTGTCGTTGGGCAGCACGTTGCCGATCGGATTGCTGCCGCCATTGCCGTCGTCGTCGGTGGCCACGGCGAAGTCCAGGTCGTCGTGAGCCACCGGCGCGTCCCAGGCGCCCTGGATGGTGATGCGGATCTGCGCCTGGGAGGTGGCCCCGGCGGTGTCGTGCATCTGGTAGGTGAAGACTTCGCTGAGGCTTTCGCCGGCCTTCAGTGCCTGCACCGCGGCCAGGCCGTTGTTGACCGTGTAGACGTAGTTGCCGTTGGCGTCGATGCTCAGGCTGCCGTAGCTGCCGGCCACCGAGGTGTTGCCGGCGCCGACCTGGACGAAGCTCCCGCCGGCGGCCAGGGCGCCGGTCCGCAGGCCATCGACGGTCTTGCCGTCGCCGCCATCGACGTCGGTGTCGTTGAGCAGGGCGTTGCCGCTGGGGTCGGTGCCCGGGGTGCCGTTGTCGGTGCCGCCGGCCTCGACGGCGATGGGGGCGTCTTCGCTGGCGATGGGGGTGTCGTTGCGGCCGTGGATCACCACGCTGAAGGTGGCGGTGACGGTCTTGCCGTTACCGTCGCTGACGCTGTACTGGAATACCTCGGTCAGGCGCTCGGCGTCGGTGCGCAGTGCCTGAACGGCGGCATTGTTGTTGTCGATCACGTAGCTGTAGTTGCCCTGGGCGTCGAGCACCAGGCTGCCGTAGTTGCCCGCCAGGCTCTGGCCGACGGTGCCGTTGGCGCCGGTGGGGCTGACGATGGCGGTGATGCTCAGGGTATCGCCGTCCGGGTCGCTGTAGGACGCGGCGATGTTGCCGCTGGGGTCCAGGCCCGCGGTGGCGTTGTTCAGGCCGCCGGCCTCGATGGCATCGACAGTCACCGGGTTGATCTGTGGCGGGTCGTTGACCCCGGTGACGGTGATCACCAGTTGCGCCTGGTCGGTCAGCCCGCCGCTGTCATGGATCTGGTAGGTGACGATCACCTCCAGGCTTTCGCCGGCGCCCAGGGCGCGGATGTCCGGGTTGGCGCTGTTGACGAAGAAGCTGTAGCTGCCGTCGGCGCTCAGGCTGAGCTGGCCGAAGTTGCCGTTGATCAGGCTGCCGTTGGCCAGGCGTGCCACTTCGGTGGTCAGGCTCACCGAGCCGCTGGCCGGCACCGCGGTGAAGCTGCCGCCGGCGCTTTCCAGGCCGCTGCGCACGCCGTCGACCTTGAGCACGTCGGCGTTGGGCTGGTCGAGGTTGTCGACGTCGGTATCGGTGCCGACGCCGGCAGCGCCGGTGATCACGTTGCCGCTGGCGTTCACCGGCGCCGGGCTGCCGTCGCTGGCGCCGGCGCTGGCGCTGCCCTGGTCGTCGACCGCCAGCGGGGCGTCGTTGGCGCCCTGGATGGTGATGGTCAGGGTGGTGATGGCGCTCAGGCCGCCGGCGTCGGTGACCTGGTAGGTGAAGATTTCGGTGAGTGTCTGGCCGGGGGATAGCGCCTGCACCGCCGGGCTGTCGTTGTCGATCACGTAGCGGTAGCTGCCGTCGGCGTTGAGCGTCAGGCTGCCGAAAGCGGTCTGTATCACCGCCGGCTGGCCGCTGGCGACCGGAATCACGCGCCCGCCACCCGGGCCGTCGTAGCGGGCCAGGCTGACCGTCTTGGTCTCGCCCAGGGCCACCGAGTCGACGTCGGTATCGTTGCCCAGCACGTTGCCGGTGGCGTCCTGGCCGGCGGTACCGTTCAGGGTGCCGCCGGCCTCGATGGCGATACCGGTGTCGGGCGCGGCCACCGGCGTGTCGTTGGCGCCGTGGATGTTGATCTGCAGCACGGCGCTGCTGGTCAGGCCGCCGCTGTCGACCAGGTCGTAGTCGAAGAAGTCGCTGAGGCGGTCGTTGGCGGTGCGTAGCGCCTGCACCATCGGGTTGCTGTTGTCGACGATGTACTGGTAGCCGCCGTTGGCGCTGATCAGCAGGGTGCCGTAGCGCCCCTGGATGCTGATGACGCCGCTGGACGGCAGGTCCAGCCCGGCGGGGTTGGCGTTGCTGGCGATGTGGGTGACGCTGAGGAAGTCGTTGTTGGTCTGGATGTCGACGTCGGTGTCGTTGGCCAGCACGTTGCCGGTGGGGTTGGTGCCGGGGCTGGCGTTGTTGGAGCCGCCGGCCTCCACGGCGATGGCGATGTCGTTGTTGGCTTGAGGCGCGTCGTTCACCGGGTCGATGACGATGTTCACCGTGTCGGTGTCGCTCAGGGCATCGTCCAGGTTCTCGCCGGGGATGCCGTCGCCGTCCTTGTCGCCGAAGTTGCCCTGGTCGTTGGTGACCATGGTCAGGGTTTCGCTGTCGCGGAAGGTGTTGAAGTCCTGGTCGCCCTTGTAATAGAGCTGGCCGAGCAGGATGTTGAGCTGTTGCAGGGTGCCGCTCAGCACCAGGGTGCGCCCGGCGCCGGTGGGCGGCGTGGCATCGGCGGCGGGCGGCGTGGCCGACTGCCAGAGCACGCCGTGCTGCACGCTCAGGGTGATGGTCATGATGCCGTCGGCGTTGCCGGCGTTGACGTCCACGTCGCTGGTGACCAGGCCGACGATGTGCAGCACCGTGTCTTCCGTGCCGTGCTGGTCGGCGACGGTGTTGATCGGCGCCTCGTTGAGGTGCACGTAGCCCGAATCGGCGGTGCCGGTGGCGCCTTCGCCCAGGGCGAGGCTCACCGTGCCCAGCCCGGCGGCGCTGGTGCCGGTGTCGGTGTCGATGCGGATGTGGAAGCGGTTGTTGGCCGCCAATTGATAGTCCTGCGGCACGGCGATCAGGTAGTTGCCGGCGGGCAGGATGGCGAACTGGTAGATGCCGCCGTTGGCGGTGACGGTATTGAACACGCGGTCGTCGGCGGTGCCGAACTGGCCGTCGGCGCCGGCCCAGGTCAGCTGTACGGCCACGCCGTCCAGACCCGGGCCGTCCGGGGTGGCGCTACTGGTGGCGGACCGGCTGTCGTTCCATAGGGTGCCCTGAACCACGCCCATGCCCGCGCCCTCGCTGAGGACGTAGTTGTTCAGCCCGCTGGCGCCGTCCTGGCCGTTGCGTTCGCCATCGGTGCTGCCGCCGCTGCCGGGCAGGGAGCCGCCCCAGCCGGTGTTTTCGAAGTCCGTCGGCAGGCTGGTCCAGGTGAGCACCGCGGCGCTGCTGGCGTCGTCGGCGATCACGCCGTTGGGCAGGGTGACGCTGTAGATCACCTGCACCTGGTCGTTGGGGGCGAGCCGGGCGAAGTCCACCGAAATGGCGCTGCCGTCGCTGAAGGCGACGCCTTCCGGCAGGTTGGCCAGGTTCAGCGCCACGCCGTTGAGCAGGATGCCCTGCACCTGGTAGTTGCTGCCGTTGGGGAACTGGTCCTGCAGGTGGATGTTGTAGGCCGGCACGCTGCCGTTCTGGGTGAAGCTGACCGAGACGGTGGTATCTGTGGTGTTTCCGGCGCCGGGCTGGATGTCGATGACGTGCTTGTCCAGCCCGGCCAGGCTGGGCTCCACCACGGTTTCGAAGAGGGTGTCGCTCTTGCCGCGGTCGACCCCGCCGTCCAGGCCGACGTGTTCGTGGGCGCTCACGCCGAGCTGCTTGCCGGCCTGGTTGCCGCTGACATTGGTGACGCGCACGTTGAACTCGAGGACCACCCCTTCGAGGTCGCTGTCGTTGGCCTCGGTGTTGGTCAGGTTGCCCAGGTTGAAGGTCACCGTCTGGCTGCCGTCGGCGTTGGTGACGATGTCCAGGCGGCCGCCGCTGGCGTCGAACCGGCCGACGGGCACGGTGCCGCCGAGGCTGGCGCTGATCGGCTGGGCCACGTCGCTGGCCTCGTTGCCGTTCATCCATAGCTGGCCGTTGCTGGTCAGGGTGATGTCGCTGGACAGACCGTTGAGGTTGCTCGAGACCAGGGCGATGAGGATGTTGTTGAGGTCGGCGGGGATGAATTCCAGGCCGGCGGCCAGTTCGATGCGGACCTGGTAGTTGGGGTTGTCGCCGGTGGGCACCAGCACCGCCACGCGGTAGCGGATCACTTCGCCCACCGCCACCTGTTCGTCGAGGGCCGCGGTGTTGGTGCCGCCGGCATCGCTGGGCGGCGGGGTGTCCTGCATGCCGCCGACGCGGGAAATCTGGATGCCGTTGGCCACCGGGATCAGCAGCGGCGAGATGACCCGGTAGTCGTTCAGGGTGCCGCCCCCGAGCAGGCCGTCGTCGCCGCTGCGCTCGCCGTTGGCGGTGTCGGTGGCGCTACTGCTGCCGTCGAGGCTGGTCCAGCGCACTTCGGCGTTGTTCGGAATGGCCGCCTCGCCGGCGGCGCTGGCGTTGACCACGCCGCTCAGGCTGATGACGATGCTGCCGCCGTTGGCGATGTCGATATTGGCGCCGCCGGCGCTGACCAACTGGCCGTTGAGGATGACGAAGCCGGGCCCGCCATTGTTGGTCGCGCCACCGTTGTAGGTCACGTTGGTGATGGTCAGGCCGTCGATTTCCGTCGGCAGCAGGTCGAGCAGGCTGAGGTCGAAGGCATCGGTGCCGGAGTTGTTGGCGATGGTGATGTCGAAGCTGATGGTGTCGCCCTGGTCGTAGCCGCCAAGGCCGCCGCTGGAGGTGATCTGCTGGGTCACCGTGAGCGTCGGCTCGACGATGGCCACGCCGGGCTGCTGGGCGCTGGCCACGGTGCGGTCGAGGGCGGTGGCGCCGTTGGGGGCGTCGCCGTCCGGGTCGCTGTAGACCAGTTGCGCGCCGTTGTTCAGGCTGACCCCGGCCTGGTTGCCCGGCACGTTGCTGGCCACCAGCACCAGGCGGATGACGAAGGCATTGTTGCCGGTGTTGTTGTCGGCCGTGGCGCCGGCAGTGCTGAACACCAGGCGCATGTCGCCGCCGTCGCTGCCGTCGGCGCTGAAGCTGGAGACGCTCAGCGTGCCGTTGAAGTCCTGGCCCAGGGCGCCGCTGCCGGCCGCGGTGGTGATGATCTGGTAGCCGAGGTTGCCGTTGAAGCGCGGGTCCAGGCGCAGGCCCGGGGGGATCAGGTCGTCGATGCGCAGGTTGGCGGTGCCGCCTTCTGGCAGGGTGACGACGATGTCGTAGGTCATGCCCTCGCCGATCACCAGGTTGCTGCCGCTGGTGTGGCCGGCGCTGGAGTCGTCGTCGCTGAGGCTGCCGTCCTTGTAGTTCTTGACGAGGGTCGGCGCGGCCACCTGCTGGTTGGCGATTTCCGTCAGGTCGGTGGGGGTGAAGTCCTGGCCGCCCTCGACGCTGGCGTAGTTGGTCAGCGCGGCGCTGCTTTGCAGGGTGCGCGAGGCGAGGATGGCGTTGTCGACGGTGACGTCGTAGGTGATCACCACCAGGTTGGCGCCGGAGAGGTCGTTGGCCGTGCCGCTGCGCCCGGCCAGCAGGGTCGCCTGGCCATTGGCGTCGAGGAAGGTGATGGTGTTGCCGCTGATGCTGTAGTCGGTGCCGAGCGCCAGCAGCGTGCCGTCGCCACGGTAGACCTGCAGGTTGGCCGCGCCCAGGCTGCCGCCGACGAAGGCCAGCCCCGGCGGCAGGGTGATGCTGGTGCTGACGTCGTAGGCGGCGCCGCCACCGCTGTTCTCGATGGCGGTGGCCAGGCGCAGGGTGTCGCCGCCGTCGATGCCGCTGACGTCGCCGTTGATCGCCGCAAGGTCGGTGACGTTGCCGCTGAAGGGCTTGCCGCCGGTACCCGGCGCCGTCCAGTTGCCGCTGGTGCCGGTGACACTGCCGTTGCTGCTGGAAACCACGCCGTGCTTGATGTCCAGCACCGGCTCGGCGATCGAGGCGATCACCGCGACATCGGAGGAGACCAGCACGTCCTTGTCGATGGTGGTGGTCTGGCTGGATTGCGCCAGCACGTCCAGCGAGCGCTGGTCGGCGAAGGGCTGGTCGCCGACGACCATGGTGAAGTGCACCTGCACCGTGCCGCCGTCGAGGCCGCCGGAGATGAAGTCGCCGAAGTCGAAGACGATCGAGTTGCCCGGGCCGGTGGTGACGCTGTCCGGCACGTCGAGAATGGTGTTGTCCGGCCCGAAGGACCACTGGCCCACGCCGCTGCCGACGCTCCAGGCGATGCCGGTGGCGTCCAGCAGCGGCAGCGGCAGGTAGGCGACGAGCTTGAAGTTCTCGTAGTCGGCCACCAGCAGGTCGTAGCTGATGGTGAAGGTGACCACGTCGCCGGGGCGCAGCTCGCCGTCGGCCGGCGGCGTGCCGCCATTCACCGTGGTCAGTTCGATGTCGACGCTGGAGCTCTGGATGGTGCTGGTGGTGCTGGAACCATCGGTCTGTTCGCTACCGAGGTTGACGGCGTCGCGTATCACGGTGGCGTTGACCGTGGCGCTGTTGCCGATGCTGTCGCCCTCGTTGAGCTGGTCGTGGGGCGGGTGGTCGGTGGTGTAGGTGGTGTCCACCGTGGCGTCGTAGGTGATGAAGGCGTGAACGGCGCCGTCCTGCACGTCGTCCCGGGCCAGGTCGCCGAACAGGGCGCCCAGGCCGGCGCCGCCCACCGCGTTGAGAATCGACTGGGCGATGTCGAAGACCAGGGTGGTGCTGCCGTCGGCGTTCTGCGTGGCGGTGTAGACCAGGGCGATGGTCTGGCTGTTGGCGCCCTGGCGGATGACCAGGGTCGGTGGGTTGGCCGTATCGAAGGTCTGGCCGTCGCCGAGCTGGTCGGTGATGGTGAAGCGGCCCTGCTGGAGGATGTTCTCGCCGAAGCCGAAGAAGTCGGAGATGGCGATGTCCATGGTGTAGCGCAGGGTGTCGCCGGGGGTCAGTCCGGGGGTGCCGACGTCGCTCTGCAGGTTCACCTGCTTGAGCAGGGTGATGGACTTGGCGACGAAGGTGATGCCCTGGCCATCGCCGGTGATGGTGAAGGGGTAGCCATCCGGGTCGGTGGGCCGGTCGCGCGGGTCGAGCGGGTTCCAGTTGCCGCTCGCGGTGGCGGTGCCGAAGGTGATGGTCACCGGGTTGCCGGTGCTCGGGTCGATCACCGGGCTGCCGTTGGCGTCGATTTCCGGTACGTAGAAGCTGACCTGGGTGGTGCTGGGGCCGCTCAGGGTGTCGTAGTGGATGCTGTAGCTGCTGATGAAGACGCTCGGGTTGGCCAGGGCCACGGCGATCAGCGCCGGGTTGGTCAGCACGGTGCCGTCGTGCAGGGTCACCGAGGTCAGGGTACCGCCGGCGCCGGGGGTGATGGCGCTGACGTGGACCTGGGCGGGCACCGTCTGGGTGATGGTGACGTCGGTCAGCGTCTGGCCGTCGGCCGGGGTCACGGTGACGCTCTCGGTACGGGTGTAGTTCGGGCCGGTGACGGTCTCGCCCTCGGGCATGTCCAGCGTCTGCGTCACGCTGAGCAGAGTCGGGGTGACCACGAAGGCATGCAGCGAGCCTTCCACCCGGCTGGGGTCGAGGGTGGGGTTGTTCAGCGAATCGTTGCCGTACTCGAAACCGCCGCGGGCGTTGATGGTCAGGTTGGGGGCGCCGTCGGAGAGGCTGGTGTCGGCCAGGTCGCTCAGGTGCGCGGTGACCTGCACGTCGATGCTCGGCTGGCCGTTGGTGACGCTGGCGTAGGGCAGCTGCAGTACCACCATCTGATCGCCCGGCTTCATGCCGACGCTGGCGGCGTTGATCACCAGGGCGTTGCCGTTGGCGTCCTTGGCCAGCGGGTGGGTGGCATTGCCGTTGGCGTCGAAGGTGACGACGAAGGACTTCACCGTCTGGCCCAGGTAGGTGGCGCTGACGAAGCTCAGGCCGTCGTCGCCGTCGCGCCCGGTGGCCGGCAGGAACAGGTCGATGTAGGGGGCGAAGCCGACCTGGGCCGAGGGGTTGCTGAAGCTGACGGTGAAGGTGACGTCGTCGCCCAGGCGCACCGCGGCCCCGCTGCCGATGCTGGTGGTGGGGTCGGCGTCGGCCAGCAGGCCCTGGAAATGGTCGAGGGTGCTGGCGGACAGGGCGATGCTCTTGTCGAGGTCGCCGTGGCGCACCTCCAGGTTCCAGTCGCCGCCGGCGGCGCTGGCGCCCGTGGCGTTGCTGGAGGCGCCGACGTCGGCGCCGGTCCATTGCGCCAGGCGGTCGACCAGGGCCTGGCCGGCGCTGCCGGCGCCCACGGCGCAACCGTAGAGCTGGATGTCGGCGCCGGCATCGAGTTCGCCGCGCCAGCTGTTCAGGGTGCTGCCGAACTGGTCGAGGTTGGCCGCGGTGAAGGTCTGATTGCCCAGGGTGAACTGGCCGGAGGCGCCGTGGGAGAAGATCTGGATCGAGTCGACCTTGCCCAGCTGCGCCAGCGCCGCGCTGATCGCCGCCAGGGCGTCCTGGCCGGCATCCACCAGCAGGGTGGTGACGTTGGCCGCGAGGTTGGCGGTCAGTTGCTCGCGGTTCTCCACGCGGCTGTCCAGCACCACCAGGGTGCGTGGCTGGCCCGGGGCCTTGGCCGCGGCGGCGTCCGGGGTGCTGGGGGGGGTGGCTGGCGTCGCTCTGGTCGGCGTGGTCGCTGGCGTGGTGCTGCTGGTCGGCCGCGGAAGCGGCGGCGCCGTCGAAGAGAATCCTGGGTTCCAGGGCCAGGGCCTGGCTACGGGGCCGGAACGCAGCGATAGGACGGCTTGGTTTCGACATGTCCATACGAATTCCCACATCAGAAATCAGCGATCGAAAAACAACGCCCGGACTTCTAACGCGAGCTTTTCCCTGGCCATTAGCCTAGTCAGGAATCGTGGATTTGCTCAGTTTTGTTACATCAATTTCTTAAGGAAGTTTCTGAGGTATATGCACTTGATGAATGAAGCCGCAGGTAAGTATTTCATGACCTGATGGTCATGATTCGCCAAGCGCTCTGGATCGCTTCTTCCACTGCACAACTGCGCCTCGGGAAACCGCCGTGGCCCGGATGTATTCCTTTTGTGACACGCGGCTGCGGGCAGGCGGGGGAGCCTGCAGCACTGTTCCGATGATTTCATATTGCCATTGCCTTTTCCCGCGCCAGCCCGCACCATGCGGCGCCGGCCCCCGTGGGGCGCCGGATGGTCCGCTAGCAGGAAGTGACGATGTTGTCGAACGGGCGAATGGGTGGCCCGCGGCGGAGGTTGCCGTGGCTGGCCACCGTGGTCGTGACCGCTACCTTTGCATGGTTCCCCGGGTGGCTGGAGGCGGACTGGGATTTCACCCTGATCGCCCGCCGCGCCGAGGCGCTGTATGGCCCGCTGGGGGCAGGGCGCGCACGCATCGAGGCCTGGCAGCGGGTGCTGGCCGACGAGGCGGGCGCCGACGAGCAGGAGCAGCTGCGGGCGGTCAACGATTTCTTCAATCGCCAGCTGCGTTTCACCGACGACCTCGGCCTGTGGCACCAGGTGGACTACTGGGCCACGCCGGTGGAGGCCCTGCTCAAGGGGGCCGGCGATTGCGAGGACTTCGCCATCGCCAAGTACGTCAGCCTGCGCCACCTCGGGGTGCCGGCGCAGAAGCTGCGCATCACCTACGTCAAGGCGCTGCGCCTGAACCAGGCGCACATGGTGCTGACCTACTACCCGCGGCCCGAAGCGGTGCCGCTGGTGCTGGACAACCTGATCGGCAGCATCCTGCCGGCCTCGCAGCGCGACGACCTGCAGCCGGTGTACGCCTTCAACGGCGAGGGGCTGTGGCTGGCCGACGGCGGTGGAGGCAAGCAGGTGGGCGACAGCAAGCGGCTGTCGCGCTGGCAGGACCTGTTGCGGAAAATGGAGGCCGAGGGGTTCCCCTCGCGCGAGTAGCGGAGTCGAGATGTCCCTGTTCAAACAACTCCTGATCGCCATCTGCCTGTTCCTGGTGGTGGCCTTCGGCGGCAGCTTCATGGTCGGCCTGGAAAGCTCCCGCGAGCAGTACGTCAACCAGTTGCGCTCCCACGCCCAGGACGCCGCGACGGCGCTGGGCCTGTCGCTCACCCCGCACATCGACGACCCGGCGATGGTCGAGCTGATGGTCAGCTCGATCTTCGACAGCGGCTATTTCGAGCGCATCCGCGTAGTCGACCTGGCCACCGGCAAGGTGCTGGTGGAGCGCCAGGGCGTGCCGGACGCGGTGGCCTCGGGCGCGCCGCAATGGTTCGTCTCGCTGATCGGCCTGCCGTCCGCCGGCGGCGACGCCGTGGTCAGCCGCGGCTGGACCCAGGCGGCGCGGGTGGAGGTGGTGAGCCACCCGATGTTCGCCATCGCCAGGCTCTGGCAGAGCGCCCTGGGCAGCCTCGGCTGGCTGCTGCTGTGCGGGGTGGTCAGCGCGCTGCTCGGCGCCTGGCTGCTGCGCCGCCAGCTGCGCCCGCTGGACTACATGGTGGCGCAATCCCACGCTATCGCCCGCCGCGAATTCCTCAGCCTGCCGGAGCTGCCGCGCACCCCGGAACTGCGCCGCGTGGTGCAGGCGATGAACCAGATGGTGGAGAAGCTCAAGGCGCTGTTCCAGGAACAGGCCGAACGCAGCGAGCGGCTGCGCGACGAGGCCTACCAGGACAGCCTGACCGGCCTGGGCAACCGGCGCTTCTTCGACCTGCAACTGCAGGCGCGGCTGAGCGCCGAGGACCAGGTCAGCAGCGGCTACCTGCTGTTGCTGCGGGTGCTCGACCTCGCCGGCCTCAACCTGCGCCTGGGCGCCCAGCACACCGACGCCTTGCTCAAGGCGGTGGCCGAGCAACTGCAGCGCGCCAGCCAGGGCCTGGGCGCCGGGCGCACCCTGGCGCGCACCCGCGGCGGCGAGTTCGCCCTGCTGGCCCCCGGGCTGCTGGAGGAAGACGCCGAGCAACTGGCCACGCGCCTGGAAGGCATGCTCGCCAGCCTGGCCAGCACCGGCGCCAGCGACCAGCCGCGGGTGGCGGCCTTCGGCCTGGTGCCGTTCCACCCCGGCGAGGCGCCGGCCAGCCTGATGCTGCGCGCCGACCAGGCACTGGCCCAGGCCGAACGCCAGCAGCACAGTGCCTGGGCACGGCTGGACAGCGAGTCGGCGCCGGTGGCCGACGCGCGCCATAGCTGGCACCAACTGCTGGAGCGGGCGTTGCGCGAGAAGCGCTTCGAGCTGTACTTCCAGCCGGTGGTGGCCTGCGAGGACACCGAGCTGGTGCTGCACCACAAGGTGCTCTCGCGCCTGCCGGACGGGCAGGGCGGCAGCCTCGCGGCGGGCCGCTTCCTGCCCTGGCTGGAGCGCTTCGGCTGGTCGGCGCAGCTGGACCTGCTGATGCTCGACCTGACCCTGGCGCACCTGGCCGGCCACGACCAGGTGCTGGCGCTGAACCTCTCGGGCGCGCTGCTGCGCGACGAACGCGCCCTGGCCCGCGCCTTCGAGCGCCTGCGCCAGCACCCGCAGTACGGCGGCCGCCTGGTGCTGGAGCTGGAAGAAGACCAGTTGCCCGACCAGGCGGCGCTGGAGGCACTCACCCGCCGCCTGCGCGAGCTGGGCTACGGCCTGGCGCTGCAGCACTTCGGCGGGCGCTTCAGCATGATCGGCAACCTGGCGCGCCTGGGCCTGGCCTACCTGAAGATCGACGGCAGCCACATCCGCGCCATCGACACGGAGAACGACAAGCGCCTGTTCATCGAGGCCATGCAGCACGCGGCGCACAGCATCGACCTGCCGCTGATCGCCGAACGCGTCGAGACCGAAGCGGAATTCCGCGTGCTGCGCGGGATGGGCATCGAGGGGGCGCAGGGGCAATTGTTCGGCGCGCCGCGGCCGTGGGGGCGGGGTTAGCGACGGCTGTTCCGTCCCCCCGTTGGAGCGGACTCTGTCCGCGATTCGCGCGCAGGGCGCGCTCCTACGCCCGCGCTTCCTGGAGCCGTAGGAGCAACTGTCTTGTGCCGAGGTGCTCTTCGTAGGATGGGTTGAGCTTGCGAAACCCATGCGGTTGCGGTGGGTGATGGGTATCGCTTCGCTCAACGCCATCCTACGAAAAGCCGTGCTTCCTGGAACCTACGCAGAAATATCCGCACGCATCGGAACGTTTCTTCAGAAGACCGAGCGAAATCCGCTCAGGAGACCAGGCGACATGAAGGTCACTGGGTCATTCCCCTTCGGGCCGGCGCAAGCGCTGTTCGCGATGTCAGATCAACCCCCCATCCTCCTCCTCGTCGATCAACCGATGCAGGCCTCCCAGCGCCTCACGCGCCTGGGTACGGCTGAGCAGCTTGGAGCGCGCCGCCTCGGGCAGGTCGGTAATACGGATCACGCCCTTGGCCATCAGCACCGAGATCAGGTCCTCCAGCACCCGGATCATCTCCAGGTCGCTGCGTTGCAACTGGCGCAGGCTGTATTCGGCCTCGCGCCAGGCGTGCACTTCCTCGTCGTCGTCGGCCAGGCTGCCGCTCATGCCGGCGAAGGCGGCGCTTTCGACGCGTATCAGCCGGCCTTCGGCGTCACGCTGGATGTAAGGCATCGCCTCGTCTCCATCAGGTGTTCGGGATACCTGGCGACGCCCCGTGGGGCGCCGCCAGGCGGGCTCAGTGGTGCTCGGTCTTCACCAGCGGGTCGGCGCCGGCCACCAGCGACTTGACGATGTCCGCCGAGGTCGCGCCGTAGGTCTTGAGGTCGACGCCGGTGAGCTTGATGGTCACGTCGGGCGAGCTGTTCACCTGGCCGGTGGTGCTGATCTGCAGGGTCGAGGTCGCGGTGTCCACCTTCAGGTAGCTGAGGATGTCGTTGTGCGCGGCATCCGGCAGCAGGTCCACCAGGTCGATGCGGTCGCCGTCGGTGGGCTTGAAGTCGGTGATGGTGTCGTTGCCGGTGTCGCCGGCGCGCCAGATGAAGGTGTCGGCGCCGTCGCCGCCGGTCAGGGTGTCGTCGCCCTTGCCGCCGACCAGCAGGTCGTTGCCTTTGCCTCCGTCGAGGGTGTCGTTGCCCAGGCCGCCATACAGGGTGTCGTTGCCGGTACCGCCATTGAGGATGCTGTTGCCCGCGCCACCGTAGAGGATGTCGTGGCCGTCGCCGCCGTTAAGGGTGTCGGTGGTGCTATTGCTGCTGTTGGTGCCGTAGCCGTGCAGCAGGTCGTTGCCGCTGCTGTTGGTCGAGGCCACCGTGACGCTCAGCGTTTGCGTAGCGCTGGCCGTGCTGCCGTCGGACTCGGTGGCGATGGCGGTGACGCCCAGTGTCAGGGTGCCGTTGTAGCCGCTGGCCGGCAGCAGTTGCAGGTCGTGCAGCTGCGCCTGGGTGAAGCTCCAGCTGCCGTCGGCGTTGTGGGTGCCGCTGGTGAAGGTGGCGTCGTTTGGTACGCCGGTGATCTTCACCGCGAGGCTTTCCGAGCCGTCGGTATCGCTCAGGGCCGCGTTGATGCCGACGTTGATCGGCGCACCGTAGGTCTTGCCGCCCAGGGTGAAGGTGGGGGCGTCGAGGTTCAGGCTGGAGTCCTTGTTGGCGTCGCCGCCGTTGAGCACCAGCCAGTCGAAGTGATAGTTGCCACTGCTGGTGGCGGTGTAGCTCTGTACGCCACTACCGTTGCCCTTGGCACTGGGATTGCCACTATTGTTGACGTTGGCGCCTAACTGCTCCGATGAACTCACCTGGATCAGTTGACGGGCACCGGTGGGGTCGGTGACCACCAGAGCGACCACATCATTGAAACCTCTGCTGATTTCATCGGTGTCGTTTTCGCCGTTGATGAATTTCCAAGAGAAGTTGACTGTGGTGCCGGCCTTGAGCGTGTAATCCGAGCTGGTCAGCGAGCCGTCGATGACGTCGACGTTAGCGTTATGGGTGAGGGCGCCGCTCGGCGGGTTGATTCCGTCCAGGGCACCCGACTTCAGGCCGGTCTCGGTTTCCAGGTTGGCCTGGGTGATGGCCTGGTTGGTGGTGATGCTGGTGGCGCCGGGGTTGAGCGCGAAGATGCTGCCGCTATTGAGCAGCGGCACGTCGGCCACCGGCGTGACGCTGAGCGCCACCGTGGAGCTGGCGGTGCCGCCGTGGCCATCGCTGATGGTGTAGGTGATGCTGTCGCTGCCGCTGAAGTTGGCCTTGGGCGTGTAGGTCAGGGTGCCGTCGGTGTTGATCGTCACGCTGCCGTTGCTGGCGGAGGCGCTGGTGACGCTCAGGGCGTCGCCATCGACGTCGCTGTCGTTGGCCAGCACGTTGAGGGTGACGGGCTTGTCTTCCTGGGTCGAGGCGTTGTCGGGCTTGGCCACCGGCGCATCGTTCACCGCGTTGATGCCGACGGTCACGCTGGCGGTGGAGGTGCCGCCGTGGCCGTCGCTGACGGTGTAGGTGAAGCTGCCGGTGCCGTTGACGTCCTTGGCCGGGGTGAAGACGACGTTGCCGTTCTCCAGCTTCACCGTGCCGTTGACCGCGCCCTGCACGCTGAGGATGGACAGGCTGTCGCCGTCGATGTCGCTGTCGTTGCCCAGCAGGGTATTGGCGGCGATGGTCAGGGCGGTGTCTTCGTTGGTCACCAGTTCGGCCAGGGGGTGGCTGAGGCTGCTGCCGCCGAGCACGCTGTGGCTGCCGCCGGCGGGGGCCAGCTCGACCTTCAGCTGGGCGTTGCCGCCCTGGTCCCAGTAGAGGATCTCGATCTGGTGGTTGCCGCCCTGGGCGACGGTGAAGACCGGCGACACCAATGTATTGGCGCTCTGGTTGGCATCGACCTTGGCTACTTCCACACCGTCGATGCGGATGCTGTAGCCGTCGTCCGCCGTCACCTTGAACGTGTAGTTGCCAGCGGCGAGGTTGACCAGCCCGGTGAGCTGGACGATGGCGTCGGAGGTGTTGGCCGGGTCGGTGCTCAGCGAGGCGGCGTCGCTGCCGAGGAACTTCTGCAACTGCTTGTCGCCGCCCAGGTTATTGCTTACGCCATTACCGTAGTCCAGTGCGGTAGCGGTGAAAGTCGCGCTGGGGGTGTTCTTGGCGATGAACGCGCTGACCATGCTCAGGCTGGTCAGGTTGTTGCCATCAGTGTTTTCCCGATAGCCCCAGTAGTTGCCCTGCAGGCCGCCGACCAGGTAGTGGTCGTTGACCGCCACGGGGTCGTCGTTGACCGGGGTGACGTTGACGGTGAGCTTGTTCGGCGTGCTGTCGAAGGCGCCGTTGCTGTCCTTCACCGAGAAGGTGAAGCTGGCGTAGTTGTTGCCATTGGCGTTGGCCGCCGGGGTGAAGGCCAGCTTGCCCAGGTCGGCCGCGGCGATCACCTGGCCCTGGGTGACGGCGACGCCGTTGAAGGTCAGGCTGCCGGCGCCCGGCAGGCTGTCGATGCGCACCGCGCCGAGGGCGTCGTTGTGGTCGACGTCGTTGAAGCCGAAATCGAGGGCGCTGAAGCTGCGGCTGCTGTCTTCATTCAGCGTGATGGTGCCGTCGCTGCCGGTGGGCGCGTCGTTGGCGCCGGTCACGGTGATGGTCACGGTGGCCGGGGCACTGGTGGCGCCGGCGCTGTCCTTGGCGGTGTAGGTGAAGCTGACCTGGCGGCTTTCGCCCGGGGCCAGGCTGTCGAAGTCGCTGCCCGGGTTGAATACGTAGCTGCCGTTGGCGTTGAAGGTCAGGTTACCGTTGCCGGTGCCCGGGCCGCTGACCAGGGCGTAGCCATTGGGGTTGACCGGGCTGTCGATGTCGCTGGCGGCCGGCACCTGGTCGCTGAGCACGCTGTTCTCGCCGGTGGTCTTGCTGTCGCTGGCGGCCACGGGGGCATCGTTGACCGGGGTGACGGTGATCGTCACCAGTTGCTCGGCCAGGCCACCCTGGCCGTCGCTGACGGTGACGGTGAAGCTGTCGGTGCCGTTATAGTTGGCCAGCGGGGTGTAGCTGTAGCTGCCGTCGCCGTTGACCACCACGCTGCCATGGGCCGGAGCGCTGCCGTTCTTCAGGGCGTAGGACAGGTCGTCGCCGTCGACGTCGCTGGCGCCGAGCTGGCCGTGGAGCACGTCGTCTTCCGCGATGCTCTGGCTGGCCGGGCTGGTGAATACCGGGGCGTCGTTGACCGGGGTGACGGTGACCGTCACCAGTTGCTCGGCCTCGCCGCCATGACCGTCGCTGACTGTGACGACGAAGCTGTCCGGGCCGTTGTAGTCGGCCGCCGGGGTGTAGCTGTAGCTGCCGTCGTCGTTGACCACCACGCTGCCATGGGCTGGGTTGCCGCCGTTCTTCAGGGCGTAGGTCAGGTTGTCGCCGTCGATGTCGCTGGCGCCGAGCTGGCCGTGCAGCACGCTGTCTTCCAAGGTGCTCTGGCTGGCGGCGCTGGTGAATACCGGGGCGTCGTTGACCGGATGGACCTGCACCGTCAGCGTCTGGCTGCTGGTGGCCTGGTCGCCGTTGGCCGTTTCGCTGGCGGTGGCACTGACCTGCAACTGGAAGCTGCCGTTGAAGTCCTGCGGCGGGGTGATGGTGAGTTTGCCCAGGTCCCAGCCGGTGACGTCGACGCTGGTCTTGCCGGCCCCGGCGGTGAAGCTGAGGGTGCCGTCGCTGAGGACCGCGCCGAGCGGGATCGAACCGATGCTGACCTTGAGGGTTTCCGAGCCGTCGGTATCGACCAGCGCGGCGTTGACCTTCGACAGCGGAATGCTGCTGTCCTCGCGGCCTTCGTTCAGCCCGTAGACCTGGTAGTAGCCCTGGCCGTTGCTGCCGGCCAGGTCCGCCAGGCGCTCGCCGGCGGCGGTGAGTTCGCTGCCGTCGTGGTAGAGCAGGGCGCTGCCAGTGCCGAGGGTCTGCGCCGGGCTGCCGTTGTCGGAAAGCGTCAGGCTGTAGTTGCCCGGGCCGCTCTGGTTGTGCTGGTAGAGCGCCAGGGTGTAGTAGCCGCTCTCGCTGGGGGTGAAGGTGCCGCTGAACTTGCCGCTGGAGCCGCTCCAGGTGGCTTCGGCGACCTTGGTGCCGCCGACCACCAGGCGGATGCTGTCGTCGCCGACGCCGGCGAAGGTATAGGTGTGGCCGGCCTCGAGGAAGATCAGGCCGCTGACCTTGGTGGCGGTGCCTGCACTGACGCTGCCGTTGCTCACGCTGTTGGTGGAGGACGTGCTGGCCGGCGCGCCGGCGGCGTCGATGACGCTCTGCAGGGTGTCCGGGTTGATGCCGTTGCCGTTGCTGCCCAGGGCCAGGCCGGTCCAGGTCTGCACGGTGAGGCCGGTGGACGCCGGATGACCGCTGGAGGCGTCGAGGCTGAGCAGCGGTGCGTCGGCCACCGGGGTGATGCCGACGGTCACGCTGGCGCTGCTGGTGCCGCCATCGCCGTCGCTGATCGTATAGACGATGGTGTCGCTGCCGCCGTAGTTGGCGTCCGGGGTGTAGGTCAGGGTGCCGTCCTGGTTGATGGTCACGCTGCCATGGCTGGCACTGGCGCCGGTGACGCTCAGGCTGCTGCTGTCGATGTCGGTGTCGTTGGCCAGCACGTCGATGGTGACGCTGTGGTCTTCATCGATCGTGGCGCTGTCATCGTGTGCGATGGGGGCATCGTTCACCGCCGTGACGGTGATGCTGACGACGGACTCGACGGTGCCGCCCTGGCCATCGCTGACCACCACGGTGAAGCTGTCGTTGCCGTTGTAGTCGTGGTCCGGGGTGTAGGTGTATTTGCCGTTGCTGGAGTCGAGTACCAGGGTGCCGTTCACCGGTCCGCTACTCGGCTTCAGGGTGTAGGTAAGGGCATCGCCATCGACGTCGCTGGCGACGACCTGGCCGGAAACCGGCGTGTCTTCCAGGGTGGTCTTGTTGGCGTTCTCGGCCACCGGCAGGTCGTTCGCCGAGTTCACGGTGATGTCCAGGGTCGAGCTGGCGCCGGTGTTGGTGGTGTAGGTGATCTGCGGCACGGCGCCGTGGTAGTTGGCGTCCGGGGTGAAGCTGTAGTGGCCGTTCGCATCGATCACTATGCTGCCGACGCCGACGATGGTGGTGCCGGTGCCGGCGGCGATGTTGCCGCTGAAGCCGGCGACGCTGTAGCTGCTTACGCTCAGCGTGTTGTCCACGTCGCTGTCGTTGTCCAGCACGTTGCCGGTCGCGCTGCCGTAGTCCTCGTCCATGCTCGCGACGTTCGGGAGCAGCACCGAGGGATCGTCCACCGGGGTGACGTCCAGGGTGAAGGTGTGCGAAGCGCCGTCGAAGGCGCCGGCGCTGTCCTGCACGCTGAAGCCGAAGCTGGCGTAGGGAGCGCCATTGTCGTTGGCGGCGGGGGTGAATGTCAGCTTGCCGAGGTCGGCGGCGGCGATCACCTGGCCCGGGACGACGGCGACGCCGTCGAAGGTCAGGCTGCCGGCGCCCGGCAGGCTGTCGATGCGCACGGCCTGCAGGTGCTGGCCGGCATCGGTGTCGTTGAAGGCGAAGTCGGCGGCGCTGAAGCTGTGGCTGCTGTCCTCGTCCAGGCTGGCGCTGCCATCGGCGCCCTGCGGCGGGGTGTTGCCGCCCACCTGCACGGTCAGGCTGCTGCTGGCGCTGGCGCCGTGGCTGTCGCTGATCTCGTAGTGGATCACCACGCTGCCGCTGACGTTCTCGGCGGGCACGAAGTTCAGGGTGCCGTCGGGGTTGATGCTGACGCTGCCCTGGCTGGGGTCGGCGAGCACGGCCTTGGTGACGCTGAGCGCATCGCCGTCGACGTCGCTGTCGTTGCCGAGCACGTCGATGCTCGGCAGCGCCACGTTGATCGGCGTCAGCGCCTGGTCGGCGTTGGCCACCGGCGCATCGTTGGTGCCGGTGATGGTCAGGGTCAGGGTGCTGCTGCCGGTGGCGCCGTGTTCATCGGTCACCGTGAAGCCGATCTGCAGCACTTTCACCTGGTTCGCGGCCAGGCTGTCGTAGGCCGCGTCCTTGGCATCGAAGACCCAACTGCCGTCGCTGTGCAGGGTGAAGCCGGCCGGCGCGGCGCCGTCGACGGAGTAGCTCAGCTGGGCGCCATGGTCGACGTCGCTGGCCTGCAGCTGGCCGGTGATCTCGCTGACCGGCTTGAGCTGGTCGACCAGGGCCTGATTGTTCGCGCCGTTGCTGGTGAGGGTCCAACCCGTGCCGTCTTGTACCGCCTGGCCGACCGAGCCGACGACGCTGGCTTGCGGCGGCAGGTTGCTCAGCACCAGGGTGGAGTCGACGGAGCTGTCGCCGCTGTCCGCCACGCCGATCACCAGGGTGTAGGTGCCCGGCTGGTCGAAGGTGTGGCTGAAGGTCTGCGGGCCCGAGGTGCCGTAGTCGCCCACCGCGGCGACGCTGCTCAGCAGGGTGACGACCTGGCCGTTGACCTGCACGAAGGCGAAGTCGTTGTAGGGCGCGTAGTCCTGGGTGGTGAAGGTCCAGTTGAAGCTGATGGCTTCGCCCGGCTGGGTGGTGGTGATGGTCAGCGTCAGCGCCGAACCATCGGTGGCGCCGGCGACGACGCTCGGCTGCAGGCTGCCGCCCTCCACGGCGCTGGCGCTGGCGGCCTGGGCCACCGGTGCATCGTTGCTGCCGACGATGTTGACGGTGACGCTGGACTGGGTGCCGTCCGCGCTCTGGACATTGAAGGTGTCGGTCAGGGTTTCGTTCAGCTTGAGCTCGTTGTAGGCCGAGTCGGCGGTGTAGCTCCAGGTGCCGTCGGCAGCCAGGCTGAAGTGGCCGTACTGGCCGGCGACGTTGGTTTGCTCGACGAAGGTAGCCGGGCTGTCGACATCGGTGACGGTCAGTTGGCCGCCGGTGCTGATCGGGGCGTTGGTCTCGTTGATGCTGACCTGGGCGCCGGTGATGACGGCGGCGTCGTTGGTGCCGTCGATGGTCACGCTGACGCTGGAGGTGGTGCCATCGGCGCTGGTAACGGTGAAGGTGTCGGTCAGCGACTGGCCGACGCTCAGCTCGTTGTAGGCCGAATCGGCGGTGTAGCTCCAGGTGCCGTCGGCAGCCAGGCTGAAGTGGCCGTACTGGCCGGCGACGTTGGTCTGCTCGACGAAGGTGGCCGGGCTGTCGACGTCGGTGACGGTCAGTTGGCCGCCGGTGCTGATCGGGTCGTTGGTCTCGTTGATGCTGACCTGGGCGCCGGTGATGACGGCGGCGTCGTTGGTGCCGGTAACCGTGATGGTGATGGTTTGCGGATCGCTCAGCGCGCCGCTGTCATCCTTGGCCTGGTAGGTGAAGGTGACGTCGCGGCTGACACCGGCCGGCAGGCTGTCGAAGTCGTGGCCCGGATCGAAGGTATAGCTGCCATCTCCGTGGAAGGTGAGCGTGCCATTGCCGGTACCGACATCGGTAGTCAGCTGGTAGCTGGCAATGGTGCCATCGACATCGCTGGCTGCCGGGACCTGGCCGTCGAGGATGGTGTTCTCTTCGGTCGTCGCACTGCCGGCCTGAGCGACCGGTGCGTCGTTGGTGCCGGTAACGGTAATGGTGATGGTTTGCGGGACGCTCAGCGCGCCGCTGTCATCCTTGGCCTGGTAGGTGAAGGTGACGTCGCGGCTGACACCGGCCGGCAGGCTGTCGAAGTCGTGGCCCGGATCGAAGGTATAGCCACCATTGGAGTTGAAGGTCAGCGTGCCGTTGCCGGTGCCGACATCGGTAGTCAGTTGGTAGCTGGCGATGGTGCCGTCGACATCGCTCGCGGCCGGGACCTGGCCGTTGAGTACGGTGTTTTCTCCGGTAGTCGCGCTACCGGCCTGAGCTACCGGTGCGTCGTTGGTGCCGGTAATGGTCAGCGTCAGGGTGCTGGAGCTGGTGGCGCCCTGATCGTCGGTGACGATCACCGGGATGCTGATGACCTGGGTTTCGTCATTGGCCAGGTGCTGGTAGGCCGGGTCCTTGCCATCGAAGGTCCAGCTGCCATCGGATTGCAGGGTGAAGCCGGCGGGCGCATTGCCGTCGATGCTGAAGGTCAGGACCGCACCGTCGTCGGTGTCGGTGGCCGTCAGTTGGCCGGTGCTCACCTGATCTTCGTCGGCCGCTGCGCTGGCAGCTTGGGCGACGGGGACATCGTTGGTTCCGGTGACGGTGATGGTCAGGGTGCTGCCACTGGTAGCGCCCTGGTCATCGGTGACGACCACCGGGATGCTGATGACCTGGGTTTCGCCTTTGGCGAGGTGCTGGTAGGCGGCATTGCTGGCGTCGAAGCTCCACTTGCCGTCCTGATCCAGGGTGAAGCCGGCGGGAAGCGGGCTGTCCGAGCCGAACTGCAGTTGGGTGCCCTGGTCGGCATCGGTGGCCTGCAACTGGCCGTTGATCTGGCTGTCTTCGTTGACCGCCGCAGTGGCCGCCTGAGCTACCGGCACGTCATTGGTGCCGGTGACGGTAATGGTGATGGTCTGCGGAGCGCTCAGTGCGCCACTGTCATCCTGGGCTTGGTAGGTGAAGCTGACATCGCGACTGATACCGGCTGGCAGGCTGTCGAAGTCGTGGCCCGGATCGAAGGTATAGCCACCATTGGAGTTGAAGGTCAGCGTGCCGTTGCCGGTGCCGACATCGGTAGTCAGTTGGTAGCTGGCGATGGTGCCGTCGACATCGCTGGCGGCCGGGACCTGGCCGTTGAGTACGGTGTTTTCTCCGGTAGTCGCGCTACCGGCCTGAGCCACCGGTGCGTCGTTGGTGCCGGTGACCGTGATGGTGATGGTCTGCGGAGCGCTTAGTGCGCCGCTGTCATCCTTGGCCTGGTAGGTAAAGGTGACGTCGCGGCTGACACCGGCCGGCAGGCTGTCGAAGTCGTGGCCCGGATCGAAGCTATAGCCGCCATTGGAGTTGAAGGTCAGCGTGCCGTTGCCGGTGCCGACATCGGTAGTCAGTTGGTAACCGGCAATGGTGCCGTCGACATCGCTGGCCGCCGGGACTTGGCCATTGAGGATGGTGTTCTCTTCAGTCGCAGCGCTGTCAGCCTGAGCTACCGGCGCGTCATTGGTGCCAGTGACGGTAATAGTCAGAGTGCTGCCACTGGTAGCGCCCTGGTCATCGGTGACGACTACCGGGATGCTGATGACCTGCGTCTGACCGGCCGCCAGGTGTTGGTAGGCGGCATTGCTGGCATCGAAGGTCCATTTGCCGTCCTGATCCAGGGTGAAGCCGGCGGGGAGAGGGCTGTCGGAGCCGAACTGCAGCTGGGCGCCTTGGTCCGCATCAGTGGCCTGCAGTTGGCCATCGATCTGACTGTCTTCGTTGACCGCGGCACTGGCGGCCTGGGCCACTGGCGCGTCGTTGGTACCGGTGATGGTAATGGTCAGGGTGCTGCCGCTGGTAGCGCCCTGGTCATCGGTGACGACCACCGGAATGCTGATGATCTGGGTTTCGCTCTCGGCCTGGTGCTGGTAGGCGGGATTGCTGGCGTCGAAGGTCCATTTGCCGTCCTGATCCAGCGTGAAGCCTGCGGGCAAGGGGCTGTCCGAGCTGAACTGCAGTTGGGCGCCTTGGTCTGCGTCGGTGGCCTGCAACTGGCCATTGATCTGGCTGTCTTCGTTGACGGCGGCATTGGCGGCCTGGGCCACCGGCGCATCGTTGGTGCCGGTCACGGTAATAGTGATGGTCTGCGGATCGCTCAGTGCGCCGCTGTCATCCTTGGCCTGGTAGGTAAAGGTGACGTCACGGCTGACACCAGCCGGCAGGCTGTCGAAGTCGTGGCCCGGATCGAAGCTATAGCCGCCATTGGGATTGAAGGTCAGCGTGCCGTTGCCGGTGCCGACACCACTGGCCAACTGGTAACCGGCAATGGTGCCGTCGACGTCGCTGGCGGCCGGGACTTGGCCATTGAGGATGGTGTTTTCTTCGGTCGTGGCGCTGCCAGCCTGGGCGACCGGTGCGTCATTGGTCCCGGTGACGGTAATGGTCAGGGTGCTGGAGCTGATAGCTCCATGGTCATCGGTGACGATGACCGGGATGTTGATTACTTGCGTCTCACCATCTGCCAGATGTTGATAGGCCGGGTCCTTGCCGTCGAAGGTCCAGCTGCCATTGGATTGCAGGGTGAAGCCGGCGGGTAGGGGGCTGTCCGAGCCGAATTGCAACTGGGCCCCCTGGTCGGCATCAGTGGCCTGCAGTTGGCCATCGATCTGGCTGTCTTCGTTGACCGCGGCACTGGCGGCCTGGGCCACCGGTGCGTCGTTGGTGCCGGTAATGGTCAGCGTCAGAGTGCTGGTGTTGGTGGCGCCATACTCGTCGGTAACGATCACCGGAATGCTGATGACTTGGGCCTCTCCATCGGCCAGATGCTGGTACGCCGGGTTCTTGCCGTCGAACGACCAATTGCCATCGGTTTTCAGGGTGAAGCCGGCCGGTGCATTGCCGTCGATGCTGAAGGTCAGGACCGCGCCGTCGTCGGCGTCGCTGGCCGTCAGTTGCCCGGTGCTCACCTGGTCTTCATCGACTGCAGCGCTCGCAGCCTGGGCCACTGGTACGTCATTGGTGCCAGTGACGGTGATGGTCAGGGTGCTGCCACTGGTAGCCCCCTGATCATCGGTGACGACCACCGGAACGCTGATGATCTGCGTCTGACCGGCAGCCAGGTGCTGATAGGCGGCATCGCTGGCGTCGAAGCTCCACTTGCCGTCCTGATCCAGCGTGAAGCCGGCGGGGAGGGGGCTGTCGGAGCCGAATTGCAGCTGGGCGCCCTGGTCGGCGTCGCTGGCCTGCAGTTGGCCGTTGATCTGACTGTCTTCGTTGACGGCGGCAGTGGCAGCCTGGGCCACCGGTGCATCGTTGCTGCCGGTCACGGTGATGGTGATGGCCTGCGGATCGCTCAGTGCGCCGCTGTCGTCCTGGGCCTGGTAGGTGAAGGTGATGTCACGACTGACACCCGCCGGCAGGCTGTCGAAGTCGTGGCCCGGATCGAAGGTATAGCTGCCATTGGGGTTGAAGGTCAGTGTGCCGTTGCCGGTGCCGACATCGGTGGCCAACTGGTAGCTGGCAATGGTGCCGTCCACATCGCTCGCAGCCGGAACCTGGCCATTCAGTACATCGTTCTCGGCGGTAGTCGCGCTGCCCGCCTGGGCCACGGGCGCATCATTGGTGCCGGTCACCGTGATGCTCAGGGTGCTGGAGCTGGTGGCGCCATGCTCGTCGGTGACGAGTACCGGCACGCTGATGACCTGGGTTTCGCCATCGGCCAGGTGCTGGTAGGCCAAGTCCTTGCCATCGAACGTCCAGCTGCCGTCGGCTTTCAGGGTGAAGCCGGCCGGTGCGTTGCCGTCGACGCTGAAGGTCAGGACCGCGCCGTCATCGGCGTCGGTGGCCCTCAGTTGGCCGGTGCTCACCTGATCTTCGTCGGCCGCTGCGCTGGATGCCTGCGCTATCGGCGCATCATTGATGCCGGTGAGGGTGATGGTCAGGGTGTTGCCGGCGACTGCGCCCTGGTCGTCGGTGACCAGGTAGGGAATGCTGATGACCTGCGTCTGGCCTTCGGCAAGGTGCTGATAGGCAGCATCGCTGGCGTCGAAGGTCCACTTGCCGTCCTGATCCAGCGTGAAGCCGGCGGGGAGGGGGCTGTCGGAGCCGAACTGCAGTTGCGCCCCTTGGTCGGCATCGCTGGCCTGCAGCTGGCCACTGATCTGGCTGTCTTCATTGACCGTGGCACTGGCAGCTTGGGCGACCGGCGCATCGTTGCTGCCGGTGACGGTAATGGTGATGGTCTGCGGATCGCTCAGCGCACCGCTGTCATCCTTGGCCTGGTAGGTGAAGGTGACGTCACGGCTGACACCAGCCGGCAGGCTGTCGAAATCCTGGCCCGGATCGAAGCGATAGCTACCGTCGCTGTTGAAGGTCAGCGTGCCGTTGCCAGTACCGACACCATTGGCCAGTTGGTAACCGGCAATGCTGCCGTCGACATCGCTAGCAGCCGGAACCTGGCCATTCAGCACATCGTTCTCGGCGGTAGTCGCGCTGCCCGCCTGGGCAACCGGCGCGTCATTGGTGCCGGTGACGGTAATGGTCAGGGTGCTGGAGCTGCTGGCGCCCTGGTCGTCGGTGACTACCACCGGGACGACGATCACCTGGGTCTGGCCTTCGCCCAGGTGCTGATAGGCCGGGTCCTTGCCGTCGAAGCTCCAGTTGCCGTCGGGCTGCAGGGTGAAACCGGCGGGAGCTTTGCCGTCCACAGTGAAGATCAGGCTGCTGCCGGTGTCGGGGTCGCTGGCGGCGATCTGGCCGGTGAGCTGCCCGTCCTCGGTGGCCTGGGCCTGGGCGTTGCTGGCCTGCGGCGTGTCGTTGGCGCCCTGGATGTCGATCTCGATCACCCGGGTATCGCTGGCCCCGGACGGATCGCGGACGGTGACGGTGAAGCTGTCCTGCGGGTGCTGGCCGGCCGGCAGGGCGTTCACCGCGGCGGCGTCGACCACGTAGACGTAGCTGCCGTCGGGGTTGACCGTGAGCTGGCCGAAGGCGCCCTTGGCGCTGCCGCTCCAGGTCAGCTGGTCGCCGTCGACGTCGCTGGCCTGCAGCTGGCCCTTGATGTCGGCGAAGCTGTCGTTGGCCGCGGTGTCGACCAGGGTGGCGCCGTAGCTGCCGCGGGCCACCGGGGCGTCGTTGACTGCGCTCACGCCGATGTCGACGGTCAGGCTGCTGGACGCGCCGCGGTTGTCGGTGACCGTCACCACGAAGTTGTCGGCGCCGTTGTAATCGGGGTTGGGCAGGTACTGCCAGGTGCCGTCGGCATTGACGATCAGGCTGCCGTTGGCCGGGCCCCGGGCGAGGGAGTAGGTGAGGCTGTCGCCGTTCGGGTCGCGGGCCTGGAAGGCGCCTTGCAGCAGGGTGTCCTCGGCGGTGCTCAGCTGCAAGCCGGCGAGGGCGTTGCCCTGGTCGTCGACGAAGCTGGGCGCGAGGTTCGGCGCCTGCTCCTGCTGACGTTCGCCGTCGCCCTGGCCGGCAGCGCCCGGGCCGCTGGTGGTGTAGCCGATGCTCGGGTCGACGTGGCCGCCGGTTTCCTCCAGCAGCACGAAGCTGTGGCCGCCGCCGGCCGGGCCGCTGCCACCGGCGCCGGCGCTCGGGCCGGCCGCGGTGGGGGCGAGGGTCTGGGTCGGGTCGGCGCCGGCGGCGATGGCCTTCTGCAGCTCCTCGGTGCTGGCCGTGACGGCGGGCTGGGCCGGCGCATGGGGTGCCAGTTCGCTGGCGCTCAGCTGGCTGTCGCGGCCCAGGTCGAGCACGCGGCCGTCGGGCAATTGCAGGGCCACCGCGCCGGCGTCGCCGGTCTGCACCAGGTCGCCCAGGAACAGGCGGTCGCCCTCGACCAGCACCCTGCGCTGCCCCTCGGCGGATACCGCCAGCACTTGCCCGATGACGCTTTTCACCACTGCGACGACGCTGCTCATTGCACTTCTCCCCTGAGGCGGATGCTGGCGTGCCGGCCGGGTCGCGGCCGTGATTGCGGCGCGCCAGGTGGCATTCCCTTGTCGATTGGAGCTGTAAAACTGGCGTCAACTAATTGGCTTAATGAGTTTTCGCGATTAGGTTTATGCCAATCTATTGACCATTTCCGAGGCATCCTAAACAATTGGCAAAACGATGTCACTGTGATGTCAAAGAGCCCCGCGAAAAAATTTCCAACGGGGTTCCGGGCGCCAGTGACCTCCTCACGTGCAGCGCATTCGCCGGTCCTCCGATGCCACCCCTGGGTACACGAATCGCTGTCCATATCCCTGCGATAAGGATGTTCAAACCATGCGTTTGCGTTTCGTGCCTCTGTTGCCTCTCGCGTTCTATTGCGCGGCCCCGGTCCATGCCACCACCCTGAACGAAGCCATGCAGCGCGCCATGGACGTGCACCCGGAGATCCAGGCCGGGGTGAACAGCCGCCTGGCCGCCGACCAGCAGCTGCGCGCCGCCCAGGGCGGCTACCTGCCTTCGGTCGACCTCACCGCCGGCTATGGCCGCGAGGGCGCCGACAACCCCACCACCCGCGGCGAGGGCGACCACTGGCGGACCATGAACCGCGGCGAGTCGGCGCTGAGCCTGCGGCAGATGGTGTTCGACGGCTTCGCCACCTCCAGCGAGGTGGGCCGCCAGAAGGCCACGGTGAATTCCCGCGCCTATGCGCTGCTGGGCACCGCCGAGCGCACCGGGCTGGAAGTGGCGCAGGTCTACACCGACGTGCTGCGCCGCCAGGAGATGGTCCGCCTGGCCGAGGAGAACCTGAAGAGCCACCAGCGCATCTACGACCAGATCAGCCTGCGCAGCGCCCGCGGCGTCGGCCGCCTGGCCGACCAGGACCAGGCCGAGGCGCGCCTGGCCCAGGCGCGCAACAACCTGCTCACCGAGCAGACCAACCTGGCCGATGCGCGCACCAACTACCTGAGCGTGGTCGGCGCCGAGCCGCTGGAGCTGAGCGAGCCGGCCGGTCTGCCGGGCCTGCTGCCGCAGGACCTGCAGGACGCGCGCCGGCAGTTGCTGGAGAACAGCCCGATCCTGCGTTCGGCCGAGTCCGACGTGGCCGCCGCCGAGAAGCAGTACGAAGCGGCCAAGGCGCCGTTCTACCCGCGCTTCGACGCCGAGCTGTCGCGCAATGCCGACAACAACCTCTCCGGCGACCCGGGCCACAACAACGATTGGCAGGCCATGCTGCGCATGCGCTACAACCTGTTCGCCGGCGGCAGCAACAAGGCCGAGCTGCAATCCAAGTCGTACCTGGCCAACCAGGCCCTGGACGTGCGCAACAACGCCCTGCGCCAGCTCAACGAGGAACTCGGCCTGGCCTGGAACGCCCTGGCCAACGCCCGCGATCAGCTGCCCATCGCCCGCCAGTACGTGGATTACAGCAGCCGCGTGCGCGAGGCCTACCAGAAGCAGTTCAGCATCGGCGAACGCACCCTGCTGGACCTGCTGGACAGCGAGAACGAACTGTTCAACGCCTCGCGCCGCCTGGTCGACCTGCGCTACACCGAGCTGTTCACCCAGTACCGGGTGAAGGCCACCCTGGGCGAACTGCTCAAGAGCCAGGGCGTGGTCGCGCCCCTGGCCAGCGTCGCCAGCGAAGACGTCAAACCCCAGGTGCAGCTGCCCGGCCTCAACTGAGCCGGCCGCGCGCCCAACCCTCCCGGAGTAGCCCCGCGTGGATCAGGAAACCAGCCGAGTCCCCTTGAGTCGTGATCCGCGCGTCCTGCTGGACGACCCCCTGCTGGACAGCCTGCTGAGCCTCTGCGCGCTGCACCGCAAGCCGGCCAGCCGGGCCATGCTCACCAGCGGCCTGCCGCTGCCCGGGCAGCGTCTGTCCGCCGAGCTGCTGCCGCGCGCGGCAGCCCGCGCCGGCCTCCAGGGGCGCCTGCTGCGGCGGCCGCTGGAGCGGATCCCGGCCATCGCGCTGCCGGCCATGCTGTTGCTGCGCGACGGCCGCTGCGCCGTGCTGCTGGGCTGGGAGGCCGGCGGCGAGGCGCGCCTGCTGCTCAGCGAAAGCGACGGCGGCGAAGTGCGGGTGGCCCGCGAGCTGCTGGCCGAGGACTACGCCGGCCAGGCCTTCTTCGCCCAGCCGCAGCACCAGCACGACCTGCAGCACGGCGAGATGATCCCCCGCGCGCGGCGCTGGTTCCGCGACACGCTGCTGCGCTCGCGCTGGCTGTACGTCGACGCGGTGGCGGCCAGCCTGCTGATCAACCTCATCGCCCTGGCCGCGCCGCTGTTCGTGATGAACGTCTACGACCGCGTGGTGCCCAACCAGGCCGCCGCCACCCTGTGGGTGCTGGCCGTCGGCATCAGCGGCGCCTACCTGTTCGACCTGCTGCTCAAGACCTTGCGTGGCCTGTGCCTGGACCTGGCCGGCAAGAAGACCGACCTGATCATCAGCGCGACGCTCTTCGAGCGCATCGTCGGCATGGACCTGAAGCAGCGCCCGGCGCGGGTCGGCAGCTTCGCCCAGAACATCCACGAGTTCCAGACGCTGCGCGACTTCCTCGCCTCGCTGACGCTGACCAGCCTGATCGACCTGCCGTTCACCCTGCTGATCCTGCTGGTGATCGGCATCATCGGCGGGCCGCTGGTGTTCGTCCCGCTGCTGGCTTTCCCGCTGGCCGCCGGCATCGGCTGGCTGCTGCAGAAGCCGCTGGTGGAAACCATGAACCGCACCATGGCCCTGGCCGCCGAGCGCCAGTCGAGCCTGATCGAGACCCTCGCCGGGCTCGACGCGGTCAAGGTCAACAACGCCGAGAGCGAGCGCCAGTACCTGTGGGAGCAGACCATCGGCACCCTCGGCCGCCTGGAGCTGCGCGTCAAGCTGCTGTCCAGCCTGGCGATGAACCTGACGCTGCTGATCCAGGCCCTGGCCGGGGTGGTGATGATCATCGGCGGCGTCTACCTGATCATCGCCGGCGACCTCAGCATGGGCGGCCTGATCGCCTGCTACATGCTCAACGGCCGCGCCCTCGGCCCGCTGACCCAGCTTTCCGGGCTGATCCAGCGCTACCAGCAGGCGCGCCTGACCATGCACAGCACCGACCAGATGATGGCCCTGGAACAGGAGCGCAACAGCAGCGAGCGCCCGCTGAGCCGCCAGCAGCTGCGCGGCGGCATCGAGCTGCGCCAGCTGAACTTCGCCTACCCGAACCAGCAGGTCGAGGCGCTGCACGACATCAACCTGGTGATCCGCCCTGGCGAGAAGGTCGGCATCATCGGCCGCAGCGGCTCGGGCAAGAGCTCCCTGGCCAAGCTGATCGTCGGCCTGCACCGTGCCGACAGCGGCAGCCTCTTGGTGGATGGCGTCGACACCCGCCAACTGGACGTCAGCGACCTGCGCCACAACATCGGCTACCTGCCCCAGGACATCAACCTGTTCAGCGGCAGCCTGCGCGACAACCTGGTGGCCGGCGCGCGCTACGTCGACGACGAGACGGCGCTGCGCGCCGCCGAGCTGGCCGGTGTGCACGAGTTCGCCCGGCTGCACCCGCAGGGCTACGAACTGCAGGTGGGCGAGCGCGGCCTGAACCTCTCCGGCGGCCAGCGGCAGAACGTCGCCCTGGCCCGCGCGCTGCTGCTGGACCCGCCGATCCTGCTGCTGGACGAGCCGACCAGCTCCATGGACAACGCCGGCGAAGAACTCCTGAAGCAGCGCCTGCAGCCGCTCATCGCCGACAAGACGCTGCTGCTGGTCACCCACCGCGCCTCCATGCTCAGCCTGGTGGAGCGCCTGGTGATCGTCGACCGCGGGCGGATCATCGCCGACGGGCCGAAGGACGTGGTGCTGGACGCATTGAAGAAGGGGCAGATCAGTGTCGCTTAATCCGTTCGGCCTCTTCGGCCAGTCCATCCGCGGCTATTTCCGTGGCAGCGAAGACCTTTCCGGGCAGCCGCTGCCGGAAGTCAGCAAGGCCCTGGTGGAGGACGCCCCGCGGGTGGTGCGCCTGACCATCTGGGCGCTGGTCGGCTTCGCCCTGTTCCTCGGCCTGTGGGCGCACTTCGCCGAGATCGACGAGGTGACACGCGGCGAAGGCAAGGCGATTCCCTCGTCCAAGGTGCAGAAGATCCAGAACCTGGAGGGCGGCATCGTCTCGCAGATCTTCGTTCACGAAGGCCAGGTGGTACAGGCCGGCGAATCGCTGATGCGCCTGGACCCGACGCGCTTCCAGTCCAACGTCGGCGAGACCGAGGCCGACCGCCTGGCCATGTTCCTGCGCGTGGAGCGCCTTTCCGCCGAGGTGGAGGACCGCGAGCTGCGCATCCCCGACGACGTCCGCGCCAAGGTCCCGGGCCAGGCCGGCAGCGAGGAGGCGCTGTTCCAGAGCCGCCAGCAGCAGCTCAAGGACGAGGTCGCCGGCCTGGAGCAGCAACTGGTGCAGAAGCAGCAGGAGCTGCGCGAGTTCGCCTCCAAGCAGGCGCAGTACCGCAACAGCCTGGAGCTGCTGCGCCAGGAGATCGCCATGTCCGCGCCGCTGGTGGGGCAGGGCGCCATGTCCCAGGTGGAGCTGCTGCGCCTCAAGCGCGCCGAGGTGGAGAACCGCGGCCAGTTGGACGCCACCAGCCTGGCCATCCCCCGCGCCGAGGCGGCGATCAAGGAAGTCGAGCGCAAGGTCGCCGAGACCCGCGCGCGCTTCCGCAGCGACGCGCTCAAGGAACTCAACGAGGCGCGCACCGACCTGAGCAAGGCCGAGGCCACCGGCAAGGCCCTGGAGGACCGGGTCAATCGCACCCTGGTCACCTCGCCGGTGCGCGGCATCGTCAAGCAGCTGCTGGTGAACACCATCGGCGGGGTGATCCAGCCGGGCAGCGACCTGGTGGAAATTGTCCCGCTGGACGACACCCTGCTGGTGGAAGCGCGCATCCGCCCGCAGGACATCGCCTTCCTGCACCCCGGGCAGAAGGCCATGGTCAAGTTCACCGCCTACGACTACACCATCTACGGCGGCCTGCCGGCGGAACTGGAGCAGATAGGTGCCGACACCGTCACCGACGAGGACGGCAACAGCTTCTACCTGATCAAACTGCGCACCCGCAAAAGCCACCTGGGCAGCGACGAGAAACCGCTGCTGATCATCCCCGGGATGGTCGCCAGCGTGGACATCATGACCGGCAAGAAGAGCATCCTCAGCTACCTGCTCAAGCCCATCCTGCGGGCGCGGGCCGAAGCGTTGCGGGAGCGTTGAGGCGTAACCGCTGGACGCTGGCATTTTCGTAGGAGCGAGCTTGCTCGCGAACTGTGTTTCCCGGCGGCTGCGGTGCTTTCGGTGGACTCCGTACCCTCTCCCCAACCCTCTCCCTGAAGGGAGAGGGGGCTGGTCCGTGCCGAGAGGAGGCCTGGTTTCAGCCGGCAGCCACGGTGCTAGCCGGCTGATTCCAGAACATCAGCGTCTGCCCAACGGTCCTCTCTCCCTTCAGGGATAGGGGCTGGTCCGTGCCGAGAGGAGGCCTGGTTTCAGCCGGCAGCCACGGTGCCAGCCGGCTGACTCCAGAACATCAGCGTCTGCCCAACGGTCCTTTCTCCCTTCAGGGAGAGGGCGCTCTTCGTGCTCTTCGAATGCTCCCGCCCCTCAACCCCCACATGACCTCAGACCGGCTCCTGACAGACATCCACCCAATCAGCCTCGACCAGGCTCGCCAGGCGCTCCGGGGCGATGCGCACGGCGCTGTGCAGGGCGCCGGCCGCCGGCAGCACTTCGTCGAAGGCGCGCAGCGACACGTCGCAGTACACCGGCAGCGGGCTGGCCAGGCCGAAGGGGCAGACGCCGCCCACCGGGTGGCCAGTGAGTTCCACCACTTCCTCGGCGCCGAGCATCTTCGCCTTGCCGCCCAGGGCTTCCTTGAGCTTGCGGTTGTCCAGGCGGGCGTCGCCGCGGGCGACCACCAGCACGGTGCGCTCGCCCACCCGCAGCGACAGCGTCTTGGCGATGCGCCCCGGCTCCACGCCGTGGGCCTCGGCGGCCAGGGCGACGGTGGCGGTGCTGGTGTCCAGTTCGATGATGGCGATGTCGGGGGCCTTCTCGGCGAAGAAGGCGCGGACCGATTCCAGGCTCATGCTGGGGCTCCTTGCTCGGGATTTCTCGGGAACCGGCCAATCTAGGGCCTCGGGCGGCGGGCGTCCAGCCTGGCGCGTGCGTTCGTCGCGCCGGCTTGCCCGGTCGCCGGGCCTGTCTATCGTTCTTCCTGTTTGCCGCCACCACCGCCCAGGCGCTGCCGACGAACGGTCTGCGCTGTTGTCGATTGCGCCCCGCGCGCATCGACTACCAGGCAGAGCGGGGCAGTGGGCCCACTCGACTTCACGAGAAGAGGAGAACCACCATGCGCTTCATGGCGATAGTCAAGGCCACCGCGGATTCGGAGGCCGGCGTCATGCCCTCGGAAGAACTGCTGACGGCCATGGGCAAGTTCAACGAGGAGCTGGTCGCCGCCGGGGTGATGCTCGCCGGCGAAGGCCTGCAGCCCAGTTCGAAGGGCGCCCGGGTGCGTTTCGACGGCGCCTCGCGCACGGTCGTCGACGGCCCCTTCGCCGAGACCCGCGAGCTGATCGCCGGCTTCTGGCTGCTGCAGTGCGATTCGCTGCAGGAATGCATCGACTGGATCAAGCGCTGCCCCAGCCCCTTCGACGGCCCGTCGGAGATCGAGATCCGCCAGGTCTTCGAGGCCGAGGACTTCGGCGCCGAATTCACCGAGGAACTGCGCGAGCAGGAAGAACGCCTACGCGCCCGCATCGCCGGCAAGGACTGAGCCGGCAGGAGACTCCAGATGAAAATCCAGGCCTACCTGATCTTTGACGGCAACTGCGAGCAAGCCTTCACCCGCTACGCCGAGGTGCTTGGCGGCAAGCTGCCGATGCTCATGCGCTTCAAGGACGCCCCGGATATGGGGCAGACTCCAGCCGACGCCGCCGACCGCGTGATGCACGTGCGCCTGGAGGTGGGCGACCAGGTGCTGATGGGCTCGGACAACTGCCCACCGATGCCCTACGAGGGCACCAAGGGCGTGTCCGTCTCCCTGCAGGTGGACAGCAAGGCCGAAGCCCGGCGCATCTACGAGGCCCTGAGCGAAGGCGGCCAGGTCACCATGGAACTGCAGCAGACCTTCTGGGCCGCCGCCTTCGCCATGTTCACCGACCGCTTCGGGGTGCCCTGGATGATCAACTGCGAGCAGGACCGCTGATAGGCATATGCCTCCACCGTAGGAGCGCGCCATGCGCGATTGCGGGCATGGCCCGCTAGCGCACGAACGATCATGGCTTTTCGTAGGATGGTGTTGAGCGAAGCGATACCCATCAGCGCAACTGCATGGGTTTCGCAAGCTCAACCCATCCTACGAAGAGCGCCTCGGCGCGGCCTGCAAGACAGTTTCTCCTGCGGGTCCCTGGTCATTTTCGTGGTTTGGGCGGTAGGGGCCTGCAGGTTGGAATTGTTCGATAACCGCACCGATAGTCGATAATCGCATTGTTTGGTTCCCGGCCCCGGCGCTACTGTCTTGCCCATCGGCATCCGCGGATGCCCTGGACCCCAAGACGAGACCGACAATGGCTGAACTCCTGACCCTGCGCGAAGCGGTCGAGCGTTTCGTGAACGACGGCGATACCGTCGCCCTCGAAGGCTTCACCCACCTGATCCCCACCGCCGCTTCCCACGAACTCATCCGCCAGGGCAAGAAAGACCTGCACCTGGTGCGCATGACTCCCGACCTGGTCTACGACCTGCTGATCGGCGCCGGCTGCGCCCGCAAGCTGACCTTCTCCTGGGGCGGCAACCCCGGCGTGGGCTCGCTGCACCGCCTGCGCGACGCGGTGGAGAAGGGCTGGCCGCAGCCGCTGGAAATCGACGAGCACAGCCACGCCGACCTGGCCAACTCCTACGTCGCCGGCGCCTCGGGCCTGCCGTTCGCCGTGCTGCGCGCCTACGCCGGCTCCGACCTGCCGAAGGTCAACCCGAACATCAAGTTCATCAACTGCCCGTTCACCGGTGAGCAGTTGGCCGCCGTGCCCTCGGTGCGCCCGGACGTCACCGTGATCCACGCGCAGAAGGCCGACCGCAAGGGCAACGTGCTGCTGTGGGGCATCCTCGGCGTGCAGAAGGAAGCCGCCCTGGCCGCCAAGCGCTGCATCGTCACCGTGGAAGAGATCGTCGACGACCTCAACGCGCCGATGAACGCCTGCGTGCTGCCGACCTGGGCGCTGTCTGCCGTCTGCCACGTGCCCGGCGGCGCGCACCCGTCCTACGCCCACGGCTACTACGAGCGCGACAACCGCTTCTACCAGGCCTGGGACCCGATCGCCCGCGACCGCGAGACCTTCACCGCCTGGATCGACACCTACATCCGCGGCACCAAGGATTTCGCCGAGTTCCAGAAGAAAATCGCGGAGGGCAAATGATGAGCGCCTACAGCACCAATGAAATGATGACCGTGGCCGCCGCCCGCCGCCTGAAGAACGGCGCGGTCTGCTTCGTCGGCATCGGCTTGCCGTCCAAGGCCGCCAACCTGGCTCGCCTGACCTCCTCGCCGGACGTGGTCCTGATCTACGAATCCGGCCCCATCGGCGCCAAGCCCAGCGTGCTGCCGCTGTCCATCGGCGACGGCGAGCTGGCCGAAACCGCCGACACCGTGGTGCCCACCGGCGAAATCTTCCGCTACTGGCTGCAGGGCGGGCGCATCGACGTCGGCTTCCTCGGCGCCGCCCAGGTCGACCGCTTCGGCAACATCAACACCACCGTCATCGGCGACTACGACAAGCCGAAAGTGCGCCTGCCCGGCGCCGGCGGCGCCCCGGAGATCGCCGGTTCGGCCAAGGAAGTGCTGATCATCCTCAAGCAGTCGCACCGCACCTTCGTCGACAAGCTGGCCTTCATCACCTCGGTCGGCCATGGCGAGGGCGGCGACCACCGCCAGCAGCTCGGCCTGCCCGGCAAGGGCCCGGTGGCGATCATCACCGACCTGTGCATCATGGAGCCGGAGGCCGGCAGCAACGAATTCATCGTCACCTCGCTGCACCCGGGCGTGAGCCGCGAGCAGGTGATCGAGAACACCGGCTGGGCCATCCGCTTCGCCGAGCAGGTCGTCGAGACCGTGGCGCCCACCGAGGTCGAGCTGCAAGCCCTGCGCGCCCTGGAAGCCCGCACCGCGGCCGCCCACGGCCAGCAAGGGGGTGAGGAATGAGCCGCGAGGTCTACATCTGCGACGCCGTGCGCACGCCCATCGGCCGCTTCGGCGGCTCGCTCTCGGCGGTGCGCGCCGACGACCTGGCGGCCACCCCGATCAAGGCCCTGGTCGAGCGCAACCCGCAGGTCGACTGGGCGCAGCTGGACGAGGTCTACCTCGGCTGCGCCAACCAGGCCGGCGAGGACAACCGCAACGTCGCGCGCATGGCGCTGCTGCTGGCCGGCCTGCCGGAGAGCATCCCCGGCGTGACCCTCAACCGCCTCTGCGCCTCGGGCATGGACGCGGTGGGTACGGCCTTCCGCGCCATCGCCAGCGGCGAGATCGAGCTGGCCATCGCCGGCGGCGTGGAGTCCATGTCCCGCGCGCCCTACGTGATGGGCAAGGCGGACAGCGCCTTCGGCCGCGGCCAGAAGATCGAGGACACCACCATCGGCTGGCGCTTCATCAACCCGCTGATGAAGGCCCAGTATGGCGTCGACGCGATGCCGCAGACTGCCGACAACGTCGCCGACGACTACAAGGTCAGCCGCGCCGACCAGGACGCCTTCGCCCTGCGCAGCCAGCAACTGGCCGGGCGCGCCCAGGCCGCCGGCTACTTCGCCGAGGAAATCGTCCCGGTGGTGATCAAGGGCAAGAAGGGCGAGACCGTCGTCGACACCGACGAGCACCCGCGCCCGGACACCACTCTCGAAGCCCTGGCCAAGCTCAAACCGGTCAACGGCCCGGACAAAACCGTCACCGCCGGCAACGCCTCGGGCGTCAACGACGGCTCGGTGGCGCTGATCCTGGCTTCCGCCGAAGCGGTGAAGAAACATGGCCTGAAACCCCGCGCCAAGGTGCTGGGCATGGCCAGCGCCGGCGTCGCCCCGCGGGTGATGGGCATCGGCCCGGTGCCGGCGGTGCGCAAGCTGCTGGAGCGCCTGAACCTGGCGGTGGGCGACTTCGACGTCATCGAACTGAACGAGGCCTTCGCCGCCCAGGGCCTGGCGGTCACCCGCGAACTGGGCATCGCCGACGACGACGCGCGGGTCAACCCCAACGGCGGCGCCATCGCCCTCGGCCACCCGCTGGGCGCCAGCGGCGCACGCCTGGTCCTGACCGCCGTGCACCAGCTGGAGAAGAGCGGCGGCAAGCGCGGCCTGTGCACCATGTGCGTGGGCGTGGGGCAGGGCGTTGCGCTGGCTGTCGAGCGCGTCTGAACGGTCGTCACTCCCGGTAGGATGGGTGGAGCGCAGCGATACCCATCTTCCTGGCAAAATCCCCGACGCCCGCCCCGAGCGGGCGTCGTTCCTGATTCAACGGAGTCCCCGATGCCTACCGTCAAGCTCGCCGACGGCGAACTGAACTACCGCCTCGAAGGCCCGGCCGGCGCGCCGGTGCTGGTGCTGTCCAACTCCCTGGGCACCGACCTGCACATGTGGGACGCGCAGATCCCGGCCTTCACCCAACACTTCCAGGTGCTGCGCTACGACACCCGCGGCCACGGCGCCTCGCTGGTCAGCGCAGGCCCCTACAGCATCGAGCAGCTCGGTGGCGACGTGCTGGCCCTGCTGGACGCGCTGAACATCGCCAGGGCCAGCTTCTGCGGCCTGTCCATGGGCGGCCTGATCGGCCAGTGGCTGGCGATCAACGCCCCCGAGCGCATCGAGCGCCTGGTGCTGTGCAATACCGCTGCGAAGATCGGCACCCCGGAAGTCTGGAATCCGCGCATCGACACCGTGCTCTCCGGCGGCGCCCAGGCCATGCGCGACCTGCGCGATGCTTCCATCTCGCGCTGGTTCACCGCCGACTTCGCCGAGGCCCAGCCGGGCAAGGTCGAGCCCATCGTGGCCATGCTGGCGCAGACCTCGCCGGAAGGCTACGCGGCCAACTGCGCCGCGGTGCGCGACGCCGACTTCCGCGAACAGCTGGGCGCCATCCGCGCGCCGACCCTGGTCGTCTGCGGCAGCGGCGACCCGGTGACTACCACCGAGCACGGCCGCTTCATGCAGGAGCGCATCCAGGGTGCCGAGCTGGTGGAATTCCACGCCGCGCACCTGTCCAACGTCCAGGCCGGCGAGGCCTTCAGCGACAAGGTGCTGGCCTTCCTCCGCGCTTGATGCGCCTATCTTGCCGACTGCACCGAGGTGCTTTCGTAGGATGGGTTGAGCTTGCGAAACCCATGCTGCCATGGTGATGGGCATCGCTTCGCTCAACCCATCCTACGGGGGGCCAGCCGCGGTGTGTCCATGTAGGAGCGCGCCCTGCGCGCGATTCGCGGGCAGGGCCCGCTCCTACAGGTTCACGCCGAACGGCTCCCTCTCCCTCTGGGAGAGGGCTGGAAGTCAGGCGTAATCGCGGATAAATCCGCTCCTACAGGTTGACGCCGAATTTTCCGTTCGCGCCGAACGGCTCCCTCTCCCTTTGGGAGAGGGCTGGGGTGAGGGAACGGAATCCCCTCGAACCCCAGCGGCCCCGGCCAACACCGTCGATTGCCCGCATCAGGATTTCAACTCCTCCAGCTCCCGATACAACTCCAGCGCCTGCGGGTTGGCCAGGGCGTCGGTGTTCTTCACCGGCCTGCCGTGCACCACGTTGCGTACCGCCAGCTCGACTATCTTGCCGCTGAGGGTGCGGGGGATGTCGGCCACCGCGATGATCTTCGCCGGCACGTGGCGCGGGGTGGTGTTGGCGCGGATGGTCCGGCGGATTTTCTCTTGTAGCGACTCGTCCAGCTGCACGCCTTCGCGCAGGCGCACGAACAGCACCACGCGCACGTCGCCTTGCCAGTCCTGGCCGATGGCGATGGATTCCAGCACCTCGTCGACCTTTTCCACCTGGCGGTAGATTTCCGCCGTGCCGATGCGCACGCCGCCGGGGTTGAGCACGGCGTCGGAGCGGCCGTGGATCACCAGGCCGCCGTGGGCGGTTTCCTCGGCGTAGTCGCCGTGGGCCCAGATGCCGGGGAAGGTGGCGAAGTAGGCGTCGTGGAATTTCTCGCCCTGCGGATCGTTCCAGAAACCCACCGGGATCGACGGGAAATGCCGGGTGCAGACCAGCTCGCCCTTGCCGCTGCGCAGGCGCCTGCCGTCGTCGTCCCAGACCTCCACCGCCATGCCCAGGCCCTTGCATTGCAGCTCGCCGCGCCACACCGGCGCCGTGGGGTTGCCCAGGGCGAAGCAGGAGACGATGTCGGTGCCGCCGGAGATGGACGACAGGCACAGGTCGGCCTTGATGTCGCGGTAGACGTAGTCGAAGCTCTCGTGGGCCAGCGGTGAGCCGGTGGAGAGGAGCGTCTGCAGGCTGTCCAGGCTATGCGTCTGCGCCGGGCGCACGCCGGCTTTCTCCAGCGCGGCGATGTACTTGGCGCTGGTGCCGAAGACCTTGATGGCCTCGGCGTCGACCAGGTCCATCAGCCGCTCCGGGCCGGGGTGGAAGGGCGAGCCGTCGTAGAGCACCAGGCTGGCGCCCACCGCCAGGCCCGAGACCAACCAGTTCCACATCATCCAGCCGCAGGTGGTGTAGTAGAACAGCACGTCGCCGGAGTACAGGTCGGTGTGCAGCGCGTGTTCCTTGAGGTGCTGCAGCAGCACGCCGCCGGTGGAGTGGACGATGCACTTGGGCACGCCGGTGGTGCCGCTGGAGTAGAGGATGTACAGCGGATGGGCGAAGGGCACCGGGGTGAATTCGGGTTCGCCGCCGCTCTGGTAGAAGTCGTTCCACAGGGTAGTTAGAGCAACTGACTTGTAATCAGTTGGGCGAGCCTCTGGCCGCGCGTAGGGCACCACCACCAGTTGCTGCAGCGATGGCAGCTTTTCCAGTATCTCGTTGAGCTTGCCGGTCAGGTCCAGCACCTTGCCGGCGTAGCGGTAGCCGGCGCAGGCGATCAGCACCTTGGGCTCGATCTGGCCGAAGCGGTCGATCACCCCCTGGGTGCCGAAGTCCGGCGAGCAGCTCGACCAGGTGGCGCCCAGGCTGGTGGCGGCGAGCATCCCCACCAGGGTCTGCCAGGTGTTGGGCATGAAGGCCGCCACGCGGTCG
The DNA here is from genome assembly GCF_022760135.1 of Pseudomonas sp. M1. Taxonomy (NCBI): domain Bacteria; kingdom Pseudomonadati; phylum Pseudomonadota; class Gammaproteobacteria; order Pseudomonadales; family Pseudomonadaceae; genus Pseudomonas; species Pseudomonas sp. M1. The sequence goes on from NZ_CP094343.1 coordinate 3,206,628, forward strand.
CCCACGCCCACCCCGGCAGCGCGCAGGCTGCGTTGCAGGCCGGCGACCTGGGCGGCCAGCTCGGCATGGCTGAGGCTTTCGCGGCTGCCGTCTTCGCCTATGGCCACCACTGCCGTGGCTTCGTCGCGGCGGCGCAGCAGGTGTTCGGCGAAGTTCAGGGTGGCGCCGGGGAACCAGCGCGCGTCGGGCATCCGCGGGCCTTCCTCCAGCACCGTGCGCGGCGGGCTGTGGAAGCGCACGTCGAAGCTGTCGACGATGGCCTGCCAGAAGGCCTCGCGGTGCTCGATGCTCCAGGCGTGCAGGGCGGGGTAGTCGGCTAGCGCCAGGCCATGGCGCTGGTTGACCTGCCGGCGGAAGGCGTCCATCCGGCTGGCGGCGATGCGTTCGGCGGAAGGGGTCCACAAGGGCTTCATAGGGGCGTCCGTCCATCCACTGCTTGTCCAGCAAGTGTGGCACGGGATTGCGACGTCTTCCGCCCGGCGACGATCCGGCGCTGGCCCCCGCCGGCTGGCGGCGGGGGCGGACGCTCACTGGGCGACCCAGCCGCCGTCCATGTTCCAGGCGGCGCCGCGCACCTGGGCGGCGGCCTCGCTGCAGAGGAACAGCGCCAGCTCGCCCAGTTGTTCGGGGGTGACGAACTCCAGCGACGGCTGCTTTTCCGCCAGCAGGTCGTGGCGCGCCTGCTCGGGGCTGGCGCCTTCGGCTATGCGCGCGTCTATCTGCTTCTGCACCAGCGGCGTCAGCACCCAGCCGGGGCAGATGGCGTTGCAGGTGATGGGCGTGGTGGCGGTTTCCAGGGCGACACTCTTGGTCAGGCCGATCACCCCATGCTTGGCGGCGACGTAGGCGCTCTTGCCGGCGGAGGCCACCAGGCCGTGGGTGGAGGCGACGTTGACGATGCGCCCCCAGTTGCGCCGGCGCATGCCCGGCAGCGCCAGGCGCGTGCTGTGGAACACCGCGGAGAGGTTGATGGCGATGATCGCGTTCCAGCGTTCCACCGGGAAGTCTTCCACGGCGTCCACGTGCTGGATGCCGGCGTTGTTGACCAGGATGTCCAGCGCGCCGAACTCGCGCTCGACGTAGGCGATCATCTCGGCGATCTGCGCCGGCTCGGCCATGTCCGCCGGGTGGTGGCCGATCCGCGTGCCGTGGCGGCCCAGCTCGGTCAGGGCGCCCTCGACATCGCCGAAGCCGTTGATCACCACCTGGGCGCCGGCCGCGGCCAGGCTGTGGGCGATGCCCAGGCCGATGCCGCTGGTGGCGCCGGTGACCAGCGCGATCTTGCCTTTGAGGTTCATGGTCGTTTCTCCTGCCTGTGGCGGCCCCAGCGGGCCGCCGGGTGGTGCTCGGCATCAAACGATGCCGGTTGCGTAGAAGGTAGCGATCACCACGAAGACCGCCAGGGTCTTGATCAGGGTGATGGCGAAAATGTCCTTGTAGGCCTCGCGGTGGGTCAGCCCGGTGACCGCCAGCAGGGTGATGACCGCGCCGTTGTGCGGCAGCGTGTCCATCCCGCCGCTGGCCATGGCGGCGACGCGGTGCAGCACCTCCAGGGGGATGTTGGCGGCGTGGGCGGCGGCGATGAACTGCTCGGACATGGCCGCCAGGGCGATGCTCATGCCGCCGGAGGCCGAGCCGGTGATGCCGGCCAGGGTGGTGACGGTGATGGCTTCGTTGACCAGCGGGTTGGGGATGCTCTTGAGCGCATCGGCCAGCACCAGGAAGCCCGGCAGCGAGGCGATGACCGCGCCGAAGCCGTATTCCGAGGCGGTGTTCATGGCCGCCAGCAGGGCGCCGGACACCGCGGTCTTGCTGCCTTCGGCGAGGCGGCTGCGGATCGCCCGGTAGCTGCTGACCAGTACCAGCAGGATGCCCAGCAGCAGCGCCGCCTGCACCGCCCAGATGCCGGTGAGCTTGCTCACGTCGCTGGCCACCGGCGCGGCCATGCCGGCCAGCTGCAGGCTGTGAGTCTTGCCGTAGAGCTGCGGAATCCAGTGGGTGAACAGCAGGTTGGCCACGCCCACCAGCACCAGCGGCGACAGCGCCAGCAGCGGGTGGGGCAGGGCGATGTCGCTGGCGGTTTCCGGCTCGTTGCGCAGCTCGTGGCCGTAGCCCTCGCCGGCGGCGCGGGCGCGTCCGGCCTGGCGGCGCAGGAACAGCATGCCGACGAAGAACACGAACAGGCTGCCGATCAGCCCCAGCCAGGGCGCGGCCCAGCCGTTGGTGCCGAAGAAGGCGGTGGGGATGATGTTCTGGATCTGCGGGGTGCCGGGCAGGGCGTCCATGGTGAAGCTGAAGGCGCCCAGGGCGATGGTCGCCGGGATCAGCCGCTTGGGGATGTCGCTCTGGCGGAACATCTCGGCGGCGAAGGGGTACACCGCGAACACCACCACGAACAGCGACACGCCGCCGTAGGTGAGCAGGGCGCACACCAGCACTATCACCAGCATGGCCTGGCGGGTGCCGAGCAGGCGGATGGCCGCCGCGACTATGGAGCGCGAGAAGCCCGACAGCTCGATGAGCTTGCCGAACACGGCGCCGAGCAGGAACACCGGGAAGTAGAGTTTGACGAAGCCGACCATCTTCTCCATGAACACGCCGGTGAAGGCCGGCGCCACCGCCGACGGGTCGGTGAGGAGCACGGCGAGCAGCGCCGCGATAGGGGCGAAGAGGATGACGCTGTAGCCGCGGTAGGCGGCCAGCATCAGCAGGGCGAGGGCGGCGAGGGCGATGACCACGCTCATGGGCAGTTCTCCTGGAGCCGCGCGGCGCCGTGGCCGCGCATGATTATTGTGATGGTGGCGCGAATGCCGGCGATTACCAGAGCGGCAGCACGTAGCTGAGGATCAGCCGGTTCTCGTCCAGGTCGTTGCCGAAGTGGCTGGAACGCACGGTAGCGTTGCGCCATTTGACGCCGAAGTTCTTCAGCGGGCCGCTCTGCACCACGTAGCCGATGTCCGTGTTGCGCTCCCACTCCTTGCCCTCCGGCTTGCCGGCGCCCAGCTCGATGTCGTCGCCGAACAGGTAGCGCGTCATGAAGGTCAGGCCGGGCACGCCCAGGGCGGCGAAGTCATAGTCGTAGCGTAGCTGCCAGGACTTCTCGTCGCGGTTGGCGAAGTCGCCGATCTGCACGAAGTTGACCAGGAAGGCGTCGGTGCCGCCGATGTAGGCGAAGCCGGTGTCGCCGTTCATGACCTGGTAGCCGGCGCCGAAGGCATGGCCGCCGAGGCTGTAGGTGAGCATGGCGCCGAAGGCGCGGTTGTCGACGTTGCTGTGGCCGTCGTCCTTGGAGCGGGCGAAGCGCAGGTCGGTCTTCAGCGATTGGCCTTCGGCGATGGGCAGCACGTGCAGCAGGTTGACGATGTGCTGGTCGTACAGGCCGTCGAGCCTGGCGTAGTTGTAGCCGGTGGTCAGCTGCGGCGTCCATTTGTAGCTCAGGCCGGCGAAGTCGAAGCGGTCGCTGTCGGCGCTGGCGACGATGCCGCGGGCGTTGCCGGTGGTGAGCGTCATGTCCTCGCTGTCGGAGGAATCGCGCTGGCTGACCTGGCGCAGGCGGCCGGCGTCGAAGGTCAGGCCGGCGAATTCGGCGGAATTCAGGTGCGCGCCCTGGAAGGTCTGCGGCAGCAGGCGCGAGTCGTTGGCCAGCACGCTGGGCAGCTTGGGCAGCAGGGTGCCGACCTTGAGCACGCTGTGGGAGGCGCGCAGCTTGGCGGTCAGGCCCAGCTCGCTGTAGTCGTCCTGGGCGCCGTGGACCTTCTCGCGATCGCGCGGCAGCAGGCCGGAGCCGGCGCGGTCGGGGCTGGAGTCGAGCTTCACGCCCAGCAGGCCGATGGCGTCGACGCCCACGCCTATGGTCCCCTCGGTGAAGCCGGATTCGTAGCGCAGCAGGAAGCCCTGCGCCCATTCCTCCTGTTTCGACTGGGGCGCGGCGTCCTGGCGGAAATCACGGTTGAAGTAGAAGTTGCGCAGTTCGAGGCTGGCCTTGCTGTCGGCGAGGAAATCGGCCTGGACGGGGAGCGCGATGCCGAGGGTGGAGCCCAGGGTGGCGAGGGCGACGGCATGGTTGAGCGGGGTTCTGCTCATGTTTGCTAGTACTCCTGGCGCGGCGCGGCGGCGAACCGGGGCGGGCCGTGGGCCCCGTGGGTAACGTTCGTGCGCGGACGGCGTTGGTTGTTGTTATGTCGGCGTGCGGCGGATGGCCGCTCGGGCCGGATAGCGAGAACCGTGCCAGATGTTTAACTAGTTGATTTTAAAGGGATTTATTTTGGTTTGCGGAAAGCGTGCGCCGGGCTTTGTCTCCATTCGTGGACAAAGACGGTTGCCATGTACCTGAAGGCGCGTGGAATCCGGGTTGTCTCTGAATATAGAAAAGTCTCTATTTCAGGACGAAAGGCCCAGGGCGGCCATCTTCTTGTACAGCGTCGAGCGGCCCAGCCCCAGGCGCCGCGCGGCCGCCTCGACGTTGCCGGCCTGTTCGGCCAGCACGTTGCCGATCAGCTCGCGTTCGAAGGCTTCGCGCGCGGCGTAGAAGTCCTGGCCCTCGGCCAGGCTGGCGCGGTTGCCGTCCGTTTGCGCCGGCGGCGCCTGCAGCGGGCCGAGGGCGGCGCGCAGGGCCTGGGCGTCCAGTTGCGCCCGGTCGTTGAGCAGCACGGTGCGCTCCAGCAGGTTGCGCAACTCGCGCACGTTGCCCGGCCAGGCGTGGCGGCGCAGCAGGGCGAGGGCGTCGGCGTCCAGCTCGTAGAGGGCGTGGTTGTCCTCGCGCAGGTCGTCGAGGATCGCCTCGCACAGCGCCGGCAGGTCCTCCAGGCGCTCGCGCAGCGGCGGTATCCCGATGGGTACCACGTTGATGCGGTAGTACAGGTCGGCGCGGAAGCGGCCCTCGCGCACGGCCTTGTCCAGGTCGATGGAGGTGGCCGCGATCAGCCGCACGTCGCTGCGCAGCACTTCGTTGGAGCCTACCGGCTCGAATTCCTTTTCCTGCAGCACGCGCAGCAGCTTGCTCTGCAGCGGCAGGGGCATGTCGCCGATCTCGTCGAGGAACAGGGTGCCGCCCTGGGCGATCTGCAGCTTGCCCGGGCGGCCCTTGCGGTCGGCGCCGGTGAAGGCGCCCGGCGCGGTGCCGAAGAATTCCGCCTCCAGCAGGGTTTCCGGAATGGCCGCGGCGTTGATGCTGACGAAGGCCTTGCCGGCCCGCGCCGAGGCGCTGTGGATGGCGTGGGCGAGCAGCTCCTTGCCGGTGCCGGTCTCGCCCAGCAGCAGCACCGGCGCCTCGCTGGTGGCGGCGCGGCGGGCGCGGCGCTTGACCTCCAGGCTGGCGCTGCCGTTGCCGATGAAGTGCGCCAGGCTGTACTTGGCTTGGCGCGCCTGCAGCAGCGAGCGGGTGGAGGCCAGCTCCTGGCGCATGCGCTGGTAGCGGCTGAGCAGCGGCGACAGCGAGCGCAGCTCGTCGAACAGGGCGAAGCCGATGGCGCCGATGACCTGCCCGGCATCGTCGCGGATCGGCATGCGCATCACCACCAGCGGGTCGCGCGGCATGTCGAGGATGTCCAGCAGCATCGGCCGGCCACTGCGCACCACCTCGCGCATCAGGCTGCCGGGGATCACGCTCTCCACTGGCCGGCCGACGGCCTGCTCGGCCTCGTCCAGGCCGAAGCGCTGGGCATAGCGCTGGTTGATCCAGACGATATTGGCGTCGCGGTCGACGATCACGGTGCCCTCGCTGAACTGCTCGAAGATCTCGAACAGCGAGCGGATCGCCAGCTGGCGGACGCTCTGGTAGTCCGTGAGGGGGGAGTTGTCGTGCATGGGCGGCCTGGTGCTTGGGGGGCTTTGAGCGGGCACTGTACCGGGATGTGGGAGGTGGGTCAGTAGGGAAGGGCGGAGTATGGGTTGGGCTCTGGTGTGGCGAGGGAGCCCGTAACCCTCTCCCCAGCCCTCGGCTGCGCGCCCCGCCCTGAAGGGAGAGGGGGCTAGTCCGTGCCGAGAGAAGGCCAGGTTTCAGCCGGCAGTCTCTGTGCTAGCCGGCTAACGCCGAAACACCAACATACTCCGAACGGTCCCCTCTCCCTTCAGGGAGAGGGTTAGGGAGAGGGCGCTCTCAATCCCGAACACCCAAACCCCCGGGAAACACCATCACTCCGCCGCCTGCATCCCCTGCGTCTGCTTCGCCTGCTTGTAACGCAGCGCCACCGCCGGCACCGGCGAGGCCTTGCCGGTTTCCACCCAGCGGCGGATGCGCGCGGCGTCGGCCACGTGGGTGCGCTTGCCGAAGGCGTCGAGCAGGGCCAGGGCCACCGGGCGGCCGTTCATCACCGTGACCATCACCAGGCAATGCCCGGCCTGGTTGGTGAAGCCGGTCTTGGTCAGGCGGATGTCCCACTTGCCGGCGCGCACCAGCGGGTTGGTGTTGAAGAAGCTCAGCGCGTAGTTCGGGTGGCTGAAGCGCGCATCCTTGGTCGCGGTGGTGCTCAGCTCGCGGATCAGCGGGTACTGGTAGGCGGCCTTGACCAGGCGGATCAGGTCATGGGCGGTGGAAGTGTTGTCGATCGACAGGCCGGTGGGCTCGACGTAGTGGGTGTGCAGCATGCCCAGGGACTTCGCCTTGGCGTTCATCGCCTTGACGAAGGCCACGCTGCCGCCCGGGTAGTGGTGGGCCAGGCTGGCGGCGGCGCGGTTTTCCGAGGACATCAGCGCCAGCAGCAGCATCTGCCGGCGGTCGATGCGGCTGCCCAGGTGCACGCGGGAGAACACGCCCTTCATCTCGGCGGTCTCGGAGATGTCCACGTCTATCTGCTCGTCCAGCGGCAGCTTGGCGTCGAGCACCACCATGGCGGTCATCAGCTTGGTCACCGAGGCGATCGGGCGGACCATGTCGGGGTTGCTGGAATACACGACCTTGTCGGAGTTCAGGTCCACCACCAGGGCGCTGCCGGAGGCCAGGACCAACTGGCTGGGAGTGACTTCCGCCTTGCTGGCGGCGAGGGAGGGCAGGGCGAGGGCAAAGGTACAGGTGAAGAAAAGGCCCAGGATCGAACGACGAGTGTTCATGGATGTGATTCGCACAAGTGGGAGGGGCTACATCCATGTAGGCAATTTCCCAGAATTCTAATCCATGACCGGTGAGCGTGCATCAGCCTGGCAGCGGGCCAGGGGAAAGAATTTCAAGGGCTTGCATGCACAAGTGCGTGTATCACTTTGAAAGCGCAGCGGCGGGAATGAGAAAGTGTCTCGCCAAGTGTTGCGAAATGCGAATCCCGCGCCTGGGTGTCGGCTGTCGGATTATTCCAAGTATCTGATTCTCAAGGTGTTCTGATTCTGTGGCATGAAGCTTGACTGGCTAAGCTGTAGAGAACGAGGCGGATCGCGGGCTTGCGTTTACCTTTACGTTAACGTAAAGATGCTCCGCGAGCCGCCGAGCGGCCGGTCATGCCCATGCCTGTGGGCCCGGTCGTGAGTCCAGTCCCAGAACAAGCACAACAAGGGAACGCCATGAACCACCCGAGCTATACCCGTGGCCGCCAGGACAAGCCGCTGCTGGCCATGACCATAGGCGCTGCCTTCGACGACACCGCCAGCCGCTTCGCCGACCGCGAGGCGCTGGTGGTGCGGCACCAGAACCTGCGCTACACCTGGGCCCAGCTGGCCGAGGCGGTGAACGCCACGGCCCGCGCCTTCCTCGCCCTGGGCCTGCGCCAGGGCGACCGCCTTGGCATCTGGGCGCCGAACTGCGCGCAGTGGTGCATCACCCAGTTCGCCAGCGCCAAGATCGGCGCCGTGCTGGTCAACATCAACCCGGCCTACCGCGCCAACGAGCTGGAGTACGCGCTGAAGCAGTCCGGCTGCCGCTGGCTGGTGTGCGCCGACGCCTTCAAGACCTCCGACTACCACGGCATGCTCGCCGAGCTGCTGCCGGAGCTGCGCGACTGCCGCCCGGGCGAGCTGAACAGCGCGCGCCTGCCGGAGCTGAGCGGGGTGGTCAGCCTGGCCGCCCAGGCCCCGGCCGGGTTCCTCCGCTGGGACCAGCTGGAAGGCATAGGCGCCTCGGTATCCGCCGAGGAGCTGGCGCAGCGCCAGGCGCTGCTGCAGTTCGACGAGCCGATCAACATCCAGTACACCTCCGGCACCACCGGCTTCCCCAAGGGCGCCACCCTCAGCCACTACAACATCCTCAACAACGGCTACATGGTCGGCGAGAGCATCGGCCTCACCGAGCACGACCGCCTGGTGATCCCGGTGCCGCTGTACCACTGTTTCGGCATGGTGATGGGCAACCTCGGCTGCATGACCCACGGCGCCACCATGATCTACCCGGCGCCCAGCTTCGAGCCGGAAGCGACCCTCGCTGCCGTGGCCGAGGAACGCGCCACCGCGCTGTACGGCGTGCCCACCATGTTCATCGCCGAGCTGGACCACCCGCGCCGCGCCGAATTCGACCTGTCCAGCCTGCGCACCGGGATCATGGCCGGCGCCACCTGCCCGATCGAGGTGATGCGCCGGGTCATCAATGAAATGCACATGGCCGAGGTGCAGATCGCCTACGGCATGACCGAGACCAGCCCGGTGTCGCTGCAGACCGGCCCGGACGACGAGCTGGAAATCCGCGTGACCACCGTCGGCCGCACCCAGCCGCAGCTGGAGAGCAAGATCATCGACGGCGACGGCCGCATCGTCCCGCGCGGCACCATCGGCGAGCTGTGCACCCGCGGCTACAGCGTGATGCTCGGCTACTGGAACAACCCCCAGGCCACGGCCGAGGCCATCAGCCCGGCGCGCTGGATGCTCACCGGCGACCTGGCGGTGATGGACGAGGCGGGCAACGTGCGCATCGTCGGGCGCAGCAAGGACATGATCATCCGCGGCGGCGAGAACATCTACCCGCGCGAGATCGAGGAATTCCTCTACACCCACCACGCCGTGGCCGACGCCCAGGTGATCGGCATTCCCGACGACAAGTACGGCGAGGAGCTGGTGGCCTGGGTCAAGTTCCACCCCGGCCACGGCGTCGACGAGGAGGAACTGCGGGCCTTCTGCAAGGCGCGCATCGCCCACTTCAAGGTGCCGCGCTACTTCCGCTTCTGCGACGAGTTCCCGATGACGGTGACCGGCAAGATCCAGAAGTTCCGCATGCGCGAGATCAGCATCGAGGAACTGCGTGGCTGACGGACGCGAGGCGCCATGCCGGTAGAGAAGGGCACCATCTCCATCCGCCTGGTCAACGAGGCCCTGGCCGAACCCGTTCGCCAGGGCCTCGACGCGTCCGCGCTGCTGGCCGCGGCGGGCATCGCCGGCGAACTCGTCGGCAAGCCCTACGCGCGGGTGCCGATCCAGGCCTATTCGCGGCTCTGGCTGCGCCTGGCGAAGGCGCTGGACGACGAATTCTTCGCCATGAATCCGCGGCGGATGAAGTCCGGCAGCTTCAACTTCATGGCCCGCACGGCGATCCACGAAGCGACCCTGGAGGCCGCGCTGGAGCGCGCGCTGGCCTTCCTCGGCCTGGTCTTCGACGGCCTGCAGCCGCGCCTGGTGAGCCAGGACGGGGTGGCCGCCATCCAGCTCGACGAGGGCGCGGCGCCGCCGCAGCGGGCCTTCTGCTACTTCACCCTGTACCTGATGGTCCACGGCCTGGCCTGCTGGCTGGTGGGCCGGCGCATCCCCATCCTCGCCATCGACCTGCGCAGCCCGCAGCCGGACTACATCGAGGACTACCGGGTGATGTTCAGCGACAACCTGCGCTTCGCCCGCCGGCAGACGCGCCTGCTGTTCAACGCCGAGGCCCTGGCCCTGCCGGTGCGCCGCGACGAGCGCGAGCTGCGGCGCTTCCTGGTCGGCGCCCCGGCCAACATCCTGGTGCGCTACCGCGACCCGCAGAGCCTGGCGGCGCGCATCAAGGCCTACCTGCGCAGCCAGCGCTGCGAGCGCTGGCCGGACCTGGAGGCGCTGGGCAGCCACTTCTACATGGCATCCTCGACGCTGCGCCGCAAGCTCGCCGCCGAGGGCCAGTCGTACCAGGCGCTGAAGGACCAGCTGCGCCGCGACCTGGCCATCGCCCGCCTGGACGCCGGCGAAGGCAACTTCGCCGAACTGGCCGAGGAACTCGGCTTCGCCGACACCAGCGCCTTCTACAAGGCCTTCCGCAAGTGGACCGGCTCCACCCCCGGCCAGTACCGCGCGCTGATGCAGCAGGAAAACGACTGGCCCAACGCCTCCAGAAATCCCCCGCCAGGCCGATAGCCTGGGGCACTCCCACGTTCCAAGGACCTCCGCCCATGTTCCTGACGCGCCTTTCGATCCAGTGGAAGATCACCCTGCTGGCCGGCCTCTGCCTGCTGTGCACCGTGGCCTTGCTGGTGGGCAGCTCGCTGCTGCGCATGAACCACAACCTGCAACTGGTGAAGACGGCCAACGCTCAGATGCTCGAGGACGCGGCCCAGGCGCGCATGCAGGCGCGGGCCGAGCAGCAGGCGGAGACCATCCAGCGCTTCTTCACCGACGTCTACCACTTCGGCGACCAGTTCAGCCGCCAGGTCGCCCAGCTGCGCGCCCAGAGCGCCCGGCACGGCGTCGATGCGCAGGTGCTGCGCGAAGACCTGGTGAAGCTGGTGCACGACGGCCTGAAGTCCAACCCGACGCTGCTCAGCCTCTACGTGGTGTTCGAGCCCGAGGCCCTCGACGGCCAGGACGCCCGCTTCGTCGGCCAGGAAGCCCTGGGCAGCAACGAGAAGGGCCGCTTCGGCGCCTACTGGGCGCAGAAGGCCAGTGGCGACAGCAGCCTGGCGGTGACCGAGGCGATGATCGCCGACACCACCGCGATGCTCGACGGCACCCCGTTCAACACCTGGTACCAGTGCCCGAAGCAGAACCTGCGGCCCTGCGTGCTCAACCCGTACTTCGACGACGCCTCCGGCCAGCGCGTGCTGATGACCACCGTGGTGTTCCCGCTGATGGAGAACGGCAAGCTGCTGGCCGTGGTCGGCGCCGACATCAGCCTGAGCCGCCTGCAGCAGCTGGCCCTGGACGGCGACCGCGCGCTCTACGACGGCCAGGGCGCCATCCGCATCCTCAGCCCGGCCGGGCTGCTGGCTGGCGACAGCCAGGACGCCAATCAGCTCGGCCAGCCGCTGGGCAAGTCCCTGGCCAACGCCGCCGAACTGCTCGCCGTGCAGGCCGCCGGCACGCCCAGGGCGCTGATGGGCGAGGACAGGCTGCAGGTGGTCGAGCCGCTGCAGGCCATCCCTGATTCGAAGAACTGGGGCGTGCTGCTGGAAGTGCCGCGCGCGGTGCTGCTGGAGCCGTCGCTGAAGCTGCAGGGCGAGCTGGATGCGCGCAACCTCAGCGGCGCGCTCTGGGAAACCGCCTTCGGCGTCGGCCTGGCGCTGGTGGTGCTGGTCCTGCTGTGGCTGACCGCCCGCGGCGTGACGCGCCCGATCCTCGGCGTGGCCGGCATGCTGCGCGACATCGCCAGCGGCGAGGGCGACCTGACCCAGCGCCTGAAGTACCAGGGCCAGGACGAACTGGGCGAGCTGGCCGGCTGGTTCAACCGCTTCCTCGACAAGCTGCAGCCGATCATCCGCGACGTGAAATCCTCGGTGCAGGACGCCCGCGCCACCGCCGACCAGTCCGCCGCGCTGTCGACCCAGACCAGCGCCGGCATGCAGCAGCAGTTCCGCGAGATCGAGCAGGTGGCCACCGCCTCCCAGGAAATGAGCGCCACCGCCCACGACGTGGCCAACAGCGCGGCCATGGCCGCCGACGCCGCCCGCGGTGCCGACGGCGCCACCCGCGACGGCCTGGCGGTGATCGACCAGACCACCCGCGCCATCGACGAACTGGCCCGCGACATGAGCCAGGCGATGACCCAGGTCGAAGGCCTGGCCGCCAGCAGCGAGCAGATCGGCTCGGTGCTGGAAGTGATCCGCGCCATCGCCGAGCAGACCAACCTGCTGGCCCTCAACGCCGCCATCGAAGCGGCCCGCGCCGGCGAGGCCGGCCGTGGCTTCGCGGTGGTGGCCGACGAAGTGCGCAACCTGGCCAAGCGCACCCAGGACTCGGTGGAGGAAATCCGCCAGGTGATCGAAGGCCTGCAGAACGGCACCCGCGAAGTGGTCACCGCCATGCACAGCAGCCACCAGCAGGCCCAGGGCAGCGTCAGCCAGGTCGAGCAGGCGGTGGCCGCGCTGCAGCGCATCGGCGAGGCGGTGGGGGTGATCAACGACATGAACCTGCAGATCGCCAGCGCCGCCGAGGAACAGAGCGCGGTGGCCGAGGAGATCAACCGCAACGTGGCGGGCATCCGCGACGTGACCGAATCGCTGTCCGGCCAGGCCCAGGAGTCGGCGCAGATCAGCCAGTCGCTGAACGACCTGGCGAATCACCAGCAGGGGTTGATGGGGCAGTTTCGGGTGTGATCGGCGGGCTCCCATACACCCGTAGGATGGCGTTGAGCGAAGCGATACCCATCGCCACAGCCGCATGGGTTTCGCAAGCTCAACCCATCCTACGAAGAGCGCCTAGGCGTAGGGACGTAGGGCGCATAACCGTTCGCGGTTATCCGCCGTTGGCCGGTACACCGATGCCCCGGTCCACACCCCCGTAGGATGGCGTTGAGCGAAGCGATACCCATCACCCCGCCTGCATGGGTTTCGCAAGCTCAACCCATCCTACGAAGAGCGTCTCGGCGCAGGGAGTACATCGCATAACCGTTCGCGGTTATCCGCCGCTGGCCGGTACACCGATGCCCCGGTCCACACACCCGTAGGATGGCGTTGAGCGAAGCGATACCCATCACCCCGCCCGCATGGGTTTCGCAGGCTCAACCCATCCTACGAAGAGCGTCTCGGCGCAGGGACGTACATCGCATAACCGTTCGCGGTTGTCCGCCGTTGGCCGGAAACACCAATGCCTCGGTCCACACCCGTAGGATGGCGTTGAGCGAAGCGATACCCATCGCCACGGCCGCATGGGTTTCGCAGGCTCAACCCATCCTACGAAAGCACCTCTGCGTCAGCCCTTGCTCACACTGGCCGCGGTCTGCCCGAAGAGGATCTTCTTGCCTTCCTCGGTCACCGACGGCCGCGACGAATACGCCTGGCCCTTCTCGTAGGCGCGCACGGTCGCCGGCCGCGCCGCTATGCCTTCGAACCAGCGCTTGAGGTGGGGGAAATCGTCCAGGTCCTGCTGCTGGCGCTGCCAGGGCACCACCCAGGGATAGCTGGCCATGTCGGCGATGCTGTACTGCTCGCCGGCGAGGTAGGGCACTTTCGCCAGGCGCTTGTCCATCACGCCGTACAGGCGGTTGGTCTCGTTGACGTAGCGCTGCATGGCATAGGGCAGCTTTTCCGGCGCGTACTGCACGAAGTGGTGGTTCTGCCCGGCCATCGGGCCCAGCCCGCCGACCTGCCAGAACAGCCATTCCAGCACCGTCTTGCGCCCGCGCACGTCGGCCGGCATGAACTGGCCGGTCTTTTCCGCGAGGTAGACGAGGATGGCGCCGGATTCGAACACGCTGATCGGCTCGCCGCCGTCCGCCGGGGCGCTGTCGATGATGGCGGGCATGCGGTTGTTCGGCGAGAAGGCGAGGAACTCCGGCTTGAACTGGTCGCCGGCGCTGATATCGACGGGGTGGATGCGGTAGTCGAGCCCCGCCTCTTCGAGGAACAGGGCGATCTTGTGGCCGTTGGGGGTGGGCCAGTAGTACAGCTCGATCATGGGACCTCCTGAAATGGCGACGCCCCGGCACCATGCCGGGGCGTGCAACGCCCGCGTCCAGGAGAGCGGCGCGGGCTGAAAGCCAAGGCTATAGCTTTACTTGCGGTCGATCCAGACGGTCTGCGGGTTGAGGAACTCGCGCAGGCCGAAGTGCGACAGCTCGCGGCCGAAACCGCTCTTCTTCACGCCGCCGATCGGCACGCGCGGGTCGGAGGCGGAGAAGCCGTTGATGAACACGCCGCCGCTGACCAGGCGCCGCGCCATGTGCTGGGCCTTGGCCTTGTCGGCGCTCCAGATGGCGCCGGACAGGCCGAACTCGCTGTCGTTGGCCAGTTCCAGGGCGTGCTCGGCGTCGCGCGCGACTATCACCGAAGCCACCGGGCCGAAGATTTCCTTGGCGAAGGCGGTGTTGCCCGGCTTCACGTCGGCCAGCACGGTCGGCGCGTAGTAGTTGCCTTCGCCTTCTAGCTTGTGGCCGCCCAGCAGCAGGCTGGCGCCGTCGGCGATGGCCTGTTGCACCTGGCCGTGCAGTTCGTCGCGCAGGTCGAAACGGGCCATGGGGCCGACGAAGGTGTCGTCCGCCAGCGGGTCGCCGATCTTCAGCGCCTTGACCGCGGCCAGCAGCTTCTCGGTGAAGGCCGGGGCGATGGATTCTTCGACGATCATGCGCTTGGCGGCGATGCACACCTGGCCGCAGTTGCCGAAGCGGCTGGCCACGGCAGCTTTCACGGCGGCGTCCAGGTCGGCGTCGGCCAGCACGATGAAGGCGTCGGAACCGCCCAGCTCCAGCACGCACTTCTTCAGCGCGGCGCCGGCCTGGGAGGCGATGGCCGCGCCGGCGCCCACGCTGCCGGTCACGGCGATGGAGGCGATGCGCTCATCGGCGATGGCCTTGGAGACCAGCGGCGGCTCCACGTTCAGCACCTCGAACACGCCTTCGGGCAGGCCGGCCTGCAGCCAGGCATCGCGCAACTGGTAGGCGCAGCCCATGACGTTCGGTGCGTGCTTGAGCACGTAGGTGTTGCCGCCGAGGATGATGCTCACCGCGCCACGCATGACCTGCCAGGTGGGGAAGTTCCACGGCATCACGGCCAGCACCGGGCCCAGCGGCAGGTAGGAGATGTACGCGCCTTCGATGCTGGTCTTCTCGTCTTCCAGCATGGCCGGGCCGTGCTCGGCGTACCAGTCGCAGAGGTTGGCGCACTTGTTGATCTCGCCGCGCGCCTGGGTGACCGGCATGCCCATTTCCCGGGCTTCCATGCGGGCCATGGGCTCGACGTTGGCGCGCAGCACCTCGGCCATCCTGCGCAGCACGGCGACGCGCTCGGCCACCGGGGTTTCGCGCCACTGGCGGAAGGCGGCGTCGCTGCGGGCCAGGGTGCTTTCCAGCTGGGCGGCGTCCTCGAAGGGGTAGCGGGCCAGTTCCTGGCCGGTGGCGGGGCTGCGCGAGATGGCAGCGGGGATGGCGGCGATCTGGTTCATGGAAGGTCCTTGCACGGCAGGTGGGGCTGGCCGCCGTCGGTCGGCGGCGTCGGTTGTCCGGCGGCGTCACTGGCGCCGGCATGGGGAAGAAAGTAAGGTGGCGCTTCATTCATGACAAATGAATAATTAAGAAAGGATCATTCTCCCGGAGAGAAACATGGACCTGACCCAACTGGAGTTCTTCCGCGCCGTCGCCCAGGACGGCAGCATCACCGCCGCCGCGGGCCGCCTGCACCGCGTGCCGTCGAACCTGACCACGCGCATCAAGCAGCTGGAAAGCGAGCTGGGCGCCGAGCTGTTCATCCGCGAGAAGTCGCGCCTGCGCCTGTCGCCCACCGGGCGCAGCTTCCTCGACTACGCCGAGCGCATCCTCGACCTGGTGGAAGAGGCGCGCCAGGTGGCCAGCGGCGCCGAACCCCACGGCAGCTTCTCCCTGGGTTCGATGGAAAGCACCGCGGCGGTGCGCATCCCCGAGCTGCTGGCGCGCTACCACCAGCGCTTCCCCAAGGTGCAGCTGGACCTCTCCACCGGTCCGTCGGGCGAGATGATCGACGGCGTGCTCTCCGGGCGTTTCATCGCCGCCTTCGCCGACGGCCCGGCCAACCACCCGCAGCTGGACGGCCGCCCGGTGTTCCAGGAGGAACTGGTGCTGATGAGCGCCCAGGGCCACCCGCCGGTGCGCGACGCCCGCGACGTGGCGGGGGAGACGGTGTTCGCCTTCCGCGACACCTGCTCCTACCGCAAGCGCCTGGAAGGCTGGTTCGCCGAGCAGCGCGTGGTGCCGGGCAAGATCATGGAGATGGAGTCCTACCACGGCATGCTGGCCTGCATAGCCGCCGGCGGCGGGGTGGCGATCATCCCCAAGGCGATGTTCGACAGCCTGGCCGGCGGGCGCAACGTGACCATCCACCACCTGGCCCCCAGCCACGCTGAAGCCACCACCTGGCTGTTCTGGCGCCGCGGCACCGACACCCCGGCATTGCGCGCCTTCATCGGCCTGCTGGAGCCGGAGCAGCGCGAGGCGGCGTAGGGCGTATAACCGCGAACGGTTACGCCCTACGGTGCTGTTAGGGATCAGGATGACTCTGAACTCCCCGGCCCCTCAGGACAGCCCCCTCTCCCGCTTGCGGGAGAGGGTTGGGGAGAGGGCGCTCTTCGTCATCAATGCGCCGCAGCCTTCACCGTCCTTGGCGGCGCGTGCTCGGCGTGCTCGTGCTCCTCGTCGATCACCGGCACCTCGTTGCCGTCCTTGTCGTGCAGCCTGCCGTTGAGGAAGTAGTCGCCCTCGTTCAGCGCGGCGATGTCGCGGTAGCGCAGGGTGCGTTCCTCGGCGGCGACGAACACCGACTGCTGGTCCGAGTTGCCGGTCTTGAAGTGGTTGAACAGCAGGTTCAGGGCGATGGCCATGATCGCCGAGGAGCTGATGCCGGAGTGGAAGATGGTTTCCACCCAGCCGGGGAAGTTGTGGTAGAAGTTCGGCGCCGCGATCGGCAGCATGCCGAAGCCCAGGGCGGTGGCGACTATCACCAGGTTCATGTTGTTGTGGTAGTCCACCTTCGACAGGGTGCGGATGCCGCTGGCCGCCACGGTGCCGAACAGCACCAGGCCGGCGCCGCCGAGCACCGCCGGGGGCACCGCGGCCACCACCCGGCCGACCACCGGCAGCAGGCCGAGGGTCACCAGGATCAGCCCGCCGGTGGCCACCACGTAGCGGCTCTTCACGCCGGTCACCGCCACCAGGCCGACGTTCTGGGCGAAGGCGCTCTGGGTGAAGGAGCCGAAGATCGGCGCCAGGATGCTCGACAGCATGTCGGCGCGCAGGCCGTTGCCCAGGCGCTTGGAGTCCACCTTGGTGCCGATGATCTCGCCCACGGCGAGGATGTCCGCCGAGGTTTCCACCAGGGTCACCAGGATCACGATGCACATGGAGATGATCGCCGCCAGGTGGAAGGTCGGCATGCCGAAGTGGAAGATTTCCGGCATGGCCAGCATCGGGCCTTCGGCGACCTTGGAGAAGTCGGTCATGCCCAGGGCGTAGGCGATGCCGGTACCGATTACCATGGCCAGCAGGATCGACAGGCGCGAGATGGCGGCGCTGCCCAGCTTGCTCAGCAGCAGCACGATGACCAGGGTCACCGCGGCCAGGCCGATGTTCGCCGTGCTGCCGAATTCCGCCGCCTTGGGGTTGCCGCCCATGGCCCAGCGCGCGGCCACCGGCATCAGCGTCAGGCCGATGGTGGTGATGACCACGCCGGTGACCAGCGGCGGGAAGAACTTGGTGATGCGCGAGAACACCGGGGTGATCAGCAGGCCGATGGCCGAGGCCGCCATCACCGCCCCCAGCACCGCGGGGATGCCGCCGCCCTCGTAGCCGGTGGTGAGGATGGCGAGCATGGTCGCCACCCCGGCGAAGGACACGCCCTGCACCAGCGGCAGCTGGCTGCCGAAGAAGGGCAGGCCGAGGGTCTGCAGCAGCGTGGCCAGGCCGCCGGCGAACAGCGACGCGGCGATCAGGGTGCCGATCTCGGCGGGCGACAGGCCGGCGGCCTGGCCGAGGATCAGCGGCACGGCGACGATGCCGCCATACATGGTCAGAACGTGTTGCAGGCCGTACGCCAGGTTGGCGCCGACACCGAGGTTCTCGTCTTCCGGGCGGGAGCTGGAAGACGCTACAGCTGAACGGTCATTCATGGCTGGAGGACTCGCTTGTTTTTGTTGTGCCGAGCACTGTAAACACGGTTGTTCCTGTTTGGCTACTACCTTGTATACAAAATCTTGTTCGACAATCTGAACTATCTGATTCGAAAGAGAAAATAATCTTCCGAGAAATGCGCAAGCGACCGCCTGCACGCCGTCCGGAGCGAAGCAAGAACCTGGCCAGGTCGTCAGGAATTTTGGATACAGGGGTGTCGCTGGTCGGCACGGCCCGCGTGGCGCGAGGGCACGGCCATTGCGTTGGTCGGGGAGCAAGGTGGAGTAGGGAAGAAGTGCACGGAAGTCGGGCGCCGCGGCCTCAAGATGGTGCCGCCTACGCCCGGCTTCACGGAATGCGGGCGCGCAAATGAAAAACGCCGCGACGGGGAACCGTTCGCGGCGTTTTCGCAGGGCGCGGGGAGGGGCTTCAGATCATGAAGCGCAGGATGTCCGCCCGGTTCATCTCGGTGCGGCCTTCCTCGTACCAGCGCGGGATGACGTCCTTCAGGCCTTCCTTGGTGTCGTCCAGGTTGAACGGCGCCGGGTAGCGCTTCTTGCGGTAGGAATAGATGTAGTAGGTGCCGTCGCGGTAGAGGATGCGGTCGAAGGTGTAGAAGCCGATGTGCGAGCCGTTGCAGCGCGCGGTCAGCACCACGTCGCCTTCCTCGTAGGGCAGGGCGCCCTCGGCGCATTCGTAGGTGAAGAACTCGCGCACGTCGTCCCAGTCCACGCCGCTGCTGGCGCGCAGGAAGCCCTCGGCGGTGGTCTCGGAGTCCTCGGAGTGGTCGCTGTACCAGATGAACAGCGGGATGCTCTGGTTGGACTCCTCGCCCAGCCAGCTCTCGCCGTCCAGGTACTGCGCGGTGCGCGCCAGGCCCGCCTGCATGCGGCGGTGGTTCCGGCGGTAGGTTTCCAGGGCCTCGTCGAAGGCCTCGGTCTGGGTGCTGGGCAGCACGCCTTCGGTGGCCTTCAGCTGTTCGACGCGGGCCAGGTGCTGCTGGTAGAGCGCGGCGTCCTGGATGACCACGGCGTTGTCGCGGGACAGGCCGACGCCCAGTTCGGTGAAGTTGGCGCTGCCGAGGATGACCACGTCCGGCTCGATCAGGTAGAGCTTCCAGTGGATGCTCTTCTGGTAGCGGAAGTCGACGGACAGGGCCAGGTCGTCGCCGCCTTCGCCGATGCAGTACTCGATGAAGTCCGGCGAGGTGAAGGAGTTGATGGTCCCGACCACTATGTCCAGACGGTTGCCGTTGGCGCGCAGGCTTTCCACCAGGGGTTCGGTGCCGGCGGCGAAGGCGGTGACGACCGTGATCTTCTTGTCGCGCTGTTGGCCGAGGTAGCCCGCGAGGTCGTTCTGATTATCGAGGATCTGCATAGGTTCTCCAGCAGCATGGGTTCCGCAAAATGCAGGCATTGTCGCACGCCGTTGGGGGAGGTTTCACGCTTGGCGCGTAAAGGCTTGCGGTAGAGCAGGGGGCTTGGTTTTTTTGTAGGAGCGAGCTTGCTCGCGAACGGAGTTTGCCGGTTGCGCTGGTGCAGGGGTTGAGAGCGCCCTCTCCCTAACCCTCTCCCTGAAGGGAGAGGGGACCGTTCGGCGCAGTCTGGTTTTCCCGAGTCAGCCGGCAAGCACGGCGGTTTCCAGCTGAAACCATTCCTCATCTCGGCACGGACTGGCCCCCTCTCCCTTCAGGGAGAGGGCTGGGGAGAGGGTTCGGAGTCAACCGGAAACACCATGGCTGCCGGCGAGCACGGTTCGCGAGCAAGAACTAGGCGTCCCCCTCGCTCCTACGAAAAGCCGACCCAAAAAAAGCCCGCCATACGGCGGGCCGAAGCGGAACCAAAGGAGTCTTTCAGTCGCCCATGCCATCCTCGATGGCGATGCCCTGCTTGCGCATCTGGGCGATCAGCTGGGCGCGGGTTCCCGGCAGGTTGAGCATGGTTTCGTGGCGAATCCCCGCCACTTCTTCCGCGGTGTAGGGCTGGTAGCTGGCCGGCATGCTGTTGCCGGCCATGCCGTCCTTGCGCAGCAGCCAGTTGAGCATGTCCGCCAGTTGCGCGTCGTTGAGCGCCGACATCGACATGCCCGGCACCCGCACCAGGAACTGGCGGCCGCCCTCGACCTTGAGGAAGTTGCCGACGAAGCCGAGCATCCTCGGCACGTCGTTGGCCTTGGAGCCGGCGCCGTTGGACAGGTGGCAGCCCGCGCACTGCAGCTGGTAGTTGGTGGCGTTGCTGTAGCCGGCCTCGGCGATCGGCGTCTGCGGCGCCTCGTTGCCCGGCGCGTGTTTCTGGTGCGGGTCGGGGATGCTGCGGGCCTGGGCCGCCGAGGCGGCCAGCAGGCACAGCAGCGCGAGGGTCGGCAGCGAGCGCTTCATCTGCCTTATACCGCGACGCCGCGGATGACCGAGACGGTGCAGTGGTAGATGTGCGACTTGGCCGCCAGGCACCAGTTCACGTCGTTGTTGTTGAACGGACGGTAGGCCGGCTCCTCGCTGTCGTTGCGGGTGCAGGCGCACTGGTTGCAGCTGTGCTTACCGCAGCAGTCGTTATAGGAAATGATGTAGTTCTTGCCGTCGGCCGGGTTGTGGCAGGTGCCCACCCAGGCTACCTGGGACACCTCGGTGCCCGGCGGGCAGCTGGACACGCTGCCGCCGCAGCAGGAGCAGAGGAAGCCGTCGATGGAGCAGTAGCGCCAGTAGTCGCAGCTGTTGGGGTCGCCCGGGTCGCCGGCCATCGGCTTGTCGGCGGCCAGGGCCTTGCCGGTGCGGTCGATGGGCAGCAGCACCGGCAGGGCGGCGCCGGCCACCAGCAGCGAACCCATGCGCGAGAGCAGCTTGCGCCGCGAAGTGGTGTCGGCGATGCGACGGGAGGAGCGCTCGAAGAGCTGGTCGAGGAATTTCATCGGTTATCCCTTTTTATTGTTCAGTGGGCGCTGTGCGAGTGCGCGTGGCCGGGCTCGTGGCTGTGAACCTGAGGCTGCTGGGCCTGCAGGTACTGCTGCAGGGTGGCGCTGCCCAGGTGCTCGGCCTCGAACAGGCTGTCCAGGTGCTCGCGGGAGTTGACCAGGCCCTTGGCGCGGAGGATGCCGTTCCGGTCGATCAGCGCCGCGTAGGGCAGCTTGCCGATCTGGTAGGTCATGCCCACTTCCGGGCCGACCACGTAGGTGGCGCCTTCGAGCTTGTGCTCGGCGATCAGCGCCTGCTGCGCGGCCGGCTCGCCGTCGCTGACGAAGACCACGTCCAGGCGCTGCGCCTGTTCCTTGGCGATGGACTTGATCGCCGGCAGCAGCGACTTGCAGATCGGGCAGGTGGGCGAGAGGAAGAACAGCAGTTGGGCCTTCTCGCCGGCGTAGCCGAAGTTCACCGGGCGGCCGTGGCGGTCGGCGGCGGTGACCTGCGGGGCCGGTTCATTCACGGCGACGCCCTTGTCGACCATCAGCGCGCCGGCCGGGGCGATGCGCCCGTGCAGCACGCCGATCTGGCGCACCAGGCCCATGACGACGAATGCCAGTGCCAGCAGCAGGCACCAGAGCAGGATGTTGGAAACGATCATGGCTTCCATGGTTCACCTTCCAATGAGTTTGAGCAGACGGGGGCCGTTGGCCAGCAGGCCGTCGGCGGAGACGTAGAGGAGCAGGGCGACGGCGCTGGCGGCCAGCGTCACGAAGCCGTCGAACAGGCCCAGCTCGCGGGCCTGCGGCTGCAGGCTGGCGAGCAGGGCCAGGGCGATGAGCACGGCGTTGCGCGCCAGCAGCACCGGGCGCAGCGGCTGGGCCTGGTCGGGCCCGGCGCAGCCGCAGTCGATGTCGCGGCGGCCGCGCCACAGGTTGACGCCGATGGCCGCGGCGTACAGCGCCAGCAGCGCGGCGGCGGCCAGGGCCGCCAGCGAACGGCTGGCCGGCACCAGCAGGGCGAAGGCGACGGCGCCTTCCAGCAGCGGCAACACGCGGGCGGCGGGCTTGAGCAGGGCCTGCGGCAGCAGCTGGTAATCCTCCAGCTGCCGCGCGAAGCGCCCCGGCGCGCGCCACTTGTGGCTGGCGGCGCTGGCCAGGATCACCGCCACCGAGACGGCGCCGGCGATCACGTAGATGGGATCGGCTTGCATGGTCGTGCCTCTGTCAGTGGGTCAGGACCTGGGTGGCGGTCTTGGCGATCTTTTCCACGGTGCCGGTGTGCTTGCCGGCCTTCAGGTCGAAGATCTCCAGGCCGCCTTCGACGTTGGCGCCGTACAGCAGCGGGGCGTCGTCGCTGGTGGCGGTCATGCTCCAGACCGGGGCCGGGGCGCTGAGGGTGCCGATCTTCTTCTGCGTCTTCAGATCGTAGACCCAGATGTCGGTGCTCGGGTCTTCCCACTTCATCGGCTCGTGCTGGTCGTGCATCAGCACGTACAGGCGGTTCAGCTTCGGCGCCAGAGCCAGTTCCTGCCAGCCGCCCGGGGCCCAGCCGGCCTTGCGCTCGGCGTCGGTGACCAGCGACCAGCTCGGCAGCACCTTGGGCTGCTTGCCGGAAAAGTCGATGGCGTGGATGACGCCCTCGGTGGTGGTGAAGTAGTAGGTCTCGCCATCATTGATGGCGCGCTCCACCAGCTTCTCCTTGTTCGGGTCGAAGAACGGTGTGCGGCTGCGGGCGGTTTCCTTGCCGTCTTCGCCGAGGGTCACCAGCTGCACGCTGCCGTCGCCGCACAGCGAGGCGAAGGCGCGCTTGCCCACCGGGTAGTTGAGCACGCAGCCGGGGATGGCGATCTCGGCGGTCACCGCCTTGGCCTGGGTGTCGACCACGGTAACCGAGGTGGACGGGGTGAAGTTGTAGACGTAGGCGAAGCGGTCGTCGCCGCTGACCGCCAGGCCGTAGCGCTGGGTCAGGGACTCGGAGCGCTTGCTGGGGATCACCACTTCCCAGGACGGCGACAGGGTGGAGGTGTCCCAGGCGGTCAGCACGTCGGTGCGGGTGCCGCGGGTGCCGCGCGAGTAGTACAGGTCGGCGGTGTACAGGGTGTGCTGGTCGTGGCTGAGGGTCGAGGGCGCGGCGAAGCCGGTGCTGACCATGCCGAGCATCTTCTTCTGCGCCGGGTCCACCACGGTCACGCGGCCGGTCACGAAGCTGTCGAACTCCACGTCGACGACGTAGGCGCGGTGCGGGTCCGGCGGGAACGGCAGGGTCGTCTGGCCGACGGTCTCCGGCGGCAGGTCGGCGAATGCGCCGCCGACGGCGGCCAGCGAGACGCCTAGCGCCAGCGTGGTACGAGCAAGGATCCTGGTTATTCGCATGGGGGGTGGCTCCCTCGATTTTATTGGATGGTCGGACCGCGGACCGGTGTGGACAGAAGACTGCAGCCCTAGTCTGCCCGGCGTTGCCCGCTGCTGCCTTGTTCTGCGTGCCAAGCCCTTGTCTGTCCCTGACAGGGCTTGTGCCGGCGTGCCAGGGCAAGCATCGGCGGGGTTCGCGCGGCGCGCCCTACCGTTGGTCGGCGGGCCTCACGCAGGGCAGGGCGATGCAGAACATGGCGCCGTGGGGCTCGACGTTCTGCGCCCAGATGTCGCCGCGGTGGCGCGAGACGATGTTGCGGCACAGCGCCAGGCCAATGCCGTTGCCGCTGACCTTGGAGCTGAAGAAGCCGTCGAACAGCCGCTCCCGCGCGCCGGCGTCGATGCCGCGGCCGCGGTCCTCGACGCAGAGCAGGGCGCTGTCGCCCTCGCGGCGGGTGTGGATGCGCAGCCGGCGGCGCTCGGCGGGCAGCTCGGCCATCTCCTCGATGGCGTTGAAGGCCAGGTTGAGGATCACCTGGCCGATCAGCACCTTCTCGCAGCTCACCGGCAGCGCCTCGGCGCAGGGCGCCAGCTCCAGGCGCACGCCGGCCGGCTGGCCCTTTAGGTCGATGAAATAGCGGGCGTCGGCCAGCAGCTCGTTGAGGTCGACGCACTGCTCGGCCTGCTCCAGGCGCACCACGTACTCGCGCACGCTCTTGATGATCTCCGAGGCGTGCTCGATCTGCCGCACCGCGCTGTCCAGGCCCCAGGCCACGTTCGGCTCGACCGCGCCCTGCTGGCCGAGGCGGATCACCGAGCCCTCGATGAAGTTGCGCGTGGCCGCCAGCGGCTGGCTCAGCTCGTGGGCGATGGCCACGGCCATCTCGCCCATGGCGTTGTAGCGCGCCAGGTATTCCAGCTTCTGCTCGCTCTGCCGCCGGGCTTCCTCGGCGCGCACCTGCTCGCTGACGTCGCGGAACAGCAGCAGGTGGCCCTTGAGGTCGTCCTCGATCTCGATGTAGCGGCAGGTGGCGTGGTGCCAGCGCCAGTCGCCGTCGCAACGCCGCAGGTGGTAGCCGACGCTGTAGGGCTCGCGGCTGGGTGGCGTGCGCGAGAGGTGCTGGAGCAGGCGCTGGCGGGATTTCTCGTCGCAGGCGTCGAGGAAGTTGCGCCCCAGGTGGCGGCGGTCCGCGGCGCCCAGCAGGGCCAGGGCGGAATCGCTGATGAAGCGGATGTCGCCGTCGGGGCCGAGCACCGCCACGCCCTCGGCCAGGTCCTGCATGAAGGCCTTCAGCCGGCTCTCGGTGCGCTTCAGCTCGCGCTTGACCTTGTCTTCCTTGGAGATGTCGCGGAACTGCACCATCAGCACGTCGCGCTCGGCCAGATGGACCAGGGTGGCGGTCGCCTCGGAAAGGATGTCCACGCCCTGCTTGGAGCGGTAGCACCACTCGATGGCGCGCTGCCCGGTGCGCGCCGCGCCCTCCAGCCAGCGCAGGCCGATGGCGCGGCGGTACTTGGGCGCCGGGTTGGTCATGTCCGGGGCCTTCAGCGGCACCAGTTCCTCCAGGCTGAAGCCCAGGGCCTGCAGCGCGGCGCTGTTGGCCCAGAGGATCTCCTTGGTCTGCGCGTCGTGCAGCAGGATGCACAGCGGCATGGCCTCGATGAGCGCGTGGAAGTCGGTTTCGGCAGGCTGGAACATGGCGGGCAACTCTTGGCGATGCGCGTTCCCGGACGCGGGGCACGGCTTTTATAGCGCGCAGCCTAGCGCGTCGGCGCTAGGAAACAACCCGGCGGGCACTAGGGGATTCCTTTAGCGCGCGGGCGGCACGCCCCAATAGAGGCGCGCTCGGCACGCTCCCTACACTGGGCCCCATCGACGGCCGCCGGCTCCCACCGGACGGCCGGCCCACAAGAACACAGGGAGACGCCCATGCCGCGTTCAGCCGCCGCCGCCACAAATTCGCCCCTCGCCAGCCGTGCCAGCCTGTTCGAGCAGGTGCTCGACGAGGTCCGCCAGCGCCGCGACGAGTTCGATGTCCGCTCCCACGTGCCGCGCGACATGATCGAGCGCTTCATCGAGGCCGGCATCTACCGCTCCGCCACCCCGCGCTGCTTCGGCGGCGACGCGCTGCCGCCGGCCGAGTTCCTGCGCCTGGTCGAGCGCATCGCCGAGGCCGACGGCTCCGCCGGCTGGGTGGCCAGCTTCGGCAGCGCCAGCACCTACCTCACCGCGCTGCCGCGCGAGACCCTGGCCGAGCTGTACGCCGAGGGCCCGGACCTGGTGTTCGCCGGCGGCCTGTTCCCCATCCAGCCGGCCGAGCAGGTGGAAGGCGGCTGGCGCGTCAGCGGCACCTGGAAGTTCGCCAGCGGCTGCAAGGGCGCCGACGTGCTCGGCGTCGGCATCGGCCTCGGCGGCCCCGGCGGCAAGCCGCGCACCGCGCTGCTGCGGGCCCGCGACGTGGAGATCGTCGAGAACTGGGAAGTGGTCGGCCTGAAGGGCACCGGCAGCCACGACCTGCGCCTGGACAAGGTCTTCGTGCCCGACGCCTGGACCTTCATCCGCGGCGGCCAGAGCAGCATCGACGAGCCGCTGTACCGCTACCCGACCATCGCCTACGCCGCCCAGGTGCTGGCGGTGGTCAACCTCGGCCTGGCCCGCGCCGCCCTCGACGAGATCGCTCGCATGGCCTCCGGCAGCGGCGTGACCGGCGCGCCCAGACTGGCCGACCGCGCCTACGTGCGCATCGAGCTGGGCAAGGCCGAGGCGCAGCTGCACGCCGCGCGCGGCTTCTTCTACGACGCCACAGGGCAGGTCTGGGAGTCCATCCTCGCCGGCAATGCCGTGACGCCCGAGCAGGTCAGCCTGCTGCGCCTGTCCGCCGTGCACGTGTCCCGCGCCGGCGCCGAGGTGGTGCAGCGCGCCTACGCCCTGGCCGGCACCACCGCCATCTACCTGCGCCACCCGCTGCAGCGCTACCTGCGCGACGCCATGGTGGTGACCCAGCACGCCTTCTTAAGCGACGGCATGTACGACGGCGCAGGCTCCGTGCTGCTCGATGTGCCGCCGTTCCCCGGCTACCTCTGATCGACCACAAGGACAACAAACCATGACCCGACCCACCGCCGAACCCATGCGCGTGCTGTTCTGCATCGGCATCACGCAGAACTTCTTCGACCTGCCCACCGGCGAAGGCATCAGCGTCTGGAAGGGCTTCAGCCAGATGCTGGGCGAACTGGGCGCGCTGCCCGGCATGAACGTGCTCGGCGTGCTCGACGACGACCGCCTGATGGTCGGCGCCTCCAACACCGCGCCCTGGACCGTGTACATCATGGCCGACGTCGACTGCCACCAGACCGTGGTCGACGCCTGCAACCTGTTCCGCACCGTGCAGGTCGGCCAGTACAGCCTGTGGAAGTACGCCCGGATCGAGGCTCGCGTCGGCCGCCCGCTGAGCATTCCCGAAGCGGCGCGGAGCTGAGCCATGGGCCAGGCCCTGGAGCAGTTGCAAGCACGGTTGGAGCGCCTGGAGGGCGAGGCCGCGGTGCGCCGCCTGATGGCCCGCTACATGGACCTCTGCGACGTCCCGCGCGACAGCCTGGCGCTGCAAGCCGAGCTGGCCGGGCTGTTCGCCGAGGACGCCGTTTGGGAAGGCCTGGGCGCCCGCGCCGGGCAGAGCTTCGGCCGCCATGAAGGGCGTGCGGCGGTGGCGGCGTTCGTCGCCGGCTACCTGCCGCCGGCCGAGCATTTCGCGCTCAACCTGCACTTCCTCGGCAGCGAGTCGATCGAGGTCGGGGAGAGCGGCGACACCGCGCGCGGCCAGTGGCTGATGCAGCAGCTGTCGACCTACGTCGACGGCCGTAGCGAGCTGTTCGGCACCCGCCTGAACCTGGACTTCCGCCGCGTCGGCGAGGCCTGGCAGATCACCCATTTCCGTACCCGGCGGCTGCTGGCCATGCCGCTGGGCGCACTCGCGGAGGGCGAGGCATGAGCATCTTCGTCAGCGAATTCGTCATTGAATTAGAACCTGGCGGCGCCGGCAAGCGCGTCGCCGTCAAGGACACCATCGACATCGCCGGCCATCCGACGCGCTGCGGCAGCCGCGCATTGGCCGACAGCGCGCCCGTGCAACACCACGCCGAAGTGGTGCAGCGGGTGCTGGATGCCGGCTGGCGCATCGTCGGCAAGACCAACCTGCACGAGCTGGCCTTTGGCGTCACCGGCATCAACGACTGGAGCGGCACGCCGCTCAACCCGCAGGCGCCGGAGCGCGTGCCCGGCGGCTCGTCCAGCGGCTCCGCCGCGGCGGTTGGCGCGGGCCTGGCCGATATCGCCCTGGGCACCGACACCGGTGGCTCGGTGCGGGTGCCGGCGGCCTGCTGCGGCGTGGCCGGGCTCAAGCCGAGCTTCGGCCGCGTCAGCCACGTGGGCGTACATCCGGAACACAGCAGCCTGGATTGCGTCGGCCCGTTCGCCGCGAACATGGCCGACCTCGTCGCCGCCATGCAGGTGCTCTGCCCCGGCTTCGGCGCCGTGAACCTGCCCGGCGCCAACGCCCGCGTGGCCTTCCTCGAAGTGCCCGCCGACCCGCACATCCAGGCCTGCCTGGGCGCCGCCGCCGACCGCGCCGGCTGGCGCCGGGCGAGCCTCTACCTGGGCGAGTTCGAGGCGGCCTTCGAAGCTGGCCTCGTTGTCATCAACCACGAGAACTGGGCGGCGCTGGGGCAATTCACCGGCAAGGGCCTGCTGGGCGCCGACGTCGAGCAGCGCCTGCTCGCCGCCGGGCGCACCAGCGCCGCGCAGCTGGCCGAGGCCGAAGGCGTGCGCGCGAGCTTCACCCGCGCCATCGACTCCGCCCTGGACGATTACGAAATCCTGCTGCTGCCGACCCTGGCCAGCCTGCCGCCGCTGCTCAGCGATGCGCGCAGCGGCAAGAGCGTGGCGGCGCTGACCTCCCTGGTCCGCCCCTTCAACCTCAGCGGCCACCCGGCGCTGAGCGTGCCGGTGGAGCTGGAGCACGGCGGCCTCAAGGTCGGCCTGCAGATCGTCGGCCGCAAGGGCGACGACGAACGCGTCTGCGCCTTCGGCGCGCAGCTGGAACAGGCACTGGCCGCCGAGCGGCCGACGAACAAGAAAATGGCATGAGGAGACACCCATGAGCGCCCCCGAGTACCGGCTGATCGCCAAGACGGGCAGCCCCGAGCAACTGGTCCAGAGCGACCGCGTCGACGTTTCGCTGTACCACGACCCGGCGCTGTTCGAGGCCGAGCTGGAAAAGATCTTCTACCGCACCTGGGTGTGGGTCGCCCACGACAGCGAAGTGCGCAACCCCGGCGACTTCAAGACCACGATGATCGGCCGCCGCCCGGTGATAGTGGTGCGCGACAAGAAGGGCCAGGTCAACGTCCTGGAGAACCGCTGCCGCCACCGCGGCGCCACCGTCTGCGAGAAGCACAAGGGCAACGCCACCGGCTTCACCTGCCCGTACCACAGCTGGTCCTACGGCCTGGACGGCAAGCTGCGCGCGCTGCCGTACCCGGACGGCTACGAGGACATCCTCGACAAGGCCGAGCTGCCGCTGACCAGCCTGCGGGTGGAAAGCTACGCCGGCATGATCTTCGCCAGCTACGACGCCGACATCGAACCGCTGGAAGACTTCCTCGGCGGCGCCAGGCACTGGATGGACCTGTTCATGAAGCAGGGCGCCGGCTTCCCGATCAAGGTCCAGGGCGAACACAAGTTCACCTTCAAGGGCAACTGGAAGATCCAGCTGGAGAACACCACCGACGGCTACCACTTCCCCATCGTGCACAAGTCGTGGATGTCCTCGGTGGACGACGAGACCAGCGAGATGCTCTCGTTCATGACCGACCCGCAGGCGGTGACCCACGCCCTGGGCAACGGCCATAGCGTGATGGTGATGGTGCCCGAGCACGTCGACCTCGACCACGACGACGGCACCGAGCAGCTGCAGGAGCGCTTCGCCCACGTCACCGAGGAACTGTCGAAAACCATGGAGCCTGCGCAGGTGCGCCGCATCGTCCGCTCGCTGCACGGCGCCGGCTTCAACCTCAACCTGTTCCCCAACGTGGCCATGTCCATGTCGTTCTTCCGCGTGCTGCGCCCGGTGTCGGTCACCGAGACGGAAATCCGCCACGTGGCCCTGGGCATGGACGGCGGCCCGGAGATCGCCAACCGCGAGCGGCTGCGCATCCACGAGCACTTCCAGGGCCCGTTCGGCTTCGGCAGCCCGGACGACGCCGAGGCCTGGGACCGCGTGCAGCGCGGCTCCTACGCCGGCCCCGAGGCGCCGATCCTGGTCAACCGCGGGCTGAACCGCGAAGTCGTGGCCGAGAACGGCGACAAGGTTTCCCACGCCACCGACGAAGGCGGCATGCGCGAGGCCTACCAAATGTGGAAAAGGATGATGAGCCAATGAGCAACGACACCCTGAACGGCTTCTCCGGCCCGCTGGCCAAGGCCGTCGAATTCATCTGGCGCGAGGCCGAGCTGCTCGACCGCAAGGACTACGCGCAGTGGAGCGGACTGTGGAGCGAGGAGGGCATCTACGTGGTGCCCATCGACGCCGAGGGCGACGACTTCGCCGCCAGCCTCAACTACGCCTTCGACGACGCACGCATGCGCGCCCTGCGCATCGAGCGCCTGAGCGCCGGCTTCTCGCCCTCGGCGGTGGATTCGGCGAAGACCGTGCGCACGGTGTCGCGCTTCCGCCTGGTGGAGGCCGCCGGCGATCTGGTCGAAGTGCATTCGGCGCAGATCCTCTACGCCTACAAGCGCGGCGTGCACACGCCCTTCGTCGCCGACCTGGAGCACCGCATCCGCTTCGCCGCCGAAGGCCCGTGCCTGGAGCGCAAGGTGGTGCGCCTGATCAACGCCCAGGACGCCCTGGGCGCCATCGGCTTCCTGCTCTGAGGATGCAGCCATGACCCGTACCGCACTCGTCACCGGGGCCTCGCGCGGCCTCGGCGAATGCATCGCCCGGCGCCTGCACGGCGCCGGCTACCGCGTGGCCCTGGCCGACGTGCGCCTGGGCGACGCCCAGCGCCTGGCCGATGAACTCGACCCCAGCGGTGCCAGCGTGCTGGCGGTGGAGCTGGACGTGCGCGAGAAGGCCGACTTCGAGCGCGCCCGCGACCTGCTGCAGGCCAGGTGGGGCGGCTGCGACATCCTGGTGAACAACGCCGGGGTGTCCAGGGTCGCCGCTCTGATGGACATCACCCCCGAGGAGTTCGACGCCTCGCTGGCGGTGAACCTGCGCGGCACCTTCGTCGCCTGCCAGGTGTTCGGCGCGCACTTCGCCGCCCGGGGCTTCGGCCGCATCGTCAACATCGCCTCCCTGGCCGGGCAGAACGGTGGCACCGCCACCGGCGGCCACTACGCCGCGGCCAAGGGCGGTGTGGCGACGCTGACCAAGGTCTTCGCCCGCGAACTGGCGCCGGCCGGCGTCACCGTCAACAGCATCTCCCCGGGCCCGCTGGACCTGCCGGTAGTGCGCGAGACGGTGGCCCCGGAGCGCCTGGAACAGAT
The DNA here is from genome assembly GCF_022760135.1 of Pseudomonas sp. M1. Lineage (NCBI taxonomy): Bacteria > Pseudomonadati > Pseudomonadota > Gammaproteobacteria > Pseudomonadales > Pseudomonadaceae > Pseudomonas > Pseudomonas sp. M1. Next base: position 3,237,299 of record NZ_CP094343.1, read on the forward strand.
CCTCAAGACCATCCCGGTGGGCCGCCTGGGCGACCCGGACTACGTCGCTGACAGCGTGCTGCTGCTGGTCGCCGACAACGCCAGTTCGGTGACCGGCGCCTGCTGGGACATCAACGGCGGCCTGTTCATGCGCTGAGGTTTACGCAGGACTTCCAGCACACACCGTACAACCCCCTCTCCCTTCAGGGCGGGCCGCGTAGGCGAGGGCCGGGGAGAGGGTTGCCGAGCCCATCAATACACTACGCCTTGCAGGTAACAACAATGATGAAGGTAAGAATCGAAAGGATCGTCGACGAAGCCCTGGACATCCGTTCCTTCCGCCTCGTGCGCAGCGACGGCCAGCCGTTCGATGCCTACGAGCCGGGCGCCCACGTCGACGTCACCGGCCCCACCGGGGTGACCCGCCAGTACTCCCTGTGCAGCCCGCCGGAAGACCGCGCCGCCTACCTGGTGGCGGTGAAGAAGGAAGCCGCCTCCCGCGGCGGCTCCGCGGCCCTGCACGAGCAGGTGGAAGAGGGCATGGAGCTGGAAATGGGCGCCCCGCGCAACCTGTTCCGCCTGGCCGCGGAAGCCCGCGAGCACGTGATGTTCGCCGCCGGCATCGGCGTGACGCCGCTGCTGAGCATGGCCTACAAGCTCAACGCCCGGGGCGAGCCCTACGTGCTGCACTATTTCGCCCGCTCGCCGGAGCACGCGGCCTTCGTCGAGCTGCTGTCCGGCCCGGTGTTCGCCGGCAAGGTGGAATTCCACTACGGCGTGGAGCCGGCCGACCTCGAAGCCGAGCTGGCCGCCTGCCTGGCGCGCGCCCCGGCAGCGGCCCACGTCTACACCTGCGGCCCGGCGCCGTTCATGAACAAGGTGGTGGACGTCGCCAAGCGCAGCCGCAGCGAAGACGCCATCCACCTGGAACACTTCCAGGCCGACCCGGCCGCCAACAGCGCCCCGACCGGCAGCTTCGAAGTGGAACTGGCCAGCAGCGGCGAGGTGCTGCAAGTGCCGGCCGACGCCAGCCTGGTGGACGTGCTCCAGGCCCACGGCTGCGACATCGACACCGAATGCCGCGAAGGCATCTGCGGCACCTGCATCGTGGAAGTGCTGGAAGGCGAGCCGGAGCATCGGGACAACTGCCTGTCGAGCAAGGAGAAGGCTTCGAACAGGCAGATTTGCGCCTGCGTTTCGCGGGCGAAGTCGGCGCGGTTGGTGCTGGACCTCTGACACCTGCTCTTCTCCTCGTAGGAGCGAGCTTGCTCGCGAACGGGAGTCTCCCGGCGGCACTGGTGCCTTGGGTTGACTCCGCCCCCTCTCCCCAGCCCTCTCCCTGAAGGGAGAGGGGGCTTGTCCGTGCCGAGAAAGCTGATGGTTTCCGCCGGAAACCGTCGAGGTCGCCGGCTAACGCCAAAACATCAAACCCTGCCCAACGGTCCCCTCTCCCTTCAGGGAGAGGGTTAGGGAGAGGGAGCGAGGCAGGCCGAAAGCACCGTTGTTCCAGGGAGATACGGTTCGCGAGCAAGCTCGCTCTTATAGGAAAGCCCCGAAGCCCCCCTACGGCCCCCCCAGGTCCAACACCTCCCGCACCAACAGCGCAATGCTCGAAACCCCCATCTTCTCCTTGATCTTGGTGCGGTGCACATCCACCGTCTTCACGCTGATGTTCAGCTCGCGGGCGATCACCTTGCTGGCCTTGCCGTCGATCACCATGCCCAGCACCTCGCGCTCGCGCCCGGTGAGCAGGTCCAGGCGCTGCTGCAGCTGGCGCTTCTGTTCGGCGCCGGCGTGCACCTGCACCGCGGCTTTCAGCGCGGCCTGGATGCGCTCCAGCATCTGCTGCGGGTTGTAGGGCTTCTCGACGAAATCCAGCGCGCCGTTCTTCATCGCCTGCACCGACATGGGGATGTCGCCGTGGGCCGAGACGAAGATGATCGGCAGCGCCGCGCCGCGCTCGTTGAGCATGGCCTGCAGCTGGAAGCCGCTGGTTTCCGGCATGCGCACGTCGAGCACGAGGCAGGCGGGGCTGCTGGGATCGTAGTGGGCGAGGAATTCCTCGGCGCCGGCGAAGCACTGCGCCTGGATGCTGACCGACTCCAGGAGCCAGGCCAGCGAGGTGCGCAGGTCCTTGTCGTCGTCGACGATGTAAACAACGGGTTTGCGGGTATCCATCAGGGCACTGCCACGGTTCTTCTTATTAGGTCTGGCTCGCAGTCTTCGCTGCGGCACGCACGGGCGGGCGCACAGGCGCCCAGGGGCCAGCATACCCAGGCGGCGCCGGGCTGGCGATAAAGAAACCCCCTAGTCGACTAAAGGCCAGCCACCGCCGCCATGGGATTCGCCTGGATACCGCGCCTGGCCGCGGGGCCGTAGATTGGCAAGCATCGACAACCGGCCACAAGGGCGCGCCATGAACAACCTGAGCCAGACCCAGATCGACTTCCGCAACGCCATGGCGCGGCTGCCCGCCGCGGTGAACATCATCACCAGCGACGGCCCCGGCGGGCGCTGCGGCATCACCGCCAGCGCGGTCTGCTCGGTCACCGACTCGCCGCCGACGGTGCTGGTGTGCATCAACCGCGGCAGCGCCAGCCACGAACCCTTCCGCGCCAACGGCCACCTGTGCATCAACGTGCTGCGCGGCGAGCAGGAAGAACTGGCCCGGCACTTCGCCGGCATGACCCGCGTGCCCATGGAGGAACGCTTCGCCTCGGCCCTGTGGGAAGAGGGCTGCGCCGGCGTGCCGGTGCTGCGCGACGCCCTGGTCACCCTGGAAGGGCGCATCAGCGAGTGCAAGGAAGTCGGTTCGCACTCGGTGCTGTTCGTCGAGCTGGAGCGCGCCGCGGTGCGCGAGCAGGGCGACAGCCTGGTGTACTTCAACCGCCTGTTCCATCGCCTGGACGGCGTGTCGGCGGCGGCCTGAGGGCCGGGGCAGGGGGCTTTCATCACTGCGCGGCATGATGACTATCGACGCCGACGCGTGGTCATGCGCGAGGCATGTGGTTAGAGTCCGGCTCAAAGCCACGCCCGCGCGCCTGCCGCGCGGGCCCTGACCGGAGCCTCCATGAAGTCCCTGTCCGAAACCGCCTTTTCCATGCTCGACCTGGTGCCCATCCGCGACCAGGGCACCGTCAGCGAGGCGCTGAACAACGCCGTCGAGGTGGCCCGCCACGTCGAGCGCCTCGGCTTCACCCGCTACTGGCTGGCCGAGCACCACAACATGGACGGCATCGCCAGCTCGGCGACTTCCGTGCTGATCGGCCACATCGCCGGCAAGACCGCGCGCATCCGCGTCGGCTCCGGCGGGGTGATGCTGCCCAACCACCCGCCGCTGGTGATCGCCGAGCAGTTCGGCACCCTCGCCAGCCTCTACCCGGGGCGCATCGACCTGGGCCTGGGCCGCGCGCCCGGTGCCGACCAGGCGACCATGCGCGCCCTGCGCCGCGACCGCATGCTCGGCGACGGCGAAGACTTCCCCGAACAGGTCGCCGAGCTGGAAATGCTCCTCGGCCCGCGCCGCCCGCAGCAGAGCCTGCTGGCCATCCCCGGCGAGGGCACGCGGGTGCCGATCTGGCTGCTCGGCTCCAGCCTGTTCAGCGCCCGCCTGGCCGCTGAGAAGGGTCTGCCCTACGCCTTCGCCTCGCACTTCGCGCCGCGCTACTTGCACGACGCGCTGCGCATCTACCGGCAGAACTTCAAGCCCTCGGCCATCCTCGAACAGCCCTACGCGATGATCGGCGTGCCGCTGATCGCCGCGCCCACTGATGAAGAGGCCGAGTACCTGGCGACCACCGCGTTCCAGCGCGTGCTGGCGCTGATCCGCGGCGAAAGCCTCAAGCAGAAGCCGCCGGTGGAGCGCATGGCCGGCCTGTGGTTGCCCCACGAGCAGGAGGCGGTAGGCAACTTCTTCGGCCTGGCGGTGATCGGCGGCCCGGAGAAGGTGCGCAGCCGCCTGGAAATCCTCGTCGAGCAGACCGGGGCGGATGAGATCATCTTCACCAGTGATATCTACGACCATGCCTTGCGCTTGCGTTCGTTGGAGATCGTTGCCGGGTTGCGTTGATTCCAGCGGCGCTTTGGTGTTTGTCGGTTACGTCGGCGCCGGGGGAATTCCTTTCCCTCACCCCAGCCCTCTCCCAGAGGGAGAGGGAGCCGTCCGTGCCAGCGGTGAGAATGGTATTCGCCGGCAGCGCCAGAGTGGCCGGCAGGCATAGAACTTCCAGCTTGCGCCGAACTGGCTCCCTCTCCCTCCGGGAGAGGGCTGGGGTGAGGGGGCGGAGCCAACCCCAGGCACCGCCACCCTCGGCTACTCCCCATCCCCCCGCTGTCCAATCCGCTCATCCACATAAGTCCCTTTCGACATTGCCGCGGCAACCGCCCGGCGCGAACATCCCGCTACTCCCTACAAGAACAAGCCAGGAGTTCCGCGATGCGCCCCTATGCCGCCGCCGCTGCCGAATTCGATTACGCGGCCACCGCCCGAGACACCCTCGCCGGCAGCCTCGACGCCCTCAACGCCTGCGTCGAGTGCTGCGACCGCCATGTTCCGTCCGGGCGCGTCGCCCTGTACTGGGAAGGCCGCAACGGCGAGCGCGCCGAATACAGCTTCGCCCAGCTGCAGGCCCTGTCCGCGCAGTTCGCCAACCTGCTCCACGACCTGGACGTGCGCCCCGGCGACCGTGTCTCCGGCATGCTGCCTCGCACCCCCGAGCTGCTGGTCACCATCCTCGGCACCTGGCGCCTGGGCGCGGTCTACCAGCCGCTGTTCACCGCCTTCGGGCCCAAGGCCATCGAGCACCGCCTGGGCATCGCCGGCAGCCGCGTGCTGGTCACCGACGCCGGCAACCGCGCCAAGCTCGACGAAGTGCCCAACGCCCCGCAAATCATCACCGTCAGCGGCGGCCAGGCGATCCCGGCCGGCGACCTCGACTTCCGGCAGGCCCTGGAAGGCCGCTCCGAGCAGTTCGAACCGGTCCTGCGCACGGGCGACGACCCCTTCCTGCTGATGTTCACCTCCGGCACCACCGGCCTGGCCAAGCCGCTGGCGGTGCCGCTCAAGGCCATCCTGGCGTTCACCGGCTACCTGCGCGACGCCGTGGACCTGCGCCCCGAGGACCGCTTCTGGAACCTGGCCGACCCGGGCTGGGCCTACGGCCTCTACTACGCCGTCACCGGCCCGCTGGCCCTGGGCCACGCCACCACCTTCTACGAAGGCGCCTTCACGGTGGAAAGCACCTGCCGGATCATCCGCCAGTACGGCATCACCAACCTGGCCGGCTCGCCCACCGCCTACCGCATGCTCAAGGCCTCGGCCGCCGAGGTGCAGCGCGAACTCAAGGGCCGCCTGCGCGCGGTGAGCAGCGCTGGCGAGGCGCTGACCCCGGAGGTGATCCGCTGGTTCGCCGAGGGCCTGGGGGCGACCATCCACGACCACTACGGGCAGACCGAACTGGGCATGGTCCTGGCCAACCACCATGGGCTGCAGCACCCGGTGCACCTGGGCGCGGCCGGCTACTCCATTCCCGGCCACCGCGTGGTGGTGCTGGGCGAGAACGGCGAGGAACTGCCCGCCGGCCAGCCGGGCATCCTGGCCATGGACCGCAAGCGCTCGCCGCTGATGTGGTTCGCCGGCTACCAGGGCATGGAAACCAAGGCCTTCGTCGGCGACTACTATCTCAGTGGCGATACCGTGGAGCTGAATGCCGACGGCAGCATCAGCTTCGTCGGCCGCTCCGACGACCTCATCACCACCTCCGGCTACCGCGTCGGCCCCTTCGACGTGGAGAGTGCGCTGATCGAGCACCCGGCGGTGATGGAAGCGGCGGTGATCGGCAAGCCCGACCCGGAGCGCACCGAACTGGTCAAGGCCTACGTGGTGCTCTGCCCGCAGCACCAGCCCAGCCCGGAGCTGGCCGAGGAGCTGCAGCAGTACGTGCGCAAGCGCCTGTCGGCCCACAGCTACCCGCGGGAAGTGGAGTTCATCGCCGAACTGCCGAAGACCCCCAGCGGCAAGATCCAGCGCTTCCTCCTGCGCAACCAGGAGATAGCCCGGCAACAAGAGGCGGCCGAACGCGCGGCCGCGCAACACTGATTCGGAGAGATTCCATGCACATCCAGGACAAGGTATTCCTCATCACCGGCGGCGGCTCCGGGCTCGGCGCGGCCACCGCGAAGACCCTGGTGGAGGCCGGCGCCCGCGTGCTGCTGGCCGACGTCAACGCCGAGGCCGGCGCCGCCCGCGTGGCCGAGCTGGGCGAGGGCAGGGCGCGCTTCGTGCGCACCGACGTGACCAGCGAGGCCGACGGCCGCGCCGCCGTGGAAGCCGCGCTGGAAAGCTTCGGCGCGCTGCACGGGCTGGCCAACTGCGCCGGCGTGGCGCCGGCCGAAAAAGTCCTCGGGCGCAACGGCCCGCACGGCCTGGACAGCTTCGCCCGGGCCGTCAACATCAACCTGGTGGGCAGCTTCAACATGCTGCGCCTGGCCGCCGAGGCCATGGCCCGCAACGAGCCGGACGCCGGCGGCGAGCGCGGCGTCATCGTCAACACCGCCTCGGTGGCGGCCTTCGACGGGCAGATCGGCCAGGCCGCCTACGCGGCGTCCAAGGCCGGGGTGGTCGGCATGACCCTGCCCATCGCCCGCGAACTGGCGCGCCACGGCATCCGCGTGATGACCATCGCCCCCGGCATCTTCGAAACGCCGATGATGGCCGGTATGCCCCAGGAAGTCCGCGACTCCCTCGGCGCCAGCGTGCCCTTCCCGCCGCGCCTGGGCCGCCCCGACGAATTCGCCGCGCTGGTCCGCCACATCGTCGAGAACAGCATGCTCAACGGCGAGGTGATCCGCCTCGACGGCGCCATCCGCATGGCCGCCAAGTGACAGGAGTAACGAAAATGAACGATCCCGTAGTCATCGTCAGCGCCGTCCGCACGCCCATGGGCGGCTTCCTCGGCGACTTCAAGGACGCCAGCGCCGCCACCCTCGGCGCCGCCGCCGTGCGCGCCGCCATCGAGCGCGCGCAGCTGGGCGCCGACCAGATCGACGAAGCCATCCTCGGCTGCGTGCTCTCCGCCGGCCAGGGCCAGGCCCCGGCGCGCCAGGCGGTGCTCGGCGCCGGGCTGGACCGCGGCACGCCCTGCACCACCATCAACAAGATGTGCGGCTCGGGCATGAAGGCCGTGATGCAGGGCCACGACGCGCTACTGGCCGGCAGCGCCGGCGTGGTGCTGGCCGGCGGCATGGAGAGCATGTCCAACGCCCCCTACCTGCTGGAGCGCGCCCGCACGGGCTACCGCATGGGCCACGGCAAGGTGCTCGACCACATGTTCCTCGACGGCCTCGAAGACGCCTACGACAAGGGCCGGCTGATGGGCACCTTCGCCGAGGACTGCGCGCAGAGCTACGGCTTCACCCGCCAGCAGCAGGACGACTACGCCATCGCCTCGCTGACCCGCGCCCAGCAGGCCATGCGCGACGGCCGCTTCGCTGCCGAGATCGTCCCGGTGACGGTCAAGGCCGGCAAGGAAACCCGCGAGATCGCTCAGGACGAGCAGCCGCCGAAGGCCAGGCTGGACAAGATCCCGACGCTTAAACCGGCGTTCCGCGAGGGCGGCACCGTCACCGCGGCCAACTCCAGCTCCATCTCCGACGGCGCCGCCGCGCTGGTGCTGATGCGCTTGTCCGAGGCCGAGAAACGTGGCCTGGCGCCGCTGGCGGCGATCCGCGCGCACTCGTCCTACGCCGCCGCGCCGAACCTGTTCCCCACCGCGCCGGTGGGCGCCATCCAGCGCCTGCTGCAGCGCAGCGGCTGGGGCCTGGTCGAGGTGGACCTGTTCGAGGTCAACGAAGCCTTCGCCGTGGTGGCCATGGCCGCCATGCGCGAGCTGGACATCCCCCACGCCAAGCTCAACGTCCACGGCGGCGCTTGCGCCCTGGGCCACCCGATCGGCGCCTCGGCGGCGCGCATCCTGGTAACCCTGCTCTCGGCGCTGCAGCAGTACGACCTGAAACGCGGCATCGCCTCGGTGTGCATCGGCGGCGGCGAAGCCACGGCCATCGCCGTCGAGCGCCTGTAAGGAGCGAAGCATGATTCCCAGCGAAGAAGACCTGCAGATCCGCGACGTCGCCCGCCAGTTCGCCCAGGAGCGGCTGAAACCCTTCGCCGCCGAGTGGGACCGCGAGCACCGCTTCCCGGCCGAGGCGCTGAAGGAAATGGCCGACCTCGGCTTCCTCGGCATGCTGGTGGCCGAGGAGTGGGGCGGCGCGCAGACCGGGCACCTGGCCTACGCCATGGCCCTGGAAGAAATCGCCGCCGGCGACGGCGCCTGCTCCACCATCATGAGCGTGCACAACTCGGTGGGCTGCATGCCCATCGCCAAGTTCGGCAGCGAAGAACAGAAGCGCCAGTTCCTGGTGCCCCTGGCCCGCGGCGAGATGATCGGCGCCTTCGCCCTCACCGAGCCCCAGGCCGGCTCCGACGCCAGCTTCCTGAAGACCCGCGCGCGCCGCGACGGCGACCACTACGTGCTGAACGGCAGCAAGCAGTTCATCACCTCCGGCAGCCACGCCGGACTGGTGATCGTCTTCGCCGTCACCGACGCGGCGGCCGGCAAGAAGGGCATCAGCGCCTTCATCGTGCCCACCGACACCCCCGGCTACCGTGTGGTGCGGGTGGAAGACAAGCTCGGCCAGCACGCCTCGGACACCTGCCAGATCGCCTTCGACGACCTGCGCATCCCGGCTGGCTACCGCCTGGGCGAGGAGGGCCAGGGCTACGCCATCGCCCTGGCCAACCTGGAAGGCGGGCGCATCGGCATCGCCTCCCAGGCGGTGGGCATGGCCCGCGCCGCCTTCGAATACGCCCGCGACTACGCCCACGAAAGGGAAACCTTCGGCAAGCCGATCATCCAGCACCAGGCGGTGGCCTTCCGCCTCAGCGACATGGCCACCGAGATAGCCGTGGCCCGGCAGATGGTCCACCACGCGGCGAGCTTGCGTGAGGCGGGCCTGCCGTGTCTGACCGAGGCTTCCATGGCCAAGCTGTTCGCCTCGGAGATGGCCGAGCGGGTGTGTTCGGCGGCGATCCAGACGCTGGGGGGGTATGGCTACCTGCAGGATTACCCGGTGGAGCGTATCTATCGGGATGTGCGGGTGTGCCAGATCTATGAGGGCACCAGTGATGTGCAGCGGTTGGTGATTGCGCGGAGTTTGTGAGGAGCTTTTGTAGGAGCGAGCTTGCTCGCGAATGGCGTTCGTCGGCAACGCAGGTGCCCTGGCTTGACTCCGTCCCCTCTCCCCAGCCCTCTCCCTGAAGGGAGAGGGGGCTTGTCCGTGCCGAGAGAAGGCCTGGCTTCAGCCGGCAGCTTCTGCGCTAGCCGGCTGACTCCAGAACATCCAAGCACACCGAACGGTCCCCTCTCCCTTCAGGGAGAGGGTTAGGGAGAGGGCGCTCTTCGGGGCCAACACCATAGGCCCAGCTGATGCACCGTTCGCGAGCAAGCTCGCTCCTACGAACCCCCAACCCCTACCCATCCCCCCGAAACCGCCCCCGATACTCCGTCGGCGTCACCCCCAGCCTCTGCACGAACACCAACCGCATCCGCGCCGCGCTGCCGAAGCCGCAGCGCCAGGCCACCACCTTCAGCGGCAGCCCGCTACCCTCCAGCAACCCCCGCGCCGCGTCCAGCCGGGCGCGCTGGACGAATTCCGCCGGGGTGATGCCCGCCTCGCGGACGAACACCCGGGCGAAGGTGCGTTCGCTCATGGTCGCCACCGCCGCCAGTTCCGCCACCGACAGCGCATCGGTGAGATGGGCCTGCACGTGGCGCTGCACCCGGGCGATGGGCGAGTCGCCATCCGCTGGCGCCTGCAGATAGGGGCTGAACTGTGATTGCCCACCCTGGCGCTGGGCTACCACCAGCAGGCGCTTGGCCACGCTCAACGCCACCGCCGGGCCGTGGTCCTCGGCCAGCAGCGCCAGGGCCAGGTCGATGCCGGCGGTCACCCCTGCGGAGGTCACCAGCGCGCCGTCGCGCACGTGGATGCTGTCGGGCTCCACCCTTGCCTGCGGAAACAGCTGAGCCAGGCGCGCGGCGTCGCCCCAGTGGGTGGTGACGCGCTTGCCGTCCAGCAAGCCGGCATGGCCGAGGAGGAAGGCGCCGGTGCAGATCGAGCCATAGCGCGGCGTCTCGGCGCAGGCCTGGCGCAGCCAGGCGAGGAGGGCGGTGGAAGGCTCCTCGGCGGGCAGTTGCGGGCCGCCGGGCACCAGCAGGATGTCGAAGCCGCCGACGGCGCCGTCCAGCTCGTGCTGCGCGCCCAGCAACTGGCCGTTGGAGGCGGGGATGGGGAAGCCGCGTTCGGCCAGCGTCAGCACCTGGTAGCCGCTGCCCGGCGCGACGAAGGCATTGGCTTCGGCGAAGACGTCCAGCGGGCCGGCGACGTCCAGCGCCTGCACGCCGGGGAACAGCAGCATGGCCACGCGTTTCATGGCGGAGTCCTGGCGACGAATGGGCTTGCCATTGTGGCGCCGTGATTGGTTGGCAGCAAAGCGGAAAATGAATCGAATCCTGCCAGTCCAGGGGCTTTTTACCGCAGGTGAAAGGGCGGTCAATCCATTCAGCCAGGTTGGCAAGCCCTTATTGTTACGTGTTGCGCAGTAATCCCTTGTCGTATTGCCTCTGTGTCCGGAACGGCCGTTCAACTAAATTTGTATACACGGCAAGGCCAAATGGCCAGCACGCCGGAAACCGGAGAATCCCACCATGAAACGCACCCTGTTCAGCCTGTTCGCCATCCCCCTGATGGGCGCCGCCCTGGCCGCCAATGCCGCCGACGCCGCGCCCGTGGTCTACCACTACGGCATGCAGCTCGATGTGGCCAAGGTGATCAGTATCGAGCAAGCCAACGACCGTTGCGAAGTCGCCCCGGCGAAAATGACCTACGCCGACTCCAAGGGCCAGGTCCACGTGCTCGAGTACCTGCGCCAGACCGAGATGTGCAGCGACATCTGACCCTCCCAGCGCAACGGGCGGCGTTCTTCCGCCGCCCGCGCCGCGCGACTCTGCCTCACTCTGCTCGGCCTTCCTCGCAACCTTCCTTCTGCAACCGTGGCCAGTCGGCTATCTGCAAGAGCACGTCGCTCAGCGCCTGGGCGGCGCTGGAGAGCTTGTGCTCGGCCAGGCTGAACAGGCCCACGCGGCGTTCCACCGTGGGTTCGTAGAGGTCCACGCAGCGCGCGCCCAGCTCCTCCATCTGCTTCACGCACAGGCGCGGCACTGCGCTCACCCCCAGCCCCTGGGCGACCATGCGCCCGACGGTGACCAACTGGTGGCTCTCGAAGGCCACCGCCAGCTTGCCGTGGCTGGCCGCCACGCTATCTTCCAGCAGCAGGCGCACCGCCGAGGGCCGCTGCAGGGTGATGAAGGGCTGCTCCAGCAACTGCGCCCAGGTCAGCCGGCGCTGCCCGGCCAGGGGCGAGCCGGCCGGCAGCACGGCGACGAAGCGGTCGCTGTAGAAGGCCTGGAAGCTCAGGCCGTCGAGGCTGTCCGGCTCGAAGGCGATGCCCAGCTCGACGCGGCGGTTGCGTACCATCTCCAGCACCTGTTCGTTGATCACGTCGTGCACCGCCACGTTCACCTTCGGGTAGCGCTGGCGGAAGGCCATGAGCGCGCCCGGCAGCAGGTTGCCGGCGAAGGAGGGCATGGCGGCGATGGAGACCTTGCCCAGTTGCAGGGTGAAGTGCTGGCGCAGCAGTTCCTCGGCGTTGTCCCAGTCGGCCAGCAGGCGCCGGGCGATGGGCAGCAGGGTCTCGCCCTCGGGGGTGAGGGCGACGCTGCGGGTAGTGCGCACCAGCAGCTGCCCGCCGAGGGATTCCTCCAGGTTCTTGATCGCCAGGCTCAGGGCCGGCTGCGACAGGTGCAGGCGCTCGCCGGCCTGGGCGAAGCTCAGGCTCTGCGCCACGGCGAGGAAGGCGCGCAGTTGCTTGACGGTCATTGATAAGAAAAGCCGAATAATCGATTGGAAAAACAAACTTAACAAATCAGTCCCCAGCGGTGAAGCTGCAGACGCTCTCCGACCGGCCGGTCGGAAACCCAAACTACAAGAGAGGCAGCAGCAGATGGCAGGACTCGACAAGCGGGTTGGCAGTTACGCGGAGGCCCTGGCCGGGCTCACCGACGGCATGACGGTACTGGCGGGCGGCTTCGGCCTGTGCGGCATCCCCGAGAACCTCATCGCCGAGATCCGCCGCCTGGGCGTGAAGGGCCTGACGGTGGTGTCGAACAACTGCGGCGTCGACGGCTTCGGCCTGGGCGTGCTGCTGGAAGACCGGCAGATCCGCAAGATGATCGCCTCCTACGTCGGCGAGAACGAACTGTTCGAACGCCAGCTGCTGTCCGGCGAACTGGAAGTGGAACTCACCCCGCAAGGCACCCTGGCCGAGAAACTGCGCGCCGGCGGCGCCGGCATCCCGGCCTTCTTCACCGCCACCGGCTACGGCACCCCGGTTGCCGAAGGCAAGGAAGTGCGCGAGTTCAACGGCCGCCCGCACATCATGGAACAGGCCATCACCGGCGACTTCGCCATCGTCAAGGGCTGGAAGGCCGACCACTACGGCAACGTCATCTACCGCCACACCGCGCAGAACTTCAACCCGGTGGTGGCCACCGCGGGGCGCATCACCGTGGTCGAGGTGGAGGAGATCGTCGAGCCGGGCGAACTGGACCCCACCCAGATCCACACCCCCGGCATCTACGTCGACCGCATCATCCAGGGGACCTTCGAGAAGCGCATCGAAAAGCGCACCGTGCGTTCCTGAGCCCACCGGACAAGAGAGACAAGAAGATGGCATTGACCCGCGAACAGATGGCCCAGCGCGTGGCGCGCGAACTGCAGGACGGCTACTACGTGAACCTCGGCATCGGCATCCCGACCCTGGTGGCCAACTACGTGCCCGAGGGCATGGAAGTGATGCTGCAATCGGAGAACGGCCTGCTCGGCATGGGCGCCTTCCCCACCGAGCAAACCCTAGACGCCGACATGATCAACGCTGGCAAGCAGACCGTGACCGCCGTGAAGGGCGCGTCGATCTTCTCCTCCGCCGAGTCCTTCGCGATGATCCGCGGCGGCCACGTCGACCTCACCGTGCTCGGCGCCTTCGAGGTGGACGTGCAGGGCAACATCGCCTCCTGGATGATCCCCGGCAAGCTGGTGAAAGGCATGGGCGGCGCCATGGACCTGGTGGCCGGCGCCGACAACATCATCGTCACCATGACCCACGCCTCCAAGGACGGCGAGTCCAAGCTGCTCGACCGCTGCAGCCTGCCGCTGACCGGCGCCGGCTGCATCCGCAAGGTGCTCACCGACCTGGCCTACCTGGAAATCATCGACGGCGCCTTCGTCCTGCGCGAGACCGCGCCGGGGGTGAGCGTCGAGGAAATCGCCGAGAAGACCGCCGGACGGCTGATCGTGCCGGATGACGTCAAAGAGATGACCTTCTGACACCCCCTGTAGCGGGCCCTGCCCGCGATCGCGCGCAGGAGTAGCACCCGTAGGATGGCGTTGAGCGAAGCGATACCCATCACCACCACTGAGTTAGTCGCGCTGTAAGAGCACCCTCTCCCTAACCCTCTCCCGCAAGCGGGAGAGGGGACTGGTCCGGCGCCGGGATGAGCACATGAGTCATCCTGGCACGGACAGCTCCCTCTCCCTTCAGGGAGAGGGCGGGGGAGAGGGCAGCCCAAGCCACCGGAGTGAGCCAATCATGCAAGACGTAGTGATAGTCGCCGCCACCCGCACCGCCATCGGCGCCTTCCAGGGCAGCCTGGCGAACATCCCCGCCCACGAACTGGGCGCCATCGTCATCCGCGAGCTGCTGCAGCGCAGCGGCGTGAAGCCCGAGCAGGTGGACGAGGTGATCCTCGGCCAGGTGCTCACCGCCGGCTCCGGGCAGAACCCCGCGCGCCAGGCCGCCATCGCCGCCGGGCTGCCCCATGCGGTGCCGGCGCTGACGCTGAACAAGGTCTGCGGCTCGGGCCTCAAGGCCCTGCACCTGGCCGCCCAGGCCATCCGCTGCGGCGATGCCGAGGTGGTGATCGCCGGCGGCCAGGAGAACATGAGCCTGTCGCCCTACGTGCTGCCCAAGGCCCGCACCGGCCTGCGCATGGGCCATGCGCAACTGGTCGACAGCATGATCGTCGACGGCCTGTGGGACGCCTTCAACGACTACCACATGGGCATCACCGCCGAGAACCTGGTGGACAAGTACGGCATCAGCCGCGAGGAACAGGACGCCTTCGCCGCCGCCTCGCAGCAGAAGGCCGTGGCCGCCATCGAGGCCGGGCGCTTCCGTGACGAGATCGTCCCGGTGAGCATCCCGCAGCGCAAGGGCGAGGCGCTGAGCTTCGACACCGACGAGCAGCCGCGTGCCGGCACCACCGCCGAGGCCCTGGCCAAGCTCAAGCCGGCCTTCAAGAAGGACGGCAGCGTCACCGCCGGCAACGCCTCCAGCCTCAACGACGGCGCCGCCGCGGTGCTGCTGATGAGCGCCGCCAAGGCCAAGGAACTGGGCCTGCCGGTGCTGGCGCGCATCGCCTCCTACGCCAGCGCCGGCGTCGACCCGGCGATCATGGGCATCGGCCCGGTGTCCGCCACCCGCCGCTGCCTGGACAAGGCCGGCTGGCAACTGGCCGAACTGGACCTGATCGAGGCCAACGAAGCCTTCGCCGCGCAGTCCCTGGCAGTGGGCAAGGAACTGGGCTGGGATGCCGCCAAGGTCAACGTCAACGGCGGCGCCATCGCCCTTGGCCACCCCATCGGCGCCTCCGGCTGCCGCGTGCTGGTCAGCCTGCTGCACGAAATGCTCCGCCGCGATGCGAAGAAGGGCCTTGCCACCCTGTGCATCGGCGGTGGCCAGGGCGTGGCCCTGGCCCTGGTCCGCGACTGATCGAGCCCCGCGTGCCCGTGTGACGGACGCCCCGGACGAACTCCGGGGCGTTCGGCGTTACAAAGAAAAATAACTCCAAGAAAATCGAGGTAGGAAAAATGAACGCGAAACTGCAACTGCAGGAAAGCCGTTCCGCGCGCTTCGCCATGGCCTGCTCGGCCTGGGCCGAGCGCTGGTTCCCGGACTCCTGGGTGTTCGCCACCCTGGCGGTGCTGATCGTGGCCGTGGCCACCCTGGCCATGGGCGCGTCCCCCGGCGACACCGCCAAGGCCTTCGGCGACGGCTTCTGGAGCTTGATCCCCTTCACCATGCAGATGGCCTTCGTGGTCATCGGCGGCTACGTGGTCGCCAGTTCCGGCCCGGCCTCGCGGCTGATCGCGCTGCTGGCGCGGGTGCCGAAGAACGGCCGCTCGGCGGTGGCCTGGGTGGCCGTGGTGTCGATGCTCGCCTCGCTGCTCAACTGGGGCCTGAGCCTGGTCTTCGGCGGCCTGCTGGTGCGCGCCCTGGCCCGCCGCACGGACCTGAAGATGGACTACCGCGCCGCCGGCGCCGCCGCCTACCTGGGCCTGGGCGCCGTCTGGGCGCTGGGCCTGTCGTCCTCCGCCGCGCAGCTGCAGGCCAACCCTGGCAGCCTGCCGCCGTCGATCCTCGCCATCACCGGGGTGATCCCCTTCACCGAGACCATCTTCCTCTGGCAGTCCGGCCTGATGCTGCTGGCCCTGGTGGTGGTGTCGGTGGTGATCGCCTACATGACCGCGCCGGGCGACGCCAGCGCCCGCGATGCCGATGCCTGCGGCGTGGACGTCAGCTTCACCCCGCCGAAGATGAGCAAGCCCAGCCGTCCCGGCGAGTGGCTGGAGCACAGCCCACTGCTGATCCTGCTGCTGGTGGCCCTGGCCGCCGGCTGGCTGTTCCACGAGTTCGCCACCAAGCCGGCGATCCTCGCCATCTCCGGGCTGAACACCTACAACCTGCTGTTCCTGATGGTCGGCGCGCTGCTGCACTGGCGCCCGCGCAACTTCCTCGACGCCGTGGCCCGCGCGGTGCCCACCACCACCGGGGTGCTGATCCAGTTCCCGCTGTACGGCTCCATCGCCGCCATCATGACCACCGTGAAAGGCACCGACGGCGCCACCGTGGCGCACCACATCTCCACCTTCTTCGTGCAGATCGCCTCCCACGACACCTACGCGCTGCTGATGGGCGTGTACTCCGCGGTGCTGGGCTTCTTCATCCCCTCCGGCGGCGGCAAGTGGATCATCGAGGCGCCCTACGTGATGCAGGTGGCCAACGAACTGAACTACCACCTGGGCTGGGCGGTGCAGATCTACAACGCCGCCGAGGCGCTGCCGAACCTGATCAACCCCTTCTACATGCTGCCGCTGCTCGGCGTGCTGGGCCTGAAGGCCCGCGACCTGATCGGCTTCTCCTTCGTCCAACTGCTGGTCCACGTGCCCCTGGTGCTGTTCCTGCTCTGGGCCCTGGGCACCACCCTGCAGTACCTGCCGCCGGTCATGCCGTAACCACGCAGACGGCCGCCAACGGCAGAGCCCGGGCACCGCGAGGTGCCCGGGCTTTTTCATGGGCGGCCCGCCGGAGGTTCCGGCAATCGCGGAGATGGCTCGCTCCTACGAAGAGCGCTTCGGCGCGGCCTGCAAGACAGTAGCGTAGGGCGTATAACCGTTCGCGGTTATACGCCGTTGGCCCGAAACACCGTTGCGACGGCCAACCTGTAGGAGCGGGCCCTGCCCGCGATTCGCGCGCAGGGCGCGCTCCTACAGGGAATGCTGTGGGTGGGGCGGCGTAAGCGGATCTCATCCGCGAATCGCGCCGGAACCTCCGGCTATCGCGGACAAGGTCCGCTCCTACGCTGTTTTCCGGGTTCCCGTAGGATGGGTGGAGCGAAGCGATACCCATCGCCATGGCCGGAGGCAAAGCCCGGTTCGACCATGGCGTTGGGGAATGACACAGATGTAGCGGCGAAGGACCGCGAACGGTTACGCCACCACCACCCGTTGCGGGTCGGCGGCTTCGAGGGCGGCCTTGCGGCTCGGCTGGGGCGGGTAGATCCACTGGGTGTTGATCTGCCGCTTGAGGGCCTTGGCCTCGGCGCCCTGCAGCTTCACCTGGCGTTCCCAGCCCTCGGTGTAGACCGCGCCCCAGGGGCCCAGATCGAGGCAGGTGACGTAGACCGGCTGGGCGTAGGCCTGGGTGGGCAGGCCGAGAAGGTCGGCGGCGACGTTGTAGCCGGCGCTGCGGCCCATGTTCATCGCGTGCTGGCAGGACATCAGCGAGTGGTTGCCCGCATCGTCCACCTGCGCCAGGGCCACGTCGCCGGCGGCGAATACCGCGTCCACGCCTTTTACCCTCAGGTCGCGCGTCACGTGCAGGCGGCCGAGGGCGTCGCGTTCGCCGGGCACCTGGGCGGTCAGCGGGCTGGCCTGCATGCCGGCGGTCCAGATCACCGTCTTGGCTTCTATGCGCTCGCCGGTGGTAGTGCTCAGGCCGTCGGCGTCGATGGCGTTGACCGCGGCGCCGAGGAAGCGCACCACGCCCAATTCGTCCAGGGCCTGCTCGATCTGCGGGCGCGGGCCGGGGCCCAGGTCGGGGCCGATGACGTGGCTGCGCTCGACTATCACCACCCGTACCTCGGCATCCTCGCCCAGCACGCGGCGTACCCGCGCGGGCAGTTCGCAGGCGATCTCGATGCCGGTGAAGCCGCCGCCGGCGACCACCACCGTGTTGCGCGCGTCGCTCGGCGGCAGGTCGGCCAGGCGCGCCAGGTGCACGTCCAGGGCGCTGGCTTCGTCGGTCTGGTCGATGCTGAAGGCGTGCTCGGCCAGGCCGGGGATGGCCGGGCGGAACAGGCGGCTGCCGGCGGTCAGCACCAGGCGGTCGTAGGCGAGGCTGAAGCGTTCGCCGCGCGCGTTCACGGCCTCGACGCTGCGCTCGCCGGTATGGATGCGCTCGACGCTGCCCTGCACGTAGCGTACCCCGGCGGCTTCGAACAGCGGCAGCAGCGGCGTGGTCATGGCGTGCGGGGCGGCCTCGTGCAGGCGCGGGCGCAGGTGCAGCAGCGGCTCGGGGGCGACCAGCGCGACTTCGACGTCGCCGCGGCCGTGCTGGTCGAGGACGCGGGCGGCGCCCAGCGCGGCCCACATGCCGGCGAAGCCGGAACCGATGACGAGGATGCGTTGTTGCATGGCGGGACTCCTGGGAAGGGAAATTTCGTGAAGGGGATACTAGGCGTTCGGCGGGCGGGGAATAACGGACAATCCGGGCGAAAAGCGGCAGTCCAATCCAGCCGGTGCTTGGACGTGGTTGCCGGCAGCGCCTAGGCAGCTTTGGGTTCGCTCACCACATCGGCTTCCAGCCCTTGTTCGCCTACCCCCGCAGCGGAATCCGTTCGCGAACAAGCTCGCTCCTACGAAAATCGAGAACCGAAAACAACCGAGAGCAGTGCCATGAATTTCAATCTGCAAGACAAGCTCGCCCTGGTCAGCGGTTCCACCAAGGGCATCGGTTTCGCCATCGTCCAGGGCCTGGCGCGCGAAGGCGCGCGGGTGATCCTCAACGGCCGCAGCCAGGCTTCGGTGGACGCCGCCCTGGCCAAGCTGCGCGCCGCCCAGCCCGATGCCCGCGTCGAAGGCTTCGCCGGCGATCTGTCGCAGCCTTCGGTCATCGCCGAGCTGGTGGGGCGCTACCCGCAGGTGGATGTGCTGGTGAACAACCTGGGCATCTTCGATCCCAAGCCCTTCGCGGAGATTCCCGACGAGGACTGGGAGCGCTTCCTGCAGGTCAACCTGCTCTCCGGCGTGCGCCTGAGCCGCGCCTACCTGCCGGGCATGAAGCAGCGCAACTGGGGCCGGGTGGTGTTCATCAGCAGCGAGAGCGGCGTGCAGATCCCGGTGGAGATGATCCACTACGGCGTCACCAAGACCGCCCAGCTCGGCCTGTCCCGCGGGCTGGCGGAGGACTGCGCGGGCACCGGGGTGACGGTCAATGCGGTGCTGCCGGGGCCGACGCATTCCGAGGGCGTCGACGAGTTCGTCGGCAAGCTCTCCGGCGGCCAGCCGTTCGCCGAGTTCGAGGCGGAGTTCTTCCGCAGCGCGCGGCCCAGCTCGCTGCTCAAGCGCTTCACCACGCCGGAGGAGGTGGCCAACCTGGTGGTGTACGTCTGCTCCGAGGTGTCCTCGGCCACCAATGGCGCGGCCCTGCGCGCCGACGGCGGGGTGGTGCGTTCGGCCTTCTGAGGCGCGTGGCTGCGCGGCTTCAGGCGATCTGCCGGAGCAGGTCGCGCAGCTTGTCCAGGGCCGGGTCGATGTCCAGCTTCTCGATGGCGCCGAAGCCCATCAGCAGGCCCTGGCGCACCGGCTCGCGGTCGTAGAAGCCGTCCAGCGGATAGATGCCGACTTCCAGCTTGCGCGCCAGCTCCACCAGCAGCGGCAGCTTCACCGGCACCCTGAACAGCAGCGCCAGGTGGAAGCCGGCGTTGGACGGCACCGCCTGCAGCCAGGGCGAGAGGTCGCCTTCGACGCGCGCCAGGATGCGTTCGCGGCGCGTGGCGTAGATGCCGTGGCAGCGGCGGATGTGCTTGAGCAGGCAGCCGTCGGCGATGAACTTGGCCAGCGCCCACTGCGCCAGGGTCGAGCTGTGCCAGTCGTTCAACTGCCGCGCGCGCAGCAGGGCCGGGCGCAGGCCCGGCGGCACCACCAGATAGCCCAGGCGCAGTTCCGGCAGCAGCGTCTTGGAGAAGGTCCCGACGTAGGCCACCAGGCCCAGGCGGTCGAGGCTGTGCAGCGTCTCGTGGGGGCGGCCTTCGTAGCGGAACTCGCTGTCGTAGTCGTCCTCGATTATCACCGCGCCCAGCTCCGCGGCCCGCGCCAGCAGGGCCTGGCGCCGCGCCTCGCTCATCGGCATGCCGAGGGGGAATTGGTGCGCCGGGGTGCAGTAGATCAGTTGGGTGCCGTCGGGGATGCGCTCCACGCACAGGCCCTCGGCGTCCACCGGCACGCTGGCGATTTCCGCGCCCTGCATGGCGAACTGCAGGCGCGCCGGCGGGTAGCCGGGGTCTTCCATGGCCACCCGGGTGCCGGGGCGCACCAGCACCCGGGCCAGCAGGTCGAGGGCCTGTTGCGCGCCGTTGCAGACGATGACGTCTTCGTCGCGGCACTGCACGCCGCGGCTGTAGGCGATGTGCCGGACGATGGCGTCGCGCAGGCTGGGCAGGCCCTCGGGCTGCGCGTAGACCGCCCGCGGGCCCTGCATCTGGCGCAGGGCGAAGTGCACGCAGCGGCGCCAGTCCTCGTGGGGGAAGGTATTGAGGCTGTTGGCGCCGCCGAGGAAGTCGGCGCGCAGGGTGACGCCGGCGTGGGGGTGGACGATGCGCGTCTGCAGCGCCTCCCAGGTGTCGATGGCCTCCTGGGCGGCGTAGCGGATGGCCTGTGGGCGCTGCTCGTGGCGCGGCACCCGGGCGTTGACGAAGGTGCCGCTGCCGACACGGCCGACCAGCACGCCCTCGTAGGTGAGCTGGGCGTAGATGTCCGACACCGTCTTGCGCGACAGGCCCAGTTGCTCGGCCAGCAGGCGGCTGGGCGGCAGCCGCGCGCCGGCGGCCAGGCGCCCGCTGTCGATGGCCTCGCGCAGCTGCGCGTAGAGTTGCCCGCCAAGGTCCTTCTGGCCCTGGATGACGATGTGCAACTCCATGAATGCCTCTCCGCGCTCGCTGTGTATTGGCGCAAGAGTAGCCAGCGGCCGGGCCGGGCGCGAAGTTGCGTAGCGGTTTTTCGTCGGATTGGCCACCCCGGCGTGGCGGCGCGCCCGGCAGAATGGCCTTCATCTACCTTCGAGGAATTTCGCCATGGAACCACGCCTGGACTACTACACGGCCTCGCCGGAAGCGCTCAAGGCGATCCTGGCGCTGGAGGCGGCGACCTTCGACCTGTCCATCGAGAAGCCGCTGCTGGAGCTGGTCAAGGTGCGCGTCTCGCAGGTCAACAACTGCGCGTTCTGCGCCGACATGCATGCGCTGGAGGCGCGGCGCAGCGGCGAGTCGGAGCGGCGCCTGTACGCCGTGGCGGTATGGCGCGACTCGCCCTTCTTCACTGAGCGCGAGCGGGCCGCGCTGGCCTGGTGCGAGGCGGTCACGCTGCTGTCGCAGTCCAACGTGCCCGACGAGGTCTACCAGCAGCTGCGCAGCCAGTTCGACGAGCGCGAGGCGGTGGACCTGACCGTGGCCATTTCCGCCATCAACTGCTGGAACCGCCTGGCGGTGAGCTTCCGCCAGCTGCCGGCGCTCTAGCGCCGCCGGGGTTGCCGCGGCAGGCTGCCGGGCAGGGCGTAGTAGCGGGCCCGCGCGGCCGGGCTGGCGCGCCAGCGGCGTTCGGCGGCGAGGTCGTCGGCCCAGCGGTCCAGGTCTTTTTCGGCGGGGTGCGGGAAGAGTCGGCGCAGCAGTCGGGCGAACATGGCGGTCACCTTTGTAACTCTTTAAGTGTGTTTATACGGTTACTCAAGACTGTATTCTGCGCTCGCCTTGTAACCTGTCAATAACTGTTTAAAGAGTTACTGCGCCATTCGTCCGGGCAGGCGCAGCCCGGCATCCGGGATAGGCCTTGGCGGGGAAGGGGAAAAGTCGGCTGCGGTGGGCGCCGCAGCCGGGGCGGGGCTCAGTCGAGGATGGTCAGGGTGACGTCGATGTTGCCGCGGGTGGCGTTGGAGTAGGGGCAGACGATGTGCGCGCGGTCCACCAGGGTCTGCGCCTGGTCGCGCGGCAGGCCGGGCAGGGAGATGCGCAGCTCCACCTCAATGGCGAAGCCGGTGGGCACCGGGCCGATGCCGACCACGCCTTCGATGGACGGGTCCTTGGGAATCGCCAGCTTGTCGCGGGCGGCGACGAACTTCATGGCACCAAGGAAGCATGCCGAGTAGCCGGCGGCGAACAGCTGCTCCGGGTTGGTGCCGCGGGCGCCGTTGCCGCCCAGTTCCTTGGGCGTGGTCAGCTCCACGTCGAGTACGCCGTCGGAGGAAATGGCGCGTCCCTCGCGGCCACCGGTGGCTTCGGCGTAGGCGCGGTACAGCACGTTGTCGATGGACATGGCAGGGCTCCTGATCAGGGGAAGGGGACTGAACAGTCTTGGCCAGGCTGGCGCGGCTCGCCAGTCGCCCGATGCTGTAACTTGAAAACGCCTGGACGAGGGTTACCATGGGCTCGACACCCCGATCCCGGAGCGAGCATGCGCGAAACCACCCCCCAGCCGCCCTACATCCTCGCCGACCACCCGGTGCTGGACTTGCTCAACAGCCTGAGCCGCGCCGATGCCGCGGCCCTGTCGGCTTCCGATGCCTGGCACAGCGACGCCGACGTGCAGCACTGGTTGCGCCTGCTGGGCCTGCCGGCGGAAGGCGCGGACTTCGCCGAGGGCGAACTGCTGGCCGCCGCCATCGAGCTGCGCGAGACCCTGCGCGAGCTGGTGAGCAAGCGCAAGCGTGGCGAGGCGGCCGACCCGGCGCGCTTCAACGCCTTCCTGAGCAAGGTTGCCAGCTATCCGCAGCTGGATTGGGACGGGCAGGGCGCGTATCTGCGCCACCAGGCCGTGAAGCCCGGCGCCGAGTGGCTGCTGGCGCCGCTGGCGGAGCAGGGCGCGCAATTGCTTGCCGAAGGGGATTTCGATCTGGTCCGCGTGTGCGAGCACCCGGACTGCACCCTGTGGTTCTACGACCGCACCAAGTCGCACCGCCGGCGCTGGTGCAGCATGGCCCTGTGCGGCAACCGCCACAAGGTCGCCGAGCACCGCAAGCGCCAGCGCCAGGGCGACGCCTGAGGCTCAGCGCGGGCAGCTTGCGGCGGCCCGCGCCGGCTGCCAGGTGCAGGCCGCCCCCAGCAGCAGGGCGGCGCCGGCCGCCAGCAGCGCCGGGCTGAAGCTGCCATCCAGGTGGTAGAGCGCGCTGGAGGCCAGCGGCCCGACGATTTGCCCCACGCCGTACACCGCGGTCATGGCCGCCAGCATGTTGAAGCGCACTTTCGCCGCCGCCAGGCGCGCGGCGGGCAGGGCGATGGTCGGCGTGCCCATGAAGGTGCCGCCCACCAGCAGGGCGCTGGCCAGGTAGGCCGGGGCGCTGTGCTGCAGCACCGGCAGGATCACCCCCAGCGCCTGCACCAGCAGGTTCGCCGCCAGCGCCCGGCGCGTGCCCAGGCGCCCGTGCAGCCAGTGCCAGAAGAAGCACGACGGCGCCGCCGCCAGGCCGAATACCGCCCAGGCCTGCAGCGGCGACAGCGCGCCGCCGCGCATCAGCAGCGGCAGGTAGGTGGCGGTGATGATGTAGCCGAAGCCGGCCAGGCCGTAGATCAGCAGCAGGCTCGCCGGCGCCATGGGCACGGCGGGCGCTACGTGCGGCGCCGTCTTGACGGGTGCGGGCGCGGGGCGGCTCAGCGCCGGCCAGGCCAGTAGGGCGAGAACGCTCCCGGCGCCGGCCAGCAGCAGCCAGATCGCCGGGCTGCCCAGGCCCGCGCCATGGCCGCCGGCGATCAGCTCGGCGGAAATCAGGATGCCCAGGCCCACCCCGGAGAACATCAGCGGCGCGCCGCCGTGGCGTTGCATCACGTGCAGCAGCCACACCGAGGCGCCTACCAGCGCCACCGCGCTGAGCACCCCGGCCAGCAGGCGCACGCCGATAGCGAACCAGGCCGGCGCCGGCACCGCCATGGCCGCCAGCCCCAGCAGGGTGCCTACCAGGGCCACGCGGCACAGGCTCGCCGCCAGGCGTTCCGGGCAGCGCGCCAGGGCCAGCGCACCCAGCAGATAGCCGGCGTAGTTGGCCGAGGCGGCCAGCGAGCCGCCATTCACGCTGAGCACGCCTTCGCCGACCATCAGCGGGTAGAGCCCGGTGAAGGCGAAGCGGCCGAAGCCCATGCCGATGGCCAGGATGAGCGCGGCGCTCAGCGCCAGCGTGAGTTCGCTGCGTTGCTTCACGAGGCGGCCCCCAGGGTTTCGCGGAAACGTTCGAAGGCGCCGGTGGCGTAGCCTTCGCGCCAGACCAGGAGAATGTCCACGCTCATGATCGGCAGCAGTCGCAGCGCCGGCGGCTCGCGCTGCAGGTCGAGCAGCGAGCGCGGCAGGATGCCCACGCAGGCGCCGGCGGCGACGCAGGCCAGGATGCCGTGGTAAGAGCCCACTTCCTGCACCTGCACGCGCGGACCCTCGGCGTTCAGCCAGTCCTCGGCGATCTGCCGGTAGGTGCAGCCGCGGGAGAAGCCGGCCAGGGTCCGCACCTGCACGTCGCCCGGCCCGCGCACCGGCGGGTGGTCGCCGGGCAGGGCCAGCAGCAGTTCCTCGCGGAACACCGCCTGGCCCAGCAGGCCGCGCTCCAGGGCCGCCTCGAAGCCGGGTTCGGCGCGCAGCGCATCGGGGTGGGCGATGAGCGCGCAATCCAGGCGCCGCGACAGCACGCCGTCCACCAGCGCCTGGCTGGTGCCGGTGCTGACTTCCAGTTGCACCTGCGGGCAGGCGCGGTGGTAGGCCGCCAGCGGGCCGGGCAGGCGGCTGGCGGCGGTGCTCTCCATGCTGCCCAGGCGCAGGCTGCCGCTGGCCTCGCGGGGGTGCAGCGACTGCCGCGCCTCGGCGGCCAGGGCCAGGAGCTTCTCGGCGTAGGCGAGGAACTCGCGGCCCGGGTCGGTCAGCGCCATGCGCTTGCCGTCGCGCAGGAACAGCGCCACGCCCAGGTCTTCCTCCAGCTGGCGGATGCGCGTGGTGACGTTCGACTGCACCCGCTGCAGGCGCGCGGCGGCGCGGGTCACGCTCTGCTCCTCGGCGACGCAGCGGAAGATTTCCAGGCTGGACAGGTCCATCGATGATCTCTGTTGGAGAATGTATTGCGTAGAATATTCTCTTTATGAGATTTTAAGTCAACCATCGATCAGCCCAGGAGATCATCGCCATGCCCCTTCGCCAACTGCTCGGCATCGAACACCCCATCATCCAGGCGCCCATGGTCGGTGTCTCGACCCCGGCGCTGGCCGCCGCCGTGTCCGAGGCCGGCGCCCTGGGCTCCATCGGCCTGGGCGCGAGCAACCCGGCGCAGGCCCGCGAGCTGATCGCCCAGGTGCGCGGGCTGACGGCGAGGCCGGTGAACTTCAACCTGTTCTGCCACCGCCCGGGGCAGGCCGACGCCGCCCGCGAGGCCGCCTGGGTGGAACACCTGCGGCCGCTGTTCGAGGAGCTGGGCGGCGAGCCGCCGGCGGCGCTGCGGGAGATCTACCGCAGCTTCGTCGATGATCCGCAGATGTTGGAGGTGCTGCTGGAAGAGCGCCCGGCGGTGGTCAGCTTCCACTTCGGCCTGCCCGCGCAGGGCTGGATCGACCGGCTGAAGGCCGCCGGCATCGTCCTGCTCGGCTGCGCCACCAATTTGGCGGAGGCCCGCGCCGTCGAGGCCGCCGGCCTGCACGCGGTGGTCGCCCAGGGCTACGAGGCGGGCGGGCACCGCGGCATCTTCGAACGCGACCACGATGAGCGCATCGGCACCCTGGCCCTGGTCGGCAGCCTGGCGCCGGTGCTGAAGCTGCCGGTGATCGCCGCCGGCGGCATCATGGACGGCCGCGGCATCCGCGCCGCCTTCGCCCTGGGCGCGCAGGCGGTGCAGATGGGCACGGCCTTCGTCGCCTGCCCGGAATCCTCGGCCAACGCCGCCTACCGCGCGGCGCTGCAAAGCGAGCGGGCCTGGCACACCGAGGTGACCGCCGCCATCTCCGGGCGCCCGGCGCGCGGCCTGCCCAACCGCCTGTTCAGCGACCTGCAGCGCGCCGATGCCCCGGCACTGCCGGACTACCCCATGGTCTACGACGCCACCAAGGCCCTGGTCGCCGCGGCCAAGGGCAATCCCGACTTCGCCGTGCAATGGGCTGGCCAGGGCGCGCCCCTGGCCCGCGAGTTGCCGGCAGCGGAACTGGTAGCCACGCTGGTTGAAGAGTTGAATCGGGCGTAGGGCGCATAACGCCTACGGCGTTATCCGCCGTTTGACCTCGGCCGACCGTCTGCTCGGTGTCGACCTGGAGATGGGTCGTCGAAATGCCCAGCTGAGCCCTGACGCAGAGGATGCGTTCGGTGTAGCGGCGGATAACCGCGAACGGTTATACGCCCTACGCTCCCTGTCGGTTCGTCGTCAGTCGCGGTGATGGGTATCGCTTCGCTCAACCCATCCTACGGGTGCCATATTTGCCGGCTGCGCCATTCCCTTGTAGGAGCGGATTCATCCGCGATAGGCCTCAGTCGGCAGCCAGACCCGCCGCCGGCCGAGGCCGCCAACGTTCTGCAAGAAGCACCCCGGCAAGAGTCAGCGCGCCGCCGTACAGGTGGTGCACGCCCAGGCGCTCGTCCAGCAGCACGGCAGCGATGGCCGCGGTAACCAGCGGCAGCAGGTTGAAGAACAGCGCCATGCGGTTCGGGCCCATCTCCTGTACCCCGCGCATCCACGCCAGCGGCGCGGCGATGGAGGCCAGCAGGCCGGCGTAGGCCACCAGCGGCAGGTTGCCGGCGTCCAGTCCGTGGTGCGGCGAGAGCAGGTACATCGGCAGCATCGCCAGCACCGCCACCAGCACCTGCAGGTACAGCAGCTGCAGTCCCGGCAGGCGGATCTGCCATTTCTTCAGCAGCACGCCGTAGAGGCCGTAGGCGAGGGTAGCCACCAGCATCATGCCGTCGCCCAGGCCGATGCCCTGGTGCAGCAGGCTGGCCAGGTCGCCGTGGGCGATCACCAGCAGCACGCCCAGCAGCGACAGCAGCGAGCCGAGCACGCCGCCGGCATTGAGCCGCTGGCTGAGCAGGGCGCTGGCCAGGCCCAGGGACATCAGCGGCATCAGCGCGAGGATGATTCCCATGTTGGTGGCGCTGGTCAGGGACGCGGCGTAGTAGGCCAGGCTCTGGTACACGGCCATGCCCAGCAGGCCGAGCACCACGATCTTCGGCAGCAGCGGGGCGATCTGTGCGCGCCGCGCCAGCAGCGGGCGCAGCACGAAGGGGCTGAGCAGCACGGCCACCGCCAGCCAGCGGAAGAAACCGATCTCGGCCGGGGCGATGCGGCCCACGGCGAGCTTGTTGACCACGGTGTTGCCGCCCCAGACGAGCACGGCGAAGAGCGGGAAGAAATAGGTCATTGCAGCGGACATCTGTGACGGACGGGCGCCATTGTCCCGCCGTCCGGAATGGCGCTTATACTTCATTCCGGACAACTCGCCACGCCATCCGGACATGCCCACGAAGAAATACATCCCCCTGCCGCTGCCGGACCATGCGGCCCTGCCGGCGCCGCTGTACTTCCGCTACGACGAGTTCGGCGCCGACACCCGCTCGGCGCCCCACAGCCACCCCTGGGGCCAGCTCAACTACGCCTCCCACGGGGTGATGCAGCTGGACGTCGGCGGCCAGCGCTTCCTCTCGCCGCCGCAGTACGCGGTGTGGGTGCCGCCGGGCGTGGAGCACGGCTGCTACAACCGCGAGGCCATCGTCTACCGCTCGCTGTACGTCAGCGCCGAGCTGTCCCGCCAGTTGCCGACAGGGCCCTGCACGCTGCAGATCGGCGACATCCTCAAGGCCATCCTCTCGGATTTCGCCGCGCGCGGGGTGAATATCCCCGAGAGCGCGGCCGACAAGCGCCTGGCCCAGGTGGTGCTGGACCAACTGCAAGCCTCGCCGCGCCACGAGGACTACCTGCCGTTCGCCCAGAGCGCGCTGCTGGGCGAACTGCTCGCCGCGCTGCAGGCCGAGCCCGGCGACAACCGTTCCCTGGCCGACTGGGCCAGGCAGGTGCACAGCACCGAGCGCACCCTGGCGCGCATGTGCCAGCGCGAGCTGGGCATGAGCTTCGGCGAATGGCGCCAGCGCCTGCGTTTCCTCGCCGCCATCGAGGCGCTGGAAGCCGGGCGCGGGGTGCAGGAAATCGCCTTCGACCTGGGCTACAGCAGCGCCTCGGCCTTCATCGCCATGTTCCGCCGCCAGGCCGGCACCACGCCGGAGCAGTACCGCGTGGCGAGCCGGGGGTGAAAGGGAAAACGGCGTAAGCGAGCCGCGCCGAGGTGCTTTTGTAGGATGGGTTGAGCTTGCGAAACCCGTGCGGTCGTGGTGATGGGTATCGCTTCGCTCAACGCCATCCTACGGGGTGTTCCGTGACGCCACAGGATTCCCCTTGTAGGAGCGGGCCCTGCCCGCGAATCGCGCGCAGGGCGCGCTCCTACAGGTGGCGATGGACGGTTCAGCGCGCCGCGGTCACCGGCTGCGCGCCCGGCACCGCGGCCTGCACGGCCTTTTCCTCGCGCGGGGTGCCTTCCGGTACCCAGCTGTAGTCCACCGGCAGGGCGCGGTATACCCAGTTGCTCACGGCGTCGCCCAGCGGCGCCTTGCCGAAGTAGGGGCTGACGTATTCCCAGACGATCTCGCCGCCCGGGGTGACCTGGAAGAAGCGGCCGTTCTGCCCCTCGTCGATCAGGGTGTTGCCGTTGGGCAGGCGCCGGGCGCTGCTGATGAACGAGCTGAAGAAGGCCCAGCCCGGCTGCTTCGAGCTTTCCGCGGTGTACTGCCAGACGATCTGCTTCTTCAGCGGGTCGATCTCCAGCACCCGCGAACCGGAGATCACCCCGCGCTGCACCGAGGGGTAGCCGGCGTCGCCCTGGTTGTCGAACACCAGCAGGTTGCCGGCGCCGGGAAGGCCCTCGGGGATGATGTGCGCGTCGTGCTGGCCGCTGATCTGGTCCACCGGGCGCGGCAGCTTCTGCGCGTTGCGCGGGTCGATCGGCGGCAGGTTCGGGCCCAGGCGCCAGACCACCTCGCCGCTGGCCTTGTCGATGATGGCGATGAAGTTGGCGTTGCGCGAATCGAACAGCAGGTTGTCCGGGGCGAAGCGCTGGTCGCCGGCGGCGTGCCAGCGGTTCGCGCCCAGCGGCGCCAGGTTGTTGATGTGCAGGTAGTCCGGGTTCTTGCTGGCGTGCACCAGCTTGAGCTGCTCGGCGCCGAAGCCGAACTCGTGCAGGTGCTCGGAGGCGGTCCAGCTCCAGGCCACCTGGCCTTGCGGGGTGACTTCGTAGATCACGTCGTCGATCACTTCCGGCACCTGGAAGCCCTTCACCGCGTGCACGCGGTTGGCCAGCACCAGGGTGTTGCCGTTGGCCAGCCGGCGCAGGTCGTGGTGCTGGCGGGCGGCGCCGCCGGGGGCCTGGTCGCCCCATTGCCAGACGGTCTTGCCGGCCCAGTCCAGCTCGCCCACGGCCTGGTTGCGCAGGCCGTTGCCGGCGGAGGCGAGCTTGCCCGGCTCGGCCAGGTCGGCGGTCTGCAGCAGCACGTGGCCGCGCTCGCCATTGGCGAGTTTCGGCTCGAGGATGGCCGAGGGGAAGCCGGGGCGGTCCCAGCGTTTCACCTCGTTGCCGTTCATGTCGATCAGGTGCGTCCTGTTGTCGGCGCCGCTGAAGATCACGTACTGGTTGAAGGCCTTCTGCGGGTCGTAGCGCGTCACCCCGGTGGGGTAGACGCTGGGCGCGGCGCTGACGGCGGCGGCCAGCAGCGGGGCGGAGAGAGCGAGCAGGGCGGTGGCGCGGGCATGCTTCATGGCAGTGGTCCTCGGGTCAGAAGTCGTAGCGGGCGGTCACGCCCAGGGTGCGCGGGGTGCCCAGCACGCCGGCGTAGCCGCCGTTGGCCGAGTTCCACAGGCTGGTGTAGTAGGTCTTGTCGAAGGCGTTCTTCAGCCACAGCGACAGGTCCCAGCGGCCGTCGCCGTAGTCGCCGCGCAGGCCCAGGGCGGTGTTGACGATGGCGTAGCTGGGGATCTGCCCGTAGTCGGAGTCGTCGATGGTGCCCACGGCCTTGGAGCGGAAGGCGTAGCTGGCGGTGACGTAGGGCTCCAGGTTGTCTTCCAGGCGCCACTTGTATTCGCCGTTGGCGTTGAAGATGTACTTGGAGGCGCCCACCACCTGGTGCCCGCTGAGGTCGCAGGACGCCGGTGCGCCGCTCTGGAAGGAGACTTCCGGCGGGCAGGGCGCGTTCTTGTACGACAGGTAGCGCACGTCGTTGTACGAGCCGTTGAGGTTCAGCGTCAGCCCACGGACGGGCAGGGCGGTGGCCTCGAACTCCATCCCGCGCGAGCGCACGTCGCCGGCGTTGGTCAGGTAGGAGGTGCGGGTGGCCTCGTCGTAGGCGTTGGCCTGGTAGCCGTGGACCACGGTGGCGAACAGGTTGGCATTGAGGATCAGGCGGTGGTCGAACAGCGTGCTCTTGATCCCCAGCTCGGCGTCGTTGGCCCGCTCGCTGCCCACCAGCAGGGAGTCGGCGCCGGCGGTGGGGGCGCTGGCCACGGTCAGGTTCACCCCGCCGGACTTCTCGCCGTGGGACAGCGAGGCGTAGCCCATCAGGTTGTCGTTGAAGTGGTAGTTCAGGCTGAGCAGGCCCGAGGGCGAGAAGCTGTACACCGAGAGGTCGCCGGAGTCGTAGGCGCCGGCCCGGCCGTTGCGCGCGGCCAGGGCCGCGCCGCTGACGGCGGCCCCGCCGAGGGGCGCGTCGCGGCTGACCCAGGCGGATTTCTCCTCGTAGGTGCCGCGGATGCCTGCGGTGAAGTCGAGCCTGTCGGTGAGGTGCCAGGTGCCCTGGGCGAACAGCGCGTAGCTGTCGGTGTCGATGTGGCCGTCGCCCAGGCTGGTGACGTTGGCCAGCGCGCCCGTGGCGGTGCCGTTCCAGATGTCCGCCTGGGGGCCGTAGAGGTTGAAGGAGTGGTTGTCCAGGTCCTGGCCGAAGTAGTAGGCGCCCAGCACGTAGTCGAAGAAGCCGCCGGTGGGCGAGGCCAGGCGCAGCTCCTGCGACCACTGCTTGTCGCGCACCGAGACGCCGGCGTTGTAGGACGCCGCCACGTTCAGGCCGTCGTCGTTGCGCGGGGTGAAGTCCCACCAGCGGTAGGAACTGATGGAGGTCAGCGAGAAGTCGTTGGCCAGCTTCCAGTTGGCCTCCAGCGAAGTGCCGCCCTGGAACACGGTGACGCGCTGGGCGGCGTCGAAGTTGACCTTGCGGTCGTCGCCGTACACCAGCGTGGCGCCGGCGGCGCGGGCGCGCTGCTCGTAGCGGTTGACGCCGTTGAGGGTCGGCCCGGTACTGAACAGGGTGAGGATGCCGTTGCTGGAGTTCTCCTCGTTGTAGTCGCCGATCCAGCGCAGGCTGAAGTCCTCGTCGGGCTTGTACAGCAGCTGGCCGCGGAAGCCCTGGCGGGCGCCGCCGTTGAGGGTGTTGCCGTCGAAGACGTTCTTCACGTAGCCGTCGTCGCGGGTG
The DNA here is from genome assembly GCF_022760135.1 of Pseudomonas sp. M1. NCBI lineage: Bacteria > Pseudomonadati > Pseudomonadota > Gammaproteobacteria > Pseudomonadales > Pseudomonadaceae > Pseudomonas > Pseudomonas sp. M1. Next base: position 3,268,511 of record NZ_CP094343.1, read on the forward strand.
CGGTAGGCCGAGAAGCGCCCGGCCAGCTCGTCGGTGAGCGGCCCGGAGACCGTGGCCTTGCCCTGGAAGTAGCCGTCCTCGCCGCCGGACACCTCGACGCTGCGCTCGGGGGTGAAGCTGGGCAGGCGGGTGGAGATGTTGATCACCCCGGCGGTGGTGTTCTTGCCGAACAGCGTGCCCTGGGGCCCGCGCAGCACTTCCAGCTGCTCGATGTCCAGCAGGTCGAAGGAGGCCATGCCGGGGCGGCCCAGGTAGACGTTGTCCAGGTACAGCCCGACGCTGCCTTCCAGGCCGTCGCTGGCCGGGTTGTTGCCCAGGCCGCGGATGGACACGCTGGACTGCCGCGCGTGGACGTAGGCGACGTTGGTGCTGGGCACCAGCTGCTGCAGGTCTTGCACGCGGTAGATGCGCTGGCTTTCCAGGGTCTCGCCGCCGAGCACGCTCATGGCGGTGGGCACGTCCTGGGAGTTCTCCTCGCGGCGCCGCGAGGTCACGGTGACGGTGCCCAGGGTGCTGGCCTCGCCCTGGGCCTGGGCGGCGGCCTCCTGCGGGGTGGCTTCCTCGGCGTGCAGGGCGCCCATGGCCAGGCCGCCGGTGGCCAGCAGGATGGACAGCGGCAACAGCCGGCGGCGGAAACGGGGCGCGGAATCTCGGTGGTGCATGGAAAGGTCCTGGAGAAGAGGTCGTGTCGCGCAGGACCGGTTTGGCCTGCAATCTTTTTATTCCGTATCGATCTTTATTTATGTATTTCGATTTATTTACGGAATAAGAGATTGCCTTTATAAGAAGGCCGTCCACCTTCGGACAATTGCATTTGCCCAATATTTTTTATGTAGAAAATGCATATAGACCTTCGCCAGCTCCGCCATTTCATCGCCCTTGCCGAGCACCGCAGCTTCGTCGCCGCGGCCGACGCCGTGTGCCTGTCGCAATCGGCCTTCAGCCGCAGCATCCAGGCCCTGGAACACAGCGCCGGCTGCCGCCTGGTGGACCGCGCGAGCAAGGAACTCAACCCCACCAAGCAGGGCCTGATCGTCCTGGAGCACGCGCGCCGGCTGGTCAGCGGCGCGCACAAGCTGGCCAACGAGATCGCCCTGTTCAATGGCCTGGAGGCGGGCGAACTGCGCTTCGGCGCGGGCCCCGCGCCGGCGGCCTGGCTGGTGCCGCGGGCTATCGCCGCGTTCAACGGGCGCTACCCCAAGGCGCGGGTGGCCTTCCAGGTGGAGCACTGGCAGGTACTGGGCAAGCGCCTGCAGGCCGAGGACTTCGAATTCTTCGTCGCCGACACCCGCCATTTCGAGGCCAATCCCGAGTACCGCACCCTGCGCCTGAAGCCGCGCAAGTGGCACTTCTGCTGCCGCCCCGGCCACCCGCTGGCCGGCCAGGGGCAGGTGAGCGCGGCGCAGCTGCTGAGCTACCCCATCGCCACCAACCTCAGCCCGCCGAACATCCGCAAGGTGCTGGTGGACCTCAGCGGCCGCCCCGACTTCCGCCCGGACATCGAATGCGAGAACGGCCACGGCCTGAACGCCGTGGTGCTGGCCTCCAACGCCATCGGCATCGCCAGCGGCCCGGGGCAGGGCGCCGGCGAGGCGCTGGTGGCGCTGACGGTGGCGGAGCTGCCGGAGGACCTGGAGGAGCTGCATACCCGCTACGGCATCGTGCACCGCGCGGGGTACAGCCTGTCGCCGCTGGCGGAGGCGATGATCGGGGAGTTGCGGCGGATCGATGAGGAGACGGTTTAGGGCTTTTCGTCTTTTCGTAGGAGCGAGCTTGCTCGCGAATAGAGTTCACCGGCGGCTATGGCGTATTGGGTTTACTCCGCCCCCTCTCCCCAGCCCTCTCCCTGAAGGGAGAGGGGGCTAGTCCGTGCCGAGAACAGGAAGGTTTCAAATGGAGACCTTCGGTGTTGCCGGCTAACTCAGGAAAACCAAACCGCGCCGAACGGTCCCCTCTCCCTTCAGGGAGAGGGCTAGGGAGAGGGCGCTCTCAACCCCAATCCCCACAACTCCCGGTGAACTCCATTCGCGAGCAAGCTCGCTCCTACACCAACCCCACCCCATGCATTCCACGCATGCAAATCTTGCTGCAAATGCGTTTGCCAGAACGCCCCCGCGCCCCGCGAAATGACCGCTCCATCCGTCATCCCCGAACGTCCCATGAGCCAGCCCCAGCCCATCCGCAACGTCCTCTACATCATGTGCGACCAGCTGCGTCGCGATTACCTGTCCTGCTACGGCCACCCGCACCTGCACACGCCGAACATCGATCGCCTGGCCGCCGAGGGCGTGCGTTTCGCCCGGGCCTATACCCAGGGCACCATCTGCGGGCCGTCGCGCATGTCCTCGTACACCGGGCGCTACGTCAGCAGCCACCAGGTGAGCTGGAACGCCGTGCCGCTGCCGTTGGAGGAGCTGACCCTCGGCGACTACCTGCGCCCGGCCGGCATCCGCACCGCGCTGGTGGGCAAGACCCACGCCACCGCCAATCTCGAAGGCATGCAGGCGCTCGGGGTGGACCCGCAAAGCGAGCGCGGCCAGCAACTGGCCGAGGCCGGCTTCGAGCCCTACGACCGCAACGACGGCATCTACCCCGACGGCGAGCTGTTCGCCGACAAGCGCGAAAGCGCGCCCTACACCCATTACCTGCGCGGCCTCGGCTATGCCGGCGACAACCCCTGGCACGACTGGGCCAACGCCGCCGAAGGCGCCAACGGCGAGGTGCTCAGCGGCTGGCAGATGCGCAACGCAGGGCTGCCCACGCGCCTGCCGGAGCCGCACAGCGAAACGGTCTACGCCACCAGCCGCGCCATCGACTTCATGCGCGAGCAGGGCGATAGGCCCTGGTGCCTGCACCTGTCGTACATCAAGCCGCACTGGCCCTATATCGCGCCCGCTCCGTACCACGCGCTGTACGGCCCCGGGCAGGTGCTGCCGGCCCTGCGCGCGGCGCCGGGGGAGGAGAGCGAACACCCGGTGTACAAGGCCTTCCAACAGCACCAGGAGAGCCTGAACTTCTCCCGCGAGGAGGTGCGCAACACCGTGATCCCCACCTACATGGGGCTCATCAGGCAGATCGACGACCAGCTCGGCCGGCTGTTCGAGCACATGCAGTCCAGCGGCCGCTGGGACGACACCCTGATCGTCTTCACCAGCGACCATGGCGACTACCTGGGCGACCACGGCCTGGGCGAGAAGGAGTTCCTGCTGGAGCCGGCGGTGGGCGTGCCGCTGCTGATCCGCGACCCGCGCGCGGCGGCCGACGCCAGCCGCGGTAGCGTCGAGCAGGCCCTGGTGCAATCCATCGACGTGCTGCCGACCCTGCTCGACGCCTTCGCGATACCGCCGGCGGCGCACCGCGTCGAGGGCCGCTCGCTGCAGCCGCTGCTGCATGGGCAACGGCCGGCGGACTGGCGCGACTACGCCATCGCCGAATACGACTACGCCTTCCAGGCCCCGGCCCGCGAGCGCCTGGGCCGGCCCATCGACGCCTGCCGCATGTACATGGTGCGCAGCGAGCGCTGGAAGTACCTGGCCTACGACGGCTTCCGTCCGCAGCTGTTCGACCTGCAGGCGGACCCGAGCGAGCTGCGCGACCTGGGCGCCGAGCCGGCCTACGCGAACGTCCGCGAGCAGCACCAGCGCTACCTGTTCGACTGGCTGCGCGGCCTGAAGCGGCGCACCACCATCAGCAACGAGGAGATCGACCTGCGCGGCCAGGCCTTCCGCTATGGCGAGCCGGAAGGCGGCAAGCTGGTGCGCATCGGCGAGTGGTAGCGGCTCAACCCAGTTCGCGCAGGTAGCTCCAGGGATAGATGCCGCGCTCGTGGCCGTCGTCGAACACCAACTGTACGCCGTAGCCCTGGGGGTTCACGGCGCGCAGCCCGACTTCGGCGCCGACCAGCGTGATGCGCCCCTGCAGGCGCGCCGCGCGGCACTGCGAGCAGGGGCAGGCGCCGCGCAGGCGGGCGAAGGCGATGCGCTGCACTTCGCCGTCGCCCCAGTCGATGCGCAGCTCGCGCTCGTTACTGGAACGGTGCAGGGCGCGGGGCGCGTTCATGCCGGCGCGCCCAGTTGGGTGAGGGCGATGCGCACGGCCTTGCGCACTTCCGGGTCGCCGTCGGTCTGGGCCTGTTGTAGGGCGGGCAGGGCGCGGATGTCGCCCAGCTCGCCCAGGGCCAGGGCGGCTTCCTTGCGCAGGTTGCTGATGGCGTGGCCGAGCAGGCCCTGCAAGGCCTCACGGGCGGCCTGGTAGCGCAGGTTGCCGAGGGCCCGCGCGGCGCGCAGGCGCACCTGCCAGAAGTCGTCTTCCAGCGCTTGCAGCAGCGCCTCGCCGGCCTCCTGCAGGCCCAGCTTGCCGAGGGTGGCGGCGGCTTCCTCGCGGACCTTCCAGGCCTTGTCGCGCAATGCCGCGCCCAGCGCGGGCAGCACGCTGGCGTCGCTGGCCAGGCCGAGGGCGCCGGCGGCGGCGCGGCGCACTTCGCTGTCGGCATCGTCGCTGGCCAGGGCGGCCAGGCGCGGCAGGGCCTCGATGCGCTTGAGCCAGCCGAGGATGCCCACCGCCTCGCGGCGCACACCGGCGTCGGTGTCGTCCAGGGCGGCCAGGGCCGGGGTCGCGCTTTCTTCCAGGCGCAGTTCGCGCAGGGCGCGCAATGCGCTGCGGCGCACGAAGGTGTCGGCGTGGGCCGCCCAGGGCAGCAACAGGCGCCCGGCCTCGGCGGTCTTCAGTTCGCTGAGGCTTTGCGCGGCGGCTTCGCGCACCGTCTCGTCGCTGTCGGCCAGGGCCTGGCACAGGGCCTGGACCACTTCGGGTTCCTCCCAGGCTTCCAGCAGGCGCGCGGCCTCGGCGCGCACGGCGGCGGCCGGATCAATGGCCAGCGCCCGGGCCAGCCAGGGCAGGGCCTCGGGCTCCTCCAGGTCGGCCAGTTCGATCAGGGCGATGCGGCGCACGCCGGGGTCGGCGTGCTGCAGGCGCGGTTGCAGGTCGAGGATGCCGGGGTTGTCGGTCGTGAACGGGGTCATATGGCGAATCGCGCTCTTGTCGGGTCGTTGTCGGGCAGGCCCAGGGGCGTCAGGCGCGGCAGTTGGCGGCCGTCCTCGTGGCGCAGCAGTTCCAGGCAGTGGCGTTTGAGGCGGGCGAAGCCGGCGCTGGTCAGCAGCTCGGCGTGGCGCGGGCGCGGGAAGCCCAGGCGGATTTCCTCGAGGATGCGTCCCGGCCGCGGGCTCATCACCAGGATGCGGTCGGCGAGGAATAGCGCCTCGTCGATATCGTGGGTGATGAACAGCACGCTGGTGCGCAGGCGCGTCCAGATGTCCAGCAGCAGCTCCTGCATCATCATCCGCGTCTGCGCGTCGAGGGCGCCGAAGGGTTCGTCCATCAGCAGCAGGCGCGGCTGGTTGATCAGCACCCGGGCGATCTCCACGCGCTGCTGCATGCCGCCGGAAAGCTGCGACGGCCAGCGGTTGGCGAAGCCGGAGAGGCCCACCAGCTGGAGCATTTCCTCGGCCCGGGCGTGGCGTTCGGCGCGCGGCACGCCGCGCATCTTCAGGCCGAAGGCGACGTTGTCGCGCACCCGCCGCCAGGGCAGCAGGGTGTGCTGCTGGAACACCATGCCGCGCTGCGGCGAGGGGCCGCCCACCGGCTGGCCGTCCACTTCCAGGCGCCCGCCGCTGGGGCGCAGGTGGCCGGCCAGGGCGCCGAGCAGGGTGGACTTGCCGCAGCCGGAGGGGCCGAGCACGCAGACGAATTCGCCGGGCTCGATGGCGAAGCTCAGCGAGTGCACCGCTTCGAAGGCGTCGCGGCCGCTGCCCAGGTGGATCGACAGGCCCTCGACGCGCACGTGCCCGGCGGGCACTCGTTCAGGCAGGCTCATGGCTTGCCTCCGGCCTGGCGCTGCCAGGGCGTGGCCAGGGCGCCGAGCTGGCGCACCAGCAGGCTGCTGGCCATGCCGAGCACGCCGATGAGCAGCATGCCGACGACGATGTCGGGGTAGTTCTGCAAGGTGTAGGACTCCCAGGTGTAGTAGCCGATGCCCCATTGCCCGGAGATCATCTCGGCGGTCACCAGGCAGAACCAGGAGGTGCCCATGCCGATGGCAAGGCCGGTGACGATGCTCGGCAGGGCGCCGGGCAGCACCACCTCGCGCAGCAGCGCCAGGCGGCTCGCGCCGAGGCTGCGGGCCGAGGCGAGCAGGCGCGGATCCACCGCCTCGACGCCGTGGATGGTATTGAGCAGGATGGGGAACAGCGCGCCGGTGAAGGTGATGAAGATCATCGACAGCTCGGAGCTGGGGAACATCAGGATCGCCAGCGGGATCCAGGCCACCGCCGGGATCGGCCGCAGCACTTCCAGCGGCGGCAGCAGGCCGTCGCGGGCCCAGCGTCCGCGGCCGATGGCCAGGCCCAGGAGCACGCCGGCGACGGCCGCCAGCAGGTAGCCGGCGAGCACCCGCGCCAGGCTCGCGCCCAGGTGCCGGCCGAGCTTGCTGGACTGCGCCAGTTGCACGGCGGCGTCCAGCACTTCGCCGGGGCCGGGGACGTTGGCGAAGGTGACCAGGCCGAGGTTCAGGTGCCGGGCGCTGGCCAGCTGCCAGAGCGCCAGGCAGGCCAGCAGCGAGGCCAGGCGCAGGCTCCAGTGGGACAGGGTTGTGAGGTTCATTTTCGTGGCTCCGCAAGGGCCCGGCGCGCAGGGCGCCAGGCGTGGACGTCAGCGGCTGGCGACGGCCTGCTGGCTGGCACCGGCGAAGTCGCGCACTTCGCCGCCGTTGCTCTGCGCGTAGCGCTCGGCCTGCTCCTTGAGCAGGAAGGCGTCCAGCGCGCCGTCCTTGCCCTGGACGAACCAGGCCTGGCTGGCCAGCAGCTTGATGCCGCTGTCGCTGGCCTGGGCGTAGACCGCGCGGATGTCCTTGCCTTGCTGCTTCAGCTTGGCCGCTTCGCCCAGGGCTTCCCGGGCCGAGGCGTAGCTGCGCACCCTGGGTTCGCCGCGCACCCACACCTGCGCCACGTGGCGCGGGTCGGCGATGGCCTTGCCGGTCAGCGCGTCCGTGGCCGTTAGCGGCTGCTGGGCGTAGTTCTTCAACGCGGCGTCGTAGTCGGCGCCGGCGGCCTTGAAGGCGGCGCGGATGTAGCGGTCGTCGACGAACTGCTCGACGTTTAGCCCGCGGTCGGCCTTCTTCAGCAGCTTCAGGGTGTCGATGGCGGTGGTCACGGCCTGGCGGTACTCCGGCTTCCAGGTCAGGTCGCGGGTCTGCAGGCCGAGCGGGCCGTGGAACAGGTAGTTCACCTCGGCGGGGATGCCGGCGACCTTCTCGATCAGCTCGCTGTACTTCTCCGGTTCCGCGGCCAGCAGCTGGTTGGCCTCGTAGGTGGCGCGCAGGTAGGCCTCGACGATTTCCGGGTACTTCTGCGCGTAGTCCGCCTCCACCAGGGCGCCGTGGAAGGTCGGCGCCTTGGCCTGCGAGCCGTCGTAGATCTTGCGGGCGATGCCGCGGCTCTCGAACAGCTCGGCGAAGGGCACGAAGTCGGCGTGGGCGGCGATCTTGTTGGCCTGCAGCGCGGAGCCGGCGACTTCCGGCGGCTGCGCGATGATGGTCACGTCCTTGTCCGGGTCCCAGCCCTGGGCGGCGATGGCGCGCAGCAGCAGACCGTGGGCGGTGGAGGCGAAGGGCACGGAGATGGTCTGGCCCTTCAGCTCGGCCAGCGACTGCACCTGGGACGAGGCCGGCACCACGATGCCGTTGCCGCTGCCCTCGATGCTGCCGGAGAGCACGCTGATGAACAGGCTGCGTTTGCCGGCGGCTTCATGGGCCACGCCGTTGAGCGAGCCGGGGAAGTCGGCCATGGCGCCGAAGTCCAGCTTGCCGGCGACCATCTCGTTGGTCAGCGGCGCGCCGCTGGTGAAGTTCTTCCACTGGATGTCGTATTGCGCGTCCTTGTACTTGCCGTCGTGGGGCAGGTACTTGGGCAGCAGGTTCAGCTCGCGGACCAGCAGGCCGCCGGCGGCGCAGTTGATGGTGGTGTCCTGGGTGCCGATGGCCACGCGGAGGGTCTCGGCATGGGCAGAAAGGCTGGCGATGGCCAGCGAGAGGCCGGCCAGGGTGGTGCGCAAGGTCATGGGTGTTCCCCTCGAATCATGAGTGTTGGAATCGTCTCCGCCGCCGGTGTGCGGTGGGAAACGAGGGGGCGTTGCATCAGGCGTCCGGTGGCGTGTCCGGTTGTCGTTGTGGGTGCAGGAGCGCGCCCTGCGCGCTAATCGCGGGCAGGGCCCGCTCCTACAGGAAGCTGTCGTTCAACGCAGCAGGTAGGGAATCTCCACCTTCACCGCACCGGTCGGGCAGTCCTTCTCGCAGGGCATGCAGTACCAGCATTCGTCGAAGGCCATGTAGGCCTTCTGGGTGGCCGGGTTGATCGCCAGCAGGTCCATCGGGCAGACCTCGACGCAGACGGTGCAGCCCTTGTCGGCGATGCACTTGTCCTCGTCCACGGTGACCGGGGCGCTGGAGCGGAAGAAGATTTCCTGGGGTTGGTGGGGCATGGCACGGTTCCTCGTGGTGTTGCTGGCCGGTCTTGGTGACGGTGGTTTGGTGGTTCGGGGGAGGCGGCGGCTCACCACCCTCTCCCCAGCCCTCGGCTGCGCGCCCCGCCCTGAAGGGAGAGGGGGCCGTTCGGAGGTGCTTGGTAACTTGGCGTCATCCTGAAATCTGCGGGTTCCCGCTGCACGGACAGCTCCCTCTCCCGCTTGCGGGAGAGGGCGGGGGGAGAGGGGCTCTAGGGCTCCTAGGCCGCCTCGTTCTTCACCCGCAACCGCCCGTAGGCCTTCTGCTCCTCGTCGTCCAGGGCGATCAGGTACGGCTCCACCGGCTTCTTGAAACTGGTCATCTCGCCGCTCTCGTCCTTCTTCAGGTGCGCATGGCAGAACCACTCGGCGTCATTGCGCTGCGGATAGTCCACGCGGTGGTGGTACAGGCCCCAGCGGCTCTCGGTGCGGAACAGCGAGGCGCGGGCGGCCATCTCGGCGCAGTCGCGGATCACGCTGACTTCCATGGCGCGCATCAGCTCGTGGGGGTTGTTCGCCTTCAACTGCTCCAGGTCGCGGCCGATCTCGGCGAAGCGCTGCAGGCCGATCTCCATCTTTTTGGTCACCTTCGGCGGCTGCAGGTAGTCGTTGACCATGCGCCGCAGCTTGTACTCCACCTGGGCCGGCGGCAGGCCGTGCTCGCGCCTGAGCGGGGCGAAGACGCGTTCGCGCTCGCGCTCCACCTGGGCCTGGTCGACTTCGCTGAAGTCGCGCTCGGCCACGTACTGCGCGGCGTTGCTGCCGGCGAACCAGCCGTAGGTGAAGGCGCCGAGCATGTAGTTGTGCGGCACTGCGGCCATGTCGCCGGCGGCGTACAGGCCCTTGACGCTGGTCTCGGCCTTCTCGTTGACCCACACGCCCGAGGCCGAGTGGCCGGAGCAGAAGCCGATCTCGGAGATGTGCATCTCCACCATCTGGCTGCGGTAGTCGGTGCCGCGGTTGGCGTGGAACTGGCCGCGGCTGGGGCGCTCGTTGCCGTGGAGGATTTCCTCGATGGTCTGGATGGTCTCCTCGGCCAGGTGGTCCAGCTTGAGGAACACCGGGCCGTTGCCGCCCTCCAGCTCCTGGTGGAATTCCCACATCATCTGCCCGCTCCAGTAGTCGCACTCGATGAAGCGCTCGCCCTTGGCGTTGGCGGTGTAACCGCCCAGCGGGCCGGTGACGTAGGCGCAGGCAGGGCCGTTGTAGTCCTTGATCAGCGGGTTGATCTGGAAGCATTCCAGGTTCGAAAGCTCCGCGCCGGCGTGGTAGGCCATGGCGTAGCCGTCGCCGGCGTTGGTCGGGTTCTCGTAGGTGCCCATCAGGTAGCCGGAGGCGGGCAGGCCCAGGCGCCCGGCGGCGCCGCAGGCGAGGATCACCGCCTTGGCGCGGATCACCTGGAACTGCGCGGTGCGGCAGTCGAAGCCGAGCACGCCGTTGACCGCGCCCTCGGCGTCGGTGAGCAGCCGGGTGGCCACCAGGCGGTTGGTGATCTCCACCCGCGCGCGCTTGAGCTGGCGGTAGAGCACCTTCTTGATGTCGTGGCCCTCGGGCATCGGCAGCACGTAGGCGCCCATGTGGTGGACCTTCTTCACCGCGTAGTCGCCCACCTCGTCCTTCTCGAACTTCACGCCCCAGCGGTCGAGCTGTTCGATGGTCTCGAAACTGTGGGTGGCGTAGGCGTAGACGGCGGCCTGGTTGACGATGCCGTCGTTGGCCACGGTGATTTCCTTGGTGTATTGCTCGGGCGTGGCGTGGCCGGGGATGACGGCGTTGTTCAGGCCGTCCATGCCCATGCTGATGGCGCCGCTGCGCTTGACGTTGGCCTTGTCCACCAGCAGCACGCGCAGCTCGCGGTTGGCTTCCTTGGCCTTGATCGCCGCCATGGGGCCGGCGGTGCCGCCGCCGATGACGACGATGTCGTAGGCGCTTTGCTTGTCTTCTGGGAGGTCGCTGTGGCTCATGCTCGGGGGCCCTTGTGACGGTCGATGCGCAGGCGGTACTGGAAGGCGTCGCCGCGGTAATAGAGGTGTTCGTAGTCCAGCGGCTGGCCGTCGGCGCCGTGGGTGAGGCGCTCGATGCGCATCACCGGCGAGCCTTCCTCCAGCTCCAGGGCGGCGGCCAGCTCGGCGTCGGCGAGGATGGCGTCGATGGCCAGGTCGGCATGCCCCAGGGGCAGGCCGCAGTCGTTCTCTAGGATCAGGAAGATGTCGCGGCTCACCAGGTCGGCCTTCTCCAGCCGGCGGCCGACGGCCTCGGGCAGGTAGGTGACCTCCAGCGACACCAGCTCGCGGTTGACCAGGCGCGCGCGCTTGATCTGCGCCACGCTGTCGCCCTCGGCCACCTGCAGGCGCACGGCCACCTGGGCGTCGGCCGGCACGAAGCGGAAGCTGCGCAGGCGGTTGATCACCTCGTAGCCGCGTTCGCCCATGGACTCGGCCAGGCCCTGCAGGGTGCTGACGTTCTGGAACGCCTTGGGCCGGGCGACGAAGGTGCCCTTGCCGTGGATCTTGAAGATCAGGCCTTCCTTCTGCAGGTCGCCCAGGGCCTGGCGCACGGTGATGCGGCTGACGCCATGGGCCTTGCCCAGCTCGGCCTCGGAGGGCATGCGGCTGAGCGGCGGGTAGCTGCCGTCGAGGATGCGCGTGCGCAGCAGCTCCTTGAGCTGGCTGTACAGCGGGACAGGGGAGAGGGGGAGTAGTTCGGTCATGGCTATGACTTGTTATGACGAGTTGTGGGGCGACTATAGGGGAATAAGAATCGGGGTGTGAAAGATCGGATTTGCATATGGATATATGCATGTAGGGCGTATAACCGTTCGCGGTTATACGCCGATACGCCGGGGTCATAGCCAACGCCCAGGTCAACCCCGGCGTCGCCGGGAATCAAGGCCAAACGGCGGATAACGCCGTAGGCGTTATGCGCCCTACAAAAGCCCCGCTATTCGTCCAGCGAATGGAAATGACGTCGTCACACCCCTGCTGCTAGCGTCCCGACAAAACCCCGGAGATTCGCCATGCAACCCATTGAGCGACGCCTGCTGCCGGTCAACGGCATCCACCTGTGCGTACACATCGCCGGCCCCGCCGATGGCCGTCCGATATGGCTGCTGCACGGCTTCCCCGAATGCTGGCACTCCTGGCGCGCGCAGATTCCGGCGCTGGTGCAGGCCGGCTACCGCGTGCACGTGCCGGAGATGCGCGGCTACGGCCGCAGCGACGCGCCCGAGCCCATCGAGGCCTACGACCTGCAGAGCCTGTGCGGCGACGTCCTCGGCGCCATGGACGCCCTCGGCCAGGGCCGCGCGGCGGTGCTCGGGCACGACTGGGGCGCCCTGGTGGCCTGGCACCTGGCGCTGCTCGCCCCGGAGCGGGTGGCGGCCCTGGCCACGCTGTCGGTGCCCTATGCCGGGCGGCCCAAGCGGCCGGCCACGGAGATCCTCCGCGAGGTCTTCGCCGGGCGCTTCAACTACATCCTCTACTTCCAGCGGCCCGGCGTGGCCGAGGCCGAGCTGGACGCCGACATCGAGCGCAGCCTGCGCCTGTTCTTCCGCGATGCCGGCGACGACGACCCCTTCCTCCAGGACAAGCCCGCCGACGCCCGCCTGTTCGAAGGCCAGCCCACGCCTCGGCAACTGCCGGCCTGGTGCGGCGAGGCGGACCTGGCGCATTACATCGAGACCTTCGCCGGCCGCGGCTTCCGCGGGGCGCTCAACTGGTACCGCAACTTCGAGCGCAACTGGCGCTTCAGCGAGCCCCTGGCCGGGCGCCAGGTCGGCCAGCCGACGCTGTTCCTGGTGGGCGACCGCGACCCGGTGGCGAGCCTGGAGGCCTATACCCTCAAGCGCATGCCCGAGGTGGTGGCGGACCTCGAACAGCACCGCCTGCAAGGCTGCGGCCACTGGGTCCAGAACGAGCGCCCGGCCGAGGTCAACGCCTTGCTGCTGGACTTCCTGGCGCGCCGCTACCCGGCCTGAACGGCGTCGGCGGCCGGTTCCGGCCACAGCGCCACCAGCACCAGCAGGGCGCCGACCAGCAGGTACGGCAGGCGCGGCTCGACGCCATAGAGCAGGCTGCCGGCCAGCGGCCCGAGCACCACGCCCAGGCCCTGGGCCGCGCCCATGGAGCCGGCGGTGGAGCCTTGCTCGTCGGCGTTCACCGCGTTGGCCGCCAGCGCCGAGAAGGCCGGGAACACCCAGCCCATGCCCGCCGCGGCGACGAAGAAGGCCAGCCACAGCTGCCAGGACTGCAGCGCCAGGCTGGTGCCGGCGAAACCGATGCCGGCCACCAGCGCGCCAACGCGGATCAGCCGCTGCGGCGCCCAGTCCAGGCGGCGCACCAGCAACTGGGCGAGGATCAGCGCCACGCCCACGCAGGTCAGCGCCACCCCGGCGGCCTGGGCCGCCGCGCCCGGGGCCAGGCCCAGGCGGTCGAGGGCGAAGAAGCCCACGGTGATCTGCGCCACCGCCACGCAGAACATGGCGACGAAGGCCACCAGCATGGGCCGGCGCAGGCGCGCATCGCCCAGGCGGATGCTCTGCGCCACGCGCTGCAGGTGGTGCTCCTGGCTCTGCAGGCGGGTGAGCAGCGCCAGGAACCCCAGCAGCGGCAGCACGCTCATGGCGTACAGCGGCAGGCTCAGGCTGTGCCGGGCGAGCAGGGCGGCGATGGCCGGGCCCAGCACCATGCCCACGGCATTGGCCGCGCCCAGGCTGGCCAGGGCGGCGGCGCGCTGGCGCGGCGGGTAGTTGTCGGCGACCAGCGCCTGCCCGGCGGCCGGCAGCGCGGCGTAGAAGGCGCCCACCGCGCCACGCCCGAGCAGCAGGCCGAGGAACGACAGCGCGGCGATGGGCTGCAGGCGCAGCGCGGTATCGACGAAGACCGCCAGCAGCACGTAGGACAAGGTCACCCCGGCGCTGCCCAGCAGCAGGATGCGCCGCCGGCCCAGGCGGTCGCTGGCATTGCCCCAGGGCCGCGCCAGCAGCAGCCAGAGCACGCCGGACACGGTGACCGCCGCGCCTGCCTGCCAGGCCTGCAGGCCGAGCAGCCGGGCGATGGGCCCGACCAGCGAGACGAAGGCCATCATCGCCATGGTCCCGGCCATGCTGGAGAACAGCAGCGGGCGCAGGTCGAAACGGGCGTCGGCGGTAGCGGGCTGCGCGGCTTCGGTGGAATCGGACACAGCGGGCTCCTTGGGGTGAGGGAAGGCGCAAGGCTAGCACGGCGCTGAGAATTATTCTCGTTTGCTGGGCCTGTCAGCGCCCCTGGCCGCCGTCGCGGCCGCGCCGGTACGCCCCCGGCTGCTGCCCGGTGCTCTTGTGGAAGGCGCGGGTGAAGGCCGCCACCGACTGGTAGCCGACCGCCGCGGCCACCTCGGCCACGCTCTGGTCGGCCTTGAGCAGGCGGCAGGCCTGGCCCATGCGCAGGGCCAGCAGCACCTGGCCGGGGGATTGCCCGCAGGTTTCGTTGAAGCGCTTGAAGAAGGCCGAGCGCGACAGCCCGGCGCAGGCCGCCATGTCCTCCAGCGTCCAGGGCCGCTGCGGCTGCTCGATCATCCTTTCCAGCAGGCCGGTGAACTGCGGCTGCCGGGCCAGGGCCACCAGGCCGCCGAGGCCGGGGTTGTCCAGCACCTGCTGGCGCAGCACGTAGAGGAACAGCAGGTGGCTCAGGCGCTCCAGCAGCTGCTGCGAGGGCGCCGGCTGGCGCGCGCATTCCTCCAGGATGAGTTCGAACAGGCTGCGCGCGGCGCGTTGCGAGGGTTCCCCGGCGCGCAGCACCAGGTAGGCGGGCAGCGCCTCGATGATCAGCGCCGAGAGCCCGGAGTGGAAGTGGAAGAAACCGCAGACCAGGCCGACGCCGTCCTCGGCCTGCAGCTCCAGGGCGCTCATGGCTTGGCGCGGCTGGCAGGCGGCGGCCTCGGCGCTGGCGGCGTCGGACAGCCGGTAGGGCAGGTCGCGCAGCAGGAACACCGCGTCGCCGCCCTCCAGGCGCACCGGCGCCTCGCCTTCCAGGTGCAGCCAGCAATGGCCCTGCACCACCAGGTGGAAGCTGGCCCGGGCCAGGCCCTGGGTGGAGGCGTGCCAGCCGCCGCAGTAGCGGCCCACGTGGAACAGGCTGGCGTCCAGCTCCAGGCTGTCTAATAACCAATCGACAAGGGGGCTCGACGAAATCATCTAATGAAAAGACTCAGGAGCAAGTGATAGCGACTTTAGAATATTGAACGGTTTTCTTATTACCAACAGACTTTTCGACACCTACCGCACACGGAGTCGAACCCATGTCCCGCCTGCCCATCCAGACCCTCGACAGCGCCCCGGAAGCGGCAAAGCCGTTCCTGCAGAACGCGCTGAAGAACTCCGGCTTCATTCCCAACCTGCTCGGCGTGCTGGCCAACGCCCCGGCCGCGCTGGAGACCTACGTCACCGTCTCCGGCCTCAACGGCAAGGCCGAGCTGGGCCTGGCCGAGCGCGAGGTGGTCCAGCTGATCGCCGCCACCACCCACGGCTGCGACTTCTGCGTGGCCGGGCACACTGCGGTGGCGGCCAACAAGGCCAGGCTCCCCGAGGAAGTGATAGCCGCCCTGCGCGAACAACGCGAACTGCCGGAGCCGCGCCTGGAAGCCCTGGCCGCCTTCGCCCGCGAGGCCATCGCCAGCCGCGGCGCGGTCAGCGACGCGGGGCTCGCGGCCTTCCGCGCCGCCGGCTTCAGCGACGGCAATGCCCTGGAAGTGCTACTGGGCATCAGTCTGGCGACCCTCTGCAACTTCGCCAACGTGCTGGCGCAAACGCCGCTCAACCCCGAACTGGGCAAGTACCGCTGGGAAAAGGCCTGAGTTGCGCATGACCGGGTGGCTGCCCCGCGGCTGCCCGCCAAAAGGAGAGCGACCATGCTCGATCCGACCCTGAGCCACTGGCTCGACGCCCAGGCCGAGGCCCTCGACCTCGGCCATGCCGACCCGCAGTCGGTGCTGCCGCGACTGGCCGGCGCCGGGCTGTTCGGCATCGGCGTGCCCGAGGCGCGCGGCGGCGCCGGCGGCAGCCTGCTCGACGCGGTGGAGGCCATCGCCGCGGTGGCCGGCCATTCGCTGACCGCCGCCTTCGTCTTCTGGGGCCAGCGCGCCTTCATCGAATACCTGCTGCAGAGCCCCAACCAGGCGCTGGGCGAACGCCTGCTCGGCGAGCTGCTGGACGGCCGCCTGGCCGGCGCCACCGGGCTGTCCAACGCCATGAAGTTCCTCTCCGGCATCG
The DNA here is from genome assembly GCF_022760135.1 of Pseudomonas sp. M1. Lineage (NCBI taxonomy): Bacteria > Pseudomonadati > Pseudomonadota > Gammaproteobacteria > Pseudomonadales > Pseudomonadaceae > Pseudomonas > Pseudomonas sp. M1. Next base: position 3,284,310 of record NZ_CP094343.1, read on the forward strand.
AGAGCCTGCAGGTGCGGGCCACCCCGGCCGACCACGGCTGGACCCTGGACGGCCGTCTGCCCTGGGTGACCAACCTGCGCAAGGGCCACTTCGTGGTGGCTGCGGCCATCGAGCGCGAGGGCGCGGCGCCGCTGGTGGCGGCCATCCCATCGGCCAGCGCCGGCCTTGCGCGCTCCGACGACCTGCAACTGCTCGGCCTGCAGTCGAGCAACACCGCCGCCCTGGACTTCGACGGCGTGGCGTTGCCCCGCGAGTGGCTGCTGCACGACGACGCCCGGCGCTACCTGCCGCAGGTGCGCCCGGCCTTCCTCGGCTTGCAGTGCGCCATGACCATCGGCCTCACGCGCCGGGCCCTGGAAGCGGTGCGCGAGCACCTGGGCGGCAGCCGCTCGGTGCTGTGCGAGGAAGAGGAACGCCTGCGCGGCGAACTGGACGGCCTGGTCGAGCGCCTGCGCGCGGGCCTGTCCAGCGGCGAGTTCGCCAGCGAACCGGCGCGGCTGTTCCGCATCCGCATCGGCCTGGCCGAAGGCGCCGCCGCGGCGGTGCAGCTGGAGCTGCAGGCCAGCGGCGGCAAGGCCTACCTCAGCCGGCACGGCGCGGCCTTCGCCCGGCGCTGGCGCGAGTCGGCCTTCGTGCCCATCGTCACGCCCAGCCTGGTGCAGTTGCGCACTGAGCTGCAGCGCCAGGAGGCGCGGGCATGAGCGAGGTGCTGCTGCAGGCCGCCGGCGTCGCCCTGGGCTACCCCGAGGGCAAGGGCTGGCGCAGCGTGCTGGAAGGCTTCGAGCTGAGCCTGGCACCGGGGGAGGTGGTGTCCATCCTCGGCCCCAGCGGTGTCGGCAAGTCCAGCCTGCTGCGCGTGCTGGCCGGGCTGCAGAAGCCGGCGGCGGGCGGCGTGCGCCTGCTCGGCGAGGCCATCGACGGCCCGCACCCGTGCGTCGCCGTGGCCTTCCAGGACCCGAGCCTGCTGCCCTGGCTGAGCCTGGAGAAGAACGTCGCCTTCGGCCTGGACTTCGCCCGCCAGCCGAAGCTGGACAAGGCCACGCTGCACCAGCGCGTCGACCAGGCGATCGCCGCGGTCGGCCTGCAACAGGCGCGCGGCTACCTGCCGGCGCAGCTTTCCGGCGGCATGGCCCAGCGCGCCGCGCTGGCCCGCTGCCTGGCGCGCCAGCCGCAGGTGCTGTTGCTGGACGAACCCTTCGGCGCGCTGGACGAAGTGACCCGCGCCGACATGCAGCAACTGCTGCTGCAGGTGATCCACGAACGGCGCACCGCCGCCGTGCTCATCACCCACGACATCGACGAGGCCCTGCTGCTCTCCGAACGCATCCTGCTACTGGGCGACACCCCGGCGCGGACGTTGGGCGAATGGCGCATCGACCTGCCGCAACCCCGTGCGGAGCTGGTCGAGGAACTGGGCGCGCTGCGGGTCGAGATCCTCAAAACCCTACGGCGGGCGAGCCGATCCCACGCGAATTCCCACCCTGCGCCGGAGGCTGCCCATGTGCCTGGACGATCCCACTCATTCTCGACGTGACATTCTCAAACTCGCTGCGCTGCTCTCCGCAGCCGGCGCGCTGCCGCTGCTGACCAGCCTGCGCGCCCGCGCCGCCAGCGAGCCGGACGCCCCGGTGCGCATCGGCTACCTGCCGATCACCGACGCCACGCCGTTGCTGGTGGCCCACGCCAACGGCCTGTTCGAGGCCGAGGGCATCAAGGCCGAGCGCCCGGTGCTGCTGCGCAGCTGGGCGCAGGTGATCGAGGCCTTCATCTCCGGGCAGGTCAACGTCATCCACCTGCTGTCGCCGATGACCGTCTGGGCCCGCTACGGCAGCAAGGTGCCGGCCAAGGTGGTGGCCTGGAACCACGTCGGCGGCTCCGGCCTGACCGTGGCGCCGGACGTGACCGAGGTGAAGCAGCTGGGCGGACGCACCCTGGCCATCCCGTTCTGGTACTCGATCCACAACGTGGTGCTGCAGCAACTGCTGCGCGACAACGGCCTGGCGGCGGTGAGCAAGCCGGCCGACGCGGCGCTGGCGGCCAACGAGGTCAACCTGGTGGTGCTGCCGCCCTCGGACATGCCGCCGGCCCTGGCCGGCGGGCGCATCGCCGGCTACATCGTCGCCGAGCCGTTCAACGCCCTGGCGGAGAACCTCAAGGTCGGGCGCATCCAGCGCTTCACCGGCGACGTCTGGCGCAACCACGCCTGCTGCGTGGTGTTCATGCACGAGCACGACCTGAACGGCCGCCCGGAGTGGTCGCAGAAGGTGGTCAACGCCATCGTCAAGGCCCAGCTGTGGACCCGTGACAACCGCGCCGAGGCGGCGAAGCTGTTGTCCAAGGACGGCGCCAACCGCTACACCCCGCACGCGCCGGAATTGCTCGGCCGGGTGCTGGCCCCGGCGCCCGGCGAGCGCGAGAAGTACTTGGCCGACGGCGCCATCCGCCACGCCGACTGGCACGAGGAGCGCATCGACTTCCAGCCGTACCCGTTCCCCAGCTACACCGAGGAACTGGTCAGGCGCCTGAAGGACACCCTGATCCAGGGCGACAAGGGCTTCCTCGCCGCGCTGGACCCGGCGCACACCGCGCAGGACCTGGTGGACGACCGCTTCGTGCGCAACGCCCTGGCCCAGGTCGGCGGCCTCGGCGCCTTCGGCCTGCCCGAGGGCTTCGCGCGCAGCGAGGAGATCGCCACGTGACGGCGCCGGCACTCTCCGGCCGCCGCCACTGGCTGCTGGGCCTGGCCGGGCTGCTGGCGTTGCTCGGCCTGTGGTGGAGCGGCGTGCACCTGTTCGGCGGCGACGGCCTGGGCCAGCTGTTCTCGCCCCAGGCCACCCTGGCCAGCCTGGGCGAGCTGCTGGGCCGCGCGGAGCTGTACCAGCACGTGCTGGTGAGCCTCAGGCGCGTGCTGCTCGGCCTGCTCCTGGCGCTGGCGGTGGGCGTGCCCCTGGGCTTGCTGGTGGGCGCCTCGCGCAGCCTGGAGGCGGCCACCACGCCGGCCTTCCAGTTCCTGCGGATGATCTCGCCGCTGTCGTGGATGCCCATCGCGGTGATGCTGATGGGCGTGGGCGACCAGCCGATCTACTTCCTGCTGGCCTTCGCCGCGGTCTGGCCGATCCTGCTCAACACCGCCGCCGGCGTGCGCCAGCTCGACCCGCGCTGGCTGCAGCTTTCCCGCAGCCTCAGCGCCACGCCCTGGGAGACGCTGCGCAAGGTGATCCTGCCCGGCGTGCTCGGCCACGTGCTGACCGGCGTGCGCCTGGCCATCGGCATCCTCTGGATCGTCCTGGTGCCCTGCGAGATGCTCGGCGTCAGCGCCGGGCTGGGCTACTACATCCTCGACACCCGCGACCGCCTGGCCTACTCGGAACTGATGGCCATGGTCCTGCTGATCGGCGCCCTGGGCTTCGCCCTCGACGCCCTGGCGCGCAGCCTGTACCGCCGGCGGACGGGCTAGGCCATGCATTTTCCCGGCACTGCGTCTATATACAGGCAATGAGCCGGCGCCATCGCGCCGGGCAGCCGAGGAGGGTGGGCCATGCGCATTCTGGTGGTCGGGGCGGGTTCCACGGGTGGTTTCTTCGGCGCGTGCCTGGCCCGGGCCGGGCGCGACGTGACCTTCCTGGTGCGCGCCGGGCGGGCGCACCAGTTGCAGCAGGAAGGGCTGCAGGTGTTCAGCCCCCATGGCGATTTCGTGCTGACGCCGCAACTGGTCGGCGCCGAGCACCTGGACGGGCCCTACGACCTCATCCTGCTGACGGTGAAGGCCTACGCCCTGGAGGCGGCGCTGCGCGACATCGCCCCGGCGGTGGGGCCGGGCACGATGATCCTGCCGGTGCTCAACGGCATGCACCAGGTCGACGCCATCGTCGATCACTTCGGCCGCGGGCCGCTGCTGGGCGGCGTGTGCAAGATCGCCAGCACCCTGGACGAGCGCGGCCGCATCGTCCAGTACGGCACCCTCAACGAACTCTCCTACGGCGAGATGGACGGCGCCCGCAGCGAGCGCATCCTGCGCCTGGACGCACTGCTGCAGGACGCCGGCTTCGACGCCCGCCTGAGCCCCGACATCCACCGCGAGATGTGGGAGAAGTGGGTGCTGCTGGCCGCCCTGGGCGGCATCACTTGCCTGATGCGCGGCAACGTCGGCTCGGTGGTCGCCGCGCCCCAGGGCGAGGCCTTCGTCAACCGCCTGCTGGACGAGGTGGTGGCGGTGGTCCGCGCGGTGGGCCTGGAACCGCGCGATGCCTTCCTCGCCGAGGCGCGCCGGCAGCTGACCCTGCACGGCTCGCCGCAGACCTCGTCGATGTACCGCGACCTGGTCGGCGGCCGCCCGGTGGAAGCCGAGCAGATCATCGGCGACCTGCTCGGCCGCGGCCAGGCGGCCGGGCTGGACCTGCCGCTGCTGCAGGCGGCCTTCGTGCACCTGGCGGTGTACGAGCAGGGGATGGGCTGAGCGGGGTTGGAAGGACCAGTCGCTTCCTGAGTGCCTGCAGGAATAGGCCAGGCGTTGCAGGCAGCACTATAGCGGGGTGGCAATCGGATGGCCATTTCGATATCCGCCTGCTGGCCTCATCCGACGATCCTGAGTACTCCCCCCTGAGCGGACGGAGCGGTGCGCTTTGGGCCTGGCTATCCATCCATGGCGGCCATTGCCAGGGGCGGAGCCGGCAGATACTGGCAGCCGGATAACGCTGCTATTCATGCTCTCCACACGCCCTGGCACGAAGCGAGTCCGAGTCACTCATGGAATAACGGGCCATCGGACATCAGCACGAATGAGCGTTATCACACCAGAGTGAAATCCCCTCAGGATTCTCCAATAATCCGGGGCTTATGGAGGAAACCTCCTGTCAGTACTTTCAAGTGTCTTCCAATATCATGGGTTTATTGTTCCTTGTTGATATCTATAGCTGGCGGGCTGTTGAGATTTTTTGTTTCGCCTCCTTCCTGTTCGATCGGATAGTTGGAAAGTTCTCTATAGAGAATTACGTTGGTTTCCGTCGGGCGCTGATCTGGTTCTGTGCCTGGCTTAATCAAGAAAATCAACTGGAGACTGAAAACATGAAAAATCAAAACAGTGATGCTCTGGACGCCTCGGGGTTTAGTTGGCCGCCGCTTTCCTGGTCGCCTGCGCATGACGAGACGTCCATCTGAGTGCTGAATGTGAGGGAGGCGAAAGCCTCCCTCACTAGTGGAGGAGATGTGAGATGCATAGACAAAATGGAATTCTTGATCTATTCGACTCGAGTGAAGTCATCATCCTTAGCGACAACGAGACGTTTAATTCGCTGGTTTCCGAGCAGGGTTGGCCAACGGCAAATTTGGCTGAGTTATCGCGTGCTCCGCAATGCTCCGTGGTTTTTTCATTCAGTGATGCCGCAGCAATCCGTTCGCATGATTTGGCTGCACAGTATCCGGAGTCGCGGATGGTCTTTTGCGCTCTTCACGTCTTCGATGCTTCGCTGGAAACCGCCCTCTATTCCTTCGATCTCATGTGCGCCAGCGATTTCAAAAACGCATTGGAAAAACAATGCATTGCAGCGGAAATGATGGAAACCTCTTCTCGTTTGCGACTTTGTGGGCAGGGTGCCGATGGCTGGGTCGATCTGGACAGCTCGGTCAAGCCTTACGCGCTGCTCAAGAGTGTCGAGGGGCCCTTCGTTCATTCGGTAGCGGAGTTCTTCGAAGTGCACCACGCGCATTTGCATAGGAAGCAGGCCGCGCCCTTTTGGGTGAGTGGTGAGTTTTTGGTATCAGGCGTGCTTTCAGTCATGCGTCCGACGGGGCGACTCCCTTATGAAAACTCCACTCGTGACGTGGATGCATTCGTGCAGAAAGTGGCCGCCGCCAACTCGGTAAAAATGATCGTCACTGACAATAAGGTGACGTCATTTTGCATTGATGCCGAGGAACAAGTAGATTTCCTGCGAATTTTGGGTGGTGATCGTCAAGAGTTGGTAACAGAGTTTGCGATAGGTGTGAATGAAGCGATCGAGGAGAAAATCGACTATGCCAGAAACTCCCAGTTGAATGAGGGTATAGAGGGTATTCACCTGGCAATTGGTGACGGTGTTTCCGGATATCACATCGATTTTCTGTGCCCCTCGGTTGGTGTTGAAGTAGAAGGGTAAGTATTGGGGGCGGAATATGCACTTCGTTATGAGGTGCATATTCCGCCCGTTGAGCAGCTGGACTTGCAGGAAACTTGGCGACGTCCGCCGTAAAAGAGCAGGAAATGGTGACTTCGCTATTCTCGAAGTGAGATTCCTTCTCCCAGAATGGCCTCCCTTGTTTTCCTCATTAACTCAACTATGTCTGCTTCGGTCAGTGAACGTTCCGGGTGCCTGAACGAGAGGCGTACCCCCAGACTCATCGTTCCTGCTGGCAGGTTTTCCCCTTCATAGCGATCAAATAGGCGGATTTCTTCCAGCAGGGGCGCGCTAGACATCTTGATCAGTTGTTCCAGTATCCGATATTCGTAGCCTCTTGGCAGTAATACCGAAATGTCCCGTTCCGCGGCGGGGTGGCGCTGGAGACTTGAGAATGTCGATGGATTGCTTGGCAGGGGCAGATCGAGTTCCGCCAGATAGATTTCTTTTCGCCCAAGCCTGTCTTCCAGGCTCGGGTGGATTCGCCCCGCATGGCCAATGACCTTGCCACCGTAGCCTATGCTGGCCGTGATGCACGGGTGTAGACCAGGTACCGTCGCCGGGCGCCAGTCGAGGCTGATATTGGCGCTAGCGGCCAAGGATTGCAGGATTCCTTTCAACAAGAAGAAATCCACTTTCCTTCCAGGGAGCCAGGAAGGTGCCTCGAAATGGCCGCATACCAGCAGCCCGATCTTTTCTTTTTCCTGCTTGCCGAAGACATGGCCGATTTCGAATAGCATGAGGTCGGTTTGCTGGTGATTGTTCCTGGCCAACTCCAGCAACCCCGGCCATAAGCTGTTTCTCAGTACGGATTTTTCATTGCTGAGGGGTTTGGTGAGTGCTACGCGCATCCCCTCGGCATCGAATACCTGATGCTCCTGGGGGCTGATAAACGCGTAATTTATCACCTCCTGGAAACCCGAGGCGGCCATCCAGCCGCGAATCGCGCGATGAGTGCAGTCGTTGATTCCTGGCGTGAAGTCCAGCTTCGGCAGTGTTTCCGGGATGTGCTCATAACCAACGAGTCTGGCAATCTCTTCCACCAGATCTTCTTCGTGCTGTAGATCGAACCGCCAAGTGGGTGGGATAACCTCCCAGGTCCACTTTGCGGGCGAAATGACACACCCTAGGCTGCCCAACAGCCGCTGCTGAATCTCCTCTGGAACATCCAGGGCCGCTATCTGTAGAAGTCGGGAGGGACGGTAGTGGATTGGCGCGCGAATGACGTCCGTTCCTGTGTCCACCATGCATTCACTCCTGTTGCCGCCCGCCAGTTCCACGATCAGCGCTGCCGCGCGGGCCAATGCGATGGGAGCCAGATTCGGGTCGACCCCTCGCTCGAAGCGGTACTGGGCATCGCTACCCAACTTGTGTCTCCTGGCACATCTGCGGACGGCCTGCGCATCGTAGTTCGCCGCCTCCAGAAGCAGGGAGGTGGTGCTATCGTTGATTTTTCTCGACATGCCCACCACCACTCCCGCCAGGCCAATGACTTCATGGCGCCGAGAGGAGAGTTGGGCGCTTACCACCATATCGGATGAAGTGAGTTGAACGGTTGTGCCGTTTCCCAACTCCAGGCTCTCTTTGGGGGACGCCCGTCGAACGGCAATCGAGATCATGTCCTGCTTTCGGTCGTAGGCCTGGAGCGGCTGGCCCAACTCGAAGGTGACGTAGCGGGTGATGTCGCTGACGTTGTTCTCCGGTGCCAGGCCTAGGGCGACCAGGCGGCGTTGAAGCCAGATCGGGCTGGGGGCGGGCCTGACTTCGTCAATGCTTGAGGCGACGAGACGCTTGCAAAGCGCGTCGGTGTAGAGGCGTAACGGTTTTTGCGGCGCACTGGCTGGTGCGGGGGCTGGGTTCTTGTACGGGATTTGCAGTTTGGCGGCAAGATCGCGAGCGACGCCCAGGATACTCAGGGCGTCAGCGCGGTTGGGCGTGACTTCCAACTCGAATACGACCTCGGGAGGCCAGTCCAATTTCATGCCAGGCGACATATCGGCGCCGAACTTCAAGGTTTGTTTTCCAGTCTCCGGCAGCGCTACGTCCGCTGTCGTGCAGATCGACGCCAAGGTCGCGGGTGTTCTGCTTCCCGGCAAGTCCGGGGGCGGTGTCGTTACGGATTCGGGAGGAAGGAAGACGACGCCAACTCGGTCGCCCTCGGTGAGATCGGGCAAGTCGCTGAGAACTGTATGGGTTGTGTTTCCGTCCCGGAGTTTTACCGGCCTGGGTGTCAGATTTGGCGCCAGTGGCGCGAGCGTTTCCACTTCGACGACAACGGCTGTTCGGGGGAGGCCGGCGAGTTGGATGCTCCTCTCGACATTCAAGCCAATGCCACAAAGCAGTTCGGCAGTCTCGGCGGGAGAGGGCAGGCCTGGCACCCATTCGGCCAGCCAGGAATAGGGCACTTTCATACGGCTGTCCCCCGAACCTGGCGGAGGAAACGAGTGTCATTCTGATGGAAGTAGCGAATGTCTGGAATTCCATAGGCAATCATTGCAAGGCGTTCGATACCCAGGCCGAAGGCGAACCCGCTGACGTTTCGATAGCCGACGCCCTCTAGAACATTGGGATGCACCATCCCGCAACCGCCGAGTTCCAGCCATTCCTGCTGGCCGCTGCGAGGGTTGTGCCACCAGACTGAAAATTCGGCCCCGGGTTCGACGAAGGGAAAGTAGGAGGGTTGAAGGCGGGTTTTCGCGCTGTCACCAAACAGGGCTGTCGCTACGGCGTTGATGGCGCCCCGCAAGTCACTCATGCTGATGCCCTCGCCCACTACCAGAGCTTCCAATTGATGAAACTGGGCTTCATGGGTCTGGTCTACCGCCTCGTTGCGAAACACCTTGCCGGGGGAGACGACCCTGAAGGGTGGGGCGTGGGTCTCCATGTAGCGCACCTGGACCGAACTGGTGTGTGTTCTGAGCAGACGGCCGTCGTGAGTCCAGAACGTATCCTGGGTGTCTCTGGCGGGGTGGTCGTCGGGGAAGTTGAGCGATTTGAAGTTGTAGTGGTCGCTTTCCAGTTCCGGGCCCGCGATAACTTCGTATCCCAGCGACTGGAAGATATCCAGCAACCGGCCGATGGTGCGGGTTAGAGGGTGCAGGCCTCCACAGGAGAGCGCGGCACCAGGGAGGGTGACATCCACGGACTGGTCGTTCAGGGCTTGCAACCTGGCTGCCGTCGCTAGATTGTCCTTCTGGATTTCTATCGCACCTAGGCAGTTTCTCTTCAACTCATTGAGACCTGCGGCCACCGATGCTCGCTCTGCTTCGGGCAGCTCTTTGAGGCGACTGAGTTCTCTGGTAATTAACCCTGACTTTCCTAGGTATTTTACTCTGAGTGTGTTCAGTTCCTCGATTGTGCTGGCCTTGTGTATTTCCGCGAGAATGTTTTCTATCAAGGTTTTTTCTCCTTGTTTTCCTGATCGGTGCTGGCTGGCTATATCCAGCCGTGGCTGATCGCGTGGCTCAAGGCTTGTGCGCGAGAGGTGACTTGGAGTTTCTTGTAGATATTCGAGAAGTGAAACTTCACGGTGGGCTCCGAGATAGAAATCAGCTGTCCTATTTCCCATGCTGTTTTCCCCATGGCGGACCACTTCAGTACCTCGAGTTCGCGGTCGGATAAAGGACTGCCACGGGCGTGCAGGCATTCGACCAACGCGGTCCGAATGGCCGGAGCTAAGGCACTGATAACGTATTTGTCTGTATCATCCAGTTGGTGGCTTTCCGTCAGGACCGAACAGATGACTGCCGAGTTTGTCTTCGCTGACTTCTGACAGGGTGGGGGAAGGTAGATGAACTCATGGAGGGACTTTCCTTCGGCGCTGCCATGGCCGATTGACTCCGGGCCCGGCGGCTTTGCCGCTTTCCACCAACGCGAGGAAGGGCTTTTCATTAAAGGGATCAATGAGCGTGGAGTGATATTGGACGCATAGGGCGGATGGCTCTCTGCAATGCCGTCCGAGTGGCGGGCCGACTCTATCGACAAAATAAGTGCTGGCGTTTCGCCTCCGCTTATCTGGAGAATGCTTACCTGGACCACCTCAAGGGCCTGGCGCATCCAGATAATGGCCTTTTCGACTGCGTCTTTGTTCTTCTCGGTAACACAGGTGATGACATGATCGGTCAGTGCTTCTTGGTCTTCTGGGCTCAACCATATTTTTGTCGTCTGTTTTTCTTTCATGGCAATGTCCCTTGCTGTTGTGTCCGATAGCTTTCCTTTTTCCGGGTTACAGACTGCCTTGCGGCGCCCTCAATGAAGAATTGCGTCGTTTCAGATTGTGGCAGGTCGGCGGATTTTTCAATTGACGACTTGCCAGGTGATTATCCACTTCTTTGTACGAAAAGTATTAGGTGTGTGAATTTTCTGTTTGGTTCTAATGGATAGGGATTACTGGGTGTAACTTTTTGAGGAGTTTTTAGGGTTGACCGTGAAAGTTCCTGTCTTGGATTGCAGCGTTTACCTTTCGTGTCGAAGAATTTTCTTGCAAGGTTGTCTGAGCCAACAAAATCTTCAACCTGTGGCTGCGGCATCTAAAGCCTTCTGGCTCGGCAGACGGGCGCGCATCGGGTAAGGTGCGCGCTTGCCTTGTCGTCCGGGAGGGACCATGTCGTCAGACCCCGCGCAGCCGCGCCTGCGCCGCGCCGATAACGATTCCCGCCGCGCCGCCCAGGTCCTGGGCCTGTGCCTGCCCGGCGACGTGGTGCTCTACCTGTTGCTGCCCATGTACGCCGCCGACTTCGGCGTCAGCCTGGCCCAGGCGGGCATCCTGCTGGCGGCCAACCGCCTGGTGCGCATCGTCGGCTACGGCTGGGTGGTGCGCTTCTACGCCCGCCACGGCGACCGCGCCACCTGCAGCCTGGCGGCCTGCGCCTCGGCGTTGTGCGCGCTGGGGTATGCGACGCTCTCCGGCGTCACCGCGCTGCTGGTGCTGCGCCTGATGTGGGGCCTGAGCTACGCCAGCTTCAACCTCAGCACCCAGACCCTGGCCACCGCCGAGGCCCAGGGCGCCGCGCGCCGCGCCGGGCGTTCGCGGGCGACCATTTCCATCGGGCCAATGCTGGCGCTGCCGCTGGCGGCGCTCATGGCCCAGGCCTGGGGGCCGCGCAGCGTGTTCTTCGTGCTCTTCGCCAGCGCGTTGCTGGGCCTGTGGCGGGCGCGCTCGCTGCCGGCCCGGGGGCACGACCTGCATACCCCGAGCGGGCGCCGCCTGCGCCTGCCGGACAGCATCGCCACCTGGTCCTTCATCGAGGGCGTGACCCTCGACGGCCTGTTCATCTTCGGCCTGTCGCTGTACGCGGAAAGCCACCTGGGCGGCACCGGCGTGCTGGTGGCGGGCATCCTGATGGCGGTGCGCTACCTCAGCGAGATGCTCTTCAGCCCCTTCGGCGGCCGCCTGGCCGACCACTTCGGCGCGCTGCGCATGCTGGTGACGCTGTCCCTGGCGACTTCGGCGGCGCTGCTGGTCTTCGGCAGCCACTGGCTGTTCGTCGGCGCCTTCCTGGTCCTGCTGCTGCGCGCCCTGCAGCTGCCGCTGGTGATGACCCTGGTGGCCCAGCGCAACCCGCAGAACCGCATCCAGGCCCTGGCCGGCAACGCCGTCTGGCGCGACATAGGCGCGGGCCTGGGGCCTATGCTGGCCGGCGTGCTGCTGCCGCTGGTGCCGGCCTTCTGGGCCTACGCCGGCGCTGCGGCGGTGCTGGCGCTCAGCGCGCTGGGGTGTGCCTGGCGGCGTTGAGCGTGTGGGTTCGATCGCGGACGGAGTCCGCTCCTACCCCTCCGGCAAACACAATGCCCGTAGGATGGTGTTGAGCGAAGCGATACTCATCGCCATGACCGCATGGGTTTCGCAAGCTCAACCCATCCTACGAAGAGCACCCCGGCGCGGCTTGTAGGAGCGCGCCCTGCGCGCGATTCGCGGGCAGGGCCCGCTCCTACAGGGAATGGTGCGGGCGGGGCGGCGTAGGAGCGGATCTCGTTCGCGATGCTCTAAGGGCTGGCCTCGATATTGACCGTGGCGGTCATGCCGGCGCTGAGGTGGATGTCCTTCGGCACTTCCAGCAGTTCGATGCGCACCGGGATGCGCTGGGCCAGGCGCACCCAGTTGAAGGTCGGCTCGACGTTGGCCAGCAGCTGGGTGTCGGGCAGGGCGTTGCGGTCGGTGATGCCGCTGCTGATGCTCTGCACCCGGCCCTTGAGCACGCGTTCGCCGCTCATCAGCGTCACCCGCGCGCGCTGGCCGACGTGGATGCCGGGCAGCTTGGTTTCCTCGAAGTAGGCGGTGACGTAGAACGAGCCCTGGTCCACCAGGGCCATGGCGGCCTGGCCGGTCTGCGCGTAGTTGCCCTGGGCCAGGCGCAGGTTGGTCACCTGGCCGTCGCGCGGGGCGCGCACCTCGCTGCGCTGCAGGTTGATCTCGGCCAGGCGCGCCGCGGCCAGGGCTTCCTGGTACTGGCTGTTGGCGATGTTGGCGTTGAGCTGCGCGGTCTCGCGGTCCTCGGCGCTGATCGCCGCGCTGGTCAGGCGCTTGCGGCGGTTGGCTTCGCTCTGCCGCAGCAGGTATTCCTGCTTGCGCGTCTCGGCCAGGGCGCGGGCCTGGTCGAGGTTGGCCTGGTAGCGGTCGCGGTCGATGCGCATCAACAGGTCGCCGGCCTTGACCTTCTGGTTGTCGACGATGGGCAGCTCGGTGACCCAGCCGGACACGTCCGGGGCGATCACCACCACGTCGGCGCGCACCCGGGCGTCCCGCGTCCAGGGCGAGAGCATGTAGTAGCGCCACAGCCAGAGCCCCGCCAGCACGGCGGCGGCGACCACCAGCAGGGTGGTCAGCACTCGCAGGAAGCCTCGCACGCAACGCTCCTCGTTATCCGTTGACGACGCCGGCGCACCAGGTGACGGCGGCCAGCAGCAGGGTGAACAGGGCGCAGTCGAACAGCGCCTCGTGCCAGATCCAGCGCCCCGCCGGCGTGGCCTGCAGCAGCTTGCGCAGCGCGATGGTCAGGGCCAGGGCGAGCAGCGCGTAGAGGAACATCGGGCTGACGTAGACGCCGCCCAGGGGCTGTTCAACCAGGGCCATGCTCGTCCTCCAGGTGGCACCAGGCGCGCCAGGTGTTGCTCAACTGGCGCAGCGCGGCGCGGGCCAGGCGGTTGTTCTCGGCCTGGTGGCCGGGGTCGCTGCGCAGGGCGGCGTCCAGTTCGTCGCAGAGTGCGTCCAGGCGCGCCTCGCGCCCCGGCGCCGGGCCGGCCTGGAACAGGTCGCCCAGGTTGTCGAGGAAGGCCTGCCGGCGCTTGCGCAGCACGCCGCGGGCGCCGGCCAGGCAGTGGCGCAGGTGCAGCAGTTCGCTGCCCATGTCCAGCGCCAGCAGGCCGTCGAGCCAGCGCCGCTGCATGGCCTGGGGCAGCAGCGCGTAGTGCCGCGCCAGGCGGATCAGGCGGTCGGCCATGCGCCCGCCGAACCAGCTTTCCGCCTGGTCCAGCGGGTAGCGGGTGAGGCGCCCCAGGTCCAGCGCCATGGCCTGGCCCAGGCGGCGGATCACCCAGTCCGGCGGCAACGCCAGCAGGCGGAACACCATGGCGGCGAAGCCCACGCCGATCACCGTGGCCTGGGCCGAGTTGAGCAGGCTGGCGAAGTCGTAGTGCATGTCGTTGCGCGGCGCGATGAAGGTGATGAACTGGATGGCGAAGGTGGTGGCGGTGCCGATCAGCGCCGGCGGCCCGGCCATGCCCAGGGCGGCGAAGAACAGCGGCACGCCCAGGGCCATGCACAGCAGGGGGAAGCCGTTCCACTGCGGCAGCAGCCACTGGTCCACCACTATGGCGGCCAGCAGCGCGTAGAGGATGCCGCGCAGGAAGCTCATGCTCAGCTCCACGGCGTTGTCGCGGTTGGCGAACAGGCTGCAGAGGATGCCGGCCATGAGCATGCCGCCCACCGCCGCCGGCCAGGCGCTGGCCAGCCAGAAGGCGGCGATGCCCAGCAGCGCCAGGGCGCTGCGCAGACCGTAGAACAGCGCCATCAGCCAGTCGCGGTGCCAGGACAGGCCGCTGCTGGCGGCGCCGCTGAACTCGCCGCTGGCCACCCCGGCGGCGGCCTTTTCGGCGGCTTCGACCTTGATCAGCAACACCGCGCAGCGCGCCAGGCAATAGCGCAGGTCGTTGTCCAGGGCCTCGTCGGCGCTGGCCTGCAGCAGGCGGTCGCGCAGCGCCTGCAACTGTTCGGGGGTGTGGCGCGGCAGCAGTGTCAGCAGCTCGTCGAGCCAGGGTTGCAACTGCGCTTGCGCTTCGGGCGAGAGCACCTGCCGCTGGCGCGACGCCCCGCGGGCGGTGCGCAGCAGGCTCAGCACGTCGCGCGACAGGGTGCGCAAGGCCAGCGCGCGGCGCTGGCCCTGGTGGCCTTCGAACCAGGCGTGGTCGCGCTGGGCGTCGGCGGCGACGATCCGGCCGAGCAACTGGAGGATGCCCTCCGGCTCGCGGGCCTGGCCGCGCAACGCGTTGGCTGCCGCCTGCAGAGCGGCGTCCAGGGTTTCGCGGGCGACCCGCGCGAGGTTTTCCTCGACCCGCTGCGGCCACAGGGTGGCGCTGACCACCGAGGCGCAGACGATGCCCAGGCAGATTTCCGTGCAGCGCGCCACGGCCTGGTCGAACACCTGCAGCGGCACGTTGATCGCCGGCAGGGCGATGATCGCCACCGTGTAGCCGGACAGCACGAAGGCGTAGGAGACGTGGTTGCGCAGCAGGGTCGAGGCGGCGGTGCACAGGCCCATCCACAGTGCCACCACCAGCAGGAACAGCCAGGGCGTCTGGGCGAACAGGGCCATGATGAGCACCGCCATGCTGGTCCCGACCAAAGTGCCGAGCAGGCGGAACAGGCCCTTGGCGACGACCATCCCGGACAGCGGCTGGGACACGATGAACACCGTCATCAGCGCCCATTGCGGCTGTTCCAGGTCCAGGCGGAAGGACAGCCAGAGGGCGATGCCGCCGGCCAGCAGGGTCTTGCCGGCGAAGCGCAGGGCAGGGCCGCTGGGGGCGATGAAGGCGGTCAGGGCAGGGCTGGCTAACACGGCGTCGACAGGCTCCGGCTTAGGCTTGCGGCCCGCTCAGGTGGCGCGCATCAAGGGCGGCGCGGCCCCGTTATCGGGAAGCATAGTCGATGGGGGCGGTTCGCTTTGGGGCATGGGGGTTAGAGGGAAGGAGGTTGGCAGTGGAGTGCGGGTGGCGTCCGTTGCCCTCACCCCAGCCCTCTCCCGGAGGGAGAGGGCGTTCGGAGTGGGGGGATAATGCGGCGCCAGCCGGCGGGGGCGTAGGGCGGATAACACCATAGGCGTCAGGGGCTTTTCGTAGGATGGTGTTGAGCGAAGCGATACCCATCGCCATGACCGCATGGGTATCGCTTCGCTCAACACCATCCTACGGGTCGTTTCCGGAAGGTTGGGCGGCGCGGATCACAGCAGCAGCGTTCGGATGTCCCCCAGCAGTTCGCCCAGGCGTTTGGTGAAGCGCGCGGCGGCGGCGCCGTTGATCACCCGGTGGTCGTAGGACAGCGACAGCGGCAGCATCAGCCGCGGCTGGAAGGCCTTGCCGTCCCACACCGGCTGCAGGGTGGCCTTGCTCACGCCCAGGATCGCCACTTCCGGCGCATTGACGATCGGCGTGAAGCCGGTGCCGCCGATGTGGCCGAGGCTGGAGATGGTGAAGCAGGCGCCCTGCATGGCGTCGGCCGAGAGCTTCTTGGTGCGCGCCTTTTCCGCCAGTTCGGCGGCTTCGGCGGCCAACTGCAGCAGGCTCTTGCGGTCGACGTCGCGGATCACCGGCACCAGCAGGCCGTCCGGGGTGTCCACGGCGAAGCCGAGGTGCACGTACTTCTTGCGGATCAGCGCCTTGCCGCTGGGGGCCAGGGAGCTGTTGAAGTCCGGTAGTTCCTTCAGCAGGTGCGCGCAGGCCTTGAGCAGGATCGGCAGGATGGTCAGCTTGGTGCCGGCCTTTTCCGCCACCGCCTTCTGCGCCACGCGGAAGGCTTCCACCTCGGTGATGTCGGCCGACTCGAACTGGGTCACGTGGGGCACATTCAGCCAGCTGCGGTGCAGGTTGGCGGCGCCGACCTGCATCAGGCGGGTCATGGCCACTTCTTCCACTTCGCCGAACTTGCCGAAGTCGACTTCCGGGATCGGCGGGATGCCCGCGCCGCCGGCGCCTGCCACCGCACCTTTCGGCCGTTGCAGCTGCTGCTTGACGAACAGCTGCACGTCTTCCTTGAGGATGCGGCCTTTCGGGCCGGTGGCCTGCACTTCGGCCAGCTCGACGCCGAACTCGCGGGCCAGCATGCGCACGGCGGGGCCGGCATGGACCTTGGCGCCGTCGCGGCTGGGCGCGCCTACCGGTGGCGGCGCCTCGGCCTTCGCCGGCGCGGCGGCGGGCTTGGCTTCCGGCGCAGGTGCTTCCGACGCTGCCGGTACCGAGGGTGCTGGAGCCAGGGCCGCCTCGCCCTCGGCCTCCAGTTCGAGGATTTCATCGCCTTCCTTCAGGGTGTCGCCGAGCTTCACCTTGAGGGCCTTGACCACGCCGGCGGCGGGCGAGGGGATTTCCATGCTGGCCTTGTCGGATTCCAGTGTCAGCAGGCTCTGGTCGGCCTCGATGCGCTCGCCGACCTTGACCATCAGCTCGATGATCTCGCCCTGGCCGTTGCCGATGTCTGGCACGCGCACGGTCTGCACGCCACCGCCGCCGCTTGCCCGAGGCGCCGGCTCGGGCGCTGCGGCCGGTGCCGCCTTGGGTTCCTCGGCTGCGGGAGCGGGTGCCTCGGCCTGGGTTTCAGTGGCGCCACCCTCGGCCTCCAGTTCGAGGATTTCGTCGCCTTCCTTCAGGGTGTCGCCCACTTTGACCTTGATGCTTTTCACCACCCCGGCCTTGGGCGCGGGGATTTCCATGCTGGCCTTGTCGGACTCCAGGGTCAGCAGGCTCTGCTCGGCCTCGATCTTGTCGCCGACCTTGACCAGCAACTCGATGACTTCACCCTGGCCGTTGCCGATGTCGGGTACGCGGATCAGCTCACTCACAATGCTTCTCCTCAGCAGTCCAGGGGGTTGCGCTTGTTCGGGTCGAGGCCGAGCTTGACGATGGTCTCGGCGACCACCTTGGGCTCGATGTCGCCGCGGTCGGCCAGGGACTCCAGCGCGGCCAGGACGATCCAGCGGCGGTCCACCTCGAAGAAGTCGCGCAGCTTGCGGCGGCTGTCGCTGCGGCCGAAGCCGTCGGTGCCCAGCACCTTGTATTCCTTGCCCGGCACCCACTGGCGGATCTGCTCGGCATACAGCTTCATGTAGTCGGTGGAGGCGATGACCGGGCCCTTGCGGCCTTCCAGGCATTGCTCGACGTAGCTCAACCTGGGCTTCTGCTCCGGGTGCAGGCGGTTCCAGCGTTCGGTGGCCAGGCCGTCGCGGCGCAGCTCGTTGAAGCTGGGCACCGACCAGACGTCGGCGCCGATGCCGAAGTCCTCGCGCAAAATCTTCGCCGCGGCTTCCACCTCGCGCAGGATGGTGCCCGAGCCCAGCAACTGCACGTGGTGGGCGGCGTCCTTCCTGTCCTCCTCCAGCAGGTACATGCCGCGGATGATGCCTTCCTCCGCGCCGGCGGGCATCGCCGGGTGCGGGTAGTTCTCGTTCATCACGGTGATGTAGTAGAAGATGTTTTCCTGCTCCTGCAGCATCCGCCGCGCGCCGTCGTGGATGATCACCGCCAGCTCGTAGGCGTAGGTCGGGTCGTAGGTGCGGATGTTCGGGATCACCGAGGCGAGCACGTGGCTCTGGCCGTCCTCGTGCTGCAGGCCTTCGCCGTTCAGGGTGGTGCGCCCGGCCGTGCCGCCGAGCAGGAAGCCGCGGACCATGGCGTCGCCGGCGGCCCAGGCCAGGTCGCCGATGCGCTGGAAGCCGAACATCGAATAGAAGATGTAGAACGGCAGCATCGGCTGGCGGTAGTTGCTGTAGGCGTTGCCGGCGGCGATGAACGAGGACATGGCGCCGGCCTCGGTGATGCCTTCTTCGAGTATCTGGCCCTTCTTGTCCTCGCGGTAGAACATCAGCTGTTCCCTGTCGACCGGCTCGTACAGCTGGCCCACCGAGGAATAGATGCCGAGCTGGCGGAACATGCCCTCCATGCCGAAGGTGCGCGCCTCGTCGGGGATGATGGGGACGATGCGGGGGCCCATTTCCTTGTCCTTGAGCAGCTGCGAGATGATCCGCACGAAGGCCATGGTGGTGGAGATTTCGCGGTCGCCGGTACTGTCGAGCAGGGCCTTGAGGGTGTCCAGCGGCGGCACCGGCACGCTGAAGGCGTTGCCCGGGCGGTGCGGCACCGAGCCGCCCAGCTCGGCGCGGCGCTCGGCCAGGTACCTGGCCTCGGCGCTGCCGGGCTCGGGTTTGTAGAAGGGCACTTTCTCAAGGTCCGCGTCGCGGATCGGGATGTTGAAGCGGTCGCGGAAGGCGCGCAGGCTGGCCACGTCTATCTCGTGGATGTTGTGGGCGATGTTCTTCGCCTCGCCGGTGCCGGTGCCGTAGCCCTTGATGGTCTTGGCCAGGATCACGCTCGGCTGGCCCTTGTGGTTCACCGCCGCGTGGTAGGCCGCATAGACCTTGTAGGGGTCGTGGCCGCCGCGGTTGAGGTTCCAGATTTCCTCGTCGGAGAGGTCCTTGACCATCTCCAGCAGCTCCGGGCGGGTGCCGAAGAAGTGCTCGCGCACGTAGGCGCCGTCCTTGGCCTTGTAGTTCTGGTAGTCGCCATCCACCGCCTCGTCCATCCGCGCCTGCAGCAGGCCGGCGGTGTCCTTGGCGAACAGCGGGTCCCAGAGACGGCCCCAGATGACCTTGATGACGTTCCAGCTGGCACCGCGGAACACGCCTTCCAGTTCCTGGATGATCTTGCCGTTGCCGCGAACCGGGCCGTCGAGGCGCTGCAGGTTGCAGTTGACCACGAAGATCAGGTTGTCCAGCTTCTCGCGCCCGGCCAGGGAGATGGCGCCGAGGGACTCGGGCTCGTCGGTCTCGCCGTCGCCGAGGAAGCACCACACGCGCTGCTGGCCCGGGGGGATGAAGCCGCGGCTTTCCAGGTACTTCATGAAGCGCGCCTGGTAGATCGCCTGGATCGGCCCCAGGCCCATGGACACCGTGGGGAATTGCCAGAAGTCCGGCATCAGCCAAGGGTGCGGGTAGGACGACAGGCCGTGGCCGTCCACCTCCTGGCGGAAGTTCTCCAGCTGTTCCTCGCTCAGGCGCCCCTCGATGAAGGCGCGGGCGTAGATGCCGGGGGAGGCGTGGCCCTGGAAGTAGATGAGGTCGCCGCCGTGTTCTTCGGTGGGGGCGCGGAAGAAGTAGTTGAAGCCGATGTCGTAGAGCGTCGCCGAGGACGCGAAGGTGGAGATGTGCCCACCCAGGGACGGGTCCTTGTGGTTGGCGCGCATCACCATGGCCAGGGCGTTCCAGCGCACCAGCGAGCGGATGCGCCGTTCCATGAACAGGTCGCCGGGCATGCGCGCCTCGTGGGTCACCGGGATGGTGTTGCGGTACGGGGTGGTGATGGCGTAGGGCAACTGGGTGCCGGTGCGGCTGGCCAGCTCGCCCATGCGCGTCATCAGGTAGTGGGCGCGCTCTTCGCCTTCGCGGTCGAGCACCGACTCCAGGGCGTCCAGCCACTCCTGGGTTTCAACGGGATCGATATCGTGCATTGCGGAATACCTTGCCGGTTGCGATAGGTCCACGCTTGTTCAGCGCCCCGGGCAATCCCCCGGCCGAAGGGGCCGGAAAGCCGCTGGACCAATCGCCGGCAGGGCCGACGTCCCGGCTTGCGGGAGGCTGCTGGTCGCTGCGAAAGAAACCCGGGTGGTCGCTATAGCCTAGCTGGCAAGACGCGGGGCGCCACCGGCAATAAGTCGCAGAAGGCCCTTCAGGGCGCGCCCGGCGCTTCGTCGCGCAGCGCCAGGCTCAGCTCCTGCAGGCGCTGTTGCAGGGCCTGCAATTGCCGGGACTGCTCGCGGCCGTGCTGTTCCAGGCGCGCCAGTTCCTCGCCCTGGGCCTGGTTGCGCTGTTCCAGCACCGAGCGGGCGCCGTCGGCCTGGGCCCGCTCCTGGCGCAGGGCTTCCATCGCCAGGGCGTGGCGGGCCAGTTGTTGCTGCTGTTCCTGCTGCTGGTCGCGCAGCAGGCGGGCCTCGGTGAGCAGGCGCGCGTTGTCGCGGTTCAGCCGCGTCAGCTCGTCCTGGCGCGCGGCCAGGTGCTGCTGCGACTGGCGCAGTTCTTCCGTCAGCTGCTGCAGCTGGGCCTGGTGCTGGCGTTGCTCCTGTTCCCGCTGTTCCTTCGTGGCCTGGCGCTGCTGCTCCAGGGCGAAGCGGGCGTGGTTGTGCTTTTCCTCCAGCGAGGCGATCTGCGCGTCACGCTCGCGCAGGCGGCTTTCCAGGTCGCCGGCGGCCTGGCGCAGGCGCGCGCTGGTCAGCTCGCCCTGGTGCTTCTGCTGGCGCGTCTGTTCCAGCTGCTCGCGGGTTTCCCGCAGTTGCGCCTCCAATGCCTGGTTCTGCGCCTGTAGCTGCTCGATGTGCGCCTGGGCGCTGCGGACCTGCTGCTGGTAGTCCAGGCGCTCGCGGGACAGCCGGGCGCGGTCCTCGGCCACCGAGTCGCGGGCTTCCTGCTGCAGGCGCTCGGCCAACTGAGTGACCAGGTTGCCCAGTTCCTCGCTGAAGGCGAGGGGGCGTCCGGTCGTGCCGCCGGCTTCCGCCTCCAGTTCCTTCAGGTAGCGGTGGATGGTGGTCTTGGAACCGGTGTTGCCCAGCTCGACGCGCAGGGCATCGATGCTCGGGTTTTCCCCGCGGGCCAGTATGGCCATGCGTGCTTTCTGTACCAGTGCCTTGTTGATTCCGCCCCGTGCCATGGCCGCTCCAGTAATTTCGTACCGTACTACGTAGCATGTAATTACATACTAAAAATACGCAAGACGAAAGCGTCCAATGCGCCGCCCGTGAGGGCGGCGCGTAGGGGGGATTCGAAGGTCGATGAGCAGAGTGAGGCGGACGTGGCGCCGGTTCAGCGCCGACGGCTCACCAGGCAGACGGCGGCCAGTGCCCCGCAGGTGGCGGCGAGGATGAGCGCGACCTGCCAGGGATGCTCGCTGGCGTAGTCGCCGCCACGGCGCAGCGCGCGCCGGCCCTGGTAGGCCAGGCGGTCGCCGATGGCCTGGCAGTCGTCGCTCAGGTGGCGCAGGCGCGCCTTGAACGCGGGGATGTCCTTGGCGGCCAGCTCGCGGCCGCCATCGAGCAGCGCCGTCAGCTCGTCGACCAGGTTCTGCAGTTCGGCCACGCCGTCGTGGCGGCGGGAGGGAAACCATCGATGCGGGGTCATGGGGTTCTCCTGTGGTGTCTTCGGGCGGCCTGGTCCGGGGCGTTGCCCGGCGCCGTCCGCGGTTGATCGTCCCCAGTAGGTTTAGCCTGTTTCCTTCGGCAGAGGCCGGCGCCCGACGAGGGTTCGGGGATTCGGATGGCCGCGGCGCTCAGCCGGAACCGTGGGCCTGGGCCAACTGGCGGGCCATCTGCAGGTGCAGGCGCAGCACCGCCAGGTTGTTCTGGGCGAATTGCCGCAGGTCCTCGTCCTCGGTCTGTTGCGCCGCTTCGCTGAACAGCTGCAGCGCCTCTTCCTGGGCGCGGACCTGGCTGCTGGCGAAGGCCGCGTCGAAGTCGTCCTGGCGCGCCTCCAGGTCCTTCAGCCTGGCGCGGCTGGCCTCGTCGGGCCCATCCGCCAATTGCAGCCGGCGGCTTTCGGCCAGGGTCTTGAGCTGGACCTGGGCCTTGGTGTTGTCGTCGATGAGGTGGACGGCGAAGGTCTTCACGTCCGCCGAGCGGCTCTTGCTCAGCGCCAGCTTGGCCGCGCCCACATTGGCCAGGCTGGTGGCCGAGGCGCGGCTGACGAAATCCTGCACCCCGGCATCGGCCGCCAGCAGCGGTGCGGATACCAGCAGGGCGCCCCAGAGCAGGGCGCCGCGGAGGATGCCAGTGCCTTTCATATTCGATGCTCCTTACTCGTTGCGTTGCGTCTACATGGGTTGACGGGCGCAGGCGCCCCGGGGTTCCGGAGGCTTGCCGGGGAAATGCCGCGGGAAGTTGCCGGGCGGAGATTGCACGTGGAAAACAGGAAGCATTACCATTTGCTGATTCTTCGCGTTTATTCCTCCCATGCCCGCCAAACCCCCGCGCAAGCCTGGCCTCTTCGAACACTACGAGGAGCTCATCGGAGCCTGGACCCGCCGCCTGCGCAATCGGCACGAGGCGGAGGACCTGGCCCACGACACCTACCTGCGCCTGCTGGAAGCCCCGCAGGCCACGGTGGCGCAGCCGCGCGCCTACCTGCACCGCACGGCGCGCAACCTGGCCATCGACGCCTTCCGCCGCGAGCAGGCGCACCCGCCGGTGGGCATGGAGCACCTGGACGAGCACGAAGCGCCCGACGGCGACCCGGAGACCACCATGCACGCGGTACAGCTGGCCAGTTCCATCGAACGCGCCCTGGCCGAACTGCCGGCCAATTGCCGCAAGGTATTCGTCTGGCAGAAGCTGGAGGGGCTGTCCCAGGCGGAAATCGCCGAGCGCCTGGGGTTGAGCAGGAACATGGTGGAAAAATATATGATCCGTACCCTGCGCCACCTCAGGGACTGCCTGGGCGACACACCGTGATGAAGGACCAGCCAGTGAAACCGAGCCCAAGCACCTCGCCGGGGAGCGCCCCATGGCGTTGACCGAACACCCGCGCGACGCCGCCGCCCGCTGGTTCGCGCGGGTGCAGGACGGCGCCCTGGACGCCGCCGAGCAGGCCGCCTTCGACGCCTGGCTGGCGACGCCGGAACACCGCCATGAATTCGAGCAGCTGCAGCGCCTGTGGGGCGCCGCCGACCTGATCCCGGCGCAGCGCCTGCGCGAACTGGCTGCCGACGAGCCGGTCGCCTTGCGTCCGCAAAAGACCCGACGGCGCTGGCCGGCGTTCGCCGCGGCGGCCTGCGTGGCCGGGCTGGCCGCCGGCGTCGCGCTGTTCAGCGGCTGGGGCCGCGACTACAGCGCCGAGTTCCACACCGCCCTGGGCGAGCGCCGCCAGGTGGAGCTGCCCGACGGCAGCCAACTGGAGCTCAACGGCAATACCCGCCTGCAGGTACGCTTCCGAGACCTGCGCCGCGACGTGACCCTGGAGCGCGGCGAGGCCATGTTCAGCGTCGCCCATGCCGCCGACAGGCCCTTCGTGGTCGACGCCGGCCTGGGCGCGGTGACCGTCACCGGCACGCGCTTCGACGTGCGCCGCGACGCCGACGAAGTGCGGGTGGCGGTGGAGGAGGGCAAGGTACGGGTCGCCGGGCGTGAAGCGGCCAGCGCCGAGCAATTGCTGACCGCGGGCCTGGGCACGCACATCGACGCCCAGGGGCGGGTGGCGCCGGCCACGGCCACCGACGTCGCCGCGCAGACCGCCTGGCGCGACGGGCGCCTGGTGTTCAACGGCGCGAGCCTGGCCGAAGTGGCCCGCGAGGTTTCCCGCTACCGCGCCCAGCCGCTGCGCGTCGGTAGCCCGGAAGTGGCGAAGATGCGCCTGACCAGCGTGTTCCGCGT
Organism: Pseudomonas sp. M1; assembly: GCF_022760135.1. Taxonomy (NCBI): domain Bacteria; kingdom Pseudomonadati; phylum Pseudomonadota; class Gammaproteobacteria; order Pseudomonadales; family Pseudomonadaceae; genus Pseudomonas; species Pseudomonas sp. M1. The sequence goes on from NZ_CP094343.1 coordinate 3,308,073, forward strand.
GGACGACACCAACGCCCTGCTGATGGCGCTGCCGCACCTGCTGCCGGTCAAGGTGCGGACCTTGGCCGACGGCTCAAGCGAAATAATTCTCCGTTAGATTCAGGTTTTCATCGCCCTGTTTCGTCTTCCCCGGCAAAGGCTCGCAAGGCCCGTTTCCTGCGCGCCGCCATTGGGACCTCAAGGAACAGGAACATCGTGACCAACCCTTCGCTCCGCCGCTCCAACCGCACCGCCCGCCACCTGCTGCCGCTGGCCCTGAGCCTGGCCATCGGCGCCGCCATCGGCCAGGCCCAGGCCGCCCAGGTGGACATCCGCCCGATGCCGCTGAACGACGCGCTCAAGCAACTGGGCCAGCAGACCTCGCTGCAACTGTTCTTCACCCCCGACCTGGTGGAAGGCAAGCAGGCCCCGGCGGTCAGCGGCGAGCTGACTCCGGAACAGGCCCTGGAGCGCCTGCTGCGGGGCAGCGGTCTGGACTACGAAGTGGTCGGCAACGGCATCGTCCTGCGCAAGCGCGCGGCCGGCGCCGACGAACCGCTGCAGATGGAGTCCTCCGAGGTGAAGGTGGTCGGCGACTGGCTGGCCGACGCCCAGGAGCGCGACGTGCAGAACCACCCCGGCGCGCGCACCGTGGTGCGTCGCGAGGCCATGCAGGAGAAGGGCGTGGTCAGCGTGCGTGAAGCCTTGCGCGGCATTCCCGGCGTGCAGGTGCAGGACAACAATGGCACCGGCGGCAGCGACGTTTCCCTCAACGTCGGCGTGCGCGGCCTGACCTCGCGCCTGTCGCCGCGCTCGACCATCCTCATCGACGGCGTGCCGGCCGCCGTGGCGCCCTACGGCCAGCCGCAGCTGTCGATGTTCCCCGGCGTGGCCGGCAGCTACGACAGCATCGACGTGGTCCGCGGCGCCGGCTCCGTGCGCTACGGCCCGCAGAACGTCGGCGGGGTGATCAACTTCGTCACCCGCGCCATCCCTGAGAAGTTCTCCGGCGAAGTCGGCACCACCGTCGAGCACGCCGGCCACGGCGGCTGGAAGCAGATGCACAACGCCTTCATCGGCGGCACCGCGGACAACGGCATCGGCATGGCCCTGCTGTATTCCGGGGTGAAGGGCGACGGCTACCGCGACAGCAACAACCACAACGACATCGACGACGTCACCCTGAAGACCCACTGGGCGCCCACCGACGCCGACGATTTCGCACTGAACCTGCACTACTACGACGGCACCGCCGACATGCCCGGCGGCCTGACCCAGGCGCAGTACGACCACGACCCCTACCAGTCGGTGCGCGACTACGACAACTTCCGCGGCCGCCGCAGCGACGGCTCGTTCAAGTGGACGCGCAAGATCGACGACCTGACCCAGCTGGAAGTGCTGACCTACTACAGCGACAGCTTCCGCGGCAGCGACATCGCCAACCGCGACCTCAAGACAATCGCGTCCTACCCGCGCGACTACCACACCTTCGGCTTCGAGCCGCGCGTCTCGCGGATCTTCTTCGTCGGCCCGACCACTCAGGAGGCGAGCATCGGCTACCGCTACCTGAAGGAAGACATGGAAGAGCGCGCCTCCCAGGTGGCCCTGGTGAACAACGTGCCGACGCCGCAACCCGGCGCCGACGGCCACATCTACCAGGACCGCACCGGCGGCACCGAGGCCAACTCGCTGTACATCGACGACAAGATCGACGTCGGCAACTGGACGGTCACCCCCGGCATCCGCTTCGAGCGCATCTCCACCGACTGGCAGGACCGCCCGGTGCTGGACAACAAGGGCAAGCCGGTGCAGGCCAAGAGCCGCAGCAAGGACTACAACGAGCCGCTGCCGGCGCTGAGCGTGATGTACCACGTCTCCGACGCCTGGAAGCTGTTCGCCAACTACGAGACCTCCTTCGGCAGCCTGCAGTACTTCCAGCTCGGCCAGGGCGGCCGCGGCGACCAGACCGCCGACGGCCTGGAGCCGGAGAAGGCGCGCACCTACGAGATCGGCACGCGCTACGACGACGGCGCCTTCGGCGGCGAGGTGACGCTGTTCTACATCGACTTCGACGACGAACTGCAGTACATCAGCAACGACGTGGGCTGGACCAACCTGGGCGCCACCAAGCACCAGGGCATCGAGACCTCCGCGCACTACGACCTGGCCGCGCTGGACCCGCGCCTGGAAGGCCTGACCGCCTACGGCACCCTGACCTATACCCGCGCCACCTACGAAGGCGAGATTCCCGGCTTCAAGGGCCGCGACCTGCCATTCTACTCGCGCCAGGTAGCGACCCTGGGCCTGCGCTACGTGCGCGACCGCTGGACCTACAACGTCGACGCCTTCGCCCAGTCCGCCCAACGCGCCCCCGGCCCGAGCACCAACGCCGACGGCAGCTTCACCCACGACTACATCACCGAGCCGACCGCCGACGGCCAGTACGGCGACATCCCAGGCTACGCCTTGTGGAACGCCCGGGTGGGCTACGACTTCGGCCCGCAACTGTCCAACCTCAAGCTTGGCGCGGGGGTGAAGAACCTCTTCGACAAGGAAAGCTTCACCCGCTCCAGCGACAACAACGCCGGCATCTATGTCGGCCAGCCGCGGACGTTCTTCGTGCAGGCCAGTGTGGGGTTCTGAGGGGACAGTTCGGCGTCAGCCGGAAACTCCGATGTTGCCGGCTGGCACGGCGTTTCGCCTGAGCACGGAAGCCCCCTCTCCCTTCAGGGAGAGGGCTGGGGAGAGGGAACGGAGTTTGATCCGAGGTACGGTGTTTCTCCGGACGCCATGTTTCCCCCTCCCTAACCCTCCCCCGCAAGCGGGAGAGGGGACTGTCCGGTGTGAACAGGAAGTCCTGAGTCAGCCGGAAAGGTCTGCACCGCGCTCGCGTTCCGTAGGATGGGTTGAGTTTGCGAAACCCATGCGGCCATGGCGATGGGTATCGCTCCGCTCAACCCATCCTACGCCGGGGTTTCGGCTGGCACGGCTTCTCGTAGGAGCACGCCCTGCGCGCGATTTCGCGGGCAGGGCCCGCTTACACGCTGAACCGGCGAATCGCCTCCAGCACCGTTTCGCGGTCACCACGCAAGGGCTGCCTGCCCAGGTATTCGACGAACCGCGGATCATCCAGCAGCGCCAGGAAACGCCCACCATCCTCGGTCAGGCGTTCGCCGTCGCTGGGAGTGCCGACCTCGTTGCCGTGGTAGATGCCCTCCAGCAACCCCAGGCGGCGCAACAGATCGGTGAGGATCAGGGCGTTGGCGATGACCACGTCGGCATCCGGCGTTTCCGCGCCCAGGCGGCGGTGCAGTTCGGCGTGGTAGTGGCGGGCGATGGCCTCCACCGGGAAGGGCCCGCCGTCGGCGCGAAGGGCGCCGTCGAGCAGGCGCCGGGTCAGTTCCAGGTCGATCATGGCTTGGCCTCCGTCACTGCGTGCGGTCTCCTCGCATGGATATTTCAATGGTTCCGCAGCCCCCTGGAGCGGCGGGCCGGCCCTGCTCGTAGTAAAGCAGGCGCCAGGGCTGCCGTCAGCGCAGGTGCCGACAGCGCCAGGCTGCGCTAGGCTGGCGAACCGTCATCGCCCGAAGAACCCCCGCCATGTCGACGCCACCCGTGGAGTACCGCCTGACGACCCGCGACGCCGTGCTGGTGCGCCCCAGCCTGGCGCTCTGCGAGCCCTTGCGCCGGGCGCTGCAGGACAGCTACGCGGAGCACGCGCCCTTCCTCGACTGGGTGACCCCGCAGGTGAGCGCCGAGCAGGTGCTGCGCTCGCTCAAGGGCGCCATCGCCAACTACGCCGCGCCATTGGCGGAGAAGCGGCTGTTCCTGCTGTCCGCCGACCGCGCCGAGGTGATCGGCTGCATCGGCCTGCAGCCGCGGGGCAGGGGAGAGAGCTACGTGATCGGCTACTGGGCCAGTTCGCGCTTCGCCGGCCAGGGCTACCTGAGCGCGGCGCTGCGCGAAGTCTGCGGGCAGTTGCCGCGGGCCCGGCTGTACCTCACCACGTCCTCGGCCAACCCGCGCAGCCAGCGCCTGGCCGAGGCCGCCGGCTTCCGCCTGGTGCGCACCCTGCGCGGGGTGCGCAACGATGCCTGGCACGGCACCCAGGACACCCTCATCTACCGTCGTGAGCCACGGGCTTGACGCACGCAGGCGGCGAACAGCGGGTCCTGCAGGTAGGCCACGTTCAGGCGCATCCAGGGGTTGGCCTGGCCGCGGTCGGTGCTGAAGATCGCGCCCGGCGCCAGGGCCAGGGCCTGGGGCAGCACGTCGCGGGTGAAGGCCTCTGCGTCGTCGATGTGCGGGAAGCGCGCCCACAGGTACAGGCTCTGCTGCGGGCGGCACAGCACTTCGGCGCCCAGCGCGTCCAGCACCGCGAGCCCGGCGTGGGTGGCGGCGGCGACCTGGGCCTGCAGGCGGGTGAGGTGGCGCAGGAAGTAGCCTTCGCCCAGCGCCACGTCCACCGTGCGCTCGCACAGCTCCGAGCAACTGGTGTGCAGCAGCATCTTCAGGTCCGCCAGTTCCTCGATGCGCTCGCGGCTGCCGGCGATGAAGCCGACCCGCAACGAGGCCGAGATCGACTTGGAGAAGCTGCCGACGTAGAGCGTGCGGCGTAGCTGGTCGAGGGTGGCGACCTTGATCGCCGAGCTGGGCTTGAAGTCGGCCATGGCGTCGTCCTCCACCAGCAGCAGGTCGTGCTCGTCGGCCAGTTTCAGCAACTGGTGCGCCTTCACCGGCGAGATGTCCGAGCCGGTGGGGTTGTGCCCCACCGACTGCAGGAAGAACAGCTTCGGCCGCTCGCGGCGCAGCAGTTGCTCCAGCGCCTGCAGGTCCGGCCCGTCGGCCAGGCGCGGCACGCTGAGCATGCGCGCGCCCTGCAGTTGCAGCTTGCCGAACAGCGGGTAGTAGCCGGGGTTCTCCACCAGCACCGCGTCGCCGGGGGCGACGAAGCGCCGGACGATCAGGTCCAGCGCATGGTTGGCGCCGTGGGTGGTGAGGATCTGCCGCGGGTTGCCGTCGATGGCGTAGCCGGCCAGGCGGCGCACCAGGCTCTGGCGCAGGGCCGGGTTGCCCAGGCGGTTGCCGTAGCGGAACAGCGAATTGGCGTCGGTGCGCAGCACCTGGCGGGTGAAGCGGTCCAGGCGCATGTCCTGCAGCCAGGCCACCGGCGGGAAGCCTTCGCCCAGCGGCGCCCGGGCCGGCTCGTGGACGAACTGCTGGCGCATCATCCAGATGGTGTCCAGGGCGCGGGTGTAGGGCAGGGGTTCCTCGGCCTCGCTGCTGCGCGGGGCGCTGGCGCGGACGAAGAAGCCCTTGCCGTGGCGCGCTTCCACCAGGCCCTGGGCGGCCAGCAGTTCGTAGGCGGTGATCACGGTGTTCTTCGAATGGCCGTGCAGGCGCATGTATTCGCGCAGCGAGGGCAGGCGGTCGCCGCGCTGCAGCGCGCCTTCGCGGATCTGCCGGGCGAGGGACTGGGCGACCTGTTCGGCGAGGGTCTGGCGGGGCACAGCGGTCTCCGGGGTGTCATGGGTACAGTGTGGGTACTGTTGGGGCGAACTGTACCTTCATCGGCGGGACCAGTCATAGCACCTTGGGGCCTCGGGCGGCCCGGCGCCACCCGCATCCCACTCCACACAAGAATGACAATGGACGCCCCGATGCTCATCGATTCCCGCCTTCCCGCATTCCGCAACCTGTCGCCACGCCAGCGCCTCGACCACCTCGCAGCCCTGTTGCAGCTGCCCGAGCTGCAGCACCTGGCCACGCCCGGCGCACTGCCGCTGGAGGTGGCCAACGGCATGATCGAGAACGTGCTCGGCACCTTCGAGCTGCCCTACGCGGTGGCCAGCAACTTCGTGGTCAACGGCCGCGAGCTGCTGGTGCCGATGGTGGTGGAGGAGCCGTCGATCGTCGCCGCCGCCTCCTACATGGCCAAGCTGGCCCGCGCCGGCGGCGGCTTCCAGACTTCCAGCAGCGCGCCGCTGATGCGCGCCCAGGTCCAGCTGGTGGGCCTGGGCGACCCGTTCAACGCGCGCCTGGCGCTGCTGCGGCACAAGGACGAGATCGTCGAGCTGGCCAACCGCAAGGACCAGCTGCTCAACAGCCTGGGCGGCGGCTGCCGCGACCTGGAAGTGCACTGCTTCGCCGACAGCTCGCGCGGGCCGATGCTGGTGGCGCACCTGATCGTCGACGTGCGCGACGCCATGGGCGCCAACACCGTGAATACCATGGCCGAGGCCGTGGCCCCGCTGATGGAGCGCATCAGCGGCGGCCAGGCGCGCCTGCGCATCCTCTCCAACCTCGCCGACCTGCGCCTGGCCCGGGCCCAGGTCCGTATCGCCCCACAGCAGTTGCAGTCGCCGGACTACAGCGGCGAGGCGGTGATCGAGGGCATCCTCGACGCCTACTGCTTTGCCGCCGTCGACCCCTACCGCGCGGCCACACACAACAAGGGCATCATGAACGGTATCGACCCCCTGATCGTCGCCACCGGCAACGACTGGCGCGCCGTGGAGGCGGGCGCCCACGCCTACGCCTGCCGCGGCGGCCACTACGGCTCGCTGAGCACCTGGGAGAAGGACGCCGAAGGACACCTGGTGGGCAGCATCGAGATGCCCATGCCGGTGGGCCTGGTCGGCGGCGCCACCCGCACCCATCCGCTGGCGCAACTGTCGCTGCGCATCCTCGCCGTGCGCAGCGCCCAGGAACTGGCCGAAATCGCCGTGGCCGTGGGCCTGGCGCAGAACCTCGGGGCCCTGCGCGCCCTGGCCTGCGAAGGCATCCAGCGCGGCCACATGGCGCTGCACGCGCGCAACATCGCCCTGGTGGCCGGCGCTCGCGGCGAGGAAGTGGACTGGCTGGCCCGGCGCCTGGTGGAAGCCGGCGACGTGCGCGCCGACCGCGCCGTGGAGCTGCTGCGCGAAAGGCGCGGCGCATGAGCGGCTTCGTCAGGATCGTCGAGGTCGGCCCGCGCGACGGTCTGCAGAACGAGCCACAGGTGCTGCCGGTGGAGGCGCGCATCGATCTGGTCCGGCAACTGGCGGACGCCGGGCTGCGGCACATCGAGGCCGGCGCCTTCGTCTCGCCGCGCTGGGTGCCGCAGATGGCCGGCAGCGACGAGGTGCTGCGGCGCCTCGGGCACCGGCCCGGGGTGCGCTTCAGCGCCCTGGTGCCCAACCTGGTGGGCCTGGAGGCGGCGCTGGCGGCCGGCTGCGAGGAGGTGGCGGTGTTCACCGCCGCCTCCGAGGCCTTCTCCCAGCGCAACATCAACTGCTCCATCGACGACAGCCTGCTCCGCTTCGAACCGGTGCTGGCCCTGGCCCGCGAGCGGGGCGTGCGGGTGCGCGGCTACGTGTCCTGCGTGCTCGACTGTCCCTACAGCGGCCCGGTGGCGCCGCAGCAGGCCGGCGAGGTGGCCGAGCGCCTGCATGCCCTGGGCTGCTACGAGATCAGCCTGGGCGACACCCTCGGCAAGGGCACCCCGGACGCCACCGCGCGGCTGCTGGAGCATTGCGCCCAGCGCCTGCCGCTGACGGCGCTCGCCGGGCACTTCCACGACACCTTCGGCATGGCCCTGGCCAACCTGCACGCGGCGTTGCAGGCCGGGGTGCGCACCTTCGACAGCTCGCTTGCCGGCCTCGGCGGCTGCCCCTATTCGCCGGGCGCCGGCGGCAACGTCGCCACCGAGGACGTGCTGCACCTGCTGCACGGCATGGGCTACGCCACCGGTATCGACCTGCCGGCCGTGGCCCGCCTGGGCACCCTCATCAGCCGCCGCCTGGGCCGGCCCAACGCCTCGCGCGCCGGCCGCGCCCTGGTGGCCGCCGAGCGCCGCTGCACCGCGCCCGCACTCTGACAACAAGAAGCCCGGCAGGGCAGGAGACTCACCATGGACACCCGCGACAGGGCGCCGCTGCCAGCGCCGAACCCGCATCCCGATTCCCGCCTCTACGAAGTCTGGGGCGACACCGTCGACAGCCGCCACCTGGCCGGCGCCATCGCCATAGGCGCGCTGGTCAGCCTGGGCGCCTTCCTGCTCGCCGAGCGGCTGTTCCTCGGCCTGGTCGAATCGGCGCAGATGGCCCGCGCCTACGCCATGCTGGTGGGCATCCTCGGCTGCCTGGCCGGCGGGGCGATCAGCGCCGTGCTGTTCAAGCCCAAGCGCCGGGTGGTCGAGCACGTGGCCGACGCCGCCTGGCGCGAGCGCGCCCTGCGCGAGCTGGAGGTCGAATACGGCGGCCTCGGCGAGCTGGACGACCTGCCGCCGGAGGTGCTGGCGGAGCTGAAGGCGGTGCAGCTGTACGAACTCTTCGCCCAGGCGCGCACGCCCCGGGAGAAGCCCGCGCCCGCCGGGCTGCCGGCAACGGGAGGGGCGGCCTGATGGAGCTTTTCATCGAGCAGTTGCCCATCGCCCTGCTGATGGCCGTGACCGGTGCGCTGCTGTTCGCCGCCATCGGCCTGGTCTCCGGCAGCGACGAAACCACCACCCTGGCGCCGCTGACGCTGCTGGTGGTGCTGCTGGGCGTGGCGCCGGCCGGGGTGTTCGCCTTCTTCCTCGCCGGCGCGGTGGCCAAGCACATGACCCACGCGGTGCCCACGGCGCTGCTGGGCATCCCCGGCGACACCATGGCCACGCCGCTGATGCGCGAGGCGAACTTCCTGCGCAACCTCGGCGTGCCGCACATCGCCCTGCGCAAGATGATCTCCGGCGCGGTGTTGGCGGCGTTCATCGCGGTGCCCCTGGCGGTGCTCTTCGCGGTGCTGCTGGCGCCCTTCGGCGCGGCCATCAAGCAGGCGGCGCCCTGGGTGTTCCTCTGCGCAGCCCTGGCCATCGCCTGGTTCTCCGCCGGGCGATGGGCCGCGCTGCTGGCCCTGGGGCCCTTCGTGCTGCTGATCGTGGCGCTGCAGGCGCTGACCGCCCAACACGGGGTGAAGCTTACGGTCAGCTACTTCCTCGGTATCGCCGTGGGGCCGCTGATCGTCTCGCTGTTCGCCCTGCTGGCGCCCGCCGAGCGCCAGCGCATGCGCCGCAGCGAGCCGCGCACCTTCGCCCTGGCGCCGGACGTGAAGGGCTGGGACGGCTACTTCCCCAACCCGCTAAAGGTGCTCGACCGCCGCCAGACCGGCTGGACCCTCGGCGCCGCCGCGCTGTCCAGCGCCACCTTCGTGTTCAGCCCGGTGGCCATGACGGTGATCCTCGGCGAGGTCGTCGGTTCGCGCATCCGCCACGCCTACCACCGCCTGACCTCGGTGCTGGCCGTGCGCAACGGGGTGACCGAATCCACCTACATCGCCGAGGCGATGATCCCGCTGATCGCCTTCGGCCTGCCGCTCAGCCCGGTGGCCGCGGGCCCGGCGGCGCCGCTGTTCAACGCGCCGCCGCGCTTCCACGTGGACGCCGCCGGCGGCCAGGTGCACAACCTGCACAGCCTGATGGGCCCCTGGGAATTCCTCGTGGTCGGCCTGCTGGCGGTGCTGGTGGCGGCGCTCGTCGCCTATCCCTTCGCGATGAACTTCGCCCACCGCGCCGCCGCGTTCGTCGCGCGGCGCGTCAGCCACGAGGCGGTGATCGCCACCTTCGTCGGCCTGATCCTGGTGGTCGGCCTGTGGGAGGGCGGGCTGCTGGGCCTGCTGGTGATCCTCAGCATGGGCCTGGTCGGCGGCCTGCTCGGGCGCTTCCTGGGCTTCAACATCGGCGTGCAGTTCATGGGCTTCTACAGCGCCGTGCTCAGCGTGCCGGCGCTGCTCGCGCTGGCCGGCTGACGCCCCTGGTCGGCCCGCCGCCCGCGCCGGGGCGGCGGCGCTAGACTGGAGCAAAAGGGGGCGGGAAGCCCCCGCCAGCCGGCCGCGCCGGCGCCACGGGGCAGTGGGGCGGCGCCGCTTCCCGGAGGTGAGCCATGAGCATGTCCAGTCGCTTGCAGAATTGCCTGTCGCAGCATCGCAGCCGCTACGATCTGCTGCCCCACGCCACGTCCATGACCACCCGTGAGGCCGCCCGCCGCGCCGGCGTGCCGCCGCAGCAGATGGCCAAGCCGGTGATCCTCGACGACTTCCAGGGCCACTGGCTGATGGCCGTGGTGCCGGCCAGCCGCCAGGTCGACCTGCACAAGGTGCACAAGCTCACCCGGCGCAACTGGCGCCTGGCCCGCGAGGGTGATTTCTCCGCGCGCTTCGAGGACTGCGCGCCCGGCGCCATCCCGGCGGTGGGCAGCCTGTTCGGCCTGGAAACCCTGATCGACGAGTCCCTGGGCGAGCAGGCGGACATCTACTTCGAGGCCGGCGACCACAACGCCGTGGTGCACATGAGCGGCCGCCAGTACCTGGAACTGATGCCCGAGGCGCGGCAAGGGCGCTTCTGCGAATAGCCGGGTCGGTGGGCGTCAGGCCATGTCGCTGTGGGCGAAGCCCTGGCCGAGGAAGTCCAGCAGGCCGCGCACCGACGGCAGCAGGCCGCGCCGGGAAGGGTAGACGGCATGCACGATGCCGGTGCGCGGCGCCCAGTCCGGCAGCAGGTTGACCAGGCTGCCGTCGGCCAGTTGCTCGCGCACCACCACCGAGGGCAGGTGCACGGCGCCCACGCCGGCCACCGCCGCCTGGCGCAGCGCCATCAGGTCGTCGGTGATCAGCCGCGGCTGGTAGCGGGCCTGGGCGCGCACGCCGTCGGGGCCGTCCAGCTGCCACTGGTAGTCGCGCTGCGGCGAGCCCCAGTGCAGCGTCGGCAGCGCCGCCACCTCGGTGGGCGAGGGGCGCTGGCCCAGGCGCTGGCCCAGGCGCTGGCGCAGGGCTGGCGCGCCCACCACCATCTGCCGGCTCTCGCCCAGCACCTTCATCACCAGCTCGCTGCCTTCCAGCGGCGGGAAGCGCACACGCAGGGCGATGTCGAAGCCTTCCTGGATCAGGTCCACCTGGCGGTTGGTGGCCTCCACCTGCAGCTCCACCAGCGGGTAGCGCAGCATGAACTCGGCCAGCATCGGGCCGACCCAGAAGTTCAGCAGCGCCGTGGGGCAGCTCAGCCGCACCCGGCCCTGGGGCTCGGCGCGGTGGCGCTCGATGACCTCGGCGGCGCCCTCGGCCTCCACCAGCATGGCCAGGCAGTGGCGGTGGTAGTCCTGGCCGATCTCGGTCACCGAGAAGTGCCGGGTGGAGCGCTGGATCAGGCGCACGCCCAGGTGTTCCTCCAGGGCGGCGATGCGCCGGCTGAGCTTCGACTTGGGCTCGCCCAGGGCGCGCCCGGCCGGGGCGAAGCCGCCATGCTCGACCACCTGGGCGAAGTAGTAGAGGTCGTTGAGGTCTTCCACGGCGCTGTTCTCCAAATGGAACGCTGAAGGTGATTTTCGCAGTCTACCGGCTATAGCGTTGCAGTTCTAAGGTGTCTCCATGCACTCAGGAGGCACCCCATGAAAGACATCCTCGGCATCTACAGCGCCCCGCGCCCGCACTGGGTCGGCGACGGCTTCCCGGTCCGCACCCTGTTCTCCTACGACCGTCTGGGCAACCAGCTCAGCCCCTTCCTGCTGCTCGATCACGCCGGGCCGCAGGACTTCCCCGGCGACGGCGCCCGCCGCGGCGTCGGCCAGCACCCGCACCGCGGCTTCGAGACCGTCACCCTGGTCTACCAGGGCGAGCTGGAGCACCGCGACTCCAGCGGCGCCGGCGGACGCATCGGCCCCGGCGACGTGCAATGGATGACCGCCGGCGCCGGCATCCTCCACGAGGAGTACCACGCCCCGGCCTTCAGCCGCAGCGGCGGCACCCTGCACATGGTGCAGCTGTGGGTGAACCTGCCGGCGCGCGACAAGCTCACCGCGCCGGCCTACCAGACCCTGCTGGACGCCAGCATCCCCCGCGCCGAGCTGCCTGGCGGCGCCGGCCAACTGCGGGTGATCGCCGGCGACTACCGTGGCCACCGCGGCCCGGCCCACAGCTTCAGCCCGCTGGACCTGTGGGACCTGCGCCTGAACGCCGGCAAGGCCTTCGAGCTGCGCGTCGAGCCAGGCCGCAACACGGCGCTGGTGGTACTGCGCGGCAGCCTGCGGCTGAACGGCGGGCAACGGGCGGAGGAGGGCCAACTGGTGCTGTTCGAGCGGCAAGGCGATGCCATCCACATCGAGACCGACAGCGACGCCCTGGCGCTGCTGCTGTCCGGCGAGCCGCTGGACGAACCCATCGTCGGCTACGGCCCCTTCGTCATGAACAGCCGCGAGCAGATCGAGCAGGCCCTCGACGACTTCCGCCGCGGGCGTTTCGGACAGATGGCCGGCTGAGCGTCACGTGCCGGACTCGGCCAGCGCCTAGTCTGGTTGGATGCCCGCCCGGGATGCGCGGGCCATTGGGGCAGGGTGCCCATTTGCGAGGAAACGGAAATGAGTAACTTCGGCAACGTCGCCAACTTCGACGGCCAGCGCCCGGTGATCGACCCCGACGACACCGCCATGCTGCTGATCGACCACCAGAGCGGGCTGTTCCAGACGGTCAAGGACATGCCCATGACCGAACTGCGCGCCAACGCCATCACCCTGGCGAAGATCGCCAGCCTGGCGAAGATCCCGCTGATCACCACAGCCTCGGTGCCCCAGGGCCCCAATGGCCCGCTGATCCCCGAGATCCACGAGGCCGCGCCGCATGCGCAGTACGTGGCGCGCAAGGGCGAGATCAACGCCTGGGACAACCCCGACTTCGTCGCCGCAGTGGAGAAGACCGGCAAGAAGACCCTGGTCATCGCCGGCACCATCACCAGCGTGTGCATGGCCTTTCCGGCGATCGCCGCGGTCAACGCCGGCTACCGGGTGTTCGCGGTGATCGACGCCTCCGGCACCTACTCCAAGGCCGCCCAGGAAATCACCCTGGCCCGCGTGGTGCAGGCCGGCGTGGTGCCCATGGACACCGCCGCGGTGTGCTCGGAAATCCAGCGCACCTGGAACCGCCCCGACGCCGCCGAGTGGGCCGAGGCCTACAGCCACATCTTCCCGCACTACCGCCTGCTGATCGAAAGCTACACCAAGGCCCAGGCGGTGGTGAGCAACCACGAAGCGCTGGATTCGCAGCGCTGATGCCCCCCTTGCCCGGCGTGGGCCGGGCGTTTCCCCCAGCAAGAGGAAAGCGCAATGAGCAAACCCTATGTTCGCCTCGACAAGACCCAGGCCGCCGTGCTGCTGGTCGACCACCAGGCCGGACTGCTGTCCCTGGTACGCGACATCGAACCGGACAAGTTCAAGAACAATGTGCTGGCCCTGGCGGACCTGGCCAAGTACTTCAAGCTGCCGACCATCCTCACCACCAGCTTCGAGAGCGGCCCCAACGGCCCGCTGGTGCCGGAGCTGAAGGAACTCTTCCCCGACGCCCCGTACATCGCCCGCCCGGGCAACATCAACGCCTGGGACAACGAAGACTTCGTCAAGGCGGTGAAGGCCACCGGCAAGAAGCAGCTGATCATCGCCGGCGTGGTCACCGAAGTCTGCGTGGCCTTCCCGGCGCTGTCGGCCCTGGAGGAGGGTTTCGACGTCTTCGTGGTGGCCGACGCTTCCGGCACCTTCAACGAAGTCACCCGCGACGCCGCCTGGCGCCGAATGGAAGCCGCCGGCGCGCAACTGATGACCTGGTTCGGCGTGGCCTGCGAACTGCACCGCGACTGGCGCAACGACATCGAGGGCCTGGCGGCGTTGTTCTCCAACCACATCCCGGACTACCGCAACCTGATCAGCAGCTACAGCACGCTGACCGCTAGCAAGTGAGCCCGGCGCGCACCGGTGCAGCGGTGCGCGTGGACCAACAGACCGCCGACCGGGGACGCCCGGTCGGCGGTTTTTTGGCTGAGCTTCGAGGGCGAAGTCTGTAGCCCGGCTCCCTGAGGGGCCGTTCGTGGCACCGGGACGTCCGGCGTGGCCGGTGAGTCCAATCGCGGACAAAGTCCGCTCCTACCCAAATCGGCGGGCACGGCTTTTGCTCTTCGTAGGAGCGCGCCCTGCGCGCGAATCGCGGGCAGGGCCCGCTACGGTTCCAGGAAGCACGGCTTTTCGTAGGATGGGTATCGCTTCGCTCAACACCATCCTACGGGGTGGTTTGCCGGCGGGCGTAGGAGGACTCTGTCCGCGATTCGGCGGATAACGCCGTAGGCGTTATGCGCCCTACGAACGCGCAGCCGAGGGCGCTCTTAAACCCCATCCGCAACCGCCCCCACGCTACCCCCATCCCCCACCCGCCGCAGCAACTCCACCAACGTCCGCGCACACCCCGGCAGCGCCTCGCGCTCACGCATCAACACACTGCGCTCACGCACCACCCAGGGCTCGTCCAACTGCAGGATGCTCAACCCCATGCTGCGCTGGTGGCGGCGCGCGGCGGTTTCCGGGAGCACGCCGATGCCCACCCCGGCCTCGATCATCCGGCAGGCCGCCTCGAAGCTGGCCACCTGGATGCGCAGGTTGAGGGTGCCGCCCAGGCGTTCCACCTGCTCGCGCAGGAAGCTCTGCAGGGTGCTGCCCTCGTGCAGGCCGACGTGGAAATAGCCGAGGGTGTCGGCCAGGGTAGGGCGGCCCAGGCGTTCCAGGGCATGGCCGGGCGGCACCACCAGCACCAGGTGGTCGGTGCTGAAATGGAGGATCTCCAGGCCCTCGGCGCGCACCGGGCCGGCGACTATGCCCAGGTCCGCCGAGCCGTCGAGGATGGCGCGGACGATGTCGCGGTTCAGGCGCTCCTGCAGGTCCACGGTGACGGCGGGGCGCTCGGCGAGGAAGCCGGCCAGCACTTCCGGGAGGAACTCGGTGACCGCCGTGGTGTTGGCGAAGATGCGGATGTGCCCGGCCTGGTCGCCGCCCTGTTCGCCGAAGTCGTCCTTGAGCCGTTCCACCTGGCGCAGGATCAGGCGCGCGTGTTGCAGCAGGCGCTGGCCACTGGGGGTCAGCTCCACGCCACGGTTGTCGCGGTACAGCAGGCGGCTGTCGAGCTGGCCTTCCAGGGCCTTGACGCGGGCGCTGGCGGCGGCCGCCGAGAGGTGTGCGCGGCGGGCGCCCTGGGTCAGGCTGGGGGATTCGGCGATGTGCACGAAGAGGCGCAGGTCGGCCAGGTCGAAGTGCATGGTGAAGGTATCCGGGTGGCGTTCGGTTTCGGTTAACGCCGGATTATGGAAATGCGGATTCTCGGAACGCAAGCCCCTCGGCATCCTGTTCGGAAACTTCCACGGAAGAGAAACCATGAGTGAAATGTCCTACGCAGCCTGGATAGGCCGCACCCAGGAAAGCCAGGAAGAACTGAGCACGTTGCTGGTCAGCCGCCTGGCCGCCACCCTCGGCGAGCCGGCCCCCGCCGCCGGCGACGCGCTGCCGCCGCTGTGGCATTGGGCGTTCTTCCAGGACGCCGTGCCCGAGGCCGGCCTGGGCGCCGACGGCCACCCGGCGCGCGGCGGCTTCCTGCCGCCGGCGGACGGGCGCAACCGCATGTGGGCCGGCGGCCGCCTGGAGTTCCACGAGCCGCTGCTGGTCGGCCACGAAGCCAGCCGGGTGACCACCATCCTCAAGGTCGAGGAAAAGCACGGGCGCACCGGCGCGCTGCTGTTCGTCACCCTGCGCCACGACTACCTCCAGGACGGCCGCCTGGCCCTGCGCGAAGAGCAGGACATCGTCTACCGCGAACCCAGCCCGCCCAAGCTCGGCGGCACCGAGGCGCTGCCCGAAGGCGCCTGGCGCGAGGCGGTCGAGCCCAGCCCGGTGCTGCTGTTCCGCTATTCCGCAGTGACCTTCAATGGCCACCGCATCCATTACGACTGGCCCTACGTCACCGGCGCCGAAGGCTACCCCGGCCTGGTGGTGCACGGCCCGCTGATCGCCACCCTGAACCTGCGCGCCTTCTGCCGCGCCAACCCCCAGGCGCGCCTGCGCCGCTTCGCCTACCGCGGCCTGCGCCCGCTGATCAGCCCCGAGCCGTTCGAGCTGGGCGGCCGCCCCAGCGGCCCCGGCAAGGCCGAGGTCTGGGCCGGCAACGCGGCCGGCATCGCCCAGCGCGGCGAAGTGGAATTCGACTGAACCCCCATCGAGGAACCCCCATGAGCAGCACCCCGGAAGAACTGCAGGCCATCCGCGAAGGCGTGCGCGCCCTCTGCGCGGAATTCCCCAGCGCCTACTGGCGCGAGATCGACGAACGCAAGGGCTTCCCCGAAGCCTTCGTCAAGGCCATGACCGAGGCCGGCTGGCTGTCGGCGATGATCCCCGAGGAGTACGGCGGCTCCGGCCTGGGCCTGGCCGAGGCTTCGGTGATCCTCGAAGAAGTGAACCACTGCGGCGGCAACTCCGGGACCATCCACGGGCAGATGTACAACATGTTCACCCTCCTGCGGAACGGCAGCGAGGAGCAGAAGCGTTATTACCTGCCGAAGCTGGCCAGCGGCGAGCTGCGCCTGCAGTCCATGGGCGTCACCGAGCCGACCACCGGCACCGACACCACCAAGATCAAGACCACCGCCGTGCGCCAGGGCGACAAGTACGTCATCAACGGCCAGAAGGTGTGGATCTCCCGCGTGCAGCATTCCGACCTGATGATCCTGCTGGCGCGCACCACGCCGCTGGCCGAGGTGAAGAAGAAGGCCGACGGCATGTCGATCTTCCTGGTCGACCTGCGCGAGGCCATCGGCAACGGCCTGACCGTGCAGCCGATCGCCAACATGGTCAACCACGAGACCAACGAGCTGTTCTTCGACAACCTGGAAATCCCCGCCAGCAGCCTGATCGGCGAGGAAGGCAAGGGCTTCCGCTACATCCTCGACGGGCTCAACGCCGAGCGCACGCTGATCGCCGCCGAATGCATCGGCGACGGCCGCTGGTTCATCGAGAAGGCCAGCCAGTACGCCCGCGACCGCGTGGTGTTCGGCCGCCCGATCGGGCAGAACCAGGGCGTGCAGTTCCCCATCGCCGAGGCGCACATCGAGGTGGAAGCCGCCGACCTGATGCGCTGGAAGGCCTGCGCGGAATACGACGCCGGGCGCAACGCCGGGGCCGCGGCGAACATGGCCAAGTACCTGGCGGCCAAGGCCAGCTGGGAGGCGGCCAACGCCTGCCTGCAGACCCACGGCGGCTTCGGCTTCGCCAACGAGTACGACGTCGAGCGCAAGTTCCGCGAGACGCGCCTCTACCAGGTGGCGCCGATCTCCACCAACCTGATCCTGTCCTACGTGGCCGAGCACCTGCTCGAACTGCCGCGCTCCTTCTGACCTGCGAGCCCAAGGACGACAAGCGATGAACAATACCCACGCCCTGGCCGAATTCCTTGCCGGCCTGCGCTACGAAGACCTGCCGAGCGCGGTGGTCGCGCGCACCGAAGACCTGTTCCTCGACTGGCTCGGCTCGGCCCTGGCCAGCCAGGGCCGCCACCCGATCCCGCTGTTCCAGCGCCATGCACAACGCATGGGCCCCGTGGACGGACGCAGCCGCGTGCTGGTCGACGGTTCATCGACTTCGGCGTACTTCGCCGCGCTGGTCAATGGCGCCAGTTCGCACCTGGTGGAACAGGACGACCTGCACAACAGCTCGGTGCTGCACCCGGCCACGGTGGTATTCCCGGCAGCCCTGGCCGCCGCCCAGGACCTGGGCAAGTCCGGCCGCGAGCTGATCCTCGCCAGCGTCGCCGGCTACGAGGCGGGCATCCGCATCGGCGAGTTCCTCGGCCGCTCGCACTACCGCATCTTCCACACCACCGCCACGGTCGGCACCCTGGCCGCCGCCGTAGCCGTTGGCAAGCTGCTGGGCTTCGACAGCCGCCAGTTGGTGAACTGCCTGGGCAGCGCCGGGACCCAGGCCGCCGGGCTCTGGGAATTCCTCCGCGACGCCGCCGATTCCAAGCAGCTGCACACCGCCAAGGCCGCCGCCGATGGCCTGCTCGCCGCCTACCTGACCGCCGATGGCCTCAGCGGCGCGCAGAACATCCTCGAAGGCGATCAGGGCATGGCCGCCGGCATGTCCAGCGACGCCGACCCGCGCCGGCTGGTGGACGGCTTGGGCAGCCGCTGGGCGCTGGTCGAGACCTCGTTCAAGTTCCACGCCTCCTGCCGCCACACCCATCCCGCGGCCGACGCCCTGCTGGCGCTGATGCAGCGCGAGGGGCTGCAGGCCGAGGACATCGCCCGCGTCACCACCCGCGTGCACCAAGGCGCCATCGACGTGCTCGGCCGCGTGGTGGTGCCGCAGACGGTGCACCAGGCGAAGTTCTCCATGGGCACGGTGCTGGGCCTGATCGCCGTGCACGGCAAGGCCGGGCTGGTGGAGTTCGAGCAGTTCGCCCTGCAGGACCCGCGCGTGGCCGCCTTCCGCGACAAGGTGGGCATGCAGCTGGATGCCGAAGTGGACGGCGCCTACCCGCAGCGCTGGCTGGGCCGCGTCGAGGTGCTCACCAGCGACGGCCGCCAGTTGCGCGGCGGCATCGACGAGCCCAAGGGCGACCCGGGCAACAGCCTCAGCCGCGCCGAGCTGGAAGACAAGTTCCGCCGCCTGCTGGCCTTCGCCGGCGCCCGCGGCGAAGCCGAGGCCAGCCGGCTGATCGACGCCAGCTGGCGCCTGCACGACCTGCCGAGCCTGGAAGCCTTTGCCTGAGTAGCCCACGGCCCGGGCGGGCGGCCTCCGGAACCCGGGGGTTCACAGAGCGCGGGGCGCCGCCCGCCCGGACCGTGGATACACACCGATAGCGCCGCGCCGTCCATGGCGGCGGCGCACGAGATACCTGGAGCACCCATGAACCCGCGTCCCCTCGACGGCATCACCGTCATCAGCCTGGAACACGCCATCGCCGCGCCGTTCTGCACCCGCCAGCTGGCCGACCTCGGCGCCCGCGTCATCAAGGTCGAGCGCCCCGGCGTCGGCGACTTCGCCCGCGGCTACGACGAGCGCGTGCGCGGCATGGCCTCGCACTTCGTCTGGACCAACCGCTCCAAGCAAAGCCTGGCCCTGGACCTCAAGCAGGGCGAGGCCCACGCCGTGCTGGAGCAGCTGCTGGAACAGGCCGACGTACTGGTGCAGAACCTCGCGCCCGGCGCCGCCGCGCGCCTGGGGCTGTCGTTCGAGGCGCTGCACGAACGCTTCCCGCGCCTGATCGTCTGCGACATCTCCGGCTATGGCGAAGGCGGCCCCTACGAGCAGAAGAAGGCCTACGACCTGCTGATCCAGAGCGAGAGCGGCTTCCTCTCGGTCACCGGCGGCCCCGGCCCGGACGAAATGGCCAAGGCCGGCTGCTCCATCGCCGACATCTCCGCCGGCATGTACGCCTACAGCGGCATCCTCTCGGCGTTGCTGTTGCGCGGGCGCACGGGGGAGGGCAGCCGGGTGGAGGTCTCCATGCTCGAAGGCATGGCCGAGTGGATGGGCTTCCCCATGTACTACGCCTTCGAAGGCCAGGCGCAACCGCCGCGCGCCGGCGCCGCCCACGCCACCATCTACCCCTATGGACCGTTTCCCGCCGGCGACGGCAAGAACGTGATGCTCGGCGTGCAGAACGAACGCGAGTGGAAGGTCTTCTGCGAAATGGTGCTGCAGCGCCCGGAACTGGCGGAAGACCCGCGCTTCACCGCCACCAGCCTGCGGGTGGCCAACCGCGACGCCCTGCGCGCTCTGATCATCGAGGCCTTCGCCGGGCTGAACGCGGCGCAAGTGGTGGAGCGCCTGGAACAGGCGCAGATCGCCAACGCCCACGTCAACGACATGCAGGGCCTGTGGAACCACCCGCAACTGCAGGCCCGCGACGCCTGGCGCGAGATCGACAGCCCGGTGGGCCGCCTGCCGGCGCTGCTGCCGCCGGCCCGCAGCAACGCCTATGCGCCGCGCATGGACGCCGTGCCGGGCCTGGGCGAGCATACCGACAGCCTGCTCGCCGAGCTGGGCTACAGTGCCGCCGACATCCAGCGCCTGCACGAGCAGGGCGCAGTGTGAGCCGAACCTGACCAAGGACCCCGCATGAGCCCCATCGTCCGTTCCGCCCTGTTCGTCCCCGGCAGCCGCCCGGAGCGCTTCGCCAAGGCCCTGGCCAGCGGCGCCGACGCCGTGATCGTCGACCTGGAAGACGCCGTCGAGGCCTCGCTCAAGGCCCGCGCCCGCAACGACCTGGCGGCCTTCCTCGAAGCCAATCCGCAGGCCCGCGTGCAGGTGCGGGTGAACGCCGCCGGGCACCCCGAGCACGTTGCGGACCTGGAACTGTGCCGCCTGCCGGGAGTGGCGGGCATTCTTTTGCCGAAGGTCGAATGCGCCGGCGACCTGCGCGAAGCGGCGGCCTGCGGCAAGCCGATCTGGCCGTTGATCGAAAGCGCCCGCGGCTTGCTGGCCGTGGGGGAGATCGCCGCCTGCGCCGGCGTCGAGCGCCTGACCTTCGGCGGACTCGACCTGGCCCTGGACATCGGCATGAGCAGCGGCACCGCGGCGGCGGCCATGGTCTACGACCAGGTGCGCCTGAGCCTGCTGCTGCATTCGCGGGTCAACGGCCTGCAGGCGCCGCTGGACACCGTCTACCCGGCCTTCGACGACGCCGAAGGCTTCGCCGCCACCCTCCGCCACGGCCGCGACCTGGGCCTGGTGGGCGCGCTGTGCATCCACCCGAAGCAGGTCGCCGTGCTCCATGCCGCGCTAGCCCCCAGCGCCGAGGAACTGGCCTGGGCGCGCCGGGTGCTGGCCGCGGCCGAAAGCGGCGCGGCGGCCTTCCAGGTGGACGGCCAGATGGTCGACGCCCCGGTCCTGGCCCGCGCCCGCCGCCTGCTCGCCAATGCAGGCGAGCCGTAGGGCGTACAAAGTCCTACACCTTCCGGTAATGCCTCGTAGGATGGTGTTGAGCGAAGCGATACCCATCGCCACGGCCGCATGGGTTTCGCAAGCTCAACCCATCCTACGAAGAGCACTTCGGTGCCGTAACGTAAACTAATCAGGCAAACACGAAATACTTGCGCACCGTCTCCACCACTTCCCAGGTGCCTTTCAGCCCCGGCTCGATGACGAACACGTCGCCGGCCTTCAGGTGCACCGGCTGCTCGCCCTCGGGGGTGATGATGCAGTAGCCGTCGAGGAAGTGGCAGTACTCCCACTTCTCGTAGTTCACCTCGAACTTGCCGGGGGTGCAGATCCAGGTGCCCATGATCTTGCTGCCGTCCGCCGAGGTGTAGGCATTGAGGTTGACGGTGTGCGGGTCGCCGCCGATGCGCTTCCACTTGGTGGCATCCAGCACGGGGGTGGGGCAGGTTTCGCGCAGTACGGTGATGAAGTCGGACATGACAGCTCCAGGTCGGTGGGATGTGGCCCGCCACCATAGGGGCAACGGCCACGCCGGAGTTGCCTGGATTCGACGCCGATGTGCCTGGAAACGCTGCGGCCTTGACCCGTGGCAATCCATGCGAGGGGTGTTCCTGTATTCATTGTGCGAATCCTGCCGCCGGTAGGTTTGAAACCTGGCGATTCCTTGCCTACACCTAAAGGCGAGCCAGACTGTTGCAGCGATGCTGCGCAGCCGGGGAGTAGGGCACGCCAAATACGTCAAACGACCAAGGAACGACATCCATGACAAGCAAACTGCTCGGCAAGAGTGCGATCTTCGCGGTTCTCGGCGCCGCCAGCCTGTTCGCCCAGGCGGACCAGGCCGGGGGCAACGGCTGCGGTTGGGGCAACATGCTGTTCGAAGGGCAGCGCGGGTTGTTCCCGCATCTGCTGGCTACCACCACCAACGGGACTTCGGGCAACGCCACCTTCGGCCTGACTTCCGGCACCAACGGCTGCAACTCCGATGCGCGGCTGGGGTATGGCGGTCGTTCGATCTTTGCCATGAACGGCATGCTCGACAACATTGCCGAGGATATGGCCAAGGGGCATGGAGATGCGCTGGATGCCTATGCCACCCTGCTGGGGGTGCAGGCTCAGGATCGTGCGCATTTCGCGCAGGTTACTCAGCGGCACTTTGGGGAGATTTTTGCCAGTAAGGATGCGACCGGGGAGCAGGTCTATGCCAACACCTTGGCGGTGATGCAGCGTGATCCGACGCTGGCGCGCTATGCCAAGCAGCCTGCCTGAGGTTCGCGTAACGAGGCTGTTCACTTAAGAGAGAATGCCGTTTCTCTTCATGGGGGAAACGGCATTTTCATGTGGGGTGGGGCTAGGGCTTCGATTTTTAACTCGTCATTCCCGCGAACGCGGGACGCGGCTCCATCGCGAACAGCACTTGCGCTGGCCCGAAGGGGAATAACCCAGTTGCCTTCTTGCTCGGTGTAACGCGCCGCTCCGAGTCTGCGGACATTTCTCGTTTCGCCCCCTCGGGCGAGTCCCTTTTGTCAATCGCCACAAAAGGAACCAAAAAGGCTTGCCCCGACATACGGGCCCGATGGAGCCGGGCTACCCTCGCGAATTCCCCCGCCACGGAGGCCCGCCCCGAGGGTACGTCCCTGTAGCCCATCGGGGCTCTCGCGACATCCATGTCGCATGACCTCCTGAGCGCGGGTTTCGTTCGGCCTGCTGAAGGGGCGTTCCGGTGCGCTCGGGTGTTTCTCTGGAAGTCCAAACGCCAGAGCAAGAGCGAACGCGCTTTTGCTCTTCGTAGGAGCGAGCTTGCTCGCGAACCCCGCAGTCACTGGGTTCCCGCGTTCGCGCACTGCTGTCCGGCACGCCTCATGCTATTAACAGTTGCCCCTGACGCAGGTTGATCTCGCGTATTCGCTCCTGTCGTCGTCGGTAACGTTCGGCCTCTAGACCAGGGCGCTGAAACAGCGTCGCCTGCACCTCCACCATCAGCATCCACAGGCTCTGCTGCGTTCCCGTTCTGCGTTGGTAAAGACTCAGCAGCAAATAGCTGATCAGCGCACAGAGAATCTGGAGGCGCACAGCATTCTCGCTACGGCCCAGGAAACGCCTGACCTTCAGGTGTTGCTTGATCCATTTGAAAAACAGCTCGATCCGCCAGCGATCCCGATAGCGCTCGGCGATTTCTGCCGCCGGGCTGCTCAGGTCGTTGGTCGCCAGGCTCAGAGGCGGCTCATCGCCTGGGCGGTTCACCAGAATCCGCCGCAGGGGCTGGGTGTAGTGATTACGCCGCCGGCCACCTGGGTTGCGGTTGGAGAAGCTCACCTCTTCGTCTCGCAGGATCGTTTCCCGGTCTTGCTGGGGAACCTCGCGCTGGGCCAGGACCTTGAGCTGCACATTGGACTTGAATCGTGTGACGAAGCGGGCCTTCTGGGCATCCAGGCTCGCCCACCAGTTGAAGTCGTAATAACCCTTGTCGAACACGTAGGTGGCCTGCGGTTCGATGTCCAGCCTCCTGCCTTCATCAACGTCGTTGACGTTGGCTGCGCTGAAGCTGCAATGCACCGGCGCCGCCGCCTGCTCGGCATACAGCACATGGACTTTCAGCCCCTGGGAGCGGGTTCGATTGGACAGCGTCCATTCGTCGAAGCCAGGGCCCTTGAGGGTGATCGTGGTGGAGTCCAGCAGGTACAGCAGTTCCTTCCCGTCACGGCGTAACTGCCGGCAGACGCCCGCCATCAGGTAGTGCGCGACCTGGGCGAAGACCTCGGTATTACGGCGTTCGTTGGCGTCGGCCAGGGTGGAACGCCGGATCGGACCCGTACCCAGGTGATAGTGCTGATGGGGATGGCTGTTGAAGCTGGTTTCAAGCGCCCGCAGGCTGCTCACGCCGGCCAGTTGGGCATACACCATGGCGACCAGGTGATCCCAACTGCCAAAGCGCTTGCTGTGCTTGTCGGCGCCGTGTTCGGCGACCAGTCGATCGAAGACGCCACGAGGCAGCGCTTTTAGTACATCGTGAAAACGGCTTATCCTGAACATCTTGCGGGGGCTGTGAGGTTGAGTTGGCGCTCAACGGTTTAACCCGTGCCTTCAGCCCCCGCAAGCCCTCCAGACGCCCCCTCGAAAATATTCCGGACAGTAGTGCGCGTTCGCGGGAATGACGGGGATAGATAGGTGCTTCAGGATAACTCTGGATTCTCCCTTCGCTGAGGACAGCCCCCTCTCCCTTTAGGGAGAGGGTTGGGGAGAGGGCGCTCTTGAAGCCAGCGCCTACGCCACCGGCAAACCCCGTTCGCGAGCAAGCTCGCTCCTACAGTCATGATGGCATCGGTGTATCGGCCAACGGCGTATAACCGCGAACGGTTATACGCCCTACGAACCTGCCGGCTGACACTGCGTTATCCACCCACGCCGAACAGCCCCCTCTCCCTCCGGGAGAGGGCTGGGGTGAGGGCAACGGACTCCACCAACACTCCGCTACCAAACCTGTAACTCCGCTCCCCCTCCCTAACCCTCCCCCGCAAGCGGGAGAGGGGACTGTTCGGTGTGATGCTCAACCACGAACCCGCCTGAAATAGCCAATGGGCAACGGCGCATAACCGCGAACGGTTATGCGCCCTACGTTCTGGCGCGCTACCGCCGGATGCTCCGGGCCGGGCCCTCAGGACGGATGAGGCTGCGCCACGCCAACCGGCCGCTCGTCCGCCACCATGACGCGGTTGCGGCCGGCCTGCTTGGCCTGGTAGAGCAGGGCGTCGGCGGTCGCGAGCACCGCGCCGACGTCCGTCCGTCCCTCGCTGCTGAAGGCCACGCCCAGCGACAGGGTCACCCGGCCCACCTGCGGGAAGTCCGTGCGTTCCGTCGTCAGGCGGATGCGTTCGGCGACTTCCGCCGCCACGCCGAGCGAGGTGGCCGGCAGCAGCAGGATGAACTCCTCGCCGCCGGCGCGGCACGGCAGGTCGCCGCTGCGCGAGTTGCACCGCAGTACCTCGGCGAAGGCTTGCAGCACCTGGTCGCCGGCGGCATGGCCGAAGGTGTCGTTGACCTGCTTGAAATGGTCGATGTCCATGCTGATCACCGCGAAGGGCTCGCCGCGCGCCACCCAGCTCGCCAGGGTGGCCTCCAGCGCGCGGCGGTTCGCCAGGCCGGTCAGCGGGTCGCTCTGGGCCTGGCGGTTGAGCTGGCCGATGCGCTCCTGGGTCATCTGCCCGCCGATGATCAGCGCCCGACGGATGCGCCAGGCCTCGAAGTACCAGGCGCGCACTCCCTCGATGCGCTCGGTGTTGTCCAGCTGCGCCGCGTAGTCGGCCAGCCGGCGCAGGGGATGGCTGATCCGCGCGGCTATCCACCACAGCAGCGGGAAGCCGAGCAGGATCATCGGCACTATCCCCGCCAGCACCTGCAGCATCAGCGCGCGCACGGCGCCGAGGGTGACGCTCAGCGGCTGCTGCGAGACCACGCCCCAGCCGCTGTCCGGCACCGCCGCGTAGCCGGCGAGCATCTCCAGGCCCTCGTGATTGGTGACCTGCATGGCGCCGCTTTCGCCGCGCAGCGCGGCGTCCACCGCGGCGTTGACGCCGATCGTCTGGCCGATGCGCTCGCGCTCGGGGTGGTAGAGCAACTGGCGCTGCTCGTCCACCAGGTAGACGAAGGAGGTGTCCTTCTGGAAGTGCCGGCTGACGATGTGGTTCAGCGAATTGGCGCGGTTCAGGTAGATGGTCCCGCCGACCAGGCCGAGGTAGTCGCCGCGGGCGTTCCACACCGGATGGGAGACGAACACCACCCGCTCGCCGGACTGCGAATGGAAGGCCGGGCTGATCATCGCCTGGCGCATTTCCAGGGGGCGCTTGGAGAGGATCTTGCGGCCATTGGCGCTGAGCCACTGGGGCAGGGCGCTGAGGATCCGCCCGGTCGCGTCGACGATGACCACGGTGTTGAAGCTGCCGTCCTGGCGGGCCAGGCGTTCCACCTCGGCGCCGCGGACCGCCGCATCGGCGAAATCACGCCCGAGGACAGTCGCGCTGTAGGCCAGGCGGTCCAGGGACGAGGCGAGGCTCTGGTTGATGCTCAGCGCAACCTTGGCCGCATAGGCCCGGTTGTGTTCCAGCGCACTGAGGACCAGCGTCTCCCGCTGGATCCGGTAGGTGGCGAACAGGTCGTTGGCCAGGGTCGCGATGGCCGCCAGGGAGGCGAACAGAAGGATCAAGGTGCGCAGGTTGAGCCTGGGCATGGGCCCCAAGGACATGGTGGATTCCGTCGATACTGTGGAGATCGCCGCGCCATCCACCCGGGCCGGACATGCCTGGCGCGAGCGCGCTTTCGAGGGGCTCGACGCCGTGGCTGGAGGCGGGTGGATGGCAGACGCCAGGGCGCCATTATGGACAAGGCTGGGCGCCGCGCCGGGGGTATTGGCGGAGATTCAGGGGCGGGGGCTGTAAAGCAGGAAGATTCCGTCGGGAATATGGGACAGGTCGGGGGCGGCTGCCCCTTGCCCCGGCAATGCATGGCATCCGGCACCGGGGCGCAAGGGGCTTCAGGCGCGGCGGGCGGGCTGTTCGTCCTTGGCCACGCTGGCGCAGCAGTGCAGCAGGGCATCGCGGATCATGAAGTTGACCAGGGTCGGCGAAACCCCCAGCTCGCGGGCGATCTCCTTCTGCTGCACGCCGTGCAGGCGGTACATCTCGAAGGCGTAGCGGGTGCGCTCGGGCAACTGGCTCAGGGCCTCGTCGATCTGCTCGAGGGTGTCGAAGTTGATGTGCAGGGTTTCCGGCGTGGCGCCGTAGGCCGCCTCGGCCTCTATCAGCTCCTGCGGCGCGCCGGTGTGGCGTTGCTCCAGCGCCTGCTTGCGGTAGTGGTCGATGGCCAGGTTGCGCACCACCTGGAACAGGTAGCTCATCTGCGCCTTCAGCGGAATGGAGGAGCTGGAGGCGTTCTGCAGGCGGAAGAAGGTGTCCTGCACCACGTCCTCGGCATGGGAACGGCAGCCGAGGAAGCGCGAGGCGAACTTGACCAGGATGGAACGATTCTCGATGAAGGTCGCGACCAACGGGGAGGCATAACGGGAGGTGGGCAGTTCATCCAGCATGAGAATCACCTAGCGGCAGTGTGGGTGGGCAAATCGCTAGTCAGGTACGCATCCAGCGAGCCGAGCCGGAAAGTATTTGAAATGAGAATCATTGTCAACAATTGTAAATGAATGTTCTTGCTGGCCGGAAAGCCCCGTGCAGACTGGCTTTGTGCCATCCGGGCGGGCTCGCCGGCCTAGCTGAGAACACTAATTATTTCGAATGATCGTCCGTACACCTCTGAGAGAACCGGCTGAAGGCCCAAGTGGGACTTTTCCGGTCGATGACCAGTCGCGGTTGCACTCAGCAGGAAATCCAAATGGACGCGTTCGAACATCCCTCCTCAATGGCCCAGGCCCTGCGCCAGCGTGCCGGCACCCAACCCGACCGGCTGGCCTTGCGCTTCCTGGCCGAAGACGGCGCCGGCGACCTGGTGCTCAGCTATGCCGAGCTGGACCGCCGCGCCCGCTGCATCGCCGCCGCCCTGCAGGCCCGGGCGGGGCAGGGCGAGCGCGCGGTGCTGCTGTTCCCCAGCGGCCCGGACTACGTCGCCGCCTTCTTCGGCTGCCTGTACGCCGGCATGGTCGCGGTGCCCGCCTACCCGCCGGAGTCGGCGCGCCGCCACCACCAGGAACGCCTGCTGTCGATCATCGACGACTGCGCGCCGCGCCTGGTGCTGACCCAGGCCGAACTGCGCGGGGCGTTGCTGGAAGGCTGCCCGGCGCTGTCCGGCGCCGCCGCGCCGCAGCTGCTGTGCGTCGACGAACTGGACCTGGCCGGCGCCGAGGCCTGGGTGGAAACCGAGGTCCGCCCCGAACACATCGCCTTCCTGCAGTACACCTCCGGCTCCACCGCGCTGCCCAAGGGCGTGCAGGTCAGCCACGGCAACCTGGTGGCCAACGAGCGGCTGATCCGCGGCGGCTTCGGCATCGGCGCCGACGATGTGATCGTCAGCTGGCTGCCGCTGTACCACGACATGGGCCTGATCGGCGGCCTGCTGCAGCCGGTCTACAGCGGCGTGCCCTGCGTGCTGATGTCGCCGCGCTACTTCCTCGAACGCCCGCTGCGCTGGCTGGAAGCCATCAGCCAGCACGGCGGCACCGTCAGCGGCGGGCCGGACTTCGCCTACCGCCTGTGCACCGAGCGCGTCAGCGAGTCGGCCCTGGCCGGGCTGGACCTGAGCCGCTGGCGCGTGGCCTTCTCCGGCTCCGAACCGATCCGCCAGGACAGCCTGGATAATTTCGCCGCCAAGTTCGCCGCCAGCCGCTTCGAGGCCTCCAGCTTCTTCGCCTGCTACGGCCTGGCCGAGGCCACCCTGTTCGTCAGCGGCGGCCAGCGCGGCCAGGGCATCGCCGCCCTGGGCGTGGACGAGGCGGCCCTGGCGCAGAACCGCATCGAAGCGGGCAGCGACAGCGTGCTCATGTGCTGCGGCCGCAGCCAGCCGGAACATGCGGTGATGATCGTCGACCCGCAGGGCGGCGCAACCCTGGGCGAGAACCAGGTGGGCGAGGTCTGGGCCGCCGGGCCGAGCATCGCCCACGGCTACTGGCGCAATCCCGAGGCCACGGCCAAGGCCTTCGTCGAGCGCGACGGCCGCACCTGGCTGCGCACCGGCGACCTGGGCTGCCTGCGCGACGGCGAGTTGTACGTCACCGGGCGCCTGAAGGACATGCTCATCATCCGCGGCCACAACCTCTACCCGCAGGACATCGAGCGCGCCGTGGAAACCGAGGTGGATGCGGTGCGCAAGGGCCGGGTGGCCGCCTTCGCCGTGCAGGTCGATGGCGAGGAGGGCATCGGCATCGCCGCCGAGGTCGGCCGCGCGCTGCAGAAGCGCATCCCGGCCGACGCCCTGATCGACGCCATCCGCCAGGCGGTGGCCGAGGCCTGCCAGGAGGCGCCGAAGGTGGTGGCGCTGCTCAACCCCGGCGCGCTGCCGCGCACCTCCAGCGGCAAGCTGCAACGCTCGGCCTGCCGCACGCGCCTGGCCGACGGCAGCCTGGACGCCTACGCCGTCTACCCCGGCCTGGCACCCCGGGCCGAAGCCGCGCCGGAGCAAAGCGCCGATGCCTTGCAGGCGCGCATCGCCGAACTCTGGCGCGAGCACCTGGGCGTCGAGCGCGTAGGCGCGGACGACAACTTCTTCCTGCTGGGCGGCAACTCCATCGCCGCCGCCCAGGTCATGGCCGCGCTGCGCGAGGCCCTGGGCGTCAACCTGAACCTGCGCCTGCTGTTCGAGGCGCCGAGCCTGGCCGCCTTCAGCGCCGCCGTGGCCGCTCGCCTGGCCGATGGCGCCGCGGCGGAAGCGCCCATGGCCCAGCTGCCGCGCGGCGGCGACCTGCCGCAATCCGCGGCCCAGCGCCGCCTGTGGCTGAACTGGCAGATCGAGCCCCGCGGCTGCGCCTACAACATCCCCGGCGGCCTGCTGCTGCGCGGCGAACTGGACGAAGACGCGGTCTACGACAGCTTCGCCCGCCTGGTGCAGCGCCACGAATCGCTGCGCTCACGCTTCCTCGAACGCGACGGCCAGGCGCTGCAACGCATCGAGCCGCGCGGCGAGTTCCATTGGCAGGTGCTGCAACTGGACGCCGGCAAAGCCGAACAACGCCGCGAGGCCGAGGCCCGCGAGCCGTTCGACCTGGAAAAGGGCCCGCTGCTGCGGGTGAGCCTGGTGCGCCTGGACGACGACCTGCACCAGCTGTGGGTGACCCTGCACCACATCGTGGCCGACGGCTGGTCGCTGAACCTGCTGCTGGACGAATTCGCCCGCCTGTACGCCGAGGCCCTGGGCGGCCAGGCCGCCGAGCTGGCGCCGCTGCCGGTCGGCTATGCCGAGTTCGCCAGTTGGCAGCGCCAGTGGCTGGAGGCGGGCGAGGGTGCCCGCCAACTGGCCTACTGGCGCGAACAGCTGGGCGAGGAGGCCCCGGTGCTGGAACTGCCCACCGACCACCCGCGCGGCAACGCCGCCTCGCCGGCGGCGCGCCTGAGCCTGCGCCTGGACGACAAGCTCGGCCAGGCCCTGCGCGAAGCGGCCCAGGCCAACCAGGCCAGCGTCTTCATGTGGCTGCTGGCGGCCTTCCAGGCCCTGCTGCACCGCCACAGCGGACAGGCCGACATCCGCGTCGGCGTGCCCAGCGCCAACCGCCAGCGCCAGGAAGTCCAGGGGCTGGTCGGCTTCTTCATCAACACCCTGGTGCTGCGCGCCACGCCCGCTCCGCGGCAGGCCTTCGGCCAACTGCTGGCCCAGGTGCGCGAAGCCACCCTGGGCGCCCAGGAACACCAGGACCTGCCCTTCGACAGCCTGCTGGAAGCCCTGCCGGGCCACGCTGGCCAGCCGTTCCAGGTGCTGTTCAACCACCAGCAGCGCGACCTTTCCGCCCTGCGCCAGCTGCCCGGCCTGCTGGCCGAGGAACTGCCCTGGCACAGCCGAGAGGCCAAGTTCGACCTGCAACTGCAGACCGAGGAAGACTCTCGCGGCCGCCTGCGCCTGAACTTCGACTACGCCGCCGAACTGTTCGACGCCGCCAGCATCCAGCGCCTGGCCGACCAGTATGTGGCCCTGCTGCGCCAGGTGGTGGCGCAGCCGCAGCTGTGCCTGGGCGACATCGCCCTGGCGACGGACGCAGAACTGGCGCACCTGGAGCGGTGGGGCAGCGCGCCCTGCGAGCCGGCGCGCAGCTGGCTGCCGGAGCAGCTGGAACGCGCATTGCCGGCCCATGCCGAACGCGTGGCGCTGCAATGGGACGGCGGCGAACTCAGCCACGCCGAGCTGCACGCCCAGGCCAACCGCCTGGCCCACTACCTGCGCGACAAAGGCGTGGGCCCCGACGTGCCGGTGGCCATCTGCGCCGAACGCTCGCCGCAGCTGCTGGTGGGCCTGCTGGCCATCCTCAAGGCCGGCGGCGCCTACGTGCCGCTGGACGCGGACTACCCCGCCGAGCGCCTGGCCTACATGCTCGACGACTGCGGCGCCAGCCTGCTGCTGACCCAGTCCCACCTGCTGGAGCGCCTGCCGAGCCTGGAGGGCGTCGCCACCCTGTGCTTCGACGGCCTCAAGCTGGACGGCTGGCCGGGCAGCGCGCCGGGCCTGCACCTGCACGGCGACAACCTGGCCTACGTCATCTACACCTCCGGCTCCACCGGCCAGCCCAAGGGCGTGGGCAACACCCACGCGGCCCTGGCCGAGCGCCTGCAATGGATGCAGGCCACCTATGCGCTGCAGGCCGACGACGTGCTGATGCAGAAGGCCCCGGTGAGCTTCGACGTCTCGGTGTGGGAATGCTTCTGGCCGCTGCTGGCGGGCTGCCGCCTGGTGCTGGCCGGCCCCGGCGAACACCGCGACCCGGCGCGCATCGCCCAACTGGTGCGGCAGTTCGGCGTGACCACGCTGCACTTCGTGCCGCCGCTGCTGCAACTGTTCATCGACGAGCCGGGCGTGGAGGAATGCACCAGCCTGCGCCGCCTGTTCTCCGGCGGCGAGGCGCTGCCGGCGCAGCTGCGCGACCGCGTGCTGCAACGCCTGCCCGGCGTGGCCCTGCACAACCGCTACGGCCCGACGGAAACCGCGATCAACGTCACCCACTGGCACTGCTCGCTGGAGGATGGCGCGCGCTCGCCCATTGGCCGGCCGCTGGGCAACGTGGTCTGCCGCGTCCTCGACAGCGAGCTGAATCCGCTGCCGCCGGGCGCCGCCGGCGAGCTGTGCATCGGCGGCGCCGGCCTGGCCCGCGGCTACCTGGGCCGCCCGGGGCTGAGCGCCGAACGCTTCGTCGCCGACCCGCTGGGCGCGCCCGGCGCGCGCCTGTACCGCACTGGCGACCGCGCGCGCTGGAGCGAGCAGGGCGTGCTGGAATACCTCGGCCGCGAGGACGGCCAGGTGAAGCTGCGCGGCTTCCGCATCGAGCTGGACGAAATCCGCGCGCGCCTGCTGGCCCTGCCCGGCGTGGCCCAGGCCGTGGTGCTGATCCGCCAGGCCGGCAATCTCGGCAGCCAACTGCTGGGCTACTACACCGCGACCGCCGACGCGCCCGCCGAGGCCGAACACGGCCAGGCCCTGCGCACCGCATTGCAGGCAGCGTTGCCGGAATACATGGTCCCGGCGCAACTCATGCGCCTGGACAGCATGCCCCTGGGCCCCAGCGGCAAGCTGGACCTCAAGGCCCTGCCCGAGCCGAGCGGGCAGCAGCGCGAGCACGTCGCCCCGCGCGACGAAGTGGAACAGCGCCTGGCCGCCATCTGGAGCGAAGTGCTGGGCCTACCGCAAGTGGGCCTGGACGACGACTTCTTCGAACTGGGCGGCCACTCGCTGCTGGCCACCCGGATCGTTTCCCGGGCGCGCCAGGCCTTCGCCATCGAACTGCCGCTGCGCGAGCTGTTCGACGCCAGCCGCCTGGGCGCCTTCGCCGAGCGGGTGTGCCAGCTGCGCGCCGCCGGCAGCCGCGACAGCCAGGGCGCGATCCGCCCGGTGGACCGCAGCCAGCGCGTGCCGCTGTCCTACTCGCAGCAGCGCATGTGGTTCCTCTGGCAACTGGAGCCGGACAGCCCGGCCTACAACGTCGGCGGCATGGCGCGGCTGCGCGGCGTGCTGGACCTGGACTGTTTCGAGCGCGCCCTGCAGGCCCTGGTGCAGCGCCACGAGACCCTGCGCACCCGCTTCCCCAGCGTCGACGGCGTGCCGCATCAGCAGGTGCAGGCGGACAGCGGCCTGCGCATGCAGCGCCTGGACTTCACCCACCTCGACACCGAAGCCCGCCAGCAGGCCCTGCAGCAACTGGCTGACGACGAGGCGCACAAGCCCTTCGACCTCGAACAGGGCCCGCTGCTGCGGGTGTACATGGTCCGCCTGGCGGAGGACGAGCACTACCTGGTGGTGACCCTCCACCACATCGTCACCGAAGGCTGGGCCATGGACATCTTCGCCCGCGAGCTGAGCGCGCTCTACGAGGCCTTCCTGGCCGGCCGCGAGTCGCCCCTGGCGCCGCTGCCAGTGCAGTACCTGGACTACAGCGTGTGGCAGCGCGACTGGCTGGAGGCCGGCGAACGCCAGCGTCAGCTGGACTACTGGACCGCCCAGTTGGGCGACGAGCATCCGGTGCTGGAACTGCCCGGCGACCGCCCGCGGCCGCCGGTGCAGAGCCACCGCGGCGACCTCTACCGCTTCGACCTGGCGCCACAGCTGGCCGAGCGCGTGCGCCGCTTCAACGCCGGCAACGGCCTGACCCAGTTCATGACCATGACCGCCGCCCTGGCCGTGCTGCTGTACCGCTACAGCGGCCAGCAGGACCTGCGCATCGGCGCGCCGGTGGCCAACCGTATCCGCCCGGAGAGCGAAGGGCTGATCGGCGCCTTCCTCAACACCCAGGTGCTGCGCTGCCGCCTCGATGGGCAGATGAGCGTGGCCGGGCTGCTGGAGCAGGTGCGGCAGACGGTGATCGACGGCCAGTCGCACCAGGACCTGCCCTTCGACCACCTGGTGGAGGCCCTGCAGCCGCCGCGCAGCGCCGCCTACAACCCGCTGTTCCAGGTGATGTGCAACGTCCAGCGCTGGGAGTTCCAGCAGACCCGCCAACTGGCCGGGATGACAGTGGAATACTGCGTCAACGACGCCCGCGCCACCAAGTTCGACCTCAACCTGGAAGTCACCGACCTCGACCAGCGCCTGGGCTGCTGCCTGACCTACAGCCGCGACCTCTTCGACGAGCCGCGCATCGCCCGCATGGCGCGCCACTGGCAGAACCTGCTGGCGGCGATGATCGCCGACCCGCAACAGCGCCTGGGTGAGCTGCCGATGCTGGATGCCGGCGAGCGGGACGCGCTGCTGACCTGCAGCGGGCCGCAACTGAACGACACCCTGCACGGCCTGTTCGCCGCCCAGGCCGCGGCCACGCCGCAGGCCCCGGCGCTGACCTTCGCCGGCCAGAGCCTTAGCTACGCCGAACTGGATGCCCGCGCCAACCGCCTGGCGCGCCTGCTGCGCGAACGCGGCGTGGGCCCGGAAGTGCGCGTCGGCCTGGCCCTGGAACGCTCGCTGGAAATGGTCGTCGGCCTGCTGGCGATCCTCAAGGCCGGCGGCGCCTACGTGCCGCTGGACCCGGAATACCCGCTGGAGCGCCTGCACTACATGATCGAGGACAGCGGCGTGCGCCTGCTGCTCGGCCAGCCGGCGCTGTTCGAGGCCCTGGGCGCGCTGCCCGAAGGCGTCGGCCGCTGCTGCCCGGCGGAGGAGGGCGCGGCCCTGGCGGCGCTGGACGACGGCCCGCTGCCGGCCTTCGCCCAGCCGCAGCACCTGGCCTACCTGATCTACACCTCCGGTTCCACCGGCAAGCCCAAGGGCGTAGCGGTGTGCCACGGCGAGATCGCCATGCACTGCCGCGCGGTGATCGAGCGCTTCGGCATGCGCGCCGACGACTGCGAGCTGCACTTCTATTCCATCAACTTCGACGCCGCCAGCGAGCGCCTGCTGACGCCGCTGCTGTGCGGCGCCCACGTGGTGCTGCGGGCCCAGGGCCAATGGGGCGCCGAGGATATCTGCCAACTGATCGCCGAGTACCGCGTGAGCATCCTCGGCTTCACCCCCAGCTACGGCAGCCAACTGGCCCAGTGGCTGCAGACCCAGGGCCGGCAACTGCCGGTGCGCCTGTGCATCACCGGCGGCGAGGCGCTGACCGCCGAGCACCTGCAACGCATCCGCCAGGCCTTCGCGCCGCGCTACTTCTTCAACGCCTACGGCCCCACCGAGACGGTGGTCATGCCCCTGGCGGCCCTGGCCCCGGAGCAGGTGGAAGCCGGCGCCAGCGTGCCCATCGGCAGCCTGGTGGGCGAGCGCAGCGCCTGCCTCCTCGACGCCGACCTGGCCCTGGTGCCCCAGGGCGCCGGCGGCGAGCTGTACGTCGGCGGCGCCGGCCTGGCCCGCGGCTACCACGAGCGCCCGGCGCTGACCGCCGAGCGCTTCGTGCCCGACCCCTTCGGCGCGCCCGGCGGGCGCCTGTACCGCACCGGCGACCGCGTGCGCCAGCGCGCCGACGGCCAGGTTGAATACCTCGGGCGCATCGACCAGCAGGTGAAGATCCGCGGCTTCCGCATCGAACTGGGCGAGATCGAGGCGCGCCTGCAGGAACACCCGCAGGTGCGCGAGGCCGCCGTACTGGCCATCGACGGGCCGAGCGGCAAGCAACTGGTGGGCTACGTGGGCTGCGCCGAGGCCGGCGCCGACGAGGCGGCCCAGGCCGACTTGCGCGAGGCGCTCAAGGCGCACCTCAAGCAGCAACTGCCGGACTACATGGTGCCGGCGCACCTGCTGCTGCTGGAGGGCCTGCCGCTGACCGCCAACGGCAAGCTCGACCGCCGCGCGCTGCCGGCGCCGGACGCCAGCCTTGGCCAGCGCGCCTACGAGGCCCCGCGCAGCGAGCTGGAACGCCAGCTGGCGGCGATCTGGGGCGAGGTGCTGAACGTCGCCCAGGTCGGCCTGGACGACAACTTCTTCGAACTGGGCGGCGACTCCATCCTCTCCATCCAGGTGGTCAGCCGCGCCCGCCAGCAGGGCATCCAGTTCAGCCCGCGCGACCTGTTCCAGCACCAGAGCGTGCGCAGCCTGGCCGGCGTCGCCCGCAGCGCCGGCGCCAGCCTCGCCGAGCAGGGCGAAGTGCAGGGCGAGAGCGCGTTGACGCCGATCCAGCAGTGGTTCTTCGAACTGCCCCTGGAGAACCGCGCGCACTGGAACCAGTCGCTGCTGCTGGAGCCGCGCCAGGCGCTGGACGCCGAGCTGCTGCGCCAGGCCCTGCTGCAACTGATCAAACACCACGACGCCCTGCGCCTGACGTTCCGCCAGGAAGGCGGCCGCTGGCACGCCGAACACCGGGCTGCGGACGATGGCGCCTGGCTGCTCTGGCAGGCGCAGGTGGCGAGCTTCGACGACTGCGCCGAAGTGTTCGAGCGCGCCCAGCGCAGCCTGGCCCTGGACGGCCCGCTGCTGCGCGCGGTGCTGGTGGACGGCCCCGGCGCCCAGCGCCTGCTGCTGGCGATCCACCACCTGGTGGTGGACGGCGTGTCCTGGCGCGTGCTGCTGGAAGACCTGCAGCAGGTTTATCGCCAACTCGCCGCCGGCGAAGCACTGCAACTGCCGGCCAAGACCAGCGCCTTCCGCGACTGGACCGCGCGCCTGCAGGCCTATGCCGGCAGCGAGCCGCTGCGCGAGGAACTGCACTGGTGGCGCGGCCAACTGGACGGCGTCCCCGGCGCCTGGTTCTGCGACAACCCGCAAGGCCGCAACGACGAGGCCCTGGCCCGCAGCCTGAGCCTGCGCCTGGACCGCGAGCACACCCGCCAGCTGCTGCAACAGGCGCCGGCGGCCTACCGCACCCAGGTTAACGATCTGCTGCTGACCGCCCTGGCCCGCGTGCTCTGCCGCGTCAGCGGCGAGGCCTCGGTACTGGTGCAACTGGAAGGCCACGGCCGCGAGGCGTTGTTCGACGACATCGACCTCAGC
Organism: Pseudomonas sp. M1; assembly: GCF_022760135.1. NCBI lineage: Bacteria > Pseudomonadati > Pseudomonadota > Gammaproteobacteria > Pseudomonadales > Pseudomonadaceae > Pseudomonas > Pseudomonas sp. M1. Next base: position 3,344,345 of record NZ_CP094343.1, read on the forward strand.
CGCACGGTCGGCTGGTTCACCAGCGCCTTCCCGCTGCGCCTGGCACCCGCCGGCGAGGCGGGCGAAGCGGGGCTGGCGGCGTCGATCAAGGCGATCAAGGAACAGCTGCGCGCCGTGCCGCACAAGGGCCTGGGCCACGGCGTGCTGCGCCACTTGGGCGACGAGGCCGGGCGCCGCGCCCTGGCCGCGCTGCCGCAGCCGCGCATCACCTTCAACTACCTGGGCCAGTTCGACCAGAGCTTCGCCGAGGACGCCCTGTTCCACCCGATGGACGAGCCCACCGGGGCCATCCACGACGCCGCCGCGCCGCTGCCCAACGAGTTGAGCGTGGACGGCCAGGTGTACGGCGGCGAACTGGTGCTGCGCTGGACCTACAGCGCCGAGCGCTACGAGGAACGGACCATCGCCGAGCTGGCCAACGCCTACCGCGACGAACTGCAGGCGCTGATCGCCCACTGCCTGGACGACAAGGCCGGCGGCCTGACGCCTTCCGACTTCCCCCTGGCGCGCTTGAGCCAGGCGCAACTGGACGCCCTGGCGGTGCCGGCGGCGCAGATCGACGACGTCTACCCGCTGACGCCCATGCAGGAGGGCCTGCTGCTGCACACCCTGCTGGAGCCGGGCACCGGCATCTACTACATGCAGGACCGCTACCGCATCGACAGCGAGCTGGACCGCGAACGCTTCGCCGCCGCCTGGCAGGCCGTGGTGGCGCGCCACGAGGCGCTGCGCGCGTCCTTCTCGTGGAACGCCGGCGAGGCCATGCTGCAGGTGATCCACAAGCCCGGGCGGCTGCGCATCGAGTTCCTCGACTGGAGCGAGCTGCCCGCCGACGGCCACGAGGAGCGCCTGCAGGCCCTGCACAAGAAGGAGCGCGAGGCCGGTTTCGACCTGCTCGAGGAGCCGCCCTTCCACCTGCGCCTGATCCGCCTGGGCGCGGCGCGCTACTGGTTCATGATGAGCAACCACCACATCCTCATCGACGCCTGGTGCCGCGGCCTGCTGATGAGCGATTTCTTCGAGATTTACGCCGCCCTGGGCGAGGGCCGCGCGCCGCAACTGCCGGCCGCGCCGCGCTATCGCGACTATATCGCCTGGCTGCAGCGCCAGGACCTGGAGCATTCGCGCCGCTGGTGGCAGCAGAACCTGAACGGCTTCGAGCGCGCGACCTACATCCCCAGCGACCGGCCGATCCTCCACGAGCGCGCCGGGGAAAGCGGCGGGATGATCGTCGGCGATCGCTACACCCGCCTGGACGCCGCCGACGGCGCGCGCCTGCGCGAACTGGCGCAGCGCTACCAGCTCACCGTCAACACCTTCGCCCAGGCGGCCTGGGCCCTGGTGCTGCGGCGCTACAGCGGCGAGCGCGACCTGCTGTTCGGCGTCACAGTGGCCGGGCGCCCGGTGGGCCTGCCGCAGATGCAGCGCACCGTGGGGCTGTTCATCAACAGCATCCCGCTGCGCGTGCAGCTGCCGGCGCCCGGCGCGCGGCAGACGGTGCGCGACTGGCTGACCGGGCTGTTCGAACGCAACCTGGAACTGCGCGAGCACGAGCACCTGCCGCTGGTGAGCATCCAGGAAGCCAGCGAACTGCCCAAGGGCCAGCCGCTGTTCGACAGCCTCTTCGTGTTCGAGAACGCCCCGGTGGAAGTGGCGGTGCTGGACCGCGCGCAGAGCCTGAAGGCCAGCTCCGATTCCGGGCGCACCCACACCAACTTCCCGCTCACCGTGGTCTGCTACCCCGGCGACGACCTGGGCCTGCACCTGTCCTACGACCAGCGCTACTTCGAGGCGCCGACCATCGAGCGCCTGCTCGGCGAGTTCAAGCGCCTGCTGCTGGCCCTGGCCGACGGCTTCCATGGCGACGTGGCCGAGTTGCCGCTGCTGGGGGCCGAGGAACGGCGCTTCCTGCTGGAAGACTGCAACCGCAGCCAGCACGCCTACCCGCTGGAGCAGGGCTACGTGCGCCTGTTCGAAGCGCGGGTGGCCGCGCACCCGCAGCGCATCGCCGCCAGCTGCCTGGACCAGCGGTGGAGCTACGCCGAGCTGAACCGCCGCGCCAACCGCCTGGGCCACGCGCTGCTGGCCGCCGGCGTCGGCTTCGACCAGCCGGTGGCCCTGCTCGGCGAGCGCGGGCTGGACCTGCTGGGCATGATCGTCGGCAGCTTCAAGGCCGGCGCCGGCTACCTGCCGCTGGACCCGGCGCACCCGACGCAGCGCCTGACGCGCATCCTCGAACTCAGCCGCACGCCGGTGCTGGTGTGCAGCGCCGCCTGCCGCGAACAGGCCCTGGCGCTGCTCGCCGAACTGGGCTGCGGCAGCCGCCCGCGCCTGCTGGTGTGGGACGAGGTGCAGCGCGGCGCGGCCGCCGAGCACGACCCGCAGCGCTACAGCGGGCCGCGCAACCTGGCCTACGTGATCTACACCTCCGGCTCCACCGGCCTGCCCAAGGGCGTGATGGTGGAACAGGCCGGCATGCTCAACAACCAGCTGAGCAAGGTGCCGTATCTGGCGCTCGGCGAGGCCGACGTGATCGCCCAGACCGCCTCGCAGAGCTTCGACATCTCGGTCTGGCAGTTCCTCGCCGCACCGCTGTTCGGCGGCCGCGTGGCCATAGTGCCGAACGCCATCGCCCAGGACCCGCAGGCCCTGCTGGAACACGTGGTGGAGCAGGGCGTGAGCGTGCTGGAAAGCGTGCCCTCGCTGATCCAGGGCATGCTCGCCGAGGAACACAAGGCATTGCCCGGCCTGCGCTGGATGCTGCCCACCGGCGAGGCCATGCCGCCGGAACTGGCGCGGCACTGGCTGCAACGCTACCCGCAGGTGGGCCTGGTCAACGCCTACGGCCCGGCGGAATGCTCGGACGACGTGGCCTTCTTCCGCGTCGACGCGGCCTCCACCGAGGCCACCTACCTGCCCATCGGCAGCCCCACCGACAACAACCAGCTGTACCTGCTGGATGCCGAAGGCGACTTCGAGCTGGTGCCGCTGGGGGCGGTGGGCGAGCTGTGCGTGGCCGGCACCGGCGTCGGCCGCGGCTACGTCGGCGACCCGCTGCGCACGGCCCAGGCCTTCGTCCCGCATCCCTTCGGGGCGCCGGGCGAGCGCCTGTACCGCACCGGCGACCTGGCGCGGCGCCGCGCCGACGGCGTGCTGGAGTACGTCGGGCGCGTCGACCACCAGGTGAAGATCCGCGGCTTCCGCATCGAACTGGGCGAGATCGAGGCGCGTCTGCACGAGCTGCCGGATGTGCGCGAGGCCGCCGTGGCGGTGCAGGAAAGCGCCGCCGGCAAGTACCTGGTCGGCTACCTGGTGCCCGCTGCGACGGTAGTAGAGGAGGGCGCCTGGCTCGAACAGGTGCGCCAGCACCTGCGCGCCGACCTGCCGGACTACATGGTGCCGCTGCACTGGCAGGTGCTGGCGCGCATGCCGCTCAACGCCAACGGCAAGCTCGACCGCAAGGCCCTGCCGGCGCTGGACATCGGCCAGGCCCTGGCGCACGCCTACCAGGCGCCGCGCACCGAGCTGGAAGGCACCCTGGCGCAGATCTGGGCCGAGGTGCTCAAGGTCGAGCGCGTCGGCGTGCTGGACAACTTCTTCGAACTGGGCGGGCACTCGCTGCTGGCCACGCAGATCGCCTCGCGGGTGCAGAAGGCCCTGCAACGCAACGTGCCGCTGCGGGCCATGTTCGAGTGCAGCACGGTGGAGGAACTGGCCAGCTACATCGAGGCCCAGGCCGCCAGCGCCATCGACGAGCGCAAGGCGGCGCGCCTGGACGACCTGATGTCGCAGCTGGAAATGCTCTAGCCCGGCACTTCCCGCGGGGCTGCCGAGGCCCCGCGGGGGTATCGCGAAACACCCGCAGCCCACGCGCGGTTCGTCGCGCGCAGGCCGCCCCGCACCCGCGGAAAGGGCGCCGGGGCAGGGCGCGGCCGGCAGTAAATCCCGAGCGCCGCGCTGCGTTATCCACTACAGCCGCTCCGCCATCGCGGGGCACCCGTCAACCGTGGCACACCACCACGTCTCGAGGTTGAAGACATGCAAGTCGCTACCAGCGTCATCGATGACCAGCCTGCCCATGCCGAACCGGCCGCGGGCGAAACCCTCTACGAATTCAGCGAGTCGCCGCTGCTGGCGCGCCAGCGCCACCAGGAATCCAACGCGCGCAGCTACCCGCGGCGCATCCCCCTGGCGCTGAAGAAGGCCCGCGGGCTGTACGTCGAGGACGTCGAGGGCCGCCGCTTCATCGACTGCCTGGCCGGCGCCGGCACCCTGGCCCTGGGCCACAACCACCCGGTGGTGATCGAGGCGATCCAGCAGGTGCTGGCCGACGAACTGCCGCTGCACACCCTGGACCTGACCACCCCGGTGAAGGACGCCTTCGTCCAGGACCTGTTCGGCCTGCTGCCGCCACAACTGGCGCGCGAGGCGAAGATCCAGTTCTGCGGGCCCACCGGCGCCGACGCCGCGGAAGCCGCGCTCAAGCTGGTGCGCACGGCCACCGGGCGCAGCACCGTGCTGTCGTTCCAGGGCGGCTACCACGGCATGACCCAGGGCGCCCTGGGGCTGATGGGCAACCTCGGGCCGAAGAAGGCCCTGGGCGCGGTGCTGGGCAACGGCGTGCAGTTCCTGCCGTACCCCTACGACTACCGCTGCCCCTTCGGCCTCGGCGGCGAGGCCGGGGTGCGCGCCAACCTGCACTACCTGGAGAGCGTGCTGAACGACCCGGAAAGCGGCGTGCCGCTGCCGGCGGCGGTGGTGGTGGAAGTGGTGCAGGGCGAGGGCGGCGTGGTCCCCGCCGACCTGCACTGGCTGCGCGGCCTGCGCCGGATCACCGAGAAGGCCGGGGTGGCGCTGGTGATCGACGAGATCCAGACCGGCTTCGGCCGCACCGGGAAGATGTTCGCCTTCGAACACGCCGGCATAGTCCCCGACGTGGTGCTGCTGTCCAAGGCCATAGGCGGCAGCCTGCCGCTGGCGGTGGTGGTCTACCGCGACTGGCTGGACACCTGGCAGCCCGGCGCCCATGCCGGCACCTTCCGCGGCAACCAGATGGCCATGGCCGCCGGCTCCGCGGTGATGCGCTATCTCAAGGAACACGACGTACCCGGCCACGCCGCGGCCATGGGCGAGCGCCTGGCCGAGCACCTGCGCATCCTCCAGCGCAGCTACCCGCAACTGGGCGACATCCGCGGCCGCGGGCTGATGCTCGGGGTGGAAGTGGTCGACGCCGAAGGCGCCGCCGACAGCCTCGGCCACCCGCCGGCCAACCCCGCGCTGGCCTCGCGCATCCAGCGCGAATGCCTGCGCCGCGGGCTGATCCTCGAACTGGGCGGCCGTCACGGCGCGGTGGTGCGCTTCCTGCCGCCGCTGGTGATCAGCGCCGAGCAGATCGACGAAGTGGCCCGCCGCTTCGCCCGCGCCCTGGCCGCGGCGGTGCCTGCCGGCAAATTGTAGGGCCCTGCCCGCGAAATCGCGCGCAGGGCGCGCTCCTACATGGGAATGGCGCGGGTGGGGCAGCGCGGATCTCATCCGCGAATCGCGCCGGCCCCCCGGCTATCGCGGACAAGGTTCGCTTACGAAGACGAAGAGCCTCACCACCTAATTTTCCCGCCACCCACTTCGTTAACCCATAGCGGCCACCCCCGGGGCGGCCGGCCCATCCAGTTGAGGAAAGCGCAATGACTTCTGTATTCGACCGCGAAGACATCCCATTCGAAGTGGTGGTGAACCACGAGGAGCAGTACTCCATCTGGCCGCAGTACAAGGAAATCCCCGCCGGCTGGCGCGCCGTGGGCAAGAGCGGGCTGAAGAAGGACTGCCTGGCCTATATCGAGCAGGTCTGGACCGACATGCGCCCGCTGAGCCTGCGCCAGCACATGGACAAGGCGGCCGGCTGAGTGGCGCTGCGACTCTTCTGCCTGCCGTACTCCGGCGCCAGCGCCATGGTCTACAGCCGCTGGCGGCGCAAGCTGCCGGCCTGGCTGCAGCTGCGCCCGGTGGAACTGCCGGGGCGCGGCGCGCGCATGGCCGAGCCGCTGCACACCGATCTGGCCGGCCTGGCCCGGCAACTGGCCCGCGAGCTGCACGACGAAGTGCGCCAGGGGCCCTACGCGCTGTTCGGCCACAGCCTGGGCGCGCTGCTCGCCTGCGAGCTGCTCTACGCCCTGCGCGAGCTGGGCAGCCCGACGCCCCTGGGGCTGTTCGCCTCGGGCACGGCGGCGCCGTCGCGGCGCGCGGAATACGACCGCGGCTTCGCCGAGCCGAAGAGCGACGCCGAGCTGATCGCCGACCTGCGCGAGCTGCAGGGCACCCCCGAGGAAGTGCTGGCCAACGCCGAGCTGATGAGCCTGACGCTGCCCATCCTGCGCGCCGACTTCCTGCTCTGCGGCAGCTACCGCTATCAGCGCCGCGCGCCGCTGGCCTGCCCCATCCAGGTGCTCGGCGGCAGCGCCGACAAGGCCAGCGAGGAACAGCTGCTGGCCTGGGGCGAGGAAACCTGCGCCGACTTCGAACTGCAACTGTTCGACGGCGGGCACTTCTTCATCCATGAGCAGGAGGCCACCGTGCTTCCCTGCATCGAGCGGCGCCTGCAACGCTGGCGCGCGGGCGAGGGTTCGCTCGCTCCGCTGGCGCAAGCCGCGACCTTCTGAGCCCATCGGCAACGCGCGGGCCGGGTGCTGGCGACGGCACCCGGCCTTCGCCGCCTCCTGCTTATAACTATTTGATATTTAGGTAGAAATTATTTCCTGCCGGCCGTCCCGATCAGCGCCGCGAAGCTAATTTTCCGCCGTTCCTGTCCGTTCCCCATGAGCCCACTCGAGCCCTGGCGCTCGTTGCCCACGTGCACGGAAGAAGACAGATGAACGCAGAACAGTCCCTGAAACTCGCCCGCCGCTTCATAGAGCTGCCCCTGGAAAAACGCCGGATGTTCCTGGACAGCCTGGCCGCGGAAGGCGTCGACTTCTCGCTGTTCCCAATTCCGGCCGGGGTGGAGAGCGTCGAGCGCAAGCGGCCTTCCTACGCCCAGCAGCGCATGTGGCTGCTCTGGCAGCTGGACCCGCACAGCGGCGCCTACAACCTGCCCGGCGCCGTGCGCCTGCAGGGGGCGCTGGACCGCCAGGCCCTGGAGCGCGCCTTCGCCAGCCTGGTGGAGCGCCACGAAACCCTGCGCACTGTCTTCGTCGCGGATGCGGACGGCACCCCGTTGCTGGCGCCCATGCCCGGCGAACTGCGCGTGGCCTACGAGGACTTCAGCGCCCTGGCCGCGGACGAGCGGGAAGCGCGCGTGCGCGAGGAAGCCCAGCGCGAGTCGCTGCAGAGCTTCGACCTGGGCCGCGGCCCGCTGCTGCGGGTGCGCCTGATCCGCCTGGGCGAGCAGGAACACGTGCTGCTGCTGACGCTGCACCACATCGTCTCCGACGGCTGGTCGATGAACCTGCTGATCGAGGAGTTCGGCCGCTTCTACAGCGCCTATGCCGAGGGCCGCGAGGCGCAGCTGTCGGCGCTGCCGGTGCAGTACGCCGACTACGCCCTGTGGCAGCGTAGCTGGCTGGAGGCCGGCGAGCAGGAACGCCAGCTGGACTACTGGCGCAAGCAGCTTGGCGAGCATCACCCGGTGCTGGAACTGCCGGCCGACCACCCGCGCCCGGCCCAGGCCAGCTACCGCGGCGCCCGCTACGAATTCGCCGTGGAACCGGCGCTGGCCGAAGCGCTGCGCGCCGCCGCGCGGCAGCAGGGGCTGACGCTGTTCATGCTGCTGCTGGGCGGCTTCGACGTGCTGCTGCAACGCTACAGCGGCGAGGGCGACCTGCGCGTCGGCGTGCCCATCGCCAACCGCAACCGCGCCGAGGTGGAAGGGCTGATCGGCCTGTTCGTCAACACCCAGGTGCTGCGCGCGGTATTCGATGCGCAGACGCCGGTGCGGGACCTGCTGGCCCAGGTGCGCGACAGCGTACTGGGCGCCCAGGCCCACCAGGACCTGCCGTTCGAACGCCTGCTGGACGCCTTCCAGGTGGAGCGCAGCCTCAGCCACAGCCCGCTGTTCCAGGTGATGTACAACCATCAGCCGCAGGTGGCCGACATCGAGGCCCTGGACGACGTGGCCGGCCTGCGCCTGAGCCGCCTGGACTGGCAGAGCCGCACCACCCAGTTCGACCTTTCCCTGGACACCTACGAGAAGGGCGGCCGCCTGTACGCCGCGCTGACCTACGCCACCGACCTGTTCGAGGCGGCGACCATCGAACGCATGGCGCGGCACTGGCAGAACCTGCTGCGGGCGATGATCGACACCCCGCAGCGCGCGGTCGGCGAGCTGCCGATGCTGGAGGCTGGCGAGCGCGAACTGATCCTGCAGCAGTGGAACGCCACGGCCACCGAATACCCGCTGCATCGCGGCGTGCACCAGTTGTTCGAAGAGCAGGCCGAGCGCCAACCGGATGCGCCGGCGCTGGCCTTCGGCGAGCAGCGCCTGAACTATGCCGAGCTGAATGCCCGCGCCAACCGCCTGGCCCATGTGCTGATCGAACGCGGCGTCGGTCCGGACAGCCTGGTCGGCATCGCGGTGGAGCGCTCCATCGAGATGGTCGTCGGCTTGATGGCCATCCTGAAAGCCGGCGGCGCCTATGTGCCGCTGGACCCTGAGTACCCCGCCGAGCGCCTGGCCTACATGCTGGAAGACAGCGGCGTGAAGCTGCTGCTGAGCCAGCCGCACCTCGACCTGCCGTTGGCCGAGGGTGTGCAGCGTATCGATCTGGATCAGGACGGCGACTGGCTGGAAGGCTACAGCGAGGCCAACCCCGCTGTGGTTCTGGACGGCGAGAACCTCGCCTACGTGATCTACACCTCCGGTTCCACCGGCAAGCCGAAAGGCGCGGGCAACCGCCATCGCGCGCTCACCAACCGGCTGTGCTGGATGCAGGAAGCCTACGGCCTCAACGCCGGCGACACGGTATTGCAGAAAACGCCCTTCAGCTTCGACGTGTCGGTCTGGGAGTTCTTCTGGCCGCTGATGACCGGCGCTCGCCTGGTCGTCGCGGCGCCGGGCGATCACCGCGACCCGGCGAAGCTGGTGGAGCTGATCAACCGTGAAGGCGTCACCACGCTGCACTTCGTGCCTTCGATGCTGCAGGCCTTCCTGCAGGACGCCGCAGTCACCAGTTGCTCCAGCCTGAAACGCATCATCTGCAGCGGTGAAGCGCTGCCGGTGGATGCCCAGCAACAGGTCTTCGCCAAGCTGCCGCAAGCCGGCCTGTACAACCTCTACGGCCCCACAGAAGCGGCCATCGACGTCACCCACTGGACCTGCGTGGAGGAGGGCAAGGACGCCGTCCCGATCGGCCAGCCCATCGCCAACCTGGGCTGCCATATCCTCGACGGCAATCTGGAACCCGTGCCGGTAGGCGTCCTGGGCGAACTCTACCTGGCCGGCGAAGGCCTGGCCCGCGGCTACCACCAGCGCCCATCACTGACCGCCGAACGCTTCGTCGCCAGCCCCTTCGTGGCCGGCGAGCGCATGTACCGCACCGGCGACCTGGCCCGCTACCGCGCCGACGGCGTGATCGAATATGCCGGCCGCATCGACCACCAGGTGAAGCTGCGTGGCCTGCGCATCGAACTGGGCGAGATCGAGGCGCGGCTGCTGGAGCACGAATCGGTGCGCGAAGCGGCGGTGCTGGCCGTGGATGGCAAGCAACTGGTCGGCTACGTCGTGCTCAATACCGAGCAGGATGACTGGCGTGAAATCCTGGCTGCGCATCTGGCCGCCAGCCTGCCGGAATACATGGTCCCGGCGCAGTGGCTGGCCCTGGAGCAGATGCCCCTGAGCCCCAACGGCAAGCTCGACCGCAAGGCACTGCCCAAGCCCGATGCGACCGTGGCCCAGGCCGACTACATCGCGCCGCGCAACGAGGTGGAACAGCGTCTGGCGGCCATCTGGCAGGACCTGCTGAGCATCCCCCAGGTCGGCCTGGACGACAACTTCTTCGCCCTGGGCGGCGATTCCATCATCGCCATCCAGGTGGTCAGCCGGGCGCGCCAGGCCGGGCTGCAACTGAGCCCGCGCGACCTGTTCCAGCACCAGAGCGTGCGCGGCCTGGCCCAGGTCGCCCAGCCCCTGACGGCTACTCCGGTGGAACAGGCACCAGCCCATGGCGAGGCGGCGTTGGCGCCGGTGCAGCACTGGTTCTTCGAGCAGGCCATCCCCGAGCGCCAGCACTGGAACCAGTCGCTGCTGCTGCAAGCCCGCCAGCCGCTGGATGGCGAACGCCTGGAGCGGGCGCTGCTGCGCCTGCTGGCGCACCACGACGCCCTGCGCCTGCGTTTCCGTGAAGAAGACGGCGTGTGGCACCAGGCTTATGCCGAACAGGCCGAAAGCCCGCTGTGGCGCCGCCAGGCCGCTTCGCCCGAGGCGCTTACCGCACTCTGCGAAGAAGCCCAGCGCAGCCTGGACCTGCAACAGGGCCCGCTGCTGCGCGCGCTGCTGGTGGACCTGGCCGACGGCGGCCAGCGCCTGCTGCTGGCGATCCACCACCTGGTGGTGGACGGTGTGTCCTGGCGCATCCTGCTGGAAGACCTGCAGCGCCTGTACGCACAGCCGGACGCCGAGCTGCCGCCGCGCAGCAGCGCCTACCAGGCCTGGACCCGCCAGTTGCAGGAACAGGCCCGACAATGCCAAGGCGAGCTGGCCTACTGGCAGGCGCAACTGGCCGACGCCCCGCGCAGCCTGCCATGCGACAACCCGCAAGGCGCGCTGGAGAACCGCTACGAACGCAAGCTCGCCCTGACCCTCGACGCCGAGCGCACCCGCCAGCTGCTGCAGGAAGCCCCGGCGGCCTACCGCACCCAGGTCAACGACCTGCTGCTGACCGCCCTGGCCCGGGTGATCTGCCGCTGGAGCGGCGAGGCCAGCGTGTTGGTGCAACTGGAAGGCCACGGCCGCGAGGATCTGGGCGGCGGGCTGGACCTGAGCCGCAGCGTCGGCTGGTTCACCAGCCTGTTCCCGCTGCGCCTGGCCCCGGCCGCCGACCTCGGCGCCTCGATCAAGGCAATCAAGGAACAACTGCGCGGCGTACCGGACAAGGGCGTCGGCTACGGCCTGCTGCGCTACCTGGCCGGCGCCGAAAGCGCCCAGGCCCTGGCGGCGCTGCCGCAGCCGCGCATCACCTTCAACTACCTGGGCCAGTTCGACCGCCAGTTCGACGAAAACGCCCTGCTGGTACCGGCCACGGAAAGCGCCGGCCAGGCCCAGGACCCGCGCGCGCCCCTGGCCAACTGGCTGAGCATCGAAGGCCAGGTCTACGGCGGCGAGCTGAACCTGAGCTGGGCGTTCAGCCAGGAGATGTTCGCAGCGGCCAGCGTGCAGCGCCTGGTGGACGACTACGCGCGCGAGCTGCAAGCGCTCATCGACCACTGCCGCGACCCGCGCCACGCCGGCGCGACGCCCTCGGACTTCCCCCTGGCCGGCCTGGACCAGGCGCAGCTGGACGCGCTGCCGCTGGACCTGGCCTCGGTGCAGGACCTCTACCCGCTGTCGCCGATGCAGCAGGGTATGCTGTTCCACAGCCTGCACGGCCAGGCCGGCGACTACGTGAACCAGTTGCGTATGGACATCGGCGGGCTGGACCTGGCGCGTTTCCGCGCCGCCTGGCAGGCCGCGCTGGACGCCCACGACAGCCTGCGCAGCGCTTTCCTCTGGGCCGACGGCTGGGCGCAGCCGCTGCAGGCCGTGCTCGGCCACGTGGAACTGGACCTGCGCCTGGCGCCGGCCGGTAGCGACCCGCAGGCCCTGGCCGAGGCCGAGCGCGCCGCCGGCTTCGACCTGGCCCGTGCGCCCCTGCAGCGCCTGCTGCTGGTGCCCCTGGCCGACGGGCAGATGCATCTGGTCTACACCTACCACCACATCCTCATGGACGGCTGGAGCAACGCCCGGCTCCTCGCCGAAGTGCTGCAGCGCTATGCCGGCCAGGCGCCCGAGGTGGCGCCGGGGCGCTACCGCGACTACATCGCCTGGCTGCAGCAGCGCGACCTCGGCGCCGCCGAGGCCTTCTGGCGCGAACAGCTGGCCGCGCTGCCGGCGCCCACCCACCTGGGCAACCGGGAGCATGCCCAGGCCACTGGCCAGGGCGAGCACCTGCACGAACTGGATGCCGCCACGACACAGCGCCTGACGGCCTTCGCCCAGGCCCGGCGCGTCACCCTCAACACCCTGGTGCAGGCTGCCTGGTCGGTGCTGCTGCAACGCCACGCCGGCCAGTCGACGGTGGCCTTCGGCGCCACCGTCGCCGGCCGTCCCGCCGAGCTGCGGGGCATCGAAGGGCAGGTCGGCCTGTTCATCAACACCCTGCCGGTGATCGCCACGCCGCAGCCACACCAGAGCGTGGCGGACTACCTGCAGGGGTTGCAGGCGGCGAACCTGGCCTTGCGCGACTTCGAGCACACGCCGCTGTACGACGTCCAGCGCTGGGCCGGGCAGGGCGGCGAGGCGCTGTTCGACAGCATCCTGGTGTTCGAGAACTTCCCGGTGGAGCAGGCCCTGGACCGCGCGCCCGCCGGCCTGAGCCTGCGCATGGCGGCCAACCACGAGCAGACCAACTACCCACTGACCCTCGGCGTCACCCTGGGCGAGCGCCTGGCGCTGCAGTTCGTCTACGCCCGCAGCGCCTTCGACGCCGCTGCGATCGCCAGCCTGGAGCAACAGCTGCGCCGGGTGCTGCTGCAGATGGCCGAGGCGCCGCAGCAGCGCCTGGGCGAACTGGCCTTGCTGGACGTCGGCCAGCGTCTCGCGGCGCTGGCCGACTGGCAGCAGCCGCTGCAAGGGCTGCCGGGGGAGGGCGTGGCCGCGCTGTTCGACCGCCAGGCTGCCGCGACGCCCGATGCCGTGGCATTGGTCCAGGGCGATGCGCAACTGACCTACGCCGAGCTTGCGGCCCGCGCCGAGGCCATCGCCCGGGGCCTGCGCGCCCGCGGCGTGGGTGCCGAGAGCCTGGTGGCGATCGCTGCCGAGCGCTCCTTCGCGCTGGTGGCGGGCCTGCTGGGCATCCTCAAGGCTGGCGCCGGCTACCTGCCGCTGGACCCGGACTACCCGGCCGAACGCCTGGCCTACATGCTGCGCGACAGCCGCGTGGCCTGGCTGCTGCACGACGCCGCCGCGGCGGCCCGCCTGGCGCAGCTGGAAGGCATAGAGCGCCTGGCCTTGGACGATGCCGGCTGGCAGGCCCAGGCCCCGGCCGGGGCGCTGCCGCCGGTGAACGGCGGGCAACTGGCCTATGTGATCTACACCTCCGGCTCCACCGGCCGGCCCAAGGGCGTGGCGGTGAGCCAGGCGGCGCTGGCCGGGCACTGCCTGGCGGCGGCCCGGGCCTACGAGATGGAGCCGGCAGACTGCGTGCTGCAGTTTGCCTCCATCAGCTTCGATGCCGCCGCCGAGCAGCTCTTCATGCCGCTGCTGGCGGGCGCCAGGGTGCTGCTCGGCGCGGCCGGGCAGTGGAGCGCCCAGCGCCTGGCCGATGAGGTGGAGCGCCACGGGGTGAGCGTACTCGACCTGCCCCCGGCCTACCTGCAACAACAGTCCCAGGAGCTGCTGCGCAGCGGTCGCAGCATCGTCGTGCGCGCCTGCATCCTCGGTGGCGAGGCCTGGGACGCGAGCCTGCCGGAGCAGGGCGCCCTGCGGGCGCGGCAGTGGTTCAATGCCTACGGCCCCACCGAGGCGGTGGTCACGCCCCTGGCCTGGCGCTGCCAGTTGCCGCTGGCGGCGAGCCCGGCCATCGGCCGGGCCCTGGGCGCGCGCCGCGTGTGCATCCTCGACGCCGCTCTGCAACCCTGCGCGGCGGGCATGGTCGGCGAGCTGTACATCGGCGGCGAGTGCCTGGCGCGCGGCTATCTCGGGCGAGCCGGGCAGACGGCCGAACGCTTCGTCGCCGACCCCTTCGCCGGCGACGGCGCCCGCCTGTACCGCACCGGCGACCTGGCGCGCTACCGCGCCGACGGGCAGATCGAATACCTCGGGCGTATCGACCAGCAGGTGAAGATCCGCGGCTTCCGCATCGAGGCCGGTGAAATCGAGAGCTGCCTGCTGGCCCACCCGCGGGTGGCCGAGGCGGCCGTGCTGGCGCTGGACGCCGCCAGCGGGCCGCAACTGGCGGCCTACCTGGTGGCCGCCGGCGAGGCGGGCGACGCCTGGCTGGCCGAGGTTCGCCAGTGGGCGGCGCAGCGCCTGCCGGCGCACATGCTGCCGACAGCCTGGCAGGTGCTCGCCGGCCTGCCGCTGAACGCCAACGGCAAGCTCGACCGCCAGGCCCTGCCCAGGCCGGACCTGGCGGCCGGCCGCACTGCCGGCGAAGCGCCGCAGGGCGCCCTGGAGCAGCGCGTGGCGGACATCTGGGCGGAACTGCTGGGCGTCGAGGGCATCACCCGCGACGAGCACTTCTTCGAGCTGGGCGGCCATTCCCTCAGCGCCACCCGGGTGATCTCGCGCCTGCGCCAGGAACTGGGGCGGGAGGTGCCGCTGCGCAACCTGTTTGAGCAGCCGACACTGGCCGCCTTCTGCGCCGCCCTGCAGCGCCTGGAGGCGCAGGCCGCGCCGAGCCTGCGGCCGCTGCCCAGGGACGGCGAGCTGCCGCTGTCCCACGCCCAGCAGCGCATGTGGTTCCTCTGGCAACTGGAGCCGGACAGCGCCGCCTACCACCTGCCCAGCGTGCTGCACATCCGCGGCGCGCTGGACCGGGAGGCGCTGCAAGGGGCCTTCGACTGGCTGGTGCAGCGCCACGAGAGCCTGCGCACCCGCTTCGAGGCCGTGGAGGGCCGCGCCGTGCAGCGGGTTTCGGCGGCACTGCCGCTGCCCATTGCGAGCCGCGACTGCGCCGGCCTGGACGACGACGCCCTGCGCCAGCGGGTGGCGGAAGCCATCCGCCAGCCCTTCGACCTGGCCAGCGGCCCGCTGCTGCGGGTGTGCCTGCTGGATCGCGGCGATGATGAGGCCGTGCTGGTGGTCGTCCTGCACCATATCGTTTCCGATGGCTGGTCGATGCAGGTCATGGTCGACGAGCTGCTGCAGGCCTACGCCGCCCTGCGCCGCGGCGAGCAGCCGGGCCTGGCGCCGCTGGCGCTGCACTACGCCGATTACGCGGCCTGGCAGCGCGCCTGGCTGGACGGCGGCGAAGGCGAGCGGCAGCTGGCCTACTGGCGCCAGCGCCTGGGCGCCGAACAGCCGCTGCTGGAATTGCCGGCCGACCACCCGCGCCCGGCCCAGGCCAGCGGCCGCGGCCGGCGCCTGGAACTGGCGCTGCCCGGCGAACTGGGCGAGGCGCTGCAGGCTTGCGCGCGCCGCGAAGACGTCACGCCGTTCATGCTGCTGCTGGCGTCCTTCCAGGTGCTGCTGCAGCGCTACAGCGGCCAGTCCGACATCCGCGTCGGCGTGCCCATCGCCAACCGCAACCATGCCGGGACCGAGCGGCTGATCGGCTTCTTCGTCAACACCCAGGTGCTGCGCAGCGAGATCGACGGCCGCCGGGACGTCCGCAGCCTGCTCGGCCAGGTGCGCGAGGCGGCCCTGGGCGCCCAGGCGCACCAGGACCTGCCGTTCGAGCAAGTGGTGGACGCCCTGCAGCCCGAACGCAGCCTCAGCCACAGCCCGCTGTTCCAGGTGCTGTACAACCACCAGAGCGACGAGCGCCAGGGCGCGGAAGTCGAAGGCCTGCGTATCGGCAGCTTCCCCTGGGAAGGCGCCACGGCGCAGTTCGACCTGGCCCTCGATACCTGGGAAAGCCCGGCCGGCCTCGGGGCGGCTCTGACCTACGCCACCGACCTGTTCGAGCCAGCCAGCATCGAGCGCATGGCGCGGCACTGGCAGAACCTGCTGCGGGCGATGATCGACGACCCGCAGCGCGCGGTCGGCGAACTGCCGATGCTGGAGGCTGGCGAGCGTGAGCTGATCGTCGAGCGCTGGAATGCCACGGCTGCTGAATACCCGCTGCAGCGGGGCGTGCACCAGCTGTTCGAGGAGCAGGCCGAGCGTCATCCGGATGCACCGGCGTTGGCCTTCCGTGAGCAGCGCTTGAGCTATGCCGAGCTGAATGCGCGTGCTAACCGCCTGGCCCATGCGCTGATCGAGCGGGGTGTGGGGCCGGATAGCCTGGTCGGCATCGCGGCGGAGCGCTCCATCGAGATGGTCGTCGGGCTGATGGCGATTCTGAAAGCTGGCGGCGCCTATGTGCCGCTGGACCCGGAGTATCCCGCCGAGCGCCTGGCCTACATGCTGGAAGACAGCGGCGTGAAGCTGCTGCTGAGCCAGTCGCACCTCGATCTGCCGCTGGCCGAGGGCGTGCAGCGTATCGATCTGGATCAGGACGGCGACTGGCTGGAAGGCTACAGCGACATCAACCCCGCTGTGGTTCTGGACGGCGAGAACCTCGCCTACGTGATCTACACCTCCGGCTCCACCGGCAAGCCAAAAGGCGCGGGCAACCGCCATCGCGCGCTCACCAACCGGCTGTGCTGGATGCAGGAAGCCTACGGCCTCAACGCCGGCGACACGGTATTGCAGAAAACGCCGTTCAGCTTCGACGTCTCGGTCTGGGAGTTCTTCTGGCCGCTGATGACCGGCGCTCGCCTGGTCGTCGCTGCGCCGGGCGATCACCGCGATCCGGCGAAGCTGGTGGAAGTGATCAACCGCGAAGGCGTCACCACGCTGCACTTCGTGCCCTCGATGCTGCAGGCCTTCCTGCAGGACGCCGCAGTCACCAGTTGCTCCAGCCTGAAACGCATCATTTGCAGCGGTGAAGCGCTGCCGGTGGATGCACAGCAGCAGGTCTTCGCCAAGCTGCCGCAGGCCGGCCTGTACAACCTCTACGGCCCAACCGAAGCGGCCATCGACGTCACCCACTGGACCTGCGTGGAGGAGGGCAAGGACGCCGTCCCGATCGGCCAGCCCATCGCCAACCTGGGCTGCCATATCCTCGACGGCAATCTGGAACCCGTGCCGGTAGGCGTCCTGGGCGAACTCTACCTGGGCGGCGAAGGCCTGGCCCGCGGCTACCACCAGCGCCCGGCGCTGACCGCCGAACGCTTCGTCGCCAGCCCCTTCGTGGCCGGCGAGCGCATGTACCGCACCGGCGACCTGGCCCGCTACCGCGCCGACGGTGTAATCGAGTACGCCGGGCGTATCGATCACCAGGTGAAGCTGCGTGGCCTGCGCATCGAACTGGGCGAGATCGAGGCGCGGCTGCTGGAGCACGAATCGGTGCGTGAAGCGGCGGTACTGGCCGTGGACGGCAAGCAACTGGTCGGCTACGTCGTGCTCGATGCCGAGCAGGACGACTGGCGCGAAATCCTGGCCGCGCACCTGGCCGCCAGCCTGCCGGAATACATGGTGCCGACCCAGTGGCTGGCGCTGGAAAACATGCCCCTGAGCCCCAACGGAAAGCTCGACCGCAAGGCGCTACCCAAGCCGCAACAGGACCCGCAGCAGGAACGCGTCGCGCCACAGAACGAGATGGAACGGCGCATCGCCGCCATCTGGGCCGAGCTGCTGAAGCTCGACGACGTGGGCGCCACCGACAACTTCTTCGCCCTGGGCGGCGACTCCATCGTCTCCATCCAGGTGGTCAGCCGCGCCCGCGCGGCGGGCATCCACTTCACCCCGAAGGAGCTGTTCCAGCACCAGACCGTACAGGCCCTGGCAAGGGTTGCCCGCAGCGGCGCTACGACCCAGGCCGACCAAGGCCCGGTAGTCGGCGAGACGCCGCTGCTGCCGTTCCAGCGGCTGTTCTTCGAACAGGCCATTCCCAACCGCCAGCACTGGAACCAGTCTCTGCTGCTGCAGCCGCGCCAGGCGCTGGATGCCCAGGCGCTGGAAGCGGCCCTGCAGGCCCTGGTCGAGCACCACGACGCCCTGCGCCTGCGCTTCACCGAGGTCGATGGCCAGTGGCGTGCCGAACACGCCGGAGTTACCGGCGAACCTCTGCTGTGGCTAGCCGAGGCCGAGAACAGCGAGGTCGTAGAGACCCTGTGCGACGAAGCCCAGCGCAGCCTGGACCTGGCTCGCGGGCCGCTGATCCGCGCGCTCTTGGTGAGACTGGCCGACGGCAGCCAGCGCCTGCTGCTGGCTATCCACCACCTGGTGGTGGACGGGGTGTCCTGGCGCATCCTGCTGGAGGACCTGCAGCGCGCCTACGAACAGCGCCTCGCCGGCCAGGCACCGCAACTGCCGGCCAAGACCAGCGCCTTCAAGGCCTGGGCCGGGCGCCTGGCGGAATACGCCCGCGGCCCGGCGCTGCAGGTCGAGCGGCAGTACTGGCAGGACAGCCTCGGCGGCGTCGAGGCCGACCTGCCTTGCGACAACCCCGCCGGCAGCCTCAGCCAGCGCCACGCCGCCCACGTGCAGAGCCGCCTGTCGCGGCCGCTGACCGAGGCGCTGCTGAAGCAGGCCCCGGCCACCTACCGCACCCAGGTCAACGACCTGCTGCTGACCGCCCTGGCGCGCGTGCTGTGGCGCTGGACCGGCCGGCGCGCCAGCCTGGTGCAGTTGGAAGGCCACGGCCGCGAGGCGTTGTTCGACGACCTCGACCTGAGCCGCAGCGTGGGCTGGTTCACCAGCCTGTTCCCGGTGCGCCTGGAACCCGCCGAGGACCTCGGCGAGTCGCTGAAGGCGATCAAGGAGCAACTGCGCGGCGTGCCGAACAAGGGACTGGGCCATGGCCTGCTGCGCTACCTGGCCGACCCGCAGAGCGCCGCGGCCCTGGCCGCGCTGCCCCAGGCGCGGGTGACCTTCAACTACCTGGGCCAGTTCGACGCCCAGTTCGACGAGGCGGCGCTGCTGCGGCCCGCCGCCGAGCGCGCCGGCGCCGAGGTGGACGCCGACGCGCCGCTGGACAACTGGCTGAGCCTCAACGGCCGGGTCTACGACGGCGAGTTCAGCCTGGACTGGAGCTTCAGCCGCGAGCAGTTCGCGCAAGCGACCCTCCAGCGCCTGGCCGAGGACTACGAACGCGAACTGGCCGCGTTGGTGGAGCATTGCCTGCAACCCCGGCAACGCACCCTCACGCCCTCGGACGTCCCCCTGGCCGGGCTGGCCCAGGCGCAGCTGGATGCGCTGCCGGCGGCGCTGGCGACAGTCGAAGACCTCTACCCGCTGTCGCCGATGCAGCAGGGCATGCTGTTCCACAGCCTGTACGAGACGGACCAGACGGCCTACGTAAACCAGCTGCGCATGGACCTGCACGGCGTCGACCCGCAACGCCTGGCAAGCGCCTGGCAGCGCGCGCTGGACCTGCACCCGAACCTGCGCGCGGCCTTCGTCTTCGTCGACGACCAGCCGCTGCAGGCCATACCCGCGGCCGTGGAACTGCCCTTGGAAATGCTCGACTGGCGCGAGCGCGCCGATGCCCCGGCGGCGCTGCAAGCCCTGGCGCAGGCGCAGCTGCAACGCGGCTTCGCCCTAGACGAGGCACCGCTGCTGCGCCTGCACCTGGTGCGCCTGGGCGCGGAGCACTACCACTGCCTGTTCACCCATCACCACATCCTGCTCGACGGCTGGAGCACCGCGCGCCTGCTCGGCGAGGTGCTGCAGGCTTATGCCGGCGAGACGCCGCAGCCCGCCGCAGGCGCCTACCGCGACTACATCCGCTGGCTGGGCGAGCGCGACGCGGCGGCGGCCGAGGCCTTCTGGCGGCAGCGCCTGGCGCCGCTGCAGGTGCCCACGCGCCTGGCCAGCGTGCTGGGCGCCGAGGCGCCGGCAGCCGAGGAGGGGCACGGCGACCACGTGCTGCGCCTGCCCCAGGCGCTGGTCCAGGCCCTGGACGGCTTCGCCCGGCAGCAGCGGGTGACGCTCAACAGCGTGCTGCAGGCGGCCTGGCTGCTGTTGCTGCAACGCTACACCGGGCAGGACTGCGTGGCCTTCGGCGCCACCGTGTCCGGTCGGCCCGGCGAGCTTGCCGGCATCGAACAGCAACTGGGGCTGTTCATCAACACCGTGCCCCTGATCGCCAGCCCGGCGCCGCAGTGCAGCGTCGCCGACTGGGTGGCCCAGGTGCAGGACGCGGCCAGCGCCGCCCGCGAGTGGGAACACACCCCGCTGTACGACATCCAGCGCTGGAGCGGGCACGGCGGCGAGGCGCTGTTCGACACCCTGCTGGTGTTCGAGAACTACCCGGTGGCCGAGACCCTGCAGCGCGGCCTGCCCGGCGGCCTGCGGGCCGAGAACGTGCAGGCCTTCGACCAGACCCACTACCCGCTGAGCATCGCGGCCCTGCTCGAAGGCGAGCTGCGCCTGGAGTTCCGCTACCAGCGCCGGCTGTTCGGCGCGGCGCGGGTGGCGGCCATCGCCGGGCACCTGGCGCAACTGCTGGAAGCCTTCGTCGCGGCGCCCGAGGCCAGGCTGGCCAGCCTCGACATGCTCGGCGCCGACGAGCGCCGGCTGCTGCTGGATACCTGGAACCCCTGCCTGCCGGTGGCCGACAAGCGCTGCGTGCACCAGCTGATCGAGGAACAGGCGCGCCTGCGCCCGCAGGCGACGGCGCTGATCTTTGGCGACCTGCAGCTCAGCTACGCGCAGCTCAACGCCCGCGCCAACCGCCTGGCGCACCACCTGCGCCGTCTTGGTGCCGGCCCCGAGACGCTGGTGGGCATCTCGCTGCAGCGTTCGGTGGAAATGGTCGTCGGCCTGCTGGCCACCCTCAAGGCGGGCGCCGCCTACGTGCCGCTGGACCCCGACTACCCGGCCGAGCGCCTGGCCTTCATGGTCGAGGAAAGCCGCATCGCGCTGTTGCTGACGCAGTCGCACCTGCAGGGGCGCCTGGCGCTGCCCGCGGGCGTGCCCAGCCTGAGCCTGGACACCCTGGCGCTGGACGCCGAGCCGGACGGCGACCTGCCGAACCTCAGCCGGCCGCAGCACCTGGCCTACGTGATCTACACCTCCGGCTCCACCGGCCGGCCCAAGGGCGTGGCGGTGGAGCACGGCCCGCTGGCCATGCACTGCCTGGCCATAGGCGCGCTCTACGGCATGACCCCGCAGGACCGCGAGCTGCAGTTCGCCTCGATCAACTTCGACGGCGCCCACGAGCGCTGGCTGGTGCCGCTGATCCATGGTTCGGCGCTGATGCCCCGCGACAACGAGCCGTGGAGCGTGGAGCGCAGCGTCGAGGAAATCCGCCGGCACGGCATCACCATCGCCTGCTTCACGCCGAGCTACCTGCAGCAGATGGTCGACCACGTCGAGCAGGACGGCATAGGCCAACTGCCGATCCGCTCCTTCACCGTCGGCGGCGAAGGCACCTCGCGGCACACCTTCGAGCGTATCCAGCAGGTGCTGGCGCCCGAGCGCATCATCAACGGCTACGGGCCCACCGAAACCGTGGTCACCCCGCTGATCTGGCGCGCCTACCGCGGCGACGGCTTCAGCGCCCAGTACATGCCCATCGGCCAGCCGGTGGGCGAGCGCAGCGCATACATCCTCGACGAGCAGCTGCGGCCGTTGCCGCTGGGCCTGGTCGGCGAGCTGTACGTCGGCGGCAGCGGCCTGGCCCGCGGCTACCAGGGCCGCGCGGAACTGACCGCCGAACGCTTCGTGCCCGACCCGTTCGGCCAGCCGGGCGGCCGGCTGTACCGCACCGGCGACCTGGCGCGCTATCGCGAGGACGGGGTGGTGGAGTACCTCGGCCGGGTGGACCACCAGGTGAAGGTCCGTGGCTTCCGCATCGAACTGGGCGAGATCGAGGCGCGCCTGCTCGAACGCGAAGAGGTCGGCGAAGCCCTGGTGATGGCCGTGGAAGGCCCCACCGGCGCGCAACTGGTCGGCTACCTGGTGGCCGCGCCGGGACGCTCGGAGGCCCTGGATGAAGAGGCGCTGAAGGCGGCGCTGCGCGAAACGCTGCCCGACTACATGGTGCCGGCCCACCTGATGCAACTGGCCGCCATGCCGCTGTCGCCCAATGGCAAGGTGGACCGCAAGGCCCTGCCGCGCCCGGCCCTGGAACGCGCCGGCGGCGCCGGCGCGCGCCCGGTGACGCCGCTGCAGCGGGCCCTGGCGGCGATCTGGGCGCAGCTGCTGCAACTGCCGGAGGTGGGCCTGGACGACCACTTCTTCGAACTCGGCGGGCATTCGCTGCTGGCGACCCAGGTGGTCTCGCGGGTACGCCGCGAACTGGGCCTGGAGCTGCCGCTGCGCAGCCTGTTCGAACAGCCGGTCCTGGCCGCCTTCGCCGCCCTGGCGGCCCGCGCCGGGGCCGACCAGGCACCGCCGCTGCAGGCCCTGCCGCGCAGCGGCGACCTGCCGCTGTCCTACGCGCAGCAGCGCCAGTGGTTCCTCTGGGAACTCGACCCGCAAGGCTGCGCCTACAACATGCCGCTGGCCCTGGAACTGCGCGGCGAGCTGGACGTGACGCGCCTGGGCCGGGCCTTCAGCGCCCTGGTGCAGCGCCACGAGAGCCTGCGCACGCGCTTCGTCCGGCAGGACGGCGAGGTGCGCCAGCGCATCCTCGACAGCCAGGCGCCGGAGCTGGCCTTCCACGACCTCGGCGAGCTGCCCGAGGGCGAGCGCGAGGGCCGCGCCATGGCCATCTTCGCGGCGGCCCGTGCGCAGCCCTTCGACCTGGAGCAGGGCCCGCTGCTGCGCATCGACCTGGTGCGCCTGGGCACCCGCCGGCACCGCCTGGGGCTGGTGCTGCACCACATCGTCTCCGACGCCTGGTCGATGCGCGTCATGGTCGCCGAGCTGAGCGCTCTCTACGCCGCTGGCGGCGACGCGCGGGCGGCGGGGCTGCAGCCGTTGCCGCTGCAGTACGCCGACTATGCACAGTGGCAGCGGCAGTGGATGGACAGCGGCGAGGGCGAGCGGCAACTGGCCTACTGGCGCGCCTGCCTGGGCAGCCAGCACCCGGTGCTGGAACTGCCCGCCGACCGGCCGCGGCCGGCCCAGCGCAGCCAGCGCGGGGCCAGCCTGGCGCTGCAGCTGCCGGCGGCGCTGGTCAGCCGCCTGCGGGCCCTGGCCAGCGCCCATGACAGCACGCTGTTCATGCTCCTGCTGGCGGCCTTCCAGGCCTTGTTGCATCGCCTCAGCGGCCAGGAGGAAATCCGCGTCGGGGTGCCAGTGGCCAACCGCACCCGCCAGGAAACCGAGGGCCTGCTGGGCTTCTTCATCAACACCCTGGTGCTGCGCGCCGACTTCGCCGACGACCAGGCCTTCCCGGCGCTGCTGGGCCAGGTCCGCCAGCGCATGCTGGAGGCACAGGCCCACCAGGAACTGCCCTTCGAGCAACTGGTGGAGGCGCTGCAGCCGGAGCGCAGCCTGAGCCACAGCCCGCTGTTCCAGGTGCTGTTCAACCACCAGGGCGAGGCGGGCCCGCAGGCCGGGGCGGCGCTGGACGGCCTGCAGCTGGAGATGCTCGAGGGCGGCGCGCCCGGCGCCCAGTTCGACCTGCTGCTCGACACCGCCGAGCACCAGGGCGCGATCGCCGCCACCCTGGTGTACTCCACCGACCTCTTCGATGCGTCGAGCATCGAGCGCCTGGCCCGCCAGTGGACCTGCCTGCTGCAGGCGCTGGCCGAGGACCCGCAGCGACGCGTCGCCGAACTGCCGCTGCTGGACGAGGCACAGCGCGCCGCGCGCGCGGCCGAGGGCCAGGGGCCGCGGCGCGACTACCCGTTGCAGCTGTGCGTGCACCAGTTGATCGAGGAACAGGTACGCCGCACGCCCGAGGCGGAAGCGCTGTACTTCGCCGGCGAACGCCTGAGCTATGCCCAGGCGAACCGCCGGGCCAACCAGCTGGCGCGCCTGTTGCGCCAGCGCGGGGTCGGGCCGGAAGTGCTGGTCGGCGTGTGCATGCAGCGCTCGCTGGAGATGCCCATCAGCCTGCTGGCGATTCTCAAGGCAGGCGGCGCCTACGTGCCGCTGGACCCCGACTACCCGGCAGAGCGCCTGGCCTACATGCTGGAGGACAGCGGCATCGGCCTGCTGTTGACCCAGGCCGGGCTGCTGCCGTCGCTGCCGCCGGTCGCCGGCGTCGAGGCCCTGGCGCTGGAGCACCTGGCGCACGAGCTGGCGGCGCAGGAGGATTCGGACCTGGAGAACCTCTGCCAGGGCGAGAACCTTGCCTACGTCATCTACACCTCCGGCTCCACCGGCCGGCCCAAGGGCGCTGGCAACCGCCACCTGGCCCTGCACAACCGCCTGGCCTGGATGCAGGAGGCCTACGGCCTGGGCGCGGGCGACAGCGTGCTGCAGAAGACGCCGTTCAGCTTCGACGTCTCGGTGTGGGAATTCTTCTGGCCGCTGATGACCGGCGCGCGCCTGGTGGTGGCGCGGCCCGGCGAGCATCGCGATGCGCAGCAGCTGATCGAGACCATCCGCGAGCAGGGCATCAGCACGCTGCATTTCGTGCCCTCCATGCTGCAGGCCTTCCTCCAGCATCCGCATGCCGGGCAGTGCGAGAGCCTGCGGCGCATTATCTGCAGCGGCGAGGCGCTGCCGCTGGAAGCCCAGCAGCAGGTGTTCGCCAGGCTGCCAGCGGCGGCCCTGTACAACCTCTACGGCCCCACCGAGGCGGCCATCGACGTCAGCCACTGGACCTGCCGCGAGCGCGCCGGCCACTCGGTGCCGATCGGCCAGCCCATCGCCAACCTCGGCTGCCACGTGCTCGACGCCGAACTGGAACTGGCGCCCGGCGGGGTGACCGGCGAGCTCTACCTGGGCGGCACCGGCCTGGCGCGCGGCTACCACCGCCGCCCGGCGCTGACCGCCGAGCGCTTCGTGCCCGACCCGCGCGGCAACGGTGAGCGCCTGTACCGCAGCGGCGACCTGGTGCGCTGCGGCGCCGACGGCGTGCTCGACTACCAGGGGCGCATCGACCACCAGGTGAAGATCCGCGGGCTGCGCATCGAACTGGGCGAGATCGAGGCGCGCCTGCAGCAACTGCCGGGCATCGCCGAGGCCGTGGTGCTGGCCCTGGACGGGCGCACCGGCAAGCAACTGGTGGCCTACCTGGTGCCGGACGAGCGGCGCTGGCTGGACGACCCGCAGCAGGCCGAGGCCGCGCGCCAGGCAGTGCGCCAGGCCCTGCGCGAGACGCTGCCGGAGTACATGGTGCCGGCGCACTTCTGCCTGCTGGAGCGCATGCCGCTGTCGCCCAACGGCAAGCTGGAGCGTAAATCGCTGCCGGCGCCGAACGTTCAACAGACACACCGGAACCACAGAGCGCCCGAGAGCGCGCTGGAGCAGGAACTGGCGGAGGTCTGGCGGGAAGTCCTGCAGGTCGATGAAGTGGGGCTGGACGACAACTTCTTCGACCTCGGCGGACACTCCCTGCTGGCCTCCCAGGTGATCGCCCGGCTGCAGCAGCAAGGCCGCAAGGTTCCCCTGAAATGGCTGTTCGAGGCCGCCGATCTCGACGCGTTCGCGCGCCAGGTGGCCACGTTGCAGTCCCCCGCGGCCGATGCCGACCTGGGGGAACTGGAAGCCTTCCTCGACGAGTTGGAGAACGTGTGATGGACAAGACCACCGCCTTGCGGATCGCCCAGCGCTTTGCCGGACTGGGCCCGCAGCAGCGCCGGCAGTTCCTGGACAAGATGCAGGCGCAGGGGGTGAGCTTCGAGCAACTGCCGATACCGCCGGGGGAGCCGGCGGCGGAGGGCGAGCCGCTGTCCTATGCGCAGCAGCGGCTGTGGTTCCTCTGGCAGCTGGAACCGCAGGGCAGCGCCTACAACATGCCCCTGGCGCTGCGCCTGCACGGGCCGCTGCAACTGCCCGCGCTGCGCTCGGCGTTCGCCGCGTTGCTGCAGCGCCATGCGGTGCTGCGCAGCGTGTTCCGCATGGGCGAGGCGGGGCCCCGGCAGGTGCTGCGCGAGGACGTCGCGGTGGACCTGGCCGTGCAGGCGGTGGCCGACGAGGCGCAGCTGCGCGCCGCCGTCGAACACGAGACCGCGCGGCCCTTCGACCTGCAGGAGGGGCCGCTGCTGCGCACCCGCCTGTTGCGCCTTGGGGAGCAGGAGCACGTCCTGGTCATCACCCAGCACCACATCGTCTCCGACGGCTGGTCGATGCGCCTGCTGGTGGACGAACTGCTGGAGAGCTACGCCGCCTTCGCCGCCGGCAGGCTGCCGGAGCTGGCCGAGCCGCCGATCCGCTACGCCGACTACGCGGCCTGGCAACGCCGCTGGATGGAGGCGGGGGAAGGGCAGCGGCAACTGGACTACTGGCGCGAACGCCTGGGCGAGGCCGGCCAGGCACTGGAGCTGCCGCTGGACCGCCCGCGGCCCCGCGAGTTGCAAGGCGAGGGGCGGCGCCTGGGCTTCCAACTGCCGGCGGAGCTGGTCCAGGCTCTGGAGCGCCTGGCGCGCGCCGAGGGCGCCACGCTGTTCGCCCTGTTGCTGGCCAGCTTCCAGGCGCTGCTCTACCGCTACAGCGGCCAGGAGGACATCCGCGTCGGCGTGCCGGTGGCCAACCGCAGCCGGGTGGAAGTCGAGGGCGTGCTCGGCTTCTTCGTCAACACCCTGGTGCTGCGCGCCCAGGTGCAGGGCTCGCTGGGCTTCCGCCAGTTGCTGGCCCAGGTGCGCGACAGCGTGGTGGGCGCCCAGGCCCACCAGGACCTGCCGTTCGAACAGGTGGTGGAGGCGCTGCAGGCCGAGCGCAGCCTGGAGCGCAACCCGCTGTTCCAGGTGATGTTCAACCACCAGCAGGCCGCGACCTCGCTCGCAGCGCCCGGCGCGGCCCCCGGCGGGCTGCGCCTGGAGATGCTCGAATGGGAGAACGTCAGCGCCCAGTTCGACCTCACCCTGAATACCGAGAGCACCGCCGACGGCGGCCTGGCGGCCTCGCTGATCTACCCCCGCGAGCTGTTCGACGAGGCGACCATCGAACGCCTGGCCGGCGACTGGCAGCGCCTGCTGGAAGCGGCCGCCGCGGACCCGCAGGTACGCATCGGCGAGCTGCCGCTGCTGGCCGCCGAGGAACGCCAGGCCACCTTGCAGCGCTGGAACGGCGGCCTTCGCGAATACCCGGTCGCCGATGGCCTGGCGACGATCGTCGCCGGCTGGGCGGCGCGCACCCCGGACGCGGTGGCGGCCAGCCTGGGCGAGGCGCGGCTGACCTACGCCGAGCTGAACGCCCGCGCCAACCGGCTGGCGCGCCACCTGGCGACGCTAGGGGTGACCGCGGAAGTGCGGGTGGGCATCGCCCTACCGCGCACCCTGGACATGCTGGTGGCGTTGCTGGCCACGCTCAAGGCCGGCGGCGCCTACGTACCGCTGGACCCGGACTACCCGGCGGAACGCCTGGCCTACCTCGCCCAGGACAGCGGCATCGGCCTGGTGCTCGGCGACGCGGCGGCCGCGGCGTTGCCCTGGCCGGCCGGCGTTCGCCTGCTGCGCCTGGACGAGCTGGAAGCGAGCCTGGCGCAATACTCCACGGACAACCTGCCGCCACGTTCCACGCCCGACAACCTGGCCTACGTCATCTACACCTCCGGCTCCACCGGCAAGCCGAAGGGCGCGTTGCTCAGCCAGCGCAACGTATTGCGCCTGTTCAGCGCCACCCGGGACTGGTTCGGCTTCGACGCCGGCGACGTCTGGACGATGTTCCACTCCTACGCCTTCGACTTCTCCGTCTGGGAAATCTTCGGCGCGCTGCTGCACGGCGGGCGCCTGGTGCTGGTGCCCTTCGAAGTCAGCCGTTCGCCCGAGGACTTCCTGGCGCTGCTGCGGCGCGAGCGCGTCAGCGTGCTCAACCAGACGCCGTCGGCGTTCCGCCAGTTGCTGCCGCTGGCCTGCGCCGCCGGCGACGACCTGGCGCTGCGCTACGTGGTGTTCGGCGGCGAGGCGTTGGAGATCGCCAGCCTGCGGCCCTGGTTCGAACGCTTCGGCGAGCGCCGCCCGCAACTGGTGAACATGTACGGCATCACCGAGACCACGGTGCACGTCACCTATCGCCCGCTCGGCCTGGCCGACCTGGAAGGCGGCGCCAGCAGCCCGATCGGCGAGATGATCCCGGACCTGGGCGGCTACGTGCTGGACGCCGACCTCAACCCGGTGCCGCGCGGCTGCATCGGCGAGCTGCACGTCGGCCATGCGGGCCTGGCGCGCGGCTACCACCAGCGCGCGGCGCTGACCGCCGAGCGCTTCGTGCCCAATCCCTTTGCCGGCGACGGCAGCCGCCTGTACCGCACCGGCGACCTGGCGCGCTACCGCGCCGATGGCGTGCTCGACTACATCGGGCGGATCGACCACCAGGTGAAGATCCGCGGCTTCCGCATCGAACTGGGCGAGATCGAGGCGCGCCTGCTCTGCCACCCGGCGCTGCGCGAAGCGGTGGTGCTGGCGCTGGACGCGACCCATGGCAAGCAACTGGCCGCCTACCTGGTCCCCCGGGATGCGAGCCTGGCGCAGGAGGGCGCCGAAGAAGCCCGCCAGGCCCTGCGCCAGGCATTGAAGGCGCACCTGCTGGAAACCCTGCCGGAATACATGGTACCGGCGCAGATGCACCTGTTGCCGGTATTACCGTTGACCACCAACGGCAAGCTCGACCGCAAGGCCCTGCCCAGCATGGGCGGCGGCGAGCTGCGCCAGGCCTGGGCGGCCCCGCAGAACGAGGCGCAGGCGCGCCTGGCGCAGATCTGGGCCAGCGTGCTGGGCCTGGAGCAGGTGGGCCTGGACGACAACTTCTTCGAACTGGGCGGCGATTCCATCATTTCCATCCAGGTGGTCAGCCGCGCGCGCCAGGCCGGGCTGCACTTCACGCCCCGCGACCTGTTCAGGCACCAGAGCGTGCGCGCCCTGGCCGAGGTCGCCCAGGTTGGAACCGAAGCAGGACCGCGGGTAGCGGCCGAGGGCGAGCTGCCGCTGCTGCCGATCCAGCGCTGGTTCTTCGAGCTGCCGCTGCCCGTGGCCGCGCACTGGAACCAGTCGCTGCTGCTGCGCGCCGAATCCGCGCTGGACGGCCAGGCGCTGGAGCGCGCCCTGGCGGCCCTGGTGGAACAGCACGACGCCCTGCGCCTGGGCTTCGTGGCGCATCCCCAGTGGCATGGCGTCTACCGCGACGCGGCAAGCCAACGGCAGTTGCAGCGACAGGACCCGCTGCTGTGGCGCCGGCAGGCACGCGACGCCGCCGAGCTGGAAGCACTGTGTACGGCGGCCCAGGCCAGCCTGCGCCTGGACGGCCAGCTGCTGCGCGCGCTGCTGGTGGACATGGCCGACGGCAGCCAGCGCCTGCTGCTGGCCATCCACCACCTGCTGGTGGATGGCGTGTCCTGGCGCATCCTGCTGGAAGACCTGCAGGGGCTCTACCAGCAACAGTTGGAGGGCCAGCCGGCGCAGTTGCCGCCGCGCACCAGCTCCCTGCAGGACTGGCACGCCGCCCTGCAAGGCTATGCCAGCGGCGCCGCCCGCGAGCAACTGGACTACTGGCGCGCCCAGCTCGATGGCGCCCCCGCGGGGCTGCCCGGCGTGCCCGCCGAGCTTCCGCCAGGCGCCCTCGACGGCCGCCTGGCCGCCAGTGCCTGTACGCGGCTGGACGCCGAGGCGACCCGCCAACTGCTGCAGGATGCTCCCGGCGCCTACCGCACCCAGGTCAACGACCTGCTGCTGTGCGCCCTGGCGCGTGTGGTGACGCGCTGGAGCGGCGAGCCGTCCATGCTGGTGCAGCTGGAAGGGCATGGCCGCGAGGACCTGTTCGACGGCATCGACCTGACCCGCAGCCTTGGCTGGTTCACCAGCCTGTTCCCGCTGCGCCTGGGCGTGCCCGCCGAGCCCGGCGCGGCCATCCGCGCGGTGCGCGACCAATTGCGCGCGGTGCCGGACAAGGGCCTGGGCTTCGGCGCGCTGCGCTACCTGGGCGATGCCCGCGCGCAGGCCGAGCTTGCCGCGCTGCCGGCGCCGCGCATCACCTTCAACTACCTCGGCCAGCTCGACCGCAGCCTCGCCGCCCTGGGCCCGCTGCAGCCGGCCGGCGAATCGCCCGGCGCCGAGCGCGCCGAAGGTTCGCCGCTGGACAACTGGCTGGCGATCAACGGCCAGGTGTACGGCGGCGAGCTGCACCTGTACTGGACCTACAGCAGCGCGCTGTTCGACGCCGGCGTGGTGGAGGGCCTGGCCGCGGCCCTGGAGGACGAACTGCGCGCCCTGCTAGAGCATTGCCTGGGCGCCCGCGGCCAGGCGCGCCCGGAGGACTTCCCCCTGGCCGGCCTCGACCAGGCCGCGCTGGACGCCCTGCCGCTGGAGCTGGCGCGGGTGGAAGACCTCTACCCGCTATCGCCGATGCAGAAGGGCATGCTCTTCCACAGCCTCGAAGACAGCGAGCCGGGGCTGTACGTCAACCAGTTGAGCATCCGCGTCGACGGCCTCGACCCGGCGCGCTTCGCCGCCTGCTGGCAGCAGGCCTGCGCGCGCCACGCGATACTGCGCAGCGGCTTCCTCTGGCAGGCGGGGCTCGGCGAGCCCCTGCAGTTCGTGCTGCGCCAGGCGCCGGTGCCGATCCGCGAGGTGGACTGCCGCGCCGCGGCGGACGCTGCGGCGCAGGTGGCCGAGTTGGCGGCGCAGGACTGCGCCCAGGGCTTCGATTTCGCCGCGCCGCCGCTGCAGCGCATCACCCTGGCGCGGTTGGAGGACGATGCCTGGCAGCTGATCTGGACCAGCCACCACATCCTGCTGGACGGCTGGAGCAGCTCGCAGCTGGTCGGCGAGGTGCTCGGGCTGTATGCCGGCGAGACGCTGCCGGCGCCGCGGGGGCGCTATGCCGACTACATCGGCTGGCTGCAGCGGCTCGACGCCGGGCAGCTGCAGCGCTTCTGGCGCGAACGCCTGGCGCAGCTGGACGAACCCTGCTACCTGGCGCCCGGCATGGCGCCGCGGCCCGAAGGCGGGCGCAGCGGCCACGCAGCCATCTACTCCACCTTCGATGCGCCGACCACGCGCCGCCTGCAGGCCTTCGCCCAGGCCCAGCGGGTGACGGCCAACACCCTGGTGCAGGCGGCCTGGCTGTTGCTGCTGCAGCGCCACACCGGCCAGGCCAGCGTGGCCTTCGGCGCCACCGTGGCCGGGCGCCCGGCGGCGCTGCCCGGCGCGGAGAACCTGCTGGGGCTGTTCATCAATACGGTGCCGGTGATCCAGCGCATCGAGCCGACGCAGCGGGTGGGCGACTGGCTGCGGCAGCTGCAGCACTACAACGTCGAGGCCCGCGAGCACGAGCAGGCGCCCTTGCACGACATCCAGCGCTGGGCCGGGCAGGGCGGGCAACCGCTGTTCGACAGCCTGGTGGTGTTCGAGAACTACCCGCTGGACCGCCGCTTGCAGGAGGCCGCCGGCGGCGGGCTGCGCTTCGGCGAGTCGAACATGCGCGACGTCACGCACTTCCCCATGGACCTGGCGGTGCACCTGGGCGAGACCCTCAGCATCGAATTCCTCTACCTGCGCCAGTCGTTCGCCGACGCAGGCGTCCTGGCCATCCGCCGGCATTTCGAGCACCTGCTGCTGGCCCTGCTGGAGGATGCCGGGCGCGCCCTGGGCTGCCTCGGCCTGGAGCCGCCGCCCGGCATCCGCGCCTTGCCGCAGGAGACGCCGGCCGCGCTGCTGCCACAGCGCATCGGCGACTGGGCGGCGCGCCAGCCGCAGGCCACCGCGCTGGTCTGCGCCGGCCAGCGCATGAGCTACGCCGAGCTGGACCGCCGCTCCAGCCAGCTGGCGCACTGGTTGCGCGCCCGCGGCATCGGCCCCGAGGCGCGGGTGGGGGTGGCGCTGGAGCGCTCCTGCGAACTGCTGGTGGGCCTGTTGGCGGTGCTCAAGGCCGGCGCGGCCTATGTGCCGCTGGACCTCGGCTACCCGGCCGAGCGCCTGGCCTTCCTGGTGCGTGACTCGGCCATGGCGCTGCTGCTGACGCGCCAGGCCCTGGGCGAACGGCTCGGCCTGCCCGAGGGGCTGGCCCGCGCCGACCTGGACGCGTTGCAGGCGGAGCTCGACGCGCTGCCGGCGCGGGCGCCGGCCGTCCAGCTGCACGAGGACAACCTGGCCTACCTGATCTACACCTCCGGCTCCACCGGCACGCCCAAGGGCGTGGCCGTGGCCCACGGCCCCATCGCCCGGCACTGCCGCGCCATAGGCGCGCTGTACGAGCTGGACGAGCGGACCTGCGAGCTGCATTTCCTCTCCTTCGCCTTCGACGGCGCCCACGAACGCTGGCTCAGCGTGCTCGGCCACGGCGGCAGCCTGCTGCTGCGCGACGAGGAGCTGTGGACTCCCGCGCAGACCCTGGAGGCCATGCGCGAACACCGGGTGGACGTGGCATGCTTCCCGCCGGCCTACCTGCTGCAACTGGCCGAGGCGGCCGAGCGCCAGGGCTGGGCGCCGCCGGTGGGCACCTACTGCTTCGGCGGCGACGCCGTCGCCGAGGCCAGCTTCGAACGGGCCAAGCGCGCCCTGCGGCCGCGGCGCCTGGTGAACGGCTACGGCCCGACCGAGACGGTGGTCACGCCGCTGCTCTGGCGCGCCGACGGCGACGCCCATTGCGACGCCGCCTACGCCCCCATCGGCAGGGGCGTGGGCCCGCGCCGCCTGCGCCTGCTGGATGGCGACCTGAACGCGCTGCCTGCCGGCGTGGCCGGCGAGCTGTATCTCGGCGGCGCTTACCTGGCGCGCGGCTACCTCGGCCGTCCCGCCCTCACCGCCGAGCGCTTCGTCCCCGACCCCTTCGGCAACGGCGAGCGCCTGTACCGCAGCGGCGACCTGGTGCGCGAGCGCGACGACGGCCTGCACGACTACCTCGGCCGCCTCGACCACCAGGTGAAGATCCGCGGCTTCCGCATCGAGCTGGGCGAGATCGAAGCCGCCCTGCGCGCCCTGGAGACGGTGCGCGACGCCGCGGTGATCGCCCGCGACGGCGAGCAGGGCCGGCAGTTGCTGGGCTACGCGGTGGCCCCCGCCGGCAGCGAGGCCGGGCTGCTGGCGGCGCTGCGCCAGCGCCTGCCGGAGTACATGCTGCCGGCGCGCCTGCTGTGCCTGGAGCGCCTGCCGCTGCTGCCCAACGGCAAGCTCGATCGCCAGGCCCTGCCGGCGCCGGAGGCGGCCAGCGAGCGCGCCTACCTGGCCCCGCGCAACGACCGGGAGCGGCGCCTGGCGGCCATCTGGGCGGAAATCCTGGGCGTCGAGCGGGTGGGCCTGGACGACAACTTCTTCGAGCTGGGCGGTGATTCGCTGCAGGCGCTCAAGGTCATCGCCAGGGTCCGCCAGGCGCCGGAGCTGGGCCTGGAGCTGCGCCTGCGCGACCTGATGCAGAAACCCAGCATCGGCGCCCTCTGCGGCCAGGCCCGGGAACAGGACCTGAACCCGCTGCTGGCGCTCAACGGCGCCGGCGCCGAGGCGACTCTGTTCTGCCTGCATGCGGGCTTCGGCACCGTGTTCGACTACGAGCCCCTGGCCCGCGCACTGGAGGGCAGCCACCCGGTACAGGCGGTGCAGTGCCGCATGCTGCTGAGCGGCGAGTGGACGGACGATTCGCTGGAGGGCATGGCCATCGACTACGCCCAGTACATTCGCCAACAGCAGCCCCGGGGCCCGTACCACCTGTTCGGCTGGTCGCTGGGCGGCACCCTGGCGACACTGGTGGCCGCGGAGCTGGAGCGCCAGGGCCAGGAAGTGGCCTTCCTAGGCCTGCTCGACAGCTACGTGCCGGGCGAGGAGGGCGTGGCCGACGGCAACTGGCAGGACGACCTCAAGGCCTTCCTCGGCGTGGTCCTGGGCCTGCCGCCGGGGGCGGCGGAGGACGAAGCGCCGAGCGCCGCGCCGCAAGCCGCCGAGGTGGCGCGGCGGACGGCCGCGGCCCTGGCTCGCGCCAATGGCGACAGCGCCTACGCGGCCCTGGGGGCGGACGAACTGGCCCGGGTATTCCTCGTCGCCTGGCGGCTGAAGCAGCTGTCCCTGGCGCTGCCGTCGCTGCCGGCCACCCGCGTCGCCACGCACTGCTGGTGGGCCGCGCAGCGCCAAATACCGCTGCTGCCGGGGCGCCAGGCGCTGCACGAGGCGATCGACGCCGGCCACTTCGAGCTGCCGCGCCACCCGCGCTTCATCGCCGCCCTGCGCCAGGCGCTGGCGAGCCGCACGGCGCTGGCCTGAAACCTTCCCCAACGCGCCGGCCAGGGTACCTCCTGGCTGGCGCCGGTCTTCCTGCGGAGTGATTGCATGTCCCTACATCTGGATCTCGAGGCCTTTCTCGAACTGGTCGAACTGGGCCGCCTGAGCGGCAAGAGCCAGGCCTTCCAGGACCTCGGCGCGGAACGCGCGCGGCGCGATTTCGAGGCGGCCTCGCTGTCGCTCGACAGCCCCGTCGCCGCCGGCCTGGAGGTCGAGCGGCTGAACTACCCCAGCCGCGACGGCCAGGAACTTGCGGCCCGTCTCTATCGCCGCAGCGGCGCGACAGGGCCGGCGCCGGTGCTGCTGTACCTGCACGGCGGCGGCTACGTGGTCGGCAGCCTGGACTCCCACGACGCCCTCTGCCGGCGTCTGGCACTGGCGAGCCGCTGCGCGGTGCTGGCGGTGGATTACCGCCTGGCGCCGGCCTGGCGCTTCCCCACGGCGCTGGAGGACGTGGCGGACGCCCTGGTCTGGCTGCGCGAGCAGAGCGCGGCCCTGGGCCTGGACCCCGCGCGGGTGGCCTTCGGCGGCGACAGCGTGGGCGCCAGCCTGGCCCTGGTGCTGGCTTTGCAGGCCGCCGCCGCGCCCGAAACCGCGGCGCTGCGACCGCGCGCGCTGCTGCTGGCCTACCCGGTGGCCGACGCCAGCCGCCAGCGCCCCTCGCACCAGCGCTACGCCAGCGGCTATCTGCTGGAGAGCGCGACCCTGGAATGGTTTTACGACAGCTACGCGCGCAACCCGCAGGACCGCCTCGACTGGCGCTTCTCGCCACTGCTGGCGCCGAGCCTGGACGGCCTGCCGCCGGTCCACCTGGCGCTGGCCGGCCACGACCCGCTGTACGACGAAGGCCTGGCGCTGGCCGAGCGCCTGCGCGAAGCCGGCAACGACCTCACCCTGGACCTGCGCCCGGACCTGACCCACGACTTCATGCGCATGCACGGGCTGGTGGGAGAGGTGGCCGCCATCCATGCCAGCCAGGCTGCCTGGCTGGATCGTTGGCTGGTGGGGTGAGCGTTTTGCCGGTTGCTTCCCTCACCCCAGCCCTCTCCCGGAGGGAGAGGGTGCCCTCGGAGCGGGCGGCGAGTCCAATCGCGGACAGAGTCCGCTCCTACGCCCCCGGCAAACACAACCCGTAGGATGGCGTTGAGCGAAGCG
Source organism: Pseudomonas sp. M1 (assembly GCF_022760135.1). Lineage (NCBI taxonomy): Bacteria > Pseudomonadati > Pseudomonadota > Gammaproteobacteria > Pseudomonadales > Pseudomonadaceae > Pseudomonas > Pseudomonas sp. M1. The sequence continues at coordinate 3,379,598 of NZ_CP094343.1, forward strand.
ATACCCATCACCGTGGCCGCATGGGTTTCGCCAAGGCTCAACCCATCCTACGGAAAGCGCCTCGGCGCAGCCGGCAAGACAGTCCGCAACCCTTTCCCCAGCCCTCTCCCTGAAGGGAGAGGGAGCCGTTCGGAGCAGGCGGTGAGTCCGGAGTCATCCTGCGTAGGATGGCGTTGAGCGAAGCGATACCCATCATCACCTGTCGCGCAGACACGAAAACGCCGTTTCCCCGTGAAGGGAAACGGCGTTGTCGTTCAGGCCGACGGCCTGCGGTTCGCTCAGAAGTCCCAGCGGGTGGTGAGCATCAGGTTGCGCGGCTCGCCGTAGTAGCCGGTGTTGTAGAACCCGAGGTTGCTGAAGTACTTCTTGTCGAACACATTGTTCAGGTTGAGCGTGGCCGACAGGTTGTCGGTGACCTGGTAGCGCGTCATCAGGTCCACCAGCCAGTAGCTGCCCTGGGTGTATTTCACCGTTTCGTAGTTCTGGTCGCTGACGTCCGTCCAGATCTTGCTCTGGTAGCTGGCGCCGCCGCCGACGGTGAATTGGTTCAGCTCGCCCGGCAGCTGGTAGGTGGTGTACAGACGGAACAGCTGGTCCGGGTTGAGGGTGCGAATGCGGTGGCCATCCTTGTCGCGGCTGACCGCGTGGGTGTAGCCGGCCTGCAGTTGCCAGCCCGGCAGGAGTTCGCCGGAAATCTCCGCCTCGAAGCCGCGGGTCTTGGTGCCGTCGGCGCTTTCGTAGGCGATGCCACCGGAGGGGGTGACGTCGCTGGTCTCGACTGCGAGGTTGTCCTGCTGCGACTCGAACACCGCGAAGCTGGCGTTGAGCAGGCCGTCGTAGAACTCGCCCTTCACGCCCAGCTCGTAGCTCTTGCCTTCTTCGGGCTCCAGCGGCTTGTCGTTGATGTCGCGCAGTTGCTGCGGCTGGAAGATGCCCGTGTAGCTGGCGTACACCGAGTAGTTGTCGTTCAGGTCGTACACAGCGCCGAGATAGGGCACCACCACGCCGCTCTTGCGGGTGCTCTGCGGGGTGACGTAGTAGCCGTACTGGCTGTCGGAGATCTGCTCGGCGCTGTCGTGGTAGTCGGCCACGCGGGCGCCGGCGATCAGCGCCAGGTCGTCGGTCGGCTTCAGGCGCACGGTGCCGTAGTAGCCGGACTGGTGCAGCTGCGAGTAGTTCTTCAGGTTGGCCTTGGAGCCCCAGTCCGGCTCGGGGAACTTGCCGTTCCAGGTGAAGATGTTGGGGATGCTGGGGTCGTAGGGGGTGGGGTAGTCCCAGTAGCCGTTGCCCTTGGTCACCGAGCGCGAGGCGTTGTAGCCGAACACCGCCTCGTGCTCGCGGCCGAACAGTTCGAAGGGGCCGGAGGCGTACATGTCCACCGAGTCGCGGCGGGTGTCGCCGGTGTACTTGCCGTGGAAGAGGATGCCGCCTTCGCCGGTGACCGGGTCCGGGTAGCCGCCGCCGGCGGAGCCCAGTGGGGCGTGGTAGCCGCTTTCCTGGTGGTTCAGGTGCAGCTTGAGCGTCCAGTTGTTCTCCAGCGTGTGCTCGAGGGTGGCGAAGACCGTGCGGTTGTACTGCTCCCAGGAACTCCAGTTGGCGCCGGGGTTGAAGGATCGCGGGAAGTCGGTCTTGGAACCGTCGGAGTAGAACAGCGGCACCCCGGCCCAGTTGGAGGCGGTGGGGGTGGTGTCCTGGTAGTCCATGCCGATGCTGAACAGGGTACTCGGCGTCAGGTCGGCTTCGAGGATGCCGTAGTAGGTGGAGTTCTTCTGCTCGTAACGGTCCATGTAGGAGTTCTTGTCCTGGTAGGCCGTGACGAAGCGTCCGCGGATGTTGCCTTCGTCGGTCAGCGGGCCGCCGACGTCCAGCTCGCCGCGGTAGTTGTCCCAGGAGCCGGCGCCCAGCGACACGTGGCCGGCGAAGCTGCGGGTCGGGCGCTTGCGGATCAGGTTCAGGGCCGCGCCGGGCTGGCCGCTGCCGGTGAGCAGGCCGGTGGCGCCCTTGATCACCTCGATGCGGTCGTAGATGGCCATGTCGCTGAGGGTCTTGCCGTCGGCATAGGCGGTATCCAGGTAGGAGGGGATGCCGTCGTACTGGAAGTTGGTGATCTGCGAGCCGCGCGCCCAGTAGGCGCTGCGCTCGCTGTCGAGCTTCTGCACGGTGACGCCCGGGGTGTGCTTCATGACGTCGTCGATGCTGTTGAGGCCGAAGTCGTCCATCTGCTGGCGGCTCATCACGGTGACCGTCTGCGGGGTTTCCCGCGGCGTCAGCGGCAGCTTGGTGATGCTCGACACCAGGCCGGTGGTGTAGGAGCCGGTGCCGTCGGTGGTGGCGCCCAGCCCGCGGCCCTCGATGGTCACCGCGCCCATCTGCAGGAGGTCGGAGGTGACCGCGCTGAGGGTGATGGTATTGCCTTCGCGGTGATAGGAGATGCCGCTGCCCTGCAGCAGCGTGTCCAGCGCTTCCTCGGGCTCCAGCGAGCCGCTGACTCCCCTGGACTTCACGCCCTTGACCACGTCCGGGCTGTAGAGGACTTCCAGGCCGGCCTGCTTGCCGAACTCGCGCAGGGCGCTGGCCAGCGACTGGGCGGGAATGTCCAGCTTCACCGGCTCGGCGTGGGCCACGCCGGCGCTCAGCAGGGCGGCGAGCAGGGCGCCGGGCAACAGCCGGCGCTGAGGGGCAACGGGGTGGATGGCCTTGGCCAGCCGGCTTCGGCTGATGCGGGGGCGGGACATGGGGGGATGGACTCCTTATGGTGGATGCAGAATCTATATGCTGATGAGAAGCATTATTTTTATGAAGATGCAGTTGCTCTGATGGCATTCGCCCTGATAACGAACCAGGCGCAGCGGAATTTAGAAAAAAGTGGCGCTCTGCTATCGTCTGCCTCGGGCGCCGCCTTGGCGCCCGAGGCATCCGGCCGGGGAGGGCTGTGGCCCGGCCCTCAGGCCAGGGCCCGCTCGCTGACCAGTTGCCCCTGCTCCATGCGCATCAACTGGTCGGCAACGTCGAAATAGCGGTCGTCGTGGGAGATGACGATGAGTGTCCGGCCCTGGCGCTTCAGGTCGGGCAGCAGCTCGGTGTAGAAGATGCGGCGGAAGGTCGGGTCCTGGTCGGCGGCCCATTCGTCGAACACCAGGATCGGACGCTGGTCCAGCCAGGCGTGTACCAGGGCCAGGCGCTTGCGCTGGCCGGTGGAGAGGTCGGTGGTGGTGAAGGCGCCGTCGGCCACCCCGACCTTGTGTGCGATCTCCAGGCGCTCCAGGTAGCGCGCGGCTTCGGCGGGTATGTCGCGCTGCCCGTCCATCAGCTCCTCGAAAAGGAAGAAGTCGGCGAAAATGGTGGTGAACAGTTGCCGGTAATCGTCGCGGCTGCTGGCCTCGACGACCTTGCCGTTGACCAGCACCTCGCCGCTGTGGGGCGTGTACAGGCCCAGCAGCAGCTTGATCAGGGTGGTCTTGCCGCCGCCGTTCTCGCCGACCACGAAGAGCAGCTCGCCGGCCTCGATCTTCAGGTTCAGCGGGCCCATGACGAAGGGCGGGGCGTCGCCCACCGCCGGGTAGGCGTAGCGCACGTCGCGCAGCTCCAGGGTGCGCAGGGGCTCCATGGCCGGCTCCCGCGCGTCGCCCTCCAGCAGCAGGTAGGGCTCGGGGTTGGAGAAGCGCTCGTTGAGCTCGGCGATGCGGCGCAGGGCGATGCGGTTGCGGCCGAGCAGCGGCAGCAGGCCGAGCACGCTTTCCAGCGGGCCCTTCATGAACAGCAGGGTCATGATGAAGCCGCTGAGCACGCTGCGATCGCTGGTCGGCCACCAGGTCTGCACGGCGAGGGTGGCGCCTATCACCACGAAGAACAGCAGCGAGCCGAAGGTGCTGGCGGCGAGGAAGATGTTCACCGAGCGTACCTGCAGGCGGCAGATGTTGTCGGCGGTCTCGCCCAACTGGTGGCGGTGCAGGCGTTGCCGGCGCGGGCGGTGGATGCGCAGTTCCTTGGCGCCCTCGGCCATGCCCCGGTAGTGCTTCTGCAGCAGGTCTTCCTGTTCTCGCGCCTGTTCGAAGCCGGCCAGGCCGCGGCCGCGGGCGATGTACTGGGCGATGGTGCCGAGGACCACGGCGCCGGCGGCGACGAGGAACATCGGCAGGGACAGGGTCGCCAGGTAGCCAAGGCACCCTAGGGTGACGGTCAGCGAGATGATCAGCTGCGGCAGGCCGAAGGCCAGGTCGCTGACGGTGTCGATGTCGTGGGTCAGCACCGGGATCAGGCGGTGGCTGCGGTAGCGTTCGAGTTGCTCGATGGGCGCCGAGAGCACCCGCCCGCCGAGGTCCTTGCGCAGCCGCGCGATCACCTTCTGGCCGACGTAGTTGGTGCCGACGTTCGACAGGATCGAGCTGAGCAGGGCCAGGGCGCAGATGGCGGCGAAGGCGAACATCATGCCCTGGGTCATGCCGCCCTCGGCGTTCAGCACGCGATTGATGGCGGTGAGCAGGGCGGTGATGCTGATGCCGCCGACCACGCCCAGGGCGATGGACAGGGCGAGGGTCGCCCAGAAGGGCTTGAGGATACCCAGGAGTTCCCGGGTGGCGCTGCGCTGCGTTGCGGACATGGGGTTACCTCGGCGCGTCGGGGCGCGACGCACGGGATGCGAAGGTTGAAGTGGCGCCCACCCCGGTAACGAGCGCGGGCGCGGGAAAATTAGCCGGTCGGCCGTCGAGGCCGCGCTCAGAGTTCGCGGGCGACGCGGAAACCTATCCAGTCGCCGCGGTCGCTCTTGTAGGCGTTGTTGCGGTTGCCCGAGCGGGAGAAGATCGGCGCCTCGCCCCAGTCGTTGCCGCGGATCTGCACCAGCTTGCAGTCGCTGTCGATCCAGGCGCTGCCGTCGCTGGGGGCGCCGTCGTAGTTGTCGTGCCAGCAGTCGGCGACCCATTCGTAGACGTTGCCGTGCATGTCGTACACGCCGAAGGCGTTGGGCGGGAAGCTGCCCGCCGGCGAGGTGAAGTTGTAGCCGTCGGCGGCACCGTAGGTGTTGGCGTGCTTGGCGATGCTGTACTCCTTGCCCTCGTCGAAGGGGAACGGGAAGGGCCCGGCGCTGCCGGCGCGGGCGGCATATTCGCGTTCGGCTTCGCTGATCATCCGGTAATGCTGGCCGGTCTTCTTCGACAGCCAGGCCGCGTAGCCCTTCACGTCCTCGTAGTCGACGCACACCGCCGGCTGGCGCGGGCCCTGCCTGTAGCGCGGCTTGCCGGCGATGCATTCGCGGCCGGGGCGGGTGTCGCCGTTGGCCAGGCGCACGCCGGTGGCCTTCAGGTAGGCGTCCAGCTCGGCGGCGGTGACCTGGTAGCGGCTGATGGCGAAGGGCCGGGCGAAGGTCACGGTGTGCAATGGGCCTTCGTCCGGCTGGCGGCCCGTCTCGTCGTCCGGGGTGCCCATGGTGAAGCTGCCGGCGGGCAGCACCACCATCTCGGGGCAGTCCTTGCAGTCCTTGAACACGGCGCCCGGCTTGTGCGCCTCGGCGGCGAAAGCGGTGGGGGCGGCCAGGAGCAGGGTGGCCAGGGCCAGGGGCGGTAATGCGTGCATGGCGGTTCTCGTGAAGTGGGAAGCGGGTCAGGCGAGCTGCGGAGCGAGAATGTCCAGCACCCGGTCGATCTGCGCCTCGTCGTTGAGCAGGCTGGGCGCCAGGCGCACCACCGGGCCAACGTCGCGGTCCACGGCGTCGCTGATCACCTTGTGCGCCATCAGGTGCCGGGCCACGGCGTCGCAGTCGCGGCCGTCGACGCGGAAGAAGGTGAAGCCGGAGGACAGTTCCGGACTGGTCGGCGTGATCATGCGCACTTTCGCGTGCTCGGCCAGGCGCTGCTTGAGGTAGCCGTTGAGCTGGTGGATGCGCGCCTGGACGTCGGCCTTGCCCAGCTGCAGGTGCAGCTCGAAGGCCTTGCCCAGGGCCAGGCGGTGCTCGAAGGCGTGGTAGCCGCCGGGGGTCATCAGGGTGCCGAAGCTGTCGGCGCGGGTGAAGGTGGGGACGCTCGGCACCAGGTGGTCCTGCAACTGCTCCTCGCGGGCGATGATGACGCCGGTGCCGCGCGGGCCGAACAGCCACTTGTGGGTGCCGGCGATGAAGTAGTCGCAGCCGAAGTCGGCGAAGTTCGCGTCCTCCACGCCGAAGCCGTGCACGCCGTCGACCACGTAGATGATCCGCTCGGCGGCGTCGCGGTTGCGGTTGGCCTCGGCCACCAGTTGGCCGATCTCGCGCACCGGCAGCTTCACGCCGCTGCCCGACTGCACCCAGGTCATGCCCAGCACTCGCGTCTCGGGGCGGATGTTGCGGTGGATATTGGCGAGGATTTCGTCGGCCGAGGCCCGGTGCGGGTCCTTGAACAGGGGAAATTCGCGTACCTGTGTGCCCATGCGCTTGTGGCGGTATTCCAGGGTGGTGTAGGTGGAATAGTGTTCGTGGCTGGAGGTGAGGATTTCCTTGCCCGGCGCCACCAGCAGGCCGCCGTAGATGGCCGCGAGGCCGTCGGTGGTGCTGCCGGTGAGGGCCACCTGGGCCGGCTTGACGCCGAAGTAGCGGCCGGCCCAGGCGCGCGTCTCGTCCTCGTATTTCCAGACCTCTTCGCGGTCCCAGTCCACCGCCTCGCCGGGGTTGGCGTTGAAGCGCGCACGCAGCGCGTCTATGGCCTGCTGCACCGGGCGCGGGTGCGAGGTCAGCAGGAAGTTGGCGAAGTGCAGGTAGTTCGGATCGAGGTCGAATTGCCGGCGCAGGGCCTGCCACTTGTCCGCGCCGGCCGGCGCGGCGGCGGCCAGGGCCAGGTCGGAAGTCTGCAGCAGGGGTAGGCTGGCGGCGAGCAGCCCGGCCTGCTTGAGGAAGGTACGGCGGTCGTTCATGGAATGTCCTTGGCGCGGTTCAGCGGGTGGCGACGGGCGGCTTGGCGCGCTTCTGCACCTCGCCCCATACGCGCAGGAAGTTGCCGCCCCAGAGCTTGGCGATGTCGGCGTCGGAGTAGCCGCGGGTGATCAGCTCGGCGGTGACGTTGCGGATTTCGCTCTCGTCCTTCCAGCCGTCCAGGCCGCCGCCGTCGTTGAAGTCGGAGCTGATGCCGACGTGGTCGATGCCGACCTTCTTCACCGTGTAGTCGATGGCGTTGACGAAGTCGGCCAGGCCGGCCTTGGGCTCCTCGTCGAGGATGCCGTAGAGGCTGCTGGCGTATTCGCCGAACTTCTTCTCCGGCCAGATGGCGATCACCGGGTCGCCGGGCATCAGCGCGTAGTCCAGGCCGGCCAGCGGCGGCAGGTCGAAGCGCGCGCGCAGGGCGTCGAGCTTCTCCAGGGTGGGCTTGCTCAGCGGGCGCAGGTAGGCCGGGAAGCCGACCACCTGGATGACTCCGCCGCTGTCCTTGATCAGTTGCATCTCGTGGTCGCTGAGGTTGCGGCGGATGTCCACCAGCGCGCGCGGCGCCGAGTGCGAGGCGACGATGGGCGCGCGGCTGAGGGTGGCGACCTGCTCCAGTGCCTTGGTCGACATCTGCGAGACGTCGATGATCACCCCCAGGTCGTTGAGCCGTTGCACCGCCTGCTTGCCCAGGGGCGAGAGGCCGCCCAGGGCGTCGGGCGAATCGTTGAAGAAGGGCAGGGGGCGGGAGGAATCGGACCAGCTGTTGTTGCCCACGTAGTTGAAGCCGAACATGCGCACGCCACGGGCGGCCCACAGGTCCAGCTGGGACAGGTCGTCGCCCAGCGGGTAGGCGTTGAGCATGCTCATGACGATGGCGAACTTGCCTTCCATGGCCAGGCGGCGGAAGTCCTCCGGCGTGTAGGCGATGCCCACCCGCTCGGGGAAGTCGCGGACCATGCCGGTGAGAATCCTGTAGCGGATTTCCTGCTGGTGCCGCGCCTCGTCGACGAAGCCTGGCGTGGGCTTGTGCGGGGCGTCGGGGCCGCTCCACATCTCCGGCCAGCCGAAGATCGCCAGGGCCGCGCCGGACAAGCGGCCGCGCCCGGCCTTGACCAGGTCCAACTGCGAGGGGCCGTCGCGGTCGGCCTCGTGGCCTTCGGTGCCGAAGTCCAGGGGGACGGTCACCCGGCTGTCGAAAGACAGGATGCGCTCGTGCAGCGCCTCGGCGTGGGCCATCACCTCGCGCGGGTAGGGCTGGGCGCGGGCCAGCAGCAGCCAGGCCGCGGCGCCCGCCACGAGGACCAGTACGAGCAGGGGCAGGGTGAGCCAGAGGATCTTTTTCGTGCGGGTGCTAGTCATTGCCGTCCCAGTCAGCGTTGGAGTCGGATGGCAGCCCGGGGCAGGGCATCGCCTGTGGGGGAGGACGAGGCGTGCGGGCGGAAATTTAGCGCCGGCGCACCGCTAAATTTGCCGCCGGGCCGACCGTTCTAGCCTCGGTACAGCCTGCTTGGCGACGGACACAGGACGGACGATGACGGTTTCTCGACGCGGTTTCATGGCGGCCCTGGCGGTGACGGGGGCGGCGGCGTTGCCGACGGCGGCTTACTTCGGCTACCGCGAACTGCAACGCCGCGAGCTGGACGCGCGGGAGCCGGAGACGCCCGGCGAAGCCAGCCTGGAAACCAGCGCCGGCGCCGAGCTGCGCCTGGCCGACCGCCTGCGCGGCATCTGGGACCTGCGCCTGCTCGATGCCGGGCCCGGGCTGCCGGGCCTGCCCGCCGAAGGCCTGCAGTTGATCCTCGACTGCGGCCCACGCGGGCGCGGGCTGATCGGCTGGCTGGACACCCCCGAGCGCCTGCGCGGCACGGAACCGCCGCGCTACCGGGTGCTCGGCGACCTGGTCGGCGCCAGCTCGGCGAACATCCGCTGGCGACTGCTGGGCGAAGGCAACACGCCCAGCCACGAATGCAGCGCTGTGTTCGACGAGGTGTGGGACAACTTCGCCAACGCCGGCGACGGCACCCTCAGCGGCCGCCTCCAGCGCCTGGACCGCGACCTGTCCCTGCCGCAGCAGGACTGCCGCTTCGTCGCCAGGAAGCAGCCCTTTCCCCTGGCCCGCGAGCGCCTGCCGCTCAACGAGGCGCTGCTGGCCTGGCTGGTGTCGCCGCAGCACCGCCTGTTCCACCAGCTCTGGCATGCCTCGCGGGACAAGTGGCACCACCTCGACGAGGCCCAGCGCAACGCCCTGCGCGGCGTGGGCTGGCAGCCCGGGCCGCTGGACGCCGAACGCGACGCGCGCGGCCGGCACAAGGACCGCAACGCCTCGGGCATCGACTTCCTCTTCATGCACCGCCGCATGCTGGCCAAGGCCCGTTCGCTGCAGGACCTGCCGTCCTGGCAGCGCCTGCCGCCGCCGGCGGTGCCGCTGGAATACGACCGCGCCGGCTTCATCCGCTACTTCGAGAACGCCGACGGCTGCTCGGTGCCGCCGGCCTGGGTGGCGGTGGACGATGACGAATACAGCCAGTGGCTGCGTGGCCTGAAGAGCGCCGATGCCTACCACGGCAATTTCCAGGTCTGGGAGTCGCAGTACCAGGACCCGGCCTACCTGGCGAAGCTCACCCTGGGCCAGTTCGGCTCGGAGCTGGAACTGGGCCTGCACGACTGGCTGCACATGCGCTGGGCCAGCGTGACGCGCGACCCGTCCAACGGCGCGCCGCTGATGACCGACCGCAACTACGCCGACTTCGCGCCGCGCTGGTTCCTGCGCGAGAACGACTTCCTCGGCGACCCTTTCTCGTCCCACGTGAACCCGGTGTTCTGGTGCTTCCACGGCTGGATCGACGACCGCATCGAGGACTGGTTCCGCGCCCACGAGCGCTTCCACCCCGGCGAGGTGCGCCGCGCCGAGGTGCTGGGCATGCCCTGGTTCGCCCGCGGCCGCTGGGTGGAGATCGACGACCCCTGGCTGGGCCCATCCACCCACGGCTGCGGCCTCTCCGACCTGCAGGCGAGCAGCAGCGACCTGGCCCTGGACGTGGAGACCATGAAGCTGGCGTTGCGCGTCATCCTCACCGAGGACGACGAGCGCAAGGGCTGGCTCAAGCGCGCGCCGCGGCGGCCGTGGTACGCGCGCAACCTGAAGCTGGCGGAGCGCTGAGCGGGTAGATCGCAGAAAGACACGGCGGGCCTGATTGCATCAGACCTGAGAAGTGGTTGAAAGCGCCTATGCGCCGTCCTGTTCTTCATCCCATAGCCAGAGCACATGGCCCTTGGCGAGGCCGCGCGGCACTTCGGGGAAAATCTCGCCCTGCTGGAAGTGGCGGCGCGAATCGTGCTGAGCGAGGGTGAACCAGAAGCCGGCACGTGGGCAGGGCTGGCCAGCGTAAACAGGTGGCACGGGCAAGGGGCCGAGTCCTTCTTCGAAGGGTACGGTTTCACCGGGTATACGTTCGACCAGGGTCCAGAGGGTTGGCTGCTTGGAGGCACATTGAAAACCGCTAGGGCTCAAACCGACCCTGGTTTCAGGAGCATTGCGTGGATAGGTAGTGAAGTGTTGGGAGGCGATCAGGAACTGTGCGCATGAATCATCCAAGTTCGGAAGATAGACACCCGTCTGTGGAACCGGCTCTCCAGTACAGACCTGTACCTGGGAATTCAGGCGATAGCCTGGCCAGACGGAGGGCGGGTCGAGTGGGCCACGAACGGAGGGATTGAAGCGTGTCGAGAGGTTCCCTTTATCCCAGTAGGAATCAGCAGTTGCCAGAATATTACTTGCGAAATGCGAAGCCCGCCCGATCAGGTTCCAATATTGTTTTTCGGCACCAGGTTCCACCTCATCTAGCCAACCGCTCCAGTAATCCTTGACACCTCGTAAATCACCTTGGACACCTATGGCTCCGAGTAGGCCGCTATGATCGCCATGGGTCAGGCTGATAAAGCCTCGGTCCACATAGATCATCGTTTCGCGGAAATTCGGCAATACGGTGTCGCCCCAGACGATATCCGGTTGCATCGGCAGGCCGCGCTTGCGGTAGTCCGTCGGTAACTGCCGCATGAAGCGTTGCAGGCAGTCTTCCACATGTTTGAGCATTGCCGCCCAGGCGTCTTGCATCTGCTGGTAGTACTCCTTGGAACTGAAGCGTTCGAGCAGGTAGATTTCCTGGGGTCTCAAGGGCGTGGGCATCGTCGTCAACTGCCGCGTACCAGCTTCCAGGTTACGTTGCGCCCTTCCACTTGTGGCAGGGGCACACCATGCATGAAGGTCTGTTTACCGGTTGGCCAGTCCTCGCAACTCCATACGCCAGGGTAGGGACAAGGCTGGCCGGAGGTGGCGCGCAAACCTGTTCCGGGCTGTTCGATCCACTGCCAGCGCAGCGGCTGGCCCTGGTAGGTAGGCAAGACTTCGCCTGCCTGACCGGCGCGGAACTGAACGCTGGGGTTGTCTAGCGCCTGCCACAGCCCTGCGTGGGGCGCCGGTTCGCCGCTGTTGGCAAACGCGCTGGGGGTATCCGCCACTGGCGCGGGCAGGTCGACCGTGGCAGCGCTGGAGGATAAAACCGCTGGTGTGCCGTCCTGTTCTTCATCCCATAGCCAGAGCACATGGCCCTTGGCGAGGCCGCGCGGCACTTCGGGGAAAATCTCACCCTGCTGGAAGTGGCGGCGCGAATCGCGCTGGGCGAAGGTGTACCAAAAGCCGGCACGTGGGCAGGGCTGGCCAGCGTAAACAGGTGGCACGGGCAAGGGGCCGAGTCCTTCTTCGAAGGGCACGGTCTCGCCGGGTACACGTTCGACCAGGGTCCAGAGGGTTGGCTCTTGGGAGGCGTAGTTGAGGCCGCTTGGTCTCAGTCCCACACAGGCTTTGGGAGCGTTACGCGTATAAGTGGTGAAATGGTGGGAAGCAATCAGGAACTGTGCACTGGCGTCATCCACATCGGGCAGGTAGACACCTGTTTGCGGAACCGGCTCTCCAGTACGGACCTGTACCTGGGGATTCAGGCGATAACGTGGCCAGGCGGGAGGAGGGTCAAGGGGGCCGCGCTCTTCGCTGTATCCGGTGGTTAGAAAGGTTGTTACCCAATATGCTTCAGCGGTTGCCAAAATATTCCCAGCGAAGTGCGAAGCCCGCCCGATCAGGCCCCAGTATTGGTCATCCGCACCGGGCTCCACTTCGTCCAGCCAGCCGCTCCAATACTCCCGCTGGCCTCGCATGTCATTTGAAACTCGATGAGCCGCAAGCAAGCTGCTGTAATCACCATGGGTCAGATTAATGAAGCACTTGTTCAGCGCATCCATAGTTCGGCGGAAGTTCGGCAATACGGTGTCGCCCCAGACGATATCCGGTTGCATCGGCAGGCCGCGCTTGCGGTAGTCCGTCGGTAACTGCCGCATGAAGCGTTGCAGGCAGTCTTCCACATGTTTGAGCATTGCCGCCCAGGCGTCTTGCATCTGCTGGTAGTACTCCTTGGAACTGAAGCGTTCGAGCAGGTAGATTTCCTGGGGTCTCAAAGGGGTCGGCATAAGGCATCCTTTCAGAGATCGAGTTTGGAATCGGGTGGCAGGTTGCGCCCATCGATATGGTTGGTCAGTTTGGGTAGGCCGAGGAATTCATCGCTCTCGCCGGGGAAGTCGCTGTAGCCCCACTGGGTGGGCCGGCGCCGGCTAAGGTGCTCTGGCTGCAACTGCCGGGGATCGAGGACGATCTGCATGGCGCCGCCTTCGAGGACATAGGGACTGGCCTCTTCCAGCTTCTGGCTGGCAGCCGGCCCTTCCCAGGCATTCAGGCCCTTGCCCGGCGGCACGGTGTAGACGACATACTCGCCGTTGCGGTTCCAGTAGCGCCAGACGGCGAAGCGGCGACGCCAGTCGTCACGACCGCTCAGGGCGAGGAACTCGGCCTCGCGCATCCAGCAGATGCTGTTATCGAAGGAGTTGGGTGCCACCACACGGTACAACCTCTCACCAGGTTGCAGAGTCACCGGTAGGGCGTCCTCGAAAGTTTCGAAGGCGTTACCCAGTGGTCCAGGGGCTGTCTTGCTGATATCCGGCCAGCCGGGTTTCGAAGGAGCCTTTGCCATTTCTTTGTGAACCAACTCCCCCGTCTTATCCACCCACTCCGGCTTGTTCCGCTCGAACTCCAGCGCATCGTCTTCCGCCTGAAGGCGTGGCGTCCCGTGGTGATTCCGGGCGTTCACCTGGGCCCGGTAGTTCATGTCCGCCTCGATATCCAGGCGGCGGGCTAGCCGCTCCAGCCAGTCGCGCACGGGGCCGAGCAGGCCTTCGAGCTTCTGGTTGGCCATGCGCCGTACGTTCAGCACGGACTCCAGCAACTGCCCGGCGCGGCTGGCCATGGCCGCGCTGCCCCAGCGCCGGACCAGGTCGAGTAGTTGGCGCAGGGCATCGATCAGTTCGTCGAAGACCTTCGTCAGTTCCGCCACCTTGAGCTGCGCGATCACTTCCCGCAGCTTGCCGGCCAGCCAGCGATAGGGGTTCTGGATGTTCAGGGCGCGCAGGCTACGACGCACCGCGGGCGTTTGCAGGTGCTGGTTGAGCTTGCCGATACCGGCTTCGACGAAGGGCCGGCTGGCGTCCCAGAAGCCTTCGGCCTTCAGCGCCGCGCCGGAGCGCACGGCGAACTGGCGCCCGTAGGCGAAGAGGATCTTGCAGCAGCCCTTGGCCAGCGAGCCGAGCACGGGAAACAGGCCGATCAGGGTCAGGACCAGGGCGATCCAGGCCCAATGATTGCTGCTGTCGGCGTTGATCTTCCGGCAGTTGGCCACCAGGTCGCGCACATCGCACAACTGGTCGACGATGGGGATCATCGAGATCACCGTGCCGGTCACCACCTGGGCGGTACTCTGCTCTTCGGCGAAGTCCCCTTGCAGGACGATCCAGAGCCATTCGGCGGCAGCGCCCAGGTCCTGCCGGGCGCTACCGAGCCAGCGCGCGGGGGCGGCGGCGTACCAGGCCAATGCGTTTTCGAGTTCTTCCCACATAGGTCGTCCTTAACCCAGCTTGTTTCGGGCTGCGTCGATCAGGTGCCGCAGGGGTTCCCAGGTGGAATCCTCACGCGGTTCGAGGGGGGTGTATTCGACCTTGACGGCTTTCTCGGGCACATTTTCGTGGCGGGCGCACCCCTGGGCGTCGAGCTTCCCGGTGATGTTCTGGCCGTTCTCGAAAAGAATCCGGTATTCCTGCCCTGCGAACGGCTGGTCGTCGGCACCGCGGTGGTTGATCTCGATCCAGTTGCCGGCATCGCTTTTCGACCATCGAGGCAGGGGGAGGCTGGCGGAACCCGGCCCCACCAGGCTGTGCTTGCCCGCCTTGACGACAAAATCTCCCGGCATGCCCATCTCGATATTGCCGTCGGCGATCTTCACGTAGGCGCCGCCGCAGAGCAGGGTGAGGTGCGTCTTGGCGTTGACGATGATGTGCTCCTGGCTGGCCGAGACCTCCACGCTCTGGTCGGCTTCCAGGCGTGCGCTGTTGTGCTGCGCCTGCAGGAGCAGTTCGCCCTGGTGGGCGATGTGGCGCATGTCGCCGCTCTGGGCAAAGGTGCCCAGGCCCTGGCCGGCGTTGAGCAGCATCTGTTCGCCGGCGGTCAGTTGCACCTGCTCGCGCGCGACGGCATCGATGTGCTCGCCGGCGCCCAGGGCGATGCTGCGCGGGCTGGCCAGGGCGATGCCGGCCGGGGCGGAGAGGGCGATGACCGGTTCACTGCCATTGCCGCCGCCGTCGGCCTGGTCGTTGGCGCCATGGCCCATGGCGCGCACGGCCTCGGTCAGGTTTTCCTGGGGCTTGGCCTGGTGGGCCAGGCCCTGGTGTTCACCGGCGTAGTCGCCCAGGGTCCTGGCCAGCTCCAGCGCCGCCTCCAGGGTGCTGACCAGTTGCGCGCGGTCGAGCAGGCCGCCGTTGGCGTTGGCTTGTGCCTCGGTGCTGAGCAGCATGCCCTGCGCCGCACGCAAGGCGCCGTGCAGGTCGGTGCGCAGCTCGAAGCCTTCGCCGCGCGGCTGGCCGCCGTCGGGCCGCGGGTGGGTGAGGTAGCCCAGGTGGAGATGGCTTTGGCCATGGTCGTTCATCAGCGCGGCGCTGATTTCGCTGGTGGTGTCGTCCAGGCGCAGCTCGCTGGCGCGCTGGCCCTTGTGTTCCTTGCTCTTGAGGGTGCTGAGCACCTGGTGCCTGGGTAGTTCGTAGGGCGGGCGGTTGCCCACCCGGTAGCTGCGGCCCGCGACCACGGGTTGGTCCGGGTCGCCATCGAGGAAGTCGACGATGACCTCCTGGCCGATGCGCGGCAGGGTGATTTGCCCCCAGCCGCTGCCGGCCCAGCCGTGCAGCGGGCGAATCCAGCAGGAGCTGTGTTCGTTGTGCGCGCCTTCGCGGTCCCAGGGGAACTGCACGCGCACGCGGCCGAATTCATCGACGTGGAACTCTTCGCCCTCGGGGCCGACGACGGTGGCCACCTGCGGGCCCGGGATGAGTGGCCGCGGCCGCGGCGCGGGGCGCCATTCGATGCGGTCGGGCACCAATTGGGCGGTATAGCCGTAGTAGGTGCCACTCTCGGCCCCGGCGCTCTCTTCGGCCTGGCTGGTGTGCTGGCGGCCCTCATGGCGGATGTGCACCGGGCGCCAGCCGTGGTTCCAGTCCTGGCGGGGATGGCCGATGAGGTCGAAGGCCAGGCCGGGGACCAGGCGCGGGTCGTCGCCTTCGACCGTGGCGGTCTGCGCGTCACCCCGCAGGCCGCGCAGGCGGTCACGGGAGAAGGCTTCGCCACTTTCTCCCTGCTTGTAGCGGCCGGGATAGGCATAGTGCTCGTAGTCCTGCTCGGCCGCGCGTGGACGTTCGGCTACGGCGCTGTGCTGCTGATCGTGCTGCGGGTATTTGAAGGTGTAGTCGCGCTGGGTCTGGCGGGTGGTGCGCACGTGCTCGGCGTAGGTGAAGGTGCGCAGGGCCGGTTCGGGCCGGTCGCCGCCGGGCGTGGGGTTGTAGGGTACCGGGCCGCCGGCGATGGTGCCCTGGATATAGAGGCGGTCGCCGTGAATCAGGGTGCAGCCGTCGGGGCGGTGCTCGAAGCGGTGGAAGAGACCTTCCTCGGCGGCCAGGCGCAGGAGGAAGTCCAGGTCGGTGTCGCCGGCCTGGACGCAGTACTCGCGGGTGAGGTGGTCTTCGGTGAGGTTCTGTTGGTAGGGGTCGATGCCGTGCTCGGCGAGCAGCAGGTTCAGGATTTCCGGCACGGTTTTTTGCTGGAAGATGCGCCAGTCGGCGCACAGCTCGAGCCGTGCCAGGGGCGGTTCGACCAGGGCGCGGTAGCGGGTGCGACGGAAGCCGGTGGTGCCTTGCTCGAAGCGGCTGACCTGGCCATGGACATGGCGTACCGGTTGCTCGCCCTGCCAGAGGATGAAGTGTGCCGGCGCATCCAGAATCTTGGCGAAGTCGATGGCCGGGTCGCGGCTGGCCAACTCCAGCGCCAGTTGGTAGCTCTCGCTGAGGCCCTCGTCGAGGGTGAATTCGATGACCTCGAATTCGGTTTCGCCCACGCTGAAGGTGAAGCGCAGGTCGCTTTGGCGGGGCATGGCGGACATCCTCGGCTCGCAGGGAAAAGCGGCAATCTATCGAGGGACGCCTAAATGAAATGCCGGCCAACTCTCTTTGCGTTGAGGGATATTTCGCTCAATAGCTGTTTGGAGGCCGACGCGGCAGAAAGCGCTTCAGGGCAATCGGGAGAGGGCGTTGCCAGTGCTCCAGCCGCCCCCCAATGCCTTGAACAACCCCACCGCCGCCTGCAGGCGCGCCAGGCGCAGCTGCACCGCGGCGTCCTGCGCCTGGTAGAGGGTGCGCTGGGTGTCCAGCACCGTGAGCAGGGTTTCCGCGCCGGCCTGGTAGCGGCTGTCGGAGAGTTCGAAGGCGCGCTGCGCCTGTTCCAGTTCCTGCTGCTGCCAGTGCAGCTGGCGGTCGATGCCGTCGATGCCATTGAGCGAGCGTTCGGTGTCGGCGAAGGCGCCGAGGATGGCCTTGCGGTAGTTCTCCAGCAGCTCGCGTTGCAGCGCCAGGCGGCGGTCGCGCTCGGCGCCCAGGCGGCCGTGGTTGAAGATGGGCGCGAGTAGGTTGGCGCCCAGGTCGTAGTAGGAGGTGCGCAGCAGGTCAGAGGCGTGGTTGGCGCCGGAGGACAGGTTGGCCGTCAGCGTCAGGCTGGGCAGCATGGCGGCGCGGGCCACCTGCACGTCGGCCTGGGCCGCCGCCAGCTGCGCTTCGGCGCGGGCGACGTCCGGGCGGCGGGCGAGCAGTTCGCTGGGCAGGCCGGCGCCGATCCGTGGCCACTGCACGCTGTCGAACGGCTGGCCGCCGAGTTTCAGGGTCGGCAGCGGTTCGCCGATCAGGGTGGCCAGGGTGACCTGGGCATCGCGCTCCTGCTGTTGCAGCAGCGGCAACTGGCGCTGTTGGGCGGCCACCAGGCCGCTCTGCTGGGCCACCTCCAGCTCGGTGGCGGAGCCGGCCTCGCGGCGGCTGCGCACCAGGCCCAGGACCTGCTCGGCGTTCTCCAGGTTGAGCCGGGCGATGCGCTGCTGTTCGCGCAGGGCAAGCACCTGCAGGTAGGCGTCGGCGACCCCGGCCACCAATGTCAGTTCCACGGTGGCGCGGTCGTATTCGCTGGCCTTGAGGCTCTGCAATGCGCTGCGGTAGGCGGCGCGGCGGCCGCCCCAGAAGTCCACTTCGTAGCTGGCACTGAGGCCGGCGCTGAAGGTATCCACCGCTTTGTCGTCCTCGCTGGCGTCGATGCCGCTGTAGCCGGCGCCGTGCAGCAGCTTCTCGCGGGTAGCGCCCAGTTGCGCGTTGACTTCCGGCAGCAGCGGCGCGCCGGCGATCACCGCGCTGGCGCGGGCCTGGTCGACGCGGGCGATGGCCGCCGCCAGGTCCTGGCTGTTGTCCAGGGCACGCTGGACCAGGCCGTCCAGTTCGCCGGCGCCGAAGCGCGTCCACCAGCGCTGCAGCTCGCCGCGGCGGGTGTCGCCGGCGCCATACTGCCAGGCGGGCGGGGCGGCGATGCCGCTGTCGAGGGGGTGCGGGGCGCCGGCGCAGGCGCCCAGCAGCAGGCAGGCGGGCAGTAGGCTCAGGGCTTTCATTCGGGTGTCCGTCATTGGCTGGCCAGGGCGGCCACCGGGTCGAGGCGGGCGGCCTTGCGTGCCGGCATGAAGCCGAACACCAGGCCGGTGGCCAGGGCGCAGGCGAAGGCGCCGAGGATGGCCGCCGGGGAGAACGCCACCGCTACCTTGCCCAGCAGCAGCGCGCCGCCGATGCCCAGGGCGATGCCGACGCCGGCCAGGCCGCCGACCACCGAAAGCAGCGTGGCCTCGGTGAGGAACTGGCGCAGGATGTCGCTCTGCCGCGCGCCGGTGGCCATGCGAATGCCGATCTCGCGGGTGCGCTCGCGCACGGTCATCAGCATCACATTCATCACCCCGATGCCGCCCACCAGCAGGGAGATGGCGGCGATAGAGCCGAGCATCAGCGATAGGGTGTTCTGGGTGTGCGCCTCGGCCTGGATCAGCGCGGCGTTGTTGGTCAGCTCGTAGTCGCGCTGGCCGCGGTGCAGGCGCTGCATCAGGCGGTCGATGGCCTTTTCCGTCTCGTGCACGCGGCGCGCGTCGGCGGCGGCGATGATCACGTATTCCGGGTTGCGCGTGCCGAACAGGCGGATGCTGGCGGCGGAGTAGGGCACCGCGATGCGGTTGTCGGCGTCCTGGTCGCCGGAGCTGGAGCCCTTGGCCTGCAGCACGCCGACCACCTGGAAGGGCACGTTCTCGATGAGGATGTAGCGGCCGATCGGGCTAGCGCTGCCGAACAGCTTCTCGCGCACCTTGGCGCCGATCACCGCGACCGTGGCGGCGTTGGCCTCGTCGCGTTCGGTGAAGTAGCTGCCTTCGCTCACCGGCCAGTTGAGGATGGTCGGGAAGTCGGTGTTGTTGCCGCCGACGTAGGCGTGGTAGTCGAGGCTGCCGTGGCGCACCACCAGTTCGCCGCCGTTCACCGGCATGGCCTTCTTCACCTGGGGCAGGGTGGCGATGGCCGCGACGTCGTCCAGGCTGACGACGCCCATGGGCGTGCGCGGGTTGGGCGAGTAGCCGCTGAGGTAGATGATGTTGGAGCCGAAGGCGCCCATCTGCGCCATCACCTGGCGCTTGCTGCCTTCGCCCACGGCGAGCATCACCACCACCGAGGCCACGCCGATGACGATGCCCAGCAGGGTGAGGGCGGTGCGGAAGCGGTTCAGCCACATTACCCGCCAGGCCGCTCGGATGGCTTCCAGCAGTTCGGCGCGCCAGGCCCCGGCGGGCTCGGCGCTGCCCTGCAGCAGGCGCTCGCGCAGCTCCTCGGCGCGCAGGCCGGGGGTGGCCGGTTGCGACGGCGCGCCATTGGCGCTGTCGCTGACGATCTCGCCGTCGAGCACCTCGATGACGCGCTTGGCGCGGGCGGCGACGTCGCGGTCGTGGGTGATCAGGATCACCACGTGGCCCAGGGCGGCCAGCTCGTCGAGCAGCGCCATGACCTCGGCGCCGCTGTGGCTGTCGAGGGCGCCGGTGGGTTCGTCGGCGAGGATGATGTGGCCGCCGTTCATCAGGGCGCGGGCGATGGAGACGCGCTGCTGCTGGCCGCCGGAAAGCTGCTGCGGGCGGTTGCCGGTGCGCTCGCCCAGGCCCAGGCGCTCGAGCAGTTGGCGGGCGCGGCCGTGGCGTTGCAGGGCCGGGGTGCCGGCATAGATGGCCGGCATCTCGACGTTTTCCTGGGCCGAGGCCGAGGGGATCAGGTGGTAGCCCTGGAACACGAAGCCGAAGGCCTCGCGGCGCAGCCAGGCCTGCTCGTCGCTGTCCAGCTCGGCGACGTCGCGCCCGGCGAACAGGTAGCGGCCGCTGCTGGGGCGGTCGAGGCAGCCGAGGATGTTCATCAGCGTCGACTTGCCGGAGCCGGAGGCGCCGACGATGGCGACGAACTCGCCGGGGTGGATGCTCAGGGAGATGCCGCGCAGCACCTCGACCTCGGGGCTGCCGTTGCCGCCGTAGCGCTTGCGTACGTCGCGCAGTTCGATCAGCGGGATGTCCTGGAGGGTTTCGCTCATTCAGCCCTCGCCATTGTCCGGGGCGGCCATCAGCAGGCGCTCGCCTTCCTGCAGGCCGGACAGCACCTGGACGTGCAGGCGGTCGCTGATGCCGGTCTCGACCTTGCGGCTCTCCGGCTTGCCGTTGCGCCCGACCACCCAGACGTAGTGGCCACCCTGGCCGTCTTCATGCAGCGCGGCCACGGGGGCGGTGAGGGTGCCCTGGGCGGTGGCGGCGACGAAGAACACCTGGGCGGTCATTTCCGCCATTAGCTGGTGGTCGCTGTTGTCCACGTCCACCAGCACCGTGTACAGCACCACCCGGCCGCTGCCGCTGGAAGCGCCGGCGGAGCTGCTGCCGGTGCTTTCCTGGTTGTTCGGGTCCAGCGGCTTGGGCGGCACCGGCAGTATCTGCCGTACCGTGCCGCTCCAGCGCCGCCGCTCGCCGGCGAGGGTGGTGAAGTAGGCTGGCATGCCCGGCTTGACGCGGCCGATGTCGGCCTCGGAGACCTGGGCCCAGACGGTCATCGGCGAGAGCTTGGCGATACGCAGGATCAGCGGCGTCTGCTGCTGGGCGTTGAGCGTCTGGCCCTCGCGGGCGTCCACCGCCACCACGGTGCCGGACATGGGCGCATAGATGCGCGTGTAGCCCAGCTCGGCCTCGTCGCTGCGCAGGGTAGCCTTGGCCTGGTGGATCTGCGCCTGGTACATGTCTATCCGCGCCTGGGTCGCCTGCACCTGCGCGTAGGCGGTCTGCACGTCTTCCTCGCGGGTGGCGCTGGCGGCGGCCAGGCGCTGCTGGCGCTGGTATTGCTGGCGCGCCAGCAGGTGCTGGGCGCGCTGCTCGGCCAGTTGCGCCTTGAGCACTTCGATGGAGTAGCGGCCGGCGTCGACCCGCGCCTGTTGGGTGGAGGGGTCTATCTCCACCAGCAACTGGCCTTCCTTGACCTCGTCGCCGGGTTCCACGTGCAGTTTGAGTATCTGCCCCGACGCCTGGGCGCCGACGTCCACGTAGCGCCGTGGCTGCAGGGTGCCGAGGGCGGTGACGCTGCTTTCGATGTCGCCACGGGCGACCGGGGCGGTGATCAGGTCATCGCCGCCGAAGGGGTGGGTCTGCCAGGCGGCGACGGCGAGCAGGGAGACGAGAAGGGCTGCGATCAGCAGTGTGCGACCAGTACGACGGGGGCGTTTCATTCGGGGTTCCGGCCAGGGCTTGGAAGGCATGCCGCCGCGGGGGCGCGGCCAGGCATGCGCTTTCGGGAAGACGGATGATGCCCAAGGAAATTTAGCGCCGACAGGGCTGGCGGAGCTTTATTCGCGCGCTGTTACAACTGCGCGTAGCGGCTGCTGATGCGGATGCTGCCGTTGTCCAGGCGCTGTAGCTCGACCGGCAGCACCCGGGGCAGGGCGTTGACCAGTTCCTGCAGGTTGCGCGTGCGATAGGTGCCGCCGATGCGCAGGTTGGCCACCGTCTGGTCGGCCAGCACCAGCGGGGCGTCCAGGTAGCGGTTGATCAGCGGCAGGGCGGCGCCCAGCGACAGGTCGTCGAGCACCAGGCGGCCGTCGCGCCAGGCCAGGACCTGGACGGGGTCGGCGCTGGCCACCAGGGGCTGGAGCATGCCGGCGCGGTAGCTGGCCTGCATGCCGGGGGTCAGGCTGCTGTCGTTGCCGTCCTTCTCGCTGCGCACCCGCACCGAGCCTTCGGTGACGGTCACGGTGACCTGGTCCTGGTACTTCCACACGTCGAAGCGCGTGCCGGTGACGGTGATGCTGCCCTTGGCGGCGCGCACCACGAAGGGGTGGCTGGCGTCGTGGCTGACGTGGAAGTAGGCCTCGCCCTGGTCCAGCACCACCCGGCGCACGTCGCGGAAATTGGCATAGGACAGGCGGGTATTGAGGTTCAGCTCGACCTCGCTGCCGTCGGGCAGCAGCACTTTGCGCAGGGTGGCGTCGGCCTGGTAGCGGTGGCAGCTGTCCGGCACCCAGCCCTGCAGCCAGCCCAGGTAGCCGGCGGCCGGCAGTACCAGCAGGGCGAGGGCGGCGGCGCGCAGTTGCTTGCGCCAGGAACGCCGGCGGCGGCCCGCCGGTGGGCGTGGCAGCGGTGGGCGGCGGCCGGTAGTGCGCGGGGTGGGGCGGACTTCCAGCAGGTGCGCGCTGAGCTTCCAGATCTTCTCCACTTCGGCGTACTTGGCCGCATGCCGCGAGTCGCTTTCCAGCCATTGCTGGAACTGCGCACGCTCGGCATCGCTGCAGTCCGGCTCGTGCAGGCGCATGCACCAGTGCGCGGCGGCCTGCGCCACGGGATCGCTCGAAGGGGAAGGGGGGGTAGTCATGAGGGGGCCGGTTGAACCTTGCCGCGCCTGGATCCGGCGCCGCCATGGCGGAGGGATGATGGGCGCAATTATAGGAGAGCTCGCATCCTACGGAAAGCCGCGGCCGGGCGCCAGCCACCCCGATCCAGCCTTGCCGGGGCGCCTACGGCGGGCGTCGGTAAAGTTTCCCGGGTGCGCTTCGTTCCCTGAATGCCGGCGTTCGGGGCGGAGCATTCATGCCGCCGAAG
Source organism: Pseudomonas sp. M1 (assembly GCF_022760135.1). Lineage (NCBI taxonomy): Bacteria > Pseudomonadati > Pseudomonadota > Gammaproteobacteria > Pseudomonadales > Pseudomonadaceae > Pseudomonas > Pseudomonas sp. M1. Next base: position 3,402,131 of record NZ_CP094343.1, read on the forward strand.
GCCGCGACTCCCAGTCGTCCTGCGCCATCCGCGGCGCGCTCGTACAGAGATGAATCGATGCAAAAGCGCACCCTCGTGGCCGGCCTCGCCGGCGCCTTGCTCGGCCTGCTGCCCCAGGCCCAGGCCGACAGCGCCCGCCCGGCCGCACTGGCCGCCGACATCCGCTGGACCGCCTACGGCGTACCGCACATCCGCGCCACCGACGAAGGCGGCCTGGGCTTCGGCGTCGGCTACGCCTACGCCCGCGACAACGCCTGCCTGCTGGCCGACGAGATCGTCACCGCCCGCGGCGAGCGTTCGCGCTATTTCGGCGCCGAGGGCGAGTCCTCGGCGCAGGTCGGCAACCTCGCCTCGGACGTCTTCTTCACCTGGCTCAACCGTCCGGAATCCGTGGAGGCCTTCCGCAAGGCCCAGTCCACGGAAGTGACACAACTGCTGGAAGGCTACGCGGCGGGCTTCAACCGCTTCCTGCGCGAGGCCAGCGCCGACACCACCAGTTGCCTGGGCCAGCCCTGGCTGAAGCCGATCGACAGCGGCGACCTGGTGCGCCTGACCCGTCGCCTGCTGGTGGAGGGCGGTGTCGGCCAGTTCGCCCAGGCTGTGGTAGCCGCGGCGCCGCCGGGCGCTGCCAGTGCAGCCCTGACCGGCGCGGAGGGCTTCCGCCTGGCCGAGCAGCGCCGCGAGCGCTTCCGCCTGGAACGCGGCAGCAACGCCATCGCCGTCGGCGCGGAGCGCTCGGCTAGCGGCCACGCCCTGCTGCTGGCCAACCCGCACTTCCCCTGGCAGGGCGCCATGCGCTTCTACCAGCTGCACCTGAGCATCCCCGGCAAGCTCGACGTCATGGGCGCGGCGCTGCCTGGGCTGCCGGTGGTGAACATCGGCTTCAACCGGCACCTGGCCTGGACGCACACGGTGGACACCTCCAGCCACTTCACCCTCTACCGCCTGGAGCTGGACCCGCAGAACCCGCTGCACTACCGCCTGGACGGGCGCTGGCAGCCGCTGGAGAAGCGCGTGGTGAAGGTCCAGGTACGCGGCGCCGGCGGCCAGTTGCAGACGGTCGAGCACAACGTCTACGAGTCGGTCTACGGCCCGGTGCTGGTCTGGCCCGGCAAGCTCGACTGGAGCGCCGGCGAGGCCTATGCCTTGCGCGACGCCAACCTGGGCAACACCCGGGTGCTGCAGCAGTGGTACTCGATCAACCAGGCGCGCGACGTGGCGGACCTGCGCCACCGCGTGGAGTCCCTGCAGGGCATTCCCTGGGTGAATACCCTGGCCGCCGACGAACACGGCGACGTGCTCTACCTGAACCAGTCCGTGGTGCCCAACCTGACCCCGGGGCAGCTGCAGGCCTGCGCCATTCCCGCGCTGGTCGCCGAGGGCCTGCCGGCGCTGCAGGGCAACCTCGGGCGCTGCGGCTGGAGCCGCGACCCCGGTGCGGCGCAGCCCGGCATCCAGCCGGCCACGCAGTTGCCGGCGCTGGTGCGCCGCGACTTCGTGCAGAACTCCAACGACAGCGCCTGGATGACCAACCCGGCGGCGCCGCTGGAAGGCTTCTCGCCGCTGGCCAGCCGCCAGGACCAGCCCCTGGGCCTGCGCGCCCGCTTCGCACTGCAGGCCCTGCAGGGCAAGGGGCCGATCGACGAGCCGCTGCTGCAACGGCTGGTCACCGGCAACCACGTCTACGCCGCCGACCTGGTGCTGCCTGACCTGCTGCAACTGTGCCGCCAGGCGCAGGAAGCAGCGCTGTCGTCCGCTTGTGGCAGCCTCGCCAAGTGGGACCGCAGCGCCAACCTCGACGCCGGCCCGGGCTTCGTCTATTTCCAGCGCTTCATGACCCACTTCGACGGCCTGGAGGGCGCCTGGAAGGTGCCGTTCGACCCCGCGCGCCCGCTGCAGACGCCCAGCGGCATCGCCCTGGACAAGCCCGAAGTGGCGAAACAGGTGCGCGAAGCGCTGCTGGCCGCGACGAAAGAGGTGCATGAACTGGGGCTCGACCAGCGCGAACGCTGGGGCGAAGTGCAGGTCAGCAGCACGGCCAAGCCGCCGATCCCGATCCCCGGCGGCGACGGCCACCTGGGCATCTACAACGCCATGCAGAGCGTGCCCCAGGGCGACCACCTGGAGGTGGTGAGCGGCAGCAGCTACATCCAACTGGTCAGCTTCACCGCCGAGGGCCCGCAGGCCAAGGGGCTGCTGGCCTTCTCCCAGGCCAGCGAGCCGCGTTCGCCGCACCACGCCGACCAGACCCGGCTGTTCTCGCGCCAGGCCTGGTCGCCGCTGCCCTTCACCGAGGCGCAGATCGACGCGGACCCCGGCCTGCAGGTGCTGCACCTGGCGCAATGAAAGGAGGCGTACTCCCATGATTTCCAATGAGCTTCAGGCACCTGCGCAACGGATTCGAGCATGCAAGAGGAGGGCGGCGCACCCGCAGCACTGGCTGCGCCCGGCCCAGGGGGACAAGGAGAAGCCAATGACCCAATCCAGAGCCAGCGAGCCCGCCCGGCGGATTCTGGCCCATGCCGGCCTGCGCACCAGCCTGCCGCGGCTGGTGGTGTTGAGCGCCTTCCACGAGCAGGACGCCTATACGGTGGAAGAGCTCTACCAGCGCCTGCGCGAGCCGACCAACTCCATCACCCAGGCCTGCGTGCAGAGCACCCTGCGCAGCCTGGGGCGCAGCGGCGTGCTGGTGCGCGATGCGCAGCGCCGCTACCGCCTGGCGCCCTCGTTCGCCATGGCGCTGAACGAAGAGGGCGAGGCTCGCCGCCTGCAGTGATGCGTCACTAGAGATTCCTACAGAAAACGCTAATAAGACGCATTCTAAATTTCCGCAAAGCGGTCTCGTCTTTCAGAAACAAGGCGCCGATGCGGCGTCCCCATGGGCCGGCGGACCGCCGTCGCGCCTCCTGGCAAACGGGCTAAGGATATTGGCAGCATGAACCAGATGATCACCCCCACCTACGACGTTCTCGGCATCGGTTTCGGGCCTTCCAACCTGGCGCTGGCGATCGCGCTGCAGGAGCAGGCGCAACGCGAGGGCCTCGACTACCATGCGCTGTTCCTCGACAAGCAGGGCGACTACCGCTGGCACGGCAACACCCTGGTGGCGCAAAGCGAACTGCAGATCTCCTTCCTCAAGGACCTGGTGAGCCTGCGCAACCCCACCAGCCCCTACAGCTTCGTCAACTACCTGCACAGCCAGGGGCGCCTGGCGGACTTCATCAACCTCGGCACCTTCTACCCGTGCCGCATGGAGTTCAACGACTACCTGCGCTGGGTCGCCCGGCACTTCGCCGAGCAGGCCCGCTACGGCGAGGAGGTGCAGCGCGTGGAGCCGGTCGCCGGCGCCCACGGCATCGACCTGCTCAAGGTGGTCTCGCGCGATGCAGAAGGCCACGAGAACTTCCGCCTGGCGCGCTCCATCGTCCTCAGCACCGGCGGCACGCCGCGCATTCCGCAGGCCTTCGCCAGCCTGCGCGGCGATGCGCGGGTGTTCCACCATGCGCGCTACCTGGAGCGCATGGCCGAACAGCCCTGCGTGCGCCACGAGCCGATGCGCATCGCCGTGGTCGGCGGCGGGCAAAGCGCCGCCGAGGCTTTCATCGACCTCAACGACAGCTATCCCTCGGTGCAGGTCGACATGATCCTGCGCGCCGCCGTGCTCAAGCCGGCCGACGACAGCCCCTTCGTCAACGAAATCTTCGCGCCAAACTACACCGACCTGGTGTTCCAGGAGCCGGAAAGCGAGCGCGAGAAGCTGATCGCCGAGTACCATAACACCAACTACTCGGTGGTCGACCTCGACCTGATCGAGCGCATCTACGCCATCTTCTACCGCCAGAAGGTCTCCGGGCAGGCCCGCCACGGCTTCCTCTGCCGCCGCCACGTCGAAGGCGTGCGCGCCGACGCCGCCGGCGTGCACCTGAGCCTGCGCGACAGCGCCACCGGCGAGGTGGAGCAGAAGCAGTACGACGCGGTGATCCTGGCCACCGGCTACGAGCGCAACTCGCACCGCGAACTGCTGGCGCCACTGCAGGCGCACCTGGGCGACTTCCGCGTCGACCGCGACTACCGCCTGCAGACCGACGCGCAACTGCGCGCGCCCATCTACCTGCAGGGCTTCAGCCAGGCCAGCCACGGCCTCAGCGACACCCTGCTGTCGGTCCTGCCGGCCCGCGCCGAGGAGATTTCCGCGTCGCTGTTCCGGCACCTGCAGGCGCAGCCGGCAGCTCGCACAGTCGCCGCCGAGACCGCCTGAGCCCATGGGCCCGTTGCCGCCCCCATCGGGGCGGCGCCTCCAAGCGAGAGTATCCGCATGTCCAGTCCGCTTCCCGAATCCATCCTGCCACTGCCCGACGGCCGCCAATTGAGTGCCGAGACGCATGGGCGACGCCTGACGCTGTCCCTCGATGGCGCGGCGCTGCTCGCCCTGGAAAGCGATGGCCATACCTGGCAGCTGCTGTCCGAGGTGTCATCCTTCGCGCTCTGGGCCTTCGCCTACTGGTGCTTCGCCCATGACGAACAGCGCCAGGTAATCCTCCTGCAAGGCGCCGGCTGCCCGGCGCAGGCCTACGCCGAAGGGCTGCTCAGCCGCAATGGCGACGGCTTGGCGCAAGTGGAGCGCAGCGCCTTCTGGCAACTGCCGCAGCCCTGGTTGCACCAGCCCCGCGAGGTGGCGTTCCCCCAGGTGTTCCGCATCGACGCCGGCAAGCGCCACCCGCTGCGCCCGCCCAAGCCCGAAGGCGAGGTCTACCGGCGCTTCGATGTCCGCCTGGGAAGCTGGATATCCCTGCGCACCCTGGATATCGACGCCGACCTGGAGCGCTTCAACCGCTGGCAGAATCACCCGCGCGTGCTGGAGTTCTGGCAGGAGGGCGGCAGCCTCGCGCAGCACCGGGCCTACCTGGAAAAGCTCGCGCTCGATCCTCACGCGCTGACGCTGATCGGCTGCTTCGACGACCAGCCCTTCGCCTATTTCGAAGCCTACTGGGCCAAGGAAGACCGCATCGCGCCGTTCTACGCAGCGGACGACTACGACCGCGGCATCCACATGCTGGTGGGCGAAGACAGCCAGCGCGGCCCGCACAAGGTACAGAGCTGGCTGGATGCCCTGGTCCACTACCTGCTGCTGGACGAACCGCGCAGCCAGCGCATCGTCGCCGAGCCCCGCGCGGACAACGCCCGCATGATCGGCCACATGCAGCGCCTGGGCTTCTGGCGGGAAAAGGAATTCGACTTCCCGCACAAGCGCGCGGCGCTGATGGTGCAGAGCCGGGAGAACTTCTTCGAGCGCTGCGCGCTGCGCTGACCGCCTCAGCTCCAGGCGGGGGCCTGCTTTTCTACGGGGCTACGGGTTTACGACGGTGTTGAGGCAGAGGTTAAAGCGCACCCTCACCCCAGCCCTCTCCCGCAAGCGGGAGAGGGGGCCATTCGTGCCACCGGGGGGGGGCCGGCGGGGGCGTTGAATCCAATCGCGGACAAAGTCCGCTCCTACGCCCTCCGGCAAACATCAGCCCCGTAGGATGGCGTTGAGCGAAGCGATACCCATCAGCATGACCGCATGGGTTTCGCCAAGGCTCAACCCATCCGTTGAAGCGCGCCTTGGCGCAGCCGGCAAGACAGTTGCTCCTACGCCCGTGCTTCCTGGAACCGTAGGAGCGGACTCTGTCCGCGATTCGGCGGATAACGCCGTAGGCGTTATGCGCCCTACGGATTTCCAGAGAAACATCCGAGCGCTCGGAGCGGCGCGCTACACCAAGCCCCCAACCCCACCCCACATGAAAATGCCGTTCCCCTCATAAAGAGAAACGGCATTCTTCCTTGACTGAACAGCGCCCAGGGCTTTGTCGTTCGCCGCTCAGAACTTGTAGTTCAAGGTGGCCAGGACGTTGCGGGGGGTACCCCAGACGCCCTGGCCGTACCAGTTCACCGCGGTCTGGTACTTCTCGTCGAACAGGTTGTTGACGTTCAGCTGCGCCGAGATCTGCGGGGTGATGTCGTAGCGGGCCATCAGGTTGGCGACCAGGTAGTCGGACTGCTCCTGGCGCTGGCCCTGGGGCCCTACGCCGTCGTAGTAGATGCGGCTCTGCCAGTTGGCGCCGCCGCCCACCGTCAGTTGCTTCCATTGCCCCGGCAGGCGGTAGGTGGTGAACAGGCGTGCCATGGTGCGCGGCAGCTGGGTGTTCACGTCGTTGTCGTCGGAGTCCTTGGCGCTGTAGTGGGTGGCGAAGAAGAAGGCGTTCCAGTTCTCGGTGAGGGCGCCGGACAGTTCGAACTCCACGCCCTTGGAGGTGGCGCCGTCGGTGGCGTAGTAGGCCGGGCTGTCGGGGTTGCCGGGCACGGAGTAGCCGACGTCCTGCTGGCCGAGGTTGTCCTGGACGATACGGAAGGCGGCCAGGGATGCGTTCAGCCTGCCGTCGAGGAACTCGCCCTTGATGCCGGCCTCGTAGGCGTCGCCGGTGACCGGGTCGAGCCAGGCGCCGTTGCGGTCGCGGTAGTCCTGGAAGTTGAAGATGCTGGTGTAGCTGGCGTACAGCGAGTAATTCTGGTTCAGGTCGTAGACCAGGCCGGCGTAGGGGATGAACTTGTGGTCGCTGTAGTCGTACTCGCCCGAGGAGGCCCAACCGGCGCCTTCGCGGTCGTACTGGGTGAAGCGGCCGCCGAGGATCAGCTTCAGCGGGTCGGCCAGGGACAGGCGCAGGGCGGCGTAGCCGGCCTTCTGCTTGGTGTGGTTGCGCTCGGAGAGTTCGCGGTTCTCGTAGTCCCACTCCGGTTCCGCCACGTGGCCGAAGTCGTACACGCTGACCGGGGATTGCCAGGGCGTCTTGTTGCCGATCCAGTCGAACGAGTACTTGTGGTCGAAGTAGGTGGCGCCGACCACGGCCTCGTGGGTGCGGCCGAACAGTTCGAACGGGCCGGACAGGCGCAGGTCGGTGCTCTGCTGCTTGCGCTCGCCGGGGAAGCGCGACTGCGAGGGTTCGGCGTCGATCAGGCCGGTCTCCGTGTCGGGAAAGCCCCAGTTGAAGATACGCGCGTTGTCCACTTCGTTGCGGTTGTGCATGACGCGGAACTGCGCCTGCCAGTCGTTATCGAAGCGGTGCTCGAGGTTGGCGAAGAAGTTCTTGACCTCGACTTCCTCGGTGTTCCACTTCGGCGCGATGCTGAACGAGCGGCTGTAGTGGGTCTTCGAGCCGTCGCTGTTCCACAGCGGCACGCCGCCGTAGGTCAGGCCGTCGGCGTCGGACTTCTGGTAGCTGGCGCCCAGGCTCAGGGTGGTGGCGTCGGTCAGGTCCACGTCGACCACGCCGTAGATCACGTGGCCCTCGCGGGAATAGCGGTCGAAGAAGTTCTTCTTGTCCTGGTAGGCGCCCACCAGGCGGCCGCGCACGTTGCCGGTGGGCGTCAGCGGGCCGGACAGGTCCAGGGTGCTGCGGTAGTTGTCCCAGGAGCCGGCGCTGACCTGCGCCTCGCCGCGGAACTCCTTGCTGTCGGCGCGCTTGCGCACCAGGTTGACCGAGGCCGAGGGCTCGCCGGCGCCGGTGAGCAGGCCGGTGGCGCCGCGGACGATCTCGATGCGGTCGTAGATGATGGCGTCCAGCTCGGACTCGCCCGCGGCGTAGTTGCTCTTGTAGTAGCTGGAGATGCCGTCGTACTGCAGGTCGTTGATGAAGAAGCCGCGCGAGGCGAAGACGGTGCGCTCGCTATCCAGTTGCGGCGCGGAGATGCCCGGCGCGTTGGCCAGCACGTCGCCGAGGGTGGTCATGTTCTGGTCGTCCATCCGCTGGCGGGTGATGACGCTCACCGACTGCGGCGTCTCGCGCGTCGACAGCGGCAGCCCGGTGGCGGCGGCGGTGGCGCCGGTGGTGTAGGAGCCGGTGCCTTCGGTGGTGGTGCCCAGGGGGCTGGAGATGACCTGGGTAACGCCCAGGTTCACCGGCTCTTCCGAGACCGGCTTCATGGTGTAGCGGCCGTCGCTGTCCTGCACGGCCTGCAGGCCGGAGCCATCGAGGAGCCGTTGCAGGGCTTGCTGCACGTTGTAGCGGCCGTCCAGGCCGTGGCTCACGCGGCCGTCGGTCAGCGCCGGGTCGAAGGAGATCAGGACCTTGGCTTCGGTGGCGAAGCGCGTCAGCACTGCGCCCAGGTCGCCTTTGCCGATGTGGTATTCGCGCACGTCGGCGCCATCGGGCTCGGCCTGGGCGGGGACGCCCAGGCCCAGTACGGCGGAAAACAGCAGAGCCTGGGCCAGCGCCAGGGGGAGGGGACGTGGGGCGAAGGGTGCTCTCATGGTGGTGTCGTGCTCTTCCAGGTTGGCAGTGGGGCGTTTGCCCTCTGCTTGATGAGTCGAAGGAGCACGGGGAAACCTATCAGCGGCCCGCAGAAATTTTCAGCGAGGCACGACCTTGACCCAATAGCGGGTGCGCTGGACGACCCGCACCGGCAGGCTGGAGGCCACCGCCCGCAGGGCCTTGTCGGTGTCGTCCAGGGAGAAGGTGCCGCTGATCCTGAGCCCCGCGATGGCGGGGTCGCAGTGCAGCCAGCCGCTGCGATAGCGAGCCAGCTCGGTCAGGAACTCATCCAGCCGCTGCCGGTTGGCGACCAGCAGCCCGCTGCTCCAGGCATCCTGGCCCGGAGAAACGGGGAAAGGCCTGCCGGCAGCATCGGCACTGAGCGAGCACTGCTGGCCGGCCTCGAGCAACAGCGGCTGGCCGTGGGCCGGCGTGAGGCGGACACGGTGCTCGAAGACCGCGACCTGGGCGCTGTCGTCCTGCAGGCGCACGGCGAAGCGGGTGCCCAGCGCCTGCACCGTTCCTTGCGGCACCTGGACCAGGAAGGGGCGGTTCAGGCTGTCGGGGGCCGTGGTCACCAGCAGCTCGCCGCGACGCAGGATCAACTGGCGCTGGTGGGCGTCATAGGCGACATCCACCGCGCTGTCGCTGTTGAGCTGCACGCGGGTGCCGTCCGGCAGGGTGGCGCTGAACCGTTCGCCCAGCGGGCTGCGCAGGTCCGCATCCCAGCCCGCCGTCCTGCTGTAGCGCAGGCCGCCATAGCCCAGCGCCGTGCCGCCCGCGACGAGCACGAAGCCCTTGAGCAGCGTGCGCCGGTTCAGGCGTCCGTTCCGCTCGGCCTGGAGCAGGGCCCGGGGCGCGAGCGAAGCGGGCAGGCGGCCGAACTGGCCGAGCGTCAGCTCCACCTGGCGCCAGGCCCAGGCGTTCTCGCCGCGCTCTTCCAGCCAGCGCTGCCAGGCGTTGCGGTCGTGCTCGGTGGCGCGTTCGCTCTGCAGCAGGCTGTGCCAGGTGGCGGCCTGCTCCAGTGCTTCGCGCTGCTGCCGGTCGAGGCGGTCCAGGAGGCTCAGGGCAGGGCTCCCAGGCGGAAGAGCATGCAGTGATGGGTGGCCTTGGCGATGTAGCGGGTGATGGTGACCTCGCTGAGGTCCTCGGCTTCGGCGATCTTCCGGTAGGTCATGCCCTCGAGTTGGGAGAGCAGGAAAGCGCGCCGCACTTTCGGGCCCAGCCCGGCCAGCATACGGTCCAGCTCGCAGAGCGTTTCGAGCAGGATGGCCCGGTCCTCTTCGCTGATTTCCAGCGCCTCGGGCTGGCCGGCCAGCTCCGCGAGCCAGGCGCGCTCCAGGCGGTCGCGCCGATAGTGGTCGATCATCAGCCTACGCGCGATGGTGGCCAGGTAGCCCCGGGGCTCGCGTACTGCCTGCAGACGATCCGGGGCGTCCTGCGCGGTCAGGATGCGGATGAACACATCCTGCACCAGGTCCCGGGCAAGCTCGGTGCAGTTGACCCGCGGCCGCAACCAGCCGAGCAGCCAGCGGTGATTGTCTTGATAGAGGTGACTCACCAATTCCCTGGTACGCGATGCCGACATGGATAGCCCGGGTTGTGAAATTGAGACTTATTACCATCTTATGATTTTCGCCAGGCGTCCGGCAAGGCTGGCACGGAAGAGGGGATGCCTGCCTGGCAGGCTTGTTTTGCGGGCGTCAGCCAGGCTGTAAATGATAAGGCTGGCTCAAGGGCTGACTGCACAAGCGCCTTGGCAATGCAGCCGATGCAGCGGGCATGGCCCCTGACGTGTTTTGCGCCTGCTGCTCAAGCCTGCCTCGCACGGCTTCTCCAGCCCGGTGGATGCGCGTGCCAACCTGCGCACGATGGCCCGCGGGATATGCATCGACCTGTGGCGCCGGCGCGAGGTGGAACAGGCCTGGCTGGACACGCTGGCGGCCTAGCCGGACGGAGCCTTTCGAGCCGTCGCCTGAGTTCCGCAGAGATCGAGCTTCAGATTGGCGGACTGGGAATACGAAGTCGGTTCGTAACCGGGAGCGAGGCCAGGTGCGGACATGAATGCCGATCGAGCGGAGCTGCCAAGGCAGATCGACGGATCGACTCAGGAAAGATGCCGAGACGGGCAAACGAGCGGTTTTCCCTGGTGAATTCTGCAGGGGCCATCTGCAGCTGCGCTTATCCATGACTTCGCATAATGTATATTATGTTAAACGATAAGCCATGTTCATAATGTTCATAATGTTCATGAGCTTTACAAGCTCTTGATTCGACCCACCCCCATTCCACGTCCATGCTTGCTAACGGGCTATGTTCAGTTGTTCATGGGGACCTGCGATGAAACTGATTCAGTGTCGCCTGTCTGCAGGCAGTCGAATGCCACTGCTGGTGCAGGATGGCGCTGCTGCGCCGTTACCGGTGCTCGTTCCGTTTCTCTATGTCCAACTCAAACTCAAGTACCGTGCCTATAACACCGCTGCAGCGCACCTGAGAGCTATCCAGGCGTTCTATATCTATGCGGAGAGCCGCAGCCTCAGTATCGATGAGGCCATCCTGGCGTGCCGCTTTGAGTCTATCCTGGCCGTGCTGGACGGCTACGCCGTTTGGCTTCGCTACCAATTCCTCGTTGAGAGTGGGCGTCGATACGTCGACGGCGATGACGCCGTGCAAATGAGCGGCCAATGGATTGACAGACGCGTCATCTATCAATGCTGAGACCAGAGGGATGAGGTGTATAACAAAGTGTATGCAACACCTTGGCCGATTCCTGATGCAACACCACTGCGGCACGCACCGTTTGCGGGCCACCACCGAATCCGCCCCCAAAACCCACTCACCCCCGCCTACGGCTGATGCGCTTGACCGTTGGCTCGTTCCTTAAGATGAGCAGTTCAGAGTCCAGAACTGTGCGAGATATAAATGCAAGCGTCCTCAACGTAGGCTGGTCATCGATTGCCCGCGCTACCTCATCCGGATTGACCGACTTGTGGCCAACGAGTGAGCGACGCGTTCTGCTCTTACGAAGCACGTCCACGATTGTCTGACCAATTTGACGAATCCCGGCTTCATTGAGATCCCGAGTAGCACGTTGGTCCTGAGCTACTCCTAGGAGATCCGCCATCAGCTGAGTTTTGACTAGCGATGGTTCGTCTGAGCATCGGTATGCCATGGGAAGGCTGTTGAACACGACGTAGTGCTCATTTTCATCGGGCAAGACGCCGATATCACCTGGGCGGAAACCGAACGAGCGATTGACGATCTGCTTCGACAGGTAATGCGCGTTCAGTTCTGCTGTTTGGTGGAAGCCTGGGGCGACGTAATAGACTTCGTTGCCTTTACTTTCAAGCTCCAGCAACAAATCATGCTGGGCGGAGTGCCGTAAGGCATGAAGATGCCAACGGTAGTAGGCGCCTCCCATCAAAGTGTATTCCTTGCAGTTTGTACGCTCCAGGTAATGGCTCAGCTTGAATTGGAGGAAGAGCGGTGATCCGAACGGAATCTTGACGTCGTAACCGCCACCAGGCTTGCCCTCTTTCTGCAGCGAAGGGAATTCGGGGGCGGCTACGACGTGAGAGCCGGGCAATGTAATCAGTTCGTTGGTGAAGGCGAAGCCGTAGGAAAACTCAGACATCTCGGGTTTCATTGCTGCTGCGTCCTTGCTCTTGATCATTCATGTCGGAAGGAATTGAGGTCGCACGTACGCCAACGCGTGGAGTGTTTATGGCACGGATCCCTGAGCCGCCAGTTCCAAAATCGACCACCCCGCAGCCTTGAGTGCCATCCTCCGCTTCTCGCCTGCCGCCCCCTCCCCCAGTGAGCCCTGCCGTATGGCCAAGCACAGCATGTGGGTCGGCCGGGTCATCCCAACGTACATCAGCATCATGTCTTTCTTGGCGCTGTCCGGTGGTCTCTTGGCAGCGGCTTTTTGGCCTTCAAGCCACGGCATGAGCTTCTGAATGAAGTGGGTTTTCCTAAAGGTCTCAAGGATCAGCGTCGCAGCGTGGGTTTTGCCTTTTTCCGAGTGAATGGATGACATCCGAATATCGACGCCGTCGGCACCGTCCTGGAATCGGTAGGTGTTGATTAGGGAGCCTCCGCTTTCTCCGGCTTCAGTGGCTGCTGGAGCAGGTTCCCAAGCAAGGTACTGGTGGCTTTGGCGATCCGCTGTCACGGCCTCGGAATCATGAAGAGCGGCTGCTAGCAACAAGAGCTTCGGAGAGATGACCTTGACCCAATCCTGCTCAGTGACCTCCGACGGCACGAACAGAATCTGCTGGAGGCACTCGCGGTACCGAGCGAAGGCGTCTGGCTTGGTTTTGAGTTTCTCTTCCACTGAGGCGTGATATCGGCCTCTCAGCTTCACCTGGCTGCCAGGAAACGCCAATGAGCCCAGGTTGGCGAGGCATGAAGCCAACAACTCGACGGCTGAAGAGGCTGTGGATTCGCGCATCGCGTACCGACGAGCAATGTGGGCGCCTTCCGCGTACGTGCGAGGATTGAACGACGTCTTAGTCGTGTCAGATCTGTAGGATGGCCAGTAATGCTCCAGAGCCTTCGGATACTGGTTCGCTTTGTAGTTCTCAAGCCGGTGCACGGCGCCGACGGCGAACACACCTGCCTTGCGGGATTCCGCCGGCAGATGTTTCAGCACCAGCTTTCCAAATTCATCCAGCACCCCGGTCGCATCCTCGTCGGGGAAGACGATGATTGTGTTAGGGACACTGCCTGCGTCACGCGGAGCCCGAAGCCCTATCAATCCATTTGTAATAGGGGCATACGCAAAAGGGTTGGCGATCGATGCAATGGACTGATCAAAGCGGAAGCTACTGGCGATCTCCAACTGACGCTCTGGGTCAGGGAAGGGGTCCCGCAATGGCCTGTTCTTCTCGAAGATTTCTTGGTTGGGATCGCCGACGCGAATGACACGGACGTCTGGATCATCGTGGGGAAAAACGCGCTGAAGCACATCCGCCTGTTCAGGTTGAGTGTCCTGCATCTCATCGATCAGGACACATGGGAAGCGCAGACGTAGTGCGGCGCCGACGCTCGCCTCCTGATCGAGTAAGGCGTGGCCCAGCACAAATACCTCGTCGAAGCAGAAGTAGCCTGCCTTGGCTGCGCCGCTGAGCGATTTCACCACACTCTTGTAGGTATCTGTGTGTGGCGCAAAACCAATATCTTCATCGCCAAGTGGTAGGTTGAAATCGACAGATCGGATCCGCAAGCTGTAAAGACTTTTGAATTTTTTCTCGAAGGCGACTTGCGCACCTAAATGCTCTTTGTACGTCAGTTCCCTTCGGCGTGCTTTGTGCGTGGCCTCATCGTCAATGGCTTGAAGCGCAATCCCTTTCGAGCGTAACCATGGCGAAGCAAGGAATCGGCCGGTGAAGCCATGGATGGTGTCGATATAGTGAGGGAAGCGCAGCAGCCGTTGCCCCACCTCGGTGCCGCCGAGGCGCTTCTCGATCTCTTCTCGCGCTGCATTGGTGTGCGATAGCACGCAGATCCCCTGCACGCGGCTCTTCCAGTGGCGGGCCAGGATGGCAAGCTTGGCGACGACTAGGGTCGTTTTTCCGCTACCAGGACATGCCGCCACATCTACGGTATCCATGGACTTCAAGAAATTACGACGGGGCTCGTCCAGCACTTCCAGCCCCATCAGCCCAATGACCCAGTCCACATCGGCGTCAGTGATGGGGGCAACCAGTTGGCTGAACGTCATTTGGCGACCTCTTTCACCGAATCAGCAGATCCTGGATTCGGTGCGGCGGGTACCATAGTGGGGTGAGCCGGGCTGGTGTTGGTCAGTGCTGCCCCCCGCGTCGCATATTCAATCGCATGGACAACGTAGGCGGGCAGCAGCCCCCGCAGCGTTGTAGCATCAAGGGAGCGGTCATCGAAGCGCTGGTCGATCAAGTCGATCAGGTGCTGGGCTGCAATCGCTTTGGATGCCCTTTTGAACAGCTTGTAGATCGCGGAGCACCGAGCTTCTTCGGTAGCATGGGCCGTCTGAATCTTCTCGAAGGCCGTCTGCGCCTTCTTCAACACGCTGGTCTTGGTTTCCTTGCCTTCGTCGATCTTGTCTTCATTGATGGCCAGGTAAGCGGCATGATGGACTTCCTTCGAGAGCCCTTTGAACGCTAGGTCGTATTCGAGCGTCCAGTGATCGGCAACGAACGTGCGCACACATTGCCCATCACTCTCGGCTCGATTGTCGCGATGCTCTTTGAGGCCTCTTTCAATGTCGGACGAGGTAGCACCAAAGTCTTTCACGGCGCGCCAGCGCCGGTCGGCTTTGTCTGGCCAGACCGCCCCTTTCACTCCTTTCAGGCTCAGAATCTCGGGCGCGCAGTCCGGCATCACGTCCATGTCTGTGATGCATGCCGTAGGCACGGTGATCTCGCCTTCCGACGTATCTTTGCGCTGCAGGATTTTTGAGTAGCGCCGCAGCCCCACACCGCCCACATTGATGATCGATACGCCGTGTTTGGTGAGGTCCAGGCCCAACCGCCGAGCAAGCGAAGGCAGCAGAATGGCTTCCGCATCGCCTTCTACGACAAGCAAACCCTTTGCGAAAAAAAGGCCCGCCTTGGTGACGTCAAGGAAACGACTGAGGAAGCGATAATCATCAGCTGCCAAGCAGGTCTTGTTCTCCGCTAGCGAGAAGGCCTGCTGCCTCTGCATCAATACCAGGTTCTGCAGGGGGATTTTCGAGCTCAGGCTAGGGCTGTGCGTGGTCAGGATGATTTGAACCGGCCTTAAGTCTGTGGATGGCTGGGCCGCGGCCTCAAGAAATTCCATCAATTGGAGCTGGCGCTGTGGGTGCAGGTGCGCTTCGGGCTCCTCGATAAGGAGCAGCGGTAGCCCATCAGGCTCTTTACCGAGCAGCAGCAGTTCGCAGGCCATGAACAACACATTGTTGGAGCCTAGCCCGTAAACTCCACGGGCTTCACCTGTGGTGTGATCCAGTAACCCCAGCTCCAGGCGCTCCAAAATTTGTTTCAGCTTGGCGGGGTCCGTTCCGGCCTCGCCGAAACCGATGCGGCTCGTGAGGGGCTGGCCGGCAAGTGATAGCGGTCGCAGGTAAGTCTCGTTGATCTCTTTCTGAGCGGAGACAATGGCGCTGTGACTGTTCACTAGGTGGCGAAGAAAGTCGCCCATGCCGGCAATACTCAAAGCCTCGGCACCAGCGAGATCAGCCGGGAGTAAGGCAGGGTCGAAGGAGCTGCCGGCATCAATATTGGGGAAACTACTCAGGACTTGGGAAAGCCTTGAGTTTCTGCCCGGGGACATTTCCCGCTCCGCATCGCGCAGAGGTTTCAGGTATGCGGTGGCCAGTAGTTGCCGTACACCTATGTCGAAAGACGGGCCATCTCCGTTCTCACCCGAACGAACCGAGATATCGACCCATTTGCGGGTTGAGGCGGATGCGACGACGCGGCGAGCTGACCAGTGAACGTACAGCCGACCCACGCCGTCTTTGTAGGTCACGTACTCAGCGAAAGCACCGAGTTCCGCAAGGCTCAGTCCTTCCAGGGTGCATCTGAGGGTGATGGTTTCCGCTTGAGTGCCATCTTTGGCAATGTGGAAGTCCTCAATCTGCAGGCGAATATATTCAGCATCCCGGGTTTGTAAAACGTAACGGATCGCATCAATGATGGCGGTTTTACCGGCATCATTTTCACCAACGAGAGCAGTGACGCCTTTGTTGAACTGGATGTTCAACGCATGGCCACCATTGCCAAACTGGCGGAAATTTTCGATTTTCAAAGCTGAAAGGAACAAAGCGCTACCCTCACCTGATTCAGAGGGTTGCCAGCCTGGCCGACACTTTCCCTCCCTGGATGTGCTAGCTATATGCCATGAAAAACCTGTGTGAGCTACGCGATTCATCGACGCGTTGCTTCAAGTCTCCGTCAGGTAGCCTGAGCACTGCTTCCAACAGCGGGCGAAATGCGCGCGTGGGTGTCGACGTAGTGCGGCCGAAAAAATTTGGGTACCGCACGCCCCGCCAACATGAATGCCTCAGGCGGTTCTCCGCGGAATATGCACTGAGAGTGCGGTATTTCAATGTGGCGCCGCTTTGCTATTACCGGGCAGCCACCCTATCTAAATCCATGGTATTTCCTGTCCTTCGACCAAGGAACATAACGAACGGGATCGGCCTCAGTACTAAAGCGCACACCTTGGACTTTGTGAATCACGATGCAATCTCGCGCTAGCCGCAGGCTTGGTTCGGGGGGCGGCACCAAAAGCAAATACTGGGAGTTTTCATCATCGGATTTAGGTTCAGCTTCCCACATTTCGGGGTAGTAGATCCATCTATCCTCATCAGGCTCATAGAGGCTCACATGCTCTGCCTCATCCGCAGCTTTGACTCGCTCCACCCCACTGGCTTTATGGAAAAGAATCACGTTTTGGCCCGGCGAAGCATCCTGGGCCACCTGTACAGAAGGGAATAAGATCCCATCGAGATTCAGCTGATCATGAGTTGCGAGGTAGTCGGCAATCGCTTGGGTGATCAGGTATCCGCTTTCTGCCCAATCAGGCATAACCGGCATAGTTAGCTGCCGTTGTAAGGCTTTGAGAAAAGCGCAGCGCTCAGAAAGGCTCTTGCGAACTGGATCGAAATAGCTCAGCTCACGGTGCGGACGCATTGAAGCCAGATCGTGCAAGTTGAGAAGCCGCAAAGGCCGAATGACGTCGAAACGTGCGGTGACAACCATACTGCCAACGGGAGGACGCACTTCGGCAATTGCCGTATGGTCATCTGTTGCACCGTAGAAAACCGAGATCCCTTTGGCATTCATTCGACCAGGGGCCCCCTTACCTCTGGGTACCGGACCCAGATACTTTTCGGGGTGTTTCAGGGCTTCCTCCATTGTCTTGTCGTCCTGAAACACCCGCCCCCGCTGGAATGATGTGATCTGCTTTCCCTGACCCACCTCGACGATTGCTGATCGATTGTCCTTCGAACGCAAATCTTCAATGCCGTCGAAAACCATCGCCAGGATCTTCCCGACCATGGGATTTGCCAGTCGCGATTCAAACTGCAGGCTGTGTTCCATTTTGCGCCAGCCCGTCGTTAATTCGGACGAGGCTTCAGTCTCTTCGACAAAATAGGGGTCGTCCTCAGCACCGTGGTAGCTCCACGAATCGAGCAACCGCTCATGGATATCCGAAAGAAGCGTCTGATTGGCACCCAGTATCCGCTCCAGCACGTCGTACAGACTTTCGCCGATTGGAGGGTAGCCGTGATGAATTACTGAGTCCGGCTGCTGGATAGGTTGGAACGAGGCTTGGATTGCCGCATCGCAAAGCTCAACCAATTCTTCCATATCCATGACTGGAAGCTCTCGGGCACAGTAATCGCATTCCCCAGCATCATTGCCTGCGGCCTTATCCTGCAGATAGCCCTCGGTGAGGCAATCGGTACACACCAGTTGACTCATCACGTGCTCCTTGGCTGTTTCACACGATAAATACCTGCTGCTAGGCAAAGGCCACTCTCTGTCCTCAGCTGCCGAGCGGCATCGTGCCCATGCAAGTTACTAGCTACATCAATTTCAACGTCGCCATCCCAACCATGGAGGTCTAACGGAACCGGATTTAAATCATGCCTTTAGGTTTAGTAGTCGCGCTGATGACATCTCCTTTCTCCGTTACAGTCTGAACGAAACCCTTCGTTCGAAGTGCGTTGACCAGCCTTATGTTGAGATCGGTGTATGGCACCTCAATTTTTTTGACATGCGGTGAAAGCTTAGTGAAGCCTTCATCACCTAGCATACCAAGAATGGACGCTGATTCAGCCCAACTGCAAGATGGTAAGCATTGGATCAGCATTTCAGAGCGCTCAGCTGAGGTCAACCTCTCGTCACATGCGAACTTCTTGAGTACGAGAATAAAATCCTGAGGAAAACTTGTCGAGTGTCGATTTGCGAGGCTGCAGATTTTAGCGACCTCTTTGATGGCCAAGTAATTGGCCTCGATGGCTTCAATCGGTAATACCGCCCACATTCGGATTTTTTCATTCAACTCAAGCGCGCCGCTTTGGCTGAGTGGCAACGCCAAGTCGATCGATATTTGAGATAGATCAACTTGATCGCGTGCTTGCATCCAATGTGTCGCGATATACGGAGCTTCCAAATGAACATGGAACGACTTGATGAATTCCCGGATCTCATGGCTATATGGCAGAAACGGCGCACTTGCAAGCATCTCCCAGCGCTCCGTTGACTGCGCTCCTTTGAGGATCTCGAGATCGTTCAAGACTAGATTCTCGAAGAGTAATTCAATCGCTTCGTTCGACACCCCTGTCACACCGAGTAGGTATTTTTGTAGTTCAGGATGCATTGAGGTGTGGGAATCCCAAAGATCACCTCGGAGTTCCTGTGCATGGCGCTGGACAAAGCTTGCGAACGCCTCCATATCCGAGGCTTCGCAACCTTTATCTTCCAAAGCAGGTGCGAGTATGTCCTGAAAGAACGCCCAAACCGCAGCGGCCTTTATCGTCACCCGATCAGACAGCAGAATTTTCGCCCACAACGATGGGGTTGTGTCTTCAAGTCGGTCGAAGGTGCATGTCGTTCGATCAAATAGCTGAGCCACGGTGTCTGAGTCATCTGACTCTTCCAAAATGGCGTGTAGCAGTTCGCAAAAGGAGGCTGAAGATTCGTCCAGAACTCCAACTTGAGCTAAAAGCGTATTTGCAAATTCTCCTGGAGATGCCAGCAGGAGATCATCCAGGCAATCAATCTCCAACGTCTTCAGTCGACGATATGAGATCAGGTCCAGACTGGGCTCAGACTTATTTCGTTTTACCAATTCGGCTTTTTGGCAAACCAGCGCCAGCATCCTTAGGTTTACCTCAACGCACCCCCACTTGATCAATTTCTTGAGATCTTCGTTTGCAATGCTGTCATTCAGAGCTGAGAAACGTATTGGCATCTCTCTCAGCCAAGGCCAACCGTTACGTCCTGCTTCAATTCCTGGCGTCAAACGTGAGACATCTTCTAGGCTCGCGATGGCATCATAGATCTCATTGCCCGGCATAGAATTAAGCTGCCTTAGCTGGGCAACATCTAATGCATCCAAGATTGCACTTATCAATAATTGCCTTGATACCGTTGATTCGAATCGCTCAGCATTCAGCAAGGCCCGAAGCAAGCCTGGCTCTAAAGAGAAAACAGCTTTAATAAACTTCAGCGATGCTGCAGTTGATATCAACGATTCAGCCGCCTGCGCCATCCTATTCAGATGCCCGTCAAGCCCAGCCCTCAGGATAGTCGCGAGTTTGTTGTGCTCAGGGCTAATACCCGGATCATTGTAGGGACAATCAGAAAGGTATTCGATCAGCGCGACGATAATGCCTCTGCCATCATTCAGATCATCCGCATCCAACTTTTCCACTATCTTTTTCGGGGCACTGATCACGGTCTCGACGTCTACGGAGACGCCACGTCTAAGCTCAAGAATCAGGTTCTTGTCATCAGATGTGAGAGATCCCTCATAGAAATATCCGAAGTAATCCGTGTAGTCAGTATCGAAGTATTCGTGGCGCATCAAATAAATGACGACATCCAAACCTTGAAGATTTTGCGAAACCACATCACCGTAAGCTCCTTTGACAGCAGCTCGAAAGGTTTGGTGGTTAATGCGGCTAGCCTCAGCTCGCAGCCTAGTCATTTCATCATCAATATCCACTAGCGACCGCTGGAGTAGATCATGCCTTTTTTGGTACGACGTCGATGCCAGTAGCTCCTTCGAACTAATAGACGTTGGAGACTGCTGAATATTTCTGTAGCCATCAGTGATGACCATTGTTAGATAAGCATCTTGAGCAAACATTGACATAAAAATATTATCATCAATGAATTGACCCAAGGTAAATTGACCGCCATTTCGCACATGAACATGCGTTGCGCCATTAATTCCAGATCTCTTCATAAGTTCGAGCCAAACATACGCGCGGAGCTCAGACACGCTCGAGGCGATTTCCTGTATGCGCATCTCCCGCATTCCCCGCAGCGCCTGGTAGGAAACTTCAGCCTGTTTGGACTGCTGGAGCCGCCACTCACTGAAACCCTGAATGGCCTCGTAAATGGCTCCACGTCTCTTTACTAAGTCAGCGTATTCAGCTGGATGCAAATTACGAATCGTGATGATCGCAAATAGTTTATTCGGGTCAAGCTTTAATCCGGAGCCAGCGCCAAGGATGCTGGAGAACATGTCAAATTCGTTGACGATGTTTTTGATTAACCGCATGTCATCGATGTAGTAACAAACAGTTTCGACCAACGTTTCATTAAGCCCGGCATCCAGCGGAACCCCATTAAGATCTCGCTCACGAAGCATTTTCATCATTTTCTCGCGAGAGTTCTCGGAGTTGATCACCGGGATTACGGGAATGATCAGGTCGAAAAATTTCGTTTTCTCCCCCACGGCGAATAGCTCATCCCGGATCGCATAGATAAAGTAAATCGGTCGTTTAATTTGTGGCGACTGCTTGATGATAAAATTTATTTCACGCAGACGCGTGAATACGTCATGAATGCCAAACCTGTCGAGATCCTCTATAACTACGATATCGATTTGGCTACGTTCAAAGCAGTAGATTATTTCATCAATATTTTTGTGCAGCACAGAGCCGTGGTGAGTTGCTTCTAGTTTTCCGCCCTTGATAGTGAAGCCGTCAATGCTAAACAGAGACAATAGCTTCAACACCGAGAACAGCATGTAGATACCACCAAGCCCCAATACCAGAACAGCCGCCACCCCGGGGATCCATAGAAGCCATTCGACCAACCACGCCGGGTCGACTTTCGGTAGCTTCTCGATTGTTGGGACATAAAGTCGCAGTACGCTTGCGATCATCAGAACGTAGAAAACTGTACGCCCCCATATGATGGACGACGGTGCTTGGATTATTCGCTTCAATCGACTCTTCGGTAATTCTTCTGACGGTACCGCGTACAGCAGTTGCTGAACGATGGTTTCCTCAATGCGGGTCAAGATATCCGAATCGGCTTTTTTCTCTGCACCTTTTGGGTCTGTAGCGATTGGACTGGATTCAGCGGGAGCGACAGGAAAATCAGTCAGGCTCCCCACTCTATCCTTATTCAGGTCCTTTCCGAAGGCGGCCAGCGATACAAATGCATAGGTGAGTTCAGGATGACGATCGACAAATGTGCGAATGACACTGCTCTTTCCGGCACCGTACTCGCCAGTAATCGCAATATTGCGAATTTGGTCGTTGCTCAGTGCATTCAGTAGTTCGCTCTCGTAGCGCTGTGAGCGATCCATATCCAAAAGGACAGGAGTCAATGGCTCAAAGACATTTGTATTGCTGGCTGTAGCTAGATATTCACGCGCAGCGGCCACTGCTTTGGCGCTAGCCTTTCTGTAACGTCTGTACTGACCCATAGCATGATTTAGGAGAGAACTGACGTGATCGCATTTCGAAAAATAAAATTGAGTCAGACGGCGAAACATCCCTTTCTCCTGTGCCACTGAAAGGCTGCTCGGGAGAACCGCCCCAATGATCATTGCTTAATCCACAGCCAACGCTACGTATCTGTACAGCAGGCAGTAATGATAGCGCAGCGCCATCCCAGAATGCGACGAACGCGCTATAGCCCACGGAGAGGCGTGGCCTACCTCCGCGCAAAAGGTGTTCCTACACGGCAAGACGCTGAAAAACCAAAGCTAGGTGAGAAAGCGTTTGTACTGGCCTTACTCAGCAAAAGCCATCCTCGCGGTCACCAGGAAACTAAAGCCTTCCTCCTTTCAGGGCATTCGCGGTTTTGCTGGATGGTTGGAGTTCAGCATGGGTCATGTGGAATGCTTGAAAGGCCTCGCTAATCTCCCGATCAACCAAGGCCAATGCCTCCCCGCTTCCGACCGTATCAAGCATGGATAGGTCAATTCCATGAATCTCCGAGAAGGCCTGCAGCAGCCGCCAGAACGGAATCTTGTGATCTATATGTAGATCACTACGATGCACGATGTCCTCGCCGCTGATCGCACATTTAGCGGGTAGCGTCAGCGTCTCTCGAAACGCTATTAACTGTGAACGAACCGAGAACCTAAGCGCCTCGCAGACTTTCCCGTAGGATGATTGGCGTACACCGCTGATACAGAGCTTGTAGGAGAACGACTCTTCTGTGCCGTCGCTGCGAACGAGCCAAAGTCCCTGGCCTGCGCCTAACACATTCCGCTTGACTTTGAAATGGTCAATGCCTGACCCAATCTTCCGCTCTGCGTCTGGATGTAGCGCAATGAGTAGATGAAGCTTTTGGATGGCAATGTTGTGCGAAACCCTGCCAACCGGTGCGGTGGCCACGAAGACCTTGAGCCTATCAAGCAGCTCTTGTTTGGATGAGTACTGAAATGGCCCTAACCAGTACAAACCTGCATCTCCTCAGCCCCCGCGTCTTTCAGCTCAGCCAACGGAATCGTTGCGTGCAGAGGGCGGCTTCTTTGCATGAGCTTCTCATGAACGTGGAGCTATGAACATCGGAAGCTATCGCGGAGCCGCATGGTCAGTGGTGCTTATGGCGAGGACGTTCATGAACGGAATACATCGCCCATAAGTTAAATTAAATATCTGTTCATGGAATCCTGAGCCAATCCTGGCAAGGTCTCCTCCTCGCAAGCTCTTTCGCTTCTTCTTGCCACAAAGGCAATGCCTGACTATCGACTTCTACCAGCAACAACCATTCCGGGCTGAATGGTCGTTGAGCCGCTCTTGCGTCTTTCATGCCGCTCTCGTCGGCGTCCAAGCGTTCCACGACGAATTTAATAAAGCGCCCTTCGTCCTCGATTTCCCGCAGCCGTGGAACTAGCCGGGCGCCAGGAGCAATTCCAGTTGCTGCAGGTCGCTGCGGGAAAATTCCAGCAGCTCGTCGATCATCGATCAGTCGCTCCTTCAACGGAATCCACTGCGGGACATAGAACAGGTAGCCGTTGACCACGCAGCACACCAGGCCGCAGGCCATGATCGCCAGGGCGTTCATGATCAGCAGTTACGAGCGGCGGTGCATGGTAGTTCTCCCCATTCTGGCTACTCTGGCCTATTCATGGGAGCGCCTAATCCAGCCGTATCTCCGAGGAGCCCCCGGCAAATGATCAGCCGGCAAGCCCCCTCACCCAGCGCCGATACCGCCAGGTGCGAACCTGCGTATCCAGCTGCTGCTCCAGCAGCGCCAGCGCCGGCGCGACATTCGGGTTGGCCAGCTTGCCGAGGCTCAGGCGGCGCAGCTGGTGTTTCACCATCGCCATGTAGCCGATCGACGCCAGCACCTTGTTCTTCCAGGTGATGGGCCTGAGCATGGGCGCGCTTGCCTGCCCCGCCCGCCAGTCCCTGGGCAGGTTGGGGTCGATGGCCAGCGCGGTGCCCATGCCGACCATGTCGATGCCGCTGTCCAGGACCTGCTCGGCCACCGGCAGCCGGCGCACGCCGCCGGTGACCATGACCGGCATCTTTGCAACGGACGAGATGTCCTTGGCGAACTCCAGGAAGTAGGCCTCCCGGGCCAGGGTGCGGCCGTCGCGGGCCTGGCCGTGCATCGCCGGCGCTTCGTAGCTGCCGCCGGACAGCTCGATCAGGTCCACGCCCAGCGGGTTGAGCAGCGCGACCACCTGCTTCGCATCGTCCGTGCTGAACCCGCCGCGCTGGAAGTCGGCCGAGTTGAGCTTCACCGACACGGCGAACGCGGGGCCCACGGCTGAGCGGACTTCCCTGACCACGTCGAGCAGCAGCCGGGCGCGGTTCTCCAGCGCCCCGCCCCACTGGTCCGTGCGCTTGTTGGTGATCGGCGAGAGGAACTGGCTGATCAGGTAGCCGTGTGCGGCATGGATCTGCACGCCGGTGAAGCCGAAGCGTTCGGCGAGCACGGCCGTCCTGACGAAGCGCGCCTTGACGTCAGCGATGTCCGCCTCGGTCATCGCCCGCGGCGGTATGAACTGTTTGGAGAAGTTGCCCAGGTCCATGGGGACTTCCGAGGGCGCGATGGTGTCCTGCCTCAGGGCCGCGGGCATCTGCCGGCCCGGATGGTTGATCTGCATCCACACCTGCCCGCCGTGGGAGCGGGCGGCTTGCGCCCAGGCCCGGAAGCGCTCGCCGAAGCGCTCGGACTCCAGCACCACCCCGCCCGGCCCGGTCATGGCGCGGCGGTCGATCATGACGTTGCCGGTGATCATCAGCCCGACCTCCCCTTCGGCCCAGGTGCGGTAGAGGCGGATCAGGGCGTCCGAGGGCGCATGGTCCTTGTCCGCCATGTTTTCTTCCATGGCGGCTTTGGCGAGACGGTTGGAAATGACGGCCCCATTGGGCAGGGTCAACGCAGTGAACACTGTCATCACAGGCTCCAGGATTGGCGACTGCCGCACCGTAACCTTTAAGTCAACTTTAATGTCAAGGGTGTTTTCGCGTTCCGTGCCAACCACTCGGAATCCGGGATTGCAGGGGCTTGACCTTAAAGTTCAGTTAAAGGTTAGGGTTCGCCGGCAAGCTGCTGGCCAGCGTGCCGCAAGCCCCACGCCTAACCCTGGAGAGAGTGAACAGTGAAACTCGGAAGTGTTGCCGCGATAGCCGGACTTTTCGTCAATGCCCTTGCAGCCTCCGCATGGGCCGAGGTTCCAGCGACCGAAAGCACGATGATCGACATCGCCGGCCATGAAGTGCCTGTGGTGAAAGGCGGGTTGTACGACCGCTACCGTTCGAACCCGCCCCTCTCGGTGATCGCCGCCGAGGCGCCGGACGTCGACCTGAGCTGGTTCAAGGGGCTCGCCAAGACGAAGGTGGACATAGGCTTCGAATCCTACTCGCCGAACTTCTACTACAAGAACAGCCGGGTCACCGCCGTCTACACGGCGGACATCGACAAACTGAGGGAGCTGATACCCGCCAAGGTCCTGGAAAAGGTGCAGCCCCTGCAGGTCTGGCCGGGGCGCGGCCTGGTGGCATTCACCGCCTACTCCTATCACTACTGCGACAACGACAGCTATAACGAAGTCGCCCTTTCCATCATCACCAACAAGCCTGGCCGCTCGAACCTCGGCCCCCTCACGCTGGTTGGCCAGTCGCTGTCCAAGGATTATTGGGGGTACGTGCTCAAGCTCCCGGTGAACACCGAACTCGCAAGGGTTCGTGGCGTGGTTGGCTACAACCTGCCGAAGTGGCTGACCGGCATCGACGTCACGGAGGATGCGCACAAGGTGACCTACGACATCGTCGATAGCCGGACAGGCAAGGTGGATGTGGTGTTCCAGGCGGCCAAGCTTGCCGAGCTTTCGCAGAAGGACGAGTTGGTGACCAACAGCTTCACCAATACCGACCGGAACGGCGAGCTGACCTATGGCTACGCGGTGTCGCGCCAGCTCAGCCATGCCTCCAGCAGCGACGGGGATTCGGCGCGGCTGATCCTCGGCGACGGCGAGCTTTCCAGCTACATCAAGTCGCTGAAGCTCGGAAAGATGCTGAAGTACGAGTACGTCCCGCAGTTCCAGAGCGCGCTTTATGCGCCCAAGCCGCTGGGCGCGCTTGTCGGCAAGGACTGACCAGGCGTAGGGCGGATAACCGTTCGCGGTTATCCGCCGTTTGACCTTGACCCCCGGCGCGCCGCGGATTCCATCCGCGATCGCGGACAAGGTCCGCTCCTACGAAAAGCCGTGCTCGCCTGCAACGTAGGAGCAACTGTCTTGCGCCGAGGTGCTCTTCGTAGGATGGGTTGAGCTTGCGAAACCCATGCGGTTGCGCTGATGGGTATCGCTTCGCTCAACGCCATCCTACGAAAAACCGTGCTTCCTGGAACGTAAGCGGACTCTGTCCGCGATTCGGCGAATAACGCCGTAGGCGGAGAAACAACCGGGAGCTCCGATGGCTCACTCGGCAGAAACGCTACCGACCTTGGCCTGCCTACGGACCGGCATTGCCACACTGCCCTCCTCCCGCAGCCGCTCCAGCACCCGCTGGGTGTTGTCTGCGCACTGCATCCCTTCCGGCTTGCTCTCGATGCTCTCGATGGCCACCAGCAGCTGCGCCTTGTTCTGCTCCAGGCGCTTCTGCAGCACCTCGATCTCGCCCACCTTGCGCCTGAGGCCCTCCAGCAATTCGCCATGCTGCCAGCCACTGGCGTTCAACGGCAGCAAGGGGCGGATCTCCTCCAGCGAGAAGCCTGCGCTCTGGGCGCCGGTGATGATCTCCAGGATCACCAGCGTCTCCGGCGCGTAGTCGCGGTAGCCATTGGCCTTGCGCTCGACCGAGTTGATCAGGCCGCTGGCCTCGTAGAAACGAATGCGCGAAGGCGCCAGCCCACTGAGCTTCGCCAGCTCTCCAATTCTCATGCCGCACCCTCGAAAAAGCGTTGACCTTAAAGCTTACTTTAAACCTACAGTGATTGGACGGCCAAGCGATGGGGCGTTCACGCGGTGTCGCATCGCTGGTCACCGAACTCCACCTCACACAGGAGATGCGAACATGGGATATGTCACCACGAAGGACGGCGTCGAGATCTTCTACAAAGACTGGGGCCCCCGCGATGCCCAGGTGATCCACTTCCACCATGGCTGGCCGCTCAGCGCCGACGATTGGGATGCCCAGATGCTCTTCTTCCTGGCCAACGGCTTCCGTGTCGTCGCCCATGATCGCCGTGGGCACGGGCGTTCGAGCCAGGTGTGGGACGGCCACGACATGGACCACTACGCCGATGACGTGGCCGCGGTGGTCGATCATCTCGGCACCCGGGGCGCGGTTCACGTCGGCCACTCTACCGGCGGCGGCGAGGTCGTCCACTACATCGCCCGCCATGGCGAGGACCGTGTTTCCAAGGCCGCCATCATCAGCGCCGTCCCACCGCTGATGGTGAAGACCGACAGCAACCCCGGCGGCCTGCCCAAGGCGGTTTTCGACGACCTCCAGGCCCAGCTCGCGGCCAACCGCGCACAGTTCTACTACGACGTGCCCGCAGGCCCCTTCTACGGCTACAACCGCCCAGGCGCGAAGCCCTCGCAAGGCATCATCTGGAACTGGTGGCGCCAGGGCATGATGGGCTGCGCCAAGGCCCACTACGACGGCATAGTCGCGTTCTCGCAAACGGACTTCACCGAGGACCTGAAGAAAATCACCATCCCGGTCCTGGTGATGCATGGCGACGACGACCAGATCGTCCCCTATGAGGATTCGGGCCTGCTCTCGGCGAAGCTGCTTCGCAACGGCACGCTGAAGACCTACTCAGGCTTCCCCCACGGGATGCCGACCACCGAAGCCGATACGATCAACGCCGACCTGCTCGCCTTCATCCGCGGCTGACGAGCCCGGGAGCCAGGTGCGCCTATCCTGGCTCCCCTTCTTTCCTGGCCGATCAGGTCGGCCATTTCCACGCTGCGTCAATGCTTATACCGAGGTTCGCAATATGAACGCGCCCAACATTCCTTCCCAGATGACAGCCATTGAGATCAGCCGCCCGGGAGGACCGGATGTTCTGGTCCCGGTCCAGCGGCCCACTCCTCGCCCGAGCGAAAGGGAAGTGCTGATCAAGGTGCATGCCGCCGGCGTGAATGGGCCCGACGTCCTCCAGCGCAAAGGCCTCTATGCTCCGCCGCCTGGCGCCTCGGATATTCCCGGGCTGGAAATATCCGGCGAAATCGTGGCGCTGGGCGCCGAGGTAAGCAATTTCGCCATTGGTGACAAAGTGATGGCCCTGGTTCCCGGTGGCGGCTATGCCCAGTACGCCGTTGCAGACGAGCGCACCACCCTCCATCTGCCCGAAGGCTTGAGCCTGGAAGAAGCGGCGGCCTTGCCGGAAACCTTCATGACCGTCTGGACCAACCTGTTCCAGCGAGGGCAGTTCAAGGCCGGGGAAACGGTGCTGATCCATGGCGGCGCTTCCGGCATCGGCACAACGGCCACCATGCTGGCCAGGGCTTTCGGCGCCTCGCAGATTTTCACCACAGTGAAGAACGAGGAACAGCAGGCTGCCAGCCGGTCCCTGGGCTCGGATCACCCCATCGACTACACCCGGCAGGATTTCGTGGCAGAGGTCATGCGCGAGACCGGGGGGCGCGGCGTCGACGTGGTGGTCGACATCATCGGCGGGGACTACGTCGATCGAAACTTCCAGGCAGCGGCCATGAACGGCCGCATCGTTCAGATCGGGCTGGTCAAGGGGCCCGCGGCCACCGTCGATTACTTCCAGATGCTGGTGAAGCGCCTGACGCATATCGGCTCGACCCTGCGTTCTCGAAGCCACGACGAGAAAAAGGCGATCATCGATGAGCTCGAGAGCCAGGTCTGGCCCCATGTCCGCAAGGGCGAGGTCAAGCCCCTGGTTTTCAAGGTCTTCGGCCTGACGCAGGCAAGTGCAGCCCATGAGTTGATGGACTCGGGCCTGCATATCGGCAAGATCGTTCTCGCAAGCCAGTCTTGACGATTCGACCGGCTCGCCATGAAACCTCGGCCAGGCCGGTCTCCCCGCTATCTCCTTTTCCCTGCATCTCATAGCGACGCCGTTTCCCGGAGCCTGCGCGGGAAAGACCAGGGGCCAGCGAATCTGGGTGTCGCTGGCCGCTCCGCAAGGAGTGGCCAGCGCCGTCACCGGCCGAGCGAACCTTTACAGCGAAGCCGCAGCCTTCTCGATCGAGCGCGCCACCGCATCGGGATGCGAGACCATCACCACGTGGGAGGCGCCGCGGACCACTTCGACGTCTTTCGCGTGGGCCCGCTGGGCCATGAAGGCCAGGGCCTGCGGGGGGATGTTGCGGTCCTGGTCGCCGTAGACGAACCACGAGGGGATGCGCTGCCAGGCGGCGGCGCCGGCCTTCTCGTTCAGCGCGGCTTCGGTGACCGGGCGCTGGGCCGCGGCCATCAGCTTGGCCTGCGCAGCGGGCACGTCGGCGGCGAACTGGTCGTGGAACTTGTCCTGCTGGATGTACAGGTCCTTGCCGCCGCCGGCGAGCGTCACCGGCGGCGCCAGGGTCGGGCCGAGGGTGCTGCCGGGGAACTTGCCGGCCAGGTCCGCGGCGCTCTCCCCCGCCTCCGGGGCGAAGGCGGCGACGTAGACCAGCGCCTTGACGTTGCCGGCGTCGCTGGCCGCGGCGCTGATGACGTTGCCGCCGTAGGAGTGCCCGACCAGCACCACCGGCGTCTTCAGGCTGGTGAGGATGTTGGCGACGTAGGCACCGTCGCTGGCGACGCCGCGCAGCGGGTTGGCGGCAGCCACCACGGTGTAGCCGTCGTGTTCGAGGATGCGCGTCACGCCGTTCCAGCTGGAGGCGTCGGCGAAGGCGCCGTGGACCAGCACCACGGTGGGTTTCGCGGCGGCGGACGCGCCGGCGGCCATGAGCAGGCCGGCGGCGCAGGCCAGGGCACCGAGGGTTCTTTTCATCGGAGATTCTCCTTGCAGGGGAATGAGGCCGGGGCGCGCGGCCCCGGCCGGTGGTGGGAAATCGGCGCTAGGGCGCGTAGCGGGTGAACACCAGGTCATGGTTCTTCACCCGCGCCTGGTGGCAGGCGTAGCAGGTCTGGTGCTGTGCCTCGTCGGCCGGCTTGCCGTCGATGAAGCGGGCGAAGCCCCAGCCGCCGGTGGCCGCGTACTTCTTCGAGTCCTTGACCATGAACTGCACGGTGGTGGCCGCGCCGGGGATCGAGGCCGGCTCGAACTCCGGCGACTGCACGTGCTTCCAGGCCAGCTTGGCGAGCACGCTGCCGTCGGGGAACGGCAGCTTGCCCGCGCGATAGGCCCGCATGGCGATGTCGTTGCCGAGCACCGCGCGCAGCTCGTTCAGCGGCGCCGCTTCCTGCGCCGGGGCGACCAGCTGCCAGGTGCGGTAGCCCTCGGGCATGCGCACGCCGTAGATCGGCGAGGCGTCCGCGGTGGGCGCCGGGTCGGCACTGGCGCCGGCGGCCAGGGCGAGCGCCAGGGCCGCCGCGGCGAGTGCGGTGAGTCTGGGTGTCATGGCTGCGCTCCGCTCACAGGTGGTCGGCGTCGACCACCGCCTGGACGAAGGCCTGGGGCGCCTCCTGCGGCAGGTTGTGGCCGATGCCGCCCTTGATCAGGCGGTACTCGTACTTGCCGCTGAAGCGCTTGGCGTAGGCCTCGGCCGGCGGGTGCGGCGCGCCGTTGGCGTCGCCTTCGAGGGTGATGGTCGGCACGCCGATCGTGGGGAAGGCCGCCAGGCGCTTCTCCAGTTCCGCGTAGCGCGCCTCGCCC
Source organism: Pseudomonas sp. M1 (assembly GCF_022760135.1). Classification (NCBI taxonomy): domain Bacteria; kingdom Pseudomonadati; phylum Pseudomonadota; class Gammaproteobacteria; order Pseudomonadales; family Pseudomonadaceae; genus Pseudomonas; species Pseudomonas sp. M1. The sequence continues at coordinate 3,432,627 of NZ_CP094343.1, forward strand.
TCGGCCAGGCCCAGGCGCCAGCGGTAGTTGTGGATGGCGATGGGGCCCTGGTCAGGGTTGTCCAGCGCCGCCGCGCTGCGCTCGAAGGTGGCATCGTCGAAGTTCCACTTGGGCGAGGCCAGCTGCCAGATCAGCTTGGCGAACTCGTGGCGGTACTTGTCGTAGCCTTCGCGGCCGCGCTCGGTGGCGAAGTAGAACTGGTACCACCACTGCAGTTCGGCGCTGGGCGGCAGCGGCGCCTTGCCCGCCGCCTGGCTGCCGATCAGGTAGCCGCTGACCGAGACCAGGGCCTTCACCCGCTCCGGCCACAGCGCCGCGACTATGTCGGCCGAGCGCGCGCCCCAGTCGTAGCCGGCGAGCACCGCGCGCTTGATCTTCAGCGCGTCCATGAAGTCGACGACGTCCACCGCCAGGGCCGCCGGCTCGCCGTTGCGCAGCGTCTTGGCGGAAAGGAAGCGGGTGTCGCCATAGCCGCGGGCATAGGGGATGAGCACGTGGTAGCCCTTGGCCGCCAGCTGCGGCGCCACTTCGCTGTAGCTGTGGATGTCGTAGGGCCAGCCGTGCAGCAGGATGACCGCCGGGCCGTCGGCCGGGCCGGCTTCGGCGTAGGCAACCTTCAGCAGCCCCGCATCCACGTGGCGCAGCGCGCCGAACGCGTCGTCCGCGGCCTGCGCCAGCGGGGCGGCGAGGTTCGCCAGGGCGAATGCGAGCGCCGGGACGCCCAGGGCTTTGTAGTTGAACAGGTTCATCGGGGTTCTCCCTTGCAGGGTGCCGGGAATCGGCGGGATGTCGGTCTAGCGTTCGACCAGCGAGGCGCGCTGCGGGCGGAAGGCCTCGCGCAGCTCCTCGCTGAACAGCTGCGGTTGCTCCCAGGCGGCGAAGTGGCCGCCCTTGTCCACCGCGTGGAAGTAGTCCAGCGAGGGATAGGCGCGCTGCGCCCAGCTCTTCGGCGCGCGGTAGATTTCGCCGGGGAACACGCTGATGGCCACCGGCACCTTGATCTGCGCGGTCTTCTGCGCGGCGGCGCTGAAATTGTTGTTGTTGTTTTCCCAGTAGAAGCGCGAGGACGAGGCGCCGGTGTTGGTCAGCCAGTAGAGGGAGATGTCGTCGAGCATCTCGTCGCGGCTGAGCACGCGCTCCGGCTCGCCGCCGCTGTCGGTCCAGGCGGCGAACTTCTCGTACATCCAGGCGGCCATGCCGGCCGGCGAGTCGGCCAGGGAATAGCCGATGGTCTGCGGCCGCGTCACCATCATCGCGCCGTAGGCGGCGTTGCGCCCGAAGAAGGTGCTCAGCGCCTGGTAGGCGGCGCGCTCGTCGGCGGACAGGCTACTGGGCGCCGGGTCGCCGCTGTTGATCGGCTTGACCAGTTCCGCCGGGATGGTCGCCGGCATGTTCAGGTGGATGGCCAGCAGCCCGGGCGGCGCCAGGCGGCCCAGGGCGTCGGAGATCACCGAGCCGTGGTCGCCGCCCTGGGACACGTACTGCCGGTAGCCCAGGCGCTTCATCAGCACGTCCCAGGCCCGGGCCACCCGGTCGGGGTTCCAGCCCAGCTCGGTCGGCTTGCCGGAGAAGCCGTGCCCGGGGATCGCCGGGATCACCACGTCGAAGGCGTCCTCGGCCTTGCCGCCGTAGGCGGTGGGGTCGGTCAGCGGGCCGATGGTCTTGAGGAACTCCAGCGGCGAGCCGGGCCAGCCGTGGGTGAGGATCAGCGGCATGGCGTGGGGCTGGCGGGAGCGCACGTGGATGAACTGGATGTCCACGCCGTCGATGCGGGTGACGAACTGCGGCAGGGCGTTGAGCTTCGCCTCGGCCTTGCGCCAGTCGTAGCCGTTGCCCCAGTAGTCGACCAGCGCCTTCAGCCTGGCCAGTTGCACGCCCTGGGAGGCATCGGCGACGGTTTCCTTGTCCGGCCAGCGGGTGGCGGCGATGCGCCGGCGCAGGTCGTCCAGTTGCGCCTGGGGCACCTCGATGCGGTACGGCCGCACGCTGTCGTCCTCGCTCGCTGTGGCGTTGGCGGACGCGACCAGCGCCAGCGGCGCCAGGTGCGCGTGGCTGCCGCCGAGGAGGAACAGGCCGACGGCGCCGGCCAGGAGCGAACGGGTGAACAGGTGCTGAGTCTTCCGTGGGTGCGATGCTGCGAGCATGGTCGATCTCCTTGAGTGGGGGCCGGGGCGTGGACGCAATCGTTCGCCCTCGGCGAAGCGCGAACCTGGCCACTGTCGGTCGCGCCCGCCCCGCTTCGGAGGCGCTGCGCAACCCGTGGCATCGATCAGAACAAAGGGCGGCGGGCCTGGGGATTGCACGAAGGTGTCGGTCGATACCTTCGTATCGTTCGCCCGCCGGCGTTGGAGGCGCTGCGGCCACGCCGGCCTGGCGTGCCGCAGCGGGCCCGCTCAGGCGAGTGAGAGCGCCACGTCGATGTTGCCGCGGGTGGCTTTCGAATAAGGGCAGGTCTGGTGGGCCGTCTCGATCAGGTCCAGGGCGGCGTCCCGTTCCAGCCCCGGCAGGCTGACCTGCAGGCGCGCCCGCAGGAAGTAGCCGTCGCCGCCCTGGCACAGCTCCACTTCGGCGTCGATGGCCAGGTTCGCCGGCAGGGCGATCTTCTTCCGCCGCGCGGCGAGGCCCAGCGCGCCTTCGAAGCAGGCCGACCAGCCGGCGGCGAACAGTTGCTCCGGGTTGGTGCCGGTGCCCGGCGTGCCGGGCAGCGAATGGCGGATGTCCAGGCGCCCGTCGTCGCTGCGCGAGGTGCCGCCGTCGCGGGCCCCGGTGGTGTGGACCCTGGCGGTGTAGAGAACGGTTTCGGTGGTCATGGCTGCCTCCTGGCATGTGCTCGTGCATACCGGGTTCGGTATGTGCCGCCGATCAGAGCAGAGGCGCTCTGCCGGGGACGATTGCACGAAGGTATCGGGCTCCGGCGCGCAACCGTTCGTCCCGTCAACGGCGGCGCTTTCGCCCAGCCGACACCAAGGTATGATGGGCAGCTCCGCCAAGGTGGCGCATGCTCGCGAAACGGCTACCGCCGAGAGAGGATCGGTATGCACAACGAACCCGGCCCTGTCGTCGACAGGCTGCCCGGCCTGGCCTGGACCGCCGCTGCCGACGGCCGGGTCGACTCCGTCAACCGCCCCTGGTGCGCGTACACCGGCCACTGCGCCGACGCGGCGCTGGGCGATGGCTGGCAGTCGGCGGTACACCCCGACGACCTGCCGGCGCTGCTCCAACGCTGGGCCGCCATCCTTCACACAGGCCAGGCGCAGGACATGCAGGCGCGCCTACGGCGTTTCGACGGCGCCTACCGGCGCTTCCTCCTGCGCGTCGAGCGCCTCGACGCCGCCGCCGGCACCTGGTGCGGCCTGGCCATCGACATCGAGGACCTCGGCCCGGGCCCGGCGACCACCAGCACCCCGGCCCTGGACGCGCTCATCGACAGCATCCCCGGCTTCGTCTGGCGCACCGCGCCTGACGGCAGCGTCGAGTTCCTCAACCAGCGCTGGTTCGACTACACCGGCATGACTCCCGACGAGGCCCGCGGCACCGGCTGGATGAACGCCGTGCACCCGGGCGACGCGCCGGCGCTGGGCGCCTACTGGCAGGGCCTGCTGGCCGCGGGGCTGGCGGGCGAGTTCGAGGCCCGCCTGCGGCGCTTCGACGGCAGCTACCGCTGGTTCCTGATCCACGCCGTGCCGCAGCGCGACGAAGCCGGCCGCGTGCTCAAGTGGTACGGCGGCAACACCGACATCGACGCACGCAAGCGCGCCGAGCTGCTGCTGGCCGGCGAGAAACGCCTGCACAGCCTGATGGCCGGCGCCGCCGCCCTGCCCCTGGTGCTCGAAGCGCTGTGCCAGCTGGTGGAAGCCAGCCTCGACGACTGCCTGTGCGGCATCACCCTGGTCGCGCCCCGCCGCAGCCGCCGCGCCGTGCAGGCACCGGGCGAACTGCGCCTGCAACCCGGCGCCGGCCCCGGGCTGCCGCCGGGCCTCATGGCCAGCGACGGCCAGGCGGTGGACGCCGGCAGCAGCCCTGAATCCCTGGTCGTGCTCGGCGGCGAAACCCTGGTGGTGGCCGACCTCTCCGCCGAAACGCGCTGGCCCGCCTGGTGCGCCGCCGCCCTGGCCCACGGCCTGCGGGCGAGCTGGGCGACGCCGGTGATCGCCACCGGCGGCGAAGTGAGCGGCGTCCTCTCGCTGTTCTTCCGCCACGCCTGGCCGCCCGACGAGGCGCAGCGCAACCGCATCGCGCAGTTCAGCCAGCTGGCCAGCATCGCCATCGAGCGTGCCCGCGGCGAGGCCGCGCTCAAGCAGAGCGAGGCCTTCCTCGCCAAGGCCCAGCGCATCAGCCTGACCGGCACCTTCTCCTGGCACGTGGACAACGACGAGATCGCCTGGTCCGACGAGATCTACCGCCTGCTCGACCTGGACCCGGGCCTGACGCCGAGCTTCGAGCTGGTCTACTCGCGGGTCCACCCCGACGACCTCTCCCGCCTCGACGAGGTGTTCCAGCGCCAGCGCCACGCCGCCCGCGACTTCGAACACGAGCACCGGTTGCTGCTGCCCGGCGGCGTGATCCGCCACGTGCACATCGTGGCCCAGGCGATGCGCGACGCCGACGGCGCCCTGGAATACATCGCCGCCGTGCAGGACGTCACCCAGCGCCGCCTTGCCGACGAGGCCCTGGGCCGGGTCCGCGCCGAGCTGGCGCACGTGGCCCGGGTCGCCAGCCTGGGGGCGCTCACTGCGTCCATCGCCCATGAAGTCAACCAGCCGCTGGCCGGCATCATCACCAACGCCAACACCTGCCTGCGCATGCTCGGCGCCACTCCGCCCAACGTCGACGGCGCCCGCGAGACCGCGCGGCGCACCATCCGCGACGGCAACCGCGCGGCCGACGTGATCAAGCGCCTGCGCGCGCTGTTCGCCAAGGATGGGGTGGCCAGCGAACCGGTGGACCTCAACGCGGCGGCCCGGGAAGTGCTCGCCATGCTGCAGAACGAACTGCAGCGCAACGGCGTGGCCGTGGTGCCGCAGTTCAACGAGCAGCTGCCGCCCGTGCCCGGCGACCGCGTGCAACTGCAGCAGGTGATCCTCAACCTGATCATCAACGCCATGGACGCCCTGGCCGAGGTGCACGGCCGCCCGCGGCAGTTGCGCATCAGCAGCGGCTACGACCTGGACTCCAGCGTGTTCCTGGCGGTGCGCGACAACGGCAACGGCTTCCCCCCGCAGGACGCCCACCGGCTGTTCGACGCCTTCTACACCACCAAGCGCGCCGGCATGGGCATCGGCCTGCTGGTCAGCCGCTCCATCATCGAACACCATGCCGGGCGGATCTGGGCCACGGCCCACGACGGCCCCGGCGCGACCTTCATCTTTTCCATCCCGCTGCCGGCCGCCGACGCCGACGACGACCACGCCAGGGGGAACGCCCGATGACCACGCCTTTGCTCGTGTCGCTGGTGGATGACGACGAGTCCGTGCGCGAATCGCTGCCGGACCTGCTGCGCGAGTTCGGCTTCGCCGTGCAGGCCTTCGCCTCGGCGCCGGCCTTCCTCGACTCGGACTGCCTCGCGCAGACGCGCTGCCTGATCCTCGACGTGGCCATGCCGGAAATGTCCGGGCCGGAGCTGCAGAAGGAGCTGGCCCGGCGCGGCTGGCGCATCCCCATCATCTTCATCACCGCCCATGGCGACGCGGCCACCCGCCCGCGCCTGATCGCCCAGGGCGCCGTGGATTGCCTGCTGAAGCCCTTCAGCGAGGCGGAACTGCTCAAGGCGCTCAGCGCCGCGCTACCGGTCGGCTGACGCCGCAGGCCACCAGGAGAACCAGGCATGTTGAACGCTGTCCCTGCCCCCCAGGGGGGAACCCGGCCACAGGCCGACGCCACGCCGCTGGTCTACGTGGTCGACGACGACGTCTCGGTGCGCGAGTCGCTGGAGCTGCTGATCCGCTTCGCCGGCTGGCAACCGGTACTGTTCGACTCCGCCCGGGCCTTCCTCGACCAGCCCGCGGCCCAGGTGCCCAGCTGCCTGGTGCTGGACGTCAACCTGCCCGACCTCAACGGGCTGGACCTGCAGCGCAGCGTGGCCGGCGAGCGCCCGGCCATGCCGATCATCTTCATCACCGGCTACGGCGACGTGCCGCTCACGGTGCGCGCCATGAAGGCCGGCGCGGTGGAATTCCTCACCAAGCCCTTCGACGACGACACCCTGCTGCGCGCCATCGCCGAGGCCCTGGCGCACAGCCGCGTGGCCCTGCAGCAGCAGGAAAGGCTGCGCACCCTGCGCGCCGCCTACGCCAGCCTCACGCCGCGCGAACGGGACGTGCTGCGCATGGTGGTCGCCGGGCGCCTGAACAAGCAGGTGGCCGCCGACCTGGGCATCAGCGAGATCACCGTCAAGGCCCACCGCGGCCGGGCCATGCGCAAGATGAAGGCGCGCTCGCTGCCGGACCTGGTGAAGATGGCGGCGCTGCTGGAGATCGCCCCCGACGGCGAGCGCTGAGGCGCCCTCGCCGCCCGGGCTCAGGCCGGGACCGACAGCGGCCGCCGGCAACCCCACCAGACCAGCAAAGCCGCCAGCAACTGGCTGCTGGCGAAGAATCCGAACAGTTCCTGCGTGCTCCAGCGGGCATCGAGCAGCACCCCCGCGATGGCCGGTGACAGGATCGCCCCCAGGCGCCCGGTGGCCAGCACCAGGCCCACGCCGCTGGTGCGAGCCGCGGTGAGGAAGGCCTGGGGCGCGAGGATGAAAAGCGCCGCGATGGCGCCATTGAGCGACAGCCCCGCGCCGAAGCCCACGGCGATGGCCAGCGGCGGGACGCGGGTGGCCGGCACCAGCAGCGCCATCAGCACGGCATTGAGCAGCAGCAGGCCCAGCAACAGCTGGCGGCCCCCTGCGCGATTCGCCGCCAGGCCCACCAGCAAGGCGCCGAGCATGCCGCCGAGGCCCAGCAACAGCCCGCCGGTGGAGCCCTGCTTTTCGGAAAAGCCGTTGTGCAGCATCAGCGTCGGCGTCCAGCTCATCACGAAGTAGTAGCCGAACATGAGCAGCAACAGCCCCAGGGCCAGCGAAGCGGTCAGTTGCCACTGGCCGGGCGCGAACAGCTGCCGGTACTCCACGCCTCGCGCTGGCCGCAACCGGGCTTGCCGGTCGAGGGCCAGGAATTCCGGCGACTCGCGCAGCCAGAGCGCACCCGCCGCCACCGCCGCGAGCGTGACCACGCCGCCGGCGAGAAACACGTAGCGCCAGCCGAGCCACTCGTTGAACAGGTGGGCCAGCAGGCCGCCCAGGCTCACGCCCAGCGCGAAGGCCAGGGACTGCAGGGCGATGGCCAGGCTACGCCGATCCGCCCCGGTGTACTCATGGGCCAGCACGTTGGCCCCCACCAGCACCGCGCCGGTGCCGACGCCGGTCAGCATGCGCAGGAGCATCAGCACGTAGTGGTTCGGGCTGCAGAACGACAGCAACATGCTGATGCCGCTGAGCGAAAGGCCCGCCAGCAGCAAGGGCCGGCGCCCGTAGCGGTCCGCCCGGGGGCTGATGAAGGAACCGCAGGCCATGCCCACCAGGCTGGCGCTGAGCAGCGCGCCGAGCTGGGTCGCATTCAGCCCCCACTCCGCCGACACGCTGCCGCCGGTGAACGCCATGGCCATCGCATCCAGGCCGTCGATCACGTTGAAGAGCATGCACAGGCAGACGACGCCCCACGGGGACGGGGCCATTGCAGCATTGTTGTTCATAGCCTTGGGCACGCAGCCTGTTTCCTTTTTGACGCGCGGTTCGAAGCGCTGCTCGGCCATGCCCTTGCGGGCATACCTAAGTATCGACCGACACCATCGTGCAATCGCCGAAGCGACACCCGGGTGCTTTGATCGATCTGCGCAAGCGGCGCCGAATGCAGGGCCGGAAGCATATTACGTCCCGACCGCTACAGACAGGGCCCCGCGCCTCGAACCCCACCCCACCGGGTTCCGCCAGGAACCTTTCCAAGGAGAGCCCCCAGATGTTCCTGCATCTATCGACCTGGGCCGAGATCGGCCAGTTTCTCGAACGCAGCCGCACCATCGTCATCCCCATCGGCTCCAACGAACAGCACGGCCCCACCGGCCTGCTGGGCACCGACTGGATGTGCCCGGAGATCATCGCCGGCGAAGCGCAGAAACTGGCGGACATCCTCATCGCCCCGACCTTCAACATCGGCATGGCCCAGCACCACCTGGGCTTCCCCGGCACCATCTCGCTGCGGCCCTCGACCTTCATGGCCGCCATCGGCGACTGGGTGCGCTCGCTGGCCGGCCACGGCTTCGAGAAAATCTTCTTTCTCAACGGCCACGGCGGCAACATCGCCTCGATCGAAGCGGCCTTCTCGGAACTCTATGCCAAAGCGAGTTTCGCCCGGCGCCGCGCCGGCTTCGCCCTGAAGCTGTGCAACTGGTGGGATCTGGAAGGCGTCGATGCCCTGGCGCGGGAGCAGTTCCCCACGGGCCACGGCATCCACGCCACGCCCACCGAGGTCGCCGTGACCCAGTGGGCCTATCCGGACTTCATCAAGTCCGCCGAGTATTCGCCACGGATCGCCAACTGGGGCCCCATCCGCGAAGCGCTCGACTTCCGCGCGCGCCACCCGGACGGCCGCATGGGCTCGGACCCGGCGCAAGCCTCCATCGAAAAGGGCCGGCAACTGGTGGCCCTGGCCGCCCAGGGCCTGGTGCAAGAGGTCCAGGCCTTCGGCGACGAGTCGATACCGGGCTAGATCCGCTGCGAACCGGCCGCGCGCCCATGGATGGGCGCGCGGCTTTTTTCTATGGGCTGCAGAAGCGGCAACGGCCGCTTCTGCCCCGGGCGCTAGCCCCGGCCCAGCCGTTCGATGGCGCTTGCCACGCCCGCGCCGTACGCCGGGTCCGCCTTGCTGCAGTTATCGATATGCCGCTGTTTGGTCTGCGCCGAGGCGCCCTGGATCGAACGCGCGGTATTGTCGAACAGTGCCTGTTGCTGCTCGAAGGTCATCAGGCGGAACAGCGCGCCGGGCTGGGAGAAATAGTCCTGGTCCTCGCGATGGTCCCAGTGGCCCGCGCTGCCTTGCAGCGCCAGGGGCGGCTCGCTGAAGTCCGGCTGTTCCTGCCATTGCCCGTAGCTGTTGGGCTCGTAGCCCAGGGTGCTGCCGGCGTTGCCGTCGGTGCGCATCTGCCCGTCCCGGTGATAGCTGTGGAACGGACATTTCGGCGCGTTCACCGGAATCTGGTGATGGTTGACGCCCAGGCGGTAGCGCTGCGCATCGCCATAGGAGAACAGCCGCGCCTGCAGCATCTTGTCCGGCGAGAAGCTGATGCCGGGCACCACGTTGGCCGGGCTGAAGGCCGCCTGCTCCACCTCGGCGAAGTAGTTCGCGGGGTTGCGGTTGAGTTCGAGGACGCCGACCTCGATCAGCGGATAATCGCCGTGCGGCCAGACCTTGGTCAGGTCGAAGGGGTTGATCGGGCAGGTCGCCGCGTCCGCCTCCGGCATGATCTGCACATACAGCGTCCAGCGCGGGAAGCGGCCTTCCTCGATGCTGCCATACAGGTCGCGCTGGGCACTTTCGCGGTCCCGGCCGACCAGGGCTTCGGCCTGCTGGTCGGTGAGGTTCTCGATGCCCTGCTGGGTCTTCCAGGTGAACTTCACCCAGGAGCGCTCGTTCTGCGGGCTTATGAAGCTGAAGGTGTGGCTGCCGAAGCCGTGCATGTGCCGGTACGAGCGGGGCAGCCCGCGGTCGCTCATGACGATGGTGACCTGGTGCAGGGCTTCGGGCAGCAGGGTCCAGAAGTCCCAGTTGTTTTCGGCGCTGCGCAGATGGGTGCGTGGGTCGCGCTTGACCGCATGATTGAGGTCGGGGAACTTCAACGGATCGCGCAGGAAGAATACCGGCGTGTTATTGCCCACCAGGTCCCAGTTGCCCTGTTCGGTATAGAACTTTATGGCGAACCCGCGAATGTCGCGCTCGGCATCGGCGGCGCCGCGTTCCCCGGCCACGGTGGAAAAGCGCACGAAAACTTCGGTGCTCTTGCCGATCTCGGAAAACAGCCGGGCCTTGGTATAACGGCTTATGTCGTGGGTGACGGTGAAGGCTCCATAGGCGCCCGAGCCCTTGGCGTGCATGCGCCGCTCGGGAATCACCTCGCGGTCGAAGTGCGCGAGCTTTTCCAGCAGCCAGACGTCCTGCAGCAGCACCGGGCCCCTGGGGCCTGCGGTCTGCGAATTGTTGTTGTCGACCACCGGCGCACCAGCGGCTGTCGTGAGCTTTTTCATGGTTTTGTCCTGGATGATTGGCGCAATGAACAAACAAGGGGAAACGCCAACCCATCAAACCAAGTTATGCAACCGCCAACCATGATACGAAGGTGTCGCCCGGTAATAGGAAAGTTGTTCGAAGCCTTCCGGTGCCGGATAAAAAAGAATAAACAGGCGGGATATGAATACAGTGGCCAGTTAAGGTAAACAGTTCTGTTTCGTTATATAGGGCGCACTCTTCTGCAACGTGCAGAAGAGTGCGCTCTACCCGTCTCAGCCCAGCCGCTGGCGCAACTGCGCCAATTGGCGCATGTCCAGGCTGTCGAAGCCTTCGCTGAGCGCGCAGGCATCGAGCAACTGCGCCGCCTCCGCGTTGCGCCCCTGCTCCAGGTGCAGCTTCGCGCGGTCCATGCTCGCGCGCAGCTCCCAGGCCCGCGCGCCTTGATGGCGCGCCAGGGTCAGCGATTCGTCGAGCACTGCATCGACCGCCGCGGCGCTCTCGCCCAGCGCCTTGAGCACCTGGGCCTGCAAGCGCAGCAGTTCCGGCAGGGCGAAGGCATCGCCGCTGCGCCGGCAGTGCTGGACGCTGCGCTGGATCACCGCCAGGGCCCGCGCGTATTGCCCATCGAGGATCAGGCCTTCGGCCAGGGAAATCTCGAAGGAGGTGGTCAGCAGCTCGTAGCGCATGCCCTGCAGCCGCGACAGACTCTCCTCCAGCAGCGGCACCGCGTCGCCGGGCTGCTCGCGGCGGATGGCGATGGCCCCGCGCAGGCCCAGAGAGGCCGCCACGTACGGGGCGAAGGCATTGGCGTGGGCGATCTGGCTGAAGGCCTGCAGGCTCGCCTCGGCCTGCGCCAGGTCGCCGTTCCAGATGTGGATGCACAGCGTCCACACCAGGGCGATGCAGTAGGTGGCCGGGTGCTTCAGCTCCGCGGCTTCCGCCTCCACTTGCGTGGCGAGGCGCCGCGCCTGGTCCGGGAAGCCCAGCAGCCACAGCGTGCGCGCCAGCGCCAGGCCGGTGCGGTTGTGGTGGTCGAAGCCGTAGTGCAGGGTCCGGCTGCGCTCGGAGGGCAGGCTGTTGCGCAGCGAGCGCTCCAGTTCCTGGCGCGCCAGGCGCTGGTCGCCCAGCAGGTGGTGGGAAATGCCCGCCAGCGAGGCGGCGATAGCGATGGCTTCCGGCTCGCCCAGGCTGTCGCCGATCGCCAGCGCGCGCTCGGCCCAGGCCAGCGACGAGGCGAAGTCGCCGATGCGCTCGTAGAAGATCTGCAGGCGGCCCAGCAGGCGCAGCTGCGCCCAGCGGTCGTCCAGCGCCACGGCGATGTCCAGGGCCCGCAGCAAGGCGGTTTCCGCCGCGCCGCTGTTGCCGCGGGTGAACATCAGCACCAGGCCCAGCGCGGCCTGCAGCTCCATTTCCGTGGGCGTGCCGTGGTAGCCCAGCTCCAGCAGTTCGGTGGCGCGCGCGCACCAGGTGCGGCATTCCACCTGCAGCGAGAAGTGCAGGAACAGGGGCGCGCTGGCCGCCGCCAGGGGCAGCGCCAGGCCCGGGTCGCCCTGGGGGCCGAAGCTCCACTCCAGGGCGCTGCGAATGTTGCCGAGCTGGCTGGCCAGGCGCGCGCAGCCGTCAAAGATGTCTTCCGGCGAGCTGCCCAGGCCCTCCAGCAGCTTCAGGTAGAAAAGCGCATGGCGGAAGCCGAGGCTGTGCATCTCGGCCGCGCCGTGGGCCGGCAGCTTGTCGCGCACGTAGGCGCGGGTCATCTCCAGCAGGCGGTAGGTGACCGTCGTTTCGCTGCGGTCGACCGTCACCAGCCCCTTGGCGGCGAGTTCGTCCAGGGTGGCGGCGGCTTCCAGCTCGTCGATCCGGGCATCGGCGACGATCTGCGAGGCCGCCTGCAGCGAGAACGGCCCGACGAACACCGCCAGGCGGTCGAACACCAGGCGCTGCGGGGCGCTGAGCAGGTCGTAGCTCCAGTCGAGCATCGCCCGCAGCGTCTGGTGGCGCGGCTGCGCGGTGCGCCAGCCGGCCCAGCCGAGCGAGAAACGTTCCCCCAGCAGGGCGTGGGTGGCCTTGACGCCGTGGCTGGCAGCGCGCATCGCCGCCAGCTCGATCGGCAGCGCCATGCCGTCCAGGCGCCGGCACATGTCGGCGACCAGCTGGGCGTCGCCCTCCTCCAGCGCCAGCGAGGCGTTGCCGGCCTTCGTCCGTTCGACGAACAGCCGCAGCGCCGGGAATGCCAGCAGTTGCTCCAGGCTCAGCCCCTCGCTGTCGGCTGGAAAGCCCAGCGGCCCCAGCCAGTGCACCTGCTCGCCGCGCACCCGCAGCGGCTCGCGGCTGGTGGCCAGCAGCGCGACGCCGGGCGCGGCCTCGCCGATGCGCTCGGCAACGGCGGACACCGCGTCCACCAGGTGCTCGCAGTTGTCGATGATCAGCAGCAGCCGCTGCCCGCGCAGGTGGGCGAGCAGCACGAACAGCGGGTCCTCGACCTGCACGGGAATGCCCAGCGAGGCGGCCAGCGCGGAAGGCACCAGCGCCGCATCCTCGACCTGCGCCAGGTCGACGAAGCGCACCGGCTCCAGGCGCTCGCCGGCGGCGCGGTGGCCCACCTCGACGGCCAGGCTGGTCTTGCCGACGCCGCCGGTGCCGACGATGGTGAACAGCCGCGGCTGCGTCAGACGCTCCAGCACCAGGGCGACGTCCGCTTCGCGGCCGAACAGCCTGGCCCGCGGCGGCAGGCCGCCCACGCTTTCGCCGAGCGGCGCCACGGGGGCGGCCGAAGGCGCTGCGTCCAGGGCCGGGCGCCGGTTCACCGGGGCGACGAAGGCATAGCCGACGCCGACCTGGGTGGCGATGTAGCGCGCCCCCTGCTCGCCGTCGCCGAGGGCGCGGCGCAGGCTGTTCATGTGAAAGCGCAGGCTGCCCTCTTCGACCACTACGTCGGGCCAGACGCGCTTGATCAGCTCACGCTTGGACAGCACCTGGCCCGGCTTCTCCAGCAGGGCGATGAGCAGGTCGAGGGCGCGGCCGCCGATCTCCACCGGCTCGCCATCGCGGCTGAGCAGGCGCTTGCCGGGCATGACGCGGAAGGGACCGAACTCGAGGGACGGGTCAAAGGAATCGTGCAATGCGTCCGTTACGGACTCCACGGGAAATTCTCTCGGGCTCGGAAATCCTACGAGGATAGGCGTTTTGCTCGGGCAATCAAGCACATCCTGTAGCGGCCGTGTGGACGCCGCCACAGGATGCGCACCTGTCTACTGCAGGCTCAGCAGCAGCGGAATGTTGCCGTGGGTGGCCTTGGAGAAGGGGCAGCTCTGCCGGGCGGCGTCCAGCAGGCACTTCGCCAGCTCCGGCTCGACGCCGGGCAGCGAGATGGCCAGGTGCGCCCGCAGGAAGAAGCCGTGCTCGCCGTGCACCAGGTCCACGTCCGCCTCCACCGTGGCATCGGGGGGAAACGGGACTTTCCGGGCATTGGCAGCATGCCGCAGCGCGCCAATGAAGCTGGCCGACCAGCCGACGGCCAGGAGCTGCTCCGGGTTGGTGCCCTGCCCCGGCGCGCCCGGCGGCGAAAAGCGGATGTCCAGCCGGCCGTCGTCGCTGCGCGCGATGCCGTCGCGGCCGCCGAGGGTGCGGGTGTGCGCTGTGTAGAGAACCTTCTCGATCGACTGCATCGGTACTTCCTGGCGAACGATGACCGGCGGGCCCGGCAATTCAGAGCACCCGCGCGCACTTGCGGCTGGTGCGGGACAGGCGCTGCCTGGCGTCGGCCTGCGGCAACACCACCTGCGCCGCCGCGCGCCGCTGGTATTCGCCCAGCTCCTGCCGGGCGATATCCAGCAGCCAGGCACGGAAAGGGCCCGCGGGATCATAGCTGGCACGCTGTGAATCCACGGCCTTCAACGTAGCCCGCAGGACCTCGCCGAGGTCTTCCCCGCGCATCCGCCCGGCCTGTACCTGCCCTTCGAAGAACGCCACGAGCAGCGGAACCAACGCCTTGAGCAGGCGCGGCGACGCCTCGCCACCGCCCTGTTGCGCCTGGACCAGCAATGCACCGAATTCCGCATTGCTGCAGCGCCCTGCCAGGCTCATGCAGCCGATACCTTCAGTCATCCGCCCAACCTCCCTTTCCCAAGCAGCCCTGCATTGACTGTCCTGCGCCTTGGCGCGAGGACAGGGACTGCTCATGAGAATGGGGCAGGAGTGCCAAAGTCGCCCGTTATATGCTGTTAGCGCCTGTTAGGCGGGTGCTGCCCCGGGGCACCGGCCCCGCTGCCGGGGGCGTGCGGCTCCCGACCAGCCTGGGGCCGACGAGCGTCATCAGCAGCATGAGCGCCATGGGGAAGAACAGCAGCACGTCCAGGCCATAGTGATCGACCGCCAGCGAGATGCCGGCCGGCCCGACCAGCATGCCGGAGAAGCCCACGCAGTTGACGATGCCGATATTCCGGCCGGCGTTGCGCGGGTCCTTGCGGCCGGCGCTGGACAGCAACAGCGGGGCCAGGCAGGACATGCCCAGCCCGAACAGCGCGAACCCGATCAGGGCGAGCCGGGCGTCGCCGAGTTGCGCGAGAACCAGCCCGGCCAGCGACACCGCGCCGCTGGCCATGACCACCCGTGCGGCGCCGAAACGCTGGGTGAGGCGGTCGCCGATCAGCCGCCCGATGAATTCGGCGCCGGTGAAGCAACTGATGGCCAGTCCGGCGAAGGCCGTGGTCGCACCCAGTTCGCGGTGGATGAACTCCTGGCCCCAGTCGCCCACCGCGCCCTCTCCCACCATGACCGCAAGCAGCAGCAGGCCGAAGCCGAGCATCAGCAGGAACGGGCGCCCTTCGCCACGCTCGGCGGGCAGCGCTGTAGCGTGCCCGCTTTGGGTTTGCGCCAGCACCTCGTCCTTCTCCAGCATGAAACCGCTGAACGCGAGGCTGAGCAGCAACAGCAGCGTCCCCGTGATCGCGAACGGGTACAGGGCGCTCTGTGGCTGCAGGCCAGCGAAATAGCTGCCCAGCATGCCGAACAGGAAGCCTCCGAGGGAGAAACAGGCGTGGAAGTTGGACATGATGGGCCGGCCGTAGAAGCGCTCGACCTGCACGCCATGGGCGTTCAGCGCCGTCTCGGTGGCACCGCGGAATACGCCTAGCAGCACGCCGACGGACAGTGCGAAGCAGAATTCGCTGGCGAAGCCCAGGGGAATGATCGAAAGCGGATAGAGGATCACCGCGACGCGCACGACCTTACGCGCGCCGAAGCGGTCCAGCAGGCGGCCGGTGAACAGCGCGCCCGCCGCCGCCCCGGCCCCGATGCCGAAGGCGAGCATGCCGTAGTTCAGGTCGCCGGCGCTGCCCGCCAGACCTAGCTGGTGGCGCAAGGCGCTGACGCCTGTGGACCAGATGTACATCATGCCGCCGATCATCATGAAGCCCAGGATGGTGGCCAGGCGCGCATGGCGGATCCTGCGCGCGATTCCGGTGTCGTTGCGTATTGTCATTGTTCTGAGCAACCCGTTGGAAAGGAGGTTCGAAGCGGAAAAGGGGCCGCGATGACGGCCCCCTGGATCACCGGGAGGAATCTACCCTGCCCGGCGGGCCGGACGCCAAGCCGGCGGATAGCCGGGCAGCGAATGGCCGCGGATGGGATGAAGGCAAACGCCGGGCCGCCTTGTGGGCGCCCCGGGTGGAACCCCGCCGGGCGAGCCGGCGAGACAGGCGGCGGATTATCTCTCGGCTTCGTAGCGCGCGCGGTTTTCCGCGTTCGGTGGGTACAGGCCCGGCAGCGAGGCGCCGGCATCCACCTGTTGCATGATCCAGCCCTCCAGGCGCTCCTGTTCGGCGGCGATTTCCACCACCTCTTCCAGCAGCCCCTTGGGAATGAGCACCGCGCCGTCGTCGTCGACGACTATCACGTCGTCCGGGAACACCGCGACACCGCCGCAGGCGATCGCCTCCTGCCAGTTGACGAAGGTCAGCCCGGCCACCGACGGCGGCGCCGCCACGCCCTGGCACCAGACCGGCAGGCCGGTGCCGAGCACGCCGGCGACGTCGCGCACCACGCCATCGGTGATCAAGGCGGCCACACCGCGCTTGTGCATGCGCGCGCAGAGGATGTCGCCGAAGATGCCGGCATCGGTGACGCCCATGGCGTCGACCACGGCGATGCAGCCCTCCGGCATGGCTTCGATTGCCGCGCGGGTGGAGATCGGCGAGGACCAGGATTCGGGCGTCGCCAGGTCTTCGCGGGCCGGCACGAAGCGCAGGGTGAAGGCCCGCCCGACCAGGCGCGGCTGGCCCGGGCGGATTGGCCGGGTGCCGCGCAGCCAGACGTTACGCAGCCCCTTCTTCAGCAGTACGGTGGTCAGCGTCGCGGTGGAGATGCCGCTGAGAATCTCGCGGATGGAAGGATCGAGTGTCATCGCCATGTCCTCAGATGCTGGAGATCAGCCCGCCATCCACACGGATGACGGAACCGGTGATGTAGGAAGCGCGAGCGCTGGCGAGGAAGGCCACCGTGTCGGCGTATTCCTGGGGTTCGCCGTAGCGGCCCACGGGGATGGAGTCGGTGCTCTCGCGGGATACTTCTTCCACGCTGCGCCCTTCCCGCTCGGCCTTCTTCTGGTCGAGGAAGCGGATGCGGTCGGTGGCGATCCGTCCCGGCAGGATGATGTTGCTGGTGATGCCGTCGCGGGCGACTTCCCGGGCGAGGGTCTTCGACCAGCCCAGCAGCGATAGGCGCAGGGCATTGGAAATGCCCAGGTTGGGAATCGGCGACACCACGCCCGACGAGGCGCTGGTGATGATCCGCCCCCACTGGCGCTCGCGCATGCCCGGCAGCAGCCGGTCGGTGATGGCGATCACCGACAGCACCATGGCCTGGAACTGCTTCTGCCACAGCACCGGATCCTGGCCGGCGACCGGCGTCGGCGGCGGGCCGCCGGTGTTATTGACAAGGATGTCGACACCACCGAAGCGCGCCTCGATCGCTGCGGCATGGCCTTCCACCTGGGCGAGGTCGCCGAGGTCCCAGGTGAGCGCCATGCCCTGGGCGCCAGCGGACAGCAGCGCATCCAGGGTGGCCCGGGCCGCCTGCGGGTCGATGTCGGCGACCACCAGGTTCGCCCCTTCCGCAGCCAGGGTGCGTGCGATGGCGCCGCCCAGCCCTCCTCCGGCGCCCAGTACCAACGCGGTCCTGCCTTTCAATTGAAGATCCATGCCTTGCCCTCTTTTTGGTTCGCGCGCCCTGCGGGCGCCTTGGGTAATGGGTGGACGCCGGCCGCCCCGAACCGCGGGCAGCCGCACGCCTGCGCCAGGGCCGCAGGCCCGGGCGTGAATCGGAAAAACCGTGTTTCAGCGGTGCTCGGCGAAGGCCGCTTCCACCGCCAGGCCCAGGGCCAGAACCTCGTCGTCGCGGCCCTGGACCGCGGAGATCAGCGCCGAGGTCGGCAGCCCCTGGGGATCGACGCCGGAGGGGATGGCCACGCCCGGCATGTTCAGGAAGCTGCCGATCATGGTCAGGGACAGCGTGGCCATGTTCGTCGTGGCGAACAGCGCGTCGTCCCGTTCCAGCGGTGCCAGTGGCGGCGCGACGTGCCTGACCGTCGGCATCGCCAGGAAGGCGCCGTCCAGCTCGGCGGCGATGGCTTGCAGCAGGCGCTGGCGGGCCGCGCGGATCGCCGCCACCCGCTGCGCGGGAATGTCCGCCGCGCTGCGCAGGCGGCTGCTGACCCGATGGTCGATGACGCCGCCCTGCGGACCGCTGACCAGGTCCTTGAGGAAATCCCAGCCTTCGATGGCGCCCAGCCAGCCATCGCGTGGAATCAGCTGGCGCACCTCCGCCACCGCCGCGAGCCGCCGCCATTCGAGCCTGGCGCCCTGCGCTTGCAGGTGCCGCATCAGCGTTAGAAAATTGCAGCGCACCGCCGGCTCGATGCCGCCGTCGTCGAGAATGCCCGCCTCGATGACCAGCCGGCTGCCCGCGAGGGGCGCCGCCTCGATCAACGGCGCACGCAGCCCGCGCATCGCGGCGTCGAGCAGTACGCAGTCGCCCACGGTACGCGCGATGGGGCCAAGGCTGTCGAGGCTGCGGGCCAGCGGATGCACGCCCACCATCGGGTAACGTTCTGGCGAACTCTTGAACCCCGCCAGCCCGTTGAAGGCCGCCGGCACCCGCACCGATCCGCCGGTGTCGCTGCCCAGCGCGGCGCTGACGATGCCGCGCTGCACCGCCACCGCCGAGCCCGCCGACGAACCGCCGGGGGCCCTGGGCTCGACGCCCGGGAAATCCGGGGTGGGCGTGCCGAAGTGCGGGTTGAGGCCCAGCCCGGAGAACGCCAGCTCGCTCAGGTTGGTCTTGCCCAGGGCAATCATGCCGTTGGCCCTGAGGGCAGCCACCACCGCGGCATCGGCCTGCGCCGGCGGCACCTCGCGGCGGGTCAGGGAGCCGGCGAGCGTCCGGCTGCCGCGCACGTCGAAGATGTCCTTGATCGCCAGCGGTATGCCGTCCAGCGCGCTCAGCGCCTGGCCCCGGGCGCGCCGGGCATCGGCGGCGCTGGCCTGCGCCAGGGCCTCCGCGGCGAAGAGCTCGGTGAACACGTGAGCGCTGCTGCGGGCCCTTTCCAGCGCCGCAGTCACCAGCGCCAGCGCCGTCGTTTCGCCCCGTTCGAGGGCGCGGGATGTTTCTGCCAACGTAGCCATGGGTTCCTCGACTTCCTTCAGACCGGGTACCGGAATGCGCCTAGCGCAGTTCTGCGACCAACTCCACCTCGACGCAGGCGCCGCTGGGGATCTGCGCCACGCCGAAGGCGCTGCGGGCATGCTTGCCCGGCGCGCCGAGGATGTGTTCGAGGGTTTCCGAGAAGCCGTTGGCGACGATGTGGTGTTCCCGATACTGCGAACCGCTATTGACCAGGCAGAGCACCTTGACGATGCGCGCGATGCGGTTGAGGTCCCCGGTCGCCGCCTGCAGGGTGCCCAGCACGTCGATGGCGATGTTACGCGCCGCGCGGACGCCGGTTTCGGTGTCCATGTCCGTGCCCAACTGGCCCACCCAGGGCTGGCCCTTCTGCTTGGCGATATGCCCGGACAGGAACAGCAACTTTCCCGATTCCACGAAAGGCACATAAGCGGCCACCGGAATACCCGGCGGGCTCAATACGATACCGGCTTCTTCGATGCGTCCGTAAATGGAATTCGAATCACTCATTTCGACTCTCTCGGGATATTATAAGCAGCAATAAAACTCAAACTTTAGAGCGGCACTAACAGCTGAACTTTCGACGCTAGATTCTTTCAATCCGAGGCTTGATACAAGTTACTCTTTTCATCTAACCTGTAAATCAAACTAACATCTCAGCCTCGTGCAAGAGGGACTCCGAAATGCCCAGCATTCCTCCGCTCGCCAGCCTCCGCGCCTTCGAGGCCGCGGCGCGCCTGCGCAGCGTCACCAAGGCCGCGGCCGAGCTGAACGTCACGCATCCGGCCATCAGCCACCAGATCAAGCAGCTCGAGGACCACTTCGGCGTGCAGATGGTGCAGCGCGTCGGACGCGGGATAGTGCCCACGCCGATTGGCGAACAACTCTCAAATCTACTAACGGATTCATTCCAGCAGATCGAGAACTTCTGCGATGAAATAATCCGCTCCAAGAAAGGCAAGACACTGTCCGTCGCCTCGGTTGCCTCATTCGCTTCACGCTGGCTCATTCCGCGACTGCCGAAGTTCATGGCGGCCCATCCGGATATCGATATCCGGGTCATTTACGCGCCCCATGAAATATTCGAGATGCGCAGTGACTGCGATGTCGTGATCCGTTACCAGGCACACCCCGTCGCGGCCAATGAAGTGGGCGTCGAACTCTTTTCCGGTGAATCCCGCCCCCTGTGCAGCCCCGCCTTCGTGGCCCGCTACGGCGACCTCTCGACGCCGGAGAAGATCGCCCGCGTACCGCTGCTGCACGACAACGACCGCGAGGTCTGGGCCTCCTGGTTCAAGTCCGCCGGCGTCGAGCTCAACGCCCCGCTGGCCGGCATCGTCTACGAAGATTTCAACCTGATGAGCACCGCCGCCATCGCCGGCCACGGCGTGGCCCTGTGCCCGGTGGAGCTGGTGCGCGAAGACATCGCCCAGAACAACCTGGTGGTGCTGTCCGACATCGGCGTCAAATGCGATGGCAACTACCTGCTGTTGCACCGCAAGGTACCGAGCAACACCGTGCTGACCTTCCGCGACTGGATGCTCAAGGAAGTGAAGCGCGACGCAGGCAAGCCGGCTCGCGACTGACTTGCGCCGCCCAGGGCTCCGGCTCAGTGCTCGAACAGCCGGCCGAAGCCCTTCACCGGCGCAGCAGCCTTGCCCAGGCGCAGGGCATGCCAGAAGGTGGCCTGGTTGCTTGAGATGACGAACTTGCCGGTTTCCCGTTCGAGCCTTTCGATCACGTTCAACGAACGGATGGCGGTGCACGACAGGAAGATCGCGTCCGCGCTTTGCCAATCCAGCGCAAGCGCCTGTTGCAGCAACAGCTCCTCGCTGATTCGCGCATGGTTGTCGTCCAGGTCGACGCCCAGGCACGCCACGCTGCTTAGCTCCAAGCCATTGGATTCGAAGAACGCCACGGCCGCCTCGGTCACCGACAGCGTATAGGGCGTCAGCATGGCCACGCGCTTCGCACCGACCGCGCGCAGGGCCTCCACTACCGCGATCGCCGGGTTGGTCACCGCGATGCCCTCGCGGCCAAGCTGCACGGCGGCCTCCACTTCCGGCGTGCCGATCAGCATCGAGGCGGCGGTGCAACCGAACACCGCCACGTCCAGCCGTGAACGCGGCAGGATGAGCTGCGCGATGTTGGGCAGCTCGCGCTCCAGTTCGCGGAAGGTCTCCTCGGTGTTCGGCTCGCGAAGCCGTATCCGGGTGGTGAACACGGCCACCTCGTCGGTATTCGCCATGCGGTGGAAGTCACGCTCGATGGCGACATCGGCGGATAACGCGATCAGGCCGACGCGCAGCTGTTCGCCATAGGCGGGGCCGGCGGGGGTGGGAATGCGGATTTCGTTGATTTCAGCGCTCATCGTTGCTCCAGCTCAGAAGAAGGTACGTATGGCCGAACGGACGTCGTAGGCGTCGTCCACCACGGGGATCAGTTGCCACTTGTCGAAGGTGGTGCAGGGATGGGAAATGCCGAAGCCGATCAGGTCGCCGACCTGCACGTCAGCCTGCGCGTCGCACTGCACGAATGCGTGCTGGTCGTTGAGGCGGGTCACCCGGTACTGCGCATCCAGCGCCCTGGGCCGGGCGCCGAAGGCCGGCCGGTAATGCAGGCGCGCCACCGGCATCTCGAAGTCGAAGCTGATGTCGCGCTTGCCCACGGTGACGATGAAGGTCCCCGGCTCCGGGCGGGACTGGACGATGCCCCACACCTCCAGCGCCCCCGCCAGGTGCGGGGCGATGCCATCCAGTTCCGGCTGGCGCGCGAGCAGGCGGTCGAAGGCCCGCGCATAGGCCAGGTGGTCGTGGGCGAGGTAGCAGCCGCTGCGGATCACCACCACCTGCCCTTGCGGCGCGCGCCACTCGCTCAGCCGCTTCACGACGATGTCGAAGTATTCCGACCCGCCGCTGGACAACACGATCTCCCCTGCCGCGAACCACCCCGCCGCCAGGCAGTCGCTGGCGAGCCCGAGCATGGCCTGGAGCATGCGCTCGATGCGCGGCAGCTTGTCTTCCTCCGGCAGCCCGGGGAACACGCTTTCGTAGGACTCCAGGCCACGCAGCTCGACAATATCGCTACCAGCTATGCGCTGCGCCAATGCGCACGCTTCGGCTGCATCGCGCAGGCCCGTGCGGCCACCCGGCGCGCCGACTTCCAGCAGCACGCCGAGGCGGCGTTTCAGCGCCCTGCCCCGCCCGCCTTCGAGCAGCGCCTCCAGGGACGACGCGGAGTCGACTATCACCAGCAGCTCGGCACCCTCCTCGCGCGCCAGCTCATCGAACAGCAGGGCGACGTTCTGCCGGCCGAGCACCTGATTGGCGATGAGGATGCGCGGCACACCGAAGCGGCGCAGGACCGCCACCTGGTTCGCGGTGGCAGCCGTCAGCGCCCAGGCGCCGTCTTCCAGCTGGGCCTGGAACAGCTGCGGCGACATGCTGGTCTTGACGTGGGGCGCGATCCGCGCGCCGGTATGGCGCAGGAACGCTTTCATCCATTCGCGGTTGTTCTGCACGGCGCTGCGCTTGAGCACCGCGACGGGGAACGCCAGATCCTGGTTCAGCAGGTTCCAGCCCTGCTGGCCGATCTCGCGGAACGCGATGGGCGCCAGTGTCGGCGGCAGACCCTTGCAGGTGCCGTCGACCGGCTGCGCATCCAGTGCCTGCATGGCCCGCTCGAAGGCGGCGGGCAGTTTCGGCTCGATGTCGTTCATCGCGCGGCCCGTCATGCCAGGTAGCGCAGGGCGATGTCGGCGAAGATGCGCGCGGAGGCTTCGAGCTTGTCGAGCTCGACGTACTCGTCCACCGAGCCGCTTTTGCCCACTTCGCCGGGACCGATGATGACCATGGGGACGTTGAGCGCGGGCGCTATCACCGCGGCGTCGGAGTAGTAGGAAACCCCGGTCACCACCGGCTCGGCGCCGCGCTCGGCGGTCACCGAGGAAACGCACAGCGAGACGAAGGGGTGCTCCAGCGGGGTGTCGATCGGCGGCTTCTCGTCGACGACTTCCAGGCTGACGTGGGGGCCGGCGATGGCCTGGAACTGCTGGACCACGTCGTCCGCGGTTAGGCCCGGCACGGTGCGGATGTCGATGCAGGCGTGGCACTCGGGGGCGATCAGCGGCCAGGAAATGCCGCCCTCGATCATGCCGACATTGACGGTCGGCGAGCCTAGCATCGGATGCACCGGGGCCTGCAGCTTCAGGTCGCGCACCCGGCAGAGGAACTCGGCCATGCGCAGGATCGCGCTGCCGCGATCGCCAGTGCGGTCCGCGGAGAAGGCGTTGTGGCCGTACTCGCCCTTGGCGGTGGCGCGAATCCACAGGGCGCCCTTCTCGGCGGTGAAGACGTCGAGGGAAGTCGGCTCGCTCACCAGCAGCGCACCGGCGCCGGCCAGCGCGCCACTCTCCACCAGGTGCTTGGCGCCCAGGCAGCTGGAGTTCTCCGCCGCGCTGAAGGCGAGGATCAGGTCGCCCTGGAGTTCGTCCTTGCGCTGCTGCATGGCGATGCCGGCCACCACCATGGCGGCCAGCGCGGCCTTCATGTCGGTGGCGCCGCGGCCGTAGAGGCGGCCATCCTTCACCAGCGCGCCGAAAGGCGGCACGCTCCACTCGGCCTCGTTGACACTGATGGTGTCCAGGTGGGCGGAGAAGATCAGTGCCGGGCGCTGGCCCTTGCCCTTGATCCGGGCGACCACGTTGGCGCGGTTCTCGCCGATGGATTGCAGTTCGCTTTCGATGCCGAAGTCGGCGAGTACCGAGGCGACCAACTGGGCGGCCGGCAGCTCGTTGCCCGGCGGATCGAAGGTGACCAGTTGGATCAGCCGGCGGGACAGATCGAGAAGCAGGGTGTTGTCGATGTCGCTCATGAAACCTTCTCCAGGGCAGTGAGTGTCGCTCCCGCGTCGGCGCGGGCGGCGAGCATGATCGGTACGGCAGGAGCATCCACGGGGGCTCGTCCCGGCCGCTGGAGCCAGTTAACTGTCTCCCGCACGGGGGCTCAATTGATTAAATTTGCGTACCTGTAAGCTGGGCTTACACGAGCCCGGGCCCAGCAAGGACGCGCCTCGCCGGCCGGCGGTCGGGCATAAAAAACTGCCGCCGCACCGGGTGGGCGCGGCGGCAGAAAGCGTGGCAAACGGGTGTTTCGAGGCGCCTCAGCGGGCGTTGAAATGGCCCCAGGCATCCGCGCTGGTGTAGGTGGTGACCTGCTTGAGTTCGAGGAACTCGTGCATGCCCCACTCGCCCAGCCCGCGACGGAACCCGCTCTGTTTCACCCCGCCCCAGGGCGCCTGGATGAAAGCCGGCCCCGAGCAGTTGGCCCAGACGATGCCGGCGACCAGTTGCGCGGCGACCCGCTCGCGGCGTTCGCCGTCGTCGGAGAGCACCGCCGCCGCCAGGCCGTAGCGGCTGTCGTTGGCCAGTTCGATGGCCTGCGCCTCGTTGCCGAAGCGGGCGACGCAGAGCACCGGGCCGAAGACTTCCTCGCGCCACAGCACGTTGTCGCGGGAGACATCCAGCGCCACCGTCGGCAGGTAGAAATAGCCCTTGTCCAGTTGCCCGGGAGCCTCGCCGCCGCATAGCAGCCGGGCGCCCTGCTCCACGCCCTGGCGGACCAGGGCGGCGACGCGCTCGCGCTGGGCCGCGCTGATCAGCGGGCCGACCTGGGTCGAGTCGTCCAGCCCCGCTCCGACGCGCAGGCCCTGCACCGCGTGCCGCAGCTTCTCCAGCAGCGCGTCGAAGATCGAGTCCTGCACCAGCACGCGGCTGGTGGCGGCGCAGACCTGCCCCTGGTTGTACATCGAGCCCATCAGAATCCACTCGACCGCATGGTCCAGGTCGACGTCGTCGAAGACAATCATCGCCGACTTGCCGCCCAGCTCCAGCGCCAGGTCGCCGATCAGGTTGGCGCGCGCCTGCATGACCTTGCGGCCCGACTCCGTGCCGCCGGTGAAGGACACCTTGGCGATGCCCGGGTGCGCGGCCATGGCGGCACCGCATTCGCTGCCCAGCCCGCACACCACGTTCAGCACGCCGGCCGGCAGCCCCGCTTCTTCGGCGATGCGCGCCAGGCACAGGGTGGTCAGGGAGGCTAGCTCGGAGGGCTTGAGCACCACCGTACAGCCCGCTGCCAGAGCCGGCGCCACCTTCCAGGCGGCGTTCACCAGGGGGAAGTTCCACGGCACGATCAGCCCGACGACGCCCGCCGGCTCATGGCGCAGCTTCACTTCGAAACGCGGGTCGGACACTTCTACCGGCGTGCCCTGCTGGCCGTCCAGCGCTTCGGCAAGCCCCGCGTAGTATTCGAAGCAGGCCACGGCGTCGCTCATGTCGTAGCGCGCCTCGGTGATGGGCTTGCCGCAGTCGCGCACTTCCAGCTCGGCCAGGGCGCCGGCCTGTTGCTGGATGCCGGCGGCGATCGCCCGCAGCAGACGGGCCCGCTGCGCGCCGGTGGTGCGGCGCCAGCCGGCGGCCAGGGCGGCTTCGGCGGCCTGCACCGCGGCGTCGACCTCCGCCGCGCCGCTGCGCGGGATTTCCGCGAAGTTTTCTTCGCTGGCCGGGTCGGTCACCGGCAGCGTTTCGCCGGACAGGCTCTGGCACCAGCGCCCATTGATAAAGTTGAGATTCTGCATCGTTGCCTTCTTCGGTGTTGTTGCTGGACAGCTGTCGTCGAGCCTCAGGCCGGGATCTTCAGGCCGTTGCGACGCTCTTCGACGATGAGTTCCGCAGCGCGCTCGCCGATCATGATCGAGGGCGCGTTGGTATTGCCGCCGACGATGGTCGGCATGATCGACGCATCCACCACCCGTAGCCCGCGGATGCCATGGACGCGCAACCGGGCATCGACCACGGCCATATCGTCGCTACCCATCTTGCAGGTCCCCACCGGGTGGTAATGGCTGCCGGAGAGGTAGCTCATGTACTGGTCGATCTGGGCGTCGGTGGTGCAGTTCCGGCTTTGCGCGAACTCTTCGCCCACCAGGGCCCGCAGCGGCTCCTGGCGGAACAGTTCGCGAGCCAGGCGGAACGCGCGGCGGTTGGTGGCCTTGTCGGCCTCGTCGCTGAGGAAGCGGTGGCTGATCCGCGGCGGGTCCAGCGGATCGGCGGAATTGAGCGTGACCTCGCCGCGGCTCCGGGGGCGGCAGACCGCCCACTGGATCGCCAGGGCATGGCGGCGCGGCCAGGGGTCGTTGGCGCTGTTGGGGTTGACCGCGCTGGGGAACATCAGGAACTGCACGTCGGGCCGGGCAAGCTCCGGCAGCGTCTTGACGAAGGCCAGGGCGTTCATCGGGAATACCGAGAACGGTCCCTCGCGGCGCACCACGTACTGCAGCAGCGCGGACACGGCGTTCACCGGGTTCATCAGGCGGTAGTAGGTGTCCGAGGTGCGGCTTTCGTACTGGATGGTGGAACCGAAGTGGTCCTGCAGGTTCCGCCCCACGCCGGGCAGCACGTGGCGGGTGGCGATGCCGTGCTCGGCGAGCAGCTCGGGATCGCCGACGCCGGAAAGCATCAGCAGTTGCGGGGACTGGTAGGCGCCGGCGGACAGCACTGTGTCCATTCGCGCGCGGAAGGTCGCCTCCCTGCCCTTGTGGCGCACCACCACGCCCTCGCAGACGTCGCCGTCGAGCAGCAGGCGACAGGCGACGGCGCCGGTCAGGATGGTGAGGTTGCCGCGGTCCTTCGCCGGCCGCAGGTAGGCGCGCGCCGACGAGCAGCGGGCCACCGATTCATGGGTGTGTGTGTACTGCGACCAGGCGAAGCCTTCCTGGCTGGGGCCGTTGTAGTCCGGGTTGGCGGCGAAGCCCATGCGCGTGCCGGCATCGATGAAGGCCTGGTAGACGCTGTGCTGGTAATGCCCGAACGAGGTTTCCAGCGGCCCGCTGTCGCCGCGCAGCGGGCTCGGCCCCGCCTCCCAGCGCTCGGAGCGCATGAAGCACGGCAGGACCGAGTCGAAGCCCCAGCCCGGGTTGCCCAGCGCTTCCCACTCGTCGTAGTCCAGGGCGTTGCCGCGCACATAGAGCTTGCCGTTGATCGACGAGCTGCCGCCCAGCACCCGCCCGCGCGGCAGGTCGAAGCGCTGGCCCTGCAGCTCGGGCTCCGGCTCGGACTTGAACGACCAGTCGTAGCGGGTGCCCACGGTGACGGCCTCCCCCAGGGGGAAGGAGAAGCGTGGGTCCCAGTCCTTCGGCCCGGCCTCCAGCAGCAGCACCGAGACCGCCGGGTCCTCCGAAAGTCGGCCCGCCAGGGCGCAGCCCGCCGATCCGGCGCCGACGATGATGTAGTCGTATTGCTTGGAGCCACTCATGCTTTCTTCCCCGAAACCCGCTTCTCGCCGGGTGTTAGCTTGTTGACGGCCGCCCGCACGATGCGGTCGACCGAGATGGCCAGCGCCGCGATGCCCAGGCCCGCGATCAGGCCCTGGCCCGGCTGCACGCGGCCGATGGCCGAGAGTGTTTCCGCCTCCAGCCCCTGCGCGCCCACCAGGGCGACCACGATCAGCATGCCGAAGGACAGCATGATGGTCTGGTTGACCCCCAGGAGCATCTGCGGGAACGCCAGCGGCAGTTGCACGTGGAAGAACTCCTGCAGCGGCGTGCAGCCGTTCATGCGGGCGACTTCCTTGTACTCGCCGCCCACCTGCTGGAGGCTCGCGGCGACGTAGCGGCTGACCGGCGCGAGGCCGAACAGGACGATGGCGACGAAGGCGGCGAAGTCGCCCACCTCGAAGAGCACCACCACCGGAATCAGGTAGACGAAGGCCGGCAAGGTCTGCAGGGTGTCGGCGAATACCTCCAGCACCGCGTAGGCCCGGCGGTTGAGGCCGGCCAGGATGCCCAGCGGCAGGCCCAGGGCGATGGCGGTGAGGGTCGAGACCATCACCAGGTACAGCGACAGCATCGCCTTGGGCCACAGGCCGAACAGCGCCACGGAGCCGAGCAGCAGCACCACCATCGCCGCCAGCCTGCGCCCGCCGACCGCCAGCGCCAGGGCGCCCATGCCCAGCAGGGTGGTGAGCCAGCCGAAGGCGCCGAACAGCTCGCGAGCCGGGCGCAGCAGCCAGGAAATCATGCCGTCACGCAAGGCCGACAGCTCGGCCTGGTAGGCGAGGTTGAAGACCCGCAGCTGCTGGTTGAGGAACTTGCCCGGCTGGAACTCCAGCGCGCTGGGGAAGTGCGCGGCCGCCGGGAAGAACCACACGGCAACCACGCCCAGCAGCACGATGGCCAGGCACAGCGGCAGCAGCGGCAGCCTGCTGGGCGCCTGACACTGCTCGGGGCGTCGCATGACCCAGGTACGGCAGGCGCGATCGAGCATGATGGCCATCAGGGTGATCGCCACGCCAGCCACCAGGGCCCCACCCAGGCGCATGGACTTCAGGCCCTTGAGTACCTCGGCGCCCAGGCCTTCGCCGCCGATGATCGCGCAGATGATTACGGTGGAGAACGTCAGCATGATGACCTGGTTCAGGCCCGTTAGCAGCGTCGCCCTGGCCGCCGGGACCTGCACGCTCCAGCAGCGCTGGCGCGGGGTGCAGCCGGTGATCTCGGCCAACTCGATGATCGAGCGCGGGGTGCGGCGCAGGGCGAAGGTGGTGATGCGCGCCATCGGCGGCATCGCGTACACCACCAACGCCACCAGGCCGGCGACCGGACCGAAGCCGAAGAACACCACGATCAGCACCAGGTAGGAGAAGATCGGCAGCGTCTGCATGGTGTCGTAGAACGGCTCCAGGATCGCCTCGGCCAGCGGGTGCCGGTACGCCAGGATGCCCAGCAGCAGCCCCAGCCCGCAGCCGATGGGAATGGCGACCATCACCGTCACCAGTGTCTGCAGCGCGGAGTCCCACAGGCCGGTGAACAGGAAGTACGCCAGGCACGCGCCCACCAGCAGGGCCAGGCGCTTGCCACCGAAACGCAGGCTGGTCAGCAGGCACACCAGGGCCACGGAGAACCACGGGATGGCGGGAATCCACAGCGGGCCGCCGCCGAACAGGCTGAACCTGAAGCCTTGGGTCAGCACGCCGGTGAGTAGGCGCTCCGGCCACGATAGCAGCGACGCTATTGCCCGGGTGAGATCGACGAGGGTCCAGGGCCCGACGCTGAGCGCGGTGACCGCGCCGAGAAAGCGGGTGACGTAGCTGCCGGCATCGACCGCCCAGGCCTGCGGGAAAGTGCGCGCCCACTCCAGTTGGTTGAGCAAGGCCAGCAGGCCGAGGGCAAGCGCCGTCAGGGCGACACTCAGCAGCGGGCGCAGGGCCTTGCCCGTGCGCGGCTTGCCGGCGGAAGCGTTGTTGTCCGGGGTGGCCGGCTCTGCGAGCAGGTTCGTCATGGCAGGACTCGTCATTTCTTCAACCACTTCGAGTAGGAGGCCCGGGAAACCTGGCCGACGACGGCGCCGTCGGCGTCCACCACGGCGATGGGGCGGTCCGCTTCGATGAGGCGCTGGGCCGCCTGGCCGACCTTCATCTCCAGGCTGAACGGCGCTTCGCCGTCCATGTCGGCGCTGGCGGGTTCCAGCAGCGCCCGCAGCGAAACCACCTTCTCCCGCGGGATGTCCTGCACGAACGCCTTCACGTAGTCGTTGGCCGGCCGCAGCACCAGGTCCTCCGCGGTGCCGATCTGGAGGATCTCGCCGTGCTGCATGATCGCGATCCGGTCGCCCAGGCGCACGGCCTCGTCGAAGTCGTGGGTGACGAAGACGATGGTCTTGCGCAGGCTCGACTGCAGGCGGATGAACTCGTTCTGCATCTCCTTGCGGATCAGCGGGTCGAGCGCGGAGAACGGTTCGTCGAGGAACCAGATCGCCGGGTCGGTGACCAGGCTCCGGGCGATGCCCACGCGCTGCTGCTGGCCGCCGGACAGCTCGTGAGGGTAGAAGGATTCGCGGCCGGCCAGGCCGACGAGCTCGAGAACCCGCCGGGCCTCCTGCAGGCGCTGTTCGCGCGGCATTCCGTTCATGCGCAGCGGGAAGGCGATGTTCTCCAGCACCGTGAGGTGCGGCAGCAGGCCGAAGTTCTGGAAGACCATGCTGATCTTGCGCCGGCGGATGTCCCTGAGCTGCTGGCTGGTGGCGCTGGCCAGCGACTGATTGGCGATCATCACCTCGCCACAGCTGAGCGGGTAGAGCCCGGTCAGGCAGCGCAGCAGCGTGGACTTGCCCGAGCCGGAGAGCCCCATGAGGATGAAGATCTCACCCTCGCGCACTTCGAAGCTGGCTTCGCGCACGCCGGTGATGTAGCCGAGCCTGCCGAGCGTTTGCGCATCGCGCGGCTGGCTTGCATTGCTGAGATAGCGCTCGCAGTCGGTCCCGAATACCTTCCAGACGTCGACGGCCTTGAGGGCAAGAGACTCGTTGTTCTGTACAGAAGTCGACACAATCATTACTCCCACGAAACCCGATGTTCGGCTGTTCGACGATTGCCCCAGGGCAATGCCCGTTGAACGGCCGACCGCTATTTCGCCCAGCCTTGCACCAGGTCCGCGTGCGCGGATATCCAGGTGTCGGCCTCCTCCTCGGGGGAACTTCCTTCGTTGTCGATCTGGTCCATCGCCTTGGCGACGGCGCCCTTGTCCAGGGTGAACTTCTGCAGGATCTTCTCCGCCACCGGTATTCGCGCGAACGCGGCCTTGTTGCCCAGCTTCAGGACGTCCACCTCCGGGCGCGAGTCGGGGAATTGCACGAAGGCGCCGGGGTTCTTCTCGGTGAACCAGTTGGGCGTGTACATCCAGCCCAGGATGGGTTGCTTGCGATCGATCGCGCCCTGGAAGGTCGCCAGCAGCGCGGCCGGGGAACCCGAGTTCACCAGGGCGAAGGGCAGTTCGAAGTGGCTGATGCGCTCATCCGAGCGCGAACCCCAGTCCGCCGGCGCATCGACGAAGCGCCCCTTGGGCGCGGTACCGGCGGTGGCGAGGGCCGCCGCGCACTTCGGCTGCTTGAGCGCTTCCCACGAGGGCAAGCCCGGGCAGACCTCCACCAGGTACTGCGGATACCACCAGCCCTCGGTGACCTTCACGCCGGTAGGCCCGTAGTTGTTGACCTTGCCGGAGGCCAGGGCGGCCTTGGTCATCTCCACACCCGTGGTCTGCCATGCGCCCAGGGTCACGTCGATATCGCCCGTCTGCACCGCGGTGTACTGCGCGGCGGAGTCCACGGTGACGTATTTGACCTCGTAGCCCGCCTGCTTGAGCGCCTGGCCGTACACGGCGGCGATGAAGTCCGAATCCGATGAGTTGATGAACGAGATCTTCACCGGTTCGGCCACCTCGGGAACGGCCGCCTGGACCGTGGCGATGGAGGCTCCCAGCAACGCCAGCATGCTGATGATCAACTGGCCTGACTTACGATTCTTCATACTCGAACGCCCTCGATGAATTGTTCTTGGAGGATTGGGCAGTGGTCATGGGTACGGCAGGAATTCGTTCTTGTTCTTCACTTCGGTTCAGCAATGGCCGCTCCGGTAAAAACGGATTACAGGAGCGACCGCCGTGGACTCACAATGCCCCCGAGGACGGGGCCCAACAAGTCACTTTTTTTGGCCACCTGTAAACGCCATGAACGGTTCCGGCAAAGCCCGCGCAGGCCCATGGCCGTGCGGCTTCTGGGCTGTTCCGAAGAGGCCGTTCGCGCCCTCGCCCGCCTTCGCGAAACGCATGGGTTCCATGAGTTTTGCCCGTTTTGGAAAAGCCCCGGGCGCGGCCTAGTCTGGGTTCGCCCTGCAACCCAAGCCTCCAAGGAGCACCCGATGCGACTGACCGCCCATGCCCAAGGCGTTTATCCGATAGCCCCGACGCCGTTTCTCGAGAATGGCAGCGTCGACCACGCCTCTATCGACCGACTGATCGACTTCTACCTGTCCTCCGGCGCCAGCGGCATCACCGTGCTCGGGCAACTGGGGGAAGCGGCGAAGCTGGAACACGGCGAATCGCTGGAGGTGGCCACGCGGATGATCCGCCGCGCCGGCGACCTGCCGGTGGTGGTGGGCGTGACGGCGCCGGGCTTCGCGGCGATGCGCGCGCTCACCCGGGAAGTCATGGAGCGCGGCGCCGCCGGGGTGATGATCGCCCCGCCCAATACGCTGCGGACCGACGACCAGATCGTCGGCTACTACCACCAGGCCGTGGAGGCCATCGGCAGCGACGTCCCGTTCGTGCTGCAGGACTACCCGCTGACCTTCTCGGTGCAGATGTCGCCGGGCGTCATCCGGCGCATCGTCAACGAACTCGACACTTGCGTGATGCTCAAGCACGAGGACTGGCCGGGCCTGGAGAAGATCAGCGCGCTGCGCCGCTTCGAAGCCGAAGGCAGCATGCGGCGCATCTCCATCCTCTGCGGCAACAATGCCCTGTTCCTGGACCAGGAGCTTCGACGCGGGGCGGACGGGGCCAACACCGGTTACTGCTTCCCGGACATGCTCTGCGAGATGCTCGCCACGGTCCGCGCCGGCAACATCGAGCAGGCCCTGGACCTTTTCGATGCGCATCTGCCGCTGCTGCGCTACGAACAGCAGCCCGGCGTAGGGCTCGCCGTGCGCAAGTACGTGCTGATGCGCCGTGGCCTGCTGCGCAGCGATCGCCAGCGGCGCCCGTTCACACCGCTGTCGGAGCGGGCGACAGAGGAAGTCGAGACGCTGCTCGCCCGGCTGGCCCGGCGCGACTCCCGCGCCGCCCTGGAACCGCGCTGAGGGCTACAGCTCGCCGAGCAGCCAGTCCCTGAATGCCAGGAAAGCCTCGTCGTGGACCCTGTGGCCCGGTGCGACGAGGTAATAGCCGGTGCCGCGCAGCCGCGCCGAGTCGAGCGGAATCCTCAGCGCTCCGCTGGCCAGTTCGTCCTCCACCAGGAAGCGCGGCACCAGCCCGGCGCCGAGGCCGGCGCAGACCGCCTGGAGCAGGTGGGCGGTGAGTTCGAACTGCGGCCCGAGCCTCAGCGCTTCACCGCCCAGGCCCTGTGCCCGGAACCAGTCGCGCCACAGGTCGGGCCTGGCCACCACCCGCAAGAGCTGCAGCGCGGCGAGGTCGGCGGGCTGCCGGAGGGGTTCCGGCAGGCGGGCCCGCCCGCTGACCACCGGCACCAGTTCCTCCTCGAACAGTGGGTAGGCGGCGAGGCCCTGCCAGCCCCCCTCGCCCACCACTATCGCCGCATCCAGCTCGCCGTCGAAATCGACGGGGCCGACCCGCGAGTGGATATGCACCTGGATGCCGGGATTTGCCGAATAGAAGCGCGGCAGCCGCGGCAGCAGCCACTTGGAGCCGAACGCCGGCAGCACCGCCAGGTTCAGCGTCGCCGCGTGGCGCCCCAGGCGGATCACCCGCTCCGTCGCCTGGCGTATGGCAGCCAGCGCGGCGGCGACATCCTCGGCATAGTGCTTGCCGGCCTCGGTCAGCAGGATATGCCTCCCCGTCCGCTCGAACAGCGTCACCCCGAGCGACTCTTCCAGCACCTGTATCTGCCGGCTCACCGCGCTTTGGCTCAGGCACAACTCTTTTGCAGAACGCGTGAAACTGCGGTTCCTGGCGGAAGCCTCGAACGCCAGCAGCGACGACATGGACGGACAGAGCACACGAGGGTTCATCGGGTTGGCTCCCCTGGGAAACGGGTCGACAGGTTGAGGGGCTTCCGGGAAGGGAACAAGTGAGCTTTATGGACGTTTCGTCAGGCTGATTTACAACTGGCGAACGGCCGAGGCTGGCCAATGTGCTCGGAGTCTGCCGGAGATGCTGCATTGGCCTGCAAAAGCAACATGAACTTTACTGAAACATCTTCCTCGGTGTCGCAAGCCGATAGTCGTCGACCGGCTTCACGCCCGGCGCCCGGTCCTACCCGTTGAAATGAGCCTGCAAGAGGAGCAACGCGTGTCCACAGCCGTTCCCCAGTCGGTCACCGCCCCGCTGAGCCGGGCCGCCATCTTCCTGGTGCTGACGATCAACCCCGGCCAGGCCGGCGAAACCGCCGTGCGCGCGTTGTGCGCCGACATGCCCGGCCTGTTGCGGGCCATCGGGTTCCGCGCCCCGCAGGGGCTGCTGTCCTGCGTCATGGGCTTCGGCTCGGCGGCCTGGGACCGCCTCTTCGGCCAGCCCAGGCCGCGGGAGCTGCGCCCCTTCCGCGAAATCCAGGGCGCGCACCACGCCGTATCCACCCCGGGCGACCTGCTGTTCCACATCCGCGCCGAGCGCATGGACCTGTGCTTCGAGCTGGAAACGCAGATCATGGCCCGCCTCGGCGACGCCGTGGCCACCGCCGACGAGGTGCAGGGCTTCAGCTACTTCGATGCCCGCGACCTGCTGGGCTTCGTCGACGGCACGGAGAACCCGGCGGGCCAGGCCGCGCTGGACGCCACCCTGATCGCCGGCGAGGACGAGAACTTCGTCGCCGGCAGCTACGTCGTCGTGCAGAAGTACCTGCACGACCTGGCCCGGTGGAACGCGCTGCCGGTGGCCGAGCAGGAGCGGATCATCGGCCGGCACAAGCTCTCCGACATAGAGCTGGACGACGCCGTCAAGCCGAGCAACGCGCACAACGCCCTGACCACGATCGTCGAAGACGGCGAACAACTGGAGATCCTGCGCGACAACATGCCCTTCGGCGATATCGCCAAGGGCGAGTTCGGCACCTATTTCATCGGCTACGCCCGTTCGCCGCGGCGCATCGAACGGATGCTCAAGAACATGTTCATCGGCCTGCCCCCGGGCAACTACGACCGCCTGCTGGACTTCAGCCGCGCGGTGACCGGCAGCCTGTTCTTCGTGCCTTCGGCCAGTTTTCTCGAACAGGTAACCCCGGACGCCAGCGTAGCTGCCGCCCCTGCCCTCCCCGCGCAGGACGGCGTGCCTCCGCTGGCGCCCCGCGACGGCTCCCTCGGCATTGGCTCACTAAAGGAATCAGGCAATGAATAACCTGCACCGTGAACTCGCCCCCATCTCCGACAAGGCCTGGGCCCAGATCGACGAAGAGGCCACGCGCACCCTCAAGCGCCACCTCGCGGCCCGCCGCGTGGTCGACGTGCCGCAGCCGGGCGGCCTCGGCCTGTCCGCGGTGGGCACCGGCCACCTGCATGCGCTGCAGGCCCCGGCGGAAGGCATCCAGGCCGCCCAGCGCGATGCCCGGGCGATCGTCGAGCTGCGCGTGCCCTTCGAGCTGAGCCGCCAGGCCATCGACGACGTGGAGCGCGGTTCGGACGATTCGGACTGGGACCCGCTGAAGGACGCCGCCCGCAAGCTGGCCTTCGCCGAGGACCGCGCGGTGTTCGATGGCTACGCCGCGGCCGGCATCCAGGGCATCCGCCAGGCCAGCAGCAACGCCGGCGTGGTGCTGCCGGCCAACGTGCGCGGCTACTCCGGCGCAGTGGCGCAGGCGCTGAGCCAGCTGCGCCTGGCCGGCGTCAACGGCCCCTATGCGCTGGTGCTGGGCGCGGACGCCTATACCGCGGCGAGTGGCGGCAGCGACGAGGGCTACCCGGTCTTCCACCACATGGAGCAGCAGGTGGACGGCGGCATCATCTGGGCCCCGGCGCTGGAAGGCGGCTTCGTGCTCAGCACGCGCGGCGGGGACTTCGAGCTGGACATCGGCCAGGACATTTCCATCGGCTATGCCAGCCACAGCGCGACGAGCGTGGAGCTGTACTTCCTGGAGACCTTCACCTTCCGGGTGCTCACCAGCGAGGCCAGCGTGGTGTTGACACCGGGCAAGAAATAGCGCCGTACGGATAATCGCGGACGGAGCCCTACAACGCCAGGGAAGCCCCGTAGGATGGGTTGAGCGAAGCGATACCCATCACCGTGGCCGCATGGGTTTCGCAAGCTCAACCCATCCTACGAAGAGCACCTCGGCGCAGCCGGCAAGAACAGTTGCTCCTACGTTCCAGGACTCACCAGCCACGCCGCCCGGCGTGATTCACGGATGAGCAGGCGCCGGCGAAATGCCGACGCAGGATGGTGTTGAGCGATGCGATACCCATCACCCCCGGCCTTCTGGTATTTCGCCGTCGTGCTCGCCCATCAGCTCGCGGGGCGATTCCACGAACGCCTGGTTGTCGAGGATCGTTCTTCATGGCAAGGCTCCGGCCACCGCCAGCTGTCGTGCGGCTCGCGGGGAGTTTGGGAGTCCGCCTCAGGCGACAGTCGAATGGATCCGATTGTCTTCCCGGGCCTTCTCCAGCCTGATCGCGATGAACTTGGAAGTTGGCGTGAAGGTGCGCTCTCCATAGCTTTCCAGCGGCACCAGCGGGTTGGTCTCCGGGTAGTAGGCCGCGGCCTGCCCGGCCGGCAGGTCGTAGGCCACCAGCTGGAAGCCGTGGACGCGGCGCTCGATGCCGTCTTCCCAGAGCGACACCAGGTCGACCTTCTCGCCCGGCTCGAAGCCCAGGCGGCGGATGTCCCGCTCGTTGGCGAAGACCACCTCGCGCAGGCCGAACACCCCGCGGTAGCGGTCGTCCAGGCCGTACAGGGTGGTGTTGTACTGGTCGTGGGAGCGCAGCGTCTGGAGGATCAGGTCGGGCCGCTCGCCGCGGGCCAGCACCGCCTGGTTGACCAGCTCCAGCGGCAGTTCGCTGGGGGTGAAGCCGGCCTTGCCGCTGGCGGTCTTCCAGACCCGCTCGGCCGCGTCGTTGCCCAGGTGGAAGCCGCCGGGGTGCTGCAGCCGCGCGTTGAAGTCGGCGAAGCCGGGGATGACGTCGGCGATCAGGTCGCGGATGTGCCCGTAGTCGGCGATGGCCCAGTCCCAGTCGATCGGGCGGTTGCCCAGGGTGGCCTTGGCGATGCCGGCGATGATCGCCGGTTCCGAGCGCAGGTGCGGCGAGCGCGGCTTCAGCTGGCCGTGGGAGATGTGCACCATGCTGAAGGTGTCTTCCACGGTGACGCCCTGGGGCCCTTCGGCCTGCATGTCGACCTCGGTGCGGCCCAGGCACGGCAGGATCAGCGCGTCGCGGCCGGTGACCAGGTGCGAGCGGTTGAGCTTGGTGGCGATGTGCACGGTCAGCTCGCAGTTGCGCAGCGCGGCGTGGGTGCGCGGGGTGTCCGGGGTGGCCTGGGCGAAGTTGCCGCCCAGGGCCAGGAACACCTTGGCGCGCCTGGCTTCCATGGCCTGGATGGCCAGCACGGCGTTGTCGCCGTGGCCACGCGGCGCCTTGAACTTGAAGCGTTTCTCCAGGGCATCCAGCAGCCAGGTCGGCGGCTTCTCGTCGATGCCCATGGTGCGGTCGCCCTGCACGTTGCTGTGGCCGCGCACCGGCGACAGGCCGGCGCCGGGCTTGCCGACGTTGCCGCGCAGCAGTTGCAGGTTGACCACCTCCTGGATGGTCGGCACCGAGTGGCGGTGCTGCGTCAGGCCCATGGCCCAGCACATGATCACGCGCTCGGCGCGGCGGTACATGCGCGCCGCCAGCTCGATCTCGGCCAGGCTCAGGCCGGACTGGCCGACGATGTGCGCCCAGCTGGTGGCGTCCACCGCCGCCAGGTAGTCGTCCAGGCCGCTGGTGTGCTCGCGGATGAAGGCATGGTCGAACACCGGCGGCTCGCCGTTGGCCTGGGCCTCGCGCTCCCACTGCAGGAGGAACTTGGCCATGCCGCGGAACATCGCCATGTCGCCGCCCAGGGCCGGGCGGAAGTAGGCGGTGTTGGTCGGCTCCGAGCCGTTGCTGAGCATCTCGAAGGGGTGCTGCGGGTGCTGGAAACGCTCCAGGCCGCGTTCCTTCAGCGGGTTGATGCAGATCACCTGGGCGCCGCGGTGCACGGCCTCGCGCAGCGGTTCGAGCATGCGCGGGTGGTTGGTGCCGGGGTTCTGGCCGATGACGAAGATGGCGTCGGCCTTTTCCAGGTCGTCGAAGACCACGGTGCCCTTGCCCACCCCGAGGGTTTCCGCCATGCCCAGGCCGCTGGCCTCGTGGCACATGTTCGAGCAGTCGGGGAAGTTGTTGGTGCCGAAGGCGCGGACGAACAGCTGGTAGAGGAAGGCCGCCTCGTTGCTGGCCCGGCCGGAGGTATAGAACTCCGCCTCGTCCGGCGACTTCAGCGCCTTCAGGTGCCGGGCGATCAGGGCGAAGGCCTCGTCCCAGGTGGTTTCCACGTAGTGGTCGGTGGCCGCGTCATAGCGCATGGGGTGGGTCAGGCGACCCTGGTATTCGAGCCAGTAGTCGCTCTGCCCGGCCAGCGCGCTGACGCTGTACTTGGCGAAGAAGTCGGGGTCGACGGAGCGCCCGGTGGATTCCCAGTTGACCGCCTTGGCGCCGTTCTCGCAGAACTTCACCAGGCCGTTCTCGGGCGACTCGCCCCAGGCGCAGCCGGGGCAGTCGAAGCCGCTGTTCTGGTTGGTCTTGAGCATCGCCCGCAGGTTCTTGACCGCGTTCTCGCTGCCCAGCCAGCTCTTGGTCACGCTCTTGAGCGCGCCCCAGCCGGCGGCCGGTCCGGTGTAGCGCCTTATATGTTCGTCTTGGCTCATTCAGGCATTCCTCGATTACACGCAGAGAATGA
Source organism: Pseudomonas sp. M1 (assembly GCF_022760135.1). Classification (NCBI taxonomy): domain Bacteria; kingdom Pseudomonadati; phylum Pseudomonadota; class Gammaproteobacteria; order Pseudomonadales; family Pseudomonadaceae; genus Pseudomonas; species Pseudomonas sp. M1. The sequence goes on from NZ_CP094343.1 coordinate 3,471,032, forward strand.
AAGTTCTCAGGCAGAAAAAGGCGACGCTAAAAGCACGCCAATATCGGAACGCTGAGCGAGCAACTTCCTTGCGCGAAACTTGCTGTTCGCAACACCGGGTGAGTTGTGTTCAGGTCCAATTTCCAGGGCCTTTTTTCGAACAATCGGCCTGAAAGCTGGAAAGACATTGGTTCGCCTTGTGACATCAGGCTATTGAGAAGCGGAGATTGCGTCCAATCGAAATAAATTAAACCTTGATCAGAACCATCTATCAGGCCTGGAATGTCCGCAGTAGAAGGGCGGAATGGACAATTAAGGCGCTTGATAGACCACTCTTATCAACCGGTAATCAAAAGCAATTTGACGCCCCTGGGCGAACTGACTAGCCTCACCTCGAAGATCGCCAGAGCATTAATAAAAAGATGCCAACGCTTGCGTGCAAAGAGCAATGAACGACCACTTCGAGAGGCAACTCGGAATTGAATGAAAATACTGGCGAACTCATCGACGGTTTCAATCGGAAGATCGATTACCTGCGCATGTCGGTAACCGACCGCTGCGACTTCCGCTGCGTGTACTGCATGGCCGAGAACATGCAGTTCCTGCCGCGCCAGCGCATCCTCACCCTCGACGAGCTGTACCGCGTGGCGGAGCGCTTCGTCGCCCTGGGCACGCGCAAGATCCGCCTCACCGGCGGCGAGCCCCTGGTGCGCCAGGGCATCGTCGAGCTGTGCGCGCGCATCGCCGCCCTCCCCGGCCTGCGCGAGCTGTGCATGACCAGCAACGGCTCGCAGCTGCAGCGCCTGGCGCAGCCGCTGCACGACGCCGGCCTGGCGCGCTTGAACATCAGCCTCGACAGCCTGGATGCGCAGCGCTTCAAGGCGCTTACCCGCACCGGCGACCTGCAGCAGGTGATCGCCGGCATCGACGCCGCGCGCCGCGCCGGCTTCCGCCACACCAAGCTCAACTGCGTGGTGCTCAAGGGCCGCAACGACCACGAGGTGGTCGACCTGGTGCGCTTCGCCATCGACCGCCAACTGGACATCTCCTTCATCGAGGAAATGCCCCTGGGCGTGATCAGCGAGCACCAGCGCGGCGAGTCCTACTGTTCCAGCGACGAGGTGCGCCAGCGCATCGGCGAGCGGTTCACCCTCATCGAATCCGCCGAATCCACCCAGGGCCCGTCGCGCTACTGCCGCCTGGCCGAGGCGCCGGAAATCCGCATCGGTTTCATCTCACCGCACAGCCACAACTTCTGCGGCAGTTGCAACCGCGTGCGCCTGACCGTCGAGGGCCGCCTGCTGCTGTGCCTGGGCAACGAGCATTCGGCCGACCTCAAGCAGGTGCTGCGCGCCCACCCCGGCGACGCCGAACGGCTGGACAAGGCGATCCGCCAGGCCATGCGGCTCAAGCCCCAGCGCCACCATTTCGAGATTGGCGGCGAAGTGCAAATCCTGCGCTTCATGAACATGACCGGCGGCTAGCCGCCCCTTCCGGAATCGCCATGATCGTCCAATCGCAACCCGACATGCTGCGCGTGCTGTTCACGCTCAAGGGCTCCATCGCCAAGCGCATCGCCTTCCGCAGCCTGCTGGTCACCCTGCTGGCTTCGCTGATCGTGCTCGTCGAAAGCCGCCATCCGGCGTTCTTCGCGCGGGTCAACGCCACGCCCTTCACCCTGCTGGGGCTGTCGCTGTCGATCTTCATGAGCTTCCGCAACAACGCCTGCTACGACCGCTGGTGGGAAGGCCGCAAGACCTGGGGCAAGGTGATCATCGACATGCGCTCGTTCATCCGCGAGAGCGTCGCCATCAGCGACGCCGCCCTGCGCGAACGCCTGCTGCGCGCGCTCTGCGGCTACGCCCACGCGCTCAACGCGCGGCTGCGCAACGAGGACGAGCTGAAGGCCGCCCGCCCCTGGCTCGCCAGCGACACGCCGATCGCCGCGCACAACATCACCGACGGCATCCTCCAGCACATCGGCAGCGTCTGCTCGCAGCTGGCCAAAGAGAAGCGCATCAGCGAATGGCGCTACGTGACCCTGGAGCAGCGCCTGGCCGCCTTCACCGATGCCCAGGGCGTGTGCGAGCGGATCAAGGCCACGCCCATCCCCTTCCCCTACACCCTGCTGCTGCACCGCACCATCTACATCTTCTGCATACTGCTGCCCTTCGCCATGGCCGAGCCGCTGGGCTGGATGGCGCCCATCTTCACCACCATCGTCAGCTACACCTTCTTCGGCCTGGACGCCATCAGCAACGAGCTGGAAGACCCCTTCGGCCGCGAAGAGAACGACCTGCCCACCGACGCCATGGTCCGCGTCATCGAGCGCGACATCCTCGGCGCCCTGGGCTACAGGGACCTGCCGCCGCCCCTGCAGCCGGTCGACTACGTCCTCAGCTGAGCGGCACGGTACGCCGAGGGCGGCATGCCCTCCCAGCGCTTGAAGGCCCGGCGGAAGTTGGCCAGGTCGGTGTAGCCCAGGGTGTAGGCGATCTCCTCGATGCTCAGGTGGCCGGCCTTCAGGTGCTCGATGGCCAGGGTGCGGCGTACGTCCTCGAGGATCAGCTTGAATGACGTTCCCTCCGCCAGCAGGTAGCGGTGCAGGGTGCGCGGCGTCATGTGGAACAGGCGCGCGGTGACCTTCAGACTGGGGAAGCCGTTGTGCTTCTCCAGCATGGCGCGCCGCACCCGGGCGCCCATGGAGGCGGTTTCGCCCAGCCGCTCCAGCTCCCGCCGGCATATGGCTTCGGCCTCGCGGAAGGCCGCGGGGTCGGCCAGCTTCAGCGGCTGGTCGATAACCGCCAGGTCCAGGCTGAAGCCGGCCCAGGGCTGCCCGTAGGCCACCGGGCAGCGGAACAGCTCCTCGGCCAGCGCGGCGTAGGGCTGCTCCGCGAACGGCAGCCTGACCTGGAGCAGCGGGCAACTGCCGAGGGTCATCGCCGCGAAGATGTTGCTGACCGCCAGCATCACCGCCTCCAGCACCGTGCGCTCGATGTCGCCCAGGGCATAGCCGGGCTGGAAGCGCACCTGCACCTGCCCTGCCCGCTCATCGCATTCGTAGCTCAGGCTGAACAGCGTGGTGCGCAGCGCCAGGTAGCGCTGCAGCAGTTCCAGGGCCTGGCGCAGGGTGCCGCTCTGCATCGCCGCGTAGCCGAGGATGCCGTGGGTGTTGACCACCAGGCGCTCGCCGATCAGCAGCCCCAGCGCCGGCTCGGCCGTCAGCGCGATGGCGTCGCGCAGCAGTTGCTGGAACTGCGGGAAACCGAGCTGGAAGCCCGGCTCGTCGAGCTGGCGCTCGTCCAGGCCGCTACGGGCGAACCAGGCCTGCGCGTCCTTCTGCATGGCCCGCAGCTGCTCGGCGATCTGCCGCAGGTAGGGCATTGGCAACACGAAGTCCGACAAGGGCTCGACCTCACAGGGTTCCAGGGGCGCGAAGATGTCAACAAATGACCCCTGGAATGTCAATCGGGAACCTCTCCGCCGCCCGCCGCCGTCCCTAGCATTGAAGCGTCCCGACCCACAACGATCAGAACGGAGGACGCATGTTTGCCTTCCTGAACAGAAACCGTGCGGCAAACGCCTCGATCAACGGCGCCAGCATCCGTGTCGAGCCCGGCGAGACCCTGCTGCAAGCCGCCTTGCGCAACGGCATCGACTTCCCCCACAGCTGCCGCGTCGGCGGTTGCGCCAGCTGCAAGTGCCGGCTGCTGCAGGGCAAGGTCAGGGAACTGACCGAGACCGGCTACATCCTCAGCGCCGAGGAACTCGACCAGGGCTATATCCTGGCCTGCCAGAGCGTGCCGCGCGGCGACGTGAGCATCGAGGTCGACAGCGCGCAGCAGGAGGCCCGCCAGGTCCGCGGCAAGGTAGTGGCGCAGGAGCGCCTCACCCACGACATCACCCGCCTGACCCTCCAGCTCGAAACGGGCCTGCCCTACCAGGCCGGGCAGTACGCCGAGCTCAGCCTCGACTGCCTGCCCAATCACGCCCGGAGCTTCTCCTTCGCCTCGCCCCCGCGGGCCGACGCCAAGGTCAGCTTCTTCATCCGCAAGGTGCCTGGCGGCCGGCTCACCACGCTGGTCGATAGCCACTCGCTGGTCGGCCAGGGCGCGAGCCTCAAGGGCCCGCTGGGCCAGTTCCACCTGCGCCCGGCCGACGCCCCGCTGCTGCTGGTGGCCGGCGGCAGCGGCCTGGCCCCGCTGCTGGCCATCCTCCAGGACGCGCTGGCCGGCAACGTGCGACGCCCGGTCACCCTGCTGTTCGGCGCCCGGCAGGAGCACGACCTCTACGCCCTGGAGGAAATCCAGGCGCTCGCCCGGCAGTGGCCCGGGCCCTTCCACTTCGTCCCGGTGCTTTCCGAAGCGGACCGCCACGCCGCCTGGGAGGGCGCGCGGGGCCTGGTCAGCGAACAGATACCGGTGCTGCTGCAGGCCGGCAGCCACGCCTACCTGTGCGGGCCGCCGGGGATGATCGACAGCGCCAGCGCCCTGCTGCAACGGCATGGCGTGGCCCGCGAAAACATCCATGCCGACCGCTTCACGCTGCAACAGGCTCCCCATGCCGCCCCGGAAAGCGCAGCCACGCAACCCGCAAGCCTGTAACCCGAAACCCAATAACAAGAGAGACAGATGCCCATGAAAGCGCTGCACTACCTCAAGTACTTCCTGTTCCACGCCGTCGGACTGTGCTCGGCTGCCGCCCTGCTCGCCGGCGGTCCCTGGATCGCCTATGGCCTGGCCGCCGTGCTGACGCTCTACGTGGTCGGCGACCTGGTCTGCGGCGACGACACCAGCACGCCCGAGTTCCATCACCCGGGCATCCTCACCTTCCAGCTGTGGCTGGCCCTGCCGCTGCTGTGCTTCATCGTCTTCGCGGCGCTCTGGGGCGTCAGCGACGGCGACTTCCTCGGCTTCGGCGCCGCCCTGGGCCAGGCGACGGGCTACGACCTGATCGCCGCCCGGGACACCACCAACCTTGGCCAGCACCTCTGCGCCTGGGTCCTCACCGGCCTGATGATCGGCACCATCGGCACCATCACCGCCCATGAGCTGACGCACCGCACCTGGGACCCGGTCTCCATGCTCATCGGCCGCTGGCTGCTGGCGTTCAGCTTCGATACCACCTTCTCCATCGAGCACGTCTACGGCCACCACCGCTACGTCTCCACCACCGAGGACCCGGCCACCGCGCCGCGCGGGCGCAACGTCTACGCCCACGTGCTGATCTCGACCCTGCGCGGCAACCTCAGCGCCTGGCACATCGAGAAGCAGCGCCTGGCGCGCAAGGGCTACTGGCTGCTCGGCTGGCGCAACGCGGTGCTGCGCGGGCACGGCATGAGCCTGCTGCTGGTGGCCGCGGCCTACGCCATCGGCCAGTGGCCCGCCGCGTTGTTCTTCATCGCCTGCGCGCTGTGGGGCAAGGCCCTGCTGGAGATCGTCAACTACATGGAGCACTACGGCATGGTGCGCAACCCGGCCACCCCCGTGCAGCCGCGGCATTCCTGGAACACCAACAAGCGCATCAGCTCCTGGACCATGTTCAACCTGACCCGCCACTCCCACCACCACGCCCAGGGCGAGGTGCCCTACCAGGACCTGAAGCCCTTCCCCGATGCACCGATGATGGTCGGCGGCTACCTGACCACCATCATCGTCGCCATGCTCCCGCCGCTCTGGCACAAGTTGATGACGCCCAAGGTGCTGGCCTGGGACCGCGAATACGCGAGCGCCGAAGAACGCCAACTGGCCGCGACCGCCAACGCCCGCAGTGGTATTCCGGCGCTGATGAAATATTCGAACTATCCGTCCCCTTCCTGATGAGCGTTACCTGCAAGTTCGAAGTTCCAGGTCGGGTTGTGAGTGTTGGTTGAAGGGCGAGAGCCAGGAGCCCCTCTCCCTTCAGGGCTGGGCCCAAAAGCCACCTTTGTAGAAGGCCGCACCAGGATGCTCTTCGTAGGAGCGAGCTTGCTCGCGAACAGGTTCGGTGCCATGCGGTTCGCGAGCAAGCTCGCCCCTACGAGAAGCCGTGCTCGCCTGCAGCGCCCTTTTGCTGGAGCACGCAGTGCGTCAGCAGGTCCAAAGGTATCTGCCCACCCTGAACGACCCGCGCAGCCACTCCCCCATCCTCCATCACCGGCGCTAGCTCAGCGCGTGCCATTCGCCGCGCCCCAGAGCCCGTCGAACGGCAGGAAGTCCAGCCAATCCCCCGCCGCGAAGGTCCTACCCGCCGGGACTTCCAGCAAGCCGTCGGCCACTGCCGGCAGCGGCGCGCCCGTGTAGATGCGCGCGCAGGTGCCGGGCTCCAGCGGCACCGGCGCCTGGCCGGCGAAGATCGTCTGGGAGATGCGCAACGCCCGCCCGTCCAGGTCTGCAAGCCTGAAGGCATAGCCGTCCATGGCGCTGTTGGCCCAGGGCGGCGAGTCGGTCCGCGCGAACAGGTTGCGCGCCAGCACGCGGCCATCGGCCAGGGCCAGCTCCAGTTCCTCGATATCGGCGGGCGAGCCTTGCGCCAGGTCGAGCAGGCGGCCCAGGGCCTCGTCGACCGGCATCGGCACCGCGCCCCTCATTGGCGCGGCCCGCAGGCGTTGCCGGGCTTGAGGTGCGCGACGAAGTTGCAGGGGCGGTGCCGCGAATCGAGCTGCTCGACCAGGATGCCCTCCCAGGCCGTCCGGCAGGCCCCGGTGGAGCCCGGCAGACAGCACACCAGGGTGCCGTTGGCCAGGCCGGCCAGGGCGCGGGATTGCACGGTGGAGCTGCCGATGTCGAGGATCGACAGCGCGCGGAACAGCTCGCCGAAGCCTTCGACCTGATTGTCCAGCAGGCAGGCGACGGCCTCCGGGGTGCTGTCGCGGCCGGTGAAGCCGGTGCCGCCGATGATCAGCACCACCTGCACCTCCTCCTCGGCGATCCAGGCGGCGACCTGCGCGCGTATCCGGTAGAGGTCGTCCTTGAGCAGCACGCGCGCCACCAGGCGATGGCCGATCTCGACGCAGCGGCTCGCCAGCAACTCGCCCGACGTATCGTTTTCGAAAGTTCGCGTATCGCTGACGGTCAATACCGCGATGTTCAGTGGAATGAATTCCGTATTCGGTTTGACACTCACGGGGCATCGCTCCAGTTGGAAGTTTCCGTGGAAACTAGAGACAAAGACCGGCGTCGTCCAATCGATATGGCAAACCCTCCGATCGGAGGCTTCTATCGACAAGAAGAGTGTTCCCGATAAGGCGCATCTATCTTCCGGTAAGCATTTGCAATTGGACGCATCCGCTGCAAGTTCTGCAGTTTTCCGCCTTCGATTCCGAGCCTTCGGATACAACGAGCATGAGCACTATCGAAATACCCTGCTCCAGACTTCTGCTCGCCGGTGGAAAGGGCCGGAGAATGGGAGGAAAGGCCAAGGGCCGCCCTGTGCCTGCAGAACCTGAACAGCCCAGAAATGCTGCTGGCGGCGCAGAGCGGCCCCATCGAACCCGGCCGTGAAAGCGACTTCCGGCCTGCATCGAATGCGTCGTTTCCGTCATAGAGGAGTCTTATTGACGGATCGGAACAAGCGATTGGACGTTATTTGATCGCCTGCGTAACCTGAAAACAGGCAATAAGACACAAGGTGCCGTGATGGAGCTGATCGACGAAGCTCGAACCGATATATCCGATATCAATGCGCCGCCCGCGCCCGCGCAAACCTATAGTTATGTCGAGTTGGGCGAGAGCTGGATAATCGGCGAGACTGTACTTGCCCGGGAAACGGCATTGGCCATCAGTTATAACGGCATCAACCAGGCGGTGATGATGATATCGCCAGGTAATATGGAAGACTTCGTCAGGGGGTTCAGCCTGACCAATGAAATCGTCACTTCCCCGGATGAAATCCGCGATATAAAAATCACCGGTTCCGGCGAGTCGTACCTGGCCCAGGTCGAAATAACCAACCGCGCCTTCTGGGCGCTGAAGAACCACCGCCGGCAACTGGCCGGCACCAGCGGCTGCGGCATCTGCGGGGTCGAAGCGCTGGACCAGGCGCTGCCGGCGCTGACCCCGCTGCGCCTGGCGCCGCTGCCGGAAGCGCGCCTGCTGGAGGGCCTGCGCGAGCGCATCAACGCCGCCCAGACGGTCGCCCGCGACAGCGGCGCCCTGCACGCCGCCCTGTACCTCGACGCCCAGGGCGAGGTGCGCCTGTGCCGCGAGGACATCGGCCGGCACAACGCCCTGGACAAGCTGATCGGCGCCATGGCCCAGGCGCGCTTCGAGCCCGCCGAGGGCTTCGTCGTCGTCACCAGCCGCTGCGGCCTGGAACTCATTCACAAGGCGGTGCGGGCGCGCATCGGCACCCTGGTCAGCCTCTCGGCGCCCACCGCCCTGACCGTGGAATGGGCGCGCCGCAACCAGCTCAACCTCATCCACCTTCCCCACCACAGCCTGCCCAGGCTCTACAGCCCGGCGCCCTGACCCGCGCGCCCCTGAGTCTCGATGAAGCAAGCCCATGAGTCCGCGGCGACGAGGTGGCGTTCTTCCCCACGGTGACCGGAGGCTGAATGAGCCAGGGCTTCGATGCCGGCGAGCGCTGGTGACGGCACGGGTAGCGCCCGCCGGGAGCGCTACCCGTCCGCCCGTCTTCAGGTTCCGGTCTGCTCCGCGTCGGCCGTCGGGGGCTGGGCGCCGCCCTTCTCCAGCGTTACCTTGCCGGCCTCCTTGTCGTAGCCCAGGGCGATGCTGTCTCCGGAAACCACCTTGTCCCCGAGGATTTCCCGCGCCAGGCGCGTCTCCACTTCCTGGCGTATCTGCCGCTTCAGCTCGCGGGCGCCGAACTCGGGCTGGTAGCCCACGTCGACCAGGTGGTCGACCAGGGACTCATCGACCGTCAGGCTGATGTCCTGCGCGGCGGCCGTGCGCACCACCCGCTGCAGCTGGATGCGGACGATGGCGCGGATGTCGTCGCGGGACAGCGCATGGAACACGATGATGTCGTCGACGCGGTTGAGGAACTCCGGACGGAAGTGCCCCTTGAGCACGCCCATCAGCTCGTCGCGCAGCGCCTTGTCGTCCATGCGCTCGGCCTCGGGGCGTTCGAGGTTGTCCATGATGATCGAGGCGCCGAGGTTGCTGGTGGCGATGATGATGGTGTTGCTGAAGTCCACCACCCGGCCCTTGCCGTCGGTGAGCCGGCCGTCGTCGAAGACCTGCAGCAGCACGTTGTTGACGTCGGGGTGGGCCTTCTCGATCTCGTCCAGCAGTATCACGCTGTACGGCCGCCGGCGCACGCGCTCGGTCAGCTGGCCGCCCTCGTCGTAGCCGACGTAGCCGGGCGGCGCGCCGATCAGCCGGGCCACGGCATGGCGCTCCATGTACTCGGACATGTCGATGCGGATGATCGCCTGCTCGTCGCCGAACACGCTCTCCGCCAGCGCCTTGGCCAGCTCGGTCTTGCCCACCCCGGTCGGGCCGAGGAACAGGAAGGTGGCGATGGGCCGGTGGGCCTGGCCGAGGCCCGCGCGGGACAGGCGCACCGCATCGCTGACCGCCACCACCGCGTGCTCCTGGCCGATCAGCCGCTCGCGCAGCGTCTCTTCCATCTTCAGCAGCTTCTGGCGTTCTTCCTGGGTCAGCTCCGCCACCGGGATGCCGGTCAGCCGCGAGACCACCTCGGCGATGGACGAGGTGGTGACCTCCAGTGTCTCGGAACCGGTCTTGCGTTCCCAGGCCTCGGAGCGTTCCTCCAGCTGCGTCTGTTTCTCGCCGATCAGCTCCTCGAAGCTCTTCGCCTCGTCGAAGCGCTTGCGCGAGGTGGCGTAGTCCTGCTCGCGCTTGAGCTGGGCGATCTCCGCCTCCAGTTCCTGGATGTCCGCCGGCCGCGAGGTGGCGCCGATGCGCACGCGGGCGGCGGCCTGGTCGATCAGGTCGATGGCCTTGTCCGGCAGGAAGCGGTTGGTGATGTAGCGGTCGGCGAGCTCCGCGGCGGCGACGAAGGCGTCGTCGGCGAAGGTCACCTGGTGGTGGGCTTCGAGCTTGTCGCGCAGACCCCGGAGGATGACGATGGTCTGCTCCACCGTCGGCTCGGGGACGAACACCGGCTGGAAGCGGCGTTCCAGCGCGGCGTCCTTCTCGATGTACTTCTGGTACTCGTTGAGCGTGGTGGCGCCGATCAGGCTCAGCTCGCCGCGGGCCAGGGCCGGCTTGAGCACGTTGGCGATGTCCAGCCCGCCCTCCTCGCCGCCCTGCCCGGCGCCGACGATGGTGTGCAGCTCGTCGATGAACAGCACCAGCTCGTCGTGCTTGGCGGTGACTTCGTCGATCAGCTGCTTGGCCCGCTCCTCGAATTCGCCGCGGTACTTGGCGCCGGCGACCATCGAGTTCAGGTTCACCTCCACCAGGCGCTTGCCGCGCAGCACTTCCGGCACGTCGCCGTTGACGATGCGCTGGGCCAGCCCTTCGACGATCGCTGTCTTGCCGACGCCGGGCTCGCCGATCAGCACCGGGTTGTTCTTCTTGCGCCGGGCCAGCACCTCGATGGCGTTCTCGATCTCCTGGGCCCGCCCCAGCACCGGGTCCAGCTTGCCCTGGCGCGCCAGCTGGGTGAGGTCACGGCCGAACTTGTCCAGCGTCGGCGTGCCGCTGGGGGTATCCACGCGGCCGTCTTCGGCGCCCTTGCCGACGATCTTGACCACCTTCTGGCGCAGCGTCTCGGGGGTCACGCCGTACTTCTTCAGCAGTGTGCCGGCCAGGCTCTCGGGCACCGAGGCCAGGCCGATCAGCAGGTGCTCCGGGCCGACGTAGGAATGCCCCAGATCCCGCGAGGCCTGGAAGGCCAGCTGGAAGGCCTTCTTCAGGCGCGGCGAGATGGTCATGCGGTCCACCGGCGCATCGGCGGAGGCGTTGCCGGTCTGCGCGTGCTGGTCGATGTAGCCCTTGATGTCCTGCGGGGACAGCTTCATCTCCTTGAGCAGGGCGACCACCACGTCGGTATCGGCCAGCACGTACAGCAGGTGCTCGGTGTCCAGCTCGTTGCGCCTGAGTTCGTGGGCCTTTTCCGCGGCTCGCTGGAGTATCTCCAGGGTCTGGGCGCTGAAGGCGTCGGTGGCATCGACCGACTCGCGGGGCACTTCGGCGGCCATGCCGAAGCCATCGCCCTCCTCGCCCGCGCCGCCGAACCTGTCGAAGAAGCGCGAAAGCCCGCCGCCCCCCAGCAGCGAGTCGAACGGATTGAGCATGCTCTGGTGCCGCATCAACTGACGATAGTCGTGGTCGCAGATCGACATCGACTTGCGCTCGCCATTCTGTACGACGGTCACGCGGGCAACGGCGGGTCGCGCATTACAGATTTCACAGAGAGTCGCCATGATGAACTTTCTCCACGCAACAAGTGGGCGCTTGTAATCGAGCGGCCGCATCTCCAGCAGCGCATACCCGTGGATGAGTTCAATAACGAACCCGAAGCCTGGACATGCACTGTTTTTTTCGAAACGAAAGAGACAGGAGAACTCGAAAAGCAGGAACGGCTATTACACCGTCCGTTCACCATAGTCCGGGAAGTGGAAGAACGCCAGACGAAATCGACGATAGCCAAGCAACGAAAGATGATAAGCAACGACGCTATAGTTACAAAACAATGAAACGGCGGAAACTCAGCGGAACATGCCGGAGCAACTTCAGAGTTGCTGCGAAACTATTGCGGCGAAGTGAGTCGCCGCAATAGTCCGGGGAAGTTTCCGGGAAAATCGTCCGGATAGGGAAAGTTATTCGCCGAGCTGTTCCAGCAGGTCGGCGGAAGGCACGAAGAACAGGCTGCCGGTCACCGCGCGGCTGTAATCCAGCAGGCGGTCGTAGTTGCCCGCCGGGCGCCCGACGAACATGTTCTGCAGCATTTCCTCGATGGGCTCGGGAGAGCGGGCATAACCGATGAAATAGGTGCCGAACTCCCCCGCCCCCGGCCGGCCGAAAGGCATGTTGTCGCGCAGGATCTTCACTTCCTTGCCGTCCTTGACCAGGGTGGTGAGGGAGCTGTGCGAGCAACTCGGCTTGACCGATTCGTCCAGCTCGATGTCGGACAGCTTGGTGCGCCCGATGATGCGCTCCTGGGCCTCGATGGACAGCTGGTTCCAGCCGGCCATGTCGTGCAGGTACTTCTGCACGATGACGTAGCTGCCGCCGGCGAAGCCGGGGTCCTCGTCACCGATCAGGGTGAAGTGGGCCGCCTCGCGGCCCGCAGGGTTCTCGGTGCCGTCGACGAAGCCGACCATGCTGCGCATGTCGAAGTAGCGGAAGCCCTGGACTTCGTCGACCACTTCCACCGCCTTGCCCAGCCGGATGACCACCTGGGTCGCCAGTTCGAAGCACAGGTCCATCTGGTCCGCGCGGATGTGCAGCAGGATGTCGCCCGGCGTGGAAACGGCCACGCGCTCGCCGGAACCCACTTCGCGGAAGGTGTGCAACGCCGCCGGGCGAGGCGCGCCGAACAGCCTGTCCCAGGCCTCGGAACCGAAGCCGACGACGCAGGAAAGATTGCCCGCCGGCGCCCGCTTGCCGACCGAACGCACCAGGGCGGCGATATCCCCGCACAATGCGCGCACGGCGTCGCGGTTTTCCTCGCCGGAAACCAGCGTCATCACGAGAAAGATCGCGCTACTGGTGATCGGACTGTCGACTGCCTGGGGATTGGGGAGTTCTTCTGTCATTTTGCTTGGCAACTACCATCACGGTTGGGCGTTCGAGACTACCAGATAATAGCGGGCGCATGACAATCGTCATCGCGCGTGCCGAATGGTTTTATTCCGAACTGCAAGCAAGGCTGAAAAATAACGGGGTGCCATTTGCACCCCGGTTATATATTGGGCAACTTGATTCAGTTGACTTCCGAGCGCATCACCCGAACCGGCACGGATTTATAGGAAGGCGTTCCGCTGTCGACGTCCATGTAGTCCAAACGATCATTCCAGGCCCGGTAATTCTATACGGCGATATCGTATATCCGCCCGTGGATAGCCGCTCTTTATCTGGAGTCCTGAAACATACCTGCCGCTGCGATATCCGGATGCGCTTATAAGTAACTGTCTATTGGGTTATTCCCCTGCGGGCCAGCGCAAGCGCTGTTCGCGATGGAGCCGCGTCCCGCGTTCGCGGGAATAACCCGGAAAACAATGTAGGAGCAACTGTCTTGCCGACTGCACCGAGGCGCTTTTCGTAGGATGGGTTGAGCTTGCTGATGGGTATCGCTTCGCTCAACGCCATCCTACGAAAAGCCGTGCTTCCTGGAACCGTAGGAGCGGACTCCGTCCGCGATTATCCATCGTTGAAACCTCCACAAAAACAACCGGGTGAATCGCACACAGGCACCTAGCGCGCCTCCCCCAACTGCCGCCACATCCGCCGTGTCAGGCGTTGGAGAGTGTCGCGCCAGGGTGGCCCAGGGATCGTCCCAGCCGCGCAAGGCCAGGCGCTCACCGCGTTCCCCCGGGTCCGTCGCCGGGCCCGCCCTGCCCCTGCCGCCATGGCGCTGCCGGGCGGCGAGGCGGTTGCCGAAAGGAGCGTTCGCTGGTTGCAGATGAGAAATCGTTATAACGGCAACTCGCTAGCAAGCTACTGTTCATTTCCTGACGTCGGCTTTTCGGCGTGATCGGACGACCGATCCCAGCTTCGCCGTACCCTGCGGACCCGCTTCAATCAAGTCGATAACTCGGGAGCCACCCGATGCAAACCTATTTGCAGGCCAAACGCATTCTCGAAGACAGCTTCACGCCCTACCGCTGCCAGTGCACCCTCGAAGCGGACGGTTCGATGACCGTGCAACTGCTAGCGCCCAACAGCTGCGACGTGGAACTGACCATCCCGCAGATCCCCCGCCACGACTGGGACAGCCTGCGCGCCGTGGCGAAACTGGCGCTGGAGCTGCGCCAGGCGCTGGACATGGCGCTGTCGGAACAGCAGCGGCCGGCCAAGCCCCTGAGCCTGGCGCCCGGCTAGCCACTCTTCGGGCCACCCTGGAGCCTGCTGCGCGGCGGCCAGGTCGCCGCTTCCAGCTGCAACGCGGCGGCTACTGAGCCCGGCGGCTATCCTTCGCACACGCCGCCTCCGCCTTTGTTTGATCCCGGCCAAGTTCCCGCGCCGCGGTTCGTGCCTCAATGGCGCCAACGCCGGAGCCCGGCGTGCATCCATTCCCCTGCAGGCACGGGAGCGAGCATGGCCATGGAAAAGCACCATCAATGGAACCTCGGCTATTTCGTCGTGGCCTTCGTGGCCATGCTGCTGGTGCAGAACTGGCTGGGCGAGTACTCGGCCGAGGCGCCGATTCCCTACAGCGAATTCCAGCGCCTGCTGGACGCCGGCAAGGTCACCGACCTGCGCATCGACCAGGAGCGCATCAGCGGCACCCTCAAGGAGCCGATCCAGGGCCGCACGCGCTTCACCACCAACCGCGTCGAGCCGCAGCTGGCGGCGGAGCTGGAGAAAGCCCAGGTCGACTTCTCCGGCGTCACCCAGAGCGGCCTGGCCAAGCTGCTGGGCTGGCTGCTGCCGGTGCTGCTGTTCTTCGGCCTGTGGGTGTTCTTCTTCCGCGGGCTGGCCGAGAAACAGGGCTTCGGCGGCATGGTCAGCGTCGGCAAGTCGAAGGCGCGAGTGTTCGTCGAGCGCGACACCGGGGTGACCTTCGACGACGTGGCCGGCATCGACGAAGCCAAGGCCGAGCTGCAGGAAGTGGTGTCCTTCCTCAAGGACCGCCCCACCTACAGCCGCCTGGGCGCGCGGATTCCCAAGGGCATTCTGCTGGTGGGCCCGCCCGGCACCGGCAAGACGCTGGTGGCCAAGGCCGTGGCCGGCCAGGCCGGGGTGCCGTTCTTCTCCATCTCCGGCTCGGAGTTCGTCGAGCTGTTCGTCGGCGTGGGTGCTGCGCGGGTGCGCGACCTCTTCGAGCAGGCGCGCAAGGCCGCGCCCTGCATCATCTTCATCGACGAGCTGGACGCCCTGGGCAAGATGCGCGGGCTGGGCGCCTTCGGCGGCAACGACGAGAAGGAGCAGACGCTCAACCAGCTGCTCGCCGAGCTGGACGGCTTCGACCCGCGCGAAGGCGTGGTGCTGCTGGCCGCCACCAACCGCCCGGAAGTGCTCGACCCGGCCCTGCTGCGCGCCGGCCGCTTCGACCGCCAGATCCTCATCGACCGCCCGGACCGCCGGGGCCGCGAGGCCATCCTGCGGGTGCACCTGAAACGCGTCAGCGCCGCCGCCGACCTCGATTGCGGGCAGATCGCCGCCATCACCACCGGCTTCACCGGCGCGGACCTGGCCAACCTGGTCAACGAAGCCGCCATCGGCGCCACCCGGCGCGGCGCCGAGGCGGTGGGCATGGCCGACTTTACCGCCGCGGTGGAGCGCATCGTCGCCGGCGCCGAGCGGCGCAGCCGGCTGCTGCTGCCGCAGGAGCGCAAGGTAGTGGCCTACCACGAGATGGGCCACGCCCTGGCCGCGGCCTCGCTGCCGCGCATGGACCCGGTGCACAAGGTCTCCATCGTCCCCCACGCCATCGGCGCCCTGGGCTTCACCCTGCAACGGCCCACCGAGGACCGCTTCCTGATCGGCCGCCAGGAACTCAAGGACCGCATGGTGGTGCTGCTGGCCGGGCGCGCCGCCGAATCCCTGGTGTTCGACGAGATTTCCACCGGCGCCGCCGACGACCTGGCCAAGGCCACCGACATCGCCCGCCAGTTGGTGACGCGCTTCGGCATGAGCGAGCAGCTCGGCCAGGCCGTGCTGGAGCGGCAGAACGCGCCCTATCTGGCAGGCGACAACGACCACCTGGCGGGGCTGCGCGAGAAGGACTACTCGGAGCAGACCGCCCGCGAGGTGGACCTGTGCGTGCGCGAGCTGATCGACGAAGCCTTCCGCCGCGCTCGGGCCCTGTTGGAGCAACGCCGCGCCGACCTGGAGGCCGGCGCGCAACTGCTGCTGGAGCGGGAAACCCTGACCCCGGAGGATTTCCCCGCCCTGGCCGGCGCGCCGGCGCCTTGAGCGGGCCTGCTTCGAACCCCTGGCTATTTGCAGCGCCGCGCATATGCCGGGGAACTCATTGACAGATTGGCGCCAGACAAGTGTCATGGGCGTTGTCGTCCGGCGCGGTCGAGGTGTGGCGCCGGGATTACGTGGTCCGTTTGCGTGTTTCCTTATCCCCCGCACAGGAGCCGCCGGCATGTACGACTCTGCACCCAGGGCCTCGGGGCCCGCGGAGGAAGATTTCCTCTTCACCTTCGAGACCCACGTCCTGCAGAAGGCCCTGCCCGCCTTCGAGGAAGCCAGCCGCTTCGCCCGCGACCGCGGCCTGGATTGCCAGGTCGAACTGCTCGTGGACGAGGACGACCACCTGCAACTGTGCCTGTTCGCCCGCCTGGGCGGCAGCCAGCAGCCGAGCTTCTACCGCATCGTCGCCGATACCGAACTCCAGGGCCTGGTCCACGAGCAGTACGCCACCCATGGCCAGCGCATGCGCCGCCTGGGCGCGCAACTGGACTCGCTGGACGGCGAGGTGCTCGACGAACAGCTCGCCGAGTTCTTCCAGCTGGCCTTCGGCATGCACCTGGACGAGCCGGGGCACCGACGAGTCAGCGGCTTCTAGCAGCCGCCCCTTTGCCTTGCCTGCCGTTCCTCGCCTCGCCTTGCGCGGGCGGGTTTTCGCGCGACACTGTGCGCATGAAATGGATCGCACGCGCCCGCCTGCGTGCGGTCCGAGCAAAGGTAAGGGCCGCGATGCCCCTTGCAGGAGTGCCCCTATGAAAAGCCCCGTGGATACCCCGCACCCCGATCCGGTGGTGACCAGGGAAGCCGACGAACTGGAAGAACTGGTGGAGCTGGACCCGGTCGACAGCGGCCAGGAACCGCACCTGTCCGCCGCCCACCAGGAAGGCGTGATCGACGAGCAGCACTGAGCTTGCATTCTGCCGTGCAGGCTTCGTGCAATCGTGCGAAATGCACGGGCGCGTCTCTATCGCTATCAAATAACCGACTGATTAAAAAAGAGAAAATTTTCAAGCGAAGCTGGAACGCATGCTGCAACGGCTCTCCCATCGGCTTCACGGATACCAAGGGAGAGCGTCATGCACAACGACCGTAGCCAAGCCCCGCAACTCCTCGGCGAACAGTTCAGCGACTACCGCGTCGACCTCCAGCAGCGCCCGGACGGCGGCCTGCTGCTGAGGCTGCGTGACCACGAAAACCGGCGCCTGCTGACCACCTGGGCGATTCCGGCCAGCGAATGGCGCGACCCGACGCGCCTGAACAACTTCATCGAACGCATCCGCCGCGACCTGCTGACCGCCGAGGGCCGCCCCCTGCAGGAAGACGAGGTGGACTGCTTCCGCAAGCGCATCGAACTGCAGACCTTCAACCCCGGCCAGGGCCGCCACCGCCAGCGCAAGATCGTGGTGGCCGGCGAGCGCCTGCGCGCCCTGGCGGCCCACGCCTGAGTCAGTCCGCGCCCTGGCGGAACTGCCCGGGGGTCATGCCGCTCCAGCGGCGGAAGGCCTTGGCGAAGGCGCTTTCGTCGGAAAAGCCCAGGCGCTCGGCCACTTCCGCCAGCCGCGCGGGGCCGTGCAGCAGTTGCTCGGCCATGGCGTGCAGCACCCGCTCGCGCAACAGCTTGAAGCTGCTGCCCTCCTCGGCCAGGCGCCGGTTCAGGTGCCGCCCGCTGAGGCCCAGGCGTTCGGCGATGCGTTCCTTGCCCCACTGCGGGTGCTCGCGCAGCAGGCCCTGCACCTGCGCCGCCAGGCTCTGCGCGCCCAGGCGCTGCAACTGGGCGTCGGCGAGCTGGCGCAGGTGTTCGCGCATGGGCGCGTTGGCCTGGATCAGCGGCACCTGCAGGTCGTTTTCGGCGAACAGCAGGCCATCCTCGCCGGCGCTGAAGTCGGGCAACAGGCCCAGCAGTTCGCGGTAGCGGCCCGCTTCGCCACGGGCGCTGTGGTCCATGCGCAACGCCAGTGGATGCACGCGCTCGCCGGTGATCCAGGCGCTCAGCCGCACCAGGCTGGCCAGCACCGCTTCCACCCGCGCCTCGCGGCGCACGCGGTAGCTGGGGCGGTAGACCAGGGCCACGCCGCCGGCCTCGCGGCGCAGGGCGAATTCGCTGCCCTCGGCGATGATCGGGTAGTACTCCAGCAACGCCTCCAGGGCTTCGCCGAAGCTCTCGCAGCTCATCAGCAGGGCGCCGACCATGTCCAGGTGGCCGACCTGCAGGGCGCTGCCCAGGCGCAGGCCCAGCAGCGGGTCGGCGCTGGCGGCGCACAGGCCCTCCCACAGCTCGTCCTGGCGCGCCAGCGGGATGCGCGCCTGGCGGCCCAGCTCGCGCAGGTCGGCGGGCAGTTGCAGGCCCAGGCGCGTAGCGGCCTGGAGGATGCCCTGGGCGTAATGCACGGTGATCGAGGGGCTGTTGGGCATGGTCCCGAAATAACCGGAAAAAGTCCTGATTGAGCCAGCAAAGCGCGGCGCGGGGCGGGTATCCTTGCCCATTACAACGAGAAACACAAACGAGCCGCGCATGCCTTGCAAACCGTGCCCCGCGCCCCTTAGGGAGGCGCGCTGATGCCCACCGTCCACCTGGAATTCGCCGGCGCCTCGATGCTGGCCCTGAACGCGATCATCGCGCTGATGATGTTCGGCGTCTCCCTGGAACTACGCCGCGAGGACTTCGCCCGCATCGTCCGCGCGCCCAAGGCGCCGCTGATCGGCATGTTCATCCAGTTCCTGCTGCTGCCGGCCAGCGCCTGCCTGCTGGCCAACCTGTTGCCGATCGACCCGCAACTGGCCCTGGGCATGCTGCTGGTGGCCACCTGCCCCAGCGGCAGCTTCTCCAACGTCATGACCTGGCTCGCGCGCGGCAACGTCGCGGTGTCGGCCAGCGTCACCGCGGTGTCCGGGTTGTCCGCCGGGTTCTTCACTCCGTTCAACTTCGCCCTCTACGCCAGCCTTGCGCCGGAGACCCGCGCGCTGCTCACGCAGATCCGCATCGACCCGCTGGAGCTGCTGGCCTCGGTGCTGCTGGTGCTGGTGGCGCCGATGCTCGCCGGCATGGCCCTGGGCCGCCGCCGCCCGCAACTGGCGCGGCGCCTGGAGAAGCCCATGCGGGTGTTCTCGCTGCTGGTGCTGGCGGCCTTCGTGGTGATGGCCTTCATCAAGAACTACGCGCAGTTCGTCGCCTACTTCCACCTGTTCTTCTGGCTGGTGGCGCTGCTCAACGGCGCGGCCCTGGGCCTGGGCTACCTGTGCGCGCGGGCCTGCCGGCTGGGCGAGGCCGACGTGCGCGCGGTGACGCTGGAAAGCGGCATCCACAATTCGGCGCTGGGCATGGCGCTGATCCTCACCTTCTTCCCCGAGGCCGGCGGCATGCTGCTGATCGCCGCCTTCTGGGGCTGCTGGCAACTGCTCACCGGGCTGGGCCTGGCGCTGTTCTGGTCGCGCCGCGCGCCGCTGGCCAAGCTTGCTGCCGCTGCCGGGGGGAGAACGCCATGAGCTACGTGGCCTCTGCCCTGGGCAGCTTCATCCTGCTGGCCTACACCCTGGAGGCGGTCACCGGCTTCGGCAGCGTGGTGCTGGCGCTGTCCCTAGGCGCGCTGCTGCTGCCCATCGAACAGCTGCTGCCGGTGCTGGTGCCGCTGAACGTCGGCCTGACCAGCTACCTGGCCTGGCGTCACCGGCGCCTGGTGCAGTGGCGGCTCTTGCTGGCCACCCTGCTGCCGGGCATGTTGCTGGGCATGGTGGCCGGCTACCTGCTGCTGCCCTGGCTGGACCCGCAACTGCTCAAGCGCGGTCTCGGCCTGCTCATCCTGTGGTTCGCCGCCCGCGAATTGCACCGCAGCGCCAAGGGCACGCCCAGGGGCCAGGTGCCGGCCTGGGCGATGCGCCTGGCCACCGGCGCCGCCGGCGTCTGCCAGGGCCTGTTCGCTTCCGGCGGGCCACTGCTGGTCTACGCCCTGGCCGGCCAGCAGCTGGACAAGTCGCGCCTGCGCGCCACCCTGGTGTGCGTCTGGTTCAGCCTCAACGGCCTGCTCACCCTGGCCTTCCTGGTCGACGGCCGGCTGCGCCCGGCCCTGCCCCAGGTGCTGGCCTACGCGCCGCTGCTGCCGCTGGGCCTGTGGCTGGGCGAATACCTGCACCGGCGCTGCCCGGAACGCCACTTCCGCCTGGCCATCCACCTCCTGCTGCTGGTCAGCGGGGTCCTGCTGCTGTCTCCCTGGAGCCTCCTGTGAGCTACGACATCATCGTCAAGAACGGCCTCTACTTCGACGGCAGCGGCGCCCCCGGCGCGCTGCGCCACCTGGGCATCCGCGCCGGGCGCCTCGACACCCTCAGCGCCTCGCCGCTGGACGAGGCCGGCTGCCCGCAGGTGCTGGACGCCGCCGGCAAGTGGGTGACCCCGGGCTTCCTGGAAATCCACTCGCACTACGACGCCGAGGTGATAGCCGCGCCGGCGCTGAAGGAATCGGTGCGCCACGGCGTGACCACGGTGGCCCTGGGCTCCTGCTCCATCAGCATGGTGCTGGGCGAGGCGGAGGACTGCTCCGACCTGTTCACCCGCGTCGAGGCGGTACCGCGCGAGGTGGTGCTGCCGATCCTGCGGGAGAAACGCACCTGGCGCGACGCCGCCGGCTACCGCGCCTTCTACGAGCGACTGCCGCTGGGGCCGAACCTGTGCTCCTTCCTCGGCCATTCCGAGCTGCGCGTGGCGGTGATGGGCCTGCAGCGCGCCACCAGCGGCGCCAAGCCCACCGAGGCCGAGCTGCAGCGCATGGAGCAGCTGCTCAACGAGGCGCTGGACGCCGGCTGCTTCGGCCTCTCGGTGATGACCACGCGGCTGGACAAGATGGACGGCGAGCGCGCCTGGTCCAGCCCGTTGCCCTCCACTTTCGCCAGCTGGAAGGAATTCTCCCGCCTGTTCGCCGTGCTGCGCCGGCGCGGCGCGCTGATGCAGGGCGCGCCCAACGCGGTGACCAAGATCAACGTGTTCGCCTTCCTCTGGCAGGCCCACGGCTGGTTCCGCCGGCCGCTCAAGTGCAGCATGCTCACCGCCCTGGACCTCAAGTCGCAGCCCTTCATGCACCGCATCACCCGCGCCTCCGGCTGGCTGGCCAACCGCGTGCTGCGCGGGCGCTTCCGCTGGCAGACGCTGCCGGCGCCGTTCAACGTGCGCATCGAGGGGCTGAACATGAACGGCTTCGAGGAGTTCGGCGCCGGCGAAATCCTCCGCGACATCAAGGACCCGGAAGAGTTGTACGCGCGCATCCAGGACCCGGCCTTCCGCGAGCGCTTCCGCAAGGACATCAAGGCCACCCTCAGCCTCGGCCTGTGGCACCGCCGGCTGTCCGACTGCTGGGTGCGAGAATGCCCGGACGCCAGCCTGATCGGCCGCAACTTCGAGGACATCGGCCAGCAGCAGGGCAAGGATGCGGTGGACGCCTTCTTCGACCTGGCCAGCCAGTACCGCAACGCACTGAAGTGGACCACCTGCTACGGCAACCACCGCCCGCAGGTGATGGCCAGGCTGCTGGCCAGCCCCTGGACGCAGCCGGGCTTCGCCGACTCCGGCGCGCACCTGGCGTCCCACGCGCAATACAACTTCCCGCTGCGCCTGCTCAAGTACGTGCGCGACGCCGAACTGGCCGGCCAACCGTTCATGGACGTCGGCCGCGCGGTGCAGCGCCTGACCGGCGAACTGGCCGACTTCGCCGGGCTGGACGCCGGCTACCTGCGCGTGGGCGACCGCGCCGACCTGGTGATCGTCAACCCCGAGGGGCTGACCGACGAGCTGGACGAAGTGAGCGAAGCGCCCATGGAAAACCTCGGGCTGGTGCGCCTGGTGAAACGCAACGATGCGGCGGTGGACGCCACCGTGATCAACGGGCGCGTGGCGTACCGGCGGGAAAGCGGCTTCGCCGAGGAGCTGGGCAAGGAACGCGGCTTCGGACGCTTCCTGCCGGGCCGCGAAGTGGTGCCGGCGTAGCGCGGATGAATCCCACCCACGCCATTCATTCCCCTGTAGGAGCGCGCCCTGCGCGCGATTTCGCGGGCAGGGCCCGCTCCTACAGGTTTCCGGGAGGCACGGCATGTCCCCGTAGGAGCGGACCTTGTCCGCGATAGCCGGAACCACCGGCGCGGTTCGCGGATAAGATCCGCTCCTACGCTGCCCCACCCACGCCATTCCCTGTGGCACGAAGCGCGGACGGAGTCCGCTCAGGCACGCTCCGCCTGTTCACGCACCAGGCTCGCGCGGTAGCTGCCGCAGCCCTTCCACAACAGCCCGATGGTCAGCAACGCAGCCACCGCGGAAACGATGGCGATCGACGCCCCCACCGCCGCCGGGTCGCCGAACACCCGGTCGGTGATCAGCGCCACCAGGGTGGTGCCCAGGCCCACCGCCAGCAGGTTGCTGACCAGCAGGAAGATCGCCGAGACCTGCGCGCGCACCTGGTTCGGCGCCAGGTTCTGCATGGCCGTGGTGGAGGTCGGCAGGGGGAAGGAGGCGAAGAACATCGCCGGCACCAGCAGCGCCAGGGACAGCCACAGCGGTTCGACCACGGCGAACAGGGCCACCGGCACGAGCATGCCGATGGCGCCGATCACGCCCGTGCGCATGGCCGCGTCGCCGTGGCCGCGGCGGGCCAGCAGGTCGGTCAGCCAGCCGCCGCAGTACACGCCGGCGGTGTTGGCCAGCAGCAGCACCACGCCCAGGGTGTAGCCGGTGCTCACCGGGTCCAGGCCGTGCTTGCGCATGTACAGCGCCGGGGTCCAGCTGAGCATGGCGTACAGGGCCATGGCGTAGCAGGAGAAGCCCAGGTACAGGCAGGTGAAGGTCAGCCGGTGGCGGCCGAGGAAGCGCACGCCGTCGCCCGGCGCCACGGCCTTGGCCTGGCCGCTGGCGTCGCGGCTCAGGCCCTGGCGCTGCGGGTCGCGCACGGTCAGCCAGATCAGCAGGCCCACCAGCACCCCGGGCAGGCCGACGATGAAGAAGGTCAGTTGCCAGGCCTTGACCTCGCCCAGCACTGGCAGCACCAGCGCGTGGGTGTCCTTGAGCAGGTCGATGACGTAGCCGCCGACCAGGAAGGCCAGGCCACCGCCGAGGAAGGAGCCGATGGAGTAGATGCCCACCGCGCGGCCCAGCTTCTCCCGCGGGAACAGGTCGCTGAACATCGAGTAGGCCGCCGGCGACAGCGCCGCCTCCCCTACGCCGACGCCGATGCGCGCCAGGAACATCTGCAGGAAGTTCTTCGACAGCCCGCAGGCGGCGGTGGCCAGGCTCCAGAAGACCACGCCGACGGCGATGATCCGCGGCCGCGAGAAACGGTCGGCCAGGTAGGCGATGGGCCAGCCCATCACCGCGTAGAACAGCGAGAAGGCCAGCCCGTGCAGCAGGCTGAACTGGGTGTCGCTGAGCTGCAGGTCGGCCTTGATGGGCTCGATCATCAGCGCCAGGATCTGCCGGTCCACGAAGGAGAAGATGTACGCCACCATGCACAGGCTGACGACATACCACTCGTAGGCGTAGCGCTTGCGCGCCGGGCGCGCCGCGCAGGCGTCGATGGCGGCTGGAGCCGTGCGCGGGGCGCGGCACGAGGAGGAAGGGTTCATGGCGAGGTCTCTTGTCGTTATGGGCAGGCGTGTCGCTGCAAGGCGCCCTCGCCTTCGAAGGGCGGGGCCAGGGGCACCTTAGGGGATGGGCCCCGGGGCGGACCATACGGGGAAACGGCCTCGGCATGGGGGTAGGCTCCCGTAGGCATTGGGGATTTCCTTAGGCGGAAAATCCGCCCCGCCACCGCACCCATGCGCAGGAATATGCAAGACGCCCGCGCCCTGGGCGCCCTACCCTGGCCGCTCGATGATCCAGGAGCTGAAACATGCCGCAAACATCCCCACGTCCCTACCAGCCGGTCAACTTCGCCGCCAAGCTGGCGGCCATCCACGAGCAGTGGCAGCCGCGGGTGGTGGCCGAGATGAACGACTACCAGTTCAAGCTGGTGAAGCTGGAAGGCGAGTTCGTCTGGCACAGCCACGCCGATACCGACGAGACCTTCATCGTGCTCGACGGCGAACTGCGCATCGACTTCCGCGACGGCGCCGTGCAACTGCGCGCCGGGGAGATGTACGTGGTGCCCCGCGGCGTGGAGCACAAGCCCTTCGCCGCGCAGGAGGTGCAGGTGCTGCTGATCGAGCCGCGCGGCGTGCTCAACACCGGCGACCAGGGCGGCGAGCGCACCGCGCCCAACGACGTGTGGGTCTGAGCCCGCCTCAGGCCAGGCTGTACCAGGCCACGCCCTGCCCGTCCTCGCTGGCCGTCACCCGGCCGCGCTGCACCAGGTAGTTGAGGTTGGCCAGGCACTCGCCGGTGGCCAGGGCCAGCAGGTCCTGGTCGATGCGCCGAGCAAAGAGCGCGCCGAACAGGTCGATGGCGCGTTTCGGGCCTTCGCCCAGTAGTTCCTGCAGGCGTTCCAGGCCGCGCTGGTGGCCGCGTTCCAGGTGCTCCAGGCGTGCGTGCAGGGGCTGGAAGGGTTCGTTGTGGGCCGGCAGCACCAGCACGTCGTCGGGCACCTCGCGGCGCACCTTGGCCAGGGATTCCAGCCACTGGCCCAGCGGGTTGGCCGCCGGCTCCGTGGGGAACACCGAGACGTTCGGCGAGATGCGCGGCAGCACCTGGTCGCCGGCCACCAGCAGGCGCAGGCCGGGGCAATGGAAGCTGGCGTGCTCGGGGGAATGCCCGGAACCCACCACCACCCGCCAGTCGTGCGCGCCGATGCGGATGCGCTCGCCGTCGCGCAGGCGCCGGTAGCTTTCCGGCAGCGGCCAGATGAACTTGCCGAAGCCACCGAAGCGCGCCCGGTAATGGGCGATGGCCGCCTCGTCCCAGCCGGCGCGGCGGTAGAAACGCACGCCTTCCGGCGGCGCCTCACGGCCGCTGTCGGCGGCCGGCACGCGGCAGTTCATGTACTCGCCGAAGGTCATCCAGAGTTCGCAGCCGTACTCGCGGGTGAGCCAGCCGGCCAGGCCGACGTGGTCCGGGTGCATGTGGGTGACGAACAGCCGCGTCGGCCGCCGCCCGCCCAGCGCGCCGCCGGGGGCCAGCAGCGCGCGCCAGGCGTCGAGGGTGGCCTGGGTGTGCATGCCGGTGTCGAACAGCGCCCAGCCGTCGCCGTCTTCCACGGCCCACAGGTTGATGTGGTCGAGGCTCAGCGGCAGGGGCATGCGCAGCCAGTGCACGCCCGGAGCGATCTCGCGGCTGGCGCCGGGGTCCGGAGCGGGGCCACAGGGGTAGTCCAGGGGGATGCGTTCGGGTTTCATGGGGTTGCCTGGGTTGTTCATGCCGAAGGGGCGTTCCGGTGCGCGCGGAGATTTCTCTGGAAGTCCGAATCGCGGACGGAGTCCGCTCCTACGGCATGAGCGAGCATGGCTTTTCGTAGGATGGTGTTGAGCGAAGCGATACCCATCACCTCGGCCGCATGGGTTTCGCAAACTCAACCCATCCTACGAAAAGCAGCTCGGCGCAGCCGGCGAGACAGTTGCTCCTACAGCTCCAGGGAAGCACAGGCGGTAGGAGCGGACTTCGTCCGCGATTGGACTCACCGGCCACGCCGGACGCCCACGACAATACTGTGCCAAAGACTCGTCCCCAACCCCACCCACATGGACTAACCCGCCATGAAATGGCGCATATGCCCTCGGCAAAGTCACAGCTGCCAGCCCCCCGTCCCGCAGGAGGCTCGCCCTGGGCCGGCGCCTGCGCTATCGTCGCCGCCGGCGCCGCGGGGCGCTTCATTCATCGCAGAGGAACGACAGGCATGAGTACAGCAGACACCACTCCCGGCATCCGCAAGATCGGCGTGATCGGCGCCGGCACCATGGGCAACGGCATCGCCCAGGTGTGCGCCGCCGCCGGGCTCCAGGTGGCGATGATCGACGTGTCCGACGCCGCCGTCGAACGCGGCCTGAAGACCATCGACGGCAACCTCGAACGGCTGATCAAGAAGGACAGGCTGGCCGCCGCCGACAAGCCCGGTATCCTCGCGCGCATCCAGGGCGGCACCGACTATGCCGTGCTGAAGGACGCCGACCTGGTGATCGAGGCCGCCACCGAGAATCTCGAACTCAAGCTGCGCATCCTGCGCCAGGTCGACGAGCTGGTCGGCCCCGACTGCGTGATCGCCAGCAACACCTCGTCCATCTCCATCACCCAGCTGGCGGTGGTGGTGCGCAACCCGCAGCGCTTCATCGGCCTGCACTTCTTCAACCCGGTGCCGGTGATGGGCCTGCTGGAAGTGATCCGCGGCCTGCAGACCGCCGACGAGACCCACGCCCGCGCCCTGGCCTTCGCCGGCCTGGTCGGCAAGACCGCGGTGAGCGTGAAGAACGCCCCGGGCTTCGCGGTCAACCGCATCCTGGTGCCGATGATCAACGAGGCCATCTTCGTGCTCCAGGAAGGCCTGGCCAGCGCCGCCGACATCGACGCCGGCATGCAACTGGGCTGCAACCACCCGATCGGCCCGCTGGCCCTGGCCGACCTGATCGGCCTGGACACCCTGCTGGCGATCATGCAGGTGCTCTACGACGGCTTCGACGACTCCAAGTACCGCCCCGCCCCGCTGCTCAAGGAAATGGTCGCGGCCGGCCGCCTGGGCCGCAAGAGTGGCCAGGGTTTCTTCAGCTACTGACCGCCCTCGAAGAAGGGGCCTTGCGCCCCTTCCGCCAGCCAAGCGCCATTAGATAGCTATCACACGATTCTCAGCGGCAGGCTCTAGCACGCGGTTTCCAGCCGTAGGAAATTTCCGACGAATGACAACCCGGTCACTGGTGATAGCACGAAAAACTGCTAAAACCTGAAAGTTGGAAACCAAAGGAGCTATATCCATGAGGATCATGAAACGCCACGCGCTGGCCTTCGCCGTGATGGCCGCGGGCACCCAACTGGCCCAGGCCAGCGCCCAGGACGAGGCGAAGGGATTCATCGAGGACGCCAGGCTCGACCTGCTGCTGCGCAACGTCTACTGGAACCGCGACTACAAGGACCACACCAACGACGCCAAGGTCTGGGGCCAGGGCTTCATCGGCACCTTCGAGTCCGGCTTCACCCAGGGCACCGTGGGCTTCGGCGTCGACGCCTACGGCCTGCTCGGCCTCAAGCTCGACAGCGGCCGCGGGCGCAACTACACCGGCATCTTCAACGAACACGACGACGGCAAGCCGGTGGACAGCCTGTCCGAGGCCGGCGGCGCGGTGAAGCTGCGCTTCTCCAACACCGTGCTCAAGTACGGCAACCAGTTCCCCGACCTGCCGGTGCTCTCCCGCGACGACTCGCGCATGCTGCCGCAATCCTTCACCGGCACCCTGCTGACCAGCGAGGAGATCAAGGGCCTGCAGCTGAACGTCGGCAAGTTCACCGCCGACAGCCCCATGGGCAGCCCGGCGCGCGACCCCAACCACCTGGACGAGATCTACCTCTACGGCGGCAGCTACGCGGTCACCGACGACCTCAGCGTGGCGCTCTACCACAGCGACGTGCGCGACGTCTTCGCCAAGACCTACGCCAACGTCAACTACAGCCTGCCGCTGGCCGCCGAGCAGGCGCTGAACTTCGACTTCAACATCTACCGCACCAAGTACGACGACGGCTCCCAGGCCGCGCTGGACTTCGGCGGCGACGGCGACAACGACCGCAACACCATCTGGAGCCTGGCGGCCAAGTACAGCGTCGGCCCGCACGCCTTCATCCTCGCCCACCAGCGCAGCAGCGGCGATGCCGGCTACGCCTACGACTACGGCGACGGCGGCGGCACCATCTACCTGGCCAACTCCTACTACGCCGACTTCAACCTCAAGGACGAACGCTCCTGGCAGGCCAGCTACGAGCTGGACTTCGGCGGCTACGGCGTGCCCGGGCTGACCTACAAGATCGCCTACGTGCGCGGCGACAACATCGACACCGGCGGCGACTCCGACGGCACCGAGCGCGAGCTGTTCAACCAGGTCAAGTACGTGATCCAGAGCGGCCCGGCCAAGGACCTGTCGTTCAAGCTGCGCAACTCCATCTACCGCGCGGACAACGACGTCGGCCCGGACCTCAACGAGGTGCGCGCCTTCATCGAGTACCCGCTGAGCATCCTCTGATGCCCGGGGCCCGCGGCGAACCATCGTTCCGGCCCATATGCACTATCAAGCGCATTCATCATTAGCCTGCGAACAATTTGCTAGCTTATTACCCCATCAGGTGTTGCTCGCCTGGTTTTGAAGCATCAAGGCCGTTACCACCCCCGCTTCCCCCGCGACTCGGTAACGGCCTTTTTTTCGTCTGCGATTCAGGGTTGGGATTGCGCGGCGGGCTCCAGAGCCCCCTCACCCCAGCCCTCTCCCGGAGGGAGAGGGGGCCTGCGGCGGAGGCGTTGAGTCCGCTCCACACCCGCCGGCAAACCACCCCGTAGGATGGTGTTGAGCGAAGCGATACCCATCACCACGACAGCATGGGTATCGCAAGCTCAACCCATCCTACAAAAAGCACCTCGGCGCACAGGTACGTAGCTCACGCCCCATCGTAGGCCCTGCGCAACGCCGCGATATCCAGCTTCTTCATGCCCAGCAGCGCCTGCATCAGGCGTTGCGACGCCGCCGTCGCCGGGCCGGCTATCAAGTCCGCGAGCACGGCCGGCACTATCTGCCACGACAGGCCGAACCTGTCCTTCAGCCAGCCACACTGCTGCGCCTCCACCGGGCCGCCGGCGGACAGGCGTTCCCAGTAGTAGTCGATCTCCTCCTGGCTGTCGCAATTCACCTGCAGCGACAGCGCCTCGCTGAACTTGAACAGCGGCCCGCCGTTGAGCGCGGTGAAGGCGATGCCGTCCAGCTCGAAGGCCACTGTCATCACCGAGCCCGGCGAGCGGCCGTGGATTTCCTGGCCGGCCTCGCCGTAATGGCTGACGGCGCCGATGCGCGAGTTGGGGAAGATGGCCGTGTAGAAGGCCACGGCCTGCTCCGCCTGGTCGTCGAACCACAGGCAGGGGGTGATGCGCTGGATGCGGGACATGGGCTGTCTCCTCGTCTGGGCGCGCGGCCACCGTGGCCGCGCCCTGTTCCTGGTCGTCCGGCGGGACGCGGAATCGACAAGTCTGGAACAGCTCCGACGAATGCGCCCGCGGGCCGCTCAGCGGCCGAAGCGGCTGGTCTGCATCTCGCGCAGGCGGCTCAGGGTGCGGCGGAACGGGAATTCCAGGCCGCCCCGGGTGTAGAGCGCCTCCAGCACCACCTCGGCCTCCAGGTACAGCGGCACGCCACGGTCGTAGCATTCGTCGACCAGGGCGATGAAGCGGCGCACGCCGTCGTCCCGGGCCGACAGCGCCGGCAACTGGCGGTCGCCGGCGGCCACACGCCGGGCGCCGTCCTCGGTGCCGCGGGCGATGCGCGCCTCGCGGCGCTCGCCGCCCAGCTCGGGGATGTCGCCGAGCAGGATGGCGTGGAAGCGGTCGCACAGGCCGATGAAATCCTGGGCCGACCAGGGCCGCTCGCAGAGGTCGGCATAGCGGCACCAGAGCACCCCGCGGCCGTGGCGCACCACGGCCAGCTCGCGGTGGCCCAGCGCCAGCGGCGCCTCGCTGCCGCTGCCGGCCAGCGCAGCGAACACGTAGCCCAGGGCGCTGGGCACTCCGGCGCGGCACAGCCAGTAGCGCTGCACCGGCGCGCCCGGGTGCAGGCGGTGGTCCTGGCCGCCGTCGGTGGCCAGCACCTGCATGTGGCGCTCCAGGGCGGCGATGGCCGGGAGGAAGCGCTCGCGGTTGAAGCCGTCGGCGTACAGCCCCCGGGGCGGCTGGTTGGAGGTGGCGACCACCACCACGCCCTGCTCGAACATGGCCTGCAGCAGGCCGCCCAGCAGCATGGCGTCGCCGATATCGCTGACGAAGAGTTCGTCGAAGCACAGCACCCGCACCTCGCCGGCCAGTTCGGCGGCAAGCGCCTGCAAGGGCGAGGCGGTGCCGGACAGCTGGAACAGGCGCCGATGCACCCACTGCATGAAATGATGGAAATGCTGGCGCCGCGCGGGCACCCGCAGGCTGGCGTGGAAGCGGTCCAGCAGCCAGGTCTTGCCGCGCCCCACCGGGCCCCACAGGTACACGCCCAACGGCCGCTCGCCACGGTGCAGGGCCGCCTGGCATTCCTCCAGGCGCTGTGCCGCGTGCCATTGCGCGGCATCCTCGACGAACCCCCGCTCGCTCACAGCGAGGCGGTAGGCAGCCAATGGCGAAGACCGCTCCACGGCGACTCCTTACTCGGCCGGGACGATGATGGAGACCCGGCGGTTCTCCATGCGCCCGGCGGCGCTACTGTTGTCCGCCACCGGGCGCTGCATGCCGCGGCCGATGACTTCGAGGTTGTCCCGGGGCATGCCGATGCCGGCCAGCACCTGGGCCACAGACTGTGCCCGGCGCACCGAGAGCTGCTGATTGTAACCCGCATCGCCGTAGGAATCGGTATGGCCTTCCAGGCGCAGCTTGTCGATGCCCACCGCCAGCAACGCGTGGCCGATGCGCTCGACCTCGCCGCGGCTGGACGGGTCGATGCTGTCGACGTTGTTGCCGAACAGCACCTTGCTCGACAACCCCAGTTCCCAGCCCTCGTCGCCCAGCTGGAAGCCCTGCTGCTGGAGGGCTGCGACCTGTTCGGCGCTCAGCCCCTTCTGCGGCGCCGGCGGCGTCTGGCAGCCGGCCAGCAGCAGCGTCAGCAGCAGGCCGATGAACAGACGGCTAGGTTTCAGGGGCTTGGCTATCACGGGCTATCTCCTTGTAGTCCTCGGTGTTGGAATCCGTGTCCTCGCCGGCCAGGCTGCGCATGCCCCGGCCGCGGCGCTTGGCCTGGTACATGGCGCCGTCGGCGCGGTGCAGCAGCTCGGCCAGGGTGCGTCCGTGGCGCGGATAGAGCGCCACGCCGACGCTCAGCGAGGTGCTGATGCTGCTGCCGTCCGGCAGGGCGATGGGCGCCGCCATGCTGGCCAGGATGTCGTCGGCGACGCGCAGCGCCGCGCGGCTGTCCGGCAGCGGCGCCAGCAGCACGGCGAATTCGTCGCCGCCCAGGCGCGCCACTAGGTCGCTGTCGCGCAGTTGGCCGCGGATGCGCTCGGCGATGGCCACCAGCACCCGGTCGCCGGCCGCGTGGCCGAGTTCGTCGTTGATCGCCTTGAAGCGGTCGGAGTCGATGTACAGCACCGCCGCCTGCTCGCCGCGCTGGGCCAGCTCGCGCAGGGTGCGGCTCAGGCGGCCCTCGAAGAAGGCGCGGTTGGGCAGGTGGGTGAGGCTGTCGTGATTGGCCTGGTGCGCCAGGGAGGCGTTCTCGCGCTCCAGGTGCTGCTGCCAGGCTTCCAACTCGTCGAGCAGCGCGTTGAAGTCGCCGCCCAGCTCGTCCAGCTCGGCGATGCGCGCCGAGGGCACGCGCCGCGAGAACTGGCGGTCGCGGCGCACCGCGTGGGCCACCCGGGCCAGGCGGTCGAGCGGCGTGACGATGCGGCTGACCATGCGCCGCGACAGGTAGAAGGCGCCCAGGGCGGTCAGCGCCAGGCAGCCGAGCATGCCGCCCAGGCCGGTGATCAGGAAGGTCAGCAGGCGCCCGCCGGTGCCGGTCAGGCGGATTTCGCCGATCTGCCGGCCGTCGTGGACGATGGGCTGCACTTCCTCGTGGTTGAGCCACCAGCGCCCGACGAAATGCCGCAGCGCGCTCACTCCGTGGCCGCGCTCCCAGGTCGCCAGCAGGCGGCCCTGGGCGTCGTACACGGCGCAGCGGCGCACTTCCTCGGTGCTGGCCACCAGGCGCAGGGCTTCCTCGGCGGCGGCGCTGTCGTTGAACACCACCGCGGCCTCGACGGTATAGGCCATCGAACGGCCGATCAGGTGCAGGTTGTGCTCGGCATAGGCGCGCAGGGTGAGCAGGCCGACCACCGCCACCGCCAGCCCGGCCATGCACACCGAGGCCAGGGCCACCCCCAGGTGCGCGCGGTACAGCAGGCGGCCCAGCGACTTGCGCCGGGTGCTGCGGCGCTCGGTCAGGCGCGGCAGGTTCATGGCTGGCCCCTCCGCCGGCCGAGGTTGAGCACGTTGGGGTGCACCCGCACGCCGCTGTGCGCCACTGAATCCAGGTTCACCGCGAAGGATGGCGGCGTGGCGCTGAAGTCCAGGCAGAACACGCTGCCGACGCTGCAGTCGGGGTCGTGCTCGCTGAGCGACAGCACCGGATGCCCGGCGACCCCGGCGAACGCGCGCCGGCGCTGCGCCTCATCCAGCAGGCCGAGATAGAGGACGTTGCAGCGCTCGCCCAGGACGGGGTCGTCCACCTGCGCGCGGCGCACCTCGACGCGGCGGCCGTTGGCCTGCAGCAGGCTGCCCCGGCGCAGCAGGTCCTCGGCGTATTCGCTTTCGCCCAGCACGCACAGCTCCAGGGTCTGCGGCTCCCGCGGCCAGCGCACGTAGCTGAGGATGCCCAGCAGCATGCCGCGCAGGGCCGCGCCGTCGCCGTCCGCGGCGCCGGAAGCCGCCAGGCACAGGGGCGCCGCCAGCACCCACAGGGTGAGTACCAGGGCACGCTGCAGCAGTGCGGGACGAAGGGAGGGAAAAACGAAGGACACGATGACGGCTCGGCGAGTACCAATACGGCGACAGCACGCGCGGCATCTTAATGGATTGCGGCAGGAATGTGACGTAGAACTGACTTTTAGCTTGACCTTGAACAAGTTTCGTCAGTTTTATGACGTCATTTTCAGCGGAGTCTTACCAGCAGTTGGCAGCGCATCGGCTTCACTTGGCAGGATTTGGCTCTCTGAATCGATTGCTGCCAACGCGGCGCGGGCTTCCAATGAGGGCACGGCAGCACAGCGCCGCAACCACTCACCAGGAGGCCGCCATGACCCTCGACATCCAAGGGGTGAAAGTCCCCGACAGCCAGCTCGCCCGCGAGATCACCGAACTGGTGCGCGACACCGCCACCCCGCTGCTGTTCCACCACTCCTCGCGGGTGTACTACTGGGGCGCGCTGGCCGGCGCGCGCCGGGGCCTGCAGTACGACGCCGAGCTGCTGTACGCCGGCGCCATGTTCCACGACATGGGCCTGCTGCCGCGCTACTGCAGCAAGTGCGAGCGCTTCGAGGTGGACGGCGCCGACTGCGCCGCCGAGTTCCTGCGCAGCCACGGCATCGCCGAGCGCGACGTGGAGACCGTATGGACCGCCATCGCCCTGCACACCACCCCGGGCATCCCGCAGCACATGCGCGCGGAGATCGCCCTGGTCACCGCCGGGGTGGAGATGGACGTGCTGGGCATCGACTACGCCGAGTTCCCCGAAGCCGTGCGCGACGCCGTGGTGGCCGCCCACCCGCGCGGCGGCGACTTCAAGAACGACATCATCGAAGCCTTCTACCAGGGCATCAAGGACAAGCCGCAGACCACCTTCGGCAACGTCAAGGCCGACGTCCTGGCCCTGAAGGATGCGCAGTTCGAACGCGCCGACTTCTGCCGGATCATTCTCGACTCGGACTGGCCGAGCTGAGGTTGTCCGCGGCCGGCTCAGAGGCCGGCCACCTCCTCCACCAGGCCCTGCAGCCACTGCATGAACAGCCGCACCCGCGGCGGCTGGCGGCGGTGCGCGTAGAGCAGCGTCACCTCCAGCGGCGCCGGGCGCAGGTCCGGCAGCACCTCCAGCAGACGGCCGTCGGCCAGGTAGTCGCGCAGGCCGTGGCGCGGCGCCTGGATGATGCCCAGCCCGCCGAGGCAGGCGCCCTCGTAGGCCTCGGCGTTGTTCACCGTCACGCTGCCGGCCATCGGCAGAAAGTGCGTCCTGCCCTCGCGGCGGTATTCGAAGCCCGCCGGGCGTGTGCCCAGCACGGGGACGTAGTGCACCAAGCGGTGCCCGGCCAGGTCGTCCAGGCTGCGTGGGGTGCCGAAGGCCTGCAGGTAGGCGGGGCTGGCGCAATTCACCTGCTCGAAGCCGCCCAGCGGGCGCGCCACCAGCGAGGCGTCCGCGGCGCCGCCCACGCGCAGCACGCAGTCGAAGCCTTCGCGCACCAGGTCGACGCGGCGGTCGGTGCTGCTCACTTCCAGTTCCAGCTGCGGATGGCGGGCGGTGAATTCGCCCAGGCGCGGCATCACCACCTTGCGCGCCACTATGGTCGGCATGTCCACCCGCAGGCGCCCGGCGAGCACCTCGCCGTCGCGGCGGAACAGCCCCTGCAGCTCGTCCATCTGCGCCAGCAGCTCCTTGCTACGCTCGTAGAACACCAGGCCGTCCTGGGTCGCCCGGACCTTGCGCGTGGTGCGCTGCAGCAGGCGGGTGCCGAGCAGTTCCTCCAGCGCCTGGACCTGCTCGGAAACGCTGGAGCGCGGCAGCCCCAGCTGCTCGCCGGCCTGGGTGAAGCTGGAGAGTTCGGTGACGCGCACGAAGGTGCGCAACAGTTCGGGCTTGATCATGGGCGGCGGGGCCTGCGGATTGTTCGGTTATGGCGAGCAGTATTTCCGATTCCGCCAGGTTTATCAGCAACCAGCAGGACAATAACCTTGTCCCCGAAGCCAACCCCCACAGGAGCCACGCCATGTCCCGCAAGATCGCCCTCATCACCGGCGCCAGCCGCGGCCTGGGCCGCAACGCCGCGCTGCACCTGGCCGAAGCCGGCGTCGACATCATCGGTACCTACCGCAGCCAGGCCGACGAAGCCCGCATCGTCGCCGACGAGATCGAACAGCACGGCGCCCGGGTGCGGATGCTGCCCCTGGACGTCGCCGACAGCGCCAGCTTCTCCGACTTCGCCCAGCGCGTGGAGAGCGTGCTGAAGGAGCACTTCGGCCGCCCGCAGTTCGACTACCTGGTGAACAACGCCGGCATCGGCATCCACGCGGCCTTCGCCGAGACCACCGAGGCGCAGTTCGACCAGTTGCTGAACATCCACCTCAAGGGCCCCTTCTTCCTCACCCAGAAGCTGCTGCCGCTGCTCGCCGATGGCGGGCGCATCCTCAACGTCTCCACCGGCCTCACCCGCTTCACCCTGCCCGGCCATGCCGCCTACGCAGCCATGAAGGGGGCGATGGAGGTGCTGAGCCGCTACCAGGCCAAGGAACTGGGCGGGCGCGGCATCTCGGTGAATATCCTCGCCCCTGGCGCCATCGAGACCGACTTCAGCGGTGGCCTGGTGCGCGACAATGCCGAGGTCAACCGGCAGATCGCCGGCAACACCGCGCTGGGCCGCGCCGGTCTGCCGGACGACATCGGCGGCGCCGTGGTGGCGCTGCTGGCCGATAACAGCCGCTGGATCAATGGCCAACGGGTGGAGGCCTCCGGCGGGATGTTCCTCTGAGCCTGCCGGCCATCCTGGCGCCCTTGGGCAACGGCGTTATCCGCCGAATCGCGGACGGAGTCCGCTCCTACCCCTCAGGCAAACACGCCGCCGCGTAGGATGGCGTTGAGCGAAGCGATACCCATCGCCACCACCGCATGGGTTTCGCCAAGGCTCAACCCATCCTACGAAAAGCACCTCGGCGCAAGACAGTTGCTCCTACCCCACCGGCGAACACGACGCCGCGTAGGATGGTGTTGAGCGAAGCGATACCCATCGCCACGACCGCATGGGTTTCGCCAAGGCTCAACCCATCCTACGAAGAGCGCCTCGGCGCAGCCGGCAGGGAAGCTCGGGCGTAGGAGCGGACTCACCGGCCACACCTGGCGCCCCAATGCATTGGCCGACGCTTCCAGGCGGCGCCGGCTACTTCAGCTGGCGCTGGGCGCAGATTTCCGGCAGGTCGGTGCGCCGCAGGTAGGTCTGCAGCGCCTCGCCGAATTCCAGGCGCTCGGCGATGTTCTGCGCCTGGAGGATCTGCAGGCATTCGCGGCTGAGGGTCATCAGCTCGCCGGTCTTCTGCGCCCAGACGAACTCGCAGGCCGGGACGATGCTGTCCTCGTCCACGTCGAGGCCGAAGGAGTCCTCGCTGAAACGCACCAGGTACTTGCCGGTCTTGCGGTTGAAGCCGACGAAGCCCTTCAGGCGATCGGCGGCGGCGCAGATGTCGGCGGATGTCAGGGCCATGGTCTTTCCTCCCGTTCTTTCTCGAATCGCGGCCCGCGCCCTCCCCCGGGCCAGGCCGGTGTGTCAGGCGTTCTGCGTCAGGTGCCGGGCGATGGCCTGGCGCAACGGCGGCAGGCCCTGGGCCAGGCGCAGGCCGGCGTTGCGCAGCAGGCGCGCCGGCGGGCGCGGGTCGTTGTACAGCCCGGCGATCAGGCTGGTGGCCTGGTACAGCGGCCAGGTCGCCAGGCGGTGCGCCAGGGCGTAGCGGCGCAGCGGACCGGCGGCGCCCGGGTCGCCGCCCTTGCGTTTGGCCGCCAGCACTTCGGCGGCCAGGCGCCGGGCGCTCTGCAGGCCGAAGTTGAAGCCGTGGGCGGTGACCGGGTGCATGCCCACCGCGGCATCGCCCAGCAGCGCACAGCGCGGGCCGGCGAAGCGGTCGGCGTAGACGCCCACCAGCGGGTAGCAATGGCGCTGCCCGAGCAGGGCCATGCTGCCCAGGCGGTGTTCGAAGCGGCGCTCGATGTCGCGGGCGAAGGCTGCTTCGTCCAGCGCCATTACCTGGGCCATCTCGTGCTGCGGCAGGGTCAGCACCACCGACGAGACGTCGCCGTTGAGCGGCAGCAGGGCCAGGGTCTGGCCGTAGCCGAACCATTCCCAGGCCACCTGCTGGTGGGGCTTGGCGTGGGCCATGCGGCAGACCAGCATGGTCTTGCCGAAGTCTTCCATGCGCGCGCCTATGCCGAGCATGCGGCGGGTTTCCGAGAAGCGGCTGTCGGCGGCCACCAGCAGGTCGGCGGTCAGCTGCTCGCCGTTGTCGAGGGTGAGCCGGGCGCGGTCGCCGGCGACCCTGGCCGATTGCAGTGCGCGGCCGTCGAGCAGGGTCACGTCGGCGCAGTCCTGCACCTCCTCGAAGGCGGCGCGGCGGATCGCCCGGTTCGGCACCAGGTGGCCGAGCTGGCCGGCGCCGGCCAGGCCGGCATCGATGCGCAGGGCGAATAGAGAGGGGCCGTTGAGCACCTGGGCATCGCGCAGCGGCGCGATGTCCTGGGCGGCCAGCCGCGGCCAGATACCGAGCCGTTGCAGTTGGTTGCGCGAGGCGTGCGTCAGGGCGATCTCACGGCCGTCTTCCGCCGGCTCGGCCAGGGCGGCGCGGGCCTGGCGCTCGATCAGCAGGATCGACAGGCCATGGCCGGACAGGGCGCGGGCCAGGCAGAGCCCGGCGGGGCCGGCGCCGACGATGGCGATATCCACGTGCATGGGTGACTCCTCTCGCGGGATGGGCGGTCACGGAGTCTAGGGCGGGCGCCCGGCGCGTTTCTTGTCGTGGATCAGTAGCCGGCGGCGGACGGGCCTGCGGCGCCGGCGCGCATACCGCTTCCGGGGTATCAGCCGCGGGCGCTCTCCGGCCCCAGCTCGCGCAGGCCATGGCGCACGCTCAGGCCTTCCAGCTCGGCGAGGTAGTCGTCCAGGCCCAGCAGGCCGACGCAGGGCGTGGCGCCGCGTTTGTCCAGGCGCCCGGCCGCCAGCTTGCGGGCCAGGGCCACCGCCGCCATGCAGGGGATGTTCGGCCCGTGGTCGTCGGCCGCCTGCAGCTCCCAGCACAGGCGCAGGGGCCGGCCGTCGGCGCCCTCGCCTTCCAGGCGCACGAACATGCCGCTGCGCCCGTCGCCCAGCGGCTCCAGGCCCTGGGCCAGGCGCTGCAGCCAGGGGCTCAGGCGGCTGGCGTCACGCAGCACGCCCAGGCGCACCAGCCAGGACAGAGCCCAGGTGCCGAAATGCGTGCTGCGCAGGCCCAGGCCGGCGCCGAAGCGCACTTCGCGCACCGTCGGGTAGCGCTGCGGGAAGAGTTCCAGGTCGGGCACGTCGCAGTTGGCCAGCCAGCGCCGCCCCAGGGGCGCCGGGAAGCGGTGGGCGACCAGGTCCTGCCAGCCGTACACCGCCTGCCAGCGGCCGTCGCGCAACTGGCGCAGCGGCTTGCCGCAGTAGCCGAGCACGGCCGCCAGGGTGGCCTGGCCGGGAATCTTCGCCGACGAGCTGATGCCGTGGTGGATGGCGTCCAGGCGGGCGAAGCGCGGCAACAGTTCATCGACCACCGCGGCGCTGAGCGCCGGCACCGAACTGGCGCCGGCGCACACCAGCACCCCCGCACTGCGCGCCGCCCGGTCCAGCTCGCCGATGGCGCAGACGAATTCGCGGGCGTCGGCCAGGTCGACGTAGTGCGCCCCCGCCGCTACCGCGGCGCGCGCCGCCCGGTAGTCCTGGGCCTGGAACGGGCCGGCGGTGGAAATCAGCAGGTCCACCCCCAACTCGCGCAGGCGCCCGGCGAGGGTCGGCTGGTTCATGTCCAGGCACACCGCCTCGCCGCCCACCTCCGCGGCCAGCAGGCCGGCGCGCTTGCGGTCGCGCCCGGCGACCAGCACGCGCATGCCGTCGATGCCGGCCAGGCGGCGGACGATCAGGCTGCCGAAATTGCCATAGCCGCCGAGCACCATGACGCGAAAATGGCCGGGTGATGCCGACATCGCTCCTCCTTGACGATCAGCCACTCAAACGGCCCACAGGGTAACGCGCGGTGAACGCAACGAACATGACAACCTCGCCGCCGCGCTCAACCGGGCTTGCCGGCGGGATGGCGCGGCAGGTCGTCGTCCAGCGGCCACCAGTTGGCCGCCGAGGCCACGTAGTAATGAGCCTCCGGGCGGCTCGGCAACTCCCCGTCGAGGGCGCCGGCACGCAGCCGCAGGATGCCGGGCAAGGCGTCGCGCTCGCTGTAGATCGGCGAGCCGCAGCGCGCAGAACCAGCGGCGCTTGCCCGGCGAGGACTCGAAGGCGCGCAGCTGTTCCTGGCCCGCCAGCAGGCGCAGGGCCTCGCGGCGCACCGGGATGTTGGTGGCGAAAGGCCCGCCCTGGGCCTTGCGGCACTGCCCGCAGTGGCAGACCTGGATGGGCGCCAGCTCGCCTTCGAGCACGAAGGCGATGGCGCCGCACAGACAGCTTCCCCGGTACATGCCTTGCTCCCCTATCCATGAAAGACGCCAGTCTAGGGGATGTGCGCAGGCGCTGCAGCCCTGCCGTTGGCTGGTCCGGCCTCAGTCGCCATAAGGCGGGTACTGCTCGCCCGGCGCGCGTTTGTGGCGCTGCGGGCTGGGGCCTTCGCGGGGTGGGTGGGGTGGCTGCGGCGGGTCGATCTGCGGGTCGGCCAGGTCCGGCGAGTCGGGGTCGAAGCCCAGGCTCCTGACGATTTCCGCGTCCTGCTCGGCGTCCCGCGGGTAGCCCGGCAGGCCGCGGGCGGCGTTTTCGCCGTCGCGTTGCGGCCAGGGGTTGCCCAGCCATTTGTGCAGAGTCGGGTTCATGGCGACCTCCGGTCGATGCGGCGATGGCCATTGGAGGACGATGGCGGGCGCAGGTTCGCTCTTTTCGTCGGACAGCCGTTCAATGTCCGGCCGGCGGTGGCAGACGGATGTGCCGCGCCAGTTCCTCGAACAGCGTGACCACGGTGCGCAGGGCCCGGCAGTCCGGCCGCGTCAGCAACCACAGCGCGGTGGCGCAACCCGGCAGGTCGTATTGCAGCACGCGCAGGCCGTCGCCTTCGCGCAGCAGGTAGTCCGGCAGCGCCGCCAGGCCCAGGCCGGCGCGGCACAGTTCGAGCACCGAGAGGATGCTGCCGCAGCGGTAGGCCGGGGTGAGCGCCGGGTACAGCTGGCGACGCCAGGCGACGCTGGGGTGGTCGGGCATGAATTCGTCCGGAGCGATCCAGCTCAGTTCGCTCCAGTCGCGCCCGGCCTGGGCGGCCAGGTAGCTTTCGTGGGCGCACAGGGCGTAGCGCACCTCGCCCAGGCAGCGGCCCACCAGGTAGTCCGGCGGCGCGGTGGTCAGGCGCAGAGCGACGTCGGCGTCGCGCCGGCTGAGGTTGGCGAAGGCGTTGGAGGTGGAGAGTTCCAGGTGCAGGCCGGGGTAGCCGCCCATGAAACGGCCCAGCGCCGGCAGCAGCAGGCCGTGCAGCACGGCGTCGGTGCAGGTCAGGCGCACCGTGCCGCTGAGCACTTCGCGACCCTGCTCCAGGCCCACCCGCGCCGCCTCCAGGGCCTGCTCAGCCAGTTCCGCCTGGCGCGCCAGCTGTTGCGCGGTGGCGCTGGGCAGGTAGCCGGCGCGGCCCTTCTCGAACAGCGCCATGCCCAGGGCCTTCTCCAGCCGGCGCACCGCGCGGAACACCGTGGACACGTCCACCGCCAGCAGTTCCGCGGCCCGCGCCAGGCTGCCGCCGCGCACCAGAGCCAGTACCAGGGAAAGGTCGGCGTATTCCAGTCGATATTGCATTGACGCACTCTTGAATTGCGCAACCGCCCATTTCGATTGCATCGGCGCAACTATAAATTGCCCGGAGAAGCCCGCCAACGGGCGCCAGCGCAGGGGGAACGAGCGATGCGGAAGGTGCGGAAACTACTGCGGATCGGCCTGATCGGCGACCGCGACAGCCGGGTCACCGCGCACTGGGCCATTCCCCTGGCGCTGCAGCAGTCGCTGCTGCCCCATGCCGGCGCCTTGCGCCTGGAGTGGCTGGATACCGAGCGGCTGGCCAACGGCCTGGCGCTGGACGCCTACTCCGGCTTCTGGTGCACCCCCGGCAGCCCCTACCGCAGCACCGAGGGCGCGCTGCGCGCCATCACCTACGCGCGCACCCGCGGCGTGCCCTACCTGGGCACCTGCGCCGGCTTCCAGCACGCGCTGCTGGAACGCGCCCGCAACGTCCTGGGCTGGGACGACGCCGCCCACGGCGAGGTCGAACCGCGCGCGGCGCGGCCGGTGATCCACGCCCTGCCCTGCTCGCTGATCGAGGTGCGCGAGGACATCCGCCTGCAGCCCGGCTCGCGCCTGGCCAGCGTCTACGGCAAGCCGAGCATCCGCGAAGGTTATCGCTGCAGCTATGGCGTCAACCCGGATTACCAGGCGGCGCTGTTCGACAGCGGCCTGCACGCCAGCGCCCACGGCGAGGACGGCAGCATCCGCGCCCTGGAGGCCAGCGACCATCCGTTCTTCGTCGCCACCCTGTTCCAACCCGAGCGCAAGGCCCTGGCCGGGGTCAGCGTGCCCCTGGCCGAAGCCTTCCTGCGCGCCGCCAACCAGTACGCCAGGAGCGCAGCATGACCGCCACGACGCCCGAGCCACCCTACTACGCGGTGATCTTCACCTCCCTGCGCACGCCGCTGGAGGCCGGCTATGGCGAGGCGGCCGAACGGATGCTCGAACTGGCCGCCGAGCAGCCGGGGTTCCTTGGGGTGGAGTCGGCGCGTGGAGAGGACGGGCTGGGTATCACGGTGTCGTACTGGCAGGACGAAGACAGCATTCGCCGGTGGCGGGAGAATGCCGAGCACAAGCTGGCACGTGAAGGTGGACGGCGGGATTGGTACGAGCGTTTTCGCGTGCGGGTGGCGAGGGTCGATCGGGCCTATGGGTTCGAACGCCACTGCCCGTAGGGCGCATAACGCCTCCGGCGTTATCCGCCGTTTAGCCTTGATCCCCGGCGACTCCAGGGGAGACCTGGGCGTTGGCCATGGCGTCGGTGTATCGGCGGATAACCGCGAACGGTTATTCGCCCTACGGATCCAGGGACGCACGGTCGTAGGATGGGGTGACCTGCGAAACCCATGCTGCCACGGCGATGGGTATCGCTTCGCTCAACACCATCCTACGAAAGACGCCGCCATGTAGGAGCGGACTCCGTCCGCGATTCGCTACAACCACCAGCGCAACAGGAAGAACACCCCCATGCTCAGCAGCACGCTGAGCAGCGTGTTGCGCGTCCACAGCACCAGCCCCACCGCCACCAGCGAGCCCAGCAGGTAGGGGTTGTCCAGGCGCAGGTTCAGCTGGTGCTCGGGCAGGAACACGATGGGCCCGCAGATGGCCGTGAGCATCCCCGGCACGGCGAAGCCGAGGAACTGCCGGACGTTGCTGCCCAGGCGGATGGGCAGGCGCGGTTCGAGGAACACGTAGCGGTTGAAGAAGACGATCAGCCCCATGCCGATGATCACGGCCCACACCATCATACCGACCTCCCGCCGAACTTGTTGCAGACAAAGCCCGCGGTCATGCCCGCCAGGCCCGCGAGCACCAGGGCCGAGCCCAGTTGCCAGTAGCTGAACAGCACCGAGCAGAACAGCGACACCGCCACGCAGACCACCGTCGGCACGCTGCGCACCACCGGCGCGATCAGCGCCACGAAGGTGGCGGCCACGGAGAAGTCCAGGCCCAGGTGCTCCAGGCCCGGGATGCTGCTGCCCAGCAGCACGCCGGCCAGGGTGAAGAGGTTCCAGGCCACGTAGAAGGTCAGGCCCACGCCCAGGGCGTACCAGCGGTTGAAGGTCTCGCGGTCGTGCTGGCTGGTCAGGGCGAAGAACTCGTCGGTGAGCAGGAAGCCCAGGCCCAGGCGCCAGCGCCCGGGCAGTCCGGCGATCACCGGGCGCATGCTCATGCCGTAGAGCAGGTGCTGCGAGGTCAGCAGCAGCGTGGTGATCATGATCGAGAAGAACCCGGCGCCGCCCTTGAGCATACCGATGGCCACCAGTTGCGCGGCGCCGGCGAAGACGATGGCCGACAGGCCCTGGCCGTGCAG
Organism: Pseudomonas sp. M1; assembly: GCF_022760135.1. Taxonomy (NCBI): domain Bacteria; kingdom Pseudomonadati; phylum Pseudomonadota; class Gammaproteobacteria; order Pseudomonadales; family Pseudomonadaceae; genus Pseudomonas; species Pseudomonas sp. M1. Next base: position 3,513,648 of record NZ_CP094343.1, read on the forward strand.
CGGCGAGAGGCCGGCCTCGATGGCCAGCGAGCCGGCCAGCAGGCCCCAGGGCAGCACCGCGATGGACAGCGGCAGGATGGCGATGGCGCCCTTGAGGAAGGCGCGGGAGGGAAGCAGTTGTTCTGACATGGATGACGCTTTCGAGGCAGTAAGGCGCCCAGCTTGGCAGAAACCTTCGTCGCCCGCCTTGAACGTTCTTGCGCACTTGCCAGTGGCGCATTGGAAAGTGTTAGGCACTTTCCGCCTGGAGTAGATGAATTTTCCGACTGACCGTTCGTAGGCCGATACCTAGGATGGCTACAGCTCCCACTACCTCCTTGCGGTCCCTGTCGTGCGTATCTTCCTGCTGTCGTTGTTCTGCCTGTTTCCCCTGGCCACATCGGCCGACCTGCTGGACGCGCCGACCTGGCGCAGCTACCAGGCGCAGGAAGGCGCCCTGACGCAGTTCTTCCGCCCCGGCGCGCAGCCCGGCCTGAAGCCCGGCGCCCCGGACGGCGACATGCACCGCCTGCTGCAGAGCGCGCAGGAACTGGTGGGCACGCCGTACCGCTGGGGAGGTACCTCGGCGAAAACCGGCTTCGATTGCAGCGGCCTGCTGGTCTACCTGTTCCGCAAGGAGATCGGCCTGGAGCTGCCGCGCACCACCCGTTCGATGATCCGCCAGAAGCACCGCCAGGTGCCGCGCCACGCGCTCAAGCCGGGGGATGCGGTGTTCTTCAGTCACAATGGCGGCGCGCGGGTCAGCCATGTCGGGCTGTACCTGGGCGACGACCGCTTCATTCACGCGCCGCGCAGCGGCAAGTCGGTGCGCATCGATTCGTTGAGCAACAATTATTGGGATCGTAATTTCACCACGGCGCGGCGGTTCAGGCACTGAAGTTCGCGGTTATACGCCGATACACCGAGACCACAGCCAACGCCCAGGCCAACCCCGGAGCCGCCGGGAACCAAGGCCAAACGGCGGATAACGCCGTAGGCGTTATGCGCCCTACGCCAGACCCGAGCTTGACGTAGGGCGTATAACCGTTCGCGGTTATACGCCGATACACCGAGGCCACAGCCAACGCCCAGGCCAACCCCGGAGCCGCCGGGAACCGAGGTCAAACGGCGGATAACGCCGTAGGCGTTATGCGCCCTACGGAGAGGGGCGGGGTCAATCGGCCTTGGCCGCCTTCTCGCCTTCGGTGGCGATCTGGCCGGCGTCCCAGCCGCCGCCCATGGCGGCTATCAGTTGCACGCTGGCCACCAGGCGGTTGCCGTAGAGGCTCAGGACGTTGCGCTCGTTGGACAGCGCGGCGGTCTGGGTGGTGACCACGCTGTTGTAGTCCACGGTGCCGGCCTTGTACTGGTTGCTGGTCAGGCGCAGGGCTTCGCGGGCGGCGTCCAGGGCTTCGTTCTGCGCCCCGCTCTCCTCTTCCAGCACCTTGAGCTGGACCATGTAGTCCTCCACCTCGCGCATGCCGTCGAGCACGGTCTGGCGGTAGCTGGCCACGGTCTGGTCGTAGCTGGCCTCGGCCTGTTCCACCTGGGAGGAAATCAGGCCGCCGTCGAACAGCGTCATGGCGAACTGCGGGCCGATGGACCAGTAGCGGTTGGGCGTCTCGATCCAGTCGTGGAAGCTGCCGCTGCGGTAGCCGCCGGCGGCGCTGAGGGTCAGGTCCGGGTACCAGGCGGCCTTGGCCACGCCGATCTTGGCGTTGGCCGAGATCACCTGGCGCTCGGCGGCGGCGATGTCCGGGCGCCGCTCCAGCAGCTGCGAGGGCACCAGCGCCGGGATCGCCGGCAGCTTCGGCACCTGGCCGGTGGCGGCCAGGCCGAAGTTGGCCGGGGCCTGGCCCACCAGCACGGCGATGGCGTGCTCCAGCTGCGCGCGCTGGTACTTGAGGTCGATGGCCTGGGCCTCGGTGCTCTTGAGCTGGGTGCGCGCCTGGGCCACGTCGGCCTTGGTGACGATGCCGGCGTTGTACTGGTTGGTGGTCAGCTTGAGCGCGCGCTCGTAGGCCTCGACCGTGTCGTTGAGCAGCTTGATCTGCTGGTCCATGACGCGCAGCTGCAGGTAGTTCTGCGCCAGTTGCGACTGCAGCGACAGGCGCGAGGCAGCCAGGTCCGCGGCGCTGGCGTCGCGGCTGGCGGTGTCGGCTTCCAGCTGGCGGCGCAGCTTGCCCCACAGGTCCAGTTCCCAGCTCACGCCCAGGCTCGCGCTGTAGCTGTTGCTGATGCCGCCGCTGCCGCCACTGCTGACCGTGGAGCCATCGGGCAGGCGCACGCTGCCGCTGCCACTGCCGCCCTGGCCGGAGCGGGTCTTGCCGACGTCGGCGCTGATGGTCGGGAAGAAGGAAGCGCGCGAGCCCTTCACCAGGGCCGCGGCCTGGCGGTAGGAGGCCTCGGACTGCGCCAGGGTCTGGTTGGCCTTGAGCAGGCGCTGCTGCAGGTCGTCCAGCACCGGGTCGGCGTACAGCGTCCACCACTGGCCGTGGCCCGCCAGGTCGGCCGGCTGCGCCTGGCGCCAGCCCTCGCCTTCCTTGAAGGCAGCCGGCACGCTCAGCTCGGGGCGCTTGTAGTCGGGGCCGACCGCGCAGCCGGCGAGCGCCGCGCACAGCGCCAGGGCGAGCAGGCTGCGGGATGGGTTCGGGCGGTTCATAGCGGAGTCTCCAGGGCGCCGTCGGTGCGCACGCCGCGCTTCTGGTTGACCCAGTGGCGCAGGCGGTCGAGGTAGAGGTAGACCACGGGGGTGGTGTAGAGGGTGAGCAGCTGGCTGCCGATCAGGCCGCCGACGATGGTCATGCCCAGCGGGCGGCGCAGCGCGGCGTCGCCGCCGATGCCGAAGATCAGCGGCAGCGCGCCGAGGATGGCAGCCAGGGTGGTCATCATGATCGGCCGGAAGCGCTTCATGCAGGCTTCGAGGATGGCTTCGCGCGGCGACAGGCCGAGGGTGCGTTCGGCGTCCAGGGCGAAGTCGATCATCATGATGGCGTTCTTCTTGACGATGCCGATCAGCAGGATCACCCCGATCAGCGCGATCAGCGACAGCTCGGTGCGGAACAGCATCAGCGTCAGCAGCGCGCCCACCCCCGCCGAGGGCAGCGTGGAGAGGATGGTCAGCGGGTGCACGTAGCTTTCGTAGAGGATGCCCAGGACGATGTAGACCGCCACCAGCGCCAGCAGGATCAGCCAGGGCATGTCGTTCTGGGTGTCCTGCACGGCGCCGGCGTTGCCTTCGAAGCTGGCCTGGATCTCCAGCGGCAGGTGCAGCGGCTCCAGGGCTGCCATCACCGCGTCGCGGGCCGGGCCGATGAGCGCGCCGGGAGCCAGGTTGAAGGAGAAGGTGGTGGCGGCGAACTGCCCCTGGTGGTTGACCGCCAGCGGCGCGCGGCTGGGCTCCACGTGGGTGAAGGCCGACAGCGGCACCTGCTGGCCGTCGGCGCCGATCACGTAGACCTGGCGCAGCTCTTCGGGGGTCTGCTGGAACGGCTGGTCCACCTCCATCACCACGTGGTACTGGTTCAGCGGGTTGAAGATGGTCGACACCTGGCGCTGGCCGTAGGCATTGTTCAGCACCGCGTCCACCGCCGCCACGTCGATGCCGAGGCTGGCCGCGCGATCGCGGTCGATCACCAGGCGGCTCTGCACGCCCTTGTCCTGGGCGTCGCTGTTGACGTCCACCAGTTGCGGGACCTTGTTCAGCACCGCCTCGACCTTCGGCGCCCAGTCGCGCAGCAGGGTGAGGTCGTCGCTGCGCAGGGTGAACTCGTACTGCGCGTTGCTCTGCCGACCGCCGATGCGCACGTCCTGGCCGGCGGTGAGGTAGAGGTTGGCGCCGGGGATTTCCGCCAGCTTCTTGCGTAGCCGCGCGACTATGGCCTCGGCGGAGTCGCGCTCGGTGATGGGCTTGAGGGTGACGAAGAAGGAGCCGGTGTTGCTCGACTGCCACCTGCCGCCGCCGACGAAGCCGACCACGTTCTCCACCCCCGGGTCCCGGGAGAGGATGTTGCGGAACTCCGCCATCTTCTTGTCCAGGGCCTGGAAGGAAATGCTCTGGTCGGCCACCGCGAAGCCGCGCAGGCGCCCGGAGTCCTGCTGCGGCAGGAAGCCCTTGGGCACGATGGCGAACAGGTAGAGGTTCAGCGCGATGCAGCCGAACATGATCACCACCATCAGCCGCGAGTGCTCCAGCGCCCAGGCGAGGCTGGCGCGGTAGCGCAGCATGAAGGCAACGAAGTAGCGGTTGCTCTGCCGCGCCACCGATGCCTTCTGCGGCCGCTCGGCGCGGCGCAGCAAGCGCGCGCAGAGCATGGGCGTGAGCGTCAGGGAAACCACCAGCGAAACCAGGATGGCCGCCGCCAGGGTCACCGAGAACTCGCGGAACAGCCGCCCGGTGATGCCGCCCATGAGCAGCAGCGGGATGAACACCGCCACCAGCGAGAGGGTCATCGACAGCACCGTGAAGCTCACCTCGCGGGCGCCGCGGATGGCCGCCCGGATCGGGTGGTCGCCCTCCTCGATGCGCCGGGCGATGTTCTCCACCACGACGATGGCGTCGTCCACCACGAAGCCGGTGGCGATGATCAGCGCCATCAGCGACAGGTTGTTCAGCGAGAAGCCGCACAGGTACATGACGGCGAAGGTGCCCACCAGCGACACCGGCACCGCCAGGCTGGGGATCAGCGTGGCGCGGCCGTTGCGCAGGAACAGGTAGACCACCAGGATCACCAGCAGCACCGAGATCACCAGGGTCAGCTCGGCCTCCTCCAGGGAGGAGCGGATCGAAGGGCTGCGGTCATCCATGACGCTGAGCTTGACCTGCGGGCCGAGCACGTCCTGGATGATCGGCAGCTGCGCGTGGATGGCGTCGGTGGCCTCGATGATGTTGGCGCCGGGCTGGCGGGTGACGATCAGCAGCACCGCCGGCAGGTTGTCGGAGAAGCCGGCATTGCGCACGTCCTCCACCGAGTCGCTGACCTTGGCCACGTCGCGCAGGCGCACCGCGGCGTTGGTCTCGGCGTTGTAGTGGATGATCAGCGGCGCGTACTCGCTGGCCTTGCGCAGCTGGTCGTTGGCGTCCACCTGCCAGTGCCGCTCGCCGAACTCCAAGGCGCCCTTGGGCCCGGTGGCGTTGGTGTTGTCGATGGCGGTGCGCACCGTGTCCAGGGAAATGCCGTAGTGGCTGAGCTGGTCCGGGTTGACGTCCACCCGCACCGCCGGCAGCGAGGAGCCGCCGATGCTCACCTGGCCCACGCCCTTCACCTGGGACAGCTTGGGCGAGACGATGGTCGAGGCCAGGTCGTACATCTGCCCGCGGGTGTAGGTGTCCGAGGTCAGGGTGAGGATCATGATCGGCTGGTCCGACGGGTTCGCCTTGCGGTACGTCGGGTTGTTCGGCATGCCGGTGGGCAGCAGGCTCATGGCCGCGTTGATCGCCGACTGCACCTCGCGGGCGGCGCCGTCGATGTCCTTGGACAGGTCGAACTGGACGATGACGGTGGTGTTGCCCAAGGAGCTGGTGGAGGTCATGTCGGTGACCCCGGCGATGCGCCCCAGCGAGCGCTCCAGCGGCGTGGCCACGGTGCTGGCCATGGTCTCCGGGCTGGCGCCGGGCAGCGCCGCCTGCACCACGATGGTCGGGAAGTCGACGTTGGGCAGCGGCGCCACCGGCAGCAGGCCGAAGGACAGCGCCCCGGCCAGCAGCAGCGCCAGGGTCAGCAGCAAGGTCGCCACCGGCCGCAGGATGAACGGGCGGGAGATGTTCATCAGCCCTGCTCCAGGCCTTCGTCGGGGCTGTTCACGTCCAGCCCGTGGCGCTTGCGCCAGTCGGCCCAGCGCAGCGCCAGGCGGTCGAAGTAGAGGTAGATCACCGGGGTGGTGAACAGCGTCAGCAGCTGGCTCAGCAGCAGGCCGCCGACCATGGTCACGCCCAGCGGCTGGCGCAGCTCGGCGCCGGCGCCGCCGGCGAGCATCAGCGGCAGCGCGCCCAGCAGCGCGGCCATGGTGGTCATCAGGATCGGCCGGAAGCGCAGCAGGCAGGCCTGGTAGATGGCCTCATGGGGCGGCTTGCCCTCGTTGCGTTCGGCGTCCAGGGCGAAGTCGATCATCATGATCGCGTTCTTCTTGACGATGCCAATCAGCAGGATGATGCCGATGATCGCCACGATGCCGATGTCCTGCCCGGCCAGCATCAGCGCCAGCAGCGCGCCCACGCCGGCCGAGGGCAGCGTGGAGAGGATGGTGATCGGGTGGATGAAGCTCTCGTAGAGGATGCCCAGCACGATGTACATGGTGACGATGGACGCCAGCACCAGCAGCAGGGTGTTGGACAGCGACGCTTCGAAGGCCTCGGCGGCGCCGCGGAAGCTGCCTTCCAGGCTGGCCGGCATCTGCATCTGCGCCTCGACGTCGCGGATGGCCTGCACCGCCTCGCCCAGGGCCACGCCCTTGGCCAGGTTGAAGGACAGCGTCGCCGAGGGGAACTGGGCGATGTGGTTGACCGCCAGCAGAGTGTGGCGCTCCTCCACCTTCGCCAGGCTCGACAGGCGCACCTGGGTGCCGTCGCTGGCCGGCACGTAGAGGTTCTCCAGCGACTGCGGGCCGAGCTGGAAGTCCGGCGCCACCTCCAGCACCACGCGGTACTGGGTGGCCTGGGTGAAGATGGTGGAGATCAGCCGCTGGCCGAAGGCGCTGTAGAGCACGCTGTCGATGCTCGACAGGCTCACGCCCAGGCGCGAGGCGGTGTCGCGGTCGATGTCGATGTAGGCCTGCAGGCCCTTGTCCTGCCAGTCGCTGGCCACGTCGGCCAGTTGCGGCAGCTGCTGCAGGCGCTCGACCAGCTTGGGCACCCATTCGGCGAGCACCTCGGGGTCGGCGTCCTGCAGGGTGAACTGGTACTGGGTGCGGGCGATGCGGTCCTCGATGGTGAGGTCCTGCACCGGCTGCAGGTACAGCTTGATGCCGGCGACCTTGTCCAGCTTCGGCTGCAGGCGGCGGATCACCTCGCTGGCGGTGAGGTCGCGCTCGCTGTGGGGCTTGAGGTTGATCAGCATGCGCCCGGTGTTGAGGGTGGCGTTGCTGCCGTCGACGCCGATGAAGGACGACAGGCTTTCCACGTCCGGGTCGGCCAGGACTACCTTGGCCAGTTCCTGCTGGCGGCTGGCCATGGCCTGGAAGGAGATCGACTGCGGCGCCTCGGCGATGCCCTGGATCACCCCGGTGTCCTGTACCGGGAAGAAGCCCTTGGGCATGAACAGGTAGAGCGCGGCGGTCAGCAGCAGGGTGCCGATGGCCACCAGCAGGGTCAGCCCCTGGTGGCGCAGCACCACGCGCAGGGCGACGGCGTAGCGCTCGATCATGCGTTCGATGAAGCGCCCGGCGGCGCGGGCGAAGCGGCCTTCCTGCTCCGGCTCGATGTGCTTGAGCAGCTTGGCGGCGAGCATCGGCGTGAGGGTCAGGGAGACGAAGCCGGAAATCAGGATGGCCACCGCCAGGGTCACGGCGAACTCGCGGAACAGCCGCCCGGCCACGTCGCCCATGAACAGCAGCGGGATGAGCACGGCGATCAGCGAGAAGGTCAACGAGATGATGGTGAAGCCGATCTGCCTGGAGCCCTTGAGCGCCGCTTCCAGGGGGCTGTCGCCCTGCTCCAGGTAGCGGGCGATGTTCTCCACCATGACGATGGCGTCGTCCACCACGAAGCCGGTGGCGATGGTCAGCGCCATCAGCGTCAGGTTGTTGATGGAGAAGCCGGCCAGGTACATGACGCCGAAGGTGCCGATCAGCGACAGCGGCACGGCGAAGCTGGGGATCAGGGTGGCCGAGAGGTTGCGCAGGAACAGGAAGGTGACCATCACTACCAGGCACACGGCGAGGAACAGCTCGAACTGCACGTCGGCCACCGAGGCGCGGATGGTGGTGGTGCGGTCGGTGAGCACCGTGACTTCCAGGTTGCCCGGCAGGGTCGCCTGCAGCTGCGGCAGCATCTTCTTGACGCTGTCCACCACCTCAATGACGTTGGCCCCCGGCTGGCGCTGGATGTTCAGCACCACCGCCGGGGTGTCGTTGGCCCAGGCGGCCAGGCGCACGTTCTCGGCATCGTCCTCGACGCTGGCGACGTCGCGCACCCGCAGCGGCGAGCCGTTCTTGTAGGCGATGATCAGGTCGCGGTAGGCGTCGGCGGACTTGAGCTGGTCGTTGGCGTCGAGGGTCGAGGAGCGCGTCGGGCCGTCGAAGCTGCCCTTGGGCCCGTTGAGGTTGTTGCTGGTGATGGTGCTCTGCAGGTCTTCCAGGCTCAGCCCGGCGGCGGCCAGGGCCGCGGGGTTGGCGCGGATGCGCACGGCCGGGCGCTGGCCGCCGCTGATGCTGACCAGGCCGACGCCGGAGATCTGCGAGATTTTCTGCGCCAGGCGCGTATCGACCAGGTCCTGGATCTTCGGCAGCGGCATGTCCGGGGACATCACCGCCAGGGTCAGGATGGGCGCGTCGGCCGGGTTGACCTTGCTGTACACCGGCTGGTTGGGCAGGTCCTTGGGCAGCAGGCTCTGCGCGGTGTTGATCGCCGCCTGCACTTCCTGCTCGGCTACGTCCAGGTCGACCTGCAGGCTAAACTGCAGGGTGATCACCGAGGCGCCGCCGGAGCTGGTGGAGGACATCTCGTTGAGCCCGGGGATCTGCCCCAGCTGGTTCTCCAGCGGCGCGGTGACCGAGGAGGTCATGATGTCCGGGCTGGCGCCGGGGTACAGGGTGACCACCTGGATGGTCGGGTAGTCCACCTCCGGCAGCGCCGAGATCGGCAGGAAGCGGTAGGCGATGATGCCCGACAGCAGGATCGCCACCATCAACAGCGTGGTGGCGACCGGCCGCAGGATGAACAGGCGCGACGGGTTCATTCGCTCTTACCGCTGTCCTGGGCCGGGGAGCCCGAGCCGAAGGGTTTCGGCGAGGCCGCCTCGCCCTCCTCGGTGGCGGCGGCGCGGGCCTGTTCGTCGCTGGCGACTATGTGCAGGAGGGTGCCGTCGCGCAGGCGGTCGGTGCCTTCCACCACCACGCGCTGGCCTTCCTTCAGGCCCTCGGTGATGACCACCCGCTCGTTCTCGCTGGTGCCCAGGCTGACCAGCTGGCGCTTGGCCTTGTTCCCGGCGTCGGCGATGTACACGTAGGTGCCGTCGTTGCCGCGCTGCACGGCGTTGGCCGGGATGGTCAGCACGCCATGCAGTGTCTCGGCGAGCAGCCGCACGTTGACGAACTGGTTGGGGAACAGCTTCTGGTCGGCGTTCTCGAAGACGGCCTTGAGCTTGACCGTGCCGGTGGTGGTGTCGATCTGGTTGTCGAGGGTCTTGAGCACGCCGCTGGCGAGGGTCAGGTTCTGGTTGCGGTCCAGCGCCTCCACCGGCACCGGCTGGCTGCCGGACAGCTGGCGGGCGACGGTGCCCAGCTGCTGCTGCGGCAGGCTGAACACCACGGAGATCGGCTTGACCTGGGTGATCACCACCAGCGGCGTGGTGTCGCCGGAGGTGACCAGGTTGCCGACGTCCACCTGGCGCAGGCCGACACGGCCGGAGATGGGCGCGCGCACCTGGGTGAACTCGAGGTTGAGCTTGGCGTCGTCGACCTGGCCCTGGTTGGTGCGCAGGGTGCCTTCGTACTGGCGCACCAGGGCTTCCTGGGTGTCGAGGGTCTGCTTGGCAATGGAGTCCTCGGCATACAGCCCCTTGTAGCGCGCCAGGTCGATCTGCGCGTTCTTCAGCTGCGCCTGGTTCTGCTGCAGGGTGCCCACCGCCTGGTCCAGCGCCGCCTGGAAGGGCCGCGGGTCGATCACCGCGAGGACGTCGCCGGCCTTGACCTGCTGGCCTTCCTGGAACGGCACCTTGACCAGCTGGCCGCTGACCCGCGCCCGCACGTTCACCGTGTTGTAGGCGGTGACGGTGCCCAGCGCGTGGTAGTGCACCGGCAGGTCGCCCTTGGCCACCGGCGCCACGCTGACGGTGATGGCCGTGCCGCCGCCCTGCCCGCCCGGCCCGCGCCCGGCCATGGCCGCCCCGCGAGCGCCGCGCCCGCCGCCGGCCTGGGGCTCCGGCGCCGAGCTGGTCTTGTGCAGCCACATGCTCAGCCCCACCACGGCGGCGAAGACGGCGGCGGTGATCAGCCAGGGGCGCAGCTTGCGGAGTTTCGAGGGCGTTCCATTGCTTGGAGTCATAGCGGTCATCAGGCGGCCAAAGGTTAGGATGATAACGAGGCGCAAGGCAAAGCGCCGCATCCACGACGCGGCGCCCACACTTCTATACCTTCAGGGTCGAACGATAAGCACAGCAAGGCGCCGGGCAAAGTCTCTTTACCCGCTATTTACCTTTGTTTTACCGAGAGTTACGGCGCCCGGGCGAGGTTGCGCCGCAACTGTTGCCACAGCAGCAGGGCCAGGGCTGCTGCTCCCCGCACAACGCCAAAAACGAAGATGCCGCCCGGCCATTGGGCGGGGCGGCATCCGGGGCCTGCGGCAGCCGGGGCTGCGGCGGGCGATCAGCTCAGCGCGGCGACGGCGGCGGCGTAGTCGGGCTCGTCGGCGATCTCACCGACCAGTTGGCTGTGCAGCACCTGGTCGTTCTCGTCCAGCACCACTACGGCACGGGCGGCCAGGCCGGCCAGCGGGCCGCTGGCGATGGCCACGCCGTAGTTGGCCAGGAAGTCGGCGCCACGCATGGTCGACAGGTTGACCACGTTCTCCAGGCCTTCGGCGCCGCAGAAGCGCTTCTGGGCGAACGGCAGGTCGGCGGAGATGCACAGCACCACGGTGTTGGCCAGTTTGCTGGCCTCGACGTTGAACTTGCGCACGGAGGTGGCGCAGGTGGGGGTGTCGACGCTGGGGAAGATGTTCAGCACCTTGCGCTTGCCGGCGAAGTTCTCCAGGGTCACGTCGGCCAGGTCGCCGCCGACCAGCTTGAAGGCCGGGGCCTTTTCGCCTTTCTGCGGCAGTTTGCCGTCGACGTTGATCGGGGAGCCCTTGAGGGTGACTTGAGCCATTGCGGTATTCCTTCTATCGAGGGGATGGCCCCGCCGGAGAGGTCGGCGGGGCCGGGGATTTCGGGGCCGGGCGTCATCCTAGCATGAACTTGTCCGAGTGAATCTGTCGGGAATGACGGGGTAAGGTGAGGCGTATCAGGATGACTCAGGATTCTCCCCCCACTCCGAACAGCCCCCTCTCCCTCCGGGAGAGGGCAACGGACTTCGCCCACACACTCTGCCAAACCTCTACTCCGCTCCCCCTCCCTAACCCTCCCCCGCAAGCGGGAGAGGGAACCGTTCGGCATGAAGCGCAATCACCAGGCTCCCTGAACCACAATGCGCAAACCGCAGGCGAACGGCTCCAGGAAAGCACGGTCGTAGGAGCAACTGTCTTGCGGGCCGCACCGGGGCGCTCTTCGTAGGATGGGTTGAGCTTGCGAAACCCATGCGGTTGCGCTGATGGGTATCGCTTCGCTCAACACCATCCTACGAAAAGCCATGCTCACTCATGCGGCAGGAGCGGACTCTGTCCGCGATCACCCCACCAGCCGCACCGGACCATCCGACGACACAGCCCCATTGCGACGCTATCCTGCAACCACACCCTCAGGAGGCTCCATGCGACCGCTTTATCCCGCCCTGCTCCTCGCCCTCTCCCTCCCCGCTCTCGCCCAGTCCGACGGCCCCTGCCAGGTCACCGCCGTCGCCAGCGGCGATCGCCTGACCTGCCGCCTGGCCGAGCGCAGCGTCGATGTGCGTCTGCGCGGCATCGAGGCGCCCAGGGCCGGCGAACCCTATGCCCAGGCTTCCCTGGACAACCTGCGGCGCCTGGCCGAGGGCCGCAGCGCCACCCTGGTGCTGCCGCGCGAGGAAGCTGCCGGTGCGCTCAGCGCCGCCGTATGGGTGGAGCCCGCGGACTGTCCGGGCTGCGGCCATACCCTGGACGTCGGCCGGGCGCAGCTTGCCGTGGGCATGGCGCGCTGGCGGGTGGACGATCCCCAGGGCGAGGAAGAGCGCGCCCAGTACAACTTCGAGGAACAGGAAGCGAAGGCGCGCAAGGTCGGCCTGTGGCGGCCGGCGCGCACGCCCTGAAAGCACGAAGCCCCGGCACTGCCGGGGCTTCGTCGCTCTACTCGCAGCGGATCAGGCGCTGGCGAAGGCCGAGGCGATCTCGGCGCGGGCGCCCTTGATGGCGTTGGCGCGCGGTTCCTCGCCGTAGGCCAGGCCCTCGGCGCGGATCACTTCGATGTCGGTGATGCCGAGGAAGCCCAGCACCAGCTTCAGGTAGTCCTCGTGGGCGGCGCCGCTCGGCTGGCCGGCGTGCAGGCCGCCGGCGGTGGAGACGATGATCACCTTCTTGCCGCCAGCCAGGCCCTGCGGGCCGTTCTCGGTGTAGCGGAAGGTCTTGCCGGCCACGGCGATGCGGTCGATCCAGGCCTTCAGCTGGCTGGGCACGGTGAAGTTGTACATGGGCGCGCCTATGACGATGGCGTCGGCGGCGAGGAACTCCTCGATGCTGTTCTCGCCCAGGGCGGCTTCGTGCTTCTGCGCGGCATCGCGCAGTTCCGCCGGGGTGCCGGCGGCGACCAGGCTGGCGGCGGACAGGTGGCTGATGGCGTCGGCGGCCAGGTCACGGTAGGTCACCTGTACGCCCGGCTCGGCGGCGGCCCAGGCCTGGACCACTTCCTGGCTGAGCTGGCGGGAGGCGGAGGCGTCGCCGAGGATGCTGGAATCGATGTGCAGAAGTTTCATGGGGTGGCTCCTGTGAATGGGGGTAGGAAGCGATGGGACGGATGCTACGCATGTAGCCAATGAGCGATAAGTCGGCAAAAATGCGATGAATCGTCCCACCAGCAGGACAATCCCATGCAGGACCTCAACGATCTCTTCTATTTCGCCAAGGTGGTGGAAGCCGGTGGCTTCGCCGCCGCGGGCCGCGAACTGGGGCTGCCGAAGTCGCGGTTGTCGCGGCGCGTCGCCGAGCTGGAGGCGCGCCTGAACGCGCGCTTGCTGCAGCGCACCACGCGCAAGCTGGCGCTCACCGACATCGGCGAGCGCTACTACCGGCACTGCCAGGCGATGCTGGTGGAGGCGGAGATGGCCGACGAGGTGGTCGCCCAGCTCAGCGCCGAGCCCCGCGGGCGGGTGCGCCTGTCCTGCCCGGTGGCGATGGCCGAGACGTCGCTCAACGCCATGCTGCCGGGCTTTCTCGCCAGCTATCCGCAGGTCAACCTGGAGCTGCTGCTGACCAACAGGCGCGTCGACCTGGTCAACGAAGGCGTGGACGTGGCGCTGCGCGTGCGCGCCCCCAGCGACGAGGACCCGTCGCTGGTCACCCGCCGCCTGCGCCCGGCCGCTGCGGTGCTGGTGGCCGCGCCGGAGCTGCTGCGCGGCCGCCGGTTGCAGGGCCCGGACGACCTGGCCGGGCTGCCGGTGCTGGGCGCCATCGGCAACGACCGCAAGGTGCACCTGCAGTTGCACGGCCCCGGCGGCGCAGTCCGTGAACTGGCCCTGGAAGCGCGCCTGGCGGCGGAAGACTTCAACCTGCGCAAGAACGTGGCGCTGGCCGGCCTGGGCATCACCACCCTGCCCCTCTATTACTGCCTGGAAGAACTGGCCAGCGGCCAACTGGTGCGGGTGCTGCCCGACTGGCAGGAACCGGCGGCCTTTATCCAGGCGGTGTACCCGCACCGGCGCGGCCTGCTGCCGGCGGTGCGGGCGCTGATCGATTACCTGGCCGAGGGCTTCGGCCGCAGCGACGAACCGCTGTAAGGCGGCTCAGAACGCCGGCAGTACCCGCGCCAGCAGCACGCCACCGAGCAGGCGGTCCAGCCAGAACACCTGGTGCAGCAGCACTATCGCCCAGAACACCAACTGGTAGCTGGGCTTGCGCGTCTTGTGGCGCAGCAGGCGCTGGGCCAGGAAGGCGCCCGGCCAGCCGCCCAGCAGTTCCAGCAGGTGCAGGGTCTGTTCCGGCGTGCGCCAGGCGCCCTGCTCGGCGCTGCGCTTGTCGCGCCAGTAGGCGAAGAAGGCGACCAGGCTGAACAGCGGGTAGGCCAGCAGCCACCAGGGCGCGGCGCCGGCGAGCAGCAGGCGGCCGGCGCCAACCGCAGGCAACAGCAGCAAGGCGGCGAGCCAGCCCAGCGCCCTGCCCCAGCCGTTCGGCCGGGACGGCTCGGCGATCTGCCGGCCGCTGCGGACCTTGGCGCGGGTCGCAGGCGCCGCCGGCTTGCGGCGGATCTCGGGCAGGTCCACGGCCAGCCCGGCCAGGCGCGCATGTTCGGCGCGCGGGCGGCCCTGGCGATCGGAACCTGCGACGAAGCGCACCGCATCGCCGGCCTGGGGCCGGCGGTCGCCGCGGAATGCCGAGATGTGCAGGAAGAATTCCTCGCCGCCGGCGCGCGGGCGGATGAAGCCGAAGCCCTTGTCGTCGTCCCAGCGGCTGATGACGCCGTCCTTTTCCATGTTCATCCGCGCGGCCTCAGGGAGCGGCACTGCTCCAGTCGATCAGGCTGAACTGCCAGGTCGCCAGGATCAGCAGGCCGAAGCCGATGCGGTACCAGGCGAACATCGCGTAGCTGTGGTTGGCGATGAACTTCAGCAGTCCGCGCACGGCGATCATGGCGAAGATGAAGGAGGTGACGAAGCCCACGGCGAACACCGGCAGGTCGCTGGGCTGGAACAGGTCGCGGTACTTGTAGCCGGAATAGACGGCGGCGCCGACCATGGTCGGCATGGCCAGGAAGAAGGAGAACTCCGTGGCTGCCTTGCGCGACAGGCCGAACAGCAGGCCGCCGATGATGGTGGCGCCGGAGCGCGAGGTGCCGGGGACCAGCGCCAGGCACTGGGCGCAACCGACCTTCAGGGCGTCCTTCCAGGTCATGTCGTCGACGCTCTCGGCGCGGATGCGATGCTCGCGCTTCTCGGCCCAGAGCATGACCACCCCGCCGACCACCAGCGCAGCCGCCACCGTGATGGGGTTGAACAGGTAGTGGTGGATCAGGTCGGCGAAGGCCACGCCCAGCACCACGGCGGGGAAGAAGGCGACCAGCAGGTTGACGGTGAAACGCTGTGCGCGAGGCTGGCTGGGCAGGCCGCAGATGACCTCGAGGATTTTGCCGCGGAACTCCCAGACCACCGCCAGGATGGCGGCCAGCTGGATGATGATGTTGAAGGCCTGGGCCCGCTCACCGACGAAGCCCAGCAGGTCGGCGACTATGATCTGGTGCCCGGTGCTGGACACCGGCAGGAACTCGGTCAGCCCCTCGACCACTCCCAGGACGAACGCCTGAAAGGCATTCCAAAACTCCATACTGCTTCCCCCGAAGGCGCATTTTTCGTGTTTCTTCTGTTTTGTGTGCAGCCATCCGGCCCCGCTGGTGGGCCCGACGAAAGGCTGGGCATGCTACTGCATTGCAGTGCCGCGGGTCAGCGTGTAACGAAAATTTCTCGCATCTGCGCAATCCACCCTCCGGCCCTGGCCGCGAACAGGCGGTGGAATGAGACAGGCAGCGCTCGCGATCATTCCCTTAACACTCGCATTCCCTTCGCTAAGCCCTTGAAATGAAAAGTGCACATTCGTACCAAAAGCCCCTCTGAGTGGCCATCATGTATCAGCCCTGAAACAGCCCGAGAGTGCTCAGCCTCAGGAATGACGCAAACAACGATGGCATCACGAAAAACTGTTTCAACGCTGATACGCCTGCACGCAAAGCCCCATTCCAGAGGACTTGCCCCACTTTTGGTGGGGATGGCCACCCGCCCTTCTGTCTCAACGGCGAAACAGGTTTCTCTCAGAGGTTTCTGACAGCAATTCGTAAGCCCATGAATTTCAAGCGATAAGCAAAAGCGGCACGGCTTCTGCTCCATCCCGGTACTGCTGTTTAGGGCACAGCGCACCAGAAGGGATCGCCATCATGGGGAACATCGACTCAAGGATCGTCGGACTGCTCGCCTCCCTCGCCTGCATGACCGCTGCTGCGTTGCCGCCGACGGTCCAAGCAGGTGACGGCACCATCGTCATCCAGCGCACCGTACAGCCACGGGTCGCCACCCGCCCGACCATGGTGCCCGATCCGAATCCGATCACCGTCAATCCGAACATCTCCGCCCAGATCAACCGCCAGGTCGGCAACGCCGAACTGGATGACACCGAGTTCGCCCGCGTCACCAGCGGCTCGAGCCTGTCCCAGCGGATTCTCCCGGGCGGCAACCTGGTGGGCATGGACAATGGCGTCAACCAGACGCTGCAGTCCGGCAGCCTGGGTGGCGGCGGCGGCAGTGGCGCCGGCATCTCCAACTCGGTCAATCGCACCGTGCAGCAGGGCCTGTCGCCGCTGCGCATGCTGACGGGAGATCGCTGACATGAAAGCACGCCTGCCCCTTCTCGCCCTGCTCTGCTGCTCCAGCGCCTTCGCCGCCGACCCGCAGCTGGTGAACAACGCCAGCATCGACAACGCCGGGCGCGGCTACAACGGCGTGGCCAGCGTCAACCAGGCCGCCGGCGACGAACAGCAACAGGCCAACGGCCGCGCCATCGCCATCGGCACCAGCGGCGGCGCCAGCACCCGGTTCCAGCAGACCGTCATCACCACCGCCGACCCGAGCCAGGCCGCCAAGGCCTCGATCACCGGCAACTCGTTCTCCAACGGCAGCGGCGCCCTGGGCGTGAACCAGGCCGCCGGTACCGCCAACCAACAGGTCAACGCCATGAGCATCAGCGTCACCGCGGTGCCTCAGAGCGTCGACGACAACGTGCTGTCGCAGCAGAACATCACGTTGTCCCAGAACTCCGGCCCAGCCGGTTCCACCATGGGCAGTCGGCAGGTCGTCACCAGCGACCAGGCATTCGCCGGCAGCCGGGGGGTGGTCCAGGTGAGCCAGAGTGCCGGTATCGGCAATCGCATTGCCAATACCTTGAGCATCCGGGTCGCAGATTGACCCACGCCAACAACCAGAAACACTAAGCACACTAAATGCAAGGAGATACACCATGAAACCTACAATGGCCCTCAAGCCTCTGGTTTTCGCTGTTACGGCAGTCATGGCTGTAAGTGTTTACGCAGGCAATGACCATGATCGTGACCGTCGCCACGGCCATGACCACGACAACCATCACGGCCAACAGCAGTACGATCCGTACAAGGACCCGCGGATTCAGGCCGGCGCCAGCGCTACCGTTACCGATAGCCAGAACAGCTACGACAACAACGTCATCAACCAGGGGACCAAGAACACCGCAGGTGTCAGCAACTCCCTGGGTGGCGCTTCGGGCAACGTCGGGGCCAACGTCGCCGCTGGCGACATGAACCAGCAGGCCAATGCCGCCGCGCTGGCCACCGCGGATGAACACTTCATCTTCGGCTCCGCCTACGCGTCCACTTCGGTGACCCAGACCAACACCAACAACACTGCCTGGAACTTCTCCACCGCCAACAACGCCGCTCTGAACAACTCGGCCAACGGCGCCTCGGGCAACGTCGGCATCAACATCGCCGCCGGCAACTACAACCAACAGAAAAACGACATGGCCGCCGCCGTTTCCGGTGGGCGCCTGGCCGGTGCCAACAGCGGCGCCAGCCAGACCTCCAGCGGCAACAACGTAGCCAACCTGGGCATCGCCACCTTCGACACCAAGACCCTCAAGTCCAGCTTCTACGCTCATGGCACCTATCAGGGCCATGGCTCGGGCGTAGTGCTGGATGACCCGGAAAAAGGTGGTCATCACGACTACAAAGACAACGACCGCAACAAAGTGGACAAGGATCCGCTGTACTTCAGCGAGTCGGGCTCCATCGATCTGCGTGGCCAGGCTACCTATCAGGTCCTGGTTCCCAGCGGCTGGAAGGACCCGGTCGTGAACAACGCGTCCATCAACAGCTCGCTCAACGGCGTGTCGGGTAACGTAGGCGTGAACGTTGCTGCCGGCGTCGGCAACCAACAGAGCAACTCGCTGTCCATCGCCGCCGGTTGCCAGGCTTGCGTAAGCACTGGCGCAGTCACTGGCTTCTAAGCGACATCGTGCTGTACCTGGAGGCTCCGGCAACGGAGCCTCCCCTTTCTCAGCGCTGGCATAGGCGTCACGATCATGCGCACGCTCGCTTTCCTGCTCCTCGCACTCTGCTCCGGCCTGCTCCAGGCCGCGCAGCTGCCCTTCGCCATACTGCCCGGGGGCACGCTGGCCTATAAGCATGTGGAGAGCATCCGCGAACGTCGCTTCAGCAACCTGGTGGAGCAGAAGACCGACTTCAGCTGCGGCGCCGCCGCACTGGCCACCATCCTGCGCACCGGCTACAACCTCGACGTCGACGAGGAGTTCGTCATCCGCGGCATGCTGGTCAAGGCCGACCCCCAACTGGTGCGTACCCAGGGCTTCTCCATGCTGGACATGAAGACCTACCTGGAAAGCATCGGCATGCGGGCCCGCGGCTACCGCATCCCGGTCTCCTCCCTGGAGAAGCTGACCATTCCGGTGATCGTGCTGCTGGACGTGCGCGGCTACAAGCATTTCGTCGTGCTGCAGCGCACGCACAACGGCCACGTCTACGTGGGCGACCCCGTGCTCGGCCACAAGCGCTACACGGAAGAAGATTTTCTCAAGGGCTGGAACGGCATCATCTTCGCCATCATCGGCCCCGGCTACGACAGGGCCAACGCCCTGATGAGCCCGCCGGAACCCCTGACCGCGAAGAACCGCCTCGATACCTTCCGCCCCGTCAAGGACGCGGAGCTCATGGATTTCGGATTCATCCAGAGCGACTTCCTGTGAGCCAAACGATAACGAGAGGTGGGATCCTCTCGGGGAGCGAACGATGAGAACCATTCCGCTGCTCGCCACCGCCTGCCTGGTGGCCAGCCTGCCGATCCAGGCCTCCGAGATTTTCCGGCCGATCGAGCTGCACGACCAGGAGCTGGCCCAATTGCGCGGCCGCTACGTCATGCCCGGGCGCATCATCAGCTTCGGCATCGTCATGAGCAGTACCTGGAAAAACGCCGTCGGCGACAACATCGGCGCCAAGGTGAGCATGCAGATCCAGGAATCCACCATCAAACCGCAGTTCTACGTCACCACCACCAAGGAAACCGGCAACGGCGGCACACCCTCGGCCGCGACCGGCAGCATCGTCGGTGGCGCGGGGCTCAACCAGACCCAGGGCGTCACCCAGAGCGCACGCTCGGCGGGTGACTACAACACCGCCTACAACAATGTCGGCATCAACGTGAGCGAAGCCGACCAGGCGCCCGCCGCAAGCAACCAGGGCACGCCCCTGAACGGCCCGGTCAGCGCCAGCAACGGCGCCGGCACCGTCACCGTGTCCCCCGGCAACGGGAACATCCAGTTGGCGATCAACGCCAACGGCCAAGGCTCGAGCCTCCAGCAACTGGGGGCCGGCGGCCTGGTGCAGGCCACCAACCTGCTGGGTAGCAGCAACCTGGTCAACAACCTCACCCAGCTGAACGTGGTCCTGCGTAACAACGCACCTTCCGTCGGAGCGCTGGATTGCAATCTCGACCAGCTCAAGGGCCTGCGATCCATGGGAATGTGATCTACGCTCAGTGGCGGAAGTAGTGCCCAAACGATAAAGATAGGGATAGCGCGCCATGCACCGATCGCTCACGCTTCGCACTGCAATCTGTGTATCCGCTTTGCTCCCCTCGACCTTCGTCCATGCTGCGACGGAGGCCGAGGTGGAGGCTCTGAAACAGGAACTCATCGAGCTCAAGCAACGCTACGAGTCGCAACAGAAAGCGCTCATGGTGCTCGAGCAGCGGGTTCGCCAGGTAGAGGAACAGCCGGCGGCGACCCCGGCGCAGCCCAAGCGCCTGGTCACTGCCACCAACAAGCCGACGCCGCCGGGCACCGGAAGCTCCTACGGCGAATCGCTCAAGGACGACAGCAACAACCCGCCCAAGAGCGTGGAGAACCTCTACGACGAGGCCAGCGGCTTCTTCGGCAACGGCGCCTTCAGCTTCGAGACGGGCCTGACCTACACCCACTACGACACCAAGCAGCTGATCCTCAACGGCTTCCTGGCGCTGGACACCATCTTCCTGGGCAACATCGGCGTGGACAACATCAAGGCCGACAACTGGACCCTGGACCTGACCGGCCGCTACAACTGGAACAACCGTTGGCAGTTCGACATCAACGTGCCCGTGGTCTACCGCGAGAGCACCTACTCCTCGGCCGGCGCCGGCAACTCCACCGCGCAGTCCACCGACGAGAAGGTCGACCGCGACCCGACCCTGGGCGACGTCAACTTCGGCATCGCCTACAAGTTCATGGACGAGACCGAATCGCGTCCGGACGCGGTGTTCAGCCTGCGGGTGAAAGCCCCCACCGGCAAGGACCCCTACGGCATCAAGCTGGTCCGCGCGCCGGACAACGACAGCCTCAACGTGCCCGACGACCTGCCCACCGGCAACGGCGTCTGGTCCGTCACACCGGGCATCTCGCTGGTCAAGACCGTCGACCCGGCGGTGCTCTTCGCCAGCCTGAGCTACACCCACAACTTCGAGCGCGACTTCAGCGACATCAGCCCGCAGCAGGGCACCAAGCTCGGCGGCAAGGTGGACCTGGGCGACTGGTTCCAGGTCGGCGCCGGCGTGGCCTTCGCGCTGAACGAAAGGACCAGCATGTCGTTCTCCTTCTCCGACCTGATCTCGCAGAAGAGCAAGCTCAAGCCCGACGGCGGCGACTGGCAGTCGATCACCGACAGCGACGCCAACGCGGCCTACTTCAACTGGGGCCTGACCTACGCCTGGAGCAACAACCTGACCATAGTGCCGAACCTGTCCATCGGCATCAGCCCCGATGCCCCGGACTTCAGCTTCAGCGTCAAATTCCCCTACTACTTCTGAACCCCGCATACGACAACGGCCCCTTTCGGGGCCGTTGTCGTTGCTGCGCTTCGCTCAGCGCAGCTGGTGTTTGTGCAGCAGGCGGTAGAAGGTCGGCCGCGAGATGCCCAGCATGCGCGCCGCCAGGCTCAGGTTGTCGCCGTGGCGGGCCAGGGCGTCGCACATGGCCTGGCGCTCGGCGCCCAGCTTGTACTCCTCCAGGGTCACCAGCGGCACCTTGCCGGAGCCGCCGCGCTGGCGCTCCAGGCCCAGGTCGCGGGCCTCGATCTGCCTGCCTTCGGCCAGCACCAGGCCACGGCGCACGCGGTTGGCCAGCTCGCGCACGTTGCCCGGCCAGGCGTGTTCGGCCATCGCCGCCAGGGCGTCGTCGCTGAAGCGCCGCGGGCGGCGGCCGGT
Organism: Pseudomonas sp. M1; assembly: GCF_022760135.1. Taxonomy (NCBI): domain Bacteria; kingdom Pseudomonadati; phylum Pseudomonadota; class Gammaproteobacteria; order Pseudomonadales; family Pseudomonadaceae; genus Pseudomonas; species Pseudomonas sp. M1. Next base: position 3,534,888 of record NZ_CP094343.1, read on the forward strand.
CTCGACGCTATAGAGGTGGGCGAAGTGGTTGGCCAGCAGCGCCAGGTCGCCATTGCGCTCGCGCAGCGGCAGGGTCGACACCTGCAGCACGTTCAGACGGTAGTACAAGTCCTCGCGGAAGCTGCCGGTGCGGATGGCGTTCTCCAGGTCCAGGTGGGTGGCCGCCAGCACCCGCACGTCCACGGCGATGGGCTGGCTGCCGCCGACGCGCTCGATCTGCTTCTCCTGCAGCACCCGCAGCAGGTTGGCCTGCAGTTCCAGGGGCAGGTCGCCGATCTCGTCGAGGAACAGGGTGCCGCCGTTGGCCTGCTCGAAGCGGCCGATCTTGCGCTGGTGCGCGCCGGTGAAGGCGCCCTTCTCGTGTCCGAACAGCTCGGACTGGATCAGATGCTCGGGAATGGCCCCGCAGTTGATCGCGATGAACGGCCGGTTGGCCCGCCGCGACTGGCGGTGCAGGGTACGCGCCACCAGCTCCTTGCCGGTGCCGCTCTCGCCGCGGATCAGCACCGGCGACTCGGTGGGCGCGAACTTCGCCAGCAGGCGGCGCAGCTCCTGCATCGAGCGGCTCTCGCCGAGCAGCTCGTGCTGGTGCTCCAGGCTGTGGTAGGTGCCGCCGCGCCCGCGCAGGCGCGCCATGCCGAAGGCGCGGCCGAGGGTGACCTGCACCCGCGCCACGTCGAACGGCAGGGTATGGAAATCGAAGAACCATTCGCAGACGAAATCGCCCACCTCCTGGATGGGCAACGCGTCCGGGCTGAGCACCGCGATCCACTCGGTGCCGCTGCGGGTGATGAGGTCCTTCACCGACTCCGGGCGCTCCAGGTGTTGCGGATGCAGACGCAGCAGGCCGACGTCGCAGTTGCGTTCGCTCGCCACGTCGAGCCCGCAACTGTCTACCTCCCACCCTGCTGCCCGGAGCCCGGGCAATAATCGCTGGCAGTCATCGCAGGGATCGACCACCAGCAGGCGACGCCGTTTCGACGCTACTTCGAGCATGCTCCCTTCCTTGGCGCCATTTTTTTGAAAAACTTTATAAAACAGAAACTTGGCGCTCCAAGTTGTAAAGCTAGCAATATCTTGACGCGCCCATTGACCGTTTTCCTATAAGGCCGATGCCGAAACGATCTCAGCAGCCCGTTCCGGCCTATTGACTTATGCCGAAAGCCTCTGGGAAAGCCCTCCTTCATGCCCTTTCCACTCACCTCGCGTCGGAAAATCGTCTTTTCCGGGTGACGAGGGCCCGCAGCCGGCTGTTCAGGGCACCATGGCCATGCCGACGCCGAAGCGGTTCCAGGCGTTGATGGTGGCGATGGCCAGGGTCAGGTCGACGATCTCGGTGTCGTTGAAGTGTTCGCGCAGGGCGTCGAACTGCGCCTGCGGGGCGTGCTTCTCGGCCAGCAGGGTGAGGCTTTCCACCCAGGCCAGCACGGCGCGCTCGCGGGCGCTGAAGAAGTTGGTCTCGCGCCAGACGCTTAGGGTCTGCAGGCGCGCCTCGCTCTCGCCGGCCTTGCGCGCGTCGTCGGCGTGCATGTTCACGCAGTAGGCGCAGCCGTTGATCTGCGAGGCGCGCAGGCGGATCAGCTCCAGCAGGCCATGGTCCAGGCCGGACTTCGCCAGCGCCTGCTCCAGCCCGAGCATGGCCTTGTAGGCGCTGGGGGACTGCCCGGCCCATTCGATACGTGCACTCATGTCTCTCTCCAGTGGGGCCCGCCGGTTGCGGGAATGCAGATACCTTAGCCGCCGTTGCGGGGCCGCCGAATAGCCAATGCCGGGCAATAGCGGGAGTCCATTGCGGCCCTAGCGGTCGATGCGGGTGGAGAGAACGATCGACGACATGGTGCGCTCCACCCCGTCCAGTGCGCCGATGCGGTCGAGCAAGGCATCCAGGTCGCGGATCGACAGGGCCTCGACGATGGCGATCATGTCGAACTGGCCGCTCACCGAGTGCAGCGTCTTCACCTCGGGGATCTTCTCCAGCGCCTGCACCACCTGATGCGACAGCTTGGGCAGCGCCGTCACCAGCACGTGGGCGCGCACCAGCGACTGCGCGTAACTGTCGGCGACCTTGATCGAATAGCCGCTGATGATGCCCTGCTGCTCCAGGCGCTCGATCCGGCTTTGCACCGTGGAGCGCGACACCCCGAGCTTGCGCGCCAGTTCGGAAACCGACTCGCGGGCATTGGCGCGCAGGAGGCTGAGCAGGGCCGCATCGGCGTTTCTCGTCATTTTGTCGAATCCATTGGTTGAATTGCCTGGAATAGCTCCGTCATTTTGCAGATTGGCGGATTCATTTCAACGACCGGCTTTGCCACCATGTGCACCAGCGCCGGCCCGCCAGGGCCGGCCGACAAGCCTGGCCAGGCTTGCCCTCTCCGCGTTCGCGCCATCCATCGGAAGGCCCGCCGCGGAGCGCGTGCGGCGGTGCAAGAGACACCTGCCTGGGCAATGCTGGAACAAGGGCCAGGCACGCCAGAATCCTTGGGAGAGATAAATGCACAACAACCGCCACCCCCATACCCCCGGCAAGCAACCGGTGACCATCTTCGGCCCGGACTTCCCCTTCGCCTTCGACGACTGGCTGGAGCACCCGGCGGGCCTGGGCAGCATCCCGGCGCACAACCATGGCCAGGAAGTGGCCATCGTCGGTGCGGGCATCGCCGGGCTGGTGGCGGCCTACGAACTGATGAAGCTGGGCCTGAAGCCGGTGGTCTACGAGGCCTCGAAGCTGGGCGGCCGGCTGCGCTCGGAGCCCTTCGAGGGCGCCGAGGGCGTCATCGCAGAACTCGGCGGCATGCGCTTCCCGGTCTCCAGCACGGCCTTCTACCATTACGTGGACAAGCTGGGCCTTGAGACCAGGCCCTTCCCCAACCCGCTGACGCCGGCCTCCGGCAGCACCGTGGTGGACCTGGAAGGCACCAGCCACTACGCGGAGAAGATCGACGACCTGCCGCAGATCTTCCGCGAAGTCGCCCAGGCCTGGGCCGACGCCCTGGAGGACGGCGCGCGCTTCTCCGAGATCCAGGACGCCATCCGCGCACGCGACACCGTCAAGCTCAAGGCGCTGTGGGACGAACTGGTGCCGCTGTGGGACGACCGCACCTTCTATGACTTCGTCGCCACCTCCAAGGCCTTCTCGCGCCTGTCCTTCCACCACCGCGAAATCTTCGGCCAGGTCGGCTTCGGCACCGGCGGCTGGGACTCGGACTTCCCCAACTCCATGCTGGAAATCTTCCGCGTGGTGATGACCAACTGCGACGACCACCAGCACCTGGTGGTGGGTGGCGTCGAGCAGGTGCCGCGCGGCATCTGGAACCACGTGCCGGAGCGCTGCGCGCATTGGCCGGCCGGCACCTCCCTGGCCAAACTGCACAACGGCGCGCCGCGCCCGGGGGTGAAGAAGATCGCCCGCGCCGCCAGCGGCAACCTGGCGGTCACCGACTACTGGGGCGACACCCGCGAATACGCCGCGGTGCTGACCACCTGCCAGAGCTGGCTGCTGACCACCCAGATCGAATGCGAGGAAGCGCTGTTCTCGCAGAAGATGTGGATGGCCCTGGACCGCACCCGCTACATGCAGTCGTCGAAGACCTTCGTCATGGTCGACCGGCCGTTCTGGAAGGACAAGGACCCGCAGACCGGCCGCGACGTCATGAGCATGACCCTCACCGACCGCCTGACCCGCGGCACCTACCTGTTCGACAACGGCGACGACAAGCCCGGGGTGATCTGCCTGTCCTACTCCTGGATGAGCGACGCCATGAAGATGCTGCCGCACCCGGTGGAGAAGCGCGTGCAGCTTGCGCTGGATGCCTTGAAGAAGGTCTACCCGAAGGTGGACATCGCCAGCCACGTGATCGGCAACCCCATCACCGTGTCCTGGGAGGCCGATCCGCATTTCCTCGGCGCCTTCAAGGGCGCCCTGCCTGGCCACTACCGCTACAACCACCGCATGTACTCGCACTTCATGCAGGACGACCTGCCCGCCGAGCAGCGCGGCATCTTCATCGCCGGCGACGATGTATCCTGGACCCCGGCCTGGGTCGAAGGCGCGGTACAGACCTCGCTGAACGCCGTGTGGGGCATCCTGCACCACTTCGGCGGCGCCACCCACCCGGACAACCCCGGCCCCGGCGACCGCTATGCCGAACTGGGCCCCGTGGCCCTGCCCGACTGACCAAGGAGGAAGCGCCATGCGCCTCGCCCTCTACCAGTGCCCCCCGGGGCCCGACGACCTCGCCGGCAACCTGCGCCGGCTGCGCGAGGCCGCGCAACGCGCGGCCGCCCAGAGCGCGGACCTGCTGGTCTGCCCGGAAATGTATGCCAGCGGCTACAACATCGGCGCCGAACGCGTCGCCGCCCTGGCCGAAGCCGCCGACGGCGCCATCGCCGAGACGGTGGCGGGGATCGCCCGGGAGTTCGACGTCGGCATCCTCTACGGCTACCCGGAAAGCAACCCGGCCGGCGCGCCGTTCAACAGCGTGCAACTGATCGACCGCCACGGCGAGCGCCGCGCCAACTACCGCAAGACGCACCTGTACGGCGACCTCGACCGCGACCAGTTCAGCCCCTCGGACGAGCCGCCGGCGATCGTCGAGCTGGACGGCTGGAAGCTCGGCCTGCTGATCTGCTTCGACGTCGAGTTCCCCGAAGCCGTGCGCACCCTGGCCCTGGCCGGCGCCGACCTGGTGCTGGTGCCGACGGCCAACATGCACCCCTACGAGTTCGTCTGCCAGGTGCTGGTGCCCACCCGCGCCTACGAGAACCAGGTGTTCCTCGCCTACGCCAACTTCCAGGGCAGCGAAGGCGAACTGGAATACTGCGGCCTGAGCTGCGTGGTGGCCCCGGACGGCCAGGTGATGGCCCGGGCGAAACAGGCCGGGGAACTGCTGATCGCCGACCTTGAGCCGGAACGCATCGCCATGGTCCGCGAGGGCTACAGCTACCTGCGGCTGCGCAGGCCGATGCTGTATCGGTCCTGATGGAGCGGCTGCAAGGTATAGGAGCAACTGTCTTGCGCCGAGGCGCTCTTCGTAGGATGGGTTGAGCTTGCGAAACCTATGCGGTCGCGGCGATGGGTATCGCTTCGCTCAACGCCATCCTACGAAAAGCCGTGCTTCCTGGAACCTAGGACCTTGTCCGCGATAGCCGGACGCTCCGGCGCGGATCGCGGATAAGATCCGCTCCTACGCCGCCCCACCCACACCACGCCCTGTAGGAGCGCGCCCTGCGCGCGAATCGCAGGCAGGGCCTGCTCCTATGTATGGACTCACCCCCACCGTCAACCCGCTTTTGAACATGAAAACCCGACTGCATCTATGTATTAGGCCTGTTCGAGGAAGCCACGTCGGGCTTCTGGCCAACATTGGGTAAGCCCGCGGAATGCCGATTACAAAGAGGCCTCGAAGGCCGGTAGGAGCGTAGGCATCGATCCGCGACGGTCTGACCAGGGGTCAATGTTCTTCAGCAAGGGTTGGAGCGACTTGGCGCCCCGTTGGCGGGAACTCGTTGATCAGTGGCTCATTTCCATCTCCCGGCAAGCATTCGGCTTGCGCTGGTAGGTTTGTTCGCTGCACAGCAGCACCCAGGCGATATGTATGGACTCACCCCCACCGTCAACCCGCTTTTGAACATGAAAACCCGACTGCATCTATGTATTAGGCCTGTTCGAGGAAGCCACGTCGGGCTTCTGGCCAACATTGGGTAAGCCCGCGGAATGCCGATTACAAAGAGGCCTCGAAGGCCGGTAGGAGCGTAGGCATCGATCCGCGACGGTCTGACCAGGGGTCAATGTTCTTCAGCAAGGGTTGGAGCGACTTGGCGCCCCGTTGGCGGGAACTCGTTGATCAGTGGCTCATTTCCATCTCCCGGCAAGCATTCGGCTTGCGCTGGTAGGTTTGTTCGCTGCACAGCAGCACCCAGGCGATACGCAGGTTGCGGTTGGCCAGTCGCACTGCCGCGCCCTTGCGCCCCAGACGTTGTAGCCAGCGCTGCAGGCGCCGATCGTCCGGGTGTTCGGAATCGGGCCGCAGTTGCTTCAACACCGCATGCGAGCCTACGACCATCAGGCTGCGCACATAGGCGTCGCCACGTTTGGTCATCTTGCCCAGCCTTACCTTCTGCCCGCTGCTGTGCTGGTCGGGCACGATGCCGAAGTAGGCAGCGAACTGACGCGCATTGGCGAAACGTTCCGGCTCGACCTGTTTGGCCAGCAAGGCCGTAGCCGTGATCGGACCGATACCACGTACCGTCATCAGCCGTTTGGCTGTCGGGTCGGCGGCGGCACAGGCTTCCAGACGCCCGGTCAGCGCGGCGATACGCTCGCCCAGCCGTTGCCATTCCTTCAGCATCTCGTCGATCAGCTCGCGCAGCAGCGCCGGCAACGGCTGGCGGGCGTCTTCCAGCACCCGGGTGACACCTTGCTTCAAGCCCACATCCCCCTGTGCCAGGACGACGCCCTGCTCCAGCAGCAGCCCGCGGATCTGATTACCCATGGCGGTGCGCCGCCGCACATAGCCCCGCCGGACACGGTGCCAGGCCTGCATCGCCAGTGCCGCGACGCTCTTCACCGGTACCGACGCAATACTGCTATCCCGGCCCGCCCGCAGAATGGCGTGGGCATCATTGCGATCATTCTTCGCTCCGCTCCGGTGCTCGGCCACCCGCTGGGCCGGCAGGATACGCACCGGGTTGCCCTGCGCCTGCAGCAGCCGGGCCCAGGCTTGTGCTCCAGGGCCGGTCTCCATCAGCACCGTCACGCCCTCCGGCAGCTTCTGCAGAAACACCTGAAACGCTTCACGCGACTTGATTCGCTGTTCGTACGCCAGTTGACCCTGGGCGTCTTCCCCCGCCACCTGGAAGACCTTTTTCGCCAGATCCACGGCGACTGTCGTGCACACCGATACATCGGTTGCAGACACCGGCTTATTCATCGTCGTATGCTTTTTCATGGACTCACCCTCATTGTCGGTGGCTTCTTAGACCGCCACCGTGGCGCCTCGACGCCTCGGTGAGGGTGAGTCCATCCAATTACAGTCCCCGGGAGGCACGGCTTCTCGTAGGAGCGAGCTTGCTCGCGAACCGCAGTCACCATGAGGCATCGCATCCCGCCCCAATGAAAAACGGCGCCCGCAGGCGCCGTTCTTCATCCCGCAAACCTCACCCGTTGTTCTTCTTCACGATGGCATCGGCGATATTCGCCGGCGCCTCGGCGTACTTGGTGAACTCCATGGAGTAGCTGGCGCGCCCCTGGGACATGGAGCGCACGTCGGTGGCGTAGCCGAACATCTCGCCCAGCGGCACCTCGGCGCGGATCACCTTGCCCGCCGGGGTGTCTTCCATGCCCTGGATCAGGCCGCGGCGGCGGTTCAGGTCGCCCATCACGTCGCCCATGTAGTCCTCGGGGGTCACCACCTCGACCTTCATCACCGGCTCCAGCAGCACCGCGCCGCCCTTCTGCGAGAGCTGCTTGGTAGCCATGGAGGCGGCGATCTTGAAGGCCATCTCGCTGGAGTCGACGTCGTGGTACGAGCCGTCGTACACCGTGGCCTTCAGGCCGATCAGCGGGTAGCCGGCGAGCACGCCGTTCTGCATCTGCTCCTCGATGCCCTTCTGGATCGCCGGGATGAACTCCCGCGGGATCACCCCGCCGACCACCTCGTTGTGGAACTCCAGGCCGTCCTTGCCCTCGTCGCCCGGCTCGAAGCGGATCCAGCAATGGCCGAACTGGCCGCGCCCGCCGGACTGGCGGACGAACTTGCCCTCGATCTCGCACTTCTTGCGGATCGCCTCGCGGTAGGCCACCTGCGGCTTGCCGATGTTGGCCTCGACGTTGAACTCGCGGCGCATGCGGTCGACGATGATGTCCAGGTGCAGCTCGCCCATGCCGGAGATGATGGTCTGCCCGGTCTCCTCGTCGGTCTTCACGCGGAACGAGGGGTCTTCCTGGGCCAGCTTGGACAGGGCGATGCCCATCTTCTCCTGGTCGGCCTTGGTCCTGGGCTCCACCGCTACCGAGATCACCGGGTCGGGGAAGTCCATGCGTTCGAGGATGATCGGCTTGTCGATGGCGCACAGGGTGTCGCCGGTGGTGACGTCCTTCATGCCGATCAGCGCGGCGATGTCGCCGGCGCGCACTTCCTTGATCTCTTCGCGCTGGTTGGCGTGCATCTGCACCATCCGCCCGACGCGCTCCTTCTTGCCCTTCACCGAGTTGAGCACCGCGTCGCCGCTGCTCAGCACGCCGGAGTAGACGCGGGTGAAGGTCAGGGTGCCGACGAAGGGGTCGGTGGCGATCTTGAAGGCCAGCGAGGAGAACGGCTCGCTGTCGTCGGCGTGGCGCTCGTCGTGCTTCTCCTCGTCGTCCGGGTGGGTGCCCTTGATCGCCGGGATTTCCGAGGGCGCCGGCAGGTAGTCGATCACCGCGTCCAGCACCAGCGGCACGCCCTTGTTCTTGAACGAGGAACCCAGCACTGCCGGGACGATCTCGTTGGCCAGGGTGCGCTGGCGCAGGCCGGCCTTGATTTCCTCCAGGCTCAGCTCCTGGCCCTCGAGGTACTTGTTCATCAGCTCGTCGTTGGCCTCGGCGGCGGCCTCGATCATGTGCGCGCGCCACTCCTCGGCCAGCGCCTGCAGCTCGGCGGGGATCGGTTCCTCGCGGTAGCTGGTGCCCTGGTCGTCGTCGTTCCAGTAGATGGCCTTCATCTTCACCAGGTCGATCTGCCCGTTGAAGTTCTCCTCCGCGCCTATGGCCAATTGGATCGGCACCGGGTTGTGGCCCAGGCGCCGCTTGATCTGCTCGACCACGCGCAGGAAGTCGGCGCCCTGGCGGTCCATCTTGTTCACGTAGGCCAGGCGCGGCACGTGGTACTTGTTGGCCTGGCGCCACACCGTCTCGGACTGCGGCTCGACGCCGTCGGCGCCGCTGAACACCACCACGGCGCCGTCGAGCACGCGCAGCGAGCGCTCCACCTCGATGGTGAAGTCGACGTGGCCGGGGGTGTCGATGATGTTGAAGCGGTACTTGTGCGGGTACTGCTTGGTCGAGCCCTGCCAGAAGGCGGTGGTGGCCGCCGAGGTGATGGTGATGCCGCGCTCCTGCTCCTGCACCATCCAGTCCATGGTCGCCGCCCCGTCGTGCACCTCGCCCATCTTGTGGTTGACCCCGGTGTAGAACAGGATGCGCTCGGTGGTGGTGGTCTTGCCGGCGTCCACGTGCGCGACTATGCCGATGTTGCGATAAAGCTCGATGGGCGTGGTGCGAGCCATGATGTGCTCCGTTTCTGCTGGATGACTTGAGGTTTCGACCGCGAACGGCGAAGCCGTCCGCCGAAGAAGGCAAACCCTCGAATTATGCATTCGGGACAGGCTCAAGGTAGCGCGTCTGCGCGGCAATTCCAGTGCCGATGACGGCGCCCGGCACATGCGCCGACCGGCTGCGGCATCGCGGCATTGCGCCGCGCGGCGGAACCGACATAAAATGAGAGTCATTCGCAAATGATCATCTGGCGCACGACACCGTGGCATTCGCCGAACCCTCCGCCGACCAGCACCTGCACACCCTCTACGAACGCCACCACGGCTGGCTGCAGCAATGGCTGCGCGGCCGCCTGGGCAACACCTGGGATGCCGCCGACCTGGCCCAGGACACCTTCCTGCGCCTGCTGCGCCGGCCGCTGAGCGAGGTCGGCGAACGCCCGCGCGCCCTGCTCACCCACATCGCCAAGGGCCTGCTGGTGGACCGCTGGCGCCGCCAGGAACTGGAACGCGCCTACCTAGAAGCCCTCTCCGCGCTACCCGAGGAACTGGCCCCCGGCCCGGAAGCCCGCGAACTGATCCTGGAAACCCTGGGGCGCATCGACGCGGCGCTGGGCGAACTGCCCGCCCTCACCCGCGAAGCCTTCCTGCTCGCGCAGCTGGACGGCCTCACCTACCCGGCCATCGCCGAGCGCCTGGGCCTGTCCCTGGCGACCGTCAAGCGCTACATGCGCGCGGCCTTCATCGCCTGCCTGAGCCTGGCCTGATGCACGAACAGACGCTGGACCCGCGCATCCTCGGCGAAGCCGCCGACTGGCTGGTGCGCCTGGGCGAACGCCCGGCCAGCGCCGCCGACCTGCGGGCCATCGAGCAATCCATCGAGCAATGGCGCGGGCGCAGCGCGCAGCACGCCGAAGCCTGGCGCCGCGCCGAAAGCCTGCTCGGCGGCCTGCAGCAGCTGCCGCCGGGCACGGGCCGGCAGAGCCTGCAACGCCTGGGCGAGCGCGGCCTGAGCCGGCGGCAGATGCTCAACCGCCTGGGCCTGCTGCTGGCGGTGGCGCCCGCGGCCTGGCTGGGCGCGCGCCAGCTGCCCTGGGCCGAATGGAGCGCCGACCAGCGCACCGCCACTGGCGAGCGCAAGCGCGTGCAACTGCCCGACGGCAGCCTGCTGACGCTCAACACCGGCAGCGCCGTGGACATCCGCTTCAGCCCGCGGGAACGCCGCCTGCGCCTGCTCGACGGCGAAATCCTCGTCGCCACCCACGCCGATCCGGCGCCCGAGCCGCGGCCGTTCCTGGTGGAAAGCCGCCAGGGCCTGCTGCGCACCGCCGGCGCGCGCTTCGCCGTGCGCGACCTGGGCGAGGCGTGCCGGGTAGCCGTGCTGGAAGGCAGCGTCGCCGTGGAACCCTTCGCCACTGCCGCGCGGCGCCAGGTCGAGGCCGGCCAGCAACTGCTGTTCAGCGCCGGCGCCCTGCAGGCCGTGCAGCCGGCGGACGCCAATGCCAGCAGCTGGGAAAACGGCATGCTGCTGGCCCAGGACCTGCGCCTGGACGCCCTGCTGGCCGAACTGGGCCGCTACCGCAACGGCGTACTGCGCTGCGCGCCCCAACTGGCCGGGCTGCGCGTCAGCGGTGCCATTCCCCTGGGCAACGACGACGCCGGCCTGCGCCTGCTGGCCGACATGCTGCCGCTGAAGATCAGCAGCCTGACGCGCTACTGGGTGACTCTGGAGCCCGCCTGAACCCCTCCGCCCGTAGGATGCGGTTGAGCGCAGCGATACCCATCGCCACGCCGCCCCAACGAACCCCGAAAAATTTTTCATCCGCCATGACACCTTTTTCCTGCTCGTCCGGTGAAGGAGGAAACACCCCATTCACTCTTCGCGCCGACAGGACCACCGCATGACCACCCGCCTCCGCCTGAAGCCCCACACCCTCGCCCTGGCCATCGGCCTCGCCCTGCAGGGCGCTACCCTGCCCGCCCTGGCCGCGGAAACCGCCAGCGTGCAACGCCAGTACGACATCGCCCCGGGCCCGCTGGGCGAGGTGCTGGCCCGCTTCGCCGCCCAGGCCGGCGTGCCCCTGGCCTTCGAGGCCGCCACGTTGAACGCCCGCCACAGCGACGGCCTGAAAGGCAGCTACGACGCCGAGGACGGCCTGATGCGCCTGCTGGAAGGCAGCGGCTACCGCCTGGTGCGCAAGCCCAGCGGCTACGGCGTCGAAGCCATCGCCCGGGACGGCGAGGCCCTGGAGATGGGCGCCACCACCGTCAGCGCCGTGGCCCAGGCCCCCGGCGAACTGCCGCCGGCCTATGCCGGCGGCCAGGTGGCCCGCGGCGCCCGGCTGGGCATGCTGGGCAACCAGGACATGCAGGACGTGCCCTTCGCCTTCTCCAGCTATACCGCGCAGGCCATCAAGGACCAGCAGGCGCAGACCGTCGGCGACGTGCTGCTCAACGACGCCGCGGTGCGCCAGGGCAACGGCTACGGCAACTTCTCGCAGATCTTCGTCATCCGCGGCCTGCCGCTGAGCACCGACGACGTCTCGCTCAACGGCCTGTACGGCGTGACGCCGCGGCAGATCATCGGCACCGAGTCGCTGGAGCGCGTCGAGCTGTTCAAGGGCTCCAACGCCTTCATCAACGGCGTGACGCCCAGCGGCAGCGGCATCGGCGGCGCGGTGAACCTGCAGACCAAGCACGCCGAGGACGTCCCCACGCGCAGCTTCGCCCTGGATTACGGCAGCGACAGCCAGGTCGGCGAACACCTCGACCTGGGCCAGCGCTTCGGCGAAGACAACCGCTTCGGCGCGCGGCTCAACCTGGCCCAGCGCGAAGGCGACAGCGCCATCGACGACAACGCCCAACGCTACAAGCTGGCCAGCGTCAACCTCGACTACCGCGGCGAACGCCTGCGCCTGAGCAGCGACTTCGGCTACCAGAAGCAGCGCATCAACCAGGGCCGCCCGGTGGTCTACGTCGGCAGCGGCGTCACCAGCATCCCCCACGCGCCCGACGCCGACAGCAACTACGGCCAGGCCTGGAGCTACTCGCAGCTGGAAGACACTTACGGCATGTTCCGCGGCGAGTACGACCTGAACGACAACTGGACCGCCTACCTCTCCGGCGGCGCCAAGCACACCCGCGAGAACGGCAGCTACTCCTCGCTGACCTTGAGCGACAACAACGGCGGCGCCGGCGGCGGCACCATGGACGCCACCCACGACGAGGACAACAAGAGCGCCATGGCCGGCCTCAACGGCCGCTTCCACACCGGAGCGGTGAGCCACCAGCTGAACCTCGGCCTGGCCGGCATCTGGGCCGAGCAGCGCAGCGCCTACCGCATGGCCCTGAGCAAGTACCCGGCCAACCTGTACCGCCCCGTGCAGGTCGCCAAGCCGGCCACCACCTACTCCGGCGGCGACTACAACGACCCCGGCATCGTCGGCAAGACGCGCAACCGCAGCGCCGCCGCCTCCGACACCCTGGGCTTTCTCGACGACCGCGTGCTGCTGACCCTCGGCGTGCGCCGCCAGAGCATCGGCACCGACGGCTGGAGCTACGCCGGCGTGCGCAGCGCCGACTACCGCGAGTCCATCACCACGCCGGTGTACGGCATCGTGGTCAAGCCCACCGACTACCTGTCGCTGTACGCCAACCGCATCGAAGGCCTGGCCGCCGGCCCCACCGCGCCCTCCACCGCGGTCAACGTCGGCGAGGTGTTCGCCCCGCAGCGTTCCAAGCAGATCGAAGTGGGCGCCAAGCTGGACTTCGGCAGCTACGGCGGCAACCTGGCGTTCTACCGCATCGAACAGCCCACCAGCGTCACCGACCCGGACACCAAGGTCTTCAGCGTCGACGGCGAGCAGCGCAACCGCGGCGTCGAGCTGAACCTATTCGGCGAACCGCTGGACGGCCTGCGCCTGCTGGCCGGCGCCACCTGGATCGACACCGAGCTGCGCAACACCGCCGGCGGCGCCAACGACGGCAACCGCGCCATCGGCGTGCCGCGCTTCCAGTACAACCTCGGCGCCGACTGGGACGTGCCCGGCCTCGACGGCCTGGCGCTCAACGGCCGCCTGCTGCGCACCGGCGGCCAGTACCTGGACCAGGCCAACGAGCTGAGCATCCCGGCCTGGACCCGCGTCGACCTGGGCGCCCGCTACCGCTTCAAGGTCGAGCAGCGCGAGGTGACCCTGCGCGCCAACCTGGAAAACGTCGCCAACGAGGACTACTGGGCCTCCACCATCGGCGGCTACCTGACCCAGGGCGAGCCGCGCACCCTGCGGGTGTCCGCCACCGTCGACTTCTGAAGCCGCGGGCCGGGCGCGCGTTCGCCCGGCCCTCGCTCAGTCGAGGTACAGGCCCACACCGGGGGCTATCGGCAGCCCCAGCTCCATCCAGAGGATGAGGAACAGCGTCCAGCACAGCAGGAAGCCCAGGGCCACCGGAATGGTCATCGACGCCAGGGTGCCGATCCCGGCGTCCTTCTGGTAGCGCTGCAGGAAGGCCAGGCACAGGCTGAAGTAGGGGCTCATGGGCGTGACTATGTTGGTCGAGGAGTCGGCGATGCGGTACGCCGCCTGCACGAAGGCCGGCTCGAAGCCCACCAGCATCAGCATCGGCACGAAGATCGGGGCCATCAGCGACCACTGCGCCGAACCCGAGGTGATGAACAGGTTCATCAGCGTCACCAGGCCCAGGAACGCCAGCACCAGCGGAATGCCGCCGAAGCCGCTGCTGTCGAGCAGGTGCGAGCCGCCGACGGCGATCCACTCGCCCAGGTGCGTCCACTTGAACCAGGCGAGGAACTGCGAGATGGCGAAGAACAGCACCAGGGTCGGCGCCAGTTCCTTGATCGCCTCGGCCATGAAGCCGATGGCATCGCGGGCGTCGCCGATCTTCCCCACGCTGCGGCCGTAGACCCAGCCCAGGACCAGGAAGAAGATGGCGAAGACGGCCACCGCGCTGGTGAGGAACGGCGAAGGCACCAGCCCGCCCTCGGGGTTGCGCAACGGCGAGCCGGCCGGCAGCACCGCGGCGAGGACCAGGGCGGCCAGCACCAACGCCGCCCAGCCGGCGCGCTTCAGCCCCTTGAGCTCCCGCGCGCTGATCGGCTGGATGTCGACCACCACGCTGCCGCGGTACGGGCCGGCCAGGGGCTCGACGATGCGCTCGATGATGAAGGCGCCGATCACCGACAGCAGCACGGCGGAGCAGGCGACGAAATAGTAGTTGTCGATGGGCGAGACATAGGCCGCAGGGTCGATCGTCTGCGCGGCGCTGGTGGTGATCCCGGAGAGGATCACGTCGGTCGGGGTGATCAGCAGGCTGGCATCGTAGCCCGCCCCCACCGCGACGAAGCCGGTCACCGCGCCGACCAGGGGGTTGCGCCCGGTGGCCTGGAAGATCATCGCCGACAGCGGGATGAGGATGACGAAGGCCGCGTCGGCGGCCACGTGGCTGCACATGCCGACGAGGAAGATGACGAAGGTGGTCAGGTAGCGCGGGGCCTTCATCACGCTCACCTGCATCAGCGCCCCGACCAGCCCGGTCTTGTCGGCCACGCCGATGGCCAGCAGGATGACCAGCACCGCGCCCAGCGGCGGGAAGCTGACGAAGTTCCTGACCACCGAGGTCAGTGCGAAGACCAGGCCCTCGCCGGAAACCAGGCTCCTGACCGTGACCAGGTCGCCGGTCTTGGGATGGACGCCGGACACCCCGGACGCCGCCAGCGCCCAGGACAGGAGCGCGACGCCCAGGCACAGCCAGGCGAACAGGATGACCGGGTGCGGGAGCTTGTTGCCCGCCCGCTCGATGGCGTTGAAGAAACGCTGCATGGTGAATTTTCCTTTGCCAGCCGCCGGCCGCTCGGGGGCGCGGCGAAGCTGGCCTGCACGGATTGCCGGATGGCCCGCCTCGGCGCCGGCGAGAACGCCGGCGCGCCGCGGGCCCGTGAGTGCCTTCGCTCAGGCGTCGAGCCTGAGGCGCCGCTCGGCGATGGCGACGAACATGCCCGCCGCGACGGGCAGGATTTCGTCGCGATAGTCGTAGTGCGGATGGTGAAGGTAGGCGCCGTCCTCGCCGTTGCCGACGAAGAAATAACAACCCGGCACTTTCTCCAGGTAGAAAGCGAAATCTTCCGCCCCCATGGTGGGAAGCTGGTGCATGTAGCCGGCCTTGTCCGCGCCGAGGGCGTCGATGGCGGTCTCAACCACGAAAGCGGTTTCGTCGGCGTCGTTGACCAGCGCCGGGATGCGCATCGTCCGCACCAGCTCGGCGCTGGCGCCATGGGCCTGGCAGACCTGGGCGACGACGCGGCGCAGCGCTTCGTCGATCACCGCGGCGGCTTGCGGCGAGCCGTCGCGGGTGTTGATCATCAGCGTCGCCTGGCCGGGGATGACGTTCTGGCTGTTGCCGCCATGGAACTGCGTGACCGTCACCACGCCCGACTCCAGCGGCGACAGACGGCGGCCGACCACGCCCTGCAGCGCCTGGACCACCGCCGCGCCGACGAAGATCGGGTCGATGGCCAGGTCCGGGCGCGAGGCATGGCCGCCCTTGCCGCTGATGGTGACCTCGTACAGCGAGCTGCCGCCCATGCTCGGCCCGGCCTTGGCGAACACCCGGCCCAGCGGATAGCCCGGGCGGTTGTGGTAGCCGAAGATGGCCTCGACGCCCTCCAGCGCGCCCTCCTCGATCATCCGTTCGGCGCCCAGGCCGCCTTCCTCCGCGGGCTGGAACAGCAGCTTGATGCGCCCGCGAAGGTGGTCGTGATGCCGGGCGAGCCGGCCGGCGGCCAGCAGCAGCGAGGCGGTGTGCCCGTCGTGGCCGCAGGCGTGCATCTTGCCCGGCGTGCGCGAGGCATAGGGCAGCTCGGTGTCCTCCAGGATCGGCAAGGCATCCATGTCGGCGCGCAGGCCGATGCAGGGGCCGGGGCGGCCGGTGTCGAGCAGCGCGACGACGCCGGTCCCGGCCACGCCGGTGCGCACTTCGTAGCCATGGCGGCGCAGGAAGGCGGCGACGAGGTCGGCGGTGGCGTGCTCTTCGTACTTGAGTTCGGGGTGGCTGTGCAGTTGCTGGCGGATGGCGGTGGCCTCGGCAATCGCCTCGCCGGTGAATACGGACATCGATGACCTCCCAGAGGGGTTTCGTTGTTGTTGTTCTGCCCGGTCTGTCGGCGAGGATTGTTAGCAGTCCGCGCGCGATGCCACAATTTCATTAATTCGCAGCCACCCTTGCCTTTTATGCAAAGCACAACCGCCATGCAGCATCTAGCCCTGCGTTACTTCCTGGAAGTGGCCCGCAGCGGCTCCATCACCGAGGCCTCGGCCCGGTTGCACGTCTCCGGCTCGGCGATCAGCCGGCAGATCGCCCGCCTGGAACAGGAACTGGGCGTCGAGCTGTTCGAACGGCGGCCGCGCGGCATGCTGCTCAGCCCGGCCGGCGAACTGCTGGCCCAGCGCGCCCGGCGCATCGCCCTGGACACCGAAAGGGCCCTGGCGGACGTGCGCGAACTGCAGGGCCCGCACCGCGGCCTGGTGCGCCTGGCGGCCTACGAGGGCTTCGCCATCGACTGGCTGCCGCGGATACTCGCGGATTACCGCCGCACCTACCCGGGCGTGCGCTTCCACGTCTGGGTGGGCAACTCGGCGGACATCTGCGCGCGCGTCGGCGACGGCAGCGCCGACATCGGCATCACCTACAGCTATTCCGCGCCGGCCGGGGTGAAGGTGGAACGCATCGTGCGCCGGCCGATGCACGTGCTGGTGCCGCGCGACCATCCGCTGGCCACGCGGGAACAGGTCACCCTGGCCGACCTGGCGTCCGAGCCCATGGCCCTGCCGGACCAGCAGCGCACGCAACGCCAGTTGGTCGACACCGCGCTGGCCACCCAGGGGCTGTCCATGGAGCCGGTGTTCGCCACCAACTCCATGGCAAGCCTGAAGGCCTTCGCCCTGGCGGCCGGGACGCTGATGTTCATCAGTTCCCTGGGCAGCCGGGGCGGCAACCTGCCCGAAGGCGTGGTCGCGGTGCCGGTGGCGGACGACACCATGCAGGCCAGCGTGCTGCAGATCGTTACCCTGCAGGGGCGCCATCTGCCTGCCGCCATCGTCGAATTCCTGGGTTTCCTCGATCGGGCGATCGAGTGAGGGCGGGTTGCCGGGGCGTGGGCGGGACAGCTAGCAAATCTCGAAAATAATTCCTTTATTTTCAGTATATTGCATGTCATTTCTAATGTCGAACATACAATTTCCGGCAGGAATAACCTGCGCACTCGCATAATAAATTATTGAATATCAACAACTTATGATTGATATAGGGAAACAATCTCACATCCGGTCGCTTCCTCCTCATCCCGCCATCGCGCCGGAGTCCAGGCAGGGCAAGGCCTGTAGCCTGTACCTGGGTAGCTGGAAGCATGCCGGAGTTAAAGTAATTTCTAGAATAGAAATACTTCTTATAGATCAAATAGATAAGAATAAAATCTAAAGTCATTAGGAAGAAGTAGCTACGCCACGCCCCACCGGCACTGGATCACCCGGGGCAAAAAGGTCCATGCTTGAACACCGAAACCCCAAGGCGGAGATCGCCCGTATGCGCGAAGCCATCACCCTCGATTTCGTCTCAGACGTGGTCTGCCCCTGGTGCGCCATCGGCCTTTGCGGATTGCTCGAAGCCATCCAGCGCGTCGACGGCGAGATCGACGTCGAGCTGCGGATCAAGCCCTTCGAACTCAATGCCGACATGCCCGCCGAAGGCGAGGACCTGGTCGAGCACCTGCAGCGCAAGTACGGCAGCAGCGCCGAAGACATCGCCAGCAACCACAAGCGCATCCGCGACTTCGGCGAGGAAGTCGGCTTCCATTTCGACCTGCACAAGCGCCAGCGCATCTACAACACCTTCGACGCCCACCGCCTGCTGCACTGGGCCGCCGAACAGGGCCGGGACCTTGCGCTGAAGCAGGCGCTGCTGCACGCCTACTTCGGCGAAGGGCGCAACATCAGCGACAGCGAGGAACTGCTGGACCTGGCCGCCGGCATCGGCCTGGACCCGGTGCGCACCCGCGAGATACTCGACAGCGACGCCTACGCCAGCGAAGTGATCGAGGAAGAGGAATTCTTCACCAGCCACGGCATCCGCGCCGTGCCGGCGGTGATCATCAACGGCCGCCAGCTGATCTCCGGCGCGCAATCGGCCGACTACTACGAAAAGGCCCTGCGCCAGGTGGCCGAGAAATCCGAGCCGATGCCGTAAGCCGGCTACGCCAAGACGCTCTTCGTAGGAGCGGACCTTGTCCGCGATGACCGGACGTCCCGGCGCGATTCGCGGATAAGATCCGCTCCTACGCCACCCCACCCGCGCCATTCCCATTGTAGGAGCGCGCCCTGCGCGCGAAATCGCAGGCAGGGCCTGCTTACAGTTCGCCATCAGGTATGGCGTTTCCCCGTAGGAGCGGACCTTGTCCGCGATGACCGGACGTCCCGGCGCGATTCGCGGATGTGATCCGCCTACGCCGCCCCACCCGCGCCATTCCCCTGTAGGAGCGCGCCCTGCGCGCGAAATCGCAGGCAGGGCCTGCTCCTACAGGTGAATGATGAACCCGCGCCCACAAAAAAGCCGGGGACCTGCCCCGGCTTTTTCCACCACATCCCGCCTCAGAGCGCCGACCAGCCGTCGGTCTTGCCGCCCAGCGGTTCGGAATGCTCGGCCAGCAGTTCCTCGTAGCCGCTGATGCTCTCGTGGGTCGGCTCCATCACCGGGTAGGCCAGGACCTGCCAGGGGTTGGCCGGGTCGCCGTCGTATTCGGAATAGGCCACCTTCTGGCCGTTCTGCAGCAGGAGGATGGCGAAATCCAGCGCCGCCTGCTCTTCCGGGAAGATCACGGCGAATTCCACCTCACGCTCGAACGAAAGGTCCTCGCCATCTTCCTGCAGGGCCCACAGGGCGTCACCGATCTCGTCGTCGGGGAAGAGTTGCTTGTCGCGGGTCATGTCACAGCTCCAGTAGAAAGGGGCATCCGGGCGGACGCCTGCCGACAAGGATACCTGCCTTGGCGCGGCCGCGCCGGAAATATCGGGTGCTGGCCGCGGAAAAAGCAACGGCCCGCTGCACGAGGCAACGGGCCGCCCTCACCACCGGCCTCAGGCCTGCAGCTGGTTGCCGATCGGCAGGTTGCGGATGCGCTTGCCGGTGGCCGCCGCCAGGGCGTTGGCCAGGGCCGGCGCCGCCGGCGGCACGCCGGGCTCGCCGACGCCGGTGGGCGCCTCGCTGGACGGCACTATGTGCACCTCCACCGCAGGCATCTCGTTGATCCGCAACACCTGGAAGTCGTGGAAGTTGGACTGCTCGACCACGCCCTCCTTGAGGGTGATGGCGCTGTGCAGGGCCATGGCCAGGCCGTAGCCGATGCCGCCTTCCATCTGCGCGCGGATCACGTCCGGGTTGATCGCCAGGCCGCAGTCCACGGCGCAGACCACGCGGTCGATGCGGAAGCTCTTGTCGGCCTTCACCGTGACTTCCACCACCTGCGCCACGAAGCTGCCGAAGGACTCGTGCACGGCGATCCCGCGGCCGCGCTTCTCGCCTTCCCCGCCGGCCTTCAGCGGCTGCTTCCAGCCGGCCTTGTCGGCCACCAGGTCGAGCACGCCCAGGTGCCGCGGGTGTTTCTCCAGCAGGGCGCGGCGGAATTCGTAGGGGTCCTTGCCGGCGGCCACCGCGGCTTCGTCGATCAGCGTTTCGGTGGAATAGGCCGTGTGGGTGTGGCCCACCGAGCGCCACCACTGCGTCGGCACCTTGACCTCCGGCACCAGGGTCTGCTCCACGCGCAGGTTGGGCACCGCATAGGGCAGGTCCGCCGCGCCCTCCACCGCCACCTGGTCGATGCCGTCCTTGACCATCACCTTCTCGAAGGGCGTGCCGACGATGAACGACTGTCCCACCAGATGCTGCTCCCAGCCCACCAGGTTGCCCTGGCCGTCCAGCGCCAGGCGCGCGCTGTGCAGGAAGGCCGGGCGGTAGTAGCCGCCGCGGGTGTCGTCCTCGCGGGTCCAGACCATCTTCACCGGCCCCTTGTGGCCGTGCTCGCGGGCCGCCTTGGCGATCGAGACGGCCTCCAGCACATAGTCCGAGTGTGGGTTGGCGCGGCGGCCGAAGCTGCCGCCGGCGTACAGCTGGGTGATCGAGACCTTCTCCGGGGCGATGCCCAGCAACTGCCCGACCGCCATCTGGTCGCCGGTCTGCCACTGCTCGCCGTTCCAGATCTCGCAGGCGCCGTCGGAGAGCCTGACCACGCAGTTCAGCGGCTCCATGGAGGCATGGGCCAGGAACGGGAACTGGTACTGCGCCTCGATCAGCTTGGCCGGCTTGTCCAGCGCCTTGGCGATGTCGCCCTCGTTGCGCGCCACCACGCCGGGCTTGGCCGCCAGTTCCTGGTACCTGGCGAAGATTTCGGCGCTGCCCATGCGGAAGGCGTTGCTCTCGTCCCACTCCACCTGCAGGGCGTCGCGCCCCTGGCGCGCGGCCCAGGTGTTCTTCGCCAGCACGGCGACGCCGGCGAAGCGCGAGTCGCTGCCCGGGAACTGCACCACCGCCACCACGCCGGGCACGGCCTTGGCCTTGCTGTCGTCGACCTTTTTCGGCACCCCGCCGAAGCGCGGCGGGTGCGCCACCACGGCCACCAGCATGTCCGGCAGGTGCACGTCCTGGGTGAAGCGCGCCTGGCCGTCGGTCTTGTCCTGGCTGTCCTTGCGCGGCAGCTTCACCTGGCCGATCAGCTTGAAGTCCTCCGGCGCCTTGAGCTTCACCTCCGCCGGCACCGGCTGTTTGGCCGCCGCCTCGGCCAGTTGGCCGAACCCGGCCTTGTGCCCGGAAGCCTTGTGCTCGACCACGCCATCGTGCACCTCGATCTGCTCGGCCGGCACCTTCCACTGCTGCGCCGCCGCGGCCACCAGCATGGCCCGGGCCGTGGCCCCGGCCTTGCGCATCTGCTCGAAGGAGTTGGCCATGGCACTGCTGCCGCCGGTGCCCTGCAGGGTGCCGAAGGCCAGGTTGGCGTAGCGCTTGGCGTCGGCCGGGGCGCCTTCGACGCGGACCTTGCTCCAGTCGGCGTCCAGTTCCTCGGCCAGCAGGGTGGCCAGGCCGGTGTAGCTGCCCTGCCCCATTTCCACGTGCTTGGCGATCACCGTCACCGTGCCGTCGGGGGCGATGCGCACGAAGGCGTTGGGCTCGAAGGCCTTGGCCGCGGCGGCCTGCGGGTCGCCGAAGCGGCCCAGCAGCGGCGCGAAGTAGATGCCCAGGGCCAGGCCGCCGGCGCCGCGCAGGAAATGCCGGCGGCTGACGTTGAGGATGCCGTCGCCGGCGTCTTCCGGCTCACGGCTGGCTCGTTGCTGCAGGTCTGCCATGTCGCGCCTCCTCAGGCCAGGTTCTGCGCGGCTTCGTGGATGGCCGCGCGGATGCGTACGTAGGTGGCGCAGCGGCAGATGTTGCCGCTCATGGCCGCGTCTATGTCGGCGTCGCTGGGGCTCTTGTTGCCGGCCAGCAGCGCCGTGGCCGACATGATCTGGCCGGACTGGCAGTAGCCGCACTGCACCACGTCCAGCTTGCGCCAGGCCTCCTGCACCGCCTTGCCGGCGGCCTGCTCGGCCACCGACTCGATGGTGGTGACCTGCTTGCCGGCCACCGCCGCCAGGGGCGTCACGCAGGAGCGCGTGGGCTGGCCGTCGACGTGCACGGTGCAGGCCCCGCACAGGGCCATGCCGCAGCCATACTTGGTGCCGGTGAGCAAGGCGACGTCGCGCAGCGCCCAGAGCAGGGGCATTTCCCCGGGCGCGTCGAATTCGTGGTCCTTGCCGTTGAGTTTCAGCTTGATCATCAGGCGCTCACCTCTTTGTTCGGGTGATGTGGAAGTCCGGAGCCAAGGCCGCTCCGTGGGGAATGGATTCAGCCTAGGCGCTTCCCTGGCCGAATGCCGCGACGATACGGGAAAACCCCGCCCAGTGGCTTGCCCGGTCCTGCGCAGGCTTGCCCGATCCTGCGGTGGATGCGGCCCACCCACGCCATTCCTTGCAGGAGCGGCCCTTGTCTACGATAGCCGGACATCCCGGCGCGATTCGCGGATGAGATCCGTTCCTACGGGTTGCCTCGCGCCATGCCCCTTGTAGGAGCGCGCCCTGCACGCGAAATCGCGGGCAGGGCCCGCTCCTACAGGTCTCAGGGAGGCACAGCATGTCCCCGTAGGAGCGGACCTTGTCCGCGATAGTCGGAGGTCCCGGCGCGATTCGCGGATGAGATCCGCACCTACAGGTTGCCTCGCGCCGTGCCCCTTATAGGAGCGCGCCCTGCGCGCGAATCGCGGGCAGGGCCCGCTCCTACAGGTTTGGCGCTCCTACGAAAAACGGGGACGCAGAAACACCGAAGCCACTCCGGAGAGTGGCTTCTGGCATTGCGCGGGCAGGTAGGTCAGTCGGCAACCTTCATCACCACCCGGCCGCCGCCGGGGCAGCTTTCCATGTAGTTGCTGGCCTCGCGGAACTTGGCGAAGTCGAAGACCTTGTCGATGCTCGGCTTGAGCAACTGGTCGGCGGTCATCTGGTTGATCGCCTGCAACGCCCGCTGCACCGCCTCGTCGTTGCGCGTCAGGCCGATTTCCGGCTGGCCGGTGAAGTCCAGCACGCAGTGGCGGTAGAACTGCAGGTGCTTCTTGAAGGCCGCGCAGGCCGGGAAGGTGGCGTCGTTGCCGCCGTTGATGCCGTAGAGGATCAGCTTGCCGCGCGGCGCGGCGACGTCGCCCAGCAGCTTCATCTGCGGGCCGGCGCACTGGTCCAGGACCACTTCCACGCCCTTGCCGTCGGTGAAGCGCTCGACTTCCAGCACCAGGTCCTGCTCCTCGGTGTAGATCACCTTGTCGGCGCCCAGGCTGCGGATGAAGTCGCGGGTGTTCTCGTGGCTGGTGGTGGCGATCACCTTGGCGCCCAGGGCCTTGGCCAGCTGGATCGACTGCGGCGCCAGGCAGTGCCCGGCCTCGGTGATCAGCACGTGCTGGCCCGACTGCAGCCCGGCCAGCTCGACCAGGGCGAAGTAGGCGTACAGCAGGCCGGTGTAGTGCACCGCGGCCTCGACGGGGGTGAGGTTGTCCGGGTAGCGCGTCAGCGAGGTGCGCGGCATCACCACGTAATCGCCCCAGGCCGGGTACTGGTTCGGCGAGTCGGCCGGGAAGCTGGCCACGGCCATGCCGGGCGCAAGATCGGTGACGTTCGCGCCCACCGCCTCGACCACGCCGGCCAGTTCGTAGCCGATCCCGGCGGGCAGCTGGGCCTGGTCGGGCGCCAGGTTCTGCCGCCAGAGCACGTCGCGCCAGCTCACGCCCAGCGCCTGGGTGCGGATCAGGACTTCATCCGGCCCCGGCCGTGGGGTCGGGACTTCCTCGAGTTTGAGTACCGAGGCATCACCGAACTGGTGGAATCGGATCATGCGGGACATCACATACCTCGCCTTTGATGCTTTATAGCCACGGACTCTATCCGGGCTTTCTTGTGCTTGCTACCCACCGCTATCGATAGTCGACATAAATGCCGATGATTCCGCAGGCATATCGATCGCGCAGGCCGGAGCGCCAGGCAACGCCCGAAAAATACGGCTGCGCAGTAGGGAAGGATAACGGCAATGAAGCGTCTTGCTAAGGAAGAATGCGGAAAATGATCAAGGACTTATCCGTCAGACCTTGACGCCAGACGCGCCGCGCTTCACTTTTCCCCCATCGTCAGGGAGCCCCCATGAACCGCAACGACCTCCGCAAGGTTGACCTCAACCTGTTGATCGTCTTCGAAACGCTGATGCACGAACGCAGCGTGACCCGCGCCGCCGAGAAGCTGTTCCTCGGCCAGCCGGCGATCAGCGCGGCCCTGGCGCGCCTGCGCAACCTGTTCGACGACCCGCTGTTCGTCCGCACCGGCCGCAGCATGGAGCCCACCGCGCGGGCCCAGGAGATCTTCGGCCACCTGTCGCCGGCGCTGGACTCCATTTCCACCGCGCTGAGCCGCGCCGCCGACTTCGACCCGGCCACCAGCAAGTCGGTGTTCCGCATCGGCCTGTCCGACGACGTCGAGTTCGGCCTGCTGCCGGCGCTGCTGCGCCGGTTGCGCTCCGAGGCGCCGGGCATCGTCCTGGTGGTGCGCCGCGCCAACTACCTGCTGATGCCGCAGTTGCTGGCCTCCGGCGAGATTTCCGCGGGCGTCAGCTACACCGACGAGCTGCCGGCCAATGCCAAGCGCAAGACCCTGCGCCGCAGCAAATGGAAGGTGCTGCGCGCCGACTCGGTGCCCGGCCCGCTGAGCCTGGACGACTACTGCACCCGGCCCCACGCCATGGTGTCCTACGCCGGCGACCTGGAAGGCTTCGTCGACGAACAGCTGGCGACCCTCGAGCGCAAGCGCCAGGTGGTGCTGGCGGTGCCGCAGTTCAACGGACTGGGGGCGCTGCTCGCCGGCACCGACCTGATCGCCACCGTCCCGGACTACGCGGCCCTGGCGCTGACCGCCGCCGGCGGCCTGCGCGCCGAGGACCCGCCCTTCACCCCGCGCCCGGCGGAGCTATCGCTGGTCTGGCGCGGCGCCCAGGACAACGACCCGGCCGAACGCTGGCTGCGCTCGCGCATCAGCATGTTCGTCGGCGATCCCGATAGCCTGGTCTGAAGTCCTACGACGCAGGATCGGTCCTGGGGGTTAGAATGACGACCGACATGTCATTCAGCCCGGGAACACGTCCATGCGCTACCCCGAAGACCACAAGGCCCAGACGCGCCAGCGCATCATCGACGAGGCCTCGCGGCGTTTCCGCAGCGAGGGCGTGGAAGCCACCGGCCTGCAGACGCTAATGAAGGCCCTGGGGCTGACCCACGGCGGTTTCTACGCGCACTTCAAGTCCAAGGAAGAGCTGGTGGAAATCGCCCTGCAGGCGGCCTTCGAGCAGCTCGCCGAAGTGGCCGGCAGGACTTTCGGCGGGCCGGACGCGCTGGCGAACTTCATCGACGACTACCTCTCCGAGCAGCACCGCGACCACCCCGAGCGCGGCTGCCCCTTCCCCACCCTGAGCGCCGAGCTGGGCGCCCGCGGCAAACCCAGCCCGACTACCGACCTGGCCCTTGTCCAGCGCCTGGAGCGCCTGGAGAAGGTTCTGCCCGAGGGCCATGATCCGGACCAGGCGGTGGCGACCCTGGCGACGCTGGTCGGTGCACTGCTGCTGTCGCGCAGCGTGGCCGATCCGGCGTTGTCCGGGCGCATTCTGGAAAGCACCCGGCGTTACCTCAAGCGCGATATTGCGGGTGAACTGTAGAGCGGATCTCATCCGCGAATCGCGCCGATATGTCCGGCTATCGCGGACAAGGTCCGCTTGTGTCAGCGACTTTCGATAGGATCGAAGGTGAGAGCGACGGGAGGCAAGCTGCAGGTCCGCGGTGTTGCGAGCACGAGTAGGAGCCCAAGCTGCCTCCCGCCGTCCTCTGACTCAAGCCCGAACAGTTGAACGAGCTAAACCTCGAACCACAAGCGTGGGCAGTCAGAGTGCTCTCGCCGTGCAGTTTACGAGGGTTTGGTCATGACGTGTTGGGTCGGTATCGATGTCGCCAAGGATTCGCTGGCCGTATGGCTGCGTCCACAAGGCAAGAGCTTCAGCGTTTCCAATGACGAGCAGGGCCACCAGCAGTTGCTGGCGCTGTTCGCCGAGGAAAAGCCCGAACGTATCGTGCTGGAGGCGACCGGCGGTTATGAGTGCGGAGTGATGTTCAGCCTGTCTCGTGCCGGTCATAGGGTTTCACGGCTTAACCCCACACGGGTGCGAGCCTTTGCCACGGCCATGGGCAAGCTGGCCAAGACCGATCCCATCGATGCAGCCGTCCTGGCGCATCTGGCGCAGACGCTGGAGGAAGCGCCCAGCACGGTGCCTTCGCCAGAGCGCGAGCGGCTACGGGAATTGGTGCAACGCCGAGAGCAACTGGTCAGCCAGCGCGATGATGAACGTCGTCGTTTGCATCAAGCCCGGGACTCCTTCGTCCGCCAATGCCTGGAAGGCGCCATCAAGGCGCTTAAAGAAACGATCCGCGGCTATGACAAGGAAATTGCCAAAGCGATGAACGTCGTGGACGCAGAACAGGCCCAGCAATTATGCCAAGTCAAAGGCGTGGGGCCGGTCACCGCGGCTGGGCTGCTGGCCTATCTGCCGGAGCTGGGACAACTGAACCGCCGCCAGATCGCCGCCCTGGTGGGCCTGGCCCCGTACAACAGCGACAGCGGGCAGAAGTCGGGACAGCGCCGAATCCGGGGAGGACGAGGAATGATCCGGCGCATCCTGTACATGACGACCTTGTCGATTATTCGCTATCAGGAAGACTTCGCCCGCCGCTACCAAGGCCTGCGCGAGAACGGTCGATGCGCCAAGGTTGCCCTGGTGGCCTGCATGCGTGTGCTCATCGTGCGGTTGAACGCCATGGTCAGGGACGGTACCTGCTGGAGAACAGGTACCGTGCAGCAGTGAAAGACAGTTGCTCCTACGGGAAACGCGGTGTTCTCGGCCAGTGTAGGAGCGGGCCCTGCCCGCGATTTCGCGCGCAGGGCGCGCTCCTACAGGGGAATGGTGTGGGTGGAGCTCGCCGGCAGCGCTGGCGCCTCGGGTTAACTCCGCTCCCTCTCCCCAGCCCTCTCCCTGAAGGGAGAGGGGGCTTGTCCGTGCCGAGAAAGGATTTGGTGCCAGCCGGCAACTCGGTACAAGCCGGCTAACGCAGAAATATCAGCGCACTCCGAACGGTCCCCTCTCCCTTCAGGGCGGGGCGCGCAGCCGAGGGTTAGGGAGAGGGCGCTCTCAGCTCCGGCACCCGCAACCCCAGGCAAAACACCGTTCGCGAGCAAGCTCGCTCCTACGAAAAGCCGCGCGCTCCGGAATGCCCCGGCTCAATCCACCCGCACCCCATACCGCTCCGCCGGGAAGCGCCCGGAGAGCAGCGGCGCCAGGTTCTGCCGGGCGCGGGTGTAGGCTTCGAAGTCCTGCATGTCGGGCAATGCCGGGATGGTGATGACCTCGCCCTGGGCCAGGCCGGCCAGGGCGGCGTCGACCATGTGGCCGACTTCCATGAGGATGTCTTCCGGCACGTCGGTGCCCGAGCGGTCCCAGATTTCCGTGCGGGTCGCGCCCGGCAGCACCGCCTGCACGCGCACGCCCAGGGGCGCCAGTTCCTGCTGCATGGAGATGCTCAGGTTGAGCAGGAAGGCCTTGGTGCCGCTGTACACGCCGTTGAACTGCTCCGGCGCCAGGGCCAGGATCGAGGTGAGGTTGACGATGGTGCCCCGCCCCTTCGCGGCGAAGGCCTTGGCCGCGCAGCCGGCCAGGCGCGCCGAGGCCAGCACGTTGAGGGTGATCATCTGTTCCAGCTGATCCAGCCCCGCCTCCACCATGCTGCCCTTGACCGCCATCCCGGCATTGTTCACCAGCATGTCGATGTCGGCGTCCGCGGCCAGGCGGGCTTCCACCCGGGCGCGCTCCTTCGGCTCGGTCAGGTCCGCCGGCAGGATGTCGACGTCCACCCCGTACTCGGCCTGCAGGCAGGCGGCCAGGGCCATCAGGCGCTCGCGGTCGCGGGCCACCAGCAGCAGGTCGTGGCCCCGCGACGCCAGGCGCTGGGCGTAGGCCGCGCCTATGCCGGCGGAGGCGCCGGTCACCAGCGCGCGGCCGTTCTTGTTCTTGCTCATTGCTTCACCCCGGGCCCTCGTGGCCCCCATCGTTCGAAACCTGGCGTCCGCACCGGGTGCGGAACCGCCGCCACCCCGGATGCTAGGGATATGCCCCGGCGGGTCAATCGACCGAAAAGGTGACGCCAGTTGGAGCGACAAGGCCGCGCAGCCCCGTCCCGCGGGCCCTGCGGCGATTAGATTGCCCATTCTAGAGCGCCGGGCGGATGCTGGCCGCGACCGTCGCCAGACAAGAACAAGCCGGGACGATCCGAACCCACGCTGCCTGTTCTGCGGTCGGGAGCCATTCCCGACGGGAGGTCTCATGCGATTACGTTGCTTTTTCCTGGGCTGCCGCTGGAGCGAGGGCGTGCCCACCCGCGTGGGCGAGGTGCTGATGCTTCATCAGCGCTGCAGCCATTGCGGCGCACAACGCTACCTGAGCGCGGAGGAAGCGGAGCCGGAAGTCGTCGACCCCGGCGCCTGAAAAAAAGCCCGACCGGGCGCCGCCAGCAGGCGGCGCCCGGCGTTTTCAGCGGATGAAGGCCTGGCTGGTGGTGATCGCCATGTCGCCGCCGGGCAGCTTCAGGTCGCCGATGCGCTCCAGGCTGTCGGCGTCGAAGATCGCCACGTCGTTCAGGGTGCCGGTCAGGTACAGCTTGGTGCCGGCCTTGTTGGCGCTCAGGCAGTAGTAGGAGTGGTCGAGGTTGGCCGCCTTCTCCACCTTCTGCGCCTTGATGTCGTACTTGACCAGGCGGTTGAGCACGCCGTAGATCACGTTGCGGTCCTTCGGCGAGCGGATGCCGCTGAAGTACACCTCGGTGACCGGGCCGAAGTCCACGGTCTCGGTCTTGCCGGTGGCCAGGTCGATGTTGAAGAAGCCGTACAGGTAGTCGGCGGTGGCCGGGTCCTGCTTGGCGTCCTTGAACTTAGCGGTGGTGTACAGCAGCGAGAAGTCGCGCGGGTAGGTCTGCTGGTTCCACACGTAGAGCACGTCCGGCGGCGAGTAGTTCGGGCGCTTCCAGTTGCGGCTGGGGATCAGCACGTCGAACTTGCCGGTCTTCACGTCCACCTTGTAGATGTCCGGGCCGGCCACGTACAGGGTGCCGTCGTCGCCGGTCTGCATGATGGTCAACTGGCGCGGCGCCGGGAAGGTGCGGATCGGCTTGGCGTCCATGCCGCCGTCGGCGGCGTAGACCTGCAGGCGCGGCTGCTGCACCTCGTAGTGCTCGGCGAGGATCAGCGTCGGGTTGGCGATGGCATAGACCTCCTTGCCGTCGTGGCTGACGGTCATGGAGAACATCGAGCGCGCGTTCTCGCCCGGCTTCTGCGCGATGGTGGCGTGGAACACCGGCTTGCAGTCGTCCAGTTGCAGGCCGTAGATGTCCGCGTAGTGATTGCTCAGCACGTAGGCAATCTTGCGGTCGGGCGACAGCTGGATCATGCCCGGGCCATAGGCGCCGGGAATGGTGCAGGTCTTGTAGAGCTTGTCGGTCTGCATGTCGATGACGTGCAGGTTGTTCGGGTAGTTGGTGGACACCAGGTACTCGTGGCCACTTTCCAGGGCCTTGTTCTCGTTGGCGGCGGCTGCGGCGTGCAGCGCGCAGGCCAGCGAGAGGCCACCGAGGACGGCGGCGAATGCTTTTCTGGACATGCAGTGCTTCCTCTTGTTCTTCTGTCCGCTCATTTGTCGTCCGGGAATACGGTGCCGAGGTTGCGCCAGTTCTCCGCGGAGGCCTGCGCGTCCTTGTTCCAGTCGGGGTAGGTGCTCATCATGTCCGGCACCTGGGCCGGCCACCAGCAGGGGTCGGAGCAGCCGTAGAGGTCGGCTTCCATCGGCTGGCACAGCGAGGAAACCCCGCCGAACACGTCGATCTCCCAGCCCGGGTCGGTGGTGGAGGCGCAGCCGGCGACCGAGTTCATCGCCACCACGTCCTCGATGCGGTCCTCGGCGGCGGCCTGCTCCAGCTGCTGCGCCTTGTTGTTGATCGCTTTGAGATGTTTCATGTCAGTGCGCCTTCCGCGGAGTGATGTGGCGGTCGATGAAGCTGGGGTTCGAAGCCATGATCCGGCTGTAGACCTCGATGCCGAAGTCCACCCAGTCCCTCATCAGTTCGCAGTAGTGGTAGGTGGGGTGCGCCGGGTCGCCGTAGCGCGCGTAGCTCTCGTGGTAGCAGCCGCCGGAACACAGGTTGCGGATGCGGCAGCTGGCGCAGCCGGTGTCGGTGCGGTCCAGGCGCTGGGAGAGGAACTCGTTCAGCTCGGCCTGCTTCACCCCGTTATGCACGTTGCCGAAGGTCGGCAGCGACGAGCCGGTGAAGCGGTGGCACAGGTTCAGCTCGCCCTTGTGGTCCACCGCCAGCATCTTCAGCCCGGCGCCGCACGGCAGGGCCTTCTTCTGCCCCTCGTGGATGTCGGTGATCAGCTGGTGCAGGTTGGAGAAGCCGATGTTGCGCCCCTCCAGCGCCTCCGCCAGGTAGCGGCGGCCCAGGGCCTTCATGTTGGCGAACACCTGCTGCAGCTCGTCGGTGGTGAGGTTGTAGCTGCTGATGTCGCCCGAGGTCACCGGGGCGAAGCCGACCTCGGCGAAGCCCATCTCGTTGAACAGGTGGTTCCAGATGGTCTCGACGTCGGTGACGCCGGTGGTCAGGGTCACCCGCGCGCCCACCGGGCGGCTGGTGTAGCGCGACAGCAGCATGTCGGCCTTGCGCCGCACTACGTCGTAGGTGCCCTGCCCGCCCACGGTGATGCGGTTGCGGTCGTGCACCGTCTTGGGCCCGTCGATGCTGACGGAAAGCCCGAAGCGGTGGGCGTTGAGCCAGTCGACGATCTCCTCGGTGAGCAGCGTGGCGTTGGTGGTCATGACGAACTCCACCTGCTTGCCCAGCTCGCCGAAGCGGCGCTCGCAGTAGGCCACCATGTGCTCGATCAGCGGCCGGTTGGACAGCGGCTCGCCGCCGAAGAACACCACGGTGTAGCGCTTCTCGTCGGGCGATTCCTTGAGCAGCATCTCCACCGAGGCTTCGGCGGTTTCCGCGCCCATCTTCTTGCCGGCCGAGGGCTTGTCCAGGTCTTCCTTGTAGCAGTAGGTGCAGCTGAGGTTGCAGCCGGTGTTGACGTTCAGCACCACGGTGTTGAGCGCCGTGCGATCAACCTTCTTGATGCCGATTTCAGGGGTGAGCGGCGAGCCGTCGCTGACCAGCTCCAGCGCGATCAGCTCGCGCAGGGTCTCGTCGATCTCGTTGGCCTCGAAACGTCCGGCCAGGCGCTGCGAAAGCTCTTCCGGCGAGCAGGCGTGCCCGCGCAGGGCATCGATGATCCCGCCGGTCAGCTCGTCGCTGGCGAACAGCGAGGAGCTGGGGATGTGGAACAACAGGCGGTCGGCGTCCACCCGCACTTCGTGCAGGTTGCGTTCGACCAGATTCAAGATGGCGCCCATGGCGACCTCCCGGAACTTGCTTGGTACGCCCCGCCCGCGGGCGGGGGTTCATGCGTTCAGTTCATCCGAACCCGGCTCTACGGGATCGGCGGGTTGTTCCAGCGCTGCACGGTGACGATCATGTGGCCTTCGCCCTGGTGCGTCTTGCCGGCGTCGTCCACGGCGGCGATCACCTTCAGGTTGCCGGCGTTGTTGGTCATCATCTTGCGCTCGGGGTTGGGGCCGGCGTCGCCGGGGGTGAAGATGCCGGTATCGGCGTCCATCACACCGGCGAACTTGACGTCCTGGTCTTCCTTGGCGCGGTCGTCGAAGGGCTCCACCGACCACTTGGCCGGGAACACGCCGATGCGGAACGGCTTGCCGTCGGCGCCCTTGCCCCAGGCCTCGGCGTCGAAGCTGCCCTGGACCTTGGGCGTGGAACCGCCGTTGCCGCCGATGCGCGAGACGGAGAACTCCGGCACCACCTTGACCTCGGCTATGTCCTGGTAGACCGCCAGGCTGCCGCCCTTGGCGCTGCCGACGCTGACTTCACGCTCGCCGGCGGCGGCCGAGGCGTCGGCCTTGACCTTCACGGTCACGCGCTCGGGGGTTTCCGAGACCACGGAGACCACCTCCACGCCCTTGCCGAACGACGGCTTGCCCTTCAGGCCGCTGCCGATGACGCTCACCTCGGCCTCGCTGCCAGCCTTGAGGAACGCCGGCTGCACGCCCAGCACGTGGCTGGTGCCCTTCTGCGCGGCGACGAAGTCCAGCCCGCGCTCGTCATGGGCCTTGTCGAACATGCGGCCCTGCATCTGGCCCTTGAGCGCCGCGAACACCTGGCGCAGGGTCACGTCGCCGACCTTCACGTTGCCGCGCCACTCGTAGCCGTTGTACAGCACCGCGCTGCCCTCGCCGTCGAACGGCGTGCCGTCGGCGTACCGGCCCTTGACGCTGACCTTGAACTGGTCGTCCGCGCCGCCGGAAACGCTCATGGTGCCGGCCACGTCGCCCTTGCCCGGCATGTGCCCGGCGAAGCTCCACTCGCCGGCCAGGGACTCGGCCTTCGGCCGGTTCTTCTGCCAGTCGCTCCAGGCCTTGCTGTCCAGCGGGTAGCGCTTGGCCAGCTCGGGGACCATCTCCTTCTTCGCCAGGTCGAACCAGTCGCGGTCGCGGGACAGCGCCTGGTATTCCAGCGACGGCCAGCGGCCCAGGTGGAAGTTCACCAGCTTCTCCCATTCCGCCGCCGGGCGGCGCTGCAGGGCGATGCGCGCGGCCGAGTGGCAGCGGGCGCACATCTGCTCGAAGTTGCTATCGAAGTGCTCGACGGTGTTCAACCGGCGCTCCAGGGCGTAGCGCACGCCGTCGGTCTCGCTCGGCGCCAGGCCCTGCTTGTCGGCGAGGAACTTGACCACCGCGCGGCGATCCTCGTCGCTGATCTTCAGGCCGTACATCACCTGCATCCGCGCGATGCTCATCAGCCAGCCCTCCGGCGTCTTGCGCTGGTGGCTGATGCGGCTCAGGGAATTGTTGCCCTCAGGGGTGTGGCACGCCATGCACTTGGCGTTGATGATGGTCTGGCCATCGGCGGCATGGGCCGGTTGCTGTAGCGCCATGGCCAGCGTGGCCAGGGCTCCGGCGCCCAGGTAGTGCCGAAGTCGTGTCATCTTCAAGATCAGGCCTCCTCGGTGTTTCTTGTTGAAATTGTTCTGTGCCCACCGCTGGGCGAACAGCTGGTTCCGTCTAGCTCTCCAGCTGTTTAGCAGGTTGTGTGCCACTACCCTGGAAGCCCCGTCGAATCAGGCTTTCGACGGTATTCCGAGCCACCCTGCGACAAGTTGGCGCGTCTAATTTCGCGATTGCTGTCTAACTCTGAGACAGGCCATCGAGGCGCGCCTGGGATGCAGTATGGACGCGCTTGCGCGATACGCCCGCGCCGGGCAGCAGCAAGGCGCCGAGCAGCATGCAGGCCAGCCCCAGCCAGACGAACGACAGCAGCGGGTAGCTGCGGATCACCACCAGGCTCTCGATGGCCTCGCCCTTCTGCCCCATCAGCCGCGGCGAGGCCGGCACCCACACCTGCAGGTCGCCCAGCCAGCCGCGGATGATGAACGGGTGCAGCACGTAGCCGCGGTCCGAGGCGAAGCGCGCGTAGTGGTAGTCGAGGATCTCGCACAGCTGGCGCACCGGGCCCTGGTAGGCCGGCGGGTTGCCGCGGCTGTCCTGGAACAGCGCGTGGCCCTCCAGCTGGCGGCCGCCCTCGCGCAGCTCCACCCGCGCCACCGAGTGGTAGCCGGCGCGGTCCGCCCGGGTGCTGTCGGGCAGCACCCGCAACTGCATGCCGTTGGCCAGCGCCTGCCACTGCTCGAAAGAGGCGCCGGGCGGGATGGTCACCTGCAGGTAGGTGTTCAGCGCCGTGGCCGCCAGCCCGCCGACCAGGGCGACCACCGCGCCGCCATGGATCAGCGCCACCCCGCCGCTGTAGCGCAGGTTGCCCAGGCGCCGGCTGCGCCACAGCGCTAGCACGCACCAGAACGCGCAGGACGCCAGCAGGAAGGCGCCGCCCAGCAGCGCCGCATCCAGCCAGGGCAGCACCACCACGACGTTCTGCGAAAGCATGCCCTGGCCGCTGTAGCCGGCGCTCAGCCAGCCGCCGTGCCAACCCACCAGCAGCATGGCCACGGCCATCGCCAGGCTCGCCAGCAGCGCCAGCTTCGGCCAACCACTGCGGCGCAGGAAGCTGTAGCCGCCGACCAGGCCGAGCAGGCCCAGCAGCGGCAGCAGCCAGCGCACCAGGCCGTAGCCGTCCACGTCCCACTGGTCGAAGGCGCGGCGCAGGCCGTTCATCTCGTCGGTGGTGGCCCAGGCGGTGAGCGTCTCGAAGAACGGCTTGAGATCGCTCGGCCGCTCCAGCCCCAGCCATTCATAGAGGTGCGCCTGCAACAGCGCGCCCAGGGCCAATAGCGCGCTGCCGGCGAACAGGTAGATGGCCAGGTCCATGGTCCAGTCCGAACGCGTCTTGCGCCCCGCCGTGCGCCGCACCCGCAGCGTCGCCCAGCCGGCCAGGGCCAGCAGCACCGCCGCCAGGCCCAGGTGGGCCAGCCAGGACGTGGTGCCTATGTAGCGGTGCGAGCTGGCCAGCACTGTGCTGCGGGTAACGGCCAGGGCGCCGCAGGCCATGGCCGCCGCCAGCAGGCTGAGCAGTGGCAGCAGGCGCCGGTTGGCCCCGTCCGGGCGCCAGCGCCGCGCGCCGTGCAGCACCGCGCCGAGCAACGCCCAGACCACGAAGGCCGAGGTCTGCACCGGGTCCCAGTGCCACAGCTGGCCAAAGGTGAAGTCCTCCATGGCCCAGGCCATGCCCGCGCCGATGCCGGCGCTGAGCACCAGCCAGGCGCGCCGGCCGTAGCGCAGGGCCACGGCGGCGTAGGCCTCGCCGCCACCGCCCAGCGCATCCAGCGCCGCCCCGGCCGGCGCCAGGGCCCAGGCGTAGGCGGCCAGCACCAGGGGCGCGTGGAAGGCCATCCAGAAGGTCTGCAGGTGGGCATTCATGCCCTGGCTGGGCTGCGCCGCCAGCCAGTCCGCCGGCGTCGCGGAAAAGGGCCCGAGCCAGGCCGCGGTGGCCACGTACCAGGCGGCCACCAGCGCCATGCCGCGCCCGGCCCAGCCGGTCTCGCGCGCCTGGCCGGCAGCGATGCCCGTGCAGAAGGTCGCCAGCAGCAGCACGGTGCCCTCGTCGCCGCCCCAGAGGTTGGCCATCTTCAGGTAGCCGGGCAGCCCGGCGCTGCTGTAGAGCCAGGTGTAGCGCAGCTGGAAATGGTCGGCCAGCAGGTGCAGGGCCAGCGCCAGGCAGGCGCCGCACAGCGCCCCCAGGGCCGGCGGCCAGGCC
This sequence comes from Pseudomonas sp. M1, assembly GCF_022760135.1. Classification (NCBI taxonomy): domain Bacteria; kingdom Pseudomonadati; phylum Pseudomonadota; class Gammaproteobacteria; order Pseudomonadales; family Pseudomonadaceae; genus Pseudomonas; species Pseudomonas sp. M1. The sequence goes on from NZ_CP094343.1 coordinate 3,570,157, forward strand.
ATGGAACGCCACTGAGGCCGCGCGGCGCCGAGGACGATGAGCACGGCGGCGATCCACAGCCAGGCGTTGCCCAGCAGCGGCAGTAACCAGAGCAGCAGGCAGGTGGCAACCAGGGCGCCAAAGCCGGGCAACACGGGCAACGGAGTGAACGTCCTCTTCAAATCGGGCCTCCTTGGAATGTCTCCCGCTTGTGTCCGCGGGATTGCGCATCCGGGCCTCTACATATTGTGTGCCAGGGCCGAAAACACCTTGCGCGACAGTGGCTTGGCGCAAAGCCGGGGGCGGCGCGGCGTTGCAATTCGCGACAGCCATTGCAGCCTGAGACAGCTCCCTTAGTTCTAGCCGATCCGCCACGGCTGGATATCTGGAAGATGGCGTTTATGCTTCTAGATGGCCCGCACGCCTTGCCGGGCCAGCCTGAAGCCTGTCTGCAGTCTCGCTTCGACTATCCGTGTTCCGCTGCATCAACCCCATGGCCCGAGTGCGGCAACGGTGGTTAAGGACTCCGGCCCATCACAAGAACAAGACGGAGAAGAACATGGCGCAGACCTACAGCCCGACCGCGGGCAACACACCCCACAACGGCATCACCCGGGAGGAGCGCAAGGTCATCTTCGCCTCCTCCCTGGGCACCGTCTTCGAATGGTACGACTTCTACCTCTACGGCTCGCTAGCGGCGATCATCGCCAAGCACTTCTTCGCCGGGGTCAACGAGACCACTGCCTTCATCTTCGCCCTGCTCGCCTTCGCCGCCGGCTTCGCGGTGCGCCCCTTCGGCGCCATCGTGTTCGGCCGTCTGGGCGATTTAGTGGGACGCAAGTACACCTTCCTCATCACCATCGTCATCATGGGCATCTCCACCGCCGTGGTGGGCATGCTGCCCAGCTACGCCAGCATAGGCGTGGCGGCGCCGATCATCCTCATCAGCCTGCGCCTGCTGCAGGGCCTGGCGCTGGGCGGCGAGTACGGCGGCGCGGCGACCTACGTGGCCGAGCACGCGCCCAAGGGCAAGCGCGGCTTCTTCACCTCGTGGATCCAGACCACCGCCACCCTCGGCCTGTTCCTCTCGCTGCTGGTGATCATGGCCTGCCGCACCGGCCTGGGTAACGAGGCCTTCGAGGACTGGGGCTGGCGGATCCCCTTCCTGCTCTCCATCCTGCTGCTGGCCATCTCGGTGTACATCCGCCTGCAACTCTCCGAGTCGCCGGTGTTCAAGCGCATGAAGGAAGAAGGCAAGGCCTCCAAGGCGCCGCTGACCGAATCCTTCGCCCGCTGGGACAACCTCAAGGTGGTGATCATGGCGCTGCTCGGCGGCACCGCCGGCCAGGCCGTGGTCTGGTACACCGGGCAGTTCTACGCGCTGTTCTTCCTGCTGCAGACGCTGAAGATAGACGCGCAGACCGCCAACCTGCTGATCGCCGGCTCGCTGCTGCTGGGCACGCCCTTCTTCGTGTTCTTCGGCAGCCTGTCCGACCGCATCGGGCGCAAGAAGATCGTCATGGCCGGCTGCATCCTCGCGGCCCTGACCTACTTCCCGATCTTCAAGGGCCTGACCGAGTTCGGTAACCCCGAGGTGTTCGCCGCCCAGGAGAAGAACCCGGTCACCGTGGTCGCCGACCCGTCCGCCTGCGCCTTCCAGTTCGACCCGGTGGGCAAGGCCAGATTCACCAGCTCCTGCGACCAGGCCAAGAGCCTGCTGGCGAAGAAGGCCATCCCCTACGAGAACGTCAAGGCCGAAACCGGCGCCGTGGCCCAGGTGCACATCGGCGACAAGGTCATCGCCAGCTTCGAGGGCGGCAGCCTGCCCGCGGCGGACTTCAAGGCGCAGTCCGAAGCCTTCACCGCGCAGATGAGCGCCGCGCTCAAGGACGCCGGCTACCCCGAGAAGGCCGACCCGGCCAAGACCAACCACCTGGCGGTGCTGTTGCTGCTGACCGTGCTGGTGATCTACGTGACCATGGTCTACGGCCCCATCGCCGCCTGGCTGGTGGAACTGTTCCCGGCGCGCATCCGCTACACCTCCATGTCGCTGCCCTACCATATCGGCAACGGCTGGTTCGGCGGCTTCCTGCCCACCGTGGCCTTCGCCATGGTGGCGGCCACCGGCGACATCTACTACGGCCTCTGGTACCCCATCGTCATCGCGGTGATGACGGCCATCCTCGGCACCTTCTTCCTCCCGGAAACCAAGGACCGCGAAATCCACCACGCCTGAGCCGCGCCCGCCTCGCGAAACAGCCCGCCCCGTGCGGGCTGTTTCGTTGGAGGCTGTCTCAGGGCTGTCGCAAGCTGCGACAGCGGGGCGCGGAATTGCTCGGCTCTTTTTCGATTAAATCGTTTTGATTCAATAGGTTGAATGACATTGACCGGCTTGGCATAGCGGTTGCGATAGCTGCCTGGACAACTCAACAAGAGGCAACCGCAATGCTCGCTTCCCTGCCCATCAAGCCCGAATCCCGCGCCTTCCTGCAGCGCGCGCCGAAGATGCTCATCGGTGCCGATTGGACCGGTGCCGCCGATGGCGCCCTCATGGACCTGCGCAATCCGGCCACCGGCGAAGTGCTCTGCCAGGTGCCCTCCGCCAGCGCCGCCGACGTCGACCGCGCCGTGCGCGCCGCCCGCCAGGCCTTCGACGATTCGCCCTGGAGCCGCATGCGTCCGCGCGAGCGGCAGAACCTGCTGTGGAAGCTCGCCGACCTGATGGAACGCGACGCCGACCTGCTGGCCGAGCTGGAATGCCTGAACAACGGCAAGAGCGCCGCCGTGGCGCGCGTGATGGACGTGCAGCTGGGCATCGACTTCCTGCGCTACATGGCCGGCTGGGCCACCAAGATCGAAGGCTCCAGCGTCGAGGTGTCCATGCCGCTGATGCCCAACGACGACTTCCACGGCTTCATCCGCCGCGAGGCCGTCGGCGTGGTCGGCGCCATCGTCGCCTGGAACTTCCCCCTGCTGCTGGCCTGCTGGAAGCTCGGCCCGGCGCTGGCCACCGGCTGCAGCGTGGTGCTCAAGCCGGCCGACGAAACCCCGCTCAGCGCCCTGAAGCTGGCCGAGCTGGCCCTGGAGGCCGGCTACCCGGCGGGCGTGTTCAACGTGGTCACCGGCACCGGCATCAACGCCGGCGCCGCCCTCACCCACCACCCGCTGGTGGACAAGCTGACCTTCACCGGCTCCACCGCCGTAGGCAAGGAAATCGGCAAGGCGGCCATGGACAACATGACCCGCGTAACCCTGGAGCTGGGCGGCAAGTCGCCGACCATCGTCCTCGCCGATGCCGACCTGAACAGCGCCGCCGCCGGCGCCGCCCAGGCCATCTTCTTCAACCAGGGCCAGGTGTGCTGCGCCGGCTCGCGGCTGTACGTGCAGCGCAAGCACTTCGACAACGTGGTGGCCGACATCGCCGGCATCGCCAACGGCATGAAGCTGGGCAACGGCCTGGACCCGAGCGTGGACATGGGCCCGCTGATCTCCGCCCGCCAGCAGCAGCGCGTGCACAACTACATCGAACTGGGCCGCGAGAAAGGCGCCACCATCGCCTGCGGCGGCGAACAGTTCGGCCCCGGCTACTTCGTGAAACCGACAGTGATCGTCGACGTGGACCAGAAGAACCCGCTGGTGCAGGAAGAAATCTTCGGCCCGGTGCTGGTGGCCATGCCCTTCGACGACCTCGACGAAGCCATCCGCCTGGCCAACGACAGCCCCTACGGCCTGGGCGCCAGCATCTGGTCCAACGACCTGGGCGCGGTGCACCGGATGATCCCGAAGATCAAGTCCGGCTCGGTCTGGGTCAACTGCCACAGCGCCCTGGACCCGGCCCTGCCCTTCGGCGGCTACAAGATGTCCGGCCTGGGCCGCGAAATGGGCGCCGCCGCCATCGAGCACTACACCGAGGTGAAATCGGTGCTGATCAAGCTGTAAGGCAAAAGGTCCTACCGCGTCCGGCGCGTTACCCCCTGCGCCGGCGTTTTCATCCCCCGGCCGCGCGAGTGGTCGGGGGATTTTTTTGCCCGCGGCGCGTAGGGCGTATAACCATTCGCGGTTATACGCCGATACACCGCGTCCTCATGAACTCCGAGCAGTCTCACCCATTGCAAGTCAACTGAAAGGTATACCCAGGATCGCGCAGGGTTCTTCCTACAATCCCTTCAATGGCGAGCAACTGCTGCTCAGTGAGATCGTACCCTTCGATTCCGTGTTGAACCTCTGTCCAACCCATTATCTTCGCCAGGTCGCCTGCATAAGACTCCGAGACTTCAATCTTGAACAGCAGAAACTCGGTTTCATTATCGAAGGCCTCCAGGAAGTACCTCATGGCTCTACTCTCCGAACTGGATCAGCATCTTTGTTCTTTTCGCCGGTAACAGGGTTGAACTCTCCCAGATGCCTTCCCCTCCTGTCATATTTTTCAACCGCGCCATGAGCGGAATCCCACTCATAGATATAGCCCTCGTCATCCTTCCAGCGCTTTCTCTTGCCGCCGCCACCTGAAATAGGCGTTTTCCGCTTGGCCTCCTTCGCCGCTGGAAAGGCCAGCAGGTGGTCTGGTGGCGGCTGGTAGTGCGAATGCGGTATGGCGTAGGCGATATACAGCGACTTCATCCCGCTGTCGGCAGGAAACGTCAGGATGAAATCGTCGGTAGTGATGTCCTCGCTGCCCGGGTATATCTCGATCTGCGAGTCGGTATCGGTCGCAATCGGGTGCACCAGGATATTGTCGATCCGCTCGCCCGTATGTTCCGGATGAATCAGAGGTGGAATGGGCTGTGAGCCCTTGTTGGGAATCCAGAGAATGGTCAGGCCGTTGACGTGCGCCTCCATCGTACGACGGTCGTCACGCCAGATAGCCTTGACCGTGCGTACGGCGTCATCTCCATCGGGATGGGCATGGATACCATAGACCTGCAAGCCACCATGGGCATCGCGGCGAATCTGGAAACGTACACGGGTCGGCACCTGCTCCAGGTCACGCAACCGGCTGTCGGTGTACAGGGCGCCGTCACCCAGGCGCGTAGGCAGCAGGCCAAGGAGGAACAGGCTGGCCGGATTGCTGGCCACACCCGGCCCACGTAGCGCCCAGGTGAAGCCGTGCTGCATGATGCCGCCGCCAGCGATGCGTACCAAAGCCGCCTCCGCGCCAGCATTGAGCGCAGTGGTCGCTGAAACCGGCAACGCCATCGCCCCGGAAAGCATGACGTTGCCGAAGCGCGAAGCGGGTTCCACTTCGACGCCGGGCCGGGTCCGACCCCAATTGTCCGGGCGGCAGGACTTGGCGAATACCAGGTCCTCGCGCACCTTGGGTAGCGGCCAGCGGTCTTCGAAGATATAGGCTCGCGGCGGCGAGGACTCACTCCCCGGCAACAGGCCGCTGGCGCTGGACGAAGCCACCTCATCCGCCACCAGCAGCCATTCGCCACGGCGTACCGCTTCGACGATGTCGGCGTCGCGCACGATATGGGACGTACGTTGGAGCGCTTCCAGCCCCTTCAACGTATGCCGCCCCTGGGTCAACGCATTGCTGACCAACCCCTGGGCAAAATACGGGTCCTCCGCACACTGCGCGGCGGGGGCGGTATTGGGGATGAGGCGCATGGGCTCTCCAGACCGGAAGCATCAGTGCGGCCGGAGTATGAGAGCGGCGAGAGCGCCGTTTTAGAGGGCAGGAACTGCTTCGGAAACTACCGACACCCTATACATGTTTTTTGAGCTGTTATCTGTCAGAACAGGCATGAATCCACGTCCTAGGCGCCTGCCGGTTCGATGTCCAGCTAGTCGGGCTGCTCCCGCTCCTGCTGCGGGCCAAGCACAACGACCAGCGGGTCTGAGCACCCTCAGCCAATAGCCTTCAGAGGTGAAGCGCTGCACGCCCAGGCCAACCTGAACACCGCCGGTCTGGCCGACCTGGTGGAAATCCGCGAGGGCGATGCCCTGCAGACCCTGGCGCGCGACTTGCCGCAGCGCATCGACCTGCTGCTGCTCGACGGCGCCAAGGCGCTCTACCCGGAAATCCTCGCCCTGGTGGAAAGCCGCCTGCGGCCCGGCGCGCTGATCGTCGCCGACAACGCCGACCACAGCCCGGAATACCTGGCGCGGGTACGCGATATCGGCAACGGCTACCTGTCGGTGCCCTTCGCCGAAGACGTCGAGCTGAGCCTGCGGCTTGGCTGAACGAGCGCTGCCGCCCCGCCGGCCCATGGCCGGCGGGAAGCCGGGGAACGGCGAATCCGCTAGAGTGCCCTATCCGCCAGCCATGACCAGGCACAGACAATGGACGCAGCAGAAATCCGCAAGGCTCTTCCCGACGACGCACCCGCCATCGCCCGGCTGGTGAACGAGGCCTACGGCCCCTACATTCCGCGCATCGGCCGCAAGCCCGCGCCCATGCTCGACGACTACCGGCAGGTGATCGCCGAAGCCGATGCGTTCGTGTGTACCCGCGATGGCGAAGTCGCCGGCGTGCTGGTGCTGCGCCCCCAGGGGCCGGCATTGCTGCTGGAGAACATCGCGGTGGCGCCGGCGTTCAAGGGCCAGGGCATCGGCAAGGCGTTACTGGCGTTCTGCGAGGAACGTGCGCGGGCCCAGGGCTTCCAGGCCATCGAGCTGTACACCAACCAGCTGATGACCGAGAACATCGCCCTTTACACAAAGCTGGGCTACCGCGAAACGCACCGGGCCACGGAGAACGGTTTTGCCCGGGTGTTCATGCGCAAGGTCGTTGCGGGCCCGGCGCTGTAGTTCTTTCTTCCTACACTGCTTCCCTTCTTCCGCATCGGTGCCCGTTGCGGGAAATATCCGATACTCTCCTGCAGCGTGTTTCTGCCCTTGTTGCGCTACCGGCCGGTTCCTAAGCTGCGCCGGTCGCGGCTCATCCGCGACCGGGTTTGACAGCCTGAAGAAACGGCGCGATTGCCCTCCGAGGTGCATGCGAAAGCGGCGAACGCTTTTTGCAGGCCCTCTCGTGTCCGCGGTTCGTACCGCAAGTGTCATGGCAGATCGCGCGGGGAGACCTTCGGGTCTGCCGGCTCCGTTTCCCGGTCTGTCAACCCCGCGCGGTCTGCCTCCATTGGTTGACAGCTTTGGCGGCAGCTCCTGAATCCAACGAAACGGAGCAGCTCTAGATGACCAATTCCAACAACCTGATCGTCCTCCCCAGCAACACCCATCCCGTCGAAATCCCCGCCGCCGACGGCCAGCCCGGCCTGACGCTGACCTGGCCCATTCCCACGCAGCCAGCCGCCGACCAAGGCATTCTCCTGGCCGAAAGCTGGCTGGCCGGCGAAGCCGACGGCTACCTGTGGACACGCCTCGTCCATGGGCGCATAGAGCACATGGACAACTGGCGGCGAATGGCCTTCGAGATCGGCTTCCTGACGCGCCTGCAACAGCGGCTGGGGCGAATGCCGGAGTGACGCGCTTTTCGTAGGAGCGAGCTTGCTCGCGAACAGGAGTTGCCGGGGACTTTTGGTGCTGGCCTCAAGAGCGCCCTCTCCCCAACCCTCTCCCGCAAGCGGGAGAGGGGGCCGTCCGTGCAGAGAAGAGGCCTGGCTTTAGCCGACAATCTCTGTGCTAGCCGGCTGACTCCAGAGCACCAACGTCTGCCCAACGATTCCCTCTCCCTTCAGGGCGGGGCGCGCAGCCGAGGGTTAGGGAGAGGGGCGGCGTTGAACCGGTGCGCAGATATCACCGGCCAGTTCGCGAGCAAGCTCGCTCTTGCTCTGGCTTTGGGACTTCCAGAGAAATACCCGAGCGCACCGAAACGCCCCTTCAGAAGGCCGAGCGAAACCCGCGCTCAGGAGGTCATGCGACATGGATGTCGCGAGAGCCCCGCGGGCTACAGGGATGTACGCTCGTGGGGGACGCCTAGTTCGGACCTCGTGGCTGGGGAGTTCGTTATGAAAAATGCCGTTTCTCCCATGGAGAAAAACGGCATCAGGCCCATACTAACCAGCCAGCTCCCCACACAGATCCAGGCCAAACCAACGCTCAGCCTCTTCCACATCCAGCCCCGCCCCCAGCAGGGCAAACAACTTGCCCAAAGCCGCCTCACGGGTCATGCCACCACCAGACACCAAGCCAGTGTCGCGCAGACGACTGCCTGCGGCGTAGGTATCGAACACCACACTACCCGCCGGACACTGGCTGATAGCAGCCAGCAACACACCACGCTTACGGGCCGCGCCCAGCGCAGCAAGCAAAGCTTCATTGTCAGAAGGACCGGTACCACTGCCATAGCACTCCAGCAGCAGCCCCTGCACGCCGCTATTCAGCACAGCCTCCAACTGTTCGGCCTGCAGACCGGGGAACAACGGCTGCACAGCCAGCCTCACCGGCTGACGCGGCTGGCGATAATCCAGGACTGGCGGCACCTGCCCTGCACGCTGGCCATCGCGATGACGCGGCAGCGTGGTAAAGGCGTCGAAGGCCTCACTGTGCAGCTTGGTAGCCCGAGCACCGTGCAGCAGCGCGCCGCCGAAGTAGAGTTGCACACCATTGGCCTGGCCACCTTCCAGCACGTCCAGGGCGCCGCCAAGGTTGGCCCAGGCATCACTGCCGGGCGCACCGGCAGGCAACATGGAGCCGGTCAGCAACACCGGCACATCCAGCCCCAGCAGCACAAACGACAGCGCCGCCGCGGTGTAGGCCAGCGTGTCAGTGCCATGCAGCACCAGCACGCCGTCATGGCCGCCCTGCTCCACCGCGTCGACTATGGCGTCGCGCATGGCCAGCCAGTTGGCCTGCTGCATGTTGGCGCTGTCCAGCAGCGGCTGCATTTCCCGGAAGGCCCAGGCGAAGGTCGGCTGCCGGCCACTACCGGCCAGCCACTCGCGCATGCGCGCCTCGAAGCCGCTGGCCGGGGCCAGGCCTTCGGAGGTCTGCAGCATGCCGATGGTGCCGCCGGTGTAGAGGACGAAGAGGTTCTTGACTGCGCGCATGGGCTGATCCTGCGTTCTTGTAGTGGCGCGGGCCGACCGCCGGGACGGCCCGCGCGGCCGTCAGCCCTGCGCCTGCGGCAGGCCGGCGGGGATTTCGCGGGCGGCCTCGGCGCGCTGGCTGGCCGGCCAGGCTTCGCGGTCCAGGTCGAGGTCGGCGAACTGGGCGGAGTCGAACACCGGCTGCTGAACGCCGGCGCGACGCTGTGCATCGTAATCGCCCATCACCCGCAGGCCAACCTTGAACAGCAGCGCCAGGGCCAGCAGGTTGACGAAGGCCAGGCAGGTCATGGTGATGTCGGCGAAGGCGAACACGGTGGACAGGTTCTGCACCGAGCCCCAGACGATCAGCGCCAGCACCAGGGCGCGGTAGCCGATCAGCACCAGGCGGTTGCGGCTGAGGAACTGCAGGCTGTTCTCGCCCAGGTAGTAGTTGTAGAGGATGCAGGTGAAGACGAACAGCGACAGCGCGACGCTGACGAACAGCCGGCCCCAGTCACCGACCACCGCGGCCAGGGAGTTCTGCGTGAGGACGATGCCGTCGCCTTCGAAGCCCGGGGTGTAGAAGCCCGAGAGCAGGATCAGCAGCGCGGTGCAGGTGCAGATGACGAAGGTGTCGAGGAACACGCTGAAGGCCTGCACCACGCCCTGGGACGCCGGGTGGCGCACGGCGGCCACGGCGGCGACGTTGGGCGCGCTGCCCAGGCCGGCTTCGTTGGCGAACACGCCGCGCTTCACGCCCATGACGATGGCGCTGCCGAGCAGGCCGCCGAAGGCCGGGTCGAGGCCGAAGGCGCTCTTGAAGATGGTTTCCAGCATGGCCGGCACGTGCTCGATCTGGCTGCCGATCACGTACAGGGTCACGCCGATGTAGGCCAGGGTCTTGACCGGCACCAGCAGGTCGGACACCGCGGCGATGCGCTTGATGCCGCCGATGAAGACGATGGCCAGCAGCACGGCCAGGGCGATGCCGGTGTGCTGCGGGGCGAAGCCGAAGGCGTTCTGCAGCGAATGGGTCACGGTATAGGACTGCAGGCCGTTGAAGGCGAAGCCGTAGGTCACCAGCAGCAGCACCGAGAACACCACGGCCATGCCCTTGAGCTTCAGGCCGTGCTGGATGTAGTACGCCGGGCCGCCGCGGTACAGGCCGTCGCCGTCGGCGCGCTTGTAGACCTGGGCCAGGGTGCACTCGAAGAAGCTGCTGGACATGCCCACCAGCGCGGTCACCCACATCCAGAACACCGCGCCCGGGCCGCCGAGGGTCACGGCGATGCCGACGCCGGCGATGTTGCCCGCGCCCACGCGCCCGGCAAGGCTCAGCATCAGCGCCTGGAACGAACTCAGCTGGCCGGCCTGGCCGCGGATGGACTCCTTGAACACGCCGAACATGTGGCCGAAATGGCGGAACTGGACGAACCGGGAGCGCAGGGTGAAGTAGCTGCCGAGTCCGACGATGAGCACGATGAGAACCTTCCCGGAAAGGAAGTCGTTGAGCGCTTCGAGCATGGGGTGTGACCTCGATTCTTGTTCTTCGGTTGGAAGAGAGGCGCCAGGCGCGCGGGTTGGGCCTGGCGCTGGCGGGCAAGGTTGGCCAAGACGAGGGGGCGTGACAATTTCGCATCTTGTTACGTTCTGGCGCGAGTTGGTGCTAGGCTTGCGCCACTCGCATCACACCGGAATATCGTCGATGTCCGATCACCTGGGCGAAAACCTCAAGCTCGCCTGCAGCCATTACCGCTCCATCTCCGAGGTCTGCCGCCAGCTGCAGATCAACCGCGCGCAGTTCAACAAGTACCTCAGCGGGCAGAGCCGCCCCACCCCGTTCAACCTCAAGCGCATCGGCGATTTCTTCGGCGTCGAGGACTACGAGCTGGGCCTGCCGCCGGAGCAGTTCGCCCGCCTGATCGGCGCCCGCGCAAGCCAATCCGGCACGCAGGCGAACGACCCGCTGCTGCGCCTGCTCGAACCGCTGCGCGAGCAGGGCGGCAACCTGTCGCGCTACTGCGGCTACTATTTCGAATACTCCAACTGCATGTCGGTGCCCGGCAGCATCCTGCTGTCGCTGGTGCACCTGTGGGAGGAGGACGGCAACTTCCTGTTCGAGCGCCAGGAGCGCCAGGAACGCTCCAGCAGCACCGACGTGCAGGCCGAGGACTGGGTGCGCTGCCGCTACCTGGGCGCGGCCTTCCAGCTGCAGGACCGGCTGTTCCTGATCGACTACGAATCGCTCACCGTCAACGAGATGAGCCAGACCATCCTCATCCCCAGCTTCAAGAGCCGCATTACCCGCCTCAACGGCCTGAAGACCGGCGTCTCCAGCGGCGACCGGCGCACCCCGGCGTGCACCCGGGTGGTCTGGGAATACCTGGGCGCGGAGATCAACCGGATCAACGCCTACCGCCAGGTGAAGCTGTACCGCCCGGACGACCCGCGCATCGACGACGACGTGCGCGAGCGCCTGAGCGTGGGGCCGATCCGCAACGGCCTGTTCGAGATCGAATGACCGCCGCGATCAGGCTCCGGGCGCGGGCCTGATCCAGTCGCACAAGTTCTTCGGAATATTCCCTCCCAACTATTCAGCGAGGCCGATAAGTGCCTGCCTGTAAATTAATTTTCAGGCAACACGAAAAGTAAAAACCGATTTCCAGACAGTAGCGCTTTCCAGGCACAAGCGCAGCGGGGCCCGCCGCCATGCCCGATGAACCTTCCCATTTGCTGCTCGGCGCCATCGCCCGCGCCCGCCCGGGTTATTCCCCGGCCTTCCGCAAGCTGGCCGACTTCGTGCTGAACAACGCGCTGGCGGTCTCCACCATGAACATCGACGAGCTGGCCAGGGCCGCCGGCGTCTCGGTCGCCACCATCAACCGCTTCGCCCACCGTTGCGGCTGCGACGGCTACCCGCCCTTCCGCGCCACGCTGCGCAAGCTCTACGAAAGCGCCTACGCCCCGGTGGAGAAGCTGCGCCTGGGCCTTGCGCGGGACATCGGCGCCGCCGGCGTCGTGCGCGAATCCCTCGACAGCGCCGCCGGCAACATCCGCCGCAGCCACGAGTTGCTGCGGGACGAGCAGGTGCGCCGCGCCGTCGAGCTGCTCGCCAATGCCAGCCAGGTGTACGTCGCCGGCCTCGGCGTCAGCGCCATCCACGCGGCCTTCGCCGCCAACTGCCTGGAGCCGTTCCGCGCCGGGGTCAAGGACCTCGCCGCCATGGGCGGCGTCGAGTCGGCCCTGCGGCGGATCAACGTACTGCGCGAAGGCGACCTGGTGATCGGCATCGCCCTGCCCCGCTATTCCCGCGGCATCGTCGAGCTGCTCGGCCTGGCCCGCCAGCGCGGCTGCAAGGTGCTGGCCCTTACCGACGGCCCGGCCTCGCCCATCGCAGCGCTGGCCGACACCGCGCTCTATGCCGTTGCGGAGCACCCGCTGCTGTACGCCTCCAACGCCGGCATGGTCGCGCTCATCGAGGCCCTGGGCGCGGCATTGGCCCAGCACACCGGGGATTCGCTCGAAGCCATCAGCGCCCAGACCGAACGGCTGCTGCCCTACCTCTACCTGGACGAGCCTCCGTAGCCCGCCCTTGCACGCACATGTGGGGCCCCGCGTTCGCCGGGCCCCTCACCACACTTCGCATTCAGGAGCAGTAACGATGGGCGTCTGGGAAAACCGATTCGAGCGGGGCTGGTTCCTCGTCTTCATGTTCATGTACGGGCTGATCATGCTGCCGCTGCCCTGGTACTACAGCGAAACCTACGTGGCCGGCCCCTGGGGCGTGCCGCTGTTTCTCTTCGGCTGGATCGTCCACGGCGGCGTGGTCATCGCACTCACCGCGCTGTTCGCCGTGCAATGCCTGAAGCGCCCGGAATACCGCGGCTTCCAGGCGGAACCGGAAGGAGCCGACGCGCATGTCTGACATCGATCATCTGCTGACGCCCACGCCCGGCCCCTTCCTGCTGACCATGGGCGTCTACTTCCTGGTCATCGCCGCCATCGGCTACGTCGCCGCGCGCCAGACGCGCAACATGAAGGAATTCCTGGTGATGGGCGGCAAGGCCGGCGCCATCGTCTCGGGCATCGCCTATTTCGCCACCCAGTACAGCATGAGCACCTTCATGGGCGTGCCGGCCATCGCCTACGGCAACGGTTTCGCCGGGATGAGCATCACCATCCCCGGGGTGGCCTTCTCCATGCTGATCCCCGCGCTACTGGTCGGCCGCCGGTTGATGGAGCTGGGCCGGCGCAACCACTACCTGACCATGAGCGACTACCTGGCCGACCGCTACCAGTCCTCGCCGATGCGCGCCATCCACGCCATCGCCATGGTGGTATTCCTGGTCGCCATGACCGGCGCGCAACTGGTGGGCGCCGGCATCATCGTCAAGACCTTCACCGGCTACCCGGAGTGGGTCGGCGTGGTGGTGACCGGCGGCATCGTGATCCTCTACTGCATGTACGGCGGCATGCGCGGCGCCATGCTCACCGACGTGTTGCAGGGCAGCCTGATGGTGCTCACCGCGGTGGTCACCTTCGTCATCTCCGTCCGCGCCGGCGGCGGCCTGGAGGCCATCAACGCGCAGCTGGCGGCGGACAGCCCCGGCCACCTCGCCCACCCCGGCAGCAAGGGCGAGTACGGCTGGAGCGTCTACGTCACCATGATCCTGATGTGGAGCTTCTTCACCATCGGCCAGCCGACGCTGTTCACCAAGTTCTACGCCATGAAGAGCCACGCCGTGCTGTTCAAGAGCGTGCTGCTGGGCACCCTGGGCATGCTGGTCTCGGCCACCCTGATCGAGTGGGCCGGGGTCAACGCCTTCGTCTCGCTGCCGGGCCTCGTCGGCCGTGACGCCGACTTCGTGGTGCCGATGCTGCTGCAGCGCTCTCTGGACCCGATCCTGGCCTCGGTCATGATCGCCGGCATCGTCTCGGCGGGCATGTCGACGGTGTCGGCGCTGATGGTGGTGGCCACCGGCGGCATCAGCCGCGACCTCTACCAGAAACTGATCAACCCCGCGGCCAGCGACGCCAGGGTGCTCCGGCTGTCGCACTGGGTCACGCTGCTGATCGGCCTGGCCGGCATCGCCATCGGCGTGCTCAAGCCCGCCAGCATCTTCGAGATCGTGCGCTTCGCCTTCGGCGGCCTGGGCATCTGGGTCATCGCCGTGATCCTCGGCATGTACTGGAAGCGCGCCACCGCCGCCGGCGCGCTGGCCGGCGTGCTGCTCGGCGAGCTGTGCTTCGTCGTGCTGAAGGCCGGCTGGCTGGACGGCTGGCTGAGCTTGCGGACCGACCCGCTGCTGCCGGCCTGGCTGCTCGGCATGGCCGTCGCCGTGATCGTCAGCCTGGCCACCCCGGCCGTCGAACGCGAAGTGCTGGAACGGCACTTCACAACCGCCCGCAACGACAGGAGCAAGCCATGTTCATCGGCGACATGAACTGGATGCAGGTGGAGCGCCAGGTGCAGTTGGACGACCGCGTCCTGCTGCCCCTGGGCAGCACCGAGCAGCACGCCTACCTCAGCCTGATGACCGACGTGATCCTCGCCCAGCGGGTGGCCATCGAGGCCGCCGAGCCCCTGGGGCTGCCGGTGTTCCCGGCCCTGCCCTACGGCATGACGCCCTACTTCGGCGACTTCCCCGGCACCGTCTCGCTGCGCCCGGCGACCTACTTCGCGCTGCTGGTCGACGTGCTGGACAGCCTGCACCAGCAGGGTTTCCGCCGCATCCTGCTGGTCAACGGCCATGGCGGCAACTGCCCGGTGCAGGCGGAAATCCAGCAGTGGCTGTGCCGGCACCCGCAGGCGCGGGTCAAGCTGCACAACTGGTGGAGCACGCCGCGCACCCTGGCGAAGGTTCGCGAGATAGACGCGCTGGCCTCCCATGCCTCGTGGATGGAGAACTTCCCCTGGACGCGCATCCCCGGCCAGAGACCGCCCGAGGAACGCAAGCCCATGGTCGACCTGGCCCGCCTGCGCCAACTGGGCGCCCAGGCCGTGCGCGCCTACATCGGCGACGGCAACTACGGCGGCGCCTACCACAAGGATGACGCGCTGATGCAAGAGCTGTGGCAGGTCGGCGTCGAGGAAACCCGCGAACAACTGCAAGGCGGCTGGGCCGAATGACGATGACCAACGCGGCCCCCGCGCCGCCGGCGTTCCTGCTGCTGCGCGGCGGCGAACTCTACGCCCCCGAGAAGCTCGGCCGGCGCGACCTGCTGATCGGCGGCGAACGCATCCTGGCGATCGCCGAGCACCTGGAAGCGCCCAACCTGCCGGGCTGCCAGGAGGTCGATGCGCGGGGCCTGACGCTCTGCCCCGGCCTCATCGACCAGCACCTGCACCTGATCGGCGGCGGCGGCGAAGCCGGGCCCCACAGCCGCACGCCGGAGGTGCGCCTGTCCAGCCTGCTGGAGGGCGGCATCACCACCGTGGTCGGCCTGCTCGGCACCGACGCCATCACCCGCCACCCCGAATCGCTGCTGGCCAAGGCCCGCGCGCTGAATAGCGAGGGCATCACAGCCTTCATGCTGACGGGCGCCTACGGCGTCCCGACGCCCACCATCACCGGCAGCATCCAGCGCGACATCGCCTTCATCGATCCCATTATCGGGGTGAAGACGGCCATCTCCGACCATCGCTCGTCCGCACCAAGCATCGGCGAACTGGCGCGCATCGCCGCCGAAGCCCGGCTCGGCGGCCTGCTGGGCGGCAAGGCGGGCATCAGCGTGTTCCACCTGGGCAACGGCCGCCGGGCGCTGGAGCCGCTGTACGGCATCCTCGAACACAGCGACATCCCCATCGGCCAGCTGCTGCCGACCCACGTCAACCGCACGGCCGCGCTCTACGAGGCGGCCATCCGCTTCGCCCTGGACGGCGGCAACATCGACCTCACCAGCGGCATCAACCCCGAACTGGGCGCCAAGCAGGCGCTGAAGTCCAGCCGCGCGGTGATCCAGGCGCTGAGCGCGGGCGTCGCGCTGCAGCGGCTGACCATCAGCTCGGACGCCAACGGCAGCCAGCCGGTGTTCGATAGCGACGGCCGGCTGACGGGGCTGGCCCTGGCAGGGTGCAAAAGCCTGATGAACGAGTTGCGTGATCTGGTCCTGCGCGAGCAACTGCCGCTGGAGCAGGCGCTGCGGCCGTTCACCAGCAACGTGGCCGACCTGCTGCGCCTCCAGGGGCGCAAGGGGCGCCTGGCTGTGGGGTTGGAGGCGGACGTTCTGTTGCTGGATGAGCGGTTGGAGTTGGTGCATGCCTTTGCGCGGGGGCGGCAGGTGGTGAGTGGTGGCAGGGCTTGCTTGTGGGGGACGTTTGAGGGGGAGTGAGTTTTTGGTGCCGGCCGGGAATGACGGTGTTTGGGCTTGGTCCCGTCCCCTCTCCCTAACCCTCTGGGAGAGGGGACCGTTCGGCGAGCGCTGATGTTTCCGCGTTAGCCGGCTTGCACCTTGTGGCCGGCTGACACCAAATCCTTTCTCGGCACGGACTAGCCCCCTCTCCCTTCAGGGAGAGGGCTGGGGAGAGGGCGCTCTTGAACCCTATGCCACCACAGCACGGCTTTTCGTAGGATGGTGTTGAGCGAAGCGATACCCATCAGCGCAACCGCATGGGTTTCGCAAGCTCAACCCATCCTACGAAGAGCACCTCGGCGCAAGACAGTTGCTCCTACGAAGAGCATCTCGGTGCAACCTGCACCATCCCCCTCAGCGGTTGGCCCCGCGGCTGGACAGCCAGTTCAGCGGCACGCCCGGGCGCGTCAGGGCCTCGATGAAGCCGTGGCCCCAGTAGCGGATGTGGTTGGCCTCCAGCACCGAATACATCTCCTGGTGGCGCGCCTGGCGTTCTTCCAGCGGCATTTCCAGGGCGCGCTCGATGGCATCGGCCAGGGCGTCGCGGTCGTGGGGGTTGACGATGAGCGCGGCGCCCAGTTCGGCGGCGGCGCCGGCGAACTGCGAGAGGATCAGCACGCCGGGGTCGGCCGGGTCCTGCGCTGCGACGAACTCCTTGGCCACCAGGTTCATGCCGTCGCGCAGCGGCGTGACCAGGCCGATGCGCGCGCGGCGCATGACCAGGGCGATGTCCTCGCGGCCCAGGTTGCGGCTGACGAAGCGCAACGGCACCCAGGACACCGCGGCGAAACGGCCGTTGATGTGCCCCACGCGGGCGCTGACCGCGGCGTCGATCTCGGCGTACTCGGGAATCTCCTGGCGGCTGCCGGGGGCGATCTGCAGGCAGGTCACCTTGCCTTGCCGCTCGGGGTATTTCTCCAGGAAGCGCTCGTAGGCGTCCAGGCGGTTGGTGATGCCTTTGGAGTAGTCCAGGCGGTCCACCCCGACCATCAGCGCCCGACCCACCAGGCTCTCCTCCAGCTTGGCAGCCAGCGGGCCGTGTTCGGCCTCCTCGGCCAGGCGGCGGAAGCCCTCGACGTCCACCCCCACCGGGAACACGCCGACGCGGAAGTGCTGGTGGCCCAGGCTGAAGCGCCGCGAATCGGGGGTGGCCGCGCCCACCACGCGGGTCAGGTAGCGGGCGAAGTTGTCGGCGTCGTTCTCGGTCTGGAAGCCGATCAGGTTGTATTCGGTGAGCGCACGCACCAGCTCCTCGTGGTGCGGCAGCGCGGTGAGCAGGTCCGGCGGCGGCATGGGGATGTGCAGGAAGAAGCCGATGCGGTTGCGGTGGCCGCGCTCGCGCAGCGCCACGGCCAGGGGGATCAGGTGGTAATCGTGGACCCACAGTACGTCGTCCGGCTGCAGCAGCGGGCTCAGGCGCTCGGCGAAGAACTCGTTGACGCGCAGGTAGCCGCCGAAGTCGGCCTCGGTGAACTCGGCCAGGTCCACCCGGTAGTGCAGGATCGGCCAGAGCACGCGGTTGGCGAAGCCGTTGTAGTACTCCTGGAAGTCCTGCGGCGGCAGGTCGGTGACCATGTAGGTGATGTTGTCGTTCTGCAGGGTGGTCGGCTCGGCCGGCACCTCCGCCACCTGGCCGCTCCAGCCGAACCACAGGCCCTCGCGCTCGCGCAGGGTGGCCGCCACCGCCACGGCCAGGCCGCCCGGCGCGGGCCGGCCCTCGGCATCGGGCATGCCCACCCGGTTGGAAATCACTACAAGCCGCGACATAGGCCCTCCTCCCAGCTCATGGACAGACGCATGGCGGTGTTGATCAAGCCGGCCATGGAGTAGGTCTGCGGAATGTTGCCCCACATCTCACCGGTGTGCGGATGCAGGTCCTCGGACAGCAGGCCGAAGCTGTTGCGCGCGGCCAGCAGCTCGGCGTACAGCTCGCGGGCCTGGTCGCCGCGGCCGATGGCGGCCAGGGCGTCCAGGTACCAGAACTTGACCACCAGGAAGGCGGTCTCCGGCACCCCGAAGTCGTCGGCGGCGGCATAGCGCAGCAGGTGGCCGTTGACGTTCAGTTCGCGGCCGATGCAGTCGACGGTGGCGACGAAGCGCGGGTCGTCGGCCTCGATCAGCCCCAGCTCGTGCATCAGCAACACGCTGGCGTCGAGGTCGTCGACGCCGAAGCTGCCGGTGAAGGACTGCCGCCGCTCGCTCCAGGCCTCGCGCAGGATGCCCTCGCGGATGCGCGTGGCCTCCTTGCGCCAGCGCGCCGCCGACTCGCCGTGGCCCAGGCGCGCGGCGATGCGCGCCACGCGGTCGCAGGCGGCCCAGCAGAGCATCGCCGAATGGGTGTGCACGCGCTGCCGGCCGCGGTATTCCCAGATGCCCGCGTCGGGCACGAAGGCGTTGCGCGCGGCGCGCTCGGCCAGGCTTTCCAGCAGGCGCAGCATACCTTCGTCGCCGGGGTGCGGCAGGCGCTGGTCGACGAAGCTCTGCAGCACCGCCAGCACCACCGAGCCGAACACGTCGTGCTGCACCTGCTCCACCGCCTGGTTGCCGACGCGCACCGGGGCGTGGCCGAGGAAGCCGGCCAGGTCCGGCTCGATGCGCTCGGTCAGGTCCATGGCCGGGACCACGCCGTACAGCGGGCGCAGCTCGGCGCCCTCCACCGCCACCGTGGTGATGAAGTCGACGTAGCGCTCCATGGTCTTGGTGGCGCCCAGGCGGTTCAGCGCCAGCACCACGAAGTAGGCGTCGCGCAGCCAGCAGTAGCGGTAGTCCCAGTTGCGCTGGGTGCCCGGCGCCTCGGGCACCGAGGTGGTCACCGCGGCGATGATCGCCCCGGTCTCCTCGAAGCTGCACAGCTTCAGGGTGATGGCCGCGCGGATCACCACGTCCTGCCATTCGAAGGGGATGGCCAGCGAGCGCACCCACTCGTACCAGCCGGCGCGGGTGCGTTCGAGGAAGCTGCGCACCACCTGCTCGGGGGATTCGTCCAGCGGTTCGTCGACGCCCATCACCAGGCTCACCGGGTGCTTGAGGGCGAAGGGCGTTTCCTGCATGACGTAGGACAGCGGCGCATCGGTGGTCAGGCGCAGCGCCTGGTCGCCGCCCAGGTAGCGGATGTGGCTGGAGCCGGCCACCGCCTCGCACGGCTTGCCGTAGTGATGCGTGGGGCGCATGCGCAGGGTCACCCGCGGCAGCCCCTGCACCGGCTCCACCACCCGGCACAGCTGCGCCGGGCGGAAGTAGCGGCCGTACTGCAGGAAGCGCGGGGCGAAGTCGGTGATGCGCACGGCGTTGCCCGCGGCGTCGGTGAGGGTGGTGCGGATGATCGCGGTATTGGGCTGGTACTCCGAGTGGCTGCTGACCATGCCGTCGAGCAGCACGTCGCAGAAGCCCTTCTCCTCGTCGCCGGCCAGCAGCCGGGAGAAGGCCGGGTCGCCGTCGAAGTTCGGGTAGCACCACCACACCAGGCGCGCCTGCCGGTTCACCAGGGCGGCGACGCGGCAGTTGCCGATCAGCCCCAGGTCCAGCGCGCCGTTGTGCTTGCTCATGCCTGTGTTCTCCTCGTGGCCTGTATGAGTGTTTCGCGCACCGCGCGCGGGTGGTCGAAGGCGGCCCGCGCGCCGGGCGCCAGGCGCCCGACCGAAAGGCCCAGGCCGTGCAACTGCGGCATCAGCGCCAGGGCCGGCTCATCGGTATGGTCGTCGCCGATGAACAGCGGCCGGCGCCCGGCGAAGGGCGGCTCGCCGAGGAAGCGGCGGATGGCCTGGGCCTTGTCGCTGGCATGGGCCAGCACCTCGAACACCATCTTCCCCGGCAGCAGCCGCAGCCCGGCGCCCCCGGGGCCGCGCAGCAGGCGCTCCAGGGCCGCCGCCAGGGCCGGGCCGGCCTCGGGCACGGCACGGTAATGCAGGGCCAGGCTGCTGCCCTTGTCCTCGGCCAGCACGCCGGGGTGGCGCCGGGCCAGGGCCAGCAGCTGGTCGCGCTGCGGCGCGCCAAGATGGGCCGCCGGCAACTGTTGCATGGGTT
Organism: Pseudomonas sp. M1; assembly: GCF_022760135.1. Lineage (NCBI taxonomy): Bacteria > Pseudomonadati > Pseudomonadota > Gammaproteobacteria > Pseudomonadales > Pseudomonadaceae > Pseudomonas > Pseudomonas sp. M1. The sequence goes on from NZ_CP094343.1 coordinate 3,590,442, forward strand.
GCCCGCCGGCCAGGCGCCACTGCGCGCCGTGGCCACCGCTGGCCGGCAGGCGCAGGGGAGCGAACAGGTCGTCGAGCTGCGCCAGCGGGCGTCCGCTGACCAGCGCCAGGGCACCGTCCAGTTGGCGGTGCAGGCTTTGCAGGGCGGCGCGCAGGTCGTCGGGAACGCGCACCGCGTCGGGGGTCTCGACGATATCCAGGAGGGTACCGTCGACATCGAGAAAGAGCGCGCAGGGTGCGTCGCGCTCGCTCAACCAGTCATCGAGCAGGGCCCTGGCCGAGGCATCACCGCAAGCAGCAATGGCCGCGTCGGCCAGACCTGAATCGATCGGGCGGGACATGGGCCGATCTCCACGTTTCGGGCCGCCCGCGAAAAGTCGCTGCGGACGGCGAAGCGAATGAGAATCCAAAAGACTAACACGGGAAAATCCATCGGGCGGCCAGCGCGCCGGCTGCATCTTCCGCCCTGGGACGGACCTTCCAGGGGCCCGGCAAGTTCAGCAAGGTCCATGCCTTGGCGCCCTGCCCGGCTGCCACCCGCGCCGCCACGACGCCCGCTCTGCCGGGGCTGGCGCCGTTCGTCGTGTACCGCTCATGGGCAAGCCGCCACTCCCCGGCCGCAGTGTGAATGCCCACAAGCGGTGCGCTGGCTAGACTGCGGGAACCGACCGATGGATGCCCTGATCAACGCCGCCGCTCGCGCCGAACTGGGCTGGCCGGTGGCGCGCCTGGAAGCGGCGCTGGCCACCCTGGAGGCCCACGGCGACCGGTTGAACGCCGCCCAAGTCCGGAGACTGAATGACCCGCCGTGCCCCGCGCGGGCACGGCGGCCCTAGTGGTCCGCCACCGCCACCCGCGCCTTGCCGCTGAACGGCGGGCGCGTCAGCCAGATCACGCTCATCAGTATCAGGAAGATCCAGCCCAGGGCGTGGAACAGCTCGTTGAAGCTGATCTGGTAGGCCTGCTGGGTGATCATCTGGTTCAGCAGGCTGGCGCCCAGCTGCGGGTCGCCCTGGCCCAGCAGTTCCAGGCTGTTGCGCGTGCCGCTGTCGAACGTGGTGATGCTCTCGCTGAGCTGGGCGTGGTGCAGCACCGCGCGGCGGTCCCAGAGGAAGGTGGTGAGCGAGGCCGAGAAGCTGCCGGCGAGGGTCCGCAGGAAAGTCGACAGCCCGGAGCCGGCGGCTATCTCGTGGGCCTCCAGGTCCGACAGCAGGATCACCGTGGTGGGCATGAAGAACAGCGCCACGCCCACGCCCATCAGCGCCTGCATCAGGGCGACGTGGCGGAAGTCGATGTCCAGGGTGAAGTCCGAGCGCAGGAAGCAGGTGGCGCCCATGGCGACGAAGGCCACCGAGGCCACCAGGCGCAGGTCGAAGTTGGCCGCGTAGCGCCCCACCAGCAGGCTCAGCAGCAAGGGCGCGATGCCCAGCGGCGCCGCCGCCAGGCCCGCCCAGGTGGCGGTGTAGCCGAGGTTGCGCTGCAGCCACTGGGGCAGCAGCAGGTTGATGGCGAAGTAGGCCGAGAACGACAGCACCAGCGCCAGGGTGCCGTAACGGAAGTTGTGGTGGCGGAACAGCCGCAGGTCCACCACCGGCTCGTCCTCGGTCAGCTCCCAGATGAGGAAGGCCGCCAGGGCGATGGCCGCCACCACCGCGCAGGCGATGATGAAGGGCGAGGAAAACCAGTCCTCGTCGTTGCCCTTGTCCAGCAGGATCTGCAACGCGCCGACGCCGACCACCAGGGTCGCCAGGCCGACGTAGTCGATGCGGGTGCGCTGCAGGCGTTCCGGGCGGCCGCGCATCTGCCGGCTGACCACGAACACGGCGAAGGCGCCGATGGGCAGGTTGATGAAGAAGATCCACGGCCAGGAATAGTTGTCGGTGATCCAGCCGCCGAGGATCGGCCCGGTGATGGGCGCCACCACCGCCACCATGGACAGCAGCGCCAGGGCGGTGCCGCGCTTGTGCGGCGGGTAGATGCTGATCATCAGGCTCTGGGTGATCGGGTACATGGGCCCGGCCACAGCGCCCTGCAGCGCGCGGAACAGGATGAGCATGCCCATGTCCTGCGACACGCCGCAGAGGAAGGAGGCGACCACGAACAGCAGCGAGCAGCCGATGAACAGCGGCACCTCGCCGAAGCGCCGGGAGAGGAAGCCGGTCAGCGGCAGGGAGATGGCCTGGCTGACGGCGAACGAGGTGATCACCCAGGTGCCCTGGTTGGCGCTCACCCCCAGGTTGCCGGCGATGGTCGGCAGCGCCACGTTGGCGATGGTGGTATCCAGCACCTGCATGAAGATGGCCAGGGCCAGGCCGAGGGTGGTGAGGGCGAGGCTCGGCGGGCGGAATTCGGTGCTCATGGAAGGCGAACCTGGGGTGGGTCGTGAGGTGCCGGTGCTGCCGCCGGCCTGGGCGAATTCTGGAACCGGCGACAAATTACTGTCAATGCAATTATTGACTTTGCACAGATAAGCCGAGGCGGGTTTGGTACTCGCCGCCCGGGTCCGTATCATCGGCGCGAAATCCACCCGCAACGGACCGCCCCATGCCCAGCCCGCCCCAGGATCACCTGTTCGCCCTCACCGGCTCGCTGCAACCGGCGCGCCGCGCCTGGCAGCAGGCCGCCAGCCTGGTGCTGGCCGAGAGCGGCCTGTCGCTGGCGGTGGCCACGCCGGTGCTGCTGGTCTCGCGCATGGGCGACGGGGTGCTGCAGAACGTGCTGGCCGACTGCATCGGCGTGCACCCGGCGGCGCTGGTGCGCACCCTCGACCAGGCAGAAGCCGCCGGCCTGCTGGAACGGCGCATGGTGACGGGCAACCGGCGGTTGCGCGCCATCCATTTGCAGGATGCGGGACGGGAATTGGCCGAGCGCCTGGAGAAAGCCCTCAACGCCTTGCGCGCCGAAGTGCTCGGCAGCATCCCCCGGGAAGACGTCGAGACCGCCACCCGGGTGCTGCGGCTGATGGAGGAAAAGGCCCGCGCCTACGCCCAGCAGAAGCCGGGGGATACCTAGGCTGCGGGTCCTGGTAACTTCACCTCGCCATTCCTACGAACACAGGAACGTAGGGCGCATAACCGTTCGCGGTTATCCGCCGTTGGCCGTGCCACCGGATAGTTCGGCGGGGCCAGTGAGTCCAATCGCGGACGGAGTCCGCTCCTACATCCTCCGGTAAACACAACGTCCGTTGGATGGGTTGAGCGAAGCGATATCCATCACCATGGCCGCATGGGTTTCGCTTCGCTCAACCCATCCTACGAAAAGCACCCCGGCGCAGTGGGCAAGACAGTTGCTCCTACGCCCGTGCTTCCCAGGAACCGAGCGGACTCCGTCCGCCCTGCGTTCCTGCGTTCGCGGGCATGACGATGACGCCAGATTCGCCGCCCGCTCCGAACGGCCCCTCATTCTCAGCCCCCCACATTGAAGCCCCCACCCCCGGCATGGCAGCATAGCGCCCCCAGACCCCGGCCCCACCGATCGGGACGTTCCATCTTGCGCCGTCACTCAGCACAGTACCGCCTCGCCACCTGGCTGGCCGTCATGGCCCTCGGGCTGCTGCTGTTCGCCCCGACCTTCTCGCGCACCCTCGAGGCCGTCGAGCATTCCCCGCCGCCGCAGGGCGCCTGGTGTTCCGCCCATGACATGGGGCAGATGCCCATGGACCACGGGGCCATGCAGCATGCCCCGGCCGGCGACCACGGCGGCATGGTCCACAACAGCCTCGACCCCGCCTGCGGCTACTGCACCCTGTTGCACGACAGCCCGGCGCTGCTCTGGGCCATCGCCATGGCCCCGGCGCTGGGGCCGGTCAATGCCCAGGCGCCGCCGCCGGCGCTGCCCCTCCCGCCCTTCCTGCACCTGCTGGACGTCCGTCCGCGCGGCCCGCCCCTGGCCTGATCCCGTTCCACGACACCCCGAACCCGCGCCCCCGGCGTGCGTGCCCCTGCGCGCATGCCTGGCCGCGCTCCCGTCGTCCTGAACAAGGATCATCCGGATGTCCACATCCCTGCGCCGGTGCATTGCCTACGCACTGAAGCCCCCGGCCGCCCGCACCCTGCTCTGCGGCCTGGCCGGCAGCCTGCTGCTGCCAGCCCACGCCGAAACCGCCGCCGACGGCGACGCACCTACCCGCCTGGCCGACGTAGTGGTCAGCGCCGAAGGCCAGCAGCCGCTGCCCGCGGCCCTGGCCAGCGCTCCCGCCGTGGTCGAGAGCCGCACGGCCGAACAGCTGCGCGAGAGCACCAACCTGGTCACTTCCGCCCAGGCCCTGAAGTACCTGCCCAGCCTCGAGGTGCGCGAGCGCTTCATCGGCGACCGCAACGGCATTCTCGCCACCCGCACCACCGGCACCCTTTCCAGCGCGCAATCGCTGGTCTACGCCGACGACCTGCTGCTCTCCAACCTGCTCGGCAACAGCTACGCCTTCCCGCCGCGCTGGGGCCTGGTGACGCCCGCCGAGATTTCCCGCGTCGACGTGCTCTACGGCCCGTTCAGCGCGCTCTACCCGGGCAACTCCCTGGGCGGCGTGGTGACCCTGGAAACGCGCATGCCCACGCGCCCGGAATTCCACGCCTCGGTCACCGGCTCGCGGCAGGACTTCGACCTCTACGGCAGCCACGACGACTACGCCACCGGCAATATCAGCCTGGCCGCCGGCGACCACCGCGGGCCGCTGTCGGTGTGGGTGTCCTACGACCACCTGGACAGCCAGGGCCAGCCGATGAGCTACGCCACCGCCGGCCTGTCGAGCAAGGCGCCGGTGGCCGGCGCGCCCACGGCCGGCGGCGCCCACGCGGACAACGACCAGAACGGCAAGCAGCGCCTGGTGTTCGGCGGCTACTCCATCGACCACAGCCTGCAGGACCAGGGCAAGCTCAAGCTGGGCTGGGACCTGAACGACGACATCACCGCGGTGTACACCCTGGGGCTGTGGTCCAACGACTCCCACACCGGCGTCGACAGCTACCTGAAGGACGCCAGCGGGCGCACCCTGTACAACGGCACGGTCAACATCGACGGGCATTCGTACAAGGTCTCCGGCCTCAACCCCAGCCGCACCGACGAGCTGCACCTGCTCAACGGCCTGTCGTTCGCCAGCCACAGCGGCGGCCTCTTCGACTGGCAGGCCTCGGCCAGCGACTACCGCTACCTCGACTCCTCCACCCGCACCGCCTCCAACTACGGCCAGAGCCAGGCCGGCACCCGCCAGGTGCAGGACGGCACCGGCTGGCAGACCGGCGAGCTGCGCGGCATCTGGCGCCCCGACAGCCACGAGGTCACCTTCGGCTACCACATCGACGACTACCTGCTGAAGCAGCGCACCTACCAGTTGGACGACTGGAAATCCGCCGACAACGGCGCCAAGGTCGCGGCCTCCGGCGGCGAGACGCGCACCCAGGCGCTGTACCTGCAGGACGCCTGGAAGTTCGCCCCGCGCTGGACCTTGACCCTGGGCGCCCGCGCCGAACACTGGGAAGCCTTCGACGGCTTCAACCGCGACGTCACCACCACCCCGCAGCAGGTCCACTACGACGACCAGCAGCGCAACGACATCTCGCCCAAGGCGGCGCTGGCCTTCGACATCACCGACGCCCTGCAGACGCGCTTCTCCTACGGCCGCGCGGTGCGCTACCCGACCGTGGGCGAGCTGTTCCAGCAGATCAGCAGCGGCACCCAGCTGGTGCAGAACAACCCGGACCTCAAGCCCGAGGACGTGCGCTCCTTCGACTGGACCACCCAGTACGGCTGGGACCGCTACCTGCTGCGCGTCTCGCTGTTCCAGGAAGAACGCCACGACGCGCTGTTCTCGCAGACCGACACCAGCGTCAGCCCCAACGTCACCCGCATCGACAACATCGACCGCGCCCGCCTGCGCGGCATCGAGAGCGCGCTGGATGCGAAGGACGTCGGCCTGCCCGGCCTGGACCTGTCCGCCAGCCTGACCTGGACCCAGGCGCGAATCCTCGAAGACGCCCTGACCCCGGCCGCCGAAGGCAACGACTACCCGCGCATCCCGCGCTGGCGGGCGCGCCTGTCCGCGGTCTACCACCAGGATGCGCGGCTGACCTACGCCCTGGGCTACCGCTACGCCAGCGCCTCCTACGGCACCCTGCTGAACACCGACGACAACCACGACACCTACGGCGGCATCAGCCGCTACAGCGTGTTCGACGTCAAGGCCAGCTACCGCATCGACGAGCACCTCACCGCCTCCGCCGGGATCGACAACCTGGGCAACGAGAAGTACTACGTCAGCCACCCCTACCCACAGCGCACGGCCTTCCTCGGCCTGAGCTACGACTACTGAGGCCCGCCATGAAACCAGCCAACCGCGCCGCGCTGTACCGCCTGATCTGGCGCTGGCACTTCTACGCCGGGCTGTTCTGCATCCCGTTCATCCTCGCCCTGTCGCTCACCGGCTCCATCTACCTGTTCCGCCCGCAGATCGACGCCCTGCTCGACAGCCCCTACAACCGGGTGGACGCGGCCGCCGCGCGGCTGCCGGTCAGCGAACAGGTCCGCGCAGCCCTGGCCGCGGTGCCCGGCGCGCGGCTGAATGCCTACCAGTTGCCGGATGGCCCGCGCGACGCCGCGCAGGTCCTGGTCGGCAACGGCGAGGACCTGCGCCGCGTCTATGTCGACCCCACCAGCGCCCAGGTGCTGCACCAGGTCGTCGAGGACCAGCGCTTCACTCGCCAGCTGTTCCACCTGCACGGCGAGCTGCTGATGGGCAGCACCGGCTCCTACCTGGTGGAACTGGCGGCCTGCTGGACGGTGCTGTTGCTGGTGACCGGCCTGTACCTCTGGTGGCCGCGCGGCACGCGCCTGGGCGGGGTGCTCTACCCGCGCCTGGGCCAGCGCGGCCGGCTGTTCTGGCGCGACCTGCATGGGGTGACCGGGTTCTGGGTGTCGCTGTTCGCCCTGCTGCTGATCCTGAGCGGCCTGCCCTGGGCGACCTTCTGGGGCGGTGCGCTCAAGGAGGTCCGCCAGTGGGCGGCGAAGCAGACGGTGCAACAGGACTGGACCACCGGCCGCGCCGAGGAGATGGCCCAGCGCCGCGCGCAGAATGCCGCCCCGGCGGACGAGCACGCCAACATGCCGGGCATGCACCACGCCATGCCCGACATGCCGCCGCCGACGCCGGACTACACCGCGCTGGACCGCATGTTGCCGACCGTGCAGGCGCTGGACCTGCCCTACCCCGTGCTGCTGGCTCCACCTTCGGCCATGGCCCCGCAGTGGACCGCGCGCTCGGACGCGGCCAACCGCCCGCAGCGCGTCAACCTGGTGCTCGACGCGCAGACCGGTGAAGTGCTCAAGCGCGTGGACTTCGCCCAGCGGCCGCTGCTCGACCGCGTCATCGGCTATGGCGTGGCGGCTCACGAGGGCCAACTGTTCGGCGTAGCCAACCAGGCGCTCGGGCTGTTCACCACCCTGGGGCTGATCTGCCTGGCGCTCAGCGCCCTGGTGCTGTGGTGGCGGCGCCGCCCGCAAGGCGTGCTGGGCGCGCCGGCGGCCATGGCGGGTGCGCGCTACCCGGCGCTGGCCCTCGCCGTGCTGGTGCTGCTGGGGCTGTACCTGCCGCTGCTGGGCGCCTCGCTGCTGCTGGTCTGGCTGCTGGAGCGCTGCCTGCTGTCGCGCATCGCCCCGCTCGCCCGCTTCCTCGGCCTGGACGGCTACAGCGCCTCGGCCAGCGGGTAGAGCAGTTCTTCCTTGTAGCCGGCCCAGACCCGCAGCGCGTCGGGGAAGCTTGCGTCCAGCTGCGGGTCGCCGCTGTCCACCAGCAGCGGCCGGCCTTCCAGGGTGCCGAGCTTGCGCTTGGTGGCCACCACCCGCAGGCGCTCCAGGCCGATGGCGCGCAGCACCCGCGGGCTGATCTGCTGGTTGCCGCGGCCGATCACGTGGCCCTGGCCGCCGATCACCGTCACCAGCAGCCAGCTGGGGTAGTCGTCCACCAGCTCGAACAACTGCTGCTCGGTGACGTCGCGGGCGATCACCTCGCCGTTCTCGATCACGTCCACGCCCAGCAGCGTGGTCTCCAGGCCCAGTTCGCGGGCCAGGCCGTGCAGCGTCGAGCCGGGGCCGAAGACGTAGCGCACGCCGTCTTCCCAGGTGTCGCGCAGCCAGTCGGCGATGTCGGCCAGCACCAGCTCCTCGGTCTCAACCCCGGCCTGCTTGACGTGCTGCATGAAGCGGCCTTCCTCCGGCACCGTCAGCTCGGCGTACCAGCGCGCCGCCACCCGGCCCTCGCGCAGCGCCGCCTCGTCGAGGTCGCGCACCTCGCCCTGGGCCAGGCGCACCAGGCCTCCTTCCACCAGGCGCCGGGCCAGCTCGCCGGCCGCCCGCGGGCTGACCGCATAGACCCCGGAATGGATCTTCACCCCGGCCGGGATGCCCAGCACCGGCTGGCCCTCGCGCGCCACCGCGGCGACGTCGCGGGCGGTGCCGTCGCCGCCGGCGAAGAGGATCAGCGCCACCCCGGCGTCCTGCAGCAGGGTCACGGCGCGGCGGGTGTCCTCGGCGCTGGTGCGCTCGCCTGCCAGTTCGCCGATCACCTCGAAGTGGAAGCCCATGTCGGCCAGCAGGTCGCCGCCCATCGGCCCCGGGAAGGTGAGGAAGCGCAGGCGCTCGCGTAGCGGCAGCAGCACCTCCAGCGCCTGCCGGGTACGCTCGGCCGCGCGCGGCGCGGCCCCCAGCGCCAGGGCCTGCTCAGCGACGCCGTCGCTGCCCTTGAGCGCGGCGGCGCCGCCGATACCGGCCAGCGGATTGACGATCAGGCCCAGGTGAAATCCGTCCATACTCAACCTCAAAGGACTTTCCCACGGATACCAGGTCCGGGAGGGACCGGCTCATAACAAGCATTCACCGCCCCGCCGCCCGGCTCGCGCCCGCGGCCATGGCGGTCGTTTCGCCCGGCGCGCGCTGTCACCGGGACTTCATGTGATTCTGCCTAGACTGCAGCAGCTTTCGATGAGGAGTTTGGCCATGAGCTCGCACCCCACCCATGACAACGCCCCGCGTCGCGAACCTCCGCGTCCCGCCCCGGACCAGCCGGTGGGCGGCTCGATCATCGACGCCCAGGGCCGTGAGATACCCATCACCGAAGACATGATCCAGCGCGCCTGCCGCGAACTGGAAGGCAGCTGCGTGCAAAAGCGCGCGCGCTGACCCCTCCGGCCCGCCGCCCTGGCGGGCCCTTTCCCCTGTCTACTCGCCGACGCGGTTGGCGCCCAGCGCCTGGACCAGGCGCTCCAGCGCCGGCGCCTCACCCTGGATGTCCACCCACAGGCCGGTGATCTCGCGGCGCGGCGGGTAGTGCTTGCGCAGCGCATCGAAGGCCTCGCGGCGCGCCTCGGCGCTGCCCACCAGGCTACGGCGGAAGGCCGCGTCGTCGCCGCGCGGGTCGTACACTGCGCGGCACAGCAGGCCCAGCGCCCAGTCCGGCGCGCAGTCCTCGCCCAGGCTCAGTTCCATCAGCCATTGCGCCGGCAGCAGGTCGTCCAGCTGCACGCTGGGCTCGATGCCGCGCCAGGCGCAGAAGGCCTCGTAGATCTGCGCCGTGCCGCGCAGCTTGCCGTCCAGGCTGTAGCCGGCGATGTGCGGGGTGGCGATGCGGCATAGCTGGGCCAGTTCGGGGTCGGCCTGGGGCTCGCCCTCCCATACGTCCAGCGCCACGTCCAGGTCGGCGCCGCTCTCCAGGCGCTGGCGCAGCGCCAGGTTGTCCACCACCGCGCCGCGGCTGGCGTTGAGCAGCCAGGCGCCGGGGCGCAGGTGGGCCAGGCGCTCGGCGTCGATCAGGTGGCGCGTCATGTGCGCGCCCATGCTGGTCAGCGGCGTGTGCAGGCTGATCACGTCGCATTCGTGGACGATCTCTTCCAGGCTGACGAAGTCGCCGCCCTCGGCGGCCTGCCGCGGCGGGTCGCACACCCGCACGTCCCAGCCCAGGCCGCGCAGCACGTCCACCAGGCGCCCGCCGACCTGGCCGGCGCCGACCACGCCGTAGCGGCGCTTGCCCAGGTTCGCGCCGTGGGCCTCGGCCAGCGCCAGCAGGCTGCCCAGCACCCAGTCCACCACGCCGCGGGCGTTGCAGCCCGGCGCGCTGGACCAGGCGATGCCGGCCTCGGCGAAGTAGCCCAGGTCCAGGTGGTCGGTGCCGATGGTGCAGGTGCCGACGAAGCGCACCGCGCTGCCCTGCAGCAGCTCGCGGTCGACCTGGGTCACCGAGCGCACCAGCAGCACCTCGGCGTCGCCCAGGGTGGCGCGGTCGATGGCGCGCCCGGGGACGCGGCGGATCTCGCCCTGGGCGCCGAAGAAGGCCTCGGCCAGGGGAATGTTCTCGTCGGCAAGGATGCGCATGAGGAAAGCTCCTATTGGGAAAGCTCCTACGGATGATTCCCGTCACTTTACCAGCGCCACGGCCGGGGGTCGCGGCCCGCGTGCGCGGCGCTTTCCTGACCCTACCGTCAGGCGATAGACTGGCCGGCTTCCCCACGTAAGCTCAGCCAAGGACAGCCGTGACTGCCATTGCCCAGCCCGTCTCGCGCGGACGGCGCCTCGCCACCGAACTCAGGGAGCTGCTCACCCTCGCCGCGCCCATCATGATCGCCCAGCTGGCCACCACCGCCATGGGCTTCGTCGATGCCGTCATGGCCGGCCGCGTCGGCCCCCGCGACCTGGCCGCGGTGGCCCTGGGCAACTCCATCTGGATTCCGGTGTTCCTGCTGATGACCGGCACCCTGCTGGCCACCACCGCCAAGGTCGCCCAGCGCTTCGGTGCCGGCGACCAGCCCGGCACCGGCCCGCTGGTGCGCCAGGCGCTGTGGCTGGCGCTGCTGGTGGGGCCGCTGGCGGCGGCCGCGCTGTGGTTCCTTTCCGAGCCCATCCTGCGGGCGATGAAGGTCGAGGAGGCGCTGATCGAACCCAGCCGCTTCTACCTGCGCGGCATCGCCTGCGGCCTGCCGGCGGTGGCCCTGTACCACGTGCTGCGCTGCTTCAGCGACGGCCTGGGGCGCACCCGGCCGAGCATGGTGTTGGGCGTCTGCGGGCTGCTGCTGAACATCCCCCTCAACTACGTGCTGATCTACGGCCACCTGGGCGTCCCGGCCCTGGGCGGCGCCGGCTGCGGCTGGGCCACCGGCACGGTGATGTGGTTCATGCTGCTGGGCATGCTGGTGTGGGTGAAAAGCGCCCGGGTGTACCGGCCCAGCGCCCTGTTCGCCCGCTGGGAGCGGCCCGACCGCAGGGTGATCGGCGGCCTGGTCGGCGTCGGCCTGCCCATCGGCATCGCCATCTTCGCCGAGTCGAGCATCTTCTCGGTGATCGCCCTGCTGATCGGCGAGCTGGGCGAGAAGGTCGTGGCCGGGCACCAGATCGCCCTGAACATCAGCGCCCTGGCCTTCATGATCCCCTACGCCCTGGCCATGGCGGTGACCGTGCGCGTCGGCCAGGCCCTGGGCGCCAGCCGCCCGCGCGACGCACGCTTCTCCGCCGGCACCGGGATGGCCACGGCGCTGGCCTGGGCGGCCATCTCGGCCAGCGCCATGCTGGTGTTCCGCGAACACATCGCCGCGCTCTACACCCGCGACCCCGAGGTGCTGACGCTGGCCGCCGCGCTGCTGGTGTACTCGGCGCTGTTCCAGTTCTCCGACGGCCTGCAGGTCACCGCCGCCGGCGCCCTGCGCGGCTACCAGGACACCCGCGCGGTCATGCTCATCACCCTGTTCGCCTACTGGGGCATCGGCCTGCCGGTGGGCTACAGCCTCGGCCTCGCCGACTGGCTGCAACAGCCCACCGGCCCGCGCGGGCTGTGGGAAGGCCTGATCGTCGGCCTGACCTGCGCGGCGATCCTGCTCGGCATCCGCCTGGCGCGCAGCGCGCGGCGGCATATCAGGTTGCAGCAGATGCGCGGGGTCTGACCCCGAGCGCCGTGTAAGCCCGTGGCAGAGCGGTTAGACTCCCAGGCCTCCCCTTCCAGGCCAAGGAGCCCTGCCATGAGCGACGCCACCGTCACCGCCAGCCACGCCGGCATTCCCTACCAGGTCAGCCTGTCCGACGGCCTGCACCAGTGGCTGGCCGACGAACCCGCCGAGCTGGGCGGCGGCAACCAGGGCCCGGGGCCCTTCCAGTTGCTGCTGTCGTCCCTGGGCGCCTGCACCGCCATCACCCTGGCCATGTACGCGCGGCGCAAGCAATGGCCGCTGGACGGCATCCAGGTGCAGCTCAGGCTCAGCCAGGAGAAACCCGGCAACAGCCGCATCGCCCGCGACATCGGCCTGAACGGCGCGCTGGACGACGCCCAGCGCCAGCGCCTGCTGGAAATCGCCAACGCCTGCCCGGTGCACAAGCTGCTCAGCGGCGAAATCCATATCGACAGCCAGTTGCTGTGACACCGCGCTGAAGCCGGCCGGCTTCCCTCAGGGCTCGTCCGCGCCGCTCGGCAGGCGGCCGCCGGTCATGCTGGGCAGCACATCGTCTCGGCGAATCAGGCCGTGGAACAGCGCGGCCGCCAGGTGCAGCAGGATGGTCGCCATCAGCAGGTAGGCGATCACGCTGTGGGCGCTGCGCAGCAGGCTGTGCAGCCACACCGAGGGGTCGACCAGGGCCGGCAGCTCGTGGCCCTCGAACAGCACCACCGGGTAGCCGCCGGCCGACTGCATGGTCCAGCCCACCAGCGGCTGCAGGATCAACAGCGCGTACAGCAGGTAGTGCGAGGCGTGGGCCAGGCGCCGCTGCCACGCCGGCATTTCCCGCGGCAGCGCCGGCACCCGCCGGCTCAGGCGGATGGCCAGGCGCACCAGCACCAGCACCAGCAGCGCCGCGCCCAGGGGCTTGTGGATCGCCACCAGGGTGGCATGGGCGGGCGAAGCGCTCGCGACCATGGCCAGGCCGATCAGCAGCATGGCGATCACCAGCGGCGCCATCAGCCAGTGCAACACGCGCAGCGGCAAGGGGAAGTAGCGGGGTTCGGCTTTCACGGCTGCGGCTCCTTGGCCGGCATTGCGGCCTGCTCGCGGGTACGGCGGTTGAAGGATTCCGAATAGGCCGCCGAGCGCGCGCTCAGCAGCGGGTCGTCCGAGGCGCGGATGCCGTCGGGAAGGATCAGCGGGTCGTAGTTGACGTCCTGGCAGGGCCCGCCCTGCTCGGGCAGCGCGCGCTCGATGACCAGCTCGCCGGCATCGATGCTGCGGCGCTGCGCCGGCCAGGCCCGGGTGGCGTCGGCGGTGGAGTCGCCGGGTTCGCCGAGGGTCAGCAGCAGCCGCCATTTCAGCGGCCCCTGGGCCAGGCGCTGCTGCAGCTCGGCGGCGAGGAAGTCGGCCTCGCCGCGCTGCTCGGCGCTCATCGGCTGGTAAGGCGCTTCCGGCTGCACCGACCAGCGCACCGGGTGCTCGCGGCCCTGCCCGTCCACCAGGAAGAAGGCGTTGAGGCCGTAGTAGGCGCTGTTGGCGTAGCTGGACGAAGGCGTGGAACTCTTCACCCAGGCGCGGAAGGCGGCGGTTTCCGGATGCGCCTGGAAGAACGCGGCCAGCTTCGCCGGGTCGGGCTTGCCGCTGCCCGGCTGCGGCTGCGAGGCCTGCTGCAGCGCGTAGAAGCCCTGCACGCTGTTCACCACGAACACCGGCATGGCGTTCATCCCGGTGCGCCATTCCCCGCCGTGCCCGGGCAAAAAGCGCAGGGCCAGGCTGCGGATGGGCGCGGCGCCGTCGCTGGCGGCCGGGTTGCCGCCGGGAATGGCCAGGCGCCCTACCACCGGCACGCTGCCTTTGGCGAACACCGCGGCGCGGGAAACTTCGCCGCCGGCGCCGTTGCTGTCGAAATGGCCGACCACGCAAAGGCCCTTGGCATGGTTGCGGCGGTAGGCCGGGTAGACGCCGGCGTTCTGCTCCAGGCTGTCCACCAGGCGCGCCGGGGTCAGGCGCTGCGGGCCTATCCAGCCGGCGGCGTAGGCGAAGGCTGCGGCCAGGCCGCCCACGGCCAGGGCGATGGTTGCCAGGCGCAGGGGCAGGTTCGGCGGCGCCGAGTCGGGTTGGGTCATGGGTAGGTCCTCATTGGGCCAGGTTCGATGAGCCCGTACGACGCACCAGGCGCCGGGTTATTCCCGGCAGCGGAAATTCGCCCGAAAGCCGAGCGGCGGTGGAATAAACTGCGCGGGGATTCGTCCCACCGGCTCGACGAACCACGGAGACGGCCGACGGCCACGGCGCGATGAACGAACTGGATGACCAGCAACTGCGCGAACTGCTGCCGCGCCTGCGGCGCTTCGCGCTGTCCCTGACGCGCGAGGCGGCCAGCGCCGACGACCTGGTCCAGGCCACCCTGGAAAAGGCCCTGTCGGCCTGGGGCGGCAAGCGCGGCGACGGCGACCTGCGCGCCTGGCTGTTCGCCATCCTCTACCGCCTGTTCGTCGACGGCCAGCGCCGCGCCCGCCGCTACGCGCGCATCCTCGCGCTGTTCGGCGGCGGGGAAGAACGCAGCCCCTCCGCCGAGGACATCGTCAGCGCGCGCTCCACCCTGGAGGCCTTCGAACGCCTGCCGGCCGAACAGCGCGCCCTGCTCACCCTGGTCAGCGTCGAGGGGCTGAGCTACCGCGAGGTCGGCGAGGCCCTGCAGATCCCCATCGGCACCGTGATGTCGCGCCTGTCGCGCGCACGCCAGGCCCTGCGCGCGCTCAGCGAAGGCAGCAGCGGCGCCCCTTCCCTACGGGTACTCAAATGAGCGAACTGACGCCTACCGAAAGCGACCTGCACGCCTACCTCGACGGCCAGTTGGACGCCGAGCGCCGGCAATGGATCGAAGCCTGGCTGGCCAGCCACCCGCAGGAGGCCCGCCGCGTCGAGCAATGGCGGCAGGACGCCCAGCACCTGCGCGCCGCCCTGGCCAGCCGCGCCCTGCCGCCGGCCGGCCCGGCGCTGGACCCGGCGCGCATCCGCCGCCAGCTGCGCGAACGCCGCCGCGCCCGCCTGGCCACCGCCGCCGCCCTGCTGCTGGCCCTGGGCGTGGGCAGCCTGGGCGGCTGGCAGGCCCGCGAAATGAGTCTGGTCAGGCACGGCAAGCCGATGGAGGACGCGGTGCAGGCCTACCGCCTGTTCGCCGCCAACGGCAGCAGCGCCCCGCTGGACACCCGCGCCGGAGAGAACGTGCGCAACTGGCTCGGCCGCTACCTGGAGAACGCTAACCTGCCGTCCGACCTCGACCGCCTGGGCCTGCGCAGCGTCGGCGCGCGCCTGCTGGCCACCGAGCAGGGTGCGGCGGCGCTGGTGATCTACGAGGATGCCCAGGGCCATCGCCTGAGCTTCTTCATCCGCCCGCCGGGCCCCGGCCACCTGCTGCTGCCCCACGGCCAGCGGCAGGACGGCGAGCTGCTGACGCGCTACTGGAGCCAGGGCGACTACAACTATGCGCTGGTGAGCCGCAGCGACAACCCGCAGGGGGACCAGGTGGGGCAGTTGCTGGGGTTCTGAGCCAGGCGCCCAATCGCGGACAGCGTCCTCCTACTCCCGCCGGCAAACCACCCCGTAGGATGGTGTTGAGCGAAGCGATACCCATCACCGCGACTACGAAGCTGGAAGCAAGAGCGGTAGGGCAACTGTCTCGCCGGTCGTGCTGATGTGCTTTTCGTAGGATGGGTTGAGCTTGCGAAACCCATGCGGTTGCGCTGATGGGTATCGCTTCGCTCAACGCCATCCTACGAAAAGCCGTGCCTCCTGGAACCGTAGGCCTCCGTCCGCGATTGCCCCCCGGCCGCCCCCCGAAAACTATTTTTACGCGATCCCGAAGCCTCGTTCGTTTCGTCAGATGCCAATGCAACTGATTCGCATTTTAAATGCGGCGAAACTTCAGAAGAGAGCCTTCGATGACCACCCACGCCCGACGCTCCCCCCTGCAACGCCTGTGTGCACCCGCCAACCTGTCGCTGCTGGCGCTGTCCGTCGCCCTGGCCGCCGTGCCCGCCGCCGGCGTCCAGGCCGCCGAGCCCAGCAGCCAGGCCCAGGCCGGCTACCGCTTCGCCATCGAGCGCCAGCCCCTGGCCGGCGCGCTGAATGCCTTCAGTTCGGTCACCGGCTGGCAGGTGGCCCTGCCGGCGGAGCTGGCCAGCGGCGTCACCTCCCCCGGCGTCAGCGGCCGCCTGGGCGCCGAGCAGGCGCTCAAGCGCCTGCTGGCCGGCAGCGGCCTGGACTACCGCCAGGTCTCCGAGCGCAACGTCGTGCTGTTCCGCGCCCCGGGCGCCCGCGCCATCGAACTGCAGCCGCAGACCGTCACCGCCACCCGCCAGGCGCAGAACGTCAACGAAGTGCCGAACACCGTCAGCGTACGCAGCCGCACCGACCTGGACCGCAACAACGTCAACAGCATCAAGGACCTGGTGCGCGACGAACCCGGCGTCAGCGTCGGCGGCACCGGCCAGCGCTCGGGCATCACCGGCTACAACATCCGCGGCATCGACGGCGACCGCGTGCTGACGCAAATCGACGGCGTCGAGATTCCCGGCTCCTTCTTCAACGGCCCCTACGCCCAGACCGAGCGCAACTACGTCGACCCGGAGATCGTCAAGCGCGTGGAAATCCTCCGCGGCCCGGCCTCGGCGCTGTACGGCAGCAACGCCATCGGCGGCGCGGTGAGCTACTTCACCCTCGACCCGAGCGACATCATCAAGGACGGCAAGGACGTCGGCGCACGCCTGAAGGCCGGCTACAGCTCGGCCGACGACAGCTGGTTGACCTCCGCCACCGTCGCCGGCCGCCACGACGACTTCGACGCCCTGCTCCACGTCAGCCAGCGCAACGGCCACGAGACCGAGTCCTACGGCAGCCACGGCGGCACCGGCCTCTCCCGCACCGAAGCCAACCCCGAGGACGTGCGCACCACCAACGTGCTGGCCAAGCTGGGCTGGAACTACGCCGAAGGCTCGCGCTTCGGGCTGACCTACGAGCACTACAAGGACGACGTCGATTCCGACCAGAAGAGCGCCTACGGCGGCCCCTACTCCAACGGCGCGCCGGCCCTGCCGCCGAGCATCCTGCCCGGCGGCATGTACCAGTGGCGCAAGGCCAGCGACACCATCACCCGCGAGCGCTTCGGCCTGGACCACCAGTTCCTGCTCGACAGCGCCCTGGCCGACCACGCCAAGTGGACCTTCAACTACCAGGTGGCTAAGACCGACCAGGGCACCGAGGAGTTCTACTACCCCATGACCCGCCAGGTCCTGCGCACCCGCGACACCCTCTACAAGGAACGCCAGTGGGTGTTCGACCTGCAACTGGACAAGAGCTTCGAGCTGGGCGAGACCGACCACCTGCTGACCTACGGCACCAACCTCAAGCGGCAGAAGGTCACCGGCTACCGCGAAGGCAGCGGCACCTGCCTGGCCGTGGGCCGCGGCTGCACCGCCGTGGGCGCCAGCAGCGCCAGCGACGCCCTGGCGCGCAGCAGCGACTTCCCGGACCCGACCATCGACACCTACGGCCTGTTCGCCCAGGACGAGATCCGCTGGAACGCCTGGACCTTCCTGCCCGGCCTGCGCTACGACTACACCCGGCTGAAGCCGCACATCACCGAGGAGTTCCTCAACACCGCCGACCAGAGCGGCGACGGCGAGGTCAGCAGCGAGGACAAGACCTGGCACCAGCTCTCGCCCAAGCTCGGCGTGACCTATGCCTTCAACGACAACTACCTGTGGTACGGCCAGTACGCCCAGGGCTTCCGCACCCCGACCGCCAAGGCGCTGTACGGCCGCTTCGACAACCCCACCAGCGGCTACCGCGTGGAGCCCAACCCGGACCTGGACCCGGAACGCAGCCAGAGCTACGAGACCGGCCTGCGCGGCACCTTCGACATCGGCTCCTTCGATGTCTCGGTGTTCTACAACAAGTACCGCGACTTCATTAACGAAGACGCCATCACCGCCGGCTACAACGAGGTCACCTTCCAGAGCAACAACATCAAGCACGCCATCATCAAGGGCGTGGAACTCAAGGGCCGCCTGGAACTGGCCCCGTTCGGCGCGCCGCAGGGCCTCTACAGCAAGGGCTCGGTGGCCTACGCCTACGGCCGCAACAAGGACACCGGCGAGCCGCTCAACAGCGTCAACCCGCTGACCGGGGTGTTCGGCCTGGGCTACGACGCGCCCAGCCAGGTCTACGGCGGCCTGCTGAACTGGACCCTGGTCAAGCGCAAGGACCGTGTCGACGACACCACCTTCAACGCCCCGGACGGCACCAGCAGCCAGTTCAAGACCCCCGGCTTCGGCATCCTCGACCTGACCGCTTACTACAAGCTGACCGACGACCTGACGCTGAACGCCGGCGTGTACAACCTCACCGACAAGAAGTACTGGCTGTGGGACGACGTGCGCGGCTACGACAGCGTCGGCGAAGCCTCGGTGCTGGCTCCGGCCAACCTCGACCGCCTGACCCAGCCGGGGCGCAACTTCTCGGTCAACCTGGTGTGGGATATCTGAGGTAACCGCTCTTCGTAGGATGGGTCGAGCCTGCGATACCCATGCGGTCATGGCGATGGGTATCGCTTCGCTCAACACCATCCTACGGGGTGTTGCGGGTACCGACGGTGTAGGACCTTATCCGCGATAGCCGGAACCACCGGCGCGATTCGCGGATAAGATCCGCTACGCCATGCCCACCTCCAGATTCACCTGTAGGAGCGCGCCCTGCGCGCGAAATCGCGGGCAGGGCCCGCTCCTACAGGGGAACCTCTCACCGTTCTTTACGTTTTTCCCTCTCTCGTTCGTCTCGTCTTCTGTGAATCCATCGCTCAAGGAACCTGCTGCATGACCACCCTGGAAGCCCCCGCCCTGCGTTCCCAGCGCCTGAATCTGGCGACCCACGCCCCGCACCAGCGCCTGGACGCCGCGGTGAAGGCCCACGATCCCTTCGCCAGCCGCGAGAACTTCACACCCTTCGTCGTCGCCCAGTACCTGTTCCAGTCGGAGTTGCAGGCGCTGTACCAGGATGCCGAGCTGGGCGCGATCTTCCCCGACCTGCCCGAACGCTGCCGCGCCCGGCAGGCGAAGGCCGACCTCGCAGACCTTGGCGCCCAGGTCCCGGCGCCGGTGGCCGGCGCGCTGGCCAACCCGTCCCGCGCCGAAGCCCTGGGCTGGCTGTTCGTCTCCGAGGGCTCCAAGCTCGGCGCCGCCTTCCTGATCAAGCGCGTGGCCGCCCTGGGCCTGGACGAGAACTTCGGCGCCCGCCACCTGGGCGAGCCGGCCGGCGGCCGCGCCGAAGGCTGGAAGCGCTTCACCCGCACCCTCGACGGCCTGGACCTGAGCGCCGAGGAAGAACGCGCGGCCGAAGCCGGCGCCCTGGCCGCCTTCGAGCGTTTCGGCGCCCTGCTGCAGCACGCCTACGAGCATGCCGCCGCCCACGCCTGACGCGGTGATTGACGCGCATCCCGGCAGCCGCCAGGATGCGCCTTTCACCCCCGTCGCTGCCGTCCCGATGTCCCAGCCCGCCCGTTCGCGCACCGCCCGCCTGCTCTATGCCCTGCTCGCCTACACCAGCCTGGGCGTGGGCATGGTCGGCCTGGTGGTGCCCGGCCTGCCGACCACCGAGTTCGTCCTGCTGGCGGCCTGGGCCGCGGCCAAGAGCTCGCCCAGGCTCAGCGCCTGGCTGGAGAACCACCGGCTGTTCGGCCCCATCCTCGCCAACTGGCGCAACGGCCGCGCCATCGCCCGCCGGGCCAAGGTCGCCGCCAGCCTGGCGATGCTCGCGGCGCTGGCGATCATGCTGCTCACCCTACCCCATGGTTACTGGCTGTATGCGGTGGTGCTGGGCATGGCGATCGGCAACCTGTGGATCTGGTCGCGGCCGGATGAGCGGCCGGCGACGGGGTCGGAGCGGAATTCGTAGGGCAGGCAGGCTCCAGGCTCTTGTAGGAGCGAGCTTGCTCGCGAACCGTGCTCGCCGGGGGCCATGGTGTTGCCGGTTGCTCCGTTCCCTCTCCCTAACCCTCTCCCTGAAGGGAGAGGGGACCGTTGGGCAGATGCTGATAGTTCGGCGTTAGCCGGCTAGCACAGTGATTACCGGCTGAAACCATTCCTTATCTCGGCACGGACAAGCCCCCTCTCCCTTCAGGGAGAGGGCTGGGGAGAGGGCGCTCTCATACCCAACACCAGCGCAACCGGGAAACTCCATTCGCGAGCAAGAACTCTCGCCCCCACAAAAAGCAAATCCCCCCCAACGGAGGTATGCTGAAAACCTCCCCCCAACCACCCTCGAGCCACCACCATGTCCACCCCCGCCAAACCCACCAGCAAGGTCGACCAGCTCCTGGCCGAGGCCCAGCAGCGCCGCGAAAGCAGCTACCGGGAAAAGGCCCTGAAGATGTACCCCTGGATCTGCGGGCGCTGCGGCCGCGAGTTCTCCGGCAAGCGCCTGAGCGAACTCACCGTGCACCACCGCGACCACAACCACGACAACAACCCCGAGGACGGCTCCAACTGGGAGCTGCTGTGCCTCTACTGCCACGACAACGAGCACCAGCGCCAGGTCGACGCCCACTACCAGGGCAACGACGCCGGCGCCAGCGGGCCCAAGGTCACGCACAAGGCCCTGGCCGGGCTAGCCGCGTTGCTCAACAAGGATTCCTGAGCGCGCCTGTTGCCTTGCGCGGCGTTTCCTGCGAAAACGGCGCCCCGAAACGGCCCGGCCGGGCCGCCACCTGCGACAGAGGCACAGACATGAGCGACGAACTGCGTATCGAGGACATCCGCCCCGGCGACGGCAAGGCGGTGGTCAAGGGCGCGCTGATCACCACCCACTACCGGGGCACCCTGGAAGACGGCACCGTCTTCGATTCCTCCTACGACAAGGGCCGCCCCTTCCAGTGCGTGATCGGCACCGGACGCGTCATCAAGGGCTGGGATATCGGCCTCATGAACATGCGCGTCGGCGGCAAGCGCAAGCTCTTCGTGCCGGCGCACCTGGCCTATGGCGAGCGGCAGATCGGCGCGCACATCAAGCCGAACTCCAACCTCCTCTTCGAAATCGAGCTGCTGGAAGTGCTGACCCGCGACGACTGAGCGTGCCCCGCCTCAGGCCGTGGACTGCACCGACATGAGCCTGGCGCGCTGGCGCAGCAGGTTGGCGTCCACCGCATCCAGGGCATCGATGAAGGCCACGGCGAAGGAGCCCGGCCCGCGGCTGGCCGCCTCGGCGATTTCCGCGGCCACGGCGAAATGCACGTGGGCCGCCGCCAGGGCGGTGAAGGCGTCCACCGCCACCGCCGTGTAGGCCGCCACCAGCGCGCCCAGGGCGCAGCCGGAGGCGGTCACCCGCGGCAGCAAAGCGCTGCCGCCGCCGATGCGCAGCAGGCGTGGCACGGCGCTTTCGCGGCTATCGCCGACCCAGCCCAGCAGGTGGTCCACCGCGCCCGAGGCCGATACCGCCTGGCAGTTGCGCAGCAATTCCACCGCCGCCGGCACCGCGCGGGCCGGGTCGTCGGAGCTGTCGAAGCCCGGCGCGCCCTGCCCCAGCCCGGCCAGGCCGATGATTTCCGACGCATTACCGCGCACCACCGCCGGGCGCTGCTGCAGCAGCTCGGCGGCCACTCCGCCGCGCCAGGGCAGGCCGCCGGCGCCGATGGGGTCCAGCACCCAGGGCGTGCCATGGACCACCGCCGAACGCACCGCCTGGCGCATGCCCTCCACCTGGGCGCTGGTCGGGGTGCCCAGGTTGACCAGCACGGCGCCGGCCACGCGGGCGAAGCCGGCCGCCTCCTCAGGGTTGTCGACCATTGCCGGCGAGGCCCCGGCGGCCAGCAGCACGTTGGCCATGAAGTTGGCCGACACCACGTTGGTCAGGCACTGCACCAGCGGCCGCGCGGCGCGCAGTTCGGCGTGGGCGGCGATGATCGAATCCAGGCTGGGCATGAACCTGGCGGGCGCGGCGGTGGACATGGGGCGGCTCCGGGAGGGCGGCGGAAAGTGCGCCTAATCTACCCGTTCCGCGCCGCGCCCTCTATGGCTGCGCGGCCCAGGGCGTGGCCGCGCCCGCCTCCACCTGCAGCGACAGGTAGTGCACGCCGGCCAGCACGCCGCTCTGGCTGTTGCCCATCAGCGCCAGCCACTGCTGGTCGAAGGCGTCGTTGAGGTCCTTGCGCAGCTGCGCCTCCAGTTGCGGGCGCTCGCGGTCGCGAGACAGCGCGGTGAGCCCGGCGCTGCCCAGCGACAGCACCGTCCCCGCCGCTTTGCCCACCGCCGCGGCGATGGCGCCGACGGCGCCGCTGACGGTCACCTCGCCCAGCAGTTTCTCGCTGGTGCGCCGGGCCACGGCGGACACGCCCTGGTCCGGCTCGTCCACGTCCACGCCGGTGCGCGTCGAGGCATCGTGCACCCGGGCGATCAACGCCTGGTAGGCCGGCAACTGGTCCAGGCGCTTCGCCTGCAACAGCTGGTACAGCGAGGCATCCCGTGTGGCGGGTGGGCCCAGGGCGATGGCGGGGATGGCCTGCAAACGCTGGTCCAGCTGCGCGCGCGGCACGCCCAGGCGTTCGGGGATGGCGTCCAGCTGCCCGGCGAGGGCCTGCACGTAGAAACGGGTGGCAGCCTCCATCACCGCGGCGGGGTCGACCTGCCGCGCCACCGGTTCGAGCACACGGCGCTGGTACTGGCCCTGCAGGTAGACGGACAGGCGGCTGACCGCCGGGCTCTTCTGGCTGTCGCCGAGCTTGTACCAGGCCACCCGCAGGCCCAGCCACTGCTGCGTCCAGTAGCCGGAGAACCAGGGGACGAAGTCGCTGTCGGTGCGCTGGTAGACCAGGTCCATCCAGTTTTCCATGGCGCCGCGGGCGTAGTCCTCGGCCTTGTCGGCGGCGGCCATGGAGGCAGAGGCGATGTCGCGGTCCACCTGTGCCCAGGTGGCCGCCGTCACCGGCGCCAGCGGCTCGGCGGCCTTGTGCCCGGCGCAGGCCGCAAGCGCCAGCAACGCCGCCAGCAACAGGCAGCGCAGCGGTCGCCAGGCTGTCGCTCGGCTGGCCATCGACTATCCCTCCGCCACGGGCGCCGCCGGCGCGGGAAAGTCGCCGGCGCCCTACTCCACCTTATCCGCAGCGCCGCCGCAGGGGCTGGCGGCCGGACGCACGGCAGGCGTCAGTCGAAGGCCACCGCGGCGCTGGGCAGCACGTCCAGGCGCGGGGCGAAGCTGCTCATGCGGCTGAACACCTCGTTGTGGTGGGCGATGATCTGCTCGGCGCGCAGCACGCGGTTGTCCAGGGTGCTGTGGGCGTCGCCGGCCAGCACCACGTCGTAGCCCTCGGCCAGGGCGCGGCGCACCGTGGTGTCGACGCAGAAGTCGGTCTGCATGCCGCAGATCACCAGGCCGGTCACGCCCAGCTTGCGCAGCAGGGCATCCAGTTCGGTGCCGTGGAAGGAGTCGGGTGTGGTCTTGCGCACCCGCGGGTCGCCATCGGCCACCTGCAGCGCCGGAGCCAGCTGCCAGCCTTCGCTGCCAGGGCGGAAGTCGCCCTCGGGCTCCTCGTGCTGGACGAAGATGACCGGCAGGCCGAGGTCGCGGGCGCGGCGGCCCAGGCCGTTGATGCGCTCGACCACGCCTTGGTGGTCGAAGCAGGCGTCGGCGCCGCCGCACAGGGCGTGCTGGACGTCGATGACGAGCAGGGCGACGGACATGGTGGAACTCCCCGGTAGCGATAAAAGGACCAACGATAGCCGGCGGCGGCGGGGCCGGCCAGCGCCGCGTCAGGACGGCAACTGCTCGCGCATGGCCCCGGCCAGCTCGGCGGCGCCCTCCTCGTCCAGGCGCCCGGCCGCGCCGCGGATGTCGTCGGCCACCTTGTTCTGGCTGAGCTTGGACTTGCCGATCAGCTCGTCGATCCGCACCTCGATGCCGACCACCCTGGCCAGCATCCCGGCGATGAATTCCGGGGTGGAGTCGGCCATGCGCCAGGGCCGCGCCTCGCCGGCCTCGTGGGTACGCGTGAGGCGGCCCACCAGGCCGCGGACGAAGCGCTCGTCGTCGACCACCCGCAGGGTGCCGCGCACGTGCACCACCTGGTAATTCCAGGTGGGCACCTGCTCGTGGGCCAGGTGCTTGCTGGGGTACCAGTTGGGCGAGATGTAGTGCTCCGCGCCGCGGAACACCACCAGCACCTCGCTGCCATCGGCGTGCTGCCACAAGGGGTTGGCCCGGGCGACGTGGGCGCGCAGGCAGCCCTCTTCGGGAAGCAGTTCGAAGGGGATGTGGTCGGCGTCCAGCCCCCCGCTGCTGCCGTGCACCAGCATGCCCAGCGGGTGGGCCTGGATCAGGCGGTGCAGCGCGTCGATGCGGGTCTCGCGGAAATGCTCGGGCAGGTACATGCCGTTCTCCGGGTACTGGGAAGGCCCCCATGATGCGCGGGGATTGGCCCACTACAAAGAGCCATTTCCTTTTCGCCACAGGGAGCCATTCCCCGGCGGCCCGTCATTCGCGGGTGATGCCCGTGATGGTGATGCCATACAGGCGCAGCAACGCATCGGTCGCGTCGCCCTCGGGAGTCTCGTGGGCGGCGCCGTACTCGCCCTTCTCCAGGTTGCGGCGCGCCCACTCCAGCAGGTAGCGCTCCGCCTCCTGCATGCTCGGCTTGTGCGCGGACGGCATGGACAGGACGCTCGTGTTGTTGTCCTTGTGGTAACTGATCTTCCAGCGTGCCATGGGCCTCTCCCTCTCGAAGCATGGGTATCAGGGTAAGAAGCGCATGCGCCGCCAGGGTTCAAACCGATCGATCGCCTGCCGCCCGGCAGGCCCCGAGCAACCGCTGGCGAAACTTCTTCGAACCATTCGGCCACATGGCCTTCCCACTACATGTGCGGGCCGATGACGGTTCGCCCATTCAGTGGAAACCAACCCTGAGGAGTTCATCATGACTTCGAAGAGCAGCAACCCCGGCAACTTCGCCAACGACCGCGAGAAAGCCTCGGAAGCCGGCAAGAAAGGCGGCTCCCGCAGTGGCGGCAACTTCGCCAATGACCGTGAAAGAGCCGCGGAGGCCGGCCGCAAGGGTGGCCAGCACAGCCACGGCGGCGGCAGGAGCTAGGCCGTAGCCCTGAGCGGGCCCGGCGGAGCCCCGGGTTCCGCCGGGCTTCTTCATGAAGCGCCTAGCCGTGGTGGTCCCGCTCGCCGTCCAGCGGCAGCGCCACGCCCGCTCCCCCGCCGCCACCGAGGCCGCCGCCCAGGCCGCCCTTGCCTGGCCTCCCGAGGCGCTGAAGGTTGGCGCGCCCGGCGGAAACAGGCTAGCCGTTGGGCAGTGTAGCCCCGTGCCCCGTCAGAGCGTCGGGTCCCAGCGCTGCGACCAGTCCGGGTCCTCGCGCACCAGCTCGCGCAGCAGCGTGAAGGCCTGCTGCAACTGCGCCGAATCGCGCTCGCGGGAATACACCAGGTAGGTCGGGTAGCTGAACTCCGGGGCACGCGGCACGCGGCGCAGTACGCCCTTGTCGAGGTAGCTCTGCACCACCCGCGTGCGGAAGTAGCCCGAGCCGCCGTTCTCCAGGATGTACTGCAACGCCAGCGGCCCGAGGTTGAAGGCCACCGGCGCGCGGGCCTTGTCCGGCAAAGCGCTGTCGTGCTGCTGGCGGAAGCCCTCGCCCCAGTCGATGTACACGTAGGGCTCGGGGTTCTTGGCGCGCACCAGGATGAGCTTCTCTTCCAGCAACTGCTCCACCTGCATGCCCGGCCAGTAGTGCGGCTGGTACACCAGCGCGGCGTCCAGCACGCCCAGCTCCAACTGGCGCAGCAGGGCCTCGCCGCTGCCGATCTCGGCGCGCACCGCGTAGCTGTCGATGGTCTGCCGGATGCGGCTGACCCAGCGCAGCATCAGCGGGTTGCACAGGCTCACCTCGCCGCCGATGTGCAGCACGTTGTCCACGCCCTCGGGCAGCGGCAGGTCGCGCTGCGCGGCTTCCCAGGTCTGCAACATCTGGTTGGCGTAGATGATGAAAGCCTCGCCGTCGGCGGTCAGGCGCGCGCCAGCGCGGTTGCGCACGAACAGCTTGCAGTTGAGGTGGCTTTCCAGCTTCTGGATGCGCGCGGTGATGGCCGTCTGGGTGACGTGCATGCGCTCGGCGGCGGCGACGAAGCTGCCGTGGCGGGCGATTTCCAGGAAGGTGCGGGTGAGGTCGATGTCCATGCTGTGGGGCGGGGCTGGGGGCGGGTGGCGGCATTCTAAACCAGGGTGGGGGGGACTGCTGGGGGAATGACGGTGGTTTTTTCCGGTGGGGAGTGGTGTTGGGTGAAGGTCCGCAACCCTCTCCCCCCGCCCTCTCCCTGAAGGGAGAGGGGGCTTGTCTGTGCCTGCTGGAAGAATTGGTTTACGCCGGCGCATATCGGCTGACACGGAAACACCAGCGCACACCGAACGGTCCCCTCTCCCTTCAGGGCGGGGCGCGCAGCCGAGGGTTAGGGAGAGGGCGCTCTGCCTTGGCACCGAAGCCCGGGGAGCCCCTTCAGCTCACCCGCCGATACCCACCCAAGACCCCTCGCCGCGACAGCACCCACTGCCACAGCTGGATATCCCTCGCCCGGAAGGCCCCCGCGCAGGACAGCAGGTAGTAGCGCCACATGCGGTAGAAGCGCTCGCCCAGCTCCTCAGCGAAGCGCGGCCAGTTGGCCTCGAAGTTGCGTGCCCAGGCCATCAGCGTGCGGTCGTAGTCGGCGCCGAAGTTGTGCAGGTCTTCCACCACCAGCAGGCCGTCGGCGGCGTCGCCGATCTGGCCGATGGAGGGCAGGTCGCCGTTGGGGAAGATGTATTTGTCGATCCAGCGGTCCGGCACGCTGCGGCGCTGGTTCTTGCCGATGGTGTGCAACAGGAACAGGCCGTCGTCGTCCAGGCAGCGCGCCGCGACTTCCATGAAGGTGCGGTGGTTCTTGCGCCCGACGTGCTCGAACATGCCGATGCTGACGATGCGTTCGAAGCGCTCGTCGAGGTCGCGGTAGTCCAGCAGGCGGAACTCCAGCGGCAGCCCGGCGTAGCGCTTGCGCGCCCATTCGCACTGCTCGCGGGAGATGGTCACGCCCACGCATTCCACGCCGTAGCGCTCGGCGGCGAAGGCCATGAAGCTGCCCCAGCCGCAGCCGATGTCCAGCACGCGCATGCCCGGGCGCAGGTCGAGCTTGCGGCACACCAGATCGAGCTTGGCCTCCTGGGCCTGGGCCAGGTCCTCGGCGTCCTTCCAGTAGCCGCAGGTGTAGGTCATGCGCGGGTCGAGCATGGCGGCGTAGAAGTCGTTGCCCAGGTCGTAGTGGCGCTCGCCCACCGCCCAGGCGCGGTTCGCCGTCTGCAGATTGCACAGGCGCGCCTGCAGGGCGTGGAAGATCAGCGAGGCCGGGCTGACCTGGTCGACCACGCCGCTGCGCAGCAGGCGGGCGAAGAACTCGTCGAGTTGGTCGCAGTCCCAGTCGCCGTCCATGTAGGCCTCGCCGAGGCCGAGGTTGCCCTGGGCCAGGGCGCGTTGCGGCACGCCGGGGTGGTTCAGGCGCATGTCCCAGGGCTGGTGGCCGTCCAGGCCCAGGCCGGCCTGCTCGAGTAGCGAGCGGGCGAAACGCTGGGCGCGGCTGTCGGCAGCCGCCGGGGTCGGGCGGGAGGTGGAGAGCTCGGAAGGCATGGTGTTTCCCTTGTGTTTTCTAGATATCCGTTGGCGCTCAGGCGTCGTCGCGGTGCAGGCGCAGGACCGCGCGCAGTTCCTCGCGCAGCCAGGCCTGGCGGATGCGCGGCAGGCGCTGGGCGAGGCGCCGCGCCACCCAGCGCTGGCCGCGGGCGACGAAGCGCAGGCGCTCGGCCATCTCCTCGATGGCCATGGCCTTGGCATGGAAGGCGCCCAGTTCGCGTCCGGGCTCAGCGCCCAGGCGCTGCAGGCTGCGGCGCAGGCGGCGACAGCTTTCCGCCTCGCCCTGGTGCAGCGCGTGCAGGCGCTCCAGAAGTCGTGGGTCCTCGGTCTGCCGGGCGCTGTCGAGCATCACCCGGGCGCCGGCGCGCTCGGCGCTCAGCAACTCCTGCAGCCAGTCGACGAGGTCGGCGTCTTCATCGCCGCCCTGCAGGCGCGCCAGTCTGGCATCGGCTTCCGCCACCAGCTGCTCCAGGCGCTCGGCGGCCGGGCGGATGTCGTGCAGTTGGGCGCAGGACTGGCCGGCGTAGATCGGCATGTCCTCCAAGCGGCCATAGGCGCCACGCAACGGCGAGTCGGTGGAGAACAGGTAGATGGGGCCGCCGTCCTGCTCGCCGATAACCGGCGTCTCGCGGCGCTCGTGCAGGTTCGCGTAGTCGCCGCGGGTCACCGCGTTGGGCAGCACGCGCACCGGCGCCGGCATCGGCCAGTTGCGGAAGAAGGCCTCGGTCAGCAGCGTCTGCTCCGCCTCGGCCTCGACCAGGCAGCGCTTGTGGTAGTCGTGGGCGTAGGATTCGTCGGTGGCGAGGAAGGCCGAGCCGCAGGCCACGCCCTGGGCGCCCAGGGCCAGCGCAGCGGCGATGGCGGCGCCGCTGGCGATGCCGCCGCAGGCCACCACCGGCACCTCGCCCAGAGCCACCAGCTCCGGCACCAGCGCGAAGGTGGAAACCTGGCCGCGCACGTGCCCGCCGGCTTCCACGCCCTGGGCGATCAGCACGTCCACCCCGGCGCGCAGCGCGGCCTCGGCATCGGCGCGGTTACCCACCTGGTGCAGCACCAGCATGCCGGCGTCCTTGAAGCGGCGGACCACGTCGGCCTGCACGTCCCAGAACAGCGCCACCGCCGGCACCCGCAGCTCCAGGCAGACGGCCACCTGCGCCTCCAGCAGTTCGGCGGGAGTGGCCGCGGGGATCAGGTTGACGGCGAAGGGTTCGTGGCTGAGCTCGCGGTAGGCCGCCACCTCGCGGCGGATCAGCGCCACCGGCTCGCGCACCATGCCCAGGCAGCCGAAGCCGCCGGCGTTGCTCACCGCCGCGACCAGTTCATGGCGTGCCACGCCGCCCATGCCGGCGCAGAGGATGGGGACCCGGCAACCCAGGAGTTCGACCAGGGGGGTGTTCAGCGCGGGATGAGGCATGGCGGTACTCCTGAAGCCGCAAGGCAGAGCGGCGACAGGACAATGGTAGGCCTTGGGCTTAACTGAATTTAAATGAAATATAATGGCCGATTAGTTCATTAAAATGAATATGTAAGCCGTATTCGAAAAACCGGATCTACCCCCTGCAAGCCACACTTTCCTTGCCCATGCCCGCCTGCGGCAAAGGGTCGCGCGGGCGACGGTCGCAGCGTTCATATCAAAATAAGTTTATTCAGCCTTCATTATTATTAATTTGTTGCATGCCTTGACGTTCCGCAGACTGTATCGGCTCCCTGCAAAGGTTCTGGCCCCCCACTCCGACCAGGGTCTTGCACCCGCTGCCACGTTCCCCGTGCAGTGGGGGGAGCAGCCAGTCACCGCGCATTTCGACGGAACCCAAGATGGCCAGCGTGCAAGCCCTCGACAAGAACGACACCTATAACTACGAGATCGTCCGCCGTTTCACCCTCACCACCCTGTTCTGGGGCGTGCTGGGCATGAGCATGGGCGTGGTGATCGCCGCCCAGCTGGTGTGGCCGGAACTCAACCTCGGCCTGCCCTGGACCAGCTTCGGGCGCATCCGCCCGATCCACACCAACCTGGTGATCTTCGCCTTCGGCGGCAGCGCGCTGTTCGCCACCTCCTTCTACGTAGTGCAGCGCACCTGCCGGGTGCGCCTGGTCTCCGACAGCCTGGCCAACTTCGTGTTCTGGGGCTGGCAGGCGAGCATCCTGGCGATGCTGGCGAGCTACCCGCTGGGCATCACCACCTCCAAGGAATACGCCGAGATGGAGTGGCCCATCGCGCTCTGGGTCACCGTGGTGTGGATCGCCTACGCCTACCTGTTCTTCGGCACCATCGCCCGCCGCAAGGTGCAGCACATCTATGTGGGCAACTGGTTCTACGGCGCCTTCATCGTGGTCACCGGCATGGTCCACGTGGTCAACCACCTGGCGCGCCCGGTCAGCCTGCTGAAGTCCTACCCGATCTACTCCGGCGCCACCGACGCCATGATCCAATGGTGGTACGGCCACAGCGTGGTCGGTTTCATCCTCTCGGTGGGCTTCCTCGGCATGATGTACTACTACGTGCCGCGCCAGGCCGAGCGGCCGGTGTACTCCTACCGCCTGTCCATCGTGCATTTCTGGGCGATCATCACCCTGTACATCTGGGCCGGCCCGCACCACCTGCACTACACCGCCCTGCCCGATTGGGCGCAGTCCCTGGGCATGGTGATGTCGCTGATCCTCCTGGCCCCGAGCTGGGGCGGCATGATCAACGGCATGATGACCCTCTCCGGCGCCTGGCATAAGCTGCGCACCGACCCGATCCTGCGCTTCCTGGTGGTGTCCCTGGCGTTCTATGGAATGTCCACCTTCGAAGGCCCGATGATGGCCATCAAGACGGTGAACTCGCTGTCCCACTACACCGACTGGACCATCGGCCACGTACACGCCGGGGCGCTGGGCTGGGTGGCGATGATCTCCATCGGCGCGCTGTACCACATGATCCCCAAGCTCTACGGCCGCGAGCGGATGTACAGCGTCGGGCTGATCAACGCGCACTTCTGGCTCGCCACCATCGGCACCGTGCTCTACATCGCCTCGATGTGGGTCAACGGCATCACCCAGGGCCTGATGTGGCGTGCGGTCAACGCCGACGGCACCCTCACCTACTCCTTCGTCGAAGCCCTGCAGGCCAGCCACCCCGGCTACATGGTGCGGCTGTTCGGCGGCGCCCTGTTCGCCAGCGGCATGTTCCTGATGGCCGGCAACACCTGGCTGACCGTGCGCGCCGGCCAGCGCATCGACCGCATGCCCATCGCCAGCGCCGCCTGAGGAACCCCGCCATGCAACTGCTGCTCGCCCTGGCCACGCTGCTGGTCGTGGCCGTCGCCCCCTGCCTGCACCTGCGCCGCGCCAGCCGCCACGACCTGCAGCAGGCGGCGCTGCTGCCCTTCGCCGACGACCCCGAGGCCGCCGAACGGATGAGCGCCGCCACCGGCCAGCACTGCGACCGCCTGTTCGACCCGCGCCGCGAGTGCCGCCTGCGGGCCTGATTTACCCGATCCAGGGACGGATCCCTCCCGCGTGCCTGTCTGGCACTTTTCGGGGCCCACCTCGTTGTTCCGTGAGGTGGGCCCTTTTTTTCGTGGCACATGATGCGTTGGCGTTTTCCGGCGATGCGGGGTGGCGTTTCCAGCTCACCTCCGAGGGGGATTCGGCCATGGTCAAACGGCGGATAACCGCGAACGGTTATTCGCCCTACGTGGCTGAGCCCCCCATCCTGAAGGGGGCCAGTCCGTGCCGGAAGAGGATTCGATGCCAGTCGGCAACGCTGGAGCCGCCGGCTGACGCCGTAATGCCCGTTCCTGCCCAACGTCCCCTCTCCCGCTTGCGGGAGAGGGTTAGGGTGAGGGGCTCTTGAAATGGCCCCCTACGCCCCGCCCTCACCTCCCCCTAGGGGCCCGTAGGGGTTTCCCCGATTTTCGCGCCGCCGCGCCGGCCCTATCGTTCGCAGCCATATCCCCCACTGCGTGAGCGCCGCCGTGTTCGCCTATTCGATCTTCTGGACAGGAATCGCCCTGGGCCTCGCCGGCCTGGGTTTCGCCCAGCCATGGCTGGCCGCGGCCGGGCTGGCCATGGCCGGCGCCGCCGGCATCGTGCTGCGTCCCCGCGCGCAGCGGCCGGCCGAACTTCCCGCGCCCGCCGCCGAGGCGCCTGCCGCCGTCGATTGCCAGCCCCTGCTGCACGCCGTGCTGCCGGCCTGGCAGCAGAACCTGGAGCAGGTGCGCAAGCTGCTGGCCGGCAACGTCGGCGAGCTGTTCGCGCGCTTCGCCGCCCTGGCCGAGCGCCTGCAGCAGACACTGGCCCGCTCCGAGAGCGTCACCGGCGGCGAAGGCCTGAGCCACGACCTGCGCCAGGCCCAGCAGCGCCTGCACGAAGTCACCGAGGCCTTCCACGCCGCCAGCGTGCGCAAGAACGAGCTGCTGGCCACCATCGGCAACCTCAGCGGCTACGCCAGCGAGCTGCAGGGTATGTCCAAGCACGTGCAGGACATTGCCAGCCAGACCAACCTGCTGGCCCTCAACGCCGCCATCGAGGCGGCCCGCGCCGGGGAGTACGGGCGCGGCTTCTCGGTGGTGGCCGACGAGGTGCGCAAGCTGTCCAGGCTCTCGGCCGAGACCGGCCAGCGCATGGTCGAGAAGGTCGGCGAGATCAATCAGGCCATCCACGCCACCGTCACCGCGGCGCAGGAGCTGTCCAGCCGCGAGGAAGACAACCTCGACTACCTGGACGGCGTCGCCGCCGACATCCTGCGGAACCTCTCGCGCAACCTCGAAGCGCTCAGCGCCAGCGCCGGCGAGCTGCAGCACGACACCCGCGTCACCCAGGCGGACATCCAGGAAATCATCGTCGGCCTGCAGTTCCAGGACCGCAGCGACCAGATCCTCGACCACCTGCAGGGCGACATCGGCCGCCTGCACCAGGCCGTCGCCAGCAGCGATGCCGCCCTCGCCCAGCCGCAACGCTGGCTCGGCGAGATGCGCCGCCAGTTCACCACCGACGAGGAACGCAGCGCCCGCCCGGCGAGCCGCGGCGCCGCCTCGGACGTCACCTTCTTCTGATCGCCCCGGAGCCCAACATGGCCAAGACCATTCTCATCGTCGACGACTCCACGTCCATGCGCCAACTGGTCAAGATGACCCTCGCCGGCGCCGGCCACCAGGTCATCGAGGCCGTCGACGGCCGCGACGCCCTGGCCAAGCTCGGCGGCCAGAAGGTGCACCTGGTCATCAGCGACCTGAACATGCCCAACCTCGACGGCATCGGCCTGGTCAAGGCGCTGAAGGCGCGCCCCGAGTACCGCTTCACGCCCATCGTCATGCTCACCACCGAAAGCGAACAGGGCAAGAAGGCCGAAGGCCAGGCCGCCGGCGCCCGCGCCTGGATCGTCAAGCCGTTCCAGCCGGCCCAGTTGCTGGCCGCCGTGGACCGGCTGGTGGGCTGAGATGCTGCACCTTTGCGACGAGCCCGGCCGCCCCCTGGCGCTGGCCGGCAGCCTGACCATCTACGAGGTGGGCCAGGCCTGCG
Source organism: Pseudomonas sp. M1 (assembly GCF_022760135.1). Classification (NCBI taxonomy): domain Bacteria; kingdom Pseudomonadati; phylum Pseudomonadota; class Gammaproteobacteria; order Pseudomonadales; family Pseudomonadaceae; genus Pseudomonas; species Pseudomonas sp. M1. The sequence continues at coordinate 3,623,550 of NZ_CP094343.1, forward strand.
CCGCCCTGCGCGAGGCGGTCGCCGGCGCCCGCCTGGAAGTGGCCGGGCAATGGCCGCTGGACCTGTCCCGCCTCGACGAGATCGACACCGCCGGCGTGCAACTGCTGCTGGCACTGCGCACGCAACTGCAGCGCCACGGCGCCGTACTGGCGCTGCACGCGCCCAGCGAGGCGGTGCGCGAACTGGTCGACCTGCTGCGGCTGCACGCCGCCCTGCCCTACGCCGCCGCGGCGGCCCAGCCCGAGGCCTGATGCCATGCTCGACGGCGAACAATGGAGCGAACTGCTGCGCGGCTTCATCGAAGAGGCCCGCGACCTGGCGCGGCAGGCCGAGGAATGCCTGCTGGAGCTGGAGCGCAACCCGGCCGACGGCGAGGCCATCACCCGCCTGTTCCGCGCCATGCACACCCTCAAGGGCTCGGCCGGACTGTTCTCGCTGCTGCCGCTGGTGAACTTCACCCACCACCTGGAAAACCTGCTGATGGCCGTGCGCGACGGTGAGCGCGCACTGACCGCCGAGCTGGTCTCGCTGATGCTGCGCTGCCTGGACGAGATCACCTCGATGGTCGCGCTGATCGACCCGGCCAGCGGCGAGCTGCCGGTAGACGCGGCGCACCAGCGCGAACTGCTAGATGCCCTGGCCGCGCTGACCGGCAACGAGCCGGAACTGATCCCCACGCAAGCCATCGACTGCCCGGCCCGCGGCCGCCTGGACGCCTGCGCCAGCTGCGAGGCGCAAGGCGCCTGGCACATCTCGCTGCGCTTCGACGGCGAGCTGCTGCGCAACGGCTTCGACCCCGCCACTTTCGTGCGCTACCTCGGCCGCCTGGGCGAGGTGCTCTGCCTGCACCTGATCGACGACGCCGTGCCGGCGCTGGAAGAGCTCGACGCCGAGCGCTGCTACCTGGGCCTGGAGATCGCCCTGTGCACCTCGGCGGAACGCGCCGCCATCGAGGAAGCCTTCGAATTCATCCGCGATTTCTGCAGCCTGCGCCTCCTGCCGCCGGGCAGCCAGGTGGACGACTACCTGGCGCTGATGCGCGAGCTGCCGGAAAGCGACGAGCGCATCGGCGCCATCCTGGTCGCCAGCGGCCTGCTCGACGAGCAGGACCTGGCCCGCGGCCTGGCGTTGCAGGCGCAGCACAGCGACGCGCTCAAGCCCGCCCTGGGCAGCGTGCTGGTGGACCAGGGGCTGGTGCCGGCGCAGGCGGTGAACGCCGCCCTGGCGCAACAGCAGAAGGCCCGCGAGCGCGCCCCGGAAAGCAGCCTGATCCGCGTCGCCGCGCACAAGCTCGACGAGCTGATCAACCTGGTGGGCGAACTGGTGATCAGCGCGGCCGCCGCCCAACTGCACGCCCGCGCCAGCGGCGACAGCGCCAGCAGCGAAAGCGCGCAGACGGTCAACCGCCACGTGGAGCTGATCCGCGAGGCGGCGCTGAAGCTGCGCATGGTCGAGATCGGCGAGACCTTCTCGCGCTTCCACCGCGTGGTGCGCGACGTCAGCCAGCAACTGGACAAGCGCATCCGCCTGGAGATCCACGGCGCCGACACCGAGCTGGACAAGTCGGTGATCGACAAGCTGGCCGACCCGCTCACCCACCTGGTGCGCAACGCCATGGACCACGGCATCGAGCCGGCCGGGCAGCGCATCGAGGCGGGCAAGGCGCCCGAGGGCCTGCTGCGCCTGAACGCCTTCCACGAGTCGGGCACGGTGGTCATCGAAGTCAGCGACGACGGGCGCGGCCTGGACACCCGGCGCATCCGCGCCAAGGCCGTCGAGCGGGGCCTGATCGAGGCCGGCGCCACCCTCGGCGAGCAGGAGCTGCAGCGGCTGATCTTCGCCGCCGGCTTCTCCACCGCCGACAGCGTCTCGGACCTGTCCGGCCGCGGCGTGGGCATGGACGTGGTGCGCAGCGCCATCGAAGCGCTGCGCGGCAGCATCGAGATCGACTCGCGCGCAGGCCAGGGCAGCACCTTCCGCATTCGCCTGCCGCTGACCCTGGCGATCATCGACGGCTTCCAGGTGAGCCTGGGCGACGAACAGTTCGTGGTGCCGCTGGGCCTGGTCACCGAATGCATGGAGCTGCCGCCCCACGCCGGCGACGGCGCCTGCGGCTACATCGACCTGCGCGGCCGGCCGCTGCCGTGCATCGACCTGGCCGCGCACTTCGGCCTGCCGGGCAGCCGCGGCGGGCGCCGCAACATAGTGGTGGTCAGCCACGGCCGGCAGCAGGCCGGGCTCGTGGTCGACCACCTGCACGGCGAGCTGCAGACGGTGATCAAGCCGCTCGGCCCGCTGTTCCAGCACCTGCAGGGCATCGCCGGCTCGACCATCCTCGGCTCCGGCCAGGTCGCCCTGATCCTCGATATCGCCACGCTTTTCGCCAGCCTCGACGAACAGCCGACGCACCACCCCGTGGACAGCGATCCACAGCAGAGCCACAGGCACCCGCAAGCCGCCGGTGCGCAGGAGACACCCCATGAAATTCATCCGTAACCTCCGGATCGGCATCCGCCTGATCGCCGGCTTCTCCCTGGTGGTGGCCCTGACCACCGCGGTGGGCGCGCTGGGCATCTTCAACCTGAGCAAGGTCAACGACCTCTCCGACCAGATGTACAACCGCGAGATGCTCGCCCTCGACGCCATGCAGGTGGCCAACCTCAACCTGGTGTACATCGGCCGCCACCTGCGCAGCTCGCTGCTGGCCGCCAGCGTCGAGGAACGCGACGCGACCATGGCCCAGGTGCCCCAGGCCATCAAGACCCTGCACGACAACCTGGAGGCGGCCCGCGCCAGCTTCGTCAGCGACGAAGCCAAGGCGCGCCTGGCGCAGCTGGACCAGCAACTGGCGGAGTACGAGAAGACCGCCCTGCACATCCTCGACCTGAACAAGGCCAGCGGCCGCCTCGACGAAGGCAGCGAGGCCAGCGCCCTGCTGCCGAAGCTGCGCCAGCTGAGCAACGCCGCCGACGACAACATGAGCGCGCTGGTGGAGCAGAAGAAACTCCGCGCCCGCCAGGCCAACGACAGCATCACCGACATCTACCTCGCCTCGCGCCTGCAGATGATCGTGCTGGTGCTGGTCGCCGCCGGCCTGGGCTTCGCCATCGGCATCCTGGTCACGCGCAGCATCGTGCGCCCGCTCAACCGCGCCATGGGCGTGGCCAACAGCCTCGCCGAGGGCGACCTGGGCGTGCGCGTGGAGGTCGACAGCGCGGACGAGACCGGCCGCCTGCTGGGCTCCATGGGCCACCTGGCCGAGCGCCTGCGCAACGTCATGGGCGACGTGCGCGGCGCCGCCGACGCCCTCTCCTCGGCCTCCGAGGAAGTCAGCGCCACCTCCCAGTCCCTCAGCCAGGCGGCCACCGAGCAGGCCGCCAGCGTCGAGGAAACCACCGCCTCGGTGGAACAGATGTCCGCCTCCATCGCGCAGAACACCGAGAGCGCCCAGGTCACCGACGGCATCGCCGGCAAGGCCGCCAGCGACGCGGTGGACGGCGGCCGCGCGGTGCGCGAGATGGTCCAGGCCATGAAGCAGATCGCCGACAAGATCGGCATCATCGACGACATCGCCTACCAGACCAACCTGCTGGCCCTCAACGCCGCCATCGAAGCGGCCCGCGCCGGCGACCACGGCAAGGGCTTCGCGGTGGTGGCCGCCGAGGTGCGCAAGCTGGCCGAGCGCAGCCAGGTGGCCGCGCAGGAGATCGGCGGCGTGGCCGGCAGCAGCGTGCAGCTGGCCGAGCAGGCCGGCCACCTGCTCGACGAGATAGTGCCCAACATCCAGAAGACCTCCGACCTGGTCCAGGAAATCACCGCCGCATCCCAGGAGCAGAGCGCCGCCGCCGGGCAGATCAACATCGCCATGGGCCAGATGAACCAGATCACCCAGCAGAACGCCTCGGCCTCCGAGGAGTTGGCCGCCACCGCCGAGGAAATGAACGCCCAGGCCAGCCAGTTGCTGGAGCTGATCGGCTACTTCCGCTTCGACGAGCAGGCCCGCGCCCACGCGCCCTACCGCGGCAGCGTCGCCAGCACACCGCGCGAACCCCATCGACCGATGCGCAAGGCGACCGCCGCGCGGGTGGACGAAGGCCAGTTCGTCAGCTTCGACTGAGGAAAGCGAGCATGGACAACCTGCAGAGCACGGCGCCCGGCGCGGTACAGCACCTGTCGTTCCGCGTGCGCCAGGCGCGCTACGCGCTGCCCATCGAACTGGTGCGCGAGATCATCGAATACGGCCAGGTCACCGCGGTGCCGATGATGCCCGGCTTCATCCACGGCGTGATCAACCTGCGCGGCAACGTGGTGCCGGTGCTGGACCTGGCCGCCCGCTTCGGCATGCCGCTGAGCGTGCCGGACAAGCGCACCTGCATCGTCATCATCGAACTCGACCTGGGCGACACCCAGCAGCGCACCGGGCTGGTGGTGGACGCCGTGGACGCGGTGCTGGACATCGAGGCCGCCAGCATCGAGCCGGCGCCGCCGTTCGGCGCCGGCATCCGCACCGAGTTCATCGCCGGCATGGCCCGCGACGAGGCGGGCTTCACCATCGTCCTCGACGTGCGCCGCGCGCTGTCGCTGGACGACATCCGCCAGCTCGGCCTGGCCGCGCAGGCCGGCTGATGCCCACGCGCAACCTGCCGCGCCTGGGCGACGAGGACTTCCGCCGCCTGCAGCGCCTGATGCAGCAGGCATCGGGCATCCGCATGGGCGAACAGAAACGTACCCTGATGGCTGGCCGCCTGATGTGCCGCCTGCGGGCGCGCGGGCAGCCCGACTACGGCGCCTACCTGCGCCTGCTGGCGCAGCCGGCCGAGGCCGCCGAGCGGCGCCTGGTGGTGGACCTGCTCACCACCAACGAGACCTTCTTCTTCCGCGAGCCGCAGCACTTCGAGGTGCTCGGCGACTGGGCCGCGCGCCGGCGCCGGCCGCTGCGGCTGTGGAGCGCCGCCGCCTCCTCGGGGCAGGAAGCCTTCAGCATGGCCATGACCCTGGCCGAGCGCGGCGCGGCGGACTGGTCCATCCTGGCCACCGACCTCAGCCTGCGGGTGCTGGACAAGGCCCGGCGCGCCATCTACCCGATGGAACAGGCGGCCCACCTGCCGCGGGGCTGGCTGGAACGCCACTGCCAGCGCGGCATCGGCGAAAGCGCCGGCAACTTCCGCATCGGCGCGCACCTGCGCGAGCGGGTGGCCTTCGCCGAACTGAACCTGGCCCGCGAACTGCCGGCGGACGTCGGCCCCTTCGAAGTCATCTTCCTGCGCAACGTGCTGATCTACTTCGGCGCCGAGGAAAAGCGCGGCATGCTCGCCCGGCTGTTGCAGCGCCTGGCGACGGGCGGGCTGCTGTTCATCGGCCACGCCGAGAGCCTGCACGGCCTGGGCCTGCCGGTGCGCACGCTGTGCCCGTCGGTCTTCGAACGCACGCGATGAGAGGAGCACGGGCGTGATCAAGGTCTTCATCGTCGACGACTCGGCGCTGGTGCGCCAGGTGCTCACCGCCTGCCTGGGCGGGCACCCGGGCATCCAGGTCATCGGCCAGGCGGCCGACCCGCTGTTCGCCCTGGAGAAGATGCGCCAGCAATGGCCGGACGTGCTGGTGCTGGACGTGGAGATGCCGCGCATGGACGGCATCACCTTCCTGCGCCGGATCATGGCCGAGCGGCCGACGCCGGCGATCATCTGCTCCACCCTCACCCAGGCCGGCGCGGCCGTCACCCTGGAGGCCCTGGCGGCCGGCGCCGTGGGCGTCTTCGCCAAGGCCAGCGTGGGCCTGCGCGAAAGCCTGCAGCAACTGGCCGGCGAACTCATCCGGCAGATCGAGGCGGCCGCCCGCAGCCACCCACGGGCCACGCCGCCGCGCACGCCGGCCACGGCCGTACCGCCAGCCACCCGCAGCGGCCGGTTCGCCGGCGAGCGCATCGTCGCCCTGGGCACCTCCACCGGCGGCACCCAGGCGCTGGAGCAGGTGCTGCGCCAACTGCCGGAGGACTGCCCGGGCATCGTCATCGTCCAGCACATGCCGGAGAAGTTCACCGCCGCCTTCGCCCAGCGCCTGGACGGCCTGTGCCGCATCGAAGTACGCGAGGCGCGCCACCTGGACCGCCTGCGTCCGGGCCTGGCCCTGGTGGCGCCGGGCGGCTTGCACATGCAGCTCAGGCGCAGCGGCGCGCACTACCTGGTCGAAGTGCTCGACGGCCCGCCGGTCAACCGCCACAAGCCCTCGGTGGACGTGCTGTTCCGTTCGGTGGCGCGGCACGCCGGGCCCGACGCCCTGGGGGTGATCATGACCGGCATGGGCGACGACGGCGCCCGCGGCCTGCTGAGCATGCGCGAGGCCGGCGCGCGCACCCTGGCCCAGGACGAGGCCAGCTGCGTGGTGTTCGGCATGCCGCGCGAAGCGCTGCGGCTGGGCGCCGCCCAGGCCAGCGAGCGGCTGGCCAACCTGCCACGGGCTATCCTTCAGTTCGCGGGCGGCGACGAATGAGCGCGCCGCCCGCGCGCAAGAGCCGAACCTTGGCCGGAAAAAAGGCTCTGTCCTGAAGCGAAGGCCGTCGCGCGCGGCCATGGAACATGGATACAGGAGCTTGTCGCAATGAACCCACAACGGTCGACTGCCCAGGGCCCGGCGAACGCCCGGGGGCAGGTCGCACGGCCATGAGCTGCCGCCTGCTGCTGGCCGACGACCATGCGCTGATCCGCTTCGGCGTGCGCGCCATGGTGGCCAGCCTGGAGGGCTACGAGATCATCGGCGAAGCGGAGAACGGCCGCCAGACGGTGGAACTGGCCCGTGCCCTGCGCCCGGACATCATCCTGCTGGACGTCACCATGGAAGGCTCCAGCGGCCTGGACGCCCTGTGCGAACTGGGCAGCGTGGCGCCGGCCTCGCGGGTGCTGATGCTGTCGATGCACACCGACGCCGAGGTGGTGCTCGCGGCCCTGGAGCGCGGCGCCCAGGGCTACCTGCTCAAGGACGCCGCCCTCAACGAACTGCACATGGCCCTGCGCGCCGTGGGCCGCGGCCAGCGCTACCTGAGTTCGGCCATCGCCGCCCCGGTCATCGCCCAGGCCCTGGCCCGGCAGAAGCCGGCGGCCAACGACCCCGAGCTGACCCAGCGGCAGATCGAGATCCTCCGCCTGATCAGCCGCGGCGCCTCCACCCGCGCCATCGCCACCGGCCTGGGCCTGAGCGTGAAAACGGTGGAAGCCCACCGCGCCCAGATCATGCGCCGCCTGCGCATCCACGACGTGCCCAACCTGGTGCTCTACGCGGTGCGCCAGGGGCTGATCGACCCCAATGACTGACCGGGGCCGCCAGCCCAGCCTATGAAAAGCGTCTAGGCGCAGCCTTGCCGAATCCGGGCAATGCCTGCGGCGCAACCAGCCATAGCCGCTAAAACTTCATAGCCGCAGATTGTGGTGCCTGGGACTTCATCTTTTTCCGCCCCCGAGCTGAATCATACAAGTGAATTTTCCTTTGCCAGTCATCTTGGTTGACGCAACTTTTCACGCCACATAAGTTCCGCACACCAAATACGGATAATTGAACAAGGAAGCTTGCATGGTAATTCCTGCATATCCATGGCTAAAAACGGAACCCAGTATCTACACGGTGCTTATCTTCGAGAAAGAACTCGATACCTCAAGCCCCTGCCTTTCCAATAGCAGGAGCAAACGATGATCCGGTGTACTTTTCACCTTAATGGCGGAAGGCTTTCCAACTTGAGCTGCCCCGGCATAGGTTTCTTCCCAGCATATTCCGGCAATGCCGGTCCACACAGAAACAACCCGGGCTCGGCTGTACTACAAGACATTGGCCCTTTGCCCCCAGGAAAATACCACATCGTAAATAGACCCAAAGGCGGCGCCATGGGTATCTTGAGAGACCAAATAAACTCCTTACTCAGTGGCTCGGATCGTACGCTCTGGCTTGGCCTATTTCGTGATGACGGCACAATCGATGACTACACCTTTATCGAATATGTGAGGCGCGGAAACTTCAGACTACACCCTGCTGGTTATCAAGGTGTCAGCAATGGGTGCATCACACTGCCAAATCATTTTCATTATGCTATCCTGCGCAAGGCTTTATTAAGAGCACCGACAACGCCCCTATCCGGCGGGCTAATTTCTTATGGAACAATACAGGTTTACTGAATGAAGCCCTTGAAATTCCTATTGCTTTGGCATGTCTTTGCATTTTCGTATGTAGCGATATTTCTACTAACTTATACACTGATACCGGAGAAATGGATATTTTCGAAACTTTCGGAACGTTATGGCTTCATTGACATAATAATCTGGGATAACGCATACATGACAACCGTGCTGCTTTCGGCCCTTCTGGTAAATGCGATTGTCATTTTCGGCTCAATGCAACTGCTGAAGAGAATCCAAATAACCGCAACCGGGAAATAGGCCCATAGGTATCACCGAAAGAAGCCTCACCGTAGGAGCGGACTCCGTCCGCGATTCCATCGGCAGGGCCGACGGACACATGCAAAAACGCACGCGGCCCACCTCCCTGGCGGGCCGCGTGCGTTACCAACGCATATTCCTAACGAATCGTCAGACCTGTTCCTGCACACCTCCTTCCGCGAAGACTTTCACGGGCTTGCCGCTCGGGGAAAGCACGCCGGTCACCACCTGCCAGGCCATCGACAGGGCCCCGACGATGAACACCAGGTCGCCGAAGGTGCGCACCCAGCGCAGGGTTTGCAGCAGCGGTTGCTGCATGAACTCCTCGCTGCGGGCGTACCAGAGGCCGACGCTGGCGCTGGCGTGGAACTGGATGATGCCGATGGGCAGCAGGCTGGTGGCGAGCATCAGCACCAGGCCGCCGTTGAGGCACCAGAAGGCGGTCTTCATCAGCCTTTCGTTGAAGTGCAGCTGCGGGCGGATGTAGCGCAGCACCAGCAGGGTGAAGCCCAGGGCGAGGAAGCCGTAGACGCCGAACAGCGCGGCATGGGCGTGGGTCGGCGTGGTGTTCAGGCCCTGGATGTAGTAGAGCGCCACCGGCGGGTTGATCATGAAGCCGAACACCCCGGCGCCGAGCATGTTCCAGAAGGCCACGGCGACGAAGCAGGCCAGCGGCCATTTCACCCGCTGCATCCAGGCGGCACGGTTCTTCAGGCGCCAGTTCTCCCAGGCCTCGTAGCCCAGCACTACCAGCGGCACCACTTCCAGGGCGCTGAAGGTGGCCCCCACCGCCATCACCGGCGTGGTGGTGCCGGCGAAGTACAGATGGTGGAAGGTGCCGGGCACGCCGCCGAGCATGAACAGCGAGGCCGAGGCCAGGCTGGCGGTGGTGGCGGCGCGGCCGGAGACCAGGCCCATGTTGGAGAAGATGAAGGCCAGCGCGGTGGTGGCGAAGACCTCGAAGAAGCCCTCCACCCACAGGTGCACCACCCACCAGCGCCAGTACTCCATCACCGACAGGTTGGTGCGCTCGCCGTAGGCCAGGCCGGCGCCGTAGAACAGGCCGATGGCGATCACCGAGGCCGACAGCAGCGCCAGCAGGTTCTTGTCGCCCGGCTTGGCGAAGGCCGGCAGGATGCCGCGCAGCATCAGCAGCAGCCAGAAGGCGATGCCGAGGAACTTGCCGATCTGCCACAGGCGCCCCAGGTCGACGTATTCGTAGCCCTGGTGGCCCAGCCAGAAGTTCCACTCCGGCGGCATCAGCTGGGCGATGGCCAGGTAGTTGCCGATGAACGAGCCGACCACCACCACGACCAGTGCCCAGAACAACACGTCGACGCCGAGCTTCTGGTGTTTCGGGTCCTTGCCGCCGTTGATGACGGGTGCCAGGAACAGCCCCGCGGCGAGGAAGCCGGTGGCGATCCAGAACAGCGCGCTCTGGATGTGCCAGGTGCGCAGCAGCGAATAGGGGAACCACTGCGACAACGGGATGCCGTAGAAGTCCTGCCCTTCCACCGTGTAGTGCGCGGTGGCGCCGCCCAGCAGCACCTGGAAGCCGAACAGCCCGACCACCAGCAGTAGGTACTTGCCCAGCGCCCGCTGCGACGGGGTGAGCGCCATCAGGCTGAGCGGGTCCTGCAGCGGCGGCTCCGGTTCCGCCTCCTCATGCCCGCGCAGGAAGGCCCAGGCCCAGACCAGGAAGCCCACCCCGGCGATCAGCAGCACCACGCTGACGATGGACCACATGACGTTCTCGGCGGTCGGCTGGTTGCCGATCAGCGGCTCGTGGGGCCAGTTGTTGGTGTAGGTGGCGGCCGAGCCCGGGCGCTCGGTGGCGGCAGCCCAGGCAGTCCAGAAGAAGAAGTGCGTCAACTCCTGGCGCCGCGCCAGGTCCGGCAGGGTGCCCTCCTTCATGGCGAAGCTCTTGCGGCTGTGCTGCAACGCCGGGTCGTCGCCGAACAGCGCGATGTAGTAGTCGGCGGTGTGGCGGATTGCCTCGACGCGGCGAGCGCTCAAGGTCAGCACGCCATCTTCGGCGCGGTTGCCGCGGTACTCGCGCTTCAGGCGGGCGAGCAGCACGGCCTGCTGGTCGCCGTCCAGTTCGCCGAAGGCCTTGTCGTACTGCTCGTGGGCGCCGATGTCGAGCCAGGCGCTCAGCTCGCGGTGCAGCCAGTCCGCGGTCCAGTCCGGGGCCTGGTAGGCGCCGTGGCCCCAGATGGAGCCGAGCTGCATCCCGCCCACGCTCTGCCAGGCGGTCTGGCCGTCGAGGATGTCGGTGCCGGTGAACAGGGTTTCGCCGGTCTCGCTGCGCACCTGCGCGGGGATCGGCGGCGCCTGGCGGTAGACCTCGCGGCCGAACCAGCCGAGTATGCAGAAGGTCACGCCGAGCACGGCGATCAGCGCCCACCACAACTTGCGGTATTCACCCATGATGGCGCTCCTCCCCGGCGACCGGGCGAATGGGGCTGGCGGATTTGACGTAGGCGCGGCGGCCTGGGATGTTGCTGAGCGGGACGTGCATGGGATGGCTCCTTGGTCAGGCACTGCTTGCGCTATCGCAAGCTGTGTGCCATCCCATAAACCTCTCAGGATCAATAACTTGCGAAACTCACGAGTCGAAATGACCGCACCCGGAACGGGTTCAAATGACCTCGCAAAGGTAAAAAATACCTCATTGTTGGACAGGCTCCTGGCGGACCTGGCCGACGACCTGCCCACCGCCGAGCGCCTGCAGCGGCTGGTGGTGGCTTTGCGCGACGAGTTCGCCTGCAGCGCCGTGGTGCTGCTGCAGCTCGATGGCGACAGCCTCCAGCCCCAGGCCGCCGTGGGCCTGGACCGCGAAGTGCTCGGCCGGCGTTTCGCCGTGGCCAGCCACCCGCGCCTGGCGCACATCCTCGCGCAGCGCGAGCCGCTGCAGTTCAGCGCCGACAGCGAGCTGCCCGATCCCTACGACGGCCTGCTCCTGGACAGCCCCGACAAGCCCCTGCCGGTACACGACTGCATGGGCATGAGCCTCTACCTGGAAGGCCGCGCCTGGGGCGCGCTGACCCTGGACGCCCTACGCCCCGGCAGCTTCTCGCCGGTGCTGGTCCGGCGCCTGGAGCATTACGCGCCGCTGATCGAGGCCGCCGTGCGCGTCGGCCGCCTGGAAAGCGAGGTGCGCCGCCTGCGCCTGACCCGCAGCGTTCTGGCCGAGCCGGCCCTGGAACCCGGCGCCGGCATCCTCGGCGAGAGCCCGGTGCTGCACCAGTTGCTGGACGAGCTGAAGATAGTCGCCGACTCCGAGTTGCCGGTGCTGCTGCAGGGCGAGACCGGCGTCGGCAAGGAGCTGTTCGCCCGCGCCCTGCACGCCAGCTCGCCGCGTTCGCGCAAGCCGCTGGTCTACGTGAACTGCGCGGCGCTGCCGGAAACCCTCGCCGAAAGCGAGCTGTTCGGCCACGTGCGCGGCGCCTTCTCCGGCGCCGCCCAGGACCGTCAGGGCCGCTTCGAGGCGGCCAACGGCGGCACGCTGTTCCTCGACGAGATCGGCGAGCTGCCGCTGTCGATCCAGGCCAAGCTGCTGCGCGCCCTGCAGGGCGGCGAGATCCAGCGCCTGGGGGCCGACCGGCCCAAGCACGTCGACGTGCGCATCATCGCCGCCACCAACCGCCACCTGGCCGACGAGGTGCGCGGCGGGCGCTTCCGCGCCGACCTCTATCACCGGCTGTCGGTGTACCCGGTGCACATCCCGCCGTTGCGCGAGCGCGGCCAGGACGTGCTGGTGCTGGCCGGGCACTTCCTCGAACTCAACCGCACCCGCCTGGGCCTGCGCTGCCTGCGCCTGACGCCGGATGCCGAGCAGGCCCTGCTGGACTACGCCTGGCCGGGGAACGTGCGCGAGCTGGAACATCTCATCAGCCGCGCGGCGCTCAAGACCCTGAGCCAGGCGGCCTCGCGGCGCGAACTGCTGAGCATCGACGCGGCAGGGCTCGGCCTGGAGCTGCCGGCGGCCGAGGATGCCGTCGAAATACCCGCCCCCTCGACCGAGGACGCCCGTTCCCTGCAGGAGGTGGTCGACGACTACCAGCGCCGCCTGCTGCAACGCGCGCTGCAGCGCCATGGCGGCAAGTGGGCGGCGGCGGCCCGCGCGCTGAAGATGGACCCGAGCAACCTGCGCAAGCTGGCGCGCCGCCTGGACCTGCGCTGAGCGCGGCGAAGCGCCCCGCGGGCTGCTCGCGCCGGAGGCTTCAGCGCACCATGTGCAGGTAGTGCAGGTGGCGCTCGTACTGGTCGAGGATGTCGCCGATCACGTCCTCGCGGCTCCAACCCATGATGTCGTAGTCCTGGCCGCCTTCGCGCAGGTGTACCTCGGCGCGGAAGTACTTGCGGGCGTCGTTGCCCTCGTCGCTGTCCTGCACCACGAAGCTGGGCGAGGCGAAGGCCCGCGGGCGCACCTCGTAGAGGAAGCGGCCTTCGCCGGCATGGTCCAGCGCCAGGCTCACGCGGCCGTCGCCGCGCTCCTCCACCTCCACCTCGTAGCCCTGCTTGCGCAGTTCGTCGGCCACCTGCTCGCAGGCCGGGCGCACCAGCGCTGGTTCGACATGACGCCCCCGGAGCACCGGCGCCTGCACGGCGACGCCAACATCGTGTCGATGGCCGCCGCCGACTGGCCGCGTGTCGTCGGCCCGGCGCAGCGAACTCTCGAAACCCTCGACTGCGCCACACTTCGCCAGCGAAGCGGCCACAGCCATCGGCTATACCTGGGGTGTCGCCCACCCGGTTCCGGGCGGGCGGCTCTCGTGTTCCGATGCAATGACCTACTGGCCCGCCACGTTGCGGGCGAGCGCTCCCCGCCGGGCCCGGCCAGGCTCCTGGACCAGGCCCTGGCGGGGGCCTGTCGTTCAGGAAGGACGAGGGCATTCTTATGCCCGCTCGCCAGCCCAACCGTAGGGCGCATAACGCCCCAGGCGTTACCTATGTGTCCCGGCAGAACATTTGCAAAACCCATCGCCTACCCTGCCGGCACAATCGCGGACAAAGTCCGCTCCTGCGCGGCAGGCGAGCACGGCTTTTCGTAGGAGCGAGCACCCCGGCGCAGTGGGCAAGGCAGTTGTTCCTACGGGATAACATCGCGTCTCCGCCCACGATTCGCATGCAGGGCGAGCGCCTGCACGGGAAAACGTGGAGACGCCTGAACGCGAAGTGCAAGGCGATGGCAAGACGGCCATAATCCGCCCTTGCCCCGCGATCCAGGCCCCGTCGATGTCCGAACAGCCCAGCCCTGCCAACGCAGAACCCGCCCCCACCGCCCGCCTCCGGCGCTTCCGACGGCCACGCTGGCTGGAATGGCGACAGCGCCTGGCGTTCTGGGTCGGCGCGCTGCTGGTGGGCCTGGTGGCGCTGGCCTTCGCCTGGCTGGCGGACCAGTCCTTCGCGCTGTTCAAGCGCATGCTCGGCATCGCGCCCTGGCTGCCGCTGCTGGTCACCCCGGCGGGTTTCGCCCTGCTGGCCTGGATCACCCAGCGCTGGTTCGGCGAGGCCAAGGGCAGCGGCATTCCCCAGGTGATCGCCGCGCTGGAGTCGCCCTCGCGGCGCTTCCGCGCCCGGGTGCTGGCGCTGCCGGTGGCCGCCGTGCGCATGCTCTTCACACTGGGCGCGTTGCTGGTGGGCGGCTCGGTGGGCCGCGAAGGGCCCACGGTGCACGTCGGCGCCGCGGTCATCTACGCCTTCGGCCGGCGCCTGGGGCTGCATGGCCGGCGCACCATCGCCGGGCTGATCCTCGCCGGCGGCGCGGCCGGCATCGCCGCGGCCTTCAACACCCCGCTGGCGGGCATCGTGTTCGCCATCGAGGAACTCAGCCGCACCTTCGAGCAGCGCTTCAGCGGCCTGGTGCTGACCGCGGTGCTGATCGGCGGCGCCGTCACCCTCGGCCTGATGGGCCATTACTCCTATTTCGGCGAAATCGGCGGCAGCCTGCCGGCCGGCTGGGGCTGGAGCGAGGTGCCGGCCTGCGCCCTGCTCGGCGGCCTGCTGGGCGGGCTCTACGTCAAGCTGGTGCTGCCCACCCAGGCCGGCTGGCTGGGCCGCATGTTTCGCCTGCGCGAGCGCTGGCCGGTACGCTTCGCCGCCGCCTGCGGCCTGCTGCTGGCGCTGCTGGGGCTGGCCTCGGGCAACCACGTGTTCGGCACCGGCTACGAGGAAACCCGCGCCCTGCTCGAAGGCCACCCGATGACCGACCAGGGCTTCGTGCTGTGGAAGTTCCTGGCCAACGTGGTGTCCTACCTCTCCGGCATCCCCGGCGGCCTGTTCTCGCCCTCGCTGAGCATAGGCGCGGCCTTCGCCCCGCTGCTGTCGCAGTTGCCCGACGTCAACCCGCAAACCTGCGCGCTGCTGGGCATGGGCGCCTACCTCGCCGGCGTGACCCGCTCGCCGCTGACCGCCTCGGTGATCGTCCTGGAACTCTCCCACAGCCCCGACCTGCTCATCCCCATGCTGGCCGCCACGGTCATGGCCGCCAGCATTTCCGGCTGGATCGCCCCGGTCTCGCTTTACCACGCCCTGGCCCGGCAGGTGCTGGACAAGCTGGCGCCGGCGCAGGGGCCTCGCTGACGAGGCCGCGCCAAGACGCTTTTCGTAGGATGGCGTTGAGCGAAGCGATACCCATCAGCGCAACCGCATGGGTTTCGCAAGCTCAACCCATCCTACGAAAAGCACCTCGGCACAAGACAGTTGCTCCTACGGCTCCAGGAAGCACGGCTTTTCGTAGGATGGCGTTGAGCGAAGCGATACCCATCGCCACGACCGCATGGGTTTCGCAAGCTCAACCCATCCTACGAAAAGCACCTCGGCACAAGACAGTTGCTCCTACGATTCCAGGAAGCACGGCTTTTCGTAGGATGGCGTTGAGCGAAGCGATACCCATCAGCGCAACCGCATGGGTTTCGCAAGCTCAACCCACCCTACGAAGAGCACCTCGGCACAAGACAGTTGCTCCTACGGTTCCAGGAAGCACGGCTTTTCGTAGGATGGCGTTGAGCGAAGCGATACCCATCAGCGCAACCGCATGGGTTTCGCAAGCTCAACCCATCCTACGAGGGCCGTGCAGTTGCATAGTTCGGTGCAACGGATCGGACCGATCGTGGACGGAGTCCGCTACGGTTCCAGGAAGCAGGGTCGCAGGAGCGGACTCCGTCCGCGATTATCCACCCTACGCCTAGTCCAACCCCGCGTCGTTGGCCTGCTGCTGCAGGCTGGCCTGGCTGATCTGGCTGCCCGGCGGCACGCTGCGCGTCAGCCAGACGTTGCCGCCGATGGTGGAGCCCTTGCCGATGGTGACGCGCCCCAGGATGGTGGCGCCGGCGTAGATCACCACTTCGTCCTCGACGATGGGGTGGCGCGGCTGGCCCTTGTGCAGTTGGCCGGTCTCGTCGGCGGTGAAGCGCTTGGCGCCCAGGGTGACCGCCTGGTAGATGCGTACCTGCTCGCCGATGATCGCCGTTTCGCCGATCACCACGCCGGTGCCGTGGTCGATGAAGAAGCTGCCGCCGATCTGCGCGCCGGGGTGGATGTCGATGCCGGTGGCCGAGTGCGCCAGTTCGGAGATGATCCGCGCCACCAGCGGCAGGCCGGCGCGGTACAGGTGGTGCGCCATGCGGTGGTGGATGATGGCCAGCACCCCCGGGTAGCACAGCAGCACCTCGTCGACGCTGCGCGCCGCCGGGTCGCCCTGGTACGCGGCCAGCACGTCGGAGTCCAGCAGTTGGCGCAGCAGCGGCAGGGCCAGGGCGAAGTCACGGACGATCCCCAGCGCCCGCTCCTCGATGCCGTCCTCCGCTTCGCCACGCTGGCGCGCGCTGTAGCGCAGCTCCAGGCGCGCCTGGATCAGCAGCGCGTTGAGGGCGCTGTCCAGGGTGCGCCCGACGAAGAAGTCCTCGCTCTCGTCGCGCAGGTCGTTGGGCCCCAGGCGCATGGGGAAGAGCGCGCTGGCCAGGCGCTCGACGATCTCCTCGATGGAGCGCCGCGAAGGCAGCTCGCGCCCGCCCTGCTCCCGCGGCCGGCCGCTGCGGCTGCGCCATTCGCTGCGCGCCGCGCGCAGTTCCTCGACGATGCGCTCCAGTTGCCAGCCCGCCGGGCCGTTCTCGTTCTGTTTGCCGATCTCGTGCATGTATCGATACTTCCAATGCCATGGTTCTTTTCAAGCGTAGGCCGGCTGGGCAGCCTTCGTCACCATTACCGGCCTATCCTGGGGTTTCCCGGGCCCGTCGACAAATCGCTGGCGGTTCTAAGCTCATGCCTGGCGACCGAGTGTCCCGGCCCGACGAAGGCCCGGTTCGCCAACCGGCGGGCCAGAGCAAACCGCGAACGGACAAGCCGTCGCACGCCATTGGTCAAATAATGGCTATATGCCACCAATTTCTCACCTAACATGAACCTTGGCAGGATAGACGGACGCAGCACCGGAGGACCGGCCGCTGACGGGCCGCTGCCTTCCCAGAACCCGGCGGCCCCGCCGTTTCCGGCCGCCATCTACCACGCGCCACTGGAATACGTCCATGCCATCCGGGGCCATCCCCAAGCTCAACCTGCGCACGCTGATCCTGCTGTTCACCTCGCTGGCCATCCTCGCCACGCTGTTGAACGACCTCTATGCCACCTACCGGATCCAGCGCGAGACGCTGGTGCGCAATTCGCTGGAGACCAACCGCGCGTACGCGGCGAAAGTCGCCCTGACCCTCGGCCAGAGCCTCGACGCCGACCTCGGCCGGCTGCGCTACAGCGCCCAGGTGATGGGCAAGGACTTCGCCTCCCGGGCGACGATGCAGGCCGAGGCCCGGCGCCTGGCGGAGCAGGACCAGAGCTTCAACACCCTGGTGATCGCCGATGCCCAGGGCCGGATTCTCGCCTCGCACCCGCCGGCGCTCAGCGTGGCCGGCCAGAACCTGCGCTCGCGGGAGCCGCTGGAGCGGCGCCAGGCGATGATCAGCCCGGCCTTCAATTCGCTGGTGGGCAACCTGATCGTCTTCGTCTCCCACCCCATCCGCAGCCCGCAAGGCGAGTACCTGGGGCTGGTCGGCGGGACCATCTACCTGCGCAAGAACAACGCGCTCAACGAGATCGTCAGCAAGCACTTCCAGACCGACGCCTCGCACCTGTACCTGGTGGACGGCAACCGCCACCTGCTGTTCCATCCCGATGCCGACCACATCGGCAAGGCCGTGGGCCGCAACGCGGCGGTGGACGCCGTGCTGCGCGGCGAGAGCGGCGCGACGCAGGTCACCGATGCCGACGGGGTGCAGATGCTGGCGGGCTATGCCCCGGTGCCCAACAGCGGCTGGGGGGTGGTCGTCCAGCAACCGATGAGCGCGCCCCTCGCCGCCCTGCGGGCGCTGATGCTCCAGGTGGTGCAGGGCATAGTGCCGATGATCCTGCTGGGGCTGGTCCTGCTCTGGTGGGCCGCCTCGCGGATCAGCCAGCCCCTGAGCAGGCTCGCCGACTACGCCGAGCAACTGGACGACTCCCGCGGCATCGGCCAGGTGAGCGCCTGGTACTACGAGGCCTGGCGCATCCGCCGCGCGCTGATCCAGGGCGCGCTGCTGACCCAGGAGCGCATCGGCAAGCTCAACCGCCAGGTGCTCAGCGACCCGCTGACCGGCCTGGCGAACCGGCGGATGCTGGAGGACTGCCTGCGCGACTGGGCGCTGCTGGAGAAGCCTTTCGCGGTGATCAGCATGGACATCGACCATTTCAAGCGGGTCAACGATGCCTTCGGCCACGACGTCGGCGACAAGGTGCTGCAGGCCTTCGCCGACCTGCTGCGGCAGAACTGCCGCGACGGCGACGTGCCCTGCCGGGTGGGTGGCGAGGAGTTCATCCTGCTGCTGCCGCTGACCGGCCTCGCCGACGCCGCGGAAGTGGCGGAACGGATCCGGCGCTCGCTGGCCGAGGCCGTCATGCCCCCGGCCGGGCAGGTCACCCTGTCGCTGGGAGTGGCCTGCTGGACGGCGGACCGGTCCGACGTCGCCGCCACGCTCAAGGAGGCGGATGAGCTGCTCTACCAGGCCAAGCAGGCCGGCAGGAACCGGGTGATGGTCCACGGCAAGGGGACCTCGACGACCGCAGCCTGACGAGCGCGCCGGCAAGGCAGGCTCAGTCCAGTGGCGCGAGCCCGGCCACGCCCTCCTCCCGGGTGTCGGGGTGCAATGTGAGTTCGATCCGATGCGCGGCATGAAGCAGCGCATCGGCATTCTCCTCGAGGCGTTTCGCAGCGGTGAGCAGGGCCGCGGCGGTAACGGGCGAGACGGCCTCCGCCGCGGCCTGGCGCAAGACCTGGACGGCAGACGTCTCGTTGATGGCAGAAGCCAGCAACACCTTCCTTAGTCGTTCCATTTCCTCCTCCATTGTCGGCTGGAGCAGTGCAGGAATAGCTCCGATTTGGCCTGGCCAGCGGACGAGCCGACAGTCGGCAGTGTGTGGGTAGGTTTTTGTTTGGTTGGAATTTGGCTTCAGGCTCTGGTCCCAGCCCCGTTATGCCTGCGAACGCAGGAACGTAGGGCGGGGGCGTTGAGTCCGCTCCCTACGCCCGGGCTCTCCTGTAAGCATAGGAGCGGACTCCGTCCACGATTCGACGGGCATGATGAGGTGGGGTTAGGCGTTTCAGGATGACGCCGAACTCTCCGCCCACTCCGAACGGCCCCCTCTCCCTCTGGGAGAGGGCTGGGATGAGGGAACGGCCGCCAGGATCGAACGCTTTTGCCGACCCCGGGCACCCTCACCAACGCAACAAACGCGGCCCCAGCATGGCGCCCAGCAGCGTCGGCAGGAGCATACCCGGCAGGTGCCAGATGCTCCAGAAGGGCACACCCATTTTCCGGGCCGGCCAGAGTGGCGGTGGCGCCGCCTCAGCCCTCGAAGATCGCCACGGCGCGGACGAACCCCGCCGAGGCGTGGCGGATCTTGTAGGGGAAGCAGCTGACCAGGAAGCCGTCGGCCGGCAGCTGGTCGAGGTTGGCCAGTTTCTCCATCTGCCCGTAGCCGATGTCGCGGCCGGCCTTGTGGCCTTCCCAGATGAGCGCGGCGTCACCGCTTTCGGCAAAGCGCTCGCGGGTGTACTTGAAGGGCGCGTCCCAGCTCCAGGCGTCGGTGCCCACCACCCGCACGCCGCGCTGCAGTAGGTAGAGCGTGGCCTCGCGGCCCATGCCGACGCCGGCTTCGAGGTAGCCCGGCTGGCCGAACAGGCTGCCGGCGCGGGTGTTCACCAGCACGATGTCCAGCGGTTGCAATTCGTGGCCGATGCGCGCCAGTTCCATCTCCACTTCGGCCGCCGTCACCACGTGGCCGTCGGGCAGGTGGCGGAAGTCCAGCTTCACCCCCGGTTGCAGGCACCACTCCAGCGGCAGCTCGTCGATGCCGAAGGCCGGCTTGCCGCCGTCGGTGGTCGAGGCATAGTGCCAGGGCGCATCCATGTGGGTGCCGCTGTGGGTGGTGATCTGCAGGCGCTCGGCGGCCCAGGCCTCGTTGCCCGGCAAGTCTTCCTTGCGCAGGCCGGGGAACATCGCGGCCATTTCCGGCCAGCCCTGCTGGTGGTCCATGTAGTCGATCTTCGGCAGCAACGGCGGCGGGTCGGTATAGGGGTTGTTGTCCAGGCTCACCGAGAGGTCGAGCAGGCGGCGTTTGCTCAGGTTCATGCGGAAACTCCTTTGCGGGCCGCCGCGCGGCTGCGGCGCGGCGCAAGGTCGAGGGCGTTGCGCAGCAGCGCGGCGGCCGATCCGTCGTGGCGGAAGCCCAGGGCGCGGGCCTGCGGCGTGCGCAGCGGCGGGAAGCGGCCGAACAGCGCTTCCAGCTGCGCGTCGGGTTCGAAGGCGATGCGCGCGCGGTTGGCCTCGCCGAAGCCGGCGGCCAGGGCGTCGAGCACCTGGGCGATGGACAGTTGCAGCACCGGCAGTTGCCACACGCGCCGCGCGCCGGGGTTCTGCAGCTCGGCGGCGTGCAGCAGGTTGTCCACGCAGCAGCGCGCCGACATCCACCAGGCACTGGCCTGGGGCGACACCGGGCAGGTGTAGGGCTCGCCGGCGGCGTAGGCGTGCAGCAGGTCGCTCATGAAGGCCGAGCGCAGGCCGTTGGGCTGCCGCGGCCGGGCGATGATGCCGGGCAGGCGCAGGGCGCGGCCGTCCACCTCGCCGCGGCGGGCCAGGTCCTCCAGGGCGGTTTCCACCATCAGCTTGTGCGCGGCGTAGGACAGCTGCGGGTGCGCCGGCTGCGCCTCGTCCATGCGCGCCGGCAGCTCGCCGCCGTACACCGCCACGCTGCTGGCGTACACCAGCACCGGCGGGTGCTCGCGGTGGCGCAGTTGCTGCAGCAGTTCCAGGCTGGCCTGCAGGTTGACCTGGTAGCCCAGTTCGTACTGCGCCTCGGCAGCGCCGCCGGGCACGCTGACCAGGTGGAACACCACGTCGATGCCGTCGGCCAGCACCCGGCGCAGCAGCGCCGGGTCGGTGACGCTGCCGTAGTGGCGGCGCAGGCGGCGGTCGTCCGGCAGGCCGTCCAGTTGCTGGTCGAGCAGCAGCAACGCGTCTATCCGCCGCCCGCGCAGCTCGCCGCGCTCCAGCAGGCGACGGGCCAGCTCGCGGCCGACGAAGCCGTTGGCCCCGCTGACCATCACGCGCATGGCCAGCCCCCCTGCACCACGCGCTGGTCGATGGCGCCGAACAGCGCTTCGCCGTCCGCGCCGCGGGCTTCCATGCGCACGCGGTCGCCGAAGCGCATGAAGCCGGTGCGCGGCGCGCCCTGGGCGAGGGTCTCGATGGCGCGGCGCTCGGCGATGCAGGCCGAGCCCACCGTGCGGTCGGCGTTGGACACGGTGCCCGAGCCGATCAGGGTGCCGGCGCTCAACCTGCGCGTCAGGGCCGCATGGGCGATCAGCTGATGGAAGCCGAAGTGCATGGCGCCGCCGTGGGGGTGGCCGAACCATTCGCCGTTCCACTCGACCTTGAGCGGCAGGTGCACGCGGCCGTCGCGCCAGGCCTCGCCGAGCTCGTCCGGGGTCACCGCCACCGGGGCGAAGCTGCTGGCGGGCTTGGCCTGGAGAAAGCCGAAGCCGGTCTTCATTTCCCGCGGAGCCAGGGCGCGCAGGCTGACGTCGTTGAGCTGCAGCACCAGGCGCACGTGGGCCAGGGCGTGCTCGGCCGGGCAGCCCATGGGCACTTCGTCCACCAGCACGGCGAACTCGCCTTCGAAGTCGATGCCGTGGGCCTCGCTGGGCAGCGGAATGTCCGCCCGCGGGCCGAGGAAGTCGTCGCCGGCGCCCTGGTAGATCAGCGGGATGCTGTCGATGCCGTCGATGGGCTCCAGGTCGAAGGCCTTCTGCATCAGTTCGCCATGGCTGAGGAAGCAGGAGCCGTCCAGCCACTGCCAGGCGCGCGGCAGCGGCGCGGCCAGCTGCGCCGGGTCGAGGGCGAAGGCGCCATCCGCCTCGTCGGCGTTCAGGCGCTGGTAAAGGCGTTGCAGGGCGGGTTCGACGGCGGGCC
Source organism: Pseudomonas sp. M1 (assembly GCF_022760135.1). Classification (NCBI taxonomy): domain Bacteria; kingdom Pseudomonadati; phylum Pseudomonadota; class Gammaproteobacteria; order Pseudomonadales; family Pseudomonadaceae; genus Pseudomonas; species Pseudomonas sp. M1. The sequence continues at coordinate 3,645,472 of NZ_CP094343.1, forward strand.
AATCGTCCAGCGCCGCCTGCAGCGTGGCGGCGATGGCGCCGGCCGACACCGCCCGCTGCAGGTCGCGGGAGACCACCAGCAGGCGGCCGTCGCGGCTGCCGTCGTCGAGGCTGGCGAGCTTCATGGCAGCAACTCCTTCAGCGCCTCGGTGTAGCGCCCGTCGAGGAGGATGAAGACCATCCGCGCCATCTGCTCGGTGCGGTTGCTCCAGGCGTGATTGGTGCCGCGCTGGACCACGATGTCGCCGCGCTTGAGGTGCACCTCGCCCTCATCGAGCACCAACCACAGCTCGCCTTCGGTGACGATGCCGTAGTCCAGGGTTTCGGTGCGGTGCATCAGCTTGTGCTTCGAATCGGCCTTGCCGGTGCCGGCATGGGCCTGGCCGATCTCGGCGAAGGCAGCCGCGGCGTCCTCCGCGCTGACCTGGTTCTGCAGGCTGTCCGGCGGGATGTCCACCACGCGGATCACGCTGCCCAGCGGGCCGGGGCTCAGTTGCAGCGGCTGCTCGGTCGGGTCGTCGCCATTGTCCAGCGGCGCCGGGCTGGCTGCGCTGTTCCACACCTCGTAGAACACGGTGCCGGGCACCGCCTTGAGCGGGAAGACGTTGGGCGTCGGGCCGCTGCTGGCGACCACTGCCTGGCCCTGGGCGTCGTGCCCGGTGACTACGCGCTTGAATTCGGGAAGCTGTTGCATGCTGACTCCTTTGCGATGGGGTTCCGCCCACGGGCCGGACGCGGCCTGGGCGGCCTGGGAGAAACGTTCGTTCATAGCGCCTGCGCCATCGGCGCCGGCCGGCCATGGCGCAGCAGCACCAGGCACAGCGGCGCCAGGATCAGTTGGCCGATGGCGACCGCCAGCAAGGCCTGGGGCAAGTGCGGGTTGGCGCCGCCGGTGATCGCCAGCACCAGCAGCGGGCTGAGGAATTCGCCGGCGAAGATGGACGCGGTGAAGCCGCCGGTGGCGCGGCCGCGCTGCTCGAAGCCGACCTGTAGCATCACCTGGGTGATCAGCGTCGGCAGCAGCAGGCCCACGCCCAGACCGTTGACCAGCACCGCCAGCACCACAAGCGCGTGGCTGTCGGCCAGGGCCATGAGCGCGCCGCCCAGGCCGGCGGTGGCGAAGCCCAGGGCCAGCAGGCGCCGCGCCGGCAGCGTGGCGAGCAGGCGGAAGGCCAGGGCCCCGGCGAGCACGCCGAGCTGGTTGGCGCCCATGGTCATGCCCACCTGCTGCGGGGCGTCCACGTGCAGCAGCTGCAGCAGGTAGCCGGCCTGCACCGGGACGATGAACAGGCTGACGCCGGCCAGCAGGGTCAGCAGGTACAGCGGCGCCAGCGCGGCCCAGGGGAAGCCTTCGACGTCCGCGCGCAGCGGTCCGGCATGGCGTACCTGCGGCTCCCACAGCAATGCCGCCATCAGCGGCAGGCACAGCAGGCCCACCGCGTAGAGCGCGAAGGGCGTGCGCCAGCCGCTCTCCCCCAGCGCCCCGCCCAGGCCCATGAACAACGCGGCGGACAGCGAGGTGGCGACCATCTGCAGGGCGAACAGGCGCTCGCGGCGCTGGCCGTCGAAGTAGTCGCCCATCAGGGTGGTGCAGCAGGTCATGATGCCCGCCTCGGCCAGGCCGATGCCGGCGCGGCTGGCGACGATCAGCCCCAGCGAGTCGAGCCACAGCGGCAGCACCCCGCACAGGCTATACAGCAGCATGCTGGCCAGCAGCAGCGGACGGCGGCCGATGCGGTCGGCGAGCAGCCCGGCCAGCGGCGCCAGGAAGGCGATCACCAGCGCCGGCAGGGTCAGGGCGACCGGCACCAGCACGGCGGCGCCGGGGGTTTCGGCGAAATGCGCCTGCATGCGCGGCAGCACCGGGGCAATGAGCACCGCGCCGAGCACCGGCAGGCAGCTGCCGAACAACAGGAGCAGAGCTTGCGCGGTTCCGGCGGGGCGTTGGGCGGTCATTGCGCACCTCCGCGCCGGAAACCCATGGGACCGTGGCGATGGGTATCGTTCCGCTCAACCCATCCTACGCAGGTGTTCCTGTCGCACCTGTAGGAGCGGGCCCTGCCCGCGATTCGCGCCCAGGGGGCACTCCTACATGTGAAGCCGGCATTCGATGGATTCAGGCATGGCATCGGGCGGTCCTCTGGCTGGTATTCGGCTCGCAGCAGTCGCGGTCGTGGTGGACTTCCTCCAGCTGGTGCGCCGGCACGGCGGGTTGCGCCTGGCGCCGGGGCAGCAGGAAGTAGGCCAGCGCCGGCAGCAGGACCAGGGCGCCGACCATGTTCCAGACGAACATGAAGGCCAGCAGCACGCCCATGTCGGCCTGGAACTTGATGGGCGAGAAGATCCAGGTGCCCACGCCGATGGCCAGGGTCACGCCGGTGAGCATCACCACCTTGCCGGTGAACAGCAGTGCCCGGTAATAGGCGCTGGACAGGCTGGCGCCCTGGCGCAGCTGGGCCAGCACGATGCTCATGACGTACAGCGCGTAGTCCACGCCGATGCCCACGCCCAGGGCGATCACCGGCAGGGTGGCGACCTTCACGCCGATGCCCAGGGCCACCATCAGCGCCTCGCAGAGGATCGAGGTGAGCACCAGCGGCAGCACCGCGCAGAGCACCGCGCGCCAGGAACGGAAGGTCACCAGGCAGAGCAGGATGACCGCGCCATAGACCCACCAGAGCATGTCGTGGTTGGCCTGCCTGACCACGATGTTGGTGGCCGCCTCGATGCCGGCGCTGCCGGCGGCCAGCAGGAACTTCGCCTGCTCGCTGTCGTTGTCGCGGGCGAAGGCCTGCACGCTGTCGACCACCCGCGCCAGGGTGTCGGCCTTGTGGTCGGTGAGGTAGGCGTACAGCGTCAGCAGGCTGCAGTCGTCGTTGTACAGGCCGCGCGGGGCGTTGGCGGTGACCATGTTCAGGGTGGCCTGGTTATTCACCAGTTCGTACCACTTCGGGCTGCCCTCGGAGAGGCCCACCAGCACCCGGCGGTTGAGCAGCGCCAGGGAGTTGGTCGAATCCACGCCGGCCAGGCCGCGCAGTTGCCAGTCCAGGTCGTCGACGCGCTTGAGGGTATCGTAGGCCGAACAGGCGCCGGCCGGGGTCTGCACCATCACCGCGAACACGTCGCTGCTGGCGCCGTAGTGCGCGGTGACGAAGGCGTTGTCGCGGTTGTAGCGCGAGTCCGGGCGCAGTTCCGGGGCGCCGGCGTCGAGATCGCCGATCTTCAGATTGAGGCTCACCGCGTAGCCGCCGGCGGCCAGCAGCGCGGCCACGGCGATGCACGCGGCCGCCCAGCGGCGCCGGGTGAACAGGTCGAGGAAGCGCCACACGGCGTGCTTGTCCGCCCCGCTTGCTTCGGCCTCCTCCGCGCGCAGGCTGCGCCGCGCGGCTTTCGGGCTGACGCCGACGTAGGACAGCAGCACCGGCAGCAGGATCAGGTTGGTGAAGATCAGCACCGCCACGCCCAGGCTGGCGATCACCGCGAGGTCCTGAATGACCTGGATGCGGATGATCATCAGCACGGCGAAGCCCACCGCGTCGCACAGCAGCGCGGTGAGCCCGGCGAGGAACAGCCGGCGGAAGGTGAAGCGCGCGGCGACCAGGCGGTGCATGCCGCGGCCGATGTCCTGCATGATGCCGTTCATCTTCTGCGCGCCGTGGCTCATGCCGATGGCGAACACCAGGAAGGGCACCAGCACCGAGTACGGGTCCAGCTCGTAGCCCAGCAAGGGCAGCAGGCCGAGCTGCCAGACCACCGCCACCAGCGAGCAAAGCACAACCAGCGCCGTGCTGCGCACGCAGCGGGTGTACCAGTAGAGCACCACGGCGGTGATGGCGATGGCCGCGGCGAAGAACAGCAGGATCTGCTTCAGGCCGTCGATCAGGTCGCCGACCACCTTGGCGAAACCGGTGATGTGGATGTCCACGCCCTGGGCCTGGTACTTGCCGCGCAGGGCCTCCAGCTCATGGGCGAAAGTGGTGTAGTCCAGCGCCTGGCCGTCGGGGGTCTTCTCCAGCAGCGGCACGTAGAGGATGCTGGAGCGCTGGTCGAAGGCCACCAGCTGGCCGATCTCGTTGGAGCGTTCGACGTTGCGCTTGAGCGCCTCCAGGCTGGCGGCGCCGCCGTCGTAGCCGTCGGGGATCACCGGGCCGCCTTCCAGGCCGTCCTCGGTCACGCCGGTCCAGCGGGTGGACGGCGTCCACAGCGATTTCATCGCCGCGCGGTCCACGCCGGGCAGCAGGTACACCTCGTCGTTGAGCTGCTGCAGGACCTGCAGGTAGTGCTTGTCGTAGATGCTGCCCGCGGGGTTGGCCACGGCGATGCGCACGGCATTGCCCAGCCCGGCCAGTTCCTGGCGGTGGTCCAGGTAGTTGAGGATGAACGGGTGCTCGCGCGGGATCATCTTCTCGAAGCTGGCGTTGAGCGTCAGCCGCGTGGCCTGCCAGCCCAGCAGCAGGGTCGCCGCCAGGCACAGCAGCAGGACCAGGCCGCGGTGGTTGAACAGGGCGCGTTCCAGCAGCGAGCCGGAAGCGCTGTCGAAGTCGTCGAGGCGGCCGCTGGACGGCGCGGGGGAAGTCGGGGCGTGCATGGCTCAGTCCGCTGTGCTGGAGGAGGAAGAAGGCGCCAGGCGGCGCGCGCCGGCCATGCCGACGGCCACCAGGGCGCCGTCGGCGGCGATGGTGGCGGCGCTCAGCGGCAGGCCGTCGGAGACCGGCAGCGGCCTTGCGGCGAACTCGCCCAGGCCGCTGCGCAGGAGCATGCCGGCCTGGTTGGCGAGCAGCAGCTGGCCGCCGGCCACGCGGATGCCGTTGAGCGAGGCCGGGATGGGATTGGCCAGGGCCTGGAAGCTGGCGCCGCCGTCGTCGGAGGCGAACAGCTTGCCGCGCAGGCCGCCCACCAGCAGGCGGCCGCTGGGCAGCACGGCGGCGGCGAAGTAGCTGCCCTCGTAGGGGCCCTGCAGCGCCTGGAAGTGTTCGCCCGCGTCGCGCGAGCGCAGCAGCAGGCCCTGTTCGCCGGCGATGTAGAGGTCGCTGCCCTGCCCCGCCACGGCATAAAGGTGCAGGCCTTGGGGATTGGGCAGGTGGCCCATCCACGACTGCCAGCTGCGGCCGCCGTCGGCGGTGGCCAGGGCCAGGCCGTAGGCGCCGAGCACCAGGCCATGGCGGGCGTCGCTGAAATGCACGGCCAGCAGGGGCTTGTCGGCGCCGTCGGCTACCAGACGCTGGGCAGCGGCGACGCGGCCGGCATCGGCCGAGGCCTCGGCGGCCAGCAGTTCCAGGGCGGCGGCGCGCCTGCCGTCCAGTTGCAGGCTCCAGTGCTCGCCGCCGTCGTCGCTGTGCAGCACCACGCCGGCATGGCCTACGGCCCAGCCATTGCGCGCATCGACGAATTGCACGGCGACCAGGCTGGCGCTGACCGGCACCGAGTTCGCCTGGCGCCAGTTGGCGCCGTTGTCGTCGGAGAGCAGCACCACGCCGCGCTCGCCCACCGCCACCAGGCGCTGGCCGGCGCGGGTGACGTCCTGCAGCACCGAGTGCTGGGCCTGGGGGCCTTGCACGGCGGGCTGCGCCAGCACGTCCGGGGGACTTGCCGCGAAAGCCGGCGGCAGGGCGCAACAGGCCGCCAGGAGCAGGCCGGAAAGCATTTTGTTCATCGCACGCAACCTTGGTTTTTCTTGTAGTCGGGCCTGTCGAGGCCGGGTACCGCGAGGTCTCCCGTAGGAGCGGGCCCTGCCCGCGATTCGCGCGCAGGGCGCGCTCCTACAGGAGCAGGGTGCTAACGCTCAGCGCACGCCCTCGCCCGCCATGGCATCGGCGGTGAACACCGCGTCCTTGTACGGCGGCACGATGCGGTACTGCTCGTTCTTGCCGGCGAACAGGTCGCCGGCGAACCAGGCCCCGGAGAGCAGGTCGTAGAAGCCGTTGGTGAGGGTCACCACCCCGGGCAGGTCGGGCAGCACCACCGGCGAGGTCCACAGCGCCTTGGCCAGTTGGCCGCGGGCGTCGTAGCGCTCGCCGAGCACGGCAGTCCAGGTGTCTTCGTCGAGGTAGTAGGTGCTCCTGGGCATCACGTGGCGCTGGCCGTTCTTCAGGGTCGCCTCCACCACCCAGACGCGGTGCTTCTCCCAGCGGATGGCGTCGGACTTCAGGTGGTGCGCATCCAGCAGCGCCTCGGGGCCTGCGGCGGTGAACACCTTGTTGGCGTTGTACGGGATGTACAGCTCCTTCTTGCCCACCAGCTTCCAGTCGAAGCGGTCGACGCGGCCGTCGAACACGTACAGCTCGTCGAAGCTCAGGACCCCGGCGGTGGCCGGCGTCGGGGTGTCGCAGCAGGCGTTGGGCAGGCGGCGCACGCGGCGCTGGCCGGGCAGATAGGTCCACACCGTGGTCTTGTCGGCATTGAGGTTCTCCAGCCCGGTGATGGCCTCGCCAGCACGCAGCGGCGGGCCGTCGTTGATCATCCGGATGGACCAGAACACGCCCCGCTCGCCGGCGCCGCCGGGCAGGTACCAGGGCATCTGCAGGTCGGCGCGCGAGTCGTTGGTCAGCACGTGCTTGCCGTCGGCGGTGGTCAGGTACTGGGTGAAGCTGGCGTGCCAGGAGGCGCCGCGCCAGCGCAGCAGGTGGTTCCAGATGGCCTCGGCACCGCTGCCCGGGATCGGGAACGGGATGCCGCCGGCGGCGCCCTCGGGCATCAGCCCGGCGGGGCCGTCCACCAGCTTGCCGCTGGTGGCGTTGGCGAAGGTGGCGTCGTACACCGACTGCGGCGCGGCGGCGCTGCGGTGGCTCGGGTAGACCTCCAGGCGGTAGCTGTCCGGGTACTTGCGGAGCATCGCCTGGGTCCCGGCGGACAGGTTGTCGGCGTACTGCGCCATGTTCTGCGCGGTGATGGTGAACAGCGGCTTCTCGTTGGCGAAGGGGTCGCCGCGCTTGCCGCCGTCCTTGTAGGCCGGGTCGGCCTGGGTGTAGCCGCCGGTCCAGGCCGGGATGCTGCCGTCGGCGTTGCCGGCGCGCTCGCCGCCCAGCGGGGTGAGCGTGGTCCTGAGCTTGCCCGCCTCCTCGGCGGAGACGGCGGCCAGGGCGCCGTGGGCGAACAGCAGGGAGGCACTCAGGGCGGTGAGCAGGGAAACGACTTTCTTGTGTTTCATCGGGCAGTCCTCGGTCAGAAGGTGCGGCTGACGGTGAAGGCGATGAAGTCGCGGTCTTTCAGCGACTGTTCGAAGGTGTAGTGGTTGTCGGCGTCGAGGAAGGTGTTTTCCGGGCCGTAGTAGTGCGTGTAGGTCAGGCCCAGGCTCCAGGTGTTGAGGTAGTTGCCCTTCAGGCCGATGTTGATGTCGCCGCCGTGGTCGCTGCCAAAGCCAGTGCCCAGGGCCTCGGAGGCGCCGTTGGTGTAGCTGGCGCCGAGCGGCACCGAGAGGTCCAGGCCCGGGTAGATCTGCCGGTACATCGGCTCGTAGACCAGGCGCAGGCTGGTGGCGTCGCGGTCGGCGTTGGGGTCGATGGCGTCGCGGTTCTTGCTCACGCTCAGCACCCGGTTCCAGGCGATCTCGCCGAGGAAGCTCGACTCGCCGGCGATGAAGTTCGGCTCAAGGCTGGCCAGCCAGGAGAAGTTGGCGTGCAGGGTGCGGCCGGTGGCGTAGAGCGGGTCGTCGCTGTTGTTGATCGCCTCGCCCACGGCCAGGGCGTGCTGGTTGGTGGAGGCCAGCGGCTGGTTCCAGCGGGTGGAGACTTCCCCAGCGACGTTGAAGTTGCCCAGGGTGGTGGAGAAGCTGCCGCCCAGGGCGCTGATGCCCTCCGGGTACACCCAGTAGAACTCGCCGGCCTTGCCGGTGAGCGGGTTGAGGTTGGCGAAGTCGCTACGCACGTTCAGCTGCGGCGACTTGTCGTGGAAGCGGATGGCGTACAGGCCCCAGTCCACCGTCTCGGTGCGCCAGCGCAGCTGCACGCCGCCCTGCCCCGAGTCCTTCGCCTCCTTGTCGTTGCCGTGGTAGAAGGCCAGCGGCTGGCCGCCGGGCATCACCGGCGAGCCGATGTACATGCGCTCGGCGCCGTCGCCGAAGAAGTCGTCGGTGGAGAAGTAGCTGCCGGCGGCCGGCAGGCGGTTGGCCTCCCACTCGAACTGGTAGTAGGCGCCGATGGACACGTCCGGGGTCAGCTGCAACTGGCCGGAAACCTGCTGCACCGGGCGGATCAGTTCCTTGAACTGGGTGTTGGGCACCGACAGGCCCTTGACCACGTCGATGGGCGCCATGCCGCCGGCGATGCCGTTCATGCCGTAGAACAGGCTCTCGCCCCACTGCATGGCGTACCGGCCCAGGCGCCCGGACAGCGGCATGCCGGCCAGCTCGGTCTTGCCGAAGACGAAGGCGTCGAGCAGCTCGCCCTTGCGCCCGTGCAGGGTGCGGGTGTCGTCGGTGAATTCGTCGTAGTCCACCGAGTAGCTGTTGGCGCGGCTGGGGTCGTTGGCGTCGCTGCCGCGGTTGTAGACGTCGTCGTACCAGGCCGCGCCGCTGACCCGCGCGCCGACGTCGCCGTAGGTGACGTCCAGCTCGGAGAGCAGGTCCAGGCGGTTGGAGATCAGGCCCTTGTCGAAGTTGCGGTCGCCGTCGTCGAGGTTCAGCGCGGTCTGGCCCTCGCTCAGCTTGCTGCTGGCGTCCTGGGTGCGCCAGGCGGCGCTGTACTTCAGGGTGTTGTCCCAGCGCGCCCGCAGGTCGGGGTTGCCGGTGTCGAATTCGAAAGCCTGGGCGTGGCCGGCGGCCAGGGCCAGCAGCGCCAGGGTGAGGGGCTTGAGCGGCGGCAGCGGCCGCGCGGTTGCACGCTTGTCAGCGGACATCGAGGTCACCTCTTTCTTGTTCTTGTGCGTTGGTGTTGGCGTGGGCCGCGGCGCGCCGGCAAGGCGGGGCGCGCCGGGCCGTGGGGTCAGATGGGGCGCGCGGTGACCTCCAGCATCTGCTTCACCAGGCCGATGCGGTCGAAGGACGGGTCCTGGGCGATCTCCTTCTCGCCGGCCAGCAGGGACTTCTCGGCGATGAATTTGCAGCGCTCGAAGCGCCGGCCCATGAAGCGCTGCAGTTGCTCGGCCAGGCTGCCGCCGGTGGTGAGTTCCTCGGCCAGCACCACCGCGTCCTCGATGGCCATGCCGGCGCCCTGCCCCAGGTGCGGCGTGGTGGCGTGGGCGGCGTCGCCGATCAGCAGCACCCGGCCGCGGTGCCAGGGCTCGTCGACGAATACCGCTTCCAGCGGCTTGTAGACGACCTCGGCGCTGTCGGTGATCTGCTCGCGCAGCTCGCCGATCAGCCCGCCGAAACCGGCCAGGCGCTGGCGCAGGCCCTCGGCCAGGCCGGCCGGGTCCATCCAGGGGTTGCCCGGCTCGTGGGAGGTGGTGAACAGGTACATCAGGTCGTCGGCCAGCGGCACCAGGCCGGCGTTGCCCGAGGGGCCCTGGTAGTTGGCCAGGTGGTCGATCTGCGCGGCGCGGCGGAAGTTGTGGCGCCACACCGACTGGCCGGTGAAGCGCGGCTGGTACTTGTCGCCGAACAGCAGGCCGCGGACCCGCGAGTACAGCCCGTCGGCGCCCACCAGCAGCTGGTAGCGGCCCTGGCTGCCGTCGCTGAACAGCACGTCGACGCCGCTGGCGTCCTGCTCGAAGCTCTCCACCGAGGTGCCCAGGCGCACGCGGGTGCCCAGATCGATGGCGGTTTCGCTGAGCACCTTGTGCAGCGCGCGCCGGGAGATGCCGACGTTGGCCGGGTACTGCGGCTCCGCCAGGCGCTGGCCGGGGATGCGCACCAGTTGCTGGCCGGCGGTGGTGTAGATGGCTACGTCCTCGAAGGCGTAGGCGGCGTCCAGGTATGCATCGAGCAGGCCCAGGCGGTGCATCTCGCGCACCACATTGCTCTGCTGGATGATGCCCACGCCGTAGACGGTCCACTCGGTCTTCAATTCGACCAGGTCGACGGCGATGCCCTTGCGGCGCAGGGCGATGGCGGCGCACAGCCCGCCGATGCCGCCACCGACGATCAGCACCTTGCTCACAGTGTTCATGGCGTCTCTCACGTGTTGTTCTTGTTGTCCGCACCGACTGGCGGTGCGGCCGTTCTCGGTGCCCTGGGGCACAGCTTCCCGGCGGGGCCGGGCCTTGACCAATCGAGTCCGCGGATGCGACCTATCGCGCGGCGCGATACCTCAGCCCTGCAGTTGCGCCAGCGGCAATAGCAGCCAGCCGTCCTTCTCTTCATGCACCAGCGCCGCCAGCGATTGCCCAAGGCACGGGCCGTACACGCATTCGCCGTCGTGCGGGCGGAAGCGCGCACCGTGGGCGTAGCAGACGACCCACTGGCCATCGGCGCTGAGGAACCTGTCCTTGCGGTACTCCAGCGGCACCTGCAGGTGCGGGCAGCGGTTGCGGTACAGGCGCACCTGGCCGCGGTGGCGCAGGGCGAACAGCGCATCCGCGCCCTCGCCCTGCGGGTCGAAGCCGCGCGCCTGGCCCTCGCCCAGCTCGTCGAGCCGGCACAGCGCCACGCAGTCCACGGCTCAGCCCTGCTTCGGCGGCGGGCCGCCCGGCGCCCACTTCTCCCGCGCGGTGAAGAGGAACAGCTGCGAGTTGTCCGCCGACATCGGCGCCTGGCGCGCGGCCCAGGCGTCGTCGTGCTTGTCCATGTCGGCGTCGTACTCGATGTGGCAGCCCAGCGGGCTGTTGAAGTACCAGAACCAGTTGGAGCCCAACAGGTGCCGGCCCGGGCCCCAGAAGCTGGTCCAGCCCTTGTTCTGCAAGCGCGTGCCGGCCAGCAGTACCTCGGTGCCGCTGCCCAGGTGGAAGGTGAAGTGCTCGCAGCCCTGCATGTGCGGCGGCGTCTGGATCATGAACAGGCAGTGGTGGTCGTCCATGCCCGCCGAACGCATGAAGGGGCCGACGCCGACGAAGCTGTCGGTGGTGACGAAGCCCAGGCGCTCGCGGTAGAAGGCCTCGCCCCTGGCGGCATCGGGCACGAAGTACACGACGTGGGACAGGGTGCGCGGCAGCGCCGGCATGTCCGGGGTGATGCCCAGCTGGTTGAGCGGGCGCTGCGGCGCGCTGCCGGGGGCGTTGGTCAGGTCGGCTGGGGCCTCGAAGGGGCGCCGGCAGCTGACCTGGAAGGCAATGGCGAAGCCCAGGTCGTCGACGCAGTGCAGCATGCCGGCGGCATCGCGGCGCACCTCGCGGTCGCGCCCCAGTTCGTCGGCGATGGCGTCCAGGTCTGCGGCGCCGGCCACGCCGTAGACGGTCTCGCGCAGCGATGGCGCTGGGCCCAGGGCCGGCGGCAGGCTCGCGTCGTCGCCGCGGCGGATGACGATGGCGGTGCCGTCGAGGGCTTCGAAGCGCCCGCTGTCGGCGGTGAGTTGCACGGCCGTGAGGCCATAGTCGCGCAGGCAATCGGCACAGGCCTGGATATCGTCGACGCCGAAGACCAGGGCGTCGAGGCCAAGGATGTTCATGGCTACCACTCCATTGAAATTATGATTCGGCGCCGGGCAGGGGGCCGCCGGTGGTGGGTCGCCGCGGCTCGGGGCCGCTCGACTGGAGCGCAGGTTGCTGGGTGGCGCGGCGGGCTGACCAATCGCATGTGGGGATGCGAGGCATCGCCGATCGCGATACCTGGGCGCGGGCCCATGGCGGCGGGCGTTTGCCGCCCACTCCCGGCGGGGCGCTATTGACGTATCGGGAATGCGGCGGGAAGGTATCGCGAAAATAACTACAACAAGCCTGAGCCATCTGCCATGCGATTCCACCACTTGGACCTGAACCTCCTGGTGGCGCTGGATGTGCTGCTGGAAGAGCAGAACATCACCCGCGCCGCCGAACGCCTGCACATGACGCAGTCGGCCACCAGCGGCGTGCTCGGCCGCCTGCGCACCTTCTTCGAGGACGAGCTGCTGGTGCAGGTCGGCCGCAAGATGCAGCCCACCCCCTATGCCCTGGAACTGGCGGTGCCTGTGCGCGAGGTGCTGCTGACCATCCGCTCCTCGATCACCGCCAAGCCGGTGTTCGACCCGGCCAGCAGCAAGCGCCACTTCCGCCTGGTGACCTCGGACTACCTGATCAGCGTGCTCTTCGCCCAGGTGATCCAGAAGATCCACCAGCAGGCCCCGCACATCACCTTCGAGATCCTCACCCCCGGCGACAACAGCGCCGAGCTGCTGATGCGCGGCGAGGTGGACATGATGATCGTGCCCGAGCGCTACATCATCGACGGCCACCCGGCGCAGCTGCTGTTCGAGGAGGACCACGTCTGCGTGGTCTGGCGCGACAACCCCGTGGTGGGCGAAAGCCTGACCCTGGAGCAGTACATGCAGATGGGCCACATCTCGGTGGGCTTCGGGCGCAACCGGCACCTGAGCATCGAGGACTGGTTCATGAGCCAGTACGGCTTCAACCGCCGCCTGGAAGTGATCACCAACGACTTCAACACCCTGCCGCAGCTGCTGGTCGGCACCCAGCGCGTGGCCACCATGCACCGCCGCCTGGCCGAGCTGTACGCGCGCTACCTGCCGCTGCGCATCCTGCCGCCGCCGGTGAAGATCCCGGTGATGCGCGAGTACATGCTCTGGCACCGCAGCATGGAGGGCGACCCCATGCACCGCTGGCTGCGCGAGCGCATCCGCGACTTCATCCAGAGCCTCGATCAGCAGCCCGAAGCCCTGCGCCACACCGGCTGAGCCCGTCCCATCGCCCCGGCCGCCGGCATGGCGCCGGGGCATCGCGTTTGGCGATACCTCGCATCCCCACTCGCGATTGGCGCGCAGCCGCCCCGCCTGCGTACCTTGCCGTCGAACCGCGCCCTGCGTGCCTGCCGCCATTCCCGGGCGCCGGATACATCGACCGCAGAAGGACAACAAGAATGTTCCGCTACTTCCCCACCAATTACGTCTGGAATCTCTCGGTGGACCTGGCCATCGAAATGGGCGCCCGCCTGGGCGAGATCGAGGAAATGTGCGCCCCGCTGCAGGAGGCCGCGAAGCAGCCCGACGCCGCCGGCACCCAGGCCTTCCGCGAGACCTGGTCGAAAATGGCCGACAAGCTCTGCGGCCTGGCCGAGGAAGACGAAGCCGCCGGCCGCCTGCTCTCCGCCGGCGAGAAATACAACCGCGCCGCCACCTACCTGCTCACCTGCGAACGCCTGCAGGCCCATGGCGCGCCGGGCCGCGAGGCGCTGTACCAGCGCTTCCTGCAGACCTTCGCCCGCGGCATCGCGCTGGCGAAGGAGAACTGCGAGCGCGTGGAGATCCCCTACGAGGGCAAGCACATCGCCGGCCTATACGTGCGCGCCGAAAGCGTCGAAGGCCCGGCGCCGCTGCTGGTGCAGGTCAACGGCCTGGATTCGACCAAGGAAATGAAATACCGCGTCGGCCTGCCGGCCTGGCTGGCGAAACGCGGCGTGGCCTCGCTGATCATCGACCAGCCCGGCACCGGCGAGGCCCTGCGCCTGCACGGCCTGACCGCGCGCTACGACAGCGAGCACTGGGCCAGCCGCGTGTTCGACTGGCTGGAAACCCGCGCGGACGTCGACGCCAAGCGCATCGGCCTGGAAGGCGTGTCCCTGGGCGGCTACTACTGCCCGCGCGCGGTGGCCTTCGAACCGCGCTTCGCCTGCGGCGTGGCCTGGGGCGCCAACCACGACTGGCGCGACGTGCAGAAACGCCGCCTGGAGAAGGAAGGCGACTTCCCGGTGCCGCACTACTGGGCCCACGTGCGCTGGGTATGGGGCGCCAGGGATATGGACGAGTTCATGCGCATCGCCGAGAACGTCCACCTCGACGGCGTGCTCGAGCGCATCCGCGTGCCCTTCCTGGTCACCCACGGCGAGAAGGACTCGCAGATCCCGCTGAAATGGGCGCACCGCACCTACGAGCAACTGGTGAACAGCCCGAAGCGCGAGCTGAAGATCTTCACCGAACGCGAAGGCGGGGTGCAGCATTCGAGCTTCGACAACAGCATCAATGCCGGACACTACATAGCCGACTGGGTGGCGGAGATGCTGGGTGGGCGTACGGCCTGAGGGTTTGTCGGCTCGGACTTCACCGAAGCGCTTTCGTGGGATGGGAGGCGATGGTGCCGGACCTGAGAGCACCCTCTCCCTAACCCTCTCCCTGAAGGGAGAGGGGACCGTTGGGCAGGGTCGGATGTTCTGGAGTTAGCCGGCTAGCACGGAGATTGCCATCTGGAACCAGACCTCCTCTCGGCACGGACGGCCCCCTCTCCCGCTTGCGGGAGAGGGACCGTTGGGCAGGATCGGATGTTCTGGAGTTAGCCGGCCAGCACAGAGATTGCCGTCTGGAACCAGACGTACTCTCGGCACGGGCAGCCCCCTCTCCCGCTTGCGGGAGAGGGTTGGGGAGAGGGGCTCTTCGCTCTGGAAGCAGACGCGGAATCGGCGGATAACGCCTGGGCGTTATCCGCCCTACGATCCCGCCATCCGGCAACCTGTAGGAGCGGGCCCTGCCCGCGATTTCGCGCGCAGGGCGCGCTCCTACAGGGAAATGGCGTGGGCGGGGCGGCGTAGGAGCGAGCTTGCTCGCGAACAGGCCTCGCTGCTGGGCTGATTCGCGAGCAAGCTCGCTCCTACGAAAAGCAACAGCCCTGCCCTACGCCAGCACCCGCGTCCCGTGGAACGACGCGATCCGCCAGCCCGCCTCTTCCTTCACCCACAGCTGCGTGGCGAAGCCTTCCGCGCGCACCGGCTCGCCGCCGCCGCGCTTCTGCAGCAGGTTGCACTGCGGCCCGCTCATCAGCGCCAGGCCATCGCCGAACAGGCGCACCTGCAGTTCACCGCGCTCCACCGCCAGGTAGCGCACGGCGTGGCGGGCGTAGTCCAGGTACTGCGCCTTGTCCTGCACCAGGCCTGTGGTGTGCACGTACAGCAGGTCGTCGGCGAACAACCGCTCCAGGCCGGCGTGGTCCTCTTCCACCAGCACGCGCTGGCGTTCCCGCTCCAGGGCCAGCAGTTCGCTACGGATATCGTTCATCGGGTTTCCCTCTGGGTTTGATGGCGGCGGCATCCTCGCCCCGGCCGCCCCGGCGGGAAAAATCGCCATTGGCCATGCCAGGCATCGCCACTGCCGATACCTGCCGACAGGCGCCTGCCCTCCTTCCCCAGCCCAGGCGCCACGGGCCCTAGGCCAGGTATCGACACCATCGATGGCCGCGCATCGACAGCATCTGTTGGTCAGCCGGGCCGACACCGCCCTAGCCTGCCGGCACAACAAGAAGCCGAGGAGAAACGCCCATGGGCGCCCTGCACCTGCACTGCTCCACCCTGTTCGACGGCACCGGCCTGGAGGCCCGCCACGCCCAGACGCTGATCATCGACAACGGCCTCATCCGCCATGTCGGCCCGACCGCCCAGGCCCCGCGGCCGCAACCGGGCGACCGCGAGGAACGCGCCGCCTTCGTCATGCCCGGGCTGGTGGACGTGCACACCCACCTGGCCTTCGGCAACGCCCAGAGCGAGGAAGACATCGATATCTGGACCAGCGACGAATTCCGTGCCCTGCGCGGGCTGTTCTTCGCCCAGCACGTGCTCGCCGCCGGCGTCACCTCCATGGTCTGCCCCGGCGACAGCGGCCAGCTCAGCATCGCCGTGCGCAACACGGTCAACGCCGGGCTGTTCGAAGGCCCGCGCATCGCCGCCAGCAGCCGCGTGATCACCAACCGGCAGAGCCTCAACGACTGGTTTCCCAGCCGCGTCGGCGCGCCCGAATACTTCACCGCCGCCCTGGTCACCAGCCGCACCGAGGCCATCGCCGAGATCCGCAAGCAGGCCAAGGACGGCGTCGACCTGATCAAGATCGCCATGGACGGCACCCACCGCCGGCCCAACGGCGAGATCATCGCCGCCTTCACCGCCGACGAGACCCGCGAGATGGTCGAGGAAGCCCACCGCCTGGGCTGCCGCGTGGCCACCCACGCCTATGGCCGCGAGGCGGTGATGTACGCGGCCAGGGCCGGGGTGGACCTGGTGTTCCATGCCTTCTACATGGACGACGCCTGCATCGAGGCGCTGCTGGAGGCCGGCAGCGTGCTGGCCCCGACCATGACCTTCCCGCAGAACACCGTGGACTTCTGCCAGCCCCACGACCCGGCCATCGCCACCGGCTACGCCGGCTACTGCGCACGCACCCTGGAGCTGGGCACCCCAGTGCTCAAGCGCGCCAAGGCCGCCGGCATCCCCTTCGCCTGCGGCAGCGACAGCGGCTTCGCCGTCACCCCCTACGGCGAATGGCATGCCCGCGAGCTGGAGCTGCTGGTCACCCGCCTGGGCTTCACCCCGGCCGAGGCGCTGTACGCCGCCACCAACGTCGGCGCCCGGCTGATGCCGCGCGGCGAGACGCTGGGCGCGCTGGAAGCGGGCAGGCAGGCCGACCTGCTGCTGCTCGACGGCTCGCCCCTGGACGACATCCGCATCCTCCAGGACCGCCAGCGCCTGCAGGCCGTGTACAAGGCCGGCGAACCGGTGCGCCTGCAGCGCACGGCGTACAACCCCAAGCAGGTGTCGGACTTCAATTCGCTGAAATGGACCGACCTCTACACCCGCGACCGCGTCGCCCAACTCGGCAAATGGAGCCTGTGAGCATGCCCACCCTCGATTTCGAACGCGCCGCGCAGTTGGCCGCCGCCACCCTGCGCCATGCCCGCGCGCTGGGCCTGCGCCCGCTGGCCGCCGCGGTGCTGGACGCCGCCGGCCACCCGCTGGCGGTGCTGCGCGACCAGCAGGCCAGCTTCCTGCGCCCGCAGATCGCCAGCGGCAAGGCCCGCGGCTGCCTGGGCATGGGCTTCGGCGGCCGCGAACTGGCGCGCCGCGCCCAGGCCATGCCGGCGTTCTTCGATGCGATCAACAGCCTGACCGGCGGCGAGGTGATCCCGGTGCCCGGCGGCATCCTGCTGCGCGACGCGGCCGGCAACCTGCTCGGCGCCATCGGCGTGAGCGGCGACACCTCCGACAACGACGAGCGCTGCGCCCTGCTGGCCATCGAGGAACTGGGCCTGCACGGCGACACTGGCGACGCTCAGGCCTGATCCAGCCGCGCGGCCTGCTCCGCCAGCAGCCCGCGGAGCCAGGCCAGCGCCGGGTCCAGGTCCTGCTGCGGGTGCCACTGCAACAGCTGCGGCGCCGCCGGGAAGGCCAGCGGCGCCGGCAGCACCCGCAGCGGGTAGCGCCGCGCCAGGGCCTGCGCCTGACGACGGAACAGCGTGGCCACCCGCGACGTGCCGACGATGAACTCGGCCATCAGCGCGAAGCTCTGCACCGCCACCGCCACGCGCCGTTCGATGCCCAGCTCGCGCAGGTGCAGCGCGTCCATCGCCAGGTTCTGGCCGTCGGCGAACTCGCGCAGCACATGCTCGGCGGCGCAATAGTCGGCCAGGCTCAGGCCCTCGGCGAAGGCCGTTTGCCCGGCGCAGACGATGCAGCACAGCTCGTCGCTGAGCAGCGGCATCTGCGGATAACGGGCATTCACCCGGCGCTGCGGCACTATCACCAGGTCGCTGCGGCGGTATTCCAGGGCTTCGGCCACCACGTCTCCATCACGCGGCAGCGGCAGGTCGCGCACCACCAGCGAGGCCCCCGGCGCCAGCCGCGACAGCTCGCGGCTGACCGCCGGCAGCAGGGTCGCCGCCACGTAGTCGGAGGCCACCAGGGTGAAGCGACGGTCGCAGCGCGAAGGGTCGAACACCACCGCCGCATCCACCACCTCGCCGGCCAGGGCCAGCGCCTCGCGCACCTTCGGCAGCAACTGGCGGCCCAGGGCGCTGGGCACCAGGCGCCGCCCCACCGGCAGCAGCAGCGGGTCGTTGAAATGCTCGCGCAGGCGCGCCAGCGCCGCGCTGGTGGCCGACTGGCCCAGGTGGAGGCGTTCGGCGGCCCGGCTGACGCTGCACTCGTCGAGCAGCGCGGCCAGGGCCACCAACAGGTTGAGATCGAGGCGACGGTAGCGCATGGGCGCTTTATACCCCGCGCGACGCCGGCGACGGAGCGCGTTTGCCGCTGGCAGGTATCGCGCCGGGCGATACCTGCCGGCGCTTACCCTGCGAAACGCCGCGCCAGGAAGGGCGCCAGCGGCACCGACGGCGCCAGCCCCGAGGCCTGTTCGGCCAGCAGTTGGCCGGTGATGGCGCCCAAGGTCAGGCCGATATGGCCGTGGCCGAAGTTGTAGAACACCTGCGGCAGGCGCAGGAAGCGCTCGAACAGGCGCCGGCTGAGGGCGTAGGGGTCGAGCGTGCGGCTCACCCCGGCAGCTCCACCGCGCAGGCGGCGCGGGCGTTGAGCGCCGGTTCCAGCTCGCGCAATTCCGGGCCTTCCACCAGGCGGATGGGCACCTTGAAGCGCCGGTGGTAGTCGACCATCTCCAGCACCGCCTGGCGAAACCCATGCGGGCGTGGCGATGGGTATCGCTTCGCTCAACCCATCCTACGGTGGCGTGGGGCGCATGACCGTTCGCGGCTGTCCGTCCTACGTTCAAGGCAGCGCGGGGTTCGCCGGGCGTTCTGGTGCTCGGGTTCGAGACCGCCCCTCTCCCTAACCCTCTCCCTGAAGGGAGAGGGGACCGTTCGGAGCGCGCTGGTGTTTCGGCGTTAGTCGGCTTGTACCGAGTTCCCGACTAACACCAAAGCTTGTCTCGGCACGGACAAGCCCCCTCTCCCTTCAGGGCGGGGCGCGCAGCCGAGGGCTGGGGAGAGGGAACGGAGTCAATCCAAAACACCTCGGCCCCCGGCCCCCCCCTCCCGAATCGTAGGGCACATAACGCCCCAGGCGTTATCCGCCGTCTCCGCAAGGCCAACCTACCGCACCGACTTCACACATCCATGGCGCACTTCCTTCGACGGCGGATACCCGTAGAAGGACGTGTAGCACTTGCTGAAATGGCTGGGCGAGACGAAGCCGCAGGCCAGGCCCACCTCGAACATCGGCAGGTCCGAGTGCTGCAGCAGGCGGCGGCTCTCGGTGATGCGCAGCTCCAGGTAGTAGCGTACCGGCGTGGTGCCCAGCTGCTGCTGGAACAGCCGCTCGATCTGCCGCTTGGAGCGGCCGACGTAGCGCGCCAGCTGTTCCTGGCTGAGCGGCTCCTCGATGTTGGCGCTCATCAGGTTGATGGCCTCGCGCAGCGGCTCGCTGAGCTTCTCGTGCAGCGCCGGCCGGGCGCGGCGGAAGCGCGATTCCTCGAAGGCGAGGATGTCCGCCACGGCTTCCACCAGTTCGCGGCCGTGCAGCGCGTCCATCCACTCCAGCACCATGTTGAAGGCCCCTGTCGGGCTCGCCGCGGTGAGGCGGTCGCGGTCGACCATGTGGCTTTCGCTGGTGACCTCGCTGTGCCGGGCGATCTCCGCCAGCGCGGCGCGGTTCTCCGGGTGTACTGCGCAGCGGTAGCCGTTCAGCAGGCCGGCCTGGCCGAGGAACCAGGCACCGTTCCACAGCCCGGCCAGGGCCACGCCCTTCTCCGCCGCCAGTTGCAGCAGGCGCGTCAGTTCCGGCGCGGCGCGCAGCGGGGTGCGCAGGCCGCCGCAGACCACCAGCAAGTCCAGCCCAGCCAGGTGCGCGGGCGCCAGGGCCGAGCCGGGGCAGATGACCAGACCCAGGTCGCTGGTGACCGATTCGCCGTCCAGGCTGAAGGTGCTGGTGGCGAAGGCCCCGGCGCGGATCAGGTTGGCGGTGACCAGGGTGTCCAGCGCTTGGGTGAAGGCCGGCAGGGAGAAATGCTCCAGCAGCAGGAAGCCCACCCGCCCCTGGCGTTGCGCGCCCGCCCGGGGTGCGGAAAGGAACCTGAGGTTGCGGCCCTGCATGGCGCCGCTGAATTGCCGCCGTTCTACCAATCGCGACTCCTGTCTTCAGCCGGCCGAACGCAACGGCTCGAAGCGGCTGCCGGCATGGGCGTCCTGGCGCCGGGTGGTGAAGCTCAGCAGCACCGTGGCCACGGTCAGGCCGAGGGTGGAACTCACTTCGACGCGGTGCTCCGGCAGGATGAACATCACCACCAGCACGGAGGTGATGAAGGCGATCACCGCCCAGGTCAGCCAGGGGAACAGCCACATGCGGCAGGCGATCTCCTGGTTGCTGCGCTGCAGATTGGCGCGCATGCGCAGCTGCGAGACGGCGATGGCCAGGTACACCAGCAGGGCGATGGAGCCGGAGCTGGCGAGGAGGAAGTCGAACACCCGCGCCGGGGCGATGAAGTTCAGCACGGTGGTGAGCATACCGATCAGGGTGCTGGCGATGACCGCGGCCCGCGGCACGCCGGCCGCCGAGGTGCGCTGGATGAAGGCCGGCGCGTCGTTGCGGCGGCTCAGCGAGTAGATCATCCGCGAGGCGATGTAGATCGAAGAGTTCAGGCAGCTGGCCACGGCCACGAGCACCACCACGTCCATCATCAGCTTGGCGTGGGGCACGTTCATCAGTTCCAGGGCGCGCTGGTAGGAGCCCTGCGCCGTGAGCATGGGGTCGTTCCAGGGCACCACGGAGATGATCACCAGGATCGACAGCAGGTAGAACACGCTGATGCGCCAGATCACCGCCCGCGTGGCCTTGGCGATGTTGTGCCGCGGGTCGCTGGATTCGGCGGCGGCGATGGTCACCGCCTCGGTGCCGATGAAGCTGAACAGCGTGGTGACCAGCGCGGTGAAGATGGCGCCCCAGCCGTTGGGCAAGAAGCCGCCGTGCTCGCGCATCAGGCTGCCCAGGCCGCTGACCTCGTGCCCCGCCGGCAGCACGCCGAGCAGCGCCGCCACGCCCAGGCTGATGAACAGCACGATGGCGCCCACCTTGAGCATGGCGAACCAGAACTCGAACTCGCCGTACTTGGCCACGCTGAACAGGTTGGTGACGGTCAGCAGCAGTGTCATCACCAGGGCGAACACCCAGGTCTGCACCTGCGGGAACCAGCTGTTGAAGATCACCCCGGCGGCGATCGCCTCGATGGGGATCACCAGTACCCAGAACCACCAGTACAGCCAGCCGATGGTGAAGCCGGCCCAGCGGCCGATGGCCTGGTCGGCGTAGGCGGAGAAGGAGCCGGTGTCGGGGCGGGCCACGGCCATCTCGCCGAGCATGCGCATCACCAGCACCACCAGCAGCCCGGACAGCGCGTAGGCCAGGATGGCGGCAGGCCCCGCGGCGGCGATGGCATGGCCGGAACCGACGAACAACCCCGCGCCTATGATCCCGGCAATGGACAGCATGGTCACATGGCGCGGCTTGAAGCCCTGGACCAGTTCGCCACTGGCGCCTTTCGCACTTGGAATACTCATCGGTCGGCCTTTGTTGAATTTGTTATGCGGTGGCAAAGCGCCACCTGGCGGGCGTCCCGGACTGCGGGACGCGGGCACAACCCTATTCCAGGGTGTCATCCGGGCATTTGTCCAGGATCGCCATGGGTATGAGCAAAAACGACATGGCCTCGCCCACGAGCGCCCAGGCCCGGCGCTGGCGACGGCATGAAAACGACATCGGCGGGAAGAGGAAGAAGAGGAAGGACAGCGACGCTGCTAGATGCAGCGACCGTCCACGGACAGCGTCTGCGCGGAGATACGGAGCGCCCGGTCAGGGGCGAGACAGGCGACGGCGTCGGTCATCGAGTACCAGATTGCCCGGCCGAGGTAGCGGAGTTTCGATTGCGAGAGGGAATTTTTCGAGCACAAACGAAAAGCCCCGCAATGCGATGCGGGGCTTCGGGCACCAGAAGGTGCGATTACAGGGCTTGAACCTGCTCGGCCTGCGGGCCTTTGGCGCCGGCAGTCACGAGGAAGCTGACGCGCTGACCCTCGTCGAGGCTCTTGTAGCCGGTGGATTCGATCTGGCGGAAGTGAACGAAGACGTCCGGGCCGCTTTCCGGGGTGATGAAGCCGAAGCCCTTCTCAGCGTTGAACCACTTGACGGTACCAGTTTGGCGGTTTGCCATGATGTAGATCTCCAAGGTAGGAACGAGCACAGGCGACATGCCTGGCTGAAACTGAATGCAGAGTGAAGAGAAACCGAGGAGATGGAAATCAGAACGGACTGAACATCAAGACGGAGGCGCTAAACTGGCAGGCAGTGGCAGCAGAATACAGGGTTCGACGGATTTGAACAGCATTTTCTTTTCCGCATCGCGATTCTGGACGGCCGGTCGCCTTTCCACGACGCGCAGGAAGCGTCTCCCAACACCTGTAGGAGCGGGCCCTGCCCGCGATTCGCGCGCAGGGCGCGCTCCTACAGGTAGAGCCGGAGGTGGGCATGGCTCGCTCATACGAAGAGCATCCCAGCGCGGCCTGCAAGAAACGAAAGCACCTCGGCGCCCCATATGCCCCGGGAATGCGCTAATGGATAACGCGAAAAGCCCGGCTCAGGTCCTCCCGTCGAGCTGGTCCACCCAGCGCTCGGCGGCGGCGAAGGAGGCCTCGAAGGCGGCCTCATGGGATTCCCAGGGCCCGATCACCACGTCCAGCGGCGATACGCTGGTGGGCACCTTCGCCAGCGAAAGCAGCATCTCGGCGACCTTGCCGGGGCCGGCGTAACGCGGCGAGATGAGCACCGCCACCCCGCTGGAGGTGGTGTACTCGCTGGGTGGCATGAAGTTCGGCTCACTGGTTCGCTGTTGCATGCATCGTTCCCCCTGGCCTGCTGGCAGGCCGTTCACATGGCTGGAGTTGCGCGAGATGGCGGACGCTCGCCCACCCTTTCACGGACTCTCCAGCTTGCCAGCGGTTCCGCCGGATCGCCCCTGCCAAAGGCATGGCCGCCGGGCGGTACAAGGAGTCAGACGCGCCCAACCAGGGCCTGCAGCGCCTGGTAGGCGCCCAGCAGGTGGTAGGGCGTGGTGGAAGGCATGTCCGCGCGTAGCACCTCGCCGTCCGGCCCCAGCACCTCGTGCCAGCCGCCGTCGTGGAGGAAGCGCGAACGGAAGCGCTCGGTCCAGAGCGCCAGGGTATCGAGGGATCGGGCGCTACCCTCCACGGCCAGGGCGCGGGCGAACTCGGTCTGCGCCCAGATGCGCTGGGTGGCGTCCTGCAGCGTGCCGTCCGCCGCCAGTGCGGCACTGACGCCGAGGGTATCGGCGGCCACGCCATGCTGCCGGGCGAAGACGAAGGCGCGACGCAGCGCGGCCTCCAGGGCCGAACCGGCGAACAACGCCGGCGCGCCCATGACCAGCGAGAACCATTCGAACTGATGCCCCGGCTCGATGCGGTTGCCCGCTTCGCCTTGCGGCAGCTCGGCGATGCAGCCGCTGGCCGGGTCGACGAAGCGCGCCAATACCGCGGCGCCGATCGCCTGCAGGCGCTCCCCGTACCAGGGCTCGCCGGCGATGGCATAGGCCGCCAGATAGGCCTCGGTGAGGTGCATGATGGGGTTCTGCAGCACGGGCGCGCCGTCGTCTGCGAAATCCTCGGCCAGCGCGGACAGGTACAACCCCTGGCCATCGGCGAAGCGCTGCTCGATCAGCTCGGTGGTGCGCGTCATCAGCTCCAGCGCAGCCGCGTTGCCACTGAGCTTGTGATATTGCGCGCAGGCGAACACCACGAAGGCGAAGGTGTAGAGGTCGCGGCGGCTGTCCAGCGGCTTGCCGGCCGCGTCGATGCTATAGAGCCAGGCCCCGTGGCCATCGCCGAAGTGGCGTTGCAGCGAGTCGAACAATGCCTCGGCCCGAGCAGCGCCGGCAGGCCCCGCGTGGCTGAAGACGAACAGCTGGCGGGCGCAGGCCATGGCGCGGTAGCGCACCGCGGGCAGGGGCTGCCCGCTGCGGTCGTCGAGCGACTCGTAGGGCAGCTGCAGCGCCTCGTTCCAGCCGGCGGCGCGCCACAGCGGCAGGACGGTGTCGGCGTAGTGACGGGTCAACGCCTCGATACCGGCGGTGAGGGATGGCGAAAGGAACGACGGGACGGGCATTCGACGAGTCTGCGTGAGGAAGGAAGGCGCAAGCGCAGAAGATAGAGGAAAAGCCCCTCGGAAAGAACCCGCCCGCACTCGACACCGGACTGCGTGTTCCGCACCCTGCCCCGGCCAACTGCCAGGCCGGCGGAACCTCCGCCCTCGCCAAGGCTTCGATATGCATAGGCCCGCCCTGCCCTTCAATCGGAGGAAGCGCCATGCACAACCTCGAGACCCCCACGCTGAAGCTGGGCGTGTTCCGCCCCTTCGACAGCCTCGGCCAGGCCCTGGTCGCCGCCGCGCTGCACCGGCAGCACGAGGTCAGCGCCCTGGTGGAGGATCTCAACGACCTGCGTGCGCGCCCCGGCCTGCGCTGCAAGCTGGGCGGCCTGGCGTCGTCCATCGAGGTCAGCGAGGCGGTGACGGGGCTCGACGTGGTCTTCGCCATGCTCGGCGACCAACCGCCGCAACAGCTGCCGCCGCAGTGCGGCGCGCTCATCGACGGTGCGTTGCGCGCCGGCATGCCGCGGCTGTTCCTGGTGGGCCACTGGCAGTGGCTGGTGGCGCCGCAAGATGCCGCCGACGAGCAACTCGGCGCCGGCCTTGCGCGCAGCCTGGAGGTGAGCGGCCTGAACTGGACGCTGGTGGAGGCGCCGGACTTGACCGAAGGCCTGCGCATCGATGACTTCAGCCGCGCCGCCGCGCCCATGGACAAGGCGAGCCAGCAGGCCCTGTCCTGTGCCGAGGCGCTGCTCGACGAGGTGCACCTGGGGCTGCACAGCCGCCAGTGCCTGCGTCTGCGCGAGGCAGGGAGGTGATGGCCATGTCCGGTCCTGATGCGCTCAGCCAGACGCTGGGCACTCTGCTCCTGGCGCTGGCCTTCAGCGCCTTCATCCTCTTCGTTCGCGGTTACCGCCCCGCCGGGGTCGGCGCCTTCTGGTACGACCTGGTGCTGGGCTTCGTCGGCCTGTGGCTGGCGCTCTGGCCGGAAGCGGCGACCTTCCTGCACGAGATGAACGCCGCCAGCGCGCTGGGCCTGCTGCTGCAGGTCGTTGCCACCCTGCTGGGCGGACTGCTCGGCGCCGGCGCAGCCAAGGCCCTGCAGTTCGCCCTGCAGGAGCGCCGCGCAGGGCGCCCGGCAGGCGAAGAGCGCCACGGGCGCTGGAAGCGCTAGCGCACCTCCTGCAGCGGCGACCTCACAACGAGCGACGGCGGTACTCGCGGTAGCGCGGCACCCAGAAGTTGCGCTCGATGGCGGCATGGAGCATGTCGTCCGGGGTTTCCAGCGCCACGCCCTCGGCCTGGGCCTGCTTGGCCACGGCGAAGGCGATGCGCCGGCTGACCTGCTGGATGTCGCGCAGCGGCGGCAGCACCGCATCGCCCTCCCCCGTCACCACCGGCGAGCACTCGGCCAGGGCGTTGGAGGCGGCCATCAGCATCGCCTCGGTCACGCGCCGGGCGCCGGCGGCGATCACCCCCAGGCCGATGCCGGGGAAGATGTAGGAGTTGTTGCACTGGGCGATGTGGATGCTGCGCCCGCCGTGCTCCACCGGCTGGAACGGGCTGCCGGTGGCGACCAGCGCGCGGCCCTCGGTCCACTGGAGGATTTCCGCCGGCGTCGCCTCGACCCGCGAGGTCGGGTTGGACAGCGGCATCACCAGCGGCAGCGGGCAGTGCTTGTACATCTCGCGGATCACCGCCTCGCTGAACAGCCCGCGCTGCCCGGAAACGCCGATCATCACCGTCGGCTTGGCCCGGCTGACCACTTCGAGCAGGCCGATGCCGTCCTCGCCGCGCTGCCAGTCGGCCACGTCGGCAGCCTTCTGCGCCAGCTTGCGCTGGAAGTCCAGCAGGCCGTCCATGCCCTCCACCAGCAGGCCGTGGCGGTCGACCATGAAGATGCGCTGGCGCGCCTGCGCCTCGGACAGCCCTTCCAGTTGCATGGCGGCGATGATGTGCTCGGCGATGCCGCAGCCGGCGGAACCAGCGCCGACGAAGGTGATCACCTGCTCGCTGAGCTTCTGTTGCTTGACCTTGCACGCCGCCAGCAGGGTGCCGACCGCCACCGAGGCGGTGCCCTGGATGTCGTCGTTGAAGCAGCACAGCTGGTCGCGGTAGCGCGCAAGCAAAGGCATGGCGTTGGTCTGGGCGAAGTCCTCGAACTGCAGCAGCACGCCCGGCCAGCGGCGCTGCACGGCGCGGATGAACAGCTCGACGAAGTCGTCGTAGTCCTTGCCGCTGATGCGCGGGTGGCGCCAGCCCATGTACAGCGGGTCGTCCAGCAGCGCCTGGTTGTTGGTGCCCACGTCGAGCACGATGGGAAGCGTGTAGGCCGGGCTGATGCCGCCGCAAGCGGTGTACAGCGACAGCTTGCCGATGGGGATGCCCATGCCGCCGATGCCTTGGTCGCCCAGGCCGAGGATGCGCTCGCTGTCGGTGACCACGATGATCTTCACCTTGTCCTTGGTGGCGCTGCGCAGCACGTCGTCGATGCGCTCGCGGTCCGGCCAGGAGACGAACAGGCCGCGGTGGGTGCGGTAGATCTTCGAGAAGTCCTGGCAGGCCTGGCCTACCGTGGGGGTGTAGATGATCGGCAGCATCTCCTCCAGGTGGCCTTCGAGCAGGCGGAAGAACAGCGTCTCGTTGTTGTCCTGGATGGAGCGCAGGTAGACGTGCCGGTCGAGGTCGGAGGCGCATTGCAGGTACTGCTGGTAGACGCGCTCGGCCTGTTCCTCGATGGTCTCCACGGTCTGCGGCAGCAGGCCGATGAGGTTGAAGTCGATGCGCTCCTGCGGGCTGAAGGCGCTGCCCTTGTTCAGCAGCGGCATCTCCAGCAGGGCCGGGCCCGAATAGTGGGTGTACAGCGGGTAGTTCGACTTGCGTTCGGTCATGGCTTTCTCCACTGCCTGCATGACGGGCTTCAGGAAACGACAGCGCCCCGTGCAGGGGCGCCGTAGAGGGTAGCGCGTGAAGCTTTCAATGATCCATCGATGCTTCGAGCGCCGAGGGTCCGGCGGCCAGTTCGCGATGCAGGGTTTCCTCGTCCAGCTCCTTGCACCACTTGGCTACCACAACGGTGGCCACGCCGTTGCCCACCAGGTTGGTCAGGGCGCGGGCCTCGGACATGAAGCGGTCGATGCCGAGGATCAGCGCCAGGCCGGCGACCGGCAGGTGGCCCACGGCGGACAGGGTGGCGGCCAGGACGATGAAGCCCGAACCGGTGACGCCGGCCGCGCCCTTGGAGGCGATCAGCAGCACCGCCAGCAGGGTCACCTGATGGATGATGTCCATCTGCGTATCGGTGGCCTGGGCAATGAACACCGCGGCCATGGTCAGGTAGATCGAAGTGCCGTCGAGGTTGAAGGAATAGCCGGTGGGAATCACCAGGCCGACCACGGTCTTGTCGCAACCCAGCTTCTCCATCTTGGCGATCATCCGCGGCAGCGCGGACTCCGACGAGGAAGTGCCGAGAACGATCAGCAGTTCCTCGCGGATGTAGTTGATGAAACGCAGGATGTTGAAGCCATGGAAGCGCGCGATGCTGCCCAGCACGAGGAGCACGAAGAGGATGCAGGTGAGGTAGAAGCAGGCCATCAGCTCGCCCAGTTGCACCAGCGAACCCACGCCATAGGCTCCGATGGTGAAAGCCATGGCACCGAAGGCGCCGATGGGAGCGACCTTCATGATCACGTTGATGATGTTGAACATCACCTGGGTGAAACGCTCGATGAACAGGAAGATCGGCTGGCCCAGGCTGCCCATGCGGTGCAGCGCGTAGCCGAACAGCACGGAGAAGAACAGCACCTGGAGGATGTCACCGTTGGCGAAGGCGCCGACCACGGTGTTGGGGATGATGTTGAGCAGGAACTCGATGGTGCTCTGTTTCTCGCCGGCCGAGGCGTAGGCGGCGACCTTGCTGGTATCCAGGCTGGCCGGGTCGACGTGCATGCCCACACCTGGCTGGACGATGTTGACCACCGCCAGGCCGATGATCAGGGCGATGGTGGAAACCACCTCGAAGTACAGCAGCGCCATGCCACCGGTCTTGCCCACCGCCTTCATGCTCTGCATGCCGGCGATGCCGGTGACCACTGTGCAGAAGATGATGGGCGCGATGGCCATCTTGATCAGTTTGACGAAGCCGTCGCCCAGGGGCTTCATCAGCACCGCGGTCTGCGGATAGAAGTGGCCCAGGGCGATGCCGATGGCAATGGCGATCAGCACCTGCACGTAGAGGCTCTTGTAGAAGGGTTTCTTGCTCATGGCGGCTACCTTTCTCCAGATCGGCGCCGGCCCTCCTGGCCACGGCACCCGACTCCACGACCGGGCCTCCCCATCCTCGAGAGCGCGTCCTGCAGACGGTGGACTCCCGGCGAGCAGTGGCGGTGGCCGGGAACTTGTTACCTATTGTTTCTGACTATAGGCGCTACACAGCGAGGCGAAGTTCCGAACGTCTGCCCGCGATTTCGCGCGCAGGGCGCGCTCCTACAGGGGGAATGGCGCAGGTGGGGCGGCGTAGGATGGTGGCATCGGCGGGACGCGTAGGATGGCGTTGAGCGAAGCGATACCCATCGCCGCAGCCAGCCCAGGGCAAGCCGTAGGGCGAATAACCGTTCGCGGTTATCCGCCGATACACCGAGGCCACAGGCCGTGCCCAGGCCAACCTCGGAGCCGCCGGGGGCCAAGGCCAAACGGCGGATAACGCCGTAGGCGTTATGCGCCCTACGCCGGGAGCGCTTCTGCTGTACTCCGGCTTTTCCACGCGCAAAAGCAAAACCCCCGACCAGCCAGGCTGATCAGGGGTTTTGGGATAGGTGCTTGACGATGACCTACTCTCACATGGGGAAACCCCACACTACCATCGGCGATGCGTCGTTTCACTGCTGAGTTCGGGATGGGATCAGGTGGTTCCAACGCTCTATGGTCGTCAAGCAATTCTTTCGGATGCTCGTGGCTTACGCTCACGCTCATCCCGATTCGGGTATGTGACAGGTCTTCTTTGCGGTTCACACGAACTTTCGGTTCGTCGACTTCACCGTCTAACACACAAATTGTTTGGGTGTTATATGGTCAAGCCTCACGGGCAATTAGTATCGGTTAGCTCAACGCCTCACAGCGCTTACACACCCGACCTATCAACGTCGTAGTCTTCGACGGCCCTTCAGGGGAATCAAGTTCCCAGTGAGATCTCATCTTGAGGCTAGTTTCCCGCTTAGATGCTTTCAGCGGTTATCTATTCCGAACATAGCTACCCGGCAGTGCCACTGGCGTGACAACCGGAACACCAGAGGTTCGTCCACTCCGGTCCTCTCGTACTAGGAGCAGCCCCTCTCAAATCTCAAACGTCCACGGCAGATAGGGACCGAACTGTCTCACGACGTTCTAAACCCAGCTCGCGTACCACTTTAAATGGCGAACAGCCATACCCTTGGGACCGGCTTCAGCCCCAGGATGTGATGAGCCGACATCGAGGTGCCAAACACCGCCGTCGATATGAACTCTTGGGCGGTATCAGCCTGTTATCCCCGGAGTACCTTTTATCCGTTGAGCGATGGCCCTTCCATACAGAACCACCGGATCACTAAGACCTACTTTCGTACCTGCTCGACGTGTCTGTCTCGCAGTCAAGCGCGCTTTTGCCTTTATACTCTGCGACCGATTTCCGACCGGTCTGAGCGCACCTTCGTACTCCTCCGTTACTCTTTAGGAGGAGACCGCCCCAGTCAAACTGCCCACCATACACTGTCCTCGATCCGGATCACGGACCAGAGTTAGAACCTCAAGCATGCCAGGGTGGTATTTCAAGGTTGGCTCCACGCGAACTGGCGTCCACGCTTCAAAGCCTCCCACCTATCCTACACAAGCAGGCTCAAAGTCCAGTGCAAAGCTACAGTAAAGGTTCACGGGGTCTTTCCGTCTAGCCGCGGATACACTGCATCTTCACAGCGATTTCAATTTCACTGAGTCTCGGGTGGAGACAGCGCCGCCATCGTTACGCCATTCGTGCAGGTCGGAACTTACCCGACAAGGAATTTCGCTACCTTAGGACCGTTATAGTTACGGCCGCCGTTTACCGGGGCTTCGATCAAGAGCTTCGCTTTCGCTAACCCCATCAATTAACCTTCCGGCACCGGGCAGGCGTCACACCCTATACGTCCACTTTCGTGTTTGCAGAGTGCTGTGTTTTTAATAAACAGTCGCAGCGGCCTGGTATCTTCGACCGGCGTGGGCTTACGCAGTAAATACTTCACCCTCACCGGCGCACCTTCTCCCGAAGTTACGGTGCCATTTTGCCTAGTTCCTTCACCCGAGTTCTCTCAAGCGCCTTGGTATTCTCTACCCGACCACCTGTGTCGGTTTCGGGTACGGTTCCTAGTTACCTGAAGCTTAGAAGCTTTTCCTGGAAGCATGGCATCAACCACTTCGCTCTCTAAAAGAAAGCTCGTCATCAGCTCTCGGCCTTGAACACCCGGATTTGCCTAAGTGCCCAGCCTACAACCTTAAACTTGGACAACCAACGCCAAGCTGGCCTAGCCTTCTCCGTCCCTCCATCGCAGTAACTAGAAGTACAGGAATATTAACCTGTTTCCCATCGACTACGCATTTCTGCCTCGCCTTAGGGGCCGACTAACCCTGCGTCGATTAACGTTGCGCAGGAACCCTTGGTCTTTCGGCGTGGGAGTTTTTCACTCCCATTGTCGTTACTCATGTCAGCATTCGCACTTCTGATACCTCCAGCAAGCTTCTCAACTCACCTTCACAGGCTTACAGAACGCTCCTCTACCGCGCATCTTGCGATGCACCCGTAGCTTCGGTGTGTGGTTTGAGCCCCGTTACATCTTCCGCGCAGGCCGACTCGACTAGTGAGCTATTACGCTTTCTTTAAAGGGTGGCTGCTTCTAAGCCAACCTCCTAGCTGTCTAAGCCTTCCCACATCGTTTACCACTTAACCACAACTTTGGGACCTTAGCTGACGGTCTGGGTTGTTTCCCTTTTCACGACGGACGTTAGCACCCGCCGTGTGTCTCCCACGCTGACACTTCCAGGTATTCGGAGTTTGCATCGGTTTGGTAAGTCGGGATGACCCCCTAGCCGAAACAGTGCTCTACCCCCTGGAGTGATACGTGAGGCGCTACCTAAATAGCTTTCGAGGAGAACCAGCTATCTCCGAGCTTGATTAGCCTTTCACTCCGATCCACAAGTCATCCCCTACCTTTTCAACGGGAGTGGGTTCGGTCCTCCAGTCAGTGTTACCTAACCTTCAACCTGCTCATGGATAGATCGCCCGGTTTCGGGTCTATACCCAGCGACTAAACGCCCTATTAAGACTCGCTTTCGCTACGCCTCCCCTATTCGGTTAAGCTCGCCACTGAATATAAGTCGCTGACCCATTATACAAAAGGTACGCAGTCACCCAACAAGTGGGCTCCCACTGCTTGTACGCATACGGTTTCAGGTTCTATTTCACTCCCCTCTCCGGGGTTCTTTTCGCCTTTCCCTCACGGTACTGGTTCACTATCGGTCAGTCAGTAGTATTTAGCCTTGGAGGATGGTCCCCCCATGTTCAGACAACGTTTCACGTGCGCCGTCCTACTCGATTTCACTTCCTGGAACCTTTCACATACGGGGCTATCACCCACTATGGCCGCACTTTCCAGAGCGTTCTGTTAGATTCCAAGAAGCTTAAGGGCTAGTCCCCGTTCGCTCGCCACTACTAAGGGAATCTCGGTTGATTTCTGTTCCTCAGGGTACTTAGATGTTTCAGTTCCCCTGGTTCGCCTCACACACCTATGGATTCAGTGTGTGATAACCAGCTTGTGCTGGCTGGGTTCCCCCATTCAGAGATCTCCGGATCAAAGTCTGTTTGCCGACTCCCCGAAGCTTATCGCAGGCTACCACGTCTTTCATCGCCTCTGACTGCCAAGGCATCCACCGTATGCGCTTCTTCACTTGACCATATAACCCCAAGCAATCTGGTCATACGTCTCGAACGTGAAGACGACATTCGCCGAAAATTCGCGCTTGAACTCGCAAATTTTACCTTGACTTGAACAATCCCCAGTGAAAGAGATCATTCAGTCTACTTCTATCACATACCCAAATTTTTAAAGAACGGTTCCGGTACAAAGACCAGACAGCAAGGTTCGTTTCTTCGAACATTCCTGTCTGAGCTTTCACGACGATTTGGAGATGGTGGAGCCAAGGAGGATCGAACTCCTGACCTCCTGCGTGCAAAGCAGGCGCTCTCCCAGCTGAGCTATGGCCCCATCGGATCAAGGCACCACCACAACAATTGGTGGGTCTGGGCAGATTCGAACTGCCGACCTCACCCTTATCAGGGGTGCGCTCTAACCAACTGAGCTACAGACCCAATCGTTTTGGCCCTGCAGGTCGACCTCACCCTGCTCTCTATCCAAGAGCCTGGGGTGCGCTCTAACCAACCGAGCAACAACCTAATCGTCTAACCAGTGAATCAAGCAATTCGTGTGGGAGCTTATGAGAAAGCCGGGATCTTCGATTAAGGAGGTGATCCAGCCGCAGGTTCCCCTACGGCTACCTTGTTACGACTTCACCCCAGTCATGAATCACTCCGTGGTAACCGTCCCCCTTGCGGTTAGACTAGCTACTTCTGGAGCAACCCACTCCCATGGTGTGACGGGCGGTGTGTACAAGGCCCGGGAACGTATTCACCGTGACATTCTGATTCACGATTACTAGCGATTCCGACTTCACGCAGTCGAGTTGCAGACTGCGATCCGGACTACGATCGGTTTTCTGGGATTAGCTCCACCTCGCGGCTTGGCAACCCTCTGTACCGACCATTGTAGCACGTGTGTAGCCCTGGCCGTAAGGGCCATGATGACTTGACGTCATCCCCACCTTCCTCCGGTTTGTCACCGGCAGTCTCCTTAGAGTGCCCACCATGACGTGCTGGTAACTAAGGACAAGGGTTGCGCTCGTTACGGGACTTAACCCAACATCTCACGACACGAGCTGACGACAGCCATGCAGCACCTGTGTTCCGATTCCCGAAGGCACCCTCGCATCTCTGCAAGGTTCCGGACATGTCAAGGCCAGGTAAGGTTCTTCGCGTTGCTTCGAATTAAACCACATGCTCCACCGCTTGTGCGGGCCCCCGTCAATTCATTTGAGTTTTAACCTTGCGGCCGTACTCCCCAGGCGGTCGACTTATCGCGTTAGCTGCGCCACTAAGATCTCAAGGATCCCAACGGCTAGTCGACATCGTTTACGGCGTGGACTACCAGGGTATCTAATCCTGTTTGCTCCCCACGCTTTCGCACCTCAGTGTCAGTATCAGTCCAGGTGGTCGCCTTCGCCACTGGTGTTCCTTCCTATATCTACGCATTTCACCGCTACACAGGAAATTCCACCACCCTCTACCGTACTCTAGTCAGGCAGTTATGGATGCAGTTCCCAGGTTGAGCCCGGGGATTTCACATCCATCTTACCAAACCACCTACGCGCGCTTTACGCCCAGTAATTCCGATTAACGCTTGCACCCTTCGTATTACCGCGGCTGCTGGCACGAAGTTAGCCGGTGCTTATTCTGTTGGTAACGTCAAAACAGCAAGGTATTAACTTACTGCCCTTCCTCCCAACTTAAAGTGCTTTACAATCCGAAGACCTTCTTCACACACGCGGCATGGCTGGATCAGGCTTTCGCCCATTGTCCAATATTCCCCACTGCTGCCTCCCGTAGGAGTCTGGACCGTGTCTCAGTTCCAGTGTGACTGATCATCCTCTCAGACCAGTTACGGATCGTCGCCTAGGTGAGCCATTACCCCACCTACTAGCTAATCCGACCTAGGCTCATCTGATAGCGTGAGGTCCGAAGATCCCCCACTTTCTCCCGTAGGACGTATGCGGTATTAGCGCTCCTTTCGGAACGTTGTCCCCCACTACCAGGCAGATTCCCAGGCATTACTCACCCGTCCGCCGCTGAATCCGGGAGCAAGCTCCCTTCATCCGCTCGACTTGCATGTGTTAGGCCTGCCGCCAGCGTTCAATCTGAGCCATGATCAAACTCTTCAGTTCAATACTGATCGGGTTTTGAGAAAACCCTAAACTTGGCTCAGCAATCGCAAAAAACTCTCGAATTCACGAGTGTTACTTGTGATGCTGATAATCTTGCGATCACCAGTCTTAACTCACAAGCACCCACACGAATTGCTTGATTCAACTTGTTAAAGAGCAGTTGGTTGATTCTTTCGTCTCAACCGAGGCCGCGCATTCTACAGCAACCTCGCTTCCCGTCAACACCTGATTTAAAAAATATTTTCTTTAAATTCAGCGTCTTATGTAAAACCCAGTGGGCTTTGCCAGTTGACGGGCGGCGAATTATATAGACATCCGAATAGCTGTCAACAGCTTCTTTCAAAACGATGCTTCTCGCTGCCGATTCAGGCGCACACGCTCATCTATATATAGAACGGGCCGTAGGGCTGCTGCCCGAGGCCAGGGAGGTGATTCCCCACCCCACCGCTGAAGCATCGCCCGATGCCGACGGGGCGGGGAACCGCTTCTGTAGACATCTCTACGGCAACAAGTTCCCCTCCCGCTGCATCCCCGCGATATCTCTCCGAGAAGGCGATGCATTCGCCGCGCGCCCTGCATCCGTGCGCACGGCCAAGGCCGGCTGAGGCACCTCAGCCCAGCGACCGCTCCATACTGCGCAAGTGGGCCAGCACCTGGTCCACCGCGCGGTCCAGGCAGCCCTTGAAGAAGTGGTTGGCGCCGGCGAACAGGGTGACCGGGCGCTGTTCGGGCCGCGCCCAGTCCAGCAGATTGGCCAGCGGCGCCATTTCATCGGCCTCGCCGTGCAATAGAAGGCAGTCCGCCGGCAGCGCCATGGGTTCGTAGTGCCGGCCGCCGGGCACCGTGCCCACCGGCAGGCCCATCAGTACCACGGCCTCGGCCGGCTGCGCCAGGTCGCGGGCGGTGCGGGCAAACACGTAGGCGCCGAAGGAAAAGCCCACCAGCGCCAGCGGCAGGTCCGGGTAGCGCTCGCGCAGATAGGCAGCCACCGCCTGGCTGTCCTGCGCCTCGCCGATGCCCTCGGCGTACTCGCCCTCGGTACCGTCCACCCCACGGAAGCTCGGGCGCACCGCCAGCCAGCCGGCCTTGCTCAGGCGCCGCGCCAGGGTCAGCGGCACCAGGTGTCGCGGGCTGCCGCCGAGCAGCGGCTGCGGGTGGCTGACCATGGCTACGCCGCGGAGCGGGCCGGCCGGGGCGTCGATGAGCAGTTGGATCCGGCCTGCCGGGCCATCGATCAGCAGCGGGTTGCGGTCTTCATCGGGCATCGCGGTGTTCTCGTTCATAAAGCGGGCGGCCAGGGTACTGCAGGCGGGCGCAGGAGCACGAGCGGATGACGGCAGCCGCCGGTCCCCGCCACTGATACACTGATCAACTGCCGCCGGCCCAGTGCCCGGCGGCCTGCCCCGGAAACCGGGGTGCCGAACAAGAAGTGAACGAGGACAGTATGAAAGCCGATTTCGCGACCACCCACCTGCAAGCGGCGGTGACAGCATGATCGAGGTAACCGAGGTTTCCATTGCCGAGCTGCGCGACGCGCTCGAGTCCGGCCGCACCACCGCGGTCGAGCTGGTCAAGGCCTATCTCGCGCGGATCGACGCCTACGACGGCGCCGACACCCCCACCGCGCTGAACGCGGTCGTGGTGCGCAACCCCGATGCGCTGGCGGAAGCCGAGGCGTCCGACGCGCGCCGCGCCAGGGGCGAGACGCTGGGCCCGCTGGACGGCATCCCCTACACCGCCAAGGACAGCTACCTGGTGAAGGGCCTGACCGCGGCTTCCGGCAGCCCGGCCTTCAAGGACCTGGTGGCCTACCGCGACGCCTTCACCATCGAACGCCTGCGCGCCGCCGGCGCCATCTGCCTGGGCAAGACCAACATGCCGCCCATGGCCAACGGCGGCATGCAGCGCGGCGTGTATGGCCGCGCCGAAAGCCCCTACAACGCCGCCTACCTCACCGCGCCCTTCGCCTCCGGTTCGTCCAACGGCGCGGGCACGGCCACCGCGGCCAGCTTCTGCGCCTTCGGCCTGGCCGAGGAAACCTGGTCCAGCGGCCGCGGCCCGGCCTCGAATAACGGCCTGTGCGCCTACACCCCGTCGCGCGGGGTGATCTCGGTGCGCGGCAACTGGCCGCTGACGCCGACCATGGACGTGGTGGTGCCCTACGCCCGGACCATGGCCGACCTGCTGGAAGTGTTGGACGTGGTGGTGGCCGAGGACGCCGACAAGCGCGGCGACCTGTGGCGCCTGCAACCCTGGGTGCCGATCCCCGACGTCGCCTCGGTGCGCCCGGCATCCTACCTGGAACTGGCCGCCAAGGCCGACGCCCTGGCCGGCAAGCGCCTCGGCGTGCCGCGCATGTTCATCAACAAGGATGAAGCGGCCGGCACCAGCGAGAACCCCGGCATCGGTGGCCCGACCGGGCAGCGCATCCACACCCGGCCCTCGGTGATCGCCCTCTGGGAACAGGCCCGCAAGGCCCTGGAAGCGGCCGGCGCCGAAGTGGTCGAGGTGGACTTCCCGCTGGTTTCCAACTGCGAGGGCGACCGCCCCGGCGCGCCGACGGTGTTCAACCGCGGCATCGTCTCCCAGGAGTTCCTCCACGACGAGCTGTGGGAGCTGAGCGGCTGGGCCTTCGACGACTTCCTGCGGGCCAACGGCGATCCCAAGTTGAACCGCCTGGCCGACGTGCAGGGCGAGCTGATCTTCCCCCACGACCCCGGCACCCTGCCCAACCGCGAGGGCGACCTCGCCGCCGGCATGGACGAATACGTGCGCATGGCCCAGCGCGGCATCAAGCCCTGGGACCAGATCGCCACCCTGCCCGATGGCCTGCGCGGCCTGGAGAAGACGCGCAAGCTCGACCTGGAAGACTGGATGGACCAGCTCGGCCTCGACGCCGTGCTCTTCCCCACCGTGGCCGACGTGGGCCCGGCGGACGCCGACGTCAACCCGGCCTCGGCGGACATCGCCTGGAGCAACGGCGTGTGGGTCGCCAACGGCAACCTCGCCATCCGCCACCTGGGCGTGCCCACGGTGACGGTGCCCATGGGCGTGATGGCGGACATCGGCATGCCGGTGGGCCTGACCTTCGCCGGCCGCGCCTACGACGACTCGGCCCTGCTGCGCTTCGCCGCGGCCTTCGAGTCGACCGGCAAGCGCCGCATCGTCCCGCCGCGCACCCCGCCGCTGGCGCACGGCTGACGAGACCACGGGCAGGCTTCCGACACCTGGGCACCTCACCCAACGGCTACCTGCGGTACGCGCTGCAAGTAGCGCCATGTAAGGCGCATGGGTAGCCGACCTGCCCCACACCAAACGCCTACGACATTCCCCCTCAGCCGGAAATGAAAGCCCGGTCGCAGGAAGAATCCTCCTCTGCCGACAGCGCGTAGGGCGAATAACCGTTCGCGGTTATCCGCCGCTGGCCGGAGCACCGATGTCCGACGACTTGCATGGCCGGTGGCCAATCGCGGACGGAGTCCTACGGTTCCAGGAAGCACGGCTTTTCGTAGGATGGCGTTGAGCGAAGCGATACCCATCACCACGGCAGCATGGGTATCGCAAGCTCAACCCATCCTACGAAGAGCACCTCGGCGCAAGACGGTTGCTCCTACATTGCAGGTGGGCACGGCTCCTACGTCCGTGCTCCCCCGGACTCCGTCCGCGATGATCCCTCCCTGGAAACAGCCGCCCCTCAAGGCCACCTTGGCGACAATCTGTAAATGCTAATTGTTTTTATTTACAACATATTTACCTTTCCTTACCATTTTGCCGACGGAGAAATCCCTCTCCGATTTCCTACGTAAACAAGAATCGCAGCCGGCCTCTGCCACGGCCTCATGCGGCTTACATCCGACCAGGACCCTGCAAAATGAGACAAGTAGTATCCAGCGCCCTGTTGCTAAGCCTCTCCGCCCTCCCCCTGGCCATCCAGGCCGCGGCCAAGGATGACCGTGTGGACCTGGGCGCCACCGAGGTGCTCGGTACCCAGGACCCCGCCGCAGCCGCCACCACCGAAGGCAGCGGCTCCTACACCACCAAGGCCATGCGCACCTCGACCAAGATCCCCATGTCGATCCGCGAGACGCCGCAGTCGGTCAGCGTGGTGACCCGCCAGCGCATGGACGACCAGGGCATGAACGACCTCAACGACGCGGTGAAGGGCGTCACCGGCCTGACCGTCCAGCAGTACGGCCCGGCGCGGGTGAGCTACGCCTCGCGCGGCTTCGACGTCGACAACATCATGTACGACGGCCTGCCCACCAGCATCTCCACCTACACCCAGGACGTGATCTCCGCGGCGGACCTTGCGATGTTCGACCGCGTCGAAGTGGTGCGCGGCGCCACCGGCCTGATGCAGGGCGCCGGCAACCCGGCGGCGGCCATCAACATGGTGCGCAAGCGCCCCACCCAGGACTTCCACATGAGCCTGGAGGGCAGCGCCGGCACCTGGGACCGCTACCGCAGCGAGGCCGACGTCTCCGGCCCGCTGAACAGCGAAGGCACCCTGCGCGGCCGCGCCGTGATGGCCTACCAGACCAAGGACAGCTTCCAGGACTACGTCAGCAGCGAGCGCGGCGTGCTCTACGGCATCACCGAGGCCGACCTGAGCCCGGACACCACCCTGGCCATCGGCGCCTCCTACCAGGACGACAACCGCAACGACAACTGGGTGGGCCTGCCCGCCCCGCTGGGCGGCCGCCACCTGGACCTGAAACGCTCCGACTACTACGGCGCCGACTGGTCCTACTGGGATACCAAGACCACGCACCTGTTCAGCGACCTGACCCACCGCTTCGACAACGGCTGGCAGATGAAGCTGGCGGCCGACAAGCTGTGGGCGCGCATCAACATGCTCGGCCTGTACAACAGCTGCTACTACACCTACGACTGCCCGACCATGACCCAGGGCGCCGGCAAGTACGACTACACCGACGACCACGAAAGCTACGACGCCTTCGCCAACGGTCCCTTCCAGTTGCTTGGCCGCGAGCACGAACTGGTGGTGGGCGCCAGCTACCGCCAGGAGCGCTTCGACGGCCACGGCGGCTGGGGCGACCTGTTCAAGAAGGACGGCACACCGCTGGGGGAAATGGACCCGACGCAGTGGGACCCGGCCTCGACCCTCAAGCCGAGCATCGACATGAACCTCTGGGGCATGAAGCTCGACCAGGAGCAGAAAGGCACCTACGTCACCACCCGGCTGAACATCGCCGACCCGCTCAAGGTGATCCTCGGCGGCCGCCTGGACTGGTACGAGGCCGACGCCCACGGCGACACCGACGTCTTCAAGGTCACCCGCAAGGTCACCCGCTACGCCGGGGTGATCTACGACCTCAACGACACCTACTCGGTCTACGCCAGCTACACCGACATCTTCAAACCCCAGGACACGCTGGACGCCACCGGCAACGTACTCACCCCCATCACCGGCAAGAACTACGAGATCGGCCTGAAGGGCGAGCACTTCGGCGGCGCGCTGAACTCGCAGATCGCGCTGTTCCAGGTGGACCAGGAAAACCGCGCCACCGACGACACCAGCAGCCCCAACCCGTGCCCGGCCAACCCCAGCTCCTTCGACTACTGCCAGCGCGCCTCCGGCAAAGTGCGCAGCCAGGGCGTGGACATGGAACTGAGCGGCGAGCTGAGCGAAGGCTGGCAGGCGATGGTGGGCTACACCTACGTCGACGCGAAGTACAAGCATGACGCCGACGAATCCAACGTCGGCAAGCCCTTCGACCCGAGCAAGCCGCGCCACCTGTTCAAGCTGGCCACCACCTACAATCTGCCGGGCGACCTGCACAAATGGCGCGTGGGCGGCAACCTGACCACCCAGAGCAAGACCGAAGATACGGAAACCGGTTTCCAGCAGGGCGGCTACACCGTGGTCGACGCCATGCTCGGCTACCGGGTCAGCGAGAACATCGACACCCGCGTCAACTTCAACAACATCTTCGACAAGTACTATTACAGCGGCATCAGCTTCGGCAACCTGAACTACGGCGAGCCGCGCAACCTGATGTTCAGCGTCAAGTACTCCATGTAACGCCCCCGGAGCACCGAGCAGCTGTCTTGCAGGCTGCGCCGAGGTGCTCCTCGTAGGATCGAGAGGGACGCCTGGTTCTTGCTCGCGAACAGACTCCGCTGCGGGGCTTGTTCGCGAGCAAGCTCGCTCCTACGAGAAGCCGTGCCCGTTCGGGCCTTAATCCACGATCACCAATACACACCGGCCTGTCCCTTGCACCCTCCCTGTAGGAGCGGGCCCTGCCCGCGAATCGCGCGCAGGGCGCGCTCCTACATGGGAATGGCAGGGGTATGAGACTCCGTCCGCGGTCACCGACACACGCCGGCCTGCCGGCCGGATCGCGGATGAGTCCGCTCCTACGGTTTGCCCCTTGCACCGTCCCTCCCCGTAGGAGCGGATCTTATCCGCGATCCGCACCAGAACCTCCGGCTATCGCAGACAAACCCCGCCCCCCGGCAAGACCGCCGCTCCCGCTCACGGCCGCCGTCCCGCCCCGCTGCGGGCTATCGGCTCGCCGCCCAGGCGCGGTTTGTAGAACAGGAAATGCTCGGTCCGCGCCGTCCTCAGGTAGGTCCTCGCCCAGGACGGCCTGACGTGGCGGTCGTGGAAGTACAGCGCGCCGTCGGTGCGATCGGGCAACTGGCGGTTGAGCGCCTTGCGCGCTATGTCGCGGGCCAGGTCGTAGCGCTTTTCCTCCACCACCTGGTCGGGGCGGCCGTCGCACCACCAGGAGAACTGGCAGCTCTTGCTCTCCGAGCCCTGCTTGACCACGGCGCAGACGGTATCGGGGAAGTCCTTGCTGGCCACCCGGTTCATCACCACGTTGGCCACCGCCTCCATGTCCCCGCGCGATGCGCCCTTGGCCTCCCAGTAGACGGAGCGGGCCAGGCAGGTGATGGCGTCGTCCAGCGGCGCCTCCCCGGCCGGGTCCACGGCGCGGGCCTCGCTGCGGGTGATGGGCCTGACCTGGGCGGCCGTGCCGGTCGCCCCCTGCTCGGCCGCCTGCTCCTCGAGCACCTCGGCCTTGTTCTCCGCCACCGCGGCCTTCTGCCCGAGCGGCCCGGCGAATGCCGGGGCGC
The DNA here is from genome assembly GCF_022760135.1 of Pseudomonas sp. M1. Taxonomy (NCBI): domain Bacteria; kingdom Pseudomonadati; phylum Pseudomonadota; class Gammaproteobacteria; order Pseudomonadales; family Pseudomonadaceae; genus Pseudomonas; species Pseudomonas sp. M1. The sequence goes on from NZ_CP094343.1 coordinate 3,686,503, forward strand.
CGAACAGCAAGGCGACGATGCACGCTACCCGGACTCTCCAGCGCATGATCGACCCCACTCGCCGGCACCTGGCGCGCCACGCCTGTTCGCGGCGCTGCCGGCCGGCTTCGCTCGGTTCTGTAGACCGCCGCGCTGGCGGATCATTCATATTGATTCCGCCACAGCCCACGGCTGGCGCGGCCTGCAACGCAACGGCGGATGTCCGCGAGGGCTCTGGCGCGCCTCTCGCCGGCCTCGCTCAGCCCAGGAAGGCGCACACCTGCGCCAGCACCTCGGCGGCCTTCTGCCGGTGCGGAACGTGGCCGCAGTCCGCCAGCAGCTTCATGGTGGCGGGCCCGGCGGCGCGGGCGACGAAGCGCTCGGGGTGGCGGGCCGAGCCGAACTCGTCCTGCTCGCCGTGCAGGCACAGCAGCGGGCACTGCAGGCGCGCCAGCTGGGCATCCAGGTTCCAGTCGCCGAAGGCATCGGACAGCCAGGTATCCACCCAGGCCCGCAATACCCAGCGCGCCTTGTCGCCGTGGTATTTCGCCAGGCGTTCCAGTCCGCCTGGCCGGGCGAAGTCGCGCTCGGCAGCGCGGATGCCTTCCAGGGTGCGATCCTCGACGAAGGCCTGGGCCGACTCCAGCACCAACGCCTCGCAAGCCGCGCCGAAGGTCGCGGCGCAGCCCACCGCCATGCCGCCGCCAACGCTGTGGCCGAAGGCGACGAAGCGCTCGAAGCCCAGTTGCTCGCGCAGCGCGGCGAAGCCCTGCCGCGCCTCGTCCTCGACGAAGCCCCGCGCCAGCGTCCCCGGATGGGCGTCGGACTGGCCGAAGCCCAGGCGGTCGTAGGCGATCACCTCGCGCCCGCTGGCCCGCGCCAGTTGCCCGGGGAACTCGCGCCACAGCGCCACGCAGCCCAGGGAGTCGTGGAACAGCACGATGGGCGCCGCGGCACTGCCCCCAGTCGGCGTCCAGCGCCGGGCGAAGAGCCGGCCGTGCGGCGTGTCGATCCAGTGTTCGCGGGTGCTGACCGCTGTCATGGGGGCTTCTTCCTCTGCTGCTCCGGTGGCCGGCCACTGCCCGGCGGGGCGGCGGCGCGCTGAAGGGATTCGCTTTTAGGCCGGCAGCGGCCGGAATGCAACCCCGGCGACGTACGGCCGAGTGGGAAACCACCGGCAGGTCAATACTGGTGAACATGCCCTGCCCTGCGCGGTAGTCGATCATCCGGCCATGCGGTGCAGAGGCGGGGCATCGGCTCCGTCGGCGAAGCGCAGCGGCCACGCGGCCCCATGGGCCGCCACGCCTGACCGCCGGGCAAGACTTTGTGAACTCCTGCGAACGGGCACCCTCGACTGTTCAGCTCTTACCGGGGAGGCGCGGGCCATGAATACCTTCTTCATCCTGCTGATCATCGCCGTGGCGGCCCTCATCATCATCATGGACCTGGGCCACCGCTAGGGCGCCAGCAGCGGACGGCAGCACCCATGGCGGCTCGCAGGGCCGCAGGGCAGACGTGGCCGTCTCGCCGGCACAGGGCGAAAGCACCAGGGACGGCCCTGCGAAGCACATCCCACTCCACCTACCGACAGGAAATCGAACAATGAGCCCGGAGCGCATCGCCGAAATCCTCGAGCAATATCTGCCGTTCTACGAATGCCGCATTTCGCGGGAGGCGGACGGCCAGCTCACCCTCCACTTCGACAGCCGAGTCACCACCCGAACGCACTTCACCATCCCCGGCGTACAGCCCGAACTGATCACCAGCGAACCGGCCGTGCGCGCGCTCAGCCGCGCCCTGGGCAACGAGTTCGCCCTGGTGCGCGCCGGCCAGCGCCGCGCACCGCAGGTCGCCGCCTTCGGCCTGCACCAGGGTCGCTAGCGAGGGATCTTCGCCCGCCCCGGAGCGCCGTCCTCCTGCGCCGCCAGCGACAGCGGCGGCGCCACGGCCTCCAGGGCGCGGCGCTCGGCCGCCACGCCCCAGCGCGCCTGCACCAGCCCGGCGAACACCATCAGCCCGGCGCCTATCCCGTAGCCGATGAACAGGTTCTGCCGGCTGGCCGTCTCGATCAGCTGGCCGAACAGCAGCGGCCCGGCGATGCCGCCCAGGCCGGTGCCCAGGGCATAGAACACGGCGATGGCCAGGGCGCGGATCTCCAGCGGGAAGGTCTCGGCCACCGTCAGGTAGGCCGAGCTGGCCGCTGCAGAGGCGAAGAAGAAGATCAGCGTCCAGGCCAGGGTCTGCTGCGTCGCGTCCAGCCAGCCGCGCAGGAACAGGTAGCCGCTGGCCAGCAGCAACACGCCGGAGATGAGATAGGTGGCGCTGATCATCACCCGCCGCCCCACCACGTCGAACAGCCGCCCCAGCAACAGCGGCCCGCAGAAATTGCCCAGGGCGAAGGGCAGGATGTACCAGCCGACCCGCTCCCCCGGTACGCCATAGAACTCGCCCAGCACCAGCGCATAGGTGAAGAAGATGGCGTTGTAGAAAAAGGCCTGGGCGGCCAGCAGCGTCAATCCGACCAGCGAGCGACGCAGGTGCCGGCGCAACAGCGTAGCGGCCACCTCCCCCAGCGGCGTGTGGTGGCGCCCGCGCAGGCACAGCGCCTGGCCAGGCGCCACCGGCGCCAGCACGTGCCCCTGGGCGCGCAGCTGCGCCTCCAGGCCCTCGACGATGCGCCTGGCCGCCTCGGGGCGCTGGTGGATCAGCAGCCAGCGCGGGCTTTCCGGCAGCCACAGGCGCATCGCCAGGATCACCAGGCCCAGCGCCGCGCCGATGCCGAAGCACAGCCGCCAGCCCAGGTCGCCACCGACCCGCTGCGGGTCCAGCAACACCAGGGAACCCAGCGCGCCCAGCGCCGTGCCCACCCAGAAGGTGCCGTTGATGGCGAGGTCCACCCAGCCGCGGAAGCGCGCCGGGGTGAACTCCTGGATGGTCGAATTGATGGCCGAGTACTCGCCGCCGATGCCCGCCCCGGTGAGGAAGCGAAACAGCAGGAAGCTCCACAGGCTCCAGGAGAAGGCCGTGGCCGCCGTGGCGCCGACATAGACGAACAGGGTGACGAAGAACAGGCGGCGGCGGCCGAGCCGGTCCGCCAGCCAGCCGAACAGCAGCGCCCCCAGCACCGCGCCGGCGATGTAGACGCCGCCGGCCAGGCCGACCCCGGCATTGTCCAGGCGCAGCGCCGGGCTGGCCTTCAGGGCGCCGGCCACCGCGCCGGCCAGGGTCACCTCCAGCCCGTCCAGCAGCCAGGTGATGCCCAGCGCCACCACCAGCCGGCTGTGGAAGCGCCCCCAGGGCAGGCGGTCTAGCCGCGCGGGCAGGTCGGTGCGGTACACGGGGGCGGGCGTGCTCATGCGGCCGTCCTCTTCTTCCTCCTGGCTGCGAACAGCGCAGCGACCCATGGCTGGCCACTGCGCCCTGTGCAGGTAGGGCCGCTGCGGCGCGCGGGAGTTCAGTGCAAACGCAGGCGCGCGCGCCCGCCCCCACGCCGGTCATCTTCTCGTCGTAAGAGAGGCTTTACAGCAATACTGTATGCACATACAGTATTTTCCACAGAGCCAATCAGCCACTTCCCAGACGCCAGGGGGACACCATGCACGCCGATACCTACCAGCAGCTCGCCGCCCGGGTTAACGCCCAGATCGCCGCCCACGACGCCCGCCAGCGCCCCGGCCTGACCCTGCAGCGCATCCCCGGCGACGACGCCAAGGCCTGGGAACGGGTGCTGACGGAACTGCGCGGCGCAGACAACCTCACCGTGCTACCGCTGCGCGACGGCGCGGTGCGCCTGGCCTGGCACAGCTGGCTGGACTGAGCCGGGGCGAACGCGCCCCTACGGGCCGTGCCGCCGCAGCCATTCGTCCACCACCTCGCCCATGGTCGCTGGGGCGCCGCTGCGTATCCAGGCCATGAAGGCACGCTCGAAACGAAAGCCCTCGCCGCACTGCTCGCGCAGGAAGCGGCGGACGTTCTGGGTGTTGCGGTAGCCCGGATCGACCGGGGTCTGCCGGGTGATCGGCTGGCTGTGCCAATCGAAGCGCATGGGGCCACTCCCTGGTTGCGGCATGGAAGGAGTTAGCCTGACAGGATGCGGCGTTGCGGACCAGGGGCCGTGCAGCCCCAGCAAGGATCAGCCTCTACGCCATGGACGGGGATTCCTCCACGCACCACCCAAGCGCGCCTGAACTATCCTTCCGGAACCCGATCGCACAGCGGGCAGAGGGATGAGCCGCATCATCATCATCGACAACCACCCCATCACCTGCGTGGGCGCCAGGGCCCTGCTGGAAAGCCAGGGCCACCAGGTCGTCGGCGTGGCCGACAATGGCGTCGAGGGCCTGGACCTGTGCCGGCGGCTGGCGCCGGAGCTGGTCGTGCTCGACCTCAAGGTGCCGCGCCTCGGCGGGCTGGACGTGATCCGCCGTATCCGCGCCCGCCAGGAGAGTACCCAGGTGCTGGTGTTCACCGACCTGCCGGCGGACGTCTACGAGCACGCCTGCGTGGAGTGCGGCGCCGCCGGCTTCGTCGCTAAGTCCGACACCCGGGCGCCGCTGCTGGAAGCGGTGTCGGCGGTGCTGGCCGGGCGCACCTTCTTCAAGGTCGGCGCGCTGCACCAGGAACCCATCGGCGCGGCGGCCCACGGCGCCGCCCAGGCCGAGGTGCTGACGCCACGGGAAATCACGGTCCTGCACTACCTGGCCGACGGCTACCGGGTCAAGGACATCGCCACCGAACTGGCGATCAGCGACCGCACCGTCAGCACCTACAAGGCCCGGCTGCTGGAAAAGACCAACACCAGCTCGCTGGTCGAGCTGATCCAGGTCGCCGCGCAGCACGGGCTGGTGGAGCGCCCGGGCGACGCACCCGCGCAGGCAGGCGCCCTGCCGTCTTTCGACAGCCTGATCGACCGCGTCCCCTACCCGGTGAGCCTGCGCGACGGCGAAGGCCGCGTGCTGGCGGCGAACGCGGCCTTTCTCCGGCTGACCGGCCTCGGCCATGACCAGGTCGCGGGCAGCACCATCAGCGAGCTGGGGGTGGTGGACGCCGAGCACCTGGAGTACGTGCGCAAGACCTTCCAGGCCGCGGTGCAGGCCAGGATCCCGTACATGACGGTATGCGTGGTCCACATCAACGGCGTGCGCCACGTGTTCAAGCAGGGCGGCATCCCCGTCAGCGGCGAGGATGGCGGGTTCATCGGCATGCTCTGCTCGGCCGTCGACATCGGCGAGCAGGACCAGGAGATCCAGATGCTGCGCGACAGCCTGGAACAGGTCCGCAGCATCCGCTCGCGGCGCGGACGCTACCTGGTCGACTTCGGCGAACAGGCCCTGCGCGAGCTGGCGGCGCTGCAGCAGCCCGGCCAGGACGACGCCCTCGCCCAGGGCCTGGCCCGGTTGCGCGGCGACATCGAGCTGCTGACCGACCTGGCCCGCCTGGAACTGGGCCAGATGACGCCCATGCCCAGCCGGGCCGATCTGGATGCCTTGACCGAGCAGGCCCTCGCCACCCCCGCAGCGCCGGCTTGCCGCTTGCAGAAGGCCGGGACGCAGCCCTGGGTCTGGGTGGACGCGCAGCGCTACCGCCAACTGGTCGGCGCCCTGCTCCTGTATGCGCAAAGCCTGGGCGCCGGCCAGGTCGACCTGGCGGCGAAGGCCATCGAGGTTTCCGGCGCCCGCCTGCACTGGCGGCTTTCGTTGCGGGCGGGGCCCTTGCCGGCGCGCGTGCCGCCCTTCGTCGCGGCCCTGGTGCTGGCCGAGACGCTGGCCGGCCTGCTCGGCGGCAACCTGCAGGTCCATGAGCAGAACGGTGCGGAGCTGCACGTCGAACTGCATCTGGAACTCCCCCGCAGCGCGCGGCAGCCCTGACGTCTCAGGGAAGCACTACAAGCCTTTCGTGGCGCGCCTGATTAATCCCCGCAGGGAATTCCCCAAAGCTTTCTCCTAGTAAATTTCCTAGGAGACAAGCGATGAAACGTCGCCATTCGGGGAACCGCGGCCCCTCCCCTCTGCCGCTGCACACGCTCTGCGTCGCGATAACCCTGGCCTCGGCCGGCCTGTCGCTGCAGGCCCAGGCCGACGCCCTGCCCGAGGGCGGCCAGGTGGTCGGCGGCCAGGCCAGCATCACCCGGAACGGGCCGAACATGGAGGTGAACACCGCCAGCGCACGCACCGCCATCGACTGGCAGCGCTTCAACGTCGGCCCGGACAACAGCATCACCTTCCGCCAGCCCGACGGCCGCTCGGTGACCCTCAACCGGGTGATCGGCAGCGATCCGTCGAAGATCTACGGCGCCGTCACCTCCAACGGCCAGTTGATCCTGGTCAACCCCAACGGCATCTGGCTCGGCCCGAACTCGCACATATCCGCCAGCGCCCTGGTGGCCAGCGCCGGCTTCCTCACCGACGAGCAGGCCCGCGAGTTCGCCCGCAGCGGCAAGCTGGACCTGCAGCTCAAGGGCGTGGTCAGCAACCACGGGCGCATCACCGTGCACGACAACGGCATGGTCGCCCTGCTCGGCGCCCAGGTGGAGAACCACGGCATCATCCAGGCGCGCAAGGGCAGCGTGCAACTGGCCACCGGCCCGCGCGCGACCCTCGACTTCCACGGCGACGGGCTGATGAACATCGCCGTCCAGGGCAGCCCCGGCGAGAAGGACAGCGTCAACGCCGACGTCACTGGCGGCGTGCACAACAGCGGCGAGATCGACGTCGGCAACGGCGTGGTGGCCATGAGCGCCGAGCGCGCGGCCAGGCACCTGGACTCGGTGATCAACCTCGGCGGCAAGGTGGCCGCCGACTCGGTGAGCGAGCAAGGCGGCAGCATCGTCCTGGGCAACGCGGCGCAGACCAACGTGACCGGCACCCTCAGCGCCAGGGGCACCAGCGGCGGCAGCGTCAAGGTGCTGGGCGACGCGGTGAACCTCGCCGGCAGCGCCAGGATCGACGCCTCCGGCAGCCAGGGTGCCGGCGGCAAGGTGCTGGTCGGCGGCAGCTACCAGGGCAAGGGCCCCGAGCCGGCGGCGAAGTCCACCGGCGTGGCCAAGGGCGCGCAGCTCAGGGCCGATGGCAGGACCGACGGCGGCCAGGTGGTGGTCTGGTCGAACGGCCAGACCAGTTTCGCCGGCAGCGCCAGCGCCCGTGGCGAACAGCGCGGCGGGGTGGTGGAGACTTCCGGCAGGCAGTTGCGGGTGACCAGCGACGCCAAGGTCGACACCGGCGGCAAGGTCGTCGGCAAATGGCTGCTGGACCCCGAGACGGTGAACATCGTCGCCGACGCCGATGCCGACCCCGGCACCAGCGTCACCGGCGGCACCGCCCAGGGCCCGAGCACGGCCGACCTGTGGCAGGTCTCCGCCCAGGCCATCGTCAATGGGCTGGCATCGGGCAACGTCGAGGTCAGCGCCAGCCAGCGCATCAACGTCAACTCGGCGATCGTCGCCACCAACATCGGCCAGGACGGCAACGGCAACCCTGCCACCCTGGCCCTGATCGCCACCGGCAACCCGCGCCAGGGCCAGGCCTACGCCGGCGCCGACCTTTCCAACGACAGCGGCTCGGTGTACATCAACGCGCCCATCCTGCTCAAGGACGGCAACCTGTTCATCGCCGCCACCGGCGACATCCGCCTGAACAACACCGGCGACAGCTACGGCCAGCGCGCGATCATCGACGTCGGCCAGGGCATCGCCTGGCTGAAGACTTCCAACGTCGCCTCCATCGTCCAGCAGGAAGGCACCGCGCTGATGGGCGACAAGGTGGCCCTGGAAGGCGCCAGCGTGCGTATGGAGAGCAACCTGAACTACGCCGGCACCCTGGCCGGCAAGGCCAGCAACGGCATCTTCCGCTTCAACCAGACCAACGCCAGCGGCACCACCACCACCGGCAGCGTGGCCTCGCCTTACTCCAACGAAAGCCTCAGCGGTGTCACCGCCCAGCAGCTGGAGTATCGCGGCTATCAGGACATCGTGGCCGACCCCGGTACAACCTACGGCTCCGCGACCCGCTCGGTGACCCTGCGCGCCGAGAACGGCGACGCCTTCGACTACCTGGTGTTCGAGGCCACCGGCTTCGTCACCCCGGACGGCAGCGGCGGCTACCGCGAGCTCGATCCGGCCCTGCTGCTCAACTACCTGGACAGTTCGGACTACCTGGTCAACGGCCTGAGCTTCACCGACGCGGCCGGCGTGCTCTGGAAAATCTCACCCGATGCGGCCGACCCCAGCCTGACCAAGGTGACCCGCACCGACCCCGGCGGAAGCCCGGTGGAAACCACCCTCCCAGTGGGTTTCGCCTTCGGCGCCAACGGCGGCCTGGAGGTGGTGTCCACCTTCGGCACGGCGGGCTGGGGCGTGGAACCCTACCAGTACATCCCCGGCGCCACCGATCAGAAGGAGATCCAGCACAACGCCCAGGACGGCAGCAGCCAACAATTGATCGTCAACCTCGGCGGCAAGTACAACACCGTCGAAGCGCTGATCGGCGCCCTGGTCAACGACACCCCCTGGTTGCAGAAAGCCGATCAGAACGGCCCGTCGCTGCAGCCCGACGAGCAGACACTGGAGCGCGCCCGGGTGCATTTCTACGAGACCGTGGACAAGACCAACGAGCCCGGGGTGATCCTCAACAGCGCCGCCCCGGCCACGATCACCGTCACCGCCGACGACCAGGCGCGCACCTACGGCGACAGCAACCCCACGCTGACCAACCGCACCGAGTACGACGCCAACGCCCAGGCGGTGAAAGGCGTCGACGACTACGTCAACCAGCAGCTCGGCCGCGACGGCACCCAGGTCGGCACGCCGACCACCACGGCCACCGAACACAGCGATGTGAGGCCCGGCGGCTACGCCATCGACAACAACGTCAGCCAGGACCAGCGCGCCCAGGGCCGCTATCGGCTGGAGGACAACAAAGGCACCCTGAGCGTCCGGCAGGCCGAGCTCAAGGTCAGGGCCGACGAGAAGTCCAAGGTCTATGGCGACGCCGACCCGGCGCTGACCTACCAGGTCAGCGGGCAAAAGTTCGGCGAGAACGCCGCCGACCTGGTGGGCGGCAACCTCAACCGCGCCCCCGGGCAGAACGTCGGCGACTACGCCATCGGCCAGGGTGGCGTCGGCAGCCTGAACGGCAACTACCGCCTGAGCTTCGAAGGCAACCTGCTGCACATCACCCCGGCGCAACTGGAAGTCATCGCCCACGACAAGACCAAGGTCTACGGCGATGCCGACCCGGCGCTGAGCTACTCGGTCAGCGGGCTGAAGAACGGTGACAGCGCCGCTGCCGTGCTCAACGGCGGCCTGCAGCGCGAGCGCGGCGAGAACGTGCGGCCCCGGGGCTACGCCATCGGCCAGGGCAACCTGGGCCTGAGCAGCGGCAACTACAGCCTGGTATTCAAGGAGGGCAACCTGCAGATCACCCCGGCGCCGCTGGTGGTGAGCGCCGACGACAAGCGCAAGGCCCAGGGCCAGCCCGACCCGAGGCTGACCTACTCGGTCAGCGGACTGAAGAACGGCGACCCGGCCGACGTCGCCAGGGGTTCGCTGAGCCGCGCCCCGGGCGAAGAGCCCGGCAGCTACGCCATCGGCCAGGGCCAGGCCTTCGAGGCCGGCAGCAACTACAGCGTGGTGTTCCGCGACGGCGCCCTGACCATCACCGGACCGCTCGCGCCACAGCCGCAACAGGGCATCCCGCTCACCGCCCAGGCTCCCGGCAATACCCGCTGCACCGCGCTGGAATCGCCCTCGGCGGTCTCCGCCAACTACTCGGTGTCGCCGGCGGTGATCCGCACCTACGCCGTGCAACTGATCTGCAAACCCCGCGCCTACGGCGGCAAGACCAGCACCACGCCGGACATCCGCGACGTGCTGACCTACGCCAACAGCCTGATCAGGGACGGCCAGTTCATCGCCCCCGACTGGAACCGCAGCGTGATCCCCCACGACCTGAAGGCCGGCCAGAAGGGAGGGAAATAGCCATGAAACCGCTTCCGTCGAAACTGAGCATCCTCGCCCTGGCCGTCTGCTCCGGCCTGTTCGCCGCCGGCGCGCTGCAGGCCGCCCCGCTCGGCCAGCTCAACCCCGGGCGGGTCGAGGTGCCGGACGCCTCCGGGCACCGCAATGCGCCGACCGAAATGCCCGCCACGCTGCAATTGCCGGACACGGTGGTCACCCCGAGCGCGGAGAACGTCCCTGCCGAGATGACCGCGCTGCCCGGCGGCGAGACCCGCTTCAAGGTCGCCAAGGTCACCCTCAGCGGCGTGACCAGCTACCCGCCCGCCACCTTCGCGCCGCTGCTCGCGCGCCTGGAAGGCAACAGGGTGTCGTTGCCCGAAGTGAACGCCGTGGCCGACATCATCACCCAGCGCTATCGCCGCGCCGGCTTCCTCCTGGCCAGGGCCTACGTGCCCGAGCAACGCCTGGAGAACGGCAACCTGGTCATCCACGTCTTCGAGGGGCGGATCAACCAGGTGACCTTCCAGGGGCCGAGCAACAAGGCGCTGGAAGGCTATGCCGGCAACATCCGTGAAGAAGTGCCGGTGAAGAGCGCCACGCTGGAACGCAACCTGCTGCTGATGAACGACGTGTCCGGCAACCAGAGCCGCGGCACCTTCGTCCCCTCGCCGGTCGCCGAAGGCACCGACCTGCTGGTGGAGAACACTCAGCGCAAGTACGAAGGCTTCTTCGGCTTCGACAACCGCGACAGCCGCTACTTCGGCCCCTGGCAGGTGTACGGCGGGGTGGGCGTCAACGACCTGACCGGCCACGGCGACCACCTGGGCGTGCGCGCCGGCAAATCGGTGGAAGGCAACAAGATGACCTTCTTCGAAGGCCAGTACGAACTCCCGGTCGGCAACCGCGGCGACGTGCTCAGCTTCCTCGCCCAGCACAACGACGGCCACGCCGACACCTACTCCTTCCTCAACGCCAACAGCTCCGGCGACACCTTCGCCGTGCGCATCACCCGGCCGTGGATCCGCCAGCGCGACGAGACCTTCAAGACCTCGGCGGCCTTCACCTGGTTCAACGGCAAGTCCGAGTACCTCGACGACCCGCACAACCCGCCCTCCAGCGACGACCGCATCCGCGCCCTGCGCCTGGGCGCCAGCTACGACTTCTTCGATGCCTACGGCGGCAAGAACCTGGTCAAGGCGGAACTGAGCCGCGGCCTGAAGATCATGGGCGCCAGCAGCGAAAACCGCGCCAACCCCTCGCGCGAGGGCGGCGAGACCGACTTCACCAAGCTGCAGTTGGATGCCCAGCGCCTGCAGGACCTGTCGAAGATCATGGACGGCCTCAACCTGTACCTGGCGATGACCGCGCAGACCTCCTTCGGCCAGCCGCTGCTCAGCCCCGAGCAGTTCGGCGTGGGCGGCAGCGAGTTCGGCCGCGGCTACGACCCGTCGGAGATCACCGGCGACAAGGGCTTCGCCGGCAAGGTCGAGCTGCAGTACAACCGCCTGCACACCTTCAGGGACCACGAGGTGCCCACGCAGTACTACGCCTTCTGGGACTTCGGCAAGGTATGGAGCGAGGAACCGAGCTGGGTCAGCGCCGAGAGCCTGTCCTCGGCCGGCGTCGGCGCCCACCTGCAGGTGTTCAAGGACATGTACGTGTCGCCCGAGCTGGCCTTCCCGCTGACGCGCAAAGTCTCGGCCGAAGAGCTGGACGACGACAACGGCAAGGCGCCGCGCTTCTACTTCAACTTCCTCAAGCTGTTCTGAACCCGCCGCGCCGGAACCTCCAGGGTTCCGGCGAGTGAGGACGGGCAACGCAGGATGGCGTTGAGCGAAGCGATACCCATCGCCACGGCCACATGGGTTTCGCTCACCCCATCCTGCGAAGAGCGCCGTGGCCGGGGCACCCTGGCCTCAGCGCCGGGTTCGTATGTTTGTATGAAAACCCGCCGCCCAATCGTTAGAAATGCACGATGGGTGGCGCCGGCGCTGCTCGGCGAGATTATGGGAAACAACAACCCATGGGCTCTCGCCATGAAACGCTCCCTCTGGCTCCAGGAAATTGCCGACGAACTCACCCCGACCGCGCCCCTGCGGGAGGACCTCAGCGTCGACGTCGCCATCATCGGCGGCGGCTTCGTTGGGCTATGGACGGCGCTGCGCCTGCTGGAACTCGAACCGCAGTGCCGGATCGTGATCCTCGAGCGCGACATCTGCGGCGGCGGCGCCTCGGGGCGCAACGGCGGCTTCGTGATGTCCTGGTGGCCGAAGATCAGCTCGCTGGTGGCGCAGTGCGGCAAGGAAGAAGCCCTGCGCCTGGCCCGCGCCTCGGAAGCGAACATCGGCGAGATCGGCGAGTTCTGCGCGCAGCACGGCATCGACGCGCACTTCCGCCGCGGCGGCTGGCTGTGGACCGCCACCAGCGACGCCCAGCGCGGCGCCTGGAAAGGCGTGCAGCGCACCTGCGAAAGCCTGGGCGAGCAGGTCTTCCGCTCGCTGCCGGACAACGAAGTGCAGCGCCGCGCCGGCTCGCGCCAGCACCTGGAAGGCGTGATCGAGGCCAGCAACGCCACCGTGCAGCCCGCCCGCCTCGCCCGCGGCCTGCGCCGGGTGGCGCTGGAGAAAGGCGTGCGGATCTTCGAGAACACGCCCGTGGACGACATCCAGCGCAGCGAACCGGCGGTGCTGCGCACGCCCTCGGGCTCGGTCACGGCGCGGCGCGTGGTGCTGGCCACCAATGCCTGGGCCGCGCAGATCCCCGAACTCAGCCGCGTCGTCCTGCCGGTCACCAGCACCATAGTGGCGACCCACCCGATCCCCCGGCGCCTGGAACAGATCGGCTGGACCGGCGGCGAGTCGATCACCGATTCGCAGCTGATGGTGGACTTCTACCGCACCACGCAGGACGGCCGCATCGCCTTCGGCAAGGGCACCGGCATGATCAACTACGCCAGCCGCATCGACGCCAGCTTCGACGACAACCCGCGGCTGAGCGAAGAGACCGAGAAAGACTTCCGCCGCACCTACCCCAACCTCGCCGACGAGCCCATCAGCCACGCCTGGTGCGGCCCCATCGACCGCACCTACGACAGCATGCCGGTGTTCGGCCACCTGGAAGGCGCGCCGCACATCTTCTACGGCATCGGCTGGAGCGGCAACGGCGTCGGCCCCAGCCGCCTGGGCGGGCGCATCCTCGCCAGCCTGGTGCTGGGGCGCAACGACGAATGGAGCCGCTGCGGCCTGGTGGGGCGCCGGCCCAAGAGCTTCCCGCCGGAGCCCATCCGCTACTTCGGCGGCCTGCTGGTGCGCGGCGCGGTGCAGCGCAAGGAGGAGCAGGAGGCGCAGAACCGCAAGCCGTCCTGGCTCGACCTCAGGCTGAGCAAATTCGCCCCCGTGGGCCTGGAAGACAAGAGCGCCTGAACAGGCGAGGAGACCCCCGATGCAGCACCTGATCCATCTGCCCGATACCGCCCGCTTCCCGCTGCCCGCCGGCGTACCGGCCAAGGCGCCGGTCGGCACGCCGGTGGCCGAGGCCGCCACCTACGCCGCCGAAGGCCAGGGCGGCCTGCTGACCGGCGTGTGGGAATGCACCCCGGGGCGATTCCGCCGCCAGGTCATGGAGCGCGAGTTCAGCCACTTCATCAGCGGCCACGGCTTCTTCATCCCCGACGAGGGCGAGCCCATCGAGCTGCGCGCCGGCGACGCCATCCTGTTCCCGGCGAACTGTCACGGCACCTGGGACATCCGCGAAACCCTGCGCAAGAGCTTCGTGATCATGCCTTGAGGCCGGCGATGTCCGCCGCGCGCAGGGCGATCCACAACACGGCGACGTCCTCGGTGGAGTCCAGCGAGAGGCCGGTGATCTCCTCGATGCGGCGGATGCGGTAGACCAGCGTCTGACGGTGCACGTTGAGCCGCTCGGCGGTCTTCTGCCAGGAGCGGTTCTGTTCGAGGAACACCTGCAGCGTGTGCTGCAGCTGCGCGCCCTGCTGCTGGTCGTAATCGGCCAGGGCGCCCAGGGCGCGGCGGTAGACCAGCTGGGCCTCCTCCAGGCTGGACGGCAGCCACAGCAGCTCGCCGGAAGCCCGCCCGTAGTGGGCGACCTGGCGGCTGGCCGAGGTATGCGCCAGGGCCAGGCGCGCCTCGCGCAGCGCCTCCGGGGTGCGGCCCGAGTGCCCCAGCGGGTTGGACAGCCCCAGCGGGCAGCCGAGCACCTGCTGGACCTGCTCCGCCGCCGCGTCCGAGGCCAGCAGCAGGATCAGTTCCTCGCCCTGCACGCGCGACAATAACGCCACGCCCTGCAAGTGCAGCCGCTGCGACCAGCGCTCGGGCAAATCCGCCTGGCAACGGGCAACGGCGAAGACCGCCTGGCCGACGGGGTAGCCCAGGGCGCCCAGGCGCTCGTGGGCGGGCCGCTCGCTCAGGCGCTGCTGCAACAGGTCATCCAGCAACTCCCAGCCCTGGCGCAGCAGGCGCTCATGCTCGACCTGCTGGCGCTCCAGCTCGATGCCCAGCACCGCCGTCACGTGGTGCAGCAGGCCGTAGTCGATTAGGCCGCCGCCGCACGCGAGAATCTTGCAGGCCGGCACCGAAGGCAGCGCCATGACCAGGGCGTCGCCCTCCTCCGTCGAATGGCGGGTGACGGTGGTGGTGGTGTTCGCACGCTTGCCCAGGGCCGCCCGCCAGTGCGCCGGCAGCGGCGCCAGGCCCGCATGCCAGGGCTCCAGCGAGGCGGCGTCGAACAGGTACAACTGCGTGCGCAAGTCCGCCGCCAGGCGCTGCAGCAGGAACTCCACGCCGACGTGGCGCAGGCCCATGCGCGCGCTTTCGTAGATGCGCGCCACCGCGCTGCGGCGCTCCTGCTCCTCCTGCTTGCTGGCGTCGATGATCGCCCGGGCGACCGCCGAGAACGGCACCGAGCTATGCGTCAGCAGCAGCGGGAAATCCAGCTGCATGGCGGTATCGAACAGCGCTTCCATGTCGCTGGGCGCGTGCATGTTCTCGCCGATCATCAGCCCCGCCACCCGGGCCCTGGCCAGCCGTTCGATGTACTCGCGCTGCGCCGCGGCATCGGCGGGGATGCCCAGGCCGGTGGTCATCAGCAGCTCGCCCTCACCCAGCCATTGCGAGGGGTCGGGCAGCTCGCAGACGTGCGCCCAGCGCAGCAGCCGCCCGACGTGGCTGGCGCCGCTGACCAGGCGCGTGGACAGCGCGTTGTCATCGAGGATGTCCTGAATCGAAATCGGCACGGCGCCTCCGGCAGGTGGGTTCGCAGCAGCGAATCAGAGGATCGCATCGGCCCCGGGCCGTTGAATCCATACAAAGGTATGAACCAGCTGCTGGCGAATTGTAAATCTGTCTGATGTCGCCGCGCCCGGGCCCTGGGGAAACTGGAGGTCAGGCCACGCGCAGTCCAGCGCCCCGGCCCATTGCCCTCACCGGACATTCCCTCGACTCATCGGAGCCCATAACAATGCCAAAGTCTCTGAGCAGCGTCATCGCCCTTTCCATCGCGTGTCTTTCCACCCACGCCCTGGCCGACCTCACCGTGGCCTCCCAGGGCGGCGCGAACAAGAACGCGCAGCAGCAGGCCTATTACCAGCCCTACAGCGCACAGACCGGCAGCAAGGTCATCGCCGACGAATTCAACGGGGAGATGGCCAAGGTCAAGATCCAGGTCGACACCGGCAGCGTCTCCTGGGACGTGGTGGAGCTGGAAACCCCGGAACTGCTGCGCGCCTGCGATGAGGGGCTGCTGGAGGAGATCGGCGACGACCCGGCCATCGCCGCCCTGGCGCCCAAGCTGGTCAAGGGCGCGATCAACACCTGCGGCGCGGGCATCTTCGTCTGGTCCACGGTGCTGGCCTACAACGCCGACAAGCTCAAGACCGCGCCCACCGGCTGGGCCGACTTCTGGGACGTGAAGAAGTACCCGGGCAAGCGCGGGCTGCGCAAGGGCCCGATGTACACCCTGGAGTACGCGCTGATGGCCGACGGCGTGCCGTACAAGGACATCTACGCCGTGCTCGCCACCAAGGAAGGCCAGGACCGCGCCTTCCGCAAGCTCGACGAGATCAAGCCGTACATCCAGTGGTGGGAAGCCGGCGCGCAGCCGCCGCAGTACCTGGTCTCCGGCGACGTGGTGATGAGCGCCGCGTACAACGGGCGCATCTCCGCCGTGCAGAACGAAAGCAACCTGAAGGTGGTGTGGAACGGCGGCATCTACGACATCGAGTCCTACGCCATTCCCAAGGGCGCCAAGCACGCCGAGGAAGGGCGCAAGTTCATCCGGTTCGCGCTGCAGGAGCCGCAGCAGAAGGCCTATTCCGACCACATCGCCTACGGCCCGGTGAACCTCGAAGCAGCAGCGCAGATAGCGCCCGCGCAGAGCCAGAACCTGCCCAGCGCGCCGGATAACCTGGGCAAGCAGTTGGCGATGGATGCGGCCTTCTGGGCGGACCATGGGGAGCAGCTGCAGCAGCGGTTCAATGCCTGGGCGGCGCGCTGATCCTTGGGTGTGTTTGCGCCGCTTCGGCGTGCGCGGAGGTTTCTCTGGAAATCCGAATCGCGGACGGAGTCCGCTCCTACGGCCGCTCCGAGGCGCTCTTCGTAGGATGGGTTGAGCTTGCGAAACCCATGCGGTGGCGCTGATGGGTATCGCTTCGCTCAACGCCATCCTACGAAAAGCCGTGCCTCCCTGTAACCGTAGGACTCCGTCCGCTTTGGGGGGAAATATCCCAGATCACAGGCCCCGCACACTCGAAACACCACCGCACGACGCAATGAAGAAAGCCCACCGCCAAGGTGGGCTTCCCGGCGCCGCTCGCGCCTCAGAACGGCAGCGGCAGCTTGGCCGTGCGGCCGCCGTCCACGACTATCACCTGGCCGGTGATGAAGGCCGCCGCGTCGCTGGCCAGGAACACGGCGACGCCGCCGATGTCCCCGGGCTCGCCGGTGCGGCCCACCGGGTGCAGCTTCAGCAGGCCGGC
The DNA here is from genome assembly GCF_022760135.1 of Pseudomonas sp. M1. Classification (NCBI taxonomy): domain Bacteria; kingdom Pseudomonadati; phylum Pseudomonadota; class Gammaproteobacteria; order Pseudomonadales; family Pseudomonadaceae; genus Pseudomonas; species Pseudomonas sp. M1. The sequence continues at coordinate 3,703,425 of NZ_CP094343.1, forward strand.
GCGGGCCAGCTCGGGTTGCGGCTGGGCGTCGATGTAGGCATCGCTCAGCTCCGAGTTGATCCACCCCGGGGCGATGGCGTTGCAACGGATGCCGTCGCGCCCCAGGTCGACGGCCATGGCCCGGGTGAAGCCATGCACGCCGGCCTTGGAGCCGCAGTAGGCGGTATGCCAGGGGTTGGCGCCGATACCTTCGATGGAGCCGATATTGACGATGCTGCCGCCGCCGCGCCGGCGCATCTGCGGCAGCAGCGCCTTGGCCAGGAACACCGGGGCGCGCAGGTTGACGGCCATCATGCGGTCCCAATCGTCCTCGTGCATGTCGTCGAGGGATTTCTCGAACATGAAGCCGGCATTGTTGACCAGGATGTCGGCGCCGCCGAAATGCGCCTCGACGGCGCGGGCGATGGCATAGGGCGCCTCGCGCTCGCCCAGGTCGGCCTCGCACCATGCCACCCGCGGGTTGGCGCTCAGGTCCTCATCCAGCGGCTGGCGCTGGGCGACCAGCACGCGGGCGCCGGCCTCGAGCATTTTCTCGCTGATCCCGCGGCCGATGCCACGTCCGCCGCCGGTCACGACGGCTACCTTGTCATTGAGCAGCATGCTGGCCTCCTCAGCCCGAAACCGGTTTGGCGCCGGTGACTTCGAGCGTTTCCGCGGCAATGTAGCGCGCCTGGTCGGAGGCCAGGAAGGCGATCACGTCGGCGATGTCCTCCGGCTCGGCGATGCGGCCCAGCGGCACGGTCCTGTTCAGCTCCTCGATGGCCTTTTGCGGGTCCAGGCCACGGCGTTCGAAGCCGCTGCGGATCATCGGCGTGTTGATCTCATGCGGGCACACGGCATTGACGCGGATGCCGAAGGGCGCGGCGTCCCGGCCCAGGTTCTTGGTCAGCGCGGCCACCGCGCCCTTGCTGGTGCAGTAGGCGACGTGCCCGGGGCCGGGGTAGACGCCCCAGACCGACGAGGTGTTGACGATGGCCCCGCCGCCGCGGCGCTTCATGTGCGGTATCGCCGCGCGGCAGAGGAAGAACACGGCGTTCAGGTTGACGTCCAGCGCCGTGAACCACATGTCGTCGGTGGTTTCCTCGACCGTGCCGCGGGGAATGATGCCGGCATTGTTGAGCAGGATGTCGACGCCGCCGAAGCGCTCGACCGCCCGGTCGATGATCGCCTCGCAATATTCCTTCTCGCGCAGGTTGCCGGCCAGGCACTCGGCCTCGGCGCCCAGGGCGCGCGCCTCATCGACCATGGCCTGGCAGCCCTCGGCGTTGATGTCCGAGATCATCAGCCGGGCCCCTTCGGCGGCGAACAGCCGTACCAGCGCCTGGCCCACGCCGCCGGCGCCACCGGTAATCACCACAATCCTGTTTTCGAATCGCATGGCCTTGCACCTCAGTGGGATGTGTGAGGCCGATGATCGACAGGCCGGGGGCCGGCGACAAACGACTTCTGCGCTGCATTCGATTGACTTTTGGTTAATCGAAATACCCATGAATGGAAGGAAAGCGAGAAAGCACTGCCCTGCACGCTTGAGTTTTGCTTAACTGCCCAGGCGTCTTTCCATAGCAGGTGAGCCCCCATGAGCAACCTCCGGCATTCGCTGCCGCCACTGAATGCGCTGCGGACTTTCGAGGCCGCCGCCCGCCACGGCAGTTTCAAGATGGCGGCGGAGGAGCTCTACGTGACCCAGGCGGCGGTCAGCCGCCAGATCCAGGTGCTGGAGGATTTCTACGGGCTCAAGCTGTTCCTGCGCGGCAACCGCAAGGTCGAGCTCACCGACGACGGGCATGCGCTGTACCTGGCCGCATCGTCGGCCCTGCACCACATCGCCAACGCCTCCAGCGACCTGCTGCGGCGCAACGGCCAGGATCATCTCGCCCTGATCACCACCACGGCCTTCGCCCAGCTGTGGCTGATGCCGAGGCTGAAGCAGCTGCGCGCGCAATATCCCGAACTGCAGCTGCACCTGATCAGCACCGAAGGCAACCCCGACTACCAGGAGAACTTCACCGCAGCGGTGACCCTGGGGCTGGAGGAACATCCGCGCTACGTGGCCGAGTACCTGTTTTCCGAGGAGGTGTTCCCGGTCTGCACCCCGGGCTTTCTCGAACAGCATCCCCAGGTCGCGACATTGCCCGGGCTGCTGGACGCCACCCTGCTCAACCTCAGCGCGAGCCACTGGAAGGCCAGGCTGTGGGCGCCCATCGACTGGGCGTTCTGGCTGCGGCAGTTCGGCCTGGACGTTTCCGGAAGCCGGGAGGCCATGAACTTCAGCCACTTCTCCATGCTCATGGACGCGGTGCACCAGGAGGTCGGCGTCGGCCTGGCCTGGCGCCACCTGGTCCAGCCGCAGCTGGACAGCGGCAGGCTGGTGCGCCCCCTGCAGGAAACCTACTTCGCCGACGACAGGAAGCATTACTTCGTCTGCCGCCGCGACCTGGCCGGTTCGACGGGCATCCGCATGCTGCGCGAGTGGCTGCTGGCGCAGACCCAGGCGCTGAGAAACCCGGCCCCGTAGCAGGGCGCCGCCTGGCGCTGGGCAAGGCGGCGAGCGCCGCGGCGAAGGCCATCGCTACAGACGATGGCCACCCGCCGCGGTACTCAGGCGCCCTGCCCGGCCGCCTCGAACAGCAGCCCGAACAAGCCTTCGCAATCGGCGCTGGCGGGCAGCGCCGCTATCGCCCCGGCGATCTCCTGCCGGAGGGCCTCGTCCAGGGTGATGCCGGCCAGCAGGTCGAACTTGGCGCGGAACTCTTCGCGGCTCATGGCGGTTGCGGGGTCGCCCTTGGCCGCGGTCACCGGGCTGGTGAAGACCTGGCCGTCCTTGAGCGACACCGAGACCCGCGAAAGGATCTCGTTGGGGAAGCGCGCGGAAAGCTCGTCGCTTTCGACGATGTCAACGCGCTGGCTGACGGCCAGGATGTCCGAGGCGTGCACCGCATCCCCGGTCACTTCCAGCGGCCCCACCTGGCCACGCACGGCCAGGGCCGCCAGCGGGAAGGCCAGGGCGTACTGCGCCTCGTCGGCGTTGGCCGGCGTGTGCCCCTGCAAGCGCATGGATTCGTGGAAGGTCTGCACCTTGATGCGCTCGATGTTCTCGCCGCGGATCTGCGGGTGCTCGGCCATCAGCGCGGTCAGCGCGGTCAGCGCCGGCTGGGCCCAGCGGCACACCGGCCAGGGCTTGAAGTACTGGGCGTCGATCTCCCAGCGCTGGCCCAGGTCGCGCCAGTGGCCGGCGACCTCGTCGAACTCGACCGTTTCGGCCGGGGCCCCGGTGACGCCGGCCTCGGCCAGCAACAGCGCGTTGAGGCCGGCGAAAGCGCCGGCGCCGTGGGCGTCCCGCAGCATGGAGGGGTGGTCCACCAGTCGCATCATCGGGCAGCGCGGGCCGAAGTATTCGGCAATGCCCAGGGCGTGGCGGAACTGCTGTTCGTCGAAGCCCAGCAGGCGCGCGCCGCCACACACCACACCGATGCCGGAGAACGCGCCGGAGGCATGGTATTGCGGCGCCGTGGCCATGAGCGCGGCGCCGGCGCGCAGGGCGGTTTCGTAGCCGATGGTCAGGGCGCTGAGCAGTTCCGCGCCGCTGATGGTGCGGCCCTGCTGGCGGCAGGCGTCCACCAGTGCCAGCAACGCCGGCACCACGGTGGCGCCGGCGTGGCCCTTGGAGGTGAAGTGGCCTTCGTGGGCATCCAGGCTGTCGACGCAGAAGCCGCCGGCCCAGGCCGCACCCAGCGGGTGCACTGCGCGGCCGTCGAACAGCAGGCGGCTGGAAAGCACGCCCGCCGGGTAGTGGTTCAAGGCATAACGGCGCAGCGCCTGGCTGGTGGCGTTGTCGCGGGCGCCGGCGGCGACGCCGAGGATGTCCAGCAGGCAGGTCTGCATGAGTTCGCGGGTGTGCGCGGGCGCCTGCTCGAAGCGGAATTCACGGACGAACGAATAGAGCGACATGCGGGGGCTCCACAGACGGGGATCAGGAATCGGAGGAACGGGTGCCCGGCGGCGGGCACCCGCTGGCGTCACTGCCTGGCCTGGCTGGCGACCGCGCGCGAGGCCTGCAGCCAGCCGTCCCACTGCTGGCGGTGGGCGGCGATCCATTCCTGGGCGTGGCGGCGGACGTCGGCCGGCTTGTTCTCGCCCTTCTGCATGCGCAGGTTCTGCTGGCTTTCGTCGTCGGCGCTGATCTGCAGCTGCGAAAGGAACTTGAGCGCGACCGGGTTCTTGTCGGCGAAGTCCTTGTTCAGCAGCGCCTCTACCTTGTCGATGGCGAAGCCCAGGTTCTTGCCCTGGTAGGTGGTATTCACGTCGTTGTTGCCGTCGGGCAGGTCGGTCTTGGGCACCTCCAGCCAGACCACGTCGCGGCCTTCCACCAGCACGCCGGCGATCCACTGCGGCACCCAGGTGAAGTAGAGGATCGGCTGGCCCTGCTTGTAGCGGGCGATGGTGTCGGCCATCAGGGCGAAGTAGGAGCCCTGGTTGACGTTGACGCTGTTCTCCAGGTCATAGGCCTTCATGTGGTGGGAGATCACCAGTTCGCAGCCCCAGCCGGGGTTGCAGCCGGTCAGATTGGCCTTGCCGTCGCCATCGGTGTCGAACAGCTTGGCGATCTCCGGTTTCTTCAGGTCGGTGATGTAGCGGATGTGGTACTGCTCGGCGGTCTTCTTGTCGATCAGGTAGCCCTGCAGCACGCCGGGGATCACGTCGCCGGCCTTGACCAGCGTGTGCGGCCCGTCGACCTTCTGGTAGAAGGCGTCGTGCAGCTTGTCCCAGAAGTGCACGGTGAAGTCCGCATCACCATAGGACAGCGCCACCATCATCGCCGCGTATTCGGTTTCCTTCGGCTCCTGCACGTCGTAGCCCAGCTCGCGCAGGCCGGCCATGGCCAGTTCGCCGCGGAAGCGCTCCTCGGCGATCGGCGGGAAGATCGGCGTGACCTTCACGCCCTCCCCCGGCTTGTCCGCCGAGGCGGCCATCCCGTACAGCGACACCAGGCTCAGGGTGATGGCCGCGGCACAGTGCACAAGCTTGTTCTTGAACGTCTCGAAATGCATCGCTGTATACCTCTTGTTCTTTTCGTTGGGTCGGCAGAATGAATGCAGAACAGTGGCGGCTCGTTCAGGCCGCCTTGTGCGGCACCGGCTGGCTGCCGAACAGGCGCAGCAGCAGGCCCACCGGGCCGCTGTGGTACCAGCGGCGGCTCGGGTCGGAGCGGGTGCGCTCGCCCATGGCCTGGGTCAGGCGGTCGAGGAAGATCGCCAGCAGCACCAGGCCGACGCCGCCGACCGTGGCCAGGCCCATGTCCAGGCGGCCGATGCCGCGCAGGACCATCTGGCCGAGCCCGCCGACGGAGATCATCGAGGCGATCACCACCATCGACAGCGACAGCATCAGCGTCTGGTTCACCCCGGCCATGATGGTCGGCGTGGCCAGCGGCAGCTGGACGCGCATCAGCATCTGCCGCGGCGTGCAGCCGAAGGCGCGGGCCGCCTCGATCTTGTCTTCGGGCACCTGGCGGATGCCCAGGTTGGTCAGGCGCACCAGCGGCGGCACGGCGAACACGATGGTGACCAGCACGCCCGGCACGTTGCCGATGCCGAACAGCATCACCACCGGCACCAGGTAGACGAACGCCGGCAGCGTCTGCATGGCGTCGAGCAGCGGGCGGACGATGCGCTCGATGCGGTCGCTGCGGGCGGAGAGGATGCCCAGCGGGATGCCGATCACGGCGCAGAAGAGCACCGAGGTCAGCACCAGCGACAGCGTGGTCATCGACTCGGACCACACGCCGATCAGCCCCAGCAAGGTCAGGGTGACGGCGCACAGCGCGCCCATGCGCGGCCCGGCGAGCTGCCAGCCGAACAGCGCCGCCAGCACGATGGCGATCGTCGGCGGGACGCTCTGCAGCACGTACTCGAAACCGTTGAGCACGTGGTCGATGGGCCAGCGAATGGCGTGGAAGACATCGCGGAAATTGCGTACCAGGAAATTCAGGCTGGTTTCGACCCAATCGCCCAGCGGAATGACCGCGTTCTGGAAGGGATCGAGGAAACTGGACTCGGACATGCTCGCTACCTGCTTCTAGGAATGACGAGGACGGCTGTTGCGCAAGGCTGCGCTCAGTGCCGGCTGAGGGTCTGCAACAGCTGGTTCTTGGAAATGGTGCCCTGCAGCGCGCCGCTGCGATCCAGAACCGGCACCGGGTACGGCAGCTCGGCGACGATGTCGAGCACGTCGTGCAGCGGCGTGTCGGTGTAGACCGGGCTCCGCTCGTGCAGGGTGTAGTGCCCCGCGCCCGCCTCGCCGGCGGCGCCGGCTTCGGCACCCATGACGCCCATTAGCTGGTTGCGCTCGTTGACCAGGTAGCTGTACGGCACGCCGGCGTTGGGCTGCGGCCCCTTGCCGTTGAGGCGGCAGAGCACCGCCTGGTCGAGTTCGGCGACGTCGCCGGCCTTGAGCACCCGCGAGCTGTCGAAGCCCTTGAAGAAGGTCCGCACGTAGTCGTTGGCGGGCTGGTTCAGCAGCTCCTGGGGGGTGCCGATCTGCACCACGCGGCCGCCTTCCATGATCGCGATGCGGTGGCCGATGCGGATGGCTTCCTCGATGTCGTGGGAGATGAAGATGATGGTGCGTTGCTGCTCGGCCTGCAGGCGCATCAGCTCGCCCTGCATCTCGTTGCGGATCAGCGGGTCGAGCGCCGAGAAGGCTTCGTCCATGAGCAGGATGGTGGGGTCGTTGGCCAGCGCCCGGGCCAGGCCGACGCGCTGCTGCATGCCGCCGGAGAGTTGGTGCGGGTAGCTGTGCTCGTGCCCTTCCAGGCCCACCTGGCGCAACGCCTCGCGGGCCCGGCTGTGGCGTTCCTGCTCCCCTACCCCGGCGATCTCCAGGCCGAAGGCGGTGTTTTCCAGCACGCTCATGTGCGGCATCAGAGCGAAGGACTGGAACACCATGCCCATTTCCTTGCGCCGCACGTCGAGCAGGGCCTTGTCCGACAGCCCGGTGATCTCGCGGCCGTTGAGGTGGATGCTGCCGGAGGTGGGTTCGATCAGCCGGTTGAACAGGCGAACCATGGTGGACTTGCCGGAACCGGACAGGCCCATGATGACGAAGATTTCGCCACGCTTGACCGAGAAGCTGGCATCGAACACCCCGACGACATGCCCGGACTTGCGGAATATCTCGTTCTTGTCAGCGCCCTTGCGCAGCATCTCCATCGCTTCGTTCGGGCGCGGCCCGAAGACCTTGAAGATGTTGCGTACCGAAAGGATATCGTCGGTCTGACTCATACGTTCCTCACCTTATGCTTATTCTTGTGGCCAAGGTCTTGCTGCGGGGGACCTTGCGGCCTCGTAGCACCGGTACCGCCGGAAGAATCACGGCCGCCGCCGGCGGGGCGGCCCTTCCGTTGCGCAGAAGCTCCTGCAAGGCTTTACAGCGGCCGTCGAAGGCGACGGCGGCGTGTCTTCAAATTAGGGTTCCGCCTGTCGAGCGTCCAACGACATTTGTTCGCTCAAAACCATAACTTGATGTTATTGATCCGGGTCCGTGCCCTGTGCCACGGGGGCTTGGGGCGTTATGAGTCCTACATGGTTGAGCGGCTTGTTGGTTAGGCAGAATCCTTCAACCCCGTCATTCCCGCGAACGCGGGAACCCAGTTGCCTTGGTTTGGGTGTTTCTGCGCCGCACCGAGTCTGCCCGACCGTCTTGTTTCGCCCCCTCGGGCGAGTCCCTTTTGTCAAACGCCACAAAAGGAACCAAAAAGGCTTGCCCCGCATACGGGCCCGATGGAGCCGGGCTACCCTCACGAATTCCCCCGCCACGGAGGCCCGCCCCGAGGGTACGTCCCTGTAGCCCGCGGGGCTCTCGCGACATCCATGTCGCATGACCTCCTGAGCGCCGGTTTCGCTCGGCCTTCTGAAGGGGCGTTCCGGAGTGCGCGGATGTTTCTCTGGAAGTCCAAACGCCAGAGCAAGAGCGGGCGTGCTTTTGCTTTTCGTAGGAACGAGCTTGCTCGCGAACCCCGCAGTCACTGGGTTCCCGCGTCCGCGGGAATGACGAGGGGTAAGGAGTATCAGGATGACTCTGGACTTCCCGGCCACTCCGAACGGCCCCCTCTCCCTCCGGGAGAGGGCTGGGGTGAGGGCGCTCTCAAGCCCTGATGCGAGGCCCCCAGGCAAGCTCGGTCGTAGGAGCGGACTCCGTCCGCGATCGGATTCACCGGCCACGCCGGACACCTCCGAGGTGGAAGGATCGTGCCAGACCCCAGCGCCACTCAGGACGGCCCCCTCTCCCGCTTGCGGGAGAGGGTTGGGGTGAGGGCGCTCTCAAGACCTGGCGCATGTGCTCCAGGGAAGCTCGGTCGTAGGAGCGGACTCCGTCCGCGATCGGATTCACCGGCCACGCCGGCCCCCCCAGCGGCACAGCCAACGGCGTATAACCGCGAACGGTTATACGCCCTACGTTCCTAAGTCACGGGCGCCAGCGGCGTTTCCGCGGGGCTCGGGCGGGCCAGGGCGACGGCGGCCAGCAGCACCATGCAGCCGCCGACGAGCATCGACAGGGTCAGCCGCTCGCCCATCAGCAGTACGGCGATCGCCACCGCCACCAGGGGCTCGACAGTGGACAGCGTGGCCGCCGCCGAAGGACCGATCGCCGGCGCCCCGGCAAGGAACGCGGCGACAGGTATCAGCGTGGCGAAGACCGCCAGCCCCAGGGTTGCCAGCCACGCCTGGCCACCCACCGGGAAGGCGGCGTGCTGGAACAGCGCGGCGACGGCGAAGGTGGCGGCGCAGCCCAGCAGGACGATGGCCGCCGAGGCCAGCGGGTGCTCATGGCGAACGCGGTGTGTGCCGTAGATGACCGCCGCTCCGTAGGCCATCGCCGCGAACAGTGCCCACAGCGCGCCGATGGAAGCGCCGGCCAGGCTCAGCCCCGTAGCCAGCGCCACCCCGCCCAGCGCCAGCAACAGGCTGAACAGCTTCGGCAGGCTGGTGCGTTCCCCCAGCCAGACGATGGAAACCAGGGTGACGAAGGCCGGAAAGCTGTAGACGAGGATGATCGCCAGGCTCACCGAGCTGGCCCGGCTGGCGCTGTAGTAGCCCAGCGCCGCCAGGCCGTAGCCCACGCCCAGCAACAGGTTCTGCCGGACCAGGCGCAGGCTCGGCAAGCCGATGCGCTGCCGGTACAGCAGCGCCAGCAGCACCGCGGCGGCGATGGAGAAGCGCGCCAGCAGCAGGCCGATCGGGTTGGCGCCGCCGGCATAGGCGAAGCTGGCGAACAACGGCTGCAGGCCATAGCAGAACGCGGCCAGCAGAACGAGAAGAAAGCCTCGGGAATGAGCGCTCATTCCGGGAAGAAAACGCGGGGTCCGCATGACCTGCTCCCTGGGTATCAGATCGACCGGGCATTCGAAAAAGCCCCGCTTCACCAGAGGGCGAAGCGGGGCCTGTCCGCAGCGAACGGGAAAGGAATCAGTCGGCCAAACGACTGGTCATCTCGGTGCAGTACCAATCCACGAACTGGCAGACGCCATTCTCGGCAATCGACGAGTACGGGCCGGGCTCGTAGGCCGGCGAGTTCACCCCCGCCTGCGCGCCCTCGACCAGGCGCCGGTCCTGGTCGTTGGTGGCGATCCACACGCGGGTCAGGCGCTCCAGGTCGTAGTCGATGCCTTCCTGGGCATCCTTGGGCACCAGCCACTTGGTGGTCACCAGGGTCTCGTTGGGGCCCTGGGGCAGCACGCGGAAGCTCAGGGCGTGGTCGCCGAGGAAATGGTTCCAGGTGGAGGGGTAGTTGAAGTACAGCAGCGCGCCGATGTTCGGCTCGCCGCTCTTGTCCAGGCGCCGCGCCACCGCCGGCTTGCCGTCCATGGTGTAGCTCACGGCGCCGGCCGAGAGCGGGATGCGCGTCATGCGGAACTGCCCGGCCTCGTCCATCACCAGGCGGCTGGGCAGGCCGGCGGCCTCGCAGCGGTCCCAGTGGGCGCTCAGCTCGGGGTCTTCCTCGCCGCCCACGCCGGCCACGGAGAGGTTCTCGACGAAGGAGTTGAGCAGCTCCGGGTGGGTGCCGTCGCAGTGGTAGCACTCGCGGTTGTTCTCGAACACCAGCTTCCAGTTGCCGCGCTCGACCAGGTTGGATTCGAAGGCGACCTTGCAGTCTTCCAGGTTGTGCGGCCCGATGAAGGGCGAGACCGCGTCGCGGAAGCGCGAGAAGTCCGGCGCGGTCTCGGCGACGCACACGTAGATGTAGGTGTTCACCACCTCGCAGTGCGCCAGCTTCAGGCCGTAGTCGGCCGGGTTGAATTCCGGGCCCATGTTGCCGGCGAACAGCAGCTTGCCGTCCAGGTCGAACACCCATTTGTGGTAGGGGCAGACCAGCTTGGCCACCTTGCCGCTGTTCTCCGTGCACACCTTGGAACCACGGTGCCGGCAGGCGTTGTGGAACGCCCGGACCTGGCCGTCGCCGCCGCGCACCACGGCGATGGGATAGTCGCCGATCTGCAGCGTCAGGTACTGGCCCGGCTTCTCCAGCTCGAAGGTGTGGCCGGCGAAGATCCACTCCTTGTGCCAGAGTTGCTCCAGGTCCTGGCGGTACACCTCGGGGTCGCTATAGACGGCGCGGGGCAGCGCGTGGCGGGCCTTGCGTTGGCGAATCAGGTCGAGCACAGCGGCTTTCTTATCCATTGTTGTATGCACTCCAGAGCAGACGCGGTTTGGATCGGTGCATGCGTGGATCGGCTGGCGGCGGCGTCCGGCGCTGACGCAGGGGCCCTGCGGCGCGGAGGCTTTCTGTCGTCGGTCGCTTCGGCTAACCTCCATCCACGGAGCCTGCCAGCCCGCCGCGATCACAGCATTTGCGGCAGTCTAGGACCGGGGCCGACGCGAAAGAACCGACATTTTCTCCAAGGTCTTGATTACCTGAAGTTATGGTCAAACACACCGAACCCGATCAGACGCTGATCAAGATGCCGTCGCTGCGCGCGGTGAAGTCCTTCGTGGCCGCGGCCAAGTACCAGAACTTCACGCGGGCGGCCGAGGCGCTGTGCGTCACCCAGGCGGCGATCAGCCGGCAGATCCGCGAGCTGGAAACCTACCTGGGCGCCGACCTGTTCAAGCGCGTGGGCCGCGCCGTGGAGCTGACCCCGGCCGGCTCGATCTTCTTCGACGCCGTGCAGCTGTCCTTCGTCAACATCTCCCAGGCGGCCGAACGCATCCGCCACAACAGCACGTCCAAGTCGATCGTCACCCTCTGCTGCTCGCCGGCCTTCTCGGCGCTCTGGCTCGCCCACCGCCTGCCGGGCTTCTTCGAGGCCAACCCGGACGTGGAGCTGAACCTGATCACCACGCAGAACTTCCTCTCCATGGAGCCGGGGACGCGGCCCGACATCTTCGTCACCAAGATGGCGAGGATCCGCGAGGGCTACCGCAGCTACCCGCTGGTCCACGACGTGATCTACCCGGTGTGCACCCCGGCCTACCTCGCCCGGCACCCGGAGATCGCCAGCCTGGAAGGCCTGTGCCAAGGCGTGCTGCTCAACCTCAGCCCCTACGGCCGCTCGCAGGTGGCCGAGCACGTCGACTGGAGCGTGTGGATGGCCTTCCAGAACATCGACCTGGACAACGGCCCGGGCAAGCGCCCGCACTTCTTCAACGCCAACGACTACAACCTGCTGGTGCAGATGGTCTTGAGCCATCAGGGCGTGGCGCTGGGCTGGAACCACCTGGTGGGGCACCTGGTGGCCGAGGGTTCGCTGGTGCGCCCCGTGGAGCAGGAAGTGGTGCTGCACGACAGCCAGCACTACCTGACCTTCAACGAGGACAAGGAAGACGACGACGCCTGCCGCCGCCTGCGCGACTGGCTCATGGCGCAGTTCTGAGCGGCCGGGCCCGGCGGCCCGCCCCGCTACTTCGCCCTGGCGGAACGCACGCAGCCGTGGCGGATTTCCTTCGACGGCGGGTAGCCGAAGAACGAGGTGTAGCACTTGCTGAAGTGGCTCGGCGAAACGAAGCCGCAGGCCAGCGCCGCCTCCACCAGGGACAGGTCCGAATGCTGCAGCAGGCGGCGGCTCTCGGTGATGCGCAGCTCCAGGTAGTAACGCACCGGCGAGGTGCCCAGTTGCTCCTGGAACAGGCGTTCGAGCTGGCGCTTGGAGCGGCCCACGCACTGTGACAGCTGGTCGGTGCTCAGCGGCTCCTCGATGTTCGCGCTCATCAGGTTGAGCACGTCGCGCAGCGGTTGCGACATCTTCTCGTGCAACGCCGGGCGGGTCCGCCGGTAGCGGGACTCCTCGAAGGCCAGGATGTCCACCACGCCGTCGACCAGCTCGCGGCCATACAAGCGGTTGATCCATTCCAGCACCATGTTGAAGGCGCCGGCCGGGCTCCCCGCGGTCAGGCGGTTGCCGTCGACGATGTAGCTCTCGGCGGTCACCACGCTGTTCCTCGCCACCTCGGCGAGGGCCGCGCGGTTTTCCGGGTGCACCGCGCATTTGTGGCAGTCCAGCAGCCCCGCCTTGCCGAGGAACCAGGCGCCGTTCCACAGGCCGGCCAGGTCCACGCCCCGGTCGTCGGCGAGCTGCAGCAGGCGGTTGAGCGAGGGCAGCTCGCGCAGCGGAGTGCGCAGGCCGCCGCAGACCACCAGCAGGTCCAGGTCCAGGTGACGGCTTTCCAGGGCGGCGGAGGGGCAGATGACCAGGCCCAGGTCGCTGGTCACCGGCTCGCCGTCCAGGCTGAAGGTGTGCGTCGAGAAGGCGCCCTCGCGGATCAGGTTGGCGGTGACCAGCGTGTCCAGCGCCTGGGTGAAGGCCGGCAGTGAAAAGTGCTCCAGTAGGACGAAGCCCACGCGTCGCTGACGCTGCGGCTCGGCCTTCTTCTCGGCCATGAAGCGGAGATTCTTGCCTTGCATGGCTTCGCTGAATTGTCGTCTTTCCACCGATGGCAGCCTCTATGAGTTCTTGTGGGCAGTTGCGGCGTTCATCAGCCTCGCGGCGGGCCTGGCAGGGCGACGCGGCGATGGCTGTTCTGTATACCGTCCGCAGGCAAATGTTATACAGGCGCTCTGCCTCCGGCCACTCCCCCACGCAGCCCGCAGGCCTGCGCAATCCCTCAACCCCGGTCATGGCTGGCTCGCAAGCGGCCTCGGCGCGCGCCGCCTGCTCTCGCGTCATAGCTGGCCGGAACCCTCGCCCCGGCAGTGGAAACACCTGTGCCCGCAAAGAAAACCCAGTGATTTCCGGCTGGGAAATGCCCGGCCGACAGAGGCGCCCGGGGCCCTCGCCAGCGCCTCTTCGGCGCCCGAAACCCGCTGTATGCGTATGAATTGATCCCAGAAAATGTAATTAGACACCCCGTCGGCGCGCTCCCTATAGTCATTCCACGAACGGCAGGGATCGCCGGCGACGGGCAGGAGGTCCTGCCCGCTCCCCGCACGAGCGGATGATCGACACCACCCAACGACACGACCCGCAAGCCACAGCGGACATCTTCAAGGCGCACTTCGAAGCGTCGCACAGACGCCGGCATCGAGGCCGCGCCGCAACAGTGAAACTCGGGTAATCCCCCGACTCTGGTTTTCTCGCGTGAGTGAGTCACTCCACGCAACGGATAGCTATTGGCTGAAATAAATAGAACAGGCCCCTGAAATGACGAAGATCACCCATTTACCTGCCGATGACAAAAGCTGTGGCTGGTACCACCTGAGCAAGGCCAGACAACCCAGGCCCACGCATACCGGCCGGACTTCGGCACCTTGGGTGATCGTCGGAGCAGGCTTCACCGGACTGGCCGCGGCGCGCCAGCTGGCGCTGCATTTCCCCCATGAGGAAATCGTCCTGGTCGAGGCCCAGGAAGTGGGCTTCGGCACCTCCGGGCGCAATGCCGGCTTCGCCATCGACCTGCCCCACGACATCGGCGCCGACGACTACATCGGCGACATTGACATCGCCAGGACCAGCCTCAAGCTCAACCTGATGGGCCAGGACCTGCTGCGCAGCCAGGTGGAGCGGCACGGCATCGATTGCCAGATGAAGGCCTGCGGCAAATACCAGGCGGCCATCGAGGACCGCGGCATCGCCGTGCTGGAAGCCTATCGCCGCGGCCTGGACCGGCTCGGCCAGGCCTACGAGATGATCGAGGCCGACGCGCTGCCCGGGCACATCGGCACGCACTTCTACCGCAAGGCGCTGTTCACCCCCGGCACCGTGCTCATCCAGCCCTCCGCGCTGGTCAAGGGCCTGGCGGACAGCCTGCCGGCGAACGTCAGCCTCTACGAGAACACCCCTATCACCGAGGTGGAGTACGGCGACAAGGTCGTGCTCCGGCACGAGCGCGGCAGCTTCGTCGCCGACCGCCTGGTGCTCACCAACAACGCCTTCGGCATGAGCTTCGGCTTCCTGCGCGGCAAGATGCTGCCGATCTTCACCTATGCCAGCATCACCCGCCCGCTGACCGCCGAGGAACAGGCGCGCCTCGGCGGCAAGCCCTACTGGGGCGTCATCCCGGCGGACCCGTTCGGCACCACGGTGCGCCGCACGCCCGACAACCGCCTGCTGATCCGCAACAGTTTCAGCTTCAACCCCGACGGGCGCAGCAACGCCAAGTACCTGGAGCGCTTCGTCAACCGCCACCAGGCCTCGTTCGACGCGCGCTTCCCGATGCTGCCCGAGGTCGATTTCGAATACACCTGGGGCGGCGCGCTGGCCCTGTCGCGCAACCATTCGGGCTACTTCGGGCAACTGGCCGCCAACGTCTTTGGCGCGCTGTGCTGCAACGGACTGGGTGTTACCCGCGGCACGGTCACCGGCAAGCTGCTGGCCGACTGGCTGGCCGGCGAGCGCAGCGAGCTCATCGACTTCCTGCTGAACTCGCCGGGCCCCAACGGCAACCCGCCGGAGCCGTTCCTCTCCGCGGGCGTCAACCTGAACCTGAAATGGGGGCAATACCGCGCCGGCAAGGAAAGCTGAGCCCCCACCGGTCATTTGCCAGGGAACGTCCGGCCGAGATTGGCCGCACAACGAGATTCCCGGCGTGCAGACCTGAAGCCGCAGCGATGCGCATCCGCCGGCCGAAGCGCCTTCGGCTGCCGGGCGCGCGCTGCGGCTTCCGGGAAACCTGAAACGAGGAAAACAATGACAATTACGACTCCATCCATCGAAGACGTGCCCATCAAGCGCTTTCACCAGTTGCTGACGATCCGCTCCGGCGGCGGCTCCTTCGTCGACGGCTACGTGCTCAGCATCATCGGCGTATCCATGGTGCAGATGACCGCCGCCCTGGGCCTGAGCACCCTCTGGCAGGGCATGATCGCCGCCGCGGCGCTGATCGGCATTTTCTTCGGCGGCTTCATCGGCGGCTGGCTGACCGACCACTTCGGGCGCAAGCGCATCTTCTTCGTCGGCCCGGTGCTGTTCATCCTCAGTTCGCTGGCGCAGTACTGGGTGGAGTCGGCCCTGGCGCTGTTCCTGCTGCGCCTGCTCATCGGCATCGGCGTGGGCATCGAATACCCCGTCGCCACCTCCCTACTGGTGGAGTTCCTGCCGAAGAAGCACCGCGGCCCGCGCCTGGCGACCCTGACCATCCTCTGGTTCGCCGGCGCCGCGCTGGCCTACATGGTCGGCAACGCCCTGCTCAGGCACGGCGGCGACGACGCCTGGCGCCTGGTGCTGGCCAGCGCCTCGGTGATAGGCGCGGCCCTGTTCCTGGTTCGCCTGGGCACCCCCGAATCGCCGCGCTGGCTGCTGGGCAAGGGCCGCGCCGCCGAGGCCGAGCAGGTCATCAAGAGCGTCTACGGGCCGCGCTTCTCGCTGCGGAACCTGCCCGAGCAGCCCAGGCAGAAAAAGCTCTCGGTGTGGAACCTGCTGCACTCCGGCTACGGCAAACGCATGCTGTTCGTCAGCATGTTCTGGACCTGCTCGGTGATCCCGGTGTTCGCCGTCTACGCCTTCGCGCCCAAGGTGCTGCTGGCGCTGAACCTCCAGGGTAACTGGGCCTCCTTCGGCTCGGAAGCCATCACCCTGCTGTTCGTGGTGGGCTGCATCATCGCCACCCGCCTGATCAACGTCATCGGCCGGCGCAGCATGCTGATCTACAGCTTCCTCTGGTCCGGCCTGGCGCTGCTCGGCCTCGGCGCCTTCCACGCCTCCTCCGAAGCCGTGATCCTCGCGCTGTTCGGCGCCTACGCCCTGTTCATCGGCGGCGCCCAGGTGCTGCAACTGGTCTACCCGAACGAGCTGTTCCCCACCGAGATCCGCGCCTGCGCGGTCGGCGTGGGCACCTCGCTGTCGCGGGTCGGCGCCGCGGTCGGCACCTACCTCGTCCCCCTGTCCCTGGACAGCCTGGGCATCGCCCAGACCATGTACGCCGCGGCCATCGTCACCCTGGTCGGCCTGCTGTTCGCCTGGGCGCTGGCCCCGGAAACCCGCTCGCTCAACCTGCAGCAGGCGGCTTCGCTCACCTGATCAAGGGCCGCCGCGCCGCTGGGCGCGGCGGCCGACCACCACGACCCCACTGGAGAACGCATCATGCAATTCGAAGGCATCTACACCCCCGCCATCACCCCCCTGGCGGCCGACGGCCAGATCGACCATCCGGCCTTCGCCGAAGTGCTGGAATACCTGATCGCCTCGAAGGTCCACGGCATCATCATCGGCGGCTCCACCGGCGAGTACTACGCCCACACCGCCCAGGAGCGCTTCGACCTGGCGGCCAAGGCCAAGGACGTGATCAACGGCCGCCTGCCGCTGATCGTCGGCACCGGCGCCATCCGCACCGAGGACTCGGTGGCCTACGCCAAGGCGGCGAAAGAGATCAAGGCCGACGCCCTGCTGGTCGGCTCGCCGCCCTATGCCCTGCCCACCCAGCAGGAGATCGCCGACCACGTGCTGGCCGTCGACGCCGCCGCCGACCTGCCGATCATGCTGTACAACTACCCGGCGCGCATGGGCGTGGACATGGGCGAGGAATTCTTCGCCGCCGTCGCCGGCTGCAAGAACATCGTCGCCATCAAGGAAAGCTCCGGCTCCACCGGCCAGCTGCACCGCCTGGCCTGCAAGCACCCGCGCATCGCGCTGTCCTGCGGCTGGGACGACCAGGCCCTGGAATTCTTCGCCTGGGGCGCGCGCAGCTGGGTCTGCGCCGGTTCCAACTTCATCCCCGGCGAGCACGTCGCCCTGTACCAGGCCTGCGTGGTCGAGAACGACTTCGCCAAGGGCCGCCGCATCATGGCGGCGATGATGCCGCTGATGGACTTCCTGGAAGGCGGCAAGTTCGTCCAGTCGATCAAGTACGGCTGCGAGCTGGCCGGCCTGCGCAGCGGCGGCGTGCGCGCCCCGCTCAAGGGCCTGACCGAGGCCGAAAAGGCCGAACTGAAAGAGATCGTCGCCGTACTCAAGCGCGAAGTCGCGCAGATCACCGAGGGCACCCACAATGGCTGAATTGCTGAGCAAGGCGCAATACGCCGCCATCGCCGCCGAACTGCGCTTCCCCACCCAGGCCTTCATCGACGGCGGCTTCCGTGACGCTGTCTCCGGCCGCACCTTCGCCAGCAGCAACCCGGCCACCGGCGAGCTGCTAGCCAACATCGCCGCCTGCGACGCCGAAGACGTCAACCTGGCCGTGGCCAGCGCCCGCCTGGCCTTCGAAGACGGCCGCTGGAGCAAGCGCTCCCCCGGCGAGCGCAAGGCGGTCATGCAGCGCTTCGCCCAGCTGCTCGAAGACCACGCCCACGAACTGGCGGTGATGGAGAGCCTGGACAGCGGCAAGCCGGTGCGCGAATGCCAGAACATCGACGTGCCGGAGACCATCCACACCCTGCGCTGGCACGCCGAGCTGATCGACAAGATCTACGACAGCACCGCGCCGGTCGGCTCCGGCGCCGTGACCATGGTGGTGCGCGAGCCCATCGGCGTGGTCGGCCTGGTGCTGCCGTGGAACTTCCCGCTGCTGATGCTGGCCTGGAAGATCGGCCCGTCGCTGGCCGCCGGCTGCTCCATCGTGGTCAAGCCGGCCCGGGAAACCACCCTCACCGCCCTGCGCGTCGCCGAGCTGGCGCACCAGGCCGGCATCCCCGCCGGGGTGTTCAACGTGGTGCCCGGCGGCGGCCGCGAGGCCGGCGAGCCCATCGGCCGCCACCCGGACGTGGCCATGGTCAGCTTCACCGGATCCACCGAGACCGGCCGGCTGTTCCTCAAGTACGCCGCCGAGTCCAACCTCAAGCGCGTGGTGCTGGAATGCGGCGGGAAGAACCCGGCGGTGGTGATGAACGACGTGGAAGACCTCGACCAGGTCGCCCAGCACGTGGTCAACGGCGCCTTCTGGAACATGGGCGAGAACTGCTCGGCGTCCTCGCGCCTGATCGTCCACGCCGACATCAAGGACGCCCTGCTCGAACGCATCGGCGTGCACATGCGCGACTGGAAGATGGGCGACCCGCTGGACCCGGACAACCGCCTCGGCGTCCTGGTCAGCAAGGCCCACTTCGAGAAGGTGCGCTCGTACATCGAGCAGGCCCGCAACGAGCGCCTGGACTTCGTCTATGGCGGCCAGACCCAAGGCGACATCTTCGTCGAGCCCACCGTGGTCGACGACGTCGAACCGCAGAGCCGGCTGTTCCGCGAGGAGATCTTCGGCCCGGTGCTGTCGGTCACGCCCTTCACCGACATCGACGGCGCCATCGACCTGGCCAACGACACCGTCTACGGCCTGGCCGCCTCGGCCTACACCGGCAGCCTGCGCAACGCCCTGCGCCTGGCCCGGGAAATCCGCGCGGGCATCGTCACCGTCAACTGCTTCGGCGAAGGCGACGCCTCGACGCCCTTCGGCGGCTACAAGGAGTCCGGCTTCGGCGGGCGCGACAAGTCGATCTGGGCCCACGACCAGTACACCGAGCTGAAGACCATCTGGATCGATGCTTCGTGAGACCCGCGGTAAAATCCTGACCTGACCCGCAGTACAGCCCCCTGCGCCGCCCGGCGCCGGGGGCGCCACCCATCCAGGGCGGCGAACGAACAGCACGGCTCACGGAAGAGCTTCTCAATGCTGCATCGCCGTCGGTGTCGGCCCGTGCCGCTCACCACACACAACCTTCTCGACCAGACCCCCAACCGTTGCGCACGGCGCAGCGGCGCGCACACCATTTTTGAAGAATCACTGCCATGCTTACATCCGACCTCCCCCACACAACTTGCGCCTCGGCGCACCGCAACGCCCTGCTGGTGGCCCACGTCGCCGCCGTACTGTTCGGCCTGACCGGTATCCTCGGCGCCTTGATCCAGGCCGACGCCAGCGTCATCACCTACGGCCGCGCCGCCTTCGCCATCGTCGCCCTGGGCGCCGTCGCCCAGCTGCAGCGGCGCCCGCTGCTGCGTGGCCTGGGCTGGCGCAAGATCGGCGTGCTGGCGCTGACCGGGGCGCTGCTGACTTCGCACTGGGTAAGCTTCTTCATCGCGGTCAAGGTCGGCGGCGTCGCGGTCGCGACCCTCGGTTTCGCCAGCTTCCCGGCCTTCATCGCCCTGCTGGACCTGGCGGTGTTCCGCGAGCGGATCGGCTTCGGCGAAGCCTGCCTGCTGCTGATGGCCACGGCGGGGCTGGTGCTGGTGGTGCCGTCGTTCGACCTGGCGGACCAGGGCACCCTGGGCCTGCTCTGGGGGCTGGGCTCAGGCCTGTCGTTCGCCCTGCTGGCGATCGCCAACCGGCGCGCCACGCGCGGCATGGACGCCATGCAAGTGGCCTTCTGGCAGAACCTGACCGTCGCCGTGCTGGTTTCGCCCTTCGCCCTGACGCACCTCGCCCACCATGCGCTGCTGCCGGCGGACTGGGTCTACCTGGCGCTGCTGGGCATCTTCTGCACGGGCCTGGCGCAGTACCTGTTCGTCAAGAGTCTGGATGCGCTGGAAGCCCGCAGCGCGGGCATGATCATCGCGCTGGAGCCGGTCTACGCCATCGCCTGCGCCTGGCTGCTGTTCGGCGAGCAACCCTCGCTGCGCATGCTGCTGGGGGCGGCGCTGATCATCTTCGCCACCCTCCTCTCGGCTCGCAGCAAGCTGTCCCAATCCACTGTGCACTGACGCGACGACGGGAAGCCGGCCCTGGCCTCCCGTCGCTTTCTACGCGGGCCTCAGGCGCCCTGCTCCACCGTGCCGGAACGCGCGGCCGCCGTGGCGTGCCGGCGCGCGGTGAGGTTGCCGAGCAGCAGGATGACCACTGCCAGCGCCAGGGTGGAACTCACCTCCAGGCGGTGCTCCGGCATCACGAACATCACGCCCAGGGCGAACACGATGAAGCCGATCACCGCCCAGGTCAGCCAGGGGAACAGCCACATCTTGAAGGCGATCTCGGCGTTGCGCCGCTGCAGGATCGAGCGCATGCGCAGCTGCGAGAAGGCGATGACCAGGTATACCAGCAGCGCGATGGAGCCGGAGCTGGCCAGCAGGAAGGCGAACACCTGGGCCGGGGCGAAGAAGTTCACCGCCGTGGTCAGCATGCCGATGACGGTGCTGGCGATCACCGCCGCCCGCGGCACGCCGGCTGCCGAGGTGCGACGGATGAAGGCCGGTGCGTCGGAGCGCTTGGCCAGGGAGAAGATCATCCGCGAGGAGATGTAGATCGACGAGTTCAGGCAGCTGGCCACCGCCACCAGCACCACCATGTCCACCAGGAACTTCGCGTAGGGGATGTGCATCACCTCCAGCGCGCGCTGGTAGGAGCCCTGCACCGGCAGCAGCGGGTCGTTCCAGGGCACCACGGAAATGATCACGAAGATCGACAGCAGGTAGAACACGCAGATGCGCCAGATCACCGAGCGGGTGGCCTTGGCGATGTTCTTCGCCGGGTTGCCCGACTCGGCGGCGGCGATGGTCACCGCCTCGGTGCCGAGGAAGCTGAACATGGTGGTCAGCAGCGCGCCGATGATCGCCGTCCAGCCATTGGGCATGAAGCCGCCGTTGCTCGCCATCAGCTGCGAAAGGCCGCTCACCTCGCGGCCCGGCAGGCCGCCGGCCAGGGCCACGCCGCCTAGGGCGATGAACAGCACGATGGCGATCACCTTGAGCATGGCGAACCAGAACTCGAACTCGCCGTACTTGGCCACGCTGAACAGGTTGGTCAGGGTCAGCAGCACGGTCATCGCCAGGGCGAAGAACCAGGACTCCACCTGCGGGAACCAGTTGTTCAGCACCACGCCGGCGGCGATCGCCTCGATGGGGATCACCAGCACCCAGAACCACCAGTACAGCCAGCCGATGGTGAAGCCGGCCCAGCGGCCGATGGCCTGGTCGGCATAGGTGGAGAAGGAGCCGGTGTCGGGGCTGGCCACGGCCATTTCCCCCAGCATGCGCATGACCAGCACCACCAGGGTGCCGGCGAGCACATAAGCCACTATGGCGGCGGGGCCGGCAGCCGCGATGGCGTGCCCCGAGCCTACGAACAATCCCGCGCCGATCACGCCGGCGATGGAAAGCATGGTGACGTGCCGCGGCTTGAAGCCTTGCGCGAGCTCGCCATTGCGGATTTGCGTTCTTGTCGTTGTCATCCTGAGGCCTTCTTCGTTGTTCTTGTCATGTCCGTGCCCAATGCCGCCAGCCAGGGCCGCATTGCGCGAAGCCAAGCTAGTTCACGTGCACTGCCGGGCAGTTGTTCCAGCGCGCCGCTTCCTTGACCAGGCCCGACAGCGACGGCCGCAACGCTGCGTCGCCGCCCTCCCCGCGCGGCGCTTTCCGCCCATCGGAAAAATGACTTTTATTGCTTTTGAAACAAAGACATAGGCCAGCGTATATCCGCCGGCATATGGACACCCACAAGGCCCGTCCCTAGCGTGGAGCCCCACGGCAATCCCACACCAACAACAATCAGGAGATACCCATGGGACGACTGAACGGCAAAGTGGCGCTGATCACCGGCGGCGCGGGCGGCTGCGGCCTGGCCGCGTCCGAACTCTTCGCCCGCGAAGGCGCCAAGGTCGCCTTGCTCGACCTGCCGCACAGCGACGGCAAGGCGGTGGCCGAGCGGATCAACGCCGCCGGCGGCACGGCCCTCTTCGTGCCCACCGACGTCTCCGTCGCCGAGCAGGTCGAGCGCGCGGTAGCCCAGGTGGAGGAACGCTTCGGCGCCATCACCGTGCTGATGAACCACGCCGGCACCATCCAGGTCGGGCCCTTCCTGGAAACCCGCGAGAGCGACTGGGACCGGCTGATGAACATCAACGTGAAGAGCATGTTCCTGGTCACCCGCGCCGTGCTGCCGAAGATGATCGAGGCCGGCGGCGGCAGCATCATCTGCACCTCGTCGATCTCAGGCGTGGTCGGCACCCCCATGGAAGTCCTGTACTGCACCACCAAGGGCGCCTGCCACATGTTCGCCCGGGCGATCTCGGTGGAGTTCCGCGACCGCAACATCCGCAGCAACGCCATCTGCCCGGGCTTCATCGGCACCGCCCACGGCCGCCGCGAGCTGGACCTGTTGCGCGAATTCGGCACCGAGGTTTCCGACGAGGCGCTGCGCGCCATGCAGGGCCGCCTGTGCGACCCGCGCGAGGTGGCCTCGGCGGCGCTGTTCCTGGCCAGCGACGACGCCAGCTTCGTCAACGGCGCCCACCTGTTCGTCGACAACGCCTACACCGCGGCCTGATCGGCCCGAGCCGCGCGCCCAGACCAACAACAACGCCCGGCTCGCAAGACACTTAGCTCTGCCAATAGACAAGAAACCTACAAGAGACAGAGGCAGCTAATGGAAAACATCGGCACGTACGTCATCTACCTCATCATGGCCTGCGCCGTGGTCGGCGCCATCGCCTCCATCCTCGACGCCGAGTCGGAGCTGGGCAAGGAGTTCAACGCCGGCCTGCACAGCATCGGCCCGATCTTCATCCCGGTCGCCGGCATCATGGCGGCGATCCCCTTCATCTCCAGCTTCATCAGCCACTACGTGGGCCCGCTGTTCACCGCGCTGGGCGCCGACCCGGGCATCGCCGGGGCGATCTTCATCGCTTCCGACCTGGGCGGCTACCAGCTGGCGCAGGCCCTGGCCCACGACCCGGAAGGCTGGATACTCGGGCTGATCACCGGCTTCCAGTCCGGCTCGACCATCATCTTCGTCATCCCCGTGGGCCTGGCCATGCTCGCCAAGGCCGACCACAAGTACATGGCCCTGGGCATCATGGCCGGCCTGCTGAGCATCCCCATCAGCATCGTGTTCATCGCCATGGGCATGCAGCTGCTGGGCCTGGGCGTGCGCCCGGACATCGCCACCAGCGGCGCCGCCACCCTGCAACTGCACTTCGACCTGCCGATGCTGCTGCGCAACCTGCTGCCGCAGATTCTCTTCTGCATCGCCCTGGCCGCCGCGCTGCGCTACGTGCCGGGGCTGATGGTGCGGCTGTTCCTCAAGCTGGGCAGCATCATGTACGCGGCGGTCACGCTGATCCTGGTGGCATCCATCGTCGAATACTTCACCGGCTTCTTCACCGCCAACTTCGGCAGCTGGGGCTTCGCCCCCATCATCGCCGACAAGCAGGACCAGTTCCGCGCGCTGGAAATCTCCGGCTACGTGGGCATCATGCTCTGCGGCGCCTTCCCGATGGTCTACCTGATCAAGCGCTTCCTCTCCCGCCCCATCGAGCGCGTGGCCTCGCACCTGGGCCTGTCGCCGGTGGGCGCGGCGGGCATCCTCGCGGCGTCGGCCAACATCCTCGCCATGTTCCGCCTGGTGGCGGACATGCCGCCCAAGGACAAGGTGCTGGTCATCGCCTTCGCGGTGAGCGCGGCCTTCACCTTCGGCGACCACCTGGCCTACTCCGCCAACTTCCAGCCGAGCTTGATCCTGCCGCTGATCATTGGAAAACTCGGCGGTGGCCTGATCGGCATGCTCCTGGCCTACTGGCTGGCGGTGCCCAAGGCGCAGCAGCTGGGCAGCCAGGAAGCACCGCAGGACGCACTGCGCGCCTCGACCGGACTGTCCTGACGCACCCGCGCAGGGGCGCCCCGCGGCGCCCCTGCCAGGCCCAGGCACCCGCCGGCCCCGCGCCGGCGCGACAACACCGGCTCAAGACAGGCGACGCAGCCCTCCATGAACAGCCAAGACGCGAAGAAGCTGGCGGACCTGATGGCCGCCGTCGGCACCGACAAGCTGGGGCACGCCATCGGCTCGCTGCTGGACGACAGGGTCGGCTTCGACATGAGCTGCGGCTACCTGTTCCGCTTCGACCGCAACGCGCAGCTGCTGCACGACGGCTACAACGGCCAGGTGTCGGCGAAGACTCTGGAGGCCTATTCCCGCGGCGGCTACCTGCTCGACCCCTTCTACGTGGCCAGCATGAACCGCCACCCGGCCGGCCTGTGGCGCATGAGCGACCTGGCGCCGGACAGCTTCTTCTCCTCCGGCTTCGCCATCTCCCGCGACCTGCACCCCTGCGTGTCGTCCACCCACGGCACCCAGGTCGAGGAGATCGGCTACATCATCCACCTGCAGCCGCGCACGGCCATCGTCTTCTCGCTGATGAAGGCCGAGGACCACGGCCCCTTCGCGCCGCAGGAAGTCCGCCACCTGGAAACCCTGGCGCCAGTGATAGCCGCGGCCTGGGAACTGCACTGGCGCACCGCCCTGAAGCCCGCCGAAGCCACCACGGAAGCGCCCGAAAGCGAACTGGAGAGCGCCTTCGTCGACATCCTCCAGGGCCAGTTGACCGACGCCCAGCGCTACATCGCCAAGCTCATCCTGCAAGGCCACAGCAACGCCTCCATCGCCCACCTGCTGGGCATCTCCGAAGGTACCGTGAAGGTCCACAAGCACAACATCTACCAGCGCCTGGAAATCTCCAGCAACTCCGACCTGTTCCGGTTGTTCATCGGCTATATCGCGCAGTCGGCGAGGTAGCGGCGTTTGCCCTGCTGGCAGAGTCCGCTCCTTGGCTCCAGGGAAGCCCCGTAGGATGGGTTGAGCTTGCGAAACCCATGCGGTTGCGGTGATGGGTATCGCTTCGCTCAACACCATCCTACGAAAAGCCATGCTCGCTCATGCGGTAGGAGCGGACTCCGTCCGCGATTGGGTCCACCGACCACACCGAACGCCCCGGTGGCACAGCCGACGGCGGATACAGGAGTCCCAGGATGACTCCGGACTCCCCGCCCACTCCGAACGGCCCCCTCTCCCTCCGGGAGAGGGCTGGGGTGAGGCTGCTCTTCCGTTCCAATCTCAACCTCATCATTCCACGCTCACAAGAATGACAAGAGAGAGCTAGGCGCCCCCGGATAACTCCGGATAATGAACGGCATCCCGCCCGCGTCGAAACAAGAGGCCCCCATGCTCACCGTGCAAGACCTGATCGAGATCGAGCTGCTGAAACTGCAGGCGGTCGCCGGCCTCGCCGGCACCGGCAGGCTGATCACCTGGGCCCATGCCGTCGACCTGCCGGACCCGTGGCGCTGGGTTTCCCCGGGCGACCTGGTCATGACCACCGGCGTTGGCCTGCCCGCGGCCGCGCAGGAGCAGGTCGCCTGGCTGGAGCAACTGGTACAGAGCAACGCCAGCGCACTGGTGGTCGCGCCCCGTGACGACGCCCCGGCGCTGTCGGACGAGCTGCTGGCGGCGGCCGATCGCCTACTGTTTCCCATTCTCCGCGGCAGCTTCGAGCTCGAGTTCGTCAAGCTGTCCCACCATGTGATCGAAAGCGTGCTGCAGGCCCAGCGCGAGCGCTTCAATGCCAGCGAGCGGCTGTTCCAGACCTACGCCGAAGCCCTGCGCAAGGAGCCCGACATGGCCGGCCGCCTTTCGATCCTGGCCGCCTCGCTGGATATGTACCTGGCGATCGAGGACGCGGTCAGCGGCGTCGACATCGTCGAAACCCGCTCGGCCCGCAGGCCGCCCCCGGAGCGGCTGGAACGGATACCCATCGCCGGGCGGGCGCGGGCCAACCTGGTCATGGCCCGCAAGGGCGAAAGAATGCTGGACGACCCCCTCCTGGTACGTTCGCTGGTCGGCCTGCTCGGCGTCGAGCTGGAACGCCTGATGATCCACCGCGACCAGCAGCGCGAAGAGGGCTCGGCGCTGCTGCGCAGCCTGCTGGAAGGCGAGACGGAGTTCAGCCTCGCCCGCCCCCTCCTGGAACAGCGCGGCCTGCTCGGCACCCTGGTGTGCCTTGCGATCAAGCCGGGCGGCAACGGGCCCTGGGGGCCGGACGAACTGCACCAGGCGCCCGCCCTGCACCAGGCCAGTCCCCTGCTGCTGAACGACAAGGGCCTGCTGCTGGCGATCAGCCGCGACGACAACGAGCTATTCGATGCCCTGCGCAGCAATCTCGGCGAGGGCACCGTGATCGGCGTGAGCGGGCCGATCGCCGCGGCGACGGGCTTTCGCGAAAGCGTCAGGCAGGCGCGCCTGGCCCTGGCCCAGGCGCAGGAAGTGGAGGCCGGCGTGCTGCGCTATGGCGAGGCGGAGACTGGCCTGATCATGGCCCCGAAGTCCCTAGCCGAAGCCCGGGCGCTGGTGGGGCGCTACCTGGGCCCGCTGATCGAGCACGACCGCACCCAGGGCGCCGCGCTGCTGCCCACGCTGCTGGCGTTCCTGGAAAACGACGGGAACTGGAAGGCCACCGCCTTCGACCTGGGCATCCACCGCCAGACCCTGGTCTACCGGCTGAAGCTCGTGGAGCAGCTGACGGGCCTCAAGCCCACCTCCACCAACGGCATCGCACGCTTCTGGATTGCGCTCCAGGCCGCGAAGAACACCGAGCTGTTCGATCGGACACCTTGAATGCAAACGGCCCCGCACCTGGGGTGCGGGGCCGTCGGAGCCCACTCGCCGCCAGCCTCAGTCGCTGGTCGGCATCGCGAACTCGGCCCCCTTGGCGATGGCCTGCGGCCAGCGCTGCATGATGCTCTTCTGCCTGGTATAGAAGCGCACACCCTCCTCGCCATAGGCATGCATGTCGCCGAACAGACTCTTCTTCCAGCCGCCGAAGCCGTGCCAGGCCATCGGCACCGGGATCGGCACGTTGATGCCGACCATGCCCACCTGGATGCGCCGGCCGAACTCGCGGGCGATGTGGCCGTCGCGGGTGTAGAGGCTCACGCCGTTGCCGAACTCGTGGTCATTGATGAGCTGCACCGCCTCGGCGAAGTCCTTGACGCGCAGGCACGCCAGTACCGGGCCGAAGATTTCTTCCCGGTAGATGCGCATGTCGCGGGTGACGTCATCGAACAGCGTGCCGCCCAGCCAGAAGCCATCGCCGCAGCCCTCGCCCGCCGTCTCGCCGTCGAAGCCGCGGCCGTCCACCAGCAGCGTCGCCCCTTCCCGGACGCCCTGCTCGATGTAGCCGGTGATGCGCTCGAGCGCGGCGCGGGTAACGATCGGCCCCATCTCGGCCGCCAGGTTGCTGCCCTCGAGCACCTTGAGCGCGCGGGTGCGCTCGATCAGTTTCGGCATGACCTTCTCGGCGGTCTCGTCGCCGACGAAGACCGCCACGCTGATGGCCATGCAGCGCTCGCCGGCCGAGCCGTAGGCCGCGCCGATCAGCGCATCCACCACCTGGTCGATGTCGGCATCGGGCATGACCACCAGGTGGTTCTTCGCTCCGCCCAGGGCCTGGACGCGCTTGCCGTGGCGCGCGCCGGTCTCGTAGATGTGGTTGGCGATGGGTGTGGAGCCGACGAACGAGATGGCCTGCACGTCGGGATGTTCGAGCAACGCATCGACCGCCCCCTTGTCGCCCTGCACCACGTTGAACACGCCGTCGGGCAGGCCGGCCCGCTTGAGCAGCTCGGCGATGAACAGGCTCGGGCTGGGGTCGATCGGGCTGGGCTTGAGCACAAAGGTATTGCCGGTGGCCAGGGCCACGGGGAACATCCACATCGGCACCATCACCGGGAAGTTGAACGGCGTGATGCCCGCCACCACGCCCAGCGGCTGGCGCAGCGTCCAGTTGTCGATGTTGCTGCTGACCTGGTCGGTGAAGTCGGTCTTCAGCAGTTGCGGCGCGCCGCAGGCGAATTCGACGATCTCGATGCCGCGGGTGACTTCGCCCTGGGCGTCGGTGAACACCTTGCCGTGCTCGGCGGTGATCAGCCGGGCCAGTTCGTCGCGGTGCTCGTTGAGCAGGGCCAGGAAGCGGTTCAGCACCCGCGAGCGGCGCAGCGGCGAGAGATTGCTCCAGGCCGGGAAGGCGGCCTTGGCGGCAGCCACCGCCGCGTCCACGTCGGCGTGGCTGGCCAGTTGCACCTGGCCGGTGACGACGCCGGTGGCCGGGTTGTAGACCGGCAGTTGCTGGCCGCTGGTGGCCGCCACCCGGGCGCCGGAGATCCAGTTCATGATGGTTTGGGTCATTGTCTTTCTCACATCAAGGGATAACAGCGGTAGCGCTCAGCCACCACCTTGCAGAATCAGTAGATCGCGTACACCTTGCGCACGGTCTCCAGCACGTCCCAGCGCCCTGTCCAACCCGGAGGCAGGATGATCAGATCGCCACCGGTCACTTCCACCACCTCGCCGCTACCGCTATCGGTGAGCAACGCCTTACCGGAGATGATGTAGGTGAACTCGGTGTCGGGACGTTCGATCACTGGCCAGCCACCGGGCTGGCATTCCCAGACGCCGAGGTTGCCGGTCGCCTCGGGCGCCAGCTGCTGGATGGCGATCTGCGGGTCGCCCTTGTCCGCCCCGGCGCGCTGGCCGGCGGGGGTCAGGGGCAGGGACTGGATGGCGGCGGACTTGATGATCGTGAAAGTGCTCACGGCGTACTCCTGTTAATGCGCACCTGTCAGCTTCTCGAGCAACATCGCGGTGCGGGATGGACGATGGGTGATGCGCTCTTCGATGTCGCTCAGCGAGGCTGCGGCGAGCCCGCTGTTGACACCCAGCCAGCGCAGCGGCTCGGGCTCCCAGGACGGGGAGCGGTGGTTGACCAGGGGCAAGGCGTTGATCGCCTCGTCGCGGCCCTGGATCAGGTTGCGCAGGATGCGCCCCGCCAGGTTGCTGGTGGCGACGCCATCGCCCACGTAGTTGCCGGCCCAGGCGATGCGTTTCTTCCGGTCGATGCTCACCGTGGGGCACCAGTCGCGGGCCACGCCCAGCGCGCCGCCCCAGCGGTGGGTAATGCGCGCATCGGCCAGGTCCGGGAAGAATTCCAGCAGCGTCTGGTGGATCTTCGCGTGGATGCCGTCCACCAGGTCGGCCTCCTCGGTGATCCGGGAGCCCAGGCGATACGGCGCGCCGCGGCCGCCGAAAACCAGCCGCCCCTCGGCCGTGACCTGCCCGTAGACGCGAAGGTGGCGCATGTCGTTGAAGGCCAGGCGGTGGTCGAGCCCCAGCCTGCGCCTCAGCTCGGCGGGCAGCGGCTCCGTCGCCAGCACCA
Organism: Pseudomonas sp. M1; assembly: GCF_022760135.1. Taxonomy (NCBI): domain Bacteria; kingdom Pseudomonadati; phylum Pseudomonadota; class Gammaproteobacteria; order Pseudomonadales; family Pseudomonadaceae; genus Pseudomonas; species Pseudomonas sp. M1. Next base: position 3,732,750 of record NZ_CP094343.1, read on the forward strand.
GCGAATACAGCGGGATGACGAAGCGCGAGTGCCCGGGTTGCTGCGAGGTGAACGCCTCGGTGGCGCGCACCGTGAACTTCGTGCGCACCGAACCACGCCCGGTGCGCACCACGCCCTCGGCAAACTCGGTGACGGCGGAATGCTCGTGGATGGTCGCGCCCATCGTCTCCACCAGCCGCGCCAGGCCACGCACCAGCTTGCCGGGGTGGATCAGCGCGCAATGCTCAGTATAGAGCCCGCCCAGCGTGCCTTCGGCGCCGACCCTGGCGCCGGCCTGGGCGCCATCGAGCAGTTGCCACTGCTCCGGCAGCCCGAAGCGCGCCGAGCCTTCCACCGTCGCCCGCGCACGGGCCAGCTGCGGCGCGCTGCGGGCCAGGGAGAGGAAGCCCTGCTTGGCGTAGTCGGCGTCGACGCCTTCCAGCGCCAGCACCCGGCCGATCTCGTCCACCGTGTCGTTCATGGCCGCCTGCAGCTTCAGCGCGGCATCGTGGGAATACATCTCGGCCACGCGGGACAGCGAGATCGGGAAGATCGCCGAGGCCCAGCCGCCGTTGCGCCCGGAGGCGCCGAAACCGACTTCGCGCTTTTCCAGCAGCACCACACGCAGGGAGGGGTCGCTCTTGAGCAGGTAGTAGGCCGTCCACAGGCCGGTGTACCCCGCGCCGACGATGACGACATCGGCGTCCGTGGTGCCCTCCAGCGCAGCGCGGACCGGGCCTTGTTCGAACCAGAGCGGCTTGTTGGGTAACTGGGTCAGATCGAATTTTGCGGTCATGGGGTTGGCTTCCAATTGACGGCCATGGGTGGGGGCTACGAAGCGCTGCGTGCGGGTAGCGCGACGGCTTGCCGGCGGCAGCGGGACAGCCGCACCAGCGCGTAGGAGGCGGCGATCGCGGCGATGGCGATCAGGCACTGCAGCAGGCTGATCTGCATCGAGGGGTCGAAGGCCATGCTCACCAGCACCGCCACGATCGACGCGGTCACCAGCAGCGGCAGCCAGGGGTGGCCCCACATCGCGAACTTCAGGCTGCCCTCCTCCACCCATTTGCGGCGCAGCTTGAGCTGCGACAGGCAGATCATCAGGTAGACGAACAGGAAGACGGTGCCGGAGGAGTTGATCAGGAACTGGAACACGGTATCGGGCCAGAGCGCCGCGATGACCACGCAGCCATAGCCCACCAGGGTGGAGGCGATGACGCCGCGCACCGGCACGCCCTTGCGGCTCACCCCGGCGATCCAGCGCGGCGCCTCGTCGTTGGAGGCCAGCACGTACAGCAGGCGTGACGAGGTGTAGAGCCCGGCATTGAGCACCGACAGCACCGCCACCAGGATCACCGCGGTCAGCATGTGGCCGGCGCCGGGAATGCCGATGTGCTCCAGGGTGGCCACGAACGGCGACTTGCCGGCCTTGATCTCGGTCCACGGCTGCGCGACCACGATGAAGAAGGTCGCCAGGACGAAGAACACCAGGATGCGCAGCATCACGGTATTGACGGCCTTGCGGATGTTGCGCGAAGGGTTCTCGGACTCCGCCGCGGCGAGGGTGGCGACTTCCACGCCGGTCATGGAGAAGATGACCACCACCACGCCGGTGAACAGCGACGTCACGCCGTGGGGCAGGAACCCGCCATGCTCGGTGAGGTTGCCGAAGCTGGCGGTGGAGCCCGGCCACAGCCGGAAGGCATAGGCCCCGGCGACGACCAGGAACACGACGATGGCCGCGACCTTGACGCCGGCGAACCAGTATTCGGCCTCGCCGAAGGAGTGCACCGACATCAGGTTCAGCAGCGTCATGCCCACCATCAGCCCCAGGGCGATGGCCCATACCGGGATGTCCGGGAACCAGCCGTTGATGATCTGGCCACCGACCACGGCCTCGAAGCCCACCACGATCACCCAGAAGTACCAGTACAGCCAGCCGGTCATGTACCCGGCCGGACGGCCGAAGGCCAGCCTCGCGTAATCGACGAAGGAACCCTTGGCGGGATGCGCGGCGGCCATCTCGCCGAGCATGCGCATCACCAGCGCGACGATCAGCCCGGTGATGGCATAGGTGATGAAAGCGCCGGGCCCGGTCGAGGCGATGACCGCGCTGGAACCCACGAAAAGCCCGGCGCCGATGACGCCGCCCAGGGCCAGCATGCTGATGTGCCGCGTCTTGAGCGCACGCTTCAGGCGCGGGTCGTGTTCTGTCTGAATAGGCACTGGTCGTCTCCTTTTATTATTCGTAATCAACGCTGCCTTTTCAGAAGGTTAGGGACCTCCACCGGGGCTGAACATCGACAAAATCCAAGGGACGGGCAGTTGCGCTAGACAAATGTATGAAGGGAGTCGTTGGGGGGTAGCGTGCCGGAGCACCCGGCGGCCGATGCCGAACGTTTGTATGCCGCCGCAGAGAAATTCGGCGTAGGGCGGATAACCGTTCGCGGTTATCCGCCGCTGGCCGTACCACCAGGACGTCCGGCGTGGCCGGTGAATCCGATCGCGGACGGAGTCCGCTCCTGCGCCCGTGCTTCTCTGAAACTGTCTTGCCGACTGCGCCGAGGTGCTTTTCGCAGGGTGGATCGCGCATACCGGCTGGCACGGCTTCTCGTAGGAGCGAGCTTGCTCGCGAACAGATTCCGCTGCGGGGCTCGTTCGCTAGCAGGAACCAGGCGTCTCCCTCGATCCTGCGAAGAGCTTCTCGGCGCGGCCGGCAAGACAGTTACAAGAGACTACGCAGGTTGCTGGCACTGTCGGCCAACGCGACCGCATCGAGGGATTTGCCAGAAGCGGCCAGACGTTTGAAAGCCGCCATGTCACGCCCCTGGTTCACAGTCGCAACCGCCAGTAGACGCCCCTCGGCATCCAGTTCGATGACGCTGAACATCCCCTCTTCCACCTTGCCGCGCAGCAACACCTGCCCGGTGCCGCTGAAGAATCCGAGAGTCTGCAGGTTGCACCGATACTGATCGGACCAGAGCCACGGCAGTTGCGCGTAACTTTCCTCGTTGCCGAGCATGTTCGCAGCCGCCACCTGGGGCTGGTGCTCGGCCACCTGCCAGGACTCCACCCGCACATGGCGGCCCAGAAGCGGGTTGAAGTGACAGGTCACGTCGCCGGCGGCGAAGATGTGCGGGTCGCAGGTCCTGCATCGCTCATCGACCACGATGCCGTTTTCCACCAGCAGGCCGATCTCCGTCGCCAGTTCGACATTCGGCAGCGCACCGATCCCAACCAGAACCTCATCGGCTTCATAGGTGCCACGACTGGATTCGATGAGCAGGCCATTGGCACCTCGCGTGATCTTGCCCGGGAGCGTATCCAGGCACACGTCGACACCAGCCTGGCGATGCAGCGCCAACAAGTAATCGCCGATGACCTTGGGCATCACTCGCTGCAGCAGGGATGGCGCCGGCTCCAGAACGGCAACCTCGCAGCCGAGCTTGCGCGCAGTAGCAGCCACTTCCAGACCGATGAAGCCACCACCGAGAATGACCAGGCGTTTACCTGCCGCCAGCCGATCGCGCAACCGGCGAGCCTGCTCCAGAGTGCGCAGGTAAAGCAGTTCCACGCCCTCCCCAACCTGCCCGGGATAGGGGCGCGCGCGTGATCCGGTCGCCAGCAGCAACTTCTCGTAGGTGATCCTTTCCCCATTGGCCAGCTCGACCTGCCTGGCGGCACGATCGACCTTCGCCACCCGGCTGCCGAGGCGCAGCTCGATCCGCTGGCTCTCGTAGAAGCCCCTTTCCTGGATGAAGGCCTTGGCCTCGTCTTCGGCGTTGAACAGGGCCTCCTTGGAAAGGATGGGACGGTCGTAGGGAAGCTCCGTCTCCTCGCCAACGAGGCAGACGCGCGCCGCAGGGGCCAGGGAACGAAGCGACTCGGCAGCACGACGGCCAGCCTGGCCCGCGCCGACGATCAGATAATCCGCATGCATGGCGTACTCCTAGAGAAGCGAAAACCGGGGACGGTCGGAAAGCACGCTTTCCACCCATTGAGCCGCACGCAGCAGGCGATCATCGCCAAACCGCGCGCCCACCAGCTGGATACCGATGGGCAGCCCGTTCCGGCCGGTCAGGGCCGGCAGCGAGAGAGTCGGGACGCCCAGCAACATCCACAGGCGACTGAACAGCGGGTCTCCCGTGCCGTCGCTGGCAAGCGGGGCGGTGCCAGGCGCGCTCGGCGCCAACAGCACGTCCCACTCTTCGAAGATCGAGGCGCTCGCGATCACGCCCTGTTCGGCACTGGACCGCGCTTCGCCGTACTCCTCGGTGGAGATCCCCTGGCCGTAGTCGATAAGGGCAAGCAGCGGCTCGCTGAGCTGTTCCCGGTAGCCGTCGTACTCCGGAGCGAGGCTGCGGGCGGCTTCGTAGGCCATCACCTTGCGCTGCAGGTCGGCGAATGCCGTGAAACTGGGCGGCAATCGGGCATCGCCGACACGGGCCCCGCACTCGCCCAGCGACAGCAGCAACTGTTCGAGTCCGTGACGTGTTTCGGGAGAGGCCTGCAGCCAGTCCGGAGTGCGGCACAGGCCGATGGAGGGAATCCAGCGCTCGCTGCTGCTGAAAGGGAAAACGCTATCGGCCGTGAGCACGAAGCGCAGCAAGCGCGCATCGTCGACAGAGCGCGTAAGGACACCCAGCGTATCCAGCGAGTGAGAGAACCCCTTCACCCCGGTGGTGGGGAAATCGCCATAGGTGGGCTTGTAACCCACGACCCCGCAGTACGACGCCGGGCGGATCAGCGAACCGGCCGTCTGCGAGCCCAGCGCCGCCGGCACCATATGGCTGGCCACCGCGGCGGCCGAGCCGCTGGAAGAACCGCCCGGCGTGTGTTCCAGGTTGTGCGGGTTGCGGGTCTTGCCGGCCTTGAAATAGGCGAATTCAGTGGTGACGGTCTTACCCATCACCAAAGCACCGGCGCGCTTGAGCAACGCCACGGATGCGGCATCCATGCCGGGGCGACGCCCGGCGTAGATCGGCGAGCCGTTGCAGGTCGGCATGTCACAGGTATCGATGATGTCCTTGATGGCAACGGGGACGCCGTGCAATGGGCCACGAACGGGTTCGTTGTCCAGCCGCCGGGCCTCGCGCAGAACCTGTTCCGCGTCGATGTGGACCCAGGCTCCTACCTGGGCCTCGCGCGCCGCAACGATGGCCAGGCAATCCGTCGCCAGCTCCACCGCACTCAACGCCCTGGTCGCGATGGCCTCTGCCGCCTCGACCAGCCCCAGTTCATGCGGACGCATCAGCTGCCTCCAGAGCCTCGAGCGCGGCTTGGAAGGGTTTCAGCGGACTGAAGAAGAAACCGCCGTCGAGACGGCCGCACAGCCCCTGCTTGTCCAGCACGCCCAGGCTGATGACCGGCCCCAGCTCCAGGCGACAGACCTGCCGGGCATCCAACCCGGTACGGTACGCCTGCGACTTGAGCAGCCGCGGGTGGGGACACTCGAGCAGCTTGCCCGGGAAGGCCCGACCATGCTCGGAACAGGTTTGCGCCAGGCGCTGCGCGGTAAGCGGGGCGAGGTCACGGGCCATCGCCCCGCTGCCGAAAGCATCGACGATGGCGCTATCGCCAATCGCACCGAGGGCGCGCTGGCGGGTCTGCTCGTCCGCCCCCGGGACCAGCGGCGCATCGGCGGCGGTCACGAACCAACGCCCAGGCATGGCGGAGACCTGGATGCCGAACTGCCTACCGTTGCCGCCGATGGCGGTCACCACGCTGCTATCCGGAACATCTTCCGCGGCGAGGAAGCAGCACTTCACCGCCGCCATCCACAAGTTCAGGAAGAAGGCCGCGGACTGTTCGAGGAAGCGCCTGGCCTCATCATCCAGGCCGTCGGAGCCGGCACGCAGCAGGAGCGCCTGGGCGATCAGCTGGCTGGCGTGCTGTGTCCGGCCGTGGCAATCATCGCCCGCCGCGAGGGCCGCGTCGGCCACCGGCAGCAGGTCGATAGGGCTTCGCGCGACGACGGCCTGGAGCTGCGGCGCCAGATGCCGGTTGATCCAGCGCAGACGCTGCAGGACTTCCTCGCCATATTGCCCGACACGCATGACGGGCCCGTCGCCGCCATTGAGAGTGCTGAAGCCCTGGCGAGACGGGCAGTCTTCATCCTCGATCACCAGCAACTGCATGCTCGGGGAAAGCACATCGGCCAAAGGCACGGCGCAAGCGTGGTCCTGAGCGGCATGCAAGGCCACCTCGGCGGACATCAGCAATTCCTCGGCGCCCTGGCGGTCGGTGGCCCATCCCTCGAACAGGATGGCCATCAGCATCGAGTTCTTCTGCGGCGGCGAGATCAGGCTGCGATCGGTGATCGGTGGCCCGGCATGGAGCAGGTAGCGCCCCTGCAGAGCCACGACATCCTTGGCTGTGGCAATGGCGGTCCAACGCGGCCGACAGCCAAGCATGGCATCGACCGCCAGCGAATCCGCCAGGTGACGGCGCAGGGCAAGGTTCATCACTGGCTCCCCTCTTCCACCCAGGTCTCGGCAAAGGCGAGGAATGCAGAGTTGAGCTTGCCATCGAGGAAGTCGCGCTCCACCACCACACCGTCGAGCCGTTCACCGTTGAGCCGGACCTCGCCCTTTTCCGCCCCCTGGAACAGGCTGTACATCCGGTGCTCGCCGGTTGCGGAAATACCCGGCCCCACGTCCGCGGCGAGGGGGCGCTGCAGCCCCTTCCAGGCCAGCGACAGGCTCACATCGCCGGCCGCAATGGTTTCCACCCATTGGCTCGGGTCCCTGTCGTCGGTGCTGCCGCCGGTTGCCTGCAGCAGCGTGACATGGGGCAGCGCCTCGCGACCGCGGAAGGCGCCGAACTTCGGGACGAAACGGGTCAGCAGGTAATCCATCAGCTCCAGGTTGTCGCCGATGCACAGGTTCCTCGCGGCGGGGTACCCGGCCGCGGCGGTGGGGTCCCCCAGCAGGAGGATGCCGCGACCGCGGCCATGGGCGGACGCGACCACACGGAAATAGAGGGCCAGCACCTGCCAATCGCCCTGGGGATCGGAAGCACTCTTCAGATAGATACCGGGATTCTCCCCCGACCAACTGACGACACCTTTCTGGATGATGGGCATACGTAGACTCCTGATTTCTTGTTATGCGATTTGCAGGGTGTTTTCGAACAGGCCGATCAACACCACATCGTTTTCGACCTTGACCGGATAGCGCCGGGCGCAGGACTTGGCGGGCGCGCAGAGGACCTTGCCGGTTGCGATGTCGAACCGCGCCTGGTGCAGCGGACATTCCACTTCGCCGTTCTCGACCCAGCCCTCGGCCAGCGACGCATCGCCATGGGGGCAACGGTCCGCCAGCGCATGGAAGCAACCACCGAGGTTGAAGACGGCGATCGCCTGATCGCCGATCTGAACTCGCCTGGCCTGCTCGTCGCCGACCTCGTCGACACGACAGGCAACAGCCCAATCCTCTTCGCGCACGGACATCACACGCCCTCCACCACAGACTGCAGCAGTTCGACCCGATAGCCATCCGGGTCGAGTACGAAAGCGATTTCCCGGGTACCGCCCGACATCGGACCGGGCTCGCGCACCACCGGCACGCCGGCGGCGCGCAAGCGCTCCACGAAATCACGCAGCGAACCCACACCGAATGCCAGATGCCCCCAGGCCGTACCCTGTTCGTATGGCTCGGTTCGATCCCAGTTATGCGTCAGCTCCAGGACCGTTCCACACGCCTCCTCTTCGAAACCGATGAAGGTGTTGGTGAAACGGCCGTCGGGATAATCCGTGCTGCGCAGCAGGCGCATCCCCAACTGGCCAACGTAGAAGTCCAGCGAACGCTGCAGGTCCATGACCCGCAGCATCGTGTGCATCAGGCGTACCTGCATGGGTCAGTCCTTCATCGCTTGCAGAACGAGGTTCTGGAACTGATTGGCGCTGTCTTCCCAGTGCGGCGACATCACGCCGCCGTCCTTCATGACCGGGGAACGACGCCCCTCCTGCAGCAACTCGGCAATCCCGTGGTCTTCCTTGTGCACGCTGTACCAGAGGTTGCAGAGGTTCTCCTTGTCGGCGTCGGTGTAGTGCTGCTCGCCCACGCTGTAGAGCACACGGAACTGGCGGGTACGGTCGGCGGAAAGCGGGATGTTCAGGTGCACGCCCGCCTGGTCCGGCAGGTAGATGCCCAGCACGAAGTTGGGGAACAGCGTCAGGTAGCGGGCGCTCATGTCCAGGGCGCTGGATTTCGCGGTGGTTTCCTTCTCCGCTTCCAGGTCGATGGCCGAGCCCAGGCAGCGTCCGTCGATGATGGTGTAGTGGTCCTTGAGCGGCTGGCCCGACGCGGTCTGGTCATGCACGATCGGCACGTGGTAGGGCTCGATGAAGTTCTCCATCAGGAACTTCCAGTTGCACTTCACCTCGCCCAGGTCGATCTTGCCGATCGGCTTGAGCAGCTTCACGTCGAGGATCTTGATCTGCTCGGCGAAGGAGCGGGAGTAGTCTTCGAACGCCTCGGCATCGCCGGACAGGTTGACGAAGATCCAGTCGTTCCACTCCACGTGGCGCACGCGCTTGAGACCATGCTCGGCGCGGGAGAAACCGGGCACGTCCTGCTTGCGGAAACCACCGAAATGCGGGGCGGCTTCCAGCTCGCCGTCCAGCGAATAGGACCAGGCGTGGTAGGGGCAGCTGATCGAGCTCTGGACATTGCAGCGATCGGTTACGAGCTTCAGCCCGCGATGACGGCATATGTTGTGGAAGACGCCGATCTCGCCCTCGTCATTGGAGACGATCAGCAGCGGCTGACCGGCGACCTCGATCGGCGCGCAGGTGCCAGGCTCGACGAACTCGTGGACAAAACCGACGAAGACCCAGCTCTTCGCGAATACCTTGTCCTGTTCGGTGCGATAGAACTCTTCGCTGGTATAGGCCGCCTGGGAAAGGCCCGGAAGAACATTACCGGGCTCATTGGTGCACGACTGCTCACGAATACGGATAACTTCTTCAACGACTGACATGTTTTTATTCCTTCCTGGTCAGGCTGATGGTGAGTTTGATTGACTCGACCTGCATCCTAGAAACGCATTGCCAGGGGAACAAACGATAAGAATTCAACGGCGAATGAGAAAAAATAAAAACCCCCGTCAAATCCCGTTCATGGCCTCGTCACGATTGACGCAACAAGTCTTTTGCTCAACACTCGGAAAGCGCTTAGTGCGTACGTCGATATAGCCTTGCTGCATACAGAACAAGAATCATGACCAATCGACTTCCTCCTCTGAATACCCTGAAGACCTTCGAAGTCGCGGCGCGACACCTCAGCTTCACGCAAGCCTCCCTGGAGCTGAACGTCACGCCCTCGGCGATCAGCCACCAGATCAAGCTGCTCGAGGAAAACCTCGGGGTTCGGCTGTTCCGAAGGGAGAACAACCGCCTGCTGCTCACCGATGCGGGCAGCTACCTGCTACCGGAGTGCAGCCGCTCCTTCGCCCACCTGCTGGAGGTCACCCAGAAGGTCCGCGACCTGGGCAATGGCCGCCCGCTGACCATCGCCTTGCGCCCCTACTTCGCCCAGAAATGGCTGATGCCGCGGGTGTCTTCGTTCTGGCAGCAACACCCCGAGATCGAGCTGAGCCTGCACCACACCATCCAGTTCTCGCCGACCAGCCTCGACACCTGCGACATCGCCATCGCCTGGGCCAGCGGGCACTTTCCGGGCCTCGAATCGCATTTGCTGGTGAATGGCGACCTCACCCCCGTCTGCAGCCCCGCCACCTTGAAAACCCTGGGAAGCCCGCCGACCGCGGCCGCGCTAGCCGGGCAGGTGCTACTGGACGAAGAGGCCCCCGACAACTGGGATCGATGGCTTGAACTGGCCGGGCAACCGCGCCTGAAACCGTTCAAGCGCGTGAGCATCGACGACACCAACGTCAGGCTCCACGCAGCGATCGATGGCCAGGGCCTCATCCTGACGTGCCTGTCGCTGCTGGAGCGGGAGCTGAACGAAGGCACGCTGGTGGCTCCGTTCCCCACGGCGCTGCCGCACTATTCCTACTACCTGCTGTACCGCCCCGACGTCCTGAGCAATCCGCAGGCGCGTATCTTCATCGATTGGCTCAAGGCCCAGGCCGCCTGAGCGGCCTGGGAACTCGGCGACAGCCCCTCCTCCAAAGGCAGAATTGCAGCCGCTTGCACAGCGGCTGCCGCCGGTGAATATGGCTCATCCGGGCCAATGAAAAATTCTCACAGGTGGCCAAGTATTTATACTTCGCGGCCCTGCTGCGAATTGGATACTCTCCTGCCTCATAAATCCAATAATATCCGAGCAGGAGATATGCAGTGCGTGAAACTTCCACTCCCCAGCCGCGCAAAGTTGTAATCACCGGAGGTAGCGGACGTCTCGGTCAATATGTGGTCGAGCAACTTCAAAATAACTTCGAAGTTAAAGTCCTGGATCTTCGCCCGCCCAAACAGAATGTGGAATTCGCAGAGGCGAATGTTCTCGACCTGGATACGCTTCGTAGAGAATTCGTTGGCGCCGACGCGGTAGTTCACCTGGCAGCCATCGACTTCGATCACCAGGCAAAACCCGAGGACTATATTCACGTCAATGTCCAGGGAACCTGGAACGTGCTTCAGGCCGCCAATGAACTGGGCATCAAGCGGGTGGTCCTCTGCTCCAGCGTCTCGGCCTGCGGTCTCTCGGAAGCGAATCCGTCCTTCGTCCCGGAGTACCTTCCGGTCGACGAAGAGCATCCCCATTACCCCGTCCAGGCCTACAGCGTCAGCAAGCAACTGATGGAGAACATGGCCGCCAGCTTCGTGCGCCGCGGCGATATCCAGGTGGTATGCCTGCGCCCGATGATGGTCCTGATCCCCGAAAACATCGCGCCGACCCTCGCCCGCGCCGATGATCGCTCCTCCCGCTGGCTGTTCTACTACATCACGCCCGAGGACTGCGCCCGCGCCTTCGAGGCGGCGCTGCGGGCGACCCACGTCAGCAGCGGCAACTTCTTCATCACCGCCCAGGACAGCTGCCGTGCCGAACCCACCCTGCAATGGGTGGAGCGGGTGCTCGGCAAGCTGCCGGAGATTCGCGACAAGGAGCGCTACGAGCGTGATCCCTACGCTTCGATCTTCTCCGGCGACAAGGCTCGTCAGGAACTCGACTTCGTCGCGGAAAGCCGCTGGCAGGACTTCCTGAAGGCCTGAATTCCCGTTCCGGCCCTCCCGGGCCGGACTCCCCTTCTCTTTCCACGGAGGATTCAGTCCAGTCCGTATATCGACCTACGCGTGCGAAATGACCTTGATCGACGCCGCTCGATAAACGAGCGGGTCGTCGACGAACCCACGAATGAAAACAATTAGAACGGGGTGAATGAAATGACAGTGATCACCGGATCCGGCTCGGCAACGCTCGCTGACTCCTCATCAAGTGCGAACCGTGGTTCCTCCATCATCGACGACAGCCCGATGACCTTCTTCCATTGGCGGCTGCTCTTCCAATCCGCCGGCGGCCCCTTCCTCGACGGTTGGTTGCTGAGCATCATCGGCGTCGCGCTGATCGGCATGACGCCGGCGCTCGGACTGTCCGGCACGGACCTGAGCCTGGCAGGCACGGCGGCGCTCATCGGCATCTTCTTCGGCGGTCTGGTCTTCGGTCGCATGACCGATATCATCGGGCGTCAGCTGATGTACACGATCGACCTCATCGTTCTGGTCGTCGGCTCGGTGCTCTGTGCCTTCGTCGATCACGCCTGGCAGATCATCCTGCTGCGCTTCCTGATCGGCGTCGCCATCGGCGCCGACTACCCCATCGCCACGTCATTGCTCGCCGAATGGCTGCCCACCAAACAGCGCGCGGCGATGCTCGGCTCCCTGGTGGTGGCCTGGTTCCTCGGTGCGACAGTCGCGACCTTCCTCGGTTTCGGCATGGTCGAGTACCTGGGCGAGGACTCCTGGCGCTGGATGTTGGCCAGTTCGGGTGTACCGGGCCTGATCATCCTGCTGATGCGCATCGGTACCCCGGAATCCCCGCGGTGGCTGCTCTCCAAAGGCCGGTTCGAAGAAGCCGAGGCAGTGGTCAGGAAGATCTATGGGCAGGATGCAGACCTTTCTTCCATTCGCGAGGCCGAGTCGGTGCGTCCGAAGCGCCTTGGATACTCGGCGCTTCTCCAGGGCGGGTACCTCAAGCGCACGTTCTTCTGCGGGATGTTCTATCTCTGCGCGGTTACGCCGGTTTTCGCGATCTACACCTTCGGCCCCGTCATGCTTTCGGCATTCGGGCTGAACGAGGGCAACCTCAGCAACATCGGCTACGCGCTGATCAGCCTGCTGTTCCTCCTGGGCTGCCTGCCAGCGCTGCGGCTCTCGGAAACCGTCGGCCGTCGCCCGCTCCTGCTGTGGTCCTTCGCGCTGATGATCCTGCCGTTCCTGGCGCTGGGCATCGCCCCTGAAGCCCCGGTCGCGCTGATCATCTTCTGGTTCTGCCTCTACGCAGTGACCTCGGGTGGCCCGAACATCCTCGAATGGTCCTATCCAAACGAACTGTTCCCCACCGATATCCGCGCCACGGCCATGGGGGTGATCACCGCGGTCAGCCGAATAGGCGCAGCCCTGGGCACCTTCCTGCTGCCGCTCTCGCTGGAGCACTACGGCGACGGCGCCACGATGCTGATCATGGCCGCCATGACGGCGGTGGGCTTCGTGGTCTCGTACTTCCTGGCACCGGAAACCAAGGGACGCTCGCTGTCCGAAGCCAGCGGGGTCTGAGCCTCGGCAAAGTGGCCCTCGGATGATCCGGGGCCACCTTCCTAACCCAGCCCTTGCAGATCGTGGCGGGCACCCTGGCCGGCAGCAATGGATGAGCGATGACCTCCTCGCCCGCGCAGCGTCCCAGGACAAGCACATGCACCTGATCGAGGGCGCCATCACCGACCATCGAATGCGGACTATCTGCCAGGCTCGGTGGAGGCAGGCAGATCGCCTCTTCGTAGGGTCGAGGGGACGCCTGGCTCTTGCTCGTGAATGAGCAGCGCAGTGAAGTGTGTTCGCGAGCAAGCTCGCTCCTGCGAGAAGCCGTGCCCACCCGTATGGCAGGAGCGAACCTTGTCCGCGATGGCCGGAAGCTCCGGCGCGATTCGCGGATGAGATCCGCTACGCTCTCCCGGACAGCATGTAGGAGCGCGCCCTGCGCGCGAAATCGCGGGCAGGGCCCGCTCCTACAGGTTGTGGTGCCGAACTCCCCGAGCATGCCGGGCAGCCCCCTCTCCCGCTTGCGGGAGAGGGCTGGGGAGAGGATGCTCTTCCGCGGCCCTCCACTCCAACCTCAACCTCGGCACGGAACACAGTCCAGTTCCAGGGACACACGAACGTAGCGAGCATGGCTTTTCGTAGGATGGTGTTGAGCGAAGCGATACCCATCAGTGCAACCGCATGGGTTTCGCAAGCTCAACCCATCCTACGGAAAGCGCCTCGGCGCAGACAGTTGTTCCTACAGGTTGGCGCCGACCCCACCGGGCCCGGCCCCACGAAGAACCGATGCCGGAATCAGGGACGTGCGCGATTCACATCGATGAACGGCAGCGTCGAGCCCGGCAGCATGGTTTCCGGCAGCTTGCCGTCCCAGCGTTCGGCCTTGGTCAGTTCGATGAGGTTCTGGTTCGAGGCCAGGGCCTCGGCCTTGGCGCGGATGGCATCGGCCTCGGCCTGGCCGCGCAGGCGGGTGGCCTCGGCGTCGGCCTTGGCCTGGGCCAGCTTGGAGTCGGCCTCGGCTTGCGCCTGGGTGACCTGGATCTGCGCCTGCACCTGCTCGGTGGCGAGGTTCTGCTGGCGGGTCTGGATCGCCACCTCGGCCTTCATGCGCTCCTCGATGGAGCGTTCGTAGGCGTCGGAAAAGTCGATGTTCTCCACCTGCACCCCGTCGATCACCACCGGGCCCTTGACCGCGGCCTTGACCGCGGTGGCCACGTCGGCAACGAACTGCCCCCGGTTCTGCACCGCCTGGATCGCCGTATAGCGGCCGAAGACGTTTTCCACCTGGGTCGGCACCTGGCGGCTGATCAGACGGTCCACCAGCCCCTGCAGGTCACCGTAGCCGGAGTAGACCTTCGCCACCTCGTCCGGCGTCACGTGCCAGGACACCGAGACCACCAGCGCCGCGCTCTGCTGGTCGCGGCTGTAGGCCTGCAGTTGCTCGTAGCGGCTGGTGTGGTTCTGGATCGACAGGGTCTTCACCGTCTCGATGAACGGCACCTTCCAGCCCAGCCCGGGCTCGGCCACGTCCACCAGCTTGCCGTTGCGCAGCACCACGCCGCGCTCCTTCTCGTCGATGGTGTAGAACGAGCCGCCCACGGCGACCAGCACCAGCAGGCCGATCAGGCCGCCGGCGACGAGTTTCAGGGGAAAGGCGCGCGGCAGCGCCTGGGGAATGTTCGCCATGGGGCATCTCCTTGAAAGTGGCGTTCCTGGAGCCCGGCACCTGCGCCGGGAGCGGCAAGCCTAGCGGATTGACCTGGACCGGCACCAGCGTCGAATGTCGCTCGCCTCGAAGGAAGCGAACTCCACCAGCAATCCTTCAGCCCTCGCTCGACAACCTTAACGTCCTGATCAACAGGTTCCGCAGGCTATCCACGGCCTTGGAGCCCTGGGAAGCGCGGCTTCGATAGACGGCGACCTCCATGGGCTCCAGCGGGCCGAGCCCCTGCTCGACGCCCAGTATCTGCAAGTGATCGGGGGCGCTGCATTGCGTCAGCACCGCCACCGCCAGGCCGCTCTCCACCGCGGCGAGCTGCCCGGCGAGGCTGGAGCTGTTGTACACCACCTTGTAGCGCCGGCCCTGCAGCGCCAGGGAGTTGATCGCGCTGCGCCGTGCGAGGCTCGTGCTCTCGTAGACCGCGATCGGCAGCGGGTCGCGCCGCCAAAGCTCGAACTGCGGCGAGCCCACCCAGACCATGGGTTCGTGGAACAGCAGCGTTCCGCGCCGGGAGTGGTCGCGGGAAACCAGGGCCAGGTCCAGATCGCCGCTGGCTACCCGCGGGATGAGCGCCGTCGACTGCTCGCAGTTCAGTTCGATTTCCACGCTGCCATAGCGCTGGGCGAAGCGTTTGAGCACCGGCGTGAGGTACTTGGCCGCGTAGTCGTCGGGCACGCCGAGGCGAACCCGGCCGCTGAGTTCCTCGCCATGGAAGGCGGCCTGGGTTTCGGCGTGCAGGTCGAGCATGCGGCGGGCGAAGCCCAGCAGCGTCTGGCCGTCCGCGGTCAGCTGCAGGCTGCGCGGGCCGCGTACCAGCAGTTGCCGGCCCAGGGCGCTTTCCAGTTTCTTCAGTTGCATGCTGACCGCCGACTGCGAACGATGCACCTCGCCCGCCGCGCTGGACAGCGAGCCCGCATCGACCACGGAAACGAAGCACTTCAGCCAGTCCAGTTGCAGGTCACGCGGCATCATCTTGATCGGCCCTTTAAATTCGTTTATCGAATATTTGCATGCGGCATTATGCGCTTCTCGTTCCAGCGGGCCAGCCCCACACTCGCCGCATGAATACACATGAACAGATAGCGGGGCCGAAGGCATCGGCCGTCAGCCAGCAAACCGCACACGTCCATTCCGACGTCACCGGCGGAACGCTGCCCTTCGTACTGGGCAGCGTCGTCCTGGGCACCATCGGCCTCTTCCTGCACCAGTCCGGCGCCGATCCGCTGACCGCGACCTGGTTCCGCTGCGCCTTCGGCCTGCTGGGGCTGACGCTCTGGGCAGCCTGTCGTCGCCAGTTGCGCGGCCTGCTCCCGGGCAGGAAGGCGACCTTCGCGCTGCTCGCGGCAGGCGGCCTGATGGTGCTGGCCTGGGGCCTGTTCTTCGCCGCCATCGAGCACACCTCCGCAGGCGTGGCCACGGTGCTCTTCCATGTGCAGCCGCTGTGGGTGCTGATCCTGGGTGCCTGGTATCTGAAGGAGCCGATTGCCAAGCGACGCGTGGTATCGGTGCTCGTCGCCATGGCCGGCCTGGTGCTGGCGACCGGCATACTGGAGCACCTTTCGCTGTTCGGCGCGGACCAGGCTTACCCCGCGAGCTACTGGTGGGGCGTGGCGTTCTGCCTGGTCGGCGCCTTCTGCACCGCCTGCGTCACCATCGTCGCCCGGCGGCTACGGCACATGTCGGCCGGCATTCTCGCCTGGTGGCAGTGCGCGATCGGAACGCTGGTCCTGCTGGCGTGGCCCATGCTCCATGGCTGGCCGCAATGGGGCGCGTCCTGGGCCTGGCTCGCGGGCCTGGGGCTGATCCACACCGGGCTCGCCTATTCGCTGATGTACACCGGCATGGCGCGCCTGAACACCGACAGGATCGCGGTCTACCAGTTCATCTACCCGGCCGTGGCCATCGTCATCGACTGGCTGTTCTACGGGCAGCGCCTGGGTGCTCTGCAGTTGACGGGCATCGCGGTGATGGCCGTTGCCATCTGGTTCACCGAGCGCAATGGGGAAAGGGAGCGGACTTGATATCAGCCGATCCTCAATCCCTGGTTTTTGTACCCGCTCTCATGACCCTGCTCACCGCTGCCGAAAACAGAAAGAGCTCTCCGCTTACCGAGGCGGTGAGGTTGCGCGGCGCGCCATAGTTGGCGGTAGTGGTGCTTTCGTACAGCGACAGCAGGTACTTGCGATCGGTGACGTTGTTCAGGTTCAGCGCCGTGCTCCAGTGGCTGTCGATGTCGTAGCTGGCCATCAGGTCCACCAGGGCGTGTAGTAGCCGTTGGCGGCGATGGTGTCGGCGCCGGCCTTGAGGTGCGAGCGGCCGTAGTTGGCGCCGAGGGTCAGCTCGTGCTGGCGGCCGAACAACTCTAAGGGACCGTACAGCTGGTCTTCGCCGATCAGTTGGTGTTCGCGACTGGCGGCGGGAACAAGCGCTCCCGATGAACCGGCAGCAGCAACTCGACAGGGTCGAATAATTCAGGGCCGGTTAGCAGGTTGAAGAAGGCGTAAGCGTCCGTATTCGATGTATACCGACGGGCGCGCTGCTGTTGATGAATGACGGCCTGGCGCCTAGGATTCATCTGGGCTGCTCCTTGGGCTCGGTGTGTTCGCAACCATCACCGTAGACCAAGACCAGCCTTTCATTTCTGAGTCAATTAGTTAGCGCTTAAGTAAGTGCCATTCAAATCCCCTTACGGCCTGCGCCCCCTTCTCACCTCATCAACCAACACCACAAAAAAATAACAAACACCCTTCCCGGCACTTACCACAAACCCCTGCCATAGCCATTAAACGCAAACATCAATAAGTACACACCAAGGGCGAACACCCCAACCAGAATCCTAACTTCCGTTGGATGATCCTTTTCGATCGCCCCTCCAGGCGCCAGATAAATAATTCTATCTGCCAAATAGCAATAAAACCCCCAACCAAAAAAAATCTGACCAGTTACGACCACCCAAAAATTATTCCACTCACCAATAAACCTTAAAGAATTGCCAATACCGCCAAAAACCAACAGAGCAAGCACAGCTAATCTATGCCTCTTCAAAAGTCTTAAAAATCTCATCCAAAGCTATCTCTTCAAAAACCAGAGACGGAAAATTTACACCCGTTATCCTAAGCCCGCCTATTGATAAGACCTAGGTGATAAAATCGAAAAATTAGAAAATCACCTCCTACACTCTAACCCTACATAACCAGTCAGCTTTGATATCAAAATAAATACCCTCCCTTTTGGTCTATAACGAATAGTTTCATCACCACCATGCCCTACCGTAGCCATTAAACGCAAACATCAATAAATATATAAAAAACGCACCTCCACCAACTAACAACCTAACCGCTCCCGGATAGCCTTTCTTGATACCACCTGGAGCCAAACGAATAGTCCTGTTCGCAATGTAACAATAAAATCCCTGGCCAAAAAACGCCTGAACCGTGATAGCAGCCCAAAAATCTTTCCACTCCCCGATAAACCTCAGAGAATTCACAACACTACTTGCCAGCATAAGAAAAAGAATAGCCAGCCTATACTTATAAAGAAAATCAAGCCAAGCCATTTATATAGCTCTCACCCACGCGACACCAAATCCCCATTCCCGCCACAATCACACCTAAAAACTTACTAAAACCTCAAGCGAGCAAAATTCATTTAACATACCAAAATCAACCCGCCAGCCTTATAAAGCAGAAATTAACATTCTTCCTTACACTTACCGCCACTCCCTGCCGTAGCCATTAAATGCGAACATAAATAGATAAATAGATAACGCACCAATTCCAGCCAAAAACCTTATGGACCTTGGATGGTCAGCCTCAATCATTCCTTGAGGACCATAATAAATAGGCTTATTTGCGATATAACAGTAAAACCCTCGACCAAATAGACACTGAGAAGCAACAACACTCCAGAAATTACTCCACTCACCTATAAATCTTAATGAGCTCAATCCACTGCACCCCACCATAACGGCAACAGCAATGAATCCATATCTATACATAAACGCAAGAAATTTCATTTAAATACATCTCTCTCATTTTTAGATTTTTTCATTCCAAGCCCATAACACCTAAAAGAAAAATGGGAAAGTTTTATTTCCTGCACTTTAATTCTGTCCAGCCAACTACTTCTAATAAACATAACAACTTTTTCTATCGAGAGACTCACGACGCCATGAACGTATAATTCCATCAGGAGAAACAAGTATGGAATATCGACAAAACGGCACCGTATAAGTTATATAATAGCGAACTCCTCCACTCTCAATCCTTGAATAGTCGACAGACCTTCTGCTGCTAACCCCCCTAACAAAATAAATTCGCTCTTTTCCCACTAATGACGCGTCAGGATCAAACTTCATTCCGACCAAAGTATCCCTGCTTTTCTCCCAAGCATCATAGGACAGACATCCAGAGAGTCCGGTCAGCATAGAAGAAATTAAGAGCAAACCAGTTATCAACCTACTAATCACCAGAAACATCACGCACACCTTTTATCATCTCCCTGTATTTATCATACAGGGCCCCATAGTTAACCAACATTGCCGGCGGCATACTCCCTAAGTTCTCAATAATACTCATCCCACCTCCCTTAGATGCCTCCAAACTTATCATCCACTGATCATGCAAAGTCGCAAACGCGTTAAAGCCTGGAACTTGATTCAAAGAATTACTTATCGGCGTACCATGACAGATTGAGTAAAAGCTGGAGCATGCAAGATCATCCAGTGGCAGGTTTAACCCAATATTCTTCCCCTCTCGATCAAGAACCATCGGAACAAAACCAGCATCACTATCAAAGGCTGAACCGGTCGGACGATCAACACCAGGCCTTACGTCCGGACTTCGTCCGACCGAGTACTGATACAACTCCATCAACGCCCCTGTAGCAGCAATACTCAGCCACGTATCCTTGTCGCTCCCATTAAGGATGCCTTTTAGTGCAGTATTGGCAGCATAAGCCTTGATCCGGTCTCCATAGCTGATCAGTTTGTAGTTCCCCTCGGCAGTCAACTCCCTACCCCAACCCTCCGTATAGCCAGCGCCGAATCCCGCGATGAGTGCCGCAGCGGCATAACCTTTCAGGCTGCCCTCACTGGTGATGTCCTTGAGTGTTTGCCCCAGATCGCCCTTGTTCCCAACAAAACTGGCAGCCCCAGTTCCAGCGACAGAAGAAATAGCAGTCGCCGCCATCGCGTTCCCCCAACCTGTGGCAGCAGTGCCAACTGCAGCACCAGCCTCAACCATGGCGGCACTACCTGCAGCCGCCATCGTAGTTCCAGAACCGGCCCCAGCTCCTGCAGCCGAACCTATTGCGCCGGTCGCAGCGCCGTAAGTTGCAGCAGCAACGATGATGGCAATGGCAATTGCAGCTCCGGTACCAATGCCCGAACTGCTGTAGCTGAAGGAGTCATGCACCTCCTGCACCCGCCGCCAATCCACATCCCCCCGCGCCTCGGCCTCTTTCAGCCAGGCCAGGTCGGGATCGGCCCGCACCATGGCATCGATGGTCTGCCCGACGCTCTGCTGGTCGATGTGCTTGATATCGATCTTCAGGCCTTCCACGGCCTTGATCGCCAGTTCGCCCTGGGCGATCAGCTGGCTCTGGCGCAGGGTCTCGTCGGTCTGGCCCTTGCCCTTGGCGGACTGCCAGGCTAGGTCGCTCTTGCTCTTCTCGTGGCTTTCCTGGTGCAGGTCCTTGACCGCTTCGAAGGTCACGCTGCCGCCACTGACGATGGCGATGTCGTTGCCGCTTTCCAGCCTGGCGGCCTGGTACTTCTGGTCGCCGCCGCTGAGCAGGGTGATGTCGCCGCCGGCGCTGACCTGGCTGCCCACGGCCTTCACGTCAGTGACTTCGTCGTGCTTGAAGCTCTTGCTACCGAGGCTGCCCTTCTTCTGCTTCTGGTACAGCGAGTGTTCGCTGTCATGACCGGCCAGCAGTTGCAGCTTGTCGCCAGCCACCAGGAAGGCTTCCTTGCCGGCGCCGACCTGGCTCGCTTCGAGGGTCAGGTTCTGGCCAGCGCTGAGGGTGACGTCGCCGGCGGCGTTCAGGGTGGTGCTGCGCTGGCTGACGCGGCTGTCTTCGCTGTCGACCTTCTTGCCGCTGCGCCGGTAGTGGTATTCGCGGCTGCTCTGTTCCTGCGCGGCGCCCAGCAGCAGGTTGCCGGCGGCGGCCAGGTTGGCGTCGCCGCCGGCTTCCAGGTGGCTGGCCAGCACACCGATATCGCGGCCGGCGCTGATCTGCAGGTCACCGCCGGCCTGGACGCCGGCGGCGTGCTGGCGGACCTCGGTCTGTTCCCAGCTATGACGCTTGTCCTGGCGGGCGTTGCTGTCGACGGATTCGACGGCGCCGATCAGCACATCGCGCCCGGCCTGCAGTTGGATGTCGCCCTTGGCCTGCAACTGGCCACCCAGGTTGAGCAGGTCGCGCCCGCTGCTGATCGACAGGTCGCCGCCGGCCTCGATGCGCGCGGCGCTGTCGAGCAGGCTGGTCTGCAGGCTGGCGCCCCTGGCCTGGCCCTGCGCCTGGGTCAGGGTCCGTTCGTTGACGACATCCCCGGTCAGCGCGGCGAGGCTGACATTGCGCCCGCTGATGATGCCGCCGGCGGCGTTACGGATGCTTTGCGTGGCCAGCAGTTGCAGGTGCCGGTTGCTTTCCATCAGGCCGCTGTTGCCGATGTTGGCGGCAGTGGCGCCGAGGTCGTTGCTGGCGCGCAGGGTGCCGGCATTGTTCAGTTCGCCGCCGCTGATCAGCGCCAGATCCTGCCCCTGGATCAGCGCGCCGTTGGGGGCCAGACGATGCTCGGCCTGAGCCAGGTAGAGCACCGGCACCAGCACCTTGCGACCGTTCACCTCGGCCTCTTCCAACCAGACGATGTCGTGGGTCAGCGCCGCCACCTGCTCGGCGCTCAGGGCCACGCCGAGGCTGAGGCCCAGGCGCTCCTTGTAGCCGATGGCGTTGTCCATCAGGTACCTGAACAGCGCTTCGTCGCTGGACAGCCCGGCAATGAAGCGCTGGCCGGTGCGCGCCACCAGCGCCTGGCGGATCAGCCGCTGCTCGTAGAGGCCGTCGCCCAGGCGCTGCTGCGCCTGGGCCGGGTCGTAGCCCAGCTGGGCCAGCAGGTAGTCGGAGCCGAGGAACTGCTTGAGCCCGGCCAGCGCCGGGTTGGTTTCGATCAGGTAGGGGTGGCCGCTGTCCGGGGCGTTGAGCCGGAACAGGCCATGCTCGCCCTGGGGCAGGCGGAAGCCCGGCAGGGTGATGGGGTTGACCGCCTGCTGGGCGAGGTCTGGCGGCAACTGTGGGTTGAGCACCGCGACCAGGGGTTGCGACTGGCCGTCGACCTGAACGGCCTCGATCCGCGCCACCCCACCGTCGTAGGCAATGCCGGGGTGGATGACGCCATTGTCCAGGCGCTCGCCGGCGCTGATCTGCACCGCGCCGGCCGCCTGGATGACGGCATTGGCGGAGGTGGCGCCGCCCGGCCGGTACTCCCAGACATCGCTGAGGAAGCCGAGGTCGTACAGCGCCGACGGCAGTTCCAGCAGGTTGTCCGGGTCGTAGTGGTTGGCCTGGTAGTCCGGCACGTGCATCGGCCGGTGGAGGTTGCCATTGGCGTCGCGGTAGACGTGCAGAAGCAGACCGTTGGCCAGTTCGGTGGGGGTCACCGTGCCCTGGTTGAGCCCGCCGATGAGGTTGTCCCAGTAGCTGAACACCGAGGGATCGGCATTGTTCGCCAGGTTGTAGGGCAGGACGTAATGGCCGACGAAGCGTTCGACGGTGCCGTCGGTGACCCTGCCGCTGTTGAATATCCGCGTGCGGATGCTCTCGCCACCGCTGATGCCCTGGTTGACGAAGCTGCCGGCGCTGATGGCGATGTCGCCACCGGCGGCCAGGGTGCTCGCGGTGTTCTCGAAGTCCTGCGCATCCACCCGCAGGTTGCCGCCGGCCTGGATGAAAGCGGCCGGGGATGCCTCCTGCACCTCGCTGGCATAGACCTCTCGGGCGATGTAGTCGACGTTGTAGTGGTCGCCGGAGCAGTCGTAGCAGCGAACGATGATTTCCCCGGAGATCAGCTTCTGCCCGAGGCGGAAGCTGTCCTGGGTGTTCTTCAGGCTGTCGCTGGCGATCGCCAGGTCGCCCTGCGCCTCCAGGGTGGCCGAACGGTTCTCCACCACACGGGCACGCCCTTGCCGGTCGTCCGCGGCGATGTCCAGGGCGCCCAGGCTGTAGACGTCGGCGTAGCGGTTGACGAAGCGCTCCACGCGCAGCGCCATGTCGCCGCCGCTGAACAGCAGGCCGTTTTCATTGAGCAGGTCCGCGCTCTCGATCCGCAGGTCGGCGGCGCTGCCCAGGGTGCCGGTGTTGTTCAGGCTGGCCGCGCGGGCCAGCAGGTCGCCGGCCGCGGTGATGCGACCGGCGTTGTCCAGGCTGCCGCCAATGCTGATGCGGGTGGCACCACCGCCGATGATGCTGGCGCTGCTATCGAGGGCAAGGCTGGCGGCATCGAGGCCGAGCTCGCCCAGGCTGCTCAGTTGGCCGCTGCCGCTGTAGCGTCCACCCAGGTTCAGCGCCAGGTCGCCGTCGCTGGCGATCAGGCCAGCGTTACGCCAGTCGCCGCCCGTGCCGCGCAGGGCCTGGCTGGCCAGTAGACGTCCCTCGGCCGCTTGTTCCAGTTGGCCGATATCCAGGCTCAGTTCGCGCGCCTGCAGGCTGCTGCGGTTACTCCAACTGGCCGCGCTCAGGCTCAGCGCGGCGTTGGTGACGAAGCTGCCACCCGCAAGGCCCAGTTGCGCCAGATCGATGCCGAACCCGCCATTGCCCAGGTGACGCACGCTGCCGCCGTCGTTGCGCAGATCGCCACTGGCGAGCAGCAGGTCGGCAGCGGCGCTTTCCAGCAGGCCTTCGCGGTTGTCCAGCAGGCCGCCGATGCTCAGGCGCGTGGCGCCCTGCTGGCCGAGGGCGCGCACGCGGCCCTGTGCGTTGGACAGGCCGGCGGCGGTGAGGGTGAGTTGGTTGCCGGCTTCGATCAGGCCGAGGGTGTTGTCCAGCGCGCCGCGCAGGCTGAAGTCGATGTCCCGGGCGCCGACCTGGCCGCCGTGGTTGAGGAAGTCGCCGGCATCCAGGGCCAGGGCCTGGCTGGCGAAGAAGCCGCCGGCGCGGTTGTCGAAGCCGGCGCTGTTCACCCGGGCGTCGCCGTGGGTGGCTGCCAGGTGCCCATCGCTGTTGGCGATGCTGTTGGCGTCGAGCAGCAGCGCGGCGCCCTGGGCGATGCCGGCGCGGTTGTCGAAGTGCCCGGTGGCCAGTTGCAGCAAGCCCCCGGCGCCGCTGAGGATGCCGCCGGCGGAGTTGTCCAGGTTGGCGGTACGCACCTGCACGCCTTGGCCTTCCAGGCGCCCGCCGCGGTTATCCAGGTTGGCGCCGAGGTCCAGCGCCAGTTCGGTCTCGGCGTACAGTTGGCCGCCGCGGTTGTCGAGGCTGTCGCCCTGCAGCTCGACGGCCCGGGCCGTGATGCCGCCCTGCTGGTTGTTCAGGCTGCCGACGCGTCCCGTGAGGCCGCCTTGGCTGCTCAGCAGGCCCTGCTCGCGGTTGTCCAGGCTGGCCAGGTCCAGGCGCAGGCTCTGTTCGGCGGCGAACAGGCCGAGGCGGTTGTCCAGGGCGCCGCCGCTGATATGGATGTGCTGGCCGCCGATCTGGCCGTTGCGGTTATCGAGCACGGCGGCGCGGGCCTGCAGCTGGCGCGTAGCGATCAGGCTGCCGCTGTTGCGCAGGTGCTGCGCATCGATCGCCACGTCGCCGCGGGCGTTGCGGCTGTTGTCGGCATTGACGCCGGCCTCAATCACGCCGCTGTTGCTGAGCTGGTTCGCCGTCAGTTCGATGGTCGAGCCCACCGCCAGGCTCTGCGCATTGCTCAGCGCACCGCTGGCCTGCACGCTGGCACTGCCCCCGGCATAGGCCGGGCCGTTCAGCGCCACGTACTGGCCCTTCAGCGCAAGGTCCCCGCTGGCCGCCACCTGGGCCAGTTCCAGCTTGCCGTTGGCATCGATGCGGATGTCGCCGGCGCTGGCCGCCATGTTGCCGGCCAGTTTCACGCCCACGCCTTGTTCAGTGCCCACCAGGCGAATGGTATTGGCGTACATGCCGCCCAGCGCCGAACTGTCGATGGCCAGTTGCGGTTTGGCGCTGCCGTCGTCGGGCTTAGCGGTGGCGGCCAGGGTCTGCGCGTCCACCGTGTTGCGGCCGGCCACCACGGTGAGCTGCTTGGCGTACAGGTCGGCGTTGAGCTTGGCGCTGCGGGTGATCAGCTCGAACTGGTCGAGGTTGCTGGCGTTGAGTCCGGCGCCTTCGATGGCGATTTCGCCGCCATCCACGTCGTAGCCTTGCAGGCGCTCGCCGGCCAGGATCGGTTTGCCGGTGGTGAGGGTGGCGCGCGGGGTGTTGATGAAGCCGCAGCCGTTGCAGGTGATGCCGTGGGGGTTGGCGACTATGACGTGGGCGCCCTGCCCGGCCACCTCGGTGTAGCCCTTGAGCTGCGAGGGGCCGCCGCCGGTGACTTCGTTGAGGATCTTCTGCGCCGCCTGGTCCTTGAGGTTGGGGTTGCCGATGATGATCCCGCCCAGTTGGGTGCTGGCGGTCTTGCCGGTGGCGTTGTTGAGGATCAGCCCCTGCTGGCCAACGCCGTAGTCGCTGAATTTATTGTGCGAGAGACCGCTGCCGTTGGGCGTGGCGATGTTGACGATGGGCACGCCGTTGCCCGCCGCGCCCAGGCTGGTGTTGCCACCGGCGGCCGCGTCCACCGCCAGTTGCGCGGCGGCTGCGACTATCGGATTGAGGAACAGAAGGCCGGCCAGGGCGCTGGCGATGGCCTGGTGGAGGGGGCGGCGGATGTCCATATCGGGGGGCTCGCGCGGGGTAATCGTTGACCCGGCGGACTCTATTCCCCTACTCGGCGTGAGGCCTTGAGGGTTTCCAGCCCCCTTGCGTAAGCCTTTTCCGAATCAAGCCGCCTGGCGGAACCTCCCGCCCCAGGTGCGCCAGGGCGCACTTCGCATGCGGCTGTGGCGATGGGTATCGCTTCGCTCAACCCATCCTACGGGGCTGGTCGGAACCTACCGCTCGCAATCTACTGAATTCCTGATGGCCTGCGGCCTGGGCAAGCAGAGATGCACTTGCGCGACGCTGTTCGTCGATGCCGGTGATCCCCTCGGCAACGCTTGAGGGTCGGCCAGCGCAAGCTGTCTCAGTTCTTCTCCACCAACCGGGGTGATTGCAATCCCTCAAGGGACAGATGAATCACTCCGGCCCGACTCGGAAAGTTCGTCGCGTCGCCGCTAGTGTTCTCCATCACCGGGATATCTATCAGAACCTGCTCGTTCGCTAGGTTGCTGATCAGCTTGGCGTCCAGCTTTTCGATCGAGCGCCAGCCGCCGGCGCCGATTTTAATGACGTCTAGCAGGCTGTAATGCACCTTGCCTTCTTCGTTTGCATCAGAGGAAAAAGCCGCTAGGTATTGCTGTAGTTGTTACCCAAACCGAAGCCCTCGATGATGAATACCGCCAGGCGACCAACCTGCTCCTCCAGGGACTTTGGAATGGGTTCCGGATTGGCGGCATGGGTCAGGGTGCAAACGAGAAGCAGGCTGGCTGGCAGTAGGCGCAATTTCATGAGGAGGGTCCGCGATATGAGGAAGGCGTTGATCTGTTGGAGAAGTTAGCGGCCGGCGCTGAAATCGATGTAGAAACATTGGCAGTTTCGCAGTGGAGCGCAAGACCATCGGAAGGTACTGCGGGGCCTGACATGATCACTTCCGCAGATATACCCCAGAGGCCGGAAGCGAAGGGACGGAAAAGAGAACCTCATTAGCCGACCTGACCACGTAGACAGCTTTAGAGCAGAAAAAAGTCCGTCTCTTTTTGGCTCACTGGCTCACTGGCTCACTGGCTCACTGGCTCACAATTGCGCGATCACGTTGGCACCCCGGGCAAGAATGAGCCTGCCAAAGTAGAAGGCAATACTCAGTTTCAGCCGAAGGTGCAGACCTAACCATCCTGAGCCATGGGTGCGAGTTACTTCGACACAGTGAGATCAAGCGCTGTCTGCTCTTGAACAGCCAGCACCTTGCAAACCAGTTGGTCTGTTGGCAGTTGGTCGTACCGCTCTTTGAGTACCTCTCGCAGCCTTAGCAGTCGAATGTTCGCAGTATCCACCAAAGAGTCGAAGGTGGTTGCTCTTACGAGACCATAGTCACGACCATTCTCAGCAAGCTTCTTTTCTCTTCCAACACCAGGGGCAATGGACTGCCCGACAACCCACGCTGATATATGTGGAGCGCCTTCCATGAGGCCGCATGACGCTATGTCTTGGACGTAACCATCAGCCTGGAAAACTTCATCCCGTGTGAGCTTGAACCCTCCTTTCTTTAGCTCGATCAGCAGAATGTTCCGCATTTGGATGAGCGTCGTGTCGAAGGGATCGAATGATTCAATCCCGGTCAGTTGAATGGTAGCGTGATCAGGAAGGACAACAATGTCTGGACGGTTCTTCTCGTTGATAAATTGCGCGTCTTTCCGCTGGAACAAGTGCAAGGCAATCGTCTTCAACGTGGCATTCGAACAATACTCCTGCGATTCGTACTCTGGCCCAAATAACCAGCGTGAGCGTAAGATGAGCGGATGCAGGGTATGAAGCTCATCGACCTGAGGATCACTTGCCAGACGGCGAATTGTTTCGATTACGCTAAGCCGATCATCGATTTCGTCTAGCACACGTAGAGCATCCTTGATCGACCACTCTGTGAGGAGGCGATCAAGGCCATCAACGTCATCGGTGTCCAGTGAGGAAAGCTTTAGAAGCAAGGCGGCCCCGCTCTTGGATTTCTCAAGATTGATCACGGCCTTTACGGCAGTGGCGAGAAAATCGGGTGAAATTGTGGGATGAGCTTGAGCAACGGCTTTGGTGAATTCTGCTACTTCTATCCTGGCCCCTTGTCCCAGTGACTTCAACTCGTTTCGGTTCTGAAACAGGGCATCCTCGGATGTTGCTTCGATCACCTCATTCGCCAGATCTAATGCAACTTTGTTAATATGCTCGGCTGCCGCCTCATACAGCTCATCAACTGCTGGCGTTGCATGAAACCCCGTCCAGTCAGCTATCACATGCTGCTCGAAGCCTTCCGTGTCTACAATGATCTTGTATCGCTTGGCAAACCTAGTTCGACCATCAAAGTTGGCTACTGAACCTATGGCCCAAGAAGGATTGCCAACAAGCCTTCTCCCAACCCAGAACGCAATACCCTGGTGAATTGATGAGTGGTTCTGCTTGGTTGAGTCAATAACAATGACAGTTGCCTTGCGACCTCCGCCAAGTATCAGAGTCTGTTCACTCACACGCCCATCAATCACCGCAAAGGTAAGTAGGTTACCGTTTAGCCGAATCTGAAACTCAGGGTCATGAATAAAGCGAGCAGCAAGAACCGTCTGGATTTCTTCCAGATCCGGGAAATGGCGAGATACCGAGACCGTGAGTTTCGTACCAGAGCCGTCACGTTCTCCGAAGGTCTCACTACGTAGTACGAATGGGCTTGGACCAGACTCAGTACCCACTACAAAGGTACTCAGTTGACCGTCTCGCCAAGTATCTACCTGGTACTCATCCGCAAAGCAGAGCAGGCCGTGGCGTCCCACACCGTTCCGCCCATAGGCTTTTCTGGGTCGATGCGCCCGGCCAGTTGGAAACTCAACGTTGGGCCCCTGATGCTTGAGTCGGTCATATCGGAGGGTCATCCAGCGCCGCTTGAAATTCTCCGGGCTCATTCCATGACCATCATCAGTAATGGTGAGAGTGCCTTCGCGCTCTGTCGGCAGGACAATGTCGACTTTCGTCGCCCCTGCATCCCAGGCATTAGCAACAAGCTCTGTCAGCGCAACTTGGGGAACATGTGCCACAGTCCCAAGTTCACGAAGTAGATAGTCCTCTTCAAACAGGGACGTGTGCAGCGGTTGGTCAGACATCGATCCTCTCCCTTGGATCAGTCAACGCTAATAGTTACGCGTAGCGGATCGAAAATACCAGCCGTACGCCGAATGCGATCCTTCCAAAGCATGCCCTGAACGATGTCATAATGACACTTTCTTGTCATCATGCGATTAAGCAACTCACCTTGGCTTTCCTCGACACGATAACCACTCCTGGCCAATTGTTGCCTGTCGTGACCGGCAACAATCGGACGCTTGCAGTAAGCGTATGGCGGCTTCAGGCTCGGCTTGGAGCCACCGCAATCTCGCCATCCTGGCCACCGCCTCGATTCACGCCTACCATACGCCCCATCCCGTATTACCGCGGCTGCTGAACCCGGTATTCACGAGGATATGACCATGGAAAGAACTCGCGCCTGGAGACGCTCGCAGGCCCGTAGACATGCCCCCCAAAAGGCGTTTCGTCCGCCGCGGCCCCGGCCGGAAAAGAACTGGAAGCTGTTATACACCCGTGCCGACAAGCTGTTCAGGGCACGCCAACTTGGCTCGGGTTATCCCATCCGCACTGTCCGACAACTGCTGGATCAAGAGTGACCAACCTGCTTTTCATCTGCAGCCGAAATCAATGGCGCAGCCCTACCGCGGAAGCTATCTGGCGCCGCCGGCCTGGCTTCGATGCCCGTTCGGCAGGCACCAGCCCGAACGCCCGCAAACCCGTCGGCCCGGCGGATATCCGTTGGGCCGATGTGATCTTCGTGATGGAGCGCAAGCACCTGAATCGTCTGCGGGCGGAATATGCCCGTCTGCTTGAACACAAGCGGCTTCACGTTCTGGATATTCCCGATGACTACCGCTTCATGGACCCTGAACTGGTGGACATGCTCGACGATATGGTGACGTCCTGCCTTGCCGTCTGAGGCGCGCACAAAACGAATAGACAGGCTGCCCCCATGTACACCCTCCTCGACTTCAAGGAAGAAGCCCTCGCCGAGTACCTGAACTCGGCGCTGCGCAGGCATGGGCTGGATTCTTATGTCTTCAACACCGGTGTCAGCCCGGAGGGTGAGGCGATGTTTTCCATTGTCTGCCTGAATGCGAGTGAGCTTGGGCAGGCGCGGCATTTGATCTATAGCAGCCAGCAGCTTCTCCGGGACATTCATCCGGAGGCGGCGCGGGAGTTGGTGGAGATACGTCGGCGGAACCGGCAGCTTTTCCTGAGGCTGGTTACGTCCAGGCCGGCTTTTGTGGTGGCGGCTTTGGCCATGACGGCGGCTGTGTTGGGCTACCTCTTCGGCCTGTGACGCGGGCTGCGGATTCACCTGAAATTTCCCACCCACATTCGCCCTTGTGGGCCTACAAAGGCCGTCGCTAGATTCGCTCCCTGTCACGGTCAATCCCGTGACCGGGTGTCGCAGCCCGTCGGATGAATTGCGTGCACGAAGCGCCTCGGCACCTGCAAAGGCGCTTTTTCTTGCCTGCTGCATCGTGCAGTCATGGCGGGTCGTGCGGGGCAGGCCCCGAAGCCTGGCCGGTTCTTTACGCGTTTCGTCCCGGTACTGCGACCCCCGCACGATCCGCCGCCCCTCTTTCCGGGCTGGCGGTTTCTCCCTCCCAGAAGGAGCAACGGAAATGCACTGTCGCTTACATCTTGCTGTGTTCACCTTGCCGTCCCCCCTGCCCTGCGCCCTCGCCCTGGAGGTGTGCCATGGCTGATCCGAAACTGGTGCCACTGCACCATCAGTCCTTCGAGGATGTTCTGTTCGTGAATGCCGGCGCGCCCGCGGCGCATCTGTACGATGCCGCCGCGCGCCGCCTGGCGGCGCTGGAGGACCTGTTGCACGTGCTGGAATGCCACGATGGCGACGACGTGCTGGTGCAGGAAACCTCGCGGTTGGCTTCGGCGCTGGTGCCGCTGGCCGGCGAGGCGCGGCACCTGTACGAGTTGGCCCAGCAACGGGCCGAGCGTAGCGGCGGCTGATCGCGCCGCCTGGATGGCCGAAGGCCGGGGCCTGTGCTTCCTTGTGGAGGCGCGGGCTCCGGCCTTCGGCTTTGATGGGCAATGGGTAGCCGGGTCAGTTCGCTCCGGTGTCGCTCACCAGCCGCTGCTCCACCCGCACCCCCGGCATCATCTGCCGCAGGCCCTCGGCCAGGCGCTCGCCGGCTTCATGCAGGGCCTCCAGCGGCATGGCCGGCAGGCTTTCGAGGATGAACCACATCTGCCGGGCCTCGGCGTCCAGGCGCGTGCGCACGCCCTGGCGCCAGTTCCAGCGGCGGCAGGTGGCGCCCAGGTCGTCGCGCCAGATGACTTCGCCGGGCAGCGGCGGGTCGTTGGCCGGCTGGCCTTCCTTGAAGGTGTCGAACGGCTCGCTGCCGTCGGCGATGGCCAGCCGCGGCGTGCCGACGTAGGCGGCCAGGTTCTCGCCGCCCACCGGCAGCGCGTACCGGATGCTGATGGCGTTGTAGAGGTCCACCAGCGGGTCGATGCTCGGCAGGCTGCCGTCGCGCAGCACGCGCTTGCGCAGGGCTTCCACCGAGCAGGGGGTGCGCTGGGGCTTGGCGCCGAAGCCACGGAACACCTCGGCCCAGGCGGCGATATGCGCCTCGGCCCAGGCCGGGCCGCCGTCGAGCAGCACCCGGCAGGCGTGCTCCACGGCCTGACCGGCCACCTCCGGGCGCAGGATGGGCGCGGCCTCGACCGTCAGGCTCAGGGCGCGGAAGCCGGGGGCCAGGCGGGCGACCTCAGGGTCGATCAGGGGCAGTACGGGTTGCATCGAAGCGTCTCTCTATCGGCGGTCGGAGGGGCTGGCGCGGGCTATTTCTAGCACCGCGGCGGGGCGCACTCCAGATCGACTCCGATGATTTCAGCGAATGCGCGATCAGTTTTCCTAATGCCCGGGGCGTGTGGTTCGCCCGGCTGGCATCGCTGCGGCATGCAGACAGCCAGAAGCGACAGCCCCCTTCCCGCCGAGCTGGCCATTCGGACAAGATAGGCACGCCCCGCCGGGGCGCTTTCGCGCGTGTCCCCTTCCCTTTTCTGCCGGTGCCCCATGCAACCTCGCGATCTCGTCGCCTACCTGTATCTCGCGCTGGCCTGGGGCCTGTCGTTCCTGGTGCTGCTCAAGGCGATAGCCGGCTTCGGCTGGGTGGGCGCGGTGAGCTTCCGCGCGCTGATCGCCAGCCTCACCCTGCTGGCGGCGGCGCGGCTGAGCGGGCGGGCACTGAACTTCCGCGGCCTGTGGCGGCCGCTGTGCGTGCTGGGCGCCACCACGGTGGCCGGCCAACTGATCGGCATGACCTTCGCCACGCCACTGATCGGCACCGCCATGGCGGCGATCTTCGTGGCGGCCATCCCGCTGTTCTCCATGGTCATCGGCCGCCTCTGGGGGCTGGAGCGCATCACCCTGGCCGGAGCCGCCGGGCTGGCCCTGGGGCTGTTGGGCATGCTCCTGCTGGTGGGCTTCCCGGCGGTGCCGGTGACGCCTTCCTTCATGCTCGGCTGCGCGGCCTCGATCTTCGGTGGCGTGTGCGCGGCCTTCGGCAGCAACTACGCGGCGCTGCGCCTGCGCACGGCCGGCCCCTGGGAGGTGACCTGCGGCGCCTTCCTAGTGGGCGGTCTGCTGACCCTCCCATTGCTGTACTGGGTGCCGCCGCCGGGCGTGCCCTCGGCGCTGGACGTGCTCTACCTGCTGCTATGCGGCTGCATGATGAGCGCCTTCAACTACGTGGTGTACTTCCACCTGGTCGCCCGCATCGGCGCCACCCGCACCATCAGCGTGGAGTTCGTGGTGACGGTGGTGGCGGTGCTGGTGGGCGCGCTCTGGCTGCACGAGCCGCTGTCGCTGGTGCAGGGGCTGGGGGCGCTGATCATTCTGGCGGGGTGTGCGTTGGTGCTGGGGTTGGTGCCTGGGGTGAGGCGGCGGGGGGTGGTTTGAGGTTGGGGGTTTGGGCTTTGGGCTTCGGGCTTTGGGCTTCGGGCTTTTGTAGGAGCGAGCTTGCTCGCGAACAGAGTTACCCGGTAGCTGTGGTGCTTCGGATTGACTCCGTACCCTCTCCCCAGCCCTCTCCCTGAAGGGAGAGGGGGCTAGTCCGTGCCGAGAGAGGGAATGGAGTCAGCCGGAAACCTTCGGTGTTGCCGGCTGACTCCAGAACATCCAAACACACCGAACGGTCCCCTCTCCCTTCAGGGAGAGGGTTAGGGAGAGGGCGCTCTTCAGGGCCCACACCATGCCCAATTCGGAGCCCTGTTCGCGAGCAAGCTCACTCCTACAAAAAAGCTCCCCGCCTCAGGACAAACTACGCACCCCCTCCCCCGTCGACGCCACGCCCCTGTCCACCTCTTCCATCTCCAGATACGCCGTCTCGCGCATCACGAACGAACAAACCGCCACCAGCGCCATCGCCGCCGCGCCATACAGCGCCACGTAGACCGGCTGGTGACCACTGGCGATAAGGATCGCAGTAGCCGCGCTGGAAGCAGTCCCACCACCCAGGGCAGCCCCCAGTTGGTAGCTGGCGGAAATACCGGAGTAGCGCATCCGCCGCGGGAACTGTTCGGCGAGGAAGGCCGGGATCGGGCCCTGGGTGGCGCCCATGAAGAAGCCCACGGCCAGGTAGGCCAGCAGGGCCAGCGCCAGGTGGTGGGTGCCCAGCAGCGGGAAGAAGGCGAACAGCCCCAGGGCCATGATGGCCGCGCCGAAGATCATCACCGTGCGGCGGCCATAGCGGTCGGACAGGTGGCCGAAGAACGGCGCCGAGACGACGATGGCGATGGACAGCGCGAAGTCGAACAGCAACGCCTGGCTGCTGCTGTAGCCGATGTCGGTGGCGTAGGCGAGGAAGAAGGTGCTGATGTAGGCCACGGTGATGTAGCCGAAGGCGATGCCGGTGCACAGCAGCAGCTCGCGCGGGTGCTGGCGCAGGGCTTCGAGCAACGGCATGCGCGCCTTGGGCTGGGCCTTGGCCGGTTGCGCCGGCGCCGGGTTCTGCAGGCGCGCGTAGAGGCCGACCAGCACCAGCACGCCGCCGAGCCAGAACGGGATGCGCCAGGCGATGCCGCCCAGGTCGTCGTCGAAGGCCAGGCTGACCAGGGCGAACACCGCGGAGCCGAAGATGCCGCCGATGCCGATGCCCATGCTCGTGAAGCTGCCCCACAGGCCGCGGCGGCCGCGGGGCGCCACCTCGATGCCGAACAGCGCGGCGCCGCCCCACTCCCCGCCCGCGGCGAAGCCCTGCACCAGGCGCAGACCCACCAGCAGGATGGGCGCGGCGATGCCGAGGCTGGCGTAGTCCGGCAAAAAGCCGATCAGCAGGGTGCTCATGCCCATCAGCAGCAGCGTGGCGACCAGCGCCTTCTGCCGCCCGTAGCGGTCGCCCAGGTGGCCGAACACCACGCCGCCCAGGGGCCGGGCGAAGAAGCCGGCGCCGAAGGCGGCGAAGGCCACCAGCACCGCGGTGAGGCGGTCCATGCCGGGGAAGAACAGCTTGGGGAAGACCAGGGCGGCGGCGTAGCCGTAGATGACGAAGTCGTAGAACTCCAGCGCGGTGCCCATGCCGGAGACGCAGAAGGTTTTGAACGCCGAGCGCGAGCCGGGCGTGGGGGTGTGGTCGATCATGGTGGTCTGCTCTTGTTCTTGTGGCAGCAGTGTTCCGCGCGGCGGCCGGGTGGCCGCCGCGGGGGTGGGTCGTTCAGCTCAGAAGCGCAGGAAGCCGTCGCGGGCCAGGGCCTTCGGGTTGCCGGCGTGGTACTCCAGGTTGCAGCCGACGCTGTCCAGGCCGATGGTCAGCAGGGTTTCCCAGCGCTCGGTGTCCGGCTGCGACAGGTCCGGGTGGAAGCACACCACCGCCTGCTCGCCGGCCTCGCCGCAGAAGGCTTCGGCGCGCTGCGCCAGGCCCTCGCGGGCCATGCCCGGGGCCATGGCCGCCAGGTGGTCGAAGCGCGCGTAGGTGGTGGAGACGTCGGCGGTGCGCTCGCCGCGGGCCTGCTGCGGGTCGACGAAGTGGTTGGTGTGCAGCACCCAGCCGTCGGCGCGCGGCGGCACCACGGCGGTGGCCGCCGGGCTCATCTCGATGCTGGCGGCGCGCAGTTCGGCGTCGTCGCGGCTGAAGCAGGTCAGCACGGTGGAGGCGCTGACGCAGGCCGAGCCGACCAGTTCGATGGCCTCGGCCACGCTTGTAGCCTCTTCCAGCACGCGGCGGGCGATGGCGTGCACCGGCACCCCGGCCTCGGCGTTGTCGCCGGCGTGGTGGAGGATGTTGAAGTGCATGCCCAGGCCGGCGCTGTTGACGCCGATCTTGCCGAGCATGCCGAACTCGGTGAACAGCTTGACCGTCAAGCCGCTGCCGGCGGCCAGCTGCAGCAGCAGGCCGTGGGGCACCAGGCTGTCGTGCCAGTCCCAGGTCTGGATGCTCAGCGGCGCGGCGGCGCCGTGGGGCGCGTAGACCGCGGTGGAGCACTCGCCTTCCAGCGGCTGCGCCGGCATCACCGCGAGGATTTCGGTGCGCGCGTTCAGCGCCGCCAGTTGCCACAGCGGCAGTTGCACGCCGGCGGCCAGGCCTTCGACCTCCCGGGCCAGCGCCGGGCACCAGGCGTCCAGCGCGGCCAGGCTGGCCTCGCCGATGCCGCGCACCTGCTCGGCGGGCACGCCCACGCGGGGGAAGAAGTCGAGGTACAGCGCCACGGTGCGATGAATCTGTTCCGCCCACCGCTCTCCAATCTGCCGCCCGCGCTCGAACGGCTCGCGGGTTTCGCTCACGAAGGAATGGATGATCACTGCAAGGCTCCTTTGTCGATTTGGAAAAACGCTGGGCGGGCTTCCCCGCCCGGCTGATCAGCGCTGGGCCGTCAGCGGCCGGCGGTAGACTTCACGGCCGGCGAACCAGGTGGTCAGCACCTGGGTGTCACGCAAGGCTTCGGGTTCCGCGGTGAAGACGTCGCGGTCCAGCACCACCATGTCGGCCTGCTTGCCGGGCTTGAGCGAACCGATGCTGTCTTCCAGGCGGATCATCCGCGCGGCGTTGAGGGTGTAGGCCTGGAACATCACCTGGCGGTCGATGGCTTCGTCGGCGTTGAGCACGCCCTTGGGGCCCTTGCGCGTCACCGCCTGGTAGATGGCCTTCCACGGGTCGGGCGTGGTGATCGGCCAGTCGCTGGCCCCGGCTATCGTGGCGCCGTGCTTGAGCAGGGAATGGGCCGGGTAGGTGTACATGAAGACCATGGCGTCCACGTAGGGTTTGACGAGGTCGATGCTCGATTCATCCGCACTGGCCCAGTAAAGCTGCATGGAGGCGATCACGTCCAACTGCCTGAAGCGCTCGAAGTCCTTGGGGTTGACCATCTGCAGGTGGGTGATGGAGTGCGGGATGCCGCTGTGGCGGTCGCGGCGCGCCTGGGCCATGCCGTTGAGCGACTCGTGGATGGCGCGGTCGCCGATGGCGTGCACGTGCACCAGCCAGCCACGGGCGTCGGCGGCGCTGACCAGTTCGCCGAAGTGCTTGGGGTCGATCAGCAGTTCGCCGAACTTGTGCGAGTTCTTGTAGGGCTCGAGCATGGCCGCGCTCTGCGCCGGCACCTCGGCCACGCCGTCGACGAAAACCTTGATGCCCGGCAGCGTCAGGTTGGGCACGCCGAGGAACTGCTGGCGCACCTTGTCCAGCTCGTCGAGGTCCTTCGGGGTGGCCTTGGAGTCGGCCATCAGCAGTGCGGCGACGTGGGCAGAGAGGTCGCCCTTCTCGGCCAGCGCCTTGTAGATCGGCAGCACGCCGGTGGAGGCGTTGGTGATGTCGGCGCCGGGGATTTCGTTGGCCAGCGGGTCCATCCAGGCGGTGATGCCCAGGCTGTTGTAGTAGCGCAGCGCGGCGTAGGCGCCGCGGGTCAGCTCCTCGGTGCTGGGCAGCGGCAGCAGCGCCTGCAGCGGGTAGAGCCCGGCGTCGACCAGGAAGCCGTTGGGGGTGCCGTCGGCATGGACGCCGATGGTGGCTTTTTCTTCGCCCTCGAGGGTGGCGACTTTCGCCGCGTCCACCTTGGCGAGTTTCAGCATGGCCTGGTTGGCCCAGCCGGTGTGCAGGTCCCAGCCGACGAAGAGGATCGGCACCTGGGTCCATTCGCCCTGGTTGAAGGTCTTCTCCAGCGCCGGGATGTCGCCCCAGTAGGTGGACGGCAGGCCGCCGACGCTGAGGGACTCGCCGCGCTTCGCCTTGCCGTTGTCGCGCCATTCGCGCAGCTTTTTCTCAAGCTCGGGCACCGGCAGCAGCTCGCCGTCGAGGTTGGCCTGGAGCATCTGCAGGCCGCCCTTCACGGTGTGGCTGTGGGAGTCGATGAAGCCGGGCATCAGCACCTTGCCCTGCAGGTCGACGACGCGGGTGCCGGCGGCCTTCAGGCGCAGCACCTGCTCGTCGCTGCCCACCGCCAGGACCTTGCCGTTCTCGATGGCCACCGCCTGCTGCAGGCCCTGGCCGGGCTCGGCGGTGTAGACCTTGCCGCCGTGGAGGATGAGGTCAGCGGCGGCCATACTTTCCGCTGAGGAAAAAACACAGGCCATGGACACCAGCGCCGGAATCAGTATTTTCATGGGTTCGCCCAGGTTCTTGTTGTGTGAACGCAGGTTAACCAAAGCCCGGCACGGCTTTAATGCCGAATTTTTGCACAACTTCTGTGCCTGACAGGAATAGATAAATGGACAAGATGACCGCCCTGACCATGTTCGTCGCCACCGCCGACCACGGCGGCTTCAGCCGCGCCGCCGAACACCTGGGCAAGACGCCCTCGGCGGTGACCAAGGGCGTGGCGCAGCTGGAGGCGGAACTCGGCGCGCGGCTGTTCGAGCGCACCACCCGGCGCATGGCGCTGACCGAGGCCGGGCAGATCTACCTGGAGGGCGCGCGCCAGGCGCTGCTGCACCTGCAGGCGGCCGGCGCGGAAGTGGAGCAGTTGCAGAAGGACCTGCGCGGCACCCTGCGCATCGCCGCCCCGCCCTCCTTCGCCCCGGCCTTCCTCAACCAGGTGTGCGGCGCCTTCCTCGAGGAATACCCGCAGGTGCGCCTGGAGGTGGACCTGCAGGACGAATTCGCCGACCTGGTGGAAGGCGGCTACGACCTGGCCCTGCGCGACGGCCCTGTCGACCTGCCGGGGGTGATCGCCCAGCCGCTGCTGGAGAACCACCTGCTGCTGTGCGCCAGCCCCGCGTACCTGGCGCGCAAGGGCATGAACGTGACCCTGGAGAACTACACCGAGCACGACTGGCTGATCTTCCGCCACCCCATGCTCAATCGGAACTTCTGGTGGGTGAACCGCGACGGCGAGCGCATCCGCCTGAAGCAGCCGGTGCCGCGCCTGGCCAGCGACAACTACGACTTCCTGCTCGCCTGCCTGCTGGCCGGCCGCGGCGTGCAGTTCCTGCCGCAATGGAGCGCCCTGCCCTACCTGGCCCGTGGCGAGCTGGTGGAACAGCTGCCGGACTGCTGGCGCGACCAGAGCGCCTTCGGTGCCACCATCCACGTGCTGTTCCTGCCGCACCGGCGCAACACGCGCAAGGTGCGGGTATTCATCGAGGCCCTGAAGGCGCACCTGCGGGCGCAGGGGTTGGGGTGAGGCTCGGCGCATGACGCTGTTGTAGGAGCGGGCCCTGCCCGCGAATCGCGCGCAGGACGCGCTCCTACAGGGGAACGGCGTAGGTGGGGCAGCGTAGGAGCGGATCTTATCCGCGAACCGCGCCGGGGCATCCGGTTATCGCGGACAAGGTCCGCTTACGGGGGGAGGACTACCGTGCCTGACCTGTAAGCGGGCCCTGCCCGCGAAATCGCGCGCAGGGCGCGCTCCTACAGGGGGCTAAGATAGCGCTGCAGGATCGCCTGGTACTCCCCGCCCTCGACCAGCTCGCGCATCGCCCGGGCATAGCGCTCGACGAACGCCGGCGTGGTGGTGCGCTTGCTGAAGGCGACTTCCGCAGCATCGCTGGAAACCACCACGGCGGTGGGGCCGATGCGTTCGTTCAGGCCCAGTTGCTCCAGCTCGTAGAGGCCGCTGTTCTCGTCGGCGATGATGCCGTCGAGGCGGCCCTTGTCGATCATGTGCCAGAGGTTGCCGCGGCTGGGGTTGAAAAACACTCGGCTGGCGAAGTCATGGTTGGCGAGCAGCTGCTGGTAGGACTCGCCGTAGCTCACGCCGACCTGCGCGCCCAGGCGGAACGAGGTGCCCAACAGGTCCAGCAGGCCATGCAGACCGTCCCGGGCGGGGTCGCCCTTGCGCATGAACAGGATGTTCCGCGAGGGCTGCAGGATGACCCCGGAGAAGTAGGCGTAGACCTCGCGCTCCGGCCGGCGGAAGGCCCCCGGCAATACGTCCAGGCGGCCCAGCTCCAGCTCCTTCAGCGCCCGCGCCCAGGGCAGCTTGACCAGCGTCACCTGGCAGCCCAGGCGCTCCAGGGTGAGCCGGTTGATGTCGACGTTGATGCCGCCGATCTCGCCATTGGGCAGGAGCATGCTGAAGGGCGGGTCGTCGTCCCAGCGCAGGGTCTTGCCGCAGGCCGGCGCCAGGGTCGGCAGCAGCGCGAGGAAGAGCGTCAGGGCCAAGGTCGGGAGTGCACGCGCGAGCGGCGAGGTTCTTGTTACGGCACTGGGCAAGGTCACGACTCGTAGCGATCGGAGCGTAGGACGAGTCTAGAGGCTCGACGGAGCGTCGGCTAGGCAGGCGTATGGCCTTTCCTTCAGCCAATATGACCGGTCCCCTGTTCGCACCAGCCACGGCGATGGGTATCGCTTCGCTCAACCCATCCCACGAGGCTGTTCGCACCGGCCGCGCCGAAGTGCTTTTCGTAGGATGGGTTGAGCCTTGGCGAAACCCATGCGGCCACGGCAATGGGCATCGCCTCGCTGCCTCAGCAGCTCTCCCGCTCCACCACCCGGCACTGCAGCAGGTTCAGGCGCTCCACCGCCCCTTCCGCCGGCTGCGCGCCGATGGCCTGCAGCACCCGCTGCGCGGCGATCTCGCCGATCTCCCGGGCCGGCGGCTTGAGGGTGGTGAGGCTGGGCAGCAGCATGGGCGCGAAGGGGTAGTCGCCGAAGCCGAGCACCGCGCAGTCCTGCGGGATGCGCAGGCCGGCGCGCTGCCCGGCGAGCAGGCCGCCGGCGGCGAGGTTGTCGTTGGCGAAGACGATGGCGTCCGGGCGCTCGCGCCGCGCCATCAGCGCTTCCATCGCCTGCTTGCCGGCCTCGAAGGGGGCGCTGGCGGTGGGCACGAACATCCAGGGTTGCAGGCCCAGGGCGCGCAGAGTGTCGGCGTAGCCGTCGCGGCGGTCCAGGGCGCTGTAGTCGCCCGGCGCGCTGTTCTGCACGAAGGCGATGCGCCGGTAGCCCTTGCCGTGCAGGTAGCGCGCGGCGTCCACGCCCACCTGGTAGTGGGAGAAGCCCACCTGGATGGGCCGGCGCGCCGGCTGGTAGTCCCACATTTCCAATAGCGGGACATCGGCGTCTTCCAGCAGCTTCTCGCAGGTTGGGGTGTGGAAGTGGCTGGTCAGCACCAGGGCCGCCGGGTTCCAGCCGAGGAAGGCGCGCACGGCGCTCTCTTCCTTCTCGCCGTCGAAGTAGCTGGAGGCCAGCAACAGCTGGTAGCCGGCCGCGGCCAGGACGTCGCTGAAGGCCTGGATGGTGTCGGCGAAGATCGGCCCGGAGATGTTCGGTACCACCATGCCGACGATGCGCCCGCGCGCCGAGGCCAGCCCGCCAGCCACCTGGTTGGGCACGTAGCCCAGCGCCGCCACCGCCTCGCCGATGCGCTCGCGCAGCTCCTCGGAAAGGCTCGCCGGCTGGTTGAAGTAGCGCGACACGCTGATGGCCGACACTCCAGCGCGCTCAGCCACGGCGGTGAGGGTGACGCGGCCGGCGCCGCGGCGCTTGCGGGGACTGTCCAGTGACGACCTCCATTTCAGGAATATAAAAGTAATTTTTCAGTATTTGACGCTCTAAAGCGTGATCCGGATACTCGCCGATGTTAGCGCTAACAAACAAGCTTTGCCGCTGACAAAAAGCCTTCTTCATCCATCGGCCACTCGCACGAGCGAGCGCTCGTGAAGTTTTCCGCGAACAGGCGCCGCAGCGGCCCGCACAAGAGGCTGGCGGCGGACCAGGGCAATCCAGGAGTGGCCATGACTCAGCAGTACCGGGCGAACGCCCACGATCAATTCCCCCGGCTCAGCGCCTTGGCGCTGGCCATCGCCACGCTGGTGGGCGGCGTGCAGCTGCCGGCGCAGGCCGCCGATGGCGAGCAGCCCAAGGCCGAGGAAGCGGCCCCCACCCTCAATGCCGTGACCGTCACCGCGACGCGCCGCGAGGAATCGCTGCAGAAGGTGCCGGTGGCGGTCAGCGTGATCAGCGGCGAGCAGCTGCAGCGCGACAACCGCAACAACGTCTCGACCCTCGTCAGCGAAGTGCCGACGCTGAACTACCGCGCCGGCGCCTCGAACAAGGACACCTCGCTGTTCGTCCGCGGCGTGGGCACCATCAGCACCTCGCCGGGCGTCGAGCCGAGCGTTTCCACCGTGGTCGACGGCGTGGTCTACGGCCGCCCCGGCATGGCCACCCTGGACCTGCTCGACCTGGAGCGCATCGAGGTGCTGCGCGGCCCGCAGGGCACGCTGTTCGGCAAGAATGCCTCGGCCGGCGTGCTCAACATCGTCACCCGGGCGGTGCCGGACGAAACCAGCGGCTTCGTCGACTACTCGCACTTCGGCGGCGGCAACGAGAACCGCACCAGCTTCGGCATCGGCGGCACCCTCGTGCCGGGCAAGCTCAAGGCCAGCGTCACTGCCCTGCTGGGCAGCTACGAGGGCAACGTGGAGAACGTTTACAACGGCCACGAGGTCAACGGCTACAACCGCAAGGGCGCGCGCGCCAAGTTCGAGCTGACGCCCAGCGACGATCTGAAGGTGACGCTGATCGCCGACTACATGCAGGCCAACGACGACAGCCCCAGCGGCGTCGTCACCGACACCAGCAGCGCGGCCTTCGCCAATGCCCTGCGCCCGGTGGTGGCCGACAGCGACAACCGCAAGATCAACGCCGACTACCGCACCCATGTCGACGACACCAACAAGGGCCTGTCGGCCCAGTTGGACTGGAGCCTGGGCGACTACACCCTGACCTCGATCAGCGCCTGGCGCGGCTGGGACAACACCCAGTACCAGGACGGCGACCGCCTGTCCCAGGTCAGCGCGGCCTTCCCCAGCTCCCACGACAAGGGCGAGCTGGACTACGACCAGTACTCCCAGGAAATCCGCCTGGCCTCGCCCAAGGGCCGGTTCGCCGAGTACGTCACCGGTCTGTATTACATGCACGCCAAGGACGACGAGACCTACCGCCGCACCCTGACCACCACCGGCTCGGTCGACACCGGCGTGGCCGGCTACGGCACCACCAGCGACAGCTACTCGGCCTTCGGCGAGGCGACGCTGAACTTCACCCCGGCCTTCCGTGGCATCGCCGGCCTGCGCTACACCCACGACGAGCTGGAATACGACCACCGCCGGGTGTCCACCTCGGCCACCGCGGTCACCGGCATCCAGCCGTCCACCCGCAGCTCCGGCTCCACCGACGAAGACGGCTGGTCCGGGCGTTTAGGTGTGCAGTACGACCTGAGCGAGAACCTCACCAGCTACCTGACCTACTCGCGCGGCTACAAGGGCCCGGCCTACAACGTGTTCTTCAACATGCAGCCGCGCGACACCGAGGCGCTCAAGCCGGAAACCTCCAACTCCTGGGAGCTGGGCCTGAAGGCCACCGCCCTGGACAAGCGCCTGAGCGCCAACTTCGCGGTGTTCCACACCGAGTACGACAACTACCAGGCGAACTTCTACGACACCGTGGCCAACCAGGTGGTGACGCGCCTGATCAACGCCGGTTCGGTGAAGACCGAAGGCGCCGAGGCCGACCTGGCCTGGCAGGCCACCCGCCAGTTGAAGCTGTCCGGCTCGGTGGCATACACCCACGCGCGCATCGACGAGTTCAGCTGCCCGCCGGGCGCCGCCGCCAGCTGCAACGTCAACGGCAAGCCGCTGCCCTTCTCGCCGGACTGGAAGAGCTACGTGCGCGCCGACTACGACATCCCGCTGGACAACGGCCTGGATGTGGAGCTGGGCACCGACTACAGCTGGCAGGACAAGGTGCAGTACGACCTGAGCCAGAACCCGGACACCATCCAGGGCGCCTACGGCATCTGGAATGCCAGCGTGGCCCTGGCCGACTACAACGCCGGCTGGCGCGTGGCCTTCCTGGCCAAGAACCTCACCGACAAGTCCTATTCGCCACTGCTGGCCAGCGGCGGGAGCTACGTCTACCGCCTGGTGCCGCGCGACGACGGCCGTTATTTCGGCTTCGAGCTGCGCAAGGACTTCTGAGCCGCGGAACCTGCGCCCCGCCCTCGCCGGCGGGGCGCCAACCAAGAAACCGTCCCGCCCGGCGTGCGCCACCCTTCCGCAGAGGACACCAGCATGACCGCAAGCAACCGCACCCTTTCCCTCGGCGCCTTCCTCATGGCCACCGGGCACCACGTCGCCGCCTGGCGCCACCCGGACGTACCGGCCGACGCCGGGCTGAGCTTCCAGCAGTACAAGCGCCTGGCGCAGATCGCCGAGGCGGCGAAGTTCGATACCCTGTTCGTCGCCGACAGCGTGGCCGCCCCCAGCGCGCCCATCGCCAGCCGCATGGCCCGTTCCGATCACTTCGAACCGCTCACCCTGCTCAGCGCGCTGGCCGCGGTGACCGAGCGCATCGGCCTGATCGCCACCGTCACCACCAGCTACAACGAGCCCTACCACGTGGCGCGCAAGTTCGCCTCGCTGGACCACCTCTCCGGCGGGCGCGCCGGCTGGAACCTGGTGACCTCGGACAACGCCGCCGAGGCGCTGAACTTCAATCGCAGCGAGCACCTCGGCCACGCCGAGCGCTATGCCCGCGCCCGCGAGTTCCACGACGTGGTGAACGGCCTGTGGGACAGCTGGGAGGACGACGCCTTCCTGCGCGACAAGGCCAGCGGCCAATACTACGACCCGGCCAAACTGCACCAGCTCGACCACCAGGGCGAACACTTCCAGGTGCGCGGCCCGCTGAACGTGGCGCGCTCGCCCCAGGGCCGCCCGGTGGTGGTCCAGGCCGGCTCCTCGGAAACCGGCCGCGAGCTGGCCGCGCAGACCGCCGAGGTGGTGTTCACCGCGCAGACCTCGCTGGCCGCCGCCCGCGACTTCTACGCCGACCTCAAGGGCCGCATGGCGCGCCATGGCCGCCGCCCGGACGAACTGAAGGTGATGCCCGGCGTATACGTGGTGGTCGCCGACAGCGAAGCCGAGGCCCAGGAAAAGCAGGAAGCCTTCCAGGAACTGGTGGAGCCGCAAGTGGGTGTCGCCCTGCTCTCGCGCATGCTCGGCAACTTCGACCTGTCCGCCTACCCGCTGGACGGCCCGCTGCCGGAACTGCCGCTGACCGACAGCGGCCAGCGCAGCCGCCAGCTGCTGCTCACCGAACTGGCCGGCAAGGAGAACCTGAGCCTCGCCCAGCTCGGCCGGCGCATCGCCGGCGGGCGCGGCCACTACAGCCTGGTCGGCACCCCGCAACGCATCGCCGACGAGCTGCAGGCCTGGTTCGAACAGGGCGCCGCCGATGGCTTCAATGTGCTGGTGCCGCACCTGCCCGGCGGCCTGGAAGACGTCGCCAACTTGCTGGTGCCGGAGCTGCAGCGGCGCGGGCTGTTCCGTCGCGACTACGCCGGCAGCACCCTGCGCGACCACCTGGGCCTGGCGCGCCCGGCCAAC
Organism: Pseudomonas sp. M1; assembly: GCF_022760135.1. NCBI lineage: Bacteria > Pseudomonadati > Pseudomonadota > Gammaproteobacteria > Pseudomonadales > Pseudomonadaceae > Pseudomonas > Pseudomonas sp. M1. Next base: position 3,776,928 of record NZ_CP094343.1, read on the forward strand.
CGATTTGCCTGAACACGGAGTCCCCCATGACCTACCTCGCCACCCCCGAGCGCTACCAGCGCCTTCCCTACCGCCGCGTCGGCCGCAGCGGCCTGGTGCTGCCGGCCCTGTCCCTGGGCCTGTGGCACAACTTCGGCGATGCCACGCCGCTGGACACCCAGCGCGCGCTGCTGCGCACCGCCTTCGACCTGGGCATCAACCACTTCGACCTGGCCAACAACTACGGCCCACCCTACGGCAGCGCCGAGATCAACTTCGGCCGCCTGCTGCGCGAGGACTTCGCCGCCTACCGCGACGAGCTGATCATCTCCACCAAGGCCGGCTGGGACATGTGGCCCGGCCCCTACGGCCAGGGCGGCAGCTCGCGCAAGTACCTGCTGGCCAGCCTGGACCAGAGCCTGCAACGCCTGGGCCTGGACTACGTGGACATCTTCTACTCGCACCGCTTCGACCCGCACACGCCGCTGGAGGAAACCGCCGGCGCCCTGGCCAGCGCCGTGCAGCAGGGCAAGGCGCTGTACGTGGGCATCTCCAGCTACTCCGCAGGCAAGACCCGCGAGCTGGCGGCGCTGCTGCGCGACTGGAAGGTGCCGTTGCTGATCCACCAGCCGGCCTACAACCTGTTCAACCGCTGGGTGGAAAAGGACCTGCTGGCCACCACCGACGAACTCGGCGCCGGCGTCATCGCCTTCACCCCGCTGGCCCAGGGCCTGCTCACCGGCAAGTACCTGAACGGCGTGCCCGAGGACGCGCGGATCAACCGCCCCGGCGGCGCTTCGCTGCGCCCCGAGCACCTGTCCGAGGACAACCTGCGCCGCGCCCGCGCGCTCGACGAGATAGCCGCGCGCCGCGGCCAGAGCCTGGCCCAGCTGGCCCTGGCCTGGACCCTGCGCGATCCGCGGGTGACCTCGGCGCTGATCGGCGCCAGCCACCCGCAGCAGTTGCACGAGAACGTCGCCGCCCTGGACAACCTGGCCTTGAGCGCCGAGGAACTGGCGGAAATCGACCGCCACGCCGTGGAAGGCGGGATCAACCTCTGGGAAAAACCCTCCACCGACTGGCAGGACGCATGACCAAGCACCTGAAGGGCCGCCTGGCGGCCCTGCTCACCCTATTCGCACTGGCCGGCGGCGCCTGGGCCGACGCCCCCGCGCAACTGCGCATCGGCTACCAGAAGGCCTCCACCAGCCAGGTGCTGGCCAAGGAGCACAGGCTGCTGGAGCAGCGCTTCGCGCACACCCGAATCGACTGGGTCGAGTTCCCCGCCGGCCCGCAGATGCTGGAGGCGCTGAACGTGGGTGCCATCGACCTGGGTGGCAGCGGCGACGTCCCGCCGATCTTCGCCCAGGCCGCCGGCGCCGACCTGCTCTACGTGGGCACCGAGCCGGCCAAGCCGCAGGCGGAAACGATCATCGTGCCGCGAGACAGCCCGATCCATGACCTGGCCGGGCTGAAAGGCAGGCGCGTGGCCTTCCAGAAAGGCTCCAGCTCGCACAACACCCTGCTGCGCGCGCTGCAGAAGGCCGGCCTGGGCATCGGCGACATCCAGCCGCTGTACCTGACCCCGGCCGACGCCCGCGCCGCCTTCGAAAGCGGCCAGGTGGATGCCTGGGCCATCTGGGACCCGTGGTATTCGCAACTGGAACTGGAAGGCCGCGCGCGGCTGCTGGCCAACGGCGAGGGCCTGGACCTGTCCGGCCCCTTCTACCTGGCCTCGCGCGCCTTTGCCGAGCGCAACGGCGAGTTCCTGCGCCAGGTGCTGGACACCTTCACCCAGGCCGAAGCCCTGACGCGCAGCGACAAGGCCGGCAGCGTGGCGATCATGGCCCGCGTCACCGGCCTGTCGCCCCAGGTGATCGAACTCACCTTCAGCCACCGCCCGCCGGCCTCGCCGATCCGTCCGCTGAACGACGCCGACGTCGCCGCCCAGCAACGCACCGCCGACCTGTTCTACGCCAACCGCATACTGCCGCGCGCCGTGAGCATCGCCCCGGCGGTCTGGCGGCCGGGGCCGTGAGCGGCGTCAGCCACGGGCATCCGCCACGCCGAGCAGCCGCGCGATCTCCTCGGCCACCAGCGCCGGTTCGCTGAGGATCAGCCCGTGGCCCGAGCGCTCGGCCAGTACGTGGCGGCCCCGGGGCGACTGCCGGGCGCGGTAGGCATGGGCGGCGTTGGCCGCCGCGCGGATGCGCTCGCTCATGCCGAAGTCCGCCAGGGCGCCGGAGATGACTGTCAGTGGGATATCCGGTAGCACCGGCGGTTGGTTGCGATAGGTTTCCAGCGCCGCCACCAGGCCGGCCAGCTCGGCGCCGCGGGTGTGCATCACCGGCATGCTGAAGCCTTCCCGGCGCAGGTCGGCGAGCACGTCCTCGGGCAGTACGGCGATGGCCTTGCGGTAGCAGCGCTCCAGCAAGCCGCAGCGGGCCAGCAGCCAGCTGGCCGCGTGGGCGAACTTCTCCAGGCGGCGGAAGGCCGGGGTGAAGATCAGTTCGCAGGCTTCGTCGGAGACGTCCGCCAGCACCAGGCCGGCGATGCGCTCCGGCCGCGCGGCGGTGGCGGCGCGCACCAGGGGGCCGCCGCCGCTGTGCGCCACCAGCACGAAGGGGCCGGGGCCGAGGTGGTCGAGCAGGTCGTTGAGGTCGTCGGCCATCCGCTGCATGCTGCGCGGCCGGGCGTCCGCCGGGCTGCGGCCGAGGCCGCTGCGGTCGTAGACCACGGCGCGGGTCCACTGCGCCACCAGGGGCTGAACCAGTCCCCAGAAGGAGCGGCTGGCGGCCAGGCCGCTTTCGAACACTACGGTGGGCGCCTGCCCCTCTGCCGGGCCTGGGAGGGCCTGGTAGAACAGCTCGCGGCCGTCGCGGGTGGGGGCTAGGCCGGGGGTGCCCTGGGTGGGTGCGGGGGCTGGGGGCATGGGGTGTCCTGGTGGGGTGTGGCTGTTGGCGAATGATAATCATTATTTGCAGGATGGTGATATGTCGTTGCCTTGGTGTGTCTGGTCGACTCCGCTCCCTCTCCCCAGCCCTCGGCTGCGCGCCCCGCCCTGAAGGGAGAGGGCTGGGGAGAGGGAAAGGCGCCAAACACCGAAGCCACCGGTGAACACAACGCCCCGTAGGATGGCGTTGAGCGAAGCGATACCCATCACCGCCACCGCATGGGTTTCGCAAGCTCAACCCATCCTACGAAAAGCACCTCGGCCCCATCGGTGGAAAGCCCCCTACTTCGCCTTGTTCTCCCGCAACATGCGCCTGGGAATCCCCAGCAGTATGGTCAAGCCCCCCGCGATCAACACCAGCGCAACCGTATACATCCCCCACGACAGGCTCCCCGTCGCCCCACGCACCCAGCCGATGACGATGGGCGCGGTCAGCCCGCCCACCTGCCCCAGGCTGCTGATCAGCGCGATGCCTCCGGCCGCCGCCGTGCCGGACAGGAAGGCAGTGGGAATGGTCCAGAACAGCGCCGTCACCGAGAGATAGCCGACGCACATGATCGACAGCAGGACGATCGACAGCGTCCAGTTCGACGGCAGGTAGCCGATGGCGGCGACGGCCCCGGCCACCACCAGGATGCAGGCCATGAAGTGCCAGCGGCGCTCCACCACCCGGTCGGAGTTCCAGCAGACGATGAGCATGCCGACCGCGCCGACCATCCAGGGCAGCGCGGAGAGCAGGCCGATGTACCAGACGTTGGTCACGCCCGACTGCTTGATCAGCGTGGGGGCCCAGAAGTTCAGCACCGAGCCGGCCCAGGGAATGACGAAGTAGCCGAAGGCGGCGATGTAGACCCAGGGGTTCCGCAGCGCCGCGGAGAAGTCGTGGCCCTTCTCGACGGCGGCCTTGGCGCTGGCGTCCTCGGCCAGGTGCGCCTGGACGATGGCCTTTTCCGTCGGGCTGAGCCACTTCGCCTGCTCCGGCTTGTCGGCCAGGTAGAAGTAGGCGATCACGCCGGCGACGATGGACGGCGAGCCTTCGAGCAGGAACAGCCACTGCCAGGCCTTCAGCCCGTACACGCCGCCCATGTTGTGCATGATCCAGCCGGAGACGATGCCGCCGATGGTGCCGGCCGCGGCGATGCCGAGGATGAACCTGGAGGTGACGCGGGCGCGGCGCCCGGACGGGTACCAGTAGGTCAGGTAGAGAATCACCCCGGGCAGGAAGCCCGCCTCGGCGCAGCCCAGCGCTATGCGCGCGACGTAGAACTGCATGGGGGTCTGCACGAACATCATGCAGGTGGAGATCAGCCCCCAGAGGATCATGATCCGGGAGATGGTGACCCGCGCGCCGAAACGCTGCAGGCACAGGTTGCTCGGCACCTCGAAGAGGATGTAGCCGACGAAGAACAGGCCCACGCCGAAGCCGTAGGCGGCTTCGCTGAGGCCGATGTCGGCGCTGAACTCCAGGTGGGCGAAGCTGATGTTCACCCGGTCGATGAAGCCGAGCACGTAGCAGATGAACAGGAAAGGCAGGATTCTCAGGTTGAGTTTCCGATAGGTCGCGTCGACGTCCGACGGGTTCAGTTCGGCCAGCGTTATTGCGGGGGTTGCTGATTGCATCGTTGTTCTCCACCCGTTGGCTGCCTGCGCAAAGCATGCAAAAGCCCTTGCCCGCTCTTCGCAGAGGGACAGCCGCTATTCGATTGATCGTGCTGGTGAGTGCGGGGTCAGCCTCGCGGCCGGCCCAGGCGCGAAAGACCCGCGGGCAGCCTCAAGGCTCCCGTTCGGCGCCGAATACGCCGCGCTCGGCGAGCGCCTTTATCTGCGCACTGGAAAAGCCACACGCCATGAGCACTTCGTCGCGGTGCTCGTCGAGCCGGGGCGGCCGCCTGCGCAAGGCGCCCGGCGTGCGCGCCAGCTTCACCGGAATGCCCGGGCCGCTGTAGCCCTCCTCGTCCATGACCATCTGGCGATGCAGTGTATGCGGCGCCTGCGCCACCGTCCCGACGTCAAGGATGGCCGCCGCCGGCACGCCCTTGCGCAACAGCTCCTCGCCGAACGCCTCGCCGCGGACCTGCCCGAACAGCCGTTTCAGCTCGACTTCGAGCGCGGCCCGGTTCTCGACGCGCAGCCCGTTGCTGGCGTACCGCGCATCGTCCGCCAGGCCGGGCGCCCCCAGCAGTTGGGCGAGCAGGCGGAACTGCCGGTTGTTCGCCACGGCGACGAATATCGGCGCGCCCGCCGTCTCGAACAGGTCGTAGGGCACGATGTTCGGATGGCCATTGCCGACCGGCTTCGGCGGCACCTTCGAGGCCAGGAAGTTCGCCAGGTACGGGTGCGCCATGCTCACCCCGCTGTCGTACAGGGCAACGTCGGCCATCTGCCCGCGGCCGCTGCCGTTGCGCTCGTGCAGCGCCAGCAGGGCCGCGAGCGCCGCGTTCATGCCGGTGCACATGTCGACGATGGGCGAGCCCAGCCGGACCGGCAGCCGCCCGGGTTCGCCATTGATGCTCATCAGGCCGGAAAGCGCCTGGACCACGGCGTCGTAGCCGGGCAGTTCGCCGAGCGGGCCGTCGTCGCCGAAGCCGGTGATGCGGCAATGCACGAGCCTGGGCAGGCGCCGGGTGATCTCCAGCGGCGACTCGATGCCCCAGGCGCGCAGGGTGCTCACCTTGAAGTTCTCGATGAGCACGTCGGCGCTTTCCAGCAGCGTCCAGAACACCTCGCGGCCGGCCTCGGAGCCCATGTCCAGGGTGATCGCCCGCTTGTTGCGGTTCACCGCGTTGAAATACGCCGCGCTGCCCTCCACGAACGGCGGGCCGAAGCCCCGGCACTCGTCGCCCTCGGGGCCTTCCACCTTGACCACCTCGGCGCCGTGGTCCGCCAGTATCTGCGCGGCGAAGGGCCCGGCGAGAACCCGCGAGGCGTCGATGACGCGCAGTCCTTCCAGTGCGCCGGCCATCACACACCTCCCCCGACATGCCAGGCGAAGCGGCCGTTGGCCAGGTCCTTGTGGGTGACGCTCAGCGCCAGCCGGTGGTTGTGCGCATCGGCGGCGCCTTCCAGCAGGCCGTTCCAGATGTCGAAGACCGCCGGGTGCAGGGCCTGGGCCTGGCCGAACAGCGTCCAGCCGCACTGGCTGATGACGTAGCCGTCGGTGGTTTCCTGCACCCTGACCTCGTCCCCCTGGGCCCGGGCCAGCCTGGCCAGGAAGTCGACGAAGGTGCGCAGCGACTTGTCCTGCGCCACGCCCAGGCGCGCTGCCGTCTCGTGATAACACTGCATGGCGACCTGGCGCGCCGAGAGGCGCAGCACGCTCACCGCCTCGCTGGGGCCAAAGAGGTCGACGGCGGTGGGCAGGGTCGAGCGTACGTATTCCATCGCATAGTTGCGGCTGGCCTTCTCGATGCGCGCCTGCGGCCAATCACTGGAGGGCAGCGTGGGCGCGGCGGCCGGGTCGAAGTCCGGGGCGTCTTCGTGGCGGGCGAAGCGCAGCCGCTCGTGGGGCGCCAGGGGCGCGTCGTATTCGTAGTAGTAGCCTTCGAGGCCGGACTGGCCGTCGGCGGTCTGCTTGGTGCAGACGAAGCCCAGGCGCGGGTTGCCCAGGGTGACGCCGTTCTGCGCATGCCAGCCGCGCAGCATGGCCGCGGAAACCTCCGAGGGGATGCCGCACAGCGCGGTGCCCGACCAGATCCAGCGCGGCGGTGTGTAGCGCACCCAGGCCTTGCGGTCGCTCTCGTACATGTACTCGACGCAGACGCCGCCGATGTTGTTCGACAGGTAGTGATATTGCGCGGCGGCCACCGCGGGCGGGAGCTTGTCGATGCCCAGTTTCGCCAGGCCCTGGAGGAACCGTTCCGAGCGTTGCCGGCAGAACACCTGGTAGACCAGTTCCGCCGCGCGGGATGTGCCTTGCCGGGTCACCGAGGACAGTACCATCCCGGTGAAAAACGAGTGGTACCAGTGCGCTACCGCATGCCATGCCTCGCTGGTTTCTTTATCGACTACCGTATTCATCTCTACTACCTTCTAGTTGTTTTAGGTTTGCCTGAGACCATCTACGACGTAATCCGCAATCTCTTCTGCAACTTTCAGCCGCTGCATATCCGTTTCGCCCGGTTGCCGGCGATACCACATGGTCGTCCAGTTCAATGCCCCCAACAGCGGCTTGACCAACAGGTGCGAATCGACGGACTTGAATATGCCGGCGACGATTCCCTCCTCTATCACTTCGCGAAACAGCGCTTCGTATTCGTCGCGCATGACGATGAGCCGCTGCATCTCGGCGCGCTGGGCATCGGTCAGGCTGCCGGTGAGGTGCATCTCGACGCCCTGCACGGTCACCCGCTGGTAGGACGTGTATTCCATCATCAGCCGGGTATGCTCGACCGCCATCCGCCGCAGCCGCTGGTCCGCGCTCTGGGCTACGTCCGCGGCGATGGGCGCAACGCTTTCCAGGTTCATTTCCATGGCCCGCCGGTGCACGGCGGCGAACAGGTCTCCCTTGCTCCGGTAGTAGTAATAGACACTGCCCTTGGTAGCCTGAATCTGGTCCGCCACGTAATCGATCGAAGTTGCTTCATAACCAACTCTGGAAAACGCCTCTGCCGCGGCATCCAATATCGCCGACTGGCGCAGCGGCATGTTTTCGTAACGGACGGATTTATTGGCCACACTTCATTCCTTCTTGTTCGGGTTTGCACACAACGAATGTTTTACCTGGCGCGCCAGGACCACCCGCTGGATCTCCGAAGTGCCTTCGTAGATTTCGGTGATCCGCTGGTCGCGATAATAACGTTCCATCGCGCTGGGCTTTACGTAGCCCCGGCCACCCAGAATCTGTAGGGCATCGTCCACAATGCGGTGGGAAGATTCGCTGGAGAACAGCTTGGCCATCGCCCCCAGCGCGGTTATGTCCTCGCCACGGTCGTATGCGCGGGCGGCTTCGTAGGTCAGCATGCGGGCCGCGGACAGCGAGGTGACGGCGTCGGCCAGTTTGAAGCCGACGCCCTGGTGGTCGATGATCGGGCGCCCGAAGGTGCTGCGCTCCACAGCATGGGCCGCGGCCTCCTCGAATGCCGCCAGGGCGATGCCGTTGGCCTGGGCGGCGATGACCACGCGGCCCACACCGAGGGTGGCCAGCGCCAGGCCCAGGCCCTTGCCGGCTTCGCCGACGATGGCGTCGTCCTCGACGTAGGTGTCCAGCTTCAGGTTGGTGGTGGTGGTGCCGCGGATGCCCATCTTGTCTTCGTAGTGGTCGATCACCACGCCCTCGGCGTCCCGGGCCACGACGAAGGCGCTGATGGCCTTCCTCCCGGCGTTCTCGCCGGTGGCGGCGAAGACGATGAAGTGCCGGGAGTGGCCGCCGTTGCCCAGCCAGCATTTTTCGCCGCGTATCCGCCAGCCCTTGCCCGTGCGGGTGGCGGTGGTCTGCAGGGCGGCGGGGTCGGAGCCCGCGCCTCGCTCGCTGAGCGCGAAGTTCACCGCGGCCCCGGTTTCGGCGAGCCCGCCCAGCAGCCGGCGCTTCTGCGCGTCGCTGCCGCCGAGCAGCACGGGGAACGCGCCGAGGGACAGGGCCGCCATGATCGCGGCGGTGGAAGCGCAGCCGCGCGCCAGTTCCTCGACCACGGCCACCAGCGCGCACAGCGACGCCCCTTCGCCGCCATGTTCCCGCGGCACGAACATGCCGCTCAGGCGGTTTTCCAGCAGCACGGGCAGGTGTTCCAGCGGGTAGCGCTGGTCGCGGTCGATCTCGGCGGCCAGCGGGCGGAAATGCCGCTCGCCGAGCAGCCGGGCGATCTCCTGCCAGCGGCGCTCGTCAGCGGTCAGCGGTGGGCTCCAGATAATGCTCATGGGAAATACTACCGAGTAGGTTTTCGAAAAGTGACGACGCATCCCGGGCAGGCCGGAATCCCGTCTCGCACTCAACATACTACTCAGTATCTAAAACCGTCATCGCCCCACCGGCAGCCCGCCCCCGCTGCCCGCCAAGCAAGATGCCGCCCCTCTCCACCCCCTTTCCAGCGACGCTTCCCGACCCAGCCTCCACCCCGCAAAGCAGCGCCAACCCTGACGTAGGATGGGTGGAGCAAAGCGATACCCATCACCCTGACAGACACGCCCACCAGGAACACTCCTACAGACATGGATACCGCTTTACCCAGTCCAAACAACCAACGCCCTACCCGTCTATTCCGAGCCTTCCGTCCACCCCGGCGGAACCTTCTGCTATCCTGTGCGTCCTTTCGCTGTCGGTCACTGCCTTGACCGTGCTCCCCGTGACAGCCGCGCCCCGGCGCACCGCATAAGACCAAAGGACCCCTGATGACTACCTCCGCAACCGAACCGCGCAGCCGCGGTGCGGCCCTGGTGCTATTCGCCCTCGCCGTGGGCGGCTTCGCCATCGGCACCACCGAGTTCGCCACCATGAGCCTGCTGCCGCTCTTCGCCCCGGCGCTGGGCATCGATGCGCCCACCGCCGGCCATGTGATCAGCGCCTACGCCTTGGGTGTGGTGGTGGGCGCGCCGCTGCTAGCGGTGCTCGGCGCTCGCCTGCCGCGGCGCACCCTGCTGGTGCTGCTGATGGGGCTGTTCGCCATCGGCAACGGCCTCAGCGCGCTGGCGCCGACCTACCACTGGATGCTGCTGTTCCGCTTCATCAGCGGCCTGCCCCACGGCGCCTATTTCGGCATCGCCGCGCTGGTGGCCGCCTCGCTGGTGCCGCCGCACCGGCGCACGGTGGCGGTCGGGCGGATGTTCCTCGGCCTGACCGTGGCCACCATCGTCGGCGTGCCCCTGGCCAACTGGCTGGGCCAGGCCCTGGGCTGGCGCTGGAGCTTCGCGCTGGTCGCCGCCCTGGGCGTGACCACCATGCTCTGCGTGCGCCTGCTGGCGCCTTACTCGCCGCCCGAGGCCGGCGCCAGCCCGCTGCGCGAGCTGGGCGCGCTCAAGCGCGGCCAGGTGTGGCTGACCCTGGGCATTGGCGCTATCGGCTTCGGCGGCCTGTTCGCGGTGTACACCTACCTGGCCGACATCCTCGGCGCGGTCACCCACGTCTCCCCCGCCGTGGTGCCGCTGGTGCTGGCGGTGTTCGGCGTCGGCATGACCCTCGGCAACATGTTCATCCCGGTGCTCGCCGACCGCGCGCTGATGCCCACCGCCGGCGGCCTGCTGGTGTGGAGCGCGGTGGTGCTGGCGATCTTCCCGTTCACCGCCGGCAACATCTGGAGCATCGCGCTCTGCGTGTTCTTCGTCGGCTTCGGCGGCGCCCTGGGCACGGTGCTGCAGACGCGCCTGATGGACGTGGCCGAGGACGCCCAGGGCCTGGCCGCGGCGCTGAACCACTCGGCCTTCAACTTCGCCAACGCCCTGGGCCCGTTCCTCGGCGGCCTGGCCCTGGCCGCCGGCTACGGCTGGACCTCGCCGGGCTGGGTGGGCAGCCTGCTGGCCATCGGCGGCTTCGTGCTCTGGTCGATCTCTCTGGCCGCCAGCCGCCGCCAGGAAAGGGCCGCCCTGCAGGGCGACTGCTGAGAAAGCGCCGCGCTGCCGTCCGGCTGTGGCCGGCAGCGCCCGCTGCGCGGGGTTGATGCGGATCAAGCCGTCGCCCCCTGCGCGGCGTACAAGTGGTTGCAGTCCACTTCCCCGCCGGCTCCGCCAGGAGGCTTCCATGCGCACGCAACTGCTGCACACCCGCGATGGCCACTGCTACGTCCAGCTCGACCAGTTCCGGGTGCCCTTCCACGACGAAACCCAGGCCCGCGACTACCTGGAGCGCCTGCAGCAGCGCCTGGCGGCGCCCCACGCGCTGGCCGAGGCCCGCCGCCGCGACGCCGAGCAACGGCGCCACGGCAGCTGAGCGCCCACCGTCAGGGACGACGCGCCGTGGGCCCGTCGTCCTTCTGCTGTTCCACCCAGAGCGAGCGCGGGTCGCAGATGATCCGCGACGGGTTGCCGATGGACACCAGGCACACGCGGTTCTCCCAGCGGTCCCAGAGGAACACGTACTGGGCATCGCCGCCGGCGGGGGTGTAGCGCAGCATCATCCAGGCCACCACGGCGATGGCCCAGAGCGACAGCAGCAGGGCGAGGAACGCGACCATCTTCATGGCCGCGCGCCTCAGGGCCGGACCGCGAGAATGCCCGAATGCACCCGGTACAGCGCCTGTTCGGTGGTGCTGCCGATGATCTTCGCCAGGCCCGGGCGGTAGAGGGTGCCCATGACCACCACGTCGAAGCGTTTCTCATTGGCGAATTCGCTGATGACCTGGGTGGCCGCGCCCTTGACCAGGTGCTGGTAGGGCCGGCCGACGCCGAAGCGCTCGCCGATGCGGTCCATGCGCTGGCGCGAACGGCCGCTCATCTGCTCGGCAACCTCCGGCGACCAGGCCACCGGGCCGGCGGCATAGGCCAGGTAGCCGCTGGCCAGGTCATAGGCCTGCAGCAGATGCAGCTCGGCGCCGCATTGCCGGGCCAGGGCCTGCGCCGACTCGACTATATGGTCGTTGAGCTGGTCGACGAGCACGTCGTCCTGGGACAGGTCCAGCGCGGCCAGCACCCGCTGCGGACTCGGGTTGTCGGCGGTGCTGACCAGGTGCAGCGGCACCGGGCAGCGGCGCAGCAGCTGCCAGTCCAGCGGCGTCATGATCGCCCGGCTCAGGGCCGGCTCGTACTGGCTGTCCTTCACCACCAGGTCGATGCCGTGCTGCTCCACCAGGCGCAGCGCCTCCTCCAGCGGGTTCTCGGTCCAGATCGCCTCGACGCCGACCTCGACGCCCTGGGCGCGCAGCTCCACGGCGCGTTCCTCCAGCCAGCGTTCCTGGCGCAGGCGGGTTTCTTCGCGGGCGCGGGTCTGCAGCACGCTGTCGAGCACGCCCAGGCCGACCGGCAGGGCATCCAGGGTGACCATGTGCAACTGGCCGCCACCGGCCAGCGCCAGGGCCTTGGCCCGCGCCATGGCGGCGGAGTCACGGAGCAGGGGATCGCAGATCAGCAGCAGGCGCGTGTAGGCGTTCATGGGGGACCTCCGGAGGGGGACAGGGGTTGTGCCCTAAGCCTGCGCCTTCGCCGTTGCCGGCCCCTTGATGTGCATCAAACGCGCCGCAGCGCCTGCCAACCGGCGGCGAACCCGGCTAGTCGCCGGCCGGCGCCCGGGCGCTGCGCATTTCCCGGGAGACCTGGTTCTGGATGGCGTAGGCCGGGTCTTCCAGGGCGCTGAAGTTGCGCACGTACTGGCGGGCGAAGCCGTCCACGCCCAGCTCGCGGTACTGCTGCACGTGCTTGAGCTCGTGGGCCCAGAGGGCCAGGTTGTGCAGCGCGTCGTCCTCGTTGCGGAACACCACCACGTCGATCAGCGTCACGGCGACCACGTCCTGGTTCTGCAGCATGGCGCTGGCGGCGTCGACGTCCTGGCCCTGGCCGACGCGATAGCGCACCGCCTGCAGCAGGTCGTCCGGGTACCAGGCCTGCAGTTGCACGCGCAGGTCCAGCGGCAGCGGCTGCACGCCGGCGGCCACCATGCGCTCGCGGGACTGGCTGAGCCACTGCGCCAGGGCGGGTGCCGCGACGTTGCGCGCATCTTCCTGGAGCACGCCGAACACCCCATCGGGGTCGGCCACGCAGATGCAGCCGCCCAGGCAGACCTCCGACTGCCCGGCCGGGCAGGCATACAGCGCCGCGCTGGCGCTGAGGCCGGCGGCAAGGAGCAGTGAAAGCAGCGGACGCGACGGACGGGACTTCGACAAGCGGGGCTCCTGGGTTCGGGCAGGCGGGCGAGTATACCCGCCTTGCTTCAGACAACGGCGGCGGGGGGTTAGCTCCCGGGAATGCCCCGGTGGTCAGCGGCGTTTCACGTAGGGCGCATAACGCCTATGGCGTTATCCGCCGTTTGGCCTTGGCTTCCGGCGGCGCCAGGGTTGACCTTGGCGTTGGCTATGGCCCCGGTGTATCGGCGGATAACCGCGAACGGTTATTCGCCCTACGGCTCCATGCAAGTACAGTCGTAGGGCCTTATCCGCGATAACCGGAGCCTCCGGCGCGGATCGCGGATAAGATCCGCTCCTACGCAACCCCACCCACGCCATTCCAATGTAGGAGCGCGCCCTGCGCGCGAATCGCGGGCAGGGCCCGCTCCTACAGGTTGACGCCGAACAGCCCCTCTCCCTCTGGGAGAGGGCTGGGGTGAGGGGTGCTCTAGGTCCCCTCCGGCCGCAACCTCAACGGATCCACCAACCCCGCCGCAATAGCCATCCCCACAAGGTCCGCCAGTGTCTGCGCCTGCATGCGCTTCATCACCCGCGCCCGGTACAGGTCCACGGTCTTCACGCTGATGTCCAGCTGCTCCGCCACCTCGCGGTTGGTGTAGCCGCGCACCAGCGGCAGCAGCACGTCGCGCTCGCGCGGGGTGAGCGCGGCGAGGCGTTCGTCCACCTCGCCCAGGCCGGCCTGCGAGGCGTGCTGGCGGGCGCGGGATTGCAGGGCCTGCTGCACGCTGTCGAGCAACAGTTGCTCGTTGTAGGGCTTCTCGATGAAGTCCAGCGCGCCGGCCTTGAAGGCGCGGATGACGATGGGCACGTCGGCATGGCCGCTGACGAAGATCACCGGCAGCTCCAGGCCGCGCCGGCGCATTTCCTCCTGCACGCTCAGGCCGCCCAGGCCGGGCATGCGCACGTCCAGCAGCACGCAGCCGTGGGCGTCGGCCGGGCAGGCTTCGAGGAAGTCGCGGCCGCTGGTGAAGGGCAGCGCCTTCAGGCCCACCGACTCGAACAGCCAGACGGTGGACTCGAGCATGCCCGGGTCGTCGTCCACCACGTACACCACCGCTTCTTGCGGTACTTCCATGCCCTGCTCCCGTGTTTTTTCCATCATGCCTTGCCCCCTTCGCCGGCCGCCGGCAGCCGGCACTCCAGGCGCAGGCCGTCGGCCGCCGGGCGCGCGTCCAGGGTGCCGCCGAAGCCTTCGACCATGCCGCGGCTCATCGACAGCCCCAGGCCCAGGCCGTCCGGCTTGCTGCTGTAGAAGGGCGTGAACATGCGCCCCAGCGTCTCTTCGTCGGCCCCCGGGCCGTTGTCTTCCACCCACACGCAGAGCCGGCCGTCCGCCTCCAGCGCCGAGCCGATGGCGATGGCCGAAGGCGCGCCGGCGTGGCGCTCGCGGTTGGCCTCGATGGCGTTGCGCAGCAGGTTCAGCAGCACCTGTTGCAGCAATACTCGGTCGGCGTAGACCGGCGGCAGATTCTCCGCCAGCGCCTGGCCGATGGCTACCCCGCCCTGCCCCGCTTCCCAGGCGCACAGGCCGAGGGACTCGCGCACCAGCTCGTTGACGTCCAGCGCCTGCAGGCGGCGCTGGCCCTTGCGCAGGAAGGCGCGCAGGCGGCGGATGACCTCCGAGGCGTGGTTGGCGTGCTCGGTGATGCGCGCCAGGCCCTGGGCCACGCGCTGCGCCGCCTCCGGGTTGCTGCCCAGGGCCGCCAGGTAGCGCTGGCTGGCCCCGGCGTAGTTGACCACCGCGGCCAGCGGCTGGTTGATCTCGTGGGCGATGCCCGAGGCCAGCTCGCCGAGGGTGACCAGGCGCGCGCTGTGGGCCAGTTCGTCCTGGTGGCGGCGCTGCTGGTGCTCGCGCAGTTCGCGCTCGGTCATGTCGCGGGCCACCAGCGAGTAGTAGCGCTCGCCGCCGGCCGCGCGGTGGCCCAGCAGCACCAGCGACACCGGCACCGGCGCACCATCGCCCAGCGGCCGCAACTGGCCCTCGGCGCGCCACACGCCCTGGCTGTCGGCCGCCTTCCAGCCCTCCTCCGCCAGGCGTTGCAGCAGGGCTTCGTCGAACAGCCCGGCAAGGCTTTCCGGCAGGCTATCCTCGCCCAGGTTCAGCGCCTTGCGCGCCGCCGGGTTGGCGTAGTTGGGGCGGGCGCCGGCATCGACGAACAGCACCAGGTCGGCGTTGGCCTCCACCACCTCGGCCAGGCGCCGGCGGTTCTCCTCGGCGCGCACCCGCGCGGTGATGTCGCGGGACACGCTGACCACCTCCACCACGGCACCGGTGTAGGTCTCGCGGATGGCGCGGCTGGCGGTCTCGAACCACAGGTAGTGGCCGTCGCGGTGGCGCAGGCGGTAGGTCAGGGTCGCGTAGCCGTCCTGTTCCAGGGCGTCGCGGGTGTGGCGGGCCACGCGCTTGCGGTCGTCCGGGTGCAGCAGCGGCAGCACCGACTGGCCGCGCATCTCCTCCGGCCAGTAGCCCAGCAGCGGCCAGGACGAGGGCGAGGCGTCGAGAATGACGCCGTCGAGGGTGCGCCGCGAAATCAGGTCGCTGGTGTTCTCGATGATCTGCCGGTACAGCCGCCGCGCCTGGGCCGCCTCGCGCTCGCCCTGGATCTGCGCGCTGGCCTCGCGGCCGCGCACCAGCACCTCGGCCTGGCCGGCGTCGGGGATGAAGCTCCAGAGAAAGTGCCGGCCGCCCTGCTCGCTGGGCGCGTCCTGCACCGCGCGGGCCTGGGCCAGGCAACTGCGCAGCAGCTCGCGGTGGTTGCTCGGCAGCAGCTCGCGCACGTCGTCCAGGCCCAGTTCGGCGGCCAGGCCATGCAGCGCCGGGTTGCCGTCGAGCAACTGCCCGTCGCCATCCAGCAGCAACGCCGGCAGCGGCTCGGCGGCCAGCAGCGGCGCGGTACGGCGTGCGCCGCCGGCCAGGGCCATTACTTCACCCAGCAGCTCGCCGACCCAACCCAGCCAGGGCGTGGCGGCGGCATCCCGCGCGGCCAGCAGCAACAGCCCGGGTTCTCCGCCCAGCGCCAGGTTCAACGCCAGGCCATGGCTCCAGCCGGCGCGGCGCAGGCGCCCGCCCAGCCAGCCGGGCAGCGCCAGCAGTTCGTCCAGGGGCATGTCGCGGCGGCCGGCGAAGGCCGCATGCAGGGCCTCGTCGTTGGCCTGCAGCGGGTCGCCGGCGCCCGGCGGCAGGCGTTCGTCGCCAAGCGCCTCGTAACTGCGCGAACGCGGCCGCCAGGCCAGGTAGAGCGCGCGCTCCAGGGGCGCGCGGGCGCGGCACAGGGCGAGCAGCGCGTCGGCCTGGGCGGCCGCCGGCGCGGGCTCGCGGAGCAGGCGCACCAGGGTGTTGAGTTCAGGCATGGAGGCAGTTCCGGGTGCTTTTATTGGAATATAGTATTTATACCATAAGCATATGGTTGTACTTCCATAACTATCTCGGCATTGCTATAAATCGCCCCATCAGCCGCCCGACCCGCCTGCGGGCAGCCAAGAACAATGAGCTAACAATCAGCCACAGGGTGTCCATATGTCGATCTTCGAACAGGGTCTCGCGCCTGCCTCGGTCAACCATACCGCGCTGACCCCGCTGAGCTTCATCGAACGCACCGCCAGCGTTTACCCCGACCGCACCGCCGTGATCCACGGCAGCCTGCGCCGCACCTGGCGCGAAACCTACCAGCGTTGCCGCCGCCTGGCCTCGGCCCTGGCCTGGCGCGGCATCGGCCGTGGCGACACCGTCGCGGTGATGCTGCCCAACACCCCGCAGATGCTCGAAGCGCACTTCGCCATCCCGATGATCGGCGCGGTGCTCAACACCCTCAACGTGCGCCTGGACGCCGAGGCCATCGCCTTCATGCTGCAGCACGGCGAGGCCAAGGTGCTGATCACCGACCGCGAGTTCCACGACGTGATCCGCGCCGCCCTGGGCATGCTCGACCACCCGCCGCTGGTGATCGACGTCGACGACCCGGAATACGGCGAGGGCGAGCCGGTCAGCAGCCTGGACTACGAGGCCCTGCTGGCCGAGGGCGACCCCGAGTACGCCTGGGCCTGGCCGCGCGACGAGTGGGACGCCATCTCGCTGAACTACACCTCCGGCACCACCGGCAACCCCAAGGGCGTGGTCTACCACCACCGCGGCGCCTACCTGAACTCGCTGGGCAACCAGATGACCTGGTCCATGGGCCAGCACCCGGTGTACCTGTGGACCCTGCCGATGTTCCACTGCAACGGCTGGTGCTACCCCTGGACGGTCACCGCGCTGGCCGGCACCCACGTGTGCCTGCGCCGCGTCGACCCGCAGAAGATTCTCACCCTGATCCGCGAGCACCGCGTCAGCCACATGTGCGGCGCGCCCATTGTGCTCAACGCGCTGATCAACATGCCCGACTCGGCCAAGGCCGCCATCGACCACCCGGTGCACGCCATGGTCGCCGGCGCCGCGCCGCCGGCCAAGGTCATAGGCGCTGTGGAGGAAATGGGCATCCGCGTCACCCACGTCTACGGCCTCACCGAGGTCTACGGCCCGGTCACCGTGTGCGCCTGGCACGAAGAGTGGGACGAACTGCCGCTGGACGAGCGGGCCAGGATCAAGTCGCGCCAGGGCGTGCGCTACCCGACTCTGGAAGGCGTGATGGTCGCCGATCCGAAGACCCTGGAGCCGGTGCCGCGCGACGGCCAGAGCGTCGGCGAGATCTTCATGCGCGGCAACACCGTGATGAAGGGCTACCTGAAGAACCCCAGCGCCACCGAGGAAGCCTTCGCCGGCGGCTGGTTCCACACCGGCGACCTGGCGGTGTGGCACCCCGACGGCTACGTGGAGATCCGCGACCGGCTGAAGGACATCATCATCTCCGGCGGCGAGAACATCTCCACCATCGAGGTCGAGGGCGTGCTGTTCCGCCACCCGGCGGTGCTGGAAGCGGCCGTGGTGGCGCGCCCGGACGAGCGCTGGGGCGAGACGCCGTGCGCCTTCGTCACCCTCAAGGCCGGCCATGCCGACACCGAGGCGGCGCAGGTCATCGCCTTCTGCCGCGAGCACCTGGCCGGCTTCAAGGTGCCCAAGACCGTGGTCTTCACCGAGCTGCCGAAGACCTCCACCGGCAAGGTGCAGAAATTCGTCCTGCGCGACTGGGCCCAGAAGCTCTGACCTCCCCTTCCCACTTGCGATAGCGCCCCGGCCAAACCGGGGCGCCGAGGTACATTCATGCCCGACTACAAGGCTCCGCTGCGCGACATGCGCTTCCTGCTCACCGACGTGTTCGACGCCCCGGCCCTGTGGCGCCGCCTGCCGGCCCTGGCCGAGCGGGTGGACGCCGACACCGCCGAGGCCATCCTCGAAGAAGCGGCGAAGATCACCGGCGGCCTGCTCGCCCCGCTCAACCGCAGCGGCGACGAGCAGGGCGCGCAATGGAAGGACGGCGCGGTGAGCACCCCGGCCGGCTTCCGCGAGGCCTACGCCACCTACGCCGAGGGCGGCTGGGTCGGCCTGGCCGGCAACCCGGACTTCGGCGGCCTGGGCATGCCGAAGATGCTCTCGGTGCAGTTCGAGGAAATGGTCTACGCGGCCAACGCCAGCTTCGCGCTCTACTCCACCCTCTCCGCCGGCGCCTGCCTGGCGCTGGACGCCCACGCCAGCGAGGCGTTGAAGCAGAAGTACCTGCCGGCCATGTACGAAGGCCGCTGGGCCGGCTCCATGTGCCTGACCGAACCCCACGCCGGCACCGACCTGGGGCTGATCCGCACCCGCGCCGAGCCCCAGGCCGACGGCAGCTACAAAATCAGCGGCACCAAGATCTTCATCACCGGCGGCGAGCAGGACCTGACCGAAAACATCATCCACCTGGTGCTGGCCAAGCTGCCCGACGCGCCGGCCGGCTCGCGGGGCATCTCGCTGTTCCTCGTGCCGAAAGTGCTGGTGGGCGACGACGGCTCCCTCGGCGCGCGCAACCCGGTCAGTTGCGGCTCCATCGAGCACAAGATGGGCATCAAGGCCTCGGCCACCTGCGTGATGAACTTCGACGGCGCCACCGGCTGGCTGGTCGGCGAGCCGAACAAGGGCCTGGCGGCGATGTTCACCATGATGAACTACGAGCGCCTGTCCATCGGTATCCAGGGCATCGGCTGCGCCGAGATGTCCTACCAGGCCGCCGTGGGCTACGCCCGCGAGCGCATCCAGAGCCGCGCCCCGACCGGCCCGGTGGCCAAGGACAAGGCGGCCGACCCGATCATCGTCCACCCGGATGTGCGCCGCATGCTGCTGACCATGAAGGCCCTGACCGAGGGCGGCCGCGCCTTCGCCACCTACCTCGGGCAGCAACTGGACATCGCCAAGTACGGCGACGACGCCGCAGAACGCGCCCGCGCCGAAGGCCTGGTGGCGCTGCTCACCCCGGTGGCCAAGGCCTTCTTCACCGACACCGGGCTGGAAAGCTGCGTGTACGGCCAGCAGGTGTTCGGCGGCCACGGCTACATCCGCGAATGGGGCCAGGAACAGCTGGTGCGCGACGTGCGCATCGCGCAGATCTACGAAGGCACCAACGGCATCCAGGCCCTGGACCTGGTCGGGCGCAAGGTGCTGGCCAACGGCGGCGAGCTGCTGGCGCTGTTCGCCGGGGAAATCCGCGCCTTCGCCGAGGCCGCGGCGGATGACGAGTTCAGCGCGCCGCTGCTGGAAGCCCTGGAGCAGTTGGAAGCCCTCACCCGGCAACTCCAGGAGCGCGCCAAGGAAAACCCGCGCGAACCCGGCGCCGCGGCGGTGGACTACCTGCACCTGTTCGGCTACACCGCCTACGCCTACATGTGGGCGCGCATGGCCCGCGCCGCCAGCGGCCACGCCGATGACTTCCACCAGGGCAAGCTGGCCACGGCGCGTTTCTATTTCGCCCGCCTGCTGCCGCGCACCCAGTCCCTGGCCAGCGCGGTGCGGGCTGGCAGTGAAAGCCTTTATGGGCTGGAGGCCGAGCAGTTCTGATTCCCTGTTGAGCGTGTTGCGCGGCCAGTCCTTCGGGGTGTGCCGCGCTTTTTTATTTCGTAGGAGCGAGCTTGCTCGCGAACGGTGTTCTGCCGGTCGTGGGTGGTGCCTGTGCTGAAGAGCACCCTCTCCCTAACCCTCTCCCTGAAGGGAGAGGGGACCGTTCGGCGTGCGTTGGTGTTTCGGCGTTAGCCGGCTAGCACGGAGATTGCCGGTTGAAACCCAGCCTCCTCTCGGCACGGACAAGCCCCCTCTCCCTTCAGGGAGAGGGCTGGGGAGAGGGGACGGCGTTAATCCCGAACACTGTTGTTACCGGCTGGCACCATTCGCGAGCAAGCTCGCTCCTACCCCCCAAACCCCGGCGTAGAATAACCTCCCCAGCGACCCACCGACGCCTCCCATGCCCCTAGACGACCAAACCCTCCGCGACATCTCCCGCCTCACCCTGCAGCACTACCAGGCCACCGCCGAGGCCTTCCGCGAAGGCACCCGCGACCACGACGTCAGCCAGAACATCGCCGCCCTGCTGCGGCACATCCATGGCGAGCCGCCCTTTGCCCTGCTGGATTTCGGCTGCGGCCCCGGCCGCGATCTGTGCACCTTCAAGGCCCTGGGCCATGCGCCGGTGGGCCTGGACGGCTGCCCGAACTTCGTGGAAATGGCCCGCCAGGCCAGCGCTTGCGAGGTGTGGTTGCAGGACTTCCTGGCGCTGGACCTGCCGGCGGCGCGCTTCGATGGCATCTATGCCAACGCCAGCCTGTTCCACGTGCCGCGCCAGGAACTGCCACGGGTACTGGGCGAGTTGCGCGCGGCGCTCAAGCCCGGCGGCGTGCTGTTCGCCTCGAACCCGCGCGGGGACAATGCCGAGGGCTGGAACGGCCCGCGCTACGGTGCCTATCACGACTGGGAAAACTGGAAACAGCTGCTCGAAGCGGCGGGCTTCGAGCAGCTGGAACACTACTACCGGCCCGCCGGGCTGCCACGCGAGCAGCAGCCCTGGCTGGCCAGCGTGTGGCGGCGCGTCGGCTAGCTGCCCTTGGCGGCCCAGGCGTTGAAGCGCAGTTCCAGCTCCTCGCCGTGGTCCACCCAGAAGGCGAAGTCCACCGGCACCGCCTGCTCCAGGTTGGCCGGCGCGGTGTTCAGGCGCTCCACCAGGGCCGGGTCAAGCAGCGCGGTGGTCTTCTTGTTGACCGAGCCATAGCCCAGCTTCACGGTGTGGATCTTCTGCTGCTCCGGGCGCAGCGAGAAGGCGATGAAGTCCTCCGCCGCCTGCTTGTTCGGGCTGCCCTTGGGGATGGCCCAGGAATCGATGGCGTAGAGGCTGTCGTTCCACACCACCTTCATCGGCGCGCCCTCCTCCTGGGCGGCGAACACCCGGCCGTTGTAGACGGTGCTCATCACCACGTCGCCGCTGGCGAGGAACTGCATGGGCTGGGCGCCGGATTCCCACCACTGGATCGACGGCTTGATCTGGTCCAGCTTGCGGAAGGCGCGGTCGACGCCTTCGGGGGTGGCCAGCACCTTGTAGATGTCCTGCCGGGGTACGCCGTCGGCCAGCAGGGCGATCTCCAGGCTGTACTTGGCGCCCTTGCGCAGCGCGCGCTTGCCGGGGAATTTCTGCGTGTCCCAGAAGTCCGCCCAGCCGGTCGGCGCGGTCGTCAGGCGCTTGGCGTCGTAGGCCATGGCCATGGACCACACCAGCAGGCCGGCGCCGCAGTCAGAGATGGTGCCCGGCACATAGTCGGCGACATTGCCCAGGCGCGCCGGGTCCAGTTGTTCGAACAGGCCCTCGTCGCAGCCGCGCAGCAGTTCCGGGCCCTCGACCTGGACCACGTCCCAGTTGACGCTGTGGGTGTCGACCATGGCCTTGATCTTGCCCATCTCGCCGTTGTACTCGCCGGCGATCACCTTGTTGCCGGTGGCCTGCGTGAAGGGCTTGTAGAAGGCTTCGGTCTGCACATCCTTGCTGGTGCCGCCGAAGGAGATCACGCTCAGGTCGGCCGCCATGGCGCCGGACGCCAGGCCCATGAGCAGGGCCGCCGCTATCGGGTTCTTCATTTCCACCTCTTGGCTTTGTTGTTGGCAGATTGCAAGCACGCTAGGCGCCCGGCCTCTGCGGACCGGGACGCACGCAAAAGGGATCAGCTGCGGTAGTCGGCCGCGCCGTCCTCGATCAGGCGCAGGGCCGACTCCCAGGCCAGCAGATGCAGGCCGCCGGCCAGGGCTTCCTCCTCCTGCACGGCGACGCGCTCGCGCACCGCTTCGGGCGGGTAGCGCAGTTGGCGGCCGCCGGCCAGGGCCTGGACCTGGGCCTGGCAGGCGCGTTCGAGGAAGTAGATCTGGTTGAAGGCCTCGGCGATGCAGCGCCCGGTGGCCAGCAGGCCGTGGTTGCGCAGGATCATCGCCATGTGCGGGCCGAGGTCGCGGACCAGGCGCGAGCGCTCGTCCGGGTCCAGGGCGATGCCCTCGTAGTCGTGGTAGCCCAGGCGGTTGTGGTACTTGAGCGCGTGCTGGCTGATCGGCAGCAGGCCCTCTTCCTGGGCCGACACGGCGATGCCGGCGGCGGTGTGGGTGTGGATCACGCAAGCCACGTCCGGGCGCGCGGCGTGCACCGCCGAGTGGATGTTGAAGCCGGCGCGGTTGACGCTGCCCGGGCCGAAGCGCGGGTCGATGACGTCGCCGGCGTGGTCGACCTTGACCAGGTCGGAAGCGCGCATCTCGTGGAACATCACGCCGTAGCGGTTGATCAGGTAGTGCCCCGGCTCGCCCGGTACGCGGGCGGAGATGTGCGTGTCGATGTGGTCGGTCCAGCGGAAGTGCGCAACCAGCCGGTACAGCGCGGCGAGGTCGCAGCGCGCCTGCCACTCTTCGGCGGAAATACTCGCGGGGTCGATGTTGTAAGCTGTGTCGCGCATGGCAATTCCTTGTCATCAGGCTTGCGCGGCTTGGCTGCCGCGTCGTGCCCCGCAGTGTGCTGGGCCGCCCGCCCGGCCGCCATGCACAGGGGCGCTGGAGTGCCTGCAGTGCTGTTATGGCCGCGCGGCCTGTACAGTTTCCGTTTCCCTTCCACCGGACGCTTCGATGCTGTTGCTCGACCCCACTAGCGAAACGCCCCTGGTCACCCAGATCGTCGACGGCATCGCCCAGGCCATCGACGAGCAGCGCCTGCGCCCCGGCGCCAAGCTGCCCTCCATCCGCCGGTTCGCCCAGACCCACGGGGTGAGCCACTTCACCGTGGTCGAGGCCTACGACCGCCTGGTGGCGCGCGGCTGCCTGAACGCCGTGCCCAACGCCGGCTTCTACGTGCGCGGCCCGCTGCCCGGGGAGACGGCCGACGAACAGGCCGCGCCGGAATTCGACTTCGACGCCCACCTGCTGCTGCACAAGGTGTTCCAGCCCCTGGGCATGGAACTGCGCCCCGGCGTCGGCCTGCTGCCCGAGCACTGGCTGGATAGCGAAGGCCTGCTGCGCGGCCTGCGCACCCTGGCCCGGGAGGAACCGGCGCAGTTCGGCAACTACGGGCACAGCAAGGGCAACCCGCGCCTGCGCGGCAAGCTGGCCGACCGCCTGGCCGACGCCGGGGTGGCCGCCAGCCCCGAACAGGTGCTGCTCACCAGCGGCGCCAGCCAGGCCCTGGACCTGGCCGTGCGCTACCTGGTGCAGCGCGGCGACCCGGTGCTGGTGGACGAGCCCGGCTACCACAACCTGTTCCTCAACCTGCGCCTGCAGGGCGCCAACCTGCTGGGCGTGCCGCGCAGCGCCGACGGCCTGGACCTGGAGCGCCTGGAGCAGCTGGTGCGCGAATACCGGCCCAAGGTCTACTTCACCCAGGCGCGGCTGCAAAGCCCCACCGGCGCCAGCCTGTCCCTGGCCGCCAGCCACCGCCTGCTGCAACTGGCGGAGAAGTACGACTTCCTGATCGTCGAGAACGACATCTACGCCGACCTCGACCCCGCCGGCCAGCTGCTGCTGGCCAACCTCGACCAGTTGGCGCGGGTGATCTACATCGGCAGCCTGTCCAAGGTCATCGCCCCGGCGCTGCGGGTGGGCTTCATCGCCGCCCACCCAGAGCTGATCGAGGAACTGCTGCCGCTGAAGATGGTGGCCGGCCTGACCAGCTCGGAACTCACCGAAACCCTGGCCCTGGACATCCTCCTCCAGGGCCGCCAGCGCAAGCACGTGCGCCAACTCCGCGAACAACTCGGCGAGGCCCACGACAGCGTGGCCCGGCGCCTGGAGGCGGCGGGGCTGGAACTGTTCCACGAACCGCGCGCCGGCCTGTTCCTCTGGGCCCGCCACCGCGCGGTGGCCGACGCCACCCAGTTGGCCGAACGGGCCAAGGAAGCGAAGATCCTGCTGTTCCCCGGCCAGTTGTTCATGCCCGACGGCCGCCACGTGCCCTGGCTGCGTTTCAACGTCGCGCACTCCCAGGACGAACGGCTCTACGCCTTCCTCTCCCGCCAGGACGAGCTTTCGTAGGATGGGTTGAGCGGAGCGATACCCATCACCCTGGCCGATGGGTATCGCAAGCTCAACCCATCCTACGAAGAGCGCCCCGGTCCAGCCGCCAAGACACCGGCGGATATCGCCAGGCGCCGCGCCAGCGCTTAGACTTGCCGCCCATCATGAACCAGCCAAGAGAACAGCATGGGCGCCCAGTGGAAAGCCAAACATAAGGAAGCCGCCGCCAACGCCAAGGGCCGCGTCTTCGGCAAACTCGCCAAGGAAATCATGATCGCCGCGCGCAATGGCGCCGATCCGGACATGAACCCGAAACTGCGCCTGGTAGTCGAGCAGGCCAAGAAGGCCTCGATGCCGCGCGACACCCTGGAGCGCGCCATCAAGAAAGGCGCCGGCCTGCTCGACGGCGGCGCCAGCTTCGAGCGCGTGGTCTACGAAGGCTTCGCCCCGCACCGCGTGCCGGTGATCGTCGAATGCCTGACCGACAACGTGAACCGCACCGTGGCGGAAATCCGCGTGCTGTTCCGCAAGGGCCAGCTGGGCGCCTCCGGCTCGGTGGCCTGGGACTTCGACTACCTGGGCCTGGTCGAGGCCACCCCGGCCAGCAGTGACGCCGACGCGGAACTGGCCGCCATCGAGGCCGGCGCCCAGGACTTCGAGCCGGGCGAGGAAGACGGCGACACCCTGTTCCTCACCGACGCCACCGACCTGGACGCCGTCTGCCGCGCCCTGCCTGAGCACGGTTTCACCGTCGCCTCGGCCAAGCTCGGCTACAAGGCGAAGAACCCGGTGAGCCTGTCCGGCGCGGAGCTGGAGGAAGTCGAAGCCTTCCTCGACGCCCTGGACGGCAACGACGACGTGCAGAACCTCTACGTCGGCCTGGCCTGACGCCACACGCCGGGTTCCCGGGGGCGTAGGGCGTATAACCGTTCGCGGTTATACGCCGTTTCACCCTTTTCATCGCCAACGCCATGGCTGAGCCATGGTGATGGGTATCGCTTCGCTCAACCCATCCTACGGGACAAGCGGATCTCATCCGCGAAACGCAGCGCAATGCCCAGGCTCGCCCCCAAGCGGGGTTCGACCAAGGCCAAACGGCGGATAACGCGGAGCGTTATTCGCCCTACGCGCCCCGTCCCATCAGAACCGCCTGGCTCGCCTCGGCCTTCTCGCGGAGGAAGTCCCAGGTGGTGCGCATCCGCGCGATGTCCTTGAGCTCCGTGGGCATCAGCATCCAGAAGGTCCGCACGAACTCGATCTCGCCCGCCAGCACCGGCTGCAGGCTCGGGTCCTCGGCGGCGGCGAACGCCGGCAGGATGGCCAGCCCGGCGCCCTCGGCCACCGCGCGCTGCTGGGCCAGGATGCTGGTGCAGCGCAGGGCCATGTGCAGCGGCCGGCCGATCTCGTCCAGGTACTGCAGCTCCTTGCTGTACAGCAGGTCGTCGACGTAGCCCACCAGCGCGTGCTTGCGCAGGTCGTCGCGGTTGCGGATCGGCCCGCGCTCGGCCAGGTAGTCCCCGGCCGCGTACAGGCGCAGCACGTAGTCGGTCAGCCGGGTGATCAGGTAGGGCCCGCGGCCGGGGCGCTCCAGGGTGATGACGATGTCCGCCTCGTGGCGCGACAGCTGCAGCGCCCGCGGCACCGCCAGCAGGTCCACGCCCAGGTGCGGGTGGCGGCGGTTCAGCTCCACCAGCTGCGAGGTCAGCAGCGTCGAGCCATAGCCTTCTGTGGCGCCGATGCGCACCTTGCCCGAGAGGTTGTCCTCGGCCCCGGCCAGGCGCTTCTCGATCACCTTGCAGGCGCTTTCCATGGCCTCGGCCTGGGGCAGCAGGCCGTGCCCGGCCTCGGTCAGCCGATAGCCGGAGGGCTCGCGCACCAGCAGCTGCGCGCCGATGCTCTTTTCCAGCGCCTGCAGGCGCCGCGCCACCGTGGTGTGGTCCACGCCCAGGCGCCGCGCGGCCACGGTGAGCTTGCCGGCGCGGGAGAGTTCGAGGAAGAAACGCAGGTTGTCCCAGTCCATCGCCGGCTCCGAGTGTGCAAAAACGCAGAGCATGCTTGCACATCACCGCATTGAATTCATCAAAAATGCACTGCTAGGATCAATCCAACCTCCTTGAGGTACGCCCCAAGGCCCATAACAACAAACCGCCGCAGGCTGGGAGTTCCGATGAGTACCACCACTACTGCCGTTCCCACGGTCAAACTCTTCATCGACGGCAAGCCCGTCGAGTCCACCAGCAGCGAATGGCGCGAGGTGATCAACCCCGCCACCCAGGAAGTCCTCGCCCGCGTGCCCTTCGCCACCGCCGAGGAAGTCGAGCGCGCCGTGGCCAGCGCCAAGGCCGCGTTCAAGACCTGGAAGAAAACCCCGATCGGCGCCCGCGCGCGCATCTTCCTCAAGTACCAGCAGCTGATCCGCGAGAACATGAAGGAACTGGCGGCCATCCTCACCGCCGAACAGGGCAAGACCCTGCCCGACGCCGAAGGCGACGTGTTCCGCGGCCTGGAGGTGGTCGAGCACGCCGCGGCCATCGGCAACCTGCAGCTGGGCGAGCTGGCCAACAACGTGGCCGGCGGCGTCGACACCTTCACCCTGCTGCAGCCGCTGGGCGTGTGCGCCGGCATCACCCCGTTCAACTTCCCGGCGATGATCCCGCTGTGGATGTTCCCCATGGCCATCGCCACCGGCAATACCTTCGTCCTCAAGCCCTCCGAGCAGGACCCGATGGTGACCATGCGCCTGGTCGAGCTGGCCCATGAGGCCGGCATCCCGCCGGGTGTGCTCAACGTCATCCACGGCGGCCCGGACGTGGTCAACGCCATCTGCGACCACCCGGACATCAAGGCCGTGTCCTTCGTCGGCTCCACCCGCGTGGGCACCCACGTCTACAACCGCGCCTCGCTGGCCGGCAAGCGCGTGCAGTGCATGATGGGCGCCAAGAACCACGCCGTGATCCTGCCCGACGCCAACAAGGAGCAGACCCTCAACGCCATCGCCGGCGCGGCCTTCGGCGCCGCCGGGCAGCGCTGCATGGCGGTTTCCGTGGCCATCCTGGTGGGCGAGGCCAACGAGTGGATCCCGGACCTGGTGGCCAAGGCCAGGACGCTCAAGGTCAGCGGCGGCACCGAGGCCGGCACCGATGTCGGCCCGCTGGTCTCCTGCGCCGCCCTGGACCGCGTCAGCGGCCTGATCGAGCGCGGCATCCAGGAAGGCGCCAAGCTGGAGCTGGACGGCCGCAACCCGCAGGTGGCCGGCTATCAGAAAGGCAACTTCGTCGCCCCCACCATATTCTCCGGCGTCAGCGCGCAGATGAGCATCTACCGCGAGGAAATCTTCGGCCCGGTGCTCTGCGTGGTCTCGGTGAAGACACTGGACGAGGCCATCGAGCTGATCAACGCCAATCCCAACGGCAACGGCACCGCCATCTTCACCCGCTCCGGCGCCGCCGCGCGGCACTTCAAGGAAGAGATCGACGTCGGCCAGGTGGGCGTCAATGTGCCCATCCCGGTGCCGGTGCCGCTGTTCTCCTTCACCGGCTCGCGCGGCTCCAAGCTGGGCGACCTGGGTCCCTACGGCAAGCAGGTGGTGCAGTTCTACACCCAGACCAAGACGGTCACCGAACGCTGGTTCGACGAGAACGAAGTGGGCGGCGCGGTGAACACCACCATCCACCTCAAGTAAGCCACCCAACCCCGCCCGCGCGCCCCGCCGGCCAGGCCCCCCAGCAGGAAGCAGCGGGGCCACAGGCCACGCGCGGTGCGGGCCCTGTTCCCGACAACGACAACAAGGGGAAACCCCATGCGCATCGGCTTCATCGGACTCGGCAACATGGGCGGCCCCATGGCCGCCAACCTGCTCAAGGCCGGCTTCGACCTGAGCGTCTTCGACCTTTCCAGCGCCGCCGTGCAGGCAGCTGTAGCCCAGGGCGCCAAGGCCGTGGCCTCGCCGGCGGAACTGGCCGGCGCCGACGTGGAAGTGATCATCACCATGCTGCCCGCGGCGGCCCACGTGAAGCAGGTCTACCTCGGCGCTGAGGGCCTGCTGGCCAAGGTGCAGCCCGGCGTGCTGCTGATCGACTCCTCCACCATCGACCCGCACAGCGCCCGCGAGGTCTCGGCGGCGGCCCAGGCCCACGGCAACCCGATGCTCGACGCCCCGGTCTCCGGCGGCACCGCGGGCGCGGCGGCCGGCACCCTGACCTTCATGGTCGGCGGCGAGGCGGCCGACTTCGAACGCGCCAGGCCGGTGCTGGCGGCCATGGGCAAGAACATCGTGCACTGCGGCGGCGCCGGCAACGGCCAGGTGGCCAAGGTGGCGAACAACCTGCTGCTGGGCATCAGCATGATCGGCGTGGCCGAAGCCATGTCCCTGGGCGTGAAGCTGGGCATGGATGCAGAAGTGCTGGCCGGCATCATCAACACCTCCAGCGGCCGCTGCTGGGCCTCGGAAGTGAACAACCCGCTCACCGGCGCCCCGGCGGCGCGCGGCTACAGCGGCGGCTTCGGCACCGACCTGATGCTCAAGGACCTGGGCCTGGCCAGCGAGGCCGCCCGTCAGGTGCGCCAGCCGGTGCTGCTCGGGGCGCTGGCGCAGCAGCTGTTCCAGACGTTCAGCAACCAGGGCAATGGCCAGCTCGACTTCTCGGCGATCGTGAAGCTGTATCAGGAGGGGTGAGATCCTCTGCTCTCGTAGGAGCGAGCTTGCTCGCGAATGGAGTCAACCGGCGGTGGTGGTGCTTTGGGTTGACTCCGCACCCTCTCCCCAGCCCTCGGCTGCGCGCCCCGCCCTGAAGGGAGAGGGGGCTTGTCCGTGCCGAGAGATGGCCTGGTTTCAGCCGGCAATCTCTGCGCTAGCCGGCTGACTCCAGAACATCAACGTCTGCCCAACGGTCCCCTCTCCCTTCAGGGAGAGGGTTAGGGAGAGGGCGCTCTTCAGCCCAGGCACCGCCCCAGCCGGCAAGCACCGTTCGCGAGCAAGCTCGCTCCTACAAAAGCTCCATTCCCCTCCCGCACTCTGCGAAATTTCACACCCGACCTTTCCATTGAGCCCCTACAAAACCAGCCGGTAGGCTCTGCCCGTCACGGTCAATGCCGTGACACGGGTGTAGCAACCCGGATAGCTAAGGCGCGGTAGCGCCAGGCATCTCGATGCGCTGGCGCTTTTTCTCGCTTCTGTGGCGGGCCGCGCGGGGCAGGCTTTGGCCTGGCCGGTTCCTTGGCTCCGGTTTGCTACCCCCGCGCGGCCCGCCTCCCATTCCGGAAGGCGGTTCCTCACCCACTCGAGGAGCAATGGACATGCAATTTCCGGCCATCCGTGTGCATCGCCCTGCTGCCTCTCATCCGGAGGCAGACGATGCCTGACATGATCCCCCTCACCACCCTTTCCCAACCCCACGAGGACGTGCTCTACGTCAACCTGCAGGCCCCGGTGGACCATCTGATGGGCACCGCCGAACGCCGCCTGGAATCCCTCAGCGTGCTGCTGCGCCTGCTGGAAGACAGCGCCGACGAAATGCCCATGCCTTTGGGCGTAGCGCGCCTGTCCGCCAGCCTCGCACCGCTGCTGGAAGAAGCGCGACAGCTGTACGAACTGGCCGAACGCAAGGCCCGGCAGGTACAGACCGGCGCCTGAGCCCACGGCGGAGGGCGCTGCGCCCTCCGCCCCCGCTGCCCCCGGCGGCCATCTCGGCTATGATGCGCGCTCTCCGTGTCCCCGCCTGGAAGCCCGCGCATGATCCTCCGCCCGCAAACCCCGACACTCTGGGTGCTGCTGTTCTCCCTCAAGGGCTCGATCATCCCGGCCATCTGGCGCAAGGTGCTCTACACAGTGCTGCTCAGTTCGCTGGTGGTGGCCACCCACGGTACCCTCTACCACTACAAGGTGGTGATCACCTCCACGCCCTTCACCCTCTGGGGCCTGACCCTGGCGATCTTCCTCGGCTTCCGCAACAACGTGGCCTACCAGCGCTTCTGGGAGGCGCGCACACTCTGGGGCGAACTGCTGGTGGTGTCGCGCAACCTGGCGCGGCAGAGCCTGTCGCTGCTGCCCGGCCTGGACGACGCCGGACGCCGCCTGCTGGCCCAGCGCCTGGCCGCCTTCGCCTACGTGCTGCGCGACCAGTTGCGCGAGCGCCCGCAAAGCGAAGACGCCCGCCGCCTGCTCGGCAGCGAACTGGCCGACGCCCTGGCGCACACGCCCGGCCCGGCCAGCGCCCTGCTCGCCCGCCTGGGCCGCGACTTCGCCGAAGCCGGCCGCCGCGCCAACGCCAGCGACATGCTGCTGGCCAACGTCGACCAGCAGGTCAGCCGCCTGTCCTACGTGCTCGGCGGCTGCGAGCGGATCAAGGGCACGCCCATCCCCTACCCCTACATCCTGATGCTGCACCGCATCGTCCATGTGTACTGCTTCCTGCTGCCGTTCTGCCTGGTCGACAGCATCGGCTGGTTCACCCCGCTGGCGGTGTGCGTGCTGGCCTATACCTTCTTCGGCCTGGATGCCCTCGGCGACCAGATCGCCGACCCGTTCGACACCCAGCCCAACGACCTGCCGCTGGACGCCATGAGCCGCCACCTGGAGATCGCCGTCATGGAGATCCTCGGCGAAAGCGAGCTGCCGGCGCCGCTGGAGCCGGTCGACGGCCTGCTGCTCTGATCCGCGAGGACACTCCATGAACCACCTGCAAGACGTTCCCCTGGCCAAGGCCTACCTGCTGCTCAACCACGGCCCGTCCACGATAGTCACCAGCGAACATGAAGGCGTGGCCAACGTGATGGCCGCGGCCTGGGTGATGCCGCTGGACTTCGACCCGCCCAAGCTGATGCTGGTGCTGGACCGCAACACCTGGTCGCGGCACCTGGTGGAAGGCTCCGGCGCCTTCGTCATCCAGCTGCCCTCGCGGCGCCAGGCCGAACTCACCCTGGCGGTGGGCTCCAGCAACGGCGGCGAACTGGACAAGTTCGCCCGCTACGCCATCGCCACCGGCCGCGCCCGCCAGGTGCAGGCGCCGATCGTCGAAGGCTGCCTGGCCTACCTGGAATGCAAGGTGATCGCCGAGCCGCACAACCAGGAGAAGTACGACCTGTTCATCGCCGAGGTGGTGGCGGCCTATGCGGACGAGCGGGTGTTCTCGAAGGGGCGCTGGCATTTTCCGGACGAGGAGTCGCGGACCATTCATTACCAGGCGGGTGGGGCTTTCTTTGCGACGGGGGAGGCGTTTCAGGTGGTCAAGGCGTGAAGGGCAAGAGCCCCTCACCCCAGCCCTCTCCCAGAGGGAGAGGGGGCCGTTCGGCATGCTCTGATGGCTTGGCTTCAGCCGGTGGTGCAGGAGTGCGCTGATGCTTCAGCAGGCAGAGGACAGCCCCCTCTCCCTTCGGGAGAGGGTTGGGGTGAGGGCAGCCGCGCTCAAACCCCACACCCAGCCCTACCCCCGCACCGCCGCCGAAACCACCCGCCCCCGCAAACTCACCCAGCACCCCGGCGCCCCATCCCCCACGCTCATCGCCAGGTCATGCAACCGCGCCACCGCCGCCACCAGGCTCAGCCCCAGGCCATTGCCCGGCGTATGCCGGCTGCGCTCGGAACGGTAGAAACGCCGCAGCACCGCCTCGCGCTCGTGCTCGGGAATCCCCGGCCCGTTGTCGCGCACCTGCACTTCCACCGAATCCTCGCCCGCTTCCACCCGCACCTCGACACGCCCCTCGGCCGGGGTGAACTTCAGCGCGTTGTCCACCAGGTTGCTCAGGGCGTCGAACAGCAGGTGCGCATCGCCCTGCAGCCAGGCCGGCTGCGCCGGGCCGCTGTAGCTCAGGAGCAGGCCGCGCTCCTCGGCCAGGGGCTCGAACAGCTCGACCACGTCGGCCGCCACCTGGGTCAGGTCCACCGCGACAAAGCCGGTGCGCCGCGCGCTGTCCTCGATCTCGGAGATGCGCAGCAGCGCGCGGAAGGTCAGCAGCAGGCCGTGGGCGTCCTCGATGGCCTGGTCGATGGCCGCGGCATACTCCTCCTTGCTGCAATCGCGCCGCTGGGCGCGCTCCAGGCCGGCGAGCAGGCGCGTCAGGGGCGTGCGCAGGTCGTGGGCGACGTCGTCGCACACGCCCTTCACCTCATGCATCAGCCGCTCGATCTCGTCGAGCATGCGGTTCACCACCACCGCCAGGCGGTCGACGTCGTCGGAGCTGCCGCGCACCGGCAGGCGCTCGCTGAGGTCGCCCTTGACGATGCGCTCGATGGCCCCGGTCACCGCGTCCAGGCGCTGCTGCGAGGTGCGCCCGGCGATGATCGCGCCGGCCAGGCCGAGGATCAGGATCAGCACCCCGCCGGAAGCCATGGCGCTGACCAGCAGTTCGTCGAACTCCAGCAGGTCCTGGATGTCCTGGCCGATCACCAGCACCTCGCCCGAGGGCATGCGGTGGACGATGCCACGCACCCGCCGCTCGCCGCCGGAAAGGCTGCGCCGGCTGAACTCGATGGGCGTGTCCAGCGCCGTGGTCGGCGGCTGCTCGGCGAGGGTGCCGGCCAGGCGCCGGCCGCTGGCGTCGAACAATGCCTGGGGGAAGTGCTGCTCGGGGTCCTTGGCCGCGTGCTCCTGCACCTCGCGCAGCAGTTCGGGCAACTCCAGGCCGGCGCGGTTGTGGATCTGCCGCGTCAGGTTGGCCTGCACCTCGGCGCGCAGGTAGCCGGCGGTGCGCCAGTACACGTAGCCGAACAGCGCCAGCGAGGCCACGCCGAACAGCAGCAGGAACAGCAGCGCCACGCGGAAGCTGGTGGTGCGCGGAATCTCACTCAGGCGCCCGGAGAACATAGCCCGCCCCCCGCACGGTGTGGATCATCGGCGGCTCGCCGTCCACGTCGACCTTGCGCCGCAGGCGGCCGATGTGCACCTCGATGACGTTGGTGCGCTCGTCGTAGCGGTAGTTCCACACCGCCTCGAAGAGCATGGTGCGGGTGACGATCTGCCCGGCGTGGCGCGCCAGGTACTCCAGCAGCTGGTACTCGCGCGGCACCAGGTCGATCGACCGTTCGCCGCGGCGCACCGAACGGCGCAGCAGGTCGATGTCCAGGTTGCCGATCCGCAGGCGGCTGTCGCGCGCCTCGCCACCGCGCGCGGCGCGGCGGGTCAGGGCGTCCAGGCGGGCGGTCAGCTCGATGAACTCGAAGGGCTTGGTCAGGTAGTCGTCGCCGCCGGCGCGCAGGCCGCGCACGCGCTCGTCGAGGTCGGAAAGCGCGCTGAGGATCAGCACCGGCGTCTCCACCCCGGCCGAGCGCAGCGCGGTGAGCATGGCCAGGCCGTCCATGCCGCCGGGCAGCATGCGGTCCAGGACGATCACCGCGAAGCTTTCGCTCAGGGCCCGCACCAGGCCGTCGCGGCCGTTGCCGGCCAGGCTGACCTGGTAGCCGTGGTCGTGCAGCGCGGCGCTGATCTCGGCGGCGGTGGCGGGGTCGTCTTCGACGACGAGAACCTGGGTCATGGGCGCGGTCCGTGGCGGCGGCGGGAGGTGTTCGGCAGTATATTTTGTCTGGCGCGGGCGAACGTCGGCCTCGCGCCAAGATGAACAAAAGTTTAGGTGCAGCCTTGAGAATCCTGGTCATCGAAGACGACCCGCAGGCCGCCGGCTACCTGGTGCGGGGCCTGCGCGAGAGCGGCCACATAGTCGACGCCGCGGGCGATGGCGTCCAGGGCCTGGACCTGGCCCTGGAGAACCTCTACGACGCCCTGGTGGTGGACCGCCGCCTGCCCGGCCTGGACGGCCTGGAACTGGTGCGCCGGCTGCGCGCCGCCGGCTCCGACACCCCGGTGCTGATGCTCAGCGCCCTGGCCTCCACCCACCACCGCGTCGAGGGCCTGCAGGCCGGCTGCGACGACTACCTGGCCAAGCCCTACGCCTTCGTCGAAGCCCACGCCCGCCTGGCCGCCCTGCTGCGCCGCACCGGCCGCCGCCTGCTCGGCGCGCGCCTGCAGGTCGGCGACCTGCAACTGGACTGCGAGGGCCGCGTGGCCCAGCGCCAGGGGCACAGCATCGCGCTGCAGCAGCGCGAGTTCCTGATACTGGAAAAACTCATGCGCCACGCCGACCAGGTGGTGACCCGCGGCATGCTGCTGGAAAGCGCCTGGGACTACGATTTCGACCCGCGCGACAACGTCATCGACAAGCACATCCACCGCCTGCGGCAGAAGGTCGACCAGGGCTTCGGGTGCACGCTGATCCACACGGTCCCCGGCGCCGGCTACATGCTCAGCGAAACGCCGCCGGAACAGGCCGCGCCAAGGCGCTTTTCGTAGAATGGGTTGAGCGAAGCGATACCCATCGCCCCCCCCCCCAACCGAACACCGGCCCTGCCGACGGGATCGCGGACAGAGTCCGCTCGCGCGCCATTCCCATGTAGGAGCGCGCCCTGCGCGCGAATGGCGGGCAGGGCCCCGCTCCTGCAAAAAACACCTCAGCGCAGCTGCAAGCGTGCCTATAAGGACCGCAAGTCCACCACACCTGGCATTCAGGCCGCCCGATTCAATGGCCGAGCCCGCTCTATGCGGGCACGTCGCTCTGGCGAATTCAACGCCGCCCACAGGTCGTTGCGCCGCTGCAGGTTGAGCCAGAACTCCGCGGAGTTGCCGAATACCCGGGCCAGCATCAGGGCGGTATCGGCCGTCACTGCCCTCCGGTCGTTGCACAGTTCGTTGACCAGCTTGCGCTGCACCCCCATCGCTTCGGCGAGGCGGCCTTGGGTCAGGCCTAGCGGATCGAGGAACTCGCTGCTGAGCACCTCGCCGACGCTGACTGGCTTGCGTTCGGTGATGATCACGTTGCACCTCATCGGTACGAATGGTTGTCGAGGTAGACGTCCGAGGCTTCGCCTTTTTCGCCATCCCAATGAAAGACCAGGCGCCATTGGCGATTCACCCGGATCGAGTGGTATGCCCGCAGGCTCCCCTGCAAGCGCTCGAAATGGTTGCTGGGTGGGCTACGCAAGTCCGCGTCCGTGGTGGCGTCGTCGAGCATCTGCAGCTTGCGGAACAGGCGCTCCTGGATATCCGCGGGAATCTGCCGGGGCATCCTGTCCCGCACGAAGAACGCTTCCAGCCACGCATCCCTGAAACTCCCGATCATGGGCCGGCTTCCTTGAAGGGAAATGTACCGCGTCACGGTACAACCGGCAAAGCTCTGGAGTTGTCAGCCAACGGTTAGGCAAAAGCCGCAAAGCCAATCGGAAACCTCCCAAGCGCCACCTAAACTTTTATTCAGCTTGGGAAGAACCGCCCGGTAGCTACCCGGCGCTAGGCTCGTCCATCACAGCAGCCCGCAGCACGCGGGACGCAGAAGGACGAACCCATGCCCCCAACCACCGCCGGCGCCCTGCCCCGGCTGGCCGCCGCCCTTTCCCTGGCCCTGCTCGGGGCCTGTTCGCTGGTGCCGCAGTACCAGCGGCCCACCGTGCCCCTCGCCAGCCGCTGGGACAATGCCGCCGCGCCCGCCGCCCAGATGCCGCAGCAGTGGTGGAAGGACTATGCCAGCGCCGAGCTGGACAGCCTGATCCAGCGCGCCGGCAGCGACAGCCTCACTCTGCAGGCAGCAGTGGCGCGGGTCGACCAGGCCCGGGCCAGCGCCCGCGTCGCCGGGGCCGCGCTGTACCCGGACCTGAGCCTGGGCGGCAGCTACGTCCACGATCACGACAGCAGCAAGAACGCCCACGACCTCTACGCCCAGGCCAGCTACGAGCTGGACTTCTGGGGCCGCAACCGCGCCCTGGCCGATTCCGCCACGGCGCAGGCCCAAGCCACGGCCTACGACCTGGAGACGGCGCGCATCGGCCTGCAGGCGGACATCGCCGACAGCTACTTCCAGGTGCTCTCGCTGGACGAGCGCCTGGCCGTGGCCAAGCGCATCGCCAGCGACGCCGAGAACATCCTGCAACTGGTGCAGACGCAGTCGCGGCTGGGCTCCTCTTCCGACCTGGAAGTGGAGCAGCAACGCAACGCCCTGCAGAACTTCCAGGCCAACGTCAGCGTCCTGGCCCAGCAGCGCGACGCCGCGCTCTACCAGTTGGCGGTGCTGGTGGGCGCCGCGCCCGAGGGCTTCGCTCTGCAGCACAGCGGCCTGGACGGCGTCCAGTTGCCCGAGGCGCGCGCCGGGCTGCCGGCCAGCCTGCTGAGCCAGCGGCCGGATATCCAGGCCGCCGAGGCGCGGCTGGTCTCGGCCAACTTCAATGTCGGCGCGGCGCGCGCGGCCTTCCTGCCGAACATCTCCCTGGGCGCCCTCGCCGGCAGCGACGTGCATACCGGCGGCGGGCTCTGGCAGCTGGCCGCCAGCCTCAGCCAGCCGTTGTTCGACGGCGGCCTGCTGGAAGGCCAGTTGCAGGCCGACCGCGCCCACGCCCGCGAGCTGGTCGCCGACTACCGGCAGAACGTGCTCCAGGCCCTGCAGGACGTGGAGACGCAGCTCAGCGCCAACGCCCGCCTGGCGCAGACCCAGCGCATCGACCAGGCCGCCGTGGACTCGGCGCGCAAGGCCGCCGACCTGGCCCAGGTGCGCTATCGCCTGGGCAGCACCGACTTCCTCACCCTGCTGACCGTGCAGCGCACCCTGTACCAGGCCGAGGACAGCCTGCTGCAGGTGCGCCTGCAACGCCTGCAGGCCTCCGTCGGCCTGAACCGTGCCCTCGGCGGCGGCTTCCAGGCGCCGGCGGGCGCCGAACTGGCCAGTAATCAACCTTCCGCACAGGCGATTCGACCGTGAGCCCGTCCCAGCCCTCCTCCCAACGGCGCTACTGGCGCCTGGCGTTCCTCTTCCTGGCCGTGGCGCTGGCCGTCTTCGCCTGGCGCCACTTCTCCGCCACCACGACGGCCAAGCCGGCCGAGGCGCCGGTGCCCGTGAGCCTGGGCGTGGCCGACCAGCGCGACCTGCCGATCTGGCTGCAAACCATCGGCACGGTGCAGGCGCTGAACGCAGTGGACATCAAGGTGCGGGTGGACGGCGAGCTGCAACAGCTGCACTTCCAGGAGGGCCAGATGGTCAAGGCCGGGCAACTGCTCGCCGAGATCGACCCGCGCCCCTACGCCGCCCAGGTGCTGCAGGCCAAGGCCAACAAGGCGCGCGACGAAGCGCAGCTGGCGGTGGCCAAGGTCAACCTCGAACGCGCCAGCAAGCTGGCCGCCGCCCATGCCGGGCCGAGCCAGGACGTGGACACCCTGCGCGGCCAGGTGGCCTCCCTGCAGGCCACGATCCAGGCCGACCAGGCGGCGCTGGACACCGCCCAGTTGCAGCTCGGCTACACCCGCATCGCCGCGCCCTTCGCCGGGCGCACCGGGCAGCGCCTGGTGGACGCCGGCAGCATCGTCCACGCCAGCGACAACACCGGCCTGCTGACGCTCACCCAGATGGCGCCGATCTCCCTGGCCTTCAGCCTGCCCCAGGAGGACCTGGCCGAAGTGCTGCAGGCCAACGCCGGGCAGGCGCTGCAGGTCGAGGCGCTGAGCCGCGACGGCCGCCAGCACATCGCCACGGGGCGGCTGAGCTTCATCGACAGCCAGGTCTCCAGCGGCAACGGGCAGATCCTGTTCAAGGCCGACTTCGCCAACGCCGACGGCAAGCTCTGGCCCGGCGAACTGCTCAGCGTGCGCCTGCTGCTGCGCACCGAGAAGGCCGCCACCGTGGTGCCGGCCAGCGCCGTGCAGCAGGGCCCGCAAGGCAGCTTCGTGTACGTGGTGGGACGCGACCAGCAGGCCCAGGTGCGTGAGGTGAAGGCCGGCGCGGTGGTCGATGGCCTGCAGTGGATCCACCAGGGCCTGGCGCCCGGCGAAACCGTGGTCACCGGCGGCCAGTACCGCCTGGCCCCTGGGCTGAAGGTCGCGGCCCTGGCAGACGCGCGGCAGACCGCCAGCGCGGAGCAGCATCAATGACACTCTCCGAACCCTTCATCCGCCGCCGGGTGGCGACCACCCTGCTGGCCCTGGGCGTGCTGCTGCTCGGCGCCGCCGCCTACTTCCTGCTACCGGTGGCGCCGCTGCCGCAGGTGGACATGCCGACCATCCAGGTGCAGGCCAAACTGCCCGGCGCCAGTGCCGAGACCATGGCCTCGTCCGTGGCCACGCCGCTGGAGCGGGCCTTCGCCAGCGTTCCCGGGGTCACCCAGATGACCTCCGCCAGTTCCCTCGGGCTGACGCAGATCACCCTGCAGTTCGACCTGGAGCGCAACATCGACGGCGCCGCCCAGGACGTGCAGACGGCGATCAACGCCGCCGGCGGCAACCTGCCGAAGAACCTGCCGGCGCCGCCGACCTTCCATAAGGTCAACCCGGCGGAGTTCACCTTCCTCTCCCTCGCCCTGACCTCGTCCACCCGCACCCTGCCGGAGCTGGACCGCTACGCCGACGACTACCTCGGCCAGCAGCTGTCGCAGATTCCCGGCGTCGGCCTGGTGGACTTCCACGGCGAGCAGCGCCCGGCGGTGCGCGTGCGCATCGACCCGGACGCCCTGGCCGCCCGCGACCTGACCCTCGACGACGTGCGCGAGGTGCTGGGCAACGCCACTGTGGACGCGCCCAAGGGCAACCTCGACGGCGCCGAGCGCGCGGTGACTCTCGACACCACCGACCAGCTCACCCGCGCCGCGCAGTACGGTTCGCTGGTGATCGCCTACCGCAACGGCGTGCCGATCCGCATCAGCGACCTGGGCACGGTGATCGACGGCGCCGAGGACGTGCGCCAGGCCGCCGGCCTGCAGGGCCGGCCGACGGTGATCGTCGACATCCACAAGCAGCCCGGCTACAACGTGCTGGCGGTGACCCAGGCGATCAAGGACCGCCTGCCGGCGCTGCTGGCGCAACTGCCGCGCGACGTGAAAGTCAGCCTGGTGGGCGACCGCACCCAGACCATCGACGCCTCCATCGACGAGGTGCAGTTCAACCTGCTGCTGTCCATCGTCCTGGTGGTGGCGGTGGTCTTCGTATTCCTGCGCAACGTCAGCGCCACTGTGATCCCGGCGCTGACCATCCCGCTGTCGCTGGTGGCCACCTTCGCGGCGATGTACGTGCTGGGCTACAGCCTGGACAACCTGTCGATCATGGCCCTGAGCATCGCCGTGGGCTTCGTGGTGGACGACGCCATCGTGGTGATGGAGAACATCATCCGCCACCTGGAGATGCACAAGCCGCCTCTGCAGGCAGCCATCGAGGGCACTGCCGAGGTGGCCTTCACCATCGTCTCCATGACCGTCTCGCTGGTGGCGGTGTTCATCCCCATCCTGTTCATGGGCGGGGTGATCGGCCGCCTGCTGCGCGAGTTCGCGGTGACCGTGAGCGTGGCGGTGGTGATGTCCGGGGTGGTTTCGCTGACGGTCACGCCGATGCTCTGCGCCTGGTTCATCCGCCACGACCTGCACGGCGTGCAGAACCGCTTCCTGCAATGGAGCGAGCGCACCTTCGACGCCCTGCTCGACGGCTACCGGCGCAGCCTGCGCCGCGTGCTGCGCCACGAACGCCTGACCCTGGCGGTGGCGCTGCTCACCCTGCTGGTCACCGCCGTGCTCTACGTCGAGGTGCCCAAGGGCTTCTTCCCGCAGCAGGACACCGGGGTGATCATGGGCGTGGCCGAGGCCAACGCGGACATTTCCTTCGCCGCGATGCGCGCACGCATGGCCGCGCTCAGCGAGGTGATCCAGCGCGACCCGGACGTGGCCAACGTCTACTACTGGATCGGCCCCAACCCCACCCTCAGCCAGGGCCGGGTGATGATCAACCTCAAGCCCTACGAGCAGCGCGCGGCCAAGGCCGACCAGGTGGTGGCGCGGCTCAAGCGCGAACTCGCCGCGGTTCCGGGCATCGCCCTGTACATGCAGATCCGCCAGGACGTGCAGATCGGCGGGCGGCCGAGCAAGACGCAGTTCCAGTACACCCTGCAGGACCCGGACAGCCATGAGCTGGACCACTGGGCCGCGGTGCTGCTGGCGCGCCTGAAGCAACTGCCGCAACTGCGCGACGTGGCCACCGACCAGCAGCAGGCGGCGCCGCGCGCCACCCTGCACATCGACCGCGACAGCGCCGCGCGCCTGGGCGTGAACGTGCAGGCGATCGACGACGTGCTCTACGACGCCTTCGGCCAGCGCCAGGTGGCGACGCTGTTCACCGCACTGGACCAGTACCACGTGATCCTCGAACTGGACCCGCGCTGGCAGGTGTCGGAGGAAAGCCTCAAGCACCTCTATGCGCGCTCCAGCCTGACCGGCGAGCTGGTGCCGCTGAGCGTGCTCGGCCGCCTGGAGCCGGACCTGGCGCCCATCACCATCAACCACCAGGGGCTGTTCCCGGCGGTCA
Organism: Pseudomonas sp. M1; assembly: GCF_022760135.1. Taxonomy (NCBI): domain Bacteria; kingdom Pseudomonadati; phylum Pseudomonadota; class Gammaproteobacteria; order Pseudomonadales; family Pseudomonadaceae; genus Pseudomonas; species Pseudomonas sp. M1. The sequence continues at coordinate 3,817,353 of NZ_CP094343.1, forward strand.
CCCTGTCGTTCAACCTGGCGCCGGGCTACGCCCTGGGCGACGCGGTCGCCGCCATCCAGCAGGCCACCCGCCAGGCCGGCCTGCCGGACAGCGTCAGCGGCACCTTCCAGGGCACCGCCCAGGCCTTCCAGGATTCGCTGCGCAGCCAGCCGTGGCTGATCCTGGCGGCGGTGGTCACGGTGTACATCGTCCTCGGCGTGCTCTACGAGAGCCCGCTGCTGCCGCTGTCGATCCTCTCCACCCTGCCCTCGGCCGGCCTCGGCGCGCTGCTGGCGCTGCTGCTGTGCGGCCAGGACCTGTCGCTGATGGGGATGATCGGCATCATCCTGCTGATCGGCATCGTCAAGAAGAACGCAATCATGATGATCGACTTCGCCCTGGTGGCCGAACGCGGCGGCATGACGCCGGAGCAGGCGACTATCGAGGGCAGCACCCTGCGCTTCCGGCCGATCCTCATGACCACCCTGGCGGCGCTGTTCGGCGCCCTGCCGCTGGCCCTGGGCACCGGCTCCGGCGCCGAGCTGCGCCAGCCGCTGGGCATCGCCATCGTCGGCGGCCTGCTGGTGTCGCAGGTGCTGACGCTGTACACCACGCCAGTGATCTACCTGTGGTTCTCGCGCCTGGCCGCCAGCTTCCGCGCCTGGCGCCAGGTGCGCGGCGGCCTGCTGCTTCCGCCGCAGCGCTGAGCGCCGTTCAGGCGCCCTGCTCGAAGGCCCAGTACGGCTTCGACGAGCCCAGCGCCGCCGCCGGCGAGGCCCACTGCAGCGGCGTGCCTTCCAGCAGCAATGGCGGGCGTAGGCGCTGCGCCGGGCCCCAGGCGGTGGCCTCGATGGCCGGGTCGAGGTCGGCCGGCGCCTCCCCGGCCAGCGCCGGCAAGGCCTCGGCCTGCATCCCCTGCTCCACCAGGAACTGCGCGGTGCGCGCCAGCGACAGGCGCCAGGTGCTGCCGCGCCCGCTGGCCAGGCGCCGGCCCAGGCCGCAGAGCGCGGCGGCGGCCATCAGGTAGCCGGTGGCGTGGTCCAGGGCCTGCACCGGCAGCGGCACCGGCTTGTCGGCCTGGCGCCAGCGCATGCCGGCCTCGGCGATGCCGGTGCTCATCTGCACCAGGCTGTCGAAGCCGCGGCGGTTGCGCCAGGGGCCGCTCCAGCCGTAGGCGTTCAGGCTCACGTCGACCAGCCCCGGCGCCAGGTCCTGGCGCACTTCGGCGTCGAAGCCGAGGTTCTCCAGGGCGTCGCCGCGGTAGCCGTGGATCAGCACGTCGGCGTGACGCAGCAGTTCCTCGAAGCGCTCACGCCCGGGCGGGTCCTTCAGGTCCAGGCGCGCGCAGCGCTTGCCCAGGCAGACCTCGGGAATCACCCCCGGCTCGTCCCAGCCCGGCGGATCGATGCGCAGCACCTCGGCGTCGAGCCCAGCGAGGAAGCGGCTGGCCACCGGCCCGGCGAGCACCCGGGTGAGGTCCAGTACCCGCACGCCGGCCAGCGGCCGCTCCGCCGTCAGGGCCCAGGCCGGCGCGGGGGCGATGGCCTGTTCCTGACACCAGATCAGGTCCTGTTCGGCCAGGGCCTGGCCCTGGGGGTGCGCCTTCCATTCGTCGATGGAGCGCATTTCGGCGGCGCAACCACCGGTAGCCACTACCGCATGCTCCAGTTCGGCCTTGTTCCAGGTGGCGACGCGGGCCGCCGCCTCTTCACGGCTGGCGACCGGGCCCAGCACCCGCACCACGGCGGCACGGTGGTGCGGGGCGTTGGTGTGCAGGCGGATCCAGCCGTCGCGGGTGACGTAGTCGCCGGCGATGTCGCCCCACATGGGCGGCAGCGCCCAGCCCTGGGGCCGCAGCGTCCAGGCGAACCAGAAGGACGCCAGGCGGCGGTCCACCTGCAGCGCCCCCGGCGACTGGCCGGCGCGCTTGAGCAAGGCCGCGGCGGCCAGGCCGGCCGTGGCGATGGAGGCGCCAGCGAGGTCGGTGACGGCGAAGGTCGAGGGCAGCCCGCCCTCGGCCTGGAAGGACAGGGACGCGGGCAGGGCCGCGTTCTCTTCCAGGGCTTGCCACAGGGCCCTGGTCATCTGGCTGGCGAGCATGCTGCACCTCGTCTGAAGAAGTCCGTGAAACGGACCCGCCAGGCAACCTTAGCCCGCCCGCCGCACCGCCGCGAGCCGGCCTTTCGCCGCAGAGGAATCGCGGGCAATAAAAAACCCGCCGATGGCGGGTTCTTTATTGGGGCGCTAGTCCTTTAGCAATGTGCCTACCATCGCCCCACGCGCGTGAAAATTTCGTGAAGAAACTCGGGCTCAGCCGGAATAATCAAGCGCCGTCCAGGCACGGCTGAGGTCGTCGCGGATACGGCAGGCGGACAGGTCGCCGCCCTCCTCGCCCACGCTCAGCAAGCGGGTGGCGCCGGTGCCGTCGTCGTACACCTCGGTCAGCGTCTGCAGGCGGCCGCAGTTGGGCGTGTCGATCACATAGCTGGCCACCATCGCCGAGCGCGAGCGCGGCACGCGGATGGCGTCGCGCACGATGCCGTGTTCCTCCACGCGCTTGCCGTCGGCCACCAGCACCGCCCAGGCCTCGTGGCCGTCGATCACCAGATAGGCGCCATTGGCCTTGGGGCCTTCCGCCGGCGGCTGGGCGCAGCCGCCGAGCAGGGCCAGGAGGGCGAGCACCAGCAGGGCTTTGACTTGCTTCATCACGCGTTCCTCTTCTTTGTCGTCGCCGCGGGGCGGGGCCCGGTTTCGCGGCGGCCATGGATTCTGTGAGCCAGCGAAACCATGGTAGCCACAAAATACTGTTCATGCATACAGTATTTTTCGATTATGCTTCTGTCATCGACGAAAGGCACCCTGGCAACAGGTGGCAGGCAAGGACCCGAACAGGAGCGAAAGCGATGGTGGACATCCGCCAGATGAAATACACCGTGAACCACATGGGCGTGGAGGAAGTCAGCGAAGCGGTCGCCGAGTTGCACCTCGAGGGCCTGGTCACCGAGGGCAAGACGCCCTTCTCGCGCACCCACTTCAACACCTGCTTCGCCGAGATCGAGGCGCTGCTGCAGCGCGCCGGCTACCACCGCCCGCTGGACGTCGTGGGCTACCAGGGCCAGGCCTACGCCATGTTCGACCCCACGCGCTGGGAGGCGGTGCAGGTGCTGCGCTGGCTGAAGGAATACGTGGAGGAGGCCCACAGCGAGGCGGCGGGGGCCTGAGGCCTCCCCCTCCGCGGAGATGGCAAAAGGCCGCAAAGGCTTGCCGCAGAGCGGCCGGACTTGCGCACAAGGGGTTCGGCCACTAATGTCCTTGGGGCAGTTTCGCACCAGCACGCTGAATCAAGGACGAGTCCATGAGCAAGACGCTCCCCAAGGACTGGCTGTGGGCCTACCACAAACTTCGCAGCCTCTCCGTCGGCCGCACCAGTTCCGCCTTCCTCGCCACCCTCTACCACCTGCGCGGCGACACCGGCCCCTTCTACTGCAAGGGCGGGCTGAGCAAGTCGCGCCTGGTGCGCAAGGAGTCCTGAGCCTTCGCGGCACCGAGCCCTTGTAGGAGCGCGCCCTGCGCGCGAATCGCGGACGGAGTCCGCTCCTACACCATCCCACATACCACGCGTGATCGCGATGTAACCCCGTAGGATGGGTTGAGCGAAGCCCATCACCACCACCGCATGGGTTTCGCAAGCTCAACCCATCCTACGAAAAGCATCTCGGCACAGCCGGCAAGACAGTTGTCCTACAGGTAACCCCGCACCCTCCCCCTGTAGGAGCGCGCCCTGCGCGCGAATCGCGGGCAGGGACCGTTCCGGTAGTCCTGCACCGGACCCACTCCGTATGAGCGAACCTGGCTTTTCGTAGGATGGTGTTGAGCGAAGCGATACCCATCACCGCGAGCGCATGGGTTTCGCAAGCTCAACCCATCCTACGAAAAGCATCTCGGCACAGCCGGCAAGACAGTTGTCCTACAGGTAACCCCGCCCCCTCCCCCTGTAGGAGCGCGCCCTGCGCGCGAATCGCGGGCAGGGCCCGCTACGGTAGTCCTGCACCGGGCCCACTCCGTATGAGCGAACCTGGCTTTTCGTAGGATGGTGTTGAGCGAAGCGATACCCATCACCGCGACCGCATGGGTTTCGCAAGCTCAACCCATCCTACGAAAGGCACCTCGGCGCAGCCGGCAACGTAGGAGCGGATTCATCCGCGATCCGGCCGCCAGGCCGGCCACGCCCCGCGAACGCCACACCCTCAGGGATACGACCGCCGCTGCCCGTTCGAACGCGTCGTCCCCGGGGTGACGTCGAACTGCACGCCATTGGGGTATTCGATGCTCTGGCGGATGCCACCGTTGGTGCCACCGCCGCTGTTGTCGATGATCACCCGGCTGGAGCCCTGTTCGTAGCTGCGCGGAACCTGGACGCCACCATAGCCGTCATAGCGCTGCACGCTCGACGAGCTGTCGATGCTGCCGCTGGCACCGGGGCTGACGTAGATGCGCTCGATGCTGCGCACCGGCGGCTGGCCGGCCAGCGCCACCCCGGCCACCAGGCTGGCGAGCAGGCCGCAAAGCGCTCGGCTCTTCATGCGGGTCATGCTGGCTGAACCTCCGGTTAGGCTGGAAATGTTCCCAGTCTAACAACTCCAGTTTCCTACGCACCTGTTCCTTGCCATTCGATTGCCACGATTGGCAGATCGTTTCATATCAGTAAGATGCGACGATTTCTGAAAGAAGTTTCTGATGAATATTCGTCGCCAAGCACTATTCCTCCTGCTCGCGGCCTTGCCCCTGGCCGCCTCCGCCGCCGCCCCGCGCACCTTCCAGGAAGCCAAGAAGATCGGCTGGAAGCTCTATGCCCGCCAGTCGGTGGAGTTCTATTGCGGCTGCCGCTACAAGGGCAACCGCGTCGACCTGGCCAGTTGCGGCTACGTACCGCGCAAGAACGCCAAGCGCGCCGGGCGCATCGAATGGGAGCACATAGTCCCGGCCTGGGTCATCGGCCACCAGCGCCAGTGCTGGCAGAGCGGCGGGCGCAGCAACTGCTCGCGGCACGACCCGGTGTACCAGCGCGCCGAGGCCGACCTGTTCAACCTGGTGCCGAGCATCGGCGAGGTCAACGGCGACCGCAACAACTTCGGCTACGGCTGGCTGCCGCAGCAGGCGCCGCAGTATGGCGCCTGCCCGATGGTCATCGACTTCAAAGCGAAGAAGGCCATGCCGCGCCCGCAGATCCGCGGGATGATCGCCCGCACCTACTTCTACATGAGCGACCGCTACGGCCTGAGGCTGTCCAAGCAGGACCGCCAGCTGTACCAGGCCTGGAGCAAGCAGTACCCGGTGGAAAGCTGGGAGCGCCAGCGCAACCAGATGGTCGGCTGCGTGATGGGCTGGGGCAATCCCTACGTGGGCAAGATCGACCTGCAGGGCTGCGGCAGCGCGGGCAGCGTCGCCGGGCGCTGAAAGCCAGGCGACGGCCGCCGCGCCCGGCAGTAGACTCAGCGGGCGCGCCCTGTCGCGCAGGCCTCATTTTCCCTGTCTGGAGTACCTCGCATGTCCCTGTCGATCTACCAGATTTCCGTTCCGGTGTTCATCCGCATGCTCGGCAACCTCTCGGCCATCCTGGCCAAGGCCGAGGCCCATGCCCAGGCCAGGTCCATCGACCCGACGGTGCTGCTGAACGCCCGCCTGGCCCCGGACATGTTCCCGCTGGCGCGCCAGGTGCAGATCGCCAGCGACGCCGCCAAGGGCTGCGCCGCCCGCCTGGCCGGCGTGGAGATTCCCAGCTACGCCGACGACGAACAGAGCTTCGCCGACCTGCAGGCGCGCATCGCGAAGACCGTCGACTACCTCAAGGGCTTCAAGCCCGAGCAGTTCGAAGGCGCCGAGAACCGCGACATCCACATCAAGACGCCGAGCCGCGAGCTGCAGTTCAAGGGCCTGGACTTCCTGCTCGGCTTCGCCAACGCCAACTTCTACTTCCACGTCACCACCGCCTACGCCATCCTCCGCCACAACGGCGTGGAGCTGGGCAAGATGGACTTCCTCGGCGGCGCCTGAGCCCGCCCGCGGGCGCCGGCCTGGCCGGCGCCCTCCTCCCGTCAGCGTCCCGGCAGCGGCAGGCTGGTGGTCGACTTGATCTCCGACAGCGCGACTATGGAGTTGATCTCCTGGATGCCCGGCACCTGCGACAGGCGCTCGAAGAAGAAGCGCTCGTAGGCCTCGATGTCCTCGGTGACGATGCGCAGCATGAAGTCCACTGCGCCCATCAGCACATGGCATTCCAGCACCTCGGGGAACTCGCGGATGGCCGCGGCGAACTCGGTGAGGTTGTTGCGGCCGTGGGTGTTCAGCTTCACCTGGGCGAAAATCTGCGTGTTGAGGCCGATCTTCTTGCGGTCCAGCAGGGTCACCTGGCGGCGGATCACCCCTTCTTCCTTCAGACGCTGGATACGCCGCCAACACGGGGATTGCGACAGGCCGATGCGCTCGGCGATCTCGGCGGTGGAGAAGGTCGCCTCCTCCTGCAGCAGGGCGAGGATGCGTTTGTCATAGGCATCCAGCTCGATCGGCATGATTTATTCTCCAATCCATAAAATCACGCATAGTCTATTCCCAATCCACTCATCTTGGCGCCCATTTCGCAAAGCAAAACCCGGCCGGGCCACCGACAATGAGCCACCTCCCAGCCTTGCCGGTCACCCGCCATGAACCAAGCCGTTTCCCTGCCCAACAGCACCGCCGCCCTGCCCGCCAGCCTGCTCGACGCCGCCCCCGCCGAGCGCCCCGACGGCTGGACCCGCCGCCCGGCCGATATGGCGCGCCAGGCGCACTTCGCCATCCGCGCCGAAGCCGACGCCGACGTGCTGTGCAAGCTGCTGAACCTGTTCGCCCTGCAGGGCTGGCTGCCGGCCGAGGTGCATGCCGTGCAGGCGGGGGAATGGCTGCAGGTGGACCTGCGCATCGCGGGCATGCCGGAGCAGCGTGGCGAGGTGATGGCCGAGCGCATGCGCTCGCTGGTCAGCGTGGCGGCGGTGGAATTGGCGTTCAGCGGCTGCTGACGGAGCGATCTGTCCGTTCAGCGATACAGGCTGGCTTTCTCGCGTTAGCCGGAAGGCCACCGCGGGCATAGAGTCGGAACCGTCATCCGTCCGTCAGAGGCGGCGACCGCATTCTTCGTACCTTGCCCGAGATGATCGCCATGGCTCGCCCACGTCTGCTCCCCGACAACTTCACCCTGGCTCTGGTCGCCACCGTGGCCATCGCCAGCCTGCTGCCCTGCCAGGGGCAGGTGGCCACCGCCTTCGGCTGGATCACCAACCTGGCCATCGGCCTGCTGTTCTTCCTGCACGGCGCCAAGCTGTCGCGCCAGGCCATCATCGCCGGCGCCACCCACTGGCGCCTGCACCTGCTGGTGTTCGCCTGCACCTTCATCCTCTTCCCGATCCTCGGCCTGGCGCTCAAGCCGGTGCTCTCGCCGCTGGTGACCCCGGACCTGTACCTGGGCCTGCTGTACCTGTGCGCCCTGCCGGCCACCGTGCAGTCGTCCATCGCCTTCACCTCGCTGGCCCGCGGCAACATCCCGGCGGCGGTGTGCAGCGCCTCGGCGTCCAGCCTGATCGGCATCTTCCTCACCCCGCTGCTGGTCCAGCTGCTGCTGGGCGTGCATGGCGACACCGGCGTCTCCACCCTCGATGCCATCGGCAAGATCACCCTGCAACTGCTGGTGCCCTTCATCGCCGGCCAGGCCCTGCGCGGCGTGATCGGCGGCTGGGTGGACCGGCACAAGCCGGTGCTGCGCTACGTCGACCAGGGCTCGATCCTGCTGGTGGTCTACACCGCCTTCAGCGCCGCGGTGATCCAGGGCCTGTGGCACCAGGTGCCGCTGACCGCGCTGGCCGGCCTGGTGGTGGTGTGCTGCATCCTGCTGGCCCTGGCGCTGCTGGCCACCAACCAACTCAGCCGCCGCCTGGGCTTCAACAAGGAGGACGAGATCACCATCGTCTTCTGCGGCTCGAAGAAGAGCCTGGCCACCGGCGTGCCCATGGCCCAGGTGCTGTTCGCCACCGGCAGCATCGGCGTGATCCTGCTGCCGCTGATGCTCTTCCACCAGATCCAGCTGATGGTCTGCGCGGTGCTGGCCCAGCGCTACGCCAAGCGCCAGCAGGAAAGCGCAGCGGCGGCGCAGGTGGCGCAGTCGCGCTGAGCCGAGGCGCTTTTCGCAGGATGGGTTGAGCCTTGGCGAAACCCATGCGGCCACGGCGATGGGTATCGCTTCGCTCAACCCATCCTACGGAGTGCCATATTTGCCTGTAGGAGCGCGCCCTGCGCGCGAATCGCGGGCAGGGTCCGCTCCTCCAGGTTGGTGCCCCGCGAAGTCAGGCCACCGGCGAACGCATGGTGACGAACTCCTCGGCCGCCGTCGGGTGGATGCCGATGGTCTCGTCGAACACGCGCTTGGTGGCCCCGGCCTTGAGCGCCACGGCGATGCCCTGGAGGATCTCGCCGGCCTCCGGGCCGACCATGTGGCAGCCCAGCACCTGGTCGCTGTCGGCGTCGACGATCAGCTTCATCAGGGTCTTTTCCTGGGATTCGGTAAGGGTCAGCTTGAGCGCGCGGAAGCGGCTCTCGAACAGCTTGACGCGGTGCCCGGCGGCGCGCGCCTCGTCCTCGGTGAGGCCGACGGTGCCGATGTTCGGCAGGCTGAACACCGCCGTGGGGATCAGCTTGTAGTCCACCGGCCGGTATTCCTCGGGGCGGAACAGGTGGCGCGCCACGGCCATGCCCTCGGCCAGGGCCACCGGCGTCAGCTGCACGCGGCCGATGACGTCGCCGATGGCGCGGATCGACGGCTCGCTGGTGCGGTAGGCCTCGTCGACCTTGACGAAGCCCTTGTCGTTCAAGGCTACATCGACGTTCTCCAGCCCCAGGCCATCGAGCATCGGCCGGCGGCCGATGGCGTAGAACACGCAGTCGGCCTCCAGCAGGCGACCGTCCTTGAGAGTCGCCAGCAGGCTGCCGTCGGCCTGCTTGTCGATGCGCGCGATGTCGGCGTTGAACTGCAGGTCCAGGCCCTTCTTCGTCAGTTCGTCGCGCAGGTGCTCGCGCACGCTGCGGTCGAAGCCGCGCAGGAACAGTTCGCGGCGGTACAGCAGGCTGGTCTGCGCACCCAGGCCATGGAAGATGGAGGCGAACTCCACGGCGATGTAGCCGCCGCCCACCACCAGCACCCGGCGCGGCAGCTGCGGCAGGAAGAAGGCCTCCTGGGAGGTGATGATGTGTTCCTTGCCGGGGATGTCCGGCACCTGGGGCCAGCCGCCGGTGGCGATGAGGATGTTGGCGGCGCGGAAGCGCTGGCCGTCGACTTCCACGGTGTGGGCGTCGACCAGGCGCGCATGGCCTTCGAGCAGGCTCACCCCGCTGTTCACCAGCAGGTTGCGGTAGATGCCGTTGAGGCGGTGGATCTCGCGGTTCTTGTTGGCGATCAGGGTCGGCCAGTCGAAGCGCGCTTCGCCCAGGCTCCAGCCGAAGCCGGCGGCCTGCTCGAAGTCCTCGTGGAAGTGCGCACCGTACACCAGCAGCTTCTTCGGCACGCAGCCGACGTTCACGCAGGTGCCGCCCAGGTAGCGGCTCTCGGCCACCGCCACGCGCGCGCCGAACCCCGCGGCGAACCGCGCGGCGCGCACGCCGCCGGAACCCGCGCCAATCACGAACAGGTCGAAATCGAAAGCCATCGTCGTTCTCCACTGGCAGATGCCCGGCAGCATACCTCATCGCCGCTGGCCTATCCTGCCAGCAGAGCCCACAGGAGGAAGCCGCCATGCGCCCGACCCTGACTCACCTGGCCCTGCACGTACCGGACCTGGAGGCCTGCATCGCCTTCTACGAACGCTTCTGCGGCATGCGCGTGATCCACCAGCGCGAGGGCAAGGGCTCGCGCATCGTGTGGATGGCCGAGCCGGGCAAGGAGCACCAGTTCATCTTCGTCATCATGCCCGGCGGCGAGGCCCGCCACCTGGCCAGCGACGACTACAGCCACTTCGGCTTCGCGGTGGACAGCCACGAGAAGGTCGACGTCATCGCCGCCGAGGCCGAGCGCGCCGGCTGCCTGATCTGGGCGCCACGCCAGGAGCCCTACCCTGTTGGCTATTACTGTGGCCTCAGGGATCCATCAGGCAATTACGTCGAGTTCAGCTACGGCCAACCCCTGGGGCCGGGCTCGGAAGACATGCCGATCCCTCAGGCGCCATAGCTTTGCAGCGCTTTTTGTAGGAGCGAACTTGCTCGCGAACCGCCCACGCACCGGAAACAGCGTTCGCGAGCAAGAACCAGGCGTCCCCCTCGCTCCTACGAAAAGCGTGTGGATCGTGCGGGCGCCGGAAACGAAGAAGCCACCCGCGGGTGGCTTCTTCGACGAACCGGGAACGCGCTGGGGTTACCAGGCCTTGCCGGTCTTGTAGAGGTTCTCGTAGCAGAAGTTGGTCGCCTCGATGTAGCCCTCGGCGCTACCGCAGTCGAAGCGCTTGCCCTTGAACTTGTAGGCCAGCACGCAGCCATCCTGGGCCTGCTTCATCAGGGCGTCGGTGATCTGGATCTCGCCACCCTTGCCCGGCTCGGTCTGCTCGATCAGCTCGAAGATGTCCGGGGTCAGGATGTAGCGGCCGATGATCGCCAGGTTCGACGGCGCTTCTTCCGGCTTGGGCTTCTCGACCATGTTGTTCACGCGGTAGATGTCGTCGCGGATCATCTCGCCGGCGATCACGCCGTACTTGTTGGTCTCTTCCGGCGGCACTTCCTGGATGGCCACGATGGAGCAGCGGAACTGGTTGTACAGCTTGACCATCTGCTTCAGGACGCTGTCGCCTTCCAGGTTCAGGCAGAGGTCGTCGGCCAGGACCACGGCGAAGGGCTCGTCGCCGATCAGCGGACGGCCGGTGAGGATGGCGTGGCCCAGGCCCTTCATCTCGATCTGACGGGTGTAGGAGAAGGTGCACTCGTCGATCAGGCGGCGGATACCGACCAGGTACTTTTCCTTGTCGGTGTTGCGGATCTGGGTTTCCAGCTCGTAGCTGATGTCGAAATGGTCTTCCAGCGAACGCTTGCCGCGGCCGGTGACGATGCCGATCTCCGACAGCCCGGCTTCCAGCGCCTCTTCGACGCCGTACTGGATCAGCGGCTTGTTGACGATCGGCAGCATTTCCTTGGGCATGGCCTTGGTGGCCGGGAGGAAGCGGGTGCCGTAGCCGGCAGCCGGGAACAGACATTTCTTGATCATGGAAGTCCTTCGACATGAACGAGGGTGTGAATGGCGCGCAGTCTAATGAGCCCGCGTGCGGCTTACAATGCCCACGCTGCGCGCCCGCCAGCGGAGGCGCAGGCCCGTCGGGAGATGGGCAACGGCTAGTCAGACCGCCGCGGCGCCGGCAAGTTCGACCGATACTGGCAAAAAGTCAGCACCGGCTGCCCTCGGCGACCGTCTGTCGGCCTCGACCTACACACTCTGAAGGACACCGCCACGCCCCGGGCTGACCTGGCTCAGCCTTCCGGCGGATCGTCGCAGCGGAGCGATCCGGCCGTATTGACCGGATAGGGACGAGACCGGATACTGTATTTACATACAGTATTCTAGGATTCCATCTTGCGTCGCTTCTGCCTTCCCCACCACCGGTGCCGACCATGGGCCTCGCCGTAGACCTGGGTGCGCTGCTCGACCAGCGACGCGTCTGGAAAGGCCAGGCCGGCACCGCGCCCAGCGCGGCCCAGCCCACCGGCCACGCCCGTCTGGACGCCCTGCTGCCCGGCGGCGGCTGGCCGGAGTCGGCGCTGAGCGAGATTCTCCATGGCGCCGAGGGCATCGGTGAACTGCAGCTGCTCTGGCCGACCCTGGCGCGCTTGAGCCGCGCCGGCGAGCGCGTGGTGCTGGTGGCGCCGCCGCACATCCCCTACCCCCGCGCCTGGCTGGCGGCCGGCGTCGACTTGCAACACCTGGTGTGGGTCGAGGCCAGTGGCCGCGATGCGCTCTGGTCGACCGAGCAATGCCTGCGTTCGGGTTGCTGCGGCGCCGTGCTGTGCTGGCCGCAGCAGGCCGACGACCGTGCCCTGCGCCGCCTGCAGGTGGCGGCGGAAAGCGGCCAGACGCTGGCCTTCGCCTTTCGCCCGCTGCGCGAGGCGCTCAACCCCTCGCCGGCCGCCCTGCGCCTGGCCCTCGAAGCCCGCCCGGCACAGCTGCGGGTGCTCAAGTGCCGTGGCGGCCTCGCCCCGGCCAGCCCCCTGCCGCTGGCTGCCCTGAACTGAGGTCGCCATGCTCTGGGCCTGCATTCTCCTGCCACAGCTGGCCATGGACGCCGCCCTGCGCCAGCGCAGCGATCCCGAGGCGCCCCTCGCCCTGCTCGCCGGCCCGCCGCAGCGGCGCGTGCTGCAGGCAGTCAACCCGGCGGCCCGCCGGCTCGGCCTGCGTCCCGGCCTGTCGCTGACCGCGGCGCGCGCCCTGTGCCGCGATTTCGACTGCGCCGAGTACGACCAGGCGGCCATCCAGCGCAGCCAGGACCTGCTCGCCGCCTGGGCCTACGGCTTCAGCTCCCAGGTCAGCCAGCATTACCCGCGCGCGCTGCTGTTGGAGGTCGCCTCCAGCCTGGCGCTGTTCGGCCCCTGGCCGCGCTTCGAGGCCCGTCTGCGCGAGGAGCTGCGGGCCCTGGGCTTCAGCCACCGCATCGGCGTGGCGCCCAATCCCGCCGCCGCGCGGGTACTGGTCAACGTCGGCGACGGCCTGCTGGTGGAACGGCCGCAAGCCCTGCGCAGCGCCCTCGGCCGCCTGCCCCTGGAGCGCTGCGGGCTGCCCCGGGAAAGCGTGGCCAGCCTGGCGCGCATGGGCCTGCGCAGCCTGCAGCAACTGCTCGCCCTGCCCCGCGATGGCCTGGCCCGGCGCTTTCCGGCGGAACTGCTGCGACAGGTCGACAGCCTGCTCGGCCAGCGGCCGCTGGCCCTGGACTTCTACCGGCCGCCGGAGCGCTTCGAAAGCCGCATCGAGCTGAACTTCGACGTCGAATCGACCCAGGCCCTGCTCTTCCCCCTGCGTCGCCTGACCGGCGACCTCACCGCCTTCCTCGCCGGGCGCGACAGCGGCGTGCAGCGCTTCGAGCTGTATCTGGAGCACCACGGCCGCAGCGACACCTGCATGCCGGTCGGCCTGCTCAGCGCCGAACGCGAGCCGGCCATGCTCTTCGAGCTGAGCCGCGGCCGCCTGGAGCATTTGCAGTTGCCCGCCGCGGTACACGCCGTGCGCCTGCAGGCCGACGACCTGCCACCCTTCGCCCCCGAATGGCGCCAGCTGTTCGACGAGCGCCCCCAGCAGACGCAGCCCTGGGAGCAGTTGCGCGAACGCCTGCGCGCCCGCCTCGGCGACGAGGCCGTGCATGGCCTGGGCGCCCTCGCCGAGCACCGCCCGGAGCAGGCCTGGCAACCTCGGGAAAGCCCGCGCGCCCTGCCCTTGCCGCCCTGCGGGCCGCGTCCCGGGTGGCTGCTGTTGCAGCCACAGGCGCTGCGCGAAAGCCTGCCCAGGGTGCTCGCCGGGCCGGAGCGCATCGAGTCCGGCTGGTGGGACGGCGCCGACCTGCGCCGCGACTACTACCGGGTGCAGACCCGCGCCGGCCAGCAGGCCTGGGTCTACCGCGAGGTCGGCAGCGAGGGGCCGTGGCTGATCCACGGCTGGTTCGCATGACTCCCGCCTACGCCGAGCTGCACTGCCTGTCGAACTTCAGTTTCCAGCGCGGCGCCTCCAGCGCCAGCGAGCTCTTCGAACGCGCCGCGCGCCTGGGCTACCGCGCCCTGGCGATCACCGACGAATGCAGCCTGGCCGGCATCGTCCGCGCCTGGCAGGCGGCGAAGGAATGCAAGCTGGCACTGATCGTCGGCAGCGAAGTACGCATCGAGGCCGGCCCCAAGCTGGTGCTGCTGGCCGAGAACCTCGCCGGCTACCAGAACCTCTGCCGGCTCATCACCCACGCCCGGCGCCGGGCCGAAAAGGGCAGCTACCGCCTGTTGCGCGAAGACCTGGAAGCCGGCCTGGATGGCCTGTTGGCGATCTGGCTGCCCGACGCACCAACGGATACGGACGGAACCTGGCTGCGCGAACGCTTCCCGCAACGCCTCTGGCTAGGCGTCGAGCTGCACCGCGGCGCGGATGACAGCTCCCGCCTGCAAGCCCTGCTGGCCCAGGCCACCCGCCATGGCATCGCCGCCGTGGCCTGCGGCGACGTGCACATGCACAGCCGCGGCCGCCGCGCCCTGCAGGACTGCATGACGGCCATCCGTCAGCACCTGCCGGTCAGCGAAGCCGGCGCCTATCTGTTTCCCAACGGCGAACGCCACCTGCGCCCGCGGGAAGTATTGGCCGAGCTGTATCCGGCGCAGTTGCTGGAGGAGACGTTGCGGATTGCGGGGCGCTGCAGTTTCGATTTCGAACAACTGCGCTACCAGTATCCCCGCGAACTGGTGCCCGAGGGGCACACGCCGAAGTCCTGGCTATGCCAGATGACCTATGCCGGCATCCGCAGGCGCTGGCCAGAGGGGGCGCGGAAAAAGGTGCTCAAACGCATCGGCAAGGAACTGCTGCTGATCGCCGAACTGGAGTACGAGAACTACTTCCTCACGGTCCACGACATTGTCCAGTTCGCCCGCAGCCAGGGCATTCTCTGCCAGGGGCGTGGCTCGGCCGCCAACTCCGCGGTGTGCTTCGCCCTGGGCATCACCGAACTGGACCCATCGCGCAGCAAGCTGCTTTTCGGCCGCTTCATCTCCCGCGAACGCAACGAGCCACCGGACATCGACGTCGACTTCGAGCACGAGCGGCGCGAAGAGGTCATCCAGTACGTCTTCCGTCGCTATGGCCGCCAGCGTGCAGCCCTGACCGCCGTGGTCAGCAGCTACCGCGGCGCAGGCGCCATGCGCGACATAGCCAAGGCCCTGGGCTTGCCGCCCGACCAGGTGGACGCCCTGGCCGGATGCTGCGGGCGCTGGAGCGAGCAAACGCCACCCGAAGAGCAACTGCGCGAAGCGGGCTTCGATCCACAGAGCCCGGTCATGCGCAGGGTGCTGGCGCTCACCGCCGAGCTGATCGGCTTTCCCCGCCACCTGTCGCAACATCCCGGCGGCTTCGTCATCTCCGAGCAGCCATTGACCAGCCTGGTCCCGGTCGAGAACGCGTCCATGCCCGAACGCACCGTGATCCAGTGGGACAAGGACGATATCGACGCAGTGAAGCTGCTCAAGGTCGACGTACTCGCCCTCGGAATGCTCAGTGCCCTGCGCCGCTGTTTCGACCTGGTGCATCGACTGCGCGGCACGCCGATGAGCATTGCCAACATCCCCCCGGAAGACGCGGCCACCTACGAAATGATCAGCCGCGCCGACGCCATAGGCGTGTTCCAGATCGAGTCCCGCGCACAGATGGCCATGCTGCCGCGGCTACGGCCGAAAACCTTCTACGACCTGGTGATCGAGGTCGCCATAGTCCGCCCGGGCCCGATACAGGGCGACATGGTCCACCCCTACCTGCGACGGCGTAATGGAGAGGAGCCGATCACCTATCCCTCGCCGGCCCTGGAACAGGTGTTCCGCCGCACCCTGGGCGTGCCGCTGTTCCAGGAACAGGTCATGGAGGTCGCGGTAGTGGCCGCCGACTACACCGCCGGCGAAGCCGACGACCTGCGCCGCTCCATGGCCGCTTGGAAACGCCACGGCGGCCTGGAAAAACACCGCCTGCGCCTGACCGCAGGCATGTTGAAGAATGGCTATACCGCCGAATTCGCCGCGCGCATCTTCGAACAGATCAAAGGCTTCGGCAGCTATGGCTTCCCCGAGTCCCACGCCGCCAGCTTCGCCCTGCTCACCTATGCCAGCAGCTGGCTGAAATGCCACGAGCCGGCAGCCTTCGCCTGTGCCCTGGTCAACAGCTGGCCGATGGGCTTCTACAGCCCCGACCAGGTCCTGCAGGATGCCCGTCGCCACGGCGTCGAGGTGCGGCCGGTGGACGTACGCTACAGCCACTGGGACTGCAGCCTGGAGGACAAGGGCGAGGCACAGCCGGCGATCCGCCTGGGGCTGCGCATGGTCCGCGGCTTCCGCGAGGAGCTGGCCCTGCGCATCGTCCAGGCCCGCGGGCGACGGGCCTTCGAAAGCGTCGAGGACCTCAGCTACCGGGCCGGCCTGGACGCCGCGGCCCGCGAACGCCTGGCCGACGCCGGCGCCCTGCGCGGCCTGGCCGGGCACCGCCACCGGGCGCGCTGGGCCGTGGCCGGGGTGGAGCCGCAGCTACCGCTGTTCGCCGGCCAGGATCTGATGACGGAGACCGCGGTGAGCCTGCCGCTGCCCAGCCTGGGCGAAGAAATGCTCACCGACTACGCCAGCCTGGGCACCACCCTCGGCCCGCACCCGCTGAACCTGCTGCGCGGCCAGTTGAAGGCGCTGCGCTGCCGCAGCTCCCGCGAGTTGCCCGGCCTGGAGCACGGCCGGCCGGTCAGCGTCGCCGGGCTGGTCATCGGCCGGCAGCGGCCGCAGACCGCCAGCGGCGTTACCTTCGTCACCCTGGAAGACGAGTTCGGCCTGGTCAACGTGGTGGTCTGGCGCGACCTGGCCGAGCGCCAGCGCCGCGTCTTCCTGCAAGCGCAACTGCTGCAGGTGCGCGGCCGGCTGGAAAGCGAGAGCGGCGTGCGCCACGTGATCGCCGAGCAACTGGTCGACCTGACGCCCCTGCTCAGCGGCCTGGACGTGCCCAGCCGCGATTTCCGCTAGTGGCTCAGCTGGCCAGGCGGTGCAGGTTCCAGCGCACCACGCCCCAGATCGCCAGTTCGTCGCCCTCGCCGATGCGGATCGGCGGGTAGCGGTCGTTGGCCGGCAGCAGCGCGTAGCCGCCATCGATGATGTCCAGGCGGCGGATCAGCGGCTCGCCGTTCACCGCGGCCACCACCACCTCGCCGGAGCTGGCCAGGCAGGCGCGGTCCACCACCAGCAGGTCGTTGTCGTGGATGCCGGCGCCGGTCATACCATCGCCATGTGCGCGGACTATGTAGGTATGGGGGGTGTGCAGCTCGAGCAGGTCATCCAGCGACCGCGGCTGCGCCTGAAGGAGCGCCGACGGATCGGCGGCGGCAGGAAGGAAAGCGGTATGAGACATGACGGGGCATCCTCGGAATACTGTACATACATACAGATACCAGAAACAATGTGAACCCGGCAAGCCATTCCCCACTCCATTGACAGCCGCCGGCAAGCGCGCCGGCGTGGTCTATCCTTCGTGTGGGGGCGAGGAGTTTCAGCATGAATCCTGGCACGTTCGTCACACTCATGATTTTCGGCTGGCTGCTGCTGGCGGGCGTCACCCTGTGGGCCTTCCTGCGCGTGCCCATGCGCCGGGCCCGGCTGCATTCGCGCAGCGAGGCCCAGGCCCACCCCCACGAGGCGCCGGCGCCCCAGGCGCAGCCGCAGGCGGCCCCGCGCAGGCGCCATGCCGGCTGGCTAACGTGGAGTCATCGCTGAGGCGGCAGCAGGCCGCCGTCATTCAGGCTTTTCGGAAACCCCGCACAGGCCCCTCCCCCGGCTTTCTCGCCCGACGGGCGAGGCTGGACAGCCCCGGAGCAGGCCGGCTCCCCCGGCTACCCGACCTCAGGCCAGGCGAATGTCCGCGCCGGTGACCTCGTCGCGCAGGGCGCGCAATTCGGCTGCATCCTGGTTCAGGTGGTGGATGGCCTTGAGCAACCGCTGGCGCAGCAGTTCGTCGGGCACTTGCTCCACGGCGCGCATCACTTCGATGGCAGTGGCTTCGTTGTTGCTGGCTACCGAGTCCAGCACCTTGCGGATGTTGCGGGCTGCACGTTGCACGTCAGGTCCTCATGACAAAGTGCGAGCACCCTAGGACAACAATATTTCTCAAAGATTTCAGCGAGTTGCATTCTGACCAATGGTCAAGCGCAGGCCCCGTGCGCAAGCCGGCGGATGACGCGGCGGCAGGCATCGGCGGCGCGGCCGATTGTCACGCTGCCGAATCGGGAAGCTGGGAATGCAGAGGGGGATTCTGGTGCTCGGAGCGGGACTCGAACCCGCAAGACCGTGAGGCCGGCGCATTTTAAGTGCGCTGTGTCTACCAATTTCACCATCCGAGCCGGGCGGGCATTGCCGAGGCCGGAAGAGCGCGGCCACCGGGCAATGTGGAAGGGCCGAGACTATACCGAGTCGACTCGTTGCGGTAAAGCCGGGACCACGGGCGTAAGCGCTTGATGGCACAGCCGATTCCTTTCTTTCCGAGCGCCCTGCACAAGGGACTAGTCGGAATTACCGGCTTTTTGCCATCTCCCCTGTCGCATAAGCTGCCCACCCACGGGGCGGAAGGGAAGCCGACTCCGTCTTGGGCCGCATTACCCCGGATGCGGCCGCTTTTTCTTCCGCCACCTTCCCTGGACAGCCGAGCAGCGTGAACCCAATCACATAACCGTCGAAAAGCCAGCACAGAGCCATCATCGGTACAAGACTTTGACGTTCAGTGGATCACGAAACGCCAAACAGGAGAGGTCCGATGAGGCAACGTATTGCCACCCGCGTGGGCAGGTCCCTGGTCGTCATCGAAACCAAGGACATCACGCATTTCAGCGCGGAAGAAAAGTATGTGACGGCCTTCACCGCCAAGGGACGCATCCATTTCGACGCCACCCTGAAGGCCCTGGAAATCGAGTTCGCGGAGGAGTTCATCCGCATCCATCGCAGCCACCTGGTGCGCCGCAGCCTGGTCAGCAACCTGCGCTGGGACGCCTATTCGGCCAGCATCGGCATCGACGGCACGGAAACCCGCCTGCCCCTGAGCCGCCAGCGCGTCGGCGTGGTCCGCAACCTGCTGCGGGCCCGCGGCGGAGCGACCGTGATCGCCACCCTGGACGGGTCGCTGCCACCTTCCATGCTGGCCAGCCCGCAGACAGCCCCTGCCCTGCGGGCTGGCTGACGAAAGAGCGTATCGCTCGACCGCCTGCAATATCAAAGCAACATCACGCTTCTATACTGCATGAAGGCTGACGGACCGGCCCCCATCGGTAGTACGAAGAAGCCTCGCCTCGCCGCGGGGCTTTTTCCTTTCCGCTATCCATCGTTCGAGTGAAAACTTGCATCAGCTCAAGGTATGAGCGATTCGCATACATGCAATCGAGGATGTATGTTTATTTCGCTGTCGCGTAATGGCAATATGCCTGGCCCTCTTGCTGAGGACATGGCCGGCCGAGCAGGGACGCGACGGCCAGCCACTCGCCCTTCTCAGCGCGCCACCCTGCCGCGCAATCCCCAGAGCAGCAGTCCGATGGCGACGATGATCGCCAGGCCGACGCTGACGAAACCAAGGGTCACCAGCAGCTCCTGCCAGGGCTCCCCGCTATGCCCAGCGGCGGTGACGGGCGACATGGCCGCAGTGCCGAAAACCGCGGCGAGCAACGTAAAGGCCCAATTGGCATAGGCGCCGTAGAGCAATGCGCAGAAAGTGACACCCAGCCACCTGCGCGACAGCGCCACCTCACCCCAGATCGCCCCCAGCGCCAGCAACAGCAGGCCATTGAGGATGCCCTCCAGGTGGGCCGCCAGGACCATGCGCGGATTGCTCAACTGCGCCTCGACCAGCCCGGTGAGCAGGCCGAGCAACAGCAGCAGCAAGCCGTGCCAGAGCAACCGCCGATTCACGCCAGCCATGCCGGGCCCCTCCGCGATCGGGCTTTCCCTTCACTCTAGACGGCGCGGCCTAGCGCAGCGGCAACCAGCCGGGCGCGATGTTTTCGTACGGGAGCAACAGGTAGACCGCCAGATAGCAGGCGATGAAAAGACAGGCGGCGGCCACGACGAGCCATTCGAAGCGCGACATCTCTCATCCTTGAGCAGCGCAATTCCAAAGTGCCAGTATGCCACGGCGAACCATGGATGGCATCCGGCATTCAGCGGCAGGCAAGGAAACGAGCGGCGCAGCGCCGGGCCCGGTAGAATTCCGCCGCCCCGGGAACCGGAACGGCTACGGCCGGTCTGACACCGCCAGCGAATTCACATTGCGGATCGCCCTGCGATCCGGACGCTCCATCGACCATCCCGGGCGGCAAGCCTGCCGCCCTTCATCCCTCGAGGTTAGCAATATGCGCAAAGCACTCCCCGCCCTGGCCCTGAGCCTGCTCTTCGCCCAAGCCGCCATGGCTGGCGGCGGTACCCAGGCAGCCGTCGGCGGTGGCCTGGGTGGCGCCCTGGGCAACGTCGTCGGCCAGCAACTGGGCGGCAGCACCGGTGCCGCGATCGGCGCCGGCGTCGGCGGCGCGGCAGGTAGCGCGGCCACCGCCAAGAAAGGCAGGAAGACCAAGGCCGCCATCGGTGGCGGCCTGGGCGCCGCCGGTGGCTCGCTCATCGGCAACAAGCTCGGCGGCAGCACCGGCGCGGCCATCGGCGCCGGCCTGGGCGGCGCGGCGGGCGGCGCCCTCGGCGGCAAGAAGTAAATCCAGCGCCGCACTGGAATGCCGAAGCCCCGTGGGTGCGAACCCACGGGGCTTTTTCGTGTGCGCCGCAAGGGCAGCACGCCTGCTCCGAGGAGACGAAGCCGTGTTCTCTCCGGTGGCCTGATTTTCTGCATCGATCCCAGTTCGACGAGCGGTAGTGGATCATTTCACCCATCACCCAGGCTCGCCGGAATCATCGTTTTCCTCGTCGACCACATACAACCTGACCTTTGGAACGCCCAGGCTGTCGACCTTGCTGTAAATCTCAGCCCAGTGCTCTTTCGTCAGCGAAGGGCACATCACCGGAGCGTGAAGATACATGCCGTGCTTGCGGATAGCCGGCAGGGCCTGAAGTAGCCTTTTGACCTTATGCGCCACTCGCAGAAATGAGCGACCGTCCTGCACCACCTAACAGGCCCAGGAAAGGATATATAAATAGTTTTTTTGAAGCACAGCTTCGTAATGGCCGCGCTCCCTAGACCCTTATGATTTCAGCGCAAAGAAAGGCGGATGTAGAGCTCGCCTCGTCAGTTCGGGATAATGAAGTTTTATTGTTCATAAGAAATCGCAACTTCTTTTCTGTTCAGACTTGGCCTGACGAGGAGAACAACACTGTAAAATCCAGAGCATCCATTGATGGGCAGCGGTGGCGTTACTGGCGGGGAGACACAGGTTACGACTATCTATTTCAGCAATTCTCAGCGGATGCCTAACAGATACTCAATGACCTAGATAGCCGGAACCCTGATTATTAGCGCGCTGCCCACCAAAGCCCCTTTAGCTCCACCGCCGCCACCACAACCACCCAAAAACGACTGATCAAATAATCAAGGATCGGCCATGTACTTCAAAACAGCCACGTTCATCGATCTAGTCCAGTGGCTATGGGACAACGCGGCTTCAGGCATCTGGAGCACCTTCTGCGTCTGGGCCATAGTCCGCTTACTCCGCAAGGCTCAGTGGATCGCAAAATGGCTCACAAATAGAGCTCCTGCTTTCCTCCGCAAGGTGCGACTTAAGCGCTCGAATTGGATTCGCAATTCTTTCAGGCACCTGAAACTAAGAAACCTTAGGTGGATCCGCAAGCATCGCTTCGACACAGCGTGGATCGGACGTGAAGTCAGCCGAGGCCACACCTCTCAGATTCTGTTTTTACTTTGGCTTGGGCTATGGGTTCTCGCAATGGGACTACGAGACTCATTCATTTTTTCCGATGTGCCGCTCGCACGTACACCAGGGGTAGCCGTGTTGGTTGCATGTCCAATGTACCTGTTCGAGATTGCCTGGATACGCTACTCCGGCCGGGCGGAAGAAATCATAAAGTATCGCCAATCCGTTAAAATCTGGCGATTTAGACACTGAACTCCTGAAACAACTAGGTCCACACTAGGCGCTTCAGGCTCGGGCGCAACGCAAAAGGTTGCAGCGTCATCCGAGCAACTTGTCCCACGGAAGATTCCCAGACAGGTATCCAGCAGCAAGCATGATGCCGATCAGCCAGAGCGCCCAGAAGCGCGGCGGCGACAGCTTGTCAGTCATGATTCGCACCTCGCGAATGATCTTGCTAAGATCCACGAATGTTCTGCTCCTTGGGTCTGACAAGGGGTGGAAATAGAAACCCTCGTGAGCCGGCCAGCTCTCGGGGGTTTGTTTTTTGGCCGGTGAGCAAATCGTGCCGTCACGACCTGCCAGGACAAAACCCTACAGGGGGTGACGCTCATTGCCGTGTACTTCACTTTCGCTTCGGTATGCGCCCAGTGTCTTTTGGAAAGGGCGAAAATTCACTCGCCGAACCTTGTAGCTGTGAGAGCTACAGGGCATAGCTTCTCTCTTGATCCGCAACCCGGCTTTTAATCAGGTTTAAAGAACGTATCGCCAGAAACGACGAAGCCCGCGCTAGGCGGGCTTTTCGTTGGGCTTGGGGTTAGGCCGCTTGTGGGTAGATCAGCCGGAGCTGGCCCGGCAGCCCGAACGCCTGCATGCATCTGACTTCGAAGTCCTTGCGGTCAACCGAGCTATCCGCGATCAGCGTGACCTTGCGGATTTGCTGGTCGAGCCAATCACGGCCTCCGTCGGTCAGCCTGCGCTGTCTACGGCAGTACTTTTCGTACAGAACCTAGGCCCAGAGGTTTGGGCCAAGTGCTGATCCAGCAACCATGCGGGCTTCAGCCGAATTTACCCTGCATTCAGGGCCAGGCAGGCCCAGCCTCTAGCCAAAGGTCTACGCTGAAACCTCTGCCCAGGAGGTTGCCATGGCCGACTCCCCCTCCCCGCCCTACTCTACCGCCTCAACCTGAACATCAACGCCATCGGCTCGGCTGTCGAGGAGCTGGCGATTTGGGTTGAGCAACCAGGCTCAACCGAAACCTCGAACGCCGTGAAGCTCCATCTGGAGACGCTGATCGAGAACGCGGACGCCATGGCAGGCGCCATGGCCGATCTGGCAATCCAGGAAGCCAAATCCGATCCTGAGTAGCTGCACAGAAAGCCAGCATTGAATCTAGTGCCACTATTAGCTACAGTTTGCCATACGCCAATGACGCACGAAGAAACGGATGATCTTCATCGAAACGCCAGTCTTCACGAAGCGGATTCTCGCGCTAGTAGACGATGAGACCTATCGCAAGCTTCAGGAAGACCTAACGCTCCACCCGGACGCCGGAGCAGTCATTGAAGGCACAGGTGGCGTGCGCAAGATTCGCATTGCTGCCAATGGCCACGGGAAAAGAGGCGGCGCCCGGGTCATCTACTACCACTTCACATCCGCCTCTCAAATTGCATTCCTGCTGGTCTATGACAAGACATCGCAGGAGGACCTGACTGCCGATCAGAAAAAGGTACTTCGGCAGATCGTTGAGAACTGGAGATAGCCATGGACAAAGAACTCTTCGCTGAACTGGTCGAAAGCGTGACCCAGATGGACGAGATCGTGCGCGGCGAACGTCAACCTTCCCGCGAATTCCACATCGACGCCGTGAAGGTTCGCGAAATCCGCCGCGCCACTGGCCTGTCCCAGGCCAAATTCGCCCGGAAAATCAATGTTGCTGTCGGCACGCTGCGCAATTGGGAGCAAGGGCGCCGCGATCCCGAGGGGCCTGCTCGCGCGCTGCTCCGAGCCATCGATAATGATCCGGTCCATGTTCTAGCTGCCCTGAATGGCGGCCCGCGAGAAGACTAACTCTTCCGCTGCCCCCGCGCCGGCCTAGTGCCGAGCTTTTCGTTTCTGCCAGCCCTTCCCTCCCGGCTCTGCTCTGAGCTGATGACCGCCCTGCCCCGGCTCTGAATCCGTTGTAGAGCCGGCCATAGCAGCCTCACATTAAATTGTAGTGCCACCTTTGGCCCGTAGTTTGCTCGGGAGAGCCGCATGGCTCGCACGAAGGTTCCTTTCGCCAGGGTGGCGATGCTCAGCCTGGCGCTGAGCATTTCGACCTCGTGCGCCCAGTTGGCAGCAGCCCTCAAATTGGACAGCCAGAAGGCCGGCAAGCAGCATCAGCAACAAGAGCTTGCCCAAAAGGCCAAGATTCGTGAGGACATCAAGCGTGCCATGGCCGCTCTCGGCCAATTGTGCGATAAGTGCCGGATTCGCTGCTCAACGAGCAGCCCTTCACCGAGATCGTGCAGACCTTACGCCAGCTAGAAGAGGCCGTGCCTGCCGATAGCACCCTATCTGGCCTACCCGTGATCGGTGAAGAATACGACGCCCTGCGCCGAAACCTGGCCAAAGTCCGCGCCATGGCTGTTCAGAACGAGATCCTCTTCAACACCCTCCCGGAAGTATTCCAGAGCGATGTCAGCAGCGAAGGGCTCAAGGCCTTGGCTGACCTCGGCACCGAACGTCTATATCGCCTGGTGAGTTGATCACCAGGATGGCGGTCATCGTAGGGTTCAATCCCGAAACCTACACCGAACTCTTCCAGGACGTCCTGAAGGATTATCAGCGACAGGATGTTGAGCACCGGATAGGTGCGTTCGATCTTCCGGCGGAGCCGGATGAAGGACATCCGCGACACACGATACTGACAGCGGCTTACGGTGACGATGGTACGCGACGCAATGGACCTAACCTACCTGACCGGCCAGCGTACTGGGCTGGGCACCTTCATTGATGACCTGCTGGAGCGCCGCAAGTTGGCCGGCATCACGAGTTCACGGTTGATCACCAACCCCGACGGGGTGCGGTTGAGCTACGCCATGTTGCGCAATCGGTGGCAGGAGTCTAGAGCGGCCGCCATGCAGGCTGCGATCGATGCTGGAGACTCTCCCCTCGCCCATCGAATCAAGCAGTTCAGGTTCAGCGATATCCAACCGAAGGCGGCAAGCGAAATCGATGACCTGACCGACGCCAGCAAACTACTCGGGCACTCCAAGGAGCAAATTACGAAGACCGTTTATCGGCGTGTCGGCGAGGTTGTCAGCCCGACACGTTGACGCGCGGATAGTGGAAATGATTCTGAAATAGTGGAAATCGCCGGGCTTACAGCAGGCAAAGAAAAAGCCCCGTAGACCTTGATCTACGGGGCTTTTCTATTGGAGGCTGAGGTCGGAATCGAACCGGCGTTCACGGATTTGCAATCCGCTGCATAACCACTCTGCTACTCAGCCTTTTAACCTGGCAAACCGCGCTGCGGCTTGCTGCAATTCTGTTCGGCCTGGCTTTATTTCAAGCTCTAACCTATTGATTACACAGAGTTTTCATCGCTCTGCGCTTTCGATGGGCGGGATTATGGACTAATGGGACAAGGCTGGCAACACCTGAGATTAAATTTCTTCATTGCCGGCTGCAGGGGCGGAAGCGGGCCCATGAAGGCCACAAACTCGACGCAACCCCGAATAGCTGCGGCAGGCCATCCGGCACCGAGCGCCCACCCTGGCGAAGATGGGCACTCTGCTGGAACAGGATCGAAACGGCGGCAGCTACCCTACCCGCCGCCACAGCAACCTGGCGGTACGCGCCTCGGGGGTGCCCTCCTCCAGGCGTGCGCTGAGCGCCAGGACGTCGCCTTCCAGTTGCGCGATGCGCCGTTGGCTGCCGCCCTCCCAGTTGGGGAACAGGCTGTGGCGCACGTGGTGCAGCACGGTGTCGCCCTGCACTTCGTAGCCGCCTGCGTAGGTCAGGTAGCTGCCGTAGGCGGCGGCCTTCTCCGCGTCGCTGGCCGACCATTGTCCGCCGCTGCGGAACGGCTCGCGGTTCTTCCTGGCGACCACGCAGAACATGCCGTGCGGCCCGTATTCGATGAAGCCCTCCAGTTCCACGCCCATCGGGTGGACCACGCGGCCGTCGTCGTAGAGCTGTTCCCAGGCGAGGATTTCCCAGCGGCCGTGGATGTCTGTTGCGTTCATGCGGTCACTCCGCTGCATTGGTGAGGAAGTCGATCAACAGGCGGGTGAAGTCCCGCGCCCGCTCGATCTGCACCCAGTGCCCGCACTCGCCGAACACGTGCAGTTGCGCATGGGGGATCAGGCGCAGCAGGCGCTCGGAGACCTCCAGCGGTATCACCCGGTCGTCGCGGCCATGGATCAGCAGGGTCTGCTGGGGCAGCTCGCGCAGCGCCGCCTCGGGCAGCGCGAGCATCTCCACGCCCTGCTGGCGCGGCGCGGGGAACAGCCGCGCGAAGCGCGTTTGCACGTCGTCGCGGATGCTCGCCTCGTAGCGCATGCGCACCAGGTCGTCGTTGATCAGCGAATGGTCGTAGGCGAACACGCCCATCAGCTCGCCCATGGCCTGCAGCGAGGGCTGGTAGCCCCAGACCTTCTCCAGGCCCTCGGTGATGGGGAACGAGAGCCCCGCCGAACCCATCAGCACCAGGCGCTTCACCCGCTGCGGGTGGCGCTGGGCCAGGGCCAGGGCGATGGCGCCGCCGAAGGAGTTGCCGACCACCGAGACGCTGGCGATGTCCAGGGCGTCGAGCAGGCCGGTCAGCTGGTTGACCCAGGCTTCGGGGTCCAGCCGGCGGCCGGCCGGGCACTGGGTGTAGCCGAAACCGATCATGTCCGGGGCGATCACCCGGGCGCGCGCGGAGAGTTCGGGGATCACCCCGCGCCAGTTGGCCCAGGCGGTGACGCCCGGGCCGGAGCCGTGGATCAGCAGGATCGGTTCGCCCTTGCCCTGGTCGTGGTAGTTGATGGTGCAGTCGCCGATGCGAAGGCTGTTGGCGATTTCTGGCGATGTCCGGGTAGTCATTGTCTGGCCTTTGCGGTCTGGCTGGTGGTAACGACGGGAGCACGCATGCCCTGCGCGGCCAGGCGCTTGAGAATCTGCCTGGCCTCCTCGCGCTTGTCCGGCGGCAGCCAGGTGCGGTCGTGCCCCCACAGGCTCATGCCCTGCAGTTCTTCCACCTCCCAGTCGGGGCCGATGGTGCGCCCGGCCCAGCCGAGTTCGAACATCCAGCCGTCGGGGTTCTTCAGGTAGAAGGAGGTGACGTGGTCGTTGATGTGCCGGCCGAGGGTGACGCCGATGCACTCGGGGTCGGCCAGCGCCATGTCGTAGGCCCGCCCGAGGTCGTCGAAGTCGTTGTACTCCAGCATCATGTGGTAGATCTTCGCCGGCCCGCCGGTGTGGGCGATGCCCAGGGTGTGGTGGCGCGGGTTGACGTGGAGGAACTCGACGCGGAACGGCGCCCGGGCGCGGTCGCTGACCTTGAAGCCCAGCACCTCCTTGTAGAGGTGGCACATCTGCTCGAAGTGCGCGGTGATCAGCGCCACGTGGCCGATGCCCAGCTCGCCGGTGCGGAAACCGCCCAGCGGGCGCCCCGGCACGAAGGGGCTGGCGGCGTCGGCCAGGCCCCAGGCCACCTCGATGCGCACGCCGTCGGGGTCGCGGAAATGCAGCATCCCGGCGACGCCGCGCAGGGCGTTCTCCTGCGCCGTGCCGCGGGTCACCGGGTAGCCCGCCGCCGTCAACGCCTGGGCGGCCTGCTCCAGTTCCTCCGCGTCCCCGACCTCGAAGCCCATGCCCATGCTGGGTTCGCCTTCGCAGGCTTCGAGCAGCAGGCGCTGGACCTTCTGGTCGGCGCGCAGGCGCACGCAGCGCCCCGGCTCGACCACCTCCACCTGCAGGCCGATGTGTTCCGCCGCCTGCTTCTGCCAGGCCGGCAGGTTGGGTGTGCCGACTATCACGTAGCTCAGTGCCCTGATCATGCTTGCGCCTCTCCTGCGCTGGTCCATGTGTGTGTCATTCCGCCGACATCCCGCCATCGACCGAGAGGGTGGCCCCGGTGACGTAGGAGGCCTGCCCGGAAAGCAGCCACAGCAGCGCCGCGCACACCTCCCCGGGCTGGCCGATGCGCCGCATGGGCACGCCGTCGTCGTACAGGTGGTCGTCGCCGCCGGTGACGCGGTCGAAGCTCGGCGTCTTGATCGGCCCGGGGCAGAGGGCGTTGACGCGGATGCCGCGGGTCGCGTAGTCCAGCGCCGCGGCGCGGGTGGCGCCGACGATGCCGTGCTTGGCGGCCACGTAGGCGGCGGTACGCGGCATCGCCTTGAGGCCGAAGATCGAGGCGTTGTTGACGATGGAGCCGCCGCCGGTGCGCAGCATCGCCTCGGCTTCGAACTTCATCATGTAGAGGACGCCCTTGAGGTTGATGTCGACCACCTCGTCGAGTTCTGCCAGGGGCGTTTCGTGGATGTCGTGGAACGCGCGCTGCAGGCCGGCGTTGTTGAAGGCGCCGTCGAGCCGCCCGTAGCGCTCCACGGCCAGCGCCACCAGCGCGCGGCAGTCGGCGGGGCGGGACACGTCGGTGGCCAGGAACAGCGCCTGGCCGCCGGCCGCCGCGATCTCATCGAGCACTTCCGCCCCCGCCTGCGCATCGCGGTTGCCCAGCACCACCCGGGCCCCCGCCCTGGCGAGCGCCAGGCAGGCCTCGCGGCCGATGCCGCTGCCGCCGCCGGTCACGACTATCACCTTGTTGTCCAGATTCATGCTTGCTCCTCCAGGGAAAGCGGCCGGCGTCAGGCCGGCGGGATGCGCCCGAGCACGGCTTCGAGGGCGATGCCCACGGCCAGCAGGCGGCGGTCCGAGCCAAAGGGCGCGTCCAGTTCCAGGCCCACCGGCAGCCCCGTGCGCGGGCCCAGCCCGATGGGCAGCTGGATGCCCGGCAGGCCGGCGCTGGCGGCCGGCTCGGTGTTCTGGATCAGCCGCTCGAAGAACTCCGGCAGGTTGACCTGGTTGCTGGCCGGCGGCGCCACTATGGGCGTGGTGGGGAACACCAGGGCATCCAGCCGGTATTGCTCGAACAAGTCCTGGTAGTGCTCCTTCAGCGCCGGGCGGGCAGTGTTCCGCGCCGCCTCGTAGAGCGGCGCGACGTCCACCAGCCCGCCCTTCCCCGGCGCCTTGCGCGGCAGCACCCACTGCTCGTAGATGGCGCGCACGTCCGGGCTGTGGATGTCCCGGGCCAGTTCCTCGATGCTGATGCCCGGCCCCTCGTCGCGCAGGTAGGCGACCATCGAGTCGTAGGCCTCGTGGATCACCACCGGGAAGCCGACGGCGCGGTTCAGTTCCTGCAGGCGCGTCCCGGGCAGCTCGACGAGGCTCACGCCATGGCTGGAAAGCTTCGCCAGGGCGGCCTCGGCCACCTCGCGGACGTCGTCGTCGAGGTTGCTCCAGAAGTCCTCGACGATGCCCAGGCGCAGCCCGTCCAGGCTCACCGGCGGCAACGCGTATTCGTCACTGATCAAGGCATCGAGCAGGGCGACGTCGGCCATGCACAGGGCCATGGGCCCCACGGTGTCGCGGCTGCGGGCGATGGGGATCACGCCTTCGCTGGAGTAGCGGCCGGCGCTGGGGCGCAGCGAGGAGCAGCCGTTGAGCGCACAGGGGATGCGCATCGAGCCGCCGGTGTCGGTGCCCAGCGCCGCCAGGGCCATGCGCGCGCCCAGTGCCGCGGCGCTGCCGGAGGACGAGCCGCCGGCGATGCGCTCGCTGTCGTAGGCGTTGCGCACGCCGGGCTGGCTGCCGGTGTTGAAGGCGGCGTTGTAGCCGGTGGCGCCGAAGGCCAGCTCGTGCATGTTGGTCTTGCCCAGCAGGATCGCCCCGGCGTCGCGCAGGCGCTGCAGCGTCGGCGCGTCCTGGCGCGGGACGAAGCCGGCCAGCGCCGGCGTGCCGGCGGTGCATGGCAGGCCCGCGGCGTGGATGTTGTCCTTGACCACGATGGGAATGCCGGACAGCGGCTTCTGCCGCCGCCCCGCGCGGCGCGCGGCGTCGGCGGCCTTGGCCTCGGCCAGCGCGCCGTCGCCGTTGAGGGTGACGTAGACGTTCAGCTCGCGGCCGTCCTCGGCGCGGTCCAGGCAGGCGCAGACCAGTTCGGTGCTGCTCAGTACGCCATCGAGGAACGCCGTGACGGCTTCGGCGATGGTCAGGTCGGCAAGGCTCGGGGAGTCTTGGAAGAGTTTCATGCGGTGGCTCCGTTCAACGGCTGAACGCCTCGTCCTTGAGTCGCTCCGGACTGGGATAGGCAAGCTTGCTGTGGGCGAGGCCGAGGTCGAGCAGCACCTCGCACAGCTTGTAGGCGATGACGCCGGGGTTGAGCACCGGGACGTCCAGGTGCTGGCTGAGGAAGGCGTGGGACTGGTGCATGGTGGTGGAGCCCAGCACTATCACCTCGGCGCCGTCCTCGTGGATGGCCAGCCGGGCGGCGTCCAGCAGCTTGGCGAAGACCACCTCTTCCTTGCCCTGCAGCAGGGCCTCGGTGTCCGGGCGCACGTCGATGGAGCGCAGCGAGGCCAGCCGCGATTCGAGGCCGTACTCCCTGAGCGTCTTGCGGTACAGCGGGAACCACCGCGGCCACATGGTCAGGACGCTGAACTTGTGGCCCAGGGCGCAGGCCAGGTGGAAGGCGCTCTGCCCCGGCGCCAGCACCGGGATCGACAGCCGGGCGCGCAGCGCGGCCAGGCCCGAATCGCTGACGGTGTTGATGCACACGGCATCGAAGCCCTCCTCCTCGGCGCGCATGCCGGCCTCGATCACCGCCAGCTCCATCAGCACCATGTCGTAGTAGCTGTCGGCCAGGGTCGAGACGCTGCCGGCGCCGACGAAGCACACCTCGATGTCCGGGCGTTGCAACGCAGCCGGCAGCTGGGACTCGACCAGGGGCCGGGTCTGCTCGCTCAGCGGCACGGGGAAGATCATTTTCACGCGCTTGCGCATCTGCGTTCTCCCTCAGAGGCCCAGTTGCTGGCGTGGACGGGTCAGGGTATCGATCAGCGCGTAGAGGATCTTGCGCGCGCAGGGCATCAGGTCGGGCACGTAGGTCGCGCCCATGCCGCCCAGGCCCTCGGCCACCGGCAAGGGCGCGCCCTGCGCCGGCCACGGCCAGCCGATGCGCGCGGTGGGCACGCCGTAGCGGCGCAGCGCGGCGCCGTCGGTCTGGCCGCCGAGCCAGTCGGGCGTGCCGTGCGGGCGCCGCTCGATGTGCTCCCAGCCGCGCTTGCACGACTGGACGATCCAGTTCTGCGGGTCGGTGCTGCCGCCGGGCACGGAGCCGTACATGTCCCACTCCAGTTCCAGGTCGGGGCGCCGCGCCTGCAGGTCGCGGACGAATGCGGCGAACTGCGCCTTGACGTCGCCCGGGCTGCTGCGCGGGTTGATGCGCACGTCGAAGAAGATTTCGGTGACCGCCGAGGGGAACGCCGGGCGCTCGACGTCGCCGCCGCGGATGCCGGCGATCCAGCCGTGGGGCTTGACCACCCCGGAGGTGTTGCGCTCGGCGTAGTCGATGATCCATTGCTCCAGCTCGCCGACCACCGCCGCCGCCGGCACCACCGAGCTGCGGAAGCCCGGGGTGCCGCGCGGCACCCCGGCATAGCCGAGGCTGCCGTAGACGCGCAGCTTGAACCAGGCCATGCCCGGCTCCTCGTGGTACACCCAGTTCCACGGCTTCATGATGATGGCGAAGTCCGGCGCGGCGCCGCGGTTGAGCAGATGCAGCACGCCGTTGGACATGCCCGAATGCTGGCGCGCCGAGATGTCCACCGGCATGCCGCCGTCGGCCAGCCCCAGCAGCAGGTCGCCGGTCAGCGGCACCCCGGCCTCGATCAGCGCGGTGGCCACTTCGGTCAGGGTGGCGATCATGCCCTTGGGGTTGGAGGCGCCGAGGCCAAACACCCAGTCGTCGACCTGCTGGGCCTTGGGCAGCATGTCGGCCTGCCCGGCTTCGCCGGTCAGCAGCTTCTCGGCCTCGTCGCATTCCAGGTGGGTGTCCAGCGGCGCGTACAGCATCACGCTGGCGCCGCCGCCGCTGCCGCGCAGTTCGCCCAGCACGTTGCCGCTGGTGAAGCTCATCGGCTGGTAGCGGGCGGGCATGCCGATCTGCTTCAGGTGGGCGGTCATGAACTCGCCCACGGCCCGGGCCGAGCCGGTGGGGCTGTGGATGTCGGTGATGGCGAACAGCAGGTCCTGCAGGCGCCTGGCGTCGAGCCTGGCGCAGGCCTGCTCGTACCATTTCATCTGCTCGGCGGAGAACGGCATGGAGGTGGTGGGTTGCATGCTGGCGCCCTCAGTGGCTAGCGACGAACTGTTCGCTGAAGATGTTTTCGGGGGCGACGCCCAGCTCGATCAGCCGCGCCGTGGCGGCATCGATCATCGGCTGGGGGCCGCACAGGTAGGCCACGCAGTCCGGGCCGCTCACGTCGCCCTCGCGCAGGGCGCTGACCGGGCTGCCGTGGTGCAGGCCCTCGCGCGGCTCGCGGTCCACGCAGATGCGCGCTTCCAGGCTCGGCAGCCACTGCTTGCGCAGCTCGATCTCGCCGAGGCCGAACAGCACTTCCGGGGTGGCGCAGCCGAAGCTCAGGAGCATCGGCGGCTTGCGCCCGCCGAGCTTGTGCAGGGTGTCGATCATCGACAGGATCGGCGCCAGGCCGGTGCCGCCGGCGACGAAGATGTGCGGGGCGCGGCGCTTCTCCTCGCGCAGGAAGAAGGCGCCGTAGGGGCCGCTGAGGGTCAGCACCTCGTCGGGCCTGACCTGCTCTTCCAGGTAGCTGGACATGGCGCCGCCGGGCAGCAGGCGGATGAGGAACTCCAGCTTCGGCAGGTCGGCGGGGGTGCTGGACGGCGAGTAGCTACGCAGCACCTCGAAGCCCGGCACCTGGATCTGCATGAACTGCCCGGGACGGAAGTCCAGGCATTCGCCCTCGGCCAGTTCCAGGCGCAGGCGCACCACGTTGCTGGCGATACGCTCGGCCGAGTCGACGAAGGCATGCACCTCCCCGGCCGCGCCCGAGCCGACCTCGCTGCCGTAGGCCAGCTCGAAGGTGCAGTCCGTTTGTGCCTGGCACAGGCACAGCAGGCGCTGGCCGGCGGCGTACTCGCTGGCCAGCAGGGTGGAGCTGGCGCCGGGGCGGGTGACCGCCTCGCCGTCGGCTAGGTGGGCGATGCAGCTGGAGCAGCTGCCGGAACGGCACTGGTACAGCAGCGGCACCTGCGCCTTCAGGGCGGCGTCGAGGATGCTGGCGTCGGCCGCGACGCTGAAGCTGCGGCTGACGCCGTCGGAGAAGTTCACGGTGACTTGGTGTGTCTGGTCTTTCATGAGTGGGGTCCCACGGGATACGTCGATGGTGCGGTGGCCCGGCGCGCCGGCGGCGGTCCGGCCCGCCGGCTCAGTCCTTGTGGAAGAGCGCCAGCTTGTTGCCGTCCGGATCGCGGAAATAGGCCATGTAGAAACCCGGGAAACGCTCGCCGGGCCGTCCTTCGTCGCTGCCGCCCAGCGCCAGGGCCAGCTCGTGCAGCTGCTCCACCCGCTCGCGGGAGCCGGCCGCCAGGGCGACCATGTTGCCGTTGCCCGGCTGCGCGGCCTGTTCGTCATAGGGCGTGCAGACGCCCAGCATCGGCTGCTCCGGGGTCCGCCCGTAGAGGCTCAGGCGCGGGGACTCCAGCAGCGCGGTGGCGCCCATGGCGCCGAGGAAGGCGCCGTAGAAGGCGCGGGCGCGTTCCAGGTGGTTGCTGCCCAACAGCGTGTATCCAATCATTGCAAGGCCTCCGGAGCAGGCAGGGCGTCTTTCGTTGTCATGGCCCGATCATAGGAACCGGGGGTGGCGCCCACACTCCAATGGGTTCCCCGGTTATCCCGCCAGCGCAAATAAACCCAGCGCCGCAGGAGGAGAAACGGCGGCCCCTCCCGGGCCGCCGTGCGGGCCCGCTAGGCGCTCTGCGCGTGGGCCAGGTCCTGGTAGCGCCCGCGGTGGAACAGCAGCGGCCGCATGTCCGGCTCGGGCGCTGCCATGCGCAGCACGCGGCCGACCAGGATCAGGTGGTCGCCGCCGTCGTAGCGGTGCTCGGTGGCGCACTCGAACACCGTCAGGCAGCCCGGCAGCAAGGGCACGCCGCCCACGCCGGTGCCGACCTCCAGGCCGGCGAACTTGTCCGTCGAGGCCTGGGCGAAGCGGTCGGACAGCGCCCGCTGCCCCTCCCCCAGCACGTGCACGGCGAAGTGCTCGGAACCGGCGAACGCGGGGTAGCTGTAGGCGGACTTGCTGATGCTCCACAGCACCAGCGGCGGCTCCAGCGAAACGGCGTTGAAGCTGTTCGCCGTGACGCCGATGGGCCAGCTCTCGCCGTCCAGGGTGGTGACGATGGTGACGCCGGTGGCGAACTGGCCGAGGGCCTGCCGCAGTTGGGCTCTTTCGATCATGGCAATGCCTCCGCTCAGAACGCCACGCCGTAGCTCACCGACAGCCAGTGCTGGCCCATGTACGGCGAGGTGACCGCATCCGGGCCGGCGCCCTCGCCTTCCACCTTGTCCTTGAAGGAACGGGCGTAGGCCAGGGACAGTTCGTGGCCGCCGGTGAAGCGGTAGGTGCCGCCGAAGGTCACGTGCCTGTGGTTGGCGGCCGGCGCCAGGATGCCCAGGTAGGTGTCGTGGCCATCGAGCAGCTGGTTGGCGTCGTTGTAGCCGGCCCGCAGCGTCAGCCGCTGGTTCAGGTCCCAGGCCGCGCCCACCCGCCAGATGCGCTGGTCGCGCCAGCCGAAGCCAGGCCCGTCGGAGTCCCCGGGGGCGCCCGTGGCGCGGCTCACGCCGGGGTTGCCGAGGGACCTGACGTCGCTCCAGTAGACCTTCTGCATGTCCGCGGCGAGGGTCAGCGGGCCATGCTTCCAGGCCACGCCCAGGGCCCAGTTGGACGGCATGTCGAGGTCGCCGCCATCGGCCAGCAGCTTGTCGAAGCGGTGCATCTTCGACATGTAGCCGCGGGTGGCGTAGCTGGCGCCCAGGCTCCACTCAGGCGTCAGCTGGCCCATCCAGCCCAGCCGCAGGCCGGCGCCATAGGACTCGTCGCGCCCCTGGGGCAGGCCGATGCTGGCGGTGCCGTCGATGTCCAGCACCTGGCGCAGCAGCATCAGGCCCACGCCGACGCTGTGCCGCTCGTTGAGCTTGCGCGCGTAGCTGGCGGTGGCGACCATCTGCTGGAACTGCGAGCCGGGGTTGCGCAGCCCGCCGAAGTCGGCGTCGCGGGCGTAGGCGGTGCCCACGCCGTTGCCGACCACCGAGATGCCCAGGCTGCTGACGTCGTCGAGCATTTTGTTGGCGCCGAACTGCGGGATCACGTACAGGTCCCGGTCCTTGGAGCCGCTGATCGTGGTGCCGGCGAACTCGGCGCCGTTGTCGGCCTTGAGGAAGGCGGCGCCGACGTCCAGGCGGTCGCCGACCGCGACCATCCCGGCCGGGTTGGAGGCGCCGGCCAGCGAGTCCTGCGGCAGGGCGATGACCACCCCGCCCATGCCCTCGGACTTGACGCCGTAGCCATGCGGGAAGGTGCCCTGGGTGGCCCAGGCGGCCTGCAGCGGCAGTAGGCAGGCGACGAGCGCGCCGGCCGCTTTGTTGTGCTGTACGGGCATGGCGGTCACCCTCGCGCGGCGCTGAAGGAGGCGATGAAGCGCTCGGCCTCGGCGCTGTCGTAGTACCAGGGCGCCAGGCTCTTCGGGTCGTCGAAGGCATTGGCCACGGCGGCGGCCAGCGCCGGGTCGGCGGCACAGGCGGTGAACACCTTGAGCACCGATTCCGGCGGCGGCAGCAGGTGGGTGTTGGTGAAGCGCGCGACCCACTGGGCGTAGTCCCAGTAGCGTTCGAAGGTGGCGTTCTTCCAGGCGTCGTCGAAGGGCGCCTGCCCCTGTTCGAGAATGGCGTCCAGGTAGACGCGGGCGCACTTGCTGGCGTTGTTCGAACCCTGCCCGGTGATGGGGTCGTTGAGCACCAGCACGTCGGCCATGCCCAGCACGGTGCGCCCGGACGGCAGGTAGCCGATGGGCTTGCGCACGGTGGGCGTGACGCGCCCGACCAGGATGCCAAGGTCGTCGGTCAGCCGCAGGTTGCGGCAGCGCGGGGCCTCCCAGGGAAAGAAGCGCTCGATCAGCTCCACGGCCAGGGCCAGGTGTTCCGCCGGCGTGCTGACTTCCGCCCAGCGGTCCATCGGGCCGCCCTCGATGCATTCGAGGTTGATGATGTCCCCTGCCCCGCTCAAGGTCAGGCAGGGGAAGTTGACGTATTCGCCGATGCCGGGGTTGATGCTGATGTTCAGCGCGCTGTAGTCCTCGCGGGGCAGCATGCCGTGCACGTAGGTCAGCGAGATGGTGCGCATGGGGCGGTCGAAGGTGCTGCGCTCGGCGTCGCGCTCGAACAGCTTGCCGATCTCGCCCTTGCCGCTGGCGACTATCACCAGGTCTGAGGCGGCAGCGTAGCGCTCCAGGTCCTCCAGCCCCGCCTCCTCGATCAGCAGCCGGCCGCCCAGGCGCTCGAACTCGTGCATCCAGCGCGGCATCTTGATCCGCTGGTCGACCGACTGGCCGGGGGCCTTCATCGGCGCGCGCCAGTCGACCATCAGGCCCTCGGCGTTGCCGGCGCGCATGTGCACGCCCACGGTGGGCGGACAGCTGTCGTCCCAGAAAGCCAGGCCCAGCTCGCGTTCGAAGCCCAGGGCCATGTCGTACATCGACTGGCTGGACAGCACCCGGCCGGCGGCGATGTCCGCGGCGCTGCGGTTGGAGACCAGGGTGACGTCATGGCCTTGCTTGAGCAGGCCGATGCCCAGTTGCAGCCCGGCCTGTCCGGCACCGACGATAGTTATTCTTCTCATGCGGTCCTACTCCATCATCAAGTTTGGCGGTGGCTGCGGGTGCAGCCACGGCCGTCAATGTGGAGCAAGGCGGATACAGCGAATATGCAGGCCCTGCAGCGATCATGCGAATACTGCAAGAAGCTCGCGGGGGCCTCAGGCACGGCCCCGGGCCAGGGTCTGGCGTGGCGTCTCGGCGTAGCGCTGGCGGTACTCGATGGCGAAGCGGCCGAACTGGAAGAAGCCCCAGCGGGCGAGTATCTCGGTCACCCGAGCGGGCTGGCGCGGGTCCTTGAGGTCCTGGTGCACGCGCTCCATGCGCACGTCGCGCAGGTAGCGCATGGGGCTGACGCCGAGGAAGCGCTGGAAGCCGTGGTAGATCGAGCGGCCGCTGACGCCGGCGATGGCCGCCAGCGTCTCCACGCTGATCGGCTGCTCGGCGTGGGCCTGGATGTAGTCGACGGCCCGCTTGACGTGGCGCGGCAGGACCTGGGCCGAGGGCTCGCCGAGCCGCTCGCTCAAGGTATTGGGCTGCCAGGTCAGCAGCGTGGTCATCAGCGTCTGCTCGAACTGCGCCCTGACCAGGGGCATCTCGAACAGCTGCGGGGCACGCTGCAGCACGTCGAACAGCTGCCGCGCCGTCTGTCCCCAGACCGCCCCGGCGGGGTTGCGCAGGTCCATCAGCGGATGGAACGCCAGGGGCTGGCGCAGGTCGTGGTCGAGCAGCGCGCCGGCGTGCCGTTCGAGGGCGCCGCGCTCGATGCGCACCACCAGCTTCTGGCAGTCGCCGCTCCAGTTCATCTCCAGGCTCTCGTCAGGCGCGTGGATGCTGCCGTGCAGGCTATCGCTGAGCAGCTCGCGGCGGCCGATCCGCTGGCGGTCGTGGCCGGCGAAGGGCAGCTGCACCAGGTAGAACGAGCCCAGCTCGCCGGGGCGGATGTGCACCTCGGCGCCGTAGCGCATGCTGCTGAAACTCAGTTGTTCGGTACGCAGGTGCTGGTGCCGGTAGTCCAGGCGCGTCGCCGCCTGGCGCAGCTCCAGGCGGTGCTCGCAGAACACCGAGGCCACCAGCCGGCGCGTCTCGTCGAGGTCCTGCGAATGCAGCAGCGCATCGCGGTTCAGGTGGCAGCTGTCGGGCACTGTCGTCATCTTCGCCTCCCAAGGGAAATCGCCATGCCAGGTTCCCGCTTCGCCGCGCCGGCCCGCACGCGCCTACCCTACCCCGCGAAGCGCCCTGCCCGGTATGGGCTGGAAAAAAATCCCGTGCCCAAGGGCACGGGCAAACCAAGGAGCTACATAAGGAGCTACAGAAAACCGGCGGGCGATGGAACTAGGCGCCCGCCGGCAACAACACGATGCAACCCGAGGTGCGCCGGGCCTCCAGGTCACGGTGCGCGGCGGCGGCCTGCTCCAGCGGATAGCGCTGCATGACCGGAATCCGCACGTCGCCCCGCGCCACCCTGGCGAACAGCTCGTCGCTGAGCGCCTGGGCCCGTTCACGGCTCGACACGTGGTGCCACAGGCCCTGGTAGGTGAGGTACAGCGAACCCTTGCTCACCAGTTGCAGCGGCGCGATGGCCGGCGCGGGGCCGGAAGCGTCGCCATAGGCCACCAGCAGCCCGAACGGCGCCAGGCAGTCGAGGGACTTTTCGAAGGTGTCGCGGCCGACCGAGTCGTACACCACCTTGACGCCGCGCCCGCCGGTGATTTCCCGCACCCGCTCGACGAAGTCCTCGCGGCGGTAGTTGATCGCGTGCGCGGCGCCATGCTCCAGCGCCAGCCGGCACTTCTCGTCGCTGCCGGCGGTGGCGATCAGCTGCAGGCCGAGCGCCCTCGCCCACTGGCAGGCGATCAGGCCCACGCCGCCCGCCGCCGCATGGAACAGCACGCTATCGCCGGGGTGCAGCCCTTCCACCGGGGGCAGCGCGTCAGCAGGTAGCAGGCCGTCCAGCCCTTGAGCATCATCGCCGCGCCGGTCTCGAAGCCGATCGCGTCCGGCAGCCGGCAGACCGTCATCGCCGGCATCAGCCGCACGTCGCAGTACGCGCCCGGCGGGAAGCCGGCGTAGGCCACGCGGTCGCCTGCGCGCAGGTGCTCCACGCCGGCGCCGACCGCCTCGACCACGCCGGCCCCTTCCATGCCGAGCTGCAGCGGGAACGGCAGACCGTACAGGCCCTTGCGCTGGTAGATGTCGAGGAAGTTCACGCCGACGGCGTGGTGGCGGATACGCACCTCGCCCGGGCCGGGCTCGCCGACGGCGACCTCGACCACGCGCAGCGCCTCCGGGCCGCCCGGCTGGTCGATGCGGATGACTCTGCCCGTGTGCAGGCCCATGTCTCTCCTCCCCTTCGAAGGTGGGGCGGACGCTCCCTTGCGGGAACCTCCGCCGGGGTACGTTTCAGCGTTTGCCCAGCGCCGCGGCGATTTCGTCGAGCACCCGCGGGTCGTCGATCGTCGCCGGCACCACGGGCGTCTGGCCATCGGCGAGGGCCCGCATGGTGGAGCGCAGCACCTTGCCCGAGCGCGTCTTCGGCAGGCGCGCGACTATCAGCACGGTCTTGAACGAGGCCACCGCGCCGATCTGCTCGCGCACCCGCGCGATCAGCTCCCGTTCGAGGTCCTCCGCCGGGCGCCGGACGCCGGCCTTGAGCACCACCAGGCCCAGGGGCAACTGCCCCTTGAGCGGGTCGGCGACGCCGATGACCGCGCATTCGGCGACGTCCGCGTGCCCGGCCAGCGCCTCCTCCATCGCCCCGGTCGAGAGGCGGTGGCCGGCCACGTTGATGATGTCGTCGATGCGCGACATGATCCAGGCGTAGCCGTCGGCGTCGAGGTAGCCGGCATCGCCGGTCAGGTAGTAGCCGGGGTAGCGCGCCAGGTAGTTGTCGAGGTAACCCTGCACGTCGTTCCACAGCGTCGGCAGGGTGCCCGGCGGCAACGGCAGCTTCAGCACCAGGTTGCCGATCTGCCCGGCGGCGACCGGCGCGCCCTCGGCGTCGAGCGCCTGCAGGTCGAACCCCGGCACCGGTACGCTGGAGGAGCCCGGCTTGACCGGCAGCGCCTCGATGCCCTGGCAGTTGGCGATGGCCGGCCAGCCCAGTTCGGTCTGCCACCAGTGGTCGACCACCGGCACGCCGAGCAGCGACTGGGCCCAGGCGATGGTGTCGGCGTCGGAACGCTCGCCGGCGAGGAACAGCGCCCGCAGGCAGCCGATGTCGTGGTGCCGCAGCCGCTCGCCCTGGGGGTCTTCCTTCTTGATCGCCCGCAGCGCGGTGGGCGCGGTGAAGAAGGTGCTGACGCGGTGCTGGGCGATCACCCGCCAGAACGCCCCGGCATCCGGCGTGCCCACCGGCTTGCCTTCGTAGAGCAGCGTTGTGCAGCCGAGCAGCAGCGGCGCATAGACGATATAGGAATGGCCGACCACCCAGCCGACGTCGGAGGCGGCCCAGAAGACCTCGCCCGGCTTCGCCGCGTACACCGCGCGCATCGAGTAATGCAGGGCCACGGCATGGCCGCCGTGGTCGCGCACCACGCCCTTGGGCTTGCCGGTGGTGCCGGAGGTGTAGAGCACGTACAGCGGGTCGGTGGCCGCGACCGGCACGCAGTCCACCGGCTGCGCGGCGGCCATGGCCGCCTGCCAGTCGAGGTCCCGCCCGGGAACGAGTTCGGCCCGCAGCTGCGGGCGCTGCAGCAGGATGCAGTGCGCGGGCTTGTGCGCCGACAGCACGATGGCCTGGTCCAGCAGCGGCTTGTAGGCCAGCGTGTGGGTCGGCTCGATGCCGCAGGAGGCCGTCACCACCAGCTTCGGCTGCGCGTCCTCGATGCGCTTGGCCAGCTCCGGCGCGGCGAAGCCGCCGAACACCACCGAATGCACCGCGCCGATCCGCGCACAGGCGAGCATGGCGATCAGCGCCTCGGGCACCATCGGCATGTAGATGACCACGCGGTCCGAGCGCTCCACGCCCAGCGCCCGCAGGCAGCCGGCGAAGCGCGCCACCAGGTCGCGCAGCTCGCGGTAGCTGTAGGTTTCGCAGCGGCCGCTGACCGGGCTGTCGTAGATCAGCGCGGCCTGCTCGGCGCGCCCGCCCTCGACGTGGCGGTCGAGGGCGTTGTAGCAGGTGTTGAACTCGGCCCCGGCGAACCAGCGGTACAGGGGCGCCCGGCTTTCGTCGAGCACTTCGTCCCAGGGGCGGTGCCAGTGCAGGTGCCGCGCCTGCTCGGCCCAGAATGCCCGCGGCTCCGCCAGCGAACGGCGGTGCTCCTGGCGGTAGTGGCTGTCGTCTTTCTGCCCGGCGCTGGGGCACGCATGGATTTCGTTCATTTTGTTGTTCTCTGGGTTGCATCCGGGCCCGTACCCGCCGCGAGAAACACGGCGCCGCAGGCTCAGCCCGATCTTATGAACCGCCCTTGCCCCGCACACTCCCGTGGGCGGGGCCTTTATCCCGGCAGCGCAAGAAAGCGCTCAGATGCCCGGCGGGTGCCTGCGGTGCCAGTCGCTCACCTTCTGCAGCGCCATGCCCGCCCGGCACAGCACGGCCTCGCCGCCCTTGCCGGCGATGAACTGGCACCCCAGCGGCAGGCCTTGCGGGGTGAAGCCGCAGGGCAGGCTCAGGCACGGATGGCCGCTGACGTTGAAGGGCGCGGTGAACTGGATCAGCCGGCGATTGGCCTCCGCGTCCAGCGCCAGGGCCGCCAGTTGCTCGTGGCTCGGCGCCGCGTAGGGCTGCACCGGGGCCAGCAGCAGGTCGACCTGGGTCAGCAGGCTTTCCAGCTCGCCGGTGAAGCGTTGCGCGGCGAGCAGGATGCGCTGGTAGTCCATGCCCGAAAGCGCCCGCCCGCCGTCGATCAGGCGGCTCAGCGCCGGCCCGTATTCCGCTGCGTGCTGCGAGTAGGTGGCGGCATGGGCGACGGCGGTCTGCACGCCGCAATGGGCCTCCCAGTTGGCGCTCACCGCGCGGGTGTCGGGCATGCGCACGCGCAGCAGCTTGCCGCCGCCCTGCAGGACGATCTCCATGACCTGTTGCAGCGCCCGCTGGATCAGCGGGTCGACGCCGTCGCTCAGCCAGGCCTCGTCCACGCCGATGCGCAGGCCCTGGAACGACTCGTCCAGGCCGGGAATCTCCAGGCACACGCTGGGCAGCGAGGTGGGGTCCTGCGGGTCGTGGCCGGCGATGGTCGACAGCAGGAACAGCGCATCGCGCGCGCTGCGGGTGATAGGGCCGATGTGGTCGAGGCTGGCGGCCAGCTCGAAGCAGCCATGCCGGCTGACCCGCCCCCAGGTCGGCTTCAGCCCGGTCAGGCCATTGGCCGCGCAGGGGAAGCGGATCGAACCGCCGGTGTCGCTGCCCAGCGAGGCGTAGCAGAGCCCGGCGGCGGTGGCCACCCCGCAGCCGCTGGAGGACGCGCCCGCCCAATGCCCGGCATGCCAGGGGTTGTTCGGCGCGACCAGGCTCGGGTGGTGGATGGCGAAGGCGCCCTCGGTCATCTGCAGCTTGCCGAGCAGCACCGCGCCGGCCTCGCACAGGCGCGCGACCACGGTGGCGTCCTGCTGCGGCACGCGGCCGCGCAGCAGCGGCATGCCGGCGCAGGTCGGCACCCCGGCGGTGTCGAAGAGGTCCTTCACCGCGATGGGGATGCCATGCAGCGGGCTGCGGCATTCGCCGCGCATCAGCTCGCGCTCCGCCTGGCGGGCCTGTTCCAGGGCCAGTTCGGCGGTGACGCAGGCGTAGCTGTGCAGTTGCGGCTCCAGGCGCTCGATGCGCGCCAGCTGCGCCTCGACCACCTCCACCGGCGACAGCTTGCCGCTGCGGATCAGCCGCGACAGCTCGTACATTTCCAGGTAGTGCAGTTCGCTCGAGGCGTTCATTCGTGCCCTCCGATGAAGGTCAGCGCCAGCGCATTGAACTCGTCCGGCGCCTCGCTCTGCAGGTGGTGCGCCAGGTTGCCCAGCACGTGCAGGCGGGCGTCGGCGAACTGGTTGAGCATCAGCATCGGCACGTCGACGCCGCCGAACCAGTCGTGCAGCCCCCAGCAGATCAGCGTCGGCGCCAGCACCCGGGAGAACACCGGCATCAGGTTCTCCCACTCGCCGAAGGCCCCGGGGGTCTGCAGCAGCGCGATGAAGCCGGGGTTGGCGCTGGCCTCGAAGCGCAGGCGCAGGGTCTCCTCGTCGAGGCGGGCGTCGTCATGCAGTTCGTAGCGGCGCATCAGCGCCGCCATCTTGTCCAGGCTCGGCCCGCCGTCGGCCAGGTAGTAGTCGCTTATCAGCCCGGCGGCGTGCTTGCTGAACAGCGGCAGCGGCTGCATCACCCCACGCTCCACCGGTTGCGAGCCGATCAGCAGCAGGCTGCCGACGCGCTCGGGATGCTCGGCGGCGAAGCGGATCGCCACGCAGCCGCCGAAGGACTGGTTGACCAGGTGCGCCCGGGCGATGCCCAGCGCATCCATGAAGCCCAGCAGCTTGCGCGCGTGCCAGCTGAAGACCGGGCCCTGCACCGGCACCATCGCGGACTGGCCGAACTGCGCCAGGTCGAGGAAATAGCAGCGGTGCCGCGCGCAGAAGGCCGCGGCGCTGAGGCGGAAGTTGCTCCAGGCGGTGCAGCCCGGGCCGCCGCCGTGGGTGAAGATCACCGGCGGGCGGTCGCTGGGGCCCTCGACCAGACGGTAGTGCAGGCGCACGCCGTCCAGCGTGACGAAATGGCTGCTGGAGCCGGGTATCTGCGGCATGGGGGTTCCCCTGGGAAGGTGACCCGGCCTGGAGCGCAGGCCGGGTCGGGCTGGCGGTCAGTCCTTGATCTGCTCGACCTTGTACCCCGGGCGCTTGCCGTCGGCGGTCTGCTTGAAGATCAGGCTGGTGTCCTTGACCGCGCCGGCCACGCCGCGGCCGGGCTTGGCGATGCCGCGGTTCCAGCGCGAGGCCAGCTTGCGCCAGGTGATCGGCGAGACGTCGGTGGCGACCAGTTGTTCCTCGTCCCAGCCGGTGCCGTCGTAGTAGAAGTTCTGCATGGCCTCGCGGGCGTACAGGTCGCAGTCG
Source organism: Pseudomonas sp. M1 (assembly GCF_022760135.1). Lineage (NCBI taxonomy): Bacteria > Pseudomonadati > Pseudomonadota > Gammaproteobacteria > Pseudomonadales > Pseudomonadaceae > Pseudomonas > Pseudomonas sp. M1. The sequence goes on from NZ_CP094343.1 coordinate 3,860,892, forward strand.
TTGAAGCCGTGCAGGCACAGCGGCTCGTAGACGCGGTCGAAGCGGTACTGGTGCTTGGTCCGCTCTTCCTCGGTGTTGCACACGCGGACGATGATTTCCCAGTACTCGTGGGTGTCGTCGGTGATGGGCACGTACCACTCGTACTGCGCCATGTGGTCGCCCGGCCAGTTCTCCACCATCAGCACGCCCGGCAGCACCACCGAGGTGCGGTAGAAGCGGCCGTTGACGCCCTCGACCTTCAGGCCCAGTTCCTTGTTCTCCAGCACCGGCGCCCACTTGTCGGTGAACAGCCACTGCATCAGGCCTTTCGGGCCGTTCTCCTCCTCCACCACGCTGATGCAGTCGTCGCCGGTGGGCAGCAGGCCCAGCGGCAGGACCCAGTCCATGGCATGGACGATGGTGTTGTCCTTGTGCACCAGGATGTGCGCGTTGTCGAAGCCGTTCTCGCAGGCGATGCGCCAGTTGCCGAAGCCGGTGCGGTGCATGCCCAGCACCACCGCGTTGTCGTCCAGCAGGCTCGGCGAGGCCGGCCACAGCGGGTGCGGGAACTGCTCGCTGCGCTCGGGGAAGCGGAACGGCAGGTCCTGGGCCAGGGGCGGCACGTCCTCGTCCGGGTAGTCGTCCTCGCGGACGAAGACGAAGATCATGCCGTTGACCTCGTGCACCGGGTAGGTGGTGACGCCGGTGGTGCCGATCAGCTTGTCGTCCGGGTTGGCGACGATGGTCACCAGCTTGCCGCTCTCCAGGTCGAAGGTGAAGCCGTGGTACCAGCAGGAGATGGTGTTCTTGGTGAAGCACATGGGTTTTTCCGAGAGCCGCACGCCACGGTGCAGGCACTGGTCCTTGAGGGCGAACACCTTGCCGTTGGCGCGGCGCAGCACGATGGGGATGCCGCAGATCTGGATGCCCTCGACCTGGTCCTCGACCAGCTCGTGGCTGAACAGCGCCGGGTACCAGTGGTTGATGAAGCCCCAGGCCGCATCCTTGTAGGGCTGGTACTGGCTCTGGGTCTTGGCGTTGTTGACGCGGGCATCGCTGATGCCGGTCTTGACCTGGCGGCGGCGGATGATCGGTTGCTCGGACATGAAGGGACTCCCCATTGGCTGACTGGACAGGCGCCGCGCCATGCGGCGCGCTTGCGGGCCATCCTAGAAAGCCGCTCCCCGGCTGACGCTCCCGCAACCGAGGGCGTTATCCCCGCAGCGCAGAAAAAGCACAGGGGTTACAGGGGCATGGGGAAAGGGGCTGGGCGAGACTCAGGTGCGGGCGGGAAGGCAGTGCGGGGAAGGGGGACGTCCGTGTCCGCGGGGTTCAACGGGCCAGGGTTTCCGAGGGGCTTTCGCCGAAGCGGCGCTTGTAGTCGGTGGTGAAGTGGCCGAGGTGGCTGAACCCCCAGCGGAAGGCCACGGCGGTGACCGTGGTGTTGCCCGGGGACTGGCGCTGCAGCTCCTCCTGGACGTGGCGCAGGCGCACTTCCTTCAGGTACAGCATCGGCGAGGTGTTGCGGTAGCGGCGGAAACCGGTGAACAGCGAGCGGCTGCTGACGCCGGCGTGCTCCGCCATGTCGATGATGGAAATCGGCTCGTGGGCGTGCTCCTCGATGTAGCGCTCGACCTTCTTGACGAAGGACGGGGCGATCACCGGCCCCTCGCTGGCGAGCATTTCCGCGCTGTAGTTGTGCGGCTGGCAGGCCAGCAGTACGTTCACCAGCGACTGCTCGAACTGCGCGGCCAGCAGCGGCGAGGGCTCGCCATCGTCGGCGGAAAGGCTGTCGTAGATCCAGCCGACCGTGCGCATCCAGCAGCGCCCCTGGGGCGTGTCCAGCGGCATGGCCGGCTGGAACTCCAGCTCCTTGCGCAACATGCGCCCCAGGTGCTGCTGGCAGTTGCGCTCCAGCAGGCTGGTGTCGATGCGGATGATCAGTTTTTCGGTGCTGTTGCTGTGGTTGATCCGCGACGGCAGGTGGGCGTTGAGCACCGAGCCCATGTGCACGTTGGAAAGCACGCGCTGGTTGCCGCACTCGATCTGTTCCTGCCCGCAGATCGGCATCTGCACCAGGGTGAAGGTGTCGAGTTCGCCGGGCTCGATGGTGATGTCGCCGCCATAGCTCATGCGCCCCATGCCGATGCTGCCCAGGCGCCGGTAGTAGATGCGGGTGTTGACCGGGCTGCTGGCGTCCAGGCTGGACAGGCGGTTCTCGCAGAATATGCGCTCCCCGCACTTGCGGGCCTCCTCCAGGTCCTGGGTGCGACAGACTTCGTAGCGCGACAGGACGACGTCCGGTGGTACCGCGGGGGAAAAGAACAGGCGTTCCATATAGCACCCTCCTCCGCCCGGGCACGCGACCGGGCAGGCTTTCACGTTTTATTCGGTGCGCGGCGTCGGGGACCGCGCACCATTATTGTTATCGCGACCAGGACCGGCCGACCGCTGCGGCGCAGCCCAAGCGGGGTGCGTCACGCATCGCTGCGGTGCGGCGGGCGGCGCCTGGGCGCCGCCCGGCCGGTACGCGGGGCCAGCAGCGCCGGGGCGCGCTGTCACCGCATCGGGTATCCCGGGCCGTCCTCCCATGCAGATGCAATAAGCACGCCCATCGGCCAGGCCGGGCCATGGAAACGGACGGCCGGGAAAGGTCTTGCAGCTACGCGCCGGGGGCCTTTTCCCAGGGCGCTCTAGGATGATGTTCTCTGGCCCAGGGCAGCGCCCTGGGCCGCTTTCGGCGCACCTCGCCGGACGGGCGCGTCAGCGCCGCGCGCCGACCATCACGAAGAGCATTCGCGCCGCAGTGTTACCGGTGTTACGCCAGGCGTGCCGGGTACCCGACTGGACCACCACATCGCCCTGGCGCAGATGGGTACTGCGCCCCTCGTCGAGTTCCAGGAGCAGCTCCCCTTCCAGCACCACGCCGTAGTCGATGCTGTCGGTGCGATGGAAGCCGGGATGCTCGGCCTCGAAGAGCTCCGCCATGCCCGGCAGCCGCGCGCGCATCTCGTCGAGCGCGGCGGCGGCGTCGACTTCTTCGGCAGGCCCCTCCTGCTGCGGCGGGAAGGTCACCAGCATGACGCTGGTGCCGCCCGGCACCGGCAGCACCGAGGCCACGCCCTGGGCCGGGTCCCCGGGGCTGGCGAGGATCCGCGGCTCGGCGCCGGTCTGCCACACCAGCGCCGCGGAAAAGCCCGGGGAGTGGACGAACGGCTCGGTGCCGGCGAGCGGGCCCTGGCTGTCGATCTGCGAAAGGCCGCGGCTGTCGTGGCCGGTCACGATGCGATTTACCTGCATGGTCGAGTCTTCCCTCGGTCGTTCATTCGTGCGCGATGTGGAAGTTGACGAAGCCGCTGGCCTGCGCCTGGATGTCTTCCAGCGCCTCGTTCAGGCGCTCCAGGGGATAGGCCCGCTCCTCCAGCACGGACAGGTCGAGCACGCCCGAGTCGATCATGCTGGCCATCTCCTCGCCTTCGGCCGGGGTGAACCAGAGCGAGCCGATGTACTGCAGCTGCGCGCACATGAAGGGATGCGGGTCGATGGGGATGGGGCCGGCCACGCCGCCGATCTGCACGATGCGCCCGCCGCGGCCGACCGCCTGCATCGCCTCCACCGAGAGCGACGCCGGAGCCTTGGCGCCGAGGGTGTCGAGCATGGCATCGACGCCGCCGGGAAGCTGTTCCAGCACCTGCTCGTGGACGCTGCGCTCGCCGATGCGGATCGGCACGATACGCTGCGGCGCCAGCGCCCGCAGGCGTTCCAGGGCGGCAACGTCACGCGCGACGACCAGCACCTGCGAGGCGCCGAAGGCCAGGGCCAGGAGCGCCGCGCCGACGCCCAGGGTGCCGGAAGCGCCGAGGACCAGGATGCTCTGCCCCGGGCGCAGGCCGGACTTGCGGATCGCCGAGTAGGCGGTGCCCAGGTAGCCGAAGCGGGTGGCCTGGGGGAAGCTCAGGCGTTGCGGCAGGCGCACCAGGTTGTTCGCCGGCGCGGTCATGTACTGGCCATAGCCGGCATAGGGATAGCGCTCGAAGATCGCCTGCGAGCCGGGGCCGAAGCCGAAGTAGCCGAGGAAGGTGTATGCCGAGCAGCGCGGCGTCTCGCCCTGCCGGCAATGGCGGCATTCGCCGCAGCCGACGCCGGGGTTGACGTAGACGCGGTCGCCCGGCTTGAAGGCGCTGACCGCCGAGCCGACCGCGGCGACCACCCCGGCGGAATCCAGGCCGAAGGTCGCCGGCAACGCCGGCAGCGGCAGGAAGGGATACCACTCGGGGAAGTGGGTGGTGACGTTCTTCAGGTTGGGGATGATCCCGCTGGCCTCGACCTTCACCAGCACGTCATGGGGGCCGGGGGCCGGCCGGGGTAGTTCGTCGATGCGGAATCGTCCGCCGATCTCGTGCAGGCGCGCGGCCTTCATGGTCGACATGCTCGTGTTCTCCGAAGGGCCCGGCGCCGCCGTTGCGGCGCATGGCCCGGGGTGGCAGGAAAAAGGGGGCGGCGTCCGTGCCGCACTGAAACCGTTCCGAGCCCGCCGTCAGCGGCCGGCGGCCTGCAGAGTCTGCAGCGAGAAGTTGCTGGCCTTGGCCGGGAAGTTGGTCTTCCAGCTCGCGGTGTCGATCAGCGAGACCGTGGCGTGGTTGCGCTGGAAGTCGATGATCGCGCTGGCGGTGGTGCGCACGTCGCCGTCGGCGATGTTGGAATAGGAATGGAATTCCATGAACTTCCAGAACTCGCCCTTGCGGTCGTAGGCCTCGACGTAATAGAAGCGCGGGTACTTCACGTCCATGTACAGCACCTTCTTGCTGTAGGGGTGGATGGACGGGGTGATGGCTTCGATCACGTAGACCTCGCGCGGCTCGAAGTTGTTGTTGCTCATGTTCCAGTACGGCGGCTGGTCGTCGAGCACCGAGTACTTCTCGACCGGCGTCTTGCCGTCGGTTTTCCACAGGCCGGTCTTGCTGTTGGCCACGGCGAGCACCCAGCGCGTGCCGAGCAGCTTGTACTGCGGATACCAGCAGGGGCGCGCGTTGAACGCGTCCAGATCGTCCTGCAGCTGGTCGGAGGAGCCGACTGGGTCCATCCAGGCGCCGCCGGACAGGCGGCGGACGCGGCGCACCGCGGGGATATAGGCCCAGACGTCGTTGACCTTGTCCGAGTCGTACATCTGCGTGTAGGTCCCCAGCCCCTTCATGTCCGAGGGCGACTTGAAGTACAGCAGCTGGCGGCCGCGCTCGCTGCCGTCGCCTTCCACCGTCTGCTCGCCGGTCAGGCGGCCCTTCATCGAATAGCGGCTGAACTCGGCCACCGGCTCGGCGTGGATGCCCTTCTTGCCGTCGATCAGCAGCTGGGTGAACTGCGGGACCTGGGAGACGTCGCCCACCAGCTGCCCCAGGTGCCAGTTCCAGACCAGCTTTTCCGCGGCCTGCGGGTCCTTGGCGTCGATGTTCGGGAAGGGCTCGCCGGCGCCCCAGTTGTCCACCCGGCAGGCCTCCTTGTTGATCACCGACTTGCCGGCGTTGGCCTGGGACGCCTTGACCCAGCGCGGGTCGAGCTTGACCTCCTGGGACTTGGCCAGCGGCAGCTTCCAGCCGGTGTTGCGGATCCGCCATTCCATCTTTTCGGTCAGCAGGCTGGCGATGCTGTGGCCTTCGAAGGTGTCGTTCTTCACCTGGTCGAGGTTGGCCGCGGAGATCACCGTCCCCGGCGCCAGTTCGGCCGCGCAGGACAGGAGCGGGGCCAGGCAGGCGATGGCCAGGCCCAGGGTGCGTTGCAAAGCGAGTGGTGCGCGTTTCATGGTCAGGTCTCCACTGCGGATCAGAACAGGTAGGTCAGGCTGGTGTAGAGCTGGTCGCGGTTGTGGAAGTAGCCGAACAGCGTGGCCTTGTCGCAGGTGGCGGCGTTGCCCGGGGTGCACTTGTCGCCGTCGCGCCAGGCGTCGTCCCAGAAGGCGTCGTACTCGACCTTCCAGCGCCACTTGCTGGACAGCTCGAAGGTGACCGAGGGCACCGCGAAGCCGCCGTTGTTGCTCAGGTCGGCGCCCAGCACCAGCTGCGGGTGGATGCGCCCGCTGTCGTAGCTGAGGTCGAAGATGGTGGTCGCCAGGATCGAGTGTTCCTTGACCTTGCCGCCCCAGCCGACGCTGTAGAGCAGTTGGTCGTCGGAGTCGTAGTTCTGCACCCATTTGTCGAACAGCTGGACGGAGAAGAACATCGGCTTCTCGGTGCCCAGCAGGCTCTGGGTGGCGGCGATGTTCTTGTCCATGCGCAGCATCAGCGCGACCACGTTCTTGGTCTGGAAGCCGTCGAAGCCCGGGGCGATGTTCTGGCTGAGCGGGGTCGGCACCGGCAGCGCGATCTGGTACGGCGCGTCCTTGATGTACGCCACCTCGGTGCTGAACACCGCATCGGCCGCGTCGGAATAGCGGCTGGCGGTGAAGCCGTAGATGTTGACGATCGGGTAGATGACCTCGCCGGCCAGGCCCTTGGTCTGCTCGGTGCCGACGGTGTCGGCCCCGGACGGCACATTGGGCAGGCCGAACAGCGCCAGGTTGTTGGAGGCGTTGAGGATCGGCGAGTTGTAGAAGGTGCGCAGGTAGGACAGCGAGTAGTTGGTGTCGCCGAGCATGCCGCTCCAGCGCAGGCCGCCGGTCCAGTGGCGGTAGTCACCTTCGTTGTTCTCGTAGTTGTAGGGGTCGATGTTGCGGAAGTCGACGCCGGCATAGGGCTGGCTCGACCAGCGCGCGCCGTAGATGTCCAGCTCGCTGCCGATGTCCTGCTTGCGGTCCAGCCCCGGCCGCACGAAGGCCTCGATGCCACCGTCGGCCTCGGGCACGTCGACGTTCACCTTGACGATGTTGTTGGTCTTGCGCAGTTCCTCGTTGGCCGGCTCGAGGAAGCTGCGCCAGGTGTAGTCGAAGCCGTGCACCAGGTCGTTGGCGGCGAAGAAGTCGGTCTCGCCCCAGGCGATCTGCTGCTTGCCGATGCGGAAGCGGGTGCGTTCGCCGACCGGGAAGTCGATGTACAGCTCGCGGATTTCCTCCTTGTCGTAGAGGTCCATGATGTCGCCGTGCTCGCCGGAGTGGTAATTGTTGGCGCCCATGTCCTCCAGGTGCTTGAGGAAGTCGGTCTTGACCTCGCGCGAGGCGCGCAGCTTGGCCACCACCGAAACCTGGTCGGTCGCCGCCCAGTCCAGGTTCAGGCGCGCGGTGCTGCGCGCCATGGACAGCTTGCCGCCGTCGCTGTAGCCGGGGGTGTCCTCCCAGTTCTTGGTGTTCCAGGACAGTTCCTCGCGCAGGTAGCCATCGACCTTGAGACTGTCGTCGGCCAGGGCCGGCACGGTCACCGGCACCAAGGCGATGGCCAGGGCGAGCTTGTGAAGTGCAACACGCGGTTGCACGCAGGAGTCGACGCTAGAGTTCACCGGATACCTCCCCAGAGGTTAAGAGCGGCCAGAAGCCATGGTTTTGGTTTTGTTGTTGTGCGTTCGCTTTCACACGGCCTGCAGCGGGGCCGGCTCCAGCGCCTGCAAGGCAGCCGCGTGCGGCTGCCCGGCGAAGATGAAACGGGGACGGAAGACGTAGATCAGCGAGGGCATCACGAACAGCGCGGAGATCGCCGACACGCTCAGCCAGATCGCCATCAGCAGGCCCATTTCGGCCTGGAAGCGCAGCGACGAGGCCCACCACAGCAGGGTGCTGAGGATCAGCACGCTGGCGGTGACGATCACCCCCATGCCCGCGGAGTGCAGGGCCTGGCGGATGGCATGCTCGGGGCTGCTGCCGATGGCGATCTCTTCCTTCACGCGGTCGGCGATGTAGAAGGCGTAATCCACCCCCAGGCCGATGCCCAGGGCCGCCACCGGCACCGTGTTGATGTTCATGCCGATGCCCTTCCAGGCCATGAAGCTGAAGGTCAGCATGTTGGAGATGATCACTGGCACCATGAACAGCATGCCGGCGACCGCCGAGCGATAGACCAGGGTGCAGAGCACGGCCAGCACCAGCAGCGCCAGGGCGATGGCCTCGATCTGGCTGGAAAGGATGATCTCGTTGACCGCGGCCATCACCCCGATCACCCCGCCGGCCAGCTGCCAGTGCCCCTGGCTCAGGGGGTTCTCGGCGATGAACTCCTTGATCCGCGCCACCGCGGTGCGGATGGTCTCGCCCTGGCGGTCGCGGAACATCAGGGTCACCGAGCCGTTGGCGTACTGGGTGTCGGTGAAGCGGTCCATGTCGCCCGGCTCGGACACCGAGTCGAGCATGGCCACCAGGCTGCCGTTGATGGCGTCGTCGTCGCCCAGCTCCAGGTAGCGCGGGTTGCCCTCGCGCAGGCTGCTGTTGACGTGGGGCAGCACGTCGGCCAGCGACAGCGAGCCGCCGATCTCCGGCTGGGCCTCGATGAAGCGCTGGAAGCGGTTCATCGCGTGCAGCGCCTCGTTGCTCTTGATCAGCCCGGGGTGGTCGTCGTCGCCGAGCACGATGAACATCCGGTCGACGCCTTCGAAGCGGCCGTTGATCGCCGCGGAATCGAGGTTGTACTGCGCCTGCGGCCAGAGGATCGGCGAACCCGGGTTGGCGTCGCCGATCTTCAGGTTGAACGCGTACCAGCCGGCGCCCAGCACCAGCAGCAGGCTGCCGCCGAGCACCAGGTAGCGGCCGCGGGACAGCGTCACCGCGACGCTCAGGTCGAGCACCTTGCGCAGCGCCGGCAGGCAGTCAAACGGATGGGCGAAGCTGTGCGGACGGCGGATCCACGACAGCATCACCGGCGTCAGGATCACCGCGCTGACGGTCAGCGTCGAGACCCACACCACCGACAGCACCGTGAGCTTCTGCAGCATCGGGATCGGGCTCAGGGCGACCACCGCCATGCACGCGGCGTCGGCGATCACGCCCAGCATGCCCGGGCGGAACAGGTCGGCCAGGGCCACCCGCGCAGCCAGGCGCGAGACCGCCCCCGGCGGCCCGTCCGCTGGCAGCAAGGCCAGCTCGTCATCGAAACGGTTGACGATCTGCACCGAGTGGGAGACCGCCCGCGAGGTGATGAGCATCGCCACCACGATGACCAGTGGCTCGAAGTTGATCCGCAACAGGTGGCAGATGCCCAGCGCCCAGAGCGCGCTGACCACGCCGGCGAGCAGCGGCAGGAACACCCCGCGCCAGGTGCGCAGCAGGACGAACAGCAGGACCAGGGTCACCGCCACGGCGGCCAGCACCAGGTGCAGGGTTTCCGGCACGTGGTGGTTCACCCAGCCATACAGGATGGGGTCGCCGACCAGGCGGATCTTCACGCTGCCGTCGTCGACCTTGGCGACCAGCGCGCGGATCTGCTCGAAGACCTTGGCGTAGTCCACCTGCTGGTCGATGAAGTCCACGGTGATCAGCGTCGCCTGCAGGTCCTTGGACACGTAGGGCCCGTAGACCAGCGGGTTGCGCAGCACCGCCTGCTTGAGTTCCTCCATGCCCTGGGCGCTGTCCGGCACGTCCGGCCACATCAGCGGGCGGCTCTCGATGCCCTCGGTGGAGGCGCGGACCTCCTTGAGCTTCTTCGAGGCCAGCGAGGTGATCTGGTACTGGTTGACCGCGGACACCTCGCGCAGCCCCAGGGTCACCTGGCGCACCTTCTCCAGCAGCGGGCGCTGGAAGATGTCGCCCTGCTCCACCTCGAACATGATGGTGACCATGTTCGAGCCGCCGAAGGTGTCCTTGAATTTCTCGTGGGTGCGCACGTACTCGTGGCGCGAGGGCAGCATGTCCTCGAATACGGTGCGCACCTCGATGTGCAGGGCGGACCAGCCCAGCAGCAGGGTCAGGGCCATGAGGATGCCCGCCACCCAGGCACGCCGGCGGATGCAGAAATCAGCAATGCGTTCGATCATCTCGTTGTCTCGAAGAAGTGGACGAGGCAGGTCAGGGTTTCAGCGGCGACCAGTGGCGGCCGTCCCAGCGGCCGATGCCGTCGCCGGCAAGCCAGGTCTGCTTGCCGCTGGACAGCGCGCCGGTGTGCCAGGACAGGTCGCGCGCATCCAGCGTGCCGCTGCGCCAGGCGATGTCGCCCGCGCCGACGCTGCCGGCGACCCAGCGGCCGAGGGCGCCGAAGGCCAGCCACTGCTGCTGCGCCGGGTTCCAGATCACGCTGAACAGGTGGTCATGCACGCCGAGCCCGACCGGCTGCCACTGGCGGCCGCCGTCGCGGGTCACCAGCAGCGTCCCTTCCACCCCCACCGCGACGCCATTGGCGGCATCGCGGAAGCGCACGGCCATCAGCGAGCCGGGCACCGGCGCGGGAATCTCCTCCCAGTGCGCCCCGAGGTCCTGGCTGAGCAGGATGCGGCCGAACTCGCCGACCACCACCAGGCGGCCGTCGTCCAGCAGCGCGGCATCGTTCCAGGCGACGTCTTCCTCCTCGCGCAGGCGCTGCCAGTGGGCGCCGAAGTCATGGCTGACCAGCAGCGCGCCCATCTCGCCGACGGCGATCGCCAGCCCCGCCGGGCCCACCCGCACCCGGTTGAGCTTGTTGGCCACCGCCGAGCGCGGCACCGCGTCGGCCAGGCGCCAGTGCCGGCCGGCGTCGTCGCTGTGGAGGATGACGCCGTCGTTGCCGACGGCCACCAGGTGGTTCGCGTCCCAGGCGGCGATGTCCTGCAGGGGCTTGTCGCTGGGCGTTTCCTGGCGGCTGATGCGGCCGTCGGCGGAGATGGCCAAGACCTTGCCGTTGGAGCCGCAGGCCAGGACCGTGCCGTCGGGCAGCTGGGCCAGGCCGTAGAACTGGTCGCGGCGCTCCAGGGGCGGCGGCGTGACGCTGCCGCCGACCGGCTGCGGCTTGATGAACAGGCCCGCCCAGAGCAGGCCGCCGATGATCGCCCAGGGCAGCACCACGGCCAGCGCGTTCAGCGCGCGGCGCGGCAGGCCCGGGCCGCGGGCGCCCTGCTGCGGGGAGGATGCTTCGATGTTGATGAGTTTTGTCATAGCGTTGGATTCGCACACAAGGATGGTCTTCTGGCCGACGACCAAGGCGATTCCACTCTAGGGAAGGGGGTGCCGGGGGGACTATCCCGCCACTGCAGGGGTTATCCGCTGTGCGCAGATTAGTGGCCTGGATCAACTGCGCGCCGCGTGCGCCAGGGCTTCCCGGCAACGCACAAGGCCCGGCTTGCGAGGGCCGGGCCATGGGGGCAACGCGGGAACGGCTAAAGGCGGAAGCGGCTGACCAGGGCGCCCAGGCGCTCCGCCAGCGCCTGCAGGTCATGGCTGCGGCGGCGCACCTGGCCGGCGCTGCGCGAGGCATCGTCGGCGGAGCTGGCGATTGAGGCCAGGCTGTGGGACAGCTGCTCGCTGGTGGAGGCCTGCTGGCCGGTCACGCTGGCGATCTGCTGACTCATGTCGCGCACCTGGCCGATCATCCGGGTTATGCGGTGCAAGGCTTCGCTGGCCTCGCGGGCGCTGGCGACGTTGCCCAGGGAGGTGTTGCGGCTCTTCTCGAGCATGCCGACCACGGTTCGCGTGCGCTCCTGGATCAGCGACACGCTGCGGTGCACCTCCTGGGTCGAGGTGTGCGTGCGCCGCGCCAGGGCCCGCACCTCGTCGGCGACTACGGCGAAGCCGCGCCCCTGCTCGCCGGCCCGGGCCGCCTCGATGGCGGCGTTGAGCGCCAGCAGGTTGGTCTGACCGGCGATGTCGCGGATCACCGCCACCACGGTGCCGATGTCCTCGCTGGCCGATTCCAATTGCCCGGTCAGGGTGCAGATCTGCTCCAGCGTCCGCGCATCCTCGGCGATGGCCTCGTTCAGGCAGGCGACCGTGGCCTGCCCGTGGCCCACGGCCTGGTCGCCCTCGCGCGTGGCCTGGGCGGCCTGGTCGGTGTTGCCGGCCACCTCCTCGATGCCCTGGGACATCTGCCGCATGGCGGTGGCCAGCTGGCCGATCTCGTCGCGCTGGGTGTCCACGCCGCGGCCGGTGACCTGGCTTTCCTCCTGCAGCGCCTGGGCGGCGCCCTGCAGGGCCTGGCTGGTCGCGGTTATCTCCTGCACCAGGGCGGCCATGATGTCGAGGAAACGGTTGAACTCCCGGACCAGCACTGCCAGCTCGTCGCGCCCCTCGAACGGCAGGCGCGAGGACAGGTCGGCCTCCCCCGCCACCAGTTGGCGTATGGCCTTGACCACCGCGTCCAGGGGGCGCGTCATGGCGCGGCCGAGCCAGAAGACCAGGCCGCCGATCAGCACCGCGGCCAGGCCGCCCAGCACCAGCAGCTGAATCGCCAGGGCCTTCACCCCGCCCAGCAGGGCTGCGCTGGGCAAGGCGGCGCCGAACGACCAGGGCGCGCCGGTGGCGCCTATGGCGACCGGCACCGCCAGCATGAACACCTCCTCCCCCATCGCCGGCGAGAGGAAGCGGATCGATAGCGGCTTGCCGTTGCGCACCGCGTCGACCATCGTCTGCAGGTGGTCGCCGAGGAAGTCCGACTCGGTCTCGGCGGTGTGCCGCCCGACGCGCCGGGGATCGGGGTGGGCGACCAGGGTGGTGTCGTTGGCCGTCAGCGCCGCCAGGCCGACGCCCAGCGGCCGCAGCTGGGCCACCTTCGCCTGGAGCATCCCGGCGTCGAGGCCCAGCCCCAGGTGCCCCGCCAGGTGGCCGTTCTGGCGCACCGGCAAGAGCACGGGAATCACCGCCCTGGTCAGGCCGGCCCGCGCCGGCGAGCGGGGCGAGGCCACGCTCTCGCGGTCGCCGGCGGCGCCCCCCAGGGTTTCGAGCACGGCCGCGCACTGCTCGGCCGTCGCCGCCTGCACCGCATGCGCGTCACGCAGCCAGCACAGCGCATCCGCCGCGGCGGCGTGCAGCGGCATCCACCAGGCGATGCTGGCCTGGGGGCTGTCCAGCAACAGCGCCTCCAGCAGCTGCTCGCCGAGCCGACGGTCCGGCAGCGCGCCCTCGACCAGCTCGCGGGCGAGCATGTCCGCGCTCACCCTGCCCGAGTGCATGGCGCCATCGAAATACGAGGAAATCTCCGCGGCCTGCTGCTGCACGATGGCCTGCACGGCCACCTCGGCCAGGGCCTCGGTGGAGGTCTTGCTCGACTGGTAGACCAGCACGACCGTCGCCAGGTAGATCAGCGTCGTCAGCGGCAGGACGGTCAGCAGCAGTTTGCTCTTCAGCGACAGGTTGGCCAGCATGGTGGGGCCCGTATTCAATGTCGACGATCATGTCGTCCCGGCCGCCAGCCCAACGCGACGGCGTGCTTTTCGTAGGATGGGTCGAACCTGCGAAACCCATGCGGGCATGGCGATGGGTATCGCTTCGCTCAACCCATCCTACGGTGGTGTTTCCGCCACGGCGCTCCCGTGTAGGAGCGCGCCCTGCGCGCGAATCGCAGGCAGGGCCTGCTCCTACGGTCGAGGTCGAGGTCAGGCGCGGGCGGCCAGCAGGTCCAGGGCCACGTCGACGATCATGTCTTCCTGGCCGCCGACCATGCGGCGCTTGCCCAGTTCGACGAGGATGTCCACGGCCTTGATGCCGTACTTGGCCGAGGCCACCTCGGCGTGGCGCAGGAAGCTCGAATAGACGCCGGCGTAGCCCAGGGCGAGGGTTTCGCGATCGACACGCACCGGGCGGTCCTGCAGCGGTCGCACCAGATCGTCGGCGGCATCCATCAGCGCATACAGGTCGGTGCCGTGGTGCCAGCCGAGCTTGTCGGCGGCAGCGATGAAGACTTCCAGCGGCGCATTGCCGGCGCCCGCGCCCATGCCGGCCAGGCTGGCATCGATGCGGTTGCAGCCCTCCTCCACCGCGGCGATGGAGTTGGCCACGCCAAGGCTGAGGTTGTGGTGGGCGTGGATACCGGTTTCGGTCTCGGGCTTGAGCACGGCTTTCACGGCACGGAAACGCGCGCGGATATCGTCCATGTTCATGGCGCCGCCGGAGTCGACCACGTAGATGCAGGTGGCGCCGTAGCTCTCCATCAGCTTCGCCTGCTGAGCGAGACCTTCGGGCGTCTGCATATGGCTCATCATCAGGAAACCGACGGTGTCCATGCCGAGTTCGCGGGCGTATTCGATGTGCTGCTTGGACACATCGGCTTCGGTGCAATGGGTGGCCACGCGCACCACCCGGGCGCCTGCGTTGTAGGCGTTCTTCAGGTCATGGATGGTGCCAATGCCGGGCAGCAGCAAGGTGGCGATCTTCGCGTGCTTCACCACGTCGGCCGCCGCTTCGATCCACTCCAGATCGGTGTGGGCGCCGAAGCCATAGTTGAAGGACGAGCCTTGCAGACCATCGCCATGGGCCACTTCGATGGAGTCGACTTTCGCCATATCCAGCGCTGCTGCAATCGCACGCACATCGTCCAGCGAATACTGGTGACGAATCGCATGCATGCCATCGCGCAGCGTCACGTCGGAGATATAGAGTTTCTGGGTCATGCCGAAGCCCCCATTGCCTGCGCCATGCGCTCGGCGGTGGCCAGCGCGGCGGAGGTCATGATGTCGAGGTTGCCGGCGTAGGCCGGCAGGTAGTGGGCGGCGCCTTCGACTTCGAGGAAGACGGAGGTCTTCAGCCCGGAGAAACGGCCATGGCCGGGAATGTTCAGGTCGCGGACTTCGTCGAACTGCACCTTCTGCTTGAGGCGATAGCCCGGCACATAGGCCTGAACCGCAGCAGCCATCTCCTCGATGGAGGCTTCGACCTTGGCTTGATCGACCGCTTCGCTCAGCACGTAGACGGTGTCGCGCATGATCAGCGGCGGCTCCGCCGGATTCATGATGATGATCGCCTTGCCCTTCGCCGCCCCACCGATTACCTCGATGGCCTTGCTGGTGGTCTCGGTGAACTCGTCGATATTGGCGCGAGTGCCAGGACCAGCCGATTTCGAAGCGATGGAAGCAATGATCTCGGCGTAATGCACTTTGGCCACCCGCGAAACCGCCGCCACCATCGGAATGGTCGCCTGCCCACCGCAGGTCACCATATTCACGTTCAGCGCCTGCAGGTGCTGCTCCAGATTGACCACCGGCACGCAATACGGACCGATTGCGGCCGGGGTCAGGTCGATCACGCGAAGGTTGGGCTTGTGGCCCCGCAGAAACGCGTCGTTCTTCACGTGGGCGCCGGCTGAAGTGGCATCGAAGACGAAGTCGATCTCATTGAAGATCGGCAGGCGGGTCAGGCCCTCCACGCCTTCGTGGGTGGTGGCCACGCCCATTCGTGATGCGCGGGCCAGACCGTCGGAGGCCGGGTCGATACCGACCATGGCGGCCATTTCCAGATGCTGCGCATTGCGCAGGACTTTGATCATCAAATCGGTGCCGATATTGCCGGAACCGATGATGGCGACTTTGCGTTTATTGCTCATGGCATTCCTCGGAAAGCGTTCGATTAAGAGCGCTGGAGGCTGGAAGGCTGGACGAAAAAGCACCGACCTCCGCCCTGGCAGGGACTGCTTGTCGTTCAGCCTCCAGCCTCCAGCGCTTTTTTCGGCTTTTAGCTCTGGCTGAAGGTCACACCGACGCGGCCCAGGCCGTCGATCTCGGCATCGAAACGGTCGCCCGCGGCTACCGCCACCATCGGCCCGAGGGCGCCGGTAAGGACGATGTCGCCGGCCTTCAGCGGGTCGTCCAGGCGGGCCAGGGTGCGCGCCAGCCATACTGCCGCGTTGAGCGGGTGGCCCAGGCATTCGGCGCCGCTGCCGGCGGAGGCTTCCTCGCCGTTGCGCGTCATGCGCATGGCCGCACCGCGTAGGTCCAGGCCATCCAGGCGCCGCGCCGGGCCGCCGAGCACGAAGCAGCCGCTGGAGGCGTTGTCGGCCACGGTGTCGGCGAAGCGGATGTTCCAGTTGGCGATGCGGCTGCCGACGATTTCCAGGGCCGGCAGCACCCAGCCGGTGGCGTTCAACACGTCGGCGAAGGTGGTGTCGGCGCTGGGCAGGTCGCGCTCCAGCACCAGGGCGATTTCCGCCTCGATCTTCGGTTGCAGCACGCGGTCGAAGGGCACGGTTTCGTTGTCGCCATAGGCCATGTCGGCGAACAGACAGCCGAAGTCCGGCTGGTCCACGCCCAGTTGGGCCTGCACCTTGGGGTTGGTCAGGCCGACCTTGCGGCCGACCAGGCGGCGGCCGGCGGCCAGGGCGTGGGCGACGTTGAGGCGCTGGATGGCGTAGGCGGCCGCGCCGTTTTCCGCGCCGATGGCGTCACGCAGGGGCGCGATGGCCTCGCCCTGCTGTTCCGCGCGGCGCAGGTCGGCGGCCAGGCGTTCGAGGGTCTCTTGGCTGATGGTCATGGGGCACCTCGGGTTCAGTGCTGGAGGAAGTCCAGCACCAGGCGGTTGAAGGGTTCGGCGTGCTCCCACTGGGCCCAGTGGCCGCAGTTGTTGAACACGTGCAGCGATGAGTTCGGGATGCCGGCGAGCAGGCGCAGGCCGGCGTCCATGGGCACGAAGCGGTCGTTGCGGCCCCAGACGATCAGCGTGGGCGCCTGGATCTCGGCCAGGCGCGAGCCGAAGTCGGGGAACTGCCTGGGGTTGGCGGCCAGGCTTTCGACGAAGTTGTCCAGGTGCTCGTGGCGGCTGAGCATGTTGTCCAGGCGCGTCTGGAACAGTTCCTCGGTGAGGTCGCTGGCGTCGTAGACGAAGACGTTCATCATCTTCTTCAGGTTGTCGATGGTCGGCTCGCGGTACAGGCCGTTGAGCAGCTTGATGCCCTCGGTGGGCATCGGCACGAAGGGGCTGGCGCCGCCGGTGCCGCCGCCCATCAACACCAGCTTGCCGACGCGCCGCGGGTTGGCCAGGGCGAAGGCCACGGCGCTGTGGGCGCCCATGGAATTGCCGAGGATGTGCACGCGCTCCAGGCCCAGCACGTCGAGCAGGCCCTTGAGCGCCGTGGCGTTGAGGTCCGAGCGCGAGCCACGGCAGACGATGGGGTCGCTCTTGCTCCAGCCGGGGCAATCCATCAGGACAACCCGGTAACCGGCGGCCAGCAGCGGTTCGAGGTTGCGGCTGAAGTTGGCCCAGCCGCTGGCGCCGGGGCCGGAGCCATGGAGCATCACCACGGTCTCGGCGCCCTCGCCCAGGTCGTTGTAGTGCAGCTGCAGGTCCAGCCCGCCTTCGCGGATGCGCGCGAAGCGGCTGCTGTCGGCGTCGTTCGGCGCCCTGTTCATGGTGGTCATCGGCGGCCTCCTTCAGTTCGGTTCGGGTTCGGCGCCGAGCGCGCCGAAGCCAGCGATCCACTCGGGAATCGGTCGGTAGTAGCGGTCATGCACGCGGTAGGCGCCGAAGACGGAGAGCGCGGCGAAGGCGGCCACCCAGGCTTTCACCTCGTGGGTCGAGCGGCCGGCGATGCTCGACAACTGCTCGTTGCCCAGGGCATCCAGCTCGCCCAGCCGGTTCTGCGCGAGGATGTCGAGGAACTGCTGGTCCCACTCGGGGTTGAGCGGATGCAGCGAGCCGGGGTCCTCGACGAAAAGCCGCGCCGCGCGGATCACCCGCTGCTGCCGCGCCTCCCGCTCATCGGCCGGCAGGTTGCGCCCGCTGCCCATCAGGCGGTCGGCCATATGGGCATCCACCTGGGCCAGCTGAGGCACCGGCGGCTGGTGCGACAGCCCGCCGGAGCCGAGGAACAGCACGCGCTTGCCGGTGGTACGGGCGAAGCGGCCGATGGCCTCGCCGAGCAGGCGGGCGCGCTGGAAGCTGGGCAACGGCGGCGCGACCGCATTGATGAAGACGGGCAGCACCGGGTAGTTCCCGAGCCCGCCCAGCAATTGCTCCAGCGGCTCGGCGAAGCCGTGGTCCACCTGCATGCGGTAGGACACCGCGGCGTCCACGCCGGCCTCCAGCACCGCCCCGGCACAGGCCTCGGCAAGTTCCCTGGGCACGTTGAGCAGGCCGCTCAGGGTGCCGAAGTCGCCAATGGCGTGCGCGGCGACACCGATGCAGAACGACGGCATCACGTCATAGAAGAAACCGTTGTAGTGGTCCGGGGCGAACAGCACCACCAGCTCCGGAGCGAACGCCGCGATCCGTTTACGCGCCAGGGCCACCACGTCATTGACCTCCTGCAGCACCTCCGGCGCGGGGTCCACGTGCCCGATCAGCGGGGAATGCGAAAGGCATTGGAGAAGGACGCTCATCACCGGCACCCGCGGCAGAGGGTCACGGTCATCAGGGTATTCATGGGCAGGCACTCCAGGGGCTCGGCAAGCGGACAACGCCCCGGTCACGCCCGGAACGGGCCTCTGCGGCCGACACGGACGGGCATCCGGGCAATTCGTCCGAATCATAGGAAGCGCGCCGCCGCCCCGCGCTCCCATGGCCGAGGGGCTTATCCCGATAGCGCAGAAACCCGGCCCTGCCGGCCCGAAGCCGGTTGCCGCGGGGCGGGCCAACTGTTGGCCTGGCGACAGTTAGCCGACAGTACAGTTGCAGGCGCAACAGCAAAGGCCCGGCGCCAGCCCGCGGCCCCCGGAATCACCGAGGCGCCCGGTGGCACGGGGATTGCTTCGGGGGCACCACGACGGATTCCCCCAGCTAGCAACGAGGACAGCAACATGAGTCTGGACGCATTCCGCGCCCCACCACTCTCCAGCGACAGCCACCACCCAAGCCTCCCCCACGGCGAGCGGAAACAGGAGCACGGCGCATGAAGATCATCGACATGCGCTGCCGCCCGGCCTTCCTGCATCCGTTCTTCGGCGCCGTGCCCGGCTCGGCCGAGCACGCCACGGCGCGCTGGCTGAACCGGCGCGTCGGCACCCGCGGCGACGATGCCCACTTCGAGCGCTCGCTGACCCAGGAAGGATTCCTCGCCGAAGTACGCGATGCCGGCCTGCACAAGGCCGTGGTGGTCGGCCGGCATACGCCGGCGCAGCACCTGCCCAACGAGCGGATCCACGCCATCGTGGATGGCCACGCACAATTGCTCGGCATCGGCTCGGTGGACCCGGCGCTGCAGGGCGTGGAAGGCGCGCTCGCGGAGATCGACCATGCGATCGACGACCTGGGCCTGGCCGGCATCGACCTGGAGCCCGGCTTCGGCGAACCGGCGCGGCACCCGGACGACGCGCTGTACTGGCCGATCTACGAACACCTGCAGAAGCGCGCCACCCCGTTGTTCCTGATGAGCGGGCCGACCACGCCCGACCCGGCCTACAACGACCCCGGCCGCCTGGCGGCCGTGGCCCGGGCCTTCCCGGACCTGCGGATCGTCGTCTACCACGGCTTCTGGCCCAACGTGCAGCAGGCCATCGGCCTGGCGTTCCGCTACGAGAACGTCCACCTGGTGCCGGACATGTACCTGTTCCTGCCCGGCAGCGAAGCCTACGTGCAGGCCGCCAACGGCTTCCTCGCCGACCAGTTGCTGTTCGGCTCCTCCTACACCTTCAGGCCCATTCGCCAGAGCATCGAGGACGCCCAGCGCCTGGGCTTGAGCGAACACGCCCTGGAGCGCTTCTTCCATGGCAACGCCGCGCGCCTGTTCGGGCTCGACTGAGTAGCGCGAAGCCCGCCGGGGAGCCCGCTCGGCAGCGGGCCCCCGGCGGGCGACGATAGGAAGGCCGCCAGCCAGGGCCGCGCCGTGGCCCGCCTCAGATCGTGCGCGAGAAACGCTCCTGCTGCTCGCCGCCCAGGTAGGCGTCGAAGGCCATCGCCACGCTGCGCATCATCAGCTGGCCCTGGGGCAGCAGGATCAGCGCGTCGTCGCGCAGCTCCACCAGCCCGTCGTCGACCTGCTCCCGCAACTGCCGCAGCGAGCCTGCGAAATACTCGCTGAAGCGGATGCCATGGCGCGCCTCCAGCGGCGCGTAGTCCACGCGGCCATGGCACATCAGCGCGCCTATCACCTCGCGGCGCAGGCGGTCGTCGTCGGTCAGCCGGTAGCCCTTGTGCACCGGCAGCAGGCCCTCGTCGAGGCGCGCGTAGTACTGCGACAGCTCCTTCACGTTCTGCCCGTAGGTGTCGCCGACCTTGCTGATCGACGACACGCCCAGCGCAATCAGGTCGCAGTCGGCATGCGTCGAATAGCCCTGGAAGTTGCGTTGCAGCGTGCCCCTGGCGCGGGCCACGGTGAGTTCGTCGTCGGGCAGCGCGAAGTGGTCCATGCCGATGTACGCATAGCCCTCCCCCGTCAGCCGCCGGATGGTCAGCTCCAGCAGCTCCAGCTTGCGCTCGGGCGGCGGCATGTCCTCGCGGCGGATCAGCCGCTGCGCGCGCACCCGCTCGGGCAGGTGGGCGTAGCTGTAGGCGGCGATGCGGTCCGGGCGCAGCGCGATGATCTTGCCCAGGGTGGCGTCGAAGCTCTCCACCGTCTGCAGCGGCAGGCCGTAGATCAAGTCCACCGAGACCGACTTGAAGCGCGCCTCGCGGGCGGCCTGGACCAGGTCGAAGATCTGCTGCTCGCTCTGCACGCGGTTGACCGCGGCCTGGACCTTCTCGTCGAAGTCCTGCACGCCGAAGCTGAGGCGGTTGAAGCCCTGGGCGCGCAACTCGGCGATGCGCTCGCGGCTGATGGTGCGCGGGTCGACCTCGATGGAGAACTCGTGGTCGTCGCTCTCGTCCAGGTTGAAGTGCTCGCGCAGGCTGTCCATCAGGTCCGACAACTGTTCGCTGGTCAGGTAGGTCGGCGTACCGCCGCCCAGGTGCAGCTGGGTGAGCTTGCGCGAACCCTCGAACAGCGCCGCCTGCATGGCGATCTCGCGCTTGAGGTAGTCCAGGTACTCCACGGCGCGGTGGGTCTTCTGGGTGATGATCTTGTTGCAGGCGCAGTAGTAGCAGAGGCTCTTGCAGAACGGGATGTGGATGTAGACCGACAGCGGCTTGGCCGGCGCCCGGTTGCTCGACCGGGCGGCCTGGCGATAGTCGTCGGCGGCGAACGCGCCATGGAACTGCGGCGCGGTGGGATAGGAGGTATAGCGCGGGCCGGGGCGATCGTACTTCTCGACCAGCGCGCGGTTGAAACTCATCGACTCAGACATGGCACGGCTCCTCGGACGCTGGCAGTCTGTCGCTGCAAGTCGTCCGTCCAAAGATACACCCATGTGGGCGTTGCGCCTCCTGAGCGGGATCAAGAACTTCCGCCGGGCGCAGCTCGGCTTCGCGTATCCAGGGCGGGCTAGACTGTCCGTGCTGGCGGCGCCAGCGGTTAGCGCAACGTCCTGAGGAGCCTGCACGATGACCAGGAGATTCGAGATCGGCGATCATGTGAGCTGGAACTCCGAGGCGGGCCGCGTGTCGGGGACGATCATCGCCATCCATACCCGCGACTTCGACTACAAGGGCCACCGCCATCACGCCTCGGAAGACGATCCGCAGTACGAGATCAAGAGCGACAGGACCGACCACATCGCGGCGCACAAGGGCAGCGCCCTCACCCTTGTGTGATGCTGGCGGCCCGTGAAGCTTCCGTTCTTCACCATCGGCCACTCCAACCGGAGCCTCGACGCCTTCGTCGAGTTGCTGCGCGGGCCCGACGTCGGGCTGCTCGTGGACATCCGCAAGGTCCCGCGCTCCGCGTCCAACCCGCAGTTCAATGCCGATACGCTTCCCGGGGCGCTGGCCGGCCACGCCATCGCCTACGAGCACCTGGCCGCGCTCGGCGGGCTGCGCGGCAAGGCCCGGGGCCTGCCCGCACAGGTCAATGGCTTCTGGGACAACCGCAGCTTCCACAACTATGCCGACTACGCGCTCTCGGAGCAGTTCCACGAGGGACTGGAACACCTGCTGGAAGCCGGGCGCCAGCGCCGCTGCGCGATCATGTGCTCGGAAGCCGTGTGGTGGCGCTGCCACCGCCGCATCGTCAGCGACTACCTCATCGCCAGGGGCGAGGCGGTCTTCCACATCATGGGGGAAGGCCGCCTGGAGCCGGCCCGGTTGACGCCCGGCGCCGTCGTCCAGGCGGATGGCTCGGTGGTCTATCCCGCGACTGGTTCGCCGCCGGCGTGAGCGGCTAGGTACCGCGCTTCAGCAGCATCCTCTCGATATGCCCGATGGCGGCCCGCGGCTTGAGCTTTTTCGGGCAGAAGGCGATGCAGTTGTAGATCGAGCGGCAACGAAACACGCTGAACGGGTCGTCCAGCGCCGCCAGCCGCGCCTCGGTGGCCGTATCGCGGGAGTCGACGAGGAAGCGATAGGCATTCAACAGGCCCGCCGGGCCGATGAAGCGCTCCGGGTTCCACCACCAGGACGGGCACTGCGTCGAGCAGCAGGCGCACAGGATGCACTCGTACAGCCCATCCAGCCTGGCCCGCTCCTCCGGCGACTGCAGCCGCTCGATGGCCGGTGGCGGCTGGTCGTTGATGAGGTAGGGCTTTATCCGCTCGTACTGCCTGTAGAACGTCCGCATGTCGACGACCAGGTCCCGTATCACCGGCAGGCCGGGCAATGGCCGTATGACGATGTCCACGTCGCCGCGCAACGGCCTGATCGCCTGCCCGGATGGCAGTTGCCCGCCGTGGAGCAGGGTCGAGACGCTGGTGATGCAGGCCAGGCAGTTGGCGCCGTTGATGTTCATGCCGTCGGAGCCGCAGACGCCTTCGCGACAGCTGCGCCGGTAGGTCAGCGTCTGGTCCTGGGTTTTCAGGTGCTCCAGTAGGTCGAGCACCATCATGTCCTCGCCCGGCTGCAGGTCATAGGTGTAGTCCTGCAGGCGCGGCGCTGCATCCTGTTCCGGGAGATAACGGTAGATACGGACTTTCATCTCGCTCGCCTCCAAGCCGATCTCCAGCGTGGACCTTCCAGGCGATCTGGCCAAGCCTCTGTCGGCAGCCCAGGAATTATACGACTCATCGATACGAGCAGCGCCGGCAGCGGCGCCGAGTTGCTGGCCAATGGCAAGCTATGTGATGATTAGTATCGATTCTCATTTACCAAAAGACTCTGATGGCCGCGGGACACCACCCGGCGGCGTGGTGACTGTCTGTGAGCTCATCTGCCTATGCCACTCCCCCATCGCTGGAGACGCTGTACTGCGACCATCACGGCTGGCTGCAGGCATGGCTGCGCAGGCGCCTGGGGCACGCCAGCGATGCCGCGGACCTGGCCCACGACACCTTCCTGCGGCTGATCGGCGGGGCCAGCCAGCCGCGTTTCGCCAGCATGGCCGAAGTGCGCGCCTACCTGCGAACCACCGCCAAGAATCTGTGCATCAACCTGTGGCGGCGCCAGGAAATCGAACGCGCCTGGCTCGACACCTTGGCGGCGCTGCCGGAAGAGCAGTGCCCCTCCGCCGAGCGGCAGGCCGCGGTGCTGCAAGCCCTGGAGGAGATCAGCTGCATGCTGCAGACGCTGTCCGCCAAGGCGGCACGGGCTTTTACCCTCGCCGTGGTGTGCGAGATGACCGACGACGAGGTCGGCGCGCAGCTGGGGGTTTCCGGGCGCATGGTGCGCAAGTACGTGGCCCAGGCCATGCTCGCGTGCCTGACGTTGCGCGCCGGCGAGACGGCTGCCGCGTTGCGCCAGGAGCCGCTCTACTGATGGCGAACCCCGGTCACGAAAGCCCCCTGCCCTCGCACGCCGTGCTGGAGCAGGCGGCCTACTGGTACGCCACCCTGCGTGACGGCCAGGCCAGCGCCCAGCAGCGCGCCCACTGGCAGGCATGGCTGGGCGCGGATCAGATGCACGAGCAGGCCTGGCGTTATGTCGAAGGCGTCAGCCGCAACTTCGAGCCGCTGCGCGGCCGGCCCGACACGCACCTGGCCGCCGATGCGCTGGGTATCGCCGCCGAACGCATGCATTCGCGTCGCCGGCTGCTGACCGCAATGGCGGCCGTCAGCACTGGCACCCTGTGCGGCTGGCTGGGCTGGCGGGAAGCGCTGTTGCCGCCCAGCCTGATGGCCTGGGGCGCCGATTACCGCACCGCCACCGGCGAGCAACGTGAAATAACCCTGGCCGATGGCTCCCGCGCCTGGCTCAACACCGCCAGTGCCATCGACCGGGCGTTCAGTGCCCGGGCTCGCCGCGTCACGCTGGTGCGCGGCGAGGTGTTCATCGCCACCGCCAAGGGCGCGCGCCCCTTCTACGTCGAGACCGGACATGGGCGCCTGCAAGCGCTGGGCACGCGCTTCAACGTGCGCTGCGAGGGTGAGCGAACCTGGCTGGCCGTCTATGAAGGCGCTGTGGAAATACGCACTGCCAAGGGCGCCGTCCGCGTGCTGAAGGCCGGCCAGCAGGCGCATTTCAGCGCCAGCCACATCGGTGACAGCCAGGCCGCCGACGCGGCCCGTGAAGCCTGGACCCAGGGCTCGCTGCTGGCCGACAACATCTCCCTGCGCGAGGTGGTGCAGGAGCTGCGCCGCTATCGCCACGGCCACCTCGGCGTTGCCGATGAGGTGGCCGACCTGCGGGTGTATGGCAACTTCCCCATCCAGGACTCCGAGCGCGTGCTGCGCATGCTGGCCTCGGCGTTGCCGATCCGTATCGAACAGCCCCTGCCCTGGTGGGCGAGCATCGAAGCCCGGCGCTGAGCACGGCGGGCAAAAAAAATCGGAAAAAGGGTTCCGGGTTTCGCCCGCTCGCTGGTTTACCCAGTGAGAAGACGTTAAACATCGCCGCATCGGCGCCTCGAGGGGCCGTATGGCATCGGCGGTTGAGGGTCTTCGCTCATCAACCCTTGTCCCCAGAGGAATGCCGTCCATGTCCCTCCGCTGTCACCCGCGCGCTGCCCACCCGGGTGTTGTCGCACACGCTTTTGCCCTGCGCCCGCTGACCCTGGCGCTTCACCTGGCGCTATCGGGCAGCGCCGTGGGCCTGGCGGCCTGGTCGCCGGTCGCCATGGCCGGGGACGGCGTCGTGGCCAGCGCCGAGCGCAGCTACGACATTCCCGCCGGCCCGCTGGCCAGCGCGCTCACGCGTTTTTCCCGCGAGGCAGGCGTGTATCTGGTCGGTGCCGGCAGCGTGGCCGAGGGCGTGACCAGCCCGGGCCTGCAAGGCAGCTACACGGTGTCGGACGGCCTGGCCGCGCTGCTTTCCGGAACCGGCCTGGAAGCCGTTCGGCAGGCCGATGGCAGCTATGGACTGCAGAAGGCGCCAAGCGCGGAGCCCTATCGCCTCGCTCCCGTCATCGTCAACGCCCAGGCGGTAGCGGACGACCCCGCCGCCTCGGTGGTGACCCGGGAACTGTGGGTCGGCGGCAAGGTGGCGACCAACATCCAGAACACCCCGGCCTCGGTTTCCGTCGTGACCCAGAAGGAAATCGAGCAGCGCAGCGCCAGCACGACCGAGGAAATCCTGCAGTACACCCCGGGGACCATCACCGACTACTACGGCACCGATGACCGCAACGACTACTTCCTGATTCGCGGCTTCCAAGCCACCACCTACCGCGATGGCCTGACCCTGGGCTCGATGCGCGGTGTGCGCGAGGAGCCTTTCGCCTATGAGCGCGTCGAGGTGCTGCGCGGCGCCAACTCCACGCTGTTCGGCCCGGCCGACCCGGGCGGCTCGGTGAACTTCGTGACCAAGCAGCCGCGTTTCAACAGGTTCGGCCAGGTCTATGCGACCTACGGCTCGTTCAACCACATGGAGGCCGGCCTGGATACCGGCGATGCGAACGAAGAGAAGACCCTGGCCTACCGCTTCACCGGCAAGTTCCAGGACAGCGATCGCGAATACGACCACTCCCAGGACGACAACAACTTCCTCATGGGCGGCCTGACCTGGGCGCCGACGGCCTATACCTCCGCCACCCTGGTGGTGGACCACCTGCGCCAGGACAACACGCCCAACAGTGGCGGTTACCCGATGGATAGGGAGTATGACCGCGACAAGTTCTTCGGCGAGCCGAGCTACAACTTCCACGATGTCGAGCGCACCAACGTCAGCGCCAACTTCACCCATGATTTCGACAACGGTTTCACCCTGCGCAGCAACCTGCGCCACAGCGACCTGAGCGATGAATACGGCTATGCCTATATCAGCGACGCTGCCGGGCATACCGGAACCCTGGTCGACCGTGGCTACCTGGGTTCCGACAGCGACGCCGAGCAGTTCAACGGCAACCTGATGCTGCAGTACGACGCGCGCTTCGAGAACATCGACAGCAGCAGCATCGTCGGCGTGGAATATCTCGACTCCTTCGCCAAGAACGTCTCCGTCTACGGCTCCGCCGACCCGATAGACGTTGCCAACCCGGTATACCGCGGCGTTTCGCCGGCCATCGTCTACCAGGACAAGGATCAGGACAGCACCATCAAGTCGGTGTTCCTGCAGCAGAACCTGTCGTTCTTCGAGCGTTTCATCGTCACCGCCGGCATGCGCAACGACTCCATGGACGTTTCCGAAACCGACCACCTCTCCGGCATCAAGTCCTCGGACAATTTCTCGGAAAACTCTTTCCGCGGCGCGTTGACCTATATCGTCAACGACGAGGTTTCCACCTACGTCAGCATGGTGGAGTCGGTTTCCCCGCCCGAGGTCGGCGTCACCCCGGAGCGCGGCACCCAGTACGAAGTGGGTGTGAAGTATTCGCCGCAGGAGATGAACGCGCTGTTCTCCGCTGCCGTCTACCAGCTGACCCAGGACGATGTCGCCACCGCAGTCGTGCAGCCGAACGGCGTCATCGACCAGCAGACCGTAGGCTCGCAGCGCGTGCGTGGCCTGGACCTGGAGGTCAAGGCCGAGCTCACGGAGAACCTGAGCCTGGTTGGCGGCTACTCCTACATGGACACCGAGGTGCTTCGCGGTGCGCTGCAGGTATGGGCCGGGACGGGTTACGAGGTCGTGTCGATCAAGGGCAACCAGCTCGTCTCCGCCCCCAGGCACTCGGCTTCGCTCTGGAGCTATTACAGCGTGCCGGGAACGGACGTCAGCGTCGGCCTGGGCGCCCGTTATACGGGGGCCTACTATTTCGGCGACTTCAACGACACCGGCAAGAGCGACGCCACCACCCTGTTCGATGCCGCGTTCAACTACCAGCTCCTCAAGGACACCGACCTGGCCATCAACGTCAGCAACCTGTTCGACGAGCAGCACGTGGTCGGTCGCGGTAGCGCGGACTACTACAACCCGGGCCGCGAGATCACGGCCAAGGTGAGCTACAACTGGTGAGGCGCGGGACGCGCGAGCCGATCGATTCCGCTCGGGTCGCGCGTCCGGCTGCGCCTTGCGCATGGGCGAGACCGCCAATTGAAAAGACCGCCCAGGGCAACCCGGCGGTCTTTTCTGTCCGGGGCTCGGCGGAAGGGAGGGCTGGGCGGGATGATTTCCAGTAGTTTTCGCTGGAACGAAAAAAGGGCCTTTCGGCCCTTTTTTCAGTGACTTGCAAATGCCAGTGGACATTGGCGGCGATGACTTCGATGAGCACTTTTCCCCGCAGACCAATGTCTATCGCTGCACCTCGCCTCAGATCATCGGCTTGTCGTCGATTCGGTCTCGCGCGGCGCTTGCGGCCAGGGCGTCGAAGGTTTCCGCGCTCAGCGCCTCCTCGCCCTGCTCGTCGAGTAGCCGGCGGAACACCAGGTGTTCCGGGAAGCTGCGGCCGATCAGCGTCAGCAGGCGCACGCCACGCGCGGTCAGCTCGAAGTTGTTGCCGGTGCCGCCATGGTCTCGCGGCCGGTCCTGGATGAAGCCGCCGTCGAACAGCACACCCTCCAGGTCGCCGGCCACGCGCTTGATGTGGTCGACGCTGCCGCCCAGCGGCTCGCCCTGGGCCAGGCGTTCCTCGGCCACCTCCTCGCCGTACTCGCGGGCCTTGTAGGGTTCGTCGGCGCATTGCTGGGCGTGCAGCAGCAGTTGTTCGATCAGGTCCCAGTCGTAGCTCATGGCATGTCTCCCGCGCTGTTCGATGGCTTTGCCGGCGGTTCCGCCGGCCCTGCCTGTTGCGACTGCCCGGCCCGCCATGGGTTCGAACGCACCGAGCAGCGGCGCGCTGTTCCGTTGGGCAATTCTTTCGAACTCGCCGCCGCCACGGCTTCCAAAGCCTGGTGAGTGCCGCGCCGCGAGGCGTGGCCGGCCACTGCGCCCGCGTGGCGCTTCAGCGAAGGAGCCCGATCATGAGTGCGAACCTGCAAGGCAAGAAAGTCCTGATCATCACCGCCAACGCCGGCATCGAGCGCGACGAACTGCTGCGCCCGCTGCAGGCCCTGAAGGATCAGGGCGCCAGCGTCAGCCATGCCAGCATCCAGGGCGGCGAAGCCCAGACCTGGCTCAAGGACAGCGAGAAGGACGTGACGGTGAATTCCGATGCCCGGCTCCAGGACCTGAGCGCCGCGGACTACGACGCCCTGGTGATACCCGGCGGCACGGTCAATGCCGACACCCTGCGCCAGGATGCCGATGCGCAGCGCCTGGTCCGCGAGTTCGCCGAGGCCGGCAAGACGGTCGCGGCGATCTGCCATGGCCCCTGGCTGCTGATCGATGCCGGCGTGGTCTCCGGCAAGACGCTGACCTCCTATTCCAGCGTGCGCACCGACCTGGCCAATGCCGGGGCCGAGTGGGTGGACGCGCAGGTCAAGGTCTGCCCGGCCCAGGGCTGGACGCTGATCACCTCGCGCAACCCCGACGACCTGCCGGCCTTCAACGAGGCCATCGGCCAGGCCCTGGCGGCCTGAGGCCCATCCACCCATGCAGACAGAGGGACAACAGATGAGTGCACAGAATCTGGGCCGCTGGGAGCGGCTGTTCTCGGTGGCCCTGGGCCTGGCCGGGATGCGCAACGGTTTTCGTCGCGGCGGCCTGCAGGGCTGGCTGGAAGTGGGCGCCTCGGCGCTGATGGTCAAGCGCGGCCTGACCGGCCATTGTCGGGTCAAGGCGGCGCTGCTCGGCCACGGGGACGGGCATGCCGAGGCAGCGCCTGGCGTCATCCCTGGGCCGGCTCGCGAAAGCCAGGAAAAGCGCGTGGACAACGCCCTGGAGGAAACCTTTCCGGCCAGCGACCCCATCTCGCCCTGAAGGGGCGCGCAAATGAGCGGCGTCCCGGCGCGGTCGAACGGCTGCGCCGGGTGCAATCAGAGTGGGGAAAAAGAAGCTTCATCCCTGAAGCGAGGCATCTGAACAAAGGAACCGAAGTGATTCTAGGTACAAGCCCAGGGCGCTTCCACATTCATTGAAAATACTGTTGAAACCCTTCACAAGCTCCTGATAAGGCGTGCATTTTGCCATGTAATCCGTGTAATTCGCCTGATATCCACTGGCTATCGCGGCGCTGCCATCGGCAACTTTCCTGCTTATAACCGGCAACTTTAAAAAACCTCGCCAAGGTTATATTCAAAATTTCTTCACGCCGGTTTTCCGCCTTGAAACAGCCCGGGGCTTACCTTAGTTTTCCCTTCCGCAACCTGTCGGCGTCTTGCAGAAATCCAACCCCATATCGTGAAGTCGCCCGATGGAAAGATTGCTCTCCCCGCAACAGCAACAAGAGGCGGTCAACGTCTTTCTGCGCCTGGTGCCCACCCTGGCCAGAGAGATAGAACTTTCACAACTCGCAAGCGACGAGGATCTGGACTCCTATCGACTCAGGAAGGGCTGGGGCGAACTTTGCGCGCAAGCCAAGCATTCGGGGCTGGAGCCCTGGTTGTTCGCCCATATGTTGCTCGGCACGCCGAGCGAAGAATTGGAAAGACTCAAGGCGTTGCGCAGACATATGACCTTCCGCTGAAGCCGCTTCTCCGGTCCCGAAGAAGCCTGTTCAACCTGCTGCTGGTAATCGCTGCCCAGGGAGGTCACCGCCTGCTGGCCGACGATGGCCAGCACCGGCTGGTGCTCCTCGTCGTACAGCCCGTTGAGCAGGTGGATGACGGTGGCCAGGCAGATGCCGACCTCAGCAATGCGCCGAAATGCATCGGCAAGGGCGTGAATGGATGCTTGAAAAAAGCACCCCGTCCCTGGGGCGTGCATATCAAGGGGAGTTCGCAATAACTATTCAGGCAGAGCCTGGCAGGTGGCGCAATCGACATTGAAAAATCGAACCGATAAAGCCGATTCCCGCATATTGCATGAAGGATTGCCGGCCC
Source organism: Pseudomonas sp. M1 (assembly GCF_022760135.1). Classification (NCBI taxonomy): domain Bacteria; kingdom Pseudomonadati; phylum Pseudomonadota; class Gammaproteobacteria; order Pseudomonadales; family Pseudomonadaceae; genus Pseudomonas; species Pseudomonas sp. M1. The sequence continues at coordinate 3,890,790 of NZ_CP094343.1, forward strand.
ATGACCGCATCATGCTGATATCCAAATGATGCTATCGCTTCTTCGCGCCCAGTGAATCCGCGGCATACGGCGAATTGCTCGAAATTTGCGCGCAACGTCGTATCCATAATTTCAACTGATGGCCTTTTTCGCTTGAGCCACCGCACTTACAGGCGTACTTTTTCGGGTCTTCTGCTACATATTTCCCTGGATGTTCTCGGGGCCTTTCCCTTCACCAGGCTTTTCCTCCCCTCCTCATGCAAATCCTATTGAACTCCGCGCAGCGGCAGGCTGCCGTGGCGGAGTTTCTTCGCCGCGTTCCTGCCCTGGCCCGGGAGATCGAACTGTCCCGCCTCGAGGAAAACGAAGACGTACAGGCCTACCGCCTGCGCAAGGGCTGGGCCGAGCTGTGCATCCACGCCCGCGCCATGGGCGTCGAGCCCTGGCTGTTTGCCCACCTGCTGATCGGCACCCCGGCCGAACAGGTCGAGCGGTTGAAGAACACGCGCAACCCGCTGCTGCCCGACTGAACCTGCCCTGCCCGGGCCGCTCACTCGCCGTGCTCCGCCGAGCCCGGCGGCTGCGCCATGCCGCGGGGCCCGGCGATGCCCCAGATGGCCAGGCCAACCACCGGGAAGATGGCGATCAGCAGCGCCCACAGGGCCTTGGCGTTCACGCCCTTGTCGCTGCGGAACACGCTGACGATGGCCCACAGGTCCAGCAGCACGATGATCACCGCCACGGCGATCAGCATCAGGGAGACGAACGGGGTCATGGCGCACCTCCTCGGCACAGTCGATGTCTGCGGTGGGCCGGCCCGCGCGGCCAAGGTTCCATCGCCTGGACCGGCGCCGCGGCGGCGTACCGTTCGTCCCGGTGGCTGAACATGGCCGCCGCCCTCCAGTCCTCCGAGAGACCGCCGGGGTCATGCCGGCGGCCAGCCATCGACCTACAGGAGGACCGGCACATGGGTTGGAACGACCATCAGGACGCCGCATTCACCGCCGCGCTGCGGCAGTTGTTCGCCCAGGGCAGCCTGGAACCGGACAGCCGCGAGGAGATCCTCGCCCGCTACATCCTCGAGCACGGTTTCGCCGCGCTGTCCGAGGAGCAGCAGCAACGCTTCCGCGACGAACTGCTGCCGCGGCTCAGGGAAGTCTCCGGCGCCGCCGTCCTGCCGATGGACATCCCCCTGCAGGAAACCACCCCGCCGCCCAACGGCGGCATCAGCGATCCGGGCATCAACGACCCGGGCAACGAAGACCCCGGCTCGCTGCTGGAAAGCGAACTGCCGGACGCCGGTAGCAAGAGCAAGCATTCCCGCTGACAGCCCGGCGCAACGGAAGGAGGCTCATCGATGATCCCGTTCACGACCCTGCTGACCCAACCGAAACACGCCTGGGGCGACCTCAGCGCCAGCGTCGACCGTCACCCGCGGGCCTTCGTGCCGCTGTGGCTGGCCCTGCCGCTGATCCCGGCGATCTGCCTGTTCATCGGCACCACCCAGGTGGGCTGGCGACTGCCGGGCAACGACCAGACGCAGTACCTGAGCGCCAGCAGCGGCGCGCTGCTGGCGCTGTGGTGCTACCTGGGCTTTCTCTGCGGGGTGGTGATCATGGCCTACCTGGTGCGCTGGGTGCTGTTCCGCACCGAGAGCCGGCCGGACATCGGCCGCAGCATGGCCTTCACCACCACCATCGCCGTGCCGCTGATGCTGGCCGGGGTGGTGGCGCTGGTGCCCTCGCGCTGGCTGATGCTGCTCGCCGCCGCGCTGGCCACGGCCTGCTCGGCCTTCCTGCTGTTCAGCGGGCTGCCGGTGTTCATGCACCTGCGCCAGCGCAAGGCGGTGTTCTATGCCGGCTGCATCCTCGGCTTCGGCTTCCTGGCGCTACTGACCACGGCCTTCGCCTTCCTCGAACTCTGGGGGCAGAGCATGGCCGGCAGCGGCGAATACCTGGAGCAGTGAGCCCGGAGGCGGCAGCGGCTCCTCCGGGGGCTGCTGCATGGGCACCTCCTCGGGGAAGTCCTCGGGCACCTGGCTTTCCCGCTCGGGCAGCGTCGGCGGCTGCTCGGGCTGGGGCCGCTGGAGTTCGGTGAACGGGGCCATGGCGTACCTCCTGGGCAAGGGTGGCTGTCACCCTTGCTTTGGACGCGGCGCCTCAGTTTGGTTCGGTTTTTCCGGCCTCGGCCTGCACCTCCACCAGCAGCGCCAGCAACTGCTCGCGGTCGAAGGGCTTGGCCAGGCGCCGCAGCGACGCGGGGCAGCCCTCCAGGCGCGCCGAGTAGCCGCTCATCAACACGCAGCACAGCGCCGGGTGCGTCTGCCGGGCGCGCTGGATCAGCTGCATGCCGTCCAGGTCGGGCATGGCGTAGTCGGTCAGCAGCAGGTCGAACGCATCGCCTTCCTTCTCCAGCAGCTCCAGGGCGTGCTGCGAGGAGTCGGCGCGGCGCACTTCGCAGCCCAGCTCCAGCAGCATGGCCGCGGTGCCGGTCAGCACCAGCGGGTCGTCGTCGACGATGAGCACACGCAGTTCCACCGTTTCCGGCAGCGCCGCCTGGGCCGCCGTGTCCTCGGCGTCGTCCGCTTCGCCGTCCGCCGCCGGGAGCACCGCCGGCAGCCAGATTTCCGCGGTGGTGCCCTGCCCAGGCGCGCTGTGCAATATCAGTGCGCCGCCCTGCTGCTGGGCAAGGCCGTGGACGATGGACAGCCCGAGGCCGGTGCCCTTGCCGGTGGCCTTGGTGGTGTAGAAAGGCTCCGCCGCCCGGCGCAGGGTCTCGGCGTCCATGCCCTGGCCGGTGTCGGAGACCGCCAGGCACACGTAGTCGCCGCCGGCCAGGTTGCTGCGCTGGCCGTCCAGCAGCGTCTCGTTGCGCGCCGAGATGGTGATGGCGCCGCCCTGGGGCATGGCGTCGCGGGCGTTGGTCGCCAGGTTGATGATCGACAGTTCCAGCTGGTTCTGGTCGCTCATCACCCGGTTCAGGTGCAGCGGGAAGCGCGTTTCGATAGTGATGGTCGGCCCCAGCGAGCTGAGCAGCAGCTCGCTCATGTCCTGCAGCAGCGTCGGCAGCTCGATCGGCTGCGGGAACAGCCGCTGCTTGCGGGCGAAGGCGAGCATCCGCTGGGTCAGCTGGGCGCCGCGGCGGGTGGCCTCCAGGGCGTTGCGCCAGATGTCCTGGACGCGCTCGGCGTCGGCCGGCAGGTGCCGGTGCAGCAACTGCAGGCCACCGATGATCACCGTGAGCAGGTTGTTGAAGTCGTGGGCGACGCCGCCGGTGAGCTGGCCCAGGGACTCCATCTTCTGCGACTGGACCAGCTCGTTGCGGGCCCGCTCCAGTTCCTCCTGGGCGTAGCGCTTGTCGGTGATGTCGCGGGTGATCTTGGCGAAGCCCAGCAGAGTGCCGGCCTCGTCGTGGACCGGGTCGATCACCAGGTTGGCCCAGAAGCGGCTGCCGTCCTTGCGCACCTGCAGCCTCTCCTCCTCGTAGCGCCCCTCGGCCAGGGCGATGTTCAGGCTGCGTTCGGGCACGCCGTCGTTGCAATCCTCGACGGTGTAGAAGCAGGAGAAGTGCCGGCCGACGATCTCCTCCGGACGGTAGCCCTTGATCCGCTGCGCCCCGGAGTTCCAGCTGGCCACGCGGCCGTCGGGTTCGAGCATGTACAGCGCGTAGTCGGACACGCCGTTGACCAGCAGGCGGAACTGCTCCTCGCTGCGCCGCAGCGCCTGCTCGGTCTCGTGCTGGGCGGTGCGGTCGCGGGTGATCTTCACGTAGCCCAGCAGCTCGCCGCTGTCGTCGCGCACCGCGTCCATCACCACGTGGGCCCAGAAGGTCGAGCCGTCGCGGTGCAGGCGCCAGCCCTCGCTTTCATAGCGGCCCTCGCGCGCCGCGGTGGCCAGCGCCCGCTCGGGCAGCCCGGCCTCGCGGTCGGCGGGCAGGTAGAAACAGGAGAAATGCCGGCCGATGATCTCGCGCGCCTCGTAGCCCTTGAGCCGCTGCGCCCCGGAACTCCAGCTGCCGACCAGGCCGTTGGGGTCGAGCATGTAGATGGCGTAGTCCGTCACTGCCTCCATCAGCAACCGATAGCGGGCGTCCTCCACCAGTTGCGCATTGCTGGCGATCGTTCCTGACATGGCGTTCCTCCACCGAATCGCTTCAGCAAAGCACAGCTTCGCCGGGCGCACCTCCCTGGCCGCCCAAAGGAGCACCCCGGCGTGCGTCAGCCCAGCACCAGGCGGTTGGCGCGCTCGCCCACCACCATCTCGGTGATCCAGCGCACCAGGATGTCGGTATAGGCGTCCTGGGCCAGCTCGGTGCTCAGGGCGTGATCGGCCTGGTCGATGATCCGGTGGGTCAGCGAGTGGGTCTGCTGGAAGGCGGCCCGGTAGCTGAGGATAGTGGCGCGGGGGATGAAGTCGTCGTGCTCCGACTGCACCAGCAGCACGTCGCCGGTGAAGGCCGCGCAGGCGCGCAGGGCGCGGTTGCTCGCCGCCGGTACGCGGCTGGAGCGGTACGCCATCAGGTCGTCGCGGGGCAGCTCGCGCTTGGGCCGGTCCCAGTCCTCGTCGCGGTACAGCGCCGGCACCCGCAGGGCCAGCCAGCGGATGCGGCGCAGCTCGGTGAGGATGCAGGCGAGGTAGCCGCCATAGCTGGTGCCGACCACGGCAATGGCCTCGGGGTCGATCTGCGGGTGCGCGGCCAGGCGGTCGTAGGCGGCCAGCAGGTCGCGCAGGTTGTGCTCGCGGCTGATCCACTCGCGCTGGCGCTCCTCGGCGCCGTGCCCGCGCAGGTCGAAGGTCAGGCACACGCAGCCCAGGCCGGCGATGCCGCGGGCGCGCTTGAGGTCGCGCTGCTGGCTGCCGCCCCAGCCGTGCACGAAGAGCACGCCGGGCACGTGGGTGCGCGGGCTGAGGAAGTTGCCCTGCAGGCGCAGGGAGTCGACATCGATGTCGACACGCTCGTCATAAGGCGTCATAGGTCCTCCACCATGGCGTATTTCAACAGGAAGTCGCCACGCCGGTCGGGGCCGCGGTAGATCACCCGGGCATTGGCCGGCAGCGCCTTGTCCTCGAATATCTCGAAGGACGAAGCACGCACCGCCTGCAACGCCGGATCGGCTACGAAGGCCTGCAACGCGGCCAGTTCCGCGCCGCTGGCGCCGCCGACGCGCCAGGACTGCTCCAGCACGCCGCTGCGCGCGTGGCCGGCGGCATCCACGCCCTGGGCGACGTCGTAGTTGCGCCGCGAGGCGAAGAAGTGCGGCAGGCACTGGCTGGCGGCCCGGTCGAAGGCCCGGCCCTGCTGGATGGCCAGGCGCACCTCGGCGGCCAGGTCCAGCCCCAGCAGGGCGTCGAAGCCGCCGCGCACCACCAGCAGGTCGGAGCCGCCGTAGACCAGCTCGCCGCGGGCGTTGCGGTTCTGCTGCTGGAAGCCGTGGTAGGACAGCAGCACGCCGCTGACCTGGACCTGGCCGACGCTGTGGGTGCGCACCTCGCCGAGGTCGTCCTCGATGGCCAGGCCGGCCAGGTAGTCCGACTCGTCGTAGGCCGCCAGCGCCGCTTCCAGCTCGTCCGCATCGGCCACCACCCGCTGCCCCAGGCCGCCGCGCGCGCCGGCCGGCTTGAGCCGCTGCGGCCCCCGCGGCAGGCGCGCGCTGGCGCAGCGCCAGGCGTCCTGGCGGCAGAACGCGCTGTGGCCGTCCAGCACCACCGGCGCCACCCGCTCGGCGAAACCGGCCGCCCAGCCCTTGGGCGTCAGCGCGGCCTGCTCGATCAGCGGGTGGACGATGGCCTTGCCGGCCTGGTGGGCCTGCTCGACGTAGCCGCCGAACAGGTCCAGCGGCCCCTGCACGCCCAGCTGGCGGGCCTGCTCGCGGCCCACCAGGGTCTCGCTGGGCACCCAGTAGTAGTGGCGCTGCGGGTCGCGTTCCGCGGGCGGGCCGTCGAAGAACTCCAGCCCCTGGATTTCCGCCAGCCAGCGAGCCAGTTCGCGGTTGCTGCAGGCATCCTCGGGCGCCGGTTCGGCCTGCGGCGAGGTGGCGATGACGATACGGCGGTTCTCGGCGTGGATCATGCGGCCGCTCCCTTCGTGCGTGGCACATGAACACTCGACTGTGCCCGCAGTCAGTGGTTCTACACGCCCGATGAAGCGAGGACAGGACGATGGACCAGGACCGCGAAGCGCAGATACGCCAGATGTCTTGCAGGCCGCGCCGAGGTGCTTTTCGTAGGATGGGTTGAGCTTGCGAAACCCATGCGGTCATGGTGATGGGTATCGCTTCGCTCAACCCATCCTACGGGTGTGTTTGCCGGGGAGGTAGGTGCCGGGGATCAAGAGCACCCTCTCCCCAGCCCTCTCCCGCAAGCGGGAGAGGGGGCCATTCGTGCCACCGGGGTGTCCGGCGTGGCCGGTGAATCCAATCGCGGACAAGGTCCGCTCCTACGCCCGTGCTTCCTGGAACCGCGGATCTTGTCCGCGATTCGGACTTCCAGAGAAACCTCCGCGCACTCCGAAACGCCCCTTCAGCAGGCCGAGCGAAACCCGCGCTCAGGAGGTCATGCGACATGGATGTCGCGAGAGCCCCGATGGGCTACAGGGACGTACCCTCGGGGCGGGCCTCCGTGGCGGGGGAATTCGCGAGGGTAGCCCGGCTCCATCGGGCCCGTATGTCGGGGCAAGCCTTTTTGGTTCCTTTTGTGGCGTTTGACAAAAGGGACTCGCCCGAGGGGGCGAAACAAGACGGTCGGGCAGACTCGGTGCGGCGCAGAACACCCAGGTCGAAGCAACCGGCTCCCACGGACCACAAGCCACTCAGAATGCCCCTCCCCACCACCCCTGCAAAATGCGCGGCACCTCCACCTGGGTCGTGCAACACGCCCGCATCACAACGCCATCAAACCCTCGCTTTACCCTTTCGAATCAACGGCCTACCACAAGCGCACCGCCTGGTACGGAGCCTGCTTTCCGCTCTTGCGCAATAGATAGACCGAAAGAATGGCGATCCCCATGCCCCGCCGGCCTGCCCCGGCAGAAAATCGAAACTTCGCGCCGTGCGTTCCGGTCCCCCGGAAGAGGCCGCCCGCGAAGGCGACCACCCCATGCGGCCGGCAGGACTGCCCGGCCCACTGCAAAGAGGAAGCGGAAGATGCAAAACCTGCTGGCCGATGCGCGCCTGGAAGACCCCTGCCCACCCGAGCTGCCACCGTTTTCCCTCACGGCGGAAGTCGCGCCCAGGCGCCGCAGGCGGATCCTCTTCGTCACATCGGAACTCACCGACTTCGTCAAGGCCGGCGGCCTGGGCGACGTTTCCGCGGCCCTGCCGCGGGCGCTGCTGGCCGAGCACGACATCCGCGTGCTGGTGCCCGGCTACCGCCAGGTGCTCAAGGGCGCGGTGGCCTGCAAGGTGGTCGGCCACCTGCCGGGGCTGGCCGCGCTGCCGCCCTGCGACATCGGCGAACTGCAGCTGGACGACGGCCTGCGCGTCTACGTGGTGATCTGCCCCGAACTCTACGACCGCGAGGGCACCCCCTACGGCGACGACGCCGGCAACGAATGGCCGGACAACCACATCCGCTTCGCCCGCCTGAGCCTGGCCGCCGCCGACCTGGCCGCAGGGCTGGCCACCCCCGGCTGGTGCCCTGAGCTGCTCCACGTCAACGACTGGCCCAGCGCCCTGGCTCCGGCCTACATGGCCTGGCGCGGCCAGGCCACGCCCAGCCTGCTGACCATCCACAACCTTGGCTACCAGGGCGCCTGCCCGCTGGGCTGCTGCGCCGAACTGGGCCTGCCCGAGCACGCCGGGCTGCCGGAGAGCATGGAATTCTACGGCCGGCTGTCGTTCCTCAAGGCCGGCCTCAACCATGCCAGCCACATCACCACCGTCAGCGAGACCTACGCCCGCGAGATCACCGGCGAAACCTTCGGCTGCGGCCTGCAGGGCGTGCTCGCCCAGCGCCACCGCGAGGGCCGCCTCAGCGGCATCACCCACGGCATCGACGCCAGCTGGGACGCGCGCAGCGACCCGCACCTCGTCGCACGCTTCGACGCCCGCCACCTGCAGGGCAAGCGGCGCAACGCCGAGTACGTCGAGCGCAGCTTCGGCCTGCTGCCCGGGCGCGGCCCGCTGTTCGCTGTGGTCTCGCGCCTGGTGCAGCAGAAAGGCATCGACCTGACCCTGGCCATCGCCGACCGCATGATCGAGGCCGGCGGCCGCCTGGTGGCGATCGGCCGCGGCGAGCCGCCGCTGGAACAGGCCATGGCCCAATTGGCCGAGCGCTACCCCGGCCGCGTGGGCGTGCGTATCGGCTTCGACGAAACCCAGGCGCGGCGTATCTACGCCGCCAGCGACTTCCTGCTGATGCCCTCGCGCTACGAACCCTGCGGGCTGAGCCAGATGTACGCCCAGCGCTTCGGCTCGCTGCCCATCGCCCGCTGCACCGGCGGCCTGGCCGACACCATCGTCGACGGCGTCACCGGCCTGCTGTTCCGCGAGGGCGACGCGGACAGCTACTTCGAGGCGGTGCAGCGCGCGCTGAACATCTACCGCTACCCCGAGCTGCTCAACGCCATGCGCTGCAAGGCCATGGAGGCCCCGCCGTACTGGAGCGAGGCGGCCCGTCCCTACACCCGGCTGTACCGCGACCTGCTCGCGGAGCTGCCCGCGAGCGTGCGCCGATGAGCCGCCAACTGCCCCGCGCCGGCGCCCTGCCGCAGCCCGACGGGCTGACGCGCTTCGCCCTCTGGGCGCCGGACGCGCGCCGGGTGGACCTGCAACTGGGCGACGGCAGCCGCTTGCCCATGCAGGCCCTGGACGACGGCTGGTACAGCCTGGAAATCCCCTGCGCGGCCGGCAGCGCCTACCGCTTCTGCATCGACGAGCGCCTGTCGCTGGCCGACCCCGCCTCGCGGGCCCAGGCCGGCGGCGTGGAAGCCGACAGCCTGGTGCTGGACCACACCGCCTACGCCTGGCAGAGCCGCGAGTGGCGCGGCCGGCCCTGGCACGAGACGGTGCTCTACGAACTGCACGTGGGCCTGTTCGACGGCTTCACCGCCCTGCTCGACTTCCTCCCGGGCCTGGTCGAGCTGGGCGTCACCGCCATCGAGCTGATGCCGCTGGGCGCCTTCCCCGGGCGCCGCAACTGGGGCTACGACGGCGTGCTGCCCTACGCCCCGGCCGCGGCCTACGGCACGCCGGAAAACCTCAAGCGGCTGATCGACCAGGCCCACCTGCTGGGCCTGATGGTCTTCGTCGACGTGGTCTACAACCACTTCGGCCCCCAGGGCAACTACCTGGGTGAGTACGCCTCGGGCTTCTTCGGCGAGCAGCCCACGCCCTGGGGCCACGCCATCGACTTCGCCCGCCCGGCGGTGCGTGAGTTCTTCATCGGCAATGCCGAGATGTGGGTGCGCGACTACCGCGTCGACGGCCTGCGCCTGGACGCCGTGCACGCCATCGCCGACAAGGATTTCCTGGTCGAGCTGGCCGGGCGCGCCCGCGCCGCCGCCCAGGGCCGCCACCTGCATCTGGTGCTGGAGAACGAGGACAACCAGGCGAGCCTGCTGCGCAAGGGCTTCGACGCCCAGTGGAACGACGACCTGCACCACGTGCTGCACCACCTGCTGACCGGCGAGCGCGAGGGCTACTACGCCGACTACGCCGAGGCCACCACCGCCAAGCTGTGCGCCTGCCTGGGCGAAGGCTTCGTCTTCCAGGGCCAGCGCGACCATCGCGGGCGGGCGCGCGGCGAGCCCAGCGCGGACCTCTCGCCGCTGGCCTTCGTGGCCTTCCTGCAGAACCACGACCAGGTCGGCAACCGTGCCCTGGGCGAACGCCTGGTCGCCCTGAGCCGCCCCGAGCGCCTGCGCGTGGCGGTGGCCCTGGTGCTGCTGGCGCCCATGGTGCCGATGCTGTTCATGGGCGAGGAATGGGGCGAGCGCAACCCCTTCCTGTACTTCACCGACTACCAGGGCGAGCTGGCCAAGGCGGTCAGCGACGGGCGGCGCCAGGAGTTCGCCGCCTTCGGCCGCTTCTCCGGCGCCATCCCCGAGCCCAACGACTACGAGACCTTCGTCGCCTCGCGGCCGCGCCCGGAGCACGCCGACGGCAACTGGCGCGCCCACTACCGGCGCCTGCTGGAGCTGCGCCACGCCTGGCTCATCCCGCGCCTGGGCGGCACCCGCGCGCTGGGCGCGGTGCCCCTGGGCGAGGCGGCGGTCAGCGCGCGCTGGCGCCTGGGCGATGGCAGCCTGTGGCGCATCGAACTCAACCTGGGCGGCGAGCAAGTCTTCGTCGAAGCGCCGGCGGCGCAGGCGCAGATCCTCTTCTGCGAAGGCCAGGAAGTCGCCGACTACCGCGCCGGCCGGCTCGCCCCCGGCAGCCTGGCCCTGAGCCTGGAGGAAAGCCCATGAGCGATGCGCTGCTGCGCGACCTGGCCGGCGAAGTGGGCCTGAAGCCCGACTGGGTGGACGCCGACAACCGCCCGCAGCAGGCCGGCCCCGACGTGTTGCGCCAGGTGCTGGAGGCCCTGGGGCTGCCGGCGCAGAGCCCCGAACAGCTGCGCCAGAGCCTCGCCCTGGTGCGCCAGGAGCGCGCCGCGCCGCCGTCGCTGCTGACCCTCGACCAGGGCCGGCCGCTGCGGTTGGATCGCCTGGCCAGGCCCAACGAGGCCTTCCGGCTGATCCCCGAGCGCGGCGAAGACATCGAAGGACGCCTGGACGAAGCCACCGCCCTGCCCCCGCTGGCGCAATGCGGCTACTACCGCCTGCAACTGGCCGAGCGCGAACTGACTCTGGCCGTCGCCCCGCCGCGCTGCCCCCAGGTGCCGGAACTGTGCGGCGGGCGCCGGCGCGCCTGGGGCCTGGCGGCGCAGCTGTACGCCCTGCGCGAGCCCGGCGACGGCGGCCTGGGCGACCTCGCCGCGCTGGAGGCCCTGGCCCGCAGCGCCGCCGCCAAGGGCGCCGACGCCCTGGCCATCAGCCCGCTGCACGCCATGTTCGCCGCCGCCCGCCAGGCCTACAGCCCCTACTCGCCGTCCAGCCGGCTGTTCTTCAACGAACTGCACGCCGCGCCGCGCCAGGTGTTCGGCCAGGCCGCGGTGGACCGGGCCATCGCCGAGGCCGGGCTCGCCGGGGAACTGCACGAACTGGAAAGCCTGCCCCTGGTGGACTGGCCAGGCAGCGCCCGGGCCCGCGAACGCCTGCTGCGCCAGCTGCACGCCAGCTTCGCCCGGGCCGACGCCGGCCTGCGCCGCGACTTCCAGCGCTTCCGCCGCGACGGCGGCGAGGCCCTGCTGCAGCACTGCTGTTTCCAGGCCCTGCAACGCCGGCGCGACGAAGCCGGCGACGGCCTGGACTGGCGCCACTGGCCGGCGGCCTATGGCCGCCCGGAGGCCGAGGGCGTGCGCCGGTTCCTGCTCGAACAGCCGGAGGAAATCGACTTCCAGCAGTTCTGCCAGTGGCTGCTGGCGCGCAGCCTGCAATACACCCAGCGGGCCGCGCGCGACGCCGGCATGGGCATCGGCCTGATCGCCGACCTGGCGGTGGGCGCCGACCCGCGCGGCAGCCAGGCCTGGATGCGCCAGGACGAACTGCTGGCCGGGGTCAGCGTCGGCGCCCCGCCCGACGTGCTCAACCGCGCCGGGCAGAACTGGGGCATCTGCGCCTTCTCGCCCCACGGCCTGCGCCTGCACGGCTACCGCGCCTTCATCGAGATGCTGCGGGCCAACCTGCGCTACCCCGGCGGCCTGCGCATCGACCACGTGCTGGGGCTGCGCCGCCTCTGGGTGATCCCCGAGGGCGCGCCGCCGCAGGCCGGCGCCTACCTGGAATACCCGCTGGACGACCTGCTCCGGCTCATCTGCCTGGAAGCCTGGCAGGCGCGGGCGCTGATCGTCGGCGAAGACCTCGGCACCATCCCCGAGGGCCTGCGCGAGCGCCTCGCCGAACACGGCATCCTGGGCATGCGGGTGCTGCTCTTCGAACAGGCCGGCGGCCACTTCCACGCCCCGCGGCAGTGGTCCGCCGAGGCCCTGGCCACCACCAGCACCCACGACCTGCCGAGCCTCGAAGGCTGGCGCCAGGGCCACGACATCGACTGGCGCGAACGCCTGGGCCAGCGCAGCGGGGAGCAGGCCCGGCAGGACCGCGAGGAACGCCAGCGCGAGGTCCAGGGCCTGGCCCGGGCGCTGGACGAGGACGGCATCGGTCGCGAAGCGCTGGATGGCGCCATCGAGTTCGTCGGCCGCACCCCGGCGCCACTGGTGCTGCTGCCCCTTGAGGACGCCCTGGGCAGCGTCGAGCAGCCCAACCTGCCCGGCCCCGGCGACGAGCACCCGAACTGGCGCCGGCGCTACCCGGCGCAGGCCGGGCAGATGCTCGACATCCCCGCGGTGGACACACGCCTGCAGCGGCTGGACCAGGCGCGCCGGGAGGGCGAGCGATGAACGCCATCCGCGCCACCCTGCGCCTGCAGTTCAACCGCGACTTCACCCTGGACGACGCCCTGCCCTGGCTGGACTACTTCGCCGAGCTGGGCATCAGCCACCTCTACGCCTCGCCGCTGCTCACCGCCCAGCCCGGCTCCGGCCACGGCTACGACGTGGTCGACCCCACCCGCATCAACCCCGAGCTGGGCGGCGAGGCGGCCCTGCGCCGGCTGGTCGGCGGCCTGCGCCTGCGCGGCATGGGGCTGATCGTCGACAGCGTGGCCAACCACATGCGCATCGGCCAGGCCAACCCCTGGTGGCAGGACGTGCTCAAGTGGGGCCTGGCCAGCCCCTACGCGCACTTCTTCGACATCCACTGGCGCAGCGACGACCCGCTGCTCGATCGCCAGGTGCTGCTGCCCTGCCTGGGCGGCGACTACCTCGACGAGTTGCAGGCCGGGCGCATCCGCCTGGGCTTCGCCGAGCACGCCGGCTGCTTCCAGCTGCACTATGGCGAGCACTGCTTCCCGGTGTGCCCGGCCACCTACGGCATGATCCTGGTGCACGCCGAAGAGGGCCCGCTGTACGAATTGGCGCCGCGCTTCACCGAGCTGCGCGGCCACCCCCAGGCCCGCGTCCTGGCCACCGCCCTGTGTCGGCGCCTGGCCGCGCTGCTGGGCGATGCGGCCCTGCGCGAACGCCTGCTGGGCTTCTACCGGGTGAACGAAGGCCGGGACTGGCGCCCCCTGCACCGCCTGCTGGAACACCAGCACTACCGCCTGGCCAACTGGCGGGTGGCGGCCGACGACATCAACTGGCGGCGCTTCTTCGACATCAACGAACTGGTCGGCCTGCGCGTGGAGCTGCCGGACGTGTTCGGCGCCTGCCACGCCTACCTCCTGCAACTGATGCAGGAAGGCCTGGTGGATGGCCTGCGCATCGACCACGTCGACGGCCTGGCCGACCCGCGCGGCTACTGCCGGCGCCTGCGCCGCGCCTTTTGCGACGGCGCCGCGCCGCTGTACGTGGAAAAGATCCTCGCCCCCGGCGAACACCTGCCGGCGGACTGGCAGGCGGACGGCACCAGCGGCTACGACTTCATGAACCAGGTGTCGCTGCTGCAGCACGACCCGCGCGGCGAAATCCCCTTGCGCGCGCTCTGGGAGCAGGCCAGCGGCCGCCGCCAGGGCTTCGACGAAGAGCGCCTGGCGGCCCGCGAATGGGTGCTGCGCGGCGCCTTCGCCGGCGACCTCGAAGGCATGGCCCAGCAGCTCTGGCAGCTGGCGCGCACCGACCTGGCCAGCCGCGACCTGCCGCTGGGCTCCATCCGCCGCGCACTGTTCCAGCTGCTGCGGGCCTTTCCGGTGTACCGCAGCTACGCCGGCGCCTGCGGCCGCTCCGCGCAGGACCGGCGCTACTTCGAACAGGCCCGCGCGCTGGCGGCCGAACGGCTGGACGAACACGACCGCCGCACCCTGGCCTGGCTCGACCGGGTGCTGGGCGGCGAGCCGCTGCGCGCGGTGCCGCCCGGGCCGCTGCGGCAGAAGCGCCGGCAGGTGCTGGCGCGCTTCCAGCAGCTGACCCCGCCCATCGCCGCCAAGGCCCTGGAAGACACCGCCTGCTACCGCCACGCCGCAGCCCTGGGGCGCAACGACGTGGGCTTCGACCCGCAGCGCCTGGCGGCCCCGCCGGCGGACTTCCACGCCGCCTGCCAGGCGCGCCTGGCCCAGTTCCCCCGCGCCCTGCTGGCCACCGCCACCCACGACCACAAGCGCGGCGAGGACTGCCGCGCCCGCCTGGCCGCGCTGAGCGAGCGCGCGCCCTGGTTCGCCGAACAGGTGGCGCAGTGGCGGCCCCTGGCCGCGGCCCTGCGCCACCCCGAAACGCCCCACGCGCCCAGCGGCGGCGACGAACTGATCCTCTACCAATGCCTGCTGGCCAGCTGGCCCCACGACCTGGCCGAAGACGACGCCGAGGGGCTGCGCGCCTACCACGCGCGCATCGCCCAATGGCAACTCAAGGCCCTGCGCGAAGCCAAGCTGGAAACCGACTGGAGTGCGCCGGTGCAGGCCTATGAAAGGGCCTGCGCGGACTTCCTCGACGCCCTGCTCCTGCAACCCGCCGGCCAGGCGCTGCGCCAGGCCATTGCCGCGGCGGCCCGGGCGCTGATGCCCGCCGGCGCCCTCAACGGCCTGGCGCAGTGCCTGCTGCGCTGCACCACCCCGGGCGTGCCGGACCTGTACCAGGGCTGCGAGTTCTGGGACTTCAGCCTGGTGGACCCGGACAACCGCCGCACGCCGGACTACGCCCGGCGCCAGGCCGCCCTGCAGGCGCAGCCGGACTGGCCGCAGCTGCTGCAGCACTGGCGCGACGGACGCATCAAGCAGGCCCTGCTGCGCCTGGCCCTGCAACTACGCCGGCGCTGGCCGCAGCTGTTCAGCCACGGCAGCTACCAGCCGCTCGAACTGCACGGCGAGCACGCCGATTGCCTTTTCGGCTTCCTGCGCAGCCAGGCCGGCCGGCACCTGCTGGTGCTGGTGCCGCGGCTGTGCGCGGGCCTGCTGGAAGACAGGCCGCAGGTGCCGCCCGAACGCTGGGACGACACCCGAATGCGCCTGCCCGCCGAACTGGCCGGCCGCCAATGGCAGGGCCTGGCCGCCGGCCATCGGGACGACCACGGCGAACTGGCGGTGGCCGAAGTGCTGGGCGAACTGCCGGTCAACCTGCTGATCAGCGTCGACGAGCACCAGGAGGCAAGCCCATGAAGATCGACGAAGCGCGCGTCCGCGAACTGGCCCACCAGATATGGGAATCCGAGGGCCGCCCCGAAGGCCAGGCCGAGCGCCACTGGCGCATGGCCCGCAGCCTGGCCGAGGCCGAGCAGGCACAGCTCGCCCAGCGCGAGCCTCCTGGCGAGCCGCCGGAGAAACCGGCGCTGCTGCAGAAACCGCCACGGCGCAAGGGCAAGCTGCCCGCCGCCGATCCCGAGCGCCCTGACGAGGGCTGATCCCATGCACTCGCCCCGAACCACCGGCCAGCAGAGGAAACCCCCATGAGCAAACGCTCGCACTCGCGAGTCACCGAGGGCCGCCCCTTCCCCCTGGGCGCCACCTGGGACGGCCTGGGCGTCAACTTCGCCCTGTTCTCGGCCCATGCCACCCGCGTCGAACTGTGCCTGTTCGACGCCAGCGGCAAGCGCGAACTGGAACGCATCGAGCTGCCCGAGTACAGCGACGAGATCTGGCACGGCTACCTGCCCGACGCCCACCCCGGGCAGATCTACGGCTACCGCGTGCACGGCCCCTTCGAACCGGACGCCGGGCACCGCTTCAACCCCAACAAGCTGCTGATCGACCCCTACGCCCGCCAACTGGTGGGCCAGCTGCGCTGGTCCGAGGCGCTGTTCGGCTACACCATCGGCTCGGCCGACGCCGACCTGAGCTTCGACACCCGCGACAGCGCGCCCTTCGTGCCCAGGTGCAAGGTCATCGACCCGGCCTTCACCTGGGGCGAGCAGCAGTTCACCCGCATCCCCTGGGACGAGACGCTGATCTACGAGGCGCACCTGCGCGGCATCAGCATGCGCCACCCGGCGGTGCCCGAGCGCCTGCGCGGCACCTGCGCCGGGCTGATGAACGCCGAGCTGATCAAGCACCTGCGCCACCTGGGCATCAGCAGCCTGGAGCTGCTGCCGGTGCACGGCTTCGTCGACGACAAGCACCTGCTGGAAAAGGGCATGAGCAACTACTGGGGCTACAACAGCATCGCCTTCTTCGCGCCCCACGCCCGCTACCTGGCCAGCGGCCATGTCAACGAGTTCAAGGAGATGGTCGCGCACCTGCACGACGCCGGCATCGAGCTGATCCTCGACGTGGTCTACAACCACACCGCCGAGGGCAACGAACTGGGCCCGACGCTGAGCATGCGCGGCATCGACAACGTCTCCTACTACCGCCTGCAGGCCGACGACCGGCGCTACTACGTCAACGACTCCGGCACCGGCAACACCCTCGACCTCAGTCACCCCTGCGTGCTGCAGATGGTCACCGACTCGCTGCGCTACTGGGCCACGGAAATGCGCGTGGACGGCTTCCGCTTCGACCTGGCGTCCATCCTCGGCCGCTACGCCGAAGGCTTCGACGAGCGCCACAGCTTCCTGGTGGCCTGCCGCCAGGATCCGGTGCTCAGCCACCGCAAGCTGATCGCCGAACCCTGGGACTGCGGCCCCGGCGGCTACCAGGTGGGCCGCTTCCCGCCCGGCTGGGTGGAGTGGAACGACCGCTTCCGCGACACCGTGCGCAGCTACTGGCGCGGCGACGAGGGCCAGCTGCCGGACCTGGCGCGGCGCCTCACCGCCTCCGGCGACCTGTACAACCACCGCGGCCGGCGGCCCTACGCCTCGGTCAACTTCATCACCGCCCACGACGGCTTCACCCTGCGCGACGTGGTGTCCTACGACCACAAGCACAACGAGGCCAACGGCGAGGACAACCGCGACGGCCACGACGACAACCGCTCCTGGAACCACGGCGAGGAAGGCCCCACGGGCGATGCGGCGATCCGCCGGCTGCGCCTGCGGCAGATGTGCAACCTGATGGCCACCCTGCTGCTGTCCCAGGGCACCCCCATGCTGCTGGCGGGCGATGAGTTCAGCCGCACCCAGCAGGGCAACAACAACGTCTACTGCCAGGACAACGAACTGGGCTGGATCGACTGGAACCTCGACGACGAGGGCCGCCAGCTGCTGGCCTTCACCCGCTACCTGATCCGCCTGCGGCGGCGCTACCCGATCCTGCGCCGCGGGCGCTTCCTGGTCGGCGAGTACAACGCCGAGCTGGGGGTGAAGGACGTGACCTGGCTGGCCCCCGACGGCCGCGAGATGACCCAGGAGGACTGGGAAACGCCCCAGGCCCGCTGCCTGGGCATGCTCCTCGACGGCCGCGCGCAGCCCACCGGCATCCGCCGCAGCGGCGCCGATGCCACCCTGCTGCTGTTGCTCAATGCCCACCATGAGGCGCTGCAGTTCCAGCTACCCGGCGTGGCCCAGGGGCGCGACTGGCAGTGCCTGCTGGACACCATGGCCGATCCGCCGGCGCTGGACGACGGGCTGGTGCACGGGTTCGATGCGGCCTTCGAGATGGGGCCGCGGTCGTTGGCGTTGTTCGTGTTGCGCAAGGATGGGGATGGCTGAAGGGGCCGCGAGGGCAGCCCGGAGCGCGCGGAAACGGAAGCTTCGGGTTCGGATCCGGCGCGCCCTATGGCCAAGGCCAGGCGGCGGATAACCGCGAACGGTTATGCGCCCTACGATCACCGGCTGACGCTGCGTTATCCAGCCACGCCGAACGGCCCCCTCTCCCTCCGGGAGAGGGCTGGGGTGAGGGTGCTCTTGACCCCGGCACCTACCTCCGGCAAACACACCCGTAGGATGGGTTGAGCGAAGCGATACCCATCACCGCGGCTTCGTAGAGCGAACGCCGTCTGCGATTGGCCTCCTGGTCCAGCCCGGAGCGCGCGGAAACGGAAGCTTCGGGTTCGGATCCGGCGCGCCCTATGGCCAAGGCCAGGCGGCGGATAACCGCGAACGGTTATGCGCCCTACGATCACCGGCTGACGCTGCGTTATCCAGCCACGCCGAACGGCCCCCTCTCCCTCCGGGAGAGGGCTGGGGTGAGGGTGCTCTTGACCCCGGCACCTACCTCCCCGGCAAACACACCCGTAGGATGGGTTGAGCGAAGCGATACCCATCACCACGGCTTCGTAGAGCGAACGCCGCCTGCGACTGGCCTCCTGGTCCAGCCCGGAGCGCGCGGAAACGGAAGCTTCGGGTTCGGATCCGGCGCGCCCTATGGCCAAGGCCAGGCGGCGGATAACCGCGAACGGTTATGCGCCCTACGATCACCGGCTGACGCTGCATTATTCAGCCACGCCGAACGGCCCCCTCTCCCTCCGGGAGAGGGCTGGGGTGAGGGTGCTCTTGACCCCGGCACCTACCTCCCCGGCAAACACACCCGTAGGATGGGTTGAGCGAAGCGATACCCATCACCATGACCGCATGGGTTTCGCAAGCTCAACCCATCCTACGAAAAGCACTTCGCAAGACACGCCGCGATTGGACTCGCAGGCTGACGCTGCGTTATCCGCCCATTCCACCCCGCCCCCAAACAATCCATGAAATCCGCCTGAACGGTGCCCCCACCGCCCAGTCGGAAGCTATAGGCGTCCGCGAAGGCGCCCCAACCGCAACCGCTACGGAGGACAGCATGAAAATCAGCGAAATCATGACGCGCAACGTCCAGACCACCGCCCCCGACACCCCGCTGCACCAGGCGGCCGCGGCCATGGCGCGGATCGACAGCGGCGCGCTGCTGGTCAACGACGGCGACCGCCTGGTGGGCATGGTCACCGACCGCGACATCGTCATCCGCGCGGTGGCCGCCGGCCTGGGCGTGAATACCCCGGTGGCGCGGGTGATGAGCGGCGACATCCACTACTGCTTCGAGGACGAGGACGTGCAGCACGTGGCCAGCAACATGGCGCAGATCCAGATGCGCCGGCTGCCGGTGCTCAGCCGCGAGAAGCGCCTGGTGGGCGTGGTCTCCCTCGGCAACATCGCCGCCTGCCGCGATGCCAAGGCCAGCGACACCGTGCTGCGCGGCGTGGCCCAGGCCCACTGAGCTTCCCCTGGCCACGGCGCCGCCCGGGCCGTGGCCGGCCGGATAGCGGGGAGAACGACATGAAAGCTGTAGTATTCCACGACGTTGGCGACATCCGCCTGGACGAAGTCCCGGAGCCGACGCTGCGCCAGCCCAACGACGCCATCGTGCGCCTCACCGCCTCGGCGATCTGCGGCACCGACCTGCACTTCGTGCGCGGCAGCGTGGGCGGTATGAAGCCCGGCACCATCCTCGGCCACGAGGGCGTGGGCATAGTCGAGGAGTTGGGCGACGAGGTGCGCAACCTGCAGGTGGGCGACCGGGTGGTGATCCCCTCCACCATCGCCTGCGGCAACTGCGTGTACTGCCGCGCCGGCTACTACGCCCAGTGCGACCTCGCCAACCCCGGCGGCCAGCGCGCCGGCACCGCCTTCTTCGGCGGCCCCGAGGCCAACGGCGCCTTCCACGGGCTGCAGGCCGAGAAGGCGCGCATCCCCTACGCCAACATCGGGCTGATCCGCCTGCCCTCGCAGATCGGCGACGACCAGGCGATCCTGCTCTCGGACATCTTCCCCACCGGCTGGTTCGGCGCCGAGCTGGCCGAGGTGGGCATCGGCGACACCGTGGCGGTGTTCGGCTGCGGCCCGGTGGGCCAGTTCGCCATCGCCAGCGCGCTGCTCAAGGGCGCCGCGCGGGTGTTCGCCGTCGACCGCCACCCCGACCGCCTGCACATGGCCCGCCAGCAGGGCGCGGAGGTCATCGACTTCGAACGCGAGGACCCGGTGCAGGCGCTGCTCTGGCTCACCGACGGCATCGGCGTGGACCGCGCCATCGACGCCGTCGGGGTGGACGCCGAGCGCAGCCACGGCGAAGTCACCCCGGCCCCCGGCGCAGGCCACGAGACGCCCTGGACGCCGGGCAACGCGCCGGCCCAGGTACTCGACTGGGCGGTGGCCGGGCTGGCCAAGGCCGGCACCCTGGGCATCATCGGCGTGTACGGGCCGGACTCGCGGACCTTCCCCATCGGCATTGCGATGAACCGTAACCTGACGCTGAAGATGGGCAACTGCCACCACCGCAAGTACATCCCGCAGCTGATCGAACTGGTGCTCGGCGGGCGCATCGACCCGGCCAAGGTGCTCACCCAGGTCAAGCCCATCAGCGACGCCATCGCCGCCTTCGAGGCTTTCGACCAGCGCCAGACCGGCTGGGTGAAGGTGGAGCTGCAGCCGCAGCGCCAACATGCCGCCGAGGGCGACGAGGAACACGTCCGCCCGCCGGCGCCGCCCACCGCGGAGTGACGCCATGGGTACGGACGGCCTGTACATCGGTATTTCCGGCTGGCGCTACGTTCCCTGGCGCGGCGAGTTCTACCCCAGGGGCCTGCCCCAGCGCGAGGAGCTGCGCTACGCCGCCCATGCCTTCGCCAGCATCGAGCTGAACGGCTCCTTCTACGGCCTGCAGACGCCCGGCCGCTACCGCCAGTGGAAGGCGCAGACGCCCGTGGGCTTTCGCTTCAGCGTCAAGGGCCCGCGCTTCATCACCCACCTGCGGCGCCTGCGCGAGCCGCAGCAGGGGCTGGCCAACTTCTTCGCCTCCGGCCCGCTGGAGCTGGACGACAAGCTCGGCGCCTTCCTCTGGCAGTTGCCGCCCAGCCTGGCCTACGACGGCGAGCTGCTGGAGGCCTTCCTCGCCCTGCTGCCGCGCGACAGCCATGCGGCGGCCGAACTGGCCGGCGCGGCGGACGCGCGCCTGCGCCACGAGGCGCCTTCGCCCGGCCGGCGCTTCGCCCTGCGCCATGCCCTGGAGGTGCGCCACAAGAGCTTCTGCAGCGCCGAGTTCACCGACCAGTTGCGCCGGCACGGCGTGGCCCTGGTGATGGCCGACGCGCCCTCGAAGTGGCCCTACGCGGAGGACCTCACCGCCCCGGATTTCACCTACCTGCGCCTGCACGGCGCCGAGCAGTTGTACGCCAGCGGCTATGGCGAGGCGGCGCTGCGCCGCTGGAGCGAGCGCATCCGCCTGTGGCGCAACGGCCTACAGCCCGCCGACGCCGAGCTGATCGACGCGGACAAGCGCGGCGACCGCCGGCACCGCGAGCTGTACTGCTATTTCGACAACGACATCAAGGTGCGCGCGCCCTTCGATGCCTTCCGCCTCATGCAGCTGCTCGACGTGCGCCTGCCGCAGCAGCAGGTGCCGGGCGAACCGGCGGAGGACTGGACATGAACCAGCCGGCCAACACCGGCGCCGGCCCGGCGCTGGCCAGCGGCACGTCGCTGCGGGTGCTGACGGTGAACACCCACAAGGGCTTCAACGCCTTCAACCGCCGCTTCATCCTCCACGAACTGCGCGAGGCGGTGCGCGGCACCGCGGCCGACCTGGTGTTCCTCCAGGAAGTGCACGGCGAGCACCAGTTGCACGCCGGGCGCCACCCCGGCTGGCCGGCCAAGCCGCACTACGAGTTCCTTGCCGACAGCATGTGGCCGGCCTTCGCCTACGGGCGCAACGCGGTGTACCCCGAGGGCCACCACGGCAACGCCCTGCTCTCGCGCTACCCGATCATCAGCCACGACAACCACGACATCTCCATCGCCGGCAACGAGGAGCGCGGCCTGCTGCACGCCTGCATCGACCTGCCGGGCAGCGCCCCGCTGCATGCCGTGTGCGTGCACCTGGGCCTGCGCGAGGCGCAGCGGCGGCAGCAACTGACGCTGCTCTGCCGCCTGCTGGAAGGCTTCCCCGCCCAGGCGCCGCTGATCGTCGCCGGCGACTTCAACGACTGGCGCTGCCAGGCCGGCGCCCTGCTCGCCGGTTGCGGGCTGGAGCCGGCCTTCGCCGACAAGGCCGGCGCGCCGCGCAGCTTCCCGGCGCGCTGGCCGCTGCTGCGCCTGGACCGCATCTACCTGCGCAACCTGCGGGTGCGCAGCAGCCAGGTGCTGGGCAGCCGCCCCTGGCCGCACCTGTCCGACCATCTGCCGCTGCTCGCCGAGGTGAGCCCATGAACGAGCGCTGGCACGCGGGCAATCGCATCGAACTGCTGGTCAACGGCGAGGCCTTCTACCCGCGGGTGTTCGAGGCCATCGCCCGGGCCCGGCGCGAGGTGCTGCTGGAAACCTTCATCATCTACGAGGACAAGGTCGGCCTGGCCCTGCGCAAGGCGCTGCTGGCGGCGGCCCGGCGCGGCGTGCGCGTCGAGCTGATCGTCGACGGCTACGGCACCGCCGACCTGGGCCGGGACTACGTGCGCGGCCTGCTGGAGGCCGGGGTGCGCCTGCACCTGTTCGACCCGCGCCCGCGCCTGCTGGGCCTGCGCACCAACCTGTTCCGCCGCTTGCACCGCAAGCTGCTGGTAGTGGACGGCGGCACCGCCTTCGTCGGCGGCATCAACTTCAGCGCCGACCACCTGGCCGACTTCGGCGCCATGGCCAAGCAGGACTACGCGGTGCAGGTGCAGGGCCCGGTGGCCCGGGACATCCGCCAGGCCAGCCTGGCCCTGCTGCACGAGTACGGCAGCGCGCCGGCTTGGGTGCCGCCCAGCCTGCCGCCGCTGGCCGGCCAGGCCCGCGCCTGCCTGGTGTTGCGCGACAACGGCCCGCGCAGCACGGCCATCGAGCAGCACTACCTGGCGGCGATCCAGGGCGCGCGGCAACGGCTGACCATCGCCAACGCCTACTTCTTCCCCGGCTACCGCCTGCTGCGGGCGCTGCGCCAGGCCGCGCAGCGTGGGGTGAAGGTGCGCCTGATCCTCCAGGGCCTGCCGGACATGCCGCTGGTGCGCCTGTGCAGCAAGCTGCTCTACGACACCCTGCTGCGCGACGGCGTGGAGATCTACGAGTACTGCGACCGCCCGCTGCACGGCAAGGTGGCGGTGGCCGACGGGCGCTGGGCCACGGTGGGGTCGAGCAACCTGGACCCGCTGAGCCTGTCGCTGAACCTGGAAGGCAACCTGATGATCGACGACGCGCGCTTCGCCGACGAACTGCAGGCGCACCTGGACGCCCTGGCCCGCGACAACTGCCGGCGCATCACCCGCAAGGTGGCGCGCCGCGGCTACTGGTGGCGCGCGCCCCTGGTGTTCCTCAGCTTCCACTTCCTGCGGCATTTCCCGGCCATCGCCGGGCAGTTGCCGGCGCACCGCCAGCGCCTGCGCTCGCCGCGGGGCCTGGAAGGCGAACCGGCGGCGGACGCCCCGCGGGTGCGCCCATGAACGCCGCCGCGCCGCGGGAGAAGCACAGGCGCGCCTGGAAGCTGGCCCGGCGCGGCTTCTCCATCGCCCTGCTGGCGCTGCTGCCGGTGCTGCTGTTCCTGCTGATCCGCGCCACCGACTGGGGGGAAGTATTCCACCTGCTCAGCGAGTACCGCGCCACCACCCTGCTCCTGGGCCTGGGCATCAGCCTGGCCAGCTATGCGGTGTTCAGCAGCTTCGACGTGCTCAGCCGCTACTACATCGGCCACCCGCTGCCGGTGCGGCGGGTGTTTACCGTGGCCTTCGTGTGCAACGCCTTCAACCTCAACCTCAGCTCCTGGGTCGGCGGCGTAGCCCTGCGCTACCGGCTGTACGGCCGCCTGGGCATGAGCGTGGCGGACATCACCCGCATCCTCAGCTTCAGCCTGGTGACCAACTGGTACGGCTACCTGCTGCTGGCCGGCGCGCTGTTCGCCAGCGGCTACCCCGACCTGCCGGACGACTGGTCGGTGGGGCGCAACGGCCTGCGCCTGATCGGCGCGCTGCTGCTGGCCCTGGGCGTGGCCTACCCCCTGGCCTGCCGCTACGCCCGGCGCCGCGCCTGGGGTTGGCGGCAGTTCAGCCTGGCCCTGCCGAGCTGGCGCCTGGCGCTGCTGCAGGGCGCCATGGGGGCGGCCAACTGGTCGCTGATGGCGCTGCTGGTGAGCGTGCTGCTGCCGGACAAGGCCAGCTACACCGAGGTGCTGGCCACCCTGCTGATCAGCAGCATCGCCGGGGTGGTGCTGCACGTGCCGGCGGGCCTGGGCGTGCTGGAGGCGGTGTTCATCGCCATCCTCCACGACCACCTGGGCCGCGGCCCCCTGCTGGCGGCGCTGATCGGTTACCGGGTGCTGTACTTCCTGGTGCCGCTGTTCCTGGCCTGCCTGGTCTACCTGTGGCTGGAGCGCCGGGCACGCCGTCTGCGCCGCCGGCAACGGCGCCTGGCGCGGGCGGGTTGATGGGTATCGCTTCGCTCAACGCCATCCTACGAGGGAATGCCAGGCCTCGCGCAAACCTGTAGGAGCGGGCCCTGCCCGCGATTCGCGCGCAGGGCGCGCTCCTACAGGGGAATGGCGCAGGTGGCGCAGCGTAGCGGATCTTATCCGCGAACCGCGCCGGAAGGTCCGGCTATCGCGGATGAATCCGCTCCTACAAGGGCACGCCGTGCCTCGCGCAAACCTGTAGTAGCTGGCCCTGCCCGCGATTCGCGCGCAGGGCGCGCTCCTACAGGGGAATGGCGTGGGTGGCGCAGCGTAGGGGATCTTATCCGCAAACCGCGCCGGGACGTCCGGCTATCGCGGATGAATCCGCTCCTACAAGGGCACGCCGTGCCTCGCGCAAACCTGTAGGAGCGGGCCCTGCCCGCGATTCGCGCGCAGGGCGCGCTCCTACAGGGGAATGGCGTGGGTGGCGCAGCGTAGGAGCGGATCTTATCCGCGAACCGCGCCGGGACGTCCGGCTATCGCGGATGAATCCGCCAGGACATGCCGTGCCTCGCACAAACCCGTAGGAGCGGGCCCTGCCCGCGAATCGCGCGCAGGGCGCGCTCCTACAGGGGAATGGCGCAGGTGGCGCAGCGTAGGCGGATCTCATCCGCGAACCGCGCCGGAAGGTCCGGCTATCGCGGATGAATCCGCCAGGACATGCCGTGCCTCGCGCAAACCTGTAGGAGCGGGCCCTGCCCGCGATTCGCGCGCAGGGCGCGCTCCTACAGGGGAATGGCGCAGGTGGCGCAGCGTAGGAGCGGATTCATCCGCGATTACGCCAGCAGGGCCGGCGCCGGCTCCAGGACCAGGCTCCCCAGCGGCGGCAGGTCCAGCAGCAGCGAGTACGGCTGGCCGTGGGACGGCTCCGGGAGTGTCTCGCAGCGCTCGCGGCTGCCGGCATCGGAGCCGGCATAGCAGGCGCCGTCGGAGTTCAGCCGCACCTGCCAGGCGCCTTGCAGCGGCACCCCTACCCGATAGCCTTCGCGCGGCAGCGGCGTGAAGTTGTGCACCACCAGCAGCGGCGAGCGCTCGCGGTCCAGGCGCAGCCAGGCGTAGACGCTGTTGCGCTGGTCGTCGCCGATCAGCCAGTGGAAGCCTTCGGCGCTGTCGTCCAACTGGTGCAGCGCCGGCAGTTCGCGGTACAGGCGGTTGAGGTCGCGCACCAGCGTCTGCACGCCCAGGTGCTCGGCGTAGCGCAGCAGATACCAGTCCAGTTGGTCGTCGTGGTCCCACTCGCGCCACTGGCCGAACTCGCAGCCCATGAACAGCAGCTTGCGCCCCGGGTGCGTCCACATCAGGCTCAGGTACAGGCGCAGGTTGGCGAACTGGCGCCAGCGGTCGCCGGGCATCTTGCCCAGCAGCGAGCCCTTGCCGTGCACCACCTCGTCGTGGGAGATGGGCAGGATGAAGCGCTCGGTGAAGGCATAGAGCAGGCCGAAGGTCAGGCGGTGGTGGTGGTAGCCGCGGTACAACGGGTCCTCGCGGATGTAGGCCAGGGTGTCGTGCATCCAGCCCATGTTCCACTTGTGCGAGAAGCCCAGCCCGCCCTCGGCCACCGGCCGGCTGACGCCGGGCCAGGCGGTGGACTCCTCGGCGATCACCAGGGCGTCGGGCACCTCGGCGGCGACCACCTCGTTGAGGTGGCGGAGGAACTCGATGGCCTCCAGGTTCTCGCGCCCGCCGTGGCGGTTGGGGATCCACTCGCCTTCCTTGCGCGAGTAGTCGCGGTAGAGCATCGAGGCCACAGCGTCGACGCGCAGGCCGTCGACGTGGTATTCGCGCAGCCAGTGCAGCGCCGAGGCCAGCAGGAAGCCGTGCACCTCGGTGCGGCCGAGGTTGTAGATGTAGGTGTCCCAGTCCGGGTGGAAGCCCTCGAAGGGATGCGCGTATTCGTACAGCGCGGTGCCGTCGAACTGCCCCAGGCCGTGCGCGTCGGTGGGGAAATGCGCCGGCACCCAGTCGAGGATGACGCCGATCCCGGCCTGGTGGCAGCGTTCGACGAAGGCGGCGAACTGCGCCGGGCTGCCGTAGCGCGCGGTGGGGGCGAACAGCGACAGCGGCTGGTAGCCCCAGGAGCCGCCGAAGGGATGCTCCATGATCGGCATCAGCTCGACGTGGGTGAAGCCCATGTCCTGCAGGTAGGGGATCAGCCGCTCGGCCAGCTCGTCCCAGCTCGGCGGGCGGCCGTCGAGGGTCTGCCAGGAGCCGGCGTGCAGTTCGTAGATCGCCAGCGGGCTTTCCGCGCCCTGGCGGCTGCGCCGCTCGCTCATCCAGCGTTCGTCCCGCCAGTGCCGCGGCGCCGGGTCGGCCACCCGCGAGCCGGTGGCTGGCGGCCGTTCCGTGGCCAGCGCCACAGGGTCGGCCTTGAGCGGCAGCAGGCCGCCGGGGCCGAGGATTTCGTACTTGTAGATTTCCCCGGGTTGCAGGCGCGGCACGAACAGTTCCCACACGCCGCTGGGGTAGCGCAGGCGCATGGCGTGGCGGCGCCCGTCCCAGGCGTTGAAGTCGCCCACCACCGACACGCGCCGGGCATTGGGCGCCCACACGGCGAAGCGCACCCCGGCCACGCCGTCCACGCTCATGGCCTGGGCGCCGAAGCACTGGCCCAGGTGGCGGTGGTTGCCTTCGGCGAACAGGTACAGGTCGGTGTCGCCCAGCAGCGGGCCGAAGGCGTAGGGGTCCTCGGTGATCTGCTCGCCCTCGGGCCAGTGGATGCGCAGCAGGTAGGCCTGGCGCGCATCCAGGTGGGCGCTGAACAGGCCGCTGGCGTCCTGCTGCTCCATGGCCGCGAGGAATTCGCCCTCGCGGCCCAGCAGCTCGCAGGCGAAGGCCCCCGGCAACCAGGCGCGCACGCGCCAGCCGTCGCCCTCCGGGTGCGGGCCGAGGAAGGCGAAGGGATCGCCGTGCTCGGCCCGTTGCAGCCCTTGCAGGTGGTTGCGTTCGTCGTCTTGCGACGCCTGTGTCATGTCCTTCCTCCCAGCAGGTGGAGCGTCAGTTCCAGCATTCCCTGCAGCGGCACGGCGACCCAGTCGGGGCGGTGGCCGCTCTCGTAGACCACTTCGTAGGCCGCCTTCTCCAGGCTGAACAGCGCCAGGGCCGCGCCCTCCCCCTCGCGCCCGCGCCATTCGTGGGGCAGCCCGGCGGCGGCCAGGCGGTAGGCGTCGAGGAAGGCGTCGCGGGCGTCCGCGCGGTAGCGCTGGGCCACGGCGCGGCGCACCCGCACCGCTTCTTCCGAGACGTCGGCGCTCTGCAGGCTGCGCTCGGCCATGGCGGCGGCGTAGTCGAAGGAGCGCAGCACCCCGGCCACGTCCTTCATCGGGCTGTTCAGGGCCCGGCGTTCGGCCAGCGAGCGGTTGGGCTCGCCTTCGAAATCGATCAAGTAGGCATCCTCCTGCACCACCAGCACCTGGCCCAGGTGCAGGTCGCCGTGCACGCGGATCATCAGGCCGCCCTCGGCCAGCCGCGCCAGGTTGCCCACCGCCAGCAGCAGCTCGTCGCGCAGCTCCAGCAGGCGCGCGGCCTGGGCGCGGCCGCGCTCGTCCAGCCCCGGGGCGTCGTCCAGCGCCCGCAGGGCCTGCTCGACCTGGGCGCCGACGCCCTCCTGCCAGGCGCGGCTATCGGCCGGGGCGCTGCGCCGCGGGGCGAAGTCCGGCTCGTCCGCGCCGTCGGCCAGCACCTGGTGCATCTCGCCCAGGCGCCGGCCGAGGGTGGCGGCGAAGCCGCGCAGCTCGTCCAGGGCATCGAATTCCGGAGGCTGCGCGGTGCCGGCGGCCAGGGCCTCGCGGATGGCCCGTTCGAGGTTGTTCTGCGTCCAGGTCCAGGCGTCGCCCTGGTTGCTCAGGTAGCCCTGCAGCAGCATCAGGGTGTGCGTCTGCCCCTGCTCGTCCACCCGGCGCACCTCGCCCAGCAGCGGCGCGACGTTGGCGAAGCCGTGGCGGCTCAGGTAGGCGCCCATTTCCGCCTCCGGGTGCAGGCCGGGCGAGACGCGGCGCAGTACCTTGAGCAGCAGGCCGTCGCCGACCAGCGCCGAGGTGTTCGACTGGTCCGCGGCCAGCACCCGCACCGGGATGTCCTCGGCCAGTTCCAGCTCGGCCAGGCCGGGTTGCGGCAGGAACTGCACCTCGCCGCCGTCGCCGGCCAGGGTCGCGTTCTCGCGCAACAGGCGCAGCACCACGCGGCTAAAGCGCGGCAGGCTCAGGGCGTCGGTCAGCAGGCCGACGCGGCGGCCGCGGCGCAGCCGGGCCAGGGCCAGTTGCTGCGGCAGGTCGTAGCCGCTGCTGCTTTTTTCCGGCGCCGCGGCCAGGGGCAACTGGTAGCGCTCGTGCAGCTCGCCGTCGCGGTATTCCAGCTCCGCCAGCAACGGCGCGGCGTCATCCTCCTCCAGCGGCAGCGCGTAGAGCAGGCGCACGCTGCCGGCCTGCGCGCGGGCATGGGGGAACCAGCGTCGGCGCGGCAGGTAGCGCGGCAGCGAATCCTTCTCCAGCAGCTCGCGCGGGGCGCCGGCCATGATCTCTTCCAGGCGCTGGCCCAGCACCAGGGTCGGCAGTTCCGGCAGGCGTTCTTCCGGCTGGCGGTGCCAGGTGGGCATGCGCTGGGAGTCGGCCAGGTAGAACCAGTAGAAGCCGTAGGGCGGCAGGGTCAGCAGGTAGGTCAGCCGGCCGATCGGCGGGAAGGCCGCGCCGCCGAGCATCTCCAGCGGCACGCGGCCGTCGAACTCGGCCAGCTCCAGTTCCACCGCCTGGGCCGCGCCGGACAGGTTGGCCACGCACAGCAGGCTGTCCTCGCCCTCCTCGCCGCGGTACTGCCGCAGGTAGGCGAGGATGCGCCTGTTGCTCGGCGACAGCAGGGTCATGCTGCCGCGGCCGAAGGCCTTCTGCTGCTTGCGCACGGCGAGCATGCGCCGCGTCCAGTTGAGCAGCGAATGCGGGTCGCGCAGCTGCGCCTCGACGTTGACGCTCTGGTAGCCGTACAGCGGATCGAGGATGGCCGGCAGCACCAGGCTCGCCGGGTCGGCGCGGGAGAAGCCGCCGTTGCGGTCCACCGACCATTGCATGGGGGTGCGCACGCCGTCGCGGTCGCCCAGGTAGATATTGTCGCCCATGCCGATCTCGTCGCCGTAGTACAGCGTCGGCGTGCCGGGCATCGACAGCAGCAGGCTGTTGAGCAGCTCGATGCGCCGCCGGTCGCGCTCCACCAGCGGCGCCAGGCGCCGGCGGATGCCCAGGTTGATGCGCGCGCGGCGGTCGGCGGCGTAGTAGTTCCACAGGTAGTCGCGCTCGTCGTCGGTGACCATCTCCAGGGTCAGCTCGTCGTGGTTGCGCAGGAAGATCGCCCACTGGCAGTTGTCGGGGATGGCCGGGGTCTGGCGCAGGATGTCGCTGATGGGGAAGCGGTCTTCCTGGGCGATGGCCATGTACATGCGCGGCATCAGCGGGAAGTGGAAGGCCATGTGGCATTCGTCGCCGGGGCCGCCGTCGTCCATGCCGCCGAAATACGGGCGGGTGTCCTCCGGCCACTGGTTGGCCTCGGCCAGCAGCATGCGGTCGGGGTAGTGGGCGTCCAGCTCGGCGCGGATGCGCTTGAGCACCGCGTGGGTTTCCGGCAGGTTCTCGCTGCTGGTGCCCTCGCGCTCGATCAGGTAGGGAATGGCGTCCAGGCGCAGGCCGTCCACGCCCAGGTCGAGCCAGAAGCGCATCACCCCCAGCACGGCGCGCAGCACCTGCGGGTTGTCGAAGTTCAGGTCCGGCTGGTGCGAGTAGAAGCGGTGCCAGTAGTACTGCCCGGCCAGCGGGTCCCAGGTCCAGTTGGAGGTCTCGCTGTCGACGAAGATGATGCGGGTGCCGGCGTAGCGCTCGTCGCTGTCGGACCACACGTACCACTCCCGCGCCCGCGAGCCCTTCTTCGCCCGCCGCGCGCGCTGGAACCAGGGGTGCTGGTCGGAGGTGTGGTTGATCACAAGCTCGGTGATCACCCGCAGGTTGCGCGCATGGGCGGCGGCGATGAAGCGGCGCACGTCGGCCAGGCTGCCGTAGTCGGGATGCACGCCGCGGTACATGGCGATGTCGTAGCCGTCGTCGCGCCGCGGCGAGGGGTAGAACGGCAGCAGCCAGAGGGTGTTCACCCCCAGGTCGGCGATGTAGTCGAGCTTCTCGATCAGCCCGGGGAAGTCGCCGATGCCGTCGTTGTTGGCGTCGAAGAAGGACTTCACGTGCAACTGGTAGATGACCGCGTCCTTGTACCAGAGCGGGTCGTGCAGGAAGGGACGGGGCTTTCTCAGGCGTCTGGCCATGGGCGGACTCCTAGCGGCGCTGCGGGTGCAGGCGCCAGATGCCGAAGGGAAGGTGCCAGGGCTCGATGCGCATCCGTTGGCGTTTGCCGTACCAGGTCCACTGGTGGCCGTTCATCAGGTCCTCGCCGCCCATGGCGGCGTCGTCCGCCAGGCCGAACTCCCACAGCGGCAGCTCGAAGTCGGCCTCCTGGGCGTTGTCCGGGTCCAGGCACACGGCGACCAGCACGAAGTTGGCCAGGTCCGCGGTGCGCTTGCCGAAATAGAGGATGTTGTCGTTCCAGGCGTTGTAGGCCTGGAAGCCGAGGTGGCTGTGCAGCGCCGGGTTCTCCCGGCGGATGCGGTTGAGCCGGGTGATCTCGCCGACGATGTTGCCCGGCGCGCGGTAGTCGCGCTGGCGCAGCTGGTACTTCTCGGAGTCGGCGTATTCCTCGCGCCCGGGGATGGCCGCCGCCTCGCACAGCTCGAAGCCCGAATACATCCCCCACAGCCCCGAGCCGGTGGCCGCCAGCACGGCGCGGATGAGGAAGCCCGCGCGCCCGCTGCGCTGCAGGAAGAAGGGGTTGATGTCCGGGGTGTTGACGAAGAAGTTGGGCCGGTAGCAGTCGCGCCAGGGCGGCTGGTTCAGCTCGGCGAGGTATTCCTGCAATTCCTGCTTGGTGTTGCGCCAGGTGAAGTAGGTGTAGCTCTGGCTGAAGCCGAGCTTGCCCAGGCGCGCCATCATCGCCGGGCGGGTGAAGGCCTCGGCCAGGAAGATCACCTCGGGGTGCAGGTGGCGCACCTCGGCGATCAGCCATTCCCAGAACGGCAGCGGCTTGGTGTGCGGGTTGTCGACGCGGAACAGCGTCACGCCCTGGGCCACCCAGCCCAGCACCACCTCCAGCAGCGCCAGCCACAGCGAGGGCACGGCGTCGGCGGCGTAGAAATCGACGTTGACGATGTCCTCGTACTTCTTCGGCGGGTTTTCGGCATGGCGGATGCTGCCGTCGGCGCGCCAGCTGAACCAGCCGGGGTGCCGGCGCAGCCAGGGGTGGTCCGGCGAGCACTGGATGGCGAAGTCCAGGGCCACCTCCAGGCCGTGGGCGCGGGCGTCGGCCACCAGCGCGCGGAAGTCCTCCAGGCTGCCCAGCTGCGGGTGCACGGCCTCGTGGCCGCCCTCCTCGGCGCCGATGGCGTAGGGGCTGCCGGGGTCGTCCGGGCCGGCCTGCAGGCTGTTGTTGGGGCCCTTGCGGTGGGTGCGGCCGATGGGGTGGATGGGCGGGAAATACAGCACGTCGAAGCCCATGGCGGCGATTTCCGGCAGGCGCCGGCGCACGTCCTCGAAGCGCCCGTGCACGCCCGGCTGCGCGCCCTCCGAACGCGGGAACAGCTCGTACCAGCTGGCGAAGCCGGCCAGCGGCCGCTCCACCTCCAGGCTCAGCAGCGGGCTGCGCACGCGGTGCAGGCGCGGCTCCACTCGTTGCATCAGTTCCAGGGTGGCCGGGGCCAGCAGCAGGGCCACGCGGCCGTCGCGGGCCTGCTCGGCGGCGAGCTGGCCCAGCAGGGCGTCCAGTTGCGCGGCGGGTTCGCCCTGGGCGCCCTGCCGCGCCTCGCGCAGCAGTTGCTCGCCTTCGCTGAGTTCCAGCTCGACGGCCTGGCCGGCGGCGTACTTCTTCTCCAGGTCGTGGCGGAAGCTGGCGTAGCGGTCCAGCCAGGCCTGGATGACGAACTGGATGCGCCCCTCGTGGGGCGGCAGCAGCTCGGCGCGCCACAGGTCGTTGCCCTGCCAGACCAGCGGCAGGCTGCGCCAGACCTCTTCCGGCTCCAGGCGCCAGGTCACTTCGGCGCCCAGTTGCTCGTGGCCGTCCATGAAGATGCGCGCGCTGACCGGGCAGCCCCGGCCGGCGATGGCCTTGGCGGCGAAGCGCCCGCCCTCGACCTGGGGCTCGATGCCCTCGATGGCGATGCGCGGCGCCTTGGCCGCGGCGCTGGCGCGCCCCTGCAGGTCCGGATTCATCGCTGCGCCCTCCTCGCCAGGCGATCGCATGTTCGTCGTCGGCCGCAACCTGCGGCCCCATGCTTTCCGAGGCCGGGCCCGCCGGCAAGTTCAGACTTTTCGCCGGCGGGCCGGCTCAGCGCGGGGCGCGCCGCCGGCCGCTGCTCTTGCGCGGCGCCGGCGCCTCTCCGGCCTTGCCCCTGGGCGCCGCTTTGCCGCCGCCCCCGGCGTTGCCGCGCAGGCTGCGCCGCAGCAGGTCGGTGAGGTCGATGATGTCGGCGCCCTCCCCGGTTTCCGACGCCTCGGCGCCGGGCACTTCCTCGAGTTGGCCCTTGGCGGCCTTCTGCTCGACCAGGGCGTGGATCTCGTCGCTGAAGCTGTCCTTGAAGGCCGCGTCGTCCCAGGCCTGGCTCATGTCTTCCACCAGGCGCGTGGCCATCTCGCGCTCGCGCTTGTCCAGGTCGACGTCGTCCAGCTCCAGGCCCAGTTCGTCCACCGAGCGCACCTCGCCCGGCCAGCGCAGCGTCATCAGCAGCAGCGCCTCGCCGTCGGCAAGCAGCGCCGCCAGGTGCTGGCGGCTGTGCAGCACCAGCTGGCACACCGCGACCTTGCCGCTGCGCGCCAGGGTCTCGCGCAGCAGCACGTAGACCTTCTCGCCGCGCCGCTCGGGGCTCAGGTAGTAGGGCGTGTCGAAGTACGCCAGCGGAATCTCGCCGCGCTCGACGAAGCGCAGGATGTCGATGGTCTGGGTGGCCCGTGGGCGCGCCGCGCGGATTTCCGCCTCGCTGAGCACCACGTAGCGGCCCTTCTCGTATTCCACGCCTTTGACTATCTGCTCCTTGGGCACCTCCTTGCCGGTCACCTTGTTCACCCGCTTGTAGCCCACCGGCTCCAGGCTGCGGGCGTCCAGCCAGTCGAAGTCGGTGCCGCCGGAGCGGCTGGCGCTGTTCAGCCCCACGGGGATGTGCACCAGGCCGAAACTGATCGCGCCCTTCCAGATCACGCGCGCCATGCATGCCTCCTACAGTGAGATGCCGTCGTCGAAGCGGACGCGGCCGTCCGCCGAAATGTCGCGGATGCGCGCCAGCATGCGCCGGGCCGCATCCTCGGCCTGGGCCTCGTTGCGGCTGCCGGGGGCGAACACCCAGAGCACCTGCACCGCCGCGCCCTCGCGCTTGGGCTGGTATTCGATCAGCCCGACGTAGGCGCCGCCGCTGCGCATGGCGTCGGTCCAGGCGCTGCTGTCGTCGAATTCACGGAACATGGTGATCCTCCGCGGTCTTGTGCGGCGCCCGCGGCCGCTCGAACAGGCGCGGCAGGCTGTGCAGAACCAGCAGCGCCAGCAGGGTGCCGAGCACCGCGGTGGCGGAATGGCCGCGGCCCACGCAGATGCCGATGGCGGTGCTCAGCCACAGCCCCGCCGCCGTGGTCAGCCCCTTCACCCGCGCGGTGTCGGCGCCGCCCTTGAGGATGGTGCCGGCGCAGAGGAAGCCGATGCCCGCGGCAATGCCCTGGATCACCCGGCTGATGGCGTCGTCGCCGGCGCCGCCCTCGCTCATGGCCATGACGAAGAGCGCGGCGCCCAGGGTGACCAGCATGTGCGTGCGCAGCCCGGCGGCCTTGCCCCGGGCCTCGCGCTCGTAGCCCAGCAGGCCGCCGAGCAGCGCGGCGAGCGCCAGGCGGAAGCAGGCGCGGGTGATCTGCTCCAGCTCGCGCAGGTCGGAAAACTCCGCCAGCAGGGCCGCGGCGATGCGCGACAGGGTCTCCATGGGCTTCTCCGCGAAGGGCCGTTGCAGGTGCAGACTGCCGCGCCGGCCGATGGTTTGAACGATTTCCCCGGCGGTAGCGCCGGCACTACCGCCCGGCGGATCGTCCGCGCATTCGCCCGCCGCGCCTGTCCAACCCCGGCAAGCGTCGAACACCAAAGGAATGCGCCATGAACAGCCGCGACGACAACGACTTCGCCCAGGCCTACGAACAGGCCCTGACCGAAGTGGCCCTGCCCGCCTTCGCCGCCGCCGGCGAGTACGCCCGCGCCCACGGCCTGCTCTGCCACGTGGGCCTGCACCGTGGCGCCGGCGGGCTCTCCGAGCTGGGCCTGCACGCCCGCCGCCCCGGCGAGGGCCTGGACTGCCGCTGCCTGATCAGCGCCGAGCCGCAGAGCGCCAGCCTGGTGCACGAGAACCACTACGGCGGGCGCAGCGAGCCGGAGCGCATCGTCGGCCCGCTGGCCTCGCTCAACCGCATGGTGCTGGACACCCGCCTGCAGGCCTTCTTCCAGACCGGCTTCGGCCTCAGCCCGGACTACCTGGCGCGCCGCCACGGCGGCGGCTTCTGGTAGACCCTAGGCGCCGCCCAGCGGCACCTTCCAGATGTCCTCGGCGTACTCGCGGATGGTGCGGTCGGAAGAGAACCAGCCGACCCGCGCGGTGTTCAGCACCGCCGCCCGCCACCAGCGCGCCGGCTCGCGCCACAGCGCCTCGACGCGCTCCTGGGCCTGCCAGTAGGCCTCGAAGTCGGCGCAGAGCATGAACCTGTCGTCGTGGCGCAGCCCCTCCACCAGGGCCGCGTAGCGGTTGGCGTCGTCCGGCGAGAACACCCCCGAGCCGATGGCCTTCAGGGCTTCCTGCAAGCGCGGCGAGGCGGCGATCTCGCCGGCCATCGACAGCTCGCCGGCGTGCTTGCGGGCCTCCACCTGCTGGGCGGTGAGGCCGAAGATGAACAGGTTCTCCAGGCCGATGCGCTCGGACATCTCGACGTTGGCGCCGTCCAGGGTGCCGATGGTCAGCGCGCCGTTCAAGGCGAACTTCATGTTGCTGGTGCCCGAGGCCTCCAGGCCCGCGGTGGAAATCTGCTCGGACAGGTCCGCCGCCGGGATGATGGCCTCGGCCAGGCTGACGTTGTAGTTGGGGATGAACACCACCTTGAGCAGGCCGCGCACGGTGGGGTCGTCGTTGACGATGCGGGCGACGTCGTTGGCCAGCTTGATGATCAGCTTGGCCTGGTGGTAGCTGGGCGCGGCCTTGCCGGCGAAGATCTTCACCCGCGGCACCCGCGGGGTGGCCGGGTCGTTGCGGATGTCCTGGTACAGCGCCACGGCGTGCAGCAGGTTGAGCAGCTGGCGCTTGTACTCGTGGATGCGCTTGACCTGCACGTCGAACAGCGCCTCGACGTCCAGGCGGATGCCCAGGCGCTCCTCCACCAGCCGCGCCAGGCGTGCCTTGTTGTGCCGCCGCTGCTGGGAGAAGCCGCGCTGCACCGCGGCGTCGCCGGCGTGGGCCTCCAGGGCGCGCAGGCGCGTCTCGGGGTCGTCGAGCAGTTCGCGGCCGAGGAACTCGCAGAGCAGCCCGGTCAGCTCCGGGTTGGTCTGGAACAGCCAGCGGCGGAAGGTCACGCCGTTGGTCTTGTTGCTGATGCGCCCCGGGTACAGGCGGTGCAGGTCGCGGAACACCGTCTCGCGCATCAGTTCGGTGTGCAGCGCGGAGACGCCGTTGACGCTGTGCGAGCCGAGGAACGCCAGGTTGCCCATGCGCACCCGCCGGCCGTTGTCTTCCTCGATCAGCGACACCGCGCGCAGCAGGGCGAAGTCGTGGATGTCCTTGGCGCGCAGCGCGTCGATGTGGAAGGCGTTGATCAGGTAGATGATCTGCATGTGCCGCGGCAGCATGCGCTCCATCAGCCCCACCGGCCAGGACTCCAGGGCCTCGGGCAGCAGCGTGTGGTTGGTGTAGGACAGCGTCGCCACGGTCAGCTCCCAGGCCTGCTCCCACTGCAGGTAATGGTCGTCCAGCAGCAGGCGCATCAGTTCGGCCACGGCGATGGCCGGGTGGGTGTCGTTGAGCTGGATGGCCACCCGCGCCGGCAGGCTGGCCAGCGCCAGGCCCTGGCCCAGGTGGCGCTGCAACAGGTCCTGCAGCGAGGCGCTGACGAAGAAGTATTCCTGGCGCAGGCGCAGCTCCTGGCCGGCCTCGGTGCTGTCCGCCGGGTAGAGCACCCGCGAGATGCTCTCGGCGCGCGCCGTGTCGGCCACCGCGCCGAGGTGGTCGCCGGCGTTGAAGCGGTCGAGCTTGAGGGTTTCCTCGCCGCGGGCGCGCCACAGCCGCAGGGTGTTCACCCCGGCCCGCCGCCAGCCGACGATGGGCATGTCGTAGGCCACCGCGCGCAGGCGTTCCATGGGTTCCCAGTGCTGCCGCGCGCTGCCGTCGCCGCCGTCGATGGCGTACACGCTGCCGCCGAAGCCGATGCTGATGCTGCATTCCGGGCGCTCGAACTCCCAGGGGTTGCCGAAGTCCAGCCAGGTCTCCGGCTGCTCCTGCTGCCAGCCGTCGGCGATGCTCTGGCGGAACAGCCCGTGCTCGTAGCGGATGCCGTAGCCGTAGGCGGGGATGTCGAGGGTCGCCATGCTCTCCATGAAGCACGCCGCCAGGCGGCCCAGGCCGCCGTTGCCCAGGGCCGCGTCGGGCTCGGCCAGGCGCACCTGCTCCAGGTCCACGCCCAGTTGCAGCAGGGCCTCGCGGGCGATCTCCAGCAGGCCGAGGTTGCTCAGGTTGTCGATCAGCAGGCGGCCGATGAGGAACTCCAGCGACAGGTAGTAGACGCGCTTGCGCTGGCCGCGGTCGATGCTGCGGCTGGCCTCGTCCCAGCCGTCGACGATGTAGCGCCGCGCGGCCAGCGCCACGGCCTCGAACCAGTCGTGGGCGTAGGCGTCGGCGGCGTCCTTGCCGACGTCGTAGCGCAGTCGCGTCAGCACTTCCTGCTTGAAGGTTTCCACCTGTTCGGGAACGGGGGTGCTGGAGCCGTGCATGGCGTGTTCTCCGTGGTTCGCCTTGGGAAAAGGGCGGCGCCGGCGGCCGCCTCGTGTATCTAGGCCCGGTGCGCCGGCCAGAGTTCAGGTGTTTTCCCCGCCCGGGGCGGCCGTCCGTCCGAATCGCTGAACACCGCCCGGCGCCGCGGCCTCTCCCGAACGAACCCCGCAGTGAAGCGGCCGCGAAAGGAGAAGAGCGATGCCCCGAGGCAGCAAAGACAAGTACACCGACAAGCAGAAGCGCAAGGCCGAACATATCGAGGAAAGCTACGAGGAGCGTGGCGTGTCCAGGGACGAGGCCGAAGCGCGGGCCTGGGCCACCGTCAACAAGCAGTCCGGCGGCGGCGAGCGCGCCGGCGGCTCGGGCCAGAAGAAGAGCCCAACGGCCAAGGCCGAGTCGCGGCGTTCCTCGGCGCGCCGCGCGGTGGCCACCAAGCACGGCGTGCCGCGCCCCGGCCAGCGCCTGGAGGCGATGAACAAGCAGCAGCTGCTGGAGCGCGCGCGCCGGCAGAACATCCGCGGGCGCTCGTCCATGCGCAAGCAGGAGCTGATCGAGGCCTTGCGCAAGGCCTGATCCCTGGCCCCTGGCGCTGCATTGCGCCAGGGGCCGGGCGTCTCAGCCGTTGACCACGGTTCCGCCGTTGACGTGCAGCACCTGGCCGCTCATGTACGAGGAGTCGGAACAGGCCAGGTAGACGTAGGCCGGGGCCAGTTCGTCGGGCTGGCCAGGCCGCCCCATCGGGGTGTTGCTGCCGAACTCCGCCACCTCCTCGGCGCTGAAGGTCGAGGGGATCAGCGGCGTCCAGATCGGCCCCGGGGCTACGGCGTTGACGCGGATGCCGCGCTGCACCAGGTTCAGCGCCAGGGAACGGGTGAAGGAAGTGATGGCGCCCTTGGTCGAGGAATAGTCGATCAGCCTGGGGTTGCCCTTGTAGGCGGTGATCGAGGTGGTGTTGACGATGGCCGCGCCCTCGCCCATCAGCGGCAGCAGCGCCTTGGTCAGCTGGAACATGCCGAAGATGTTGGTGCGGAAGGTGCGCTCCCACTGTTCCTCGCTGATGTCTTCGAGGGAGTCGGCCGGGTGCTGTTCGCCGGCGTTGTTCACCAGCACGTCCAGCCTGCCCCAGCGCGCCTTCAGGCGCCGCGCCACCTCGGCGCAGAAACCGGCATCGGCGACGTCGCCGGCCAGTTCCAGGCAGTGCCGGCCGCAGACCTCGATCAACTGGCAGGTCTTGGTCGCGTCCTCGGTTTCCTCCAGGTACAGCAGCATCACGTCGGCGCCCTCGCGGGCGAAGGTCAGCGCCACGGCGCGGCCGATGCCGCTGTCGCCGCCGGTGACCACCGCCACCTTGCCCTCCAGCTTGCCGGCGGCGCGGTAGCTTTCCGAGGCGAACTCCGGCGGCGGCTGCATGATCTCCTCGCGGCCGGGCTGCCGGTCCTGGTGCTGGGGCGGTAGTTTCTCGCTCATGGTGGCTGTCCTCCGGTGCGTGGGTCGGTAGCGCGGGCCGTCAGCCGCGCGGCGGCAGGGTCTCGCCGCAATGGCAGTGCGGGTCCTGGCAGTGCTTCTCGCCATCGGGATGGCCGTCCGCGCAGGCCTGGCAGCAATAGGCGCGGCCGTCGGCGAACACGGCCGCCGCGCCCAGGCTGCACTGGCAGCCGGGGCAGGCGCAGGGTTGGTCGCTCATGGCAGGTCTCCTCCGCTTCGTGGCGCGGGGCCGCAGCCCCGCCGGTCACTGGGTTCGGCCGGCTGGGGGCGGCGGAGTTCAGCTTTTCCCGCCAGCGGCCCGCCGGCTGCGCGCATTTCGCTGCTGCTATTCGCCTGCCTGTGGAGCCAGGGAGCTTCGTGGTTGCGCATCATGCCGAGCGATCCCCTCTCCCGCTTGCGGGGGAGGGTTAGGGAGGGGGAGCGGAGTCAGGGTTGGCAGAGGTGTGTCGGCGAAGTCCGTTGCCCTCACCCCAGCCCTCTCCCAGAGGGAGAGGGAGCCGTTCGGCGTGGGCGATGAATTCGCAGTCGTCCTGAGACTTCGTCAGTGACGTAGGGCGAATAACCGTTCGCGGTTATCCGCCGATACACCGAGGTCATGGCCAACGCCCAGATCACCCCGGAGCTGCTGGAAACCAAGGCCAAACGGCGGATAACGCCATAGGCGTTATGCGCCCTACAGCCCGGACGTAGGAGCAACTGTGAAGTGCTTTTCGTAGGATGGGTTGAGCCTTGGCGAAACCCATGCGGTCGTGGCGATGGGTATCGCTTCGCTCAACGCCATCCTACGAAAAGCGTGCTTCCTGGAACCGTAGGAGGACGCCTAAGCTTCCTTCGTCAGTGACGTAGGGCGTATAACCGTTCGCGGTTATCCGCCGATACACCGAGGTCATGGCCAACGCCCAGATCACCCCCGGAGCTGCTGGAAACCAAGGCCAAACGGCGGATAACGCCATAGGCGTTATGCGCCCTACAGCCCGGACGTAGGAGCAACTGTGAAGCGCTTTTCGTAGGATGGGTTGAGCCTTGGCGAAACCCATGCGGTCGTGGCGATGGGTATCGCTTCGCTCAACGCCATCCTACGGATTGTGTTTGCGGACGTAGGAGCGGACTCCGTCCGCGGCCCGGCCGGCCTCAGCGCTCCTCGCCCAACTGCTGCCACATCCGCCGCGTCAGGCGTTGCCGGGTCTCGCCCCAGCTCACCCAGGGGTCATCCTCGCCCTTCAGCGCCAGGCGCTCGTCGATGTTGCCCAGGTTCCAGGCATTGGCGCCGCGCAACGCATCCAGCTCGCCCTCGGCCACCGGCACCGACACCGGCAGGCCTTCGCGGGCGCGGACCGACCAGGCGCACACGGTGCTGGCGCCGCGGCTGTTGCGCAGGTAGTCGACGAAGATCCGCCCGACGCGGTTCTTCGGCCCGGATACGGCACTGAAGCGATCCGGCATCTGCCTGGCCAGGTGGCGGGTGATGGCGTGGGCGAAGTCCTTGACCTCGTCCCAGCCATGGCGGCGCTCCAGCGGCACCAGGATGTGCATGCCCTTGCCGCCGCTGGTCTTGAGGAAGCAGGCCAGGCCCAGTTCGTCGAGCACTGCGAGGGTCAGTCTGGTGGCCTCGATCATCCGCGCCCAGGGCAGGCTGGGGTCGGGGTCCAGGTCGAGGACGAAGCGGTCGGGGTGCTCCAGGTCGTCCACCCGGGCGTTCCAGGTGTGCAGCTCGACCACGCCCATCTGCGCGGCGCCGGCCAGGGCCTTGGCGGTGGCGATGCGCAGCAGCGGCGCGTGGCCCGGGTCCAGGCGCGGGTCCAGCTGTTCCACGCCGGGCATGGCGTTGCGCGAGGCGTGGCGCTGGAAGAACACTTCGCCGCCGACGCCGTCCGGGGCGCGCAGCAGCGACACCGGGCGGTCGCCGAGCCAGGGCAGGATGCGCTCGGCGGCCTTCTCGTAGTAGCGCGCCAGGTCCAGCTTGCGCAGGCCGCTGGCGGCGTCGATCACCCGCTCGGGGTGGGTGATGGCCACGCCGGCCACCTTCGCGTCGTCCTTCGCCGCCTTGCGCGGGCGTTTCGCCGCGGGCTGCGCGCTCTCCCCGGCCGCCGGCTTCGCGCGTTCCTCGACTATCGCCTCGGCGGGCTTGTCGTTGCGCAGGCCGTGGAACACCGCGTGGCGCACCAGGCCCTCACGGGTCATTTCGGCGAAAGCCACTTCGCAGAGCCGCTCGGGGCGCAGCCAGGTCACGCCCTGGAAGGCCTGGCCGCGCGGCGGCGAGGCCAGCGGGCAGGTCTTGCTGGCCAGCGGGCGCAGGTTGTCGTGCACCCGCTTGAGGGTGGCGGCATCGAAGCCGGTGCCCACCTTGCCGGCGTAGCGCAGCTCGCCCTGGTCATCGTGCAGGCCCAGCAGCAGCGCGCCGAAATGCCGGCGGCTGCCCTTGGGCGGGGTCAGGCCGAGGATGACGAATTCCTGGCGGCGCTTGCACTTGAGCTTGATCCAGTCGGTGGAGCGGCGCTCGACATAGACGCTGCCGGCGCGCTTGCCAATCAGCCCTTCCAGGCCCAGGCGGCAAGCGCTGTCGAGGATGCTGCGCGGGTCGTCGGTGAAATCCTCCGAGTAGCGCAGGCGGTCGCTGGCATTGTGCTTCAGCAACCCGGCCAGCATGGCGCGGCGCTGCTCCACGGGCTGCCGGCGCAGGTCCTCGCCGTCCAGCCAGAGCAGGTCGAACAGGGTGTAGCGCACCTCGTCGCTGGCGCCGACGTCGAAGGCGTTCTGCAGGCGCTGGAAGTCCGGGCGGCCCTCCTCGTCCACCACCAGGATCTCGCCGTCGAGCCAGGCGGACTGCAGCGGCAGGGCGCGCAGCGCGGCGCAGATGTCCGGCAGGCGCTCAGCCCAGTCGTGGCCGTTGCGCGTCTGCAGGCGCACCTCGCCCTTTTCCACCCGCGCCAGGATGCGGTAGCCATCGAGCTTCAGCTCGTAGCGCCAGTCGCCCTCCGGGGGCGCATCCAGCAACGTGGCCAATTCCGGGGAGATGCGCTCGGGCATGGCGCCGGCCTTGGCGGCCTTGCGGCGCGGCGCCTTGGCCGCGGCGGCGCGCCTGGGCGGCTCGGCCGGCTTTTGCGCCGGCGCCGCCTCGCCGGGCAGCGTCCGCCCGCTGAGCACGCTCTGCGGCGCCTCGGCGAGGATGTCGTGGCGGGGGAAGTCGCGGGCCTGGTCGTCGCGCCCCTTGACCAGGAACCACTGTGGCTTGCGCCCGGCCATGCGGGTGCGGATGAGGTTCCAGCTGCCGTGCAGCTTGCTGCCTTCCAGGCGGAACTTCAGGTGGCCGTTCTCCAGGCCCTGCCGCGGGTCGCCCAGGGGCTGCCAGCGGCCGTGGTCCCAGACGATGACGTCGCCGGCGCCGTAATGGCCCTCGGGAATGTGGCCCTCGAAGCCGGCGTATTCCAGCGGGTGGTCCTCCACCTCGATGGCCAGGCGCTTCACCGAAGGGTCCAGGCAGGGCCCCTTGGGCACCGCCCAGCTCTTGAGCACGCCATCGAGTTCCAGGCGGAAGTCGTAGTGCAGGTGGCTGGCGTCATGCTTCTGGACGACGAATTCCAGTTCCCCGGCCTGGTGTCCGGGGGCCTCGCCGCGCGGCTCCGGCGTGCCGCTGAAGTCACGGCGGCGGGCGTACTCCTCCAGGCTCGGCGTATCACTGGCCATGGGCGTTTCCTCCGCGGCGGGCCGCTTCAGCGTTCTTCCTCGTCAGTGTCCGGCGGCGACACCTGGTCGGTCCAGGGCTTGCCGTCCAAAGGCGCGGAGCGGCCCAACTCGGCCTCGTCCAGGCCGATGCCGCCGCCGATCTCCTCCTCGCCCACCACCCGCAGTTCGCGGTCCACCGGGGTTTCGTCGGCGGGCTCGAGTTCGGACTCGGTGCCCTCGTCCAGCAGCGTCTCCGGGGCCAGGTCGTCGCTGTCCACGTGGTCCTCGTACTCGCCGTCGACCAGGGTCTCGCCGCCGGTCATGCCCATCTCGGCAGCCCGCTGCGGCGGGAACTCCTCGTTCACTTCGCGGCGCGGACGCTCGTCGCCGATGCGGCCCGCGGCGCGCTCGTCCTCGAAATCCAATTCGCGCACCGAGCCCATGCGGTCCTCGGTGTCGTCGATTTCCTGCGGCTGGCTGTGCTTGCGATCGTCGCTCATGGCCTTCTCCTCTTGCTGAGCGCCGCCCTGTCCGGCCACCTACGGGCCGCGCGCGGCGCATGGGCCTCAGGGGGAAATGGGGTCGCTGGCGGGGAAGGTTTCTTCCAGGGAGTGGTCCAGTTGCCGTTCCTGCGCCTTCTTCAGCTTGCCGCTGTCGGCGCAGGGGCATTCGGGGTCCTTGCACTGGCGGTCCCCGGGGTGGCCCTGGGCGCAGGCCTGGCAGCAGAAATAGCGGTCGCCCTCGCGCACGGCGGCGGCGTCCAGCTCGCAGATGCAGTTGGGGCAGGCACAGATATCGGGTTTCATTTCCAGGCTCCTCCGTGCGTCAGCTCTACCTCGGTTGAGCCGGACGCAAGCGGGGAGTTCAGCTTTTCCCGCGGGCGACGCCGCCGCGCCTCAGGCGGCGGCGTAGGTGCGGATCAGCTCCTGACCCAGGCTTTCCACCTGCTCGGCGGTGCAGAGTTCCTCGCCGCTGATGCCCACCACCGTGGTGGGCGCCCTGCCCTGCGACGGGTGGCGCAGGCTGATGGCGTAGCAGCCATCGAGCTGGCGGCAGCAGTTGAAGCGGAACCCCGGATGGTTGTGCTGCAACAAGGCTTCGATTTCGCCACGAGTGAAATGCGTCATACGGATACCCTCCCCGGGAAAAAGCCCCTCTTTGGGGAAAAGGTAGCGCCGGTCGCCAGCGAAAAAAGGCTGGCAGGACGCCATCCTTTGGCCATGCAGAATGCCTGATCGGCGAAAGCGCTCCACGGGTCATCCACTTAGCGCGGGCCGCGGACCTGCGCGCCGCTTTCTTGTCGCCCAAAAAAGCGTCGAGCCCGACGAGCGGTAGGCGCCATGGGGCGTTACCGGTACCCGGGTACCAACCGCCATCGAGGCCCGGCCGGCAGAGGCGCGCCTGGATTGCATTTCGCCACCACCCGGGCATGCAGTAAGGCGCCGGGCGAGCCCGCCGCTTTGCAATGCGCAAGCATCAAAGGGCCATCTATTCAGCTGAAAGTTCAACGTAAACAGCCGCTTAGGAATAGCGGCACGGGCGGAACGATTGCTGCAAAGGCATCGGCTACCCAACCAACACACAGGGAGTACGTCATGCCTGCCATTTCCAACGCCGCCATCGAATACCTGCAGAACCAGTTCCGCGCCTATGCCCCGCAATTCTCCTACCGCCCCGACGGCTCGGTGCTGA
Organism: Pseudomonas sp. M1; assembly: GCF_022760135.1. NCBI lineage: Bacteria > Pseudomonadati > Pseudomonadota > Gammaproteobacteria > Pseudomonadales > Pseudomonadaceae > Pseudomonas > Pseudomonas sp. M1. The sequence continues at coordinate 3,934,961 of NZ_CP094343.1, forward strand.
TGGACCTGCACGACGCCAACGGCGAGCGCATCGCCCTGCGCGTGCTGCACAAGGAAGAGCAGGAAAACGACGTCCTGCTGAACAATCTGGTGGAGCGCATCCGCCGCGACCTGATCACCGAGCAGGGCCCGCTGCAGCCGGACAACGTCGACTGGTTCCTCAAGCGTATCGAGCTGCGCACCTTCGTCCCGGGCAACTACCGGCACCGGCCACGCAAGATAGTGGTAGCCGGCGAGCGCCTGCGCGCCCTGGCCGAGCGCAACCCGCGCTGGTAACCCCCCTGCCCCGCCGCCGGCATGCGCCGGCGGCGGGGCCTGCGCTCAATGCGGCCGCGCCACCGCCCGCAGCAGGTTGGCGCCCAGCTTGTCGGCGTTGCAGCTGGCGACGTTGGCCAGGGACACCACGCCCACCAGGCGTTTCTGCCGGTTCACCACCGCCAGGCGGCGCTTCTCGATCTGCCCCATGTTCCTGGCCACGTGGTCCAGCTCCTCGTCGTCGAAGCAGTAGCAGACGCCGGGACTCATCACCTCGCTGACCGCCGTGCGCCCGTCCAGGCCATCGGCCAGGCCGCGCACCACCAGGTCGCGGTCGGTGACCACGCCGGTCATGCGCTCGCCCTCGCCGACGATCAGGGCGCCGATGTCCGCCTGGCGCATCAGCAGCGCCGCCTCCTGCAGGGTGGTGGCCGGGTCGATGGTGCGGACTTCGCGGCTCATGACTTCGCTGACTTTCATCGCTGTTCTCCTCAAGGGTGGACTCACCTGTGTGGAAAGTCCGTCGCCGCCAGGGTTCGAAGAATCTGCCCGGGCGTCAGGCGTGCACCGTCCACTGGCAGGTGGAATCGGCGATGGGCATGGCGTCCACCCGCTCGACCAGGCCGCAGGCGATGGCTTCCTGCGCCCCGAGGATGCGCGGGTAGGCCATCAGGTAGCTGGGAATGTCCAGGCGCTCCGCCGCGCCGCGGGTGCGCTCGTCGACGATGTCGGCGTAGAGCTTCAGGTCGTAGTCCAGGCTCATGGCGTATTCCGCCATGCGCGCATGGTCCACCGCGCCGTGCAGCGACCAGTGGAAGGGGTGGAACAGGAACTTGCTGTACAGGCATGCGGTGCGCACCTGGCCGGCGAGGAACAGGATGTTGCCCATGGATTCGACTGTGCCGAGGTTGTGGGTGTCCACCTGCACCGGCAGCGAGAGCAGGTAGTTGTAGAGGGTGAAGCCGTAGCTGCAGTCGCCGCCCATGGTGGCGATGTTCAGCTGCAGGTGGCTGGCGCCCTGCTGCAGAGCGCGGGTGCAGGTGCTGATGAGGTTGCCGCAGGTGGAGGAGTTGATCGGGCCGGTGAAGTGGATGATGTGGGTGGACATGGGGGCTCCTGGGGGCGTGGGTCGCTGGGCTGGACTCTCTGGTGAGTCGCGGGGGTGGGTGGGGGAGCCATTGGGGCGACGAATGGTGGTGAGGTGTAGTTCCGTCCTTCACTTCGTCATTCCCGCGAACGCGGAACCCAGTGGCTTGGGGGCTCGGTGTAGCGCGCCGCTCCGAGTCTGCCCGACCGTCTTGTTTCGCCCCCTCGGGCGAGTCCCTTTTGTCAAACGCCACAAAAGGAACCAAAAAGGCTTGCCCCGCCATACGGGCCCGATGGAGCCGGGCTACCCTCACGAACTCCCCCGCCACGGAGGCCCGCCCCGAGGGTACGTCCCTGTAGCCCATCGGGGCTCTCGCGACATCCATGTCGCATGACCTCCTGAGCGCCGGTTTCGCTCGGCCTGCTGAAGGGGCGTTTCGGAGTGCGCGGATGTTTCGCTGGAAATCCGAATCGCGGACAAGGTCCGCTCGGTTCCAGGAAGCACGGGCGTAGGACCTTGTCCGCGATTGGACTCAACGCCCCCGCCGGACACTCCGGTGGCACGAACGGCCCCCTCTCCCGCTTGCGGGAGAGGGCTGGGGTGAGGGTGCTCTTGACCCCGACCGCCGGCGTTATCCGCCGGATCGCGGACAGAGTCCTCCTACGCTGCCCCACCCGCGCCATTCCCATGTAGGAGCGCGCCCTGCGCGCGATTCGCGGGCAGGGCCCGCTCCTACAGTTCCAGGAAAGCCCCGTAGGATGGGTTGAGCGAAGCGATACCCATCACCACGGCAGCATGGGTATCGCAAGCTCAACCCATCCTACGAAGAGCACCTCGGCGCAAGACAGTTGCTCCTACATCTCCGGCAAACACCACACCCCGTAGGATGGGTTGAGCGAAGCGATACCCATCGCCACCACCGCATGGGTTTCGCAGGCTCAACCCATCCTACGAAAAGCGACTCGGTGCAGCAGGCAAGACGGTTGCGCCTACGGCTCCAGGAAGCACCGGCGTAGGAGCGGACCTTGTCCGCGATTGGACTCGTCGGCTACGCCAACCCCACCGGCGCCTGGCTGTTCTCTTCCAGCAACTCGACCACCACCTCCCGCAACGCCTCATCCACATCGCCGCCACGCGCCAGGTGGCGGCGAAAACTGCGAACCTGCCGCACCGCGCTGCCACCCTCGCGGATCAGCCGGCAGGCATGGGCATAGGCCCATTCGTTGCCGGCACGCGCCGCTGTCCCACACTGCCCCCAAGCCAGCGCCAGCCACCGCGCCAGGTCCACGCAATCCCCATCGGCCAGCAGAAAGCGCGCCCGGCAACCGTGGCGCTGGGCCTGCCAGTAGTTCTCCGCCAGCAGCGCCCGCAGCCGGTGCGGCTCCTCTGCGTCGGCATCGGCCATGGCCTGGGTGAGCAGCGCGCGGAACAGCCCGGCGATGCACAGCGCATCGGCCAGGCGCGGGCAGGCGTCGCTGATGCGCAGTTCCAGGGTCGGGTAGCGTGCCGAGGGCCGGACGAACCACCAGGCGTGGCCCGGCTCGCGCATCAGGCCCCGGGTGTGGAGCAGCTTCAGGTAGGCCTGGTAGGCCGGCTCGTCGTCGAACCAGGGCGGGATGTCCATGCGCGGCCACTGCCCGGACAGCGCCCGGCGGTAGCTCGCCAGCCCGGTGTGGCGGCCCTGCCAGAACGGCGACGAGCAGCTCAGCGCCAGCAGCAGCGGCGCCCAGGGCAGCACCCGGTTCATCAGCGCCACCCGGTCCAGCCCCGGCGGCACTTCCACGTGCACGTGCAGGCCGCACAGCAGGCTGTTGCGGGCCGGCTGCACGTAGTCCTCGAACAGGGCGCGGTAATGCGCCGGCTCGCTGGGCGCAGCGTCGGCGAGGCGGCTGAACGGGTGCGCGCCCACCACCAGGCTGCGCAGGCCGTGGGCCTGGGCCAGCTCGGCCAGCTGCGCGCGGCCGCGGGCGAGGAAGGCCGCGGCCTCGCCCAGCTGGCGGAACACCGGGCTGACCAGTTCCGCCTGGCACTGGAACATCTCCTCGGCGAAGCAGTTTCCCAGCGCCCGGCGGCAGGCCTGCACCCATTCGGGCGGGACCTGCCGGGCCAGGTCGAGGCTGGCGCCGTCGACGAGGAAGGCCTCTTCCTCGATGCCGAAGCGGGCCGGTGGGTGGGCGGGCGTCGCGACCATGGGGATCCCTGCCGGAAGGGTTACAGGATCGACGCCGCGGCCCCGTCCGGGGTTCCGTTTTTCCCACGCGCAGCCGCTGGTGCCGATCGTTGAAACCTTCGCCGCCGGCGCCACTCGCAATGTTCAGGAACTATCGCCAGAGGAGCCGCCCCATGAACCTGCCCTGCACTCCGCCCCGCGAAGAGGCGGTCGATGCCCGTTCGCTGCACAGGGCGCTGCTCCATGCGCCCCTGGAGCACCTGACGGCGGCCGAAACCTTCCTCGACCGGCAGCTGCGCCAGGCGGCCGAGCTGCCCGTCGACCTGCCCGACACCCCGGCGGCCTGGCCGCAGTGGCTGGACGCGCGGGCCGCCCGCACCGCGCGGGACTATGCCCGGTACCTGGCCGAGCGGCATGCCGGCGCGCCGCGGCGCTACTTCCGCAACCGCGCCCACGCGCTGCACTTCCTGCGCGGCGTGGCCCCCACCAAGCTGGTGGACGGCGCCTGGCTGTATGGCGTGCTGGGCCATGCCGGCGACGCCCGCCTGCTGCCCCTGCTGCATACCTACCTGGAGGAACTCGGCCGCGGCGTGGCCGCCAGCAACCACGTGCTGATCTACCGCCACCTGCTGGAAAGCCTGGGCTGCGCCGGCGCGGCCGAGCTGTCCGCCGAGCACTACGTGCAGGGCGCGGTGCAACTGGCGCTGGGCTGCCTGGCCGGGCAGCGCCTGCCCGAGCTGATCGGCTACAACCTGGGCTACGAGCTGCCGCCGCTGCACCTGCTGGTGACCACCTGGGAGCTGCAGGAGCTGGGCATCGACGCCACCTACTTCCGCCTCCACGTGACCATCGACAACGCCAGCTGCGGCCACGCCCGCCGGGCCTTGCAGGCGCTCTACAACCACCTGCCGGACAAACCGCGGCGCCGGGCCTTCCTCGCCCGGGTGCGGGCCGGCATGGGGCTGAACGACGTCGGTCTGTCCAGCACCCAGGTGATCGACGGCTTCGACCTCGACCGCGAGCTGCTGGCCATGCTGGAGCGCAAGCAGCCCTTCGCCCGCCACCTGCACAGCGACCGCACGCGCATCCAGGGCCGCACCCTGAACCAGTGGCTGGCCGCGCCCTGGGGCGTGGCCGCGCTGCTGCGGGCGCTGCAGCAGGAGGGCTGGATCCGTCGCGACGCCGACCCGGCGCACAGCCGCTTCTGGCGCCTGGTCAGCGGCCCCGACGCGGCCATGTTCGGCGTCTTCGATGGCTATGAGCAGCAGCTGCTGCACGACTGGATCGCCGGCAGTTGGTCGCCTCCGCACGCCCCTGGCCGGCGCTCGCCGCAGCCGGTGGCGCTGGAAGCGGCGCCGGCCGACCTCGACGAGGAAGAACGCCGGCTGCGCCGCGAACTGGCCCAGCTGGCGCCGCACCAGCGCCGCCGGCACCTGCTGCCGCTGTTGGCCCCGCAGCGCCACTGGACACCGCTGGGCCTGCTGGCCACCCGCCTGTTCAGCCAGGACCTGGGGGTGGCGCCATGACGCCGCTGCCGCCACGCCTGGAAGCCCTGCTGGCGCTGGGGCAGCGCCTGCGCGGGGAAGGCTACGCCTTCGTCACCGTGAGCCCGGCCACCCACGCGCGGGTCAATGCTCGCGAGGAAAACGCCCTGGCCCGCGACCTGCGCGACATCTTCGGCTGGAGCCGGCCCTTCGCCGAGGACCTGCTCGAGCGCTCGCTGTTCTCCCTGCTGGCGGCCGCCGACCTGTTGCAGTGGGACGGCCGCCACTGGCACAGCAAGGTGCGCTGGTCGAGCCTGGAGGACCAGCTGTTCGCCCATTCGGCCTACCCCACCGAGGCGGCCGAGGCGGTGTTCTTCGGCCCCGACACCTACCGCTTCGCCCGCGCCATCGCCCAGCACCTGCGCACGCTGGACAGCCGCGACATCCATCGCGCGGTGGACATCGGCTGCGGCGCCGGGCCCGGCGCCATCCTCCTCGCCGGGGCCTGCCCGCAGGCGGAGATACATGCGGTGGACATCAACCCCCACGCCCTGGCCTTCACCCGCGTCAACGCGCTGCTGGCCGAGGCGCCGCAATTGCAGGTGCGCCGCAGCGACCTGCTGGAGGGCCTGGCCGGCGACTTCGACCTGATGGTCGCCAACCCGCCCTACATGCTCGACGCGGCCCAGCGCACCTACCGCCACGGCGGCGGTTCCCAGGGCGCGGAGCTGTCGTTGCGCATCCTCGAAAACGCCCTCGGCCGCCTGGCGCCCGGCGGCAGCCTGCTGCTCTACACGGGCGCCGCGGTCATCGACGGCGAGGCGCCGCTGTGGCGCCAGGCGAGCCGGCTGCTGGCGGCCCGCCCCGGCTGGGAATGGCGCTACGAGGAACTGGACCCGGACGTGTTCGGCGAAGAGCTGGAAGTGCCCGCCTACCGCCAGGTGGAACGCATCGCCGCGGTGCTGCTGACCTTGCGGCGCCTGGCCTGAAGACCTCAGGGCCGGCGGTAGTGCCCCGGGGTGGTGTCGCGCTCCTGGCTGCGCTTGACTTGGCTCGCCTGTACCAGCGCCTCTTCGGCATCGAGGTCGCCGTAGGCCACCAGCGCGCGGCCCTCGGCTTCGTTCAAGGCTGCCGGCATGCCCTGCACCTTCTTCACAGCCACGGCTGCACGGGCGGGCTGTGCAGCGCCACGTCGATGGCCAGGCCCAGTTCGTCCAGGCCCACCGGCTTGAGCAGCACGGGGTAGGCCCGGGCGTGCAGCGCGGAGCGCTCAGGGTTCTGCGTCAGCACCAGCACCCGCATCAGCGGGCGCAGCGGCAGGCAGGACTCGATCAGCGCGGCGCCGGTGAGCGGCCCGGCGAAAGGCTCGTCCACCAGCATCAGGTCGATCACCACCGGGGACGACAGGTGTTCCAGCGCCTGTTCCGCATCGCCGGCGCCGAGCACCGCATAGCCGCGGTCCAGCAGCAGTTGCTCCAGGCGCCACAACTGGTCGGCCTGCTCGGCGAGCAGCAGCACCACCTTGTTCGTTTCGCTCATGGCTCGTCTCCGTCGGTGAATGGTCCGACTTCCTGGCGAGCAAGAACCACGCCCACCCGCGCGACGATCCAGGCCCCGGCGCAGAGCGCCCGCGCACAGGGTCATGGCAGGACGACATCAGCAAAATGCGCTGGCGGCTCCGCCGTGCGCTGCAAAATGCCCAGCGCAGCCGCCGGTAAGCTGGCCGGCACCAAGCGGCGCCGCCGCAGTCGCAGCAAAGAGCGGCCAAGCGAAGGTACCCGCCATGACAGAGCATCCCCGCCCCCTCCCGGCCGAGCCCGCGGAGGAGTTCGGCGAACGCAGCCACCCGGTCGCCGAGCACATGGCCGGCCAGCGCCGGGCCTGGCGCCTGGAGCGCCTGGGGCTGGCCGTCCTGCTGGGCATAGTGCTGGTGGCCCTGAGCGGCCTGTTCGCCAGCGGCCCGCTGAGTTCGCGCCAGTTGGCCAGCCAGGATGGCCGGCTGCAGGTGGAGTACGAGCGCTTCGGCCGCATCGGCGCCAGCCACAACCTGCACGTGCGCCTGCGGGGCGCCCCGGGCAGCCCGGCCGAGCTGCGCCTGGGCGGCGACTTCCTCGCCCGCCAGAGCGTGCAGAGCCTGCAGCCGATGCAGCGCGGCGACAGCTGGCGCGGCGGGCTGGCCATCCACGGGCGGCACGACGAGCGCGGCGAGTGGCACCTGTTCCTGACCTTGTTGCCCGACGCGCCGGGCCTGCTCGACTACCGGGTGGAAGGCGCCGGCCAGACCCTGGAATTCAACCAGCTCATCTACCCCTGAGGAGGTGCCCCATGGAGTCGGTCCTGCGCGCCGCGGCCATCTACCTGCTGTTGCTGATCCTCTTCCGCATCGCCGGCAGGCGGTCGCTGGCGGACATCACCACCTTCGACCTGCTGCTGTTGATGATCATCGGCGAAGCCACCCAGCAGGCCCTGCTGGGCAACGACTTCTCGCTGATCAATGCGGCGCTGGTGATAGTCACGCTGATCGTCATCGACGTCGGCCTGTCGCTGCTCAAGCTGCGCCACCCGGCGGTGGACCGGCTGATCGAGGGCTCGCCGACGCTCATCGTCGAGTACGGCCGGCCCTTGCGCGCGCGCCTGGCCGAGGCGCGCCTGCGCGAGGAAGACATCCTCCTCGCCGCGCGCCAGACCCAGGGCCTGGAGCGCATGGAGCAGATCCGCTTCGCCATCCTGGAGAAGAACGGCAAGATCTCCATCATTCCCGAAAGCGGCAAATGAGCGGCTGCGAAGTGTTCTGCATGGATCAGCGCGGCGGCGCGTCGCCTTCGGCCTGCTCCTGGTCGGCCACGCGCTGGGGCGTTTCCCCGGCGCCGGCGCTCTCGCCCATGCGCTGGTAGGTGTCGCGCAGCTTCTGCAGCTGCTCGGCGTCCAGTTCGTCCAGCCCCATCAGGGCGTCGTGGGCCGCGTGGGTGGTGCGCAGCAACTCGTCGATCTTGATGTGCAGGGCGTCGGTGTCGCGGTTCTGGGTGTTCTGGATGAGGAACACCATGAGGAAGGTGACGATGGTGGTCGAGGTGTTGATCACCAATTGCCAGGTGTCGTTGAAGTGGAAGAAGGGCCCGCTGACGGCCCAGGCCACCAGCAGCGCGCAGGCCACGGCGAAGGTCGGCGGGCGCCCGGCCCATAGCGACAGCCACTGGGCGAAGCGGGAAAACGACAGCCCGCCGGGCTTTTCCCGCTCGGCGCCAGCCGCGGCCGGGGGCGCCTCGTCGGCCCCCGGCGCGGCCGCCTTCGCACGCTGCCCCGGCCGCTCAGCCCGGGCGCTTCTCATCGCCGATCCCCTGGATGTCGATGTCCTCCGGCGAATACTCCGCCGTCGAAGCCGGGGGCTTCTGCACGCAACCCTCTCTGCCGTCCTCCTCGGGCGTCTCGATGACCGGGCCGGGCCGGCGCGGCTCGCCCTTGCGCTCGCGCACCGGCGCCTTCGGCGGGTCGTCATGTTCGGCCACGGGGCCAGGGCGGGGTTTCTGCACGATGGTGTTCTTCTCGCTCATCACGTTCTCTCCCGGGGCCGAGCCCCCAAAGCCTCTGGTGTCGCCCTCGGTGGAAAAGCGCCGCGGCCGAGAGTTCAGAAGAACTCGCCGGCGGCAGCGCGAGCTTCGCCGTTTTCCTGAACTTCTGCCGCCTCGCCCCGACCAAAACTACTCATACGCATCGATAAGGGGGAACACCATGGCGTCGCTGAATTCCTGGCTCGACCTCGCCTTCCTCGGCCGCCTGCTGCTGGTGGTGGCCGCCGCCCTCGTGGTCGCCGGGCTGCTGCACCTGCTCATCGGCTCCCTGAGAAAGCGCCTGGCGGCCAGGACCAGCCAGTGGGCCCGCTATGCCTCGGCGATCGCCAACAGGACCAGCAACCTGCTGCTATTCGCCTTCTCGCTGATGCTGGCCCTCAAGCTGGTTGCCCTGCCGGGCAACTGGGAGGCGGCGCTGACCCATGGCTGGTTCGTCATCCTGGCGCTGCAGGTGGCCCTGTGGCTCGACGCCTGCGTGCGCCTGTGGACCGGCGAGCTGGCCCGCTCGCGCTTCGGCGGCATCCGCAACCCGGTGATGGCGACCCTCCTCTCGGTGGTGATCCTGATCGTCGTCTGGGCCGTGATGCTGCTGTCCATCCTGGCCAACCTGGGCGTCGACATCACCGCGCTGATCGCCAGCCTGGGCGTGGGCGGCATCGCCGTGGCGCTGGCCGTGCAGACCATCCTCAGCGACGTGTTCGCGTCCCTCTCGATCGGCTTCGACAAGCCCTTCGAGATCGGCGACTTCGTGGTGTTCGGCGACGTGGCCGGCACCATCGAGCACATCGGCCTGAAGACAACGCGCATCCGCAGCCTCAGCGGCGAGCAGATCGTCTGCTCGAACACCGAGCTGCTCAAGCAGACGCTGCATAACTACAAGCGGATGAACACCCGGCGCATCGTCTTCCAGTTCGGCATCAGCTATCGGACCTCGGCCGAGCAGGCCAAGGCGGTGGCGGAGCTGGTGAAGGAAATCATCGACGCCCAGCGCGAGGCGAAGTTCGACCGCGCCCACTTCCTCTGCTTCGACGAGAGCCGCCTGCTCTACGAGGTCGTCTACATCATGCAGACGGCCGACTACAACCGTTACATGGACGTGCAGCAGCAGATCAACCTGGGGCTGCTGGCCGGGGTGCAGGCGCTGGGCGTCGACTTCGCCTTCCCGGTCCGCGAGCTGCGCAACGTCGAGGCGCCGGGCGATGCCCCGCGCGGCCAGGAACGCCATTTCGCCCGCCCGCCGGCGCAGGACGGCGGCCAGGGCTCCACCAGCCATTGAGCGGGCGCCTCAGTCCTCGGGCGCGGAACGCTCGTAGCGCGCGCTGAACGCCTGGATGAAGGCGTTGCGCAGGATGCCGAGGAAGGCCTGGAACGCGCTGACGTCCCGGTCATGGATGTTGCCGCTGAGCTCGACGCGGGTCGCGAACTGGTCCTTGCGCTGGTTCTTCAGCAGCGTCTCGCCGCCGCCCACCAGCGCCTCCCAGATGGAGCGGAACAGGCCTTTGTCCTTCTCCTCCACGTCCTGCTGCCAGTTGAACACGTCGACGTCGCGCAGCAGCGGCTTGATGTAGCCGCTGAGCCGGCCCTCGTCCGCCCTGGCCTCGATCACCAGGGTGCCGTGGCCCTGGTTGAAATCGAACTTGCCGTAGGCCGCGGCGAAGTCGTTCACCCGCCGCAGCTCCACGTCGCTGGCGCGCAGGCGCAGCTCGAAGTCCTCGAAGTTGGCGAAGGGGTCGAAGGACGCCTGCACTTCCAGCGGCGCCTGGCCGAACAGCTGGGCGTGGCCTTCGAAGCGGGCCACCCGTTCGCCCTTCTCGTCCCTCACGTTGGTCAGGTTGTACAGGCTCGCCTGCACCGCGCTGGCGGTAAGGTGCACCGGCGGCCTGGAGCGGTAGTTGCGGAAGTGGATGCGGCCGTCGTCGATGCGCACCTCGTCCAGGGTGATGGGCAGCAGCTTGTCCAGCTGCTCGCGCCAGTCGGTGCCGGCGCCGCTCTGGGAGTCCTGGCGGTCGCCGCCGTCGACGAAGTTCAGCTGCGGCCGCAGGAACACCACCCGCGCCACGATGCCGTGGTCGTACCAGAGCGCGTGCCAGCTCACCGAGAGGTCGATCACCGGCGCGTCCAGCAGCGGCACCGGCACCTTGCCGTTGACCTTGACGATCTTCAGGCCATTGATCCGGTAGGCCCCGCGCCACAGCGCGAGATCGACGTCGGCGAGCTGGCCGTGGTAGTCGCCCATGCGGTCGAGCTTGCCGTTGAGGTAGTCGCGGATCACGTAGGGCAACGCGACATGCGCGACCAGCAGCAACGCCAGGATCGCCAGGACGCTCGACAGGAGCAGGCTGTAGCGTCTTTTCATCACCGCCTCCGGAGCTTCTCTGGCAGTGGACTGGCGCAGCGGACGGCGAGTTCAGTGCGGTGGCGGCCAGTCCGCGATGGGTGCGGCTAGACGAGTGTGGAGTCAGGGTTGGCAGCGGTGTGTGGGCGAAGTCCGCTGCCCTCACCCCAGCCCTCTCCCAGAGGGAGAGGGGGCTGTCCGTGCCACCGGGGTGTCCGGTGCGCTCGGTGAGTCTAATCGCGGACAAAGTCCGCTCCTACGCCCCCGGCAAACACAACCCGTAGGATGGCGTTGAGCGAAGCGATACCCATCACCACAACCGGCAAGACAGTTGCTCCTACGTCCGTGCCTTCTGGCCGTAGGAGCGTCCCCACGTCACGCCGGCACCGCCCCCACCTGCGCCTCCCTCGCCCAGATACGATGCTGCAGCAATGCGTTCTTCAATCCAGCGAACACATCCCCCGCCGCCGCCCCCATCACCAGGCCGTCATCCGGCTGCAGCCCCAGTTGCCCCGGCAACGCCTGCGCATCGCCGCTGAAGACCAGCGGCTTGAGGTGCTTGTAGGCCTCCAGCAGGTAATGCAGACCACGGCCGTCCCCGCCCAGCGTGACCGCCACCCCGCCCGGCACGTAGACCGCGTCGAAGGCCACCGAGGGCAGGCCGTCCCAGGTGCCCTGGGGCGCCAGGCTGGCACCGCTGTCGGCCTTGACCGGCGCCGCCGTGGGGCCGATCAGCTTGGCGCTGGCGCCCTCCGCGCCCAGGGCCTGGAGCATGTCGCCGATCTCGCTTTCGCTGGCGCCGTCGGCCACCAGGATCGCCACCTTGCGCGAACGGATGTCGCCGGCCAGCAGGTTCACCTGGCTGAGCGCCGGCGATGGCTGCGACGCCGGGCGCTGCGGGGCCTTCGCCGTGACCTGCACGCCGATCTGCGCGGCCACCCGCGCGGCCAGCTGGGCATCGATGTTCACCAGCACCTCGTTGACCTCGCGCTCGCGGATCGCCTGGCGCTCCACCTTGCCCAGCTCGAAGGCGTAAGCGGCCACCACGTGATTCTGCTCGGCCTCGCTCAGGCTGTGCCAGAACAGCGCGGCCTGGCTGAAGTGGTCGGCGAAGGACGCCGCGCGCTCGCGCACCTTGCTGCCGGTCATCGGCTCGTGGTAGCTGACGAAGCCGCCCTGGCGCGCCGCCGGCGGGGTTTCCCGGGGCCAGCCGGCGTCGATGGAGTTGGGCTCGTAGGAGGCCCGCCCGCGGTGCAGGCTGTGCTGGTGGTAGGCGTCGCGCTGGTTGTTGTGGAACGGGCACAGCGGCTGGTTGATCGGGATCTGGTTGAAGTTCGGCCCGCCCAGGCGCAGCAGCTGGGTGTCGGTGTAGGAGAACAGCCGGCCCTGCAGCAGCGGGTCGTTGCTGAAATCGATGCCCGGCACTATGTGGCCGACGTGGAAGGCCACCTGCTCGGTCTCGGCGAAGAAGTTGTCCGGGTTGCGGTCCAGTACCATGCGCCCGAGCAGCTGCACCGGCACCTGTTCCTCGGGCACCAGCTTGGTGGCGTCGAGCAGGTCGAAGTCGAACTTGTCCTGATCGTCCTCGGCGATCACCTGCACGCCCAGCTCCCATTCCGGGTAGTCGCCCTTCTCGATGTCCTCCCAGAGCGTGCGGCGGTTGAAGTCCGGGTCCTTGCCGGCGAGCTTCTGCGCCTCGTCCCAGACCAGCGAGCAGGTGCCGGACTTCGGCCGCCAGTGGAACTTCACCAGGTGACTCTCGCCGTTGGCGTTGACCAGGCGGAAGGTATGCACGCCGAAGCCCTGCATGTTGCGGAAGGCGATGGGGATGGCGCGGTCGGACATCAGCCACATGACCATGTGCGCCGACTCCGGCTGCAGCGAGACGAAGTCCCAGAAGGTGTCGTGGGCCGAGGCGCCGGTGGGGATTTCGTTGTGCGGCTCGGGTTTCACCGCGTGGACGAAGTCGGGGAACTTGATCGCGTCCTGGATGAAGAACACCGGCATGTTGTTGCCCACCAGGTCGAAGTTGCCCTCCTCGGTGTAGAACTTCACCGCGAAGCCGCGCACGTCGCGCACGGTGTCGGCCGAGCCGCGCGGGCCCTGCACGGTGGAGAAGCGCACGAACACCGGGGTGCGCTTGCCGGCCTTGCCCAGGAACGCCGCCTTGGTCAGCGCGCTGCAGTCCTCGTAGGCCTCGAAATAGCCGTGGGCCGCCGAGCCGCGGGCATGCACCACGCGCTCGGGGATGCGCTCGTGGTCGAAGTGGGTGATCTTCTCGCGCAGGATGAAGTCTTCGAGCAGCGAGGGGCCGCGCGGGCCGGCCCTGAGGCTGTTCTGGTTGTCGGCGATGCGCGTGCCGGTATTGGTGGTCAGGGCCTGCCCGGTGGCGTCCTCGCGGTAGCGCTCCAACTGCTCCAGCTTCTCGTTGACGTTGCCGCGGTCGGTGGTCTGGGTCCCCGCCAGTTGGCTCTGCTTGCCGGACTCTTTGTTCTGCGTCATCTGTCCATCTCCTGATCAGGTGGGCGGCGCCCATGGGCGCGCTGGCTCTTGGTTGGGGGCGGGCGCGGCGGCGGAGTTCAGGCTTTTTTCCCGGCGGTAGGCCGGCGGCGCGTTCGGCGCTTGGTTTGAACCTCCGGCCTTGCCCGGCAGTCGGCTGGGAAACGACCTCCGCCGGAGCCGCCATGTCCCACGACCTGCCCACCGGCCTGCTACAGGCCCTCGCCGACTTCGAACTCCCCCGCGACCTCAGCCGCCAGCCCGACACGCTGGGCCGGCGCCTGCGCGAGCTGTGCGCCGCCGGCCTCGACCAGTTGCCCCGCCCCGGCGGCGGCCGCACCCTGCAGCGCTGGCAGGCGCTGGCCACGGTGGCCGGCGCCGACCTGTCGCTGCTCAAGCTGTACGAAGGCCACACCGATGCCCTGGCGATCCTCGCCGAGCTGGTCCCCGAAGTGCCGCGGCGCCCCGGCGTCTGGGCGGTGTGGGCCGCCGACCCGCCAAGCCAGCGGGTACGCATCGAGGCGCGCCGGGGCGACGAGGTGCGCATCAGCGGGGTCAAGCCCTGGTGCTCCGGCGCCGCCCAGGTGGACCAGGCGCTGCTCAGCGTCCGGGACGAGAACCAGCGCCCGCAACTGGTGGCGGTGAGCCTCAGGCAGCCGGGCGTGCAGGTCGCCGAGGGCGGCTGGAACGCGGTGGGCATGGCCGCCACCGCCAGCGTCGAGGTCAGCTTCGAGGCAGCCGGGGCGCGTTGCGTGGGCGGGCCGCTGGCCTACCTGGAACGCCCGGGCTTCTGGCACGGCGCGGCGGGCATCGCCGCCTGCTGGTACGGCGCGGCCAGCCGCCTGGCCAGTTACCTGCACCACGGCCACACCGACGACCCGCACGCCATGGCCCACCTGGGCGCGGTGGACGCCGCCCTGGCCGGCGCCGCCGGCGCGCTGCGCGAATGCGCCGGCTGGATCGACGACAACCCCGACGCCTGCGCCGAACTCGGCGCCCGGCGCGTGCGGGCCCAGGTCGAGGGCGCCGTGGAGGCGGTGCAATGGCACGTCGGCCGCGCCCTGGGCGCCACGCCCTTCTGCCGCGACCAGCATTTCGCCCAGTTGGCCGCCGACCTGCCGGTGTTCCTGCGCCAGAGCCATGGCGAGCGCGACCTGGCCTTCCTCGGCCTGCGCCTGGCCGCCCAGGCCGCCGAGGCCTGGGCGCTATGAGCGCGGCGCAGGACCCGATAGCCGCGGCCGGCGCCGGCACCGACCCGCAGGCCTGGCGCGCCTGCCGGGCGCTGCGGCGCTTGCCGCGGATCACCCCGCAGACGCTGCTGGGCGACGGGCGCCTGGTGCTGGTGGCGCCGCACCCCGACGACGAGGTGCTCGGCTGCGGCGGCCTGCTCGCCAGCCTGGGCGACTGGGCCGGCGAGCTGCTGCTGGTGTCGGTCACCGATGGCGAGGCCAGCCACCCCGGCTCGTCCCGCTGGACGCGCGAACGCCTGCGCGAAGTGCGCCCGCAGGAGAGCCGCGAGGCCCTCGCCCGCCTCGGCCTGGACCTGTCGCGCCTGCACTGGCGGCGCCTGGGCATGGCCGACGGCCAGGTCGCTGCGGCCCCCCTCGACACCGCCCTGCGCGGCCTGCTGCGCCCCGGCGACAGGCTGCTCAGCACCTGGCGCCGCGACGCCCACCCGGACCACGAGCAGGTCGGCCTGGCCTGCGCGGCGGCGGCCACTGCCTGCGGCGCACGCCATTGCGAAGTGCCGATCTGGGCCTGGCACTGGGCCGCCCCCGGCGACCCGCGCCTGCCCTGGGCGCGGGCCCGGCGCCTGGACCTGGACGCGCGCGCCCGGGGGCGCAAGCGCCGGGCCATCGCCGCCCACGCCAGCCAGCTGCAAGCGGACCCCGCCCGCGGCGCCGGCCCCATCCTCGGCCCGCACCTGCTGGAAACCCTCAACCACCCCTTCGAGGTGTACTTCCTGTGAGCCTGCCCGCCAGCCATTTCGAGGCGCTGTACGCCGACGATCCCGATCCCTGGGCCTTCCGCACCCGCTGGTACGAACGGCGCAAGCGCGCACTGCTGCTGGCCTGCCTGCCGCGCCCGCGCTTCGCCCGCGGCTTCGAGCCGGCCTGCGCCAACGGCGAACTGAGCATCGAACTGGCCCAGCGCTGCGACGAACTGCTGTGCAGCGACCCCAGCGCCACCGCCGTGAGCCTGGCACGCCAGCGCCTGGCCAGTTGCGACCACGCCCGCGTGCGCCAGGGCGGCCTGCCCCAGGACTGGCCCGCCGGCCGTTTCGACCTGGTGGTGCTCAGCGAGCTGGGCTACTACCTCGATGCGGAGTCCTGGCGCCTGGCCTGCGAACGCGCCGCCGCCAGCCTGGAGCGCGGCGCCGCGCTGGCGGCCTGCCACTGGCGCCATCCGATCCTGGACTGCGAACTGGCCGGCGACGCTGTCCATGCCCTGCTCGCCGAGGCCATGGGCGCGCCGGCGCGGATCTGCCACCTGGAACCGGACTTCCGCCTGGAGCTGTGGTTCGACGACAACGCCGGGGCCGCCCCGTGATCGGCGTGCTGGTGCCGGCGCACAACGAGGAACAGCGCCTGCGTGGCTGCCTGTTGTCACTGCTGGAAGCGGCGCGCCACCCGGCCCTGAACGGCGAGCCGGTAACCGTGCTGGCAGTGCTCGACAGCTGCACCGACGGCAGCGCGGCCATCGCCGCCGAGCTGGGCGTGGCGGTGCTGCCGGTGAGCGCGCGCAACGTCGGCCAGGCCCGCCGCGCCGGCGCCCAGCACCTGCTGGGCCTGGGCGCGCGCTGGCTGGCCTGCACCGACGCCGACAGCCGCGTCGGCCCCGACTGGCTGGCGCGCCAGCTGGCCTTCGACGCCGAGGCGGTGTGCGGCACGGTGCGCCTGGACGACTGGTCAGCCCATGCCCCCGAGGTGCAGGCGCGCTACCTGCGCCACTACCAGTCCCGCGAGGGCCACCGCCACGTGCACGGCGCCAACCTGGGCATCTGCGCCCTGGCCTATCGCCGCGCCGGCGGCTTCCGCCCGCTACCGACCGACGAGGATGTGCACCTGGTGCGCGACCTGGAACGCTGCGGCGCGCGCATCGTCTGGACGCACCAGACCTGCGTGACCACCAGCGCCCGCCGCGACTACCGCGCCCACGGCGGTTTCGGCGCCTACCTGGAGAGCCTCGCCGAACTGCCGCTGGCGCAGGGCGAATGAGCCATCGCCGGCGCACCCGCGAGCGGCCGATCGCCCTCGACCAGCAGCCAGGGGCTCAGGGCAGCTCGGCCGCGGCGGCGTAGCGGTGCGCGCCGCAGCGCCGGCAGCACTGGTGCAGCAGGCGCTCGTGGCCCACTTCCAGCACCTCCCGGCCTTCCCACTCGCAGCCCCTGAGCAGGCACAACAGGGCGGACTTCATGCCGACGGCTCCCCTGCCCGGGGCGGCTTGCAAGGTTTCATCACGCGCCAGCCTCAGGCCACGCCATCCAGGGCGCCGGCCTGCCAGCCGTCGCCGGGGCCGGGCTCGCCCTCGCAGGGCGTCAGCGGGACGATGCGCAGCTCGGTGATGTCCGCCGGGTTGCTGTCCGAATGCAGGCTTTCCAGCTGGAAGCGCGCCTGGTCGGGGGTCAGGTTGCCGCTGGGGGCATCCACCTCGTGGGAGCAGGGCTGGCCTTCGAGCTCGTAATGGATGCGAAAGCGCGGGGGCTGCGCCATGGTCGTGTTCCTCCGTGGTGCGTGGTCTCCGGCTGACCGGCGCTCCGGGCCAAGGTTCAGCCGCGCTCGCCGACCGGCCTACCGCGCCAAGGACGCCGCGGAGGAACAGGATGGTGTTGAGCTTGCGAAACCCATGCGGTTGCGCCGATGGGTATCGCTTCGCTCAACACCATCCTACGAAAAGCCATGCTCGCTCCTACGCAACCCCACCCGCGCCATTCCCCTGTAGGAGCGCGCCCTGCGCGCGAATCGCGGGCAGGGCCTCCTACAATTCCAGGGAGGTACGGTTTTGCCCCCGCACCGAGGCGCTCTTCGTAGGATGGGTTGAGCTTGCGATACCCATGCGGTTGCGCCGATGGGTATCGCTTCGCTCAACACCATCCTACGAAAAGCCGTGCCCGCTCATGCGCCAGGACGCCGTCCGCGAGTTGAAATCCCCCCTGTATAAGAAGAAGTTATAACGACGCTTCGCCAGCCAGTTACCGTCATTTCCTGACGTCGGCTTTTCGGCGCGAGCGGGGCCAGCGGCCCCCTGCCCTGCGCTTCCAACTCTGCCCGCCGCCGCACTGAAAACCTGAACGCCCGCCCCGCTGCCTTCTCAAACCAGAATGAACCACGGGACGAGGTACGCAGCATGTCCTCCTTCGCCAGCGAAGCCGGGCGCGAACGCCTTTGCCACGCCGCCGAACCGTTGCCGGAGCCGGACGCGGCGGACACCATCCCCTTCGGAGTCCGACGATGAACGCATTCGACGACCGCCGGCACGCCGGCAAGGCCCTGGCCGAGGCGCTGCGCGAACGGCCCATGCACGAACCCCTGCTGCTGGCCCTGCCCCGCGGCGGCGTGCCGGTGGCCTATGAAATCTCCCTGGCCCTGCAATACCCCCTGGAGCTGCTGCTGGTGCGCAAGATAGGCGCGCCCGGCCACGAGGAATACGCCGTGGGCGCGGTGGTGGAAGGCGACCCGCCCAGGTGGGTGAAGGACGAGGACCTGCTGCGCCAGCTGCGCCTGGCGCCCGACTGGTTCGAACGCCGCCTGGCCGAACAGCTGCAGGAAATCGAGCGCCGCCGCGCCCGCTACTGTGGGCAGCAACCGCTGGCGTCACGCCGCGGCCGCGACCTGATCCTGGTGGACGACGGACTGGCCACCGGCAACAGCGTGCGCGCGGCGCTGCAGGCCCTGCGCGAGGACGACCCGCGGCGGATCATCCTCGCCGTGCCCGTGGGGCCGCCGGCCACCGTGGAGAAACTGCGGCCGCTGGTGGACGAGCTGGTGTGCCTGCTGACGCCGGAGGATTTCCACAGTGTCGGCCACTACTACCGGGACTTCCACCAGCTCGACGACCAGGAGGTCATCGACCTGCTCCGCCCCTCGCGGACGCCTTCCGGCGCCTGATCCGACGGTGCTTCAACCACTGGCGAAACTTCTTCGAACCATTGTCCGGCGATGCCTTCCCAGTAACTGTGTGGGCCGACTGGCGGCCCACCCAATGGATGCGATGCATCCGAGGAGCACTTTCATGACTTCCAAAAACACCAACCCCGGCAACTTCGCCAACGATCGCGAAAAAGCCTCCGAGGCAGGGAAGAAAGGCGGTCAGCAAAGCGGCGGCAACTTCGCCAACGACCGTGAGAAAGCCTCCGAAGCCGGCCGCAAGGGCGGGCAGCACAGCCATGGAGGCGGGCGCAGCTAAGCCCTCACCCGGTGGAGCCTTTGGCTCCACCGGGGACCCGGTCGGACCGCGTGCCCGAGCTTTGCGGCAAAAAGCGTTTTGAAGGCAAACAGCAACTTGGCCGTGGACTTTCCAGGCGGTCCATCGCTTCCGCTGGCGCGTCCTGCACGAAACATCCACTACGCCGCGGGCCCTCCCGGGTCATGGCTCATTCCTCCTGAGAGGTTTCGCTCAATGGGCAAGGCCCTGTTCGCGAGCCCGGCACTGTCGACTTTCGAAATGGCACAGCTCTTCCTGACGACGGGCCTCGGAGCAGCCGAGCCTCGTAGCGGCGATCCGCGAGAGCGCCTCCGCCCTGCCCCGTCCCATGGCACTCTCGCTGGCGGCCTGCGCAGGGGACAGGCGGCGGTAGGCCAGGGGCACCTTCCAGCCGCCCAGGGCCTCCACCAGCCGGAAGCCCATGTCCACCAGCCAGGTCGGGTAGCGGTCGCCCTGCCGGAAGGGATAGTGGAAGCGGTGGCGGGTCAGGTGGCCGGGCATCTCGCGCACCAGCTCGGCCCGGCACTGCATCACATCGCGCGTGTAGCGCAGCTTCCGGAGCATGTCGAGCGGGCGGAACGGCATCTGCATACCTCGTTGATTGTCGTTGGACGCCAGGTTGCATCTGCATAAAAAGTGCTGCGCACCTTTGCCGGTGGGCAGCACAAGTGGAGATCGTTAAAGCTCAGCCCGCCGCGCGGCAGGCCGGACCGGTGTTCACTTGAGCACCCCGAGGCGTTGCGCGCCGTCGCTCGAGGCGACGAACTCGGCGATGTTGCCGACGCTCTGGTCGATCAGCCGCTGCATCGCATCGTTGCTGCTCCAGGCCACGTGCGGCGTGAGGATGAAGTTGTCCTGCTCGATCAACTGCAGGATCGGGTTGTCCGGCTGCACCGGCTCGTCCACCAGCACGTCCAGCGCGGCGCCGCCGAGGCGCCCGGCGAGCATCGCCTCGATCAGCGCGGCCTCGTTGACCACGCCGCCGCGGCCGGTGTTGACGATCACCGCGTCGGGCTTCATCCGCGCCAGCTCGGCGGCGCCGACCAGGTCGCGGGTCTCGTCGGTCAGCGGGCAGTTGATCATCAGCACGTCGCTGAGCTGCAGCAGCGTGTCCAGCGGTACGTAGCTGGGCCCGGCGTAGCGGCCGCCGCGGTCATGGAAGACCACGTGCATGCCGATGCCCCTGCCCAGTTCGGCCACGCGCTTGCCGATGGGGCCGTTGCCGACGATGCCGAGCACGCGGCCGCGCAGGTCGCGGATCGGGTAGTCGAAGTAGATGTTCCTGGGCTCGGCGGCGCCGCTGCGCACCCGCTGCATCAGGCGGCTGTAGCTGGAGACCTTGCGGAACAGCTCGAACATCATCGCCACGGCATGCTCGGCCACCGAGTAGGTGGCGTAGCCCGGCACGTTGCTGACCTTGATGCCGTGCGCCCGGCAGTAGTCCAGGTCGACGATATCGGTGCCGGTCAGCGCCAGGGAGATCATCCGCAGGTCGGGCAGCCGGGCCAGGTGTTCCTCGCGCAGCGGCACGCTGCAGGTCAGCGCCACGCTGGCGCCGCGCAGGTGCTCCACCACCTGCTCCGGGCGCGTGTAGCGGTGGCTGACCCAGGTGTGCTCGAAAGGCAGCTTCGGCACGCGGACGTCGGGCCCGATGCCTTCGTCGTCGAGGAAGACGATGCGATGCTTCATTGGAATGCTTTCCTATTTCTTCTGGGCGGGAACGTAGCCGGCGGGGGCCAGCGCGGCGAGCTGCGAGGTCAGGAAGCTGGCGTCCAGGTTGCGGTCCTCCAGGGACTCCTTGCGCACCAGCGCGTCACGCACCAGGTGGGCGCCGATGAAGCGGAACGGCTCCGGCGGGAACAGCTTCATCTTCTGGTTGACCAGGCCGCAGTTGGCCCACTCGTCGTTGGCCTCCTCCACCAGCGACTTGATGATCCGGCTGGCGAACACCGTGGTGCCGACGCCATTGCCGGAGAAGCCGATGCCGAACACGATGTTCGGGTGGCCGCCCAGCTGGCCGAAGTTCGGCAGACCCTTCATGGCGCGGTCGATCGGGCCGGTCCAGCTGCTGACGATGGGCACGTCGCTCAGTTGCGGGTAGAAGCTGCGCATCTCGGCAGCCACCTTCTGCGCCGCCGGCGTCGGGCGCTCGTAGAGGTCGCCGATCCTGCCGGCGAAGGCGAACTGCCCCAGCGGCTTGCCGAAGACGATGCGCCCGTCGGGGGTGTTGCGGTAGTAGTTGAGCACGGTGCGCGAGTCGGTGATGCACTCGCCGCCGCTGAAGCCGATCTGATCCAGGCGTTCCTTGACCGGCGCGGTGGCCACCATGTCGCTGGACATGACCGCGATCATCCGGCGCAGCTCGGGGAACTGCGCGCCCCAGGCGTTCATGGCGACGACCACCTTCTTCGCCCGCACGCTACCCTGCGCGGTATGCACCACCGGCTGCTCGGAGCGCTCCAGGGTGGTCAGCGGCGACTTCTCGTAGATCACCACGCCCAGCTCCAGGGCCACCCGGCGCAGGCCGCGGGCCAGCATCGCCGGCTGCACGGTGGCGGCGTTGGGGTCGAAGATGCCGCCCATCATCCGCGCCGAACCGGTGCGCCGGCGCACCTCCTCGCGGGTGAGGTTGCGGAAGGGGTTGACGCCATGGCGTTCGAGGCTGTCGGTGAGCACCTTCCAGGAGTCCACCTGGCGCTGGTTGCTGGCGGTCCACAGCCAGCCGTCCTTGCGGTACTGCGCGTCGATGCCGTGCTCGCGGCAGAAGCTGCCGATCTCGTCGATGGCCGATTCGGCGGCCTCGCAGATGCGCCGCGCTTCCTTCTCGCCGCAGATGCTCATCACCGACAGGTACTTCGCCCACCAGTTGGTGGCGATGCCGCCGTTGCGGCCGCTGGCGCCGGAGCCGCAGCGGTCGCGCTCGACGATGACGATCCGGCGCTCGGGATGCGCCTGCTTCAGGCGGATCGCCGACCACAGGCCAAGGAAACCTCCGCCGACGATGCAGACGTCGGCCTGCTCATTACCCTTGAGCGAGGGGGCGAGGTGACAATCGCGATCCAGCGCCTGCGCATACCAAAAGCCACGGTACATGTGTATTCACCCACTGCGAATGTGATGGTTAGAACACATGTTGCCGAAGGGGACGGCCGGCCACTATCAGGTTACGGACAGATGCTAGAAGCCCGCTGCCGAGTCAATGCCGTTCGCTTGGGAAAGGATGCCGTTTCTCTGGCTGGGGGAACGGGATTTTCATATGCTCTGAAGGGGCGTTCCGGTGCGCTCGGGTATTTCATCGTAGGGCGCATAACGCCTATGGCGTTATCCGCCGAATCGCGGACAGAGTCCCCTACGCAGCCCCACCCGCACCATTCCCATGTAGGAGCGCGCCCTGCGCGCGAAATCGCGGGCAGGGCCCGCTCCTACAGGTTGCCCCGAGGCACGGCATTCCCCCGTAGCGGACCTTGTCCGCGATGGCCGGACATATCGGCGCGGTTCGCGGATGAGATCCTCCTACGCTGCCCCCCGCGCCATTCCCATGTAGGAGCGCGCCCTGCGCGCGATTCGCGGGCAGGGCCCGCTTACGGTTCCAGGAAGCACGGGCATAGGAGCAACTGTCTTGCCGGCTGCACCGAGATGCGCCTCAACGGATGGGTTGAGCCTTGGCGAAACCCATGCGGCCGTGGTGATGGGTATCGCTTCGCTCAACACCATCCTACGAAAAGCCATGCTCGCTCATGCGGTAGGACCTTGTCCGCGATTGGATTCACCGGCCACGCCGGCAACCCCGCTGGTACGGCCAGCTGTCCGAAATCCCCCGGGGGGCGCCGAAATCTTATAGATTCCGAGAGCGTTGTTATATTTAAGACAGCCGGCCGGGATTAAGCTGCTGCCATCGCAGGGCATCGCGCGTGCGGCGCGGCCCCTGGCGATGCGACCTGGAGCGCCCGGCCCCTGCCGCCAGGGCATGAGGTAGAGGACAACAATAATGAAGATGTCCAGTGTGTACGAACCCGGTGGCGACGACGCCGAAGCCCCGGTGGTGAAGCCCGACCTGCGGGTGGGCTTCATCCTGATGAACCAGTTCACCCTGGTGCCCGTCGCCGGCCTGGTGGACTCGCTGCGCTTCGCCGCCGACAAGTCCTTCCGCAGCCAGCAGATCTTCTGCAAGTGGGACTGGATGACCTGCGACGACCAGCCGGTGACCGCCAGCTGCGGCATGCCGATCTCCCCGACCAAGCCGCTGAGCGTCATCGACCAGTACGACTACGTGGTGCTGGCCGGCGGCCTGCTGAGCGAGACGCGCAACCCGCCCGAATCCCTGCTGCAGCTGCTGCGCGAACTGCGCGCGGCCAAGACGCCGATCATCGGCCTGTGCTCAGGCTCCTTCGTGCTGGGCAAGGCCGGCCTGCTCGACGGCCGCCGCTGCGCCGTGCACTTCACCATCCGCGAGGAGTTCATGCAGCGCTTTCCCGAAGCGGAAGTGCTGGTGGACAAGAGCTACGTCGACGACGACGGCATCATCACCTGTCCCGGCGGCACCGCCATCGACCTGGCGGCCAAGCTGATCAGCCGCCACTGCGGGCTGATCCGCGCGCAGAAGGGCCTGGAATACCTGCTGGTGGACGACGAGGAAATCCAGCGCCAGGCCAGCGACGACAAGGCCCCGGTGACCGAGCTGCACGTCTACAAGAACGCCCTGGTGGAGCGCGCCATCGCCTACATGCGCAACCACATGGACTCGCCCACCTCGCTGCGCGAAGTGGCGGAAAGCATCGGCACCAACGAGCGCCAGCTGCACCGCGCCTTCATGTCCAGCACCAACGAGTCGCCCGCCCAGTACTGGCGCAAGCTGCGCCTGGACGAGGCGCGCAAGATGCTGATGAACACCGAGCTGCACGTCACCCAGATCGCCTACCTGACCGGTTTCTCCGACGCCTCGCACTTCATCCTCTGGTTCCGCAAGCAGTTCGGCGAAACGCCCTGCTCGTTCCGCAAGCGCCGCCACGACGTGGAAAAACTGATAAATTCCGGCCACTGAACGGCCCGCTCGCAGCGCCCTGCCGCCCCGGCGGCAGGCGCACGGCAACCCCGCATCTCATCCGCTCCCCCCACACAACCCCAGGGAAGGCCTTTGACGCCAGGTTCGGCGCCCGCCGAGCCGCGCCCCGCCTCCCGCTTTCCGATCAAGGCACAGCATGACCACCGCCGCAGCGTCGCAACAAACCAAAGGCAACCTCCTGGGCATAGGCGCCATCCTGCTCTGGAGCACCATGGCCTCGCTCATGCGCCTGATGAGCGAGGCCTTCGGCCCCCTCGGCGGCGCCGCGCTGATGTACACGGTGGCCACGCTCTTCCTCGCCCTGCTGCTGGGCTGGCCTTCGCTGCGGCACTTCAGCCTGCGCTACCTGGTGGTGGTCGGGAGCCTGTTCGTCACCTACGAGATCGCCCTGTTCCTGGCGCTGGCCTTCGCCCAGAACCGCGCCCAGGCCATCGAGGTGGCCATGCTCAACCACCTGTGGCCCTGCCTGACCGTCCTGCTGGCCGCGCTGCTGCGGCTGCAGCGGGCCAGTCTCTGGCTGATCCCGGGGATGGCGCTGTCGCTGCTGGGCGTGGGCTGGATCCTCAGCGGCGGCCAGGGCCTGTCGGTGCAGAGCATCGCCCGCAACGCCGTGCAGAACCCCCTGAGCTACGGGCTGGGGGTCGGCTGCGCCTGCGTCTGGGCCCTGTACTGCTGCATCTCCAAGCGCATGGCGCCGACCAAGGACGGCACCGTGCCCTTCTTCGCCATGGCCAGCGCGGTGCTCTGGATCAAGTACGCCTTCAGCGACGAGTCCCTGGCCATGCCCGGCCTCGGCGGGGCCGGGCTGCTGGTGGCCACGGCGCTGGTCATCGCCCTGGGCTACGCGGCCTGGAACCAGGCGCTGCGCACCGGCAACCTGATGATGCTGGCCGCCACCTCCTACACCGCGCCGGTGCTGTCCTCGGCCTTCAGCTCGGTGATCCTCAGCACCGCCCTGGGCCTGAGCTTCTGGCAGGGCACGCTGATGGTGACCCTGGGTTCCCTGGTGTGCTGGTGGGCGTCGCGCAGCGGCTGATGCCCGCGCCCTGCCCGGCCGCCCGGCCGCGCACGTGCGCCAGCAGGGCCTGCAGCGGGTGCGGCAGGGCCTTGCCTTCCATGCGCTTGACCTGGCTGCGGCACGAGTAGCCGTCGGCCAGCAGGTTCGCCTCCACGCCATGCTCCGCGATCAACCGTCCCCAGGACTGCGCGTAGATGGCCCTGGAGGTCTGCAGGTTGCGCGTCTCGTGCCCATAGGTGCCGGACATGCCGCAGCAACCCGTGGCCAGCACCGTGAGCTCCAGCCCCAGCCGCTCGAACACCCGCTGCCACTGGCCGACGCTGGCCGGGGCGTTGGTCTTCTCGGTGCAGTGGGCCAGCAGCCGGTAGCCGGGCCGCTCCGCCCCCGTCGGCGCTTGCGTCGCCGGCAGCACGTCGCACAGCCATTCCTGGATGAGTTGCACGCGGGGCGTGTCCTCGCCCAGCAGCTTGGCGTACTCCTGGCGGTACACCAGGGTCATGGCCGGGTCGAGGCCGACCAGGGGCACGCCGCACGCGGCCAGCGCCGCCAGCGCCCCGCCATTGCGCCGCGCGGCCTTCTCGAAGGCGCCGAGGAAGCCCTGCACGTGCAGCGGCTTGCCGTTGGCGGCGAAGGGCGCCAGGTACACGCGGTAGCCCAGGCGCGAGGCCAGCTCGATCCAGTCGATGGCCACCGCCGTCTCGAAGTAGCGGGTGAAGGCGTCCTGCACGAACACCACGCTGCGCCCGCGTTCGGCCGCCGACAGGCCGGCCAGGCGCCGGGGCGTCGCCAGTTGCACGTCCCAGCGCGCGCAGGCCGCGTCGAAGTCCAGGCGGCTGAGCAGCGGGCTGTCGACCATGCCGGCCACCCGGGCGAGGAACAGGCGCACCGGGGCGAAGCCCATCAAACCGTTGTACAGCCGCGGGAAGCGGGCGAAGAAGGGAATGCTGAATTCCAGCGAGCCGATCAGGTAGTCCTTCAGCGGGCGCCCATAGCGGCCGTGGTACAGCTCCAGGAAGCGCGAGCGGAACTCCGGCACGTTGACCTTCACCGGGCACTGCCCCGCGCAGGACTTGCACGCCAGGCAGCCGGCCATGGCGTCGTACACCTGGTGGGAGAAGTCGCTTTCGCCCAGGCGCCGGGCCAGGGCATTGCGCAAGCGCCACAGCGGCGCCAGCGGCCGCCCGCCCCGTCGGATCGCCGCGCTCTGCGCCAGCACGTCGACGCCCTGCTCACCCTGCAGGCGCAGCCACTCGCGGATCAGCGAGGCGCGCCCCTTGGGCGATTGCGTGCGGTCGCGGGTGGCCTTCCACGACGGGCACATGGCGTCGTCCGGGTCGAAGTTGTAGCAGGCGCCGTTGCCGTTGCACTGCACGGCCGTGTCGTAGCTCTGCCAGACGCGCTCGTCGATGCGGCGGTCCAGTTCGCCGCGCAGGGTCACCTCGTCCACGCCGGTCAGCCGTGCCTCCGGCAGGCTCGCCGGTGTGGCGATCTTCCCGGGGTTGAGCTGGTTCCACGGGTCGAAGGTCGCCTTCAGCGCCTGCAACTCGGGGTACAGCTCGCCGAAGTAGGCCGGCGCGTACTCCGAGCGCAGGCCCTTGCCGTGCTCGCCCCAGAGCAACCCGCCGTACTTGCGCGTCAGGGCCGCCACGCCATCGGAGATGGGGCGGATCAGCGCGGCCTGGCGCGCGTCCTTCATGTCCAGCAGCGGGCGCACGTGCAGCACGCCGGCGTCCACGTGGCCGAACATGCCGTACTGCAGGCCGTGGCCGTCGAGCAGGGCGCGGAACTCGGCGATGAAGTCCGCCAGGTGCTCCGGCGGCACCGCCGTGTCCTCGACGAAGGGCTGCGGCCGGGCCTGGCCCTCGACGTTGCCGAGCAGGCCGACGGCGCGCTTGCGCATGGCGTAGACGCGTTTCACCGCCTCGTCGCCGATCGCCAGGGTGTGCCCCAGGCGCTGCACGGAAGTGTCGCTGCGCAGGTGCTCGACGAAGGCGTGGACGCGCTGCTCCAGCTCGGGCCAGTCGTCGCCGCTGAATTCGATCAGGTTGATGCCGAGGGTCGGCGTATCCGCATCCTCGGGGAAATACTCGGCCACGCCGTGCCAGACGATGTCGCGCATGGCCAGCAGCAGCACCTTGGAATCCACCGTCTCGATGGACAGCGGCCGCAGCGCCATCAGCGCCTTGGCGTCGCGCAGCGCGCTCATGAAGCTGGCGTAGCGCACGTTGACCAGCACCGAATGACGGGGGATCGGCAGCACGTTGAGCTTGGCTTCGACGATGAAGCCCAGGGTGCCTTCGGAACCGCACAGCACGCTGTTGAGGTTGAAGCGCCCGTCGGCCTCGCGCAGGTGCGCCAGGTCGTAGCCGGTCAGGCAGCGGTTGAGCCTGGGAAAGCCGGCGGCGATCAGCTCGGCCTTGCTGTCGGCGATGTCGCGCGCGCAGCGCAGCACCTCGGCGCGCCGGTCGCCGCGGGCGATCTGCGCCTGCAGCGCCGGTTCGTCCATGGCCGCGCTGTGCAGCACTTCGCCGCCCAGCAGCACGCTGTGCAGTTCCAGCACGTGGTCGCGGGTCTTGCCGTAGGTGCAACTGCCCTGCCCGCTGGCGTCGGTGTTGATCATGCCGCCGAGGGTGGCGCGGTTGGAGGTCGACAGCTCAGGGGCGAAGAACAGCCCGTGGGGGCGCAGCGCGGCGTTGAGCTGGTCCTTGACCACCCCGCCCTGCACCCGCACCCAGCGCCGCTCGGGGTCGATCTCGAGAATCCGCGTCAGGTGCCGGGACAGGTCGACGACTATGCCCTCGGTCAGCGACTGGCCGTTGGTGCCGGTGCCGCCGCCGCGCGGGGCCAGCAGCACCTCGCGGAACTCGGCACGGCCGGCCAGCTCGGCCAGGCAGACGACGTCCGCCGTATCCAGCGGGAACACCGCCGCCTGCGGCAGGCGCTGGTAGATGGAGTTGTCGGTGGCGAGCACCGTGCGCGTCGCCTGGTCCGGGGTGATCTCGCCGCGGAAGCCGGCGGCGCGCAAGCGCTCCAGGAACGCGCGATAGACCTGGGCGAGCCGGGGTTCGGCGGGGAGACGGGCGATCATCAGCGCTGCGCCCAGGCCTGGATCTCGATGCGGTAGTCGGGGCTGGCCAGCTGCGCGCCGACGCAGGCGCGGGCCGGCTGCAGCACGCCGCCGACCCAGGCGTCGTAGACCTCGTTCATGGCCGCGAAGTCCTGCATGTCGGCAAGCCAGATCTGCACCCGCAGCAGCCCTTCGCGGCCGACGCCGGCCTTGGCCAGCAGGGCGTCGAGCTGGGCCAGCACGTCGCGGGTCTGCCCGGCGATGCCCGCCGCGCAGTCGTTGGCCACCAGGCCCGAGGTTTCGATCCTGTCGCCGGCGATGACCAGTTTGCTGGCCCGGGGCGATGCGTCAATACGGGTAATCATGCTGCGCCGGCGCCTCAGAAGATCACGTAGGTCTTGCGGAAGGGTTCG
Organism: Pseudomonas sp. M1; assembly: GCF_022760135.1. Taxonomy (NCBI): domain Bacteria; kingdom Pseudomonadati; phylum Pseudomonadota; class Gammaproteobacteria; order Pseudomonadales; family Pseudomonadaceae; genus Pseudomonas; species Pseudomonas sp. M1. Next base: position 3,963,343 of record NZ_CP094343.1, read on the forward strand.
CGGATGTCCCACACGCCTTCGCAGTTGGCCGGGAAGAACACCGCGTCGCCGGCGCGCAGCTCCAGCGGCTCGCCGCCGTCGGGGGTGAAGATGCACCAGCCGGAAACGACGTGGCTGAACTCGCGGTTCATGATGTGCCGGCGGAATACCCCCGGGCTGCTTTCCCAGACGCCCACCGAGGCGGAGGACGCCTCCAGGGTGACGTCCTGCCCCAGGCGGGCCTGGGCGACGAGGTCGCCGACCGGCAGCTTGGCCGGGGTCGGTTCGCCCATGGGCGATTGCGCGGCGTTCTTGATCAGGGTCGGTTTGACGGCCATGGGTTCGGTTCCTCTTCAAGGGGTGCCCGGGGCCTGCCCGGGCGGATTCGTAAGGGTTGCGCGCCGTCAGCTTTCCAGGCCGGCGCGGTGCTGGCCCCAGCACAGGCTGGCGTTGACGCCGAGGGACAGGAACGGCTGCGGCGGGTTGCGGCTGGGCCCCGCGCTGGCGAGCAGGAAGTCGATCAGTTCGTTGCGCTGGCCGGCCAGCCAGTCGGCCAGCAACGTGCCGGTGCCGGTGCCGCGGGTGATGCCCAGGCCGTTGCAGCCCAGCGCGCCGTAGACGTTGGGCGCCAGCTCGCCGAAGTGGCCGGCGTGGTTGCGCGTCATGCCCATGGCGCCGCCCCAGGTGTAGTCGAACGCCACGCCCGGCAGCATCGGGAAGCGATGCTCGAAGGAGCGCCGCTGGGCCGCCGCGGCCCGTGCCAGCAGGCGCGCGTCGATCTTGCCGCTGGGGTTGAAGCTGAAGCTGTTGCGCACCAGCAGGCGCTGGTCCGGGGTGCGCCGCAGGGTGCTGCCGAAGGGGTCGGCGGGGATGATCCCCCAGACCGGCTTGCCGCCCAGCCGCGCCTGCTCTTCCTCGCTCAGCGGGCGGGTCATGCTGGCGTAGGTGAACACCGGCAGCAGCCGCCCCTTGAGGAAGCCGAACTGGGTGGCGAAGGCGTTGTTGGCGAGCACCAGCTTGTCGGCGACCACGCTGCCCGCGGCATGGCGCAGGGTGATCGGCCCGCGGTAGTCCACCTCGGTGACGGCGCAGCGCTCGAACAGCGAGACGTTGGCCGGCAGGCTGTCGGCCAGGCCCTTCACCAGGCTCGCCGGCTGCAACAGCAGGGTACCGGGGGTGTACAGCGCGCGGCGGTAGAAGGAAGTGCCCAGGTGCGCGGGCAGCGCGTCGGCCTCGATGATCTGGTAGGCCTGGCCGAGCTTCTCCAGGCCGCTCTTGTAGGCTTCCAGCACCCGCAGGCCCTTGTCCTCCACCGCCGCCTGGTACTTGCCCACCGGCTTGAGCTGGCAGTCGATGCCGTGCCGCGCCACCAGCGAGGTGATCACGCCCTGGGCGAACAGGTTCAGCTTCAGGCTCATCCGCGCAATGGCCGGATCGCCGATGTAGTCGGGCGCGCCTATGTCATGGGGCAGGTCGATGGCGAAACCGGAGTTGCGCCCGGACGAGCCGAAGCCCACCTCCTGGGCCTCCAGCAGCACGACCTCGTCGGCCGGGAAGTTCAACGCCAGTTGGCGCGCGGCGGCAAGCCCGGTCAGGCCCGCCCCGACCACCGCCCAGCGCGCCCGCACCTGGCCGCCGCGGGCGGCTCGCGGGGTGCGCGGGGGGCTGAGGTGGAACCAGCCGCAGCCATTATCGTCAGCAGGGGTTTCTTGTATTTTCACGGTGTTCTGCTCTCACAACGGATGGCGAATTCTGGAGCGCGCGCCAGCCCGGCGCCTATAACGAAAAGGACGATTGCCAGCAGGTTTCCCCTCGCCCGCCCACGCCGGCCGTGCCCTGCTCCCCTGCCCGCCGATCCGGCGGCCGCGAACGTCCTATCACTTGTCCCGGTCGTTATATGGCGAGCCGGCGCGCGGGTGAGATAGTGGACCGATCGAATCGAGAGCCAGGCACGCCGCGCGTGCCGCGGCAAAGGGAGGAATCATGCACAGCCTTGGCATACTGGGCGTCGGCGAGCTGACCGAGAAGGTCGTGCGCGGCCTGCGCCGCAGCGGTTTCGACGGGCGCATCCTGCTGTCGCCGCGCAACCACGAGCGCTCCGCCCAACTGGCCGCGGACTGCCGCGCGCAGGTGATGGACAGCAACCAGGCGGTGGTCGACGCGGCCGAACTGCTGGTCGTCGGCGTGCGCCCCGACGCCCTGGCGGCGCTGGCCGACGAGGTGCGGGTGCCGCCGGGGCGCAAGCTGGTTTCGCTGGTCGCCGGCGTCGGCCTGGCGCAACTGGCCGGGCACTTCCCCGGAGCCCGCTGCGTGCGGGCGATGCTTTCCTATGCGGCGCAGTTCAACCAATCCACCGTGGTGGTCTGCCCGCCGGATGCGGCCACCGAGCGGGCGCTGCGAGCGCTCGGGCACCTGGTGGTGCTGCAGGAGGAAGCCGACTTCGAACTGGCCACCGTGGCCGCCTGCATGAACGGCTGGTTCTACTTCTTCCTCCACGACCTGCAGCAATGGCTGGTGGAAAAGGGCCTGCCCGCCGACAAGGCGCGCAGCCTGGTGCTGGACAACATGCAGGACTGCATCGCCAGCGCCCGCCACCACCCCGGCGTCGACCTCAGGACCCTCGGCCAGGCCATCGCCACGCCCGGCACCTACACCGCCAACGGGCTGGACATGCTCAACCACCTGCAGGCCAACGCCCACTGGGGCGCCGCCTGCGAAGTGGTGCTGGACGCGCTGCTGACCCGCTCGAGCGGGCCCGGCGCCTAGCGCCCCGCCCGCGACCGTTTGGCGCAACGCCGCGCCCTTCGCGCCAGCGGGCCTATGCTCCACCGGGTGGCGCCGCGCCGCCGCCCAACCCTCCACTCCCCGAAATACCGAGGTAGCAAGCAAGATGGCCAAGGCCGCCGATGTGGTTGTGCAATGCCTGGAGAACGAAGGCGTCGAATATGTCTTCGGCATTCCCGGCGAGGAGAACCTCGACCTGCTGGAATCCCTGCGCAAGTCGACGATCAGGCTGGTGCTGACGCGCCACGAGCAGTCCGCCGGCTTCATGGCCGCCACCTACGGCCGCCTGACCGGCAAGACCGGGGTGAGCCTGTCGACCCTCGGCCCCGGCGCCACCAACCTGGTCACCGCCGGCGCCTACGCCTACCTGGGCGGCATGCCGATGCTGATGATCACCGGGCAGAAGCCGATCAAGAAGTCCAAGCAGGGCCGCTTCCAGATCCTCGACGTGGTCGGCATGATGCAGCCGCTGACCAAGTACACCCACCAGCTGGCCTCGGCCGACAACATCCCCTCCCGCGTGCGCGAGGCCTTCCGCCTGGCCGAGGAAGAGAAGCCCGGCGCCGTGCACCTGGAGCTGCCCGAGGACGTCGCCGCCGAGCAGACCGACAGCCTGCCCATCCCGCGCAGCCTGTCGCGCCGCCCGCTGGCCGAGCACAAGTCCATCGAGGCCGCGGTGGAGAAACTGCAGGCCGCGCGCAGCCCGATCCTGGTGATCGGCGCCGGGGCCAACCGCAAGATGACCGCCAAGGTCCTCAAGCAGTTGATCGACAAGACCGGCATCCCCTTCGTCACCACCCAGATGGGCAAGGGCGTGGTGGACGAGCGCCACCCGCGCTTTCTCGGCAATGCCACGCTGTCCTCCGGCGACTTCGTGCACCGCGCGGTGGAGGCCGCCGACCTGATCGTCAACATCGGCCACGACGTGATCGAGAAGCCGCCGTTCTTCATGGTCCGCGGCGGCACCGAGGTGATCCACGTGAACTTCCGCTCGGCCGAGGTGGACCCGGTGTACTTCCCGCAGGTGGAAGTGATCGGCGACATCGCCAACGCCGTGTGGCAGATCGGCGAGGCGCTGCGCGACACCTCGCACTGGGACTTCGGCCGCCTGCTGGCGATCCGCGAGGCCAACGAGGCCCAGGTCGCCGAAGGCGCCGACGACGCGCGCTTCCCGCTGTACCCGCAGCGCCTGGTGGCCGACGTGCGCCGCGCGCTGCCGTCGGACGGCATCGTGGCCCTGGACAACGGCATCTACAAGATCTGGTTCGCCCGCAACTACAAGGCGCACATGCCCAACACCGTGCTGCTGGACAACGCCCTGGCGACCATGGGTGCCGGCCTGCCCTCGGCCATGGCCGCACACCTGGTGTACCCGCAGCGGCGCATCCTCGCGGTATGCGGCGACGGCGGCTTCATGATGAACAGCCAGGAGCTGGAAACCGCGGTGCGCCTGGAGATGAACCTCACGGTCGTCATCCTGCGCGACGACGGCTACGGAATGATCCGCTGGAAGCAGGCGAACATGGGCTTCAGCGACTTCGGCCTGGACTACGGCAACCCGGACTTCGTGCAGTACGCCCGAGCCTACGGCGCCCAGGGCCACCGGGTGGAAAGCGCGGAAGGCTTCCTGCCGCTGCTGGAGCGCTGCCTGAGCACGCCCGGGGTGCATGTCATCGACTGCCCGGTGGACTACTCGGAGAACGACCGCATCCTCAACATCGAGCTCAGAACCCGCAGCTCGGAAGTCTGACCCCCATGGACGCAGCGGCCCGCCCCGGGCCGCTGGCCAGCCTTCGCCCACTCGAATCCACAGGAGCATTGCATGCAACTGAAAGACCCTTCGCTCTTCCGCCAGCAGGCCTACATCGACGGCGCCTGGGTGGACGCCGACAACGGCCAGACCCTGAAGGTCAACAACCCGGCCAGCAACGAGATCATCGGCAGCGTGCCGAAGATGGGCGCCGCCGAGACGCGCCGCGCCATCGAGGCCGCCGACCGCGCCCTGCCGGCCTGGCGCGCGCTGACCGCCAAGGAGCGCGCCAACAAGCTGCGCCGCTGGTTCGAACTGATGATCGAGCACCAGGACGACCTGGGCCGCCTGCTGACCCAGGAACAGGGCAAGCCGCTGGCCGAAGCCAAGGGCGAGATCGCCTATGCCGCGTCCTTCTTCGAATGGTTCGGCGAGGAAGCCAAGCGCGTCTACGGCGACATGATCCCCGGCCACCAGCCGGACAAGCGCCTGATGGTGATCAAGCAGCCCATCGGCGTCACCGCCGCCATCACCCCGTGGAACTTCCCTTCGGCGATGATCACCCGCAAAGCCGGCCCGGCCCTGGCCGCCGGCTGCACCATGGTGCTCAAGCCCGCTTCGCAGACGCCGTATTCCGCCCTGGCCCTGGCCGAGCTAGCCGAGCGCGCCGGCATTCCGAAAGGCGTGTTCAGCGTGGTCACCGGCAGCGCCGGCGAGGTCGGCGGCGAGCTGACCGGCAACCCCATCGTGCGCAAGCTGAGCTTCACCGGCTCCACCGAGATCGGCCGCCAACTGATGGCCGAGTGCGCCCAGGACATCAAGAAGGTCTCCCTGGAGCTGGGCGGCAACGCGCCCTTCATCGTCTTCGACGACGCCGACCTGGATGCCGCCGTGGACGGCGCGCTGATCTCCAAGTACCGCAACAACGGCCAGACCTGCGTCTGCGCCAACCGCCTGTACATCCAGGACGGCGTGTACGACGCCTTCGTCGAGAAACTCAAGGCGGCGGTCGCCAAGCTGAACATCGGCAACGGCCTGGAGAACGGCGTGACCACCGGCCCGCTGATCGACGCCAAGGCCGTGGCCAAGGTCGAAGAACACATCGCCGACGCCGTGGGCAAGGGCGCCAGGGTCGTTGCCGGCGGCAAGCCCCACGCCCTGGGCGGCACCTTCTTCGAGCCGACCATTCTGGTCGACGTACCGAAGGATGCCGCCGTGGCCAAGGAAGAGACCTTCGGCCCGCTGGCACCGCTGTTCCGCTTCAAGGACGAGGCCGAGGTCATCGCCATGGCCAACGACACCGAGTTCGGCCTGGCCGCCTACTTCTACGCCCGCGACCTGGGCCGCGTGTTCCGCGTGGCCGAGGCCCTGGAATACGGCATGGTGGGCATCAACACCGGGCTGATCTCCAACGAGGTGGCGCCCTTCGGCGGCATCAAGGCCTCGGGCCTGGGCCGCGAAGGCTCCAGGTACGGCATCGAGGACTATCTGGAGATCAAATACCTGTGCCTGAATATCCAGTGAGCCTTCGGCACAAGTTCAGCTGACAACTTTCCGCCAGTGGCGCACCGGGAGTCGCCACTGGCGTTTTTTATTTTCGGGCCGCCGTTTTCAATATCGCATTAATTGTCTTTGTTCTTATATCCCGCACTCACGCCTCGCTGAATCATGCCCTCTCCGCCGAACCAACGGCAGACAAACCGAGGAACTTGCCCATGCCCGTAATCCGCGTCACCTGGTTCAATGACAAGAGCGACTCCGTGAAGGCGGAAGTCGCCGCGGAGTTCACCCGCGTACTGGCCGAGAAGACCGGCATGGACAGCCAGTGGATCCACGTCGTCTTCGAGAACGTCAGCCCCTGCGACTGGGCGGTGGCCGGCGAGCTGTTCGCCCGGCCCGGCGAGGATCCGGCCTAGCGGGTTGCGCCGCGGCGCCCGGCGTCGCGGCGCCCTTCCCGCCCCCCTGCAGGCCCCGCCCGGCGCGGCCTGCAGCCCGCGAGCCAGAGCACCCGCGGCCCTCCAGAAGGAATCTCCTATAAGTAGTCAGGCCTGTTATATGGCCGCCAAAGCCCTCGGTGAGATAGTGCTGACCAGGCTGTGGTTCGTATCTGTACGCCAGGAAAAGAAAGGATGCAGGGCCGCGCCGGCAAGCGTCGGCGCGACTTCCCGTGGCCGTGCCGGGCCGATGCACTCGTGCAGATAAAGCCACTGAACAATTCCAACAAGAAACAGCTGTTTGTTCCGCCGGCAAGCCTTGTCCGGCCCCCCATGGACAAGCATGCTGAGCGCTGACGGAGGCTCCATGTCCAACAATCACAAGATTTCATTGGAAGATGCATCGCTGAACAGCTTCCACAAGAAGCTGGCGATCTATTCTTCCGGCGCCCCATTCCTCGACGGCTACATACTGAGCATCATCGGCGTGGTGATGGTGCAACTGAGCCAGGCGCTGCAGCTGAGTTCGTTGCAGGAAGGCATGATCGCCGCGGCCTCGCTGGTGGGCATGTTCTTCGGCGGCTTCGTCGGCGGCCTGTTCACCGACCGGCTCGGGCGCAAGACGCTGTACGTGCTGGTGCTGGTGGTCCTGGCGCTGTTCTCCCTGTGCCAGTTCTGGGTCGCCTCCGCCTGGTCGCTGATCGCCCTGCGCCTGATGCTCGGCGTCGCCATCGGCGCCGACCACCCGCTGGCCACCTCCCTGCTGGCCGAGTTCCTGCCGAAGAAACAGCGCGGCTCCATCCTCGCCAGCCTGGTGATGATGTGGTTCGTCGGCGCCGCCGTGGCCTACATCGCCGGCGAGCTGATCCTGCGCAGCGCCGGCCCGGACGCCTGGCGCTGGGCCCTGGCCAGCGCGGTGGTGCCGGCGGTGCTGTTCCTGGTCATGCGCGCCGGCACCCCCGAGTCGGCCCGCTGGCTGCTGAGCAAGGGCCGCGTGCAGGAGGCCGACCAGGTGATCAAGAAGGTCTATGGCGAGCAGTACTCGGTGCGCAACCTGCCGGAGAAGACACCGGAGCAGCACGTCTCGGTCTGGTCGCTGTTCCACTCCAACTACGGCAAGCGCATCTTCTTCGTCAGCATCTTCTGGACCTGCTCGATCATCCCGCAGTTCGCCATCTACGCCTTCGCCCCGAAAATCCTCAGCACCATGGGCCTGACCGGCGAACTGGCGGCCTGGGGCGCGGTGGCCATCACCGTGATGTTCGTCTTCGGCTGCCTGCTGGGCGTCCGCCTGATCAACCCGCTGGGCCGGCGCAACATGCTCATGCACAGCTTCCTCTGGTCGGGCCTGGCCCTGTTGCTGCTGGGCCTGTGCCCGGACGGCGCGGCCCTGCTCACGCTGGTGCTGTTCGGCAGCTACGCGCTGTTCATCGGCGGCGCCCAGGTGCTGCAGTACGTGTACCCCAACGAGCTGTTCCCCACTGCCATCCGCGGTTCGGCGGTGGGCCTGGCGACCTCGCTGTCGCGCATCGGCGCGGCCGTCGGCACCTACCTGGTGCCCCTGTCACTGGATGGCATCGGCATCGCCAACACCATGTTCGTGGCCTTCGGCGTCTCCATGGTGGGCCTCTTCGTCACCTGGCTGATGGCCCCGGAAACCCGTTCCCTGGACCTGCACCAGGCCAGTTCGCTCAGCTACTGAACCCGACCGACAGGCAGCACGGGCCCGCGCACAGCGGGCCTCCTTGCCGTTGGCCGGAACCTCGACCCCGGGCCCCGCCCGCAGACGTACAGGTGGAAAAGATGGCATTCAAGAGAACGATCCACGCGGTGGACACCCACGCCGGCACGCCCATGCGCGTCATCACCGGCGGCGTCCCGCACATCCCCGGCGACAGCGTCTACGAGAAGATGAAGTGGCTGGAGGAAAACGACGACCAGTTGCGCAAGCTGATGCTGCGCGAGCCGCGGGGCTACCCGGCGCACTGCTGCAACATCATAGTGCCGCCGACGCACCCGGAAGCCGACGCCGGCTACATCATCATGGAGCAGATCGAGTACCCGGTGATGTCCGGCGGCAACACCATCTCGGTGGTGACCGTGCTGCTGGAGATGGGCATGCTGCCGATGCGCGAACCGGTCACCGAACTGGTGCTGGAGGCCCCCGCCGGGCTGATCCGGGTGAAGGCCGAGTGCAAGGACGGCAAGGTCAGGGGCGTCACCTTCCAGAACGTGCCGGCCTTCGCCGCGCACCTGGACGCGACCATCGACGTGCCGCACCTGGGCAAGGTCAGGGTCGACGTGGGCTGGGGCGGGATGTTCTACGTCATCGCCGACGTCCGCCAGTTCAAGGGCCTGGAACTGATCCCGCAGCACGGCGCCGAGATCGCCCGCATCTCCTCGATGATCCGCCAGGCGGCCATCGAGCAACTGCCGGTGGCGCACCCCGACTACCCGGGCATCGGCATCACCATCTCGCAGCTGTCCGGGCCCAGCGACGACCCCAGGGCCGACTGGAAGAACGTGGTGACCATGGCCTCGGGCGAGTTCTCCTGGGACGACCCGGCGACCTGGACCGGCGCGCTGGACCGCTGCCCCTGCGGCACCGGCACCTGCGCCAAGATGGCCACCCTGCACGCCAAGGGCGAACTGCCGCTGGAGCGGGACTTCCGCCACCAGGGCATCGTCGGCAACATCTACACCGGCCGGCTGATCGAGGAAACCCGCATCGGCGAGCGCAAGGCGGTGGTCCCCACCATCACCGGCAAGAGCTGGATCTACGGAATCAACACCTTCGTGCTGGACCACGACGATCCCTTCACCGAGGGCTTCACCATAGGTGACATCTGGGCTTAAGTGCCCCCGTCGTTCATGCTCCACCCCGAGGGCGCCTTCCCAGCCGAAGGCGCCCTCGGCGTTTTTCAGCCAGGCATCCAGGAGGATGGAAGAATGCAAATGATCGACGCCGCGCAGATCCGCGCGCTGCTGGACTGGGAAGGCGTGCTGCAGGCGCTGCAGCAGGCGCACCTGGGCGCGCGCCCCGCCGGCGACAGCTACTTCATCGGCGACGCCGAATACGGCCTGTTCAGCCGCGGCGTGGTGCTGCCCGGCTACGGCGCCGGGGTGAAGGTCTGCTCCATCTACCCCGCCGGCAACGCCGCGACGCCGCCGGTGCCGACCGAGCAGGCGGCCTTCATCGTCATCGACGAGGCCACCAAGGCCATTGCCGCCATCCTCGACGGCCCCGAGATCACCCGCTGGAAAACCGCCGCGGATTCGGCGCTGGCCGCCCGCAAGCTGAGCCGCGAGGACAGCGCCGTGCTGCTGGTCATGGGCGCCGGGCCCATCGCCCAGGCCCTGGCGGACGCCTACCTGCACATCCGCCCATCCCTCCGCGAGGTGCTGCTGTGGAACCGCACGGCCGCGAAGCTCATGGCGACCTGCGCCGAACTCCAGGCCAGGGGCGTGAACGCGCGGATCGTCGACGACCTCGACCCGGCCGTGGCCCGCGCCGACATCATCGCCTCCGCCACCAGCGCCCCCACCCCGCTGATCCGCGGCGAGCTGGTGCGCCCCGGCACCCACCTCGACCTCGTCGGCGGCTACCGCGCGGACATGCGCGAGGCGGACGACCAGGCGGTGGCCAACGCGCGTATCTTCGTCGACGACCGGGGCAGCGCGGCCTGCGCGGGCGACATCCTGGGGCCGCTGCAGGCCGGCGTCATCCAGCCCGGGCAGATCGAGGGCGATCTCTACGACCTGTGCCAGCGCTCCCCCTTCGCCCGCGCCGCCACGGAGCGCACGCTGTACAAGAACGCCGGCGGCGCCCACCTGGACCTGGTCGTCGGCCAGTACGCCCTGGGCCGGCTGAAAGCCCGGGCGAAGGGCCTGGGTGCATAGGGCGGAGTCCGCTCGGTTCCAGGAAGCACGGGCGTAGGAGCAACTGTCTTGCCGACTGCGCCGAGGCGCTCTTCGTACGATGGGTTGAGCCTTGGCGAAACCCATGCGGTGGTGGTGATGGGTATCGCTTCGCTCAACGCCATCCTACGGGGTGGTTTGCCGGCGGGCGTAGGAGCGGACTCTGTCCGCGATTGGACTCACCGGCCACGCCGGTCACCCTGGTGGCACAGCTAACGGCGGATAACCGTGATCAGGATGACTCAGCATTCACCGCCCACTCCGAACGGCCCCCTCTCCCTTTGGGAGAGGGTTGGGGTGAGGGGCGGAGCCAGGATTGGAACGCCTTCGCTGAACCAGGGCAGCGCTTGGATGAACAGCATTACGGGCGCAAAGGGACTTGACCTCCCGAGCAGACTCAGCGCACCGCCGCCACCCCCTGGCTGCGCGGGTTCGGCAACTCCCGCGCATTGACCATGGCCTCCGCCAGCCGGCGGAAGGTCACGGTGCCCAGCGGCTTCCCGCCCGGCGAGACCACCATGACGTCGCCGTCCGGCGCCAGCGCCAGCGTGCGCACCGCCTCCTCCACCGTGGTGCCGGCGGGGATGGTCATCCCGCTCGCAGCGGCGCCCGCGCGCGCCGGCGTCATCACCGCCTCGACGTGCAGCACCCGGCCGCGGTTGACCTCCTTGACGAAGTTCGCCACGTAGTCATCCGCGGGGCGCAGGACGATGTCCTGGCTGCTGCCCTGCTGGATGACCTGGCCGTCGCGCAGGATGGCGATCTGGTCGCCCAGGCGCAGGGCCTCGTCGAGGTCGTGAGTGATGAATACTATGGTCTTCCTGATCTCCTTCTGCAGGTCCAGCAGCACGCTTTGCATGTCCATGCGGATCAGCGGGTCGAGCGCCGAATAGGCCTCGTCCATCAGCAGCACGGGCGCGTCGTTGGCCAGCGCGCGGGCCAGGCCCACGCGCTGCTGCATGCCGCCGGACAACTGGTTGGGGTACTTCTTCTCGAAGCCCTTGAGCCCCACCCGCTCGATCCAGCGCATGGCGATGTCCAGGCTCCGGGCGCGGGGCAACTTCTGGATGTCCAGGCCGTAGACGGTGTTCTCGATCACGTTGCGGTGGGGCAGCAGCGCGAACTTCTGGAACACCATCGCGGTCTGCTGGCGGCGGAACCCGCGCAGCTCGGCCTGGCTCATCTTGACCACGTCCACGCCGTTGACCAGCACCTCGCCCGCGGTCGGGTCGATCAGCCGGTTGATGTGGCGGATCAGCGTGGACTTGCCCGAGCCGGACAGCCCCATGATCACCTGGATGCAGCCCGCCGGCATGTCCAGGTTGATGTCCTTCAGGCCCAGGACGTGGCCGAAGCGCTCCATCAGCTCGGTCTTGCCCATGCCCTGCTTCACCGCCTCGACGTGGGCCGCCGCGTCCGGACCGAAGATCTTGTAGAGATTGCGGATGCTGATGCCGTCGAACTGCCGCTCAGCCATGGACCACCTCCAGGTGTTTCTGCAGCCGCTGCCCGTAGGCCTGGCTGATCCGGTCGAAGATGATGGCGATGCCGACGATCGCCAGGCCGTTGAAGATGCCGAGGGTGAAGTACTGGTTGGCGATCGCCTTCAGTACCGGCTGGCCGAGGCCCTGCACGCCGATCATCGAGGCGATGACCACCATGGCCAGGGCCATCATGATCGTCTGGTTGATGCCGGCCATGATGGTCGGCAGCGCCAGGGGCAGTTGGACGTTCCGCAGCTTCTGCCAGCTGGAGGAACCGAAGGCGTCGGCCGCCTCGAGCACATCCTTGTCCACCAGGCGGATGCCCAGGTTGGTCATGCGGATCATCGGCGGGATGGCATAGATGACCACCGCTATCAGCCCCGGCACCCGGCCGATGCCCAGCAGCATGACCACGGGGATCAGGTAGACGAAGCTGGGCATGGTCTGCATCACGTCGAGCACCGGGTTGACCAGGCGCTGGAGGCGTTCCGAGCGCGCCATCAGGATGCCGATCGGCAAGCCCATGGCGATCGACAGCACGGTGCAGACGAAGATCATCGATACCGTGCGCATGGAGTCGTCCCACATGCCGAAGTAACCGATCGCCAGCAGGGTGGCGAGCGCGCCCAGCACCACCTTCAGGCTGCGGCTGGCGACCCAGGCGATGGCCAGGACGATGAGAACGATGATCGGCCAGGGCGTCTGCGTCATGAAACGCTCGGACAGCAGCAGGAACTTCTGCAGGGGGGCGAAGAAGTTCTCGATGCTATCGCCATGGCCACGGGTGAACGAACGGAAGCCCTCGTCGATGACCTGCTTGAGGCTACGCAGGGAGTCATCGTCCATCTGGGGAAAATCCTGAAACCAGCTCATGTGATTGCCCTTTTCCGATATGCCGGGCTCATTCTTGTTTTCTCCCGGCCGAGAGGGCGCAGCGCAATGGGTACGCACCGCGCCATGCTGCGCATTACAGAGCTGACTTGATCTTCTCGGCAGCGTCAGCGTCGACCCACTTCACCCAGACATCCGGGTTCCTCTTCAGGAACGCCTTGGCGCCGTCTTCACCGGTGGCCTGGTTGTCCGCCATCCAGGCCAGCATCCGGTTGACCAGCGCATTGGGCCAGGAGCGGGTCGAGAGGTACTTGTAGGCGGGGCCGGCGTGCTCCGCGAATGTCCTGGTCACGATGGTGTTGACCTCATCGGCCGGCCATTCATTGGGTTTCGGGTCCGGGCACTTCTCCACCTTGTTGCAACGGCTCCACTCGGCCTCGTCGTAGGGAGCACCCGAGGACAGCCGCACCATTTCATATTTGCCAAGCAGCGAAGTGGGTTCCCAGTAGTAGCCGATCCAGCCCTTCTTGCGCTCGTAGGCATGGATGAGAGAGCCGTCGTGGCCGGCCGCCGAGCCGGTGTCCACCAGGTTGAAGCCGGCGTCCCTGGCCTTGTAGGCCTTGTAGTACTGGCTGGCGATGACGGTGCCGCCCCAGCCCTGCTGCCCCGCGGACCAGGCGCCTTTCGACGGGTCTTCCGGGTCGGGGAAGAGTTCGGGGTGCTTCAAGGCATCGGCGATGGTCTTGATGTCGGGATGGGCATCGACGATGAACCTGGGAATGTAGATGCCCTGCACGCCGCCTTCGGTGAAGGCCTTGCCGGCGATCAGCAGCTTCCCTTCCTGGATGTTCTTCTGCGTGATGGGCGGCCGCAGGCTGGTCCAGGATTCGGGCGCCACGTCCGGCTCGCCCTTCTCCGCCATCGAGGTCAGGGTCGGCACGGTATCGCCCAGCACGATGCTGGCATCGCAGCCATAACCGTTCTGCAGAATGAACTTGTCCACCTCGGCGAGCAGCTCGGCGGAGGCCCAGTTCATGCTCGCGATCGTCACCGTGCCGCACTCCGCCGCCTGGGCAAGCGGCGCGAACCCGGCCAGGCCCAACAATAGCGGCGTGCAGGACAGCAGCGCTTTCATCGCGTGCGCCCCCTTACCTGCGGCACCGGCTCCTTGTGCAAAATCCAGGGTCATTTGTTTTGTTGTTTTCATTTACGACCACCCTCTTCTAGTTTCCGAAAGAGCACTTGGGGAACAACTTCACAAGCCACAGCGCCGGCCGCATTCGCTTGGCGCAAACCAGGCATTCCCGGGCCAAGCACTGATGTAACGGCTGACTTTCGATTGGAGTCCATCGACGGGCCGAGCGACCCGCCCCGCTCACGAAATCCTGACCGGAATCGATTCTGAGGCGGCCAGGGCTACGCGGCCTATAAGGAAAAGGACGATTGCCGGCAGAATTCGCACATTGCACCGTGCTGCAGGCCAGATGCGGGGGGCCTGCGGGCGTCGTGGCGCAGTGGCTGCGGTTTGTATGTAAACCCGCTGGGAAGCTCTACTCGCACGATCATCGGTCGAGCATGACGCTCGAGCATCTTGTTCAGGCAGCTTTCGGCTACACGCTCATTGCGCTTGGCTGGTAGCTACGCTTCGGCCCCTGGTCGACGATGTATCAACGGTTCCGTGATTGGCGAGACGAGGGCACGTTTGACCGAGTACTTGAGCGATTGCAAGTCCGGTCGAATCAGGAAGGTCTGTTTGATCTGGACACCTGGATGATCGACTCCAACGCAGTGCGTGCAACCCGAGCCTCTTCAAACGCCGGAAAAAAAGGGGGGATCGGAAGAGCCGCTAGATCATGCGTTGGGGCGTAGCCGAGGTGGCCTGACCACCAAGATTCACCTGATCTGCAGCGCTCCATGAAGCGCAAACCCAAGCCAGGACCGCCCTGGCTGTTTGATCGCCCGAAATACCGGCAGTTCGTATCCCGCACGGTCATCGCTGGCCTCGACCTGGTGCTCTCCAACGATCACCGCGGCGAGCTGAACACCTTGCTGCTGCATGCACCGGACGGGCGTCTGCGGCTGCGGCACCTGCTTCCGATGCTGACACCGCGCTATGACCTGGTGCTGATCGACGCCCAGGGCGCGCGCAGCGTGACCTTGGAAATGGCCGTGCTCGCCTCCGACCTCGCCCTGCCGCCGGTGACACCGGAAATCCTTGCCGCTCGCGAGTTGCGACGCGGCACCATGCAGTTGCTCGAAGACATCGCACCGTACCGGCACCTGGGAATAGTTCCCCCTCCCTTGCATCTGCTGATCAACCGCGTTCATCCCGTTTCATCCAACGCCAAAGTGATTCAACAAGCATTGAGAGACGTGTTCGATGACCATACCGGTGTGTATGTCCTTAATACTGGTATCCCAGCCATCGAGGTGTATCCACGTGCGTCCACGTTAGGTCTGCCAGTGCATCGCGTTGAGTATCGCCAACCCCTTGGTCGAGTTGCTCCGGCGGCACTGGACACCATGCGCACGCTGGCCGTCGAGCTGTTTCCGCAATGGCGTGAACGTCTTGCGCAGGTGACAGGCAAGCCCACAGCATCCACGGGAGCTCGTCATGACAAACGCGCATAAGCTGTCTCGCGGACACAAGCAACTACGCGCATTGGTCGAGTTCGCCCTTGCAGAAGGCTGGCATGCCAGTCGAACTTCCGGTGGTCACATCAAACTCACCAAGCACGGCTATGCGCCGATCTACACCAGCTCAACGGCAAGTGACCACCGGGCTGGCCTCAATGCACGAGCACAGATAAAGCGCGCAACTCGCGAGGCAAGCGTTTCCGGCACGGAGGATATGGAGGCCCTGGATGGCTGAGATAACCCCTCAGAACATGGCTGAGAAGCTACTCGCAGCGGGTTTCCAGCGCACAGAACCGTCTGCCACGGCCTTGAGCGATCCCATCGCCGATACGCCCATGGTCGTGATCCTGGATCAGTTGCGCCCCTACGACCACGGCCCCAGGAAGAAGCGCAAGCCGGCCTACGAGGAAATCAAGGCGTCCAATGGCTTCCACTCAGACACGACATCGCCTACCAGAATGACTTCGTGCGACGCCCGCCCTTGCCGAATGGGCTTGATTCGCAGGGTACCGTGCAACACGACTGCGGCTTCATCTTGCAACACCGTAAGCCCCGGCAGCTCAAACCGGATGCTGGCATCTCCCAGTGCCAATCGCCCGTACAGGCGACAGGGAACGTCTTCGCCGGGTTTGATCCAGTAGTTCAGCTCGCGAGCCAGGCCTTTTACCGAAATCGGCCCTCGCGGTGCGCTGATGCAGAGAATGTCGAGCAGGGAGTCCGGCGTAAGAGCGGTATCACGGGCGTGGAGAGTAGGCGTTTGCATGGCAGAAAGGCCCTCTCTACGAAGTGGTTTGCGCCTGTCTACATGGCAAAGCGCAGCCTTGGAGACTAGAAGGCACAGGTTGGTGCCGTCTGTGGGACTGCTCCGTAACCATCGCGCGATTGTGCTGCTGAAGTCCGCAAATACCGCTCGCAAGACTCTGCTCGACTCAACGACGAAGCAATCGGGCAAAAACTTGCCCGCACGAGCAAGCTCTTGCCCGTTTTTTATTCTTATGCATCAAAGACTTGAAAACAGGCGAGCAAGAGTTCGCTCGAATTCCCGCTCGAAAAAACACTTACGCGGATTTCCCCTTGTTTCTCTGCCACCGCCAGCACCCCAAAAAAATAACGTAAGCCATTGTCATAAAAGAACTTCTCAGCACCAGGAGGTCGATTGGCACGGGTTCTGCTCAAGCGTCTACGCCACCTATTGGCAACAGGGCTACTTCGCCCTTTTCACTTACACCATCCAAGGACAGAACACCATGCCAACTCCCGCGTACATCAGCATCCAAGGCAAGACCCAGGGCAACATCACCCAGGGCGCCTTCACCTCCGATTCCGTCGGCAACGTCTACGTCGAAGGCCATGAAGACGAAATCCTGGTCCAGGAAATCAAGCACCGCATCGCCACCCCGACCGATCCGCAGAGCGGTCAGCCGTCGGGCCAGCGCGTGCACAAACCCTTCGTATTCACCAGCGCGCTGAACAAAGCCACGCCGCTGATGTACCAGGCCCTGGCCTCGGGTGAAATGCTGCCCAAGGTCGAAGTGAAGTGGTACCGCACCTCCACCGAAGGCAAGCAGGAGCACTTCTTCACCACCCATCTGGAAGACGCCACCATCGTTGACATCGTGACGGCGCTGCCGCACGCCCAGGACGCCACCAAGGCCGAGTACACCCAACTGGTCGAAGTCTCCATGGCCTATCGCAAGATCACCTGGACCCACGCCATCGCCGGCACCGAGGCCTCGGACGACTGGCGCAAGCCGCAGGAAGCCTGATCCCGGCCCCCTGCCTACGGCCGGCGGCATAAGCCGCCGGCCGTATCGCGCTCATCTGCCGCAGGGGATTACCCCCGGCCTGCAAGGAGCACCTAATGCCCAGCCAATCCGACCTGCGTTTCACCTTCACCGTGGGCGAGACCGAGTTCGACGTCATCGAGTTCACCCTCGACGAGGGCCTCAGCGAGAGCTACCAACTGGCGCTGGAGTTGGCCAGCCGCGACCCGGCCATCGACTTCGCCAAGATTCTGGATGCGCCGGCACACTTCATCCTCTGGCAGGGCGAGCAACCGGTACGCCATGTCCATGGCCAGGTCAGCCGCTTCGAGCAAGGCACCACCGGCTTCCGTCGCACCCGCTACCGCGCCCTGGTCGAACCGCCCCTGGCACGGCTCGAGCTGTGCGCCGACTGGCGCATCTTCCAGCAAAAAACCGTGCCGGAAATCCTGAACCTGCTGCTCGCCGAGCACGGCATCGACCCCTACCAACAGAACCTCACCGAAGACCACCTCACCCGCGAGTACTGCGTCCAGGCCGGCGACACCGACCTGGACTTCCTCCTGCGCCTGGCCGCCGAGGAAGGTCTCTTCCACCGCTTCGAGCACCGCCCCGACGGCTGCACCCTGATTCACGGCGACCGCCTCTATATCCAGGGCACCATCGCCGGCGGCCCGGTACCCTACAACCCCACGCCCGGCGGCGACCGGCCCGAACCGGCCCTGCGCACCTTCACCTACGCCGAGCACGTGCGCACCACCCGCCAGACCCAGCGCGACTACACCTTCAAATACCCGCAGCACGATCAGCAGCACAGCGCCGTAGCCGAACGTCCACGCGCGGCCGAGCAGGACTACGAGCACTATGCCTATCCCGGCCGCTACAAGCAGGGAGAAAGTGGCGAAGCCTTCTCCCGTGACCGCCTGCGCGGCCTGCGGGGTGACGCGCAGACCGCCACGGTCGAAGGCGACGACCCGCGCCTGGTCCCCGGCCTGGCCTTCGACCTCATCGGCCATCCCCGCCAGGACTGGAACCACGGCTGGCGCCCGGTGCACATCCGCCATGAGGGCCGCCAGCACACCAGCCAGGCCGAAGAGAGCGCCGGGGCCGAGAGTGGCACCTACTACGGCTATACCGCCCAATTGGTGCCCGACCGCATCGAATGGCGCCCCGCGCCGCGGCCGCGGCCACTCATCCCGGGCCCGCAGGTGGCCACCGTCGTCGGCCCCGAGGGCGAAGAGTTCCACGTCGATGAATTCGGCCGCGTGCGCGTGCAGTTCCCCTGGGACCGCGAAGGCGCGCACAACGAACACAGCTCCTGCTGGATTCGCCCGCTGCACGGCTGGGCCGGCAGCGGCTGGGGGCAAATCACCCTGCCGCGCATCGGCCAGGAGGTCATCGTCGACTTCCTCGATGGCGACCCGGACCAACCCGTGGTCGCGGGCCGCAGCTACCGGGTGGGCAACCGCCCGCCCTACGAACTACCCAGGCACCAGGTGCTCAGCACCCTCAAGAGCAAGGAACACAAGGGCCAGCGCGCCAGCGAGCTGCGCCTGGACGACACCACCAGCGAAATCAGCGCCGCGCTGATGAACGACCATGGCCAAAGCCATCTCCACCTGGGCTACCTCACCCACCCGCGGCCCGACGGCGGCCAGCCGCGCGGCGAAGGCTTCGAGCTGCGCACCGACCTGCACGGCGCCTTGCGTGCGGCGCAGGGCATGCTGCTCAGCACCGAGGCACAAGCCAACGCCAACGGCGGCCTGCTCGACCGCGCGCAACTGGTCAGCACCCTGGAGGCGGCGCTGGAGCTGGCCAGGACCCTGGGCGACTACGCCGGTGAACACCAGGGCCTGGCCCACCAGGCCAAGCCCCAGGAAAACCTGACCGAGGCCGTGCGCGCCATGGGCCATGGCGCCAACGACCAGGCCGACGGCGGCGGCAATGGCAGTGAACCGGTCATCGCCCTCTCCGCCCCGGCCGGCATCGCCCTGGCCAGCCCGCGCAGCATCGCCCTGGGCGCCGGCGAGCACATCGATGCCGTCGCGCGCGAGCAGGTGCAACTGACCGCCGGCGAACAGATGCTGCTCAACGCCGGCCAGGGCCTGGGTGCCTTTGCCCAGAGCGGCGACATGCGCCACATCGCTCACCAGGGCCAGTTGCTCCTGCAGGCGCAGCACAACAGCGTTCGTCTGGAGGCCGACCAGAGCGTGGAGGTCTCGGCCAGTCAGCAACATATAGTCGCCACAGCCAAGACGCACCTCACCCTGCTGTGCGGTGGCGCCTACGTGAAGATCGCCGACGGCAATATTGAGATGGGCATGCCGGGCAACTTCACCGTCAAAGCAGCCAAGCACAGTCTTGTTGGACCTGCGAATGCTGATTCCAGCCTGCCGTTGTTCAAATCCCCGTCTACAGGGGAGTTCGAGGGGCGCTACCGCTTACGGAAAACTGATGAGCGTGCCTTCCAGGGCTATCGCTATAAGTTGATGAGCGGCGGTCAGCTGTTAGCAGAAGGCTGGACCAGTGACGAGGGCGAAACCGAACTCATTGAGACCGGAGCGCCGCGCGCTATTCAAGCCTACAAAACCGTCATGCGGGACGACCAACGTATTACTGAAGATTGGGCTTCGCAGCTTGCTACTGTCGACGATGCGCGTCCACACAAGGACTCGCCTTCGCCTTTCGATGACGAGTTCATGGACGAATACCTGCCGGAGGAAGCCTGATGCCTGCTCCCATCGCTGCTGCCCTCATCTGGGGTTATCGTGCCTATCGGATTCATCAGGCGTATGAGGCTGCACAGACAGCCAAGGAAGTCGCGCGAATGGCCAGCGATATCGCCAAGCGCCGGGAAGAGGTCAAGCGTGTCCTCAAAAGCGTCATAGAAAGCTTCTCGAAGGAGATTCACGAGAAAAGTTCAACTTTTGCAAAGGTGGATGCTGGTGGCCGCAGTACCGTTTCACGTCGTGGTGCTGAAGGTGCAACCTACAAGGAATACATCGAACGAAAAATCCCGTTCCGGCCTGCCATCAGCGTTGCGTGCAATTGGGCGCTGTCTTCTCCTCTCAAAGTGCCTCGGCGGATACGCAAGAAGATTCCCGGAAGTGTCATAGAAACGACCATCGAAGTGGCGCTCAAGCAGACCACTGCATCACTGGTATTCGAAGCTATCGACAATGCGCTGGATTGGAAAAGCCCGCTGAAGGCTGAGCCAAACTATCTGAACGGCCAACCACTGTTGGGTGAGCCGGCGACGAAGCCCAAGCGCACCAGTGAGATTTTTCCGTTCTGGCCGCGACCGCGTGGCAGCCTTGCTCCGGATTTGGTGATTGTCGAATATCGGCAGCAGCCGTTCCACGTGCCCAACGTGTTTGTGGTCGTGGAGATTAAATTTCCGAATGATTGGGTTAAACAAAAACAGCTGAGTGAGTACGCAGATCTAATGCAGAAGAACAAAAGAAAAGTCGCTCTTCTGCGAGTGCCAGAGGACTGTACTGGTTACACAGCTTCAGAGGATGGAAAGGGTGGGAGAACATCAGGACAGGCCGGGGGAAAGGGAAGGAGATAAAAATGAATACAACTTATAGATTGTTCTCCCAGGAAATTCTGGACGATTTCATGGCCATGCTTAGAGAGTGGCCAAATTCGTACTATGAAATAGACGGAGCTGAATACGCCATTAGTCCTTTTGTGACGTTCTATTTTAAATACGAATCAGAGCGTTATTTGAATGTTTCGGAGACAATGATCAAAGTGCATGAGGATTTCGAGCGTCTGCTTGGTTATCCGTACAAGGTTGCTACGCATCCGGACTCGGAGCGACCGCACCCTTATGATTCAAAGCGACTCGGGGACCTGCGTCAGTGGGCACAAAAAACTCAATGTGGCAAGAGCTTCGAATTTAACTTTACTGATGAAAATAACCATCGGAGTTCTCCGGCAACCGCTGGTTATTTCTGGCGAGATGCCTCTCGCGCCTGGAGCGAAGACAACTATTCATACTTGCAGTTTTATTACCGTTGGCAGTGGTGGCTAGATAATCAGGATGTATGGCGCCGCTTTGTATGCGACACCATCGAACGACTGGGGCCTGAACAGGTATACAGTGGATTTGCCATGGCTAACCCCCTGGAGTTCGGTGCCCGTTCCGAGGTGGCCGTGTGGGATAGGGCGCTGACACCTTATTTTTATGGGTTAGATACCGACTATCCCTTCGGAATGAATCTAACTCCGGACTTGCCTTCCGGGCTTCGACCTCCAACATGGGGGTTCTTCCTGTCTGACCTCTGGCGTGAAAAGCTCTCGCTGGAACGTGACGCTGTGCGTGCAGTGCTGGTTGATCCCCGCATTCGTATTGACGACCTGAATTGCGGCCAGTGGATCGAATTAGGCGCCCAGCCCGAACTGTATCCGGTAGAAGATGGTGTACCCGAACTCCCGATTCTACTGAACCAATTGCTGCGCCCATTGCGGCATTCTAAGTTGGACTTGCTCGGTTTCGGAGAGTGGGATGGCGACCCCAACGAGCGCTTCACCTTGGCCGACAACCAGCGCTGGCTAGCCCGTTTCGATGAGGATAGCGATTGGCCTACGCCCCAGATTCGCGGGCGAGCACCAGATGCGCCACGCATAGAACCCGCAGCTTCGCATGTCATAGGCGGCGAACCTTGCCCACTCACTGGTTGGTGGCGTACTACAGCTAAGCACGATACCCGAGAGCATTTTGACCAGGGCGAAGTCATGCCTTCGTTCCACACGGACACACTCCATGGTTTAACGCTCTGGCAGTGGGATACGGATCAGCGCGAACCCTCCGCGATGCCACAGGAGCCTGCGCGTATAGCCAACAGTGGCGATCCGGCGCCTCGTACCGGGCAATGGCAGGAGGTCGGTAATCCCAGCGTGCTGTTCTGTGCGCATGACCTTGGTGACCCCTTGCCTGTGCATCAAGAACGTTCGGTGTCATGGCAGTGGATCGAGGCGCCCACGCCGGGCCTGCGTGCCAACTCCGGCCAACCTTGCCCCTATCCGGGCGTGTGGAGTTGCGAAGACTGGCCGACCGGGGAACAGACTTTCATGCATGGTGTGTCTATGCCACAGGTCGGGGGACGTAGTGTGACCTGGAAGTTGGTGCGAGGGATTTGACATGTTATAGGGAGCTATATCGGTTATATCGAGTGACATGAAAATGACCAAGGGAACGGCCCCATGCTCTAGTTGGTCTGATTTCACCAAAGAGTGGCGATAGGAAGAGTTCAAACACCGCGCGCGACGGCACCGTGAAGGCGTGGGAGGGGCCGACCGCCATGCAGCGCATGGGTGGGGACGACTATCTGGAAGGTGGCTTTGACCAAATCGTCATGCACCCCTGGGAGAGCGTGCGCAACATGAAGGGAGACAACCTGGTGGAAGACATCAATTTCCCGGACATGGTCGAAGGCAGCACGCTGCCAAAGCCGGGAAAAATCCGCGTTTCCCCCACCGATTCACGAATCGACGGTCCCCACCCGACAGGCTGGGGATTCAAGGACTTTGTCGATCAGCATGAGCTGATCGGCCTGCCCAATCCCAACAGGTAACTCCCCATGCCCTACCCGCTCATGTTCCGAGACCTGAACACGGAAGCGTATCTTTGGTACACCATCACTTCCCCGGAGTTCGTTGATCAGTCGCTGGTCGGGCTGAAGAAGTTCATCGCCTTCCAGGATGAACTGACCGAAAAGAACACGATAGGGCAGCGCTTTGGCCCAGCCCTGTATTTAAGCCGCGTCCTGGCCGAACTGTTGGATACATACCCGAACGCGCGTGCCCTGCTGGTGCAGGGCGAGTTCGAAGCCATGCTGGAGTGGGGCACCAAGCTGGGCGATATTGGTCGGGAATTAACCGAGTCGGCCCGCTGGATGGACATGGATGAATTCCTGCGCCTTCGCGAAATTCATAATGAAACTTTTCGACCTGTAGCGACCTTCAATGCAGCAACTGAAATAACTCGCGTCTTTTCCGATATAGACTTCACTGGCGGACAGCGACACTGGTCGGAAATACCTGAGGATATGTCTTATCGCGGGGCAAATATTCTACGAAAGCTACAAACATCTCCGGAGTTGTTCAATACATTGGAAACTGTCCCCGAATACCATCCGGATACCTCGGTAACTTGCCATACCGGACTCATCGTACCCTGTACGGGCGTTTGGGTCCCTGCGGGGGGAATGGGGACCACCGCCCTGGCCTTTGCACGACAAGGGCAGGTGATGCAGCCGATGTACCCCGTCACCCACGAGAATGAAAACCGCTACGAATACACCCAGGCCGTGGAAACAGACTGGTATCTGCTCCGATCTACGGGGCGGAAGGTCCCGCTTGCCAGCGCGGAAGCCCGTGTCTCTGTTCGTTTATGCGGGTGAGCCATGCCCCCGCGCGGGGTATTGGCTTACCCACGCCAAACACGACTCACGTCGCCTGTTCGAGTTAGGTGAAGTCTTCCCCGCCATCCCCAGCGACGTCACCCAGGGCCTGACACTGTGGCAATGGGACGATGTCCCGTCGGGCAATGCCGCCGTACTCACCGAAGAGCAGCGTGCTGCGGTGGCGGTCCCCGTCGAGCCATCGCATGAGGCTGAAAGCCTGCAACTGGCGCCGCGAGCTGGGCTCTGGTTGCAGACCGAACATCCGGAAGTGCGCTGCCGCGTCGCCGAAGGCGAGCCGCTGCCTCTGATCGATGGCCTGTCCGTGCACAGGCAATGGGCCGAGCAACCGCCACCCGGCATGCGCGCCACCAGCGGCCAGCCTTGCCCCTATCCGGGCATCTGGTACTGCGAAGACCTGCCCACCGGCCCGCATGCCTTCCTGCACGGCGTGCCTCTGCCGCAGGTGCAGGGCCGCGATGTCACCTGGTTCCTGGTCAGAACGCAATGAGCGCTGGACAGGCCATTGAGTTTCTACCCGAGACAATGCCGAAGGCGACGACCCACGCCTGGTCCCCGGCCTGGCCTTAGACCTCATCGGCCATCCCCGCCAGGACTGGAACCATGGCTGGCGCCCGGTGCACATCCGCCATGAAGGCCGCCAGCACACCAGCCAGGCCGAAGAGAGCGCAGGGGCGCAGAGCGGCACCCACTACCAGTACACCGCCCAACTGGTGCCCGACCGCATCGAATGGCGCGCCGCGCCGCGGCCGCGGCCGCTCATCCCGGGCCCGCAGGTGGCCACCGTCGTCGGCCCCGAGAGCGCGGCTGGGGGCAAATCACCCTGCCGCGCATCGGCCAGGAGGTCATCGTCGACTTCCTCGATGGCGACCCGGACCAACCCGTGGTCACCGGGCGCAGCTACCGCGTGGGCAACCGCCCGCCCTACGAAGGCCCAGGCACCAGGTGCTCAGCACCCTCAAGAGCGCGGCGAAGGCTTCGAGCTGCGCACCGACCTGCACGGCGCCTTGCGCGCGGCGCAGGGCATGCTGCTCAGCACCGAGGCACAAGCCAACGCCAACGGCGGCCTGCTCGACCGCGCCCAACTGGTTAGCACTCTGGAAGCGGCGCTGGAACTGGTCGAGAGCCTGGGAAATTACGCTGGCCAGCACCAGGGCCTGGCGCATGACGCATGACGCAGGGCCAAGGAAGACCCTGACCGACACCGTGCGCGCCATGGGCCATGGCGCCAACGACCAGAAAGAAGGCACGGGCCCCGGCAATGAACCGATCATTGCCCTCTCCGCGCCGGCCGGCATCGCCCTGGCCAGCCCGCGCAGCATCGCCCTGGGCGCCGGCGAGCAGATGCTGCTCAACGCCGGCCAGGGCCTGGGCACCTTTGCCCAGAGCGGCGACATGCGCCACATCGCTCACCAGGGCCAATTGCTCCTGCAGGCGCAGCACAACAGCGCACGCCTGGAAGCCGACCAAAGCGTAGAGATCAGTGCGAGCCAACAGCACGTCCTATTCGCCGCAAAGCAGCACATCACCCTGCTGTGTGGCGGTGCCTACGTGAAGATTGCTGACGGCAACATCGAGTTTGGCATGCCGGGCGACTTCATCGTCAAGGCAGCTAAGCACAGCAATGTAAGTGGAGCCTCCATGAGTCCGCAGCTGGCCAATTGGACTCTCGGTTCGCTGACATTGCCCCGCGCCTTGGAGTTGCGCTACGCCTACAGCGATCTCAAGCCGGTAGCCAACGCTCCGTACCTCATCCAGTTCGAGGACGGCTCACAACAGCAAGGCACGCTCGACGCGCAAGGCTACGCCCGAATCGATAACCCGCCCGCCCCCGGCACCGTGTTCTTCGGCTTCGACCAACGCGAAGCCTTTCCCACGCAGGAACTACCGGCCAACCCCTTCTTCGGCCAACCGGCACAATCCCCCGAACAGGCCAAGGAGCAGCTGGAGCGATACCGCCAACTGGACAAGGAATATTTGGAGGACAACTACTTCCCCGACGAGATAGAGGCACTGGCAGACTCGGACTACGAGGATCTCAGTAACGACTACCTGTACGACAGTGAGCTGGGCGATCACGATCACGACGATGACGACGAAGGCCCTTCTGGAGACCACCAGGAACTAACGCTTACGGACGATGACGAGGCCCACACCGCATGACTGACTACATCGCCAAGGCCGAACAAGACACACTGGCCGAAATCCTCACCTGGGTTCAAGAAGTCGTTGAAGGTCGAGGTCAGTCCATTTCGCAACTGATAATCACGGTAGTGCTAGGCTGCGTGCCAGGTGTGGGCCAAGCCCTGGACGTTTACAACATCCTGCGCGCGCTCTACCAACTCACGCGTAACAACGAAAAATCCGATAACTGGATGGAACTGGCGCTCTGCCTGATTGCCCTGGTTCCAGGCTTTGGTGACGCGCTCAAGAATGTGTTCCGCATGCTGTGCAGCGGCAAGTCCATGGGCCGAATCCTGGACAGCCTATCCACCAAGGTGCGCGGGGAGATCGAAAAATGGTTTCGCCAACTCAACTGGGCGGCCTATACCGCGGAACTCATCGGCCACGCTAACCGAATCCTCGACGGGCTTATCGACCTGCTTGGCGGCCGCGTGGCCCGCTGGGTGCTCGATACCAAAGGTCTGCAACGCCTGATTGCCCAACTCAAAGTACTCAAAGGCAAGGCCAGCCAGAAAATCACCGAGGCGATGGACTCGCTCAAGCATGCACACCAGCAAGCCATGATGCAGCCACTGCCCAACACCACCGCCCACGTACCGGCACGCCCCAGTGCGCCGCCGAGGCCCGCACCAGGCTCAAAGGCACCTGCCCCCGCACCTGCCCCCAAGCCCGCGCCGAGCCCACCCAAACCTTCCACAGGGCCGACCTCCCCCACCCCATCGACCAAACCTGCACAGGCGCCTCACACCACTCCCAGCACCCCGGCCAAGAAACCCGCGGATACGCCCTCCAATCGCAGCTTGCCTGCCAATACCGGAGGCACCGCAACGCCGCGCCAGGGCCAGGCAACCGGGCAGCAACGGCAAAGCCAGCGCTCCAACTACAGCCGACACAAAGTAGGCGTGCAGGGCGAGCACATCGCCGACTACTACTTTGTAAAAAACAAGAAAACACGAGAGAAGATTAACAACAAGGGCGTGCTCTATGAAGGGCGCCAACCTGGCCACCAAGGCATTGACCACGTCTGGTTCAGCAAGACTAACGGCAACACCTACCGTATAAGCGATACTAAGGGCACCAATGAGCCCATTTTCAAGAAGCTGAAAAGCATAGTTGATGTCAAGAATGCCTTGATAGATGGTTTAGAACTTATTGTCGAAGACAAGGACGAAGCCAAAGTTCGTAACTCAGTGGGGAAAACAAAAAGTGATGGGCGCCAGATGAGCCACCTTTGGATTTCTCGCAAGATTGGGAGCGCCAGCTTGGTCGCGGAGCACAGTATGAAGCTCCTCCCAAAAATAAGGGCATGGGAAGGAGATCTTGAAGAGACCGATCCTGCAGCATGCCCTTACGAGCGAAGTTTGATTACCGTTGTTGGCTCCAACTTCATCCAACACGACGGCAATGCCAAATCAAAAAATGCGAATAGCACTCCCCCGGCCGGGAAATGCAGAAAGAATGCAACAAGACATCAAATTGCAACTAAATTCTTAATTCCAGAAAACATTTTAGCGAAGTGAATTAAATGATTGACAGTCCTAACTGGGAACAATGGAAGAATCAAATAGTTCTTGCCTCTAATTTTGAAAAGCGACGAGAGCCGTATCTGCGCCATGCGACGTACAGCGCGCTTTTTCATGAAATTTTCAATCGCATAGAGTCAATCACAAAAAATCTCAAAGACCCATTAAAAAATCCAAATCTAACTCAACTCATGAGAGCGACGCGCCGTCGCCTTTGTGACACATTGGATGGGCTAAGCCTGCAGTATTCTGCGGGAGCGTCCGTGGAACTCTTTTCTGAGGCATTTCCATATGTAATCGCTTGGGCTGAAGAGTTTGCCACTCATAACCAGGCCTACGACAATTCGCCTGATGCCGGTGGTCATACGACGCCACATGCAGCCTTGCGCACGGAAGATTTCTGGCTGATCGCGCTGCGCCTGACTTGTTATGGCTTGCTCACTGGTAATGCCGAACAGATGCCACGGGTCATGCACTTCCTGGACTACTGCAATGAAGACATGGGCGTGCGTGATGGCCTGCTCGAACGCTTGGTCGCTCCCTTCGTTCCCGGCCGCGGCACACCACCGGACACTGCCACCCGCCATCTCCCCTATCGCAAGCTCTTCAAGGTATTCGACGCCGCCCCGGAGAAGCGCCCAGCGCTGATGGCCAAGTACCTGGACGAGTGGTATCACGCGAGTAGGCGCGAACCCTATATCGACCAGCACGGTGAAGGCGATATCAGCTTCTACGGCTACTGGTCATGGGAGGCCGCCGCCGTCACCTGGCTGCTAAACATCGACGACAGCAGCTACCGCGACAAGCCGTTCTACCCGCGTGACCTGGTGGACCTTGCCCGGCGCACACCCAACGATGCCGCCCCGCCGTCGGCACCACCGCCCCAGGTAGCCGGTACGACCTGCTCACAGGCCGGCTTCTGGTCCACTTCGGCACGACATGGTTCCCGCCGGTACTTTGTACAAGGCGAACTCTTCCCCGCCATTCCCAGCGATACGACCGTCGGTGTCACTCAGTGGGACTGGGACCCGGACCAAAGCGAGCCCATCGTGGCAACGATAGAACCAGCACGCGCCGCTGATAGCGGTGAACCCGCCCCACGTGCCGGACTCTGGCTGCAGGCGGGTAATCCGCAAGTACGTTGCCGTATGACACAAGGGCAGCCTATGCCCGAGGTGGACGGTCAGACGGTAGCCTGGACCTGGACCGAACAACCTCCACCCGGTGCCCGCGCGGCCAGTGGCCAGCCGTGCCCCTACCCGGGTATCTGGCACTGCGAGGATCAGCCCATCGGTCCAAAGAAATTCAGGCACAACGAGGTACTTCCTTCACTGCATGGCCGTGACGTTACTTGGTTCCTCGTGCAAGCTTTTTAAACCATCGGCCCGCACAAATTAACGGATAAAACAGTGAGCACGGCATGCAACATCGGTGAGCCAGACTGGGGGAAATGGGCAAGCTTAAAAATATCTGAGTCCCAATTTGAAAAGCGGCGCGAACCATACCTGCGTTATGAAACCTACGCGCATAGAAGTAAAGACATGCTCAACGGCATTAAGTTGGTAGGGGACAGAGTCAGTGACCCGTCACTAAGTCTTTCCTTAGCAGGCTTGATGGCGTCGATGCGGCGGCGCCTATGGTTCACAATGAATTGGTTGAGCCTGCAATACTCTGCTGGTGTGACCGTAGAGTTGTTCGCAGATATATGGCCATACGCAATAAACTGGGCTGAAGAGTTCGCCAAAAATAACGAGGCATACGACAATTCACCTGAAGCCGGCAACCACATGACTCCTCATGCGGCCTTACGCACGGAAGACTACTGGACGGTTGCTCTACGCCTGACCTGCTTCGGACTACTCAGTGGCAACGCTGCAGAAATGCCACGGGTCATACACTTCCTGGACTACTGCAACGAAGACATGGGTGTGCGTGATGGCCTGCTCGAACGCCTGGTCGCTCCCTTCATTCCCGGTCGTGGCACACCACCGGACACCGCTACTCGTCATCTCCCCTATCGCAAGCTCTTCAAGGTATTCGACGCCGCCCCGGAGAAGCGCCCAGCGCTGATAGCCAAGTACCTGGACGAGTGGTATCACGCAAGTAGGCGCGAACCCTATATCGACCAGCACGCACTGGAAAATCGAACCGACCACTATTTCTACGGCTACTGGTCATGGGAAGCCGCCGCCGTCACCTGGCTGCTAAACATCGACGACAGCAGCTACCGCGACAAGCCGTTCTACCCGCGTGACCTGGTGGACTTTGCCCGGCGCACACCCAACGATGCCGCCCCGCCGTCGGTACCACCGCTCTAGCTAGACCACCAGCACCACTCCAGGAAGGCCAGTCGCGCTTATCGAAGCCACGCAGAGCCAGCACGCGCCGCCGGCAGCGGTCGCGCCGCGCACTGGACTTCCGCGTTGCGATATCACACGGCACTCAATGAGCCTGCCAGGCCGCCAGCCGCCCCACCCTGCGGGCGGGGTCGTTACGCATGCACCGAACCTTTGGGGCCGCTGGCAATCAGACTGGCGCCACAGGCGGTCTTCATGCCGTTCAGTGCTACCGGAACACCGTCCACATCATAGCTGCTGCTACCCTCGGTAATGGGGAACACGCCCTTGCACAACGGGCAGGCCACCATGTGCCCTACCCCTGCCATGGGGCGACCATTGAGGTTCGTTTGCTCGAAGCCCTCCAGCACCGTCCCGCCGTGGTCGGTGCTGTCTCCCTTGCGAATGATGTCCATTGAGACCTCCTTGGCGCGCTATCGAATCAGCGGCCTGCCAGTTCTTCAGCATGAGTGGATGGGGGAGTGTTCTGCACAGCCTTGCGCGCACCATCCATCAACAACGTACGCGGCAGGGCAAAGCCACGGAACAGCTGCTGGGTGAAGGGGTTCTCGCGCTTGTCGGCGGTAATCCGGTAACGCATCCCGCCATCGCTGGCGGTGAAGCTCAGATCAACCTCCGTGTCGGTAGCGCCATTCAGGCGGGCCTGGCTGAGCAACCGGAACATTGACCAGGGCCCGCGGTAGACCAGCCCGCTGCTGTTGCCGCCGCTGTTGACCAAGGTGATCCGGCTTTCCCCGCTACCCGTCGCACCACTGAGTGTGTTGGGCCAGATCAGTGGCGTGCTGATGCTAGCGCCATGACTGTAGCTGATCAGTTGGCCGTCAATGTTCAGTACGCTGCTGCGGCGCGTGGGCGTCAACCCAACGGGCTCCACTGCGAACTGCAGACCAAGATTGCCGCGGCTGTTGAAGAAGGCATCACGAATACGGTCGGCGGCCTGCAGTTGCGCCATCACGTCGGTACGCAACAGGTAACCACCCCGCCGCTCCGAGTACAGCGCCTCCAGATTGTCTTCCAAGAAGACCTTCAGATACTGGTCCTTGAATTGCTGCAGCTTGCCCTGCGGGCCGAAGAAGGCAGCAAAGTCATCCAGCGAGACTTCTTGTCGACTACTGGGGTTGAACGGATAGCGACCGACCAGGCGCTCGTTGTAGAAACGGTAGACATCCGCATCCCAGCGCCGCTCCAGTTCAGCCAGTGCTTCAATCAGCAGCACCTGGGAGGACTCGTCGGCCAGCTTCTTGACCTGCTGGTTCAGGGGTTGTGGCAAGCCCGAGGCAATGCGCTGCAGGTTGCCGATGGGGTCGGGGCCTTTCAGGGCGAAGCGGTCCAGAACGACGCCCAGCGCGGCCTTGCCGCGGTTGGGGCTATCGTGCACGCCTTTAACCTGGTCCTGCACACTCCCAATAGCCAGCATGGTTTCGTCCAGGTAGGGCGCCTTGTCACCCTTGGCCACCAGCAGATCGGTGAGTGGCGCGAACGCACGCACGATGCTGCCAACCTGCTGCCCGACCGGATCGGCCTCGACGCTGGCGATGACTTTGTCGTCGGCCTTATCCGACGACTTACCCGAGGCGGCTTCGTTGTTCTTGCCGGTATTGGCCACCACGCCCAGCTCGGTGTTTTCGCGGACGGTTTCCACCAGGCGGCGTAACGGCGCAGCCGGGCTGGTCACGCTACCCAGTACGTTGACCGCCTGGGTAATGTCTTCAAAATCGCGCACCTCCAGATGGTTGAGGTTGCGTTGCCAGGTATCGATGTAGTCGCGGGTATAGATGGCCCGAATGCGCTCGGTCAACGCATCCTTGTCCTCCTGGGAATAGTCGATGCTGCTCCGCTCGCCCAACGCCCATTGGTCGATGATCGCCAGATCCGCCAGGTCCTTGCTGTTCGGCTCGAAATAGCCGCGATAGCCCTTGGCGGTCAGCAACGCATCGATCTTGCCATTGGCCTCTGGTATGGCGCCTTGCTCGACCATTCCCGGTGGTTGGTAAACAATGTCGAAGGCCGGGCCGATTTCACTACGCAGCTCCAGGGGAGTACGTAAGGCCTGGCCGGCCTCGCGACGCATGGTCGTGTAGACGCGCTGAGGCATGGGGATCAGCCGTAGCTCACGCTGTATGTCCGCCACTCGCCCGCGGTACTGGGGCAGTTCGGTATCGGCATACTCCATGGCGTAGTCCAGATGGCGCCTCAGGGCCAACTGCACATTGTTCTCGCCGGGGAAAGCAGCCTGCCACCGCTTGGCCATCCACTCTTGGACGATGGGTGAACGACGGTTCGGCCGCTCCTCGATCATGCGATAGACCCGTAGGGCAGCCAGTTGCTCATCGCTGTCGACTTGCGGTGCCTCCATGGTGGCCATGACGCCTCCCGCCAGTTGCGGGAGGAAGCGCTGGGACAGCAGCGTCAAGTAAGCCTCATCGACCTTGGGACCTATCTGCCGCCCTGGATAGAGCCCCATGTCCGACACTGCCGGCCATGCATCTCGGTAGTTGCCAAACACCGCAACCGCGCTACGAATCTGATCGAGCGGCGCCAGCAGATTACGCCCAGTAGGATCGGCACGCCCGTCGATGGCGTGCGTATTGAACCCGCGGCTGCGCTCCAACACGGTCATCGCTTTGTCGCGATTCACCGTGTAGTAGTGATACCACCCAGCCACAACCATCAGGCCCCCAAGCGTGGCCACGCCCGCGCTCAGCGCCAACGCCCGTTTCTTGCTCGCCAGCACCTTGAGATTATCGCTGGCCAGGCCCGCTTCGGGGTAGATGACGCGCTGGAACAGTTGCTGCGCAAAGTACACCACCGATTGCCCGCTGGGCAGCGCATCGGCGACAGAGGGCGCAATGCGATAGGTCTGCGAGGCGTTGCTGACAAAAGCATTGCTGATCAGGCCTTGCTGGTATACGGACGAGAAGTAGAGTCCTCGTGGCAACGCTGGCGTAATGTATCGATCGCAGCCCAGGACATCAGCCATGAAACTGAGCAGCAGTTGGCGCATGCCGGCCAACTGTCGGACCAAGGAAAACAGCGCTTCACGCTCCTCCAGCGACAAGGCGGTGCTGAGCGCATCGAAGGTCCGCTCGTTGAGGCGACTGACCAGCTCGTCGTAGCGCTCGCCCAGTTCCTTCAACCAGGCATCGTAGTCCTGCACCGAGTCCAGGGTGAAGGTGAAACCGAAAATGTCCTCCTTGACTGATTTTGGCAGCCGGGCGAAGAACGTCTCGAACCCCTCAAGCAAGTCGAATTTGCTCAACACCACGTACAGCGGTGGGCGTGTGCCCAGTTGGCGGCTGAGCTCGGCCAAGCGCGAGCGCAGCAGAACGGCCAACGCTTTGCGGTCACTGGCGGGCTGCCCCAGCAATGTCACCAGATCAACCATCAACACCACACCGTTGAGCGGACGGCGGCTGCGGTTACGTGCCAGCCAATCGATGAGATGCGTCCATAGCCGGGCATGGGTTCCCATCGGCATGGCGCCCTGGGGCCTTTCCGATGCCGCTTGTGCCTGCGCTTGATGCTCAGCCGGCGCCTGTTCGACCTCTGCTTCAGTGGGCGCTTCCTTGGGCTGGCTGACGAACTCACCAGGCGGGTCAATCAACACCGCCTCGTTGCCCATCCACCAATCGACGGTATAGGCCAAATCGGGATCGTCCAGCGCATGACCGCTGCCGGCCTTGATCTCGCCGGTCAGGGAGAAGCTCTGGTTGCTGCGATTGATGAAACTGGTCTTGCCCGTATTTTCCTGTCCCAACACCAGATACCAGGGCAGTTGGTACAGGGCGTTGCGACCGTCGAGGTTGCTGCGCAACACCGCCAGGCTACGGTCGAGAGCCCGCTCCTGGGCTTGCACGAAGCGTAGGCAGGGATCTTGCTGCCGCTCGACATCCTGCTGTCGCTCGCTCTCCAGTCGACGATTGCGGCTACGCAGTCGCAGCGCCCAGACCAGTATGGGGATCATGAGCAGGATCACGGTTGCCAACACGCGCGCCGTCAGGCTGCCCAAGGGCTGGTAATCGCGCCAGATCCATTGCGGGCCCACCCACCAGATGGCAACCAACAAGAACGCCAGGGCAAGGACCAACAGCAAGGGGGTTCCTTGCTTGGCCCACCGCAGCAGGGGCTGACCAAAGCGCTTCACGAAAGACCAAATCTTCCACATAGTGAGATTCCTTGCTTAAACCTGTTGTCCCTGCTCACCAGGCACGGTGTTGCCGTCCTTGCGCTTGGCGAGGTGATTGAAAAGTGCCGGCTCCCATCGCTCGATGGTGGAGTCGCTCATGAGATTGAAAGCGGTCTGGTACAACCCGCCGGCGAGCCAGGGGAAACCTCGAGCGCCAAGCAGATCGGCAGCAATGGTCATGACGTGGCACTGATCACGTAGATCACTGGCTGCGCCCTGCAGGGATTCCAGCTGCTGTAGCAGCCGTTCTACTCCACCGCTGTCCAGGTGCGCCGCCAACTCGGTGCGCAGGGAGTCGTATTCCCGGCTCTCGACCGCTGGGCTTTGCGGTTCGTCTACACCGCTGAGCCAGGCCAGGGTCTCCTCATCGACAAAGGGCCGACCGTCCATGAACTGCAGGCTACGTAGGCCCGGGATACGAGCGATAAAGCGCTCAGCCGCCAATCGAATGGCCGCAGCGACCTCCGCCATTTCCAGGCGCTGGGCAATGCTTGCGGCAATGAAACTGCCACGTATCCAGTACGGCGAACTGGTCACGCTTTTTTCCACGCGCTGTAGCAGCACGGGGCTCACGTTGTTCGCAACCAAGGCTTCCTGATAGCTCTCTGCGACATCGGCCGGCACTCCCATCAACTCCGTGCGCTGTTCACGCCGTGTTGCCGGGGCGGCATTCAGGTGCGCCCACAGGGCAAACCGACGCAGCAGGTACCCTGTCGGGTCGTAAGCATTCTGTTGGTTGATGAGTTCAGCTACGGCCAACAGCGAGCGCTTGGTTTCTCGCTCATCGCCCAGCTTCAGGCTCGACTCACCGCTGAAGTACGCTTCGCTTATCGCTGGCCCACCTGCAGGCTGGCGAGATGCCTTGGCCGGTGTGGCGGACGGAAAGCGCGTGTCCTCCACCCTGCGCTGGAACTGGGCCTCCAACCGCGTCAGCATCGGCACATCGAGTTCGGCGGCCGCGGCACATCCCTGCAACCTGTCGATGGCATGGTGCGCCCGTTCCTGATGGGACTTGGCCAAGTCGTCGGGGCCAAGTGCAGGCAAGGCTTCGGACAATCGCTCCACCAACAGAGCGACTTGCCGGCGCTTGGCGGGATAGCCCTTCGGGCCCGGTTTGGGATAGCTCGCCTCCCAGTAGTGCTCGACCATTCCAGCCAGCAGAGCAGCAGCATCCGCCCAGCTACCCCAGCTGCAGTCTCGCAACCGCGCGGCGATGAGATGCCCGGCAATGCGGAAGTGCTTGCACTGCTTGACGAGATACTGACTTGAGGCTTCCTCGATGTAACCCCAGTCCATCGCCGCTTCGTGCAGCCCGCCCAACTTGACCATCTCGTGGTCGATGGCTTGAAACGTCTCGTTCTCCTCATCGAAGACACCTGCTGGCTGCTGGGTGTCCACGGGCGCAAGAAGGACCTCGAGATCCAAGGTTTGAGCACTCACCAGTGACATGCCTTGCGTTGCTGAGTAATCAGTCGGTGCAGGTCGGAAGCCTCGAACTTCAGGCCATCCACCTGCGCGGAGTCGCTCTCTATCCGCAACTGGCTGCCCGCTTGCGCCAATTGACGCAACTGGTCGATGGCGACCAGGCCACGTCCGGCGTCCACTACCTGGCCATCGTCCAGCACCTGCCAGGGGCGCGCATCTCCCAACGGCCGGCCATCCAACAGCAGACGGATGTTCATGCGATCAGCCGCTATCGGGCTATCAGCAACCAATTGCAGCCGGGAAATGTTCGACAAGCAGCTGATGACCAGATGGGCCTGCGACGTTACAGCTCCCAGCGCAGGCGCTGATACCACAACGCGAGTCTGTCCTGGCATCGCATCCGCCTCCTGCAGAAGACGGAATCCACCCTGGCCCTGAATGCGACCGGCCTCGGCGCGACGCATCAGCGCGATGATCTCCGGCTCTGGAGCAGGCTCTGGCGCAGTAGCGACGACGTTCTCTTCCGCCTGGGGCTCGTGCAGGATGGGAGGCGTACCGGCTTGTGCGTCGAAGCAGGCGAGCCGCTCCATCGCCGAGACAATGCGGACGCAATCCTGCGATGCTCCTGCCGCCGCTACCGGCAGGCCCGAGTCACACCCCACCACCGCCAGGGCAAAGAACACAATCAGACCCTTGGATCTCATGTCGTCGAGTCCTCCATATCAATTCGATGGACGTGGCATTTGTGCGCCAGCGTGCGCTTGGGAATGCCCAGGCTTTCGGCAGCCAGGCGGCGGGAGCCTTGGACCTGGCGGAGCCGTTCGCTTAGAAGGTGTCGCTCGAACATGGCCACGGCTTCAGGCAAGTTGTCTGTCCGCCAAAGCTCGCTCAACAGCCCCTGCTCCTCTTCGGCAGATACCTGCTCACCCGACGGCTGTTGCAGCTCTGCCAGCGTTCGGGAACTGATCCACGCACCGGAAGCGGTACGTTCGGCGGCCACCAGTATCAGGCTGCGCAGTTCACGCACGTTGCCCGGAAAGGAGTGTCCTTGCAGTTGCTTCAAGGCCCGCTCGGACAGGCCCATGATGTTGCTCTGTTGCTCACGGTTGAACTTCATGAGGATGTGCGCCACCAACGCGGGAATGTCTTCCTTGCGCTCACGTAGGGGCGGCAGGTGCAGCAGTTGCTGGCGAATTCGGAAATACAAGTCCTCGCGGAACTGCCCGCTATGCACCAGCTCCTGCAGTGGCCGATGGGTCGCACAGATCAGGCGGAAATCTGAACTCTGCTCACGGGTTGCCCCCAGCGGCCTGAACCTCTTCTCGTTGAGCAGACGCAACAAGGTGCCCTGCAATGCCATTGGCATATCGCCGATCTCATCGAGAAACAACGTACCGCCATGGGCTGCTGCGACCAGCCCATCGCGAGCCTGGGTGGCTCCGGTGTACGCTCCACGCACGACACCGAACAGTTCGGATTCGATCAGATCCTTGGGAATCGCCGCACAGTTGACGGGGACGAACTTGCCTTCGCGCGAGGAGGCCTGGTGGATCAGCCAAGCCGCGTGATCCTTGCCAACCCCAGTCTCTCCGGTAACCAACAGCGACAACGACGAGTCTGCCAAGCGCAGCAGGTCGTTGCGCAGGGTCTTGGCAATCGCGCTCACACCGATGAAATCAGCAGCCAACAAGCGTGCAGCACGCACCCGCCCCCGCTCGGTTTCACGCGATGGCTCTACATGCTTTCCTGCCGTCGCGTCACTCTTCTCCTGCAGTCGCGCCAATAACTGTTCATAGGCTTGCAGCAGGTACTGCCAGGTCTTTGATGCCTGCCATGCTTTCAGGGCCTCACGGCTCCCTGCCACGACAAGAACACCACCGGGCCTCTGGCGGACATCGCGCAGGGGGTTGATGTGTATTGCCTCACACACCGGCAAGCAGGCTCGTAGGCGCTCGAAGCTCTCCCCAACATCCACCAGAGCATCCACACGCTCTATCCAGCAAGGCTGGGTAGCCAACACGCTGTAGACCAACGGATTGTCCACCTCGTCCATCGCCATATCCGGGATGGTCTGGGCGTTGTGCAACGTGTCAGCCAACGGCAGCAGCACTTGCCCCCCGGCGTCACGCCAGTAGCACAGTCCCACACTCAGACCGTAAGCCCCCACCGCGCCACGCAAGAACACCGCGGCCAGTTCCACCGGGGACTTGGCCACGCACATATCTCGAATCAGGCAGGCCAGTTCGATGGATTCCGCGTGTTCCTCGCGACTCATTCGAGACTGGCGGCAAAACGGCCGCCCTCCCACACCAACCGGGCATGGTCGAATGCGTCGCCGGACGCGAGACGTTGCAGTACCGCCAACGACAGCGGCGGCAACAGTTCCCCATCCAGGCAGGCATCCAACATACGGGCGCCGTTGAGGTGGCGCGTGCAGCGCGCTCGCAACTCGTCGCGGGCACAATCACCAATGGTCAGGGCCGCATCGTAACGCCGGGAGAATTGCCGCTGCAGGCGCTGCAAACGGCTATCGACAATCTCGGCCAGCACCGCTTCGTCCAGATAGCGATAGGGAACCAATTGCATCCGCGCCAACAACGCAGGCTTGAAGAAGGTCATCAAGCGTTCGCGCAGGGTCTCGGCATCCAAGTCCGACAGGTCATCGTCCCCTTGGTCGAACCCCAGGTTGGAGGTGAGGAAAAACAGGATGTTTCGGCAATCGATGCGGCGCCCCTCGCCATCTGCCAGTTCGCCCTTGTCAAAGGCTTGATAGAAGATGTTGAGCACCTCGGGGTGCGCCTTCTCCACCTCATCCAGCAACACGACCGAGTAGGGCTGCTTGCGAATCGCTTCGGTCAGCACCCCACCCTCGCCATAGCCAACGTAGCCTGGCGGCGCGCCCAACAGTCGCGAAACGGTGTGCCGTTCCTGGTACTCGGACATGTTGATGGTGGTCAGGAACTGCTCGCCGCCAAATAGGGCATCTGCTACCGCCAACGCCGTTTCAGTCTTGCCAACGCCGCTGGGTCCCACCAACAGGAACGCTCCCAGTGGTGTGCCCGGCCGCCGCAAATCCGCCATCGCGGTCAGCAAGTGCCGATGCACCTGCTCAAGCGCCACGTCCTGTCCCTTGACCCGTTCTCGCAAGGTACTGGGTAGGTTTTCCAGACGAGTCATCTGGTCGCTGCTGATAGTGGTGGCCGGAATCCCCGTCCAGTCAGCGATGATCTGAGCGATTTGTTCGGCCCCGACATCCGCGTGCAACAGCGCATCCTCTCGCTGCAATTCCGTCAGCTGCGCGACCTTCTCCGCAATCCTTGCACCGTGCTCGCCCTGTTCGCCACGCAATGCAATGATCTCGTCAATCAATGCCTTCTGCTGCTCCCAGGCCTCACCCAGCGAGACTATCTCGCCTTCCACCTGCTGCTTGTCCGTCTCAAGGCTCTCCAGGCGCTTTGGATCGACCTTGCGCCCAGCCCGTGCGTCCCGAGCCAGGTGCTCGGCCTCAGCGTCAATCTGCCTCCGTCGGTTCTCCAGGGTGGACAAGCGACGTGGCGGCTCTGCCAGAGCGGTCGCAACCCGAGCGCACGCAGTGTCCAGCACATCGATAGCCTTATCCGGCAACTGTCGCCCAGATAGGTAGCGTGCCGACAAAGCAGCTGCGGCCTGCAAAGCATCTTCACCGATGTAGACCTGATGCGCCTTTTCGTAGACAGGCCGTAGGCCGCGCAGGATATGCACCGTCTGTTCGGCCGTAGGCTCTTCAAGCTTGACCAGTTGGAAGCGGCGCGTCAGGGCCGGGTCCTTTTCGAAGTACTTCTTGTATTCGGACCAGGTAGTGGCAGCGATGGTCCGCAGTTCGCCGCGTGCCAGAGCCGGCTTGAGCAGATTGGCTGCATCGCTGCCACCAGCAGCATTGCCGGCACCGATCAGCGTATGGGCTTCATCGATGAACAAGATGATGGGCTCCGGCGAGGCCTTCACCTCGTCGATCACTGCCTTCAGCCGCTTCTCAAATTCACCTTTGACAGAGGCGCCTGCCTGCAGCGCCCCCATGTCCAACCCCCACAGTTGGATGGTACGCAGTGGTTGAGGCACCTGACCCTGGACGATGCGCAACGCCAGTCCTTCGACCATCGCGCTCTTGCCTACGCCGGCGTCCCCCACCACGATGGGGTTGTTCTTTCGTCGACGAGACAGGATATCGATCATCAGGTCGATCTCCGAATCCCGGCATAGCACTGGATCGATCCGGCCCTCACGGGCCTGGGCAGTGAAGTCGTGACCATACTTTTGCAGCGCGGACTCCGACACAGGAGCACTGGCCTGCCGCCCCTCCCCCGTTTCGGTCCCTGGTGTCTCCGCTGAGGTCGCCAACAGCTCGCCGAATCGCTTGCGCAATGCTTCTCGGTT
Organism: Pseudomonas sp. M1; assembly: GCF_022760135.1. NCBI lineage: Bacteria > Pseudomonadati > Pseudomonadota > Gammaproteobacteria > Pseudomonadales > Pseudomonadaceae > Pseudomonas > Pseudomonas sp. M1. Next base: position 4,002,942 of record NZ_CP094343.1, read on the forward strand.
GATGCCATCCAGTAGCTGAATAACGGCGAGCGGCAGATAACGCGCCGGCTTGAGCAAAGCCGCCAGCAGCACAGCCCCACTGCGAATGTTTGCCTGCGCCAGCTCTACTGAACTCAAGAGCCACGCTTCCTGAAGCAACTCGATCAGCAGCGGGGAGAAGGAGGGATAGCTGGCGTTTCCACCGTCATGAGTGGGCAGCACCGGCATCAGCGCTCGTCGTACATCCTCAATGACCAACCCAGCATTCGACAGAGTAATGCGCACATCACACTGAGGTTGCTCAAGCAACTTCACGAGCCAATGCGCGACCGTAACTTCATCACCCCGCTGACTCATGCACAGAGCGCCCGCCTCTTCCAGCGCCTGCCGACAGAACGGATTCAAACGCTCAATTAGTGCAGATATATCAACCACGACCATGACACCTAGTTCCTCTGAGAATTGTGACTTCCATGTAATTCACATTGCGCTCCTGTTCGACAGCGAACAACAATAAACCCAAACGAGGCAACTCTATCCGTATTCCCTGAAACAACAACACCCCTTACGCAGGTAAGAAAACTCCGAAAAATAAGCCGACGCATCTTTCTCTGTATGAATCCTCCAGGTTCGTGATGTAAATTCATCAATGCAATCGGAAAGATCCCACACGAAAACCCCAAGCCACTGTGTGGCGCAAACATGCATGACATGGCTTGATATTTATAGTTCCCATCAGCCTCAAACTGCTTGTAGTCACATCACAAGGTCAGCCCATAACAACTTTTCCAGCAACAACACAACGCTAAGGAGTAAGTCATGGCGCAAAAGGAAGGATCTGTCGCACCGAAAGAACGCATCAACATCAAGTACGTTCCAGCGACTGGCGGACAACAGGAGGAGATCGAACTTCCCCTGAAGTTAATGGTTACCGGCGACTTCAAGGGGCACGAAGAAGCAACTCCCTTGGAAGACCGCGCAGCCGTGCGCATAGACAAGGACAACTTCAACGACGTAATGGAGAAGGCCGGGCTTGCCCTGACCATGGACGTGCCATCGGTGCTTGAGGGAAGCGAAGGCGACACGCTCAAGGTCGATCTTATGTTCTCGAACATCAAGGACTTCAGCCCCGATGCCATCGCCCGACAGGTTCCGGAGTTGAATAAGTTGCTAGAGCTGCGCGAGGCCCTGGTCGCCCTGAAGGGACCGATGGGCAACATCCCAGCTTTCCGTAAGCAACTGCAAACACTTCTTGGCGATGAGGCTGCACGAAGCAAGTTGAGCGAGGAGTTGGAAGTACTTCTCGGAGCGTCCGAATCCTGAAAGCTCCTGCTCTTCCATCCCCTCCCCGCCTTGGTTAGAAGGAATTTAACAGCATGAAAGCGCAATCCGCAGAAAGTACTGCCGTTACGCATCAACCCGACAGTCTACTCGCCAACATCATGGCGCAAACCCGACTTGAACCAAATCAGGAAGGCTATGCCATCGCCGAACGTGGTGTAGCCACCTTCATCACCGAGATGCTGAAGAGCAACGATCGCGAGCAGCCCATCAACAAGCTGCTCGTGGACGGCATGATTGCCGAACTAGATCGCAAACTCAGCAAACAGATGGATGCCATCCTCCATCAACCGGAACTTCAGAATCTGGAGTCCGCCTGGCGTGGGCTCAAACATCTGGTCGATAACACCGACTTCCGCGAAAACATTGAAATTGAAGTGCTCCATGTCACCAAAGCAGAAATGCTGGAGGACTTCGAGAGCGCAGGAGATATCACCCGCAGCGGTCTCTACAAGCACGTCTACACCGCAGGCTACGGGCAGTTCGGCGGTAAGCCCATCGGGTGCATGGTCAGCAACTACACCTTCGGCCCCTCGGCTCCCGACATCAAGCTGCTCAGCTATGTCGCAGCAGTCGGTGCCATGGCCCACGCCCCGTTCCTGGGAGCCGCCGGCCCGGAAATGCTGAACATCGACTCGTTCCAGGAACTGCCCAACCTGAAAGAGATCAAGGACATCTTCGAAGGGCCGCGCTTCGCTAAATGGCGAGGGCTGCGCGAGTCAGAAGACGCCCGCTATCTTGGTCTGACGATGCCACGCTTCCTGCTGCGCTCCCCCTATGACCCACTCGAGAACCCGGTGCGCAGCTTCTGCTACAAGGAAAGCATCGACGGCAATCATGCGAACTACCTTTGGGGCAACACCTCGTACCTGCTCGCCGGCCGCATCACCGACAGCTTCGCCAAATACCGGTGGTGCCCGAACATCATCGGTCCGCAGTCCGGTGGTACCGTCAACGACCTACCAGTCCACCTGTACGAGTCCCTGGGCCAGTTGCAGGCCAAAATCCCGACCGAGATCCTGGTCTCCGACCGTCGCGAGTTCGAACTTTCCGGTGAGGGCTTCATTCCCCTGACCATGCGCAAGGACAGCGACAACGCGGCCTTCTTCTCGGCCAACTCGCTGCAGAAGCCCAAGATGTTCGCCAAGACGCCCGAAGGTGAGGCGGCCCAGACCAACTACATGCTGGGCACTCAACTGCCCTACATGTTCATCATCAATCGCCTGGCGCACTACATCAAAGTGCTGCAGCGCGAGCAGATTGGTAGTTGGAAGGAGCGTCAGGACCTGGAGCGCGAGCTGAACAATTGGCTACGCCAGTACATCGCCGACCAGGAAAACCCTTCGGCTGACGTACGCAGCCGCCGTCCGCTGCGTGCAGCCCGCGTGGTCGTGCAAGACGTGGCAGGCAATCCGGGCTGGTATCAGGTGTCGATGTCGGTGCGCCCACACTTCAAGTACATGGGCGCCAACTTCGAACTGTCGCTGGTTGGACGATTGGACAAGGAGTAGTCCTCCGGGAGCAGCTATGCCACGTATCCCCGGCCGGGGCAGCCTGTTTGAACGGCTGGAACCGGATGTGCAGCCATACCGGTCGCGTTCCCAAAGCGATCTGGCAACGGAGCGCATTACGGCGGTCAAACGGCATCTGGAGTGGATTCTCAACACCCGTCGGGGCAGCGCACCTAGCTGCCCCGACTTGGGGCTTCCGGATTTCAATGACGCCGCCATCGGTAGCGAAGACCTCCGCCTGAATGTCTGTGAAGCCATTCGTCAACTCGTGGCTCGTTACGAACCACGTGTGCGACAGGTCGAAGTGCAACCCCGTCCGGATGCTCAAGGCCTGCCGTTGCTGCAGTTTCGTATCCATTGTGTGCTTCCCGTGAACAACGTGGATGAGCAGGTCGAAATCGACCTGCTCATCCACGGTCAAGACCAGTTCGCAAAAGTAACCTGACGCACCCGCCAGGAGGGCGCGATGCCGCTAAGAACAAAATTCCGCGAGGAAATGGAGTTCCTGCACCGGATAGGAAGGGAGTTCGCGCACGAGAACCCGCAGCTGGCGCACTTCCTCGGAGAAGAAGCAAACGATCCGGACGTCCAGCGGCTACTGGAAGGCGTTGCTTTCCTGACCGCCAAGATGAGCCTGAAGATCGAAGACGACCTTCCCGAGCTCACCCACTCCCTGCTGCAACTGCTATGGCCGAACTACCTGCGTCCGCTGCCCAGCGTCACGATGATGCGGTTCGAGCCCATGGAAAACGAAGTCACCACGTGCAAGCAGGTCCCCAAAGGCACGCCATTGCTGTCTCGACGCGTGGAAGGTGTGCAGTGCCAATTCCGCACCTGCAAAGAGGTGGAGGTTTACCCGCTACGGATCGATGAAGTCAGCGATGCCCATTCCCAGGAGAAGTCGATCATGCGCATCGACTTGGCGCCGACGAGCCTGGATTTTGTCCTCAGCGACATGGATTGTGACCGACTCGACTTTCACCTCAGCGGCGACGACACGACCGCACGCACCTTGTACCTATGGCTTGCCCGCTACCTTGAACATGTCAGGGTGGAGATCGACGGCACCACCAGGCTTCTTCGTCCGAATGCGTTGGAGTTCCCCGGCTTCAGCCCGGAAGAAGCGCTGTTGCCCTACCCGAAGAACGTCTTCGACGGCTACCGCATCCTGCAGGAGTACTTCCTCTTTCCCCAACGCTTCCACTTTTTCACGCTCAACCAGTTGCGTGCCCTGTGGCCCAACCACAAGGCGAGTCAGATTCGACTGGAGTTTCACTTCACCCGCCCTATGCCTGTCGGCATTCGATTGCGCACTACCGATGTGTCGCTCTACTGCACCCCGGCGGTAAACCTCTTCGAGCAAGGCGCCGAGCCAATCGATCTCAACGGGCGAACCATCGACCATCGCCTCCTTCCAATGGGCCTGCGCCCGGATGCCTACGAGGTATTCAGCGTCGATGAGGTCAGCGGTTGGCAACGCGAAGCCGATGGCAAGCGAGGACGCTGGCTGCGCACCTATCATCCTTTCGAGTCTCTACAGCATGAGATTGAGCATAGCCACGGGCGCACTGCACTCTATTACCGCACCCGCCTGGAGCCTGCGCATAGCGCCGAAGGTGTCCAGCATCGAATCGCCTTCATCAGGGCAGACGAGACTGATTACGCTGGCGAGAGCGAAACAGTTTCCCTATCGCTGACCTGTACCAATCGCGATTTGCCCCTATCGCTCGGTGTCGGCGACATCTGCTTTGGGACCGTGGGTGCCATTAGCACACCCAACTTCGTACGCTTCCGCAACATTAGCGTACCTACGCCGTCCTATCGCCCGGTACTGGACGGCGAGTTGCAATGGAATCTTATCTCCAACCTCTCGCTCAACTATCTCTCACTGCTTTCGATTGAGCCACTGCGCGCCGTCATCCGCGCCTATGACTTCGCTGCCTTGCATGATATTCGCCAAGCCAGGACCAGCCGAAAGCGCGTTGAGGCAATCCTTGAAGCCCAGACGGCCCCTGCCGACCGCTTGGTCCGTGGCTTACCTGTTCGCGGAATGCGGACGCGCCTCAAGATGGACCAGTCCGGTTTTCTCTGCGAGGGCGACCTCTACCTGTTCTGTACGGTGCTGAGCCACTTCTTCTCCCTCTACGCCAGCATCAACTCCTTTCACGTGCTGGAAGCTGTCAATGCCAGCAACAACGAGCATTACTCATGGCCAATGCAGATCGGCAAACAGCCGCTGATTTAGCTGACGCCGTACTGGCCGACGCCAACAACTTCAACTTCTTCAGTCTGGTGGAACACCTGCATCGACTGCACGAAGATGACCTTGAAGCGCAGGACCGAACGCGTCCGCAGAGGCAACGGGTACGTCTGTCCGCCTATGCAGGCCTGGGTTTCCCCGCAGCAGACGTCTCATTTGCGCAAAGGCTACCTCCACAGTCGGCCAGCGACTATCTGGTTCAGGCCACCTTCTTCGGCCTGCACGGCCCAGACTCCCCCCTGCCCGGCCACTATCTTGACCGCCTGGCTTACGAGGCAGGCCAAGGCGTAGGCATACGTCCAGCCTTCCTCGACGTCCTGCACCACCGCTTGCTGCTTCTGCTGCATCAAGCCTGGCGAAAATATCGCTACTACGTGCGGTTCCGTCAGGGCGCGCACGACCATTTCTCCCGCTATGTGTTCGCTTTGATCGGCCTGAGCGATAGCCGTCTACGCGGGGAAACGCCCATTGCCTGGAGCCGCCTGCTCAGCTTTGCCGGGGCAGTCGCTGGGCGCAGTCGTTCTCCTAGCATGGTGGCCGGCATCATCGCCCACTGCTTCGACCTGAAATCGGTCCATATCCGCCAGTTCGAGTTGCGCTACACCGATGTCCCCGACGACCAGCGCAACGCCATGGGCCTGCGAAACTGCACCATGGCCCAGGACTTCGTGCTCGGGCGACGGGTCAGGAGCCGCCACAGCAAATTCACCATCTGCATCGCCGGCCTGAGCCAAGCACGCTTCCGTGATTTCCTGCCTAGCGGGGAAGACTTTCCTCGGTTGCGCAAACTCATCGAATTCCTGCTGCGCGACCCGCATGCCTACGACTTGGAGCTGGGCCTGTACATAGACGAAGTACAACCGTTCAACATGGCAAGTGGTATCGGCAGCCATTTGGGATGGACCAGTTTCCTCAAACAACCGGACAACCATCGTCCACCGACGGTTCGAGTCAAGGTGCGCCAATGAAGCCCATTGTCTATACCCGTGTGGCGCTGATCGTCACCAACCCACAGGCACTGCGACTGGGTAGCCTGCCACGTCACCATTTCAACCAGGCTGGCGGAATCATCGGTACCCAAGACGCCGACTGGCCTCTGGACGATGGCCACCAAGGGATAAAGCCCTCGCATTGCCAGATTGTCTGGGACGACGGTGCTTTCTGCCTGGTCGAGCGTAATGGCGACACACGCATAAACGGCAATCAAGCACCGCTCGGCAGAGATGTCAGCGTCAGGCTCAACCAGGGCGATCGCATTCGTATCAGCTCACTTTGCATCGATGTGCACCTGGAGCAGGAACACCACAACCTGCCTGACCCTGAACGCCATCTCGCCGAACACACCGTCGAAGAGCTATTGAACGCCGAGCATACCGATGCTGGTGACCTGCAGAACCTGCCCGCACCACGTGGGTTTGACGTGGGCATACCCGAGCCAGCCGAGCCTTCGGCAGCGCTGCAAACGCTGATGCAGCCTCTGGAACAGACCTCACTCGACCCTCTCCAGGCCTTGGACGCGGCCCAGGCGCAACGAGCGCCCCAGACACCGCCTATCTCGCTTGATCCCAAACACTACGGCCTGTCCGAAGCCCCGACTCCAATGGACCTGGCCAGCACCCGCTTTGAAGCTATTTCCGGCTCACGCTCATCTTCTGGAGAAGACCGAATGTCGCAACACGATACTCCGTCCTACGAATCTGTATCCCCGGCTCCACTGCACAGCACCAGCACACTGCCTGCTGAGCCCCTGCTCGAAGGCTTGGGGGCCTCAGTAGGCAACCTCGACGCCGCGGCGAGCTATCGGCTGATGCTCGAGTCGGGCCAGACAATCCGAGCCTTCATCCAAGGGCTGCTGGCCCTGCGTAATACCACGCATGGACACCAGCGACTCAGCCTGCAAAGCCGCACCCTGCAGCCCATCGAAGACAATCCCTTGCACCTGGGCCAAAGCTACGAGGACACCCTGCGCGCCCTTTTCTCCACTGAGCGCAGTCGCGTTCATCTGTCCCCCAAGGCTGCCGTCGAGGAAAGCCTGGCTGAGCTAAGTCGACATCAGCACGCCCTGCTACAAGGCATCGAGGCCGGGCTATCAGCTCTGCTACAAGCCTTTTCGCCCGCGCAGTTGACGCAGCGCTTCCAGCGCTACGACCCCGATCAGACTAAAGCCGAACAGGCAGGGGACTGGGCCTGGCAGATGTACAACCACTACTACAACGAGCTCAAATCCGATCGCCAACGGGGCTTCGAGAAACTGTTCTGGGAAGTCTTCGAGCAGCACTACGACCGAGCCTTGCGTGCGGAGGCGTGATGAAGCGTACCCTTGGCGTGCTGCTCGCTACTTTGCTGATCGGCGGATGCAGCACGGTTGGCAATGTATTCAAGAAGACGGGGCAAATCCTGATGGACCCGTCCATTCAGATCGGCTCGGCTGCGGACCAGCCAACGCAGATCGCTCTGAGCCTATATGCCGGTTACGACGTCAATCCCAACCCAGAAAGTGCTACCCCCGACATGGCGCCCTCGGAAAAGGCGTGGCCGGCACCCGCGCTGACGGAAGACGAACTGGACGGGCCCTACGCCATTCGTTTGAACAGCGCGAGCCGGGTGGAATTGCTTGAGAGCCTGCGCGCACTTCTCGATCACCTGCAAGGAACTCCCTCATCACCCGGAGTAGCCATCCCCGGTGGTAAGCCCAAGCTCCAAGCGCCACCCGCCACGCCGCTTCCTGCGTTCCCCGGCCTGTATCTTCCCGAGCCGTTTAGGTTGGCGTCTGACGCATCGTTGACATCCACACGGCCTACGCCGCCCTCACCGACTCAGGCCACCTCGGTTGCATCCAGCACACCCTTGCCTGTGGCTGCCGTTCAGGGGCAGAGAGAGGTTCGTGGCTTGGCGCCCGGCCAGTATCAAGCTGGAGCCACCCTGCCGGATGCACCGGTGGCACCACCAGCCTCCAGCGGCACGGCCACACCAATCGCCTTCAAGGTACTGCAGCTCAAGGATGACTCCATGTTCCTCAACGCCGATCCCGAGCAGCTCTGGTACAAAACGAAGAAAGCGCTCGGTAGCACCTACCTGAGCGTTGACGACTACATCCTGCTCCCTGGGCAGTTCAAGTTCATCAACTTCCGCCGTATCGATGAAGACGCCAACTACGTTGCGGTGGTTGCCGACTTCCGTGATCCGAATATCGCCACCTGGAAACAAGTGCTGCGGGTCGACCCGCGCGGGCAGAAATACAACCTGCTGGTCAGCTTCCTGGGCAACCGCGTCTCCATTACTGATGAGCGCTATCCCCCCGCACAGCCATCGCAGTCGAGTAAGCAACCATGAGCAGTAAGAATCCCATCGTTCTCAGCGAAGGCACATTTTTCGAGCCACAGCACTTCCAGCAACTCGTGCGCGTGCTGGAACACCAGATCAACAGCCGCGTCGACAGCATCGGTCCGCATCCCTATGGCTTCACCGATCTGCAAATCAACCAGGAATATCTCGCCTTCGGCAAGATTGCCATTACTCACGCCAAGGGCGTGATGCCGGATGGCACCGTATTCAACATCCCCAACGATCAGCCGCCTCCGGAACCGTTGGTGATAGGCGACAGTGCTGCCGATAACCAGGTGGTCTACCTGACATTGCCGCACCGCTCCGATGGCGTGCTGGAAATCCGTTGGCCCGAGGCGTACGCCAATCATCGCTACATCATGCGTGCCGAAGAACTGCGCGACACCCACAGCCAGATTGGCGACTACCGGCCCATCGATCTGGCCGTCGCCAATCTTCAACTGGCGTTGGAACGCGAGGACCGAAGCGCCTATGCCTGCCTGCCCTTCGCCCGTATTCGCGGGCGTCGCGCAGATGGCAGCTTGCTGCTGGATGACAGTTTCTACCCCACCAGCCTCTCGCTCCAGGCGATTCCACCATTGGGTCGTTTCCTCGGGGAAGTCACCTCGCTCATGCGCGAGCGGGCCCGCACTATCGCCGAGCGGATCGGTAGTCCTGGGCAAGCCGGGGTCGCCGACGTCACCGACTTCCAGCTGCTGCAGTCGCTCAATCGTCTTTACGCCGAACTCTTGCAGCAGTCGCGTCAACCGATGACTCATCCGGTCGACCTGTACCGCGCCTTCCTCATGGCTGCCAGCGAACTGGCGACCTTCATGGAACACGGACGCCTGGCTCCGGAGCTACCCGCCTATCGTCACGAAGACCTGGCGACAAGTTTCCAACCACTGGAAGCCACCCTGCGTCGCTACCTCAGCAACGTGCTTCAACCACGCGCGGTATCCCTCCCCATAGTCACGCAGCAGTATGGGATACGGACCGCATCCGTGGCCGACAGCACCTTGCTGGAGCAGGCGGACTTCGTTCTCGCTGTGTCCGCCCAAATGCCGGTGGAGCGTTTGCGCCAGCTGTTCCTGCAACAGGTCAAGGTCGCTTCCATGGAGCGACTCGGCGAATTGGTCAGCCGCCAGTTGCCCGGGATTCCCCTGGCCCCGCTGCCCGTGGCGCCCCGCCACCTGCCATACCACGCCGGCTTCACCTACTTCCAACTTGATCGGAACCATCCGACCTGGCAGCAGATGATGAAAAACACCGCCGGCTTCGGTTTCCACATCACTGGCGACTACCCCGGACTTGAACTGCAGTTCTGGGCGATCAGAGAGGCAACGCGATGAGCACAACCGTCAACATCAACCACGAGAGTGATTTCCATCGGGAGCAGCCAACCCCGGCAGTGGGCCGCAAGGACGACATCACCTTCGATACCGTCGCCCAGTTGGACCACGACGCCGACCTGGCCTTTCAACTTCGTGGGCACAGCATCAATCCGCTAGTGGACGCGGCCATGCCGTTGTTCGGCCTGGTCATCCGCCTACGCAAGCTGGAATCGTACAGTCAGGTCAACGAACTCCACACGATTGTGCGCGACCAGATCAAAGCCGTGGACGAGGAAGTGCTGCGCCATGGCTACGACAGAGCGGTGCATATGGCCTACCGGTATGCGCTGTGCAGCTTCGTCGATGATGCGGTCATGGCCACGCCTTGGGGCTCCAACTCGCCCTGGGCCGAACGCTCGCTGCTCAGCATCTTCCACAACGAGACATGGGGCGGAGAAAAATTCTTCACCGTGCTCTCGCGCATGCAGATGGAGCCCGAACACTACCGTGACGTGCTTGAGTTCAAGTACCTGTGTCTGTGCCTGGGCTTCAAGGGCAAGTATGGCGTTCAACACAACCAGGCCGAATCGCTCAACAACCTCATCGTCAAACTGCACCGAGTACTCCGCCCGCTACGCGGCGAGCCGCCAGAGAAGCTGACTGACGCCCATTCCAACATAGTCTCCCGGCGCTACCGCATCAGCCATCAGTGGCCCATCTGGATGCCTTGGGCCATCGCACTCGCCGTGCTGGCCGGCATCTATGCGCTCTTCGCCGTCAACCTGGGTAGCACCACCGAATTGGTCCTGCGCTCGTTGGACAACATCCTAAAGCCCTGACTCGGCCCGATACTCACCAGACGAGAGGCATGTCATGCCCAGCCAATCCAATCTGCGCTTCACCTTCACCGTAGGCGAGACCGAGTTCGAGGTCATCGAGTTCACCCTCGACGAGGGCCTCAGCGAGAGCTACCAACTGGCGCTGGAGCTGGCCAGCCGCGACCCGGCCATCGACTTCGCCAAGATTCTGGATGCGCCGGCACACTTCATCCTCTGGCACGGCGAGCAACCGGTACGCCATGTCCATGGCCAGGTCAGCCGCTTCGAGCAAGGCACCACCGGCTTCCGCCGCACCCGCTACCGCGCCCTGGTCGAACCGCCCCTGGCACGGCTCGAGCTGTGCGCCGACTGGCGCATCTTCCAGCAAAAAACCGTGCCCGAAATTCTGAACCTGCTGCTCGCCGAGCACGGCATCGCCCCCTACCAACAGAACCTCACCGAGGACCACCTCACCCGCGAGTACTGCGTCCAGGCCGGCGACACCGACCTGGACTTCCTCCTGCGCCTGGCCGCCGAGGAAGGTCTCTTCCACCGCTTCGACCACCGCCCCGACGGCTGCACCCTGATTCACGGTGACCGCCTCTACATCCAGGGCGCCATCGCCGGCGGCCCGGTGCGCTACAACCCCGCCCCCGGCGGCGACCGGCCCGAACCGGCCCTGCGCACCTTCACCTACGCCGAGCACGTGCGCACCACCCGCCAGACCCAGCGCGACTACACCTTCAAGTACCCGCGCTACGAGCAGGAACACTCCGAAGCCGTCGAACGGCCGGCCGCGGCCGAGCGGGACTACGAGCACTACGCCTACCCCGGCCGCTACAAGCAGGGAGAAACGGGTGAGGCCTTCACCCGCGACCGCCTGCGTGGCCTGCGTGGCGATGCACAAACCGCCACGGTCGAAGGCGACGACCCGCGCCTGGTCCCCGGCCTGGCCTTCGACCTCATCGGCCATCCCCGCCAGGACTGGAACCACGGCTGGCGCCCGGTGCACATCCGCCATGAAGGCCGCCAGCACACCAGCCAGGCCGAAGAGAGCGCCGGGGCGCAGAGCGGCACCCACTACCAGTACACCGCCCAGCTGGTGCCCGACCGCATCGAATGGCGGCCCGTGCCGCGGCCGCGGCCGCTCATCCCGGGTCCGCAGGTGGCCACCGTCGTCGGCCCCGAGGGCGAAGAGTTCCACGTCGATGAATTCGGCCGCGTGCGCGTGCAGTTCCCCTGGGACCGCGAAGGCGCGCACAACGAACACAGCTCCTGCTGGATTCGTCCGCTGCACGGCTGGGCCGGCAGCGGCTGGGGGCAAATCACCCTGCCGCGCATCGGCCAGGAGGTCATCGTCGACTTCCTCGATGGCGACCCGGACCAACCCGTGGTCACGGGCCGCAGCTACCGGGTGGGCAACCGCTCGCCCTACGAACTGCCCAAGCACCAGGTGCTCAGCACCCTCAAGAGCAAGGAACACAAAGGCCAGCGCGCCAGCGAGCTGCGCCTGGACGACACCACCAGCGAAATCAGCGCCGCGCTGATGAACGACCATGGCCAAAGCCATCTCCACCTGGGCTACCTCACCCACCCGCGGCCCGACGGCGGCCAGCCGCGCGGCGAAGGCTTCGAGCTGCGCACCGACCTGCACGGCGCCTTGCGTGCGGCGCAGGGCATGCTGCTCAGCACCGAGGCACAAGCCAACGCCAACGGCGGCCTGCTCGACCGCGCGCAACTGGTCAGCACCCTGGAGGCGGCGCTGGAGCTGGCCAGGACCCTGGGCGACTACGCCGGTGAACACCAGGGCCTGGCCCACCAGGCCAAGCCCCAGGAAAACCTGACCGAGGCCGTGCGCGCCATGGGCCATGGCGCCAACGACCAGGCCGACGGCGGCGGCAATGGCAGTGAACCGGTCATCGCCCTCTCCGCCCCGGCCGGCATCGCCCTGGCCAGCCCGCGCAGCATCGCCCTGGGCGCCGGCGAGCACATCGATGCCGCCGCGCGCGAGCAGGTGCAACTGACCGCCGGCGAGCAGATGCTGCTCAACGCCGGCCAGGGCCTGGGTACCTTTGCCCAGAGCGGCGACATGCGCCACATCGCTCACCAGGGCCAGTTGCTCCTGCAGGCGCAGCACAACAGCGCACGCCTGGAGGCCGACCAAAGCGTGGAGATCAGCGCCAGCAACGAGCACATCCTGGTCAAAGCCCAAGAGCACATCACCCTGCTGTGCGGCGGCGCCTATCTAAAGATGCAAGGTGGGAACATCGAGTTGGGAATGCCCGGCAACTTTACCGCCAAGGCAGCGAACCATCAGTTCATCGCCCCCAGCAGCGCCTCAGAAGCTTTCAATGCTTGGGATCGAGCGCCATTCGACGAGCGCATTCAGCTCAAGCGCAATGGCCGTTCCCTACCGAATTATCGCTATGAAATTGTGCGGAGCGACGGCACCCGCATTCCAGGTGTGACCGACAGCGAAGGCTGGGCTGATCTTCAGCGCAGCCTTACAACGGAAGGTTACGAAATCCAGTTGCTGGGGCCGGCCTGAAAGCGATCGAGCCTTGAATGTTAGGGAAAGGAATTCACCCATGACCGACACCACTCGCCCTATTCCAACGGAAATTGGCCCGGATGGCCGGGTAAGGGCCAGAGTTAGCATGACACCGTCCTCCAACACCCAGCGCGTGGAGGTAGAAGTCCCCCCGGATCAGGCCATTCCCATCGTGTTCGTACCGGGCATCATGGGCAGCCCGTTGCTGGCGACAGGGGAAAACCTTGGCATGGTGCAAGAGAGCCGTTGGGCATGGTTTCCAGACAAAAAGTGGTGGGTCGTAGGGATGGGCAAAAGTTATCGCGCCCTTTCTCCCGAAGAACGAAAAATAGTCTTGTCGCCTGCAGAAACCCGTGCATTCTCAACCCCCGAGGATGCTGATCGTGAAACCGTCGCTAAGTACAGCTCCACGCTCTATGTCGAGGAGGCCCTGCAGCGTGGCTGGGGTTCGGTGATGCTCAACTCATATGGCGGCATCCTCAACTTTCTCGAAGCGCAACTGCGCTACATCCTCACGCCCCAGGGCCAGCCCTACCCAGGTATCCAGGGCACAATGCCCCGCGATCCCGCCTCTTGGGGAGAACTCGAGGGGTACGTGCCGTTGGACCTGAAGAGCCTGCGACAAGCGGCAGAGTTTCGTTACCCAGTCTATGCGGTGGGCTACAACTGGCTGAACTCCAATGCCCAAGCCGCCGCCTATCTAGCCGAACGCATCCGCGCCATCCTTGAACGCTGTCAACGGGACATGCGCGTCAAGTGCCGGCACGGAGTAATTCTGGTCACCCACTCCATGGGCGGGTTGGTAGCACGCCTGTGCGCCAAGCGCTATCCGGAGCTGATCCAGGGCGTCGTGCATGGCGTACAACCGGCCACAGGTGCGGCCACCGCTTACCGACGGGTCCGCGCAGGCTGGGAGGATTGGAAAGGCGCTCTCGGCCTCGGTGGTACCGGGCGCAAGATCATGCCGGTTTTCGCCAATGCCGCCGGCCCACTGGAGCTACTACCCAGTCAGCGCTATGGCGCGGGTTGGCTACGGGTGACTTGCAATGGCAAGGCGGTGTTTCAGTTGCCGAATCCCACCCCCAATGGCGTCGATCCTTACACGCAGATCTATATGAAGAAGCGGGCATGGTGGCGCTTGATGGACCCCGCGTGGGTCGATCCAAGCGAGAGCGATGAGAAGAAAAGCAGTGAAGGATGGAGCAACTACGAGAGCATGCTCAAGAAGGCAAAGTCCTTCCATATGGAACTAGGCGATTACTACCATCCCAATAGCTACGTGCATTACGGCGCAGATGCGGACTACCCGTCTTTCCGTCGCGTCACCTGGGATTTGACAGGTGGATTCATCTCCTCCCAGGTACAGGGGCGTCCTGGAACGAGAGTACTCCCTCCTGCCCCCAAACAAGCCAGCACCCTAAGATTGACAGCAGACAATCACGAAGGGCGCGTCTGGTTGGTCAACGACCATAGCGAGAAGCAGTGGATCAATCAGCATGGTGTAGGCGTGATCCACGACACTCGCGGCGATAGCTATTCAGCTGAATTGCAAGGCCCGGACCAGGGCGGCGATGCCACCGTACCGGCCCATTCGGCCGAGGATGCGGGCAAGCATGCAGTTTTCTCCGCCCGTATGCGGGGGTACGAACACCAAGACTCCTATGACGACACAAGGGTCCAGCGCCTCACGCTCTATTGCGTGCTGAGTATCGGCGCCAGAGCACAGGAATTACCCTCACAATGAGCCGTAAACCTCTCCTCCTTATCCTGGTAGCGACAGTAGTCCTATTCGCCGCCTGCACCTATGGCTGGCGCCAATGGCGCCTGACCCATCCCGACCGGAGCCATGAGATGACCGTTCTGACCCAGAACATGCGTACCCACTGCGTGGGTCGCCTGCTGATCGACCTGCCCGAGGGTAGCGCTTGGGAGCCCAATGCCAGTGGAGCAACCATCGGTAATATCAAATTATCTGTCGTGACGGATACCAGCCTCGAACAGTTTCAAGATCTGGTGGAACAGCGCTGGAAGGAAGTCCGCGAAACAAAAAAAGACGACTACGGCAACCCATATCGAAGTCCTTCCGAAAGTTTTGGAAACTTGGAAAGGGGATTTGTTTTTGCTTATCAGCATGAAACAGTAGATGGCTTGGCTGACGATGACGAAACCGTCATCAAACGAATTTTCCATACTGCCGAAGGTTACTACTGGGACGCTGGCACGCTATTCAAACTAGGCCCCGTACTCAACGGCAAGCAAGGTATCACCGACCTGTTACCCCGCCTGCATGCCCGTAAGCCCGATGAAACGCCCCTACAACCGGGACTATGCCTGAACGGTGCCTTCGTGTCGGGTTACTACGACTTCAATGAAAGCGAACAGGTCAGTTGGAGCTTTTCCCTTCCCCGCAACATAGGCATAACGATACGACACACCAAGGTCTCCGCGCCTGCCACTTCATTGTTCCAGCGTGAGCTCGAGTCACGAGGCGAGGCTGAGGCTTATATCGCTGCTTTTCTAAAGCCAGGCGATACCTTTGAAGAGCATCTGTTTCGTAAAGCAATACGTCAGGTGGGAGAGCTACCCGGCGAGGAATTGGTTGCTGGTAGTGTCGAGAATACTGGAGTCGATAAATATGAAACATTCATAGGAGCCACTTGGGGATATCCAGGGCAAGGCAGTCCATCGTTGCTGCCAAAAATCGAGCTTAGTTCGGGAACGCCAAGGTTCCTGACTACCTACATCCCATCTCCTGCAGGTGGTTTCCCCAGACCTGAGGACACGCCAGATGGTCCAACCGAAGCAGAATTCTTCGAAGTCTGGGATGCTGTAGTAGGCAACATTCGATTCCGCCCCGACGCCCTCATATCGTCACCACCGCCGCCACCCAGCGCACCTCTCCCAATCTCTCGCAAGCAAGCCGAGGAGGATCAGAGAGCGTTGGACGACTTCATTGCCAGTCACCCCAATCAACCCAAGCCTTAGGCATGGTGTTAAAAAAATGAAAGAGCAAGCTGAGGTGCCAAGTCCCGCGCCCAAGGACCTAACCACCACTGCCGCTCCACTGTCCTTTCGAGAAGGAGCGCGCCTCCGCATCAGCGGAGGCGCCAAGCGCGACACATTCGAGCTACTGACGTTGGTATTGCGTGCCTCATTGGCGCTAGGTGGCAAGCCGGTGATCTGCTCGGAGTTACTGCCTGGCGTATCTCTCTGGCTGTCGGTGGGAACCTTGCAGGCAAATGACGAAGCGGAGATAGCGCGCGTTGCCGAGGACATCTGGAGTGCCGTGCGATCCAGCCTGATCGACTGGCTGCGCCTATCGCCCATCCGCCCAGGCATCGCCATGGAATTGAAGGGTGGCACCCGCCTTGAGTTTGTATGGACAGGTATTCGCCCACTACGGCCTGGCCACCTGCAAATCGATGTTGCTCACGACAAGTCCTTCGTCGTCCGCTATATCAAGCACCGCAAGCGGCGCCCCTTGGTCGAATCGGCCGAGCCAGTAGAAGATTCGACTCTTCAGTCCTTCACCGTACTCCGTCGCTCCTTGCTCGACGCCATTGAGAAGAGCATCCAAACCAATCAGGCAAAGTACGCGCGTCTCCCTGCTCCCGTACGTTATCGATTAACCGGCGCCCTCTCGGCCTGGCGCAACTTCCACCAACAGGTGGATGCCACGCTCGCCGACTTATCGATTTCGGCAGCACTGGTTCACGCCCCTCTCAAACGAGTTATCACATCCCTCAACCAGATGACCCTGACGTTGCATCCCGATGGAGCGGCGCCCCACTCTGCCAACGAGTTGTCACTACACGCCTCACATAGTGCCGTTTGGCAAGCATTCGATGCACGTGAGGGCATATTCTACGAACCCAGTGCCGCCTTGCATCGATTGCTCGACAGCACATATATCGCCGATAACGTCCCCATTGGGGTGGTTCAACTTCCCACCGACACACTCTGCATTATTCCTGAACCCTCTCGCTGGAAGACCGGTGGCTACGAGAGCATCGTCTTGTTCAAGCAGGCTCATTCATTGTGTTTCGTCACCTGGGCACACCGTCCAGATACGGAGCGCAGCGTCGTGATGGACGTTCTGACACTTTCCACCGAAGAATCGGACCGTACCATCCGCGACTTGCTAGACGAGGCGTTCCAAACCCCTCAGCCAGGTGACGACCAGATCCGCCAACACTGGCGCAATTCACTCGACTACGCCATCAAAATGCTCCTGTACATGGCCGTACGTGATGCGCATGTCACTCGAGACCTCGCCCGTACCCAAGCCGCCAAGAGCCTCCCCTCTGGCCTGGGACGCCGAAAACGTGAGGCGTACCAGGTACAAGTTGACCACTTGTACGATCGCCATATCGTTGGCCCGGCCATCCTCGACGAGGAACCGGAGACCAAGACGACAGCCAGCGGCGGACGGGAGGTCTCCAGCCATTGGCGCCGCCCCTATTTCAAGATGCAGCACTACGGGCCTGGCGCAGCTCTACGCAAAGTGGTGTTCTTCGGTCCTGCCATCGTGCGTGCCGACCGGCTCTGAGAACAAGGACCGGTTTGGTACGGCCTCTCATGGGCATGGTGGAACAAGGGCATACGAAGGAGGGGCTTTGCTCCCTCCTTCGATGATTGCTGGCGCTAAGCGAGTCCGTTCGACATAAGCGCTGAAGGCGGATAGGAAGGCAAGCTATCGTTCCGAGGCAAATATTGCGACCGCCACAGGATAGATTCGGTGGCGTGTATCCCGGCATCCCACTGGTCAACTAGGTTTGCCCATTTCTGCATCATCGCCCGCCTCTGCTCGACATACTGGGCATGGTTGTAGGCTTTACGCACTGGATTCTTATCGGCATGGGACAGCTGCGCCTCAATCCATTCTCCGGGATAACCCAACTCGTTGAGAGCCGTGGAAATCGTGCCGCGAATGCCGTGGCCAGTGAGCTCATTCTGAAAGCCCATGCGATGCAACGCGTTATTCAGCGTGTTCTCACTGATACCCCGCTTCGGATCGCTCCGATGGGCCAACAGGTACCGCTGAGCCGGCAACATTTCAGCAATCAGGTCCGTGACGATCGCCAAGGCCTGCTGTGACAAGGGAACGATATACGGCGGAATCTCCCGTACATCCTTGCTTGCACGCCGCTGCAACTGCTTTACATTTTCCGGCGGGATGCTCCAAAGGCCACGCTTGAGATCAAATTGTTCCGGTACAGCTTTCCTCAGCTCCCCTGTCCTTACCCCGGTCAACAGCAGCAGGCGCAATCCTTTGCGGGTTTTCGGCTCCCCTTTGTAACTGTTCAATTTGCTCAGAAACGCTGGCAACCGCTTCATTGTCAGATGCGGATTATGCGTTACAGGTGGTTTGGGCATGGCCACAATGTCCAAATCACTCGCAGGATTCCTGTCCAACCCGGCCTCAACCATGGCATAGCGGAAAAACTTGTTGAGCCAGCCCCGGACCTTTTCGGCCGCGGTCATTGCCCCGCGCCGCTCGATACCACGCAACACGTCCAACAGGTCGTGCCGTGTTATCTCCGTGATGACGCGATGCCTCAGCGACGGAAGAACATCCTTCTTGAAGATTCGGTCAATCTGGCTGAGGGTACTCTGGCGCCCCTCCTTAAGCGTGAGGGCACGGAAGGCACGCCAGCGCATGAAGAGTGTTTCAAAGGTGTTGTCAGAGGCATGTTGCGCCAGCATGCGCTCATGCCGCCGCTGGACGCGGGGATCGATCCCTTTGGCAAGCCAACTGCGAGCGGTGTCACGCTGCCCCCGGGCCTCCCTGAGGCTGATTTCCGGGTAACTGCCAAGAGAGAGCCGCTGCTGCTTGCCGAACCAAGAAAAGCGGAAGTGCCAACTTTTTGAGCCCTTGGCACTCACGAAGAGCGCGAGCCCATCCAGATCGTTGAGCACATAGGGTTTACCGGAAGGCTTGGCTTGCCGGACTGCGGTGTCCGTTAAAGGCATGGTGCATCTCCAGTCTCGTCAGGCTGATGAGAGGAGATGACCCTTTTCGATGGGGAGCTTCCACCAAGAAACCGCTCCGCAACCTACCCCGATTGATGTACTAGTTGATGTACTAAAAAATCGTGGCTGGCAGTGAACGGCAGTGGAAGTCAATGGACGAAAAAAGGGACCAAAGGTCCCTAGTTTCAACCAGTTACGGAGTTCTATAGATGACTATGGACTTCCGTAAACCGAAAATTGGAGCGGGAAACGAGACTCGAACTCGCGACCCCGACCTTGGCAAGGTCGTGCTCTACCAACTGAGCTATTCCCGCGTCGTGTTGACGGGCGCCATTCTATCTTTTTCTGGAGCCTCGTCAACCCTTTGATTCAAAAAAAGTTATTTCTCTTTCGGGGTGGTGCTCAGGTGCGGCCAGGCGGCCAGCAGGTAGTGCAGCATGGACCACAGCGTCAGGGCCGCGGCGACGATCAGCAGCCCGTAGCCCAGCAGCACCCAGAAGGTGAACACCGGGGCGTTGGCCAGCAGGATCACCAGCGCGGCCATCTGCGCGGCGGTCTTCCACTTGCCCAGGTTGGATACCGCGACGTGGGCGCGGGCGCCCAGTTCGGCCATCCATTCGCGCAGCGCCGAGACCACGATCTCGCGGCCGATGATGATCACCGCCGGCAGCGTCAGCCAGAGGTTGGCGTGCTCTTCCACCAGCAGCACCAGCGCCACCGCCACCATCAGCTTGTCCGCCACCGGGTCGAGGAAGGCGCCGAAGGGCGTGCTCTGGCCCAGTTTGCGCGCCAGATAACCATCCAGCCAGTCGGTCGCTGCGGCCAGGGCGAATACCGCGCTGGAGGCCAGGTGGCTGCCCGGGAACGGCATGTAGAACAGCAGGATGAAGATCGGGATGAGCAGGACGCGTAGCAGTGTGAGCAGGTTCGGAATATTCATCGGGACCACTGGCCGGTGAGTTGAGCCCGGCATTCTACTCGCTGTGCAGGGCAGCATAAATCTGCTCGGCCAGCTTTTTGCTGATGCCTGGGGCCTTGGCGATCTCATCGATACTGGCGCGGCCCAGTTCCTGCAACCCACCGAAATGCTTGAGCAGCTCGCGGCGGCGCTTGGGCCCTACCCCAGGCACCTCTTCCAGGGTCGAGGTGCGCCGGGCCTTGCCGCGACGGGCGCGGTGGCCGGTGATGGCGAAGCGGTGCGATTCGTCGCGGATCTGCTGGATCAGGTGCAGCGCCGGGGAATTCGCCGGCAGGGTGAATTCGTGCTCGGCATCGTTGAGGTAGAGGGTCTCCAGGCCCGGCTTGCGCGTCACGCCCTTGGCCACGCCGAGCAGGATCAGCCCGCTCACCGCCAGCTCCTGGAGCACTTCCCGGGCCATGGCCAGTTGGCCCTTGCCGCCGTCCACCAGGAGGATGTCGGGCATCTTGCCCTCCCCCTCCTTCAGGCGGCTGAAGCGCCGCGTCAGGGCCTGGTGCATGGCGGCGTAGTCGTCGCCGCCGGTGATGCCCTCGATGTTGAAGCGGCGGTAGTCGGACTTCAGCGGCCCCTCGGGGCCGAACACCACGCAGGAGGCCACCGTGGCCTCGCCACTGGAATGGCTGATGTCGAAGCACTCCAGGCGTTGCGGCGGCTCGTCCAGGTCCAGCGCCTCGGCCAGGGCCTCGAAGCGCGCGGCGACGTGCTGGCGGTTGGCCAGGCGCGCGGCCAGGGCCTGCTCGGCGTTGGTGATCGCCAGCTGCTGCCAGCGCGCGCGGGTGCCGCGCACCCGGTGGCTGATCTCCAGTTCGCGGCCACGGGCGCTGGCGATGGCCTCGATCAGCACCGGGAAGTCCTCGTGCACGGCGTTGACGATCAGTTCAGCCGGCAGCTCGCGCTCGTGGTGGCTCAGGTAGTACTGGCCGAGGAAGGCCAGCAGCACCTCGTCGACCTCCTCTTCTATGCCCACCTGGGGGAAGAAGTTCTTGCTGCCCAGCACGCGCCCGCCGCGCACGCTGATCAGGTGCACGCAGGCGCCGCCGGGGTTGACCATGGCGGCGATGACGTCGACGTCGCCGTTGCCGCCCTCCATGCTCTGCTGGTCCTGCACGCGGCGCAGGATGGCCACCTGGTCGCGCAGCTCGGCGGCGCGCTCGAACTCCAGGCGCATGGCCGCCTGCTCCATGTCGGCGCTCAGCTCATCGGCCAGCTGGTTGCTGCGGCCTTCGAGGAACATCACCGAGTGGCGCACGTCCTGGGCGTATTCCTCGGGGCCGACCAGACCGACGCAGGGTCCTTTGCAGCGCTTGATCTGGTACTGCAGGCAGGGCCGGGTGCGGTTGCGGAAGTAGCTGTCCTCGCACTGCCGCACCAGGAAGGCCTTCTGCAGCAGGGCCAGGCTCTCGCGGATGGCGCCGGCGCTCGGGTAGGGCCCGAAGTAGCGGCCCTTGGCCTTCTTGGCGCCGCGGTGCAGGGCCAGGCGCGGGTATTCGTCCTCGCTGGACAGGTAGACGTAGGGGTAGGACTTGTCGTCGCGCAGGAGGATGTTGTACGGCGGCCGCCATTCCTTGATCAGCGTCTGCTCCAGCAGCAGCGCCTCGGTCTCGTTGGCGGTGATGGTGGTCTCGACCTGGGCGATGCGCGCCACCAGGGCGGCGGTCTTCGGCGCCAGGCCGGTCTTGCGGAAGTAGCTGGCCAGGCGCTTCTTGAGGTTCTTCGCCTTGCCGACGTAGAGCAGCTTGGCGTCCGCATCGAACATCCGGTAGACACCGGGGCGGCCGCTGCAGGTGGCGAGGAAGGCCGCCGGATCGAACACCGCGCTCATCTAGTTGCTGGCATCCACCATGCCGTGGCGCACCGCCAGCAGCGCCAGCTCGACGTCGCTGGTGATGGAGAGCTTCTCGTAGATGCGGTAGCGGTAGGTGTTCACCGTCTTGGGCGACAGGCAGAGCTTGTCGGAGATGCTCTGCACCTTGTGGCAGTTGGCGATCATCAGGGCGATCTGGATTTCGCGCTCGGACAGCGAGTCGAACGGCGAACCGCCCTTCTCCGGCTCGAAGGACTTCAGCGCCAGGCTCTGGGCGATCTGCGGGCTGATGTAGCGCTGCCCGGCGAAGACCTGGCGGATGGCCTGGACCATTTCCTCAAGCGCCGCGCCCTTGGTCAGGTAGCCGGAGGCGCCGGCCTGCATGAGGCGGGTGGGGAACGGGTCTTCCTCGCAGACGGTCACGGCCAGCACGCGCACGTCCGGCTGGCTGCGCATCAGCTTGCGGGTGGCTTCGAGGCCGCCGATGCCGGGCATCTTCACGTCCATCAGGACGACGTCGGGCTTGAGTTCCCGGGCCAGGCGCAGGGCGTCCTCGCCGGATTCGGCCTGGCCCACCACCTGCAGGCCCTCGATGTCGGCCAGCATGCGGGTAATTCCGGTGCGCACCAGATCGTGGTCATCGACCACCAGCACCTTGATCACACAGCACCTCATGCATAACTAGAGTGGAATCCGGCGCTGTGCGCGCCATCGAATCCGCGAACCTTAACAGAAAGCGATGCCCTGACCTAGCTTGGAACACAGCCGTCAAATTGCAAGCGCCAACGAACCAGCAAGCACCCCCGAAGCGCCCGCGCCAAGCTGACCAGGCGCCGAGCGAAGCGTCAAGGATGGGCATCACGACCATTCTTTCGGCTGAGACCGGTTGTCGCGGGGCGAAGCGGAGCTGACAGTGCCAACCCAGGCATCGACGCACGCCGCCGCGGCCACGGCACATCCCCGGCGCCGCCCTGACGAACGTCCGCCCGCGTTACAAAAGTGCCCGCCGTGCATCAACATGACGCACGACGAGCGCCGGACGTTACCGTTCGATGCCCACCCAGCCCCCGCCGCCCGCCCCCATCCCAACCAAATCGCCAGCGAATCAACGGCTTGTGTCTCGATCACCGATCCTGGCACGGCATCTGCTTAATTGCACTTATGGATAATTGGATACAAAAATCCAAAAGGAGCGCCCCATGCGCCTGGTACCCAACTACGACCGCCAACCCGTGACCGCCGAGGAAGAGGCCTACAGCTACCTGCTGGACGCCATCTGCAAGGGCCAGTACCGCACCGGCGACCGCCTGATCGCCGAAGACATCGCCAACGACATCGGCATGAGCCGCATGCCGGTGCGCGAAGCCTTCCGCCGCCTGGCCGCCGAGGGCCTGGTGACGCTGCGGCCGAACCGCGGCGCCATCGTCAGCGGGCTGAACATCGAGGAGATGCGCGAAGTCTTCGAGATGCGCAGCGCCCTGGAAGGCCTGGCCATCCGCCTCGCCGTGCCGAAGCTGGGCGAACGCCAGCTGGCGCGCCTGGAACGCCTGCTCGACGAGATGGACGACTACCGCGACGACAGCACCGAGTGGGTCAGCCGCCACCGCGTCTTCCACGAATACCTCTGCAGCCTCGCCGAGCGCCCGCGCCTGCTGCGCCAGATCAACGCCCTGTACTCGGTGATCGAGCCGCACATGCGCCTGTGGCTGCAGCACGTCGACAAGCCCATGAGCGCCCGCGAGGAGCACGCGGTGATCCTCGACGCCCTGCGCAGCGGCGACGCCCGCGAAGCCGAGCGGGTTCTCTGCGAGCACATCGAGGGCACGGTGCCCTCGCTGCTGAAGTTCCTCGAAGCAAAGGGCGCCTGAGACCCACGCATCGCCTGTCCCGTTGAACTGCCCCGGCAACCTCGCCCACTGGAGCTGAACATGTTCGTACGCAGGATCCCGCAATGCCTTCTCGCCCTCTGCCTGGCCGCCCCGCTGGCCCACGCCGACGCGGTGAAAATCCCCGACCGCCTGAAAACCGCCGACAAGGTGGTGTTCTGCGGCGGCATGGACTCCCCGCCCATGGGCTTCTACGACGCCTCGCAGAAGCTCACCGGGGTCACCGTCGACCTCGGCGAGGCCATCGCCAAGCGCCTGGGCGACAAGAAGATCGAATGGCGGGTGACGCCCTTCTCCGGGCTGATCCCGGCGCTGCTGGCCCGGCAGTGCGACATGCTGGTGGACCAGCTGTTCGACAAGCCCGAGCGGCGCGAAGTGATCGACATGGTCAACTACATGTACTCCAGCCAGGCCGTGGTGGTCGCCAAGGGCAACCCCAAGGGCATCCACACCCTCGACGACCTGTCCGGGAAGAAGGTGGCGGTGCTCAACGGCTCGACCATCCGCACCCTGCTCGACGCCCACAACGAGAAGCTGCAGCAGGCCGGCAAGGCGCCGATGAAAGTCGTCGTCTACAACACCGACACCGACGCCTTCCAGGCCCTGCGCATCCAGCAGGCCGACGCCTACGGCACCACCGTGGAAACCGCCGGCTACTACCAGGGCATGGCCCCGGACCTGTTCGAGACCGGCGTGCCGGCCTTCGCCCGCATCCTCACCGGCCTGGGCATCCGCAAGGAAGACAAGCAGCTCAGCGCGGCGGTGCAGCAGATCATCCAGGACATGCAGGCCGACGGCAGCTACCAGGCGCTGCTCGCCAAGTGGCACATCGAAGGCGACAAGCTCGACTGAGCCGAGGTGACCGACCATGAACTTCAGTTGGGACGTGTTCTGGCAATACCTGCTCAAGCCGAGCGACATCTACCTGTACGGGCTCTGGCTGACCTGCGTGATCGCCGTCAGCGCCATGCTCCTGGGCTGCGTGCTCGGGCTGCTGGCGGCGCTGATGCGGCTGTCGTCCAACCCGCTGCTGCAATACCCGGTGCGCTTCTACGTATGGCTGATGCGCGGCACGCCGCTGCTGGTGCAGATCGTCTTCCTCTACACGGCGCTGGCCGCCGGCGGGGTGTTCCGCTTCGAGGACCTGGACCTGGGGCTGTTCGTCCTGCCCGGCAACATCCAGGCGGCGATCATCGCCCTGGGCCTCAACGAGGGCGCCTATATGGCTGAGATCATCCGCGCCGGCATCGGCGCGGTGGACAAGGGCCAGTACGAGGCCGGCAAGTCCCTGGGCATGACCTTCGCCAAGCTGATGCGGCGCATCGTCCTGCCCCAGGCCTTCCGCGTCATCGTCCCGCCGCTGGGCAACGAGTTCAACGTGATGCTGAAGAACACCACCCTGGTCAGCGTGATCGGCGTGCAGGAACTGCTGCTGAGCACCCAGATGGTCACCTCGGCGACCTTCCGCGTGTTCGAGCTGTACCTGGTGGTGGCCATCTACTTCCTGCTGCTGACCACCCTCTGGGGCTTCTTCCAGCGCTGGCTGGAGAAACGCTTCGGCAAGTCCGAAGGCAACACCCCGGCGGCGCCGAGCCGGATGTTCGGCCAGCAGGCCATGAAACTGCTGAGGGGGCGCTGAGATGATCCCGACCGCGAAAGACGTGGTGATCCAGGCCCGCGACGTGCACAAGGCCTTCGGCGAACTGGAGATCCTCAAGGGCGTGTCCCTGGACGTGCACCGCGGCGAGGTGGTGGTGCTGATCGGCGCCTCCGGCTCGGGCAAGACCACCTTCATCCGCTGCATCAACCACCTGGAAGACATCCAGGGCGGCAGCATCCGCGTCAACGGCGCGCTGATGGGCTACCGCGAGCGCGCCGACGGCAAGCGGGTGCGCGACTCGGAAAGCAACATCGCCCGCCGCCGCCGCGATATCGGCATGGTGTTCCAGCGCTTCAACCTGTTCCCGCACATGACGGTGCTGGAGAACATCATCGAAGCGCCGGTGCAGGTGCTCGGCGTGCCCCGCGGCGAAGCCCTCGAACAGGCGCGCCGCCTGCTCGCCCGGGTGCGCCTGGCGGACAAGGCCGAGCACTACCCGGCGCAGCTCTCCGGCGGCCAGCAGCAGCGCGTGGCCATCGCCCGCGCCCTGGCGATGAAGCCCCAGGCGATGCTCTTCGACGAACCCACCAGCGCGCTGGACCCGGAAACCGTGGGCGAAGTGCTGCAGGTGATGAAGGAACTGGCCGAGGAAGGCATGACCATGGTGGTGGTGACCCACGAGATGGGCTTCGCCCGCGAAGTGGCCGACCGCGTGGTGGTGCTGCACCAGGGCGAGCTCATCGAAGAAGGCCCGCCGGCCCAGGTGTTCGGCAACCCCCATCACCCGCGCACGCGGGAATTCCTCAGCCGCGTACTCTGATTCAAGGACGCCCTCCATGCTGCGTTTCTCCGCCCACGAATACCCCTACGCCTCCCAGCGCCAGAGCGTCTTCGCCCGCAACGGCATGGTCGCCGCCTCGCAGCCGCTGGCCGCCGAAGCCGGCATCGCCATGCTGCGCGCCGGCGGCAACGCCATCGACGCGGCCATCGCCACCGCGGCGGCGCTGACGGTGGTCGAGCCCACCGGCTGCGCCATCGGCGGCGACGCCTTCGCCCTGGTCTGGGTCAAGGACCAGCTGCACGGCCTGGACGCCAGCGGCCATGCCCCCGCCTCGCTGTCCATCGACGCGGTGAAGGCCGCCGGCCACGGGAAGATGCCGGTGCACGGCTGGCTGCCGGTCACGGTGCCGGGCATTCCCTCGGCCTGGGCCGAG
Organism: Pseudomonas sp. M1; assembly: GCF_022760135.1. NCBI lineage: Bacteria > Pseudomonadati > Pseudomonadota > Gammaproteobacteria > Pseudomonadales > Pseudomonadaceae > Pseudomonas > Pseudomonas sp. M1. Next base: position 4,029,516 of record NZ_CP094343.1, read on the forward strand.
CTGTCCGCGCGCTTCGGCAAGCTGCCCTTCGCCGAGCTGCTGCAACCGGCCATCGCCCTGGCCCGCGACGGCTTCCCGGTGTCGCCGGTGGTGGCTCACCAGTGGGAAATCGCCCGCCGCGAATACCAGGCCAGCCGCGCCGCTGAACCGGTGCTGGAAACCTGGTTCGACACCTTCACCCTCGACGGCGAAGCGCCGCGCGCCGGCCAGCTGTTCCGCAACCCGGCCCAGGCGCGGACGCTGGCCGAACTGGCCGAGACCAAGTGCGAGAGCTTCTACCGCGGCGCCATCGCCCAGCGCCTGGCGGCGCACGCCGCGGCCAGCGGCGGCCACCTGGGCGCGGCGGACCTGGCCGGCTACCGGCCGAAATGGGTCGAGCCGATCAAGGCCAACTACCGCGGCTACGACGTCTGGGAAATCCCGCCCAGCGGCCAGGGCCTGATCGCCCTGATGACGCTGAACATCCTCCAGGGCTTCGACTTCGACCAGCGCGACAGCCAGCTCACCTGGCACCGCCAGCTGGAAGCGATGAAGAAGGCCTACGCCGACGGCCTGCACTACATCACCGACCCCGAGCACATGCGCGTGGCCGCTAGCGCCCTGCTGAGCGAAGACTACGCCGCGCGCCGCCGCGCCGAGATCGGCGAGCGCGCCCAGGCGCCGCAACACGGCGACCCGCACGCCAGCGGCACCGTGTACATCGCTACCGCCGACGGCGAAGGCAACATGGTCTCCTTCATCCAGAGCGCCTACCACGGCTTCGGCTCCGGCGTGGTGCTGCCCGACAGCGGCATCGCCTTGCAGAACCGCGGCTCGGAATTCAGCCTCGACCCCGGCCACGCCAACGCCCTGGCCCCGGGCAAGCAGACCTTCCACACCATCATCCCCGGCTTCCTCAGCAAAGACGGCGTGGCGGTCGGCCCCTTCGGCGTGATGGGCGGCTACATGCAGCCCCAGGGTCACGTGCAAGTGGTGATGAACCTGGTGGACTTCGGCCTCAACCCGCAAGCCGCGCTGGACGCCCCGCGCTGGCAGTGGCTGGGCGGGATGAAGGTGGGCATAGAGCAGAGCGCCCCGCGCGACCTCGCCTTCGCCCTGGCCCGCCGCGGCCACGAGGTGGAAGTGGCCTGCGACCTGACCGACTACGGCCGCGGCCAGATCATCGTCCGCGACCCGCAGACCGGCGTGCTCTGCGGCGGCACCGAACCGCGGGCGGACTCGCATATCGCGGTGTGCTGATCGCGGACGGAGTCCGCTCCTACGCGCCATGCCATTCCCATGTAGGGGATTTATCCGCGATTTCGCCGGCAAGGCCGGCGCTCGGTCATTCCCGTAGGATGGGTTGAGCGAAGCGATACCCATCACCGCCACCACATGGATTTCGCAAGCTCAACCCATCCTACGAAAGGCACCTCGGCGCAAGCCGGAACACCGCGCCCCAAAACCGCCCATCCCCCGCCGACCGATCAGAAATTTCCATTGCCCGAATCAGCGGTTTCAAATGGAACGCTGCCTTCCCCCCTGCGTATCCTGCGCGCCGCGCCGGCTGGCGCCGTTCTTGCTTATTTTTTGTGACAAATTCATGACAAGCGTTGTCTGCTATTACAGATGTATGTGGCAAGCAGTATCAGGGGGTGCCCATGGGTAGTGCGATCAAGGAACGGGCGACAGTGATCTGCCGTCAGGACGACAAGATCCTTTTCGTGCGCAAGGCTCGGCGCAAATGGAACCTGCCCGGCGGCCGCATCGAGGCCAACGAGGCGCCGCGCCAGGCGGCCCAGCGCGAGCTGGCCGAAGAAACCGGTCTGCAGGTGGAGGCCATGGCCTACCTCGCTCCGCTGGAGCTGTACCAGACCCTCCACTACGTGTTCGAAACGGCCCTGCCCGAGCCGCAGAACCCTCAGCCGCAGAACGAAATCGCCGACTGCCGCTGGTTCTCCCTGGACGAACTGGCCAAGCGCAACGTCAACAAGGCCATCAAGCGCCTGCTCAAGGACTGCCAGCGCCCGCCGCAGTGAGGCGGCGGGCCCCTCCGCTCAGAATGGCAGCGTCAGTTTCAGCCAATAGGCGTCACCCTGGGCGCGGTTGCGCACGTCGGTTTCCTTCGACCACTTGGCGGTGACGAACCAGCCGTCCTTGCCGCTGTACTTCAGCGACGGGCCGATGGCGAAGCTGCGGCCCTTGTTGTCCTCGATGCGCTCGCCGTCCTGGCGGTCATCGGTGGTCTGCCGGTAATAGTAGCCGCCCACCCCGGCCACCCAGCCGTTGCCGAAGCCCCAGCCCACCGCGTAGTCGACGTGGAATTCCTGCCCGGAGCGGTAGTCGGTGTCGGGGTTCTTGCGGTTAAAGTCGTACATCACCTTGGCATCCAGGTTCGGCCCGTTCGGGTCGACGTAGCTCATCGCGTACACCGGCTCGAACACCCAGTAATTGCGCCCGGGGTTGGCCAGGTCGTCCTTATCGTAGCGGCCGGTGGGGGCGATCATGTCGAAGGCCAGGATGCTGTGTAACTTCTCGCTGTGATGGAAGCCCAGCGCCGGGCCGAAGATCATGTCGCCCAGGCCGCGGTTGTGCTGCGACTGGCCGTTGAGGTCGACCTTCAGGTCCACCAGCGGGACTATCGCGTGCAGCGCGAAGCTGCCGCCGAGCAAGCTGTAGTCGCTCACCCAGATCAGCCGGGGAACGATGGCGTTGGCGCGCACGCGGAAGTCCACCGGCAGCTTGCGGCCGTCGTTGCCACGAAGGTTGTCGGCCTCGTAGTGGTTGACGAACAGTTGGCCGTAGAAGCCCGGCGGCGGCATGGCGCCGGACATGTAATTCTCCGCGCCCAACGGGTAGGAAGTACCGCCACCCTCGGTGGCGCGGGACAGGTTGGCGACGCCGAACAGCAGGGCGCAGGCGGCGAAGCGGAGCAGGTACGCAAGGGGCTTTTTCATCGGGGCAACCTTTGTTGTTGTTATCGGTCGGGCGCACCCCGGCCCCCGCGCAGGAGCGAGGTGCCGGGCAGCAAGGTTTCAGATGCGCTTGAACAGGGCCGAGCGCTGGCCCTCGGCGGCACCGTCGGCGGCGCTGTAGAAACGCTCCATGAAGATGTCGCGCTCGAACAGTCGGCCCTGCATCAGACAGGTGATGGCCGCGTCGATCATCGGCGGCGGGCCGCACAGGTAGGCCTTGTGGCCGCCGAAGCGACCATCGAAGTGCTTCTTCGCCGCGTCGTGGACGTAGCCGCGAAAGCCGCTCCACTGGCCGTCCTCGGCGGCCTGGCTGAGCGCCGGCACATAGGTGAAGTTGGCGTATCGCGTGGCCAGTTCCTCGAACAGCTCGCGGTTGTACAGCTCGGCGCGGGTGCGCGCGCCCTGGAACAGGGTGATGCGCCGGGCATCGCCCTGCTCCAGCAGGTCGAGGATCATCGATTGCGGGCTGGACAGTCCCGAGCCGCCGGCGATGAAGATCAGGTCGCCGGCCTGGGAGCCGCGCACGAAGAACTGCCCGTAGGGACCGGAGACTTCCACCGCGTCGCCCTCGCGCAGGCCGTCGTGGATGAAGCCGGTGGCGGCGCCGCCCTCGACCAGGCGCACATGCAGCTCGACCTCATCGGGGCGGCTCGGCGGATTGGCCAGGGAAAAGGCACGGGTGCCCTCAATGCCCGGCAGTTGCAGGTTGACGTACTGCCCAGCCTGGAAGGCCATGGGCCGGTCCAGCTTCAGGTGCACGCCCTTGATGGTCGGCGACAGGTCCACCAGGCGGCTGACCACCGCGTGGTAGTCGCGCACCGGGTGGCCGGCAAAGTCGGGGTCGACGTCGATGTCGGCCTCGATCACCAAGTCGCTCTGCGGAATGGCGCAGCAGGCCAGGACCTTGCCCTCGTCGCGCTCCATGTCCATCAGCGCGAAGGACGAGGCGGCGCCCAGGTCCACCTCGCCTTCCAGTACCTGGCATTTGCAGGTGGCGCAGGTGCCATGGCCGCAGGCGAAGGGCAGCCACACGCCCTGGCGCAGGGCGGCCTGGAGGATGGTCTGGCCCTCCTCCACCTCGATCTGCTCGCCGGTGGGTTCGATGGTCACTTGATAGCTCATGGCGGCGCCCTCAGTTACGGCTGCCGCCCAGGCCTTCCAGGCCCGGGGTATGCAGGTGCAGCAGGCTCTTGTGGCCCAGGCCGTTGGCGGCCAGGCCGCGGGCCGGGTCGGGTGCGAAAGGCGCATCGTCCAGGCGCCACTGGGCGGCGGCGAAGTCCACCCGGGCGGCGTCCGGATGCAGGGCGATGGCCGGCTTGACCACCTGCTCGACGAACTCGGCGAAGGGCTGCGCCGGGTCCACCGGCAGGGTGAAGGGCGCGCAGAACAGCAGGTGGTGCTCCCAGCACAGGTAGACCAGTTGGGCGCCGTGGAAATTGGCCTGGCGGTCCAGGGGCTCGGAGATATAGGTGCCGATGGCGGTCACGGACATGGTGGTGTTCCTCTTGTTCTTGTCGAGGGGCGCGGCGGGCGCGCCCGCCTTGTGCTTCAACCGGCTTTCTGCGCCTGCCAGCGCTGTTGCTCGGGGGAGCCCTGGTACTCGAAGTTGTCCTGCCCGGGGGCGATGTTGTAGTAGTCGCGCACCACCGCCTCGACGTCGCCGCCGCCGCAGTTGCCCTGGAGAATCTGGTGCACCGGCAGCCAGGCCTGCACGTACTTCTCCGGTTCATGGGCGAAGATGTCGCAGCAGCCGTCGGAGCAGAAGTGATAGCGCTCGCCCCCGTGCACCAGGCTGCGGTGGCTCAGGCGCGTGGCGTCGTCCGGCTCGGTGAAGGCCAGGGGGATCTGGCAGATCTGGCAGAGCATCGGCAGCGTCGGGTTGTAGAAGCGCTCGCCGCGCGCCTGCAGTTCGCGCCAGTGCTCGTAGCGCGGCCGGTAGTACTTGTCGAAGGTCTCCGGGTACTTGGCCGAGAGCCAGTCCAGCTCCTCGTCGGTGGGTATCCAGGTGTGGAAGTTGGTGGCCTGGCTGTACTGGTAGAAGATCGACCAGGCCTGGTGGCTGATGTGCTCCTTGCCGATGGCGGTCTGCTCGACGTATTTGGGCGGGCGGATGCCATAGCGTTCCAGGTCCTTGAACAGCGCGCCGCCGGCCTGCTCGAAGTACACCTCCCAGGCCTCGGCCCAGGACATGACTTTGTTCGGCAGCATGTAGTCCATCATCATCCCGACCAGGGTCAGCAGGCGGTAGCCGCGCCAGAACCACTTGTCGATCCAGCGCTGGACGATGGGCACGTTGTCCTCGTGCTGCTCCAGCAGGAACTTGATCACCTCCAGGCCCAGGGTCATGTGCCGCGCCTCGTCGGACTGCGCCGAGAAGCCGAAGGTGACCGTGGCCATGTCGCCGTTGTAGGCGGCGCCGGACATGAAGGGCACGAACAGCAGGTTGGTCAGCACGTACTCGAAGGAGAACGAGATGGCCGTGAGGAACTCGAACGGGCCGGCGGTGCGGGCGTCCTCGAAGAACGACTTGGGCACTGAGAGGAACCACACGCGGTCGTGCATGTGGGCGAAGTCGTGCAGGCCGTTGAAGTGCTTGTTGTAGTGGCTCATCGCGTGCACCTGGGTCTGCACGTGGCGCAACTCGTCGATCGCCTGCATCTGGCAGGCGACCCGCGCCCCTGCCCCGCCGAAGTGCCGGCCGACCCGCGCGAAGCCCTGGTAGGCCTGGTATTCCAGGGGCGTGACGCCGCACAGGAACAGCTTCAGGGCGTTGACGTAGCGGGCGTCGGAGATGTTCTGGTGGCCGTTGTTCTGGGCGAAGGCGTCGAAGATGGCGTAGAGCTTCTTCTCCTTCTCGGCCTGGTACTTCCAGTAGGCGTCCATGGTCAGGCGGAAGGGGTCCTCCCACTTGTCCCAGTCGGTGATCTTGATCCCCTCGAAGCGCTCGTAGGGGTAGATGTCTTCCTTGCGCTGGTAGCTCGGCTCCCAGCCCAGGTCGCGGGTCAGGCAGCGGTACTTGTCTTTCTGGTTCAGGCGTTTGGCGGCCATGGCGGCTCTCTCCGGATTCTTGTCGTTGTGCGGATCAGTTCCAGTGCAGGGCGAAGCGGTCCTCGTCCTCCTCGACGTTGCCACCGAGGGTGATCACGTCGATCAGCATTTCCTGCACGTCCCACTCGCGACCGAGCTTCTCCTCCACCGTGGCGCGGTGGATGTCCAGGCGGCCTTCGGCCTGCACGCGGATCATCGCCGGCCGGTGCTGGACCTCGGCGTGGGGGTTGTCCTGGACGATGGCTTCGACGATGTAGCGGGCGGCGTCGTTGTCCTGGAAGGCGATGTAGACGAGGGAAGTCATGCTGCTGCTCCACTGAGGCCGAGTTTCTTCAGGCGTGCGCCGAAGGCGCCGTCGACGGCGTCCAGCGCCTCGTGGCCGGGGCCGATCTCGGCCAGCGGCGCCAGGGCCTGCAAGGCGCGCTCGCGCCAGTGGGCGACCCAGCCCTCGACCAGCGCGCGATTGGCGTCGCTCTCGGCGACCACCGTCTTCACCAGCGCGTCGACCCAGCGCTGGCTCTCGGCGAACCACAGACGCATGAACTCGGTGAGCATGCCCACCTGTCCCGCCCCGGCGGCCACCAGTTGGGCGTCGAAACGCTCGAACAGCAGCGGATACAGCAGGCCGTCGCTGACCAGGTTCTGCGCCAGGCTCAACTCGAACCAATCGCGTACCACCAGCGTGTCCTCCACGTAGCGGCGCAGGCCCTGCCAGGCCGGCTCGTCCAGCCAGCACCGCTTGGCCTCGGCCAGCAGCGCCAGGCCGTCGTCCTCCAGCAGCAGGCCGATACGCGACAGGTACTGGGCGATAGCCAGGCGGTCCATGGCCTGGAACATGTGCATCTGGGTGACGCTGGTGCCAAAGGCGTCGGCGGCAATGCCGCTGTTGTTCATGTTCGCGCCCAGTTCGGCGTGGCGCAGCGGCAGCAGAAGCTGGGCGATCAGCGCACGCTTTTCCCCGGGCAGCTGGGCCAGCAGTTCGCGCTTCTCGCAGAAGGCAAAGTCGTGCTCGGCGTTCTCCTGCATCCGCGCCCGGGCCTGCACGTAGGCGCCGTAGTAGTACTGGCGCGGGTCACTGACGGCGTACCAGTCGGCCATGCGCACGGCAGTGCGGGTGGGGTCGTTGAGCAGCTTGTCCGGCTGCCACAGCGGGCGGTAGTGGAAGTTGGTCGCCGCCTCGATGTCGAAGCTGGCCTCCTGGTAGCGGCTGGCCGGCTTGTCGCCGAAGCGCCGGCGGGTGTGGCTGAAGGTCTGGCGGATGGGCTCCACCGTGGCCGTCTTGATCTCGATGCTCATGCAAGGCGTCCCGTAGTTGTTGTTGTGGGGCGACGCAGCGGAAGGCGCGTCAGTCGTCCTGGCCACGGCTTTCGCCGTAGCGCCATTTCTGCATGTCGGCGTCGATGGCGGCGGCCATCTGCGCGTCCATGTGATGCACCCGGTTGCTCCGGCAGAAGCTGGCGAAGGCCGCACGCGGCAACACCAGCTCGACGAAGAGGTCCGGGTAGCCGATGGCGAAGTCGAACTCGACGAAGGCCGCGTCCGGCTCGCTGCGAACCCGCACGTAGCGGGGCATCTGGTCGAAGGGGGTGGCGTTCATGCTCGGGCTCCGGTGGCGTCGAAGGGACTTGAGCAACGCCTGTGCCAGGACCGTGGAAGACGCTCGAAAAATAAATTTAACCAACTGAAACAAAAGGTTTTTTTAGAAATATCGCGACTTGCGAAGAGGCCCGCCGAAGGGTTGCAGCCTGGCCCGGACGGCTACTGCGATTGATCATTTGCTCAAGCCGGCGGGGGCCATTGCAGCAAATGGCGAAGGCCGGGGCCGGATTGACTTTTCCCGCCCCTTCAGGCGATTTGGAAAAAGAGCGACGCCCCTCCGCCTTGCCTGAACCGCGGCGGCGTCGCCGGCGCGAGCCACCCCGCCACAGCCTGGGCGGGACGCGCCACCACCCCGTACAACGACAATTCAGGGGCGCGATCGATGATTACCCAATACAAGGCGCCGGACCCCGCTCCGGCGCTCAAGGACCTTACCGAGCGGGTCCGCTTCCTCGGCACCGAGGGCAAGGTCTGGCTGGACGAACAGCGCATGTTGCTGGTCCAGGCAGCGATGATGGCCAGCATGCGCCGCGAGCTGATCGAGATGCTCGGTGTGGAGCGGGCCAAGGGCTTCTTCCTGCGCATGGGCTACCAGTCCGGGCTGAAGGACGCCGAGCTGGCGCGCAAGCTGCGCCCGCAGGGCAACCCGGTGGAGATGTTCTTCATCGGCCCGCAGCTGCATTCGCTCAAGGGCATGGTCAAGGTGTGCCCGCTGCAGTTGGAGATCGACCTGGACAGCGGCCATTTCTATGCCGACATCGAATGGCAGGACAGCTTCGAGGTGGAGAACTGCCAGGCCGAAAACCTGCACTCCGAGCAACCGGTGTGCTGGATGCTGCTGGGCTACGCGATCAGCTACAGCTCGTTCTTCCTCGGCCGCCAGGTGCTCTACAAGGAAGTCAGCTGCCGTGGCTGCGGCGGTGCGCAGTGCCGCATCGTCGGCAAGCCGGTGGAGCAATGGGAAGACGCCAACGACTTCCTGCGCTACTTCCAGAGCGACCCCATCATCGACGAACTGCAGGCCCTGCAGGTGCAGGTGGCGAACATGCGCCAGCGCCTGCAACTGCAGGCCGGGCAGTTCTACGGCATCGGCCAGGCCCCGGCCTACAAGCGTTGCTGCGCGCTGATCGACAAGGTTGCCCCCGGCAAGGCCTCGGTGCTGCTGCTGGGCGAGACCGGCACCGGCAAGGAAGTCATCGCCCGTAGCCTGCACCTGCGCAGCGAACGCGCCGGCAGCCCCTTCGTGGCGCTGAACTGCGCGACCATCCCACCGGACCTGATCGAGGCCGAGCTGTTCGGCGTCGAGAAAGGCGCCTACACCGGCGCCCAGCAGTCGCGCATGGGCCGCTTCGAGCGGGCCAACGGCGGCACCCTGTTCCTCGACGAGATCGTCGAGCTGACCCCGCGCGCCCAGGCCAGCCTGCTGCGGGTGCTGCAGGAAGAGGAACTGGAGCGCGTCGGCGACAGCCGCACGCGCCAGGTGGACGTGCGCGTCATCGCCGCCACCCACGAGGACCTGGAGCAGGCGGTGAAGCAAGGCCGCTTCCGCGCCGACCTGTTCTACCGGCTGAACGTGTTCCCGGTGCGCATCCCCGCCCTGCGCGAGCGCCGCGAAGACATCCCGCTGCTGATCGAGCACTTCCTCGCGCGCCTGCACGAAAGCTACGGCAAGAAGACCCTCGGCCTCAGCGACCGCGCCCTGCAGGCCTGCCTGCAGTACGACTGGCCGGGCAACGTGCGCGAGTTGGAGAACCTCATGGAGCGCGGCGTGATCATCACCGACGAGAACCAGAGCATCGGCCTGGACGCCCTCTTCCCCCACGCCCCGCCGGAAGCCGAGAGCATCGGCCTGGCCAGCGACGGGCGCCTGGTGGCCAGCGCCGGGCAGGCGCCGTGGGTCGGGCAGATCATCGACAGCGGCATCGGCCTCGACGCGCTGGAGGAAGCACTGATGCAGGAAGCCATGGCCCGCAGCCAGCAGAATGTCTCCGAGGCCGCTCGCCTGCTGGGCATGACCCGCCCGGCGCTGGCCTACCGGCTGAAGAAGTCGCCGGGCGAAGGCGCCCCCGGGCGGGCTTGAGCATTTGGACGAAGGCCGACCGGGCACTTCACCAAATGCTCGACCGGCCTGCCCCTTTCGCCGTCCAGAAAAAACAGAACTCCTTTTATATCAACAAGTTGAAAGATTGGCACCGTCTTTGCTCAGCCACCTTCGCGGTACCTGACGACAAGACCAACAAGGTGAACCCCATGACCGTGAAGATTTCCCGGACTGCCGAAATCCAGACCTTCTTCGAAGAGGCCGCCGGCCTGCGCAACGAACAGGGCAACCCACGCCTGAAACAAATCGTGCTGCGCATCCTGCAGGACACCGCCAGGCTCGTCGAAGACCTGGAAATCACCGACGACGAATTCTGGACCGCCGTCGACTACCTCAACCGCCTGGGCAACCGCGGCGAAGCCGGCCTGCTGGTGGCGGGCCTTGGCATCGAGCATTTCCTCGACCTGCTCAGCGATGCCCGCGACGCCGAAGCCGGCAGGACCGGCGGTACCCCGCGCACCATCGAGGGCCCGCTGTACGTGGCCGGCGCCCCGCTCAGCGAAGGCGAGGCGCGCATGGACGACGGCAGCGACGCCGGCATCCCGATGTTCCTGGCCGGCCGCGTGCTGGACCTGCGCGGCCAGCCCATCGCCGGCGCCACCGTCGACGTGTGGCACGCCAACACCAAGGGCCTTTACTCCTACTTCGACCCGAGCCAGGCCGAGTACAACCTGCGCCGGCGTATCCGCACCGACGCCGAGGGTCGCTACCGCGCCCGCAGCATCGTGCCCAGCGGCTACGGCTGCCCGGCCGACGGCCCGACCCAGCAATGCCTGGACCAGCTCGGCCGCCACGGCCAGCGCCCGGCGCACATCCACTTCTTCATCTCGGCGCCCGGCCATCGCCACCTGACCACCCAGATCAACCTGGCCGGCGACCGGTACCTGTGGGACGACTTCGCCTACGCCACCCGCGACGGGCTGATCGGCGAGGTCAACTTCGTCGAGAATGCCCACGGCATCGCAGGCCGTTGCGCCGAGGTCGTCTTCGACTTCCAGTTGCAGCCCGCCAGCGAAGCCACCGATGAGCGACGCAGCCAACGCCCACGCGCCCTGCAGGTCCAGGGCGCGTAGGGCTCCTTCGTACCCATTGCCGGGCAAGGCACGGCGCGCACCTTGAGGTACGGCATTTCCCGGAGGGACAACTGCCGACAGCGCCGAGGCGCCCATCGCCCCTGCCCGACCGGGCACCGGCCGTCCCACCCGCACCGTGCCCCTGCAGGAGCGAGCCCTGCGTGCGAAATCGCGGGCAGGCCCCGCTACAGGTAGCTGGGATGTATTGAGCAACGGTCTTGCCGGCCGCGCCGGGGTGCTCGCTCCTACGAGAAGCCGTCCGGCTGCAGCCCACGGATCGCGCTGGGCACCAACCCCGTCCAGCGCTTGAACGAGCGGCGGAAGTTGGTAGTGTCGGTGAAGCGCAGGTACTGCGCCACCTCGTCGTTGCCGTAGCCGCGTGACCAGTACAGGTACAGGGCGACGTGCTTGCGCACTTCGTCGTGCAGGGCCTGGAAGTGCGTGTGGTGCTTCTGCAGCTTGCGCTTGCAGGTCGCCGGGCTCATGCCCAGGCGTGCGGCCAGTTGCTCCAGGCTCAGCGGGTCGTGGGCCTCGCGTTGCAGCAGGCGGTACAGGTGTTCGAGGAAGCCCTCGCGCAGACCCAGCGCCTGGCGTTCGCGCTGGGCGTCGCGCCGGGCCGCCTGGCCGGCGGTGGCGGCGGCCCGTGGCCAGGGTTTCACCAGGTATTCGCGGGGGATCAGCATGGCGTCCACGTGGCTGTCGAACTGCAGTTGCAGGCCCAGGTGCGCCTGGTACTGCTCCAGGTAGCCCGGCTGGGCATGGGCGAACAGGTAGCGCCAGGGCAGGTGCTCGCCGGCCAGCCAGCGGCACAGCGCGGTGACGGCCGTCATGCTGCTCTCCACCAGGAAGCGCCGGGTGCCGCCCAGGCCGCAGGCGTCCACCCAGTACAGGCAGGCGTAGCGCTCCTCCAGCAGCAGGCGCGGCGCCAGCAGCGGGCAGAAGCGCGCGCGGTGCTGCAGCAGCAGGTCCAGCGCCTCCTGCAGGTTGCCGGCCAGGGCCAGGGCGCTGCTCGCCGCACCTCTGCCAACCCTAACTCCGCACCCCCTCCCTAACCCTCCCCCGCAAGCGGGAGAGGGAACCGTTCGGCATGATGCGGAATCACGAAGCTCCCTGGCTCAACGCAGCCATGTTGGGTGCATAACACCCCAAGCATCGCGGTCGTAGGAGCAACCGTCTTGCCGGCTGCGCCGAGGTGCTTTTCGTAGGATGGGTTGAGCTTGCGAAAACCATGTGGCCGGGGTGATGGGTATCGCTTCGCTCAACCCATCCTACGGGGCTGAGCACAGCCGGCAAGACAGTCCGTAGGGCGCATAACACTCCAAGCGTTATCCACCCCACCCGCACCCTCCCCATGTAGGAGCGCGCCCTGCGCGCGATTCACGGGCAGGCCCCGCCGCCTCAGGGCGGGGCCCAATACACTCCCTGGCCGCTCAATCCCCGCCCTGGGCGCGGGCCGCGCGGTAGCGTCCGGGGCTCATGCCGGTCCACTGGCGGAAGGCGCGGTGGAACGCGCTGGGCTCCTGGAAGCCGCAGCGCGCGGCGATCTCGGCGATGCTCAGGCTGGCATCATCCAGGCACTCGAAGGCCAGCGCCCGGCGCACCTCGTGCTTGATCATCTGGTAGGAAAAGCCCTCGCGCTCCAACTGGCGGCGGAAGGCCGATTCGCTCAGCGCCAGCTGCGCGGCCATCTGCGCCTGGGACGGCCAGTCGAGGTCGCCGCCGGCCTTCAGGCGGCGGTAGACCTTGGCCGACAGCCCGGAGCGGTTGCGGAAACGCACCACCACGCCCTCCGGGGCCTGGCGCAGGAACTGCTTGAGGCTGGCGAAGTTGCGGATCACCGGCAGCGCCAGTTGCTGGGCGTTGAATTCCAGCTCGGTGTGATCCGAGTCGAAGCGGATCCACGGCCCCCACAGCAGCGGCTCGGCGCCGTGGGGCGGCTGAGGGTGGCCGAAGCGGGCGCGGTCGGGGTTGATGCGCCGCCCCACCAGCCAGCAGGCCACGCCGATGACCATGCTCAGGTAGATTTCCTCTGCCACGCAGCGCAGGGTGGCGTCGTCGATGCGCGTGTGCAGCACGATGGCCGCGCGGTTGCCGCGCAGCTCCAGGTGCGCGCGGATATCGCGCAGGAACAGGTTGAAGCCGGCCAGGCACTGGCGCAGGGCGCGGCCCAGGTCCGGCTCGTGCAGCACGCTGCGGCAGACCATGGCGAAGGCGCCGCGCGGCAGGCCGGCGGAATCGAAGGCGAAGAACTCGTCGCCCAGCTCCTCGGTGAGTAGCAGCCACAGGCGCGTCACCGCCTCCGCCGGCACCCGGTGCAGCGGCTCGTCCAGCCAGTGCGGCTCGATGCCGGCCTGCGCCAGCAGCTCGGCGGCGCGCTGCGGGCGGTCGGCCAGGCGGTGCAGCGCGGCCTTCACGAAATAGGCCGCCACCGAGTCGCGCCGGCGCGGGGCAGCCGTCCGTTCCTCGGGGCCCAGGGCGGGTTTCATCATCCGATATGTCCAAATTCGTCGGCCGGGACTGCGCAATTCTGGCATAGGACGCCGCCGCATCGCCTTCTAGACTGCTCGCCATTCTGCCAGGAGCCCTTCCCATGCACAGACCAGAAGTCTTCGTCGTCAGCGCGGTGCGCACCGCCATCGGTACCTTCGGCGGCACCCTCAAGGACACCCCGCCCGCCCAGCTCGCCACCCTGGTCACCCAGGCCGCGCTGGCCCGCGCCAACTGCGACGCGCAGCGCGTCGAGCACGTGGTGTTCGGCCACGTCATCCCCACCACGCCCAAGGACGCCTACATCAGCCGCGTGGCGGCGCTGCAGGCCGGCATTCCCAAGGAAGCCCCGGCCTTCACCGTCAACCGCCTGTGCGGCTCGGGCCTGCAGGCCATCGTCAGCGCGGCCCAGGGCCTGATGCTGGGCGACTCGCACATCGCCATCGCCGGCGGCGCCGAGTGCATGAGCCAGTCCGGCTACCTGGTGCCCAGCGCCCGCTGGGGCGCGCGCATGGGCGACGTGAAGATGCTCGACTACATGCTCGGCGCCCTGCAGGACCCGCTGCACGGCATCCACATGGGCATCACCGCCGAGAACATCGCCAAGCAGCACGGCATCACCCGCCAGGACCAGGATGCCCTGGCCCTGCAGAGCCAGCAGCGCGCCGCCCGCGCCACCGCCGAAGGGCGCTTCGCCGGGCAGATCGTGCCGGTGGAAATCCGCAGCCGCAAAGGCACCAGCCTGTTCGAGGTGGACGAGCACGTGCGCGCCGAGGCCAGCCTCGAGCAACTGGCCAAGATGAAACCGGCCTTCCTCGAAGACGGCAGCGTCACCGCCGGCAACGCCTCGGGCCTGAACGACGGCGCCAGCGCCCTGCTGCTGGCCAGCGCCGAGGCGGTGAAGAGCGAGAACCTGCAGCCCATCGCGCGGGTGGTGGCCTATGCCCACGCCGGCGTCGAGCCCACCCTGATGGGCCTCGGCCCGATCCCGGCCACCCGCCTGGCCCTGCAACGCGCCGGCCTGAGCGTGGCCGACCTGGACGTGATCGAGTCCAACGAGGCCTTCGCCGCCCAGGCCTGCGCGGTCAGCCGCGAGCTGGGCTTCGACCCGCAGAAGGTCAACCCCAACGGCTCCGGCATCTCCCTGGGCCACCCCATCGGCGCCTCCGGCGCGATCATCGCCACCAAGGCCATCCACGAGCTGCAGCGCATCCAGGGCCGCTACGCGCTGGCCACCATGTGCATCGGCGGCGGCCAGGGCATCGCCGTGATCTTCGAACGCGTCTGATCGGGCCGGCCGGCCCCGGAGGCGCCCAACCCACGAAACGGGCGCACCGCGGCCGGCCGCCCTTTCGGCGCGCCTTCCCGGCAAGCAGCCCGATACGACGCACAGGTGCCCAGATGACCGCCTCCCCCGGCTCGCGTTTCGCGCGCAACCGCCCCAAGGCCCTGGAGCTCTTCGCCCGGCGCGGCTTCGCCCAGGTCAGCCTGCGCGAGCTGGCGCGCCACCTGGAGCTGACCGCGGGCTCGCTCTACAGCCATTGCGCGAGCAAGGAAGAGCTGCTGCTGGAGTTCATCGAGGAACACTACCTGGCGCTGCTTTCGCTGTTCGACCAGCGCCGGCTGCGCGGCTGCCCCAAGGCCGCCCTGCAACGGGTGGTCGAGGGCCTGGTGGCGTTGTACGAAAGCAACCCCCTGCACTTCCAGCTGGCCACCCGCGACGCCGGCTGCCTCAACGACGAACAGCGCCAGTGCGTCGAACGGCTGCGCCGACAGCTCGGCCAGAAGCTCGATGCGCAGCTGGGCGCCGCCGGCTACGCCAGCCCCGGCCAGGCCTGCCAGCCCACCCTGGAGCTGTTCGAACACCTGCCCCTGTGGCTGGCCCGCTACCCGCTGGACCAGCAGCAGCGCTGCGCCGCCCTGCTGCGCTCGCTGACCGCCGCGCTGGCGCCTGGCGCCTGAAGCGGCGGGGCCGGCACGGCGCCGGCCCCGCGGTGGCTCAGAAGCGCACGGCCACCCCGGCGGTGACGTTGAACGGATCGCCCGGGTAGAAGTTGGCCGAGTCCCGGCCCTTGGCGTCGTAGGCGGTGTTGGCCGCGGTGGCGTAGTGCTCGTTGGTCAGGTTGCGCAGGTCGAGGAACACCTCCCAGCGCCGGCCCGGCGCCTGGTAGCCCAGCTTGGCGCCCCACAGCGTGTACGAAGGCGCGCCCAGGCTGTTGGCGTAGTCCACGTAGTAGCTGGAGGCCG
The DNA here is from genome assembly GCF_022760135.1 of Pseudomonas sp. M1. NCBI lineage: Bacteria > Pseudomonadati > Pseudomonadota > Gammaproteobacteria > Pseudomonadales > Pseudomonadaceae > Pseudomonas > Pseudomonas sp. M1. Next base: position 4,045,025 of record NZ_CP094343.1, read on the forward strand.
CCCGCGCGTTGAGCTCGGCATAGTAGCCGTCGTGCCGCTGGTAGTTCAGCTGCGCCTGGTACACCTGGCGCGGCAGGCTGGGCAGTTCGTTGTCGCCGAAGGTGCTGTCGCCGCGGTAGTGGAAGTCGTTCAGCGTCCAGGCCTGGCGCAGGTCCAGGCGGTCGCCGTTGGCGCCTTCCCAGAGCTGGATGCCCAGCCCCGCCTCGATGCCCTGGTGGATCGTCGGGCTGGCGTTGGAGTTGGCCACCAGCGCATCCGCCGTGGCGGTGGCCTGGCGCACCACCACCGAGAGCAGTTCGTCCTTCACCCAGGAGCGGTACAGCGTCAGGCTGCCGTCCACTACCCCGACGCTGCCGCGGATGCCCACCTCCAGGGTGTCGGCCTTCTGCGGGGTGAGCGGGCGGATGTAGGGCACACTGGTGCTGCCCAGTTGCCAGGTCACCGGCGGGTCGATGGAGCGGCTGGCGTTGCCGAACAGCTGGATGTCCGGCGTCAGCTGGTAGCGCAGGCCGATGCGCGGCGCGGCGTACCACTTGTTGTAGCTGACCGCGCTGGGGAACTCGCTGGTGTTGGCGCTGCTGCTGTACTCGATGCTCACGTCGCGGTCGATGTTGATCGCCGAGAGCCCGCTCACCAGCCACAGGCGCGGGTCCAGCTGCAGCTCGTTGCCGAAGGCGAACACGGTATCCCGCGAGCCGGTGTAGTCGGTGTGCTGCAGCAGCTGGCCGGTGGCGCGGCTGTGGGACTTCACGTCGGCGAACTGCGAGCGGGTGCTGCTGAAGGTCAGGGTGGTGTCGCTGGGCAGGCCGAACAGGCGGTCCTGGCTGCGCAGGTAGCGCAGCGTCAGGTTGGTGTCGGTGGAGCGCCAGTCCTGCGGCGTGGCCGAGTAACGCCAGCCGTTGAGCAGCGGGTAGTCGTTGACGCTCAGGCCCACCTGCAGCCGCGAGTCGTCGTCGAAGCGGTAGGTGGTGGTGCTGCCGACCCAGGTGGAGCCATCCTTCTTGCGCCCGGTGGGCACCTTGTTGGAATTGGAGTCGTGCTTGATCTGCTCGCGGGTCAGGGTGTTGCCCTGGGTCAGCGTCTCCTCGCGGTAGCGCACGATCAGCCGGGTATCCAGGCGCTCGTTGAAGCGGTGGCCGAGATTGGCCACCAGCTCCTGGCCCTTGTTCGGGGTGTCGTGCTGGTAGCCGTCGCGCTCGTTGTGGAAGATCGACACGTAGTAGTCGCTGTCGTCCACCACCCCGCCGGTGCTCAGCTGCTGCTTGCGGTAGCCGAAGCTGCCAGCCTCCAGGCGCAGGTAGTTGCCCGGCGCGGTGTAGCCGCTGTGGGTGACGAAGTTGATGGCGCCGCCCAGGCTGGTGGCCGCGTAGTCGAAGGCGTTGGCACCGTAGAGCACCTCGGTGTGATCGATGCCGTTCATGCTCAGGTAGTCTTCCTGGGTGCCGCCCGGGCCGGTGATGGGCAGGCCGTCGAACAGGTATCTGATGCCCAGCGCGTAGCCCTGGTAGAAGGTGTTCAGGCCCGAGCCGCGGATGGAAATCTTGTTCGCCCCGCTGCCGCTGGTGGCCTGGGCGAAAATCCCCGGCTGCAGCGCGAACACGTCCTCGGCGTTGGTCGCGCGGCCCTTCTCCACTGCCTTGTTGTCCACCACCACGGCCGCGCCGGGCACCTTCTTCAAACGCTCCTCGGCCTTCTGCGCCTCGCTGCGGGCGGCGCCCTCCACCACCACGGTGGCCAGGCGGGTATCGCCATCCTCCGGCTGGGCCGCCCACAGCGGGCCGCCGGCCAGGCACAGGCCGGCGCCGAGGCTCAGCAGCCGGCCCCCCAGGCCGGCGCGGGTTGTACGGGTTATAGGTTTTCTCGAATGCACGGCAAGGCTCCTTAGGTCCTCCAATGAGTGGGCGAGCCTCTATGCGCATAGTCGTGCTCGACAGCGCTTTCGCAGAATCCATGCCAAGCATTAATTCATTACGAATCAACCAGTTGAGAAAAATCACGCTGTACTCGAAGGAACATCTGTTGCCGCGCTGTTGATCGCTTCACAACCCGCCGCCAACCGCCCGCTGCTCAGCCAGCAACAGCGAATCGACAAACTGCCCGCGCAGCAGCGCGGAATCGCGGCGCAACCCCGCTGAAACGGGCCTTCCAGGCCGGGCATGGCTTGTGCAACGCAGCCTGGGCGGCCGCTCCCGGAGCGTACGCCGCCCCGTCTTCCACCTGCAGAAGGCTGCCCACGCTTGAAGCCCAGACGAACACCCCCACAGCCCCTGGCCCTCGCCCTGCCCTTGCTGCTCGCCGCCGCACTCGGCGGCTGCCGCGACGCGCAGGAGCACCAGGCCCACAGCGACACCCCGGTCAGCGGCGGCACCCTCACCTACGCCACCGACCGCGAACCCATCTGCCTCGACCCCCACGTCGCCGGCGACATGCCCCAGGTGTTCCTCGGCCGGCAGTTCCTCGACTCGCTGGTGTCCATGGACGCACAAGGCCGCATCGGCCCCTGGCTGGCGAAAAGCTGGGAAGTCTCCGCCGACGGCCTGAGCTACACCTTCCACCTGCGCGACGACGTGCGCTTCAGCGACGGCACGCCCTTCGACGCCAACGCGGTGAAGGCCAACCTCGACCACATGGTCGACCCGCGCACCCAGTCCAGCACCGCCGGCGGCTACGTGCGCCAGTACCGCGGCACCGACGTGCCCGACGCGCACACCGCGGTAGTGCACCTGGCCACGCCCTACGCGGCCTTCCTCGAAGTGCTGGCCCAGGGCTTCCTCGGCATCCAGTCGCCCACGGCGCTGCGCCGCCCGCGCGACGAGAACTGCGAGAGCCCGGTGGGCAGCGGCCCGTTCAAGGTGGTGCGCTGGGACCGGCAGAGCCAGGTGGTGCTGGAACGCAACCCCGACTACCACTGGGCGCCGCCCACCGCGGGGCACCAGGGGCCGGCGTACCTTGAGCGCATCGTCTGGAAGTTCATCCAGGAACCCTCGGTGCGCTTCGCCTCGCTGCAGGCCGGCGAGGTGGACGTGATCGAGAGCGTGCCGCCGGAATCCCACGCCGCCGCGCGGGCCAACCCGGAGGTGTCGCTGCTGGTCGCCCAGCGCCCCGGCAACCCCACCAACGGCACCCTCAACATGACCCGCGCGCCCTTCGACGATATCCGCGTGCGCGAGGCCTTCATCCGCTCGGCCGACATAGACGCGGCGCTGAAGAGCGTGTACTTCGGCGAATTCCCCCGCGCCGGCGGCCCGCTCAGCCCGGCCACGCCCTTCTACAGCTCGGACTTCGAGCACGCCCAGGACTACGACCCGCTGCGCGCCGAGCAACTGCTCGACGCCTCCGGCTGGACCGGGCGCGACGCCGAGGGCTACCGCAGCCGCGGCGGCAAGCGCCTGCAGGTCCACGTGATCATGGGCAACCGCACGCCGCCCTCGGAATTCAGCCTGTGGGAGCAGGTGCAGGCCACCGCCCGCCGCGCCGGCTTCGAGGTGATCATCGAGCAGATGAGCGACGTGCTCGCCCAGCAGCGCCAGGCCGACTGGGACTACGACATCCGCCTGGGCTACTGGAACACCAACACCCCGGACGTGCTGCGGATCATCTTCGGCTCGGCCTTCCTGCGCCCGGCCGGGGTGCGCGGCTACCACCAGAACACCGCCGGCTTCGACGACCCGCGCTTCGACGCCCTGGTGGAGCAGGCCCTGGCCACCCAGGACGGCGAGCGCCGCCGCGAGCTGTACCACCAGGCCCAGGCCCTCGCCTCCAGCCAGTACCTGCAGCTGACCACCTACCCGCAGAGCACCCGCCTGGGCATCTACAAGCGCGCCCACGGCGTGCGCCTGGAGCCGTCGCTGGCGGTCACCTCCCTCTACGACGCCTGGGTGAACCCATGAGCCAGACCCTTACCGCACCCGACCCGCGCCGCGAACGCCTGCTGCGCCTGGCCCGTCACGCCGCCTGGCGCCTGCTCGGCGGCCTGCTGGTGCTGTGGGCCGCCGCCAGCCTGACCTTCTTCGCCCTGCGCCTGATGCCCGGCGACCCGGTGCTGGCCATCCTCGGCGGCCCCAGCGGCAACCCCACCCCGGAAACCATCGCCGAGGCCACCCGCGAATACGGCCTGGACCGGCCGCTGGCGGTGCAGTACGCCATCCACCTGGGCCACCTGCTGCGCGGCGACCTTGGGGTGTCCTACTCGCAGCACCTGCCGGTGACGCGCATCCTCGCCGAGCAGACCGGACCCACCCTGCAGCTGACCTTCGCCGCCCTGGCCCTGGCCTGGCTCATGGTGCTGGGCTGGACGCTGCTCAGCGCCGGCCGCCGCCACTGGTTCGGCGGCCTGGCCTCGCTGCTGGAGACCCTCGCCGCGGCGCTGCCGCAGTTCTGGCTGGCGATCCTGCTGCTGGCCGCCTTCGCCTTCGGCCTGCAGCTGTTCCCGCCGGCCGGCAGCGACGGCCTGCGCAGCCTGGTGCTGCCGGCCCTGGCGCTGGCGGTGCCGCTGGCCGGGTTCATCGGCCAGGTCACCCGCGAGGCCCTGGAGATCACCCTGGAGCAGCCCTTCATCCTCTCCGCGCGCACCCGCGGCCTCAGCGACCGCGCCGTACGCTACCGCCACGCCCTGCGCCACTCGGTGCTGCCGGCCATCTCGCTGTCGGGCTGGGCGCTGGGCGCGCTGCTCAGCGGCTCAGTGGTGGTGGAGGTGATCTTTTCCCGCAAGGGCGTGGGCCGCCAGCTGTTCCAGGCCGTGCAGAGCCAGGACCTGCCGCTGGTGCTGGGCATCACCCTGGTGGTCGCCGCCGGCTACGTGCTGGCCAACATCCTGGTCGACCTGCTCTACGAGTTGGTCGACCCCCGCCTGCAAAGGAGCGCCCCATGAGCGAACTGGCCCCGACCCTCGAACTGCCCCTGGCGCCGCGCCGGCAGGCCCGCGCGCTGCCCTGGCCGGCTCTGCTGGCGACGACCTTCCTCGCCGCGCTGGTGGCCGCCGCACTGTTCCCGCAGCTGTTCGCCCACGGCGACCCGCTGGCCATCCAGCCGCGCGAGGCGTTCAGCGCGCCGGGCTGGGCCCACTGGTTCGGCACCGACCAGTCCGGCCGCGACATCTACGCGCGGGTCATCTACGGCGCGCGCCAGTCGCTGACCATCGGCCTGGCCGCCACCGCCCTGGCGATGAGCATCGCCATCGGCCTGGGGCTCGCCGCGGGCCTGGCCGGCGGCGCCATGGACCGCGGCATCGGCTGGCTGCTGGAAGTGCTGTTCGCCTTCCCCAGCCTGATCCTCGCGCTGCTCTTCGTGGCCATCTTCGGCAGCGGCATCGGCCCGCTGATCATCGCCACCGGCATCGGCAGCGCGCCGGGCTACGCGCGCATGGTCCGTGGCCAGGTCCTGGCGGTGCGCCACGCCGGCTACATCGAGGCCGCCCGCGCCCTGGGCCACGGCCCGTGGCGCACCATCGCCCGGCAGATACTGCCCAACGCCATGCGCCCGCTGATCGTCACCCTGACCATGGGCGTCGGCCACGCCATCGTCTGGGCCTCGGCGCTGAGCTTCCTCGGCCTGGGCGCGCGGCCGCCGGCGCCGGAATGGGGGACCATGCTCTCCATGGGCCGCGACTTCATCGTCAACGCCTGGTGGCTGACCTTCTTCCCCGGGCTGTTCATCGTCCTCACCACCCTGTCGACCACGGTCGCCGGGCGCTACCTGCAACAACGCCTGGAGGGCCGCCGCTGATGCCGCGCCAACCGCTGATAGTCGAAGACCTGTCCGTGCATTTCGGCGAGCACCGCGTGCTCGACCGCCTGTCCTTCACCCTGCAGCCGGGCCGCGCACTGGCCCTGGTGGGCGAATCCGGCTCGGGCAAGAGCGTGCTGGCGCGCAGCCTGGTGGGCCTGGCCGGCGCCGGCGCACAGGTGCAGGCGCGGCGCCTGGAATACGCCGGGCGCGACCTGCTGGCCCTGGACGAGCGGCGCTGGCGCGAACTGCGCGGCCGCGAGATCGGCTTCGTGCTGCAGGACGCCCTGGTGTCCCTGGACCCGCTGCGCCCGGTGGGCCAGGAAATCCTCGAAGTGCTCGCCACCCACCGCTGGGGCGACCGCCACAGCCGCCAGCAGCGCGTGCTGGAGCTGCTGGAGAAGGTCGGCGTGCCGGAACCGGCATTGCGTGCCCGGCAACGCTCCGAACAACTCTCCGGCGGCCTGCGCCAACGCGCATTGATCGCCAGCGCCCTGGCCCTGGACCCGGGCCTGGTGATCGCCGACGAGCCGACCACCGCGCTGGACGCCACCGTGCAGGCGCAGATTCTCGGCGTGCTGCAGCAGGTGAAGGCGCGCGGCGACTCACTGCTGCTGATCAGCCACGACCTGGCGGTGGTCGCCCAGCTCGCCGACGAGGTGCTGGTGCTGCGCCACGGCGAGGTGGTGGAACAGGGGCCGATCGAACAGATTCTCCACGCGCCGCGCCACCCCTACACCCGCAGCCTGCTGGAAGCGATCCCCGCCAACCGCCCGCGCGGCACGCGGCTGACGCCCGGCGCGGCGCCCGCGGTGCGACGCGCGGAGGTCGCACAGCCACAGGTGCTGCTGGAAGCCCGCGGCCTCGGCAAGCGCTACCGCGGCCCCGACCAGCAATGGCGGCAGGTGCTCGACGACGTCAGCTTCCGCCTGCACGCCGGGCGCACCCTGGGCATCGTCGGCGAATCCGGCTCGGGCAAGAGCACCGCCGCGCGCATCGCCCTCGGCCTGCTGGAGCCGGACGCCGGCAGCGTGGCATTCGCCGGCCAGCCCTGGAACGCGGCCGCCGCGCAGCGCATCGCCGAGCGCGAACGGCGCCCGCGGCGGCGCGACATCAGCGTGATCTACCAGGACCCGCTGAGCTCCTTCGACCCGCGCTGGAGCGTCGGCCAGGTGCTCGACGACGCCCTCCAGGCCGGCGGCCTGGACGCCGCGCGGCGCCCGGCGCGCATCACCGAGCTGCTGCGCCAGGTGCGCCTGCCGGCGGAACTGGCGCAGCGCCGCCCGTTGCAACTCTCCGGCGGGCAGCGGCAGCGCGTGGCCATCGCCCGCGCCCTGGCCAGCCAGCCGAAGGTGATCATCTGCGACGAACCGGTGTCGGCGCTGGACGTCTCGGTGCAGGCCCAGGTGCTCGACCTGCTGGCCGACCTGCAGGACGAACTGGGCCTGGCCTACCTGTTCATCTCCCACGACCTGGGGGTGATCCGCCACCTCAGCGACGAAGTGCTGGTGATGCTGCAAGGCAAGGTGGTCGAGGCCGGCCCCACCGAGGCGGTGCTGCGGAACCCGCAGCATCCCTACACCCAACGCCTGCTGGCCTCGGTGCCGCAACTGCCGGCGGAGGGCCGACCGAAGGTGGCGCAACTGGCACCGGCCAGCGTCGACCTGGCGCCGCCGTTCGAAGAGCGCTGGTTGTGGGGGTTGGCGGTTTGAGGGGGGGTGCTGTTGTAGGAGCGAGCTTGCTCGCGAACGGGGGTTTGCCGGTCGGAGGCGGTGCCTGTCCTGAAGAGCGCCCTCTCCCTAACCCTCTCCCTGAAGGGAGAGGGGACCGTTCGGAGTGTGTTGGTGTTTCGGCGTTAGCCGGCTAGCACGAAGTTGCCGACTGACGCCAAATCCATTCTCGGCACGGACAAGCCCCCTCCCCCTTCAGGGAGAGGGCTGGGGAGAGGGTACGGAGTCAGCCTCCCACACCAGTCTCACCGGCTGACCCCGTCCGCGAGCAAGCCCGCTCCTACAAAAAACACCACAACTTCCCCCGCCCCCGCAATACAACTTCCCGCCACCCAACACCCCGTTATTTGCATATAACCCAAACACTGCGCACAAACCAACAGAACATCAGCACCTGTTGATCCAACGCAAGCAGACAAAAACCCATAAAAACCACCAATACATTGATTTAAAAGGACTTAACTACTTGGCACGAGTCCTGCTCAAGTACAGATGGAGCATGACTATACGAATAGAAAGCCAATTACTTTATCTATTCCATGAGGATTCGAAGTTGGTGGTTAATTATTCTGGGGGTGAGTGGGGGAAACTTGCCGTGGCTATTCGCCGGGCAACATTCTGGTCGGCAAGTTTCGGTTCGGCGGTATTGCTGGTGGGGACCCAGGCAATGGCCGAAACCGCAGGCAGCGATGCCAGCGACAGCAGCAAGCAGAACAGCGGTACCCGCCTGCAGACGGTAGTGGTGCAGGCACAGAAGGAAACCCCGGTGGAGGCGGCGCGCAGCCAGCTCGCCGACGTCCCCGGCGGCGTCAGCGTGGTGGACAGCGAGCAGCTTTCCAGGGGCCGCACCGCCAACCTGCAGGACACCCTGGCCTACCAGCCCGGCGTGTTCGTGCAGTCCACCGGCGGCAACGACGCGGCGAAGATCTCCATCCGCGGCTCGGGCGCCAACACCTCGCCGGGCTATTTCCGCGAGGGCATCAAGTTCCTCTTCGACGGCCTGCCGCTGACCGGCCCGGGCGGTACGCCCTACGAGTTCCTCAACGGCTCGGGGGTGAACTACACCGAGATCCTGCGCGGCGCCAACGCCTTCCAGTACGGCGCGCTGACCCTCGGCGGCGCGGTCAACTTCGTCAACCAGACCGGCTACAGCGCGCCCGGCACCCGCCTGCGGGTGGAGGCCGGCAGCTACGGCTACCAGAAGGAAGTACTCAGCGCCGGCGGCGTGGTCGGCGGCTTCGACTACTACGCCAACGTCGACAACTACCGCAACGACGGCTACCGCGACTACAGCCTGTCGAAGAGCCAGGGCGTGGTGCTCAACCTGGGCTACCGCTTCAACCCGAAGCTGGAGACGCGCCTGCTGGTGCGCTACCGCGACGAGTACCACAACGACCCCAGCGCCATCACCCTCAAGCAGCTCAAGCACGACCCGGACAAGGCCAGCCCCACCGCCACCAGCAGCGGCGCCGGCAGCCGCCGGCCGGGCAGCACCTGGGTCGGCAGCAAGACCACCTACACCTTCGACGACGACTCCAGGCTGGACGTCGGCCTGGTCTACTACGACTACCCGCACAACAACAGCCCGGACAGCCCGACCAACCCCAGCTACTGGGACTGGCACGACCTGAGCTTCGTCCTCAACTACGCGCGCAGCGACCAGTGGTTCGGCCACGAGAGCCGCTCCAGCGCGGCCTTCACCTCCACCGAGCACATCAAGGGCGGAGTCGACTCGACGCGGGCCAACAAGCAGCCGGTGAAGGTGGTGGACTACGGATCGTCCTTCGACCACGTCTTCTCCTTCGGCAACGACCTGGAGCTGACCGAGGACCTCTGGCTGACCACCGGCCTGTCCTTCATCAACGTGCGCCGCAGCACCGACATCAAGTACGTGAACACCAGCAACACCAGCGGCTACCCGAGCAAGGACACCTACGAGAACTGGAGCACCGCGCCGCGCGTCGGCCTGCGCTACCAACTGACCCCGGACCTGCAGCTGTTCGGCAACTTCAGCCGCTCCATCGACCCGCCGGCGTCCTGGCAGTACTCCAACTCGTCGGCTGCCACGCCCTTCGTCAAGCCGCTGGTGGAACAGAAGGCCAACACCCTGGAGGTCGGCATCAAGGGCTCCCACGGCATCTTCGACGGCAGCCTGGCGCTGTACCGCTCGTGGATCCGCGACGAGCTGCTGAACGTGCAGATCATTCCCGCCACGGCCACCACCGCCGCGGTCACCTCGGCCTTCAACGCCGAGAGCCCGACCATCCACCAGGGCGTCGAGGCCGGGCTGAACACCCTGCTCTGGGAAAACAGCGTCGGCGAGAAGATCAGCTGGCGCCAGGCGTACACCTACAACGACTTCTACTACCGCCACGACGACACCTTCGGCGACAACCAGCTGCCGGGCATTCCCAAGCACGTCTACCAGGGCGAACTGCAGTACCAGCACCCCAGCGGCTTCTACGGCGGCGTCAACGTCACCTCCGCCTCGCGCACCGCGGTGGACTATGCCAACAGCTTCTACGCGCCCTCCTACACCATCTTCGGCGCAGGGGTCGGCTACGAGGCGCCGAAGAAGGACTGGAAGGTCTCCCTCGACCTCAAGAACCTCGCCAACGAGAAGTACGTGACCGCCGTGGCGCCGCAGTACGACGCCAAGGGCAAGGACGTCGCCGCCCTCTACCCGGGCGACGGCATCGGCGCCTACGTCGGCCTCGAACTGCGCTACTGACCGGCCGCGCCGCCCGACCGGGGCGGCGCGCACTGACGCGGGCGGCGCGATCCGCCGCCCGCCTGGCAACAGGGACACCGTAGATGCCATCGACACCGCACACCCCACCGGCCCTCCCGCGGAGGCCGGCATGATCGACAGACTCCTGCCCCTGGCGGCCGGCGCCCTGCTGGCCGCCGTGCTGGCCGGCTGCTCGCCGGCCGCCGACGATGGGCCCGGCGCCGGCGGCGCCGCCCTCGACACCGGCACCCTCAAGGACGGCCAGCTCAGCTACCCCGCCGAGGACTTCCACGAGCAGGCCCCCGGCAAGCCCGGCGGCACCCTGCGCGCCAGCGCCGCGCTGGACACCTATTCCTTCGACATCCACGCCCTCTCCCACGGCAACGTGCAGTGGCTGGGGCGCATCCTCTACGACTGCCTGGTGTACCAGGACGAACAGGGCAAGGTGTCGCCCTGGCTGGCCAAATCCTGGGAGATTTCCGCGGACGGCCTGACCTACACCTTCCATCTGCGCGACGACGTCAGCTTCAGCGACGGCACGAAGTTCAACGCCGAAGCGGTGCGGGTGAACCTCGAACACATGCGCGACCCGGCCACCAAGTCGCCGCTGGCCGCGGCCTACATCGCGCCCTACCAGTCGGGCAAGGTGCTCGACGAGTACACCTTCCAGGCCACCCTGCGCGAGCCCTACTCGCCCTTCCTCGACGTGCTGGCGCAGTCCTGGCTGGGCATGATCTCGCCGAAGCAGATCCTCGAAGACCCCAGATCCATCGCCGCCCACCCGGTGGGCTCCGGGCCCTTCGTGCTGGAAAGCTACACCCGCGACCAGGGCGCCAGCTTCGTGCGCCGCGCCGGCTACCACTGGGCGCCGCCGGTGCTGCGCCACCAGGGCCCGGCCTACCTGGAGCGCCTGGAACTGAGCTTCGTGCCCGAGGCGCTGATCCGCTACAGCTCGCTGGTCTCCGGGCAGTACGACTTCACCCTGGACGCGCCGACGCAGAACGCCCAGGCCATCCGCAAGGACCCGCAACTGGTGCTGCGCAGCCGCATCCGCAAGGGCAACCCGGTGCGCAGCCTGACCTTCAACGTCGAACGCTTCCCCTTCGACGACGTGCGCGTGCGCAAGGCCCTGGCCCGCGCCATCGACCGCGAGGGCCTGGCCTGGATCAGCGGCTTCGGCGAATTCCAGGTCAAGGCCGACTTCCTCGCCGCCAACACCCGCTTCTACGACCCGGCCTGGCGCAACGCCCTGGGCTACGACGTGGCCGCGGCCAACGCCCTGCTCGACGAGGCCGGCTGGACCGCGCGCGACACAGAGGGCTACCGCAGCCGCGACGGCCGGCGCCTGGCCGCCACCCTGCTGATGATCGACAGCCCGGCGCTGCCGGCCAACGTGGCGGTGGCCATGCAGGCCGACGCGAAGAAGATCGGCATCGACCTGGGCCTGCGCGTGCTGCCCCAGGCCCAGGTCAACGACCTGCGCTACGCCGGCGACTACCAGGCGCTGGTCGGCGGCTACTGGCACACCAACACCCCGGACGGGCTGTACATCCTCTACCACAGCAACTCCATCGCCACGCCGAAGCTGATCGGGCAGAACAGCGCGCGCCTGCGCGACGCCCAGCTCGACGACCTGCTCGCCCGCGCCCGCCGCAGCACCGACGCGGCCGAGCAGCAGCGCCTGTACAGCGCCGCCCAGCAACGCCTCACCGAAGTGGTGCCGGCGGTGCCGGTGTACGAAAGCCAGCTGACCATCGCCTACCGCCGCGACGTCAAGGGCGTGGTGTTCGACAGCTCGCACAACGTGCCCTTCTTCACCAGCGTCTGGCTGGACCGGGAGCCGCAACCATGAATGCCCTGCGCCGCGTCCTCTGGCGTTTCCTCGGCGGCCTGGCGGTGCTCTGGGGCGCCGCCAGCCTGACCTTCGTCGCCCTCAACGTCAGCGGCGGCGACCCGGCCCTGGCCATCCTCGGTGGACCGGACGCCATGCCCACCGCCGAGGCCATCGCCCAGGTGCGCCGCGACTACGGCCTGGACCAGCCGCTGGCGGTGCAATACGCCCACTACCTGGGGCGCCTGGTCCAGGGCGACCTGGGCGAGTCGTACCGCCTGCGCATCCCGGTGGCCCAGGCCATCGCCGGGCAGGTCGGCGCCACCGCCCAGCTGGCCCTGTGGGCGGCGCTGGCCGCGGTGCTGCTGGCGGTGAGCGCGGCGGTGCTGACCGCCAACCGCGCGCCCTGGGCCCGCGGCCTGGCCTCCGGCGGCGAGCTGCTGCTGTCGTCCATGCCCAGCTTCGTGCTCGGCATCCTCCTGCTGCTGGTGTTCTCCTTCCAGCTGCACTGGCTGCCGCCCACCGGCTCGCGCGGCTGGAAGAGCCTGGTGCTGCCGATCCTCACCCTGGCCCTGCCGGTGGCCGCGGTGCTGGCCCAGGTGCTGCGCCAGGAGCTGGAGGAAATCCTCGAACAGCCCTTCATCGCCATGGCCCGCGCCCGCGGCCTGTCCGAGGCCGGCGTGCGCCTGGGCCACGCCCTGCGTCATGCGCTGACGCCGCTGATCACCCTGTCCGGCTTCGTCTTCGCAGCGCTGCTGGGCGGCGCGGTGATCACCGAGAACCTGTTCGCCCGCCAGGGCATTGGCCGCCTGATGCTCAACGCGGTGAACGACAAGGACGTGCCCGTAGTGCTCGGCATCACCCTGCTGGCGGCGGCGATCTACGTGCTGGTGAACCTGGCCGTGGACCTGCTCAACGCCCTGGTCGACCCGCGGGTGAGCGAGGCATGAGCATGACCGCGAGCATCGCCCTGGCCCAGCTGCGCCAACTGTTCGACGCCCACCAGGCGCCGCCCCCTTCCATCGCCCGCCCCGAGGACACCGCGATGATCTTCCCCGACGACCTTCCCGCCGCCGCGAGTGCGCCGGCGCACCCCGACGACAACGCCCTGCTGCAACGCTTCGAAGCGGTGTTCCAGCGCATCGCCGCCGGCGCCATCGAGCGCGAGCAGCAGCGCGAGCTGGCCTACGAGCCGGTGGCCTGGCTGCGCGCGGCCGGCTTCGGCGCGCTGCGCATCCCCCTGGCCTACGGCGGCCTGGGCGCCAGCCTGCCGCAGCTGTTCCGCCTGGTCCGCCGCCTCGGCGAGGCCGACTCCAATCTGCCGCAGATCTTCCGCGCGCACTTCGGCTTCGTCGAAGGCCGCCTCAACGACGACGACGAAGCCAGCCGCCAGCACTGGTTCCCGCGCATCGTCGGCGGCGAGCTGTTCGGCGCGGCCATGGCCGAGCGCAGCGAAGTCACCGGCAACAGCGTCACCCTCACCCGCGAGGACGACCACTGGCTGCTCGACGGCGAGAAGTACTACTGCACCGGCACCCTCTATGCCGACTGGATCGCCGTGTCGGCCAGCGACGGCGACGAACACGTCGCCGTGGCCGTGGCCACCGACGCGCCCGGCGTCACCCGCCTGGACGACTGGGACGGCTTCGGCCAGCGGCTGACCGGCAGCGGCACCACCCGCTTCGACAAGGTGCGCGTCGAGGAACACCAGTTGTTCCGCCGCTTCAAGCTCGGCGAAGGGCGCAGCGACAGCTACATCACCGCCTTCTACCAGCAGGTGCACCTGGCCACCCTGGCCGGCATCGCCCGGGCGGTGCTGCGCGACGCCGTCGCCTTCGTCCAGGGCCGCACCCGCGCCTTCGGCATTCCCGGCCGCTCCGAGCCGCGCCAGGACCCGCTGGTGCAGCGCGTGGTGGGCCGCCTGGGCAGCCTGGCGTTCTCCGCCGAGGCGCTGGTGGAAGCCGTCTCGGCCACCCTCGAACGCACCTGGCAGGCGCACCGCGCAGGCCAAGCCAGCCGCGAGCTGTACGCCGAGGCCGACATCCACGCCTACCAGGCGCAGCAGATCGTCCTGCCCCAGGTGCTGGAGGCCGCCACCCTGCTCTTCGAGGTCGGCGGCGCCTCGGCCACCAGCAGCGGCCGCCGGCTCGACCGGCACTGGCGCAACGCCCGCACCCTGGCCTCGCACAACCCGGCGATCCTGCGCGAGGCCTACCTGGGCGACTACCACCTCAACGGCACCCTTCCCAGCGAGGCCTGGAGCGAGCGTTTCGCCGCCGCCAAGGCCGCGCAACAGCAAGCCCCCGATACCGAGGAGACCCCGGCATGAGCAACGCACAGCGGCAAATGAGCATCGGCATGAACATCCTCGGCTTCGGCGCCCACGCCGCGGCCTGGCGCACCGGCGAGGCGCCGCCCACCGCCTACCTGGACGTGGGCTACTACCAGAACATCGCGCGCATCTCCGAGCGCGGCACCCTGGACGCCATCTTCCTCGCCGACGGCCCGGCCCTGGCCGGCGACGTCGGCCGCCAGCCGGCCGGGCGCCTGGAGCCCACCGTGCTGCTCACCGCGGTGGCCCTGGCCACCCAGCGCATCGGCGTGATCTCCACCGCCTCCAGCTCCTACAACGAACCCTTCAACCTGGCCCGGCGCATCGCCTCGGTCGACCACATCAGCGGCGGCCGCGCGGCCTGGAACGTGGTGACCAATGCCGGCGACGCCGCTGCGCAGAACTTCGGCCTGGCCGGCGCGCCGCTGCACGTGGACCGCTACGCCCGCGCCGAGGAGTTCGTCGACGTCACCCTCAAGCTGTGGGACAGCTGGGAAGACGGCGCCATCCTCGGCGACGCCGCCTCCGGGCGCTTCGCCGACCCGGCCCGGGTGCACGCCATCGACCACGTCGGCCGCTACTTCTCGGTCAAGGGCCCGCTCAACGTGCCGCGCTCGCCCCAGGGCCGCCCGGTGCTATTCCAGGCCGGCTCCTCGGAGGGCGGCAAGGCCCTGGGCTCGCGCTTCGCCGACGCCATCTTCACCACCCAGACCACCCTCGCCGACGGCCAGGCCTTCTACCGCGAGATGAAGCAGCGCGCCCGCCAGTGGGGGCGCAACCCCGAGCACCTGAAGATCATGCCCGGCCTGTCCACGGTGATCGGCAGCACCGAGGCCGAGGCCCTGGAGCGCTTCGAGCGGCTGAACAGCTACCTGGGCGAAGGCGGCCTGCTGCGGCAGATCGCCCAGCGCATCGGCATCGACGCCAGCGAGCTGGACCCGGACGCGCCGCTGCCCTGGCAGCGCATCGGCCCGGTCAACGAATTCGAGAAGGGCTCCCACGGCTTCCTCGAAGCCCAGCTGAACCTGGCCCGCGCCGAGAACCTCAGCGTGCGCCAGCTGTCGCGGCGCATCCTGGTCGGCCACCGGCTGCTGGTGGGCACCCCCGAGCAGGTCGCCGCCAGCCTGGAGGAATGGTTCCTCGCCGGCGCCGCCGACGGCTTCAACATCATGCCCGACAGCTTCCCCTCGGGCGTGGAGAGCTTCGTCGACGAAGTGGTGCCGCGCCTGCGCAAGCGCGGGCTGTTCCGCCACGAATACCAGGGCAGCACCCTGCGCGAACACCTCGGCCTGCCCTACCCGGCCAGCCGCTACGAACAACCCGCGGCCGCTTCGGCCTGAACCTGCGAGAGACCACCGGCATGAACTACCGCCCACTCGGCAACAGCGACCTCAAGGTCAGCGTCATCGGCCTCGGCAGCATGACCTGGGGCCACCAGAACAGCGAGGCCGACGCCCACCGCCAGCTCGACTACGCGCTCTCGCGCGGCGTCAACCTGGTGGACGCCGCCGAGATGTACCCCACCCCGTCCCGGGCCGACACCTGGGGCGACACCGAGCGCTTCATCGGCACCTGGCTTGCGCGCAGCAAGCGCCGCCAGGACATCGTCCTGACCAGCAAGATCGTCGGCCCGCCGCGCCAGAGCGGGCACATGCAGCACATCCGCGACGGCGCCACGCGCTTCGACCTGGCCACCCTGCGCAGCGCCCTGGACGGCAGCCTCGACCGCCTGCAGACCGACTACCTGGACCTCTACCAGCTGCACTGGCCCAGCCGCAGCACCAACTTCTTCGGCACCCGCGACTACCCCTGGGTGGACGACGAGCAGAGCGACGACATCGGCGAAACCCTCGCCGCCCTGGCCGAACTGGTGAAGTCCGGGCGGGTGCGCCACATCGGCCTGTCCAACGAAACGCCCTGGGGCGTGGCCGAGTTCCTCAAACAGTCCGAGCGCCTGGGCCTGCCGCGCATCCTCAGCGTGCAGAACCCCTACAGCCTGCTCAACCGCCAGTACGAGACGGGCCTGGCGGAGTTCAGCCACCGCGAGCGCATCGGCCTGCTGGCCTATTCGCCGCTGGCCTTCGGCGTACTCACCGGCAAGTACCTGGACGGCGCCCAGCCGGCCGGCGCGCGCCTGAGCGCCGGCTCCGCCTACGGCCGCTTCGCCCGCTACGCCAGCGCCGAGGCGCAGCAGGCCACCCGCGCCTACGTCGAGCTGGCCCGTGAGCTGGACCTGGCGCCGGCGCAACTGGCCCTGGCCTTCGTCATCGCCAAGCCCTTCGTGGCCAGCGCGCTGAACGGCGCCACCAGCCTGGAGCAACTGGCGCAGAACCTCGACGCCGCCGAGCTGCAGCTGACGCCGGAGGCGCTCGCCGCCATCGACGCCATCCACGCGCGCCTGCCGAACCCGGCGCCCTGACAGGAGAACGCCCATGGCCGGTCCGTCGACCGCACTGCCCCGCCTGCTGCCCGCGCCGTCGCGGCGCCGCCAGCTGCCCGCCTTCCTCGGCGCGGCCCTGGCCCGTCCGGGCCTGACGCTGGCCGGGGTGTTCCTGGCGCTGCTGGTGCTCGCCAGCCTGGCGCCGACCTGGCTGGTGGCCACCGACCCGCTGCTGGCCAGCGCCCGCCACGCCTTCCAGGCGCCCAGCGCGGCGCACTGGCTGGGCACCGACGAGAACGGCCGCGACCTGCTCGCGCGCCTGGTCCACGGCGCCCGGCCATCGCTGCTGATGGGCCTGGCGGCCACCGCCATCGGCCTGCTCGGCGGCATCGCCGTGGGCCTGGCCGCCGGGCTCGGGCCGCGCTGGCTGGACGCCGCGGCGATGCGCGGCATCGACGTGCTGCTGGCCTTCCCGGAACTGCTGCTGGCCCTGGTCATCATCACCTTCTGGGGCCAGGGGCTGGTCAACGCCATGCTCGCCGTGGGCATCGCCGGCATCCCGCGCTACGCCCGCCTGGTGCGGGCCCAGGCGAAGGTGGTGCGCGGCGCGGCCTACGTCGAGGCGGCGGTCACCCTGGGCCTGTCGCGGCCGGCGGTGATCTGGCGCCACCTGCTGCCCAACGCCATCCGCCCGGTGCTGATCCTGGCCACCCTGGGCATTGGCGCCAACATCGCCGCCGGCGCCTCGCTGAGCTTCCTCGGCTTCGGCGCGCCGCCGCCGGCGCCCGAATGGGGCTCGATGCTCTCGGTCGGCCGCAACTTCCTCTCCAACGCCTGGTGGCTGGTCGCGGCACCGGGCACGGCGGTGACCCTCACCGTGGTCGCCGTGACCGTGCTCGGCCGCGCCCTGCTGCGCTACAGCGAGGGCAAACGCCCATGACCACTTTGATCAACCCGTTCCGCCCGCTGCTGGAAGTGGCCGACCTGGACGTCGCCTTCGGCCGCGCCCAGCCGGTGCTGCAGCAGGTGTCCTTCAGCCTCTACCCCGGCGAATGCCTGGCCCTGGTCGGCGAGTCCGGCTCGGGCAAGAGCGTCACCTCGCGCACCCTGGCCGGCCTCACCGGCGCCGGCGCGCAGATCCGCGCGCGGCGCCTGGCCTTCGACGGCCAGGACCTGCTGAACCTCGGCGGCCGCCAGTGGCGCGAGCTGCGCGGCTCGCGCATCGGCTTCGTGATGCAGGACGCCCTCGGCTCGCTCGACCCGCTGCGCCAGGTGGGCCGCGAGATCGACGAGCCGCTGCGCCTGCATACGTCCCTGGACCGCGAGCGGCGCCGGCAGAAGGTCATCGAGCTGCTGCGCGCGGTGGGCGTGCCCGAGGCCGAGCTGCGCGCCCGCCAGTACCCGCACCAGCTCTCCGGCGGGCTGCGCCAGCGCGCGCTGATCGCCTCGGCCATCGCCTGCGACCCCGACCTGCTGATCGCCGACGAACCCACCACGGCGCTGGACGCCACCGTCCAGGCGCAGGTCCTCGACCTGCTGGAAAGCCTGCGCCAGCGCAACCGCGCCATGCTGGTGGTGAGCCACGACCTGGCGGTGGTGGCGCGCCTGGCGCACCGCGTGGCGGTGATGCAGCACGGCGTGATAGTCGAGGAAGGCCCGGTCGACCAGGTGCTGGAAGACCCGCGCCACCCCTACACCCGCTCGCTGCTGCGCGCCGCCTCCGCGGTGCACCTCAGCCATGCGCCGCAGCCCGCCGCCAGCGAGCCGCCGCCGGCCAGCCTCGGCACCCAGCCGGTGGTGCTGGAGGCGCAGCAGTTGGCCAAGCACTTCCGCGGCCCGAACGGCGCGGCGCAGCAGGCGGTGGCCAACGCCTCCTTCACCCTGCGCGCCGGCGAGACCCTGGGCATCGTCGGCGAATCCGGCTCGGGCAAGACCACCCTCACCCGCATGATCCTCGGCCTGGAGCGCCCCGACAGCGGCGAGGTGTACCTGCGCGGCCAGGCCTGGAGCGCCCTCGACGCCCTCGCCCAGCGCCGCGAGAGGCGCCGCATCCAAGTGGTGTTCCAGGACCCGCTGGCCTCCTTCGACCCGCGCTACAGCGTGGCCCGCGTCCTCGACGAGGCCCTGGCCCGGGCCGGCGGCAGCCGCGCCGAGCGCCAGCAGCGGGCGCGCGAACTGCTGGAACTGGTGCGCCTGCCGGCGGGCATGCTGCAGCGCCGGCCCATCGAGCTGTCCGGCGGCCAGCGCCAGCGCATCGCCATCGCCCGCGCCCTGGCGGCGCAGCCGGAAATCCTGGTGTGCGACGAGCCGGTGTCGGCGCTGGACGTCTCGGTGCAGGCGCAGATCCTCGACCTGCTCGCCGACCTCAAGCAGCGCCTGGGCCTGGCCTGCCTGTTCATCTCCCACGACCTGGGCGTGGTGCGCCACGTCAGCGACCGCGTGCTGGTGATGAAGGACGGCCACATCGTCGAGAGCGGCCCGGTGCGCGAGGTCTTCGCCCGCCCGCAGCACGACTACACCCGCGCCCTGCTGGGCGCCATCCCCCACCTGCCGCAACCCCGGGAGCGCCGCATCCGTGTCGAAGCCATTGCACGTTAACCTGTTCGAGATGAACTGCGTCAGCCACATCGTCCACGGCCTCTGGGCCCACCCGGAAAACCAGCGGCACCGCTTCAACGACATCGACTACTGGACGGAACTGGCGCAACTGCTGGAGCACGGCACCTTCGACGGCGTCTTCCTGGCCGACGTGGTGGGCGTCTACGACCGCTTCCGCGGCGGCCCCGAGACGGCCCTGCGCGAAGCCGTGCAGGTGCCCAGCAACGACCCGCTGCTGGTCATCCCGGCGATGGCCGCGGTGACCCGCAACCTGGGCTTCGGCGCCACCTTCTCCACCACCTACGAGCCGCCCTTCGCCTTCGCCCGGCGCATGAGCACCCTCGACCACCTGACCCGCGGCCGCGTCGGCTGGAACATCGTCACCTCCTACCTGCCCAACGCCGCGCGCAACTTCGGCCTGGACGATGAGGTGCCCCACGACCGCCGCTACGAGATCGCCGACGAATACCTGGACGTGCTCTACAAGCTCTGGGAAGGCTCCTGGGACGACGACGCGGTGATCGCCGACCGCCAGCGGCGCATCTACACCGACCCGGCCAAGGTGCGCTACATCGACCACGTCGGCGAGCACTTCAGGGTCGCCGGCCCGCACCTCTGCCAGCCCTCGCGGCAGCGCACCCCGGTGCTGTTCCAGGCCACCGGCTCGCCGGCCGGCACCGAGTTCGCCGGGCGCCACGCCGAAGTGGTGTTCACCGGCGGCCCGACGCCGGCGGCGGTGCGCCGCAACATCGCCCACATGCGCGAACGCGCCCGCGCCCACGGGCGCGATCCGGCGGGCATCAAGTTCATCGTCCAGGCGGCGGTGATCGTCGGCCGCAACGACCTGGAAGTGCAGGCCAAGCTGGAAGACTACCGGCGCCTGCAGAGCCTCGACGGCGCCCTGGCGCACATGCAGTCGGGCGTCGACCTGGCCGCCTTCCCGGCGCACACGCCGCTGGCCGAGCTGCCCGGCGGCGGGCCCTGGGCGGCGCTGCTGGCCAGCGACCCGCAGGCCACCGTGGGCCAGCTGGTGAAGCGCCTGGGCGGCTTCGACGAGGGCCGCTTCTTCGTCGCCGGCACGCCGAAGGTGGTGGCCGACGAGATCGAGAAATGGCTCGACGAGGACGGTATCGACGGCATCAACCTGCGCCAGTTCCTCACCCCGCACACCGCGCGCGACTTCATCGAACTGGTGGTGCCCGAGCTGCGCCGCCGCGGCCGCTTCCGCGAGGCCTACAACGACGGCGAGACCCTGCGCGAACGGCTGTTCGGCGCCGGCCACGCGCGCCTGCCCGCCGACCACCATGGCGCCCGCTACCGCGACCCGGCGGCCCTGCACCAGGCCAGCGCGCCGCTGCGCTTCGCCCAGGCGCCGGCCTGATTCCTTTCCCGAGATGGACCTGAAGATGCCTACACCCGCCGCAACCACCCTGCCCCCCGCCCCCCTCGACCTGGCCGAGCTGCGCCGCCGCGCCGTGCCGCGCCTGGCCGCCATCGCCGAGGGCGCCGCCGAACGCGAGCGCCTGCGCCAGCTGCCCCACGAACAGGTGCGCGCCCTGGCCGCCGACCACCTGCTGTGCTTGCGCATCCCCGCCGCATACGGCGGCGCCGGCGCCAGCGTGCGCGACACCGTGCAGTTCGTCATCGACCTGGCGGCGGTGGACTCCAACGTCGCCCAGTCGCTGCGCCCCAGCTTCGCCTTCATCGAGGGCCTGCTCGCCCGCGGCGACCAGGCCGAGCAGCAGCGCTGGTTCCCGCGCTTCCTCGCCGGCGAGGTGTTCGGCAACGCCGGCTGGGAAATCGGCGGCGCCAACGGCGCGGTGAGCGCGCGCCTGCGCCGCGACGGCGAGGCCTTCCGCGCCAGCGGCAGCAAGTTCTACAGCACCGGCTCGCTGTACGCCGACTGGGTCAGCGCGGTGGCCTTGGACGAGGACGACAAGCCGGTGTCCTTCGTGGTCCCGCGCGACCGCGAGGGCCTGGAACTGCTGGACGACTTCGACGCCATGGGCCAGCGCCTCACCGCCAGCGGCACCACGCGCCTGAACGACCTGCTGGTGCAACCGGGGGAAATCCGCCCGCGGGTAGTGGAGGAAGGCCAGCGCTCCATCGTCACGCCCTTCCTGCAACTGTTCCTCGGCGCGGTGGAAGCCGGCATCGCCCGCAACGCCCTGACCGACGCCGTGGCCTTCGCCCGCGACCACGCCCGGCCGATCAAGCACAGCAGCGCGCAGCGCTCGGTGGACGACCCCTACGTGGAATTCGCCGTGGGCGAGATTTCCGCCCGCGCCCTGGCCGCCGAGGCGGTGATCCTGCGCGCCGCCGAGCGCCTCGACGAAGCCTGGGCGGCGGGCCTCGACCACGACGCGGTGAACCTCGCCGCGGTGGAAGTGGCCCAGGCCCAGTACATCGCCGTGGAATCGGCGCTCAAGGCCGCCGAACTGCTGTTCGACGTCGGCGGCGCCTCCACTACCGGCCGCCAGCACAACCTCGACCGCCACTGGCGCAACGCCCGCACCCTGGCCAACCACAACCCGCGCCACTGGAAGGCCGCGGTGGTCGGCGCCTGGCGCCTGAAGGGCAGCGAGCCGCCGACCTCGGGGCTGTTCTGATGCCGGGGAAAGCGCAACTGCAATTCCGCCCCATCGACCCACACGCCCATGCCGAACTGTGCGTTCGCTTCAGAGAAGACACGGCACACTGTGCCTATGGCTCGACCATTCCCTTCCACGGCAACGACGGCAATGGCGCGGCGCGCTACCTGGACTGGCTGCGGGAGCGCCTGCACAAGCTGCCCGGCAGCGCCGTGTTCCTCCACGACGGCGAACAGGTCATCGGGCAGATCGAGATGAGCCTGCTGGAGTCGGCCGAGGGGCCGCAGGGCTACGTCCATCTCTTCTACCTGGTACCGGAAAGGCGCGGCGAAGGGCTGGGCCGAGTCCTGGAATCCTACGCTCGAAGCTTTCTCCAACGACTCGGCTGTCGCACGCTGCGCCTGTCCGTGAGCCCGGCCAACCAGGCGGCCTGGAGGTTCTACCGAAGCAGTGGCTGGCGGGACCTGGGGCCAAGGAACGATGCACCCGCCCTGCACCTGCTGGAGAAGAGCGAAGCGGCCGGCGTCCCGATCGTCGGCAGCGCGGATGGCGATGTCGCGCGATGGCATTTCCGCAAGGCCCTGAAGCTCGACCAGGCCTCGCGGGAAGCCGAGGCCATCGACCATTACCGCAATGCCCTGGCCCTGGGGCTGGACGAACGGGAGGAGGTGATCGCGATACTCGGCCTGGGCTCGTCGCTGAGGGTCATGGGGCGGGCTCAGGAGAGCCTGCAGACGCTCTCGGCGCTGGCGCATACGAACAATGCGGCCTTCCTCTTCCATGCGCTCGCGCTCTACGACAGCGCGCAATACGCGTCCCTCGCCCAGCGACTGCTGGCGAGGCTGCTGCAGGTATTGGTGGAACGGCAGGACGACGACGTTATGCCGTTCCGGGCGCCGCTGGAGCGCTATATCCGCAACCTGGCCACGCCTGGCGACGGTGGCCGGCTATGAGCCTTGCCAAGCAAAACGGCCGCCTGGTGCCGATGATCACCGGCGCCGCGCTGTTCATGGAGCTGCTGGACAGCACCGCGGTGCTCACCGCGCTGCCGCAGATGGCCGCCGACTTCGGCGAGGCCGCGGTGCGCATGAACCTGGTGGTGTCGCTGTACCTGCTGGCGGTGGCGCTGTTCGTGCCGGTCAGCGGCTGGGTGGCCGACCGCTTCGGCCCGCGCCGGGTGCTGCTGGCGGCTATCGGCCTGTTCATGCTCGCCTCGCTGGCCTGCGCGGCGTCCACCTCGCTGCTGCAGCTGTCCCTGGCGCGCCTGGCCCAGGGCGCCGCCGGGGCGCTGATGGCGCCGGTGGGCCAGGTGCTGCTGTTGCGCTGGTCGACGCCCGACACCCTGCTGCGCAACATGGCCGCGCTGGCCATCCCGGCGCTGGTCGGGCCGCTGCTCGGCCCGCCGCTGGGCGGGCTGCTGGTGGACCTGCTGTCGTGGCACTGGATCTTCCTGGTCAACCTGCCCATCGGCGCACTGGGCATCGTCCTGATCCTGCGCTTCGTCCCCGACTTCCCGGGCGATCCGCAGCGGCGCCTGGACCGCCGCGGCTTCCTGCTCAGCGGCTGCGCCCTGGCGGCGCTGGTGTTCGGCTTCGAGGCCCTGGGCCACCGCCTGCTGCCGCTGCCGGCGGTGGCCGCGCTGCTGGCCGCCGGCACCTGCGCCGCGCTGGCCTACTGGCGCCATGCCCGGCGCCACGCGGCGCCGCTGATCGACCTCGGCCTGCTGCGCATCCCCACCTTCGCCACGGCGATCTGGGGCGGCAACCTGTTCCGCCTGGGCAGCGCCGCGCAGCCGTTCCTGATGGTGCTGATGCTGCAGCTGGGCTTCGGCCTGGGGGCGCTGGACGCCGGGCTGCTGACCCTCGCCGGCGGCGCCGGCGCGCTGAGCGTGAAGTTCCTCTCGGTGCGCATCGTCCAGCGCCTGGGTTTCCGCCGCACCCTGGTCGGCAACGCCCTGCTCTGCGCCCTGTCCATCGTCGGTTGCGCCCTGCTGCGCGCCGACACGCCCCTGTGGCTGCTGCTGGGCCTGCTGTACCTGAGCGGCCTGCTGCGCTCGCTGCAGTTCAGCACCCTCGGCGCCCTGACCTTCTGCGAGGTGCCACGCGAGCTGGCCAGCCGCGCCAGCAGCCTGTCGGCGATGTCCATGCAACTGGCCATGAGCCTGGCGGTGGGCCTGGCCGCCAGCCTGCTGGGGCTGGTGATCCACGCCCAGGGCCATGCCCAGCCGCAGGTCGCCGACCTGTCCCTGGCAATGCTCGCCGGGGCGCTGCTGTGCGCCGCCTCGGCGCTGTCGTTCCGCCGCCTGGGCGAAACCGCCGGAGCCTCGATCAGCGGCCACGCCAGGCCCTCGCTCGCCGATAACGCATGCCCCAAGGAGACCGCCCATGGCTGAGCCCATTCCCGCGCTGATCCGTACCGTTCGCCCAGGCGATGCCCGGCCCATCGCCGAAGCTCACGTGCAGAGCTGGCAGGCGACCTACCGCGGGCTGTTGCCGGACAGCTACCTGCAGGGCCTGGCCGACAACCTGCAGCGCCGCGTCGACTTCATCGACAACGCCATCCGCAACGGCAACCGCGACATCCGCGTGGCCGAGCATGAGGGCGTGGTGGTCGGCTGGAGCTCCTTCGGCCCCAGCCGCGACACCGACGTCGAGCCCGGCACCGGCGAGCTCTATTCCATCTACCTGGTGCCGGCGGCCTGGTCCGCCGGCATCGGCCGCGCGCTCTGGCTGGCCTCGCGCCAGGCCCTGGAGGCCGCGGGCTTCGCCCGCATCACCCTGTGGGCGCTGGACGGCAACGCGCGCGCCGAGCGCTTCTACCGCACCGCCGGCTTCACCCCGCAAAGCAACGCCTCGCGGGTCTTCGGGGAGGACGGCACGGCCTTCCCGGTGACCCGCTACCTGCTGCCCCTGACCCATGCCTGAAGGACTTTACCCGCCATGAGCCACACCCCGGACGACACCGCCGGCGAACGCCAGGCCCACGCCTGGAACATCCGTTACCTGCCGGAGGCGCCGGTACCTTTCGTCATCCACTTCGTCAGCCAGTACCGCTGGGCCTACCTGGCGATCCTGCTGCTGCAGATCACCGCGGTGGTCTGCACCGTGCTGATCCCCTGGAGCCTGGGCCAGGTCACCCGCCTGGTGAACGCCAGCGGCACGCCCGAGGCGCTGTTCTGGCCGGTGGCCGGCTTCGCCGTGCTGGTGGCCCTGGAGGTGGTCTTCACCCGCAGCGCCAACACCATCAACATCCGCGTGCTGCCGCGCCAGCGGGCGCGCGTCACCCACACCGTCTACGCCTACCTGCAGCAGCACTCGCACCGCTTCGTCAGCAACGAGTTCGCCGGCGCCCTGGCGCACAAGGTCTCGGAAGTCGCCATGGGGGTGAACCAGACCATGAACATCCTGCTCTTCGACCTGATCCCGCTGCTGGTCACCCTGAGCCTGGCGAGCCTGGTGCTGGCCAGCGCCTCGGGCCTGCTGGCGGCGTTCATGCTGGGCTGGTCGGTGCTGTTCATCGCCGTCTCCTTCCTACTCGCCCGGCGCAGCCACCCGCTGGCGCAGCAGTACTCCGCAGCGCGCAGCATCAGCACCGGCAAGGTGGTGGACGCGGTGACCAACCTGAGCAACGTGCGCCTGTTCGCCCGGCATTCCCACGAGCTGGACTACCTGTCCGGCTACCTGGACCGCGAACTGGCGGCGGCCGGCCGCTCGCTGGGCTACATGGAGAAGATCCGCTGGTTCCAGAACAGCTGCGGCATGGCCCTGAAGATCGGCATGCTGCTGCTCACCCTGTGGCTGTGGCGCAGCGGCGCCATCAGCATCGCCGCCTTCGTCATGGCCACCAGCATGGCGCTGCTGATCATCAACGACGTGGCCAGCCTGTCGCGGCGCTTCCTGGAGCTGTTCGAGGCCACCGGCAACATCGCCAACGGCGTGCGCACCCTGATCCGCCCCCACGAGGTGGTCGACAGCCCCGACGCCCGCCGCCTGGAGGTGCGCCAGGGCAACGTCGAGTTCCGCGGCGTGCGCTTCGGCTACCACCCCGGCCAGCCGATCTTCGAGCAGCTCGACCTGCGCATCCCGGCCGGCCAGCGCGTCGGCCTGGTGGGCTTCTCCGGCTCCGGCAAGTCCACCCTGCTCAACCTGCTGCTGCGCCTGTACGACGTCGACGGCGGCCAGGTGCTGATCGACGGCCAGGACATCCGCGAGGTGACGCAGCACTCGCTGCACCGGCAGATCGGCCTGATCCCCCAGGAGCCGGGGCTGTTCCACCGCAGCATCCGCGAGAACATCCATTACGGGCGCCTGGAGGCCAGCGCCGAGGAACTGGCCGCGGCCATCCACGGCGCCGGCGCCAGCGCCTTCATCGAGCGCATGGAGCACGGCTACGATTCCCTGGTGGGCGAGCGCGGCGTCAAGCTGTCCGGCGGCCAGCGGCAGCGCATCGCCATCGCCCGGGTGCTGCTGAAGAACGCACCCATCCTGGTGATGGACGAGGCCACTTCCAGCCTGGATTCCATCACCGAGCGCTTCATCCAGGACCAGCTGGACAGCATCATGCAGGGCAAGACCGTGATCGTGGTGGCCCACCGCCTGTCGACGGTGGCGCACCTTGACCGCATCATCGTCTTCGACAAGGGCCGCGTGGTCGAGGACGGCAGCCATCAGGAGCTGCTGAAGAAGCGCGGCCAGTACTACCGCCTGTGGAGCCGGCAGTCCGACGGGCTGTTCCAGGAAGAGGCCGAGGCGGTCTGAATTTCCCAACCGGAGAGCGACATGAACTACCGAACCCTGGGCCGCTCCGGCCTGCAGGTCTCCCCCCTGGCGCTGGGCAGCATGATGTTCGGCGGCCAGACCGATGCCGCCGCCTCGCGGCGCATCATCGACCAGGCGCTGGAGCGCGGGATCAACTTCATCGACACCGCCGACGTTTACAACGACGGGCGCTCGGAGGAAATCGTCGGCCAGGCCATCGCCGCGCGCCGCGACGACTGGGTACTGGCCTCCAAGGTCGGCATGGGCCCGGCGGACGCCTGGCCGAACCGCCGCGGCCTGGGCCGCAAGCACATCGCCGCGGCCCTGGATGCCAGCCTGAAACGCCTGGGCACCGACTACCTGGACCTCTACTACCTGCACCGCGAGGACCCGCAGACGCCGCTGGAGGAAACGGTCGCGGCCATCGGCGACGCCATCGCCCAGGGCAAGGTGCGCCACTGGGGGCTGTCCAACTACCGCGGCTGGCGCATCGCCGAGGTGGTCCACGTGGCCGAGCGCCTGGGCGTGCCCCGGCCCATCGCCAGCCAGCCGCTGTACAACCTGGTGAACCGCCAGGCCGAGACCGAGCAGTTCACCGCCGCCGAATTCCACGGCCTGGGCGTGGTGCCCTACAGCCCGCTGGCCCGCGGCGTGCTCAGCGGCAAGTACCTGCCGGGCGTGGAGCCGGCCGCGGACAGCCGCGCCGGGCGCCAGGACAAGCGCATCCTGGAGACCGAATGGCGCGCGGAGTCCCTGGAGATCGCGCAGAAGCTGAAGGCCCACGCCGAGGCGCGTGGCGTCGGCGTGGTGCAGTTCGCCATCGCCTGGGTGCTGAACAACGCCCTGGTCAGCGCGGCCATCGTCGGCCCGCGCACCGAGGAGCAATGGCAGGACTACCTGAAGGCGCTGGACGTGCGCCTGGACGCCGAGGACGAAGCCTTCGTCGACGCCCTGGTCACCCCCGGCCACGCCTCCACGCCGGGCTACAACGACCCGACCCACTTCGTCCCCGGCCGCCGCCCGCGCGGGGCATGACGGGACGCCAGCCGCGCCGAAGCGCCCTTCGTAGGATGGGTTGAGCTTGCGAAACCCATGCGGTTGCGGTGATGGGTATCGCTTCGCTCAACCCATCCTACGGGTGCGTCTTTCCTTGTAGGAGCGGATTTATCCGCGATTGCAGGGAGCGCTACAGGCGTTTCCCGGTTGTGCCGGTGCATTGGGCTGACTCCGCCCCTCTCCCTAACCCTCTCCCTGAAGGGAGAGGGGACCGTTCGGCAGAGCTGGGTAGTCTGGAGTTAGCCGGACACGCCGGTGGTTTCCGGCTGAAGCCATGCTTTCCGCTGGCACAGACAAGCCCCCTCTCCCTTCAGGGAGAGGGCTGGGGAGAGGGTGCTCTTGGTCCTGGCACCGAAGCCACGGGAAGCCCCGTTCGCGAGCAAGCTCGCTCCTACGAAAAGCTGTGCTCGCCCGTCCTCCTCCGCCCAGTTCAGATCGACAACCGCACGATACGGCTGGCCAACGGCGCCGGCGTGCGGCGCTTGTTCACCACCAGTTCGCCGGCGGCGATCAGCCGGGCCCTGACGATGTTGCGGCTGAGCCCCAGCAGGTCGGAGGTGTGCACCTGGTTGGCATGGCAGAACTGGTAGGCCTCGCGCACCAGCAGGCTTTCCACCTGCCCATGCACGTCGCCGCCGCGCTCGCGGAACAGGCGCAGGAAGGCGCGTTCCAGCTGCGCCTCCAGCGGCTCGTCGGCGCCGGCCGCGCCCTCCAGGCGTTCCGGGCGCAGCCCCGGCAGGCGCAGGTCGTCGGCCTCGATGCGGCCGCCCTGGCAGACCAGCAGGGTGTGGTGGATGACGTTCTCCAGCTCGCGGATGTTGCCCGGCCAGTCGTACTCCGCCAGCTTGCGTGACGCTGCGTCGCTCAGGTCGACCGCCTCGAAGCCGAGCTTGCGCCCGTAGGTGCCGATGAAGTGCCGCACCAGCGGCAGGATGTCGCCGCGCCGCTCGCGCAGCGCGGGCAGCTGCAGGGTGACGACGTTGAGGCGGTAGTACAGGTCCTCGCGGAAATGCCCGGCGTTGATCGCCTTCTCCAGTTGCACGTTGGTGGCCGCCAGCACCCGCACGTCGATCGGGATGCCCCTGCGCGAGCCCAGGCGCACCACTTCGCGCTCCTGCAGCACGCGCAGCAGCTTGACCTGGATGGGCATCGGCAAATCGCCGATCTCGTCGAGGAACAGGGTGCCGCCGTTGGCCGCCTCGAACCAGCCAGCCTTGGCACTGAGAGCGCCGGTGAAGGCGCCCTTCTCGTGGCCGAACAGCTCGGCCTCCACCAGGGATTCGGAGAAGGCCCCGCAGTTCACCGCGACGAAGGGCCGGTCGCGCCGGCCGCTCAAATTGTGGATGTGACGTGCGACCAGCTCCTTCCCCGTGCCGGTCTCGCCGATGATCAGGACGCTGGCCTCGCTGGGGGCGACCTGTTGCAAATGGGAGAGAAGCGCCTGCGATTTCGGGTCTTCGAAGACCTGTGCGGTTGCCCGGATCGAGGTGGCCAGTGTCGGGTTGGGTGGGAGGGTCAGCAGTTGCATGGGCTTCCTTACGAGTAGAACGTGGGCGAAGGTCGCTGCCGGTTGAGCGCCCAGGCGCCGAGCTCCTGGACGCGGTAATCGAGGGGGTCGTGCAGGCTCTGGGTGCGCAGGTTGCGCCAGTGCCGGTCCAGCCGCAGCGCGGCGTGGGTGGCGCGGGCGCCGGTGACTTCGAAGAGGCGGCTACAGAGTTCCAGGCCCACGCGGGTGGCGGCGACCTTGGCGGTGCCGATGGCGATGGCCAGCTCCGCGCGCTCCTCGGCACCCAGGCGCTGTTCCTTGCCCCAGGCCGCGTCGAACTGCGCGGCGGCGCGCTCCACCAGCAGGCGCACGCCTTCCAGGCCGACCCAGAAGTCGCCGTAGTGGCGCAGCACGTACGGGTCCTCGCTGATGCTCTCGGCGCTGGAGCGGAACCAGGGCCGCGCCTCCTTGAGGGTGTAGCCGCGGAATTCCTCGAAGGCGCCTTCGGCGATGCCGAGGAACATGTGGGCGAAGATCAGCTGCGCCAGCAGCGGGCGCAGGCAGGCGAAAGGCGTGCTCAGCGGGCCCGGGTCCAGCAGCAGCTCGGAGCGCTCCACGCGCACCCGCTCGAAGGTCACGCTGCCGCTGTCGGTCTGGCGCTGGCCCATGTTGTCCCAGTCGTCGTGCACGCCGATGCCGCTGCGGCCGCTGGGCAGCGCGGCGATCAGCAGCTTGCCGCCGGCGCTTTCGTCCACCGCCGAGGCGATCAGCATCTCCGAGTCGTTGGCGCCGGAACAGAAGCTCTTCTTGCCGGAGAACTCGCACCAGCCGTCGAACCACTTCACCTGGGTGCGGGTGTCCAGCGGGTTCAGGGCATTGCCCCAGAACCAGTTCTTGCGCGCGGTCAGCTCGAACCACGGCTGCCACTGCTCCGGGCGCGAGAACAGGCGCACGGTGGCCAGCATCAGGTGGTGGAAGCCGAACACGTGGGCCACCGAACTGTCGGCCCGGGCGAACTCGCGGACCACCTCCAGGGTCAGCGACCAGTCCGCGCCATGGCCGCCGAAGGCGCCGGGAATGCTCAGGGCCAGCAGGCCGCTGTGGCGGATGGCGTCGCGCTCGGCCTTGGGCGTGCCGCCGCGCTCGTCGCGTTCGGCGGCGTTCTCGGCAAAACCGGCGGCCAGCTGGCGGGCGATCTGCAAAGGGTTGAGGATGCGGCTTTGCTGGTTGGCGCTCACACGGGATCCCTCGTCGGTCGGGGCGGCCTTCAGGCGGGCGCCGCCCCGGCAATGAACCTTCGGCCGCGGCCGCCATGGGCCCGGCCGGCGAAATTGAACTGCACGCAGGGCCGAGCAATAACCATTCCAGCGGCCGCCGGGCCGGTTTGCGCGGCCTGGCGCGGGCGGCTTGTTGTTATCTGAGCAACAACTGTTGATTCGCTGTTGCCCCGGCGCTTCCGCCGATCGGCAACCCCTGGCGCCGCGCCTGCACACCAGCTAAACCCGCTAATAGGGAAGACGCCGGGCCAGGGCGCAGGTCGGTTTCAGGATGCGCCGGGTCGCTTGGGTGCAAACCCCGGGCGAGCAGGATGGCAAGCTTGCAGGATGCCCCCGGACCGGTGCGTCAAGACACCCGGCCGGCGGCAGGGAGGGCGACCGGGTGACCACGCCGCCGTGACGTGGACGGTACGCCGCAGCCGAAGACACCGGAGGTTTGCCGCCAAGGCAGGCCGGTCCGCGATGCCGAGGTACGCTGTATGCCTGATGAGACGCTTCACCTGCCCCTGATCCACGACGTGCTGGCACGCGAGAAGGACACCCCCGGCGCCCTGCTGCCGATCCTCCACGCCATCCAGGACGGCTGCGGGTACGTTCCCGACCTGGCCGTCGCGGAAATCGCCCATGCCCTCAACCTCAGCCAGGCCGAGGTGCGCGGGGTGATCAGCTTCTACCACGACTTCCGCACCGCGCCGCCGGCGCGCCATACCCTGCGCCTGTGCCGCGCCGAGTCCTGCCAGAGCATGGGCGCCGAGCGCCTGGCCGCGCAGCTGCGCGAGCAGCTGGCGCTGGACGACCACGGCACCAGCGCCGACGGCAACATCAGCCTGCGCCCGGTGTACTGCCTGGGCGCCTGCGCCTGCTCGCCGGCCCTGGAGCTGGACGGCCGGCTGCACGCGCGGCTCACCGCCGAGCGCCTGCGCGAGCTGGTCAACGGCTGCCTGGAGGATGGCGCATGCTGAAGCTCTTCCTCCCCCGCGACTCCGTCGCCCGCGCCGTGGGCGCGGAACAAGTGGCCGCCGCCCTGGCCCGCGAGGCCGAGCGCCGGCAACTGCCGCTGGAACTGCGCCGCACCAGCTCCCGCGGCCTCTACTGGCTGGAACCGCTGCTGGAGGTGGAAGACGCCGACGGCCGCCGCCTGGGCTTCGGCCCGCTCAGCGAGCAGGACGTGCCCGCCCTGCTCGACGCCCTGGCCGCCGACGCCACCCCTCACCCGCTGGCCCTGGGGCCGGTGGAGGACATCCCCTACCTGAAGAGCCAGCAGCGCCTGCTGTTCGCCCGCGCCGGCATCACCCGGCCGCTGTCCCTGGAGGACTACCGCGCCCACGGCGGCTTCGAGGGCCTGGCGCGGGCCATCGCCCTGGACGGCGCCGAGGTGGTCGCCGCGGTGCTCGACTCCGGCCTGCGCGGCCGCGGCGGCGCGGCCTTCCCCGCCGGCATCAAGTGGCGCACCGTGCGCGAGGCCCCGGCCACGCCGAAATACGTGGTGTGCAACGCCGACGAAGGCGACTCCGGCACCTTCGCCGACCGCATGCTGATGGAGGGCGACCCCTTCCTGCTGGTCGAGGGCATGGCCATCGCCGGCCTCGCCGTGGGCGCCAGCCTGGGCTACATCTACGTGCGCTCGGAATACCCGGACGCCATCGACACCCTGGAGCAGGCCCTGGCCATCGCTCGCGAGGCCGGCTACCTGGGCGCCGACGTGCTGGGCAGCGGCCGCGCCTTCGACCTGCAGGTGCGGGTGGGCGCCGGCGCCTACATCTGCGGCGAGGAAACCGCCCTGCTCGATTCACTTGAGGGCAAGCGCGGCGTGGTCCGCGCCAAGCCGCCGCTGCCGGCCCTGCAGGGCCTGTTCGGCCAGCCGACGCTGGTGCACAACGTGCTCACCCTGGCCTCGGTGCCGGTGATCCTGGCCCGTGGCGCACAGTTCTACCGCGACTTCGGCATGGGCCGCTCGCTGGGCACCATGCCCTTCCAGCTGGCCGGCAACGTGCGCCACGGCGGCCTGGTGGAACGCGCCTTCGGCCTGAGCCTGCGCGAGCTGGTGGAAGGCTACGGCGGCGGCACCGCCAGCGGCCGCCCGCTGAAGGCGGCGCAGGTGGGCGGCCCGCTGGGCGCCTGGGTGCCGCCGGCGCAGTTCGACACCCCGCTGGATTACGAGGCCTTCGCCGCCATGGGCGCCATGCTCGGCCACGGCGGCGTGGTGGTGGCCGACGACAGCCTGGACATGGCGCGCATGGCCCGCTTCGCCCTGCAGTTCTGCGCCGAGGAATCCTGCGGCAAGTGCACGCCCTGCCGGCTCGGCTCCACCCGCGGCGTGGAGGTGGTGGACCGGCTGATCGCCGCCACCGACCTCGGCACCCGCGAGGAACAGGCGCGGCTGCTCGTGGACCTCTGCGACACCATGCAATACGGCTCGCTCTGCGCCCTGGGCGGAATGACTTCCTACCCGGTGACCAGCGCCCTCAAGCACTTCCCCGCCGACTTCGGTCTGGCGAATACGGAGGCCGACCAGTGATCAACCTCTTCGATCCCTCCACCGACATCGTCGACCTCGGCACCCCGCCCCGCGACAGCGAGGCGCAGGTCAGCCTGAGCATCGACGGCCGCGAGATCAGCGTGCCCGCCGGCACCTCGGTGATGCGCGCCGCCGCGCTGCTGGGCACCAGCATTCCCAAGCTCTGCGCCACCGACAGCCTGGAAGCCTTCGGCTCCTGCCGCATGTGCCTGGTGGAAATCGACGGCATGCGCGGCTACCCCGCCTCCTGCACCACGCCGGTGGCCGAGGGCATGGTGGTGCGCACGCAGACGCCGAAGCTGGCGACGCTGCGGCGCAACGTCATGGAGCTGTACATCTCCGACCACCCGCTGGACTGCCTGACCTGCCCGGCCAACGGCAACTGCGAGCTGCAGACCGTGGCCGGCCAGGTGGGCCTGCGCGAGGTGCGCTACGGCTATGCCGGGGCCAACCACCTGAGCGAGGCCAAGGACGTCTCCAACCCCTACTTCGACTACGACCCGAGCAAGTGCATCGTCTGCAACCGCTGCGTGCGCGCCTGCGAGGAAATCCAGGGCACCTTCGCCCTGACCATCGACGGCCGCGGCTTCGACTCGCGGGTGGCGGCGGCCGGCGGCGACGACTTCCTCGACTCCGAGTGCGTGTCCTGCGGCGCCTGCGTGCAGGCCTGCCCCACCGCCACGCTGATGGAGAAGAGCGTGGTGCAGCTGGGCCAGCCGGAGCGCAGCGTGGTCACCACCTGCGCCTACTGCGGCGTGGGCTGCTCGTTCCGCGCCGAACTCAAGGGCGAGCAGCTGGTGCGCATGGTCCCGGACCGCAACGGCCAGGCCAACCACGGCCACGCCTGCGTCAAGGGCCGCTTCGCCTGGGGCTACGCCACCCACCCCGAGCGCATCACCAAGCCGATGATCCGCCAGCGCATCAGCGATCCCTGGCAGGAGGTCAGCTGGGAAGAAGCGCTCAACCACGCGGCCGGCGAATTCCGCCGCATCCAGCTCAAGTACGGGCGCGACTCCATCGGCGGCATCACCTCCAGCCGCTGCACCAACGAAGAGACCTACCTGGTGCAGAAGCTGGTGCGCGCCGCCTTCGGCAACAACAACGTCGACACCTGCGCCCGCGTCTGCCACTCGCCCACCGGCTACGGCCTGAAGCAGACCCTCGGCGAATCCGCCGGCACCCAGAGCTTCGACTCGGTGATGCAGGCCGACGTCATCCTGGTGATGGGCGCCAACCCCACCGACGCCCACCCGGTGTTCGGCTCCCAGCTCAAGCGCCGCCTGCGCCAGGGCGCGCGGCTGATCGTCATCGACCCGCGGCGCATCGACCTGGTGGATTCGCCCCACGCCCGCGCCGAGCTGCACCTGCAACTGCGCCCGGGCACCAACGTGGCCATGCTCAACGCCCTGGCCCACGTCATCGTCACCGAGGGCCTGGTGAACCAGCGCTTCGTCGAGCAGCGCTGCGAGGCGGCGGACTTCGCCCACTGGCGCGACTTCGTCAGCCAGCCGCAGAACGCCCCCGAAGTGCTCGGCCCGGTGTGCGGCGTGCCCGCCGAACTGATCCGCGCCGCCGCGCGGCTCTACGCCACTGGCGGCAACGCGGCCATCTACTACGGCCTGGGCGTCACCGAGCACAGCCAGGGCAGCACCGCGGTGATGGGCATCGCCAACCTGGCAATGGCCACCGGCAACGTCGGCCGCGAAGGCGTGGGGGTGAACCCGCTGCGCGGGCAGAACAACGTCCAGGGCTCCTGCGACATGGGCTCCTTCCCCCACGAGCTGCCCGGCTACCGGCACATCTCCAACGCCGAGGTGCGCAGCCAGTTCGAGCAGGCCTGGAACGTCACCCTGCAGCCCGACCCGGGCCTGCGCATCCCCAACATGTTCGAGGCGGCCCTGGACGGCAGCTTCAAGGCGCTGTACTGCCAGGGCGAGGACATCGCCCAGAGCGACCCCAACACCCAGCACGTCACCGCCGCCCTGTCGGCCATGGAATGCGTGGTGGTGCAGGACATCTTCCTCAACGAAACCGCCAAGTTCGCCCACGTGTTCCTGCCGGGCAGCTCCTTCCTGGAAAAGGACGGCACCTTCACCAACGCCGAGCGGCGCATCTCGCGGGTGCGCAAGGTGATGGAGCCGCTGGGCGGCAAGGCCGACTGGGAGGCGACCATGGCGCTGTCCAACGCCCTGGGCTACCCGATGAACTACCGCCACCCGTCCGAGATCATGGACGAGATCGCCCGCCTGACGCCCACCTTCGCCCGCGTCAGCTACGCCGAGCTGGACCGCCACGGCAGCCTGCAGTGGCCGTGCAACGACGCCGCGCCCGACGGCACCCCGACCATGCACATCGACCAGTTCGTGCGCGGCAAGGGGCGTTTCATGCTCACCGGCTACGTGCCCACCGACGAGAAGGTCAACAACCGCTACCCGCTGCTGCTGACCACCGGACGCATCCTCAGCCAGTACAACGTCGGCGCCCAGACGCGGCGCACCGGCAACGTCGCCTGGCACCCCGAGGACCGCCTGGAGATCCACCCCAGCGACGCCGAGAGCCGCGGCATCGCCGACGGCGACTGGGTCGGCGTGGGCAGCCGCGCCGGGCAGACGGTGCTGCGCGCCAAGGTCAGCGAGCGGGTGGCGCCGGGGGTGGTCTACACCACCTTCCACTTCCCCGAGTCCGGCGCCAACGTGATCACCACCGACAACTCCGACTGGGCCACCAACTGCCCGGAATACAAGGTCACCGCGGTGGAAGTGGTGCGCGTCTTCCAGCCCTCGGAATGGCAGAAGCGCTACCAGGCGTTCAGCGACGAACAGCGCCGCCTGCTGAAGGAACGCCGCCACGCCGAGAAAGCAGAGGTGCGCCGATGAGCATCGACAACCTGGTCAAGATGGCCAACCAGATCGGCCAGTACTTCGCCAGCGAGGCCGACCGCGAACTGGCCGTGCGCGGCGTGCGCCAGCACCTGCAGAGCTTCTGGACGCCGGCCATGCGCCGCGACCTGGCGGCCTGGATGGCGCAGCATCCCGAGGCCGACCTGCACCCGCTGGTGCAGGAAGCGCTGAAGGAGCCGGCGGAGAGCGCCTAGCGGGCACGCCGGGGACGGCCGGGCTATGATGCCGTCCCCGACCGCTGGCGCGCCGGGTCTTCTTCCACCCCCGGGACGCGTGAACATGAGCGAAACCTTCCACGGCAGCTGCCTCTGCGGCCATATCCGCTACCAGCTGTCGACGCCGCCCAAGGCGGTCTCGCACTGCCATTGCAGCCAGTGCCGCAAGGGCCATGGCGCCGCCTTCGCCACCTACGGCAGCGTGCCGCGCAGCGCCCTGAGCCTGCAGGGCGCCGAGCTGCTGAAGACCTTCCACTCCTCGCCCTCGGTCAGCCGCCAGTTCTGCGGCCAGTGCGGCGCCACGCTGTTCTGGTCGGACAGCCAGGGCGACTACCCGGACTGGATCGCCGTGGCCCTGGGCACCCTGGACAGCGACTTCCACTGCGCCAGCCAGAAGCACATCTACACCGCGTCCAAGGCGAGCTGGTACGAGATCGACGGGCACTGGCCGCAGGAGCCCTGAGCGACCTGCGCCGCGCGGGGCGGCGCAGGCGGGTTTCAGCGCAGGGTGTAGCCGTTGTCGACGACCAGGTCCTGGCCGTGGATGCCGCGGGCCTGGTCCGAGAGCATGAAGAGGATCGCATCGGCGACCGCCTCCGCCTCCAGGAAGCGGCCGTCCAGCAGGCGCCCGTTGACGCTGGCGGCGACCTCGCCCAGGGCCTCGTCGTCCAGCCCCAGGGTGCCCCAGATCGGCGTCGCCGTGGGCCCGGGCGATACGACGTTGACGCGGATGCCCTCGCCCGCCAGCTCCACCGCCAGGGTGCGGGCCTGGGCCTTTAGCGCCGACTTCGAGGCGATGTAGGCGGCCAGCCCCGGGAAGCTCACCTGGGACAGGAAGGTGCCGATGAACACCACCGAAGACGGCCGCGCCATCTGCCCGCGCAGGGCGGCCAGGGTGTTCAGCGCGCCGGCGCCGTTGACCGCCCATTGCCGCTGGAACGCCGCCTGGTCCAGGCCGTCGGCCAGTTGCGCGATGCCGGCGTTGGGCAGCAGGTAGTCCACCGGCCCCAGTTCCCGGGCCAGGTCCGCCAGGCACTGGAGGTCCTCGGCGCGGGTGACGTCGCCGCTCAACCAGCACAAGTGCCCGCCGGCCTCGTCGAGTTCGGCCGGCGGCACCTCGCGCCGGGCCATGGCCACTACCCGGGTGCCCTCGCGCAGCAGCCGCCGGGCCACGGCCAGGCCGATGCCGGAACCGGCGCCGGTGATCACCGCAAGGGGGGACCTGGAATCATTGCTTGGCATGTACATGCTCCTGATGGTCGTCAGTGGGATCGCTCGCCACGTGGGTGCTCCACGTGCCGTCGCCAGGAACCTCCACCAACTTCCGTGCCATGGCGAAACAATCGATTTTTCAAGGTGTTGAAAACCACTGAAGTCATCATGACTCACCGTACAGCGAGTTCTTTCGACTGCAAACGAGGTACTTAGGACTTGACGGCGAGCCCGAGCGTCCATGTCTTTCCTTCACGCCGGGCATTCTGCAACGTAGCGGCAGAAGGCTATCCTTCAGATAATTCGGAAGGATTCTGCGACGTCGCCTGAGGGGGCGTCCGCCGACCGAACGCTCCGGGGCGCGCACCGCCCCTCGGCAAGGGAGCCGCCGACTTCGCCACCCATTCCAGTTCCGGGAGCCGGTATGCCTTGCCAGCCCTTCGCCAGATTCGTCGTGTCCGCTCGCCGCTGGCTGGGCATCGGCCTGCTCGCGCTCGTAGCCGCGGCCGATGCCACTGAATACCCGCCGCTGCGGGTGATGACCGACTACTGGCCGCCCTTCCGCATCGAAGGCGCCGACGGCCGCATCACCGGCCTGGACATGGACCTGCTGGCCGAGCTGGAAAAGCGCACCGGCCTGCGCTTCGAAGTGCACCGCGCGCCCTGGGCCCGCGGCCTGGCCGCCCTGCAGAGCGGCGCGGCGGACCTGATGACGGGCCTTGCGCGCACCCCGGAGCGCGAGCAGTACATCGACTACCTGCCGCAGCCCTACTACGCCTGCGCCCCGCGCCTGTACGCCTCGCCGCAGGAGGCGCCGCGCATTGCCCGCTACGACGACCTGCTCGGCCCCACCATCGGCTACGTGCTGGAGTCCGCCTACTTCGAACCCTTCGACTCCGACAAGCGCCTGAAGAAATTCGGCGTGAACAACGAGACGCAACTGCTGCAGATGCTCTCCCTCGGCCGCCTGCAACTGGTGATCGGCACCGACTGCCAGGTGGACTACGAACTGCGCGACCCGCAACTGGCCCGGCAGATCGTGCGCACCCGCTTCCAGCCGGACAGCCGCACCGAGCTTTACCTCGGCTTCTCCCACCAGCGCCCGCTGACGGCCGAGCGCCAACTGATCGAAGGCGCGCTGCGGCAGATGCTCGACGAGGGCTGGGTGCAACGGGCGGCCGCGCGCTATCAGCGCACGGATGGGCAGTAGCGCGCCGGACGGGCGAACGGGCGGAGCGCTGCGCAAAACGCTTACAATGGCGGGTTATTCATCTCATTTTTTGTCGTGGTAAACCCGCATGGAAATAAAGGTTAATTTCTTAGATAACCTTCGGCTCGAAGCCAAGTTCGACGATTTCACCGTGGTTGCCGACCAGCCCATCCGCTACAAGGGCGATGGCTCCGCACCGGGTCCGTTCGACTACTTCCTGGCTTCGTCGGCGCTGTGCGCGGCCTACTTCGTCAAGCTGTACTGCCAGACGCGCAACATCCCCACCGACAACATCCGCCTGTCGCAGAACAACATCGTCGACCCGGAGAACCGCTACAAGCAGATCTTCAAGATCCAGGTGGAGCTGCCGGCGGACATCTCGGAAAAGGACCGCCAGGGCATCCTGCGCTCCATCGAGCGCTGCACGGTGAAGAAGGTGGTGCAGACCGGGCCCGAGTTCGTCATCGAGGAAGTGGAAAACCTCGACGCCGACGCCCAGGCGCTGCTGATGCCCAGCGCCGATGCGGACTCGCGCACCTACATCGCGGGCAAGGACCTGCCGCTGGAGCAGACCATCGCCAACATGTCGGCGATCCTCGCCGGCCTGGGCATGAAG
Organism: Pseudomonas sp. M1; assembly: GCF_022760135.1. NCBI lineage: Bacteria > Pseudomonadati > Pseudomonadota > Gammaproteobacteria > Pseudomonadales > Pseudomonadaceae > Pseudomonas > Pseudomonas sp. M1. The sequence goes on from NZ_CP094343.1 coordinate 4,084,189, forward strand.
ATCGAGATCGCCTCCTGGCGCAACATCGTGCCCAACGCCTGGTCGCTGCACATCCGCGACGCGCAGTCGCCGATGTGCTTCACCAACGGCAAGGGCGCGACCAAGGAAAGCGCGCTGGCCTCGGCCCTGGGCGAGTTCATCGAGCGGCTGAACTGCAACTTCTTCTACAACGACCAGTTCTGGGGCGAGGACATCGCCAACGCGCCCTTCGTCCACTACCCCGACGAGCGCTGGTTCAAGCCCAGCCGCCAGGACGAGCTGCCGGCGGAAATCCTCGACGCCCACTGCCTGGCGATCTACAACCCCGACGGCGAGCTGCGCGGCTCGCACCTGTACGACACCAACTCGGGCAACGTGCAGCGCGGCATCTGCTCGCTGCCGTTCGTGCGCCAGTCCGACGGCAAGGTGGTGTACTTCCCCTCCAACCTGATCGAGAACCTGTACCTGAGCAACGGCATGAGCGCCGGCAACACCCTGGCCGAAGCCCAGGTGCAATGCCTGTCGGAAATCTTCGAGCGCGCGGTGAAGCGCGAAATCCTCGAAAACGAACTGGCGCTGCCGGACGTGCCGCAGGAAGTGCTGGCCAAGTACCCCGGCATCCTCGCCGGCATCCGCGGCCTGGAGGAACAGGGCTTCCCGGTGCTGGTCAAGGACGCCTCCCTGGGCGGCCGCTTCCCGGTGATGTGCGTGACCCTGATGAACCCGCGCACCGGCGGCGTGTTCGCCTCCTTCGGCGCCCACCCCAGCCTGGAGGTGGCGCTGGAGCGCAGCCTCACCGAACTGCTCCAGGGCCGCAGCTTCGAAGGCCTGAACGACCTGCCGCAACCCACCTTCGAAAGCCAGGCGCTGACCGAGCCGAACAACTTCGTCGAGCACTTCATCGACTCCAGCGGCGTGGTGTCGTGGCGCTTCTTCAGCGCCAGGGCCGACTTCGAATTCGTCGAGTGGGACTTCTCCGGCCGGCGCGGCTCCAGTGAAAGAAAAGAGTCCAACGCCGAGGAAGCCGCCACCCTGTTCGGCATCCTCGAAGACCTGGGCAAGGAAGCGTACATGGCGGTGTACGAGCACCTGGGCGCAACGGCCTGCCGCATCCTGGTGCCCGGTTACTCGGAGATCTACCCGGTGGAGGACCTGGTCTGGGACAACACCAACAAGGCGCTGGCCTTCCGCGAGGACATCCTCAATCTGCACCGCCTGGACGACGCGCGGCTGGAGGCCCTGCTCGAGCGCCTGGAGAACTGCGAGGTCGACGACTACACCGACATCACCACGCTGATCGGCGTGGAGTTCGACGACAACACGGTCTGGGGCCAACTGACCATTCTCGAACTGAAGCTGCTGATCAACCTCGCCCTGCGGCGCTTCGAAGAGGCCAAGGAACTGGTGGAGGCCTTCCTCCAGTACAACGACAACACGGTCGAGCGCGGCCTGTTCTACCAGGCCCTGAACGTGGTGCTGGAGGTGGTGCTGGACGACGAACTGGAGATCGCCGACTACGAAGCCAACTTCCGCCGCATGTTCGGCAACGAGCGGATGGACGCGGCGCTGGGCTCGGTGGACGGCAGCGTGCGCTTCCACGGCCTGACGCCGACCAGCATGAAACTGGAGGGGCTGGACAGGCACCTGCGGCTGATCGACAGCTACAAGAAACTGCACGCGGCGCGCGCCAGGCTGCAGCCCGCGCAGGACAGCGCCGCCGACACGGGAAGCGGCCTCAAGCCGCGGCGCGTGGCGATTCGCAAGCGCTGATGATGGGGCTGCGCCGAGGGGTTCTTCGTAGGATGGGTTGAGCTTGCGATCCCCATGGGATCCCGGTGATGGGTATCGCTGCGCTCAACCCATCCTACGGGTGCGGTGTCGGGCGCCCCGGCGGCACGGCCGACGGTCCGGAAGTATCAGGACAACTCCAGATTTCCCGGCGACTCGGGACGGCCCCCTCTCCCGCTTGCGGGAGAGGGCTGGGGAGAGGGCGCTCTTCGCAGGAGCGAGCAGCAGACCCAGCCGGTCAATACCTCCGATGGCGAAAACCCTCCGGCGCCGAACATTGACCGAGGTCAATCCTTCTCCGGCCGACGCCATTAGATTCCACAACATCTTGTTGTCTTGAAAATTCAAAACACATCATGTTGTGGAATCCAGTCCAATGACCCAGACCCGGAACGTCCCTCTCCCCACCCGCCTGCGCAAGCGCAACGGCGCCGCCGCCCCCTTCGACCCGAGCAAGATCGAACGCGCCATCGCCGCCGCCGGCGAAGCCAGCGGCGAGTTCAGCGCCGCCCATGCCCAGGCGCTGACGCGCCGCGTGCTGTCGCGCCTGCCGGAGGGCGAGCTGGACGTGGAGCAGGTGCAGGACGTGGTCGAACGCATCCTCATGGAAGCCGCGCACTACCCCACCGCGCGGGCCTACATCGTCTACCGCGAGCGCCACGGCCGCCTGCGCCGCGAACGCAAGACGCTGGTGGACGTCGCCGCGTCGATGAACGAGTACCTCTCGCGGGAAGACTGGCGGGTGCGCGCCAACGCCAACCAGGGCTATTCCCTGGGCGGGCTGATCCTCAACGTCTCCGGCAAGGTCACCGCCAACTACTGGCTGGACGAGGTCTACGACGAAGCCATCGCCGCCGCCCACCGCGAAGCCGACCTGCACATCCACGACCTCGACATGCTCGCCGGCTACTGCGCCGGCTGGTCGCTGCGCACCCTGCTCAACGAAGGCCTCAACGGCGTGCCGGGGCGCGTCGAGGCCGGGCCGCCGAAGCACCTGTCCAGCGCCCTCGGGCAGATGGTGAACTTCCTCGGCACCCTGCAGAACGAGTGGGCCGGCGCCCAGGCGTTCAGCTCCTTCGACACCTACCTCGCACCCTACGTGCGCAAGGACGGCCTCGGCTACGACGAAGTGCGCCAGGCCATCCAGGAGTTCATCTACAACCTCAACGTGCCGTCGCGCTGGGGCACCCAGACGCCCTTCACCAACCTGACCTTCGACTGGGTCTGCCCGGAGGACCTGCGCGAGCAGATCCCCTACGTCGGCGGCGAGGAAATGCCCTTCGCCTACGGCGAGCTGCAGGCGGAGATGGACCTGATCAACCGCGCCTACATCGAGGTGATGCAGGCCGGCGACGCCCACGGCCGGGTGTTCACCTTCCCCATCCCCACCTACAACATCACCCACGACTTCCCCTGGCACAGCGACAACGCCACGCGCCTGTTCGAGATGACCGCGCGCTACGGCCTGCCGTACTTCCAGAACTTCCTCAACTCGGACATGCAACCCAACCAGGTGCGCTCCATGTGCTGCCGCCTGCAGTTGGACGTGCGCGAATTGCTCAAGCGCGGCAACGGCCTGTTCGGCTCGGCGGAGCAGACCGGCTCCCTCGGCGTGGTGACGCTCAACTGCGCGCGCCTGGGCTACCGCCACCGCGGCGACCTCGCCGGGCTCTACCGCCAGCTGGACTACCTGCTGGGGCTGGCCTTCGACAGCCTGGAAGTGAAGCGCAAGGTCATCCAGCAGCACATGGACGCCGGGCTCTACCCCTACACCAAGCGCTACCTGGGCACCCTGCGCAACCACTTCTCCACCATCGGCGTGAACGGCCTGCACGAGATGGTGCGCAACTTCACCGGCGACCGCGAAGGCCTGCACAGCGAGGCCGGCCGGCAGATGGCGCTGGAGCTGCTGGACCACGTGCGGGCGCGCCTGGTGAGCTTCCAGGAAGACAGCGGCCACCTCTACAACCTGGAGGCGACGCCCGCCGAGGGCACCACCTACCGCTTCGCCCGCGAGGACCGCAAGCGCCACCCGGACATCCTCCAGGCCGGCACGCCGGAGGCGCCCTACTACACCAACTCCTCGCAGCTGCCGGTGGGCCTCACCGATGACCCCTTCGAGGCGCTGGAGCTGCAGGACGCCCTGCAATGCAAGTACACCGGCGGCACCGTGCTGCACCTATACATGGCCGAGCGCATCTCCAGCGCAGAGGCCTGCAAGACCCTGGTGCGCAACGCCCTCGGGCGCTTCCGCCTGCCCTACCTCACCGTCACGCCGACCTTCTCCATCTGCCCGGTGCACGGCTACCTCGCCGGCGAACACGAGTTCTGCCCGAAGTGCGACGAAGCCCTGCTGCAATAACGCGCCGCCAGTTGCTGCGGCAGCTGCGGCGGCTGAGTCGGCGACACCCCGCTTCACCAACCGCAAGAAAGGAGCTCTACCGATGAAAGCCAACCAACTGCCCGAAAGCCAGCGCCAACGCTGCGAAGTCTGGACCCGCGTGATGGGCTACCACCGCCCGGTGTCGGCCTTCAACGCCGGCAAGCAGTCCGAGCACCGCGAGCGCTGCCACTTCCGCGAGACGCGATGAGCGCTAGGCTCAGGGTCGGGGGCCTGGTGCCCCTGACCACCCTCGACTACCCCGGCCTGCTGGCCTGCGTGCTGTTCTGCCAGGGCTGTGCCTGGCGCTGCCGCTACTGCCACAACCCGCAGCTGATCCCGGCGCGCGGCGAGGTGGAAATCCGCTGGGAGGACGTCCTCGCCTTCCTCCAACGGCGCCAGGGCCTACTGCAGGCCGTGGTGTTCAGCGGCGGCGAAGCGACCCTCCAGGCCGCGCTGCCCGGGGCCATGGCCAGGGTACGCGAGATGGGTTTTCGCACCGGCCTGCACAGCGCCGGCATCCAGCCGCGCGCCTTCGCCCGGGCGCTGCCGCACACGGACTGGGTGGGGTTCGACGTGAAGGCCCTGGCCGAGGACAGCGACGCCATCACCGGCGTGCCCCGCAGCGGCCAGGCCAACTGGCGCAGCCTGGAGCTGCTGCTGGAAAGCGGCGTGGCTTATGAATGCAGGACCACAGTGCATTGGCAGCTGTTCGACCTGGAGCGACTACGGCGCCTGGCCATGCGCCTGCGTGGGGTGGGCGTGGAAAACTTCGTGGTGCAACTGGCCCGCAGCGGACGCCAGCTCGACCCGCAACTCATTGCAACGCCGGCCCCGCAGGGCGCAATGGCATTGTGGCGCGAGCTGGAAGCGCTGTTCCCGCGATTCGAATTGCGGGATGCCTAGCGAGTTCCTGCTCGCGGAGGGAGTTCGCCGGTTGCCGGAAATCGCGGACGGAGTCCGCTCCTACGCTCCCCCACCCACGCCATTCCGATGTAGGAGCGCGCCCTGCGCGCGATTCGCGGGCAGGGCCCGCTCCTACAAGGAGACTCGGCGCAAGAGGCCGAACGGTAGGAGCAACTGTCTTGCCGGCTGCGCCAAGGCGCGCCTCAACGGATGGGTTGAGCCTTGGCGAAACCCATGCGGTCGTGGTGATGGGTATCGCTTCGCTCAACGCCATCCTACGGGTCTTGTGTTTGCCGGAGGGCGTAGGAGCGGACCTTGTCCGCGATAGCCGGGAATTCCGGCGCGGTTCGCGGATGAGATCCGCTCCTAAGCTGCGCCACCCACGCCATTCCGATGTAGGAGCGCGCCCTGCGCGCGATTCGCGGGCAGGGCCCGCTACAGGGAGGCTCGGCGCAAGAGGCCGAACGGTAGGAGCGGATTCATCCGCGATCCGGGGGAAAGCCCCAGCGCCGAGGTAGATGACGAAGCCCGATCATGAGTAAAACTTGATTTCATCGCAAATAAATTGAGTTTGTCTCATGAACCACCGATCCCGAGAATCCCTCCACTGGTTTTTCAATGGAGAGATTCACCCATGGCATTGGCCCACAACCTCGGCTTCCCGCGTATCGGCCGGGACCGCGAACTGAAGAAAGCCCTGGAAGCCTTCTGGAAAGGCGAGCTGGACGAAGCCGGCCTGCGCGCCGTCGGCAAGCAGCTGCGCGCCACCCACTGGCAGGCACAGAAGGATGCCGGCATCGAGCTGCTGCCGGTGGGCGATTTCGCCTGGTACGACCAGGTGCTGACCCACTCGCTGACCTTCGGCGTCATCCCCGAGCGCTTCCGCGGCCATGGCGACGCCAAGCCGACCCTGCAGACCCTCTTCGGCATGGCCCGTGGCGTCACTGACAGCTGCTGCGGCGGCGCCCATGCGCAAGAGATGACCAAGTGGTTCGACACCAACTACCACTACCTGGTCCCCGAGTTCACTGCCGACCAGCAGTTCGCGCTGAGCTGGGAACAGCTGTTCGAAGAGGTCGACGAAGCCAAGGCCCTCGGCCATGACGTCAAGCCCGTGGTGATCGGCCCGCTGACCTACCTGTGGCTGGGCAAGACCAAAGGTGCTGATTCTGAAACGAACAGCTTCAACAAGCTCGACCTGCTCGACCGCCTGCTGCCGCTCTACGGGCAGATCTTCCGCCGCCTGGCCGCACAGGGCGTGGAATGGGTGCAGATCGACGAGCCGATCCTGGTCCTCGACCTGCCGCAGGACTGGAAGAACGCCTTCGAACGCGCCTACAACCTACTGCAGGGCGAGCCGCTGAAAAAGCTGCTGGCCACCTACTTCGGCGGCCTGGAAGACAACCTCGGCCTGGCCGCGAACCTGCCGGTCGATGGCCTGCACATCGACCTGGTGCGCGCGCCGGAACAGTACCCGAGCATCCTCGACCGCCTGCCGGCCTACAAGGTCGTGTCGCTGGGCCTGGTCAACGGCCGCAACGTCTGGCGCTGCGACCTGGAAAAGGCCTTGGACGTGGTGCGCCACGCCCAGGAACGCCTCGGCGAGCGCCTGTGGCTCGCGCCCTCCTGCTCGCTGCTGCACAGCCCGGTGGACCTGGAGCGTGAAGACAAGCTGGATGCCGAGCTGAAGAGCTGGCTGGCCTTCGCCGTGCAGAAGTGCGCCGAAGTGGCCGTGCTGGCCCGCGCCGCCACCGAGCCGCAGGCCGCCGACGTGGTTGCCGCCCTGCAGCAGAGCCGCGCCGTACAGGCCAGCCGCGCCGCCTCGCCGCGCATCCACAAGCCGGCCGTGCAGGCCCGCCTGGCCGCCATCCAGCCGGCCGACGCCCAGCGCCATTCCGCCTTCGCCGAGCGCATCGCCAAGCAGCGCGCCGGCCTGGACCTGCCGGCCTTCCCCACCACCACCATCGGCTCCTTCCCGCAGACCTCGGCCATCCGCCTGGCGCGCCAGTCGTTCAAGCAGGGCAAGCTGAGCGAGGCCGAGTACACCGAGGCCATGCACAGCGAAATCCGCCACGCGGTGCAGATCCAGGAGCAACTGGGCCTGGACGTGCTGGTGCACGGCGAAGCCGAGCGCAACGACATGGTCGAGTACTTCGCCGAGCAGCTCGACGGCTACGTCTTCACCCGCTTCGGCTGGGTGCAGAGCTACGGTTCGCGCTGCGTGAAGCCGGCGGTGATCTATGGCGACCTGAGCCGCCCGAAGGCCATGACCGTGGAGTGGATCACCTACGCCCAGAGCCTCACCGGCAAGGTGATGAAGGGCATGCTGACCGGCCCGGTGACCATGCTGATGTGGTCCTTCCCGCGCGAGGACGTGCCCCGCGAAGTCCAGGCGCGCCAGCTGGCCCTGGCCATCCGCGACGAAGTGGTGGACCTGGAAGCCGCCGGCATCAGGATCGTGCAGATCGACGAAGCCGCCTTCCGCGAAGGCCTGCCGCTGCGCAGGAGCGCCTGGGCGCACTACCTGGACTGGGCCACCGAGGCCTTCCGCCTGTGCGCGTCCGGCGTGCGCGACGAAACCCAGATCCACACCCACATGTGCTACAGCGAGTTCAACGACGTGATCGAGTCCATCGCCGCCATGGACGCCGACGTGATCACCATCGAGACCTCGCGTTCGGACATGGAGCTGCTGGAGGCCTTCGAGAAGTTCGACTACCCGAACGAGATCGGCCCGGGCGTGTACGACATCCACTCGCCGCGCGTGCCGAGCAAGGAAGAGATCGTCGAGCTGCTGCGCAAGGCGGCCCAGCGCATCCCCGCCGAGCGCCTGTGGGTGAACCCGGACTGCGGCCTGAAGACCCGCGCCTGGCCGGAGACCGAAGCGGCGCTGGTGAACATGGTCGCGGCAGCCCGCGAGCTGCGCAACGACCTCGCCGCGCTGGCCTGATCCACCGGTGATGGGTATCGCTTCGCTTGAGCCATCCTACGGTCAATGACGAAACGGGACGCCTGGCGTCCCGTTTCGCTTTGCGCTCCCCGCGCGTTGCAGCCCCCCCTACGGCGGCCAGCCCGAAACGAATTGCCCGTTTCTCGATACCCGACGTCCGAAACTCGCAAGACGGACGGGCACGTACTGCCTAGCATAGGGCCTCCGCCAAAAACGATGGCCGCGCCTGCGCGCCGGCCGCCCCTTGCTGCCCGGAGTCCCATGTCCACTACTGCCGCCCCCACGGCTGCCGCGTCCGTCGCCAGCCAAGCAAGCCCCCTGGTCATGCGCGTGATCGGCGCCTGCGCCCTGGCCCACCTGATCAACGACCTGATCCAGGCGGTGCTGCCGTCGATCTACCCGGTGCTCAAGGCCAACTACGGGCTGAGCTTCACCCAGGTCGGCCTGATCACCCTGACCTTCCAGCTGACCGCCTCGCTGCTGCAGCCCTGGGTGGGCTACCACACCGACCGCCATCCCAAGCCCTGGCTGGCGCCGGCCGGCAGCGTCTGCACGCTGATCGGCATCCTCCTGCTGGCCTTCGTCGGCAGCTTCCCGGCCATCCTCCTGGCCTCGGCGCTGGTGGGCATCGGCTCCTCGACCTTCCACCCGGAAACCTCGCGCATCGCGCGGCTGGCCTCGGGCGGGCGCTACGGCCTGGCGCAGTCCACCTTCCAGGTCGGCGGCAACGCCGGCAGCGCCTTCGGCCCGCTGCTGGCCGCGGCCATCATCGTGCCCTACGGCCAGGGCCACGTGGCCTGGTTCGGCCTGTTCTCGGTGTTCGCCATCGGCGTGCTCTACGGGCTGAGCCGCTGGTACCGCAACCACCTGAACCTGTTCAAGCTCAAGCAGGGCGGCAAGGCCACCCACGGCCTGTCCAGGGGCCGGGTGAACGCCGCGCTGGTGGTGCTGGCGCTGCTGGTGTTCTCCAAGTACTTCTACATGGCCAGCTTCACCAGCTACTTCACCTTCTACCTGATCGAGAAGTTCCAGCTCTCGGTGGCCAGCTCGCAGCTGTACCTGTTCCTGTTCCTCGGCGCGGTGGCCGCCGGCACCTTCTTCGGCGGCCCGGTGGGCGACCGTATCGGGCGCAAGACGGTGATCTGGTTCTCGATCCTCGGCGTGGCCCCCTTCACCCTGGCCCTGCCCTACGTCGACCTGTTCTGGACCGGCGTGCTGAGCATGATCATCGGCTTCATCCTCGCCTCGGCGTTCTCCGCCATCGTGGTCTTCGCCCAGGAGTTGGTGCCCGGCAACGTCGGCATGATCGCCGGGGTGTTCTTCGGCCTGATGTTCGGCTTCGGCGGCATCGGCGCCGCCCTGCTCGGCCACCTGGCCGACATCCACGGCATCGAGTACGTGTACAAGCTGTGCTCCTACCTGCCGCTGCTGGGCTGCCTGACCATCCTGCTGCCCTCCACCAAGCGCGCCTGACGGCGCGAAGGCGCTCGGAGGAGCGCCTGCTGCGCCTGCGGTTCCGCCCTCAGCGCCTTGCGCGCCGCGTGTTCGGCGCGCAGCGCGCCAGTTCCGCGGCGAGATAGGCCGCGGTCCTGCTGCCCTTCGCCCGCGCCAGCTGCTGCGGGGTGCCGCTGGCCACCACGCGGCCGCCGGCCTGGCCGGCGCCCGGGCCGACGTCGATCACCCAGTCGGCCTGGGCCACCACGCGCATGTCGTGTTCGATTATCACCACGCTGTTGCCGGCATCGACCAGCCGCTGCAATTGCAGCATCAACCGGTCGATGTCCGCCACGTGCAGGCCGGTGGTGGGCTCGTCCAGCACATACAGGCTGCGGCCGCGCTGGCTGCGTTGCAGTTCGCTGGCCAGCTTGATGCGCTGCGCCTCGCCGCCGGACAGCTCGGTGGCCGGCTGCCCCAGGCGCAGGTAGCCCAGGCCGATCTCGCGCAGCAGGCGCAGCGGGCGCGCCACCGCCTCCTCCTCGGCGAAGAAGTCGCCGGCCTCCTCCACCGTCATGCGCAGCACCTCGGCGATGTTGCGGCCGTTCCAGCGCACCTGCAGCGTGGCCTCGTTGTAGCGGGCGCCGTGGCAGGCGGGGCATGGCGCGTACACGCTGGGCATGAACAGCAGTTCCACGCTGACGAAGCCCTCGCCCTCGCAGGTGTCGCAGCGCCCCTTGGCCACGTTGAACGAGAAGCGCCCGGCGTCGTAGCGGCGGCGGCGCGCATCGGGCGTGGCGGCGAACAGCTTGCGCACGTGGTCGAACAGGCCGGTGTAGGTGGCCAGGTTGGAACGCGGCGTGCGGCCGATGGGCTTCTGGTCCACCTGCACCACGCGCTGCACCGCCGCCAGGTCGCCGGCCAGGTGGCCGCCGGTGCTTTCGAGGATCGCCGGGCCCTCCTCGGTGGCTTGCGCGCCATCCTCCTCGGGCTCGTGCCCCAGGTGCGCCAGCATCAGCTCGGGCAGCGCCTGGGCGATGAGGCTGGACTTGCCCGAGCCGGAGATGCCGGTGACCGCGGTGAGCACGCCCAGCGGAATGCGCGCGTCCACCCCGCGCAGGTTGTGCCGGTGGATGCCGCGCAGCTCCAGCCAGCCGGCGGCCTCGCGCCCGTGGCTGGGCGGCGCGGGAATCTCGTCGAACAGGTAGCGGGCGGTGCGCGACTCCGCCACCTCGCGCAGGCCCGCCGGGGCGCCGCTGTAGAGCACCCGGCCGCCGCGCTCGCCGGCGTCGGGCCCGACGTCCACCAGCCATTGCGCGCGGCGCATCAGCTCCAGGTCGTGCTCCACCACGAACACCGAGTTGCCGGCGTCGCGCAGCCTGTCCAGGGCGTCGTACAGGGCCTGGCTGTCGGAGGGATGCAGCCCGGCCGAGGGCTCGTCGAGCACATAGACCACGCCGAACAGCATGGAACTCAGCTGCGTGGCCAGCCGCAGGCGCTGCAGCTCGCCGGTGGACAGGCTCGGCGTGGCGCGGTCCAGGCTCAGGTAGCCCAGGCCCAGCTGTTGCAGCGTGCGCAGCCGCGCCACCACGCCCTCGGCCAGGCGCCGCGCCGCCAGTTGCTTCTCTTCCGAGAGCGCGGCGCCGGGCTGGGCGCGGAAGTCGCCCTGGGCGATGGGCTCCAGCAGCGCCGCCACCTGGTCCAGGGGCAACTGCGCCAGCGCGCCTATGTCCACCCCGCCGAAGGTCACCGCCAGCGCCTCGGCCTTGAGCCGCTTGCCGCCGCACGCCGGGCACGGCCGGCCCTCCATGAAGCGCGACACGCGCCTTCTCATCAGGGCGCTCTGGGTGCTGGCGAAGGTGTGCAGCACGTAGCGCCGCGCGCCGGTGAAGGTGCCCATGTAGCTGGGCTCCTGCTTGCGCTTGAGCGCGGCGCGGGTCTCCGCGGGGGTGAGGCCGGCGTACACCGGCGCCGTGGGCGTTTCCTCGGTGAACAGAATCCAGTCGCGGTCCTTCTTCGGCAGGTCGCGCCAGGGCCGGTCGACGTCGTAGCCCAGGGTGACGAGGATGTCGCGCAGGTTCTGCCCGTGCCAGGCCGGCGGCCAGGCGGCGATGGCCTTCTCGCGGATGCTCAGCGACGGGTCCGGCACCATCAGCGCCTCGGTCACCTCGTACACGTGGCCCAGGCCGTGGCAGGCCGGGCAGGCGCCCTGGGGTGTGTTCGGCGAGAAGTCCTCGGCGTACAGCAGCGGCTGGCCCGGCGGGTAGGTGCCGGCGCGCGAGTACATCATCCGCACCAGGCTGGACAGGGTGGTCACGCTGCCCACCGAGGAGCGCGCGTTGCTGGCGCCGCGTTGCTGCTGCAGCGCCACCGCCGGCGGCAGGCCGTCGATGGCGTCGACGTCCGGCACGCCCACCTGGTCGATCAGGCGCCGGGCATAGGGCGCCACCGACTCGAAGTAGCGCCGCTGCGCCTCGGCATACAGGGTGCCGAACGCCAGCGAGGACTTGCCGGAACCCGACACGCCGGAGAACACCACCAGCGCATCGCGCGGGATGGCGACATCCACGTCCTTGAGGTTGTGCTCGCGCGCGCCGCGCACTTCGACGAAACCGCTGGCGCCGGGGGCGCCGGCCGGGGGCTTGCTGTGGGGCATGGGGACGGACTCGGGGCTCTGTTGGCCAGGAGTATGCCTGAGGAGGCCCGCGCTGACCGAGGGCCTCTATCAGGTGGCCGGCCGCCCCGGCGCCGGCGTCAGGCCTCGCGGTAGGTGCCCTTCTGCTTGGCGGCGTGGGTGGCCAGGGCGTCCATCAGCGGCGGCGACAGGCAGTCATAGGGCTCCAGGTTGAGTTCGCGCAGGCGCTGGCGGATGGCGTCCATCTGCGCCGGCGGGGTGCCGCTCTCGATCACCGAAGAGACGAAGGCGGCGAAGCCCGGCGCCGACCAGCCCTCCTGCGGGGACAGTTCGGTATGCACGAAGTCCAGGCCGTAGAAGGCGTGCCCCGGGTTCTCGATGCGCCCGAACAGGTGCGCGCCGCACTCGCGGCAAGCGTGGCGCTGGATGACGGCGCTGTCGTCGACGATATGCAGCTTCTCGGGGTGGGCCACCACGCTGACCTTGTCCCGCGGCACCACCGCCACCACCGAGAAGATCGCCCCCGCGGGCTTCCAGCACTTGGTGCAGCCGCAGGCGTGGTTGTGCAGCGTCTGGGCGCCGACCGCGACCTCCACCTTGTCGGTCGCGCACAGGCATTGCAGGGTGCCGCCGGCAAAATCGGCGCGGGCCGGGCGGATGCCGTTGTCCAGCGAGGGGTGAATGTGAATCGCGCTCATGGGGTTGACCTCCTGGCGTTCGCTGCGCCAGGGCCGGCACGGCGACATGCCATGCCGCGAAGCCCTGGCGGTCGAAATGGGTGGCACGAGGCGTGGACGGTGAGTCCATGGCAGCGGAAACCGTAGGATGGGTTGAGCGAAGCGATACCCATCACCATGGCCCGATGGGTTTCGCAAGCTCAACCCATCCTACGAAAAGCGCTTCGGCATAGCCTGCAGCATAGTTGCCCGGCAGCGGAACCGTAGGATGGGTTGAGCGAAGCGATACCCATCGCCATGGCCCGATGGGTTTCGCAAGCTCAACCCATCCTACGAAAAGCGTCTCGGCATGGCCTACGCCTCGCCGCCGGCCACCAGGCGAATCCTGTCGCGCCCGCCGCGCTTGGATTCGTACAGCGCCGCGTCGCCCTGCTCGATCAGCGCCGCCAGGCTGGCCGGCGGCCGGTCGAACAGGCTGGCGCCGATGCTCAGGGTCACCGCCTCGGGTGTGGCGAAGGCCTGCGCGGCGGCCCGGTGGAACTGCTCGCGCAGCGCGCTGCCCAGCGCCACGACACGCTCGTCGGTCACGTCGCCGAGCAGGATGACGAACTCGTCGCCGCCCAGCCGGGCCGCGAGCGCGCCCCCGGGCAGCAGCGCGCGGATCATCTCGCTCAGCATGACCAGCAGCCGGTCGCCGGCGATGTGGCCGTGCAGGTCGTTGACCAGCTTGAAATTGTCGATGTCGATCAGCAGCAGCGCGCCCGGCCGCGCGCTGCAGACCTCCTCCAGCAACCGCGGCGCGCGCACTTCCAGGGCGCGGCGGTTGTACAGCGCGGTCAGCGGATCGCGGGCGGCCAGCCGGGCCATGCGCTTCTCGCGGCGGTAGCGCTCGGTGCCGGTCATCGACAGCGCGATCAGCATGATCGCCATCGTCCCTTCCACCAGCGAAACCTGGATGATCGCGCCGCGGAAGGCCGTGAGGTCGATCAGCGTGCCCGGCACCAGCGCCGTCAGCGGCTTGGCCAGGTAGAACAGCCCGTGCAGCAGCAACACGTAGCGCAACTGCCCGGCGCCCACGCTCAACGACTTGCCATGGGGCCGCAGCAGCGCGCTGGCGCGCAGCGTCGGCAGCGCCACCAGCAGCGAGTTGGCCAGCAGCATGACCTTCGACCACGCCTGCCCCTCCGGCAACAGCAGCATGGCCGTCCAGGCGACGAAGATCAGGTACCAGGCGCGGGACAGGCGCGCCTCGGTGAAGCGCGCCACGCCCAGCAGGAACAGCCAGTGGGCGGTGACCAGCAGGCCGTTGGCGAACCAGATGCCCAGGAGCGGGAAGCCGCCCATGCGCAACAGGGCGAGGGTCGAGCCCACGGCGATGGTGGAAAAGCCCGCGCTCCAGAACAGCAGCGAGGGTTCGCGAACGTTGCGCCACTCGATGGCCAGGTACAGGGCGGCGGCCGCTGCCAGGGCGATCGAGAGGGTCAACATCGTGGGAGGATCGAGCGCCATGACTTCTGGACGGAGCTGCCTGGACGGTGGGGGGCGGATTCTAAGCGTTCGCGGCGTTTTTTCGCAGGGCCTTTCCCGCCCTGCCGACGGGAAGCCCGCGACAAGCCGAAGCCCGCTCCCACGCGCATAGCCGCTTCGCCGGATCACGCTGGCGAGGCCGCACCTGTCCCGCGGCCTCGGCCAGGGTTCAGAACCGATCCAACCTGTAGGCGTCGAGCCCCGGCAGGCCGTGCGGCGCATTGCCCGTTGCCGGCACGGTTGCCAGCCGGGCGACATGCTCGGCGGTGATCGCCGCCTGGGTCAGGCCCAGGTGCTGGTGGCCGAAGGCGAGCAGCACCCTGCCCTCGCACACCCGGTCGATGATCGGCAGCGAGTCCGGCAGCGACGGGCGCATGCCCATCCAGGGCGTGGCCGCCTCGGCGCTCAGGTCGCGGCCGAACAGGCCCTTGCTGAGCCGGTGCAGTTGCCAGGCGCGCTCCATGCTCGGCGGGCTTTCGAGGCCGGCGAACTCCACGGTGCCGGCCAGCCTCAGGCCGTCGGCCATGGGCGTCATGATGAACCGGCGTTCCAGCGAGGTGACAGCGAACGGCAGACGATCGTGCTCGTGGGGCAGCATCAGGTGATAGCCGCGCTCCGTGTCCAGGGGTACCTTGCGGCCGGTCAGCGCCGCGGTGAGCCCGGCCGAGTGGGCGCCGCAGGCGATCAGCACCTGGCGGGCCCGCAGGCCGCCTTCCGCCGTGGCCAGCGCCACGCCGTCCTGCCGCAGTTGCCCGCCGAGAACCTTGCGCTGGAGGAACTGCACGCCCAGGGCACGGGCGGCGTCCACCAGTTCGCGGACCACGAGGTAGGGGTCGATGAAATGCCCCGTGCGCGGAAAGAACAGCCCGCCCAGCAGGCGCTTGCTGAGTTGCGGGGCGGCGGCGCGCACGGCCTGCGCGGGCCAGAAGTCGACCGGCACCGCCTGCTGGCGCATGCGCGCCTGCAGCGCGTCCAGCGCCTGGCGCGACTCGACGCGCTCGAACACCAGCAAGGAACCGTCCTCCTTCAACAGGCCGGGGCGCCCGATGGCCGCCAACATCCGCCGCCAGGCCTCCAGGCTGCCCTCGTTGAGCGCACGGATACCGGCGACGGTGCGGCGGAACGGCGCCGGGCGCAGGTTCAGCAGCAGCCGCACGAACCATGGCAGAGCATGCGGCAGGTACTTCCAGTCCAGGCGTAGCGGGCCCATGGGGTCCATGAGCATGGCCGGCAGGCGCCTGAGGATCGACAGGTCGGCGATGGGGAACACCTGCTCGGTGGCCAGGTGACCGGCATTGCCGAACGAGGCGCCCTGCCCCGGCGCCTGCTGGTCGACGACCTGCACCCGCAGCCCCTGGCGCGCCAGTTGCAAGGCGCAGGCGACGCCGACGATGCCGGCGCCGATCACGGCGATGTCCGCCTGGGGTTGCGGGCCGTTCGAAGCCTGGACGTCACGCATGTTCCCGGGCTTCCCTCTGGCCATCGAGCAGGCGGCGCAACTGCAGCGGGTTGCCGTGGCGCAGCGCGGCGGGCAGCAGGGCGTCGGGGAAGTCCTGGTAGCAGACCGGGCGCAGGAAACGCAGGATGGCCGCGGTGCCGACCGAGGTGGTGCGCGTATCCGAGGTGGCCGGGAAGGGGCCGCCATGGACCATGGCATCGCACACCTCCACCCCGGTCGGCCAGCCGTTGACCAAGAGGCGACCGGCCTTGCGCTCCAGGGTCGGCAGCAGCGCACGGGCGCTGTCCAGGTCGGCCTCGTCGAGGTGCAGGGTCGCGGTGAGCTGGCCTTCCAGGTGCTCGGCGACCTGGCGCACCTGCTCGTCGTCGGCGCACTCCACGATCAGCGACGCGGCGCCGAACACCTCGGCCTGCAGCGCCGGCTCGGCGAGGAACGCCTGCGCCCGGGTCGCGAACAGATGGGCCTGGCCCTGGTTGGGCCCCTCGCCTCCCAGGCCCTTCGCCAGGACACGCGCCTGGGCCTGCCCGGCCAACGCAGCGACGCCGGCTTCGAAGGCCTGGAAGATCCCCGGCGTCAGCATGGTCTGCGCCGGGCTGCACCGCACCCGCTCGGCGGCCGCGGCGATGAAGCGCTCCAGCGCCGGCCCCTGGCGGGCGACCACCAGGCCCGGGTTGGTGCAAAACTGACCGGCGCCCTGGGTCAGCGAGGCGACGAAGCCCTGCGCCAACGCCTCGCCGCGCGCCTGCAGGGCCGCGGGGAAGAGGAACACCGGGTTGATCGAACTCATCTCCGCATACACCGGGATCGGCTCCGGGCGGGCCTGGGCCACCCGGCACAGGGCCAGGCCGCCGCTGCGCGAGCCGGTGAAGCCCACCGCCTTGATGCGCAGGTCGGCCACCAGGGCAGTGCCGACCTCGCGGCCGGAGCCGAACAGCAGCGAGAAGACGCCATCCGGCAAGGCGCACCTGGCCACGGCGCGGGCCACGGCGCGCCCCACCAGTTCGCTGGTGCCGGGGTGGGCGCCATGGGCCTTGACCACCACCGGGCAGCCAGCGGCCAGGGCCGAGGCGGTATCGCCGCCGGCAACGGAGAAGGCCAGCGGGAAGTTGCTGGCGCCGAACACGGCCACCGGTCCCAGCGGCACCTGGCGCTGGCGCAGGTCCGGGCGCGGCAGCGGCTGGCGCTCGGGCAGCGCCCTGTCCACCCGCACGTCCAGCCACTCGCCGGCGCGCACGGTGCGGGCGAAGGTGCGCAACTGCTGGCAGGTGCGGCCACGCTCGCCCTGGATGCGCTGGCGCGGCAGGCCGGTCTCGGCCATCGCGCGCTCGATCAGTTGCTCGCCCAGGGCCTCGATCTCCTCGGCGATGGTTTCAAGGAAGCCGGCGCGCGCCTCCAGGGAGGTTTCGCGGTAGCGGTCGAAGGCGGCCCAGGCCAGGGCGCAGGCCTGCTCCACCTGCTCGCCGGTGCCGCCGGCATAGGGCGGTTGGAGGGGTTCATTGGTGGCCGGGTCGATGGCCCGGGTCGCCTCGCGGCGCCCGGCAACCACCTGCTGGCCGATCAGCATGCTGCCTGTCAGGTTCATGGTGCGTCCTGGATCAAGAAAGTGGGCCCCCTGCGCGACGCCCGTCGCGCAGGGGGCGGATCGCGGCGGGGCATCGGGCCCCGCCGCCGGCCGGTTCAGGCGAGGTTCTGCTCGGCCGACCAGTTGGCGTACCACTGGCGGAACAGCGCGTACTGGTTCTCGGCGTAGCGGCGCTGGGCCTCGCTGAGCACGTCGGTTTCGTTGAAGTGCAGGCTGTATTCCCTGTCGCCGTTGAGCACCATCAGGTGCTTGTAGTACAGCACCAGGTCGCAGCCCTCGTCGAAGGACGAAAGCACCGCCAGCGCCGCCTCCAGCTCGCCGGCCAGGCGGCGCGCCTTGACGTCGCCCTTGGCGGCCTGCCTGCTCAGGGCCACCAGTTGCAGCACTTCGCGCGGCAGGGCGTTGCCGATGCCGGTGATGGCGCCAGTGGCGTTGCAGTTGACGAAACCGTGGACCACCTGGGTGTCGACACCGACCATGAGCGTCACCTCGTCGTCCTGGGAGGTGATGTTCTCGGCCGCGTAGCGCAGGTCGGCGCCGCCGCCGAACTCCTTGAAGCCAATCAGGTTGGGGAACTCGCGGCGCAGTTCGAAGAACAGGTCGGCGCGGGTGGCGAAGCCGTAGTAGGGGCTGTTGTAGATCACCGCCGGCAGTTCCGGGGCGGCCGCGAGGATGGCGGAGAAGTGGGCCTTCTGCGCAGCCGGCGAGGCGCCGCGGGAGAGCACGCGGGGAATCACCATCAGGCCGTGGGCGCCGACTCTGGCGGCATGCGCCGCGTGGGACACCGCCTCGCGGGTGTTGACCGCGCCGGTGCCGACGATGGTCGGCACGCCGGCGGCCACCAGGCGCGCCACGCCCTCCTGGCGCTCGGCCTCGGTGAGCAGCGGCCAGTCACCCATGGAGCCGCAGTACACCACCGCGCTCATGCCGACGTCGATCAGCTCGCGGCCCTTGGCGACCAGGGCGTCGAAGTCCGGCTTGCGCTGGGCGGTGCAGGGGGTCATCAGCGCGGGGATGCAGCCGGTGAAGATGTTGTCGCTCATTGTTCGGGCTCCTTGAAGCACTCGTTCGGGTAGGGAAAAACGGCGTGGGGGCTCAGATGCCCCACGCGAAGGGGTCCTGTTCGTCGATCAGCAGGGTGCTGTCGGCAGTCATGTAGGCGCGGCCGGTGATGAACGGGCGGATGCGCTCGCCTTCCCATTCGTAGCGGCCTTCGAAACGGCTGCCGGTGATGCCGGCCTGCACCCAGGCCTGCCCGGGGGCCAGCTTGCCGTCGGCGGCCAGGCACGCCAGCTTGGCGCTGGTGCCGGTGCCGCAGGGCGAACGGTCGTAGGCCTTGCCCGGGCACATGACGAAGTTGCGGCTGTCGGCCTCCTCGTCGTCGGCGAACAGCTCGACGTGGTCGATCGGCGCGCCGCCTTCGCCGTGGATGCCCTGGGCCTCCAGGGCCTGGAGCAGCGCCCAGGTGAAGTCGGTCAGCGCCTCGACGTTGTCCAGCGCCAGCCGCTGGCCATGCTCGGATACCAGGAAGAACCAGTTGCCGCCCCAGGCGATGTCGCCGTACACCCGGCCGTGGCCGGGCACCTCCACCGGCACCTGCCGGCGGTAGCGGTAGGCCGGCACGTTGCCGATGGTGACGGCGCCGTCCTCGTGCAGGGTGGCGCTGACCGGGCCCACCGGGGTGTCGATCTTGTGCACGCCCGGGCCGATCAGCCCCAGGTGCTGCAGCGAAGCGACCAGGCCGATGGTGCCGTGGCCGCACATGTTCAGGTAGCCGGCGTTGTTGAAGAAGATCACCCCGCAGGTGGCGCCCGCCGACACCGGCTCGCAATACAGCGCGCCCACCAGCACGTCGTTGCCGCGCGGTTCCAGCAGGCAGGCGCGGCGCCAGTGGTCATGCTGCTCGCGCAGGGCGTTGCGCTTCTCGGCCAGGCTGGCGCCGGCCAGCTCGGGGAAGCCTTTCATCACCAGGCGGGTGGGTTCGCCGCCGGTGTGGGAGTCGATGATGTGTACGCGTTTCATGTAGCCGTCCAGTAAGAGAGCCCGAAGGCGTTGAGGGCGCGGGCCGTCAGGACGAAGCCTGGGCGTAGCCGCCCAGGGGGCGCTGGTCGCCGGCCACGTCGGCCTCGGCGTCGCATTCATCGTCGCCGCTCAGGCGAACCAGGTGGGCAGGCACGCCGGTGGCCGCGCCCCAGTAGTAGATGCCCATGGCGCAGGCGGCCACGGCCAGGGTGTCGAACGGGTGGCCGAGCACGCCGATGCCACCGAAGCTGCCGAGCCAGGACAGCACGATGGTCACGGCATAGAAGCCGATCAGCCAGGCCGAGGAGAGCACCTGCTGGCGCAGGTCCAGGTGGCGGGTCGGCACGAAGCGGCCGCACAGCAGGTACACCACGAACATCAGGATCTGCAGGCCGAGCAGCCAGGACACCGTGCCCCAGCCCGACCAGTAGACGATCAGCGCGGCGATGATGAAGGACAGCGGGCCGAGCACGCCCATGCCCTTGACCAGGAACGGGCGCGGCATGCCGGGCGCGCTGCGGCGCAGGGCGGCCACCGAGACCGGCGCCACGGCGTAGCTGAGCACCAGCGCGGCCGACACCACGTTGATCAGCGCTTCCCAGGAGGGGAACGGTAGGGTCCAGAACACCGACAGGCCGAAGGTCAGCCACAGCGCCGGGCGCGGGATGCCGGACTTCTCGTCGACGCGGGTGAACAGCTTGAAGAAGGTCCCGGTCTGCGCCCAGCCATAGATCACCCGCGGGGTGGCGTTCATGTAGATGTTGCCGCAGCCGCTGGGGGATATCACCGCATCGGCCACCACCAGGTAGGCCAGCCAACCCACCCCAAGGGCCAGGGCAATGTCGCGGTAAGGCAGGGCCAGTTGCCTGGACACGCTGGCCCAGCCGTTGGCCAGCATTTCCGTGGGCACGCCGCCGAGGAAGGCCGTTTGCAGCAGCACGTAGATGGCCGTGGAGAGCAGCACGGAAAGGATCAGCGCGAAGGGGATGGTGCGCTGCGGGTTCTTCACCTCGCTGGCCACCGAGATGATCGGCGTCAGCCCCAGGTAGGCGAAGATGACGCCACCGGCGGAAACCGCCATCTCCACGCCCGACAGGCCGAAGGGCGCGAAGCCCTGGGCCGAGAAGTTCTCCGGCTTGAAGAAGCAGAACAGCACGCCGATGACCAGCAGCGGCACGATGAACTTGAACATGCTGATCAGGTTGTTGGCCTTGGCGAAAGTCTTCACGCTGCGGTAGTTGAGCAGGAAGAACAGACAAAGCAGGCCGAACTGCACCAGCCAGCCGATGGCCGTGGGGTCGCTGGAGCCGGACTTGGTCAGCCCGGGGAACCAGGCGGCCGCGTACTGGCGGGAGGCGACGACCTCGATCGCCACCAGGCTGGAGAAGGCGATCAGGGTGATGAAGCCCATCAGGTAGCCCAGCAGCGGGCCGTGCGAGTACACCGGGTAGCGCACCACGCCACCGGCGCGCGGCAGGGCCGCCCCCAGCTCGCAGTAGACGATGCCCAGCAGCAGCACGGCGAACCCGCCCAGCAGCCAGGAGAAGATCCCTGCCGGGCCGGCGATGGCGGAAACGTGGCTGGCCGCGAACAACCAGCCGGAGCCGAAGATGGCTCCCAGCCCGATAAACGTAAGGTCCATCAACGAGAGTTGCTTCTTGAACTTGCCTGACATGGCGTTGCCTTCTTGTGCGTTGTTGGATAGGCAGATGCATTGCCACTCGACGCTGCGCTCCGGGTGCTGCCCGCAGGGACGAGTCGGCCGGCGGCAACCGCTTGTTCTATGAAGTTCGGCTGCACGCGTTGGCCATAGAGTGGACCGGGGCGGCGCCGGCGCGCTTGATGGTTTTCTTCAGCACGAATGACGAAATCGGCACAATTGCCCCGCTCGTCCGCGCCTGGATCGCGCCGCCTCTGCATACCCTCGACAGGCTGCGAGCCTTGCGGCAAGCTGCCCGGCAGCTTGTTGCCAGGCGGCTTTCAGGAGGCTGGAAACCATGTCGCAGAACGTGCTCGCCATGCTGTGCCAGGGGCATGAACTGCAGCGCCCGGAGAGCATGGAGGCGTTGCTGGCCAGCGTGTCGATGCTGCTGCCGATGCTGGACGTGATCCCCAATGCCGCGATCTTCATCAAGGACACCCAGGCGCGCTACGTCATGGCCAACCGCACGCTGGTCCAGCGCTGCGGCCTGAAGCAGTTGCAGCCGCTGCTGGGCAAGACCAGCGCCGAGGTGTTCCCGGCGCAACTGGGGCCGGGCTATACCGAGCAGGATCGCCGCGTGCTGGAACACGGCCAGGTACTGGAAGACAAACTGGAACTGCACCTGTACGGCAGCCGCGAGCCGGGCTGGTGCCTGACGCACAAGCGGCCGCTGTACAACCGCGACGGCGAGATCATCGGCCTGGTGGGCATCTCGGTGGACCTGCAGTCGGCCAGCGCCACCCACCCGGCCTACCAGCGCCTTGCCGCGGTGGACGAATACATCCGCGCGCACTTCCACCAGCCCATCAGCCTGGACGAACTGACGCGCATCACCGACCTCTCCGTGGCCCAGCTCGAGCGCTACTGCAAGCGCGTGTTCCACCTGACGCCACGGCAGCTGATCCACAAGGTGCGCCTGGAGCACGCCCACCGGCTGCTGCACACCGACCTGCCGATCACCGAAGTCGCCCTGCAGTGCGGCTATACCGACCACAGCGCGTTCAGCCGGCAGTTCAAGCAACTGACCGGTTTCACTCCGCGGCAATACCGCCAGGCGACCGGCCTCGAAGACTAGCGGGCTCGCCGCCGCTCCCCCGCCCGGCAACGAACGTCGGAAGCCGAAACCCGGCGACGGCCCGGCTGCTATTTTTCACGACGGACTTCCGAACCTTCGATTCCAGAGGAGATGCAGCATGGACCAGTTCACCGGCGGTTGCCTGTGCGGCAACGTCCGCTTCGTGGCCTCGGGGCGCCCCTACCGGGTCGGCCTCTGCCACTGCCTCGACTGCCGCAAGCACCATGGCGCGCTGTTCCACGCCTCGGCGATATTCCCCGAGGCGGCGGTAAGCATCGAGGGCGAAACCCGCGACTACGCGGGACGCTTCTTCTGCCCGCGCTGCGGCTCGTCGGTGTTCCTGCGCAGCGCCGACGAGGTGGAAGTGAACCTGGGCGCCCTGGATGCCCCGGACCAGTTCGTGCCGACCTACGAACTCTGGACCCTTCGCCGCGAGTCCTGGCTGCCGGCGTTCCCGCTGGCCAGGCACTATGAGCGCGACCGCGAGGGCACCGGCCGCTTCGAGGAGTAGGCGGCCACACCCACAGCACAACGGACGAAAAACGCAGCCCACGGACAATTCGCGCCGTGATTTTCCCGGCGCCGCGAACTGTAATATCTCGGTTCGCAACGATGCCGATAGTAGCCCCGCCAACCCGCTCGAAGAGGCTACATCGTGCTGCATCGTGTTCTGTTCTCCCTGTCCGCCCTCAGCCTGTCCATCGCCGCCCACGCCGCCGAGACCTACACCCTCGACACCCCGCGGCTGACCGGCATGGACAACTTCCGCGACATCGCCGGAACCACCACCGCCTACACCACCGCCAACGACGGCACCATGCGCTCCGGGGTGTTCTACCGCTCCAACGCGCTGACGCCCACGGCCTCGGACCTGGCCACGCTCGATGGCCTGGGCATCAGCAACGTCTTCGACCTGCGCACCGCCAGCGAAATCGCCGCCACGCCCGACACCCTGCCCGCCGGCGCCGCCTACCGCAACATCGACATCATCGGCAGCACCACCTCCGGGGCGAACGTCACCAACATCTCCTTCGGCAGCGCCGCCGAGGCCGTTGCCATGATGGAAGAAACCAACCGCGCCTTCGTCAGCGACGCCGGCATGCGTAGCCAGTTCGCCGAGCTGTTCAACGAACTGGCCGCGGCCGACGGCGCCGCCCTCTTCCACTGCACTGCCGGCAAGGACCGCACAGGCTGGACCGCCGCCGTGCTGCTGAGCATCGCCGGGGTGGACAACGCCACCATCATGGCCAACTACCTGGCCACCAACGACTACACCGCCGCCCGCGTCGCCGCGACCCTGGCGGCGCTGCCACCGAGCATGGCCGCCATCTACGCGCCCCTGCTCGGCGTGCAGGCCAGCTACCTGCAGGCCGGCCTGGACGAAGTGGTGGCCCGGTACGGCAGCATGGACAACTACCTCAAGCAAGGCCTGGGCCTGTCCCAGGAAACCCTCTACGTGCTGCGCGGCAAGATGGTCTACTACAACAGCCTGCCCGGCATGGAAGGCCTGGCCGGCAACGCCGCCGCCGGCGCGCGACTGCTGCAGCAACTGCAGAACAGCAGCCTCTCCGGCGCCTACAGCGCCTACAACTACTACCTGCAATCGGCCATCGACGCCGGCAGCCTGGGCGGCGTCGAGTCCACCGTCGGCGGCCAGGCCCACGCCGATGCCGCCAGCTACCTGCTGCGCCAGGACGCGCTGATCGACAGGGCCGCCGCGCCCTTCGCCAGCGGCACCGACCTCAAGCCCGGCCAGCGCCGCCTGTGGAGCACCGCCCTGGCCGGCTACCAGGGCAACGACGGCTCGTCCCGGGCCGCCAGCAGCAACGAGCATACCCAGGGCCTGATGATCGGCCTGACCCAGCGCTTCAGCGAGCAGCTCAGCGCCAACGCCGGCTTCGGCTACAGCCGCGGCAGCGTCGGCGGCGCGGGCGGCGAGGTGGACACCGACCTGACCTTCCTCCGCGCTGGCGCGCGCTTCGCCCCGGGCAGCCTGGAGCAGGGCCTGTTCGTCGACGCCGACCTGAGCACCGGCTGGCTCGACTACGACAGCAAGCGCGACCTCGGCGGCGGCCTGGGCACCGCCAAGGGCGACAGCCACGGCACCCTCAGCGGCGCCGGCGTGGCGCTGGGCTACCGCATCCCGGTGCGCGACGCGATCCTCGAACCGAGCCTGGGCCTGCGCATCAGCCACCTGGACCTGTCCGGCTTCCAGGAAAAAGGCAGCGAACTGGCCCTGGACATCGACGGCATCGAGCAGACCCGCCGCAGCGCCGTCGCCAACCTGAAGGTGAGCTTCATGCCCATCGCCCTGAGCGGCGGCTGGCAACTGGTGCCGGGCCTGGACCTGGGCTACGACCACGCGCTGGGCGACTACGAGGTCGACAGCGAAGGTCACCTGCTGGGCCTGGACGTCGCCCAGCGCGCCGCCTTCGACAACCGCGACCAGTTCAGCGGCGCGGTGAACGTCATGGCCAGCCTCGGCGACCTGAGCCTGGGCGCGGAAGTCGGCGCCCTGAGCGGCAGCGGCAGCCATGGCTACAGCGGCAGCCTCAAGGCCAGCTACCAGTTCTGACCGCCCGTCCCTGCCCGGCCGACTGGCCGGGCATCGCTAATGGCGGATACCCTTGCGCACATCCGCCGGGCTCAGCCCGAAGGCGCCCTGGAAGTACTGGCAGAAGCGGCCAACGTTGCTGAAGCCCAGGCACAGGGCGATTTCGCTGACCGAGGGCGAAGCGTCCTGGCGCAGCGCGTCGTACGCCCGCTCCAGGCGGACCTGGCGCTGGTAGGCAACGATGGAGCAGCCGACGAAGCGCCGGAAGCCCTCCTGCAAGGCGCGCAGGCTGACATTCGTCAGCGCCGCCAGCTCGCCGCCGCTGACCAGGGCGTCGGGATGCTCGCGGATGTATTCCACGGCCAGCTTCACGTGGCGCGGCGCAATCAGCGGCCCCGGCCGGCGCAGCGCCTCGCTGTAGTTGTGCGGCCAGGCTTCCAGCACCGAATCCACCAGCATCTCCTGCAGGCGGGCGGGCATCAGCGCGCTGGAACTGGCCAGGGCGTCGAACTCCGCGCCGGTGGCCAGGCCGACGATCGCCTTGATCCCCTGGAAGGCCTCCACCTTCAGGTCCACCACCGGCTGGAAGCGCACCGGGCGCACCACCGGGCGGCCGAGCAGCGTGGCGAGCCGCCTGGCGAACAGCCCGCGGCGCACCGACAGCCCATACTGCGCATGGCCATCGCCGAAGCCCACCGAGCGCACCGCGGCCTTCTCGATGGCCAGGCCGACCTGGGGCACGCCCACGGTCTCGCTCGCCTGGTTGAACACGATGCGCCCGGCGGTGGGAAAGACGAAGGTGATCTCGTCATCCATGTCGGGCAGCGCGGTGAGGAAGTCGCCGCGAAAACTCAGGCACCGGAAGCTGACGCCCTCGTAGCGCCCGTAGACGCCGGCGATGGCGACCTTGCGCCGCAGGGGCGGAAGGCCGGAATAGAGATCGCCGAACATCCGCGTGAACAGCGCGCCGAACTCGTCGGCGTGCATATCCTCGGAACGGATGAGAAACGGTCTGCGCGAAGTACCTGTGTCCACCGTCCTGCCCCATCTGCCGGCAATGCCAGGAAGCCGCCCGCACCGCGGCGGGCAGCATGCGGGCGCCAGGGTAGCGGCCGCGGATTACAACGATGTGATACCGCGCCCTCCTCCCAAAGTCCGCCCCTGCAGCATGAGCGAGCATGGCTTTCGTAGGATGGGTTGAGCTTGCGAAACCCATGCGGTTGCGCTGATGGGTATCGCTTCGCTCAACACCATCCTACGACGACGTTTCTCCTGCACCCGTAGCGGACTCCGTCCGCGATTGCGCCGAACGGCCTAATGGGAAGACACATACACCCCCTCCCCATGCACCGGCGGAATCGCAAAACTCTCCCGCATCCTCCTGGCCTCCACCTGCGGCGAACGCCCGAACAACCGCTTGAACTCCCGGTTGAACTGCGACGGGCTGGCGTAGCCCACGGCATGGCTGGCGGCCTGCGCTGTCATGCCCTGGCGCACGATCAGCAGCCGCGCCTGGTGCAACCGGGTGCACTTCACGTACTGCATGGGCGAGGTCTGGGTGATCGCCTTGAAATGGCTGTGGAACGAAGGAACGCTCATGCCGGCCTCCTCGGCCAGCTGCGGCAAGTCGAGCGGCTGCGCGTAATCGGTGTGGATGCGCCGCAGCGCCCTGGCGATCCGCCCGAACCGCCCCTGCATGGCCAGCGCCGCGCGCATGGCGGTGCCCTGGGCGCCGG
Source organism: Pseudomonas sp. M1 (assembly GCF_022760135.1). Taxonomy (NCBI): domain Bacteria; kingdom Pseudomonadati; phylum Pseudomonadota; class Gammaproteobacteria; order Pseudomonadales; family Pseudomonadaceae; genus Pseudomonas; species Pseudomonas sp. M1. Next base: position 4,110,595 of record NZ_CP094343.1, read on the forward strand.
TCAGCACGCGGAAATACAGCTCGCGCAGCAAGGCCGGGCCGAGCACCGTCGCCTCCAGCGTGTCGTTCAGCGCCGCCAGGAAGCGCAGGACGGAAGCGGCGAGCGCGTCATCCATGGGGCTCGACATCATGCTGCGCGGCGCCTCCTTCGGCGAGGGCGCCTGCTGCTGGTCGATCTGGATCATCAGCTCGGCGGCGAGCTGAAAATCCAGGTGCAGGTAGATGGCCAGCAGCGGACGCTCGGCCGTCGCGTCCGTTTCCATGGTGAAGGGCACGGGCACGGCGACGGCCAGGTAATGCTGCTCGTCGTACACATACACCTGATCGCCGAAATACCCGCGCTTGCAGCCCTGGCACACGATCACGATGCCGGGGTCGTAGAGCACGGGCGTCCGCACCAGGGGCCGGTCCGACCTCAGGATGCGCACGCTGGCCAGCGACGTGAGGTTGTACCCCTCGTTGGGGGCCAGCGCCTCTAGCAGGGCGACCATGCGTTCTCGCTCCGAGGGATGATGTCGGTTCATAGGATTAGGCAATAAAGTCAGAAGATGCGGTCTCTAAAACAGGCCAGCGGATAAGTATTGTGCGCTCATCCCCACTGAAATGGAGCCACCGCCATGTCACCCCGCAAAACCTTGTTGATCACCGGAGCCAGCAGCGGCTTCGGGCTGGCCCTCGCCCAGGAGGCACTGGCGGACGGCCACCGCGTGGTGGGCACCGTCCGCAGCGAACAGGCCAGGGCCGCGCTGGAAGCCCTGGCCCCCGGCCGGGCGCTGGGGCGCCTGCTGGACGTGACCGACTTCGCGGCCATCGAGCCGCTGGTCGCCGAGATCGAAAAGACCGTCGGCCCGCTGGATGTGCTGGTGAACAGCGCCGGCTACGGTCACGAAGGCATTCTCGAAGAATCCCCGCTGGCGGAAATGCGCCGGCAGTTCGACGTGAACGTGTTCGGCGCCGTGGCGATGATGAAGGCGGTGCTGCCATACATGCGCCAGCGGCGCCGCGGCCACATCCTCAACATCACCTCGATGGGCGGCTTCATCACCCTGCCCGGCATTGCCTACTACTGCGGCAGCAAGTTCGCCCTGGAGGGCATATCAGAAGTGGTGGGCAAGGAGGTCGAAGGCTTCGGCATCGCCGTGACCGCCGTCGCGCCCGGCTCCTTCCGCACCGACTGGGCCGGCCGCTCCATGGTCCGCAGCCCCCGCAGCATCGCCGACTACGACGCACTCTTCGACCCCGTGCGCCAGGCGCGCCAGGAAAAAAGCGGCAAGCAGCTGGGCGACCCGAGGAAAGCGGCCAGGGCCATGCTGGAAGCGATAGCCTCGACGAATCCCCCCGCCCACCTGCTGCTGGGCAGCGATGCACTCGGCCTGGTGCGCCAGAAACTGGAGGCGCTGGAAGAGGAAATAGCGGCCTGGGAAGCCACCACCCGCTCCACGGATGGATGAGGCGTCGGCCTGCACGCGAATCGCGGACAGAGTCCGCTCTTACCCCTTCCGGCAGATATGACACCCCGTAGGATGGGTTGAGCGAAGCGATACCCATCACCACGACCGCATGGTTTCGCCAAGGCTCAACCCATCCTACGAAGAGCGCCCCGGCGCGACCTGTAAGACAGTTGCTCCTACAGGCTGACGCCGAACCTCCCGCCCGCGCCGGACAGCCCCCTCTCCCGCTTGCGGGAGAGGGTTGGGGAGAGGGCGCTCTTGAACCCGACGCCCAAGCCACCGGTAAACCCCATTCGCGAGCAAGCTCGCTCCTACGCCGCCCCACCCACGTCACTCCCCTGTAGGAGCGCGCCCTGCGCGCGAATCTCGGGCAGGGCCCGCTACGGTTCCAAGAAGCACGGCTTTTCGTAGGATGGCGTTGAGCGAAGCGATACCCATCAGCGCAACCGCATGGGTTTCGCAAGCTCAACCCATCCTACGAAGAGCACCTCGGCGCAAGACTGCTGCTCCTACCGGCCAGCCACCAGAGCCTTCTCCCGCGCCAGCCCGTACAACTGCCGCGCCTCGCCCACCAGCGGCACCAGGGCGGAGGCCAGGCGCGACGTCTCGTGCACCAGCACGTCGCCGACGTCATGCACTTCCAGCACCCGCAACAGGTCCTCCAGCGCATTCAGCCGGCGTTCGGCCACATCGTAGATATGTTCCGCCGGCGCGGCGGTATCGACATAGAGCACGCCCTCGGACGCCTGGGCCTGCAACGCAACCAGCCTGCGATCAGCCATGGCGCACCTCCCGGGGGAAGACGAAGGACGAATGGGACAACGGGGGATACACGACAGACACGAAGTGATACGGCATTTCCATTGCTCCTTAGTACGGAGGAAGGAGCCGCCAACCCGGGAATGGGTGGCGGATCGTGCGGGGTCGCAGTACCGGCGAGAGAAGCAAGAACCGGCCAGGCCGAAGCCCGCCCCGCACGACCCGCCATAACTGCATCTCGCAGCAGGCAAGAAAAAGCGCCTGTGCAAGGTGCATCGGCGCTTCGTGCGCTTCTCTACTCGACCGGACTGCGATCCGGGCCACGGGATTGACCGTGGCGGAAGGGAATCTAGCGAGGGGGCTTGTAGGCTCACAAGGGAGAATGTGGGTGGGAAATTTCAGGAGAATCCATGAAGGCCAGGAGCGGGCCGGCGCCGGGCTCCTGGCCGGTGAAGGTGTGCAGCCCATCCGGGCGGGCCGGACCGTCAGTAATCCCAGAAAGCCGCAATCCAACGGAAGGCATCGCCGTCGACGGCCACCCGGCCAACGGAGGGGAACGGCAGGTGCGTGGCCACCAGCAGCTCGCCGCTGGCCGCCGCCTCCTGCATAAGACGGACGCGCACGCGCACCGATTCCTCGGGGTCGTGCTCGAAGCCGTTGTGCCAGTCGGGGTGGTCGAAGGCCACCGGGAACAGGGCGTCGCCGGCGAAGGTCAGGCGCTCGCCGGCGGATGTCACATGGACCACGCTATGCCCCGGCGTGTGGCCGCCGGTGAGCCTGGCGACCACGCCCGGCGCCACCTCGTGCTCATCCTCGAAGGTATGCAGCTTGTCGCGGTATGCCTCCATGAACTGCCCGGCAGTCGCGCGCAGGACGTCCGGCACCGGCGCTGGCATGGAGGTGAGGGAGAAATCGGGCGCCGCCCAGAACGCCACCTCGGTGGCCGCGACGTGAATGCGCACATCCGGGCGCAGCCGGTTCTTCACCTCGTCGACGAGCAGCCCGCCGATGTGGTCCATGTGCATGTGGGTGATCACCACGTCGGTCACCGACGCCAGGTCGATACCGGCCGCCTCCAGGCGCCGGGGGAACTGCCCGGCCCGCGGAAAACCGGGGAACTGCCCGCCCAGGCCGGCGTCGACCAGAATGGTCTGCTCGCCGCTGCGCACCACCAGCACGTTCAGCGCCCAGTCGAACGCCTCCGGGCCCAGGAACATGTCCTTGAACCAGGCCGCGCGGGCAGCCGGCTCGGCATTGGTGGACATGGTCGCGGTCGGCAGCGGCAGCACCCCATCGCTGACCACCAGCACGTCGATCTCGCCGACCCGCAGCGCATAGCGCGAAGGCACCAGCTCTTCCCTCGCCTGGTGTTGTGCATTCTTTTGGGTGGAATTCTTTTGGGCGGAATTCTTTGGGACGGAATAGTTCAGATGCATGTTCATGACGTTTCCTCGGAAGAAGTGGCCAATAACCTGGAAGTCGTTCCTTCGGGCTCGGCTGGGCGATAGGCGAGCACCGAAATGCAGGGCCGTTGCAGCGAATCGTCCGCTGTGAACCCATGCTATTGAGGGGGACTTCCTGGCGCACTTCTCCATCGGGACGGCGGGGCCATACCTCTGTGGCGGGGGGATATACGAAGGTATCTACCGGGACGCAGGCAGATTCCTACCAACACCCCAGACTCGTCCTATCGATTTTTTAATTCCGCTAAATCTAGCCTGGATTTTCCTCTTGCACAGTCGGGCAAACTGACAACTTGCAAAAGGAATGGCCACCAGCACAGTACAACACCGCATTGATATCGGCCGACATGGGTCCTTAAACATCAGGATCAACCTTCAACAACAGCACAAAACAAGGAAACGTTAATGCCTTGGATATTTCAACAAAGCACAGGCAAGCTGATGCGCAATGGCGTATTGGTGGGAACGGGCTACGCTGGCAAGAATGAAGGAAAAAACAACCCTCACATGCAGACAGTACCGAATATTGGCCCCTTACCAAGGGGCGAATACAAAATCATTGGGCACCCCTTCCATCATCCGCACACAGGGAACTATTCAATCAGGCTTGAACCTAAACCCACGACTTCAATGTACGGAAGAAGCGGCTTTCTAATTCATGGCGATAGCGCCTCAAACCCTGGCGGAGCTTCCAGTGGCTGCATAGTGCTCCCGTTCAATATACGCCACCAAATATGGAATAGCGGTGATCGTGACCTAGAGGTAACACAGTGAAGCGATTGATTTTTTCTGCCCTATTCTTGCTTGCCTCGAAGTCCTTTGCAGCTTCGCCAAACTGTCAATCCTGGCCTATGAACATGGCCGAGGTTTGGCTCAAGAACAACAACATAATTGACATACAGAGCATCGACAAAGAAAAGACACGTTCAACCCTGCTTGCCACCGAAAAGAAGAATGGCGACCTGTATACCCAGGTTTACCTCTTCACTTTCTACGGGAAAGATGGGAAATCCTTTGACGTCATCACGCAGAGCGATGCGACCACAGAGGAATGCTCGGCAAGCGAGGTGAATGTCTTCCTGGTTTCGAAGCATGAGATCAACCACTGATCCTAATGGTTGATTCGAAAGCGTCCATGCAGTTCTCCAGATTGGGAGAAGGGATGCGCCGCCAGAACAGCGGCGCTCCGCTCAGTAGCCCAGCCCCGCCAGTATCTCCCCCCCCGACTTGGCGGCCGGGCGCCCGTAGAAGGCCGGCAGGCGGTCGGCGCGGTTGGTGAAGAAGCCGTCCACGCCGGCCTCGGACAGGCGCTTGAAGTCCACGTCGGAATCCACCGTGTAGGAGCGAGCTTGCTCGCGAATGAGCCCCGCAGCGGAGTCTGTTCGCGAGCAAGCTCGCGCCTACAATGCATCCACCTCCGAGCCCTCCTGTAGGAGATTCGCGCGCAGGGCGCGCTCCTACATTTATTGGCGCGCCATGGCTGATGCGGCGGCGCGCCGGGGGGGCAAGGTCAAACGGCGGATACCCGCGAACGGTTATTCGCCCTACCCTCGCCCACCCTTCAACCGCCCTTCTTGTCTTCCTCGTCCTCGGCCTTGATCTCTTCCAGGGCCAGTTCCAGGCCCCAGCTGGAGGCTTCCACCACGGGCGCGGCCGGGGTTGCCGGCTGGGCGCTGGCGGCCTGGGTCTGGGCCGCGGCCGGGTTGTCCCGGTGCAGCTTGAGCTTCAGCCGCAGGTTGTTCGCCGAGTCGGCGTTCTTCACCGCCTCTTCCTCGCTGATCGCGCCTTCCACCGCCAGGTCGAACAGCGCCTGGTCGAAGGTCTGCATGCCCAGGGCGCGGGACTTGTCCATGATCTCCTTGATCGAGCTGAAGTCGCCGCGCTTGATGATGTCGCTGATGGTCGCGGTGCCCAGCAGCACCTCCACCGCGGCGCGGCGCTTGCCATCCTGGGTGCGCACCAGGCGCTGGGAGACGAAGGCCTTGAGGTTGTTGCCCAGGTCGTTGAGCAGCTGCGGCCGGCGCTCTTCCGGGAAGAAGTTGATGATGCGGTCCAGCGCCTGGTTGGCGTTGTTGGCGTGCAGGGTGGAGATCGCCAGGTGCCCGGTGTCGGCGAAGGCCAGGGCGTGCTCCATGGTCTCGCGGTCGCGGATTTCGCCGATCAGGATCACGTCCGGCGCCTGGCGCAGGGTGTTCTTCAGTGCGGCGTGGAAGCTGCGGGTGTCCACCCCCACCTCGCGCTGGTTGATGATCGACTTGCGGTGCCGGTGCACGTACTCGATGGGGTCCTCGATGGTAATGATGTGCCCGCCGCTGTTGCGGTTGCGGTGGTCGATCAGCGCCGCCAGGGAGGTCGACTTGCCCGAGCCGGTGCCGCCGACGAAGAGCACCAGGCCGCGCTTCTCCATCACCACCTTGAGCAGCACCTCGGGCAGCTTCAGGTCTTCGAACAGCGGGATGTCCAGCTTGATGTTGCGCGCGACGATGGACACCTCGTTGCGCTGCTTGAAGATGTTGATGCGGAAGCGCCCGACGCCGGCGACCGAGATCGCCAGGTTCATCTCCAGCTCGCGCTCGAATTCGGCCTTCTGTTCCTCGTCCATGATGGCGTCGGCGATGCGCGCCACGTCGCCGGCCTTCAGCGGTTCGCTGGACAGCGGCTTGAGCACGCCGTTGAACTTGGCGCAAGGCGGCGCGCCGGTGGAAAGGTAAAGGTCGGAACCGTCCTGGCTGGACAGGATCCGCAGCATCGCTTGGATTTCCATCTGTACTGCATCCGCACGCTAGGGGAGGCGCTGCCCACGACAGGCAAGCACTTGTAGGAATAATCATCAGACTCTAGGTAGGCCGTCAGACCGGCACAATGCCAGCCCCGGAAAAATGCGATGTACGTCACTGCCTCGCGGGCGACCGAGCGGGAGTACAATCGGCCATTTCCTTCAGCCGAGAACCTTCCATGCCCGTCGCCATGGCCCGCCACATCCTGGTCAAGACCGCCGCCGAGGCCGAGCAGCTCAAGCAGCGCCTGGCCAAGGGGGAAGACTTCGCCGCCCTGGCGAAGAAGCACTCCACCTGCCCCTCCGGCAAGCGCGGCGGCGACCTCGGCGAGCTGCGCCCCGGGCAACTGGTGCGCAGCGTCGACGCGGTGGTGTTCAAGAAGCCGCTGAACGTCGTCCACGGCCCGGTGAAAAGCCAGTTCGGCTACCATCTGGTGCAGGTCTATTTCCGCGACTGACGCCGGAGAACCCATGACGCCCGACCAGATCGCCCGCTTCTGCCTGCAATTGCCCGGCGCCCGCGAAGACCTCAAGTGGGGCAGCAACCGGGTGTTCTCGGTGGCCGGCAACAAGATGTTCGCCATCCTCGACTTCCTCGACGAGGGCCGCGGCGGCCTGGCCTTCAAGGTCGGCCCGGAACTCTTCCTCGGCTTCGTCGACCGCCCCGGCATCCGCCCCGCGCCCTACCTGGCCCGCGCCCACTGGATCGCCATGCAGCGCCCCTACCCTATGGGCGCCGACGAGTTGCGCGAGGCCCTCACCCGCTCGCACCAACTGGTGGTCGCCCGCCTGCCCAAGCGCCTGCGCCTGGGCCTGCTACTGGACCCGGCATGAACCGCCAGCTCACCTGGGAAGGCCTGTGGCAGGCCCCGCCGGCCAGTTGGGAGCGCCTGCTGCTGCAGGACGGCCGCGCCGACAGCCAACTACGCGTGGCCGCCGCCGACGGCCAGCCGCCCTACCAACTGGAATACCGCCTGGAATGGGACGCCGACTGGCGCCTGCGCGAGGCCGAGCTGCTGGTGGAGGGCGAACACCTGCAACGCCACCTGGCGCTGCTGGCCGACGGCCAGGGCCGCTGGACGCTGGGTGACGGCACTGCGCTGGCAGAGCTGGACGGCTGCCTGGACATCGACATCTGGCCCAGCCCCTTCACCAACACCTTCCCGATCCGCCGCCTGGGCCTGGGCGATGGCCAGTCGGTGGCGCTGGAGGTGGTCTACGTGGAGGCTCCAAGGTTGCAGCCGAGGAAAATGCGCCAGGGTTATACGCGGCAGGATGCCCATCATTATCTGTACCGCAACCTGGAGGGCACGGACTTCCAGGCGTTGCTGGAGGTGGATGGGCAGGGGTTGGTGGTGGATTACCCGACGTTGTTCCGGCGCGTCTGATTCCCCGGTAAACGCGGAGCGCCCCCCGAACAGGCGCTTCGTGCTCGAATCCGGGGCGCGCCGGGGATCACGGTCAAACGGCGGATAACCGCGAACGGTTATCCGCCCTACGCCAAGCTCACCCGTAACGTAGGGCGTACAACCGTTCGCGGTTGTACGCCGATACACCCGGCTTCGTGCAAACCCCTCAGGTAGTTCGTTAGCTAGCTTTCCTACAAGCCGGCGGCGGTTCATCATGCTCCTCCCCTCTCCGCCCCGCTGTTCGTGTCCATGTCCGCCGATACCGCCATGCCCCGTTCCAACGCCGCCATCACGCTCGAGGTGGTGTCGGTGGTGCTGTTCACCTTTCTCGCCTACCTGACCATCGGCATTCCCCTGGCCGTGCTGCCGGGCTACGTGCATGGCGACCTGGGCTTCGGCTCGGTGCTGGCCGGGCTGGTGATCAGCGTGCAGTACCTGGCCACCCTGCTCACCCGGCCCTACGCCGGCAAGGTGATCGACAACCTCGGGCCCAAGCGCGCGGTGCTCTACGGCATGCTCGGCTGCGCCGGCAGCGGCCTGCTGATGCTGCTTTCGGTGTGGCTGCAAGGCATGCCGGCGCTGAGCCTGGGCTGCCTGCTGCTCGGCCGGATGATCCTCGGCACCGCCGAGAGCCTGGTGGGCACCGGCGCCATCAGCTGGGGCATCGACCGCGTCGGCTCGCTGCACACCGCCAAGGTGATCTCCTGGAACGGCATCGCCAGCTACGGCGCGCTGGCCGTGGGCGCGCCTTTCGGCGTCCTGCTGGTGCAGCACCTGGGGCTATGGAGCATGGGCGCGGTGGTGATGCTGCTGGCCGCCATCGGCTTCGCCCTGGCCTGGCCCAAGCGCGCCGCGGCCATCGTCCACGGCGAGCGCCTGCCCTTCCACCACGTGCTCGGCCGCGTGGCGCCCCATGGCACCGGGCTGGCCCTGGGCGGCATCGGCTTCGGCTGCATCGCCACCTTCATCACCCTGTACTACGCCAGCCGCGGCTGGGGCGGCGCGGTGTACTGCCTGAGCGCCTTCGGCGCCTGCTTCATCGGCGCGCGGCTGCTGTTCGCCAACGCCATCAACCGCCACGGCGGCTTCGCCGTGGCCATCGGCTGCCTGCTGGTGGAAAGCCTCGGCCTGCTCCTGCTGTGGCTGGCCCCGGGGCCCTGGTCAGCGCTGGCCGGCGCGGCGCTGACCGGCTTCGGCTTCTCCCTGGTGTTCCCCGCCCTGGGAGTGGAGGCGGTGCGCCTGGTGCCGGCTTCCAGCCGTGGCGCGGCGCTGGGCGCCTACTCGCTGTTCATCGACGTGTCCTTGGGCATCACCGGGCCGGTGGCCGGCGCCATCGCCACTGCCTGGGGCTTCCGTTCGATCTTCCCCTTCGCCTGCGTCGCTGCGCTGCTCGGCTTGGGTCTGAGTCTGTGGTTGCAAAGGCGCAATCGTGAAACGGGCTCGGGCTGAGCGGTGGTGTTGTTCAGTTAAGCGATTCGTTGGTTTGGGGAAGGTGCGCAATGCCGGCTTCGCTCCCTCACCCCGGCCCTCTTCCGGAGGGAGAAGGGGCTGTTCGTGCCACCGGAGCGTCCGGTGTGGCCGGTGAATCCAATCGCGGACGGAGTCCGCTGCTCCACCCACGCCATTCCCATTGTAGGAGCGCGCCCTGCGCGCGATTCGCGGGCAGGGCCCGCTCCTACAGTTTCGCCGTGAGGCATGGCGTATCCCCGTAGGAGCGGACTCTGTCCGCGATAGCCGGACGTATCGGCGCGATTCGCGGATGAGATCCTACACCTCCGGGAAAGCACGTTTTTTCGTAGGATGGCGTTGAGCGAAGCGATACCCATCCGTTGAGGCGCACCCCGGCGCAGTCGGCAAGACAGTTGCTCCTACGCCCGTGCCTCCCTGTAACCGAGCGGACTCCGTCCGCGATTCGGATTTCCAGAGAAACATCCGCGCACGCCGCCCCCCCTTCAGAAGGCCGAGCGAAACCGGCGCTCAGGAGGTCATGCGACATGCTCGGGCGGGCCTCCGTGGCGGGGAGTTCGCGAGGGTGGCCCGGCTCCGTCGGGCCCGTAACCTGCCATCGAAATTCCTGGATTTTATCCACGTTCTGCTATCATCCCGCGCCATCGGGGCCTGTGAGGGGCCTCGAGACATCCAAGAAACGCCAGCACCCACGCGTTGCCAGACCTGGATTGGAGCATCCGGGACGGCAGGCTTTTTCCCACGCTCGGGGGGCTGCGAATAAACAGACTGCAGGAAATAACAAAATGACTAACAAAGCGTTCAGTTTGCTTGCATTGGGGATCCTCGCTGCCAGCACCCAGGCCATGGCCGACGACCAGGCAGCCGCCAAGGGCTTCGTCGAAGACAGCCACCTGGACCTGTTCTTCCGCAACGCCTACATGAACCGTGACTACAAGCACGGTCGCGATGACAAGGCCGAGTGGGGCCAGTCGGCCACCGCCACCTTCACCTCCGGCTTCACCCAGGGCACCGTCGGCTTCGGCGTCGACGCCTTCGGCCTGTATGCCCTGCGCCTGGACGGTGGCAAGGGCCGCACCGGCGCCGCCGGCATCGACTTCTTCAAGCAGGACAGCGACGGCAACCCGGCCGACGACCTGGCCCGCGCCGGTGGCGCGGTCAAGGCGCGCATCTCCAACACCGTGATCAAGTACGGTGACCAGATGCCCAGCCTGCCGGTGCTGAGCTACGACAACTCGCGCCTGCTGCCGGAGAGCTACACCGGCACCCTGATCACCTCCAAGGAGATCGAGGGCCTGGAGCTGAACGTCGGTAGCTTCACCGAAGAAGCCCGCAAGAGCGCCGAAGGGCGCGACAGCGGCGGCCTGAAGCGCATCGACGTGTACGGCGGCAGCTACAAGTTCACCGACAACTTCAGCGGCTCGCTGTACGCCTCGGACAACAAGGACGTGGCGCGCAAGCAGTACATGAACCTGAACTACGTCATCCCGATGCAGGATGAGCAGTCGCTGACCTTCGACTTCAACGGCTACAAGACCAAGCTGAACAAGGACTTCGCCAACCTGAACTTCGGCGGCGACCGCGACAACACCATCTGGAGCCTGGCGGCCACCTACGCCATCGGCGCCCACTCGTTCATGATCGCCCACCAGCGCAACACCGGCGACACCGGCTACAACTACGGCTGGTACCAGAACGCCGGCGGCCTGGGCGACGGCGGCACCACCATCTGGCTGGCCAACTCCTACTGGTCGGACTTCAACGCCGAGGACGAGCGTTCCTGGCAGGCCAACTACAGCATCAACTTCGCTGAGTACGGCATCCCGGGCCTGAGCTACACCGTCGCCTACGTCTACGGCGACAACATCAAGACCTCGCAGACCAACAACGGCCACGAGCGCGAGATCTTCAACCAGGCCAAGTACGTCGTACAGAGCGGCCCGGCCAAGGACCTGTCGGTCAAGCTGCGCGGCTCCTGGGTACGCGTTTCCAACGACGCCCGCGAGTACAACGACGACGGCAACGAAGTGCGCATCTTCGTCGAGTACCCGTTCAGCGTGTTCTGATCGGCTTCGCGACCTGACGTGAACGGAAAAGCCCCGTGGCGCACGCCACGGGGCTTTTTTCATGCTCCCGACCGCGCCTCAGAAGATCGACAGGTTGTCGCTGGCGGTCGGGTGCACCTTATCCACGTCCCGCGCCCACTCCACTATTCGTAGTCGGTGCACTGGCGAGAGTCTTTATAACCTTGTTCCAGAGCGGTTCGCGCCGGATTCCAGAGGCATCGGTGACCTCACCCCGGCACCGCGTCCCTACGATTCACCGCCAAGGAAATTGCTGAAAGCCACCGGCCTCCTTACAATTGATATGAATTATCAATTGCATTTGCCTGCCGACATGCACAAGCCAGCCGATCCGCCGCGTCGCACCGTGCACGAGCTGTACCTCGACCACCATGGCTGGCTGTTCGGCTGGCTGCGGCGCAAGCTCGGCTGTCCGCAGAATGCCGCGGACATTTCCCACGACACCTTCATGCGCATCCTCAGCGCCCCCGACTGCCTGGCCGACATGCGCCAGCCGCGCGCCTACCTCAGCACCACCGCGCGCCGGCTGGTCATCGACGAAGCGCGGCGCAAGCGCCTGGAGGCCGTCTACCTGGAAGAACTGGCGAGGCTGCACGAGCACAACGAGGGTTCGCCCTCCCCGGAGCGGATCAACGCCACCCTGGAGCTGCTGGAAATCCTCGCCTTCGCCCTCGAAGGGCTGGGCGAGAAGGCGCGCCAGGCGTTCCTCATGCGCTACCTGGGCAACCTCTCGCAGGGCGAGATCGCCGAGCGCATGGCGATCTCCGAACGCATGGTGCGGCGCTATCTGGTACAGGCGCTGGTGCACTGCAACCAGGCGATGGACGTCTGAACATGACCGACGAACGCATGCTGGAAGAAGCCGCCGACTGGCTGCTGCGCCTGGAAGAAGACGACTGCTCCGCCGCCGAACGCCAGGCCTTCGCGCACTGGTGCGCCAGCGACCCGCAACGCGGCCGCGCCATCGAGCAGATGCGTGGCCTGATCGGCCAATTGCAGGGCCTGCACGAGGAACGCGATGCGGTCCAGGCGGCCCTCTCCAGTACCCTGGCGGCGCCACGCCGGCGGCGGCCGGGTGCCCTGGCCGGGCTCGGCGCGGCGCTGCTGGGCCTGTCGCTGCTGCTGGCGGCGAGCGGCGACTGGCGCCACTACTGGCTGGCCGACCTGCGCACCGCACCGGGCGAGTGGCGCCGCGAACGGCTGCCGGACGACTCGGTGCTGCTGCTCTCGGGCAACAGCGCGGTGGACCTGCACTACGACGGCGGCCAACGCAGCGTCGAGCTGCTGCGTGGCGAGGTACTGGTGGAAGTGGCGCCGGATACCAAGCGGCCGTTCCGCGTCACCACCGAGGACGGCAGCATGCGCGCGCTGGGCACCCGCTTCGTGGTGCGCCGCGAGGAGCACGACACCCTGCTGAGCATGCTGCACTCCCGCGTTGCGGCGCAAAGCGCCGACGGCTCCCGCACCCTGGAAGTGAGCGCCGGCGAACAGGCGCGGCTGAGCCACGACGACGTCTGGCTGGTCGGCAAGGTGGAGCCGGCGGCGGTCGAACAGGCCTGGCAGCAGCGCCAACTGGTGGTGCACGACGCGCCCCTGGGCGAGGTGCTCGCCCAGCTGTCGCGCCAGCAGCGCGGCTACTGGCGCTACGACGCCGCGGCCCTCGACGGCCTGCGCATCTCCGCGGTGCTGCCGCTGGACGACAGCGAGCGCGCCCTGGCGCTGATCGAGGACAGCCTGCCGGTGAAGGTGCGGCGCTTCACGCCCTGGCTGCTGTGGATCGATGCGAAACAGGCCCGGGAATGATTCGCGGGTGAGAGGGGTTCCGCTTTTTCCGGGCCGTCCGTCAAGGAAGAAGCCAACCCAGAAACGGAGCTTCCACCCAATGTCATCCCTTCGCTATCCCACCCGGCGGGCCGCCCTGGCGCCCCTGGTCCTGGCCATGCAACTGGCGCTGCCGCTGTGCGGCATCGCCGCCCTGCCCCTGGCCGCCCACGCCGAGGCCGCCAGCTTCGACATTCCCGCCGGCGACCTGGGCGAAAGCCTCAACCGCTTCGCCCAGCAGGCCGGCGTCGCCATCCTCTACCGCACCGCCGACCTCAAGGGCCTGCGCTCACCGGGACTCAAGGGCCGCTACGAGGTCGAGGAAGGCTTCGCCCGCCTGCTCGCCGGCAGCGGGTACCAGGCCAGCCAGGGCGAGCACGGCTACCGCCTGGTGAAACAGGGCGAGGTGCTGGAAATGGGCGCCACCAACGTCATCGGCCAGGAGCCTGCCGCCACCACCGAGGGCAGCGGCTCCTACACCTCCGGCGCCGTGACCCTGGGCAAGGGCGTGCAGCGGCTCAAGGACATCCCGCAGTCGGTGACGGTCATCACCCGCAAGCAGATGGACGACCAGAACACCGAGACCATCTCCGACCTGGCCAAGCGCACCCCGGGGCTGACCGCCACCAAGTCGCCCGGCTCGGGGCTGTTCATCTTCTCCCGCGGCTTCAGCATCGACACCATCCAGTACGACGGCGTGCCCATCCCGCGCAACACCTACTCGCTGGGCAGCTACCTGACCGAGGACATGAGCTTCTACGACCGCGCCGAGGTGCTGCGCGGCCCGGCAGCGTTGCTGCAGGGCGGCGACAGCCCCGGCGGCGCGCTCAACCTCGTGCGCAAGCGCGGCCAGCAGAAGACCACCGTCAGCCTGACCGGCAAGGCCGGCTCCTGGGACCGCTACGGCATGCAGCTGGACGCCGGCGGCCCGCTGAACGAAAGCGGCACCCTGCGCGGCCGCACCGTGGTCAGCTACAACGACAGCGACTCCTTCATCGACTACGTGCGCGGCTGGAACCAGACCGTCTACGGCGCCGTGGACTATGACTTCACCCCGGACTTCACCGTCGGCGTCGGCGTGGCCAACCAGAAGGGCCATTCGCGCCCGCCCATGCTCGGCCTGCCGCGCTACGCCGACGGCGGCAACCCCGACTGGTCGCGCTCCACCTACGTCGGCGCCGCCTGGAACCGCTCCGACAACGACCAGACCAGCGTCTTCCTCGACGCCACCTACCGCCTCAACGACGACTGGCGGGTGAAGGCCGCCAGCGTGTACATGAGCGAGCACAACGGCGCCACCTACCAGGCGCTGTGGGACGCGCTGCCCACCGATGGCTCCACCGACAACACCTACATCGACTGGAGCACCGACTTCACCACCCACAGCAAGGGCCTGGACCTCTACCTGGACGGCCAGTTCAGCGGCCTGGGCTTCGAGCAGAGCTTCCTCATCGGCGGCAACTACTCGCGGATCAAGACCGACGACCGCTGGGCCCGCGCGCCCACCTTCGGCGCCGACTCGTCGAACGTCGACCACCACCGCCCGATGCCGGACATCTACGACCTGGCCAGCCGCGGCCTGGGCCGGCTGACCGACTACGACGTGGTGCAGAAGGGCCTCTACTCGCGCTGGTCGATCAACCTCACCGAGCCGCTGAAGCTGATCCTCGGCGCGCGCACCAGCTGGTACGACTACACCTACGGCGCCGAGACCTTCGCCCACAGCGGGCGCAGCGAAAGCACCACCACCAGCACCGGCAAGGTCTCGCCCTATGCCGGCCTGGTCTACGACCTGAACCCGCAGTGGGCGGTCTACGCCAGCTACACCGACGTGTTCCAGCCGCAGACCGACCGCACCGCCTCCGGCTCCATCGTCGAGCCGATCACCGGCAGCAACTACGAGCTGGGCCTGAAGGGCGAACTGTACGACGGCGCGGTCAATACCTCGCTGGCGCTGTTCCGCTACGACCAGGAGAACCGCGCGACTCTCGACCTCAACGGGCCCATGGACTGTGACGGTTGGTACTGCTCCAAGCCCTCGGGCAAGGTGCGCAGCCAGGGCCTGGAAGCGCAGATCAGCGGCGAGGTGCTGAGCGGACTGCAGCTGATGGCCGGCTACGTCTACAACACCACCAAGTACCTCAAGGACAACGACTACAAGGACAAGGTGTTCAGTACCTGGACGCCCAAGCACCAGCTCAAGCTGTGGGGCGACTACACCCTGCCGGGTGACTGGAACCGCGTGTCCCTGGGCCTGGGCACCACTGCCGTCAGCGGCACTACCTCGTACGACCACAAGTTCGACCTGCCCGGCTACGCCATCTGGGATGCGCGGGTTGCGTACAAGCTGAGCGACGAGATCACGGTGGCAGCGAACATGAACAACCTGTTCGACAAGAAATACTACGTGCCCGCGTACAACACCATCGACTACAACAACTACTACGGCGACCCGCGCAACGTGATGTTCAGCGTGAAATACACGCCGCAGCTCTGAGCCATGCCCCACGCCCGCCACGGAGGTCGCCCTGCGTGGCGGGCGCGCTCAGAGGTCGCCGATCCGCGCCAGCTCGCGCTGCAGCCCGTCGCGCTCCAGGCTGGCGAAGGGCAAGGCGAAGAAGGCCCGGCAGCGTCGCTCGATGTGCGCCAGGGTGGCGCGGAAGGCGTCGTCCAGCTGCGCTTCGTCGCCCTGCGCCGTGGAAGGGTCCTGCAGGCCCCAGTGGGCTTTCAGCGCCGGGCCGAAGTACAGCGGGCAGGCTTCGCCCGCGGCCTTGTCGCAGACGGTGATGACGATGTCCGGCGGGTTGTCCGCGAAGGCGTCGTTGCCCTTGCTGCTCAGGCCTGCGGTGGCGATGCCGGCACGCTCCAGCGTCGCCAGGCTGCGCGGCAGCACCTGTCCGCCGGGAAAGCTGCCGGCGCTCACCGCCTCGAAGCCTTCCGGGGCCAGGTGGTTGAACAGCGCTTCGGAAAGGATGCTGCGGCAGCTGTTGGCCGTGCACATGAACAGGACTCGCATGCAGAACTCCTCCGCTTCGTGGCGGACGTCAGAGGCTCAGGCGCAGCGCCAGGGCCGAGAGGGTGACGAGCAGGACCGGCAGGGTCAGCAGGATGCCGACCCTGAAGTAGTAGCCCCAGGTGATGCGGATGCCCTTGCGCGCCAGCACGTGCAGCCAGAGCAGCGTGGCCAGGCTGCCGATGGGGGTGATCTTCGGCCCCAGGTCGCAGCCGATGACGTTGGCGTAGATCATCGCCTCGCGGACCACGCCCTCGGCGGCGCTGGCCTGGATCGCCAGCGCGCCCACCAGCACGCTGGGCATGTTGTTCATCAGCGACGACAGCGCCGCCGACAGCAGGCCGGTGCCCAGGGCTGCGGCCCACACGCCCTGCCCCGCCAGGCCGTCCAGCAGGCGGGTGAGGAAGTCGGTGAGGCCGGCGTTCTTCAGGCCGTAGACCACCAGGTACATGCCCAGGGAGAACACCACCACCTGCCAGGGCGCCTCGCGCAGCACCCGGCGGGTGGAGATCACATGGCCGCGGGCGGCGACGGCGAAGAGCACCGCCGCGCACAGCGCCGCCACCGCGCTGACCGGGATGCCCAGCGGCTCCAGGGCGAACAGCCCGAGCAGCAGCGCCAGCAGCATCCAGGCACCGACCGCGAAGGTGGCCGGGTCGCGAATCGCCTCCCGCGGCGCCGGCAGCTGGTCCACGGCATAGCGCTGCGGCAGGTCGCGGCGGAAGAACAGGTACAGCGCCAGCAGCGTCGCGGCGACGCTGGCCAGGTTCACCGGCACCATCACCGCGGCGTACTCGGCGAAGCCCAGGCCGAAATAGTCGGCGGAAACGATGTTCACCAGGTTCGACACCACCAGCGGCAGGCTGGCGGTGTCGGCGATGAAGCCGGCGGCCATGACGAAGGCCAGGGTCGCCGCCGGCGAGAAGCGCAGCGCCAGCAGCATGGAGATGACGATGGGGGTGAGGATCAGCGCCGCCCCGTCGTTGGCGAACAGCGCGGAAACGGCGGCGCCCAGCAGCACGCAGAAGGCGAACAGGCGCCGGCCGCTGCCGCCCGCCCAGCGCGCCACGTGCAGCGCCGCCCAGGCGAAGAAGCCGGCCTCGTCCAGCAGCAGGCTGATGACGATGACCGCGATGAAGGTGGCGGTGGCGTTCCAGACGATGGCCCAGACGGTGGGGATGTCGTGCAGCGACACCACGCCCAGGGCCAGGGCGACCAGCGCGCCGGCGCTGGCGCTCCAGCCGACGCCCAGCCCCCTGGGCTGCCAGATGACGAGGACGAGGGTGAACAGGAAGACGGCAGCGGCGAGCAGCATCGAGGCGGGTTCCGGGAGGGGTTCAGCAGCAGCTGGCGCGCACGGGGCGGCCATCCATGTCGCGCAGGCGGGCGGCGCTTTCCTTCAGCCAGTCGGCGTTGGCCTGCAGGGTGACGCGCAGCACCTCGTGGACCCAGGCGGGCAGCGCCGGGTTGAGGCGGTAGTACACCCACTGCCCCTGGCGGCGGTCGAGCAGCAGCCCGGCAGCACGCAGCTGCGCCAGGTGGCGGCTGACCTTGGGCTGGCTCTCGCCCAGCGCGCACATCAGCTCGCAGACGCACAGCTCGCCCTGCTCGGCGATCAGCAGGGTGGCGCGGGCGCGGGTCTCGTCGGCCAGGCACTTGAAGACTTCGGGGGGCGCGATCATCGGGGGCACCAGAACATATGGAAATCCGAATATACGGATTTCCATATGTTAAAGACAACTCCGGGCGCGCCTTCAAACGCCCCCGGAGGTTGCCGCCGAGGGCACCCGCCTTGCGTCAGGCCAGCAGGTCCTCGTAGAAGGCCCCGTAGGGCTTGTGCGGGTGGGCGATCTGGATTTCCAGGATCCACAGCCCGCCGTTGGGGTGCTCGGCGTAGTCGCCCAGGTCGCCGGCGCGGTAGATGGCGTGGGGGAAGTCGCTGACGCGGTGGCCCTTGATGTCCAGGTTGAGTTTCCAGCCCAGCGCCTCGGCCTGGGCATGGGCGAAGTCGTACAGCGCCACGCCGCTGCAGCGGGTGTCGCGCCAGTGCGCCTCGACGCGCTGGAACAGCTCCCTGGCCGCCGCCGCGCAGGCCGCCATCTCGGCGTCGTCGCCGACCACGAAGGTGGCCCCGGCGTCGCCTTCGTGGCCGCGCCAGACCACGCCCATGTCGATGAAGAAGATGTCGTTCGCGCCCAGCACAGGGTCGCCGTCGGAGCGCTGCTTGAAGGTCTTCAGGGTATTGGCGCCGAAGCGGATCAGCAGCGGGTGCCAGATGCGCTCCATGCCCAGCTCGGCCAGCACCTGCTTGCCGATGGCGGTGGCCTCGGACTCGCTCATCCCCGGGCGGATGGCCGCGGCGATGGCGTCCACGGCCTCCCAGGTGCGGGCCTGGGCGTATTTCATCAGTTCTGGCGCATAGTTCGCGCCCACGGCTTCCTTGGCGTACACGGCGGTATTCATTCGGGCAGTCTCTGCGGAGTCCTCGGGGTTTCGCTGTATAGAATTGTGCATAGCGAACCCCGGATGCAACCCGCACGGGGTGGACAGCACGCCGCCCGGCTGACAGGCTCTGCCCTTGGCCGGTGCCGAACCCCGTGCCGGCAGCCAGACACCCACGCTCGACGGGAGAAACCCTGCCCATGCACTTCGATCTGCTCCAGGTCCTCAGCCTCGCCGGCAAATTGGACGTTCCCAACGACGACCGCATCGGCTGCGCCGAGCGGCATGCCTGGGTCATCGACGGGGCGACCGACCTCGGCGAACCGGGCCTGCTGGGCGAGCGCGGCGGCGCCGCCTGGCTGGCCGCGTCCGCGCACCGCGCCTTCGCCACGGCCTCCGGCAAGCTGGCGAACCTGTGCGAAAGCGTCTTCGACGCGGTCGCCGACGACTATCGGCGCGACCGCCGCCGCGAACCGGTCGCCGCCTGGGAACTGCCGCGCGCCTCGTTCGCCGCGGTGGCGATAGAGGGCGACAGCCTCGCCTGCGGCTTCCTCGGCGATTGCGTGGTCATCCATCGCAGCGCCACCGGCGTGGCCTTCCTGACACCCGTGCCGGACCGCGCGGAGGAGCTCGCAGAAGCCGCCGCCCTCGGCCCTGGCGCTGGTGCCGGCGGCGTGCGCACGCCTCACGTGCTGGCCGACCGCCGCTCCGCCCGCGAACGTCCCCGGGCCGTGCTGGGCGTGGATGCCGCCCAGGCCAGGGCAGACCTGCGCCAGGCCCGCGCGCCCCTGGCCCGGGGCGACGACCTGCTGCTGATGAGCGACGGTTTCGCCGCGCTGCTCGACACCTACGGCGCCTACGATGCCGCCGGCCTGGTCGCGCGCGTGCTCGAACACGGCCTGGGGCCGCTGGCGGAAGAACTGCGCGGTATCGAGCAGGACGACGCAGCCTGCCTGCGCTACCCGCGCTTCAAGGCCAGCGACGACGCCTCGGCGATCTGGCTGCGGGTCGGCTAGGCGGGCGGCATGATGCGCCTGCTGCCCTGAGCTACCTGGCGAACAGCTGGCCGATGTCCTTGAACGCCTTGAACTCCAGGGCGTTGCCGCAGGGGTCGAGGAGGAACATGGTCGCCTGCTCGCCCACCTGGCCCTTGAAGCGCACGTAGGGCTCGATCACGAAGCGCACGTCGAATGAACGCAGGCGCTCGGCCAGCGCTTCCCACTGCTCCCAATCCAGCACAATGCCGAAGTGCGGCACCGGCACGTCGTGGCCGTCCACCGGGTTGCAGTGGGCGCTTTCCTGGGACGCGGTGCGCGGGTGCTCGTGGATCACCAACTGATGGCCGTAGAAGTCGAAGTCTACCCACTGGTCGCTGGAGCGGCCCTCCTCCAGGCCGAACACCTCGCCGTAGAAACGGCGGGCGGCGGGCAGGTCGTGGACGGGAATGGCGAGGTGGAAGGGGCGAAGGCTCATGGGGGGCTCCTGGCGGTGGCGTGGAATGCTTTCAGCCTAGGCCAATCGTCAGCACGGTTCCGGCAGCGGTAACGACGTGTCGGAGTCCAGGCTGTCCGCCCAGGCCTGGACGGCCTGATGATCGATTACCCGGCCGGCATCCACATCGGCCAGGGCCTCGCGGGTCAGGCGGCTACGCTCGTCCACGCGTTCCGCCGGTTCGACGGGAACCTGGGCGGTGACAGAGCGGGTCTTGCCGGTGGTGGCCATGCCAATTGCCTCCTGCTCAGACAGAGTCGTTTCGATTGAAGATCGATCGTAACCAATAAAGGCAAAGCATCAAGCGCCCCCTACAGGCGAGGGAAATGCTTAGTCCTATAAGTGCTTAATAAATGAAAACTCAGTATTTATGGTTCTAACATTGCCCCGGCTAGGCTAGCCCCATCCTTCACCGCAGTTCCCTGAGGAGTCGCCATGGACCGCACCGACAACGTCATCGACCTCGCCCGCTACCGCACCCGCCGCCAGGCGCGGCGCATGGCCGAGCTGATGTGGGCGATGTACGCGAGCCGCGCCGGCTTCGGCGCCGCCCAGTGGGTGCAGCAGCGCGACAACGGCATCCGCGAGGCCTGAACGTGGGCCTGCCGCTTTCCAGCGACGCCACCGAGGCGGGCCTCGAAACCGCCCCGGCGGCGGCCGACGACCCCATCGGCCAACGCGTGGCCCACAACCTGCTGCGCCTACGCGGCAAGCGCAACCTGTCCCTGGACGGTCTGGCCCGGCTGTCCGGGGTGAGCCGGGCGATGCTGGCGCAGATCGAATCCGGACGCAGCGTTCCCTCGATCAAGGTGCTGTGCAAGATCGCCCAGGGCCTGAAGGTCTCGGTGGCGGCCTTCCTCGACGACCGCGCCTTCGACGGCGTGGCCCTGCTGCCGGCGCGCGAGAGCAAGCGCCTGGTCAGCGGCGACGGCGCCTTCGTCAGCCGCGCGCTGTTCCCCTTCGACGTCTCGCGCCAGGTGGAATTCTACGAACTGCGTCTGGCCGGCCTGGCCATCGAGCACTCCGCCGGCCACGCCCCCGGCACCCAGGAAAACCTGGTGGTGGCCCAGGGCGTGCTGGAGATCGCGGTGAACGAAGAACGCTTCCTGCTCGGCACCGGCGACTCCATCCTGTTCTACGCCGACCAGCCGCACAGCTACCGCAACCCGGCCGACAGCGAGGCCGTGGCCTACCTGGTGACCACCTACGCCGAACGCCTGGACTGAGGCGGCGGCACAAAGCAAAAGGCCCGGCGGGTTTCCCCATCGGGCCTTTGTCGTTCAGCGCGCCGCGGTCAGCAGGTGCAGCACATCATCGGCATGCCGTTGCAACTCATCATCATCGGCATGCCGCATTCCATCATCTTGTTCATCAGCATGCAGCAGTTCTTGAACATCTCCATGTTCATGCCCTGCATCGGCATCATCTTGCACATCATGGCGTCGCCCTGCATGGAGCACTCCATCATGCACTTCATCGACGGCATGGGCATGCCCATCATCATCGGCATCATGTTCATCATGCCCATCATCGGCATCATCGCCATGCCGGTCTGGGACATGCACATCATCGACATGTTGCCGCAGTGCATCATCATCGGCATGCCGCAGTTCATCATCATCGCCATCATTTCCGCATTGTTGCGGAACATGGCCGCGTCCATGCCCATGGCCGGCATCATCTTGCACATCATGCCGTCGTCCTGCATTTCGCACTGCATGGTCGCCATCATCATCGGCATGCCCATCATGGGCATCATCGGGTTGGCGTTCATCGGCATCTGCATTGCATTCATCATGGTGGAACTCCCTGAACTGGACGGAATGGGTAACTGCTGATGAGGCCGATTCTAGGGAGGCCGGCGAACCGGACAAGCTGGCGGCCCAGCGCCGGTTCGCTTCGCCCGCCACGGCGAAACGCCCGGTGCCGCGGAGCCTTTCGGCGTGGTGACGACGGATTCGACGTCATGGCAGCGACAGTTGCTCAAGCGGCAGGGAAAACCACGGGATGGATATGCATTCCAGTGCTTAGCCAATAACCGTAGTGAATAAAGAGTCTAAGCCTCGACCACTTTGGCTGCCTCTGCATCCAGCAACTGTCCTGCCCGCGCCGAAATGCTCTTCGTAGGATGGGTTGAGCCTGCGAAACCCATGCGGTGGCGGTGATGGGTATCGCTTCGCTCGACCCATCCCACGATGGCGTTTCTCCGCACCTTGTAGGAGCGGATTCATCCGCGATTCCGCCGGCAGGGCGGACAAGGCCCAGGCCAACCTCGGCGACGCCGGGGATCACCGCTAAACGGCGGATAACGCGGAGCGTTATTCGCCCTACGTGTGCACCACGAGGCACGGCATGTCCCCGTAGGATGGCGTTTCTCCTGCGCCAGCAGGAGCCAGCTGTCCGTAGACCAACAGCGATCCAGCAATCTGTCTGCCCAGCAACAGCGCGCCACCGCCCGCAGCTCGCCAGGCCCCGCGCCACGGCGCCTGCGTCGCTGGCATGGGGCTTGCCTGACAGCCGCTAGCGCTTCAACGGCTCCCACTGCGAATCCCACGCCCGCATCCCTGCGCGGCGTCGGCGCCTTCCGCGAGCGTTCAGCGTTCGCCCCATTCCAACAAGACTCCCCGCCACGCGTGCACCCATGGGGCCCTGCCCCTTTCGACGATGGCAACGAGGACACATCATGAGTCTGGACATCTTCTGGTTCTTGCCCACTTCCGGCGACACCCGCTACCTGGGCCATTCCGACAGCGGCCGCCCGGCGACCAACGAATACATGCGGCAGATCGCCGTGGCCGCCGACCAGCTCGGCTACGACGGCCTGCTGATCCCCACCGGCGCCAGCTGCCTCGACCCCTGGGTGACCGCCGCCAGCCTGGTGCCGGTGACGCGGCGCATCAAGCTGCTGGTGGCGCTGCGCACTTCCCTGGGCAACCCCACCGCCTCGGCGCGCCAGGCAGCCACCCTCGACCAGGCCAGCGGCGGCCGCCTGCTGCTCAACGTGGTGCCCGGCGGCGACGCCACCGAGCTGGCCGCCGACGGCGTCTTCTATTCCCACGACGAACGCTACGAGGCCTCCGACGAGTTCCTCGGCATCTGGCGGCGCCTGCTCGGCGGCGAGACCGTCGACCACGACGGCAAGCACCTGCAGGTGCGCGGCGCGCAGAACTTCTTCCCGCCCGTGCAGAAGCCCTACCCGCCGCTGTACTTCGGCGGCTCCTCGCCCGCCGCCCATGAACTGGCGGCCAAGCACGTGGACGCCTACCTGACCTGGGGCGAGCCGCCGGCGGCGGTGGCCGAGAAGATCGCCGACGTGCGCCAGCGCGCCGCCCGCCATGGCCGCACGGTGCGCTTCGGCGTGCGCCTGCACGTGATCGTCCGCGAGACCAACGAGAAGGCCTGGGCCGCCGCCGAGGAGCTGATCAGCCACCTGGACGACGCCACCATCGCCGCGGCCCAGGCCAACTACGCGAAGATGGATTCCGAAGGCCAGCGGCGCATGGCCGCGCTGCACGGCGGCGACCGCAAGCGCCTGGAAGTCGCCCCCAACCTGTGGGCCGGCGTCGGCCTGGTGCGCGGCGGCGCCGGCACTGCGCTGGTCGGTGACCCGCAGACGGTAGCGGCGCGCCTGCTGGAGTATGCGGCGCTGGGCGTGGACAGCTTCGTGCTGTCCGGCTACCCGCACCTGGAAGAGGCCTACCGCTTCGCCGAACTGGTGTTCCCGCTGCTGCCGGGCAAGGGCCGGGTGACGGTGGACGGCGTGGTCACCGGCGGCGCCTTCGACGTGCGCGCGGGGCAAGGCAAGGAGCACGCGGCCTGACCGCGCCTCGACGAGCGTAGGCGCCCGCCCGAGCGCGGGGGGCTATCCTGAAGCGGTGACCTTCAGGAAAAGACGAGGAGAGAGCGATGAGCGACCATCCATCGTCCCCGCCCGGCCCCGACTTCGCCCAGGGCGTGCCCCTGGCGGACATCACCGAAGGCAGCCCGCTCGCCGGCCACGTCGGCGGCGAAGCGGCGCTGCTGGTGCGCCAGGCCGGGCAACTGTACGCCATAGGCGCCACCTGCCCGCACTACGGCGCGCCCCTGGCCGAGGGCCTGGTCGACGGCGACACCCTGCGCTGCCCCTGGCACCACGCCTGCTTCCGCCTGCACGACGGGCGCCTGCTCGCCCCGCCGGCGCTGGACGACCTGCCGCGCTGGCAGGTGGACTGCCGCGACGGCAAGGCCTACGTCGGCGCGCCCTTGCCCGTTGCTCCGGCAGACCTGCCAGCCGGCGCCCAGCCACCGGCCTCGGTGGTGATCATCGGCGGCGGCGCCGCCGGCAACGCGGCGGCCCTCGGCCTGCGCCACGAGGGTTACGACGGGCCCATCACCCTGCTCAGCGCCGACCCCGCCGCGCCCTACGACCGGCCCAACCTATCCAAGGACTACCTGGCCGGCAGCGCCGACCCCGCCTGGCTGCCGCTGCGTTCGGCGGACTTCTATACCAGTCAGCGCATCGAGCTGCGCTGCGACACCCGCGTCAGCCACATCGACACGGCGCACAAGAAGCTGACCCTCGCCAGCGGCGAAGAGCTGGACTACGGCGCCCTGGTGCTGGCCACCGGCTCGGCGCCGGCGCGCCTGGACGTGCCCGGCGCCGACCTGCCCCACGTCCGCGTGCTGCGCAGCCTCGCCGACTGCGACGAGCTGATCGCCCGCTGCGCCACGGCCCGCCGCTGCGTGGTGGTGGGCGCCGGCTTCATCGGCCTGGAAGTGGCCGCCTCGCTGCGCAGCCGCGGCCTGGACGTGCAGATAGTGGCGCCCGGCGCGCGGCCCATGGAGAACGTTTTCGGCGAGGCCCTGGGCGACATGCTCCGGGCCTTGCACGAAGCCCATGGCGTGGGCTTCCATTTCGGCGCCGAGGTCACGGCGATCGAGGCGCAGCAGGTCAGGCTGTCCACTGGCGGCACGCTGCCGGTGGACCTGGTGGTGATCGGCATCGGCGCCCGCCCCGAGCTGGAGCTGGCCCGCGACGCCGGCCTGAAGCTGGACAAGGGCGTGCTGGTGGACGCCTGGCTGCGCACCAGCGCCGCGGACGTCTATGCCGTGGGCGACATCGCCCGCTGGCCGGACGCCCGCAGCGGCGAGGCGATCCGCGTGGAGCACTGGGCGGTCGCCGAGCGCCAAGGCATGACCGCGGCGCGCAACATCCTCGGCCACGCCCAGCGCTTCACCGCGGTGCCCTTCTTCTGGACGCACCAGTACGACACCACCATCGACTACGTCGGCCACGCGCAGCACTGGGACCGCGTGGACATCGACGGCGACCCCGCCGCCCACGACTGCCGGGTGACCTACTGGCGCGACGGCAAGGCGCTCGCCGTCGCCACCGTGGGGCGCGACCGGCAGAGCCTGGAAGCCGAGGCCGCCTTCGAGCAGCAGACGCCCGGCTGACGGCTGGCCACCACCGCAAAGCGACCCGCCATGCAAGGACAGGCCCACCTATGAGATAATCCGCGGCCTGTCCGGCATGTCCCCCGCCCTTCAAGCGCAAAAGCCTGGACATCGCGTCCAGATGCTGCCCTTCGCGCACGTCCGCTGGATTCCCCCGGCGCCCATGGTAACGGGCCCGGAAAGCCAACATTGGTATCGAATCGGTATCGGCCCGCTGCCAGACCGGCCCAGCGGCTCGCCAGTCATTGATAGGTAAAACTTTGATTTCCACAGCGAACATCACCATGCAGTTCGGCGCCAAGCCGCTGTTCGAGAACGTTTCCGTCAAGTTCGGCAACGGCAACCGCTACGGCCTGATCGGCGCCAACGGTTGCGGCAAGTCCACCTTCATGAAGATCCTCGGCGGCGAGCTGGAGCCCTCCTCCGGCCAGGTCATGCTGGAAAACGGCGTGCGCCTGGGCAAGCTGCGCCAGGACCAGTTCGCCTACGAGGACTTCTCGGTGATCGACACCGTGATCATGGGCCACGAGGAACTGTGGAAGGTCAAGGCCGAGCGCGACCGCATCTACTCGCTGCCGGAAATGAGCGAGGACGACGGCATGGCCGTGGCCGAGCTGGAAGTGCAGTTCGCCGAGTTCGACGGCTACACCGCCGAGTCCCGCGCCGGCGAGCTGCTGCTGGGCCTGGGCATTCCCCTGGAGCAGCACTTCGGCCCGATGAGCGCCGTGGCCCCGGGCTGGAAGCTGCGCGTGCTGCTGGCCCAGGCGCTGTTCTCCGACCCGGACCTGCTGCTGCTCGACGAGCCGACCAACCACCTGGACATCAACACCATCCGCTGGCTGGAAAACGTCATCACGGCGCGCAACAGCACCATGATCATCATTTCCCACGATCGTCACTTCCTGAACAGCGTCTGCACCCACATGGCCGACCTGGACTACGGCGAGCTGCGCCTGTTCCCGGGCAACTACGACGAGTACATGACCGCCGCCGAACAGGCCCGCGAGCGCCTGCTGTCGGACAACGCCAAGAAGAAGGCGCAGATCGCCGAGCTGCAGACCTTCGTCAGCCGCTTCTCGGCCAACGCCTCCAAGGCCAAGCAGGCCACCAGCCGCGCGCGCCAGATCGACAAGATCCAGCTGGAAGAGGTCAAGCCGTCCAGCCGCGTCAGCCCGTTCATCCGCTTCGAGCAGTTCAAGAAGCTGCACCGCCAGGCGGTGACCCTGGAGAAAGTCAGCCAGGGCTTCGACGGCGTGCCCCTGTTCAAGAACCTGAGCCTGCAGGTGGAAGCCGGCGAGCGCATCGCCATCATCGGCCCCAACGGCATCGGCAAGACCACCCTGCTGCGCACCCTGGTCGGCGAGATGCCGCCGCAGACCGGCGAAGTGAAGTGGACCGACAGCGCCGAGGTCGGCTACTTCGCCCAGGACCACGCCGAGGACTTCGAGGACGACTACAACCTGTTCGACTGGATGGCCCAGTGGACCCAGGGCGGCGAACAACTGGTGCGCGGCACCCTTGGGCGCATGCTGTTCTCCAACGACGACATCAAGAAGTCGGTCAAGGTGATCTCCGGTGGCGAACAGGGCCGCATGCTGTTCGGCAAGCTGATCCTGAAGAAGCCCAACGTGCTGGTGATGGACGAGCCGACCAACCACCTGGACATGGAGTCCATCGAGGCGCTCAACCTGGCCCTGGAAAACTACCCGGGCACGCTGATCTTCGTCAGCCACGACCGCGAGTTCGTGTCCTCCCTGGCCACCCGCATCATCGAGCTGTCGGAAAACGGCGTGACCGACTTCAGCGGCAGCTACGACGACTACCTGCGCAGCCAGGGCGTGATCGTCTGATGCCACCCGCAGGGGATGCCGCGCCGGCATCCCCTGCCCCTCCCCTCCCCGCAACACCCTCTCCCACCGTCGATCCGCCGCCCCGCACGCCGTGAAATTGGCGCGTACCCTGCAAGGATGTCCGCACCGCGGCGGCCGGCCGCGCCCAGGCGCCCGGCAACGCCCGTTCCAGAGGCTGCGTTGGGGGTGGAGAGCACCATGTTGGGGCGATTCGTCTGTTGCGTTGTGCTACTGATCTTCTCACTGGCGGCCGGCGCCGAAACGCTGAGCGTCGGCTTCCATCGCCTGACCCTCGACGACCCGCTGGACCACCAGCCGATGCGCGCCATCGCCTTCTACCCGACGCGGGCGCCAACCGCCCCCACCACCCTCGGCCCGTTCACCCTGCCGCTGGCCGAGGAAGCCCCGGCGGTGGCCGGGCGCCACCCGCTGCTGGTCGTCTCCCACGGCAACGGCGGCACCCCGCTGGCCCTGCGCGACCTGGTGCTGGCCCTGGCCCGGCGCGGCTTCGTGGTGGTCACCCTGCTGCACCCCGGCGACAACCTCCACGACCAGAGCCGCCTGGGCGCCCTGAGCAATCTCTACGGCCGTCCGCTGCAGGTGTCCGAAGCCATCAGCGCGGCCCTGGCCGACGAGCGCCTGGCGCCGCTGCTCGATCCGCGGCGCATCGGCGTGATCGGCTATTCCGCCGGCGGCGAGACGGCGCTGATCCTCGCCGGCGCCCAGCCGCGCCTGGAGCGCCTGCGCCGCTACTGCACGCAACGCCCGGACGACCGCGACGCCTGCAGCGCCGGCGGCGAGCTGCTGGCCGACCGCAACGACCTGGCGCCCATGGCCGACCCGCGGGTGGGCGCGGTGATGCTGCTGGCGCCGCTAGGGCTGATGTTCGGCAGCCGCGAACTGGCCGACGTGAACGTCCCGGTGCTGATCTACAGCGGCGACGCCGACAAGGTGCTGGACTGGACGCGCAACGCCGCCGCCCTGGCCCGCAAGCTGCCACGCAGCGCCGACTTCCACGTGCTGCTGGGCGCCGGCCACTTCGTCTTCATGGCCCCCTGCAACGAAGAGGAAACCGCCGCCACCCCGGGCCTGTGCAAGGACGCCGAAGGGGTGGACCGGGTGGCCATTCATCGCCACCTGATTGGTGATGCACAGCGCTTCTTCGACGAGGCGCTGGAACCGGAGCAGGTGCAGGCGACGTTGCGCTGAGGTGCTCTTCGTAGGATGGGTTGAGCTTGCGATACCCATGCTGCCGTGGTGATGGGTATCGCTTCGCTCAACCCATCCTACGGGGCTTTCCTGGAACTGTAGCGGGCCCTGCCCGCGAATCGCGCGCAGGGCGCGCTCCTACATGGGAATGGCGCGGGTGGGGCAGCGTAGCGGATCTCATCCACGAACCGCGCCGGAACATCCGGCCATCGCGGACAAGGTCCGCTCCTACGCCCGTGCTTTGTGATGGGTATCGCTTCGCTCAACCCATCCTACGGGGCTTTCCTGGAACTGTAGGAGCGGGCCCTGCCCGCGAATCGCGCGCAGGGCGCGCTCCTACATGGGAATGGCGCGGGTGGGGCAGCGTAGGAGCGGATCTTATCCGCGAACCGCGCCGGAACATCCGGCCATCGCGGACAAGGTCCGCTCCGCCCGTGCTTCCTGTAGGAGCAACTGTCTTGCGCCGAGGTGCTCTTCGTAGGATGGGTTGAGCTTGCGATACCCATGCTGCCGTGGTGATGGGTATCGCTTCGCTCAACGCCATCCTACGAAAAGCCGTGCTTCCTGGCACCGTAGCGGGCCCTGCCCGCGAATCGCGCGCAGGGCGCGCTCCTACATGGGAATGGCGCGGGTGGGGCAGCGTAGCGGATCTCATCCGCGAACCGCGCCGGGACGTCCGGCCATCGCGGACAAGGTCCGCTCCTACGCCCGTGCTTCCTGTAGGAGCAACTGTCTTGCGCCGAGGTGCTCTTCGTAGGATGGGTTGAGCTTGCGAAACCCATGCTGCCGTGGTGATGGGTATCACTTCGCTCAACGCCATCCTACGAAAAGCCGTGCTTCCTGGCACCGTAGCGGGCCCTGCCCGCGAATCGCGCGCAGGCGCGCTCCTACATGGGAATGGCGCGGGTGGGGCAGCGTAGCGGATCTCATCCGCGAACCGCGCCGGAACATCCGGCCATCGCGGACAAGGTCCGCTCCGCCCGTGCTTCCTGTAGGAGCAACTGTCTTGCGCCGAGGTGCTCTTCGTAGGATGGGTTGAGCTTGCGATACCCATGCTGCCGTGGTGATGGGTATCGCTTCGCTCAACGCCATCCTACGAAAAGCCGTGCTTCCTGGCACCGTAGCGGGCCCTGCCCGAGAATCGCGCGCAGGGCGCGCTCCTACATGGGAATGGCGCGGGTGGGGCAGCGTAGGAGCGGATCTCATCCGCGAACCGCGCCGGAACATCCGGCCATCGCGGACAAGGTCCGCTCCTACGCCCGTGCTTCCTGTAGGAGCAACTGTCTTGCACCGAGGTGCTCTTCGTAGGATGGGTTGAGCTTGCGAAACCCATGCTGCCGTGGTGATGGGTATTGCTTCGCTCAACCCATCCTACGGGGCTTTCCTGGAACTGTAGCGGGCCCTGCCCGCGAATCGCGCGCAGGGCGCGCTCCTACATGGGAATGGCGCGGGTGGGGCAGCGTAGGAGCGGATCTCATCCGCGAACCGCGCCGGGATGGCCGGCTATCGCGGACAAGGTCCGCTCCTACGCCCGTGCTTCCTGTAGAGCAACTGTCTTGCGCCGAGGTGCTCTTCGTAGGATGGGTTGAGCTTGCGATACCCATGCTGCCGTGGTGATGGGTATCGCTTCGCTCAACCCATCCTACGGGGGCTTTCCTGGAACTGTAGGAGCGGGCCCTGCCCGCGAATCGCGCGCAGGGCGCGCTCCTACATGGGAATGGCGCGGGTGGGGCAGCGTAGCGGATCTCATCCGCGAACTGCGCCGGAGCATCCGGCCATCGCGGACAAGGTCCTACGCCCGTGCTTCCTGTAGGACTCCGTCCGCGATTCTCTCAAGCCCTACGACCACCCATAGCGCCGCGCGAACCAGCCCTTCACTGCCTGGGTCAGCCCCATGTAGCCCAGCAGGATCGCCACCAGCCACGGCCAGTAGCCCGGCGGCAGCGGCTGCATGTGGAAGTAGCGCGCCAGCGGCCCCATGGGCAGGAAGATCGCCAGCGCGCCTATGCCCGCGGTCATCGCCAGCAGCGGCCAGGAGGCGCGGCTCTGCAGGAAGGGGATGCGCCGGGTGCGGATCATGTGCACCACCAGCAGCTGCGAGAGCAGCCCCTCGACGAACCAGCCGGACTGGAACAGCGCCTGGTGGGCAGGGGCGTTGGCGCCGAACACGTGCCACAGCACCAGGAAGGTGGTTATGTCGAAGATCGAACTCAGCGGCCCGAAGAACACCATGAAGCGCCCCAGGCCGTCGGGGTTCCACTGCTGCGGGCGGCTCAGCTGTTCGGCGTCCACGCCGTCGAAGGGGATGGCGATCTGCGAGATGTCGTACAGCAGGTTCTGCACCAGCAGTTGCATCGGCAGCATCGGCAGGAACGGGATGAAGGCGCTGGCCACCAGCACGCTGAACACGTTGCCGAAGTTGGAGCTGGCGGTCATGCGGATGTACTTGAGCATGTTGGCGAAGGTGCGCCGCCCTTCCACCACGCCCTCCTCCAGCACCATCAGGCTCTTTTCCAGGAGGATCAGGTCGGCCGCTTCCTTGGCGATGTCCACCGCCGAGTCCACCGAGATGCCGATGTCCGCGCTGCGCAGCGCCGGGGCGTCGTTGATGCCGTCGCCGAGGAAGCCCACCACGTGGCCGCGCTCGCGCAGCACGCGGACCAGGCGCTCCTTGTGCGTCGGCGTCAGCTTGGCGAACAGTGTGGTGCGCTCGGCCAGTTCGCCCAGCTCCGCATCGGCTATGTCATCCAGCTGCGGGCCCAGCAGCACGCCGTCGACCTGCAGGCCGACGTCGCGGCAGACCTTCAGCGTCACCCGCTCGTTGTCGCCGGTCAGCACCTTCACCGCCACGCCGTTGGCGGCCAGGGCGCGCAGGGCCGGGGCGGTGGTTTCCTTGGGCGGGTCGAGGAAGGCGATGTAGCCGTCCAGGCACAGCCCCTGCTCGTCGGCCAGGCCGTAGGTGTCGCGGTTGGTCGGTAGCTCGCGGGTAGCCACCGCGACCACCCGCAGGCCGTCCTGGTTGAGCGCCTCGGCCACCGCGCGGATGCACGCCAGGCGTTCGCCGGTCAGCGGTTCGACGCGCTCCTGCTCGCGCACCGAGGTACACACCGCCAACACTTCCTCCAGGGCGCCCTTGCAGATCAGCAGGTGGTGGTCGTCGCGCTCGCTGACCACCACCGACATGCGCCGGCGGGCGAAGTCGAAGGGGATTTCGTCGACCTTGCGGTAGCGGCTGTCCACCCGTAGCGCCTGGCGCAGTTCCACGTGCTCGAGCACGGCCACGTCCAGCAGGTTCTTAAGCCCCGTCTGGTAGTGGCTGTTGAGGAAGGCCAGCTGCAGCACCCGGTCCTCCACCTCGCCGAAGGCGTCGGTGTGGCGTTCCAGGACGATGCGGTCCTGGGTCAGGGTGCCGGTCTTGTCGGTGCAGAGGATGTCCATGGCGCCGAAGTTCTGGATGGCGTCCAGGCGCTTGACGATGACCTTGCGCCGGCTCAGTACCACCGCGCCCTTGGCCAGGGTCGAGGTGACGATCATCGGCAGCATTTCCGGGGTCAGGCCCACGGCGATGGACAGCGCGAACAGCGCCGCCTGCAGCCAGTCGCCCTTGGTGAAGCCGTTGAGCAGCAGGACGATGGGCGCCATCACCAGCATGAAGCGGATCAGCAGCCAGCTGACCTTGTTGACCCCGGCCTGGAAGGCGGTGGGCGTGTGGTCGCTGGCGATCACCCGTTCGGCCAGGGAGCCGAAGTAGGTCTGCGCGCCGGTGCCGACCACCACCGCGCGGGCCGAGCCGCTGACCACGGTGGTGCCCATGAAGCACAGGCTGTCGCGCTCCAGCGGGTTACCCTGGCGGGCGTCGCGGACCTGGGCGAACTTCTCCACCGGCAGCGACTCGCCGGTGAGCGCCGCCTGGCTGACGAACAGGTCCTTGGCGCTGAACAGGCGCACGTCCGCCGGCACCATGTCGCCGGCCGACAGCCACAGCACCTCGCCGGGCACCAGCTGGCGGATCGGCACCTCCAGGCGCTGCGCCGCACCCTGCCCGCCCTCGGGGTAGCGGAACACGGTGGCGGTGTTGCTGACCATGGCCTTGAGCTGTTCGGCGGCATCGTTGGAGCGTTTCTCCTGGACGAAGCGCAGCAGCGTGGAAATGCCCACCATGGCGCCGATCACCACCGCCGCCTCGCTGTCGCCGGTGAACAACGACACCAGCGCCAGCACGCTGAGCAGCAGGTTGAAGGGGTTGCAGTAGCACAGCCACAGGTGCCGCCACCAGGGCATCGGGCGCTCCTGGTCGACCTCGTTGAGCCCGACGCTCTCCCGCCGCTCGGCGGCCTCGGCCTCGCTCAGGCCCTCGCGGCGGCTGCCCAGGCGCTCGAACAGCGCCTGCGGCTCCAGCACCGACCATTCCAGCATGCCCTGGGCCAGCTGCGCCGGCGCCTGGCGCCCGGCCGCCGAGCCGCGCAGCAGGTCGAGCAGCACCAGCCGGCGCAGCTGCCGGGCGGGCAGGCCCTTGTTGAGGAACTCCAGCAGGTGGGTCCTGATCTGTTCGAAACGCATGACGACTCCCCGATCACTGCCGCCCTGACCGGCGGCAGCGGGAGTCTGCGAGGAGTTCCTTAAGGTGCCATGAAGGCGCGGCCGGCGGCCCTCAGGTCCACCAGTAGCGCACCGCGTGGAAGAAGATAGGCGCGGCGAAGCACACCGAGTCCAGCCGGTCGAGCATGCCGCCATGGCCTTCGATCATGTGCCCCCAGTCCTTGACTCCACGGTCGCGCTTGATCGCCGACATCACCAGGCCGCCGAAGAAGCCCAGCACATTCAGCAGCAGCGCCATCAGCAGCGCCTGCCAGGGCGCGAAGGGGGTGATCCAGTAGAGCGCAGCGCCGATCGCAGTGGCCAGCGCCACGCCGCCGACGAAGCCTTCCACGGTTTTCGACGGCGACAGGTTGGGGGCTATCCTGCGTCTGCCGAACAGCTTGCCGCACACGTACTGCAGCACGTCGGAGAGCTGCACCACTATCACCAGGTAGGCGATCAGCAGCAGGTTGCGTCCCTCGAAGCCGGGTATGTCCAGGGTCAGCAGCGCCGGCACGAAGGAAATGCAGTACACCGCCAGCATCAGCCCCCACTGCACCTTGGAGGCGCGTTCGAGGAAGTGCTTGGCGTCGCCGCCCAGCGAGGCCAGGATCGGCAGCAGGAGGAACACGTAGACCGGGATGAAGATGGAGAACATCCCGTACCAGTCGATGGCGACCAGCAGGTACTGCATCGGCAGCACGAAGTAGAACGCCGCCACCAGCGCCGGGTAATCACTGCGCCGGGTCGGCATCAAGGTCATGAACTCGCGTAGCGCATAGAACGACACCCCGTAGAACAGCAGAACCACCGCCCAGTTGCCAAGGGCGAAGGCGCAGCCGATCACCGCGACCATGGCCCACCAGGCCTTGATCCGCGCATTGAGGTTGTCGATCACCGCGTGTGGCCCGGGAGCCGCGCGCCGGCGCAGGACGGTACCGATTATCGAAGCGCCGAGGAGGATCGCGCCGATGCCGGCAAACAACAGCCAGGTCTGCCCGTCCATTTCAGTACCCCTCCGCCGGCGCCAGGGCCAGTAGCGACTCACGGGCGCGCTCGAGGAAAGCCTCCTTGGCCTCGTCGGCCTGCGCCGCCAGCGGCGTGCCGAAGCTCAGGGTGCACAGCAGCGGCAACGGCAGCGCGCGGCCCTTGGGCATCACCCGGTTGAGGTTGGCGATCCACACCGGCACCAGCTCCACCTGCGGATGGGCGCGGGAAAGGTGGTAGATGCCGCTCTTGAACGGCAGCAGGCGCACCTCGTCGTCCAGGTTGCGCGTGCCCTCGGGGAACAGGATCAGCGAGTCGCCGGCGGCCAGCGCGCGTTCGATCGGCGCCAGCGGGTTGCCATCGGCTTCGCTGCGCTGGCGCTCGATGAGCACGCCGTTGAACACCCGGTTGATGACGAAGCCGCGCAGGCCGGGCTTGCCCCAATAGTCGGCGCCGGCCACCGGCCGGGTACGCGGGCGCAGCTCCGGCGGCAACGAGGCCCAGAGCAGGACGAAGTCGCCATGGCTGCTGTGGTTGGCGTAGAAGATGCGTTGTACCGCCTTCGGCGTGGTGCCCAGCCACAGGCTGCGCAGGCCGGTGACCGTGCGGGCGCTGGCGATGATGGCGTAGGCGAGGAGTTTTTCCAGCATCCGTGGGTTCCTTCAGGGGACCAGGGTGAACCGGCAGACGAGCGCGGCCATCAGTCCTGACGCGGCGCGGCCAGGCCCTGGCTGACGCGGTTGACCACGGTCAGCGCCAGCAGCGCAGCCAGCAACCACATGGCTGGGTCGATCCAGGCCGTCGGCAACAAGCCACTGGCAATTCCGGCGCCGAGCACGCCAAAGCACAGCGCTCGGTCGCTCTTGCCCATGGGGCCGTCGTAGCGCCGCGAGGCACCGACCATATGCCCCAGCACGCCGGCGTATTCGGCGAGCAGCGCCAGCAACACCACCAGCACCACCCAGGCCGGGGTCACCCCAGGCAGCAGGGCGAACGGCAGGTAGAGCGCGGCATCGGCGACCACGTCGGTAAGTTCGTTGAGGTAGGCGCCGAGGGGCGACTGCTGCCCGAATTCGCGGGCCAGCATGCCGTCCATGGCATTGAGTGCCATGCGCAGGAACATCCACAGCGGGATCAGGGCAAACACCCAAGGGTGCGCAGCCAGGCCAGCCACCAAGGAGGCCACCAGCATCGATAGCGCACAGGCCGCCAGTGTCACCTGGTTGGCCGTCGCGCCCCGGGCATGCAGGCGCACCACCAATGGCCGCAGCAGATTCTGGAAGCTCGATTTGAGTTGATAGACCGAAACCATCGCGCCGTCCGTGGAGTTGAGTGGGCGGTCACGATATCCATGTCGCAGTCAGATATGGGCCGAGAATGATGCGCGAAAATTCGCTGACATCATTCGCAACCTGACTGCCTCTCTCAGAAGTCGCGCTTGTAGAAGATGTCCAGCGAACTGGCCAAACCGCTGGCGGCCTCCAGGTAGACCTTCTTGCTCAGCAGGTAGCGCAGGGCGATGGTGTTGGCCGGTTCGAACACGCCCACGCCGTAGCGCAGGCTCAGGCGCTCGGAGAGCTGGCCGCTGGCGACCACGCTGGTGCTGGTGCCGGTGCCTTCGGTGCCCAGTTCGAAGTCCTTGATGCCCAGCTGCTTGGCCACCTCGCCGGTGATCGGCGCGCTGCCGGCCAGGCCCAGGGCCAGGGCGGCCTCGCCGAGCATGTTGCTGTCCTCGCCGGTGGACAGCGGACGGCCCATGACCAGGTAGGACAGCGCCTGCTCCTGGCTCATCGCCGGCTCCGAGAATACCTCGCTGCGTGGCTGCTCGGCGTTGCCGGTCAGGCGCAGGCCGGCGATCACGTCGTCGACCTTGCGGATCGCCTCGATGTCCAGGTACGGCTGGTCGATGGGGCCGGCGAACAGCAGGCGCGCGCGGCGGATGC
The DNA here is from genome assembly GCF_022760135.1 of Pseudomonas sp. M1. NCBI lineage: Bacteria > Pseudomonadati > Pseudomonadota > Gammaproteobacteria > Pseudomonadales > Pseudomonadaceae > Pseudomonas > Pseudomonas sp. M1. Next base: position 4,146,773 of record NZ_CP094343.1, read on the forward strand.
TGAGTTTCTGCCCGTAGGCCCGGTAGCGGCCCTTGTTCAGGCTCAGCTCGCCGCGGGTGTCCATGTCGTCGCCGATGTGCACCTGGCCGGCCAGCTCGGCGCTCAGGCCGAAGCCGCTGAAGGTCAGCTTGTCCTGGCCGACCAGCACGTCCACGTCCATGGCCAGGTGGGGGCCGCCCTGCTCCTTGGGCGGCGCGCCGACGATCAGGGTGTCGTCGGAGAGCTTCACCGTCGAGGGCGGCAGCTGGCGGATGACGATGGCCCCGCGCGGCACCTGCACCTTGCCGGAAACGCTGAGCTTCTGGTCGGCCATGCGCAGCGCCAGGTCCGGGGTGACTTCGAGGTTGGCGTAGGGCTCGACGCTCACCGGCAGGTCCGTGCCGCGCACCGCCAGGTCCATGTCCAGGCCCTGGCTCCAGGCCAGGTAGCCGCCCAGGCTGCCGTTGCCCTTGTCGCCGCCGCTCCAGGTGCCGCTGAGGTCGACGCGCTCGCCGGCGATGTGCGCCAGCACCTGCAGGTTGGCCAGGCGCGTCGGCAGGTCGCCGCCGGAAAGCTCGCCGCCGGAGAGCCGCAGCTCGCCGTCCAGGCGCGGCTGCATGAGGCCGCCGGAAATGCGCCCGTTGCCGTCCAGGCGGCCCTTGAGCGTCTCGACCATGGGCACGAAGGGCCGCGCCACCGCCAGGTCCAGCCCGGCGAGGGTGAAGCTGCCGCTCAGCGGCTTGTTCTTCGGCCGCGGGTCGAGCACCGCCTGGGCGTCCAGGGTGCCGAGCTTGTTGCCGTGGAACTGCAGGCTGCTGTCGATGCGGGTGGGCGTCAGGCGGCTTTCCAGGCGCAGGCTCTGGTAGGGGAAGTCGAGCCACTGGTCCTGTTCTTTCAGGCGCAGGGTGCCGGCGCCGGCGTCCAGCAGGATGTTGCCGTTGGGGCCGCGGGCCGGCAGGTCGAGCTTGACGTCGCCGTTGAGCTTGCCCTGCCAGGCGAAGTCCTCGGGCAGCCAGCGCGCCAGGCTGTCCAGCGGGAAGTCGCGCAGTTGCCAGCGCAGCTGCGGCTCCGGCAGCAGGCGCTGTTCGCCGCCGCAGAGGCTGGCCGGGCCGGACGCCCAGCAGTGCGCGCCCAGGTTCAGGCGGCCGTCGGCCAGGCGCTCCAGGCGCGCCGGCTGTTGCAGGCGCCAGTCCTGGCCGCCGCTGTGGATTTCGCCCTTAGCCAGGCGGCCGCGCCAGTCGCGGCCGTTCCAGCTGCCGTCGAAGCCCAGCGCCAGCACCAGCGGGCGCCCCTGCAGGGACAGGTCGAGCTGCTGGCGTTGCAGGTCGCCCTGGCCGCTGGCCTTGAACTGGCCCAGGCGCGTGTCGCCGGCGCGCACGCCGTCGGCCAGCAGCTCCAGGCGGCCGCGCTGGGCGGCGTCGAGGCGGGCGCTGAGGTCGAGGCTGCGCACGCCGTTGTCCTGGAAGGCCAGGCGCTGGCCCTTGAGGCTCAGCTCGCCCTGGGGCGCATTGAGACTGCCGGCCAGGTCGAGGCGGCCGTTCAGCTGGCCCTGCAATTGCGGCCAGAGCTGGCCCAGGCGCGCCAGGGCGATGTCCAGGCGCCCGGCCAGGCGCTGGTCGAGGCTGGCCTGGCCACTGATGCGGTTGTCGCCCAGGCGCAGTTCCAGGCCGTCGACCTTCCAGTTCTGGCCCTCGCCGTTGGCGATGGTCTTGAAGACCGCCGGCTGGCCGCGCAGGCGCCCTTGCAGGTCGAGGTTGGCCTGCACGGCGAGCACACCGTTCTTGAAACTGCCCTGGCTGCTCAGCGGCCCGCCGAGCTTGCCCGGCAGTTCGGCGACCCAGTAGGCCGGGTCGAAGTCGCTCAGCTTCAGTTGCGCATCCCAGGCCAGGGTGTCGGCGAACTTCAGGCCCAGGCTGCCCTCGGCCTTGCCCTGCCCGGCGACCAGTTGCAGCGACGGCAGGTGCACCTCGGCGAGGTTGCCGGACACCGGGCTGCTGAGCTGGAAGGCGCCGGCCGGGCCGCTGAGTTCGGCGGCGAAGTTGCCCAGGTAGGCCTCGTCGCGGTATTGCAGGTCGGCTTGCAGGCGGTGCATGGAGACCGGCGGCGGCTCCATGGGGTACAGGCGCAGCCAGGGGAAGTCCAGCCAGTCCAGCTTGGCGTCGGCGGCGAAGCCGTCCTGCCAGTCGAGGCGGCCGCTCAGGCCCAGGCGCTGTTCCGGCGCGGCGATGAGGTTCAGCGCGGCGATGTCCGCACCCTTGGCGTCGACACGCCCCTGCAAGGCCAGGGCGACGTCGCCGCCCTCCCCCGGCAGCACGGCCGAACCATTGATGCGGTAGCCGGCGGCCAGGTCGCCCGCCGCTTGCAGCTGCACCTTGTTCAGCACCAGGGTGTCAGGCAGGTCGGCCGCGCCGCGGAAGCCGTCGGCGCTGATCTTCGCGCTGGCCGGCAGGTTCTCCGCCAGGGGTTGCAGGTCGCCGCTCAGGTGGCCTTGCAGGTAGCCGCTGCTGTCGGCTTCCAGCAGCAGGTGGCCGAGCAGTTCGCCCTTGGCCTTCAGCTTCAATGCCCAGGGCTGCTCGCCGGGCGCCGGCAGGCGCAGGCTGCCCTGGGCCTGCAACGGCCAGTTGCCCTGCGGGGTGAGCAGGCCGCTCAGGTCCACGGCGAGGTCGCCGCGGGCGGCCTTGAGCACGTCGATGTGCAGGCCATCGGCCTCCCAGTGGGCGCTGGCCTGGACGTTGCTGACCTGTTCGTTGCCATCGAGCAGGAAGCTGCCCAGGCGCACTTCGCCCAGGCGCACGGCCAGCGGCAGTTTCAGCGCCGGCAGCTGGATCGGCCCTTCGCTGGGTTCCGCGGGCCCCGGCGCCAGGCGCAGTTGCACGCGCTCGACGATCAGGCGGTCGATGCACAGCGCGCCTTGCAGCAGGCAGGCGGGCGACCAGGCGAACTGCGGCCGCTCGACCTCCAGCTCGGTGGCGCCGTCGCTCCAGGCCAGGCGCTCGGCCTGCCAGGCGCCGCCCAGCCGGCCGGCGTAGCCCTGCACCTGCAGGCCCGGCACCAGGCCCAGGGCCCAGCGGCTGCCGGCCTCGCTGCCGAGGATGGCGGCCAGCGCCACGGCCAGCAGCAGGATCAGGCCGAGCAGCGCGGCCACCAGGTATTTCAACAGGCGCTTCACAGCTCGGGCCCCATGGAGAAGTGGATGCGCCAGCCGCCGCCCTCGTCCAGGCCGTCGGCCAGGTCCAGGCGCAGCGGCCCCACCGGCGACACCCAGCGGATGCCGAAGCCGACGCCGGTCTTGATCGAGGGGAAGTCCAGCGAGTTGAAGGAGTTGCCCTGGTCGATGAAGGTCGCCAGGCGCCATTTTTCGGCCAGCGGGTACTGGTACTCGACGCTGCCGGCGACCATGTAGCGCCCGCCGATGCGGTCGCCCTGGGAGTTCTTCGGCGACAGCGTCTGGTAGTCGTAGCCGCGCACGCTCTGGTCGCCGCCGGCGAAGAAGCGCAGCGACGGCGGGATGCTCGAATAGTCGTTGGTGGCGATGAAGCCGACCTGGGTGCGGCCGAGCAGGCGGTGGCCGCCGGCGAAGGTGGTCAACCCCTTGGCCATGGCGCTGACGTGGGCCAGGTCGGCGTCGGCCAGCAGGCCCTCCTTGGCCACCTTGGTCTCCAGCTGCAGGCGGTAGCCCTGGTGGGGGTCGACCTTGTTGTCGGCGTGCAGGATGGAATAGCCGAAGCCGGGCATGAGGAAGCTGCTGTTGCCCGAGTCGTCGCCCAGCAGGTATTCCTCGTGCAGCCAGCCCAGGGAGAACGAGCGCTGCCAGCCGCTGGGCAGCTTGCGCAGCCACTCGCCGCCGAGGGTGAACTGCTTGCTCTCGGTGTCCACCAGGTCTTCGTTCTGGTAGCCGGTGGTGAAGCGCAGCTTGTCGGTCAGCGGCGGGTCCAGCGGCACCTCGTACCAGGCGCCGACGTTCTGCCGCGGCCCGGAGACTTCGGCCTCGGTGCCCAGGCTGTGGCCCTGGGGGTTGACCCAGTGGCGCGTCCAGCTGAACTTGGCGCGCGGCCCCACGTCGGTGGAGAAGCCCAGGCCGACGCCGAGCGAGCGCGGCTTGCGCGCGCTGAGGTGGACCGCCACCGGGATGCTCTCGCCCTTGGCCTGCAGCGGCGAGGCGTCGACGCGCACGCCGTCGAAGTAGCCGCTGGACTGCAGGGCCTGGTTGAGGTCGGCGATGAGTTCGGAGTCGTAGGCCTCGCCCTGCCGGAAGGGCACCATGCGCCGCAGCAGTTCCTCGTCGAAGGGGTAGTCGCCGCTGAAGCTGACCGCGCCGAGGGCGAAGCGCGGGCCGCTGGCGTAGACCAGCTCGATGTCGGCCACCCCGGCCTCGGGGTCGACGCGCAGTTGCTGGCGGGTGAACTGGCCGCGGAAGAAGCCGAAGCGCGAGGCCTGGTTCTGGATCAGCCGCTTGGCGTCCTCGTAGGTGCCGTGGTTGAGCTGCGCGCCGGGCTTCAAAGTATCGCCGCCGGGCACGCGGAAGTTCGCAAGCTTCGCCGCCGGCCCCTCGATGCGGATGTCGACCGTGCGCAGCTTCACCGGCTCGCCGGGCGAGACGTCGATGCGCAGGCGCGGGTTCTTGTCGTCGCCGCGCACCCGCGCGCGAATGCGCGCCTGGTAGTAGCCCAGCGCCTGGGCGGCCTGCACGGCCTGCTGCTGGACCGTGCGGCGCAGGCGTCGCAGGGCGGTTTCGTCGCGCCCTTCCACGCTGCCCACATAGGCCTCGATATTGGCCTTGAGCGCAGAGTTGGCGGGGTCGATACGTACGTCGAGCTGGCTTTCCGCTGCCACTGCCGCGCCGATCCAGCACAGCAGGCCCATCAGCGCTAGCCGAATCGTTCCTTGGAGTCTCATGGCGCGAGATGCTAGCACGATGGCCGTGACAATCCAGCGCCGCGGCCCCTGCGCCGCGGCTTTGCGCGATGGCGAGGGGCTATCAGCCCTCGCGGGCCAGGCGCGTTTCCGGCTGCGGATTGGGGTGGAACAGCACGTGTTCGCGCAGCGGCCCCAGCGCCACTTCGCCCACCTCCTCGTAGCCGTGGCGGCGGTAGAAATCCAGGTAGCGGGCGTTGCCGGTGTCCAGCACCAGGCCCTGGGAATCCACGTCGTCGACGCACCAGGCATGCAGGGCGTCGAGCAGCTGTTCGCCGAGGTGGCGGCCCTGGAATTCCGGGTGCACGCCCAGCAGCGGCAGCACGTGGTAGGGCCCCGGCGGCAGGCAGCCGAGCACCGCCTCGTGGTAGGCCAGGTAGCGCCGCGTGCAGCGGAAGCCGGTGGTGAGCAGCATGCGCATGCGCCAGGCCCAGCTGTCGGTGATGTCCAGGCGGCGTTGCGGCGGGGCGATCAGCGCCACCGCCACCAGGCGCTCGTCGATCACCAGGCCGAGCACCGGCAGGTCTTCGGACAGGTGCCGGTTGGTCAGCTCGCGCACGGTGGCGCGCACCCGCTGGTCGAAGCCGGGGCGGTCGCTTTCGAACAGGTAGGCGAAGGTCGGCTCGTGGCGGTAGGCGTGGTAGAGCAGCGAGCGGATCTCCCGGGCGTAGGAATCGCCCAGCAGGCGGACTTCGGCGAGCGTCTCAGGCATGCGGACACCTCTTGTTATCGTGTTTGGGCCCAGAGCCGAACCCTAGCAGCGCCGCGCCCGCACCGCCAGCGGCCGCCTCCAGGCCGTCGCGGCATTTGCCGCTGCCGGCGCCAGCGGCTAGTATCGTCACTTTGCCCAGGACGCTGCGGATGAAAATCGTCTCTTTCAATATCAATGGCTTGCGTGCCCGCCCCGCCCAACTCAAGGCGATCGTCGAGACGCACCAGCCCGACGTCATCGGCCTGCAGGAAACCAAGGTCGCCGACGACCAGTTCCCCCGCGAAGAGATCGAGGCCCTGGGCTACCAGGTGCACTTCCACGGCCAGAAGGGCCACTACGGCGTGGCCCTGCTCTCGCGCCAGGCGCCGCTGGAAATCCGCTACGGCTTCCCCAACGACGGCGAGGACGCCCAGCGCCGCTTCATCTGGGGCACCTTCGCCGACGCCGACGGCCAGCCGATCACCGTGATGAACGGCTACTTCCCCCAGGGCGAAAGCCGCGAGCACCCGGTGAAGTTCCCCGCCAAGCAGCGCTTCTACGCCGACCTGCAGCAGTTGCTGGAAAGCCAGTTCAAGCCCGAGCAGCGCCTGGTGATCATGGGCGACATCAACATCTCGCCGGAGGACTGCGACATCGGCATCGGCGAGGAGAACCGCAAGCGCTGGCTGCGCACCGGCAAATGCAGCTTCCTCCCCGAGGAGCGCGAGTGGCTGGGCAAGCTCAAGGCCTGGGGCCTGGTGGACAGCTTCCGCCAGCTGCACCCGCAGGTGAACGACCGCTTCAGCTGGTTCGACTACCGCAGCCGCGGCTTCGAGGACGAGCCCAAGCGCGGCCTGCGCATCGACGTCATCCTCGCCTCCGAGGCGCTGCGCCCGCGCCTGGCCGATGCCGGCATCGACTACCAGATCCGCGGCATGGAAAAACCCTCCGACCACGCGCCCATCTGGCTCAAGCTGAGCTGATCAGCCAGCGGCGCGCGCCAGCCAGTCGGCCAGCGCGCGCTGCAGTTCGGCCAACGCCGCATCGGCCTGGCCCAGGCGCGCTTCCAGTCCTTCCCCATCGCCTTCGCAGATTCGCTGCAGGGCGCGGCAATGTCCTTCCGCCTCGGCGGCGCCGATGATCGCCGCGGCGCCGGCCAGGCGGTGCGCCAGGTCGCCCAGCGCCTTGCGGTCGCCACGGTTGCGGGCCTGGTGCAGCTGCTCGATGTCGCCGGCATTGGCCTGCGCCAGGGTGCGCACGAACTCCCGCGCCGCCTCGCTCTCCAGCGGCTGCGGGCCGAACAGGCCACTGAGGTCGAAGACCGCATCGTCGGCCGGCTCGTCCGGCGCCGCGGCCTGCGCGCCGGCCAGCGCCTGGGCCAGCACCTCGAGGGTCAGCGGCTTGAACAGCACCTGGTCCATGCCGGCGTCGCGGCAGCGCTGCACTTCTTCCTCCTGGGCGTTGGCCGTGGCGCCGATCACCCGGCACGGCCGCCGCCCCTGCTCGCGCTCGTGGGCGCGGATGCGCCGGCTCAGCTCGTAGCCGTCGACGCCGGGCATCCGGCAATCGGTGATGACCGCGGCGAAGTCGCCGGCCAGCCAGGCCTGCCAGCCCTCCTCGCCGCCGGCCGCCAGGGTGGCGCTGTGGCCCAGGTGCGCCAGCTGCTGGCGGAACACCATGCGGTTGGCCGGGTGGTCGTCCACCGCCAGCACCCGCAGGCCGCCCGGGACGCTGGCGCTGGTGCCCGGTTGCGCGGTGTCCGGCGGCGCCTCGGTGAGCGCCAGCGGCAGGCGCACGCTGAAACAGGAGCCTTGGCCGGGCTCGCTGTGCAGGCCGAAGGCGCCGCCCATCAGTTGCACCAGGCGTTGGCTGATGTGCAGGCCCAGGCCGGTGCCCTGGCCCCTGGCGCCCGGCTCCACCTGGACGAAGGGCTGGAACAGCCGGGCCTGGTCCTCGGCGGAAATGCCGATGCCGCTGTCGATCACCTCCACCAGCAGCTCCAGGCGCTCGCCCTGGCGCCGGGCGCTGGCCCGCACGCGCACACCGCCGCGCTCGGTGAACTTCACCGCGTTGTTCAGCAGGTTGAACAGCACCTGCTTGAAGCGCAGCGCATCCAGCAGCACCCAGTGGTCCAGCTCGCCCTCGGTTTCCAGGTCCAGGCCCAGGCCCTTCTGCGTGGCCAGGCCGGCGAACAGCGCCACCGCGCCTTCGATCTCGCGGCGCAGCAGCGCCGGCTGCGGCGTGGAGTCGATGCGCCCGGACTCGATGCGCGCCAGGTCCAGCACGTTGCCGATCAGCATCAGCAGGGCCCGCGCGGCGTCCTGCGCCACCTCCAGCGCCTCGCGGTCGAGCACGCCGTCGCGGGCCTTTTCCAGCACCAGCTCCTGCAGGCCGACGATGGCGTTCATCGGCGTGCGGATCTCGTGGCTCATGGTGGAGAGGAACTGGCTCTTGGCGGCGCTGGCCTGGTCCGCGCGCTGCCGCTCGCGCTCCAGCTGGTTGATCAGTTGCTGGCGCTCGGTCAGGTCGACCCAGCCACCGATTACGCCCTGCACCACGCCGTCGCCATCGTGCTGGGCCACCGCCCAGTGGTAGACGTAGTGATCGCCGTCGCGCAGGCGCAGCACGTAGTCGCCCGGCGCCGGCATCTCGCCGTCGGTCACCTGCTGGCGGTGCACCTGCATCAGGCGCTCGGCCTCCTCCTCGGGGAACCAGCCCAGCTCGCCGATGGCCTTGCCCAGGCAGTCCTCCGGGCGCGCATCGAACATGCGCAGCATGGCCTGGTTACAGAGGTCCAGGTGGCCCTCGCGGTCGAGCCGGTAGACCGGGTTGGGCAGCGCCTCGATCAATTCGTTGAGCAGCCCCACCTGGGCTCCCAGGCGCCGCTCGGCGCGCCGCGTGCGCAGCACCTGGCGGTTGAGGTAGAAGCCCCAGACCAGCGACAGCAGCACCAGCGCGCCGGCCAGCGCGGCGCCGCTGAGGATCGCCTGGCGGTGCTCGGCCCAGAAGTCGCCGCCGCCGGAGGCCAGGCGCGGCTCCCAGCGCCGCACCAGTTCGGCCACCTCCTCCGGGTCCACCGACAGCTGGGCCTTCTCCAGGATGGAGTAGAGTTCCGGCTGGTCCGGGCGCACGCCGATGCTGAAGGGGGTGCTCAGGTCTTCGAGTATGCCGGCGACCTTGAGGCTGTCCTTGAACTCGCCGGCGATCAGCGCGCGGGCGCTGAACAGGGTGCTGACGGCCGCCTCGCTGCGCTGCTCGGCCACCTCGCGCAGGGCCTGGCGCTGGTTGCCCGCCGACTCCAGGCGGGTGTCCGGGTAGCGCTCGATGAGCGCGCGGTTGAGGTAGGGGTCGATGGCGATGGACACGCGCTTGCCGGCCAGGTCGTGGAGGTCGTGGACGGCCGCCGCGTCCTTGCGCATCACCAGGAGCATGGTGGCCCGCAAGTAGGGCGGCAGCAGCGCCAGGCCCTCGTTGCTCGGCGGCACCACCGGCGTCAGCCAGGCGCGCCCGGCGTGCAGCTCGCGGAACACGTCGGCGTAGTCGTCCACCGCGGCATAGGCGAAGCGCAGGCCGGAGCGCTGGCCCAGCAGGTCCAGGTAATCGCGGGCGATGCCGCTGACGCGCCCGTCGGCGTCGGCCTGGGCCAGCGAGCCGCTGTGGCGGTTGACCACCACCGGCACCCGCGGGTGCTCGGCCAGCCAGCGGTTTTCCCGCGGCGTCAGCACCACCCGCTGGCCGCCCAGGCGCAGGCGCTCGCCGGCGCTCCAGCGGCGCAGGATCTCCTCGTTGCGCTGCACGTCGATGCGCGCCAGGCCGCGGTCCACCAGGCCGAGCAGGCGCTCCTCGCCGGGGCGCATGAGGAAGCCGAAGCCGGCGCTCTCCAGCGGCGCGAAGTTGTCGATGCGCAGGTTGAACAGGTAGTTCATGTTGATCAGGTAGTGCACCGACAGCGCATCGCCGAGCATGCCGTCGACGTTGCCCAGGCTCAGCGCCTCCAGGGCCCGCAGCGGCGAGGCGAAGAGCAGGACGCGGCTGTTGGGATAGGCCGCCTGCACCTGGGCCAGGCGCAGGTAGTCGGCCACCAGCGCGAGGGTGGTGCCGGGGCGGCTGGCGTCGAACGGGCGGGCGTCGTCGCTGACCAGCACCGGCTGGTCCTGCAGGTAGGTGCGGCTGAGCAGCAGGCCGCGGGCCTCGGCCTCGCTGGCGGTGCCGCCGCAGACCATGTCGATCTCGCCCTTGCGCAGCGCCTCCAGGGCCGCCTCCCGCGAGGGGTAGGCGTAGACGCGCTGGTAGCCGCCGGCCAGCAGCCCCAGGTAGTCGGCGCTGACGCCCTCCAGGCGGCCGCCGCCGACGATCTGCAGCGGCGGCCGGTCGACCTGCGCCACGCCGACGCGCAGCGGGCCGCGCTGCGCCAGCCAGGCCCGCTCGGCGGGGCTCAGCCAGCTGTCGGGCATGTGCGCGCTGTAGCCGGAGAGGGTCAGCGGCTGCAGCGGCGGCTGGTCGATGGCCAGGGCCGGCGCCGCGCCCAGCAGCAGGGCACAGCAGAAGATGAGGCCGCGTACTGGGGACATGGCGCTCCTTGCGGGAATGGCTCGGCAGCCCGGACAGGCCGCTGCTGAATGACTATAGCCAAAGCGGCGACGCCCACCCGGCGCGCCCGCGAGGCCCGGCGTCACCGCACTGAAACCTTGCCCGCCTATGCTCCCGGCCTCGTCCGCAACCGCCCTGGAATCACCGATGCCGCACTTCACGCGCCACGACAAGGACGCCTGGCCCGTCACCCTCGCCTGGCTGATCATCGCCTTCGTCTGCTACGCCCTGCCCTGGCACGCCTTCGCCGCCCTGCCCGCCGCCCCGGAGGGCCAGCCGGTGCTGCGCATCCAGGGCTCCAACACCATAGGCGCGCACCTGCTGCCGGAACTGGTGAAGGGGCTGCTGCTGGAACAGGGCTACAAGGCCATCCTCGCCGAGCCCGGCCAGGCGCAGAACGAGACGCGGGTCCGCGCCCGCGACGCCCAGGGCCGCGACGTCGTGGTGGAGATCGCCGCCCACGGCAGCAGCACCGGCTTCGCCGCGCTGAAGGACGGCAGCGCCGGGATCGCCGCTGCCTCGCGGCCGATCAAGGACGCCGAGGCCGCGGCGCTGTCCGCCTCGGGCAACCTGCGCGGCGCCAAGGCCGAGCAGGTGATCGGCATCGACGGCCTGGCCATCGTCGTGCACCCGGACAACCCGCTGCGCGAGCTGAGCACCGCCCAGCTGGCCCAGGTCTTCGCCGGCGAGGTGACGACCTGGGAAGATCTCGGCGGCCGCGGCGGCGCCATCCACCTGTACGCCCGCGACGACAACTCCGGCACCTTCGATACCTTCAAGGAACTGGTGCTGGCCAGTCACGGCAAGGCCCTGGCCGCCTCCGCCCAGCGCTTCGAATCCAGCGACGCGCTGTCGGCCCAGGTCGCCGCGGACCCGCAGGGTATCGGCTTCGTCGGCCTGGCCTCGGTGCTCAAGGCGCGCGCCCTGGCCATCGCCGATGGCGAGTCGCGGGCGATGCTGCCCTCCCCCGGCAGCATCGCCACCGAGGACTACCCGCTGTCGCGCCGCCTGTACCTGTACATCAAGCCCAACGAGCGCAACCCCTGGGCCCAGGCCCTGGTGCAGTTCGCCCAGGGCGACCGCGGCCAGGCCCTGGTCAGCGGCAGTGGCTTCGTCGGCCAGCGCGTGCAGGCCATGCGCGTGCAGCCCGCCGAGGGCATGCCCGAGCGGTACAAGGCCCTGGCCCGCGAGGCCCGCCGGCTGTCAGTGAACTTCCGCTTCCACGAGGGCAGCGCCACCCTGGACAACAAGGCTCAGCGCGACGTCGAGCGCCTGCTGGCCTACCTGCGCCAGCACGACAAGCTCGACGGCAAGGCGGTGCTGGTCGGCTTCGGCGACGCCCGCCAGGACCCGGCCCGCGCGCAGCTGCTGTCCAAGCTGCGAGCCATGGCGGTGCGCCGCGAACTGGCCAGGGAAGGCGTGGTCTTCCACGGCATCGAAGGCATGGGCGCGGCCCTGCCGGTGGCGGCCAACGACGACCAGGAAGGCCGGGTGAAGAACCGCCGCGTGGAGGTCTGGGTGTACTGACCCAGGGCAGCCCAGGGCGCTCGCCCCTGGTCTAGGCTGTTACTGTAGGAGTGAATAGGTCGTAGGAACTTGTTACTTTCCCCCGCTTGCCTCGCGACCCTGCTCTGCTATTTTTCCCGCCGTGACGCCGGGCCCCTCTGACGGTCGCTGACCGCCATGTCGGAGTCACTTTCGACAACGACAGCAAGAGAGGGCCCGCATGGCACCCCTATTGGATTTCCTCAACACCCCCTTCCTCGGCACCGCCGCCTGGTTCTGGCTGCTGTTCCTGGCCATCGTCATCCTCCTCCTGTTCCTCGACCTGGGCGTGCTGCAGCGCGACCACCACGAGATCGGCGTGCGCGAGAGCCTGCTGCTTTCGGCCGGCTACTTCAGCTGCGGCCTGGCCTTCGGCGGCTTCGTCTGGTACGAGTTCGGCGCCACCAGCGCCATGGAGTACTACACCGGCTTCCTGGTGGAGCAATCGCTGTCGATGGACAACGTGTTCGTCATGGCGATGATCTTCGGCTTCTTCGGCATCCCCCGCCGCTACCAGCACCAGGTGCTGTTCTGGGGCATCCTCGGCGCCATCGTCATGCGCGCCATCATGATCGGCCTGGGCGCCGCCCTGGTCAGCGAGTTCGAGTGGATCATGTACGTGTTCGGCGCCTTCCTGCTGTTCAGCGGGGTGAAGATGCTCTTCGCCAGGCACGAGGAAGAGCCCGACCTGGCCAACAACCCGGTGCTGCGCTTTTTGCGCAAGCACATCCGCGTCACCGAGCAGCTCCACGAGCACCACTTCTTCGTGCGCAAGCCGGACGCCAGCGGCAAGCTGGTGCGCTTCGCCACCCCGCTGTTCCTGGCGCTGATCCTGATCGAGCTGGCCGACGTGGTGTTCGCGGTGGACAGCGTGCCGGCGATCTTCGCCATCACCAAGGACCCGTTCATCGTCTACACCTCGAACATCTTCGCCATCCTCGGCCTGCGCGCCCTGTACTTCTCGCTGGCGGCGATGATCCACCGCTTCGTCTACCTGAAGTACGCCCTGGCCCTGGTGCTGGTGTTCATCGGCGCGAAGATCTTCGCCCACGGCTTCATCGGCAAGGTTCCCGCCGTGCTCTCGCTTGGGGTAACCTTCGGCCTGCTCGCTGGTGGCATACTGCTGTCACTGCTCAAGACGCGCAAGGCAGGCGAGCAGGAGCTGGAAATCGTCAGCCGGGAGACCCTGCATGCAGGACGAGGTGAAGATCGAGGCCATTGAAGTCCAGGGCCGGCCCTGGTGGCTGGTGCGCCTGGGCCGCCGCGGCCTGCGCTTTTCCCAGGAATCCCTGGCCCGCGCCTTCGCCGCCCAGTTGCATGTGCGCCGCCAATGGTGGCAGCAGCGCGGCGAAGACGAACCCAACGAACGCACCTGAGCCCCCCGCCCGCCGCCGGCGGGGCGCTCGCAGCGGCGCTAGTGGCTGCGCCGGCCCTTGAGCACCTTGACGATCTCGCCGATCAGGTTCACCACCAGCGCCCGCTCGCTCTCCGCCAACCCCTGAAGCAGGTCGCCGATGGCCTCGGCCTGCTCGGCGACGTCGATCGAATCCTTGCGGAAAAGGTCGCTCAGCGGGCATTCGAGGATTTCCGCGATCTGTCCCAGGCGCTGCAAGGTCGGCGATATCACACCGTTCTCCATGCGGCTGATGGTTTCCTTCTCCACCCCTATCCCCTCTGCTATCTGTGCCTGCGTCAGCCCCTTGGCCCTGCGGCGGTTGGCGATGGCTGCGCCGACTTCATGGACCACGCTCCGACCTTTCATGCGAATTGACCTCATACATCATCCGATATAACGCCTCAAGCCATTTTCAGGGGAGCTTGCGTGCGGCTGAAGGACGCATGACGTCTATAAATGTTTCTTAATAGATCATTGACTAATTGACTTTCCTTTTCACGGGGGAACAGGATAGGGCTGATTGCCATCACTTCGCCCCCATGGCGCAGCCGGTCCGATGGTGGTTTGCCACGAAAGGAAGTCCGCAATGTTGTCCAAGCTGAAAATACGCACGGGAATGCTCATCGTCCTGGCCGCCCTGGCCGCCGCCCTCCTGCTTTCGATCCTCACCGGCTGGAACAGCGCCCGCAGCAGCGACCAGCAGATCCAGTCGCTGAACCGCGTGGCGGTGGAGCTCAACGACATGGTGCTGCGCTTCAAGCTCTAGCCCCGTTCCTCGACCACCAGGCCGGAGTGCAAGCATGCCGATCCGCAGTATTCCCGACCTCCCCCGGATGCTCTCCGAAGCCCTGGAGCATGCCGAGACCGCTCTTTGCATCAACGACGACGGGCAGCGCCTGCTGTACTGCAACCGCGCCTTCGGCCGGCTGCTCGGCCATGCCCCGGAAAGCCTGGTGGGCCGCCCGTTCGACGAGCTGGTGGACGCGCGGCCGGCGGCCAACGACCGCGTGGAAGCCCTGGTGCGCTGCCATGACGGCCGGCGCATCTGGTGCGGCATCGCCAGCACCGGGCTGAACCGCGCCACCGGCGAGCCCGACCTGCAGCTGCTGGCGCTCACCGAGATCACCCAGTCGAAAATCCACGAGGTGCTGCTGGACCGCCTGCTCGAAGGCATGGCCCGCGACGAGCCGCCGGAACACCTGATGGAAGCGGCCTGCCTGGAGATCGAACGGCTGCTGCCGCGGACCAGCGCCTCGGTTCTGCGGGTGAACGCAGGCCGCCTGCACCCGCTGGCCGGGCCGAGCCTGCCGCCCACCTACCTGCAGGCCCTGGACGGCCTGCCCCTGGGCGACGGCCCGGGCAGCGAGGACGCCTGGGCCGGCGAGGTCGAGCGCCATCCGCTGTGGTCCGCCTACCGCCACCTGCTGCCGCCGGAGCTGCGCAGTTGCAGCATCACGCCGATCCGCTCCAGCACCGGCCAGCTGATCGGCAGCTTCGTCTGCTACGGCCGGGGGGAACAGGCGCCCTGCGCGACGCAACAATGCCTGCTGGACATCTGCACGCACCTCTGCGCGCTGGTGCTGGAGCGCGACCAGGCGCGCACGCGCATCCACCAGCTCGCCTACTACGACGACCTGACCGGCCTGCCCAACCGCCACCTGCTGCAGAACCTGGCCAGCGCCGAACTGGCCGGCGCCGCCGCGCGCCGGCAGGGCCTGGCGGTGCTGTACATCGGCCTGGACCGCTTCCGCCAGATCAACGACTCCTTCGGCCGCCCCTCCGGCGACGAGCTGCTGCGCACCATCGCCCGGCGCCTGCGCCAGGCCTGCCGCGACGAGGACCACGTCGGGCGCCAGGCCAACGACGAATTCGTCGTCCTGCTGCCGGGCTGCGACCGCGCGGCGGCCAGCGTCCACCTCGCCCGCCTGAAGGCCGCCCTCGACGCGCCCTGGCGCGTCGCCGGCGCGCCCCACAACCCCTCGGCGAGCATCGGCATCAGCCTGTTCCCGGAGGATGGCGAGGACTTCCAGAGCCTGCTGCGCCACGCGGCGATGGCGATGAACCAGGCCAAGGGCAAAGGCAAGAGCCGTGGCGGCCAGGTGTTCTTCAGCGAGGAACTGGAGCGCCTGGCGCAGGAACGCGTGGCGCTGGAGAGCGCCCTGCGCGAAGCCCTCGCCAGGCAGCGCCTGCACCTGAACTACCAGCCGCTGGTGGACATCCGCGCAGGCCGCCTGCGCGGCGCCGAGGTCCTGGCCCGCTGGCACCACCCGCAGTTGGGCAACATCTCCCCGGAGCGCTTCATCCCCCTCTCCGAGGAATGCGGGCTGAGCATCGAACTGGGCCGCTGGGTGCTGCGCGAAGCCTGCCGGCAACTGGCCGAGTGGCGCCACGCGGGCCTGCAGGTGCCGGAGATATCGGTCAACCTGTCCGCCGGCGACTTCCAGGACCCGCAACTGCCCGTCGCGGTGCTGCGCACCCTGGAAGAGCACGGCCTGCACGGCACCGACCTGACCCTGGAAATCACCGAAAGCGCGCTGATGGAAGCCGACAGCGACACCCTGGGCGTGCTCGACCAGCTGCACGAACTGGGCATCCGCCTGGCCCTGGACGACTTCGGCACCGGCTACTCCAGCCTGGCCCGGCTGAACCGCCTGCCGGTGCAGGAACTGAAGCTGGACCGCAGCTTCGTCCGCGACCTGGAGAGCAACAGCACCAGCCGCACCCTCAGCGATGCCGTGCTGAACATCGGCCGCAGCCTGGGCATGACGGTGGTCGCCGAAGGCATCGAGAACCCCGAGCAACTGCGCATCCTCGAAGCCCAGGGCTACAGGGTGGCCCAGGGCTACCTGCTGTCCCCGCCGCTGCCGGCCGAAGGCTTCGCGGCCTGGCTGAAGGCAAGGCAACTGGCGGGGTGATTCTGTAGAAGCGAGCTTGCTCGCGAACCGGGCAGTCACTGGGCTATTCCCCTTCGGGCCAGCGCAAGCGCTGTTCGCGATGGAGCCGCGTCCCGCACGAGGAAGGATAGGCGTTTCAGGATGACGCCGAATTCGCCGCCCACTCCGAACGGCCCCCTCTCCCTCCGGGAGAGGGCTGGGGTGAGGGCGCTCTCAAGCCCAGCACCTACGCCACCTGGAAACCCGTTCGCGAGCAAGCTCGCTCCTACAAAAAACCGCCCGAACGAGACCCACACACAAAAACGCCGCTTCCCCTTCGGAGAAACGGCGTTCCCGCGACCCTCACCGGGCCTCAACTACCAACCAGCACTCACTTGCCCATGTACTTGCCGATCTCGTACTTGCCGACGGCCATGCGGTGCACTTCGTCCGGGCCGTCGGCCAGGCGCAGGGTGCGCTGCATGGAGTACCAGTAGGCCAGCGGGAAGTCGTTGGAGACGCCGGCGCCGCCGTGGATCTGGATGGCGCGGTCGATCACCTGCAGGGCGACGTTGGGCGCCACCACCTTGATCTGGGCGATCTCGCTCTGGGCGATCTTGTTGCCCACGGTGTCCATCATGTACGCGGCGTTGAGGGTCAGCAGGCGGGCCTGGTTGATCTCGATGCGCGAGTTGGCGATATGGTCGATGTTGCCGCCCAGGCGCGCCAGCGGCTTGCCGAAGGCGGTGCGGCTGGTGGCGCGCTTGCACATCAGTTCCAAGGCGCGCTCGGCCATGCCGATGGAGCGCATGCAGTGGTGGATGCGGCCCGGGCCGAGGCGGCCCTGGGCGATCTCGAAGCCGCGGCCCTCGCCCAGCAGCACGTTCTCGTAGGGCACGCGGACGTTCTCGAAGAGCACTTCGGCGTGGCCGTGGGGCGCGTCGTCGTAGCCGAACACCGGCAGCGGGCGGAGGATCTTCACCCCGGGGGCGTCGCTGGGCACCAGGATCATCGAGTGCTGCTGGTGGCGCGGCGCGTCCGGGTTGGTCAGGCCCATGAAGATCATCACCTTGCAACGCGGGTCGCAGGCGCCGGAGGTCCACCACTTGCGGCCGTTGATGACCCACTCGTCACCCTCGCGCACGGCGTTGGCCTGCATGTTGGTGGCGTCGGAGGAAGCCACGCCCGGCTCGGTCATGGCGAAGGCGGAGCGGATTTCGCCGCGCAGCAGCGGTTCCAGCCAGGTGCGCTTCTGTTCCTCGCTGCCGTAGCGGACGAGGGTTTCCATGTTGCCGGTGTCCGGGGCCGAGCAGTTGAACGGCTCGGCGCCGATCAGCGAGCGGCCCATGATTTCCGCCAGCGGGGCGTACTCCATGTTGGTCAGGCCGGCGCCGTATTCGGACTCGGGCAGGAACAGGTTCCACAGGCCCTCGGCCTTGGCGCGGGCCTTGAGGTCCTCCATGACCTGGGTCGGCTGCCAGCGGTCGCCTTCGGCTACCTGTTGCTCGAAGACGCTCTCGGCGGGATATACATAAGCTTCCATGAACGCGGTGACGCGCTCACGCAGGTCCTGGACCTTGGCGGAATAGGCGAAATCCATGGGGGCTACCTTCTGGCAGGGGTTTGTCTTGTGTCGAGGAAGATGCTAGAACAGGCAGCACGATTTACCTAGCCTATTATCCGAATCAATGAACATTCATAACCCGCATGATGGTCCGCCATCCCGGGTATGATCCGGTCACAACAATGACAAGCGGAGCCACGGGATGAACCTGAACAAGGTCGACCTGAATCTGTTCATCGTCTTCGATGCCATCTACACCGAAGCCAACCTCACCCGCGCCGGACAGATCGTCGGCATCACCCAACCCGCGGTGTCCAACGCCCTCGCCCGCCTGCGCGAGACCTTCAACGACCCGCTGTTCGTGCGCACCGCCCAGGGCATGGTGCCCACGCCCATGGCGCAGAACATCATCGGCCCGGTGCGCAACGCCCTGCAGCTGCTGCGCGTATCGGTGCAGGAAAGCCGCACCTTCACCCCGCAGCAGGCGAGCAAGACCTACCGCATCAGCATGACCGACCTCACCGAGGCCATCATCCTGCCGCCGCTGTTCCAGCGCCTGCGCCGCCAGGCGCCCAACGTGCACATCGAGAGCTTCCTCTCCAAGCGCCGCGAGACCACCAAGGAACTGGCCGCCGGGCGCCTGGACTTCGCCGTGGACGCGCCGCTGAACACCGACCCGCAGGTGCGCCACGTCAAGCTGATGGAAGACCGCTACGTCTGCGCCATGCGCCACGGCCACCCGCTGGCCAGGCCGAAGCTGAGCCTGGAGGAGTACCTGTCGCTGACGCACATCCAGATCTCCAGCCGCCGCAGCGGCCTGGGCTATATCGACCTGTCGCTGGGCAAGATGGGCCTGCAGCGCAAGATCGCCCTGCGCTCGCAGCACTACCTGATGGCCTCCAACGTGGTGCAGCAGACCGACATGGCGGTGACGGTGCCCGAGCGCTTCGCCCGCCACCACAACCTGCACTACGTGGACCTGCCGGTGAGCGACGTGCCCAAGCTGGAAACCCACCTGTACTGGCACGAAAGCACCGACCAGGACCCGGCCAACCGCTGGATGCGCGAGCAACTGATCGAGCTGTGCCAGCAGGTCACCGCCCGCGAGGCGCGGGAAGCGCAGCAAGGCTGACCTGCCGCGGGGGCTGTCCGCGAAGTTCCCGCATTCGCCGGAATGACCAGGGTCGCCGGCTGACTCCATTCCCCCCACAGACACCGAACGGCCCCCTCTCCCTTCAGGGCGGGGCGCGCAGCCGAGGGTTGGGGAGAGGGACGGTGTCAACCCGATATACCGTAGCCGCCGGTAAACACCGTTCGCGAGCAAGCTCGCTCCTACAGCCGCGCCCCCTTCCCCCCCTATCCAAGGTCGGGCCGGCCCCTCCTTGGCCGCAAATAACCCTTCCATGGCCGGATCGGACCTCTCCCTTGTCCGACAATCCTTCCAACAATTACATCAACCAATGACACATTCACGTGTCAGGCCCTCCGCCCCGCCGGCGCCGCTGCCTGCCCAAATCGCCGCCGGGGCTCGTCGAACAACAACAAGGAGTCGCCCATGAACGCCCAGACCGAACCGCTCCGCGCCCACTTCCCCGTCCGGCGCATGGATTTCAGCTTCACCGAGACGCCGAAGTACTGGTGGGACGATCAGCCCTTCATGTCGCACTTCATGAACAACCTGTCCTCGCTGTTCCCCTATGGCGAGAAGTTCTTCGTCGACAGCGTGCGCGCCGTGCGCGACCGCATCCAGGACCCGCAGCTGCAGAAGGACGTGTCCGCCTTCATCGGCCAGGAAGCCATGCACTCCAAGGAACACGCGGCCTACAACGAATACGCCGAGGAACACGGCATCGACCTGGAACGCCTGGAGCTGCGCATCAAGCACCTGCTCGGCGCGATCAGCAAGGTCACCACCAAGAAGCAGGACCTGGCCATCACCTGCGCCCTGGAGCACTTCACCGCGACCATGGCCGAGCGCCTGCTGCGCCGCGAGGACCTGAGCACGCAGATGCGCTCGCCGAAGATGTACAAGCTGTGGATGTGGCACGCCATCGAGGAGAACGAGCACAAGGCGGTGGCCTACGACGTCTACCAGCAGGTCTACGGCGGCTACTTCACCCGCACCGCGGTGATGCTGCTGACCACGGTGATCTTCCTCGGCGTGATCGGCGGCTTCCAGATCCACCTGCTGCGCCGCGACCGCCAGCTGTTCAACTGGCGCAGCTGGAAGCACGGCCTGGTCACCCTGTTCGGCCTGCGCAACGGCTACTTCACCCAGCTCGTGCTGCCCTGGCTGGACTACTTCCGCCCTGGCTTCCACCCCTTCGACCACGACACCAAGACGCTGGAGAAGTACTGGAAGGACAAGCTCGACTTCGCGGGTTGAGCCGCCCCCTCACCTGTAGGAGCGGGCCCTGCCCGCGAATCGCGCGCAGGGCGCGCACCTACAGGTGCAGCACGGCTTCTCGTAGGAGCGAGCTTGCTCGCGAACAGACTCTCCCTACTCTCCCTGTGAGGACGGATCTCGGAACAACCGCGTTCCCTCACCCCAGCCCTCTCCCAGAGGGAGAGGGAGCCGTCCGTGCCGGGATGAGCAATGCATTGCGCCGGAAACCTCTGCGGCCGCCGGCTAACGCCATGACAGCCAAGCACACCGAACGGCCCCCTCTCCCTCTGGGAGAGAGAGGGAGCCGTCCGTGCCGGGATGAGCAATGCATTGCGCCGGAAACCTCTGCGGCCGCCGGCTAACGCCATGACAGCCAAGCACACCGAACGGCCCCTCCCCTCTGGGAGGGAGAGGGAGCCGTCCGTGCCGAGATGAGCAATGCATTGCGCCGGAAACCTCTGCGGTCGCCGGCTAACGCCATGACAGCCAAGCACACCGAACGGTCCCCTCTCCCTCTGGGAGAGAGAGGGAGCCGTCTGTGCCGAGATAAGCAATGCATTGCGCCGGAAACCTCTGCGGTCGCCGGCTAACATGACAGCCAAGCACACCGAACGGTCCCCTCTCCCTCTGGGAGAGAGAGGGAGCCGTCTGTGCCGAGATGAGCAATGCATTGCGCCGGAAACCTCTGCGGCCGCCGGCTAACGCCATGACAACCAAGCACACCGAACGGTCCCCTCTCCCTCTGGGAGAGGGTTAGGGTGAGGGAGCAGAGTCGGGTTCCGCACCCTGCACGACAGGAACGCTCCTACACCCCCAACGCCTGCAACACCGCCGCCCCGGTGAACAGCAGCAGCACCTGCCGCTCCGCCAGCGCGCAGACCTCGCCCCGCTGCCCTTCCGGCAATTCCAGGTAATCCAGCGACAGCTGGAACAGCTGCCGGCTGATCAGCCGCGACAGCTGCGCCACCTCCTGCGCCGGCACCTCCGGCAGCAGGCGGAACAGGGCGATGTCCTCGGCCATGTCGGCACCGAAGTCGTCCATCACCTGGCCCAGCGCCTCGCGCAGCACCGCCGAGGGGCCGTGCAGTTCGCGCACGCCGATGATGAAGGCCTCGGGGTGGCGTTCGACGAAGTCGAAGAACAGCCGCACCGTCTCCTCGCACACCCGCTGGCCACGGGCGAAGTCCAGGCCCAGCGGGGTGGCCGCCGCGCCACCCGCCGCCGGCGCGCGCCCGGCCGCTTCGCGGCGCAGTTCGCGCAGCGGCTGGCGCAGCTGGGTGGCGATGTCGCGGATGATCGCCAGGCCCAGGTCGTCGACGTCGGCGAAGTGGCGGTAGAAGGTGTTGGGGTTCAGCCCGGCCTCGCGGGCCAGCTCGCGCAGGCCGATGCTGCTCAGGCTGCGCCGGCTGGAGGCCAGGCGCAGCGCCGCCTCCATCAGCAGGCGCTTGCCCGGTGCATCCTGGCGTTGTGTTACCGCGTCCGGTTCCAGACTCATCCTTGCCCCACCTCGCCCACCCTAAAGATTGGTTGCCCGCGAAGTATACAGATGTCTACATTGGCACTACGTAGACAGTTGTATACGCCTGCACACAAGCATAACAGGAGCCAGGTAAATGGGAACTCAACCTAAGACTGCCGCGGTCAGACACTGCAAGGTGGCCATCATCGGCACCGGTTTCTCCGGCCTGGGCATGGCCATCCGCCTCAGCCAGGAGGGCGAGGACGACTTCCTGCTGTTCGAGAAGGACGCCGGCGTCGGCGGCACCTGGCGGGTCAACAACTACCCCGGCTGCGCCTGCGACGTGCAGTCCCACGTCTACTCCTTCTCCTTCGAGCCGAACCCGGAATGGACGCGCATGTTCGCCCGCCAGCCGGAAATCCGCGGCTACCTGGAGAACTGCTGGAAGAAGTACCGCCTGGAAGGCCGCACCCTGCTGAATACCGAGATCCAGCGCCTGGAGTGGGACGAGGCACGCGACCTCTGGCACCTGCGCGACGCCGCCGGCAACCACTACACCGCCCAGGCGGTGGTCTCCGGCATGGGCGCCCTGTCGATCCCCTCGATCCCCGACCTCAAGGGCCTGGACAGCTTCAAGGGCCACGCCTTCCACTCGCAGCACTGGGACCATGACTACGACCTGAAGGGCAAGCGCGTGGCGGTGATCGGCACCGGCGCCTCGGCCATCCAGTTCGTTCCGGAAATCCAGCCGCTGGTGGCCAGCCTGGACCTCTACCAGCGCACCGCGCCCTGGATCCTGCCCAAGCCCGACCGCGCCATCAGCGACAAGGAACGGGCGCGCTTCAAGCACTTCCCGCTGGTGCAGAAGCTCTGGCGCGGCGCGCTCTACAGCATGCTTGAAGGCCGCGTGCTGGGCTTCACCTTCGCGCCCTGGGCGATGAAGATGATCGGCAAGCTGGCGGTGCGCTACATCCACCAGCAGGTCAAGGACCCGGAACTGCGCCGCAAGCTGACCCCGGACTACACCATCGGCTGCAAGCGCATCCTGATGTCGCCGAACTACTACCCGGCGCTGGCCGCGCCGAACGCCTCGGTGATCACCGACGGCATCCGCGAGATCCGCGAGCACAGCATAGTCACCGCCGACGGCCAGGAGCGCGAGGTGGACGCGATCATCTTCGGCACCGGCTTCACCGCCAACGACCCCATCCCCCGCGGCACCGTGTTCGGCCGCGGCGGCGTGGACCTGCTGGACACCTGGCCGCAGGGCCCGGAGGCCTACAAGGGCACCGTCACCCGCGGCTTCCCCAACCTGTTCTTCCTGATGGGCCCGAACACCGGCCTGGGCCACAACTCCATGGTCTACATGATCGAGTCGCAGATCGCCTACGTGCTCGGCGCGCTGAAGCTGATGCGGCGCCGCGAGCTGCTCAGCCTGGAGGTCAAGGAAGACGAGCAGCAGCGCTGGAACCTCAAGCTGCAGCGCGGGCTCAACCATAGCGTGTGGAACACCGGCGGCTGCAAGAGCTGGTACCTGCACCCGGTGAGCGGGCGCAACTGCACCCTGTGGCCGGGCTTCACCTGGCGCTTCCGCCTGCTCACCCGCAGTTTCGACGCCGCCGCCTATCATCTGAAGGCCAGGCCGTTCGAGGAAACCGCAGTCACCCAGCAACCCCGCGCCGAGGAGGTCCCGGCATGAAGTCCTTCGAGAACAAAGTCGCCGCCATCACCGGCGCAGGTTCCGGCATCGGCCGCGCCCTGGCCCGCGAGCTGGCCTCGCGCGGCTGCCACCTGGCGCTGGCCGACGTCAACGCCGCAGGGCTGGAAGAAACCCGCCAGGCCCTGGCCTCCTACGGCGTGCGCATCTCCACCGAGGTGGTCAACGTCGCCGAGCGCGAGCAGGTCCACGCCTGGGCCGACAAGGTGGTGGCCGAGCACGGCAAGGTCAACCTGGTCTTCAACAACGCCGGGGTGGCCCACGCCGGCACCGTGGAAGGCAGCGAGTACGAAGAGTACGAGTGGATCACCAACATCAACTTCTGGGGCGTGGTGTACGGCACCAAGGCCTTCCTGCCGCACATCAAGGCCAGCGGCGAGGGGCACGTCGTCAACGTCTCCAGCGTGTTCGGGCTGTTCTCGCAGCCGGGCATGAGCGCCTACAACGCCACCAAGTTCGCCGTGCGCGGCTTCACCGAATCGCTGCGCCAGGAGCTGGACATGGAAGGCGGCGCGGTCTCGGCCAGCTGCGTGCACCCCGGCGGGATCAAGACCAACATCGCCCGGACCGCGCGGATGAACGACAGCCTGGCCAAGGTCACCGGGCAGAACGCCAACGCCGCGCGCCAGCAGTTCAACGACCAGCTGCTGCGCACCACCCCGGACAAGGCGGCCCAGGTGATCATCCGCGGCGTGGAGCGCGACGCACGGCGCATCCTCATCGGCGCGGATGCCCATGCCATCGACGTGATGCTGCGGCTGTTGCCGGTCTGGTACCAGAAGGTGGTTACCGTCAGCATGCGTCTGGCGGCGCGTTTTGCGCCGAAGGGCAAGGCGCGGACGGAGGGGTATGAGGCCAAGTAGGGAGTAGTGAAAGGGGAAGCCCGCTTCTTGGAGCGGGCTTTCTTTTTGATGGGTATCGCTTCGCTCAACGCCATCCTACGGGGTGCTTGCTCTTCGCTCTTCGTAGGAGCGAGCTTGCTCGCGAACAATGGCGTTTCCCGGCGGCTGCGGTGTTTGGGATTGACTCCGCTCCCTCTCCCCAGCCCTCTCCCTGAAGGGAGAGGGGGCAGTCCGTGCCGAGAGAAGGAATGGTTTCAACCGGAAACCATCGGAGTTGCCGGCTGACTCCAGAACACCGAACTCTGCCCAACGGTCCCCTCTCCCTTCAGGGCGGGGCGCGCAGCCGAGGGTTAGGGAGAGGGGCGTAGTTGAACCACACACCAGCGCAGCCAGGTAACTCCATGGGTTCGCGAGCAAGCTCGCTCCTACAAACAGCCCGCCCCCTCAGAGCCCCATCTGCTTGGCGATAATTTCGTTCATGATCTCCCGCGTCCCCCCACCGATGGAGAGAATGCGGTTATCGCGATACAACCGCTCCACCAGGCTCTCGCGCATATACCCCATGCCACCCAGCAGTTGCACCGCGTCATAGACCACCCGGTCGGCGACGTCGGTGGCGAAGTTCTTGGCCATGGAGATTTCCTTCACCACGCTCTGCCCGACGACCATCTTCGCCGCCTGGCGGTAGGTGAACTCGCGGGACACCTCGACCTGGGTGGCCATCTCCGCCAGGCGGTGCTTGAGCACCTGGAACTTGCCGATGGGCTTGCCGAAGGCTTCGCGCTCGGCGCTCCATTTCAGGGCTTCCTCCAGGGCCAGCTGGGCGGTCATGTTGGCCATGGTGGCCAGGGCCAGGCGCTCGCTCTGGAAGTTGGCCATGATGCAGGCGAAGCCCATGTTCTGCATGCCGATCAGGTTTTCCACCGGCACCTTGCAGTCGTCGAAGAACAGCTCGGCGGTGTCCGAGGCCCACCAGCCCATCTTCTTCAGCTTGCGGCCCACCGTGAAGCCGGGCGTGCCCTTCTCCACCAGCAGCAGGCTGACGCCGCCGTAGCCCTCGCCGCCGGTGCGCACCGCCACCGTGTAGTAGTCGGCGCGCACGCCGCTGGTGATGAAGGTCTTGCTGCCGGTCACGCGGTAGTGGTCGCCGTCGCGCACGGCGCGGGTCTTCAGGCTGGCCACGTCGGAGCCGCCGGAGGGCTCGGTGACCGCCAGGGCCATGATCTTCTCGCCGGCCAGCACCTGCGGCACGATGCGTTCGCGCAGTTCCGCGCGGCCCCACTTGAGCAGCGGCGGCAGGCCGATGTCCAGCGAGCCCAGGCCGGCCACCAGGCCGCCGGAACCGCTGCGCATCAGTTCCTCGCTGGCCGCCAGCTTGGCGAACAGGTCGCCCTCGTGGCTGCCGCCGTAGGCTTCGGGGTAGCCGATGCCGAGGATGCCGGCCTCGCCGGCCTTGCGGTAGAGCTCGCGGGGGAACTCCTCGGCTTCTTCCCAATCGGCGATGTGCGGGAGGATTTCCCGCTCGACGAAGCGCCGCACCGAGTCGCGGACCAGGCGGTGGCTGTCGTCGAAGTATTCGGTGAATGCGGACATGGCGGGCCTCCAGGCGGGTTGCCTGAAAACTTACCGAGCGCTTGCTTGGTTTTCAAGGCGAGACTTGCGCCATCGCCTGGGCCGTTTCGGCCCGATGCCTCTGGACTAGACGATCGGCCGGCGCCCGGCCAGGGCGTGGGCCAGGGTGCCGCCGTCCACCAGCTCCAGTTCGCCGCCCAGGGGCACGCCGTGGGCGATGCGGCTGAGCACCAGGCCGCTGCCGGCCAGCAGCTGGGCGATGTAGTGGGCGGTGGCCTCGCCTTCCACCGTGGGGTTGGTGGCGAGGATGATCTCGGCGAAGTTGCCGGCCTTGATCCGCGCTTCCAGCTCGGGAATGCCGATGGCCTCCGGGCCCAGGCCGTCCAGCGGCGAGAGGTGGCCCTTGAGCACGAAGAAGCGCCCGCGATAGCCGGTCTGCTCCACCGCGAACACGTCCAGCGGGCCTTCCACCACGCACAGCAGCGAGTCGTCGCGGCGCGGGTCGGCGCACTGCGGGCACAGCTCCTCCTCGCTCAACGTGCGGCACTGCTTGCAGTGCCCCACCCCTTCCATGGCCTGGGTCAGCGCCTGGGCCAGGCGCAGCCCGCCCGTGCGGTCACGCTCCAGCAACTGCAGCGCCATGCGCTGGGCGCTCTTCTGCCCCACCCCGGGGAGAATGCGCAGGGCGTCGATGAGTTGGCGGATCAGCGGGCTGAAGCTCATGGAAGTATCTGACTGCAAGGGGTGGAAGAAGGGCTAAAAGCTGGAAGCTGGAAGCTGGAAGCTGGAAGCTGGAAGAGCCTGCGGCTTTTGCTTCTGGCCTCCAGCTTCCAGCCCACTTGCTTAGAACGGCATCTTGAAGCCGGGGGGCAGCTGCATGCCGGCGGTCATGCCCGCCATCTTCTCCTGGTTGTTCTGCTCGATCTTGCGCACGGCGTCGTTCACCGCGGCGGCGATCAGGTCTTCGAGGATTTCCTTGTCCTCCTGCATCAGGCTGTCGTCCAGGCTGACGCGCTTGACGTCGTGCCGGCCGGTCATCACCACGCTCACCAGGCCGGCGCCGGACTGGCCGGTGACTTCGGCGTTGGCCAGCTCTTCCTGCATCTTCTGCATCTTTTCCTGCATCTGCTGGGCCTGCTTCATCAGGCCGGCCATGCCACCTTTCATCATTTCGATCACCTTCTGTCGTTCAGGGTTGGTTGGGCGCCGGCCTTCAGGCCTTCGCCGCCAGGGGTTCGATGGTACCGGCGCGGACCACCGCGCCGAACTGCTGCCGCATCTGCTGCACGTAAGGGTCCGCCTCGATGGAGCGCTCGGCCTCGCGCTGGCGCTCGGCGCGCTTGCGCGCCGCGGCCTGGGCGGGGGTTTCCTGCTCGGGCTTCTGGATGGTCACTTCCAGCTTCAGGGTGCGCCCGTGGTACTGGCTCAGCGCGTCGTTCAGGCGGCGCTGCTGGGTGGCGTTGTACAACGCGCTCTGCCCCGGGTCCAGGTGCAGGTGCCAGGTGTCGTCCTCCACCGCGACCAGGGTGCAGTTGGCGCCGATGCTCGCGGTCAGGCCGCCCAGGCCCAGGCGCGGGAACAGGTCCAGCCACTCGGCGGCAAGGCCCGTGGCCGGCAGGGCCGCCGGTTCCGGTTCGGGCTCGGCCTGGGCGCTGGCCTGCGACTCGTCGCCGCCTTCCAGGTAGCTGAGCGAGTCCATGTCGACTTCATAGTAGTCCTCGGCCGGCGGCGGCTCCTCGTCGCGGTCGTCGTCCTCGCTGTCGGCCATGGCGATGATAGGCGCGGGCTCGGGCAGTGGAGCGGGCTCGGCGGCCGGCTGGGGCGCGGGCGCGACCGGCGGCTGCGCGGCGGCCGGCGCGGCGGGTTCTTCCCAGGGCAGGTCGACGACGGGCGCCGGTTCGGCCGGAACGGCCTGCGCTTCGACCGCCGGCACCTCGACGGGCACGGCCTGCGGGGCGGGCTCGACGGGTGCGGGCGCAGCCTCGACGACAGGCGCCGGCGCAGGTTCGGGCGCAACCTCGGCTACCGGAGCCGGAGCCGGAGCCGGAGCCGGAGCCGGAGCCGCCACAGGCTGCGGCGCGGGTGCCGGTTGCGCAACGGCGGCGGGCACGGTGGACACCACCGGCACGCTGGCCGCGCTGGCAACGGCTGCCGGCGCCGCAACGGCGGCGCCGGCCACTGGGTTGCGGTTGGAATCAGCCGTGGCCGTGCTGATCCCCAGGTCCTTTAGCGGTGACCTCGGTGGCGCCCCGCCATCGGCCGGACGGAAGGCCAGCATGCGCAACAGCACCATTTCGAAGCCGCTGCGCGGGTCCGGCGCCAGGGGCAGGTCGCGGCGGCCGATCAGGCCCATCTGGTAGTAGAACTGCACGTCCTCGCCGGGCAGCGCCTGGGCCAGGGCCAGCACCCTGTCGCGGTCGCCCTGGCCGTTGTCGACGGCGTCCGGCAGCACCTGGGCGATGGCCACGCGGTGCAGCACGTTGAGGATCTCGGCCAGCACCCCGCCCCAGTCCGGGCCCTGTTCGGCCAGGTGGCGCACGGCATCCAGCAGCGCCCGGGCGTCGCCTTCGAGCAGCGCGTGGAGCACGCCGTAGACCTGGCCGTGGTCGAGGGTGCCGAGCATGGCGCGCACGTCGGCGGCCAGCACCTTGCCCTCGCCGAAGGCGATGGCCTGGTCGGTCAGGCTCATGGCGTCGCGCATGGAGCCGTCGGCGGCGCGGCCGAGCAGCCACAGGGCGTCTTCCTCGAAGGGCACGTTCTCGGCGCCGAGCACGTGGGTCAGGTGCTCCACCACGCGCTCCGGCGGCATGTTCTTCAGGCTGAACTGCAGGCAGCGCGAGAGGATGGTCACCGGCAGCTTCTGCGGGTCGGTGGTGGCCAGCAGGAACTTGACGTGGGGCGGCGGCTCTTCGAGGGTCTTGAGCAGGGCGTTGAACGAGTGCGAGGAGAGCATGTGCACTTCGTCGATCAGGTAGACCTTGTAGCGCCCGCGGCTCGGCGCGTACTGCACGTTGTCCAGCAGTTCGCGGGTGTCCTCGACCTTGGTGCGGCTGGCGGCGTCCACTTCGATGAGGTCGACGAAGCGGCCCTCGTCGATCTCCCGGCACACCGAGCACTGGCCGCAGGGGGTGGAGCTGATGCCGGTCTCGCAGTTCAGGCACTTGGCCAGGATGCGCGCGATGGTGGTCTTGCCCACGCCGCGGGTCCCGGTGAACAGGTAGGCGTGGTGCAGGCGCTGGTTGTCGAGCGCGTTGATCAGGGCCTTGAGGACGTGGGTCTGGCCGACCATTTCGCGGAACGAACGCGGACGCCATTTGCGGGCAAGAACCTGATAACTCATTGAAATCCATCGCAGCTGGTAGGCGGAAGTGGGCTAATCCTAGCGAAGAGGACCGGAAATTGCACCCGATGCCGGGCCAGGCTTGGCAAGAACCCTCCGAAACAGGCATTGTGTCCTGCTTCCGCACGTCCGGAGCCCGAATGCGCGCACTCCTCCCCGCCCTCCTGCTGGTAGCCGGCCTGGCCCAGGCCGATCCCCGGCAGCTGAGTTTCTCGGTGATCGAGGGCTGGGCCATGCCGCTGGCGCAGGTCGAGGACGGCCAGCTGACCGGCGGTATCCTCTTCGAGCTGTTCACCCGCACCGCGCACAAGGTCGGCATGGCCCCGTCCTTCCATATCCTGCCGCGGGCCCGGGTGGAACAGGCGCTGCACAGCCACAGCATCGACGTGCGCTGCTACATCGCCCCGGCCTGGCTCAGCGAGGCGTTCAGCGACTACCGCTGGAGCGTGCCGCTGCTGACCCAGCGCGACCTGCTGGTGGCCAGGGAGCGAGCGCCGGTGGAGGTCGCCACGCTGGCCGGGCAGAGTATCGGCACCGTGCTGGGCTACTCCTACCCGCACCTGCAGCGTTCGTTCGCCAACGGGCGCCTGCACCGCGACGATGCGCGCAACCAGGAGCTGGTGCTGAAAAAGCTGGAAGCCGGGCGCTATGACTATGCGGTGTCCAGCGAGGTGGCGCTGAACTGGTTCAACCTCCAGCGGCCGGCCGAGCGCCGCCTCTACCCCGCCGCCAAGCTCGACCAGGCCGAACTGGGCTGCATGGTCCTCGACGATCCGCAATTGCCGACCCAGGCGGTGCTCGACGCCCTGGCCGAGCTCAAGGCCTCCGGGGAAATCGAGCGCATTCTCGATCATTATCGCTGATGGCCGCGCCAGGGCTGGCGATGGCGTTGGCGATGAAAAAGGTGAAACGGCGGATAACCGCGAACGGTTATTCGCCCTACGCTTCCGGGGCCACCCCTATGCGGGCTTCGCCGCGGCGGATCCATTCGGCATAGCGTGCCGGGATGTGCCCTTGCACCCTGCCTGCGCTCACCGTGGCGGCGTACTCGCAGACTGCCTGCTCGCCCTCCCCCTCGCGCCGGTACAGGGTCCAGCGCACCCGGCTGCCTTCGGCCAGGGCGCAGGGCAGTTCGAAGCGGGGCGAGCCTTCGGCGTAGCCGACGTGGAAGTCGTCCGGCATGGGCCCGCCGGGGAAGCCGGCGGCGTCGAGGAAACCGAACATCGAGTCGTGCTGCAGCAGGCTGCGCCGGGCATAGGGCCAGACGTAGCGGCGCAGGAAGTGCTGGTCGGCGAAATGCCGCGAAGCCACCGGTTCGGCGAAGAACAGCCGGGCCAGTTGCGCCAGCGGCGGCAGCGCCCCGCCGACGACGCCCCAGAGCCCGGCCAGCAGCAGTTCGGTATGGGTGCCGTTGTCGCGCAGGGCGTGGAAGTGCTTGTCGCTGGCCAACCACTGGGCCACCGCCTCGGCCTCGCGCTCGCTGATCACCGAGTCGGCGTCGCGGAACAGGATGCGCTGGGCCTGGGCGTCGTCCAGGGCGAGGAAGCGCCACATCGGCCCCGGCCACTGGCGCGCGGCCTCGTCCACCCGCACCACCTGGCCGCCGTTGTCGAGCAGGCGGCGGACGATGGCCTCGGGCACGCTGTCGTCGATATAGAAGCGGCAGGTCCAGTGCGGGTAGATGCGCGGCTGCTCCAGCACGTTGAGCACCGCCGTCTCGCAGTATTTGGCGCTGGCGCCGAACAGCGAGAAGGCGATCAGGTTGCGCTCGCGGGTGGCGGCGCCGGGCGGCGGCGGCAATGCCGGCAGGGCATGGGCGATCGGCGGTTCGACGCCGAACTGGCGCTCGCGCAGGCTCAGCGCGTGCAGGCCATGGCGGCGCACCTGGTCCCACTGGCGCAGGGCGCAATGGGCGTGGGACAGGGCGTCGAACAGCGCCAGGCTGTCGCCGCCGGCGGCCAGGGCGCGGCCGGCATGCTCGATGGCTTCCTGCCAGCGCTCCAGCTTGATGCAGTTCACCGCCGCGTCGGTCCAGGCCACCGCCAACTGCGGCCAGCGCCGGGCGGTCTGCAGGCACAGTTGCAGGGCCTGCTCGTGCTGGCCCTGGGCGTAGAGGGCGCTGGCGCGCCGGCCGGCGGCCTCGACCTCGCGGCGTTCGCGGTAGCTGGGCGTGCGTTGCTTGGCCATGCTTGCCCTCCTCAGCGTTCGCGCAGCGCTTCGCGGGCGCGGTTGAGCGGCTTGGTCAGGTAGTCCCAGACGGTCTTGCTGCCGGTGTGCACGTCCACCGTGGCGACCATGCCGGGGAAGATCGGGAAGCTCTTGCCGTCCTTGTTCTGCAGCGAGTCGGTCTCGGTGCGCACGAACACCCGGTAGTAGTACTGGTCGCGGCGCACCTCGTCCTGGATGGTGTCCGGCGAGATGTGCGTCACCTTGCCCTCCAGGCCGCCGTAGATGGCGTAGTCGTAGGCGCTGATCTTCACCGTGGCGCGCTGCCCGGGGTGGATGAAGGCCACGTCGCGCGGGGAGATGCGCGCCTCCACCAGCAACTGGTCCTCCACCGGCACTATGACCATGAAGCGGCCGTTGGGCGGGATGACGCCGCCGACGGTGTTCACTTCGATGTCCTTGACGATGCCGCGCACCGGCGAGAGCACGGTCAGGCGCGTC
Organism: Pseudomonas sp. M1; assembly: GCF_022760135.1. Classification (NCBI taxonomy): domain Bacteria; kingdom Pseudomonadati; phylum Pseudomonadota; class Gammaproteobacteria; order Pseudomonadales; family Pseudomonadaceae; genus Pseudomonas; species Pseudomonas sp. M1. Next base: position 4,178,308 of record NZ_CP094343.1, read on the forward strand.
AGCGAGTCGGCGCGCCCGCGCGTCACCGACTGCTGCGCCTCCACTTCGCCGTTGGCCTTGGCCAGCTCCTCGCGGGCCTTGACGTAGTATTGGTTGCGCGTCTCGGTGGCCTTGAGCTCCAGCTCGTTGGCCTGGCGCTTCAGGCGCAGCACCTCGACGTTGCTCGCCGCGCCGATCTCGGCCAGGCGCGTGGTCAGCTTGAGTTCCTTGTCGACCAGGGCCAGGGCCTCGTTGATGCCCTTGAGGCTCTTCTCCAGGCTGTTGCGCCGCGACTTGTACAGGGCGGTCTCGGACTTCACCAGGTCCGGCTCCTCCAGCACTTGCGCGGGAAACACCAGTTCGCCGCCGTCCACTTCCGCCCGCAGGCGCGCGGCCATGGCCAGGGCGGCGCGCAGGCGCGAGGTGCTCTCGCCCACCGAGGATTCGGTCTTGGTGCGGTCGAGCTGGGCGAGCACCTGGCCCGCGTCGACGCGGTCGCCCTCCTTGACCCGCAGCTCGGCGAGGATGCCGCCTTCCAGGGACTGCACCACCTGCTCGCGCGAGCTGGGGATCACCTTGCCGGTGCCGGTGGAAACCTCGTCGAGCTCGAACAGGTAGGCCCAGGCGAACAGCAGCAGCATGCCGCCGAGCACGCTCCAGATCAGCCAGGTGGCGCGCGGCGCGTGCTCCTTCGCCTGGAAGTAGGGGGCCAGGGGCGCGGCCCCGGGCGCTTGAATCGAATTGGCTTGCATGGTCACTCCCGACGCGGGCCTGGGCCCGCGTCCTCTGCGAATTCAGTGGTGGCTCAGGCGACGGCCGGGGCCTTCTCGCCGGGCTTGGCCGCCGGCCCGCCGGCGAGCTTGGCCAGCACCGCCTGCTTGGTGTCGTCGAGGACGACGCGGCCGTTGTCGACCACGATGATGCGGTCGACCCACTTGAGCACCGCCGGGCGGTGCGTCGCCACCACCAGGGTGCGCGAGGCCAGCCAGGGCTCCAGGTGGCGGATCAGGCCCTGCTCGCCGACCTCGTCGAGCCAGGCGGTGGGTTCGTCGAGCAGCAGAACGCGCGGCTGGCGCAGCAGCGTGCGGGCCAGCAGCAGGCTCTGGCGCTGGCCGCCGGAGAGGCCGCGGCCGCCTTCCTGGACCATGTGCTCCAGGCCGTCGGGCAGCGCCTGCACCATGCCCAGGGCGCCGCTCAGGCGCAGGGCCTCGAGCAGTTCCTCGTCGCTGGCGTTGGGCCGGCCCATGGTCAGGTTGTCGCGCAGGGTGCCGAAGAACAGGTTGGCCTGCTGGCTGAGGAAGGCCACGTCGCGGCGCACGTCGTAGGGGTCGATCAGTTCCAGGCGCAGCGAGTCGAGCAGCAGGCTGCCCTCCTGCGGCCGGTACATGCCGGCCAGCAGTTGCAGCAGGCTGGACTTGCCGGCGCCGTTGCGGCCGAGGATGGCCACCTTCTCGCCGGCGGCGATGCGCAGCTGGCCCACTTCGATGGCCGCGCGCTTGTCGTCCTGGCCGTAGCGGAAGCGCACGCCTTCGAGCTGGTAGTCGCCGTGCAGCACCGGGCGGTGCAGGCGCTTGCCGCCCTCGGCGCTTTCCACCGGGCGCTGCATCAGCTCCTCCAGGCCCTCGCGGGCGACCTTGGCCTGCTGCCAGCGCGACATGATCCCGGAGATCTGCGCCAGCGGCGCGATCATCCGCGAGGACAGGATGGACATGCCGATCAGCGCGCCGGTGGTCATGTCGCCGCTCATCACCTGGAAGCAGCCGACCAGCACCACCAGCACGTAGACCAGCGTCTGCACTTCCTGGGTCCAGGCCATGAGCGCGCCGGAGATGAAGCGCTGGCGCATGCTGACGGTGGCCGAGACCTCGTTGAGGTGGTTCCACTGGTTCTGGAAGCGCTGCTCGGCGCGCAGTTGCTTGACGTCCTCGATGCCCTGCACCGCCTCCACCAGGATGGCGTTGCGGATCGCAGACTCGCGCATGCCTTCCTTGGACAGCCGCGCCAGCGGCTTCTGCGCCAGCAGGCCGGGGATCAGCAGCAGCGGCAGCACCGCCAGCGGCACCAGGGCCATGACCCCGCCCACCGACCAGAGCACCACCAGGAACAGGAAGAAGAACGGCAGGTCGGCCAGCGCGCCCAGGGTGGTCGAGGTGATCAGTTCGCGCACCTGCTCCATCTCGCGGATCTGCGAGATGAACGAGCCGGTGGACTTGGACATGGCCTCGTTGCGCAGGCGCAGGGCGTGGCCGAAGACGCGGTCGGAAATGCGCAGGTCGGCGCGCTTGCCGATCAGGTCGGAGATGTGGGTGCGCGCCAGGCGCATGCCGAAGCCGATGAGCACCGCCAGCAGCACCCCGCCGAACAATACCCAGAGGGTCGGCTCGGACTGCGACGGCACCACGCGGTCGTAGACCTGCATGGAGAACAGCATGGAGGCCAGGGCCAGGACGTTGGCCACCAGCGAGGCGAGCATGACGTCGCCGTAGCGCCGCCAGTCGCGCAGCACCAGGCTCCAGAACCAGTTGGGCTGGTAGGGCTTGATGTAGTCGTCGACGCGCACGTCGGCCACCGCGACTTCGGGGCGCAGGCAGTAGACGCGCTCCACCCGCTCGACCACTTCCTCTGCCGGCAGGGCCTGCAGCACGCCCTGCTCGCCGCTCAGGCGCACGCCGACGCGGCCCTGGCCGTCGATGCTTTCGATGACGCCGACCTGGCCGCCGGAGAACTGCGCCAGCACCGGCAGGCGCCAGGGGTCGAGCACGCCCTTGTCCAGGGCTTCGGCGCGCAGCGTCAGGCCCATGTCGCGGGCCATGTGCTGCAGCTGCCCGTCCAGGTCCTGGCCCTGGCGCCATTGCAGGCCGACGCGGACGCGTTCTTCGGAAACGTCCAGGCGGTAATGCCGGGCCACCATCAGCATGGCTTCCAGCCACGGGCTGCTGACGGCATCCGGGCGTTGCGCTTGCGCGGTCATAGGGAATCACTCTCGAGTTGGAAGACGTCGTGCATCCGCCCGGTGGCGTTGATGAAGGCCACCTGGGCGCTCCACAGGTCGTGGCGGGCGTTCACCGAATCGCTCTGCGCCTGGTAGATCTCCTGCTCGGCGTTGAGCAGGTCGAGCAGCGTGCGGGTGCCCAGCGAGAGGTACTGCTCGCGGTACAGGCGCTGGGTGTCGACGATGCTTTTCTGGCGGTCGGCGAGCACGCGCAGGCGCTCGTCGAGGCCGCCCATCTGTTCCTGCAGGGCGACCCACTGGTCGCGGGCCTCCAGCTGCCGGGTGTGCAGGCGTTCCTCGGCCGCCCGCAGCGCCTGGCCGGCGCCGCGCACCCGCGCCGAGGGCGCGCCGCCGGCGAAGAGGTCGTGCTTGACGCCGAGGGTCAGGGTGTAGACGCGTTCGCCGGCCATGTCGCCGGCATTGCCGAAGTACTTGTTGACGCCGCCGTCGACGGTGAAGGTCGGCCGCGTGTTGGAGCGCGCCAGGGACAGCTGGGCCTCGGCCTCCTCGCGCTCGGCCACCGCCATGCGCACGCCGACCGGCATCCGCGGGTTCGGCTCGATCAGCCGCACGGCCTGTTGCAGGCGCTCGGCGGGCACGTCCACGGCGGCCTCGTCCACCTCGCGGCCGATCATGGTGCGCAGCTTGCTCTTCTGCTGGCGCAGCTGCGTCTCGATGGCCAGCAGCGAGGCTTCGGCCGCCTCCACCCGCGACTGCGCCTGGATCAGGTCGGCCTGGGTGCTGGCGCCTTCGCTGGCGCGCTGCCGGGCCAACTGGCGCAGGCGCTGCAGGCCGTCCACCAGGGTCCGGGCGCTGTCGCGCAGGGCGCGGTAGCGGGCCACTTCGATCAGCGCCTGGGCCGACTGCCGGGCGACCTCGTCCACCTCGCTCATCAGCTGGAAGCGCTGCACCTGCACGCCGGCTTCGGCGCCCTTGACCGCGTTGGCCACCTTGCCGAAGTCGTAGATCATCTGCGAGGCGGACAGCGACAGGTTCTGGCCGCTGCCGTAGGCGCCCTGCTTGCCGGTGTTCAGGCCGGTCTGGATGGTCGGCAGGTAGCCGGCCCTGGCCACGTTGATGGCCTCGCGCTGCTGGTCGAGCTGGGCCGCGGCATCGCGGATCGACGGGTAGGTCTGCACCGCCAGGCTGACCGCATGCCACAGGTCCAGGGTACCGCCCTGCCCCGCTCCGGCGTCCGACGACTGCCAGTCGCGGGTCAGGTGGTCGACCGACAGGTCCAGTTTCTTCCGCGGGGCATCCTGCCACCCGCATTCGGGCTGGCAGAGCAGGCGCTTGCCGCCCTTGCCCTCCGGCTCGGCGCCGAGGACCACCAGCGGGGTGAATGCCAGCCAGGCCAGCGCACCCCAATGCAACTTGTTGAGAAACATCTGAACCACCCTGAAAAATCGAGCCACAATGCTACGAGTCAGGTCGTGGACATTCTTCGGGGATATCCTGAAAAAGCCTCGAACCGCTAAAGAATCAGGCAATAGGCTATTACGCGAGCCGAATAGCCAGACAGTGGAGAAATCCAACCTGACCTGTAGGAAATCTCTTATAGATAAAATTAAGAAAATTCCGATTGATATATTTAAGAAATCAACCAGGGACTATCGCCAGACAACAAAAAAAGCCACTACCGAAGTAGTGGCTTCATGGCTTCGATGAAGCCGGGTTCGATCAACGCGGGCCGTTGTTGTTGCTCGGGCCGAAGACGTTGCTGCCGAACATGTCGCCGAGGAAGGACAGCGGGCTGGCGCCGCCGCCGGTGCTGTTCCAGCCCATCGACTCACGGTAGTGGGCGCCGACGGCGGCCATGGTTTCCTTGTTGGTCAGGGCGCCGCCGACGAAGCCGAAGATGGCCCCGACGATCGGACCGACGATGACGCCGACCAGTTGGCCGATCAGGCCGAAGCCCCAGCCGGAACCGGCGGAAATGGAACCGCCGATGGCGGCGCCGGTGGCCAGGCCTTCGCCCAGGCCCCAGATGGCGCCTTCCAGGTCACCGCCGGCGACCACTTCGACTTCGTGCTGCTTGAGTTCTTGCATGAGATGCTCCTTTGCACTTTAAAGTGCTGTTCTAATGTTGACTTGAGTTGCGCTGCCACTTGTGTGGCGCGACAGGGTAATTGTTATGAGCTGGCATATCGCTGACAACCTCAAATCAATGAATAAACCACCATTCAGATTTCCGGGCACAAGGCCATCAAAATACAACTACGAGACCTGGAAATTTCATACAAGACAAATTCACTAAACCCTTTGACGGGGCATATTCGAAAGAGCATTTGGCCCCATAAACGTCCATGTAGGACATATAACCGTTCGCGGTTATACGCCGTCGGCTAAACATTGGTGTCCAAGGACAACAGCCTTTCCAGGCGCGTAAATGACAGAAAGCCGTTCCGGCGGGCACCGGAACGGCTTTCTGTCAACCTGCGCTGGCGCGCCGCTACTGCAACGCCCAGAACCCCAGGCGGCCCAATCCCGCCGCCAGTTGCAGGCGGGCGTTCTGCCAGTCGGCCAGGGCGCGGATGTGCTGCTCCTGGGCATCGGCGTAGGCGCTCAGGGCGTTGAGCAGTTCGATCATGCTGCCGACCCCGGAACGGTAGCGCCCGCGGGTCACCTCCAGGGCCTGGCGCGATTGTTCGACCAGGGCGTCGGTGCTCTTCAGGCTGCGGGTATCGACCATCAGCCGCTGGTAGCTGCCCCACACCAGCAGCGACACCTGCTGCTCGGCGCCGGCCAGGGCCGCGCGGCTGGCCTCGACCTGGGCCCGCGCGCCACGCACCCGGTAGTTGCGTTCGAAGCCCTCGAACAGCGGGATGTTCAGTTGCAGGCCCAGGCTCGAATCGCGCTGCCGGGTGTCGCCGTTCAGCGCCAGCGGCAGGTCGTTGCGCGCATGGCTGAGGCTGCCGGTCAGGGCCAGGGTCGGCCGGCCTTCGGCGCGCGCCTCGCGGACCTTTTCCTGGGCCGCGTCCAGCCGCGCCTGGGCGGCGATCAGCTCGGGGTGATGGCTGCGCGCCTGGGCCAGCAGCCGGTCGATGGCGCCGACGAAGCCGGTATCGGGCATCGGCGTCAGTTCGCTGGACAGCTTCAGCTCGCTGTCCGGCGCCAGCCCCATGCGCAAGGCCAGCGTGCCCAGGGCGTTGTCCAGATTGCCGCGGGCGCGCACCAGGCGCAGCTCGGACTGGGACGCGGCGGTCTGCGCCTGCAGGCGGTCGGAAAGCGCCGCGGCGCCGGCCCGGTACTTGGCGTCGGCGGCCTGGAAGTTCTCCTCGGCCATGTCCTTGACCTGCTGCGCCGCGGCCAGGGCGTCCTGGGCGGCCAGGGCGTCGTAGTAGACCTGGGCGGCGTTGACGAAGGCGTTCTGCAGTATCGCGTCGTGGCTGGCGTTGGCCGCCACCAGCAGGTAGCGGGCGCTGCGCAGCGCGGCGCGGCGCTTGCCGAAGTCGAACAGTACCCAGCTCAGGTCGAGGCGGGCATCGAGGCTCTTCTGGCGGGTCGAGGTCTCGACGCCGTCGAAGTCCAGGTAGTCGGTGCGGCTGCGGCCGTCGCTGGCGCCGACGCTGGCGCCCAGGCGCGGAAGATAGGCCGACCAGGCGACGCCCATCTGCGCCGCCTGGGCCTTGGCCTCGGCCCAGGCCTGGCGGGTCTGCGGGTCCTGGCAGAGCATGCGCTCGATGGCCTCGTCCAGCGCCAGTTCCGCCTGGACGCCGTTGAACAGGCAGGGCACGCCGCCATGCCGCGCCTCGCTGACCGGCGCCTGGGGCAGCGTGCGCTCGGTGCGGAAGACGTCCGGCCCGGCCAGGGCCTCGGGGCCCGCGGCCAGCGCCAGGGCGAACGGGAGGATGCGCTTCATGCCGGCTCGCCCTCCAGCAGCCCGGGGTCGACGGCCCGCTCGCCCACCACCTTGCCGCCGGCGATGACCACCACGCGGTCGGCCGAGGCGATGGTCTCGGGACGGTGGGCGACCATCACCCGGGTGATGTTCAGCGAGCGGATGGCCTCGTTGACGCGGCGTTCGCAGTCCACGTCGAGGTGGCTGGTGGCCTCGTCGAGGAACAGGATCTGCGGCCGCTTGTACAGCGCCCGGGCCAGCAGGATGCGCTGCTTCTGGCCGCCGGAGAGCACCGTGCCCATGTCGCCGACCAGGGTGTTGTAGCCCATGGGCGCGGCCATGATCTCGTCGTGGATGGCCGCCAGGCGCGCGCACTCCATCACCCACTCCATGTCCATCGCCGGGTCGAAGAAGGCGATGTTCTCCGCCAGCGAGCCGGCGAACAGGCTGTCGTCCTGCAGCACCGTGCCGACCACGCTGCGCAGGCCGTCGAGGCCGATCTGCGACAGCTCCATGCCGGCCACGCGGATGGCCCCGTCGGTTGGCGGCAGGATGCCGAGCATGACGTTGACCAGGGTGCTCTTGCCGCAGCCGGAGGGCCCGACGATGGCCACCGACTCGCCGGCGCGGATGTCCAGGTCGATGCCGTCGAGCACGTAGGGCTCGTGTTCCGAGTAGCGGTAGCGCAGGCCGCGCAGCTCGATGCCGAACTCGCGCTGGCGCAGCAGGTCGGGGTCGATGCCGCTGCCGACCTGTTCCGGCGCCTCGAGGACGATGTCGGCCAGGCGCTCGCCCTGCAGCTGCAGCATGCGCAGCTCGAAGAACTTGTCGATCAGGCTGCCCACGCGGCTGTCGAACTGGCCCTTGTAGGACTGGAAGGCCATGAGCACGCCCACGGTGAAGTGGCCGTCCATCACCATGCCCGCGCCCAGGCCGATCACCAGCAGGTTCTCGATGCCGAACAGCAGGCCGTTGACCTGGCTGTAGAACAGCCCCAGCTTCTGCGTGCGCAGGCTGGCGTTGACCTGTTCCACCAGCAGGCTCAGCCAGGTGGCGCGGCGCTCGGTCTGGCGCTGGAACAGCTTCAGCGGGCGCACGCCGCGCATGGTTTCGAGGAAATGGCTCTGCTGCCGCGCGGCGTGGATGATCTCTTCCTCGGTGGCGTTGCGCAGCGGCTGGTACCAGGCCCAACGCACCAGGGCGTAGAGGGTCATGCAGACGATGGCGATGCTGGCCAGCAGCGGGCTGTAGATCAGCATCATGGCCAGGGTGGCGATGGTCATCAGGCCGTCGAGCACCGCCACCAGGAAAGCCGAGGTCAGGGTCGACTGGATGCTGTCGACGGCGCCGAAGCGCGAGACGATGTCGCCCAGGTGGCGCTTCTCGAAATACTGCGTGGGCAGGTTGAGCAGGTGGGTGAAGACATTGGCCCGCCACTGCACGCTGAGCAACGTGCCCATGTGCAGGCCCACCCACTGGCGCACGCCGGTGATTGCTTGCTGCATCAGCAGCATCAGGCCGAAGCCGATCAGCAGCGTGGTCAGCAGGTCGCGGTCGTTGCTGGGGATGACGTTGTCGATGGTCCACTGCATGAAGAACGGGCTGACCAGGGCGAACACCTCCAGGGCCAGCGACAGCAGCAGCACCTGGCCCAGGGAGCGGTACAGGCCGCTGACCTTGCCGAGCATGCCGAGCAGGCGCAGGCTCGGCTTGGCCTCCTTCTTCTCGAAGGCGGCGTCGGGCCACAGCTCCAGGGCCACGCCAGTGAAGGAGCGCGACAGCGCCTCCACGCCCAGCTTGCGGATGCCGTGGGCCGGGTCGTGGATCACCGCGCCGCGGCGGCTCACCGACTTGAGCACGACGAAGTGCTTGAAGTCCCAGTGCAGGATGCACGGGGTGCGCAGCTTGGCCAGGTCGGCCAGGCCCAGCTTCAGCGGGCGCGTGGCCATGCCCAGTTGCTGCGCCGCCTCGATCAGTTGCTTGAGGGTGATGCCCTTGAGCGAGACGCTGAAGCGCTGGCGCATTTCGCGCAGGTCGTAGTGGCTGCCGTGGTAGGCGGCGACCATGGCCAGGCAGGCGATGCCGCACTCGGCGGCCTCGGTCTGCTGGATGCTGGGCAGGCGCCGGCCGAAGCGCAGCGCCAGGGAATCGAAGAAAGCCATGCGGCGTGTCCTCAGAGTTTGCCGGTCAGGCTGTAGAGGGGTTCGAGCACCCATTCGTAGAGCTTGCGGGTTTCCTGCAGCAGATCGGCCTCCAGCAGCATGCCGCTCTGCAGCGGGCGTGGCTGGCCGTAGGCGCGCACCTGTTGCGCGTCGAGCTTCACGCGGATGCGGTAGTACTGCTCACCGGTCTGGCCCATGCCCGGCACGCTGCCGGCCATGACCGCCAGCTCGTTGGCCGCCAGCGAGGTGAGCGAGATGGACTGCACGGTGCCACGGTACTGGCCGAATTTCTGGTAGGGGTAGGCCTGGTAGCGCAGCTGCGCCACGTCGCCGACCTTGATGAAGCCTACCGCGCGGCTCGGCGCGTAGAGCTCGGCCTGCAGTTCGGCGTTCTCGGGGACGATGCTCAGCAGCGGCCGCGAGGGGTCGACCAGTTGGCCGACCTCGGCCAGCACCGCGGTGGCGATGCCCGACTCCGGCGCCACTATGTTCAGGGTGCGCTTGGCTTCGCTTTCGCCCAGTTGCTGGCGCACGCCGTTGAGCTGGCGTTGCAGCTCGGCGCGCTGGTTGGCGTGGCGCGCGTCGAGCCCGTCGAGGGTGGCCTGCTGTTCGCGCAATTGCTGTTGCAGCGCCGTGCGCTCGCGCTCCAGGCGCTGCAGGGTCTGGCGCTGGCCGAGCAGGTCGGCCTGGCGCTGCTGGAACTGATCCATGGAGATGTAGCCCTTCTCCATCAGCCCGCGGTAACGGCCCTCGGCGTCGCTGGCGATGGCCAGCAGCTTGCGCTGGCTCTGCAGCTGGGCGGCCTGGGTGGCCAGCTCCTCGCGCAGGCTGACGACCTTGGCCTGCAGGCTGCGGCGTTCGTCGGCCTGCAGCCGCTGCAGCTTCTCCAGTTGCTGCTCCAGGGACTCGCGGCTGGCCTCCAGCTGATGGCTGATGCCGGCCTGCACCGCCTGGTCCTGGCCGCTGTAGCGTTCGCTGGAAAGGCGCAGGAGGGTCTGGCCGCGCTCGACCTTCTGCCCTTCGCGGACGGATTTCTCGATGATCACGCCCATCTGCGGCGCGTGCACCTTGGCCTGGCCACCGAGCGGCAGCAACTGGCCGACCACGGTGCTGCGCTTGGTGTAGCTGCCCCAGATGAAGAAGCCCGCCACCAGCAGGGCGAACAGGGTGGCCATGGCGGTGAGCACGCTGAAGGACAGCGGGCGCACCAGGATGATCGGGCCCAGCCAGTGGGCGCCCTGCCCTTGCAGGGCCTCGGGGCGGAACAGCGGTGTTTCGGTACTCAAGGTAGCGGGCCTTTGGGTTGTCGTTCGGCGAGGTGTCTTTCTACCGATGGAGCCCGGGCGGAAACACCGGGGATGTCCGAATCTGGGGAAGCAAAACGACCTACATCAGCCAGATTTTTCTGAACTTCGAAGAAAGGCCGCCAGGCCGATGTGGGGTCACGAGCCTGCTCGCGCCCGGAAAGAAAAAAGCGGCGCCACCAAGGGGGAGAGAATTCGGCGCCGCTGAAAACGAATCGGTGCCCCGGCGCAAGCGCCGGGGCGGTTCAGGGCCTCAAACCATGATCTGGTGGTTCTGGATCAGGTTCAGCAGGTCGGTACGCACACCCATCAGGGTGATCAGGTCGGTGGAACCGACCTGTTGGCCGATGCCGTCGCGGTCGACGCTGATGATGGTGTTGTTGCCCTCGACGCGGCTCGACAGGTAGTCCAGCAGCCCCTGGGACGAGGCATCCAGCTGCAGCACGCCGTCATCCCGGACCAGGCTGACCGGGCCGCCGTAGCCGAGCATCCCGCGCAGGTCGATGATGTCGGCGTTGCTGTTGTTCAGCACATTGCCCAGGCCGAAGCCGAACACCATGTCATGGCCGTTGCTGCCATCGGCGGAAACGTCCCAGGCATCGACCGGACGATAGGCCAGGGTGTCGTTGCCACCGCCGAAGAGGTAGTAGACGTCATCGCCACCGCGGCCTTCGAAGCGGTTGCTGGCGGCGTTGTCCATGAAGGCGTCGGCGTACCAGCTACCCTTCACGGCCTCGATGCCGATCAGGGTGTCGTTGCCCATGCCCAGCGACTGGCCGCTCTGCAGGTTGACCTGCACGCCCTGCTTGGCGAACTGGTAGTCCACTTCGTCCAGGCCCTGGGTGGCGCTCCACTGCTTGCTGCCGTCGGCCAGCAGGTTCCAGCCGCCGCCGCCGTTGATGACGTCGTTGCCTTCGGTGGCCATGAAGCTGTCGTTGTAGCCGGTGCCCACGGTGCCGGCGCCCTGGCTGTCGAAGCTCACGGTCGGCTTGCCGGCGGTCAGCACGTAGGCGTGCTCGGCGGCGCCGGTGACCAGGTTGCCCCAGGTCGGGTTGATCAGGCCCAGGTCCTCTTCGAAGCGGCCCGGGACCATGTTGCCGTTGCCGATGGCAGGCTCGGCCAGCAGCTTGGCGCTGTAGGTCTGGTTCGCGTCCAGGCCGTAGAAGTACACCAGGCCGGAGCTGTCGTTGGTCACCCCGGACTGCGGGTTGAGGATCTGGCTGGCGACCAGGCGGCCCGCCGCGTCGAACAGCTGCACGGTGTTGCCGAAGTAGCTGTTCATGCCGTTCTTGTCGAGGATGCGCAGGATCAGGCTGGTGCCTTCCACCACGTGGTTCTCGTTGCGGATCAGCACCGAGGGCGAGGCGTTGGTGTTCATGCCCAGATGCTCCTCGCCGGAGGTGCGGTACAGCAGCAGGTCCACCGCGCCGTCGAAGTCGTAGTCCACCGCCACCGCGCCGGTGACGTTGTCATAAGGCTCGTTGCCCAGCAGCTTGCCGCTGTTCAGCCAATCGCCATTGCCGCGGTTGAGGAACAGCACCGGCGACATGGCGCCGTTGGTGGCGGACCAGGCGGCGTTCTGCCGCGGCGCCTCGATGACGTCCATCTTGCCGTCATGGTTCCAGTCCACGGCGAAGGACGGGCCGCCGTCGAAGTGCACCAGGTTGCCCCTCTGGTCCTGGCCGAGGGCGTCGTTGAAGAACAGCGGGTTGTCGTTGTCCATCCCCAGCCACTTGCCGTTGGCATCGGTGCCCTTGTTCAGGTAGATGCGGCTGTCGTCGGAATTGCCGTTATGGCCGGTGGAGCTGCGAGCACCGCGGGCCAGGAACAGGTCCAGGTCGCCGTCGCCGTCGAAGTCGGCCCAGGTCATGGAGGTGGCCAGGTTGTTGTATTCCGTGCTGCCGGCGCTATCGCTGCGGAACACCCTGCCGAAGGTCTGCTCCTTGCTCCAGCTGCCGTCGCTCTGGGTCAGCAATACGCTCAGGGCGGTGTTGCCGTACTGGTCGTTGTGACCGGCCAGGTCCACGGCGCCGTCGTTGTTGAGGTCGACGCCGCTGATCTCCGAACCCCACCAGGTGTTGCCCTTGCGCTCCCCTTTCAGCACGCCGTTGTCGTTGTGGATGAGGTTGAAGCCCCAGCTACCGATGGTGTTGTCGACCACGATGAAGTCGGTGTAGCCGTCGCCGTTGCCGTCCCAGGCGATCACGCCGCCGATGTTCAGCCGGTTGGGGTTGTTGACCGAGCCTGCGCTGTAGGTGCCGTCCGCCTTGGCGGTCCATACCGGCAGGTCCGCGGAGTTGCCACTCACATTGGCGATGACGTCCATCAGGCCGTCGCGGTTGTAGTCGGCGAAGGTGGCCTTGGAGATCATGTGCCCGTTGCCGTCCGAGGTGACCTTCAGCGGCTCGCTCAGGTAGCTGGCGCGGTACTCGTCACGGTCCAGGCCGCTGTACACGTGGCCGGCGTTCTTGTAGGCGGTGGAGCTCAGGGCGTAGCCGGTGCTCTGGAAGAACGACCAGGTGCCGTCGGCGCTCATGGCCATGGCCGCGGTGTTGGAGCCGCGCACCGAGGCGACCGTGCCGCCCCAGCCGGTGTCATGGACGCTGAAGCCGGCCTCGTTGACCGGGCGGTGGGCGTCGGTCAGCACCTGCGGGCCGAATCCGGAGTTGTTGCCGGCCACGTCCCAGGTGACGAAGCCCAGTTGCTGCTGGCCTTCGGGCAGGATGGCGTCGAAGCTCCAGCGGCCGTCGTTGCCGGCCACGGCGTAGCCGACGATCTTGTCCAGGCCTTCCTGGTAGCGGCCGTCGCGGTTGACGTCCTGCACCAGGGCCACGGTGGCGCCGGCCTCGGCCAGGCCGTACTGGGCGCTGGAGTAGTAGGCGCGCTCGCCGCTCAAGGCCTGCGCACCGAGCTGCGGGGCGAAGGCGAAGGGCACCGGCGAGTCGATGTCGACGACCAGGGTGCGCTCGCCCAGCTCGACGCTGTTGCCGGCGTTGTCGGCCACCCGCAGTTTCACGCCCAGCTGCTGGCTGGCCGACAGCGGTTCGCTGGTGTAGCTCCACAGCTGGCCGCCGTTGGACATCAGCGTCTCCCAGGTCTTGCCGCCGTCCAGGGACAGTTGCAGGTGCTGGCCGATCTGCAGCGCGGCGCTGAGCTTGCCGGACAGGGTGACGCTGTTGTCACGGGTGATGAAGTCGTTGTTCTGCGCGCTCTGCGCGTTGCTGTACTGGCCGGCGATCTCCACCGCGGTGTCGGTGCCCAGCTCGATGCTGGAGTACATGTCCGGCAGCGGGTTGCCGGCGTCGAAGACCACGTCCTGGGCCGCGTAGCTGCTGGCCACCGGGTTGCCCTGGGCGTCCAGCACGCGCATTTCGTAGCGCACCTGGGTGCCGAGGTTGTGCACGCTGGGGTCGATGTAGATCCAGTCGGTGCCGAAGGCCTGCACGGTCTTCCAGCTGTTGCCGCCATCGACGCTGACCTGCAGCTTGGCGCCGGCCGGCAGTTCCTCGCTGAGGGTGCCCAGCAGGGTGATCTTCGAGGCGCTGGTGATGTAGTCGCCTTCCACGCCGGTGTCCGGGGTGATGCCGATGATGCTGACCTTGATGCCTTCCACCGGCTGCGGGGTCACCTCGCGGCTGATGGTGATCTGCTGGGCGGTCATGGCGCCCTGGTTGCCGGCGGCGTCGATGGTGCGCAGCAGGTAGGTGTAGTTGCCGTTCTGCAGCTCGCGCACGTCCTGGTATTGCCAGTAGGCGCCGCTGACAGAGGCGACGTCCTGCCAGGTGGCGCCGGTGTCCAGGCTGATCTGCAGCTTCTCGTTGGCGGCCAGGGCGATGCTCAGGCTGCCGAACAGCATGGGCGTGGAGTCCACGGTGACCAGCGGTTGCTCGGGCAGGGCTTCGGAAACGTTCTGGATGGTGGCCTGGGCGCTGGGCGGGGTCAGGTCGAGGATGAAGCTGAAGGGCGGGCTGAAGTCGCTTTCCAGACCGTTGCTGCTGTCGGTAGCGGTGGCGCGCAGCACTTGCACGCCCTCCTCGCGCAGTTCCTCGGAGGGGGTGAAGCGCCAGGAGCCGTTGCCCTGGACGATGGTGCTGCCGATCACCCGGTCGCCGTGGTAGACCTTGATCAGGTCGCCGGCGGCCGCGCCGTTGCCGATCAGCGTCGGCGTGGTGTCGTCGGTGTAGCCGTTGAGCTGGACGATGCCCTGGTAGGCCGGCGTACCGGCATCGTCGAGCACGTAGCTGATGTGCGGGGCGGGCGGCGCCACGGGCACTTCTAGCGGATCGTTCTGGGCGAGCACGGAAGCGGCCGCCTCGCGGGACAGGTTCTTGCTGACAGTCATGTGGTACTCCTGAGTCTAGTGTCGAACGGCGGCGAGCCGGGCCCGCCGCCGTTCGTTTGGCAGGCCTGCCGCTTGGCCCCGTCTGTGCGGGCGTCCGGCAGGCGAGGGAGGATGCTAAAAGGCCATCGCTGCCGTGTATCTAAGGCGCTCCCTAAAGTCCGGCGGCATTGGTCGGCGGCTGTCGGTGGGGGGCGGAAAAGGTTGTTCGCGGAGGGGGTGGGGCGTTCATGGCGGGATGGGGAGGGCCCCGGTGCCCCCATGGGGAGCGGTGTTCTGGCCGGCGGCGTATAGCCGCGAACGGTTATGCGCCCTACGGTTCCAGGGGCGCATGGTCGTGGCGCGTCCCGTGTTCGCGGGAATGACGAGGGGGCTGGGAGTCTCAGGATGACTCCGAACTCCCCGCCCACTCCGAACGGCCCCCTCTCCCGCTTGCGGGAGAGGGCTGGGGAGAGGGTGCTCTTTTGCAGAGCCTCAACCTTTGTCCCGACCTCAATCCCCGTCATTCCAGCGAACGCGAGGCGCGGCTCCATCGCGAACAGCGCTTGTGCTGGCCCGAAGGGGAATAACCTAGCTGCCTCGGCTTGGGTGTTTCTGCGCCGCTCCGAGTTTGCCCGACCGTCTTGTTTCGCCCCCTCGGGCGAGTCCCTTTTGTCAGACGCCACAAAAGGAACCAAAAAGGCTTGCCCCGACATACGGGCCCGATGGAGCCGGGCTACCCTCACGAACTCCCCCGCCACGGAGGCCCGCCCCGAGGGTACGTCCCTGTAGCCCATCGGGGCTCTCGCGACATCCATGTCGCATGACCTCCTGAGCGGGGGTTTCGCTCGGCCTTCTGAAGGGGCGCTCCGGTGCGCTCGGCTATTTCTCTGGAAGTCCAAGAGCAAACGCGCTTTTGCTTTTGCTTTTCGTAGGAGCGAGCTTGCTCGCGAACCCTGAGTTTGCGTTCTCGGGAATGACGAGAGGAGGCAGGTGTTCCGGGATGACTCCGAACTCCCCGCACGCTCCGAACAGCCCCCCTCTCCCTTCAGGGCGAGGCGCGCAGCCGAGGGCTGGGGAGAGGGTCAAGGACATCAACACGGCTCCGGAGTTGAACCTGGCGCCGTTGTTCGCGAATGGAGTTCCGCCGGGAAGGCATGACGTGGCTTCGAAGAACGCCCTCTCCCTAACCCTCTCCCTGAAGGGAGAGGGGACCGTTGGGCAGGGTCGGGCATTCTGGAGTCAGCCGGCAGCTCCGGCGGTTTCCAGCTGAAACCATTTCCTCTCTCGGCACGGACAAGCCCCCTCTCCCTTCAGGAAGAGGGAACCGTTGGGCAGGGTCGGACGTTCTGGTGTCAGCCGGCTAGCACAGAGATTTCCAGCTGAAACCATTTATCCTCTCGGCACGGACAGCCCCCTCTCCCTCCGGGAGAGGGTTGGGGTGAGGGCAACGGACTTCGCTGATGCTCCATCATTGAACCTCCGCCCGCCGGCCAACCATGGCGATGGGTATCGCTTCGCTCAACCCATCCTACGACAGTATTTTCCCAGCGTCGGTAGGAGCGGACTCTGTCCGCGATTCGCGCGCAGGGCGCGCGCCTACAGGCCCGCTCGATAATGGGCGCAGCGTGTTTTTCAGGCGAAAAAAAACGGCACGGGCTTGCGCCCATGCCGCCTGAAAACCGGGCCGCCCGGCGCCGAAGCGCCGGACGGGCCGGGTCGGTCAGACCAGCTGCTGCTGTTGCAGCGCCAGCAGGTCCTGTTTCACCAGCATGCTGTCGGGCACTGGCGCCTCGGCTGCCGGCGGGGTTGCCGCCACGCCCGGAGCCTGTGCCCCGGCCGGTGCCTGCAGCAGACCCTGCAACGACAGCGGCTGCGCTTGCGCGACCGGCTCCTGGTGCAGTTCCAGCGCCGCGAACAGCCCGGCCATCAGCGCTTCCTCGCCCCCCAGGGGCTCGGCCAGCACCTGCGGTTGCAGCACGCTGTCCTCGAGGAAGATGGTGAACGGACCGGTGGGCGCCAGCCCTTCGGCCTCGGCCACCAGGCTCACGGAACCGTCGGGGTTGGCCAGAAGGCTCAGGTCGCTGGTGGTGATGTACCAGTAACCATCCTCATCCACCGTCTGCGAGCCCACCGCTACGCCGTTGGCATAGAGCGTCACTGTGGTGCCCAGCGGCGAGGAACCCTTGACCGTCAGAGTCACGTCCTCGGTGAAGTCCTCCTTCTGCAGGTAGACGCCAGCGACGTCGTCGCGCACGTTGATGATCGACGGGTCGGCAGCGATCGGCAGGGCGATGGTGAAGTCCCAGGGCTCGCTGAGCGGGCCCACGTTGCCGGCTTCGTCCACCGCGCAGGCCTGCAGGCTGTGCTTGCCCGACTGCAGCGGCAGGCGCGGTTCGAACGCCCACTCCAGGGTGGTCTGGTTGACCGTGGCCGAGCCGAGGAACTTGCCATCGTCGTAGACGTACACGTACTTCACGCCGAAGGTGTCGACCTGGCCATAGAAGTTCGGCCAGGGGTCGTCGGTCTTCCCGCCCTTCGGCACATCGCCCCAGTCCGTCTCGGGGTTCGGTCCGATCATGTCGTACAGCCCCAGGTTGGTGACACGGCCCGGTGCGGTGACATCCACGGTGAAGTTCCAGCCGACGCTGCGCTCGCCTTCGTTGCCGGCCTCATCCACGGCGGCGGCGCTGAAGCGATGCACACCTTCGTAAAGCGCCTCCTCCGGCGTGAAGCTCCAGTTGCCCTCGGCGTCCACCGAGACACTGGCGATCAGCAGGCTGCCGTCGTAGATGTTCACCCACTTGGCGCCGATGGCCTGGCCGCTGAAGGTCGGCGTGGCGTCGTTGGTCAGGCCGCTCTGTTCGATGGTGCCGGTGATCAGCGGCTCGTCGTCGACCAGGTCCAGAGCCGTGACGGCCTCCGGTGCCTGGGTGTCGACGGTGAAGCTCCACTCCAGGCTTTCGCTCGGCGTGCCGCTGGCGGTTTCGGCCACCAGGCTCAGGCTGTACTCGCCGTCGGCCAGTTCCGGCAGCTCGAACTGCCAGTTGCCGTCGCCATCGACCAGTGCGCTGCCCAGCAGCGTCTGGCCGTCATGGATGAGCACCCGCACCGCGCCGTTACCGGCCGTGCCGGAGAGCATCGGCTGGGCGTCGTTGGTCAGCCCGCCCTGGGCGATCTCGCCGAGGATGCCTTCGACATCGTCGTAGACCGAATCGAGGCTGAGGGTCGGCACCTGGGCCTGTACCGTGAAGTCCAGCGACTCGCTGGGCTCGCTGGCATTGCCGGCCGGGTCGGTGACCACCACGCTGAGGCTGTGGTCGCCCTCTTCCAGCGGCTGTTCCGGAGTGAACGCCCACTGGCCGTTCTCGTCGATCACGACCGTGCCGATCACTTCACCGTTGTCGAGGATGCTGACGGTGTCGCCCGGCTCGCCCGAACCGCTGAGGGTCGGCTGGGTTTCGTCGGTCACGCTGCCCGGCTCGATCGGGCCGGTGATGGCGCCGGTGTTGTCCTCGGCGGTCACCATGCCCGGCTGTTCCGGCGCGGTGGTGTCGAGGATGACGCTGACCGGTGCAGTCTCGTCGCTGTGGCGGCCAGCTTCATCCTGCGCCTTGGCGGTGATGACCTGTTCGCCATCGCCGGCCAGCGGCAGTTCGGCGCTCCAGTTGCCCTGCTCGTCGGCCACCACGCTGGCGGCCAGTTCGCCGTCGACGTACAGCAGCACCAGATCGCCCGCGGCAGCGCTGCCGTTGACGGTCAGGCTGGTGTCGTCGGTGACGTCGCCGTCGTTCAGCAGGCCACTGACCGAACCCAGGTCATCGAGGATTTCGCTGATGACCGGTGCCTCCGGCTGTGCGACCTCCGGGCCCACCACTTCGAAGCGGATGCTTTCGCTGGCTTCGCCGGTCTTGCCAAGGGCGTCCACCGGTACGGCGCTGAAGGCGTGCTCGCCGCTTTCCAGCTCCGGCGCCTGGAAGCTCCAGTTGCCCTGGGCGTCCACCGCGGCGGTGCCCAGCAGGGTTTCGCCGTCGTAGATTTCCACGTAGGCGGCATTCGTCCCTTCGACGTGGCCCTGCAGCAGCGGCGTGGTGTCGTCGGTCTTGCCGCCGTCGGCGATAAGGCCCTGGACCTCGCCGAAGTCGTCCACCAGCTCGATGCTGTCGATGACCAGGTCGGCCACCGCGGTGTCCACGGTCAGTTCGAACGGACGGGTCGGCTTGCTTTCGTTGCCCGCGGCATCGCTGGAGGTGACGGTCAGGCTATGGGCGCCATCGGCCAGCTCCGGCAGCTCCAGGCTCCAGTCGCCGTTCTCGTCGGCGAGGGCGCTGCCGACCAGGGTGCCGTTGTCGTAGACCTTGACCAGGCCGTTGGGCTCGGCCTCGCCGCCCTGCAGGGTCGGGGTGGCGTCGTCGGTGGTGTCGCCGCTGGCCAGCGCGCCCTGGACCAGGCCGGCGTTGTCCAGCACGGCGTCGAGGATCGGGCGGTCCGGGGCATTGTTGTCGATCACCAGGACGAAGTCGGCCTGGGCGAACTCGCCGGTGGCGCAACGGACTTCCGCGGTGTAGGTGTGGGGTCCTTCGGACTGGTTACGGTCCAGGGTGATGTTCCAGTTGCCCTCGGCGTCGGCGACCGCGCTGCCGAGCACCAGCCCGGCCTCGGAAAGGACTACCAGCGCGCCGGCGGTGGCGGTGCCCACCAAGGTCGGCTGCAGGTCATTGGTGATGCCGCCGCTGGCCACGTTCTCCAGGCCCGGCTCGACATCGTCCAGGGCGTGGTCGATGCTCACCTGCGGCGCCTCGCTCCAGACGCTGAATTCCAGGGCGTCGCTGGGCTCGCTGAGGTTGCCGGCGGCGTCCTGGGCCTGCACGGTGATGCTGTGCGAACCGTCGGCCAGCGGCGGCTCGGGGGTGTAGCTCCAGTTGCCCTGGGCATCGGCCACCACGCTGCCCAGGGGCACGCCGTTGTCGCTGATGATGACCGTGGAGCCCGGCTCGGCCTGGCCGCTGAATTCCGGGGTGTTGTCGTTGGTGGCGCCATGCTGGGTGATCGGGCCCTGCACCACGCCTTCGTTGTCGTCGGCGCCCACCTGTTCCGGCTTGTCCGGCGCGGTGGCGTCGAGGGTGATGGATACCGGAGCGGTTTCGTCGCTGTGGCGGCCGGCATCGTCCTGGGCCTTGGCGGTGATGACCTGTTCGCCATCGCCGGCCAGCGGCAGTTCGGCGGTCCAGTTGCCCTGCTCGTCGGCCACCACGCTGGCAGCCAGTTCGCCGTTCACGTACAGCAGCACGAGCTTGCCGGCTTCGGCGCTGCCCTTGAGCGACAGGCTGGCGTCGTCGGTAAGGTCGCCATCGTTCAGCAGGCCGGTGAATGTGCCCTGGTCGTCGAGGATTTCATCGATGACCGGCAGTTGCGGCAGCGGCGTCTCGTCACCCACCAGGGTGAAGCCGATGCTGTCGCTGGCTTCGCCTTCCTGGCCGATGGCGCTCACCGGGCGGGCGCTGATGCTGTGCTCGCCGCTCTCCAGTTCCGGCGCCTGGAAGCTCCAGTTGCCGTCGCCGTCCACCAGGGCGGTGCCCAGCAGGGTCTCGCCATCGTAGATTTCCACCCAGGCGGCTTCGCCTTCGACATGGCCCACCACGGTCGGGGTGGCGTCGTCGGTGGAGCTGCCGTTGGCGATGGCGCCGACTACCGGACCGAAGTCGTCCTGCAGTTCGAGATGGTCGATGACCATGGCCGGTACGCTGCTGTCGACGCTGAAGTCCAGCGACTCGCTGGGCTCGCTGGCGTTGCCGGCCGGGTCGGTGACCACCACGCTGATGCTGTGGTCGCCCTCTTCCAGCGGCTGTTCCGGGGTGAATTCCCATTGGCCGTTTTCATCGACCACGACAGTGCCGATCACCTCGCCGTTGTCGAGGATGCTGACGGTGTCGCCCGGCTCGCCCGAACCGCTGAGGGTCGGCTGGGTTTCGTCGGTCACGCTGCCCGGCTCGATGGGGCCGGTGATGGCGCCGGTGTTGTCCTGGGCATCCACCATGCCCGGCTGTTCCGGCGCGATGGTGTCGAGGGTGATGGACACCGGGGCGGTTTCGTCGCTGTGGCGACCGAAGTCGTCCTGGGCCTTGGCGATGATGACATGCTCGCCATCGCCGGCCAGCGGCAGTTCGGCGGTCCAGTTGCCGTTTTCGTCGGCGACTGCGCTGGCGGCCAGTACCCCACCGACATACAGCAATACGAGGTTGCCGGCCTCGGCGTGGCCCTTGAGCGACAGGCTGGTGTCGTCGGTGACGTCGCCATCGTTCAGCAGGCCGCTGACCGAGCCCTGGTCGTCACGGATTTCCTCGATGACCGGCGGCGACAAGGGCGGCACATCCGGCCCGGCCACTTCGAAGTCGATGGAGGCACTCTTGCCATAGTTCTCGGCGGCGTCCAGCGGGAAGACTTCGAGGTGGTGCGCGCCGGAAGTCAGTGCGTCCGGGGTGTACTCCCAGTTGCCCTGCTCATCCACCAGCACCCGCGCCAGGACGTTGCCGTCGAGGAGGATTTCCACCCACTTGACGCCGTTGGCGGCAGCGTTCGCCACCTGGCCCTCGAGCCTCGGGGTGGTGTCGTCGGTCTTGCCGCCGGCGGCGATGACCCCGGTGACCGGGCCGAAGTCGTCGTGCAGGGTGAAGCTCACCACGGCATCGTCACCGGGCGGGGTCATGTCGAGCGTCAGTTCCAGTTGCTGGAAGGGCTTGTACTGCCCCCCCTCGGTATGCACGTTACCGGCAGCATCGATCATGAAGAACTTGAGCGTATAGTCCCCCTGCTGCTCCGCCAGGCCCTCTGGCCAGTCACAGCGCCAGGTGCCATCACTACCGATCTCGGCCGTGACAGTGACGAGTTGCGTGCCATAGTGAATTTCCAGCAGCACGGCATACATGTCCGCTTCGCTGGCCTGGCCGGCGAACTTGCCCACGAAGCTCGGCTGCGCATTGGCCTGCACCTGGCCACCGTCCATCGCCAACGGGCGCTCGCCGGCCAGCACTTGCAGGGGCTCTTCCAGCTCGACCGGCTCCGGCAACTGGCTATCGAAGGTCACCCGGTAGGGGTCGGAATCGACGCCGTCGACGGTGATGTAGAAATCGACCACGCCATCCTGGAACGGCATGTCGATGTCCAGGGCCCAGGTGCCGTTCTTGCGTACCACGGCGCTGCCCAGTTCCTGCACCTCACCGGATTCGAGAACGACGCGGATGAACACTTCCTGGCCCGGCGTGAGGTCCTTGCCCTTGAAGGTCGGCGTCTTGTCGTTGGTATATCCGCCCGACTCGACCACGCCCTTGAGCGTGCCGATATCGTCCTCGATGAGGAATTGGGGCTTGTCCGCACGCGGCGCGGGCGCGCTCTGTCCGGCGGATGCGTCCTGCGCAAAGGGCAGGCTGGCCTGCGGCCGGTCCTGATCGTCGTTCCAGTTCTTGTCGGTCATGCGCCGAGACTCCTTCAAATCGTCAATTGGCAGTCATCGCCACCCGGTGTGCGGGAGGCTGAAATCAGCGGGCAACGAACACCGGCGCCGCCGGCGATGCCCCACCGGCGATCCTAGGCAAATCGCCAGCGACCTCCCTTCAGGAATCCCTTAAAGGCCGGGGCATTCAGGTGGATGTCTGAGGGGTGGGTGGAAGCACGGCGTGGCGGTACCCTGCCCCGTTTGCGGGGAGGGTTGGGGGGCGGAGTGCAGGTTTGGGGATGGAGTAACGGCGGAGTCCGTTGCCCTCACCCCAGCCCTCTCCCGGAGGGAGAGGGGGCTGTTCGTGCCACCGGAGCGTCCGGCGTGGCCGGTGAATCCAATCGCGGACGGAGTCCGCTCCTACGCCCGTGCTTCCCTGGAACCGTAGGAGCGGACTCTGTCCGCGATTCGGCGGATAACGCCGTAGGCGTTATGCGCCCTACGGATTTCCGACGGGGTTGCGACAGAGGTTGGGGCTCTGCAAAGAGCGCCCTCTCCCCAGCCCTCTCCCGCAAGCGGGAGAGGGGGCTGTCCTGAGCGAAGGGAGAATCCTGAGTCATCCTGAAACACCTGCCCTCCACCTCGTCATTCCCGCGAACGCGGCAACCCAGTGACTGCGGGGTTCGCGAGCAAGCTCGCTCCTACGAAGAGCAAAAGCAAAAGCGCGTTTGCTCTTGGACTTCCAGAGAAATAGCCGAGCGCACCGGAGTGCCCCTTCAGAAGGCCGAGCGAAACCCGCGCTCAGGAGGTCATGCGACATGGATGTCGCGAGAGCCCCGCGGGCTACAGGGACGTACCCTCGGGGCGGGCCTCCGTGGCGGGGGAGTTCGTGAGGGTAGCCCGACTCTGTCGGGCCCGTATGTCGGGGCAAGCCTTTTTGGTTCCTTTTTGCGGGGGTGGCCTTCCACCGATTGACAAAAGGGACTCGCCCGAGGGGGGCGAAACAAGAAACATCCGAGCACTCGGAGCGGCGCGCTACACCAAACCCCCAACCCAAAAGTCTCTGGGTTATTCCCCTTCGGGCCAGCGCACGCGAAGGGCAAGCCCTCACAAGGCCCGGAAAGCGCCCGCCGCGAACAAAAAAGGGCGCGAACCCAAGGTTCGCGCCCTTCGTGACGAACCCGCCGCGGGCGGCGGGAGCCGGGCGTCAGAGCACCAGTTGCTGGCTGTGCTGCAGGCCGAGCAGGTCGAGGCGCTCGCCCGACGACAGCGGCGCGAAGACCTCGCCGGTGGGCTCGGTGATGTCCCGGGGCCCATCAGCCTCCAACTGGAACTGCCGCGGCAGCCGGATATCGGTCAGCAACCCGGCCAGGTCCGGCTCGGGGCCGGCCGGCAGCGCGGCCCCCGTGCCCACGGCCAGGCCGAGCACCTGCTGGATCAGCCCGGCGCCCTCGCCCTCCGCCACGCCCGGCTCCTGCGGTTCGTCCAGCGCCGATGACAACGAACGCAACTGCTCCGGCGCGGCGGGATCCTCCAGGTAGATGGGGTATGCCCCGGTGGGCGCCGGGCGGTCGCCACCCTCGTTATAGGAAGAGGCATAGAGGAACTTCATGCCATAGCCGCCATACTGGGCCAGGTCGTCGGACTCGATCTGCCAGTGGCCCTTCGCATCGATCACGGCCGAGCCCACCAGGTAGGCGGTTCCCAGATTCAGCGCGCCGTCCTCCAGTTGCAGGTAGAGCTCCATGACATCACCGGGACGCCCGGTGCCACGCACCACCGGCGTGCTGTCGTCGGTGAAGTCTTCCTTCTGCAGGGCGCCCTGTTCGGCACCGTAGTCGTCCCGGACGCCGGTGATGCTCGGTTCCAACGACGGCGGCACGTAGGTTTCATAGGACCAGGCGTCGCTCAACGGGCTCTCGTTGCCTGCCGCGTCCACCGCAATGACCTGCAGGCTGTGCTGGCCTATGCCCAGCGACGAGACGGGGGTGAAGGACCAGGTGCCGTCCGCGTTGACCGTGGCGGTTCCGATCGGCATGCCCTTGTCGAAGAGCTTCACGTAAGTCGCATCGCCACCCTCGACGCGGCCGCTGATCTCCGGCCAAAAATCGTCGGTCACGCCATTGGGTTCGATGTCGCCGTGCTGGTCCCCGAGGTTGTCGTAGACCCGCTCGATGACCGGCCGGGCCGGCGCCTGGGTGTCCAGGACGATCTCCACCACCTCGCTGCGCGGGCCGCTCGGCCCGCCGGCGCTGGCCTGGTCGGCGCTGATGCGCTTGGCGCCATCGGCGCCCAGGTCGGCGATGGCGATTTCCCACTTGCCGTCCTCGCCCACGGTCACGCTGCCCACGGCCTGGTCGTCGACGTACAGGGTCAGCAGGCTGCCCGGCACGCCGCTGCCGCCGACGATGGGACTGCGGTCGTTGGTGCTGTCCCCGGGTTGCAGTTCGACCACCAGCGGCTCCTGGTCGTCCTGGACCCAGTCGATGCTTGGCGCCTCGGGCGCATCGGGAAGCTCCAGGGTGAAGTCCCAGGGTTCGCTCTTGGCGCTGCGATTGCCGGCGGCG
The DNA here is from genome assembly GCF_022760135.1 of Pseudomonas sp. M1. Taxonomy (NCBI): domain Bacteria; kingdom Pseudomonadati; phylum Pseudomonadota; class Gammaproteobacteria; order Pseudomonadales; family Pseudomonadaceae; genus Pseudomonas; species Pseudomonas sp. M1. Next base: position 4,202,903 of record NZ_CP094343.1, read on the forward strand.
TCCTGCAGTTCCACCTGGAACTGGTGGGCGCCCGCCGCAAGATCGCTTTCCAGGGGGAAACTCCATTTGCCCGCGGTGACGGTGGCGCTGCCCAGCAGCGCGCCGTCGAAGTAGATGAAGGCCAGCACGGCATCGCTGTCGGCGCCGCAGTCGCCAATCACTTCGGGACGCGCGTCGTCGGTCACGCCGCCCTTGGCGATCTCGCCCGTCACCTCGCCGATGTCGTCGATCAGTTGCAGCCACTCGTGCCCTTCAGGCAGCACGGGCGGCAGCAGGTCGGCCGGGTCGGTGATGGTCGGCGGGCTGACGTTGCCCGCGGGGTCGGTAATGGTGACGCTGCCGGTCTCGCCGTTCTCCAGCGGGTTTTCCGGGAATTCCCAGTTGCCGCTTTCATCGACGATGGCGGTCACGGTGCTGCCGTCCGGCAGCTCGACGGTGACGATGCCTTCCGGCTCACCGGTGCCGCCCAGGCCGTTGCCGTTATTCTCGGTGACTACGGGCGGTTCCGGCGCAACCACGTCGGCCGGCTCGGTGACGGTCGGCGGACTGACGTTGCCCGCGGGGTCGGTAATGGTGATGCTGCCGCTTTCGCCGTTCTCCAACGGGTTCTCCGGGAGTTCCCAGTTGCCGTTTTCATCGACGATGGCGGTCACGGTGCTGCCGTCCGGCCGCTCGACGGTAACGATGCCTTCCGGCTCGCCGGTACCGCCCAGGCCGTTGCCATTGTTCTCGGTGACCACCGGCGGCTCCGGCACTTCCAGGTCGGCCAGACCGGTATCGACGCTGCCGCTGGAGTTGCCGGCCGGGTCCACTTCCACCAGCGAGCCCGACTCGCCATTGCCCAGCGGGTTTTCCGGGAAGCTCCAGTTGCCGTTCTCGTCCACCTGGGTGGTGACGGTGCTGCCATCGGGCTTGGTGAGGATGATGGTGTCGCCCGCCTCGCCGGTGCCGGACAGGCCATTGGCGTTGTTCTCGCTGACGACCGGATCCTTCGGCGGCGTCAGGTCCGCCGGGCCGGTGTCCACCGCCGGGCTGGCGCCGTCGCCGTTGGACGCGGTGACGCTGCCGGACTGGCCGTCCTCCAGCGGGTTGGGCAGGAAGCTCCAGGTGCCATCGGCATTGGTGGTGACGGTCTCGGTGCTGCCGTCCGGGCGGGTCAGGGTGATCAGGCTGCCGGGCTCGGCGGTGCCGGTCAGGCCCTGCTGGTTGTTGAACAGGATCTGCGGCGCGCCTGGCCCCCCAGCTTCCGGCAGCGGGCCCACCGAGCGCGGGCTGCCGCCGCCACCGCCGTCGCGCTGGGTGAGCATGTTGCCCACGCCGATGGCGCCCAGCCCCGCCGCCGGCACCAGCAGGCCGAAGGCGACGTTGTGGTCGTCCGACTGCAACGCCAGCAGTTCGTCGACGGAATCCAGGCGCGTCAGTTCCATGCCGTCCCAGGGCTCTTCGTAGCCGGCCTGCCACAGCTGACCGTCCGGCGCCTGCAGCACCAGGTCGTTGTGTACGCCATCGAAGCCCTGGAAGAAGTTCTCGACGGTGATGACCTTGCCGGTCTTCAGGCGCACCAGCAGGTGGTCGCCGTTGCGGCTGAGGGATTGGACATCCTCCGGCGCCGCGGCGATCTTCACCACGCCGGGCCGCGACAGGCTCAGGGGGCCATTGCCGGTCACGGGGGTCACCTGCCCCGAGCTTTTCGCGATCAGTTCAATTGCGTCCATCTGGTAATTTCTCCCCGAAGTGAATGAAGTGACATCGCCCATGCGCCATGGGTACTCGCCACGAACCGCGGGCAGACTAGAGCAGCGGGCCGGCGCATGGGTTAGGAAACTCCCTAAAGCCGTAGGAACTCCGCCGCCCGGGACGGGCTTTTAGGAAATCCCTCAAGCCGCCCGCTGTTTTTCGGACTCGGGCCGGCGCGCCGGCCGCAATGAAAAACGGCGCGAACGAGGTTCGCGCCGCAGGTGGGAGCCAGCGCGCCGGGAGCGGCCGCCCCGGCGCCGGGCCGCTCAGACCACGTACAGGCCCTCCTGGATCAGCAGGTGCGCATAAGACGCGCTCTTCGAGGTGTAGACGTCGTAGGTGACGGCGCCCTCGGTGACCTGCTGCGCCTGCCGCACCCAGTCCGCGAGGTCGATGTCGACGCTGTCGACCACGCCGTTCTGGCCGCTGTCGCCGGTGATCCTCAGGCTGTGCCGGGCCTCGCCGTCGGGCTCGGTGACCTTCAGCAGATCGGCCAGGCTCAGCGTCAGCGACTGGCTCAGCCCTTCGCTCAGGTGGATGGCCTCGATGCCCTCCAGCCTGTCGGCGACCTGGCCCAGGTCCAGCGCATTGCGCGAGGCCCAGACCAGGATGTCGTAGCCGGCGCCGCCGTCGATGTGGGCGAAGCCGGTACCGTCGATGAGGATGACGTCGTTGCCTTCGCCGCCGCTGGCGGTGGTGTAGCCACGGGCGTCGAGCATGTCGTCGGCGGCAGTGCCCACGGCGTCGGAGACCGGCAGGTAGTCGACGTGGGTGGCGCCGCCCTCGGCCACCGCCGGGGCCAGCCCGAGGGTCTCGTCCAGGTCCACCAGGCGGCCCTTGATGGCGCTGCCGCTGCCATCGCCGACGCCGCTGTCGGTCCAGCTGACGAACAGCTTGCCGCTGTCGAGGAAGGTGGCGTCGACCTGCGTCTGGTCGCCGCTCACCAGTTGGTTGATGTGCAGTTCCTGGCCGACCTTGCGCCCGGCATCGTCGAAGAACTGGGCGTACACGCCATAGCTGCCGGAGCCCGGCGCCGCCTCGCTGCGCGACACGTAGACCACCACGAAGCCGCCGCCCTCGCGGGCCACCACCATGGGCTCGGACTGGTCGCCGGTGGTGCTGTTGGACACCAGGAACTCGCTGCCCAGCGCCGCGCCGGTGACGTCGAAGATGCGCCCCCAGGTGCTGGTGCCGGACTGGTCCGGGCCGCTGTGGTCGTTGGAATCCCAGGTGACGATGAAGTTGCCGTTGGCCAGCCTCGACACCGCCGGCGAGGACTGCTTGTTGGCCGAGGTCTGGTTGGCGCGGATTTCCTCGCCCAGCAGCCCGGTCGCCGGGTCGTAGAGGCGGAAGTAGGACTCCACCCCCGCTGCGCCGCCGATATCGCGGTTGTAGGCGATCACCACGGTGCCGTCCAGCAGGGTCGCCAGGGACGCCGCGTCCGGCCCCGCCGTGGTGTGGTAGGTGGCGTCGCCCACCAGCCGGTCGCCGCCCACCGGCGAGCCATCGGCGGCGTACTGGCGCATGAATATCTGCCACTTGCCACTGGTGCCGCTGATGTTGGCGCTCCAGCTGACGATGTAGCCGCCGTCTTCCAGCGCGGTGATGCTGGAGAAGCGCTGCTGGCCGACGTCGTTGACGTTGACCCCGGACTCGCCACCCTGGGGCTGCGCGCCGCTGATGTTGCCGTCGAGGTCGTAGGTGTAGCCGAACTTCTGCTGCATGATCGCATCGTTGCCGCCGGCATGGCTGGTCCAGCTGACCACGAAGCTGCCGTCGGCCAGCACCGCCACCGCCGGCTTGCCCTGGAAGTCGCCGGTCGTGGCGTTGACCACGAACTCGCCGCCCACCGGCATGCCGGCGGCATCGAACAGCTGGGCCATGATGCAGTCGCTGGAATCATCGCCCGTGGCCGATTCCCAGACGACGATGAAGCCGCCGTTGGGCAGGCTCGCGGTGGCCGGATGGTCCTGGGCGCCGCCCAGGGTGCCGTTGACGCGGAACTCGGAGAAGTAGCCGGCGTCGATGTCGATCACCGTGCCCTCGATGCCCCAGCCGCTGCTGTCGGACTTGTCGCTCTGCCAGGTCACGTAGACGTTGCCGTCGGCCATCAGCGTCGCATCCAGCACGTTCGAGCCGGCCTCGTTCGAAGCCTGGTTGCCATCGGTGGTCGGGTTGACCAGGAACTCGCGGCCCAGCTTGTGGCCCTGGGCGTCGTAGCGCTGGGCGAAGACCGCCGAACCGCTGCCGTCGCCGCCGGCCGCCCCCCAGATGACCAGGTAGCCGCCGTCGTCCAGCGCCACCGCGGTGGGCTTGTACTGGTCGCCGGCGATGCCGGTGTTGACGCGCACGTCGCCCGGGCCGATCAGTTGCACGGCGCCGGTGGCCGGGTCGACGCTGTAGTGCGCCATGTAGACGTCGAAGCCGCTGCTGCCCGGCGGGTTGCCTTCCCAGACCACCACGAAGCTGCCGTCCTTGAGGACGATCACGTCAGGGTTGTTCTGGTCGTTGCCGATGCCGGTGTTGACCTGGAAGTTGCCGCCCAGCGGGGTGCCGTCGGCCGCGTGGAGCTGGCCGATGACGCCGGTGCCGGAGGTATCGCCCGGGCCATTGCGGCCGGTCCACACGGTCACGTACATGCCCTGGTGCGCGGCATCGCCGAACACCGCCATGGCCGGAGCGCCCTCGGCGCCATAGGCCTGGCCGCTGCCCGCCAGCACATCGCCGGTGAGTGGCTGGTTGTCGGCATCGAAGCTGCGCTGCACCACCAGGTCGGTGGAGCCGGAGTCGGGATTGCTCGTCCAGCTGATGGTGTAGCCGCCGTCCGGGTGCGCCACGGCGCTGGGGTGGCGCTGGTCGCCGGCAGTGCCCAGGTTGACCGCGAACTCGTCGGTCAACGGCGTGCCGTCGGCGCCATAGCGGCGCGCCATGATGCCGTCGCCGCTGGTGTCCGGGCCCGCCTCGTAGGACTCCCAGACCACCAGGTAGCCGCCGTCGGCCAGGGCCACCACCTGCGGGCCGTCCTGGTCGCCGCTGTTGCGCTGGTTGACCTGCTGTTCGCTGCCGACGCGAGTCACCCCGTCAGCCTCGAACAGCTGCATGAACACGTCGGTGCCGGTGCCGCTCTGCCAGACCACGATGATCCGGCCATCGGCCAGGGTCGCCGCGCTCGGGTTGGTCTGCGGGCCGGCCTCGGTGCTGTTCACTTCCACGGTGTGGCGGTCCAGTTGGTAGTCGGCCAGGGCCGCGCCCTGGATGGCCACCGCCGGCGCCTGGTGGCCGGCCCCGTCATGGGCCGACAGGCTGCCCTGCTCGCCCTGGGCCAGCGGGTTGGGGTAGAAGTCCCAGCGGCCGTACTGGTCGGCGACCACCGTGTGGCTGACGCCCTGGGCGTCGACCACGCTGACGGTCGCCCCCGGCTCGGTGCGCCCGCCCAGGCGCTCGGCGCTGTTGGTGTCCAGGCCGACGCTGAGCACGCTGATCTGCGGCGGGCTGGCCGGCACGTAGTCGAGGCCGGTGGCGCCCTCGCCCAGCGGCGGCGGCGGAATCAGCCCGAGGCTCTCGTCGAGGTCCACCAGGCTGCCCTTGATGGCGCTGCCGTTGCCATCGCCGACGCCATTGTCGGTCCAGCTGACGAACAGCTTGCCGCTGTCGAGGAAGGTGGCGTCGACCTGAGTCTGGTCGCCGCTCACCAGTTGGTTGATGTGCAGTTCCTGGCCGACCTTGCGCCCGGCAGCGTCGAAGAACTGGGCGTAGATGCCCCAGGTGCCGGCGCCCGGCGCCGCGTCGGTGGCCGACTGGTAGACCACGACGAAGCTGCCGTCCGCGCGCGGCACCACCACCGGCATGGCCTGGTCGCCCAGGGTGCTGGTGCTGAGCAGGAACTCGTTGCCCACCGGCACGCCGGCGGCGTCGAAGATGCGTCCCCAGATGCCGTAGCCGGACTGGTCCGGGCCGCTGTGGTCGTTGGAATCCCAGGTGACGATGAAGTTGCCGTTGGCCAGCCCCGATACGCTGGGCGAGGCCTGGCTGTTGGCGGTGGTCTGGTTGGCGACGATCTCGGGCCCGAAGCTCTGGGTGTTCGGATCGTAGATGCGGAAGTAGGCGTCGCCGCCGCCGAGGTTGCGCGCGTAGGTGAACACTACGCGGCCATCGGCCAGGGTGCTGATGGAGGCGCCGATGATGTCGCTGGTGTAGTGGGTGGCGCTGACCAGCAGGTCGCCGCTGGCCGGCGAGCCGTCGGCGTCGTACTGGCGGGCGTAGATGCGCCAGCCGCCGCCCTCCCAGGACTTCCAGCTGAGCATGTAGCCGCCGTCTCCCAGCGCGGTGATGCTGGAATAGCGCTGGCTGTCGGCATCGTTGAGGTTGACCCTGGACTCGCCGCCCTGGGGCTGCGCGCCGCTGATGTTGCCGTCGGGGTCGTAGGTGTAGCCGAACTTCTGCTGCATGATCGCGTCGTTGCCGCCGGCGTAGCTGGTCCAGCTGACCACGAAGCTGCCGTCGGCCAGCACCGCCACCGCCGGCTTGCCCTGGAAGTCGCCGGTGCTGGTGTTGACCACGAACTCGCCGCCCAGCGGCATGCCGCTGGCATCGAACAGCTGGGCCATGACGCAGTCGTTGGAACCATCGCCCGAGGCCGACTCCCAGACCACCACGAAGCCGCCATTGGGCAGGCTCGCGGTGGCCGAATGGTCCTGGGCGCCGCCGAGGGTGCCGTTGACGCGGAATTCGGAGTAGTAGCCGGCGTCGATGTCGATCACCGTGGCCTCGATGCCCCAGCCGCTGTTGTCGGCCTTGTCGCTCTGCCAGGTCACGTAGACGCTGCCGTCGGCCATCAGGGTGGCGTCCAGCAGGTTCTTCATGTCGACGTTGTCGCCGGCCCAGCCCTGGTTGCCCTCGGTGGTCGGGTTGACCAGGAACTCGCGGCCCAGCTTGTGGCCCTGGGCGTCGTAGCACTGGGCGAAGATCGCCGAGCCGCTGCCGTCGCCGCCGGCCGAGCCCCAGATGACCAGGTAGCCGCCGTCGTCCAGCGCCACCGCGGTGGGCTTGTACTGGTCGCCGGCGATGCCGGTGTTGACGCGCACGTCGCCCGGGCCGATCTGCTGCACGGCGCCGGTGGCCGGGTCGACGCTGTAGTGCGCCATGTAGACGTCGAAGCCGCTGCTGCCCGGCGGATTGCCCTCCCAGATCACCACGAAGCTGCCGTCCTTGAGGGTGATCACGTCCGGGTAGTCCTGGTTGTTGCCGGTGCCGGCGTTGACCTGGAAGTTGCCGCCCAGCGGGGTGCCGTCGGCCGCGTGGAGCTGGCCGATGACGCCGGTGCCGGAGCTGTCGCCCGGGCCGTTGCGGCCGCTCCACACGGTCACGTACATGCCCTGGTGCGCGGCATCGACGAACGCCGCCATGGCCGGCGCGCCCTCTGCGCCATAGCCGGTGCCGCTGCCCACCACCACGTCACCGCCGAGCGGCTGGTCGTCGGCATCGAAGCTGCGCTGGACGATCCTGTCGGTGGAACCGCCATCGGGATCGCTGATCCAGGAGATGGTGTAGCCGCCGCCCGGGTGCGCCACCACGGAGACCGACAATTGGCCGCCGGCGGTCAGCTGGTTGACGGCGAATTCGTCGGTCAGCGGGCTGCCATCGGCGCCGTAGCGGCGCGCCATGATGCCGTCGTTGCTGGTGTCCGGGCCGGCCTGCCAGGACTCCCAGACCACCAGGTAGCCGCCATCGGCCAGGGCCACCACCTGCGGGCTGTCCTGGTTGTAGCTGCTGCGCTGGTTGACCTGCTGCTCGCTGCCGATGCGCGTCACGCCATCGGCCTCGAACAGCTGCATGTAAACCTCGGCATTGTTGCTGGCGGTGTCGCCGCCCTGCCAGACCACCGCTATCCTGCCGTCGGCCAGGGTGGTGACGCTGGGGTTGGCCTGCGGGCCGGCCTCGGTGGTATTGACCTGGCTGGTGTAGCGCGTGAGGTCGTAGCTGGCCAGCACGTCGCCCTGGATGACGATGGGCTGTGACTGGTTGCCCGCCGCGTCCGCCACCGAAATGCTGCCGTCCTCGCCCAGGCCCAGCGGGTTGGGCTGCAGGCTCCAGCGGCCGTTCTGGTCGGCGGTGACGCTGTGCGCCGTGCCGGCCTTGTCGATCACCGTGACGATCGCCCCCGGCTCGGTCTGCCCGGCCAGTTGCTCGGCGGTGTTGATGTCCAGGCCGACGTTCGGCGCCAGGGTATCGATCACGAACAGCCAGGGCGCGCTGGGCTCGGTGACGTGGCCCACCGCGTCGGTGAGGGTCGCGGTGAGCGCGTGCGGGCCGTCGGCCAGCGGCTCTTGCGGGGTGAAGCTCCAGTTGCCGGCCTCGTCCACCAGCGCCGAGCCGAGCGCCTGGCCGTTGTCGTAGACCAGCACCAGCGAGCCCGGCGCGCCGCTGCCGGAAATGCTCGGCGTGGCGTCGCTGGTGAGGTTGCCGCAGACCTGGCTGGTGAAGGCCTCGGTCTCCAGCGCCAACAGTTGCGGGGCTTCCGGCAGCGCGGTGTGCAGCGCCACCGGGAAGTCCTCGCTGGGCGCCTCGCTCAGCTGCCCCGAGGGGCTTTGCGAGCTGGCCCAGAAGTATTTCATGCCGTCGCCGCCGAACCGGGCGAGGTCGTCGGTGGCCAGGCTCCACTCGCCGTTGGCGTCGATGACGGTGGAGCCCAGCAGTTCGCTGGGCGCCTGCGGGTCGTCGCTGAGGCGCACGTAGAGGAACAGGGTGGCGCCGGCGCTGCCGGTGCCGCTGAGGTTCAGGCTGACGTCGTCGGTGCTGGCGCCCTTGTCGAGGTCGCCCTGCTGCGGGCCGAAGTCGTCCTGCACGCGGGTGATGCGCGGCGTCTCGGGCAGCGCGGTGTCGACCACGAAGTCCCAGGCCTCGCTGCGCGGGCCGAGGTTGCCGGCGGCGTCCAGCGCCTCGGCCTGGAAGCTGTGCGCGCCATCGGTCAGCGGCGTCTGCGGCTCGAAGCTCCAGTTGCCGGCTTCGTCCACGCTGGCCGTGCCGATCAGCTCGCCGTTGTCGTAGATGCGCACCAGCACGGCGCCGCCTTCGACATGGCCGCTGTAGGTCGGCGTGGCGTCGTTGCTCGGCTCGCCCGGGGCGATGCCGCCGAAGGCGCCGCCTTCCACGTCGTCGAGCAGTGCCAGGTCGGTGATGGCGCCCGGCGCGGTGGTGTCGACCACGAAGCTCAGCGCCGGGCCCTGCGCGCTTTCGTTGCCGACGGCGTCGGTGGCCGAGGCGCTGATTGCGTGCTCGCCTTCGGCCAGCGGGGTTTCCGGCTTGTAGCTCCAGTTGCCGTTGGCGTCGACGATGGCGCTGCCGATCGGGCTGCCGTTGTCGTGGATGGTGATGAGGTCGCCGGGGTTGGCGCCGCTGCCGCTGATCACCGCGGCGCTGTCGTCGCTGGCGGCGCCCGCCTCCAGGGCGCCCTGCTGCGTGCCGACGTTATCGGTCACCACGACCAGCGCCGGGGCGTCCGGGGCCTGGGTGTCGATGGTCAGTTCGAAGCGGGTGCTGGCCTCGTTGCCGTTGGCGGCGGTGGCCAGGATGTCGTAGACGTGGCTGCCGTCGGCCTGCTCCGGCAGCTCCAGACTCCACTGGCCGGCGGCGTCGGCGAGCACCGAGCCGAGCAGCGTCGAACCGTCGAGGATGCTGACGATGGCGCCGGCGCTGGCGGTGCCGGACAGGCTCGGGCGGTTGTCGTCGGTGAGCGCCTTGTCGGCCAGGTCGCCCTGCTTGGCGCCTATGTTGTCGCTGGCCTTGACCACGCTGACGCTGATGGGCGCGGTGTCGACGCTGAACGCCAGCGCCGGGCCGGGCTCGCTGGCGTTGCCGGCGGCATCGGCGACCTGCGCGCGGATGCTGTGCTCGCCATCGGCCAGCGGCTGGCCCGGGGTGAAGCTCCAGTCGCCATTGGCGTCGGCGGTGACGCTGCCGAGCACCTCGGCGCCATCGAAGAGAGTGACGATGGCCCCGGCCTCGGTCCTGCCGGAGAACACCGGCAGGGCGTCGTCGGTGACGCCGCCGGCGGCGATCGGGCCGCGGACCAGGCCCTGGTCGTCAGTGGCCACGACCACTTCCGCGGACGCCGGCGCGCTGCCGTCGATGGTCAGGCTGAATTCGGCGCTGCCGCTGTTGGCGCCGTTGGAGACGCTGGCGGTATAGCTGTGTTCGCCGTCGGCCTGTTCCGGCAACTGGAAGCTCCAGTTGCCCTCGGCATCGGCGCTGACGCTGCCGATCTCGACGCCGCCTTCGGAAATGACCACGAGCGCGTCGGCGAGGGTCTTGCCGACCAGGGTCGGGGTGGTGTCGTTGGTCAGGGCGGCGTTGCTCAGGCTCTGGGTCTCGCCCACGTCGTCGATGGCCGCCTCGATGCTGACCACCACGTCGCTGGTGTCGACCAGGATCGTCAGCACGTCGCTCGGCTCGCTGACGTTGCCGGCCGCGTCGCTGGCGCTCACGCTGATGGCGTGCTCGCCGTCGGTGAGCGGCTGCGCCGGGGTGAAGCTCCAGTTGCCGTCGCCATCGACCGTGGCGGTGCCCAGCACCTCGTCGCCATCCTTGATGGTGATGACGCTGCCCGGCTCGGCGCTGCCGCTGAAGGTCGGGGTGGAGTCGTCGGTCACGCCGTTGTCGATGGGGCCGGTGACGTCGCCCTGGTTGTCGACGGCGAGGATCGCGCCGGGCTTCTCCGGCGCGCTGCCGTCGATGCTCAGTTCGAAGCGGGTGCTGGCGCTGTTGGCGCCGTTGCTGGCGGTGACGCTGTAGAGGTAGCTGCCATCGGCCTGCGCCGGCAGCTCCAGGCTCCAGGCGCCGGCGGCATCGGCCACGACCGAGCCGAGCACGCTGGCGCCGTCCATGACGGTGACCAGGGCGCCGGCGGTGGCGCTGCCCACCAGGGTCGGCGTGCGGTCGTCGGTCACCGCGCCGTTGCCCAGCTCGGCGGTCAGGCTGCCGGCATCGTCCAGCGCCTTGGCCAAGCTGACCTGCAGCGGCCGAGTGTCGACCACCAGCACCAGCGCGTCGCTGGGCTCGCTGGCATTGCCGGCGGCATCGGTGACTAGGGTGCTGATGCTGTGCTCGCCCTCCCCCAACGCCTCGGCCGGGGTGAAGCTCCAGTTGCCGTCGCCGTCGACGATGGCGGTGCCCAGCACGTTGTCGCCATCCTTGATGGTGACGGTGGCGCCCGGCTCGGCGCTGCCGCCGAAGGTCGGGGTGCTGTCGTCGGTCACGCCGCCGCTGATGGGGCCAGTGACGGCGCCGACGTTGTCCAGGGCACTCGGCGCGTCCGGGACGGCCGGCGCGCTGGTGTCCAGCAGGATGTCGAAGCCGCCGGTGGCCGGGCTCCACTGCCCGGCCGAATCCACGGCCTTGGCGGTCAGGGTCTTCAGGCCGTCGGCGCCGAGGTCGGCCAGGTCGATCGACCAGTTGCCCTCGGCGTCGGTGGCGACGCTGCCGACCTCGCTGCCATTGACGTAAAGATGCACCACGGTGCCCGGCTCGGCGGTGCCCTTGACGGTCGGGCTGCGGTCGTCGGTCTGCGCGCCCGGCTGCAGGTGGCCGCTGGTGATCGGCGCCTGGTCGTCGATGACGTGTTCGATGGAGGGCGCAGCCGGCGGCGTCAGCTTGAGGCTGAAGGGCCAGTCGGCGCTCTTCGGCCCTTCGTTGCCGGCGGCATCCACCAGCGCGGCCTGGAAATTGTGCTCGCCGGCCAGCAGCGGCAGCGCCGGCTCGAAGCTCCACTGGCCGTCGCTGACGCTGGCGCTGCCGATCAGCACGCCGTTGTCGTAGACGTTCACGCTGACGATGTCGGCCGGTACGCCGCTGCCACCGAAAGTCGGCCTGGCATCGTCGGTCACGCCGCCGCGGGCGATCTCGCCGGTGACGCTGCCGACGTCGTCGAGCAGGCTCAGCGAGCCGCCCTCCTCCGGCAGCTCGACGGGCGCGAGGGTGTCTACGGTGAAGCGCCAGCCGTCGGCCGGCAGCAGCTCGCTGACATTGCCGGCGGCATCCATCGCGCTGGCCTGCAGGTTGTGCTCGCCATCGGCCAGCGGCTGGGTGGGAATGAAGCTCCAGCTGCCGTCGGCGGCGACCAGGCTGCTGCCGATCAGTTCGCCGTTGTCGTAGATGTTCACCAGCACGGCATCGCCGCCGGCCAGTTGGCCCTTGAACTCGGGTTGGTCGTCGTCGGTATGGCCGCCCTGGGCGATAGGTCCGGTGATGGCGCCGACATCGTCGATCAGGCTGAGGCCCGCCTCGGCCTGGGAGATATCGGGGGCGGAGGTATCCGCGGGTTCGGTGATGGTTGGCGGGCTGACGTTGCCCGAGGGGTCGGTGATGGTGATGCTGCCGGACTCGCCGTTCTCCAGCGGGTTTTCCGGGAACTCCCAATTACCGTTTTCGTCGACGACGGTGGTCACGGTGCTGCCATCCGGCAGTTCGACGGTGACGATGCCTTCCGGCTCGCCGGTGCCGCTCAGGCCGTCGCCGTTGTTGTCGGTGATGACTGGCGGCTCCGGCGCGATGACGTCGGCCGGTTCGGTAGTAGTCGGCGGGCTGACGTTGCCTGAGGGATCGGTGATGGTGATGTTGCCGGACTCGCCGTTCTCCAGCGGGTTTTCCGGGAACTCCCAATTACCGTTTTCGTCGACGACAGTGGTCACGGTGCTGCCGTCCGGCAGTTCGACAGTGACGATGCCTTCCGGCTCGCCGGTGCCGCTCAGGCCGTCGCCGTTGTTGTCGGTGATGACTGGCGGCTCCGGGGCGATCACGTCGGCCGGTTCGGTGACGGTCGGCGGACTGACGTTGCCCGAGGGGTCGGTGATGGTGATGCTGCCGGACTCGCCATTTTCCAGTGGGTTTTCCGGGAATTCCCAGTGGCCGTTTTCATCGACGACGGTGGTCACGGTGCTGCCATCCGGCAACTCGACGGTGACAATGCCTTCCGGCTCGCCGGTGCCGCTCAGGCCATTGCCGTTGTTGTCGGTGATGACTGGCGGTTCCGGCGCGATCACGTCGGCCGGCTCGGTCACGGTCGGCGGGCTGACATTGCCCGGGGGCTCGGTGATGCTGCCGCTCTCGCTGCTTTCCAGCGGATTCTCCGGGAATGCCCAGTTGCCGCTCTCATCGGCGACGGTGGTAACGGTGCCGCCGTCCGAGCCACCGCCGCCACCGCCGCCCCCCGCCGCTGCGGCCAGGCCGCCGACACCCAGGGCGCCGAGGCCGGCAAGCGGCAGCACGCCGAAGACGGCGTAAGTGTCGTCGCTGCGTTCCGCCAGCAGTTGCTCGATGGAGTCCAGCTCGGTGGTCACCCAGGGCTCGTTCTGGTCCGCCAGCCACAGCTCGCCGCCGGGGGCCTCCAGCACCAGGTCGTGGCGCACGCCGTTCACGGCCTGGAAGAAATTGTCAATATTGATGACTTCGCCGTTCTTCAAACGGATCACCAGGCTGTCGCCATTTCGGCCGATGGACTGGATGCTGTCGGGCGCGGCCGCGATCTTCACCACGCAAGGGTGCGCCAGCGACAACAGGTTCTTGCCGCTGACATCGGTAACCTGCCCCGAACTTTTCGCAATCAGTTGAATTGCGGCCATGTGAGCTCCCGCCTGATAAGGCTATTTCTTCAATTTCGTGAACACGGGATGACTCGAAAAGGAATTGTCCCAGTGCCATGTAATATCCAGCCCGGGCCATTCAATAGCGAACTCGGAAATTCCTTTTCAGCGATGGGCAGTATTAAAAATTCATCACCGGCAATAATTAGGATTATCCTGAACCAACCCAAGCCGATAAATTCCGATATGCCATCGGAAAATTCTTAACCCATTCTGAAAATCAAACTGTCGCCACATCGCCACGGATGAAAAATGGAAATAAAAAAGCGGGCTGCATAGGCCCGCTTTTTCCGAGTGGCTGGAGGTTGTTGGCCATCAGTCGAAGAAGTGCTTCTCCAGGCAGCAGGCCAGCAGTTCCTGGTCAGTGGTCACGCCGAGACGGCGCTTGGCCGATGCCTTCTGCGCGCTGATGGTCTTGTCGCTGCGCCGCAGCAGGCGCGCTATTTCACACACGCGCAAGCCCGAGACGAACAGCCGCAACACCTCGTATTCCTTGACCGAGAGCGAGGTCAGGCGGCTGTGCAGGTCGCCGCCGTCCCCCGTGCAGGGGTTGAGCACCCGGCGGCCCTTGCACAGGGCGTCCAGGGCCGACAGCAACTGGGCCATGCCCGCATCCTTGCGCACCACGCCCTGCACCCCGAGCTCGCACAGGCGGTCCAGCACCAGGCGGTTGGACAGCATGGTGAAGACCAGGAACCTCACCTCGGGGAAGTTGCGCACCAGGTAGCCGATGAAGCGCACACCGTCCCCGTAGACTTCGTCCCCGGGCATGCTGAAGTCGATGATCGCGATATCGAAATGTTCCCGTCGCAATGCCTCGACCAACTCACCAGAAGTTCGCACCTCACATGCCACTTGATATTGCGGATGGCGCTCCAGAATCCCACGGACTCCCATCAATACGACTGCGTGATCATCCGCCAGAACGATCTTGATCTTTTTCAAGGAAACCTCACAAACGACGATAACTCGATACAACAGCAAACTTTCTCGGCTGCCTAATCTAATGGAAGCTCCTGAAAAACGGCACCTCAAAAGCGCCTATTCAATCAATATAAGAAAAATCCCACATGGCACCCAAGTACCAGTGGATGACGGAAAACAAGGCGGACCAAGGCCGACGCGCGGCTACGGGTTCGTTCAACAGGAACAGAGAGGTCGGCTATGCCGTAGGGAAAAATCAGACGAGCCCGAAGGCAAAAAGGGGGGAGGTGGAAGGCGTACACGGGGAATTGTGGCTAGGAAAAGCGCCCCCCGAAAATGGAGGTGGCCCCGCCAGCCACACCCCGGCACACGATGTCACCGCTGCGGCTGCTCCCTTCCGGGCCTGACCGGGTTCACGGCTGATCGTTGCGGGGGGACCGACAGGGCCACCATAACGAAGCCCGCCTAGGTGGCGGGCGGCGACATTATACCGAGCCCAGCGCAAGTTACAAGCACTTCAAGCACTTACCGGTGAATTCCGCGATGGCATACACATAAATAGCATTTTGATATCACTTTGCTCCGCGACATGATGGCACACTGCCATGGCACTGGTGAGGTGGAGGGGAAGGACTCCCCCTCGGCGCTTCAGCCCTCAACGCTTTGGGAGAATTCCGATGATCAAGTCTGCTTTCGCTGTTCTGGCCCTGGGCCTGTCTCTCTCTTCCACTGCCTTCGCCAATGGCGGCACCATCAGCTTCAGCGGGCACGTCTACTCGCCGCCGTGCAAGATCATCGACTTCACCAGCCAGGCCAGCACGCAACAGGCACGCCTGGACCTGGCCGGCTGCGGCGAGACCTCGCGCCTGTCGTTCAGCGAACCGTCCGGACAGGAAGCGGCCCGCCAACTGGCGGTGACCGACCTGGACGGCCGCAAGGTCGACCTCGGCGCCGAGAACGAGGCGCAGGACGGCGGCATGAACCTGGTGCTGCGCAACCTGGACGGCCGCAGCAGCGGGCGGCCGCTGATGCTGAACATCACCTACCTCTGAGTTTCCCCTCCCCCACTCGCCCGGCGGCGTGGGGGATAGCCTCATTCGGCGCGGATCATGCCGCCGGGAATCGGCTGGGTGGAGACCTCCAGGTTCGGCCCCAGGTAGAGGTCGCTCTTCTCGAAGCCGGGCCGGCTACTGAAGCTGGCGTACTTCTCCTGCCCGCGGTGGAAGGTGAAGGCCACGCGGTAGCCGCTGCCGCGCAGCAGGCGCAGCGGGAAGTTCAGCACGGCGCCCGGCTGGATTTCCCCGGAGAGGGTTTCCTCGCCGTTCTCCTTGAAGCTGTAGCTCGCCGGCGCGCTGGCGTTGGCGTCGTAGTGCAGCTGGATCTGCGGACGCTCGGTCCAGGCCACATAGAGGGCGAACAGCAGGACCAGGGCGATCAGCCCCGCGAGCCGCTGCTTTCTAGCCTTGTCCATCGCCGCCTCCGGTCAGTTGAGACTGTCGGCCAGGGCCTTGGCCGGGACGAAGCGCACCACCTTCTTCGCCGCGATCTCGATGCTCTTGCCGGTCTGCGGATTGCGCCCGGTGCGTGCGGCGCGCTCGCTGACCTTGAGCTTGCCGATGCCTGGCAGGGTCAGCTCGCCGTCGTTCTCCAGGCTGTCCTGGACGATCTGCGCCAACTGCTCGAACACGCCACGCACCGAGGCCTGGGTCAGGTCGAGGGACTCGGCGATGTCGCGTACCAGTTGTTCCTTGGTCATTGCCATGTATTGCTTCTCCGAATGGTCTTGGGAATGGGTTCAGGCGTTCAGGCCGTGGTCGGCCAGCAGCTTCAGCAGCCCTTCTTCGTCCATGACGTCGACGCCGAGTTCCTGGGCCTTGGCCAGCTTGGAGCCGGCGCCGGGGCCGGCCACCACGCAATGGGTCTTGGCCGACACGGAACCGGCGACCTTGGCGCCCAGGCTTTCCAGCTTCTCCTTGGCGACGTCGCGGCTCATGGCCTCCAGGGTGCCGGTGAGCACCCAGGTCTGCCCGGCCAGCGGCAGGCCCTCGGCCTGCTTCTTCTCGCTCGCCCAGTGCATGCCGAACTCGCGCAGTTGCTCCTCGATCTCACGGGTGCGCTTGGCATTGCCGGCGTCGTCGAAGAACTCGCGCAGGCTCTTGGCCGCACGTTCGGGCAGGCGCTCGACCTGGCGCAGGTCGAGCCAGTCGGCGTGGATGATGCCTTCCAGCGAACCGAAGCGGCTGGCCAGCTTTTCCGCGCCGGTGGCGGCGATGAAGGGGATGTTGAGCTTGTCGATGAAGCCGGCCAGGGTGGCGCAGGCGGCGAACTCGGCAGCCACCTCGCCCTCCTCCTGCAACTGCACGCCGTGCTCGGCGTCGAGCAGTTCGGCGATCACCTTGCGGTTGTGCTCGTCGGCGAAGAAGTTGTGGATCTCGTAGGCCACCTCGGCGCCGACGTCCGGCAGGTAGGTCAGCACTTCCGGCAGGGCCTTCTGGATACGCGCCAGCGAACCCAGGGCGCGGGCCAGCAGCTTGGCGGTCTCCTCGCCGACGTCGGGGATGCCCAGGGCGTAGACGAAGCGCGCCAGGCTCGGCCGGCGGCTGTCGGCGATGGATTTGAGCAGCTTGTTGCTGGACACCTCGGCGAAGCCTTCCAGCTCGATCACCTGCTCGTAGGTCAGGCGGTAGAGGTCGGCCGGCGACTTGACCAGGCCCTTGTCCACCAGTTGCTCGACGATCTTGTCGCCGAGGCCGTCGATGTCCATGGCCCGGCGCGAAACGAAGTGGATGATCGACTGCTTGAGCTGCGCCTGGCAGAACAGGCGGCCGACGCAGCGGTAGATGGCGCCTTCGCTGACCGACTCGCGGCCCTTGGCGCGCTTGACCAGTTGCGTGCGCTCGACCTGCGAGCCGCACACCGGGCAGGTCTCGGGGATGTGCACCGGGCGCGCGTCGGCCGGGCGGCGCTCGACGACCACCTGCATCACCTGCGGGATCACGTCGCCGGCGCGGCGGATGATCACGGTGTCGCCGATCATCAGGCCCAGGCGCGCCACTTCGTCCATGTTGTGCAGGGTGGCGTTGGACACGGTGACGCCGGCCACCTGCACCGGCTTCAGGCGCGCCACCGGGGTCACGGCGCCGGTGCGGCCGACCTGGAATTCCACGTCGAGCAGTTCGGTGAGTTCCTCGCGGGCCGGGAACTTGTGGGCGATGGCCCAGCGCGGCTCGCGGGCGCGGAAGCCCAGTTCGCGCTGGAAGTCGATGCGGTTGACCTTGAACACCACGCCGTCGATCTCGTAGGCCAGACTGTCGCGGCGCTCGCCGATGTCGGCGTAGTAGTCCTGGCAGCCCTTCACCCCGCGGGCCAGCTTCAGCTCGCGGCTGACCGGGATGCCCCAGGCCTTGAAGGCTTCGAGGATGCCGATCTGGGTGTCCGGCAGGCTGCCGCCCTCGACGCGGCCGAAGCCGTAGGCGCACAACTCCAGCGGGCGGCTGGCGGTGATCTTCGGGTCGAGCTGGCGCAGGCTGCCGGCCGCGGCGTTGCGCGGGTTGGCGAAGGTCTTGGCGCCGGCTTCCATCTGCCGGGCGTTGAGCGCCTCGAAGCCGGCCTTGGACATGAACACCTCGCCGCGCACTTCCAGCACTGCCGGCCAGCCCTCGCCGTGCAGGCGCAGGGGGATGTTGCGCACGGTACGCACGTTGGCGCTGATGTCCTCGCCGGTGCTGCCGTCGCCGCGGGTGGCGCCACGGGTCAGCCGGCCGTTCTCGTACAGCAGGCTGACCGCCAGGCCGTCGAGCTTGGGCTCGCAGCTGTAGTCCACCTCGGCGCCGCCGCCGAGCAGGTCGCCGCCCGGCAGCAGGTCGGCCAGGCCTTCGCGCACGCGGCGGTCGAAGTCCAGCAGGTCCTGTTCCTCGAAGGCGTTGCCCAGGCTGAGCATGGGGATTTCGTGGCGGATTTCGCCGAAGGCCGAGGCGGCAGCCCCGCCCACGCGCTGGGTCGGCGATTCGGGGGTGACCAGATCGGGGTGCTCGGCCTCCAGTTCCTTCAGTTCGCGGAACAGGCGGTCGTACTCGGCGTCCGGCACGCTGGGCTCGTCGAGCACGTAGTAGCGGTAGTTGTGCGCGTCCAGCTCGCTGCGGAGCTGGGCGATGCGTTGGGCGGCGGTCTGGGTGGTCATAGAAGAAGCCATAAGCGAAAGGCTGGAAGCTGGAAGCTAGAAGCTGAAAGCCAAAAAGCAAAGCCGGAAGGACAGGGGTCGCTTCCGGCTTCGGGCTTTAGGCTTCCAGCTTATCTTTTCTGCGTCAGCGCGCGGCGTTCGAACTCGATGATGCGCTGGCGGTAGTGCTCGATGGTCTGCGCGGTCATCACGCTGCGCTGCTCGTCCTTCAGCTCGCCGTTGAGCTCGTGGGCCAGCTTGCGGGCGGCGGCGACCATCACGTCGAAGGCCTGCTTCGGATGGCGCGGGCCCGGCAGGCCAAGGAAGAAGCTCACCGCGCGGGTGCTGAACTGGTCGATGTTGTCCAGGTCGAAGGTGCCCGGCTTGACCGCGTTGGCCATGGAGAACAGCACTTCGCCGTTGCCGGCCATGCTCTCGTGGCGGTGGAAGATGTCCATGTCGCCGAAGCGCAGGCCGCTCTCGAGGATGTTCTGCAGCAGGGCCGGGCCCTTGAAGCCACCCTCGTCGCGGCAGATCACGTTGATGATCAGCACTTCTTCCACCGGAGCCGGGGCGGCGGCGGGCGCCGGGCGCTCCTTGTCCTTTTCCTTGTCCTTCCTGCGTTCCTTGCCTCGGGATTTTTCCTTGGGCGCCTCGGCCAGGGGGTCGGGGAAGTCTTCCTCGTCCAGCGGGCCGAGCAGGTTCGGCGCCGGGTCGTCCAGGGCCAGGTCGCCCTGGCGCGGCTCGCCACGGCGCTTGCCGCGGGCCGGGTCCTTGGCGCTGACCTTGGGCAGGTCGTGCTCGTCCAGCGAAGGTTCGTGGTGCTCGACCACCCGCGAGGGGCCCAGCACCTCGGCGCTGCCGCCGTCGTCATCGTCGTCCAGTTGGTTGGCGAAGTGGCGGTCCAGCTTGAACTTCAGCTTGCCCTTTCCGCCCCGCATGCGCCGCCAGCCATCGAACAGAATGCCGGCGATCACGATAAGCCCAATGACGATCAGCCATTCGCGCAGACCGATATCCATCTAATCCCAGTGCCCCTGATAAAAATGATGATGAAAAAGGGATGTCCTATCCCGGTAAAACGCGAACCTCGAGTTGTATGTTCGCGCGTAACAAAGTGGGCATTAAGCTAGCATGCCCGACACAACTTTTACACCGTCTGCGGCTGTTGTCCGCAGCAATAATCGCAACTTTTCCCAAGCCTGCCCAAGATCAGGCTTACCTCAATCGAATCAAGGGGTTAGGCATATCCCCCAGTACAGCACAAGTCGGCGCCCGGCGCTGGCGAATACTGTACGAAATTTGTCCAGGAGGCACTTCGTCAGGCTTCCGCCAGTGCCACGGCTTCTTCCACGTCGACCGCCACCAGGCGCGAACATCCCGGTTCGTGCATGGTCACGCCCATCAACTGGTCGGCCATTTCCATGGCGATCTTGTTGTGGGTGATATAGATGAACTGCACTTTCTCGGACATTTCCTTGACCAGGCGGGCATAACGCCCGACGTTGGCGTCGTCCAGCGGCGCATCGACCTCGTCGAGCATGCAGAACGGCGCCGGGTTGAGCTGGAAGATGGCGAACACCAGGGCCAGCGCGGTCAGCGCCTTCTCGCCGCCGGACAGCAGGTGGATGGTGCTGTTCTTCTTGCCCGGCGGGCGCGCCATGATCGCCACCCCTGTATCGAGTAGATCTTCGCCGGTAAGTTCCAGGTAGGCGTGACCGCCGCCGAACACCTTGGGGAACAATGCCTGAAGGCCAGCATTGATCTGGTCGAAGGTTTCCTTGAAGCGGTTGCGGGTTTCCTTGTCGATCTTGCGGATGACGTTTTCCAGGGTGTCCAGGGCTTCCACCAGGTCGTCGTTCTGCTCGTCCAGGTAGCGCTTGCGCTGGGATTGCTGCTGGTATTCGTCGATGGCCGCGAGGTTGATCGCGCCCAGGCGCTGGATGCGCCCGGCCAGTTCCTCCAGGCGGTTTTCCCAGACCTTCTCGGCGGCGTCGTGGGGCAAGGTGCCGAGCACCGTGTGCAGGTCGTAGCCGTCTTCGCCGAGCTGCTCCTGCAGCGCCTTGCGACGAACGGTCAGGGCCTGCCACTCCATGCGCTGCTGCTCCAGCTGGCCGCGCAGCAGCTGCGACTGCTGCTCGGCCTGGGTGCGGCGCTTCTCGGCGTCGCGCAGCTGGCGGTCGGCGTCTTCCAGGGTCAGGCGCGCGGTCTTGAGTTCCTCTTCCACGCCCATGCGCCGCTCCAGCAGCTCTTCCAGGCGCATGCGCAGTTCTTCCAGGGGCGCGGCGCCCTCCTCCAGGTTGAGGCTGAGCTGCTCGCAGCGCTCGACCAGGCGCACGGCCTGCACGTCGAGGCGCTCCAGGGCCTGGCGGGTGGATTCGTGCTGGGCCTTGAGCGAGCCGACGCGCACCGCCAACTGGTGGGCGTGGTCCTTGTGCTGGCGGGCTTCCTGGCGGATGCGGTCGAGGCGTTCGCGCAGTTCGTCGCGCTCGGCCAGCAGCGCCTCGCGGCGGCCGGTGTCCTCGGCCATGGCGTCCAGCGCCACCTGCAGGTGCAGGCGTGCCTCGCCCAGCTGTTCCTGCTCCAGGGCGCGCTGTTCGGCCAGTTCGGCCAGTTCCTCGTCGAGGCGGCGGCGGCGCAGGGTCAGCTGTTCGACCTTGGCCTGCTGGGCCGAGAGCGCGGCCTTCAGCTCGCCGTGGCGGCGGCCTTCCTCCTGGATGCGCCGGCGCAGTTGCTCGCGGCCGTCCTCGGCCTGGCGCTGGGCCTGGCGCTGGGCTTCCAGCTGTTCTTCCAGGGCGGCCAGGCGTTCTTCCAGTTCTTCGCGTTCGGCGTACAGCCGTTCCAGCTCCTGGCCGCGGGCCAGCACGCCGGACTCGGCGGAGTCGCCGCGGCGCACGCGCAGGAAGTGCTTGCCGACCCAGTAGCCGTCGCGGCTGACCAGGCTCTGCCCGGCGCCCAGCGAGGCGCGCAGTTCCAGGGCCTGCTCCAGGCTTTCCACCGGGCGCACCCCGGCCAGCCAGGGCGACAGGTCGTGGTCGGCGCTGACCTTGTCCAGCAGGCTGCCGGCGGCACTGGCGGTGCCGCGCGGCAGGTCGAGCAGGCGCAGCTCGCCCTTTTCCAGGCCGGCATAGGGCAGCCCGGCGAAATCGTCCAGCAACACGGCATGCAGGTCGGCGCCGAGCACGGTTTCCACCGCCAGCTCCCAGCCCGGCTCCACGCGCAGGCCCTCGGCCAGGCGCGGACGCTGCTCCAGGCCCTGCTCGCGCAGCCAGTCGGCGGCGCCGGCGCCCGGGTCCAGGGCGGCCTGCTGCAGGGCCTCCAGGGAGGCGATGCGGCCGTTCAGGCGCTGCAGTTCGCCCTGGGCCTGGTGCTGCGCGGCGTTGCCGTCCTGCAGGCCCTGGCGCACCTGTTCCAGGCGCTCGACCAGTTCCAGTTCCTCGGCCTGCAGTTCTTCCAGTTGCAGCTCGACGGCGGCCAGTTGTTCGCTCAATTCGAGGATGGCCGCGCCTTCCGGGTCGGCGGCCAGTTGCGCGCGTTCCTCGCTCAGGCGGCGTTCGCGCTCGCCCTGGCGCTCCAGGCTGTGTTCCAGGTGCTGGATGCTCGACTGCTGCACCTCGGCCTCGCGGCGCGGCTCGGCGCTGCGCTGGTTGAAGGCGTCCCAGCGCTGCTGCCAGTCGTGCATGCCGGCCTCAGACGCTTCCAGCAGGGCGCTGGCTTCCTCGGCGGCGGCGGCGCTGGTTTCCTGCTCGGGCGCGAGCATTTCCAGCTCCTCGGCCAGGGTCGCCAGCAGGGTGCGGTCGTGGCCCAGGTGCGATTCGGTTTCCTGGCGGGTGCGCTCGGCCTCGCGCAGGTCGTCCTGCAGCTGGCGCATGCGCTGCTGGCCGTGCTGGATGCTCTGCTCGACGCGGGCGATATCGCCGCCCACCGAGTAGAAGCGGCCCTGCACCTGGTTGAAGCGCTCGGACAGTTCGTGGTGGCCATCGCGCAGGCGCTCGATGCTGGCATCGGCGCTGCGCTGCTCGGCCACCAGGGCCTCGAAGGCCACTTCCTGGTCGCCGATCACCCGCTCCTTCTGCCCCACCTGCTCGTTCAGCTCGCGCCACTTCAGGGCGCCCAGCTGGGCCTTGAGCTGGCGTTCCTCGGCCTTGTATTCCTGGTACTTCTCCGCCGACTGGGCCTGGCGGTGCAGGCGTTCGAGCTGGCGCTCCAGCTCCTCGCGCAGGTCGGTCAGGCGCGCCAGGTTCTCCTGGGTGCGGCGGATGCGGTTCTCGGTCTCGCGGCGGCGCTCCTTGTACTTGGAGATGCCGGCGGCTTCCTCGATGAAGTTGCGCAGATCCTCCGGCTTGGCCTCGATCAGCTTGGAGATCATGCCCTGCTCGATGATCGAGTAGCTGCGCGGGCCCAGGCCGGTGCCGAGGAAGATGTCGGTGATGTCGCGGCGCCGGCACTTGGTGCCGTTGAGGAAGTAGGTGTTCTGGCCGTCGCGGGTGACGCGGCGGCGGATGGAAATCTCGGCGTAGGCGGCGTATTCGCCCACCAGGGTGCCGTCGCTGTTGTCGAAGATC
The DNA here is from genome assembly GCF_022760135.1 of Pseudomonas sp. M1. Lineage (NCBI taxonomy): Bacteria > Pseudomonadati > Pseudomonadota > Gammaproteobacteria > Pseudomonadales > Pseudomonadaceae > Pseudomonas > Pseudomonas sp. M1. The sequence continues at coordinate 4,225,924 of NZ_CP094343.1, forward strand.
AGCTCGATGGACGCCTGGGTCACCGGCTTGCGCGTATTCGAGCCGTTGAAGATGACGTCGGTCATCGACTCGCCGCGGAGGTTCTTCGCCGAGCTTTCGCCCATCACCCAGCGCACGGCGTCGATGATGTTGGACTTGCCGCAGCCGTTGGGGCCGACCACGGCGGCCATGTTGCTCGGGAAGCTGACGGTGGTGGGGTCGACGAAGGACTTGAAGCCCGCCAGCTTGATGCATTTGAGGCGCATGCCGCTCTCCTCAGCGTTCGGCCAGGGCAGCCAGCACCAGCTGGCTGTTGTGGCGGCCGTAGTCCAGAAGCACCTCGCGGATGACCGCCTCGTCGCGGTCTATCACCGCCTGCAGCAGGCGGGCGAAGCTGTCGAGGAACCGGCTCATCTCGCTTTTGCGCCGTTCCAGGGCCAGGTGATAGGTGCGGCTGATGGCCGGCAGCAGGTTCTCCACCGTCTCCTGCAGGTAGGGGTTGGCGGCGAAGGGGAAGGCCGCGCGCATGATGTCGAAGCTGGACTCGACGAAGGCGTCGATGTCGCCGCGCTGCAGGCTTTCCAGCAGGCGCTGCTGGATGGCCAGGAACGGCTGCAAGTCGCCCTCCTCGCGCCAGGTCCGCGCCACCGCGCTGGCGAGCATGATGTACAGCTCCATGACCAGGCCGTAGAGGCTTTCCACATGGCTGGCGGACAGCTCCGAGACCTGCGCGCCGCGGCGCGGCAGTATCACCACCAGGTGGCGGCGTTCGAGGATCAGCAGCGCCTCGCGCACCGAGCCGCGGCTGACGTTCAGGGCCTGGGTGACCTTCTGCTCCTGGATGCGTTCGCGTTCCTTGAGCTCGCCCCGGATGATGCGTTCGGCGAGGTGGTGGGCAATCTGCTCAGCCAGGCTGTCCGGGGCCTTGAACGTCATGGGTGTCCTTATCGCTGGAGGGCTGATGGAATGGGGCTTGCGGCCGCGAAGTGTAACACAGGGTGTTACCCGGCAACGCCCCGGTCAAGGGGCTCGACTGAACGAAGGTTGGTGCGTACGAAGAAAGGATTGGGCGCAGGATTGTCTGACAATCCTACAACGAGAATCGCGCCATGTTCGCCTTCCTTTCCCCTGCCTGGATGCTGCGCCTGAAGAAGGCCGGCTACTGGATCTGGCTGGTGCCGGTGTTCGGCATTCCGCTGAGCTACTGGTGGTCCTACGGCAGCGACCACCCCAACGCCTGGGCCTGGTTCGTCATCGCCGTGGTGTTCCTGGTCATCCCCGTGCTCGACGCCATCGTCGGCCGCGACCCGGCCAACCCCGACGAGGCCAGTGAAGTGCCAGTACTGGAGCGCGAGGGCTACTACCGCTTCCTCAGCCTGATGACCGTGCCGCTGCTGCTGGGCATGCTGGTCTACGGCGGCTGGGTGATCACCCACTACGAGGCATGGAACTGGGTGGGCAAGCTGGGCTGGACTCTCTCGGTGGGCACGGTGATGGGCGCCATCGGCATCACCGTGTCCCACGAGCTGATCCACAAGGACCCGCAGCTGGAGCAGCGCGCCGGCGGCCTGCTGCTGGCGGCGGTGTGCTATGCCGGGTTCAAGGTGGAGCATGTGCGCGGCCACCACGTGCACGTTTCCACGCCGGAGGATGCGTCCTCCTCGCGCTACGACCAGAGCCTGTACGCCTTCCTGCCCCACGCCTACAGGCACAACTTCCTCAACGCCTGGCGCCTGGAGGCCCAGCGCCTGAAACGCAAGGGCCTGCCGGCGCTGCACTGGCGCAACGAGCTGATCTGGTGGTACGCCGTCAGCGCCCTCTTCCTGCTCGGTTTCAGCCTGGCCTTCGGCTGGCTCGGCGCGGTGTATTTCCTCGGCCAGGCGGCCATGGCCTTCACCCTGCTGGAGATCGTCAACTACGTCGAGCACTACGGCCTGCACCGCCGGCGCCTGGACGACGGCCGCTACGAGCGCACCACCCACGAGCATTCCTGGAACAGCAACTTCCTGCTGACCAACCTGTTCCTGTTCCACCTGCAGCGCCACTCCGACCACCACGCCTATGCCAAGCGCCGCTACCAGGTGCTGCGCCACTACGACGACAGCCCGCAGCTGCCCAACGGCTACGCCGGGATGATCGTCCTGGCGCTGTTCCCGCCGCTGTGGCGCGCGGTGATGAACCCCCGCGTGCGCGCCTACTATGCCGGCGAGGAATACCAGCTGAGCGATACCCAGCGCGCCTGAGCCCATAGCGTTCCACGCCTTTACGGCAGCCACGTACCCCCGGCTGCCGTTTTTTTGCGCCTCCGGGAGCGTAGGGCGCATAACGCCTACGGCGTTATCCGCCACTTGGCCTCGGCTCCCGGCGGCTCCGGGGTTGACCTGGGCGTTGGCTGTGGCCCCGGTGTATCGGCGGATAACCGCGAACGGTTATTCGCCCTACGTCAAGGTCGGGCCTGGCGTAGGGCGCATAACGCCTACGGCGTTATCCGCCGCTTGGCCTCGGCTCCCGGCGGCTCCGGGGCTGACCTTGGCGTTGGCTGTGGCCTCGGTGTATCGGCGGATAACCGCGAACGGTTATTCGCCCTACGTCATGGTTTGGCGTAGGGCGCATAACGCCTACGGCGTTATCCGCCGCCTGGCCTTGGTTCCCGGCGGCTCCGGGGCTGACCTGGGCGTTGGCTCTGGCCCCGGTGTATCGGCGGATAACCGCGAACGGTTATTCGCCCTACGTCATGGTTTGGCGTAGGGCGCATAACGCCTACGGCGTTATCCGCCGTTTGGCCTTGGTTCCCGGCGGCTCCGGGGTTGACCTGGGCGTTGGCTCTGGCCCCGGTGTATCGGCGGATAACCGCGAACGGTTATTCGCCCTACGTCATGGTTTGGCGTAGGGCGCATAACGCCTACGGCGTTATCCGCCGCCTGGCCTTGGTTCCCGGCGGCTCCGGGGCTGACCTGGGCGTTGGCTCTGGCCTCGGTGTATCGGCGGATAATCGCGAACGGTTATTCGCCCTACGTCCCGGTCGGGCCTGGCGTAGGGCGCATAACGCCTACGGCGTTATCCGCCGCCTGGCCTTGGTTCCCGGCGGCTCCGGGGTTGACCTGGGCGCTGGCTCTGGCCCCGGTGTATCGGCGGATAACCGCGAACGGTTATTCGCCCTACGTTACTGCGCTGCATCAGCCATGGCATACCCATGTAGGAGCGCGCCCTGCGCGCGAATCGCGGGCAGGGCCCGCTACACCTGCCGGTAAACACAACGCCCCGCTCCTACGAAAAAGCGCCTTGCCGGAAATAGCTGACCGAAAGATCAGAATTTTTGTTGACTTAAAAGTCAGCTTTTCCTAGATTCACCTCCATCGCGCCCCGCCCAACAACAAGAAAGCCTGGAGGCATGCCTTGATCAGGTTCCTGCTCAACCGCGAGCTGCGTGTCGAAGACCGCCTCGACCCGAATCTCACCGTGCTCAACTACCTGCGCCAGCACCTCGGCAAGACCGGCACCAAGGAGGGCTGCGCCTCCGGTGACTGCGGCGCCTGCACCGTGGTGGTGGGCGAGCTGGTCGGCGCCGAGGGCGTCGAGCGCATCCGCTACCGCACTCTCAACTCCTGCCTGACGTTCGTCTCCGCCCTGCACGGCAAGCAACTGATCGTGGTTGACGACCTCAAGCACCGCGGCGAACTGCACGGCGTGCAGCAGGCCATGGTGGACTGCCACGGCTCGCAGTGCGGCTTCTGCACCCCCGGCTTCGTCATGTCGCTGTTCGCCCTGCAGAAGAACAGCGCCGGCGAAACCGCAGAGGAACGCAAGGCCGAGGCCTACGAGGCGCTGGCCGGCAACCTCTGCCGCTGCACCGGCTACCGGCCGATCCTCGACGCCGCCGAGCAGTCCTGCTGCCAGAAGCGCCCGGACCAGTTCGACGCCGCCCAGCAGCAGACCATCGCCCAGCTCAAGGCCATCGCCCCGCGCGAGACCGCCGAGCTGAACAGCGGCGACAAGCGCTGCCTGCTGCCGCTGACCATCGCCGACCTGGCCGACCTCTACAGCGCCAACCCGCAGGCGCGCCTGCTGGCCGGCGGCACCGACCTGGCCCTGGAAGTCACCCAGTTCCACCGCGAGCTGCCGGTGATGATCTACGTCGGCCACGTCGAGGAGATGAAACGCGTCGAAGTCCTCGCCGACCGCATCGAGCTGGGCGCCGCCGCGCCGCTGACCGACTGCTATGCGGCCCTGGCCCACGACTACCCGGACTTCGGCGAGCTGCTGCACCGCTTCGCCTCGCTGCAGATCCGCAACCAGGGCACCCTCGGCGGCAACATCGGCAACGCCTCGCCCATCGGCGACTCGCCGCCGCTGCTGATCGCCCTGGGCGCGCGCATCGTGCTGCGCAAGGGCGAGAGCAGCCGCGAACTGCCCATCGAGGACTACTTCATCGACTACAAGGTCACCGCGCGCCAGGAAGGCGAGTTCATCGAGAAGGTCATAGTCCCGCGCCCACAGGCCAACCAGGCGTTCCGCGCCTACAAGGTGTCCAAGCGCCTGGACGACGATATCTCGGCGGTCTGCGCGGCTTTCAGCATCAGCGTCGAGGACTGCCGCATCAGCGCCGTGCGCAGCGGCTTCGGCGGCATGGCGGCGATCCCCAAGCGCGCCCGCGCCTGCGAGGCGGCGCTGCTCGGCCAGCCGTTCAACGCCGCCACCTTCGAACGCGCGGCAATCGCCCTGGGCGAGGACTTCACCCCGCTCTCGGACTTCCGCGCCAGCAAGGAATACCGCCTGCTCACCGCGCAGAACCTGCTGCGCAAATGCTTCCTCGAACTGGAAGCGCCCCAGGCCGTGACTCGGGTGACCGCATATGCATAAGCACAACAAGACCCAGGAAGAACTCCAGGCGCTGTTCCGCGCCGACCTGACCACCGGCGTGGGCAAGAGCGTCAAGCACGAAAGCGCGCCCAAGCACGTCAGCGGCGAGGCGATCTACATCGACGACCGCCTGGAATTCCCCAACCAACTGCACGTCTACGCCCGCATGAGCGACCGCGCCCACGCGCGCATCACCAGGCTGGACGTCAGCCCCTGCTACGACTTCCCCGGGGTGGCCATCGCCATCACCAAGGACGACGTGCCCGGCCAGTTGGACATCGGCCCTGTGGTGGCCGGCGACCCGCTGCTGGCCGACGGCAAGGTCGAGTACGTCGGCCAGATGGTCATCGCGGTGGCAGCCGACAGCCTGGAAACCGCGCGCAAGGCGGCCATGGCGGCAATCATCGAGTACGAGGACCTGGAGCCGGTGCTCGACGTGGTCGAGGCGCTGCGCAAGAAGCACTTCGTGCTGGACAGCCACACCCACAGGATCGGCGATTCCGCCACCCAGCTGGCCAGCGCGCCGCACCGCATCCAGGGCACCCTGCACATCGGCGGCCAGGAGCACTTCTACCTGGAGACGCAGATTTCCTCGGTGATGCCCAGCGAGGACGGCGGCGTCATCGTCTACACCTCCACGCAGAACCCCACCGAGGTGCAGAAGCTGGTGGCCGAGGTGCTGGGCATCTCCTTCAACAAGGTGGTGATCGACATGCGCCGCATGGGCGGCGGCTTCGGCGGCAAGGAAACCCAGGCCGCCGCGCCCGCCTGCCTGTGCGCGGTGATCGCGCGCCTGACCGGGCGCCCGGCGAAGATGCGCCTGCCGCGCGTCGAAGACATGCAGATGACCGGCAAGCGCCACCCCTTCTACGTCGAATACGACGTGGGCTTCGACGACGACGGCCTGCTGCGCGGCATCCACATGGACCTGGCCGGCAACTGCGGCTACTCGCCGGACCTCTCCGGCTCCATCGTCGACCGCGCCATGTTCCACTCCGACAACGCCTACTTCCTCGGCAACGCCACCATCAACGGCCACCGCTGCAAGACCAACACCGCGTCGAACACCGCCTACCGCGGCTTCGGCGGCCCGCAGGGGATGGTCGCCATCGAGGAAGTGATGGACGCGGTGGCGCGCCACCTGGGCAAGGACCCGCTGGAAGTGCGCAAGCGCAACTACTATGGCAAGGACGAGCGCAACGTCACCCATTACCACCAGCAGGTCGAGCACAACCTCATCGCGGAGATGACCGCCGAGCTGGAGGCCAGCGCCGAGTACGCCAAGCGCCGCGCCGAAATCCGCGCGTTCAACGCCGCCAGCCCGATCCTCAAGAAGGGCCTGGCGCTGACCCCGGTTAAGTTCGGCATCAGCTTCACCGCCACCTTCCTCAACCAGGCCGGCGCGCTGATCCACATCTACACCGACGGCAGCATCCACCTGAACCACGGCGGCACCGAGATGGGCCAGGGCCTGAACACCAAGGTGGCGCAGGTGGTGGCGGAAGTCTTCCAGGTCGACATCGACCGCGTGCAGATCACCGCGACCAACACCGACAAGGTGCCGAACACCTCGCCCACCGCCGCCTCCAGCGGCGCCGACCTCAACGGCAAGGCCGCGCAGAACGCCGCCGAGACCATCAAGCAGCGCCTGGTAGAGTTCGCCGCGCGGCACTGGAAGGTCACCGAGGAAGACATCGAGTTCCGCAACAACCAGGTGCGCATCCGCGACCTGATCGTGCCCTTCGAGGAGCTGATCCAGCAGGCCTACTTCGGCCAGGTGTCGCTGTCCTCCACCGGCTTCTACCGCACGCCGAAGATCTACTACGACCGCGACAAGGCCGCCGGCCGGCCGTTCTACTACTACGCCTTCGGCGTGTCCTGCTCGGAAGTGCTGGTGGACACCCTCACCGGCGAGTACCGCATGCTGCGCACCGACATCCTCCATGACGTCGGCGACTCGCTGAACCCGGCCATCGACATCGGCCAGGTGGAGGGCGGCTTCGTCCAGGGCATGGGCTGGCTGACCATGGAAGAGCTGGTGTGGAACGCCAAGGGCAAGCTCGTGACCTGCGGCCCGGCCAGCTACAAGATCCCGGCCATCGCCGACATGCCGCTGGACTTGCGGGTGAAGCTGGTGGAGAACCGCAAGAACCCCGAGCAGACGGTGTTCCACTCCAAGGCCGTGGGCGAGCCGCCGTTCATGCTCGGCATCTCGGTGTTCTGCGCGATCAAGGACGCGGTGGCGAGCCTGGCCGACTACCGCGTGCAGCCGCAGATCGACGCGCCGGCGACGCCGGAGCGGGTGCTATGGGGGGTGGAGCAGATGCGCAGGCTGAAAGCTGCGCAGGCCGAGACCACCCAAACCCAAGCCGAACCAGCGTAACTCTGTAGGAGCGAGCTTGCTCGCGAACAACCCAACCACCCTTCGCGAGCAAGCTCGCTCCTACGAAAAGCCATCTACCGAGGTAGACGTCATGAACTGGATCAGCGCCCTCGCCGACCTGCAGCAACGCGGAGAAGCCGCCGTGCTGGTGACCATCATCGAGGAGCTTGGCTCCACGCCGCGCAACGCCGGCTCGAAGATGGTGGTCAGCGCCGACAGGCTGTACGACACCATCGGCGGCGGCCACCTGGAGTTCAAGGCCCTGCAGATCGCCTGCGAAATGCTCCGGCAGCGCACCCGGCAGCCACGCCTGGAGCGCTTCAGCCTGGGCGCCAGCCTCGGCCAGTGCTGCGGCGGCGCCACCGTGCTGCTGTTCGAGCCGATGGGCCAGCCCCAGGCGCACATCGCGGTGTTCGGCGCCGGCCACGTCGGCCGCGCGCTGGTGCCGCTGCTGGCCAGCCTGCCGTGCAAGGTGCGCTGGATCGACTCGCGGGAAGCCGAGTTTCCGGAAAGCATCCCGGCCGGCGTCGAGAAAGTGCTGAATGACGAAGTGCTCGATGAGGTCGAGAATATTCCGGCGGGCGGCTACTACATCGTCATGACCCACAACCACGCCCTGGACCTGGAGCTGACCGCGGCGATACTCAAACGCGACGACTTCGGCTACTTCGGCCTGATCGGCTCGGACACCAAGCGCGCCAAGTTCGAACACCGCCTGCGCGACCGCGGCTTCGCCAGCGAGAGCGTGCAACGCATGCGCTGCCCCATGGGCATCGCCGAGGTGAAGGGCAAGCTGCCGGTGGAGATCGCCGTGTCCATCGCCGGCGAAGTGATCGCCACCTACAACGCCGCCTTCGGCCAGGAAAAGGCCAGCGGCGAACACTCGGTGGCCAAACTCCTGCCCAGCAGCCGCCGCGCCCGTACCGCCGAAAACGGCAGGTAACCGACATTCGTAGGATGGGTTGAGCGAAGCGATACCCATCGTTCCCAGGATCGAGAGAACGACATGACCAGCAAAGCCTACCGCGCCAGCATCCTGCACAGCGTCGCCGACCCCGCCGAAGTGGGCGTCGACAAGTCCTACCAGTACTTCGAAGACGGCATCCTGCTGGTGGAAGACGGCAAGGTCGCCCGCCTCGGCCACGCCGCCGAGCTGCTGCCGCAACTGGGCGGCGTGGAAGTGGAGGAATACCGCGACGCGCTGATCACCCCCGGCTTCATCGACACCCACATCCACTACCCGCAGACCGGCATGATCGCCTCCTACGGCGAACAGTTGCTGGACTGGCTGAACACCTACACCTTCCCCACCGAGAAGCAGTTCGCCGACCCGGCCCACGCCGCCGACGTCGCCGGCATCTTCCTCAAGGAGCTGCTGCGCAACGGCACCACCACCGCCCTGGTGTTCGGCAGCGTGCACCCGCAGTCGGTGGACGCGCTGTTCGGTGCGGCCGAGAAGCTCGACCTGCGCCTGATCGCCGGCAAGGTGATGATGGACCGCAACGCCCCGGACTACCTGACCGACACTGCCGAAAGCAGCTACCGCGACAGCAAGGCGCTGATCGAGCGCTGGCACGGCAAGGGCCGCCTGCTCTACGCGGTGACCCCGCGCTTCGCGCCCACAAGCACCCCGGAACAGCTGGACGCCGCCGGCCGCCTGCTCAAGGAGCACCCAGGCGTGTACCTGCACACCCACCTGTCGGAGAACCGCAAGGAAATCGAGTGGGTGAAGGAACTGTTCCCCGAGCGCAGCGGCTACCTGGACGTCTACGACCACCACGGCCTGCTCGGCGCGCGCTCGGTGTTCGCCCACGGCGTGCACCTGTGCGACGGCGAATGCCAGCGCCTGGCCGAGACCGGCTCGGCGGTGGCCTTCTGCCCCACCTCGAACCTGTTCCTCGGCAGCGGCCTGTTCGACCTGGCGAAGCTGGAGAAGCACAAGGTCAAGGTCGGCCTGGGCACCGACGTCGGCGCCGGCACCAGCTTCTCCCAGCTGCAGTCGCTGAACGAGGCCTACAAGGTGATGCAGCTGCAGGGCATCAAGCTCGACCCGTTCAAGTCGCTGTACCTGGCCACCCTCGGCGGCGCCCGCGCGCTGGAGCTGCAGGACAAGGTGGGCAGCTTCGCCCAGGGCAACGAGGCGGACTTCGTGGTGCTGGACTACAAGGCCACCCCGCTGCTGGACTACCGCCTGCGGCAGGCGAAGAGCCTGGAGGAAAGACTCTTCGCCCTGATCATCCTCGGCGACGACCGCACGGTACGCGAAACCTTCGCCCACGGCCGCTCGGTGCACCAGCGCGGCTGACGCTTACGGTCACCCCGGCCGGGCCCTCGCTCAGGACCGCCGGCCGGTGTGGCCGCTTTTCATTTCCCGGGGGATGGGGTCGAACCGTAGGGCGCATAACGCCTACGGCGTTATCCGCCGTTTGGCCTTGGTCCCAGTCGAGCACGAAGCCCTCGGCCCAGCCACGCATTCAGCGATGAGAAAGGCCAGGCGGCGGATAACCGCGAACGGTTATTCGCCCTACGCTTGTCGGGGGCTTCTGTGCGATGCGAGAGCACCCTCTCCCCAGCCCTCGGCTGCGCGCCCCGCCCTGAAGGGAGAGGAGGCTTGTCCGTGCCGAGAGGAGGAATGGTTTCAGCCGGTAATCTCTGTGCTAGCCGGCTAATGCCGAAATATCAGCATCTGCCCAACGGTCCCCTCTCCCTTCAGGGAGAGGGTTAGGGAGAGGGAGCGGAGTCAACCCTGCACACCAAATCCCCAGGGAAACTCCATTCGCGAGCAAGCTCGCTCCTACGAAAAACATCTCCCAACTACCCCCGCACCTCCACCAACACCGGGCAAGGCGCCCGCTCGATCACCCGCTGCCCCACCGACGGATCCAGCAGCCGCTCGATGCGCCCCAGGTGGCGGTGGCCGATGACGATCAGGTCGCAGCCCAGGCGCTCGGCCTCGCGCAGGATCGCCCGCGCCGGGTCGCCGGCCAGTATCCGCCCCGTGGCGCGGCCCGCCGGCAGTTGCGCCAGCGCGGCGTCCAGCAGGGCCTGGGCCTCGTGCTGCTCGTGCTCGGCCGGTGGGTAATCGAGCACGTCCGGCTGCGGCAGGGCGAAGGCGCGGTCGACCACGCAGACCACCTCCAGGCGCGGCGTACCGGCCCCGGCCAGTTGCGCGGCGGTGGCGATGAGGCGCTGGGCCTGCGGGGTGCCGTCGATGGCGACCAGGATGCGTTCGAACATGGGGTTTCCTTAATGAAACGGTGCACGCCGATCATTCTTCGGGCTCCCGCGGAGTGCGTAAAGGCATCCTGGCCGCACGCCAGAGTTGCACCACACGCACGTATCGCCGAGCATCCCTGGGAACCAATGCTCCCGGAGGCACCATGGCCCTGCCCGACCTCAACCTGCTGGTCGCCCTCAACGTGCTGCTCGAAGAAGGCAGCGTGGTCGGCGCCGCGCGCCGCCTGCACCTGAGCCCGCCGGCCATGAGCCGCACCCTGGGGCGCATCCGCGAGGCGGTGGGCGACCCCATCATGGTCCGCGCCGGGCGCAACCTGGTGCCCACGCCGCGGGCGCTGCAGTTGCGCGAGGAAGTGGCGCAACTGGTGGAGCAGGCCACCTGCCTGTTCAACGCCCGCGAGAACCTGCGCATGGACCAACTGGAGCGCTGCTTCGTGCTGCGCTCGAACAACGTGCTGGTGGGCGGCTTCGCCGCGCGCATGCTGGCGGTGATGCGCGAGGAGGCGCCGCGCTGCACCCTGCGCCTGGTCCCTGAAGCGGAGATCGACGACGAGGCCCTGCGGCAGAACCGCATCGACCTCTACCTCGGCGCCACCTCCACCCTGGAACCGGAAATCCGCACCCAGCCGCTGTTCACCACCAGCTTCGTCGGCCTGGCGCGGCGCGACCATCCGATCTTCGACGCCGAGATCACCCCCGAGCGCTTCGTCGCCTACCCGCAGATCAGCGTGTCGCGCCGCGGCCGCGCCACCGGGCCGCTGGACGACGCCCTGGCCGACCTCGGCCTGCGCCGCGACATCCGCCTGATCACCCCGACCTTCCATTCCTCGATCTTCGCCCTGCTGGAATCCGACCTGGTGCTGCCCATCGCCGAGCACTCGCTGTGGCGCCTGGACCGCCTGGGCCTGGCGCTGCGCAAGTTCGACATCCCGCTGCCGCTGAAGACGGTGGTGGTGATCCAGGCCTGGCACCCGCGCTTCGACAACGACCCGGCGCACCGCTGGCTGCGGCAGACGGTGAAGCGGGTGTGCACCGAGCTGCGGGAAAGCGCGGGCCTGCTGCCTTGAGGGCCAATAAGTGCACTAAACGCACTAATTTGTTTTAGTCATTTCAATTTTCACACTGATCGGCGCTCCCTAGACTGGGCAAAACCCAGAATCCAGTGACGCCATGCCTTGCACTCCCCTCTGCGCGGCGCCTGGCCTCCCCCGCGAGGCCCGGCCATGACCGCCGCGCTCACCCCGCTCGCCACCCCGGCCGCCGCGCAGCCGGCCAGGCCCGCCGCCCAGCCCTTCGGCCCGCGCATCCTGGTGGGCATGCTCGGCGTGCTGCTCGCCTCGCTCAGCGCCGGGCTCAACGACAAGGTCACCGACCTTGCGATGAACGACGTGCGCGGCGCGCTGGCCATCGGCCACGACGAAGGCACCTGGCTGCTGGCCCTGTACGCCGCCTTCCAGGTCGCCGGCATGGCCTTCGCGCCCTGGTTCTCGGTGACCTTCTCGCTGCGCCGCTTCACCCTCGGCGCCATCGCCGCCTTCGCCCTGCTGGCGCTGCTCTGCCCCTTCGCCCCCAACGTGCACACGCTGTACCTGCTGCGCGCCCTGCAGGGCCTGGCCGGCGGCTGCATGCCGCCGATGCTGATGACCGTGGCGCTGCGCTTCCTGCCGCCGGGCATCAAGCTCTACGGCCTGGGCGCCTATGCCCTGACCGCCACCTTCGCGCCGAACCTGGGCATGCCCCTGGCGGCGCTGTGGACCGAGTACGTCGGCTGGCAGTGGGTGTTCTGGCAGGTCATTCCCTTGTGCGCGCTGGCCATGGCCGCAGTGGCCTGGGGCATTCCCCAGGACCCGCTGCGCCTGGAGCGTTTCCGCCAGTTCGACTGGCTTGGCGTGGCCCTCGGGCTGCCGGGCATCCTCATGCTGGTGCTGGGCCTGCTGCTGGGCGAGCGCCTGGACTGGTTCGAGTCCGACCTGGTCGCCCTCCTGGTAGTAGGCGGCGCGGCGCTGCTGGCGGCCTTCTTCCTCAACGAATGGACGCACCCGCTGCCGTTCTTCCGCCTGGACATCCTCAAGCGGCGCAACCTCAGCCACTCGCTGCTGACCCTGGCCGGTATCCTGGTGGTGCTCGGCGCCTGCGCCGGCGTGCCGGCCTCGTACCTGGCCGCCGCCCACGGCTACCGCCCGCTGCAGAGCGCGCCCATGGCCCTGCTGGTGGCCCTGCCGCAGCTGCTGACGCTGCCGCTGGTGGCCGCCCTGTGCAACATTCCGCGTGTCGACTGCCGCTGGGTGCTGGCCATCGGCATCGCCCTGTGCGGCCTCTCCGCCTACGGCATGAGCCAACTGACCGGCGACTGGACGCGGGACAACTTCTACCTGCTGCTCAGCCTGCAGATCATCGGCCAGCCGATGGCGGTAGTGCCGCTGCTGATGTCCTCCACCAGCGTGGTGGCGCCCGTCGAAGGGCCCTTCGCCTCGGCCTGGTTCAACAGCGTGCGGGCCTTCGCCTCGGTGGTCGGCAGCGCCGTGGTGGGCATCCTCATGACCGCCCGCGAGCACTACCACTCCAACCGCCTGGTCGACCACCTGGGCGCCGCGCCCCAGGCCCTGGCGCTACGCCTGGACCAGCTCGACGGCAGCCTGCCGCGCCTGGCCGGGCAGGTCCACGGCCAGGCCTCGGTGCTGGCCGCCGCCGACACCCTGTGGTGCATGGCCTGGCTGGCCGCCGCCCTGCTCCCGCTGATCGCCGTCATGCCGCTGCGGGTCTACCCGCCGCGCCCGGTCGCCCCCGCTCACTGAAATCCGGAAAGCCATCATGTCCAAGACATTCCTCACTTCCCGCCGCGCGAGCCTGACAATGGCCACGCTGCTGCTGCTCACCGCCCTGGCCTGGCTGCTGCTGCGCCTGCTCGGCCCGGAGCGCGAACAGAGCACCGACGACGCCTACGTGCGCGCCGACTTCACTCTGGTGGCGCCCAAGGTCGCCGGCATCGTCGACAGCGTACTGGTGGAAGACAACCAGTCGGTGAAGGCCGGCCAGGTGCTGGCGCGCATCGATCCACGCGACTACCAGGCCGCGCTGGCGGCCGCCGAAGCCGACCTGCTCTCGGCGCGGGCGCGCCTGCGCCACGTCGGCGCCGACCTGGAGCGCCAGCAGGCGGTGATCGCCCAGAGCGCCGCCCAGGTCGCGGCCGACCAGGCCACCCAGCGCTTCGCCCAGCAGGAACTGCAGCGCTACCAGCACCTCGCCAGCCAGGGCGCCGGCACCCTGCAGAACGCCCAGCAGGCGCGCTCGCGGCTGGACAACGCCCAGGCCGCGCTGGACAAGGCGCGCGCCGCTAACCTGGCCGCGCGCAAGCAGCTGGACGTGCTGCAGGCCCAGCAGGCCGAGGCGCAGAGCGCGGTGCAGCGCGACGAGGCGCAGTTGCAACAGGCGCAGCTGAACCTGTCCTACTGCGAGATCCGCGCGCCCTTCGACGGCATGGTCGGCCGCCGCGGCGTGCGCGTCGGCGCTTACGTCACCCCGGGCAGCCCGCTGCTCGCAGTGGTGCCGCTGCAGCAGGCCTACGTGGTCGGCAACTTCCAGGAAACCCAGCTCACCGAGGTGCATCCCGGCCAGGCGGTCGAAGTGCGCGTGGACACCTTCCCCGGCCAGGTGCTGCGCGGCCACGTCGACAGCATCGCCCCGGCCACCGGCCTGAGCTTCGCGCCCATCGCCCCGGACAACGCCACCGGCAACTTCACCAAGGTGGTGCAGCGCATCCCGGTGAAGATCGTCCTGGAGCCGAACCAGGCGCTGCTGGCCCGCCTGCGCGTGGGCATGTCGGTGGTGGCCAGCATCGACACCGCCTCCGCTGGCGGCGAACAGGTGGCCGCGCAATGAAGCACGCCCCGCTCCTGCTCGCCTACCTGGCCCTGGGCGCCTGCAGCGTCGGCCCGGACTTCCGCCAACCCGACGCCCGGGCGCCGGCCGCCTGGAGCGCCAAGGGCGACGACGTCGCCAGTCGCCCCGCCGGCGGCGCCGTGGAAAGCCAGTGGTGGAAGCTGTTCAACGACCCGCAACTGGACCGCCTGCAGGCCCGCGTGGCCGCCGGCAACCTCGACCTGCAGGCCGCCGCCGCGCGCCTGGAACAGAGCCGGGCGATCCGCCAGGCGCTGGGCGCCGACGCCGTGCCGCAGGTGGACGGCAGCGCCGGCTATGCGCGCCAGCGCAACAGCGAGGTGGGGCTGTCCGACCCGTCCGGCGAGGCTGGCCGGCACAACTTCAACCAGCTCGACGCCGGCTTCACCCTGAGCTGGGAGCTGGACCTGTGGGGCCGCGTGCGCCGCGAACTGGAGGCCGCCGATGCGCAGGTGCAAGCCAGCGAGGCGAGCCGCCATGACGTGCTGGTGGCAGTGCTGGCCGAAAGCGCCCGCGACTATGTGCAACTGCGTGGCGAGCAAGGCCGCGAGGCGATCCTGCGCGGCAATCTGGACATCGCCCGGCACAGCCTGCAGCTGACCCAGCTGCGCCGCGCCGAGGGCGTGGCCACCGAGCTTGACGTGGCCGAAGCCAAGGCCCAGGTGGCGGTGATCGAGTCGCAGCTGCCCGGCAGCCAGAAACGCCAGGCGCGCCTGCTCAACGCCCTGGCCTTCCTCCTCGGCGAACAACCCGGCGCGCTGACCGCCGAACTGGCCCAGGCCGCGCCCATCCCGCGCGTGCCCCAGGCGGTGCCGGTGGGCCTGCCGGCGGAACTGGCCCGGCGCCGCCCGGACATCCGCCAGGCCGAGGCCGTGCTGCATGCGGCCACCGCCAGCATCGGCGTGGCCCAGGCGGACTTCTACCCGCGCATCAGCCTCAACGGCGACTTCGGTTTCCAGGCCCTGCAACTGGCCAACTTCGGTGACTGGAACAGCCGCACCTTCGGCATCGGCCCCAGCCTGCACCTGCCGATCTTCGAAGGCGGCCGGCTGAAAGGCACCCTGGCCCTGCGCGAGGCACAGCAGAAGGAAGCGGCCATCGCCTACCGGCACACCGTGCTCAATGCCTGGCGCGAAGTGGACGACGCGCTGAACGACTACGCCGCCGACCAGCGCGAGCTGGCGGCCCTGGATGAAGCGGTGGAGCACGGCCGCACGGCCTTGGCCAATGCCCGCGAGCAGTACAAGGCGGGGGCGGTGGATTTCCTCAATGTGCTGAGTGCGCAGCGCGAGTTGCTGGCCAGCGAGGAGCGCCAGGTGCGCAGTAGCGAGGCGGTGGGGGTGAACCTGGCGCTGCTGTACAAGGCGTTGGGTGGGGGGTGGGAGTCGTAGGGCGTACAACCGTTCGCGGTTGTACGCCGTTACAGCTATCTCGTGGCTGGCTTCGTGGTTGGGGTCGGAGCGTTGTGGGGCCACGGTCAGGCGGCGGATAACCGCGAACGGTTATTCGCCCTACGTTTGTCTGGGGCTTCTGTGCGATGCGAGAGCACCCTCTCCCCAACCCTCTCCCTGAAGGGAGAGGGGGCTTGTCCGTGCCGAGAAAGGATTTGGTGTTAGCCGGGCACTCGGTACAAGCTGGCTAACGCCGAAACATCCGACCGCACCGAACGGTCCCCTCTCCCTTCAGGGCGGGGCGCGCAGCCGAGGGTTAGGGAGAGGGGGCGGAGTCAACCCAAAGCACAGCAGCCTCCGGGAAACTCCATTCGCGAGCAAGCTCGCTCCAAAAAAGCACGCCCTAGCGCGAAGCTTTCCTCCGCAGCGCCGCCGGGCTGAACTCCGCCACGTCCGGCGCGGGCTTGCTGAAGTCGGCGGTGCCCGGCTCCTCGTTGTCCAGCCACTGCACGCTGTAGCGCCGCGACTGCAGGTCGTGGAAGGTGTCCAGCGCGGTCCAGACCATGGGCTGTTCGTAGAAGTTCTTCAGGTAGGCCATCGACACCCGCCACAGCTCGCCGCGGCCGTCGTACTGGTCGACCACCGCCGCGCCCCAGCTGTCTTCGTCGAGGTACAGGGTGCGCTTGCTGTAGATGTGCCGCGCGCCGGGCTTGAGCTTGCCTTCCACCACCCACACCCGGTGCAGCTCGTAGCGGGTGTATTTCGGGTTGATGTGGCCGGGGGTGAGCAGGTCCTTGTACTTCACCTCGGGGCTGGTGACCCGGTAGTTGTTATAGGGGATGTAGATTTCCTTCTTGCCCACCAGGGTCCAGTTGTAGCGGTCCGGGGCGCCGTTATACATGTCGGTGTCGTCGGCGGTGCGCAGGCCGTCGGAGTCCTCGATCGGGGTGTCGTAGGCCAGCGTCGGGGCGCGCCGCACGCGGCGCTGGCCGGGGCTGTAGCCCCAGGCCTGGCGCGGTTCCTTGACCTGGTCGAGGGTCTCCTGCACCAGCGCGCCCTCGCCCGCCAGGCGCGCCGGGGCGGTGGTGAAGGTCATGTAGTAGAACAGGGTGTTGCCCAACTGCTCGAAGCTGCCTTTCGGATCGTAGAAGCGGAACAGCGCGGCGTCCTGGCTGGTCACCAGCGAGTAGGCGCCGTTGCGCTGCACGCCGGTCTGCGCCGAGCGCCGTTCGATGTAGCTGCCGCGGTAGCGGGCGATGTGGTTCCACAGCGCTTCCAGGCCGCTCTGCGGGATCGGGAAGGGAATGCCGCCGTAGGCGTCGGCGAAGCCGTTGCCGCCTTCCACCAGCTTGCCGCTGGTGGCGTTGCGGAAGGTGTTGTCGTACACCCACTGCGGCGCCGCGCCGCTGCGGCGGGTCGGGTAGACCGGCATCTGGAAGCTGTCCGGGTAGGTGTTGAACAGGGCGATCTGGCCGGGGGTCAGGTTCGCCTTGTACTGCTCCAGGTTGGCCTTGGTGATGGTGAACTGCGGCTTGTCGCCGGCGAAGGGGTCGACGTGGTGGCTGCCCGGGCCCTTGTAGCCGGCCGGGGCCTGGGTCAGGCCGCCGCTCCAGGCGGGGATGCTGCCGGCGGCATTGCCGGCCTTCTCGGCGCCCAGCGGCGTCAGGCTGCTCTTGAGCTGTGCGGCCTGGTCGGCGCTCACCGCCGCGCGGGCGTCGGTCGCCACCAGGGCCGCCAGGGCCAGCAGCGCGATCATGGGTTTCTTGGCGATCATGCGAGTCTCCATCACCTGGCTGATCAGAACGAGTACTTGGCGCTGATCGAGACGTTGTCCCGGTCACGCATGGAGTTGTTCACCCCGGCGCCGTAGTAGTTGGTGTACTGCATGCCCACCTGGAAGGTGTTCAGGTAGGTGGCGTCGGCGCCGAGGGTGTAGGCCTTGCGCCCTTCGATGAAGTTGCCGGTGCGGTCGGAGTTGCCCTTGAAGTCGTCCTGGTAGACCACGTAGGGGCTGAGCTTCACGCCGGCGAACACGTCGTTCCAGGTGCCGCTGAGCAGCAGGGTGTAGCCGTAGCTGTCGCGGCTGATCTGGTCGCCGTCGTCGGAGCCGCCGACATAGGACTTGTCCTGGGCGCCGACGAAGCGGCGCTTGCTGCCGTCCCAGGCGGTGTACTCCAGGCTGCTGCCGCGGATGAACTCGCCGGCCACCTCGGCCACGCCCACCACCGAGTCGAAGGTCATGTGCGGGCCGAAGTTGTAGATGCCGGTCAGCGAGGCGTTGTAGGTCTCGGCGCGCTCGTAGTTCTGGAACAGCGAGCCGCGGCACAGCTGCTTGCCGGACACCGCCGCGCAGGCCTGGTCGGCCGGGGTGTTGGCGTCGTAGAGGTTGGTCTGGCCGAGCACGCCCTGGGTCAGCAGGTCGCCGAGCAGGTCGTTGGTGGCCGCGATGCTGATCGGCATGTTCGGCCGGTAGGCCAGCTCGCCGGCCACCGAGGCGTCGCCGAGGGTGGTGTTGAAGCTGAAGCCGTACATGCGGATGTCTTCGACGTAGTCGCGGCGCGCCTGGGCGTTGCTGGCCAGGTCCAGGGTGGCCAGGCCGGGCACCGCCTCGCCCAGGCCCAGCGGGCCGAGCACGCCGTTGAGGGCGGCGATGTCGGCGCCCTGGTAGCTGCGCAGGTCCACCGCCACCTGGGGTTCCTTGGCGTGGTAGTTGACGAAGTACAGGCCGAACTCGGTGGAGTTGAGCTGCTCGGCGATATAGCGGAAGGCCACGCCGTATTCGCCGCTGTCGCGGGCATCGAGGTCCTTGCCGATGCTGGCGACCTTGAAGGTGCCGGTGTTGGGGTTGAGATAGGCGTTCGGGCCGGCCGGGCCGTTGCCCAGCAGGCCGAGCCCGGCCACCAGCGGGTAGCCGGCCAGCAGCTGCTTGAACTCCGGGCTGTCTTCGGTGGTGTAGGCGACGTCGCCGCCGTCGGCGAACAGGTCGGTGTCGGCGAAATAGGTGCCCACCGGGTCCAGGCGCGTCTCCTTCCACTTCCACTGGTAGTAGCTTTCCATCGACAGGTTGTCGGTCAGCCCGAGGTTGAAGCTCAGCGCCTCCACCGGCACCAGCACTTCCTTGAGCTCCGAGCCCGGCAGGTGGAAGCGCGAGGCGTCCACCGGGTTGATGGTGTTGATGCCGCCGCGGTAGAAGGTGCTCTCGCCCCAGTTCAGCACCTGGCGGCCGACGCGCCCGGTGACCGGGTGTTCGGCGACGTCCCAGTCGCCGGAGAGGTAGGCATCGAGCAGCTCGGCCTTGCGCCCGGCGATGTGGCGGGTGTCCTGGGTGAAGCGGTCGTCGTCGGGGTAGGACTGGCTGGGGCGCTCGACGCCGTCGGTGGTGCTCAGGTAGTCGTTGCGCTTGTCCATGATCTGCGTGTCGTAGTAGGCGGTGCCACGCATGAACAGGCCGTAGTTCCGGTACTTGGCCGAGAGGTCCGAGGTGAGCTTGAACACCTGGGAGACCAGCCCTTTGTCGAAGTTGCGGTTGCCGTCGTCGGTGTTGATGTCGTCTATGTTCTCGGTCCCGCGGCCCTGCACGCGCCACATGGCGCCATAGGACAGGGTGCTGTCCAGGGAGCCGGTGACCTGGTTGTCGGCGAAGCTGAATTCGACGGCCTGGACACTGCCCGCCACCAGCAACGGCAGCAGCCCCATGAGCGCGCCGGCGCGCCTGGGCGCCCAGAACGACGGGTTGCCCCAACCCCTTTCGATGCACGTACGACGGTTCATCGAAGCATTACCTCCATGACGGCCAAGATTTATCGCCCCGGGCATTGCGTCCGGCGCTGTTGTTATTCGTTTCTCGGCTGCTGGCCTGCGTGGTCGCGGCTCAGCAGTACAACTCCTCGGATGGCGCTTGCCGGCGCCCGCTGGCTCCTCTGGCGAATCCCCTGCACGCGGAATCTGGCACGATAGTGCAAGCAAGGTAACAAACTGTTTCCCCACTTGCCAACCCGAAAGCATGAACGCCCATCACACGAAAGCGCGATCCAGACGGATTGGACTTCAGGCAGCGAAGGCTCCGCAATGACAGGTCGCGCCACTGCGACTCACAAATCTGACCGTCGGCCCGGCGGCGGCAGGCAGCCGGCGCACGAAACGAGGCGGCCCGCGCCCGGGCGCAGCGCTGCGGCGGCGAGCGGCTATCCTATTGGCCATAGCCTTCCGGAAGCCTCGCCATGACCGCCGCCCCCTTCGCCATCCGCCCCCACGCCGACGACGTGGAGGGCATGCCCATCCTGCGCGCCCTGCCCTCCGCGCAGTTCCGCAGCATCGGCCCCTTCGTGTTCTTCGACCACATGCTGGCCACCGACTTCGCACCAGGCCAGGGCATGAACATCAACCAGCACCCGCACATCGGCCTGTCCACCCTCACCTACCTGTTCGAAGGCCAGGTGCAGCACAAGGACAGCCTGGGCTCGGACCAACTGGTGCTGCCCGGCGACGTCAGCTGGATGACCGCCGGACGCGGCGCCGCCCACGTCGAGCGCACCCCGCAGGCGCTGCGCGAAAACGGCTCGCGCCTGCACGGCCTGCAGCTCTGGCTGGCCCTGCCGCAGGCCGAGGAAGGCCGCGAGCCCAGCTACAGCCATCACCCGCTGGCCAGCCTGCCGCAGAGCGAGAGCCTGGGGGTGCGCATCCGCCTGATCGCCGGCAGCGGCTTCTGCCTGGTCTCGCCGGTGCCGGTGCTGTCGCCGACCCTGTACGCCGACATCCAGATGGTCGCCGGCAGCACCCTGACGCTGCCGCCTGAACATCCGCAAAGGGCGCTCTATCTGTTGGAAGGCGAGGCGCTGCTCGACGACGACCCCGCGCCGCTGCGCCAGCTGCTGGTCCTGCCCGAGGGCGAAAGCCCGGTGCTAAGCGCCTGCGCCGACTGCCGCGCGGTGCTCATCGGCGGCGAGCCGCTGGACGGCGCGCGGCGGATGAACTGGAACTTCGTCGCCAGCGACCCCGCGCTGATCGACGAGGCCCGCCGGCGCTGGGCCGCCGGCGACTGGCCGACGGTCCCCGGCGAGCGCGAGCGCATCGAGCTGCCGCGCTGAGCCGCGGCCCTCCCCCCTTTCCTTCCACGTCCTGGAGCTGCCATGCCAGAGCAGAATCGTCACACCGGCGCACTCACGGTGCTCACCGTGCTGTTCTTCATGTGGGGCCTGATCACCTCGCTGAACGACATCCTGGTGCCGCACCTGAAGGCGGTGTTCACCCTCAACTACGTGCAGGCGTCGCTGGTGCAGTTCAGCTTCTTCACCGCCTACTTCGTCATGTCCTTCCCGGCCGGGCGGCTGGTGGAGCGCCTGGGCTACAAGCGCGGGATCATCGTCGGCCTGGTCACTGCCGGCGTCGGATGCCTGTTGTTCCTGCCGGCGGCCGGCGCGCAGTCCTACCCGGCGTTCCTCGCCGCGCTGTTCATCCTGGCCTCGGGCATCACCCTGCTGCAGGTGGCGGCCAACCCCTACGTCAACGTGCTCGGCAGCCCGCAGTCGGCGGCCAGCCGGCTGAACATGACCCAGGCCTTCAACTCCCTGGGCACCACCGTCGGCCCGCTGGTGGGCTCGGTGACCATCCTGGCCATTGGCGCGGGCGCGGCCAGCGAACTGGGCAGCGCCGCCGCCGAGGCCGACTCGGTGAAGATGCCCTACCTGGTGCTGGCCGCCCTGCTGTTCGCCATCGCCGTGCTGATCGGCCTGTTCCGCCTGCCGCGCATCAGCCACGACGAGCCCAGCGACGGCGCGGCCGCCGGCCGGCAGTCGCTGCTCGCCCATCGGCACCTGGTGTACGGGGTGGTCGGCATCTTCGCCTACGTCGGCGCCGAGGTGGCCATCGGCAGCTACCTGGTCAGCCTGATGGGCCAACCGGACATCGCCGGCCTGCCCGGCGAGCAGGCCAGCAAGTTCCTCTCGCTGTACTGGGGCGGCGCCATGGTCGGCCGCTTCATCGGCAGCGTGCTGATGCGCAGCATCCGCCCCAACCGCATCCTGGCCTTCAACGCGGTGACCAACGCCGTGCTGCTGGCGGTGGCCATCGGCGTGGGCGGCCATGTGGCGATGTGGGCGCTGATCCTCATCGGCCTGTTCAACTCGATCATGTTCCCGACCATCTTCTCCCTGGCCCTGGAAGGCCTGGGCAAGCTGACCAGCAAGGGCTCGGGCCTGCTGTGCATGGCCATCGTCGGCGGCGCCCTGGTGCCGCTGGTGCAAGGCTTCTTTGCCGACCATATCGGCCTGTTGCAGTCCTTCGCCATTCCGCTGGTGTGCTACCTGTACATCTGCTGGTTCGGCGCGCGGGGGTATCGGGCGGATGAGGCCAGGGTGACGCGGGTGGAGGGGGTGCGCTGAAGGGGGGCAATCGCGGACAGAGTCCGCTCCTACAGCATGAGCGAGCATGGCTCTTCGTAGGATGGTGTTGAGCGAAGCGATACCCATCACCGCAACCGCATGGGTTTCGCAAGCTCAACCCATCCTACGAAGAGCGCCTCGGTGCGGTCCGCAGGGAAGCACGGGCGCAGGAGCGGACCTTGTCCGCGATCGGATTCGCCGGCCACACCGGACGCCCCGGTATGCCGGGCTTTCGCAGGGCGGAACGAAACCGCTCTACTCGCCGAACTTCTCATCCAGCAGGTCGTACATCGCCTGGAACGCCCGGCGGGCCACTTTGGCGTCGTACTGCATCTTGCCCGGAATCTGGGCTTGCGGATCGGTGAAGGAATGCGCGGCGCCACCGTAGCTGGTCAGCGCCCAGTCCACGCCGGCGTCGTTCATTTCCTTGGCGAAGTCGAGCAGCTGCTCGCGCGGCACCAGCGGGTCGATGGCGCCGTCGAGGACCAGCACCGAACCCTTGATGTTCTTCGCATCCGCCGGGTTGGGCGAATCCAGGGTGCCGTGGAAGGACACCGCCGCGGCCAGCGGCGCGCCGTCGCGGGCCAGGTCCAGGGCGCAGCAGCCACCGAAGCAGAAGCCGAAGGCGGCCAGCCTGGCACCATCGATCGGCGCCTTGCCGGCCTGGGCCTGGAGTGCCTTGAAGGCTCCCTGCATGCGGCGGCGCAGGGCGGCGCGGTCGTTCTTCAGCGGCATCATGGCGGCGCCGGCCTGTTCCGGGCCATTGGGGCGCACGTCCTTGCCGTAGAGGTCGGCCACCAGCACCACGTAGCCGTGGCCGGCGACCTGGCGGGCGATGTCCAGCGCGCCCTGGCCGACGCCCATCCAGTTCGGCGCCATCAGCAGGCCGGGGCGCTGCACGGTGCTGGAAGCGTCGAACACCAGTTGACCTTCGAAGGACACGCCGTCGACTTCATAAGCGACGGGTTGGACGCTGATCTGACTCATGGGGTGACTTCCTTCAGTGGGAGTAGGAAAAGCACAAAGCCCGCTTAAGGCGGGCTTTGTGTGAGGTTACCGGCTCAGGCGGAAAGTTCCACCAGCAGCTTGTTCAGGCGACGCACGTAGGCGGCCGGGTCCTTGAGGCTGTCGCCGGCGGCCAGGGCGGCCTGGTCGAAGAGGATGTGCGCCAGTTCGCCGAAGCGGTCCTCGTCCGGCTCCGCGTCGAGCTTCTCGATCAGCGGGTGGGCCGGGTTGAACTCGAAGATCGGCTTCGATTCCGGCACCTTCTGCCCGCTGGCCTCGAGGATCTGGCGCATCTGCAGGCCGAGGTCGGCCTCGCCGATGGCGAGGATCGCCGGCGAGTCGGTCAGGCGGTGCGACACGCGCACTTCGGCGACTTCCTCGCCGAGGGCGGCCTTCAGGCGCTCCACCAGGCCTTCCTTCGCCTTGGCCACTTCCTCCTGGGCCTTCTTGTCCTCCTCGGAGTCCAGCTTGCCCAGGTCCAGGTCGCCGCGGGCGACGTCGACGAAGTCCTTGCCGTCGAAGCTCGGCAGGTAGCTCATCAGCCACTCGTCGATGCGGTCGGTGAGCAGCAGCACCTCGATGCCCTTCTTGCGGAAGACTTCCAGGTGCGGGCTGTTCTTCACCTGCGCGTAGCTCTCGCCGGTGAGGTAGTAGATCTTGTCCTGGCCTTCCTTCATGCGGCCGATGTAGTCGGCCAGGGACACGCTCTGCTCGCCGGAGTCGTCGTGGGTGGAGGCGAAGCGCAGCAGGCCCGCGATCTTCTCCTTGTTGGCGAAGTCTTCCGCCGGGCCTTCCTTGAGGACCTGGCCGAAGTTCTTCCAGAAGCCCTTGTAGGCCTCGGCGTCGCTGCTCGCCAGTTTCTCCAGCATGTCCAGCACGCGCTTGGTCAGCGCCGACTTCATCGAGTCGATCACCGGGCCGGACTGGAGGATCTCGCGGGAGACGTTCAGCGACAGGTCGTTGGAGTCCACCACGCCCTTGATGAAGCGCAGGTACAGCGGCAGGAACTGCTCGGCCTGGTCCATGATGAACACGCGCTGCACGTACAGCTTCAGCCCGCGCGGGGCCTCGCGGTGGTACAGGTCGAAGGGCGCGCGGCCGGGCACGTAGAGCAGCGAGGTGTACTCCAGCTTGCCTTCGACCTT
Organism: Pseudomonas sp. M1; assembly: GCF_022760135.1. Lineage (NCBI taxonomy): Bacteria > Pseudomonadati > Pseudomonadota > Gammaproteobacteria > Pseudomonadales > Pseudomonadaceae > Pseudomonas > Pseudomonas sp. M1. Next base: position 4,250,201 of record NZ_CP094343.1, read on the forward strand.
GTTGTGGCTCCAGGTCAGCGGGTTCTCGAAGTCGTGGGCGGTGTGCTTGTAGAACTCCTGGTATTCCTCGTCCTTGATCTCGGTGCGCGGACGGGTCCACAGGGCGCTGGCGCGGTTGACCACTTCCCATTCCGGCTCGGCCGGCTTGTCCTTCTCTTCGCCGTGGAATTCCTTCGGCAGCTCGATGGGCAGGGCGATGTGGTCGGAGTATTTCTTGATGATGTTGCGCAGGCGCCAGCCGTCGGCGAACTCTTCCTCACCGCTCTTCAGGTGCAGGACGATGCGGGTGCCGCGCTCGGGCTTGTCGATGGTGGCGACTTCGAACTCGCCCTCGCCCTTGGACGACCAGTGCACGCCCTCGCTGGCCGGGGCGCCGGCGCGGCGGGTGAAGACGTCGACCTTGTCGGCGACGATGAAGGCGCTGTAGAAGCCCACGCCGAACTGGCCGATCAGGTGCGAGTCCTTCTTCTGGTCGCCCGAGAGGTTCTTCAGGAAGTCGGCGGTGCCGGACTTGGCGATGGTGCCCAGGTGCGCGATCACTTCCTCGCGGCTCATGCCGATGCCGTTGTCTTCGAGGGTGACGGTCCTGGCGTCCTTGTCGAAGCTGACGCGGATCTTCAGCTCGGCGCCGCCTTCGAGCAGCTCGGGCTTGGCCAGGGCCTCGAAACGCAGCTTGTCGGCCGCGTCGGAGGCGTTGGAAATCAGTTCGCGGAGGAAGATTTCCTTATTCGAATACAGGGAATGGATCATCAGGTGAAGCAGTTGCTTCACTTCGGTCTGAAAGCCCAGTGTCTCTTTTTGAGTCTCCACGCTCATCGTTTCTCGCTCCGAGGATGACAAAAGCCGCATCGGGCGGCGGATGTCAGCGAGATGGGGGCTTCCTGAAGCTTTTCAAGGGCTTGCCGCGACGAACGTCATTGCGGCAGGAGTTCGATGGCGCTGATCTCCGCAGGCCGCAGGCTGTAGCTGGCCTGGCCGGCGCCGGTGAGCAGGTGGCGGATGACCACCCGGCCGTTCGCGTCCAGGCCGGTGAACACGCCTTCGGCCACGCGCCCGCGCTCGGTGGTCACGCGCATGCCGCGGTTGACGTAGCGTTGCGGCTCGGCCTGCAGGCGCTCCAGGCTCAGCGGCCGCGTCGCGCTGCCGGGCTGCGGCGCGGCGGGCCCGGGTTCGGCCGCCGGGGCGCTGGCCTCGGCGCGCGGCGCCAGCTTCGGGTAGCGGTCGCCGCGCACCGCCCAGCCGCGGTTGGCGCTGCGCGCAAGCTCCAGGTCCAGGTGTTGCGCTTCGCCGTCCAGGCGGAAGTCCAGCGGCACCTGCATGATCGAGCCCAGAGGCTCCAGGCGCGATGCGGGCAATTCCAGCTGGCGGCCCGGGAAGCGCCGCTGCAGGTAGTCGCGCAGGACGTAGGCCAGGGTGTCGGCGGAGTCGAAACGGGTGTCCACCTGGCCGTCGCGGTAGCGCAGGCGGTCGGTGTACAGCTCGATGCGGCCGCTGAGGGTGGTGCGGTACTGCGTCGGCAGCACCAGGTGGAAGTCGCCGCGCAGGCGGTTGGGCGCCTCGGGCCGCAGGTCCAGGTGCAGGCTGTAGCCGCGTTCCAGGCGCACGGCCTCGGGCAGGTCGGCGCCCGGCGCCAGCCAACTGACCTCTACCACGGGCCGCGGCCCGCGGTCGTCCGGCAGCACGTCCAGGCGCAGCGGCCCGTGCGGCTGGGCGGCCAGGCGGATGCGCACCTCGCGGTGGGCATAGAAGTCCTGGCCCTCGCGCAGGCTGAGCACGCCGTCGATCAGCTCCGCCTGCTGCGGCGCGAAGGCCTGGCCATCGAGTTCGCCGCGCAGGGCGATGTCCAGCTCCGGCGCCGCCACGGGCTCGCTGCGCAGCCACTGCAGGCTGAGAATGGCCTCCAGCCGCGCGCTGTCGCGGCTGGCGAGCATGGCCAGGCCGACGACCAGGGGAATGCAGCCCAGGGCGCCGAGGAACAGCGCCTTGCGCGCGAAGCCCCAGTGCCGCGCCAGGAACACCGGCGCCAGGGGCGGCAGCAGGCAGGCCAGGCCCCACAGCGGGCCGCGCGCGAACGCCAGCATGACCAGCCAGGCGTAGCCGGCCAGGATCAGCAGCAGCCCGCCGAGGATCAGCAGCGTGTCCATCGCGCCCCCGGCCTCAGGCGCCGTCGACCTTGAAATGCGCCCGCGCGGTGGCGATCGGCTCGGCGCGGCTGGTCTGCCAGGCGGTGATGGCGACGTTGGCCACGCGCCGGCCCTGGCGCCACACCTGGCACTGGGCGTAGGTGTCGCGGAAGTGCCCGGCGCGCAGGTAGTCGACGGAGAAGTCGATGATCTTCGGCAGGTGCGGCACACCCATGAGCATCAGCAGGTGCAGCATGGCCGCGTGCTCCATGAAGCCGGCGATCACCCCGCCGTGCAGCGCCGGCAACGTCGGGTTGCCGATGTTGTCGCGGCTGGCCGGCAGGTGGAAGATCACCTCCTCGCCCAGGCGCAGGCAGCGGATACCGATCAGCCGGGCGTAGGGGATCATCTCCAGCAGCGGGCTGAAGTCGTTGTCCTGGTGCATCTGCCGCAGCAGCTGCTCGATGTCCGGCGTGCTCATGCGCCCTCCCCCTTGGCGCCCACCGTAGCGCCGGTGGCGCCCTTGCCCAGGCGCATGAAGGTGCCGACCACGTGGGCGATGGGCTGCTCGGGGTCGTCCTGGTAGGCGATGCCGCGGGTGAAGATGACGGTGGGCGTCACCCGGTAGCACTCGGCGAAACCGAAGATGTCCTTGTGCGGCTCGGCCGGGTGCATGTAGTCGATGCGCAGGTCGAGGGTCGGGCAGATCTCGAACTGCGGCAGCACGCAGATGGTGGAGATGCCGCAGGTGGTGTCCATCAGGGTGGTGATGGCGCCGCCGTGGATCACGCCGGTTTCCGGATTGCCAACGATCGCTTCGCTATAAGGCAGGCGCAGGGTCAAACCCTTTTCGTCCGCGGCATGGGCCGCGATGCCCAGCACCTGGCAATGGCGCAGGACGGCGAGGAAGCGCTGCGCACGCTCTAGAATGGACATTTCACTCATGCGGATCGGGGCCCCGGGCTGCTCGAAAGCGCATGATACTCCGCCGCCAACGGGCCCTGCAGTGAATAATCGTAGCGTCGGCGCAAACTTGCGTTGAACTTCTGAGGCGGGCCTCAGCTCAAAGGGCTAACACCAGGAACGCCGCACATGGAGGCTCCACGATGAAAAAAACCCTTCCCTTCGCTCTGATGCTGGTTGCAGGCCTGACTCTGGCCGGTTGCGACAAGAAAGAAGAGCCCAAGGCCCCGCCGGCCGCGCCGAGCACCGAGCAGCCGGCGACCCCCGCGCCGACCACGCCGCCGGCCAACGAAGCCGCTCCGGCGCCGACCACCCCGGCTCCGGACACCGCGCCGGCGCCGTCCAACGAGGAGCAGAAGTAACCGCCCGCTCCCCGTACAACGCACAAGGCCCGCATTCGCGGGCCTTGTCGTTTCTTCACTCCGGCTCTTTCGCCGGCTCCGCGTGGGGCGTGGGGGTGAACACCATCACCTTGAGCACGTCGGAGTGGAACTCGCGCTGGTACAGCACCCCGACCACCCCGGCGGTGACCAGCATGAAGATCCACGGGTTGATGAACCAGGCCAGCATGGCCAGGCCGAAGTAGTAGGAACGCAGGCCCTGGTTGAACTGGTGCGCGGCCATGGACACCACCCGCGCGGCGCGCTCGGCGAAGGCGTTGCGCTCCTGCTCGCCGACGTGGCGCTCGCCGATCATCGGCGCCGAGCCCACCAGCACCGCGGCGAAGTTGTACTGGCGCATGCACCAGCTGAAGGTGAAGAAGGCATACACGAACACCACTGCCAGGCACAGCAGCTTCAACTCCGACAGCCCGCGGGTCGGCGAGGCCACGAAAGGCAGGTCGGCCAGCACCGACACGGTGCGCTCGGCCGAGCCCAGCAGGGTGAGGATGCCGGCCAGGATGATCAGGGTGCTGGAGGCGAAGAACGAGGCGTTGCGCTCCAGGTTGCCGATCACGCTGGCATCGGCCACGCGGTTGTCGCGCAGCAGCAGGCGGCGCATCCAGTCCTTGCGGTAGAGGTGCAGCACGCTGGCCAGGCACGCGGTGTCGCGGGCCCTGTGGCTGGCGTAGCGGGCATAGCCGACCCAGCAGAAGGCGAACCAGAGCATGGCCAGCAGGTTCCACAGGTACTGGATATCGAAGAGGTCGACGACGTCGGTCATGGGCTTCCTTGGCGGGCCCTGTCGGCGGGCCGGGCCTGTTGATCGGGTGATTGAGGGAGAACGCGGCAGATAGACGCCGGATGTCGGCGGGAAGACACGAAGCTGCGTCACCTCCCCCATCGGGACATTTGACCGCCCCAAACCGAAGGCAATTCCTACAAGCAAACGAGCCTTTCCCTCAAAAGCCCTGTCCTAGAATCGCGGCGGCCATCACGGCATTGCCGGCGCATCTGTGCAGATCGCCCAGTGAGTCGTGAGCAAGCGCACAAACCCGACATCCCTCACTTGTAGTTGGACCAAAATGAAAACAATTGCCTTTGCCTTCGCCCTGTCCACAACCCTACTGGCCAGCAACGCCCAAGCCGCCGCAGGCTCGGTGGGCTTCGACGGATACATCACCCCTTCCACCTGCGCCGTCGCCGTCAACGGCCAGGGCGAACATGGCGCCGTGACCTTGAAGCCGGTCGGCTGGGAAAAGCTGCAGAACGCCGGGGATTTCGCCGGCGACACGCCATTCACCATCACCCTCACCGGCTGCGGTGAAAGCGGCGCGCCGGCCTGGGTCCGCCCCAAGTTCGCCTCCACCGGGGTGAACCCCGCGACCGGCAACCTCCGGAACCAGAGCGGCGACGGCAACTCGGACATCGAAATCCAGCTGCGCAACGGCACCTACGCCACCATCGACCTGATGACCAACGAAAACAACTCCCCGCAGGTGGCCGACTCGGTCATGACCTTCGACTACCACGCCCACTACTACCGCGCCGGGACCACGGGCACCGTAAGCGGCCGCGTCACGGCGAAGCTGGAGTTCTCGGTGGAGTACATCTGAGAGGCACGTCCAACGGCGTATAACCGCGAACGGTTATACGCCCTACGTTCCCGTGTTCGCGTGGTTGGGGAGCATCCGGATGACTCCGGACTCACCACCCACGCCGGACAGCCCCCTCTCCCGCTTGCGGGAGAGGGTTGGGGAGAGGGCGCTCTTACACCCAACGCTGTAGCCACCGACGACTCCCATTCGCGAGCAAGCAAAAGCACCTCGGCGCGTCGGCAAGACAGCGCAACGAAAAAGGCCGCCTCGTGGGCGGCCTTTCTCATTGCAGCGGGCCCGGTCAGGCCACGGCTTCGCTCGGTTCGCCGAGCAGACGATCGATCACCACCATCACGGCGAGCATGGCCACCGAGGGGATCAGCCAGGCCAGGCCCTGCTCGGACAGCGGCAGATGAGCCAGCCATTCCGGCACGGCGAAGCCGGCGCCCTTGAGCGCGTCGACCATGCCGAACGCCAGCGACACCGCCATCACCGGCGCGACTATGCGTGTCTGCGACTTCCACAGGCCGGCGCAGAAGCTCAGCGCCACCAGCACGATGCACGGCGGGTAGATGGCGGTCAGCACCGGCACCGAGAACTGGATCAGCTTGGTCAGGCCGAGGTTGGACACCAGCAGCGAGAAGCCGGCCAGGATCACCACCAGGCTGCGGTAGGACAGCGGCAGGATGCGGCAGAAGTATTCGGCGCAGGCGCAGGTCAGGCCCACGGCGGTGACCAGGCAGGCCAGGGCGATGAGCACGGCGAGGAAGCCGCTGCCCAGGGAGCCGAAGGTGTGCTGCACATAGGCGTGCAGCACGGCCGCGCCGTTGGTTGCGCCGGCGGCGATGTCGTGGCTGCCCGAGCCCAGGCGGAACAGGCTGATGTACACCAGCGCCAGGCCTACCCCGGCGATCAGCCCGGCGATCACCGCGTAGCGAGTGATCAGGCGCGGCGACTGCACGCCGCGGGAGCGGATGGCGTTGACGATGACGATGCCGAAGACCAGGGCGCCCAGGGTGTCCATGGTCAGGTAGCCGTTGATGAAGCCCTGGGAGAAGGCCGCGTGCTCGTAGCTCGGTTCGGCCTGGCCGATGGTCCCGGCCGGCAGCATGAAGGCGGCGATGCCCAGCGCGGCCAGGGCGATGATCTTCAGCGGGGCGAGGAAGCGGCCCACGGTGTCCAGCAGCTTGCCGGGGTACAGGGAAATCACCAGGACGATGGCGAAGTACACCAGGCTGTAGAGGAACAGCGGCAGCGGGCCGTCGCCGGTGAGCGGCGCCAGGCCGACTTCGAAGGACACGGTGGCGGTGCGCGGGGTGGCGAACAGCGGGCCCACGGAGAGGTAGCAAACCGCCGCCAGCAGGCCGCCGGCGACGCGCCCGATGGGGTGGCTCAGGGTGTCCATGGCGCCGCCGACCTTGGCCAGGGCGACCACGGTGATGACCGGCAGGCCGACCGCGGTGATCAGGAAGCCGAGGGCTGCCATCCATACGTGCGGACCGGAGTGCAGGCCGACGATGGGCGGGAAGATGATGTTGCCGGCCCCGACGAACAGGGCGAAGGTCATAAAGCCGAGCGCCAGGATGTCCTGGCCTTTCAAGACGTTCATTTAGGGGAATACCACAGTGCTTAAACGGGTTTCGTGGCCTCCCAAGGCACAACAGCCGAACGGGCACGGCGCAGCCGCATCGGGGATGCCTGCGTTCATACCTGCACGGGAGATTGTTCTTGGAAGTCCGATAGCAGAGGTTTTCCATGGGCTCGTGGCCCCTTTGCTCCTGCATTCTGGTTGTCCCGCCATCCATGACGGTCCGGAATAGCCGCCGCTCCGGGTAGGAGTTGGCGGTTAGCACGCCTTCCCTTGTGGGGAACGCAGTGCTGGGGATAGTTGCTAGCCTAACGATCTATCCCGATGAACTGTACTGACGTATGTCAGCTCGTCGGCGGGATGAAAGGGCGTGTCGCCTGAACGACACTTCTTGCGACGCCTCGCCAAAACAAGAGGCCACCCGAAGGTGGCCTCTCGCGACGAGCAATAAGCGAAACGCTTACTTGGTCGCCCAGCCGGTCAGCTCGGCCAGGGCCTTGCCGATGTCGGCCAGGGAACGCACGGTCTTCACACCGGCGTCCTGCAGGGCGGCGAACTTCTCGTCCGCGGTGCCCTTGCCACCGGAGATGATGGCGCCGGCGTGGCCCATGCGCTTGCCGGGCGGTGCGGTGACGCCAGCGATGTAGGACACCACCGGCTTGGTCACGTTGGCCTTGATGTAGGCAGCGGCTTCTTCTTCAGCCGAACCACCGATCTCGCCGATCATGACGATGGCTTCGGTTTTCGGGTCTTCCTGGAACAGCTTCAGGATGTCGATGAAGTTGGAGCCCGGGATCGGGTCGCCACCGATGCCCACGCAGGTGGACTGGCCGAAGCCGGCGTCGGTGGTCTGCTTCACGGCTTCGTAGGTCAGGGTGCCGGAACGCGACACGATGCCCACTTTGCCCGGCAGGTGGATGTGACCGGGCATGATGCCGATCTTGCACTCGCCGGGGGTGATCACGCCCGGGCAGTTCGGGCCGATCAGGCGCACGCCCAGCTCGTCGCACTTGACCTTGGCGTCCAGCATGTCGAGGGTCGGGATGCCTTCGGTGATGCAGACGATCAGCTTGATGCCACCGAAGGCGGCTTCCAGGATCGAGTCCTTGCAGAACGGAGCCGGAACGTAGATCACCGAGGCTTCGGCGCCGGTGGCTTCGACGGCTTGCTTGACGGTGTCGAACACCGGCAGGCCCAGGTGGGTGGTGCCGCCCTTGCCGGGGGTCACGCCGCCGACCATCTTGGTGCCGTAGGCGATGGCCTGTTCGCTGTGGAAGGTGCCCTGCGAGCCGGTGAAGCCCTGGCAGATGACCTTGGTGTCTTTGTTGATCAGGATGCTCATTACTTACCCTCCGCGGCCTTGACGACTTGCTGGGCAGCGTCGGTCAGGCTGGTCGCCGCGATGATGTTCAGACCGCTTTCGGCCAGTACCTTGGCGCCGAGTTCGGCGTTGTTGCCTTCCAGACGGACGACAACCGGAACCTTCACGCCGACTTCTTTAACGGCACCGATGATGCCTTCGGCGATCATGTCGCAGCGGACGATGCCGCCGAAGATGTTCACCAGTACGGCAGCGACGTTGCTGTCGGAGAGGATGATCTTGAACGCTTCGGTCACGCGCTCTTTGGTCGCGCCGCCGCCAACGTCGAGGAAGTTGGCCGGCTTGCCGCCGTGCAGGTTGACGATGTCCATGGTGCCCATGGCCAGGCCGGCGCCGTTGACCATGCAGCCGATGTTGCCTTCCAGCGCGACGTAGTTCAGCTCCCACTTCTGCGCATGGGCTTCACGGGCGTCGTCCTGGGACGGGTCGTGCATGGCGCGCAGCTTGGGCTGACGGTACAGGGCGTTGGAGTCGATGTTGATCTTGGCGTCCAGGCAGTGCAGGTTGCCGTCTTTCTTGATCACCAGCGGGTTGACTTCGAGCAGGGCCAGGTCGTAGTCCTGGAACAGCTTGGCCAGGCCGACGAAGATGTGCACGAACTGCTTGATCTGGTCGCCTTTCAGGCCCAGCTGGAAGGCCAGCTCGCGGCCCTGGAACGGCTGGGCGCCGACCAGCGGGTCGATGGTGGCCTTGAGGATCTTCTCGGGAGTGTCGTGGGCGACCTTCTCGATGTCCACGCCACCTTCGGTGGAGGCCATGAAGACGATACGGCGGCTGGAACGGTCGACGACGGCGCCGAGGTACAGCTCCTTGTCGATGTCGGTGCAGGATTCCACCAGGATCTTGCTGACCGGCTGGCCATTGGCGTCGGTCTGGTAGGTCACCAGACGCTTGCCCAGCCAGTTGGCGGCGAACGCCTTGGCGTCCTCCTTGCTCTTGACCAGCTTCACACCGCCCGCCTTGCCGCGGCCACCGGCGTGCACCTGGGCTTTCACGACCCACTCGGTGCCACCGATTTTCTCACAGGCTTCTGCGGCCTCTTCGGGTGTGTCGACGGCGAAGCCCTTGGATACGGGCAGGCCGTACTCAGCGAACAGCTGCTTACCCTGATACTCGTGGAGATTCATGCTTGTCTACCGTTTTTCGTCTTGGGTATTGCGCATTCGGCGCAGCGCTCGTGGCGCCGCACCACCTGTGATTCCCGCGCCGCGGCGCGGGAATCCGGCGGGGTGGTCACGACAGCCCCTCGCGAATGACTGCCGCCCTGCCCCGCCGTGGTCCTACCGCCTCAGCGCTTCTTGCGGTTGGCGATGTGGATGGCGTGGCCATTCACCGCCAGGGCCGCTTCGTGCAGCGCCTCGGACAGAGTCGGGTGGGAGAAGACCATCATGCCCAGGTCTTCGGCGCTGGTGCCGAATTCCATGGCGATCGCGCCCTGCTGGACCAGCTCGGCGGCGCTCGGGCCGATCACGTGGACGCCCAGGACGCGGTCGGTCTTGGCATCGGCGATGACCTTGACCAGGCCGGTGGTGTCGTTGGCAGCCATGGCGCGGCCGCTGGCGGCGAACGGGAAGGTGCCGACGTTGACTTCGACGCCTTCGCCCTTGAGCTGCTGCTCGGTCTTGCCGACCCAGGCGATTTCCGGGTGGGTGTAGATGACCGACGGGATCAGGTCGTAGTTCATCTGCGCCTTGTGGCCGGCGATGCGCTCGGCGACCATCACGCCCTCTTCCGAGGCCTTGTGCGCCAGCATGGCGCCGCGGACCACGTCACCGATGGCGAACACGCCCGGAACGCTGGTCTTGCACTGGTCGTCGACGAAGATGAAGCCACGCTCGTCGAGGGTCACGCCGCTGTCGGCGGCCAGCAGGTCGGTGGTCACCGGGCGACGGCCCACGGCCACGATCAGCTTGTCGAAGGTTTCCTTCTGCTCGCCATTGGCGTCGGTGAAGGTCACGGTGACCTGCTTCTTCTTCACCTCGGTGCCGGTGACGCGGGCGCCCAGGCGGATGTTCAGGCCTTGCTTGGTCAGGACCTTCAGGGCTTCCTTGGCGATCTGCTCGTCGGCGGCCGGGAGGAACTTGTCCAGGGCTTCCAGGACGGTGACTTCGGCACCCAGGCGGGCCCAGACCGAACCCAGCTCCAGGCCGATGACGCCGGCGCCGATCACGCCCAGCTTCTTCGGCACGGCCTGGAATTCCAGGGCGCCGGTGGAGTCGACGATGATGTCGTCGGTCAGCGGAGCCGGCGGGATCTCGACCGGCTTGGAACCGGAAGCGATGATGATGTTCTCGGCTTCCAGGACCTGCACCTTGCCGTCCAGGCCGGTGATTTCGACCTGCTTGTTGGCCAGCACCTTGCCGTGGCCTTCGAAGGAGGTGACGCCGTTGGCCTTGAACAGGGTGGCGATGCCGCCGGTCAGGTTCTTAACGATGTTGGCCTTGCGCGCGACCATGGCCGGTACGTCGATGGTGACGCCCTTGGCTTCGATACCATGGACGGCGAAGGCTTCCTTGGCCTCGTGGTACTTGTAGGAGCTGTCCAGCAGCGCCTTGGACGGAATGCAGCCTACGTTCAGGCAGGTACCGCCGAGGGCGACCTTGCCCTCCTTGCCGATGTACTTCTCGATGCAGGCGGTCTTCAGGCCGAGCTGGGCGGCACGGATGGCAGCCACGTAGCCGCCGGGGCCGGCACCAATCACAACCACGTCGAATTTCTGGCTCATATCTCAATCCTTATTCCGGTGAAGCGGACGGCCCCTCGCGGGGCCGTCGTGTAGTACGGGGCCGTCAGGTGAAATGACGAATCAGACGTCCAGCAGCAGACGAGCCGGGTCTTCCAGCAGGTCCTTCATGGCGACCAGGAAGCTCACCGCTTCCTTGCCGTCGATCATGCGGTGGTCGTAGGACAGCGCCAGGTACATCATCGGCAGGATCACCACCTGGCCGTTAACGGCCATCGGGCGTTCCTGGATCTTGTGCATGCCGAGGATGGCGGTCTGCGGCGGGTTGACGATCGGAGTCGACAAGAGGGAACCAAATACGCCACCGTTGGAAATGGTGAAAGTACCACCGGTCATGTCTTCGATGGACAGCTTGCCGTCCTTGGCCTTCTTGCCGAAGGTGGCGATGCCGTTCTCGATCTCGGCCAGGCTCATGAACTCGGCGTTGCGCAGTACCGGTACCACCAGGCCGCGGTCGCTGGACACGGCGACACCGATGTCCTGGTAGCCGTGGTAGACGATGTCGTTGCCGTCGATCGAGGCGTTGACGCCGGGGAAGCGCTTCAGGGCTTCGGTGGCGGCCTTGACGAAGAAGGACATGAAGCCCAGGCGCACGCCGTTGTGCTTCTTCTCGAACAGGTCCTTGTACTTGTTGCGCAGGTCCATGATCGGCTTCATGTTGACTTCGTTGAAGGTAGTCAGCATGGCCATGGAGGACTGGGCTTCGACCAGGCGCTCGGCGACCTTGGCGCGCAGGCGGGTCATCGGCACGCGCTTCTCGACGCGGTCGCCGGCGGCGAACACCGGGGCCTCGGCGGCCGGAGCGGCCGGCTTGGCGGCGGCCGGAGCGGCTGCCGGGGCGTTCTTCTTGGCCTCGACGGCGGCAACCACGTCTTCCTTGGTCACGCGACCGCCCTTGCCGGTGCCGGCGATGCTGTTCGGGTCGATGCCGTTCTCTTCGGCCAGCTTGCGCGCGGCCGGCGAGAGGATGGCGTCTTCGCCGGCGGCGGCCGGAGCGGCAGCGGCAGCCGGGGCAGCAGCCGGAGCGGCGGCGGCCGGGGCCGGAGCGGCGGCAGCGGCGCCGCCTTCGCTCAGCTTGCCGAGCAGTTCGTTGGAGAGGACGGTGTCGCCTTCGTTCTTGACGATCTCGGCCAGTACGCCGTCGGCCTCGGCCAGCACCTCGATGACCACCTTGTCGGTCTCGATGTCGACGATCAGTTCGTCACGCTTGACGGCTTCACCGACCTTCTTGTGCCAGGTGGCGACGGTGCCGTCGGCAACCGATTCCGGGAAGGTTGGGGCTTTGATTTCGATAGCCATTCTGTGTGTTTCCTTAAATTCGGTATCTACTGCGCGTTGGCGTTAAACAGTGAAGGCGTCTTGCAGCAGTTTTTCCTGCTGCTCGGCGTGCATCGAAGCGTAGCCGCAAGCCGGGGCGGCCGAGCCGTCGCGGCCGGCGTATTCCAGGTTGAGGCCCTTCTTGTGCGCGGCGATGACACGGCGCATGTGGTGCTGCGAGCAGTACCAGGCACCCTGGTTCATCGGCTCTTCCTGGCACCAGACGATGTGCTTGAGGTTCTTGTACTGCGACAGGACCTCGGCCAGGTCGTCTTCCGGGAACGGGTAGAGCTGTTCCAGGCGGACGATCGCGATGTTCTCGCGGCCTTCGGCGCGGCGCTTCTCCAGCAGGTCGTAGTACACCTTTCCGCTGCACAGGACGATGCGGTCGACCTTCTTCGGATCCAGGCTGTCGATCTCGTTGATGACGGTCTGGAACGAGCCGTTGGCCAGCTCTTCCAGGGTCGAGATGGCCAGCTTGTGGCGCAGCAGCGACTTCGGCGTCATGACGATCAGCGGCTTGCGCAGCGGACGGATCACCTGGCGGCGCAGCATGTGGTAGACCTGCGCCGGAGTGGTCGGTACGCAGACCTGGATGTTCTGCTCGGCGCACAGCTGCAGGTAACGCTCCAGACGCGCGGAGGAGTGCTCCGGGCCCTGGCCTTCGTAGCCGTGCGGCAGCAGCATGGTCAGGCCGCACAGGCGCTGCCACTTGGTCTCGCCGCTGGTGATGAACTGGTCGATCACCACTTGCGCACCGTTGGCGAAGTCGCCGAACTGGGCTTCCCAGATCACCAGCGCGTTCGGCATGGTGGTGGCGTAGCCGTATTCGAAGGCCAGCACCGCTTCTTCCGAGAGGAAGGAGTCGTACAGGCTGACGCGCGGCTGGCCGTCGAACAGGTGGGCCAGGGGGATGTAGACCGAGTCGTCCTTCTGGTTGTGCAGCGCCGCGTGGCGGTGCGAGAAGGTGCCGCGGCCGACGTCCTGACCGGTCATGCGCACCGGGTGGCCTTCGAACAGCAGGGTGGCGTAGGCCAGGTTCTCGGCGAAGCCCCAGTTGATCGGCATGCCGCCGGCCGACATCTTGGCGCGGTCTTCGTAGATCTTCTGCACCTGGCGCTGCATGACGAAGCCGTCCGGAGTCTCCAGCAGCTTGTTGGACAGCTCCTGCAGGGTCTTCAGGTCGAAGCGGGTGTCGTGACGCGCGGTCCAGGCATGGCCGACGTACGGACGCCAGTCGACGAACAGCTCCTTGTTCGGCTCCTTGACCAGGCTCTTCACCACGTGCAGGCCGTTGTCCAGGGCGTCGCGGTATTCGTCGACCTTCTCCTGGGCCTGCTCGGCGGTCTGCACGCCGGCGGCGATCAGCTCGTCGGCATACAGGTCGCGGGTGGTGCGCTGCTTGGCGATCTGCTGGTACATCAGCGGCTGGGTGCCGCTCGGCTCGTCGGCCTCGTTGTGGCCGCGGCGGCGGTAGCAGACCAGGTCGATGACCACGTCACGCTTGAACTGCATGCGGTAGTCGACGGCCAGCTGGGTAACGAACAGCACCGCTTCCGGGTCGTCGCCGTTCACGTGGAAGATCGGCGCCTGGATCATCTTGGCAACGTCGGTCGCGTACTCGGTGGAGCGCGCGTCGTCCTGGCGGCTGGTGGTGAAGCCGACCTGGTTGTTGATCACGATGTGGATGGTGCCGCCGGTCTTGTAGGCACGGGTCTGGGACATCTGGAAGGTTTCCATGACCACGCCCTGCCCCGCGAAGGCGGCATCGCCGTGGATGGAAATCGGCACCACCTTGTCGCCGCTGCCGTCCTTGCGACGGTCCTGGCGGGCGCGTACCGAGCCCTCGACCACCGGGGAGACGATTTCCAGGTGCGAGGGGTTGAACGCCAGCGCCAGGTGGACTTCGCCGCCCGGGGTCATGACGTTGGAGGAGAAGCCCTGGTGGTACTTCACGTCACCGGAACCCAGCTCGACCAGCTTCTTGCCCTCGAACTCGTCGAACAGGTCGCGCGGGTTCTTGCCGAGGGTGTTGACCAGGACGTTCAGACGGCCACGGTGGGCCATGCCGATGACCACTTCCTTGACGCCGTAGGAGCCGGAGCGCTGGATGATCTCGTCGACCATCGGGATCAGGCTCTCGCCGCCTTCCAGGCCGAAACGCTTGGTGCCCGGGTACTTGGTGCCCAGGTACTTCTCCAGGCCCTCGGCCGCAGTCAGGCGCTCCAGCAGGTGGGCGCGCGCCTCGGTGGAGTACGCCGGACGACCGCGCACGCTTTCCAGGCGCTGGGCGAACCAGTGGCGCTGCTCGGAATCGACGATGTGCATGAACTCGGCGCCGATGGTGCTGCAGTAGGTCTGCTTCAGGGCGTCGATGATCTCGCGCAGGGTCGCCTCTTCCTTGCCGATGTAGAGCTCACCGGTGCGGAAAGTGGTGTCGAGGTCGGCGGCGGTCAGGCCGTAGTGATCCAGCGACAGGTCCGAAGGCGCGGTACGCACCCAGAGGCCCAGCGGATCGAGCTTCGCGGCCTGATGCCCACGCAGCCGGTACGCCAGGATCAGGCGCAGGACTTCGACCTGCTTCTTCTCGTGCTCGGTGCTTACGCTGCCGGCGGAAACGGGCGCGGCGCGGCGCTGGTTCTTGGCCAGGAGCACGAAATGATCACGGATGGAGGAATGCGAGACGTCGGGAGCGGGATTGCCGTCGGCGGGGAGCTTCTGGAAGTATGTGCGCCACTCTTCTGGCACAGCGTTCGGGTCGTGCAGGTAGAGCTCGTAGAGCTCTTCGACGTAGGCAGCGTTCCCACCGGATAAATGGGCACTGTTCCACATCCGCTGCATTACGCTTTCGTGCATGCTTGGTCACCCTCGGTAAGGGGACTCCACCTGATGGAACTCTCGGGGGACCCAGCCCTGTGCAGCGACTGGTAGCCACAAAGGTTCCCGCAGATAGTCCGGGTACCAGCCCGGATGCCCCTGCTGGTCATATATACGTTTTCGAGTCAGACCCCGGCTTTGTGGGCTGGGGCCCGTTGCAACCGCACCGCCGGACAATGTTCCGGCGGCACGGGTATTGCTCTTGTCGCACGCGACGGCGAAGTGGGATCAGGTCCCGCTCTGCAGCAGCATGTTGCGAATGTGACCGATGGCCTTGGTCGGGTTCAGGCCTTTCGGGCAGACATTCACGCAGTTCATGATTCCACGGCAACGGAACACGCTGAACGGATCGTCCAGGCTGGCCAGGCGCGCCTGGGTTTCCGTGTCGCGGCTGTCGGCCAGGAAGCGATAGGCCTGCAGCAGCGCAGCGGGGCCGAGGAACTTGTCCGGGTTCCACCAGAACGACGGGCAGGAGGTCGAGCAGCAGGCGCACAGGATGCACTCGTACAGACCGTCCAGCTTTTCGCGCTCTTCGGGGGTTTGCAGGCGTTCGATCGCCGGCGCGGCATACTTGTTCTGCAGGTACGGCTTAACGCTCTCGTACTGCTTGTAGAAGATGCGCATATCGACGACCAGGTCACGGATCACCGGCAGGCCCGGCAGCGGGCGCAGCACCAGCTTGCCGCCCTTCAGGCCGGCGGCCGACAGCGGAGTGATGCAGGCCAGGCCGTTCTTGCCGTTGATGTTCATGCCGTCGGAGCCGCAAACGCCTTCACGGCAGGAACGACGGTAGGAGAAGCCCTCGTCCTGTTCCTTGATCAGCGCCAGCACGTCCAGGACCATCACGTCCTTGCCCTGGGTATCGACGTCGAAGTCCTGCATGTAGGGTGCAGAGTCCTTCTCCGGGTTGTAGCGGTAAACACTTACTTTCAACATGACGGGCACCCTTAGTAAGTACGAACCTTGGGTTCGAATGCCGGAACGGTCTTCGGCGCGAAGTTGACGGCACGCTTGGCAACGCGCTTCTCACCCGGGAAGTACAGGGTGTGGCACAGCCAGTTCTCGTCATCGCGCTCCTCGAAGTCTTCGCGGGCATGGGCGCCGCGGGACTCTTTGCGGTTTTCGGCCGCAATGGCGGTGGCTTCGGCCACCTCGAGGAGGTTCTGCAGTTCCAGCGCTTCGATGCGCGCCGTGTTGAAAGCCTGGCTCTTGTCGTTGATCTTGACGGTGGCGATACGCTCGCGCAGGTCAGCCAGTTGAGCGATACCCTTCTGCATGTATTCGCCGGTACGGAATACACCGAAGTAGTTCTGCATGCACTGCTGCAGTTCGCGCTTGAGCGGGGCGACTTCTTCGCCGCTGGTGCGCTCGTTCACGCCGTTCAGGCGCTTGAAGGAGGCTTCCAGGTCGGACTCGGAGGCGCCGCGGTGCTCGATGCCCTCTTTCAGGGCCTTTTCCAGGTGCAGGCCGGTAGCGCGGCCGAAGACCACCAGGTCGAGCAGCGAGTTGCCGCCCAGGCGGTTGGCGCCGTGAACCGATACGCAGGCGACTTCGCCGACCGCGAACAGGCCTTCGACGATCTGGTCGTTGCCGTTGGCGTCCATGGTCAGGGCCTGGCCATGGATGTTGGTGGCGACGCCGCCCATCATGTAGTGGCAGGTCGGGATGACCGGGATGGGCGCGACCACCGGGTCGACGTGGGCGAAGGTCTTGGACAGCTCGCAGATGCCGGGCAGGCGGCTGTGCAGGACTTCCTCGCCGAGGTGGTCGAGCTTCAGCAGCACGTGGTCCTTGTTCGGGCCCACGCCGTTGCCGGCGATCACTTCCTTGACCATGGAGCGGGCGACCACGTCGCGGCCGGCCAGGTCCTTGGCGTTCGGCGCGTAACGCTCCATGAAGCGCTCGCCATGGGCGTTGATCAGGTAGCCGCCTTCACCGCGGCAGCCTTCGGTGACCAGTACACCGGCGCCGGCGATGCCGGTCGGGTGGAACTGCCACATCTCGATGTCCTGCACCGGTACGCCGGCGCGCAGGGCCATGCCCACGCCGTCGCCGGTGTTGATCAGGGCGTTGGTGGTGGAGGCGTAGATGCGGCCTGCACCGCCGGTGGCCAGGACCACGGCCTTGGAGCGGATATAGATGGTGTCGCCGGTCTCGATGTCGATGGCGATGATGCCGACCACGTGGCCGTCCTGGTTCTTCACCAGGTCGACGGCGTACCACTCATTAAGGAAGGAGGTGCCGTTCTTCAGGTTGGCCTGGTACAGGGTGTGCAGCAGGGCGTGACCGGTACGGTCGGCCGCGGCGCAGGTACGGGCGGCCTGGCCACCCTTGCCGAAGTCCTTGGACTGGCCACCGAACGGACGCTGGTAGATGCGGCCCTGCTCGGTACGGGAGAACGGCAGGCCCATGTGTTCCAGCTCGAACACGGCTTCCGGGCCGACGGAGCACATGTATTCGATGGCGTCCTGGTCACCGATGTAGTCGGAGCCCTTGACGGTGTCGTACATGTGCCAGCGCCAGTCGTCGTTCGGGTCGGCCGAGGCGATGGCGCAGGTGATGCCGCCCTGGGCGGAAACGGTGTGCGAACGGGTCGGGAAGACCTTGGTCACCACGGCGGTCTTGTGACCACCCTGGGCCAGTTGCAGCGCGGCACGCATGCCGGCGCCGCCGCCACCCACGATGATGGCGTCGAAGGAGAGAGTGCGAATGCTTGCCATGGATCAGTTACCCCAGAGAATCTGCACACCCCAGACGAAGAATGCGAACATGGCCATGCCGCATACCGCCTGGACGAGGAAACGCACGATGGTCGCGGGCTTGCCCAGCGCCATCTGAGTCAGGTAGTCGGTGGTGATGGTCCACATGCCGACCCAGGCGTGCACGCTCAGGGCAACCAGCGTGAGAAGACTGAAGATCTTCATCAGGCCGTGGGAGAACAGACCATGCCACTCCTCGTAGGAGATGTTCGGGTGTGCGATCAGGTAACCCAGCAGGAAAAGCACATAAGCCGCGAGAACGACCGCAGAAACGCGTTGGGCCATCCAGTCGTAGAGGCCGGAACGCGAGAAGTTTGTGACGTTAGTTACCATACCCAGACCCCCGCCAGAACGATCAGCACCACGGCAATGGCGATGACGATTTTCGAACCACGCTTGCCACCTTCCAGCGTCTCGCCGATACCTGCGTCCATGACGAGGTGACGAATGCCGGCTACCAGGTGGTACAGCAGCGCGGAGAGCAGGCCCCAGATCACAAGCTTGGCCAACGGATGGGCCAGACAC
The DNA here is from genome assembly GCF_022760135.1 of Pseudomonas sp. M1. Classification (NCBI taxonomy): domain Bacteria; kingdom Pseudomonadati; phylum Pseudomonadota; class Gammaproteobacteria; order Pseudomonadales; family Pseudomonadaceae; genus Pseudomonas; species Pseudomonas sp. M1. Next base: position 4,268,455 of record NZ_CP094343.1, read on the forward strand.
GCCTTCACCTGCTCGAAGCTGTCTTCCGATGCGAGGGACTTGTCGAGCGCGAACAGCAGCACGGCAATGCCCAGGAACAGGATGACGCCAGAGATGCGGTGGAGAATGGACGTGTAAGCAGTGACAGGGAGTTTGATGGTCCTTAGGTCTAGGTTTACAGGTCGTTTGCTATTCACGGCTTTTTTCACACTGAGAGCCCTTCGAACTGCAGGGCTAGTTGTCGGGAGGTGCACTTGTCAGGTACCCATCACCTTCGGGAGTGACAACCGCCTGTGGAGCGAGGCCTGGAGGGCCCCGGCGGCTGGTCGCCGAGTATAGACAGTTAGGCTCCTAATGACAACGGAATCGCCTTCGCCTAAGGACTTATTGCCGCACCCCCATAAAAGGCGTAAATAGGCGATTTTTTTCGCCAAAACAGGCAGTTGGAGGGGCTGTCCGCTACCGATTCTTGCAAATTGACAATCGGATTTATCTCTCTATAGTGGTGCGGGCCCTGCGTGGGGGGTCGTACAGATGATTTCAAGCATTAATAGGAGGCCTAATCATGGCTGACAAGAAAGCGCAGTTGATCATCGAGGGCGCAGCCCCCGTCGAACTGCCCGTCCTCTCCGGCACGCTGGGCCCCGATGTAGTGGATGTGCGGGGTCTGACCTCCACGGGCCACTTCACGTTCGATCCTGGCTTCATGTCCACCGCCTCCTGCGAGTCGAAGATCACTTATATCGACGGCGACAAGGGCGTGCTGCTGCACCGCGGTTATCCGATCGAGCAACTGGCCGAGAAATCCGACTACCTGGAAACCTGCTACCTGCTGCTCAAGGGCGAACTGCCCACCGCCGAGCAGAAGGAACAGTTCGTCGGCACCATCAAGAACCACACCATGGTTCACGAGCAGTTGAAGACCTTCTTCAACGGCTTCCGCCGCGATGCCCACCCGATGGCCATCATGTGCGGCGTGATCGGCGCCCTCTCCGCCTTCTACCACGACTCCCTGGACATCAATAATCCCAAGCATCGCGAGATTTCCGCGCATCGCCTGGTCGCCAAGATGCCGACCATCGCCGCCATGGTGTACAAGTACTCCATGGGTCAGCCGATGATGTATCCGCGCAACGACCTGAGCTACGCAGAAAACTTCCTGCACATGATGTTCAACACCCCCTGCGAGACCAAGCCGATCAGCCCCGTGCTGGCCAAGGCCATGGACCGCATCTTCATCCTGCACGCCGACCACGAGCAGAACGCCTCGACCTCGACCGTGCGCCTGGCCGGCTCCTCCGGCGCCAACCCGTTCGCCTGCATCGCCTCCGGCATCGCCGCCCTCTGGGGCCCGGCCCACGGTGGTGCGAACGAAGCGGTACTGCGCATGCTGGACGAGATCGGTGACGTTTCGAACATCGAGAAGTTCGTGGCCAAGGCCAAGGACAAGAACGATCCGTTCAAGCTGATGGGCTTCGGCCACCGCGTGTACAAGAACTTCGACCCGCGCGCCAAGGTCATGAAGCAGACCTGCGACGAGGTGCTCAGCGAGCTGGGCATCAACGATCCGCAGCTGGAACTGGCCATGAAGCTGGAAGAGATCGCCCGCCACGACCCCTACTTCGTGGAGCGCAACCTCTACCCGAACGTGGACTTCTACTCGGGCATCATCCTCAAGGCCATCGGCATCCCGACCAGCATGTTCACCGTGATCTTCGCCCTGGCGCGTACCGTGGGCTGGATCTCGCACTGGCAGGAAATGCTCTCCGGCCCGTACAAGATCGGCCGCCCGCGCCAGCTGTACACCGGCCACACCCAGCGCGATTTCGTCGAGCTCGGCGCTCGCAAGTAAGTTTCGCCGGGATACGGAAAAGGCTGCTTCGGCAGCCTTTTTTGTTGCCCTCCTTTCTCACTCCGCAACTCAAACCTGTCATTCCGCGAACGCGGGACGCGGCTCCATCGCGAACAGCGCTTGCGCTGACCCGAAGGGGAATAATCCAGTTGCCTTGGCTTGGGTGTTTCTGCGCCGCTCCGAGTTTGCCCGACCGTCTTGTTTCGCCCCCTCGGGCGAGTCACTTCTTTCAAACGCCAAAGAAGTAACCAAGAAGGCTTGCCCCGACATACGGGCCCGACACAGTCGGGCTACCCTCACGAATTCCCCCGCCACGGAGGCCCGCCCCGAGGGTACGTCCCTGTAGCCCATCGGGGCTCTCGCGACATCCATGTCGCATGACCTCCTGAGCGCGGGTTTCGCTCGGCCTTCTGAAGGGGCACTCCGGTGCGCTCGGCTATTTCTCTGGAAGTCCAAGAGCAAACGCGCTTTTGCTTTTGCTCTTCGTAGGAGCGAGCTTGCTCGCGAACCGCCCGTCACTGGGTTATTCCCCTTCGGGCCAGCGCAAGCGCTGTTCGCGATGGAGCCGCGTCCCGCGTTCGCGGGAATGGCGAGGGGAAGTGAGGAGTATCAGGATGACTCTGGGCTTCCCGGCAGCTCAGGACAGCCCCCTCTCCCTTCAGGGAGAGGGTTGGGGAGAGGGCGCTCTTAACCCCAACTCCGCAGCCACCGGCAAACCCCATTCACGAGCGAGCCCTCTCCCCTCCCCCTAAACACAAAAAAGGCCGCCCAGGCGGCCTTTTCCATAACACCAAGCCTCAGCGCTTCTCCGCCGCCGCACGCAGCCCCTTCAGGGTATTCATCGGCGCATCCACCACGAAGCTGTTGGCCAGCCAGGACGGAATGCTGCCGCCCGGCTCGGTCTGCACCTGGTAGGTCACCTCGGTGACGCCCGCGCCCTTGGGCACCAGTTTCCACTCGCCGACCAGCTTGGGCACGCGGATCTCGCCCTTCTCTTCCGGGATGTAGGTCGGCTCGGCCTGCAGGTGGCGGATGAGGCCGCCGTCGGCGGTCTTCTCGGTGGTCACGTGGATCACCACGTCGCGGCCGGTCACGGGCCAGGGCATGTCGATCTTCGAGTAGGTCCAGGAATTGTCGCCCTCGCTCTTGAGCAGGCGCATCTCGGCGCAGGCGTGGATCCACTTGCAGGAGCCCTTCACGTCTTCCTGCAGGGCATTGATGCTGGCCACGTCGGCCTTGATGTCGACCACGCCGCGGTAGGCCTTGTACTTGGAGCCCGGGACGCTGCTCAGGTAGACCTTGACGCCGTCCTCGTCCTTGGCCAATTGCCAGTCCTCGGCCATGGCGGCGCCGGAGGCGCCCAGCAGGGCGGCGCTCAACAGGGTCATACGCAGGATGCCACGCATCGTCATCTTCCTCTGGTTATTGTTGGTCTGGCCGGGCCGGCGAAGGGCCGTACCCGTTGCAAATCCGCGATCCTGAGCGGTTCGGCAGTCAGGATGGGCGCCAGTATGGCCCCTGTAAACGTGACTTCCAAGTCACTCAGGCGGCGGTGATCCGTTCCCATTCGGCGAGGATGCGCAGCGCCTCCTCGTTGCTGCTGCCGCAAGCCTCGGCGTCGGCGTCGAAGGCCGCGCACACCGCCGGGCGCTCGGGCCGGCCGAACAGGCGGCAGAGGTTGCGCTCGTCCAGTTGCACGCAGCGCACGCCCGCGGGCTTGCCGCCGGGCATGCCGGGGATGGGCGAGGAAATCGACGGCGCCACGCAGCAGGCGCCACAGCCGGCACGGCATTGCATCGTTGCTGGGCTCATAAAAAGGCACGGAGGAAGATCGCGCACCGCAGGGCCGGTGCGCGGCGCGAAGGATAAGCCCAGCGACGCCCGCCGCCAAGGGCCTTGCATCGCCCTCCCCCTTGGCGGCGCGAGCGCGGCGATTTAGGCTGGCGCCCTCCTCACCTCCGGGAGCTCCCCATGCCGGTCTGGGCCCAAACCGCCACCCTCCTGGCGTTCTCCAACCTGTTCATGACCTTCGCCTGGTACGGCCACCTGAAAACGCTGAACACCAAGCCCTGGATCATCGCCGCCCTGGTCAGTTGGGGCATCGCGCTGTTCGAGTACCTGCTGCAGGTGCCGGCCAACCGCATCGGCTATACCGCGCTGTCGGTGGGCCAGCTGAAGATCATGCAGGAGGTCATCACCCTGGCGGTGTTCGTGCCCTTCAGCGTGTTCTTCATGCAGCAGCCGCTGAAGCTGGACTACCTGTGGGCGGGCCTGTGCCTGCTGGGCGCGGTCTACTTCATCTTCCGCAGCTGATTCACCCGCGCGGCTTCAGCCGGGTGATCAGGCTGGAAGTGTCCCAGCGCCCGCCGCCGGCGGCCTGCACCTCGGCATAGAACTGGTCGACCAGCGCCGTCACCGGCAATTGCGCGCCGTTGTGCCGCGCCTCGTCGAGCACGATGCCGAAGTCCTTGCGCATCCAGTCCACGGCGAAGCCGAAGTCGAAGCGCCCTTCCAGCATGCTCTTGTGGCGGTTCTCCATCTGCCAGGACTGCGCCGCGCCCTTGCTGATGACCTCGATGGCGGCCTCGCCGTCCAGCCCCGCGCACTGGGCGAAATGCAGGGCCTCGGACAAGCCCTGGAGCAGGCCGCCGATGCAGATCTGGTTGACCATCTTGGTCAGTTGTCCGGCGCCGCTGTGGCCCATCAGCCGGACCATCCGCGCATAGGCGGCGATCAGCGGCTCGGCGCGCCGGTAGAAGACCTCCTCGCCGCCCACCATCACCGTCAGCACGCCATTCTCGGCGCCGGCCTGGCCGCCGGAGACCGGCGCGTCGAGGAAGCCCAGCTCGCGCTCGGCGGCCTGCACCGCCAGCTCCCGGGCCACCGCCGCCGAGGCCGTGGTGTGGTCGACGAACACGCTGCCCGGCTGCATCCCGGCGAGGGCGCCGTCCGGCCCCAGCACCACGCTGCGCAGGTCGTCGTCGTTGCCCACGCAGCACATCACGAATTCCGCCTGCGCCGCAGCCTCGCGCGGCGTGGGCGCACTGCTGCCGCCATGCTCGGCGCACCACTGCGCGGCGCGCGCCGGGGTACGGTTGTAGACGCAGACCTCATGCCCCTTGGCCTGCAGATGCCCGGCCATGGGATAGCCCATGACGCCCAGGCCGATGAACGCGACTTTCGCCATGGCTCGGTTCCCCCTGTTGTCGATCGGGCTAGCCTAGCAGCGGTTTGCCGAGCCCCGAAAGGCCTTCCATACTGCATGCCAGGCGCCGCGCACGCGGTCCGGACCGTCCCACTTCAGCGCACGAGCAGGCCCTATGCCCCACTGGCTGGTGATCGACCTGGAAGCCACCACCGAGGAAGGCGGCTGGCCGGTCGAGGAAATGGAGATCATCGAGATCGGCGCGAGCCTCGTGGCCGCAGCCGACGGCCGCGAGCTGGACCACTTCCAGCGCTTCGTGCGGCCGCAGCGCCGCCCGCTGCTGACCAGCTTCTGCCGCGAACTCACCCACATCAGCCAGGCCGACGTCGACGGCGCCGCACCGCTCACCGAGGTCTGGCCGCAGTTCGAGCGCTGGCTCGCGCAGCACAGCCCGCGCCTGGCCGGCTGGGCCAGCTGGGGCGACTACGACCGCCGCCAGCTGGAACTGGAATGGCGCCAGCAGCACATCGACAGCCACCTCAGCCAGGTGCCGCACCTGAACCTCAAGCAGCGCTTCGCCCAGGCCCGCCAGCTCAAGCGCCCGGTGGGCCTGAACACCGCGCTGCAACTGGCCGGGCTGCACTTCCAGGGCCAGCAGCACCGCGCCCTGGAAGACGCGCGCAACACCGCCCGGCTGCTGCCGCTGGCGCTGTGACGGCCGCGTAGTGACGCTGCCCATCGCCTTGGGCATACTGGCGCTCCTTTTTTCGCCCTCCCTACCCCCTGTTGCAGGAGCAGCCCCATGTTCAAGGTCAACGAGTACTTCGACGGCACCGTCAAATCCATCGCCTTCGGCATGACCGAGGGCCCGGCGACCATCGGCGTGATGGCCCCCGGCGAGTACGAATTCGGCACCGCCCAGCTGGAGATCATGCACGTGGTCGCCGGCGCCCTGACCGTCAAGCTGCCAGGCAGCGACGAGTGGGAAACCTTCGCCGCCGGCAGCCAGTTCACCGTGCCGGGGAACAGCAAGTTCCAGCTGAAGGTCGCGGTGGATACTGCTTACCTCTGCGAATATCGCTGAGGTCGCAATTGCGCCACGAAGAACCGGCCCCTGAGGCCGGTTTTTTATTGGTGGCTTGAGGAGGGAGTTTACCGGTGGCTGTGGTGTATCGGGTTGACGCCTTTCCCTCTCCCCAGCCCTCGGCTGCGCGCCCCGCCCTGAAGGGAGAGGGAGCCGTTCGGTGTGCTCTGGTAGTCAGGCTTACGCCGGAAGTTGCAGGAGTGCGCTGATGCTTCGATTGGCAGAGGACGGTCCCCTCTCCCTTCAGGGAGAGGGTTAGGGAGAGGGCGCTCTTCAGCATGACACCACAGCCCCAACAAACTCCCTTCCCCCCTCCTACACTCCCCCCCTCCCACCAAGCCTCTGCAACCGCTGCTGCGTTGCACTGGGCGTCTCCCCGAACAACTTGCGATAGTCCCCCGCAAAACGCCCCAGGTGAGCAAAGCCCCACCCCATCGCGATCTCGGAAATGCTGCGCGCCCCGCCCGCAAGAATGTCCTCGCGCACCCCATGCAGCCGGTAATGCTTCAGATAGGTCATGGGCGCACTGCCAAAGTACTTGCGAAACCCCTCGAACAGCTTGAACCGCGATACCCCGGCCGCTGCCTCCAGGTCATCCAGGCACAGGGCCTCGCGCGCATGGGCATGGATGTGTTCGCGGGCGCGCAGCAGATAGTGCGGCACCTTCTCGGCCAGGCAGCGGCGCAGCGCCTCGCTGTAGTTGTTCGGCTGGGCGAGGATCAGCCCCTTGAGCAGCGCGCGCTCCAGGTCGCGGCTGAAGAAGGCCTGGCCGAACAGCTCGCTCAGCGCCATCTCCTCGTTCAGGTGGCGGACCATGCGCCACCAGGCGGCCGCCGCGCCGTCATGGGCGTCCATCTCCGGCTCGAACACCAGGGGCTGCTCGGCCGGGCGCTGGAGCATTTCCTCCAGGGTCCGGCGCATGGCCAGCAGCGGGATCACCACCTGCAGCTTGCGGCAGTCGCCGGTGATGTTCAGCTCCTGGCTCTGGTTGGGCGAGACGATCACCCCGCGCTGCGGGTTCGACTGCAGGTAGCGCCCGGCCACGCTCAGCTCCTGCTCGCCCACCAGCGGCAGGCTCAGGCTGTAGCTGTTGAAGCGCTCGGTCTCGACGATGCCGATGGTCACCTCGGTGCCGTACTCGATGCAGCCCAGGGTGGTGGACATGCCCTTGAGCACGCTGCCGCTGTGCTGGAAGCGCACCGCCTCGGGGTGGCCGGCATGCAGGCGGTGGGGCCCGCAGATGGCCGACATCCAGTTGCGGGCGGCGGCAAGGTCGAGGCGATCGGCGTGGATGTCACGGAAGTGACCGGGGTTCTTCGGATTCATCGCTGGGCACTCACGGCTTGTTCGGGGCGGCTCTGACGGCGCTTGCGCCCAGTGTGCAGCAAGACGCGTACCCGCGGGCCACGGATCGTCGGCAAAGCCTCAGTATGCGGATAGTGTTCGACCATTTTCCGGACCATTCGCACCCCGCCGGCGCCCCACCCGCCCCCTCCGCCGCCGCCCGGCGCAGCGCGGCTGGGCAGCTTCTACCCAGCCCCCGCACCGCGGTGTTACCCCGCCGCCGCCAATTTTGCGGATCGCCTTCCCCCACTGGGCGGATAGACCGCCATGGCGCGCCGGCCGTGAAATGGCGCCACCGATCCGCCCGATGGGACAACAACAATGAACGCACCAAGCAAGAGCCTTGCGCAGTGGCAGGACTACATCCGTGGCTGCCTGGATTTCCGCCCCGCCGAAGGGGTGTACCGCATCGCCCGGGACATGTTCACCGAGCCGGAACTGTTCGACCTGGAGATGGAGCTGATCTTCGAGAAGCAGTGGATCTACGCCTGCCACGAAAGCGAAATCCCCAACCCCAACGACTTCATCACCCTGCGCGCCGGGCGTCAGCCGATGATCGTCACCCGCGATGCCGGCGGCCAGTTGAACGCCCTGGTCAACGCCTGCCAGCACCGCGGCGCCACCCTCACCCGAGTGTGCAAGGGCAACCAGTCCACCTTCACCTGCCCCTTCCACGCCTGGTGCTACAAGAGCGACGGGCGCCTGGTGAAGGTCAAGGCGCCCGGCGAATACCCGGCGGACTTCGACAAGGCCAGCCGCGGCCTGAAGAAGGCGCGCATCGACAGCTACAGGGGCTTCGTCTTCATCAGCCTGGACGCGAGCGCCACGGACAGCCTGGAAGACTTCCTCGGCGATGCGAAAGTGTTCTTCGACATGATGGTGGCGCAGTCCCCCACCGGCGAGCTGGAAGTGCTGCCGGGCCGCTCCGCCTACACCTTCGAGGGCAACTGGAAGCTGCAGAACGAGAACGGCCTGGACGGCTATCACGTCAGCACCGTGCACTACAACTACGTGGCCACCGTGCAGCACCGCCAGCAGGTCAACGTGGAGAACGGCACGGCCAGCGGCACCCTGGACTACAGCAAGCTCGGCGCCGGCGACGCGCAGACCGACGACGGCTGGTTCAGCTTCCGCAACGGCCACAGCGTGCTGTTCAGCGACATGCCCAACCCCGCCGTGCGCCCCGGCTACGCCAGCGTGATGCCGCGTCTGGTCGAGGAACACGGCCAGGCCAGGGCCGAGTGGATGATGCACCGCCTGCGCAACCTGAACATCTACCCCAGCCTGTTCTTCATGGACCAGATCAGCTCGCAGCTGCGCATCGTCCGCCCCATCGCCTGGAACCGGACCGAAGTCATCAGCCAGTGCATCGGCGTGAAGGGCGAGTCCGACCAGGACCGCGAGAACCGCATCAGCCAGTTCGAGGACTTCTTCAACGTCTCCGGCATGGGCACGCCGGACGACCTGGTGGAATTCCGCGAGCAGCAGCGCGGCTTCCAGGGCCGCCTGGAGCGCTGGAGCGACATCTCCCGCGGCCACGGCAAATGGGTCGAGGGCCCGACGCCGAACAGCCGGACGCTGGGCATCGCCCCCGTGCTCACCGGCACCGAGATCACCCACGAGGGCCTCTACGTCAACCAGCACCAGCACTGGCAGCGCTTCCTCCTCGACGGCCTGGAACGCAAGGCCCTGGCACTCAAGGAGGTGCAGGCATGAACGCGCAACTGCAATACCGGGTGGAACAGTTCCTCTACCGCAACGCCGAGGCCTGCGACGCCCAGGACTGGGACGCCTACCTCGACATGTTCAGCGAGGACAGCGAGTTCCACGTCCCGCAGTGGGATTCCGAGCACGTCTACACCACCGACCCCAAGCGCGGCATGTCGCTGATCTACTACCCCAGCCGCGCCGGCCTGGAGGACCGGGTGTTCCGCATCCGCACCGGCAAGGCCGCCTCGACCATCCCCATGCCGCGCACCCTGCACGGCATCGACAACGTGCGCATCCGCGAACTGGACGGCGGCGAGCTGGAGGTACGGGCCAACTGGCACACGCTGTTCTACCGCCTGGAGACGCCCGGGCAGTTCTTCGGCCACGCCACCTACCGCCTGCGCCCCCATGGCGAGAGCTGGCTGATCGCCCGCAAGCACGTGCTGCTGCTCAACGACCGCATCGATTCGGTGCTCGACTTCTACCACCTGTGAGGATGGCCCGATGAACCACAAGGTCGCCTTCAGCTTCGCCGACGGCAAGACGCTGTTCTTCCCCGTGCAGGGCAACGAAATCCTGCTCGACGCGGCGCTGCGCAACGGCATCAAGATTCCCCTGGACTGCCGCGAGGGCGTCTGCGGCACCTGCATGGGCCGCTGCGAATCCGGCAGCTACGCGATGGACTATGCCGACGAGGAAACCCTCTCCGCCGAGGACCTGGCCCAGCGCAAGATCCTCAGCTGCCAGACCCGCGTGCAGTCCGACGCCGCGTTCTACTTCGACTTCGACTCCAGCCTGTGCAGCGCCGCCGGCCCGGCCAGCCACCGCGGCGTGGTCAGCGGCGTCGAGCAGGTCTCGGCGAGCACCGCCATCCTGCGCCTGCAGGTCGAAGGCCCGGCGCTGGACTACCTGCCCGGCCAGTACGCGCGCCTGCGTGTGCCGGGCACAGACGCGGTGCGCTCCTACTCCTTCGCCAACCGGCCCAACGCGCAGAACCAGCTGCAGTTCCTCATCCGCCTGCTGCCCGACGGCGCCATGAGCGACTACATCCGCGAGCGCTGCCAGCCGGGCGACGAAATCCGCTTCGAGGCGCCGCTGGGCGCCTTCTACCTGCGCCACGTCGAACGCCCGCTGCTGCTGGTGGCCGGCGGCACCGGGCTGTCGGCCTTCCTCGGCATGCTCGACGAGCTGGCCGAGGCCGGCGGCTGCGGCCAGCCGGTGCACCTGTACTACGGCGTGCGCCAGGCGGCGGACCTCTGCGAACTGGAGCGCATCGCCGGCTACGCCGAGCGCATCCCGGGCTTCGCCTTCACCCCGGTGATCAGCGATGACGCCGGCTGGGATGGAAAGCGCGGCTACGTCACCGAGCACTTCGACGCCGCGGCCCTGCGCGATGCGCCCTTCGACATGTACCTGTGCGGCCCGCCGCCGATGGTCGAGTCGGTGAAGGAATGGTTGCAGGCGCAGGGCCTGGAGAACGGCCGGCTGTACCTGGAGAAATTCACCCAGAGCAACAATTGAACCCGTGAACGCTGCGGGTGGGCTGGGCGTAGGGCGAATAACCGTTCGCGGTTATCCGCCGTTGGCCCGGAACACCGCGGCCCTGCATTGTTTGGTAGGAGCGGGCCCTGCGCGCGAAATCGCGGGCAGGGCCCGCTACAGTTCCAGGAAGCACGGTTTTTCGTAGGATGGCGTTGAGCGAAGCGATACCCATCACCATGGCCCCATGGGTATCGCAAGCTCAACCCATCCTACGAAAGCGGCGGTGACTTCAGCCTTCCTCGCCCAGCTCCTCGCTGGCGGCGCGCAGGCATTCGCGGAACAGCCGCGCCGCCGGGCCCAGTTCGCGGCCGCTGGGGTGGAAGCAGCCGATGTCGCCGAAGCGCAGCGCGATGTCCAGCTCGAAGGCGCGGACGCCGCCGCCATCGGCCAGTTGCCGGGCGGTTTCCAGGGGCAGCAGGCCGACGGTCTGCTGGTCCTGCATCAGGGCGACGTTGGTGAGCACCGATAGCGACTCGATGACGTTGCCCGGCAGTGCCAGGCCGGCCTGGGCGAACAGGTGGTCCACCGTCTGCCGCAGCAGCGAGCCGGGCGGCGGCAGCACCCAGGGGTAGGCGTGCAGCTCGGCCAGGCCCACCGCGCCGCCGGCATGCAGCGGGTGGCCATGGCCGCCGACGATGCACAGGCGCTCGTCGTAGAGCACGTCCACGCCCAGCGCCCGCGCCTCGCCGCGGGCCTGCCAGTCGTCCGGCACGCGGCCCACCACCAGGTCCACCTCGCCGCCGATAAGGGCCGGGAACAGCTGGTCGAACTGGCCGATGCGCACCGACACCAGCACCCGCGGCGCACGGCTCTTGAGCAGGCGCAGGGCGCGCGGCAACAGCGAGGTGGAAGCGGAGATCAGGGTGCCCACCACCACGTGCCCGGAAGTGCCGTCGCGGAAGGCCTCCACCTCGTCGCTCAGGGCCCGCAGCTCGGCGAGCATCGAGCGCGCCCGGCGCAGCACCAGCTCGCCCAGTTCGGTGACCTTCACCCCGCGGTTGCTGCGTTCGAGCAGCGGCGCATCGAAGTACGACTCCAACTCGTGGATGACCTTGGTCACCGCCGGCTGGGTCAGGTTCAGCACCTGCGCCGCGCGCAGCAGCGAACCGCTCTGCACCACCTGGTCGAGCACCACCAGCTGGTAGAACTTCAGCTTGCGCGCGACCGATACCACACTCGACTTCATCGACTACCCCGACATCCAACTCAGAAACGGAAAGTACCACGCATCGACAGGCAGGCCGTGCCGTCGCCAGCCCGGGTGAGCGCCGGCAGGCCCGGCCAGGGAGTGAACGGAGTGGTTTTCTTCGGGATGCGGGCGAGCATCGGCATGGGCGGTCCTCATGTCGGAAATGGCAACGGAGGTGGCCCGGCCGTAATGGCCGGGCCTGCAAAGGGATTCATCGGCTGCTGGCGGCTTCCAGCAGCTGCGGCACCAGCGGCCTGCCCTGCGCGTCCAGGCGCAGGTTGTTGCGCTGGGCATAGGCGCGCCAGTCGCGCAGCAGTTCGGCCAGTGCCTGGGGCCACTGCGCGGCCAGGTCGTGGCGCTCGCCCGGGTCCGTGGCGAGGTCGTAGAGGCGCCAGCGCGCCTGGGCGTCCTTGACGTCGTAGAGCAGCTTCAGCGAGCCCTTGCGCAGGGCGGCGTTGCCATTGAGCTCCCAGCCCAGCGGCTCGTCGGCGGCATGCACACGCGCGTCGCGGCCGAACAGCAGCGGCAGCATCGACAGGCCCTGCGGCGGAATGACCTCGCGGCCCCGGTAGCGCGGCCCGGGCTGCTCGGCGCCGGCCAGCTCCAGCAGGGTCGGCAGCAGGTCATGCACCCGCGCCAGCTGCGTGTTGCGCCCGGCGGCAATGCGCTGGGGCATGTAGGCGAACAGCGGCACCCGGTAGCCACCCTGGTAGGTGGTCATCTTGTAACGCCGCCCCGGCAACGAGCTGACCTGCGCCCAGGCGCTGCCCTGCAACAGGAAGGAGTCGCGCCGGCCGTAGTTTTCCAGGCGATTGTCGAAATGCTCCGCCACCCACCTGGCGTCCATGCTGTCGCGCCCTTCCGGGCCGTTGTCGGACATGAACAGCACCAGGGTGTTGTCCAGTTGCCCGCTGCGGCGCAGGTGGTCGAGCAGGCGGCCGACCTCGGCGTCGAAGGCCTCGACCATGGCCGCGTAGACCTCCATGGTGCGCGCCGACTGGCGCTGCTGTTCGTCGCTCAGCGTGGACCAGGCCGGCACGCCCTCCAGTTGCGCCTGCGAGGGATAGCCCTCGGGGATCAGCCCCAGTTCGCGCTGGCGCGCCAGGCGCTGCTCGGCGATGGCCTGGTAGCCGGCGTCGTAGCGCCCGCGGTACTTCGCCAGGTAGGCATCCGGCGCCTGCAACGGCCAGTGCGGCGCGGTGTAGGCGGCGAAGGCGAAGAACGGCCGGCCGTCGCCGGCGCGGCGCTCGATCATCTCGATCAGGCGGTCGGTGTACCAGGTGCTGGAGTAGAAGTCGTCCGGCAGCTCGATGCCCTGGCCGTCGTGCAGGTAGGTGGTGCTGTAGTTGGGCAGCAGCGCCATGTTGGCCTGCTTGAAGTTGGCCGCGCCGCCTTCCAGCAGCACGTAGGATTCCTCGAAGCCCCGCTTCTGCGGTTGCAGCTCCGGCTGCTTGCCCAGGTGCCACTTGCCGGCGATGTAGGTGTGGTAGCCGGCATCGCCCAGCAGCTCGGCGAGGGTCGGCACCCTGGCCGCCAGCACGCCCTCGTAGCCGGGGCGCAGGCGTTCGCGCTGCGCAGGTGGCAGGCGGCCGCGCCATTCGGCCATCATGCCGACGCCGACCAGGTGCGGGTCGTTGCCCGAGAGCAGCGCCGAGCGCGTGGTGGAGCAACTGGGCGTGGCGTGGAAGTCGAGGAAGGTCATGCCCTGGCGGGCCAGGCGGTCGAGGTTGGGGGTGGCGATTTCGCCACCCAGCGCGCCTATGTCGGAAAAGCCCAGATCGTCGGCGACGATCAGCAGCACGTTGGGCCGCTGGCTGCCCCCGGCGGCCTGGGCGAAGGGTAATGCGCTGGCCAGCAGCGCAGCGGCCAGCCACTTGAGCAAGGTATGCATGGGAATGAGGCCCTCCTTCCTGTCGTTGTCGGCCAGCCGCGGGCGCCTCAGGCGAGTTCACCCCGCGCGGCGCCCGGTGCGCGGCGCAGGGCCATGACGAACAGCGCCAGGCTGGCCAGCAGCGCCGGCGCGGCGAGCCAGACGAAGAACACCTGCAGGCCGCCGGCGGCCTCGAACAGCCAGGCGCCGAGCAGCGAACCGATGATCGAGCCGGCGCGCCCGGCGCTCAGCGCCCAGCTCACGCCGGTGGCGCGGGCGTGGGTCGGGTACAGGGTGGCGGCGAGGATGCTCAGGTTGTTCAGCGCGCCGGTGAGGGTGAAGCCCACGGCGAAGACCATCAGCAGCAGCGCCAGGCCGTTGCCCAGCTGGGTGCCGGTCAGCGCCAGGGCCACGGCGGCGCACAGGCACAGCGGCGGCAGCAGGCGCTGGGCGCCGAAACGGTCCATCAGCAGGGCCATGACGATGCCGCCGATCACCCCGCCGAAGGGGATCATCGCGGCGATGTGCGAGGTCTCCTGGGTGCCGTAGCCGCTGCCGCGGAGGATGGTCGGCAGCCAGCTGGTCAGCAGGTAGAAGACGAACAGGCAGCAGAAGAAGGTCAGCCACAGCATCAGGGTGCGCAGCGCCCGGCCCTCGGCGAACAGGGTCGAGGCCGGCGAGCGCTGTTGCGCGGCGGCGACGTCGCCGACCAGGGTCACTTCGTCCAGGTCCTGGCGAGCGCTGATGCGCCCGAGGATCGCCCGCAGCCGCTGGGCGTGCGCCGGACTGCCGGCCATGAAGCAGGTGGACTCCGGCAGCGCCAGGATCAGCGCCGGCAACAGTACCAGCGGCGTCAGGCCGCCGCACAGCAGCAGGCCCTTCCAGCCCACCAGCGGCAGCAGCAGGCCGGCCACCCAGCCGCCCAGGGCCAGGCCCAGGGTGAAGCCGGAATAGCTCAGGGTCACCAGCAGCATGCGCCGCCGCGCCGGCGAGTATTCCGAGCTGAGGGTGATGGCGTTGGGCAGCACCCCACCCAGGCCCAGGCCGGTGAAGAAGCGCAGCGCGGTGAGCACCTCGATGTTCGGCGCCAGGGCGCAGGCCAGGGTGCCCAGGGCGACTATGCCCAGGCTGAGCAGCAGGACGAACTTGCGCCCCTTGCGGTCGGCCACCGGGCCGAAGCCGACGCTGCCCACCAGCATGCCGAACAGCCCGGCGGCGAAGGCCGGGGCCAGTTGGCCGCGGGTGATGCCCCAGTCGCGGATCAGTTCGGGGGCGATATAGCCGATGGCGGCGGTGTCGAAGCCGTCGAGCACCACCACCAGGAAGCACAGCAGCAGCACGCGGATCTGCAGGGCGGACAGCGGACTGTTGTCGATCAGGTCGCTGACGCGCAGGGTTTGTCTGTTCATGGCGTTCTTCTCGTTGCTAGGGGGTGGGCCGGCTCAGAAGAGCTTCCAGGTGTAACTGAGGATCAGGCGGTTCTCGTCGACGTCGGTGAGGTAGTTGGAGCGGGCCACGGCGTTGCGCAGGCGGACGTTCAGCCCGGCCAGCGGGCCGCCCTGCAGCGTGTAGGCCAGCTCCAGGTCGCGCTCGCGGTCGCGGCCCTCGAAGCCCCTGCCGGTGTCGACGTTGCTGCCGCGCAGGTAGCGCAGCGTGGTGCTCAGGCCGGGGATGCCGAGAGCGGCGAAGTCGTAGTCGTGGCGCACCTGCCAGGAGCGCTCGTCGGCCGAGGCGAACATGAAAGTGGGCACCTCGTTGCCCAGCGGCGCGACGTTGGGGAACACCCGCGGGAAGCCGTCGTCGCCGAACATGCCCTGGTAGCCGACGTAGAAGCTGTGCCCGCCGCGCCTGGCCGAGAGCAGCGCGTAGAAGGCGCGGTTGTCCAGGTTGCCGAGCAGGCGCTTGCCGTCCTCGTTGGCGTCGTAGTAGCCGAGGTTGCCGCCCAGCACCCAGTCGCCGACGCTCTGGCTGTGCTTGAGGCCGACAAAGCCCTGGCGGTAGATGTCTTCCAACTGGCCGTACCACAGGCTGGCGCGGGTGCGCTTGGCGTTGAAGTCGTAGTCGCCACCGGCGAAGTTGAAGGCGTCGCTTTCCACCTGGCGGTAGGGCGTCGCGCCGACCATCGCCTGCAGGTCGCTGGTGCCGGCCTCGTTGCGCATGCTGTAGGACTTCAGCCGGCCCGCCTGCAGGGCCAGGCCGGGAATCTCCGCGGAGGCCAGCATGGCGCCCTGGTAGGTCGGCGGCAGCAGGCGGTTGTCGCTGGCCGGCAGCACCGGCAGGTTGGGCTGCAGTTCGCCGAGCTTGAGTTCGCTGTGCGAGACCTTCGCCTTCAGCGCCACGCCCAGGCGGCTGTAGTCGTCCGGCGCGCGGCCGTCGCCGTCCACCGGCAGCAGGCCGGTGTTGGCGCGGTCCGGGCTGCTGTCCAGCTTCAGGCCGAGCAGGCCGATGGCGTCCACGCCGAAGCCCACGGGCCCCGCCGTGTAGCCGGAACGGAAGTCGAGGATGAAGCCCTGGGCCCACTCCTCCGCCTTCGATTGCCGGCTGGCGCCGACGATGTCCGAATAGTCGCGGCTGAAGTAGTAGTTGCGCGCCTGCAGGGTGGCGCTGGCGCCCTCGACCAGGCCCTCGCCGGCCTCGACCTGGGGCAGCGCCGCCAGGGTTCCGGAGGCGAGCACCGCCAGGGACAGTTTGGGGTGATTGCTCATGCTGCTTGCACTCTTCTCGTTGTTGTAGGCAAAGCGTCCCCTGCCACCGGCAGCCCGGCGGCAGGGAATGAGTCGGTAGCGGAGTCGTCAGTTCACCGGTTCGCGCTGGCGCAACGCGGCGTCGTAGGGCTCGCGCACTACGCCCTTGGGCGTCAGCTCGAAGGCCATCAGGTCCTGGCCGATGACGAAGGAACCGTCGTAGCCCTGGGCCACGCGCGAACGGATGTCCTCTTCGGAAGCGCGGCCGATGTCGCTGCGGCTGTACAGCGAGATGTGCGAGAACACCGCATCGCGCGGGCGCGTTTCGCTGAGCACCTTCGCCACCGTCTCCGGGTTGGCCAGGTAGTCGTAGAAGTGCTTCACGTAGTCGGGGTAGGCCTTTTCCAGCTGATGGCTGGCGATCGACAGGGAGTGCACCAGCAGGTCCACGCCCTTGGCCTGGCGGACCAGGTTGGGGGCGTAGGTGGTGTCGCCGGAGAGCACCACCGACCGCCCCGCATAGTCGATGCGATAACCGTAGGCCGGCTTCACGTAGCCGTGGTCCACCAGGAACGCGGTGACCTTCACCCCCTCCTTGTCGAAGACCACGCCGCCGTCCGCCGCTATGGCCTGGTCGGCGATGCGCGCGGCCTGCGCGTTGGTCTCCTTGCCGCGGATGCGGTTGTTCTCGCTGAACATCTGCTCGATGCCCCGCGCCACGCTGTCGATGCCCTTGGGCCCATAGACCGGCAGGGCCAGGGTGCGCCGGCCGTCGTCGGTGGGCAGCGGCGCGGTGGCGTACAGGTCCGGCAGGCCGGTGAGGTGATCGGAGTGCAGGTGGGTGATGAACACCGCCTCGATATCGCGCAGCGGCACCTGCAGCTGGTGCAGGCGGATGGCCGCGCCGCGCCCGGCGTCGAACAGCAGTTTGTGCGGGCCGGCCTCGACCAGGGTGCTCATGCCGAAGCGGTTGACGTTGAGGATGGGGGTCCCGGTGCCCAGCAGGGTCACCTTGATGCTGTCTTCCGCCGCCGCGGAGACGGGGGCGCCATGCAGCGCCAGCAAGGCGGCGCCGACGGCGCCCAGGATGCGCAGAGCTTTCATCGTGTTCTACCTTCTATTGTTGTTATGGGTCACTTGGCCGGTACCGGCCCGGCACGCCCAGCCATTACCGGCCGCCGCGCCCTGCCGGTCTATCCGCATAGTCGGCGGCTTCGATCCGCTGAGTGCCGCTGCGCTCGCCGCGCCGCCCGGCTCGCGGCCGCCGGGTCGGAAGCCGCTGCCGTATCCCCTTTCAAAGACCGAAGAAAGCCTGGGCGTTGCCGGCGCAGATGCGCGCCTTGTCCTGCTCGCTGAGCTGCGGGTGCTCCAGCACGCCGGCGCCGATGCTCTGTTCGCCCAGCGGGAAGGGCGAGTCGGAGCCGAGCATCACGCGGTCGGCGCCCATCACGTCCACCAGCAGGCGCAGCGCGCCGGGGTCGAATACCGCCGAGTCGACGAAGAAACGCTTGACGTAGCTGGACGGCAGCTGCGGGCAGTCCTCGCGGACGATGTCGCGGTGGCGCCAGGCGTTGTCCACCCGCCCGAGCAGGAAGGCGAAGCCGCCGCCGCCGTGGGCGAAGCAGATGCGCAGCGACTCGGGCAGGCGCTCGAAGGCGCCGGAGAGGATCAGCGAGAGGATGCCCAGCTGGGTTTCCGCCGGCATGGCCACCAGCCAGGGCAGCATCCACTTCTTCATGCGCTCGCGGCCCATCATGTCCCAGGGGTGCACCAGCAGCGGGATGCCTTCGTTGGCGCAGTGGCGCAGGAAGATCTCCAGGCCGGAGTCGTCCAGGTCGCGCTCGCCGACGTGGTTGCCGATCTGCACGCCGACGTGGCCGCAGGCCATGGCCCGGCTGGCTTCGCGGCAGGCGGCGTCGATGTCCTGCAGCGGCACCTGGGCCAGCACCTTGAGGCGCTCCGGGGCGATGGCGGTCATCTCCAGGGCGCGGTCGTTCATCAACTGCGCCCAGGGCAAGGCGCGCTCGATGGGCTGGTCGTAGCCGAACATCACCGGGGTGGCGCACATCACCTGGGCGTCCAGGCCCTGCTCGTCCAGGTGCTCGATGCGCCGCTGGGCGTCCCAGAGCACGTCGTGCACCGGGCGGAACGGCTTGTCGCCGAGCATGATCTGCCCGTGGCGGCCCTCGGTGTGCAGCCAGGGCGCGCGTTGCGGGTGCAGGCGCGCGGCCTCGGCCTGGGTGATGCGCGGGAAGAAGTGCGAGTGGATGTCGATCTTCATGGGCGATGGAACTCGTTGAGTGTCTGGTGCCAGGCCTGCCAGTCGCGGCCGGGGTGAATCTCGCCGCATTCGTGGCAGCGGCGTTCCTCGTCGGAGGTGGCGTAGAACTGCTCGTACACCGGCGGCAGGTCGGCGACGATGCTCTGCAACTGCATTTCGTAGCGCTTGATCAGGCAGCCGCAGCGCGCGCAGGACCACTGCAGGGCATCGTGCTGGCCCGCCGGGCGGCGGTGCTCGATGACCAGGCACAGGCTGCCGGGCTCGGGGCGCTGCGGCGAATGGATGACGTGCGGGGCCATCAGGTAGATGTCGCCTTCCTTGAGGTCCACCCGCTCGTAGCGGCCGCGGTCCCAGATGTTCAGGTAGGCGTTGCCCTTGAACTGGTAGAAGAACTCTTCCACCGGGTCGTCGTGGAAGTCGGTGCGCTGGTTGGGGCCGCCGACCACGGTGACCATGTAGTCGCTGTCCTGCCAGATCTGCTGGTTGTTCACCGGCGGCTTGAGCAGGTGGGCGTGCTCGTCGAGCCAGCGGTTGAAATTGAAGGGTGCGCTGAAGTGGTGCTTGTCCATTGTTGTTGTCTCCCAGCGGTTCAACGGGTGCGGGGGGCGTAGGCCACCACCTTGATCTCGATGCGCAGGTGCGGGTGCGGCAGTTGGTGCACGGCCACGGTGGTGCGGGTCGGGCCGTTCTCGTCGAAGAACTCGGCGTAGACCTGGTTGTAGCCGCCGAAGTCGTTCATATCGACGAGGAAGCTGCTGATCTCCACGACGTCCGCCAGGCTGGCGCCCTCGCTGGCGAGGATGTCGCGGATGTTCTCGATCACCGCGCGGGTCTGGGCGCGGATGTCGAGATTGGTGGTGCCCATGGCGTCCACCTCGACGCCGACGAAGCTGTTGTCCGGGCGCCGCGAGCTGGTGCCGGAGACGAAGAGGAAGTCGCCGGCGCGCTTGATGTGCGGGAAGCGCCCGCGCGGGGTGGCCTTGCCGGCGACCACGGTGGATTTGGTTTCGCTCATGCTGCTGCTCCTTGAGGGTTGCGGACGCTGAAACTGCTCTGCCCCAGGCCCTGGACTTCGACGCTGACGTGCATGCCGGGGCGCAGCGCCTCGGCGGCGGTGGCGGCGCCGGCCATCACCAGGCTGCCGGCGGGCAGTTCGATCTGCGCCTGGTGCAGCAGGCGCGAGGCCTGCACCAGGCTGCGCAGCGGGTTGCCGAGGATGGCCGCGGTGGAGCCGGCCTGGACCACGCGGCCATCCAGGCGCAGCACCACGCCGGCATTGGCCAGGGCGCCGAAGTCCCGCGACCAGGGGCCGACGGTGAGGCCGGCGGAGGAGCAGTTGTCCGCCACCACGTCCTCGAGGCTGAACTTGAAGGCCTGGTAACGCGAGTCGATGATCTCCAGCGCCGGAGCCACGGCCTCGATGTAGTCGGCGGCTTCCAGCAGCGTCAGCGGGCGGTCGATGGCGCGGCGGGTGAGGAAGCAGACTTCCGGCTCGACGCGCGGGTGGATGTAGCGGGCCAGGTCGACCAGGCCGCCGTCCTCTTCCAGCATGGCGTCGGTGAGCCAGCCCCAGATCAGGCTGTCGACGCCCATCTGGACCATCTTGGCGCGGCTGGTGAAGCCCAGCTTGACGCCGATGCTGCGTTCGCCGTCGTCGTAGCGGCGCTGCATGGAAGCGCGCTGGATGCGGTAGGCGTCATCCAGGCTGAAGGGCGTGCTGGCGCTGAACTGCGCCAGGGGTTCGGCATGCCGCGCGGCCTGGTCGAGGGCCTGGGCGATGCGGGGGATGTCGGTGCTCATGTGCACTACTCCTGCGATTTAGGCTTTTCGTAGGATGGGTTGAGCCTGCGAAACCCATCGGGCATGGCGATGGGTATCGCTTCGCTCAACCCATCCTACGGAGGTGTTTCTCCTGCGCCTCCGCCACGTCGTTCCCCTGTAGGAGCGCGCCCTGCGCGCGAATCGCAGGCAGGGCCTGCTCCTACAGTCGAGGTCAGGCGCGGGCGGCCAGCAGGTCCAGGGCCACGTCGACGATCATGTCTTCCTGGCCGCCGACCATGCGGCGTTTGCCCAGTTCGACGAGGATGTCCACGGCCTTGATGCCGTACTTGGCCGAGGCCACTTCTGCATGACGCAGGAAGCTGGAGTAGACGCCGGCATAGCCCAGGGCGAGGGTTTCGCGGTCGACGCGTACCGGGCGGTCCTGCAGCGGGCGCACCAGGTCGTCCGCCGCATCCATCAGCGCATAGAGGTCGGTGCCGTGGTGCCAGCCGAGCTTGTCGGCGGCGGCGATGAACACTTCCAGCGGCGCATTGCCGGCGCCCGCGCCCATGCCGGCCAGGCTGGCGTCGATGCGGTTGCAGCCCTCCTCCACCGCGGCGATGGAATTCGCTACACCGAGGCTGAGGTTGTGGTGGGCGTGGATGCCGGTTTCGGTTTCGGGCTTCAGGACCGCTTTCACGGCGCGGAAGCGCGCGCGGATATCGTCCATGTTCATCGCGCCGCCGGAATCGACCACGTAGATGCAGGTGGCGCCGTAGCTCTCCATCAGCTTCGCCTGTTGCGCGAGCCCTTCCGGCGTCTGCATGTGGCTCATCATCAGGAAGCCGACGGTGTCCATGCCCAGCTCACGGGCGTATTCGATGTGCTGCTTGGAGACGTCGGCCTCGGTGCAGTGCGTCGCCACGCGAACCACGCGAGCGCCGGCGTTGTAGGCGTTCTTCAGGTCATGGATGGTGCCGATGCCCGGCAGCAGCAGCGTGGCGATCTTGGCGTGCTTCACCACGTCCGCCGCCGCTTCGATCCACTCCAGATCGGTATGGGCGCCGAAACCATAGTTGAAGGACGAGCCTTGCAGACCATCGCCGTGAGCCACTTCGATGGAGTCCACCTTGGCGAGGTCGAGGGCGGCGGCGATGGCCCGCACGTCTTCCAGGCTGTACTGGTGACGGATCGCGTGCATACCGTCACGCAGCGTCACGTCGGAGATATAGAGTTTCTGGCTCATGCCGAAGCCTCCATTGCCTGTGCCATGCGCTCGGCGGTGGCCAGCGCGGCGGAGGTCATGATGTCGAGGTTGCCGGCGTAGGCCGGCAGGTAGTGGGCGGCGCCTTCCACTTCGAGGAACACCGAGGTCTTCAGGCCGCTGAAGCTGCCGTGGCCGGGGATGTTCAGGTCGGTCACCAGGTCGAACTGGACCTTCTGCTTCAGGCGATAGCCGGGGACATAGGCCTGCACGGCGGCGGCCATTTCCTCGATGCTAGCCTCGACCTTGGAGGGGTCCACCGCTTCGCTCAGCACGTACACGGTGTCGCGCATGATCAGCGGCGGCTCGGCCGGGTTCATGATGATGATCGCCTTGCCCTTCGCCGCGCCGCCGATCACCTCGATGGCTTTCGAGGTGGTCTCGGTGAACTCGTCGATATTGGCGCGGGTGCCGGGGCCGGCGGATTTCGAAGCGATGGAAGCGATGATTTCCGCGTAGTGGACCTTGGCCACCCGCGAAACCGCCGCCACCATCGGAATGGTCGCCTGCCCACCGCAGGTCACCATGTTCACGTTGCTGGCCGTGAGGTGCTGCTCCAGGTTGACCACCGGCACGCAATAGGGACCGATCGCGGCCGGGGTCAGGTCGATCATCCGCAGCCCGGGCTTCACGCCGAGCAGGAAGGCGTCGTTCTTCACGTGGGCGCTGGCGGAAGTGGCATCGAAAACGAAGTCGATGTCGGCGAACACCGGCAGTTTCACCAGCCCTTCGACACCCTCGTGGGTGGTGGCCACGCCCATGCGGGCGGCGCGGGCCAGGCCGTCGGAGGCCGGGTCGATACCGACCATGGCGGCCATTTCCAGATGCTGCGCGTTGCGCAGGATCTTGATCATCAGGTCGGTGCCGATGTTGCCGGAACCGATGATGGCGGCTTTTCTCTTCTTACTCATAAACACCCCTCGAAAAGCATTCGATCAAGAGCAAAGAGCTCGATTAAGAGCGCTGGAGGCTGAAGGCTGGACGAAAGAGCACCGACCTCCGCCGTGGCAGGGATCGCTTGTCGTTCAGCCTCCAGCCTCCAGCGCTTTTTTCGGCTTTTTAGCTCTGCCCGAAGGAGGCGCTGACGCGCCCCAACCCCTGGATTTCGGCGCTGAATACATCGCCCGGGCGCACCGCCACCATCGGCCCTAGGGCGCCGGTGAGCACCACGTCGCCGGCGCGCAGCGGCTCGCCCAGGCGGGCCATGGTGTCGGCCAGCCAGAGCGCGGCGTTCAGCGGGTTGTCCAGGCAGGCGGCGCCGGCGCCGACGGATACCGGCTCGCCGCGCAGGCTCAGGCTCATGCCGCAGTTCACCAGGTCCAGCCGGTCCAGGCGCACCGGGCGGCTGCCGAGGACGAAGAGCCCGGAGGAGGCGTTGTCCGCCACGGTGTCGAGCAGGCTGATGTCCCAGTTGGCGACACGGCTGCCGACGACCTCGATGGCCGGCAGGGCGAAGGCGGTGGCGCGGATGATGTCGGCCAGGGTGTGGCGCTCGTGGCACAGGTCGTGTTCCAGGACCAGGGCGATTTCCGCCTCCACCTTGGGCTGCTGGCAGTCCGTCCAGGCGATGGGCTGGCCGTCGCCGCGGGCCATCTGGGCGAACAGGCGGCCGAAGTCCGGTTGGTCGACACCCAGCTGGCGCTGCACGGCGCGGGAGGTCAGGCCGATCTTGTGGCCCACCGGGCGCCAGCCGGCGGCGATGTCGGCGACGTTGTTGCGTTGCTGTACGGCGTAGGCCAGGTCGAGGGCAGCGGCCCCCTGTTCGTTGGCGGCCTGCTGGACGAGGTCGCGCACCGGCGCGCACGGCTGGCCCTGTTCACGGGCCTGGCGCAGGCGCGCGGCGGCTTCGGCGATGGCTGGATGCATGGGCTTCTCCTGGCCTCAGGGGTTGACGCAGATGGTGGTGAGTTCGGAATAGAAATCCAGCGAGTGGCGGCCGCCCTCGCGGCCCAGGCCGGACAGCCGGGCGCCGCCGAAGGGCGTGCGCAAATCGCGCAGGAACCAGGTGTTGACCCACACCATGCCCACGTGGATGCGCCGCGAGACGCGGTGCGCACGGCCCAGGTCGCGGGTCCACAGCGAGGCGGCCAGGCCGTAGGCGGAGTCGTTGACGCGGCGCAGCACTTCCTCGTCGCTGTCGAAGGGCGCGATGTGGCAGACCGGGCCGAAGACTTCCTCGCGCATGCAGCGGGCGTCGTCGGCGAGGCCGGTCCAGATGGTCGGCTGGACGAAGGCGCCGTTGTCGCGCGCATCGCCGAACTTCGGCACGCCGCCGCCGCTGACCACCGTGGCGCCCTCCTCGCGGGCCAGCTGGAAATAGCCCAGTACCTTGTCGCGGTGCTTGTGGGAGATCAGCGAGCCCATGTTCACGCCGTCTTCGTCGGGGTAGCCGATCTTCAGTTTCTCGGCGCCCGCCTTGAGCGCGGCGACGAAGCGTTCGTAGATCGGCCGCTCGACGTAGACGCGCTCGGAGCACAGGCAGACCTGCCCGGAGTTGGTGAAGCTGGAACGCAGCACCCCGGCCACGGCGGCGTCGAAGTCGCAGTCGGCGAAGACCACCGCGGCGTTCTTGCCGCCCAGTTCGAAGGAGACTTCGCGCACGCCTTCGGCGGCGGCGCGCATGATGGTCGAGCCGGTGCGCGACTCGCCGGTGAAGGTGATGGCGTCGACTTCCGGGTGGCGGGTGAGGAACTCGCCGGCGGAGTTCGGCCCGAAGCCGTGGACCAGGTTGAAGGCCCCGGCGGGCACGCCCACCTCGTGCATCACCTCGGCCAGCAGGGTAGCGCTGGAGGGCGTGTCTTCCGAGGGCTTGACCACCACCGAGTTGCCGCAGGCCAGGGCCGGCGCGACCTTCCAGGTGAGCAGCAGCAGCGGCAGGTTCCACGGCGAGATGATCGCCACCACGCCATGGGGCTTGCGCACCGTGTAGCTGAACACGTCGCTGCCGTCGCCTGTGCGCATCTCGAAGAATTCGCTGCCGCCCTGGCGCACCAGGTCGGCGAAGGTGCGGAAGTTCTGCACGCCACGGGCCACGTCGAGGCTGCGGGCCTGGTGCACGGGGCGGCCGGTGTCGGCCACCTCGGCGGCGACGAAGTCTTCGAAGCGCCGCTCGATGCCGTCGGCGATGCGTTCTAGCAGTTCGGCACGCTGGGCGGCGCTGTAGCTGGCCCAGGGGCCGTTCTGCGCCTGCGCGGCGGCGCTGACCGCGGCATCGACCTCCACCTCGCCGGCCTCGCAGACCTGGCCGAGGACGCGGCCATCCACCGGGGAGACGTTGTCGAAGGTGCGGCTGCTGGCTACGAAAGCTCCGGCGATGTAGTGGCGGAGCAAGGAATGGGACACGGCGACCTCCTGCATGGGCTTGTTTTTCGCCGAGTCTAGGGAGACCGCCTATAAGCGGATAATCAAAAAAGCGCTCTCAGGTATCCCTTACAGGAATACCGGAAATACCCTCGGGCGCCCTCCTCCATCCGCCCCGGTAGCCGGGGCGGACAGGGGGCCAAGCGGCCCCGGAGAGGTTCAGAACAGCTTCCAGGTGTAGCTGAGGATCAGGCGGTTCTCGTCGATGTCGCTGCGGTAGTTGGAGCGCGCCATGACGTTGCGCACGCGCACGTTGAGCCCGGCCACCGGGCCGCTCTGCACGGTGTAGCCGATGTCCAGGTCGCGCTCGCGGTCCTTGCCCTCGAAGCCCAGCCCGGTGTCGACGTTGTTGCCGCTGATGTAGCGCAGGGTGGTGGTCAGGCCGGGCACGCCGAGGGCGACGAAGTCGTAGTCGTAGCGCGCCTGCCAGGAGCGCTCGTCGGTGGAGGCGAACTCGTAGGTCGGCACCTCGTTGCCCAGCGGCGAGACGTTGGCGAACACCCGGGGGAAGGCGCTGTCGCCGAACAGGCCCTGGTAGCCGAGGTAGAAGGTGTGCCCGCCATGCCTGGCCGAGAACAGCGAGTAGAAGGCGCGGTTGTCGATGTCGCCGAGCAGGTGCTTGCCGTCCTCGCTGGCGTCGAAGTAGCCGAGGTTGGCGCCCAGCACCCAGTCGCCCAGCGGCTGCGCGTGCTTGAGGCCGAGGAAACGCTGCTTGTAGATGTCCTCCAGCTGGCCATACCAGGCGCTGACGCGGGTGCGCTTGCCGTTGAAGTCGTAGTCGCCGCCGGCATAGTTGAAGGCATCGCTCTCGGCCTGGCGCTGCGGCTGGTAGCTGAGCATGGCGAGCATCTTCTCGTCGCCGCCCTCGTTGCGCAGGTGGGTGGAGGTGAGGTGTCCGGCCTGGAGGGTCAGCCCAGGGATTTCGCTGGAAGTCAGCGAGGTACCCTGGTAGCTGGGCGGCAGCAGGCGGATGTCGCTGAACACCAGCACCGGCAGGTTGGGCTGCAGCTCGCCGATTTTCAGCTCGGTCTTGGAGAACTTCATCTTGCCGGCCACGCCCAGGCGGCTGTAGTCGTCCGGCGCGCGGCCGTCGCCGCCCACCGGCAGCAGGCCGCTGTTGGTGCGGTCGGGGCTGCTGTCCAGCTTCAGGCCCAATACGCCGATGGCGTCCAGGCCGAAGCCGATGGGCCCCGGGGTGTAGCCGGAACGGAAGTCGAGGATGAAGCCCTGGGCCCACTCCTCCGCTTTGGACTGCCGGTTGGGCCCGACGATGTCGGAGAAGTCGCGGCTGAAGTAGTAGTTGCGTGCCTGCAGGGTGGCGCTGGCACCTTCGATCAGCCCTTCGGCCGCGGCCGCCGGCTGGGCGGCGGCCACGCCGATGCCCAGCGCGACGGCGGTCACGCATACGCGATTGCTCATGGTTTTCTCTTGTTCTTATGGTTGTGCGATCCCCTGCCGAGCGACCGGAGGGCCGCGGCTTGGCGCTGGGCGGGGAGTCATGTATCGGCGACGGGGGCCCGGGGCTGTCCGCTTCGATCAGCCACCCTGCCCTGCTTCCGCTGCCGTGTTGCCTTGGGCGGGCGCCCCGGCCGGGCGCCCGCTTGCCGTTGCCCGGTGGTCAGGCGCGCACGGCGCGCGCCTCGCGTCGAGGAGCGCGGCGGCGCACCAGCAGCAGGTGCGCGGCCAGGCCGAAGATCAGGCCCCAGAAGGCCGCCGACAGGCCGAGGAAGGACATGCCCGAGGCGGTGACCAGGAAGGTGATCAGCGCCGCCTCGCGGTCCTCCGGCACGCCCATGGCGCCGGCCAGGGCCCCGCCGATGGCGCCGAACAGCGCAAGGCCCGCCAGCGCGGCGATCAGCTCGCGGGGGAAGGCGCTGAACAGCGACACCAGGGTGGCGCCGAACAGCCCCAGCAGCAGGTAGGCGACGCCGCCCACCACCCCGGCGACGTAGCGCCGCGCCGGGTCCTCGTGGGCCTCGCGGCCGGTACAGATGGCCGCGGTGATAGCGGCGAGGTTCAGGCCGTGGCAGCCGAAGGGCGCCAGCAGCAAGGTGCCCAGGGCGCTGCTGGCGATCAGCGGACGCGCCGGGGTCTGGTAGCCGTCGTTGCGCAGCACGGCGATGCCCGGCACGAACTGCCCGGTGAGCGCCACCACCACCAGCGGCAGGGCGATGTTGAGTAGCGCATGGAGGCTGAATTCAGGGGCGATCCATTGCGGCGTGGCCAGGCCGATCACCAGCGCCGAGGCGTTCAGCTCGCCGCCGCCGATGGCCATGGCACAGCCCACCAGCAGCACCAGGGCCACCGCATAGCGCGGCGCCAGGCGCTTGCCCAGCAGGTAGGCGACGAACATCGCCAGCACCAGCGCCGGCTTGGCCTGCAGCGAGACGAACAGCTGGGTGCCGAAGCTGAACAGGATGCCGGCCAGCATGGCCGCGGAGATGGCCGGCGGCAGCTTGCCGACCACGCGGTCGAAGGCGCCGGAGATGCCCACCAGGAAGATGATCAGGCTCGACGCCAGGTAGGCGCCCACCGCCTCGTTCAGGCTGATGCCCGGCAGCAGCGCCACCAGCAGCGCCGAACCGGGCGCCGACCAGGCGATCACCAGCGGCACCTTGTAGCGCAGGCTGAGGAGGATGCCGAGCACGCCGCTGCCGATGGAGATCGCCCACACCCAGGACGACACCGCGGTGTCCGGCAGGCCGGCGCTCTTGGCCGCCTGGAAGATGATCACCAGGGGGCCGGCGTAGGAAATCAGGGTGGCGATCAACCCGGCCACCAGGGCGGACAGCGAGAAGTCGCGGATGAGGTCTTTCATGGCGCCTCACTTTTTCTTGTTCTGCACGCAAGGCTTCGCCGTGCCGGCAAGCCGGCTCGGGACGATGCCTGGGGGTAACACCGTAGCGGATCTCATCCGCGATTCGCGCCGGTGGTTCCGGCTATCGCGGACAAGGTCCTACGGTTCCAGGAAGCACGGCTTTTCGTAGGATGGCGTTGAGCGAAGCGATACCCATCCTACGAAGAGCGCTTCGGCGCAAGACAGTTGCTCCTACGCTGTTTCTGGGTCTCCGCGCACGCGGGAACCCAGTGGACAGCGCCTCAGGCGCCCTGCACCTGCAGCGCGCGCGGGCGGTGGCTGCGCTGTTCGTCTTCGGCGCTGGCGGCCTTCTGCAGCTGGAAGCTGAATTCCAGCTCGGCCACGCGGCCGTCGATGCCGCGGACGTTCTCGGCGAACTTCACTTCGCCGACCAGGCCGTCGCGGGTGGCGTAGGCGAAGTCGTCCCACAGGTACTGGTCGCCGGACAGGTTGATCTGAGTGGTCAGGTGGCGGTAGCCCGGCGCCGAGATGAAGAAGTGGATGTGCGCCGGGCGCTGGCCGTGGCGGCCGAGCTGGTCCAGGCATTCCTGGGTCGGGCCCTGCGGGTCGCAGCCGTAGCCGCTGGGGACGATGCTGCGGGCGCGGTAGCGGCCCTCGGCGTCGGTGATGATGCGGCGGCGCAGGTTGTACTCGGACTGGCTCTGGTCGAAGTAGGAGTAGTTGCCCTTGGTGTTGGCGTGCCACAGGTCGACGGTGGCGCCGGCGATGGGCTTGCCGTCCAGGTCCAGCACCTGGCCTTCGAGGAACATCACGGTGGCCACGCCGTCTTCGCTGCCGTCGTCCATGCGCGCCTCGCCCTCGACGATGGGCGCACCGGCCACGTACAGCGGGCCTTCGATGGTGCGCGGGGTGCCGCCGGTCTTGCCGATCTGCGCGTCCTTGGCGTCGTTGAGCAGGTCGATGAAGTGCTCGATGCCCAGGCCCGCCACCAGCAGGCCGGCTTCGCCGCGGCCGCCCAGGCGGTTCAGGTAGTCCACGGCGGTCCAGAATTCGTCGTCGGTGACTTCCAGGTCCTCGATGATCTTCGCGGTGTCCTGCAGCACGCGCAGGACGATCTGCTTCAGGCGCGGGCTGCCGTTGTCGTTGCCGTAGCCGGCGGCTTCTTCGAAGAACTTCTGGATCTCGGCAGTCTGGGAAATCTTCACGGTCATGATGTTCACCTCGTCTTGTTCTTATACAAGGGTTTCGTCGTTGGGGTTCAGGGCTCAGCGGTCGTCGGCATGGATGGAGGACGGATGGCGGCAGAGCCCGTCGACCTCGATGTCCATGTAGGGGAACAGCGGCAGTTGCATCAGGGTGTCGTGCAGTTCCTCGACGCTGGCGACGTCGAAGACGCTGTAGTTGGCGTAGTGCCCGGCGATGCGCCACAGGTGGCGCCACTTGCCCTCGCGTTGCAGGCGCTGGGCCAGTTCCTTCTCGTCGGCCTTGAGCTGGGCGGCGCGGGCCGGGTCCATGTCGACGGGCAGTTTCACCGTCATCTTCACGTGGAACAGCATGGGGCTTCTCCTCTCTCTAATTCAGGGGCGCCGGAAGCGCTTGAGGCGCTCCTCGTCCAGGCTCAGGCCGAGGCCCGGGGCGTTGGGCACCAGCAGTTGGAAGTCGCGGTACACCGGCGGCTCGCTGACGATCTCCTCGGTCAGCAGCAGCGGGCCGAACAGTTCGGTGTGCCAGGTCAGTTGCCTGAGGGTGAGGAAGGCGTGGGCCGAGGCCAGGGTGCCGATGGCGCCTTCGAGCATGGTCCCGCCGTACAGGGCGATGCCGGCCGCCTCGGCGATCTGCGCGGTGCGCAGCACGGCGCGCGGGCCGCCGTTCTTGGCGATCTTCAGGGCGAAGATGCTGGCGGCGCCGTCGGCGGCCAGGCTGAAGGCGTCCTCGACGCTCTCGATGGATTCGTCGGCCATGATCGGCGCCGGGCTGCGCAGGTTCAGGCGCACCTGGCCGGCGCGGTTGATCCGCGAGATGGGCTGTTCGACGAGGTCGATGCCGTTCTCGCCGAGCACCTGGCAGCCGCGGATGGCCTGGGATTCGTCCCAGTACTGGTTGACGTCCACGCGCACGCTGGCGCGCTCGCCCAGGGCGCGCTTGATCGCCACCACGTGCTTGAGGTCCTGCTCCAGCGCATTGGCGCCGATCTTCAGCTTGAAGATGCGGTGACGGCGCAGGTCGAGCATGCGCTCGGCTTCCTCGATGTCGCGGGCGGTGTCGCCGCTGGCCAGCGTCCAGGCCACTTCCAGGCCGTCGCGCACGCGGCCGCCGAGCAGTTCGCTGACGGCCAGGCCCAGGCGCTTGCCCTGGGCGTCGAGCAACGCGGTTTCCACCGCCGAGCGGGCGAAGGTGTTGCCCTTGATGGCCTTGTCCAGACGCTGCATGGCGGCGTTGATGTTGCAGGCGTCCTGGCCGATCAGCAGCGGCGCGAAGTGCGCTTCCAGGTTGGCCTTGATGCTTTCCGGGCTTTCGTTGCCGTAGGCCAGGCCACCGATGGTGGTAGCCTCGCCGAGGCCTTCGATGCCGTCGCTGCAGCGCAGGCGCAGGATCACCAGGGTCTGCTGCTGCATGGTGTGCATCGCCAGCTTGTGCGGGCGGATGGTCGGCAGGTCGACGATGATCGCTTCGAGGCGTTCGATCAGGGCTTGGGTCATCTCGGGTTCCATATCACGCTAGGCTGCTTGTCGAGGCCCGGCCGTCTGGTGCGGCCGATACCTTCCAGGTCTTTTGTTGCACACCGAAGGATTGCGCCAGCGGTGGCGAGCAGTCCAATATCATTGCCCTCTCGTTCCATACCCTGGAGGTATTATGGAGCTTCGACACCTGCGGTACTTCCAGGCGGTCGCCGAAACCCTCAACTTCACTCGCGCCGCCGAGCGCCTGCACATCGCCCAGCCGCCGCTGAGCCGGCAGATCCAGCAGCTGGAGGAACTGCTCGGCGTCGAGCTGCTGGAGCGCGGCCGGCCGCTGCGCCTGACCGAAGCCGGGCGCTTCTTCTACGAGCAGAGCGGCACCCTGCTGGAACAGCTGCAGAACATCTGCGACAACACCCGCCGCATCGGCCTGGGCCAGCGCCAGTGGCTGGGCATCGGCTTCGCGCCTTCGACGCTCTACGCGGTGCTGCCGGAACTGATCCGCGAGCTGCGCGGCGACACCGAACTGGAGCTGGGCCTGCAGGAGATGACCACCCTGCAGCAGGTCGAGGCGCTGAAGAGCGGGCGCATCGACATCGGCTTCGGGCGCATGCGTTTCGACGACCCGGCCATCCACCAGCAGGTGCTGCGCGAGGACCCGCTGGTGGCGGTGCTGCCCACCGGGCACCCGCTGCTGGGCGCGCCGGTGAGCCTGCAGCGGCTGTCCCGCGAGCCCTTCGTGCTGTACCCAGCCAACCCGCGGCCGAGCTATGCCGACCACGTGCTGGCGCTGTTCGCCAACCATGGCCTGGGCATCCGCGTGGCGCAGTGGGCCAACGAGCTGCAGACCGCCATCGGTCTGGTCGCCGCCGGCCTGGGCGTGGCCCTGGTGCCGGCCTCGGTGCAGCAGCAGCACCGCCCGGACATCGGCTACGTCGCCGTGCTGGAGCCCGAGGCGGTATCGCCGATCGTCCTCAGCCGCCGCGCCGGCGACGTCAGCGCCATGGTCCAGCGCTGCCTGGCGCTGATCGAGCAGGTCAACCGCTGAGCGGGCCACTCAGAGCAGCCTCAGGGGCGCGTCGATGATCAGGCGGAACTCCTCCAGGTTGCCCTCGATCTGCCCCGCGCTGGCGCGGTGCCAGATGTAGCCGGTCGACAGGCCGACGCCGCGCAGCGGCCCGGATTGCACGGCGTAGCTGAGCAGGCCGCCGACCTCGTAGTGGCTCTCGCCCTTCTGCCCCAGCACCGAGTTGTAGGCCGCGCGGGGGCCGCCGTTATAGCCGCTGCCGTCGATGCCCCAGCCCTTGACGTACCAGAACAGGCTCTTGAACCCCGGCAGGCCGTAGGGCGTCCAGTCGGTGCCGTAGCTGACCTGGAAGGAGCGCTCGTTGGGCCCGTTGTAGTACGAGAGCATGGCGTTGGGCAGGTCGAAGGCGTTGGACTCGGCGGGGAAGTCGAAGTACTCGTCGCCGTCGATCTGCTGGAAGGCCAGCTTCAGCGTGTGGTTGGCGTAGCCCGGCGCGACGCTCGCGCCGTAGGCTTGCTGGCTGATGCGCCCGGCGCTCTCGCGGCCGCTGGAGCGGGTGTCGTAGAAGTCCAGGCGCAGGCCCAGGTCCAGTTCGCCCAGGCGGTAGCGCTGCGCCCAGCCGGCGTAGGTGCGGTCCCAGACGTCGTCGAAGCGCGACAGGTAGAGGCTGGCCCGACCGCGCTCGCCGAGGCGGTAATCGCCGCCGGCATAGGCGATCCAGTCGCTTTCCACCAGGCGCGTAGTGAAGGTCAGGCTCAGGTCCTGGCTGCCGGCGCCGGTGCGCGGCGTGGCGCGCTGGAAGTGCCCGGCCTTGAAGGTCAGCCCGGGCAGGTCATGGCTCTCCAGCGAGAAGCCATCGAAGGAGGCCGGCAGGGTGCGGGTGTCGGCGTAGCTCATCACCGGCGTGCGGATCTGCTGGCGGCCAAGCTTCGCCTCGGTGGCGCCGGCTTTCAGCTTGAGCGCGGCGATGCCCACCTTGCCCCACTGGTCCACCACCTCGCCGTCGCGCTCCACCAGCAGGCGGGTGCTGCCGCCGGCCACCGCTTCGCGGCTGCGTTCCAGGGCTACCGCGCCGTACAGCGAGAAGTCCATGCCCAGGCCCTGCTCGCCCTGGCTGTAGCCGGACCGGTAGTCGAGCTTCAGGCCCTGCAGCCAGGCCACGCGGTCGCGCACCGGGCGCCCTCCCTCGTCGTCGGGCACCCGGAAGTAGCTGTCCTTGCGGGCGATTTCATGGGAGTACCAGTGGCGGGTGTTCAGCACCAGCGAGCTGTCTTCGAACAGGCGGCGCTCGTCGGCCAGGGCCAGTTCGGCGGTGAAGGGCGCCAGCAGCGCCAGGGGGCCGGCGAAGCGCCGGGCCCGGGTTTCGCTTATGTGCATCGGGTCATGCCTCTTCATTATTGTTGTCGTCGTCTGGCATGGGCGCTCAGGCGGGCCCGGTCTGGTAGGCGCGCGGCATCCGCGCCGCCGCCTCGATCACGGCGGCCACCTGGAAGCAGCGGTCCTCGCGGTAGTGGTCGGCGATGACCTGCACGCCGGCCGGCAGGCGCTCGCCCTGCAGGCCGCTGGGCACGCTGAGCGCCGGCAGGCCGCTGAGCGCGACGCTCATCAGGATCGCCTGCTGGCGCATGATCTGTGCCATGGCCGCGCCGCCCTGGGCATCCAGGCCCCAGGGCAGCGGCGCGCTGGCGGACACCGGGGCGATCATCGCGTCGTAGCGCTGGAACAATGCGCGCCACTTCACCCGCAGGTTGTTACGGGTGGCCAGCGCGGCGACGTATTCGTCCAGGCCGGTCTCCGGCGTCGCCTCCAGCATGCCCTGCACGGCCGCCTGCAACGCCTCGCTGCCCTCGCGCTGCATGACCGGCAGCAGTTGCAGGCGGATCTCGGTCATGACGATGCGCAGCCAGGTCTGGGTGGCCAGCTCGTGGTCCGGCAGGCTCACCGGCTCGACGCGGTAGCCGGCGTCCTCGAGCATCTTCGCCACCGCCGCCAGGTTGTCCCGCACCGAAGCGTCGAGGGGGATGCCGGGCAGTTCGTTGACCAGGCCGATCACCCGCTTCTCGCGCGCCTCGGGCTTCGCCAGCGCCGGCACCCAGTTGGGGTCGGCGCCGCCGCTGCTGGCCATCGCCAGGAAGGCCAGGCGCGCATCGGCCACGCTGCGCGCCAGCGGCCCCTGGGTGGCGATCTGCTGCCCGGCGAAGCCCAGGCCGAGCCCGGTGGGAATGCGCCCGACGCTGGGGCGCAGGCCGACCACGCCGCAGGCATAGGCCGGGTAGCGGATGGAGCCGGCGATGTCGTTGCCGTGGGCGATCGGGCACATGCCCGCGGCCACGGCCGAGGCCGCGCCGCCGCTGGAGCCGCCCGGGGTGATGTCGGCGCGCCAGGGGTTCAGCGTGCGGCCGTACAGCGGGCTTTCGGTGTACCAGCGGAAGGAGAACTCCGGCGTGCTGGTCAGGCCGATGATGACCGCGCCGTTGTCCAGCAGGTTCTGCACCACCGGGCTGTTGTCGGCGGCGATGTTGTCGCGGCGCGCCAGAATCCCGTTGGTGTTGGGCTGGCCGGCGACGTTCTGGTTGACCTTGACGGTGACCGGCACCCCGTGCAGCGGCGGCAGCGCGTCGCCACCCCGCCGCTGGTCGGCGCGCTGCGCCGCGCGCAGGGCTTCGTCGCGCATCTCGTGGACCACCGCCTTGAGCCCGGGGTTGGCCTCGGCGATGCGCCCGAGGCAGCTTTCCACCGCCTCCCGGCTGCTGATGGCGCCGCTGGCGATGCCGGCGGCCAGTTCGCTGGCCTGCCACTGCCACAGCGGCGCATCCGGCAGCGCGAGCGCCGCCTGCCCTTGCTTCACGCTGGCGGCCAGCGCGTTCCTGCCGAGCAGCAAGCCGGCGGACAAGGCCGCGGCACCGGTCATGAAATCTCTGCGTTGCATGCTGTTCCCTCCTTGGCTCCCGTCAGCGCGGAAGCCTGCGGCGGGCGCCGGAGTGGCCGGCCCCGCCCTTGCGTTGTCGGTTCAGGCCCGGGCTTCGGCCAGGGGCGCGAGCACCCGCTCGCTGCGGCTGACCAGGTACATGGCCAGGGCCGCCAGCGCGCCGGGGATGGCGAAGGCCATGAAGTTCAGGTGCAGCGGCAGCTCGATGGCCAGCAGCGAGCCGCCCAGCAGCGGGCCGACGATGGCGCCGTTGCGGCCGATGCCCGAGGCCCAGCCCAGGCCCGTGGAGCGGATGGCCAGGCCGTAGAACTGCGCGGCGCTGGCGTAGAGCAGGATCTGCGTGCCGATGGTGGTGGCCCCGGCGATGCCGATCAGCAGGTAGAGCACCGGCATCGGCGTGTTGAAGCCCAGCAGGGTGATGGAAACGGCAGCGGCGACGAAGAACAGCGCCACCACCTTGGGCAGGTTGAAGCGGTCGCCCAGCCAGCCGCCGAAGATGGCCCCGAACATGCCGCCGAAGTTCAGCGCCAGCAGGAACGAAAGGCTCGAACCCAGGCTGTAGCCGGCGTTGGCCATCAGCTTCGGCAGCCAGGAGCTGAGCGCGTAGACCATCAGCAGGCAGCAGAAGAACGCCACCCAGAGCATCAGGGTGCGCAGCGCGCGGCCCTCGCGGAACAGCTCGAGCACCGGCGCGCCCTGCGGCTTGCTCTCGCCCAGGTGCAGCTCGGCGGCGGCCTCCAGGGTGGTTTCCGGGGAAATGCGGCGAAGGATGGCGCGGGCCTGTTCGGTACGCCCCTGGCGCAGCAGGAAGCCCACCGACTCCGGCAGTTGCCAGAGGATCAGCGGCAGCATCAGCAGCGGCAGCAGCGCGGCGAAGAACATCGCCTCCCAGCCGAAGCGCGGCAGCATGTAGATGCCCACGCCGGCGGAGAGCATGCCGCCCAGCGAGTAGCCGCTGAACATCACCGCCACCAGGGTGCTGCGCAGTTTCTTCGGCGCGTATTCGTTCATCAGCGCCACCACGTTGGGCATCAGCCCGCCGATGCCGAGGCCGGCCATGAAGCGGCAGATGCCGAACTGCGTGGGGTTGCTGGCGAAGCCGTTGACCACGGTGAAGCCGGAGAAGAGCACGAAGCAGATGGCGATGCCCTTCTTGCGCCCGACCTTGTCGGCCAGCGGGCCGAAGAACAGCGCGCCGGCCATCATGCCGAACAGCGCGTAGCTGCCCAGGGCGCCGGCCTGCAGCGGGGTCAGGCCCCACTCCTTCATCAGCACCGGCAGCACCACGCCGTAGATGAACAGGTCGTAACCGTCGAAGATCAGCAGCAAGGCGCACCAGGCCATGACCATCCAGTGGAAGCGGCCGAAGCGCGCGTTGTCGATGACGTCGTGTACGTCGATTTTCCGCATGGCATCACTCTCTTTTTTGTTGTTGTGCGAGAAGCCGTTGGGGCCGCGTCGTGGGCGGTCCGTCTTTGCGTGGGATGGCGTTGGGCCGGAGGCGATACCCATCGCCTCAGGTGATGGGTATCGCTGCGCTCAACGCCATCCTACGGGTTGGTTCGGGTCGGGTTTTCAGCCCAGGTCGCCACCGCCTACCGGCAGGGTCACGCCGGTGATGTAGGAGGCTTCGTCGGAGGCCAGGAAGAGGATGGCGCCGACCTGTTCGTCGATGCTGCCGTAGCGCTTCATCAGGCTGCTGTTCACGGTCTGGTCGACGATCTGCTGGTACCAGACCTTCTCCTGCGGGCTCTGCTCGGCGGCGTTGCGCGGGATGCGCCGCGGCGGCGCCTCGGTGCCGCCCGGCGCGGTAGCGTTGACGCGCACGCCGCGCTCGGCGGTCTCGAAGGCCAGGCAGGCGGTCAGCGCGTTCACCCCGCCCTTGGCCGCGCCGTAGGGCACGCGGTTGACGCCGCGGGTGGCGATGGAGGAGACGTTGACGATGGCCCCGGCGCCCTGCTCCAACATCGGCACCAGGGCAGCGCGGCAGCACCATAGGGTGGGGAACAGCGAGCGGCGCACCTCGGCCTCGATCTCGTGCTCGGCGTAGTGCTCGAAGGGTTTGGCCCAGATGGTGCCGCCGACGTTGTTGACCAGGATGTCCAGGCGGCCGAAGCGTTGCACGGCTTCGTTGACCACGCGCTGGGCTTCGGCGAATTGCTCCAGGTCGGCGGTGAGGGTCAGCACTTCGGCGTGTTGGCCGAGTTCGTCCTGCAGTTCGTGGACCAGTTCGGAGCGGTCCACGGCGACCAGGCGGGCGCCCTCTTCCGCCAGGCGCTCGGCGACGCGGCGGCCGATGCCCTGGGCGGCGCCGGTGACCAGGGCGACTTTGTGGGGGAATCTGTTCATGGCATATCTCCGTAAGGAGTGCGTTCCGGGAAGTGGGTGCGTGGGGCGGCTACCCTCTCCCCCCGCCCTCTCCCTGAAGGGAGAGGGAGCTATTCGAGCTCCCCGGCTGAGTTCGATGCTCGGGCCAATATCGGTGCTTCGTGATAGCCGGCTAACATCGAACTCCGCCGCGGTACGGACGGTCCCCTCTCCCTTCAGGGAGAGGGTTAGGGAGAGGGGCTCTTACAGCTCCCCCATCAAGCCGCACTGGCCGCAAACTTCTCGTAGTAGAAATTCGCCGGCGTAATCCCCTGCTCGCGGATGTACGCGCTCACCGCCTCGACCATCGGCGGCGGGCCGCACAGGTAGATGTCCACCTCGCCTTCGTTGAGGTGCGCAGGCGTGATGTGCTGGGTGACGTAGCCCTTGTGCGGGTAGCTGCTCTCGGGGTTGGCCACGCAGGCGCTGAAGCTGAAGTTGGGGATGCGCGCGGCGAAGGCTTCGAGCTTGTCCAGCTCCACCAGGTCGAAGTCGTTGGTCACCCCGTAGATCAGGTGCAGCGGGTGCTCGCTGCCCTGTTCGGCGATCTTCTCCAGCATCGCGGTGAAGGGCGCCAGGCCCGTGCCGCCGGCCAGCAGCAGCAAGGGCCGCCTGATGTCGCGCAGGTAGAAGCTGCCCAGAGGGCCGGCCAGTTCCAGGCTGTCGCCGGCCTTGGCCAGGCTGGTGAGGAAGCTGCTCATCAGCCCGCCGGGCACGTTGCGGATCAGGAAGCTGACCTCGCCGCCCTTCTGCAGCGAGCTGAAGGAGTAGGCGCGGCTCTGGCCGCTGCCCGGCACCTGCAGGTTGACGTACTGCCCCGGCAGGAAGGCCAGCTTGCTCAGCGACTCGCCCTTGACCGACAAGGCGATGGTGCTCTCGGACAGCTGGCGCACCTCGCTGATAGCGGCCTGGTAGCTGGCCTGCTGGGTCTTGCACACGTCCGAGGCCGCCGGCACGCGCACCACGCAGTCGCTTTCGGCGCGCATCTGGCAGGTCAGCACGTAGCCCTGCTCGGCTTCCTCCTCACTCAGCGCGTCCTCGATGTAGTCCTGGCCCAGGTCGTAGCGGCCGGCCTCGGCGAAGCACTTGCAGGTGCCGCAGGCGCCGTCGCGGCAGTCCAGCGGGATGTTCACGCCCTGGCGGTAGGCCGCATCGGCGACGGTTTCGCCGGGGTTGGCGTCGATGAAGCGGGTGACGCCGTCTTCGAAGTTCAGTGCGATCGAATAGCTCATGGCGGCCACCTCAGATGTGGTAGATGTCGATGACCTGGCGGACGTAGTCGTTCTTCAGCACCACTTTCTTCGCCTTGATCAGCGGGTTCTCGCCGCGCAGGTCGAGGGTGTAGAAGCTGGTGCCGAAGTAGCTGTCGGTGGTCTTGTAGCGGAAGCTCAGGGTGTGCCAGTTGAAGCGCACCTGGCAGAGGCCGTCTTCCTCGCCCAGCACTTCGATGTTGCTGATGTTGTGCGAGGTGCGGGTGTCCGGCATGGTCGCGCTGGAGCGTTCGGTCTTGATGCGGAACACGCGGTCTTCCAGGCCGCCGCGGTTGCCGTACCAGATCAGCGAGATTTCCCGCTGCGGGTCCTGGGTCAGCTCGTCGCGGTCGTCCCAGGCCGGCATCCAGAAGCTGGCGTCGCTGGCGTACAGCTCCAGCCAGGCATCCCAGTCCTTGTCGTCGAGGTAGCGGGCTTCGCGGTAGAGGAAGTCGCGAACGGTTTCGTAGCGGCTCATCACACGGCCTCCTCGAGCGGAATGCGCCTGGCTTCTTCGGCGGCCAGGGCTTCGCTCATCGCCTGCAGCCAGTACTTGTGCTGCAGCACGAACAGGCCTTCGTCCTCGGTGCGCACGCCGGACAGCTGCGGGTGCAAGTCGATTTCCTGCGCGGCGGCGTCGGCGCCGTCGATCCAGTGCGCGGCCCCGCGGGACATGTCGTTCCAGCCTTCGGCGCTGCCCTGGTAGGCCTGCTGGCAGGAGCGGAACTCCTCCAGGTCGTCCGGGGTGGCCATGCCGCTGACGTTGAAGAAGTCCTCGTACTGGCGGATGCGCTGGGCGCGGGCCTCGGCACTCTCGCCCTTGGGCGCGATGCAGTAGATGGTGATCTCGGTGCGGTTGACGTCGATCGGCCGGGCGATGCGGATCTGCGAGCTGAACTGGTCCATCAGGTAGACGTTGGGGTACAGGCAGAGGTTGCGCGAGTTCTGGATCATCCAATCGGCGCGGGCCTGGCCGAAGTCGGCGGCGAGTTGCTCGCGGCGCTCGAAGGCCGGGCGGTCCTCGGGGTTGGCCCAGCGCGTCCAGAGCAGCATGTGGCCATGCTCGAAGGAGTAGAAGCCGCCGCCGTGCTTGGCCCAGCCGCCGGCGCTCATGGTCTTCACTTCCTCGCCGGCCTCGCGCTGCTTGCGCTGGTTCTGGGTGGCGGCGTAGTTCCAGTGCACGGAGCTGACGTGGTAGCCGTCGGCGCCGTTCTCGGCGGTGAGCTTCCAGTTGCCTTCGTAGATGTAGCTGGAGGAGCCGCGCAGCACTTCCAGGCCCTCGGGGGACTGGTCGACGATCATGTCGATGATCTTCGCCGACTCGCCCAGGTGCTCGACCAGCGGGCGCACGTCGGGGTTGAGGCTGCCGAAGAGGAAGCCGCGGTAGGACTCGAAGCGGGCGACCTTGGTCAGGTCGTGGGAGCCTTCGCAGTTGAAGCTCGACGGGTAGCCGGCCTCGGCCGGGTCCTTGACCTTGAGCAGTTTGCCGGAGTTGTTGAAGGTCCAGCCGTGGAACGGGCAGGTGTAGCTGGAGCGGTTGCCCGACTTGTGCCGACAGAGCATGGCGCCCTTGTGGCTGCAGGCGTTGAGGAAGGCATTGAGCACGCCATCCTTGTTGCGCGCGATGAAGATCGACTGGCGACCGATCAGGGTGGTCAGGAAGTCGTTCTTCTCGGGAATCTGGCTTTCGTGGGCGAGGTAGACCCAGTTGCCTTCGAAGATGTGCTTCATCTCCAGTTCGAACAGGCGTGGGTCGGTGAACATTTCGCGCTTGCAGCGGTAGACGCCCTTGGCGGGGTCTTCTTCGAGCAGGGAACGCAAGTAGTCGATACCCAGGGTCATGGCCGGGGCCTCCGTTGTTATTGTTCAGGCAGGCTCAGGTTAGGGCTGGGTCGGCGGGGGCAATATCCGCTTTGTGCAGAGCGTTATCCGGTTTTTGCAGGCGGGGTTGCGGGGTGTTTCGGGGGGCTTGCGGGGGCGCGCGGAGATTTCCCTGGAAATCCGTAGGGCATGAGCGAGCGTGGCTTTTCGTAGGATGGGTTGAGCTTGCGAAGCCCATGCGGTTGCGGTGATGGGTATCGCTTCGCTCAACGCCATCCTACGAAAAGCACTCCGGTGCAGGGCGCATAACCGTTCGCGGTTATCCGCCGTAGGCGTTATGCGCCCTACGCAGAAGGTCAGGAATGTGCGGGTCGCTCGGGCTCAGCCGCGGCGCTTGAGGGTTTCCGAGGGCAGTTCGCCGAACTGCTGGCGATAGCTTTCGGAGAAGCGCCCCAGGTGCAGGAAGCCGTAGTCCAGCGCCAGTTCGGTGACGCTGCGCACGTTGCAGCTGGGGTCGGCGAGGCAGGCGCGGATGCGTTCGAGCTTGCGCCGGCGGATGTACTGGCGCGGGGTGGCGCTGGCGTGGCGTTCGAACAGGGCGTAGAGCGAGCGCAGGCTCATCTTCGCCTGGCGGGCCAGTTCCTCGATGTCGATGTCCTGCCGCAGGTTGCGCCCTATGTAGTCGTCGATGCGCTCGAAGCAGGCCATGGGCGCGGCCAGGCATTCGCGGCTGACGTTGGTCTGCAGCAGGGTCAGCAGCTTGCTGGCGACGATCTGCTGGTAGTGCTCCTCGATGCGCGGCAGGCGCTGGCTGGATTCGGCTTCCATGCAGACCATGCCCAGCAGGTTGACGAAGCCTTCCAGCTCGCCCAGGCGGTAGCGGCTCTCGGTGAAGCGCGGGCCCTGGCGCGGGTGGGCCCAGCGCTGTTCGGCGCAGATGCCTTCGAGCACCGCGGTGGGAATCTTGATGATGAATTTCTCGCAGTCGTCCGAGTAGGTCAGGTCGACCGGGTCGTCCGGGTTGATCAGCAACAGTTCGCCGGGCTCCAGGTAGTGTTCCCGGCCCTGGCCGCGCCACAGGCAGTGGCCGTGCAGCAGTACCTGCAGGTGGTAGATGGTCTCCAGCGCCGGCGAGGTGACGCGCACGGCGGCGCCGTAGCGGATGCGGCAGAGGTCGAGGCTGGCGAACTTGCGGTGGTTGAGGCTGGCCTCGGGGCGGCCGTGGGCGGGCATGCGCAGGGCGTGGTTGCCGACGTGCTGGTTGACGTAGCCGGACACCGCGTAGGGGTCGGCTCGCTCGAATACCCGGCTGCGCTCGCTCAGCAGGTTCTGCATACAGGCACTCACTCTTGTTGTTGTCGTCCGCGCTCTTCGTCGCGGCTCGTGCCCGTCCAGTCTATGCCGGGGCCGGGATGGCAGGGCCCGGCAGAGATGGACGGTCGTGCAGGCCACCCCGGATCGGGGACGGCTGGCCCGCCTGCCGTCCGGCCACCCTAAAGGCCGGAAGGCGGGCGGCGCAATTCGACCTGTGGCGCAGTGTTCGCTTATCGCACGCTTTCGCCCCGGCTCATTGCCAGCAGCTGCTGGCCGTGCCGGTGCCGGTGGCGCCGCGGGTGCCGGCCTGGTCGAGGGTGAGCGTCAGGCATTCGCTGTCCCTGGCCTGGCTGCCGGTGGCCGTGGCGGTCAGGGTGTAGGTCGAGGCGCTGACGTTGGAAATGGCCAGGCCGTAGTACTGCAGGCTGGCGACGTAGCTGGTCATGTTCAGCGCCGCGGCGCTGCTGGCGTAGCTGTTGTTCTGCGCGAAGTAGCGCTCCTGCCGCGCCGCGGCCTCGCTGAGCAGCGCCTGGCCTTCGGCGCGGTGGCTGCGCAGCACGTACTTCTGGTAGCTGGGCAGCGCGATGGCCGCGAGTATCGCCAGGATGACCACGACGATCATCATTTCTATCAGGGTGAAGCCGCGGCTTCGCTGTGCAGGTTTCATCGCTGGCCCTTTCAGTTGGAATCGCTCGGCAGCACCTGCCAGCTGCGCCGGCCGCTGACCGTGCCGGTGTTGGTGGCCACGCCGTCGAGGGTATTTTCGGAGTTGCCCCAGGTGTAGCCGCCGGACAGGGTGATGTCGCCGCCGTCGGTGACGAAGCCGGATATCGACTCGTAGGTGCCGTCGCTGTTCAGGTCGAAGACGTTGTAGTCGGTCTTGCCGCCGCTCTCCGGGTCCACCGCGTAGACGGTGCCGGACAACCCCGCGGCGCAGGTGCCGGTCTGCGGCGTGGAGCTGGCGAAGATCAGGCTGGAGCCGTACAGCGTCATGTCGTAGATCAGCCGCTCGCCAGTGCGCGGGAAGTCGAAGTACCAGCCCCAGGTGGCGACGTTGGCGTCGGCGGTGTTGCCGCTGCTGTCGTACCAGGCGACGTCGCTCTCGCTCAGGGTATAGGTGGTGGCGCCGTCGGTGGTGCCGGCGGTCAGCGTCTGCTGTTGCAGGTCGCTGCGCGTCCTGGCCGCGGTCAGCGAGGCGCTGGTGGCTTCGCCGGCGGTCTTGCGGTCCCAGATGCCGTAGACGCTCTGGGTGGCGGTGGAGGTCTTGTCCGAGGTGGTCAGGTAGCGGCCGCTGCCGAAGGCGACGATGTAGCCGGTGCCGCTGGGATGTTCGACCAGGCTCGGCGCCGCGGTGATCGGCTGGCGCACGTTGCTGGCGTTGCGCGCCACGTACAGCGGGTTGCCGCCAAAGGCCACGGCGAACTTGGCGTCGGCGGCGCTGGCGGTGAGCGGGCTGCTGGCGCTGGTGTCGATCAGGTCGAAGCGCCAGAGGTCGCCCAGCAGGTCGCCGGCATAGGCGTAGTCGGCGATGCCGTCGCTGTTCACGTCGGCCACGTAGAGCCGCGACAGGCCGTTAGCCAGGCTGTCGAGC
This sequence comes from Pseudomonas sp. M1, assembly GCF_022760135.1. Classification (NCBI taxonomy): domain Bacteria; kingdom Pseudomonadati; phylum Pseudomonadota; class Gammaproteobacteria; order Pseudomonadales; family Pseudomonadaceae; genus Pseudomonas; species Pseudomonas sp. M1. Next base: position 4,311,315 of record NZ_CP094343.1, read on the forward strand.
GCGCCAGTGTCGGTGGTGGTCAGGCTGGGGGTGGCGGTGATCTTCTTCAGCAGGGCGCCGCTCTGGATGTCGATGATCAGCAGCGAGGCGCTGTTGCTGCCGCTCTCGTAGCCGTTGGGCACCAGGGCCACCCACTTGCCGTCGTGCAGGCGGGCGATGCTGGGCTTGGCGGCGGTGTAGCCGAGGCTGGAGTCGTTGTCGCTGGTGAACTCCCAGAGCAGGCTCGGCGAGGCCGGATCGGTGATGTCCAGGGCGAACACCTCGCGGCCGCCGGCGCCGAGGCTGCCGAGCAGCACCTTGTGCCAGGCCGAGCCGTAGTAGACGTCGGCCACCACCGGGGTGCCGTCGACGAAGTAGCGGTGCTCGGTGCCTTCGTCCTGGCCGTAGTCGCTGGCGGTGAGGATGTTCAGGTTGGCGATCACCGCGCTGGGGATGAAGGCGAACAGCTCGGCCCCGGTGCTGGCATTGAAGGCGTGCAACATGCCGTCGTTGGCGCCGACGTAGACCGCCGCCGGCTTGGCGGCCTGCTCGCTAGCGTAGGCGGCATAGCTGGTGCTGCCTTCCAGGGCGTCGGCCCGCGCGGTGATGTAGTCGGCGCCGCTGACCAGCACCGGCGAGGAGTTGACGATGTCGCCGAGCAGCGAGGAACGGCTGCGGAAGCTGGTGTTGCTGCCGCGCAGGAAGTCCACGCGGGTCGAGCCCTTGCTGTCGACCACGCCGGCGGCGGTGCGGTTGAGCGCGGTCTGCTGGGCGCTGCTGAGGTTGGCCCAGGTGAACGAGGTCAGGCTGCCGTTCTTGGCGAAATAGATGTTGCGGCTGCTGGGCAACTGCGCCGAGGCCTTCCACAGGGTGGTGGTGGTCGTGCTGGTGGCGCCGCTGCTGGAGGTGGTCTTGATCTTCTGTTTCTTGATCAGGTCGCCGGTCCAGTCGCTGGAGCTGAAGTTGGTGCTGTAGACGTAGTCGCCGTCGTCCAGCGACTGCGAGTCCACCGCCACCGCGGTGACCGAGGCGTTGAGCTGGAGGATGTCGTCGAAGGCCGACTTCAGCTGGCTGGCCAGCTTGCTCGGGTTGCTCACCAGGAAGTAGTTGTCCGGGGTGCCATCGCCGTCGGTATCCCAGGTGCTGAGGTCGCTCTTGCCGTACTTGGCGGCGTACCACAGGGGGTCCTGCAGGGTGGTGACGGCGGTGGAGCTGCTGGCGGTGAAGTAGCGGGTGTGCGAGGAGCCGGCGCTCAGCGCCTTGTTCCCGCCCGAGCGCCCGGGCAGCCGCGAACAGCTGTTGGTGTTGCTCACGCAGCCGCCGGCATCGGTGCCCTCGGGCGTGTCGAACTTGAAGCGCGTTGGTGTAGAACTCGCCGTGCCGCTGGTCCCCCCCACGCCACCGGCAACCTCCAGGTAGATACCATCCTTGGTGGTACCGGCAATGGTGTAGCCCATGTGCGACTCGGAACCGGATACCGAATACTCGTTTTCGCTGGTGACCGACACGCGCCCGTCGGCGCCCAGTTGGACGGTGTAAAGGATGATGGAGTCCATGTCGAAGTCGGCGTTCTGCCCGGCGTCGTCGTACACCACGCGGAACTTGTAGTAGGGCCGCCCGCCATTGATCGACGAGTCCAGGTTGGCGCTGGAGGTGTTGGCCATGCTGTCGATGTAGAAGCCGGTGATCTGCATCACGATGCCGCTGGAATCGGCCACCATCCCGTAGGGCTTGAAGGTCACGGTACTGGAGTTCACCGGCACCTGGATGTTCGGCAACGTCGAAGACAACGCCACGGAGAACGACTGCACCGGGTGCGAACCGGTGGCGGAGAGGCCGTTCTGGCTGCCGAAATAAGTGACTGCGGCGGTGCTATAGCTACCCTGCCGGGTAGGCTCCTCGGGCAGCCCGCGAATGGTCGAGAAGCTGCTGGCGGTCTTCGCCGTCGGTGCGGAATCGCTGGTGCTGCCGGACTGGCCGATGTTCACCGAAACGCTCTTGCCGATCTCCGCGTTCCAGAGCGTCGCGCCTATTTTGCTGAAGTCGAAGGTAAAGCCGTTGATCTTTTCCGAGGGGATCGGACTGCTACCCAGGGTGCCGCCGGGCACGTCGGAGTCGTAGCTGGGGTTCACGTCGCTGACCAGCGTCATATAGGGCTTGGTGCAGTACGGATAGGTGTTGTACGGGTTGCTCCAACTACTCAGGCTGGTCAGCCCCAGGCTGGTGTCCTTGCTGCCGGACGCATAGGACGAGAACGGCGTCAGGCCCGCGTAGTAGCGCAACGCCTCATAGGCCATTTCCCCCAGGGGGTTGCCCCAGTCGAGGCAGTCGCCGTTGGAGAACGTCGCCTTATAGGCGCTGCTGCAGACGTCGGTGTAGATCAGGCGGTCAAGGTTGGCGACGATGCCACTGCCGTCGACGTAGGTACGTTTGCTGTTGTTGTTGGACGCGCTACTGGTAAGGAACCGTCCGGAACTGTCGTACTCGCTGGTGAAACTGCTGGTGGGCGCCCGGCGCAGGGCGCCGCCCTGCAGGTTGTTGGTGTAGGTGCCGGTGAGCAGGCCGAAGTACATCTTGTTCGAGGCGGCATAGTCATGCAGCAGGCCTGTGGGCTTGTTGCTGCTGCCATAAGCGGTGCAATTGCTTTCCAGCAGCCCGCTGACGCAAACCTTCACCCGTACCGTCAGGTCGTACTGTGGCGTGATGCTGGTGTCGGTGCGGCTGGTGTCGGCACTGGTGATGGCGTTGGTGCCCTGGGCCACCTCCCGCGACACCCAGCCCCAGATGCGGTAGTTGCTACTGCCCTGCTGGGTGCTGTTGATGATGCGCAGCTTGGGCACTGCGCCGTCGGTGTAGCTGGTGATGGTGTTGCCGCTGCTCGGCCGGGAGGTGTTAGCGAAGAGGATGTACTTGCCGTTGCTGGGTGCGGTGAGGGGCGAGTAGTCGGCGATGTTATAGCCGTCGCGGGCAACGCTCAGGTACTCCTTGCCCCAGGTGTGGGCATCGTTGGGGATGAACTGGCGCTCCAGTACGGTGCTGCTGGTGGTGTCCTCATAGCGATAGCCGCCGTAGAGCACCTTGCGCAGCACGTCGATGCGCGACATGGTCAGGTAGTTGAGGAAGTCGCCGCTCCACTTCCCGCTGCACTTCTTGGTGCTGGTTGTGGATGCAGGAACGAACACACCGTTGCTGTCGTCGTAGGAATAGCACTTGTACGAGTCGAAATAGCCGGTGTAGTCGATGCTCGGCTTGTAGTAGATGTCCAGTTGGCCGTCGCCGTCGATGTCCGAGGCGTCGTTGTAGGCCGGGAAGTAGAGCTTCTGGTCGCGGCCGACCACCAGCATGTTCATCGGCGGGGCGATGTTGCTGACGAACAGCGGCGTCTGCGCCAGCACCGAGGCCCGGGCGCCGGCGCACAGCAGGCAGGACAGCAGGAACAGCGCCAGCATGCGCAGCGGTTTCATGGCGGGGAGCCTCCTTGCGGGCCTCATGGGATCACCAGCGCGGTGCTGGAGCGCAGGCACAGGGTGTTGGCGGCGCAGCCGGTGCTGACGCTGGCGCTGTCCTTGTAGGCCTGGGCGTTGACTTCGTAGTAATAGGTGCAGCCGGACTGGCCCTTGGACAGATAGGCGTTGGCGCTGCCGCCGGAGCCGCCCTTGCAGCTGTTGCCGATGTAGCGCAGGTACCAGCGCGCGTTGCGCGGCAGGCTGGTGGCGCCGTCCAGCCCGGTGTAGGCCGTGGCGCCGGAGAAGTCCGCGGCATAGCTGCTGGCCAGGCCGGTGTAGCAGGGGCTGGACGACGAGCAGGCCTCCAGCGCGCGGCTGCTCTGGCTCACCCTGCCCTCGCCTTCGCGCAGGGCCGACTCGGCGGCGCTGGTCAGCCGCTGCAGCTCCAGGCGGTTGCCGGTCATCCGCCCTTCCAGCTGCATCTCGCGCATACCGCCGACCGCCAGCAGGGTCAGCACCAGCAGCATCACCAGGGCGACGAACAGCACGGCGCCGCGCTGCCGCCCGTGCACAGGAATAGTCATGGCATCAGGTTCCTCAACATGCTGCTGCCGCTGACGATGCGCCGCAGGGTGCCGTCGCCGTCGGTGCAGGCGCTGCCGCCGCTCAGGGTCGTCCAGTTGGCGCAGGTGGTGGTGCTCATGCCGCCGGTCAGGTTGCTCCCGCTGCTGGCCAGCAGCAGCGTGTAGCGCAGGCTGCGCACGGTCTGCGCGCTGCCCGGGCTGGCGACGTACCTGGCGACCTGGCGGGCGTTCTCGTCGGTGCCGGTGTCCACGCCGTAGTCGAAGTGCACCGCCGCCACGTTGTCGGCCAGCACGCTGCCGTTGCAGCTGAGCTGGCCGCTGGCCAGGCCGATCTTCTCCACCACGTCGTTGCTCGAGCTGAAGGTCGCGTAGGGCGTGGTCAGCCCCGGCAGGCTGGCCAGGGAGGCGCCGGTGCAGTCGGTGTCGGCGGCGTCGCGCGGCTGGTAGCGCAGGCACAGGGTGTTGGCGTCCACCCGCACCAGCGCCTGGCCGGCGGCGAAGCTGCAGCCGTTCTTGCTCTGCGCCGGGAAGGCGATGCTCATGCGCGCCGACGGCTGGCGCCGGTAGCCGGCCCGGGACAGGCGCGCGTCCAGTACCTGCTGCAGGTAGCGGGCGTTGTCGAGGTTCTCGGACTGGCCGGCGAAGTAGCGGGTGCGGGTGCTGCCGTCGAGGTACATCTGGGTGACGCCCAGTATCAGGAACAGGCCGAGGGTCATGGCCACCATCAGCTCGACCAGCGAGAGGCCGGCCTGGCGGCGGGAATGGGCGGGCATTCAGGGCTCCTCGCGCAGCACGTAGTGGCAGATGGTCGGGTCGCTGCCGGGGCTGGCCTCCAGGCACTCGCCGGACTTCACCCGCCAGGCCAGCTGGATCTCGATGGCCGAGCCGGTGCCGCTGCAGGTGCTGGCGCCGTTGCTGCGACAGATGTGGAAGTCGCTGCTCATCAGGCTGGCGGCATCGGGCAGCGCCTGCTGCACCCGCTGCGCCCAGCAGCCCAGGCGCTGCGAGGCGCTCAGCGAAGCGAGCGAGGCACAACTGCTCGGTGCTGCGGGGAAGGCTCTGCCGGTGGCCTTGTAGTAGTCGGAGCTGGCCGGCGGGGTCAGCGGCGTGCCGGCGTCCTGGGCGGAATAGAGGTCGGTGCGGAGGGTCTCCATCAGCTCGTCGGCCAGGGCTGCCGCCGTGCCGCGCACCGCCATGTCCTGGGAATAGGCGATCGCCCTGCCCTGCATGGCGAGCATGCCCAGCACGCCGACGCAGATCACCAGCAGCGCCACCAGCACTTCGATCAGGCTGAAGCCGGCCAGGCCACGGCGCGTCATTGGCTGCTCCCCGAGCCAAAGCTCATGTAGCCCGAAGCGGCGACCTTGATGCTGTAGCTGCTGCCGCTCTTGCTGCCGCTTAGGCTCAGGCTGGCCACCGCGGCGCTGCCGTCGGCATGGAAGGTCAGTGCGCTGACGCTGCTGCTGATACCGATGCTGGTCGGCAGGCTGAGGCGCTGCGACACCAGGCTGGAATCGAGCGAGGCGCAACTGCCGGCGCGCACCAGCAGCCACTCGTAGGCGCTGCCGTTCTGGCACAGGCTGGTGGCGGTGCGCGTGCTCACGGCATCGGCGCGGGCGGCCTGGAGCAGACGATAGAGCGCCGAGGCGGAGGACTTCACCCGGCTGGACTCGATCAGCGAACCGAAGGCCGGCACGGCGATGCTGGCGAAGATCGCCACCAGGGCGACGACCACCATCAACTCGATCAGGGTGAAAGCACGCTGACCGCCGGCCCCCTCCCTGGGTACAGGTCTGCGCGGGTGAATGACAAAGCTCATGGCCCGAACCGCTCGAACGACAGTTGCGTGAAACCCCGGCCGAGGGCCGGGATGCGATGGGCCTATTGTCGAGCCGGCGTTAGCGGCGGCATGTGTCCTTAATTTTTCATCGGCGGTACATTCGCTACCGCTCGCAGGTGGGGGGTGACCGCTCGTCTGTTGTCGTTTTTCGGGGCGGCTCTTCGTAGGAGCGAGCTTGCTCGCGAAGGGGGTTTGCTGGTGGCTGTGGGGTTGAGGGGTAAGAGCGCCCTCTCCCCAGCCCTCTCCCGCAAGCGGGAGAGGGGGCCATTCGTGCCACCGGGGCGTCCGGCGTGGCCGGTGAATCCAATCGCGGACAAAGTCCGCTCGCCCGTGCTTCCCTGTAACCGTAGGAGCGGACTCCGTCCGCGATTCGGCGGATAACGCCGTAGTTCGTAGGGCGCATAACGCCTACGGCGTTATCCGCCGTCATTCCCGGGCGCCGACGCCCCAGGGCTTCAAGTCGCATCCGCGTGGCTGACCACCCCCTTGATCACCACCGCCGCGCTGGCAATCGCCGCCGGCACCACCAGGGCAGTGAGCACCTGCTCGAAGTTCCACCCCAGCCCCAGCAGGGTAGCCCCGATCCAGGCCCCGAGAATGGCACCGAAGCGACCAATGCCGAGCATCCACGACACCCCGGTGGCACGCCCCTGTGTCGGATAAAAGCGCGCCGCCAGCGAAGGCATGGCCGACTGCGCACCGTTCACACACATGCCCGCGGCCAGCACCAGAGTCGCCAGCAGACCGAGGGTGCCCAGGCTCTGCCCCACGCAGTAGGCGAAGACACCAGCCAGGCAGTAGAAGATGCCGATCACCTTGTGCGGGTTGAAACGGTCCATGGCCCAGCCCACCGCCACCGAGCTGAGCACCCCGCCGAGCTGGAACAGCGCGCCGATGAAGGCCGCCTGCTCCAGGCTGGCGCCGCTGTCGCGCATCAGGGTGGGCAGCCAGCTGGTGAGCAGGTAGACGATCACCAGGCCCATGAAGTAGGTCAGCCACAGCAGCAGGGTGCCGGCGCTGTAGCGGCCGGCGAACACCACCTTGAGCACGTTGCCGCTGGGCGCGCTGCCCTGCTCCGGCACGCTGAAGCCGCCGGCCATGGCCACCTCGGCCGGGGCTATCGGTGCCAGCGCCTTGCGCACGCGCGCATCGCCGCGGTTGCGCACCACCAGAAAGCGCGCCGACTCCGGCAGCCACAGCAACAGCACCAGGGCCAACGCCAACGGCAGCACGCCGCCAAGCAGCAGCAGGCTGTGCCAGCCGAAGGCCGGGATCAGCTTGGCGGAAATGAAGCCACCGCCGGCCATGCCCAGGTTGAAGCCGCAGAACATGCTGGTGACCAGCAGCGACTTGAGGCGCTCGGGGGTGTATTCGGCGAGCAGCGTGGTGGCGTTGGGCATGGCCGCGCCCAGGCCGACGCCGGTGAGCAGGCGCAGCACCAGCAGCTGGTCGAGGTTGGCGCTGAAGGCGCAGAGCACGCTGAACAGGCCGAACAGGAACACCGCCGCCACCAGCACGACCTTGCGCCCGAAGCGGTCGGCCAGCGGGCCGGAGCCCAGGGCGCCGAAGACCATGCCGATCAGCGCGGCGCTCATCACCGGGCCGAGGCTGGCGCGGTCGATGCCCCAGTCCTGGGTCAGCGCCGGGGCGATGAAGCCCATGGCCGCGGTATCGAGGCCGTCGAGGAAGACGATGAGGAAGCACAGCAGGACGATGCGGTACTGGTACGCCGACAGCGGCTGGGCATTGATGAAGGACTGGACGTCCAGGGTGCCGGTGGACGGCAGGGTGGCGGAACGGGTCATGCGGCGATTCCTGCAGGCGGACAGGAATGAGGGCGCCACCGGGGCGTGGACCGGCGGCCGTCACTCATTGTTGTTATTCGATGCCCTCGCGGGCGGACGGCCCACAGTACGAATTGCCTGTCAGAGCTTCAATTCGATAATCGCCATTGCGGGCGGTTATCGACCAAAACCCTGGCGCTCAGTGGAACAGCCGCGTGCTCAGCTCCCGGCTGGCCTCCAGCAGCACCGGCAGGAAGCGCGTCTCCAGCTCCTGGCGCGACACCCGGCCGACGTGGGTGCCGACGTTCAGCGCCGCCAGCACCTGGCCGGCGGAATCCTTCAGCGGCACCGCCACCGAGCGCAGGCCCATCTCCAGCTCCTGGTCGATGATTACCCAGCCCTGCCGGCGGATCTCGGCGATGCTCACGCGCAGGCCCTCCGGGGTACACACCGTGCGGCTGGTCTTCACCTGCAGGTCGGCGTGGGCCAGGTAGTCCTCCAGGGCCTGGTCGTCGAGCCCGGCCAGGAGGATGCGGCCCATGGACGTGCAGTAGGCCGGCAGCCGGCTGCCCACGCTGAGGTCCACCGAGATCAGCCGCTGCGGCGTGGCCGAGCGGGCGATGTAGAGAATCTCGTCGCCTTCCAGGGTGGCCATGGAGCAGGCCTCGCGCAGCTGCTCGCTGACGCGGTCCAGCAGCGGCTGCGCGGTGACCGCCAGCGGCGTCGACGACAGGTAGGCGTGGCCGAGGGTCAGCACCTTGGGCAGCAGCGAATAGGTGCGCCCGTCGGTGGTCACGTAGCCCAGTTTCATCAGCGTGTGCAGGCAACGGCGCACGGCGGCGCGGGGAATCTCGGTGCGGTGGCTGACCTGGGCGATGGTCAGGTGGCGCTTGCGCTCCTGGAACGCATGGATCACCGCCAGGCCGCGGGCCAGCGAGGTCATGAAGTTGGGGTCGCCGGTGAAGGCCTCGATGCGCTTGGCCGGCGAAGCGACGATGGGCGGGGCCAGGGTGGCCTGGCTGGCGGAATGTTCGTCGGTCATGGCGAGGTCCTGTTGGCGGCGGATTCGGCCGATTATCGAAGCGTCGGGCGATAATCGCAAATGAAATGGGGCGATAATCGCCCACACCTGCAGAGGGGCAGTCCGGGCCGAGCCCGAGGTGGGTCATGCCAAAGTCAGGCGGCGGATAACCGCGAACGGTTATTCGCCCTACGTCATGATCGACCTGTGCGCCGATACCCCAGGCACACCCGCCCCGCCGAAGCCGGGCCCGATTCCCCTACAACGGCTCCAGCTTCAACTGCCGCAAGCGGCTCAGGGTCCGCCCGAAATCGATGGCGGTGCCACCTTCGGCCAGGCGCTCCAGCGACACGCTGGCGAACAGCTGCAGGCGCAGCTGGCGGTCGTAGGCGATGTCGATGAAGTTGAGGAAGCGCATGCTCACGTCCGGCGGGTAGTCGCCCAGCGGGCCCAGGCCGCTGACCGCCATGCGCGGGAAGTGCTCGATCAGCCACAGGTAGTCGGCCGCCGAGCGCGGGCGTTCGAACAGCTCGCTGAAGTCGAGCCAGGCGCGGCCCTCCTCCAGGGCATGGATGCGCAGCGGGTGGTGGTTGACGTCCAGCACCTGGTCGAACTGCGCCGCGTCGTCCAGGCCCAGACGCTGGCCGATCAGGTCCAGGTCGTCGGCGCGCGCCGGCCACAGGTAGCTGCCCCAGTTCTCCAAGGGCGTGGCGCGCAGGCGGTAGTCCTCGCCGCCGTCCAGCGGCACCACGTCGAAGCGCTTCTCGAGCAGCTCGATGGCCGGGCGGAAACGCTCGCGGTACAGCGGGTTGGGGCACAGGCCCTCGGGCTCGTAGTTGGAGGTGCAGACCATGCCCACGCCCTCCTCCACCAGCACCTTGAGCATGCGCCCGAGCAGCATGGCGTCGCCGATGTCGTGCACGTGGAACTCGTCGAAGCACAGCAGCCGCGTCTGCGCGGCTATGTCGCGGGCCGCCCGCGCCAGCGGGTCGGCCTGGCCGGCGAAGGCCATCATGCGTTGCTGCAGCTCCTGCAGGAAGGCGTGGAAGTGCACGCGGCGCTTGGCCTGCAGCGGAGCCGCGGCATAGAAGCAGTCCATCACGAAGCTCTTGCCGCGGCCCACGCTGCCCCACAGGTACACGCCCGCGGGCGGCTTACGCAGCCAGGAGCGGCGGCCGCCGAGGAAGCCGTCCAGCCAGTCGGCCAGGTGCTCGATGGCCGACTGCTGCGAGCCGTCGGCGCTGTAGCCGCGCTCGTCCAGGGCCACGCGGAAGTGCCGCAGCACCCGCGCGGCCACCGATTCGTCGTCGAGGGAATGGTTGGAACTCAAGACACACCTTTCAACATCACCGACAGTGATGTCCCTTGCAAAACGGCGGATAAACCGCGGACGGACCTGGCCTGTGCCTGCTACGGGGTGCATGGTGGCAGGCAAAAACCCTGACTTGTGTGCGGCATCACCTTGCCAACCGGTGCCGGTATTGGCATAACGATGGCCCCGGGCCTCAAGAAACAAGGAAGTTGCGATGCGCATAATCGGACGGATCATACTCGCTATCGTCCTATTGCTCCTGCTCGTGGGTGGCGTGCTGCTGTGGTACGTCGCCCATCCCAACGTGCCGCAGTACACCGCGCCGGACAAGCTCAACCTCCTCCCGCAATGGGACCAGCAGGCCCGCGAGCACTACTACTACACGCCCCAGGGCACCCAGGTGAAGGGCCTGCTCTACGACTGGTTCATCCATCTGCGCCAGCCCTTCTCCAGCGAGAAATTCGCCGCCCCGGCCAACCTCGCCCGCTACGGCTTCCTCATCGACCCCGAGCAGCTCAAGCCGGCGAAGGAGCGCAAGCTCGACCCGAACAACCCCGGCAACCTGCCGGTGGGCTTCGCCCGCCACCGCAACGGCGAGAACGGCCCGCAATACCTCGACATCACCTGCTCCGCCTGCCACACCGGCGAGCTGCGCTACAACGGCCAGGCCGTGCGCATCGACGGCGGCGCGGCCATGCACTCCATCGCCTCCACCGTGCCCACCGTGCGCGGCGGCGCCTTCGGCCAGGCGCTGGGCATGAGCATGCTGTTCACCTACATCAACCCCTGGAAGTTCGACCGCTTCGCCGAGGACGTGCTGGGCAGGAACCCCGATAAAGAGGCCAAGGCCGAACTGCGCGCCGGCTTCAAGGACGTGCTCGGCACCCTGCTGGGCACCGCCTGGAACGACACCCGCCGGCGCCTCTACCCCACCGAAGAAGGCCCCGGCCGCGCCGACGCCTTCGGGCGCATCGCCAACGGCGTGTTCGGCGACCACATCAGCGCCGACAACTACCGCGTGGCCAACGCCCCGGTGAACTACCCGCAGCTGTGGGACATCTGGAAGTTCGACTGGGTGCAGTGGAACGGCTCGGCCATGCAGCCCATGGCCCGCAACATCGGCGAAGCCCTGGGCGTGGGCGCCACCCTCGGCCTGCTCGACGCCGACGGCCAGCCGGTGCTGGGCGACGCGCGCTACGCCTCCAGCGTGCGGGTGCAGGACCTGCATTCCCTGGAAGAAGGCCTCAAGACCCTCAAGCCGCCGGCCTGGCCGGAGCAGGTGTTCGGCGCCATCGACCTCAAGCGCGCCTCCCAGGGCCGCGCGCTGTTCCGCGAGAACTGCCAGCGCTGCCACGGCCCCCACGTGGTGGAACCGGACCAGCGCCTGGCCCCCGCGCGCGACCCGGAATGGAAGATGAGCATGATCCCCACCACGGTGATCGGCACCGACCCGACCACCGCGGACAACATCGCCAACCACACCTACGACCTGACCCCGCTGAAATGGCAACTCGACGAGCTGAACAAGCTCAACGTAGTGCTGATGCCACCGCCCAGCCAGCCGCTGGACCTGTCCAAACTCTCCGCCGCCAAGGGCCTGGCCTACATCACCGCCTACGTCGAGCAGCGCGCCTACAAGGACGCCGACATCGGCCCCGAGGAGCAGAAGCGCATGAACGGCTACGGCCTGGAGATCGGCGTGCGCGAACTGGCCGCCTACAAGGCCCGTCCGCTGGACGGCGTCTGGGCCACCCCGCCGTTCCTGCACAACGGTTCGGTGCCCAACCTGTTCCAGCTGCTCTCGCCGGTGGCCGAGCGCGACACCCAGTTCTACGTCGGCACCTTCGACTTCGACCCGAAATTCGTCGGCTACCGCACCGAACGCTTCCCCGGCGGCTTCCTGTACAAGACCAGCGTCACCGGCAACAGCAACCGCGGCCACGAATTCCGCGACGGCTGCCGCAAGGACGGCGCCATCGGCCGCGCCCTGAGCCCGGACGAACGCTGGGCGCTGGTGGAATACCTGAAGGTGCTGGGCAACCCGGCCTACGAAAGCCGCCTGACCGACGAACCCACCCCACCCTGGACCCCAGGCCCGAACTGCGAGTGATGCCCGAGCGGAGCTGACCGGCTAACGGTGTAGCCCCGCCCCACTCCGAACAGTCCCCTCTCCCTTCAGGGAGAGGGTTAGGGAGAGGGCAAAAACTCCCCGCACACTCGACCCCCACAGAAGAAAACCAAGAAAGCCCCCCGCAAAGGACCGCCCCCATGCGCGCACTGCTCACCCGGATCTGGAACCTCCTCGGCAAATGGGTGGCGCTGCCCATCCTCTGCCTGGCCCTGCTCGGCCTCGTCGGCCTGGGCATTGGCTGGGTGTACTACAGCATCAAGTTCAGCGGCCCGGTCTCCACCCAGGAACAGATCCCGGCGGACGAAGCCCAGCAGGCCCAGGCCATCATCGAAGACGCCATCCGCATCGTCGAACAGCACCGCGACAACACCCGCGTGCTGCGCGACGCCCACGCCAAGGCCCACGGCTGCGTGAAGGCCGAAGTCACCGTCAACCCCAACCTGCCCGCCGACCTGCGCCAGGGCGTGTTCGCCCAACCGGGCAAGGTGTGGAACGCCTGGGTGCGCTTCTCCAACGGCAACGCCTACCCGCAGCAGGACAGCGCCAACGACGCCCGCGGCATGGCCATCAAGCTGCTCGACGTGCCCGGCGCCAAGCTGATGCCCGGCAAGGGCCACGACGGCGAGCAGGACTTCGTCATGTTCAACCACCCGGTGTTCTTCGTCCGCGACGTGGCCGAGTACCGGCAGAACTTCAACGCCCAGGCCAGCGGCCAGAAGATCCTCGCCTTCTTCCCCAGCTGGAAGCCCAACACCTGGGAAATCCGCCACCTGCTGATCGCCCTGCAAACCCTAGCCCCGGCCCCGGCCAGCCCGCTGCAGGCCAGCTACTTCGGCATAGCCCCATACAAGCTCGGCGAGCAGAACAACATCAAATTCCGCAGCGTCCCCGCCCCGGGCGCCTGCCCCAGCTACCAGTTGCCCAAGCTCAACGAAAAACTGCCGAACTTCCTGCGCACCGCGCTCTACCAGCAGCTCTCGATAGACCGAGTCCCGGCCTGCTTCGCGCTACAAGTGCAAAAACAGGACGCCAACAAATACATGCCCATCGAAGACACCAGCGTGGAATGGAAAGAAAAGGACTCCCCCTTCCAGACCGTCGCCCTGGTCAGCATCCCCCCGCAGGACTTCGACAGCCGCGACCAGAACCTGATGTGCGACAACCTCTCCTTCAACCCCTGGCACGCCCTGCCGGAGCATCGGCCGATTGGTGGGATCAACCGGTTGAGGAAGGCGGTTTATGAGGCGGTGAGTGTTTATCGGCATGAGAGGAATGGGGTGGGTGGGGAGTGACTCACTTTACAGAGAATATTCAATAGCCAATACAACTTCCAAAAAACACAGAAGAGTATCGAAATGAATGCAAGCGAGCTACTTAATTCACACGGCGAGCTTTCTCACAAAGTCAGAAGCATCTCCGATGTAATAAGGCATATTAGAACCAAAGAAGAAAAAAGCACCGCAAACTACAGTCTCTTCTTAGGGGCAGGAGCATCTGTTACCTCTGACATTCGTGCAGCTACAACATTAATAGACGAATGGTCTATCGAGCTATATGAAAGATTCGAAAGAAAAATACCTGAATCAGCCAAAGTAGCAAAAGAATATTTTGAGAAATCACATCCAACTTGGTACAACCCAGCCAACCCTTACTCATCTCTATTTGAAAAGAAATTTGATCTACCAATCCAAAGAAGGCGCTTTGTAGAAAAGGAAGTAGACAAAAAACTTCCATCTATCGGATATGCATACCTTGCATCTTTAGTAGACAACAATTACTTCAACACCATTTTCACCACAAATTTTGACGACCTGATAAATGAGGCATTCTACCAATTCTCAACTGAGCGCCCTATACAGTGCGCCCACGACTCATCTGTCCACTCAATCTCAATAACCTCAAAACGACCAAAAATAATAAAACTTCATGGCGATTATTTATTCGATGATATAAAAAGCACACTCAGAGAGACCGAGTCGCTAGAGCAAAACACTAAAGAAAAATTTGTCGAATTTTCAAAAGAGTACGGATTGATTGTCGTCGGCTACTCTGGCAGCGACCGTTCAATCATGGATGTCCTAGAGTTTCTAGTTAAACAGGAAAATTATTTAAAGAATGGTGTCTACTGGTGTTTGAGGCCAAATGACAACATATGTCACGCCCTGCGAAATCTACTTTGGAAAGATAAAGTATACCCTGTACTAATCGACGGTTTCGATGAACTCTTTGCGGAGACGCACCATCGACTAGTCGGCGGTGAACTCGAATTAAAATCGATCACAAAAGAATCAAAAATACAAAAGACCATACAAAATATCATCGAGGATAAATATGGCGTATCTCGAAACCAAATAATTAGAAACGAAATAGCCGCAATAAAAAACGATAGCAACCAGCAAGATATTTCTCAATTCCTTCAAGACCTTTCAAAAGGTAGCGATTCCGACACCCAACTTGGAATCACTGATATGCGAAACTTTTTGGAAATTCAGTCTTTAACACACAAAGATAATTTCGATGCAGCTTACAGCCTATGCGAATCCTACTTCCACTCATGTACGTGCAACGAAACAAAACCAAAATACATTGAAAGACTCATTAGCCTCTCCATAAACAAAGAAGACTTCAACGCTGCCATCCGGTGGAGTGACCGGCTAATTGAGACCGACAGCAAAAATGTATCCTATTACATAAGGAAAGCAGGCTGCATAAAAATTCATGAGGAGCGCTTCCAGTTCCTTAATGACCTATTACCAAAATTCCCCTACAGCCCTTCGCTCCTGAATTACACGGCAACCAGCGGATTCAACGCAATAAAATCAGACCCAACCAGATCGTCTCCTAAAATAGATCAGCTCCTTGAGCTTCTAAAAAGAAGCATATCTACAGATCCAAGCTTAGAGAATCCGGCCTGGGCTGACCTAATAGACGTCATTGACCATATGAAAGGCTCCAAGGACTTAACCAGCGAACAGGCCCAAGAAGAGCTAAACACCCTATTCAATCAAGCAAAGCAACAAAATCCGGAGCATTCAAGATCTCTGGAAATTCAAATATACCAAATCCCAAAATCCTCTGGCTCAGCAGCTCTGAAGTCACACATAAATTTTCTTTACGAAATACATGAAAAATCCTCAACAACCAAACGCAAGAAAATAAACTCTCTAATCTGCGATGTGTTTACAGAGGCCAAGAACCGAGAACAACTCCACGAACTAAACCTAGAGCAAGAAAAATTCTTTGAGCGACACATAAAAGATATAGAAATAGAAAAGAATGCCAAAATTCTTTTAGAAAAGGCCAAGTACTTCATATCACAAAAAAGAAACCTAGAAGCAGCAGCTTCTTATCTAGCAAGCACTCTTGAGTGCCACAACATCTCAAGCCGCCTCTCTGACATATTGAATTATGCGCGCTTTGCAAACCGAAGCCTAATACCTCAAATAGAGGAAAAACTAGAACAAGACAAGCCAAATCTATTCCAGGAATATTATCACGACTTAAAAAGCGACATATACATAGAAAACGGCGACCTAGATAAAGCTATTGAGCACTTAGACAAAGCTTTTAATTTCGGACTCAAGATATCTGCCTATTTATCCGGAAAGACTTACGCCCTACTCATGCAAGAGAAATACGAAGAGGTTATAGCCCTAGCAGAAGCCTATAATGACAAAATTGAAGAGATAGACTGTGAAACAACAAAAATAAACACTCAATTTGCAGCATACAAAATTAACAGCCAAAAGCTAGACAAGACGCTTCTAAGAAACCTTAGCGCACAGTCTCCGTCTAACGATGTAAAAATATGTGCCTTTGTAATACTTGAAAACTATCCAGACGCAAAAAGGTTAATAAAGAAAGAAATTGAAAACGACTATTTCGCTTATTTCCGATTCAAAACGTGGCCAATAGTAAATGATAAGTTAGGTGACTTTTTGACAGAGTGTGTCTCTCTAGCTAACGCTGCATAGCATCCAGTTGACCAATGGACTTTATCTAAATAATCTTCACGTGCCCCGTGAAAACGACGGGGCCGGGTTTAGCAGCCCGAACTCACTAGAAGCGGAAACGCTAGGCGTTCTTTCGGTGATGTCATTCGCCCAAAGAAATCCGATATGGCGGGCCGCATGGGGAGACCTTCGGGTCTGCCGGCTTCTAGTGGTCGGTCTGCTAACCCTGTGCGGTTCCGCCTCCATCCGATTAGCAGCGGTTGGTCGCGGTCCTACAACTCACTAGAGAAGGACCTTTCCCATGGACGAATCCACCCTCCCCACCCCGCTCTACTTCTTCCACAAGCACCGCCCCCTCCGCGCCCTGTTACTCGACGATCAGGTCTGGTTCGTGCTGGATGACCTGCGCCGGCTGATCGGCCATGCCAGCTGCGAACGGTTGGCCAGGCGCCTGGAGGATGACCAGTTGTGCACGCAGTGGCTCCGCCTGGACGATGGCGGCAGCCTGGAGCGGCTGTTGGTCAGCGAGTCCGGTGCTTATGCGTTGTTGTTCCATTTCGCCCATGCCGATCTGGGTGGGTTGCGGCGCTGGATCAGTACGCAGGTGGTGCCGGAGGTGCGTTGTCAGAGCGGCGATGGCGGGCCGCGGCAGTTGTGCCTGAGTTGGGGGCGGCAGGGTGTGCGGGTGCTGGATTGGCAGGGGCAGTTGTGGGTGAACATGGCGGAGTTGCCGCGGGTGGTGCGGGGGTCTGCCGAGGTGCGGGCGGGTTGGCGGGAGTGGGCTCGGCGGTTGAGGTAGGGGGTTTTTGTAGGAGCGAGCTTGCTCGCGAACCGCATGGCACCACGTTTGTTCGCGAGCAAGCTCGCTCCTACGAGAAGCTGTGGTTGTCTGTAACGTTAGCGGGTCTTGCCTGCGATTTGCGCGCAGGGCGCGCTCCTACAAGGGGCGCGGTGTGACGTGCTGGGTTGTAGGGGCTTGTGTTTCCCGGTAATTGCAGCGTTTGGGGATTACTCCGTTCCCTCTCCCCAGCCCTCTCCCTGAAGGGAGAGGGGGCCGTTCGGCGTAGCGGGGAGGGACGGTGCCGACCTGTAGGAGCGGGCCCTGCCCGCGATTCGCGCGCAGGGCCCGCTCCTACAAGGGGTACGGTGTGACGTGCTGGGTTGTAGGTGCTTGCGTTTCCCGGTGATTGCGGTGTTTGGGGGGACTCCGCTCCCTCTCCCCAGCCCTCGGCTACGCGCCCCGCCCTGAAGGGAGAGGGGGCCGTTCGGTGTGGGCGGGAGGGTCGGTATCAGCCTGCAGCGCTAGAGCCGCTTTTAAGTGATTTCAGCGCCAGTCGAGGATCGGCCAGCCGGCGGTTTCGGCGTGGTAGCGCAGGGCTGGGTCGGGGTTTACTGCTCGGGGGTTCTGGACCAGGGATAGCAGGGGCAGGTCGTTGCGGGAGTCGGAGTAGAAGTGGGCGCCGGCCAGGCTTTCGCCCTGCTCTTGTAGCCAGGCTTGCAGGCGGGTGACCTTGCCTTCGCGGTAGGTCAGGGTGCCCTGGGTGCGGCCGCTGTAGGTGCCCTGGTGCTGTTCCAGGTCGATGGCCAGGACCTCGGTCACGCCTAGGCGGGCGGCGATGCTGGCGACCAGGAAGTGCGCCGAGGCGGAGATGACCAGCAGGCGGTCGCCGGCTTCGCGGTGCTGGTTCAGGCAGCCCATGGCGTCGAAGCGGATGCAGGGGCCTATGACTTCCGTGACGAAGGGTTCGACCGCTGCGGCGACGGCTTCGGCGGTGCGCCCGGCCAGGGGCGCCAGGGTGAAGGCCATGTAGTCTTCCATCGCCAGCCGGCCTTCGGCGTAGCGGGCCATGAGTGCCCGTTCGTGGCGGACGAAGGCGTCGCCTTCCACCCAGCCCAGGTCGGCCATGTGCCGGCTCCACAGGCTGGCGCAGTCGCCGTCGATGAGGGTGTCGTCCAGGTCGAAGAGTGCGAGGGCCATGGGCGTTCTCCTTGTTTAGTCGGGAATGCTGGCCGGGCCGCGGGCGGCCCGGTGGTGGCTCAGCGGGCTTGCAGGGCGGTGGCGGGTGCGGCGCCTGCCCTCCCCTGCGGGAGGCTGTGCCAGAACGGCACCAGCAACAGGCAGGCGGTCAGCGCGGCGCAGGTGAAGAGGATGAACACCGAGAAGGTGTCGAAATAGCCGGGCAGCAGGCCGCCGAGGATCGCCCCCACCGAACCGCAGCCGTTGACGAAGCCGGTGGCGGTGCCGGCGGCCTGGCGGGTGCCGAAGTCGATGGCAGCGGCGCCGCTGATCATCGAGTCGGGACCATAGAGGGTGACGCCCATCAGGAACAGCAGCCCCACCACCAGGTACAGGTTGCCGCTGAGCAGCACCGGGGTGAACAGCGCCAGGCACGCCGCCAGCGCCAGCAGGCTGAGCACGCAGGCGGGCATGCGCCGGGCGCCGAACAGCCGGTCCGAGGCCAGGCCGATGAGGATGGGCCCGAGCAGGCCGGCGACCTCGAAGGCGGTGGGGACGACGGCGGCGGCGACCTTGCCGATCTCCGGCATGCGTTCGTAGATGATCACCGGGCCCCAGAACAGGATGGCGTAGCGCGCCGGCTTGAGCAGAAAGTAGGCCAGCCCCAGGACCAGCACGGTGCGGTTGCGCAGCACCTGGCGCAACGCGTCCCACAGGCCGGTGGTGGCTTGCGCCTGCGTTTCCTGTTCGTCGTCCGCTGGCGGCAGGCCGACGTCTTCCGGGCGGTTGCGCTGCAGCAGCAGGAACAGGCAGCCCACGGCCAGCACCACGCCGGCGGAGGCGCTGAAGGCTACCTGCCAGTCGTCGCTGAGCTGGTAGGCGCACCAGCCGACGAAGGGCGTGGCCACCAGGCCGCCGAAGGCGTAGCAGGTGCTCCAATAGCCCATGGCGCGGCCGCGCTCGGCGGTGGAGAAGAAGCCGCCCATGTTCTTGCACAGCCCCGACCAGCCGGTGGACTGCGCCAGGCCCTGGACGACCATGCAGGTGGCGAAGATCGGCACGGTGGCGAAGGTGCCCATGGCCAGCGCCGCCAGGGCCGAGACGAACAGCCCGCCGCCCACCACCACGCGCGGGCCGAAGCGGTCGGCGAAGCTGCCCCAGACGAACTGGCCCACGGCGTAGGCGGCGAGGTAGAGGGCGTCCAGGTCGGCCATGGCCGCCTTGTCGAGGACGAAGCCGGGGTCTTCGCCGATGCCGAGCTTGGCTACGGAGAAGGCCTTGCGGGTGAAGTAGAAGGCGGCGTAGGCCAGCCAGGTGATGGCGAAGATCTGGATGCGCCAGCGCTGCCGGGCCGTCCAGCCGCCGCTTCGAATCTGCATGGTGGTGGTCCCCCATTGGTTGTTCTTGTCGTGGGTGCGACCGGTGCACGGCAAGGCCTGGTCCGGCGCGTGGGGGCGATCTTAGGGGTGGCGCGCCGTGCAGAACTTGACCGCCGGCTCACGCGGCGAACCCCTGGGGTCAAGTCCCACAACGCTCGGCGCAATTGCGGAAATCAGCTACGGCAAGGGCGAGGCAGAACTGTCGGAAATCTGCGCGTCTCCGGCAAGAGTGTGGCGTGGGCAGGTGACGGGCGGGGCTTTGGCGGCGGACCGGGATTCAGAGGGCGTTTGCCTGGCGTTGGCGCTCAGGTGCCCAGGTAGCGCTCCGGCCAGCGCAGCTCCCAGGCCTCCAGTTCGGTGCCGCTGGGTGGGCGGCAGCCAGCGCGCAACGGCGCCACGGCCGCCGGCGGGCTGGGCAGGTCGCAGTGGATGGCGGGGTTGGCGCTGGCGTAGCGGCGCGCGGCCTCGGCGCAGGCTGAGGCTTCGTCTTCACTGGCGCATACGATGAAGAACGTCCCCAGGAAGACCTTCCATGCGGGCGGATCACCATCGGTCTGTTCGATCCGGATGTCCATGGGCCCAAGCATAGCCACACATTTATTACGGGAAGGCGCAGGTCGTCGCCTGGGTGGGGGGCCGCTGGTCGGGGTGGTAATGCCAGGTTCGATGCCGAGTGGACGGTGGCCGAGGTCAAACGGCGGATAACGCCAGAGGCGTTATGCGCCCTACGCCAGGCCTGGGCTCAATACTGCTCCGGCACCAGCATTTCCGCCGGCGTGGGGATGCGCACGTAGTCGGCGTGGCGCTGGCGCGCCGGCAGTTCGATGGGCTTGTGCGCCACTTCTTCGTAGGGCACCTGGCCGAGCAGGTGGTGGATGCAGTTCAGCCGCGCGCGCCTCTTGTCGTCCGCCTGCACCACCCACCAGGGCGCCTCGGCGATGTGGGTGCGTTCGAGCATGGTTTCCTTGGCCTTGGTGTAGGCCTCCCAGCGCCGCCGCGATTCCAGGTCCATGGGGCTGAGCTTCCATTGCTTGAGCGGGTCGTGGATGCGGCTGAGGAAGCGCAGGTGCTGCTCCTCGTCGGTGATCGAGAACCAGTACTTGACCAGTTGGATGCCCGAACGCGCCAGCATGCGCTCGAACTCCGGCACGCTGCGGAAGAACTCTTCGTACTGCTCGTCGTTGCAGAAGCCCATCACCCGCTCCACCCCGGCGCGGTTGTACCAGCTGCGGTCGAACAGCACGATCTCCCCCGCCGCCGGCAGGTGCGAGACGTAGCGCTGGAAGTACCACTGGGTGCGTTCGCGGTCGTTCGGCGCCGACAGCGCGGCGACACGGCACACGCGGGGGTTGAGACGCTGGGTGATGCGCTTGATCACCCCGCCCTTGCCTGCGGCGTCGCGGCCTTCGAAGAGCACCACCAGCTTGTGCCCGGTCTTGACCACCCAGTTCTGCAGCTTCACCAGTTCGCCCTGCAGGCGGAACAGTTCGCCTAAGTAACGCTGGTGGGCCAGGCGCTGTTCGAAGTTTTCCAGGGTGTCGGCGCGCAGGCCGTCGAGGTCGTAGAGCTCCTGCCAGTCGAGCTCGAGTTCCTCGTCGCGGTCGTCGAGCGCCTCCTGGCGGATGCGCTGGGGCAGGGTCTTGTCGTTGAGCAGCATGGGTCAGCACTCGCAAGGTCGGTATGGGCCGTCACTGGCTCCGTCACTCAGGCGTGACATTTTCATGACAGAAAAATGTAGTTACGACTGATGACAGAATCATGACAAAAGACCTTTCGAGAACACGAAAAACTGCGGGCCAGAGCGGTTGGGGATGGCAGGAGGCCATGGGGAGGGATCGTGGACGGAGTCCGCTCCTACGGGGGGGAACACTGCGATTTCCCAGCTGCGGGCCCTGCCCGCGATTCGCGCGCAGGGCGCGCTCCTACAGGGGAGCGGCGCGGCTGGGGCAGCGTAGGAGCGGATCTCATCCGCGATTCGCGCCGATACCTCCGGCAAACACCAGACCCGTAGGATGGCGTTGAGCGAAGCGATACCCATCACCACGACCGCATGGGTTTCGCCAAGGCTCAACCCATCCGTTGAGGCGCGCCTTCGCGCAGCCGGCAAGACAGTTGCTCCTACGGGTGCACGTTGTAAGCGGATCTCATCCGCGAATCGCGCCGGTGGTTCAGGTTATCGCGGACAAGGTCCGCTCCTACAGTCATTCCGGGGCGCAGGCTCAGGCGTCGATCACCGGGCGCTGTTTGTTCTGGTACTTGAAGGTGCCGCTGGCGGTGGCCACGGTTTCGCCCGCGGCGTTGCGGACTTCGGCCTCGCAGAAGGCGATGGAGCGGGTGCGGTGGCGGACCTGGCCGAAGGCTTCGAGCACTTCACCGACGTCGCCGCCGGGGCGCAGGAAGCTGGTCTTCATTTCGACGGTCACGCAGCCGCGGCCTTCCTCGTCGACATGGCTGCAGGCCAGGGCCATGGCCACGTCGAGCAGGCTCATGAGCACGCCGCCGTGGGCGTTGCGCCAGCCGTTGAGGTGCTCGCGCTCCACGCGCAGCACCAGGTGGCCATCGTGCTCGCCGGCGCCGGCCGGCTGGTAGCGGAACTTCAGGTGGTCGAGAAAGGGAATCTCGATGCCACGGTATTTGGTGTAGGACTGCAGGTGCGAAGGGTCGAAGCTCATGGGCCATCCGGTGGAAGTTGACGGGCAGGA
This sequence comes from Pseudomonas sp. M1, assembly GCF_022760135.1. NCBI lineage: Bacteria > Pseudomonadati > Pseudomonadota > Gammaproteobacteria > Pseudomonadales > Pseudomonadaceae > Pseudomonas > Pseudomonas sp. M1. The sequence goes on from NZ_CP094343.1 coordinate 4,333,403, forward strand.
TCATTTCAACGCATCGGCGGGTCCCGGCGTATCACTCCTTGGGATGAATCTTCAACGGCGCCCCTTGCGGCTGCGCTCGCCGTCGCGCTGCAATTCCACCGCCTGGACGAACAACTCGTCCACCATCAGCGTCTGGATGGGTTCCTCGCACAGCAGCGACAGGCTCATGGATTCGATGGCCTGGTTGTATTCCAGGCGCGCGATGCCGCACAGCAGGATGCGCTGGTTGAAGCCGACGCGGCCGCGGTCGATCAGTTGCTCGCGGACGGTCTCGCCGTCCTGGTAGCTGACTTTCAGTGTCACCTGGGTGTCGCCAGCGGTGGCCAGGTGCAGCCACACCGCGACGTTGAAGTCGGCGCGCCAGCCGCGCCCGACCTTCTTCGCTACGGCCTGCTGGATCAGGTGCCGGGGAACGTGGCTGATGAGTCTGCTGTGGGATTGCATGGAAGACATGTGCACAAACGTGGGTTCACTGCGGAAGACCGCAGTCTAGGCAAGGGAGTTCAGCGATGCAGCCAGCATCGGGTAGCGTCCCGTATCGGTTCCGATACAAGGCTTGAGGCCGGCGCGAGGGCCGGCCGGGGCGGGGTCAGCCGAGGAGGTCGAGGCTGGGCTGGGTTCGTTCGACGCCATACATCTGCTTCAGGGCCACCGGAGTGGCAGTGGGTGCGACCGGCTGGCTGCCGGAGTCGGCCTGCTGCGTGATCTTTTCCCTGATGCGCTGGGCTATTTCGTTCTCGATGCGCTCGCGGTCCTCGGCGGGCATGGCGTCGAGCTGTTCCTGGGTGACGTCCATGTCCTGCATGACGCTGTGCCGCAGCTTTTCGCCGGGACTGAGCTTCATGTAGGCGAGGAATTCGTCCAGGGGGCCGCCGCCACTCTGCGCGGCGCCGCCGGAGGATGCTACCGCGCCGGAGGGCGCCTCGCTCGTACCGCTCGTCGTCGCGCTTGCGCTGCTGGCGTTGGCCAGGTAGCTGGCGAACTCGCTGGCGCCGGCGACCACGCCGCGCACCAGCTTGGTCGCCAGGCCGATGCCGCTCAGGCCGTCGATGATGTTCATGGGCAGGTCTCCCGTGCCGAAGGGGGGAGCCTGTATCGGGCAAGAAACACGCCAGGATGCCGGCCGGCGGTCATGACGGCGCCGCCCTCCCCTGTAGGAGCGAGCTTGCTCGCGAACCGCATGGCAGCGTCGCCCGTTCGCGAGCAAGCTTGCTCCTACGCAAGGCAAACGCCTGCCAGGCTGCGGCAAGGCTTTGCCGGCGCCGCAATGAAAACGCCCACCGCGGCGTGCACCGTGGCGGGCGTCGGGTTAACGCCTGGGCTCAGCCGAAGCGACCGGTGATGTAGTCCTCGGTCTGCTCCTTGGCCGGCTTGGTGAACAGGGTGTCGGTGTCGCCGAACTCGATCAGGTCGCCGAGGAACATGAAGGCGGTGTAGTCCGAGCAACGCGCCGCCTGCTGCATGTTGTGGGTGACGATGACCACGGTGAACTCCTGCTTGAGTTCGGTGATCAGCTGCTCGATGCGCCCGGTGGAGATCGGGTCCAGCGCCGAGGTCGGCTCGTCGAGCAGCAGCACCTGGGGCTTGAGCGCGATGGTGCGGGCGATGCACAGGCGCTGCTGCTGGCCGCCGGAAAGGCCCTGGGCGCTGGCGTTCAGCTTGTCTTTCACTTCGTCCCACAGGGCCGCACCGCGCAGGGCCTGCTCGACGCGGTCGTCCATCTCGCGGCGGCTGACCTTTTCATGGTGGCGCACCGCGTAGGCGATGTTCTCGTAGATGGTCATCGGGAACGGCACCGGCTTCTGGAACACCATGCCCACCTGGCTGCGCAGGCGGTTCATGGAGTAGCCGGGGGCGAGGATGTTCTCGCCGTTGAGCAGCACCTCGCCGCGCGCTTCCTGCTTCGGGTACAGGGAGTAGATGCGGTTGAAGATGCGCAGCAGGGTCGACTTGCCGCAGCCGGACGGGCCGATGATGGCGGTGATGCACTTCTCCGGGATGTCCATGTTGATGGACTTGAGCGAACGGTGCTCGCCGTAGAAGAACTCCAGGTCGCGAACGCGGATCTTGGTGCGTTCGGCGGCGATGGCGGTGGTCATGGCAGTCATCAGGATGCCCTATTGCGCAGAAGGATGAGACGGGAGGTGAGGCTGAGCAGCAGTACGAATAGGGTCAGCACCAGGGCGCCGGCCCAGGCCAGGGCGTTCCAGTCGCTGAAGGGGCTCATGGCGTACTGGAAGACCACGACGGGCACGCTGGCCATGGGCTTGAGCAGGTCGCTGCTCCAGAACTGGTTGCCGAAGGCGGTGAACAGCAGCGGCGCGGTTTCGCCGGTGATGCGCGCCAGGGCCAGGAGGATGCCGGTGATCACCCCGGCGCGGGCGGCGCGCAGGACGATCTGCAGGGTCAGCTTCCATTGCGGCACGCCCAGGGCCAGCGCGGCTTCGCGCATGGTGGTCGGCTGCAGCTGGAGCATTTCGTCGGTGGTCCGCACCACCACCGGGATCACCAGCAGGGCCAGGGCCAGGGCGCCGGCGATGGCGGAGAAGCCCACGCGGTGGTCGGTGAGGTAGTTCAGCGGCAGGATCACGCTGGTGTAGACGAACAGGCCCAGGACGATGGACGGCGCCGACAGCAGGATGTCGTTGATGAAGCGCACCACGGTGCCCATGCGGGTGTGGCGGGCGTATTCGGCCAGCCAGATGCCAGCCATCAGGCCGATGGGGGTGCCGATCAGCAGCGCCAGCGCGCTCATCAGCACGCTGCCGTAGAAGGCGTTGGCCAGGCCGCCCTCGGCTCCCGGTGGCGGCGTCATCTTGGTGAACAGGTTGAGGTTCAGCGCCTCGATGCCGTGGCTGATGGTGGTCAGCAGGATCCACGCCAGCCACATCAGGCCGAACAGGGTGGCGCCGCAGCTGAGCAGCATGGCGGCGCGGTTCTTCAGCGCGCGGGTGCGATACAGGCTTTCGTTGCCGGCCATGTCACTTGCCCTCCTTCTGGGCCAGGCGCAGCAGCATCAGGCGAGCGGCGGCGAGAACGATGAAGGTGACCACGAAGAGCAGGAAGCCCAGGGCGATCAGCGAGGAGCGGTGCAGGTCGGTGTAGGCCTCGTTGAACTCGTTGGCGATCACCGAGGCGATGGAGCTGCTGGGCATCAGCAGCGAGGCGGAGAAGTGCTGCGAGTTGCCCAGCACGAAGGTCACCGCCATGGTCTCGCCCAGGGCGCGGCCCAGGCCGAGGAAGATGCCGCCGACCACCGCCGAGCGGGTGTAGGGCAGGACGATGTCCCAGACCACTTCCCAGGTGGTGTTGCCCAGGGCGTAGGCCGATTCCTTCAGGGTGGTCGGTACGCTGTTGAACACTTCGTTCATCACCGAGGTGATGAAGGGGATGATCATGATCGCCAGGACGATGCCGGCGCTGAGCATGCCGATGCCCAGCGGCGGGCCCTGGAACAGGCCGCCGATCAGCGGCAGCGCGCCCAGGTAGTCGTTCAGCCAGGGGGCGATGTGCTGGGCCATGAACGGGCCGAAGACGAACAGGCCCCACATGCCGTAGATGATCGAGGGGATCCCGGCCAGCAGCTCGACGGCCGCGGCCACCGGCATGCGCAGCCACGGCGGCGCCAGCTCGGTGAGGAAGATGGCGATGCCGAAGCTGACCGGTACGGCGATCAGCAGCGCCAGGAAGGAGGTGACCAGGGTCCCGTAGATCGGTACCAGGGCGCCGAATTTGTTGTTCACCGCATCCCATTCGGTGCTGGTGAGGAAGTCCAGGCCGAAGTGCGAGAAGGCCAGGCTGCCGCCCCACAGGGTGGAGCCGGCGACGCCGGCGAGCAGCAACAGCACCAGCAGCGCGGAGCCGAACATGGCGTTGCGGAACCAGCGGTCGTGGCGCTGGTCGCGCTGGGCGCGGTCTTCGGCTTCGGCGGCCTTCAGGTTGGGCATGGCGAGGGACGGTGAGGATTCGGTAGACATCGGTTCATCCAAGCAAGTGAACCGCCGCACGGGGTTCCGGGCGGCGGTCCTGGTCATTCACCCGATCAGCGGGCGAAGTCCGACTTCCAGTAGCCTTCGATGCGCTTGACCAGGGACTCCGGCAGCGCCACGTAGTCCAGGGCGGCGGCCTGCTGCTGGCCGTTCTCCAGGGACCACTTGAAGAAGTGGAAGGCGGCCTGGGCCTGTTCCGCGTTCTTCGGTTGCTTGTACATGATGATCCAGGTGGTGGCGGTGATCGGCCACGCGGTGTCGCCCGGGGCGTTGGTCATCAGCAGGTTGAAGTCCTTGGCGTTGGCCCAGTCGGCGGTGTCGGCGGCAGCCTGGAAGCTCTTGGTGTTGGGCTGCACGAACTTGCCGGCGGCGTTCTTCAGCGAGGCGTAGGCCATCTTGTTCTGCAGGGCGTAGGCGTACTCGACGTAGCCGATGGAGTTCTTGATCTGCTTGACGTAGGCGGAGACGCCTTCGTTGCCCTTGCCGCCCATGCCGACCGGCCAGGGTACGGTGGTGCCGAAGCCGATCTTGTCCTTCCACTCCGGGCTGACCTTGGACAGGTAGTTGGTGAAGTTGTAGGAGGTGCCCGAACCGTCGGAACGGCGGACCACGGTGATCTTGGTGGCCGGCAGCTTCAGCTCGGGGTTCAGCGCGGCGATGGCCGGGTCGTTCCAGTCGGTGATGCTGCCGAGGAAGATCTTGGCCAGGGTTTCACCGTCCAGGTGCAGCTTGCCCGGCTCGACGCCGTCCAGGTTGACCACCGGCACGATGCCGCCGATCACGCTGGGGAACTGGCCCAGACCGGCCGCTTTCAGGTCGTCGGCCGACAGCGGGGCGTCGGAGGCGCCGAAGTCGACGGTGGCGGCCTTGATCTGGGCGATGCCGCCGCCGGAGCCGATGGACTGGTAGTTGATGCGATTGCTGGAAGACTTGCTGTATTCCTGGGACCACTTCGACAGCACCGGGTAAACGAAGCTGGAGCCGGCGCCGGTGACATCAGTGGCATGGGCCAGGCCGGTCAGGGCCATGGAAGCCAGCAGGACGGACAAGCGGGTTTTGCTGAGCAGCATCACGTCAATACCTCAATATGGGAGGAAGTCCGGGAAGTCCCCGGTTGGTTAGAAGACGTGATGATTTAATGCCGTGAATGTGTACGCTTTATGACAGCGAGATTAATAATCCGCGTACTGGCAACTTAATGGCAGCGCGGGTGTCCGCCCTCCCTTTGCCACTCGGCCCGGCCAGGGCTGCCAGGGCAGGCGCCCTATACGCACCCGGCCGGCGGCCGGGTGCGCGGCGCGCCGGTCAGGCCGGCGCTGCGGCCAGGCGCGGGCGATGGTCGCCCGTGCGGTTCTTGCGGACTTCGCGGCGTTCGCGGAAGTCCAGTTCCTCCATGGCCTCCATGCGTTCCTGCAGGTCCTCGATCTCCTGGGGGGTCAACAGCTTGCGCGTCCTGTACATGGACACCTCCGCATGCAAGTTCCTCACAGCTTTAGACTGGCATGCGGCGGCGAAGATTCCAGTCAGCGCAGTTCTTCCACCAGGCTCGACAGCGTCGAGAGCACCGCGCCGGCCAGGCGCTTGGCGCGCGCGCCGCTCCAGCCGGTGCGGGCATCCGGGGCCAGGTCGTGGTCCTTGAACGGCATCTCCAGGGTCAGCGCCAGGCACTGGTAGGTTTTGCCGACGTGGTTGCAGGCCAGCGTCATGTTGGCCTTGCCCGGCGCGCTGCGCGGGTAGCCGTGCAGGCTCTGGAACTCGCCACGCTCCTCCAGGCGCTTGCGGAACTCCGCTTCGAGGTAGGCCTGGCGCTCGCTGTAGCCGGGGTTGCCCTCGCAGCCGGCGGCGAACACGTAGGGGATTTCCTCGTCGCCGTGGATGTCGAGGAACAGGTCGACGCCCTGCTGGCGCATGTGCGCCTGGACGAACAGCACTTCCGGGCTGTTCTCGGCGCTGGGCGAGGCCCAGGCGCGGTTGAGGTCGGTGCCGGCGGCGTTGGTGCGCAGGTGGCCGCGGAAGGCGCCGTCGGGGTTCATGTTCGGCACCAAGTACAGCTCGGCGTGCTGCAGCAGGTAGTCGAGTTCCGCATCCTTCTGCTGCAGGCGCTCGATCAGGCCTTCCATGAACCATTCGGCCATGTGCTCGCCGGGGTGCTGCTGGGCGATCAACCACAGCTTGCGCGTGGCCTGCGGGTTGCGGCGGATGCGCAGCAGCGGGATGTCGCGGCCCTCGATGCTGCGCCCGGTGGCCACCAGCTCGGCGCCGGCCTGCTCGATGGCCTGGCGCACCAGCGCGGCATGGCGCTCGCGGCTGTAGGGCTCGAAGTAGGCGAACCAGGCCCGGGGCTGCTCGGCGTCGAGGCTGAAGCGCAGCGACTGGCCGTCGTAGCGGCTGTCCACGCGGAACCAGTCGCGCTGGTCGTAGGAGGCCACCGCGCGGTAGCCCGGCCAGCCGCCGGTGTAGCTGGAGTGCCCGGCGTTGGTCAGGTCGAAGGTGTAGCGCTGGCCCGGGGTCAGGCCGTCGGCGCGGAAGTGGAACCACTGGAAGTGCGGGCTGTTCAGGTCCGGGCGCAGGGCCAGGCGCACGTCCTGCGGGTCGCTGGCATCCAGCACCTGGATGTTGCCGCTGTCGAAGTCGCAGCGAATCTCCATGAAACCTCCTCAGGCAAAAGCGGATGCAAAGCCCCTATCTTGCGGCGCCCTGCCCCGGCTGTCACGAATTGGCCGTGGAAAAGCCGAACCAAGGGCACGCGGCCCCTGCGACGCAACGGCGCACCCCGCAAGTTCGATGAAAGCCGCGTGGCAGAGCCATTTATCGGCGGTTTCCCGGAAGATTGCCGGCAATTTTCCGGTTTCCAATGCGACAACCTTGTGCACAAAAGCGACAGGCGTTGTGACTTTTTGCGCGGCTCGCGGTGTCAATGGGTTGTACAGATCGGACGGATCAGTGAAGCGCCGTCCCCTTAACAGAGCAATGGATGACCTGCGCAGAGAGTGTAACCACCATGAACGCGACCCTTCGTTTCAACGAGGCTCTGCTGATCACCGGACGAGCCTTCCAACCCTTCCACTGCGTCACCTGGATCGACCAGTCCGGCGGCGACGGCAGCCTCGACCTGTCCGTCCTCGACCGCACCGGCACTCGCCTGCTGGGCCTGACGCGCATTCCCTGCACCGAATACTCCGACCCGGCGCGCCTGGCCGACCTGCTGACCCAGGCCCGCGAAGAGCTGAACCGCGAAGGCTATGACCTGCAGGAATGGCATATGCCGGAGTGAGGCCCAGGGCCTTGCCGCCCGGAGCTTGAAAAGCGCCGTTTTCCTCGGGGAGGGAAACGGCGTTTTTTATTTCCGGCGGGGCGTTTTGGGCGAGGGCTGTTGTAGGAGCGAGCTTGCTTGCGAACAGCGTTTCCTGGGACGTAGGTGTCCTGGATTGATTCCGCTCCCTCACCCCAGCCCTCTCCCAGAGGGAGAGGGGGCCGTTTGGAGCGAGCTGGAGGTCCGGCGTTCTCCTGGCAGTCCCATCGGCGAACCGCAGTCACAGGATCACGCCGAACCCACAACCTGCAGAGGACAGCCCCCTCTCCCTTCAGGGAGAGGGTTGGGGAGAGGGGACGGAGTTGAGCCGGACTACGAAATAACCGGGAAACACCTTTCGCGAGCAAGCTCGCTCCCACGAAAAGCCACCGAGCGATTGGCAAGATCCGTGGGGCCCATGTCATTGCCGCCACTCCCCACCCGGCGCACACTCCCGGCAAACCCCGGGAGCCGCCCGCCATGCCCGCCATCCGCCGCATCGCCTGCCTGATCTACCCCGACGTGATGAGCTTGGACGTCACCGGCCCGCTGCAGGTGTTCGCCTCGGCCAACATCGAGCGCCAGCGCCAGGGCCTGTCGGCGCCCTACGAGTTGCTGGTGCTGGGCGAAAACGAAGGCCCCGTGGCCACCTCCGCCGGCCTGCGCATCTGCGCCGACGCCACCTGGGCCGATACCGACGCCGCCAGCCTCGACACCCTGCTGGTCCCCGGCGGCCTGGGCGTGGAGGCGCAGTGCGCCAACCCCGCGCTGCTGGCATGGCTGCGCGCCGCCGAAGGCCAGGTGCGGCGCCTCGGCTCGGTGTGCTCCGGCGCCCTGCTGCTGGCCGCCGCCGGGGTACTCGACGGGCGCAGCGCCACCACCCACTGGGCCGACGTCGACACCCTGCGCGAGTGCCACCCCGCAGTCCACGTGCAGGGCGACCGCCTGCACACCTACGACCCCAGCCGCCGCGACGGCGACGACCACGTGTTCACCTCCGCCGGAGTCACCGCCGGCATCGACCTGGCCCTGGCGCTGGTGGAGGCCGACCTCGGCCGCCCGCTGGCCCTGGCCGTGGCCCGGCGCCTGGTGATGTTCCTCAGGCGGCCCGGCGGGCAGGCGCAGTTCAGCGCCTGGCTGACGCCCGAGCCGGTGCGCGCACCGCGCCTGGCCGCGTTGCTGGAGTGGATTCCGGCCAACCTCGGCGCCGACCTGTCGCTGGAAGCCCTGGCCGAGCAGGCCTGCATGAGCCCGCGCACCCTGTCGCGGGTGTTCATCAATGAGCTGGGCGTAGCACCCGGCCGCTATGTCGAGAGGGTGCGCCTGGAGGCCGCCCGCGCCCTGCTGCAGGACGCCCGGGCGTCGATCGCCACCGTGGCCCGGCTGTGCGGCTTCGGCCACCCGGAGAACCTGCGGCGCACCTTCCACAAGCACCTGGCGGTGAGTCCCCAGGAATACGCCGAACGCTTCGGCCAGCTCACCGACGTCTGATCCCCAGTCAGAAGGACCTCGCCATGCTCGAACTGCGCCCCAACTGCGAATGTTGCGACCGCGACCTGCCGGCCGACAGCACGGACGCGCGCATCTGCACCTTCGAATGCACCTTCTGCCGCGACTGCGCCGAAAGCGTGCTCGGCGGCCAGTGCCCGAACTGCGGCGGCGAACTGCTGCAACGGCCACGGCGCCCGAGCGAGGCGCTGCTGCGCCACCCGGCCTCGACGCAGCGGGTGCTCAAGCCCGGCGGCTGCCGGAACTGAGGGCGCGGACATGCTGCTACTGCGCAACGGCGCGCTGCGCCTGCTGTTCCTCGGCCAGGCGCTGTACTGGTCGTGCTCGCTGATCGGCATCACCCTGACCTCGCTGATCGGCGCGCAACTGGCGCCGCTCAACGGCCTGGCCACCCTGCCCCTGGCCCTGCTGGTGCTGGGCAACCTGCTGGCGGTGCAGCCGCTGTCGCTGTTCATGCAGCGCCACGGCCGCCGCCCCGGGCTGATGCTCGGCGCCGCCGGCGGCGTGCTCGGCGGGCTGACCTGCGCCCTGGGCGTGCAACTGGGCTCGTTCTGGCTGTTGTGCCTGGGCGCCCTGCCCATCGGCGCCTACCAGGCCTCGGCGATGTACTACCGCTTCGCCGCCCTGGAAGCGGTGGGCGAGACCGAGAAAGGTCGAGCCAGCGCCTATGTGATCGGCGGCGGAGTGTTGGCCGCACTGCTCGCCCCGAGCCTGGCGCTGTGGGCCCGCGAGGCGCTGCCCACGCCCTTCGTCGGCGCCTACCTGGCCATCGCCGCGTTGGCGCTCGTCGGCCTGCTGCTGATGGCGCGCCTGCGCGAAGGCGCCGCGCCTCGCCCACCGCACGGCGGCATCGCAGCCATGCGCGCCCTGCTCGGCCGGCCGCTGGTGCGCGCGGCCATGGCCTGCACCGCCGCCGGCCACGGGCTGATGATCCTGATCATGAACGCCACGCCGCTGGCCATGCAGTTCTGCGGGCTGTCCCTGGAAAGCTCGGCGAGCGTGATCCAGTGGCACATCCTCGGCATGTTCCTCCCGGCCTTCGTCGCCGGCCCGCTGGTGGACCGCCTGGGCAGCCGCCGCGTGGCCCTGCTCGGCATCGCCCTGCTGGCGGCCAGTGCAGCCGTGGCCCTGGCCGGCCTGGACCACGGCCACTTCCTGGCCAGCTCGCTGCTGCTGGGCATGGGCTGGAACCTGCTGCTGGTGGCCGGCACCACCCTGCTCGGCGAAGGCCATGGCGCGGACGAGCGCGGCCAGGCGCAGGGGCTGATGGAGCAAGGCAACAGCCTGATGGCGGCGCTGATGTCGTTCAGCTCCGGCGCGCTCATCACCAGCCTGGGCTGGAGCGCGGTGAACCTGCTGGTGTGGCCGGTGCTGGCATTCGCCCTGGCGCTGCTCTGGCCGGCGCGCCGACGCCAGCCGGCCAGCGCCTGAGCCACGGTATTCCTCCCCCGTAGGAGCGGACCTTGTCCGCGATAGCCGGCCATCCCGGCGCGATTCGCGGATGAGATCCTACGCCGCCCCACCCGCGCCATTCCATGTAGGAGCGCGCCCTGCGCGCGAATCGCGGGCAGGGCCCGCTCCTACAGGTAGCCTGGAAGCACGGTCCCCCCCGTAGGAGCGGACCTTGTCCGCGATAGCCGGCCATCCCGGCGCGATTCGCGGACAAAGTCCGCTCCTACGCTGCCCCACCCGCGCCATTCCCATTGTAGGAGCGCGCCCTGCGCGCGATTTCGCGGGCAGGGCCCGCTCCAGGTAGAACCACAAAAAAGCCGCCCCTCGGGGCGGCCTTCTTGCCGAAACACCCACCACTCAGTAGTAGGCGTTTTCCTTGTTGCTGTGGTCGGTGACGTCGCGCACGCCCTTCAGTTCCGGGATGCGTTCGATCAGGGTCTTCTCGACGCCGTCCTTGAGGGTCATGTCGACCATGCCGCAGCCCTGGCAGCCGCCGCCGAAGCGCAGCACGGCGATGTTGTCCTCGACCACCTCGACCAGGCTCACCTGGCCGCCATGGCTGGCCAGGCCGGGGTTGATCTCGGTCTGCAGGTAGTAGTTGATGCGTTCGTTGATCGGGCTGTCTTCGTTGACCATCGGCACCTTGGCGTTCGGCGCCTTGATGGTCAACTGGCCGCCCATGCGGTCGGTGGCGTAGTCGACCACGGCGTCTTCCAGGAAGGGCTCGCTGATGCCGTCGACCCAGGCGGTGAAGTCCTTCAGGCCGATCGGGGTGTCTTCCGGCTTCTGTTCGCCCGGCTTGCAGTAGGCGATGCAGGTTTCCGCGTACTGGGTGCCCGGCTGGGTGATGAAGATGCGAATGCCGATCCCGGGGGTGTCCTGCTTGACCAGCAGTTCGGCCAGGTAATCCTGGGCAGCTTCGGTAATGGTGATGGCGCTCATGGCAACTCCTCGCAAACGTGGGGGCAGTTTACGCCATTCGCCCGCCCCGGATAAAGCCCTACCAATTTAGTAGGAATAGTTCGCAAGTAGCGGCTTCAAGCTTCAAGCTTCAGGCCGCAGGCTCCAAAGCGCTCCTGCCTGCCGCCTGCAGCCGCCTCAAAGATTTTCATAGCGATTCATGTCGAGGATGCCCGCCTCCACCGGCTCGGTCTCGCGCAGGTAGGCGTCGAGGTCGTGGAAGTAGCGCCAGAACTGCGGGTTGCTGCGGCGGATGCCCCAGCGCTCCACCACCTTGTCGAAATCTTCCTGGCTCTGCACGCGCTCCAGGGCCGAGACGAAGTCGCCGGCCTCCTCCGCCTTGAGGTCGAAGATGAAGTTCGGGTAGCTGGAGAGCACGCCCGGGTAGATGGTCAGGGTGTCCAGCCCCGGCTGGTAGCGCAGCGACTCGCCGAGCATGAAGGCGACGTTGCTGTGCGCGCGGTTACGCAGCGCCGTGTAGATCTCGCGTTTCCCGCCGGGCAGCTCGACGCGCAGGATGGTCGCTTCGGGGAACTGCTCGATCACCTTGAGCCCCGCCGCCGGGCGGCTGACCAGGCGGCTGAAGGCCTGCTCGGCGTCCTGCAGCGGGCGCGGGACGCTGCGCCGGTAGCAGCCGCCGTCCTGGCACAGGTTGATCGGGTCGGGCCGCGCATCGAGGCTGGCGTAGCGGCTCAGCAACTGTACGGCGAAGGCGTTCTTGGCGCCCTTCTCCGGCAGGTCCAGGCCGCTGGGCGCGTCGTTGTCGAGGTTCTGGTAGTCCAGCCACATCTTCAGCCGGCCGCTGTTCTGGTACCAGTCGTCGAGCAGGTGCTTGCGCGCGGCCACCGGCATCAGGCGCAGGAAGTTCTGCTCGGCGCCGTTGCGGATCAGGTCGAAGTACAGCCGCGTCTGCGCCTGGTGCGAGACGTTGCCGTAGACGTCGAAGTTGACCACCAGCTGGTAGTAGGTGCGCTCCAGCAGCGGGTAGTCCATCCACCACAGCGTCTGCGGGACGCCGCCGATCAGGCCCTTGCGCACCGAGGCGCTGTCGTACTGGCGGAAGATCGACAGCAGCGCGTTGTCGTTGCCGCGCCAGATGTCCGCCCAGGTCGGCGCCGGGGCCTCTTCGTAGGCGTCCAGGCGCAGCGCCTCGTATTCGTTGCGCTTGTCGCGGTAGCTGGTCCATTGCTGGAGCATCTGGCCCATGTCGTCGATCTGCCCGGGCAGGCCCAGCAGCGGCGTGGCCTTGGCCCGGTACGCCGGGTCGGTGACGTAGAGGTCGTGGGCCGGATCCTGGAAGATCGCCCAGAAGTTGTCGCGGATCACGTCGGTGGCGATCTGCCCGCGGCACACCGGGCCGCGGATGAAGGTGCGGACGAAGTACTCGGCGTTGTCCAGCATGAACTGGTAGCGCGCCCGCGCCGGGATGGCGGCGAAGGTCTCGAAGGGGTTGGCGCGGTGCTGCAGGCCGTAGCCGGGCACCTTGTCGGCCGCCCAGGCGCCGGCGAAGAACAGCTCGCGGGTATGCGCCAGCTTGGCCGGGCTCAGCGGGTAGGTGATGTGCGTCTTGTGCACGATCACGCCCTGGATCGGCCACAGGCGATAGTAGAAGGCCGCGCCGGGGTCGTCGTTGGGCCGCCGCGTGGCGATGGGGTCGATGGGCTGGCCGCTGGGCGTGCGCGAGCGCACCAGCTGGAAGAAGTGCCCCGGCGCGCCCTGCTCTTCGAAGTACAGGTGGGCGAGGAACAGGTGCTCGTAGAGCCAGCGCGAAACCAGGCTCTCGCGGGCGCCGGGCTGGTTCAGGAAGCGCTCCCATTCGCCGATCTGCCGCGCCTCGCCGGCGCCGGGCTGCCAGGCCTGCTCGTCCACCGGCGCGCCCTCGGCCAGCCATTGCTTCAGGGTGGCGTACTGCTGGGCGCTGAGGCCGGTGACGGCGAAGGGCATGCCGCTGCGCGGGTTCTTCTGCACGAACTCGTCGATGCTGTCCGGCGTCGGGCACTGGTTGCTGCGGTTGATCGACAGGTCCAGGCCTTCGGGGATCTTCGCGTTGGGCACCAGCGGGTGGGCCTGGCCGAGGTCGAGCATGCGCTGCATCAGCGCCGCCTGGCCGCCGCGGGCGTCCAGCACCGACCAGAAGTCCTTGCGCCGCCAGGCGTCGGCGCCGTGGGCATCGAGGAACAAGCGCGTGGTTTCCTGGGCCTTGGTGCGGGTGCCGTCGTACACCGGCAGCTTGTTGGCGCCGCGCTGGGCGCCCTCGGCGGCGCTCAGGTTGAGCTGGCACGGCGAGTCGTAGCAGGCATGGCAGGCCACGCACTTGTCGGTGAAGATCGGCTGTATGTCCTTGCTGTAGGAAATGCCGGCTGCCTGGGCAACGGCTGAAAGCAGCATGAACGCAATGGTCAACGCAAAGGATGCGCGCAAGGACATCGGGGACTCCATACCTCGTGAATAGGCGGATTCTAGCGGCTCCGCGGGCTTTTGCGGCCAACCGATGGCCGGTACAACATGAACTGCGCTCATGTAAAAGCCCGGTCGGCTCAAATCCCCTGCAGGTTTGCTATCATCAGCGACCCTTTGCCACAGCCGTTTCCAGGTAGTTCCCATGTCCGATCGTGCCGCCCGCCAGCAAGCCCTGCAGAAAGCCCTGAAGGAGCGCATCCTGATCCTCGACGGCGGCATGGGCACCATGATCCAGAGCTACAAGCTGCAGGAAGAGGACTACCGCGGCGAGCGCTTCGCCGACTGGCCGAGCGACGTGAAGGGCAACAACGACCTGCTGCTGCTCAGCCGCCCGGACGTCATCCAGGCCATCGAGAAAGCCTACCTGGACGCCGGCGCCGACATCCTCGAGACCAACACCTTCAACGCCACCCAGGTGTCCCAGGCCGACTACGGCATGGAAGAACTGGTCTACGAGCTGAACGTCGAGGGCGCGCGCCTGGCCCGCGAAGTGGCCGACGCCAAGACCGCCGAGACCCCCGACCGGCCGCGCTTCGTCGCCGGCGTGCTGGGCCCGACCAGCCGCACCTGCTCGATCTCCCCGGACGTCAACGACCCGGGCTTTCGCAACGTCACCTTCGACGAGCTGGTGGCGAACTACAGCGAGGCCACCCGCGGCCTGATCGAGGGCGGCGCCGACCTGATCCTGATCGAGACCATCTTCGACACCCTCAACGCCAAGGCGGCGATCTTCGCCGTGCAGGGCGTCTACGACGAGCTCGGCTTCGAGCTGCCGATCATGATCTCCGGCACCATCACCGACGCCTCCGGGCGCACCCTGTCGGGGCAGACCACCGAGGCCTTCTGGAACTCGGTGCGCCACGCCAGGCCGATTTCCGTCGGCCTGAACTGCGCCCTCGGCGCCAAGGACCTGCGCCCCTACCTGGAGGAGCTGGCGACCAAGGCCGACACCCACGTTTCCGCGCACCCCAACGCCGGCCTGCCGAACGCCTTCGGCGAATACGACGAGACCCCGGCGCAGATGGCCGAGGTGGTCGAGGAGTTCGCCGCGTCCGGCTTCCTCAACATCATCGGCGGCTGCTGCGGCACCACCCCGGCGCACATCCAGGCCATCGCCGAGGCGGTGGCCAAGTACCCGCCGCGGGCGATCCCGGAAATCCCCAGGGCCTGCCGGCTGTCGGGCCTTGAGCCGTTCACCATCGACCGCAGCTCGCTGTTCGTGAACGTCGGCGAGCGCACCAACATCACCGGTTCGGCGAAGTTCGCCCGGCTGATCCGCGAGGAGAACTACGCCGAGGCCCTGGAAGTGGCCCAGCAGCAGGTGGAAGCCGGCGCCCAGGTGATCGACATCAACATGGACGAGGGCATGCTCGACTCCAAGGCGGCGATGGTGAAGTTCCTCAACCTCATCGCCGGCGAGCCGGACATCTCCCGCGTGCCGATCATGATCGACTCCTCCAAGTGGGAGGTGATCGAGGCGGGCCTCAAGTGCATCCAGGGCAAGGGCATCGTCAACTCCATCTCCATGAAGGAAGGCGTCGAGCAGTTCAAGCACCACGCCCGCCTGTGCAGGCGCTACGGCGCCGCGGTGGTGGTGATGGCCTTCGACGAGGCCGGCCAGGCCGATACCCAGGCGCGCAAGGAAGAAATCTGCCAGCGCTCCTACGACATCCTGGTCAACGAAGTGGGCTTCCCGCCGGAGGACATCATCTTCGACCCGAACATCTTCGCGGTGGCCACCGGCATCGAGGAGCACAACAACTACGCGGTCGACTTCATCAACGCCTGCGCCTACATCCGCGACAACCTGCCCTACGCGCTCTCCTCGGGCGGGGTGTCCAACGTGTCCTTCTCGTTCCGCGGCAACAACCCGGTGCGCGAGGCCATCCACTCGGTGTTCCTCTACTACGCCATCAAGAACGGCCTGACCATGGGCATCGTCAACGCCGGCCAGCTGGAGATCTACGACGAGATCCCGAAGGAGCTGCGCGACAAGGTCGAGGACGTGGTGCTCAACCGCAACCCGGACGCCACCGAGGCGCTGCTGGCCATCGCCGACGACTACAAGGGCGGCGGCTCGGCCAAGGAAGTGGAAGACGAGGAATGGCGCAGCCATAGCGTCGAGAAGCGCCTGGAGCACGCCCTGGTCAAGGGCATCACCACCTACATCGTCGAAGACACCGAGGAATGCCGGCAGAAGTGCGCGCGGCCCATCGAGGTCATCGAAGGCCCGCTGATGAGCGGCATGAACGTGGTCGGCGACCTGTTCGGCGCCGGCAAGATGTTCCTCCCGCAGGTGGTCAAGTCGGCCAGGGTGATGAAGCAGGCGGTGGCCCACCTGATCCCCTTCATCGAGGCGGAGAAAGGCGACAAGCCCGAGGCCAAGGGCAAGATCCTCATGGCCACGGTGAAGGGCGACGTGCACGACATCGGCAAGAACATCGTCGGCGTGGTGCTGGGCTGCAACGGCTACGACATCGTCGACCTCGGCGTGATGGTGCCGGCGGAGAAGATCCTGCAGACCGCCATCGCCGAGAAGTGCGACATCATCGGCCTGTCCGGGCTGATCACCCCATCGCTGGACGAGATGGTCCACGTCGCCAAGGAAATGCAGCGGCAGAACTTCAGCCTGCCGCTGATGATCGGCGGCGCCACCACCTCCAAGGCGCACACCGCGGTGAAGATCGACCCGCAGTACAGCAACGACGCGGTGGTCTACGTCACCGACGCCTCGCGCGCGGTGGGCGTGGCCACCACCCTGCTGTCGAAGGAAATGAAGCCCGACTACGCGCGCAAGCTGCGCGAGGAGTACGCCGAGGTCCGCGAGCGCACCGCCAACCGCAGCGCCCGCACCGAGCGCCTGAGCTACGCGGCGGCCATCGCCGCCAAGCCGCAGTTCGACTGGGCCGGCTACCAGCCGCCGGTGCCCACCTTCACCGGCGTGAAGGTGCTGGAGGACATCGACCTGAACGTGCTGGCCGAGTACATCGACTGGACGCCCTTCTTCGTCTCCTGGAACCTGGCCGGCAAGTACCCGCGCATCCTCAGCGACGAAGTGGTCGGCGAAGCGGCCACCAGCCTGTTCAACGACGCCCAGGACATCCTGCGCAAGCTGATCGACGGCAAGCTGATCAAGGCCCGCGCCGTGTTCGGCTTCTGGCCGGCCAACCAGGTCAACCACGACGACCTGGAGGTGTACGCCGAGGACGGCCACAAGCTGGCCACCCTGCACCACCTGCGCCAGCAGACCATCAAGCCCGACGGCAAGCCGAACTTCAGCCTGGCCGACTTCGTCGCACCCAAAGACAGCGGCATCAAGGACTACGTCGGCGGCTTCATCACCACCGCCGGCATCGGCGCCGAGGAAGTGGCCAAGGCCTACGAGGCCCAGGGCGACGACTACAACGCGATCATGGTCAAGGCCCTGGCCGACCGCCTCGCCGAAGCCTGCGCCGAATGGCTGCACGAGCGCGTGCGCAAGGAATACTGGGGCTACCAGCCCGAAGAACACCTGGACAACGACGCGCTGATCCGCGAGCAGTACGTCGGCATCCGCCCGGCCCCCGGCTACCCGGCCTGCCCGGACCACACCGAGAAGGGCACCCTGTTCCAGCTGCTGGACCCCAAGGGCCTGTCCGGCGTCACCCTCACCGAACACTACGCCATGTTCCCGGCGGCCGCGGTCAGCGGCTGGTACTTCGCGCATCCGCAGGCGCAGTACTTCGCCGTGGGCAAGGTCGACAAGGACCAGATCGACGCCTACAGCGCCCGCAAGGGCCAGGACGTGGCGGTCAGCGAACGCTGGCTGTCGCCGAACCTGGGCTACGACGCCTGATCCGCCTTCCAGGAGCGAAAGATGAAATACCTCACCCCCGAACAGATGGAAAAACCGCGCAAGCGCCGCCTGCGCAAGAAACTGCGCCTGGCCGAGTTCAAGGAACTGGGCTTCAGCCTGGAAGTGAACTACAGCGGCGACCTGGACGAAGTGCTGGACCAGTGGATCGCCTTCGTCGAATCCCAGGGCTGGCTGTTCGTCGGCGGCGCCACCGAGGACGGCGAGTTCACCGGCTACCTGTGCCTGAACGCCGTCGGCAGCCTCGACGAAGCCGACCGCGAAACCGTCCGCCAGTGGCTGCAGAACCAGGCCTGGTGCACCTCCTCCGAGCTCGGCGAGCTGAGCGACTGCTGGCACGGGCTGCTCGACTGACGGAGCCCTGCGCATCCGGGCAATCGTGGACGGATGGAGGCCCTCGTAGGATGGGTTGAGCGAAGCGATACCCATCGCCATGGCCGCATGGGTTTAGCAGGCTCAACCCATCCTACGAAAAGCACCTCGGCGCCCCTGCCCCGCGGACCTTGTCCGCGATAACCGGAACCTCCGGCGCGATTCGCGGATGAGATCCGCCTACACCACCCCACCCACACCATTCCCTGTAGGAGCGCGCCCTGCGCGCGAAATCGCGGGCAGGGCCCGCTACAATTCCAGGGAGGTACGGTCGTAGGAGCAACTGACTTGCCGGCTGCGCCGAAGCGCTTTTCGTAGGATGGGTTGAGCCTTGGCGAAACCCATGCGGCCATGGCGATGGGTATCGCTTCGCTCAACACCATCCTACGAAAAGCCGTGCTCGCTCATGCGGTAGGAGACCTTGTCCGCGATAGCCGGACGCCTCGGCGCGATTCGCGGATGAGATCCACACCTACGCTGCCCCACCCGCACCATTCCCCTGTAGGAGCGCGCCCTGCGCGCGAATCGCGGGCAGGGCCCGCCCAATCCACTGTGAGGCATGGCATTTCCCCGTAGGAGCGGACCTTGTCCGCGATAGCCGGAACCTCCGGCGCGATTCGCGGATGAGATCCGCTCCTACGCTGCCCCACCCACACCATTCCCTGTAGGAGCGCGCCCTGCGCGCGAAATCGCGGGCAGGGCCCGCTCCTACAGTTCGCCGGGAGGCATGGCGCCTCCCAATAGGAGCGGACTCCGTCCGCGATCCGGCCCGCAGGGCCGGCAGCGGCTATGGTTAAGTCGACCCGTAACCGAGCGACATCATGCCCGCCCTCGCCCACCTCAAGCGCCACCCCTCCGCCATACTGCTGTTCGTCCAGTTGCTCGGCGTGCTGCTCTACCCCTGGATGGACGACAGCACCCTGGGCCGCGCGCTGTTCGGCGCCTTCGGCCTGCTGGTGCTGGGCCTGGCGCTGCAGGTGGTCAAGCGCAGCCCGGTGCATAGCTGGGTCGCCGCGGTGCTGGCCTTGCTGGTGCTCACCCTCGGCCTGCTCGACCTCTGGCTGGCCAGCCGCATGCTGGAGCTGCTGGTGCCGGCGCTGGAGGCGGCCTTCTATTTCTATGCCGCGGCCAGCCTGATCGCGTACATGAACGCCGACCAGCGCGCCACCACCGACGAGCTGTACGCCGCCGGCGCCACCTTCACCCTGCTGGCCTGGGCCTTCGCCCATCTGTTCAGCTTCTGCCAGTTGGCCGTCCCCGGCAGCTTCAGCGCCGCGCTGGACGCCGATGCGCCGCGCACCTGGACCGAGCTGCTGTTCCTCAGTTTCACCACCCTGTCCGGGGTCGGCCTGGGCGACATATTGCCGCTGACGCCCGCGGCCCGCTCGTTGGTGATGATCGAGGAATTTGCCGGCGTGATGTACCTCGCCCTGGTGGTTTCGCGGCTGATCGCCATGAGCGTCAGCCGTCGCTGAAGCCGGGCCCGCGCGACGATCGAGCGGGCATCGCCGCGCCCGTTACGCTAGGCTTTGGCATGAGGGGCGCGGTCACCGGCACGCCGCCGCCCTCGACCAACAATCGCCGGATCACCTGCAGTTCGGGGACGCCATGCTAGAGCGCGAGCGCCTTCGCAATATCCTCTGCCTGGGGCTGCCGATCATCGGCGGCATGCTCAGCCAGAGCCTGCTCAACCTGGTGGATGCCGCCATGGTCGGCCACCTGGGGGAAAAGTCCCTGGCCGGGGTGGGCATCGGCAGCTACGCCAACTTCGTCGCCATTTCCCTGGTCATGGGCCTGGGCGCCGGCGTCCAGGCGCTGGTGGCGCGGCGCCGCGGCCAAGGGCGCGACGGCGACCTGGCCGCGCCGCTGAACTGCGGACTGCTGGTGGCCCTGGGCCTGGCCCTGCCCATCAGCCTGGCCTGCCTGCTGTTCGCCAGACCCATTGTCAGCCTGCTGTCGCCCGACCCCGAGGTGCTGGCCATTGGCGTGCCCTACTTCGAGTGGCGCACGCTCTCAGTGCTGGCCGTGGGCCTGAACTTCTCCTTCCGCGGCTACTGGAACGGCACCCGCCGCTCGGGCACCTACATGCGCACCCTGGTGGTCATGCACCTGGCCAACGCCGCCATCAGCTACAGCCTGATCCACGGCCTGTTCGGCCTGCCGCGCATGGGCGCGGTGGGCAGCGGCCTGGGCACCACCCTGGCGCTGTACCTGGGCTCGGCGATCTACGCCTGGATCACCTGGCGCGACGCCCGCCAGCACGGCTTCCTCGCGCGCCGCCCGAGCGAGCGGGAAATCCGCGTGATGCTGCGCCTGTCGCTGCCCAACTCGCTGCAGCAGTTCTTCTTCGCCGCCGGCATCACCTTGCTGTTCTGGATCATCGCCCAGGTCGGCACCCGCGAACTGGCGGTGGCCCACGTGCTGATCAACCTGGCGCTGTTCCTGATCCTGCCCGGCATCGGCCTGGGCATGGCGGCCACCACCCTGGTCAGCCAGTGCATGGGCGAGCGCGACTTCGACAGCGCGCACCGCTGGGGCTGGGACGTGGTCAAGGTCGCCGCCTGCGGCCTGGCGCTGCTGGGCACGCCGTTCTGGATGTTCCCCGAGGCCATCCTGCGGCTGTTCGTCAGCGACCCGGCGCTGATCGAGCTGGGCCGCGTGCCACTGATGTTCACCGGCCTGGGCATGGTCATCGACGCCACCGCCCTGGTGCTGACCCAGGCGCTGCTCGGCGCCGGCGCCACGCGCACGGTGATGGCCGTCAGCCTGGGCAACCAGTGGCTGTTCTTCCTGCCCCTGGCCTACCTGGTCGGCCCGGTGCTGGGCGGCGGCCTGCTGGCGATCTGGAGCATGCAGATCATCCAGCGCGGCCTGGCCTCGGCGATCTTCGCGGTGATGTGGCAGAAGCGCCAGTGGACGCAGATAGAGCTCTGAGGCCGGCTATGCTTATCCCACAGCAAAGGAGGCTTGCATGAACGACGATCCGCAGAACCGCCCGCCGAGCTTCTGGCAGATGCTGCAAAGCGTGCTGGCCGCCGCCTTCGGCGTGCAGAGCGGGAAGAACCGCGCCCGCGACTTCACCCATGGCAAGCCCAGCCACTTCATCGTCCTCGGCGTGGGCTTCACCCTGGTCTTCGTCCTGTTGCTCTATGCCCTGGTGCGCCTGGTGCTGCACCTGGCCGGCGTCTAGTCCAGCAGCGGCTGCAGGGAGAAACGGTAGGCCTTCTGCTTCGGGTGCAGGGCCAGGCTGAAGTCGCGGAAGTCCAGGCCATAGCCGGGACGCGCCAGGTTGGCGCGCAGTTTCTGCGCGCGGCGTTTGTCCAGCAGGATGAACACCGGCAACTGGCGGTCCTTGCCGCCATAGGCGGCGAAGTCCACCCCGGCGTCGTAGTCGTGCAGCAGGACCATGGCCCAGCCACCCAGGGTGAAATGGCCGCTCATGGCCACGCTGATGCTGCCGTCGATCACCGCGCCGAGTAGCTCCGGGGAGTTGTTCAGGCCGCTGAACAGCATGTCGCGCCCCGGCACGCGGCCTGCCTCGCGGGCCGCCTTCATCGCGCCGAAGGCCATCTCGTCGTTGGCCGACCACACCAGCCGCACCTGCGGGTAGCGGCGCAGCAGCTGCTGCGCCTGCTCATAGGCGCGCTGGCGGTCCCAGCCGCCATACACCACCTGCAGCAGCCGGGCCCGCGGGAAATCGGCCAGGGCCCGGCGCATGCCCTGCTCGCGCAGTTGCGCCACCGGCGCCTGGGCCAGCCCGGAGAAGGCCAGCAGGTCCAGCCCCCGCCCCGCCGCCGCGCCGGCCTGGAGCAAGCCGTGGGCCATCAGGTAGCCCGCCTCCTCCTCGTTGGCCACCAGGCTGCCGATCCAGTTGCGGTAGCGCTCGCGGCTGCCGCCGACGATGCGCTGCTGGTCGGTGGTCAGCATGTTGTTCACGGCGAACAGGCGCACCGGGGTATCGGCGAACAGGCGCAGCAGTTCCGGGCCGATGTAGCCCTCGTTGGTGAACACCAGGTAGTCGGGCAACTGGCCGTCGCGCAAAAGCTCGCGCGCCTGCTGCAGCGAGCGTTGCGGGTCGCGCTCGGCGTAGAGCACGCGCAGCGGCATGCCCAGGTCGCCGGCGGCGGCCTGCATGAAGTGGGTATAGCTGACCCAGTAGGGCTCGTTGGACCGCCCCGGGTTGAGGAACACCACCGACGCCGCCTGGCAGCCCAACGACAGCGACAGACCGACGACCAGCAACCAGGACCTGCACAGAAGACTCAAGAACCCACACCCCACCGACCGGAAGCCGGCGAAGTATAGCCATTTGCCTTCATTGTGTTCGCCCACCCCTGACCGGTGGAGCTAAATTATTGATGGCTCACCCAGAATATCGCCGTAGCCACCACCAGCAGGATGAGGATCAAGGCCGCGCGGGCGTCGATCACGCTGTCGCGGTTTTCGTTACGGGATTCTTCGCTCATGTTTCCCCCATTTGTTATTGCTGTTTTCGGTGGACCCACCAGCAGTTAAGACCAGGGCACGGGCAGCGACAAGGCGCGGCCCTTCATGAGGGCGGCGAAACCGGCTAGGCTGGGGCGGTTTCCGCGACAAGAACAAGGCACCCCATGGACAACCTCTCCCTGCAAGACCGCGCCGCGCCCGAAGGCATCTGCTACGGCTGCGGCGGCAGCAACCCCCACGGCCTGCACATCAAGAGCTACTGGCACGAGGACGGCATCCACGTGATGGCCGAGCACCTGCCCGAGGCCAAGTACACCGGCTGGCCGGAGCTGGTCTACGGCGGCCTGATCGCCATGCTGGTGGACTGCCACTCGAACTGGACGGCCATGGCCTACCACTACCGCGCCGAAGGCCGCGAGCCGGGCAGCCTGCCGCGCCTGGACTGCGTCACCGGCAACCTCGGCATCAAGTTCATCAAGCCCACGCCGATGGGCGTGCCGCTGACCCTGCGCGCGCACGTGGAAGGCGAGCTGGGACGCAAGAGCCGGATCATCTGCGAGGTGTATGCCGGCGACGTGCTGACCGCCATCGGCGACTCCATTTTCGTCCGCGTCGATGCCGCTCAGCTGGGCGCCCAGGCCCACGGCCGCGAAGGCTGAGGACCCGCCGCGAGGGCCTGCGGCCAGGCGCCGCAAGCCCTGGCGCGGCGCCGGTGGGTGGAGAAGGTTCCCACGGATGCCGCGCTTATATCAGAAAGTTCTCGCCATATACTCAAACTTCACTTTTACGCATATTCCCTAACTGGTATCTTGCCCGCCACTCCGCGTGGAGCGCGTTGCCGTGCGCGCTCGGAAGCGTAGTACGCCCGAGCGCTATAGCCTGACAGCAGGATTTTTCATGTACGTATACGACGAATACGATCAGAGGATCGTAGAGGATCGCGTCAAGCAGTTCCGCGATCAGACCCGCCGCTACCTGGCGGGCGAACTGACCGGCGAGGAATTCCGCCCGCTGCGTCTGCAGAACGGCCTGTACATCCAGCGCTATGCGCCGATGCTGCGTATCGCCGTGCCCTACGGCCTGCTCGCCTCCCGGCAGCTGCGCAAGCTGGCGCAGATCGCCCGCGACTACGACAAGGGCTACGCCCACATCAGCACCCGGCAGAACGTGCAGTTCAACTGGCCGGCGCTGGAAGACGTGCCGGACATTCTCGCCGAGCTGGCCACCGTGCAGATGCACTCGATCCAGACCAGCGGCAACTGCATCCGCAACACCACCACCGACCAGTTCGCCGGCATCGCCCGCGACGAGCTGGTGGACCCGCGCCCCTGGTGCGAGATCATCCGCCAGTGGTCGACCTTCCACCCCGAATTCGCCCACCTGCCGCGCAAGTTCAAGATCGCCGTCAACGGCGCCGCGAGCGACCGCGCCGCCATCGAGGTGCACGACATCGGCCTGGAAGCGGTGAAGAACGAGGCCGGCGAGCTGGGCTTCCGCGTGCTGGTCGGCGGCGGCCTGGGCCGTACCCCGATCGTCGGCAGCTTCATCAACGAATTCCTGCCCTGGAAGCACCTGCTGTCGTACCTGGACGCCATCCTGCGCGTGTACAACCGCTATGGCCGCCGCGACAACAAGTTCAAGGCGCGCATCAAGATCCTGGTCAAGGCGCTGACCCCGGAAGTCTTCGCCGAGAAGGTCAACGCCGAATGGGCGCACCTCAAGGACGGCCCCAGCACCCTGACCGAGGCGGAAGTGCAGCGCGTTTCCGCGTTCTTCGTCGACCCGGCCTACAAGGCCCTGGAAGACCAGGACGCCGCCCTCGCCGCCCTGGACGCCGAGCATCCCGGCTTCGCCCGCTGGCGCGAGCGCAACACCTTCGCCCACAAGAAGCCCGGCTACGTCGCCGTGACCCTGTCGCTCAAGCCCACCGGCACCGCCCCGGGCGACGTGACCGACAAGCAGTTGGACGCCATCGCCGAGCTGGCCGACCGCTACAGCTTCGGCGAAGTGCGCAACAGCCATAACCAGAACATCATCCTCGCCGACGTCGAGCAGGCGCAGCTGTTCACCCTCTGGGGCGAACTGCGCGAGCTGGGCTTCGCCAGCCCCAACGTGGGCCTGCTGACCGACATCATCTGCTGCCCGGGCGGCGACTTCTGCTCCCTGGCCAACGCCAAGTCGATCCCGGTGGCCGAGGCCATCCAGCGCCGCTTCGACGACCTCGACTACCTGTTCGACATCGGCGACATCGACCTGAACATCTCCGGCTGCATGAACGCCTGCGGCCACCACCACGTGGGCCACATCGGCATCCTCGGGGTGGACAAGAAGGGCGAGGAGTTCTACCAGGTGTCCCTCGGCGGCAGCGCCGGCCGCGAAGCCAGCCTGGCGCAGATCCTCGGCCCGTCCTTCGCCCAGGACCAGATGGCCGACGTGATCGAGAAGCTGATCAAGGTCTACGTCGAACGGCGCACCGAAGAAGAACGCTTCCTCGATACCTACCGCCGCATCGGCATCGACCCCTTCAAGGAGCGCGTATATGCAGCGAATCATTAAGCACCGCGAAGTGGTCGACGACCGCTGGCACCTGCTGCCCAAGGACGCCACCCTGGAGAGCGTGCCCAACAGCGACGACGTGATCATCCCGCTGGCCCTGTGGCTGGAACACGGCCCGGCCCTGCGCGGCCGCGACGGCGGCCTGGGCGTGTGGCTGGACTCCGACGAGGAGCCCGAAGCCATCGCCGGGGACCTGGACAAGTTCCAGGTGATCGCGGTGAACTTCCCGGCCTTCACCGACGGCCGCGGCTTCAGCACCGCACGCCTGCTGCGCGAGCGCTACGGCTACAAGGGCGAGGTGCGCGCCATCGGCGACGTGCTGCGCGACCAGCTGTTCTACATGCAGAGCTGCGGTTTCGATGCCTACGCCATTCGCGCGGACCGCGATCCATATGATGCGCTGGCCAGCCTGGACGACTTCAGCGAGGTCTACCAGACCTCGGTGACCCAGCCGCAGCCGCTGTTCCGCCGGCGGCAGTTGGCCTGACCTGAAAAGCCCCGCCCTGGCGGGGCTTTTTCGTTGGGCCGGCGGCATCACGCTTCTCTTCCCCATCGTCGTTCCCACGAACGTGGGACGCGGCTCCATCGCGAACAGCGCTTGTGCTGGCCCGAAGGGGGATAACCCAGCTGCCTTGGCTTGGGTGTTTCTGCGCCGCTCCGAGTTTGCCCGGCCTTCTTGTTTCGCCCCCTCGGGCGAGTCCCTTTTGTCAATCGCCACAAAAGGAACCAAAAAGGCTTGCCCCGCCATACGGGCCCGATGGAGCCGGGCTACCCTCACGAACTCCCCCGCCACGGAGGCCCGCCCCGAGGGTACGTCCCTGTAGCCCATCGGGGCTCTCGCGACATCCATGTCGCATGACCTCCTGAGCGGGGGTTTCGTTCGGCCTGCTGAAGGGGCGTTTCGGTGCGCTCGGAGGTTTCTCTGGAAGTCCGAATCGCGGACAAAGTCCGCTCCTACAGTTACAGGGAAGCACGGGCGTAGGAGCGGACCTTGTCCGCGATTGGACTCAACGCTCCCGCCGGACACCCCGGTGACACGGCTTTTCGTAGGATGGCGTTGAGCGAAGCGATACCCATCACCACGACCGCATGGGTTTCGCAAGCTCAACCCATCCTACGAAGAGCACCTCGGCGCAAGGAGCGGACTTTGTCCGCGATTGGACTCACCGGCCACGCCGGACACCCCGGAGGCATGGCCAACGCCGCATAACCACGAACGGTCATCCGCCCTACGCCCTGACGCTCTCCCAGGCAATCTGCGCCAGCAGGTCCCGGCAATCCGCCAGTTCCACCCGCGTCCGCCCGGCCAGCCAGTTGCGCACGTAGTCGTGGGTGGGGCCTATCACCACCGAGTTGAACAGCTCGAAGGGCATTTCCCGGAAGGCACCAGCCTGGCGGTGCACCGCCAGCAGTTCGGCGATGCGCCGGCCCTGCTGGCGGTTGGCTTCGCGCAGTTGTTCGCCCATCTCCCCCGCCTCCACCCGGCCGCGGTTGTGCAGGATGAAGCGGGCCCAGTCCGGGTGCGCCACCACCCAGTCGATGTAGCAGGTGACGAACAGCCTGACCGTGGCCTCGGCGCCCATGCCCTCGCGCAGCCCGGCGTCGAGCAGGGCCGCGTACTGGCCGATGCCTTCCAGGTAGAGCGCGCCGATGATCCGCTCGCGGTTGCCGAAGTGGTGGTACAGGCTGCCGATGCTGGCGCCGGAGCGGTCGCGGATCATCTCGATGGTGGTGGCGTCCACCCCGGATTCGCTGAAACAGGCCAGCGCGGCCTGGAGGATGTCGTCTTTGCGGGAAGCTCGGCCCATGGGGTTCCTTGTGCGGATCGCTTCTAGAATATTTTTCTAGAATTAATTTCTAGCCTTCGTATACTGCCCTGACGCGCCGCCATCCTTCAACCCGAATCCACGCAGCCTGACCGGCCAGCCCCAGGAGCATGCAGCATGACCACCCCGCAGCCTCGCGAGATCGACAACGGCCACGGCCAGCGCCTGGCCAGCCACTGGTACCGGCCGCCGGGCGAGATGCTCGGCGCCGCCCTGATCGTCCCGGCCATGGGCGTCGAGCAGCGTTTCTACGGCGCCTTCGCCAACTGGCTGGCCGAGCGCGGCTATCTGGTCGTGACCTTCGATTACCAGGGCATGGGCCAGTCGCGCAGCGGCCCGCTGCGCGAGGTGAAGGCCAACGTCGTCGACTGGGGCCGCCACGACTGCAGCGCCGTGCTCGCGGCGGTGGCCGAGGCCGCGCAGGACAAGCCGCTGTACTGGATCGGGCACAGCCTGGGCGGGCAGATCCTGCCCTTCGTCGACGGCCGCGGGCGCATCACCCGGGCCTTCAGCATCGCCAGCGGCAGCGGCTACTGGCGCGACAACACCGCCGGCCTGCGTGGCCGCGCCTGGCTGCTCTGGCACTTCATCGCGCCGACCGTCACGCCGCTGCTGGGCTACTTCCCGGGCCGCCGACTGGGCATCGTCGGCGACCTGCCGCGCGGGGTGATCGAGCAATGGCGGCGCTGGTGCCTGCACCCGCAGTACGCCCTGGGCGAAGGGGAGCAGATGCGTATCCGCTATTCGGCGGTGCACACGCCCATCGTGTCGCTGTCGTTCACCGATGACGAAATGATGTCCCAGCGCAGCACCGAAGCCCTGCTCGGCTTCTACCGCAGCGCGCCCAAGGTGAGCCGGCGCATCGCCCCGGAACAGCTGGGGGTGAAGCGCATCGGCCACTTCGGGTTCTTCCGCGAGCAGTTCGCCGACACGCTGTGGGAGGGCTACCTGCTGCCGGAGCTGGGCTGAGCGCCCGGCCCCGGCGCGGGCATCAGTCGAGGTTCACCAGCAGCCGGCCGACCAGCTTGCCGGCGAGGATCTGGTGGATGGCGGTGGGCAGGTCGTCGAGGCGGATTTCGCGCACCAGCTCCTCCAGGCGCGGCAGCTTCCACTGCAGCGAGAGCTTGTCCCACATGGACGCCTTGACCACCAGCGGCAGCTCCACCGAGTCCACGCCCAGCAGGTTCACCCCGCGCAGGATGAACGGCAGCACCGTGGCCTTGAACGCGGCGCCGGCAGTCAGCCCGCAGCAGGCCACGCTGCCGCCGTACTGCAGCGACTTGACCACGTTGAACAGGATGTCGCCGCCGACGGTGTCCACGGCGCCGGCCCACTGCTCCTTGAGCAGCGGCTTGTCGACGCCGTCGGCGACGGTGGCGCGGTCGATGATCTGCCGCGCGCCCAGGCCGTTGAGGAACTCGGCCTGCTCCAGCTTGCCGGTGGAGGCCGCCACGCTGTAGCCCAGTTGGGCCAGCAGCATCACCGCGATGCTGCCGACGCCGCCGCTGGCGCCGGTGACCAGCACCGGGCCGGAGGCCGGGGTCACGCCGGCCCGCTCCAGCTTGTCGACGCACAGCGCCGCGGTCAGGCCGGCGGTGCCGAGGATCATCGCCTCGCGCAGGCTCAGGCCCTGCGGGCGCTTGATCACCCAGGCGGCCGGCACGCGGATGTACTGGCCGAAGCCGCCCGGGGTGTTCATCCCCAGGTCGTAGCCGGTGACTATCACCTCGTCGCCGGCGACGAACTCGCCCACCGAGGACTCCTCCACCACCCCGGCGGCATCGATGCCGGGGGTGTGCGGGTACTTGCGGGTCACGCCACGGTTGCCGCTGGCCGACAACGCATCCTTGTAGTTCAGCGACGAATACCGCACCCGGATCAGCACCTCGCCGGCCGGCAACTGGCTGGTGTCGCGCTCGACCACCTGCTGCTCGTAGATGCCATGCGGGGACTCGGTAACCCAGAGGGCCTTGAATGCACTCATCACGCTCTCCTTCTGCAAAGCCTGCCGCGCGGGCGCCCCTGCGCCCGCGCCGGAATCATTGCCAGTAACGGCTGCGCCCCAGGCGCTCCCACCAGCTCAGCAGCACGCGGTCGATCACCGTGCTGGCGCCCACGCCCAGGCGTTCCTGGACGCTTTTCTTCTGCACGTACTGCAAGTGGTAGACGTCAGCCTCGCGGGCGCGTTCGGCCAGGTACTCGTCGCTGGTCTTCAGCTCGTCCACCAGCTTGCGCCCCAGCGCCGCCTGGCCCAGCCAGACCTCGCCGGTGGCGATTTCCTCGATGGCCAGCTTCGGCCGGTAGTGGGCGACGAAGCCCTTGAACAGCTCGTGGGTGGACTCCAGGTCCTCCTGGAACTTCTCGCGGCCCTTGTCGGTGTTCTCGCCGAACACCGTCAGGGTGCGCTTGTACTCGCCGGCGGTGAGCACCTCGAAATCGATGTCATGCTTCTTCAGCAGGCGGTGCACGTTGGGCAGCTGCGCCACCACGCCGATGGAACCGAGGATGGCGAAGGGCGCGGACAGGATGCGCTCGCCGATGCAGGCCATCATGTAGCCGCCGCTGGCGGCGATCTTGTCGACGCACACGGTCAGCGGCACGCCGGCCTGGCGGATGCGCGCCAGCTGCGAGGCGGCCAGGCCGTAGCTGTGGACCATGCCGCCGCCGCTCTCCAGGCGCAGCACCACTTCGTCCTTGGGCGTGGCCAGGCTGAGCAGCGCGGTGATCTCGTTGCGCAGGTGCTCGGTGGCCGAGGCCTTGATGTCGCCATCGAAGTCCAGCACGTAGACGCGGCTCTTCTGCGCGCCGGCCTTCTTCGCCTGCTTGGCGGCCTTGTGCTCGGACTTGCGCAGGGCCTTGAGCTTGTCCTTGTCGAGCACGCTGCCCTGCAGGCGCTCACGCAGGTCCTTGTAGAAGTCGTTGAGCTTGCGCACTTCCAGATGGCCCGAGCTGCGCCGCCCGCGGCCGCGCAGGGCGGCGACCACCACCAGCACCACCAGCACCGCCACCAGCACGGTGAAGGTCCTGGCCAGGAAACCCGCGTAATCCAGAAGAAACTCCACACTTCCCCCTATCAACCTGTGCCCCGCCCGCCGACCGGGCCGGGGAATCCCGCAAGCATACCCAGCCCGCCGGGCCGCAGCCAGCGCTGGCGAACGCCTTCATCAGCGTTGGGAATAGCATTCAAACAAGCGTATGTTTTTTCGTTGACAGCCCAAAGCCTTCCTCATACCCTCGCCGGAACTTTCCCCCTGCCGAGGTCCGTGCGTGGGCAGCATCTATCTGATTCGACATGGCCAGGCTTCGTTCGGCGCCGACGACTACGACGTGCTCTCGGCGACCGGCGTGCGCCAGGCCCAGGTCCTGGGCGAACACCTGGCGGGCCTGGGCCTGCGCCTGGACCGCTGCCTGGCCGGCGACCTGCAGCGCCAGCGCCACACCGCCAGCGAAGCCCTGGGGCGCATGCGCGAAGCCGGGCTCGAGGTGCCGGAGCTGGAGATCGACGCCGCCTTCAACGAGTTCGAGGCCGACGCGGTGATCCGCGCCCACCTCGACGACCTGCTGCAGCACGAGCCCCAGGCCCTGCACATCCTGCGCAACGCCGCGCAGCACCGCGGCGAGTTCCAGCGCCTGTTCTCCTACGTGATCGCCCGCTGGGTTTCCGGCGAGCACCACAAGGACGGCCTGGTCAGCTGGCAGGAATTCCTCGACACCGTGCACGACGGCCTGCAGCGCCTACTGCGCCAGGCCAGCGGCAAGGACAACATCGCCGTGTTCACCTCCGGCGGGACCATCACCGCCGTGCTCCAGCAGATCGTCGGCATGCCGGCGATCAAGGCCTTCGAGCTGAACTGGCAGATCGTCAACACTTCGCTCAGCCGCCTGAAGTTCCGTGGCGACGAAGTGTCCCTGGCTTCCTTCAACAGTCACGTGCACCTGGAACTGTTGAGGGCGCCGGAGCTCATCACCTATAGATGAGCCCGGCCCATTGCGCCCCCGGGCGCGCGAGAAAACCTAGAAAAGGGATAGAACCATGAGCGTTGCTGACATCGTCTCCACCATGAAGAGCAAATTCAACGCTGGCGCCGCCGCCGGCCTGGACCTGGTCTTCCAGTTCAACATCGAGGACGGCGACAACCACTACCTGGTGGTCAAGGATGGCACCTGCGAAGTCGTGCAGGGCGATGCGCCGAACCCCAACGTCACCCTGATCATGGACAGCGAGACCCTCAAGGGCATCACCAGCGGCGAAACCGACGGCATGCAGGCCTTCATGGCCGGCAAGCTGCGCGCCGAAGGCGACATGATGCTGGCCATGAAGCTGGGCGAGCTGTTCCCGGTCTGACCTGGAGCGCTGCCTGCCGGCACGAGAAACCGGGGCCCCGCGGCTCCGGTTTTTTTTCGCCCGCGCCGCTCTGGCAAAGGCGTATCAGGCAGCCTGATCGGGGTCCAACACGCTCGCCAATAACGCCCTGCGGCGCTTGTGGGGGTAGCAGGCGAGCATTAGATTAGCCAATTATCTCGGGACACCATTATTGCCCTGCATGATGGATCCCGGGCGCCGCTGCCCCGGCAACTACCGACTACAAGAAAGGGATAAGCATGTCGCTGACTGACCAGTCCACCCGCATCCGCCAAGGCGAAGAGCTCGACGCCGCGGTCATCGATCCCTACCTGAAGGCCCACATTCCCGGCCTGCAGGGCGAGCCGAAGATCAGCCAGTTCCCTGGCGGCGCCTCGAACCTGACCTACCTGCTGGAATACCCCAGCCACGAGCTGGTGCTGCGCCGCCCGCCGTTCGGCCGCAAGGCCAAGTCGGCCCACGACATGGGCCGCGAGTACCGCATCCTCAACCAGCTCAACGCCGGCTTCCCGTACTGCCCGAAAGCCTACGTGCACTGCACCGACGAGTCGGTGATCGGCGCCGAGTTCTACGTGATGGAGCGCGTCAACGGCATCATCCTGCGCGCCGACCTGCCGCCGGAGCTCAAGCTCGACGCGCAGCAGGCCAACACCCTGTGCAAGAACTTCATCGACCGCTTCGTGGAACTGCACAACGTCGACTACCAGGCCTGCGGCCTGGGCGACCTGGGCAAGCCCGAGGGCTACGTGCAGCGCCAGATCGAAGGCTGGAGCGACCGCTACGAGAAGGCCCTGACCCCCGACGCGCCGAGCTGGGAAGCGGTCAAGGCCTGGCTGCGCGAGAAGATGCCGGCCGACCACCCCAAGCCGGGCATCGTGCACAACGACTACCGCTTCGACAACGTCATCCTCGACCCCAAGGACCCGATGCGCATCATCGGCGTGCTGGACTGGGAGCTGACCACCATCGGCGACCCGCTGATGGACCTGGGCAACACCCTCGCCTACTGGATCGAAGCCGACGACCCGGCGCCGGTGCAGCTCATGCGCCGCCAGCCGAGCCACCTGCCGGGCATGCTGACGCGCCAGCAGTTCGCCGACTACTACGCCGAACGCGCCGGCCTGCCGCGCATCGACAACCTCGACTTCTACTACACCTACGGCCTGTTCCGCCTGGCCGGCATCGTGCAGCAGATCTACTACCGCTACTTCCACGGCCAGACCCAGGACAAGCGCTTCGCACAGTTCATCCACATGAACAAGCTGCTGGAGCAGATGAGCCTGCAGGTCATCGGCAAATCGCGCCTGTAACGACGATCACAACAAGGGGAACCCCATGTCCAAGACCAACCTGTTCGACCTCGACGGCAAGATCGCCTTCGTCTCCGGCGCCAGCCGCGGCATCGGCGAGGCCATCGCCAAGCTGCTGGCCCAGCAAGGCGCCCACGTGATCGTCTCCAGCCGCAAGATCGAGGGCTGCCAGGAAGTGGCCGACGCCATCAATGCCGCCGGCGGCAAGGCCACCGCCATCGCCTGCCACATCGGCGAGATGGAGCAGATCCAGAGCGTCTTCGCGCAGATCCGCGAGCAGTTCGGCCGCCTGGACATCCTGGTCAACAACGCCGCCACCAACCCGCAGTTCTGCAACGTGCTGGACACCGACCTGGGCGCCTTCCAGAAGACCGTGGACGTGAACATCCGCGGCTACTACTTCATGTCCATCGAAGGCGGCAAGCTGATGAAGGAGAACGGCGGCGGCAGCATCATCAACGTCGCCTCGATCAACGGCGTCAGCCCCGGCGAGTTCCAGGGCATCTACTCGGTGACCAAGGCTGCGGTGATCAGCATGACCAAGGTCTTCGCCAAGGAATGCGCGCAGTTCGGCATCCGCTGCAACGCCCTGCTGCCGGGCCTGACCGACACCAAGTTCGCCTCGGCGCTGGTGAAGAACGACAGCATCCGCAACGCCGCCCTGCAGCGCATCCCGCTCAAGCGCGTGGCCGACCCGAGCGAAATGGCCGGCGCCGTGCTGTACCTGGCCAGCAGCGCCTCCAGCTACACCACCGGCGTGGCGCTGAACGTCGACGGCGGGTTCCTGGCCTGATCGCGCAAGCGCAATGGCAAAGGGAGCCTTCGGGCTCCCTTTTTCGTTGGGCGATCCGTCGATGCACGCCTCCCCGCAACCTGTAGGAGCGGGCCCTGCCCGCGATTTCGCGCGCAGGGCGCGCTCCTACATGGAAATGGCGTGGGTGGGGCAGCGTAGGAGCGGATCTTATCCGCGAATCGCGCCGGGACGTCCGGCCATCGCGGACAAGGTCCGCTCCTACGGGGGAAGGAATACCGTGCCTCCCGGCGACCTGTAGGATCGGGCCCTGCCCGCGATTTCGCGCGCAGGGCGCGCTCCTACAGGGGAATGGCGCGGGTGGGGCAGCGTAGGAGCGGATCTTATCCGCGAACCGCGCCGGGGCGTCCGGCTATCGCGGACAAAGTCCGCTCCTACGGGGGAAGGAATACCGTGCCTCCCGGCGATCTGTAGGAGCGGGCCCTGCCCGCGATTTCGCGCGCAGGGCGCGCTCCTACAGGGGAATGGCGCGGGTAGGCGGCGTAGGAGCGGATCTTATCCGCGAATCGCGCCGGGGTGTCCGGCCATCGCGGACAAGGTCCGCTACGGGGAGGAATACCGTGTTTCCCGGCAACCTGTAGGAGCGGGCCCTGCCCGCGAAATCGCGCGCAGGGCGCGCTCCTACATGGAGTGGCGTGGGTGGGGCCGCGTAGGAGCGGATCTTATCCGCGAACCGCGCCGGGATGTCCGGCTATCGCGGACAAGGTCCTCTCCTACGGGGGAAGGAATACCGTGCCTCCCGGCGACCTGTAGGAGCGGGCCCTGCCCGCGATTTCGCGCGCAGGGCGCGCTCCTACAAGGGAATGGCGCGGGTGGGGCAGCGTAAGCGGATCTTATCCGCGAATCGCGCCGGGGTGTCCGGCCATCGCGGACAAGGTCCGCTCCTACGGGGGAGGAATGCCGTGCCTCCCGGCGGGTGGGGCGACGTAGGATGGCGTTGAGCGAAGCGATACCCATCACCACGACCGCATGGGTTTCGTAAACTCAACCCATCCTACGAAAAACCTCTCGGCGCAACCGGCAAGACAGTTGCTCCGGTGCAGCCCGCCTACCGCCACTCCCGCAGCGCCTGTTGCGCCGCGGCGTTGACCGGTTCCGCCTCCAGGCCCGCGGGGCCCAGGCGGACGCTGTAGACCGCCTGGTCCGCCATGGGCAGGAAGTTCACCCGCGCCGCCAGCGGCCGGAAGGTCAGCAGGTCGTGCTGGCCGTCGCGCAGCCAGCGCCACAGGTCGAAGCCGTAGGGGCTTTGCGCCAGCACCTGCTGCCGGGCCTGGGCCTGTTGCTGCTCGATGGCCAGGTAGCGGCCGGCCAGGCCCTGCAGGCGGTAGCCGGGGTCCAGGCCGATCAGCGCGGCCAGGCCGCGCCACTGCATCAGGCGCACGTCCAGTTGCCAGAGGTCGCCGCCCAGCTCGACGCGGCGTTCGCGGTCACCTTCGAGGATCTTCACCTCGTAGCGCTGCGGCGCCAGGCGCTGGAAGCTCAGGGTCGCCAGCGGCCGCTCGGCGGGCAGCGCGTCGTAGCTGCTCAGGTCCCAGGCCGCCAGGCCCAGCGCCAGCGCGGCGGCGACGAAGGCCAGGCCGGCGCAGCCGCGCAGCCAGCCGAGGAACCAGTGGCGGTCGAAGAGGATGCGTGCGGCGACCAGCAGCGCCAGCAGGGCGATCAGCGCGAACGTCCAGGCCAGGCCGTCGTACTGCATTGAATCAGTTCCTTGCGGGTAGAATTGCCGGCATTATGCGCACCCCTCGACGCGACGGCCAGCCGTGGCGTCGCAGCCTTGAACCCAGGTCGTACTTTTCATGCCCTTCACCCTCCCCTTCGAGCTGGCCATCGACCCGCTCACCCTGCTGATCCTCGCCGTCGTGGCCTTCCTCGCCGGCTTCATCGATGCCATCGCCGGCGGCGGCGGCCTGCTGACCATCCCCGCCCTGCTCACCGCCGGCGTGCCGCCGCACCTGGCGCTGGGCACCAACAAGCTGAGTTCCACCTTCGGCTCGGCCACCGCCAGCTACACCTTCTACAAGCGCAAGCTGTTCCACCCGGCGAAGTGGCGCAACGGCCTGCTCGCCACCGCCATAGGCGCGGCCGTCGGCGCCTGGGCCGCGCACCTGCTGCCGGCGGAATGGCTGAACCGCATGTTGCCGGTGGTGGTGTTCTCCTGCGGGATCTACATGCTCTTCGGCGGCACACCCAAGGCGCCGCTGGACGCCGACGCCCCGGTCGGGCGCAGGCGCCAGTGGCCGCAAGGCCTGGGCCTGGGCTTCTACGACGGCGTGGCCGGCCCCGGCACCGGCGCCTTCTGGACCGTCAGCAGCCTGCTGATGTACCCCCTGGACCTGGTCCGCGCCAGCGGCGTGGCGCGCACCATGAACTTCGTCAGCAACATTGTGGCGCTGGTGGTGTTCGTCGCTTCCGGCCAGGTGGTCTGGCTGCTCGGGCTGTGCATGGGCAGCGCGCTGATGGTCGGCGCCTACCTGGGCGCGCGCACCGCCATCGGTGGCGGCGCCAGGTTCATCCGCCCGGTGTTCATCCTGGTGGTGCTGGCGCTGACCGCGCGCCTGGTCTGGCAACACTGGCTCAGCGCGGCTTGAAGCGCGGGGAAAGCGCCGGGCGTCAGTAGCCGCCGCCCGGCAGGATGGGATCGGGCCGCCCGGCGCGGCGCGCCAGCCAGGTCTCGATCAGGTAGCGGGCGATGGAACGCCCGGCCGGCAGGCGCGGCAGCGAGTCGTAGGGGAACCACTGGGCGTCTTCGATCTCGTCCGGCTGGCAGACGATCTCGCCGCTGACGTACTCGGCGTGGAAGCCGAGCATCAGCGAATGCGGGAAGGGCCAGTTCTGGCTGCCCAGGTAGCGGATGTTGCCGACCTGCAGCCCCACCTCTTCCTTCACCTCGCGGGCCACGCAGTGCTCCACCGACTCGCCCGGCTCGACGAAGCCGGCCAGGGTGCTGTACATGCCCGGCACGAAGCGCGGCGAGCGCGCCAGCAGCAGTTCGTCGCCGCGGGTGACCAGGACGATCATGCTCGGCGACAGCAGCGGGTAGCGCTGGATGTCGCAGGCGTCGCAGCGCATGGCGCGTTCGCGCGGCACGGCGCGCATCGGCTGGCCGCAGCCGCCGCAGAAACGGTTCTCGCGGGCCCAGGTGCCGACCTGGCTGGCGAAGCCGAGCATGGCGAACTGGTCTTCCTCGGCTTCGAGCATGACGTGGCGCAGGCCTATCCAGCTGCAGCCCTCGACGCTGGCGGGAGACTCCAGCTCCAGCAGGTACACGGCATCGCCATCGAAGTGGCCGACGCCCTGCTCGGAGAGCACCGGCAGGTCCTGGCGCTTGAGCCAGTCACGGGGGAAGAGCACGCCATTGGCATCGCCGAGGAATTGCTGGCGATAGTGGGCCACGGCCCAACCACCCTTTTCCGCCGGGTCGAGCCAGGCGGACTCCCAACGTCCGGTACGCATCAGGCAGCCACCTCCAGGCCGAGGGCGCGCACGCTCTCGCTGGCCACGTCCAGCACGTCGGGCTGGCCTTCGGGACGCAGCACGGCGCCGCCCTCCAGGTAGTATTCGAGGCCGGTCAGGGCATCGGCCAGGGTTTCCAGCATCTGCTCGGACGGCATCTGCGTGGTTTCGATCATCTGCCGCTGGATGTAGTCGGCGCAAGCCCCGACCAGCCGGGCGGCGCGTTCCTGGCCGAGGAACCAGAGCCCGCCGCGCACGGCCTGCAGGCTGCCGGGGACGTTGGCCAGGTGCAGCTTGTCGCCGTTGGATTCCAGGTAGGCGGTGATCGCCCGCTTGGCCAGGGCCAGGCCGCCCTGGGCTTCATCGATGACCACGATGCGCGCCTCGGCCAGCTGGTGCACGGCGAAGGACTCGGCGGTGGGCTCGAGGTCGATGATGGCGGGGGCGGCCATGCGCTCGCCGCGTTCCAGGCTGCCGACCAGGCTTTCCACGTAGAGCAGCGCGTCGGCCAGGGCGTTCAGCGCCACCGGCGACTCCACCGCGCCCCTGACCACCCAGCCGGACACCACCGAGACCTGGCCCTGCAGCACGTTGGCCGCGGAGTTCAGGCCGACCATGCCGAGAGTCTTGGCCAGCTTGCCCAGCTGGGTGTGCAGGGTGCCCAGGGCATCGGCCGGGGACACGCCGCGCTCGATCAGGTCGAGCTGGTCCTTGACCGTGGTGAGTTCCTCGCGGATGGCCGCCGACAGCGAGCGCATCACCGCCTGGCCGGGACCGGACAGGCGCTGCGACTCGTCTTCCAGCAGGTGGTCGGTGAACGGCAGCGGCGCCAGGCCGAACACCTCGCGCAGCTCGCTGGCCCGCGGGCCGCGGGTGTCGGCCAGGGCTGTGAGGTAGAGCAGTTCCTTGAGCAGCTGGCGCGGCGCCTCGTAGTTGGCGTTGGCCAGCAGCTGCTTGAGTTCCCGATCCAGGCGCGAGAACAGCTGCTTGCGCGCCTTGCGCGGCAGCATCTGCGCATCCACCAGGGCTTCCAGGGCGCCCGCGCCTATCCAGCACAGGCGGCTGCGCTGGCCGTAGCCGAGCAGCGCGTCGAGGCGCGCCAGGGCGCGCCCCATCAGCTTGAGGCCGGAGTAATGGTCCTGTTCGCGCACCAGGGCGAGCAGGCCGACCTGGTACATGTGCCGCAGGCGGCGGACTTCCTGGGCGCGGTCGGCCACCGTGGGCACCGCGCGGGGCGCCGCCGGGCGCGGCAGGTCCAGGCGCGCGCTGAAGAAGAAGCTCTCCGGCAGCACCGGCTGGCCGGCGGCCAGGCGCACGTCGTTGATCGCCGGCAGCAGCAGCTCGGGGATTTCCTGGCGGTTGGCCTCCAGGTTCTCCAGGTAGCGGCGCAGCACGTACAGGGCATTGCCCAGAGCGGCCAGCTGGCCGTCGCGCTCCTCGCCGACACCGGTGGGGATGTCGGTGGCCAGCTGCAGGGCTTCCTGGGCCAGCAGCTCGGCGCCGGCCAGTTCGATCAGGTTGAGGGTGCCGCGGATCTGCGCCAGGCATTCGACCGCGTGTTGCAGCAGGCTGCCGTTCTGGCGCTCGGCGATGAATTGCTCGAGGTTCTGCTCGGCCTGCTCCATGGTGGCGAAGAGTTCATCGCGCACCAGACTGAGGGAGGTGGCTCCAGTGACCATCGGGCTAACGCGCCTCCTGCGCGAGGGAGTAATGGGGCATCAGTCGGCGAACTCCGGCTGCTGCTTGCTCATGTGGGCGGCCATGGCCTTCTGCAGGTCGGCCGATTGCAGCATGGCAGCGTTCCAGGTGGCGATGTATTCCAGGCCGTCCTCGACGCTGTGGTCGCGGGCGTAGCGGATCATCTCCTTGGTGCCGCGGATGGCGATCGGCGACTTGCCGGCGATCTGCCGCGCCAGCTCGAACACGCCGTCGAGCAGCGCCGCGCTGTCGGCGTAGCTGCGGTTGACCAGGCCGATGCGCATCGCCTCGGCGGCGTCGACCATGCGCCCGGTGTAGGCCAGCTCGCGCATGATGCCGTCGCCGATCAGCCGCGGCAGGCGCTGCAAGGTGCCGACGTCGGCGGCCATGCCCATGTCGATTTCCTTGATGGAGAACTGCGCGTCTTCGCTGCAGTAGCGCATGTCGCAGGCCGAGATCAGGTCGATGGCGCCGCCCAGGCAATAGCCCTGCACGGCGGCGAGCACCGGCTTGCTGCAGGCGTCGATGGCGTTGAACGAGGCCTGCAGTTCGAGAATCTTGCGGCGCAGGGCGCGGGCGTTGCGGCCGACGTCCTTGCCCAGCTGGCTGCCGGCCTGGGCCAGCAGCATCAGGTCGATGCCGGCGGAGAAATGCTTGCCGGCGCCGGAAATCACCACCACGCGGACTTCATCCGTTTCATCGGCCCAACGGAAGATATCGACGATCTCGCGCCAGAAATCGGCGTTCATCGCGTTGACTTTTTCCGGGCGATTGATGATCACATGCGCGATCTTGTCGGCCAGTTCGACGCGAAATGCTTTGTACTCGGTCACGGGGGAAACCCTCGGGAATGCCCTGCTCTGCTGTGCGCGGCAGTTCTTGTAGTGATGGCGTGCCACTATAACAA
The DNA here is from genome assembly GCF_022760135.1 of Pseudomonas sp. M1. Taxonomy (NCBI): domain Bacteria; kingdom Pseudomonadati; phylum Pseudomonadota; class Gammaproteobacteria; order Pseudomonadales; family Pseudomonadaceae; genus Pseudomonas; species Pseudomonas sp. M1. The sequence goes on from NZ_CP094343.1 coordinate 4,372,660, forward strand.
GGCAAGGGCAAAAGTCGATGCCGGCCTATGTGACACAGGGCACGCTCCAGCTGCGAACGGGCGCTAGTCGATTTCCGCCACCGGCAGGCCCTGCTGGCGGTTGCGCCATTGCCGCCAGGTGTACATCGGGATGCCCGCCATGAACACCAGGAAACCCCAGAAGATGGCCTGCTCACCGGTGCCGTAGAGGGCCCACAGCGAGTAGAGGAAGCCCAGCGAGCCGACGGCGATCAGCTGCGGCCGCGAGCGCGGCGAGAACTCGCTGGTGCGCACCGCCAGCAGTTGCAGCAGCGCCGCGGTGCAGAAGGCGTAGGGCACCACGCCGGTCATGGTGCCGAGCAGGATGATGACGTTGAACACGTCCACCAGGTCGCCCTGGCCGTCGATCAGCACCAGCACCGTCACCAGCAGCCCCGAGGCCCACAGGCCGTTGGCCGGGGCGCCGTGCTTGTTGAGCTTGCCGAGGGATTCGGGGAACAGCCCGTCGCGCGCCGGCGCCACCGGGATCTGCCCCTGCAGCAGCACCCAGCCGTTGAGCGCGCCGAGGCAGGCGATCACCGCGCCGGCGGCCACCAGGTAGTAGCCCCAGTCGCCCATCAGCACGCGCGCGGCGTCGGCGAAGGGCGAGGTCGACTTGGCCAGCACCTCCGGCGGCATCAAGCCCTGCACCGAGGTGATCGACAACACGTACACCCCGGCCGCGGCCAGGGTGCCGAACAGCGTGGCGCGCGGGATGGTGCGCTTGGGGTCGCGCACATCGTCGGCCGGCACCGTCGCCGACTCCAGGCCGATGAACGACCAGAGCGTCAGCGCCGCGGTGGTGGCGATGGCCTGGGCGTAGCCCATGTTCGGCAGTTGCTCGCGCGGCGGGATGGCCAGGTAGTCGGGGTTGAAGTGCAGCCAGCCGAGCACCCCGACCAGCAGCAGCGGGATCAGCTTGAGCGCGGTGAGCAGGTTCTGCACCACGGCGAAGGTGGCGATGCCGCGCAGGTTGATGAAAGTGCACAGCCAGATGGCGCCGATGGCGGTGGCCACCATCAGCAGCGGGTCGGCCAGCGCCGGGATGAACACCCGCAGGTAGCCCACCAGGGTCACGGCGATGGCGGCGTTGCCGATCCACGCGGCCTTCCAGTAGGTCCAGGCGCACAGGTAGCCGGCGAAGCTGCCGAAGCCCTCGCGGGTGTAGGCGTAGGGCCCGCCGGCGCCGGGGTTGAGCCGCGCCAGGCGGGCGAAGGTGAAGGCCAGCAGCACTGCGCCGGTGCTGGAGACCAGCCAGCCGAACAGGCTGAGCCCGCCATAGGCGGCGAGGCTGGAGGGCAGCAGGAAGACGCCCGAGCCGACCATGTTGCCGATCACCAGCGCGGTACAGCTCCAGAACCCCATGCTGCCTTTCTTGGCAGCCTCTCCCCCGCTCATCCTCGCTCCTTAGGTTCCGCCGCCCTGGACGACGGAATCAGCTGTCGGCATTTTCCACGATGCACTCAACTGTATAGCAGCGCCGGCCGTCCACGTCCTGCACCTGCAGGCCATGCACATCGGAATCGAAACCGGGGAAGTCGTGTTCGAAGGTCCGGGCGAAGGCCAGGTAGTCGAGGATCGAGCGCGTCGCCTCGGTGAAGCGCTCGCCCGGCATGATCAGCGGGATGCCCGGCGGGTAAGGCACCAGCATGACCGCGGCGATGCGCCCTTCGAGGCGCTCGATGGGCACCGCCTCGACCTCGCCGCGCACCAGTTGGGTGTAGGCATCGGCCGGGCGCAGCGCCAGTTCCGGCAGGATGGTGTACATGCGGCGCATGGCCTTGGCCGTGGCGTGCTCGCGGTAGCAGGCGTGCAACTGCTCGCAGAGGTCGCGCAGACCCATGCCGGCGTAGCGCGCCGGGGCGGCCTGGAGCACGCTGGGCAGGGCCTCGGATAGCGGCGCGTTGCCGTCGTAGCTGCGCTTGAACTCCAGCAGCTCGGTGACCAGGGTGCTCCACTTGCCCTTGGTCACGCCCATGGAGAACAGCACCAGGAAGGAGTACAGGCCGGTCTTCTCCACCACCAGGCCGCGCTCCCAGAGGAAGCGGCCGACCACCGCGGCGGGAATGCCGTGCTCTTCAAGGCGCCCGGCGGCGTTCAGGCCCGGGGTGGCCAGGGTGACCTTGATCGGGTCGAGCAGCACGTAGTCGTCTTCCACCTCGCCGAAGCCGTGCCACTCGGCGTCGGGCTCCAGCAGCCAGTCGCGGGTGCGCACCTCATCGGTGCCCTCCACCCCCGGCGGCTGCCACACGCAGAACCACCAGTCGCCGGCCGCCAGGTTCTGCTGCACGTTGGCCAGGGCGCGACGGAAGCTCAGGGCCTCGTCGAAGGTCTCCTGGATCAGCGAACGCCCGGCCGGGCCCTCCATCATCGCCGAGGCCACGTCCAGCGAGGCGATGATGCCGTACTGCGGCGAGGTGGAGATGTGCATCATGAAGGCTTCGTTGAAGCGCGCGCGGTCCAGGCGCCGCTTGCCGCCGTCCTGCACGTGGATCATCGAGGCCTGGCTGAAGGCCGCCAGCATCTTGTGGGTGGAATGCGTGGTGAACACCAGCGGGCCGTCCTCGCCGCGGCTGGTGGCCATGCCGTAGCGGCGGTCGTAGAACTCGTGGAAGGCGGCGTAGGCGTACCAGGCCTCGTCGAAGTGCAGCACCTCGACGCTGCCGTCCAGGGCCTGCTTGATCAGCTCGGCGTTGTAGCACAGGCCGTCGTAGGTGGAGTTGGTCACCACCGCCAGCCGCACCTTCGGCTCGCGGCCGCGGGCCAGGGGGTTGGCGGCGATCTTCGCGGCGATCGACTCGCGGCTGAACTCGGACAGCGGAATGGGCCCGATGATGCCCAGCTCGTTGCGCTCCGGGCACAGGTACAGCGGGATGGCGCCGGTCATGATGATCGAGTGCAGCACCGACTTGTGGCAGTTGCGGTCCACCAGCACCAGGTCGTCGCGGCTGACCATGGAGTGCCAGACGATCTTGTTCGCCGTGGAGGTGCCGTTGATCACGAAGAAGGTGTGGTCGGCGCCGAAATTGCGCGCGGCGCGGGCCTCGGCCTCAGCCAGCGGGCCGGTGTGGTCCAGCAGCGAGCCCAGTTCAGGCACCGATACCGAGAGGTCCGAGCGCAGGGTGTTCTCCCCGAAGAACTGGTGGAAGGCCTGCCCCACCGGGCTCTTGCGGTAGGCCACGCCGCCGCCGTGGCCGGGTGTGTGCCAGGAATAGTTGGACTGCGCGGTGTGCTCCACCAGGGCGCGGAAGAACGGCGGCAGCAGGCCCTCCAGGTACTTGCGCGCGGCCCGCGAGACCTGGCGGGCGAGGAAGGGCACGGTGTCTTCGAACAGGTAGAGGATGCCGCGCAGCTGGTGCAGGTCGGCCATGGACTCGGCCGGTGCGTTCTCGATGGTCATCTGCTCGCCGAGGGCGAAGATCGGCAACTGCGGCGCCCGCACCCGCGCCACGCGGATCAGCTCCACCACGTCCTGCAACAGGCGCTGGTTCTCCCCCGCCCCCTCGGCGGCGACCAGGATGCAGGCCAGGCCATGGTGGGTGGAGGCGACGATGCGCCCTTCGGTGGCGCTGGCGGTGGAAAGTATGCTGAAGCCGTCCAGCTCCAGTTCGCGGGCGATGCCGCGGACGCGGTCGCCGGCGACGGTGTCGGCCTTGATGTCGCGGTGGACGATGAGGATGGGGAATTTCAGATCTTTATACATTGTGAGCCCCGAATGCTGACGGAGGCTTTCCGTCGATCCCCTGCAGCGTATGGGCTTACATTCCGCAGGGGAATAGGGTCGGCTGTTGGCTATAAGAATAGGTCGCACGGGCGAAAGGCGGGGCTGGGGAGGTCGGCTTCAAGAGCGCCCTCTCGCCAGCGCGCGGAGGTCACCGACTGCGCCGAGGTGCTTTTCGTAGGATGGGTTGAGCCTGCGAAACCCATCGGGCCAGGGTGATGGGTATCGCTTCGCTCAACCCATCCTACGAGGAGACCTGCGCCCGCAGGAGCGGACTCCGTCCGCGATCGGATTCACCGGCGGCACGAACAGCCCCACATGACAGCCCCGCCCCACTCCGGCATCCTTGACCCTCCGCCCCGCCCCCACGAGAGCGCAGATGAACCTGCCCCCCCGACAGCAAGACATCCTCGACCTGGTCCGCGAACGCGGCTACCTTAGCATCGAGGAGCTGGCCCAGCAGTTCGCCGTCACCCCGCAGACCATCCGCCGCGACATCAACCAGCTCGCCGAGCGCAGCCTGCTGCGCCGCTACCATGGCGGCGCGGCCTGGGACTCGAGCATCGAGAACACCGCCTACAACACCCGCGCCGACCAGATGCGTGACGAGAAGCAGCGCATCGCCGAGGCGGTGGCGGCGCAGATTCCCGACGACGCCTCGCTGTTCATCAACATCGGCACCACCACCGAGGCCATCGCCCGCGCCCTGCTCGGGCATCGCCACCTGAAGATCATCACCAACAACCTGCACGTCGCCGCCACCCTCAGCGCCAAGGACGATTTCGAAGTGCTGGTGGCCGGCGGCACCGTGCGCGGCGACGGCGGCGTGGTCGGCCAGGCGGCGGTGGACTTCATCGAGCAGTTCCGCGCCGACTTCGCCCTGGTGGGCATCAGCGGCATCGACGACGACGGCAGCCTGCTGGACTTCGACTACCAGGAAGTGCGCGTCTCCCGCGCCATCATCGACAACGCCCGGCAGGTGTTCCTCGCCGCCGACTCCAGCAAGTTCGGGCGCAACGCCCTGGTGCGCCTGGGGCCGATCGGCCTGGTCGACCGCCTGTTCACCGACGCCGCGCCGCCGCCCGCCGTGGCGCGCCTGCTGGCCCAGCACAAGGTGCAGCTGGAGCTGGTCTGACGCGCTTTACGTTCGAATCCGAAAATCCCCGGTAAATCAGCCGAATGGCTGGACTTCAGCCTAGCCATTCGGCGCTCGCTCGCCTATTCTATTTTCGAATTCGAACGCATTCATGTTCATTTACAGCCAAGAGGACGCCCCATGAGCCATTCCCACAAGCGCTCCGCTCCCCTGGCTGAGGTCTACGACCTGGCGGTGGTCGGCGGCGGCATCAATGGCACGGGCATCGCGGCGGACGCCGCCGGGCGCGGCCTGCTCACCTTCCTTTGCGAACAGCACGACCTGGCCAGCCACACCTCCTCGGCCAGCAGCAAGCTGGTCCACGGCGGCCTGCGCTACCTGGAGCACGGCGAATTCCGCCTGGTGCGCGAGGCCCTGGCCGAGCGCGAAGTGCTGCTGGCCAAGGCGCCGCACATCGTTCACCCGCTGCGTTTCGTGCTGCCGCACCAGCCGCACCTGCGCCCGGCCTGGATGATCCGCACCGGGCTGTTCTTCTACGACCACCTGGGCCGGCGCGAGAAGCTGCCCGCCTCGCGCGCTCTGCGTTTCGGCGCCGACAGCCCGCTGCAGGAGCACCTGCGCCGCGGCTTCGAGTATGCCGACTGTTCCGTCGACGACGCCCGCCTGGTGGTGCTCAACGCCATGGCCGCCCGTGAGCGCGGCGCCCACGTGCACCCGCGCACCCGCTGCGTCAGCGCGCGGCGCAGCAAGGGCCTGTGGCACCTGCACCTGGAGCGCGACGACGGCAGCCTCTACTCGATCCGCGCCCGCGCCCTGGTCAACGCCGCCGGGCCCTGGGTGGCGCAGTTCCTCCGCGACGACCTGCGCCAGCGGCCGCCCTACGGCATCCGCCTGATCCAGGGCAGCCATCTGGTGGTGCCGCGGCTGTACGAGGGCGAGCAGGCGTACATCCTGCAGAACGAGGACCGCCGCATCGTCTTCGTCATCCCCTACCTGGAGCGCTTCACCCTGATCGGCACCACCGACCGCGAATACCTGGGCGACCCGGCGAAGGTGCAGATCAGCGACGAGGAAACCGGTTACCTGCTGGCGGTGGTCAACGCCCACTTCAAGCGCCAGCTGCATCGCGAAGACATCCTCTGGAGCTTCTCCGGGGTGCGCCCGCTGTGCGACGACGAGTCCGACGAGCCGTCCGCCGTCACCCGCGACTACACCCTGTCGCTGCAGGGCGCGCCGGGTGAGGCGCCGCTGCTGTCGGTGTTCGGCGGCAAACTGACCACCTACCGCAAGCTGGCCGAGGCCGCCCTGGCCGAGCTGGCACCGACCTTCCCGCGCCTGGGCCCGGCCTGGACCGCCGATGCCCCGCTGCCCGGCGGCGAAAACATGACCAGCCCCGAGGACCTGGCCGTCGAACTGCTGGCCAGGCACCCCTGGCTGTCGGCCGGCCTGGCGCGGCGCTGGGCCACCAGCTACGGCACGCGCAGCTGGCGCCTGCTCGACGGGGTGAAGGGCGAAACCGACCTGGGCGAACACCTGGGCGCCGGGCTCTACGCCCGCGAGGTGGACTACCTGTGCCGCGAGGAATGGGCCGAGAACGCCGATGACATCCTCTGGCGCCGCAGCAAGCTGGGGCTGTTCCTCGATGCCGCGCAGAAACTGCGCCTGGCCGAGTACCTGGCGCGAGAACATCCGCGCAAGGCCAGCGTGCAGGTAGCCTGAGGCGGGCTCAGAGCGAAGCGTTCAACTCGCTGATCAGCGCCTCGCGGTGCTTGAGCGAGGCCAGCGCACTCTCGCCCAGCCGTCCGGCCACTTCGCTGAGCAGCCCCTGGGCCAGGAGCATGAAGGCGCACATGCTGTTGCTGTAGAACAGGCTGTGGTTGGGCACGTAGAAGCTGTGCGCCGCCACCCGCGCCAACGGCGAACTCGAAGAATCGGTCAGGGCCACCACCTCGATGCCGTGGCGCGCCGCCACTTCGGCGGTGGCCAGCACGCTGGGCGTATAGGGGAAGCAACTGGCGACCACCAGCACGTCGCCGGCATCCAGTTGGGCGAGCGCATCGGCCACGCCCTGGCGGTTGGAGTCCAGCGCCGCCACATCGGGGCGCAGCATCCCCAGGCCGTAGGACATGAACAGCGCCAGCGAGGTGAACTGGCGCATGCCGTGGATGCGCACGCGGCGCGCGCCGGCCAGCAGTTCCACCACGCGGGCGAACGCTTCCGGCTCCACCTGCTCGATCAGGCTGGCGATGTTGGCGCTTTCCTGCCGGCCCAGGCGCGTCAGGCGCGACAGGGTGCTGTCGGCGGGGGTCAGCAGCAGGCGCGAGGCCTGGTCGCTGTAGAAGCTCTTGCCCTCGGTCAGCTCGCGGCGGAACACGTCCTGGAACTTGCTGAAGCCGCCATAGCCCAGGCGCTGGGCCAGCCGCGAGAGGGTCGAGGCATTGACCCCCAGCTGCTCGGCCAGCTCACTGATGGACGACACCGCGGTGCGCTGCGGCGCCTCGATCAGCGCCGTCAGCACGCGGCGCGAGCTGGCGCCCAGGGAGATGCCCGCCTCGCCGCGCTCGATGTCCTCCAGCAGTTGCTTGAGGGCTCCCAGGTTGTCGGGCAGGGCGGCGGGCGCTTGGCTCATCATGCAGGTCCAGGTTCGGGATCGGGGCGGACACTGCCCCGGGCCTCGACCTCGCGGGTGTCGGGCTGGCAGTGGACGCGCCATTCTACCGAGTTCGCCCCGATGCGGAACACGGCCGTGGCCAGGGTGTTCTCCTCGTCCGGGTCGTCCGCCGCGCGGCGGTACACCGGCAGTTCGGCATCCGCCGTGTCGCGCAGGATGGCCAGCGCTTGGCCCTCGTCCAGCAGCGCAGGCGCCCCGGCCAGCAAGGCACCGACGCGCTGCTGGCGGCTGCCGGAACTGCCGGTGATGCGCTGGCCGGCGGCGTCCAGGCCGGCATCCAGCAGGTGGTTGGAATGCCCCGCCGGGTGCTGGATTTCCCGCACCGCCACGCCGGTGGAACAGGCTTCGACGCTGAACAGCTGGCTCGCCCCCACCTGCCCCAGGGCATGGTGGAAGGCCCCGGCGCGCCCCGCCGTGGACAGCACGGCGACGGCCTGCGCCAGGCTGCCGGCATCCAGCACCGCCCGAGCCAGCACCTGGCGCGGCAGGCCCGCCGGGATGGCGCGCGGGCGGATGTTGTTGACCGTGCTGACCAGCCCGCGCTCGTTCACCGCGAAGGTATGGCCGGGGATCGAACCGGGGTAGACGAAGCTGGTGAAGCCCAGTCCCTGCTTGGGTTGCGCCTGGAGCAGGCCGCAGAAGCCGTCGAGCGAAGGCAGGCCGTCCTCGTTGTGAGCGATCAGCCAGCCGCCCTCGGCGGGGCCGAACACCGTGGTGCAGCCGTCGACGCTGGCATCCTGGACGAAATCGCCACGGCAGTTCCACAGGAAGACTTCTTCCAGCGGCAATTCCAGGCCGTCGGCCAGGCCGCGCAGCTCGTCCCAGATGCGCGGGAACTGCGCCTGGACCTGCGCCTGCATATGCTGCGCCGCGGCCGAGCCGGCCCGCGCCGCCAGGCTGCGCCACAGCGGCAGCGGGCGCAGGCGCTGATGCACCGCGTCGCGGCCGAAGCGGCCCAGGCCCAGGCCGATTTCGTAGGCGCTGCCGGCAAGGTTCAGGGGGCTCAGGCTCATGGGGCGACCTTCAGGCGACATGTTGCAGGAACTCCCGCAGGCGCGGGCTGGTGGGGTTGCCGATCAGGCTGGCGGGCTCGCCGTCCTCGGCGATGCGGCCCTTGTCGATGAAGATCAGCCGCGAGGCGACCTTGCGCGCGAAGTCGATCTCGTGGGTGACGATGACCATGGTCATGCCCTCCTCCGCCAGGTCCTTCATCACCTGCAGCACCTCGTGGCGCAGCTCCGGGTCCAGCGCCGAGGTCGGCTCGTCGAACAGCATCAGCTTGGGCTTCACCGCCAGGGCGCGGGCGATGGCCACACGCTGCTGCTGGCCGCCGGAGAGCTCCGAGGGGTAATGCCCGGCGCGCTCGGACAGGCCGACCTTGGCCAGCAGCTCGCGGGCCAGCGCCTCGGCCTCGGCCTTCTTCGCCCCGCGCACGCGGATCGGGCCGAAGGCCACGTTCTCCAGCGCGGTCATCTGCGGAAACAGGTGGAACTGCTGGAACACCATGCCCGCCTCCTGGCGGATCAGGCGCTCGTCCACCTTGGGGTCGTTGACCTCCATGCCGTCGACGAACAGCTCGCCGCCGGTGATCACCTCCAGCTTGTTGATGCAGCGCAGCAGTGTGGACTTGCCCGAGCCGGAGGGGCCGATGATCACCACCACCTCGCCGGAACCGATCTTCAGATTGATGTCGTGGAGCACCTCGGTCTGGCCGAAATGCTTGGAAACCCGCTTGAACTCGATCATAGGATCTTCAGCCTCGACTCCATGCGCCGCAGCACGTAACTCAATACCAGGGTGATGACCAGGTAGATCACCGCCACCGCCGACCAGATCTCCATCGCCCGGAAGTTGCCGGCGATCACCTCCTGGCCCTGGCGGGTCAGCTCGGCCACGCCGATGACGATGAACAGCGAGGTGTCCTTGATGCTGACGATCCACTGGTTGCCCAGCGCCGGGATCATCCGCCGGAAGGCCAGCGGGGCGATCACGTAGCGCAGGGTGTCGCGCCCGGACAGCCCCAGGGCCAGCCCCGCCTCGCGGAACCCGCGGTTCACCGAGAGCAGCGCGCCGCGGGTGATCTCGGCGATGTAGGCGCCGGAGTTGATCATGATGGTGACCACCGCCGCGCTGAACGGATCGATGCGCACCGGGACCATCAGCGGCAGGGCGAAGTAGATGAACATCACCTGGACCATGATCGGCGTGCCGCGGATCAGCTCGACGAACACCAGCGCCAGGCGGCTGGAGAAGAAGCCGCCGTAGGCGCGGGCAACGCCGGCCAACAGGCCGATCACGGCGCCGCCGGCAAGGCCGAGGATGGAAATCCACAGGGTCAGCCGGGCGCCCTCGAGCAGCACCGGCAGCGCGTCCCAGATGGCGGACCATTGGAAATGCATGGGGTTCTACCTCCGGCTCACTTGGGGTCGGTGCCGAACCACTTGCGGTAGATCTGCGCGTAGGTGCCGTCTTCGCGCAGCTTCTTCAGCGCCGCGTTGACCGGCTCGCGCAGCTCGCTGCCCTTGGGGAAGCCGATGCCGTACTGCTGCGCCATCATCTGCTCGCCGACCGCCTTCACCTGGCCGTCCCCGGCGGTCTTGATGTAGTAGAGGACGTTGGGCGTGTCGTGCATGGCGGCGTCGACGCGGCCGGTGCGCAGCTCCAGGTAGGCGTTGTCGATGTTGGGGAACTGGCGCAGGTCGGCGGCCTTGAGGTTGGCCTTGGCGTAGTCCGCCGCCGAGGTACCGCTCTTCACCGCCAGGCTCTTGCCGGCGATGTCGGCCTCGCCCTTGATGCTGTCGTTGTCGGCCTTGACCATCAGCAGGAAGCCGCTGTCGTAGTAGCCGTCGGAGAAGTCGATGACCTGCTTGCGGTCTTCCTTGATGGTGATGCCGGCCAGCGCGGCGTCGACGTTGCGCGTCTGCAGCGCGGGGATGATGCCGTTGAAGTCCATCGGCTTGAGCTGGTAGGCGACGCCCATCTCCTTGGCGATGGCCGCCCACAGGTCGATGTCGAAGCCGACGTACTTGTCGCCCTGCTTGAACTCGAAGGGCACGAAGGCGGTGTCGGTGGCGATCAGCAGTTCCTTGTCGGCGGCCATGGAGCTGGCGGCGGCGAACAGGGACAGCGCGGCGAAGGAGGCTTGAAGCAGCTTTTTCATGCAGGTCTTCCTCTTGCAGGTCAGTGGATGCGCCCCGCCTTGGCGGGGCGCGCATTAGCGGCAGTTCGATCGCAACGGGCCGGGGCCCGGACTTTATTGTTTTGAGCGGCTAACCCACGGAAGGGGCTGCATGCACAGAGTGCTTTTTCGCAAAATAAACATGCAATAAATTCGATTGCAAGTATTTTTCTCAAGCCTTGCCAGGGCTTTGCGGACGAGAGCCAGGCGGAATTTCGCCTGGAGCTTCTCTGTTTCGCCGCTTTCAGCCCATCGGGAACTGTCCGGGCTGCGCAACGGGCGCGCAACAAAAGATTGCCAAGATAAAAAATGCAATTAATATTTGCGCAATCACCCCGGAGGTCACCATGAGCCACGTCCTGCACCGCAGCCTCACCCAGTCCTACCCCACGGCCATCCGCGGCGACGGCGCCTACCTGGTCGACAGCGAAGGCCGCCGCTACCTGGACGCCAGCGGCGGCGCGGCGGTGTCCTGCCTGGGCCACAGCGACGCGGCGGTGATCGAGGCAGTGCGCCGGCAGGTCGGCACCCTGGCCTATGCCCACACTTCCTTCTTCACCACCGAGCCCATGGAGCAGTTGGCGGACTTCCTGGTCGCCCGCGCGCCGGTGGGCATGCGCTCGGTGTACTTCGTCAGCGGCGGCTCCGAGGCGGTGGAGGCGGCGCTCAAGCTGGCCCGCCAGTACTTCGTCGAGATCGGCCAGCCGCAACGCACGCACCTGATCGCCCGCCGCCAGAGCTACCACGGCAACACCCTCGGCGCCCTGGCCACCGGCGGCAACGCCTGGCGGCGCCAGCAGTTCCAGCCGCTGCTGATCGACGTCAGCCACGTCAGCCCCTGTTACGCCTACCGCGACCAGGCCGTCGGCGAGACGCCCGAAGCCTATGGCGAACGCCTGGCCCGGGAGCTGGAGGCGGAAATCCTCCGCCTGGGCGCGGACAAGGTCATGGCCTTCGTCGCCGAGCCGGTGGTGGGCGCCACCCTCGGCGCGGTGCCCGCGGTGCCCGGCTACTTCAAGCGCGTGCGGGAAATCTGCGACCGCCACGGGGTGCTGCTGATCCTCGACGAGGTGATGTGCGGCATGGGCCGCACCGGCAGCCTGTTCGCCGCCGAGCAGGAAGGCATCGGCGCCGACCTGATCACCATCGCCAAGGGCCTGGGCGCCGGCTACCAGCCGATCGGCGCCACCCTGGTGAGCGAGCGCATCCACAATGCCATCACCCAGGGCTCGGGCTTCTTCCAGCACGGCCACACCTACATCGGCCACGCCACCGCCTGCGCCGCGGCCCTGGCGGTGCAGAAGACCATCGAGGAACGCGACCTGCTGGCGCGCGTGCGCAGCCTCGGGCTCGACCTGCAGCAGCGACTGCAACAGACCTTCGGCGCCCACCCGCATATCGGCGACATCCGCGGCCGCGGGCTGTTCCAGGGCCTGGAACTGGTGGCCGAGCGCGACAGCAAGGCGCCCTTCCCCGCCGAGGCGAAGCTGCACGCGCGGATCAAGAAGGCCGCCATGCAGGAAGGCCTGCTGTGCTATCCCATGGGCGGCACCCTGGACGGCCGCAACGGCGACCATATCCTCCTGGCGCCGCCCTTCATCCTCGAAGAGGCGCAGCTGGACGAACTGGTGGACAAGCTGCAACGCGCCATCGACCAGGCCATCGGCAGCCTCTGAGGAAAGCCCATGAAGATCACCTCGCGCCTCACCCCGCTCACCGACGAGAACATGGACGACGAGCAGCGCCGTGTGCTGAGCGACATCCTCAGCGGCCCGCGCGGCAACCTCGACGGCCCCTTCCTGGCCTGGGTGCACAGCCCGCAGCTGGCCGACAGCGCACAGAAGCTGGGCGCCTTCTGCCGCTACGGCACGCGCCTGGAACTGCGCCTGAGCGAACTGGCGATCCTGCTTACCGCGGCCTGGTGGCAGTCCCAGGCGGAATGGCAGATCCACGAACCCATCGCGCGCCAGGCAGGTTTGGCCGAGGGCGTGATCGAAGCGCTGCGGCGTGGTGAGGAACCGCCTTTCGAGCGGGATGATGAACGCCTGGTCTATCGCCTGGGGCGTAGTCTCTATGCGAATAAACGCATCGAGCAGGCGCTCTATGACGAGGGGGTGGCTGTCTTTGGCGAGGCAGGGATGGTGGAACTGGTGGGCATCTTCGGTTACTACGCGCTGGTGGCCATGACCCTCAACGCCTTCGCGGTGCAGCGCGAGACGGAGGCGCCGCTGCCCTTCGCCGAGCCCTGAATTGCGGGCGGGCGCGGCTTCCCGTAGGAGCAACCGTCTTGCCAGCCGCGCCGAAGTGCTCTTCGTAGGAGCGGACCTTGTCCGCGATAGCCGGACATTCTGGCGCGATTCGCGGATGAGATCCGCTCCTACGCTGCCCCACCCACGCCATCCCCCCGTAGGAGCGCGCCCTGCGCGCGATTCGCGGGCAGGGCCCGCTCCTACAGGTCGCCGGGGGACACGGTATTCCTCCCCCGTAGGAGCGGACCTTGTCCGCGATGACCGGACGTATCGGCGCGGTTCGCGGATGAGATCCTACGCCGCCCCACCCATGCCACTCCCCTGTAGGAGCGCGCCCTGCGCGCGATATCGCGGGCGCAGCCCGCGCCTACACGGCCAACTGCGCCTCCAGCTCGGCGATGCGCGCCTGCAGGCGTTCGCGTTCGGCGCGGGCCGGGCCTATGTCTTCGTAGACGCTGATCAGGTGCTCCGGCAGGCCGTCCTGGCGGCGGCGCTGCAGCGAGGTGCGGGCGCGCACCCAGACGTAGCGGCCGTCCTTGCGCCGGCAGCGCTTCTCCACCACGTAGCGGTCGATCTCGCCGGCCAGCATGCTGCGCAGCAGCTGCAGGGTGCGCTCCAGGTCGTCGGGGTGGGTGAGTTGCTGGAAGGTCATGCCGTAGAGTTCCTCGGCGCTGTAGCCGAGCAGTTCGCAGAGGCTGCCGTTGACGCGCTGCCAGGTGCCGTCCAGGCCGATGTAGGCCAGCGCGCCCCAGGTCAGCTCGAAGATGGCGCGCAAGCGCTCCTCGCTGTTGCGCAGCTCTTCCTCGGCGGCCATGCGCGCGGTGTTGTCCATGCTGATGCCGACCATCTTCACCGAGCGCCCGGCGCTGTCCTTGATCACCCGGGCGCGGGAGGCGATCCAGCGCAGCTCGCCGTCCGGGCGGTAGATGCGGAAGTCACACTCGCAGCCGCTGCCCTCGGCGATGGCCTGGTCGTACATGGCGCGCATGGCGGCCACGTCCTCGGCCGGCAGGTGCGGCCAGAAGTCCTGGTTGTGGCTCACCGGCCAGCCGTAGACCTCCTCGACGTTGGGCGAGTAGGTCACCTCGTCGCTGATCAGGTTCCACTCCCAGGTGACGATGCGCGCGCTCTCCTGGGCCAGCTTCATGCGCGCCTCGCTCTCCATGATCTCGGCGGTGTAGCGGCGGCGCACGTCGGTCATCGGCAGTTCGATGGGCTCCAGCGCCTGCAGGTCGCGCACCGCCTCCTCGCCATAACGCAGCCAGATCCAGTTGACCTTGAGGAAGGCGGCCAGCTTGCGCAGGTTGTCGTAGTCGATCTCGCCGCCGCGCGTCCACTTGTGCACCGCGGTGCGCGAGATGCCCAGCGCTGTGGCCACGGCCTGCAGGGTCAGCTTGTTGAGCTCGAGCAATTCCTTGAGGCGGAAGGCGAAGCTGTTTTCCGTCATACGCGGTCCTGTGCTGGAAGAAGCCTGGAGCCGCAGTATACACAGCTGTAAACCGCCGGATTACAGCAAACCCCGGGGCGCACGGCCGTGCGCCCCGTTCGCTCACGCCAGGCCGGCCAGCTTCAGCCAATGGGCGTAGAAGCCCTCGGCCACGCGGTTCAGTTCGGCCACCTTGCGCGGCAGGTCGGCGAGCATCACCTCGGCGCTTTCCTGGCTCGGCTGGCTGGGGTCCAGGTACTGCGGCCAGCCGTTGATCCAGCCGCTGACCAGCTCCTCGGTCATCTCCGGGTGACCCTGCAGGCCGAGGACGAAGCCGCCCCAGGAGAAGCCCTGGTTGGCGCACCAGGGGCTGGACAGCAGGTGCTCGGCGCCCTCGGGCAGCTCGAAAGTGTCGCCGTGCCACTGGTAGATCGGGAATTCCTCGGGCAGGTGCGCCAGCCAGGGGCTCGCGGACTCCAGGCGGCGCATCGGCTGCCAGCCCATCTCGGTGTAGCCCTGCTGGCGGATGGATGCGCCCAGGGCCTTGGCCAGCAACTGGCCGCCCAGGCAGTGGCCGATCAGCGGCACCCGGCGCTCGATGAAGCGGCGCAGCGCCGCCACCTCGGTGCGCAGCCAGGGCAGGTCGTCGTTCACGCTCATGGGGCCGCCCATGATGGCCACGGCTTTCGGGCGCTCCAGGTCGTAGCCGTCCAGCTCGCCGTGGTCGGCGCGGCCCACTTCGAAGCCCAGGCCGGCGCGGTCGAGCACGCGGGCCAGGTGGCCCGGCGGGCAGAAGTCGGCGTGGGTCAGGATCAGGATATCGGTCATGCTTACCTCCGCGCGGCAGTCTGCCGCAAAAGGCGCGCGACCATAACCCCCAGCGCGCCCGCGGGCAGGCCCGCACCGCCTTCCGGCGGCGCGGGCGCATGGGGTTCATGGGAGTGGGAAGCCGCCGGCCGACGCGGCCTGGCGGCGAGACGAAGGTGTTGGATCAGGGACGCAGGCTGCTCACTTCCTGGGTAACCCCCCAGCCGTCGAGCACACCTCCGAGCGGCGCCACGACTTCCTCCAGGTCGTGTTCGAATGCGCCGATCGCCGCGTGGGTGGCGAACATCACCTTGCTGATCTGCAGGTTCCAGCCACCGTCGGAACGGGCTTCGACCTGGGCCCTCAGGGATTCGCCACGGAATTGCCGGGCGGCCTGGCGGGCGTTCTGTTCATCGGGAAAGATGGCGAAGAAGTCGATGGGATGAATGCGGGCGAAATCGAAGCCCCCTTCCTTCATCCGGCGCAGCACATTGACACTGATATCCTCCGAGAGGGGCTTTTCCATGGTACGCACCTCCTTTCGAGACGTTCAGGGTTTCACCTAGTTTCCCAGCCGATGCGGACCTGGCTTGCGACCGGGCCCGCGGCGGGCACTCGCTGTGCCACAGGAAACGCCAAAAATGCTTCAACGTCCCCCAATTGGTCGCCAAAGGTCTTGAACTGGCAGGCAGGAAGGCCCGTCTGCCGGCAACCAACAGTTTCAGAGTAGCGTCTATGCAGGCCGAATGCCGCCCTACCGGTCAGTCGGTACGTTCGGCGGCGACGGGCGGCAGCGCCGCGGGGCGCGTCGCCAGCAGCAGGGCCGTCAGCACCAGGGCCATGCCCAGGGCGTGGCCGGCGCCGAAACGCTCGCCCAGCAGGCTCACGCCAACCAGCGCCGAGCCCACCGGCATCAGCCCGGTGAACAGCCCGGCGGTGCTGGCCGGCACCCGGGAAATGCCGCGGTACCACAGCAGGAACGACAGCACGCTGGCGCTCAGGGCGTAGAACAGCGTCCAGCCCCAGGTCGCCGCCGGCACCGCGCGCCAGTCCAGCGCCCGCGCCTCGGGCAGCGCCAGCGGCAGGAACAGCAGCAGCCCGGCGAGGTTGACGCCCAGGGCCATGGTCCAGGGGTGCAGGTGCAGCGACAGGCGCCGCGAGTAGATGGCGAACAGCGCCTCGGCGAGCACCGCGCCCAGCACCAGGGCGTTGCCCAGCACGCCGCTGCGGCCGCCCGCCGGGCGCTCCAGCAGGTTCAGCGCGGCGATGCCCAGCACCGCCAGGGCAATGGCCAGCAGGCTGCGCGGCTCCAGGCGCTCGCGCAGCCACAGCCAGGCCAGCAGGGCGATGACGCTGGGCGTGGCGCTGGTGATGATGCCGGCGCTGGTCGCCGAGGTCAGCTGCACGCCGTGCAGCATGCACAGGCTGAACAGGAAGCAGCCGAAGAAGGCCTGCAGGAACAGCCCGCGGCAGGCGCCGCCATCCAGCCCCGCGCGCACCCGCGGCAGGGCCAGGCCGGGCAGCAGCACCAGGCTGGCGATAAGGAAGCGCAGCAGGGCGAACAGATAGACGGGCAGTTCTTCCAGCACCAGCTTGCCGATGGCGATGTTGCCGCCGACCAGCAGCATCGACAGGGCCAGGCAGAAATAGGCGAAAGGCATGGCGGCTTCCTTGCGACAGGCGAAGGGAAAGGCAGCCGACTTCCTACAGCTGCAGACCAGCCCTACAGCATCCGGGCTGCGCCCCATGGGTGCAAGCCCCTTTCCGTCAGTCGCGGCTGAGCCAACCCATCACCCAGCGGTTGAGTGCCGGCGGCGACAGCTGGCCGGACCAATACATCGCCCGGAACAGCGCGCCGATGGGCCGGTGCACCTTGTCGCTGTGGGCCTGGCGCCAGGCCGCCGCGGCGATGTCCTCGGCCGTCAGGCGCACGCCCAGGCGGCGCAGCACCGGCGGCTCGTAGCCCTGGCTGGCGACCATGGGCGTACGCACGAAGGGCGGCATCAGGTCGGCGACGCGGATGCCATGGCGCCGCCATTCCAGTTCCAGCGCCTCGGTGAAGCCGCGCACGGCGAACTTCGAGGCCGAGTAGGTGGCCATCTCCGGCACCCCGTACAGCCCCGAGGCCGAGCCCATGTTCAGCACCTGGGCGCCGGGCGTGGCCTTGAGGTGCTCGAAGGCGGCATGGCAGCAGTTGAGCAGGCCCTGGACGTTGATCGCCAGCAGGCGGGCGTGGTCCTGCGCGGGGATTTCCTCGAAGCGGCCGAAACGCAGGATGCCGGCGCAGTTGAACAGCAGGCGCAGGCGGCCGTCGCCGGCGCCGACGAAGTCCGCCACGGCCGCGCGCACCGCCGCCGCATCGGTCACGTCCAGCGCCCGCTGCCAGGCGCCGCCCAGTTCGGCGGCGAGCCCGGCCAATGCCTCGGCGTTCAGGTCCAGCAGGCCGACGCGCCAGCCGCGGGCATGGAACAGCCGCGCGCTGGCCGCGCCTATGCCCGAGGCCGCCCCGGTGATGAGGATGCCGTGCATCAGCGCCCTCCCCCGAGGTGCCGGCCAAGGAAGCCCGCCACCTCGCCCAGGGCCTGGTCGGCGATGCGCAGCACCCCGGCGTGGGCCTGGAACACGTGCCAGCAGTCGCGGTAGCGCTGCAGGGTGACGTCCACTCCCCGCTTACGCGCCGCGCCGGCCAGGCGCAGGCTGTCGTTGCGCAGCACTTCATCCTCGCCGACTTGGATCAGCAGCGGCGGCAACCCGGCCAGGTCGGCGAACAGCGGCGACAGCTGCGCCGAGTCGCGCGCCACGCCGGGCGGGCAGAACATCGCGATGGCGCTGTCCACCCAGGCGCGGCTGATCAGCGGGTCGCCGGCCTTTGGCTGGTGCCACTGGCTGCAGCTGACGTCGGTGACCGGCGAGAACACCACCAGCGCGCCGGGCAGCGGCAGGCCGCGTTCCTTCAGCGCCACGGCCAGCTGCAGGGTCAGGTGGCCGCCGGCCGAATCCCCGGCCACGGCCAGCCGCGCCGGGTCCTGGCCGCGCGCCAGCAGCGCCTGGTACACCGCCAGGGCATCTTCCAGCGGCGCCGGGAAGCGGTGCTCCGGGGCCAGGCGGTAGTCCGCCGCGCACACGTCGAGGCGGCCCAGGCGCGCCAGGTTGGCGGTGATCGCCCGGTGCGTGGCCGGCGAGCCCACCAGGTAGGCCCCGCCGTGCAGGTAGAGCAGCGTGCGGCCTTCGCCCTGGCCCGCGCGCTGCCATTCGCAGGGCACCCCGGCGATGACTTCCGCGCCGCGCTGCACACCGCGCGGGGTCAGGGTTACGGCAGTAAGCGCGCTCAGCACCCGGCGCTGCATCGACACCGGGATCGACGGGCGCATCAGCCCGCGGAACAGCAGGCGCAGGGTGCCGCGCAGCAGGCCGGCGAGCAGGCGCTGCGAGGTGGAAACGGATGGTGCGAACTCAACGGGCGCATTCATAGTCGGCGAACTCCGGCTGGCGGGTCTGTTGGCGGTAGCGGAAGGTGAAGCCCGGCCAATTGTTGGTGTTGCGGCCGGCGGCGGTCTTGTACCAGCTGTCGCAGCCGCTCTCCCATACGGTGTGCTGCAGGCCGTGCTGCAGGGCCTGGTTATAGGCGCGCTGCACCTCGGGCTTCACGTCCAGGTAGCGCAGGCCCTGGCGGTCCAGGTGGCGCAGGCAGGCCAGCACGTAGGGGAACTGGCTCTCCAGCATGTAGACGATGGAGTTGTGCCCCAGATTCGTGTTCGGCCCGTAGAGGATGAACAGGTTGGGGAAGCCGGCGACGCTGATGCCCTTGTAGGCCTCGGCGCCCCCGGCCCAGGCCTGCTCCAGCCAGCGCCCGCCCAGGCCCTGGACGCGCAGCGGGGCGAGGAACTCGGTGGCGGCGAAGCCGGTGCCGAAGACGATGGCGTCCACCGGGTGGCGCTGGCCGTCGCGGGTGACGACGGCGTCCCCGGTCACCCGCTCGATGCCGCTGTCGATCACCCGCACGTTGTCCCGCGCCAGCGCCGGGTAGTAGTCGTTGCTGATGAGGATGCGCTTGCAGCCCAGCGGGTAGTCCGGGATCAGCCGCCGGCGCAGCTGCGCGTCGGCGATGCCGCGGCGCAGGTTCAGGCGGAAGCTCAGCTGCATGAACTTCATCAGCGGCGGGAAGGTGGAAAAGGCCAGCACCCGCGCCTCGTGCTGCAGGTACTTGAGGCCGCGGTCCAGGCGCTGCAGCCAGGGCAGGCGCGCCTTCAGGCGGCGTTCCCAGGCGGCGTAGGGGCGATCCGGCTTGGCGATCACGTAGGGCGCGCTGCGCTGGAACAGCAGCAGCTCGGCCACCTGCGGGGCGATGCGCGGGACGAACTGGATGGCGCTGGCGCCGGTGCCGATCACCGCCACGCGCCTGCCGCGCAGGTCGGCGCGGTGGTCCCAGCGCGCCGAGTGGAAGGCCACGCCCTTGAAGTCGTCGAGCCCGGCGATGCGCGGGTACAGCGGCCGGCTCAGCTGGCCGGTGGCGCAGACCAGGGCGCGGGCACGCAGCGTCTGGCCGTCGGCGCAGCACACCTGCCATTCTCCGGCAGCCTCGTCGAAGCGGGCATCCACCGCCTCGCAGCCGAAGCGGATGCGTTCGCGCAGGCCGTACTTGTCGGCGCAGTGGCGCAGGTAGTCGAGGATTTCCCCCTGCGGGGCGAACTTGCGGCTCCAGTCGGCCTTGGGCTCGAAGGAAAAGGAATACAGGTGCGAAGGCACGTCGCAGGCGGCGCCGGGGTAGCCGTTCTCGCGCCACACGCCGCCGACGTCGGCGGCCTTTTCGAGGATCAGGTAGTCGTGGATGCCGGCCTGCTGCAAGCGAATGGCCAGGCCCAGGCCGCCGAAGCCGGCGCCGATGATCAGCACGCGCAAGGGTGCCGGATCACGGGAAGTATTGTGCATTGTTGTGCTCCCGGTTTGGCTGGACGGCGGCCGCGCGGGGCCTGCCGTCATCCGCCGCGCTGGCGGATGAGCATAGGCTAGTGCCGCCGGCGGCGCCGGTTTATGGCATAGTCGGACATTAAATTGTGATTTCCGGACAAGACGGAGCCCGCGATGCCCGACCAGCCCCGGCCCAGCCGCCGCAGCGCCCTGAGCGTGCAACTGCTCACCCAGTTCGGCCTCGACCATGGCCTGGCGCTGGAGGACTGCCTGCACGGCAGCGGCCTGGACCTGGCGGTGCTCGCCGACCCGGCCCGCGAGATCGACGCCGCCTGCGAGTTGCAGGTGCTGCGCAACCTGGCGCAGCGGCTGCCCGCCGGCAGCGGCCTGCAGGCCGGCCTGCGCTACCACCTGAACGCCTACGGCATCTGGGGCTTCGCCCTGCTCAGCAGCCCGACCTTCCGCAGCGCCGCCCTGCTCGGCCTGCGCTACCTGGGGCTGACCTACGTGTTCACCCGCCTGGAATTGCAGGAGGACGGCGCCGAGGCCCACCTGCTGCTGGACGACAGCGACGTGCCGGAGGACGTCCGCGCCTTCGCCTGCGAGCGCGACCTGGGCGGCGTGCTGCGCATCCAGCGCGACCTCACCGGGCGCCCGCTGCCGATCCTGTGCGCCGAATTCCGCCGCCCCCGGCCTGCCGACGGCAGCCTGTACCTGGCCGAACTGGGCGTGGAACCCGCGTTCGGCCAGCCCGCCAACCGCATCGTCTTCGCCAGCGCCGCCCTCGACCTGCCGCTGCCCGGCGCCAACCCGCAGGTGGCGCGGCACTGCGAGGAAGAGTGCCGCGCGCTGCTGGCCCGCCGCCAGGAACTGGGCGGCCTGGCCGGGCGCATCCGCGACCGCCTGCTGCGCACCCCCGGGCGCCTGCCGGACATGGAGCAGGTGGCGGCGGAACTGCACATGACCTCGCGCACCCTGCGCCGCCGCCTGCAGGACGAGGGCAGCAGCTACCGCGCCCTGCTCGACGAGGTGCGCCAGGCCCTGGCCGAGGAGCTGCTGGGCACCGGTGCCATCCGCCTGGAAGAGATCGCCGAGCGCCTGGGCTATGGCGAGGTGTCCAACTTCATCCACGCCTTCAAGCGCTGGAAGAGCGTGCCGCCGGGGCGTTTCCGCGGGCGCTAGGCCTCGATGCCCAGTTGGCGCAGGGCCTCTTCCAGGTGCTCGATGAAGGCGAGGATCTTGCGCGTGGCGCGCCTGTGGCTGGGGTAGACGGCGAGGATGCGCTGGCCGAAGGCGTCGGGGTCGAAGTGGTAGTCCTCCAGCACGCTGCGCAGGCGCCCGTCGCGCAGGTAGGGCTGGACGCTCCACAGCGGGCAGGGCATCAGGCCCCTGCCCTTCAGGCAGGCGGCCAGCAGCAGTTCGTGGTTGTCGCTGCTCAGGCGCCCCTCGCGCAGGATGGAGAAGCGCTCGCCGTCGCGCTCCAGCCACCAGCGGGTATCCAGCGCCGGGTGCCAGTAGGTCAGGCGGTCGTGCTCGGCCAGCTCCAGCGGGTGCCGGGGCTCGCCGCGGCGCGCCAGGTATTCGGGGCTGGCGCAGAGCACCAGGCGGTTCTCCACCAGCGGCCGCACGATCAGCCCCGGCAGGTTGCTGTGGCCCAGGCGCAGGGCCAGGTCGTAGCGGCCGTCGAGCAGGTCGACGTAGCTGTCGCTGAGGTCCACCTGCAGGCGCAGCTGCGGGTGCTGGTTGAGGAAGTCGGCGCAGACGTCATTGAGGAAGGCCGCGCCGAAGGCCAGCGGCGCAGTGATCCGCAGGCTGCCGCGCAGGCTGTGCTGCAGCTGGCCGATCTCCTCGGCGGTCTCGTGCATACGCGCCAGCACTTCGCGGGCGCTGTCCAGGTACAGCTGCCCGGCCTCGGTCAGGGCCATGCTGCGGGTGGTGCGCTCGAACAGGCGCGCGCCGAGGCTGGCCTCCAGCTGGCCGATGGCCTTGGTCACCGCCGAGGGCGTCTTGCCCAGTTGCTCGGCGGCGCGGCTGAAACTGCCGGTCTCGGCGCAGGCGACGAAAAGGGCGAGGCTACTGAACCTGTCCATATTCTTTCCAGATTTTCACAAGTCTTGTGCCAGCGACTGGCTTTCGGGAACTAGCTCCGGGCCATTAGCCTCTTGCCCAGACCAATAAAAATCAACCACCAAGCAAGGGGGAAGCATGCGAAGGCTCATCAAGGGCGCACTCGCTGTCGCAATCGCACTGGGCACTTTGGAAGCCCACGCACAAACCGCCGACCTGATCCTGTACAACGCCAAGGTCTTCACCGCCGAACCCGGGCAGCCGCTGCAACAGGCGCTGGCCATCGCCGGCGACAAGGTGCTGAAGGTCGGCAGCGACCAGGAAGTGCGCGCCCTCGCCGACGCCCACAGCCGCCAGGTCGACCTGGGCGGCAAGCTGCTGATGCCCGGCTTCATCGACAGCCACTCGCACGCCATCTTCGGCGGCCTGGAGCTGATCGCCGCGAGCATGGAGGACGAGCAGGTCGGCCTCGACGAGCTGGCGCAACGCCTGCGCGAGGCCCGCGACAACGGCAAGGCCCGGGTCGGCGACATCCTGGTGCTGAACGGCATGCACTCCAGCTACTGGTCCCAGGCCGAGGGGCTGGCGAAGATTTTCAATGCCGGCGAATGGGCGCAGGTGCCCATCGTGCTCATCGGCAGCGACCACCACACCGCCTGGGCCAACGCCGCCATGCTGCGCCGCGCCAGGCTGGACGCGGCGCTGGTGCGCTCGCTGCCGGCCACCGAGCAGCAGAACATCGGCCACGCGCCGGACTTCACCCCCAGTGGCTTCGTCGTCGACTCCGGCTTCGACCGCGTCGCCGCAGCCATGCCCGCCGCCGACCAGCAGACCCTCGACCGCGCCGGCCTGGCCGCCGTGCGGTACAATAACAGCCTGGGCATCACCGCCTGGATGGACCCGGCGGCCAACGGCAGCCCGGGCCAGGCGCTGTTCGACATCAAGCCCACGGAGCACACCGTCGGCGTGTTGCCGGTGTACCGCGACCTGGCGCAACAGGGCCGGCTCAGCGCCCACGTCGCCGCGCTGCTGGTGGTCAACCCGAAGAGCCGCCCGGCGGACCTGGCGGTGATCGACAAGGTGCGCCAGCAGTTCCAGGGCATCCCCAACCTGAGCCTGCCGGGCATCAAGGTATTCGCCGACGGCGTGCTGGAATACCCGGCGCAGTCCGCCGCGCTGCTGGAGAACTACAGCAACCTACACAAGCCCGGCGAGTTGCTGCTCGACCCGCGGCACTTCGGCGAGCTGGTCAGCGCCGCCGATGCCCGCGGCTGGCTGGTGCACATCCACGCCATCGGCGACCGCGCGGTACGCGAGTCGCTCAACGGCATCGCCCAGGCGCGCAAGGACCGGCAAAGCGGCGTCACCCATTCCATCACCCACCTGCAACTGGTCAACCCCGCAGACTTCCCGCGCTTCAGGCAGTTGGGCGTGATCGCCTCGATGCAGCTGGACTGGGCCACCGCCGAGGACTACACCCTCGACCTGGTCAAGCCCTACATCGCCGACGACGCCTTCCGCTACATGTACCCGGCCAAGTCGCTGCTGGACGCCGGCGCCACCATCGCCGGGGCCAGCGACTGGCCGGTGTCCACCCCCGACCCGCTGAAGGCCATGTACCAGGCGGTGACGCGCCAGGGCCCGAAGGGCGTGCTCAACCCGGAGCAGCGCATCGACCGCCAGGCCATGTTCTACGCGTACACCGCCAATGCCGCGAAGGCCATCGGCCTGGGCGAGAAGATCGGCAGCCTGGCCCCCGGCAAGCAGGCCGACCTGGTGGTGCTCGACCGCGACCTGTTCAGCGTCCCCGACGCCGAACTGGGCGAGGCCAAGGTGCTGCACACCCTGTTCGGCGGCCGCGAGGTCTACCGCGCCGACGGCCAGGAAGCGCTCTGACACCGTTCGCTCCACTGCCGGGCTGAAGCCCGGCCCTTCCCGCCGCCCCTTCCCTTTCGCTTCCCGGCTCGCCGGCGGGAGGGGGCTGCGCGGGCTTTTTTCCTGCCCACACAAGCACAGCCCACACAAGCACAACAAAGGGTAAGTCCATGAAGTACAAAGCACTCGTCCTCGGCGCGGCGCTCGCCTGCGCGCCTTTCGCCAGCAGCCATGCGCTGGAGCTGACCGAGGACCTCTCGGTCCAGCTGGAGGCCACCCTGGCCAGCGACTACCGCACCCGCGGCATCTCGCAGACGCAGAACGACCCGGCCATCCAGGCCGCCGCCACCCTGCAGCACAGCAGCGGCCTGTACCTGGGCGTGTGGAGCTCCAACGTCGACTTCGGCTACGGTCTGAAGACGCGCCAGGAGCTGGACTACTACGCCGGCTGGTACTGGCAGGCCACCGACGCGGTGAGCCTGGACCTGGGCTACATCCAGTACCGCTACCCGAAGGAAGGCCAGTTCAACCAGAGCGAGGTCTACGCCGTCCTCAACGCCTACGGCTTCGAGCTGGCCAGCTACTACTCGAAGGACATCACCACCTACGTCGGCAAGGACCAGAGCCAGCTCTACAGCTACGTCGGCTACGGCTTCGAACTGCCGGCCGGCTTCCAGGCCAAGCTGCGCTACGGCCGCAACGACGCCAAGGACCCGCTGTACCTCGCCGGCGACGGCGGCACGCGCAGCACCTACCACGAATGGGAGGCGCGCCTGGACAGGGAGTTCGCCGGCATCGACTGGTCGCTGAGCTACATCGACACCGACCTGTCGCAGAGCGAATGCTTCAACTGGCAGGGGTTCAAGGACATCTGCACGGCAACCGTGGTGGCGCGGGCGACGAAGCGGTTCTGAGGTCGCGGCGGGTCGCGCCCGGTGGCACGAGCGGTCCCCATTCGCGAGCCGTCGCAGGATGGCGTTGAGCGAAGCGATACCCATCACCCCCAACTACATGGGTTTCGCAAGCTCAACCCATCCTACGAAAAGCACCTCGGCGTAGCCGGCAAGGCAATTGCTCCTACAATATGTGGAGCGCATAACGCCGACGGCGGATAACCGCGAACGGTTATGCGCCCTACGGTGCCCCATTCCATTCCCCTGCGCGCGCCGAGCTGCTCTTCGTAGGACTCTGTCCGCGATAGCCGGACATCCCGGCGCGATTCGCGGATGAGATCCGCTCCGCCCTGACTCAAACGAAAAGGCCGCACATCCTCGGATGCACGGCCTTTTTTGCTTCCCCCGGTTCTCATCGGGCCGAGGCGGCCCCGCGCCGGCCTGGGCTGCGCAGCGCCGGCGTCTCGCTCAGCGGCATGCTCTCGGGCCGGTAGCCCAGGCGCAGGCCGCCCCAATGGCGGCCGTTGACGAAGATCGGCACCGACAGGTCGTGCATCTGCTCGCCGGTGTCACGGCAGTAGGTCTGCAACAGCAGCGCCTGCTGGTGGCTGCCGCAGCGGATCCCGGTGCGGTCGTCGAACAGGCGCTTGCTGCGGCTCTTCAGGCGGTCCACCTCGGGGTCGCCGGTGGGCGCCTGGGCGAAGGCGCGGTTGTGCGTCGGCACGTAGCCCTCGGCGGTGCAGGCGATGGCGAACACCAGGCCCTCGTGGCGCTGCAGCAGGTCTTCCTGGATCTTCGGCAGCACCTCGTCGGTGTAGCGGTCGAAGCGCGTGCTGTACTTCTGCGGCTCGGTGCCCGGGATCGGCTGGTAGTGGCGGTCGAACAGGTCCTCGGCGGAAATCCGCCCGTCCTCCAGGTCGGCGGCGAAGCGCGCGCCTATGCTCGATGCGCCTTCGCGGGCCAGGTCGTAGACGCGCTGGTGATAGTCGTCCAGACCCACTTCGGCCAGGCGCTCGCTGATGGCCTCGGCCTGGGCCTCCAGGTGCACGGCGGCGTCGGCCAGGCGGTGGGTCTGCTCGTCGCTGACGCGGATGTCGGCGCGCATGCGCTCCACCGCGGCGAACAGGTTGTCCAGTTGGTGGCGGTTGATCTCCGCGCCTTCGGCGATCTCGGTGATCTGCCGCTCGACGCCGGCGGCCAGCCCGGCGATGCCTTCCAGCTGCCCGCCGGTGCGCTCCACCTGGGCCACGCCTTCATCGAGGTCGGCGGCCAACTGGAGGATCTGCTCGGCGACCTGGGCGGTGCGCTGCTGGATGTCCTCGACCATCTGCCCCACCTCCTCGGTGGCCTCGGCGGTGCGCGCGGCCAGCCCGCGCACCTCGTCGGCGACCACCGCGAAACCGCGGCCGTGCTCGCCGGCGCGGGCCGCCTCGATGGCGGCGTTGAGGGCCAACAGGTTGGTCTGGCTGGCGATCGACTGGATCACCTGGGTGACGCGCTGGATGTCCTCGCTGCGCTGGCTCAGCGCCTCGATCAGCGCGCGGCTTTCGCCGGCGCGGCCGCTGAGCTGGTGCATGCGGGCGATGGCCTGCTGCAGCTCGCTGCGCCCGACATCGCTGCCGGCGCGGGCCTGGGTCGCGGCGTCCATGGCCTGGCGCGCCAGGGAAGAGGTGGCGCGCTCGGTGTGGATCATCACCTCGGCGCTGCCGACGATCTGCTCGGCCGCCGCCAGTTGCGACTCCAGGCGCTCCACCAGGCGCTGCACCGAGTAGGACACGCCGGCGGCGGACAGCGCATTGTGGCTGGTGCTGCGGGACAGATCGCGGGTCAGCGCGGCCAGCTCCGGCGCGGCGGCGGATACGCCGGGCAGGCTGCGCCGCTGGCCGACGAACCAGGGCAGCCAGAGCAGCGCGAAACCGAGCAGCAGGCACAGCGACAGCGGCCAGCCGCCCAGCGACTGGGCGATGAACAGCGCGAGAAGGCCGGTGGTCTGCAGGGAAAGAACGAGGAAGATACGCGAACGCGTCGGGTCCATGAGGGCACCTCTCCAGCCATCGCCCGCCCCGTGGAACACCCGGGTTGGCGCAGGCCCTGAATTATTGTTGTCAGGGCCATTAGGCGACCATTTGCCGGCCGCGGCTATCGTCCCTTAGTCGGTAGTGTGGCCGTCATTGCGGGGCGGTGCACTGTTGCGCTTCGGCCTGAAGCGCAGCGCGCACGCTGTCACGCGCCCCTACCCGCTCGACGAAGCGCGCCAGCGCCGGCCAACGCGCCAGGTCGATGCCCAGGCGCTGCGTCCAGCCCAGGACGGTGAACAGGTAGGCATCGGCCACGCTGAAGCCTTCGCCCAGCAGGTGACTGGAGTGCTCCAGGGCCGGCGCCGTCTGTGCCAGGCGCTTGCCGACCTGATTGCGGAAGCGCGTCTTCAGCGCCTCCGGCAGCTCGCCGTCGAACAGCGGGTTCATGCCGGCATGGATCTCGCTGCCGATGAAGTTCAGCCACTCCTGCAGCCGCGCCCGCGCCAGGCCGCCCGGCGCCGGCGCCAGACCCGCCTCGGGGCGCAGGTCGGCCAGGTACTGGAGGATGGCCGGCCCCTCGGTGAGTACCTGGCCGTCGTCCAGTTGCAGGGCGGCGACATAGCCCTTGGGGTTGATGGCGAGATAGTCGGCGCCGTGGGCGGTGCGCTTGCTGCGGTTGTCCACCCACACCAGTTCGAAGGGCAGGCCCAGCTCGCGCAGGGTGATGTGGGAGGCCAGGGAACAGGCGCCGGGGGCGTAGTACAGCTTCATGGAGAACTCCTTGCGTCGATGGTGCGCAGGAGTATCCGCAGAGCGGTATATCTTTTAAAGAAGGGAGAAAAATGGTGTATAGGTACAAAAAATATACCTTGCGCCCGCCATGAGGAGCCGGCCATGAAGAAGAACGTCTCCGGTTGTTCGGTGGAAGAAGCCATGCACCTGCTGGGCGGGCGCTGGCGCCTGCTGCTGGTGTCCTATCTGCTGGACGGCCCCAAGCGCTTCAACGAACTGCGCCGCGACATGCCGAACATCTCCCAGCGCATGCTGACCCTCGACCTGCGCGCCCTGGAGGACGCCGGCCTGGTGACGCGCACGGTTTACCCGCAAGTGCCGGTGAAGGTGGAATACCGCCTGAGCGAGGATGGCGAACGCCTGCGCAAGGTGGTGGAGGTGGTGAAGGAGTTCGGCCTGTGGCTGAAGGCCCGGGCGCCGGCCGACGCCGCCGCGGACTGAAAGCGCGCGGCCCGGGGGCCGCGCGGGATGGGGCTCAGTTGCTGGCGCCGGACTGGTAGCTGTTCACCACGCAGCCATTGGCGTCGTAGTTGATGCTGAAGAAGTTCAGGTACTTGTCGTTCCAGTAGGTGCTGCTGCCGGCGCCGTGGGCGCTGGCCTGCTTGCTCGGGGTGCCGAACATGCTCTCGATTTCCTTGCGGCTCATGCCCGGGACGATTTCCTTGCGCACCATGGCGGTCCGCAGGTCGCGCTCGGAAAGCCCGGTGGAGCAGCCCGGCCGCTCCTCCGAGCCGCCCACCACGGTCACCCGCGTACCACCGGCCGGCGCCGGGGCCGCCGGCTGCTGCGCCGGATAAGCCCCCGCCGGAGCGTAATCCGCAGTCGGCGCCTGAAGCGCCGGCTGCGCCATCACCGCCCCCTCGCCGCCGCCACTGGGCCGGCGGTTCTCCACGTTCAGCTCGACGCCGGCGTTGCCGCCGTTGGGGCAGGCCTGCTTGGTGAAAGTCACCTTGCCCTGCGCATCGACGCATTTGTAGATCGTATCCGCCTGCGCCCAGGCGGCGCAGAACAGCAGCGGAACAGCAACGAGAACACCCTTCATACAGCCTCCCTGGCTGATCAATGGCAGATTGACACCTCAGACCGCCGCGCCGGCGAAAGTTCCAAGGCCGATACATGAAATCCTAACCGCATCGCCAGGAATAACCCACGCCGGGGGCTCCGTGCTTTCTGCCAGCGTCCCTTCACCGAGCCCGCGCCTGCCCCGCCGCCAGGGCCTGCCCTGGCCGGCACGAATACTGGAGAGCCCCAGCAGCTACCAGGGAAGTAGCGGCCAACCCTGGATTACCCATGCCTCCCTCGTCCGTGCGGAACAGGGCCCGGTGCAGGCTTGCCAGCAGAAGGATTGCGCCACGACCCAACCTTCGCCCCGTAGTGTTCCGAAATGCGTGCTCTTCATTGGTTTATCGCTCTTTTACTTCTTGTGCTGATCGTTCCCCTCGCCCACGCCGATGACTTCGATGCCCGGCAGTGGCGCCGCTACTCGCCCGCATCGGCCCAACCAGTACCAGCGGACTGGTCTAGCGCCGTCAATCCGGACACGCGCCAGCTCATCGTCGCCCGCGCGCACCAACTCGTCGGCCAGCGCTACCGCCGGGGCGGCGAATCGGAGGAAACCGGGTTCGATTGCAGCGGCCTGCTGGTCTACCTGTATCGCAGCGTCGCCGACCAGCGCCTGCCACGCACCACCCGGTCGATGATTGCACGGCGCGACGCGACTATCGCCCGCCACGAACTGCAACCCGGCGACGCCGTGTTCTTCAGCCACAACGGCAGCGATAGAGTCAGCCACGTCGGCCTCTACATCGGCGACAACCGCTTCATTCACGCCCCCAGCACGGGCAAGAAGATCCGCATCGACTCCCTCGCCTCCCCCTACTGGAAGCGTGCCTACGTCACCGCGCGCAATTTCAGCGGCTGACGGAATCGGCGCCATCGGGAATATCACCGCCCAGGTGCGGGCGTAGACGCAGTGAAACCAACGGAATAGCGCCGGGAGCGCCCGTGGAGCCGAGGGCGCAGGCCTGGGTTGCCGACCTTCTGCGGAGGCCCAACCGAGCCCCAGCCGGCGTGGCGGGATGCGTTTGGCCGATGAAAAGGCGTTTGCCTGCGTTGAGGGCTGGTATCGGGGGTTTGCTGCTGGATCACCGCCCAGGGCCATCGAGGCCCTGGGCGGTGAAGGTTCCGATCCAGTGGACGGAAAGGCTGCTCCGCTCAAGTGAACTGCATTGCAGCCTCGATCGGGCTGACTCGTCAGCTCCGGCCGATCATCACTTGGCCTGTGCTTCCACTTCGGCTTCCACGCGACGGTTGACGGCGCGACCTTGGGCGGTGCCGTTGTCAGCGACCGGGCGGCTCTCACCATAACCCACGGCGTTCACGCGGCCGCCTTCCACGCCGTACTCGTTGACCAGCACGTCACGAACGGCGTTGGCGCGACGCTCGGACAGCCTCTGGTTGTAGGCGTCGGTGCCGACGGAGTCGGTGTGGCCTTCAACGGTGGTGGAGGTGGACGGGTACTGCTTCATGAAGTCGGCCAGGTTCTTGATGTCCGCGTAGCTGTTCTGCTTGACCTTGGACTTGTCGAAGTCGAACTTGACGTCCAGCTGGACGCGCACGGCCTCGGCCACGACCGGGCAGCCGCTGGCGTCGACGGTGACGTTGGCCGGAGTGTTCGGGCACTTGTCGACGTTGTCGCAGACGCCGTCGTGGTCTTCGTCGGAGCAGACTTCGGCGACCGGCTCGGTCGCCGGGGCCGGCTTGGAACCGCCGCCGAAGTTCAGGCCGACGCCGACGCCGGCCATCCACTCGCCCTGGTGGCCGTTGTCGCGCTTCTCCAGGCCGTACTGGCCGTCGAGGCCGGCCCTGGCATAGAAGTTCTCGGTGAAGTAGTACTTCAGGCCGGCGCCGATGTTGGCCATGGTCAGGTTCTGACGGCCGCCGTTCTCGCTGTTGACGTTGGTCAGGCTCTGGTGGCCGATGCCGGCGGACAGGTACGGGCGCAGGCCCGCGCCGGGAGCGCCGAAGTGGTAGATGGCGTCCAGCGAAGCCAGGCTGCCATGCACCTTGGCATTGCCGCTCGAGGAGGTGCCGCGCAGGTCGTGGTATTCACCGTAGGACAGCGCCAGCTCGACGTCGTCGGTCAGGAAGTAGCCGAGGGAGCCGCCGTACAGGTCGCCGTTCTGCATGTTGCGATTGCTGTCGGTGAAGTAGCGCTTGCCGAAAGCCTCGACCTCGACCGAATTCCGGCCTTGGGCGAAGCCATCCATGGCAGACAAGGCGACCACGGCACCCACAACGACGCCTAAGGTGTTTCTCGATTTCATTCACGCGATCCTTTCAATAAATACAGGGCACAGGTTCAAGCAACAGCCGAAGACCCACACCCGATGAACGAGTGTGAATCTTTCATCCACGACAGGGGCGAAGTTCCATTTCCTGGAGTCTTTTCTCGAAATATCCACGAGGCAAGACCGGCGCTATTCAACTCGTTTCAAGCCAAGCAAATGCTATCGGCAGGTCCCGAACCGGTTCCGGGCAGCCAGGATGGTATCCAGGTGAACTCCGGCAACACCATGCGACGCCGTCTGAATTCTTCGCTCCACGATTCCGCCAAGTACGGCCACCCCAGCGGCCAACCCTCCCTGCCACTACACACCGCGATCATCTTGAACCCGGCCCCCAACAGCCCTGACTGGAAGAACGCGGATTATCTTCCAGGCCTATCAGCGGACATTGACTTCAGAAAGCGCGCAGGAAGTGCATCGACCCAGTAGCGGCGGCCATCAAGCCGATCCCGATATCACCGCCAGCGGAGGCGCATGGAACGGCCCTTTCCGAGGCGGCCATCCCGCATGCTGCGCGATCCCGGCATATCGAATTGACGAAAAGTAAGGCGCCGATCCAGGGCATTTTAGAACTCGTCAGATACCCGCCCCGAAGGCCGCGCCCTACTCTTTTCAGCGCAAGACGACGCAACTTCTTCTAAACAGATCAGCGCTGAATTTCTCCTTCGGAAATCCACCGGAGAACTGTTTCTCAAGCGCCGAAAGCGACCCCGAAGACTCATGCCGCCCGCCCCGCGGGTATCGGCACTTTTCGAGACGCTTGTGGGTTCGCGCCTGCTGCAGGATGCGGGAAGAGGGTTGACCCTGTAACTATCAACTATCCGTACCTAAATGAAAAATCTGATCGATAGCAAAATAAATTTCTCGGTCGTGACCGAAGACTCCCTCATACAGGCATATACCCTGGATGCAAGCCAGGCCGCGCCTGAACAAGTCCTGATGAGCAAGCCTGGCAACCTGTACGTATTGCAGGAGCCCCAGCATGCCTCCCTGAGCGATGCGCTGGTTGCCGAACGCTCCGGAGAAGACCTGCTGCTGGCTTTCCGATCCCAGGAGCAAGCCCGCCCGGCGCTGAAGTTCGAGCAGTTCTTCAGCCACGACGCCCGCCTGCATGTCCTCAAGCATGACGGCGAACTCCTGCGCGCCGTGATGGGCCAGGACGACCCGCAGCAAGGCCCGGTCGCCTTCGACCTGCAGGCAGCGAGCGCCACTGAACAGCAGGTGGTCAGCCCGGTTCTGGGCCTGCTGCTGCCTTCCGCCGAAATCGCCCCCGCCGCGGAGCTGGAGCCCCAAACCGGCGACGCCGCGGCCCCCGTACAACTTGCGGCACTGAACGTCGCTCCGCTGTCCGCCGAGCCGCCGCAGATCACCCATGCCATCGACCAGATCGGCGCCCGCCAGGGCTCGCTCGCCTCCGGCAGCGTCACCGACGACAGCCGGCCGACCTTCAGCGGTCATGCCGAAGCCGGCACCGTGGTCACGATCTACGACAACGGCTACAAGCTGGGCGACGTCCGCGCCGACGCGAACGGCAACTGGTCCTTCCCCCCTGAAAATGCGCTGGCCAATGCCGGGCACAGCTTCACCGTGCGCGCCCAGGATGCCGCCGGCCACCTGATTTCCGCGGTGCACGCCGTGTATGCCGGAGCGACCTACATTTCCCCGCAGTTCCGCTCCAACGGCCAGGAACAGAACGGCATCCTCGCTTCGCGCACCGCCAACTCCAGCCTGACGCGGCGCGAGGCGGAAGTGATCCGGCTGTATGTATCCGGGCTCTCCGTGAACGGCATCGCCAACCAGCTCAAGCGCACCAAGCAGACCGTCAGTTCGCAGAAGTCCAGTGCCATGAGAAAGCTGGGCATTTCCCGGGACGTGGAACTGTTCCGGTTCGCCTATGAAACAGGCCTGGAGATAGCGGGGAAACCCATGGATTTCGAACTGTCGAGCCACAGGCAACAGACCGCTCCGGAAAGCCTGCCCGCTGAAGTTCAAACCCCGAGAATGGGCGCCCGGCAGAACGACAGGAAGCTCAGCGTCTACGTGCCTTACGAGATCATCCAGAAGGAGTGGCGATTCTTCATGGAAGGCCGCAACCGCAACGAGTCCTGAGCGATCGCCACACCGGCCTCTTCGAAGCTACGCCTCGCACAGGCCCCGGAGCGCCAGCCAGGCCGCTTCGCTGGCCTGCGCCAGCACCTGGCGCTTCCAGTCGTCAGCGTCCACGTAGAAGGCATCGCGTAACTGCTGCTTGATGCGCCCGGCCTTGTGCACCGGCGCCTGCGGCGAGCGGGCCAGCCACTGGTCGGCGCGCAGCGCGTCCAGCACCTGCGATCCCGGCAGGGTGCCGAACTCCAGGGTCATGGAGGTCAGCCGCGCCTGGGGGCATTCCTGCAGCGCGGCATGCACCATCTTGCCGTTGAGCCTCACCGACACACTGTTGCCCTCCTCCGCCGAACGCACCGACTCGCCCCACCAGGCGCGGGAGCGGGCCAGCGATTCCGCGGTGTTTTCACCGGAGTGGATACGCTCGCCGTGCCCGCGGGGGCCGAGGCCGGTATGCAGGTCGATCCAACCCAGCTCCTGGCAGCGGCGGCCATGCTGGCGCAGCACCTGGCGCACCTTGCCGTTGCTCCAGGTGGGTGCGGCGCCGACGTAGAAGAGCCCGTGCGGATGGCTGCTCTGGCCGCAGGAAACGGCCTGTTGCAGGTGCCGGCGGCCATGGCGCAGGATCTGCAGCAACAAGCGCGCACGGCTCAGCCGCGACGGCCAGCGGCGTGGCACCAGCAGCGGATCGAGACGGGCGTAGGCAGGGTTCTCAGGCAGGGGCGCGGAAAAGTCCAGGAAGTTGCGGTTGAGGTCGACGTTCTCGTGGGTCCAGCGCCGCCACCAGGAGAAGCCGTAGGGGTTGACCGCGTGCAGGTAGAGCACGGCACAGCCGCTTTCGTGCACACGCGCCCGCCAATGCGCGTCGCGCAGCATCGCGGTCTGCACGGCGGAACCGCAGAAGCCTTCGACGCCGTGACAGCCGCTGCTGACGATCAGCAATCGGCTGGCGTCCTCCGGGCCGTCGCGGGCCACGTCCAGGGCCAGCGGCTCGCCGTCGCGCCCGGGCAGCGGGTGGTCATGGGATTCGACGGCCAGGCCGGCGGCGGCACAGGCCTCGAGGAACTTGCCACGCGCCTCGGCGTAGCTCTGGGAGAAGCAGGCGGACGGGTTCATCGTCTCTCCGGGATGAGCGCAGCCGGAACGCGGGCCGCCGGGCCCGCGCCCGGAAGGCGCGAAAGGGATGGGATCAGGGGGCCGGCGGCCGGCTCATGGGCGGCCACCGCGGCTCATGCCGTGGCGGGCAGGTCCGTGGCGGCGCTGCCGTGCAGCGCCTGGCGGGTGCGCTCGGGGGCGATCAGGCGCAGGCCGAGCAGCGCGCAGAGGATCACCGCGGCGCCGATCAGGCCCAGGCCCAGCTCGAAGCCCTGGGCGATGTTGCCGCCCTTGTGCTCCACCAACTGGCCGATCAGCCAGGGCGCGAGCATGCCCGCGCTGGTCAGGCCGCCGATGTGGATGGCCAGCATGGAGCCGCGCTGCGCCGGCGGCGCGATGTGCGCCACTATGGTGTTGCAGAAGGTCGGCAGCAGGTTGATCAGCACGCAGCCGGCCAGGTACAGGCCGATCACCGCCGGCAGGTTGCCGTGGAAGCCGCCGAGGCCGACGAAGGCCGCGCCGGCGAGGATCGCGCAGACCACCGGCAGGCGCACCAGCGCGGTCTGCAGCGGCACGCCGCGCTTGAGCAGGCGCTGCGACCAGGCCGAAACGCCGAGGTTGAACACGATCACGCCGAGGGTCGCCGCCATCACCGTGTAGCCCGATTGCAGCGGCGTCATGCCCAGCCCCTTCTGCAGGTACACCGGCACCCAGCTGTAGACCAGCGCGTTGGGCAGGTAGCCGAGGAAGCCCAGCAGGGTGATCCAGAGGAAGGTGCGGTTGAGCAGCAGGCGCCGGTACGGCAGGCGCTGGCCGCTTTCTTTACCGTCCACTTCGGCGTGGCTACCCTCGCGGCCGAAGGCCAGCCAGGCGAGCATCCACAGCAGGCCGATGAGCGCCAGCGCCAGGTAGGCCATGCGCCAGCCCAGATGCTGGATGGCCAGCGGCAGGGTCAGCGCGCCGAGCACCGCGCCGAGCATGATCGACACCTGGATCAGCGACGCAGGCAGCACCCGCTCGCGCGGGCCGAACCACTTGAACACCGCGTGCTGGGTCACCGCCGTGCCCGGCCCGGTGCCGGCGCCCAGCAGCAGGCGGCTGGCCACCAGCGCGGCGAAGCCGCTGCT
This sequence comes from Pseudomonas sp. M1, assembly GCF_022760135.1. NCBI lineage: Bacteria > Pseudomonadati > Pseudomonadota > Gammaproteobacteria > Pseudomonadales > Pseudomonadaceae > Pseudomonas > Pseudomonas sp. M1. The sequence goes on from NZ_CP094343.1 coordinate 4,408,051, forward strand.
GAAGCTGACCAGCAGCTGCGCCAGCATCCACACCAGCGACATGCCGAAGAGGATCCAGCGGGTCGGAAAGCGGTTGGCGAGGAAGCCCACCAGCACCCCGGAAATCGAGTAGAGGAAGAAGAAGGCGCTGCCGATGAAACCGAACTCGCTCGGCGTCAGCTTCAACTCGTCGATGATCTGCGCCCCGGCGAAGGCGAAGATGGTCTTGTCCATCACGCTGATGACCATCACCAGCATCAGCAGGACCAGCACCAGGGTACGGCGTGCGTTGCGCATCGTTGCTCCATTGGCCATCAGGCGGCCAGGTAGGTCTCGACCAGGCGCACCCAGAGGCTGGCGCCGAAGGGGATGGCCGCGTCGTTGAAGTCGTAGCCGGGGTTGTGCACCATGCAGCCGCTCGGCCCGCTCTGGCCGTTGCCCAGGGCGATGTAGCAGCCCGGCCGGCGTTCGAGCATCCAGGCGAAGTCCTCGCTGCCGAGAAAGCCCGCCGGCGGCTCGGACAGCAGCCGCTGCGGGCCCACCAGCTCGCTCGCCACCTGGCGCAGCAGGCGCGTTTCGGCCGGGGTGTTGACCAGCACCGGCACCAGCTCCTCGTAGTCCAGCTGCGCTTCGATGCCATGTACCGCCGCCACCCCCTGGGTGACTTCGGCGATGCGCCGCTTAAGCAACTGGCGCACTTCCGGGCGGGTGGCGCGGACGCTCAGGCGCAGTTCGGCCCGCTCGGGAATCACGTTGGCCGCCTCGCCGGCGTGGATGGCGCCGACGGTGATCACCGCGACCTCGCTGGCGGGCACATTGCGCGAGACGATGCTCTGCAGCGCCAGCACCAGTTCGGCGGCGGCCACCACCGGGTCCTTCGCCGAATGCGGCATGGCGCCGTGGCCACCGACGCCGAGCAGGCGGATGGTGGCGCGGTCGCTGGAGGCGGTGAGCGGCCCCTCGCGGGTCAGGAAGCAGCCCACCGGCAGGCCCGGCGCGTTGTGCAGGGCGTATACGGCATCGCAGGGGAAGCGCTCGAAGAGGCCGTCCTCCATCATCGCCACGGCGCCGCCGAGGGTCTCCTCGGCGGGCTGGAAGATCAGGTTCAGGGTGCCGTCGAAGGCGCGCGTCTGCGCCAGGTAGCGCGCCGCGCAGAGCAGGATGGCGGTGTGCCCGTCATGCCCGCAGGCGTGCATCTTGCCCTGCTCCCGGCTGCGATGGGGCACGCCGCTGGCTTCCTCGATGGGCAGCGCGTCCATGTCGGCGCGGATGCCGATGCTGCGCGAGCCCTGGCCCTGGCGCAGCACGCCGACCACGCCGGTGCCGCCGACGCCCTCGTGCACCGCGTAGCCCCACTGGCGCAGGTAGCCGGCCACCAGTTCGGCGGTGCGCCGTTCCTCGAAGCCCAGTTCGGGGTGCTGGTGGATCTGCCGGCGGATGGCGGCGAACTCATCCTGCCAGTGCTGGATGCGCGCAAGCGGCTCGGGGCTGGCCTGGCTCATGGCCCTGGTCCTTGTTGTAATGACGACGGCCGGCAGCATGCCTCAGCCATGGCGGGCTGAATAATGACCTCTGCACATGCTTATCCAGGCTGGTTATGTCAGCCGGCGGGCTTTTGCAGGTGCGGGCCCTTGAAGGCGTAGACCAGCTCGTCGACCAGCGTCTGCGCCTCGCGGGTCATCAGCTCGGGCGGCCGCGAGACCAGCGAGATGTCGGTGCCCGGCACGCGCTCGGCGATGTTCAGCGGCTCCAGGGTGCTGGAGACCACCGGCAGGTCGAACACCCGCCGCGACCAGAAGCTCACCGCGTCGGTGTTGGCCGCCAGTTCCGCGTAGAGCACTACCGAGGCGCACTCGATGATGCGTTGCGGCGGTTCCACCCGATGCTCGCGGAACATCTCCCCGGCCAGGGAAACGTCGAGGGAATCTGGGATCAGCCACTCCTGGTCGAGCAGTTCGTGCAGCGACCCGGCCGCGCGCAGCGGATGGCCCTTGCGCACCGCCAGGGTGGTGGGCTGGGCGTAGAGCTCCTGCCAGAGGAAGCCGTCGATGTTGCGCGAGGCCGGCTGCGAGGTCAGCGCCAGGTCCAGTTGGCCTTCGCGCAGGCCCTCCAGCAACTTGGCCGGGCGCAGTTCGTTGATCTGCAATTGCACCTTGGGGAAACGCTTGCGGTAGCGCAGCAGGCAGTTGGCGAACTGCTGGCTGGGCGTGACCGGCGACACGCCAATGGCCACGCGGCCGTCCATGGCGCCCTTGAGCGTCTCGATCTCGTCACGCGCGCGGCGCACCTCCTCCACCACCAGCCGCGCGCGGCGCACCAGGCGCTCGCCATATTCGGTGGCGGTGATGCCACGGTTGGAGCGCAACAGCAGGGGCACGCCCAGTTCGGCTTCGAGTTCCTTGATGCTCTTGGACAGGGCCGGCTGCGAGATATGCAGCAGGCGCGAGGCCTCCTGGATGCTGCCACTCTCGCAGATGGCGACCAGGGCGCGCAGTTGATGCAACTTCATGATGGGGCTACGACCGCTCTATTCGACTTGTACCGCGCAAGGTAAAGCAAAAATAGCGTGGGAAGGCAGCGGCCAATTGTAAAAAGCGCTGGATTCCCGGGTGAGTGGTTGGTCGTGGCTGGTGGGGCATTGGGTTGGGCGTGGGGGTCTGCTGGTGGGGAAGGTGTAAGGGTCTAGTCCGTTCCCTCTCCCTAACCCTCTCCCTGAAGGGAGAGGGGACCGTTGGGCAGACGCTGGTGCTCTGGAGTCAGCCGGCAACACCGAAAGTTGCCGACTGAAGCCAACCGCCCTCTCGGCACGGACAAGCCCCCTCTCCCTTCAGGGAGAGGGCTGGGGAGAGGGTGCTCTTCCCCCCCAAAACACCCAATTCACCAGCAAACTCCCCCTGTAAATACCCCCGAAAAAAAGGCGGCCATCCGGCCGCCCACAAAGAGAACATCGATGGAGTTGCTCTGTCGACTCAACGAATCCCGGTAGCACGCAAGGCGCTGGGAGTGAAGTCATTGCTGGTGGACTCGAGGTCGAAGCGGTACGCGCCCTTCTCCTCGTTGCGCAGGCCCGACACCGTGTAGCGCCCGGACACCACGTCGTAGTGGGTCTCGGCGGTCAGCCAGGTGAACTGCTGGTCGTAGAACGGCCGCGCGTGGCCCTCGGAAACGCGCCAGAGGTTGCCGCGGCCGTCGTAGGCGTCGGCCTCGGCGATCTGCCAGCTGTCTTCGTCGATGTACAGGTCGCGCTTGCTGTAGACGTGGCGCTGGCCCGGCTTCAGGGTCGCCTCCACGTGCCACACGCGGTGCAGTTCGTAGCGGGTGTAGTCGGGGTTCAGGTGGCCCGGCTTGACGATGTCGGCGTACTTCGCCTTGGGCGAGTCCAGGGCGAAGCTGTTGTAGGGGATGTACAGCTCCTGCTTGCCCAGCAGCTTCCAGTCGTAGCGGTCGGGCGAGCCGTTGAACATGTCGAAATCGTCGTAGGTGCGCATGCCTTCGGCGCCGGGGCTGTCGTAGGCCACCTGCGGGGCGCGGCGCACGCGGCGCTGGCCGGCGTTGTACATCCAGGCCATGCGCGGTTCCTTGACCTGGTCGATGGTCTCCAGCACCAGCATCACGCTGCCGGCGCGGCGCGGCGGCGAGAGAATCTCCTGGCGGAAGTAGTAGAGGATGTTGTCCATCTTCGCCGGGTCGTAGTCCTTCAGCCCGAAGGGGAAGGCGAACTGCTCCTTCATGTAGCTGATGGTGTAGTCGCCGTTGCTCTGCGGGTTCATCTGCGCGGTGGTGCGCAGCATGGTCTTGCCGCGGTAGCGGGTGACGTGGTTCCAGATCGCCTCCAGGCCGTTCTGCGGGATCGGGAAGGGAATCGAGACCTTGAAGTTCTCCAGGCCGTTGCCGCCCTCGGCGAGATGGGTGGCGCCGGCGTTGGCCTTCACCGCGGCGAGCACTTCGGCCGGGTAGGCGGCGCTGCGGTGGCTGGGGTAGACCGGGATGCGGTAGCTGTCCGGGAAGCGCTTGAACATCGCCAGCTGGCCGGGGGTCAGCTTCGCCTTGTACTGCTCGGCGTTCTGCGCGGTGATGGTGAACAGCGGCTTCTCGCCGGCGTAGGGGTCGGCGAGGAAGCCTGCGGCATCCAGGGCGCCGGCGTTGGTGGCGAGGCCGCCGGTCCAGGCCGGGATGCTGCCATCGGCGTTGCCGGCCTTCTCGGCGCCCATGGGGGTCAGGTCGGCGCCCAGGCGCGCGACCTGGTCGGCGGAGACGGCGGCCATGACCTGGCCGGCGAGCAGACCGAGGCTGAGGCAGCCGGCCTTGAGCAGGAGCTTGTGCTGCATGGTGGGTCCTCCGGGGGGCGTCAGAAGCTGACGCCCAGGCTGACGGCGAGGAAGTCGCGGTCGGTGTTGGTGTTGTAGTCGCCGCCGAAGTAGTCGGTGTAGCTGATGCTGGCGGTGTATTTGCTCAGGTATTCGCCGTCCAGGCCGATGCTCAGGGCCTTCTCGCCTTCGCTGAAGGTCGGGCCGTAGCCCTGCACGTCGTGGGCGAACGACAGGTTCGGCTTGAGCGTCACGCCGCCGATCATGTCGTTGTATTCGAGCTGGCCGCGCAGGCGGTAGCCCCAGGAATTGCCGGTGTAGAAGCCGTGGCTGTTGCACTCGCCGGGGTTGGCGGTGTTGACCACCCCGGTGCACAGCGCGTTGCCCGCAAGGCCCAGCAGCGAGGAACTGCCCGCCGCGCCCAGCTCGCCGTTGCCATAGACGCTGCTGCGGCCGAAACGCAGGGCGCTGCCGTCGGTGGGGCCGAGATCGCTGACGTGGGTGAAGCCGACCTCGCCGACCAGGGTCAGGCGGTCGGCGCGCACCAGCGGCAGGTTGTCGAAGGTGTTGGTCAGGGTGACCTGCGCCTGGGTCACCGGCTTGCGCTGGTAGCCCTGGATCAGCGAACCGTAGGCCGAGTCGGCCCAGCCGCTGGCGAAGATCGGCAGGCCGGCGTTGACCGCCGGGTTGGTCGATGCCGCGCCGAGAGTGGCGGCGGCGGAAATGTCGGTGCCGTTGAGCCCCAGCGGCATGTTCGGCCGGTAGCTGATTTCGCCGGAGAGCGCCGCGGTGCCCACCGTGGTGTTGAAGCTCAGGCCGTACAGGCGGATGTCTTCGGGGTAGGTCAGGAAGTAGCGCGCGGTGCTGCGCCCGCCCTGGCCGAACAGCCCGCCGACCGGATCGGCCAGCGCGCCCTTGCCGACGATCCAGCTGCTGTAGGGCGTACGGCTGTGGTAGTTCATGGCGTAGAGGCCGAACTCGGTGTCGTTCAGCGACTCGGCCATCCAGTGCAGGGCCACGCCGAACTGGCCGCCGTCGCGGGCATCCTTGTCGCCCAGCCGCGGCACGTAGCCATAGCCGCCCCGCACGCCGGTGCCGTCGATGTCGCGGTCGAAGTCGCTGCCGTTGATCGCCATGCCCGTGTCGCAACCCTGGGCGACGATATCGCTGCCGAAGAAGGTGCCGCAGTTGTCCACCACGGTCTTTTCCCATTTCAGCTGGTAGAAGGCTTCCAGCGACAGGTTCTCGACGATGCCCTGGTTGAAATAGAACATCGGCACCGGGATCAGCGCTTCCTTGACCTCCGAGCCGGGCCGGCGCAGGGCCGAGACGTCCACCGGGTTGATGCTGTTGATGCCGTTCTGGATGAAGGTGCTCTCGCCCCAGCTCACCACCTGCTTGCCCAGGCGCACGCTGCCGGGCAGGTCGCGGACGCTGTAGTTGTGGTAGACGAAGGCGTCGAGCAGTTGGGCGCCGGAGGAGCGCGCGGCCTGGTCGCGGCCGCTGTCGTCGATGTCGTAGAGGTGCTGGTGGCCGTCCTTGAGCTCGAAGTCGTACCAGTACTTGCCGCGCAGGAACACGCCGGTGTCCTGGTACTTCAGCTCGAGGTCGTGCACGCCCTTGAACAGCTTGGAGAAGGCCTCGCCCTTCTTGAAGTTCAGCCGGTTGTCGTCGGAGGTGGCGCTGGAGGCGCTGCCGCCGTTGCGGCTGCCGATGAATTTCTTGTCCGGGTTGTCCATGGCCCAGCTGGCGCCGATGGACAGGCTGGAGTCGAAACGCCCCTCGATCTCCCCGATGTTGAAGGTTGCCGCGTGGGCCGGCAGCGCGCCGCCCAGGGCCATGCCGACCGCCAATGCCAGTTTCCGCGGCCGCAGGGACGCACCTTCGGTTCTTGTTCTTTTCATGCTGTTCTCCGCCAGGAACGTGCTTCAAGGGGGGAGCCCGGGGGCTTCCCGCACTGCCCGGCGCCATGAAGAACACGGCGACCCGGGAGGCGGTCGCATAGTAAGAGCCGCGTCACACGGCTGGCCTCTGAAAAAAACTTATGCCCATAGCCAAAAGCGCCCCCACGGCGCCGATAACCAGCGGCTATCGGGATAAGCAGGATTCAGCCGGTACGCGGCGCGCCTTGCCCTATAGTCCGCGCCATCCAACCTGGCAGCCCATGGGGACGAGCATGAAGATTGCGTTGACCGGCGACAGCATCCTGCAGCGCCGCCTGAACAGCCTCGAGGACGCGACCCTGCGCCCGCTGTTCGACCTGATCCGCAGCGCGGACGTCAGCTTCACCAACCTGGAAGTGCTGCCCAACGACTTCGCCGGCGACCCGGCCCTGGAAAGCGGCGGCTCGCACTTCGGCGCCCCGGCCTGGATTCTCGACGAGCTGGTGGCGGGCGGCTTCGACCTGTTCTCCACCGCCAACAACCACGCGCTGGACTACAGCATCTCCGGCCTGCACGCCATGCACCGGCAGTTGCGCCAGCGCGAACTGCTCTACGCCGGCACCGGGCGCAACCTGGAAGAGGCGCGGCGCCCGGTCTATTGCACGCGCCCGGCGGGCAGCGTGGCCCTGCTCGCCTGCAGCGCCACCTTCGGCAAGGGCCAGGAAGCCAGCGACCAGAGCCGCGACATGCCCGGCCGCCCGGGCCTGAACCCACTGCGCTTCGACACCGTGCACGAAGTGACCCCGGCGCAGATGGCCCAGGTGCGCGAGCTGATCGCCGGCCTCGGCCTGGACCGCCTGTACCAGGGCGCGGTGGACCTGGGTTTCGCCCACCCGCTGCCGCACCCGTCGCTGGCGGTGTTCGGCCCCTTCACCCCGGTGCTGTTCCGCGAGGGCCAGCAGACGCGCCTGCGCACCACGCCGCGCAAGAAGGACGTCGACGACATCCTGCGCTGGGTCGAGGAGGCGCGGGTGATGGCCGACGTGGTGGTGCTGAGCATCCACGCCCACGAGCTGGGCTACAACGCCGAGGGCGAGTGGGACCTGGAAACCCCGGCGGAATTCCTCCAGCCGGTGGCGCGGCGGATGATCGACGCCGGCGTCGACATCGTGGTCGGCCACGGCCCGCACCTGCTGCGCGGCATGGAGATCTACAACGGCAAGCCGATCTTCTACAGCCTGGGCAACTTCATCGGCCAGAACGAATTGGTGGAGCGCCTGCCGGTGGATAGCTACGAGCAGTTCCGCGTCGATCGCGAGCAGACGCCCTCCAAGGTCTTCCAGCAGCGCACCCGCAACGACACCCGCAGCTTCCCCGCGGACGCGCGCTTCTGGGAAACCCTGGTGCCGGTCTGCCGCTTCGACGGCGGCCGCCTGCAGGCCATCGAGCTGCACCCGGTCAGCCTGGGCCTGGGCGAGGCCATTCATCGCCGCGGGCGCCCGCGCCTGGCCGAAGGCGAACATGGCCGCGCCATCCTCGAACGCTTTGCACGGCTGTCGCAGCCCTATGGCACGCGGTTCAGCATCGAGGGCGGTATCGGCCTCCTGCGCCTGTAAGGCCGCAGTAGAACGACGACGCCGGACAGGTGGCCGGCGTCGGCGCGCGGGCCCAGGCTCCGGCCGCCTGCCGGCGATCGACGGCCAGGGATTCCTGATAGAATTACCGGCCGTCGCCCATGATCCTGATCCGTACCGCATGAGCGACGGTTCCATCCTTGCGTTTCCGCTTGCCAACGATCAGCCAGGCTGACCGGATACCCGGCACCGGCGAAGCGTCAGGCACAAGCGGAAACGCCCCGAAACGCAGCGGAACACGATCCACCGAGATGCCTCCAGAATCGCCCACCACGCCAGCAATCGCGCGCCCCGAGCCCTCCCGCCGTTTCTCCGTGGCGCCCATGATGGACTGGACCGACCGCCACTGCCGGTTCTTCCTGCGCCAGCTGTCGAGCCATGCCCTGCTCTACACCGAGATGGTCACCACCGGGGCCTTGCTGCATGGCGATGCCGCGCGCTTCCTGCGCCATGACGAGTGCGAGCACCCGCTGGCGCTGCAGCTGGGCGGCAGCGTGCCGGCCGAGCTGGCGGCGGCGGCGAAGCTGGCGGAGGCGGCGGGTTACGACGAGGTCAACCTGAACGTCGGCTGCCCCAGCGACCGGGTGCAGCACAATATGATCGGCGCCTGTCTGATGGCCCATCCGGCGCTGGTGGCCGAGTGCGTCCTGGCCATGCGCGAGGCGGTTTCCATTCCGGTCACGGTCAAGCACCGCATCGGCATCAACGGGCGCGACAGCTATGCCGAGCTGTGCGACTTCGTCGGCCAGGTGCGCGAGGCCGGCTGCCGCAGCTTCACCGTGCATGCGCGCATTGCCATCCTCGAAGGGCTTTCGCCCAAGGAGAACCGCGAGGTTCCGCCGCTGCGCTACGAGGTGGCGGCGCAGCTCAAGCGGGATTTTCCGGACCTGGAGATCGTCCTCAACGGCGGCATCAAGACCCTGGCCGAATGCCAGGAGCACCTGCGCACCTTCGACGGCGTGATGCTCGGCCGCGAGGCGTACCACAACCCCTACCTGCTGGCCCAGGTGGACGCCGCTCTGTACGGCGCCGATGCCCCGGCGATCAGCCGCGCCGAGGCCCTGGCGCGGATGCGCCCGTACATCCAGCGGCACATCGCCGAGGGCGGCGCCATGCACCATGTGACGCGTCACGTGCTCGGCCTTGGCCAGGGTTTCCCCGGTGCCCGGCGCTTCCGCCAACTGCTTTCGGTGGACGTGCACAAGGCCGCCGATCCGCTGCGGGTGCTCGACCAGGCCATCGAACTTCTCGCAGGCCGCTAGGTCCCGTTGAGCGCGGGGTTGCGCTCGGGTAAGGTCATGGGGATCGCACTCGGAAGACCTGCCATGACCTCCAAGCTGGAACAACTGAAGCAGTACACCACCGTCGTCGCCGATACTGGTGATTTCGACGCCATTGCCCGCCTGAAGCCGGTGGATGCCACCACCAACCCCTCGCTGCTGCTCAAGGCCGCCGCCCTGCCCCGCTACGCCGAGCACCTGGCCCGCGCCACCGCGGCCAGCGGCGGCGACGCCGGCCTTGCCTGCGACCGCTTCGCCGTGGCGGTGGGCAAGGACATCCTCGGGGTCATTCCCGGTCGCGTCTCCACCGAAGTGGACGCCCGCCTGTCCTTCGACACCGAGGACACCCTGGCCCGCGCCCGCCGGCTGGTCGAGCTGTACGACGAGCAAGGCGTCGGCAAGGATCGCGTGCTGATCAAGATCGCCTCCACCTGGGAAGGCATCCGCGCCGCCGAACAGCTGGAGCGCGACGGCATCCAGACCAACCTCACCCTGCTGTTCTCCTTCGCCCAGGCCGCGGCCTGCGCCGACGCCGGGGTGTTCCTCATCTCGCCCTTCGTCGGCCGCATCTACGACTGGTACAAGAAGGCCAACGCCCGCGACTACGTCGGCGCCGAGGACCCGGGCGTGCAGTCAGTGTCGCGCATCTACCGCTATTACAAGGCCAATGGCTACCGCACCGTGGTGATGGGCGCGAGCTTCCGCAACCTCGGGCAGATCGAGCAACTGGCCGGCTGCGACCGCCTGACCATCAGCCCCGACCTGCTGCAGCAGTTGGCCGACGCCCAGGGCGAACTGCCGCGCACCCTGCAACCCGGCGGCGGCGAGGCGCGCCAGGTGCTGGACGAGAGCGCCTTCCGCTGGCAGATGAACGAGGACGCCATGGCCACCGAGAAGCTGGCTGAGGGCATCCGCCTGTTCGCCCGCGACCAGGAGAAGCTGGAAGCCCTGCTCGGCGGCCGCTGAAACCCACGCGCAGCAAAACGAACCGGCGCCCCAGGGCGCCGGTTTGCGTTCTATCTATCGACGGGCTTCGCGCGGATCAGTGGTGCTCGAGGGCACTCACCAGGTCGTGGAAGGCTTCACGGTTGGACTCGTTCAGGCCCATGAGGATGCGGTGGGCCTCCAGCACCTTGCTGCGCACCACGTCCTCGGACTGGTCCTGGGGCGGCAGGTCGGTGAGGCAGTCCGTGCAGGGGATGGGCCGGTCGACGATGTTGAACACCTGGTCGAAGCCCATGGACTGCAGCAACCGGGTGATGTCCGGATTGGTGGTCACCAGGGTCGGCAACAGCCCCACCTTCTGCCGCGAGAGGATCGACAGCTTGGCCAGCAGGCCCAGGGTGGTGCTGTCGATGCTCTGGGTTTCCGTGAGATCGATGATGATCGCCGTGAAATTCAACGCGGCGAAGATTTTTTCAATGGTGGCATCCAGCGCCGAACACAGGGTCAGTCGGACTTCGCCCACGAACTTCAGGACGAATGAGCCATCCTGCTCGGCGAACTGGATTTTACCGGTACTCATGCAAGGTTCCTGCTCAACACCAGCAAGGCGATATCATCCGGCATCTCGGACAACTTGGCCAGTCCGAAGACCTGGCGCAGGCCGTCCAGCGTCCCGCCGGCGGCGACGACCTGCTCGGGCAGGGCCGTCTCCTTTTCTTTCAATGTAGCCCCGGGCAGCACATCCAGTATGCCGTCGGAGAACAACGACAGGCTGAAGGACCTGGGCAGGTCCATGGTCCGGTCGTCGTAGGTGGCGTCCTCGAACAGGCCCACGGGCAGGCCGCGGCCCTCGAGGTAGCGTGCTTCGCCGTCGACATAGAGTACCGGCAGCGGCAGGTGGCCACCGATGCTGTAGGTCAGGCGATCGGTTTCCAGGTCGATCACCCCGCCAAGCATGGTCACGTGCTTGCCCAGCTTGGTGTTGATCAACCCGCGGTTGATGTGCCCGAGCACCTCGGAGGGCTTGAACTCGGGCAGCGTGCCCGCGCGCCGCGACTCGTACAGCAGGCGGGTGGTCATGAACTTCAGCAGCACGGTCACGAACGCCGAGGAGGCGCCATGGCCGGAGACGTCGGCCAGGTAGAAGCCGATGCGCCGCTCGTCGACGCGGAAGTAGTCGACGAAGTCGCCGGACAGGTACAGCGACGGGATGATCTGGTGGGCGAACTTCAGCCCCTCGGCTTCCCAGGGCGTCACCGGCAGCATGTTCATCTGCACCTGGCGCCCGGCGTTCTGGTCTTCCTGCAGCAGGTTCAGGCTGGCCTGCAGTTCGCGGTTGGCGGCTTCCAGCTTCTCGCGGTAGCGGCGGTTCTCCGAACGCAGGTAGGCGCGGTCCAGGGCGCGGCGCACCGAGTGCTCCAGCACGGCCAGGTCTTCCAGGGGCTTGATCAGGTAGTCCGCGGCGCCCAGGCGCAGGGCCTCGACCACGTCGCTCATCACCCCGGCCCCGGAAAGCACGATGACCGGCGTTTCCACCGCCATCTCGCTGACCCGGCGGATCAGCTCCAGGCCGTCCATCTGCGGCATGCGCAGGTCACAGATGACCAGGTCGGGCAGTTCGTGCTGGAAGACCTGCAGGCCCTGCTGGCCGTTGGTCGCCTGCAGGACTTTGAAACCACTGTCTTCCAGGTAGGCCGCGAGGCTTTCGCGAACGGCCTCGTCGTCATCGATGATCAGCAGCGTGGCACTGGGTTTGTGCATGGGTTGTCCAGGCAAACGGCGCCGGAGGTGGTGGAGTGGGCGCGCATGGCAATGAAAACGGCGCGGGTCGGGTGCGACAAGGCGCAGACACTACTCCCATCCGCCCCCGGGTTCAAGACGGCGGCTCGGCGCGCTTGCGGCAGCCCCGGGGCGGATGGGTGGCGGGCGTGTCAGAAGTCGTCTTCGACCTGGCCGTCCTTGACCTTGAACTCGCGGTTCTGCAGGTAGGCGTTGCGGATGAAGGTGTACTTGTCGCCGGAAATCAGCTTCTCGGACCTGAGCAGGTCGGCGCGGGTGTCGACCACGTCCACGGCGCGGATGCTGTTGCGCACGGACACGTCGTCGATGTACGGGTACATGCCGGTATAGGCGTCCGGGATCTTCGACGGCGCGTCGCGCAGGGTGCTCGGGCCCAGCAGCGGCAGCATCACGTACGGGCCGCTGCCCACGCCCCAGTAGCCGAGGGTCTGGCCGAAGTCCTCGTCGTTGCGCTGCAGGCCCATGCGGGTGGCCACGTCGATGAAGCCGGCCAGGCCGAAGGTGGTGTTGAACAGCAGGCGGCTGGTGTCGACGCCGGCGTGCTCGAGCTTGCCTTGCAGCAGGTCGTTGGCCAGGTTGCGCACGTCGCCGATGTTGCTGAAGAAGTTGTGGATGCCGTCCTGCACGAAATTCGGCGTCACCTTCTGGTAGCCCTGCGCCAGGGGCTTCAGCGCATAGGTGTCGAGGGTGTCGTTGAACACGAAGATCGGGCGGTTGACGCTCTCCCAGGGGTCGTCCTCGCTCGCGGCCTGGGCCAGGAAGGGGAGCATGGCCAGGCTGGCTCCGGCCAGCAGGCGAGCGGTGCGCTGCATCCAGTTGACGCCGTGTGGGCGCATCGGGTTTCTCCTTTGAAAGTCTCATGAGGCCGCCGCCGCGGCCTCGAACCGCTGCGCAGTATATAGTTCCAAGTTCGATTTGCAGACATCGGATTGTTTCTAACGCCTTCGCACCCGGCGCGCGTCCGGAAGCGCCGCCCTCCCCCTCACGATAGCCAAGAGCCAGCTTTTGTGCCGATGCGACGCTCTTGCCGACTGCCTCGGAAGGCTCTTCGTAGGAGCGAGCTTGCTCGCGAACGGTGTTTGCCAGGGGCTGCGGTGCTGGGCCAGCACCCAAAGCTCCCTGGAAATCCGTAGGGCGCATAACGCCTACGGCGTTATCCGCCGTTTGACCTTGGTTACCGGCCCGCTCGGTGTCGAGCCTGGCGCTGGTCGCGCATTCCCCCGGACCGACCGAGGCAGGGTCGATGAGAAAGGTGAGGCGGCGGATAACCGCGAACGGTTATTCGCCCTACGCTACTGGAAGCACCGGCGTAGGAGCGGACTTCGTCCGCGATTGGTTCACCGGCCACGCCGGATGCCCCGGTGGCACGAATGGCCCCCTCTCCCTCCGGGAGAGGGCTGGGGTGAGGGCGCTCTTGAGCCCAGCCCCCAAAGTTCTCTGGAAATCCGTAGGGCGCATAACGCCTATGGCGTTATCCGCCGTTTGACCTTGGTTACCGGCCCGCTCGGTGTCGAGCCTGGCGCTGGTCACGCATTCCCCCGGATCGACCGAGGCAGGGTCGATGAGAAAGGTGAGGCGGCGGATAACCGCGAACGGTTATTCGCCCTACGCTACTGGAAGCCCGAATCGCGGGCAGAGTCCGCTCCTACGGTTACAGGGAGGCACGGGCGTTCGAGGAACTGCCCCGGCTCGCCCGGCAGCTTCGCGGCCAGGCCGCCATGGCGGGCTCTCCAGCGAAAGGCGCGACATTATAAAGGCAGCGGACCCGCGCGCAGACCGGCTTCACCGGATCGTCACAATGCGCGTCTAGTCTGGCCTAGACCATTGTCCAGACACCCCGCCATGCCCGCCTCGACTGCCGCCGACCTGCCCCGCTTCACTTCCCTGCTCTTCGGACTCGCCGGCGACCTGGTGGACTTCGGCGCCCGCACCCTGCCCCGCGCCCTGCAGCAGAGCTGCCCGGACTGCCCGCAGGAACGCCTCGCCGAGGCCGCCACCCTGGCTCCGCAGCAGGCCCTGGGCCATGTGCTCGGCCGCCTGCCCAGCGCCGATGAGGTCGCGCGCTTCCGCAAACGCCTGGCCGAAGCCGCCGACGCCCATGCCGAACCCATCGCCGAAGCCCTGCCCGCCCTGCACCAGCTGAACCGCCAGGGCGTGCCCTGCGCCTGGCTGGAGGAACTGCCGGAGCCGGCCAGCGAACGCCTGGCCGCCGCCCTCGACGGCGCCCTGGACAGCGGCATCGCCCACGCCGGGCGGCCCTGGCCGGCGCCGGACGCCTGCTGGCGCGCGCTGATGGAGCTGGGCACCCCGCAGCTGGACGGCTGCGTGCTGGTGAGCAGCCAGCCACGGCTGCTCCAGGCCGGCCTCAATGCCGGGCTGTGGACCATCGGCCTGGCCGCCAGCGGCCCGCTGTGCGGCCTGTCGATGCGCGACTGGGAGGCGCTGGACGGCCCCCAGCGCGACCTGCGCCGCGCCCAGGCGACCTTCGGCCTGTACCGCCTGGGCGTGCACTCGGTCATCGACCACCTGGGCGAGTTGGATTCCTGCCTGCTGGACATCGCCAGCCGCCGCGCCAAAGGAGAAAAACCATGAACCGCGCCCGCCACGCCTTCCTCGACGAGCTGGCCGAACGCTTCGCCAGCCACGGCGCCGAGCCCTACGGCGAATCGGTGAGCCAGGCCGAGCACGCCCTGCAATGCGCCACCCTGGCCGAGCGCGCCGGCTGCTCCGACGCCCTGGTGATCGCCGCGCTGCTGCACGACATCGGCCACCTCTACGAGAACCCCGACGAGATCGAGGCCCGCGACCTGCGCCACGAGGAAGTCGGCGCCAAGCTGCTGCGCGAGCTGCTGCCCGAATCGGTGTGGCAACCGGTCCGCCTGCACGTGGCCGCCAAGCGCTACCTGTGCGCGGTGGACGCCGCCTACCACGCCGGCCTGTCGCCGGCCTCGCGGCACAGCCTGGCGCTGCAGGGCGGGCCCTTCGACGAGCGCGGCGCCAGCGCCTTCCTCAGCGCCCCCTACGCCCAGGACGCCATCACCCTGCGGCGCCTGGACGACCTGGGCAAGGACCCGGCCATGCGCACCCCGGAGCTCGCGCACTTCTTCCCGCTGCTGGAGCGCCTGCTGCGCATTGACGGGCATCAGACACGGTTGCGTTCGGCGGGTTAAGCTGTGTGGCATGGAGATGGATTTTTCGCCGCCGCGCGGCGGTCCATCCTGGGTAGCCACCGCAGAAGGAAACCACCATGCCGACACGTCAACTGCGTGAAGAACTGCAGCGACTGCGCGACCAGTTGGAACAGCAGCCGCCGCTGAGCGAAGAGCAGCGCGGGGAGCTGGAGACGCTGATAGAAGACATCGAACTGCAACTGGCCAACGAGGAAGCCCTCGCCGACGACAGCCTGCTGGATGGCGTCAACCTGGCGGTGGAGCGCTTCGAGGTCAGCCACCCGACCCTCGCCGGCACCCTGCGCTCGATCATGCAGAGCCTGGCCAACATGGGCATCTGAACCCTTCCCCCGGCGGCCCGCCCCCTCTTGGCGCGGGCCGCATCGCCTTTACCAGAGCGGCAATGTGTAACTAATGATGACGCGGGTTTCGTCCACGTCGTTGCCGAAGTCGCTGCGGAAACTGCCGTTGCGCACCTTCAGGCCCAGGTTCTTCAGCGCCCCGCTCTGCACCACGTAGCCGATGTCGGTGTCGCGTTCCCATTCCTTGCCGTTGCCCCGGCCATCGAGCAGGTCGATGTTGTCGCCGCGCAGGTAGCGCGTCATGAAGGTCAGCCCGGGCAGGCCGACGGCGGCGAAGTCGAAGTCGTAGCGCAGCTGCCAGGAGCGCTCGTCCTTGTTGGCGAAGTCGCCGATCTGCACGAAGTTGGTCAGGTACGGGTCGGTGCCGGCCAGGTAGGCGTAGCCGGTGTCGCCGGACATGCGCTGGTAGCCCAGGCCGAAGCCATGGCCGCCCAGGCGGTAGGTGAACAGGGCGTTGAGCGCGCGGTTGTCGACGTTGCTGCCGCCCTCGTCGGTGGAGCGCGCCCAGCGGATGTCGGACTTCAGCGACTGGTCCTTGGCGATCGGTAGCAGGTGCACCAGGCCCAGGTAGTGCTGGCGGTAGAAGTCCTCCAGGTTGCCGTAGTGGTAGCTGGTGCTCAGGTTCTCGTTCCAGCGGTAAGTGCCGCCGGCCAGGTTGAAGCGGTCGCTGGCGCTGTGCCGCCCGGGCAGGATGTTGCGCTTGTTGCCGCGGGTGATGCTCAGGTCCTCGGCGTTGGTGGAGTCGCGCTGCTTCACCTGGCGCAACTGGCCGAGTTGCACGGCCAGGCCGTCGATCTCGTTGATTTCTGCCAAGCCGCCCTGGAAGGTCTGCGGGTGCAGGCGGGTGTCGTTGTACTGCACCACCGGCAGCTTGGGCGTCAGGGTGCCGATCTTCAGCGTGCTGTTGGAGGCGCGCAGCTTGGCGGTCAGGCCCAGGTCGGAATAGTCGTCGGCGGCGCGGCGCTCGCCGGCCGAGTACGGCAGCAGGCCGGAGCCGGAGCGGTCCGGGCTGGAGTCGAGCTTGAGCCCGAGCAGGCCCAGGGCGTCCAGGCCCACGCCAATGCTGCCCTCGGTGTAGCCGGACTCGTAGCGCAGCAGGAAGCCCTGGGCCCACTCCTCCGAGTAGGACTGGCTGGCGCCGGCCTGGCGATAATCGCGGTTGAAGTAGAAGTTGCGCAGTTCCAGGCTGGCCTTGCTGTCGCCGATGAAGTCGGCCTGGGCGCAGAACGGCAGGCAGGCGGCGACCGAGGCCAACGCCCGTGCGGGAAGATTTTTCATTGTTGTTGTCTCTTCGTTCGGTGAGGTGAGGCGGCGCCCTCCTGCGGCGCCGCGTGGGGGATGGCGGTCAGTCGGCGAGCATGCCCTCCAGGCGCTGGCGCACCAGGGTGCGGGCCTGTTCGACGATGCCGCGCAGCAGCTCGGCGCAACTTGGCTCGTCATCGATCAGGCCCTGGACCATGCCGGCCGACCAGATGCCCAGGTCGGTGTCGCCCTGCTCGTAGACGCCGCGCCCGCGCTGGCCGCTGACCAGCGCGGCGATGTCGGCGTAGGTGGCGCCGCCGCGCGCCTCGATCGCCCGCACTTCCTGGCTCACCGCGTTGCGCGCCACCCGCGCGGTGTTGCGCAGACTGCGCATGATGAGGTCGGTGGAACGCTCGTCGGCGGCGCGGATGGCCGCCTTCACCTGCGGATGGATCGGGCATTCGCGGGTGCTGAGGAAGCGCGTGCCCATGTTGATCGCGTCCGCCCCCAGCGCCAGCGCCGCCACCAGCCCGCGGCCGTCGGCGAAACCGCCGGAAGCGATGATCGGCACCCGCAGGCGGTTGGCCGCGACCGGGATCAGCACCAGCCCGGGGATGTCATCCTCGCCTGGGTGGCCGGCGCACTCGAAGCCGTCGATGGACACCGCGTCCACGCCCAGTTGCTCGGCCTTGAGCGCATGGCGCAGCGAGGTGCACTTGTGGATCACCTTGACGCCATGCCGGCGCAGCTCGGCGATGTGCTCGCCGGGGTTGTTGCCGGCGGTCTCGACGACGCCGATGCCGGCCTCGATGATCGCCGCGCGGTATTCGGCGTAGGGCACCGGCTTCTGCGTCGGCAGCAGCGTCAGGTTGACGCCGAAGGGCTTGTCGGTCAGCTCGCGGCAGCGCGCGATCTCCCCGGCCAGCGCCTCCGGGCTCGGCTGCGTCAGCGCCGACAGCGTCGCCAGGCCGCCGGCGTTGGCCACCGCCGCGGCCAGCTCGGCGCGCCCCACCCACTGCATGCCGCCCTGCATGATCGGGTGCTCGACGCCGAAGGTCTCGGTGAAACGGGTGTTGAAGATGCCCATGACGCCTCCGTGGTCAGATCGGGTCCCAGGAGAACACGTCCGGGCTGCGCGCCAGGTCCATGAAGCTGCCGCGCAGCGCCGGCATGCCGTGCTCGGCGATGCTCTGCGGGGTCCAGCCGTGCTCGCTGTGCACGCTACGCAGCGGGCGGCTCTGGCTCATCAGGAACAGCTCGTGGTTGCGCGCGGCGAACACCTGGCCGTTGACCTCGCGGGCGGCATCGGAGGCCAGGTACACGGCCAGCGGCGCGTTCTTGTCGGGGGTCATGCGCTGCAGCTTCTCCACCCGCGCCTTCTGTTCCGGGGTATCGGCCGGGATGGAGTCGGTCATGCGGCTCCAGGCGAAGGGCGCGATGCAGTTGGAACGCACCTTGTAGCGCTGCATGTCGAGGGCGATGGACTTGGACAGCGCCACTATGCCCAGCTTGGCCGCCGAGTAGTTGGCCTGGCCGAAGTTGCCGATCAGCCCCGAGGTGCTGGTCATGTGCACGAAGGCGCCGCTGCCCTGTTCGCGGAAGCGCTCGGCGGCGGCGCGGCTGACGAAGAAGCTGCCGTTGAGGTGCACGTTGATCACCGACAGCCAGTCCTCGGCGCTCATCTTGTGGAAGATGGCGTCGCGCAGGATGCCGGCGTTGTTGACTACTATGTCCAGCTGGCCGAAGGCGTCCAGGGCGCTGGCGACGATGCGCCGGGCGCTGTCCCAGTCCGACACGCTGTCGGTGTTGATCGCCCCCTCGCCGCCGCGCTGGCGGATCAGCCCGAGGGTTTCCTCGGCCGGCGAGGCCGAGCCGCCCTCGCCACCCAGCGACACGCCGATGTCGTTGATCAGCACCTTCGCCCCGCTGTCGGCCAGGGCCAGGGCGATCTCGCGGCCGATGCCGCCACCGGCGCCGGTGACGATCGCTACCTTGCCTTCGTTCAGTCGTTCGGTCATCGCTCTTTCCTCTCGTATGGATTCAGGTGCGGCCTTCAACCCGGCAGGCCGAGCAGGCTCTTGGCCAGGATGTTGCGCTGGATTTCGTTGGTGCCGCCGTAGATGGTGGTGGGCCGCGACTGGATGAAGATGCCCGCCGGGTGCAGCTCGGGGTCGTCGGCCAAGGGCTGCAGCAGCGCCGAATCGGGGCCGGCGATCTCCAGGCCCAGCTCGCTGATGCGCTGGTACAGCTCGGACTGGTGGATTTTCAGCATCGACACCTCCGGCCCCAGGTTCTCGCCGCACCGCAGGCGCTCGGCGAAGTGCCCGTACAGCGCCTTGTGGCAGTCCAGGTCCATGCTCAGCGCGGCGAAGCGCTGGGCGAACGCCGGGTCGTCCCACAGGCCCTGGCGCCGGGCCAGGCGCGCCAGGCGCTCGAAGGCGAAGGTGGCCTGCTTGGGCGAGCCGAGGAAGATGCGCTCGAAGCCCAGCAGCGCCTTGGCCATGCTCCAGCCCTGGTTGACCTCGCCCACCAGGTGGTCGGCCGGCACCCGCACGTCGTTGAAGAACACCTCGCAGAACTCGCCCTGCAGCTCCAGGTTGAGGATCGGCCGCACCTCCACGCCGGGGCTGTCCATCGGCACCAGCAGGAAGCTGATGCCCTGCTGCGGCTTGCCGCCGCGCTCGGTGCGCGCCAGCACGAAGATCCAGTTGGCCTCGCTGCCCATGGTGGTCCAGGTCTTCTGGCCGTTGATCACCCACTGGCCGCCCTCCAGCACCGCCTCGGTGCGCAGGCTGGCCAGGTCGGAGCCGGCGTTGGGCTCGCTGTAGCCCTGGCACCAGATGTCCTCGCCGCTGAGGATGCGCGGCAGGAAGCGCTCGCGCTGGGCGTCGCTGCCGTAGCGGATCAGCAGCGGGCCGAGCATGGTGATGCCGCTGTCGGGCAGGCGCGCGCAGCCGTAGCCTTCCATTTCCTCGATCATGATCAGTTGCTTGCCGGCGGAAAGGCCCATGCCGCCGTAGCGCACCGGCCAGCCGGGGCACAGCCAGCCCTGGCGCGACAGCGCCTGGTACCACTCCCAGGTGTCGTCGCGGCCCAGGCGGTGGGCCGGGTTGCGGATGCGTTGCGGGTAGTTGGCGGCGATCCACTCGCGCACCATCAGGCGGAACTCGCCGTCGCCCATGGCGTTGTAGTCGGTCATTTCAGTGCCCTCGGCTCATTGTCCGGTGAATGCGGGGGTGCGCTTGGCCAGGAAGGCCGCCTTGCCTTCGGCATGGTCGGCGCTGAGGAACAACTGGCTCTGCAGCTCGCCCTCGCGCTCCAGCAGCAGGTCGAGGCCGTCGGCGAGCAGGGCCTTGGTCATGGCCAGCGGCAACGGCGCCTGCTGCTCGACCAGGGCGGCGCGGGCCATGGCCGCGTCCAGTGCCGCGCCGGGTGCGCAAAGCTGGTCCACCAGGCCGATGCGCAGCGCTTCCTCGGCCTCCACCACCTGGCCGAACATCAGGATCTGCCGGGCCTGGCCGTGCCCCACCCGCGCCGGCAGGGTATGCAGCAGGCCGAGGTCGGCGAGCAGGCCGACCTTGCCGAAGCCGGCGGCGAAGCGCGCCGTGCCGCCGCACACCAGGCTGTCGCAGGCCAGCGCCACGGACAGTCCGGCGCCCACCGCCCAACCTTCTATAGCGGCGATCAGCGGCTTGCCCATGCGCACTATCTGCCGCACCAGGGCAGCGTTGTCGTGCATGCGCGCGCGGCCGGCGCCGAGCCCGGCGACGTTCATGTCGCTGAGGTCGCCGCCGGCGCAGAACACCTCCGCGCTGCCGGTGATCACCACGCTGCGCACCTGCGCGTCGGCGTCGGCCTCGCGCAGGGCCAGCAGCAGTTCCTGGCGCAGCGCCGGGGCCAGCGCGTTGCGCCGCGCCGGGTTGTTGAAGCGCAGCAGGCGCACGCTGCCGTGGGTCTCTTGCAGCAGCATCCCGCTCATCAGGCCACCTCGCGTTGCAGCAGCGCGATGTAGCGCGCCTTGTGGAAGGCCAGCGAACCCTGGGCGTTGAGCAGCACCATGGCGCGGCGCAGGAACAGGCCGATGTCGGCCTCGTCGGTGAAGCCGATGCCGCCGTGCAGCTGGATCGCCTGGCGGGTGACCAGCAGCGCGGCCTCGGCGGCGCGCACCTTGGCGGTGGACACCAGGCGCCGGACCTCGGCCAGCGGCGACCGGGCGTCGATGGCGTCGGCGGCCTGGGCGACCACGGCGCGCGCCAGTTCGATCTGGATCTTCAGGTCGACCATGCGGTGCTGCAGGGCCTGGAAGCTGCCGATGGCGCGGCCGAACTGGCTGCGCACGCCGAGGTAATCGCGGGTGCGCTCGAAGGCGGCATCCATCAGCCCCACCAGGTAGGCGGCGCAGGCCAGCGCGGCTTCGTCCAGCGCGGCGGGCGGTGCCGCCAGAGCGCGGGCCGGCGTGGCGTCGAAACGCAGGCGCGCCAGATGGCCGCCGTCCTGGGTCGGCTCCTGGCTCAGGCGCAGCGCTTGGGCATCGCGCTCCACCAGGGCCAGGCCGCCGTCGCAAGCCACCAGCCAGGCATCGGCGGCGGCGCCCAGGGCGACATGGCCGACCTCGCCGTGCAGCTTGCCGTCACGCAGTTGCGGCAGCGCGGCGCCTTCGTCGTAGGCGATGCCTGCCGGCAGCACCAGCTTTTCACCGGCCAGCAGCGCTTCGCGCTCCGCGTCCGGCAGCAGCGGCGCCACCAGGCTCGCTTCGATCAGCGGCTCCGGCAGCAGGCCGCGCCCCAGTTCTTCCAGCAGCGCGGCGTATTCGGCCATGCCCAGGCCGCTGCCGCCCAACTCTTCTCCCAGGCGCAAGCCCGGCCAGCCCATGGCGCAGACTTCGGCCCAGGCTGCGCGGTCCACGCCCGGCGCGCTGAAGCGCAGGCGGCGCACCCGGCCCAGGTCGCCGTCGGGCGGGACCAGGGAGGCGGCGCTGTCACGGATCATGCGCAAGCGCTCCTCGCGCTCGCGGGCCAGTTCGGCGGTGTCGGTCATGTCGTCGTACTCGTGTCGGTGGAACGGCTCCCGGCCTCGGCGGCCCGGTACTTGAAGCTGCCCGAGGCGCTGGCGACCAGTTCGCCGTCCTCGTTGTGGATCTCGGCTGTGCAGAAGCACAGGTTGCGCGTGCGCCGCAGCACCCGGCCGACGGCGTTGAGCTCGCCGCGGGCGGTGCCCATGAAGTGCGTGGCCATGTCGATGGTGACCATCGAGCAGCCCGGCGAGCAGATGCGGATGGCTCCGGCCATGGCGGCGTCGAGCACGGTCATCAGCACCCCGCCGTGGAAGTGGCCGAGGTAGTTCATCAGCTCCGCGCGGTGCTTCAGGCGGATGCGCGCCAGCTCGCCCTCGGCCCAGCGTTCCAGGCCGATGAACTCCTGGAAGGTGAAGCGGCCGGTGGGAAACACCGTCGCGGGCTCGGCCAGGCTGGCCGCCATGGGTGAATCGTTCATCGCAAGGGGCTCCGTCATGGGCTCAGGCCTTCAGCGGCCGAGGTTCGGCGATGTCGGCGCGCGCCGGGGCGGCGGGCTCGACGCTGGCATCGGCGTCGCTCGATGCGCGGTTCGGGTCGTACAGGCGGTCGGGGATGAACAGCGCCGGGATCAGGCCGGTGATCACGTAGGTGATGCCCATCACCAGGAAGCCGGCGCC
This sequence comes from Pseudomonas sp. M1, assembly GCF_022760135.1. NCBI lineage: Bacteria > Pseudomonadati > Pseudomonadota > Gammaproteobacteria > Pseudomonadales > Pseudomonadaceae > Pseudomonas > Pseudomonas sp. M1. The sequence continues at coordinate 4,430,344 of NZ_CP094343.1, forward strand.
GATGGAGATGTGCGAGGCCAAGAGGCCGATGGCCGCCGGCGCCACCGCCGCGCCGACGCGGCCGAGGTTGTAGGCGGTGCCCACAGCGGCGCCACGCACCCGGGTGGAGAAGCTTTCGGTCATGTAGGTGGCCAGCACGCCCACCGGCACGCCGTAGATGAAGCCGAACAGGGTGAGGATCCAGACGATGTTGTCCGGCGTGTGCCAGAACACGATCAGCGGCATGAAGATGGCGCTGCCGATGGCGCCGGCGGCGAAGGTGGCGCGGCGGCCGAAGTAGTCCGAGGCGACCCCGGCGGCCACCTTGCCGAGGATCATCGCGGTGTAGGTGCCGACCATGTAGCCGGTCATGGACTTGAAGTTCATGCCCAGCTCGCTTTCCAGGTACGAGGGCATCCAGTTGTTGGTGCCGTAGTAGCCGAACAGCAGGAAGCACGAGGTCAGCGTCCACAGCAGGAACATGCGCCGCGTGCCCGCATCGGCCAGCAGGCCCTGCACGCCGCCACGGGCGGCGGGTGCGGCGCGCACGCCGGCCGGCTGCTGGCGGCGCTGGGCGCGGGCCGCCAGCCACGACGGCGACTCCGGCACCCAGGGGCGCAGCGCCAGGCAGATCAGCGCCGGCGCCAGTGCGGTGAAGAACAGCGTGCGCCAGCCGAATTCGGGGATGATCTGCCCGGCGAGGATGGTCGCCACCAGGTAGCCCACGGTCCAGCCGGCCTGCATGGTCGCCAGGATGGTGGTGCGGTACTTGGTGGTAACGAACTCGGACATCAGGATGTTGCAGGCGACGAACAGCGAACCCAGGCCCAGCGAGGACAGGAAGCGGATCAGCGCGAACTGCCAGTAGTTGTGGGTGAGCCCCAGCAGCGCGGTGCCGAGCGAGAAGATCACGATGGTCCAGGTCACCACCCGCACCCGGCCGAAGCGGTCGCAGCACCAGCCGCCGTAGATGCCGCCGATGGCCATGCCGGCCAGGGTGATGCTGCCCAGCGAGCCGGCCTCGAAGTTGCTCAGGCCGAACTCGGCCTTGAGGCTGTTCAGGCTGTAGGCGAGGAACATCAGGTCGACGCCGTCGGCGAGCAGCCCGAGGAAGCAGAAGAAGAAGGCGATGACCAGGGTCCGCCGGGGGAACCCGGCGTCCTGGGGAGGACTCATGGATGCGCTCATTGTTCTTGTTCTCGCAGGTTGGTTGAGGGGGTTGTCGCCATGCCGCCCGGCTCAGCTGTTCGCCTCCGGCGTCAGGCGCACGCGGCCGTTGTCCAGCACCACCACATCACGCTCGACCACGCGGGTGCGGAAGGAGCCGTCGTTCCAGATTTCCGTGCGCAGGGTTTCGCCGGGAAACACCGGCGCGGAGAAGCGCACCTGCAACTGCCCGAAGCGTTCCGCGCGGTAGTCGGCGAAGCCGCGCAGCAGCGCGTGGAAGGCCACGCCGAGGGTGCACAGGCCATGCAGGATCGGCCGGGGGAAGCCGCCGCGGGCCGCGGCCGCCGGGCTGGCGTGGATCGGGTTGTCGTCGCCGTTGAGGCGGTAGTACAGGGCCTGCTCCGGACGCGTCGGCAGGTCGATGGCCAGGTCCGGCGCGCGCTCGGGCAGGCGGTGCGGCTGACTAAGCGACTGGCTGTCGCCGCCGAAGCCGCCGTCGCCGCGCAGGAAGGTGGTGCCGCGGGCGATGGCCAGCACCTCGCCGCTGGCGGCGTCGCTGAGCACCTTCTCGCTGTACAGCAGCGCGCCCTTGCCGGCGCCCTTGTCCACCAGGCCGGTGACGCGGGTGCGGCCGATCACCTCGCCTTCCGGCGGCAGCGGCTTGAGCCACTCCACGCTCTGCTCGCCATGCACCAGGCGCAGGGCGTCGACGCCGGTGTCCGGGTTGCCCAGCCAGAAGCCCGGGTGGCCCAGCACCACGGCCATGCACGGCAGCGCCTGGATATCGCGGTTGGCATCGACGAAGGCCAGTTGGTGCTCGTCCAGGGGGTCGGCGCCGAGGCCCACCGACAGTGCGTAGAAGGCGCTGTCCTCGCGGCTGTAGCGCTGGCGCACCTCGGGGATGCGGTAGTTCAGCAGGTGCTCAGGATTCAGCGCCATCGGCCACCTCCTGCACCTCCAGCACCGCGTCGGCGGCCCAGGCGCCCTGCCCCTCGGGCATGGCGAACACCGGGTTGAGGTCCACCGAGCGCAGCCGCGGGCCGGCCTGGGCGGCGAACTGCGAGAGCCGCGAGAGCACCTGCGCCAGCGCCTTCACGTCGGTCACCGGGCGGCCGCGTGCGCCGAGCAACAACGGCGCGCCCTTGATGCTGCGGATCATCGCCTCGGCCTCCTCCGCGCCGAACGGGCAGCGGCGGAACACCACGTCCTTCAGCACTTCGACGAAGATGCCGCCGAGGCCGAATAGAGCCACCGGGCCGAACAGCGGGTCGCGCTGGATGCCCATGAAGCACTCCACGCCGCCCTGCAGCTGGCGCGCCACCAGCACGCCGTCGATGCGCGCCTGCGGGGCATGCTCGGCGGCACGTTGCAGCAGCAGGTCGAAGCCTTCGCGCACCGCCGCCGCGCTGTCCACGCCCAGCAACACGCCGCCGATCTCCGACTTGTGCAGGATGTCCGCCGAGGCGATCTTCAGCACCACCGGGAAACCGATCTGCTCGGCGAAGGCGGCGGCCTCCGCGGCGCTGACCAGCACCCGCTCCGGCGCCGACTCGATACCGGCACGGGCCAGCAGTTGCTTGGCCTCGGCCTCCCCCGGCGTGCGCGGCGGCAACTCCACGCCACCGACCGCCGGCACCTGCCGCAACGGCCGGGCGAAGGCTTCGCCGAGCCGGCCCATGGCCTGGATGGCGTGCACCGCGCGGGTCGGGTCCTCGAACAGGGCGAAGCCGGCCTTGCGGTAGGGTTCCAGCTCGTCGCCCTCGCCCATCACCGAGACCACGAACAGGCGGTCCGGGTGGTCGGCCTTGATCCGGCCGAACTGCTCGGCCAGCTTCGGGCCGATGGAGGCGACGGTGCCGGCCTGGGTGAAGAAGGCGATCAGCGACTTGTAGCCGCCGTCCACCACCATGGATTCGGTGAAGTCGTGCACCAGGCTCAGGTCGTTCAGGGCCTGGGCGGTGCAGTCCACCGGGTTGATCGGCGAGGCGAACGACAGCCGCTGCTTCAGCCGCGCCTGGGCCGCCTCGGGCATGGGCGGCATCGGCAGGCCGACATCCTCGGCGGCGTCGCTGACGATGATCCCGGCGCCGCCGCTGACGGTGATCATGCCCAGGCTGTTGGCCACCGGGTAGATGCGCTGGGTGGCGAGGTAGGCGATGTCGATCAGTTCTTCGGTATTGCGCGCGCGGACCACCGCGTAGTCGGCCAGCACCGCGTCCAGCACCTTGTCGTCGCCGGCCAGGGAAGCGGTGTGGGACATGGCCGCGCGGCCGCCCAGCTCGCTGCGCCCGACCTTGTGCAGGATCACCGGCTTGCCGGCGCGGTGGGCGGCCGCCAGGGCGGCGAGGAAGCTGTCGACGTTGCGGATGGATTCGGCGTAGGCCATGACCACGTCGACTTCCGGCGACTCCACCAGCCAGCCGATGGCATCGCCCAGGGTGACGTCGGCCTCGTTGCCGGTGGCCACGCAGATCGGCGTGCCCAGCCCGCGCTGCCGCGCCAGGCCCAGCAGGTGCGCGCCGTAGGCGCCGGACTGGGTGGCGATGCCGACGCGCCCGGCCAGCGGAATGCCGCGCTCCAGGCTGGTGGAGAAGAAGGCGTAGTAGCCCAGGTTGGCGTTGAACACGCCCAGGGCGTTGGGGCCCAGCAGGCGCATGTTCGCCGCGCGGGCGGCCTCGACCATGGCTTCCTGCATCAGCACGCCCTCGCCGCCCACCTCGCTGAAGCCGGAGGAGAACACGATGGCGCTGCGCGCGCCCTTGCGGCCCAGCGCCTGGATGGTCTCCAGCACCTGCGGCGCCGGCAGCGCGACTATGGCCACGTCGGGCGCCTCGGGCAGCGCCTCGACGCTGGCGAAGGCCGGCAGGCCCTGGATTTCGCTGCGGTTGGGGTTCACCGGCAGGATGCGGCCGCCGAAGCCGTTGCGCAGCATGTAGGCGATGGGCCGGCCGCCGATACGGTGCGGGTCGCTGGAGGCGCCGACCACGGCCACGGAACGCGGTTGCAGCAGGGGCGTGAGGCTGGCGAAGCGCGAGGCGTTGCCAGGGTGTTGCGAGTGACTCACTGACATGGCTTTCCACCTGAACTGTTGACGGTTGCCGGAGCGTGCGTCCCGGCGCGAGGGCGAGCGCATCCACGGCGGGCCGCCGAAGCGGCCACCGCTGGGGCGCCGAACCCGGGGGTTTCAGAGCACCGACTGGGTGCCGAGCAGGGCCGTGACCTGGCTGGACAGGGTGCCGCCGTTGCCGTGCAGCAGGGCGACGTCGGCCTTGCGCAACTGCCGCTCACCGGCCTGGCGGCGCAACTGCGTCACCGCCTCGATGATCAGGAACATGCCGTACATGCCAGGATGCACGCAGGACAGCCCGCCGCCGTTGGTATTCACCGCCAGCTCGCCGCCGGGGGCGATGCGCCCGCCCTCGACGAAGCGCCCGCCCTCGCCCTTCGGGCAGAAGCCGAGGTCTTCGAGGAACAGCAGGGTGTTGATGGTGAAGGCGTCGTAGAGCATCACCAGGTCGATGTCGGCGTGCGTCACCCCGGCCATCTGCATGGCGCGCGGGCCGCTTTCGCTGGCGGCGGTGACGGTGAGGTCGGGCATCGCCACGATGGAGCGGTGCCACTGCGCGCCGGCGGCGCCGAGGAAGTACACCGGCGCATTCGGCAGGTCGCGGGCGCGCTCGGCGCGCACCAGCACGCAGGCGCCGCCGCCGTCGGTGACCAGGCAGCAGTCGGCCTTGCTCAGCGGGTCGCTGACCATGCGCGCGGCGAGCACCTCTTCGATGCTCAGCGGGCCGCGGGCGAAGGCCTCGGGGTTGAGGTTGGCCCAGCCCCGCGCGGCCACCGCCACCTCCGCCAGCTGCGCGCGGGTGGTGCCGTACTGGTGCATGTGGCGGCTGGCGGCCAGGGCGTAGGCGGTGATCGGGTGACGCGGCTTGTAGGGCGTCTCGTGCCACTGCGGCTCGCTCATCGACACCAGCTTGCCGCCGGCGGTGCGCTGGTTGGAGCCGTAGCAGATCAGCGCCGCGTCGCACAGCCCGGCTTCCAGGGCCAGGGTGGCCTGCAGCAGGTGCAGTTCGAAGCTGGAGCCGCCGATATTGGTGCCGTCGACGAACTTCGGGCGGATGCCCAGGTATTCGCAGACCGACAGCGTCGGGAAGGCGTGGGAACTGGTGGCGGCGAACACCGCGTCGATGTCGGACAGCTTCAGCCCGGCGTCGGCGATGGCCTTCACCGAGGCCTGGCCGAGCAGTTCGATGGCGCTGTGGCCGGGGGCCTCGCCGATGCCGGCGCTGCCGATGCCGACGATGGCGGTCTTGCCGCGCAGGACCTGGCTCATGGCTGCACCTGCGCAAGCGCGTCGAACACCACCACGGGGGTGCCTTCCTGCTCGACGATGCGCGCCTTCAGGCGGGCGCCGATGGGCAGTTCGAGATGGCCTTCTATGCGCGACATCATGCGCACGCCCTCGTCCAGGTCGACCAGGGCGACGTTGTAGTCGCCACCGCGGGCGCGGTTCACGGTGATCGCATAGAGGGTGCCCAGGCCGCTGGCCGGCACCCATTCCAGGTCCGTCTCGCCGCTGCCCGGCACCAGGTTGCGCGGGTAGAAGACGTAGCGCCCGGTGGAACGGCTGCGCTGCAGCATGAAGCGGCCCTGGGCCAGGAAGGCGAGGTACTGGGCCTCGGGGCCCGGAACGACGCACTCGGGGAGATCTGCCACGTAGGTCCTCCTTTATTCTTGTTCGACCTTTGCTGCAAAGTGCAGTGACGTGGACGCACCAACCGGCGACTTCAGGGCAGCGGTTGTGCGCTCCGTGAAGCCAGCATATATTCACTCTGCTGAATGTCAACCCGAATACTGAATATGAAAAACAAAGAAACCGCACCGGAAGCCAGTACCAAGAGCGCCAGCACCAAGGATGTAGGGGCCGTGGTGAACGCCATTCAGATCCTCCGCCACCTGGCCCACGCCGAAGCCCCCGAAGGCGTGGCCGCCATCGCCCGCGCCACCGGCATCAGCCCGAGCAGCGCCTTCAATATCCTGCGCACGCTACACAACGAGCAGTTGGCGTCGTTCGACAACGAGACCAAGACCTACCAGTTGGGCCTGGGCCTGTCGGAACTGGCAGTGAGCTTCATCGGCCGCAGCTACGCCGACCTGATCCAGCCGGAACTGGAGCGCCTGAGCCTGGCCCACCGGATACTCGTCGCCCTCTGGCAGGTCACCGACGACGCGCACATCCGCGTGATCGCCCGCTCCGAGCCGCAGATCGCCCACGTCAACGTGGCCATGGGCACGCGCCTGCCGGAACTGGTGGGCGCCGCCGGGCGCTGCATCGCCGGCCTGCGCCAACTGCCGGAGGACGAACTGCGCCGGCGCCTGTCGCGGGTGCGCTGGGAGAACCCGCCGGCCTTCGAGCAGTACCAGACCGACGCCCACGAAGCCCTGGAACGCGGCTGGGCCATGGATCAGGACCACCTGTACCGCGGCGTGAGCATGGTCGCCAGCGCGGTCACCGACCGCGACCGGCAGCCGCGCTTCATCATTTCCGCCATCGGCATCAGCGCCCAGCACCGCCGCGATGAACTGGAAAGTATCGGCAGCAGCTTGCGCGATACCGCCAGCTTCATTGGCCGTGCGCTCTTTCCCCAGGGCGGCGGCCGCAAGGCGTAGAATCAGAATGCCATTCAGTATCGGGAAAGGCATTCGGCGGGAATAACGAGAGGGATTACGATCGCGCGGCCGGAGTCCGCTCCTACGAGGAAACTCCATGCCTCACGACAACTGTAGGAGCGGGCCCTGCCCGCGATATCGCGCGCAGGGCGCGCTCCTACAGGGGAATGGCGCGGGTGGCGCAGCGTAGGCGGATCTCATCCGCGATGAAACCGTATCGTTACTGCCGCACCAACCGACGGTTGTCCGGCGCAATCTCACCGCTGCTGCGGTAGGGATTGATATCCAGCCCGCCACGACGCACATAGCGCGCATAAACGGTCAGCCGGCTGGGCTGCAGCAGACGCTGCAGGTCGAGGTAGATGCGCTCCACGCACTGCTCGTGGAAATCCTGATGCTGGCGGAAGGAAACCACATAGGCCAGCAGGCTGGCGGGGTCGAGCGCCGGACCGGCGTAGTCCACCACCAGAGTGCCCCAGTCCGGCTGGCCGGTGACCGGGCAGTTGGATTTCAGCAGGTGGCTGTAGAGCACCTCGTCCACCCGCCGGGCGTCGTCGCAGCGCAGCAGCTCCGGGCGCGGGTGGTCGTAGCTGTCCACGGCGATGTCGAGGTCGTCGATGCAGCGGCCAGGCAGCTTCGCCACGCCCTCCTCGGCCACTTCATCGAGACTGCGCAGGCGCACGCCCACCGGCGCGCCGGCGGCGGCGGACAGGTCGCGCTCCAGCACCGCCCGCAGCGCCTCGCGGCTGTCGAACGGGCTCTGGTTCAGCGAGTTGAGGTAGAGCTTGAAGGACTTCGACTCGATGATGTTCGGCGACTGCGCCGGGATGGCGAATTCGCCGATGGCCACCACCGGCTTGCCACCGGGGGTCAGCCAGGACAGTTCGTAGCAGTTCCAGATGTCCACGCCGCGGTACGGCAGGTTGGCGCCGTCCAGGCCCAGCTCGGCCCACTTGGTGGCGCGGCTGATGGGGAACAGCAGCCCGGGCGCGTAGGTGGAGACGTATTCGCTGGATTTGCCCAGCGGCGAATGTTCGGCGGGATGCTGCATGCAATGGACCTGCGGGAATCGTGTCGGCGCCCGCCAGGGTGACGGGCCGGGCAAGTGTATACAAATGCCCCGGTGGTTTCAGCAGGCGCGGGAGGCCCGGGTGACGGTTGGTGGCCTCGGAGCGGATCGCGGACGGAGCCCTCCTGCACGTAGGGCGTATAACCGTTCGCGGTTATACGCCGCTGGCCGGGGCACCGATGCCCTACGAACCCGGGCTTGAGAGCGCCCTCTCCCCAACCCTCTCCCGCAAGCGGGAGAGGGGGCTGTCCTGAGCGGCGTCGAGACCAGGCACCATCCTCATACCCCATCGTTCCCGCAAACGCGGAAAGCCAATAGACAGTTGCTCCTACGTCGCAGGCAAGCACAGCTTTTCGTAGGAGCGAGCTTGCTCGCGAATGAGCCCCGCAGCGGAGTCTGTTCGCGAGCAAGAGAGCATCCCGGCGCAGCGCTCGCCTACCTGTAGGAGCGGGCCCTGCCCGCGATTCGCGCGCAGGGCGCGCTCCTACGAGGGCAGATTTATCTCCGATCGCGCCGTCGCTCAGGGCTCGACGGTCAGGCGGCCGACCATGCCGGCCTGGTAGTGGCCGGGGATGTTGCAGGCGAACTCCAGTTCGGTGGCCCTGGTGAAGGTCCAGGTCAGCTCGGCGGTCTTGCCCGGCTCCACCAGCACGCTGTTGGGGTCGTCGTGCTTCATCATCTTCGAATGGTCCATGCCGTGCCCCATGCCGGTGGGCGTGAGCATGCCCATCGCCTGCATCTGCTGCATTTCCTTCTGGTGCTCGGCGTGCATGGCGGCGTTGCCGAGGTTGAATTCGTGCAGCAGGCTGCCCTTGTTGTGGATGACGAAGCGCACCGTTTCGCCGGCCTTCACCTGCAGCGACTTGGGCTCGAAGTACATCTCGCCCAGGGTGACCTCGACGCTGCGGGTGGCCTGGGCGGCCGCGGCCGGCTTGCCGAAGTCGTACCCATGGCCGTGGCCGGCGTCGGCCAGGGCCGGCAGGGCGAAGGCGGCGGCGAGGCCGAGGATGGCGGCGTTGAACAGTTGGCTTGTACGCATGATGCGGACCTCTTGCAGATGATTGCCCCCATGTTGCCGCCGGCCACCTGCCGGTTGGCTGTCGGGAAGATTACAGTTGTGTCAGCTTGGCGGCGCCACCGGCAGCGCTGGATACAATGACCGGCATTCCCGCCACGGAGGCCATCCACCTTGAAACTGCTGATCGTCGAAGACGAACCCCGCATCGGCCAGTACCTGCGCCAGGGCCTGAGCGAGGCCGGCTATGCCGTGGACCTCTGCGGCGACGGCGCCGAGGGCGAACAGCTGGCGCTGTCCGGCGGCTACGACCTGGCAATCCTCGACGTCATGCTGCCCGGCCGCGATGGCTGGCAGATCCTCCAGGCCGTGCGCCAGGCCGGCCTGACCCTGCCGGTGCTGTTCCTCACCGCGCGCGACGCCGTGGAGGACCGCGTGCGCGGCCTGGAACAGGGCGCCGACGACTACCTGGTCAAGCCCTTCGCCTTCGTCGAGCTGCTGGCCCGCGTGCGCACCCTGCTGCGCCGCGGCGGCCAACAGTTGCAGGAGACCGTGCTGCAACTGGCCGACCTGGAGCTGGACCTGCTGCGCCGCCGGGTGCAGCGCGGCGGCCGGCGCATCGAGCTGACCGCCAAGGAGTTCGCCCTGCTGGAGCTGCTGCTGCGCCGCCACGGCGAGGTGCTGCCCAAGTCGCTGATCGCCTCCCAGGTGTGGGACATGAACTTCGACAGCGACACCAACGTCATCGAGGTGGCCATCCGCCGCCTGCGCGCCAAGGTCGACGACGACTTCCCGCAGCGCCTGATCCACACCGTGCGCGGCATGGGCTACGTGCTCGAAGAGCGCGCGCCGTGAGCGCCGCCGCACGGGTTTCGCTGGGCGTCCGCCTGAGCCTGCTGTTCGCCGCCTGCACCGCGGCCGTGTCGCTGATCGCCGGGGTGGTGTTCAGCCGTGCCAGCGAGGCGCACTTCGTCGAGCTGGACCGCCAGGTGATGGCCGGCCGCCTGCCCTTCTTCCGCGAACTGCTCGGCCCGGTGCGCGATCCTGCCGGCCTGGCCACGCAACGCGGGACGCTGGAGCACGAACTGACGCGCCACCCGGACCTGGGCCTGCGCCTGGAAGGCGCCGACGGCCAGCGCTGGCTGGACGAGCCGCCGCGCATGAGCAGCGGCATGGAGGGCATGGGCGAGCCGCCCGCCTACCGCGAGATGCCCGTGCCGCTGGACCCGGCCGAGCCCGCCGGGCGCCAGCTGACCCTGGTGCTGGACATCACCCACCACCAGCACTTCCTTGGCCGCATGCAACAGCTCATCTGGCTGACCATGGGCCTCTCCGCCCTGGCCACCGCGCTGCTCGGCGCCTGGGCCACCCGCGCCAGCCTGCGCCCGCTGCGGCGCATGCGCGAGGTGGCGGCGCAGGTCTCGGCGCAGTCGCTGACCACCCGCCTGGACTCCAGCCGCCTGCCCGCCGAGCTGCGCGGCCTGGCCAGCGAGCTGAACGCCATGCTGGCGCGCCTGGAGGAGGCCTTCCAGCGCCTGTCGGCGTTCTCCGCGGACATCGCCCACGAACTGCGCACGCCGCTCACCGCGCTGCTGACGCAGACCCAGGTGGTGCTGTCGCGCCCGCGCGGCGAGGACGACTACCGCGAGGCGCTGCACGGCAACCTGGAGGAGCTGCAGCGGCTGACCGCCATGGTCAATGACATGTTGCTGCTGGCCAAGGCCGACCACGGCCTGCTGGCTCCCGGACGCGACAGCCTGGACCTGGCCGCGGAAGTGGACGCCCTGCTGGAGTTCTACGCGCCGCTGGCCGAGGACCAGGGCGTCCACCTGGCGCGCGAGGGCCAGGCGCAGGTGCGCGGCGACCGCGGCATGCTGCGCCGGACGCTGGCCAACCTGCTGGACAACGCCCTGCGCTTCACTCCCGCAGGCGGCGCCATCCGCGTGCGCCTGCGGCCCGGCCAGGTCAGCGTGGAGAACCAGGGCCCGGCGATACCCGCCGAGCAACTGCCAAGGCTGTTCGACCGCTTCCACCACCGCGAGGCGGCCCAGCGCGAGGGCCAGGGCGTGCACGCCGGCCTCGGTCTGGCGATCTGCCGCTCCATCGTCCAGGCCCACGGCGGCCGCATCCGCGCCGAATCCGCAGACGGCTGGACACGTTTCATCATCGAATTACCGCCGAAAACGTAGGGCGTATAACCGTTCGCGGTTATCCGCCGCCTCACCCCCCCCCCAGCCGGGCCCAGGTCAGCCCCGGAGCCGCCTGGAACCAAGGCCAAACGGCGGATAACGCCGTAGGCGTTATGCGCCCTACGCCAAGCCCACCGTAGGGCGTATAACCGTTCGCGGTTATACGCCGCCACACCCAAGCCCACCGTCAAATCACCAACCGCCCACTCGCCACCAGCCGCGCCTGGCCGGCGATGCGCACGCGGTCGCCTTCCAGCCGGCACCAGAGTTCGCCGCCGCGGGCCGAGCACTGCAAGGCGCGCAGCTGCAGCTTGCTCAGGCGCTGCGACCAATACGGGATCAGGCAGCAGTGGGCGGCGCCGGTCACCGGGTCTTCGTTGATGCCGATGGCCGGGGCGAAGAAGCGCGAGACGAAGTCGTGGTCGCCCTCCCCGCGCGCGGTGACGATCACGCCCAGGTACGGCAGCTTCGCCAGGGCGACGAAGTCCGGCTTGCAGGCGCGCACCGCCTCTTTCGATTCCAGCAACACCATCAGGTGCGCCGTGGTGCTCAGCGCATCGACCACCGGCAGGCCCAGGGCCTGCTCCAGCTCCACGGTGCTGCCCGCCTCGTGGGGCGGCTGCGCCGGGAAGTCCAGGGCCAGGCGCTGGTCCTCGCGGTACACCCGCAGCGGGCCGGACAGCGAGTTCAGCTCCAGGCGCTCGCCCGGCTCGCCGAACACCTCGAACAGCACATGGGCGCTGGCCAGGGTGGCGTGGCCGCACAGCGGCACCTCGGCGGTCGGGGTGAACCAGCGGATGCGCCAGCCATCGGCCTCGCGGACCAGGAAGGCGGTCTCCGACAGGTTGTGCTCGGCGGCGATGTTCTGCATCAGCTCGTCGGCCAGCCAGGCGTCCAGGCGATAGACCATGGCCGGGTTGCCGGCGAACGGACGGTGGGTGAAGGCATCGACCTGGTGGAATTCGAGCTGCATGGCGTTCTCCTCTGAATGTGGCTCCAGCATGCCGTCCCGCGCGTTCGGCGCTGCTATACAGTGTGCGACTTTCGCATCGGCACAGTCGTGCCCTCAGGCCCGGCCGATGGCGGCGAAACTGGCCGAGGTCAGCCCGGCCAGGGTCTCGGCGCTCAGCTCCACCTCCAGGCCGCGGCGCCCGGCGCTGACGTGGATGCTCGGGTACTGCCGGGCGGAGTCGTCGATGAAGGTGCGCAGGCGCTTCTTCTGCCCCAGCGGGCTGATGCCGCCGACCAGGTAGCCGGTGGCGCGCTGCGCGGCGGCAGGGTCGGCCATGTCGGCCTTCTTCGCCCCGGCGGCGTGGGCCAGGGCCTTCAGGTCGAGGCTGCCGGCCACCGGCACCACGGCCACCAGCAGCTCGCCCTTCTCGGTGGCGGCGAGCAGCGTCTTGAACACCCGCGCCGGCTCCAGGCCGAGCTTCTCGGCGGCCTCCAGGCCGTAGGACGGCGCCTTGGGATCGTGTTCGTAGCTCAGCACGCGGTGCTCGGCGCGGGCCTTCTTCAGCAGGTCGATGGCGGGGGTCATGGCGGTCCGGGGTCTGTCCGTGAACGATGCCCAAGCATAGCAAGGGCCGGCGGCCGAATCCGCCACCGCCGCCTGCGCGCGCGGCCCTTCACCCGGCGCGCGGAATGGCCTAAGGTCGCAGACGACCCGGGCTCTGCCGGATGCAGCACAAGGCCAACGTCATGACCGACAGCCAGCACAAGAAATACATCGTCGCCCTCGACCAGGGCACCACCAGTTCCCGCGCCATCATCTTCGACCGCGACGCCAACGTAGTCAGCGTGGCCCAGCGCGAGTTCGCGCAGATCTACCCCCAGGCCGGCTGGGTCGAGCACGACCCCATGGAAATCTGGGCCACCCAGAGTTCGACCCTGGTCGAGGCCCTGGCCCAGGCCAGCATCGGCTTCGGCGAGGTGGCGGCCATCGGCATCACCAACCAGCGCGAGACCACGGTGGTATGGGACAAGGCCAGCGGCCGGCCGATCCACAACGCCATCGTCTGGCAATGCCGGCGCAGCGCGGGCATCTGCGAGCAACTGCGCGCCGACGGCCTGGAGCCCTACATCCGCGACACCACCGGGCTGGTCATCGACCCCTATTTCTCCGGCACCAAGCTGAAGTGGATCCTCGACAACGTCGACGGCGCCCGCGAGCGCGCCCGCCGCGGCGAGCTGCTGTTCGGCACCGTGGACAGCTGGCTGGTGTGGAAGCTCACCGAGGGCGAGGTGCACGTCACCGACTACAGCAACGCCTCGCGCACGCTGCTGTTCGACATCCACAAGCTCGACTGGGACGACCGCCTGCTGGCGGCCCTGGACATTCCCCGGGCCATGCTGCCGAAGGTGCAGGCCTCTTCCGGGGTGTTCGGCCAGGCGCGGGTCGGCGGCCTGGGCGTGCACCGCACACCCATCGCCGGGATCGCCGGCGACCAGCAGGCCGCGCTGTTCGGCCAGCTCTGCGTGGAGCCCGGCCAGGCGAAGAACACCTACGGCACCGGCTGCTTCCTGCTGATGCACACCGGCGCCAAGGCGGTGAAGTCCACCCACGGCCTGCTCACCACCATTGCCTGCGGGCCCCGCGGCGAGCCGCAGTACGCCCTGGAAGGCGCGGTGTTCAACGGCGGCTCCACGGTGCAGTGGCTGCGCGACGAGCTGAAGGTGATCAACGACGCCCACGACTCCGAGTACTTCGCCAGCAAGGTCAAGGACAGTAACGGCGTCTACCTGGTGCCGGCCTTCACCGGCCTGGGCGCGCCCTACTGGGACCCGTACGCCCGCGGCGCGCTGTTCGGCCTGACCCGCGGGGTGAAGGCCGACCACCTGATCCGCGCCACCCTGGAATCCATCGCCTACCAGACCCGCGACGTGCTCGACGCCATGCAGCAGGACGCCGGCGAGTCCTTGCGCGCCCTGCGCGTGGACGGCGGCGCGGTGGCCAACAACTTCCTCATGCAGTTCCAGGCCGACATCCTCGGCACGCCGGTGGAACGCCCGCAGATGCGCGAGACCACAGCGCTGGGCGCCGCCGTGCTGGCGGGGCTGGCCAGCGGCTTCTGGCAGGGCCTGGACGAACTGAAGGGCAAGGCGGTGATCGAGCGAGTGTTCCAGCCCAACTGCGAGGCGGCCGAGCGGGAGCGGCTGTATGCGGGCTGGAAGAAGGCGGTGGAGCGGACCAGGGGCTGGGCGGAGCCGTAGGGCGTATAACCGCGAACGGTTGTACGCCGATGTGCCCGAGCCCATGCCCGGGAGCGGCCGGGACAGGGGCTTCGGGTTTGGCTCCGCAGTGGCCTGGGGCCAAGGTGAAACGGCGGATAACCGCGAACGGTTATCCGCCCTACGCCGATGGCTATTCCTGTGCGGCGGGGGCTTCCAGTTGCGCCCATAGCGAGGGGCCGCCGGCGGATTTTTCCACCGCGGCCAGGCGTGCGGCGTGGGCCGCCAGTTCCTCGTCGCTGGCGCGGATCACCCGGGTCAGCGCGCGGCCGGCCGCCAGGCGGCGGATCGCGCTGGGCTGCGGGCGGCCGCTGCCGTCGCCCTCGGCGCCCTGGCCGGCCAGCGACAGGCTGGTCTGGCCACCGGTCATCGCCAGGTAGACGTCGGCGAGGATCTCGGCGTCGAGCAGTGCGCCGTGCAGGTCGCGGCCGGAGTTGTCGACGCCGTAGCGCTTGCACAGGGCGTCGAGGTTGTTGCGCTGCCCCGGGTGGCGCTCGCGGGCCATCATCAGGGTGTCGAGCACCGAGCAGTAGTCGCTGACCTCGGCACGCTCGCTCTGCCCCAGCAGGGCGAACTCGTTGTTGATGAAGCCGATGTCGAACGCCGCGTTGTGGATGATCAGCTGGGCGCCGTGGATGAACTCGTAGAACTCGTCGGCCACCTCGCGGAAGCGCGGCTTGTCCTTGACGAACTCGTTGGTGATGCCGTGGACGGCGATGGCGCCCTCGTCGATCTCGCGATCGGGCTGCAGGTAGACGTGGAAGTGGCGGCCGGTGAGGCGGCGGCCTTCCAGCTCGACGCAGCCGATCTCGATGATCCGGTGGCCATCGGTGACCGGCATGCCGGTGGTTTCGGTATCCAGTACGACGCTGCGCATTTCGGGACCTTGTTGCTTTGACCAGGGAGGGCGCCCGCGGGCGCCCGTTGCATTATTCAGCGTGGCAGTTCGGCGACGCCGCGGTTGGCGAGCATGTCGGCGCGCTCGTTGCCGGGGTGCCCGGTGTGGCCGCGCACCCACTGCCATTCGACATTATGCCGGTTGACCTGCTCGTCCAGCGCCTGCCACAGGTCGGCATTCTTCACCGGCTGCTTGGCAGCGGTCTTCCAGCCGCGCTTCTTCCAGTTAGGCAGCCATTCCTTGATGCCTTTCATCACGTACTCGGAGTCGGTGACCAGGCGGATCTCGCAGGACCGCTTGAGCGCCGCCAGGGCCATGATGGCCGCCGTCAGCTCCATGCGGTTGTTGGTGGTCTCCAGCTCGCCGCCCCAGAGTTCGCGCTCGGCGCCCTTGTAGAACAGCACCGCGCCCCAGCCACCGCGGCCGGGGTTGCCCTTGCAGGCGCCGTCGGTATAGATGACGACCTTCTCTTCTTCGCTCATATCACCTTCAGTACGGCCCGCGGCGTCCCGCCCCGGGATGGTGGCACGAGGGACTGGCGAGGGTCGTCGCTAGATTTCGGAATCCCGCCGGCTGACCTTGGCCACCGGCAGCGGCACCAGTTGGCCACGGGCCTCGCGGCGGGCCTGGCGCAATGGCCGCAGGCCGACCACCAGCTTGCGCGCCACCAGCAGGTAGAAGCCGGCGCCGGTGCCCTTGAGGCCCGCGCCCCAGCCTTCCATGCGTGCCAGGCGCGTCTGCCAGGCAGCCGAGGCAAGCGGCGGACGATAGCACCCGAAGCGGCGTTTCTCCAGCGCGAAGCCCAGCAGGTTGAGCCAGTCGCAGACGCGCCCGGGGGAAATGCAGCGCGCCCGACCCAGGCCGTCGGAGGCGAAATAATGCCGCAGGCCCCAGGCGCTGCGCGGGTTGACGCCGATCACCAGCAGGTGCCCGCCGGGGCGCACGCTGCGCGCGGCTTCGCGCAGCAGGCGGTGCGGCGACAGGCAGAAGTCCAGGCCGTGCTGCAGCAGCACCACGTCGGCGGCGTGCTCGCCCAGCGGCCAGGCGCATTCGTCGCAGGCGATCTCCACGCCCGGCAACGGCGGCCCCAGGCGCACGCCGCGCTGGATGTTGCCGGTGCTCTCCGGCAGCTCGGCGTGCGGGCCGTAGTGCACCAGGTAGCCGCCGAAGTAGCGCTGCAGCTCGTCGCAGAGCAGGCGCTGCTCCTCGGCCAGCATCATGGCGCCCAGCGGCCCGGCGAACCAGTCGCGCGCCTCGGCGATCAGCTCCAGCCAGTCGGCATCGGCCTGGGCGAAGGGTTCTCGTTCCATTCTCACCACCCCCTGAAACAGGTTGGCTGTCGCCGCCGGGAGGGCGGTCGACGCCGTTCGGCGAACACAGGACGGCACATTCGCACTACTATGCGCCAACCTATTCCGCTTAGCGACATCCGGCCATGATACAGATCGACGCGCTACCCGCCTTTTCCGACAACTACATCTGGCTGTTGCAGGATGTGACCACCCGGACCTGCGCGGTGGTCGACCCGGGCGACGCCGCGCCAGTGGAGGCCTGGCTGGCCGCGCACCCGGGCTGGCGCCTGGCCGACATCCTGGTCACCCACCACCACCAGGACCACGTCGGCGGCGCGGCGCGCCTGAAACAGACCAGCGGCGCCCGCGTGCTGGGCCCGGCAGGCGAGCGCATCCCGGCCATCGACCTGGCGCTGCGCGACGGCGAGCATGTCGAAGTGCTGGGCCTGGGCTTCGAGGTCATCGAAGTGCCCGGCCACACCCTCGGGCACATCGCCTACTACCATGCGGACGCCGACGCGCCCCTGCTGTTCTGCGGCGACACCCTGTTCGCCGGCGGCTGCGGCCGCCTGTTCGAGGGCACCCCGGCGCAGATGCACGCCTCCCTGGGCCGCCTCGCCGCGCTGCCGGGCGCCACCGGCGTGTACTGCGCCCACGAATACACCCTGAGCAACCTGCGCTTCGCCCGCGCGGTGGAGCCCGGCAACGCCGAGCTGGCCGCGCGCTTCGACGAGGTCAGCGCCTGGCGCGAGCAGGGCCGCATCAGCCTGCCCTCCAGCATTGCCCTGGAACGGGCCACCAACCCCTTTTTGCGCACCTCGGAAAACAGCGTTAAAAAAGCCGCCGACGAGCGGAACGGCGGGCCGACTGCCAGCCCCGCAGAGGTTTTTGCGGTCATTCGGCAATGGAAAGATAAATTCTGAGGTCTGGCGAAATCTTGACCACGTCCGGCGCGGTTTCTAGAATCCCCGAAATTTTTACCCTGGACAAAGTCATCCGCCAATGCCGCCAAAGACCAGTAAGACCAGCGATCTAGACGCATTGGCTCGTGCCATACGAGTCTCCGTCCTGCTCGGCGCCGGCGCCCTCGCCGGCTGCCAGACCAGCCAGCACAGCGGCACCGACCAGGACACCCTGACCTACCGCCCCGCCAGCCGCGCGGTGGACGTACAGTTCAACCCGGCCTACGCCGACAGCGACATCTGGCAGCGCATGCGCCACGGCTTCCAGCTGCAGGCCGACGCCACCGACACCAACCCGCGCATCGAACGCCAGCGCCTGTGGTTCGTCAGCAACCAGGCCTTCATCGAGCAGGCTTCCGAGCGCGGCAGCCCCTACATGCACTACGTGGTGGAGCGCCTGGAAGAGCGGCAGATGCCGCTGGAACTGGCGCTGCTGCCGATGATCGAGAGCGCCTACAACCCCCTGGCCGTGTCCCGCGCCCAGGCGGTGGGCCTGTGGCAGTTCATCCCCACCACCGGCACCCATTTCAACCTGCGCCAGACCAGCTGGTACGACGGCCGCCGCGACATCAAGGCCTCGACCAACGCGGCGCTGACCTACCTGAACCGCCTGCACGACATGTTCAACGGCGACTGGCTGCTCGCCCTGGCCGCCTACAACGCCGGCGAAGGCACCGTCAGCCGCGCCATCGAGCGCAACCAGAAGCTCGGCCTGCCGACCGACTACTGGAACCTGCCGCTGCCCCAGGAAACCCAGGACTACGTGCCCAAGCTGCTGGCCCTGTCGCAGCTGGTGATGTCGCCGGAAGCCTACGGCATCAACCTCAACCCCATCGCCAACGAATCCTACTTCGCCGCGGTGAAGGTCAAGCCCGGCCTGGACCTGTCGCGCGTTGCGGCGCTGGCCGAACTCGACGAGGACGAGCTGTACCTGCTCAACCCGGCCTTCAAGCGCCGCATCACCATGGACGGCCCGCAGCAGCTGCTGGTGCCCAAGGAGAAGGTGGAGCGGCTCAAGGCCGGCCTCGCCTCCCTGCAGCCCCAGGACCTGGTGAGCTGGAAGCAGTACAAGGTGCGCCGCGGCGACAGCCTGCGCAGCATCGCGGCCAAGCACGGCATCAGCGTGGCCGAGCTCAAGAGCAGCAACCGCCTGAGCTCCAACCGCGTGCGCAACGGCCAGGCGCTGCTGATCCCGGCCAGGGGCAGCCGCCTGCCGGAACTGGAGCCCGCGCGCCAGGTGGCCAAGGCCGGCGCGACCAAGGCGCCCAGCCTGGCCAACGCCACCCGCAGCTACAAGGTCAAGAGCGGCGACAACCTCTGGCAGATCGCCCGCGCCACCGGCGTCGGCGTCGACGACCTGAAGCGCTGGAACGGCCTGGACAGCCACGGCGTCAAGCCCGGCCAGGTGCTCAAGCTGCAAGGCGCCACCCAGCTGGCATCGCGCAGCGGCGCCAGCGGCAAGGCCAAGCAGCAGCAGGAAGCGGCGACCTACTACAAGGTCAAGCAGGGCGATTCCATGTACCTGATCGCCAAGCGCTTCAACGTCGAGATGCAGCACATCAAGCGCTGGAACCCGCGCAGCAGCGCCCATGCGCTCAAGCCCGGGCAGACGCTGACGCTTTATCTCGATACCGCGAGCCGTTGATTTTCCGTCCGGCCCAGCCACGGCGTTGGCGGGAATCGCGGTGTAACGGCGGATAACCGCGAACGGTTATTCGCCCTACGCCCAGGGTGGGCCTGGCGTAAGGCGCATAACGCCTACGGC
Source organism: Pseudomonas sp. M1 (assembly GCF_022760135.1). Classification (NCBI taxonomy): domain Bacteria; kingdom Pseudomonadati; phylum Pseudomonadota; class Gammaproteobacteria; order Pseudomonadales; family Pseudomonadaceae; genus Pseudomonas; species Pseudomonas sp. M1. The sequence continues at coordinate 4,449,581 of NZ_CP094343.1, forward strand.
GTTATCCGCCGTTTGACCTTGGCCCCACCTCCCTCGGCGCCGAGCACGGAGCCGCCCGCCCCCGGCAACTTTTTCCCCGAAAGCACGGCCTAAGCATCCGGCCCGAGCTTTTTCCCCGCAATACAAGCTGTTACCGTGGCCCTCTCGGGACGCCCGTGCAAACGCCGGCGCGCCGTCGCCCGCCGCGTCGTGCGTCCGCTGCCACCCCTTGCACGGGAGCGGCCCCAACCAGTACAAACGATGCCAGCCCGAACGCACCTACGAGCAGACCATGCCCAGAATGCCGACCAGCGCCCCTCGCCCCGCACCCGCGCCCACCAACGGATCGGCGGCGGAGCGCCGTCGATGAAGCTCCGCGCCCTCCTCCTGCTCGGCCTGCTCGGCCTGGGCGCCGGCCTGCAGGCCGCGCCGCAACATGCCATCACCCTCTACGACGAGGCGCCGAAATACCCGGCCGGCTACCGCCACTTCGACTTCGTCAACCCCGACGCGCCCAAGGGCGGCACCCTGCGGCTCTCCGACACCGGCGGCTTCGACAGCCTCAACCCGTTCATCCCCAAGGGCAACCCGGCCTCGCAGATCAGCCTCATCTACGACACCCTGACCTTCCACTCCCTCGACGAGCCCTTCACCGAATACGGCCTGCTCGCCGAGAAGATCGAGAAGGACCCCGAGCAGCGCTTCGTGCGCTTCTACCTGCGCCCCCAGGCGCGCTTCAACGACGGCACCCCGGTCACCGCCGACGACGTGGTCTTCACCTTCGAAACGCTGATCAAGCAGGGCGACCCCATGTACCGCAACTACTACGCGGACGTCGACAAGGTGGTGGCCGAGGACAAGCTGCGCGTGCGCTTCGACTTCAAGCGCCCGGGCAACCGCGAGCTGCCGCTGATCCTCGGCCAGTTGCAGATACTGCCCAAGCACTGGTGGGCCAGCCGCGACTTCGCCAAGACCAGCCTGGAGCCGCCGCTGGGCAGCGGCCCCTACCGCGTCGCCAAGGTCGACCCGGGCCGCTCGATCCGCTACGAGCGGGTCAAGGACTACTGGGCCAAAGACCTGCCGGTGAACCGCGGCTTCAACAACTTCGACGCCGTGGTGGTGGACTCCTACCGCGACCTGACCGTGGCCCTGGAAGCCTTCAAGGCCGGGCAGTTCGACTTCAACGAGGAGCGCATCGCGAAGAACTGGGCCACCGCCTACGACTCGCCGGCGATACGCGACGGCCGCATCGTCCGCCAGGAACTGCACAACGACAATCCCTGGGGCATGCAGGGCTTCGCCTTCAACCTCCGCCGCCCGGTGTTCCAGGACGCGCGGGTGCGCGAGGCCATCAGCCTGCTGTTCGACTTCGAGTGGACCAACAAGCAGCTGTTCTTCGGCTCCTACAAGCGCGACCGCAGCTACTTCGAGAACTCCGAGATGGCCGCCCACGAGCTGCCCGACGCGCAGGAGCTGGCGATCCTCGAACCGCTGCGCGGCAAGTTGCCGCCGCAGGTTTTCGACAGCGTCTACGAGCCGCCGGTCAGCGACGGCAGCGGCATCATCCGCGAGCAGAAGCGCAAGGCCTACAAGCTGCTGCTGGAGGCCGGCTACAGGATCGTCGACGACCGCATGGTCGGCCCCGACGGCAAGCCGCTGAGCTTCGAGTTCATGCTGGTGCAGGCCGACTTCCTGCGCGTGCTGCTGCCCTACAAGCGCAACCTCGCCGAGCTGGGCATCGACATGCAGATCCGCGTGGTGGACATCTCCCAGTACATCAACCGCCTGCGCTCGCGGGACTTCGACATGATGGTCGCCAGTTGGCCGCAGTCCAACTCGCCGGGCAACGAGCAGCGCGAGTTCTGGCATTCGGCCAGCGCCGACAACCCCGGCAGCCGCAACTTCATCGGCCTGCGCGACGCGGCCATCGACGAGCTGGTGGACGGCCTGATCAAGGCCGACTCGCGCGAATCCCTGGTGCGCCACGCCCGCGCCCTGGACCGCGCCCTGCAGTGGGGCCACTACGTGGTGCCCAACTGGTACCTGGACACCTGGCGCCTGGCCTACTGGAACCGCATCGCCCACCCCGACAAGCTGCCGCCCTACAGCTACGCGCTGATGACCTGGTGGCAGGCCCGCGACAAGGCCGAGCCGACCCAGGCCGTGACCCAGGCGCAGGAGACCCGCTGATGCTCGCCTACATCCTGCGCCGCCTGCTGCTGATAGTGCCGACGCTGTTCGGCATCCTGCTGATCAACTTCATCATCATCCAGGCCGCCCCCGGCGGGCCGGTGGACCAGATGATCGCCAAGCTCGAAGGCGTCAACGCCGCCGCCGGCGGGGCCACCGGGCGCATCGCCGGCTCCGGCGGCGAGCTGGCCTCCTCCGGCGGCTCGCACTACCGCGGCGGCCAGGGCCTGGACCCGGAGCTGGTGAAGGAGATCGAGCGCATGTACGGCTTCGACAAGCCGGCGCCCGAGCGCTTCTGGATCATGCTCAAGAACTACGTGCACCTGGACTTCGGCAGCAGCTTCTTCCGCGACGCCAAGGTCACCGACCTGATCATCGAGAAGCTGCCGGTGTCCATCTCCCTGGGGCTGTGGAGCACCCTGATCATGTACCTGGTGTCCATCCCCCTGGGCATCGCCAAGGCGGTGCGCAACGGCAGCCAGTTCGACATCTGGACCAGCTCGGCGATCATCATCGGCTACGCCATCCCCGCCTTCCTCTTCGCCATCCTGCTGGTGGTGCTGTTCGCCGGCGGCAGCTACTGGGACTGGTTCCCCCTGCGCGGGCTGACCTCCAACGACTTCGACGAACTCAGCACCTTCGGCAAGGTCAAGGACTACTTCTGGCACCTGGCCCTGCCGATCACCGCCCTGGTCATCGGCAACTTCGCCACCATCACCCTGCTGACCAAGAACAGCTTCCTCGACGAGATCGGCAAGCAGTACGTGGTCACCGCCCGCGCCAAGGGCCTGACCGAGCGCCAGGTGCTCTACGGCCACGTGTTCCGCAACGCCATGCTGCTGATCATCGCCGGCCTGCCCTCGGCGCTGCTGGGGGTGTTCTTCACCGGCTCGCTGCTGATCGAGGTGATCTTCTCCCTCGACGGCCTGGGCCTGCTCAGCTTCGAGTCGGCGCTCAACCGCGACTACCCGGTGGTGTTCGGCACCCTGTTCATCTTCACCCTGTTCGGTCTGATCATGAAGCTGGTCAGCGACGTCCTCTACACCCTCGTCGATCCGCGCATCGACTTCGAGAACCGGGAGTGATCCGATGCGCCTGTCCCCGATGAACCAGCGCCGCTGGGCGCGCTTCAAGGCCAACAAGCGCGGCTGGTGGTCGCTGTGGCTGTTCCTCGCGCTGTTCGGGCTGAGCCTGGGCGCCGAGCTGATCGCCAACGACAAGCCGCTGGCGGTGCGCTACGACGGCCAGTGGTACTTCCCGGTGCTCAAGCGCTACCCGGAGACCGTGTTCGGCGGCGAGTTCCCCCTGGAGGGCAACTACAAGGCGCCCTACATGCGCCAGCTGCTGGCCGACAAGGACGCCTGGGTGCTCTGGCCGCCGATCGCCTACAGCTACGACAGCATCAACTACGACCTGCGCGTGCCGGTGCCCTCGGCACCCAGCGCGGAGAACCTGCTGGGCACCGACGACCAGGCCCGCGACGTGCTGGCCCGGGTGATCTACGGCTTCCGCATCTCGGTGCTGTTCGCCCTGGTGCTGACCCTGCTCAGCTCGCTGATCGGCGTGCTGGTCGGCGCCCTGCAGGGCTTCTACGGCGGCTGGGTCGACCTGCTCGGCCAGCGCTTCCTGGAAATCTGGTCGGGCCTGCCGGTGCTCTACCTGCTGATCATCCTCGCCAGCTTCGTGCAGCCGAACTTCTGGTGGCTGCTGGGCATCATGCTGCTGTTCTCCTGGATGAGCCTGGTGGACGTGGTGCGCGCCGAGTTCCTCCGCGGCCGCAACCTGGAATACGTGCGCGCGGCCCGCGCCCTGGGCATGAAGAACGGCAAGATCATGTTCCGCCACATCCTGCCCAACGCGATGATCTCCACCCTGACCTTCATGCCCTTCATCCTCACCGGCGCCATCGCCACCCTGACCTCCCTGGACTTCCTCGGCTTCGGCCTGCCGGCCGGCTCGCCGTCCCTCGGCGAGCTGGTCGCCCAGGGCAAGTCCAACCTGCAGGCGCCATGGCTGGGGATCAGCGCCTTCGTGGTGCTGGCGCTGATGCTCAGCCTGCTGGTGTTCATCGGCGAGGCCGCCCGCGATGCCTTCGACCCGAGGAAGTGAGATGAGCCAGAGCGCCCAAGACAACCTGGTGGAAATCCGCGACCTTTGCGTCGACTTCGCCTGCGGCGAGGAATGCGTCCACGCCGTGGACCAGGTCAGCTTCGACATCCGCCGCGGCGAGACCCTGGCCCTGGTCGGCGAAAGCGGCTCGGGCAAGTCGGTCACCGCCCTTTCCCTCCTGCGCCTGCTGCCCTACCCCACGGCCAGCCACCCCAGCGGCAGCGTCCGCTACGCCGGGCTGGACCTGCTCAAGGCGCCGGAACGCAAGCTGCGCGGCATCCGCGGCAACCGCATCGCCATGGTCTTCCAGGAGCCCATGACCTCGCTGAACCCGCTGCACACCGTGGAGAAGCAGATCGGCGAAGTGCTCGCTCTGCACAAGGGCCTGCAGGGCCAGGCGGCGCGCGCGCGCATCCTCGAACTGCTCGACCTGGTCGGCATCCCCGACCCGGCCACGCGGCTGAAGTCCTACCCCCACGAGCTGTCCGGCGGCCAACGGCAGCGGGTGATGATCGCCATGGCCCTGGCCAACGAGCCGGAGCTGCTGATCGCCGACGAGCCGACCACGGCGCTGGACGTCACCGTGCAGCTGAAAATCCTCGACCTGCTGGCCGAGCTGCAGACGCGCCTGGGCATGGCTTTGCTGCTGATCACCCACGACCTCAACCTGGTGCGGCGCATCGCCCACCGCGTGTGCGTGATGCAGCAGGGCAAGATCGTCGAGCAGGCCGATTGCGAGCAGTTGTTCGAAGCCCCGCAGCACCCCTACACCCGCGAGCTGCTCGGCGCCGAACCCAGCGGCGCGCCGGCGGCCAACCCGCCGGGCGAGGAACTGCTGAGCGTGCAGGACCTGCGCGTGTGGTTCCCGATCAAGAAGGGCGTGTTCCGCCGCACCGTCGACCACATCAAGGCGGTGGACGGTATCGACTTCAGCCTGCCCCGCGGGCAGACCCTGGGCATTGTCGGCGAAAGCGGCTCAGGCAAGTCCACCCTGGGCCTGGCCATCCTGCGGCTGATCGACAGCCGCGGCGGCATTCGCTTCGAGGGCAACGCCCTGGACACCATGAACCAGGCCGAGGTGCGCCCGCTGCGCCGCGAGATGCAGGTGGTCTTCCAGGACCCGTACGGCAGCCTCAGCCCGCGCCTGTCGGTGGGCCAGATCGTCGGCGAGGGCCTGGAAGTCCACGGCATCTGCGACGAGAAGGAACAGCAGCAGCGGATCATCGACGCGCTGCTGGAAGTCGGCCTGGACCCGCAGGCGCGGCACCGCTACCCCCACGAATTCTCCGGCGGCCAGCGCCAGCGCATCGCCATCGCCCGCGCCCTGGTGCTCAAGCCGGCGCTGATCCTGCTGGACGAGCCGACCTCGGCGCTGGACCGCTCGGTGCAGCGCCAGGTGGTCGACCTGCTGCGCCAGTTGCAGGCCAAGTACAACCTCACCTACCTGTTCATCAGCCACGACCTCGCGGTGGTCAAGGCCCTGAGCCACCAGTTGCTGGTGATCCGCCAGGGCAAGGTGGTCGAAGGCGGCCCGGCGCAGGAAATCTTCAGCGCGCCGCAGCATCCCTACACGCAGCAACTGCTGGAAGCCGCCTTCATGGCCCCGGCGGCGGCGCTTGAAGACTGACCTGCAAGGAAGGGACGAACATGGGTTTTCTAGCCGGTAAACGCGCGCTGATCGTCGGCGTGGCCAGCAAGCTGTCCATCGCCTCGGGCATCGCTGAGGCGATGCACCGCGAAGGCGCGCAACTCGCCTTCACCTACCAGAACGACAAGCTCAAGGGCCGCGTCGAGGAATTCGCCGCCGGCTGGGGCTCCAGCGCCGAGCTGTGCTTCCCCTGCGACGTCGCCAACGACGCCGACATCGAGGCGGTGTTCCACGAACTGGGCAAGCAGTGGGACGGCCTGGACATCATCGTCCACTCGGTGGGCTTCGCCCCGGGCGACCAGTTGGACGGCGACTTCACCAGCGTCACCAGCCGCGACGGCTTCCGCATCGCCCACGACATCAGCGCCTACAGCTTCGTCGCCCTGGCCAAGGCCGGCCGCGAAATGATGAAAGGCCGCAACGGCAGCCTGCTGACCCTCACCTACCTGGGCGCCGAGCGCACCATGCCCAACTACAACGTGATGGGCATGGCCAAGGCCAGCCTGGAAGCCGGCGTGCGCTACCTGGCCGGCAGCCTGGGCCCGGAAGGCACGCGGGTGAACGCGGTGTCCGCCGGCCCGATCCGCACCCTGGCCGCCTCCGGCATCAAGAGCTTCCGCAAGATGCTCGCCGCCAACGAACGCCAGACCCCGCTGCGGCGCAACGTGACCATCGAAGAAGTCGGCAACGCCGCGGCCTTCCTCTGCTCCGACCTGGCCAGCGGCATCAGCGGCGAAATCCTCTACGTCGACGGCGGCTTCAACACCACCGCGATGGGGCCGCTGGAAGACAGCTGAGCAGACGGGCGGGGCGCTGTATTTGCTGGACGGCGTAGGAGCGGATCTCATCCGCGAATCGCGCCGCAGCCGCCGGCCATCGCGGACAAGGTCCGCTCCTACGGGCGAGAACGCCATGCCTCCCAGCAAACTGTAGGAGCGGGCCCTGCCCGCGATTTCGCGCGCAGGGCGCGCTCCTACAGGGGAATGGCGCGGGTGAAGCGGCGTAGCGGATCTCATCCGCGAATCGCGCCGCAGCCGCCGGCCATCGCGGACAAGGTCCGCTCCTACGGGCGAGAACGCCATGCCTCTCAGCAAACTGTAGGAGCGGGCCCTGCCCGCGATTTCGCGCGCAGGGCGCGCTCCTACAGGGGAATGGCGCGGGTGAAGCGGCGTAGCGGATCTCATCCGCGAATCGCACCGGAACCTCCGGCCATCGCGGACAAGGTCCGCTCCTACGGGCGAGAACGCCATGCCTCCCAGCAAACTGTAGGAGCGGGCCCTGCCCGCGATTTCGCGCGCAGGGCGCGCTCCTACAGGGGAATGGCGCGGGTGAAGCGGCGTAGCGGATCTCATCCGCGAATCGCACCGGAACCTCCGGCTATCGCGGACAAGGTCCGCTCCTACGGGCGAGAACGCCATGCCTCCCAGCAAACTGTAGGAGCGGGCCCTGCCCGCGATTCGCGCGCAGGGCGCGCTCCTACAGGGGAATGGCGCGGGTGAAGCGGCGTAGCGGATCTCATCCGCGAATCGCGCCGGAACCGCCGGCTATCGCGGACAAGGTCCGCTCCTACGGGTGGGAACACCATGCCTCCCAGCAAACTGTAGGAGCGGGCCCTGCCCGCGATTTCGCGCGCAGGGCGCGCTCCTACAGGGGAATGGCACGGGTGAAGCGGCGTAGCGGATCTCATCCGCGAATCGCGCCGCAGCCGCCGGCCATCGCGGACAAGGTCCGCTCCTACAGGTGGGAACGCCATGCCTCCCAGCAAACTGTAGGAGCGGACCCTGCCCGCGATTTCGCGCGCAGGGCGCGCTCCTACAGGGGAATGGCGCGGGTGAAGCGGCGTAGCGGATCTCATCCGCGAATCGCGCCGGAACCTCCGGCCATCGCGGACAAGGTCCTACGGGTGGGAACGCCATGCCTCCCAGCAAACTGTAGGAGCGGGCCCTGCCCGCGATTCGCGCGCAGGGCGCGCTCCTACAGGGGAATGGCGCGGGTGAAGCGGCGTAGCGGATCTCATCCGCGAATCGCGCCGGAACCTCCGGCCATCGCGGACAAGGTCCGCTCCTACGGGCGAGAATGCCATGCCTCCCTGCAAACTGTAGGAGCGGGCCCTGCCCGCGATTCGCGCGCAGGGCGCGCTCCTACAGGGGAATGGCGCGGGTGAAGCGGCGTAGCGGATCTCATCCGCGAATCGCGCCGGAACCGCCGGCTATCGCGGACAAGGTCCGCTCCTACGGGTGGGAACACCATGCCTCCCAGCAAACTGTAGGAGCGGGCCCTGCCCGCGATTTCGCGCGCAGGGCGCGCTCCTACAGGGGAATGGCACGGGTGAAGCGGCGTAGCGGATCTCATCCGCGAATCGCGCCGCAGCCGCCGGCCATCGCGGACAAGGTCCGCTCCTACAGGTGGGAACGCCATGCCTCCCAGCAAACTGTAGGAGCGGACCCTGCCCGCGATTTCGCGCGCAGGGCGCGCTCCTACAGGGGAATGGCGCGGGTGAAGCGGCGTAGCGGATCTCATCCGCGAATCGCGCCGGAACCTCCGGCCATCGCGGACAAGGTCCTACGGGTGGGAACGCCATGCCTCCCAGCAAACTGTAGGAGCGGGCCCTGCCCGCGATTCGCGCGCAGGGCGCGCTCCTACAGGGGAATGGCGCGGGTGAAGCGGCGTAGCGGATCTTATCCGCGAATCGCGCCGGAACCTCCGGCCATCGCGGACAAGGTCCGCTCCTACGGGCGAGAACGCCATGCCTCCCAGCAAACTGGGAGCGGGCCCTGCCCGCGATTTCGCGCGCAGGGCGCGCTCCTACAGGGGAATGGCGCGGGTGGAAATGCCATGCCTCCTACAGCCTTCGTAGGATGGGTTGAGCGAAGCGATACCCATCACCAATGGCAGCATGGGTTTCGCAAGCTCAACCCATCCTACGAAAAGCACCTCGCGCGGCCGGCAAGAGAATTGCTCCAAACAAAAACGCCGCACCCGGTCACCCGGATGCGGCGTTTTCATTCGATCGCGGCGCGTGGCGCGCGGATCAATCCTCGCGGTAGCGGCGCAGGCGCAGGGCCTTGCCGGCGACGCGGGTGTCCTTGAGCTTGCCGAGCAGGCGCTCCAGGCCGTCTTCGGGCAGTTCGATCAGGCTGAAGGTCTCGCGGATCTGGATGCGGCCGATGGCCTCGCGGGACAGGCCGCCCTCGTTGAGGATGGCGCCCAGCAGGTTCTTCGCCGCCACGCCGTCGCGCGCGCCCAGGGCGGTGCGGCAGCGGGCCTTGCCTTCGGCCGGGGCGACCATCGGGCGGCGCTCGCCGGAGCGTTCGCCACGGTCACTGCGCTCACCGCGTTCGCCACGCTCGTAGCGGTCGCTGCGCTCGCGCGGGGCGGCCGGGGTCAGCGGTTGTTCGCGGCGCACCGATTCCAGGTCCAGGGCCTTGCCTTCGGTGAGCTTGGCCAGCAGCACCGCGGACAGGGTTTCGGCATCGGTGCCCAGGCGGCGGCACAGCTCGTCGCGCACGGCGCCACGGGTGGCGACGGCGGTTTCCAGCAGCGGCTGCAGGCCGGCGGCCAGGCGCGCCAGGCGTGCTTCCAGCACGGTGTCGGCGTCGGGCAGGCGCACTTCGCCGACCTTCTGCCCGGTGACGCGCTCGATCACCTGCAACATGCGGCGCTCGCGCGGGGTCACCAGCAGCAGCGCGCGGCCTTCGCGGCCGGCGCGGCCGGTACGGCCGATGCGGTGCACGTAGGACTCGGGGTCGTACGGCATGTCGATGTTCAGCACGTGGGTGATGCGCGCCACGTCCAGGCCACGGGCGGCCACGTCGGTGGCGATGACGATGTCCAGCGAGCCGTCCTTGAGCGACTCGATGACGCGCTCGCGCTGGGCCTGCGGGATATCGCCGTTCAGCGCGGCGGCGCGGTAGCCCTGGCGCTCGAGCAGCTCGGCGATGTCCAGGGTGGCCTGCTTGGTGCGCACGAAGCCGATCAGCGCGTCGAACTGCTCGACTTCCAGCAGGCGCAGGATGGAGGCGGCCTTCTGGTCGGCATGGACCATCAGGTGGACCTGCTCGATGCGCGCCACGGTCTGGGTCTTGGCGGCGATGCGGACGTGCTTGGGTTCTTTCAGGTGGCGTTCGGCGATGCTGCGGATCGAGGCCGGCAGGGTCGCGGAGAACAGCACGGTCTGGCGGCTGGCCGGCATGGCCTCGAAGATCACTTCCAGGTCGTCCATGAAGCCGAGCTTGAGCATCTCGTCGGCCTCGTCGAGGACCAGGCGCTCGACGGTGCCCAGCAGGTTCTCGTCGCGGCGCAGGTGGTCGCACAGGCGGCCGGGGGTGGCCACCAGCACCTGGGCGCCCTGGCGCAGGGCCTTGAGTTGCGGGCCCATGGGCGCGCCGCCGTAGACGGCGACCACGCCGACGCCGGGCATCTGCTTGGAGTAGGTTTCGCAGGCGGTGGCCACCTGCAGGGCCAGTTCGCGGGTCGGCACCAGGATCAGCATCTGGGGCTCGCGGCGGGTCGGTTCGATCTTCGACAGCAGCGGCAGGGCGAAGGCGGCGGTCTTGCCGGTGCCGGTCTGGGCCTGGCCGATCATGTCGTGGCCTTCGAGGATCACCGGGATCGACTGGGCCTGGATGGGCGATGGCTCTTCGTAGCCGACCGCGGCGATGGCAGCGAGGATATTGGAATGAATGCCGAGCGCGGCGAAGCCGCCGGTTTCCTGGGTCATGGGTTTTGCCTCTAAATACATCCGCAAAGACCCAATGGCCGAGCTGCGCATGCCCTGTACGACACTGAAGTCACCCAGGCAGCTGGAAGCGGGGATTTGCGAACTGAACTGTTGGAAGAATACGTCAAGGAAGTCCGCGGATGCGGATGCACAGCCAGAGCGTGCAGGCTCCGAAAGATGCGGTCCCGAACAGGGCCGTGACAGGCCGGCGCGTATCATACCGGAAAAATGCCGTCGATGTGCGGCTTTTCCGCTGTCGCTGGCCGAACGGTCAAGACTTGCACAATCGGCCACCCGCCGTCTATACCGAGCAGGGCCACCTGCCAGGAGCACGCGCCGTGAACCCTACCAGCGAACCCCGCGTCACCGTCACGCGCCGCGGCCACCTCCTGCTGCTGGGCCTGAACCGGCCGCAGAAGCGCAACGCCTTCGACCAGCGCATGCTCGACGAACTGATGCTGGCCCTGGGCGACTACGAACGCGACGACGACCTGCGCTGCGCGCTGATCGTCGCCCACGGCGAGCACTTCAGCGCCGGCCTCGACCTGGCCGACGTCAGCCAGCGCCTGCACGACGGCTGGCAACTGCCGGCCGGCGCGGTCGACCCCTGGGGCACCCTCGGCGGGCCGCGGCTGAGCAAGCCGCTGGTGGTCGCCGTGCAGGGCTACTGCTACACCATCGGCATCGAGCTGATGCTGGCGGCGGACATCTGCCTGTGCGCCAGCACCGCCCGCTTCGCCCAGATGGAGGTGCGCCGCGGCCTGCTGCCCCTGGGCGGCGCCACCCTGCGCCTGCCGCAGGTGGCCGGCTGGGGCAACGCCATGCGCTGGCTGCTCAGCGGCGACGAGTTCGATGCCCACGAAGCCTGGCGCCTGGGCCTGGTGCAGGAAATCCACCCGCCCGAAGAGCTGCTGCCCGAAGCCCTGAAGCTGGCCGCGCGCATTGCCCGCCGCGCCCCGCTGGCCGTGCGCGCCACCCTGGCCTCGGCGCGGCGCGCCCAGGAACAGGGAACGGCGCAGGCCATCCGCGAGTTGCCGCAGCAACTCAAGGCCCTGCTGGCCAGCGAGGATGCCCGCGAAGGCCTGCAGTCGCTGCTGGAAAGACGCGAAGGCAACTTCTCCGGCAACTAGCCCCGGCGCCCCGCCCTTCGCGACGACGCCCGCGCGCCTTCGCCGCACCCCGGCAAAGCGCTATATCGAAAGTATTAAATCGCCCCGCGAAGGCCGCCAATCGCCTTGAAAGCACCGGTGAATCGCCAGGGCGAAAACGACCAAACGACTATCTACAAGAGGCAATTTCGCCCTCCCGACAAAGCACGAAGACTGTGCCGGAAATCAGGAGAGGCGCTCTTCCCGCTGGCGGATCGAGGCTTCCCCTGAAACACCAGAGCCCGTCAGGGAGGAGCCCAACAAGATGTCTGGTCCCATTCGTGTATTCGCATTGTCTCTTCTGGTCGTTGCCATGTCGCTGCAAGGGTGCAGCAGCAAGGGCGGCCATCACAGCAGTGTCGCCAGTTCCGGGAGCGGTTCCGGCCAGGGCGCCGGCGACGGCGGCTCGGGTAGCGGTGGCGATGGCAGCGGTTCCGGCGGTACTGGCGGCAACGGCAGCGGTGGCGACGGCGGGACCGGCGGCAACAACGGTGGCGGCGACGGCGGCAACAATGGCGGCGGAACCGGCGGTACCACTCCCAGCACCACCAGCACCATCCTCAGCAATACCGGCGAAGCGGTCAGCGCCCTGGGCAACACCGTCAACGGCGTCGGCGGCGTGGTCAAGGGCATTGACCTGCCGGTGGTCGGCAGTGGCGTGAGCGAAGGCGCCGGCAACGTCATCCAGGACGTCGGCCAGGGCGTGAACAGCCTGGGCAGCGGTATCACCAACGGCATCGGCCAGCTCGGCAGCAATCCCAATGCCCTGGGCACCACGGTCGCCGGCGCCACCGGCACGGTGAGCAGCGTCGGCAACGCGGTCAGCGACCTGGGCGGAACCGTCGCCGCGGTGGGCGCCAACACCCCGCTGAAACCGGTGACCGCCACCCTGGGCGGCGTGGTCGATGGCGTCGGCGGGCAGATCAGCATGCTCGGCGACTCCCTCAGCGGCGCCGTCACCAGCGGCCCGCTCAGCCCGCTGACCAAGCAGCTCAGCGCCACCACCGCCGGCCTGGTCGGCCAGGTCGAGGGCGTGACCCAGCAGGTCGGCGCCACCACCGGCCTGGGCGCGCCGGTGAACAACCTGATGACCACGGTCGGCGGCCTGGTGGGCCAGGTCGGCACCCAGCTCGGCAGCGCCACGCCGGTCCTCGCGCCGGTGGGCAGCATCGTGACCAACGTCGGCGAAGCCGTGAGCGCGACGGGCGGCCTGGTCAACGCACCGGCCGGCAGCAGCCCCGGCAACCCGATCGGCGGGCTGCTCTCGGGCGTCACCGGCGCCCTGGGCGGCGCCACCGGCAGCAGCAATCCGGTCGGCGGCCTGCTCTCCGGCGTCACCGGCACCCTGGGCGGCGTCACCGGCGGCAGCAACCCGGTCGGCGGCCTGCTCTCCGGCGTCACCGGCACCCTGGGCGGCGTCACCGGCGGCAGCAGCCCGGTCAGCGGCCTGCTCTCCGGCGTCACCGGCACCCTGGGCGGCGTCACCGGCGGCAGCAGCCCGGTCGGCGGCCTGCTCTCCGGCGTCACTGGCACCCTCGGCGGCGTCACCAGCAGCGTCGGCAGCAACGGCCTGGCCAGCAACGGCGGCCTGCTCGGCGGCACCCTGGGCACCGTGGGCGGCCTGCTGGGCGGCGTGACCGGCAGCCTGGGCGGCAAGTCCGGAAACTGACGGCAAGGCCGCCAAAGCGAACGGCGAAGGGTCGGCAACGGCCCTTCGCCCTTTCATTTAACGGCTTCAGGGAGAAGCCATGCGCAAGCTGACCGTAGTAACGCTGTTGTTAGCCAGCCCCCTCGCCTGGGCCGACCGCCCCATCCAACTGCCCGGTTCCGACATCGAACAGAGCCTGCCCAGGCCCAACCTGCCCGGCGGCGACGTGCGCCCCCAGGCGCCGCGGGTCAGCACCCCGGCGGCCGCGCAGCCGCAGCAGTTGCTCGAACGGCGCATCCGCCTGCGGCGCATCGAAGTCGCCGGCGGCGGCCACTACCCCATCGCCACCTGGAAGCCCCTGCTGGAGCCGCTGACCCGCCGCGAGATCAAGATCGGCGAACTGGTGGCGGCGGCCAAGGCCATCACCCGGCGCTACCAGGACGACGGCTACCTCATTTCCTTCGCCTACGTGCCCAACCAGGATTTCCGCGGCGGCGTCGGGCGCATCATGCTGATCGAAGGCCACCTGCGCGAAGTGCGCAGCGCCGGCGACCTGGGCGTGCACCAGGCCCGCGTGGAGCGCTGGATCGAGCGCCTGAAGGCCGAGCAGCCGCTGACCCGCGCCAGCTTCGAGCGCTTCAGCGTGCTGATGAGCCGCATCCCCGGCCTGAAGATGGACATGGTCCTCAACCCGCCGACCACCACCGATGGCGGCGCCGTGCTGGAGATGCTCGGCAGGCACGAGATGGTCACCACCGGCGCCGACTTCGACTCGCGCCACGGCAACCCGCGCGGGCTGTTCAACGCCACCCTGGCCTCGCTGCTGGGCCATGGCGAACAGCTGCAGTTCAGCTACCTCTACCCGCCCGGCGACGACAAGGAGCACTACCGCGCCTGGAACTACAGCCAGTTGCTGGGCGACAACGGCCTGCAACTGATGGCCGGCTACAGCCACTACAACGCCAGCCTGGAAGACCGCGTGGTGATCGGCCCGCTGCAGTACGCGCGCAAGCGCGAGAACGAAAGGGTAAGCGCCGGCCTGGGCATCCCCGTGCTGCTGCGCCGCGACCTGACCTGGGACGTCAACCTACGCGCCTACACGGTCGACGACAGCAGCCGCTACGACCTGCTGGCGCCAGCCACGCCCTACAGCGTGAAGCTGCGCAGCAAGTTGCGCGTGGTGGGCGTCGATACCCTGGTCCAGCAGTTCGCCGAGAAGCAGGCGCGCGCCGGCAGCCTGGCCGTCTACAAGGGCCTGAACGCCTTCGACGCGCAGAGCACCGCGCCGGCGAAGAAGGACTTCACCCGCGTGCTCGGCTTCGGCGCCCAGCAGAACCAGTTCGGCGAACGCATGCAGGGCGTGGCCAACGTCAGCTTCCAGTGGGCCCACGACAGCCTGCCGGACTCCGAGCAGATCACCTACGGCGGCGCCAACTTCGGCCGCGGCTACCCGGACGACCAGGCCACCGGCGACAAGGGCTGGGGCGCCTCCTACGAGGTGAACTACTCGTTCCTCTGGCAGAACAAGTGGATGAACCAGTTGCAGCCCTACCTGGTGGTGGATGGCGCGCGCACCCACTACAACGCCAACGGCCAGCCCGGCGCCAAGCTCGGTTCCGGCGCCGTCGGGGTGCGCTTCTCCAACCGCAAGCAGTACGTGCTGGGGGTGGAAGTGGCCAAGCCGTTCGCCGACCGCGCCATCGACAACGACGAGCGCAGCCCGCGGCTGAACCTGACGCTCAGCTACCAGCTCCCCTGAAAGGACGCCCCGCCGCTACTGCGCGGGGCGCAGCGCGTCGATGTAGACGCCCAGGTCGTAGCCCAGGTCGCCCTGCAGGGCCTTGGCGCGCTTTTTCAGCCCGCGTGGCTCCAGGCTCTGCTCGACGTCGGCGGGCACGAAGACGATCACGTTGCCCTCCGGCACCGGGCATTCCAGGTAGTGGCGGTGGAAGCGCCCGCGCAGCAGGGCCGCGCCCAACGGGCGGCCGTCGTCGGTGCTCCACTGGTTGATGATCAGCCAGCCGCCGGGGCGCAGCTTGTCGCGGCAGGCGCCGAGGAAGTCCCAGCCCAGGTGCGCCGGCGCGGGGCCGGTGTCGGTGTAGAGGTCGAGGAAGATCAGGTCGGCCGGCGCGCAGTTGCCCAGCTCCTCCACGGCATCGCCGATGCGCAGCCGCAGGCGCGGCTCGTCCACCAGGCCCAGGTGCTCGCGGGCCAGGCGCGGGATCGCCGGGCGCAGCTCGACGGCCTCCGCCTCGTCCAGCGCCAGGTGCTTCAGGCAGGCCTGGGTCAGGCTGCCGGCGCCGAAGCCGAGGAACAGCGCGCGGCGCGGCGCGGGATGGCACAGTGCGCCCAGCAGCATGGCGCGGGAATAGTCGTACTCCAGCCAGGCCGGGTCGCCGATGCGCACGCAGCTCTGCTCCACTTCCTCGCCGAACTCCAGGTAGCGGTAGCCGCCCTGCTCCACCACGCGGATCACCCCGTAGGCGTCGCGCTCCTCGGCTATCAGCAGGTCCTCGCTCATGCCCGGAGCCCCCGGCCACGGCAACGGGCGCCAGCGCGCGGCCGGCGATGCGGAAGGGTATTGGAAGGCAGGCTCTGGTACACGCGGGCTCTCCGCAGGGCAAGGACGGCGACGGCCGCGGGCTCATGGAAGGCGAAGGATACCAGCCCCGCCGCGCTGAAGGTGGCCGCGCCCGGTGTTACCATGGGCGACTACCCGCCATTGCCCCGCGAGCCCCCGATGAGCCAGACCTGGAGCCCCGACAGCTGGAGAAGCCGCCCCATCCAGCAGCAACCCGCCTACCCCGACGCCGCGCGCCTGCAGCAGGTCGAGCAGACGCTCGCCAGCTACCCGCCGCTGGTGTTCGCCGGCGAGGCCCGCGAGTTGCGCCGACAGTTCGCCGAGGTCACCGCCGGGCGTGCCTTCCTGCTGCAGGGCGGCGACTGCGCCGAGAGCTTCGCCGAGTTCTCCGCGGCGAAGATCCGCGACACCTTCAAGGTGCTGCTGCAGATGGCGGTGGTCATGACCTTCGCCGCCGGCTGCCCGGTGGTGAAGGTCGGGCGCATGGCCGGGCAGTTCGCCAAGCCGCGCTCCTGCGGCGAGGAAACCGTGGGCGACCTGACCCTGCCGGCCTACCGCGGCGACATCGTCAACGGCATCGGCTTCGACGAGGCCAACCGCGTGCCGGACCCGCAGCGCCTGCTGCAGGCCTACCACCAGTCCACCGCCACCCTCAACCTGCTGCGCGCCTTCGCCCAGGGCGGCTTCGCCGACCTCCACGAAGTGCACCAGTGGAACCTCGACTTCATCGCCAACTCGGCGCTGGCGGAGAAGTACAGCCAGCTCGCCGGGCGCATCGACGAAACCCTCGCCTTCATGCGCGCCTGCGGCCTGGACACGGCCCCGCAACTGCGCGAGGTGAGCTTCTTCACCGCCCACGAGGCGCTGCTGCTGAACTACGAGGAAGCCTTCATCCGCCGCGACAGCCTGACCGGCGGCTGGTACGACTGCTCGGCGCACATGCTCTGGATCGGCGACCGCACCCGCCAGCTGGACGGCGCCCACGTCGAGATGCTGCGCGGGGTGGGCAACCCCATCGGCGTCAAGGTCGGGCCGAGCATGGGCGACGAGGAGCTGCTGCGGCTGATCGACATCCTCAACCCGGACAACGACCCCGGCCGCCTCAACCTGATCGTGCGCATGGGCGCCGACAAGGTCGGCGACGGCCTGCCGCGGCTGATCCGCACCGTGCAGCGCGAAGGCCGCCAGGTGCTGTGGAGCTGCGACCCGATGCACGGCAACACCATCAAGGCCTCCAGCGGCTACAAGACCCGCGACTTCGCGCGCATCCTCGCCGAGGTGCGGCAGTTCTTCGAGGTGCACAAGGCCGAGGGCAGCCACGCCGGCGGCATCCACATCGAGATGACCGGGCAGAACGTCACCGAATGCATCGGCGGCGCGCGGCCGATCACCGAAGCCGGGCTCAGCGACCGCTACCACACCCACTGCGACCCGCGGCTGAACGCCGACCAGTCGCTGGAGCTGGCCTTCCTCATCGCCGAGACGCTGAAGCAGGCGCGGCGCTGAGCCGACGAACGGCGCCCGCGCTTGGCGGGCGCCGGTTCAGACGCGCAGGTCCATGCCCTCGCGGAGGAAGCGCGGGGCGATGTAGCGGTCGTAATGGGCCTCGGAAAGCAGGAAGAACTCGCGGTCGATGGCGTCGCGCAGCTCCGGCAGCGGCCGTTCGCGGAACTCCGGCAGCAGGGCCACGCCGTAGGCATCGAGGTTCTGGATCAGCCGCGAGCCGCGGGCGATCAGCTGATAGGCCCAGCAGTACGGCGACTGCTCGGGGACGAAGCGGATCTGCCGCTGCTCCAGCTGGGCGCGCAGGCGCGGCGCGTCGAACACCTCCAGCTTGGCCACCATCACCTGCACCAGCAGCACCTCCAGGCGCTTCCACACCGCGCGCTTCTCCTCCTCGCCGTACAGGTTCCAGTTCACCACCTCATGGTGGAAACGCTTGCAGCCACGGCACACGAGGTCGCCGTAGACGGTGGAACAGAGGCCGACACAGGGGGTCTTGATGCGCTGGGAGGACATGGGCGGAACAGCTTCTTGAGGCATAAGGCAGTGCGGCATCTTAGCCCTTTGTCTAGGCAATATCACCCTTGCCCGCCCAGCATTGCCGCTTACTTTCGGCAATGAATTCCAGTAGAATCGGCCCGCCTTTCACAAGGCGCAATGCCCGTTCGAAGCTGTTTTCAAAGCGTCACGAAGCACAGATTCCGGCAGCCGCGCGGTCTGGGCGCCCCCCTCAAGCGCCCAGTCCCCCTCGTCCCAGGCCCTCCGGCGTAAAACTTTGAAAACAGCTTCTGTCTGGAGGCTGCCGGTGCCGTCGTAGGTCCGTGGATTACCGTCCACCATGCCTGACGAATGGATCGGCGAGGTCTCCTGGATACGCGTCCCACGGGACCACTGATGAGGGAAATACTGTGCTTGAAGCCTACCGCAAACACGTAGAAGAGCGTGCCGCCCAGGGTGTCGTGCCCCAGCCGCTGAACGCCGAACAGACCGCCGGTCTGGTCGAACTCCTGAAGAACCCGCCGGCCGGCGAAGAAGAATTCCTCCTCGACCTGATCACCAACCGCGTCCCGCCGGGCGTGGACGAGGCCGCCTACGTCAAGGCCGGCTTCCTCTCCGCCGTCGCCAAGGGCGAAGCCACCTCCCCGCTGATCAGCAAGGCCCGCGCCGTCGAGCTGCTGGGCACCATGCAGGGCGGCTACAACATCGCCACCCTGGTCGAACTGCTGGACAGCGCCGAGCTGGCCGAAGTCGCCGCCGCGCAACTGAAGCACACCCTGCTGATGTTCGACGCCTTCCACGACGTTTCCGAACGCGCCAAGAAAGGCAACGCCGCCGCCAAGGCCGTGCTGCAGTCCTGGGCCGACGGCGAGTGGTTCCAGGCCCGCCCGGCGGTCGCCGAGAAGATCACCCTGACCGTGTTCAAGGTGCCCGGCGAAACCAACACCGACGACCTGTCCCCGGCCCCCGACGCCTGGTCGCGCCCGGACATCCCGCTGCACGCCCTGGCCATGCTGAAGATGGCCCGCGACGGCATCGAGCCGGTACAACCCGGCGCCGTCGGCCCGCTGAAGCAGATCGAAGCGGTCAAGGCCAAAGGCTTCCCGGTCGCCTACGTCGGCGACGTGGTCGGCACCGGTTCGTCCCGCAAGTCCGCCACCAACTCGGTGCTGTGGTTCTTCGGCGACGACATCCCCTACGTGCCGAACAAGCGCGCAGGCGGCTTCTGCTTCGGCACCAAGATCGCCCCGATCTTCTACAACACCATGGAAGACGCCGGCGCCCTGCCGATCGAGTTCGACTGCACCAACCTGGCCATGGGCGACGTCATCGACGTGTACCCCTACGAAGGCAAGGTCGTGCGTCACGACAGCGGCGAACTGGTCACCACCTTCGAGCTGAAGACCCCGGTTCTGCTCGACGAAGTCCGCGCCGGCGGCCGTATCCCGCTGATCGTCGGCCGCGGCCTGACCGAGAAGGCCCGCGCCGAACTGGGCCTGGCCCCGTCCGAGCTGTTCAAGAAGCCCGAAGCCCCCGCCGACAGCGGCAAGGGCTACACCCTGGCGCAGAAGATGGTCGGTCGCGCCTGCGGCCTGCCGGAAGGCAAAGGCGTGCGTCCGGGCACCTACTGCGAACCGAAGATGACCACCGTCGGTTCCCAGGACACCACCGGCCCGATGACCCGCGACGAGCTGAAGGACCTGGCCTGCCTGGGCTTTTCCGCCGACCTGGTGATGCAGTCCTTCTGCCACACCGCGGCCTATCCGAAGCCGATCGACGTCAAGACCCACCACACCCTGCCGGACTTCATCATGACCCGCGGCGGCGTGTCCCTGCGTCCGGGCGACGGCATCATCCACAGCTGGCTGAACCGCATGCTGCTGCCCGACACCGTCGGCACCGGCGGCGACTCGCACACCCGCTTCCCGATCGGCATCAGCTTCCCGGCCGGCTCGGGCCTTGTGGCCTTCGCCGCCGCCACCGGCGTAATGCCGCTGGACATGCCCGAATCGGTCCTGGTGCGCTTCAAGGGCAAGCTGCAACCGGGCATCACCCTGCGTGACCTGGTCCACGCCATCCCCTACTACGCCATCCAGCAGGGCCTGCTGACCGTCGAGAAGAAAGGCAAGAAGAACATCTTCTCCGGCCGCATCCTCGAAATCGAAGGCCTGAACGATCTGACCGTCGAGCAAGCCTTCGAGCTGTCCGACGCCTCGGCCGAACGCTCCGCCGCCGGTTGCACCATCAAGCTGCCGGAACAGGCCATCGCCGAATACCTGAAGTCGAACATCACCCTGCTGCGCTGGATGATCGGCGAAGGCTACGGCGACGCCCGCACCCTGGAGCGCCGCGCGCAAGCGATGGAAGCCTGGCTGGCCAACCCGCAACTGCTGGAAGCCGACAAGGACGCCGAATACGCCGCGGTCATCGAGATCGACCTGGCCGACGTCAAGGAGCCGGTGCTCTGCGCCCCGAACGACCCGGACGACGCCCGCCTGCTGTCCAGCGTGCAAGGCCGCAAGATCGACGAGGTGTTCATCGGTTCGTGCATGACCAACATCGGTCACTTCCGCGCCGCCGGCAAGCTGCTGGACAAGGTCAAGGGTGGCATTCCGACCCGTCTGTGGCTGGCCCCGCCGACCAAGATGGACGCCCACCAGCTGACCGAGGAAGGCTACTACGGCATCTACGGCAAGGCTGGCGCGCGCATGGAAATGCCGGGCTGCTCGCTGTGCATGGGTAACCAGGCCCGCGTCCAGACCGGTTCCACCGTGGTCTCCACCTCCACCCGTAACTTCCCGAACCGCCTGGGCGATTCCACCGACGTGTTCCTGGCGTCGGCGGAGCTGGCCGCCGTGGCTTCGATCATCGGCAAGCTGCCGACCGTCGAGGAGTACATGGCCTACGCGAAGGACATCGACAGCATGTCTGCCGATATCTACCGCTACCTGAGCTTCGACCAGATCGCCGAGTTCAAGGAAGCTGCTGCCAACGCCAAGATTCCGGTCGTTCAAGCCTAAGCCTTTCGGCGTGAGGAAAGCCCTGGCCGGTACGGTGGGGCTTTGAAAGGAATGCCGTTTCTTCCCCTGGGAGAAACGGCATTTTTTATTTGGGCTCCAGGCGCCTATGGCGTTATCTGCCGAATCGCGGGCGTAGGGGCAACTGTCTTGCAAGCCGCGCCAGGGGGCTCTTCGTAGGATGGGTTGAGCTTGCGATACCCATGCGGTGGCGCTGATGGGTATCGCTTCGCTCAACACCATCCTACGGGTCTCGTGCTTGCCGGCCACGCCGGACATCCCGGTGGCATGAACACCCCCAGGCATCCGATTCCCCTTGCACCCCGGCGCCGCCCGCTGCACCCTGTGCCCCCGGCAAAGCACCGACCCGCACCATGACCGACACGCCCGACCCCACCCGTTGCCCCCTCTGCGGCCAGCGCAACAGCTGCAGCCAGGCCGACCCGGACGCCGACGGGACGCTCTGCTGGTGCTTCCAGACGCGCATCGACCCCGCCGCCCTGGCCCGTGTCCCGCCACAACTGCTCGACCGCGCCTGCCTGTGCCCGCGCTGCGCGCAGAGCCTGCCGCCCGACGACGAACCCGCCTGATGCGCCTGGACCGCTTCCTCACCAACCTGCCCCGCTTCAGCCGCCAGGACGCGC
Organism: Pseudomonas sp. M1; assembly: GCF_022760135.1. Taxonomy (NCBI): domain Bacteria; kingdom Pseudomonadati; phylum Pseudomonadota; class Gammaproteobacteria; order Pseudomonadales; family Pseudomonadaceae; genus Pseudomonas; species Pseudomonas sp. M1. The sequence goes on from NZ_CP094343.1 coordinate 4,471,266, forward strand.
GCCTGCTGCTGGCCGCCGGGCGCCTGAAGGTGGACGGCGCAGTGGTCCGCGACGGCCGCCACGAGGTGCGCGAGTTCAGCCGCGTGGAGCTGGACGGCGAGGTGCTGCAGGCCGGCCGCCCGGCGCGCTACTTCATGCTGCACAAGCCCGCCGGCTGCGTCAGCGCCACTCGGGACCCAGAGCACCGCACCGTGCTCGACCTGCTCGACGAACCGGACAAGCACGAACTGCACATCGGCGGGCGGCTGGACTTCAACACCACCGGCCTGCTGCTGATCACCAACGACGGCCAGTGGTCGCGGCGCATGACCCTGCCCGGGCGCAAACTGCCCAAGGTCTACTACGTGGAGACCGAGCAGCCGATCGAGGCGCACTACGCCGAAGTCTTCGCCCGCGGCCTGTACTTCCGCTACGAGGACCTCACCACCCTCCCCGCACAGCTGGAGATCCTCGCCCCGCGCGCGGCGCGCCTGACTCTCCACGAAGGCCGCTACCACCAGGTCAAGCGTATGTTCGGGCACTTCCAGAACAAGGTCACCCGCCTGCACCGCGAACGCATGGGCGGCCTGGCCCTGGACCCGCAGCTGGCGCCAGGCCAGTACCGAGCCCTGAGCGCCGCCGAGCTGGTCGCGCTGGGCTGAGGCCTGCCGTCCGGCATCGCGAATTGCAGGGGCGGCTCGGCCCCGACTAAGCTGCGAGGACGCCCGCGCATCGAAGGAATACGATGAAGATCCTGTCTTTCGCCCTGCTGCTGTTCAGCCTGGTCGCCCTCCCCGTCGAGGCCAACTCCAGCCACGCCTCGCCGCTCAACGACCTGCAGGCGGCGCTGAAGAAGCTCAAGCCCGGGCAGTTCCTCTGGTACCCGGAGATTTCCCCGCAGGGCCCGGTCACGGTGGTGGTCAGCCTCACCGAACAGCGCGCCTACGTGTACCGCAACGGCATCGCCATCGGCGTGGCCACGGTCAGCACCGGCAAGCGCGGCAAGGAAACCCCCACCGGCGTGTTCACCATCCTGCAGAAGAAGGTGGAATACCACTCCGACCTGTACGACAGCGCGCCCATGCCCTACATGCAGCGCCTGACCTGGGACGGCATCGCCCTGCACGCCGGCAACCTGCCCGGCTACCCCGCCTCCCACGGCTGCATCCGCCTGCCCATGGCCTTCGCCAAGAAGCTCTACGAGGTCACCGGCTTCAGCAACACCACGGTGATCATCTCCGACGCCAGGAGCTCGCCGGTGGAGGTCTACCACCCCGGCCTGCTCGCCCCGCAGGTGAGCGAAGGCAAGGCCAGCGGCCCGGCCAGCCCGGCGGTGGAACCTTACTGGAGCGACCCGGGCGAAAGCCTCGGGCCGATCTCGGTGCTGATCAGCCGCGCCGACCGCCGCGCCTACGTGTACCGCGGCGGCACCCAGATCGGCAGCGCCCCGGTGGCCCTCGACAACCCCGGCGCGCGCACCGGCGTGGCGGCCTTCTCGCTGCTGGAGCGGCCCACCCCGGAACAGCTGGCCAGCGCCAGCCCCAACCTGCGCTGGAGCGCGGTGCAGGTGAGCAACCCGCAGGCCGGCCTGACCCCCGCCGAACAGCTCGGCCAGTTCAGCATGGACGCGCACTTCCTGCACTCGCTGCTGCTGGCCATGGACGTCGGCAGCACCCTGGTCATTACCGACCTGCCGTCCAGCCGCGAAACGCGCAGCAACCCCGACTTCACGGTGATCACCACCAACGACCGACAAGCGGTACCGGCACCGGTCAAAAAATGAGCGAGAATCCCCCCTAATTTCGCGCACTTGCATGCGCAATCGAAAACAGACCTTAGGAAGTGACAAAGGGGGGAACGGCGCCATGCCGTCCATATCCACCGTCTGGGGGAAACTCCGGCCGCTGCTCGCCGTGGGCGCGCTCTACGCGCTCGGCAGCAGCCTCGCCCAAGCGGCGCTGCCCAGCGCCGAGGAACTCCACCGCCTGGCCCCGGCCACCAACCTGCAGGCCCTGCGCCTGGCGCTCAGCGCCTACCAGTGCGCCAACGCCGCGCAACTGGGCGGGCGCGACGAACTGCTGACCGTCATCGACTACTCCAAGGCCTCGCGCGACAAGCGCCTGTGGGTGTTCGACCTGCAGCGGCGCAAGCTGCTGTTTGAGGAGTGGGTGGCCCACGGCAAGAACAGCGGCGACGACCTCGCCACCTCGTTCTCCAACCGCCCGAACAGCTACCAGTCGTCCATCGGCCTGTACCAGACCGGCCAGACCTACCGCGGCAAGCACGGCCGCTCGCTGCGCCTGCTGGGCCTGGAACCGGGCTTCAACGACAACAGCGAAGAGCGCGCCATCGTCATGCACGCGGCAGCCTACGCCGATCCCAGGGTGGTCCCCGGCCTCGGCCGCCTGGGCCGCAGCCAGGGCTGCCCGGCGGTGCGCCCGCAGGTGGCGCAGAAGCTGATCGACACCCTGCAGAAAGGCAGCTACGTATTCGCCTATTACCCGCAGCAGGAATGGCTGAGCAACTCGCAATTCCTCGCCGGCGCCAGCTGCAGCGTGGCCAAGGCACAGAACCTGGGGCGCAGCGCCACCCTGGCCAAGCGCTGAAGCGCTTTTCGTAGGATGGGTTGAGCTTGCGATACCCATGCGGTCATGGTGATGGGTATCGCTTCGCTCAACCCATCCTACGGGCTTCTCCGCGATGGCCGGAGGTTCCGGCGCGGTTCGCGGATGAGATCCGCTTACACGCTGCCCCACCTACGCCATTCCATGTAGGAGCGCGCCCTGCGCGCGAATCGCGGGCAGGGCCCGCTCCTACAGGTTGCCGGGAAGCACGGTATTCCTCCCCCCGTAGGAGCGGACCTTGTCCGCGATAGCCGGACGTCCCGGCGCGGTTCGCGGATAAGATCCGCTCCTACGCGGCCCCACCCACGCCATTCCCATTGTAGGAGCGCGCCCTGCGCGCGAAATCGCGGGCAGGGCCCGCTACAGGTTGCCGGGAAACACGGTATTCCTCCCCCGTAGGAGCGGACCTTGTCCGCGATAGCCGGAATTCCCGGCGCGGTTCGCGGGTGAGATCCGCTCCTACGCTGCCCCCACCCACGCCATTCCATGTAGGAGCGCGCCCTGCGCGCGATTCGCGGGCAGGGCCCTACAGGGCCTGCACCGGGAAAAACGAACGGGGGCCGAAGCCCCCGTTTTTTACCTGACGCGCATTGCGCTCACTGCGCCGTCGCGTCCTGGCTGCCCGGGTTGACGATCACCGTGGTGGTGATGCCCGCCGCCAGCAGCACGCCTTCCGGCACTTCGTCGATGTGGATGCGCACCGGCACGCGCTGGGCCAGGCGCACCCAGTTGAAGGTCGGGTTGACGTCGGCGACCAGCTCGCGGCTTTCCGGGTTGTCGCGGTCGTAGATGGCGCGGGCGATGCTTTCCACGTGGCCCTTCAGGCGCTGGCCGCTCATCAGCTGCAGCTCGGCCGGGTCGCCCACGGCGATGTGCGGCAGCTTGGTTTCCTCGAAGTAGCCGTAGACCCAGTAGGAATTCTCGTCGACCACCGCCATCTTCGCCTCGCCAGCGCGGGCGTAGTCGCCGCGGTGCACGTTGAGGTTGGTCACGTAACCGTCCACCGAGGCGCGCACCTGGGTGCGCTCCAGGTTCAGCTTGGCGGCGTCCAGCGCGGCCAGGGCCTGCTGGTAGTCGGCCTCGGCGGCGGCGGCGGTGTTGCTGGCATCGTCCAGGCTCTCGCGGGACACCACTTCGTTGTCCATGGCGGCGCGGCGCCTGGCGTTGAGCTGGCGCATCTTCAGCGTGGCCAGGCGCGAGGCGACCTGGGCCTCGGCCTGCTTCACGGCGATGCGGTAGTGGTCGGGGTCGATCTGCATCAGCAGGTCGCCCTTCTTCACCTGCTGGTTGTCGCGCACCGGCACCTCGACCACCACGCCGGACACGTCCGGGGCGACGTTGATGATGTCGGCGCGCACGCGGCCATCGCGGGTCCAGGGGGTGTCCATGTAGTTCACCCAGAGGGTGCGGCCGATGAACACGGCGACCACCAGGATGATCAGGGTCGCCAGCAGGCTGAAGACGGATTTCAAGGTCATGGGTAACTGGCTCGTTATCGGTAGACGGTCAGGGACAGGCCGCCGAACAGGCAGGCGAACAGGCACACGCGGAACAGCGCCGGGTGCCAGGTGAAGCGGTACAGGCCGATGGAGGCGAAGACGCGGTCGATGCCCCAGCAGATCACCGCCGCGACCACGAAGAGCACGGTGAGGGTCGGCATGTAGACGCCGTGGAAGGCGATTTCCCGCGGCAGGTCGTCAAGCAGCATGGCTGGCGGTTCCTTGGCTGGCATCACGCAGCGGCGACTGCGGGTCGAGCAGCGTGGTGCGGATGAAGTGCAGGTAGCTGACCACCCGGCGCAGGGGCGAACTCTCGAAGTCCGGCGCGCACGGCTCCTCGGTGGCCTTGGTGGTGAGGATGGCATGTTCCACGGCGGCCAGGGCGCGCTCGCGGTTGGCCTCGCCCGGCTGCACGAACAGGCGGATCAGCGCGCGGCCCATGCTGCGGATGGCCTGGCGCCAGGGCATGTCCTCGGCGTAGCAGGGCTCGTCGGGCAGCCGCTCCTGCTCTTCGCGCAGCTCGATGATCGAGTGGCCCACTTCCAGCACCAGGAACATCCAGCGCAGCAGGCTGCGCTGCACGTCCGGGCGGCGCGCGGCGAGGCCGTAGGCCTGGTTCATCAGGTCGCGGGTGGCGCTCTCGAAGGTCGCGCCCAGGCCGGCGAGCCTGCCGCTGATGGCTTGCACCACGCGCATCCGCAGGTCCTTTTCCAGGCGCCGCCAGAGCCAGGCCGCGGTGGGTGGCAGGAGCACGCCGACCAGCACCGCCGCGGCGCCCTGCGAGAGCACCAGGGCGATGTACTCGTTGAGGGTGCGGCCGGCGTCGTAGACGGTCATGTTGGCCGGAATGGCGCCGAAGCAGAAGAAGATCAGCAGGCCCATGCCGTAGCCGGCGTAGGCCGGTTTCACCGAGAGGTAGGCGCCGATCACGAACACCGGGGCGATGGCCACGCACAACAGCGGAAAGCCGTCCAGGTGGGGGAACACGAAGTAGGTCTCGGCGAAACCCAGGATGGCGGCGAAGAAGGTGCCCACGGCCATCTGCGCGGCCATCTTCGAGGGGTCCGGCGCGGCCGAGACCAGCGCCGCGACGGCGGCGGCGTTGAGCACGAAGGTGCTGCCGCTGGGCCAGGCGGTCTCGATCCAGAACACCCCGAACAGCAGCACCATCACCGCGGTGCGGCCGCCGGCCACCAGCGCGCCGACCAGGTTGGCCTTGGGCGAGAAACCGAACTTCCAGTTCTCCCGCTCGTGGCGGTGCTCGGCCAGCGAGGCATGCGTCAGGGTGTAGTCGTGCAGGTCGGCGACCAGCCGGTAGAGCAGCTCGCCGGCGGTGTTGAAGTCCAGCCGCTCGGAAACGTCCTCGACCTTCTCGCGCAGCCCGGCGCGGGCCTCGCGGATGCGCTGCATCATGTCCTGGCGCTGCGCCGCGATCTGCTCGGCGAGCACCGCCGCGTCGCTGTCGGTGAGCGGCTTGCCCTTCCACGGCTGGAGCATTTCCCGCAGCAGTTCCAGGCACGGCTCCAGGGCCTCCAGCACGCGCTGGCTGTCCTGGCCGCGCAGGCGTTCGAGCAACTGGTGCAGGGCGTGGTAGCGCGTGGTCAGCACCATGAACTCATTGTTCAGCCGCGCCAGGCGGCCGCCGCGCAGGCGCATGTGCGGGTCTTCGAACATGGTCGCGGTGCGCAGCGTCTCCAGGCCCACGGCCTGGGACACGAAGTTGACGTTGGCCGCCTCGAAGCGCTGGCGCTGGCCGCCGCCGAGGTTGTCGAGGACGAACCAGGCGAAGGCGCCGAAGCGCTGGTAGAGGGCGTTGCGCATGGCCGCGGCGGAGGTCTGCGGCAGCACCACGGCGCTGACCACGGTCGAGCAGAGGATGCCCAGGCTGATCTCCAGCACCCGCCACACCGCCGACATGAAGGCGGCTTCGGGGTGCTGTGTGGCGGGCAGGCCGATCAGCGTCGCGGTGTAGCCGGCCAGCACGCAGGCGTAGGAACGGAAGTCGCGGTAGCGCGCGGCGCCGGCGGTGCAGGCGCCGACCCACAGCGCCACCACCAGCAGGAACAGCACCCGCTCCTGGGCGAACACGGCGATCAGCGCCACCATCACCGTCAGCCCCACCAGGGAGCCGAGGATGCGGTAGAAGCTCTTGGCGAACACCTGGCCGCTCTGCGGCTGCATCACGATGAACACGGTGATGGTCGCGGTGCTCGGCTGCGGCAGCTCCAGGCGCATGGCCAGCCACAGGGTGAGCATGGCGGCGGTCAACACCTTGGCGACGTAGACCCAGGTCACGCCGTCGCTGCGCGCCCACTCGAAGAAGGCGCGGCGCACCTCCTCCAGCGGCGAGCGACTCGGCAAGGCTTGGCTGCTGGCCATCTCAGCGCTCGCTCAGCGGCCGCACGGAGACGGTCTCGGGGACCATCCTGTGCTCGCCCGGCGCGTCCTTGGCCGCCATCAGGCCGCCACCCAGGGCCACCACCAGGCCGGCGTGGGTTTCCAGGCGCGCGGCCTGCACCTGCTGCAGCGTCAGCTGCTGCTGGAACAGGCGGGTCTGGGCGTTGAGCACGTTGAGGTAGTCGGTCAGGCCGCCGCGGTAGGCCTTGGTGGCGATGTCGTAGGTTTTCTGCGCGGAGGCCACCGCCTGCTCGGCGAGGCTCTGCTGCTTCTCCATCGAGTGGGTGCGGATCAGTTGGTCGGAAACGCCCTTGAGCGCCCGCACCAGGGTCTGGTTGTACTGCGCCACGGCGGCGTCGTAGCCGGCCGACTCCTGGCCCAGCTGGGCGCGGCGGCGGCCGCCGTCGAAGATCGGCAGGGAAATCGCCGGGCCCGCGCTGTAGGTGAACTTGCGCGCGGTGATGAACTCCAGCATGCCGCCACCGACGGCGCTGTAGCCCAGACTGGCGATCAGGTCGACGTTGGGATAGAACTCGGCGCGGGCCACATCCACGCCCTTGGCCTGCGCGGCGACCTTCCAGCGCATGGCGACCACGTCCGGACGGCGGCCGACCAGTTCCAGCGGCAGCGCGCTGGGCAGCCCCGGCTGCTTCGCCAGGGCCAGCTTCGGCCGTACCAGCGCGGCGCCGGCGCCCGGGCCCTTGCCGGCCAGGGCGGCGATCTGGTTGCGCGACAGGGCGATGGCTTCCTCGATGGCGTCGATCTTGCGCTTGGTCTCCGGCAGCGGCACCTCGGCCTCGCTGACCTCGAACTGGGTGCCCAGGCCCCCGGCCAGGCGGCGCTGGGCCAGGGAGAGAATCTGTTGCTGCTGTTCGAGCATGGCCTCGGCGATGTCCAGCTCGGCGTATTGCAGCGACATCTGGATGTAGGCGCGGACGAGGTTGCTCTCCAGCTCCAGCTGGGCCATGCGCGCCTCGGCGGCGGTCATGTAGGCCACGTTCATGTAGCGCTCGGTGTTGCTGCGCTCGCGGCCCCAGAGGTCTAGGTTGTAGGAGAAGCCCAGGGAAGCGTTGTTGTTCCAGCTGGTGGTGTCGGCCAGGTCGCCCGGGCCGTAGAAGTAGTCGGTGGGCCACTTGTGACGGGTCAGCGAGGCATCCGCGCCGACCTGCGGCGACTCGGCGGACTCGGCCACCCCGGCCATGGACAGCGCCATGCGCACCCGCGCCTCGGCTTCGGCCAGGCTCGGGCTGTTGTCCAGGGCGGTTTGCACCCAGGTGTTCAACTGCGGGTCGCCAAAAGCGCGCCACCACTGCTCGGCCGGCCACTTCGCATCGCGGTTGGCGGACTGGATGGCGGCATCGGTGGCCAGTTGGTCATTGCCCAGGCGCTGTTCCTGCGGGGCGATGCCATGGGTACTGATGCAACCGGCAATTGTTGAGAAAACGACAAAGGAGCCGACGAACGCCAGTCCTTTCACGAGGTGACGCGACACGATTGAGGATCCTGGAGGGTGAGCTTGCTGTTTCAGCGTAGAGGATGCCGAAGAAACCATTCGGGCGAGTAAATTCTAGGGAGACGCGGCGAAACGGATAAGACGGCCAATTTGTGAATCTTTATTACCGATAATGAAATAATGTGGCCGGATGTCTCATGTGACAATAAGCCACCCTGTCGTTCCCGAGGGCTCCGAATGGACACTCTGCAAACCATGCGCGCGTTCGTCTGCGTGGCCGAGACCGGCAGCTTCACCGCCGCGGCCCAGCAGCTGGGCACCACCACCGCCTACGTCTCGCGCGCCGTGGCCAACCTGGAAACCCACCTGCGCGCGCGCCTGCTCAACCGCACCACCCGGCGCATCGCGCTGACCGAGGCGGGCCAGCGCTACCTGCTGCGCTGCGAGCAGATCCTCGCCTACGTCGAGGAAGCCGAAGCCGAGGCCGGCGACGCCCACGCCCGCCCCGCCGGGCGCCTGCGCGTGCATTCGATGACCGGCATCGGCCAGCACTATGTGATCCGCGCCATCGCCGGCTACCGCCAGCAGCACCCGGAAGTCAGCTTCGAACTGACCATGGCCAACCGCGTGCCCGACCTGCTCGACGAAGGCTTCGACGTGGCCATCGTGGTCGCCACCGAGCTACCCGACTCCGGCCTGGTGTCGCAGCGCATCGGCGAGACCTACAGCATCCTCTGCGCCTCGCCCTCCTACATAGAGGCCCGCGGCGCGCCACGCACCCCCAGCGACCTGGTCAACCACGACTGCCTGCGCCTGGTCAGCCCGGTGCTGGCCCTGGACAAGTGGCTGTTCGACGGCCCCAACGGCCAGGAAATGATCACCGTCGGCCCGCCGACCTTCCAGGTCAACGTCGGCGACGCCATGACCGAGGCCATCCGCTGCGGCATGGGCATAGGCGCGCTGCCGGTCTACTCGGCGCTGGAAGGCCTGGAGGACGGCTCGCTGGTGCGCGTGCTGCCGCACCACAAGCTACAGCTGCTCAACGTCTACGCCCTGTACCCGTCGCGGCAGTACCTGGACGCCAAGATCAAGACCTGGGTCGGCTACCTGCGCGAGAACCTGCCCGGCGTGCTGCAGGCCGACGAGGCCGGCATGGCCCGCCCGCACCTGGCCTAGCCCGAGCCCGCGCGGCTTTTGGCCGCGCGATAACCGCCCCGCATCCTCGCCGCCTGGGCCGCCGGGCTTGCCAAGGGCGGTGGCGGGGATGCTAGGGTTGCTCTCCCGTCTGTCAGTCGTTGCCTTCCCCACCATGAAAAAGAACGTCTTCGTCTTCAGCCGCCTGGCGCCCGAACACCTCGACCGCCTGCACGCGCAATTCAACGTCACCGTGCTCGACCCGAAACTGGGTGACGTCGACGCCCAGTTCGCCGCCGCCCTGCCCCAGGCCCACGGCATGATCGGCGTCGGCCGACCGCTGGGCGAGAAGCAGCTGGCCCAGGCCGGGCAGCTGGAAGTCATTTCCAGCGTCTCGGTGGGCTACGACAACTACGACCTGGCCTACCTGAACCAGCGCGGTATCGCCCTGACCAACACCCCGGACGTGCTCACCGAAACCACCGCCGACCTCGGCTTCGCCCTGATCATGGCCGCCGCCCGGCGCACCACCGAGCTGGACGCCTGGACCAAGGCCGGGCAGTGGAAGCGCACCGTGGACGCGCCGCTGTTCGGCGTCGACGTGCACGGCAAGAAGCTCGGCATCCTCGGCCTGGGCCGCATCGGCGCGGCCATCGCCCGCCGCGGCCGCTTCGGCTTCAACATGGACGTGCTCTACCACGGCAACAACCGCAAGCCGGAGCTGGAGCAGGAACTGGGCGCGCGCTACTGCGGCTTCGACGAACTGCTTGGCGAGGCCGACTTCGTCTGCGTGGTGGTGCCGCTGTCCGACGCCACCCGCAAGCTGATCGGCAAGCGCGAGCTGGAGCTGATGAAGCCCAGCGCGATCCTGGTCAACATCGCCCGCGGCCAGGTGATCGACGAAGCGGCGCTGGTCGAGGCGCTGCAGGAAAAACGCATCCTCGCCGCCGGCCTGGACGTGTACGAGAAGGAACCCCTGGCCGAATCGCCGCTGTTCGCCCTGCCCAACGCGGTGACCCTGCCGCACATCGGCTCGGCCACCCACGAAACGCGCCTGGCCATGGCCGAATGCGCCCTGGAGAATTTCGAGACGGCGCTGCGCGGCGAGCGGCCGAAGAACCTGGTCAACCCGCAGGTGTGGAAGGGCTGATCGCGAACGAAGTCCGCTCCTACAGGCCACACCGGGGTGCTCTTCGTAGGATGGTGTTGAGCGAAGCGATACCCATCGCCGCGACCGCATGGGTTTCGCAAGCTCAACCCATCCTACGAAGAGCCACCTGCCCCGCCGCAACCGGCTTCGGCTTGCGGAACACCAGCACGTTGCCGGCCATCACCAGCGCCAGCCCGGCCAGGGCCGGCGCGCTCCACTGGTAGCCCTCCATGAACGCCGAGACGTTCAGCGCCACCACCGGGAACAGCACGGTGCAGTAGGCCGCGCGCTCCGGCCCCATGCGCCCGACCAGGGTCAGGTAGGCGGTGAAGCCGATCACCGAGCCGGGAATCGCCAGGTACAACAGCGAACCGACGTAGCGCGCGCTGCCGTCGAAGGTGAAGGGCACGCCCTGCACCAGGCAGATCGCCAGCAGGATCAGCGCGCCGTAGAGCATGCCCCAGGCATTGGTGCTCAGCGGGCGCAGCCCGGCCTTCTGCTGCAGGCTGGAGAGCAGGTTGCCGGCGGAGAAGCACAGCGTGCCCAGCAGGGCCAGGCCCAGGCCGTAGAAGGTCTCGCGGCTGGCGGCATGGCCGGTCAGCTCCGGCCAGAACAGCAGGGCCAGGCCGAGCAGCCCCAGGGCGCCGCCGCCGGCGACGTTCGGCGCGATACGCTGGCCGAAGAAGATGCGCGCATTCAGCGCGTTCCACAGGGTGGCGGTGGAGAACACCACGGCGATCAGCCCGCTGGGGATCCACTGGCTGGCGGTGTAGAAGCACAGGAAGTTCACGCAGAACAGGCACAGGCCCTGGGCCAGGCACAGCGCCTGGCCACGCCGGCCCAGCGGCTGCAGGCGGCGGCTGAGCAGGAGAATGGCGAACAGCACCAGCGCCGCCAGGGCGAAGCGGTAGGCGATGGACAGCGCGATAGCGACCTCGCCGACCTGCAATTTGATGGCGATCCAGGTGGTGCCCCAGATGAGCACCGTGAGCAGGTAGAGCGACAGGTTCATGGCTGGCCTCCGGTCATGGGAGGCCAGTGTCCGCCCGCGCGCCCGGGCGCCGCTTGCAGATTCTTGCGCTTATTGCGACAACCGGGCTGGCAACGCGCGCGGGCGCGGGTAGAGTGGAGGCCTGAAGGAGTCGCCCCATGTCCGCCATCGAACAGCTGCAGGTCTTCCAGTCCATGAACAGTTCGCCCAACGCCCGCCTGGAGCGTTGCGCCGAACTGGGCGACGGCCTGTCCGCGGCCATGTGGAGCAACCGCCACGACGCCCGCGACTACCTCAGCCCCGACCACCACACGCTGTCCTGCTACCTGGCCGGCGGCACCGGCACCTTCCGCCGCGGCGCCCCCGGCGCCAAGGGCGCGCCGGACAAGCTGTGCATCATGCCGGCCGGCGAGGAAGCCTCGTGGATCGTCAACGGCGACATCCGCCTGGCGCACCTGTACTTCAGCCCGGAACGCTTCGCCCTGGGCTGCGTGCAACTGCTCGACCGCGAACCGCGCGAGCTGCGGCTGCGCGAACACACCTTCCTCGACGACCCGCAGCAGGCCGCGCGCTTCCGCCAACTGGTGCAACTGGACTGGAACGAGCCGGGCGAACGCCTGCACACCAGCAGCCTGGCCCAGGCCATCGTCGACCATGCCCTGCTGACCCAGGTCGGCCGCCGCGACGGCCTGCGCCTGAAGGGCGGCCTGGCCCCTGCCCTGCGCCGGCGGCTGTGCGACTACATCGAGCAGAACCTCGCCGAACCGCTCAGCCTGGGCGAGCTGGCGGTGCTGGCAGCGCTTTCGGAATACCACTTCGCGCGCATGTTCCGCGAAAGCTTCGGCATGCCGCCGCACCAGTACGTGCTGGCCAGGCGCCTGGCCCGCGCCTGCGAACTGCTGCGCCAGGGCAGCCTGGCGCTGAGCGAGATAGCCCTGGCCTGCGGCTTCTCCAGCGCCAGCCACTTCGCCAACCGCTTCCGCGCGGCGCTGGGGGCTACGCCGGGGGAATACCGCGCGGCGTTCAACGGCTGAACGACGGGGCTTTTCGTAGGAGCGAGGGGGACGCCTAGTTCTTGCTCGCGAATGGGGCTTATCCTGGCGTTATTGGTGTTTGGATGAACTCCGTCCCCTCTCCCCAGCCCTCTCCCTGAAGGGAGAGGGGGCTGTCCGTGCCGAGAGAAGGCTAGGTTTCAGCCGGTAGCTTTCGATGCTGCCGGCTAACGCCATAACATCAAACCCTGCCCAACGGTCCCCTCTCCCTTCAGGGAGAGGGTTAGGGAGAGGGAGCGGAGCCAAGCCCAGGCATCCAAGTAACCGGGAGGCCCCATTCGCGAGCAAGCTCGCTCCTACGAAAAGCCCATCCCCCAGCAATCACCCCAAAACTGCCAACACCCCACCCACCAGCGGCACCCCCGCCGCCGCCGGCAGCGCCAGGCGCGGCAGCCAGGCCAGCAGGGCCACCAGGGTGGTGGTGGCGAGCATCAGCAGACAGGCCCAGTAGACCAGGCCCAGCTCGATGCCCAGCAGGTGGATGCAGTAGGCCAGCGCTAGCCCGCCGTCCACCAGCGCCACGCCGCGCAGCAGGCGCACGCGGGCCTCGCTGGGCGCGCGGCCGAACAGTTCGCGGTGGTGGCGGGCGAGGCCCAGGCAGGCGGCGGTCATCGCCAGCAGGTTGAGACCGAAGACCAGCAGCATCAGGCGTACTCCCCTTCCACGCGTTCACGGCGGCGCGCCTTGGCTTCGGGCGCCGGCGGGCGGCCCAGGCGCCAGGCCAGGGCTGCGCACAGCGCGCCGGTGAGCAGCAGCGCCAGGTCGATGCCGGCGAGCAGCCAGTCGCCACGGGCCAGGCTGCTGGTCAGGCGGCCCGGCTCGGGGCCGAACAGCCCCAGCAGCGGTAGGCCCAGGGCCAGCACGGCGGCGACCAGCGCCTGCTCGCGGGCGGTGCGGCCGCTGCCCTGGCGCCACGCCGCGTGCAGCAGCGCCAGCAGCCAGACCACCACGAAGCTGGTGATTTCCCAGCGATCGCGCTGCGCCAGTTCCGCCGGCAGCAGGCGCGAGGCCGCCAGCAATCCCAGGCTGGCCAGCGGCAGGCCGCCGCAGACCGCGGCGTTGAGCGTGCGCACCAGGCCCAGGCCGGCGCTGCCGCGGGCCTCGCGCTTGGCCACCCAGACCTGCAGGCCGCCGAAGATCATCCCGCAGCCGACCAGGCCCAGCAGCAGGTAGAGGATGCGCACCAGGGTGCCGCCGAACTGCGCCATGTGCAGCCCGGTCAGCCAGGCGTAGGTCTTGTAGCCGTTGCCATAGGGCGGCTGCACGTGCAGTAGCGCGCCGGTGGCGGCGTCGAAGGAAACGGTGCGCTGGTCGTTGACCATGCCGCGGTCCACGGCCCGGCGGATCTGCACCATGGACGAGGCGTCGTTGGGGTGTTCGAGGTTGATCCAGCCCACCCGGCTGTCGTCGCCCCACTGCTCGCGGGCGCGCTCGACCATGCGCGAGATCGGCTTCGGCGGCTTGGCCGGGCGGCCCAGCTCCTCGCGGTCGAAGGCGTGCTGCACCTCGTGTTCGAAGCGCTCGAAGTCGCCCTTGTAGGCGACCTTGATGCCGGCCTGCATGTACAGGGTGATGAAGATCACCAGCCCGGTGTAGGCCAGCAGCACGTGGAACGGCAGGCCGATCACCCCCAGCACGTTGTGCGCGTCGAGCCAGCTGCGCTGGCGCGCCGCCTTCGGCCGCAGGGTGAAGAAGTCCTTGAAGATGCGCCGGTGGACGATCACCCCGCTGACCAGCGCCACCAGCATGAACATCCCGGCGATACCGACGATGTAGATGCCCGGGGTGCCGGCGTGCAGGGCATAGTGCAGCTCGAAGAAGAAGCCGCCGCCGACGGTCTTCGGCAGTTCCTCGCCGGTCTGGGCGTCGATCAGGAAGGAGCGGAAGGCGCTGAGGTCGCTGGGCACCCAGCCGGCGGTCCAGTAGGGCCCGCGCTCGGTCGGCGGCAGCATCCAGTAGGCATGGGCCTTGGGCGCGCGCTCGACCAGGGCGGCGTGGACCTGGTCCACGCCCACCGCCGGCTGCTGCGCCTCGTGCAGTTGCGGCAGCATCCAGCGCGTCAGCTCCGGCTCGAAGCACGACAGGCTGCCGGAAAAGATCACCACGAACAGCAGCCAGCTGACCAGCAGGCCGCTCCAGGTATGCAGTCCGGACATCGACTGGCGCAGGCTCATGGGCGCACTCCGAAGTCGTGGGGCAGGAACGCGGCCAGCGCCAGCAGCGCGCTCAGCGCCAGCGGCACCAGGCAGGCGCGCCAGGTGCTGCGGGCGGCGAACACGTAGAGGATGGCCACCACCCAGACCATGAAGCAGCCCAGGCTGGCGAAGGCCACGCGGTCGGCGCGGGCCAGCGGCAGGTAGACGCTGAGGAAGGCGGTGCTGGTGTAGGCCAGGGCATAGCCGCCGAACAATGCGGCCAGGATGCGCGCGCTGAGTTGCGCGCCGAAGCGGCCCTTGCTGCTCATGGGCGTACCTCGGGCTGGAACGGCGGGAATCCGGACGGGTGCATGGCTGTGCTCACCTGCTGACAGAAGTTCACCCCGAACAGGGGTGGGCAAAAGCGGAAATTTATATGAAATGCGTTCGCATTTGAAAGAGATACGCAAGAACGGATGTGAATAATCCCGCGCCTCTTCCCCACCATCAGGGCATTCCAGGCCGGGCGTAGGCGCTGTGGCTGAGCGCGCCCGAGGCCGGCAGGAAGTTGTCCTGGGCGCAGCACAAGCGGGATTGCACAGAGGCCGAACGACCGTGGAAAACCTGCAGAAAAAATCAGAAAAGTTTTCAGCGCCCCCGCCGGGCCTTTTCCATGGCCCGTTCGAGCAGTTGGAAGACCCGCGGCGACTGGCACTGGGCGACGTTGAAGCGCAGGAAGTCCGGCGCGTTCTGGCCCAGGCTGAAGACGTTGCCCGGCGCCAGCACCATGCCCTGCTCCAGCGCCGCGCGGGACACCGCAGCGGCATCCAGAGCGCCGGGCAGGCGCGCCCAGACGAACACCCCGCCGCGCGGCTCCAGCCAGGGCTGCAGGCCCAGGCCACGCAGGCGCGCCAGGGTTTCGCCCATGGCGTCGGCCAGGCGCACGCGCAGGCTTTCTATATGCCGGCGGTAGCCGCCCTTGCGCAGCAGTTCGTGGAGCAGCTCGGCGTTGAACGGGCTGTTGCCGAAGGACGTGGCCAGTTTCAGGTCCACCAGTTGCTCGCACCACTGCGGTCGCGCCGCGATGTAGCCGCAGCGCACCGAGGCGGACAGCGTCTTGGAGAAGCTGCCGACCTGGATCACCCGCTGCAGGCCGTCGAAGGCGGACAGCCGCGGCGCCTGCTCGTGCTCGAAGTCGGCGAAGATGTCGTCCTCGACTATCAGCAGGTCATGGGCCTCGGCCAGCTTCAGCAGGCGGTGCGCCACCAGCGGCGAGAGCTGCGCGCCGGTGGGGTTGTGGAAGGCCGAGTTGGTGATGTACAGGCGCGGCCGGTGGCGCTGCAGGATGCCGGCCAGGGCCTCGATGTCCGGCCCCTGCGGCGTGTAGGGCACGCCGATGGCCACCGCGCGGTGGGCGCGCAGCAGGGCCTGGAAGTTGAAGTAGCCGGGGTCGTCCACCAGCACCTCGTCGCCGGGCTCCAGCAGGAAGCGGCAGACCAGGTCGATGGCGTGGGTGCCGCCGTCGGTGAGCACGATCTGCTGCGCGCCGACCTGCAGGCCGTAGTCGCCCAGGCGCCGCGCCAGCTGCTCGCGCAGGCCGGCGTGGCCGTAGGGGCGGCCGTATTCCAGCAGGCTCGACTGCGGCTCGCGGGCCAGTTGGCGCAGGGCACGGCGCAGCTCGTCCTCCGGCAGCCAGGACGGCGGCAGCCAGCCGCAGCCGGGCTTGAGCGAGTCCTCTGCGGCTTCCAGCGCCTGTCGGGAAATCCATAGCGGGTCGATGCTGCGGTCCAGCGCCGGGCCGATCTCGGCCAGCGACAGCGGCGGCAGCCGGCCGCAGACGTAGAAGCCGGAACCGCGCCGGGCGGCGATCAGCCCCTCGGCGGCAAGGCGCTCGTAGGCCTCCACCACGGTGCTCTTGGACACCTCCAGGCTCTGCGCCAGCGCGCGGATCGACGGCAGCCGCTCGCCCGGCACCAGGCTGCGCGCCGCCAGGCGTTCGCGCACCTGGCGCATCACCCCGTCCACCCGTGTCACGGCCATGGCCACCTCGACTGTACCGATGAAAATCCAGGACAGTTTGTTCGAATTGTACTGATCTGTCACTGGCCGCCCGCCCTTCCCGGCGCCACCATCGAGACTCCCCTCTGCTCTTGGCGAATGCTCGATGAATGCTTCTTTAGGCGGTTGGTTCAGCGGTTTCCTCGGCGTGCTCATCTTCAGCGGCTCGCTGCCGGCCACGCGGGTGGCGGTGGGCAGCTTCGAACCGACCTTCCTCACCCTGGCCCGGGCCAGCATCGCCGGGCTGCTGGCCGCGGCCATCCTCTTCGTGCTGCGCCAGCGCCGCCCGGCGCGCCAGGACATCCCGGCGCTGCTGGTGGTGGCCCTGGGCGTGGTGGTCGGCTTCCCGCTGCTCACCGCCCTGGCCCTGCGCCACGTCAGCTCGGCCCATGCCATCGTCTTCGTCGGCCTGCTGCCGCTGGCCACCGCCAGCTTCGCCGTGCTGCGCGCCGGCGAGCGGCCACGCCCGGCGTTCTGGGCCTTCTCGCTGCTCGGCAGCGCGGCGGTGGCCGGCTACGCGCTGAGCCAGGGCGGCGCCGGCAGCCTGCTGGGCGATGTGCTGATGCTGGCGGCCATCCTCGCCTGCGGCCTGGGCTACGCCGAGGGCGCGCGGCTGTCGCGGCACCTGGGCAGCTGGCAGGTGATCTGCTGGGTGCTGGTGCTGTCGTTGCCGCTGATGCTGCCGCTGACCTTGTGGACCTGGCCGGCCGACCTCGCCGCGGCCAGCCTGCCGGCCTGGTTGAGCCTGGGCTACGTGTCGCTGTTCAGCATGCTCATCGGCTTCTTCTTCTGGTACCACGGCCTGGCCCGCGGCGGCATCGCCGCGGTGGGCCAGCTGCAGCTGCTGCAACCCTTCTTCGGCCTGGCCCTGGCCGGCCTGCTGCTGCACGAGCAGGTCAGCCCGCTGATGGCCGTCTCGACCCTCGTGGTGGTGGCCTGCGTGGCAGGAGCGCGGCGCTTCGCCCGCTGAGCCGCCCGTGGCAGCGCGTCGCGGGAAATAGGGGTATCATCGGGCGTTTGTGTATTTCCCCGGGCTTGCCGGAAGGAACCTCCGATGACCCCACCCGCCGAGCCGCCCGCGGCGCCCGCCGACCTGGCGCCGCGCCCGCGCCTGACCCTGGGCAGCCACGTGCACAGCGGCTTCGACCTGCGCAGCGGGCGCATGCAGAACATCGCCCGGCACCGCGCCGCGCTGGCCTTCCTGTACGCCGGCATGCCCGTCTCGGGGCCGATCAACCCGCGCACCGGCAGCGAGCTGCGGGTGTTCCGCGACGACCGCATCGTCCGCCTAAGCCGCCAGCCCGAGCGCGAGCAGCAGCTGCGCCAGCAACTGCGCCAGTTCGGCTTCAAGCCGGCGATGCGGCGCAGCGATGCCCTGGAGGAAAGCGCGGGGGAGATGTTCGAGCTGCCCGACGACGCCACCTGGCAGCAGTTCATGCGCGAGGGCCTGCCGCAGCTGCGTGAGCTCGGCTGGGACGTGGACGTGCGCCCGGAGTTCGTCTTCGACCTGACGCCCATCGAGAACTGGTACGCCGAGATCGAGGAGACCGACGACCGCCAGTGGTTCGACCTGGAACTGGGCATCGAGGTCGACGGCCGCCGCATCAGCCTGCTGCCGGCGCTGATCGAGCTGATCCGACGCATGCCGGCGCTGCTCGACCCGCAGGCCCTGGCCCGCCACCCCGACGACGAGCAACTGGTGCTGCGTCTGGACGCCGGGCGCAACCCGGTGCACAGCTGGCAGACCGCCTCGGAGCGGCCGCTGCGGGTGGCCCTGCCCTTCGGCAAGCTCAAGCCGCTGCTGGGCACCCTGTCGGAGTTCTACCTGGGCGACCAGGCGCCGGTGCGCCGCCTGCGCATGGGCGCGCCGGACGCCGCGCGGCTCTCCGAGCTGGAAGAACTACCGCTGCGCTGGCAGGGCGGCGATGAGTTGCGCGAGATCGCCCTGCGCCTGCGCGACTACCGCGCCCAGCCGGCGCCGCTGCCCGAGGGCCTGCGCGCCGAGCTGCGCGCCTACCAGCACGAGGGCCTGAGCTGGATGCAGACGCTGCGCGCGGTGGGCGCCAGCGGCATCCTCGCCGACGACATGGGCCTGGGCAAGACGCTGCAATCCCTGGCCCACGTGCTGCTGGAAAAACAGGCCGGGCGCCTCAACGCGCCGGCCCTGGTGGTGATGCCCACCAGCCTGATCCCCAACTGGCTGGACGAGGCCGAGCGCTTCACCCCCGGCCTGCGCGTGCTGGCCCTGCACGGCGCCGGCCGGCGGCGCGACTTCGCGAAGATCGAGGAGCACGACCTCATCCTCACCACCTACGCCCTGCTCCCGCGGGATGCGGAAAAGCTCGGCAAGCACGCCTACCACCTGCTGATCCTCGACGAGGCGCAGAACATCAAGAACGCCGGCACCAAGGCGGCC
Source organism: Pseudomonas sp. M1 (assembly GCF_022760135.1). Taxonomy (NCBI): domain Bacteria; kingdom Pseudomonadati; phylum Pseudomonadota; class Gammaproteobacteria; order Pseudomonadales; family Pseudomonadaceae; genus Pseudomonas; species Pseudomonas sp. M1. Next base: position 4,490,154 of record NZ_CP094343.1, read on the forward strand.
CAGGCCGCGCGCCAGCTGAACGCGCGGCACCGCCTGTGCCTAACCGGCACGCCGCTGGAAAACCACCTGGGCGAGCTCTGGTCGCTGTTCCACTTCCTGCTGCCCGGCTGGCTGGGCGACGCCAAGCAGTTCGCCCAGCACTACCGCACGCCCATCGAGCGCCACGGCGACCAGGCGCGCCTGGCCCACCTGGCCGCGCGCATCCGCCCCTTCCTGCTGCGCCGCACCAAGGAGCAGGTGGCCTCGGAGCTGCCGCCCAAGAGCGAGTTCATCCAGCACATCGAGCTCAGCGAGGCCCAGCGCGACCTCTACGAGACGGTGCGCCTGGCCCTGGACCGCAAGGTCCGCGACGAAATCGCCCGCCGCGGCCTGGCGCGCAGCCGCATCATCATCCTCGAGGCGCTGCTCAAGCTGCGCCAGGTGTGCTGCGACATCCGCCTGGTGCAGAAGGACGCCCCGCCGCCAAGCGGCCGCGCCAAGGCGGTGACCTCGGGCAAGCTGGAATACCTGCTGGACATGCTCGAGGAACTGCTCGCCGAAGGCCGCCGCGTGCTGCTGTTCTCGCAGTTCACCTCGATGCTCGCGCTGGTCGGCGAAGCCCTGCAGCAACGCGGCATCGACTACGCCCTGCTGACCGGCGACAGCCGCGACCGCCGCCAGCCGGTGGAAGACTTCCAGCAGGGCCGCGTGCCGCTGTTCCTGATCAGCCTGAAGGCCGGCGGCGTGGGCCTGAACCTGACCGCGGCGGACACGGTGATCCACTACGACCCCTGGTGGAACCCGGCCGCCGAGAACCAGGCCAGCGACCGCGCCTACCGCATCGGCCAGGACAAGCCGGTGTTCGTCTACAAACTGATCGCCCGCGGCACGGTGGAAGAGAAGATCCAGCTGCTGCAGCGGGAGAAGGCCGCGCTGGCAGCCGGCATCCTCGAAGGCGCGGGAACGGATTGGCAGTTGGACGATGCCGATATCGATGCGCTGTTCGCGCCTTTGCCGAAGGCGGTTTGAGGAGGTTCGTGGGGCGGTCTGTGGGGGCGAGCTTGCTCGCGAATGGGCGTATCCCTTTGGCCACTGTTTCTGGGGCCAACTCTGCTCCCTCTCCCTAACCCTCTCCCTGAAGGGAGAGGGGACTGTTCGGAGCGCTTTGGTATTCCTGAGTCAGCCGGCAACACCTGGGGTTTCCGGCTGAAACCATTCCTTCTCTCGGCACGGACAAGCCCCCTCTCCCTTCAGGGAGAGGGCTGGGGAGAGGGCGCTCTTGAACCCAGCACCTACGCCACCGGCAAACGCCGTTCGCGAGCAAGCTCGCTCCTACGAAAGCCCCCTACAACTGCGCCACATGCCCCGCCGTCTGGTGCGCTCGCAGGTAAGGCAACACCGCCGCCAGCAACGGTGCCTTGAACGCCTCCTGGAAACGGTGGGCCATCCCCGGAATCAGCTTCAGCTCCGCCCCGCGGATATGCGCCGCCACATGCACCCCATGCATCACCGGCAACAACGGATCGGCGGTGCCATGGATGACCAGGGTAGGCACATTCAAACGATTGAGCAGGTCGACCCGGCTGGGCTCGGCGAGGATCGCCAGCATCTGCCTCTGCACCCCCTCGGGGTTGAAGGCGCGGTCGTAGGATTGCGCCGCCTGGCGCAGCAGTTGCTCGCGGTCGTCTTTCACCTCCGGGCTGCCCAGGGCAGCGAGCAGGTCGGCCTGCTGCTCGATGGCCTGTTCGCGGCTGCCGGCCTCGCGCCGGGCCAGCAGTTTCAGCAGGCTGTCGCTGGGCGCCGGCAGGCCCTCGGCGCCGGAACTGGTCATCACCAGGGTCAGGCTGAGCACCCGCTGCGGCGCCAGGTCGGCGACGTGCTGGGCGATCATCCCGCCCATGCTCGCGCCCAGCACGTGGGCCTGCTCGACGTGCAGCCCGTCCAGCAGGCGCAGGGCGTCCCAGGCCATGTCGGTGAGGCTGTAGGGCGCGCTGACCGGCAGGCCCAGGCGGTAGCGGATCACCTCGTAGGTGAGGTTGGCATCGGGCGTGGGTACGCGCCAGGCGCTCAGGCCGACGTCGCGGTTGTCGTAGCGGATGACGCGGAAGCCCTGCTGGCAGAGGGTCTGCACCACTTCGTCGGGCCAGTGGATGAGCTGGCCGCCCAGGCCCATGATCAGCAGCAGCGTCGGGTCCTTCGGCGAGCCTATGCTCTGGTAGGCCAGGCGCACGTCGCCCAGGTCCAGGGTGTCGGTGGGCACCCGTGGGTCGCAACGATCGCCGGCAAAGGCAGTGAAGGGCGCCAGGCACGACAGTGCCAGCGCCAAGAGAAACGCACGCATGTGAAAATCCGGAATGCAGAACCCCAGTGAAAGCCGATTCTGATGAATTTCCGTGCATCGCTCTGCCACACAACCGTGACACTTTGATGAAAGGCGCCGAGCGGTCGCCGCCAGCCTGACCGGCGTCATGGCACGGGCGCGGCCGGCCCGGCATGGTTCCAGGGAAGCAGTCGTTCGCCAAGGGGCGCCCATGAGCTATCCGATCCTGCTGGTCCTGCATCTGCTGGCCGCCATCGCCTTCGTCGGCACCGTGTTCTTCGAGGTGCTGATTCTCGAACGGGTGCGCCGCCATGTGCCGGCAGACGCCCTGCGCGCCGTGGAGCGCGCCCTCGGCCAGCGCCTGCGGCGGGTGATGCCCTGGGTGATCCTGACGCTCTTCGGCAGCGGCCTGGGCATGCTGAAGCTGCGCTACCTGCCGCTGCTGGCCCATCCGCTGGACTCGCCCTTCGCCACCCTGCTCAGCCTGAAGCTGCTGCTGGCCGCCAGCGTGCTCTGCCACTTCTTCTGCGCCATGTACCTGATGCACAGCGGCGGGATGACCGGACGGCGCTCGCGGATCATCCACTACAGCGTCTTCGCCCACGTCCTGGGCATAGTGCTGCTGGCCAAGGGCATGTTCTATCTGAGCTGGTAGATCGGCGGCGGCACGGGCGGGTCGACAGCCGGCCGCGCATGAGACAAACTCAATCCAGTTTCGGATGTAATCAAGTTTTACTCATGTTGGAAGCGGCACCATGCTCGAGATTCGTCACCTGAAAACCCTCCACGCCCTGCGTGAGGCCGACAGTCTGGTGGAAGCCGCCGAACGCCTGCACCTGACCCAATCCGCCCTGTCCCACCAGTTCAAGGAACTGGAGGACCGCCTGGGCCTGTCGCTGTTCATCCGCAAGACCAAGCCGGTGCGTTTCACCAGCGCCGGCCTGCGCCTGCTGCAGCTGGCCGACGCCATCCTGCCGCAGCTGCGCACCGCCGAGCGCGACCTGGCGCGCCTGGCCGGCGGCACCGCCGGGCGCCTGCACATGGCCATCGAATGCCACAGCTGCTTCCAGTGGCTGATGCCGACCATCGACCAGTTCCGCGACGCCTGGCCGGAAGTGGAGCTGGACCTGGCCTCGGGCTTCTCCTTCGCCCCGCTGCCGGCCCTGGCCCGCGGCGACCTCGACCTGGTGGTGACCTCCGACCCGGTGGACATCGCCGGCATCACCTACGTGCCGCTGTTCACCTACGAGGCGCTGCTGGCGGTGGACAACCAGCACGCGCTGGCCGGCAAGCCCTACATAGTGCCGGAAGACCTGGCCAGCCAGACGCTGATCACCTACCCCATCGAGCGCGACCGCCTGGACATCTTCACCCGCTTCCTGGAACCGGCCGACGTCGAGCCGGCCCAGGTGCGCACCTCGGAGCTGACGGTGATGATGATGCAGCTGGTGGCCTCCGGCCGCGGCGTGTGCAGCCTGCCCAACTGGGCGCTGCACGAATACAGCTCGCGCGGCTACGTGACGGCCAAGCGCCTGGGCGAAAAAGGCCTGTACTGCACCCTCTACGCGGCCATCCGCGCGGACATGCTGGATGCGCCCTTCATGCGCGACTTCCTGCTGACGGCCAAGGACACCTCCTTCGCCACCCTGGAGGGGGTCAGCGCGGCGAAGGGGTGAAATCGCGGGCAGCGCTTGCGCTGGCCCAAAGGGGAATAACCCAGCTGCCTTCTTGTTTGGGTGTAGCGCGCCGCTCCGAGTCTGCGGAGATTTTTTGTTTCGCCCCCTCGGGCGAGTCCCTTTTGTCAATCGCCACAAAAGGAACCAAAAAGGCTTGCCCCGACATACGGGCCCGATGGAGCCGGGCTACCCTCGCGAATTCCCCCGCCACGGAGGCCCGCCCCGAGGGTACGTCCCTGTAGCCCATCGGGGCTCTCGCGACATCCATGTCGCATGACCTCCTGAGCGCCGGTTTCGCTCGGCCTTCTGAAGGGGCGTTTCGGAGTGCGCGGATGTTTCTCTGGAAGTCCCAAGAGCAAACGCGCTTTTGCTTTTCGTAGGAGCGAGCTTGCTCGCGAACCCTGGGCTCCCGCGTTCGCGGGAATGACGGGGTGGGGGTTAGGCGTTTCAGGATGACTCAGGATTCTCCGGCCACTCCGAACAGCCCCCTCTCCCGCTTGCGGGAGAGGGCTGGGGAGAGGGCGCTCTTTGCAGAGCCCCAACCCCTGCCGCAACCCCGTCGGAAATCCGTAGGGCGGATAACGCCTACGGCGTTATCCGCCGAATCGCGGGCAGGGCCCGCTCCTACACCTTTCCCGCCGCCTTGGCGTGTTCCGCGTGCCATTGCGCGTCCCGTTCGGCGATCTTGGCGAAGGAGGGCCGCGCGGTGACTTTCGCGATGTAGCGCTCGATGGCCGGGGTCTTCGGCACTATGCCGAAGTGCGTGGTCCAGGCCAGCGCCGAGCCCCAGAGCACGTCCGCCGCGGTGAAGCGTTCGCCGAGCAGGTAGGGCCCCTTCTGCAACTGCTCGTCGATGACCTTCATCACCGTCTCGAAATCGCCATAGGGGCTGCGCGCCTGGGGCGCCGGCTCGCGGCCCAGGGAACGGTCGGTCACCGCCGGCTCGAAGCTGGAGCCGTAGAACACCAGCCAGCGCAGGTAGGGCCCGCGCAGCGGGTCGCCGATGGCCGGCGCCAGTCCGGCTTCCGGGTACAGGTCCGCGAGGTAGATGTAAACGGCGCCCTGCTCGGTCACCAGCGCCTCGCCATGGCGGATGGCCGGGACCTTGCCCATCGGGTTGATCGCCAGGTAGGCCGGCTGGCGCTGCTCGCCGGCCTGCATGTTGAGCAGGTGCAGGTCGTAGTCGGCGCCCAGTTCCTCCAGCAGCGCCAGGGTGCCGGAGGAACGGGTTTGCGGGGAGTGGTAGAAGGTGATGCGACGGTCGCTCATGGTGCTTGCCTCTGCCGATGACGGGTCGGCCCCAAAGCATAGACCGCTCGCAGCGGAACGGCGCCATCACCTGGCGCAGGTCCCCCACGTGGGCAAAACCGCCGGAAAGACTCAGCCGCGGACGATGCCGCGCCGGTACAGGGCCTCGATGGTCTCGGGCGCCAGGCCCAGCTCCGCGAGCACCTCGCGGGTATTCCCGCCCAGGGCCGGCGGCGCGCTGCGGTAGCTGGCCGGGGTGCGCGAGAGCTTCACCGGCGAGGCGATGCCGCGGTAGTCGCCCAGTCGCACCACCAGGCCGCGATGCGCGGTGTGCGGGTGCTCCACCACGCGGTCCACCGTGGCGATGGCGCCGCAGGGCACGCCCAGGCGGATCAGCCGTTCGGCCAGCTCGCGGCCGTCGTGGGCCGCCAGGTGGCCCTCCAGCGCCTGCTTGAGCGCTTCGCGGTTGACCGAGCGCTGGCCGTTGTCGGCGAAGCGCGGGTCCTCCAGCAATTCGCCGGCGCCCAGGTAGTCGCACAGCCTGGCGAACTGGCGGTCGTTGCCCACGGCGAGGAAGATCGGCTCGCCGCCGGTGCGGTAGCTGTCGTAGGGGGCGATGTTCGGGTGGGCGTTGCCGGTGCGTTGCGGCGTGCGGCCGGAGACGAAGTGGTTCGGCAGGTGCGGGTGCAGCAGCGAGATGCCGCAGTCGTACAGGGCGATGTCCACCGACTGCCCGCGCCCGCTGCGTTCGCGCTCGTGCAGCGCCAGCAGGATGCCGGCCACGGCGTTCAGCCCGGTGACCATGTCGACGATCGGCAGGCCGATGCGCAGCGGCCCGCCCTCGGCCTCGCCGTTCACGCTCATCAGCCCGGCCATGGCCTGGATCGCCGCGTCGTAGCCCGGCAGCCCGCCCAGCGGGCCGTCGGCGCCGAAGCCGGACACCGCGCAGTGGACCAGCCGCGGGAAGCGCGGGCTGAGCACCTCGGCGTAGCCGATGCCCCAGCGCGCCAGGGTGCCGGGCTTGAAGTTCTCGATCAGCACGTCGGCGCCTTCCAGCAGTTGCAGCAGCAACTCGATGCCCTCGGGCCTGGACAGGTCGACGGCGATGCCCTTCTTGTTGCGGTTGACGCCGCGGAAATGGAAGCCGTGCCGTCCTCGAAGGGCGGGCCCCAGCCGCGCGTCTCGTCGCCGCCCAGGGGTTCCAGCTTGATCACTTCCGCGCCGTGGTCGGCCAGGGCCTGGGAGCAGTAGGGGCCGCCCAGCACGCGGCTCAGGTCGATGACTTTCAGGCCACGCAGGGCACCGGTCTCGGGGTTCATGGCAACTCTCTCTTGTCGATTCTTGTCGGTTGCGGGAAATCAGGCCGGCAGCAGTTGCATGGCTTCGTCCAGGCTCATCTCGCTTTCGTCGAGCAGCCGGGCCAGCAGCGGCGCCCCGGCCTGCAGGCCCAGCGGGTCGCGCGGCAGCAGCTTGTGCTGCAGCACCAGGTGGGCCAGGGCCAGGCGCCGGCGGTCGCTGGCCTGGCGGCCGGCTTCCCAGGCCATGAAGATGGCGCTGGCGATGTGGTAGAGCGCGCTGCCAGCCTGGCGCACCTGCTCGTCCTGGCGCGCCTCGGCCACGTCGGCCATGAGTGCCACGCTGCGCTCCAGCAGCGCCTCGAAGCGGGCGCGGCTGGCCTCCGGCAGGCCGCTCTCGGCCAGCAGGCCGCACAGGTACTGGTGCAGCGGCTCCAGGGCCTGTTCGCGGGTGACGGCGCGGGCGATGTCCAGCGCGACTATGTTGCTGGTGCCTTCCCAGATGGAGCCCAGGTGGGCGTCGCGGACCAGGCGCGCGTCGCTCCATTCCTCGATGTAGCCCACCCCGCCGCGCACTTCCATGGCGTCGCCGGTGACGCGCCGGGCATCGCGGCAGGCGCGGAACTTGATCAGCGGGGTGAGGATGCGCACGCACTTCTGCGCCGCGGCGTCGCCGCCGTCGGCGCGCGGCAGCAGGGTGGCGATCTGCATGAACATGGAGCGCGCCTGCTCGGCCGGCAGCATCAGCTTCAGCAGTTGCTTCTGCATCAGCGGCATGTCGATCAGGTGCTTGCCGAAGGCGCGGCGATGGCGGGCGATGAACAGCGCCTCGCTCAGCGCCCGGCGCATCAGGCCGGCGGCGCGCACGCCGTTGGACAGGCGCGACATGTTGACCATGTCGGCCATCTGCTGGAAGCCGCGGCCGACCTCGCCGATCAGGTAGGCGCTGGCGCCCTCCAGGCAGATTTCGCCGCTGGCCATGGAGCGGCTGCCCAGCTTGTCCTTCAGGCGCAGGATGCGGTAGGCGTTGCGCGAGCCGTCCGGGCGGTGCTTGGGCAGCAGGAACAGGGTCACGCCCTTCATGCCCTCGGGTGCGCCTTCGGGGCGGGCCAGGACCATGGCCAGGTCGGCGTCGGGGTTGGAGCAGAACCACTTGTCGCCGTACAGCTTCCACTCCCCGTCCTCTTGCCGCGCCAGGGTGCGGGTGCGGGCGACGTCGGAGCCGGCGGCCTGCTCGGTCATGAACATGGCGCCCTGGAACAGCCTGTCGAAGTCCCGCGAGGCCAGCGACGGCAGGTAGCGCTCCACCAGCTCCGGCGCGCCGAACTTGCGCAGGGTGCGGGTCAGCGAGTCGGTCATGCTGACCGGGCAGCACAGGCCGAACTCGGCCTGCACGAACAGGTAGGTCAGCGCGTACTTCACCAGCGGCGGAGCGCCGTCCGGGCGGTGGCTCATGGAGGCCAGGCCCAGTTCCGAATAGGCCACGCGCTCCAGGGCGACGTAGTCCGGGTGCTTGCGGATGCTCTGCAGGTCCTCGCCGCGGCGGGTGCGCGGCGCCAGCTGCGGCGGGTTCCTGTCGGCCGACAGGGCCAGCACGTCCAGTTCGTCGCCGGCGCGGGCGCCGAGGCGTTCGAGGGTGTCGCGCCACTGCGCCAGCACCTCCGGCGGCAGGTACACCTCCAGCAGGCGCTGCAGCGAGGGGTCGCAGGCATACAGGTTGATGCCGCGGCTGTCGGGGATGTTCAGGGCGTCTTCGGGGGCTGTTTCGGGCATGGCGGTCATGGCGCGTCTCCGGGTCTTGTTCTGGCGCCGAGACTAGGAGTGCGTGACGATAAGTATCCAATACAATAAAAATCATCCACGATAAGAAAAACAAATCGTAGAAACCCGGGTGCCCTGCCATGGACCTCAAGCAACTGCGCTACTTCATCGCCGTCGCCGAGGAGCTGCATTTCGGCCGCGCCGCCGCGCGCCTGTTCATCTCCCAGCCGGCGCTGAGCTTCGACATCAAGAAGCTGGAGGAGCAACTGGGCATCCAGCTGCTGGTGCGCAACAACAAGTCGGTGAAGCTGACCAACGCCGGCCAGGTGCTGCTCGACGAGGCGCGCAGCCTGTTGCTGCAGGCCGAGAAGGTGAAGCGCCTGACGCTGCTCTCCGCCGAGGGCGCGGTGGGCCAGCTGCGCGTGGGCTTCGTCAACTCCATGCTCTACCGCGGCCTGCCGCGGGCCATGGCGCGCTTCGAGGCGGAGCAGCCGAACATGGAGGTGCTGCTGATGGAGATGAACACCTCGGAACAGGCCCTGGCGCTGCAACGCGGGCAGATCGACATCGGCTTCGTGCACTGGGCCAGGCTGCCGGCCGGGATCGCCTCCGAATGCCTGGTCGCCGACCCCTTCCTCTGCTGCGTACCGGCCGGCCACCGCCTGGCCGGACGGGCGCGCATCGACCTCGCCGAGCTGCGCGACGAGGGCTTCATCCTCTTCCCGCGCAGCCTGTCGCCGCACTACCACGACCTGATCATCGCCCGCTGCGTGGACGCCGGCTTCAGCCCGCACATCCGCCACGAGGCGCGGCTGTGGCAGACCATCGCGGCCATGGTCGGCCTGGGCATGGGCGTGGCCCTGCTGCCGCAGACACTGTGCCTGGCCTGGAAGAACCAGGTGCGCTACCTGGAGATCGAGCAGAGCGGCGCGCGCTCGGAAATCCACGCCATCCTCGCCGCGCAGGACGCGCCCCATGCGGCCCAGGCCTTCCTGGCCACGCTCAAGGCCTGCCTGGACGAGGGCGTCGATACGCAATCGCTTATCGCACCATAAGATTAAAAAACTATTGATCCGCAGGGGCGCCGCATAGACTCCGAACCAACCCGGGGCAACACCGACGCACGCCAGTCGCCACCCCGCGCCCTCCCCCGGAGGGCGCGCGCGAGGCCTGCGCGTCGGCGACCAGAACAACAACAACAATAAGCAGGACCCGCCCATGCCCAGCACGCCCTCCTCCGCAGACGCAGCGCTGCACCGCAAGGCCCGCAAGGCCGGCATCGCCTCCTTCATCGGCACCACCATCGAGTGGTACGACTTCTACATCTACGGCCTGGCCGCCGCCCTGGTGTTCGGCAAGGTGTTCTTCCCGCCGGACATGGACCCGGGCCTGGCCACGCTGCTGTCCTTCGTCACCCTCTGGTCCGGCTTCGTCGCCCGCCCGCTGGGCGGCATCATCTTCGGCCACCTGGGCGACCGGATCGGGCGCAAGAACACCCTGGTGATCACCCTGATCATGATGGGCATCGCCACCACCTGCATCGGCCTGCTGCCGGTCTACGCGCAGATCGGCCTGTGGGCGCCCGTCGCCCTGGTGGCATTGCGGGTGATCCAGGGCGTCGCCGTGGGCGGCGAATGGGGCGGCGCCATCCTCATCGCCAGCGAAAGCGCGCCCAAGGGCAAGGGCATCCTCTACGCGGCCTTCGCCCAGCAGGGCTCGCCCACCGGCAACCTGCTGGCGACCCTGGTGTTCTTCGCCCTCAGCGCCCTGCCCATGCCGGACTTCATGCTCTGGGGCTGGCGCATCCCGTTCCTGATCTCCGCGGCGCTGGTGATCGTCGGCATGGTCATCCGCCTGAAGCTGGAAGAGTCCGAGGACATGAAGCGCCTGCTGCAACAGAAGAAGACCGTGAAGCTGCCGCTGGTGGAAGTGCTGCGCGAGCACTGGCTGATCGTGCTGCTCGGCGCCGGGGTGCTGCCGATCATCCACGTCACCTACTTCAAGAGCACCTTCGCCCTGTCCTGGGCCACCAAGACCCTCGGCTACAGCCAGGGCACCTTCCTCAGCATCATCGTCATCGCCCTGGTGGTGCAGTTCTTCAGCCAGCCGTTCGGCGCGCTGCTGGCCTCGCGCATCGACATGCGCAAGGCGGCCTGCCTGATGGTGCTGCCGGAGTTCATCCTGATGCCGGCGATGTTCTTCGCCGTGGAGACCAACGTCTACTGGATAGCCGCCGTGGGCATGTGCCTGGCCACGGTGCCGCACGCGATGTTCTACGGCGCGGTGGGCGGCATCCTCGCCCGCGCCTTCCCGGCGCGGGTGCGCTACACCGGGCTGTCGCTGGCCTACCAGCTGTGCTCGCTGCTGGTGGGCGGCGGCACGCCGGTGCTGGCGCAGTGGATACTCAACAGCACCGGCAGCATCGTCGGCGTGGCCATCGCCTCGGGGCTCTACGCCCTGGTCTCGCTGACCTGCACCCTGGCGCTGCTGCGCATCACCGGCTTCCGGGCCGGCGAGCTGTCCAGCGCCGAACGCGCCGATGCCCGCGAACTGGCCGCGGGCGCCGCGGCGGAGCCCGATGCACCCGAGCGCGGCCGGCCGTTGCCCGCCGGCCCGCACCCGGCCTGAATCAGGCCTCCTCGAAGTGCATCTCCGGCGGCTGCTGACGGAAGCCGCCGGTGAGCACGGCCAGGTACAGCACCCCGGCGGCGAGCCAGGCCAGGCCCAGGTAGATGGCCAGGTGGTCGAGGCTGGCCATCAGCCAGAGGTCGGCGACCAGGCCGATCAGCGGGAAGGCCAGGAACAGCACCGCGCCGCGCAGGCCGCGTTCGCCGCGGGCGATCCAGTAGTGGAAGATCACCGACAGGTTGACCAGGCTGAAGGCCAGGAAGGCGCCGAAGTTGATGAACGAGGTGGAGGTGGTCACGTCCATCTCCAGCGCCAGCAGGGCCACCACGCCGCACAGCACGATGCTGCCCACCGGGGTGCCGAAGCGTTCGCTCAGGGTGCCGAAGAAGGCCTTGGGCAGCACGCCGTCGCGGCCCATGGCGAACAGCAGGCGCGAGGCGCTGGCCTGGGCCGACAGGCCGGAGGTGAACTGGCCGACGATCAGGCCGATGAGGAAGAGGCTGACGAACAGGTCGCCGCCGATGTTGCGGGCGATCTCGTAGGCCGCCGAGTCGGCGTTCTGGAACTCGGTGGACGGGTGTGCGAGCTGCACGAAGTAGCTGGCGGCGATGAAGATGAAGCCGCCGATCAGGGTGATCAGCAGGATGGCGCGCGGGATGTTCTTGCGCGGCTTGTGGGTTTCCTCGGTCAGGGTGCTGACCGCGTCGAAGCCCAGGAACGAATAGCAGGCGATGGCCGCGCCGCTCATGATCAGCGGCAGTTGCACGCCCTCCTTGAAGAAGGGTTCCAGCGACCACAGCGGCTTGCTGGCGTCACCCAGCACGTAGTGCACCGCCAGCAGCACGAAGGCCGCCAGCACCAGGAACTGCACCAGCATCAGCACGCTGTTGACGTTCTTCGCCAGGCGCAGGCCGATGACGTTGATGCCGGTGGTCACCCCGATGAAGGCCAGCACCCACAGCGCCTGGGGCACCGCCGGGAAGGCCGAGTGCAGGTAGGCCGCGCCGATCAGCCAGATGGCCATGGGCAGGAACAGGTAGTCCAGCAGCACGCCCCAGCCAGCGAGGAAGCCCAGCTTGGGGCTGATGGACTTGCGCACGTAGGTGTAGGCCGAGCCGGCCACCGGGAAGGCGGCGGCCATGCGCCCGTAGCTGAGGGCGGTGAAGAGCATCGCCACCGAGGCCACGAGGTAGGCCGCGGGCACCACGCCGCCGGTGGTGTCGGCGAGGATGCCGAAGGTGCCGAGGACGATGATGGGGGTCATGTAGGCGATGCCGAACAGCACCACCGAACCCAGTGAGAGGGTGCGCTTGAGTCGAGCCATTGAGTGCTTACTCCGAGTTGTGTTTGTTATGGCAGAGTCGAAATCGACGCGTGCAAAGGCGGCGCCCCTCACCCGGGAGCCGCCTGGCGGGAGGGACGCTCCCGCCGGTACTTCTTGGCTGGATCGTTGGCGCGGCCCTGCGCCTTCCGGGGCTCAGCCCGGAATCAGCAGCTCGCGCAGGCCGTCGGCGTGCTCGCGCGTCTCGCCTGGCAGCACGAAGCGGCGCTCGGCGATGTAGCTGTAGTCGCGGCGCGCCTGCTGCAGGCGCGCCAGGTCCAGTTCCACGCGCATCCGGCATTCCTCGCGGCCGGCCTCGCAGAGCAGTTGGCCGAAGGGGTCGACCACCGCGCTGCCGCCGGCGAACACCAGGCCGCCGTCGCCTTCGCCGACGCGGTTCACCATCACCGCGTAGGCCTGGTTCTCCATGGCCCGGCCGGTGATCGCGGTGCGGTGGGTGGGGCCGTAGGGGTCCATGTTGCCGTTGGTCACCAGGATCAGCTCGGCGCCCAGTTGGCCGAGGGCGCGGGCGCTTTCCGGGAACTCGATGTCGAAGCAGATCAGGATGCCCACCCGCACGCCCTTGAACAGCGCGGTGGCGTAGCGGTCGCCAGGGGTGAAGATGCCGCGGTCGGAGGCCCACAGGTGGGTCTTGCGGTACTTCAGGGCGATGCCCTCGGGGGTGACCAGCAGCGTGGTGTTGTAGAAGCGGCCGTCGTCGCCGGCCTCGGCGATGCCCACCACCACGGCCACGTCGCGCTCCCGTGCGGCCTGCTGCACGGCGCGCACGCTGGGGCCGTCCAGCGGCTCGGCCAGGCGGGCGACGTTGTCCTCGGTGGGGAAGCCCATCAGCTGTGTCTCGGGGAACACCACCAGGTCGGTATCCGCGGCGCAGGCGCGGATCGCCGCCAGGGTACGCCCGAGGTTGTAGGCGGTGTCGCCGTCGCGGCCGGCCAGTTGGACGAGTTCGACCTTCATTGCAGCTCCTGTCGTTCTTGTGCGGGCTCGTTCGCCGCGCGGGGTGGATCGGCCATCCTGGCGGGAAACATGACCGCCCGGCGCAAAAGGGTCAGAATGCGCGCCGGGCCGGTGCAAGGCATTCACCGAGTATGCAGTTCGCCATCGCGCCCGGGTAATTACGCCCACGTGGTAACCCAACAGGGGTAGAGGCATGAACCTTACGCTGCAGGACATCGCCTGGCACCGCTCGGTCGGGCAACTGATCGAGACGCTGGACAAGCCCAACTTCTGGCTCGCCCTGGTGCGCCTGCTAAACGAGTATGTGCCATTCGACAGCTGGGTGGCGCTGCTCTTCAGCAACGGCCGCCCGCAAGTGTTCGCCGAATGCCCGGGCGAGGACGGCGGCCCCGACCCGCTGTTCCAGGACTACCTCAAGGGCCTGTACCTGCTCGACCCCTTCTACATCGCCAGCCGCGAGGCCCCGGGCAGCGGCCTGCTGCGCCTGGCCGACGTGGCCCCGGAATGCTTCGAGCAGACCGACTACTACCAGCGCTACTTCCGCCTCAACGTGGTGGCCGACGAAGTGCAATTCAACGTGCAGCTCGACGCCGAGCGCACCCTGTGCCTGTCCTTGGGCAGCAAGGGCCGCTTCAGCGCCGAACAGGCCGCCCTGCTCGACCTGCTGCGCCCCTGGGTGGCCGGCCTGATGCGCCAGCGCATGGCCTTCGAACGCGAACTGCTGGAACAGGCCACCCCACCGGCGCCCCGCTGGCAGAGCCGCCTGGAAGAAACCGTGGAACGCCTGGAAACCCCGCTGACGGCCCGCGAGCTGGAAGTGGGCCGGCTGATGCTCAGCGGCTGCTCCAGCAAGGAGATAGCGCGCAAGCTGGCGATTTCGGCGGAGACGGTGAAGGTGCACCGCAAGCACATGTACAGCAAGCTGGGGATCAAGTCGCAGTCGGAGTTGTTTTCGTTGTTTCTGCAGGCGCAGGGGTAAGGGGCGTCGCCGGGCTTCAGTGCATAGGCCGGCGGCGGATAACCGCGAACGGTTATGCGCCCTACTACCTGCCGGCTGACGCTGCGTTATCCACCCACGCCGAACGGCCCCCTCTCCCTTCAGGGAGAGGGCTGGGGAGAGGGCAACAGACGTCACCGACACTCCACTGCCAGCCCCGTACTCCGCTCCCCCACCCTAACCCTCCCCCGCAAGCAGGAGAGGGGACCGTTCGGCGTGAAGCGCAATCACCCAGCTCCCTGAACCCTGTGCAAGGCTCTGGCTTCCGGCGTTCGCGGGAGTGGCGTGGTGGAAGGATAACTCCGGATTCTCCATCCGCTCCGGACAGCCCCCTCTCCCTCCGGGAGAGGGCTGGGGTGAGGGCAATGGACTTCGCCGACACTCCACTGCCAGCCCCGTACTCCGCTCCCCCACTCTAACCCTCCCCCGCAAGCGGGAAAGGGGACCGTTCGGCGTGAAGCGCAATCACCAAGCTCCCTGAAACCCTGTGCAAGGCTCTGGCTTCCGGCGTTCGCGGGAGTGGCGTGGTGGAAGGATAACTCCGGATTCTCCATCCGCTCCGAACAGCCCCCTCTCCCTTCAGGGAGAGGGTTGGGGAGAGGGCGCTCTTGAACCCAACACACCAAAACCACCAACCAGCCCCAATCGACCATCCCCCCAAACAGGTCCATGCTTGAACACAGGAGGACCACAACCATGACCCTCAGCGTCTTCGACATGTTCAAGCCCGGCGTCGGCCCGTCCAGCTCGCACACCGTCGGCCCGATGCGCGCCACCCGCGAGTTCGTCGAGCGCCTGCGCACGGCCGACCAACTGACCCGCGTGGCGCGCGTCGAGGTCAACCTCTACGGCTCGCTCAGCGCCACCGGCAAGGGCCACGCCACCGACCGCGCCTGCCTGATCGGCCTGCTCGGCATCGACCCGACGGACGCCGACCCCGCCGCCCTGGCGCCGCTGGTGGACGCCATCTTCGCCGAACACAGCCTGGCCCTGGACGGCGAGCACGTCATCGACTTCAGCCCCGGCCGCGACCTGGTGTTCCACGACGGCAGCCTGCCGGCCCACCCCAACGGCATGCGCCTGCGCGCCCTGGACGCCGCCGGCCACGTGCTGGCCGAGCGCACCTGCTACTCGGTGGGCGGCGGCTTCGTGGTCGACGAGGCCGACTTCAACACCGACCGCGCCCTGCCCGACAACCCCATGCCCTATCCCTTCCACAGCGCCGAGGAACTGCTGCGGCTGTGCCATGCCCACGGCTTCCGGCGCATCAGCGACCTGATGTGGGCCAACGAGCTGAGCCTGCGCAGCGAAGAACAGATCCACGCAGGCCTTGCACACATCTGGGCGGAAATGCAGGCCTGCGTGCGCCGCGGCCTGGAGACCGAGGGCACCCTGCCCGGCGGCCTCAGGGTGCGCCGCCGCGCGCCCATGCTCTACCGCCGCCTGAACGAGGCCGGCAGCGGCAACCTGATCGCCAGCACCCTGGGCGCCATGGACTGGGTGGACCTCTGGGCCCTGGCGGTGAACGAGGAAAACGCCGCCGGCGGCCGCGTGGTGACGGCCCCCACCAACGGCGCGGCCGGTATAGTCCCGGCGGTGCTGCACTACTACGCCCACTACCAGGCCGACGCGCCCATGGACGCCATCGAGCGCTACCTGCTGACCGCCGCCGCCGTCGGCATCCTGTGCAAGCTCAACGCCTCCATCTCCGGCGCCGAGGTGGGCTGCCAGGGCGAGGTCGGCTCGGCCTGCGCCATGGCCGCGGCGGGCCTGGCCGAAGTGCTGGGCGGCAGCCTGGAACAGGTGGAGAACGCCGCCGAAATCGGCCTGGAACACAACCTCGGGCTGACCTGCGACCCGGTCGCAGGACTCGTCCAGGTGCCCTGCATCGAGCGCAACGCCATGGCCTCGCTCAAGGCCATCAACGCCGCCCAGCTGGCCCTGCGCGGCGACGGCCAGCACCTGGTGTCGCTGGACAAGGCCATCGACACCCTGCGCGAAACCGGCCGCGACATGATGGACAAGTACAAGGAGACCTCGAAGGGCGGCCTGGCGGTGAACGTGATCGCCTGCTGAGCACGACCGCCCGGTCGGAAATCGGACAAAACACCATTAACCATCTAGTTAATTAGCTTGCTAAGGGTATAATTCGCACTCCCACACTGCGAGATTCCCGGCATGAGACAAGCACAGCGCGCCTCTGGCGCCAGCACCTTCATTCTGGTCGGCCTGGGGGTGGTCATCGCCCTCCTCGGCCTCGCCCTGGCCGCCGGCGGCGCCCGCCTGGCCAGCCTGGGCGGTTCCTGGTACTTCCTCATCGGCGGCCTGGCCATGGCCCTGTCCGGCGCCTTGCTGGCGCTGCGCAAGCCGGCCGGCGCCTGGCTGTTCGCCGCCTTCCTGGCAGGCACCGCCCTCTGGGCCCTGGCCGATACGGGGCTGGCTTTCTGGCCGCTGTTCTCGCGGCTGTTCATGTTCGGCGCCATCGGTCTGGCGGTGGCGCTGGTCTACCCCATGCTGGTGCGCGCCTCCGGCGGCGTCGCCGGGCGCGGCGCCTATGGCGTGGCCGCGGTGCTCGCCGTGCTGCTGGCGGTGGCCGCCGGCAACATGTTCGTCGCCCACCCCAGCGTCGCCCCCACAGGCGACGGCCCGGGGCTGACGCCGGTGGACCCGGCCCACGCGCAGAAGGACTGGGCCCACTACGGCAACACCGAGGGCGGCAGCCGCTTCGCCGCGCTGGACCAGATCAACCGCGGCAACGTCGACAAGCTCAAGGTGGCCTGGACCTACCACACCGGTGACGTGGCCGAGAGCGACGGCAACGGCGCCGAGGACCAGCTCACCCCGCTGCAGGTCGGCGACAAGGTGTTCATCTGCACCCCACACAACGACCTGATCGCGCTGGACGCCGACACCGGCAAGCAGCTGTGGAAGAACCAGATCAACGCGCAATCCAAGGTCTGGCAGCGCTGCCGCGGCCTGGCCTACTTCGACGCGACCAAGGCCGTCGTCCAACCCACCCAGCCCAACAGCACGCCGGTCACCGTCGTCAGCGTGCCGGCCGGCGCCAATTGCCAGCGCCGTCTGCTGACCAACACCATCGACGCCCGCCTGATTGCCGTGGACGCCGACACCGGCGCCTTCTGCCAGGGCTTCGGCAACGACGGCCAGGTGGACCTCAAGGCCGGCCTGGGCGACGTGCCCGACTCCTACTACCAGCTCAGCTCCGCGCCGCTGATGGCCGGTACCACAGTGGTGGTCGGCGGCCGTGTGGCGGACAACGTCCAGACCGACATGCCCGGCGGCGTGATCCGCGGCTTCGACGTCATCAGCGGGCAGATGCGCTGGGCCTTCGACCCGGGCAACCCGCAGGACAAGCAGGCCCCGGCGCCGGGCAGCACCTACGTGCGCAGCACCCCCAACAGCTGGGCGCCGATGTCCTACGACGCGGCGATGAACACCGTGTTCCTGCCCATGGGCAGCTCCTCCACCGACATCTACGGCGTGGAGCGCACCAAGCTCGACCACACCTACGGCGCCTCGATCCTCGCCGTGGACGCCACCACCGGCGCCGAGAAGTGGGTGTTCCAGACCGTGCACAACGACCTCTGGGACTTCGACCTGCCCATGCAGCCGAGCCTGGTGGACTTCCCCGTAGCCGACGGCAAGAGCGTGCCGGCCGTGGTGATCGGCACCAAGGCCGGGCAGATCTACGTGCTCGACCGCGCCACCGGCAAGCCGCTGACCCAGGTCGACGAAGTGCCGGTGAAAGCCGCCAACATCCCCAACGAGCCCTACTCGCCGACGCAGCCGAAGTCGGTGGGCATGCCGCAGATAGGCGCGCAGACCCTCACCGAGTCGGACATGTGGGGCGCCACGCCTTATGACCAGCTGCTGTGCCGCATCGACTTCAAGAAGATGCGCTACGACGGCCTCTACACCGCGCCGGGCACCGACCTCTCGCTGAGCTTCCCCGGCTCCCTGGGCGGCATGAACTGGGGCAGCATCTCCACCGACCCGGTGCACGGCTTCATCTTCGTCAACGATATGCGCCTGGGCCTGTGGGTGCAGATGGTCCCCTCGGCCAACAAGGGCCAGGCCGCTTCCGGCGGCGAGGCGCTGAACACCGGCATGGGCGCGGTGCCGCTCAAGGGCACGCCCTACGCGGTGAACAAGAACCGCTTCCTCTCGGTGGCCGGCATCCCCTGCCAGGCGCCGCCCTTCGGCACCCTCAGCGCCATCGACCTGAAGACCCGCAAGGTCGCCTGGCAGGTGCCGGTGGGCACGGTCGAGGACACCGGCCCGCTGGGCATCCGCATGCACCTGCCGATCCCCATCGGCCTGCCGACCCTCGGCGGCACCCTGTCCACCCAGGGCGGCCTGGTGTTCATCGCCGGCACCCAGGACTTCTACCTGCGCGCCTACGACAGCGGCAACGGCAAGGAAATCTGGAAGGCCCGCCTGCCCGTGGGCAGCCAGGGCGGCCCGATGACCTACGTCTCGCCGAAGACCGGCAAGCAGTACATCGTGGTCACCGCCGGCGGCGCCCGCCAGTCGCCGGACCGCGGCGACTACGTGATGGCCTACGCCCTGCCCTGAACCACGCGCCCGCCACTCCGGCGGGCGCCTTCTTCCGGCGCGGCCCAGGGCCGCGTCTCCCCTCATCCGGTAAGTGTCCCGTCATGCGATTCCCCTCCACCTCCCTGCGCCTGCTGCTGGGCGCCGCCTGCCTCACCCCGTCCCTGGCCCTGGCCGACGACCCGCTCGAACGCTCGACGCTGAGCGGCGACTGGGGCGGCCTGCGCCACGAACTGGACGACCAGGGCATCCGCTTCACCGGCGAATACAGCGGCGAGACTGTGTACAACGCCGACGGCGGCCTCAAGCGCTCGGCGCGCTACTCGCAGAACCTCAAGCTCGGCGTGCGCTTCGACCTGGGCAAGCTGTACGGCCTGGACAACGGCGGCCTGGTGCAACTGACCGTGAACGACCGCCGCGGCAACGACGGCTCCGGCGACCTGGTCGGCAACCGCCTGCCGGTGCAGGAAAACTACGGCGGCCTCTACACCCGCCTCACCGAACTGAGCTACGAGCGCAGCCTGTTCACCCCGGCGCTGGACGTGAAGCTCGGCTACATGGCCATGGGCAACGACCTCGGCGGCCTGGACAGCGGCATCCTCTGCAACTTCATGAATGCCGGCTTCTGCGGCCATCCGCTGAACATGTCCGGCGGCAGCGGCTGGAGCAACTACCCCAACGCCCACCTGGGCGTGCGCCTGAAATACAGCTTCTCGCCGGCCTGGCAGTTGCGCGTGGCGGCCTTCGACGTCGACCCCGAGAGCAACGGCAACTCCAGCCGCGCCTGGCACCTCACGCCCAAGCACAGCACCGGCACCGTGGTGCCCATCGAACTGGTCTACAAGCGCCTCGACGAGCTGCCCGGCGAATACAAGCTGGGCTGGTACTACGACAGCTCCGACGCCCAGCGCATCGGCAGCGACGAGAAGGTCGCCGGGCGCGGCGGCCACTATCTGCTCGCCGACCAGGCCGTGTGGCACGCGCAGCATCGCCCGGGGCAGAGCCTGCACCTCTTCGGCCAGGCCTCGGTGGCCAGCTTGGCGGCCTCGCCCTTCACCAGGTGGTACAGCGCAGGCGTGGTGCTCTACCAGCCCTTCGCCAGCCGCCCGCGCGACACCCTCGCCCTGGGCTTCGGCCGCGCCGTGCCCAACCCGCGCAGCCGCGAAGTGCAGGAAGACAACGCCCTGGCCAACGGCCAAGCCTACCCCGAGCTGGACAACGCCGAGCGCCTGGTCGAACTGAGCTACGGCTTCCAGGCCACGCCCTGGCTGCTGCTGCGCCCGGACATGCAATACGTGATCGAACCGGGCGCCTTCTCCGGGCAGAGCATCGACAACGCCCTGGTCTTCGGCCTGCAGGTCAAGGCCACGCTCTGATCCGCAGCGCCGGCCGCCAGCGAACGGCGGCCGGCGCGCCAATATTGCAGTTCGCGCCACAAGCTTTCTCAGCGACGGAAAATATCGTTAGCTTGCTTTCTTTTTTCCTCGCTTCGGGCTAAGTTCGGCCTCGCTAGCCTTCCACAGCATAAGAATCCGCCCGCAACGCCCAGCCCATTGACCTCCGCCCGAGCGCAGCGGCGCAACGCCTGCCATGCTCAATGGCGGTCCGCTGTGCCATGCCGGCAGCCCACCCCGTGATCAAGCCCGACGACTGGAGATTCCATGAACCTGTCGCTGCTAAGCCGTTACGCCTTCTTCGCCGCCTGTGTGCTCTTCACCCTGTTCAGCCTGCCCTTCCTCGGGCACGACTGGGTCTGGCCCTTCACCCTGGTGACCCTCGCCCTCAGCCTGCTGGGCGTGTTCGACCTGCTGCAGGCGCCCCACGCCGTAAGGCGCAACTACCCCATCCTCGGCAACATCCGCTACCTGGTCGAAGGCATCCGCCCGGAAATCCGCCAGTACCTGCTCGAAGGCGACCGCGAGGCCCTGCCCTTCTCCCGCGCCCAGCGCGGCCTGGTGTACGCCCGCGCCAAGCAGGAAACCGCCGACAAGCCGTTCGGCACCCTCATCGACGTCTACGAGTCCGGCTTCGAATTCATCGCCCACTCCATCCGCCCGGCGCCGCTGGCCGACCCCAGCACCTTCCGCGTGATGGTCGGCGGGCCGGAGTGCAAGCAGCCCTACTCCATCTCGGTGTTCAACATCTCCGCCATGAGCTTCGGCGCCCTCAGCGCCAACGCCATCCGCGCGCTGAACAAGGGCGCGCGCATGGGCAACTTCATCCACGACACCGGCGAAGGCAGCATCAGCCCCTACCACCGCGAGTACGGCGGCGACCTGACCTGGGAACTGGGCAGCGGCTACTTCGGCTGCCGCGGCGACGACGGCCGCTTCGACGCCGAGCGCTTCGCCGCCCAGGCCGCCAGCCCGCAGGTGAAGATGATCGAAATCAAGCTCAGCCAGGGCGCCAAGCCCGGCCACGGCGGCATCCTGCCGAAAGAGAAGCTCACCGCCGAAATCGCCGCCACCCGCGGCGTGCCCATGGGCCAGGACTGCGTGTCGCCCTCCAGCCACAGCGAATTCAGCACGCCCAAGGAACTGCTCGACTTCATCGTCCGCCTGCGCGAACTCTCCGGCGGCAAGCCGGTGGGCTTCAAGCTGTGCATCGGCCACCCCTGGGAATTCATGGGCATCGCCAAGGCCATGCACGAAACCGGCATCCTCCCCGACTTCATCGTGGTCGACGGCAAGGAAGGCGGCACCGGCGCCGCCCCGGTGGAATTCGTCGACCACATGGGCCTGCCGATGCGCGAAGGCCTGCTGTTCGTGCACAACACCCTGGTCGGTCTGAACCTGCGCGACAAGATCCGCATCGGCGCCAGCGGCAAGGTGGTCAGCGCCTTCGACATCGCCAGCGTACTGGCCATGGGCGCCGACTGGGCCAACTCCGCCCGCGGCTTCATGTTCGCCATCGGCTGCATCCAGAGCCAGAGCTGCCACACCAACAAATGCCCCACCGGCGTGGCCACCCAGGACCCACTGCGCCAACGCGCCCTGGTAGTGCCGGACAAGGCCGAACGCGTCTACAACTTCCACCGCAACACCCTGAAAGCCCTGGCCGAAATGCTCGCCGCCGCCGGCCTGCGCCACCCCTCGGAAGTGGAAGCCAAGCACCTGGTGCGCCGCGTGTCCTCCAGCGAAATCCGCCTGTTCGCCCACCTGCACTACTTCCTCAAGCCGGGCGAACTGCTCAGCGGCAATATCGAAGGGGAGTTCTACGAGCGCATGTGGCGCATGGCGCGCAGTGACAGCTTCGAGGCCAATGGGGCCTGATCCTGAGGAGATCGGCAGAGCGAACAGGTCGGTGGCCGGTAGCTATTGGCCAGGAGCAGATTGCCTATCCAAAATTCTCGCCCCAGCCGCCGCCCTGTTCCGTCCGATTGACAGCCCCGCGGCAACTCCCTAACGTTGCCTCGCCGCCCAACCTGGGCGGTACGGGATTGGCGTCCCGTACTCGGTAGGCGCAGGAGGACTTTGTCCTGCGTCTAGCACGGCTGCACCCGCGTTATGGGAGGGCCGTGTGGGGCATCTTCGGATGCGCCGGTCCGAGTCCGGTACGCCAACCTGCACGGTCCGCCCACCCTGATTGGCGTCAGGGCGCGGAAAACCAGCCTACTCGGAGATTTTCCCATGCATATCGCATCCGCTGTTCTACCCCACCCTCTCAAGAACACCGCCCCGTCGGAGCTTTACGACGCTGCCCAATCCCGCCAATCGGCCCTGGTCAATCTGCTGCGCCTGCTGGCCGGCGCGCCGGACCTGGGTTCGCCCGCCGAGGATGTGCTGGACAGCGCCTTCTGCGCGCTGGAGTACCTGGCGGCCGATGCCGAGCGGTTGTATGCCGCCGCTGAGGAACGCGGCCAGGCGTAAGGGGCGTGACGTGAAGCGCTATCCGCCAGTAGTGGGTGGCGCTTCAATCCCGTAGGCGCAACTGTCGTGCTGACTGCGCCGAGGCGCTCTTCGTAGGATGGGTTGAGTTTGCGAAACCCATGCGGTCATGGCGATGGGTATCGCTTCGCTCAACCCATCCTACGAGGTCCAGTGTTTGCTGAAGCTCGCTCCTACGAGAAGCCGTGCGTCCTGAGACCGAGCGGACCTTGTCCGCGATAGCCGGACTCACGGCGCGATTCGCGGATGAGATCCACTCCTACGGGCGGCCACGCACCGAGCCTCTTGTAGGAGCGCGCCCTGCGCGCGAATCCCGGGCGCGTACAAAAAGCCGCATTACTGCACCAGCTTGTGTATCGACCTCCCAAACCAGGAAGACCAGAAGCTGGACGGTGAGCCAGTAGCGCGCCATCAGGTTGACCACGGTGTAGTCGTCCTGCCCCACGCGGCTGTTGTAGCGGCTGAAGTACAGCGAGTTGCTGGAGTTCCAGCTGGCGCCGCCGCCCAGGGTCAGGCGGTTCCAGTCGCCGGTCAGTATGAGGGTGAGCTTTTCGGCGGTAGCGGTGGGCCGAAGATTGCCGTAAGGGGACGGTGGTTATCCGCCAGGAGCGGACAAGCCCTTTCGTGTGGCGTCTTCAGTGATCTACCTCAACACTGGCCAGGTTCGAATCCCGCAAAGTGCCTTTTTCACTCCCCTGGAGAACCCTCATGTTTCCCGAGTTCCGCGAAAAGATTTCTCGCCTCAAGACCGAGGATCCGCATTTTGCAAAGCTCTTCCATAGCCACAACGAGCTCGACCAGGAGATCAAGAACATGGAAGCGGGCATCACTCCCGCAACCCACGACACCATTGAGTCGCTGAAGAAGCAGAAGCTGCAGCTCAAGGACGATCTCTACGAAATTCTGCGCAAGAAAGATGGCTGCCAATGCGGACATGGCTGCGGCGGTTGACTCGCCCCGGGGCATAGATCCCGGCCTTCGATGCAAAGCCGCTGAATCAGGCCAACGACCACGGGCCCCGACTACCACAACGATTCACCGATAATGGAACCCCAGCTACTAGCTGGGGTTTCATCATTTCAGCCCCTGCCCTGCCTGCGGCACAACGTCGTTGAATTGATCCTGCCAAGGTCCCCTGACTCGTCTTCTTGGGGTACCAGGTCACCACGCAGTAGTCGAGCCACCGGTTGAATCCACAGCCGGAAGCAAACCTTTCATGAGTAGAAAATCGAACCCTTGAAACCACTATGACAGAGCAGCCCAGTGCGTCCTGTTGCTCGAGTTTTCGCAGGCTCCAAAACTGGGTTCGTGGCTTTCTGGCTCGTTGATTTCGACACGTTGAGCGACAGCTTTCGGCCATTAGCGGTCATTTGAAATTGTTTATAAAACACAAGAGCGTTAGCATCCCAGGCAAATAACCGATGGTCGACAGCCGCGCTGCTATGACTAGCTCTGCACACATCTGCTACAACTCAAAACGCTTTAGTTTGACTTTGTCAGACATTGCCAAACATCTGCGAGAAAACTCCTCGTGGCACGTCTCAGTGACTGAGTGGAGCGGCTATGGGATTGTAGTGCCACAATTGCTAGTCCAGACTCCCATCCCTTTTCTAATTCAGATAGAGGACGATCCTGATTGGGTGCCTGGGGAAATTCAGGAAATTATCGAATGGGAAGATCTCGATCCGAACTCTGATATTGCCCAAAGAATCGCTCAATGTGATGCCAGATTAGCCGTCCAGTCGACCACGACCGACCAAGTTATTAATGATGGATCTTCGATAACCGTCTCTACGCTTGGTACGGCGATAGATCCTTCCAATTTCGAAATTTCGGACGTGCTGATCGTTTTGTGTCGAAAGATAGAAGGCGTCATTCACGATTGTGTAAACGGCGGAGTCACCGTTCGCTGATAACGCCAGACGCTCATCAAGATCGGACCTTTATGCCTTGGATGGCTGCTTTGGGTCGGTAGCGGCCCTTGGTCGAAGGCAGCAATCGGCCAGGGGCGGACGCTCACGATGGCCAGAATTTGAGGGTAGGAGGAACCCACGAAACTAAAAGCTATTCAACTTAACGCCTCGCAGACGTTGCGAGGCAAGACATGCATATCCGCTTGAATCGTTACCCGAACAAGGTCGAATTGATCTACACGGACGCTCACAGGCCTAATGGCCTCGATCACCTCAAGGAACAGAGCCCTATGTATGCCCGCTTTATCTTGGTCACGGTCGCCCTCATCCTCAGCGGATGCACTGCCAACCAGTACGACAACAGCAAACCCCTGGACCCAACTCAAGCCGTCATAGTTGGCCGCATCGCCGAAGGTTTCCTCACGCAACCGCACGGTCTGCAGATAGACATCCAACGTCAGGGCGAGCCCGCCACACGTATCCAGCTCAGGACCCTCGGCAACAACAAAGACATCCACGGCCGTTTCGTTCTGGGCGAACACTTCATGTACCAGGTTCCACCAGGTACCTATGAAGTCACCGGTTGGCAGTACCAGTACTACGCTGGCAAGTCGATGGCCAGGCGCACCGCCGACCGTTTCACCGTCAAGGCTGGAGAAGTAGCTTACATCGGCAACTACACCGCTAATTCCCTGAGCTACTGTCTGACCCGCAACAGCCAGTTGGAGCCGGCCGTGGAGCCTTTGGTGAAGAAGTTCCCGATACTCAAAGACCGCCCCATCAACAACGTCGCCGAGAGCGTCCCCTTCGCCCCCTGGCCCACGTCTGATGCCCGTGACGATGGCAAAGGCCTCTGCAACTTCTGATCGAGTAGCCCCCCACGATGATCAAGCACTTCCTGGCCGCTGTAGCGGTCGCCACCTCCCTCCTCCTCGCCGGCTGCAGCACTTCCAACTTGGAGGGGCGCCCATTCTTCGACACACTCGAAGCGCCACGCGCCGACCAGGCCACCCTGTACTTCTACCGAGTCATGCCCACCATCGCAGCCAAGGTCCCGGCAACCATCACCGTCAACGGCAACACCGCCGGCGAACTGCTAGGTGGAAGCTATTTCGTCACCCACCTGCCAGCTGGCAAGTACCACATCAAGTCGTCAACCTCGCCCCTGCTTGCAAGCCGGGACAATAGCGCTTTCGATCTGCAGGTTGAGAGTGGCAAGACCTACTTCATCGCCGACCAGGAAAACACAGAGCCCTTCAAAGCCGACGGCCAGTTGCTTGGATTGGAGTCCCACGCCAACTACCAGCGTAGCCCGTTCTATTTCCGTTACGCCCTGGTAACCCAAGATGAAGCACTGCGCGCGCTTAAGTGGTGTCAGAAAAGTACACCGGTGCGCTGAGGTTGAAACTCGGGCTACTACAGCGAACGGATGGAACTCAGATAGTCTCCGGTGGCAGGCCCAAGAAATTGGGTCTTTAGGCCGCAACATGAGCGTCCGCAATGGGTCGGAAGCAGCCCCTCGCCAAAAGCAGTTATCGGTCACAAACAGCCTGGTAGATAGAGAGATTTACTTTTCTACCCTCGAATAACTCCTCAGCTAACCACCGCGGCCCCTCCCTGGACCGCTATCCCGCAGAACGTGGAACGAAGCCTCAGTCCCGCGCCAACACCGCCCTGACCGCCCCCAGCAACACCGCCTCAGCATCAGCCGCCGCGCCCTGCGAACGCCAGGCCACATGCTGATCCGGCCGCACCAGCAGGCATCCATCCTCGTCGATCTCCCGCAGCCGCGCCCAGTCGCCATAGCTGTCTTCGTAATCGAGACCGAGGCCGATACGGCGCACCGCCAGGTCGATACCCAGTTCGCGACTCATGGTCTCGGCAGCCCGGCACCAGGCATCGCCGCCGTGGCCGGTGAGCAGGGTCAGGCGGCCCTGGCCGCAGAGGTCGAGGGTGGAGAGCTTGCGCCCGGCGGTGTCGTGCAGCCAGGCGTGCGGCAGGTGGGCGCCGGGCCAGGTGGTGGGGTGGTAGTAGAGTTCGCGGTCGCGGGTGTAGGCCGGCTCTTCGCTGCCGTCGGCGAGTACCGCGCCACTGCGATAGCGCTGCCCCAGTTCCACGCCGTGGCAGCTGAACTGGTAGTGCTGCAGCTGGATGGCCTTTTCCAGGGCGGCGCGGCGTTCGCGTCCCAGCGGGCTGTCGGCGCTCAGTTCGTGCAGGCTGTTCCAGCCCTCGGCCTCGCTCTGGCCCGGCTTGAAGCCCAGGGCGTTGGAGATCGGCAGCATGTTGCGCACGCTTTCCATGGCCCGGTCCACCACCTGGCGGCCGACGGGCTGGCGCTCGGCGGAGTAACTGTCCAGCAGCCCGGGGCCGGCCTGGCCCTTGAGCACCAGGGCCAGTTTCCAGGCCAGGTTGTAGGCGTCCTGCACCGAGGTGTTGGTGCCCAGGCCGTTGGCCGGCGGATGGCGGTGCACGGCGTCGCCGCAGCAGAACACCCGGCCCTCGGCATAGCGCTGGGCGACCACGTGGTTGATCTGCCACTTGCTGGTGGCCAGGATTTCCACCGGGATGTCGGCGTCGCCGATCACCCGCCGCGCCCGCTCGATCACCGCGGCCTCGCCGAGGTCCGGCTCGCCCTGGGCGGGGTCGTACATGAACAGCATCACCCATTCGTTCCACGGGCGGACGCAGATGAAGGTGCCGCTGCCGACCCAGTAGTCGTTGCCCGGCTGGACCATCCAGTAGAGCACGCCCGGGCGGCTCTCGCAGTAGCGGCGCAGGTCGGCGCGCAGCCAGACGTTCACCGCGCAGCCCAGGCCCATCTCGCCTTCCAGGGGGATGCCGAGCAGTTCCATCACCCGGCTGCGGGCGCCGTCGGCGCCGATCATGTACTGGGCGCGCACGGTGAATTCGCGCCCGGTGCCGCGGTCGAGGATGCGCGCGGTGACGCCCTCCCCGTCCTGGGTGAAGTCCAGCAGTTCGTTGTTGAAGCGCATCTCGCTGCCCGCGCGCAGGGCCTCGTTGGCGAGGATCGGCTCCATCAGGTGCTGGGGGATGTTGCACATGGCCGAGGGGCTGGCCAGCTCATAGTCGGACTTGCGCTCGATGGCGTTGCCCCAGGTGAGCAGGCGGCCCAGCTCCTGGCCGCTGAAGCTGGTGGCCCAGACGTTGTTGGCCATCAGCTCGTGGGGGCTGGCGGCGGCCACCACCTGCGCCTCGACGCCCGCGTCGCGGAACACCTCCATGGTGCGCTGGTTGGTGATGTGCGCACGCGGGCTGTTGGCGGTCCAGCGGTACTTGTTGACCAGCAGGTTGCGGATGCCATAGCGCGACAGCAGCAGCGAAGCCGTCAGGCCGGAGGGGCCGCCGCCGACGATCAGCACGGGGACTTCGATGACATGGGAGGTGTTTTGCGGGTTCATGAGCGTGACTCCGTACTCTTGTTCTTGAAATCGGAAAGGTGCCCGCCACGGCGGGCGCTCGGGCCTGGGCCCAATTCACGGAGCACGGACAAGCCGACCCCGTGCCGCCTGCCTTGGCTGCCGGCAAATACGAAGGGAATGCGGACCGGGAGCGACGCGTGCCGGTCCCGGTGTCGAAGCTGAAACGGCCTGGGGGCGAGGCCTCCAGCGCTCTCGACGTAGCCGACGGCAGTCACGGTAATTCCGCAACGATGCTGCCGGTAGTCGCGCCAAATGGCCTTCAGCGTTCCATTATGTGAACGCTGGACGGCGGCAAGCACGGGTGCATTCAAACGCACCCGCGCGTTGATCGTTGGAGACACGTGCAACAAGGGCAGGCACGTCCGTGCTGCCGCCCTCCTCCTCTCTGAAAGGCCCGGCTTTGAGCCACCGGACATGCGGTATTGCGAATCCTTCTCGCCAAAATGTAATATTATTACATTACATACAGGAGGCACCATGAAACCAGGCATCCACCCCGAATACCGCCCCGTGCTGTTCCACGACACGGCCGCCGACGTGTTCTACCTGATCCGCTCCACCGCGCAGACGGACAAGACCCACACCTACGTCGACGGCAACACCTACCCCTACATGACCCTGGACGTGTCCAGCGCCTCGCACCCGGTCTACACCGGCGAGCAGCGCAAGACCAAGGCCGAGGGCCGCGTGGCCGGCTTCAACAAGCGCTTTGCCGGGTTCGTCGGCAACAAGGGGGCGTGATGAAAGTCCTCGCCTCGCTGAAGAAGGCCAAGCTGCGCCACCGCGATTGCCAGGTGGTGAAACGGCGCGGCCGGCTGTACGTGATCTGCAAGTCCAACCCGCGCTTCAAGTGCGTGCAGGGCCGGCCGAAGCCGAAGGTTCGGCGTTGAGCCTGACCTGCAATCACAGGCGGTGACCGAACCGAAGCCTGGTTCGGCGCCGCCGCCTCGCCTCTTGGCCAAGACGTCTTTTCCTGAACGGTTCAGCGACATCTGCGACAAGCGCATGGCCTCCTTCTGTCCTGGGTCCTTCATGCGCCATCACGTGATTCCGTCACGCATATGAACAGCGGGTTGTCGAGAATGACACTCGTGAGGCTCATCGCTGAAGGGAAAAAGCCGGAGCGATCGATCGTTTGTCACCGAAGATGACCTCCGCTCCAGCGGCCTTCGCGACAGCGATCTGCTACGCCGCGCGAGCAGACCGGCTGGAAAGACGCACATATCGACACCTCCGGTCTTTACCCCTGGCGTGATTCGGACAAGCGCAACCTGGTCATCGGCATACCCGCGACCAAGGCATCGCAGGCCATCAACGAGTCGAGGCTGCAGTACGACGAATACGTGGTGCCTGCAAACAAACCTCTGATCGCCGCCTTCGCAACCGGCGGAGGCGCTTACAGCTGCTGGCCCAACCCCATCCTCTTCACCCCCGAGCCCGGACACGACTACGAACTCCAGCTGGAAATGCTCAAGATCAGTACTTTCAAGAGCAGCTGCGTGATCCGCGCTCGCAAGCTGAGCAACGTCGGCACCACCACCGTCGAACGCCCCGTGCTTCAGGATCTCTGCGTCAAAGGCGTCGACGGCACCTTCCGCACGGTCGGCCTGCAGGAGCAATTGGAGAAGATCCGGCAGAATGCCAAATCCGCGAACTAGCGCATCGGTCCCTGCTGGCATCCAGCAAGGTGGTTCACCATCCAGGTCTTGAGCTCATGTAGGCTACGCCATCAATGCCCCCGTCCCTGGCCGCCGGGCGGAGTGCTCTGCCAGTCACGACCGACAGAGAGCGGCCAGAAGTTAAGATGTGCATTGTGGCCGAACTCCGATCTGCTTCGGGGGCTCGGCGTCGCCAGTTCGACCGTAGAACCCAGCCAAGAAGGAACCCGCCTCCATGGCCTCCCCAGACAAACAGAAGAAGCGTGCCCGACGGGCCAAAGCCAAGGCCAAGCAGAACCGCATGGGCAAGTCGAAAGCCCATGTCGTCCATCCGCTTCTGGCCAATCCACTGATCAACGAGCCGTTCGAGGATTTCGATCTCGACTTGAGCGCCTTCGACTTCGAGAACATCGAGGAGAACGGCTTCGACCCGGCATATTTCAGCGATCTGTTCCAGGCCATGGAAGACGCCGAGGACATCAGCCTGCTCGCCATGTGCCTGGTGTTCCTGCAATACCCGCTGCTGCAACTGGTGATCGCCGAGGAGCCGGAAGAGGCTGCGACCGATTTCATCATAGGCCTGCTGATCGTCTATCGCTCGATCCTCCACGGCGAAGACGAAGACACGGCATTGGCCTGGGTCGAAAGCGAGGCCTTCCAGCGTGCCTATAACGAAGCATCGGTGATCCTGCAGAAGAAGAACGCAAGCGCTTAAAGGACATCGGCGATCCCCCCCCGGACAAGCCCGCACGCCGAACCGACGGCCACCCACCGAAGTGAGAATGACTATCAATTATCGTTCACGCTTCCTGGGTGGGAGGTCGTGGCTTGAGCAAGAATCAGATGGGGCTGTTGTACATGGAGCACAACAGCTGGCTGAAGGGTTGGCTGTACGGTCGCCTGGGCTGCACCAGCCAGGCGGCCGACCTGGTCCAGGGCACCTTCCTGCGCCTGGATGATCAGAATCAGCTGGACCACCTGGGTGATCGACCCGGACACCCAGACCGCGGATGCGGCGCGCTACTCGTACTACGAGCGCATCAAGACGCTCGGCCTGGACAGCTTCGTCACCGCGCCCTTCCAGTTCGCCGGCCGCCCCCACGAATTCACCCTCGGCGGCGAATACCAACACCTGGACAAGGCCTTCACCTACGGCTCGGTGGACCTCGACGGCGATGGCTACGCCGACGAGCTGCCGATCGGCATCGATGGGGCCAACGACCTGCCCCGCCTGAATCTCCTTGGCCAGGCAGGGGCGCTGAAACGGCCCAGTCTATCACCGGTTGCGCAGAGCATCCGACCGCAGGGCCCCGCCGCAACCGTGGTTCGGCAGCAGGCCGTGCCACCGGGGCGTTCGGCGTGACCGGTGAGCCCCATCGCGGACGGGGAACGTAAGAGCCACTCATCAAGGCTCTTTTCGTAGGATGGGTTGAGCTTGCGAAACCCATGCTGCCATTGGTGATGGGTATCGCTTCGCTCAACCCATCCTACGGGGGAGTATGTGCAGGCTCTTGCCTGCAGCCTGCTGGAGCATGCGCTGCTCTTCGTAGGGGCGGGCCCTGCCCGCGATTCGCGCGCAGGGCGCGCTCCTACAGGGGAATGGCGCGCGGGTGGGGCTACGTAGCGGATCTCATCCGCGAACCGCGCCGATGCCTCCGGCTATCGCGGACAAGGTCCGCTCCTACGGGGGGAGGAATGCCGTGCTTCCCGGCTACCTTGTAGGAGCGGACTCCACGCCCTCTTTGGCACGATGGGCCTCAACGCCGGCTCAGCGCCAGCCGCGCGGCGAACAGGAGAAAGACCGTGCCCGTCGTCCTGTCCATCCACTTGATGACCTTTTCGCGGCGCAACACCCCCGCCAGCGGCCGGGTCGCGCCGATGAGGGCCAGCGACCAGAGCAGGCCGATCGCCACGTGGATGCCGACCAGGCCGAAGGTCCAGGCCACCAGGGGCTGGCCCTGCGGGATGAACTGGGGCAGGAACGAGACGTAGAAGACACCGACCTTGGGGTTCAGCAGGTTGCCCAGCATGCCCTTGAGGAACCAGTTGGTTTCCGCCCTGCCCCGGGTTTCGACTGGTGCCAGGCTATGCCGCGGCCGCAGCAGCAGGTTCAACCCGAGCCATGCCAGATAGGCGGCGCCGCAGTACTTCAGCGCGTTGAAGGCCAACTCGGACACGGCGATCAATGCGCCCAGCCCGAAAGCGACGGCGGCGCCCCACAGCAGGCAGCCGGCGTTGATACCCAGCGCGGCGCGCAGCCCTTCCCGCTTGCCTTCCACCGCGGCCGTTCTGAGCACCAGGGCGGTATCCAGGCCGGGAGTCAGCGCCAGCAATGTGGCAGCGAAGGTAAAGGCAAGCAGGCTGTCGGCGATGGACATGGGCATTCGGGACCTGGAGGTGGGGTGCGCGCACATTAGCACAGGCGCGCTGATGGCAAGGTCCACGCTCCGGGCCGGAAGTGGCCACCCACGAAATCCCCCCGGAAATCGGCTATCGTCCCGAGGTCGCTCACATGACCGCAGGGACCGAACCCACATGCACATCGTCATCCCCGACGACTACCAACACGCCATCCAGACGCTCGACTGCTTCGCCCGCCTGGCCGGACACGAGGTCACCCTGATCCACGACCTAGGCCCGGCGTCGCCGGACGAGCTGGCGACGCGGTTCGCCGACGCCGACGCCCTGGTGCTCACCCGCGAACGCACACGCATCGATGCCGCGCTGCTCGACAGGCTGCCGAAACTCAAGCTGATCAGCCAGACGGGCAAGGTCTCGGGCCATCTCGACCTCGACGCCTGCACCGAACGCGGCATCGTCGTGACCGAAGGCCGCGGCTCGCCCGTGGCGCCCGCCGAACTGGCCTGGGCGCTCATCCTCGATGCGCGCCGACAACTGGTACCGGCCATCGAAGCGTTCAAGGCGGGCCACTGGCAGGTCAATGTGGGCCAGGCACTGGCCGGGCAAACGCTGGGCATCTGGGGCTACGGCAAGATCGGCCAGCGCCTGGCGCGCTACGCCCGGGCGTTCGACATGCCGGTGCTGGTCTGGGGCAGCGAAGGCAGCCGGGCGGCCGCCACGGCCGACGGCCATCAGGCAGCGACCTCTCGCGAAGCCTTCTTCGCCGAAGCGGACATCCTCAGCCTCAACCTGCGCCTGTCCGAGCGTACGCGCCATGGCGTCACCTTCGACGACCTCACGCGGATGAAAAGCACCGCCCTGCTGGTGAACATCAGCCGCGCCGAGCTGATCGCCCCCGGCGCATTGCTCCAGGCCCTGGACGCGGGACGCCCCGGCTACGCGGCCGTGGACGTCTACGAACAGGAACCCCTGCTCGCCCCCGACAATCCCCTGCTGAACCACCCGCGCGCGCTCTGCACCCCGCACCTGGGGTACGTGGAGAAGAACGGCTATGAGCTGTACTTCGGCGATGCCTTCGACAATGTGCTGGCCTTCTTCGAAGGCAAGCCGAAGAACGTTGCGAACCCGCAGGCGCTGGCGGTGCGGCGTGGTGAGCAGGCTGGGAGCAACCGCCCCTAGAAAGCGTATTCCGCCCCCACGGTCAGGCTGCGCCCGTTGCCGCTGAGAAAGGTCGGCTGGCTGGCATCGGCGCGGTTGCGGATCACGTAGCTGCTGGCATAGGTCTTGTCCGCCAGGTTGTCGCCCTGCACGTACACACTCAGGCCCTCGCGCGCCTTATAGGCGGCTTTGAGGCCCCAGAGCGCGTAGGCGTCCTGATAGTTGTTGCGCGTGTTGGCGTGGTCGGTCGGGGTGTCCTGGGGCAGCCAGCGCAGGTTGGGCCCGACGCTCCAGGGCCCGCGCCGGTAGAGCAGCTCGGCCGACCAGAGCTGGCGCGGCACGCCGGCGATCCGGTTGCCCTGGAACTCGCCGCCGCGGAAGCGGAAGTCGCTGAAGGTCCACGCCACCCGGTAGGCCAGGTCGCCGCCGATGCTGGATGCCGTCGGCAGCATGCCGTTCAGCCCCGCTTCGACGCCGCGGTGGCGGGTGCGCGAGCCGTAGTTGTAGGTTCCCACCTTCACCCCGTAGGCGTCGCTGGTGGAGATCAGCTCGTCTTCCACGTCGCTCTGGTACAGCGTCAGGCTCCAGTCGGTGCGGGCGATGCGACCGGCGCCGCCGATCTCGTAGGTGGTAGCGCGCTGCACGTCGAGGCCGACCAACTGCGCCTGCGCCGTCGCCGGGGCTGCGGGCGAGACTTCGGCGGAAACGATTTCCCAGAACGTCGGCGCTTCGTGGCTGCGGCTGATGTTGGCGTACCAGCGCAGGTCCGGGCTGGGCGTCCAGTTCAGGCCGATCTTCGGCGTGGCGAAGTTCCAGCCCTGGTCGAGATGGCCGGCGCCATCGCGCGAATCCGCATCGCGGCTGACATCGCTCCACTTCACCTCGGTCACCAGGGTCCAGTCCGCCGCCAGGTTCCAGTCCAGGCCAAGCAGCAGATCGAGGTTGGAGGCCGTGAGGTCGAAGTTGCCGAAACGCTGCATGCGGCTTCCGTTCTGGGGGTTGTTGGCGTACAGCTCGCGGGTCATATCGCTGTAGGACCAACTGGCGCCCAGGCGGTAGCCGAACAGGCGCTGCTCGCCTTCGAGCAGCCATTGCGCGCCGAGCGTGTCGCTGTCGGTCAGGGTGTGGCTGAGCGGGTCGGTGAAATCGTCCTGGGTGTTCTGCCCGTAGACGCCGAAGCTCTGCTGCCAGCCCGCCCCGCTCCACTGCGTACGGTTGGCCAGCCGCAGTTGCTGGGTATCGCGGTGCGGGTCACGCTGGTAGACGTTGAGCAGGCGGTCCTGCGGCGTGTTGCCGTCGCCCAGCACGCTGCGCGGGTCGTCCTTCAGGCGCGCCTTGGTGATGACGTTGGGAATCTCGAAAGTCAGGTCGCTGTAGGACAGGTAGCTGCGATTCTGTACGCCGTTGCCCAGGTCCAGGCCGAAGTTGCTCTGCATTATGGTGCGATGGGAAGCGGAGTGGTGGCGATAGCCGTCGTACTCGTCGTGGCTGACGCTCACCCGTCCATCGTACCGCCCCTCATCCATCCCGGCGGCAGCCTGCAGGCCCTGGCGGCCGAAGCTGCCGGCCTCCAGGCGGACGCGTCCGGCTTCGTCGGCGCCGGTCAGCGAGTTGAACTCCAGCTCGCCACCCAGGGCGGTGGCGCCGGGGCTGCCCGCGTTGGCGCCGCGACGGGCACTGATCCACGACGCATTGCGCGGCTCCAGCAGGCCGATGATGAAGGAACCGTCGGCCTCGTTGAGCGGCAGCCCATCCTGCAACAGCAGCACGCCGCGGTTGACCGGATTGCTCTGGATGCCCGAACCCCGGATGTTCAGGCGCGGCTGGTCGGTGCCGCCGAAGAAGTCCTGGATCACCAGGCCGGGCTGGTAGTCCAGCGCATCGCGCAGGGTCGCCAGGCGTGTTTCCTGTTGCGGCTCGGCGAGGTTGGTGCCGCCCGGCACGCGGGCCAGGCGCTGGCGCTCGGCCTGCGCGGACTGGCTGACCGGCGCGAGGCTTTTTTCGCTGATCTGCATCGGCTCCAGCTCGAGGCGGTCCTCCGCCGCCACTGCCAGTG
This sequence comes from Pseudomonas sp. M1, assembly GCF_022760135.1. Classification (NCBI taxonomy): domain Bacteria; kingdom Pseudomonadati; phylum Pseudomonadota; class Gammaproteobacteria; order Pseudomonadales; family Pseudomonadaceae; genus Pseudomonas; species Pseudomonas sp. M1. The sequence goes on from NZ_CP094343.1 coordinate 4,525,405, forward strand.
GCAGCAGGCCGAGGGCCAGCAGGGGAAGTGAAAGTTTTGGGGAAAAGTGGCGTTTGGGGGAAGGACAACGACTCATGACAAGCTCCGTCTGCACGAAATCTGGCTTACCAGCTCAGGTAGAACATGCCCTTGGCCAGCAGCACGATGCCGACCATGTGGCTGAAGACGCTCAGGTGGATTCGGCGGAAATACGTCGAATTCATGCGCCCGCTGTGGAGCAGGAACATGGCGCTGAAGAAGTGCCCGAGCACGCTCAGGGCGAGCAGGATCTTCAGGCTCAGCAAGGTGCCGAAGGACGATGCCAGCGGGTCCGCCAGCAACGGCAGGTAGCGCGTCCAGACCATGCCCAGGCCGGCGCCGAACAGCACCAGCAGCACCCAGGGCATCAGCCGCCGCGCACGCTTGCCGATGCCCTGCTCCACCTGGCGCATCACCGCGGCCGGCACGTGCTTGCGCACGCTTTCGAGGATCAGCACCTCGAAGAACACCGTGCCGACGAACATCAGCGCGGCGAACAGGTGCAGGGTCAGCAGGATGGGATAGATCATGGCGCGGGTGCCTCCAGGGCCAGCAGGGTCTGATGTAGCACCGTCGCCGCCTGGTCGGCGGCGTATCCGGTGAGGTCGAAGGGCTGCAACGCGCCGTCGTTGACCAGCACGAAGCGCTCCACCAGGCCGATCAGTTCGGCCGGATGGTGGCTGACGCAGAGCAGCGCCGCGCCCGAGCTGGCGAGCCAGTCGCGGCAGAGGTCGAGCAGGGATTCACGCAGGGCCGGGTCCAGCGCGCTGAATGGCTCGTCGAGCAGCAGCAGGTCCGGCTCGATCGAGAACGCGCGCGCCAGGGCAACGCGCTGGGCCATGCCGCCGGACAGTTGATGCGGCCAGGCGCGCTCGTGCCCGGCGAGGCCGACACGTTCCAGCCAGTGGCTGGCCATCCGCCGCGCAGCCGCACGCTCGAGGCCGCTCGCCCGCAGGGGGATTTCCAGGTTCTCCGCGACCCGGCACCAAGGCAGCAGGCGCGGCTCCTGGAAGGCCAGCACGGGATGGCGGAATCCATTCTCCACCCACCCCCGGCGGGGATTCAGAAGGCCGGCAGCCAGGCGCAGCAGGCTGCTCTTGCCGGCGCCGCTGGGCCCGAGAATGCCGACCCGCTCGCCGGGCAGCAGGCGCAGGGAGGCATCGGCAAACACTCGACGCTCGCCCAGCACCAGATCGACGCCGTGCCACTCAAGCATGGGCGGCCTCCTGCCAACGGCCCATGCGCCGCTGCAGCGGTTGCAACAGAAGAAACTCCAGCGCGGCGACCAGCAGCAGGATCAGCAGCGTCCAGGCATACAGCCCGGCGCTATCGAAGGTGCTGCGCGCATTGGCCAGCGCGAAACCGGCGCCACTCTCCGCGCCAAGCACTTCGGCCATCACCACCAGGCGCACGCCGCCGCAGGTGGCGATCAACAGCGCCGCGCCCAGCGGCGCGGTGAGTGACGGGATATAGAGCCGCCGCAGCTTCTGCCAGGGGCTGAAGCGGTAGACCCGCGCCATCTCCAGCAGGCCGCGGTCGACCATCTGCATACCCTTGACGGTGTTCACGTACATGCCCGGCGCCAGCATCAGCACACTGATCAGCACCACCATGGCCGACCCGAGCCCGACCCAGAGCATCGCCAGCACCACGACCACCACCGGCGGCACCGACATCAGCAGCCAGCGCAGCGGCTCCAGCAGACCGCGCACACGGGCGTCGAGCCCGGCCAGCAGCCCCAGGCAGAAGCCCAGCAGGCAGCCCAGGCCGACGCCCAGGACGATACGCAGCAAACTGGCGCCGGCGTGAAGACGGAAATCGGCCTCCAACGGCAGGCGGACCATGGCTTGCAGCGTCTGCCATGGCGTCGCCATGAGCAGCGGGCCCAGGCGCAGCGCCAGCAGCTGCCAGCCTACCAGCAGAAGCGCGCCGCCCAGCAAGGCCCAGCGTCGGGAAGTCATGGGTCTCATCTCAGGGCCCATAGAAGCTGGCGGGCGGCAGGGCGCCCCCGATTGCCTGCGGATGGCGCTTGGCGATCAGCCCGAACAGCGCCTCCAGCGGTCCACGCGCCGCGCTGGCGGAAACACTCTCCAGGCGCGTGACGTGGATGGACTCTTCCAGCGCCTCCACCGGCAGGTGCGGCAGGTGCCGATGGACCAGCTCCGCGCAGGCCCGCGGGTGCGCGCTGCACCAACGGGCGGACTCGGCGTAGGCGGCGTCCACCGCCCGCGCCAGTTCGCCGTCCTCGGCGCGCTGCGGGCTGCTCATCAGCCCTGCCTGAGGCAGTTCGGCCTGCTGCGGGAAGGCCTGCCGCCAGGCGCTCTCCAGGCTTTGCACGCGGTACAGCGGCGCCCCGCCCTGGCTGCGGTTGCGCCAAAGCAGCAGGGACACCGCCGGCTCCACCAGCAGGGCATGATCGGCGCGGCCTGCCAGCAGCAGCGCCTGGGCGTCCTGGCCATCGCGGACCGGGCGCAGCGTCAGGTCCCTGCCCGGCTTCAGGCCGTGGCTGAGCAGCAATTCATCGACCAGGATCGCCGGCAGGTCGCGCTGGAACGGCAGCACCACCTCCTTGCCGGCCAGGTCGGCGAAGCCCTTCACCTGGGGGTCGCGGCTCACCAGCCAGATGATTCCCCACACCGAGACGTTGAGCAGCCGCACGGGCTGCCCGCGCCCGGCCATCAGCGCCGGCAGGTTCACCGGGGCGGCGCTGTAGTCGAGTTCGTTCTTGGCCAGCAGCACGCGCAACTGATCGGGGTTCTGCCAGAGGCGGAACTCGACGCGCTCGGCGTACGGTTGCAGAGCGCCGCTCTCTACCATGTGCAGCAACGGGAAGCTCACCACGGCGCCGGGGCCGCCCAGCCGCAGCACCGCTTCCCTGGCCGTACCGGCGGGCGCCTGCAGGCACGCGCCGGCCGCCAGAACGAAAGAAAGGAGCAGGCGGGGGAGCCTTCGATTGATTGACTTGCGAATAAGACTTATCTTCATTCGCAGATCATTGCAGCCCGCACGCCCGCCACGAATGACAAATGTTAAGTTCGCGCCAGATCGCGGCGAATGCCTGCGATTGCTGGGCGCCATCCCCCTCTTCGCCGACCTGCCGCAGGGCCTCATGGCCAGCCTGTGCGACTCGGCCAGCCCGCTGCGCGCCGAGGGCGGCAAACTGCTGTTCCGCGAAGGCGACCCGGCCGAGCACTTCCTGCTGGTGCGGCGTGGCTGCGTGGAAATGCTGCGCTTCACCTGCGACGGCGAAGAGCATGTCTTCCAGCTGTTCCGCGAAGGTCAGCTGATCGCCGAGGCGGCCATGTTCATGCCCCACGGCCGCTACCCGATGAACGCCCGCTGCCAGGGTAGCGGCGAATTCTTCCGACTGAGCCGCAACGCGCTGCACAAGGCCTGCGAGGGCCATCCGCCATTGGCCATGCGCATGCTGGAAAGCCTCAGCCTGCGTCTCTATCGCCAGGTCAACGAGGTCGACTGGCTGACCGCCAGCTCCGCCTCCCAGCGCCTGGCCGCCTACCTGCTGGGCCTGCACCGTCGCCAGGGCGAAAGCCTGATGCTGCCGATCAGCCAGCGCCAACTCGCCACCCACCTGGGCATTCGCCCGGAATCCCTCAGCCGTCTGCTCTCCGACTGGCAGCAGGCGGGGCGCATCCAGGGCCGGCTCCGGCAATGGCGGCTGTGCGACCTCACCTACCTGCAGGAACTGGCCAGCCCGGCGGTACGCTCTTTTTGAGGGGGGCGGCTTGTGCTCGTAGTCACCACGATCATCGCCATGTCGCTAGTCGAGCGAGCCGTGCCTGCACGGCAACTGGCTGAAAGATCGTTGCCTGGCTGAGCACTTTCCACCTGCGCGGTCAGGAGGATCCAGGGAGGTGCAAAGCCGCTCAGTGGGGCTTGTCTACGCCGGAGCCGGACTACGCCTGATGAATTCGAAATCGGTTCAAGGGGCCGGATTGACTAGGCTGCCACTCTTCAGGGAACCTTCCGCCAGTGGCGGCTATCGGCCAAATGCGGACGGTTAGGCGACGAAGCGGAAGTTCGGATGTGGTCTGACTACCTCGCCGTTGTTTTCTGCAATCACTAGTGGACGGCCTTCGTGTACAGCATGAAGCCCTGCGGTGACTGCAGGATCCAGGGTGTCCCACTCATCCAGCACAAAGATGAAGCCATTGCGCATCGTCTTCGTGATAGGGTCATCAACAAACCTGGTGTTAAGGTCCCTATTAGCAGGTCAGTGACCGGCAGGTTGTATCCGACGAGCCCTGGCATCTCTATCCGGCTATGAGCCGAAACAGTGAGGGTATTCACCTGCTGTGATCTGAGATCGAAGGGCGAGCTTCGTAGGCAGCACATGCTGGATTAACTCGAGAAAATATGTCTCGGTCGGATTCTCATTCAGCGTAGAAGATTGCATGATTCAATTTGAGTCAGGTCTGAAGGCTGGCTTCATCCAAGGTTACCTCGCTGGGTACTGTCTGTTGAATAGGATCACTTTTGAAGCTCAGCGGATGAGATTTGGTTAACCTGTGTCGCGTAGCGAAGAATGTTAGGAGAAGGGATGTATCACCATTACAAACCGCTGCGCAATCTGATGCAGAAGCTTGAAATTAAAAGATCCCTAATTGCCTTGTGGCAATACAGCGGAAATATTGATCACGGACGCGCACTTCCATACGAATTCGTCAAGATCAACCCTGCTGGTCGTGCTTCTTTGGAAGGGGTGGTTCATCCGTGGGAGTTGGACATTCTCGCACGCGAAGTTGTTTTGAATTCCGGAGCTACCTCAAGGGACAATAAAGACCTTTACAAGCCAAGCGATATTGCTAGGGCAGTTAATCTTGTTCGAGACATTCAGGATAAGCAGAGGGATCTGGCCCCAGGCGAGGCAATCTTGCACGAGCTGCATAGATTGGCCCAGCAGCAGTTTCCTTGGCAAGCCCCCGTTCATATAAAACTTTCGAGATTGCTTCGTATCTTTCGAGATGAAAGTCTTAACCAGCTATTGGTTTCGAGAACAGGCCTGTCGGTTTCGCACTATTACTTGATGGGCATTGCTATGGCCGGAACATTGCTCAGGCAGCCATTTTTTTACCTCAAGCAGAGTTACGCCTCAGTCGGAGTTAGCGATTCTCTTAGAAGTTTATTCTTCGATAAGATCATGCTCCCCCTAGACGCTCTTCGCGAAAGAACTCGCAGTGTCCAAGAGTATAATGGGAACTGGTCATATACGATAAATCCACTTCGAAAAACTCCGCTGGTGATTTTGCCAAACATACCGACGCTGGCATTTTGCCCGATTCCACGGTTCCTCTTGGAGAGGATTTCGGACGGGCTTTATTATGATATCACAGAAGTTTCTGGCTTTGAGAATACTTATGGCTCGGCATATGAGGGCTATGTGGGCGAAATTGCAACCGAGCTAAGCTCAGGTGGCATAAAAGTCGAAAGACTCGCTCCATACAAAGTCGGGAAAACACAGAAGGATGGTGCGGATTGGGCAATATCCGACGACGCGGCTGTGTTGCTAGTTGAAGCTAAAGCTAAACGATTAAATCTTCGCGCCAGGTACGAATTTGATACAGCTGCTATCGATGAAGAGATGGGTAAGCTGGCCAAATTCATCGTGCAGAACTACAAGAATCTCGTAGAGATTAAGGCTAACCTGACTGCCTTCAAAGCTGACGGGAGAAAAATTTTTCCGGTGATTGTAACTTTGGTTGAGTGGCATCTTTTCAACCCCAATGCACGTGGGATATTGGAGTTGAAGGTGACGCAGCGTTTGACTGATGCTGGATTATCCGAATCGTTACTCACAGAACACCCGTTCACTGTCATGTCTATTGATGAGTTCGAGACGGCGATTCAAGTTATGAACGAAGTAGGGGTCGCGAAGTGCATGGACAAGAAGTGCGATTCTGAGCATCTCACATGGCAGATGGCTCCATTTCTGCTGAACGAGTACAAGGAGCAGGCAGCGCGGGCGAATGTGAAGCATCTCAACAATGAACTCTATCGAGTTATCGCTGATGCAGAACATTATGTAAGCAGCTAACGACTTCGTAGTCTCTGTATAGGCCTTGCTGCTTTCTCTCCTTAGCCCATGCTGTGGTCCTAATGCTTCAATTGGCTCAAGGCTGTAAGCTGGGTCTGTCCAGAGAGGTTTTTTGCTTATTTTATCAATACACTGATTACAGCTTTTTCAACTAGTTCAGGTGTAGCATGGAACCATTCGGTTCCATGCCCATCAGTATCATTGCACCCCATTCTGCGTAGCTCTTGGTGGATGGCTCGCTCGTGGCCTCGCGGATCAGAGGTTTTCCATTTTCCCAAAATCACAGGTCGCTCGAATACAGCAGTGCCTTTGCACTGCTCATGGACTCTTTTTTCAACACCTTGTCGAGTCTGTCCAACTTTTATTGGGTAGGGTCGATCATCCCGTTGGCATGAGCTGAATGTATAGGCGTAAATCCAGCCAGTGGACTTTTGAGGTTTTGACTGGGTTTTATTTAGTGTTTTAACTCGATTTTCATATGCAGAAAGCCACGCGATGTGATTCTCGTCGTGTATTGGGGGCGAATTGGGGTGGGTATTATTTAGTGATTTAATTCGATTTTCATATGCGGAAAGCCATGCAGTATGGTTCTCGTTGAACGTTGGGTGTGGTTGGTTGGGTGTTTTCCATAGTTTTACGTCAAGGGGAGGCGGCGTCTTGAGAGTTCTCTTTGCGATAACATTCTCGTCGCGTGTTGAGTGCGACTGGGATGGACCGGAATTTATTTCAGGGCGGAGTGATGCCTTGAGGGTTTTCTTTATGATTTTTGTTTTGTTTATAATGATTGGAATTATGTGCTTTGCAAGAATTGGAATGCCAATCGTAAATAATAATAAGATTGCGCTGGGAGAGATCGGTAAGGGGTCTAGATTTGCGCTCAATTTTGGGATTCCATTGCTTATTTTATATTTTAATGCGGAGTGTGATCCGCTCCGTGGAAATCTCTTTCTGCGTGAATTTCGAGCTTTAGGAGTCTCTGCTTTTGTCGCTATAAGTTCGCAGTCCAACGTGACTAGAGTACAAGCATGCGAGAGTGCTGACATCCGGTACTTTGCTGCTAGCTTCTAGGTCTAAGTGATTTTCGGGCTCGAAGAGCGGACGGCCGATATACAACTAGCCATGCTGCCGCCTCGGTCCGAAGGCATAGTGCTATCACATCTACCATAGACAGTTCTTGGCCGGTTGCAGCCAATGGCGAACGACAGATAGCCACTAACCCATGTTCCCCCCACATCTTGGACCCTGTCGATGGCCGAGTCAGCTTGCAAGCCGGCCGGGAAGCTTGCCAACTTCGGAACCAGCACCTCGCTCAGCAAGGCCAGGTGATGTCAGACGAAGCCCTCACCCAGGCCCAAAAACATCCCTCCCCTTCCCTCACCACCTCTTTTTACATATAAGATATGATTTCATACTAATTTGACATCACCGCAAGCGGCGAGGAGTGGCGAGGCATGTGGTTCGCAAAGGGGGCGAGGGAACTGGCGGGTGAGGTGGGTGAGCTGTGCCGGCAGTGGCTGGCGGGGAATTGGCGTAGCCCGGCCGAGTATGCCGCGCTGAGCCGGCACCGCGAGCTTGCGCTGGCCCTGCAGGATGTTCAGCGCCACTGGCAGGACAACATCGCCACCCTGGAGCGCCAGGTGGAACACCACGCCTCCGTCGATGAAACCCAACTGCAGGAACTGCAGGCCGCGCTCAGCTTGCGCGAGCAACAGCAAGCCGAAGCCGAGCAGGCGCTGAAGCGTGCCGAGGAGTGGGCCGCCGCGGTCGAGGCGGAGCGGGCGCGGCTGCTGGAGGAGCAGCAGGTGTGGGAATTGACCAAGCAGACACTGACCGAGGGCTGCTGGGACCTCAGTGTGGTCGATGGCAACCCCGATCATCCCGACAACGTGATTCGCTGGTCGGATCAGTTCCGTTCGTTGATCGGCTACAACCGCCAGGAGTTTCCCGATGGCTGGGACAGTTATTTCGCCATCACCCAGCCCGAGGACCAGCAGCGGGTGATGCGCGCCTTCGGCGAGATGATGGCCGACCCCACCGGGCAGCGCGTCTATGTCGTCGAGTACCGCATGCGCCACAAGACCCGCGGTGACCTGTGGTTCCGCGAGCGTGGGCGTTGCCTGCGAGATGCCAACGGCGTGCTGTTGCGGGTGACCGGCGCTACCCGGGAAATCACCGATGAGAAGGCTGCGCAGGCGCTGCGCGAGCGGGAGCAGGTGAGCATCCAGAACACCTACGCCGAGATTTCGCAGATGGCGGGCGTGATCAAGGGCATTGCCGAGCAGACCAACCTGCTGGCCCTGAACGCGGCCATCGAGGCGGCGCGGGCGGGTGAGCAGGGGCGCGGCTTCGCCGTGGTGGCCGACGAGGTGCGCAACCTGGCCAAGCGCACCCAGGACTCGGTGCTGCACATCCAGTCGATGCTCAACAAGCAGCAGGGCCAGGGCTGAGCGAGGTCGTACGACCTCGCTCGCTTCGCCTCGAAAAGGCGTATAGCTGCTATGGCGCGTTGGGCCGTCACGTCTAAGAGGTTGTAACTATGCTGCGCAATGAGACCGGATTTATTTTTCTCCCGAAGCCGGTCAATCGTTCCAGCTACATTATTAAAATGGTGTAAGGCTTAGAAGATACTTTTTGATAAACAATACCGTTCTAAGTCTTGAATCCAGGCAGGCCATTGGCCTCACGCCATGTTTTTACAGCGAGAGCGATACCAGCAGACGAATTATCCGCGCCCTCTTCTGGGTAGTAGATAAGGTCTGTACCATCCGGATGCTCAGTAATTTCACAAAAGTGCTCTAAAAGCTCTCCTAGCACACCATCTGAAGCCGACTTATTCGCCGCACGTATCTCGTCAACGAGCCGAATAAACTCATCTTCCGTGTAGTCAGTAATTCTCTTCATAACTCACCTATGAATATCAATATGATTTTTTGGCGTAACGACGCGGAGATTATCTATCCCATACAGCTCACCGCCTTCGGACACCAATTCTACATGGTGCAACTCAAAAGACTTGCGCTTCCCCATCGCATCCCTGTTCCGTGCAATTGGAGCATTGCCGCCTAGCATCCGTTCAAGGTTATCATGCCCGAACTGGCTTGCCAGTTCAGCATCACTTGCTACAGACTTCCAGAACATTTCTCTGAAACTATCAAAGCTGTTGAAACTCATCCCTCGTAACGTATCAGCAATTTTCGTAGGAATAGGGCTCCCACTTCCCTCTCCTGCCCCAGCCAACCAGATGCCCTGCACATCCTCGCCCGTTCCTGTAACAACTCCCGGTTCGCGCCGGACATTCAGAACTATATATAACGGCTCAACTCCGGAATCCGCCGGAAAAACAAGAATAAAGTCCTTGTATTCAGGAGGATAGATGGGATTGACGATTATCTGTTCCGCCTTTCCGGTAGGCGGGAATATCCAGATAAGCGGCGCTCGTGGAGGAGCTTCTAATGCAGGAATTCTGCTGGAAGAATCAACAGCGGGAGTCCAGAGCAGCGTAATTCCGTCGCCCAGATCAGCAATCCTTCGCTCGTTGAACTGGACAACATCCAGCATTTCCCAATCGCGATTCTTCTGTGTATTGAAGCCATATCCCTTCAGGCTTCCATCTGGCTGTTCTTCAATACGTAACCTGACCCTTGATCTGGCCTTGCCGAGCGACCTCAATTGTTCCTCACTGTAAAGGGCGCTATCTCCCAGGCTAGAAGGCCACAGCAATGCAACAAGCCCTACGAATGTGCCCGCTGCTACGCCAGTGGTGACAACAGGCACACTGAGCGGTGCGCAACGACCTGCGCAAGATGCTCCTCTTACCGAAAGCCCTTGCAACACCAGCCGACCGAAGGTTGAGGGTACATCCCCGCTGATTTTCTTTAGAAGAAGACTTCCCTCACCGTCGACTTCGCGCCCTCCCAGCAACGCAAAGCTACCGTAATCCTCTAAGTTTCCTACAGGAATCGGATTGGCATGATCGATTACAGCGTCAGGTAGCTTGCAGGATTTCGCAAACACAAACCCAGGTATCGTAGGACGGGCTTCTACAGGTATAGGAATTTTCCTGGGGTATGACGACTCACGTGGCCAATCTGGCTCCTGTTTCTTGTACTTCATTTTCTTGAGCGGTGGATTGGGCATCGCAGGTTTGCATACCTGCGGCATTGGCCCTGGCCCTGAACTTCGGTTACCCATGGTATTTCCTTGATTACTGCCATGAACAAAGAAATACGATTAGCGGCGCTGCATGCCTGTGCAAGTAGCAACCCCGAAGGAAGCTTCCTTTTTCCCTCTGAGGCACATCCCATAAACAAGAAAGCTTATTGAAACGGCCTTTCTTTTAGCTCCAGAGGAAATTGATAGAGACCTTATTCTCTCAGCCCCAACCCAGTACCCCAAGAGAATCCAGGGAAAGTTGGAGAAGAACTCCACTACGCACATCCATCTCAAGATTCAGAAAATTTTGAATAGGCTTTTAGTTACTCCAATCACATACGCCCCTTCGTAACACCTCGTTGAATATGGACGGCGGCCTTCCAAACCACCCGAAATTTCCCACCCACATTCGCCCTTGTGAGCCTACAAACCCCATCGATAGATTCCGTTCCTGCCACGGTCAATCCCGTGGCCCGGATCGCAGTCCGGCGATAACCAACGTGCACGAAGCGCCGACGCACCTTGCACAGGCGCTTTTTCTTGCCTGCTGTTATGTGCAGCCATGGCGAGCCGTGCGGGGCAGGCTTCGGCCTGGCCGGTCTTTACGTTGGTTAACCGGTACTGCGACCCCGCACGGTCCGCCGCCCTTCCCGGGCGGGCGGCTCCTTCCTCCGAAACAGGAGCAACGGAAATGCCTAAACACCCACTGTTCGTTGTACGTGCCTTGCTGTCCTCCCTCCTCTTCGCCTCCATCCCGGAGGTGCGTCATGCCTGATCGCAAGCTGGTAGCGCTGCAATCCCAGGCCTTCGATGGCGTGCTGTATGTCGACCTTTCCGCCCCTGCGGAGCATCTCTACGACGTGGCCGAGCGCCGGATGAACGCGCTGGAGGACCTGCTGCGGGTGCTGGAGGTGCACGAAGGCCATGATGTGCTGGTGCATGAAACGGCGCGGGTCGCCTCCGCCCTGGTGCCGCTGGTGGGCGAAGCGCGGCAGTTGTACGAGCTGGCGCGCAAGCGCGCACAAGCTCCCGCCAACGCGTAACCCCGTTCCACTGCCTGACCAGGCCGGCGCCCGTGCCAACGGGGCCGGCCTTTTTCGTGCGGGTTCAGTCGCGGTCGGGCGCGCCCAGCGGGAACAGCGGGCGGTAGGGCCGGGCCTCGTCCACCGCCCTGGCGAACGAGGGGCGCGCCAGCAGGCGGGCGCGGTAGGCGCGCAGGGTCGGGTAGGCTTCGCCGATGGGGTGCGTCCAGTCGGCGTAGAACAGCGAGGGCGCGGCCGCGCAGTCGGCCAAGGTGAAGGCTTCGCCCGCGGCCCAGGCGCGGCCCGGCAGTTGGCCTTCCAGCCAGGCATAGGCGCGTTCGAGCTTTTCCACCGCGTCGGCCAGGGCTTCCTGGCGCTTGGTCGCATCGCCCGTCAGCGCGCCGCCCACGGCGTGTTGCACCGGCGTCATCACGTGCAGGTCGAAGAAGCGGTCGAGAAAGCGCACGTCCAGCGCCGCCAGCGGGTCGTCCGGCAGCCAGCGCACGGGGCCGCCGTGGGTGAGCTGCAGGTATTCGATGATGATGCTGCTCTCGGCGAGGCTGCGCTCGCCGTCCAGCAAGAGCGGGAACTTGCCCAGCGGCCATAGCCGCAACCACTGCGCCGCGTGCTGCGGCGTGTCGGGGCCGATGCAGCGGAATTCGAAGGGCGTCTGGTTCTCGTACAGCGCCATCAGCACCTTCTGGGTGTACGAGGAAAACGGGTGACCGTAGAGCACGAGCGCCATGGCGGACCGCCTGTTTGCTGTGGGTGTGCCAGCGGCAAGTGGTAGCACAGCCTGCCGGGGGCTGCACGCCAACCGACCGCCGACGCGTTGTCCAGTGGCCGATTTTTATTATCGACAATGTATGTAAATTCCTGGCGCCTTATATTCGGCAGAGGCTCAAAAGACCACGGAAACTGTCACCTGGAATTTACACTTCAAATAACAAAATCAAATAATAATTTCCTACATGATTTCATTCCAAGATTATCGAAAAATACTTTGCGGGCGCCTTGGACAGGTAGGCGAACGACAGCTAGCTTCAGCTTGAACGCCGCAGTCCTGGCGCCCTCCACCATCCACAGGGAAGTACGAAGATGGCCTTCGATCGCTTCAATTCCCGTATTGCAATCACCCTCGGCCAATTCACTTTATTGAAACGCGCCGACCTGTTATTCGACCGTTATAGCGAGCCCTATATAGTTTCCCTCGCCATCGATACTTCGAATATCCAGCAGGGTGCCCTTACTTTCAATTACATGCCCTTCCCGAAAGTTCGCCAGGGCTCGACGGTGAGTATGCTCGGCGACGGCCACCTGCTGTATGGCCCGGCCAACCCCGGCGAGTACGTCGCGCTGTCGTTGCTGATGATGGAATCCGACCGTGACCTGCGCGAGGCGGGCGAGCGCATCCGCGACGTGGTCGGCAGCAAAGCCGCCGACCTGGGGCTCAAGGCGGTGATGCTGGCCAACCCTGGCTCCGCCGCCGTGGTCGCCTTGCTCAAGGAACTGACCGCCTTCACCGCCGGGCGCCTGGCCAGCGATGGCGACGACGAGCTGTTCCGCACCGAGGGCGCCTTCCTGCGCGACCAGCCCAACCCCTACCACATCAACCGCAGCTACCGGCAGGGCAACGACTTCATCGACCTGGAGTTGCGCATCCTCCCGCTCGACGCCCCCAACGGCGAAGGCGCCACCCCGCAGACGGTGGAACTCGCCTGAGCCCTGCCCCGCCCCATTACCGAGGAACGCACCATGGTCACCGGACTGGATCTGTACACGCTCGCCGCCACGAAAAAGAACCAGAAGTACGCCAACGTGCTGGTCCCCAAGGACAACCCCAACTGGAACGGCCCCTGGGACTGCGCGGAATTCGTGTCCTGGGTGGCCTACCAGAAGCTGAAGAAGCTCTACGGCTGCGTGAACAACCAGGGCAACCCGGCGACCACCGAGGCCTATTCCGGCGCCTGGGTGCATGACGCCAGCAACGGCACCCTCATCCCCACCAACGAGGCCGACGCCATGCTCACCGCCGGCGTGGTGCTGGTGCGCAAGCCGCCGCTGCCCGGGCACATGGGCCACGTCGCCATCACCGACGGCGCCGGCAAGACCATGGAGGCCGCCGGCACCGGCCTGGGCGTGCGCGCCGGCAATGTCACCGGGCGCGTCTGGGACTATTACTGCCGCCTGCCCGATGTGAGCTACAGCAGCAACCCGGGCACGCCCAGGCTCAAGCCGCCGCCCTCGGTCATCCGCCTGGAGCAGCCAAACGTGAAAGGGCCGAAGGTGACGGAAATCCAGCAGGCGCTGAAGGCGGCCGGCTTCGACCCCGGCAAGATCGATGGCGCCTACGGCCCGCACACCACCGCGGCCGTGGCCGCCTTCCAGACCACCCACCGCCTGGTCGCCGATGGCGTCGTCGGCCCGGCCACCGCGCGCGCACTGAAGATCCAGTGGCCCTGAGCAGGAGACCGAGCATGGAACAGCAACCGATGAAGGCGCCCTTCTACCCGATCATCTACGTGCGCGGCTACGCCATGAGCCGCGGCGAGATCGACGAGACCACCGCCGACCCCTTCTGCGGCTTCAACCTGGGCTCCACGGTAATGCGGGCGTCGGCCAAAGAGAACGAGCCGCCGCACAAGTTTATCTTCGAGTCGCCAGTGGTCCGCCTGAGCAGCCAATTCAAGTATCAGGACGTGTACGAGGACGGTTATGACATCCTCGACCCCGGCTGGCTGAAGCAGGAAAACAACAAGCTGGCCGCTCGCTCCATCATCATCTATCGCTACTACGACCCCGCCTCCACCCTGCTGGGCGTCGGCAAGACACCCAGCATGGAGCAGTTCGCCAAAGGCCTGAACGATCTGATTCTGCGCCTGCGCGATCTGGCTTTCGCCAACCCGGACAATCAGTTGGCGAAGAAGGAAGATTTCCGCTGCTATCTGGTGGCGCACTCCATGGGTGGCCTGGTCTGCCGCACCTTCCTGCAGAACCCGGCCTGCGGTTCGGACGATGCTCGTCGCGCCGTGGACAAGTTCTTCACTTACGCTACGCCGCACAACGGCATCGATATGGTCGGCATCAACGTCCCGAGCCTGCCGATATTCTCGCTGCCGTTCGACATCGAAAACTTCAACCGCGACAAGCGTATGCACGAATACTTGCGCTTGCCCCAGCAATACAAGGACGTCGACCTCCTCCCCGAAAGCGCCCTACCCTCCAGCCGCGTGTTCTGCATGGTGGGCACCAACCGCAGCGACTACGAGGTGGCCGCGGGCCTGTCGCGCACCTTCGTTGGCCACGGCAGCGACGGCCTGGTGCGCATCAAGAATGCCACGCTGCGTGGCCTGAACGCCGATGGCACGATCGGCGAGGAATGCGCCAAGGCGTTCGCCTATCGCTCTCATTCCGGCTTTTTCGGCATCGTCAACAGCGAAGAGAGCTTCCAGAACCTGGTGCGCTTCCTGTTCGGCAACGTGCGCGTCGACATTTGGCTGGACATCGAAGAACTGCGCCTGCCCAAGAAAGTCCGCGAGGCCGCTAAAGGCAACACAACTGTTGATGCACTCTATCCGGTCGAGCTACGGGTTTCGCCACGCAGCAAGCCCTGGTTCCTGTCGCGACGCACGGCGGAAGAGGATTCTGCGGCCGTCGTTACCTGGACAGACTGGAAGAAAGGCAAGCAGTTCTATCTGTCCAGCGTCTTCCTCGCCGACTTCGGCAAGGTAAGAAGCGACCTGCCCGGGCTGGCCTACAACCTGTACCTCGGCGTCCGTGCACCGGATTACGAAATCGACGGGCGCACCTGGTTCGAGGATCACTACGAAGGCAGCTATCTGTTCAACGACACCGTGAACATCCAGCTCAACCGCCCTACCGACGGCAGCGACCAGTGGAGCATCGGCTACGCCTGGCAACAGAATGGCATGAATACTTCACTCATCCCGCTGCAGGCCAAGGAGCTGGACGGCAGCGGCATCCAGGTGCTGCTGCCGATCGACAGCGACATCCACGGCAACCCCGACGCCGCCGCCATCAAGGGGCAGGTGCGGTTGATGGTCTCGACCTGGAACCCGGAGGGCACCTGGCCCTGACGGCCGGCTGCACAAATCTTCCAGACGCCGCCCGCCCGCGCGGTATGCTGAACGACTCGCGGGCGCGGCGGAGGCGCGGCATGCACAGCGACAACTGGATCGACCTGGCGCAGGATGCCGACACCGGCATCGAGACGCTGCGCGCCCATTTCAAGGGCCACGCCTACGATCCGCACTGGCACGACACCTACCTGATCGGCTTCACCGAAACCGGCGTGCAGCAGTTCCGTTGCCGCCAGGCGCGCAACGTCAGCACGCCGGGCAAGGTGTTCTTCCTCGAACCCGGGGAGATCCACGATGGCGATGCGCCCACCGCCGGCGGCTTCACCTATCGCATGCTCTATCTCGATCCGCAGTGGCTGGAACGCGAGGTGGGCGCGCTGTTCGAGGAGGCCCCGGCCGCTTGCCAGTTGAGCGTGCCCCAGGTGCTGTTCGACGACACGCGCATGGCCGCCGCCATCGACGCCGCCTTCCAGGCCGTGCATGGCCAGGACCTGCGTATCGTGCGCCAGGCAGCCCTCGACGAATTGCTCGGCGGCCTCACCCAGCGCCTGCACTGGCGCAAGCGCATCGACGACCACCCGCGCCTGCCGCTGGTGGCCCTGCGTGCCCGGGACTACCTGCACGCCAACCTGATGCAGGACATCGACCTCGACGACCTGGCCCGCGCCGCCGGCTACGACCGCTTCCGCCTCAGCCGCGCGTTCAAGGAGGCCTTCGGCCTGCCGCCGCACGCCTACCTGATCCAGCTGCGCCTGGCCCGCGCACGCCAGTTGCTGGGCCGCGGCCTGGCTCCGGCGCAGGTCGCCGCCGACCTCGGTTTCGCCGACCAGAGCCATCTGGGGCGCTGGTTCCGCCGCGCCTATGGCGTTACCCCGGCGTACTACCGGCAGCGCTGCTCAAAGCTTCCAGACTGACGGCCGGGCCGCGGCGAGGATAGCGGCTCCACGTCCCACGGAGCCCTTGTCATGATCCAGGCCCTGCAGCAATGGCTGCCCTTCCTGCTGTTCGCTTTCGTCGCCGCCATCACCCCCGGGCCGACCAACCTGCTGATCTTCAGCAACAGCGCCCGCCACGGCTGGAGCGCGGCGCTGCCCATCGTCTTCGGCGGCTGCGGCGGCGCGGCGCTGGTGGTGCTGGCGGTGGGCAGCGGCCTGGGCGAATTGTTGGCCGGGCGGCCGCAGGTGCAGGGCATCATGGCCGCCGCCGGGGTGCTGTGGCTGACCTGGCTGGCCTGGCAGATCTGGAGCAGCCCGCCGCCCGGGCTGGAAGATGCCGCACCGGCGCGGCGCATCGGCCTGTTGGATGCGGCGCTGTTGCAGTTGGTGAACCCGAAGAACTGGACGGTGGCCCTGGCGGTGATCGGCGTCTATGCCGGCCAGGACGATGACCGCCTGTTGCGCATCCAGCTGATGTCGCTGTTGTTCTTCATGGTCGGCGTGCCGTGCCTGAGCGCCTGGGCCGGGCTTGGCGCCGGCAGTGCGCGGTTGTTGCGCTCGCCGCGGGCGTTGCAGCGGTTGAATCGGGGGTTGGCGGTACTTCTGGTGCTGTCGGCGTGGGCTGGGGTTTTGTAGGAGGGGTGGAGCGGAGCGTTCTATCCATCCCGGAAAGATGCCGCCCCTGAACAGACAGGCTTCGAGACGACTGGTTTTATAAAAATAAAACTCGACGAGTTATACTTCTGTAAAACCCCAACAGGAGGCATGTCCATGACCACGCTTGCCCTGCGCAAATCCGGGGGGTCCCTGATCATTTCGGTTCCCTCGGCCTTCGTCGCCCAGAACAAACTGCACGCTGGCAGTCAGGTTGAGTGCGACATCGTTGAGGGAGCCCTGGTGATCAAGCCGATGACGCGCCCGAGCCTGGCCCAACTGATCGCCGAAACGCCCAAAGACTCGCTCGCCCCGGACTGGGACAGCATGCCGGCCGTAGGCGCGGAACAATGGTGAGGCGCCCGCCGAGCGTTCCCGACCGCGGTGAGATCTGGCACTTGCAGTTCGATCCCTCGACGGGCCGTGAAATGATCGGCGACCACTTTTGCCTGGTCCTGTCGAAACGCGAATTCAATGAAATGGGCCTGGCCCTGGTCTGCCCCATCTCGCAAGGCGCATCCAATGTGGCGCGCAACCAGGGCTTCCTTGTCACCCTGATGGGCGAAGGCACCGATACCCAGGGCAATGTCCACAGCCACCAGGTGCGGACGCTGGACTGGAGGGCGCGCCGAGCCGCATTCAAGGAAAAGGCCCCCGATTCCGTAACCAACTACGTGCTTTCGCTGGTCGGGGCGATCCTGGAGTAGTCCCCGGCTCCAGTAGGCCCGCTGCGCGAAAGGTGCTGACCTGCCGACACTCTCGACGTGGGCGGGGGTTGAGCGCGGCCTGCGGTTTGTGGCCTGAAGAGCCCTTTCCCTTCAGGGAGAGGGCTGGGGTGAGGGGAAAGCCCGAGCTCCAATGTCATTCCCATTGTAGGAGCGCGCCCTGCGCGCGAATCGCGGGCAGGGCCCGCTCCTACAGGTGTGGGGGAGTGCTGTGCCTCGCGGAGAGCGTAGGGGAATGGCATCGAGCGAGCAGGCTGCGGCCCCCTCACCCTAACCCTCTCCCGGAGGGAGAGGGGACCGTTCGGCGTGCGCGGGTGTTTCGGCGTTAGCCGGCTAGCACAGGGATTGCCGGCTGAAACCTGGCCGCCTCTCGGCACGGACTAGCCCCCTCTCCCTCCGGGAGAGGGCTGGGGTGAGGGAAAAGCCCGAGCGCCGATGTCACACCCATGCAGCCACCTACCAGCGATAACGCAGCAACCGACCGATACGGCCCAGGGTGGGCCAGCGCTGCATCAGTTGCACGAATGCGCGGGACGACCAGGCCATCCGCCGGCATTCCTCGGGGGTGTAGGTGAGGCGCTCCTCGACCAGTTGCAGCCCCGGCACCAGCGCCTCCAGCTCCTTGGGCTCGTCCAATGCCCAGTGCACCCGGGCGCCGCGTGCCCAGAACGGCAGGAACAGCCCCAGCATGCGGATGCCGAAGCGGTTGTAGCCGTCGAAGATCAGCTCCCCCTGGGGGAAGCGCGCCAGCAGGCCGCGCAGCAGTGCGCTCACCTCCGCTTCGCGCAGGTAGGGCATCAGGCCTTCGGCGACAATCAGCAGCGGGCGCCCGGTGGGCAGCGCGTCGAGCCAGGACGGGTCGCCCATGGCGCCGGGCAGCAGGGTGCAGCCTTCGCGTGCCGGGTATACCTCGCCGCGCAGCGCCAGCACGTCCGGGTAGTCCACTTCGAACCAGGCCACGCTGGGCGGCGGGTCCAGGCGGAACACCCGGCTGTCGAGGCCGCAGCCCAGGTGTGCGACGCAGGCGTCGGGGTGGGCGGCGAGGAAGGTTTCGGCCCAGCGGTCGAGCTTCCAGGCACGCAGGGCTATGCCGACGTAGCTGCTGCGGCCCAGGCGGAAGCGCGCGAAGTCGTAGTCCAGGCGCGCCAGCGCGGCGGCCGCGAAGCGGTCCTGCAGCAACGAATCGGGCAGGCGGCTTTCCATGGCCTTGGCGTAGAAGGTGATCAGCAGGGTTTCCTTGACCCCGCCGAGCTGGACGCGTGGCATTGGCGGCTCCCGGGGCGGACGACGGCACCGCCCTCCCCCGCAAGCCTAGGACCGCTTCCGCCGATGCCGCAAGCGCAGCGGCGCCGTCGGCTCAGCGCAATTGCAGGCGGGCCCAGTCCCGCGGGGCGATCTCGCCGGCCAGTTGCAGGCCGCCGCGGGCGTCGCTGAACAGCACCAGCGAGGTGCCGTAGCCGGGGGTTTCCAGGTCCCGGTGGCTGAGCGCCTGGGCCAGTTGCTCCATGCATTCGCTGTGGGTGACCAGGATCAGGTTGCGGTGGCTGGCCTTGTGTTCCAGCACGTGGTTGAGCAGGTTGCCGGTGCAGTCGGCGACCCAGGCCTGGCCCAGGGTGCCGTCGCCGAACATCAGGCTGGCGGTCTGCAGGGTGCGCGTCAGCGGGCTGGCGTAGACGTCGGCATTGCCCAGGCCGAAGCGGCTGCGGTAGTCGTCGCCCAGGGCCGTGGCCAGCGCCCCGCCGCGCACGGTGATGCCATCCTCGGCGCCCAGGCAGGGGGCGTCGGAACGGTCGCAGCGCTCGGCGTGGCGCACCAGCACCACCACCTCGCCCAGGCGCCAGTGGCGGGCCAGGTCGTCCTCGCCCGGCAGCGGCGGGCGCTGCGCCGCGACGCTGGCCGCGCCGCACAGGGCCACGGCCAGCAGGCCGAGCAGCCCGCAGGCCAGGGCCATTACCCGTCCGGATGGACGCCGCCAGGTTTCCGGAATCTGCCTCACTTCGCCACAGGCCTCGCGCTCGATGGTTCGGGACGCACCCGGCACGCTGCCGGATGCTGGCCGCCATCCTGCACGGGCGAAGGTGAAAACTCCGCGAGGCGAATGTGAGGATTTCGTTGAGCGCCAACCGCCGCTCGGGATGCCGACGCTCCGCAGGGCCAGGGCCGTCGGCGGGCCCTGGCCGGGCGGGGGTCAGTCGCTGATGCCCTGGATGTCGTTGAAGGTGGACAGCAGGGTGTTCAGCGAATCCAGGCTGCGATCCTTGTCCGGGGACTTGGCGTGCAGTTCCCGCACCGCGCCTTCGACCGCCGCGTTGGCGGCCTTCCAGTCCTCCGGGCTCTTGCGCTTGAGCTCGGCGGCGGCGGCGCGCCACTTGGCCTGCAGGGCGTCGACCTTGGCCCGGGCGCTGGCGAAGTCGTCGGCGCCCACCGCGTCGAGCGACTCCTCGGCCAGGCGACCATATTCGCTGAGGTCGCCCAGCGGGCCCTGCTGGTCGTCGGCCTCCATGCCGCTGGGCGGTGCGGCGTCCTCGGCCCAGGCCGGGTTGTGTGCGACCGGAACAACAGCAACCAGCAGCGCCGCCAGCGCTGCCGCCAATACCGTCCGCGAGGAAGAACTCATCGTCTGGCTCCTTAGGCTGGCCAATGTGACTTCGAGGAGTGTAGAGGCTGGACGGTCAAATTTGCAGCCACCGGGCACGGCCTCGGCAAACCGGGAACGCCATCGAGAAAACCCTCATCAAGGAATTTCCCTACAGCACATAACGCTCAGCTCCCACGAGCCGGATCGATAGTCTTCCCGCCGTCATGGCGTTTGCCATGACAGGGTGTCGCAACCCAAAGGTCCTTCAGCACAGCAGCAGCATTCAAAGCAAAGGCGCTACCTGCGCCTAGCGTTTGCCTTGGTCATGGCTGGCCGTGCAGGGCAGGCTTCCGCCTGGCCGGATTCTCCTTGGACCTCCGGTTTGCGACCCCTGCACGGCTCGCCGCCCTCCGTGTCGCAACGGAAGCGGCGGGTTCCATCCGGTCCAAGGAGCGTAAGGAAATGCACCAGTTCCCTTCCAAGCCCGCGCCCCTCCGCGCGAAGAACGCCCGCCCGGGCATTCAAGAGCCTTTCAGGATTCGTGAGTTCAAACCCCTTCCGGAAAGCTCGCAGGCCTTCTCCGAAGTGCTTTACATCGACACGCTGGCTCCCTCGACGCAGTTGCTCGACACCGCCCTGCAGCGCCTGCGGGCGCTCGGCGGCGTACTCGACCTGCTGGAGGAGCACCCCGCCGCCAGTGCCTCGCAGTGGGACCTGGCGCGCTGGAGCGCGACGTTGCGCATGCTCCACGCCGACACCCAGGCACTGCTCGAGGCCGCGCACCAGCGCACCCACGAGGAGCGCCCGGAGTAACCGGCCCCCGCCGCGCCCGCCTCAGCGGCTGGTCTGCAGGCGGCGGCGCGCGGCGTGGCGTTCCAGGGCCAGGTCGATCAGCCGGCTGACCAGTTCGCTGTAGCTCATGCCGGCGGCCTGCCAGAGCTTGGGGTACATGCTGATGCGGGTGAAGCCGGGCAGCGAGTTGAGTTCGTTGACCAGCACCTGGCCATCGCCGGTGAGGAACACGTCGACCCGCGCCAGGCCCGAGCAGCCCAGCACCTGGAAGGCTTCCACGGCGAGCTGGCGGATGCGCTCGCAGGCCGCGGCATCGATGTCCGCCGGCACCACAACCCGGGCGGCGTCTTCGTCGATGTACTTGCTGTCGTAGGAATAGAAGCCGCCGCGCACCACGATCTCGCCACAGCCGCTGGCGATGGGCTCGTCGTTACCGAGCACCGCGCACTCGATCTCGCGGCCGTTCACCGCGGCCTCCACCAGCACCTTGTCGTCGAAGGCCAGGGCCTGTTGCACGGCGGCGACGTAGCCGGCCTCGTCCTCGACCTTGCTGACACCCACCGAGGAACCCAGGTTGGCCGGCTTGACGAACAGCGGCAGGCCCAGTTGGCGCTGCGCCTCGGCGAAGGGCGTGCGCGCGGCGTTGGCGCGGGTCAGGGTGATGAAGGGGGTGATGGCGATGCCGGCGTCGCGCAGCAGGCGCTTGCTCACGTCCTTGTCCATGCAGATGGCCGAGCCGAGCACGTCGGCGCCGACGAAGGGGATGTCGGCCATGCGCAGCAGGCCCTGCAGGCAGCCGTCCTCGCCCTGGGTGCCGTGGACGATGGGGAAGATCACGTCGACGTGGTCGAGCAACTGCCGGCTACCGGTTTCCACCAGCTGCCGCTCGGCCTTGCCGGGCACCACGGCCAGCTCGCGGTTGGAGCGGTTGAGCGCGATCAGCGCCGGGTTCTCCTGGTTCAGCAGGTAGTCGGAGGCGTCGTTCAGGTGCCAGCGGCCGTCCTTGTCGATGCCGATCAACACCGGCTCGAACCGCGAGCGGTCCAGGGCATCGACTATGTTCTTCGCCGACTGCAGCGATACCTCGTGCTCCGCCGAACGCCCACCGAAAATCACCCCGACACGCAACTTGCCCATGACTGCCTCCAGCTTGCTGATGGGCGCTTCTTATCATGGCGGGGGGGATTTTTATAGGAGCGGTGGTCGGGTGGGGTGTTCTGGTCGGGGTGGTGCCTGGCCTGAAGAGCGCCCGAACACCTGCATATCCGGGAGGCACCGTTCGCGAGCAAGCTCGCTCCTACGAAAAGCCAAAAGCCAAAAGCCAAAAGCTGAAAGCTGAAAGCTGAAAGCTGAAAGCTGAAAGCTGAAAGCCAGAAAGCCAGAAAGCCAGAAAGCCAGAAAGCCAAAAGCACGGACAGCCTCAAACCACCGCCAGATGCATCTTCCGCCTTGGCGGCGGGAAGGCCGCGTCCAGCTTCGCCAGGTCCTCCCCATCCAGCCGCAACTGCAGCGCCGCCGCATTGTCGCGGACATGCACAGCCTCCACCGCCTTGGGAATGGCGATCACCCCTTCCTGGCGGATCAGCCACGCCAGGGCCACCCGCGCCGGGGTGGCGCCGTGGCGTTCGGCCACTTCGCGCAGGGTGGCGTTGCGCAGCAGGCGGCCGCCCTGGCCCACCGGGCAGTAGGCCATCAGCGGCATGCGCTGTTCCTGGCACCAGGGCAGCAGGTCCCATTCGATGCCGCGTTCTTCCAGGCTGTATTGCACCTGGTTGGTGGCGCAGTGCAGGGCGCCCAGTTCCCGCATGTCGTCGAGGTCGAAGTTGGAGACGCCCCAGCGGCGGATCTTGCCGTCCTGGCGCAGGCGCTCAAAGGCCTCGACGGTTTCCTCCAGTGGGTACTGGCCGCGCCAGTGCAGCAGGTAGAGGTCCAGGCAGTCGGTGCCCAGGCGCTTCAGGCTGCGCTCGCAGGCCGCCGGCACGCCGCGGGCGCTGGCGTTGTGCGGGTAGACCTTGCTGACCAGGAAGACCTGCTCGCGCAGGCCACGGATGGCTTCGCCGACCACCTCTTCCGAGCCGCCCTCGCCGTACATCTCGGCGGTGTCGATCAGCGTCAGGCCCAGCTCGATGCCTTCGCGCAGGGCCGCCACCTCGCGCTTGCGCGCCGCCCTGTCCTCGCCCAGCCGCCAGGTGCCCTGGCCGATGGCCGCAACCCGCGCGCCATCGGCGAATACCACCTCTTTCATGCCTTGCTCCTTCTTCGTTCAATGCCAGGGGTCGTAGGTGCCGAAGCTCCACACGTGGCCCTCGGGGTCGCGGCAGGTGAAGCCCTGGCCGCCGTAGTCCTCGTCGCGGATGTCGATGACCATCCGCGCGCCGGCGTCCAGCGCGCGGCGGTACAGGGCCTCGGCGTCGGGCACCAGCAGGTACAGGCTCTGGGTGCAGCCGCCGACGTCCTCGGGCCGGCGCATCAGCCGGCCGTACTCGTTGTCCACCGCCGAGCCCAGCATCAGCATGCCGCTGCCGTCGGGCAGGCACAGCTGGGCATGGGCCACGCCGCCTTCGCCGTCGTCCACCACCAGTTGGCGGACGAAGCCGAAGGTGTCGCACAGCCATTGGATGGCCGCCGGCGCGTCGCGGTAGCGCAGGCAGGGGATCAGGCGGGGATGGCTGGCCATGGCGGTCTCCTCGTGGCGCTGGGGCCCACACAGCATAGACCGCGCCCCGTCACAGGCGCAGGCGCCAGCGGCCGTGGCGGACCAGGCGCAGCACGCCCAGCGGTTCGACGTCGATGGCGTTGAACGCCGCCGCATCGGCCCGCAGCACGTGCAGCGCGGCGGCGCGCAGCACCGCGGGATGGCTGACGACGATGAAGTGGCCGTCCTCGTCGAAGGCGTCGAGCCAGGCGCCCACGCGCTCGCACAACTGCGCCTGGGATTCGCCGCCGTGGGGCGCGGCGGCGGGGTCCGTCAGCCAGGCGGCCAGATCCTGCGCTGCCGCGGCCTGAAGGGCCTCCAGGCTTTGCCCGCGCCAGGCGCCGTAGTCGCAGTCGCGCAGGGCTTCCACCAACTGCGGCTCGGCGCCCCAGGCGGCGGCGGTCTGCCGGGCGCGCAGCTCGGGGGCGCAGAGCACCCGGCGCGGCGCCTTGAGCCCGGCGCGGCGCTCGGCCAGGCGCTCGTCCTGGCCCGGTTCCAATGGCTCGTCGGCCTGGGCGAAGCAGCCCTGGCGCTGGGCGGCGGTGCGCCCGTGGCAGACGAAGCTCAGGCGGCTCGGCATCGAATTCTCTCCCATTCGCAGGCGCCGGGGTTTACACTGCCCGACGCTCTCGTAGCACTTTGTTACTTGGAAGGAAGCCGGTGAAAACCCGGCACGGTCGCGCCACTGTATTCGGTCCCGGCACCGAGAGTCAGACCCTTCCCCACAAAACGAACCGCCAACCGTTTCAGGACGCGCAATCCTAGGAGGTTTCCATGGCTCATTCAGCCACCCACGCCGATACCGGCGCATCGCTCCCCGTCATCCCGCTTTCCGAGCTGCAGCCCTGGGCCATCTTCGGCGGCCTGCTGCTGCTCCTGGCGCTGTACTTCGTCGGCGCCGAACAGGGCGCCACCTCGATGTTCAAGGGCATGTACGTGCACGAATTCGTCCACGACGGCCGCCACCTGCTGGGCTTCCCCTGCCACTGACCCGGGGACACCCTGACATGACTGGAAAACTCCTGCTGCGCGGGATGCTCGTCGGCGTCCTGGCGGGCCTGATCGTCTTCGCGTTCGCCTTCGTCTTCGGCGAGCCCCAGGTGGACCGCGCCATCGCCTTCGAAGAACAGATGTCGGCCCTGCACGAGGCCGAGGAAGCCACCAGCGGCGGCGCCGCCCACGACCACGAGGAAGAGCTGGTCAGCCGCGAGGTCCAGGCCAGCTTCGGCCTGCTCACCGGCGTGGTGGTCTACGGCGCCGCCATGGGCGGGCTGTTCGCCCTGGTGTTCGCCTACGGCCTGGGCCGCACCGGGCGCCTGAGCCCGCGCGCGCTGAGCGCCCTGCTGGCTCTGGCGGCCTTCGTCACCCTGTACCTGGTGCCGAGCCTGAAGTACCCGGCCAACCCGCCGTCGGTGGGCGACCCGGAGAGCATCCGCCAGCGCACCGCGCTGTTCTTCCTGATGATCGCGCTGTCCATCGCCGCCGCCGTCATCTCGCTGAACCTGGGCCGCCGCCTGCTCGCCGAGCACGGCGCCTGGACCGGCGCCGTCGCCGGCATCGCCGTGTACCTGGGCATCTGCGCCGTCGCCGGCCTGCTGTTCCCGGCGGTGCGCGAAGTGCCGGCGGACTTCCCGGCCGACCTGTTGTGGCAGTTCCGCCTGGTGTCCCTGGGCATCCAGGCGATCCTCTGGAGCACCGTCGGGCTGGTGTTCGGCTGGTGGATCGAATCCCGGCCGCTGAGTCAATCGCTCATAGGAAAGGCCTGACCGCCTCCGGCCAGCCATTTTCCGCCGCGGGTCCCGTCATCGGGACCCGCTTTCCTCCCCCGCCATCTCCCCGCTTTTTCCAGACACCCTCCCCCATCGGCACTGTAGACAAAGCCGTCGATTCTTGAGGCCTGCAAGGCCTACATAGGCCTACAAAAAACACCCGCTCGATCTGGCGAATAAGCCTACGAACCCAACAGCAGTTTCAGATAGTTCGACTTGGTCATTCCTGGGGAAAATTTCCGCAATTCCCTTAGCGAGGCCAAGACCATGCCGCATCACAAGCTCAAGTACGTCCTAGCCACCGCCTTCGCCCTGCCCCTGAGCCAGGCCGCGGCGGACATCAAGGGCCAGGTGGGTGTCGTCCTGGAGGTTTCCAAAGGCTGCCAGGTGACCCAGGGCAGCGCCTCCAGCGAAGGCATCCTCAACTTCGGTACGCTCAACTTCCCCCGGACCAGCCCGACCTGGACCCGCGCGCTCAAGGCACGCCTGGCCGGCCCGGACGGCAACAGCCTTCAGGTCACCTGCGACCCGGTCACCACTTTCTTCAATGTCATCATCGACGGCGGCCTGCGCGGTGACCGCTCACTGCTCAACGGCAGCGGCACCGACACGGTCAGCTACTTGCTGTACCGGGACTCCGCCGGCAAGAGCCCCTATGTCATCAACAGAGGGGCAACCTTCAGGGTTCCCGCCGACGGCAAGGCCGTGGATGTGCCGATCTACGGCACCATCGCACCGAACGCCAACGCCAAGGGCAGCGGCGTCTACAGGGACACGCTGACCCTCACCCTGGAATTCTGAGGCCGCTGCCGCAATCGCCCAGGGCGAAACCGGCCGGTCCTTCCCCGCCATGACGCTTCCTCACCTGCTGCCCCGCGCCGCGGCGACCGGGCTGGCCCTGCTGCTCGCCAGCCTGCTGCAGGCGCCGGGCAGCGATGCCGCCACCCGGGCCGGCTTCCGCGTCTCCGCCAGCGTTACCCAGGGCTGCCTGGTCAACCATGCGCCGCCCGGCAACGGCGGCAACCTGGGCAACCTCGGCCGCTTGGACTTCGGCCGCCATCCGGCCACTTCCACGGCCAGGATCGGCGCCCAGCTGACGCCCAATGGCGCCATCACTCTCGCCTGCACCCCCGGCATCGCCCTGCGCATGACGGTCGATGGCGGCCAGCACGCCACCGGTGGCCTGCGCCACCTTGGCGCGGGCAACGCGCGGCTGGCCTATCGCCTGTACGCCGATGCCGGCCTCAGCCGGGAAATCCCCATCGGCGGCAACCTGAGCATCGACTACGGCAACCCCGACGACATCCGCCTGCCGATCCATGCCGCCCTCCAGTTGCCCGGCAACCAGTCCGCCGGGCGTTACCAGGACCGGCTCACCGTGACCCTGTCATGGTGAGCGCGCCAGGAGCCCCGTGATGCCCTTGCCCGATACCCGCCTGCGCTTCGTCGCGGCCCTGCTCGCCGCCCTCGCCCTGCCGGCCGCCACGGCCCGCTCCGCCAGCTCGATCCTGATCTGGCCGATCGACCCGGTGCTGGAACACGACCAGCGGGCCAGCGCGCTCTGGCTGGAAAACCGCGGCGCCGAGCCGGCCCAGTTGCAACTGCGCATCTTCGCCTGGAGCCAGGCCGGCGGCGAGGAGCACTTCCAGGCGCAGCGCGAGGTGGTCGGCAGCCCGCCGATGCTGCGCATCCCGGCGGGGGCCAGGCAACTGGTGCGCCTCACCCGCCTGGCGCCGACCGCCCCCGGCAGCGAGCGCGCCTACCGCATCGTCATCGACGAGATTCCCGCGCCGCAGGCCCAGCAGCCAGCGGCCGAGGGCAGCGACATCCGCTTCCAGCTGCGCTATTCGGTGCCGCTGTTCCTCTACGGCGACGGGCTCGGCGCGAAGGACGCGACGGCCGCGCGGCTGGACTGGCGCCTGGTCGACGAAGGCGGCCGCACCTACCTGGAGGTGCGCAACCGCGGCGCGGTGCATGTCCGCCTGACGCGGGCGGCCATCGAACAGGGCGACGGTACCCTGCCGGTGGGCGACGACCTGCTCGGCTACGTGCTGGCCGGCAGCGCCATGTGCTGGCCGCTGCCGCGCAAGCCCACTGGGGGCGGACGCCTGTGGGCCGAGATCAATGGCGTGCGCGGCGAGATTCCCGCCGCGGCGCCCTGAAGCATGGGCAGGCAGACGCGCCCCTGGCTACCGCTGCTCACCGGCGCCACCCTGCTGTTCGAGGCGGAACGCCTGTCGAGTGCGCCGCTGCCACCGCCGCCCCGGGATGCGGGCGCCCTGTCCGACGACCAGCAACTCTACCTGGAGCTGCTGGTGAACCTGCGCACGAGCGGCCAGGTGGTGGCGGTGACGTTGCGCCAGGGCCGCTTCTGGGTCGAGGCCGCCGACCTGCGCGCGGCCGGCCTGCCGGTGCCGCGCGGCGGCCAGGTCGATGTCGGCGGCCTGCCCGGCGTCGAGGTGCGCTACGAGGCCGCCAGCCAGCGCCTGCTGCTGCAGGTGCCGCCGCAGTGGTTGCCCGAGCAGCAGCTCGGCCAGGCGCGCGCCACCGGCTACGTGCCGGCACGCAGCAGCTTCGGCGCTCTGCTCAACTACCAGTTCTACGCCAGCAGCCCGCGACGCGGCCAGGATACGAGCACCGCCTGGGCCGACCTGCGCCTGTTCGGCGGCTTCGGCGTCTTCAGCCACAGCGGCGTCTACCAGCAGGTCCATGGCGGTTCGGCACAGCCCAGCCGCTACCTGCGCTACGACAGCAACTGGCGCTACGACGACGAGGAACGCCTGCTGACCTACGAGGCCGGCGACCTGGTCAGCCGCTCCCTGGCCTGGAGCACGCCGGTGCGCCTGGGCGGGCTGCAGTTGTCGCGCAACTTCGCCATCCGCCCCGACGTGCTGACCTACCCGCTGCCGCGCTTCGCCGGCGAAGCGGCGTTGCCCAGCACCCTGGACCTGTTCATCGACGGCTACCGCAACAGCAGCTACCAACTGCAGCCCGGCCCCTTCAGCATCGGCAACCTGCCCTACATCAACGGCGCCGGCCAGGCGGTGCTGCAGACCACCGACGCCCTGGGCCGCCAGATCTCCACCAGCGTGCCCTTCTACGTCAGCAGCGACCTGCTGCGCCCGGGCCTGAGCGACTTCTCCCTGGGCCTGGGCAACCTCCGGCGCGGCTATGGCCAGGACAACTTCGCCTACGGGCCAGGCGCCTTCACCGGCGCCCTGCGCCACGGCCTGAGCGACACCTTCACCCTGGAGGCCCAGGCCGAAGCCGCCGCCGGCCTCGCCCAGGCCGGCCTGGGCGGCATGCTGCGCCTGGGCACCCTGGGCGTGCTCAACGGCGCCATCAGCCACGGCCAGCACGGCGGCGACGGCGGACGGCAGCTGAGCTTCGGCTACCAGTACAACGCGCGGCGCTTCAGCTTCACCGTGCAACGCCTGCAGCGCGATGCCGACTACAGCGACCTGGCCCGCTACGACGACACCCGGCAGCGCCCCCGGCGCCGCCAGGACGACGATGACCGCTACTGGCGCCTACGCCCCAGCCGCAGCAGCACCCAGGCCACCGCCAGCGTGACGCTGGACGACTGGGGCAGCCTGGGCGCCGGCTATTTCGACGTCGAGGCCGGCGACGGCAGCCGCACCCGCCTGCTCAACCTGTCCTGGAGCCGGCCGCTGTGGGGCGATGCCAGCCTCTACCTGTCCGCCAACCGCGAGCTGGGCAACGGCAAATGGAGCAGCGCCGTGCAACTGGTGGTGCCGTTCGACCTGCGCGGCACCCTCAGCGTCGGCGTCGAACGCAGCGCCAGCGGGGACGGCAGCCGCCGCGTCGACTACAGCGAGTCGGCGCCCAGCGAGGGCGGTTTCGGCTGGAACCTCGGCTACGTCGACAACGGCCGGGCCGACGACTGGCGCCATGCCGCGCTGAACTGGCGCGGCGACCGCCTGCAACTCCAGGGCGGCGTCTATGGCAGCGCGCGGGAGCAGACCCACTGGGCCGACGCCAGCGGTTCGCTGGCCTGGATGGACGGCGCGCTGTTCCCCGCCAACCGCGTGCACGATGCCTTCGTGCTGGTCAGCACCGACGGCCAGGCCGGCGTTCCGGTGCGCTACGAGAACCAGCTGGTCGGCCACACCAACGCCGACGGCCACCTGCTGGTGCCCTGGAGCAGCGCCTACTACGCCGGCAAGTACGAGATCGACCCGCTGGGCCTGGCCTCCAACGTCGTGGCGCCGCTGGTGGAGCAGCGCGTGGCGGTGCGCTCCGGCAGCGGCTACCTGCTGCGCTTCCCGTTGCAGCGGGTGCTGGCCGCCAGCCTGCTGCTGCACGACAGCCACGGCCGGCCGCTACCGATCGGCGCCCAGGCCCGCGTCAACGGTGGCCCGCCGGTGCCCGTGGGCTGGGACGGGCTGGTCTACCTGGAACACCTGCAGGCGCACAACCGCCTGCGCGTAAGCCTGCCCGACGGCCAGGCCTGCAGCCTGGTCTTCGACCTCGACCCGCAGGCCGAAGAACTGGCGCAGCTGGGCCCGTTGCCCTGCCGCTGAACCCCGGAGTCGACCATGACCATACCGCGCTACCTGCTCCCCCTCCTGGCCCTGGCGCCACTCACCGGCCTGGCCCATACCGTGACCGAGCAATGCAAGCCCAACCCCGGCAACGCGAGCTTCGGCGCCCACGGCTCGATGACCATCGCCAACGGCGCCCCGGCCAGGCAGCTCTCCGGCGGCGCCCAATGCAGCCTCAAGGGCTACCCGATCCGCGAAAACTGGATACGCCTGCTCCCGGAGAACCTCAACGGCGGCGTGCTGCGCAACGCCGCCACGGGCGACGCCATCCCCTTCGAGCTGTACGGCGACGCCGGCCTGACCCAGCGCCTGCAGCAGGGCCTGTTCTACGACTATTCCCGCTTCCCGTTTCCCGGCGGCACGCCGGACGTCTCGCAGTTCCCCCTGCACGCCCGCCTGCGCCCGGCCAACGTGGCGCCCGGCACCTACACCGCCACCATCCAGCTGCGCTGGCACTGGCGCATCTGCGTGGCCGGCCGGGTGCTGGGCGCCTGCTATTTCCCCGGCTGGGACATCACGCCCGGCGTGAGCGGCGGCTGCCTGCTGGAAGTCTGCACCTCGGCGCCGACCGACTGGGGCACGGGCGTGCTCACCAGCCTGCAACTGACGGTGCAGGTCCGCCGCGACTGCCAGCTCAACGCGCCCGCCGTGAACTTCGGCAGCGCGCCGCTGATCGCCGGCTTCCGCCCGGTGCAGCAGCGCATCCAGGTGCGCTGCTCCAAGGGCACGAGCTACGACGTCGGCCTGAGCGACGGCGTCAACGCCAGCGGCGGCCAGCGGCACATGGCCAGCGGCGGCAACCGCCTGGCCTACGAGCTGTACAAGTCGAGCAGCGGCAGCGAGCGCTGGGGCTCTGCGGGCACTGAAAGGCGCCCCAGCAGCAGCGCCGAACTGAACCCCGGCAGTCTCGACGGCCTCACCTACCAGGGCTTCGACTACCGCGCGGAAATCCTCCCCGACCAGCCCACGCCGCCAGCCGGCACCTACAGCGACAGCGTGGTGGTGGATGTGCGCTTCTGAGCGTGCTCAGGGATACAGGGCCTCGGCCAGCGACCGCGCCGCACGGCCGCTTTCCACGCCTGGCACCAACTGGCTGAACGGCAGCGTCACGAAGCGCCCTTCGCGCACCGCGCGCAGCCGCGAGAGCAGCGGGTGCGCGCGCAGGTAGCGGACCTTCTCCGCCGCCGGCGACCAGCGCGCATCGGCCAGCAGGATCACGTCCGGGTCGCCCGCGAGCAGCGTTTCGGGGCTGGCCAGGTAGCCGCGCAGCGCCACCGCCTCGAACAGGTTGCGCGCCCCGGCGGCGCGCAGCAGCTCGCTGACGAAGCCGCGCCCGCCCTGGCTGGCCAGGCCGGCGTCGCTGCTGTCGAGGTAGAACACCCGCAGCGGCGCGCGGCCGTCAGCCCTGGCGGCCGCCGCGCGCAGATCGGCCTGCTGGGCGTCGATCAGCGCCTGGGCCCGTGGCTCGGCGCCGAGCAGCCGGCCCAGGGTGCGCAGGTCGTCGCGCACGTTGCCGAAGCCATCTCCCGTGCGCTGAGCACAGGCCGCCTCCAGCAGGTAGCTGGCGATCCCGGCGGCGGCCAGTTCGGCGCGCCCGCGCCCGGGGTCGAAGGCCGTGGCGAAGCCGCCCACCACCAGGTCCGGGCGCAACGCATAGAGCAGTTCGGTGGACGGATAGCGCGCCGACACCACGGGCACGCCGCGGTAGCGGTCGCCCTGCAACTGCGGCCCCGGGTCGTCCAGATAGGCCACGCCCGCCAGCCGCTCCCCGGCGCCCAGTTCCAGCAGCAGGTCGGCGGCATGCTGGTTGAGCGCGAGGATGCGCTCGGGCGCCTTGGCCAGGTGCCAGGTCTCGCCGCAGTTGCGGTAGTCCTCGGCGGCCAGGGCCGGCGCCGCCACCAACAGCCCCAGCAGCAGGGCGAAGCCTTTCATGGCGCGCCCTCGATCAGCAGTTCGGCCACCGGCTCGCCGCCCGCCAGGTGCTGCTCCACCACCCGCAGCACCTGGGCCTCGTCATGCACGCCGTACCAGCAGCGGTCCGGGTAGACGGTCAGCAGCGGCCCGCGGTTGCAGGGGAACTGGCAACCGGTGCGGGTCAGCAGCACGCCTTCGGCGGTTTCGATCAGCTCGCGCCTGGCCAGTTCGCGGCGCAGCGACTTCCACAAGGGCAAAGCGCCGCGGCGCACACAGCGCGGGCCGGTGCAGAGGAACACCTGGCGCTTGTGCGGCGGCGGTGCCGACCAGTCCGGTTGTTCCGGCACCGGGCCGACGGTGCGGCATTCCAATTGCTGGCGGCCATCATCGATGGCCGCGCCGACCAGCCGGGCGTCCAGGCCACGGCGGCCGAGGGCCGAGGCGGTCAGCCGCGGGCACGGCGCCTGGGGAAAGTCGCCGGCCAGCTGCGCCACCTCGCCGCGCAGCCAGTCGAGGTAGGCGCCATCGCTGGCCGGCTCCAGGTCCACCAGCAGCAGCGCCCTGCCCGCTCGCAGTTGCGCGCGGATGGCCGACCACAGGGCGTCGAAGCCGTCGCTGGTATCCACCAGCGTCACGGCGCGGTGGGTTGCCGCCAGCTCGGCGCGCAAGGCCTCGCCCTGGGCGCCCGCGAGGGGGCCGACGATCAGCAGCGCCTGGTCCATGGCCACCTCAGAAGCTGAAGGTGTAGCGCAGCTCGGCGGTGCGCGGGCGGCCCAGGTTGTCCACCTGGCGGATGCCGTTGGTGGTGCGGCTGGTGGCGTAGTCGCGGTCCAGCAGGTTCTCCAGCAGCAGGCTCAGGCGGTGGCGGCGGGCGCCGTCCAGGTAGCGGTAGGCATCGCCGTCGAGCACCCTGTAGTGGCCGTAGTCGTCGCCCTGGGGGCTGACGATGGAGCCGACGTAGCGCAGCGCCATACCGAAGCCCCACGGGCCCTGGTCGTAGCCCAGGCGGGTGCGGGCGAAGAAGTGCGGGATGTTGTTCACCGTCACGCCCTCGCGGGTGTCCACCAGGTTGCGGGTGGCTTCGGCGTCCAGCTGCCAGTGCTCGCCCAGCCGCCACTGGCCGTTGGCCTCGATGCCGCGCACCTCGATCTCGCCGTCGCCGTTCACCCACTGGTCGCCGGCCAGGGTGATGAGGTCCTTTATCTCGCGGCGGAACAGGGTGACGCTGCCGCTCCAGGGCTGGCCGAACAGCGCGCCGCTGTAGTCCAGGCCCAGCTCGGCGTTGCGGCTGCGCTCGGGCTTGAGGTCGCGGTTGCCGATCTCGCTGCCCGGCTCGTTGACGAACAGCTGCTCGGCGTTGGGCAGCTTGAAGGCGGTGCCCAGCTGGCCGCGCAGCTTGAGCTGGTCGCTGAGGTCGTAGAGCGAGGTGAGCATCCACACGGTGGCGCCCTCGCCGCCGCTCATTTCCTCGCGGCGCACGCCCAGGCTGGGGTGCCAGTTCGGCAGCAGGTCCAGCTGCGGGCGCAGCTGGGCGTACAGGGCGTGGGACTCGGCCTGGTCGTTGTCGATGATGAGGACGTCGTCCTGGCCCTTGTACCACTGGTTGTCGCTGCCGAAGACCAGCTCGTGGCCGCCGGCCAGGCGCGCCTTGCCTTCGAGCTGCGCGCCCCAGTCGGTGAAGCCCCAGTAGTCGTTGTGGTTGAGCACCCGGGTACCGCCGCCGGCGATGTTGTAGATGCGCGTGTAGCGGGTATCCCAGTCGTTCAGGTGCGCCTTGGCGAACCAGCTGAAGTCGTCGTTCAGGTGCTGCTCGAAGGTCGCCGTGGCGATCTGCTGGATGCGGTCGTTGCTGGTGTGGCGGTTGTCCGCCGGGCGGGCGAAGTCCAGGTCGGCGTCGGCGTACTGGTAGAACAGTTCCAGCCGCGAGCTATCGCCGAAGGCCTGAATGGCCTTGGCGCCGAATACGTTGACGTCGTAGGAGCGGCGCTTGTCGCTGACGGTGGCGGTCAGGTCGCGCTCGCGGTACGGCTTGTAGCCGTCGGAGCGGTTGTGGCTGACGTAGGCCAGCAGGCCGAGGTCGCCCAGGCCGTTCTCCAGCACCTTCTCCACCCGCGCGTCGCCGTTGCGCCCGCGGAAGCTGTCCAGGCCCAGGTTGACCTCGCCGGAAGCCTCGCGGCTGCGCGCGCTGCGGGTGACGATGTTGATCACCCCGGACACCGCCTGGGTGCCGAACAGCAGGCCCTGGCCGCCCTTGAGCACCTCGATGCGCTCCACCGCGGTGGTCGGCAG
The DNA here is from genome assembly GCF_022760135.1 of Pseudomonas sp. M1. Taxonomy (NCBI): domain Bacteria; kingdom Pseudomonadati; phylum Pseudomonadota; class Gammaproteobacteria; order Pseudomonadales; family Pseudomonadaceae; genus Pseudomonas; species Pseudomonas sp. M1. The sequence continues at coordinate 4,559,665 of NZ_CP094343.1, forward strand.
GGTGTCCAGGTAGAGGCCGCCATACAGGCGGTTGTTCAGGCGCACGCCGTCGAGCAGGATCAGGGTGTCGTCGTTGCGCCCGCCCAGCAGCGAGTAGGTGCCGTAGTCGAAGGGGCCGTTCTTCGGCGCCACGAACAGGCCGGGCACGTACATCTGCAGCACGCGGGTGATGTCGGCGCTGGGGCCGGCGCGCTCGATCTGCTCGCGCTCGATGACTTCGAGCTTGCTGCCGTAGCGGGCCATCTCGGCGACGGTGGTGGATTCCACCGAAGGCGCGCTGACGATTTCGTCGCGCAGGCCCAGGGGCTCGGCGTTCAGGCAGGGGCTCAGGCACAGGCCGGCGAGCCAGGGGGCAAGCCGAAGTGCGGATTCGGAAGAAGGGAAGTGCAAGGTGATCGCCTCGAAACGGGAATTTCGCAGGCGGCGCAGCGAGTTCCGGCGCGAGCGCGTCCGGAATCCGGCTCACGCCCGCCCACCGCGGGTTTGCCAACAACGCTCCAGGCCGGTCTCCGGGCTTGCGAGGGTTCTGGAGCATCCGCCTTCCCATGCCTGAGCACAGTGGCCTCGTGGATGCCCCGCTCGCTTACCGTTGCGGGGGCAGCGCCGGACTGATCGCCAAGGGCGACGCACCGGCTTCCCGTTTCACCTCATGCACGGCGGCATGAGGCACCTGGAACGGCCCGCATCTGACCATCGGTGCGGCGGGGCGTCAAGGGCAGCCCTTTACAGCATGCTTCCGCTTCCGGGCACAGCCCGTGATGCCTTTCCTTCCGCCGTGGAAGCTTTCCGCTATCATCGGCGGACCTTTCCCGACGCTCGAAAAGGACCTCCCATGTCGGTTTCCTCCCTGGTCACCCTGCTCGTCCTCGCCGTGCTGTTCTTCGGCGTCATCGCCATCTACAACCGCCTGGTGAACCTGCGCGCCCGCTACCGCAACGCCTTCGCGCAGATCGAGGTGCAGCTCAAGCGGCGCTACGACCTGATCCCCAACCTGGTGGAAACCGCCAAGGCCTACCTCAAGCACGAACGGGAAACCCTGGAGGCGGTGATCGCCGCGCGCAATGCCGCGGTGGCCGGGCTCAAGGCCGCCGCCAGCCAGCCCGGCGCCGCCGCCGGCCTGGCCCAGCTGGCCAGCGCCGAGGGCGCCCTGGGCGGCGCGCTGGGGCGGCTCAACGTGACCATGGAGGCCTACCCGGACCTCAAGGCCTCGCAGAACCTGCAGCAGCTCACCGAGGAGCTGTCGAGCACCGAGAACAAAGTGGCCTTCGCCCGCCAGGCCTACAACGACGCGGTGATGGAGTACAACGCCTACCGCCAGTCGTTCCCCGCCGTGGTGCTGGCGGCGAATTTCGGCCACAAGGCCGAGGTCGCGCAGCTGGAGTTCGCCGACAGCAAGCAGATCCAGGACGCGCCCAAGATCGCCTTCTGACGGGCGGTGCGCGCGATGAACTTCTTCCAGCACCAGGACCGCGCCCGCCGCCAGACCGGCCGGCTGATCCTGCTCCTGGCCGCGGCGGTGGCCTGCCTGGTGACGCTCACCAGCCTGGTCCTGGGCTGGCTCTGGCGCCACATCGGCGAGCCCGCCAGCCACTGGACCTCGCCGCAGCGCCTGCCCGACTTCGAACTCTACCTGTGGGTGGCCCTGGTGGTGGTCGGCGTGGTGATCGTCGGCGCCTGGTACAAGCACCGCCAGCTGCGCCTGGGCGGCCGCGCCGTGGCCGAGCGCCTGGGCGGCCGGCTGATCAACCTGGACGCCCGCGACGCCGATGAACGCCGGGTGCTCAACGTGGTCGAGGAAATGGCCATCGCCTCGGGCACCCCGGTGCCGCCGGTGTACCTGCTGGAGGACAGCGGCATCAACGCCTTCGCCGCCGGCCTGACGCCGCGTGACGCGGTCATCGGCGTCACCCGCGGGACCATCGCCCTGCTCAGCCGCGACGAACTGCAGGGGGTGATCGCCCACGAGTTCAGCCACATCCACCACGGCGACATGCGCCTGAACACCCGCCTGGTGGCGCTGCTGCACGGCATCCTGCTGCTGGGCCTGATCGGCGAGACCATGGTCCGCGGCCTGTGGGACAGCCACCGCGCCGACGACGTGGCGCGCATCCGCATGCAGCGCAGCAACGCCGGCAATGACAGCGGCTCCGGCTCGGCCCTGGGCTTCATCGCGCTGGCCTTCGTCGCCGGCCTGTGCCTGTGGGGGCTGGGCTCGGTCGGGACCTTCTTCGGCAGCCTGATCAAGGCCGCGGTGAACCGCCAGCGCGAATACCTGGCCGACGCCTCCGCCGTGCAGTTTACCCGCAACCCGGCCAGCATCGCCGGGGCGCTGAAGAAGGTCGGCGGCTACGGCTCGCTGCTCGGCGCCCTGCACCGCGCCGAGTTCAGCCACCTGTACTTCAGCGACGGCCTGGCCAACCACTGGTTCGGCCTGGCCACCCACCCGCCGCTGGAGGCGCGCATCCGCCGCATCGAGCCGGGCTGGGACGGCCTCTACTCGAAGCTGGAGCCGCGCCTGGACACCCCGCTGGTGGACCGCGAGACCTGGAACGCCGCCCTGCGCGGCTACCCCTCGGGCGCTGCATTGGCGTCGGTCGAGGCCATCGGCGAGCCGGCCGGGGCGCACCTGGCGGAAGCGCGGCACACCCTGCGGCGGCTGGATGAAAGCCTGCGGGCGGCGGCGCACAAGGTCGATGGCGCCCAGGCGCTGGTCTACGGCCTGCTGCTGGATGCCGAAGCGCTGGCCCGCGCCCAGCAATTGCAACTGCTCAAGCCGCGCCTGGAGCTGGGCGTGGCCTTCCAGTTCGACCGCCTGGAGGAGCACCTGCACGCCCTCGATCCGGGCCAGCGCCTGCCTCTGCTGGACCTGGCCATGCCGGCGCTGAAGCAGCTGGACGCCACCCAGGTGACGAGCCTGCTGGGCAACATGGCGCTGCTGATCAAGGCCGACCGCCGGGTGAAGCTGCTGGAGTGGACGCTGCTGCGCATCGTCGAACGCAACCTGCGCCCGGCCCCGGCGCGCATCGGCAACCTGCCGCTGGCCGAACTGGGCGACGAGGCGGCGGTCCTGCTGGCCTTCCTCGCCGGCGTCGACGGAGCCGAAGCGGCCCATGCCGAACAGGCCTTCGCCCAGGCCTGGGCCAGCCTGCCCTTCGCCGTGCGGCAGCCGCCGCAGGCCGGCACCCTGCGCGAGCTGGAAGCGGCGCTGCAGCGCCTGGCGCAACTGCGCCCATTGCAGAAACCGCAGCTGCTCAAGGCCATGGTCCGCTGCGGCGAATACGACGGCCGCATCAGCGTGGCCGAGGCGGAACTGCTGCGCGCGGTGGCCGACATCCTCGACTGCCCGATGCCGCCGTTGTTGGCGGATACGGCTTTTCGTAGGAGCGGATCTTATCCGCGATAGCCGGAGGTTCCGGCGCGATTCGCGGATAAGATCCGCTCCTACGCTGCCCCACCCGCGCCATTCCCATGTAGGAGCGCGCCCTGCGCGCGATTTCGCGGGCAGGGCCCGCTCCTACAGTTGTCGTGAGGCATGGAGTTTCCTCTCCGTCCGCGATTCGCCACACAAAAGAAAAGGGCCTCCGAAGAGGCCCTTTGTCATTTCGCCATCAGGCTCACGCGCCGCTGGCGACCGCGCCCCGCTCGCCCTTGGGCGCCAGGTCGAACACGCGGTACAGCACCACCAGCAGGACCAGGAAGGCCGGGCCGATGTAGAGGGCGATGCGGGTGTCCTCGAAGAACGCCATCAGCGCCACCACCAGCACCAGGAAGGCCATGGCCAGGTAGGAGCTCAGCGGGTACAGCCACATCTTGAACTGCAGCTTGCCGGCCTCGGCCGGGCTCAGGCCGCGGCGGAATTTCAGCTGCGCCAGCAGGATCATGGCCCAGGTCCAGATGGCGCCGAAGGTGGCGATGGAGGTCACCCAGGTGAACACCTTCTCCGGCACCAGGTAGTTCAGCAGCACGCCGAACAGCAGCGCGACTATGGACAGGATCAGCGCATTGCGCGGCACGCCGCCCCTGGAGGTCTTGGCGAACACCGCCGGCGCCTGGCCGTGCTGGGCGAGGCTGTAGAGCATGCGCCCGGTGCTGAAGATGCCGCCGTTGCAGGAAGACAGCGCAGCGGTGATCACCACGAAGTTGATGATGCCGGCGGCGGTCTTGATGCCCAGGCGCTCGAAGGTCATCACGAAGGGGCTGCCCTGGGTGCCGATCTCGCTCCACGGGTAGATCGACATGATCACGAACAGCGCGCCGACGTAGAACAGCAGGATGCGCCAGAACACCGAGTTGATCGCCCCCGGGATGGTCTTCTGCGGGTTCTTCGCCTCGCCGGCGGTGAGGCCGATCATCTCCACGCCCAGGTAGGCGAACATCACCATCTGCAGCGACATCAGCACGCCGGTGATGCCATGGGGCATGAAGCCGCCGTTGCTCCACAGGTTGGAAATGCCGGTGGCCACGCCGCCGTTGCCCAGGCCGAAGACGATCATGCCGCCGCCCACCAGGATCAGCGCGAGGATGGTGACGACCTTGATCAGGGCGAACCAGAACTCGAACTCGCCGAAGGCACGCACCGCGATCAGGTTGATGGTGCCCATGCTCGCCAGGGCCGCCAGGGCCCAGATCCAGCGCGGCACCTCGGGGAACCAGATGCCCATGTAGATGGCCACCGCGGTGATCTCCGCGACGCAGGTCACCAGCCAGAGGAACCAGTAGTTCCAGCCGGTCAGGTAGCCGGCCAGCGGGCCGAGATAGTCCTGGGCGTAGCGGGCGAAGGAGCCGGCCACGGGGTTGTGCACGGCCATTTCGCCGAGGGCGCGCATGATGACCAGGATGGCCAGGCCGCCGATGATGTAGGAGAGCATGATGGCCGGGCCGGCCATCTGGATGGCCTTGGCGGAGCCGAGGAACAGGCCGACGCCGATGCAGGCGCCGAGGGCCATGAGACGGATGTGCCGCTCGTTGAGATCCCGTTGGAGATCGTGGGACGACATGATGGTGCAACCTCGATTTTGTTGTTGGGTATATCAGCGGCGACTCGAAGCGCAATCGGGATGAGGAAGGCCCGCGACGGAAAAAGCGCCGCCACCGCGCCGCTGGGCACGGGGAGGATTCGTCTGGGGCCTTCCGGGACTGCACACCGGAAGAGGCTGCCCGCCCTTGTGGAGCGGACGTGGGCATTGCGGGAGTGAACCGCTGAGGTCGCCGCGGAGTGTTGCACAAGATTGCCGGGGCGTCTGCCCCCTTATGGTGCGAACGAGACCAAAGGCTTACCCAGCCTCGCCCACCAGTTCGGCCTGGCTCAGCACTTCGTACTGTCCTTCGCCGGCCTGGCGCGCGGCCTCGATCAGCGCTGGCGAGGCGTCGATGCCCACCACTTCGCAACCCCGGGCCTCCAGCACCCGGCACAGCCAGCCTTCGCCGCAGCCGATGTCCAGCACACGATGCGGCGAACCTTCCAGCACGGCGCGGACGATGGCCTCGTCGGTGGCCAGGCGGCGGCTGTCGATGCGCTGCTCGCGCACCACGCGGGTCCAGGCGCCGGCGTTGCTGTCCCAGCTGTGGCGGATGCGGGTGGGGTTGTCGGGCATGGTGGGGTCCGGAGGGAAAGGGAAAACTCCATTTTAGGTTGTAGGAGCGAGCTTGCTCGCGAACTGTGTTTCCCGGTGGCTGCGGCGCAGGCCCCGAAGAGCGCCCTCTCCCTAACCCTCTCCCTGAAGGGAGAGGGGACCGTTGGGCAGACGCTGATGTTTTGGAGTCAGCCGGCTAGCACTTAGATTGCCGGCTGAAACCATGTCTGTTCTCGGCATGGACAAGCCCCCTCTCCCTTCAGGGAGAGGGCTGGGGAGAGGGGACAGCGTCAACCCCAAACACCGAAGCCGCCGGTTACCTCGTTCGCGAGCAAGAACTGGGCGTCCCCCTCGCTCCTACAAAAGAAAAGCCCGCCCCTCACAACCCCTTCGGCACCGCCAGCCCCTTGGTCGAGGGCCCGCTCTTCAACGGCTGCCGGCACCCCGCATCGCCGAACGGCCCGGACAGCCGCGTCCAGCCCTCCCCCGGCGAGGTCTGGCTGCAGGTCAGGTGGCCGTCCACGCGGCTCTGCCACAGGTAGAACGGCATGGGCGCGGCATGGGCGCTCAGGCTGGCGATCAACGGCAGGAACAGCAGGAACAGGCGCATCGGGTCGTTTTCCAGGTCACTCGTCGGGCATTGTCGCGGCTTGGGCCGGACGAAGGCACGACATTCAGCAGAATTTTCCCCGCCTACTACGCTCAAAGAAAGGGGAGGCCGCTGGCACGGGGGCTTTCGCGGCACCGGGATGGGTGCCGGTCGTCACGTCGGCGGAGACCGCTTACTCAGGCTTTCGCAAGCATGGGCAGGTCGTGATATGGCGCATACGGAGCATACCGGTCAACTGCATTCTCAACCGGGCGTGCCGGAGCCTGGCTTTTCCCCGAAAAAACCCAGCCACCACCGCTTCCTGCTGCTGTTCCTGTTCGTCCTGCCACTGCTGGCGGCGATGGGCGCGGCGCTGCTGTACGAGGCGCATACCTCCAAGCTGCAGGCCCGCGAGCTGGCGCGCCTGGCCGGCGAGCTGACCTGGCAGGTCGGCGCCGGTTCCAGCGACCAGGTGGTCTACCCGAAGGACGGCCCCTTCGACCGCCGCCTGGGCTACCTGCAACTGCCGGACTTCCTGCAGCGCCTGCACGACCGCGACTTCGTCACCCTCGACCAGGCGCGCTTCTCCCCTGCCCTGCTGCAATACGCCGGCTACGGCATGTTCCCGCCCTACGCCGAAAAAGCCCAGGCCGGCGTCGACATCAGCGACTGCCGCGGCCTGCCGATCTACAACTTCCGCTACCCGCAGCGGCTCTACGCCAGCTACGACGCCATCGCCCCGCTGATCGTGCAGAGCCTGCTGTACATCGAGAACCGCGACCTGCTCGACGCCAGCCGCCCCTACCTCAACCCGGCCATCGACTGGAGCCGCTTCACCCAGGCCGCCGTGGCCCAGGCCGGGCGCCTGGTCGGCATGGGCAACCACGCCCCCGGCGGCAGCACCCTGGCCACGCAGATCGAGAAGTACCGCCACTCGGTGGACGGGCGCACCAACTCCATCCGCGACAAGCTGCGGCAGATGGCCTCGGCCAGCGTGCGCGCCTACCAGGGCGGCGCCGAGAACCTGCCGGCGCGGCGCAACGTGGTGCTCACCTACCTCAACTCGGTGCCGCTCTCGGCGCAGCCGGGCTACGGCGAGGTCAGCGGCCTGCCCGACGGCCTGTGGATCTGGTACGGCGCCGACTACCAGCAGGTCAACCGCCTGCTCTCCTCGCCCGTTGGCAAGGGCGCCGAACTCGACGCCCAGGGCCGGGCGCTGCGCCAGGTGGTTTCGCTGATGATCGCCCACCGCCGCCCGTCCTATTACCTGGCGCGCGGGCGCAAGCCGCTGGGCGAGCTGACCGACAGCTACCTGCGCCTGCTGGCCCAGGCCGGGGTGATCGAAGCGCCGCTGCGCGATGCCGCCCTGGCCCAGCGCCTGGAGTTCCGCGACCCGCAGAACCAGCCGACGGTGCAGCCGCTGGAGCCGAACAAGGGCGTGAGCCTGGCCCGCACCCGCCTGGCGGGGATGCTCAACGTGCCGCTGTATGACCTGGACCGCCTCGACCTGAGCTTCAGCACCACCCTGCAGGACGAGTTGCAGAACAAGGTCAGCGCCTACCTCAAGCAACTGGCCGATCCGGACTTCGCCTCGCAGATCGGCCTGTTCGGCGAGCACCTGCTGTCCAAGGACAAGACCGCCGACGTGCGCTACAGCTTCGTGCTGTTCGAGCGCACCGCCGACGGCAACCGCGTGCGCGTGCAGACCGACAGCACCGACCAGCCCTTCGACATCAACGAGGGCAGCAAGCTGGAGCTGGGTTCCACCGCCAAGCTGCGGGTGCTGTCCAACTACCTGGAGCGCATCGCCGACCAGTACCGCGCCTACAACGGCAAGCCCGCCGCCGAGCTGCGCAAGGTGCCGGTGGAGCCGCTGGACTTCATCAGCCGCTGGTCCATCGACTACCTGATCGCCAACCCCAACGCCGACCTCTCGGCCATGCTCGCCGCGGCCATGCAGCGCAAGTACTCGGCCAGCCCCTACGAGAGCTTCTTCACCGGCGGCGGCGTGCACACCTTCTCCAACTTCCGCAAGGAAGACAACGGGCGCATCCCCACCCTGCTCGAAGCGCTGCGCGAATCCATCAACCTGCCCTTCGTGCGCCTGCTGCGCGACCTGGTGCGCCACGACATGTACCAGAAGGACGGCAACAAGCTGACCGTGCTGCAGGACGACAAGGACCCGCGCCGCCAGCTGTACCTGGACCGCTTCGTCGACCAGGAGAGCCGCGTCTACCTGCTGCGCTTCTGGCAGAAGTACCGCGGGCAGAACGCCGACGAGCGCCTGGACACCTTCCTCGACGGCCTGCGCCCGTGGCCGGTGCGCCTGGCGGCGATCCACCGCTACCTGCAGCCCCAGGCCGACCAGGCGACCTTCGCCGCCTTCCTCCAGGACCGCCTGAAGCAGAGCCACTACACCGGCGAGAAGCTCACCGACAAGCGCATCGCCGACCTCTACAAGCGCTACGGCCCCGGCGCCTTCGACCTCAACGACCAGGGCTACGTGGCCCGCGTGCACCCGCTGGAGCTGTGGCTGCTCGGCTACCTGCAGCGCCAGCCGCAAGCCAGCTTCGCCGACGCGGTGGCCGCCAGCAACGCCGAGCGCAAGCAGGTCTACGGCTGGCTGTACAAGTCACGCTACAAGGCCGCCCGCGACAAGCGCATCCGCATCATGCTGGAGGTGGAGGCCTTCCTCGACATCCACCAGCAGTGGAAGCAGCTGGGCTACCCCTTCGACCACCTGGTGCCCTCGCTGGCCACCGCCCTGGGCAGCTCCGGCGACCGCCCGGCGGCGCTGGCCGAGCTGATGGGCATCATCCTCAACGACGGCATCCGCCTGCCCACCCTGCGCATCGACAGCCTGCACTTCGCCGCCGGCACGCCCTACGAGGTGAGCCTGGCGCCGCAGGCCAACGTCGGCACCCGGGTGATGACCTCGGAGGTGGCCAGCACCCTGCGCGACTCGCTGTCCCAGGTGGTCGACCAGGGCACCGCGCGGCGCCTGTCCGGCAGCTTCCGCCGCGACGACGGCAGCCCGCTGGTGATGGGCGGCAAGACCGGCACCGGCGACAACCGCATCGAAAGCTTCACCCGCGGCGGGGCGGTGAAAAGCTCGCGCTCGCTGAACCGCACCGCGACCTTCGTGTTCTACCTCGGCCCACGGCACTTCGGCACCCTCACCGCCTACGTGGCCGGCAGCGCATCGAGCAACTTCAAGTTCACCTCGGCGCTGCCGGTGCAGGTGCTCAAGGGCATGGCGCCGATGCTGCAGCACTACCTGGAGCCGGGCACCGAGTGCCACGCGCCCCAGGACACCCTGCGGGTGAGCTGGCTATGAGGCCGCGCGCCGCCGCGGCCTGAACCCGGGAAAGGCCAGGGAAGCACGGCGCCAAGGGTTCGGCGCCGGGAGGTCCGGCCGGCCGTCAGCATGACCTGGCGCGGCGCCCCTTGCCGCGCGGGTCCGGAGCCGGAGGGCACCGCTATGCCGCGCCGCCATGGGAACCTCAGGGACCAGGAACAGGCGCTGCTGCGCCAGCGCCGCGCCCAGGCCGGCATCGACGTGCCGAGCGACTTCAGCTGGGGCCTGGCCCTCTCCGGCGGCGGCGTGCGCAGCGCCACCTTCAACTTCGGCCTGCTGCGGGCGCTGGCGAAGAACCACGTGCTCAAACGCTTCGACTACCTGTCCACGGTGTCCGGCGGCGGCTACGTCGGCGCCATGCTCGGCCGCCTGTACGGCCCCGCCCAGGGCGCCCGCGAGGTGGAGAACGGCCTGGCGGCGGACGACTCGCTGCTGCTCTGGTGGCTGCGCAACAACGGCCGCTACCTGGCCCCGGCCGGCGGCCGCGACCTGCTGATGGCCGGCGCCTCGATGCTCCGTGGCTTCATGGCCACCCAGCTGGAGATCGGCATCCTGCTGCTGTGCATCGGCATGCTCACGGTGCTGCCCCACGTGTTGCTGGCGCTGCTGGGCACGCCGCCGGTGTTCCTCGGCAACCTCTGGTCGCTGTGGTTCCTCGTCGTGCCGCTGTTATTGCTGGCCGCCGGCGCGCTGTGCTGGGCCTACTGGTTCAGCCGCGACCGCCAGGACCACGCCCTGCGCGACCTGCTCTCGGTGCTGCTGGCCCTGCTCGCCGCGCTGGTCCTGGCGGTGCAGGGCCTGTGGCCGCAGTTGCAGAGCGACATCGAGCTGGGTCCGCGGCTGCTGGCCTACGCCCTGCTGGTCGGCGCGCTGCTGATCGCCCCGCTGGGCTGGCTGCTGCGCCTGCCGCTGCGCGCCTGCCCGCCGGAGCAGCAGCGCCTGCGCCTGACCCACTGGCTGGGCTGGGTGCTGCTGGGCGGCGCCGGGGTGTTGCTGCTGGGCGTCTGCGAGGCGGTCACCTGGCACTTGGTCGTGCGCCTGCGCGAGAGCGGCAACTTCACCCTCATTTCCTCCAGCGTGCTGGGCTCCACGGGCCTTGCCGTGGTGCTGCTGCGCGCCCTGCTGCCGACGCTGCTGGAGCGCCTGCGCCAGCAGGGCCTGCCGAGCGCCTATGGCAGCCAGCTGGCCAACCTGCTGGGCCTGGCCCTGCTGGCGTTCCTGCTGCTGGCCTGGCTGACGCTGCTGCAGGCCTTCCTCTACCTGGGCGGCAACCTGCTCAGCCCCGGCGCCGCCATGCAGCCCTGGCTACCGCTGCTGTACTGGGCCCTGGTGCTGGCCGCGCTGGGCTTCTACATCGGTATCAGCGGCGCCAACCTCACCCAGCTGAACCTCGCCTCGCTGCACTACTTCTACCGCTCGCGCCTGGCCCGCACCTACGTCGCGGTGGCCAACCACGGCGGCCCCGAGGCACGCTTCCCGACCTCGCTGCTGGTGCCGGCCGAGCGCCGGCTGATCGAGGGCATCGAGTCGCTGCGGGAGATACTGCCCGGCGACGACGTGGCCCTGGCCGACTACCAGCCGCACGCCTACGGCGGGCCGCTGCACCTGATCAACTGCTGCATCAACCAGACCCTCGACGACCGTACCCACAGCTACAACGCCGACCGCAAGGGCGTGGCCCTGACCGTCAGCGCCCTGGGCGTGGAGACCGGCACCCACGGCCCGCGGCCGCCCCAGAGCATGGAGCGCAGCAGCCTGGCGCAATGGGCGACTATCTCCGGCGCCGCGCTGAGCACCGGCATGGGCTCGCGCACCAGCGCCGGGCTGGCCGCACTGGTGTTCATGACCGGCCTGCGCCTGGGCTTCTGGCTGCCCAACCCGACGCGCGCCGCCGAGACCGGCTGGCGCGCGCGCCTGGCCAAGTACCTGGCCACCCGCGCCGAGATGCTCGCCCAGTTCCCCGGCCTGCGCGCACCCTTCTGGTACCTGTCCGACGGCGGCCACTTCGACAACAGCGGCGTCTACGCCCTGCTCAAGCGCGAGGTCGACCTGGTCGTCGCCAGCGACTGCGGCGCCGACCCGCGCTACCTGTTCGAGGACCTGGAGAACCTGGTGCGCAAGGCCAAGATCGACTACGACGCCGACATCGAGTTCATCGACCCGGACAGCCTGGCGCGGGTCTCCGCCGGCGACGCCCGCGCCCTGCTGTTCGGCACCCCGGAATCCATCTCGCCGGATTGCGGCCGCGAATACCTGCTGCTGGCGCGCATCACCTACGCCAGCCACAGGCGCGGCACCCTGCTGGTGGTCAAGCCGCACCGCTGCGACTCGCCGCTGCTGGAACTGCCCTTCGACCTGGTGGGCTACGCCGACCGCAACCCGGCCTTCCCGCAGCAGGGCACCGACGACCAGTTCTTCGACGAAAGCCAGTGGGAGGCCTACCACCAACTGGGCCTGGCACTGGGCTCGGTGCTCAGCCGCGACTTCCTCCAGCGCCTGCCGGGCTGGGCCGACCTGGCCAGCATCGTGACCCTCACCGCGGTCGGCCAGCCGGCCCCGGCCAACGGCCCGAACCGCCGCCAGCGCATCGCCCAGAACGTGCGCACCACCCTCGGCGTGGGTCTTTCCGCCAGCCTGGTGGTGGCGCTCTGGCAGGGCCTGGAGCAGTACCGCGGCAACATCGCCGACAGCGAGTCGAAGTACGCCAGCCAGCTGGAGGCCATCGCCGATCTCTACGCCAAGGGCAACAAGGTCAGCGACGCCCTGCGCACGCGCATCGGCCACCTGGAGAACTTCGCCAGCCGCAACGGCCTGTCGGTGGAGTTCGCCAGCGACATGCGCACCCTGTTCGAACGCGCCAGCGCGGCCTGCGCCAATGGCACCGAGTCGGCCGACTGCAACTACCTGCGCCAGCTCACCAGCGACCCGCACCCCAACAGCCCGGTGCAGCAATACTGGTTCGGCTTCACCCCGCTGCCCGAAGACAACCCGGCGCTGGCCAGCGCCCCGCCGCCGCCCCCTCCGCCACCGCCAGCCGCGGCACCGCCGGTCAGCGCCGAGATGGCGCCACCGCCCGCCGTCACGGCCGGCGCCGCGCCCGCACCCGCAGCAGAGCCGATGGCCAACCCCTGCATGCGCGAAGGCAGGCGGCCGGTGGTGCTCTATACGCAGATCTACTCGGCCGACGAACAGCGCACGGCGCGGGACTTCCTCAAGCTGCTGGAAGGCAGCGGCATCAGCACCCCGGGCATCGAGAACGTGGTCAGCGCCGCCGCCCGCCGCGGCTCGCCGCCGCCATTGCCCTGGCCGCGGCCGACCTTCATCTACCACGCCCGCCGCGACGGCGAATGCGCCCGCTGGCTGGCGCAGAAGTTCAGCGACAAGGCCGTGGCCCTGCCGCTGGCGGCAAGTCTGCAGGCCTCGCCCGGGGTCATCGAGTTCTGGCTGCCGGCGCAGGCGAAGCCCAATTGAGGTGACGCCGAAGTGCTCGCTCCTACGAGAAGCCATGTGCACCGGTATGGTCCGCGATAGCCGGGAGGTATCGGCGCGATTCGCGGATGAGATCCTACGCCACGCCATTCCCCTGTAGGAGCGCGCCCTGCGCGCGAATCGCGGGCAGGGCCCGCTCCTACAGGTTGCCGGGAGGCACGGTATTCCTCCCCCCGTAGGAGCAGACCTTGTCCGCGATGGCCGGGCGTATCGGCGCGATTCGCGGATGAGATCCGCTCCTACGCTGCCCCACCCGCGCCATTCCCCTGTAGGAGCGCGCCCTGCGCGCGAAATCGCGGGCAGGGCCCGCGGGAGGCACGGTATCCCCCCGTAGGAGCGGACCTTGTCCGCGATAGCCGGACGCCCCGGCGCGATTCGCGGATGAGATCTCCTACGCTGCCCCACCCGCGCCATTCCCCTGTAGGAGCGCGCCCTGCGCGCGAAATCGCGGGCAGGGCCCGCTCCTACAGGTCGCCGGGGGCCGGACTATCCGCTCAACCCCGCCCGCGCACCATCTGCACGTAGAGCTTCTCCACCTGCTCCCGCGCCCAGGGCGTGCGGCGCAGGAAGGTCAGGCTGGACTTGATGCTGGGCTCGCTCTTGAAGCAGCGGATGTCGATGCGCTTGGCCAACCCCTCCCAGCCGTACTGCTCCAGCAGGCGTTCGAGGATGGTCTGCAGGGTCATGCCGTGCAGCGGGTCCTTGGGTTTCTCGCTCATGGTCGGGCTTCGTCGTCGGTGCGTAAGTGCGCGCACCTTAGCAGCAAGCCGCCAGGCGCGCAGCCCGGGCGCAGACAGGCGCCCAACGCGCGGCGTAGAATGGCCGCCGCGACCGCCGCAGCCCCCATACCAACAACGATTCCTCTTCGCCCGCCAGCACCCGGCCCTTCGCCGCCGGGGCCCCGCGCGTGGCCGGGGGACTCGGCCTGAGCCCCACCCTCACTCAGGATTCCCATGCACACCGCGCAAGACACCCGCACCGGCAGTTGGCTGAACGTCATCGCCCTGGCCATCGCCGCCTTCATCTTCAACACCACCGAGTTCGTCCCGGTGGGCCTGCTCAGCGACATCGGCCGCAGCTTCGACATGCGCCCGGAACAGGCCGGGCTGATGCTCACCCTGTACGCCTGGGTGGTGTCGCTCACCTCGCTGCCGCTGATGCTGGCCACGCGCAACATGGAGCGGCGCCGCCTGCTGGTGGCGATCTTCTGCCTGTTCATCGGCAGCCACCTGCTCTCCGGCGTCGCCTGGAGCTTCACCACGCTGATGCTCAGCCGCTTCGGCATCGCCTTCGCCCATGCGGTGTTCTGGTCGATCACCGCGTCCCTGGCGGTGCGCGTGGCGCCGCCGGGTCAGCAGGCGAAGGCCCTCGGCCTGCTGGCCACCGGGACCATCCTGGCGATGGTCCTGGGCATTCCCCTGGGCCGCGTGCTCGGCGAGGCCATGGGCTGGCGCGCGACCTTCCTGGCCATCGCCGGCGTCTCGCTGGTGGTGGTGCTCTGGCTGGCCCGCGCGCTGCCGCTGCTGCCCAGCCAGAACTCCGGCTCGCTGCGCAGCCTGCCGCTGTTGCTGCGGCGCCCGGCGCTGGTGGCGCTGTACGTGCTCACCGTGCTGGTGATCACCGCGCAGTTCACCGCCTACAGCTACATCGAGCCCTTCGCCCGCGAGGTGGCCGCCCTGGACAGCCAGCGCACCACCCTGCTGCTCCTGCTGTTCGGCGGCGCCGGGCTGTTCGGCTCGATCCTCTTCAGCCGCTACAGCGAGCGCTTCCCGCGCGGCTTCCCGTGCCTGACCATCGCCGTGCTCGGCAGTTGCCTGCTGCTGCTCCTGCCGCTGGCCCACGAGCCCCTGGCGCTGCTCGGCCTGAGCCTGTTCTGGGGCGCCGCCATCCTGTGCTTCGGCCTAGCCCTGCAGGCCAAGGTGCTGCAGCTGGCCCACGACGCCACCGACGTGGCCATGGCCATGTTCTCCGGGCTCTACAACGTCGGCATCGGCGGCGGCGCGCTGCTCGGCAGCCGGGTGGTCGGCGGCATCGGCCTGGCGCAGATCGGCAACGTCGGCGGCGCCCTGGCCATGGCCGGCCTGGCGCTGTGCCTGTTCGCCTCCTGGCGCTATGCCGAGGCGCTGCGCGGCGGGCACAAATGAAAAAGGCCGCGGCCCCTTGCGGGACCGCGGCCTTGGCTACCGCTCAGCGGATCAGCGGCCGGCGGCGGGAGCCGAGGCCGGCAGGTGGGCCTCGCCGTACTCCGCCTCGGCTTCGTCGAAGCGCTGCTGCATGGCCCTGGACGGAGCCGGGCCGAGCAGGCTGAAGACCACGATGGCGACGCTGGCGAACAGGAAGCCGGGGATGATCTCGTACAGGCCGAGCCAGCCGAACTGCTTCCAGACGATCACGGTGACCGCGCCGACCAGCATGCCGGCCAGGGCGCCGTTGCGGTTCATGCGCTTCCACAGCACCGAGAACAGCACCAGCGGGCCGAAGGCGGCGCCGAAGCCGGCCCAGGCGTAGGACACCAGGCCCAGCACGCGGTTTTCCGGGTTGGCCGCCAGGGCGATGGCGATCAGCGCCACCAGCAGCACCATGGCACGGCCGACCCAGACCAGCTCCAGCTGACTGGCATTCTTGCGCAGGAAGGCCTTGTAGAAGTCTTCGGTCAGCGCCGAGGAGCACACCAGCAGCTGGCAGCTCAGGGTGCTCATCACCGCGGCGAGGATGGCCGACAGCAGCACGCCGGCGATCCACGGGTTGAACAGGATCTTCGCCAGCTCGATGAAGATGCGCTCATGGTTCTCGGTGACCGCGCCGGCCTGCTCCGGGTTGGCCTGGAAGTAGGCGATGCCGAAGAAGCCCACGGCCACGGCGCCGCCCAGGCAGAGGATCATCCAGGTCATGGAGATGCGACGCGCGGCCGGGATCGACTTGACCGAGTCGGCGGCCATGAAGCGCGCCAGGATGTGCGGCTGGCCGAAGTAGCCCAGGCCCCAGGCCATCAGCGAGATCACGCCGATGAAGGAAGCGCCCTTGAGCATGTCGAAGTTGGCCGCGTCCTTCAGCTCGATGGCGGCGAAGGTCGGCTCCACGCCACCGGTGGCGAACAGCACGATGATCGGGGTGAGGATCAGCGCGAAGATCATCAGCGAGGCCTGCACGGTGTCGGTCCAGCTCACCGCCAGGAAGCCGCCGACGAAGGTGTAGGCGATGGTCGCGGCGGCGCCGGCCCACAGGGCGGTCTCGTAGGACATGCCGAAGGTGCTTTCGAACAGGCGGGCGCCGGCGACGATGCCCGAGGCGCAGTAGATGGTGAAGAACACCAGGATCACCACCGCCGAGAGCACGCGCAGGATGCGGCTGTTGTCCTCGAAGCGGTTGGTGAAGTAGTCGGGGAGCGTCAGCGCGTTGCCGTTGTGCTCGGTGTGCACGCGCAGGCGCCCGGCGACGAACAGCCAGTTCAGGTAGGCGCCGACGATCAGGCCGATGGCGATCCAGCTTTCGGAGATGCCGGAGAGGTAGATCGCCCCCGGCAGGCCCATCAGCAACCAGCCGCTCATGTCCGAGGCGCCGGCCGACAGGGCCGTGACGAAGCTGCCGAGGCTGCGGCCGCCGAGGATGTAGTCGGAGAAGTTGTTGGTGGAACGGTAGGCGGCGAATCCGATCAGGACCATAGCCGCGATGTAGATCACGAACGTGACCAGTGTTGGCGTGTTGACGCTCATGGGGGCTCCCCTGAAGCTTGTTTTTATCCAGGCCCGGAGGGTAGCCCGGGCCCTTGCTCGTCGGGGCCGGCGCGGTTGGCGTCGGTCCCCCTGCCGTGCCCTTCGGCACGGCGGGGCGGCAGCGGCCCTGCGCAAGCTCCGCTACCACCCCTGTCGCCCCCCGTCGCGGTTGCACCCCGCGGGCGGCTGATTCTTCGGCGCCCCCTCACCGTCCCGGGGCAGCCGTCGCCACATTGCCCGGCGCACGTCCGGGGACACGCGCGGGCGGCGGATTCTAGCGCAAGGAAAAGCCCTTGTTGCACCGAATCGCCGAACGGTTGCACTCAAGGTGCAACCCGGATGGGCGAATGGCGGAATCTAGTGGCACCCTGCCCCGGCATTCTTGCGAAAAGCTCTGGACTTGTTGCGAAAAACTCCAGGACACCCGCCCTGTGCAGCCAGCGGCTAGCACTTTCGGATCTGAAAGCACTTGATTTTCAAACCACAGGGAATGTTATGTTATAACAACATAAATCAAGGCCGCCCCACCGAGCGACCCGCCAAGCCCCTGCCTAGAGCCTTCGCACAGCCCGAATCGCCACGGGAGGGGCGCGTTCTGCCCGAAAAAAACCAAGGAGCCCCCGATGTCCACGTCCCGCCCCCTGCCCCGCTGGCCACTCGCGCCGCTGACCCTCGCGCTGTTCGCCGTTCCCGCGCTCGCCGACACCCGCCCTGCCGAGCTGCAGCCCCAGGTGATCACCGCCAACCCGCTGGGTGAGGTGCAACCCGCCGCGCCCAGCAGCGTGCTGCAGGGCGACGACCTGACGCTGCGCCAGAAAGGCAGCCTGGGCGAGACCCTCGACGGCCTGCCGGGGGTGTCCTCCACCTGGTTCGGCCCCGGCGCCAGCCGGCCGATCATCCGCGGCATGGACGGCGACCGCATCCGCCTGCTGCGCAACGGCGTGGGCGCGCTGGATGCCTCGTCGCTGTCCTACGACCACGCGGTGCCGGAAGACCCCAACGTGGTCGAGCGCATCGAAGTGGTCCGCGGCCCGGCCGCCCTGCTCTACGGCGGCAACGCCATCGGCGGGGTGGTCAACAGCTTCGACAACCGCATCCCCAGCGAAGCGGTGGACGGCGTGCACGGCCGCGGCGAGCTGCGCTACGGCGGCGCCGACACCACCCGTAGCGCCGCCGGCGCGCTGGAAGCCGGCGACGGCAACTTCGCCCTGCACCTGGACGCCGGCTCCCGCGAGTTCAACGACCTGCGCATCCCCGGCTACGCCCATTCCCGCGCCCAGCGCGCGATCGACGGCGACGATTCGAAGCACCGCGTCGAGAACAGCGACGGCCGCCAGGACAGCGGCGCCATCGGCGGCAGCTACCACTGGGACCACGGCTACGCCGGGCTTTCCTACAGCGGCTACGACGGCAACTACGGCTCCCCCGCCGAGGAGGACGTGCGCCTGAAGATGCAGCAGGACCGCTACGCCTTCGCCTCGGAGATCCGCGACCTGGAAGGCCCGTTCAGCTCGGTGAAGCTGGACGCCGCCTATACCGAGTACCAGCACAAGGAGATCGAGGACGGCGAGACAGGCACCACCTTCAAGAACGACGGCTACGAGGCGCGCATCGAGGCTCGCCACAAGCCGCTGGGCCCGCTGCAGGGCGTGGTCGGCGCGCAGGTGGCCAACAGCCGCTTCTCGGCCCTGGGCGAAGAGGCCTTCGTGCCGCACACCGAAACCGACAGCGCGGCGCTGTTCTTCCTGGAGAACTGGCAGGCCAGCGAGCGCCTGGCGCTGAGCTTCGGCGGCCGCCTGGAGCACAGCCGCGTCGACCCCGACGCCAAGGACAACGAGCGCTTCGCCGAGAACGACGGCAGCCGCAGCTTCACCGCCGGCAGCCTGTCCTCCGGCGCGGTGTACCAGCTGACGCCGATCTGGGCGCTGGCCGCTACCCTCAGCTACACCGAGCGCGCGCCGACCTTCTACGAGCTGTACGCCAACGGCCCGCACGCGGCCACCGGCACCTACGAGGTGGGCGACGCCGATGCGGACAAGGAAAAGGCGGTCTCCACCGACCTGGCCCTGCGCTTCGACAACGGCATCCACAAGGGCAGCGTCGGCGTGTTCTACAGCCGCTTCTCCAACTACATCGGCCTGCTCGCCAGCGGCCGCTACCGCGACGAGGAAGGCGAAGTAGTCGCCGCCGACAGCGACGAGGCCCTGCCGGAATACCTCTACAGCGGCGTGCGCGCGGAGTTCTACGGCGTCGAGGCACAGGACCGCATCCACCTGCTGGAAAGCCCCTACGGCAACTTCGACCTGGAGCTGTCCGGCGACTACACCCGGGCGAAGAACCGCGACACCGGCGAGCCGCTGCCGCGCATCGCCCCGCTGCGCCTGAACAGCGCGCTGATCTGGGAACTGCAGCAATGGCAGGCGCGCCTGGAAGTGGAACACGCAGCCTCCCAGCACCGCGTGCCGGACGAGGAACTCTCCACCGACGGCTACACCACCCTGGGCGCCAGCGTCGGCTACAGGTTCGACATGGGCGGCAGCCAGTGGCTGGCCTTCGTCAAGGGCGAGAACCTGACCAACCAGACGGTGCGCTACGCCAGCTCCATCCTGCGCGACAGCGTGCCGGCGGCCGGGCGCGGCATCGAGGCGGGGGTGAAGGTGGCGTTCTGATGGAGCGCGGCAAGGCGCTCTTCGTAGGATGGGTTGAGCGAAGCGATACCCATCGCCGGCCCTGCCGGCGCAATCGCGGATGAATCCGCTCCTACAGGGGAATGCCGTGCCTCACAGCAAACTGTAGGAGCGGGCCCTGCCCGCGATGGGGCTACCCGGCAACATCGGCGTCTTGGGTTGACGCCGCTCCCTCTCCCCAGCCCTCGGCTGCACGCCCGGCCCTCAAGGGAGAGGGGGCCGTTCGGCGTTGTCCTGAACCATTGGTTCGCGAGCAAAAACAGAAGGCCCCGGTTCCTCACGAAACCGGGGCCTTCGTTCAAGCGCAAAACCGCGCCGTTACTGCCGCATCCCCCGCCCGCTCACCAGCAGGCGGATGCAGAAGAAGTACAGGATCACCGTCGCCACCAGCATGAAGATCAGCGCCGTGCCGATCTGGATGTCCGACACCCCGAGGATGCCGTAGCGGAAGGCGTTGACCATGTGCAGGATGGGGTTGGCCAGCGATACCGTCTGCCAGAACTCCGGCAGCATGTGGATGGAATAGAACACCCCGCCCAGGTAGGTCAGCGGCGTCAGCACGAAGGTCGGGATGATCGAGATGTCATCGAAGTTGCGCGCGTACACCGCGTTGACGAAGCCGCCCATGGAGAAGATGGTGGCCGTCAGCACCACCACCAGCACGGTGATGCCCAGGTGGTGCACCTGCAGCTTGGTGAAGAACAGCGACAGCGCCGTGACGATGACGCCCACCGCCAACCCGCGCAACACGCCGCCCACGGTGTAGCCGAGGAGGATGGTGTGCGGCGACACCGGCGACACCAGCAGCTCCTCGATGGAGCGCTGGAACTTGCTGCCGAAGAAGCTCGACACCACGTTGCCGTAGGCGTTGGTGATCACCGACATCATGATCAGCCCCGGCACTATGTACTGCATGTAGCTGAAGCCGCCCATGCCGCCGATCTGCCGGCCGATCAGGTTGCCGAAGATGACGAAGTACAGAACCATGGTGATCGCCGGGGGCAGCAGGGTCTGCGGCCAGATGCGGGTGAAGCGGCGGACTTCGCGGTAGACGATGGTGTTCAGGGCCACCCAGTTGGCGCGCAGCTCGCTCATACCGCCACCTTCGACAGGTTCTTCTCGACCAGCGACACGAACAGCTCCTCCAGACGGTTGGTCTTGTTGCGCAGGCTCAGCACCTCGATGCCCTGCCCGTTCAGTTGGGCGAACAGGCCGTTGATGCCGGCCGCCTTGTCCACCTGCACCTCCAGGGTGTGGTCGTCCAGCAGCCGCGCCGGGTAGCCGGGCAGTTGCGGGAGCTGGGCCACGGCGCCCTTGAGGTCGAGCACGAAGGTCTCCACGTGCAGCTGGGTCAGCAGCTTGCGCATGCTGGTGTTCTCGACGATGGTGCCGTGGTCGATGATCGCGATGTTGCGGCAGAGCTGCTCGGCCTCCTCCAGGTAGTGGGTGGTGAGGATGATGCTGATGCCCTGCTGGTTCAGTTCGGTGAGGAAGTTCCACATCGAGCGGCGCAGCTCGATGTCCACCCCGGCGGTGGGTTCGTCGAGGATCAGCAGGCGCGGCTCGTGGATCAGCGCGCGGGCGATCATCAGCCGGCGCTTCATGCCGCCGGAAAGCTCGCGCGAGGCCGAGTTGCGCTTGTCCCACAGGCCCAGCTGGTTGAGGTACTTCTCGGCGCGCTCCTTGGCGATCTTCGCCGGAATGCCGTAGTAGCCGGCCTGGGTCACCACGATGTCGAAGACCTTCTCGAACTGGTTGAAGTTGAACTCCTGGGGCACCACGCCCAGGCAGCGCTTGACCTTCAGCGGCTCGCGGTCGAGGTCGTGGCCGAACACCGTGACCGTGCCGCTGGTCTTGTTCACCAGGGTGGAAAGGATGCCGATGGTGGTGGACTTGCCGGCGCCGTTGGGGCCGAGCAAGGCGAAGAAATCGCCCTCGGCGACGTCCAGGTCGATACCCTTGAGGGCCTGGAAACCGTTGCCGTAGGTTTTCGTCAGTTGACGGAGGGTAAGCGCGGAACTCATGGAATTTCCCGTGGCTGGGCGGCGCAGAAAATGGAACAGCTAGATAAGGGCCGGCGCCGGCAATTGCAACCTTCGCCGGCGTCGCGGGCGGTTCAGGTCAACTCGGTCATCACCGCGCTGCGGTAGGCCGGGCGCTCGCGCAGGCGGGCGTACCAGGCTTCCAGGTGCGGCATCGGCGGGCGCTGGATGGGCATCTCGAACCAGGCGTAGATGAAGCTGCCCAGGGGGATGTCGCCCATGCCGAAGCGCTCGCCGGACAAGTATGGCTGGCGCCCCAGGGCCTGCTCGGGCACCGCCAGGGCCGTCACGCAGGCCTCAATGCCGGCGGCGATGGCCGCTTCGTCACGCTGCTCCGGCGGGGTGCGCAGGGTACCCCAGAACACCGTGCGGAAGGGCCCGGCGAAGGTCGAGGTGGTCCAGTCCATCCACTTCTCGGCGCTGGCGCGCTGCTGCAGGTCCTGCGGGTAGAGGCTGTCGGGCGCGTACTTCGCCGCCAGGTAGCGGACGATGGCGTTGGATTCCCAGAGCACGAAGTCGCCGTCCTCCAGGGTCGGCACCACGCCGTTGGGGTTGAGCGCGCGGTAGGCCGGCTCGTTCACCACGCCGAAGGCGCCGCCGGCGTCGATGCGCTGGTAGGCCACCGCGGCCTCCTCGGCGCACCACAGCGCCTTGCGCACGTTGGACGAATTCTTGCGGCCCCAGATTTTCAGCATGGCGTGCAGCCTCTTCTTGTTCGGTGGGTGAACGCGGCCGCGGCAGGTCGGCCGGTGAACCCAAGCACCCTACCGGTCGGCGCGGCAAGAAGAAAGGCGTGCGGACTGATGATGACTATCGATTGCCTTCATGCTTCGGCGCTTCGGCCTGCATGTCGCCGGACAGCGGCGTGGGGCCGGCGTCGAACAGGTGCGGGTAGCAGGCCCGCAGATGGCCGAAGAACAGGTCCTCGGGGACGTCGGCGAACTGGCCGTGGTCGCACAGGTACTCCATGTGCCGCCGGCCGCCCTGGTCGAATTCGTGGAAGACGCTGTCCTGGCGCCCGTCGAATTCCAGCGGCAGCACGCCGAAGGCCTCGCACAGCTCGCGGTTGAAGGCCGGCGTGGCCTTGACCCAGCGGCCGTCGAGGAACAGCTCGGTGTAGCCGTGCATGGCGAACACCTCGCTGCGCAGCATCTCCACCATGCGCCCGCTGGCCAGGTGGTTCTTCACGTCGGCCAGGCCGATGCGCGCGGGGATGCCACAATGCCGGGCGCAGGCCGCCAGCAGCGCGGCCTTGGGCACGCAGTAGGACTGCCCGGCCTGCAGCGCGTGGCTGGCCTTGAGCGTCTGCGCATCGAGGCTGAACACATAGGGGTTGTAGCGGATGCTGTCGCGTACCGCGTAGTACAGCGCCACCGCCTGCTCGCGCGGCTGCGGCGAGGCGCCACGGTGCCGTTGGGCGAACTCGATCACCGCGGGGTGGTCACTATCCAGGTAGCGGCCGGGTTCGAGGTAAGCCTGCATGGGGGAATCTCCTTCACGGTTCCGGCCAGTCTAAACAGCCCGTCCGCGCACCGTGGAGGACGATCCGGCCAAGCTCGCCGAGGAAGGCGCCAACACCCGGCTAAGCTGTGAGGGATCGCCCCGTCGTTCGTCATGGAGGAAAGTGCATGTCGTTGCTCTGGTTGATCGTTCTCGTGCTCGGCGTCGCCTGGCTGGCCCACCGGCGCGTGGCGCCGGCCCCGGCGCTGGGCATAGTCGCCGTCTATCTCATCTTCATGGGCCTGTTCAGCCACGCCCACGGCTGGATGATCCTGCTCTGGCTGCCCTGGCTGGCGGTGGCCGCCGCCCTGGCCCTGCCCGACCTGCGCCGCAAGCTGTTCAGCGGCCCGTTGTACGCCTGGTTCAAGCAGGTGCTGCCGCCGATGTCCGACACCGAGCGCGAGGCCATAGAGGCCGGCACCGTGTGGTGGGATGGCGACCTGTTCAGCGGCCGCCCGGACTGGAGCAAGCTGCTGGGCGCCCCGGCGCCGCAGCTCACCGAGGAGGAGCAGGCCTTCATCGACGGCCCCACCGAACAGCTCTGCGCCATGGTCAACGACTGGGACATTTCCCGGCGCATGGACCTGCCGCCCGAAGCCTGGGCCTTCATCAAGGAACAGGGCTTCTTCGGCCTGATCATCCCCAGGGAATACGGCGGCAAGGGCTTCTCCGCCTTCGCCCACTCCCAGGTAGTGATGAAGCTGGCCAGCCGCAGCGGCGACCTGGCCTCCACCGTGATGGTGCCCAACTCCCTGGGCCCGGCCGAACTGCTGCTGCACTACGGCACCGACGAGCAGCGCCAGCGCTACCTGCCGGGCCTGGCGCGCGGCGAGGAAATCCCCTGCTTCGGCCTGACCAGCCCGCAGGCCGGCTCCGACGCCGGCGGCATGACCGACATCGGCATCGTCTGCAAGGGCCAGTGGCAGGGCGAGGAAGTGCTCGGCCTGCGCCTGACCTGGGAGAAGCGCTACATCACCCTGGGCCCGGTGGCCACCCTGCTCGGCCTGGCCTTCAAGTGCCACGACCCGGACCACCTGCTGGGCGGCGAGGAAGACCTGGGCATCACCCTGGCCCTGGTGCCCACCGACACTCCCGGGGTGGAGATCGGCCGGCGCCACGTGCCCCTGGGCGCGGCCTTCATGAACGGACCGAACTCGGGCAAGGACGTGTTCCTGCCGCTGGACTGCATCATCGGCGGCCAGGCCATGATCGGCAAAGGCTGGATGATGCTGATGAACTGCCTGTCGGTGGGCCGCTCCATCTCCCTGCCGGCGGTGGGCACCAGCGCGGCCAAGGGCTGCAGCTACAGCAGCGGGCGCTACGCGCAGATCCGCGAGCAGTTCAACGTGCCCATCGGCGCCTTCGAGGGCATCCAGGAAGCCCTCGGGCGCATCGGCGGCAACGCCTGGATGATGGACTGCGCGCGCATCCTCACCGCCCACGCGGTGGACCTGGGCGAGAAGCCCTCGGTCCTGTCGGCCATCCTCAAGTACCACCTCACCGAGCGCGGCCGCGAATGCATCAGCCACGCCATGGACATCCACGGCGGCAAGGGCATCATCCTCGGCCCGCGCAACTACCTGGGCCGCGCCTGGCAGACGGCGCCGATCTTCATCACCGTGGAAGGCGCCAACATCCTCTCGCGCAACCTGATGATCTTCGGCCAGGGCGCCATCCGCTGCCATCCCTTCGTGCTCAGGGAGATGGCCCTGGCCCAGCAGGAAGACCAGGCCCACGCCGCCCACGAGTTCGACCGCCTGCTGCTGCGGCACATCGGCTTCGCGGTGAGCAACGCCGCCAGCAGCCTGCTGCTGGGCCTGGGCTTCGGCCGCTTCGACCACGTGCCCGGCGACCGCCTGACGCGCCCCTACTTCCGCGCGGTGAACCGCCTGGCGGCCAGCTTCGCCATGCTCGCCGACTTCAGCATGATGCTGCTGGGCGGCGAGCTGAAGCGCAAGGAACGCCTCTCGGCGCGCCTGGGCGATGCCCTCAGCCACCTCTACCTGGCCTCGGCGGCGCTCAAGCGCTACCACGACCTGAACCACGCCGAGTACCTGCAACCGCTGCTGCGCTGGGCCCTGGAGGAGAACCTGGCGAAAGCCGAGGAAGCCCTGGCCGCCCTGCTGGAGAACTTCCCCAACCGCTGCGTCGGCTGCCTGCTCAAGCTCCTGGTGTTCCCCCTGGGCCGCCGCCACAAGGGCCCGAGCGACGCGCTGGACGCGGAGATCGCCGGCATCCTCGGCCGCCCGCTGGACGACCCGGCGCTGCAGGCGATCCTCTACGGCGCCTTCCTGCCCACGGCGCAAGACGACCCGCTGGCCGACCTGGAGCGCGCCCTCACCGCCCTGCGCGAGGTAGCGCCCCTGCAGAAACAGCTGCACAAGGCGCTCAAGGAAGGCAAGGTGCGCCCGGCGCCCGGCCAGTCGCCGATCGACGCCGCGGTGGCCGCGCGTGTGCTGGACGAAGACCAGGGCCAGCAGCTGCACGCCGCGGAGAAGGCCCGGCGCCAGGTGATCGACGTCGACGACTTCGCCAAGGAGGAACTCGGCCAGCCCGGCAAGGTCTGACCACCCAGAACCCTTCCCTACCCCATGAAGGGAGCAGTACGCCAAGGGCGCCGACACGGCGCCCTTGGCGTTTTCGCCCTGGGGGCTGCCAGTGCCGGCGGATGGGTGCACACTGGCAGGCAAAGGCAACCGGGAGAACGCCCATGCGCATCCTGCCCATCCTCCTCGTCGGCCTGGCCCTGGCAACCACGGCGCAGGCCGATTCCTGGCTCTACCCGAGCCGCAACAGCCCGCCACCGGCGCCGCTGGTCGACCTGGACGCGCAACAGCAGCAGATCGACAACCTGCAGCGCCAGGCCGAGCAGCGCCGCGCGCAGCAGCAGGACCAGCGCCTGCAATACGAAGACCAGCGCCTGCAGCTCAAGCAGCAACAGCTCAAGGACCAGCAGCAGGCCCTGGACCGCCAGCGCCAGCAACAGCGCCTGCAGGACCAGACCATCGAGCGCCAGCGCACCGACCTGCAGCAGTTCCGCCTGCAGCAACAACAGCAGCAGCTCGACATGCAGCGGCGGATGATCGACAACCAGCGCCGGCAGACGCAATCGCGGCCGCTGCGTTGAACGCCGCCGCGCGGCTGGGGGCGGCGAAACCCTATATACTCCGCCCCCGTTTCAGCCGTTTCCGCAGAGGACCCCACCATGGCCAGCGCCTACCTTGACCACCACCTCGCCCTGCTGCAGCACCTGCGCATGATCCTCGGCGCCCTGGGCGAAGCCGAGCAGGTCCCGGAGGAGAACCACGGCCTGTTCCTCGAACGCTTCGACGAACTGCTGCAGGAACTGCCGTGCGACCCGGTGGGCGCCCAGTACCTGGGCCAGGACCTGATTTCCCAGACCTTCCACCGCTACCCGCAGATCGCCCACCTGGTGCCGCGCGACCTGCTGTGGTTCTTCGGCGGCGACTGCCTGCACTTCATGCCCGACGAAGAGATCGACCTGTACCAGCAACTGGACGAACGCCGCTTCGCCGCCGAGGAAAACGGCGAGCCCTTCGACTGGAACAAGGAAAAGGCTTTGCTGGCGTTGCCGGAAGACTCGGCCAAGCATTGAGCCGACGCAATCGCGGATACGGGGATACCGCGTAGGGCGCATAACGCCTACGGCGTTATCCGCCGTTTGGCCTCGATCCCCGGCGGTTCCGGGGTTGGCCTGGGCATTGGCAGGGAAGCACGATCGTAGGAGCAACTGTCTTGCGCCGAGGTGCTCTTCGTAGGATGGGTTGAGCTTGCGAAACCCATGCTGTTGCGGCGATGGGTATCGCTTCGCTCAACGCCATCCTACGAAAAGCCGTGCTTCCTGGAACCGTAGGAGGACTGCGTCCGCGATCCGGCCGCCAGGCCGCCCTACCCCTCCTCCGGCACCCGTATCCGGTGGCAATCCTTGATCTCCCGCAGCGCCAGGGTCGACTGGATCGACGCGATGCCCGGCTGTTTGCGCAGCACCTTCTCGACGAATTCCGCATAAGCGTCCAGGTCCTTCTCCAGCACCTGCAGAAGGAAGTCCGCATCGCCGGTGATCTTATGGCAGGCCAACACCTCCGGCAGGTCGCGCACGGTCGCCTCGAAGCGGTCCGAGGCGTCGTCGGAGTGGGCGGCGAAGCGCACGTGGACGAAGGCCAGGATGTCCAGGCCCAGGCGCCGGCGGTCGAGGTTGGCCTGGTAGTCGCGGATGTAGCCCTCCTCCTCCAGGCGCTTGCGCCGCCGCCAGCAGGGCGTGACGCTCAGCGCCAGGCGCTCGCTCAGCTCGGCATTGGACAGGCTGGCGTCCTCCTGCAACAGGCGCAGCATCGCTAGGTCGGTGGCATCCAGGTCGGCCACGCTGGAATTTCTTTTCTTCATTCCCCTGATCCTGAGTCTGTCTTTGCGAAGAAGCCTAGCCCATGCAGTCAGAAAGCACAGTTATTCCCGGCCAGCGGCATAGACTGACCCCAGGCGCCCGATGAACGCGCGGCGCTCCCACTCAGGAGGATGGCAGCATGACCCGTTATCTGGATGTGCAGGACGTTGGCCGACTGCTCGGCGAGATCGGCCCGGGCGCGGCCATCCGCGCCATGGCCGGCTACATCGAAGCCGACTACCGACGCTGGGATGAATTCACCAAGTGCGCCCGCGTCGCCAACCACTCCGCCCTCGGCGTGATCGAACTGATGCCCGCCGACGACGGCAAGCTGTATGCCTTCAAGTACGTCAACGGCCACCCGAAGAACCACCGCGTCGACCTGCCCACGGTGATGGCCTTCGGCGTGCTGGCCACGGTGAACACCGGCTACCCGCTGCTGCTCGGCGAACTGACGCTGACCACCGCCGTGCGCACCGCCGCCACCTCGGCGCTGTTCGCCGGCTTCTTGGCCCGCCCCGACGCCCGAAGCATGGCGCTGATCGGCAACGGCGCGCAGAGCGAGTTCCAGGCCATCGCCTTCCACGAGCTGCTGGGCATCGAGGAAATCCGCCTGTTCGACATCGACCCGGCGGCCACCGCCAAGCTGCAGCGCAACCTCGCCGGCCTCCCCGGCCTGAAGCTGGTAGTCGCCGACTCGGTGCGTGAAGCGGTGCGCGGCGCCGACATCGTCACCACGGTCACCGCCGACAAGACCAACGCCACCATCCTCACGGCCGACATGCTCGAACCGGGCATGCACATCAACGCCGTGGGCGGCGACTGCCCGGGCAAGACCGAACTGCAGGCCGAAGTGCTGGAGCGCGCGCGGGTGATAGTCGAGTTCGAACCACAGACCCGCATCGAAGGCGACATCCAGCAGATGCCGGCGGACTTCCCGGTGATCGAGTTCCAACGCATCCTCGCCGGCGCCGCCGAGGGCCGGCAGAACGCCGAGCAGATCACCGTGTTCGACTCGGTGGGCTTCGCCCTGGAAGACTTCTCCGCCCTGCGCTGGCTGCACGACGCCGCGCGCGAACGCGGCATCGGCCGCGACATCGAACTGGTGCCACGGCCGCAGGACCCGAAGGACCTGTTCCAGTTACTGCAAGCCCCTCAGCCAGCCGCGCGGGCAGTTGGCTGAAGGCCGCAGAAACTAACAAGCGGCACGATACAGGGAAGACCATCGACCGCCGGGGCAGCGAACGCTCAGAGTAACTGGATGCCCGTTGGTCCCAGGCAACAATGACTCTCACTATGAACAATAGCCGGGCTGACTGACCATTGATGGAAGTTCTCGCCTCATACGCCCGTCGAGGAGACAGGCGTATGAGATTGCGAAGCCATCGCTACGTCAGACAAGCCGCTCCAACGTATTACCGCGTGTACGCTTGGCCTCATGCGTCAGGCCATGGATACCTGCCACCTCGCCCTGGCAGCCAGCATCCCTGAAAGCGATACCAGCAACAGGACGAAAAACACGCCGGCAATCGCCAGGTTCGACTCCAGCGGCAGGGTACTGACGACACCCGAGGTCAACGCCCCGAACACCAGCATAAGGCACCCCTGCAAACTCGCCGCCACCCCTGCGCGGTCGGGGAACAACGACATGGAGCGAGCCATGGCATTAGAGAAGATGAAGCCCTGGCCGAAGGCAATGAGCATGATGCCACCGAGGATGTTCGTCAGACTCAACGCATCCGGCACTGCAGCGATGCTGATGATGCCCAGCAAGAACAGCCCCAGGCCCGTCCACATCAGCGTCTCCGGAAAGACGACGCGGATCAGAACACGATTGAACAGGGTTCCTGCCAGATAGCAGCTGCCCACCCCCAATGCCGTGGTACCGAAGTATTGGGCGCTATGGCCCAGGCGCTCCTGGACGATATGCGGGCCAAACACGTTCCACAACAGGAAGGCCGAAAAGCTTGAGCCGAGAATGATCACCGAGGTGCAGAAACGGCTGTCAACGAGGATGAAGCGATACCCTCCAACGATCTGCAGCACACTACGCCGGGCAACTGGAGCGAGGGACTCCTTCAGCCCGGCCAGTACGAACGCCAGCACAATCACGGCATAAGCCGCATACAGGACGAAGTTGTAGCGCCAGCCCAGGTGCACCTCGATCACCCCACCCACGTACGGCGCGACGACCGGTCCCAGGCCGAAGGCCAGGCTCAGGTAAATGATCGCCACATAGAAGCGAGGCCCCTTGACGACGTCCACCAGCAAGGCCCGGGCAACCACCTGGCATGCACCGATGGCAAAGCCTTGCAGGGCCCGGGCCAGTAACAGCATGTCGATGGAGGTCGCGGCCGTGGCCAGCAAGCTACCCGCCAGGAACACGGAAAGCCCCAGCAGCACAGCCGGCCTGCGGCCTCGAGCATCGGCCATGATGCCGAAGAACAGTTGGCCGATGGCATAGAACAATAAGGTGATGGTAATGGTGTTCTGCATGAGCGAGGGGCCAGCCCCCAACTCACGGCCCATGGAAGGAATGCTGGGCGCATACAGGTCGATGGCGATACCACCGAGGCTGTTAATCAGCGGCGCCAAAAAGACGATGAAATTCTCGTAACGCTTGTTCGCGTTCATGGCTATCTCCGGAATTCCGGGCGTGGGTATGCCCGGAATGGGATGTGGTTAGGCAAATTTCCGACTGGCGAAATGAGACTGGGCTACTGGTGGCGTGGGCGCCGTGAGCCACGCGATGGGGGATGACAAACGAGCGGCTACTACCCGCGGTGCCTGATCGTAATAGGTGCCCCAATTGACACCTGGGTCCTTGACACGACTGCGCTCGGCGCCGCCGAGGTCATCGAGGTTGTCAACAATCGGCGCCAGGAGTTGGCGTACCTGCGCTGTCGCGGTCAGTACCACCAGCCCAAAATTGCGTAGCGCCAAAGCCTTGATGACATTGTCGAGCAGGTACTTGCCTGCCCCGCTGCCGCTTTGGAACGAAGAGAAAGCACCGATTTCGGCAATGCGTGCACGGTCGATCGCATAACGCTCGTCCAGCTCCTCGTCCAGGTAGTACTCGCTGAACAACTTGCCGGAATCACCGTAGCTAACGCCTGCACAGGCATAGCCCGGAGCGCCGCCATTCGAGTTGGTGAGGCAGACGAACAAGTCGGGCCGGGGCTCCGGTGTCGCGCCGTAGTGCTTGAGGTAATGGGCGCGCACCGCCTCCTGCAGACAACGGTAGCCGGGGCAGCCCTTGTAGAAATTACGCACGAGATACATGGCCATTCCCCTAGACATACATCTGGTCGATGAAATGGGCCTCTATCTCGGCGCGCCGTGGCCGACCGGTGACGGTGTAGAACTGGTCACGGAAGCTGGCGATATCGTCGATAACGCGGATACGCCTTACCCGGGCGAAATCGGCAAGCCGGTGCTCCAGGCGGGCCATCTCCTCGCGCACCCGTTCCTGGTCAGAAGTGCTGAGCACAACGGCACATGGCTCGTCTCGTCCTTCGCCCATGACGATTATGTCGTCCACCACCGGGCTTTCCTTGTAGACGCTCTCCACCCATTCCGGAGAAATGTTGCGAGCAGTGGAAAGGATGATCACATGCTTCTTGCGCCCGGTGATGTAGAGGTAGCCGTCGCGCAACTCGGCAATATCACCGGTGTGCAGATAACCGTCGGACAGATCGCAGGCGGTGTCGTCGGCGTTGTAGTACCCCGCGCATAGCGTCGGCGTCTTCACCAGTAACTCGCCATCGACCAGCTTGGGCTCGATGCCGTCGAGCAACTTGCCTGCCGATCCTATGCGACGCTCAACGGGCGAGTTCAGCGAGATGATCGAAGAGTTCTCGCTCAGGCCATACGCCTCGAACACCTGCACGCCTCGAGCGTCCAGGACTTCCAGCACGCTGACCGGAATCTTCGCACCACCTGTGATGATGTGCGGGCGCAGCGGGCCGAACAGTTCCTCCACCGAACAGTGCTCGAGCAACAGGTTGGCCTCCTCCAACAGCTTTGGCGGCAGATAGAGAAAGTTGGGTTGGTTAGGCGCAATCAGCTCCAGGTACTGCCTGGCATTTCCACTCGCGGCGCCGTATTCGGCCACGCCTTCGGGCATGAGTGTCAGGGTGCCGCCAGACAGAACCGGAATGAACACCCCCAGCACCTGCTCGATCAGAAGGCTCATTGGCACGATCGAGAAATAATGCAGTGGTTGTTGTGGTAACCGCATCATCACGTTGTCGACCAGCAACCCGACCGCCTCGTCCCGGATCATCACGCCCTTGGGGCGGGAAGTGGTGCCGGAAGTATGAATGATCGACACGATGCCCGCCGGGATCAGCTCATCTTGCTGACCCCATGCCTCGCCGACCTCCTCGTTCATCAAGTGCTCAGGAATGAAGCAAGACTTGCCCGGGAAAATGTTGTGCAAGCGGCTGGCAGTCCTTTCATCGTTCACAAACACTGCCGTAGCCTTGCCCAGCAGACTACCGATTTGGTCATCGGAGAACTCGATAGGTACGGGCAGCAGCACACCGCCAACCTGTTGAATCGCCAACAGGGTGTAGATCCACTCATAGCAGGAACGCATGGCGATCCCGAACACTTTGCGCTCGCAATGACCCATACGGCCTTCCAGGGCGCATGCCAAGCGCATTACGTCCCGACGCAACTCGTGCAGCCTATAAGTGCGGCCATTCATCTCCCGAATCACCACACGGTCGGGTGCGCTCGCCAAATAGTCTTGCATTTTCCTGCTGATCATTGGCTGTTCCCCCCATGCCGATAGCTCTGGGCACCAAAGATCCGGCGGGAAGTATCGTCCAGCCGACGGCGACCGTGCATAACACGGGTGTTGTCAATGACAACGATGTCGCCCTTTTTCCAAAAATGGCTGTAAGTGTTGCGCGCAGTTATTTCCTTGATCTCGTCCCAGATATCCAGCGAAATATCTTCACCATCGGCCCATGTAATGAGTGGAGGCTCGTAGTTGACACTGGGCCCAAGCATGGAGTTGCAAAAAGCTTTCCTGCCGCTAAAGCAACTTATTTCCAGTGCGGAGACAACAAACTTCGAAGAAATAAGATTTTGATCAATGCGTTGATAAGCCTGACCTTTCACATGTTCGTTAACCTGGTATAAATGCTCATCCGTAATATCTTCTATCGGCAGATTCAACTCGATACTGAGGAAGCGCTTTACATTTGCCCAGGGAATACGCCGGACATAACGGATATCGCGAGTTTCGAAGTGCTTGCGGGTTTTCGCCGAAAGCTCAAACAGTACTCGCCAGCCGTCGCACATCGTCGTTTCGGATCCTACCAGCGCAGGTTCCAGGCAATAGAACCACTGCAGATCAGGATTAAATGGTAGGTTGCCGTTCTCACGATGCAGGCCCATCTCGTACACGCCCGCTTCGATTTCCGCAGTGTTCGAAGTCGCGGCCTTGCGCGCCGGATCGAAGGTGACACGTGATGAATGCGCACTGACGAGGTTGTTGAAATCCTCGAGCGTATCGGCAAAGTCACGATAGATCACTGCACCGCTATGAGCGAGATCGCCATAGAGTGTTTCGCTGTTGATCGAGTCGGAAACACGCAGTCCCGACTCGACAGCATAGACACATTCGAATCCATAGCAGGGCACAGGCTGCCGATAAAATGGAAAAACTACCGATTGAACTTTATTCAGCATCTTCAATTCCTCTTCCTATTGTGAACAGGCAGTAGTCTTGACCACCTGGGCAGATACACAATAAGTGAATTTTCGAAGATACTGGTTTTAAGAAATCTAAATGCCTGTAGAAAATTTAAAAGTACATTCTCAGCGTTCTATCAGCATCCCCCCGGCCACGTCGTGGACCAGCTTGCGCAGACTGGAAATGTCCTTGCTCTGTCCACGACTCCGAGCCCAAACCATGTCTAATGTGAAGGAGGGGAAGCCCATCGGCGGTTGGCAGACCTTCAGTTCCTGCGGGATGCGTAAATACGGCAGAAGACGCGCGGGCATCGCTACGGTCGAAGGCACCGCAGCAACGATGTTGACGCAAGCCTGATAACCATTCGCCCGTACCAGAACATTGCGCGAACGGCCGACCTTTTCCAGCCAACTGTCAACCATGTTCTTCTCCGAGATCCACGGTGTCGGAAACACCTGAGGCGAAGCACAGAATTCATCCAGGCTCATGGCTTCTTCGCTGGTGAGTGACGCTTGGCTGGTCAAGCACACAAACTCATCGTTGAGCACCGGCTGCCATTGCAGCTCCGGGTGCATCTGGTGATAACCAGGTCCGAAGCCAATGGCGATATCGATGTCGCCAGAGATCAGCCGATCTACCGGCAGGTCGCGGCTCAATCGTTCAAGGTGCAGGGAAGTATTCGAGGCATGGGCGCTTGATAGCACGGCCAACGCCTGAGACAGAAACAACAGCTCGAAATACTCGGGGGCGCATAGCTTCCAGATCTTGCGCTCCGTCAGGGGCAAAGCTTCACCAATGCCCTCTGCGCAGCGGTTAACCGACTCGACCACCATCCGCAGGTAAGGCGCAATCTTTTCCGCCTTGGTGGTAGGTTTCAGTCCCCCTTGCGACGAAGCAAACAATGCGTCGTCGAAGCAGCTGCGCAAGCGCTTGAGGCAGTAGCTAACAGTGGGTTGGCTGACGTTCATGAGCTCGGCGGTACGCTTGGCGCTACGCTGCTCCAACAGGTTGAGGAACACCACGATGTCCTGCAAATCCAGCTGCTTCAGATAATTGCTGTGAAGCATGAAAATTCCTCCTGAACTTTCTGGCTCATTCGGCTGTGCAAATCCTCGGTGGGACGGGCAGCAAACATCTGCTTCAACAGCTTCAACAACCGACAAAAACCTCTAGTCGGTCAACAGCTTATCCTGCGAGATCAGAGCAACTGATAAGCTGCATTCGGTGCAGTCGTCAGCAATAGGTTCAACCATGGCCATACGATCGAGCCTGGCAAGATGGCCTATCATGCCCCTGCAACGATAGGCGGCTCGGTCAGTGCGAGCAGATGGCTCTTGCACTGCCCTTCCTCAGGAACAACAAGACTCTACCGCTGAGCTGGACCCAACATTGAGGATTCATCCGATCCCTGGTCAATGCAAAGTAAGTGAGGCACTGAGATATAAGAGACTCCTTAAAGGGATGACCATCGGCACAAGCCTATATTCCCGTATGTATTTTCCTGCTATGTGTGGGAATGTGATCTAACACCCTCACCATCTCACGACAACCCAATACCCGCATCAACAAGATGCAGCTCTAGCACAGCGGCAAGTTGGTGGCCGACTTCCCGGCGAGTTGCCCACCGACTAGGCGTGCTACTACTAGTTGCTGCCCCAATGGCAAGCCACCGAGCCCAGCAGTACTACTTTCCGACAATAGCTGCTGGCGACCACTGGTGGTGGCCTAGGCAGCCACTAGCCGATCCGGTATCGGGAAGCCCGGAGCGGCTGACCTCTCGATCACTCCAGCACGCTGAACTCGATACGCTGGTTGCGCGCCCGGCCCGCCTCGGTGGCGTTGCTGAAGAGCGGCTGGCTGCGCCCGTAGCCCTTGGCCTGCAGGCGGTCGGGCGCCACGCCCAGTTCCACCAGGCGCGCCACCACGGCCTCGGCCCGAACGCGGGAGGCCTGCTGGCTGCTTTGCGAATCGTCGCTGTCGTCGGTGTGCCCGCCCACTTCCACGAGGGTGCCCGGCGGCGCCTGGCGGATGGCTTCGGCGGCTTCGGCCAGCACCTCGTCGCTGTCGCGGCTGATGGTGCTCGAGCGGTTGTCGAAGCGAATCCCCAACTGGGTCAGGGCATCGGCCAGTTGCCGGGCGCCGGAGCCCGGCGGCAGGCCGTTGAGGGCGGCCAGGGTGCGGTTCCACAGCCCCAGGAATTCGAAGCCGCCGAAGGTCTCGCGCAATTTCTGCGACAGCTCGATGCGCTGCCCCTGGCTCAGCGCGGTGGAATCCATGCGGATGCGCTCGCCGTTGAAGCCCAGCTTGAGCCCCTCGACCTTCAGTTCCGGCAGCAGCTCCAGCAGGCCGTCGAGCCAGGCCGCGGGGCTGGTTTGCCGCTTGACCAGGATGTCGCCCCGCAGGCGCTCCGCGCCGAAGACCTCCTTCAGCCGCCCCAGCAGCGCCGCGCGCTCGTCGATGCTGGTGAGCTGGCCATTGATGCGCACCTTGCCCTCGCGCAGTTCGAGCATGAAGCGCGGCGCCTCCAGCACCGGGCTGGCCTCGGGCTGCGGAGCCACCTCCACGGCTGACGCCACCCGCGCCTGGGCCACGGGCGCGGACGAGCAATGGCGGAACGACAGCACCATGGTGAGCAGCGACAGCACCAGCAGCGCGCCCAACCAGGGCGCCAGCCCACGCTTCGCCTCCGGTCGCGGCCCGGCCGGCTCGCCGATCGCCTCCGGCCGCAGCGCCGGCAGCAATTCGGCGGTGTCGGCCATCAGCACAGTCAGCCCCTCGGCTCCGGCCTGCGCCGCGCCACTGGCGGCGTCCAGCCCGGCCAGCAGTTCCGGCAGGCAGGCGGCGACCGCCTCTTCCAGCCCCTCGTCGGACAGCCCCAGCTGCCGGGCAAAGCGGCCCAGCGTGCTGGCGTCGAACACCTGCTCCAGCTGGGCGCGGTCGGGCGCCTGCGCAGGGGGGCCACCCTGCAGCCAGGCGCCCAGCCCCTGCCGGCGCAGGTGCTGGACGAAACCGGCCCAGCCGCCGCGCTGCTCGTCGAGCACCAGGTGCGCCAGCAGGCCCAGGAGCTTCCCGGCGTTTTCCGGCGCCATGTCGAAGCGGCGGCAGACTTCCTCTAGAAGCGGCCCTACGAAATCGTTTTGCATGATCGAAATAGTCCACAGATGAACGGCCAACCCGCGCACGCCATGGGACGGAGCGCGCTGTCGCTCCGCATGGCGGAGAAAGGCGGGCCATGGCGCGCGCCCTTCCTGCGGGAGGCGCCATCTCAACAAAGGCCCCGGACGGGGCCTATAGGGACAATCCGAATGCACGCAGCGGGGGCCCTGAAAAGGGCGAAAAATGGGGCCACCGCGCTTTTGGCATCAAAAGACAGGTCGTTGTCATGCCCGGCTATCCCCGCCGAAAACCCCGCGCCGTACCTTTTCCGCAACGCACCAATCGAACCGCGCACCACCGGAAAAGGAGAATGCGTCATGCGAGGGTATCCCGAGGGACTATTGAAGAACCGCTCCGTCGTCAAGCACGGCAACTACGCCGTCATCTCGCCGGACGGGCGCGTCATAAACAGCATCCCCGGCATCGTCGACTGCTGCATGACGCTGCTGGCCACGCCCAAGGTAGGTGCGAGCTTCGTGCAACTGATCGGCACGCTGGGCCCGCAGGCTCGCACCACCCAGGCCTACGGCGGGCTACCCCACGAGGAAGCCTTCCTCTATCTGCTCGACGGCGAGGCGCAGCTGAAGGTTCGCGTGGGCGACGACAGCACCACCCTGCGCCAGGGCGGATACGCCTACGCGCCACCGGGAACGGGCATCGCTTTCGAGAATGCCAACGGCCAGCCCGGCCGCATCCTGCTCTACAAGCAGCGTTTCATCCCCCACCCGGCCGGCTCGTGCCCATACGCGGTGTTCGCCAATGCCAACGACATCGCCTGGACCGACTACGAAGGCATGGCGAACGTCCATATCAAGGACCTGCTGCCCGTCGAGCCGTGCTTCGACATGAACATGCACATCCTCAGCTTCGACCCGGGCGCCAGCCACAACATCATCGAGACCCACGTCCAGGAGCACGGCGCCTACGTCTACGAGGGCCAGGGCTGCTACCTGCTGGACGAGGACTGGTATCTGATCCAGAAGGACGACTTCATCTGGTTCGGCCCGTACTGCAAGCAGGCCGCCTACGGCGTCGGACGCGAGCCGTTCACCTACATCTACTCCAAGGATTGCCACCGCGACGTCGAGGTTTGAGCAATCCCGCGCCGGACGCCACCAGTCCCGCCAACGAGGCCGCCCGGCTTCCCTACGAATCAGTAACGACACAGTAGGAGCATCTCATGGCACTCGATCAGAACTTCAAGACACTGGATATCCGCGACCACCTCGCCGCCACGCAAATGCGAGGCCGGAACATCACCTTCCTGGATGACTTCAGCAGCGACCAGCTCGGCGCTCTCTTCCAGGCTGCGCGGCAGTTGGAGCCCTTCATGCGCACCGGGCTGGACCTGCTGCGGGGCAAGGTGCTCTATACCCTGTTCTTCCAGCCATCGACCCGCACGCGCTGCAGCCACGAGGATGCGATGTTGCGCCTGGGCGGCAGCGTCATCACCGAGTCGGATCCGCTGCACAACTCATCGGCCGCCAAGAACGAAAGCCTGTACGACAGCCTGCGGGTGACCTCGGAATATGCCGACGTGATCGTCATGCGCCATCCCGATGACCGCGAAGCGCTGGAGACGCTGGCCGAGCTGGAGGGCCATGCGTCGCCGGTGATCTCCGGCGGCTATGGGCACGTGACCCACCCCACGCAGGGCCTGCTCGACTGCTACACCTGCTGGCGCGCCTTCGGCGACCTCAGCCGCGTGACGGTGGCCATCGCCACGCCCGACCTGTCGCGGGCCCGCTCCGGGCAGTCGTTCGCCCTGGCGCTGGCGGCGATGGGCGCCAAGATCATCTACACCGGCACCAGCGAACTGCGCACTCCCGCAGTGGTACGCGACAAGCTGGTGCGCATGGGCGCGCAATTCGAGGAGCACTTCGACCTGAGCGAAAGCCAGAACAAGGAGCTGTACATCGAGAGGGACGTAGACCTGATCTATCTGCCCGGCTGCTCGGTCAAGAAGGACGATCCGAACCGCGAAGACTTCGTCAAGACCATGGCCAAGTACTACCTGAGCATGGAAATGCTGCAGGAGATCCGCCAGAAGACCGGCAAGGTGGTTGGCGTACACCACTCACTGCCGCGCAATCCCGGCGAGTTCGACTTCGCCATCGACAACACCGAACACCAGTTGTACTTCCGCGCCATCGGCTTCTCCGTCGCCATCCGCATGGCGCTGCTGTGCGCAGTCGTGGGAGTGAACTGATGATGACGCCCCATGCCCCGCCCCCCATAGACGGGGGACGCCCGAAGTTCCGCATGCCGGACATCTACATCGTGCTGGTGCTGTTCATCCTGGCCGTGGCCGCGCTCACCTACGTGATCCCGGCCGGGCAGTACGAAAGGCAGACCGTGGAAACCTCACGGGGCCAGCAGACGCTGGTGATCGCCGGCACCTACCATCGGATCGAGCAGCAGCCGGTGGGCGTCATGGACCTGGTATCGGCGATCCCCAACGGCCTCAAGCGCGGTGCCGGGGTCGTGTTCCTGACCTTCATGATGGGCGGGTGCATGGGCCTGATCAAACGCGCGGGCCTGATCGACATGGGCGTGCTGCAGTTGAACAGGGCCGTCGGCGACAAAGGCTTCATGGTGATCCCGATCCTGATCGGCATTTTCACCAGCCTGGCGGCCTTCATCGGCACCCCGGAGCTGTCGCTGGCCTACCTGCCGGTGCTGCTGCCGCTGTTCTATCGGCTCGGCTACGACGGCATGACGGCGACGGCCGTGGCCCTGCTCGGCCCCTGCCTGGGCTTCACCTTCGGGCTGACCATTCCCAGCTCCATCGGCGTCGGCCAGCAGATCGCACAGCTGCCGATGTTTTCCGGTTCCGCCTTCCGAGCCCTTGTGCTGCTGGTCGTCCTGCTGGTCGGCATCGCCTATGTGATGCGCTATGCCGCGCGGGTCAAACGCGACCCCGCATCCAGCCTGAGCCTCGAGTCCGACCGGGAAATCCGCGCGAAGATCGCCGAGGAAGAAGGCGAGGATCGAAAGCTGACCTTCAGCGCCCGCCAGAAGCTGGCCGGGATCGCCTGCCTGGCGATGTTCCCGATCGCCATCGCCCTGATCCTGACGCAGAACCTCGGCTTCGAAGCCATCGGCGGCCTGTTCCTGTGCATAGGCGTGATCACTGCGGCGGTGGCGGGCAAGCGGCCGCAGCAGATCTGCGACGACCTCAATGCCGGCATGCGCGACATGATGGTGGCGGCCCTGCTGTGCGGCGTGGCCAGCGCCATCGCGGTCGTCATGGACCAGGGCGTCATCACCGATACGCTGGTGTACTGGCTGGAGAACATGATGCGCTCGGTCCCCCCGGAACTGAGTGCGATCGCCATCTTCTGGGAGCAGTCGCTCTTCAACTTCCTGATCCCCAGCGCGACGGCGCTCACCGTGCTGACCATGCCGATCATTTCCCCGCTGGCCTCGCTGCTCGATATCTCGCAGCAGGCGGTGGTTTCGGCCAATGCCTGGGGCGGCCAGCTCACCGACGTATTCTTCCCCACCTCCGGGTTCTTCGTGGCGACGCTGAGCATCGCCCGTATCGAGTACGGCAAATGGCTGCGGTTCTATACGCCCCTGATGCTGATGCTGGGCGCGATCGCCAGCGCAGCGCTGTATCTGATGCAAAGCCTCTCGCTAGGCCTGTAGGGAGATCCGAGCATGTTCGACACCCTGATCAAGAATGGACTGGTGGTGCTCCGGGACGAGGTGAAACGGCTCGACCTGGGCCTGCACGACGGGCGGATCGCCGCCATAGGCACCGAACTGGGCGAGGCGGCGCGGACGATCGACGCCCAGGGCAGCTACGTGCTGCCGGGCATGGTCGATGTGCATATGCACATTTCCGAACCCGGGCGCACCGAATGGGAAGGCTACCGCACCGGTACCCGGGCCATGGCGGCGGGAGGCACGACCTCCTTCGTGGAAATGCCGCTCAACACCCTCCCCGCCACCACCGACCTCGCCGCCCTGGAGATCAAGCTGGCCGCGGCTCGCGGCCAATGCTACGTCGACTACGCAGCGATGGCCGGGCTGGTGCCCTGGAACCTGGCCGACCTCGAGCCGCTGTCCGCGGCCGGCGTCGCGGCCTACAAGTGCTTCGTCGCCACCTGCGGCTCGGACGAGCCGGGCGACTTCAGGAACGTCGACGATTACCAGCTCTACCTCGGCATGCAGACACTGGCGCGTACCGGTGACCTGCTGGTGGTCCACTGCGAGAACGCGGCCATTACCGACGGGCTCGGCCAGCAGGCCAGGGCGCAGGGCAAGACACTGGTGTCCGACTATGTCGCGACGCGGCCGGTGTTCACCGAGGTGGAGGCCGTGCAGCGGGTACTGTTGCTGGCCAGGGAAACCGGCTGCCGTGTGCACATCGCCCATTGCAGTTGCCCGGAGGCCATCGAGGCCGTGCTGCAGGCACAGGCGGAGGGCGTCGATGCGTCCTGCGAGTCCTGCCCGCACTATTTCCTGCTGGCCACCGAGGACCTGGACGCCATAGGCCCCCGCGCGAAATGCTCCCCGCCCATTCGCGACCGCGCGAACCAGGCGCGCCTGTGGCAACTGCTGGAGCAAGGGCGGATCGCCATCCTGGGTTCGGACCATTCGCCTTGTACGCCGCAGCTCAAGGCATCGCCCAACGCCTTCGATGCCTGGGGAGGCATCAGCGGTTGCCAGAACAGCGTGGATGCGATGTTCGACGCGGCCGTTCTGAAACGCAGCATCAGCCCGACGATCCTGATGAACGCGCTGGCGACCGAACCGGCACGGCGCTTCCGCCTGCCGGCGAAAGGGGAAATCGCCCTGGGCAAGGATGCCGACATCGCCATTCTCGACCCCTGCCAGAGCTATACCGTCACGGCTGCGCAGTTGCACTACAAGAACCGCATGAGCGCCTACGAGGGCATGCGGATCGGTTGCCGCATCACCCACACGCTGGTGCGCGGCCATCTGGTGTACCAGGCCGACACGGGCATCCAGGGCGAGCCCATCGGCGAACCGATGCGTGTCTGCAAATACTGAACACAGGGGGCAAGACATGAGAATCGTGATCGCACTGGGCGGCAACGCCCTGCTCAAGCGCGGCGAGCCGATGACCTCGGAGAACCAGCGGCAGAACGTCCGCGCGGCCTGCGAGCAGATCGCCAGGGCCTATGAGGGCAACCAGTTGATCGTCACCCACGGCAACGGCCCGCAGGTCGGCCTGATGGCGCTGCAAAGCAACGCCTACAAGGACGTGCCCATGTACCCGCTGGACGTGCTGGGAGCCGAATCGGTGGGCATGATCGGCTACATGATCCAGCAGGAGCTGGCCAACTTCGTGCCCAGGAGCGCCTCGCTGGCGACCATACTCACGCAAACCGAGGTGGCGCCCGACGACCCGGCCTTCCAATGCCCCAGCAAGCCGGTCGGCCCGGTATACGAGCGGGAAGAGGCCGAATGGATCGCCGCCGAGAAGGGCTGGACGATGGCCCGCGACAACGGCCACTACCGGCGCGTGGTCCCCAGCCCGCGCCCTGTAAGAATATTCGGTCTGACCCCGCTGAAACTGCTCATTGAGCATGGTTGCATCGTGATCTGCGCGGGCGGAGGGGGCATTCCGGCCTACTATGACGCCCAAGGCATGCTGTGCGGAGCCGAAGCGGTGATCGACAAGGACCTGGCCACGGCGCTCCTGGCGCAGTCGGTCCAGGCCGATCTGCTGGTCATAGCCACCGATGTCGATGGTGTCTACGTCGATTGGGACAAACCCACGCGGCGACGGATCAGCGCTGCCGACCCCGACTCGATCCTGCAGTTCGAATTCGCCGCGGGCTCCATGGGGCCCAAGGTGCAGGCAGCGGTGGACTTCGCCCGCGCCACGGGATGCCCGGCGGTCATCGGCGCGCTGCAGGACATCGAACGGATCATCGCCGGGCAGGCCGGCACGCGTATTTCGACGCAAGCCTCGGGTGCGACCTACGCAGCGGCCTGAGGCGCCCGGGATGCCCTTTCCCATGTACAGGGGCATGTGACAAATGTCAGAAGCAGCAGTCACCAACGAGAGGAAACCAGGCGACGGGGGTCGCCTTGGCGTCAGAACCTCGGTGCTTTCCAGCCTGGTTCGATCGGTCTGTCAGACGCTCAGGGGATACGACGTGGACCCGATCGCGCTGATGGAGGCGACCGGGCTGGAGGTCCGGCTGCTGAACGTCCCCGCGGCGCGCTATGACGGAGAGGCGGTCAAGTGGTTCTGGCGCCTCGCCATCCGCGCCAGCGCAGACCCATTGCTTGGCCTGCGGGTAGGCAAGGAGGTGCAGGCTCCCGCGCTCCATTCCCTGGGGCTGGCCCTGATGGCCAGCGGCTCGCTGGCCCAGTTGCTGGAACTGTTCGCGAACTACAGCAGGCTCGTCTGCACCTCATTGAGCATCGAGCTGCAGCACGAGCGCCGGCGCACGCGGGTGATACTGCACACCGACGAGGACGACATACGCCAGCGCCCGCTCAGCCTGGCGATGCTGGCCTTCATCAGCCGCCAGGCCTGTTCCCTCGCCCAGCATCCGGTGGTGCCGCTGGGGGTCACCTCGGTCATGGCGGCCGGACCGCAGGCCCGGGCCCTGGATGCGTACTTCGGAACGGAGGTATGCCTGGGCGCGGAGTGCGACTCCATCACCTTCCACTACGAGAACGTGATCGAGCCCTATGCCGGCGGCAATCCCCAACTGGTCCAGGTCAATGAAGAGCTGATCAACGGCTACCTGTCGCACTTTCGCGAGAACGACGTGTTCAACCGGGTGCGCGCCCACATTCAACGCATGCTTTCCGCGGGCGAGCCGCCCCTGTGCCAGGTGGCACGGGTCATGAACCTGTCGCCCAGGACGTTGCAGCGTCGGCTCGACGATGC
This sequence comes from Pseudomonas sp. M1, assembly GCF_022760135.1. Taxonomy (NCBI): domain Bacteria; kingdom Pseudomonadati; phylum Pseudomonadota; class Gammaproteobacteria; order Pseudomonadales; family Pseudomonadaceae; genus Pseudomonas; species Pseudomonas sp. M1. The sequence goes on from NZ_CP094343.1 coordinate 4,602,764, forward strand.
CGGCTGCTGCTACAAGCAACTGGTGGACAACGGCCGCAAGGAAATGGCCTACGACCTGCTGGCGCACAGCGAGACCAGCGTCACCGAGATCAGCTTCCTGCTGGGCTTTTCCGATCCCAGCAACTTCAACCGCGCCTGCCACCGCTGGTTCGGCTGCAGCCCGCAGCAATTCCGCCAGCGAATGCTGTGCGTGACCGTCTAGCGGGCGTCACCACGATTGGCGTCCAAAGCCAGGTGCTTGTCAGCGAGCGACAGGTGGATGGACCGGCAAGAGCCATAGACTGGGCCACACAAGCATACGGGGTGCTCGCTCGCCCCAGCATGGAGGTAGTGCCGCAATGACCCAGCCCGACTCGCAGCACCGCGCACACTCGCCCGATTCCGATCCATCCCGGCCGCCGAGCGACACGGACACCTCCCTGGCCAACGAGGACCTGTTGCCGACGAAGCAGACCTGGAACTGGTACAACATCTTCGCCTTCTGGATGTCCGACGTGCACAGCGTGGGCGGCTACGTTTTCGCCGGCACCCTGTTCACGCTGGGCCTGCAGTCCTGGCAAATCTTCCTGGTGCTGGTGGGCGGAATATGCATCGTCATGCTGCTCGCCAACCTGATAGCCGAACCCAGCCAGAAGAGCGGCGTGCCCTTCCCGGTGATCGCGCGGCTTTCCTTCGGCGTCTACGGGGCCAATATCCCCGCGCTGATCCGCGGCATCATCGCCATCGTCTGGTACGGCATCCAGACCTACCTGGCATCTGTGGCGTTGAGCATCATCCTGCTGCGCGTCTTCCCCGGGCTGGCGGTGCTGACCGAGCACAGCTTCCTGAACCTGTCCTACCTGGGCTGGATCGGCTTCCTGAGTATGTGGGCGCTGCAGACCGCCCTGTTCCTGATGAAGATGGATGCCATCAAGGTGTTCATGGACTGGGCGGGGCCCGCCGTCTACCTGGTGATGTTCATGCTGATGGGCTGGATCGTCTACCAGGCGGGCTGGAGCGAGATCAGCCTGTCCCTGTCCGAAAAGACCCTGACGCCCCTCGAGACACTGGGGCAGGCCCTGGTGGGCACCTCGCTCATCGTGGCCTACTTCGCCGGGCCGACGCTGAACTTCGGAGACTTCTCGCGCTATTGCCGGTCGATGAAGGATGTGCGGCGCGGCAACTTCTGGGGGCTGCCGGTCAACTTCACGGTGTTCTCGCTGATCTCGGTCGTGATCATCTCGGGCACCCCGGCGGTCTTCGGCCGGATGATCGAAGATCCGATGGAAACCATCGGCCTGATCGACAACACCACCATGGTGGTACTGCTGGCATTCACCTTCGTCACGGCGACAGTGGGGGTGAACATCGTGGCCAACTTCGTCTCCGCCGCCTTCGATGTCTCCAACGTCGCGCCGGATCGAATCAGTTGGCGTGGCGCAGGCCTGATAGCCGCCGTCGCCTCGGCGCTCCTGACGCCCTGGAACCTGTACGACTCGCCGGCGATCATCCACTACACCATCGACATGCTGGCGGCTTTCATTGGCCCGCTGTACGGGATTCTGATCGTCGACTACAGGCTGGTCCAGCATCGAAAGATCGATGTCGCCGAGCTGTTCAGCAACGCTCCCGGGGGGCGCTACTGGTACTGCGGGGGCGTCAACCCCGTCGCGCTCAAGGCGCTGGTGCCGGCAGCATCGCTCGGCATTCTCTGCGTGACTCTCCCCGCCCTGAACCTGCTGGCGAACTTCTCGTTCTTCGTCGGCATGTCAACCAGCGGCCTGCTGTACTACTGGCTCGCCCGTGGCCGCGCCGCTGCCGGTGCGCCGGCGAGCGGGGCTCCGGTGGATAGATGATGGGGGCGCCGGGGAAGCCGTCGCTCTCACAGCAAATCCCCCCGGCGGACCCAATAAGGGCAATCCGAATTCGCTGCCCGGCGCCGGCATTGCCCGGGGGCGAGGAAACGTCTCACCGGCGCCCGCGCCTGCGCCTTATTCCACCGGCCGGGCAAGCCTTGCCAAGCTGGCCGGAACACTTCGCCAAGGCGCTATCGCAGGACCTCCCCATGCCGCACCTCCCACCGATGACCACCAGCCATGGAGGGCTGCGGCTGCGCTCGGGCAGCATCCTCGCCCTGCTGCTGGTGCTGCTGGCGAGCCTGGCGCCCAGCAGCCAGGGCCAGAGCCAGGGCGGGCAGCGGACGGCGAAGGTCGAGGTGGAAAGCTTCGTGCGCCGGCTGTACGGCGACGAAGGCCCCGGGGCGCTGTCCGGCGATATCGGCGAGGCGCGCGCCCGGCGCTGGCTGAGCCCGGCGCTGGCGCGGGCGCTGAAGGCCTACCGCGCCGCCCGCCACGAAGGCGCGGGGCTGCTGGAGAACGACCCGCTCTGCGTCTGCCGGCGTTCGCCTGGCCTGGAACTGGAGCAACTGCACGTCAGCCTGGCCGGCGAGGGCCGGGCCACGGCCAGGGTGATCCTGGTGCACGAGCAGTGGCGCCGCGGCGTGCTGCTGCGCCTGGTCAGGCGCGGGGGAGCCTGGCGCCTGGACGACCTCGCGCAACCGGCCATGCCCAGCCTGCGCCAGGCGCTGGAGCGGGAAACGCGGGGCAGCGAGCCGGCGCCTGCGGATAAGCGAGGGGACGGAAACGCAAAAAGGCTGCCCTGAGGCAGCCTTTTTGTGTGGATCACCGCGAAGGCGATCCGAATTGGAGCGGGAAACGAGACTCGAACTCGCGACCCCGACCTTGGCAAGGTCGTGCTCTACCAACTGAGCTATTCCCGCATCAACTTGTTGCAACCTCCAGCTTTCGGCCGGAGGGTAACGCCATTTCGCTTTCCGTTCACCGCCGGGGCGATGACCGGGAATCTGGAGCGGGAAACGAGACTCGAACTCGCGACCCCGACCTTGGCAAGGTCGTGCTCTACCAACTGAGCTATTCCCGCAATGGCGTCCCCTAGGGGACTCGAACCCCTGTTACCGCCGTGAAAGGGCGGTGTCCTAGGCCACTAGACGAAGGGGACGCGGCCCGGAACTTACAACATTCTTTCCGGCTTCTTCGCTCTGCCTTTCGGCTTTCGCGTCGAAGTGGCGCGCATTCTATGGAGCCTTTGGAGGGGCGTCAACCCTTCCGGAAAATTTTTTTTAAATCAAAGACTTCTGGTCAAATTTTGCGCCGCCGCTATGACCGGTGTCAGCGAGCCATTACACTCGGGAAAAATCCTTCAGGGAGTTTCCAAGGTGTCGCCACTCGTCATCACCGCCCTGGTCGTCGCCGGCATCGTCATTCTGATCGCCATCGTCTTCATCAACCAGCAGCTGGAAAACCGTAAGCTGGAGAAGGCCCGGGAGAAAGCCGACCTGCAGGATCGCTTCCGCCGCTGCGGCGCCATCGCCGAGAGCCTGCCCGGCCAGTTCATCTCCGCGGACCTCAAGCTGCTGCTCAGCCGTTTCGAACTCGCCCTGGGCGAACGCCTGCTCAAGCTGGAAAAGACGCCCCAGGTCGCCGAGCGCGTCGCCGAACTCAACCGTCTGGTAAGCCAGGGCAGCGCCATGGAAGTGCGCAACGCCCCGCAGTTGATCCTCACCGAAGCCAAGGCCAAGGAAGTCCGCTTCCTTTTCGAGGGCCTGCACGCCCAGATCAACCGCTTCGCCCAGGACGGCCTGTTGTCGCGCAACGACGCCCAGCGCTGGCTGAAGGAAATCCGCCACCTGCTCACCCAGCTGCATATAGAGTTCTTCACCAACATCGGCCAGCAGGCGCTGCAGCAGGGCCAGCCCCGCCAGGCCCGCCTGGCCTTCGAGCGCGGCGTGCAGTACCTGCAGAAGCAGGCCGACCTCGGCCGCTACCAGGCCCAGCTGAAGCAACTGGAACAACAGCTCGAACGCGCCAACGCCCTGGTCCTGGAAAGCAGCAAGCCCTCCGCCGAGGAAAACACCGAGCTGACCGAAGGCCTGAAGGCGCTGGACGAAGACGACATCTGGAAGAAGAAGAATCTCTACGACTGAGGAGACCCGCATGAGCCTGACCCTCTACGGCGCCGCTCTATCCCCCTTCGTCCGCAAGGTCCGCCTGTGCCTGGCGGAGAAGGGCCTGGACTACCAGCTGGAGAACGTCGACCCGTTCAACCAGCCGGACTGGTACGCCGACCTCAACCCGCTGCGACGCATCCCCGCCCTGCGCGACGGCGACGTCACCCTGGCCGACTCCAGCGTCATCTGCCACTACCTGGACGACCGCGATCCCCAGGCCACGCCCCTGTGCGGCGGCAACGCCCTGGCCCGCGCGCGGATCAGTTGGCTGGAAAAATACGCCGACTACGAAGTGGCGCCCCTGGCCACCTTCACGGTGTTCCGCAACCGCCTGCTCAAGCCGCTGCTGGGCAAGCCGTGCGACGAGGCGGCGGTAGAGGCCGCGCTGCAGGAGAAACTGCCGCCGCACTTCGACTACCTGGAAGGCTGCCTGGGCGGAGCCGAGTATTTCGTCGACGACCGCTTCAGCCTGGCGGACATCGCCGTGGCCAGCCAACTGGTGAACATGCGCCACGGCGGGGAAGTATTGGATGCCGGGCGCTGGCCGCGTCTGGCCGCGCACTTCCAGCGCATGCTGCAGCGCCCTGCCCTGCAGGCGCTTCTCGAGGGTGAACAGCGGGTCGTCGACAAGATCCGCGCACGCATCGCCCAGGCGCCGGCCTGAATAGAAAGACGCCTTCGGTCGGGGCACGGCGTACATCCCCGTAGCGGACCTTGTCCGCGATAGCCCGAGGTATCGGCGCGGTTCGCGGATGAGATCCGCTCCTACGCCGCCCCACCCGCGCCATTCCCTTGTAGGAGCGTGCCCTGCGCGCGATTTCGCGGGCAGGGCCCGCTCCTACAGGTGCGGGGAAACGCCGTGCCTCACGGAGCGCATAGGGGCACGGAATCGAGCGAGCAGGCCTGCGCCCCCCTCACCCTAACCCTCTCCCAGAGGGAGAGGGGACCGTTCGGAGTGCGTTGGTGTTTCGGCGTTAGCCGTCTAGCGCAGGGGTTGCCGGCTGAAACCAGGCCTTCTCTCGGCACGGACTGGCTCCCTCTCCCTCCGGGAGAGGACCGTTCGGCGTGCGTTGGTGTTTCGGCGTTAGCCGGCTAGCGCAGGGGTCGCCGGCTGGAACCAGGCTTCCTCTCGGCACGGACTAGCTCCTTCCCTCGGGAGAGGACCGTTCGGCGTGCATTGGTGTTTCGGCGTCAGCCGGCAAGCACAGGGATCGCCGGCTGAAACCAGGCCTCCTTTCGGCACGGACTGGCTCCCTCTCCCTCCGGGAGAGGGCTGGGGTGAGGGGAAAGCCCGAGCGCCGATGCCATTCCCCTGCGCGCGATTTCGCGGGCAGGGCCCGCTCTACAGGTGCGGGGGGAAACGCCGTGCCTCACGGAGCGCATAGGGGCACGGAATCGAGCGAGCAGGCCTGCGGCCCCCTCACCCTAACCCTCTCCCGGAGGGAGAGGGGACCGTTCGGCGTGCGTTGGTGTTTCGGCGTTAGCCGGCTAGCGCAGGGGTCGCCGGCTGGAACCAGGCCTCCTCTCGGCACGGACTGGCTCCCTCTCCCTCCGGGAGAGGGCTGGGGTGAGGGGAAAGCCCGAGCGCCGATGTCATTCCCCTGTAGGAGCGCGCCCTGCGCGCGATTTCGCGGGCAGGGCCCGCTTACAATTCGTGCCTCAGCAATCGGTCAGGCGCAGGAAGATCTCGGCCAGGCGCTCGATGCCGGCCTGGTCCTCGGCGCTGAAGCGGCCGATGCTCGGGCTGTCCAGGTCGAGCACGCCGATCAGCCGGCCGTCCTTGACCAGCGGCACCACCAGCTCGCTGTTGGAGGCACTGTCGCAGGCGATGTGCCCGGGGAAGGCGTGCACGTCCTCCACCCGCTGCGTCTGGCGGGTGCGCGCCGCGGCGCCGCACACACCCTTGGCGAAGGGAATGCGCACGCAGGCCACCTTGCCCTGGAACGGGCCCAGCACCAGTTCCTCGTCCTTGTTCAGGTAGAAACCGGCCCAGTTCAGGTCGCCCAATTCGTGGAACAGCAGGGCGGCGAACTGCGAGGCGTTGGCGATGAAGTCGCGCTCGTCGGCGAACAGCGCTTCGGCCTGCGCCGCCAGCAGCGCGTAGCCACCCAGCCCGGCGCCGGTCTGTTGCAGGTCGATCATGGTTCTTCTCCTTCGAGCAATTGACGGCCCACCCACTGGCGGGCGAATTGATAGGCGCAGCGGCCGTTGCGGTTGCCGCGCCCGAGGGCCCAGCGGATGGCTTCCTTCTCCAGCGGCTCGTCCCAGGTGAAGGCCAGCCCCGAACGGCCGGCCAGCACTTCCACCCAGTGCCGCACCACGTCCAGGAAGTGCTCCTGGGTGAAGGGGTAGAACGACAGCCACAGGCCGAAACGATCCGACAGGGCAATCTTGTCCTCCACCGCCTCGCTGGGGTGCAGCTCGCCGTCGACCATCTTCCAGTTCTCGTTGTCGCTCTGCTTCTCCGAGACCAGGTGGCGGCGGTTCGAGGTGGCGTACAGCAGGACGTTGTCCGGAGCCTGCTCCAGCGAGCCGTCGAGCACGCTCTTGAGCACCCGGTAGTCGCCCTCGCCGGCGTCGAACGACAGGTCGTCGCAGAACAGCACAAAGCGCTGCGGCAGGCCGTGCAACTGCTCCACCACCCGCGGCAGGTCGGCCAGGTGGTCGCGCTCGATCTCGATCAGGCGCAGGCCGTCGCCGGCCAGCTCGGCCAGCAGCGCGCGCACCAGCGAGGACTTGCCCGTCCCCCGGGCGCCCCACAGCAAAGCGTGGTTGGCCGGCCTGCCGGCGACGAACTGGCGGGTGTTGCGGGCCAGCTGTTCGCGCTGCTTGTCGACGCCGAGCAGGTCGTCCAGGCGCAGGTCGAGGCTCACCTGCAGCGCCTGCAGGTAGCCGCTGCGGCCATCGCGGTGCCAGCGGGCGGCCAGGCAACGCTGCCAGTCGATGGGCTCGCGCAGCGCCGGGAGCAACGGCTCCAGCCGGGCCAGCACGCTTTCGGCGCGGGCCAGGAAATCATTCAGACGGGAATCCACGGCTTTCTCCCTGGGATCTTCAGCGTAGCGACGCTGTCGTTCGGTCATGTCACATGGATGGCATCGCCTCTGCCGACAGCCTGCCGGCTTGGGCTATGCTACGCGCCTGGAAAGCATTCTCGAGGCGAAGTACCGCACCTCATGGATATTGCGCTCACCCATCGCCTCTCGTTCAAGCAGGCCAGCCTGACGGTGCTGGTCGCCTTCATCCTCGGCACCCTGCTCAGCCTCATCCAGGTGGGCGTCGATTATGCCAGCCAGGACGCCTCCATCAACCGCGAAGTACGCGCCCTGCTGGACGTCAGCCACAACCCGGCGGCGCGCATCGCCTACAACATAGACGCCGAACTGGCCCAGGAACTGGTGGTCGGCCTGCTGCGCTCGCCGGCGGTGATCCGCGCAGAGATCATCGACAGCGCCGACGTGGCCCTGGCCAGCGCCGGCCGGGCGCCGGCGGAAAGCAACCTGCGCCCGCTCAGCGACTTCCTCTTCGGGCACATGCGCGTCTACGAGGAACCGCTGTATATAGAGCACCAGCCCGGGGAGTCCCTCGGCGTGCTGCGCCTGGAGATCGACACCTTCGTCTTCGGCAACGACTTCCTGCGCCGCGCCGGCATGACGCTGCTCTCCGGCTTCGTCCGCAGCCTGCTGCTGTCGCTGATCCTCCTGGTGCTGTTCTACGGCCTGCTGACCAAGCCGCTGGTGAGCCTGATCGAAGTGCTCGCCCGCCACGACCCGCGTTCGCCCACACGCCTGCGCCTGCCCTGCCCCCACGGCCACGAGCGCGACGAGATCGGCGTGCTGGTGGAGGTGACCAACCGCCAGCTCAGCCACATCGCCGTGGAGATGGAGCAGCGCCGCGAGGCCGAGGACCGCCTGACCCGCTACCTGGCCGAGCTGGAAAACATAGTGGCGGCGCGCACCGCCGAGCTGAAGGCGGCCAACGCCCGCCTGACGCAATCCAACCAGCAACTGGAGCGCGCCCGCCTCAACGCCCTGGACATGGCCCAGGCCCGCGCCACCTTCCTGGCCAACATGAGCCACGAGATCCGCACCCCGCTCAACGGCCTGCTGGGCATGCTCGGCCTGGCCCTGGACGGCCCGCTGAGCCCGGAGCAGCGCCAGCAGCTGTCCATCGCCCACGACTCGGGCAAGGTGCTGGTGGACCTGCTCAACGACGTGCTCGACCTGTCCAAGTTCGAGTCCGGCCAGCTGGAGCTGGAGAAGATTCCCTTCGACCTCGCCACCCTGGTGGAGGACACCGCCAGCCTGCTGTCGCAGAACGCCGCCCCGGCGGTGGAGCTGACCTGCCTGGTCAGCCCCGACTTGCCGGCGCAGCTGGAAGGCGACCCGACGCGGGTGCGGCAGATCGTCAGCAACCTGCTCTCCAATGCCCTCAAGTTCACCCGCCTGGGCCGCGTCGACCTGCGCGTCGAGCCCTGGGAGGACGGCGTGCGCATCAGCGTCCGCGACACCGGCATCGGCATCGCCGCCGACGCCCTGCAGCGCATCTTCCAGCCCTTCACCCAGGCCGACGCCGGCATTACCCGCCAGTTCGGCGGCACCGGCCTGGGCCTGGCGCTGACGCGCAAGCTGTGCGAGGCCATGCAGGGCGAGCTGAGCGTCAGCTCGCAACCGGGCCTGGGCAGCGAGTTCGCCGCGACCCTGCCGCTGCCCGCCCTGGACCCCGCGCAGGCGCTGGAGCCCCTGAGCGGCAAGGTGGTGGCGCAATGCCCGGCCGGCAGCGGTCTGGCTGAACTATTGCAGACCTGGCTGCCACGCTGGGGCCTGGACTACCGGCGCCTGGACACCGACGCCAGCCTGCTGGGCGTGGAGCTGGACGTGCTGGTGTCCGACTGCCCGGACTGCCTGGTCGGCCTGCGCCAGCACCTCAAGGACCGCCCGGTGCTGCTGGTCACTGCCTATGGCAGCTTCGTCGAGGCCGAACTGGCGCAGCAGTTGGCGCCCCTGCGCCAGTTGGCCCGCCCGCTCAGCCGCGCCACCCTGCACCAGGCCCTGCAGCAGGCCCTCCGCCGCCCGGCCATACAGCCCCAGCGGCAGTTGCCGGGCGAGGCCCCGGAGCAGTTCGCCGCGCGGGTGCTGCTGGTGGAAGACAACCCGGTCAACCAACTGGTGGCCCGGGGCCTGTTGCAGAAGCTCGGCTGCCGGGTGCGGGTCGCCGCCGATGGCCAGGAGGCCCTGGATGCCCTGGCCGAGGAAGACTTCGAGCTGGTGCTGATGGACTGCAACATGCCGGTGATGGACGGCTACGAGGCGACCCGCCGGATCCGCCAGCAGCCGCGCTGGAAGGACCTGCCGGTAATCGCCCTGACCGCCAACGCCTTGCCCGACGAACGCGAGCGCTGCCGCCTGGCCGGCATGGACGACTACCTGGCCAAGCCCTTCCACCGCGACGAGATGGCGGCGATGCTGGAGCGCTGGGCGCAGCCCCGGCTGGATGCCTGAGGCCGGCGGCGCCTTACGGCTCCAGCGCCAGCAGTTGCCCGAGCAGGTCGTCCAGGCGTCCGCGCAGCTCATCCATCGCATTGAGGTCCAGGCCGCGGGCACACAGCAGCGCCTCGCGCAGCGGCGCCACCTTCTCGCGCAAGGCGATGCCCTCCCCGCTCAGGCCCAGGTGCACCTCGCGCTCGTCCTGCCGCGCCCGCCGGCGCTGCACCAGGCCGAGCTGCTCCAGGCGCTTGAGCAGCGGCGTCAGGGTGCCGGAGTCGAGCATCAGGCGCTCGCCCAGGGCCTTCACCGTCGGCTGCGCGGGCGGTTTGTCCTGCCATTCCCACAGCACCAGCATCACCAGGTACTGCGGGTAGGTCAGGCCGAGCGCTTCGAGCATCGGCCGGTAGCCGCGGATGATCGCCCGCGAGGCGGCGTACAGGCGGAAGCACAGCTGGTTGTCCAGCAGCAGCGCCTGTTCCGGTTCGCGGCGGCTCATCGCAGCAGCGCTTCGATCTCGGCGGTGAGCTCCTCCGGCTTGGTCAGCGGGGCGAAGCGCTTGACCTGGCTGCCGTCGCGGCTGACCAGGAACTTGGTGAAGTTCCACTTGATGCCCTGGCTGCCCAGCACGCCCGGCGCGCGCTTCTTCAACTGCACGTAGAGCGGGTGGGCGCCGGCGCCGTTGACGTCGATCTTCTTGAACAGCGGGAAGCTGACGCCGAAGTTCAGCTCGCAGAACTGCGAGATCTCGCCTTCGTCGCCCGGCTCCTGCTTGCCGAACTGGTTGCAGGGGAAGCCCAGCACCACCAGGCCCTTGTCGCGGTACTTCTCCCACAGCGCCTCCAGGCCCTTGTACTGCGGGGTGAAGCCACACTGGCTGGCGGTGTTCACCACCAGCAGGGCCTTGCCGCCGAAATCGGCCAGGGTCTTCTGCTCGCCCTTGATGGTCGTGCAGGGGATATCCAGCAATGCGTCGCTCATGGAACCGGCTCCAGGAAAGTGGGAGCGATCAAGATAGCTCGCAATTAAATTGCACACAATTTATTTACATCGAAAAAAGGCCCGCCGACGACCGGCGGGCCTTGCGTCACTCAAGCCTCGTCGCGCGGCACCAGCTTCAGCGACGCCGAGTTGATGCAGTAGCGCAGCCCGGTCGGCCGCGGCCCGTCGGGGAACACGTGGCCCAGGTGGGCTTCGCAGGCGGCGCAGCGCACCTCGATGCGGTGCATGCCATGGCTGAAGTCTTCCAGCTCGGCGATGGCATCCTTGGACACCGGCTGGAAGTAGCTCGGCCAGCCGCTGCCGGAATCGTACTTGGCGTCCGAGTCGAACAACGCCGCGCCGCAGCACACGCAGTGGTAGATGCCGGGGGTCTTGGTAGCGTAGTACTCGCCGGTGAAGGCACGCTCGGTCCCACCCAGGCGGCAGATGTGGAACTGCTGTTCGTCGAGCTCCTCGCGCCAGCTTTCCAGGGGCTTCTCGATCTTTTCCATCGCTGTACCTCGCAAGCTTGAAAAAAGCCCGTCCGCGCCCTTTCGCGGGAAACGGGCCGCACGTATGATGCGTGACGTCATCGTTGGATGCAGAATCTGCCGCACAAGGGATCATCGACGATAAAAAAGCCTTTTTATGGGCTTTTTTTCGTTCGTTTCTCCGTCAACCAGGCATTTTTTCAGTTTTACCGCCAGGACGCGCGACATTCCGCACCTCGTATAGACGCCAGTCTGTCACCCGCGTTACAGCCTGCCAAGCCAGGGCCGGAGCGCGGGAACCTTCATTTCGGGAACGCCACATCATGCAGGTCAGCAAATCGAACAAGCTCGCCAACGTCTGCTACGACATCCGCGGGCCGGTGCTCAAGCACGCCAAACGCCTGGAAGAGGAAGGCCATCGCATCCTCAAGCTGAACATCGGCAACCCGGCGCCGTTCGGTTTCGAAGCCCCTGACGAGATTCTCCAGGACGTCATCCGCAACCTGCCCACGGCCCAGGGCTACAGCGACTCCAAGGGCCTGTTCAGCGCGCGCAAGGCGGTGATGCAGTACTACCAGCAGAAGCAGGTGGAAGGCGTCGGCATCGAGGACATCTACCTGGGCAACGGCGTTTCCGAGCTGATCGTCATGGCCCTGCAGGCGCTGCTCAACAACGGCGACGAGGTGCTGATCCCCGCGCCCGACTACCCGCTGTGGACCGCCTCGGTGTCGCTGGCCGGCGGCAAGCCGGTGCATTACCTGTGCGACGAGCAGTCCAACTGGTTCCCCGACATCGCCGACATGAAAGCGAAGATCACCAGCAACACCAAGGCGCTGGTGCTGATCAACCCGAACAACCCCACCGGCGCGGTCTACTCGAAGGAAGTGCTGCTGGACATCGTCGAACTGGCGCGCCAGCACAACCTGGTGATCTTCTCCGACGAGATCTACGACAAGATCCTCTACGACGAGGCCGTGCACATCTCCACCGCCTCCCTGGCGCCGGACGTGCTGTGCCTGACCTTCAATGGCCTGTCCAAGGCCTACCGGGTGGCCGGCTTCCGCTCCGGCTGGATCGCCATCTCCGGGCCCAAGCACAAGGCGCAGAGCTACATCGAGGGCCTGGACATCCTGGCCAACATGCGCCTGTGCGCCAACGTGCCGAGCCAGCACGCCATCCAGACCGCCCTGGGCGGCTACCAGAGCATCAACGACCTGGTGCTGCCCGGCGGCCGCCTGCTGGAACAGCGCAACCGCGCCTGGGAACTGCTCAACGACATCCCCGGGGTCAGCTGCGTCAAGCCCATGGGCGCGCTCTACGCCTTCCCGCGCATCGACCCGAAGGTCTGCCCGATCCACAACGACGAGAAGTTCGTCCTCGACCTGCTGCTTTCCGAAAAGCTGCTGATCGTCCAGGGCACCGCCTTCAACTGGCCCTGGCCGGACCATTTCCGCGTGGTCACCCTGCCCCGCGTCGACGACCTGGAGCAGGCCATCGGGCGCATCGGCAACTTCCTCGGCAGCTATCGTCAGTAACCATGGACCTGCAGATCGACGACTTCTACAAGGACGCCGCCGCCGGGATGCTCCTGCTCTACCAGGCCTTCCCGCGCAAGATCGCCCTGTACGTGGAAGACCTCATCGGCCGCGAGGAGCATGACGAGTTCGGCCTGCCCAGCAAGCGTCACCAGGCCTGCCTGGGCGCGCTGCTGTGGCTGGCCGAGGAAGGCTACCTGCGCTACGACAGCTGCATCCGCCACGAAGCCCTGGACCAGGCCGTGCTCAGCGAAAAAGGCTTCCTGCGCCTGAGCCGCGCCCTGCCCCGCGGCAGCGATGACGACGCGCAGCTGCCCGCCAGCGTGCGACGCCAGCAGGCCACCCTCGCGCAGCAACTGCGCGACGCGCTGGCCGATGCGCACAGCGAACGCATCTCGCGCCTGGCCCGGCTACTCTTCGAATGTGCTGGCGTGGAAAAAGAGACATAGTTTGAAATAGTCCCCACGTTGAATCGCCTAGGGGCCGACCGTATATACCCCGCATAATCCAGCCCGGCCCCGGAGCGCGCACGCCCGGGGCACCGGCGCGCCCCTGCGCGCCGTGCGCCCAAGTCGCGAGGAGAAGTCTTACCCATGATGCGCATCCTGCTGTTCCTGGCCACCAACCTGGCGGTCGTGCTCGTCGCCAGCATCACCCTGAGCCTGCTCGGCTTCAACGGGGTCATGGCCGCCAACGGCGTCGACCTCAACCTGCAAGCGCTGCTGGTCTACTGTGCCGTCTTCGGCTTCGCCGGCTCGATCATCTCGCTGTTCCTGTCCAAGTGGATGGCCAAGACCACCACCGGCACGGAAATCATCAGCCAGCCGCGCACCCGCCACGAGCAGTGGCTGCTGCAGACCGTCGAGCAGCTCTCGCGCGAAGCCGGCATCAAGATGCCCGAGGTGGGGATCTTCCCGGCCTACGAGGCCAACGCCTTCGCCACCGGCTGGAACCGCAACGACGCCCTGGTGGCCGTCAGCCAGGGCCTGCTCGAGCGCTTCTCGCCGGACGAGGTGCGCGCGGTGCTCGCCCATGAGATCGGTCACGTGGCCAATGGCGACATGGTCACCCTGGCGCTGATCCAGGGCGTGGTGAACACCTTCGTCATGTTCTTCGCGCGCATCTTCGGCAACTTCGTCGACAAGGCGGTGTTCAAGACCGAGGAAGGCCGCGGCCCGGCCTACTACATCGCGACCATAGTCGCGGAACTGGTGCTGGGCATCCTCGCCAGCATCATCGTCATGTGGTTCTCGCGCCGCCGCGAGTTCCGCGCCGACGCCGCCGGCGCCCACCTGGCCGGCAGCAATGCGATGATCGCCGCGCTGCAGCGCCTGCGCGCCGAGCAGGGCGTGCCGGTGCACATGCCCGACAGCCTGACCGCCTTCGGCATCAACGGCGGCCTCAAGCACGGCCTCGCCGGCCTGTTCATGAGCCACCCGCCGCTGGAAGAACGCATCGAGGCGCTGCGCAACGCGCGCTGATGAAACAAGGGCGGCCCCAGGGCCGCCCTTCTTCTTTCAGTCCCGGTGCAGCCGGAACACCACTTCTTCCAGGCGCTTCACCCCGCGGTCGAGGAACTTCCAGTTCTCGCCCAGCACATCCAGGCGCTCCAGCTCCACGACCTGCCACTGCGCGAAGCGCTCCCTCACTTCATCCGCCGGCACCGCGAACGGCGGCCCGGACATCTGCTCCTGGGGGTATTCCAGGGTGACCAGCAGGCCATCCAGCGGTCGCGGCAGGATGGTGGACAGGTGCCGCGCGTAGTCCTCGCGCATGTCCGGCGGCAAGGCAATGAGCGCGGCACGGTCGTAGAGCGCCTGGCAATCGGCCAGGTGTTCGGCCGTCAGGTCGAAGAAGTCGCCCTGGAGGATTTCCACGGCGCCATGCCGATAACAGCACAGCGCGCCGCGCTGCTCCACCTCGGGTTGCCAGCCCTGTTCGGCGAAGAAATCCTTCACCGCACGCTCGGCCAGCTCCACCCCCAGCACCCGGTAGCCCTGCTCCGCCAGCCAGACCAGGTCGCGCGACTTGCCGCACAGCGGCACCAGCACGCGCGCGCCCCTTGGCAGGGCCAGCGCCGGCCAGTGACGAACGAGGTAGGGGTTGACCTCGGCGAGGTGGAAACCGATTTCGTTGCGCGACCAGCGCGCCTGCCAGAAGTCTTCGTGCATGGGCTCCATTCCTGCTGCGGTGCAGGCCGGATTGCCTGCACGGAATCGGCGGAGCGGCTCCGCCGGATGCCCATGATCGCCCAGCCGGGCGTCTGCCGCTAGCGACCGCGCAGCAACGCCGGCCGCAGCGGCCAGTGCAGCCAGCCATGGCGCTCGGCCTGCTCGCGCTGCTCGACCACCCCCAGGCTCACCCGCCCCGCGCGGATGCGGCGGACGATGAGTTCGGTACCGTCGTCGAGCACGAAACGATCGCCTTCCCGAAGGATCAGCTCTTGCCTGAAGGCTTGCATGGATGGAACCTCGAACGCTGGAAACGACGACTGCACCGCGGGGCGCGAATTATCCTCACCCCCGCCCCTCAGCCAAAGAGACGCAAGCCGCAACTTGCTGTGGCTCTTTTCCGAGAATAGATGGCTTTGCGACGCAGCCGGCAAAAACGCCTCGACCCCGTCACAGTCGAGAGCGACCACTGGTATTGGAGCGGCCACTGGCCATCCAGGTTCCGCCCGACCGTCGCTTCGCGGCACAGCTTGATGGCATCGAATTAACGGATTGTTATGGTCGAAAACCCATACTGGATTTCGATCTATCCCAGCGGGAACATAACGCCATTCCCCTGGAGGTGTTCCATGCTCCCCACCCTGTTCATATCCCACGGCTCCCCCATGCTGGCGCTGGAACCCGGTGCCAGCGCGGCGCCTCTCCAGCGCCTGGCCGCCGAGCTGCCCCGGCCGAAGGCGATCCTGGTGGTATCGGCGCACTGGGAAACGCCGGACCTGCGCGTCACCGCCAATCCCCGGCCGGAGACCTGGCACGACTTCTACGGCTTCCCCCGCGCCCTCTACGAGGTCCAGTACCCAGCGCCCGGCGCCCCGGAGCTGGCCCAACGCGTCGTCGAACTGCTGGCCAGCCAGAACATCCCGGCCAGCCTGGACGCCGAGCGGCCACTGGACCACGGCGCCTGGGTGCCGCTGAGCCTGATGTACCCGGCCGCGGACATCCCGGTGCTGCAGCTGTCGCTGCCCAGCCGCCTCGGTCCGCGCCTGCAGGACCATGTCGGCAAGGCCCTGCGCCAGTTGCGCGAGGAAGGCATCCTGCTCATCGGCTCGGGCAGCATCACCCACAACCTCGGCGAACTGGACTGGCACGCCGGCCCCGAGGTGGTCGAACCCTGGGCCCGGGCCTTCCGCGACTGGATCGTCGAGAAGCTGGCGCGCAACGACGAAGCCGCGCTTTTCGATTATCGCCAGCAGGCGCCGTCGGCAACGCGAAACCACCCCAGCGACGAACACCTGCTGCCGCTGTACTTCGCCCGCGGCGCCGGCGGCCCCGCCATGCACGTCGAGCACGCTGGCTTCACCCTGGGCGCCCTGGGCATGGACATCTACCGCTTCGGCTGAGGCTCGCCACGAAGGGAAGGATGAGGCAGTCCATGCGGCCATGGCGATGGGTATCGCTTCGCTCAACCCATCCTACGTAGCGGCCCCGTAGGGCGCATAACGCTGCGGCGTTATCCACCAATCGAGATCGACTTACGGGTGAGAATGCCGGGCCTCAAGGCACCCTGTAGGAGCGGGCCCTGCCCGCGATTTCGCGCGCAGGGCGCGCTCCTACAATTGAAATCGCGTGGGTGGGGCAGCGTAGGAGCGGATCTCATCCGCGAATCGCGCCGGGGGTTCTGGCTATCGCGGACAAGGTCCGCTCCTACGTTGCAGACGAGCACGGCTAGCGCCTACATGGGATGGCGTCGGTATGCGGCGGATACGAAAAAGGCGGAGCAGGTCACCCTGCTCCGCCTTTTCTCACAGCCGATGGATCAGTACTTCTCGACCTCGGCCTTGTCGCTCAGTTGGCGACGGAAGGCGGCGAAGTCTTCCTGGCCGCTGCGCGAGGCGAGGAACTGGCGATACATGGCCTTCTCCTGGTCGCTCAGGGTGGCGCTCGGCTCGCTGACGCCGTTCAGGCGGATCAGCACGTAGTCGCCATTGCCCAGGGTCACGCCGGCGAAGGTCGGTTGCTCGGCCTTGGCCGGGCGCGCCATGCGGAACACTTCCTGGAGCAGCTGCGGATCGACGCCGTCCTGGCCACGGGAAGCGGCCTCCACCACTTTCCAGGTCTGGCCGCTCTGGGCCTGGGCCAGCGGCGTCTTGCCGTCGCGCAGGCCTGCCAGCAGGGCTTCGCCCTGTGCCTTGGCGGCATCGGCGGCATGCTGGCGCTGCAGCACTTCGCGGATGGAAGCGGTGACTTCCTCCAGGGTCTGCTGCTGCGGCTTGTGGTGCTCCTTGACGCGCAGCACCACCACGGTGTCCGGATCCAGCTCGATGGCGCCACTGTTGGCGCCATCCTCCAGCACCTCGGTGCTGAAGGCAGCCTGGACGACCTGGCGGTTGGCGGCGACGCCCTCGCCGCCCTCGCGGCCGAAGGGCTTGCTGGTCTCGACCTTCAGGCCCAGTTCCTGGGCCGGTTGGGCCAGGTCGGAGGCTTCGTAGGCAGAGCTTTCCAGCTGCTTGGTGGCGTCGACGAAGCGCTGCTCCACCAGTTGGCTCTTCAGGTCCTGTTCCAGCTTCGGCTTCAGGCTGGCGAAGCTCGGGACTTCCGGCGCCTGCACGCCCAGCAGCTTGATCAGGTGCCAGCCGTACTGGGTACGCACCGGCTCGGACACATCGCCCTTGGCCTTCAGGCCGTAGAGCGCATCCTCGAAGGCCGGGTCGTAGACGCCACGGCCGGCATAGCCCAGGTCACCGCCATTGTTGGCGGAGCCGACGTCGTTGGATTCCTCCTTGGCCAGCTTGGCGAAGTCCTCGCCCTTGGCCAGGCGCGCCTTGATCTCTTCGATCTTGGCCTTGGCCTGGGCATCGGTCTGCTTGGCGTTGACCTCGACGAGAATGTGCGCGGCGTCGCGCTGCTCGGAGAGACCGGCGATTTCCTTCTGGTACTGGGCCTGCAGGTCCTCGTCCTTGGCGACGACCTGGTTGAAGAAGGACGACTTCTTCAGCTCGATGTAGTCGATCACCACCTGGTCCGGGCTCATGAACTCGGCCTTGTGGGCATCGTAGTAGGCCTTGATGTCGGCGTCCTCGACCTTGGCCTTGGACGGATCGGCCTTGAAGGTCAGGGTGGCGAAGTCGCGGGTCTGCTTCTCCAGGCGGGCGAAGGCCTGCAGTTCGTTGTCGGTGACGAAGCCGGAACCGGCGATGCCGGCGCGCAGTTGGCCGATGAGCATTTCCTGCTCGAGCATCTGGCGGAACTGCATGCGGGTGTAGCCGTTCTGGCGCAGCGCCTGGTCGAACTTGTCGGCGTTGAACTTGCCGTCGACCAGGAATTCGGGAGTCTGCAGGATCAGTTGGTCGACCTGCTGCTGGGTGAAGGCGAACTTGTCGTTCTGTGCGGCCTGGAGCAGCAGCTTGCGCTCGATCAGGCCCTTGAGTGCGGCGTCCTTGAGCAGCTTGTCGTCCAGGGTCGAGGCGTCGAAGTCCTTGCCCAGGCGCTGCTGCAGCTGGCGGCGCTGCATTTCCTGAGCCTGCTGCAGCTCGGGGATGCTGATGTCATCGCCATTGACCTTGGCAGCGACATTCTCATGATGGGTAGCCCGGATGATGGCATCGAAACCGGTCAGCGCCATCAGCACGACGATGACACCGATGATGGTCTTGGCGATCCAGCCCTGGGAATTGTCCCTGATGTTTTGCAGCATGCGGCCCCCAAAAGCGGCCACGCACCTGCCGTCAGTGGCGGCGAGGCGTGGGTATTTAATATGCGGATATGAGAAAGGCGCATCCGAGGATGCGCCTTCTCGCAACTGGCGGAGCTAGCGGGCCAGGCCCGCGACCCCCGGCGATGCGGGATGGTAACCCATCCCGAGCGCCGCTCCGCGGCCGATCCGACGCTAGGCCGGACCGGACAGGTCAAGTCCAGAAAGACGCTTAGTTGACAGCATCCTTCAGGGCTTTACCGGCTTTGAAGCCCGGGATCTTAGCGGCAGCGATCTTGATCGGCTTGCCGGTTTGCGGGTTGCGACCGGTGCGGGCAGCACGCTCTTTGACAGCGAAGGTGCCGAAGCCAACCAGTACGACGGAGTCACCCGCCTTCAGGGCGCCAGTGACGGACTCGATTACCGCGTCCAGAGCGCGACCGGCAACAGCTTTCGGGATATCAGCAGATGCGGCAATTGCATCGATCAGTTCCGACTTGTTCACTCTAAGTCCCCTTATTTCTGTTGAGTATGTTTCTATGTGTTAGGTGTAAGCAAAAGCAGGTGCTGGTTTGCCAACTGACAAAGCAAGTGCCGCTTTATAACAAGGGCCCAAAAACAGTGTCAAGAAAGCCCCCCGGCTAATGCGTGCTGATTCGCTCCTTGGAATCAGACTCGCGTTTTTCATCCTTTGCAACCATCTCGGGAGCCGCATCGGGCAAGGGCTCCGGCGTGTATTGCAGCGCAATTTGCAGGACCTCGTCAATCCATTTAACCGGTTTAATAACGAGATCTGCCTTAATGTTATCCGGAATTTCCTTGAGATCACGGACATTTTCTTCCGGGATGATCACGGTTTTGATTCCCCCGCGGTGGGCCGCCAGAAGTTTTTCCTTGAGCCCGCCGATGGCCAGCACCTGGCCGCGCAGGGTGATCTCGCCGGTCATGGCGACGTCCGCGCGCACCGGGATCTGGGTGATCGCCGAGACCAGCGCGGTGCACATGCCGATGCCGGCGCTGGGGCCGTCCTTGGGCGTGGCGCCTTCCGGGACGTGGATATGGATATCGTGTTTTTCGTGGAAGTCCGCCGGAATTCCCAGACTTTTCGCACGGCTACGCACGACGGTCAGCGCAGCGGTGATGGACTCCGCCATCACGTCGCCCAGCGAACCGGTCTTGGTCAGCGCGCCCTTGCCGGGGACGATGGCCGACTCGATGGTCAGCAGTTCGCCGCCCACCTGGGTCCAGGCCAGCCCGGTGACCTGGCCGATCTGGTCCTGCTGCTCGGCAAGGCCGTAACGGAACTTGCGCACGCCCAGGTAGTTCTCCAGGGTCTCGGTGGTGACCTTGGCCTCGATGCGCTTGGCCCTGGCCCCCTCCTTCACCGCCTTGCGGCAGACCTTGGCGATCTGCCGCTCCAGGCTGCGCACGCCCGCCTCGCGGGTGTAGTAGCGGATGATGTCGCGGATGGCCGCTTCGTCGAAGGTCAGCTCGCCCTTCTTGAGACCATTGGCCGCAGTCTGCTTCGGTACAAGATATTTCGAGGCGATGTTGACCTTCTCGTCCTCGGTGTAGCCCGGCAGGCGGATGACTTCCATGCGGTCCAGCAGCGGCGCCGGGATGTTCATGGAGTTGGCGGTGCAGAGGAACATCACGTCCGAGAGGTCGTAGTCGACTTCCAGGTAGTGGTCGTTGAAGTTGTGGTTCTGCTCCGGGTCCAGCACCTCCAGCAGCGCCGAGGCCGGGTCGCCGCGCATGTCGCTGCCCATCTTGTCGATCTCGTCGAGCAGGAACAGCGGGTTGCGCACGCCCACCTTGGTCATCTTCTGGATCAGACGGCCGGGCATGGAACCGATGTAGGTGCGGCGGTGGCCGCGGATCTCGGCCTCGTCACGCACGCCGCCCAGGGCCATGCGCACGAACTTGCGGTTGGTGGCGCGGGCGATGGACTCGGCCAGCGAGGTCTTGCCCACGCCGGGCGGGCCGACCAGGCAGAGCACCGGGCCCTTGACCTTCTTCACACGCTTCTGCACGGCGAGGTATTCGAGGATGCGTTCCTTGACCTCTTCCAGGCCGTAGTGGTCGGTGTCGAGAATGTCCTCGGCCTTGTCCAGGTCGTGGCGCACCTTGCTCTCGGCCTTCCACGGCACGTTCACCAGCCAGTCGATGTACGAGCGCACCACGGTGGCCTCGGCGGACATCGGCGACATCTGCTTGAGCTTGTTCAGCTCGGCATTGGCCTTGGCCAGCGCCTCCTTGGTCAGGCCGGCGGCGTCGATGCGCTTCTTCAGCTCCTCGACCTCGTTGTGGCCCTCGTCGATGTCGCCCAGTTCCTTCTGGATGGCCTTCATCTGCTCGTTCAGGTAGTACTCGCGCTGGCTGCGCTCCATCTGCTTCTTCACGCGGCCGCGGATGCGCTTCTCGACCTGCAGCAGGTCGATCTCGGCATCCAGCATGGCCAGCACGTGCTCGACGCGGGCGGCCAGCTCGGTGATTTCGAGGATTTCCTGCTTCTGCTCGATCTTCAGGGCCATGTGCGCGGCCATGGTGTCGACCAGGCGGCCCGGCTCGTCGATGCTGTTCAGCGACGACAGCACTTCGGCCGGGACCTTCTTGCCCAGTTGCACGTACTGCTCGAACTGGCTCAGCAGGCTGCGGATGAAGACCTCGGACTCGCGCTCGCCGACCGGCGCCTCGTCGATGATCGACACTTCGGCGCGGCAATGGGCGTCCTCGTCGATGAAACGCTCGACATGGCCGCGCTGCTCGCCTTCCACCAGGACCTTCACGGTGCCGTCGGGCAGCTTCAGCAGCTGCAGCACGGTGGCCACGGTGCCCATGCGGTACAGGCCGTCTTCGCCCGGGTCGTCGTCGGCGGGGTTCTTCTGCGCCAGCAGGAGGATCTGCTTGTCGCTGGTCATCGCGGCCTCCAGGGCCTCGATGGATTTCTCGCGCCCCACGAACAGGGGGATGACCATGTGCGGATAGACCACTACGTCACGCAGGGGAAGCAGGGGCAACTCGACGAGTGTTTTCATGATATTCGGCTCTACAGCGGCACTTGGCCAAAAAAGATGGGGTTAGACCCTTGGACCTAAGATGGGGTTAGGCCAGGGAAAAAACAAGCGCGGTAGACGGGAAGGAAAAAGGGGGCCCGAAGGCCCCCTTTTCTTTATGCCTCAGGCGCAGCCTTGGCAGGCTGCTCGCTGTTCTCGTAGATCAGCAGTGGCTGGGACGAGCCGTCGATGACGCTCTCGTCGATGACCACCTTGCTGACCTCGGTCTGCGAGGGGATTTCGTACATGGTGTCGAGCAGGATGCCTTCGAGGATCGAACGCAGGCCACGGGCGCCGGTCTTGCGCTCCAGGGCCCTGCGGGCGACGGCCTTGAGGGCGTCCGGGCGGAACTCCAGGTCCACGCCTTCCATCTCGAACAGCCGGGCGTACTGCTTGGTGAGGGCGTTCTTCGGCTCGGTGAGGATCTGCATCAGCGCCGCCTCGTCGAGCTCGTCGAGGGTGGCGATGATCGGCAGGCGGCCGACGAACTCCGGGATCAGGCCGAACTTGACCAAGTCTTCGGGCTCCACTTCGCGCAGGGCCTCGCCGACCTTCTTGCCCATCTCCTGGCTGCGCACTTCGGCGCTGAAGCCGATGCCGCCCTTGGTGGAACGGTTCTGGATGACCTTTTCCAGGCCGGCGAACGCGCCACCGCAGATGAACAGGATGTTGCGGGTATCGACCTGCAGGAACTCCTGCTGCGGGTGCTTGCGGCCGCCCTGGGGCGGAACCGAGGCGACGGTGCCCTCGATCAGCTTCAGCAGGGCCTGCTGCACGCCTTCGCCGGACACGTCACGGGTGATGGACGGGTTGTCCGACTTGCGCGAGATCTTGTCGATCTCGTCGATGTAGACGATGCCCATCTGGGCCTTCTCTACGTCGTAGTCGCACTTCTGCAGCAGCTTCTGGATGATGTTCTCGACGTCCTCGCCCACGTAACCGGCTTCGGTCAGGGTGGTGGCGTCGGCGATGGTGAAAGGCACGTTCAGCAGGCGCGCGAGGGTCTCGGCGAGCAGCGTCTTGCCCGAGCCGGTCGGCCCGATCAGCAGGATGTTGCTCTTGCCCAGCTCGACGTCGTCCTTGCGGTCGCGCTGATTCAGGCGCTTGTAGTGGTTGTAGACCGCTACCGCCAGGGTTTTCTTGGCACGTTCCTGGCCGATCACGTATTGATCGAGGATGGAACGGATCTCTTTCGGCGCCGGAAGCTTGTGCGCGCTACTCTCCGCCTGTGCTTCCTGCACCTCCTCGCGGATGATGTCGTTGCACAGGTCGACGCACTCGTCGCAGATAAAGACCGAGGGGCCGGCAATCAACTTGCGCACTTCGTGCTGGCTCTTGCCGCAGAAGGAGCAATACAGCAGCTTGCCGTTGTCCTCGCCGTTGCGGGTGTCAGTCATTAGATCGTTCCAGTCGGATAGGGCTTGAAACACAAGATGAAGGCAAATGCGGGCATTTTCAAGCCCGCGAAACGGCCGGTCGCCCGGCCGCGTTCGAGCGGAAAGACTCAGGCGGCCGAGGGGCGCTGAGTGTAAACCTGATCGATCAGACCATATTGCACCGCTTCCTCGCCGCTCATGAAGCGGTCGCGGTCGGTGTCGCGGGCGATGACGTCCAGCGGCTGGCCGGTGTGGTGCGCCAGCACCTGGTTCAGGCGCTCCTTGATGAAGAGGATTTCCTTGGCGTGGATCTCGATGTCCGAGGCCTGGCCCTGGAAGCCGCCCAGCGGCTGGTGGATCATCATCCGCGAGTGCGGCAGGCAGTAGCGCTTGCCGGCGGCGCCGCCCGCCAGGAGCAGCGCGCCCATGCTGCAGGCCTGGCCGACGCAGATGGTCGACACGTCCGGCTTGATGAACTGCATGGTGTCGTAGATGGACATGCCGGCAGTCACCGAACCGCCCGGCGAGTTGATGTACAGGTGGATGTCCTTGTCCGGGTTCTCGGCTTCGAGGAACAGCAGCTGGGCCACCACCAGGTTGGCCATGTAGTCCTCGACCTGGCCGACCAGGAAGATGATCCGCTCCTTCAGCAGGCGCGAATAGATGTCGTAGGAACGCTCACCGCGGGCGGACTGCTCCACCACCATCGGCACAAGGCCACCGGCGGCCTGGATGTTCGGAACTTGCGGCATGAAGGTATTCGGCATGTCCGACGATCACTCCCTAATGAAATAGATATGTCTCAAAGACATAAGCCAGCCCGAGGGCTGGCTTATGACGATCGAACGAAGGGTTGGATCAGGCCGCCACAGGAGCTTCAGCAGGCTTGACCGCGTCTTCGTAGGATACCTGCTTATCGGTCACTTTGGCCTTCTGCAGGACAGTATCTACAACTTGTTCTTCCAGTACAACCGAGCGCACTTCGTTCAGTTGCTGGTCGTTCTTGTAGTACCAGGCGACCACTTGCTCGGGCTCCTGGTAGGCCGAAGCCATCTCTTCGATCATCTCGCGAACGCGGGCTTCGTCGGCCTTCAGCTCGTGCTGCTTGACCAGCTCGGCGACGATCAGGCCCAGGACCACGCGGCGCTTGGCCTGCTCTTCGAACAGCTCGGCCGGCAGTTGCTCGGGCTTGATGTTGCCGCCGAACTGCTGGACGGCCTGCACGCGCAGACGGTTCACTTCGTTGCCGATCAGGGCCTTGGGCACTTCGATCGGGTTGGCGGCCACCAGACCTTCCATCACCTGGTTCTTCACCTTGGACTTGATGGCCTGGCGCAGTTCGCGCTCCATGTTCTTGCGAACTTCGGCGCGGAAGCCTTCCAGGGTGCTTTCCTTGATGCCGAACAGGGCGAAGAACTCTTCGGTCAGCTCCGGCAGCTTGGGCTCGCTGACAGTGTTCACGGTGACGGTGAACTCGGCGGCCTTGCCGGCCAGGTCGAGGTTCTGGTAGTCCTCGGGGAAGCTCAGGTTGAGCACGCGCTCTTCACCGGCCTTGGCGCCGACCAGGCCTTCTTCGAAGCCCGGGATCATGCGGCCGGAGCCCAGCACCAGCAGGGTGCCCTTGGCCGAACCGCCGGCGAAGGCTTCGCCGTCGATCTTGCCGACGAAGTCGATGTTCACCTGGTCGTCGTTCTGCGCGGCGCGCTCGACGGCCTCGAAGCGGGTGTTCTGCTTGCGCAGGATTTCCAGCATGTTGTCGACGTCGGCGTCGGCCACGTCGGCCTGCAGGCGCTCGACCTCGATGCCGTCGAAGCCGGCGACCTGGAATTCCGGGAAGACTTCGAAGGTGGCCACGTATTCCAGGCCCTTCTCCTTCTCGAACACTTTCGGCTCGACGGACGGAGCGCCAGCCGGGTTCAGCTTCTGCTCGACCACGGCTTCGTAGAAGGTTTCCTGGATCAGGTCACCGAGGGCTTCCTGACGAGCGGCGGCTTCGTAGCGCTGGCGGATCACGCTCATCGGCACCTTGCCGGGACGGAAGCCGGGAACCTTGGCGCGACGAGCGGTCTGCTGCAGACGCTTGTTGACTTCGGTCTCGATGCGCTCGGCCGGCACGCCAACGGTCATGCGGCGCTCAAGAGCGGAGGTGCTTTCAACGGAAACTTGCATGGATATTCCTCGTGGCACAGACGTAAGCCGGTCCTTCCGGCTCCCAGAATCAAGGGCAAGCATTCTAGTCACAAGAAATGCAGAAGTCACCCAGGCTGAAAGCGGCGGAAATACTCGGGCTGCGAGAGCTTCTGGAAAAGAATGGTGCGGACGGAGAGACTCGAACTCTCACAGCTTGCGCCACCGGAACCTAAATCCGGCGTGTCTACCAATTTCACCACGTCCGCAGGGAACCGCAGAAACGAAAACGCCAGGCTCTGGGCCTGGCGCTTCGGAATATGGGGTGGACGATGGGAATCGAACCCACGACACCAGGAGCCACAATCCTGTGCTCTACCAACTGAGCTACGCCCACCATATTACATGCTTCACCGAACGCCAGTATGGCGCACCCGGCAGGACTCGAACCTGCGACCATCCGCTTAGAAGGCGGATGCTCTATCCAGCTGAGCTACGGGCGCTTTAGTGGCTGCAACCCTTGCTAAGCAGATCAGTGGAAACCACTGAACCGGTTTGCACTGCCTTGGCTTTCTTGCTTCAGGCTGTGCTCGGCAAGCGGGGCGCATGTTAGCGACGAGCCCTACCCTCGTCAACGGTTTTTTCAAAAAAATTTCAAAGAGATAAAGGAGTTACGGCAAATCGGGGACGGCCCGCCTTTGCCTTATGTGGACGGCGTGCGAAAATGCGCGTCCTTTTTTCCCCGTCTCTATGGTTGCTCCTCCGACATGACCGCAAAACTGATCGACGGCAAAGCGATCGCCGCCAGCCTCCGCCAGCAGATAGCCCAACGCGTCGCCGAGCGCCGCCAGCAGGGGCTGCGCATTCCCGGCCTGGCGGTGATCCTGGTCGGCAGCGATCCAGCTTCCCAAGTCTACGTCGCGCACAAGCGCAAGGACTGCGAGGAAGTGGGCTTCCTGTCCCAGGCCTACGACCTGCCGGAAAGCACCACCCAGGAAGAACTGCTGGGCCTGATCGACCGCCTCAACGCCGACCCGGCGATCGACGGCATCCTGGTCCAGCTGCCCCTGCCCGCCCACCTCGACGCCTCGCAGCTGCTGGAGCGCATCAACCCGGACAAGGACGTGGACGGCTTCCACCCGTTCAACGTCGGCCGCCTGGCCCAGCGCATCCCGCTGCTGCGCCCGTGCACCCCGAAAGGCATCATGACCCTGCTGCAAAGCACCGGCGCCGACCTGTACGGCATGGACGCGGTGGTGGTGGGCGCCTCCAACATCGTCGGCCGCCCCATGGCCCTGGAGCTGCTGCTGGCCGGCTGCACCGTGACCGTCACCCACCGCTTCACCCGCGACCTGGCCGACCACGTGCGCCGCGCCGACCTGGTGGTGGTGGCCGCCGGCAAGCCGGGCCTGGTCAAGGGCGAGTGGATCAAGGAAGGCGCCATCGTCATCGACGTGGGCATCAACCGCCAGGCCGACGGCCGGCTGGTGGGCGACGTGGAATACGAAGTGGCGGCCGAGCGCGCCAGCTGGATCACCCCGGTGCCGGGCGGCGTAGGCCCGATGACCCGCGCGTGCCTGCTGGAGAACACCCTGTACGCTGCGGAAGAGCTGCACGCGTAACAGCCTTGCTCCAGCAAAAAAAGGCCGCATCTGCGGCCTTTTTTTCATGGCGCGCCCAGGCCCTGCCTGCGATTCGCGCGCAGGGCGCGCTCCTACATGGGAATGGAGCGGTGGGGCAGCGTAGGAGCGGATCTCATCCGCGAATCGCGCCGGAACGTCCGGCTATCGCGGACAAGGTCCGCTACGTTGCAGCCCGTAGGATGGGTCGAGCGAAGCGATACCCATCGCCGTGACCGCATGGGTTTCGCCAAGGCTCAACCCATCCTACGAAAAGCGCTTCGGTGCAACCGGCAAGACAATTGCTCCTACGGTTCCAGGAAGCACGGCTTTTCGTAGGATGGCGTTGAGCGAAGCGATACCCATCACCACGGCAGCATGGGTTTCGCCAAGGCTCAACCCATCCTACGAAAAGCGCTTCGGTGCAGTCGGCAAGACAGTTGCTCCTACGGCTCCAGGAAGCATGGCTTTTCGTAGGATGGCGTTGAGCGAAGCGATACCCATCACCACGGCAGCATGGGTATCGCAAGCTCAACCCATCCTACGAAGAGCTCCTCGGCGCAATCGGCAGAAAAAAAGGCCGCATCGGCGGCCTTCTTTCCTTATCAGCGGTGGATCACTCGGCCAAACGCCAGGTGGTGCCACCCTTGCCGTCTTCCAGAACCACGCCCATGGCGGTCAGCTCGTCGCGGATGCGGTCCGACTCGGCCCAGTTCTTCGCCGCGCGGGCTTCCAGGCGGGCCTGGATCAGCGCTTCCACCTGGGCGGCGTCGACCTTGCCGGCGGCGCCGGCCTGGAGGAAGGCGTCCGGCTCCAGTTGCAGCACGCCGAGCAGGCCAGCCAATTCGCGGAGCTTGGCAGCCAGGGCTGCCGCAGCCTGCAGGTCGGCTTCACGCAGGCGGTTCACTTCGCGAGCCATCTCGAACAGCACGGCGACGGCCTCGGGGGTATTGAAGTCATCGTCCATTGCCGCTGCGAAACGCTCGGCGAAGGCTTCGCCACCGGCCGCCTCGACCTCGGGCAGGCCGCGCAGCGCGGTGTAGAAGCGTTCCAGCGCGCCCTTGGCTTCCTTGAGGTTGTCCTCGGAGTAGTTGATCGGGCTGCGGTAGTGGCTGGACACCAGCAGGAAGCGCACCACCTCGGGGTGGTACTTCTCCAGCACCTCGCGGATGGTGAAGAAGTTGCCCAGGGACTTGGACATCTTCTCGCCGTCCACGCGCACCGCGCCGGCGTGCATCCAGGTGGCGGCGTAGGGCTTGCCGGTGGCCGCCTCGCTCTGGGCGATCTCGTTCTCGTGGTGCGGGAACACCAGGTCCGGGCCGCCGCCGTGGATGTCGAAGGTCTCGCCCAGGCAGCAGGTGGACATCACCGAGCACTCGATGTGCCAGCCCGGGCGCCCGGCGCCCCAGGGCGATTCCCAGCTCGGCTCGCCCGGCTTGGCCGCCTTCCACAGCACGAAGTCCAGCGGGTCTTCCTTGGATTCGTCGACCTCGATGCGCGCGCCGATGCGCAGGTCTTCGATCTTCTTGCGCGACAGCTTGCCGTAGCCGACGAACTTGCCGACGCGGTAGTAGACGTCGCCGTTGCCCGGGGCGTAGGCGAAGCCCTTATCGATCAGCGTCTGGATCATCGCGTGCATGCCGGCGATGTGGCCGGTGGCGCGCGGCTCGATGTCCGGGCGCAGCACCGACAGGCGCGCCTCGTCCTCGTGCATCGCGGCGATCATGCGTTCGGTCAGGGCGTCGAAGGGCTCGCCGTTCTCCTGGGCGCGACGGATGATCTTGTCGTCGATGTCGGTGATGTTGCGCACGTAGGTCAGCTCATAGCCGCGCTGGCGCAGCCAGCGGGCGATGACGTCGAAGGCGACCATGACGCGGGCGTGGCCGATGTGGCAGAAGTCGTACACGGTCATGCCGCACACGTACATGCGCACCTGGTTGCCGACCAGCGGCTGGAACGGCTCCTTGGCCTTGCTCAGGGTGTTGTAGACGGAAAGCGCCATTTACTGCCCCCAGGAATCGCGCAGGGTCACGGTGCGGTTGAAGACCAGGGCGCCGGCCTTGGAATCCTTGCTGTCGGCGCAGAAGTAGCCTTCGCGCTCGAACTGGAAGCGCTCCTCGGCGCCGGCGCTGGCCAGCGACGGCTCGGCGCGGCAACCCTTGAGCACCACCAGGGAATCGGGGTTGATGTTGTCGAGGAAGCTGCCGCCCTCTTCGGACTTTTCCGGGTTGGCCGAGCGGAACAGGCGGTCGTACAGGCGCACTTCGCACTCCACGCTCTCGGCGGCCGGCACCCAGTGGATCACGCCCTTGACCTTGCGGCCTTCCGGGTTCTTGCCCAGGGTGTTCTCGTCGTAGCTGCAGCGCAGTTCGACGATGTTGCCGGCGGCGTCCTTGATGGCTTCGTCGGCGCGGATCACGTAGCTGCCGCGCAGGCGCACTTCGCCACCGGGGACCAGGCGCTTGTAGCCGGCCGGCGGGACTTCCTCGAAGTCGCCGGCGTCGATGTAGATCTCGCGGCTGAACGGCAGCACGCGCACGCCCATGTCCTGCTTCGGATGGCGCGGCAGTTCGAGGTTCTCGACCTGGCCTTCGGGGTAGTTGGTGATGACCACCTTCAGCGGCTTGAGCACGCACATGGCGCGCGCGGCGTTGGCGTCCAGGTCGTCGCGGATGGCGAACTCCAGCATGCCGATGTCCACCACGCCGCCGGCGCGGTTGACGCCGATCATGTCGCAGAAGTTGCGGATCGAGGCCGGGGTGTAGCCGCGGCGGCGGTAGCCGGAGAGGGTCGACATGCGCGGGTCGTCCCAGCCGTCCACGTGGCCTTCGTCGACCAGTTGCTTGAGCTTGCGCTTGCTGGTGATGGTGTAGTTCAGGTTCAGCCGGGCGAACTCGTACTGGCGCGGCTGCGCCGGCACCGGCAGGTTGGCCAGGAACCACTCGTACAGCGGGCGATGGTCCTCGAACTCCAGGGTGCAGATGGAGTGGGTGATGCCCTCGATGGCGTCCGACTGGCCGTGGGTGAAGTCGTAGCTGGGGTAGATGCACCACTTGTCGCCGGTCTGGTGGTGATGGGCGTGGCGGATGCGGTAGAGGATCGGGTCGCGCAGGTTGATGTTCGGCGAGGCCATGTCGATCTTCGCCCGCAGCGACTTGGCGCCGTCGGGGAACTCGCCGGCCTTCATCCGCGCGAACAGGTCGAGGTTCTCTTCCACCGAGCGCTCGCGGAACGGGCTGTTCCTGCCCGGCTCGGTCAGGCTGCCGCGGTATTCGCGCATTTCCTCGGCATTGAGGTCGCAGACGAAAGCCTTGCCGGCCTTGATCAGATCCACCGCCCAGGCGTGCAGCTGGTCGAAATAGTCGGAGGCGAAGCGCACCGGGCCGGCCCACTGGAAGCCCAGCCACTTCACGTCAGCCTCGATGGCGTCGATGTATTCCTGGTCTTCCTTCGCCGGGTTGGTGTCGTCGAAGCGCAGGTGGCAGTCGCCGCCGAAGTCACGGGCCAGGCCGAAGTTCAGGCAGATCGACTTGGCGTGGCCGATGTGCAGGTAGCCGTTGGGCTCCGGCGGGAAGCGGGTGACGATCTTCTGGTGCTTGCCGCTGTCCAGGTCTGCCTGGACGATGGGGCGCAGGAAGTTGGCGGCGACAGTGGCTTCTTTCGAATCGGCGGTGGGCTTGCTCATGGTGTCCTTGATCGTTACTGACGTTCGGCCAGGGTAGGCCGGCCAAACCAAAGCGCTTATCATAGCCGAAGCTGTCAACCCCCTGACAGGCCTTCGATTTTCCCGACAGAGTGGAATCCCCTCATGATCAAGCTGCACACCAACCATGGCGTCATCACCCTGGAACTCTTCGAAGACAAGGCCCCAGAGACCGTGGCCAACTTCAAGGAGTACGTGAAGAGCGGTCATTACGACAACACCATCTTCCACCGCGTGATCAACAACTTCATGATCCAGGGCGGCGGTTTCGAACCGGGCATGAAGCAGAAGAGCACCCGCGCCCCGATCAAGAACGAGGCCAACAACGGCGTCGGCAACAAGGTCGGCACCGTCGCCATGGCCCGCACCATGGAGCCGCATTCGGCCAGCGCGCAGTTCTTCATCAACGTCGCCGACAACGACTTCCTCAACCACAGCGCGCCGACCGTGCAGGGCTGGGGCTACTGCGTGTTCGGCCAGGTGGTCGATGGCATGGACGTGGTCAACAAGATCAAGGGCGTGGCCACCACCATGCGCGCCGGCCACCAGGACGTGCCCAGCGAAGACGTGATCATCGAGAAGGCCGAGATCGTCGAGTGAGTCGATGAGCGTCCTGTTCATCTCGGACCTGCATCTGGAAGCCGAACGCCCGGACATCACCCGGGCGTTCTTGCATTTCCTCCGCAGCCGCGCCCGCCAGGCCGAAGCGCTCTATATCCTCGGCGACTTCTTCGAGGCCTGGATCGGCGACGACGGCATGGACGAGTTCCAGCATTCCATCGCCCGCGCCCTGCGCGAACTGGCCGACAGCGGCACGCGCATCTACCTGATGCACGGCAACCGCGACTTCCTGATCGGCAAGGCGTTCTGCCGCGAAGCCGGCTGCACCCTGCTGCGCGACCCCAGCGTGATCCGCCTGAACGGCGAGAAGGTGCTGCTGATGCACGGCGACAGCCTGTGCACCCTGGACGTCGGCTACATGAAGCTGCGCCGTTGGCTGCGCAACCCGGTCTCGCTGTTCATCCTGCGCAACCTGCCGCTTTCCAGGCGCCACCAGCTGGCGCGCAAGCTGCGCAAGGAAAGCCGCGCGCAGACGCGCATGAAGGCCAGCGAGATCATCGACGTGACGCCGGACGAGGTGCTCAAGGTCATGCGCCAGCATGGCGTGCGCACACTGATCCACGGCCACACCCATCGCCCGGCGGTGCACAAGTTGCAGCTCGACGGCCAGCCGGCCCGGCGCATCGTCCTCGGCGACTGGGACCGTCAAGGCTGGGCCCTGCAGGCCGACGCCAACGGCCTGCACCAGGCGCCCTTCAGTCTCGAAGCGGAGCCGTCCGGCCACTGACGCGGATCAACTTCATGGCCCCGGGCCAGCAGCTATGCTCAATGCATCCATAGCCGCATCGTCCGGGATCGCCATGAAAAAACACCTGCTGCTCGCCGCTTGCCTGCTCGCCCTCGCCGGTTGCTCCAGCGAATACATCATCAGCACTGCCGATGGGCAGATGATCACTACCGACAACAAGCCGAAGCTGGACAAGGCCAGCGGGATGATTCGCTTCGAGGATTCCGAGGGCAGGGAGCAGATGATTCCGCAGTCGCAGATTCGGCAGATCATCGAGCGCTGAGGGGGGATTGGAGGGGTAAGCGGGCTTGCTCGCCAACCCTCCTGGCCCTACGCACCAATCGCCACCCCGTCATTCCCGCGAACGCGCACTACTGTCCGGCACGCCTCATGCTATTAACAGCTGCCCCTGACGCAGGTTGATCTCGCGTATTCGCTCCTGCCGTCGTCGGTAACGTTCGGCCTCCAGGCCAGGACGCTGAAATAGCGTCGCCTGTACCTCCACCATCAGCATCCACAGGCTTTGCCGCGTTCCCGTCCTGCGTTGGTAAAGGTTCAGCAGCAAGTAGCTGATCAGCGCACAGAGAATCTGGAGGCGCACGGCATTCTCGCTACGGCCCAGGAAACGCCTGACCTTCAGGTGTTGCTTGATCCATTTGAAAAACAGCTCGATCCGCCAGCGATCCCGATAGCGCTCGGCGATTTCTGCCGCCGGGCTGCTCAGGTCGTTGGTCGCCAGGCTCAGAGGCGGCTCATCGCCTGGGCGGTTCACCAGGATCCGCCGCAGGGGCTGGGTGTAGTGATTACGCCGTCGGCCACCTGGGTTGCGGTTGGAGAAGCTCACCTCTTCGTCTCGCAGGATCGTTTCCCGGTCTTGCTGGGGGACTTCGCGCAAGGCCAGGACCTTGAGCCGCACATTGGACTTGAATCGTGTGACGAAGCGGGCCTTCTGGGCATCCAGGCTCGCCCACCAGTTGAAGTCGTAATAGCCCTTGTCGAATACGTAGGTGGCCTGTGGCTCGATACCCAGCGTCCGGCCTTCGTCGATGTCGTTGACGTTGGCTGCGCTGAAGCTGCAATGCACCGGCGCCGCCGCCTGCTCGGCATACAGCACATGGACTTTCAGCCCCTGGGAGCGGGTTCGATTGGACAGCGTCCATTCGTCGAAGCCAGGGCCCTTGAGGGTGATCGTGGTGGAGTCCAGCAGGTACAGCAGTTCCTTCCCGTCACGGCGTAACTGCCGGCAGACGCCCGCCATCAGGTAGTGCGCAACCTGGGCGAAGACCTCGGTATTACGGCGTTCGTTGGCGTCGGCCAGGGTGGAACGCCGGATCGGGCCCGTACCCAGGTGATAGTGCTGATGGGGATGGCTGTTGAAGCTGGTTTCAAGCGCCCGCAGGCTGCTCACGCCGGCCAGTTGGGCATACACCATGGCGACCAGGTGATCCCAGCTGCCAAAGCGCTTGCTGTGCTTGTCGGCGCCGTGTTCGGCGACCAGTCGATCGAAGACGCCGCGAGGCAGCGCTTTTAGTACATCGTGAAAACGGCTTATCCTGAACATCTTGCGGGGGCTGTGAGGTTGAGTTGGCGCTCAACGGTTTAACCCGTGCCTTCAGCCCCCGCAAGCCCTCCAGACTTTCCCCGATAAATATTCCGGACAGTAGTGCGCGTTCGCGGGAATGACGGGGGAATGAGGAGTA
The DNA here is from genome assembly GCF_022760135.1 of Pseudomonas sp. M1. Taxonomy (NCBI): domain Bacteria; kingdom Pseudomonadati; phylum Pseudomonadota; class Gammaproteobacteria; order Pseudomonadales; family Pseudomonadaceae; genus Pseudomonas; species Pseudomonas sp. M1. The sequence goes on from NZ_CP094343.1 coordinate 4,636,048, forward strand.
TCAGGATGACTCAGGATCTTCCGGCGGCTCAGGACAGCCCCCTCTCCCTTCAGGGAGAGGGCTGGGGAGAGGGCGCTCCTCCCCCCAACACCACAGCCACCGGCAAACCCCGTTCGCAAGCAAGCTCGCTCCTACAAAAAAGCCAAAAGCCTCAAGCCACCCGCGGCACACCGCTATGAAAGCGGAACTCCTCGTCCGGCGAACTGATGAGACCCGCCTCGACCTCACGAATATTCTCCACCCGCCGCTGGATATCGGCCTCGTCACCATACCGCCGCGCCAATGCCAGGTATCCCTGGAAGTGCCGCGCCTCGGACTTGAGCAGCGAACCATAGAACTTCGCCAGGTCCGCATCCAGGTGGTCGACCAGGGCGGCGAAGCGCTCGCAGCTGCGGCATTCGATGAAGGCGCCGACGATCAGGGTGTCGACCAGCTTGTGCGGCTCGTGGTTGCGCACCGCCGCGCGCAGGCCCGAGGCGTAGCGGCCGGCGGAGATCGGCCGCAGGGCGATGCCGCGCGTCTTGAGGATCGCCAGCACCTGCTCGTGGTGGCGCAGTTCCTCGCGCGCCAGGCGCGACATGAAGTTCACCAGCTCCTCGTGGGCGCTGTACTTGGCGATCAGCGCCAGGGCGGTGCTGGCGGCCTTGAACTCGTTGTTCTTGTGGTCGATCAGCAGCACTTCCTGGTCCCGCAAGGCGGCCTCGACCCAGGCATCGGGCGTGGCGCAACCGAGGAATTCGCGGATTTCGGACAACATGACGGGCTCCAGTCACTCAGCGCCACCGCGCAAAAGGGTTCGCCGGCGGCCAAAGGCGGAGCATTATACGAATGCAGCGGCGCACGGCCAGCGCCACACTTGATGCACCTCAAGAACCGCTCGGCCGGATCGCGTCTACAGTTGCTGCAAAGCAACGGCAAGTGCCAAGGGAGACGACCATGCAAGCCATCCGCAGCATTCTCGTAGTAGTGGCCCCCGACCAGCCCGACGGCCTGGCGCTCAAGCGCGCCAAGCTGATCGCGAGCGTCACTCAATCCCACCTGCACCTGCTGGCCTGCAGCAAGCAAGGCGACGCCGGCGCCCGGCTCGAGGAACTGACCGCCAGCCTGCGCGAGGAAGGTTACAGCAGCAGTTGCCGGCAGGCCTGGCACGACAGCCTGCACGCCACCATCATCGCCGAGCAGCAGGCCGAGGGCTGCGGCCTGGTGGTCAAGCAGCACCACCCCGACAGCCCGCTGAAGAAGGCGCTGCTCACCCCCGACGACTGGAAGCTGCTGCGCTACTGCCCCGCCCCCGTGCTGCTGGTGAAGAGCGCCACGCCCTGGGCCGGGCGCAACATCCTCGCCGCGGTCGACGTCGGCAACAACGACGCCGAGCACCACGCGCTACACGCCAATATCGTCAGCCACGCCTACGACATCGCCGGGCTGACCCACGGCCAATTGCACGTGATCAGCGCCCACCCCTCGCCGATGCTGTCTGCCGCCGACCCGACCTTCCAGCTCAGCGAGACCATCGAGGCCCGCTACCGCGAGGCCTGCAAGGCGTTCCAGGCCGAATACGGGGTGGACGACCAGCACCTGCACATCGAGGAAGGTCCGGCCGACGTGCTCATCCCGCGTACCGCGCACCAGCTGGACGCGGCGGTGACGGTGATCGGCACCGTGGCCCGCACCGGCTTCTCCGGCGCGCTGATCGGCAACACCGCCGAGGTGGTGCTCGATGCCCTGGAAAGCGACGTGCTGGTGCTCAAGCCGGACGAAGTCATCGCCCACCTCGACGAGCTGGCGGCCAAGGCCTGATAGCTAGGCGCCAGCCCCGGCGCCAAGCATCGCCCGCAGGCGGACGCCCTCCGCCTTGCGGCAGTTCACGTGCACATCCTCCAGGCCCAGCCAGGTGGCCATTTCGCGCAACTGGCCGGCCAGCGCCAGCATCCCCTCCTCGCCCAGCGGCCGCTGCTCCTCGTGCACGGCATGGACCGCCAGGCGCCCCGCCGCCCGCTCGGCGCGCAGGTCGATGCGCGCCGCCAGGCGTTCGCCGAACAGGAAGGGCAGCACGTAGTAGCCGTAGACCCGCTTGTGCTGCGGGGTGTAGATCTCCAGGCGGTAGCGGAAGTCGAACAGCCGCTCGGTGCGGGCGCGTTCCCACACCAGGGAGTCGAAGGGCGACAGCAGCGCGCTGGCCGCCACCTTGCGTGGAATGACCGGCTCGCCGGCGACGTAGGCCGCCTGCGACCAGCCCTGCACGCGCACCTGGCGTAGCGCGCCGGCCTCGACCAGTTCGGCCAGGCGCGCCTTGCTGTCCGCCGGCTCCAGGCGGAAGTAGTCGCGCAGGTCGGTCTCGCTGGCCACGCCCAGGGCGTTGGCGGCATGCAACAGGAGGCCGCGTTGGGCCTGCTCGGCATCCAGTTCGGGCGCATCCAGCACGGCGGCGGGCAGCACCCGTTCCGGCAGGTCATACAGCCGCTCGAAACCTCGGCGCCCGGCCACCGTCACCTCGCCGGCGGCGAACAGCCATTCCAGGGCGTGCTTCTCGTCGCTCCAGTCCCACCAGGGGCCGGCCCGCTCGCTGCGGGTGGTCAGGCTGCCGGCGCCCAGGGCGCCCTGCTCGCGCACCGCCTGCAGCACGCGCTCGATCACCTCGCGGCGTTCCTCGCCGAAGCGCGCCAACTGCTTGTAGATGCCCTGCCCCACGGCCGCGCGACGCATGCGCCAGCGCATCAGCGGATACAGCTCCAGCGGCAGCAGGGACGCCTCGTGGCCCCAGTACTCGAACATCCGCCGATGCCGCCCGGCGCTCCAGGCCGCCTCGTCCAGCAGGGCCTGCGGGTAGCTGCCCAGGCGCGAGAACAGCGGCAGGTAGTGCGAGCGGGTCAGGGCGTTGACCGAATCGATCTGCAGCACGCCCAGGCGTTCCAGCACCTGTTGCAGGTGCCGGCGCTGCACCTGGCTGCGCGGCCGCCGGCTGGCGAAGCCCTGGGCCGCCAGGGCCAGGCGGCGGGCTTGCTTGAGGGACAGGCTGTCGGTCATGGGCGCTTCCTGCTGGCTGGATCGAAGCCCTCGATCCTACGCCAAAGCCGCCAGCGCCGACATCAGGCCGGCAGGGCTCGCGCGCTGGGCGCGGGGAACGGCCGGGCGATGCTGAAAGCCTCGGCGCTCGGCCCGTGCTCGGCCAGGCGCTGCAAGGCCGCGCGGGCCTGGGCCAGGCTCGGCAGTTGCCCGGCCGGCAGCCACCAGAGCGCCAGGCTCGGCCCCGGCAGCTTCTCCATCCAGTCCTTGCGCCGGCGCAGCACGCTCAGGTGCTCGCCGCCATAGACATAGTCGCGCAACGCATCCAGGGATTCCCAGAGCGACAGGTTGACGATGATCCGCGGGTCGTCGAAAGCCTGGACGCCGGTGGCGTCGCCCGCCTCGTCCTGCAGGCGCCAGATGAAGCCGGGGCTGGCCTCGGCCAGGGCGTTGATGGGCGCCAGCTGGTCGACGAAATCCTGCATCAGCGGGTGGTCGAGGGGAGCCCTGGCCCGGGCGATGTTGACCTGGGCCAGGTGGTAGCGTTGCGGCATGGGCCTTTCCTTGTGCTCGTGGATATGGAAGAGGATCAGCGACGCAGGTGGTCGATCCAGAAGGGCTTTTCCGCCTCCTGCAGGATGTCGGCGCGGCTCAGGCCGATGTCCTTGAGCGCCGCATCGCTGAGCCTGGCCAGTTGCTCGCGCTGCCGGGCCAGTTCCCGCCAGCGGCGGATGCGGCCCAGCAGGCGCTGCCAGAAGGCCGCGCCGGCGTGCCGGCGGGTGAAGGCCGAGGGTGTCATCACGAAACCGAATTGCGCTTTCATCGTGTCGTCCTCCCTGTGGGGTTGGCACCAGTCTCGCGCCGGGCATAAGATCAATCCAACGAATCATTCTTATGCATCCCATCTTGGAGATTGATGTATGAGCGCCTTCCCCAGCATCGACAGCGAACTGCTGCGCACCTTCGTCGCCATCGCCGACCACGGCGGCTTCACCCGCGCCGCCGAGGTGGTCAACCGCACCCAGTCGGCGGTGAGCATGCAGATGAAGCGCCTGGAGGAAGACGTGCTGGAACGCACCCTGTTCGAGCGCGACGGCCGCCAGGTGCGCCTGACGCCCGAGGGCCAGGTGCTGCTGGGCTACGCGCGGCGCATCCTGCGGCTGCAGGGCGAGGTGTTCAACACCCTGCGCCAGCCGCACATGGTCGGCGCGGTGCGCATCGGCACGCCGGACGACTACGTGATGCGCTTCCTCCCGGAAATCCTCTCGCGCTTCGCCCAGGCCTACCCGCTGGTGCAGGTGGAAGTGCATTGCGAGAGCTCCTCGCAACTGCTCACCCGCAAGGACCTGGACCTGACCATAGTCACCCGCGAGCCGGGCACCGAGATCGGCCAGTTGCTGCGCCAGGAGCCCTTCGTCTGGATGGCCGCGGAAAGCTTCTGCCCGCAGGAACAGCGCCCGCTGCCGCTGGCGATGTTCAACACCACCTGCTTCTGCCGCGCCTGGGCCTGCAACGCCCTGGAAGCGCTGGAGATCGACTACCGCATCGCCTACAGCAGCCCCAGCCTCTCCGCGCTGTTCGCCGTGGCCAGCGCGGGCCTGGCGGTCACCGCCCAGCTGCGCAGCCTGCTCACCGGCAACCTGCGCATCATTGGCGAGGAGGAAGGCCTGCCGGCCCTGCCCTCGGCGAGCATCGTGCTGCTGCGCAACCCGGCGCGGCAGTCGCCGGTCACCGACAAGCTGGCCGACTACATCGTCGAAGGCTTCGCCGCCTGAACCGCCTCACTGGCGCAGCAAGAGCAGCGCGCAAACCACCAGGAACAGGCTGAAGGCGAAGCGCAGGGCGCGCTCGGGCAGCGCATGGGCCAGCTTCACGCCCCAGGAGATGCTCAGCAGGCCGCCGGCCGCGAGGCAAGCGCCCATGCGCCAGTCGACGTGGCCATGCAGCGCATAGGTGCCCAGCGCCACCGCGGTGCTCGGCGCGGCCAACGCCAAGGCCAGCCCCTGGGCCACCACCTGGGTGAAGCCGAACAGCGAAGTCAGCACCGGCGTGGCCAGCACGCCGCCGCCCACCCCGAACAGCCCGCCCAGGGAACCCGCGCCCAGGCCGAGGGCGGCGAACCAGGGCAGGCCCGGCGTTTCCTCGCGCGGTCGTGCCTCGCCGCGCTGGCGCAGCAGCAGGTAGCCGGCCAGGGCCAGCAGGAACACCACGAAAGCCGTGCGCATGTGCGCCGCGTCGATACGAAGCGCCAGGCTGGAAGCGAGGAAGGCGCAGAGCAGGCCGGTCACCGCAAGCACCGCCGCCTGGCCGGGATCGATGCGATTGCGCTGGTGATAACGGCGCAGCGCCAGCAGCACGTTGGGCACCACCATCACCAATGCCGTGCCCTGGGCCAGTTGCTGGTCGAGGCCGAACAGCACGCCCAGCGCCGGGATCGCCAGCAGGCCGCCGCCGATGCCGAACAACCCGCCCAGGCAACCCAGGACCAACCCCAGGACGAAATCCAGCCCCATCTCCAGCATGCGAACCTCCAAATACGTCGAGGCCATGCTAGAAAACCGCCGCTGGATGGGAAACGCAAAGCCCAGCACAATGGCTTTGCGCTTTACGCATAGGCAAGCACCATGACCCCGACCGCCCTGGAAGACCAGCTGGACCTGTTCCTCGACGTACTCGACAGCGGCAGCTTTTCCGCCGCCGCGCGCCTGCGCCAGCTCACGCCCTCGGCGGTGGCGCGGCGCATGGACGCCCTCGAACGCGGCCTCGGCAGCCCGCTGCTGGCCCGCAGCACCCACGTGGTGCGCGCCACACCGGCGGGCCTGGCCTTCGCCGAGCGCGCCCGGCGCATAGTCGAGGAACTGCGCCAGGCCCGCGCCGAAGCGGTATCGCTGAGCACCGCGCCCGAAGGCCTGATCCGCATAGACGCGCCCGTGCCCTTCGGCCGCCGCCACCTGGCACCGGCCATCGCCGACTTCCTCAAGGCCAACCCCGGCCTGGACGTACAGCTGCGCCTGATCGACAGCTTCACCGACCTGCAGGGCGACAACCTCGGCCAGGTCGACCTGGTGCTACGCATCGGCCCGCTGCCGGACAGCCGCCTGGTGGCCACGCCGCTGGCGCCCATGCGCCGCATCGTCTGCGCCAGCGCCGACTACCTGGCCCGCCACGGCCGGCCAACCTCGCCATTGCAGTTGCCCGAGCACGTCGGCCTGGACTGGGAAGGCCTGGCGCCGCCGCTGGCCTGGCGCTTCGCCGTCGACGGGCGCCTGCAGCACCTGCGCCCGCGGCGCCTGCGACTGACCGCCAACAACGCGGAAACCCTGGTCGAAGGCGCCCTGCAGGGGCTCGGCGTGGCTCACCTGCCAACCTGGCTGTGCAGCGAATACCTGGTGCGCGGCGAACTGCAGCCGCTGTTCTGCGAGCCGGGCCTGCCGGAAGCCGAACCGGGCGGCATCCACGCCCTGCGCCTGGAGCGCGGCACCCACCCGCGCAGCCAGCGCCTGCTGGCCTTCCTCGTCGAGCGCTTCGGCTTCCCGCCGCCCTGGGACAGCGCCCTCGCCGCGCACCTGGCAGGTAATGAACTGGCGAAGAAATAGCCAGCGCGCTAAATTAAGGCGCAATCATCTATTCGGAGGCCCGTCATGAGCCAACCCAAGGACGCCTGCGAATCGCTCAAGCTCGACAATCAGCTGTGCTTCGCCCTCTACTCCACCTCGCTGCAGATGACCAAGGTGTACAAGCCCCTGCTCCAGCAACTGGGCCTGACCTATCCGCAGTACATCGCCATGCTGGTACTCTGGGAACAGGACGGCATCACCGTCGGCGAGATCAGCGCGCGCATGCTCACCGACCCCGGCTCCCTCACCCCGCTGCTCAAGCGTCTGGAAGGCGAAGGCCTGATCACCCGCAAGCGCAGCGCCAGCGACGAGCGAGTGGTCGAACTGCGCCTGACCGACAAGGGCCGGGAGCTGCGCCAGCAGGCCGAGAGCATCCCGGCCTGCATCCTCGCCGCCAGCGGCCTGTCCCTCGAAGAACTGGGCAGGCTGAAGAACGAACTGGTGGAGCTGCGCGGCAGCCTGCAAGGCTCGGACTAAAGGCTTATTCCCTGCATCGCCATTTCTTATCGCGAATTCTTCCAATAAATATCTTGCGCGCAAAATAACTCAGGACTAATTTCTGCTTCACGCACTTACTTAGTGCGCAAAATTTTAACGAGCAAATAGATATCCGGAGACACCGCCATGCAAACCATCAAAGCCCTCTACACCGCCACTGCCACCGCGACCGGAGGCCGCGACGGTCGCGCCGTCTCTTCCGACGGCAACCTCGACGTGAAACTGACCACCCCGCGCGAACTGGGCGGCCAGGGCGGCGCCGCGACCAACCCCGAGCAGCTCTTCGCCGCCGGCTACTCGGCCTGCTTCATCGGCGCGCTGAAGTTCGTCGCCAGCCAGAGCAAGCGCCAGCTGCCCGCCGACGCCTCCATCACCGGCAAGGTCGGCATCGGCCAGATTCCCGGCGGCTTCGGTCTGGAAGTGGAACTGAACATCGCCCTGCCGGGCCTGGAACGCGCCGTCGCCGAGGAATTGGTGGCCGCGGCCCACCAGGTCTGCCCGTACTCCAACGCCACCCGCGGCAACATCGACGTGCGCCTGAACATCGCCGTCTGACCCCACCCAGCCCAAGGAGACCCGAACATGAAAGCGCTCAGCAAAACCCTCGCAGGCGGCCTGCTCGCCCTGGCCATCGGCAACGCCTTCGCCGCCGGCAGCCCCGGCGTGCAGCACGACACCCAGGCCTTCCTCGAAGCCCTGCAGGCCGGCGGCGGCAAACCTCTGGAAACCCTGTCGCCGAAAGACGCCCGCGCGGTACTGAGCGGCGCCCAGGCCTCGGTGAAGGTCGACCTTTCCGGCACCAACGTCAGCGAGAAGACCATCCAGGCCGACGGCCAGCGCATCAGGCTGACCATCGTCCGCCCGGCAGGTGCCGAGGGAACCCTGCCCGCTTTCATGTTCTTCCACGGCGGCGGCTGGGTGCTGGGCGACTACCCGACCCACGCCCGGCTGATCCGCGACCTGGTGGTGAACTCCGGCGCGGTAGCGGTGTATGTCGACTACACGCCCTCCCCCGAGGCCCATTACCCGGTGGCGATCAACCAGGCCTACGCCGCCACCAGGTGGGTGGCCGAGCACGGCAAGGAAATCGACGTCGATGGCGCGCGCCTGGCGGTGGCCGGCAACAGCGTCGGCGGCAACATGGCCGCGGTGGTCGCGCTGATGGCCAAGGACAAGGGCACACCGAAGCTGCGCTTCCAGGCCCTGCTGTGGCCGGTGACCGACGCCAGCTTCGAGACCGGCTCATACGGCCAGTTCGCCCAGGGGCACTTCCTCACCAAGCCGATGATGCAGTGGTTCTGGGACAGCTACACCACCGACGCCAAGCAGCGCGCCGAGATCTACGCCTCGCCGCTGCGCGCCAGCACCGAGCAATTGAAAGGCCTGCCGCCGGCACTGGTGCAGACCGCCGAGTTCGACGTGCTGCGCGACGAAGGCGAAGCCTACGCCCGCAAGCTGGACGCCGCCGGCGTGGCCGTCACCGCCACGCGCTACAACGGCATGATCCACGACTACGGCCTGCTCAACCCGCTGGCCAAGGTGCCCGCCGTGCAGGCCGCCATGCGCCAGGCCGGCGAGGAGTTGAAGGCGCACCTGAAATAACCCACGCCAGAACTGAAAAGGCCCGGCATCTGCCCCCTCACCCCAGCCTTCTCCCGAAGGGAGAGGGGGCAGTTCGTGCCACCGGGGCGTCCGGCGTGGCCGGTGGTTCCAATCGCGGACGGAGTCCTTCCCGGCAACTTGTAGGAGCGGGCCCTGCCCGCGATTCGCGCGCAGGGCGCGCTCCTACAGGGGGAGTGGCGCGGCTGGGGCAGCGCAGGAGCGGATCTCATCCGCGAAACGCGCCGATACGTCCGGCTATCGCGGACAAGGTCCGCTCCTACCCCCTCCGGCGAACACAAGACCCCGTAGGATGGCGTTGAGCGAAGCGATACCCATCACCACGACCGCATGGGTTTCGCCAAGGCTCAACCCATGCGTTGAGGCGCACCTCGGCGCAGCCGGCAAGACAGTTGCTCCTACGCCCGGGGGCGCCTGGTTCGGGCCTGCGTGGCGGGGAGTTCGCGAATGAAAAAATGCCGTTTCTCCCATGGAGAGAAACGGCATTCTTTCTTAAGTGAAAAGCTCTACGGCATCTGCCGGGCTTTTCACATCACGCGAAGGCTCAAGCCTTGACGCGGGACTTGTACTCGCCGGTGCGGGTATCGATCTCGATGGAGTCGCCGATTTCGCAGAACGCGGAAACCTGCAGCTCAGCACCGTTCTTCAGGCGAGCGGTCTTCATGACCTTGCCGGAAGTGTCGCCACGGACAGCCGGCTCGGTGTAGACGATTTCACGAACGATGGTGGTCGGCAGTTCGACGGAGATCACCTTGTCGTTGTAGAAAACCGCTTCGCAGACGTCGGTCATGCCGTCTTCGATGAAGGTCAGCACGCCTTCCAGGTCGCCCTTCTCGATCTCGTACTGGTTGAACTCGTTGTCCATGAAGACGTACAGCGGGTCCGCGAAGTAGGAGTAGGTCACTTCCTTGCGGTCGAGAATGATCGGTTCCAGCTTGTCATCGGCCTTGAACACGGTCTCGGTGCCGGCGCCGGTCAGCAGGTTCTTCAGCTTCATCTTGACGACGGCGCTGTTACGGCCGGACTTGTTGAACTCGGCCTTCTGGATGACCCAGGGGGCGCCGTTGATGTTGGCAACCTGGCCTGCGCGGAACTCTTGAGCGGTTTTCATACGAATATCCGATTTGGATTGGAGACAAAAAACAGGGGACGTATCATAGCCAATTTGTATAAAAACGCACCAGCCCCGCGGCGAGATCCGGCTGTGCGGCATGCTTTTCGCTCCAGCGCAGCGCCCATTCCTGCCAGGCTCCGGCCCGCTGCTGCAATGCCATCCAGGCCGTCGCCGCGTCGCCAAGGCCGTTCCAGGCGTGCCAGTAGGCCAGCAGGGCAGCCTCGAGCCCGGGCTCCATGCCCTCGGTATAGATAGAGAGGAAGGCGTCCAGCTTCTCCAGGTGCACGCCCTCCTCCTGCTCATAGATGTGCCAGACGAATGGCCGCCCCGCCCAGAGCGCGCGAACGAAGGAATCCTCGCCGCGCACCGCGTTGAGGTCGCAGCTCCACAGCAACAGGTCATAGTCTTCCTGGCGGACGAACGGCAATACCTGCAGGCGCAGGTTGCCGCGCCGATGGCGCTCGCCCGGCGCCAGCCCGGGCAGGCCCAGCCAGTCGGCGACATCGCCCAGCACGCGCCCTTCCGGCACCAGCAGCAGCGTCGGCTGCGCGTCTTGCGCCAGCGCGTCCAGCCAGGACGCCAGCGCCGGGTTCTCGTAGGCGAACAGGGAAATCAGACGCTCCTCATCCTCCACTTCCACGCCAAGGGAGGCCAGGAATGCCCGGCGGCTGGCGTCGTCCGCCTGGAAGGCCCGGCGCCGCTCGAGCAGCCCCGCCTCCCGCAGCAGGCCGCCGACGCCCGGCTGCACCCCGGGGAAATAGAAGTACTTCTGCAGGCCGTTGGCCTGCAGCGAAGGCAGGCCGTGGCAGGCAGCCACCCAGTCCTCGGCGCTGAGGTATTCCAGGTTCAGCCACAGTGGCGTCACGGCGCGCTCGCGCATGGCCGCCACATAAGCCAGCGGCAACGGGCAGGCGAATGCCTCGATGACCACGTCGGCGGCCGGTGTGTCTTCCCAGCGCGCGGGCCAGTGGCGGACTTCGACGCCTGCCTGGCGCTGGCCGGGCAGCGCCGGGTCGGCCCCGGGGCACAGCCGCGCGAAGGCATTCAGGTCGTCCACCCACAGGCGCACCGCCTGGCCATGTTCGCCGGCGAGCTGACGGGCCAGGCGCCAGGTCACGCCGATGTCGCCATAGTTGTCCACCACGCAGCAGAAGATGTCCCAGCTCGCCATCGCACTCGCCTTTGGAAGGAAGCCGCCAGTTTAGCAAGGCGGGCCGCCCCGGTTTCCCCTCGACGTCCTTAAGCCGATGAATCCGTTGAAAAAAACATTTGCCTTTCGGAAAACCTTTGAGTAAAGTGCGCGCCTCGACAGACACAGCGCTGTCGAAACCCTGGTGAGGTGTCCGAGCGGTTGAAGGAGCACGCCTGGAAAGTGTGTATACGGGAAACCGTATCGAGGGTTCGAATCCCTCCCTCACCGCCAGATCAAAAAGCCCGGCTGACTGATGAAGTTAGCCGGGCTTTTTCGTTCCAGCGCGTTGCACTCGCAATGCACCCTTGCAATTGGCGACACAGTTAGTCGCCATTAGTTCCCAGCAGACTTTCGTCCTATCGCGTTTTAGCATTACTTCGGACGTCTATACTCGGATATTCCGCCCTCGCCTCGGCTCCTCCCAACAGCCCCGCTGTAGGGCAGTCGCGGACACTTGCACATTTTTTGCACAACTACCGGGCAATTAAGAGTTCAAGCAGGCCCGGCATGAAAAAAAAGTGCCGTACTTGCGCTTGGTCAGTTTACTTACTACAAGTAATGAGTACTATGTAGTCCGGCTAATTTCCCAGTCCCATGGGGAATTGCTTTAATGGAAATGTCCACCTTAAGGGGAACACGATGAACAACGTTCTGAAATTCTCTGCTCTGGCTCTGGCTGCTGTTCTGGCCACCGGTTGCAGCAGCCACTCGAAAGAAACCGAAGCCCGTCTGACCGCTACTGAAGACGCCGCTGCCCGTGCCCAAGCCCGCGCTGACGAAGCCTATCGTCACGCTGACGAAGCTCTGGCCGCTGCTCAGAAAGCCCAGCAGACTGCTGACGAGGCTAACGAGCGCGCTCTGCGTATGCTGGACAAAGCCAGCCGCAAGTAATAGATCCTCGGATCTGTTCGAAAAGCCGACCTCTCGAGGTCGGCTTTTTTATTGCCCGGACTTTCTCCTAGGCAATGAAAAGCCCGCGGACCTTGCGGTCGGCGGGCTCGGCACAACGGCGCAGGCGTCAGGGCATCTGCACGGTGGTGTTCTCGCTGGCGGCCACGGAAGAGCCGGGCTGCTGTGGCATGGCGATGGCCACCGGCAGGCCGTCTTCGGCCGCCACCACTTCGCGCACCACGTTCCAGTCCATCTGCATCTGGTTGGCGATGTCTTCGCGCTTGAGCAGCGCATTGATCACTGCGGTGTGCTTGTCCACGACCGAGGGGTTGCCGTGGTCGTCGATCGGCGTATGGGCCTCGAGGTAGATCTTGCCTTCGCTGCGGCCGAACTTGTACGGCTCGTTGATGATGCGCACCGAAGTGCCCACCGGCACCATCGGGAACAGCTCGGTCACGTCGCCGTTGTACATGCGGAAGCAACCGTGGCTGGTGCGAGTGCCGATGCCGAACTTCTTGTTCGAGCCGTGGATCAGGTAGCCGGGAACGCCCAGCGACATCTTGAACGGGCCCAGCGGGTTGTCCGGCCCCGGCGGCACCACGGTCGGCAGCGGGTCGCCGTCGGCGGCGTGCTCGGCGCGGATCGACGCCGGCGGGTACCAGGCCGGATCCTTGGTCTTGGCGACGATGCTGGTGTGGGCGATGGGCGAGCCCCAGCCCTCGCGGCCGATACCCAGCGGGTAGGTGTAGACCACGTTCTTGCCTTTGGGGAAGTAGTACAGGCGGTACTCGGCGATGTTGATCACGATGCCTTCGCGCGGGCCCGGCGGCAGGATGAAGCGCGTCGGGATGATGACCTCGGTGCCCACGCCGGGCAGCCAAGCGTCGACGCCCGGGTTGGCGGCGAGCATTTCCTGGTAGCCCAGGTCATAGGTCTGGCCGAGGTCGGCGAAGGTGTCTTCGTACTTGGCCTTGATGACCTGCACCTGGCCGACGATATCCTCGCCGGGCGCCGGCAGCGGCAGCTCGAGGGCGGAAACGGGGCCGGCCGAGAGCAGCGCGGCAAAAGACAGCGAGCAGGCGGCGATAACACGCGACAACATCCGGAGATCCTTGGCGAGAGCACAGTTGACAGAGGGGGCGGTAGTGTACCACTCAGACCCTATTTTCCGGGAGAGTTCACAATACCCAGGAAAATCGTTGCCCGCGTTTTTCCTGTTCCAGGCGTTTCAGGCATTCCGGGCACAGCCGCCGGTCGCGCAGCTGCGGTCGCCGGGCCTCGCGCCAGAGCGGTTGCGCCGGCAGCAGGCCGCCGCAGAGGGTGCGGTCCGCGGGGGAGCCGAGCTCCAGCTGCCGGGCGACGAGATGCACGCGCACCTCGCGGCAGGCGAACAGATCGAGCTGGGAATCGGGTTCGATCAGCTGGTAGGCGAAGAGGGTCCAGGCGGGGCGGGACATGGCGGCTCCTGAAGGGTGCGCAAACATAGCGGAAAGCCCCCGCGCGGGGAAGCCTTCCGACAGCCCGGCGATCAGAGCAGCGGCTTGAGCTGCGGCCAGACGTTGTCCAGCAGGCGCGGCTGCGCGGCCACGGCCGGATGGATGCCGTCGGCCTGCATCATCTGCGGCACGCCGCCAACGCCGTCGAGGAAGAACGGCACCAGCGGCACCCCGCCCTGCTCGGCGACCTGCTGGAACACCCGGGCGAAAGCCTGGGTATAGCGTTCACCGTAGTTGGGCGGCAGGCGCATGCCCAGCAGCAGCACCTTGGCCCCGGCCTGGCGCGAGGCCGCGACCATCGAAGCAAGATTCTGTTGCAATTGCTGCGGCGCCTGCCCGCGCAGGCCGTCGTTGCCGCCCAGCTCGATCACCACGACGCTGGGTTTCTCCCCGGAAAGCAGCGCCGGCAGGCGCGCCAGGCCACCGGCGCTGGTGTCGCCGCTGACCGAGGCATTGACCACCCGGTAGTCGAAACCCTCGTCCTTCAGCCGCTGCTCCAGCAGGCTGACCCAGCCGCGGCCGGTATCCACCCCCAAACCGGCGCTGATACTATCGCCGACGACCAGCAGCGTCTGCGCCGCGGCTTGCTGGGCGACCAGCAGCAACGCCAGGCAGACGCTCGATAGCCATGCACGCATCGGACCCTCCATGAGCGAAAGCATTCTCACCGCGCGCAACCTTAGCAAGGTCGTCCCCAGCGCGGAAGGCGAGCTGACCATCCTCCACGACCTCTCCCTGGCCCTGCAGCGCGGCGACAGCCTGGCCATCGTCGGCAGTTCCGGCTCCGGCAAGTCCACCCTGCTCGGCCTGCTGGCCGGGCTCGACGAGCCCAGCGGCGGCAGCGTGGAACTGGCCGGGCACCGCCTGGGCGAGCTCGACGAGGACCAGCGCGCGCGGGTGCGCGCCGCCCACGTCGGCTTCGTCTTCCAGTCGTTCCAGTTGCTCGACAGCCTCGACGCCCTGGAAAACGTCATGCTGCCCCTGGAGCTGGAAGGCCGCGGCGACGCCCGCGAGCGCGCCCGAACCCTGCTCGAGCGCGTGGGCCTGGGCCAGCGCCTCACCCACTACCCGCGCCAGCTCTCCGGCGGCGAGCAGCAGCGCGTCGCCATCGCCCGCGCCTTCGCCGCCGAGCCCGACGTGCTGTTCGCCGACGAGCCCACCGGCAACCTCGACAGCACCACCGGCGAGCGCATCAGCGACCTGCTCTTCGAACTCAACCGCGAGCGCCGCACCACCCTGGTCCTGGTCACCCACGACGAGCGCCTGGCGCACCGCTGCCAGCGGCAGATCCGCCTGGAAAGCGGCCACCTGATCGACCACGCGGAGCCCTGAGCCGATGAAATCGCTGCCGCTGTCGCGTCTGTTCGGCCTGGCCCTGCGCCAATTGCTGCGCGAGTGGAGCAGCGGCGAGCTGCGCGTGCTGTTCTTCGCCCTGCTGGTGGCGGTGGCCGCCAGCTCCGCCATCGGCTATTTCAGCGCGCGATTGAACGGCGCCATGCTGGTGCGCGCCTCGGAATTCCTCGGCGCCGACCTGGTCCTCAGCGGCACCCAGCCGGCCGCGCTGGAGCAGATCGACAGCGGCAAGCGCCTGGGCCTGAAGCACGCCTACAGCGTCGAGTTCTCCAGCGTCATCGCCACCGACCAGGGCATCCAGCTCAGCAGCGTCAAGGCGGTGGACGACAGCTACCCGCTGCGCGGCGAGCTGAAGAGCGCGGCTGCGCCCCTGGAGCCGGAACGCGCCGGCGGCCGGCCGCAACCCGGCGAAGTCTGGGTCGAGACGCGGCTGCTCACCAGCCTCGACCTGAAGGTCGGCGACAGCATCGAGATCGGCCGCCAGGCCCTGCGCATCGCCCGCGTGCTGACCTACGAGCCGGACCGCGCCGGCGACTTCTACAGCCTCACCCCGCGGGTGCTGATGAACCTGCACGACCTGGAGGCCACCGGCGTGGTCCAGCCCGGCAGCCGGGTGCGCTACCGCGACCTCTGGGAAGGCGACGGCCAGGCCCTGCAGGCTTACCGCCGCGCGGTGGAGCCGGGGCTTGCGGCGAACCAGCGGCTGCTCGACGCGCACCACGGCAACCGCCAGATCGGCGACGCCCTGGAGCGCGCCGAGCGCTACCTGAACCTGGCCAGCCTGGCGGCCATCCTCCTCGCCGGCGTGGCGGTGGCGCTCTCGGCCAACCGCTTCGCCGCCCGCCGCTTCGACGCCAGCGCCCTGCTCCGCTGCCTGGGCCTGACGCGCCGCGAAGCGCTGCTGCTCTATGGCCTGCAGCTGTTCAGCCTGGGCCTGGCCGCCAGCCTGCTGGGCGCGGCGCTCGGCTACCTGGCGCAGCTCGGCCTGGTGACGCTGCTGGGCGACCTGCTGCCGCCGCAGATTCCGCCGGCCGGGCCGGTGCCGGCGCTGGCCGGCGTGGCCACCGGCCTGGTCGCCCTCGCCGGTTTCGCCCTGCCGCCGCTGGCCGCCCTGGGCCGGGTGCCGCCGCTGCGGGTGCTGCGCAGCGACCTGCTGCCAGTACCCATGCGCAGTTGGCTGGCCTACGGCTGCGCGCTGCTGGCGCTGGGCCTGATCATGTGGCGGCTGAGCCTGGACCTGCGCCTGACCCTGGCCCTGCTGGGCGGCGGCGTGGTCGCCGCAGCCATCCTCGGCGCCCTGCTGCTGCTCGCCCTGAACGGCCTGCGCCGCCTGCTGTCGCGCGCCAGCCTGCCCTGGCGCCTGGGCCTGGGCCAGTTGCTGCGCCACCCGCTGGCCGCCGCCGGGCAAAGCCTGGCCTTCGGCCTGATCCTGCTGGCCATGGCGCTGATCGCCCTGCTGCGCGGCGAACTGCTGGACACCTGGCACGCCCAGTTGCCGGCCAACGCGCCCAACTATTTCGCCCTGAACATCCTGCCGGCGGAAAAGGACGCCTTCGAAGCCCGCGTGCGCCAGGTCTCGCCCAACGCCGAAGGGCTGTTCCCCATGGTCCCCGGGCGCCTGGTGGCGGTGAACGGCCAGCCGGTGCAGACGCTCAGCGAAGACGTGCGCAGCGAGCGCGCCCTGCAGCGCGACCTCGGCCTGACCTGGTCGCAGAAGCTGCCCGCCGGCAACCAGTTGGTGGCCGGGCGCTGGTGGGGCAATGCGCTAGCCGGCGAACTGCCCGGCGTCTCGGTGGAGGAAAAGCTCGCCGGCAACCTCGGCATCAAGCTCGGCGACCGCCTGAGCTTCAACGTCGCCGGGCAGACCCGCGAGGTGCAGGTGCAGAGCCTGCGCTCGGTGAAGTGGGACAACTTCCAGCCGAACTTCTTCATGGTCTTCCAGCCCGGCACTCTCGCCGACCTGCCGGTGACCTACCTGACCAGCTTCTACCTGCCAAGCAGCGACCAGCGCAGCGCCATCGAGCTGGCCCGAGCCTTCCCCACCGTCACCCTGCTGCCGGTGGACGTGCTGCTGGCGCAGCTGCGCAGCATCCTCGACCAGGTCACCCTGGCGGTGGAATACGTGCTGGTGTTCGTCCTCGCCGCCGGCTTCGTAGTGCTCTTCGCCGGACTGCAGGCGACCCTCGACGAGCGCCTGCGCCAGGGCGCCCTGCTGCGCGCCCTGGGCGCCGAGCGCGAGCTACTGCAACGCACCCGGCGCAGCGAGTTCGCCCTGCTCGGCGCGGTCAGCGGCGTGCTGGCGGCCCTGGGCTGCGAGCTGATCAGCTACCTGCTCTACAGCCTGGTGTTCCAGCTGCCCTGGCATCCGCACCCCTGGCTGCTCGGCCTGCCGCTGCTGGGCGCGTTGCTGGTGGGCGGCGCCGGGCTGTTCGGCACGCGCCGGGCGCTGACCCTGAGCCCGCTGCGCCTGCTCCGCGAAGGCTGATAGACTCCCTGGCCTGCCCAGCCACAGCCGGAACCCCATGAGCCGCTATCGCCCGCCGCGCACCGCCGGAACCCCGTTAATCACCCCCGAAGGCGAGGCGCGCCTGCGTGCCGAACTGCACGAACTGTGGAACGTGCGCCGCCCCCAGGTGACCCAGGCGGTGAGCGAGGCGGCCGCGCTCGGCGACCGCTCGGAGAACGCCGAGTACATCTACGGCAAGAAGATGCTGCGCGAGATCGATAGCCGCGTGCGCTTCCTGCGCAAGCGCCTGGAGAACCTCAAGGTGGTGCGCGACCGCCCGGGCGACCCGAACAAGGTCTACTTCGGCGCCTGGGTGACGCTGGAGGACGAGGACGGCGAACAGGCCCGCTACCGCATCGTCGGCCCGGACGAGCTGGACCTGCGCAGCAACCAGATCAGCATCGACTCGCCCCTGGCCCGCGCCCTGGTGGGCAAGGAACTGGACGCCGAGGTAGTGGTGCGGACGCCGGCGGGCGAGAAGCTCTGGTTCGTGGTCGAGATCGACTATCCCTGAGCGAAGCCCCGCGGTGCAATCGCTGACAAGGCCCCCTCCTACGGTCCCAGGAAGCACGGCTTTTCGTAGGATGGCGTTGAGCGAAGCGATACCCATCAGCGCAACCGCATGGGTTTCGCAAGCTCAACCCATCCTACGAAGAGCACCTCGGCGCAAGACAGTTGCTCCTACGGGGGGAGGAATACCGTGCAACCTGTAGCGGGCCCTGCCCGCGAATCGCGCGCAGGGCGCGCTCCTACAGGGAAATGACATCGGCGCTCGGGCTTTCCCCTCACCCCAACCCTCTCCCGGAGGGAGAGGGAGCTAGTCCGTGCCGAGAGAGGGCCTGGTTTCAGCCGGCAATCCCTGTGCTAGCCGGCTAACGCCGAAACACCAACGCACTCCGAACGGCCCTCTCCCGGAGGGAGAGGGAGCCAGGCCGTGCCGAGAGGCGGCCGGGTTTCAGCCGGCGATCCCTGTACTAGCCGGCTAACGCCGAAACACCAACGCACTCCGAACGGTCCCCTCTCCCTCCGGGAGAGGGCTGGGGTGAGGGGGCCGCAGGCCTGCCCGCGATTTCGCGCGCAAGGCGCGCTCCTACAAGGGAATGGCGCGGGCGGGGCAGCGTAGGAGCGGATCTCATCCGCGAATCGCGCCAGTGGTTCCGGCTATCGCGGACAAGGTCCTACGGGGGAATGCCGTGCAACCTGTAGGAGCGGACTTTCCCCTCACCCCAGCCCTCCCCCGGAGGGAGAGGGAGCCAGGCCGTGCCGAGAGGAGGCCTGGTTCACCGGCGATCCCTGTGCCGGCTAACGCCGAAACACCAACGCACTCCGAACGGTCCCCTCTCCCTCCGGGAGAGGGTTAGGGTGAGGGGGCCGCAGGCCTGCCCGCGATTTCGCGCGCAAGGCGCGCTCCTAACATGGGAATGGCACGGGCGGGGCAGCGTAGGAGCGAATCTCATCCGCGAATCGCGCCGGTGGTTCCGGCTATCGCCCCCTCAGAACACCGGCGGCCGGCGGGTGATCAGCCCCTGGCGGGCGACGCGGGTCAGCTCGTGGACCAGCGGCTGCAGTTCCTCGGCGCGCGGCGACTGGATCACGGCGAAGTCGAAATGGTCGCGGGGGAAGCGGGCGATTTCCGCGAGGTCGGCGGCGAACTGGATAAGGAAAGTGCGCGAGCCCTGCCAGCGCTTCGGCCAGCCTTCGAGGTAGCGAACCAGGGTGGGCTGATGGTGGCCGCACAGGAGGATGCGCGGGTTGCGCCGCAGCAGGCCGGTGGTGATGGGGGCCAGACGCACCTGGGGATTGGGACAGGTCATGGTGTCATGTCTCCGCCTCTGGGGTCCTGCTGGACGCGGCGAGAGGCACACCGAACCAGCGCTTTAGCGGTATTTCGATGCCCCTGAGGCATCAGCGCCCCGCAAGTTGCTACTTAAATCGGCGCTGTGCGGCATCCTAGAGAAGCCCCGGCGATACTGTCAAGGCGACTTCCGGCCGACGAGAGAGCCCCGATGAGCACCCCACCCCTGCGCCTGTTCTTCGCCCTGCCCTGCCCGGAGGAAATCCGCGCGCCCCTGGCCGCCTGGCGCGACGGCCTGGTCATCGACGGCCAGCCGGTGGCGGCGGCCAACCTGCACCTCACCCTGGCCTTCCTCGGCTCGGTGCCACGCGCCCGCAAGGCCGAGCTGCTGGCCTTGGGCGCAAGCCTGCCGCGCACGCCCTTCGAACTGCTGCTGGACCGCCTGGAACGCTGGCGCAACGGCATCCTGCACCTGGCGCCGACGACCATCCCGCCGGCGCTGCCCAGCCTGGTCCAGGCCCTGCAAGACGCCCTGCAGGTCAGCGGCTTCGAGATCGAGCGGCGGCCCTTCCGCCCGCACCTGACCCTGGCCCGTCACTGCCGCCATGCGCCCGATGCCGAGGCGCAATTCGCCTGGCCGGCCCGCGAGCTGGTGCTGTACAGCTCGGAAAACGGTCCCCACGGCGTGCATTACCGGGCCATCGGCCGCTGGCCCCTGGACGGCGAACGGCCGCTCAGCGATTGAGCGCGGCCCACGCCTCGGCGTAATCGAGGAAGCGGCGTAGCCCCTGGGTCGGGTACTTGTCCACGTGCAGGGCACGGAAGAAGGTGCGCCGCAGCGGCCCCAGGGGATTGTCCAGGGCGACCAGCTCGCCGCTGGCCAACTCGTCGGCCACCACCCGCCGCGACAGGCAGCTGATGCCGGCCCCGCTGGCCACCAGGTGTTTGATCGCCTCGGCGTTGCTCACCTCCAGCGGCGCCGCCAGGCTGCCCAGGCGCGGCAGCACCTGCTGCTCGAAGGTCACCCGGGTGCCGGAGCCGGCCTCGCGGAGGATCCAGCGTGTCGCCGCCAACTGTTCGAAGGTCACCTGCGCCGCCCGCGCCAGCGGATGCTCGGGCGCCGCGACCAGCAACAGCTCGTCCTCGATCCACGGCAACAATTGCACCTGCGGATGCTGGATGGGCGACTCGATGTAGGCCACGTCCAGGCGGAACTCGCAGAGCGCGGCCAGGATCTCGCGGCTGTTGGCCACCTGCAGTTGCAGGCGGCTGTCCGGCAGTTCGGCGAGGAACCCGGCCATCACCCGCGGCAGCAGGTAGCCGCCGATGCTGCGGCTGGCGCCCAGGGCCAGTTGCACCGGCGCGTGCTGGAACAGCGTCTCCAGCTCGGCGCCCTGGGCCAGCAGGGCGCAGGCCCGGGGATACAGGGCGCGGCCGTTGTCGTTGAGCGCCAGGCGCTTGCCGCTGCGGTCGAACAGGCGCGTCTGCAGGGTGCGCTCCAGCTCCTGCAACGCCTGGCTGGCCGCCGATTGCGAAAGCGCGATGGCGGCGGCCGCCTGGGTCACATTGCCGTGCTCGGCGATGGCGGTGAAGGTGGCGAGCTGGCGCAGGGTGATTCGCGGGGCCATATCGATAAAACCGTTTGATCCAATAAGAACAATCCGTTTTTACACTAAGCAGGCAGCGCACACCATGGCAGCACCTTACACAAGGAGCCCGTCATGCTTACCCGCCTGCGCCGCACGCCCTACCTGGTCCCCGGCGCCCTGCTCTGCCTGCTGATCGCCGGCGCCGCCAACCTGCTGGTGCGCATCCCCGCCATCAGCCACCTCGGCCTCGGCAGCCTGACCCTGGCCATCCTTCTCGGCCTGCTGCTGGGCAACCTCGGCCTGGCTCGCTTCGGCGGCCTGCGCCCCGGCGTCGAGCTGTCGCGCCAGCAACTGCTGCGCCTGGGCGTGGTGCTCTACGGCCTGCGCCTGACCTTCCAGGACATCGCCGCCCTCGGCCCGGCGGCGCTGGTGATCGACGTGCTGATGGTCGCCAGCACCCTGCTGGTCGCCGGCTGGATCGGCGTGCGCTGGCTCAAGCTGCCGCGCGAGAGCGCCCTGCTGATCGGCGCCGGCAGCGCCATCTGCGGCGCAGCCGCGGTCATGGCGAGCAGCCCGGTGCTGCGCGCCCGCGCCGAGCACACCGCCGTGGCAGTGGCCACCGTGGTACTGTTCGGCACCCTGGCCATGCTCCTGCACCCGCTGCTGTTCGCCCACCTGCCGCACCTGTTCGGCAGCGCCAAGGCCTTCGGCATCTTCAGCGGCTCGACCATCCACGAGGTGGCCCAGGTGGTCGCCGCCGGTCGCGCCATGGACCCGGCCGCCGCCGACGCCGCGCTGATCAGCAAGATGCTCCGCGTCCTGCTGCTGGCCCCGGCGCTGCTCTGCCTGGGGCGCTTCGCCGCCAGCGAGGAAGCGGCCGGCGAAGGCAAGCGCCGCCTGCACATTCCCGGCTTCGCCGTGGCCTTCCTGCTGGTCACCGGCCTGCGTTCGCTGGGCCTGGTGCCGCACGCCTGGCTGGCGCCGCTGCAACAGCTGGACGACGTGCTGCTGGGCATGGCCATGGCCGCCCTGGGCCTGGCCACCCGCCTCGGCGACCTGCGCCGCGAAGGCCCCAAACCGCTGCTGCTGGGCGCCGGGCTGTTCGTCTTCCTGCTGGTCGGCGGCGGCCTGATCAACAGCGGCGTGCAGCACCTGCTGGGCTGAAGCACAATGAAAATAAAAAAGGCGGATGCCGCTGGGCATCCGCCTTTTTCATGGCCGCGGGATCGCTCAGCTGGAGAGCTTGCGGTCCAGGGAGAAGGGGCCGGCGCCGCTGATGAGCAGGGCCACGCTGATCATGATCAGGGTGAAGGCGTATTCGAAGCCGTTGTTGGTGATGAAGAAGCCGTTGGCGATGTGCACGCTGAACACGGCCACCAGCATGGCGACGATCAGCGGGATGCTGGCCAGGCGCACCAGCAGGCCAAGCACCAGGAACAGCCCGCCGAAGAACTCCGCGCTGCCCGCCAGGGTGGCCATCAGGTAACCGGGGGTCACGCCGAGGGATTCCAGCCACTGGGCCATGCCCGACAGGCCCGGGCCGCCGAACAGGCCGAAGAGCTTCTGCGAGCCGTGGGCCATGAAGGTCAGGCCGGTGGTGATGCGCAGCACGGCCAGGCCGACGCCGGCGTTGGTGGACAGAATGGATTTGACCAGAGCGTTCATGGTGCGTCCTTGTGCAGAGGAAAGTGGGTGAGGCAACCGTCGTTGCGTGAGAAGCAATATAGATCATCTAATCGATATAAAAAGCGCAAAAACACGCTAAAACATATCGGAAAGACCGATTACTTCTGGACGGAAGCTACCCGCTGCCGGGACTCCAACCCATCGCGCTCCCGCTGATAGGCAAGATAGTACTTGTTGACGCTGCTGACGTAGTTCACCACGCCCATGCCCACTTCCTGGGCCGCCACGCGCTCCACCTGGAAGAACCAGCGGTCCGGGTTCAGGCCCTGGCGGCGGGCCTGGGCGCGCAGGCCCTGGACGCGCTCGGCGCCGATGTTGTAGGCGGCGAGGATGAAGCCCAGGCGCTCGTGCTCGTCCATGCGCGGGCTGTTGAAGTAGCTGCGGCGCAGCATGGCCAGGTACTTGCTGGCGGCCTGCACGTTGTTCTCCTTGCCCTCCACCGAACGCAGCCCGACGCTGCGCGCCGCCGCCGGGGTGACCTGCATCAGCCCGGTGGCGCCGGACGCGCCGCGGGCGCCGGGGGTGAGGTTGGATTCCTTGTAGGCCACCGCGGCCAGGGCCAGCCAGTCGAGGCGGTACTGCTCGGCGAAGCGCTGCAGGGTCGGGCGCACCGCTTCGAGCTTCTTGCGGTCGCCCTTCTCCAACGGGTTGCGCACCTGGTAGGCGTGGCGGTACAGGCGCTGGAAGTTGCCGTCCTGCTCCGCCGGGGCGTGGTAGTCCTTGAGGAAGCGGTCGACGCTGGCGTGCAGCATGGAGGCGTCGCGGCGCACGTACCAGGTCATGTTCCGCCGGTTGTCGAGCACCAGGTGGCGGTCGATGCGGATCTTCTTGAACACCTTGGCCCAGCGCTCGGCGATCGGCTGTTCCACCACGGTGCAGGGGTAGATGCCGGCCTGGACCATCTCCAGCACGTCTTCCACCGCCAGGGACGGGTCCACCCAGTCGATACCGATAGGCGCCAGGCGGCGTTGCGCCAGGCGCTCGTTGACCTGCTGAATAGCCTCGCCGGCGGCGCTGCCGGGGGCCAGGGCGATGCGCTTGCCGGCCAACTGCTCCAGGCGCGCATAGCGCTTGTTGCCCTGGCGCGAAACCAGCACCAGCGGCACATCCTGGCGCCACGGCAGGCTGGCGGCGACGTCCTGGCCGTCGCGGGCCACCAGCACCTCGCCGGGGGCGACCAGGTCGCCTTCGCCACGCAGCAGCGCGGCCAGCAACTGGTCCTTGGCCTTGGGAATGAACTTCAGGGTGAGCGGCTTGCGCCCGGGGGCGTTGTCGTTGAGGTATTGCTCGAAGGCGCGCAGGCGGTTGTACTCGACGCCGATGGGCTCGCCCTTGATCTCGCCGGAGCTGTTGCGGCTCTGGTTGACCAGCACGCGCAGCACACCGCTGCTGCGGATGCTGGCCAGATCGCGGGTGTCGGCGCTCTCGCGCTGCCAGTTGTCCGGCTGGCTGGTCAGGCGCGCGGCCGCCGGCTGCGGCAGCCATGCCAGCAAGCAGAGAGTGAGCAGCAGCAGTCGCGTCATCCAGGTCTCCAAGGATTGGTGATTCGCCGGCGGTCCACTGAGAACCTGATTACGATCTGCTGCGCGTCGGCATAACTGCGTTAAAAACAGGCGAGTAATGCTCATTTAGAAATCTAAACTGCGCTTCCTCGCCTGTTTTTGCCTTGTTCTGCTCTAGCTCGCGAGATCGTAAACGAGGTCCTAAGAAAGCGGCGCCCTCCGCAAGTTCCCGGCCCCGAAAAAGGGGCGCGAGCGTCTCACAAGCGGAGATCGATGCCAATCCAAAATTCCCGAAGCACTTTCACAAGTGCATTCAACAGGCTGTTTTTTAAGGCTTTCTTAAGAAAACAGAAGATTCTGCTATGCTGCCCGCCCGAATCCACAGGGGTCTGAAGATGTTTGATCACGACCGCGACGGCGCCTGTTTTTGTGCGGGACTAGGCGCGAGGAGAGCGGTTTGGTCATTCCAAATAAACGACGAGCAACGACGTACCGCACAAAAACAGGCCCGTCCCTTCGGGTTGCGCGGCAAATGGCGCCATGCGTCGTTGCGGGACTTGGCAAGGGGGCACCATTCCCGGCGTCCCGCGCCTAACCTGGCGCCATTTGACGCAGCAACGCGGTTCGTGATCAAACATCTTCAGACCCCGGTGAACCATGCAACTGATCGACATTGGCGTCAACCTCACTCATCCGACTTTCGCCAACCGGCTACAGGCGGTCATCGAGCAGGCCATCGGCGCCGGCGTGGTGCAGATGGTGCTGACCGGCACCAGCCTCGACGAGAGCGAAGCCGCCCTGCGCCTGTGCCGCGAATACGACGAAAGCGGCCAACGGCTGTTCTGCACCGCCGGCGTCCACCCGCACGATGCTTCGCAGTGGAACAGCGCCAGCGCCGCCACCCTGCGGGGCCTGCTGGCGGAAGACAGGGTACGCGCGGTGGGCGAATGCGGCCTTGACTTCAATCGGGATTTCTCGCCGCGGCCGCAACAGGAAAAGGCCTTCGAGGAGCAGTTGGCCCTGGCCGTGGAGCTGCAGCGCCCGGTGTTCATCCACGAGCGCGACGCCGGCGAGCGCCTGCTGGCCATCCTCAAGGGCTTCCGCGACCAGTTGCCGGCCGCCGTGGTGCATTGTTTCACCGGCGAGCGGCGCACGCTCTACAACTATCTCGATCTCGACCTGCACATCGGCATCACCGGCTGGATCTGCGACGAGCGCCGCGGCACCCACCTGCAGGAGCTGGTGCGGGAGATCCCCCGCGGCCGCCTGATGCTGGAGAGCGACGCCCCCTACCTGCTGCCGCGCAGCCTGCGGCCAAAGCCGAAGCACGGGCAGAACGAGCCGGCCTTCCTCCCCGAGGTGTTGCGCATCACCGCCCTGCATCGCGGCGAGACGGAAGACGACCTGGCGGCCCATACCACGGCCTGCGCCCGGCGCTTCTTTGGCCTGTCGGAAATTGCCGAACAAGGCTGACGAATACCCCTCAAGAATGTCCGGAAAGCGACGCTAACCTGGGAGGCGAAGCTGTCTTGACCCTCATCAAGACAGACTTCTTCTCTTCAACGAGAATGAAGGCCAAAAGCCATCATTCCCACTACAAGAAGCATCCCCATGGGCGCCTGGATCCGCGATATCTCTCTGAAGTAC
The DNA here is from genome assembly GCF_022760135.1 of Pseudomonas sp. M1. NCBI lineage: Bacteria > Pseudomonadati > Pseudomonadota > Gammaproteobacteria > Pseudomonadales > Pseudomonadaceae > Pseudomonas > Pseudomonas sp. M1. The sequence continues at coordinate 4,661,560 of NZ_CP094343.1, forward strand.
AAGTTCTGGGCCGTGAACGCGGTCGCCTTCTTCACCACCTTGCTGCTCGTGCTGTTCGCCATGCACCAGGAGGTGGACGCACGCAACCAGGCCGCCCGCCAGGGCGCCGAGGCCCAGGCCCGGCTGCTGCAGAACTGGCCGGCCGGCACGGCGCTGCCCAGCGCCGACAACCTGCTGAGCTTCGCCAGCGGCAGCGCCCCGCAACTGCCGGGCGTGGACACCGGCGCGCTGGCTCGCGGCAACGGCTGGGTCGACCTGGGCGGCGCCTCCAGCCGCCTCGGCCCGCTGGCCGGCGCCTGGGTGCGGGATGCCGGCGACGGCCAGCGCATCGCGGTGCTGGCCCCCGGGGCCGATCTCTGGCAGGTGTTCGGCGAGCGCGCCCTGGCTTACGCCGGCGCGGTGCTGGTGCTGATGATGGCCCTGCTGGCCGCCTCGCAACTGCTGATCCGCTTCATCCTCACCCACCTGCTGAAACTGCGCGATGTGATGCAGCACGTGGAGCGCAGCGGCGACCTTTCCGCCCGCGTGCCGCTGGACAGCCGCGACGAGGTGGGCCAGATGGCCACTGCCTTCAACGCCATGCAGGCCGGCTACCAGCGCGTGGTCGGCACCGTGGCCCAGGCCGCCGGGCGCCTCGACGAAGGCGCGCGCACCCTCGCCCAGAGCATGGGCCAGGTGCGCCAGGGCATGCTCGGCCAGCAGAGCGAGACCGACCAGGCCGCCACCGCGATCAACGAGATGTCCACCACCGTGCACCACATCGCCCAGCACGCCGCCGACACCCGCGACCAGTCGCAGGAAGCCGACCGCCTGGCCGGCGCCGGCCAGCAGGTGGTGGGCCGCGTCGGCGAGTCCATCGCCGGGCTGTCCCAGGGTGTGCAACAGACCGCGCAGATGATCCAGCAGCTGGCCGAGGACAGCCAGAAGATCAGCAGCGTGGTCAGCGTCATCCACGGCATCGCCGAGCAGACCAACCTGCTCGCCCTCAACGCCGCCATCGAGGCCGCCCGCGCCGGCGAGATGGGCCGCGGCTTCGCCGTGGTGGCCGACGAGGTGCGCAACCTGGCCAAGCGCGTGCAGGACTCCACCGACGAGATCACCCAGATGATCAACGCCCTGCAGTCCGGCACCCGCGACGCCGTGGAATTCATGCAGGAAAGCTCGATCAAGGCCGACGGCTGCGTCGAGCAGGCCCAGGAGGCCGGCGAGGCGCTGGCGGCCATCGCCGGGGCGGTGGCGCTGATGCGCGAGAGCAACACGCAGATCGCCGTGGCCGCCGAGCAGCAGAGCCAGGTGGCCGAGGAGATGACGCGCTCGGTGGTGGGCATCCGCGACGTCACCGAGCTGACCGTGCAGCAGACGGTGGATTCGGCCGGCACCAGCCACCAGTTGGCCGAGCTGGCCGGCGAGCTGAGCCGGGCGATCCGCCAGCTGCGCCTGTAATCGCCCCGCTCTGCCCCACGCGGCCCGGCATTGTCCGGGCCGCGTCGTTTCCGGCTATCGAAGCCATAGGCGATAGTCACTCGCCGCGCGCCCGCCAGAGACCTAGACTTTGTGCAAGCGTCCGTGAAAACGGGCAAGACCGGAAAAGGAGTCCGCCTATGGGCAAACGTCATCCCAACCTGTTCGCCTGGCAATGGCAAGGCTACGCCGCCAACCACCGCAACCCGACCAACCTGGCGTTGCACCTGGTGGCGGTGCCGCTGTTCGTGGTCGCCGCCCTGGTGCTGCTGGGCGGGCTGTTCAAGCTGAGCCTGGGCAGCATCCTGCTGGGCGTCATCGGCATGGTCGCCGCGCTGGCCATCCAGGGCCGCGGACACAAGCTGGAGGAACAGGCCCCCGAGCCGTTCAGCGACCGCAAGGACGCCGTGAGCCGCCTGCTCGCCGAGCAGTTCGTCACCTTCCCGCGCTTCGTCCTCAGCGGCGCCTGGTGGCGCGCCTGGCGCAACCGCCGGCGCTGAGCCCTAGCCGAAGATGGTCGCGGTCTGCCGCGAGATCGCCAGCAGCTGGCCGTCCGCCGTCCAGCACTGGGCGGCGATGTGCCCGTAGCCGTCGCGGGCGTGTTCGATGGTCGCCAGGTACTGGCACCAGCCGTTGGCCGGCAGGGCCGGTTGCGGCTGGACGAATTCGATGGTCCAGGTCAGCGAGCTGGACGGCGCCGGCGTCTTGAGCATCGGCAGGGTCGCCGGCGGCCAGGCGTCGATCAGCGCCAGCAGGTGGCCGACCTCCATCGGCTCGTCGCCCACGCCGTCGCCGCGGAAGCGCATCCAGCCACCCATCTCCCGTGAAGTGCTCGACGAAAAGGGCATGCCGCCCACAGCCCAGCGCATGGCGATGTGGCGGGTGAACTCGGGCATCAGCTTGCGGATGAAGGGCAGCTCCTGGCAGTCGTCCACTGCCTTGAAGGCCGGCGCCGGCAGGCCCTCGACCTGCACCACCGATTCGCGCGGCAAGCCGAAGCTGGCCTGGGCCAGGGTCAGCACCTGGCCGTTCTGCACGGCGCGGCAGAACACCTGGCTGACCGCCTTGCCTTCGCGCAGCACCTCGGCCTGGAAGCTCACCGGCACTTCCGGCTCGACGGGGCCGACGAAGGTAACGGCCAGCGAACGCAATGGCCGCCCGGCCTCGGCGACGGCGGCCATCGCCTCGTAGGCCATGGCCGCCACCAGGCCGCCGAAGCTGGCGCGGCCCTGGCCCCACTGTGCCGGGATCACCACTTTTTCCGGCGCATTGCGCACCGCCTGGATGAGTTCGGGAAAGGTCATCGTCGCCTCCTGCTGACTGGGTCAGGGGGCATCTTAGGGGGAAAGGCGGCGGGGCTGGCAACCATCCTTAGGGCTGAACGCGGGTCCACTCAAGGGGCGAATGTTCGTTCATAGATGGGAGTGAGGCATGACCCTGTGGCGGTTATCCGCCGAGATACCCAAGCCATGAGCCGCGCCAAGGCCGAACCCGGAGCGGCCGGATGCCATGGTCAAACGGCGTGGTTGATGAACCAATCGCGGACGGAGTCCGCGCCTACGGTTCCAGGAAGCACGGCTTTTCGTAGGATGGCGTTGAGCGAAGCGATACCCATCACCACGGCAGCATGGGTATCGCAAGCTCAACCCATCCTACGAAGAGCACCTCCGCGCAAGGTAGGACTCCGTCCGCGATCATCCGTCGTTGAAAACGGCGGATGGCGCTCAGCCCAGCGCCTTGAGCAGCCGCTCCAGGCTCTCGTCGGCATCCCGCTCGGCCAGGTCGTGCAGAGCGTTCCAGTGCGGCTGCAGGGGCATCAGGTCGAGTTCGCGCTCGCTGCGGATCAGCCACTGCTCGTAGTCGTGCCAGGTGCCCAGGGTGGACTGGGCCTCCTTCAGCGGCGCCAGCACCTTCTGCGGCAAGGGCGAATCCTTCGGGTAGGCCTCCAGGGCGTAGCGCACGCGCTTGATCAGCAGGCGCAGGCGATGGCGGTCGTGGGCCGGGTCCTTGAGGGCTTCGCGCAGCTTGTGCCACTGCTTGGCCAGGCGCTTGCGCACCTGGGCGTGCAGGCCTTCGAGCACGCCGTGGCGTTCGGCGGTGCGCCAGAGCATCGGCCAGCCGTCGAGCAGGCGCATCAGCCGGTCCCACTGCGGGCTGGCGAGCAGCGCCAGGTAGCCGGAGGTCAGTGCCGGCCGGCGCAATGCGGCGGCCTTTTCCAGGCCTTCGGCTTCCAGCACCGGCAGCAGCACTTCGAGGTCGCGCAGCGGCCCGCTCAGGCGGCCCAGTTCGCTCAGCGCCGCCTCGATCTCGTCGATGCCGGGCATGCCCTGGGCCGGATGCAGCAGGCTGCGCAGGCGCCGCACGGCGATGCGCAGGTCGTGCAAAGCCTCGCTGTCGGAGCGCGCGCGCAGGCGCTCGGAGGCCGCGAACAGGGCCACCTCCTGCTCGATCACATGGGAAACCAGATAGTCGCTGAAGGATGACACGGCGAACTCCGTCCGTCGGGGCCTGGAATCTATGAGGTTAGCTGGCGGCGCATCGGCGGCAAGCCGCCGCCCGTGGCCGATGGTCGCAAGGCGTTTCAGCGGCCACGCCGGGTCAGCCACCAGGGCAGTTGCCGGCGCAGCCGCGCCAGTTGCCCGCGCAGTTCCTGCGGCGCGGAAGCGGCGCCGGCGTAGCGCTGGCGTTCGAACGCCGCCAGGTAGGCCTGGATGCTCGCGGCCTGGGCCGGCAGCGCAACCATCGCCCGCTCGGCGAAGGCGCGCGGCCCTTCGCCGGCGTGGCGCTGCAGGCCCTGGGCAGCCAGAAGCTGTTCGAAGCGCTCGAAGCTGCGCAGCTGCGCATCCCGCGTCCGCCGCCAGGGCTTGAACAGCAGCAGCGCCAGCAGGCCCAGCGACAGCGCCCCGCCACCCACCAGCAGCACGCCGGTCCAGAGGCTGTCGCGCGCGCCGAACCAGGCCCGCAACAGGCCCGCCTGCTGCTCGCCCTGGTAGCCCAGCACCCAGCGCTGCCAGTCGTAGTTGAGGTTATCCCAGCTCAGGCGCAGTTGGCTGAGCAGGCCGAAACCGCCATAGCGCAGGCGGGCGAAGGGCGAGTCGGCGAGGAAGCTGCCCTCCTCCGCCAGCGCCGCCTGCAGGCCGCGCTCGATGCGCGAGGGGGCGACCTGGAAGGTCGGGTCGACGCTGCGCCAGCCCGCGCCCGGCGACCAGTACTCGACCCAGGCGTGGGCGTCGAACTGATGCACCAGCAGGTAGTCGCCGGCCGGGTTCAGCTCGCCGCCCTGGTAGCCGGTGACCACCCGCGCCGGGATGCCGGCCGCGCGCAGGACGAAGGTCATGGCCCCGGCGTAGTGCTCGCAGAAGCCGCGGCGGGTGTCGAACAGGAAGCCGTCGATGCGCTCCTCGCCGGTGGCCGGCGGACGCAGGGTGTAGGCGTAGGGCTGGTCGTGGAAGTGGCGCAGCACCGCCTGCACCAGCGCCTCGGGCTGCGGGTAGCGCTCGCGCAGCTCTGCGGCCCAGGCCCGCGCGCGCGGGTTGCCGCGGGCCGGCAGCTGCAGGTCGCGGCGCAGCGCCGTGGCGCTGCTGTCCGGCTCGCGCAGGGCCCGGGGCCAGGAGCTGGCGCGGTACATCAGCACGTCCTGCACCGGGCGCCGCCGCTCCAGGCGGAAGTCGCTCATCATGCGCGCATCGTCCGGGCCGCCCTCGGCGACGTCGAGGGTGAACAGCCAGGGCCGCGAGCTGGGCTGCATGATCACCTGGTAGCTCAGCGATGGCCCCTGCCTGCGCCAGTCCGGCGCCCGTTCGCTGCGCCCCTGCCAGGACTGCGTCCAGCGCTGGCCGTCGAAATTCTCCAGGGTCAGGGCGCGCCAGTAGAGCTGCTCCTGGGGCGGCGCGGCGTCGTCGAACTTGACGCGGAAGGCCAGCTCGGTGGACTGGCTCAGCTCGACGAAGTCGCCGGGCATCATCGAGTCGCTGAGCCCGGTGGTGGCCTGGCCGCCGGGCAGCGGCAGCGACCACAGCGGGCCCAGGCGCGGGAACAGCAGGAACAGCAGGAGCATCAGCGGCAGCGCCTGCAGCAGCAGGCCGCCGGCCAGGCGCAGGGTGCGCCAGGGGCCTTCGGCGAAGCTGCTCTGCTGCAGGCCGATCAGCGCCGCCAGCAGCGCGGTGACCGGCAGCAGGCTGAAGGCCGCGGCCAGCAGGCTGGCGTCGAACAGGTAGCTGGTGGCCACGGCGAAGAAGCCGAGCAGGATCAGCACCAGGGCGTCGCGGCGCGTCTTCAGCTCCACCAGCTTGATGACGAAAGCGGCGATCAGCAGCACCACGCCGGCGTCCAGGCCGATCAGCGAGCCGCGCGACAGCCACACGCCGATGCCGGCGGCGATCACCAGGGCCAGCTTGGCCAGGCCGTTGGGGTAGCGCGCGCGCATGCGGTAGACCTGCACGCGCCAGGCCGCGCAGCCGAGCCAGAAGCCCACCACCCAGAACGGCAGGTGCTCCAGGTGCGGCAGTATCACCAGGGCCTGGGCCACCAGCAACCAGGTCAGGGCTATGCGCGGGATCGGCTGCTGGCTCACGGCCGTACTCCGAACAGCGCCAGCTCGCGCAGGCAGGCGCCGCGGTGGGCATCGCCGCTGGCCAGCGGCAGCTGCACGCCGGGCAGGCGCAGGCCGAAGCTCTGGCCGCGCAGGGACAACTGCAGCACCCAGTGGCAGAGGCAGGACAGGCGCGTCTCGACGTCGCCGCCGAGCAGCTCGAAGTCCAGCCAGAGGTCGCGCCCGCTGAGCGCGGCGAAGTCCTTCACCAACAGGCCCTGGCCGCGGGAGTAGGCCTTCCAGTGCAGACGCCGGCGCGAGTCGCCGCTCTGGTAGGGGCGCAGGCCCTGGAAGTCGTCGGCGCCGCTGCCGCTGGCGCGCAGGCCTTCATCGTGCTCGTCGGCGCGGCCGCCTTCCAGGGGCAGGTCGGCGGGCAGCGGGCGCGGGTAGACCAGGCCGGCCTGGTCCAGGTCGAGCCAGCTCCAGGCCACCAGCAGGCCCAGGGGGAAGCGGCTCTCCACCCGCAGGCGGCCCGGGCGCAGCCAGCCGCGGCGCTCGGCCGGCAGCGTCAGCAGCAGTTCCTCGGCGCCATTGGCGCGCACATCGGCGTACTGCAGCGCCTGTTCCGACCAGCCGAGGCCGATGGCCCGGCGTTCGCGGCCTTCGCCTTCCAGGCGCACGCGGAAGCAGACCTGCTCGCCGACGAACACCGGCAGCGCGCCCAGCGCGGTCAAGCGCAGGCCGCCGAGGTTACGGTAGGTGTGCAGGATGGCGACGATGAACAGCGACAGCAGCAGGAAGGTCAGGCCGTAGGCCAGGCTGTTCTGGTAGTTGATGGCGGTGAGCAGCAGCAGGACCACGGCGACGCCGAAGGCCACGCCCTGCCCCGAGGGGATGATGAAGATGCGCCGCTGGTTCAGCTGCAACGAGGGCGACGGCGGGATGCGCCGGGCGATCCAGCTCTGCCACAGCGGGCGGACCTTCACCAGCATGGCCGGGCCCCGCTCACAGCGCCGGGACTTCGCGCTGCAGCCATTGCACCAGGGCGCCGCCGCCGTGCCCGGAAGGGTCGGCCTGGTCGCGCAGGCGGTGCCCGGCCACCGACGGCAGCACCGCCTGGACGTCCTCGGGGATGGCGTAGTCGCGCCCGGCCAGCAAGGCCCAGGCGCGCGCCGCGGCCAGCAGCGCCAGGCTGCCGCGCGGCGACAGGCCGAGGGCGAAGGCCGGCTGGCTGCGGGTGGCCTCGGCCAGGCGCAGCACGTAGTCGACCAGGGCGTCGCTGACGTGGACCTTCGGCACCTCGGCCTGCAGCGCCGCCAGCTCGTCGGGGGTGAGGATCGGCTCCAGGCGCGGCAGCAGGTCGCGGCGCGCCTCGCCCAGCAGCAGGGCCTTCTCCGCCGCGCGCCCCGGGTAGCCCAGGGACAGGCGCATGAGGAAGCGGTCGAGCTGGGATTCGGGCAGGGCGAAGGTGCCGCCCTGGGTCACCGGGTTCTGCGTGGCGATCACGAAGAAGGGCTCGGGCAGCGGCCGGGTGGCGCCCTCGATGGTCACCTGGCCCTCTTCCATGGCCTCCAGCAGCGCGCTCTGCGCCTTGGGCGTGGCGCGGTTGATCTCGTCGGCCAGCACCAGCTCGGCGAAGATCGGTCCGGGGTGGAAGACGAACTGCCCGGTGTCCTTGTCGAAGACCGAGGTGCCGAGCACGTCGCCGGGCAGCAGGTCGGAGGTGAACTGGATGCGCTGGAAACTCAGCCCCAGCACCCGCGCCAGGGCATGGCTGAGGGTGGTCTTGCCCATCCCCGGCAGGTCTTCGATCAGCAGGTGCCCGCGGGCCAGCAGGCAGGTCATGGCCAGGCGCACCTGGACCTGCTTGCCCAGCAGGATCCGGTCCACCGCTTCCAGGCATTGCTCCAGCTTGCCGCGCATCCTCACCTCGTGCCGTGCAGACGAAAAGTCCGATCCTACTGGCCCGCCGCGGCAGCGAACAGGCCGCTTGGCCACAAACTGTGACGGGGCCGGCTCAACTGGCCAGCAGCCGCTGCACCAGCCAGCGCGCCGCCGGGCCCAGGCTGCGCTGTCGCGACCAGACCACGTCGACCGCCACGCTGCGCGGCCAGCCGGGCACCTGCAGCGGGTGCAGGCGGCCATTGGCGAAGCGCTGGTTCATCCAGGTCGGCAGTTCCACCCAGCCGAAGCCGAGCACCGCCATGTCCAGCAGCAGCAGGTAGGTCGGCGCCGACCAGCAGCGCCCGCCCAGGGGCGGCTCGGCGTCGTCGATGAAGGTGTTCAGGCGCAGGTTGCGGTGGCCCAGCAGGTCGCTGCGCTCGACCTTTTCCAGCTGCGCCAGCGGGTGCGCGCGGCTGACGAACAGGCCGAACTCGGCGCATTCGCCGAGGGTGGCCGAGCCGATGTCCGGCGGATAGTTCGGCTGCGCGGCGAGCAGGCCGAGGGAAGCGCGGCCCTGGCCGACCAGGTCGATGACGTCGCCGTGCTCGGCGATCAGCCATTCGAACTCGATGTCCGGGAAGTGCTGGTCGATTTCCGCCAGGCGCTTCTCGAAGGGTTCGGACTGGTAGGTGTCGGACATCGCCAGGGTCAGCCGCGGCTCCATTCCCGCCGAGAGCTGCCCGGCCAACTGGCCGAGGCGGTCGTTGGCCATCAGCACTTCCTCGACGCGGCCGAGCAGGGCCTTGCCGGCCTCGGTCAGTTTCGGCTGGCGCGCGCTGCGGTCGAACAGCTCCAGGCCCAGGTCGATCTCCAGGCGGGCGATGGCCTCGCTGACGGTGGACTGGCTCTTGCCCAGCTTGCGCGCGGCGGCGCTGAAGGAACCCAGGCAGGCGGCCTCGGCAAAGGCCTGGAGGGATTCGGGGGAATATTGCATGGGGGCCTCGTCCATCGGTTTTGCCGATGCTAGCCAACTTCGAAACAACCCTTCAACCGATGAGAATAGCCGCCAGCCGGCCCGGTGGGGCCCCTCTTTATCTGGAGAAAACCCATGAGCATGCAAAAGACGCTGAAGGAAAGGCTGTTCCACGCCCTGCTCTTCGAATTCATCGCCCTGGCCATCTGCGCCCCGACCCTGGCCTGGCTGATGGACCAGCCGCTGGGCCACATGGGCGCCCTGACGCTGATGTTCTCGCTGATCGCCACGCTGTGGAACATGGTCTACAACACCCTGTTCGACCGCGCCCAGCGGCGCCTGCAGTTCGCCCGCACCCTGCCGGTGCGCGTGCTGCACGCCTCGCTGTTCGAGCTGGGCCTGATCTTCATGCTGGTGCCGCTGGCGGCCTGGTGGCTGGGTATCGGTCTGGTGGAGGCGTTCGTGCTGGATATCGGGCTGATTCTGTTCTTCCTGCCGTACACCATTGCCTTCAACTGGGTGTATGACGCGCTGCGGGCGCGGTGGGTGGAGCGGCCGCGGGAGGTTTTGGTGCGTTGAGGGGCGGCTTGCTCGCGAACGGTGTTTGCCGGGGACTTTCGGTGCTGAATTCGAGAGCACCCTCTCCCCAGCCCTCTCCCGCAAGCGGGAGAGGGGGCTGTCCTGAGCGATGCGTCGGTCAGGCGCCATCCTCCCACCCTCGTCATTCCCGCGAACAGCGCTTGCGCTGCCTTGGCTTGGGTGTTTCTGCGCCGCTCCGAGTTTGCCCGACCGTCTTGTTTCGCCCCCCGGGCGAGTCCCTTTTGTCAAACGGTGGAAGGCCACCCCCGCAAAAAGGAACCAAATCGGCCTGCTGAAGGGGCGTTCCGGTGCGCTCGGAGGTTTCTCTGGAAGTCCGAATCGCGGACAGAGTCCGCTCCTACGGTTCCAGGAAGCACGGCTTTTCGTAGGATGGCGTTGAGCGAAGCGATACCCATCACCACGGCAGCATGGGTATCGCTCAACCCATCCTAGGGTTCAGGGAAGCACGGACGTAGGAGGACTCCGTCCGCGATTGGTTCATCAACCACGCCGGACGCCCCTGTGGCACGAACGCCCCCTCGTTCAGGCCAGGGAAGCGACTATCGCCGCCAGCGCCGCGCCCGGATCGGCGGCCTGGCTGATCGGGCGGCCGATCACCAGGTAGTCGGAGCCGGCGTCCAGGGCCTGGCGCGGGGTGAGGATGCGGCGCTGGTCGTCCTGGGCGCTGCCGGCCGGACGGATGCCCGGAGTGACCAGTTGCAGGGCCGGGTGCGCGGCTTTCAAGGCCGGGGCCTCCTGGGCCGAGCAGACCAGCCCGTCCATGCCCGCCTTCTCGGCCAGGGCCGCCAGGCGCAGCACCTGTTCCTGGGGCTCGACGTCCAGGCCGATGCCGGCCAGGTCCTCGCGCTCCATGCTGGTCAGCACGGTCACGCCGATCAGCAGCGGTTTCGGGCCATTGAAGGCGTCGAGGGTCTCGCGGCAGGCCGCCATCATGCGCAGGCCGCCGGAGCAGTGCACGTTGACCATCCACACGCCCATCTCGGCGGCGGCGCGCACGGCCATCGCGGTGGTGTTGGGGATGTCGTGGAATTTCAGATCGAGGAACACCTCGAAGCCGCGGCCGTTCAGCGTCTCGACGATACCCGCGGCGCAACTGGTGAAGAGTTCCTTGCCCACCTTCACCCGGCACAGTTTCGGGTCGAGCTGGTCGGCCAGCGCCAGGGCGGCCTCGCGGGTGGGGAAATCCAGGGCGACGATGATCGGGGTCTGGCAGACGGACATGGGCTCTCTCGCGGGGGGATTCTGAAAAACGCCGCGCATTGTCGCAGAAAGCGCCGCCGCCGGCAGCTTCCGGCGACGCGTTGCCCGTCCTATACGCTCAGGCGCTCGCGCAGGCGGCCGAGCATGCCCAGCAGGCTGCCGACCTTCTCCCGCTCGCGCTCCTCGCGCGGCGCCTCGGCCAGGCGCGCCACCTGCGGCTGCGGTTGCGCGCGCCACAGCTGGGCCTGTTCGGCGGCGGCCTTCAGGCCCTTTTCGAAGAGGCCGCGGCGGATCGGCTTGGGCAGGTAACGGAAGATCTGCGCCTGGTTGATCAGCGCCAGCAGGTCCTGGGTGTCGCGGAACGGCGTCACCACCAGGCTGAGCAGGCGCGGGTGGGCCTGGGCCAGGGACTTGAGCAGCGGCGCGGTGTCCTCGCCGGCGAGCCTCAGGTCGCTGATCAGGATGTCGATGGGCTCGGCGTTCAGCCGCAGCAGCGCCTCGGCCAGGTTGCGCGCGCGGTGCAGCTGGTGATTGCCGGCGGCGCAGAAGTCGCCGACGCAGGCCAGGGTGTCGGCGGCGTCGTCCAGCAGCAAGACGTTGAGCGGCGCGGCCAGCCGGCTGATGGCCTGCAGGTCGGGCGCGGCGGCCTGGCGCCCGGCGATCTCCGCCGCCTGGCGCAGGGTGAAGGCCATTTCCTGCGGGTCCCAGGGCTTGGTCAGGTAGCGGAAGATGCCGCCGTTGTTCAGCGCTTCCACCGCCGCGTCCAGGTCGGAATAGCCAGTGAGCAGGATGCGCAGGCAGTCCGGGGCGATCTCGCGGGCCCGGGCCAGCAGCTCGGCGCCGCTCATCTGCGGCATGCGCTGGTCGCTGACGAGAATCTGCACCGGCTCGCTGCGCAGGCGCTCCAGGGCGCGCCGCGGGTCGGACTCGGTGAGCACCTCGTAGTGCCGGCGGAACTGCATGGCCAGGCTGCGCAGGATGCGCTCCTCGTCGTCGACGAAGAGGATGCGGGTCAGGCCGGTGGGCCGGGCCTGGCCGGACTGCGGCAGGGCCTTGAGCGGCTGGGTCATGTCAGGCACTCCGTTTCAGGTCGCTGGCCTGCGCGCACGGCAGGCGGATGAGGAATCGCGTGCCGCGCCCCGGCTCGGAGGCGACGCGGATGCTGCCGCCATGGTCCTGGACGATCTTGTAGCTGATCGACAGGCCCAGGCCGGTGCCCTGGCCCGGCGGCTTGGTGGTGAAGAAGGGGTCGAAGATGCGCGCCAGCACCTCGGCGGGCATGCCCTTGCCGTTGTCCTGCACCGAGACGTACACCGCCGCCTCGTCGGCCCAGGTCCTGACGTGGATGTGGCCGTAGCCGTCCATGGCCTGGGCGGCGTTGGTGAACAGGTTGAGCAGCACCTGGTTGATCTGCGAGGGCGCGCAGGCGATGGGCGGCAGCTCGCCGAGCTGGCGGATGATCTCGGCCTTGTCCTTGATGCTGTTGCGGGCGATCAGCAGCGCGCTCTTCACGCACTCGTTGAGGTCCACCTCCTCGCTCATGGCGCGGTCCAGGCGGGCGAAGTCCTTGAGCCCGCCGACCAGCTCGCCGATCTGCGCCAGGCCGTAGGTGGTGTCGCCGAATAGCTGGTCGAGGTCGCCCAGCAGTTGCTCCAGGGCGGCTTCCGCGCGCACCTGCCCGGCGGTTTGCAGCGCGCGGGCCAGGCGCGCCTCGTCGCAGGCCGCGTCGTTCAGGCAGTCCGCCAGCTCGGCCTGGCTCTCGGCCAGCTGCAGCAGCGGCAGGAGCTGTTCGCGGATCAGTTCGAGGTTGTTGCGCACGTAGCCCAGCGGGGTGTTCAGCTCGTGGGCGACGCCGGCGACCATCTGCCCCAGGGAAGCCATCTTCTCCGACTGCACCAGCTGCGCCTGGGATTCCCGCAGGTCGACCAGGGCCTTGCGCAGCACGCGGTTGCGCTGGGCGATGCGCGCCTCCATGGCCTTGAGCAGGTCGAGCACGGTGCCCAGGCCCAGGTAGGCGCCTTCGCCGTCGACCAGGATGAAGTCCTCGGTGATCGGGTACTTCAGCTGCGCGGTGACCTGCTGCGCCGCCTGTTCCAGGCTCCACTCGATGTCCACCCGCAAGGGGCTTGCGTTCATCATCTCGCTGACCGGGCGGCGGCCCCAGAGGTCGCGGCCGAAGCGCTGCATGAAGATGTCCTGCAGGGTGTAGCGGCTGATCAGCCCCAGCGGGCGGCCCTGCCCGTCCACCACCGGCAGCGAGAGGAAGGCGCGATGCTCGGCGGTGAGCAGGCGGTCGGCGACGTCGCTGAGGCTCATCTGCGCCTGCAGCGGTTCCACGGCGCGCAGGAGTGCGTGCAGGGCGCTGGTGGTCATCGGCGGACTCCGCTGGCTGAAATGTCCGCCAGTCAATCAGGTCCAGATTGCCATCATGTGACAGCGGTCGCGCGCCACGCATCCTTCACGGGAAGGTCATACGCCGGCAACAAGCCTGCGTCCGAAAACCGCCACGCACTGACAAGCCGGGCGCGCGGGTTTATGGTGAAAGCTCGCATCCCAAGGAGAACGCCATGCCCTGGTACGCCTGGTTGATCATCGCCCTCGCCCTGGGCTCCATCCTCGGCGGCCTGTTGTTGCTGCGCGACAGCGCCCGCAAGCTGCCGCTGACCGAGGAGCAGCTCAAGCGCATCCATCAGCGCAACGCCGAAATGGACGCCCAGGACGCCCGCGACGACAAGCGCTGAGCGCCGCCGGCCGCCCCGGCGCCCGAGGTCATTTCCCTCATTCACCGCCGCAGGCATGGATCAGGCAGGGCGAATTGCCTAGACTGCGGCCGGTGGATGGAGGACACGATGCTCAGGAAGCTACTCCCGCTGCTGCCAGGGTTGCTCCTGCTCGGCGGTTTCGCCCTCGGATTCGTCCAACCCCTGGGGCTCTTGATAGGCGCACTCTTCGTCGCCTGGACACTCTACGGCGAACAACGCCTGCCCTGGCTGCTCTGGTGGCCGGTGTGCCTGCTGGCGAGCTTCGCCCTGGCCGCGCACCTGCTGCCCGGCACCCAGTCGTGGACGCTCTGGCCGCCGCGGCAGCTCTCCGCCGACGCCCCGGCCTACGCGCTGCGCCTGTCCTGGGACAAGGCGCTGGCCGGCGTCACCCTGCTCGCCTGGTGGCTGCGCCGGCCGCCGCTGGCGGGGGCCTCGCCGGACTATGCCGGCATCACCGTGGTCGCCACCCTGTTCGCCGTGCCGCTGCTGGCCACCGCCCTGGGCCTGGTGGTGTGGCGGCCGAAATGGCCGGACGGCCTGTGGATCTGGCTGTTGGTGAATTTCGCGGTGATCGCCCTGACCGAGGAACTGATCTTCCGCGGCCTGCTGCAGACCTCGCTGGTGGAGCGCCTGGGCGCCCCCGCCGGGATCATTGTCAGCAGCCTGCTGTTCGGCCTGGCGCACCTGCCCTTCAGCGGCCAGTTCGCCGTGGTGGCCGGCATCGCCGGACTCGGCTACGGCCTGGCGCTGCACTTCAGCGGGCGCATGCTGGTGCCCATCCTCCTGCACGGGGTGGTCAACAGCGTGCACCTGTTGCTGCTGAGCTACCCGCTGCACCTGGGCCTGGGCTGATCAGGCGGCCTTGTAGACCAGCAGCAGGGCCTGCTCGGCCAGGTCGTCGAGGGTCATGCTGCCGTCCTGGCGGAACCAGGTCATGGTCCAGGACAGCGCGCCGGTGAGGAAACGCCGCAGGATGAACGGGTCGCCCTCGCAGTAGCCGGCGGCGCGCGCCTCGCCGAGCACGTCCAGCCACATCTGCTCGTAGATGTCGCGCAGGCCGAGGATATAGGCCTGGCCCTCCGGCGACAGCGAGCGCCACTCGTAGACCAGCACCGCCATGGCCTCGCCGGTGCCGCCCATGATCGATTGCAGCTCGCAGCGGATCAGCGCCAGCAGGCGCTCGCGCAGGTCCTCGGCGTCGGCCAGGGCGGCGCGCATCAGCGCGGTGTTGTAGAGGATGGTCTCCTCCATCACCGAGCGCAGGATTTCGTCCTTGCTCTTGAAGTGGTGGAAGATGCTGCCGGACTGGATGCCCACGGCACCGGCCAGGTCGCGCACCGTGGTGCGTTCGTAGCCCTTGGCGCGGAACAGGTGGGCGGCGGTCTGCAGCAGCTTGCCGCGTGCGCTCTCCGGGTCGGTGACCTGCCCGTTCGCCACCAGCTCCAGCATCACTTCGCGCGCTTTCTGGTCATCCACGCTCTGCTCTCCCCTCGTCCGCCATCCGGCCACCACTGTTCAGGGCGATTCCATGATCGCCACGCAAGTACTTGTGCATACAGGTGAAATGTATGCCTGCGGCGGCAACCAAGCAAGCGCTTGGCCATCACTTGGTTGGGTTGTCTGGCGCTTATGCCCTCTTTTCAACCAAGCGCTTGCTTGGTAATGTCGAAACACCTCTCGACCGTCACGGGCAGAACAATGACCAAGACCGTACGCATCGGCTGCGCCTCGGCCTTCTGGGGCGACACCTGCAGCGCCGCCGCCCAGCTGGTGAAGGGCGCCGAGCTGGACTACCTGGTGTTCGACTACCTGGCCGAAATCACCCTGTCGATCATGGCCGGCGCGCGCCTGAAGAACCCCGAGGCGGGCTACGCCACCGACTTCGTCGAAGTGCTGGCGCCGCTGCTGGGCGAGATCGCCGGCAAGCGCGTCCGCGTCGTCAGCAATGCCGGCGGGGTCAACCCGCAGGCCTGCGCCAAGGCCCTGGCGGCCGCCTGCGAGAAGGCCGGGGTGCAGCTGAAGATCGCCGTGCTGGAAGGCGACAACCTGCAGCCCCAGGCCGGCGAACTGGCCAAGGCCGGGACCGTGGAAATGTTCAGCGGCGCGCCGCTGCCGCCGATGTGCGTGTCGATGAACGCCTACCTGGGCGCGCCCGGCATAGTCGAAGCGCTGGCGCTGGGCGCGGACATCGTCATCACCGGCCGCGTGGTGGACAGCGCGGTGGTCAGCGCCGCCCTGGTACACGAGTTCGGCTGGACCTGGAACGACTACGACAAACTGGCCCAGGCCGCGCTGGCCGGGCACATCATCGAATGCGGCGCGCAGTGCACCGGCGGCAACTTCACCGACTGGGAAAGCGTGCCGGACTACGAGCACATCGGCTTCCCCATCGTCGAAGTGCAGGCCAGCGGCGACTTCGTGGTCACCAAGCCGCAAGGCACAGGCGGCCTGGTCACCCCGCTGAGCGTCGGCGAGCAGATGCTCTACGAGATCGGCGACCCGCGCGCCTACCTGCTGCCCGACGTGGTCTGCGACTTCACCGGCGTGCAGCTGCGCCAGGCCGGCCCCGACCGCGTCGCCCTCAGCGGCGCCCGCGGCCTGCCGCCCACCGGCCAGTACAAGGTCAGCGCCACCTACCCCGACGGCTTCCGCTGCACCGCCAGTTGCCTGATCGCCGGCATCGACGCAGTGAAGAAGGCCGAGCGCGTGAGCCGGGCGATCATCGCCAGGACCGAGGAAATGTTCGCCGAACGCGGCTGGGGCCCCTACCGCGAAACCAGCATCGAACTGCTCGGCAGCGAAGCCACCTACGGTCCCCATGGCCGGCGCCGGGACAGCCGCGAGATCGTGGTCAAGCTCGCCGTGCGCCACGCCCGCAAGGAGGCACTGCTGCTGTTCTCCCGCGAGATCGCCCAGGCCGCCACCGGCATGGCTCCAGGCCTGACCGGCATCGTCGGCGGGCGGCCCACGGTGTACCCGGTGATCCGCCTGTTCTCCTTCCTGGTGGACAAGGCGCGCTGCCAACTGGCGGTGCGCATCGGCGAAGACAGCCATGCCGTCGCCCTGCCGCAACTGGAGCACTTCGACCCGGCGAACCTGGCCGAGGCCGCGCAAGCCCCTGCCGCCACCGGCCAGGCCACGGCCAGCGTGCCGCTGGTGAAGCTGGCAGTGGCGCGTTCCGGCGACAAGGGCGACCACAGCAACATCGGCGTGATGGCGCGCAAGCCCGAGTACCTGCCGTGGATCGCCGAGGCGCTGAGCGAAGGCGCGGTGGC
Source organism: Pseudomonas sp. M1 (assembly GCF_022760135.1). Classification (NCBI taxonomy): domain Bacteria; kingdom Pseudomonadati; phylum Pseudomonadota; class Gammaproteobacteria; order Pseudomonadales; family Pseudomonadaceae; genus Pseudomonas; species Pseudomonas sp. M1. Next base: position 4,678,246 of record NZ_CP094343.1, read on the forward strand.
CGAGTGGATGCAGCACGTGCTGGACCCGCAGCTGGGCCGCGTCAGCCGCTGGTACCTGCCGGCCAGCCACAGCCTGAACTTCCTGCTGGAGCACGCCCTGGGCGGCGGCGGCGTGGCCAGCCTGCGCATCGACCCGCAGGGCAAGGCCTTCGCCCAGCAACTGCTGGAATTCCCGGTGGCGGTGCCGCAGCACATCGCCGATGAACTCAGCTCTTCTACGACAAGAACGAACGCTTGAGCAGGACGACAAGAACAATGGCATACGACTCGATCTTCAAGCCCGGCCTGTTCGCCGGCCAGACTGTAATCGTCACCGGCGGCGGCAGCGGCATCGGCCGCTGCACCGCCCATGAGCTGGCAGCCCTGGGCGCCCATGTGGTGCTGGTCGGGCGCAAGGCCGAGAAGCTGGAGAAGACCGCCGGCGAAATCGTCGAGGACGGCGGCAGCGCCAGCTGGCACAGCTGCGACATCCGCGACGAGGAGGCGGTGAAGGCGCTGGTGGCGCAGGTGCTCGTCGAGCGCGGGCCGATCCACCACCTGGTCAACAACGCCGGCGGCCAGTACCCCGCGCCGCTGGCCTCGATCAACCTCAAGGGCTTCGAGGCGGTGGTGCGCACCAACCTGGTGGGCGGCTTCCTGATGGCCCGCGAAGTGTTCAACCAGAGCATGAGCAAGACCGGCGGCAGCATCGTCAACATGCTCGCCGACATGTGGGGCGGCATGCCCGGCATGGGCCACTCCGGCGCCGCCCGCGCCGGCATGGAGAACTTCACCAAGACCGCCGCCGTCGAGTGGGGCCACGCCGGGGTGCGGGTCAACGCCGTGGCGCCGGGCTGGATCGCCTCCAGCGGCATGGACACTTACGAGGGCGCGTTCAAGGCGGTGATCCCGACCCTGCGCGAGCACGTGCCACTCAAGCGCATCGGCACCGAGTCGGAAGTGGCCTCCGCCATCGTCTTCCTGCTCTCCCCCGGCGCCGCCTTCATCAGCGGCAACACCATCCGCATCGACGGCGCCGCCAGCCAGGGCAGCCGCGCCTTCCCGCTGAGCAAGGCCAAGCCCGGGCAGAGCCGCTCCTACAACGGCTTCCACCGCGCCTACCTGCCCGACGTGCTGAAGGGCCAGGAGTAAGCCATGCCGCTGATCCAGTCGGAAATCGACACCCAGGGCGAGGACTTCGCCCGCAACCGCGAGGCCATGCTGGCCGCCGTGGCGAGCTTCCGCGAGGTCGAGCAGAAGGTGCTGGACAAGGCCGCCGAGGCCAAGCCGAAGTTCGACAAGCGCGGCCAACTGCTGCCGCGCGAGCGCCTGAACCTGTTGCTCGACCCCGGCGCGCCCTTCCTCGAACTCTGCTCCCTGGCCGGCTATAAGTTGCACGACGACAAGGACGGCACCCAGGCCGGCGGCGGCATCATCTCCGGCATCGGCTACGTGGCCGGGGTGCGCTGCCTGGTCAGCGCCAGCAACAGCGCGATCAAGGGCGGCACCATCTCGCCCACCGGGCTGAAGAAGACCCTGCGCCTGCAACAGGTGGCGCTGGAGAACAAACTGCCGCTGGTGGCCCTGACCGAGAGCGGCGGCGCCAACCTCAACTACGCGGCGGAAATCTTCGTCGAGGGCGCCCGCGGCTTCGCCAACCAGGCGCGGCTGTCGGCGGCCGGCATTCCGCAAGTCACGATCGTGCACGGCTCCAGCACCGCCGGCGGCGCCTACCAGCCGGGGCTGTCGGACTACGTGGTGGTGGTGCGCGGCAAGGCCAAGATGTTCCTCGCCGGCCCGCCGCTGCTCAAGGCCGCCACCGGCGAGGTGGCCACGGACGAGGAACTGGGCGGCGCCGAGCTGCACGCCCAGGTCGCCGGCACCGCCGAGTACCTGGCCGAGAACGACGCCGACGGCGTGCGCCTGGCCCGCGAGATTCTCGCCGCGCTGCCGTGGAACGCCCAGCTGCCGGCGCGCCCGGCCAGGCAATGGGACGAGCCGCTGTACCCGGCCGAAGAGCTTCTCGGGGTGGTCCCGGCGGACGCCCGCAAGCCCTACGACGTGCGCGAGATCATCGCGCGCATCGCCGACGGTTCGCGCTTCCTCGCCTTCAAGAACGAGTTCGACGCCCAGACCGTCTGCGGCCACCTGCACATCGAGGGCCACGCCTGCGGCCTGATCGGCAACAACGGTCCGATCACCCCGCAGGGCGCGGCCAAGGCGGCGCAGTTCATCCAGCTGTGCGAGCAGAGCAACACGCCGATCCTGTTCCTGCACAACACCACCGGCTTCATGGTCGGCACCGAGTCCGAGCGCCTGGGCGTGATCAAGCACGGCTCGAAGATGATCCAGGCGGTGGCCAACGCCAGCGTGCCCAAGCTCACCCTGGTGGTCGGCGGCTCCTACGGCGCCGGCAACTACGCCATGTGCGGCCGCGGCCTGGACCCGCGCTTCATCTTCGCCTGGCCCAACAGCCGCACCGCGGTGATGGGCGGCGCCCAGGCCGGCAAGGTGCTGCGCATCGTCACCGAGGAAAAGCACGCCAAGGAGGGCAAGGAGGCCGACGCGAAGATGCTCGACATGCTCGAACAGGTGACCGCGCAGAAGCTCGACGCCCAGTCCACCGCGCTCTACGGCACCGCCAGCCTGTGGGACGACGGGCTGATCGACCCGCGCGACAGCCGCCGGCTGCTGGGCTATCTGCTGGATATCTGCGCAGAGGCGGCGGTACGGCCGCTCAAGGGCAACAGTTTCGGGGTAGCGAGGTTCTGACCTGATACAGGCTCCCTCTCCCTGAAGGGAGAGGGAGCCAAAGCAACCCGGCATGCAACGGACCACCCGGCCACTCCGGACAGCCCCCTCTCCCTTCAGGGAGAGGGTTGGGGAGAGGGCCAGAGGTGGGGAACCAGACAAGGCTCAAGGAGTACAACAAAAATGCTCTTCACCCAGGAACACGAAGAACTCCGCCGCACCGTCCGCAACTTCGTCGACAAGGAGATCAATCCCTACGTCGACCAGTGGGAGAAGGACGGCCGCTTCCCCATCCACGAAGTGTTCAGGAAGGCCGGCGCCCTCGGCCTGCTGGGCATCTCCAAGCCGGAGAAGTTCGGCGGCATGGGCCTGGACTACAGCTACTCGGTGGTCGCCGCCGAGGAGTTCGGCACCATCCACTGCGGCGGCGTGCCCATGTCCATCGGCGTGCAGACCGACATGTGTACCCCGGCCCTCGCCCGCTTCGGCTCCGACGAACTGCGCGAGGAGTTCCTGCGCCCGGCCATCGCCGGCGAGATGGTCGGCTGCATCGGCGTCTCCGAGGTCGGCGCCGGTTCCGACGTGGCCGGGCTGAAGACCACCGCGCGCAAGGACGGCGACGACTACGTCATCAACGGCAGCAAGATGTGGATCACCAACTCGCCGTCGGCCGACTTCATCTGCCTGCTGGCCAACACCTCCGACGACAAGCCCCACGTCAACAAGTCGCTGATCATGGTGCCGATGAAGAGCAAGGGCATCAGCGTCAGCCCGCACCTGGACAAGCTTGGCATGCGCAGCTCGGAGACCGCCCAGGTGTTCTTCGACGACGTGCGCGTGCCGCAGCGCAACCGCATCGGCGCCGAGGGCGCGGGCTTCATGATGCAGATGCTGCAGTTCCAGGAGGAACGCCTGTTCGGCGCGGCCAGCGGGATCAAGGGCATGGAGTACTGCGTCAACGCCACCATCGACTACTGCAAGGAGCGCAAGACCTTCGGCCAGGCGCTGATCGACAACCAGGTCATCCACTTCCGCATGGCCGAGCTGATGACCGAGATCGAGTGCCTGCGCGCCCTCACCTACCAGGCCACCGAGCAGTACATCCGCGGCAGGGACGTGACCCGCCTGGCCTCCATGGCCAAGCTCAAGGTTGGCCGCCTGGCCCGCGAGGTCACCGACGCCTGCCTGCAGTACTGGGGCGGCCAGGGCTTCATGTGGGAGAACCCGATCTCCCGCGCCTACCGCGACACCCGCCTGGTGTCCATTGGCGGCGGCGCCGACGAGATCATGCTCGGCATCATCTGCAAGCTGATGGGCACCCTGCCGGGCAAGAGGAAGGGGTGAGAGCGGCTGCAGGCGGCAGGCTACAGGCGGCAGGCGGCAGGCGATGCGTCGCCCTGGCCTGAAGCCTGAAGCCTGAAGCCTGAAGCCTGAAGCCTGAAGCCTGAAGCGATCGTATGAGGATTTGCGGCATGAGCGAATTGCCGAACTGCGAAACCCTGCTGCTGGAACGCGATGGCGGCGTGCTGCACGTCACCCTCGACCGCCCGGACAGCCGTAACGCCATGAGCCTGGCCATGGTCGGCGAACTGCGCGCGGTGCTGGCCGCGGTGCGCGATGAACGCGAAGTGCGCACCATCGTCCTGCGCGGCGCCGGCGGGCACTTCTGCGCCGGCGGCGACATCAAGGACATGGCCGGCGCCCGCGCCGCCGGCCCGGACGCCTACGCCGCGCTGAACCGCGCCTTCGGCGGCCTGCTGGAAGAGGCCCAGGCGCAGCCGCAGGTGCTGGTCGCCGTGCTGGAAGGCGCGGTGCTCGGCGGCGGCTTCGGCCTGGCCTGCGTGTCGGACATCGCCATCGCCGCCGACGGCGCCCAGTTCGGCCTGCCGGAAACCAGCCTGGGCATCCTGCCGGCGCAGATCGCCCCCTTCGTGGTCAAGCGCATCGGCCTGACCCAGGCCCGCCGCCTGGCGCTCACTGCCGCCCGCTTCGACGGCCGCGAGGCGCTGCGCCTGGGCCTGGTGCACTTCAGCGAGGCCAGCGCCGATGCGCTCGGCCAGCGCCTGGCGGAAACCCTGGAGCAGGTGCGCCGCTGCGCCCCCGGCGCCAACGCGCAGACCAAGGCGCTGCTGCTGGCCACCGAGACCGAGGCCCTGGGGCCGCTGCTGGACGAGGCCGCAAAACAGTTCGCCGCCGCCGTGACCGGCGCGGAAGGCGCCGAAGGCACCTTGGCCTTCGTGCAGAAACGCAAACCCAACTGGGCACAGTAGTCGCCGGATTCCCGCGCACGCGGGTACCCACGACCAACACCCAAGCCAGCAGGAGCACATCCATGCCCAGCTTCGACAAGATCCTCATCGCCAACCGCGGCGAGATCGCCTGCCGGGTGATCCGCACCGCCCAGGCCCTGGGCTACCGCACGGTGGCGGTGTACAGCGAGGCCGACGCCGAGGCGCGCCACGTGCAGCTGGCCGACGAGGCCGTGTGCATCGGCCCCGCGCCGGTCGGCCAGTCCTACCTGAAGGCCGCCGCCATCCTCGACGCCGCGCGGCGCACAGGCGCCGGCGCCGTGCACCCGGGCTACGGCTTCCTCTCGGAGAACGCCGGATTCGCCCGCGCCTGCGAGGCCGCCGGCATCGTCTTCATCGGCCCCGGCGTGGAAGCCATCCACCTGATGGGCAGCAAGCGCCTGTCCAAGCTGGCCATGCTCGAAGCCGGCGTGCCCTGCATCCCCGGCTACGAAGGCGCCGAGCAGGACGACGCCACCCTGGCCCGCGAGGCCGAGCGCATCGGCTACCCGCTGATGATCAAGGCCAGCGCCGGCGGCGGCGGCCGCGGCATGCGCCTGGTGCAGGCGGCCGACGAGCTGGCCGCGCAACTGCGCACCGCGCGCTCCGAAGCGCTGAACGCCTTCGGCAGCGACGAGCTGATCCTGGAAAAGGCGGTGATCCGCCCGCGCCACGTGGAAATCCAGGTGTTCGGCGACAGCCACGGCAACCTCGTCTACCTCGGCGAGCGCGACTGCTCGGTGCAGCGCCGCCACCAGAAGGTCATCGAGGAAGCGCCCTGCCCGGTGCTCGGCGCCGAACTGCGCCAGGCCATGGGCGAGGCGGCGGTGAAGGCGGCGGCGCGGGTGAACTACGTCGGCGCCGGCACCGTGGAGTTCCTGCTGGACGCCAGCGGCGCCTTCTACTTCCTGGAGATGAACACCCGCCTGCAGGTCGAGCACCCGGTCACCGAGCTGGTCACCGGCCAGGACCTGGTGGCCTGGCAGATCCGCGTGGCCGAGGGCCAGCCGCTGCCGCTGAAGCAGGAGGAAATCCCGCTGCGCGGCCATGCCATCGAGGTGCGCCTGTACGCCGAGGACGCCGCCAGCGGATTCCTGCCGCAGACCGGCGAAGTGCTGCGCTGGGAGCCGCCGCTGCTGGACGGCATCCGCATCGACCACGGCCTGGTGGAAGGCCAGGCGGTGACGCCCTTCTACGACCCCATGCTGGCCAAGGTGATCGCCTACGGCGCCACCCGCGACGAGGCCCGGCGCAAGCTCGTGCGCGCCGTGGAGGACTGCGTGCTGCTCGGGGTGAAGGCCAACCAGCGCTTCCTCGCCAACCTGCTCCGGCACCCCGAATTCGCCGCCGGCAACGCCACCACGGCGTTCATCGCCGAACACTTCGCCGACGACCCCAGCCTGCGCCCGCAAGCGCCGCAGCCCGCAGAACTGGCCCTGGCCGCCGCCCTGCTCTACCAGGCCTCGGCCAGCGCCCGCGCGCACCAGGGCGGCCTGGCCGGCTGGCGCAACGCCGGCAGCCTACCCTGGCGCTACCAGTTGCACGACGGCGAGCAGAAGCACGCGGTGGAACTGGACGTGCTGGAGCCCGGCGCGCAGCCCAAGCTGCTGGCCTACATCGGCGAATCGGTGGTGGCGCTGAGCCTGATCGCCATCGACGAGCGCTGGGTGGTCGCCGAGGTCAACGGCATCCGCCGACGCATCGCCCACCATACCCAGGGCGAACGCGTCTGGCTGTATGGCGCCGACGGCAACCTGGAACTGCGCGACGTCACCCACGAGCCCGCCGGCGCCCAGGGCGGCGCGGCGTCGGGTACAGTCAAGGCGCCGATGGACGGCGCCATCGTCGACGTGCTGGTCAGCGAAGGCGCGCGGGTCAGCAAGGGCCAGCTGCTGCTCGTGCTGGAGGCGATGAAGATGGAACATCCGCTCAAGGCCGGGGTCGACGGCATTATCCGCCGCATCCAGGTGAGCAAGGGCGAACAGGTCAAGAGCCGCCAGTTGCTGGTGGAGGTGGAGGCCGAAGACGCCTGAAACGCTTTTCGTAGGAGCGAGCTTGCTCGCGAAGGGGGTTCTGCTGGTGGCTTCGGTGCTGGGCCTGAAGAGCGCCCTCTCCCTAACCCTCTCCCTGAAGGGAGAGGGGACCGTTGGGCAGATGCTGATAGTTCGACGTTAGCCGGCTAGCACAGTGATTACCGACTGAAACCATACCTTCTCTCGGCACGAACAAGCCCCCTCTCCCTTCAGAGAGAGGGCTGGGGAGAGGGTACGGAGTCCACCGAAAACACCGCAGCTACCGGGAAACCCCATTCGCGAGCAAGCTCGCTCCTACAAGTGCAGTCCGAACACAACAAGAACACGGAGCCAAACCATGTCCCTGAACGCCAAGACCCTCTTCATCACCGGCGCCAGCCGCGGCATCGGTCGCGAGATCGCCCTGCGCGCCGCGCGCGACGGCGCCAACGTCGTGATCGCGGCGAAAAGCGCCGACCCCCATCCGAAGCTCGCCGGCACCATCTTCAGCGTCGCCGAGGAAGTCGAGGCCGCCGGCGGCAAGGCCCTGGCCCTGCAGCTGGACGTGCGCGACGAGAACGCCGTGCGCGAGGCCATGGCCCGCGCCGCCGAGCACTTCGGCGGCATCGATGCACTGGTCAACAACGCCGGCGCCATCAAGCTGGTGGGCGTGGAGCGCCTGGAGCCCAAGCGCTTCGACCTGATGTACCAGATCAACACCCGCGCGGTGATGGTCTGCAGCCAGGCCGCCCTGCCCTACCTGAAGCAGAGCCAGGGCCACATCCTCAGCCTGTCGCCGCCGCTGAACCTGGCCGAAAAATGGTTCGCCCAGCACGGCCCCTACACGGTCACCAAGTACGGCATGAGCATGCTCACCCTCGGCATGCACCAGGAGTTCGGGAAGTACGGCATCAGCGTCAACGCCCTGTGGCCGAAGACCATGATCGCCACCGCCGCCATCGAGTTCGAACTGGGCAGCCGCGACGCCTTCAAGCGCGCCCGCACGCCGGCGATCATGGCCGACGCCGCCCACGCCATCCTAAGCAGCACGGGCCGCAGCATCAGCGGGCGCCTGCTGATCGACGAGGAAATCCTCCGCGAACAGGGCCAGACCGACTTCGAGCAATATCGCTTCGATCCGCAAGGCGGGCCGCTGGTGCCGGATCTGTTTCTGGACTAAAGGCTGGAGGCGTCGCAGCTTTTGACTTCCAGCTTCCGGCTTCAAGCTTCCAGCTCCCCCTTGACCCAACTGCCCCCCGCAAAACGCGCCAGAGTCATAGCCCCAGCCTCGCCGGCGTCCTAGAGTCGAACGGGCGTGCACACGCCAGACAACAATGACAACAAGGGCCCGCGTCAATGAGCCATGCCGACCTGATCACCCCCACCCGCTTCATCGCCCACCTGCCCGCCACCCTCGGGCGCGTGCCGCGCATGCTGCGCGGGCTCTACTACACCGGCATCCGCAACCGCGAGAAGAACCTGTCCCTGGGCTGGGCCCTGGAGCGCGCGGCGCGCCTGTACCCGGACGCCCCGGCCCTGCTGGAGGGCCAGCGGCGCCTGTCCTATGCCCTGTTCAACGGCTGGGCCAACCGCCTGGCGCGTAGCTTCCAGGCCGAAGGCGTGAAGCACGGCAGCGTGGTCGCGGTGATGCTGGAGAACCGCGCCGAACTGCTGGTGACCCTCGCAGCCCTGGCCAAGCTCGGCGCCGTGGGCGCGCTGATCAACACCACCCAGCGCGGCCAGGTGCTGGCCCACAGCCTGAACCTGGTCAGCCCCGGCCACTTCGTGGTCGGCGAGGAACTGCGCGAGGCCTTCGACGAAGTCCGCGCCAACCTGCAAGGCGGCGCCGAACGCCTGTACTGGGTGGCCGACGACGACACCCTGCGCGACCCCGGCCAGGCCCCGGCGGGCTGGGCCAACCTGATGCGCCTGGCCCAGGCCCAAAGCTCCGACAACCTGGCTGAAACCGCCCAGGTGCGCCTGAAGGACGCCTGCTTCTACATCTACACCTCCGGCACCACCGGCCTGCCGAAGGCCTCGATCATGAGCCACGGGCGCTGGATCAAGGCCTACGGCGGCTTCGGCCACTCCGGCCTGGGCCTGGGCCGCGAAGACGTGCTCTACCTGACCCTGCCCTGCTACCACAACAACGCCGTCACCGTGTGCTGGAGCGCGGTGCTGGCCGGCGGCGCGGCCATCGCCCTGCGCCGCAAGTTCTCCGCCAAGGCCTTCTGGAAGGACGTGCGCCATTACAACGCGACCTGTTTCGGCTATATCGGCGAACTGTGCCGCTACCTGCTCAACCAGCCGCCCTGCGAGGAAGAGCGCGACAACAGCCTGACCTGCATGATCGGCAACGGCCTGCGCCCGTCCATCTGGGGCGAGTTCAAGGCGCGCTTCGGCATCGAGCGCATCACCGAGTTCTACGCCGCCAGCGAAGGCAACATCGGCTTCACCAACGTCTTCAACTTCGACAATACCGTGGGCTTCTCCCCGGCCACCTACGCCATCGTCCGCTACGACCTGGAGAACGACCGCCCGCTGCGCGACGCCAAGGGCTTCATGGAGAAGGTCGGCAAGGGCGAATCGGGCCTGCTGATCAGCGAGATCAGCGACAAGTGGCCGTTCGACGGCTACACCGACCCGGCCAAGACCCAGGCGGTGATCTACCGCGACGTGTTCAAGCGGGGCGATGCCTGGTTCAACACCGGCGACCTGATGCGCGACCTGGGCTTCAAGCACACCCAGTTCGTCGACCGCCTGGGCGACACCTTCCGCTGGAAGGGCGAGAACGTCTCCACCACCGAGGTGGAAAACGTCCTCGGCGCCTTCCCCGGCGTGGAAGACGCGGTGGTCTACGGCGTGGAAATCCCCGGCACCGACGGCCGCTGCGGCATGGCCGCGCTACGCCTGGCGCCCGGCCAGGCGCTGGACGGCAAGGCACTGGCCGAACACCTGGATCGCGAACTGCCGGCCTATGCCGTGCCGCTGTTCCTGCGCCTGCTGCAGCAGGTGGAGACCACGGGGACCTTCAAGTACAAGAAGGCGGACCTGAAGAGCGCCGGGTTCGATCCGCGGCAGGTTGGCGAGGCGCTGTTCGTGCGGTTGCCGGGCGAGGTGGATTACCAGCTGCTGGATGAGGGGGTGTTCGGGGCAATCCAGCGCGGGGAACATCGGTTCTGACGGGCTTTTCGTAGGAGCGAGCTTGCTCGCGAACAACCGAGTTAAGCTCGGCTCCGGAGCGATGTCGAAGTCCGTCCCCTCTCCCCAGCCCTCTCCCTGAAGGGAGAGGGGGCTAGTCCGTGCCGAGAGGAGGCCAGGTTTCAGCCAGTAACTTTCAATGCTGCCGGCTGACTCCAGAACATCAGCCTCTGCCCAACGGTCCCCTCTCCCTTCAGGGAGAGGGTTAGGGAGAGGGCGCTCTCCAGGCCCAGCACCAGAACCGCCGGGAAACACCATTCGCGAGCAAACTCGCTCCTACGAAAAGCCCCCCAACTCAATTCCGAAACTGAAACTGCACCTCCGCCCCACGAATCTCCGAATGCCAGCTGTCGTCACTGGGATCGCTGCGCTCCCCGCGCTCCCGCTGGATCAACCGGCCACCCACCTGGAACGGGCTCTCCTTCTCCTCGAACATCGGCGGCAGCAGCGGCTTGTCCATATCCTCGCGCAGGGCGCGGCCCGGCTCCAGGCCGTGCAGCACGTCCCTGGGCAGGCGCAGGTCGAGCTTGGAGGGCGGCAGCGGCTTGTTCACGCTGGGCTCGGCGGCTTTCTTCGGCTTGGCGTCGGCCACCGGCAGGCGCTCGGGGGCCAGGGGCTTGCCCAGTTCCGCCTTGGGCGCGGCCGGCTTCGCGCTGGCGGCGGGCGCCGGCCTGGGCGCGGGTTCGGGCGGCGGGGCCTTTTCCGCCGGGGCGGCAGGCGCCACCGCGGGCGCCTCGGCCTTGGCCGGTGGCGTCTTGTCGGCATCGCCGCAGGCGCTCAGCAACAGCGGCAGGAGGGTCAGCAGAACGAAGCGTCGCAACATCACGGGGCAGGCAAATGGCCAGGGGCGCGCCATCCTCGCCTTAGTTGATCTGTAAGACAAGAGGCTCGGATCAATCCGAAGGCAATTCCGATGGACGCGCTCAGGCTCTCAAGGGCGGGCCTCCAGGCGCCGCAGCTCGGCGTCTATGTCCAAGCGCGGATAACGCCGCTGCAGGTCCTCGCGCAGGCTCGTGGCGGCCGCCTGGTCGCCCTGCCGCCGCAGCTCGGCCAGGCGCCGCAGGCTGGCCTGCGGTTCCGCCGGGGCCGGCTCGGCGCTGCGTTTGGCCATGGGTGCTGCCTCGTCAGCGGCTACCGCGCTTTCCGCCATCTGCTTGCGCTGCTCCAGCTGCGGCGCCGGCGCCGCGGCGGGGGCGGCTGGCGCCGAATACAGCGCCGGGGCGGCCTGGCGGGCGGAGCGGGCCATGGATTCGGCCTTGGGCGCCGGGGCCATGGCCGGCGCGACGGCGTCGTAGCGCGGGGCTTCCTCGAAGGTGCGCAAGGCCAGGCTCAGGCCGATGCCCAGGGTCGCCACCCCGGCCAGGGCCACCGACCAGCGCTGCGGCCGGCCGAACAGCCAGCGGCCCAGGCGCTGCCAGGCGCTCGCGCGCGGCTGCACGGCAGCGCGGGCCGCGGCCAGGATGCGGGCGTCCAGCGGCGCCGGGGGCTGCTCGCCGCCGTGCCGGCGGAAATGCTCGAGCAGCTCGGCTTCCTCGGCGTCCGGCCGCTGCGGATGGCGGGTCATGGGGCTACCTCCTGGGTCGCCGCCGGGTCGGCGAGCAACCGGCGCAGTTTCTGCAACGCGTAGCGCAGGCGGCTCTTCACCGTCTCGGCGGGCGTGCGGGTCAGTTCGGCGATCTCCTGTAGTTCCAGGTCGCCATGGGCGCGCAGCAGGAACACCTCGCGCTGCTCGCCGGGCAATGCCTCCAGGGCCTGCCGCAGGCGCTCGCGGTCGCGGCTCAGGCTCAGTTGCCGCAGCGGGTCCTCGGCCTCGCCGGGCAGCGCCTCGCCGTGCAACTGCTCGTCGAAAGCCTCGTGCTGCGCGCTGCGCCGGCCGTTGCGCCGCCAGTGGTCGATCAACCGGTTGCGGGCGATCCGGTACAGCCAGGTGCGAAAGCTGGCCCGGCCCTCGGGCTCGCTGTCGCTGCGGATCAGGCTCAGCCAGGTTTCCTGGAACACTTCCTCGGCCTGCGCGACGTCGCCGCCCAAGCCGCAGAGGAAGCGGTACAGGCCCAGGCGATGGCGCGCGTAGAGCGTGGCGAAGGCCTCGGCATCGCCTTTGCGGTAGCGCCGCAGCAGCGCGGCGTCGTCTTCGTCCGTGGTCAAGTCAGGGGTTCCGTACCAAGGGGGTTTGCAGGCTGCGCGCCAGCTCGACGAGCTGGAGGAATTCGCCGCGCAGGCCGAACGGGTCCTCGCCGCGCGCGCTTCGGGCCAGGGCCAGAGTATCGCCCAGGTCGAAGCCGCCGGTGTAGCGCGCGCCGTCGAGCTGCTGGGCGAAGGCCGCCACCGCCGCGGCGAAGCGCAGGTCGTCGCTGGCCCGGGCCAGGTCGCCGGCGCCGCTGGCGGCGATTGGGCGTTCGACGAGCTGGCTGGGCCCGCCCTCCGGCTTCTGCCAGCGCACCCGCAGCCAGGCCAGTTCGTCGCCCTTGCCGGCGGGCCTGGCCTCGGCCTGGTAGCGCAGCGGCTCGAGCCAGCCCTTCTGCCCTTTCGGGACGATTTCGTAGAGCGCGGTGACCGTGTGCCCGGCGCCGATCTCGCCGGCGTCGACCTGGTCGTTGTTGAAGTCCTCGCGTTTCAGCGCGCGGTTCTCGTAGCCCAGCAGGCGGTACTCGCTGACCTGCGCGGGGTTGAATTCCAGCTGCAGCTTCACGTTCTTCGCCAGCACCGCGAGGGTCGAGCCGAGCTGTTCCACCAGCACCTTGCGCGCCTCGCGCAGGTTGTCGATGTAGGCGTAATTGCCGTCGCCGGCGTCGGCCAGTTGCTCCATCAGGCGCTCGTTGTAGTTGTCCACACCGAAGCCCAGGGTGGTCAGCGATACCCCGCTGCGGCGCTTCTCGGCGGCCATGGCCTTGAGCGTCTCGAAGTCGCTGACGCCGACGTTGAAGTCGCCGTCGGTGGCCAGCAGGATGCGGTTGATGCCCTTATCGATGAAACCCTGCTGCGCCATGCGGTAGGCCAGCTCGATGCCCGCCGCGCCGGCGGTGGAGCCGCCAGCCTGCAATTGCTCGATGGCGGCGCGGATCTTCGCCTTGTCCTTGCCCGAGGTGGGTTCCAGCACCACCCGCGAGTCGCCGGCATAGACCACCAGGGACACCTTGTCCTGCGGCCGCAGCTGGTCCAGCAGCAGCTTGAGGGTGCCCTTCACCAGCGGCAGGCCCTCGCGGCGGTCCATGGAGCCGGAGACGTCCACCAGGAACACCAGGTTGGCCGGCGGCAGTTGCTCGACGCTGCGCTCGGAAGCCTTGATGCCGATGCGCAGCAGCCGGGTGTGCGGGTTCCATGGCGACGGCGCCAACTCGGTGGTGATGCCGAAGGGGCTGTCGTCGCTGGGCGGCGCGTAGGCATAGGGAAAGTAGTTGAGCATCTCTTCCAGGCGCACCGCGCCCTGGGGCGGCAGGCGGCCCTCGTTGAGCAGGCGGCGGACGTTGGCGTAGCTGCCGGTGTCCACGTCGATGCTGAAGGTCGACACCGGCGCCTCGGCGACGCTGTGCACCGGGTTCTGCGCCAGCTTCTGGTACTGCTCGCGGTCCTGGTCGCGGTAGCCGGCCGGCAGCGGCTCGGGCGCCACCGGCAAGGCGTAGCTTTCCAGCATCGGCGCGGCGGCCGGCATGGCAGCACGGCGGGCCTCGCTCTTGGCGGCCAGGTCGGCGAGCGGCGCCTGTTTCGTCATCGAAGGCTGGGCGGCCTGTTGCTGGGTGGACTGGCCACAACCGCCCACGGCCAGCAGCAGGCCGATGGCGACGGGACGGAAGGCGGAAGCGGGAAGGGACATGACGGCGGCCTCGGTGAAGGAGTCAAACCTTCAGACGAGGCCGTCAGCCAAAACGGGTTAAGCATCAACCCTATTCAACCCCAGGTGTTTCAGGCAGCGATCTGCTCCTCCTGGCACAGCTGGCAGGCCAGCATGCCGAGGGTCATGATCGCCCGCTCCGCCTCGCGGTTCCACGGGATGCCGCAGGTCAGGCGCAGGCAGTTGTTGAACTGCTCGGTGTTGCTGAAGATCAGCCCCGGGGCGATGCTGATGCCCTGCTCCAGCGCGCGCACGTGCAGTTCCTTGGTGTTCACCTTGGCCGGCAGGCTGACCCAGAGGATGAAGCCGCCCTTGGGCCGGGTCATCTGCGTACCTTCGGGGAAGTACTGCTGCACCGCCAGCTGGTAGGCGGTCATGTTCTTGCGGTACTCCTGGCGGATGTAGCGCAGGTGGCGGTCGTAGCCGCCGTTCTCCAGGTAGGCGGCCACGCCCATCTGCGTCACCGTGCATGCCGAGTGGGTGGTGAAGGTCTGCAGGCGGCGGATTTCCTCCTGGTAGCGCTCGGCGATGATCCAGCCGATGCGCACCCCCGGCGAGATGGTCTTGGAGAAGCTCGAGCAGTACACCACCCTGCCCTCGCGGTCGTGGGCCTTGAGTGACTTGGTCTGGCCCTCGTCGAACATCAGCTCGCCGTAGATGTCGTCCTCGATCACCCCGATGTTGTGCTCGGAGGTGAGCTTGAGCAGTTGCTTCTGGCGCTCCTCGGGGATGGTCCCGCCCAGCGGGTTGGACAGCCGCGCGGTCAGCACCAGGGCCTTGATCGGCCACTGGTTGGCGGCCAGCTGCAGGGCTTCCAGGCTGATGCCGGTGAGCGGGTCGCTGGGGATCTCGATGACCTTCAGGCCAAGGATGTCGGCCAGTTGCAGCAGCCCGTAGTAGCTGGGCGACTCGGTGGCGATCAGGTCGCCGGGGCGGGTCATCACCCGCAGCGCCATGTGGATGGCGTCCACGCAGCCGTGGGTAATGGTCACCTGGCTGGGATCGACCACCACGCCGGCGTCGCGCATGCGGATCGCCACCTGGCGGCGCAGCGGCTCGTAGCCGGGGCTGAACATGTAGCTGAAGGCCCGCGGGCTGGAGAAGCGGGTGACCTTGGCCAGTTGCTGGTGCAGCGCGCGCACCGGCAGGTAGTCCACGTGGGGCACCGCCGCGCCCAGGGGGAACACGCCCTCGCGGCGCGACTCGGCCAGCACTTGGTTGATGATGCTGCTGCGGGTCACCAGGCCGGGACGCTCGACCCGCGCGATGTCCGGGGTCGAGGCGGTCAGCGCCGGGGTGTGGTGCACGTAGAAGCCGGACTGCGGGCGCGCGCGGATCAGCCCCTGGTCCTCCAGGGTGGCGTAGGCCTGCAGCACGGTGGCGTGGCTGACGTTGAGCTGGGTGCTCAGCTTGCGTACCGAGGGCACGCGCTCGCCCGGCTGGTAGACGCCGCGGCGGATGTCCTCGGCGAGTTGCTGGGCGATGCGTTGGTACAGAAGCAGATTGCTCATGGCGGCGATCCCTCGGGCATTGGACCGAAACAGTAGCCAAAAACTCGAAACTGTTCCAGAACAGTAGCAGGGAAACATGCCGATACAGCCCGCCGCCGATGATCGGCGCAGGCCGCGCGCCAGAGCGCCTCAGAACTCCCCGAGCCAGTCCAGCATGCTGGCGATCACCAGTTGCGCGTCGTTGGTCACGCCCAGCTTCCTCATGGCGTTGCGCTTGTGGGTGCTGATGGTGGAAACGCTGCGGCTGGTGCGCTCGGCGATCTCGCCGACCGTGGCGCCATGGGACAGGCGGAGCAGAATGTCGATCTCGGTGGGGCTCAGCGGCTGGCCGGTATGGCGCTGCGGGCGCAGGGTGGGGTCGGTGTAGGCCAGCCCCTGACGAATCCGCGTCACCGCCTCGTCCAGTACCGACAACGGGCTGCGCTTGCAGACATAGGCGCTGGCGCCGCACTTGAGCGAGGCCCGCGCCATCAGCGGCGCCCCCGATACCGAGTAGACCAGCACCTTGAGCTGCGGGTAGTTGCGCTGCAGCCATTCGAGCAAGTGCACGCCATCGCGCCCGCGCGAGCCGGGCAAGGCCATCTCGGTGATCAGCAGATCGAGGTCGGGGCGTTCGCTCAACTGGCGCAGCAGCGAATCTGTATCGGTGACCCAGTCCAGCACCTGCACCTGGCTCTGGTCGGCCAGGTAGCGCTGCAACCCCCAGCCGGTCAGCGGCTGGGCATCGGCGACGAGGGCTTTGAGAGTTTCACGTTTGAAGGGCATTGCGGGTTCCTGCTGGCGGACGCCCCGGAGTGGGGTGGTCCCATCGGCATATTTTCGCCAAGGCGACCCTCGAACAGCTTCGAGATGCCACCCTGCCAACAGGTTAGCAGCGCCGGGCCGGCCCGCCCGGCGCCGGGGGGCTCAGCGCTGGGCGCCGAGCTGGCCCTTGTCGTCGGAGAAGACGATTTCCACGCGGCGGTTCTGCGCGCGGCCCAGGGACGAGGCGTTGTCCGCCACCGGATAGGCCTCGCCGAAGCCCTGCACCTGGATGCGCTTGGCGTCCACGCCGAGGTCGGTGAGCACGTCGGCCACCGCCTGGGCGCGGTCCCGGGATAACTGCTGGTTCTCCTGCTCGTCGCCCTGGTTGTCGGTGTAGCCCTCGATGCGGATCACCCGCCGCGGGTTGAGCTGGAGGAACTGCACCAGCTTGAGCACGGTGCGGTTGGCGGCGGGCTTGAGGTCGGACTCGCCGCTGTCGAACAGCACGTCGCCGAGGGTCAGCACCAGGCCGCGTTCGGTCTGGTCGGTGGCCAGGCTGACCATCTGCTCTTCCAGCCACTTGCTCTGCTCCTGCACGCTGGCCAGCTTGGCCTCGCGCAGGGCCAGCTGCAGGCGCTCGCGGTCGAGCTGCTGGCGGGCCAGGCGCTCCTGGTTCAGCGCCAGGTTGCTGCGCTCGCGGGCGATCTCGCTGTAGCGCTGGCTGAGGTAGGCGTACTGCAGCACGTCGTCGTTGCTGCCCCAGTAGCTGGACAGGCGCTCGGCGCGGGCCAGGGACTCGCCGGCGCGGATCACGTCGCGCGGCGCGCTGTGCAGCACGCCGGTGTCGTCCTTGACCGCCTGGAACTCGCTGCGCGCGCGCTCCAGGGACTGCTCGGCGAGCTGCCCGTGGGTGCAGCCCGCCAGGGCCAGGGCGGCGGCGACCAGGCCGCATGGCATCAACCGGCGCGGGCTCATTTCACTTCCCCCAGCTGACGGCGCAGGCGCTGGATGCTCTTGCCCTGCTCGGCCAGTTGCGCGGCGCTCTTGCCGGTCAGCACCTTGGCCTCGGCCAGGCGCGCGTCCAGTTCGGCCTGCTCGGCGAGCTGCCGGGCGCGCTTGTTGGCGGCGCCGGCCAGGGCCTCGCGGGCGGCCTGGTACTTGTCCTCGGCCAGCTTGAACTCGGCCACCTCGTCCGTGGCACCGACCGCCCGGGCCTGGTCCAGGGCCTGTTCGGTGAGACGCATCTGCTCGTTGGGAAGCGGGTCGTTGGCGCATCCCGCCAGGGCGCACAGCAACAGCCCGGGGAGGGTCATGCTTGGCTTGCTCACGAAATCTTCTCTACTGCGTGGGAGAGGCAGCGGACCGCGCTTGCTCGGCCTGCCAGCGCTGCAGGTTGCGCTGCAACAGGCGCTGCGGTACGCCGGCGGCAATCAATTCTGTCATCTTTTCCTGCAGTTGTCCGCGCAGTTCCGGGCCGTAGCAGGGCGAGGCGTGGGCCAGGGTCAGGTACAGCCCTTCGCTGGAGATCGGCGGCTCCAGCGGTTGCAGGCGCTGCTGCAGGCCCAGCCGGGCCGCCGTGGCCAGGCCGGGGAAGCGCTCGTAGAGTACGTAGTCGGTGCGCCCCAGGGCCAGCTTCTGGAAGGCCTGGGCTACGCTGGGCACCTCTTCCAGGGTCAGCTGCTGCTCGGCGAAGTCGTCGAAGGCGGCGCCGAAGCTGTTGTTCACCAGGGTGCCGCCCTTGTGGCCGCGCAGGTCTTCCCAGCGGGCGTAGGGGAAGCCTTCGCCCTTGTGCACCCAGACCACGTTGTCGGTGCTGAGGAAGGCCGGGCGGATGTAGTCCATGATCGCCTCGCGCTCGGGCGTGAGGAAGGCGCCGGCGAGCAGGTCGACGCGGCCCAGGCGCGCCTCTTCCTGGGCGCGGGCCCAGGAGCCGGTGTAGCGCACGCGGATGCTCACGCCCATGGCCTTGCCCAGTTGCTCCAGCAGCTCGGCGCTGGCCCCGACCAGGCGCTCCGGCTGGGCGGGGTCGCGCCAGAGGAACGGCGGGTATTCCGGGTTGCCGCTGGCCACCAGCACCGAACACTGGCTGCTCTGGGCGTGGGCATACAGCGCCAGCAGGCCGACCATGGCCAGCAGGACGCGGCTGCGCCTGATCATGCGCGGTCCTCGCGAACCGGCGAAAGGGAGGGCGATGCGTATGACGACGGCATGCTAGCTTCTGTAAGAAAAAGTTCTGAGCGAAGGGTCAGACTAGGCGAATTCGGACGCCAGTGCAGCATGTCACTGTTCAGGTGGATACGCCAAGCCGGGAACAGTCGCGTTCCCTTCCCGCCCCTCGATTTCCGCTACCCCGGTCACAAGGATCACCGATGAAGAAAGTCCTGCTCGCCCTCGTCCTGCTGCTGGCCGCCGGCGCCGGCGTGCTCTACGCCTTCCCTTCCACCCTGCTGGCCAGCGCCCAGTTCGTCGAGCGCACCCGCGCCGGCCTGGACGAACAGAGCGTGCGTGTCGACGGCCTGGACATCCGCTACTACGAGGGCGGCCCGCGCGAGGCCGAGACCGTCCTGCTGGTCCACGGCTTCGGCGCCGACAAGGACAACTGGCCGCGCTTCGCCCGCTACCTGACCTCGCGCTACCACGTGCTCATCCCCGACCTGCCCGGCTTCGGCGAAAGCAGCCAGCCCCAGGCCATCAGCTACGACGTCGGCACCCAGGCCGAGCGCCTGGTGGACTTCGCCAAGGCCCTGGACATCGGCCGCCTGCACCTGGTGGGCAATTCCATGGGCGGGCAGATAGTCGCGCTGATGGCCGCGCGGCATCCGGACATGGCCTTCTCCGTGGGCCTGTTCGACAACGCCGGGATCATGGCCCCGCAACAGAGCGAGCTGTTCAAGCGCCTGCTCGGCGGGCAGCCCAACCCGCTGGTGCTGAGCCGCCCCGAGGACTTTTCCGGGCTGATGGACTTCGTCTTCTACCAGCGCCCGCCGATGCCCGAGCGCCTGCAACTGTACCTGGGCGAGCGCGGCGTACAGCGCAGCCAGCTCAACGCCTACATCTTCGGCCAGCTGCGCGAGCGCTACATCCCGCTGGAGCCGGAGCTGCCGAAGATCACCGCGCCCACCCTGCTGCTGTGGGGCGACCGCGACCGCGTGCTGGACGTTTCCAGCATCGAGGTGATGAAGCCGCTGCTCAGGCATCCCAGCGTGGCCATCCTGCGCGACTGCGGCCACGTGCCGATGATCGAGCGCCCGGAAGAGACCGCCAGCCGCTACCTGGACTTCCTCGAACAGGCCAAGGCCCAGCGCACCGCCATTCGCTGACGCCGGAATGCAGAACCGGCGCCTGGGCGCCGGTTCTGTGCGGAGCGAAGATCAGCGCTTAAAGCTGGATCAGGCCGGGTATCTGCACGTCCGGATTGACGTCCTGCTCATAGTCCACCCCGGCGATCTCGAAGCCGAACAGGCGCAGGAACTCGGTCTTGTAGCCGGTGAAGTCGGTCAGTTGGTACAGGTTCTCGTTGGTCACCTGGTTCCACAGTTCCTTCACCTTGTCCTGCACGTCCGGCTGCAGCTCCTTGTAGTCGGCGCGCAGGCGGCCGTCGACGTCCAGGTGCGGCTGGCTGCCGTAGAGGCTGTCGCGGAACAGGCCGTCGACCTGTTCGATGCAACCCTCGTGGGTGCCCTTCTCCTTCATCACCTTGAACAGCAGCGACAGGTACAGCGGCATCATCGGGATAGCCGAGCTGGCCTGGGTGACCACGGCCTTGAGCACCGACACGCGGGCGTCACCGCCGCTGGCGGCCAGCTTCTCGCGAATGCCCAGGACCTTCTGGTCCAGGTCCTTCTTGGCGGCGCCGATGGAGCCGTTCCAGTACAGGTCGTGGGTGATCTCTTCGCCCAGGTAGGTGAAGGCGGTGGTCTTGGCGCCATCGGCCAGCACGCCGGCTTCCTGCAGCGCGTCCATCCACATCTGCCAGTCTTCGCCCCCCATCACCGCGACGGTGTTGGCGATTTCCTCGGGGGTGGCCGGCTCCATCACGCTTTCCTTGATCACTTCCTTGTCGGTGTCCAGGCCACGGAAGTTGACGGTCTTGCCCACCGGCTTGAGCACCGAGTTGAAGACTTCGCCGGTCTTCGGATGGGTGCGGCGCGGGGCGGCCAGGCTGTAGACCACCAGGTCGACCTTGCCCAGGTCCTTCCTGATGGTTTCGATGGCGACCTTCTTCACCTCGTCGGAGAAGGCGTCGCCGTTGATGCTGCGGGCGTACAGGCCCTTGGCGTGGGCGAACTTCTCGAAGGCCGCCGAGTTGTACCAGCCGGCGGTGCCGGCCTTGGTCTCGCTGCCGGGGCGCTCGAAGAACACGCCCAGGGTGGCGGCGCCGGCGCCGAAGGCGGCGCTGATGCGCGCGGCCAGGCCGTAGCCGGTGGACGAGCCGATCACCAGGACCTTCTTCGGACCGTTGGCGATGGGGCCATGCGCCTCGACGTACTCGATCTGTTCCTTGACGTTGGCTTCGCAGCCGGTCGGATGGGTAGTGACGCAGATGAAGCCACGCACGCGCGGTTTGATGATCATGAAAACCTCGTTTGCCAGGTGCCGTTAGAACAGGTTCAGGTACTGAAGACGTCGCGCATTGTAGATGAGACACCTTCTCTTGGGCGCAACCGGGAGAAGATTCGTGACCAATGGGTCATCCCCTGCGGCGAACACGGGAAACCAGGGGCCGGAAATGAAAGAACCCGCTCCTGGGAGCGGGTTCCTTCGTCAGCGGTTCAGGCTCAGACGGCCTTTTCCAGCTCCGGTACGAGCTCGAACAGATCGCCCACCAGGCCGTAGTCGGCGACCTGGAAGATCGGCGCCTCTTCGTCCTTGTTGATGGCCACGATGACTTTCGAGTCCTTCATGCCCGCCAGGTGCTGGATGGCACCGGAGATGCCCACGGCGATGTACAGCTGCGGGGCGACGATCTTGCCGGTCTGGCCGACCTGCATGTCGTTCGGCACGAAGCCGGCGTCGACCGCGGCGCGGGAAGCGCCCACCGCGGCGCCCAGCTTGTCGGCCAGGGCGTAGAGGATCTTGAAGTTGTCGCCGTTGCCCATGCCGCGGCCACCGGAGACCACGATCTTGGCGGCGGTCAGTTCCGGACGGTCGGACTTGGCCAGCTCTTCGCCGACGAAGGCGGACTTGCCGGCATCGGCCGGGCCGGATACCTGCTCGACGGCCGCCGAACCGCCTTCGGCGGCGACGGCGTCGAAGCCGGTGGTGCGCACGGTGATGACCTTGACCGGAGCCGAGGACTGCACGGTGGCGATGGCGTTGCCGGCGTAGATCGGGCGCTTGAAGGTGTCGGCGCTGACCACGTCGATGATCTCGGAGATCTGGTCGACGTCCAGCAGCGCGGCGACGCGCGGCAGGTAGTTCTTGCCGTTGGTGGTGGCGGCGGCCAGGATGTGGCTGTAGCCCTTGCCGAGTTCGGCCACCAGCGGAGCGACGTTCTCCGGCAGTTGGTGGGCGTAGGCGGCGTTGTCGGCGACCAGCACCTTGGCAACGCCCGCGATCTTGGCGGCGGCTTCGGCCACGGCGCCGACGTTCTGGCCGGCGACCAGCACGGCGACATCGCCACCGATCTTCTGCGCGGCAGCGACGGTGTTCAGGGTGGCAGCGCCCAGGACGCCGTTGTTGTGCTCAGCGATTACCAGGATAGCCATCAGATTACTTTCGCCTCGTTCTTCAGTTTCTCGACCAGTTCAGCCACGGACTTGACCTTGATGCCGGCGCTGCGGGCAGCCGGAGCTTCCACTTTCAGGGTCTTCACGGTGGAAGCGGTGGAAACGCCGAGGGCGTCCGGGGTCACCACGTCCAGCGGCTTCTTCTTCGCTTTCATGATGTTCGGCAGCGACGCGTAGCGCGGCTCGTTCAGGCGCAGGTCGGTGGTGACGATCGCCGGCAGGTTCAGCGCAACGGTCTGCAGGCCGCCGTCGATTTCACGGGTGACGTTGACCTTGTCGCCAGCCACTTCGACCTTGGAGGCGAAGGTGCCCTGGGCGTAGCCGGTCAGCGCGGCCAGCATCTGGCCGGTCTGGTTGTTGTCGCTGTCGATGGCCTGCTTGCCGAGGATGACCAGCTGCGGCTGCTCTTTGTCGACCACGGCCTTCAGGGCCTTGGCGATGGCCAGGGAATTCAGTTCTTCGTTGGTCTCGACCAGGATGGCGCGGTCGGCGCCCAGGGCCAGGGCGGTGCGCAGTTGTTCCTGGGCCGCGGTCGGGCCGACGGAGACGGCGACGATTTCAGTGGCGACGCCTTTTTCCTTCAGACGCACGGCCTCTTCCACGGCGATTTCGCAGAAGGGGTTCATGGACATTTTCACGTTGGCGAGATCGACGCCGGAGTTGTCCGCCTTGACGCGGACCTTGACGTTATAGTCAACCACTCGTTTGACAGCTACAAGAACCTTCATGGATTCCTCGTTTTTCTCCGGTGAATAGGAATGTCGCCAGACAGGCCTGGCCGGTAGTGCACGCCATCTGCGACTACATCCAGCGAGACCGCGACCGCAAAACCGTGGCTATCTTGACCGCATCGCCCTGTCGGGTCAATACGCGTGAATGCCCGTTCATAAGGCGCGGAAGCCGATTCTATCAGGCTTCCGCGCATTTCAAACAAACGTTTGTATTGCCCAAAACCGGGGGTATAACTATGCTGGGCCCTGTCGCTATAATTGCGCCCCGCTCTGTCCGGGGTAGCGCCCCCGGCCCCATACCAACAAATAGCCTGTAGAGCCTTGAGTTAGGAGAGATCGAGAAGTGGAACGCGAATACATGGAATTCGACGTCGTCATCGTCGGCGCCGGCCCTGCCGGTCTGTCCGCCGCATGCCGACTGAAGCAGAAGGCCGCCGACGCGGGTCAGGAAATCAGCGTCTGTGTGGTCGAGAAGGGTTCCGAAGTAGGCGCCCACATTCTCTCTGGCGCCGTGTTCGAGCCCCGCGCGCTGAACGAGCTGTTCCCCAACTGGAAGGAACTCGAAGCCCCGCTGAACACCCCGGTCAAGCGCGACGACATCTACGTCCTGAAGAACGACCAGGCCGCCACCAAGGTGCCGAACTTCTTCGTGCCCAAGACCATGCACAACGAGGGCAACTACATCATCTCCCTGGGCAACCTGTGCCGCTGGCTGGCCCAGCAGGCCGAAGGCCTGGGCGTCGAGATCTACCCGGGCTTCGCCGCCCAGGAAGCGCTGATCGACGAGAACGGCGTGGTCCGCGGCATCGTCACCGGCGACCTGGGCGTCGACCGTGAAGGCAATCCGAAAGAAGGGTACTACACCCCGGGTATGGAGCTGCGCGCCAAGTACACCCTGTTCGCCGAAGGCTGCCGTGGCCACATCGGCAAGCAACTGATCAGGAAGTACAAGCTCGACAGCGACGCCGACGCCCAGCACTACGGCATCGGCATCAAGGAAATCTGGGACATCGACCCGGCCAAGCACGACCAGGGCCTGGTGGTGCACACCGCCGGCTGGCCGCTGAACGACGACAACCCGGGCGGCTCCTTCCTCTATCACCTGGAGAACAACCAGGTGGTGGTCGGCCTGATCATCGACCTGTCCTACAGCAACCCGCACCTGTCGCCCTTCGACGAGTTCCAGCGCTACAAGCACCACCCGGTGATCAAGCAGTACCTCGAAGGCGGCAAGCGCGTGGCCTACGGCGCCCGCGCCATCTGCAAGGGCGGCCTGAACTCGCTGCCGAAGATGGTATTCCCCGGCGGCGCGCTGATCGGCTGCGACCTGGGCACCCTGAACTTCGCCAAGATCAAGGGCAGCCACACCGCCATGAAGTCCGGCATGCTGGCCGCCGAGGCCATCGCCGAAGCCCTGGCCGCCGGCCGTGAAGGCGGCGACGAGCTGAGCAATTACGTGGACGCCTTCAAGGCCAGTTGGCTGTACGACGAGCTGTTCCGCAGCCGCAACTTCGGCGCAGCCATCCACAAGTTCGGCGCCATCGGCGGCGGTGCCTTCAACTTCATCGACCAGAACTTCTTCGGCGGCAAGATTCCGCTCACCCTGCACGACACCACCCCGGACTACGCCTGCCTGAAGAAGGCCAGCGAAGCGCCGAAGATCGACTACCCGAAACCGGACGGCAAGCTGAGCTTCGACAAGCTCTCCTCGGTGTTCCTCTCCAACACCAACCACGAGGAAGACCAGCCGATCCACCTCAAGCTGACCGACCCGAGCGTGCCGATCGCCAAGAACCTGCCGCTCTACGACGAGCCCGCGCAGCGCTACTGCCCGGCCGGCGTGTACGAAGTGGTGAGCAACGACGACGGCAGCAAGCGCTTCCAGATCAACGCGCAGAACTGCGTGCACTGCAAGACCTGCGACATCAAGGACCCGGCGCAGAACATCACCTGGATCGCCCCGGAAGGCACCGGCGGGCCGAACTATCCCAATATGTAAGGCCCTCGCGTAGAAAGAACGCCGTTTCCCTCACAGGAAACGGCGTTTTTTTGTGCCTGTCGTAAGAGCAAACCTGGCGCAGCCGGCAAGACAGTTGCTGGACTGTAAGCGGGCCCTGCCCGCGAATCGCGCGCAGGGCGCGCTCCTACAAGGAGTACGGGCGCAGGGGCTTGAGGCCCCAACCGCTGTAGCGACACCTTCCGCGAACTACCGGCCGCTCCGGGACCCGCCGGTCACGGCTGCGGGCCGATGGCGAAGAACTCGCCGCCGCTCCACACGCCCAGCCATTCCTGGCCATCGATCAGCCGCGGCACGGCCAGTTCGACCAGTTGGTAGAAGACGTTGCGGTGGATCAGCGCCTCCAGGTTGCTGCGCACCAGCACGTAGGGCGCCGGCTCCTGGGTCTGCGGGTCGATGTCGACGCGGATCGGGTGTTCGGGGCCGGCGACGAACTCGTCCTCGACGTTGCTGGTGAAGCGCAGTCGCTGGGCCTCGCCCTGCCCTTCCACGCTCAGCGTCACGGCGACGAAAGGCGCGTCGTCGACGCGGATGCCGCACTTCTCCACCGGGGTGACCAGGAAGTAGTCGTCGCCATCGCGGCGGATGATGCTGGAGAACAGCTTGACCATCGGCTTGCGCCCGATGGGCGTGCCCAGGTAGTACCAGGTGCCGTCGCGGGCGATGCGCATGTCGATGTCGCCGCAGAACGGCGGGTTCCACAGGTGCACGGGCGGCAGGCCCTTGCCGGCGGGAATCTGCGCCAGCAGGTCGCCGGCCTTGCCTGTATCGGTCATTGGAACTCCTCGGTCGCCTTCACCCCCAGCAGGCTACGGGCGTAGTCTTCCAGCGGCGGCCCGATCAGGTCCTCGGGCCGGGCGTCGTAGAACGTCAGGAAACCGCCGCGGCTGCGGATGGTAGCGCT
Organism: Pseudomonas sp. M1; assembly: GCF_022760135.1. NCBI lineage: Bacteria > Pseudomonadati > Pseudomonadota > Gammaproteobacteria > Pseudomonadales > Pseudomonadaceae > Pseudomonas > Pseudomonas sp. M1. The sequence goes on from NZ_CP094343.1 coordinate 4,703,942, forward strand.
GTCCAGCAGGAAGCGGTTGCCGGTGTCGATCAGCATCACCTGGATCACGCTGCGGTCGCGTCCGACGTCATTGTCGGTGTCTTCGTACTCTTCCCAGTTTCCCACATTGTCCTCGCCACGGGCGAAGCGCGTGTACAGCAGGTAGTCGGCGCCGGCCGCCCGCGCCTCCTGCATGGCCTCGTCCAGACCCTCCGGGACCTTGGCCCGGCGCACCTGCGGGAAGTATTCGACGAAGCCCTTGAAGGCCTCCTCCGCCACCACGTTGGGCCGCGCGTAGGGATGCCCCGGCGGCACGAAGTGCCCCTGGGCGATGTAGATGAAGGAGTCCGGCTGCACCCGCCAGTTCCCCGTGCGGCGGGTGTGGCTGTGGTCGAGGAAGCCGGCGTCGCCCATGTAGTAGCCGGTGCGTTCGGCCATGTCGCTGGGCTTCATGCAGCCGGCCAGCGCAGCCAGGGCCAGGGTCAACAACAGGTAGCGCATTCGATCTCTCCGCGGCCGGCGTCGAAAAACCGGCGTTGGCCGGACGGATGCAGCTTCCGCGCCATCACAGGCCGCGCTGCCATTCCTGGCGCAGCTTCGCCTGCTGCGGCCGCTCGATGGCCTCGCGCACCTGGGCCAGCAGGCGCGGCTTGTCAGCGCCGAGCACACCCTTGAGCACAAGGTAGTTGGAGGCGTGGTCGCTGCGGAACACAGTGTCGCGCAACTCCAGGCCCTGCAGCAGGCGCTCGACCTCGGCGAACAGTTGGGCCTGGCCCAGCGGCTGGAAGTCGGGGAAGCCTTCGCGCAAGCGCTGCTCGCCGGTGGGGAAGCTGACCACCAGGGTGGAGAGGAACTCCGGCTGCGCGGCGTTCATCAGGCGCGCCGAGTTGTCCGCGTGCTGCTCGCTCAGGCCCTGGCCGCCGAGGCCGTTGAGGATCATCACCGAGCGCTTGATGCCGGCCTGGCCGAGCTTGTCCAGGGCATCGAGGGTCGAGGCGTAGGTCTCGCCCTTGTTCACCCGCGCCAACACCTCGTCGTCGCCGGACTCGGCGCCGACGTAGGCCATGCCCAGCCCGGCGTCGGCCAGTTCCTTCAGCTCCGCCACCGACTTCTTGCGCAGGTTGCGCGGCAGGCAGTAGCTGGACACCCGCCGCACCTCCGGCAGGTGCTCGCGGATCGCCCGCAGGACGTTCAGCAGGCGCCGCGTCGGCAGCACCAGGGCATCGCCGTCGGCGAGGAACACGCGCTGGACGATCAGGCGCTCGCCGCAGCGGCGGATCTCCTCCAGCACTTCGGCCTCGTCGCGGGCGCGGAATTTCTTCTGCGGCTGGGTGTACATCTCGCAGAAGCCGCACTGGTTCCAGGAGCAGCCGTTGGTCACCGGCAGGATCAGCGAATGCGCCTCGCTCGGCGGGCGGAACACCGGTTCGATATAGGAAATGGGGAAGTCGTGCATGGATCGCTTGGCTTGGGGAATGTCGGGTTTCAGCCGCCGATGATCTTCATCACCGTGACGCCGCCGGAGAAGGCCACTTCCTGCTTGTCCGCCAGGGCCTTCACCAGCAGCCGCTGCAGGGCCGGCAGGGCCTGGTGGCGCGGCTTGTCGAGCAGGTCGCCGACGTAGTGGCGGTTGCTGGAGGACAGGCAGCCGTGCAGCCAGCCGGTGGAGGACAGGCGCAGCCGCGAGCAGGTGCGGCAGAAGGGTACGCTTTCGTTGGCGATCACGCCGAAGAAGCCCTGCCCCGGCACTTCGTAGCGCAGCGCGGTGGCGTCCACCGGGGCGTCGGCCTGGACGTAGGGATGGCCGCGGCCGATCAGTTCGAGCAGCTCCGGCAGGCCGACGAACTGGCTGGCGAAGGCGTTGCCGTCGCGGGCCAGGTGGCCCATGCGCATCAGCTCGATGAAGCGCAGTTCGAAGCCGCGCGCCAGGCAGTAGTCCAGCAGCGGGACGACCTGGTCGAGGTTCTGCCCGCGCAGCGGCACCATGTTGACCTTGACCTTCATGCCCGCGGCGCTGGCCTCGTCCAGCCCCTTGAGCACCGTGGCCAGGTCGCCGCCACGGGCGATGCCGCGGAAGGCCGCGGCGTCCAGGGTGTCGAGGGAGACGTTCAGCCGGCGGATACCGCATTCCAGCAGCAGCGGCAGCTTGCGCGAAAGCAACTGGCCGTTGCTGGTCAGGCTGATGTCCTTCAGGCCCAGGCGGCTGACGCCATGCAGGAACTCGTCGAGCTTGGGGCTGACCAGGGGTTCGCCACCGGTGACGCGCAGGCGTTCGATACCGGCGGCCTCGATCAGGTAGGCCACGCCGCGCACCAGGCTCTGCGCGGACAGCTCGTCCTGCGCGGCGACCAGGCGCTTGCCGTCAGGCACGCAATAGGTGCAGGCGTAGTTGCAGGCGGCGGTAAGGCTGACGCGCAGGTTGCGGAAGCGCCTGCCCTGGCGGTCGACGATCATCGATCGACTCCGGCGGAGAGTGGTTCTGTCAGTATATCCCCGCCGGGCCGCGGCGGCGGCCCGAAAGCGCCGCCGGCATTGGCTCAGGCGGCAGGGGTGTCGCCGTCGCGCTTGCGCTTGTTGCCCATGCGCACGCCGATGTCCATGAGGAACTGGAAGAAGCCCTCCTGGTCCTCCAGCACCTCGCGCCAGAAGGGCGAGTGGTACAGCGCCACGGCGCCGTGCACCAGGGCCCAGGCCGCGCAGTAGTGGAAGTACGCGGGCACGTCCTCCAGCTTGCCGGCGGCGATGCGCTCCTTGATCAACTGGCTCAAGCGCTCGAAGTTGGATTCGCGGATCTTGTGCAGTTCCTCGACCATCTCCGGCACCTGGCTGTTCTTCACCACCTTCTCTTCCAGGCGGTCGAACAGGCGGTAGCGCTGCGGATCGCGCATGCGGAACTCGAAGTAGGCGCGCGACAGGCGTTCCTTGTCGCGGGCGACGTCCTCGGAGTGGAACAGCGCCGCCAGGTCGCGCTCGTAGTCGAGCATCAGGCGCAGGTAAATCTCCGCCTTCGACTTGAAGTGCTTGTAGATGGTGCCTTTGCCGATACCCACGGCATCGGCGATCATCTCGACCGTGACACTGTCTTCGCCCTGCTCAAGGAACAGCTTGAGGGCGGTGTCGAGGATCTCCTGTTCGCGACGACGGAATTCGCGAACCTTGCGTGGCTCTTTCTGCATAAAAAGACTGTTCGGTCAAAAATAGTCAAAATCCGGAGCCGCGTATTATGCCTATTCAGCGACAAAATGCACGGAACATCCGCCATGAATCCGCTTTCTTTCGAGTTTCCCCAGGAACCCGGCCTGCGCTACCTGAACCACGCCGCCGTGGCGCCCTGGCCCAAGCGTAGCGCCGACGCCGTCGCCGCCTTCGCCAGCGAGAACATCCGCCTGGGCGCGCGCGACTATCCGCAGTGGCTGCAGGTGGAGAATCGCCTGCGCCAACGCCTTGCGCAGCTGGTCGGCGCCGCCACCACGGGCGACGTCGCCCTGGTGAAGAATACGTCCGAAGCCCTTTCCTTCGTGGCCTTCGGACTCGACTGGCGCCCCGGCGACCAGGTGGTGATCAGCGACCAGGAATTCCCCTCCAACCGCGTCGTCTGGGAAGCCCTGAAGCCGCGCGGGGTGGAGATCATCCAGGTGAGCCTGGAAGGCGCCGATCCCGAGGCCGACCTGCTGGCCGCCTGCGGGCCGCGCACGCGCCTGCTGTCGATCAGCGCCGTGCAGTACGCCAGCGGCCTGCGCATGGACCTGGAGCGCCTCGGCGCCGGCTGCCGCCAGCGTGGCGTGCTGTTCTGCATCGACGCCATCCAGCAACTGGGCGCCCTGCCCTTCGACGCCCAGGCCTACGACTGCGCCTTCGCCATGGCCGACGGCCACAAGTGGATGCTCGGCCCCGAGGGCCTGGGGGTGTTCTACTGCCGCGCCGCCGAGCGCGACCTGCTGTCGTTGCAGGAATACGGCTGGCACATGCTGGAGAACGCCGGCAACTACAACCAGACTGATTGGCAGCCGGCGCGCAGCGCACGGCGCTTCGAATGCGGCAGCCCGAACATGCTCGGCGCCGTGGCCCTGGACGCCAGCCTGGGGCTGCTGGAGGAATTCGGCATGCCGGCGGTCGGCGCAGCCCTGGCCGAACGGGTACAGGCCTTGCAAGATGGCCTGCAACGCATCCCCGGAGCGCGCCTGCACAGCCCGCTGCAACCCGAGCGCCGGGCCGGCATCCTGACCTTCAGCCTCGACGGCTGGGACAACGCCCGCCTGCACGAGCGGCTGAAGGCCGAACAGGTAGTCTGCATCCAGCGCGGCGCCGGGGTGCGCTTCTCGCCGCACTTCTACACCCCGGAGAACGTGATAGAGGACACATTGGCCATCATCTCGGCCCTGGCCCGGGAATAAGCCGCAACCCGCGTGCCAGGGGGGCCTGGCCCCGGGGGCAGGCGGCAAATGGCGGGCCATGGGCGGAGCAGTATTCCAAATCCGTTTAAAAAACCGCCGGGCGGTTGTGGAAGCTCCGCCATCTTGGCCAATACTTCAACTTACTGGTGTGCGGCATCTCCCCCCAAGTGCCCCGCCAGTGAAGGTACCGAGGATCGCGTACCTTATTGTTACACTCCTAATGGTCTTGACCCGGATTCATCCCCCAGAACCCGGGTTTTTTTTATGTGCGTGAAATAATTGGGCTGTGCCTGCCCTTTCCTGCCTGTAGGCGCGAGCCTTGGCCCGCACTTCCATCCCCGTCATTTCTGCGAACGCGGGACGCGGCTCCATCGCGAACAGCGTGTGCGCTGGCCCGAAGGGGGATAACCCAGTGGCTTGGGGGCTTGGTGTAGCGCGCCGCACCGAGTGCTTGGATGTTTCTCGTTTCGCCCCCTCGGGCGAGTCCCTTTTGTCAATCGCCACAAAAGGAACCAAAAAGGCTTGCCCCGACATACGGGCCCGATGGAGCCGGGCTACCCTCGCGAACTCCCCCGCCACGGAGGCCCGCCCCGAGGGTACGTCCCTGTAGCCCATCGGGGCTCTCGCGACATCCATGTCGCATGACCTCCTGAGCGCCGGTTTCGTTCGGCCTTCTGAAGGGGCGTTCCGGTGCGCTCGGGTGTTTCTCTGGAAGTCCAAGAGCAAACGCGCTTTTGCTTTTCGTAGGAGCGAGCTTGCTCGCGAACCGCTCGTCACTGGATTCCCGCGTTCGCGGAAATGGCGGGGTGGAGGTAGGAGTATCAGGATGACTCCGAACTCCCTAGCAGCTCGGGACAGCCCCCTCTCCCGCTTGCGGGAGAGGGTTGGGGAGAGGGCGCTCTTAAACCCAACACCTACGCCCCCGGCAAACCCCATTCGCGAGCAAGCTCGCTCCTACAGGCCGGCGATCAGATCACGCCGCCAACGGGAACAACCGCTTGAAGTTCGCCGTAGTCTGCTCAGCCAACACCTCGAAGCTCACCCCACGCAACACCGCCAGGTACTCGGCCACTTCGCGCACGTACTCCGGCAGGTTCGGCTTGCCGCGGTGCGGTACCGGCGCCAGGTACGGCGAGTCGGTTTCCACCAGCAGGCGGTCGGCCGGTACCTGGCGGGCCACTTCGCGCAGGGCTTCGGCGTTGCGGAAGGTGACTATGCCCGACAGCGAGATGTAGAAGCCGATGTCCAGGGCCGCCTTGGCCATCTCCCAGTCCTCGGTGAAGCAGTGCAGCACGCCGGCCTGGGGCAGCGCCGCCTCGCGCAGCAGCGCCAGGGTGTCGGCGCGGGCCTCGCGGGTGTGGACGATGACCGGCTTGCCGGTGAGCTTCGCCGCCTCCAGGTGCAGGCGGAAGGCTTCCTGCTGCAGTTCGGCGGCTTCGGGTTCGTAGTGGTAGTCCAGGCCGGTCTCGCCGATGGCCACCACCCGCGGGTGGTTCAGTTCGGCCAGCAGCCAGTCCAGAGCCGGCGCGGCGCCGGGTTCCAGGTCCAGCGGGTGGACGCCCACCGAGCAGTGCACGTCGGCGTAGCGTTCGGCCAGGGCCTTGACCGCCCGGGCGTTGTCGGCGCTGACGCCGATGCAGAGGAACTGCCCGACGCCACGGGCGCGCGCGGCGTCCAGGGCGGCGTCCAGCGAACCGCCATGGGCCGCGAGGTCCAGGCGGTCGAGGTGGCAATGGGAATCGACCAGCATCGAATGGGTACTCCGGAAATGACGAAGCGCCCCTTCGGGCGCCTCCTGCGTTCGACGGTACGTCTGCCGCGGATTACATGGTGTGGGTCGGCCTGTCGGACTTCAGCGCCCCGGCCAGGTAGGTCTCTATCTTGTTGCGCGCGGTGTTGTCGCCGTCGTTGAACTGCACGCCGATGCCCGCGGCGCGGTTGCCCTGGGCGCCCTTGGGGGTGATCCAGACCACCTTGCCGGCCACCGGGATCTTCTCCGGCTCGTCCATCAGGTTGAGCAGCATGAAGACCTCGTCGCCCAGCTTGTAGGTCTTGTTGGTCGGGATGAACAGCCCGCCGTTGCGGATGAACGGCATGTACGCGGCATAGAGTACGGACTTGTCCTTGATGGTCAGGGACAGGATACCGTTACGCGGTCCCAGGTTCGGTGGCAAGCTCATTGGGCTGTCCTAGCGATGATCCGATTGGCCGATTCTAGCCCGGCCCCGGCAGGCTTGCCCACTGCGCGAGCAGGGCTTCGAGAAGCAGGGCACGGTTGAGGTTGGCCTTGTTCAGGACTTTCTGCCGGTGCTCCAGCAGCCAGTCCTGGATCGCCATGACCTTGGGCTGGGTGGACTTCTCCGCCAGGTACTGCACCACCTTGCGCATGTCCGCCAGGCCCAGCCCCGCCTCGTCGCGGGTCAGCTGGTAGCGCAGGATGCCCAGCGCCCAGTCGCAGAACCAGTCGAACAGCAGCGGCAGCGGCACGGCGTTCCAGCTTTCCGCCAGTTGGCCGGGGGCGATCTGCTGCTTGAGCAGCTTCTTCACTCCCTCCACCACCAGCGCGCGCTGTTCGCGCACGCCCTGGCCGTACAGGCGCTGGGCGGTCAGCGGCGAGCCGCCGGCCAGGACCAGCAGTTCGTCGAGCGCGGCGGCGTCCTCGCCGGGCAGCACGCTGGCCAGGTAGGCGCGGCTCTGCTCGGCGCTCGGCTGCGGGCAGGCCTGCTGCACGCAGCGGCTCTTGATGGTCGGCAGCAGGCGGCTGGGCTGGTGGCTGATCAGCAGCAGCACGGTGTCGCCGGAGGGCTCCTCCAGGCTCTTGAGCAGGGCGTTGGCGGAGTTGAGGTTCATCGCCTCGGCCGGCTCCAGCAGCACCACCTTGCGCCCGCCCAGCTGCGCGGTCTGCACCACGAAGTCCACCAGTTCGCGGACCTGGTCGACGCGGATGGGCTTCTCCGGCTCTTCAGGCTCCAGCAGGAAGAAATCCGGATGGGTGCCGGCGGCCAGCAACTGGCAACCCTTGCACTGGCCGCAGGCGCGGCCGCCGGCCGGGTGCTGGCAAAGCAGCAGGGCCACCAGGTTGTCGGCCAGGGCGCGCTTGCCGATGCCGGCCGGACCGTGCAGCAGGTAGGCGTGGGCATGCCGCGGGCGGCCACTGAGCTGCTGCCAGAGCGTGGCCTGCCAGGGGTAGATCTCAGCCATGCAGGCGCTCCAGCAGGTTCGGCAGCAGGGCCTCGATGTCGGCCTGTACGCGCGCCAGCGGCTGCGCGGCGTCGAGCACCTGGTAGCGTTGCGGCTCGGCGGCGGCGCGGCGCAGGTAGGTCTGGCGCACCGCCTCGAAGAATTCGCGGCCTTCCTGCTCGAAGCGGTCCAGGCGGCCGCGGGCGGCGGCGCGGGCCAGGCCGACTTCCACCGGCAGGTCGAAGACCAGCGTCAGGTCCGGGCGCAGGTCGCCCTGGACGAAGCGTTCCAGTTCGGCGATGCGCGACTCCGGCAGGCCGCGGCCACCGCCCTGGTAGGCGTAGGTGGCGTCGGTGAAGCGGTCGCAGAGCACCACCGCGCCACGGGCCAGGGCCGGGCGGATGACCTGGGCGAGGTGCTGGGCGCGGGCGGCGAACATCAGCAGCAGCTCGGTATCCACCGCCATCGGCTCGTCACTGGGGGCCAGCAGCAGCTCGCGGATGCGCTCGGCCAGCGGCGTGCCGCCGGGCTCGCGGGTCAGCTGCACTTCCACGCCGCGTTCGCGCAGGCGCTCGGCCAGGTACTCGCGGTTGGTGGTCTTGCCCGCGCCTTCGGGGCCTTCCAGGGTGACGAACAGGCCGCTCACTCGGCTCTCCTTCTGTCTGTGCTACTGCTGCGCCGGCGGTTGCCCGGGAGCTTCCGCCGGCGCCGGTGCGGGAATCGGTGCGGGGCTGGACCGGTAGTCCGCGCGCCGCTTCAGCTGGTATTCCTGCACCGCCTTGTTGTGGTCGTCGAGGTTGTCGGAAAACACGTGGCTGCCATCACCACGGGCGACGAAATACAGGCTCTGGCCATCGGCCGGATTGAGCGCGGCATGGATCGCCTCGCGCCCGGGCATGGCGATCGGCGTCGGCGGCAGGCCGGCGATCACGTAGGTGTTGTAGGGGGTGGGCTCGCGCAGGTCGGCGCGGCTGATCTTGCCGCTGTAGCGCTCGCCCATACCGTAGATCACGGTCGGGTCGGTCTGCAGCAGCATGTTCTTCTGCAGGCGGCGCACGAAGACCCCGGCGATCTGCGGGCGCTCCTGGGGCACGCCGGTTTCCTTCTCCACCAGCGATGCCATGATCAGCGCCTGGTACGGGTCCTTGTAGGGCAGGTCGCCGCTGCGGGCCTGCCACTCCTGGTCGAGGATGCGCTCCATGCGCTGGTAGGCCAGCTTGAGCAGGTCGATGTCGCGCATGCCGCGGACATAGCGGTAGGTGTCCGGGAAGAACTGCCCCTCGGGCACGACGCCGGACTTGCCCAGGCGCTTCATCACCTCTTCGTCGCTGAGGCCGGCCAGGGTGGCTTCCAGCTTGGGCTGGCGCGCCAGCAGTTCGCGGAACTGGTGGAAGGTCCAGCCCTCTACCAAGGTCAGGCTGTACTGCACCACGTCGCCTTCGCGCCACAGCTCCAGCAGGTCATCGCCGCTCATCCCCGGCTTGAGTCGGTATTCGCCGCTGTGCAGGGCCTGCCCGGCCAGGTTGAAGCGCCAGTACAGGCGCAGCCAGAAGGCGCCGTGCAGCACTTCCTCGTCCTGCAGGCGCGTCAGCAGCGCCCCCGGGGTGGCGCCGGAAGGGACGTCCAGCAGGCGTTCTTCGGTCAGCTGCAGCGGCTGCTGCAGGGCCCGGCGCTGCTCCCAGCCGGCCAGGCCGAGCAACAGCCCGGCCAACAGCAGGCCGCTTTCCAGCAGCACCAGCAATTTGCGCATCACAGGTCAGGAATCCAGGCGTTCGCGGAAGTGGGCTTGCAGTTTACGGGTGATCGCCCCGACCGGCCAGGCATGGGCTTCGAGTCGACGCACCGGCCAGACACCATAGAGGCTGTTGCAGAGAAAGACCTCATCGGCCTGCAACAGTTCGACGTAGGCAACATCCCGAACCGCAGTGGGAATGCCCTGCCCCGCCGCCCACTCCAGCAGTTCGGCGCGCATCACCCCGGCCACTCCGCAGCGGCTCAGTTCGGGCGTGATCAATTGGCCGTCGCGGACCAGGAACAGGTTGCTGAATACGCCTTCGACCACGCGCCCGCTCTGGTCGCGCATCAGCCCTTCGGCGAAGGCCGGGTCGCTCCACTCGCTGCGGGCCAGGACCTGCTCCAGGCGGTTGAGGTGCTTGAGGCCGGCCAGCAACGGCTGCTCGGCCAGGCGGGTGGCGCAGGGGAAAAGGGCGATGCCCTCGTCGAAATGGGCCGCCGGGTAGGCCGGCGCCGGCGAGCCGATGAGGATGCGCCGCACCTGGGCATCGGCCGGCGCGGCATAACCGCGCAGGCCTTCGCCGCGGGTCAGCATCAGCTTGGCCACCCCTTCGCCCAGTTGCGCGGCGAAGGCCAGCAGTTCCTGCTCGACCTGGGCCAGCGACACCGGCAGGAACAGGCGCCGGATGCCCTCTTCCAGGCGCGCCAGGTGCCGCGCCAGCAGGCGTGGCCGGCCGGCGCGCACGGCAATGGTCTCGAACAGGCCATCGCCGTAGGCCAGCCCGCGATCGCGCACGGACAGGGCCTCGGCGGGCCGGCCGTCGACCCAGGCGGACATCAGCCGTTGAACCGGCGGAACACCAGGGAACCGTTGGTGCCGCCGAAGCCGAAGGAGTTGGACACCGCCACTTCGATGCTGCGCTCCTTGAGCCGGTTCGCCACCAGGTCGAGGTCGCAGCCTTCGTCCGGGTTGTCCAGGTTGATGGTCGGCGGCGCCACCTGGTCGCGCAGCGCCAGGATGCAGAAGATGGCTTCCACCGCGCCGGCGGCACCGAGCAGGTGGCCGGTCATGGACTTGGTCGAGCTCATCGACAGCTTGTAGGCGTGCTCGCCGAAGATCGACTTCACCGCGGAGATCTCGGCAATGTCGCCGGCCGGGGTGGAGGTGCCGTGGGCGTTGATGTAGTCGACCTGCTCCGGGTTCAGGCCGGCGTCGCGCAGGGCGTTCTTCATGCAACGGGCAGCGCCGGCGCCATCTTCCGGCGGCGCGGTCATGTGGAAGGCGTCGCCGCTCATGCCGAAGCCGACCAGCTCGGCGTAGATGCGCGCGCCGCGGGCCTTGGCGTGTTCCAGCTCTTCCAGCACCACGGCGCCGGCGCCGTCGGAGAGCACGAAGCCGTCGCGATCCCTGTCCCACGGACGGCTGGCCCTGGCCGGCTCGTCGTTGCGGGTGGACAGCGCGCGGGCTGCGCCGAAACCGCCGATGCCCAGGCCGCAGGTGGCCATTTCCGAACCGCCGGCGACCATCACGTCAGCCTCGCCGTAGGCGATGTTGCGCGCGGCCATGCCGATGTTGTGGGTGCCGGTGGTGCAAGCGGTGGTGATGGCGTAGTTGGGGCCCTGCAGACCGAGGTTGATCGACAGGAACCCGGAAACCATGTTGATGACCGAGCCGGGCACGAAGAACGGCGAAATGCGCCGCGGCCCCTGCTCGAACAGAGAACGGCAGGTGTTCTCGATGTTGGTCAGGCCGCCGATGCCCGAGCCGATGGCGACGCCGATGCGCTCGCGGTTGGCGTCGGTGACTTCCAGACCGGAATCGCGCACCGCCTGGTAGCTGGCGGCCAGGCCGTACTGGATGAACAGGTCGAGTTTGCGGGCTTCCTTGGCGGACATGTACTGCTCGACGTCGAACCCCCTCACCGAACCGCCGAAGCGGGTGGAAAAGGCGGAAAGGTCCATGTGCTCGATCGGGGCGATACCGCTGCGGCCGGCCAGGATACCCTGCCAGGAACTCGGCACGTCCACGCCCAGCGGCGAGAGCATACCCATGCCAGTGATGACGACGCGTCTGCGCGACACTACGACTTCCTCATTTTGCGAATACACGGCATAGGCGCCGGACCGCGACCAGGGCTGTCCAGCGCCATGCTAAAGAAAAGCCGCACGCCTTTGCAGGCCGTGCGGCTTCTTCCGTCGGAAACGGCTACTTATTGCTGGTGGGCAACGATGTAGTCGATGGCTTCCTGCACGGTGGTGATCTTTTCGGCTTGCTCGTCGGGGATTTCGGTCTCGAATTCCTCTTCCAGAGCCATCACCAGCTCAACGGTGTCAAGGGAGTCGGCGCCCAGGTCTTCGACGAAGGAAGCGCTGTTGGTGACTTCTTCTTCCTTAACGCCGAGTTGCTCAGCAACGATCTTCTTGACGCGTTCTTCGATGGTGCTCATACCTTGTTTTCACTCCTATGGACAATCCGTACAGCTGGGCTGCGGGTAAGTGTATAGAAAGGGTTTTCTGCATTTCAAGCTGAACGCCGACGCCCCTTCGCGACCACCACGATGTTCTGTCTATAACCCAGTTGCATCTATATAACGGATTTTAGACAGCGCATATGACACATCCGCGAAGAGTAAGGTCACATTCAGCTCATGTACATTCCGCCATTCACCGGTACCGTGGCGCCGGTCACATAGGCGGCACCATCGGAGGCGAGGAATCCTACCACCTTGGCGATCTCTTCGGCTTGGCCGAGACGCCCCAGCGGAATCTGGCCGAGCAGCGCTTCGCGCTGGGCTTCGGGCAGCTCGCGGGTCATGTCGGTGTCGATGAAGCCCGGGGCCACCGCGTTGACGGTGATGGCACGGGAGCCCACCTCGCGCGCCAGGGCGCGGGTGAAGCCCTCTAGGCCGGCCTTCGCCGCGGCGTAGTTGGTCTGCCCGGCATTGCCCATGGCGCCGACCACCGAGCCGATGTTGATGATGCGACCCCAGCGAGCCTTGGTCATGCCGCGCAGCACGGCTTTCGACAGACGGTAGAGGCTGTTGAGGTTGGTGTTGACCACGTCGAACCACTCGTCGTCCTTCATCCGCATCAGCAGGTTGTCGCGGGTGATGCCGGCGTTGTTGACCACGATCAGCGGCTGGCCGAGGTGCTGCTGGATGTGTTCGAGGGTAGAGGCGACGGATTCGTCGCTGGAAACGTCCAGGACCAGGCCGGCGCCTTCGATGCCGTTGGCCTTGAGGTATTCGGCGATCTTCTCGGCGCCCGAGGCGCTGGTGGCGGTGCCGATGACGATGGCGCCCAGGCGGCCCAGTTCCAGGGCGATGGCCTGGCCGATGCCGCGGCTCGCGCCGGTGACCAGGGCAACCTTACCTTGCAGACTCATGCTCTTATCTCCTGTTCAAGCCAGAGCCGCACGAGCCGCCGCGAAGGCGTCCGCCGAATCCAGATTGTGGGTGTTCACGCCCTTGGCGCAACGCTTGTTCAGGCCGGCCAGGACCTTGCCAGGGCCGCACTCTACCAGATCGCTCACGCCCTTGGCGGCGAGCAGTTGCACGGTCTCGACCCAGCGCACCGGGCTGTACAGCTGCGCCAGAAGGTCGCGCTTGAGGGTGTCGAGGTCCGCCGGCACCTGGGCGCTGACGTTCTGCACCAGGGCGATCTGCGGAGCTTGCCAGGCGATGGCTTCCACCGCTTCGGCGAAGCGCTCGGCGGCCGGGCGCATCAGCGCGCAGTGCGACGGCACGCTGACCGGCAGCGCCACGGCGCGCTTGGCGCCGCGCGCCTTGCAGGCCTCGATGGCACGCTCGACCGCGGCGGCGGCACCGGCGATCACCACCTGACCGGGAGCGTTGAAGTTGACGGCGCTGACCACCTCACCCTGCGCGGCTTCGGCGCAGGCGGCCAGCACGTCGGCGTCTTCCAGGCCGAGGATCGCGGCCATGCCGCCGGTACCGGCGGGCACCGCTTCCTGCATCAATTGGCCGCGGCGCTCGACCAGTTTCACCGCCTCGGCGAAGCCCAGGCTGCCGGCGGCGACCAGGGCCGAGTACTCGCCCAGGCTGTGGCCGGCGACGTAGGCCGGCGCGGCGCCGCCCTCGGCCTGCCACAGGCGCCACAGGGCGATGGAGGCGGTGAGGATGGCGGGCTGGGTCTTGTCGGTCTGGTTCAGGCGCTCTTCCGGGCCTTCCTGCACCAGCGCCCAGAGGTCGTAGCCCAGGGCCGCGGAGGCTTCGGCGAAGGTGTCACGCACCAGTGCGTGCTGCGCGCCCAGCTCGGCCAGCATGCCGAGGGATTGCGAGCCCTGGCCGGGGAAAACGAATGCGAGGGATGCGGACATTGCAACGGGTCCCTTGTGTCTGTTTCGTCGAAGGGTAACGCCAGCAGCAGCCTGGCGCATGGAACTGACAGTTGGATGACGGCCTCGACCGCGCGGTCACATCGCCAGGGCGAGCACTTCATCTCGCCGGGCAGCCTTGCGAGCGCGGTGCGCAAGCATACTTCCATTACCGCCAGAAATCTCTATTTCCTTTCTATTCAGTTACTTAGAGAAGGCTCTCGAGCCGCCCATGGAGCCGCTGCGGCAGGTTCTCGCGGATTTCCGCCAGGGCCCGGCGCAGAGCGCTCTGGATGCCCTCCTCGGCCGCGCTGCCGTGGCTCTTCACCACGATGCCCTGCAGCCCCAGGAAGCTCGCGCCGTTGTGCCGGGCCGGCGTCAGGTCGCTGCGCAGACGGCGCAACAGCGGCATGGCCACCAGGCCGATGGCCTTGGCCGACAGGCTGGACGCGAACAGTTGCTCCAGGCGGCTGACCACCATGGCCGCCAGCCCCTCGCTGGCTTTCAGCAGGATGTTGCCGACGAAGCCGTCGCACACCACCACGTCGGCCAGGCCACGGTACAGGCCGTCGCCTTCTATGTAGCCGATGTAGTTGATGCCGCGGGCCTGCTCTAGCAGGGTCGAGGCCAGCTTGACCTGCTGGTTGCCCTTGATTTCCTCGGTGCCGACGTTGAGCAGCGCCACCCTCGGGTTGGCCTTGCCCAGCGCCTCGGCCGCCACCGCGCCCATCACGGCGAACTGGTAGAGGTGCTCGGCGCTGCAATCGACGTTCGCCCCCAGGTCCAGCAGGTGGCAATGCCCGGTCTGGGTCGGCACGGCGGTGACCATGGCCGGCCGGTCGATGCCCGGCAAGGTCTTGAGCAGATAGCGCGACAGGGCCATCAGCGCGCCAGTATTGCCGGCACTGACGCAGGCATGGGCCGTACCGTCGCGGACCAGCTCCAGGGCGACGCGCATGGAGGAGTCGGGCTTGCTGCGCAGGGCCTGGGACGGGCGTTCGTCCATGCCGATGACTTCGCTGGCGTGCTGGATGTGCAGGCGCGGGCGGTCGACCGCGGGAACGCGGGCGCAGAGTTCTTCGAGAAGGGGAGCCTGGCCGACGAGGACCAGTTGCAGAGCGGGGTGCTGGGCCAGGAAGGAAATGCTGGCCGGAACAATGCAGTGGGGACCGAAGTCCCCACCCATTGCATCAATCGCGATGATTGGTGCGGACAAGGATTACTCGTCAGAGCCCTTGTCTACGACCTTGCGGCCGCGATAGAAGCCGTCCGGGGAGACGTGGTGGCGCAGGTGGACTTCACCGGTGCTCTTTTCCACGGACAGAGCGTTCGCATCGAGCGCATCGTGGGAACGACGCATGTCACGAGCGGAACGGGATTTTTTGTTCTGCTGAACAGCCATGATTGATTAACTCCTAAACGTTTGGGTCACGCTTCAACTGCGCCAGTACGCTGAACGGGTTGGGACGTTCTTCCACGTTCTCGCTCGGCTCGGGCGCTGCTGCAAATCCCGCCGGATGCTGGCATTCTTCAGGGTCATGGGCCGGAACGATGGGCAAGGCGAGCAACAGCTCGTCCTCGACCAGAGGCGGCAGGTCGAGGGGTTCCTCCCCCACTTCCAGCGCATCGTACCCCTTCGGCAGCCCTTCGGCAGACTGGCCTTCCCAGAGGATGGCGAAGTCGGACTCGCTGGTGACCTGGAAGGTCGCCGGCTCGAGGCAGCGTTGGCATACCATGCTCACCTGCGCGTCGACTTCGACATGCATGACCGCCAGCTTCTGCTCGTCGCGGTGGAAGAAGAACTTCGCCCGGACGTTGCCGTCGCTGCTGGTCAGCTGTTCGCACACCCGCGGCATACTGGCGAGCGGCAGCACACCCTCGAGGGTGGCTTCGCGCTCTACCAATTTGCGCGGATCGACGTGAGGTGGTATCGGCCCATTCAACATAAGCGCGCCATTATAGGGATGCACCCGCCTCTGTCAAAGGAAATTAGGCATAAACCGCTGTATGGACAGCCTTTTCGCTAGAATCGCGGACTTCGCCCAGGAGACTCCCGATGCGCCCACTGATTCTCGCCTCAAGCTCGCCCTACCGCCGCGAACTGCTGCAACGCCTGCGCCTGCCCTTCGAATGCGCGAGCCCGGATATAGATGAAAGCCCGCTGCCCGGCGAAAGCCCCGAACAACTGGTGCGCCGCCTCGCCGAAGCCAAGGCGCGGGCGCTGGCGGCGCGCTTTCCCGAGCACCTGATCATCGGCTCGGACCAGGCCGCCGTCCAGGGCCAGGCGATCCTCGGCAAGCCGCACACCCTGGAGCGGGCCATGGAGCAACTCAAGGCCTCCAGCGGCAGCAGCGTCAGCTTCCTCACCGGCCTGGCCCTGCTGGACAGCGCCAGCGGCCGCTGCCAGGTGGATTGCATCCCCTTCCGCGTGCACTTCCGCGAACTGGACGAGGCGCGCATCCACCGCTACCTGGAAGCCGAACGCCCCTTCGATTGCGCCGGCAGCTTCAAGGCCGAGGGCCTGGGCGTCAGCCTGTTCCGCGCGACCGAGGGCGAGGATGGCACCAGCCTGGTCGGCCTGCCGCTGATTCGCCTGGTGGATATGCTGCTGGCGGAAGGCGTGCAGGTTCCCTGACCATCGCGGAACCGGCCAGCCGGCCGGATCGCGGATGAATCCGCTCCTACAGCATGAGCGAGCATGGCTTTTCGTAGGATGGCGTTGAGCGAAGCGATACCCATCACCGCAACCGCATGGGTTTCGCAAGCTCAACCCATCCTACGAAGAGCACCTCGGCGCAGCCGGCAAGCCAGTTGCCGCTACAATCGCCCCCTCGACCTGTAGAAGCGGGAATCGACAAGGCCCGCCCCAGAAACGAAAAAGCCGCTGCCTCTATATATAAAGGCAGCGGCTCGTTTCGAACACCAGGGCCTCAGCGCAGCGCCGGCCCCTGCCAGCCCATCCACAACGCCAAACGCTCGGCGACGCTGGCGCCGATCTTCTTGGCGAAGCGGTCGAACGGCGTTTCCTGCACGGTGTAGTCGACGATTTCCTTTTCCTTGATCACATCGCGCGCCACGTAGCTGGTACTGCCCAGGCCATCGATCAGGCCGAGCTGCAGCGCCTGCTCGCCGGACCAGATCAGCCCGGAGAACAGCTCGGGATGATCCTTGTCCTTCAGGCGATCGCCGCGCCCTTTCTTCACGCTGTCGATGAACTGCTTGTGGGTGGTGTCCAGCACGCCCTGCCAGAACTGCGTCTCTTCGGCCTTGGGCGGCTGGAAGGGATCGAGGAAGGCCTTGTGCTCGCCGGAGGTGTAGACGCGGCGATCGACGCCGAGCTTCTCCATGGTGCCGACGAAGCCGAAGGTGGCGGCGGTGACGCCGATGGAGCCGACCAGGCTGGCCTTGTCGGCGTAGATTTCATCGGCGGCGCTGGCGATGTAGTAGGCGCCGGACGCCCCCAGGTCGCTGATCACCGCGTAGACCTTCACGTCCGGGTGCAGGCCACGCTGGCGCTTGATCTCGTCATATATATAGCCGGACTGCACCGGACTGCCGCCCGGGCTGTTGATGCGCAGGACGATGCCCTTGGTGCCGCTGTCCTCGAAGGCCGCCTTCAGCGCCCCGACGACATTGTCGGCGCTGGCCGGCTCGTCGTCGGCGATCATGCCCTTCACCTCGATCAGCGCGGTATGGCTGCCGCTGCGCGAGGCGGACTTGGACAGGCCGCTCAAGGGAGTGAACAGCGCCAGGGCGCCGAACAGGTAGACGAAGGTCAGCAGCTTGAAGAAGATGCCCCAGCGACGGGCCCGGCGCTGTTCCTGCACGCCCGCCAGCACAGCCTTCTCCAGCAGCTTCCAGCTCTTCGCGTCTTCCTTGCCGGGCTCCTCGGCCTTCCACTCATCCGACATGCTCGTTCACCTCGATCCGTAGGTCCTGCGCCCGGCCATCCAGCCAGGCGCGCAATTCGTTGAAATGCCCGATTTCCAGGCGCGGGCCGTACTCGCGCAGCACGGACAGCGGCTGCGCCCCGTAGGACACCGCCACCGAGTCCATGCCCGCCCGGCGCGCCATCTCCAGGTCGAAGGGCGCATCCCCGACCATCAGCGCGCGGCCCGGCTCGACCCGGCAATGCGCGAGGATTTCATGCAGCATGCGCGGGTCGGGCTTGCTCGCCGACTCGTCGGCGGCGCGGGTAATGTCGAAAAAGCCTTCCCAGCCCCGCCCCTTCAGCACCCGATCCAGGCCGCGGCGGCTCTTGCCGGTGGCGACCGCCAGACGGTAGCCGGACTGGCGGAAATGCTCCAGCGCATCGGCCACGCCGGGGAACAAAGGAGAAGGTTCGACCTCCAGCATCAGATAATGCTCGGCGTAATCGCCACGAAAGACTGTCAGCGCCGCCTCATCGTCGACTTCCGGGTACAGCGTCTGGATCGCCTCCGGCAGCCCCAGGCCGATGATGCCTTTTATGGCTTCGTCGCTGCGCCGCGGCAGGCCGGAACGCTCGGCCGCCACCCGCATCGACTCGACGATGCGGCCGACGGAGTCGACCAGAGTGCCGTCCCAGTCGAAGACCAGCAGCGCGTAATCAGGCATCCAGGCGCTCCAGGGTGCTGCGCCAGATGTCGTCCACCTCGGCCTCCAGCTCCAGGGTGGAGCCGTCGGGCATGGGCACGCGCAGCTGCGCGGAATGCAGGAACAGGCGCTTGCCGCCCAGTTCGCGGATCTCGCGGGAGAATTCGTCGTCGCCGTACTTGGCGTCGCCGGCGATGGAATGCCCGGCATGCTTGGCGTGCACGCGGATCTGGTGGGTGCGCCCGGTGATCGGCCGCGCCTCCACCAGGGTGGCGAAATCGCCGAAGCGGCGCAGCACCTTGAACTCGGTGAGCGCGTCCTTGCCTTCGACGTTGACTTCCACCATGCGCTCGCCGGAACGCAGGTTGTTCTTCAGCAGCGGCGCGCGGATCTGCTTCTTCGCCGCCGGCCAGCTGCCGCGCACCAGGGCGTGGTAGCGCTTGTCCACCACGTGCTCGTTGCGCAGCGCATCATGCAGGTGGCGCAGCATGCTGCGCTTCTTGGCGATCATCAGCAGGCCGGAAGTGTCGCGGTCCAGACGGTGCACCAGTTCCAGATCCTTGGCCTCCGGACGCAGCTGACGGAAAGCCTCGATCACGCCATAGCTGAGGCCGCTGCCGCCATGCACGGCGATGCCGGCGGGCTTGTTGATCACGATCAGCGCCTTGTCTTCGTAGACGATGGCGGCCTCCAGGCGCTCGAGCAGCCCCTGGGCCAGCGGCGCCGGCTCGTCGCGCTCGGCCAGGCGCAGCGGCGGCACACGCACCACGTCCCCGGCCTGCAGCTTGTACTCGGGCTTGATCCGCCCCTTGTTCACCCGCACCTCGCCCTTGCGCAGGATGCGATAGATCAAGGTCTTGGGTACGCCTTTGAGCTGAGTTCTGAGGAAATTGTCGATGCGCTGGCCGGCATATTCCGGCGCGACTTCAAGCAGCTGGACGCCGGAAGTCGGAGGGGAGGAAGTCGTCATCCGCCCATCATAGCAATTTTTCATTCAATTGAAGCACTTAATCATTGCTGCTATATTCGGGAGGCCGCCAAAAGTGGCCGGGCCCGCGGATGTCAGCGAAATCGCCATCCCCGCTGCCTGCAAGCACATTGAACGGACGTGAGGCAGTCCTGCGAAGCGTTGCCGTGGCGGACCCATGAATCCCTCGCCGCAACGATTCGGAACCCGAGCCTTGAGACATGACGCACGGTTGCCTCGGTAGCCGTGAAAAGCCAACCCGCTCCCGGATTCTGCGAGCGGCACCCGCTTCTTCAATAGGAAACGTGCAGGGTGGAGATGCACAACTGTCGGACCGCGTAGCTGGCATAGCCTTGTTTCAGACGCACTCTTTCGTCCGCCTCCGACAGCTGATTCCTCCTCCTGTTGATTGCTTGTTCGCAGGACAAGCAGGAGACGTAGTCGCGACCCGGCCCGTTGCTGGCCGGACGTCGCTGGACACGGGAATGGTCCGCCGTTCCTGAGTACGCGCCTGAGCACCGACCGTGAGAGTCGTGGGTGCCGATTGCCGTTTCCGGTGGCCCCGGAAACCATTGGTACTACATGAAAAGAATGCTGATCAACGCAACTCAACCCGAAGAGTTGCGTGTAGCGCTGGTAGATGGCCAGCGTCTGTTCGACCTGGACATCGAGTCCGGCGCGCGTGAACAGAAGAAGGCCAACATCTACAAGGGCCGCATCACCCGCGTCGAGCCCAGCCTGGAAGCCGCCTTCGTCGACTTCGGCGCCGAGCGCCACGGCTTCCTCCCCCTCAAGGAAATTTCCCGCGAGTACTTCAAGAAGAACCCCGAAGGGCGCATCAACATCAAGGATGTGCTCAGCGAAGGCCAGGAAGTCATCGTCCAGGTCGAGAAGGAAGAACGCGGCAACAAGGGCGCGGCCCTGACCACCTTCATCAGCCTGGCCGGCCGCTACCTGGTGCTGATGCCGAACAACCCCCGCGCCGGCGGCATCTCCCGCCGCATCGAGGGCGAAGAGCGCAATGAACTGCGCGAAGCCCTGAACGGCCTCAACGCTCCCGCCGACATGGGCCTGATCGTCCGCACCGCGGGCCTGGGCCGCAGCTCCGAAGAGCTGCAATGGGACCTGGACTACCTCCTGCAACTGTGGGGCGCCATCAAGGAAGCCTCCGGCGAGCGCGGCGCGCCCTTCCTGATCTACCAGGAAAGCAACGTCATCATCCGCGCCATCCGCGACTACCTGCGCCAGGACATCGGCGAGGTGCTGATCGACAGCATCGATGCCCAGGAAGAAGCCCTGAACTTCATCCGCCAGGTGATGCCGCAGTACGCCAGCAAGGTCAAGCTGTACCAGGACAGCGTTCCGCTGTTCAACCGCTTCCAGATCGAGAGCCAGATCGAGACCGCCTTCCAGCGCGAAGTGAAGCTGCCCTCCGGCGGCTCCATCGTCATCGACCCGACCGAGGCCCTGGTCTCCATCGACATCAACTCGGCGCGCGCCACCAAGGGCGGCGACATCGAGGAAACCGCCCTGCAGACCAACCTGGAAGCGGCCGAGGAAATCGCCCGCCAGCTGCGCCTGCGCGACATCGGCGGCCTGATCGTCATCGACTTCATCGACATGACCCCGGCGAAGAACCAGCGCGCCGTGGAAGAGCGCGTGCGCGAAGCCCTCGAGGCCGACCGCGCGCGCGTGCAGGTCGGGCGCATCTCGCGCTTCGGCCTGCTGGAGATGTCCCGCCAGCGCCTGCGTCCGTCCCTCGGCGAGACCAGCGGCATCGTCTGCCCGCGTTGCAACGGCCAGGGCATCATCCGCGACGTGGAATCCCTGTCGCTGGCCATCCTGCGCCTGATCGAGGAAGAAGCGCTGAAGGACCGCACCGCGGAAGTCCGCGCCCGCGTGCCCTTCCAGGTCGCCGCCTTCCTGCTCAACGAGAAGCGCAACGCCATCACCAAGATCGAGCTGCGCACCCGCGCGCGCATCTTCATCCTGCCGGACGAGCACCTGGAAACCCCGCACTTCGAAGTGCAGCGCCTGCGTGACGACAACCCGGACCTGCTGGTCGGCCACACCAGCTACGAGATGGCCCAGGTCGAGCACGAGGAAGTCCAGCCGGTCAGCGCCACCCGCACCCTGGTACGCCAGGAAGCCGCGGTGAAGACCGTTTCCCCGCAGACTCCCGCTCCGCAGCAGGCCGAACAGGCCGCCGCGCCGCAACCGGTGGAAGCCGCCAAGCCGATGCCGCAGCCGAGCCTGTTCCAGGGCCTGGTCAAGTCGCTGGTGAGCCTGTTCGCCGGCAAGGAAGAAGAGGCCAAGCCGGCCGCCAGCGCGGAGAAACCCGCCAGCGAGCGCAGTTCGACGCCGGAGGAGCGCCGCAACGGCCGTCAGCAGAACCGTCGCCGTGATGGCGGCCGTCGCGACGACGAGCGCAAGCCCCGCGAGGAGCGTGGCGAGCGCAACGAGCGCCGTCGTGAAGAGCGCGCCGAGCGCCCGGCCCGCGAAGAACGCCAGCCCCGTGAAGAACGCGCCGAACGCCAGCCGCGCGAGGAGCGTCAACCGCGCGAAGAGCGTGCCGAGCGTCAGCCGCGCGAGGAACGCCAGCCGCGTGAAGAGCGCGCCGAGCGTCAGCCCCGCGAGGAACGCCAACCGCGCGAAGAGCGCGCCGAGCGTCAACCCCGCGAGGAGCGCCAACCGCGTGAAGAGCGTGCCGAGCGTCAACCCCGCGAGGAACGCCAGCCGCGTGAAGAGCGTGCCGAGCGCCAGCCCCGTGAGGAGCGCCAGCCGCGTGAAGAACGTGCCGAGCGCCAGCCGGGTGAAGAGCGTCAGCCCCGTGAGGAACGCCAGCCGCGCGAAGAGCGTGGCGAGCGTCGCGAACGTGGCGAGCGCCAGCCCCGCGAGGAGCGCCAGGCCCGCGAAGCCGCGCTGGAAGCCGAAGAGCCGAACAACGAGGAACTGCTGGAGCAGGACGACCAGGAAGGCAGCGATGACGATCGTCCGCGCCGCCGTTCCCGTGGCCAGCGCCGCCGCAGCAACCGCCGCGAGCGTCAGCGCGAAGTCGGCGTGGAAGGCCCGGAGGCCGGTGAGCAGCCGCAAGGCAGCGAGTCGCCGTCCGCCCCGGCCCTGGCCGCAACCGGCGTTGCCGCGGTAGCCGTGGTCGCCGAGCAGGTCGTCGAAGCCGCCAGCGAGCAAACCGCCGAGCCGGCCGCCGCCGTCGAAGCCGGCGCCGACACCGTCGTGGTCACCGAGACCCGCGAGGAAAGCGCCGGCGAGCAGATCGTCGAGTTCAGCCTGCAGCCGAGCGAATCCGCCCCGGCCGCCGCCGAGCCGGTCGAGCAGCCTGCTGCGCAAGCCGTGGTCGAAGCCGCTCCGGTCGTCGAGACCGCTCACGTCGAACCCGAGGTGGTCGAAGCCCCGGTCGCCCAGGCCGAGCCTGCTGTTGCCGCGCCGAGCCAGGACGAAGCCCAGCCGGCAGCCAACGCCACCGGCCGCGCCCTGAACGACCCGCGCGAGCGTCGTCGCCTGCAGCGCGAAGCCGAGCGCCTGGCCCGTGAAGCCGCGGAAGCCGCCGCTGCCGCTCCGGCCGTAGTGGAAACCGCCGGGGTCGAACAGGCCGCCGAGGTGGAAGCCATCGCCGAGCAGCAAGTCGAGGCCGCGGAAGAAAGCGTCGTAGAAGCGGCCCAGGAGACTGTCGAAGCGTCTGCCACCACCGAAGCCGCCGAAGCACCCGCTGCCGAAGCTGCCGAAGCTGCCGAAGCTGCCGAAGGCGAGCAGGCCATCCAGGCCGTCGAGGAGCAAGTCGAAGCCGACAAGGCCGAGCAGCAGCACCGCGACGAGGTGGAAAAGCACCACGGCTGATCGCCCGCGTGCTGAAAAAGGGGATGCCTAGGCATCCCCTTTTTTTATGGTTCCTGGGTTGCGTGGGGTAGATCGCCATGCCTCACGACAACAACTGTAGGAGCGGGCCCTGCCCGCGATATCGCGCGCAGGGCG
The DNA here is from genome assembly GCF_022760135.1 of Pseudomonas sp. M1. Taxonomy (NCBI): domain Bacteria; kingdom Pseudomonadati; phylum Pseudomonadota; class Gammaproteobacteria; order Pseudomonadales; family Pseudomonadaceae; genus Pseudomonas; species Pseudomonas sp. M1. Next base: position 4,727,097 of record NZ_CP094343.1, read on the forward strand.
CGCTCCTACAGGGGAATGGAGTGGTGGGGCAGTGTAGGAGCGGATCTCATCCGCGAATCGCGCCGGGATGTCCGGCTATCGCGGACAAGGTCCGCTCCTACACCCATACCGGTGGGCACGGCTCGCTCCTACGAAAAGCAGCACGGACAAAAAAGGCGCTTGCCGGCAACGGCAAGCGCCTTTTTCCAAGCCCGCACACCTCAGTAGAGGTTGGGCTCCATCTCCAGCTCCACGCCGAAGCGCTGCCGGATGTCCTCGCGGATACGCTCGGCCAGCGCCTGGATCTGCGCCCCGCTGGCGCCGCCGTAGTTGACCAGCACCAGCGCCTGCTGGGCATGCACGCCGGCGGCACCGTCGCGGAAGCCCTTCCAGCCGGCCTTGTCGATCAGCCAGCCGGCAGCCAGCTTGACCTGGCCGTCGGCCTGGGGATAGGCCACCAGGTCCGGGTATTCGCCACGCAAGCGCTCTGCCACGGCGGCGGATACCAGCGGGTTCTTGAAGAAGCTGCCGGCGTTGCCCAGCACTGCCGGGTCGGGCAGCTTCTCGCGGCGGATGGCGCAGATCACCCGCGCCACGTCGGCGGGGCCAGGAGCGTCTATGCCCTCCTCCACCAGGCGCTGGCGCACCGGACCATAGTCCAGATGCAGGCTGGCCCGGCGCGCAAGCTTCAGGCGCACGCGCAGGATCACCCAGCGCCCCGGCTCGCGCTTGAACAGGCTTTCGCGGTAGGCGAAGGCGCAATCATCCAGGTGGAATTCACGTAAGCCGCCGCTATGGCGGTCCAGCGCCACCAGGCTGTCGAACACGTCCTTCAGCTCCACGCCGTAGGCGCCGATGTTCTGCATGGGCGCGGCGCCGACGGTGCCGGGGATCAGGCTGAGGTTCTCCAGGCCGGCGAAGCCCTGCTCCAGGCTCCAACGCACCAGGTCGTCCCAGACCTCGCCGGCCTCGGCTTCGATACGCACCCGATCGCCGTCGTCTTCGAGGATACGCACGCCACGGCTGGCCATGCGCAGTACCAGGGCCTCGACGTCGCGGGTCAGCAGCAGGTTGCTGCCGCCGCCGAGCACCAGCAGCGGCAGGTCGTGTTCCACCGCCAGGGCAAGGCCCTGCATCACTTCCTGGTCGTCGCGGGCTTCGGCGAACAACCGCGCGCGCGCTTCGATGCCGAAGGTATTGAAGGCTTTCAGGGAAACGTCTTTCTGCAAAACCAGGCTCACAGGCGCCCCTTCACTTCCAGCAGCAAGGCGTCGCAGGCCAGCTCGATCAGGTCCAGCACCTGCTCGAAACCGGCCTCGCCGCCGTAATAGGGATCGGGCACCTCGTCCAGCGCGCCGGCGTAGCGGCGCAGGAACAGGTCCAGCTCAGCCGGGCCACTTCCCCGCAGGCGCTCGAGATGAGCCAGGTTGCTCAGGTCCATGGCCAGGATCAGGTCGAAGTCGGCGAAATCGGCAGTGCTCACCTGGCGCGCGCGCAGCCCCGACAGGTCATAGCCACGGCGCATGGCAGCGACGCGGGTGCGGGCGTCCGGCGCCTTGCCCACGTGCCAGTCGCCGGTGCCGGCGGAATCGACGGTCACCCGCGCCTCCAGCCCGGCCTCGCGCAGCTTGTGGCGGAATACGCCCTCGGCGGTGGGCGAACGGCAGATGTTGCCCAGGCAGACGAAGAGAACCCGCATCAGCCCCCCAGGATGCGCCTGACGCGCTCCAGGTCCTCGGCGGTGTCCACCCCGGCCTGCGGCGCCTCCAGGGCGTCGGCGACGTGGATGCGCACGCCGTGCCAGAGCGCCCGCAGCTGCTCCAGGCACTCGGTGTCTTCCAGCCAGCACGGGCCCCAGGCGACGAAGTCGCGGAGGAAGCGCGCGCGGTAGGCGTAGATGCCGATGTGGCGGCGGTAGGGCACGCCCTGGGGCAGGCCGTCCGGCTCCTTGGCGAAAGCGTCGCGGGCCCAGGGCAGCGGCGCGCGGCTGAAGGTCAGTGCCAGGCCGTTGAGGTCGGTCACCACCTTCACCACGTTCGGGTTGAACAGCGCGGCCAGCTCGTGGATCGGCTCGGCCAGGGTGGCGATGCCGGCTTCCGGGTGGGCCGCCAGGTTGGCCGCCACCTGGTCGATGATGGCCGGTGGGATCAGCGGCTCGTCGCCCTGCACGTTGACCACGATGGCGTCGTCGGCCAGGCCCAGGGCATCGGCCACCTCGGCCAGGCGGTCGGTGCCGGAGTTGTGGTCGACGCGGGTCAGCAGCGCCTCGGCGCCGAAGACGTTGGCCGCTTCGAGGATGTGCGCATCGTCGGTGGCGATCACCACGCGAGATGCGGCGCTCTTGCGCGCCTGCTCCCAGACGTGCTGGACCATGGGCTTGCCGCAGATGTCCTGCAGCGGCTTGCCGGGCAGGCGGGTGGAGGCGAAGCGGGCCGGGATGACGACGGTGAAGGCTTGGCTCATCGCAGGGTCTCGGCTCTCGGTCACTTGTCCAGGCGTTCGTCGACGTTCAGCGTGCGGGCTTCACCTTCGAGCATCACCGGGATGCCATCGCGCACCGGGTAGGCCAGGCCGTCGGCCTTGCAGATCAGTTCGGACTTGTCGTCGGTGAGCTTCAGCGGCCCCTTGCACAGCGGGCAGGCGAGGATGTCGAGGAGTTTCGGGTCCATGGCGGAATCCTTGGAAAGCAATGGGTGGCGGCGCCACCCGTCAGCGCGCGATCAGACGCTCGAGCTGGGCGTCGAACCAGGCGACGAAGGCCGGGGATGGCTGCGCGTCGACCGCGAGGTACCACCAGTCGGCGGCGGCGAAGGCCCGGCATTTCACCGCATCCTTCTCGGTCATCAGCAAGGGCAGCGGCGGGCTGAATTGCAGCTGCTCGGCGCTGTAGGCCGCGTGGTCCGGGAAGGCGTGCGGAACAGGCCGCCAGTGTAGCGCCTCGAGCGTCGCGAAGAAACGCCGGGGGTTGCCGATGCCGGCCAGGGCGTGGACCTGCTGGCCCGGCGGGAAGTGCGTCAGGTCGCGGCGCTCGCCGCTGCGCAGGTTGACCAGTGCGCTCGGCCGCAGGACGAAGGAAAAGGCCCCGGCCGGATCGCTGCTGGCGCCGTTGTAGAGCACCGCGTCCACCGACTCCAGGCGTTCGGCCGGCTCGCGCAGGGGGCCGGCCGGCAGGCAGCGGCGGTTGCCCAGGCCGCGCGCGGCGTCGATCAGCACCAGCTCCAGGTCGCGGGCCAGGCGGTAGTGCTGCAGGCCGTCGTCGCAGAGGATCAGGTCCAGCGGCTCTTCGGCCAGCAGCGCGCGCACCGCGGCCGGGCGGTCCGGGTCGATGACCAGGGGCACGCCGCAGCGCTGGACGATCATCAGCGGCTCGTCGCCGGCCTGCGCCGCGCTCTGTTCGGCGCGCACCCGCCAGGGCAGGCTCGGCGGCTTGGCGCCGTAGCCACGGCTGACCACGCCGACCTTGAGGCCGCGGGCGCGGCAGTGTTCGATCAGCCAGAGGATCATCGGCGTCTTGCCGGTGCCGCCGACGGTGACGTTGCCGACCACGATGACCGGCACCGGCGCGCGGTAGGCCTGGCGCCGGCCTTCCAGGTAGTCGGCGCGCTTGCGCAGGGCGATGCGCCGGTACAGCGCCTCCAGCGGGCGCAGCAGGCCGAGGGCCGGGTGGCCCTGGTACCAGGCCTGCAGCAGGCGCTCGGAAAACGCCATCAGGGCTTGGCCGCCGGCTGCGCCTCGACGGTGGTGATGCGCAGGTGGCTGAAGCCGAGCTTGCCGGCGGCGTCCATGGCGGTGACCACCGACTGGTGGGTGGCCTTGCCGTCGGCGGTGATCACCAGCGGCAGGCTGCTGTCGCCGGCGGATTCCTTCTGCATCGCCGCCATCAGGGTGGCGATGTCGCCGTTGACCAGAGTCTGGCCGTTCAGCGCGTAGTGGCCGGCGGCGTCGATGTCCAGTTCCAGCGGCTTGATGTCGGTGGCTTCCGGCGGCGTGCCGCTGACCGCCTCGGGCAGCTCGACCTTCAGCTGCGTCGGCCGGCTGAAGGTGGTGGTGACCACGAAGAACAGCAGCAGGACGAAGATCACGTCGATCAGCGACGCCAGGTTGATGAACACGTCATCGCGGGCGGCGCTGCCGTTTCTGCGGCGGAATTTCACGCTTTGCCATCCTCGGAGAGGTCGACCTCGCGGTCGCCCTGGACCATTTCCACCAGCTTGATCGCTTCCTGCTCCATGGCCACCACCAGCTCATCGACGCGGCGCAGCAGGTAGCGATGGAAGAACACGGCCGGGATGGCCACGATCAGGCCGGAGGCGGTGGTCACCAGGGCCTTGGAGATGCCGCCGGCGAGCTGCGGGGCGTTGGCCATGCCGTCGCCCATGAAGGCGCTGAAGATCTGGATCATGCCGAACACCGTGCCCAGCAGGCCGAGCAGCGGGGCCATGGCGGCGATGGTGCCGAGGGCGTTGAGGTAGCGCTCCATCTCGTGGATCACCCGGCCGGCGGCTTCCTCGATGCACTCCTTCATGATCTCGCGGCCGTGCTTGGAGTTGACCAGGCCGGCGGCGAGCACCTCGCCCAGCGGGGAAGACGCCTTGAGCTCCTTGAGCGCCTGGCTGTTCAGCTTCTTGTCCTTGATCTGCTTCCACACCTGGCCCAGCAGCTGCGGCGGGGCGATGCGGCTGCGGCGCAGGGTCCAGAGTCGTTCGGCGACGATGGCGGTGGCGGCGATGGAGCTCAGAATGATCGGCAGCATCATCCAGCCGCCGGCTTTGACCAGTTCCCACACAGTGGCGAATCCCCTGAAAAAAAGTGGCGACACTCTAGCACAGGGCCCCTGCCCCGCCGACCGTCGCCGTTCTCATTTTTCCCTCCAGAATCCGGCATTTTCGCGCACGCCGCGCAGCGTTCCACGCTGGCCCAGGAGCAGGCGCAGGGCGCCCTCCCGGGCCACATCGTGCACCTTCGTCCCCTGCTCGGCAAAGCGTTGCAGCACCTCGCTGGACGGATGGCCATGGGCGTTGTGCCGCGAGCGGGAAACCAGCGCCGCTCGGGGCGCCAGTTGCCTGACGAAGGCCGCGGAAGAGGCGCTGCGGCTGCCATGGTGGCCGGCCAGCAGCCAGTCGGCGCCGAGCCCAGGATGGGCGGCTAGCCAGGCGACCTCGCCTGCGGCCGGCAGGTCGCCGGTGAGCAGCAGGCTCTCGCCGCCGGCCTCGACGTGCAGCACGCAGGAGCGGCCGTTGCTGTCCATCGCGCCGGGCCACTGCCAGGTGGAGAAGCGCACGCCGTCCAGCTGCCACGCTTCGTTGCCGCAAGGATCGGCAGGTAGGCTGCCCGGCAGGCGCCCGGGCTCGCCGCTGATGATCCGCGTCACCGGCATGGCCGCCGACACCGAGCGGGCACCGCCGGCGTGGTCGTTGTCGGCATGGCTGAGCAGCAGCACGTCCAGGCGTTCGACGCCCAGGCCACGAAGAGTCGGCAGCACCGCCACCTCGCCGAGGTCGAAATCGCCCCGGCGCGGTCCGGCGTCGTACAGCCAGGTGTGCTGGCGGGTGCGGATCAGCACGGACAGCCCCTGGCCCACGTCCAGCACCCGCACTTCGGCATGGCCATGGGGCGGCGTAGTGGAATGCGGCCAGAACATCGGCAACAGCAACGCCAGGCCCAGCGGGCGCAGCGGCAGCCCGGCCGGCGCCAGGCACAGCAGCGCGCCGAACAGGGCCAGGGCGATGCTCCAGGCCGGCGGTGCCATGGGATGCCAGGCCGGGGAATACAGCGACAGGCGCCCGAGCAGGCCCAGCAGCACGTCGAGCACGCCACCGGCCAGCCATAGCAGCCCCTCGCCCACCGCCGGCAGCCACAGCAGCAGGCTGCCGACCAGCGCCAGGGGCACCACCAGCAACTCGACACAGGGCACCGCGATCAGGTTCGCCAGCGCGCCGGCGGGACTCAGCGGCAGGCCCAGGGCCAGCAACACCGGTGCCAGCCCGAGGGCCATGAGCCACTGCGCGCGCCCCCAGGCCAGCCAGCCGGCCCCCCGCCCCAGGCGCCCGGCGAAGCCGTAGACGAGCAGCGCCACGGCGGCGAAGGACAGCCAGAAGCCGGGCGTCAGGCTGACCAGCGGATCGACCAGCAGCACCACCAGCAGAGCGCCGAGCAGCGGCAGCCAGACGCCCTGGCGACGAAAGTGCAGGCGCCACAGCAGCACCATGCTGAGCATCAGGCAGGCGCGCAATGCCGGCACCTGCAGCCCGGCGATCCAGCCATAGCCCCAGGCGCCAGCCAGTGCGGCGGCACAGGCGCAGGGCAGCCAGGGCACGCGCGCCGGCCAGGCTCCCAGCCGCGCCAGACCCGCCACCAGGGCGTAGAGCAAGCCGCCCAGCAGGGAGATGTGCGAGCCGGAGATCACCATCAGGTGCAGGGTGCCGGTGTCCTGCAGCATGTCCCAGTCGTCCCGGCCCAGGCCGCTGCCGTCGCCTAGGACCAGGGCCACCAGGTAGGCGTTGCGTTCCCGGGCATCCACCGCCAGCAGCCGGTCCTTCCAGTCTTCGCGCCAAGCCATCGGTCCCGTGGCCTCGGCCAGGCGCCGGCCATCCTTGACGCTGCCGGTGGCGCCTATGCCGTCGGCCGCCAGCCAGGCCTCGTAGTCGAAGCCGAAATCGTTGGCCAGGCCATGGGGACGGCGCAGGGTCACGGCCAGGCGCCAGCGTTCCCCGGCCCGCACCTCCGGGCCGCCATACCAGGACACGCGGATGCGCCCGGGCAGGTCCAGGCGCGCCTGGACGTCCTCCAGCTCGAAGCGGACGATGCCATCCGCGGCAGCCGGCAGGCCGGCAACCTGCCCTTCCAGCCACAGCGTCCGCCCGTCCAGTTCGGGAGCCAGGCGCCCTTCCCACGAGTCATGGGCGAACAGGCAGGCCCAGGCGAAGCCGAGCAGGAAGAGCGCCACCGCGTGATGTCGCCGATACAGGCACAGCAGCGCCATTCCGACCAATGGCAGCAAGGCTGCCAGGGGTGGCAACTGGGGCAGGAAACGCAGCAGCAACAGGCCGCAGGCCAGCGCCATCATCCCTGTGCGCACGGGTTGCCTCCCTGGCAGCGAAGTCCGGTGCACCGCGCCCGGTTACACATGGACATAGTTGGTGAACAGAAGCTGTCATCTAGCTAGGCATAATGGCCGGTGTTCGTCTGCCAGAGATTTCCCCATGCCGCGCCGACTTTTCCAGCGCTACATGCCGGACCCCGAGCTGATCAGGAACCACAAGTCCCTGCGCTGCTTCGGGCCCCTGTTGCACTCGCCCAACCTCTGGCACCTGAATCGAAGGTCGGTATCCCGCGCCATGGGCATGGGCCTGTTCGCCGCCTTCGTGCCCATTCCCCTGCAGATGCTGCTGGCCGCCACGCTGGCGGTGTGGGTACGCGCCAACCTGCCGATCTCGGTGGGGCTGGTCTGGCTGACCAACCCCATCACCATGCCGCCGGTGTTCTATTGCACCTACAAGATGGGCGCCTGGGTCATGGGCGTGCCGGCGCGCACGCTGCCGGAGAACCTCACCTGGGAATGGATCAGCGGCGAACTGACGCTGCTCTGGCAGCCGTTCCTGCTCGGCTCGATCCTCTGCGGGCTGCTGGTGGGCCTGCTCGGCTACCTGGCCACCCAGGCCTACTGGCGCTGGTGGATAGGCCGCAGCTGGCGGCGGCGCCAGGCGTTGCGCAATCTGCGGCAGGGGTTATGAGCTCCCCTTGTCCGCGATAGCCGGAGGTATCGGCGCGGTTCGCGGATGAGATCCGCTCCTACGCTGCCCCACCCACGCCATTCCCCTGTAGGAGCGCGCCCTGCGCGCGAAATCGCGGGCAGGGCCCGCTCCTACAGGTCGCCGGGTGGCACGGGATTCCTCCCCGTAGGAGCGGACCTTGTCCGCGATAGCCGGACATTCCGGCGCGGTTCGCGGATGAGATCCGCTACGCTGCCCCACCCACGCCATTCCCCTGTAGGAGCGCGCCCTGCGCGCGAATCGCGGGCAGGGCCCGCTCCTACAGAATGCCGGGTAGCAATTACAATTTGCCGGGAGGCATGGCATTCCCCCGTAGGAGCGGACCTTGTCCGCGATAGCCGGACATTCCGGCGCGATTCGCGGATGAGATCCGCTCCTACGCTGCCCCACCCACGCCATCCCCCTGTAGGAGCGCGCCCTGCGCGCGATTTCGCGGGCAGGGCCCGCTACACCCTTCGGCAAACACGCCCCCGTAGGATGGGTTGAGCGAAGCGATACCCATCACCATGGCCCGACGGGTTTCGCAAGCTCAACCCATCCTGCGAAAAGCAGATCGGCGCAGTCGGCAAGACAGCGCCCACGAAACGAAGAAGCCGCCCCTCGGGGCGGCTTCGTTCATTCGTAGCGCAGCGCTTCGGCCGGCTGCGTCCTGGCGGCGCGCCAGGCCGGGTACAGCGTGGCGAGGAAGCTCATCAGCAGGGCCGCGCAGCACACCAGCAGCACGTCCGTCACCTGCACGTCGGAGGGCAGGTAGTTGATGAAGTAGACGTCGGAACTGAACACGTGGGTGCCCAGGGCCTTCTCCATCGCCGAGACGATGGCGGTGACGTTGAACGCCGCCAGCACGCCCAGGGTGCCGCCGACCAGGGTGCCGATCACCCCGATCACCGTGCCCTGGACCATGAAGATGGTCATGATCTGCCCCGGCGTGGCGCCCAGGGTGCGGAGGATGGCGATGTCGGTGCGCTTGTCGGCCACCACCATGATCAGCGTGGCGATGATGTTGAAGGCCGCCACCGCGACTATCAGCAGCAGCAGCAGGCCGATCATGGTCTTCTCCATCTTCATGGCGCCGAACAGGCTGCCCTGGGTGTGCGTCCAGTCCACCGAACGGAAGCCCGGGCCCAGGTCGGCGGCGATGCGCTGTCCCACTTCCGGCGCCTGGAACAGGTCCTTCAGGGCGATGCGCACGCTCTGCACCTGGCCCGGCTCCCAGCGCAGCAGGTGCGCGGCGTCGTCGACGTGGACCAGCGCCAGGGTGCCGTCCAGCTCGGCGCCGACCTTGAACACCCCGACCACGTTCAACCGCTGCATGCGCGGCGTCACGCCGCCGGCGGCGGAGGTGGACTCGGGGACGATCAGTAGCAGGCTGTCGCCGACGTTGACGCGGAAGCGCCGTGCGGTGATTTGGCCGATCACCACCCCGGACTCGCCGGACTTCAGCGCGTCCAGGCTGCCCTGGACCATGTGCGAGCCGATGATCGAGACCTTCGGCTCCAGGGCCGGGTCGACGCCGTCCACCTCGATCGGCTGCATCATGCCCTTGAACGAGAGCATGCCGTCCAGCTCGGTGTAGGGCACCGCGCCGACCACCTCGCGCTGCTTCGAGGCCTCGGCGGCCACCGCCTGCCAGTCGGCCAGCGGCTTGCCGTCGGCGTTCTGCAGCACGGCGTGGGGCACCATGCCGAGGATGCGCGAGCGCATTTCCTTCTGGAAGCCGTTCATCACCGAGAGCACCACGATCATCGCCAGCACCCCGAGGGTCAGGCCGATCATCGAGGTCAGGGAGATGAAGGAGATGTAGTGGTTGCGCTTCTTGGCCCGGGTGTAGCGGGTGCCGACGAAGATCGATAAGGGTCTGAACATGGCGTCTGCGGCTCGATCAGGCAGCGATCAGGCGGCCGTCCTCCAGGCGCAGCACGCGGTCCATCTGCTGCGCCAGGTGCGGGTCGTGGGTTACCACCAGGAAGGCCGTCTGCAGCGACTGCGACAGTTCGAGCATCAGCTCCTGGATGGAATGCGCGGTGTGCTGGTCGAGGTTGCCGGTGGGTTCGTCGAGCAGCACCAGCTGCGGCTGGTTGACCAGGGCGCGGGCGATGGCCACGCGCTGGCGCTCGCCGCCGGACAGCTCCGACGGCTTGTGCTGCAGGCGCGGCTTCAGGCCCACCCGCTCCAGCAGCGCGGCGGCGCGCTCGCGGGCCTCGGGGATCGGCATGCGGCCGATCAGCAGCGGCATGCAGACGTTCTCCAGGGCGGTGAATTCCGGCAGCAGGTGGTGGAACTGGTAGACGAAGCCCAGCGCGCGGTTGCGCAGCAGGCCGCGCTGCTTCTCGTTGAGCGCCGACAGCTCCTCGCCGGCCAGCCAGACGCTGCCGCTGCTGGGGATGTCGAGGCCGCCGAGCATGTTCAGCAGGGTGCTCTTGCCGGAGCCGGAGCTGCCGACGATGGCCACGCGCTCGCCGGGGAACAGCTCCAGTTGCACGTCGACCAGCACCTCGACCGACTGCGGGCCCTCCTCGTAGCTCTTGCGCAGGTTGCGGCAGCTCAGGACGGTCTTGTCACTCATAACGCAGGGCCTCCGCGGGCTGGGTGCGCGCGGCACGCCAGGCCGGATACAGGGTGGCGAAGAAACTCAGGATCAGCGCGGCGGCGCACACCAGGATCACGTCCTCGCGCATCAGCTGCGAGGGCAGGTAATCGATGAAGTAGACGTCCGAGCTGAGGAACTTGTGGCCGATCAGCTTCTCCAGCAGGGCGATGGCGTCACTCACCTTGAGCGCCGCGAGCACGCCGAGCACGCCGCCGATCAGGGTGCCGATCACGCCGATCACGCTGCCCTGGACCATGAAGATGGCCATGATCTGCCCCGGCGTGGCGCCCAGGGTGCGGAGGATGGCGATGTCCGACTTCTTGTCGGTGACCACCATCACCAGCGTGGAAATGATGTTGAACGCCGCCACCGCGACTATCAGCAGCAGCAACAGGCCGATCATGGATTTCTCCATCTGGATGGCCTGGTAGAGGTTGCCGTGGGTGCGTGTCCAGTCGCGGGCGTAGAAGTCGTTGCCCTTCAGCGTCTGGGCGATTTCCCAGGCGGTGCGCGGCGCCTGGAACAGGTCGTCGAGCTTCAGGCGCAGGCCCTGGACCTCGCCGTCCTTGAAGCGCTGCATGCGCGCGGCGTCCTCGACGTTGGCCAGGGCCACGTAGCCGTCCAGCTCGCCGGCGCCGACGTGGAAGATGCCGGCCACGGTGAAGCGCTTCATGCGCGGAAAGATGCCGGCGGGAGTCACCGAGACCTCGGGGGCGACGAAGGTGACCTTGTCGCCGACCTTCACCCCCAGGTTGGCCGCGGCCTTGTCGCCGATGATGATGCCGAACTCGCCGGGCTTGAGGCTGGCCAGGCTGCCTTGCCTGAAGAAGTCGCCGATGATCGAGACCTTGCCTTCCTCGGCCGGGTCCACGGCGTTGATGAGAATCTTCTGCACTACGCCGTTGTTGCTCAGCAGGCCCTGCATCTGGATGAAGGGCGCCACTTCCAGCACGTTGGGGTGCTGTGCCTTGATCTGCGTGGCCAGGCCGCGCCAGTCGTCGATCGGCTGGTAGGCCTCGACGGTGGCGTGCGGCACCATGCCCAGCACCCGGGTGCGCATCTCGTGGTCGAAGCCGTTCATCACCGAGAGCACCACGATCATCACCATGACGCCGAGCGCCAGGCCGATCATGGAAGTCAGGGAGATGAAGGAAACGAAGTGGCTGCGGCGCTTGGCGCGGGTGTAGCGCGTCCCGATATAGACGGAAAGAGGTCTGAACATGTAGGGCCGTTGTCAGGGGATTGGGGCGTCGATCCGGCCGGCGTCCGCTACCGCGCAAGGGTTTGCGGAGGCCGTTGTGGCGAGCTACGGCGGGCGGCTTTACACTCAGACCATCACTGCCGCCGTGGGTTCGCCATGTCCACTCCAGACGCGGATGACCGCCGCGAATACTACCGTATCGAGGATCACCTCGCACTGGAATTTCGCCCTCTTGCGGAGGACGCGGAGCAGGTGGCGCAAGCGTTACAGGATGATTCGCCGTTGTTCAACCTGCTCGGCGACCTGCACCTGCTGGAAGTGGAGGCGCAGCACCTGCTGCGGCAGATCGCCGAGCGCGACCGCCCCCTGGCCAGCTACCTGAAGCTGCTCGACAAGCGCCTGGACCTGGTGGCCGGCGCCCTCGCCCGCGGGCTGCTGGAGCAGGTCGGCCCGGCGCAGCCGGTGGTCCTCTCCGAGGGCGGCATCGCCTTCATCGCCCCCGAGCCCTTCCACCCCGGGCAGTTGCTGGCGCTGAAGCTGGTGCTGCTGCCCCAGGCCCTGGGCCTGAGCCTGCGCGCGCGGGTCACCCACTGCGAGTCGCGCGGGCTGGGCGAATACGAGATCGGCACCCTGTTCGAGAACCTCGAGGAGCCGCAGCGCCAGCTGCTGGCCCGGCACATACTGCAGAAACAGGCGGCCGAACGGCGCCAGGCGAAGGACCGCGACGACTCATGAAGGCCCTGCACATCCCCTTCCTGCTGCTGTGCCTGGGCATGGCCCTGCCGGCCGCGGCCGATACCCTGGAAATCCCCGTCGGCGCCCAGGGCGACGCCAGCATCGCCCTGCCCGCCCGCGGCGAGAGCCGGCGCGCCGTACTGGAGCGCTTCGGCCTGCCCGACGAGGAGCACCCGGCCGTGGGCAGCCCGCCGATCACCCGCTGGGACTACCGCGAATTCAGCGTCTATTTCGAATACGATCACGTGGTCGACGCGGTTCGCGCGCATCGCCCGCAGAACCCGATCCTTCCCTCTCCCAAGGAGCCCCAGTGACTCTCATCTATGGCCATCGCGGCGCCAAAGGCGAAGCGCCGGAAAACACCCTGCCCAGCTTCCAGCGCTGCCTGGAACACGGCGTGACGCGTTGCGAACTGGACCTGCACCTGTCCCGCGACGGCGAACTGATGGTGATCCACGACCCGACGCTCAAGCGCACCACCGGGCGCCGCGGCAAGGTGTCCGAGCAACTGGCCGAGGACCTGGTCACCTACGACGCGCGCCAGGGCGGCCCGGGCTGGGTGCGCCCCTGCCCCATCCCGCGGCTGGCCGAGCTGTTCGAGCGCTGCGAGTTCGAGCATTGGCAGCTGGAAGTGAAGAGCGCTTCGCGCGAGCGCGCGGCGCGCACCGTGCAGGCCATCCACCAGTTGGTCGGGCGCTTCGGCCTGCGCGAGCGCATCACCGTGACCTCCAGCTCGCGCACCGTGCTGCGCGCGCTGCAGCAGCTGACGCCGGACCTGTCCCGCGGGCTGGTGGCCGAATACGCCTGGCTCGACCCGCTGAAGGTGGCGGCGAACTATGGCTGCGAGCTGCTGGCGCTGAACTGGACGCTGTGCACCCCGGAGCGGCTGCTCAAGGCGCAGAAGCAGGGGCTGCACGTGTCGGTGTGGACGGTCAACGAACCGGCGCTGATGCGCCGGCTCGCCGACTTCGGCGTGGACAGCCTGATTACAGACTTTCCCGGTTTGGCCACTGCCACGCTCGGGAATCGCTGAGCGGGTCGCCCCCGGCCGGCTCAGGCCGCCGGTCGGGGTATTTCAGAAAAGCCGGTTGAGGCCGTCGAACGCCGCTACGCGGTAGGCTTCGGCCATGGTCGGGTAGTTGAAGGTGGTGTTGACGAAGTACTTCAGGGTGTTCAGCTCGCCCGGCTGGTTCATGATCGCCTGGCCGATGTGGACGATCTCCGAGGCCTGGTCGCCGAAGCAGTGCACGCCGAGGATTTCCAGGGTCTCGCGGTGGAAGAGGATCTTCAGCATGCCCACCGGCTCGTTGGAGATCTGCGCGCGGGCCATGCCCTTGAAGAACGCCTTGCCCACTTCGTAGGGAATCTTCGCCGCGGTCAGCTCGTGCTCGTTCTTGCCGATGGAGCTGATCTCCGGAATGGTGTAGATGCCGGTGGGCACGTCGTTGACGAAGCGCCAGGTGTCCTGCTCGACGATGTTGCCGGCGGCCGAGCGGCCCTGGTCGTAGGCGGCGCTGGCCAGGCTCGGCCAGCCGATCACGTCGCCGGCGGCATAGATGTTCGACACCGAGGTGCGGTAGTTCTCGTCCACCTCGATCTGGCCGCGGCTGTTGACCTTGATGCCGATGTTCTCCAGGCCCAGGCGGTCGGTGTTGCCGGTACGGCCGTTGCACCACAGCAGGGCGTCGGCCTTGATCTTCTTGCCCGACTTCAGGTGCAGGATCACGCCGTTGTCCAGGCCCTCGACGCGCTCGTACTCCTCGTTGTGGCGCACCAGCACGTTGTTGTTGCGCAGGTGGTAGCTCAGGGCGTCGGAGATTTCGTCGTCGAGGAAGCTCAGCAGTTGGTCGCGGGTGTCGATCAGGTCGACCATCACGCCCAGGCCGCTGAAGATCGAGGCGTACTCGCAGCCGATAACGCCGGCTCCGTAGATGATCAGACGGCGCGGGGTGTGGCTCAGCGAGAGGATGGTGTCGCTGTCGTAGACCCGCGGGTGGTTGAAGTTGATGTCCGCCGGGCGGTACGGGCGCGAGCCGGTGGCAATGACGAACTGGTCGGCGACCAGGCGCTCCACGGCGCCGCTGGGGGTCACCACCTCGACGGTGCGCTCGTCGACGAAGCTGGCGGTGCCGTTGAACATGTCGATGCGGTTGCGCGCGTAGTAGCCGGTACGCGAGGAGACCTGCTTGTTGATCACCTTCTCGGCGCTTTTCAGCACGTCGGGGAAGGAGAACCAGCGCGGCTCGCCGATCTGGCGGAACATCGGGTTGGTGTTGAACTCGATGATCTGCTTCACCGAGTGACGCAGCGCCTTGGACGGGATGGTGCCCAGGTGCGTGCAGTTGCCGCCGACCACGCGACGGCTGTCCACCACCGCCAGCTTGCGCCCGTACTTGGAGGCGTTCATCGCCGCCCCCTCGCCCGCCGGGCCCGTGCCGAGAATCACCACGTCGTAGTTGTAGACAGCCATGCGTACTCCTTCAGAACAGGCCGGGGCGCCCCTGTGGCGCTTCCGGCAAAGTCCCGGCACGCCTGGCGCCGGGAGCGATCGAATCGATGTTGGCAGCTTAGCCGCGCGACAAATTGCTGCACATTAGCGCTTGGTCGTGCGGTAGGCGAATTTTGCCATCACTACATTTGGTGCGGCTTTCATGGCCGCGCCGGATCGGGGAAGAGCTCGGCGAAGCGCGTACTGGCGCGCATGGCGAAGCCCTGCCCCTGGTGCACGACGAACCAGGCGGCCAGCCCGTGCTGCTCGGCATAGCGGTAGCCTTCGTCCGGGCCCAGCACCATGAGCAGGGTCGACAAGCCGTCGGCGTGCAGCGTCGAGCGGTCGACCACGGTCACCGCCGCCAGCCTGTGGCGCACCGGCGTGCCGGTGCGCGCGTCGAAGGTGTGCGAGTAGCGCTGCCCACCTTCCTCGAAATAGTTGCGGTAGTCGCCCGAGGTCGACACCCCGTAGCCGTCCACCGCCAGCGAGCGCGCCACGCTGCGCTCGCGTTCGCCGCTGGGCACCTCCAGCGCCACCCGCCAGGGCGAGCCGTCGGGCTTGTGGCCCACGGCCTTGAGTTCGCCGGTGATCTCCACCAGGTAATTCTTCACGCCCAGCTCGGCCAGGCGCTGGCTGACGCGGTCCACCGCGTAGCCGGCGACTATGCTGTCGAAGTCCAGCTGCGCCGCCACGTCCTTGCACACCAGGCTGCCGTCCACCCGCACATGGCGGTAGCCGACGCGCGCCCGTTCGCGCTGCAGCGCGTCGGCGGCCGGCACCAGCTCGCCGCGGGACTGCGGGCCGAAGCCCCAGAGATTCATCAGCGGTTCGACGGTGAGGTCGAAGGCGCCGGCGCTGGCCTCGGACAGTTCGTTGCCGTAGCGCAGCAGCTCCACCAGTTCGCTCGGCATGGCCTGGCAGGCGCCGGCCGGCAGGGCGTTGAAGCGCGAGACCTCGGAGTCGTCGCGGTAGGTGGAGAACTGCCGGTCGAGTTCGCCGAGAATGCCCTCGACCTCCGCCTGCAGGCGCTGCGGCGCGGGGCTCTGCGCCGTCGGCAGGTACTGCACGGAATAGCTGCTGCCCATGGTCGGGCCGCCGAAGCGCTCGACACGCTCGCCGCAACCGGCCAACGCCAACAGCCCCAAGCACAGCCAGATGCCTCGCAACGCACCACCTCCATTCCCCTGCCCCGGCACGGGCGGCGCACATTCTACCGGAAACGGCAGGGCTTACTGTTGCCCAGGCGGTAAAGGTTCGTTGACCGAATCGCCGCCCTGCAGCGGCGCGCCGCCGCCCAGGGCCTTGTACAGCGCCACCAGGTCCAGGCGCAGCTGGCCGTCGCTGTCCACCAGGTCGCGGCGCGCCTGCAGGTAGTTGCGCTGGGCGTCCAGCTCCACCAGGAAATCGGTCATGCCGCCGGCATAGCGCGCCTTGGCCATGTCGTAGGCCTGCCCGGCGCTGTTCAGCCGCGCCTGCAACTGGGCGTTGCGCTGGCGCTCGGCGCCGTAGCCGCTGAGGGCGTCGTCCACTTCCTGCCAGGCCTTGAGCACGGTCTGCTGGTAGTTCACCGCGGCTTCCTGCTGCTCCAGCTTGCGCAGGGTCACCTGGGAACGGCGCCGGCCGTTGTCGAAGATCGGTACGCTCAGGCTCGGCCCCACCGCCCACTGGCGGCTGCCCCAGTCGGAGAGGTCGCCACTCTCGAAGGAGGAATAGCCGAAGCTGGCGCCCAGGCGGATGCTCGGGTACAGCTCGGCCACCGCCACCCCGATGTTGGCCGTGGCGGCGTGCAATTGCGCCTCGGCGGCGCGGATGTCCGGGCGCCGCCGCGCCACTTCCGAGGGCAGGCCGGGGCTGAGGTCGGGCAAGACGGCGGATTGCGCGGGCGGCGTCTTCAGCTGCGCCTGCAACTCGCCCGGCTGCGCGCCGACCAGCACGCCGAGCTGGTTGATCGCCTGGCCCTCGGCCGCCTGCAGTTGCGGCAGGCGCGAGCGCAGCTCTTCCAGCTGGCTGCGCTGGCGCACCAGGTCGAAGTCGTCCACCAGGCCGCCGTCGGCGCGGGCCTGCACCAGTTCCAGGGATTCCTCGGTGGCGCGCAGGTCTTCCTGGGTCACGGCGATCTGCTGCTGCACCCGGCGCAGCTCGAAGTAGCCGCGCGCCACCTCGCTGGCGACCAGCAGCCGCGCCTGTTCCAGCAAGGCGCGCTGCTGCTCTACGCGGGCGTCGGCGGCCTCGATGGAGCGGCGCACGCGGCCCCAGAAGTCGATTTCCCAGGAGGCGTCGAAGCCGGCTTCGTAGAGGGTGAAGGGCTGGGCCAGGGTCTTCGCCAGCTCGTCGCTGTCGCCCGGCGCCAGGCTGGAGATCATCCGCGCGCTGGCGCCACGCTCGCTCTGCCGTTGACGCTGCACGTCGGCCTTGCCGTCGACGTTCACCCCGCGCTGGGCAGCGACCATTTGCCGCTGCATGCGCGCCTGGGCGAAGCGCAGCGCGGCGCTCTGCAGGTCCGGGCTGGCCGCCGTGGCGCGGCGCTGCAGGTAGTCCAGCGCCGGGTCGGCGAACTGCGTCCACCACTGCGCGGGGATGGCCTGGCCGCCCTGCCCCGCGCTCAGCAGCGCGGCATCGCCGGCATGGGCCGCGCGCCAGTCGGCCGGGGCCTGCGGCTGCGGCGCCTGGTAGTCCGGCCCCACCGCGCAGGCGCCCAGCGCCAGCAGCAGCGGCAGGAGGAAGTAGGGATTGGGCGACGACGGCATGGCGGCCTCCGGTCAGGCGAGTCGATTGCGGAACAGCCAGGCGGACAGCGGCAGGGTCACGCTCGCCACCACCAGCATCGGCAACAGGTCATGGGCCACCTCGAACAGGCTGGCGCCTTCCAGGTAGATGCGCTGGATCAGGTCGATGGCGAAGCGCAGCGGGTTGATGTAAGTGGCCATCTGCAGCGCCTCGGGCATGTTGCGCACCGGCGTGGCCAGGCCCGAGAGCAGCATGATCGGCATGATCAGCACGAAGGTGTAGAGCATCGCCTGCTGCATGTTCAGCGACACCGCCGAGATCGACAGGCCCAGGCCGACGCAGGAGACCATGAACACCAGCAGCCCGCCGTAGAAGTCCGGCAGCGAGCCGGCCATGGGGATGCGGAACCAGTACAGCGCCATCAGCAGCACCAGCGACGCCTGCACCAGGCCGATGAGGATCGGCGGCAGGGCCTTGCCGAGCATGATCTCCATGGGCGAATAGGGCGTGACCAGCAACTGGTCGAAGGTGCCCTGCTCGCGCTCGCGGGCCACCGAGAGCGCGCTGAGCATCAGCGTCTGCAGCATGCTCAGCGAGGCGATCAGCGCCGGGATCAGCGGCCAGCGCGTCTCCAGGTTGGGGTTGTACCAGGCGCGGGTGATCACGCTGACCGGCGCCTGGGCCAGGCCGCGCTCGCGGTTGAAGTCGTTGACCACGCTGGCCAGCCCGGCCGCCGCGGCGCCGGCGGTGGTGGAGTTGCGCCCGTCGAGGATCACCTGCAGCGGCGCCGGCTCGCCGCGGGTCAGGCGCGTCTCGAAGTCGGCGGGAATCTGGATCACCAGCAGCGCCTTCTCGGCGTCGATCACGCTGGCGATGTCGCGCGGCGCGCGCAGGGTCGCCACGCGGTGGAAGATGCCGCTGCCGTCCAGGCGGTTGGCCAGGCGCTGGGACGACTCGCTGTGGCTCTGGTCGAGCAGCGCGTAGGGCGCGTCGTTGAGGTCGAAGGTCACCGCGTAGCCGAACAGCAGGCTCTGCATCAGCACCGGCGCCAGCAGCACGATGCGGTTGGCCGGGTCCTTGAGGATCACCAGCAGCTCCTTGCGCCAGAGATTGGCTAGGCGACGCAGCAGTTCAGCGAAGGCGCCCATCTCAGTCCAGCCTCTTGCGCGTGGCCAACTGCGCCAGGCCCAGCAGGACCACGGCGTAGCCGGCGAGGATCAGGCAGTTGCGGATGATCAGCGGCCAGAAGTCGCCGGCCAGGAACAGCGACTTCACCAGCTCCATGAAGTAGGTGGCCGGCAGCAGGTTGCCGATCACCCGCACGGCGGTGGGCACGTTGCGCAGGTCGAAGATGAAGCCCGAGAGCATCATCGCCGGGAGGAAGCTGGCGAGCAGGGAAATCTGGCTGGCGAGGAACTGGTTCTTGGTCACCGCCGAGATCAGCAGGCCGATGCCCAGGGCGACGAACAGGTAGAGCATGGAGCTGACCAGCAGCGCCAGCAGAGAGCCGTACATGGGCACGTGGAACAGCAGGCGCGCCGCCAGCAGGCACAGCGCCAGGCCCAGCAGGCCGACCAGGAAGCAGGGGATGATCTTCGCCAGGAGGATTTCCACCGAGCGCACCGGGGTGACGAACAGCGCCTCCAGGGTGCCGCGCTCCCATTCGCGGGCCATCACCAGCGCGGTGAGGAAGGCGCCCACCAGGGTCATGATCAGCACGATCAGCCCTGGCACCAGGTACCAGGTGCTGGTGTTGGCGGCGTTGAACCACATGCGCTGCTCGATGCGCACGCCGCCGGATTGCAGGCCGGCGTTGCGCGCCGCCTGCTTCTCGCCCCACAGCGCCAGGGCCTGGTTGAGGTAGTTGCTCACCCCCGAGGCGCGGGTGGCGTCGGAGCCCTGCACCAGCACCAGCACCTGGGCATCGCCGTCCTGCAGGCGGCGACTGAAGTCGGCGGGCAGGTAGACCAGGGCGTCGGCCTGGCGCGACTCCAACAGCCGCCGGCCCTCTTCGAAGGATTTCAGCGGCAGCGGCCGCAGGTATTCCGAGTCGCTGATGCTGGCGAGCAGGTCGCGGGCCTGCGGCGCCGGGTCGTCCTGCACCACCGCCACCAGGCTGTGGCGCACGTCCAGCGACAGGCCGTAGCCGAAGATCAGGATCAGCGCGATGGGCAGGCCGATGCCGATCATCAGGTTGCTGCGGTCGCGCAGCAGCTGGCGCACTTCCTTGCGCGTCAGCGACAGCAGCCGGCGCCAGAACGAACCGCTCATGCGCGCGCCTCCTGCTGGTGCTGGCGGGCCTGCTCGACGATCTCGATGAAGGCCTGCTCCATGTTCAGCGAGCTACCCTGGCCGCCGGCCTGCTCGCGCACCTGCTGCGGCGTGCCCATGGCGAGGATGCGCCCGGCGTCCTGGATGACGATGCGGTCGCAATACTCGGCCTCTTCCATGAAGTGGGTGGTGATGATGATGGTGGTGCCGCCGGCCGCCAGCGCCGTGATGCGCTGCCAGAAGCCGCGCCGGGCCAGGGGGTCGGCGCCGCTGGTGGGTTCGTCGAGGAAGAGGATTTCCGGCTCGTGGAGCAGGCCCACGGCCATGGCCAGGCGCTGCTTGTAGCCGCCGGGCAACTGGCCGCTGGGCTCGCCCTCGTGGCCGGAAAGGTCGAACTGCCGCGACACCTCGTCCATGCGCCGCCCCAGCTGCCTGCCGGCCAGGCCGTAGGCGCCGCCGAAGAATTGCAGGTTCTCGCGCACCGAGAGGTTGCCGTACAGCGAGAACTTCTGCGACACGTAGCCGATGCGCCGGCGCGCCTGGGCGCGGGCGTGGCGCAGGTTGACGCCGGCCACCTGCAGGCTGCCGGACGACGCCGGCAGCAGCCCGCAGAGCATGCGGAAGGTGGTGGTCTTGCCGGCGCCGTTGGGCCCCAGCAGGCCGAAGATTTCGCCGCGGGCCACGCTGAAGCTGGTGCGGTCCACCGCGGTGAAGTCGCCGAACTTGCGCACTAGGTCCTTCACTTCGATCACCGCCTCGCCGTTGCCGGAAGTACCGCCCGGCGCGGCGGCCTTGAGCGCCTCGGTATCCACCTGCTCGGCGCCGCTCCTGGCCCGCAGCAGGACCATGAAGCCGTCCTCCAGGCGCGCTTCCACCTCGCGCACCGGGGCGCCGTCGAGCAGTTCGTCCAGGCGCTTTTCATCGGCATCGCGCTGGCGGATGAAGCGCACCTCGCCGCCCTGGGGCACCGCGTCGATGATGTTCTGCGGATCGTCCAGCAGCCGCGCCTGCAGCTTGCGCGCCGGCTCGCCGACCGGCGGCACGGCGATGCGGCAGAGACCATCGGCGTGGCGGCGGATGTCCTCGGGCAGGCCCTGGGCCAGCAACTGGCCCTGGTGCAGCAGGTACACCTCGGAGCAGCGCTCGGCTTCGTCCATGTAGGAGGTGGTCAGCAGCACGCTGAGACTCTCCTCCTCCACCAACTGCTGGACGATTTCCCACAGCTCGCGGCGCGACAGCGGGTCGACGCCCACGGTCGGCTCGTCCAGCAACAGCAGTTGCGGCGAGCGCACCAGGGTGCAGGCCAGGCCGAGCTTCTGCTTCATGCCGCCGGACAGCTTGCCCGCAGGGCGGTCGGTGAAGCGTCCCAGGTCGGTCATCGCCAGCAGGCGCTCGAAGCGCTGGCGGCGCTGCTGCGCGCCGACGCCATGGAGGTCGGCGTAGAGATCGAGGTTTTCCTGCACGCTCAGGTCTTCGTAGAGGCCGAAGCGCTGCGGCATGTAGCTGATCAGGTCCTGCACGCGCTGCGGGTGCGCCTTGACGTCGATGCCGAGCACCTCCAGCTCGCCGCCGTCGGCGCGCAGCAACCCGGCCACCAGGCGCAGGAAGGTGGTCTTGCCGGCGCCGTCCGGGCCAACCAGCGCGGTCAGCGCGCCCTTGCGCACCTGCAGGTCGAGGCCGTGCAGGGCCTGCACGATCTGCCCGGATTCCTTGACCAGGAACTGCCTGACGACGCCGCGGGCGTCTATCACCAGGTCCATCAGTCGGCCTTCCCGTCGCGCAGCTGGTCGCCCTCGGCGATGCGCACCGTGGCCGGCATGCCCAGGCGCAGGCGGTTGTCCTTGTCCTCGACTATCACCCGCACCTCGTAGACCAGCGCGGTGCGCAGCTCCTCGGTCTGCACGGCCTTGGGGGTGAACTCGGCGACGTCGGAGATGTAGCCGACGTGCCCCTGTACCGGCTGCTGCGGACGGCTGTCGGTGCTGACGCTGGCGCGCATGCCCGGCTTGATGTGGCCGAGCTGGGTTTCGTTGACGTACACCCGCACCCACTTCGGATCGGTGATGGCCAAGGCGTAGACCGCGCGCTGCGGCGAGGCCATGTCGCCCGGCTCCAGCAGGCGCGAGCGCACCGTGGCGTCCTGCGGGGCGCGCAACTGGGTTTCGTCGAGGTTGTGCTGCAGCAGCGCGAGCTGGGCGCGGGCGCCTTGCAGCTGGGCCTCGGCCTGGGCGATGTCCTCGGCGCGCGGGCCGATCTTCGCCAGGCGCAGGGCCTTTTGCGCATCCTCCAGCCGGGCCTGGTCGACCTTCAACTGGGCGCTGGCGTTGTCCAGGTCCTGCTGGCTGACGGCGCGCCCGCCGGGGCTGTTGGCGCGGATGCCCTGCAGGCGGCGCAGTTGGATGCCGGCCAGCTCGACCTGGGCCTTGGCGCCGTCCACCTGGGCCTTGGCGCGGTCGATGTCCTCGGGGCGCGAGCCGTTGTGCAGGCGCAGCACGTTGGCTTCCTGGGCGGCGATCTGCGCCTTGGCCTGGTCGATCTGCAGCTTCAGGGTGCGGCTGTCGAGGCTGGCCAGGACCTGCCCGGCCTTGACCGCGTCGCCCTCCTCCACGCGCATCTCGGCGATGCGCTCGCTGCCGGTGAAGGCCAGGGACACCTGGCGGATGTCGACGTTGCCGTAGAGCACCAGGTCGCCGCCCTGCTCGGCCTTCGAGTGGAAGTAGTACCAGGCCCCCAGGCCCGCCGCGGCGAGCAGCAGCAGGACAACGACGAGCTTCTTGCGCATGATGACGACCCGCTATCGGTTGACGACAAGGGGCAAGCATAGACAACGAATTCAAATTTGAATTTGATCTAGCCCGGCTCTAGTCTGCACAGACTCCCATCCAGCAGGGTGCAAGCATGCCTGGACCACCCCGCAAGGCTCGCCAGGAGCCGCCCCGCGCCCCGCGCCAGGACGGCGAAGCCACTCGTCGCCGGATACTCCTGGCGGCCGGCGAACTGTTCGCCGAGCGTGGCTACGCCGACACCACCAGCAAGGCCATCTGCCAGCGCGCGCAGTGCAACATGGCCGCGGTGAACTACCACTTCGGCAGCCGCGATGGCCTCTACCACGCGGTGCTGCAGGACATGCACAAGCACCTGATCGGCTACGACCAGCTCGAACGACTGACCTGCGGCCAGCGCCCGGCCCGCGACAAGCTCGCCGACCTGATCGCGGCGCTGACCCTCAACGTCGCCAACGGCCAGCGCTGGCAGGCGCGCCTGTGGGCCCGTGAGCTGCTGACGCCCTCGCCCTTCCTCTCCGAACTCATCGACCGGGAGGCCATGCCCAAGGTGCGCCTGGTGCTGGCGCTGCTCGGCGAGGTCACCGGCATCCCCGCCCAGGAGCCGGCGCTGCTGCGTTGCCTGTTCAGCGTGATAGCGCCCTACCTGACGCTGCAGGTGATCAGCCGGGAAATCCCCACGCCGCTGACCGGCCTGTTCGAGCAGCCGCCGGAAGACCTCGCCCGCCACCTGCAGCTGTTCGCCCAGGCGGGGCTGGAGGCGGTGGCGCGGGATTATCGCGACGGGCGGCTGTAGTACGGCGCTGGCCGGCCTACAGCGCCGCCGGTGGGGCCCATCCTACGGGTGGGAACGCCATGCCTCCGGGCAATCTGTAGGAGCGGACCTTGTCCGCGATAGCCGGAGGTATCGGCGCGGTTCGCTGCCCCACCCACGCCATTCCCCCGTAGGATGGGTTGAGCGAAGCGATACCCATCGCCATGGCGGGTCGGGCCCGGAGTGCCCGGGAACAGGTGCTCCGGGTTCGAACCCGGAACGCGCCTGGAATCACGGTCAAACGGCGGATAACGCCGTAGGCGTTATCCGCCCTACGCAATGCCCAACCATGACGTAGGGCGCATGACCGTTCGCGGTCATCCGCCGCAAACAAAAAGGCCGCACCCCGGTAGGAATGCGGCCCTTTCTCGTCCAGCGCCGGCGGGATCAGGCGGTAGCCCGTGCCTCGCCCTTGCGCTTGAGCAGGTAGCAGACGCCCATCAGCACCACCCATACCGGGATGGCGTACACCGACACGTCGATGCCCGGGATCTGCAGCATGATGCCGAGGATGAACACCACGAAGGCCAGGCACAGCCAGTTGCCGAACGGGTACCACAGGGCGCGGAAGCTGGTGCGCACGCCCTCGCGGTTCTTGGCGCGGCGGAACATCAGGTGGGCCAGGCTGATCATCGCCCAGTTGATCACCAGCGCCGCCACCACCAGCGACATCAGCAGCTCCAGCGCCTGGTGCGGGATCACGTAGTTGACCACCACGCAGGCCAGGGTGATGAAGGCCGAGACACCGATGGCCAGCAGCGGCACGCCGCGGTCGTCGACCTTGGCGAAGGCGCGCGGGGCGTCGCCCTGCTCGGCCAGGCCGAAGAGCATGCGGCTGTTGCAGTACACGCAGCTGTTGTAGACCGACAGCGCCGCGGTCAGCACCACGAAGTTCAGCACGTTGGCCGCGACATCACTGCCCAGCAGCGAGAACACCTTGACGAAGGGGCTGCCGCTGTACGGGTCGCCGGAGCTGTTGATGCTCTGCAGCAGCGCGTCCCACGGGTACAGCGAGAGCAGCACGGCCAGGGCGCCGATGTAGAAGATCAGGATGCGGTAGATCACCTGGTTGATCGCCTTGGGGATCACCTTCTTCGGCTCCGCCGCTTCTGCCGCGGTGATGCCCACCAGCTCCAGGCCGCCGAAGGAGAACATGATGATCGCCAGGACCATCACCAGGCCGGAAATGCCGTTGGGGAAGAAGCCGCCGTGGCTCCACAGGTTGCTCACCGAGGCCTGCGGGCCGCCGTGGCCGCTGGCCAGCAGCCAGATGCCGAGCAGGATCATGCCGATGATGGCGGCGACCTTGATGATGGCGAACCAGAACTCGGTCTCGCCGAAGGCCTTCACGTTGAACAGGTTGATGGCGTTGATCAGCACGAAGAAGATCGCCGCCGTGGCCCAGGTGGGGAACTCCGGCCACCAGAACTGGATGTACTTGCCGACCGCCGTGAGTTCCGACATGCCGACCAGGATGTACAGCACCCAGTAGTTCCAGCCGGACATGAAGCCGGCGAAGCCGCCCCAGTACTTGTGGGCGAAGTGGCTGAAGGAACCGGCGACCGGTTCCTCGACGATCATCTCGCCGAGCTGGCGCATGATCAGGAAGGCGATGAAGCCGCCGATGGCGTAGCCGAGGATCATCGACGGGCCGGCGGATTGCAGTACACCGGCCGAGCCCAGGAACAGGCCGGTACCGATGGCGCCACCCAGGGCGATCAGCTGGATGTGGCGGTTCTTCAGGCCACGCTTGAGCGAGCCTTCATGCAGATGGGGATGTCCATCCATTGCGGGGTTCCTCGGTAGAGGGGTTGGCATTTTTATCGTTATGGTGCGCGGGTAAGCGCGAAGACTAACGAAAAACGGGAGCCCGAGAGCTCCCGTTTTCGATTTTCAGGCCTGGCTTAGCGCGGGAAGGCCGGCGGGTTGACCCCAGCCATCTCTTCCATCACGCGGACCACCTGGCAGCTGTAGCCGAACTCGTTGTCGTACCACACGTACAGCACGACGCGGTTGTCGTTGCAGATGGTGGCTTCGGCATCGACCACGCCGGCGTGGCGGGAGCCGACGAAGTCGGTGGAGACCACTTCCTGCGAGCTGACGAAGTCGATCTGCTTCTGCAGGTCCGAGTGCATGGCCATCTGGCGCAGGTACTCGTTGATCTCCTCGCGGGAGGTCGACTTGTTCAGGTTCAGGTTGAGGATGGCCATGGACACGTTCGGGGTGGGAACGCGGATGGCGTTGCCGGTCAGCTTGCCCTTGAGCACCGGCAGGGCCTTGGCGGCGGCGGTGGCGGCACCGGTCTCGGTGATCACCATGTTCAGCGGAGCGCTGCGGCCGCGGCGGCTGCCCTTGTGGAAGTTGTCGATCAGGTTCTGGTCGTTGGTGTACGAGTGAACGGTTTCGACGTGGCCGTTGACGATGCCGTACTGGTCATCGACTGCCTTGAGCACCGGCACGATGGCGTTGGTGGTGCAGGAGGCGGCAGAGACGATCTTGTCGTCGGCGGTGATGTCGCCATGGTTGATGCCATGGACGATGTTCTTCAGCGCGCCCTTGCCCGGGGCGGTGAGGATCACGCGGTCGACGCCCGGGCACTTCAGGTGCTGGCCGAGGCCGTCGGCGTCGCGCCACTTGCCGGTGTTGTCGACCAGCAGGGCGTTCTTGATGCCGTACTGGGTGTAGTCCACCGAGGACGGATCGTTGGAGTAGATCACCTGGATCAGGTTGCCGTTGGCGGTGATGGTGTTGTTGGCCTCATCGATGGTGATGGTGCCGTCGAACTTGCCATGCACGGAGTCGCGGCGCAGCAGGCTGGCGCGCTTGACCAGGTCGTTCTCGGCGCCCTTGCGCACGACGATGGCGCGCAGGCGCAGACCGTCGCCGCCACCGGTCTTCTCGATGAGGATGCGCGCCAGCAGGCGGCCGATGCGGCCGAAGCCGTACAGCACGACGTCGGTGCCTTCGCGGGCGGCGCCGTTCTGCTTGCCGACCACGTCGGCCAGCTCGTCCTTGGTGAACTGCTCGATGCTGCGGCCGTTACCCTCGGCCTTGAACTTGGCGACCATCTTGCCCAGGTCGACCGAGGCGGCGCCGAGTTTCAGCTCGCTCATGGCCTTGAGGACGGGGAAGGTGTCGTGAACCGACAGCTCGGCTTCGTCGGCCAGGCGGTGGCGGGCGAAACGGTGCGCCTTGAGAATGTCGATCACCGAACGGTTGATCAGGCCACGGCCGTAGATCGAGGTCACCACGTTGTTGTTGCGGTAGAGCTGGCCGATCAGCGGAATCATGGCTTCCGCGAGGGCTTCACGATCGATCCACTCACCGAGACACTGGTCGGGCTTCTGATTCACGGGCATTACCTTCCACATGTAGGAGAAGAAAAAAGGGGCTACATTATGACGGTGCAGGCCATCGCCGGCAATCTGCAGCGCTGCAAAGACTGACAGCCGTCAATCGGGATAGTTACAATCCACCCGGTCAAATTTCCGACCGGAGTCCGCTACGCCCGTGTCCGTATTGCGTATTCCCGCCTTGCCGGCCGCGGCCGGCAAGCAAACCTGGGGCAACCTGCCCGGCGCCGCCCTGAGCCTGGCGGTGGCCGAGGCCGCCGCCCGGGCCAGCCGTTTCACCCTGCTGCTGACCACCGACAGCCAGAGCGCCGAGCGCCTGGAACAGGAGCTGCGTTTCTTCGCCCCGGACCTGCCGGTATTGCAGTTGCCGGACTGGGAAACCCTGCCCTACGACGTGTTTTCGCCGCACCAGGACATCATTTCCCAGCGCGTCGCCACCCTCTACCAGTTGCCCGAGCTGCGCCGCGGCGTGCTGGTGGCGCCCATCGCCACCGCCCTGCACCGCCTGGCGCCGGTGAAGTTCCTGCTGGGCGGCAGCCTGGTGCTGGACGTCGGCCAGAAGCTCGACGTCGAGCAGATGCGCCTGCGCCTGGAAGCCGCCGGCTACCGCTGCGTGGACACCGTCTACGAACACGGCGAGTTCGCCGTGCGCGGCGCGCTCATCGACCTGTTCCCGATGGGCAGCGAGCTGCCCTACCGCATCGACCTGTTCGACGACGAGATCGAGACGCTGCGCACCTTCGACCCGGAGAACCAGCGCTCCATCGACAAGGTGCAGAGCATCCGCCTGCTGCCGGCGCGCGAATTCCCCCTGCGCAAGGAGGCGGTCACCGGCTTCCGCGGGCGCTTCCGCGAGCGTTTCGACGTCGACTACCGGCGCTGCCCGATCTACCAGGACCTGGCCAGCGGCCTGACCCCGGCCGGCATCGAGTACTACCTGCCGCTGTTCTTCGAGGAGGGCGAGACCTCCACCCTGTTCGACTACCTGCCCCAGGACACCCAGGTGTTCTCCCTGCCGGGCATTGAGCAGGCCGCCGAGCAGTTCTGGAACGACGTGCGCAGCCGCTACGAGGACCGCCGCTACGACCCCGAGCGGCCGCTGCTGCCACCGGCCGAGCTGTTCCTGCCGGTGGAGGACTGCTTCGCCCGCCTCAAGAGCTGGCCGCGCGTGGTGGTCAGCGCCGAGCCGGTCGAGCCGGGCGTGGGCCGCGAGAGCTTCCCCGCCGAGCCCCTGCCGGACCTGGCCATCGAGGCCAAGGCCAGCGAGCCGCTGGCCCGGCTGCGCCGCTTCATCGAGGAATTCCCCGGGCGCATCCTGTTCAGCGCCGAATCCGCCGGGCGCCGCGAGGTGCTGCTGGAACTGCTGGCGCGGCTGAAGCTGCGCCCCGGCGAAGTCGACGGCTGGCCGGCCTTCCTCGCCCAGCCCGAGCGCCTGGCCATCACCATCGCACCGCTGGACGACGGCCTGCTGCTGAGCGGCGAAGTCGCGCTGATCGCCGAGAGCCCGCTGTTCGGCCAGCGCGTGATGCAGCGCCGGCGCCGCGAGAAGAGCCGCGACGGCGGCGAGAACGTCATCAAGAACCTCACCGAGCTGCGCGAAGGCGCGCCGGTGGTGCACATCGACCACGGCGTCGGCCGCTACATGGGCCTGATCACCCTGGAGATCGACGGGCAGAACGCCGAGTTCCTGGCCCTGGAGTACGCCGACGAGGCCAAGCTCTACGTGCCGGTGGCCAACCTGCACCTGATCGCCCGCTACACCGGCAGCGACGACGCCCTGGCGCCGCTGCACAAGCTCGGCTCCGAGGCCTGGCAGAAGGCCAAGCGCAAGGCCGCCGAGCAGGTCCGCGACGTCGCCGCCGAACTGCTCGACATCTACGCCCGCCGCGCCGCGCGCAAGGGCTACGCATTCAAGGACCCGCAGGCCGACTACGCCACCTTCTCCGCCGGCTTCCCCTTCGAGGAGACGCCGGACCAGCAGGCGGCCATCGACGCCGTGGTGGCCGACATGCTCGCCGACAAGCCGATGGACCGACTGGTGTGCGGCGACGTCGGCTTCGGCAAGACCGAGGTGGCCATGCGCGCCGCCTTCGTCGCCGTGCACAGCGGCAAGCAGGTGGCGGTGCTGGTGCCCACCACCCTCCTCGCCCAGCAGCACTACAACAGCTTCCGCGACCGCTTCGCCGACTGGCCGGTGAACGTCGAGGTGATGAGCCGCTTCAAGACCGCCAAGGAAGTCGAAGGCGCGATCGGCCAGCTCGCCGAAGGCAAGGTGGACATCGTCATCGGCACCCACAAGCTGCTGCAGGAGGACGTGCGCTTCAAGAACCTCGGCCTGGTCATCATCGACGAGGAACACCGCTTCGGCGTGCGTCAGAAGGAGCAGCTCAAGGCCCTGCGCAGCGAGGTGGACATCCTCACCCTCACCGCCACGCCGATCCCGCGCACCCTGAACATGGCCGTGGCCGGCATGCGCGACCTGTCGATCATCGCCACGCCGCCGGCGCGCCGCCTGTCGGTGCGCACCTTCGTCATGGAACAGCAGAACGCGGTGATCAAGGAGGCGCTGCTGCGCGAGCTGCTGCGCGGCGGCCAGGTCTACTACCTGCACAACGAGGTGAAGAGCATCGAGAAGTGCGCCCGCGACCTGGCCGAACTGGTGCCCGAGGCACGCATCGGCATCGGCCACGGGCAGATGCACGAACGCGATCTGGAACGGGTGATGAGCGACTTCTACCACAAGCGCTTCAACGTGCTGGTGGCCTCGACCATCATCGAGACCGGCATCGACGTGCCCAGCGCCAACACCATCCTCATCGAGCGCGCCGACAAGTTCGGCCTGGCCCAGTTGCACCAGCTGCGCGGGCGCGTCGGCCGCAGCCACCACCAGGCCTACGCCTACCTGCTGACGCCGCCGCGCAAGCAGATGACGCCCGACGCCGAGAAACGCCTGGAGGCCATCGCCAACGCCCAGGACCTGGGCGCCGGCTTCGTCCTGGCCACCCACGACCTGGAAATCCGCGGCGCCGGCGAGCTGCTCGGCGAAGGCCAGAGCGGGCAGATCCAGGCGGTGGGCTTCACCCTCTACATGGAAATGCTCGAACGCGCGGTTAAAGCCATCCGCAAGGGCGAGCAGCCCAACCTGGAGCAGCCCCTGGGCGGCGGCCCGGACATCAACCTGCGGGTGCCGGCGCTGATCCCCGAGGACTACCTGCCCGACGTGCACGCGCGGCTGATCCTCTACAAGCGCATCGCCAACCAGCTGGACGAGGACGGCCTGCGCGAACTGCAGGTGGAGATGATCGACCGCTTCGGCCTGCTGCCCGAACCGGCGAAGAACCTGGTGCGTCTGACGCTCCTGAAACTGCAGGCGGAGAAGCTCGGCATCGTCAAGGTGGATGCCGGCCCCCAGGGAGGCCGGGTAGAATTCGCCGCCGATACCTGCGTCGACCCGCTGGTGCTGATCAAGCTGATCCAGAGCCAGCCGAACCGCTACAGGTTCGAAGGCGCGACCCTGTTCAAGTTCCAGGTGCCCATGGAGCGCCCGGAAGAACGCTTCAACACCCTCGAGGCGCTGTTCGAGCGCCTCGCGCCCAACGCATCCTGAAAGGACCAGTATGTTCCGCTACCTGCCGCTGCTGCTTGCCCTTATCGCCCCGGCGAGCTTCGCCGACGACCTCTACCAGGTCGAACTGATCCTGTTCCAGCAGGAAGGCGACGTCGTCTACTCCAGCCAGCCGGCGCCCGACGACTGGGCCAAGGGCGCCCAGCCGCTGGGCGAGGACGCCCGCCGGCCGACGGCGATGGACGCCCAGGCCAACAAGCTGGCCCAGGCCCAGGGCTACCACGTGCTGATGCACAAGGCCTGGAAACAGTCCATCGGCGACACGCCGGTGAAGATCGCCCTCAGCGAAGGCCGCCAGCAGGATGACCACTTCCCCGTGGAAGGCACCATCAGCCTGCGCCAGCAGCGCTTCGTCGACACCCAGGTGGACTTCTGGATCAACCAGTTCGGCGCCGACGGCCTGCTCGCCAACAGCCAGCACATGGTCCAGGACGTCAGCCTGAAGAACGACGTGCTGGCCTACCTCGACCATCCCAGCCTGGGCATGCTGATCCGCGTCAGCCCGCTCAACGCCAAGCCGACCACACCGCCGCCGGCAGAGATGCAGGAAGAGGCGCCGGCCGGGCAACCGCAGCAGCCCGCCCCGGAAGCCCCGGCCAACGGCGGCTTCGACGCCCCGCCGGCGAGCGAGCCAGACCAGCAGTAAACGCAAAGGGGGCAGCATGCCGCCGTTCATCGAGCACCTGCGACGCATTCCCTGGCGCCGCCTGTTCCCCAGCGTCACCCTGGTCCGCGGCGAAGCCTACGCCCGCGAGGGCCGGATACAGATCACCCGCCTGACCGAGCGCACGCTGGACAGCGTGTGCGATGGCTCGGGCAGCAATCGTTACCGCCAGCGCATCGGCCTTTCCGCCAGCGGCGACACCCTCGAGTGCCAGTGCGATTGCCCGGTCGGCTTCGACTGCAAGCATTGCGCGGCGGCGCTGCTGCACCTGCTGGAAGGCCTGCCCCCCTCGACCTCCGCGGAGCCCGCGCCAGCCGCCCGCCCACCCCAGAGGACCGCCACCGAGCTGTCCTACGACCTGCAGCACTGGCTGAGGAAGCTGCCCGCCGTCCTCAGGGAGCAGCCGCCCGGCACGGCGCTGCACGAGTCGCCCCTGTACTACCGCCTGACCAAGAGCGGCCGAATACTGATCCACACCGCCGCCCATACGGCAGGCGGCAAGCTCCAGGGCTACCTGCGCATCTCCTCGATAGCCCAGAGCCTGCCCTGCGTGGATGCCGTGGACCAGCAAATCCTGGTCCGCGCACTGGACGCCCCGGGCACCCAGCCCCACACCAGCGAAATAGCGCTCAAGGGCCGCAAGGGCGCCGAGCTGCTGGAGCTGATCCTGCGCAGCGGGCGCCTGTTCCTCGACCTGGGCCTGCCGGCCAGCCAGTTGCTCGCAGGGCCGGAACTGCCCGCTCGGCTCGCCTGGCGCAGGGACGAGTACGGTGACTACAGGGTCGCCTGGGATACCGACGCCGAGCCCCGGCCACAACTGCTGACGCAACTGACGCCACCCTGGTACCTCGACCGCAAGAACCTGCGCGTGGGCCCGCTGCACCACGGCCTGCCCGAGGCCCTGGCCAGCTATCTGCCGAGCGCACCGCCGGTGAGCGAGGAAGAGGCCATGCTGTTCGCCCTGCAACTGAAGGAACTGGCGCCCCAGGCGCCCCTGCCAGTGAGCTACGCGGAGCAGCGCCTGGAAGACGTCCGCCCCGTTCCCCACCTGTACCTGACCAGCCTGACCCAGCGCTCCTACAGCAGGGAACGCTATGGCTTCGTCGAGGAGCTGCGCCACCTCGCCGCCCTGGACTTCGCCTACCAGGGGCAGCGGGTGCATGGCCCTGCACGCAAGGACCAGCCGATCCGCTTCCACGTCGATGGCAGCTTCGTCACCATCGAGCGCCAACCCAAGATCGAGCAGGCCTTGCGCAAGAGCTTGCAGAAGCTGGGCCTGGAGAAACTCGGCAAATACGACACTCCCCGCCAGTTGGAGTACAAGTCCGAAGTCTTCTCGGCCGATGCCGAGCGCTGGCCCGCGGTTCTCCGCGGCCTGCCGAAACTGCGCGAACAGGGCTGGGTGGTGGAGATGGCCGACGAGTTTCTCCTCGACTTCAGCGAAGTCGAGGACTGGTTCGTCCACATAGAGGAAGAGGCCGGCAACGCCTGGTTCGACCTGGAGCTGGGCATCCGCGTCGACGGCCAGGAAGTCAGCCTGCTGCAACCGCTGCTGGAACTGCTCCGCCAGCGCCCCGAGGCGCTGCGTGATGGCGCAGCCAACGCCCCCGGAGCCGAGCTGCCCATACGGCTCCACGCACATCGCCAGGCCGACGGCAAGCCGCTGAAGGTCAGCCTGCCGCTGGAGCGGGTCAAGGCGATACTGCAGGTTCTGGAGGGGCTGTACCTCGCCAGCCCGGAAAACAACGGCGACAGCCTGCGCCTGTCGAGCGCCGACGCCGGGCTGCTCGCCCCGCTCGACGAACATCCCCTGCACTGGCAGGGCGGCGAACGCCTGCTGCGCTTCGCCAAGCGCCTGCGCGACCACCACCAGCAAGCGTGCCAGCCCCCCGAGGGCCTGCGGGCCGAGCTGCGCCCCTACCAGTTGCAGGGCCTGGCCTGGATGCAGGCGCTGCGCGAACTGGAAGTGGGCGGCATCCTCGGCGACGACATGGGCCTGGGCAAGACGCTGCAGGTGCTTGCGCACGTTCTCACGGAAAAACGCGCCGGGCGCCTGGACCGCCCGGCCCTGGTGCTGATGCCCACCAGCCTGGTGGCCAACTGGCAGGACGAGGCACAACGCTTCGCCCCGGACCTGCGCGTGCTCACCCTGCACGGCAGCGACCGCCACAAGGGCTTCGACGAACTCGGCCAGTACGACCTGTTGCTCAGCACCTACGCCCTGCTGCCGCGGGACATCGAGGCGCTGAGCCGGCAGCCGCTGCACCTGGCGGTGTTCGACGAGGCGCAGTACCTGAAGAACGCCAGCAGCAAGTCGGCCCGGGCCGCGGCGAAGCTCGACGCCCGCCAGCGCCTGTGCCTGACCGGCACGCCGCTGGAAAACCACCTGGGCGAGCTCTGGGCGCTGTTCGACCTGGTCATGCCCGGCTGGCTGGGCGATGCGCGCAGCTTCGCCCGCCTGTACCGCACCCCCATCGAAAAGGCCGGCGACAGCCAGCGCCTGGCCCACCTCAACGCCCGCATCAAGCCCTTCCTGCTGCGGCGCAAGAAGGAACAGGTGGCCAACGAACTGCCGCCCAAGAGCGAGATCACCCACTGGGTGGAACTCAGCGACGTGCAGCGCGACCTCTACGAAACCGTGCGCCTGGCCATGGACAGCAAGGTCCGTGCGGAAATCCAGCGCAAGGGCCTGGCGCGCAGCCACATCGTGGTCCTCGAAGCCCTGCTCAAGCTGCGCCAGGTCTGCTGCGACCCGCGCCTGCTGGACCAAACCCTGCCGGCGGCGGGCTCGGGCAAGCTCGCCGGCCTGCTGGAAATGCTCGACGAACTGCTGGAGGAAGGCCGCCGCGTGCTGCTGTTCTCGCAGTTCACCTCGATGCTCGAACTGATCCAGGCGGAGCTGGAGCAACGCGGCATCCCCTACGCCCTGCTCACCGGCGACACCCGCGACCGCCGCCAGCCGGTGGAAGACTTCCAGCAGGGCCGCGTGCCGCTGTTCCTGATCAGCCTGAAGGCCGGCGGCACCGGCCTCAACCTCACCGCCGCCGACACCGTGATCCACTATGACCCCTGGTGGAACCCGGCGGTGGAACAACAGGCCACCGACCGCGCCTACCGCATCGGCCAGGACAAGCCGGTGTTCGTCTACAAGCTGATCGCCCGCGGCACCCTGGAAGAGAAGATCCAGCAGTTGCAGGCAAGGAAGGCAGCGCTGGCCGCCGGCGTATTGGAAGAAGGCAAGGACGGCGGCCTGCAGCTGCAGGACAGCGATATAGACGCCCTCTTCGCGCCCCTGCCGAAAGCCTGACCTGCCGCGCGATTCTCATGTAGGAGCGCGCCCTGCGCGCGAAATCGCGGGCAGGGCCCGCTCCTACAGCCGCCGGGAGACATGGCATTCCATTGTAGGAGCGGACCTTGTCCGCGATAGCCGGACCTCCCGGCGCGATTCGCGGATAAGATCCGCTCCTACGGGTACGCCCTCACACCATACGCGCGCCCTGCGCGCGAAATCGCGGGCAGGGCCCGCTCCTACCGCCGCCGGGAGGCATGGCGTTCCATTGTAGGAGCGGACCTTGTCCGCGATAACCGGACCTCCCGGCGCGATTCGCGGATAAGAGGTACGCCCTCACACCATACCCCTTGTAGGAGCGCGCCGAGGGGCTCCTCGTAGGATGGGTTGAGCTTGCGAAACCCATGCAGTTGCGCTGATGGGTATCGCTTCGCTCAACACCATCCTACGAAAAACCATGCTCGCTCATGCGGTAGGAGCGGACCTTGTCCGCGATCAGCACGAATCGCGGCGGCAGGCCTATCAGCCCGCCAACACCCGCGCCAGCACCTCGCGCACCTTGCCGATGCCTTCGTGCAGGGCCTGTTCGATCTCGGCCATGGTGATGATGCCGCTGGACTTGCCGGCCGCCGGGTTGACCACCAGCGACAGGCAGGCGTAGGGCAGTTCCAGCTCGCGGGCCAGGGCGGCTTCGGGCATGCCGGTCATGCCGACGATGTCGCAGCCGTCGCGCTCCAGCCGGGCGATTTCCGCCACCGTCTCCAGGCGCGGGCCCTGGGTCGCGGCGTAGACGCCATGGCTGCTGTGCGGATGGCCCAGCGCCTGCAGCGCCGCCACCAGCTTCTGGCGCAGCCCTTCATCATAGGGATGGCTGAAGTCGATATGGGTGACATGATCGATGTCGCCGGCGAAGTAGGTGTGCTCGCGGCCGTAGGTGTAGTCGATGATCTGGTGCGGCACGCAGAGGTGGCCGCTGCCCATGGCCGCGTGGATGCCGCCCACCGCGTTGACCGCCAGCACCGCCTGGGCGCCGGCCTGCTTGAGCGCCCAGAGGTTGGCGCGGTAGTTCACCTGGTGCGGCGGGAAGCGGTGCGGGTGGCCGTGACGGGCCAGGAACAGCACCTCGCGGCCGGCGTACTCGCCGCGCTGGATGGGCGCCGAGGGCGCGCCGTAGGGCGTGTCCAGGTTCAGCGAATCCTTCAGGGTCAGGCCTTCCAGCTGGGTCAGGCCGGTGCCGCCGATGATGGCGTAGACGGTCATGGCGAATCCTCAGTCGATCAGTTGTGCCGCGCGCAGTTCGCCCACGGCCTGCTGCCAGCGCGGCAGCTGCTTGTATTCGATGCCCGGCCAGGCCCTGGCGCGCATCCGCGCCAGGCGCTCGGGGGCTTTCGTCTTCAGGCGTTGCAGCGCGCCCAGGGCCAGCTCCGCGGAGCCACGGTCGTTGCACACCAGGCCCATGTCGCAGCCGGCATTCAGCGCCGCCTGGATACGGCTGGCGACGTCGCCCGCCACATGGGCGCCGGCCATGGACAGGTCGTCGCTGAAGATCACCCCGTCGAAGCCCAGCTCGCCGCGCAGGATGTCCTGCAGCCAGCGCCGCGAGAAACCGGCGGGGCCGGCATCCACCTGCGGGTAGATGACGTGGGCGGGCATCACCGCATCCAGCTCGCCGGCCAGGCGCTGGAAAGGCACCAGGTCGCTGCGGCGGATCTCGTCGAGGCTGCGCTCGTCCTCGGGAATCCCTACGTGGGAATCCACCTCGGCCCAGCCGTGCCCGGGGAAGTGCTTGCCGGTGGCGGCCATGCCGGCGGCGTGCATGCCGCGGATGAAGGCGCCGGCCAGCCGCATGGCGCGCGCCGGGTCGCCCTCGAAGGCGCGGCTGCCGACCACGGCGCTGCGCTGGTGGTCCAGGTCCAGCACCGGGGCGAAGCTCAGGTCCAGGCCCACCGCCAGCACCTCGGTGGCCATCAGCCAGCCGCACTGCTCGGCCAGGCGCTCGGCATTGTCGTTATCGGCGATGGCGCGCATCGCCGGCAGGCGCAGGAAGCCCTGGCGCAGGCGCTGCACGCGGCCGCCCTCCTGGTCCACCGCCAGCAGCAGGTCCGGGCGCAGGGCGCGGATGGCCGCGCAGAGTTCGCGCACCTGGCGCGGGCTTTCGATGTTGCGGGCGAAGATGATCAGCCCGCCCACTTCGGGGTGGCGCAGGATCCGGCGGTCCTCGGCGGTGAGCCAGGTGCCGCCGATATCGAGCATCAGGGAGCCTTGCATGGGGGAATCCTTAACAGAGTTCGGCCGCGCGCCACTGCGGCTGCGGCGCCTCGTCGAGGCGCACGGGGCAGTGCAGCGGCACACGGGGGAAGAGTTGCAGCAGGTCGGCGTTGCGCAGGCGCACGCAGCCATGGGACAACGGCGCGCCCATGGGTTCGCAATCCGGCGTGCCGTGCAGGTAGATGTAGCGACGGAAGGTATCCACCTCGCCCAGGCGGTTGACGCCCGGCTCGCAGCCGCTCAGCCAGAGGATGCGGGTGAGGATCCAGTCGCGCCCGGGAAACTGCTCGTGCAGCGCCGGGCTCCACACCTCGCCGGTCCAGCGCCGGCCACGCAACACCGCGCCGCAGGGCAGGCCTTCGCCGATCTTCGCCCGCACCTGGTGCAGGCCGCGCGGCGTGCAGCCGGAGCCTTGGCGCTCGCCGGCGCCGTTCAGCGCGGTGGAGACGGGCAAACGCAGCACCAGACGCTGCGCGGCGAAGCCGTAGAGCACCTGGTCGGCGAGGGAAATGTGCAGCAGGTCGAGATCGGGCATCGTCCGCCAGCGACAGCAGGAATGGCCCGCTACTTTAGCCGATCGGCCGTGGCAGGCCCAGCGCGCTCAGACCTTGGCCGGCGCCGGCGCCTTGCTGCGCGGCTTGGGCTGGGCGCCGGCCAGGGACGGGTCGCTGACGCCGCTGTCGGCGCGCATGCCGGCGGCGAGGAACGGCACCATCAGGCGCATCACCTGCTCGATCGAGGTGTTCACCCCGAAGTCGTTCTCGGCCATGGCGCGCAACGCCTTGATCCCGGACATGCTGAAGGCGGCGGCGCCGAGCATGAAGTGCACGCGCCAGAACAGCTCGATGGGCGGCAGGCGCGGCGCGGCTTCGTTGACCAGCTGCATGTAGCGGCGGAACACCTTGCCGTAGACCTCTTCGAGGTACTTGCGCAGGTGCCCCTGGCTCTGGCTGAAGGCCAGGCCCAGCAGGCGCATGAAGATCGACAGGTCGTTGCCGCTGCGCGGCTTCACCGCCATGGCCTGCACCACCAGCAGCTCGAGCAGTTCCTCGAGGCTGGCGCGCGGCGCGTCGGGCTTGGCCTGGCGCCGGTCCAGTTCCTTTTCCAGACTGGCGCAGAAGGGCCCGAGGAAGCGCGAGAAGACCGCCTGGATCAGCGCCTTCTTCGAGCCGAAATGGTAGTTCACCGCCGCCAGGTTGACCCCGGCCTTGCTGGTGATCAGACGCAACGAGGTCTCGGCGAAGCCTTTTTCCGCGAACAGCTGCTCCGCAGCATCGAGGATACGTTCGACGGTTTCCGACTGGGCCATGGATGATTTCACCTGACAAACACTTGTTTGAAACTTACGTTTCAAATCAATCCATTGTCAAGCCTGGCGCGGGGGGATTGTTGCGGATTCTCGGGCAATACGACGAACGATGCCAGCGGGACGTTGGCCGAATCCGCCGAATTACAGCCCCCGGCCGATGAAATAATTCGTTGCCAGCGGCCGACCACTGTATATAATCCCAGCCACTGTACAAAAAGACAGAGTAGGGACATGCAGAAGCTGACGCCGCGCCAAGCCGAGATCCTCGCCTTCATCAAGCGTTGCCTGGAAGACAACGGCTACCCGCCGACGCGCGCCGAGATCGCCCAGGAGCTCGGCTTCAAGTCGCCCAACGCCGCCGAGGAGCACCTCAAGGCCCTGGCCCGCAAGGGCGCCATCGAGATGACCCCCGGCGCCTCGCGCGGCATCCGCATCCCCGGCTTCGAACCCAAGGCCGCGGCCAACGAGGACGAACTGCCGATCATCGGCCGCGTCGCCGCCGGCGCGCCGATCCTCGCCGAGCAGAACGTCGAGGACGCCTGCCGCATCAACCCGGCCTTCTTCAACCCGCGCGCCGACTACCTGCTGCGCGTGCGCGGGCAGAGCATGAAGGACGTCGGCATCCTCGACGGCGACCTGCTCGCCGTGCACGTCACCCGCGAGGCGCGCAACGGCCAGATCGTCGTCGCCCGCCTTGGCGAAGAGGTCACGGTGAAGCGCTTCAAGCGCGAGGGCAGCAAGGTCTGGCTGATCGCCGAGAACCCCGAGTTCGCGCCCATCGAGGTCGACCTCGAGGAACAGGAACTGACCATCGAAGGTTTGAGCGTCGGCGTCATCCGCCGCTGACAGGAGGCCCCATGCAGTATCCCCAGCCGCTGGACCTGCCCCAACTGCCGCTGTTCCAGGAGGCGCTCTGGGCCAACGCCGAAGAGCCCCTGCTGGCCAAGCTGGCAGAACCGGACGCCGTCGAGGACGAAGCCTTCAGCGAACTGTCGCTGCGCGGCCTGCCGGGCCACTGCCAGAGCCTGTTGGCGCCCATCCTGCGCGAACTCAGCGAAGA
Source organism: Pseudomonas sp. M1 (assembly GCF_022760135.1). Classification (NCBI taxonomy): domain Bacteria; kingdom Pseudomonadati; phylum Pseudomonadota; class Gammaproteobacteria; order Pseudomonadales; family Pseudomonadaceae; genus Pseudomonas; species Pseudomonas sp. M1. Next base: position 4,766,028 of record NZ_CP094343.1, read on the forward strand.
GCAGGACGCCCGCTGGCTGACGCTGATCGCCCCGCCGGCCAGCCTCACCCACGACTGGTTGCGCAAGGCCGGGTTGAACCGCGAGCGCATCCTGCTGCTGCCGGCGCGCGACCAGGCCTCCGCCCTGAGCCTGGCCTGCGAGGCGCTGCGCCTGGGCCACAGCCACACGGTGGTCAGTTGGCTGCCGGCGCTCGGCGGCAAGGCGCGCGCGCAACTGTCCCGCGCGGCGCTCGCCGGGCAGGCGCAGAGCCTGAATATCCGTCTGGGGTAGAAAAGAAAGGAATCAGTGCAGGACGCGCGGGCCGTCCTGCTCGACTTCGCCACCTTCGGCGAGGCGGCCGGCCAGTTGCACGCCGACGTTGAACATCGCCTTGGCGATCTCGATGTGCTGGCCCTGCAGGAAGCCCTTGGCGTCGTTGGAGAACTCCAGGGTCACCAGCGCCTCCTCGTCTTCCGCGCGGCGCAGTACGATGCGCCCATCGGGCAGTTCAACGATTTCCAGGAATGAGGTCGGCATGGCTAGGTTCTCTCACAGCAGAACGGCCATTGTAACAGTCATGGCCGCTCTCCCCTAGCCCAACCGACTTCCGGCAGGCTCAGAGTTCGGTCAGCGCCCCGCGGAAGCGCAACACCATTTCCTTCAGCGACTTGCGCCAGGCTTCCAGTTCGGCGTTGCCCAGGGCCTGCGGCTCTTCCTCGTCCAGGCTGACGGCCTGGATCAGCGGCTGGGTCGGGTCGACCTTGGCCTTGCGCGGCTCGCGCGGCGGCTGGAACAGCTCGGCGTAGGCGGCCAGCAGCTGCGCCAGCCAGGTTTCCGGCTGCTGCGCCAGCTCCACCAGCTCGGCCAGTTCCGGGCTCGGCGAGGCCGCCAGCACCTCGGCGTTGAGCAGCAGCTCGACGCGCGGCGCATTGGCCTCGGGCAGGCGGTAGTAGCCGGCGATCTCATGGGCTACGCCCAGCACCGCGCCATACAGGTGGAACAGCGCCGCCTCGCGCTCGGCCTGCACCAGCGCCTGGGCGTTCATCGGCCGCGCCTCTTCCGCCTTGCGCCAGGCTTCCAGGGCCAGGCCGGCGAAATACAGCTTCTGGTTGGTGCGGGTGTAGAGTTCCTGAGCCATCAGCGCGCCCTCATGCGGTCACTCGGCAGTATATGCGCGCCCCGCCTGCGCGGGGCGCGCCGCCCATCAGCGCTTGTCCTCGACCTTCCACTTGCCGCCGTCGAAGAAGGCGCGCCAGCCGCTGGGCTTGCCGTCCACCTCGGACTGCACGTACTGCTCCTTGGTCTTGCGGCTGAAGCGGATTACCGCCGGGCGGCCATCCGGGTCCTTCTGCGGCGCGGCGAGCAGGAAGTGGTATTTCGGGTCCAGCTCGTCCTTGTGCGGGATCAGCTCGCTCACCAGGGGCGCGCGGGTCTCGCGGTTCTTGGGGAACTGGCTGGCGGCCAGGAACAGGCCGGAAGCGCCGTCGCGCAGCACGTAGACATCGTCGACCTTCTCGCACTTGAGCTCGGGCATGCGGATGGCGTCCATCTTCGGCGGCGCCGGCTCGCCGTTCTTCAGCAGCTTGCGGGTGTTCTTGCAGGCCGGGTTGGTGCAACCGAAGAACTTGCCGAAACGGCCGGTCTTGAGCTGCATCTGGCTGCCGCATTTGTCGCATTCCAGGCTCGGACCTTCGTAGCCCTTGATGCGGTACTGGCCTTCCTCGATCTCGTAGCCCGGGCAGTCCGGGTTGTTGCCGCAGATGTGCAGCTTGTGCTTCTCGTCCAGCAGGTAGGCGTCCATCGCCGTGCTGCAGATCGGGCAGCGGTGCTTGCCGCGCAGCACGCGGGATTCGGACTCGCCCTCGTCGTCCGCGGCGATCTCGTCGCCGGGGATGAGGTTGATGGTGGCCTTGCAGCGCTCCTTCGGCGGCAGGCTGTAGCCGGAGCAGCCGAGGAACACGCCGGTGGAGGCGGTGCGGATCATCATCGGCCGGCCGCACTCGCGGCAGGGGATGCTGGTCAGCGTCGGCTGGTTGGCGCGCATGCCTTTCTCGCTGACCTCGGCCACTTCGAGCTTCTTCTTGAAGTCGCCGTAGAACTCGTCGAGCAGGTGCTTCCAGTCGCGCTCGCCCTGGGCCACGTCGTCGAGGTGCTCTTCCATGCCGGCGGTGAAGCCGTAGTCCATCAGGTTGGAGAAGCTCTCGTTGAGGCGGTCGGTGACGATGTCGCCCATCTTCTCGGCGTAGAAGCGCCGGTTGTGGGTGGTGACATAGCCGCGCTCCTGGATGGTCGAGATGATCGCCGCGTAGGTCGACGGGCGGCCGATGCCGCGCTTCTCCAGCTCCTTGACCAGGCTGGCTTCGGAATAGCGCGCCGGCGGCTTGGTGAAGTGCTGGCTCGGGTCGAGCTTGAGCAGCTTCATCGCATCGCCCTGGTCCATCATCGGCAGCACGTCGTCCTCGCCCGGCTTGCCCTGCTGCGGCAGCACCCTGGTGTAGCCGTCGAACTTGAGGATGCGGCCCTTGGCGCGCAGCTCGAAGTCACCGGCGGCGACGCTGACGGTGGTGGACAGGTATTCGGCCGGCGGCATCTGGCAGGCCACGAACTGGCGCCAGATCAGGTCGTACAGGCGCTCGGCGTCGCGCTCCATGCCCGACAGCTGGGTCGGACGCAGGTTGACGTCGGACGGACGAATCGCTTCGTGCGCTTCCTGGGCGCCTTCCTTGCTGGAATAGAAGTTCGGCTTGGCCGGCAGGTATTTCTTGCCGAACTCGCTGTCGATGAAGCCGCGCACCATGTCGATGGCGTCGGCCGACAGGTTGGTCGAGTCGGTACGCATGTAGGTGATGTAGCCGGCCTCGTAGAGACGCTGGGCCATCATCATGGTCTTCTTCACGCCGAAGCCCAGGCGGTTGCTCGCGGCCTGCTGCAGGGTCGAGGTGATGAAGGGCGCAGAGGGCCGGCTGGAGGTCGGCTTGTCCTCGCGCTTGGCCACGCTGTAGCTGGAGGCCTTGAGCTTCTCCAGGGCGGCCATGGCCTGGGCTTCGTTGAGCGGCTTGAAGGCTTCGCCCTTCTCGCGCACCACTTCGAAGCGGGCCTTATCGCCGCGCGGGGTGTTCAGGTCGGCGTGGATTTCCCAGTATTCCTCGGGAACGAAGGCGCGGATCTCGCGCTCGCGCTCCACCACCAGCTTCACCGCCACCGACTGCACGCGGCCGGCGGACAGGCCGCGGGCAATCTTCGACCACAGCAGCGGCGAGACCATGTAGCCCACCACGCGGTCGAGGAAGCGCCGCGCCTGCTGGGCGTTGACGCGGTTGATGTCCAGCTCGCCGGGCTGCGAGAAGGCTTCCTGGATGGCCTTCTTGGTGATTTCGTTGAACACCACGCGCTTGTAGCGGCTGTCGTCGCCGCCGATGGCCTCGCGCAGGTGCCAGGCGATGGCCTCCCCTTCGCGGTCCAAGTCGGTTGCGAGATAGATGGTGTCGGCATCCTTGGCCAGGCGGCGCAGCTCCTCGATCACCTTCTCCTTGCCGGGGAGGATCTCGTACTTGGCCTTCCAGCCGTGCTCCGGGTCCACGCCCATACGGGTGAACAGCTGGCGCTTGGCCTTCTCCTTCGGCGACAGCGCAGGGGCTTCGGCAGCGCTCTTGCGGGCCTTGGCCGCGGCCGGCTCCTTCGCGCTGGACGAACCGCTGGTGGGCAGGTCGCGAATGTGGCCGATGCTCGACTTCACCACGTACTGGCTGCCCAGGTACTTGTTGATGGTCTTGGCCTTGGCCGGTGATTCCACGATGACCAGCGATTTACCCATGGATCGGAAGATTCCTGCTTCGAGAAGATGAATATAAGGAGGGAGGCGCCCGGAACGGCACCGCTATATATAGTGGTGGTCCGCCCAAGGTCAAGTTCAGGATTCGCCGAAACCGACCTGGGTCAATCCCAGCGGGTCGTTTTCGGCGCTCACCAGAGCAAAGCGCGGAACCAGCTCGCCGTCCACCTCCACCGCTTCGGTGAACATGCCCAGCGGGCGCACCCAGAGGCCGAACTCGCCGTACAGCGCCTGGTAGACCACCAGGGTCTCCTCGCTCTCCGAATGCCGCGCCACACCCAGCACGCGGTAGTGCTGGCCCTTGTAGTGACGGTACAGGCCGGTCTGCAGTTCCATTCGCTGCCCTCCTCGGCAAAAAAGCCGCGATTCTCCAGGCCCAGGGCGATCAGGGCAACCCCGCCGCCCGGAAAAACGAAAGCCGGGGCACAAGGCCCCGGCTCGTCCATCGACGAAAGCTTAGACGCGTTCGAAGATGGTGGTGATGCCCTGGCCGAGGCCCACGCACATGGTGGACACGCCCAGGGTGCCGCCGTTCTGTTTCATCACGTTCAGCAGGGTGCCGGAGATGCGCGCACCGGAGCAGCCGAACGGGTGGCCCAGGGCGATGGCGCCGCCGTGCAGGTTGACCTTCTCGTCCATCTTGTCGAGCAGCTTGAGGTCCTTCAGCACCGGCAGGGCCTGGGCGGCGAAGGCTTCGTTGAGCTCGACGAAGTCGATGTCGTCGATGGTCAGGCCGGCGCGCTTGAGCGCCTTGTTGGTCGAGGGCACCGGGCCGTAGCCCATGATCGCCGGGTCGACGCCCGCCACGGCCATGGCGCGAACCACGGCCATCGGCTGGATGCCCAGGTCCTTGGCGCGCTGGGCGCTCATGACGATCATGCAGGAAGCGCCGTCGGTGATCTGCGAGGAGGTGCCCGCGGTCACGGTGCCGCCCTTGGGGTTGAACGCCGGCTTCAGCGAGGCCAGGCCTTCCAGGGTGGTTTCCGGACGAATGGTCTCGTCGAAGTCGAAGACCTTCAGGAAGCCGTTCTCGTCATACCCTTCCATCGGGATGATCTCGTCCTTGAACTTGCCTTCCTGGGTGGCCTTCCACGCCAGCTGGTGCGAACGCACGCCGAACTTGTCCTGGGCCTCGCGGGTGATGCCGTGCATCTTGCCCAGCATCTCGGCGGTCAGGCCCATCATGCCGGAGGCCTTGGCGGCGTACAGCGACAGGTGCGGGTTCGGATCGACGCCGTGCATCATGCCGACGTGGCCCATGTGCTCCACGCCGCCGACGACGAAGACGTCGCCGTTGCCGGTCTGGATCGCCTGCACGGCGGTGTGCAGGGCGCTCATCGACGAGCCGCACAGGCGGCTGACGGTCTGGCCGGCGCTGGTGTGGGGGATCTGGGTCATCAGCGAGGCCATGCGCGCGATGTTCCAGCCCTGTTCCAGGGTCTGGTTCACGCAGCCCCAGATGACGTCCTCGACTTCCGCCGGGTCGACCTTCGGGTTGCGTGCAAGCACGCCGCTGATCAGGTGCGCGGACATGTTCTCCGCGCGGGTGTTGCGGTGCATCCCGCCCTTGGAACGGCCCATCGGGGTGCGGCCGAAGTCGACAATGACGGCGTCTCTCGGATTCAGGCTCATAAATTCACTCTCGCTCTATTCGTTCGCACTCAACCGAAGAACTTCTGGCCGTTCTTGGCCATTTCACGCAGCTTCGCGGTCGGGTGGTACAGCGGGCCCAGGTCGGCGTACTTGTCGGCCAGGGCGACGAATTCGGCCACGCCGATGGAGTCGATGTAGCGCAGCGCACCGCCACGGAAGGGCGGGAAGCCGATGCCGTAGATCAGGCCCATGTCGGCCTCGGCGGCGGTTTCGACGATGCCGTCTTCCAGGCAGCGCACGGTCTCCAGGCACAGCGGGATCATCATGTAGTTGATGATGTCCTCGTCGCTCAGCTCACGCTGCTCGCTGACGATGGCCTTGAGCAGTTCGTAGGCCTGCGGGTCGCTGACTTTCTTCGGCTTGCCGCGCTTGTCGGTCTCGTAGGCGTAGAAGCCCTTGCCGTTCTTCTGGCCCAGGCGGTTGGCCTCGTACATGACGTCGACGGCGGTCTTGCCTTCAACGGCCATGCGGTCCGGGAAGCCTTCGGCCATCACGTCGCGGCCATGGTGGCCGGTGTCGATGCCGACCACGTCGGACAGGTAGGCCGGGCCCATGGGCCAGCCGAACTTCTCCATCACCTTGTCGATGCGCGCGAAGTCGACGCCGAAGCCCAGCAGCTTGGAGAAGCCGCCGAAGTACGGGAACAGCACGCGGTTGACCAGGAAGCCGGGGCAGTCATTCACCACGATGGGGTTCTTGCCCATCTTCTTGGCGTAGGCCACGGTGGTGGCGACGGCCACGTCGCCGGACTTCTCGCCGCGGATGACTTCGACCAGGGGCATCATGTGCACCGGGTTGAAGAAGTGCATGCCGACGAAGTTTTCCGGGCGCTTAAGGGCCTGGGCCAGCAGGCTGATGGAGATGGTCGAGGTGTTGGAAGCGAGGATCGCGTCCTCCTTGACCACGCCTTCCACCTCGGCCAGCACGATCTGCTTGACCTTGGGGTTCTCGACCACGGCTTCGACGACGATGTCGACGTTGCCGAAGTCGCCGTAGGACATGGTCGGGCGGATGGCGTTCAGCGCCTCGGCCATCTTGGCCGGGGTCAGGCGGCCCTTCTCGACGCGCTTGCCGAGCAGCTTGGAGGCCTCGTTCAGGCCCATCTGGATACCCTCTTCGCGGATATCCTTCATCAGGATCGGGGTGCCCTTGACCGCCGACTGGTAGGCGATGCCGCCGCCCATGATGCCGGCGCCGAGCACGGCGGCCAGTTTCACGTCCTTGGCGACTTCGTCGTACTGCTTGGCTTTCTTCTTCAGTTCCTGGTCGTTCAGGAACAGGCCGATCAGGCTTTGCGCAACCGAGGTCTTGGCCAGCTTGACGAAGCCCTGGGCCTCGACTTCCAGCGCCTTGTCACGGCCGAAGTTGGCAGCCTTCTGGATCGACTTGATGGCTTCGACCGGGGCCGGGTAGTTCGGGCCGGCCTGGCCAGCGACGAAGCCCTTGGCGGTCTCGAAGGCCATCATCTGCTCGATGGCGTTGAGCTTGATCTTTTCCAGCTTGGGCTGGCGGCGGGCCTTGTGGTCCAGCTCGCCGGCGATGGCGCGCTTGACCAGGTCCAGGGCCGCGGCCTGCAGCTGCTCGGGGGCGACCACGGCGTCGACGGCGCCGACTTTCAGGGCGTCCTCGGCACGGTTTTCCTTGCCCGAGGCGATCCATTCCACGGCGTTGTCCACGCCGATCAGGCGCGGCAGGCGCACGGTGCCGCCGAAGCCCGGGTAGATGCCCAGCTTGACTTCCGGCAGGCCGATCTTGGCGGTCGCGCTCATCACGCGGAAGTCCGCGGCCAGGCACATTTCCAGGCCGCCGCCCAGGGCGATGCCGTTGATCGCGGCGACGGTCGGGACCTCGAGGTCCTCGAAGGCGCTGAAGATCTTGTTGGCTTCGAGGTTGCCGGCCAGCAGTTCTTCGTCCGGCAGCTTGAAGTTGTCGACGAATTCGGTGATGTCGGCGCCGACGATGAACACGCCTTTGCCGCTGGTCACGATCACGCCCTTGACGGACGCATCGGCCTTGATCGCATCGACTGCTTCACGCAGTTCGTTCAGGGTGAGCCGGTTGAACTTGTTGACGGACTCGCCCTTGAGGTCGAAATTCAGCTCGACGATGCCGCTCTCAAGAGCCTTAACCGTGATGGCTTTACCTTGGTAAATCATCAACTGATCTCCACGCTAGGGAAGCTTGAACTCACGCATCGGACGCCGTGTATCGGGACCGTTCCGCAGTCGCGGAGCATAGTCCCAAAGCCTGCGGCACACCCGCCGATGCGATAGTCGGGGCCTTGGTTCGACCGTTCGTACATGGCAAACGCTCGATTCATACGCCCGTTTGATTCGGGTGTGCACACCTTCTTCGAAAAGCCTGCGCTTGTCAATCGCGGACGGCTGTCCGAAAGGCCTCTGGTTCGACGCATTCAGCGAGGTTCTGCCGCGACATTCAGCAAAACCATGGCGCCCCGTGCCGCTGTCTGGCCCGGTACCAGCCGCGTCGTTGGCAAAATGCCCGGACGCGGGTTAGAGTCCGGCGAATCGCTTGTCGCCGAGCATCGCGAAGAACAACAAGAAGCCCCACGGCCCCAAGGAGACGCGCCCATGCCATGCCGACCGCTGGCCCGCCTGTTGTCCCTGTTCGTCCTGTCCGCCCTGCCCTTTCTGGCCCACGCCGAGCCCGCCGGCGACCTGCTGGCGCTGCACCAGATGCGCCTGGCCGCCCAGCGCAGCCTGAGCGACCTGTTCCTGCTCAACGCCATGGCCGGGGACCCGCGCTACGCGGGCCTGGTGGCCAGCTCCACGGCCGACGCCGGCGCCGCCCTGGAACGCCTGGGGCAGATGCCCGGCAGCGCCTCGGCGCAGCTCAGGAGCAAGCTGCAGGAACAGTGGGACGGCTACCGCCAGGCCCTGGAGCAGCAGTTGCAGGCGCAGAAGCAGAACGGCTACAACGACTTCCAGCCCCTGGGCGACCTGGCCAGCCGCAACAGCCAGCTGCTGGATACCGCCGAACAGCTCTACGAGGGCATCCAGAAGGACAGCGGCCAGCAGGTGCCGCCGCTCACCCAGCAGAGCCGCGAGCAGAGCCTGCTGATGCAGTCGATCACCTGGAACTACGTGTCGCGCAACGCCTCGGTGGGCGCCAACCCGGTGCGCAGCGAGGACCAGCAGGCCCTGGACGACCTGACCAACCGCTTCGCCATCAACCTGCTGCAACTGCAACAGGCGCCGCAGACCAGCCCGGAGATCGGCCGCGAGCTGCGGGCCATTTCCACCAAGTGGCGGTTCATCGAGAAATCGCTGCAGGGCGCCGCGCAGAGCAGCGTGCCCTTCCTCATCGACAAGTACTCCGACGGCATCATCGCCGACCTGGAGCAGGTCTCCGGCCGCTATGCCGCGGCGCAGCTCTGAATGACGGCAGCGCCACGGCGCTCAGGCGCGCCGGGAAAGGAACTCGGCGATGCGCTGCAGGTGGCTGGCGTCGCCGCGCTCGCCCCAGTACAGGGCGATGAACTGCGCCGAAGCCTCGACCATGTACACGTCGCCCGGCAGCGTCGCCAGGTCGGCGAGCAGCTGCGCATCGGCGCAGGGCTCGCGCCAGCGGTCCAGCCAGACGCCCGGCGCGCTCTGCCAGTAGCGCCACTCGTCGTTGCGCCCACGGCTGCGGCCGCGGTGGTACTGCGCGCAGCTCTGCGGCGGCTGCCGCTCCAGCCAGTGCGGCCACTCCTGGCGCGCCATCTGCATGGCCAGCCCCAGGCGCCGCGCCTGCAGGCGCAGGTCCATCTGCCCGCGCTGGCCGCGCGAAGGCATCAGCCAGGCCAGCGGGCTGAGCACCAGCGCCAGGAGCAGAATCGACCACCAGACCGTCATATCGGGTATACCTCGGCCCAAAGAGCCATACTTGCATTCATAACTGTCCCCCGGAGGAGACGCTCATGCCCTACCAACACATCCTGGTCGCCGTGGACCTCACCGACGAATGCGATCCGGTGATGAAGCGCGCCGTGGCGCTGGCCTCCAGCACCCAGGCGCAGCTGTCCACCGTGCACGTGGTCGAGCCCATGGCCATGGCCTTCGGCGGTGACGTGCCGATGGACCTGTCGATGCTGCAGCAACAGCAGTTCGACCAGGCCAAGGAGCGCATGCACCAGTTCATCCTCTGCTACCCGCAGGTATCCATCGCCCAGAGCCACCTGGTCTACGGCCAGCCGCGCCAGGAAATCCACCGCCTGGCCAAGGAACAGGGCTGCGACCTGATCATCGTCGGCAGCCACGGCCGCCACGGCCTGGCCCTGCTGCTGGGCTCCACCGCCAACGACGTGCTGCACGGCGCGCCCTGCGACGTGCTGGCGGTGCGCCTGCAGAAGACCGAGTGAGTCAGCCCGGGCGCCTGCCGCGGCGGGCGCCCGGTTTCAGAACACCTCTCCCCCGCTCATCAGGACCGGGCGAACCTTCTGCAACTGCGCCTCCAGCGAATAGCTCACGCTCGAGGACATGGAGAAGAAGCTGAGGAAGGCCTTGAGGTTGGAGTCGCCCACGCAACTGTCGTGGATGCGCTGCCAGAACGCCTGATTGACCAGCTGCAACTGCTGGTACAGGCGCACCAGCCCCTTCAGCTCCCAGTCGGCGTGGCGCCCCTCGCGGTAGTTGAAGTACTGGCGCATCAGGTATAGCGACACCGCGCGGGTGATGAACTCCTGGTTGCTGGCGAACGGCAGGTGCTGCTGGGCCATGGGCTTGAGCCGCCCCAGCAGCGGGCAGGCGCTGGTGGCCATGATCACCCCCAGCAGCGCCCGCAGGCCCTCCTCCAGGCCGACCTGCTTGCGGTACTCGCGTTCGGGAGTGCGCACCAGCACGTCCACCTTCTTCAGCGCCGGCAGGCCGCGGAAATCCTCGATCACCCGGTGCAGGTCCACCGCCGCCGGGCAATGCCTGTGCTGCTCGCGGGACAGCGGGCAGTTGCTGCACTGGTTGTGCTCCAGGCGCGTCCACGCCGGCGCCCCGACGGCCTGTTCGCCATCGAAGCGGCGCTCCAGCTCGATGCGGTAGCTGAAGCCCTGTTCGTCATCCAGATTGATGCGGTACTCGATCGCCATGCCCTTCCCCAACTCGCCGATCGCCGCCGCAGCGGCAGCCCCCGGGCACCTTCCCGACGGGGCGGGTCATTCTTCCAGTTCGGCCCAGCGCTCGATCAGCCGGTCCAGCTCGGCCTGCAGGCTGTCCAGGCGCTCCAGCACCACGCGGGTTTCCTCCGCCGGGCGCTGGTAGAAGCTGGGCGCCGAGATTTCTTCCTGCACGCCGGCCAGTTCGGCCTCCAGGGCGTCGATCTGCCCGGGAATGGCCTCCAGTTCGCGCTGCAGCTTGTAGCTGAGCTTCTTCTTCGCCGCCTCCGGCGCCGCGGCCGGTGCCGCAGCTGCCTGCGGGGCCGGCTCGGGTTTCGCCGCCTTCTCCTCGCCCACGCCCAGCAGGCGCGGCGAACCGCCCTGGCGCAGCCAGTCCTGGTAGCCACCGACGAACTCGCGCACGCGGCCCTCGCCTTCGAACACCAGGGTGCTGGTCACCACGTTGTCGAGGAAGGCGCGGTCGTGGCTGACCATCAGCACGGTGCCGTCGAAGCCCAGCAGCACCTCTTCCAGCAGCTCCAGGGTTTCCACGTCCAGGTCGTTGGTCGGTTCGTCCAGCACCAGCAGGTTGGCCGGCTTGCTGAACAGCTTGGCCAGCAACAGCCGTGCCCGTTCGCCGCCGGACAGCGCCTTGACCGGCGTGCGGGCGCGCTGCGGGGAGAACAGGAAGTCGCCCAGGTAGCTCAGCACGTGGCGGTTCTGGCCGTTGATGGTGATGAATTCGCGGCCTTCGGCGATGTTGTCGATGACGGTCTTTTCCGGCTCCAGCTGGTGACGCAACTGGTCGAAATAGGCCACTTCCAGGCGCGTGCCTTCCTTGATGCTGCCGGAAGTCGGCTGCAGGTCGCCCAGCAGCAGCTTGAGCAGGGTGGTCTTGCCGGTGCCGTTGGCGCCCAGCAGGCCGATGCGGTCGCCGCGCTGCAGCACCAGGGAGAAATCGCGGATCAGCGGCTCGCCGCCGGGATGGGCGAAACCGACCCTCTCGGCGACTATCACCTGCTTGCCGGACTTCTCCGCCGTCTCCATCTGGAAGCAGGCCTTGCCGGTGCGCTCGCGGCGCTCGGCGCGCTCGTTGCGCATGGCCTTGAGCGCGCGCACGCGGCCCTCGTTGCGGGTGCGCCGGGCCTTGATGCCCTGGCGAATCCACACTTCCTCCTGGGCCAGGCGCTTGTCGAACAGCGCGTTGGCCGCCTCTTCCGCCGCCAGTTGCTGCTCCTTGTGCACCAGGAAGCTGGCGTAGTCGCCCTTCCAGTCGATCAGGTGGCCGCGGTCCAGTTCGAGGATGCGGTTGGCCACGGCCTGCAGGAAGGCGCGGTCGTGGGTGATGAACAGCACCGCGCCAGGGAAGCCGGCCAGCGCCTCTTCCAGCCAGGCGATGGCGCCGATGTCCAGGTGGTTGGTCGGTTCGTCCAGCAGCAGCAGGTCCGGCTCGGCGACCAGCGCCTGGGCCAGCAGCACGCGGCGGCGCCAGCCACCGGAAAGCTCGGCGAGGGTCTTGTCGGCCGGCAGTTGCAGGCGCGTCAGGGTGGTTTCCACCAGTTGCTGCAGGCGCCAGCCGTCGCGGGCCTCCAGGGCCTGCTGGACGCGCGCCAGCTGGGTCAGGTCGTCGTCGCCCTGGATGTGCTGGCTCAGGTGGTGGTAGCGGCTGAGCAGCTCGCCGACCTCGGCCAAACCCTCGGCGACCACATCGTAGACCGTGCGCTCGTCGGCCACCGGCAGCTCCTGCGGCAGCTCGCCGATCTTCAGCGCCGGGGCGCGCCAGATGTCGCCGTCGTCGGGCATCTGCTCGCCCTTGACCAGCTTGAGCATGCTCGACTTGCCGGTGCCGTTGCGACCGATGATGCAGACCCGCTCGCCCTTCTCGATCTGCCAGGACACCTTGTCCAGGAGCGGCGTGGTGCCAAAGGCGAGGGATACATCGGTGAACTTCAGCAGGGTCATGGGGCATCTCCGGAAACTGGGGCCGCAGTGTAAGGGAAACTCGAAAAAAGTCAGAGCCTTGCAGGAGCGCCGCGGCTGTCATCTTTTGTGCCCGACGGTACCGCCGCAACGCTTCCGCCATCGCGTCGCAACAGGCTAAGCTTGTGCCTATCGGCGCCGGCCAGACCGCGCCACGAATCACTTTGCGGAAGAGTCATGCGCGGTCGCCTTTCACTATTGTTCTCCTGCCTGATCCTCACCCTGACCAGCGCCGCGCCGGCGCACGCTGCCCCGCTGCAGCAACAGCGGCAGATGTACGACGAGGCCAAGGCCGCCCTGGCGCGCAACGACAACGGCCCCTACCTGCGCTACCGCCAGGCCCTGGCGGATTATCCGCTGGAACCCTACCTGGGCTACGACGACCTGACCAACCGTCTGAAAAGCGCCAGCGACGCCGAGATCGAAGGCTTCCTCACCGAACACGGCGACCTGCCGCAGATCAACTGGCTGAAGCTGCGCTGGCTGCGCCAACTGGCCGACCGCCAGGACTGGAAGACCTTCCTCAACTACTACGACCCGAAGATGAACTTCACCGAGCTGGACTGCCTGTACGGCCAGTACCAGCTCACCCACGGGCAGAAAGCCGCCGGCTACGAGACCGCGCAGAAGCTGTGGCTGGTGGGCAAGTCGCAACCCGACGCCTGCGACACCCTGTTCGACCTCTGGCAGGCCGACGGCCAGCTCACCGAGGACATGGTCTGGAGGCGCCTGAAGCTGGCGGCCGAGAAAGGCAACTACGGCCTGGCCACCACCCTCGCCAAGCGCCTGCCGACCCTCGGCAGCCTCGGCGAGCTGATGGTCAAGGTGGCGCAGAACCCCGCCCAACTGAGCCAGACCGAACGCTTCAGCCTGCGCACCCACGCCATGGCCGACGTCGTCGGCCTGGGCCTGCGGCGCCTGGCCAAGCAGGACCCGGAACGCGCCCTGGGCCTGCTCGACGGCTACGAGAGCAGCCTGCCGTTCACCGGCGAGGAAAAGGTCAACATCGCCCGGCAGATCGGCCTGGGCCTGGCGCGCCGCTACGACCCGCGCGCCCTGCCGCTGATGACCCGCTACGATCCCGAGCTGCGCGACAACACCGTCAGCGAATGGCGCCTGCGCCTGCTGATGCGCCTGGGCCGCTGGGAAGACGCCTACCAGTTGACGCGCCAGCTGCCCAAGGACCTCGCCGAGACCAACCGCTGGCGCTACTGGCAGGCGCGCACCCTGCAACTGGCCCAGCCGCAGAACCCGCAGGCCATGGCGCTGTACCAGCCGCTGGCGCGCGAGCGCGACTTCTACGGCTTCCTCGCCGCCGACCGGATCAACGCGCCCTACCAGTTGAACAACCGCCCGGTGAGCATCAGCCCGCAGGTGATGCAGCGCGTGCGCAACGCCGCCAGCACCCGCCGCGCCCTGGAGTTCTACGCCCGCGGCGACGTGATCAGCGCCCGCCGCGAGTGGTACTACGCCGCGCGGGTGTTCAACCGCGACGAACTGCTGGCCCAGGCCCGCATGGCCTACGACATGCAGTGGTACTTCCCGGCCATCCGCGCCATCAGCCAGGCGCAGTACTGGGACGACCTCGACATCCGCTTCCCGGTGGCGCACCGCGACAGCCTGCTGCGCGAAGCGCGCAACCGCGACCTGCACCCCAGCTGGGTGTTCGCCATCACCCGCCAGGAAAGCGCCTTCATGTCCGATGCGCGCTCCGGCGTCGGCGCCACCGGCCTGATGCAACTGATGCCGGCCACCGCCAAGGAAACCTCGAAGAAGTTCGGCATTCCCCTGGCCGGGCCGCAGCAGCTGATAGTGCCGGACCTCAACATCCGCCTCGGCGCCGCCTACCTCAGCCAGGTGCAGGGCCAGTTCAACGGCAACCGCGTGCTCGCCACCGCCGCCTACAACGCCGGCCCCGGCCGCGTACGCCAGTGGCTAAAGGACGCCCGCCACCTGTCCTTCGACGTCTGGGTGGAGAGCATCCCCTTCGACGAAACCCGCCAATACGTGCAGAACGTGCTGTCCTACGCGGTCATCTACGGCCAGAAGATCGGCGTGCCGCAGCCGCTGGTGGACTGGCACGAACGCTTCTTCGACGAGCTTTGATCGCCCCTTGGCGTAGGGCGGATAACCGTTCGCGGTTATCCGCCGCCTGACCTTCGCATCTGCGCACTTCGAGCGCGGGCCGGAGCGCCTTCCAGAATCGTGGCGATGGGTATCGCTTCGCTCCACCCATCCTAGGGTTGTGTCTACCGAAGAATGTAGGAGCAACTGTCTTGCCGGCCGCGCCGAGATGCTCTTCGTAGGATGGGTTGAGCTTGCGAAACCCATGCGGTTGCGCTGATGGGTATCGCTTCGCTCAACACCATCCTACGGGGTGGTTTGCCGGCGTGGGTAGGAGCGGACCTGGTCCGCGATAGCTGGACATTCCGGCGCAATTCGCGGATGAGATCCGCTCCTCGCCGCTCTTCTGTAGGAGCGCGCCCTGCGCGCGAAATCGCGGGCAGAGCCCGCTCCTACAGGTGCGGGCGAAAGCCCATCCGCGGGAGCTGGATCACTCCAGGACTTCCACCGGCATGCCCACGCGCAGCTCGCCGCGGCCGAGGGGGAGCAGGTTCTGCCCGAGCAGCGCCTCGCCGTCCACCTGGCGGTACTTGAGCAGCGTCGCCAGGGGTTCGCGGTTGGGGTCGCGCTCGCCGGTGTGCGGGTCGATGGTGGTGAGGATGCAGCGGCCGCAGGGCTTGGCCACGCGGAATTCGACGTCGCCGATGCGGATGCGCTTCCAGCCGTCCTCGGCATAGGGCGCGCTGCCCTCCAGCACCAGGTTGGGGCGGAAGCGCAGCATCTCCAGGGGATGGCCGACGCGCACGGCCAGGTCGTCCACCGAAGCCTGGCTCATCAGCAGCAGCGGGAAGCCATCGGCGAAATGCACCTTCTCGCCCGGCTCGGCATAGGCGGTGTCCACCTGCCGCGCGCGCTGCTCGGGAATCTCCACCAGCCGGCACGGGCGGCCGAGGAAGCGGCTCAGCCAGTCCGCCGCGGCCTCGCCGGCATCCGGCACCTGCAGGCTGTCGCGCCAGATGGTCACGCCGCGCAACGCATCGTCCACGCCGGGCACCGCCACCAGCAGGTCCTCCATCCCCGGCGCGCGCAGGCGCAGGGCCTTGCCGCCGTCCTGCCAGCGCGCCTCGATGCGGCCCAACTGCGGCAGCAGGCGCTGGGTGAGGAAGCGCCCGTTGGAAGCCTCCACCGCCATCCAGCGACGGTCGCCCTGCAGGCCGAGGGCGTCCAGCCCGATGCGCTCCAGGGGCTCGAACTGCCCGGACTTGAGCGGGTAACGGTAGAGGGCGCTGAGGGTGATCATGCTGGCGGCTTCCTTGATGCGGCAAAGAAGCCGTTATACGGGGCAGACCGGCGCCTCGCAATCGGGCATCGCGGACCTGTCGGCGCGATTCGCGGATAGGATCCAACACAATCAGCCGTGAGGCATGGCGCCTCCCCGTAGGACCTTGTCCGCGACGGCCGGCGGTTCCGGCGCGATTCGCGGATGAGATCCGCTCCTACGCCGCCCCACCCACGCCATTCCAATGTAGGAGCGCGCCCTGCGCGCGAAATCGCGGGCAGGGCCCGCTCTACACGGGAGGCATGGTATTTCACCGTAGGATGGGTTGAGCGAAGCGATACCCATCACCGTGGCAGCATGGGTTTCGCAGGCTCAACCCATCCTACGAAGAGCACCTCGGCGCGACCCGCAAGACAGGTTGACGCCGAACCACCCAGCCGTGCCGGGCGGTCACGGCTCAGGCCGGCAGCCTCTCCAGGCGCCGGCGGATCACGTCCACCAGCAGGTCCGGCTGGAACTTGGAGAGGAAGTCGTCGCAGCCCACCTTGCGCACCATGGCTTCGTTGAAGCTGCCCGACAGCGAGGTGTGCAGCACCACGTAGAGCCCGGCCAGGCGCGGGTCGTTGCGGATCTCGGTGGTCAGGCGGTAGCCGTCCATCTCCGGCATCTCGGCGTCGGTGAAGACCATCAGCAGCTTCTCGTCCATGTCCTCGCCGGCGTTGGCCCAGGCCTGCAGCTGGCGCAGCGCGCGCAGGCCGTCGGTGGCCACGTGCAGCTTCAGGCCGAGCTGGCCGAGGGTGTCGCGCAGTTGGTTGACGGCGACGCTGGAGTCGTCCACCACCAGCACCTCGCGGCCGCTGGTCTGCGCCAGCAGGTCGTCGTCCAGGCGCTCGGCGGAGACGCGGGTGTTCATCGGCACGATCTCGGCCAGCACCTTCTCCACGTCGATGATTTCCACCAGGCGCTCGTCGATGCGGGTGATGGCGGTCAGGTAGTGCTGGCGCCCGGCCCCGCCGGGCGGCGGCTGCACCGCCTCCCAGTTGAGGTTGAGGATGCGCTCCACGCCGCCGACCAGGAAGGCCTGCACCGAGCGGTTGTACTCGGTGACGATGATGGTGCTGCGCTCCTCGGGGCGCAGCGGGCGCATGCCGATGGCGTGGGACAGGTCGATCACCGGCAGCGTCTGGCCGCGCAGGTTGATCACCCCGCAGATCATCGGGTGGCGCTGCGGGATCAGCGTCAGGCGCGGCAGTTGCAGCACCTCCTGGACCTTGAACACGTTGATCGCGAACTGCTGCCGGCCGGCCAGGCGGAACACCAGGATCTCCAGGCGGTTCTGCCCCACCAGTCGGGTGCGTTGATCGACGCTGTCGAGAATGCCGGCCATGGGGGCTCCTGAAATCGGGATGAATAGCGTGTCGCTGTATCGGCCAGAATTCCGGCGACGAAATACTGGCGCAACGCCATCATGCCTCAGAAGCCCGTTCCGGGCCAGCCCCGGCGATCAGCCGCCGAGCAGCGGCGAACCTGGCGGCAGGTGCAGGCGCAGCGCCGCCGGGCGCACCTCGAAGCGCGCCCGGCTGGCCTGAAGGGGCTCGCCGTCGAGGTTGATCGCCAGGCCCTCGCCGGCCTCCAGTTCGAGCCACGGCAGGCGCGCGCGGACGAACAGCTCCTGCAGCCCACCGCCGCTGCCGAGCAGGCTGCCCAGGGCGGACAGCATGTCGCCCGGCGCCGGCAGGATGCTGACGTCGAGCAGGCCGTCGTCGGCCAGCGCCTGGGCGCATAGCGGGTGCCCACCGCCGGCCTGGCGGCCATTGCCGATGCCCAGGGCGAGGAATTCGCCCTGCCAGTCGAAGCCCGGGCCGCGGAAGTGGCCTTCGGCCGAGTGCACCTCGGAGAAGCGGCTGATCCCGGTCAACAGGTAGGCCGCGCCGCCCAGGGCCTTCTTCAGGTCTTCGGAGGTGTTGGCCGTGACCGTGGAACCGAAGCCGCCTGTGGCCATGTTGAGGAAGATGCGCCCCTCCACCTCGCCCAGGTCGATGGGCCGCGCCGCCTCCTCCAGCAGGCCCAGCGCCGCGGCCGGCTCCAGCGGGATGCCGGCGGCGCGGGCGAAGTCGTTGGCCGTGCCCAGCGGCAGCAGCGCCAGGCTGGCCTCGGCATCGGTGCGGTACAGCGCCTCGGCCACGGCCCGCGCGGTGCCGTCGCCGCCGCTGGCGACCAGCGTCGGGTAGCCGGCCGCCAGGGCCTCGCCGACCAGGCGCTCGGCATCGCCCTCCTCCCAGGTGACGCGCACGTCCAGCCGCCAGCCGGCCTCGCGGCGCGCCAGCACCGCCGCGCGCACCTCATCGTTGGCCGCCTGCTTGCCGTGCAGGATGAGCATCGCTTCGGGTTTCGCCATGGTCCCCCTCCCCTCCTTGAAGTCCATTCACTATGGACCATCGAACCGGGGCGCGAAGTTCAGGCCGGGTAGCCGGTGATTTCGCGGATGCTCCGGTACAGCGGCTTCAGTTGCCGGTACATGCGCTGGTAGACCTCGCGGTACAGCCGCTCGTAGGTGCGCTGCGCCTGCGGGCGCGGCTGGAACACCTGGCCGACGCGGGTCATGGCGGCGATGGCGGCGGCGAAGTCAGGGAACAGCCCCAGCCCCACCGCGCAGTCGATGGCCGCGCCCAGGCCGGAGGCCTCGTAGACGTGCGGGCGCTCCGCCGGCAGGCCGAAGATGTCGGCGGTCAGTTGCATGGCCGCGTCGCTCTGGGAGCCGCCGCCGGCCACGCGCAGGCGCTCGATGCGGGTGCCGGAGCGCTTCTCGATGCGCTCCTTGCCCTGGCGCAGCGCATAGGCCAGGCCTTCAAGAATGGCGCGGTAGATGTGCGCGCGGGTATGCACATCACCGAAACCGATGATCGCGCCCTTGGCTTCCAGGCCGGGTTCGCGGATGCCCGGCGTCCAGTAGGGCTGCAGCATCAGGCCCATGGAGCCGGGCGGCACCTGCTCGACCAGTTCGTCGAACAGCTTCTCCGGCTCCACGCCCAGTTCGGCGGCGCGCTGCATCTCGCGCAGGCCGAACTCGCGCTTGAACCAGCTGACCATCCAGAAGCCGCGGTAGATCATGACTTCGGTGTTGAAGTGATCGGGAATCGCCGCCGGGTACGGCGGGATCAGCGGGATGGTCTCCAGGTAGCGCGCACGGGTGGTGTTGATGGTCGCGGTGGTGCCGTAGGACAGGCAGGCCACGCTGGGTTCGATGGCCCCGGCGCCAAGCACCTCGCAGGCCTTGTCGGCGCCGGCGGCGATCAGCGGCAGGCCTTCGGGGATGCCGGTGTGGCGGCTGGCCTCGGCGCTGATCGTGCCGAGCCTGGCGCCGGGCTTGAACAGCTCCGGCAGTTGTTCCTGGCGCACCTTCACCGCCTGCCATTTCCAGTCCCGCGGGGCGGCCCACTTCAGGCGTTTGTAGTCGAACGGCAGGTAGGCCACGCTGCACGCCAGGGAATCGACGAAGCGCCCGCACAGGCGATGGGTGAGGAAGCCGGACAACAGCAGCACCTTGTGCGTGGCCGCGTGCAGTTCCGGCTGCCGCTGAGCGACCCAGTTGACCTCGGCCTGGCTGCGGAAGTAATCCACCGCGCCTTCGGCGCCGGCCAGCTTGAACAGCCAGCCCCAGGGCCCCTTGATGCGGCCCTCGACCTCGGCGCGGCGCTGGTCCAGCCAGAGGATCGCCGGACGCAGCGGCTTGCCCTGCCCATCGACGTGGATCACGGTGCCGCGCTGGGTAGTCAGCGACACGCCGCGGATCAGCCTGCGGTCGATGCCGCTCTGCGCCCAGAGCAACTGGCAGGCTTCGCCGAGCTTGGCCCAGTAGTACTCCGGGTCCTGCTCGGCCCAGCCGGGCTGGCTGGAGTAGTAGGCCTCCAGCTCGACCTTGCCCTTGCCCACCAGGTTGCCGGCGAGGTCGAAGAGCAGCGCGCGCACGCTCTGGGTGCCGTTGTCGATGGCCAGCAGGTAGCTCTGTTCGCTCAAGGTGCGATCCTTCTCGTCAGGGGGCCTTGCCGGTGATGGGTCTCGTCGCGCCGATGGCACGGGCTCCACGTAGGATGGGTTGAGCTTGCGATACCCATCACTCTCCCCCCGGCAAGCTATAGCAGCGCCGCCAGAGCTCCAGATAGGCGCGCTCTTCTTCGTGCCAGCGCGGGTCGTCCCAGCCCAGGCGCGCCTGGCACAGCGCGCGGATGGCCGGCAGTTCGCCGGCGCCGCCGTTCGCCAGCAGCAAACCCAGGCGCGTGCGGCGCAGCAGCAGGTCGTCCAGATGCAGCACCAGCTCGCCTTCGGCGGCCCAGGCCAGTTCGGCCCACAGGCAGTCGCTGTCGCCCACTCGCCCGTTGCCGATTTCCGCCAGCAACCTCGCCAGTTGCGGCAGGTTGCGGCCGTGGCGGCCGGCCAGGCGCCGCCGCTGCTGCGGGCCCAGGCCGGGCAGGTCGACCTCGGGCACTGCGGCAAAAATTGCTGAGCCGCTGTCCTCCAGCGTCTTGCCGAGCATGGGCGCGCAGGCCTGCAGCACCTCCAGGGCCAGGAGACGGAAGGTGGTCAGCTTGCCGCCGGCCAGGGTCACGCAGCCGGGCTCCTGCCACAGGGCGTGCTCGCGCTTTTCGTCCGAGGGTTTCTTCCGCACGGCGCCGCTGCTGACCACCGGGCGCACGCCGGCCCAGGTCGAACGGATGTCGGCCCGGCCGATGCGCGCGGCGGGGAACTGCTGCGCGCAGGCGGCCAGCAGGTAGTCGACTTCCTCCTCGCTGATGCGGGCATCGCTGTCCAGGCCGTCGCCATGGTCCAGGTCGGTGGTGCCGACCACGCTGGCGCCCTCCCAGGGGAAGACGAACACCGGGCGCCGGTCCGCCGCGTGCATGAAGCTGAAGGCGTGGGCCACCGGCAGGCGCCAGGCCGGCAGCAGCAGGTGGCTGCCGCGCAGGGGACGGATGTGCTCGTCGCCTTCCCTGCGGCGCAAGCCATCGGCCCAGGCGCCGGTGGCCAGGGCCACCGCGCCGGCGCGCAAGGCGAAGCGCTCGCCGCTCTCCCGGTCCTCGGCCAGCAGGCCGCTCACCCGGCCGCCTTCCCGGCTCAGCTCCAGCACGCGCAGGCCATTGAGCGCCTCGCCGCCGTCGGCGCGGGCCTCGTCCAGCACGCGCATGACCAGGCGGGCGTCGTCCACCACCGCATCGGCGAAGCGCGTGCCGCCCAGCAGGCCATCCTCCTTCAGCCCCGGCGCCAGGTAGCGCAGTTGCTGCAGCGGGTAATAGAGGTGGTTGCGCTTGCCGGCCAGGGCGTCGTACACGGCCAGCAGGCCGCCGAACACCTTCGACCCGGGGAAGCCGCCGCGGTAGTGCGGCATGATGAAGCTCAGCGGCTCCACCAGCCCCGCCGCCTCGCCGAGCAGGCGCTGGCGTTCGCGCACCGAGTCGCGGGTCAGGCCGAACTGGCCCTTGGCGATGTAGCGCAGGCCGCCGTGGACCATCTTCGAGGAACGGCTGGAGGTGCCCCAGGCGAAGTCGCGCTGCTCCAGCAGCAGGCAGCGCCAGCCTCGCCGCGCGGCCTCGCGGAGGATGCCGGCGCCGGTGATGCCGCCGCCGACCACGATCAGGTCCCAGTCGCGCCCGGCCAGTTCGGCCAGCGCCTGCCGACGCCAGGCGGCGTTCCACATGGCGTCAGTCCTGCAGCAGGGTGCCGGGGTTGAGCCGGCCCGCGGGGTCGAAATGGCCGGCCAGGGCGCGCAGGGTGGCCATGCCCAGTTCGCCCTTCTCCAGCGCCAGGTAGGGTGCGTGGTCGCGGCCCACGCCGTGCTGGTGGCTGATGGTGCCGCGGTTCTCGACGATCGTCCGGCTGGCGGCCTGCTTGAGCCGGCGCCAGCGCTCATGGGTGGCGGCATAGCTGGACGCCGGACGGAACACGTAGGTGGTGTAGATGCTGGAGCCTTCGCCATAGACGTGGGACAGGTGGCTGAACACGTGCACCCGCTCGCCTTCCGCCGCCAGGCCGTCGCGCAGGCTGGCCTCGATGCGCTGCATCAGGTTGTCGACGTTGCTCCAGTCGGTGGCGGTCTCCAGGGTGTCCACCACGTAGCCGGCCTGCCAGAGCGTCTCGCGCAGGTAGGGCGAGCGGAAGCGGCTGGCTTCCCACTTGCGCCCCAGCAGGGTGCCGGTGAACACCCCGCCGAAGCCCTTCAGCTGGCGCCGCGCGAGCTTCAGCGAAGCGGCGTTCTGCGCGCGGCTGCCGGTGACGCCGAAGGTCAGCATGCACTTGCCCTCGCCCGCCCCGCGCCACTTCAGGTAGCGCTCCAGCCAGGCGATCTGCCCGGGATGGCCGGCCAGGGTCAGCTGGGTGCGGGTTTCCACCGCGTTGGACAGGCGCAGCATGGACAGCTGCACCCGCGCCTGGGCCAGGCTGCGGATGGCCGCCAGGCCCTGTTCCCAGGACGGCAGGAAGACCACGTAGAAGCGCTCCTGCTCGGCCAGCCGCGAGACGCGCACCTTGACCGAGGAGATGACGCCGAAGCGGCCCTCCGAGCCCAGCACCAGCTCGCGCAGGTCGGGGCCGGCGGAGGATGCCGGGAAGGTGGGGATTTCCAGCGGCCCGGCGAAGGTCTCCAGGGTGCCGCCGGCGAACAGCTGCTCTATGCGCCCGTAGCGCAGCGACTGCTGGCCGCTGGAGCGGCTGGCCACCCAGCCGCCGAGGGTCGACAGCTCCCAGGACTGCGGGAAGTGGCCGAGGGTGTAGCCGCGGGCGCGCAATTGGCTTTCCACCTGCGGGCCGTTGGCGCCGGGGCCGAAGGTGGCCACCAGGCTTTCCTCGTCCAGCTCCAGCAGGCGGTTCATGTGCGCCAGGGAAACGGTCAGCACCGGCTTGTCGGAGGCCGGCGGGTTGATGTGCCCGGCCACCGAGGTGCCGCCGCCGTAGGGGATCAGCAGGCAATCGGTGCGTTCGGCATAGCGCAGCAGTTCGCGGATCTGCTCGGCGCTCTGCGGGTAGGCCACGCCGTCGGGGAAGCGGCCGAACTCGCCCTCGCGCATGGCCAGCCAGTCCGGCAGGCTCTGGCCGCGGGCGTGCAGCAGACGGTCCATGGGTTCGCGCAGCAGCAGTGGGTGCTCGGCCAGGCGCGAGGCCGGCACCTTGGCCAGCACGTCGTCGAGGCTGGCGTCGGGCAGCGCGAGGCCGGGGCCTATCTGCTCGGCGAGAAAGGTCCGGCCCGAGCCGGGCAGTTCCATCGAAGTGCTTTCCTCACCCCAGCCATTCCAGCGTCGCATGCCTGCCGTGCTCCTGTTCCGGTCGCTCGCAATGGCTGCCTATACTAGTCGGCCGCCCGGGCCTGTCACTGTCGGATCGGGCCAGCGCCAGTCGCCAATAGAGCCACCAGAACAAGAGCGCACCATGCACGCCCTCGGCTATACCTCCGTACCCGCCCTGCTCAAGTACCTGCGCCAGGCCGAGCACCTCGGCCTGGATGTCGACGCCGCCCTGCGGGCCGCCGACCTCACCCGCGCGCAGCTGGCCGACAACAGCCAGCGCCTGCCCAGCGAAGCCCACGAACGCCTGCTCGGCTATTTCTGCGAACACGCCAATGATCCGCTGTTCGGCCTGCATGCCGCGCGTTTCGTGCAGCCGGGCTCCTGGAGCGTGCTCGGCTACATCACCATGAACTGCGCCACCCTGGGCGAGGCGATGAACCGCATCATTCCCTACGAGAAGCTGGTGGGGGACATGGGCGTGAGCCGCGTCGAACCGGGCGACGGCCACGTGCGCCTGGTCTGGAACTGCCGCCACCAGGCCGCCGACATCCGCCGCCACATGGTGGAGAACGTGCTGGCCTCGTGGCTGCTCTATGCGCGCTGGATCGCCGATTTCGAGGGCTCGCCCGAGGAAGTCTGGTTCGAGCACGCGCAGCCGGCCGGCACCGAGCTGGCCGAGTACGAGCGGCTGTTCGGCTGCCCGGTGCGCTTCGAGAAACCCTGCAGCGCCCTGCTGGTGCCGCTGCCCCTGCTGGCCTTCCCGCTGCGCCAGGCCGACGCCAACCTCCTGCGCACCCTGGAAGAACACGCCCTGGCCATGATGGCCGAACTGGACGACGACGAACCGCTGCCGCTACGGGTGAAGAACGCCCTGCGCCTGCTGATGAAGGACGGCCTGCCGCGCAAGGAGCGCGTCGCCGAGCGCTTCGACATGACCGTGCGCACCCTGCAGCGCCACCTGCAGCAGGCCGGCGCCAGCTACCAGCAGATCCTCGACACACTGCGCCAGGAACTGGCCGAGCACTACCTGCTGCACAGCGACCTGCAGATCCAGGACATCGCCCAGTACCTGGGCTTCACCGAATCGCGCTCCTTCCACCGCAGCTTCAAGGGCTGGACCGGGGAGACGCCGGGGGAATACCGCCAGCGCCATCGGCCGGCGGCGGGGTGAGTAGATTCGCGGGCAAATGCCGGGAGGCACGGCATGTCCCCTGTAGGAGCAACTGTCTTGCCGGCCGCGCCGGGGTGCTCTTCGTAGGATGGGTCGAGCTTGCGAAACCCGTGCGGTGGCGGTGATGGGTATCGCTTCGCTCAACCCATCCTACGGGGCCTTGTGTTTACCGGAGGTGTAGGAGCGGGCCCTGCCCGCGATTCGCGCGCAGGGCGCGCTCCTACATGGAATGGTGCGGGTGGGGCGGCGTAGGAGCGGATCTTATCCGCGAATCGCGCCGGGGGTTCCGGCTATCGCGGACAAGGTCCGCTCCTACATTACCGGCGAGCACGGCGCAGCCGGCAAGACAGTTGCACCTACAACAGCACTTCGCTCAGGGGAATGAAGGGCACCGCCTCGCCCTCTTCCAGCGTCCGCCCTTCGCGCACTTCCACCAGGCCGTCGGCCCAGGCGGCGCTGCGCAGTACGCCGGAGCTCTGGTTCGGGTAGATCAGGGCGCGGCCGTTCTCCAGGCGCGCGCGCAGGTATTCGCGGCGGTTGCCGGCGTGCTTCCAGGCGAAGCCGGCGGGCACCTCGAAACGCAGCGGCATCACCGCCTCGACGCCCAGGCGGCGCAGCAGGTAGGGGCGCGCCAGCAGGGCGAAGGTGACCAGGGTGGAGGCCGGGTTGCCCGGCAGGCCGATCACCGGCGTCCCCTGGTAGTGGCCCACGGTCAGCGGCTTGCCCGGCTTGATCGCCAGTTTCCACAGCGCCAGTTCGCCGGCCTCGCGCAGGGCCGCGCCGAGGAAATCGGCCTCGCCCACGGAGACGCCGCCGGTGGTCAGGATCAGGTCGGCGCCGCCCAGCGAGCCAAGCACTTCGCGGGTCTTCGCCAGGTCGTCGGGGAGGATGCCGGCGTCCCGAACCTCGCAGCCGGAACGCAGCAGCCAGGCCTTCAGCACGGCGCGGTTGCTGTTGTAGATCTGCCCGGTGCGCAGCGGCTGGCCCGGCTCCACCAGCTCGTCGCCGGTGGACAGCAGCGCCACCCGCGGCTTGCGCCGCACGTTCAGCACGGCCTGGCCAAGCGAGGCGGCCAGGCCCAGTTCGATGGCGCCCAGGCGCGTGCCGGCCGGCAGCACCTGGTCGCCCTGGCGGGTCTCCTGGCCCTGCGGGCGGATGTGCTGGCCGAAGCGCAGCGCTTCGCGGAAGCGCACGCGGCCGTCCTCCAGCACCTCGACGTTTTCCTGCATCTCCACGCAATCCGCGCCAGGGGGCACCGGCGCGCCGGTGAAGATGCGCGCGCAGGTGCCGGGTTGCAGCGGCTCGGGGGCGATGCCGGCGAAAATCTTCTGGCTCACCACCAGCGGCTCGCCCTGCCAGTCGGCCAGGCGCAGCGCGTAGCCGTCCATGGCGCTGTTGTCCCAGGGCGGCAGGTCCAGGCCGGCCAGCAACGGCTCGGCCAGCACGCGGCCCTCGGCCTCGCCCAGGGAGACCTGTTCGACTTCCGAAATCGGCGCCTGGGCCGCCAGCGCCATCAGCCGCGCCAGGGCTTCCTCGACCGGCAGCAGGCCGGGCTTGTCGCAGCCGCTCATCCGCGGCTCTCGCAGGGCGCGGCCTGCTTCAGGTGCGGCACGAAGTTGCACGGGCGGTGACGGGCGTCCAGTTGCTCGGCGAGGATGCCGTCCCAGGCGGTGCGGCAGGCATTGGTGGAGCCCGGCAGGCAGCACACCAGGGTGCCGTTGGCCAGCCCGGCCAGGGCGCGGGACTGCACGGTGGAGGTGCCGATATCGGCCACCGAGATCTGCCGGAACAGCTCGCCGAAGCCGTCCACCAGCTTGTCCAGCAGGCAGGTGACCGCCTCCGGGGTGCTGTCGCGGCCGGTGAAGCCGGTGCCGCCGGTGACCAGCACCACCTGCACCTGCTCCTCGGCGATCCAGGCGGCGACCTGGGCGCGGATGCGATAGAGGTCGTCCTTCAGCAGCACCCGCGCGGCCAGGTTGTGCCCGGCGGCGGTGAGGCGGTCGACGAACAGTTGGCCGGAGGTGTCGGTCTCCAGCGTGCGGGTGTCGCTGACGGTGAGCACGGCGATGTTCAGCGGCACGAATTCGGGCGTGGCCAAATGGCTCATGGACGGTGTCCTTGCTTGAGAGACGGGGATGCCGGTGTTATATCACAGGCCCGTTCCGGAGACCTCGCCATGCCTGACGCCACCCTGCCGCCCTGTTCCGTCCTGCTGCTCGCCGGGGGGCGCGGCCAACGCATGGGGGGACGCGACAAGGGCCTGCTGGAATGGCGCGGGCGGCCCTTGATCAGCTACCTGCACGAACGCGTGCGCCCGCTGAGCGACGACCTGATCATCTCCTGCAACCGCAACGCCGACATCTACCGGGCCTACGCCGACCAACTGGTGCACGACGACACCCCGGACTACCCCGGCCCGCTCGCCGGCATCCGCGCCGGCCTGCAGGCCGCCCGCCACCCCTGGCTGCTGGTGCTGCCCTGCGACGCCCCGCTGTTCGACGAAGAGCTCATCGAACGCCTGCGCCAGGCCGCCGCGGCGCAACCACAGGCGCCGCACATGCTGCACGACGGCGACCATTGGGAACCGCTGTTCTGCATCCTGCCCAAGGCCCTGGCGCCACAGCTGGAAGCCGCCTGGCAACGCGGCGAGCGCAGCCCGCGCCAGGTCCTGCTGCCCCTGGGCGCGCGTCCCGTGGCCTGCGCCAAGGGGGACCCCCGCCTGGCCAACCTGAACTCCCCCGAACTGCTGAACGGCCCGGGCTAGACAGCCGATACACTGTCTTTCGAGAATTTACTGGGAACTTTGCCACTACTCTCCCAGTCGGAAACTCCGAACAAACTTCGATTCGTACAGGAGATATACGAATGATCAATCGCGCGCTCCCAGCTTTCCTGCTCGTCCTGGGCCTTGGCGCACTCGCTGGCTGCTCCAGCCCCAGCGTCATCACCCTGAACGACGGCCGCGAGATCCAGTCCGTCGACACGCCCAAGTACGACGACGACACCGGTTTCTATGAATTCGAACAACTGGACGGCAAACGCGTACGCGTGAACAAGGACCAGGTGCGTACCGTCAAGGATCTCTGATCCCCGACCGCCAGCACCCGGGCGCCCCGCCGGACTCAGAGTCCCGCGGGGCGTCGGCTTTTTCGGGGGGCGGGAAATATTTCTGAAAAAATTTTCGCTAACCCCTTGTGCATCAAAAGTTTTTCGGTAGAATGCGCGCCATCAAACGGAGCGTAGCGCAGCTTGGTAGCGCGTCTCGTTCGGGACGAGAAGGTCGCTGGTTCGAATCCAGTCGCTCCGACCAAATCCCGAAAAACCCGCCTTAACCGGCGGGTTTTTTATTGCCTGCGATTTTTCCCGGCAGGCATTTCCCCACCCGCGAATCACGCACTGGGCGCGCGCCTACATGCTGTCCGGGAGAGCGTAGGAGCGGATTTATCCGCGATTCCGCTGGCAAGGCCGGCGTTCATGCCATCGCGGACGGAGTCCGCTCCTACACGTGTCTGGCTTCAGGCCTGCCCCGAACGGCGCATCGCCACCTGCGCCAGTGCCGCCCAGTCCCGTTCGCCGTCGCCCTGGGCCACCGCTTCCAGCAGGTTGTCGCGCAGCACGCTGGCGAACGGCAACGGCACGTGGCGGCTCTGCCCCGCCGCCAGGGCCAGGCCCACGTCCTTCAGGCCGAGCACCAGGCGGAACGCCGCCGGCTCGTAGCGCTGCTCGGCGATCAGCGCGCCGTAGTTGCGGTACACCGGCGCGTTGAACAGGGTGCTGCCCATGATCTCCAGCAACTGCGCCGGCTCCACGCCGAAGCCCTTGGCCAGGACCGAGGCCTCGCCCATGGCTTCGATGGCGCTGGCGATCATGAAGTTGCCGGCGATCTTCACCGCCGCCGCGCTCAGGGGATCGTCGCCCAGCGGCCAGGTCTTCTGCCCCATCAGGTCCAGCAGAGGCTGCACTTCGGCGATGGCCTCGGCGGGCCCGGCGGCGAGGATGTTGAGCTTGCCGGCCGCGGCCACGTCGGTGCGGCCGAACACCGGCGCGGCGATGAAGGCGACGTCGCGCTGGCGATGGCGCTCGGCCAGCTCGCCCACCAGGGCCACCGACAGCGTGGCCATGCTCAGGTGGATCAGCCCCGGCCGCGCCGAGTCCAGGGCGCCGCTGTCGAGAAGCACCGCGCGGGTCGCGGTGTCGTCGGCGAGCATGGAAATCACCACGTCGGCATCGAAGGCCGCGAGCGGATCAGTTGCCGCCAGGCCGCCCAGGGCCAGCAACGGCTCCAGCGCCGCCGGCGAACGGTTCCACAGGTGCACCTGGTGGCCGCCGCGGATGAGGTTCGCGGCCATGCCGGCGCCCATGCCGCCAAGGCCGAGGAATCCGATTTTCATAGTGCTGTCTCCAACGAAAGGGTACGACAGCGCAAGACTGACACAGAGCAGCGCCAGGAGCAGAAACGTCGGAGGAAAAATCAGCAGCGCAAGAAAGCAGCTACCTGTTCGGCGTCGAACGGCCAGTTCAGCTCCGCCCCCGTGTCGCAACGACGCAGCACCGGGATGCTGAGGCCGTAGCGCTCGACCCAGTCCTCGCGGTCGGCGATGTCGACCAGTTCCACCAGCAGGCCGTGCTCGACGAAAGGCATCAGCACCGCCTCAGCCACCTCGCACAGGTGGCAGCCCAGGGTTCCGAACAGTTGGCATTCAGGGCCCATCGTCTCCTCCCCCGTCAATGGCCGGCCTGGCGCAGCAAGGTTTCCGCCACCTCGCGCGCCTCCAGGGCCTGGTCGGCCGGACCGTGCATGTGCGCCATGACCAGCACCCCTTCCAGCAAATATTGCAGCTGCCGCGCCAGCTTGCCCGGTTCGTGCACGCCGAGGTCCTCCAGTTGGCGACGGAAGAACGCCTCGACGAAGCCCTTGTGCTCGGCGGCCTGGCGGTGGATCGGGTGCCCGCGGTCATGGAACTCGGCGGCCGCGTGGATGAAGGCGCAACCGCTGAAGCCATCCTCGTGCAGGTAGCCGTGCAGGTTGTCGAAGACCGCCAGGATGGCCTCGCGCGGCGCCCGCCGCGGCGCATCGCCGAAACGCCGCAAGGTGCGCGCATGGCGTTCCTCCAGGGCGGCCATGATCAGCTCGTCCTTGGACTTGAAGTGCTTATACAGGGTCATCTTGGCCACCCCGGACTCGGCCAGGATGCGGTCGATGCCCGTGGCGTGGTAGCCCTCGCGGTAGAACAGCTCGAGGGCGGTATTGAGCAACTGCTCGCGCTTGCTGGAAGCCTTGCTGGACGTCATGGGCACCTCCTGGGCGGTCATTATGCGCGAGGCGTCGGCGCTCTTGAACCGGCGGGCACGGGATGGCCGTATTTCGAGCTTGAACTATACAGACTTGTCTGTCTAATATTTGCCGAAGCCGTTCCCGACAACAACACCCAGCAGGAACACCGCCATGAAACTGCATGACATCCCGCTCTCCGGAAATGCCTACAAGGTCCGCCTGTTCCTCAGCCTGATCGGCCAGAGCGCCGAACTGGTCGACGTCGACCTGCGCAGCGGCGTACACAAGCGCCCCGCCTTCCTCGCCATCAACCCGCGCGGCCAGGTGCCGGCCCTGGAGGACGGCGATTTCGGCCTGGGCGATTCCCAGGCCATCCTGGTCTACCTGGCGCGCCGCTATGCCGAGCCCTCCTGGTACCCGCTGGACGCCGAGCCCCAGGGGCGCATCGCCCACTGGCTGAGCTTCGCCGCCAACGAGATCCAGCACGGGCCGGCGCAGGCGCGGGTCATCCAGCTGTTCAAACGCCCCGGCGACCTCGGCGCGGCCCAGGCCAAGGCGCGCCAGGCCCTGGAACTGCTCGACGGGGAACTGTCGCGGCAGCCCTGGCTGGCCCACACGGCCGGGCCGAGCATCGCCGACATCGCGGTCTACCCCTACGTCGCCCTGGCCCCCGAAGGCGGCCTGGACACCACTGCCTACCCCCATGTGCAGGCCTGGCAGGAACGCATCCGCGCCCTCCCCGGCTACCTTCCCCTGCCCACGCTCTGAGCCGCCGAAAAGGATGCCGACCATGCGCCTCGCCAGATGCTTCCTCGCCCTGCTGCTGGGGTTGGCCAGCCTGCCCGGCCACGCCGACGGACTGCGCTTCGCCCTAGTGCGCACCTCCGGGCTCACCACCCTCGACGCCCTGACCCTGGCCGACGGCGACTGGACGCGAAAGGTGCGCGTCAACCACACAGCGCTGCTCATCCAGCACCATGCGGCCACGCTGCTGTTCGACACCGGCCTGGGCAGCCAGGCGCAGGCGCAGTTCGCCCGGGACATGCCCTGGTGGGACAAGCCGCTGTTCCGCTTCGGCGAGGTGCATCCGGTGCGCGAGCAACTGGCCGGCAGCGGCATCCACATCGACCGCATCTACCTGTCCCATGTCCACTGGGACCATGCCTCGGCGCTGGTGGACTTTCCCGAGGTGCCGGTGTGGGCACCCTATGCGGAGATCGACTATGCCCACATCGCCAAGCCGCCGGCGGTGTTCCCCAGCCAGTTCAGCGCGGCGACGCCCTGGCGGCCCTACGCGTTCTCGCCCACGCCCTTCCTGGCCTTCGACGAGAGCCTGGACCTGTTCGGCGACGGCAGCCTGGTGCTGGTGCCCATGCCCGGCCACACGCCCGGCTCGGTCGGCCTGTTCCTCACGCTGGAGGATGGCCGCCGCTTCTTCTTCAGCGGCGACACCAGTTGGCGCCTGGAAGGCTTCAGCGGCCCGCGGCAGAAGTTCTGGGTCAGCAGCCGCCTGGTGGACCGCGACCGCGGGCAGACCCTGGCACAACTGGCGAAGGTCCACGAAATGCTCCTGGCCCACTCGGAAATCACCGTGGTCCCGGCCCACGACGCGCAGGTACAGGACCGCCTCGGCTACTACCCGCGCTGGGTCCAGTGAAAGGCCCTCCTTTGGTGCAGGGCACAGGGGGTAGGCCAATTCCAGGCAAATCAGCGGGATAACTCGGAGAACAGCGACTAAGGTCTAAGAGTCGGAAAAAGCCTGTAATGATTTAGTAGGCAGGCTGTAACAGATCGACATGCCGGCGTAGTCCAGGCATCACCGAACTGCTCAAAGCGCTCGAGGAGACAATAACAATGAGCAAGACTCCGATCGCCCGCGCCGTGGCCATGGCCACGCTGGGTTCCACCTGCATCATCCCCGCCCTGGCTCACGCCGACTTCATCTCGGACAGCAAGGCCAGCGTCGAACTGCGCAACTTCTACTTCAACCGCGATTTCCGCACCTCCACCCCGGCCCAGCAGAGCAAGGCCGAAGAGTGGGCGCAGGGCTTCATCCTGCGTTACGAGTCCGGCTACACCGAGGGCACCATTGGCGTGGGGGTAGACGCCATCGGCATGCTCGGCCTGAAACTGGACTCCAGCGCGGACCGCACCGGCACCGGCCTGCTGCCCAAGACCGCCAGCGGCGACGCCGCCGACGACTACAGCAAGCTGGGCATGACCGCCAAGCTGCGCTACGAGAAGAACACCCTGAAGGTCGGCACCCTGATCCCGAAACTGCCGGTCATCATGCCCAACGACAGCCGCCTGCTGCCGCAGGTGTTCCTGGGTGGCGCCTTCAACTCCACCCAGCTCGACGGCCTGACCTTCGACGCCGGCCGCCTGAACCAGACCAACCTGCGTGACTCCTCCGACTACCAGGAGATGACCATCACCGGCGGCGGCAAGAAGAACATCAGCTTCCGCACCGGCACCACCACCAACGAATTCGACTTCGCCGGCGGCACCTACGCCTGGACCAAGAACTTCAGCACCGGTTACCACTACGGCCAGTTGGAAGACTTCTACAAGCAGCACTTCCTGACCGCGACCTACGTCCTGCCGATCACCGAGGGCCAGTCGCTGAAGACCGACCTGCGCTGGGCCAAGTCCAACGACGACGGCACCAGCAACGTCGACAACAAGGCGCTCAACGCCATGTTCACCTACAGCCTGGGCTACCACGCCTTCGGCCTCGGCTACCAGAAGATGAGCGGCGACACCGGCTTCGCCTACATCAACGGCACCGATCCCTACCTGGTGAACTTCGTACAGATCAACGACTTCGCCAACAAGGACGAGAAGTCCTGGCAGGCCCGCTACGACTACAACTTCGCCGGCATCGGCATCCCCGGCTTGACCTTCATGACCCGCTACGTCAAGGGCGACAACATCGACCTGCTGACCACCAGCGGTGAAGGCAAGGAATGGGAACGCGATACCGACATCGCCTACGTGTTCCAGGACGGTGCGCTGAAGGGCTTTGGCGTGAAATGGCGTAACGCGACCACTCGCAGCAACTTCAGCCGGAACTCTGCTGCCGGCAATGCCGCGGACGAGAACCGCCTGATCCTCAGCTACACCATGCCGCTCTGGTAGCGGACTGCCGGCGGGGGCCATGCGTAGTGGCCTTCCGGCCTGGTGCCAGTGGCCTTGGTGATAATTTGGGCCACTCATGAAAATGCCGTTTCTCTCCCTGGGGGAAACGGCATTTTCATGTGGGCTATACGAGTTTGCTCTGTGGCGCCCAACTCATCCCCGCCATTCCCGCGAACGCGGGACGCGGCTCCATCGCGAACAGCGCTTGCGCTGGCCCGAAGGGGAATAACCCAGTGGCGTGGAGGCTTGGTGTAGCGCGCCGCTCCGAGTCTGCCCGACCGTCTTGTTTCGCCCCCTCGGGCGAGTCCCTTTTGTCAAACGGTGGAAGGCCCCCCCCCGCAAAAAGGAACCAAAAAGGCTTGCCCCGACATACGGGCCCGATGGAGCCGGGCTACCCTCACGAACTCCCCCGCCACGGAGGCCCGCCCCGAGGGTACGTCCCTGTAGCCCATCGGGGCTCTCGCGACATCCATGTCGCATGACCTCCTGAGCGCGGGTTTCGCTCGGCCTGCTGAAGGGGCGTTTCGGAGTGCGCGGAGGTTTCTCTGGAAGTCCAAAAGCAAGAGCGAATGCGCATTTGTTTTTTCGTAGGAGCGAGCTTGCTCGCGAACTGGCCGGTGACATCCGCGCACGGGTTCAACTCCGCCCCTCTCCCTAACCCTCGGCTGCGCGCCCCGCCCTGAAGGGAGAGGGAACCGTTGGGCAGGGCTTGATGTTATGGCGTTAGCCGGCAGCCTCGGTGATGTCCGGCTGGAGCCAATTCTTTTCTCGGCACGGACTGCCCCCTCTCCCGCTTGCGGGAGAGGGTTGGGGAGAGGGCGCTCTTGAACCCCAACACCCGGAAAACGCCATATCTCCGAGCAATGGTCTTGTCCTGCGCCGAAGTGCTTTTCGTAGGAGCGGACTCACCAGCCACGCCGGATGCCCCCAATGGCACGGACAGCATTCAATCGTGATTGATCGCCCCGATCTTGTGGATCGACAGGTCCGCGCCGTAATACTCCTCCTCCTGACTCAGGCGGATGCCCACCACCGCCTTGATCCCGCCGTAGACCAACACCCCACCGACGAAGGCGATGACCACGCCCAGCAGAGTGCCCAACACCTGGCTGACCAGACTCACCCCACCCAAACCACCCAGCGCCTGCTGGCCGAAGACGCCGCAGGCGATGCCGCCCCAGGCGCCGCACAGGCCGTGCAGCGGCCACACGCCGAGTACGTCGTCGAGCCTCCAGCGC